>OZ245881.1:0-2415000 GCA_965229505.1 Cyclobacteriaceae bacterium
ATATACATTACCCGATAGTGCTGATCACCCACCCAAAGGGCAATGGGTTCAATGTCAGTTTTGAGCGAGTTGAAGTGAAAGTCCTCAACTACTCCGACTACTCTACCTCCGTCACCAAATCCCGAGTCGAAGGACTTACCAATGGCTTCTTCCGGGCTCCAACCTATCTGCTTCACCATTGTTTCGTTAATCACAAATTGGACAATAGTATCACCTTCCGCTTGATCACGGTATCCTGTGCCTGCAATCAGCTGTAGGTTTAAAGTGGCGAACAAATCCGGGTCGGATAAGAAGCCAAAGCAGTTGACTGACTCGTTGGGTTCCATACCTTCTGCCACACATCCATAACCAGCACGCACAGCACCTACCACCTCTGAAGCCAGAGATACACTTGATACACCAGCCAGCTGCTCAACCCTCGACTTGAGTATCTCTGAATTATCCGTGGCTTCTTTGCCAATCACATCAATGACCAAAACCTCCTCACTGTCAAACCCCAGTTTCTTTTCGGAAGCATACTGCAGTTGCTGAAAAATCACCAGCACGCCTACTATGAGTACAGCGGCGATAAAAAACTGCGCGGTGACCAGTATTTTCCTGAACCTATCCCCGCTCTTGCCAGATTTGAAGCTTCCCTTGAGTACGGTCGCAGGAGCGAATGAAGAAAGGTACATGGCGGGATAACTACCTGACACCAGAGCTATTATTAGCACCCCTAGAATCAGTACCCCCAATGCTCTAACACTATAAATGTCCAATGAAAGCTGCTTATCAGCTAATCCGTTGAAATAGGGAAGAAACAGTTCGGCCAGACCTATCGCCAATATTGCCGCTAGGAAAGTCATAATGAAAGTCTCTCCATAGAACTGAAAGACCAGCTGCTTTTTTAATGCCCCCATCACCTTTCTTATGCCAACTTCACGTGCTCTCTTCTCGGATTTAGCCGTGGTGAGGTTGATATAGTTGATACAAGCAATCAGAAGGATGAAAAGACCAATTACTGCAAACGCATAAATACTTGATAAGTCGGATCTTCGTCCCAAATCCGCCCTGATGCCTTGTTGCAGATAAATCTGAGCAAGAGGCTGAAACTCAAAATGAGCCTTAAAAGGTGCCGCTTCGCCGAACATCTGCTTAAACTGTCCAGCAACGTATTCATTGAGTTTAACTGTGATGTCCGCAATATTAGCCCCGTCAACCAGTTCCACATAAGTATTATAATTCATGGGGAACCAGGCTTCCTGAGTATTATTCTTTAGTGAATGAAACGACATGAGCACGTTGAAATCCAGTGTCGTATTACTTGGCAAATCTTCAATTACCGCATCGACACTCACATCCCATCGATTGTCAACTTTTATGGTTTTGCCGATAGGATAATCCTGACCAAAATATTTTTCAGCGGTAGACTGGGTGATAATACAGGTCATTGGGTTTTTGAGAGAATTCCGCGCTTCGCCGTTGACAAATTGGAAAGTGAAGAGGTCGAGCATCGAACTGTCACCCATGGCGAACTTCGTTTCGTTGAAAATCTTGTCACCATATTGCACGATCACTGGTCGAAAACCTCCAAGTTCAATATATCTGGCGAAATTGAGTACCTCTGGATACTCGCGCTTCATAATAGGCCCAAGAATGTTGGCCGTAACGGAGAGCTTCTCAGTCTTATCGCCTTGTGTACCAATGGTCAGCATGCGGTAGAGGTTGTCGGCCTTGGCATGGCTGCTCTCGTAACTAAGTTCATGAGTGACGAAGTTGAAAATGAGAATGCAACAGGCAATACCAAAAGAAAGACCCGCCAGATTGATCAAAGAGAAAAGTTTGTTCCGCATGAAATTGCGGTAGGCGATAGTGATGAAGTTCTTAATCATAGTCGATGAGTTTTGACTTAGCTATCCAAAGGCCGTACCAACAATAATCATACGATAACGCCAATCACAGCCTCTTCGTCAAGATTGACCGACCGCCAGCGGACAGTCACGTTCATGAGGCACCAATATCGATCAACAGCAAATCCTAGCCAAATCAACGAACGATCTGCAATAATACTTCTCTTGTGACTTCATGCTTTCCTTCGAAAACGGTCAGCTTCGGATCAAGCCGGGTCAGTTCTTTCACCTTTGCCACCTGGCTTTCCACGGTCTTCTGACTAAAAAACTCATCCTTGTCTCCGATGACCAGGTCTATCTTAGTACTGGCCGGAAGGTACTCCCAGTCAGCTGCGGTCTGCTCATGAGGCATGCCGCCTGCCCAAAGTACAAGTTGATCGAAGATCAGCTGTTTGTAGACAGCTAATCGGCTGATCATGGTCACACCTTGAGAGAATCCAAAGAGCTTCAAACTGCACTTATCCCAATCAACGCCAGACAAGACCTGATCGAATAGCATATCAAAGTACAGTCGCTGATTATGCAGGTCAAGCTCTCTATTCTCCTTGGTCATCCAGCTGGCACCTACTTTACCATAGTTGCCGTCAGCGTAAAATCTCGACAGCCCTTGTGGTGCAATAACGAAATTCTCAGACGAATTGAGTACATCAAATCGCTTCACAAAGTACCTCGCCAACTGTCCATAGCCATGACATGCTATCCAGATCGTCTTAGTGCTATCCGTAAATTCGTTAAGCGTATATACAGGGTAAGTTGCCTGAATCTGTAATTGTGTCTCTTTTACTTCCATCGTCGTGTTTTCCGATAGGAAATTAGGTCACGCACGGCAAATAATAAAATAGACTAACACGCAGCTGTCCATGTTGGCATCTAATCGTTTGTTAAATTCACGACCCCAATAGACAATTATGATTGACAAAGAGGAATTCAAAAAACGGGCATATGAGTTGGTCGACTGGATGGCTGACTACATGGAAAATGTAGAGGAGTACCCGGTAAAGTCGACTGTAGCGCCAGGCGAAATCAAAGCGCAGCTACCGCAACAACCACCAGCCACAGGCGAATCATTTGATGCTATCTGGAATGACTTTCAAAAGATCATCATGCCAGGCATGACGCACTGGCAGAGCCCAAACTTCCATGCCTACTTCCCTGCCAATAACAGCTACCCATCTATCATGGCCGAGATGGTCATGTCGACTATGGGGGCGCAGTGCATGATCTGGGAGACCTCACCTGCAGCAGCTGAGCTCGAAGAGCACGTCCTGAATTGGCTGGGTAAGGAAATGGGTATACCCGCCGATTGGTCAGGCGTGATACAGGATACTGCCTCTACGGCTACCCTGGCAGCTATTCTCACTGCCCGTGAGCGGGCTACAGCATTTGAGACCAACAAATCCGGATTCACTGGAGCGCAGGTCTTCAGAGTCTATTGCTCGTCAGAGACACACAGCAGTATAGAAAAGGGTGTCAAAATAGCCGGGATTGGCAGTCGCAACCTCGTCAAAATTCCGGTAGGTGAAGACATGTCAATGAATACCGCTGAACTGGAAGCTCAGATCAAGCATGATCTCAATCAGGGCTATACACCCATATGCGTGGTAAGTGCCGTTGGGACTACCGGGACGGTGGCCGTTGATGATGTCAGGGCCATTTCGACTATATGTCAGGCGCACGGCGTATGGCATCATATCGATGCAGCTTACGCCGGCACTGCCCTCCTCCTACCGGAATATCATCACTGGATAGACGGAATTGCGGATGCGGATAGCTTCGTATTCAATCCGCACAAGTGGATGTTCACCAACTTTGATTGTACTGCTTACTACGTCAAGAGTAAAGAAGCATTGATCAAGACATTTGAGATCCTACCGGAATACCTAAAGACCAGCTCCCGAGGCGTGGTAAACGACTACCGTGACTGGGGCATCCCGCTTGGTCGCAGATTTAGAGCACTCAAACTCTGGTTTGTTATCCGCAGCTTTGGCATGGAGGGCCTCCGTGAGAAGTTGAGACATCATATCTCATTGGCCGATTGGCTCCATGAGCAAGTGCTCGCAGCGCCGGATTTCGAAGTGGTCACCCCAAAGGTGATTAACATGGTCGTTTTTAGATATGCTCCGCAAAATCAGTCTGCAGATCAGTTAGATAGCCTCAACGAGCAACTGATCCAAAACCTCAACGCTACTGGAAAGATATTCTTGTCGCATACCAAAGCCAATGGCAAGTATGCACTGCGGATGCCAATTGGACAGACGAATGTCGAGGCGCATCATATTGAAGCATCATGGGAGCTGATCAAAAGCACGGCAAGACAACTCTAAGGAACTTACTAAAAACCAAAGTTTGACTTTAAAAACACTCTAAAATTGTCATATCGCAGCGTAGCGGAGATATCTTCTTAAAAAGGAGGAAAGAACTATATTCTCATTTCAGTTTTAAGCATTAATAAGGTTTCCTGCCCTCCGGCAGACGGGCTCCTACCGTCGAAAAGACAATTTGAGAGTCTTTTTAAAGGTTTGATTAATCGAACTCAGGTTAAAAGGTATACCTCAAACTGAACCCTTGTGAGGACAGACTGATCGAGTTGAGTATAGTCATCAATTCCTGACTGTGACTCTTATGAACTGCATAGAAGATCGCATCAAAGACGAATAAAAATCCTCCCTGAAGCATCACAGCCCTTCCGAATCCGTGGAGTCGATCAGCATTCTTGCTGACATTAAGGGAGCGCTCTTTCAAATAAAGTCCACCCAAGATATAACCTACATCAAGAGCAGCATTAACCAGCAATATCTTCTCTATTGAATGCTGCTCGTGTAAGGAGGCAAGCGCATCAAAGGCATTGGGGTCATCGCTCACTGCACTGTAGTAGCCGAATCCGGCGATGGTGAGGTTGACGACATTCCACCAGGTATTCATTTGGTAAAAGTACTTATCGCGACCGGAGGCCCCTCTGCCCAGAATTGGGTTGATTATCATGTTACCGGCTGCCCATCCACCCAACACCATCATTCCAGTCTTGTTGATGTCAAGCCTGCTCTGGTTAAACTCACCCAGAGATTGAGCCCAGAGGTCACTGCTCACAACTAACAGGAGTAGTATGAATAGTACTGAGGCGTATTTAGGATTAAAGGAACGTTGCATTAGCATTGTTATCTTAACTTGAGGCAACACCGATTGTTTGGCTAATCAGGCTTTGCTCAACTACTTGATCGTCTCGTAAAATAGTTGCAAGCTGAAAAGCACCAAAGCTGCACCTACTATCTTATTAATAATGGTAATGCGCCTCATCGTGATCCAGGTGCGCAAGCGATTGGCCAGAAAGCTTTTGAGGATGTCTGTACTCAGGATCATTCCCAGCATGCCGATGATGAACAGATGCTGGTCCCATCCGGTATAACCCCAATTGACGGTCGACATACCGACAATGCCCATCCAGAAGATCACAACGAAAGGGTTAATACCATTGATAAGCACTCCTTTGATAAAGAATTTGCCCAGACCACCCTTCTCTCCTTCGTCCGAAATGGTCGATAGCTGCGGTTTCTTGACTATAGATACAATTCCAAACACAAATAGTAGCGTCCCACCAATCAACGCCAGCCACCAACGGAAACTCTCATTTTCGATAAGACTAGAAAGTCCTAGCGAGGCAAGGGTAGCATAGCTGATATCGCAGATAGAGATACCAAAGGCAGTCATTGCTCCAGCGATAAATCCTCGGGAAAGGCTGGACTGAAGAATTGCAAAAAAAGTTGGGCCTATCGTAAAGACAAATAGGGCTCCAAACGCAACACCATGAAGTAAACTCATGCCGTGGCTCGACTATTTTCAAGAAAATCTTCCCAGGAAGTCAGTTTCTCTTTCTTCAACACACGGGGAAACTTGTTTTGACCTCCCTCTTTGCCGTGCATTCTCATCCAGTCATAAAACACATGTGTAGGAAGCAATTTCACAGATATTTCTGATAAGGCGTGAGACCTTTCCGTAGAGTAGTCGTCATTCAATCCTTTCAGAGTACTATCGATGCACCTCGCTAACTCAAATTCATCCGCATAGTCATTGGTGCCAATAAACCAGCGATGCGCAAAGGTCGGTCCGTGCGAATAGCCCGCAACTGTAAACTCAGTGATATGGATATTTAACTGGTCAGCTACTATTTCGACTGCTTTATTCATGTTGTCAAGTGACAGATGCTCACCACATAGGCTCAAGAAATGCTTGGTTCGCCCTGTGATCACAATTTCGGCGGTGTGTTTTGATACTATTCTCACGGTATCACCTATCAAATATCGCCATGCTCCTGCATTAGTACTAATTAACAAGGCATACTCCTGATTGTTGTTCACCTCATCAATTTTTAGCACTTCAGCATCTGATCTCATGTCACCATTCTCATCGAAGTTCTGGTCATTGAAGGGCACGAATTCATAGAATATGCCATTGTTCAATACCAACTTCATGTGCTTGGAATCAGGGGTATCCTGAAAAGCCAGAAACCCCTCAGAAGCCAGGTAGGTTTCCATGTAAATCAGTGGACGTGCCAGATACGCTGAAAAACTCCTTTTATATGGCTCAAACGACACCCCTCCATGTACAAACAGCGAAAGGTTCGGCCAAATATCATGAATGGTGTCCACCTTGTAGTGGCTCACTATTTTCTCGAGCAGCAGTTGCAACCATGCAGGCACTCCTACGATGATGCCAATATCCCAGGTGGGTGCCATTTTGGTGATCTCATCAAGTTTCTCAGACCAATTGGTTGTTCTGGCGATCTTCCTGCCCGGCTTATAGTGATGTTGAAACCAAAACGGGATCTGAGAAGCTGTAATTCCGCTTAGGTCGCCCTCAAAATATCGACCATTCCGGCGTAGGTCGGTGCTACCCCCGAGCATCAATATACCTTTGGTATAAAGCTCATCCGGAACATCGTATTTAGATAAGGTCAGTATTTGCCTTACGCTTGTTCTCTTGATTGATCTGAGCATTTCGGTCGTGATAGGGATATACTTTGAAGCCGCATCAGATGTACCACTACTGAGCGCAAAATAGTTCACCTTACCGGGCCAACTAACATTAGGTCTCCCCTCCCTGGCATCCTGCCACCAGTTGGCATTCATGCTTTGATAGTCATGGATGGGTATGGCCGACTTAAAGTCGTCATAAAAAGTGTCGTGGCTACTCGATCTAAACGACCTGAGGATACTTGAAAACTGGTATCGCTTACCAAACGCAGTATCTCGAGCTGTGATCATGAGCTTTTTGAGCTCATTTTTTTGAAGTTCAATGGGTGAGGAAAAATCCTGTTCTAGTGCTTCCCTGATCTTAATGCCATTCTTAAGGAGCTTACCGATGATCGCCATAAGGAGTAAAAAATATAAACAATGAAGTTAGACGTATAAGACCGAAAAGTGTTCATCCTCTGATCAACTATTTGTTAATTTTACACTTAGCAGAATAGAAGCATATGCCGACAACAATACACTCAAGACTAGAAACCATAAAATCATCCATTGAAGGCTCTCAGTGCACATTAGTGGCAGTGAGCAAAACCAAACCCAATGAGCTAGTCATGGAAGCATATGATGCAGGGCAAAGGGATTTTGGTGAGAATAAGGTGCAGGATTTGGTAGCTAAAGCAGAAGCTCTGCCAAAGGATATCAAATGGCATATGATCGGTCATCTTCAGCGCAACAAGGTGAAGTACATCGTGCCGTTCGTACACCTCATTCATGGTGTCGACTCTGAAAAGCTCCTGAAAGAAATTAATAAACAAGCCACCAAGGTCGATCGCATAGTTAACTGCTTGCTTCAGGTACACATTGCAAAGGAGGACACAAAATTTGGATTCTCGGCAGAGGAGATAGAGCAGCTACTCAGCAACGACGGTCTATCGAAGTACCCCAATGTCAAAATCGAAGGATTGATGGGCATGGCAACCTTCATAGATGACAAAAGCCAGGTCGCCGAAGAGTTTGCCTCGTTGAAAAGTTTATTTGACCAATATAATTGGGATATCCTGAGCATGGGGATGAGTGGAGACTATCAAATTGCTATCGAGCATGGAAGTAATATGATCAGGGTCGGCACAGCCATCTTCGGGGAGAGAAATTACTAGCCATGCAGAAAATAGCCCTATTCTCAGGATCAATATTAGCCTTCTTAGCCGTCGCAATAGGCGCTTTCGGTGCACACGGATTACAATCTTTACTTGAAGCCAACCAGCGAGTCGATACTTTTGAAACGGCTGTCAAATACCACATGTATCATGCATTGGCTCTGCTGCTCACCGGAGTATTATTGCAGTATTATCCGGGACGGCTGATGGAAAATAGCGTATGGCTGTTTATTGCAGGCATACTTATTTTTAGCGGTAGCCTTTACATTCTCTCCATCACCAACATAAAAGTACTGGGAGCGATCACTCCAATAGGCGGCTTATGCTTCCTGATCGCCTGGGCAATGCTTGCCATCAGCTTCTGGAAATCTTAGCTAGAGCCTGTTGAAGCTGCCTTTTGGTAGGATGTTGGTGACGATCTTCACCCGCTCCTGACTATTAGTCGCGTTTGAAACTATCGTAATCACCTTGTTTTGTCGCCCTACTTTTCCTGTGCTGTCAAAGCTCACCGTGAGTTCTTTGTTTTCCCCCGGCATGATGGGTTGCTTCGGCCAGTCTGTGGCGGTACATCCGCATGTCACGAGCACATTGGATAGGATGAGGGGTTCCGTACCCGAATTTTTAAAGGCGAAAGTGTGCTGAACCTTATCACCCTGGGAGATATCGCCAAAGTCGTGTTCGGCATCTGCAAATTCTATATACGGACCCACCTTCAATAATACTCCGCCCTCTTGTGCCCAAGCCATTTGGGCTACCAACATGAAGATCAATACCAGTGCAACTCTCATCTCTAATCGATTTTAGGATACTAACGCAAAATAAGACTAACCATTGAAAAAACTTGAATGAAAATTGACCAAAAAAAGTTCCTGCCGCGATCTGGTGATGGCTGTGTACAGCCACCTTACAAATTCACTGTTGACCATTTCCTCAGTCACATAGCCCTGATCCACAAAAACCGCCTGCCATTGCCCACCTTGCGACTTATGGCAAGTCAGGGCATAAGCGAACTTCACCTGTAGCGCATTCAGGTAAGGATCTTGGCGGATTTCCTTCTGCCGCTTTTTGGGATCTTCTATATCCTCATAATCAAGACATACCTTATCATAGAGCGCACGCGTCACTTCCATTGGTAGCGACGGACTGTCATGATGGAGCGAGTCGAGGAATATCCTGGCCTCAAAGGGCTCATCGGGATAGTCAAGCAATTGCAGTTCCAACTCCGCAAACCTCATATCGTGAATATCTTCGAACTTTCTCACTTTGTTGATCCGTACAAAATCGCCATTCGCTAAAAAACCAGCTTTACTACCCTCATCCAGATAATGATAATTATTGCGGGCGATCATGAGCACATCTCCGGCCTCTAGTTCATTTTCAAAATAAAATATGCGCTGACGGATGTACTGATTGTATTGATATGCCGATTTGTTGGAGCGACAAACGATCATCGTATCATCCTGTCCGTACTTGTCATAGGCGTACCGAATGCCATCTTCGAGACGCTCGCCGGTCATTCGATAGATATCTTTATAAGGCCCTATCGTGAATGATATTGACGGTTTCTGGGAGACCAGCTGATTTCGGAGGTTGGTAGCATTGACTAAAATACCAGAACCTTGCACTTGTCTGATCACCTCTGTCAGACGAGTTTCCTGAAGTCCCATCTTAAACTTGGAAGCGATAAACTTACTATCCAGGCTGGCACTGTAGTCTTGTCCTACCGGAGGAAGCTGGGCATCATCGCCCACGATAATCAAGCGATTCGAGCTATGCTCAAAGATAAAAGCCATCACCTCCTCGAGTAGCGACTTTCTGCCGTAGGAAGAGTCACTCGACAGCATAGAGGCTTCATCGATGACGAAGACAGTACGTTTACTATAATTCTTCTGCCGCTGAAAAGCCAGCCCCCCATCTTCCCGAGCGACTTGCTTAAATATGATCTTATGTATGGTAAATGCTGACCTACCGGAATAACTGTTGATGACCTTGGCAGCCCTTCCGGTAGGTGCTAAGAGCATATACCTGTAGTTGAACAATGGAAGTAACCCTACCAGAGAGGAAATCAAGGTGGTTTTTCCAGTACCTGCATACCCTTTCAAGATAAGTACCGGCTTATCGGTCTTTTCTGATAAGAGTTCATCCAGCTGACCAAAGAACACTTTCTGGTGGCTGGTAGGCTCAAAATCAATTTTTCGAAGTACGACCTCTGAAGGTTTTGGCAAAGTGGATTACGTTAAATTCGCAGGACACAAGAGCAGGATCATTGGAAGCAGCCGATATGACCCGAACATTCGGGCACAAAGTAAGAACAAGAGTGTGTGGTATTGCCGTGAGAAACAATAAAATTCTTCTGGTAAGACATGCACCACTGGGTCCCGAGGGCTACCTCTGGTCTCCTCCGGGAGGAGGTGCGGAATATGGACTCTCCCTCAAGGAGCAATTGATAAGAGAATTTGACGAAGAAACAGGACTCCAGGTCGAAGTGGGTGAATTCATGTTCATAAACGAGTACCTCCACTCTCCTATTCATGCCATTGAGGTTTTTTTTAGCGTCAAGATTGTCTCAGGAGAGCTTGGAGTTGGTCATGACCCGGAGTTGTCCTTCGAGAATCAAATGATCAAGGAAGTTGGTTTTCTAGACTTTGAGCAGATCAAAAAAATGAACCCTTTTACCGTTCATAACTGCTTCCGCTACTGCTCAAATATTGATGAATTGCTAAACCTGAAAGGCTATTTTATATTTCAGAATAATTGAACAAATTAGCGCGGCCATTTAATATCTAAGGGCTAAAATCACTATTATTGCAAAAACTACCGTAACATGAACACCACGAAAATCCTAACTATTGTTCTATTCATTGTTGCTATCGGCTTGGGCTACTATCTGGTAGATAGTATCAAGTTCAAAATTGATGAAGAGGAGCGAATCGCCAGAATGGAAGCCAGAGTTATCAATAAGTTGATGATGATCAGAGATGCTCAGTTGGCCTTCCAAGGTGCCAATGGTCGCTATACAGCAAGTTGGGATACTTTATTGGCGTTCATCGACACGGGTCGTATCTACATCACGCAGCGCAGGGAAGAGACTGTATTGCTCGACTATGGTGCTGAAGAAACTACCATCTATGTGGATACGCTTGGAAGTATTGCCGTTACTGACTCTATCTTCTCTAAAGCAAAATATCCTAACTTCAACTTAGCTACTTTGGCGACAATCCCGGGTACTGATAAGAGGTTTGAAATGTTCGCTGACAAAATCCTAAAGGGTGGTGTAGAAGTGGACGTCATAGAAGTAAGAAATATTGTTCCGGTAGATCCTAGAAGAAGTGAGGACAATGAAGCCAATATAAAGAAGCCGCTTCGCTTCGGTTCTCGTACAAATATCACTACAGCAGGTAACTGGGAATAGGTCCATTGAGCACACTCACCGCACCGGATTTTAGACTAGTAAGCAAAATCAAGGATGAGCGCTTTGATGTTGACGATTTGCAGAACTATGCCCTTTCCATTCAGATAGGAAACAAGGATCTGCAGTTCTGCGTCACTGATGTGCGCTCTAACCAATGCCTTCTGCTCGAAGACTTTGTGCTAGAGGGTGTTAAGACCATCAACGGACGGATTGAAGTCATCAAAAAGCTATTTGAAAGCCATCATTTGCTGATGGCCGGCTTTTGGAATAGCATAAGGGTAGCTATGAAGACGCACAAGTTTTCATTGGTGCCCTCTTCCCATTTTGATAAGGATTCGGTAGTCGAGTATCTCGTGGTGAATAGCGAGATCAATCCGAAGATCGAAGAGGTATATTACTACAGACATATCAAGTCAAGTGCCATCAATGTCTTCTCTGCGGATAAGAAGCTAATGGCGTGGCTCAATGAGCTCTACGCCAATAAGAACGTCCAGATCGTGCATCAGGGAAGTGCTTTGATAGAAGGCATTCTGAGAAACGACGATCACTCACGCGAGCGGATGATGTTTTGTCTCATGGACAAAGGCATCTTGCATGTGGTGGTGACTCATCAGCAGAAGCTGTTGTACTACAATCAGTTCGCAGTGCGCATCAGTAATGACTACCTCAAGTACGTCATGCTGGTCTTTAAGGAGTTGGGACTTAGCCAAAAAGAAACGAAGCTGCTAGTGTGGGGCAATATCTCACAGCAGTCGCCTCACGTACTCTTAATGAAGAAGTACATCCGTCACATCTCATTTGGCAGCCGGCCTTCTTTCTTGAAATTCAATTTCGAATTTGACCAGGTGCCTGATCATCAGTACTTTGATCTGATGAGCGTATTCCTATGTGACTGAGCGTCACAATTCGTGACCTAGCTAATTTTACCTATCTTGATAATTAGAAACCTATTCGCCTATCATGGATAAGAAAATTGCGCTTTTTCCAGGGTCATTTGATCCATTTACCAAGGGACATGAAGATATCGTACTCAGGAGTCTGGCGCTATTTGATGAGGTGATTATCGCACTCGGTCACAACACGAAGAAGTCGCGCTACTTTGAGGTAAACCGAATGATTCAATACATAGAAAAGGCATTTGAAGGCAATGATCGGGTAAGGATCGTAAAATACAATGAGCTTACCGCCAGCTTAGCCAAGAAGTACAATGCCAGCTTTATGGTCAGGGGCCTTCGCAACACCACTGACTTTGAGTATGAAAACGGGATCTCCCAGATCAACCGATCACTCAATGATAAGCTGGAGACGGTGTTCCTGATTACCTCCCCCAGTCTTGCTCCTATCAGCTCCAGTATCATCCGCGAAGTACATAAGTATGGGGGTGATGTGCGGGAGTTTTTGCCTTTTGAGTTGGATTAATCTAGTAACTCATAGTGTTTCAAACCAGCCTTAGTCTCTAGCTGAGACGGAAATCAAAGTGAGGTTCTGAACTAATCTAGATAGGATTGACTTAAGACACCAGCGACACGCTGGCGCCAGCTATAGATTTGTCAATCGATCACTATTCATTTTGTGAAGCTCTTAATACATGCTTTATGTTTCGTGAGGACACGAAACATGGCGGGGGCCAACTCGGGACGCATAGTTCTTTCAATAAAAAGCACATATTTGTAATGGTTTATGGCTCTGAAGGAGCTAAGGAAAACAAGCTTGTGTTTATTAAATTGATCAATTATGAAAGTATTACTCGATATAAAAGATAATAGAGCATTGCATTTGATGGAAGTCCTTAAAAGTCTTCCTTACGTGCGCACTAAGCAACTCACAGACGAAAAAGCCCTTCTTCTTGAAGAGATTAGAGAAGCCGCAGAAGAGATGGAGCTAATTCAGCAAGGTAAAAAACAAGCTCGAAACGCTGAAGATTTTCTCAATGCGCTATGAGGTTAAATCCATTTCTATCTTCGAAAAACAAGCCAAACGGCTAGTTAAAAAATACCCCTCTCTCAAAAATGAACTCCTGGGACTAATTCGGGAACTAAAAGAACGGCCTGACCTAGGAACCCCCCTAGGCTATGGCTGTTACAAAATCCGTTTGGGCATCAGGTCTAAGGAAAAGGAAAATCCGGTGGTGGCAGGGTCATTACCTGTGTGAAAGTGCAAAAGGAGAATGTCTTTCTACTGTCGATCTTCGATAAATCTAAGCAAGCAACTATCTCTGATAAAGAACTAAAAGAGCTTCTTCAACTCATACCTGACTAAACACCCAGGCACCAGCGACACGCTGGCGCCAGCTTAGGGCCTTCTTGGAAAGGATGGCTAGTAGCCTAAAATCCTGTGCTTATAAGTTTTAGAACTTATGCCTATAAAAAATAAATTTCATGCTTATGAAATTTATTTCCTTGCCTATAGAATTCTGAAATGATCCCTAAGTCTCCCTCTAGTCTTAGCGTCTCGCTAAGTCATAAATCTACTACCAATTGATGTCATTAATCAAAATGGTAGGTTTCAATTATAGGCCTTTTGAAATACTCTTATTGGTCTCAGCGAGACATATAGACCGGTGTTGGTGACTAAACACCCAGGCACCAGCGACACGCTGGCGCCAGCTAGAGGGGAGACGCTAAGACCAGTGTTAGAGACACAAGCGACACGCTTGCGCCAGCTAGGGCTAGAGGGAATCAAAAGCCGCGCCGAAAAGTAATATGCCAGCTATAGAGATTAGTATTATTAATGATACTAAAATCAGTCTTTTCTTTTCTTGAATGTATTCATTGTAAGCTTTTTGATAATCGGAATTTTTCAGATTGTTATCAATTATATCAGGAAATGAACCCTCGAATAAGTACCCATTATCAAAAGTTTCGATTAAAACATACTCTCCTAAATTTTCATTAGTTAGTTTTTCATTCAGAAAAACTATTGTTCTAGCAGAATTAGTTTTCACCTTCTTAAAATTACCAATGAAGACTATCAACACAACAAACAAAAAGACAGCTAGACCGTATAACAGGCTTAAAATCATATTCACTCTTTTACTTTGACGTATTAAATTGAAGAGACGCATTAAAACCAAATGAACCAGATAGCCCAAACAATGATTGGGCAAATTCCTCTTGTCCACCCACCACTACCCCTCTCTAGTCTTAGCGTCTCGCTGAGATTAATATCCAGGGCTTAATTGAAATCATCAATCCAACAACTTATAATACTCCTGCATCACGTACCTCACCGTGCGGTAGGAATTGTACAGCGCCTGGCGCGTGTTGCGCACATCCATCCAACGGACGTCTTCGATGCTCTCCCCTGTTTGAGGCTTCATCTGAGAGTCGTCGAGGCATTTCATCTTGTACCAGTGAGTCTTCTTAAGGACATACTTGTTGTTGCGCATGTAGGTGTGCCAGGTAGCGCAGATTTTTTCTTCCAGCTCTACCTTGACGTTGGTCTCCTCTTCCACTTCCCTAACTGCTCCGACTTTAGGCTTTTCACGCTTTTCCAGCTTCCCCTTGGGCAAGTCCCATTTCTTGAGGCGGTAGATCAGCAAGGCTAGTCCGTCTTTGTGCACTACACCGCCACCTGCTTCTATCACCTTAAACTTATCTTTGATATATGCCACTGCGGCCTTACGCTTGGATACGGCAAAGGTGATATTGTCAAGCTCTTTGAACTTGCGATGGGTCATGAGCTTGAGCAGTTCGTCGATGTGCTCATGGGAAGCATCCCAGATCAACACATCATCAATCAGTTTTTTGGGTACACTGCTGTCACTACCATCAATGACATGATCGAAATCATCTCGATTGATGCGGTCATCAAGTTTCTTGATGTAGACAGGGATATCGTTGATGAAGATTTTCAATGTTCCCTATTGGGGTACCTAAAGAAAGTCATTCTTAACGGATACATCTAGTGCTCTAGCCAAAAAATAATTCATTTTTTAAACTAATTTCGAGGCATGGGTTTTGAACATAGTAAGCCGGAAATAGCCGAAAAGATTGCACACCATCTTTTAGAGATTAAAGCCATCAAACTCAATCAGGAGTCGCCGTTTCAATGGGCCTCTGGGTGGAAGTCGCCCATCTACTGTGATAACAGACTGACCCTGTCCTACCCGGCCATCAGAAGCCTGGTCAAGAAGTACCTGATCGATGAGATCAGACGCTGCTATCCCAACTGTGAGGCCATTGCCGGAGTGGCTACAGCAGGGATTCCTCAGGGCGCATTGGTAGCGGACGAAATGGAACTGCCCTTTCTCTATGTACGATCAAAACCAAAAGGGCATGGCATGGAAAACCTGATCGAAGGTCGGGTAGATGCCAGAGCTAAAGTAGTAGTGATCGAAGATTTGGTATCTACCGGTGGCAGTTCGCTCAAAGCCGTGGAGGCGCTGCGAAAAGAAGGAGTCGAAGTATTAGGCATGGCTGCCATCTTCACTTATGGCTTCCAAAAGGCCGAAGACAATTTCAAAGAAGCTGATGTAAACCTCATCTGCATCAGCAACTACGATGCGCTGCTTAGACAAGCCTTGAAATCCGGGTATGTCCAGGAGGCTGATATTCCGTTGCTGGAAAAATGGAAGGCCGATCCTGCCGGCTGGGGTCAGTAACAAGGGCAATCACCAAAATTCATTTGGCTTAATCAACGCTACCAGCGCGATACTATTAAGTAAAACTTGATTTTCCATTACCTCTCCCTAACCCTCTCATGGAGAGGGATAGATGGCGTTTTACTTAATAGTCTCCCAACACACCCAGACCGAATAAAGCAAAATCATATTTGACCGGATCCTGAGGATCATATTTCTTGAGATTGGAGGTAAGCTCCAGCGCAGTTTGCCAATCGGTTCCCTTTCGGGTAATCAAATTGAATCTTCTTGCTACTCGATCCACATGAAGATCGCAAGGACATACAAGCTGCGAAGGCCTGATCTTCTTCCAAAGTCCAAAATCCACGCCCTTGTCATCCTGCCGCACCATCCAGCGTAGGTACATATTGAGGCGCTTGCAAGCCGATTTCCGCGCAGGAGTGGCGATGTGCTTTCGTGTCCGATGGGGTGTTTCTGGTAAGTCAAAAAACTGATGGTGGAAATTGGCCAAACCGACCTCCATATCTTCATCATCCTCACCAAGCCCGATGATAAAGGCCTCCTCCAGCGACTCATGCTGCTGATAGAAGTGCTTCAGCCAATGAATAAAATAAAGGGTATCTGTTGCATTGAAGGTCCGGTGCTTGAATGCAGTAAACGGCTTTAGATCAGACTCCTCGTGATGCAAGATGAATTGATAGGGATCATTGTCCATCATGCCGAACAGCTCCTGACACTTATTGATGATCGTGACACGCTGACCCCATGCCAGTACAGCCGCCCAAAACCCGGTAATCTCTATATCCTGTTGCTTGGAGTATTGGTGTGGAATACTGATGGGATCATCTTTGATGAAGCCCGGCTGATTAAACAGCTCCACCTGCTCATCAAGAAATGCCTTGAAGTCCTGCTTTGATGGTCTTCCCATCTACTCTCTCATATAAGCCACCTCTATCGGGATCTTGGGATCGATGGCTCCAAGTCGCTCAAAAGCCTGATCAGTCAGACGAATCAGCACTTTTTTGTTAGGGCCAGTATCGGGCAGCTTCCCAACCACTCTCACAAAAATACTCTGGTTATTCATCTGATTGCGCACCTGCATGATCGTGCCAATAGGAACCGTACGGTGCAGTGCGAGGTATTTTCTTGTCTTAGGTGCATTTTCGATTCTCATCGCAAACCCCTCCTCTATTACCTGGCCAGGTACGAGATGGGTTGTGTCCCCCTTATCAGAATTGCCATACCTGGGTAGCTCTTCGGGTGGTGAGATCACCTCTACACTATTGGAGTCACCTGCTACCGCAATGGATTGAGCTGAGTCAGCAGCCGCTATCTCATCTACTCCAGCGATTTCAAAGGGTATGGTCAAGCGCTGATCAATACTGATATTATTGGAGGTAAGCTTGTTGGCCTCTCTCAGCTCCTGCACATCTACGCCATAGCGCCGTGCGATCGAGTAAATGGTTTCCCCGGCACCCACTACATGCACATTTCCCGGTAGGCTATCCGCAATGAGCTCGACTTCCCCGGATGTATCATCTGCAGAATCATCGAGGATTTCATTATTCACTGATTTTTGTCCGACGATCAATAATGTGCCCAACTCGAGTGCATTATCTGCCATGTCATTTAATGTCTTGAGCTCCGCCACCGTAAGACCATATTGTCGCGAGATGCCGTATAGCGTCTCTCCTGTGGTTACTTCATGGGTAAGGTAGTTGTCAAGGGTATCAACCGCCAACATAGACTCAGCTTGTCCAATGGGTACAGAAAGGATTTGACCTATGCTCAAGGTGTTTTCCGATAGGGAGCTGGCCTGCTTGATCTCATCCACAGAAGCGCCATATCTTCTCGATAGGCCAAATATGGTTTCGCCAGCTTCTACTTCGTGTATAACGATACGCTGATCCCCTCTCGACTCAAGTCTGAGCGAGTCATAACTCCCTGCTAACAAGTTAGTTGAAATCATAAAAACCAATCCAATAAGGAGGCCGAAACTATATCGCATAAACGGAGAGACTGTTGTTGTTTGAGATGAAAACCAATTTGCGCTCGAAAATAAAGAATGTATCACGGCCCATGCCTTTTGCACTTGCATTTATCTTTTTGTTGAAGAGGATTTCTCCAACTAGATCACTTATCAGCAAATAGTTGGCCAGCATTTTTTGTTCGTTAATGTAGTAGGAAATGAAAATATACTCGTCAGTTTCAAGGTACTCAGCGCCTGCCTCTGGTGTCACGTTCATACCTTGAACGATAAACGAACTGATGGTATCAAAATCATCATCACCTGACTGGTACTGAAACGGATGATGCACGGATGTATTATCTGCAAGCTCGCGGTTAGTTTCCGGTAGGTCTTCAATAGCTAGACCCTCCCAATCCATTGTATGCAAACCATCCTCTTTTCTAACTTGAAAGCCACCTCCCAAAACCCTAACCAATGTGGTATTCTCGTAGGTGGCAAGAACATGATCATGCTCAATATCCCAGAGAATTAATGACTTGAGCTCCGGGTTTTGATCGTCTTCATAGATGTGAAGCAGGACCCGGTTTGACTTAATGGCCGATATCCCAATCCACCAGCTCTCTTCAAATTGCTTGCCTCTGAGTATCCATTGGCCTGAATACAGATCCACAATGCTGAAGGCCGTCTCGTGCTTCTCTTCGTTACGGGTTTGAAGCAGCAGCCTTCCAGTAGTTGGGTCAAGGGCCGTCTCCCAAATCATAGCCTCACACTCGAATGAAAATAATTCTTCTATCTTTCCCTGCACATGCGAATTTCAGTAATTTTAGAAAAACTAAAGCACCAGATGGGGTTGAATAAAGGGATGTTTCGAAGGGTTGTCACAAGTTGTCTCTTGATCATATTAGGTATGGGTCAGTGGGCAGCACATGCGCAGGACAAACCAGTTGTGTTGTTGATGAAAATCGACCAGGAAATTGACCCTCGAATGAATCGCTATACAGAGCTGGCCCTGGACAGAGCCAAGGAAATAGAAGCAGACTATGTGGTCATTGAGATGGACACCTATGGTGGTGCCCTCAATGATGCCGACGATATCAGAACCCGCATTCTCAATTTTGAAAAGCCGGTGTATGTTTGGATCAATAAGGATGCAGCATCGGCTGGTGCGCTGATCTCTATTGCTTGCGATAGCATCTACATGGCCAAAGGGGCCAGCATAGGTGCTGCTACGGTGGTCACCGCAGATGGTGCAGCAGCTCCCGACAAATATCAATCCTATATGCGCTCCATCATGAGGTCTACGGCAGAAGCCAAAGGCAGAGACCCGAAGATTGCAGAAGCCATGGTCGATCAGAACATCGAAGTAGACAGTGTAAGTACCTCAGGTCAGGTAATTACATTTTCTACCTCAGAGGCCATCAAATTTGGATTCTGTGAGGCGCAACTTGACAATGTAGATGAGGTGATGGCACGCGCTGGTGTAGAGGATTATGAGCTGACAGAGTTTAAACTAGATAGTGCAGAGAAGATTATCGCCTTCTTTCTCAATCCGGTGATCAGCGGTGTACTCATCCTGATCATCATTGGCGGGATATATTTTGAGCTACAGACGCCAGGAGTCGGTTTCCCGATCCTCGCTTCCTTAGTAGCTGCTATACTTTATTTCACTCCATACTACCTCAATGGTCTAGCTGAAAACTGGGAAATCATCATGTTCTTCATAGGAGTCGCATTACTTGCGGCTGAGATATTCGTCATACCAGGATTCGGTATAGCAGGAGTATCAGGGCTTATCCTGACCATCGGCTCTCTGGTGCTTGTCATGCTTAACAATGACACCTTCGACTTCTCTTTTGTCAACTCAGGTGATCTCTTCATCGCCGTGTCAACTACCATCATGGGGCTTTTTGGAGCAATCATCGTGATGTTCATTGGAGGCGTGCGGCTGACCAATACTCAATTCTTCAACCGTATCGCACTGCAAGATGTGCAGGATACATCACAGGGTTACAGTTCTAATTTCAAAAGTGAATCTTTCATCGGCAAGACAGGAGTAACATACACTGTATTGAGACCTTCTGGTAAGGTCATGATCGATGACAACATCTATGATGCCTTCACCAGAGGCAACTATATCGAGAAAGGCACTAATGTAGTAGTCATCGGAGAGGAAGGCAACTCAGTGAAAGTGAAGGAGATCGAATCATGAAAGTATTGGGAATTATTCCGTCGCGCTACGCCTCCACCCGATTTCCTGGTAAGCCCTTGATCGATCTTGGTGGTAAGTACATGATCCAGCGGGTATGGGAGCAGGCCAACAAAGCCTACACTTTCACCAAAGTGATTGTAGCGACCGACCACTCGGGTATCTATGATGCGGTGAAGGCCTTTGGTGGTGAAGTTATTATGACGGAAGATCATCACAGCAACGGTACCGAAAGGTGCTTTGAGGCATACCAACAGTTGGGTGAAGAATATGACTATATCGTCAATATCCAGGGCGATGAGCCATTTATCGATCCTAAGCAAATTGATACGCTCGGCAAGGTGCTTGATGGAGAAGTAGAGCTTGCCACCCTCGTAAAGAAGGTGCAAGATCAGGAGGTGCTCTTCAACCCCAACGTCATGAAGGTCGTCTTCAATAAAGACCGAGATGCCTTATACTTTAGTCGTCAGTGTATTCCTCACATCCGTGGTAAGGATCCTGACTCCTG
The DNA here is from genome assembly GCA_965229505.1 of Cyclobacteriaceae bacterium. Lineage (GTDB taxonomy): Bacteria > Bacteroidota > Bacteroidia > Cytophagales > Cyclobacteriaceae > UBA6059. Next base: position 20,688 of record OZ245881.1, read on the forward strand.
GTTGATCCATCACACCTATTACAAGCACATTGGCATCTATGCCTATCGCGCTGACATCCTATCGGAAATCGTGAAAATACCGCTCAGCTTACTCGAAAAAGCCGAGTCACTCGAGCAACTGCGGTGGCTTGAAAATGGCTATAAGATCAAAGTTGCCGAGACCGATATTGAGACTTTTGGGATCGACACACCTGAGGACATGGATAAGGCCATAGATCACTTATCAGAAACCAAGCACTAGCGATATGAGACTTTTTTTTCTTTCTCTAATTTTTTTAGCTCAGGCTTCATTAGCTCAAATTCCTTTATTGGATAACAAGAAGGAGATCACCGCATTTCTCGACGACTGGCATGTGGCAGCCGCCGAGGCAAACGCAGAAGCTTATTTTGGTAGCATTGCATCGTCAGGAGTTTTTCTGGGAACTGACCCTACAGAGAGATGGACTAAGGAGCAATTTCAAGAGTACGCAAAGGAGGCTTTTGCTAATAATCGCACCTGGGACTTCAAACCTCAAAAGAGGTTCATCAGCTTCAATGATGACTTCTCCATCGCGTGGTTTGATGAGACACTCGACACCTGGATGGGGCCATGCAGGGGATCGGGAGTGATCCAAAAAATCAGCGGAGAATGGAAAATCCGGCAGTACAACCTGGCCGTCACTGTCAACAATGACTTAATGACTGACTATATCAAACTTATTGGCAAGTGATCTCAAGCATTCTCAAGACACTTTATTGGGTGACTTTTGCCACCGCCATTGTTGCTTTTTGGATCAGCATTCGGACTGAGGAAGATCAGCTAATGTATACGCTATTTGCACTACTCATCTGGGGAATTGCGTACTTCTTCCACTGGCTCGAAAAACGGTACCGGCAAGAGGAATGAAGACACAGCGGAAAGGTAATAAATGCCTCAACTGTGGAGAACCTCTCCTACCGGAGGACAACTATTGCCGTATTTGCGGACAGCTCAATGACGATACAAATGTTGCTTTCGGTACACTCCTTTTTGATTTCCTGAGCAACTTTATCACGCTTGACTCCAGATTCTCACGGTCAATTGTACCATTTCTGTTTAGGCCGGGATATTTAACCAATCGTTTCATTGAAGGCAAGCGGGTTGCTTTTGCCAATCCCATCCGACTCTATTTGATCGTCAGTGTTGTTTACTTCTTCCTATTGAGCCTTGCAGCCACGGATGTCACGGAGACCTTTAGCAGTGCCAAGGAATCATTATCCAGTGATGATCAGGCGAAACTCTCCCAGGTCATGGATACTATACAGGTGGCGATGATCCGGGAAGCGGAGATGGACAGTACTTCCAATGACCTGGTACAAATAAGTCTGGGTGAAGACAGCACCGACAATTCAAATCTCGTGAATGCATGGTCAGCGTATCAGAAGCTGAAGAAGTCAGGTAAATTCTCCACCAACGAAATGGTTCGGGAATTGACCAAAGAAGAGTACAGCTGGTGGGAAACGATTCTGATCAGGCAATTTATTAGGATCGACAATTCAGATGTCACCAGTATAACCGCCTACCTTATTAAGAATGCTTCCATTATGATGTTTGTGTTGCTGCCGATATTCGCTTTGGTATTGAAGATCATATACGTACGCCGCAAGCATTTCCTTTATTTTCATCATCTCATCCATGGCATACACCTTCACACTTTTGCCTTCTTCATATTCTCACTGATACCGCTGCTCGATCTGGTGTGGGGTGTAGATATCGAAGCGATAGCTTTGCTCCTGTTCGGTATATATATCTTCTTTTCGTTTAAGAGAGTTTATGCGCAGAGCTATATCAAAACCATCAGCAAGTTATTCGCCTTGTTCTTTATTTATGGATCTGTTTTCGCGCTAGCATTAGTGATTGAGGTGATTGTCTCTTTACTGATCTTTTAGTTCAGAGAGCACTTCACCGTTAGCCTTGACTATTGCATCGATCTCCTTCTGCCCTAGCGCTGTGGATATGAATAATGCTTCGTATTGAGAAGGCGGAAGGTAAACTCCGCGATCCAGCATTCCTCTAAAATAATTTCCGAAAAACGTGGTGTCAGAGGTCTTAGCATCTTCGAAGTTGTTGACTTGCTGGGAGGTGAAAAACAAGCTAAACATACTCCCCTCCTGATTGATGGTGTAGTTAAGCGCCAAGTCAGTCAGGTTTTGCTTAATGCCCACTACAATCGCATCTGTAGTTGCTTTGGTCTGAGTATAGACTTCATCGTGATCGTTGAGGTAATGTAGCATGGCCAGACCAGCAGCCATGGCAATAGGATTTCCTGATAAGGTTCCCGCCTGATAGACAGGTCCAACCGGAGAAACATAGTTCATGATATCGGCTCTGCCACCATAGGCACCAACCGGCATACCACCACCGATGATCTTACCCATAGTGGTCATATCGGGTGTCACTCCATAAAGCTCCTGAGCACCACCTTTGGCCAAACGGAAGCCCGTCATCACCTCATCAAAAATCAACAGTACGCCATGCTCATCACATAGCTTGCGCAGGCCTTCAAGGAAGCCTTTTTGCGGTAGCACACAGCCCATATTACCAGCCACAGGCTCCAATATGATGGCCGCTACCTGGCCCTTATGCTCTATTAATGCCTGTTCGACTGAGGCTAGATTGTTGAACAACACGCTGATCGTATCACCTGCGGTCCCTTTGGTCACACCAGGGCTATCGGGAGTACCCAATGTCACTGCTCCGCTACCTGCAGCGATCAAAAATGAATCACCATGTCCGTGGTAGCATCCTTCAAATTTCAATATTTTGTCCCTACCGGTAAACCCTCTCGCCACGCGTATAGCCGACATTGTTGCCTCCGTACCCGAATTGACCATGCGTACCCGCTCGACTGACGGCACCATGTCGACGATCAGCTCTGCGATCTCCACTTCTTTAGCGGTAGGTGCTCCGAACGAAAGTGAAGCTGAAATAGCTCCACGCACCGCTTCTTCGATCATTTCATTGGCATGGCCAAGTATCATCGGCCCCCAGCTGTTGATCAACTCGATGTATTGGTTGTCATCTTCATCGGTGATGTAAGCACCCTTCGCGGACTTGATGAACAGTGGATTGCCACCCACCGCGCGAAATGCACGTACGGGAGAGTTTACACCACCAGGAATGGATTTTTGAGCACGCTCAAAGAGAGTTTTGCTATGTTGGTTATTCATTTGGGCTATTGACTATTTTAAGAGCAGAATCGACCATTTTTACGATAGGCACCAATTGGTTATCTCTTGCGAAACCATATCTGTAACCAGGGAATATCCTCCCCGGAACTATCTCACCATCCCGAAGGCCAATCTGAAAATAAACTCCGTGTTCGAACAGTTGTTGACCAACAAACCAAATAAGATCATATCCGGTGAGTTGGTTGATGCTAGGTTGATTTCGGTAGAGTTGGGTGAGTTGCTCCTCAACGGCATATACCCCGGTGCTGTCGTAGTTGACATAGTTGGTATGGATCAGCGCTACTTCCAACCTCTCGAACTGCTCTAGTGTGAGGACATTGAAATTGAGCCATTCTCCAAGGCCAACGATGGGTATCCTGTCACCACGTACTTCTACTCCACCTACGGCATTCGCTGCGATAAGTGAATTGGTCGAGGCAACAAAAATATGACCGATACTATCAATACCAAGATCATATCGATCCTCAAAGTACAGTAATGAATCAGTCGGGATATTAGGGTCTCTTCTTTCCTGTTCTGTGGGTTGGCGATCACTAATTCTCCTGTAAGGCAGAAGCAATAGGGAGTCTCTCTCCTCACGGCTAACTATTATTTCACGACTCGAGGTGAGGGCGTCAAGTATTTCTCTTGAGTTTTCCTTTGACAGTTTAAGTCGCTGAACAACATTGTAGCCAGCCTTGGTCATGACAGAATCATAGACAGACGCCATAGAAGCGAACCTGTCTTCATCCTCGTAAAGGATGATCAGATCTTCATCGTTTATATAAGTCGATTGTGCATAGTCAGCAGCCACCTTGGCCATCGTCTCATAGGTGGGCTTTAGCAAGAATGAAAATGGGTTCTCCGCGATGATCTCTCCATTACCCGAGAGCGGGTTAAACATGTTGATTCTGTTTTCTCTCGAAAACTGGTTGACGAGCTCAAAAGGTCCGGGATATAGGGGGCCTACGATCAAGTCCATGCCTTTCATCTCTTCACGGGCCAATATTTTTGCGGTTTCCGGCTTAGATCTACGCGTATCGTATGGCAGCAACTCAATTTCGATTCCTTGTGATTTGAGATCTTCTGCTGCCAGGACCATGCCCGCATACAGGTCTGTAATGAACGTATTTCGCACGATCATGCTCATGTCGTCCAGTGACTGATACATAAATGGCAGTAGCACCGCCACCTTATATACATCCTTCTTCACCACCTGAAGCTCATTAGCCAATGAGAATTTTTCATTGATTTCAGCAATGATCTCATTGTTGGCTTGTGTGAGTGGGGTGCTCAACAGTACCTGAGCATAGCGCTCGGCCACTGGGCGATTTTCAGGATACTGACCATACCATTCTGATAAGCGCTCTAGGTCCTTAACCTCTTGCAATCCGGTCTCTACCATAGCGGTGATAGACTTCACGATAGTGGTATCCGTAGCTTTTTCAACATACGGAAGTGCTAAGCCGAGCTGATCAGATTCGAGGTTTACTTTGGCAAGCCAATAGTACACCTCATCTATATTTGTCCAACGACTGTCTTTAACTTCTATCTGTCTCCAAATATCCTTGGCTATTGAGAGTTGTTCCAGTCTATAAGAGGCAATGCCGTAGTAAAAAGCACCGTAATTCCTAAAGGGGTTTTCCGGGTCATCGTTGATTACCTTCTGAAAACTCTGCTGTGCGAGCTGATAGTTTTCATTAGCCAGGTAGCTTTTACCAGCCAGGTATGAGGTCTGATAGTCTTGTCCAAAAAGCGTTTGGGAAAGGAGTAGCAGACAAAATAGAATATACTTCAAATCAAGATCGGTTAGAGACTACAAAGAAAACAAATTATATCTCAGCTCAAGCCTATTCCCACTCAATGGTGGCAGGGGGTTTGGAAGATATATCGTACACTACTCTATTGACGCCCTTGACGCGGTTGATAATATTATTAGATATTTCTCCTAGAAAATCATAGGGTAAATGACACCAGTCAGCGGTCATACCGTCCACACTCGCCACAGCACGTAAGGCTACCACGTTCTCATAGGTACGCTCATCACCCATCACTCCTACTGACTGTACAGGCAGCAGCATCGCTCCTGCTTGCCACACATCATCATAAAGCTTAGCTTCCTTCAGTCCATTGATGAAGATGGCATCAACTTCCTGGAGTATTCTGACTTTCTCAGGTGTGATATCACTTAGTATCCTAATACCCAAACCAGGGCCAGGGAATGGGTGTCTTCCTAGTATAGCCGGGTCAATTTCGAGAGATTTGCCAACTCTGCGAACTTCATCTTTGAAAAGAGTATTCAAGGGCTCTACCACTTTGAGGTGCATCTTTTCCGGTAGGCCTCCCACATTGTGATGCGACTTGATGGTCGCCGAAGGGCCCTTAACAGAAACTGACTCTATGACGTCTGGGTAGATGGTACCTTGACCGAGCCACTTCACATCCTTTATTTTGTGTGCCTCCACATCAAATATCTCGATGAAAGTACGTCCAATAGCTTTCCGTTTAGCTTCAGGCTCAGTATGACCTTCGAGCGCTTTATAAAACTGCTCCTTAGCATCTACGCCGATCACATTGAGACCCATATCCTTATAGGAGTGGAGTACATCTTCAAACTCATTCTTTCTCAAGAGACCATTATCGACGAATATGCAGTACAGGTTCTTACCGATAGCCTTGTGAATAAGTACTGCCGCCACTGAGCTATCCACTCCTCCTGACAGGCCAAGTACCACTTTGTCATCGCCCAGTTGGGCTTTGAGGCTTGCAATAGTGCTCTCTACGAAAATATCTGGTGTCCAATCCTGCGCACAATGACAGATGTGCACCACAAAGTTCCTTAAAAGTGTCTTGCCCTGTAGGCTATGCGTCACCTCAGGGTGAAACTGTATGCCATAAGTATTAGTGTCTTTGACCTTAAAAGCCGCCACCTCTACAGAAGAAGTACTGGCGATAATCTCGAAATCATCGGGCAACTGCTTGATCGTATCGCCATGGCTCATCCATACCTGAGAATCTATTTCGATCTCCTTGAGTAAGTCGAAATGTGTGTCCACTCTTGACAGTCGCGCTCTACCATACTCTCTGATCTCAGATGGAAGCACAAACCCCCCGGCTTTATGCGCCATGAGCTGTGCTCCATAGCAAACACCCAGGACAGGTACACCCTCAGGTATCAAATCCAGATTGACATCAGGAGCATCCTCTTCCCTCACTGAGCACGGACTTCCCGAAAGAATCACTCCACGGACGTCTCCTGCAATCTCAGGGATATGATTGAAGGGATGAATTTCACAATAGACATTGAGCTCTCTGACACGGCGTGCGATCAGCTGTGTATACTGTGAACCAAAGTCAAGGATCAGGATTTTTTCAAGCATGCGCAAAAATAGTTGTACTGGTTAACACAACCAATGTAGACCACCAATTATACATAGGTAACTTCATCGATTGACAGGTGGGGCGTACTATTAAACTCTCTAAGGTGGAGGCGGCCAGCACTCAGTTTCAATTCTGTGATGGAGGTATTCCGTATTTGCCAGTTAATATCTACCACTTTATCATCTTTGAGCCCAAGCACTATTCCGAGGATGGAGGCGATCAGGCCTCCTGAAGTGTAAACTGCTACTGAACCTTCTTCCGCGGCAGACAGCACGACCTCATATGCTTCCTGAGCCCTCAACTTGAAAGCCTGCCATGACTCATGTTCGCCACTTTCCACCTTGCCCTGTGTCCAAAGGTGGTGCATCTGGAAAAAAGCCTTGATCAATTGAGGTCTGATGGTTGGGTCCTGCATACCCTTAGTTTCAATTTCCTCGGCTAACGAAGGTTTTTCCGATAGGTAGGTCGGAAAATATGCCTTGAAGATCGCCGGTCCCTCATGCTCATTAAAACTAGGATCTATGGTCGGAGGTCGGCTCTCTCCCAGTGACAGTTTGCAGGTGTCCTGCTGGCGGCTCAGTGTACCCGAAAAAAGCAACTCGGGGTTAATGCTTTTCTCCGACAGCCATTGGCCTAATTTCAGCGATTGCTGCTGCCCCAGGTCAGACAGCTGATCGTAATTCTTCTTCATGAAGGAAGCTTGCCCATGACGGATGAGGAGAATTCTCGACATTTTTTGTACGGCAATATATTGGATTTTGCGGTAGTCATACAGCCCAAATGTGATACAAACGATTGCATCACATTTAGGCGCACAATTACTAATCTGCAAGATCGAATTGAAGTGAATTTCTATATCTTCGGAGGTCACATCCGTGAACAAAAATGAGTATCGAACATCAACGTCTTAAGGAAGCGAGAGCTGGCAAACTTTGGAAAAAATGGGGCCCCTATCTGTCTGAGCGGCAGTGGGCGACTGTGCGAGAGGACTATACCAAACATGGTAATGCGTGGGAAAGCATCACGCACGATCAGTCGCGCAGCAAGGCCTACCGATGGGGTGAAGACGGACTTGGTGGTATTTCCGATGACGATCAGCAGATTTGCTTTAGTTGGGCGTTTTGGAATGGTAAAGATCCCATCATAAAAGAGCGTCTCTTTGGGCTTACGGGAATAGAAGGTAACCATGGCGAGGATGTCAAAGAACTCTACTACTACCTCGACAGCACGCCTACGCACTCTTATATGAAGATGCTATATAAGTATCCTCATAGTAGGTTCCCCTATGAGCTGTTGGTCAATACCAATCGGGCGATAGGAAAGGATAAAACGGAATTTGAGCTGATTGATACGGGGATATTTGATAATGACGAGTACTTCGACATCTTCCTTGAATATGCCAAGAATAGCGAGGAAGATATTTGCTTACAAGCCACGATTCATAATAGAGGGAATAAAGAAGCTGCAATCCATGCCATGCCCACGCTCTGGATGCGCAACACCTGGTCGTCGGGTAGGGATAAGCTCCTACCGGAAATCAAATCCAATGGTGATAAGAGCTCCAAAGTTGAGCATCATTCACTTGGTGACTACTTCATGTACTACGAGGATAGCTTCGAGGAAGTGGTTTATTGCAATAATGAAACAAATCGCAAGCAGCTCTATGGTATCCCAAACTCAAAGAAATATGTAAAAGATGGCATTAACGAATATGTCATTAGAGGATCTAAATCTGTCAATCCCGAAAAGAAAGGCACTAAATCCGCTGGCATATTCAAGACCAAAGTACCTGCCGGTGGCGCTATCAAAGTAAAGGTTCGGCTCAGCAAAGAAAGTTTGAAAAATCCATTCTCGGATTTTGACCATATTGTCAGTGGAAGGAAAGCTGATTGTGACTCTTTTTATAGAAGCCTTCAGCACAAAGTTACCGATCCGGACCTACGCAATATCCAACGTCAGGCCTATGCTGGCATGATGTGGAATAAGCAGTACTACTACTACAACGTCCGGGAGTGGCTCAACGGAGATGATGGTAGGATATCACCACCCGAAGAGCGGAAAAAAGGCCGTAATCGCGATTGGCAGCATTTGCAAAATGCTGATATCATCTCCATGCCGGACAAATGGGAATATCCGTGGTACGCCGCATGGGACTTGGCTTTTCACTGTATCCCGATAGCCAGGATTGATCCTGACTTTGCCAAAGACCAACTCCTGCTCCTCCTTAAAGACTGGTACCTCCACCCCAATGGTCAGATACCTGCATACGAGTGGAACTTCAGCGATGTGAATCCACCTGTACATGCCTGGGCAGTGCTTAGAGTCTATCATATTGATAGAAAGATGAACGACGGTAAGGGGGATGAAGAATTTCTTCAACGCGCCTTCCATAAACTACTGATCAATTTCACCTGGTGGATCAATCGTAAAGACACTGACGGCAATAACATATTTGAGGGTGGCTTCCTTGGCCTGGATAACATTGGAGTCTTTGACCGCAATCATCCACTTATAGAGAACAGCAGACTGGAGCAGGCAGACAGCACCAGCTGGATGGCCATGTTCGCGCTCAACATGCAGCGGATTTCACTTGACCTGGCAGTACATCAGCCAGTATATCAGGACATGGCGATCAAGTTCTTTGAGCATTTTCTCTATATCGCCGGTGCGATGAACGGTATTGGTGAGTCTACCGTCAACCTGTGGGATGATGAGGACAACTTCTACTACGACATCATGCACATGCCCGATGGCTCGGCCAAACTGATGAAAGTGAAGTCAATGGTAGGTCTGATTCCGTTGTTTGCGGTAGAGACATTGAAGTCGGAGGCTTTTGAAAAGCTTCCCGAGTTTCGTGACCGATTGGAATTCTTTCTGAAAGCAAGGCCAAAGCTGGCATCATTGGTCTCAAGATGGGAAGAGCCTGGCTCAGGAGAGCGCAGGCTACTGAGCCTACTTCGAGGGTTTAGGATGAAGAAGCTCGTGGAAAAGATTCTCGATCCCGAGGAGTTCTTATCTGACTTTGGCGTTCGAGCCATGTCAAAGTACCATGAAAAAAATCCTTACTCGATTACTATTGAAGGACAGCTCCTATCCGTTTCTTATCTACCGGGTGAATCGGACTCCTCCTTCTTTGGCGGCAACTCCAACTGGAGGGGACCTATCTGGTTTCCGGTCAACTACCTGATACTGGAATCACTACTGAAGTTTCACCACTACTACGGTGATGACTTCAAAGTCGAATACCCAGTGGGAAGCGGTGAGTTTGTTAATATCAAAGAGGCAGTACGGGTATTGGCTGAGCGGATGATGAATATTTTCCGACGCAATGAAAAGGGTGAACGCCCGATTTATGGAGATTCAAAAAAGTTTCAAACGGATCCTCATTTCAAAGACTACATCCTCTTCTATGAGTATTTCCATGGTGATTCTGGTAAGGGGCTAGGAGCATCCCATCAGACAGGGTGGACAGGCTTAATCGCCGATATTATACACAAGTACTACAATAATTAATTTAGCGGTAATCTGATTTGGCAATGGAATCACTAAAATTGTGAAGCAATCAACCGTGCCATGAAAAAGACACCACTACTTACCCTACTTATACTCATTGCATCATCCACAATTGCGCTTGCGCAGACCGAGCGACCAAAGCTCGTGGTGGGCATCATCGTGGATCAAATGCGTCAGGAATACCTCTATCGCTTTGAAAATCACTACGGTGAAAATGGTTTCAAGAGGTTGATGAATGAGGGTTTTGAGGTCAAGAATGGACATTATGACTACATCCCAACGTATACCGGGCCCGGTCATGCCTCGGTCTATACGGGCACCACGCCAAGGACTCATGGCATCATTTCCAATAGCTGGTACAGTCGTGAATTAAAGGGCATGATGTACTGTGCGGGTGATTCGACAGTCACAGCCGTGGGTGGCACTGAAAAAAATGGTAAGATCTCCGCGAGGAACCTTTTGTCCACAACTATCACTGACGAACTCAAGCTTTTTACACAAGGAAAATCTAAGGTGGTAGGAGTGGCTATCAAGGACCGTGGATCTTCCCTCCCGGCCGGTCACATGGCTGATGGTGCATATTGGTACGACAGCAGTACGGGTACTTTTATGTCCAGCACTTACTACATAGAGGAGCTACCGAAATGGGTGCAGAAGTTCAACAAACAAGAGAAGGCTGATGACTACCTCAAGCAGAAGTGGAATACCGTCAAATCTATCGAAACCTACATCGAATCAGCTGCCGACAACAATCCTTACGAGACGCCATTTAAAGGTCAACGACTACCAGAATTTCCATATGATCTAAAGAAACTAAGAGACGAAAACGGCAACTTTGGTCTCATCTCCAATACACCATTCGGTAACTCGCTTACTACAGATTTTGCGCTAGCCGCTATCGAGGGTGAAGCGCTAGGTGACGATGAAGTGACCGACTTTTTAGCGTTGAGCTACTCGAGTACGGACTATGTGGGTCACCAGTTTGGGCCTCATTCCAAGGAGGTTCAGGATACTTATATCAGACTGGATCAGGACCTGGCAAGATTGTTTGAAGCATTGGATAACCAACTGGGGAAGGATGGGTATTTAGTTTTTCTAAGTGCCGATCACGCTGTAGCGGATGTCCCCAACTATTTAAAGGACTTGAAAGTGCCAGCAGGAAATTTTACTGAAAAGAAGCACCTGCCAGCAATTACTACCGCGCTCAATGCACAATACGGTGTAGGTGACTGGTTGGAGAACACGTCCAGCGATCAGGTTTTTCTAAACCTTGCGCTATTGGAAGAAAGAAAGGTCAACAAGGCTGAGATACAGGCATTCCTGGCTGATCAACTCAACCAACTGGAAGGCGTAGCTCAGGCATTTACGGGTACGGATATGACCAACAACTACTACAACAGCGGAAGCCAGGCTCTCTTGCAAGCGGGCTACAACCTTGATCGCTCCGGCGATATACTCCTGGTCTATGAGCCTGGGTGGATATCGAGCAGCTGGCCCACGGGTACGACACACGGCTCTGGCTACACTTATGACACACACGTACCGATACTGTTCTATGGCTGGGGCATCCCAAAGGGCAGCACAGTCAAAAAATACGCCATCACTGACATTGCGCCGACGCTATCAATGCTCCTGAATATCAAGCTTCCCAATGGAGCAAGTGGTGAGCCCATCCTGGAGATTTTTGAGTAGATGAGCCGACCTATCGGAATCGTATTCGACATGGATGGCGTGATTGTCGACAATCACCAATATCACATGCAGGCATGGCAGACCTTCTGTAAGAAGTACAGCATTCCGCTGACTGAGGAGGACTATCGTGACAATATAAATGGGCGCACGGCACCAGCCATCATGCGCTACCTTTTCGGCGAAGACATCAGTGCGGACCTGATACTGGAGTATACTGTAGAGAAGGAATCACTCTATCGAGAATTGTTTGCACCGCATCTTGCACTTACTCCCGGCCTGGCCAGTTACCTAAGCCAGGCCCAAGCTAATGGCATCCCTATGGCAGTAGCGACCTCTGCCCCTACCGAGAATGTAGAATTCACGCTGGATGGCTTGAGCATTCGACATTACTTTGCGGCCATACTGGATCAGCATCATGTGACCCATGGCAAGCCTAATCCGGAAATTTATACCAAGGCCTGTGCTGCACTCGAACTACCCGCTTCAGATTGCGTTGTATTTGAAGATGCCATCTCCGGGATCAAAGCTGGACTGGCTGCTGGCTGTGCAGTGATCGGAGTGGCCACCTCTCATAGCAAGGAGGAGCTGACCGCCTCAAAAAAGAATATTTATGATTTTAATGAAATCAACATTGAAGAAACTATTGCGACTATCTGGGCTTAACAGTCAGGTACTAGTTCTTACCATACTAGCATCACTCGCAAGCACCATAGATGGCTTGGCGCAGATCAAGATCGCACAGCTGAAGTACAACGGCGGTGGAGACTGGTATGCCAACAAAACTGCACTCCCTAACCTCATCGAGTTCAGCAATAGAAACCTCAGAACCAGCCTTGATCCTACTCCCGAGACCGTTGAGGTCGGAAGTCGCGACCTATTCCTTTATCCGTTTGTCTACATGACCGGGCACGGCAATGTGGTCTTCTCCAACCAGGAGGCTGAGAATCTTCGCAACTATCTCCTATCCGGTGGTTTCCTCCATATCGATGACAACTACGGGCTAGACCAATTTGTCCGCTTGGAGATGAAGAAGGTATTCCCGGAACTGGAGTTTGTGGAGCTGCCCTTCGATCATCCAATCTATCATCAGAAGTATGACTTTGAAGAGGGCCCACCAAAGGTCCATGAGCATGACAACAAGCCCTCACAGGGATTTGGGTTGATTCATGAAGGCCGCTTAGTATGCTTCTATACCTTCGAAAGTGATCTCGGCAATGGCTGGGAGGATAAGTCAATCTACAATGATCCGGAGAGGGTTCGTCAGGCCGCTCTGCAGATGGGTGCTAATATTTTGGCGTACGCATTCACGCAGAGTAATTGAGTCCATCACATAGCCCACGGTTTAAACCGTGGGCTATGTGATGGAAGACTCTACCGACTCGTGTCTATCTGCTCTGGACCACACCACCATGCTAGCGTTAGGGGATGTCTCGGTTACGCTGCGCTTCACTCGACATAGCGCTGGTATTGGGTCGTGCTGGCGCGAGTCTCTTGACTCGTGTCTTTTTTAGTCCTTACCGAAGCTCAGCGCTAGAATGAGGAGATTCCCGACGCTTCTCCTGCCTGGTGGCAGTCAAGCTGGGAATGACGTGGGTATGGGAGCAGTATCAATAGCGACAAGGAAACACAAAAAAGGTCAACTCCAGCTGTCGCGCGATTCCGAACGCGTGACTTTTGTCCCGCCTCCGTTTGTGTCCTCACAAACGGAAATCTGGCTTGAAATGGCAAAGCAACTCTCGACAGTGACACCTCCCGGGGAGCTGTGATTCCCAAGAGGTGAAATGTGATTGCCTAGTCGGGAGGTGCGATTTTTTAATGGGAGATGCGATGCTAGGGTGGGAGTTGTCATTGCCGAGTTGGGAGATTAGAGTTATACCAAGGGAGGCGTGGTTTTTTCATGGGATTTATGATTTTCTGAAGGGAGATACGAGTTACCCTCGCTGGTGAGAGTCTGTAGACTCATGTCTTTTTTAGTCCTTACCGAAGCTCAGCGCTAGAATGAGGAGATTCCCGACGCTTAGACCACCTGCGGTTGTTAAGCTGGGAATGACGTGGGTGTGGTATGTTGTGAATGAAGGTATGCTTTACCGAAACCACTCCATAGCGACGGGTTTAAACCCGTCGCTATGGAAAGGTGTAGTTGTTCCCACTACAGAAGCCAGCACAAAAAAGGGCCAACCACCACGGTTGACCCCACCTATTCACCAACTTTAAATATGGTTTTTTGTGTTCAGAACAGTCGCCTGACCACTTAGAGTGATCAGACGACTAAATCCTATCTCAATCTGCCCTTGCCAAACTCGTACTCGGTGGTTACCCCATTGACAGTGACGGTGTAGAGGTTGTCACATTCTCCATCACCATAGTCTACGATGGCTACAGTTTCACCTTTCACAACCTCTTTGACGCCAGCTACGGGTATGAAGAACTTTCTTCTTGAGCAATCTCTCTTAAAGATGATGCGCTCAATGATGGTCACAGTGTAGTTTTCACCCTCTCTGTTGACGCCAGATGAGCTGCCTTCTCTGTAGCCTTCGTCTTCCAACGGATCAGAGCCTCTCAGCCATGTTCTGGTGAAGTTTGATTCTCTGGTTGCGAACGTACCATCCGGGAATGTCAAGCGACCACCCTCCAAAGTCACATTGAACACAATCGCACCTTCACTGTCTTCTGATACATTGGTGATCGTTCTCGTCCCTTCTACCATCACACTATCAATCACAAAGTTGTCAAAAGTCACAACCCTGGTTGCACCGGGTACATACCTGTGATCGGTGTAGGAGATCAGGATCATGCCGCTTCTAAACCTCCCTCTGGGGTCAGTACAGCCATCGCCATAGTCAATCGTGATCGTCATGTTTTCTTCGTCATGGGTCACCTCTGCGCAAGACATCAATTCATCGCGCTCTACCCTACCGGAAGCATTTGCGAATGCTACACCGGCCTCTGTAATGTTGTCAATATCTTCAAATGCAGCTTCTGCCACTGCATCAACTTCCGAGCTTGCCACCGAACCAACCTCAGTCAAATTCGAAAAGCCGTCCTCACTCTCATCCCCGCAGCTTACCAATATCATTGCAGTCGCCGCTAATCCAAGTCCTAATAATTTCGCTTTCATTCTTTTCATCGTTTGTATGCGTTTTGTGAAATACAGCTCTTAGAGGACTGGAATCATCGAAGGTTTAAAGCGTACCTCAAAAAAATTATAAAGTTTATGCGAATAGTCATTCAAGTCATTGTCTGCCAGTGATTTGAAACATGAAAATATTCTGTAATTCATGTGATTGTAAATTTTCGACTCCCTTAAAATCCGCCCGTTCCCACCTAAAGCAATTCTATTGTGAATGAGGCCCATCCTGTTTAGATTCCTCCCCTTAAATCAAACTCTCAAATTATGAATCAAAGGATATTCAATGTAATTGCGATAGCCGCTGCGATGCTACTTATCAGCACCGCCTTGCTAGCGCAAAAAGTAGACATGTCCCAGTTTAAGGGCATGACACCAAGAAATGTAGGGCCAGCGGGAATGTCAGGTCGTGTGACGGCCATTGACGCCATTTACGACAATCCTGAGGTGATCTATGCAGGTACTGCCTCTGGTGGACTTTGGAAGTCAACTGGCGGAGGTGTTGCATGGGAGCCCATCTTCGACAAAGAGAAGGTCGCCAGTATCGGTGCAATCTCCATCTTCCAGAAAAACCCCGATATCGTATGGGTAGGAACCGGAGAAGGCAATCCAAGAAATAGCCAGAACATGGGCGGTGGTGTCTATCGCACGCTTGATGGTGGCAAGAGCTGGGAGCTCATGGGACTGGAAAATACCAAAGTGATCCACAAAATCTGGGTACACCCGGAAGATCCCAATACCGTAATCGTGGGAGCAATGGGGCAGGCCTGGGCGGACTCGCCGGATCGAGGTGTCTACAAGACCACCGATGGTGGTAAGAACTGGCGCAAGGTACTGTCCGTCAACAACCGCACAGGTGTTGGCTCGATGGCAGTTGACCCTAACAATCCCAATAAGATATTTGTCGGCATGTGGGAGTTCCGCAGATGGCCTTGGTTTTTTAAGTCCGGCGGAGAAGGCTCTGGCATGTACGTCTCTCATGACGGAGGCGAGACCTGGAAAGAAAGAACGGATAAAGACGGCTTACCGGAAGGTGAGTTGGGAAGAATCGGTATTGCGATAGCGCCATCTAACTCCAATGTGGTATATGCGCTGGTAGAGTCTAAGAAAAACGCAATCTACAAGTCAACCGATGGAGGTGTGAAATGGGTGAAAGTGCAAGACAAGGTAGTAGGTGACCGTCCTTTTTACTACGGTGAGATGTACGTAGATCCTGACAATGAAAATCGTGTTTACAATGTCTTCTCTCAGATCGACCTGAGTATCGACGGAGGTAAGACCTTTGAAAGATTACTAGGTTGGGAGCCTACACGAGTGCACGGTGACTACCACGCATGGTGGATCAATCCTAAGGATGGCAGTCATCTCATCATCGGTAATGATGGTGGTATTGCGATCTCAAGGGATCGTACAGATAGCTGGAGATTTGTAGAGAATTTACCGGTAGGTCAGTTTTATCACATCAATGCTGACAATGACATCCCCTACAATGTAATGGGTGGTATGCAAGACAATGGTAGCTGGAGAGGACCCAGCCATTCGCTTCATGCCGGCGGTATCCGAAATGGCTACTGGGATGAGATTGCATTTGGTGATGGCTTTGATGCTATGCCGGATCCTGATGATCTTCGCTACGGCTATGGCATGTGGCAGGGTGGCAATCTGCTGAGACTGGACTTTGAGACTGGCCACAGCCAGTTCATCAAGCCTACCCATCCAGACAATGAATTCCTGCGCTACAACTGGAATGCCGGTATTGCGCAGGATCCATTCGACAATGGTACGATCTATTACGGTAGTCAGTATGTGCACAAGTCTACCGACAAAGGTCAAAACTGGACCATCATCTCTCCTGACCTGACTACCAATGATCCTGCAAAACAGAATCAGATGGAAAGTGGTGGACTTACTTATGACGCCACGGGCGCTGAAAACCATACGACCATACTGGCGATCGAGCCTTCACCTGTACAGAAAGACCTGCTCTGGGTGGGCACAGATGATGGTAATGTCCAGATAACGCAAGATGGTGGAGCCACATGGACCAATGTGACTGCCAACATAAAAGGTATCCCAGCAGGATCGTGGGTGCAGCAAGTGAAAGCTTCCAACAAGAATGCCGGTGAGGCCTATGTAGTCGCCAACGACTACCGTCGCGGCAACTGGAGCCCCTACCTTTACAAGACCACTAACTTTGGTAAGACATGGACAAGGATCATCGAGGATACTGATGTAGATGGGTACATGCTGTCCTTTGTACAAGATCCTGTTGAACCCAAGCTGATGTTCGCGGGCACGGAGTTTGGACTTTACGTGTCGTTCGATGGTGGTGAGGTGTGGAACAAGTGGACAGAAGGTTATCCAACGGTTTCCACTTATGATATGGTCATCCAACCACGTGAGTCTGACCTGGTCATCGGTACATTCGGACGTGCCATCTGGATATTGGATGATATCCGACCACTGAGAGAGCTTGCAAGCAAGGGTTCATCAGTGTTGAATGAGCAGCTCTATGCCTACCCTACGCAGGATGCCTACCTATTCGAAACGAAAGAGGCAAAGGGTACCCGCTTCATGGCAGATGCCATTTATAAAGGTACGGACAAGCCATTCGGAGCTGCGATCAACTTCTCTGTAAAGGCTACTTCAAAACAAGACACTACACTGAAGTCAGATACGGTGCGTGCCCAAATCATGGATGCGTCAGGCGCGGTGGTTCGTAACCTATTCACGGTAGTGAAAGATCCCGGACTGAATAGAATGCAGTGGACACTCAACAAAACCGGTGTGAGATTCCCCGGTAGCCCTGAACCAAAAGACGGTGCTGCCGAGCCAGGTGGCAGACGAGTACTGCCTGGTACTTATACGGTCAAGCTTAGCTACAACGGTGCTGAAGCGACTACTACGGTAAAGGTAAATGCCGATCCCAGGCTAGACGTACCCGTAAGTCAAATGAGCGTGATGACAGGCAAGTATGATGAGGTGTATGCTGCAGTGGAGAAAGCTACCACCGCTGTGGATCGTATTCAAGAGGCCCGCGAGACGATAAAGAAAGTGAACGGCATGCTTGAGGATAGTGATGCCGAAGGTAAAGCTGATGTAAAAAAGCAGGGCGAAGAAGCAGAAAAAGCATTGAAAGCGCTCAAGGAAGCCATCAGTGGTAAGGAAGATGTGCAAGGCATTTATGTCGAGCCTTTGCTGCCCAGCTCACGGCTTTTCAGGGCGCTGAGTCATCTGGGTATTTACAATCAACCCAACAGTAATCAGGACAGAACCATCCAGCAAGCCAAGGAGGCAGTATCGCTACAGGTCGATGCTGTGAACGAATATTTTGCTGGTGACTGGGCCAGTTATCAAGAGGCTGTAGACGGCCTGAGCCTCCAGTTATTTAAGAGCTACGAGCCAATCAAGTAGCTAACGCAATAAGCCTAAAAGCCCGATTCTCTCAGAATTGGGCTTTTTTATGCTCGCCCCTCCCCGAATACTTCTATTTTTTCACTAGTTTGTACTCATGAAAGCACTGGCTTGGGGTAGTATCATCACCAGTTTTTTAATCTTCGCTTTTGTTGCCTTTGGGTATTTCTCTGAAGGAATAGATCATGTATCTACTGAGGAAGTAGATGCTCCCACAGAAGTATGTTGGAAGTTTTTTCAGAAAGTCCACCGTATGGACGAATGGATTTCCGGCTTCAAGAAAATCGAAATCATAGAAGGGTTCCCCAATAGACCCGGGAGTACTTTTAGGGTGATTTTGGAGCGTGATGGTGAACCCCTGGAGCTCATACAGACTGTAAGAAAATTTGAAGTTGGGGAAATCATATCGTTCGATATGGAAAATGACATGATCTTTGGTCATACCGAGATCACCTTTACAGACAATCCCGAGCACACCCTCATCTCCTATCGCCAAATCCTAAAAGGTAAAAATGCGGTGTACAATGCCGTATTGAAACTGAATGAAAGTGGCTTCATTGATGAGCAAAATCAGAATCTACATCAACTAAGGAAACTGATCGAGGCTACTCAGTAAAGTGGGCTAATATGAACTGGGCGGGCTTTTGTATCGTACTCCTCTTTCTGCTGTCATCCTTGCCAATACCTACTCAAGGCCAGCAAACAGCTTCTTTTACGATGATCCTCAATAGCTCGAGTCAGCTAGAGGTGCGCGGCAATGCAAATGTCACTGATTTCTCCTGCTCATTTGAGCCACACCATGCTAGTGACACCTTCGATATATACGTCGAGCTTATCGACGATATCATTTACTGCTCTCAGGCATTCATTAATTTTAAGGTTGATTATTTTGATTGTGGTAATCCTGCCATGAACAAAGATTTTCGAAAGACGCTGCAGCACGATCAACATCCTCACATCTCCTTGTCTATCGACAAAATCTACTTCGACGGTACGGGGAGTGGTGACAATTATGTAGAGGCAGAAGCTGAGCTATCTATAAAACTTGCGGGCAGAACAAATACCTATCGGATTCCTTTTGACAACATCACTTTTAGTGACCAGTTGATCTCATTTGCCGGTAGGCAGGCTGTCACTTTCACAAGCTTTGACCTGATCCCTCCTAAGGCACTGTTTGGACTTGTAAAAGTGGAGGACGAGTTGGACATTTTCTTTGACTTTGATATTTCACTCATAAAAAAAGGGCCAGTTGGCCCTTTTTAGAGAATATTGCTGGGTTATTAGAAACTGATTACTGCTTCGATAACGACACCATCAAACTGAGCGCCTTCGAACTTACTGCCTTCCCAACCTTCACCATCGTAAGTATGTGTGACGTACTCAAACTTGGTGACGATATTGTCTGTTAAGAACCAGCCACCGCCGATATTGGTACGGTTAATTTTCTCAGTGCTTGCATTTTCAGTTGCCTCGCCAGATACAGCATTGTATCTACCGCCGAAGTACAACTGCTCTCTGCTACCAAACCTGTAGAGCAGCTCAATGCCTGTCTGTGTATAACCACCACCTGCATCACTATCGCCATTATTGGCAAACTCAAGTACACCAAATGCCTCAAGACCTTTGAACTTGATGAATGGGTTAAATTGGAAAGCAGTCTGATAACCATAGCCAGTGTTGAAGCGAGGCAAGAAATCACTTACTCTGGCATCATTCTCACCTTCTAATACACCATAGTATCGCGCTCCGGCCCTATCACCATTGTAGAGATAGTCTCTTGTGCTCTTTGAGGAGCTGGAATACATGGATCCGGTCAATCTAAACCTGAAATCGTCGTTGATTTGCTTATCGTAACCAAGCTTCATGAAGAAAGCGATACCATCATCACCTTTCGTTGGACTTTGGTTTAAGCGTCCGTTGGATACACCTACTACACCGAGGAGTCCATTGTTTTGCAAAGTCAATTCCGCAAATGGTTCGGTAGTAAAAGCATCCATGATATAGTTGCCAACGAAAGGATTGTACAGTGCTCTCGAGTTATCAGAGCGTCTAAAGTGCGTATCGCCATAGTTAATCTCATCCATACCAAATCGAATGGTGGCGATATCCATGAATCCACTAAGGAACCCTTCTCCCAAGAAGTCAAGTCGATCAAGTTGTAAGTAACCACCCTTTACCCAGCCTTCATTGTGGTGTCTGGATGAGCTGTAAGTACGCATGTGAAGTCTTGCTCCATCTGCGAGCTGTACATCTATATTCAAGTTAGCGGTAGGTAGATTAAAGTTAGAAGCAAGGTCTACAAGTGTATCGCCCACCAAATTATTTTCTTGTGTCAATCCCTGAAACTGGATAGCAAAGTCACCTCCTACCCGTACACCGAGACCATTGAATGCTACAGTGTCATCTTTAGAAGTTTCGAATACATTGATCCCTCGTGCATCATTATACCTATAATATTGCATAGGCGTCATCTGTGCCATCAGTACACCAGCTACCATCATCAGCATGATAGTCAGCGCGCTGGAAATTGGGTTGAGTAAATTTTTCATGGTAGTTGTTTTTAAAGTTTAGTTCTTATTAAAAATCACGTCATATTCTATTGTCACTTCGTCCCCTGTTTTGATCGTACCCATCAGAGCAGTTGGGGGGTCGATATTGAATTCAGTCATGTTGAAGGTAATTGCGCCATTGAAGCTGATCGATTCCCCTTCGATCACATATTGGCTGATCAGTTCTTTGGAATTAGTCGTACCCGCAATGCTCAACTTCCCGGTAGTACGCACATCTTTATCAGTCACATTCCCTACTGATTCGAGCACGTAGGTAATGCTTGGAAATTCTTTTTCGTTAAGAGCATTGTAGGTGTTTTTGTCCATACCGGATTTACCGCTCTTGATGCTCTTAACAGTAATCGTTATCGATAGATCAGCAAGCTCTTTGAGTTGGTCTCCCTCAGTCGTCAGGCTTACCATCCCAGCCACCTCCTCAACATCAGACTCCCAATCATGAAGTGTCGAAGTACCAAATATGCTCATGTCACTAGAAGCATTGTCTAGTTTATAGTTGGTCTGCGCACTGAGGTTGCCTACGACAAATAGTACCAATAATAATCCTGTTAACTTTTTCATAGTCAGCTATTTAAATGAGTATCATTTTTCTCTGTAGATACATATGCTAGTTAGCTAACTATCGAAAAGGATAGGTTGACGATCATCAGTTTTGGCCATTCTTTTTGACGATAGTCATACTATCAAAACATGTCGAAAGTCACATATGAATACATGATCAATTGATCATAAATAAAAGAAACCAGCATTGCAGAAGATAAGAGCACATTGGGATGAGGATATTCGATTCAGCCCTCTGGAGGTTCTGGATACTAAAATCAACTGAGTCGAGTAGAGAGTCGCGATTCGGCGACTGATTGTTCGTACAGCTGCTCTTCAAAAGTTCAATTGAATATGAAGGCCCGGGAGTTGATCAGTACTGGAAAATGAAGTTTTTGTCAGGCTAGATTCGGGAACAGCTTTTTCCTCTTTCTGTTTCTAAGACTTCCAAACAATGGCATGAGAATGGGATAAATCAAATAGATATTACCAGCCAGTATGAAATTGAATGTAGCACTCCCTATGCCAGTAATCGAGATAAGCGAGCTGAGCAGTGGGGGCACCATGAGACAAAGGTTAGCATAAATACTTGTCTTCGTTTCAAAGATCTCTATATCATTAAGCGCTAGTTGATCCCTCTTTTTCAAGGCATACAGATACATAAAGGCCAGCGTACTAAAAATCACTGCCACACCTAAACCATAAAATACCATGAGCAAACTAGTATCCTCCGGCTTGATCACTTCTGTAAAGAGAATTTGAAACATCTCCTGATCTTGGGTAATAATTGCATAAAAGAGCTTTGTCAACACACCCATCAGGAATTTGAGTGGGTAGACATAGATGAGGACTAGAAACAGCAGGAGGGTATTAAGCAGGGTGATATATCCATCTCTGAACCCGTAACGAATTGAGAAGATGTAGTGATCAAACCAGATGCTGACCAAAATGGCTATCGACAAACCAAAAGGGACAATATTGCTGAATGAATCCTCCAATTCTTTGAAGGTCTCGGGAACTGAGCTTGACAACACTAGCAAGGTTACAGCAAAAGCGAATACGGCATCAGTAAATGCCTCTATGCGTGTTTGCTCTTCACCACGGTAGTTGAAGTGTGGGTTGAGCCCTATCCTATTCTTTTTTAAAGTATCTCTCACCATGAGTTTAGGTAAAAGGAAGATACGCCTTTGGCCTAAAAAAAGAAAACCCCGGGAAATCCCGGGGCTTTCAAACCACCAACCAAAAACTCAAAACACTTAACTAATATTCAACCCCTCTACCAACTTCACGTTTACAAGTTCCATGCCAAATATAACTATTTATAGAATAAATTTACTTAATAGAAGCATGCGATATCATATAAACTATCAACTTCTGCTAAAATTGTTCTATGAAGGTTTTTTTTGTGCTCTTACCTCCTTGGACTGGTGATGGCGATCACATTTCCTTAAAACAATCATTATAGAAGCATAATTCAAGCTGTTTATCTGACGAGCCTGGAAGATCATTTTTGGATCAACAGAAAGATAAACATGCATTATGGTGGGTGTATTTACGTACTTTTAAATTTACCTTAGAGGTACCAACAAAGCTTTTGCAGATGGATGTGCTTAATAGAACCATTGCCTATACCCTAACCCTATTTGTCTTTTTTTTATTGGCATGTTCACCAGAACCGGTCCCTGAGGAGGATGATATAAGAGAAAGGAATGCAGAAGAGGCGATCAAAGGACTGAGACCGAGAGATTTTGAAATCATTGTAATTGACGAGTGCGAGTATCTCTTCTACACTGAAACTTTCGGTGGAGGTACGACTGGATACGGATTCATGGCGCACAAGGGTAATTGCATGAATCCGGTTCACGTATACAATAAAGCAGCCACTGATTCGGTCGCTGCGAACCAGTGATGGGAAACTATAACTGCTTCCATTTAATTCCGGTCAAAGGTTAGTCGATGATTTTCGGTCTAGACTAATTGCGGATCAATAAAACTAAGACTGCCTTTTGAGCGCAATTTGAGGAGTACTGGCGTTAACTACGACCCAACACCTTTCATGTCTGTGTAGTATTTCTTTTTAAGCCAAAAGGCCACCCTTACCAGTAAGATCAATGCGGGCACTTCTACGAGGGGGCCAACAACACCAGCAAAGGCTTGTCCGGAATTGAGGCCAAAAACCGCAATGGCCACTGCGATCGCCAGTTCAAAATTGTTTCCGGCTGCTGTAAAGGCAATTGAGGCATTTTTGTCATATTCCGCACCCATCGCCTTGCTAAAGAAAAAGCCAATCAGAAACATTAATCCAAAATAGATTAACAGAGGAATCGCTATGCGCACAACATCCATTGGGATTTGAACTATCAACTCGCCTTTGAGTGAGAACATCACCAAAATGGTAAACAAAAGAGCGATTAACGTGAGTGGTGAAACTCTGGGGATGAATTGGGTTTTATACCATTCTTCGCCTTTTATTTTCACCAACAACACCCTGCTCAATAGCCCTAACAGAAACGGTATACCCAAGTAGATGGCCACACTTTCAGCAATAGTAGCAATGGAGATATCTACGATAGCTCCCTGGAATCCAAACAACGGAGGAAGCACTGTAATAAACAGCCACGCATAAAAGCTGTAACCAAATACCTGAAAAATGCTATTGAGGGCTACCAGGCCTGCACCATATTCACTACTGCCTTCTGCCAAATCATTCCAAACCAATACCATCGCGATGCATCTTGCCAATCCAATTAAGATCAGACCCACCATGTACTCGGGATAGTCCTGCAGAAAGGTGATCGCCAATACAAACATGAGCACCGGCCCAATAATCCAATTCAGGATCAATGAAATGGATAGGATTTTGACATTTCTGAATACCTGTGGCAATAGTTTGTAATCCACCTTAGCCAGAGGTGGGTACATCATCACAATCAACCCTATGGCTATCGGAATGTTGGTTGATCCGCTGCTGAACGAGTTGATAAATGTGGATGTAGATGGAAACAGATAACCAATCCCCACACCAATGGCCATTGCCAGAAATATCCACAGAGTGAGGTACTGATCCAGGAAAGATAGTTTTTTAGGAATCATCTATTCACTGCAATGTTGGAGAACACATAACACATTTCAGAAGCTATCTGCATAGATCGCTCATCATATCTCTCGGCTTCCTCTGGAGTATTGTCAAAGGCCTTTGGATCTTCATATCGTACCGCGATTCTCTTCTCCGTACCAGGAATAAAAGGACAATTTTCATCTGCATGTGAGCAAGTCATTACAGCAGCAAATTGATCTGCTTTGTTGACAGGGTCGTCAAACAGCTTTGAAAACGCACTTATCGGTTCATCGTTATCGTCAGAATGGAAAACGACGTAGACTGGATTAGTTTCCCCTTTGGATGAAACCCTGAACCCGCTCCTTTTGACGGACTCAACGGCACGTTCATTGAACGCAGTTACTTCCACACCACCAGAGTAGCACTTGGCAGGAACACCAAAGTAATCTGCAGCAGTTTGGGCCCATATCTGGGAGAATTGACTTCTACGTGAATTATGCGTACAAATGAAATTTAGATGGACATCTTTCCCCTCATCGACCTTAGATTGAACGTAATCGATTAATGCGCTTAGCACTTTTTTTCTCTCTTCTGGGATTTCCAGTTCCCTTGCTTTCTCAATGGTTGAAGCAAGTTTAGGAAGCAATGTGATTGTTTGTATTGGCATGATTTTAAAAGCTGATGGTTTAGCAGCATCCTGAACCAGGTACACAACTTTCCTGGCTTTGAATCTCTGATAGCTTGACCTTTGGTTTTTCTGATTTACCACCCGTTTTTTCGGCATATACTGTGATACTGAAAATTCCTGTCTCTCCTTTGTTAAAATCAGCTATTTGCTGATCAGAGAGGTATTTGGAGAGGATATCATCCGGAATAGTAATGGGCTTCTCCTTTTGGAGAGAAATATGTTGA
The DNA here is from genome assembly GCA_965229505.1 of Cyclobacteriaceae bacterium. Lineage (GTDB taxonomy): Bacteria > Bacteroidota > Bacteroidia > Cytophagales > Cyclobacteriaceae > UBA6059. Next base: position 46,081 of record OZ245881.1, read on the forward strand.
AAACCAGCATCTTGGATGTACTGAAGGTAATCATCCTTTTGTATGGCACCTGCTACGCATCCGGCATACATTTCAGCATCTTCACGCAAAGCATCAGGTAAGTCTCCCACCAATACAATATCCGAAATGCTAAAATGACCTCCGGGTTTCAGTACTCTGAAAATCTCACCAATCACCTTTTTCTTATCAGGAACAAGGTTCAACACACAATTGGAGACGACCACATCTGCAACATTCTCGTTGACGGGCATATCGTCTATGTCACCTTCACGGAACTCCACATTGTTGTATCCCATCTTCTCCGCATTGGCCCGGGCTTTTTGAATCATCACCGGAGTGAAATCTATCCCTATGACCTTCCCTTCGGCTCCTGTTTCATGTCTCGCTACAAAACAGTCGTTACCAGCTCCGGATCCTAAGTCTATTACGGTATCTCCTTTTTTGATCCTGGCAAACTGAGTCGGAAGACCACAGCCTAACCCTAAGTCTGCCTCTGCCACATACCCAACAGTTCCTGTGTAATCATCCATCATGATGTTATACACTTTGTTTGAAGGAGTGGTCGCACCGCAGCATGAAGCAGCGTTTTCAGCTTTACCCTGCTCAGCTATTTGTGCGTATCGCTCTTTCACGACATTCTTTAATTTTTGTTCTGCGCTCATGACTTGTATTGCTATTACTTTATTACAATATTACGATTAATCGATTCAAATTTTTTTAGTCACAACATTGGTCAGAAGGATCTTCAAATTGCCTGAATATCTCATCAAACCTTTGTTTGACTACATTCCATACTTCCCGATTGATACAATAATTTACGCTTGTCCCTTCGACAGTTCCCTGTATAATTCCAATGTTCTTGAGTTCTTTCAAGTGTTGGGAGACAGTAGCCTGGGCAAGTCCAAGTTCCTCTACCAAATGACCATTGACACATGCTTTTGCTTTTAACAAGTGCATGATTATAGCCACCCTGGCAGGGTGTGAGAATGCCTTTCCAAAGATGGCAATCTCATTATGTTCGTCGGTATAGTTCTGTATCTTGGTTACCCCCATTATTATATCGCAATATTACGATGCGATAGATTATAAACAAAGGAAAATAATATGATTCATGACAAATCACCTCGTCCTATCTTCCTTTCGCATCGAACGAGCCTGTTCGTTGCTCTAGCCTGATCCGGCCTTCACGTATTTTATAAGAAATACAAAATCCATTGGCCCATGCCAATGCGAAACACTCCAACCAGTAATAGTCTCACAAGCATTTTTACAACAAAAAAGCCGATGAGTTCATCGGCTTTGATTCTGTGTATTAGGACTATTATCAGTGATGATACATCTCTTTGTAATACTCGTCCGCCATGCGCTTTGATGTGAAGAACGGCGATACATCCTTAAAACTCGCTTTGACGATCTTCATCCAATTTGCCGGCTTGTCGTAGTACATCGGCAATATCTTATTTTCAAAAATGTCATAAAGATGATTGAAGTCATGATCATCCTGTACCTCCACTTCTTTGGTGAGGTCCGCAGGTGGTACTAGGAAGCAGTTCTTGCCATCCTTACCAAACTCGGGCATCCAGCCATCGAACGTCGATACATTGACCGATCCATTCATACAGGCCGTCATGCCACTTGTGCCGCTCGCCTCTCTTGGTATCCTTGGATTATTCAACCAGACATCTGAGCCCTCCTTAAGCATGCGGCTCAATCTGATCTCATACCCCGTCAATACTGCCATGTTATGAAAGCCCTTTGAAACATTCACGAGGTGGTTGAACGTGGCTATGCTCGGCTCATCCAGCGGGTAAGGCTTACCTGCCCAAATGATCTGAACAGGATACTTCTCTCCGTTAATCAGCTTAGTGAAGCGCTCAAAATTCTTTAGCAATAGATCCGCGCGCTTATATCCGGCAAACCTCCTGGCCCACACTATAGTCAGTATATCCGGATCCATGATTGTACCCGTCTGATCCGCTACTACTCGGAAGAGCTCCTTTTTCAATTCTTTCTTACGCTTCATGATTGCGGCATCCTTACCAGAATTGAATGCCTTCTCTAATGGCTTATCTGTCCAGAAACCGTGATTCTGTGCGTTGGTGATCGGGATGATCTTGCTGATGCCAGAATAATCTTTCCACATGTCATTGGCCACATCAGCGTGGATTTTCGACACACCATTGGATATCTTGGACATTCGCAAAGCGGTCACAGTATAGCTGAGTGTATTGTGCCCCACCGTCCACTTCGACAGCTCTTCATCCGAGAAGTATTCGCAGAAGAAGCCCATCTTGTTTAGGAAACTGGCTTCATGCTCCTCATTACCCGCCTTCTCAGGGGTGTGTGTTGTGAACACCAAATGCTCTTTGACCTTCTCAAGGTCCTTATCGTACTTCTGGTACAAACTGAAAGCGGCAGGCAGACCATGCCCTTCATTGAGATGGTAGATGTCAGCGCCACCTAGTGCTTCAACTATTTTAGCACCTCCGATACCGAGCACCATACTCTGGGCCATTCTGGTAAGTGCGTTACCATCATAGAGCTTGTGCGTAATCGTGCGCGACAGGAAGTCATTTTCAGGTATGTCGGTACTCAACAGATAGATAGGTGCGGTATGGAATACTTCAGGCTTCAATACGTAAGCCTTCACATACACTGTCTGATTGTCAAGAATTGACAATGGCACAATGATACCAGTGTCTTCAAGATAATTGTAGATTTTCTCGATCCACTGCACTTTGAGGGTCTGATCATCATTGCGGGCCTGATCGTAATAGCCGTATTTCCAAAGCATGCCCACTCCGATGAGATTCTGCTTTAGGTCATAGGCACTCTTCATGTGAGAGCCTGCAAGGAAGCCCAGGCCTCCGGAGTATATCTTCAATGCCTGATCAACACCGAACTCCATGCTGAAATAGGCCACTTTCTTTTTGTATTCAGGATTGCACCGGTAGGGATGGTGCCATTTGCTGTACTTACTCGTCATTTGTCTCTAAGATTTTTAAAATCAGGTGCGAATTACTAAGAAATCGGCATAGATGGAAGGTTATCACCCTAAAAATACAAGCCTTTGATAATGAAACCGTTTGCAATAAATCTCGCCCTAGATTGGGTCATCAAACTATTAGGTCGTGTCTGCGCGAGCAGCTACGAAGGCGCAATAAAAAGGGGTGGGTTTTCTATCCAACCCACCCCTATTATTTCCTATCGAAATGATCAAATGCTACTCCATCGCACCCTCATAAATGGCGTTGAATACGAGCTGATAGGTAGCCCTCGGCTGGCCTCTAAACTGCGGCCTGAAACCAAATAGCACCACGTTACCGTCTCCATGCTTTGCGTTGATCATTGCGGCTTTTCCGCCAATGGTCTTCTTTTCACCAAGCGCCCATCCGCTCATAAGCAGATCATCTTTGGCATATGAAGCTACGATCTCTACACTCTGAGCTGGTGGCGGTGGTAGGGTGTTCAAAGTGCCGCCCTCCATTTTTGTATTTCGCTGGACCACCTCATACGCACGGCTTCTGGAGAACGAGGCGGCCACCTCATCCTGCGTACCTAGCGCCAATGAGTGGCTGGTATTGACGTTGGTTCTGATCAGTGAACCAGGGATGAAAAACTGATTGGCCGACTTGCCTTCTACAGTATTCTCTAGTGGTAGCCCAAATTGCTCAATAGCATAGTCACTCGCTCCGTCAAAGCAGATGAGCGTGCCTCCGCCTTTAACATATTGGCTGAGCTTGAGGGTACCCTCAAGGCCAATACCTCCAGTGTAAGGAGCCGGCATTGTACCTGTAGCATGTCCATTAAGAATTTCCTTCGGATCCTGATCAGGAATGATGATAGCACTGTACTGAGATAGATCACCCGTCTGAACATCAGCGTTGTGCAGCGTATCCCAGTCAAACTCATATTGCGTTAGCAACCATCTCGTCCAACCTTCGTCCATGTTAGCTACCCAGGACTTGTATAAGCCTACTTTCTTCTGCTGGATTGCTTTGACATTTCCGGTAGGTGCATCCGCCACTCCCATGAAGTCCAGCCCATGCTCTTCTGCCATTGTAGTAACAGTTTCCTTCAGGCCATCCATATCCTCCACGATGAACATCCCGGCGGTCAGGTCGCCGGTAGTCTCCATTACTCTATGAACTTTTGCCCCCTTCTTGAGGAGCACATTCGTGGCTTTGTTGGCAACATTTTCAGTCCCCCCGTATGCATAACCAAACCCAGCTTTGCCACTGACTTTGCCTTTGACAACTGCAGCTCTTGTTGCTATAGGATCAGCAGACGCGGTGAATTTGTCCATGACCTTATCAACCGTCACACCCATTTGCATGGGCAATGTCCATCCTGCCAAGTCATAGGGAGGTGTCGGAGGCCCACCAGGGTAGAGAAACTGATCAGGATACTCCTGCTTCTCTAATAAGTCAACTAAATAGGGTCTAAAAGCCTGAGCACCATATGCGATGTAAGAACCCGCCTCATAAGACTTACCACCCGCTGTAAAGGCCTTCTTTGCTGTATGGATCTCTACACCACCCTGACGTAGGATGTTCACAAGGTTGAGCGCTTCACCCGGATCATGCTGCTCCGCAGGAATGACGTAGGCGTAAGTATCTTCAAGTACATTCGCCTCTATGGCGTCACGGCCCATGCGATAGATATTCATGAGATATTCTTCACGACGGTCTGCGGCCATATCCAGCACCGCCATTGACCCTGTCAACATATAGTCTACCGCATCGCGAAACTTGGACTCTCCACCTTTCCAAGGATCGGAGTAAAAGATATTTGTTCCATTGGATGGCATACCACCTCTCCTACCACCAATAGAGCTAGGGATAGAATCCGGCGGGTAATAGCGTGGAGTTGGCGAAGCATGTGCCGTTTCCGTCAGGATACCAATCATATTGTGGAAATAAGGCACAGTACGCATACCGCCATTCCACCACATGCTAAACGTCTGGTGAGAAATCACACCTGGCATACGCTCCATGGCAAAGCGGTTGCCCATCACCGTTCCTATCAAATTAGTACCGGTAGTAGCTCCCGGGTGAATTCTGGTGTTAACAGGATTAGAGAATGGTGGGATGAATATCCTTGCCCATGCAGGACTGGTCTGATGGTGATTGTAGACGATCTGTGGGTACCACTCATTGTAAAGTACCTCATTGACATGATAGCTTTCTGAAATGTTGTTCATAAACCAATCACGATTGTTATCATGACCTACATAGTGATGGTACAACCATGGTGGTCTGGATACTTCATATTCAGTCCCCAGGTTCTCATAGTACCAGCTGGCAACTATGTCTAAACCGTCAGGGTTCATCACGGGCATGAGAATGAGGATCACCTCATCACGAATCTTCTTCATCTCACGAGTCTCCTCGGTGACCACCTTATAAGCCAGCTCAGGAGTCATCTGAGCGCCGGCTACCTCGGTAGCATGCAGACCGCCATCAATCCATATGACGGCCTTGCCTTCCATTGCATTTTTTTCTGCGGTAGCACGATCTATTCTCGCTCGTGCCATGTCTTCACTGATCTTACGATACTTCTCCAGGTTATTAAGATTTTCCTCACTGGAGATAAACAACACCAGCATCGGCTTACCAAGGGTCGACTTGCCAATCTCTCGCATCATCACACGATCAGAGGCATCATCCAGTCGCTTGTAGTAGTCAAGCATTTGATCATACATGGCCAGTTTATAATCTGCTCCAGGCTCAAACCCAAAGACATCCGATGGCTTGGGCACCTGCGCCCAACCAGCTGTTGCGAGCATCGCCGACAGGCAGCATACCGCTATTATCCGTTGTAAGCTTTTCATATGGTTAGTTTTTCGTCAATGCTAATCACCGCTCGCCGTAAAACCTATCGATTTTCTAGAAGCGGAGTGATCCTTAGTTAGTCAGTATCATATTTCCCCTATCGGGAATCCACTACTCATGCCTGCATTTTCATAGTCTTTGACTGCACTGCTATTGGGTGTTGCTTCCGTCAGATTGTTCTTTGCACATGATTCGCTACTGCGTATTGGTACTCCTCCTCCTACCGGAATATGTCTGGAGCCTATCCTTCCACGTCGAAGTAGGGATTCAGGACTCACTGATAGCTCAATCTGATACCACGGAGTACTTCGCACTTTATGTGCCGGCAGGCTCGCAAAAGCCCAAGAAGGCCATTCTGTTCTTCGAACCTGTTGGCAGGGCTGCACTTCCTATCGCACTATATCGTGATTTGGCAGACCAATATGGCTATTTGCTTATTTGTCCCTATGGCTCACGGAATGGTGATATTGAACCCACGCTCAAAGCCGCAGATGCCATGATGAATGAATTGGCATTGATGGGATATCAAAGTGATCATATCTACACCTCTGGCTTCTCCGGAGGTGCCCGTGCTGCTGCGGCTATTCAGCAAGTGTATAACCTGGCAGGAGTTATTGCGGTAGCAGGTGGTTGGCCACCCTCTAAGGAGTATCTGCCAATTGAGGGGGATTCACTCAGCTATGTAGCAATCGTAGGAGATAAGGATATGAACATGCTGGAGCATGGGAGATATCAGGAGTATCTCTCTGACATATCTATTGCAAATGCCATCGTGTACTACCCTGCCGGACACCAATGGCCACCAGTATCTGTTTATCGGCAAGGACTGGCTTGGCTCCAAAGATCAATTGGGGGCTATTCATCATTGACTGATTATGCAGACTCTCTACTAAGCGTAAATCCGTACCTGGGTTATTTGCAATGGCAGCAGTGGTCTCTGTATCCTACTGATAATTTTCCAATAGGTCAATTCAAGGATAAAATGGAAATCCTCGAGACTAGTGAGACCATCAAGCAGCTCGTAGCTGATCATCAAATCGCTCAGAAAAAACAGCTCGAACTACGTCAGGCCTATGAGGATGCCTTAGACCAATTGAGAGCGGATTTATTCAAAGGGGTTCCTTCCGAATACGGTCTTCCATGGTGGAAAACAGAAATCCGAAAACTACACAAATGGTCTGGCACTCAAGATCCGGCTACTGCGCTCATGGCAGATCGAATCATAGACGGTCTAAGAGGAGCATTTCACATAATGATTACGGAAGCCAACGACTACAGCAGGTTTGAAATGGCCGCTACGCTCAATCAAATAATGCTGCTGATGTATCCGGATTCGGTAGTATACCATTTCAACCAAGCTGTCTATCTTGCCCTGCAAGGCCACTACAAGAAAGCTAAAAAATGGCTCTCAACTGCTCAGGAGTTGGATACAGAGCTGCTGAACCGTCTTAGATCCAACCCGCTTTATGATGGTCTAAAGGCTCAAAAGGAATACGAATTTCTTTTTTGAGCATCTGAGTCGGCAGTCCTACCAAATATCATCCTAAAATCAGTAGATGATCATAATATATGAGTCGGTCTGCGTCCATCTTACGGTGGAAACAACACTCAGATGACCATGAAAAACATAGATCAACCCATCGCTACCGTAATGACAAAGAATGTTATTACCATCGAGTTGACTGAGCACAACCTAGAATCCGCTGAGCGGCTCTTCAGAAAGCACAAGATCAAGCACTTGCCAATCGTGGACAAAGGCAATCTCGTAGGCCTCCTAAGTCTGACCGACTTACAGCGTCTGAGCTTTGTCAACAACTTTGGTGATGATGAACTGGATGTGGATACAGCTATCTATGACATGCTGAGTCTGGAGCAAGTCATGGTAGGCAAACCGGTGATGGTCTCCTGTCAACAGTCCATACGGGAAGTAGCGGAGATTTTGAGTAAAGAAACCTTCCACGCCTTACCTGTAACTGACAATGGCCAATTGGTCGGGATTGTGACCACCACAGATTTGATAAAGCTGTTGCTAGAGGAGGCTGCTTGATGTTCTCTCCTATCGGAATTGTGCCTGATCCACCACTAATTCCAGGTAACGTCATTCCGGTTTTTGCATAGCAAAATACCGGAATCTGTATGCTCGCCAGGTCATGAATACGTTATACTAGTCTAATACGAATCCTAATCTTGAGAGAAAGAAAAACGTCTACAAGCTTACGGATTCCTGAACTCCGCTACGCGTCATCAGGAATAACGGGGTGAATAGGTTCGGATCGGAAAACTTAACGGTTTTCTTGTAACCTTGTCCTTGAGGAACAATCCGTCTGCTCATTATTTCCTATTACAGACTTATATAATGTTTTCGAGCTTACCTACAATCCGATAAACCGCTGGGCAAACCTGAGCATTCTTTTCCATGAGTTTGAGTATTTGATGCATGCGTTTGCGGTTCGTGTGAGGATATTCACGACAAGCCTTGGGTCGGTGTTCGTACACCGAGCAGTAGTTATCCACCCCCAAGAAAGTACAAGGAGAAGACTGAAGCACATGATCGCCATCTTCGTCCACCTTCAAGAACTCATCAATAAACTGCTGCGGTTTTAATTTTAGGTGTTTGGCCAACCTCTCTATATCGCTCATCGTAAAAATGGGACTGGTCGTGCTACAGCAATTGGCACACTGCAGGCAATCCACCTCCTCAAAGGCCTCCTCATGCAATCGATGAAATTGATGATCGAGTGTTTTGGGCTTGACATTTCTCAGACGTTTGACGGTCTCCTTGATTTGGGGCTTCCTAGACTTAGCCTCAACGAGTATTTGTTGATATGCTGACTTCAATAGTTCTGAATTAGAACACAAAAAAAGCCTTTGACAGTTTATTGTCAAAGGCTTTTAAGATTGAGGTCCCGAAAGGATTCGAACCAATGTAGGAGCTTTTGCGAAGCTCTGCCTAGCCACTCGGCCACAGGACCTTTTGTTGTATACATATACTCATGGGGCCGCAAATAGTTTCACTGAAATGATAAATGGGTGAAATGAGGGATTAATGCAGCAACACTAAATTCACAAAATTATCGCTAGACCGTGTCAGTGGATCAAGCGGTCTGGTAGATCGTCCACCCTGCTTACTCCCACTTGCTGCATGACCTGGGTCAGTTGCCGCTTGAGCATATTGACCACATGGTGTCCGCCTTTCTCTCCCAGGGCACCCACGCCGTACATAAATGCCCTTCCAAGAATAGAAAAAGTGGCGCCAGTAGCCAAAGTGGCTGCTATATCCGGGCCAGACCTGATCCCACTATCCATCATTACAGTCATTTTCTTCCCCCATTCGTTTGCGATGGGTTTCAATGCCTTGATCGCTGATGTGCCTCCATCTAATTGTCTCCCTCCGTGATTAGATACAATGACACCATCCAGGCCAAGTTGATGAGCTATACCAGCGTCTTTAAGGCTCACAATACCTTTGAGCACCAGCTTGCCCTTCCACTGGTCACGGAGTGATTTGATTCGTTCCTCATTGAGGTAGCCGGAAAATGTATCATTCATAAAAGTACCAAGCTGAGATAGATCGAGTCCTTTTGGCATATAAGGCTTCAAGCTCTCAAACTCAGGACTTCCTCTTCTAAGTGTATTCCAGGCCCAGCTGGGTTTACCCATGATTTGCAGGATATTGCGCACCGACATGCTAGGCGGCATAGACAATCCGTTACGGATATCTCTCGGCCGATAGCCAAACGAAGGTACATCGCTGAGTATTACGAGGACTTTGTAACCAGCATCCCAGGCTCGCCTGAGTAGGTCGTCCTTTAATTGGGTCTCTGCCGGATGATAAAGCTGGAACCAGGCCGTGCCTTCAGTAATCTCTCCAACCTCTTCGATACTCCCTGTGGTCACAGTGCTCAGCACAAATGGGATATTCTGCTGAGCAGCCATTTTCGCAAGCATCTGACATGATCCGGGCCAAATCAAACCTTGCAGGCCCACAGGCGCCACACCAAAAGGTGCGGCATAGGTATGACCAAACAGGGTTGTACTCAGATCGACTGGGGCTCGATCGATGATATACCTGGGCTCCAGCTCGACCTTCCTTAGCTCATCTGTATTCTTGAAAAGGTTGACATCATCATTGCAGCCACCGTCCAGGTATTCAAAAGCAAACTTAGGCATTCGTCGTTTTGACCTCAATCTGAGGTCCTCAGTCGATGGATAGTTTGTATTGAAATAGTCGAGCATCATAGTAATCAAGATAGCACTCCAACTCCAATTATTAAAAAGCCAAGAACTACATCTGGTGCTATAGTTCTCACCTGTAGTCTCCTATAGCTCAACTACCGTTAAGCGCAACAAACATCATCGAAATCTAATTAATGTTACTCATTTAATTATTTTCGCCTCTATATTTGAATTTTAACAAACACTAAAAGTAACTACTATGAGAAAGTTAAGAGTATTAATCGCAATGATGATGATCGCAGGAATAGCTACGCTAACCTCATGTGAAGAGACAGAAATGGATGGTTTAGCCCCGATGTTAGACATACCAGAGGCACAAATGACTAACGGAAATGCCGGCACTGATCAGAACAGGCCTCCACGACCTGGTAGTAATTGAGTAGTAAGATCACTATAGGGGATTCTCCTAATTTTAGAATCCCCTGTTAAAATCTCTATTGAATAATGTAATTTCAACCAATGAAACTGTTGGTTGCAGTAATCCTATTGATTTTTCTGTGCGGGCATGAAGTACTAGCCCAGGAGGATAAGGCATTGGAGTATTTCACTCTGGGTTACGATCTTCAATCCAACGGGAATGATGAGGAAGCACTGTCCAACTACCTCAAAGCCTACTCGCTTTATGGGTTAAATAACCCCAAGATGAGTGCAGAAGTATTGGTGAATATTGGCTTGATATTCTTCAATGTTCAAAGCTATGACAAGGCCATCGAGTACTACCAATTGGCCAACAAAATCTACGATCCTATCAAGATATACACGTTTCACAATCTTGGAACATCATTTTCAAGGCAGGGTAAATACAATGAAGCCCTTGATTATTTTGAGAAAAACCTAGCACTCGCAAGGGACAGAGACGACCAATATCAAATCTCAAAAACATACATCGAGATGGGGATTGTCAGCTATGAAGCTGAGGACTATGAGGGTGCAAGATCTTACGCTGAACGGGTCAAATCGAGAGCAGAAAATGACAGCCAACAGCCAAAACTTTATGCGGCTGCACTTAATAACATCGCCAACAGCTACTATGCCGACAAGAACTATCCACTAGCTAAGTCAAAGCTACTCGAGTGTTTGGACGTCTTTACCACTAGGAATATCCCCTATTATAGGGGGCACGCGCTTAACAATTTAGCGGGCACATACAAGGGTCTCGGCAACACAGATTCTTCCCTTTACTATTTCGCACAGGCACTGGAGGTAAACCAAACAGTTAACGATCTTGACGAAACCCAAATCAGCCTATCAGAATTGGCGGACATCCACGAATCGATGGGTGAAAAAGATAGTGCATTGTACTACACCCGCCGTTTGGTAGAGCTTTATAAAAGCAACTCCTACCGACAGATCGAGTTTGACAAAAAAGCTGTAGGACTCAAGCTGGAAACCATCCAAGCCCGACATCTTCTCGAGGAAGAAAAGGGAAAAGGTGACTACTGGATATGGACAAGCGTCGTTATCGGGATTGCCACAGCCGCTGTGATTTTAGCGTTTATGGGGTATTTATGGCGAAGGTCAAGAAACAAATCTTCACAGTAGGGTCACAATTGCTTCATTAATTACTACTCCCCTGCTGGTGAGAGTCACCAGTCTCATATATGTGCTGACTTACGAAGTTTCAGAAACTTCGTAAGTCTACAGCCATGCCCATTCGGGTACGAAAAACCCAAAGTCCTATAAACAAAAAAAGTCCCGTCAATGACGGGACTCCCAGAGGTCCTGAGCGGATTCGAACCGCTGTACGAGCTTTTGCAGAGCTCTGCCTAGCCGCTCGGCCACAGGACCATATGGTAAAATTAGGGATTATTGACACGGCGGACAACATCCACCCATTCAATAATCCCTATCCTTATCTATTTACTTCTCCTCTGCAGAATCGTCAGCATCAGCTTTGTCAGCTTTAGCTTCTTCTTTCTTAGCAGCGGCTTTCTTAGCCTTAGGCTTTTCCTCCGCTGTTTCCTCTTTAGGAGCCTCTTCTACCTTTGCCTCCGCTTTCGGGGCAGCTTCTTTCTTAGCAGCCGCCTTCTTTGGCGCAGGTGTCTTAGCAGCGTCCTCCATCTGCGTCTTAAGTGCAGCTAGCGACTCAAGATCACCTAATGTAGACTTCTCAGAGTCGTTGTTTACACGATCAACACCAGACTTAGCAGGCTTCTTCTTTCTGGACGATGAAGACGAAGAGGAAGCAGCTTCTTGCTGTACTTCTTTCCACGTACCAGTATGAGAAAGCACAATGCGCTTATCATCTTTAGAGAAGTCAGTCACCACAAAGTCGATAGTCTCACCTACCTCTACCTTAGAGCCATCCTCTTTCACGAGGTTCTTGTTAGTCGCAAAACCTTCAAGACCGTAAGGAAGCTCTAGTGAAGCGCCTTTGTCATTCTGAGAGATCACCGTACACTTATGTGATGATCCTCTGCTGAATACACCTTCGAAAGTATCCCAAGGGTTCTCCTCAAGATGCTTGTGGCTCAATGCAAGTCTTCTGTTGTCTACATCCAACTCCATCACTACCACATCCAGTTCTTCGCCTACCTTAATAAACTCAGATGGGTGCTTCACCTTCTTAGTCCAGCTAAGATCAGATACGTGTACAAGACCGTCGATACCCTCTTCTAGCTCGATGAACAAGCCGAAGTTGGTAAGGTTTCTCACGATACCAGAGTGCTGGGTGCCAATGGCATACTTGGTCAAGACGTTTTGCTTTGTCCAAGGATCCTCAGTGAGTTGCTTGATACCGAGAGACATCTTACGATCATCTCTGTCGATAGTCAATATCACTGCCTCTAGTGTATCACCAATATTGATGAAGTCCTGAGGGTTACGCAGGTGCTGCGACCATGACATTTCGGATACGTGAATCAATCCTTCTACACCAGGGTTGATCTCAAGGAATGCACCGTAATCGGCAACATTCACAATCCTACCCTTCACCTTAGAACCAATCTCTAGGCTGGTATCGAGCGCATCCCAAGGATGAGAAGTCAATTGCTTCATACCAAGAGATATCCTTCTCTTGTCATCATCAAAGTCAAGTACTACCACATTCACCTTCTCATCAAGGTTGAGCACCTCTTCAGGGTGGTTGATTCTACCCCATGAGATATCAGTGATGTGCAACAGTCCGTCTACACCACCAAGATCGATGAATACACCGAAGTTGGTCATATTTTTGATCACACCTTCAAGTACCTGACCTTTCTCAAGGTTGCCAAGGATTTGAGCTTTCTGCTTCTCAAGATCCTTCTCGATGAGTACTTTGTGTGATACAACTACGTTATCGTTAGAGTAGTTGATCTTCACTACTTTCACTTCCATTTTCTTACCAACGAACACATCAAAATCGCGAATTGGCTTCACGTCGATCTGTGATCCAGGCAAGAAGGCCTCTACACCATATACGTCAACGATAAGACCGCCTTTTGTCCTACGCTTCACCATACCCTCGATCACTTCATCGTTATCAAGTGCACCCTGGATTTTCTCCCAGGCGTATACGATTTTCGCCTTTCTGCGAGACAGTACGAGCTGTCCTAGTTTGTTTTCCTGCTCTTCAACATACACCTGCACTGTATCGCCTTTGGCGAGATCAGGCATGTCTCGGAATTCTGTTCTGGATACCAGTCCATCCGACTTAAAGCCGATATTGACGATCACGTCCCTATCAGTAAAGCCTTGTACAGTACCGTCGATCACTTCCTTTTCGGTGATGGTCGTCATTGTATCTTCATACATTGCTTCCATCTCCTTACGACGAGCATCAGTGTACTCTTCACCAAAACCGGAGTTGTCATCCCAATCGATGGGCTCCTCTTCTGCTACGGGAGCAGGTGCGGCGGCTGCCGCAGGTTCTGGAGTTGCTGCCTTGGGAGCTGGTGCTTCCTCAGCATGCTTTTCTTCCACCGCTTCAGGAGCAGCAGCCTCAGCCACCTCTTTTGTCTCCTCTACTGCGGTTTCAGCAGACTGTTCTTCTACTTTTGCTTCTTCAGTCTTTTCGATTTCTTTATCGTCAGCCATAATAATTATGCGGCTCTTGCATGACCACCCTGGCGAGCCAACTCAGGGCAGGTTTAGTTGTATAGAAATTTGGCGAACCAAACCCATTCACTCGAACGGGAGCGCAAATTTAGAGAATTATCCCTCATCTGCCTAGTATCGCTAGAATAAATGAGGTATGCTTTTCATGATTCATTTTGGATCGCACTACCCGCCCCTCCGGCCTACTCACACACCCTCCTCGCGGCGGCCCGAGCCTCCTCCTGCGCCGGCCATTTCGGTCTCGTGCTTCGCGTTGTGGCCATGCGTTCATTCTGTTGGTCAGTCTTAGTCTGGAATTCTTAACGTCAATTCTTAGCTCCAGGGTGTTCGGAAACCATGAGCGTTCTTGCATCATAAGCTATAGCATGCATATCAACATTCTCATGGCCCGGAGCAAGACTTACGAAGTTTTGAAAACTTCGTAAGTCTGCAGCGGACAGATCAATATTATAATGAATTAGCATGAGCAAGTAAACCACTGATATCAATCATATATGGTTTCGTTTGCAGCCTATAGTGTGTTGATAGCCATCAGAAGCGACCTGGTAATTGTAGCTGAAATTTGTCTTCGACATGAGCAAATTACCCTACCTCCTCACCTCATTGATATTAGCATTAGCCACTATGGCTGATGCTCAGCCCAAGGAGGTAGCGTCAAATCACGAGACTTGGTATTCAATTCAGGGTTTCTATCCGGTCAGTCAAACTGTGACCTTGGCAAGTGAGATGCATTATCGCAGGGTCAATTGGTTTGAAGAGCAGGCCGACTACTTACTTCGCCCGCTGATTTACTTCAAAGCCAGTAGTCAATGGACTATACATGCCGGCTACACATTTGCCAAGTTCTATCCAGTAGGCCTACAGCCCTCAGCCAATCAAATGCTAGAGCACAATACCTTCCTGGGAGCAGCGCATTTGTCAAATTTCGCTAGGCTCAAAATACAAAATAGATTCAGAGTCGAGGAACGCTGGAGAACTGCTGTACTGCCCGATGGCAATCATGACCCATATAAGACCTACAGCCGGTTTAGGTACAGGATAAGGCTTCAATACCCTTTCGGCAAAGAACAAAAATGGCTGGCACAGCTGAAAGATGAGCTTTGGCTCAACTTTGGTAAAAACGCCGAAACCACTTTCAATCAAAACTGGCTCATCGGAGGCATTGGTTACTGCTGGACGCCTAAGTTCAACACTCTCCTCAATTACCATTGGCAGTATCTCGCCAAATCAGATCATATCCATGTCGAGTCAAACATGATCTTTCAACTCGAAGTGAATTACAAGATTGACTTAACCAAGAGATAGTGAAAAGTCGTCGGACGACTGTTGCAGCTTCATGGCAGAAATCATGAGACATCTAGAATCAAGGTATAAGATTCGCCCGACGACTCTTGAAAGTCTTACGCCTCGACTGCTTGCTTTTGATTCTTATAGGCCTTTCTAGGCTTGAGATTCAGTGTCTGAAAGAGCTGCTCATCTTCGTTGACCTCAGGATTAGGTGTGGTCAAGAGCTTATCACCTGCAAAGATCGAATTAGCTCCAGCCAGGAAGCACATCGCTTGTTCCTCCTGACTCATCATCACCCGTCCAGCCGACAGTCGTACCATAGCCTTAGGCATGATGATCCTTGCGGTAGCGATCATACGCACCATCTCCCAAACAGACACCCTGGGCATCTCTTCCATTGGGGTACCCTCTACAGGGACGAGCGCATTGACTGGCACTGACTCGGGGTGCTTGGGAAGTGTCGCCAGGGTCAATAACATGCCGATACGATCTTCGTCAGATTCGCCCATGCCAATGATGCCTCCGGAGCAAACAGAGATGTCTGCATTACGGACGTTCTCCAATGTATTGAGTCGGTCGTCATACGTCCGTGTACTTATGATTTCACCGTAGTGCTCCTCACTGGTATCCAGGTTATGGTTATAAGCGTAAAGGCCAGCTTCTTTGAGCCGCTCGGCTTGTTGATCTGTAAGCATACCCAGCGTGCAGCACACTTCCATATCCATTTGGGATACCCCCTTGACCATATCGACAACCTTATCAAAGTCGCGGTTATCACGAACTTCTCTCCAAGCAGCACCCATGCAAAATCTTGTCGAGCCATTGATTTTGGCATTCCTGGCTTTATCGAGGACCTCATCCACATCCAGCAATCTGTGAACTTTGACATCTGTCTGATATCGAGCGGCTTGTGGACAATAGGCACAGTCTTCGGGACATCCTCCGGTCTTAATGGATAGCAGCGTACACACCTGCACCTCCGTCGGGTCATGATGCTCACGGTGCACAGTCGCACCTCTGTAGATCAGGTCCATCAAAGGACTATTGTAGATTTCGGAGATTTCCTCCCGGGTCCAGTCGTTTCTCATATCGTGTTATTGTATTTTCAGGTCAAATGGCAGCCTTGCCTGGATACCCTGAAGTGACTTGAGTTTGTTAATAGATTCAACATAAGGCGCTACTTCGCCAAAGTGCTGCTTAAGATAATATGCATCGACCTCACCGGAAGCCTTTTTCATGAGTTGCTCTAAGAAATTTTCCATAGGTGGATGATAACTGAGTCGATAGTCATCCTCGACACCAGCGGCTTTCGCTGCAATATTGACGGCCGTATTAAATCCACCCAATACATCTACTAGACCATTGCCTAGTGCCTGCTCGCCTGTCCATACCCTACCGGAAGCTACTTTCTTCAATTCCTCAACGGTCATCCCGCGCCCCTCTGCAGCTTTGGTAGTAAATGTTTGATAGCCACGATCTACGCCTTCCTGGATAATGCTTTTCTCGTATTCCGTTAGGGGCCTTGATACTGTGAAGATATCCGAAAATTCGCCTGTGCTCACCACATCGTTGGTGATGCCCAACTTGTCCTCGAGGAACCCTTCAAAGTTGAACAACATTCCGAAGATGCCAATGGATCCGGTGATGGTGTTGGGTTGGGCAACAATCGTATCACAAGGCATGGCGATGAAATAACCTCCCGATGCGGCCAGGTCTGACATAGAAGCTATAATTGGTTTTACTCCTTTGGTCAGCATAATCTCCCGCCAAATGATATCCGAAGCTGTGAGACTCCCACCGGGAGAATTTACTCTCAGGACAATGGCCTTTACCCGATCGTTTTCTCGTGCCTTCCTGATCTCTCTGGCAAACTTCTCCCCTCCTACATCTTCTCCTCCTTCACCCATGACAATATTGCCTGTAGCGACTATTACTGCGATTCGATTGGAGCTGTAGTCACCATCTTCCATGCTGATCGCATCTATGTAGTTGGAAGAATTGATGAATCTCAGCTTCACATCCTGGTCAACACCCAGCTCTTCACGGATCAGATCCTTCATTTCGTCCTCGTAGGCAACTCTAGTTACCAGACCGTACGCTTCAGCATCTTCCGGTAGGCGCACTAGCATGGAGTCCGAGATATTTTTTAGTTCATCAACGCTAAGGTCAGATTCTTGCGCCAGGGACTTAATGTTATGATTATTAATAGAGCTAATGAAGGAGTTGATCTGGAGACGGTTAGCATCGCTAAGGTCTTTACGAATAAATGGCTCCACGGCACTCTTGAACTCCCCCACTCTAAAAATCTGCGGTTCGATCCCGAGCTTCTCAAACGTACCCTGAAAGAAACTCACACCCACAGAGATACCGTTAAATTCCAGAGAGCCTTCCGGATTGAGGTATAGTTGGTCCGCAGCAGAGGCGAGATAATAGTCCGCTTCACTGAGATATTCACCGTAGCTGTAGACAAACTTCCCACTGCGTTTGAAATCCAGCACAGCGTCTCGTATCTCCTGAAGGCTGGCATAACCTGCTACAATAAACCCGTGCTCCATATAGATGCCTTTTATTCTAGGATCATCCTTGGCCTCTGCTATTGCATCAATCAGCGGTAGCAAAGCAATCGGAAGCGGTCCGCTCTCGGGAAATAAATCCTGAAATGGATCCTCAGCGACCCGCTCGACAACCGGCCCGGAAAGATTGAGGTACAGGATAGAATTGTCCTTTACCGTAGCTACTTCTCCCGTAGAAGCCGCGCCTATAGCTCCTGCGAGCATGAGTACGAGCAGAAAGAAAAAAACAAACAGCCCAATGACGGTACCCAATACAATTCTTAAAAAGGCCATATTATCTACATTTGCGAGAGGCAAAGCTAAAAAAGATACCTCAATAGGTCTGCTTCCAACGAAAAAGGATGAAAGAAATATACCTCCTGCTCGGCTCCAATATCGGTGATCGCAGCACACAACTCCATAGAGCCGTTTCGGCACTTGATCATCCCAACTTGAAAATACGTGCTGCCTCAAAAATCTACGAGACAGCCGCATGGGGAAAGACGGATCAAGCTTCCTTTCTCAATCAAGTAGTGGAATGCGATTGTAATTTCTCCCCAGAGGAACTTCTGCTTCACTGTCAAAACGTAGAAAAGTCACTTGGAAGGGAACGGTTTGAACTTTGGGGCCCGAGGACGATCGATATAGATATACTTTATTTCGGAAACGAAAGTCATAATACCAAAAGTCTGATTATTCCACATCCTGGCATAGCCCTTCGTGGATTTACACTTACTCCACTGGTGGAGATTGCCGCGAAGTTCAAACATCCGTTGTTGGGCCTTACCAACGAACAATTGCTTGAAATTTGCCCCGATCAGCTGGAGGTGCTACCTTACTCTCCTCCCGTTGAATCCTGATTTGAGATATCTATTTTATAATCAAGTGCATGTTCCAAGTCTTCATGAATAACCTTACAAGATGGAATTAGATGCTTTGAGTATCATCATCCTGATGAGCGCAGGAGTGTTTGCTGGGTTTCTCAATACTGTCGCAGGCGGTGGATCTCTACTGACCCTGCCGATCATGATCTTCATGGGACTACCGTCAAACGTAGCTAATGCTTCCAATCGTGTAGCCATTTTTTCACAGAACCTATTCTCGGTAGCCGGCTTTAGGTCCAAAGGTATATCAGCTTTTCCTTATGCTTTTTGGTTGGCGGGTACAGCGATTGTCGGCTCTATTATTGGTGCTCAATTCGCAATGGATATCAAGGGCGAAGTGTTCAACAGAATCCTGGCTATCATCATGATCGTGGTTTTACTCTTGACCATCTTCAAGCCAGGTGTTAAAACTGGTCAGTCAGAAAAAATGGAGCCTAAAGACAAAATCATTGGTGCTATCACATTCTTTTTCATCGGGATTTACGGTGGCTTCATTCAAGCGGGAGTAGGCTTTGTTATCATAGCCGCTCTTACCAACATCAATGCATTATCAATGGCCAAGACCAATAGTATTAAGGTGTTTGTCGTTTTGATATATACCATTTCAGCATTGGGCGTTTTTATTTACCAAGATATGATCAATTGGTCATACGGACTTTCACTCGCAGCAGGCAACTCAGCGGGAGGCTGGATAGCGAGCCGTTGGTCAGCAGATAAAGATGACAAGTGGATACGGATCATTCTCATCGTGACCGTATCTGTTATGGCCATTAGACTTTGGTTTTTTTAGTATGGAGAGAGATTGGAAAGCAATACGAGCAAATTATCCAGTATTAGAAAAGTGCACCTATCTTAATACGGCTACTTCGGGTGCGATATCTAAAAGCACAGCCGAGGTGATGAAAGCCTTTGCTGAAGATCAGCTATCTAATGCCACTCTGAACCGTAGCAAATGGATCTCAGCCATTGAAGATACGCGTAATAACACCGCAGAGCTAATCAATGCCAAAGCCTCAGAGGTTGCTTTCACTCCAGATGTGTCAATTGCGATGAGCTTTACAGCCCAAGCCTTGGCTCATAAAAAGAAAGTGGCCTTACTAAAGGATGAATTTCCTTCTGTTGTCTTGCCCTGGGTTAGTCATGGATACGATATTTCCTGGATTGAAAGAGCAGATCATCAGTCCTTCGATCTCTCGGACTTTGAAGCTTCTATCAAGTCTGGCGCTCAAATAGTAGTGGTCAGTTGGGTACACTACAACTCTGGTATCACAACCGATCTCCAAACCCTTGGACGGATCTGTAAGCAACATGGAGCACTGCTCATAGTCGACGCGACACAGGGGCTGGGAGCTATCCCTATAGATGTGAAAGAGTGCAACATCTCCATCCTGGCGGCTAGCACATTCAAGTGGCTTACAGGTGGGTATGGCACATGCTTGGTATACGTCTCTGCTGAGATCAGCAATCAACTTCATCAAAAAGCCATGGGTTGGAACAGCCTCATCGAGTTTGGTTTGGAGCCAACCCGAGAATCGAATTGGAAAACTGGTGCTGCCGCTTTTGAACTAGGACATTCGAAGTATTTCAATGTTCTAATGTTTGGTCAAGCACTAAAAGAAATCCAGGAGATCGGCGTAGCAGGCATCAATGAGAGAATTCACTCACTGAAGCAATACCTTATCGTAGAACTGAAAAAATGTGGAATTTTGCCCATTTCTGGGGAGGTAGTACAAGCAGCTTCAGGTATCATCACCGTCAAGTCGGATAAAAAACTTCATGGGTGGTTAACCAAGCAAAACATCACTACTACCCATCGAGACAATTATCTACGCATCTCCGTGCATTTCTACAATGATTCGAAAGACATAGATAGGTTAGTGAATGCGATTTCATCATATTCGCCAGCAAAATTGGATTGATCTGTGGGCATAGTTATTAGGCAGAGTTTTTATAGTTCGATCAGTGCCTATATAGGAGTAGGGATAGGATACCTCAATGCCATTATCCTGATGCCGCTCTTTATGACCCCAGATGAGATCGGCTTGATGCGGGCAGTGATGAGCATTGCTTTGTTGCTGACCACATTTTCCAGTTTTGGGACGGGAGCAATGCTTATAAGGTATTTCCCCTTGATGGGCTCTACTAAAGAAGCACTTAACCAGTTATTCACATATAGCTTGATCATTATAGCTTTTGCTTTCACTTTTTTAGCCCTTTTGCTTCAGGTCTTTTCAGATCAATTCTTTGATTTTTTCGCAAAGAAATCTCCGGAGGTAGGGAAGTACCTTGGTTTGATAATTATCCTCATCTTCCAAATGACCATATTCAATTTACTGGAAGCAACCCTTAGAAGCTTACGGCAAATTATACTACCTAATGTCGTTAGAGACTTGTTATATAAGTCGCTTCACGTCGCAATTATCTTGCTCTATGGGTTCAACTTTTTAGACTTTGATGAATATCTAACTGGACACCTCTTTGTTTATAGCTTATTAATACTCGCACTTCTTGTACCTCTCATAGTCCGAAACAACCTGGGATTGGATTTTAGATTTCAGCAACTCAAGGGAAAAATGGGAGACCTAATGAATTATTCAACTATAAGCATAGTCTCAGGTTTAGGAATGGTTATTATTATCCAAGTAGATCAAATTATGGTTACCAAATACTTGGGCTTGACTTCTAATGGTGTCTATACTATCGCACTCTTTATGGCAGCTGTAATTGAGCTGCCCCGCAAATTCGTGTCACAAATATCAACCCCAATTTTAGCAGATTCTCTTGCGAAGAATAATCATGATCAATTAGAAGACCATTACAAGAGCGCATCGATTAATCAGCTAATCGTAGGGATGCTCATTTTTCTTCTCGTGGCAGTTAACCTTGACGCTATTTATAGCCTTATGCCCAATGGGGACAAGTATGACTCAGGGTGGTGGGTATTCATAATTATTGGAGTTGTGAAACTAGTTGATATGGGCTTTAGTTTGAATGGTGAAATTATTGGTTACTCCAAATACTTTAAGTTCAACTTATACGCAATACTTGTTTTGTGTGTGGTTGCAGTGATCAGCAACATATTGATGATACCAAGATACGGGCTTTATGGAGCGGCCTGTGCAACACTGCTTAGCTATGTCCTCTTCAATTTGGCCAAATTTGTTTTTATCAAACGAAAATTTCAGTTTTCTCCTTTCTCCAAAAATACACTCAAAATGTTACTGATAAGCTTGGTCGTGAGCGTCCCATTTTTGCTCACTCCAATGATGTTTCATCCATTGCTTGATATAGTCATAAGGTCAGGTTCATTGATAGCGGTTTTTATAACTTTGACTTATCGACTGCAAGTCTCGAATATTTTTAATGAACAATTAGATATAGTTCTGGCTGGGATGAAGTCTAAACTCCCCTAAACGATAGAGTATGAAGTTAAAACAAATGATGCATGGAATCATACCTCATGCTATAGCCATTCTAGCGTTTCTTTTGGTTAATATATTTTTCTATTCTCCAATCATTTTTGAGAATAAATCAATCAATCAAAATGACATTCTACAAGGTGCCGGTGCAAATCAAGAAACGATTGAGTTTAGAAACCAAACTGGAGAAGAAGCACTTTGGACCAACAGTATGTTTAGCGGAATGCCGACCTATTTGATCAACACATACTGGTCAGGAGATAAAAGTCCAATGATTTACAGGATCATCGGGCTTGGCTTGCCATCTCCTGTAAACAGGACTTTTATAGCTATGCTAAGCTTCTATCTTCTCTTGGTAGTATTTGGCGTTAATCCGTACTTGAGTATAGCTGGAGGAATATCTTATGGTCTAAACAGTTTCTTCATGATTGGTGTAGAAGCCGGGCATATTTGGAAGGTAGATGCAATAGGTCTTATGCCACTGGTCCTAGCGGGAATAGAGCTCACTTTTCGCAAAAAATACATTTGGGGTTTCTTACTCACAGCAGTGTCAATGGCTCTGCAAATAAAAGCGAACCACTATCAGATTACTTATTATCTGTTGATCGTCGTAGTGATCTATGGTCTATTCAAGCTATGGCAAGCATACAAGGAAGGAGCCTTAGCAGAATACTTCAAAATTATAGGGATTCTTATAATGGCTGTGATATTAGGTGTAGGCGTGAATTTTGGAAAACTATGGTCTGCCTACGAGTATGGAAAGTACTCTATTAGAGGGCCCTCTGAGCTTACCAGCAATACCCAAAGCACGAGTGGGGGTCTGGACCGTGACTATGCGTTTGCCTGGAGCAATGGTATTTGGGAGCCAATGACATTCTTAGTTCCGAATTTTTTCGGTGGAGCCAGTCAGGAAAGCTTATCAACAGATTCTGATCTTGCAAAGGGCCTAAGGCAGCAAGGGGTAGGAACCGCGCAGATTGCCAACTTTGTCAAAAGCGTCCCTACCTATTGGGGAGACCAACCATTCACAAGTGGTCCCTATTACATGGGAGCTATAATTATTTTTCTATTTTTTCTGGGCGTGATAGCGCTAGATGGTGCATACAAATGGTGGCTAGTAAGTGCTAGCGTCCTCGGGATAATGTTTTCTTGGGGAAATAATTTTCCTGCATTAAACTATTTGATTTTTGATTATTTGCCGGGCTATAATAAGTTTCGAGCCGTTTCGAATATTGTATCAATACCATTTTTATGCATGCCTCTGCTTGGGTTTTTAGGACTTCAAAAACTCCTTGAAAAGGAGCCTCCTAATTCCAAAAAATCGTTGCTCACTGCGATTGCTACTGTGGGGGGATTGTTGCTGATTCTTATTGTTGGAGCAGGCATGCTGGGATTTAGAGGTGCTGTGGATAATCAGCTATCCAATACACCATGGCTTATCGATTTAATAAGATCACAAAGAGAGAGTATGCTGAGGACAGATGCTCTAAGGTCACTTTTTTACATTTTAGCATGTGGAACTGTCATTTACCTCACAATGAGAAAACATATACCAATACTCGGGACGTATGCAATAATAGGTGCAATGATTTTTCTTGACTTATTCCTTGTAAGTGACAGATATCTCAATGATGAAAATTATGTGAGAAATTTAAGACAAACCTATTTCAATGCTACTCCGGCAGATAATGAGATCAAAAAGGATTCTGACCAACATTATCGTGTGTTGAACCTCAACAACCCTTTCAATGAAGCCAAAACCTCATATTTTCATTCCAGTATTGGTGGCTATCATGGAGCCAAAATGAGGAGGTATCAAGACTTAATTGAGTATCAATTGCAAGCAGAACTGGGAGAATTAATTCAGTCATTACAAAACGGAAGGCCAGACCTCTCTAATCTTGGAGCCATCAACATGCTCAATACCAAGTATATGAAGTTTGGTGAAGCAGCAGATCAGGTCATACTAAATAACAGCGCTAACGGCAATGCGTGGTTTATTACCAACATCAAAGAAGTTAATGGTGCTACAGAAGAAATTGATGCAATCTCCAATATTGACACCAAAACCCAGGCAGTGATCGATAAAACTAGATTCGAAGTTCCAACTGAAAATCTATCTGGTGGAAGCATAAGTCTTGACGACTACAAGCCTAACTATCTCAAATACAGCACGTTTAATTCCGGTCTTGGATTGGCGGTTTTCTCAGAAATATACTACCCCGCAGGTTGGAATGCATATATTGATGATAATCTGGTAGACATCTTAAGAGTAAACTATGTTCTTCGCGCACTCATCGTTCCCGCTGGAAATCATAAGGTTGAGTTCAGATTTGAGCCTCAGTCTTATTATTTGGGAAATACTATTATGCTAGTATCCTCAATTATCCTCATCGTTATGATCATAGTTGGCATTGGCTATGAGGTGCGCTCTATAGCATGAAAAGAGTTCTTGTCATTTCTTACTATTGGCCACCAGCTGGAGGTGTAAGTGTCCTGCGATCACTCAAAATTGTCAAATACCTAAGAGAATTTGGTTGGGAACCTGTCGTATACATTCCTTCTAATGCTCCTTATGATTATATAGATAATAATGGAATCAATGACATCCCTTCAGGGGTTGAGGTGTTAAGTGGTTCGATCATCGAACCATTTACATTTTTTCGCCTAGTCACTGGTCGGCAAAAGAAACAACCGATAGACAACCTCTTGATGGTTCAAAACAAGAAAGCATCTTGGATCGAGCAATTGTCGATTTGGATAAGAGCTAATTTCTTCATTCCAGACGCAAGATCTCTGTGGATAATTCCATCGGTCAAACGTTTATCCAAATACTTAGCTGATCATCATGTTGATGCCATATTCACAGACGGCCCTCCTCATACTAATACAATGATTGGATATCATCTATCCATTAAATTCAATATTCCATGGCTCTGCGATTTTCAGGACCCATGGACTCAAGTTGACTATTATCAAAAGTTTCCGCTCACAAAATGGGCAAGAAAAAAACATGAGGACTTGGAACGGAAGGTTCTCAAGAAAGCGGAAAAAATTACGATTGCCAGCCCAACATGGAAAAATGATTTAGAATGTCTCGGTGCAAAAAATGTCGATGTGATCTACTATGGTTACGACGAAACTGATTTTGAGCATTTAGAACAATCGAAACACAAAGACAAGTTTGTCATTTTCCATGGTGGCTTGCTCGGAATAGATCGATTTCCAAAGGAATTCTTTGATATTATGGCCGATATTGACCAAAACGAAGATATAGCAAAGCGAATAGAAATTGTATTAGCTGGAAAAGTCGATTACAGAATAGAAGAGTACTTAGCTAATAGTCCACTTAAAAGTTCTGTGCGGTATCTTGGGTTCATTCCCAGAAAACAAGTGCTTCAATGGTTAGTCGATGCTGACCTATTACTTCTTCCAATAAATAAGTCAGACAATAGTGCAGGAAGATTACCAGGTAAACTATATGAGTACCTTCGATCTCATACTCCGATCATAGCATTTGGTTCGGAACATTCAGATGCTGCTACAATAATTAAAGCGTGTAAAGCAGGTGCATGTCTTGCATATAATGATATAAAATCTATCCAGTCATATATACTGAACCTGATGAACGACCCTCATATTCACCAGCCCGATACATCACAAATTGAAGGGTTCTCTAACTTCAATCAAACAAGAAAGATATCTGAATTCCTCAACCAAATAAATGAGCAAGCCTAGACTTCTTGCGCTAGTAGATAATCCCTTGGGAAGAGACACTGAGATTTTGCTCCCAGTGACTTATGTTTTGGAAAAGTATTTCAACACCGAAGTGAAATATAAGTTCATTTGGGACCTACTTTTCATTGAAATATGGCATCCGGACGTATTGCTGTTACCTAATATCAGAGGTCATCATATGTACGTTGAGGCTGCTGAGTTTGCTTATAAAAATAATATAAAAGTTCTCGCTCTTGAATCAGAAGGTAATTTTCAACCATTTGAAAATTTTGATTTTTGGGGTTACAATCTTAAAAAAAGGCTTTATTCAGAATGGATCACCTGCTGGTCAGAGCGCATTTCTAAATATTACAAATCCTTTTTGCCCGAGGCAGTGCATGAACGCGTAATTGTTACGGGAGCTACCGGGTTCGACAGATATATTTTTGGAGAACCGCCAAATACTGAATCAATACTATCACAGCATAACAAATCTTCATATAAAAAAGTGATCGGTTATGCAGGTTGGGCCTTTGGAAAGTTACATTCAAATCAGAAAGAAGTTCCATTTCAAAATTTCTTCCCTGAAAATCGACAATGGGCGTTGAGTTGGCTGGAGTATCAAAGAGTGGCTGTACGGGAAGCCCTAAGATATGCAGTCATAAATAACCCTGACACACTCTTCATCCTAAAAAAACATCCAAAAGAAGACTTTGAAGATAACCAGTTTGAAGGTCTCAATGAGATGAACGAACTAGTAGGATATCATAATGTTTTGTATGTCAAAAATGAGATCCCAATTGAATCATTAATTTCTATCTCTGGTATCTGGCTTGGATTTGAAACCACAACATTAATGGAAGCCTGGTTACTCAATAAACCTACAATATTAATCAATGAGGATGTAAACTTTCCAAGACCTGATCAATACAAAGGAGCGATAATCGTAAGGCATGGATTGGAACTTGACATGTATATAAAGAAAATCTTTAATACTGAGATAGCCTTGTATGAAGATGAAATACCTAAAACTGAAACATTTAAAAATGAACTATTGTGCCAGTCAATTGGATATACAGACGGATTAAATCATTTGAGAGCAGCATATTATTTCAGTCAAAATATCCCAAGGTCTCATACTCCCAAAAATATAATTTGGTCACCAAGACATATTAGATTATTTCTCTTAATGAACATAGGCAGGTTCTTCTATTCGAAAAAACTTTTCAGACGGGTGAAGAAACTTGCTAAAACAATATATGTCTTCGAGAATAGGGGTCTTCCCGGATTAGCCGGAAGAATGTATCAAGTCTACAAAGAATTAGATAACTACTATAGTCTAAGCAAAATAGATTCAGCGCTGGAAGATCGTAATTGGAAACATATATTCGGTAAGAGTCAAAAACATAGCTAGTGTACTAAAGCATTAACCTAACTATACAGAATGCTTCTGAATATTCAACGCCTACACTTAAGCCACGTTGTTGAGCTAGTATTCTCAAAGCCTCAGGTGATCGAGGGTGGGGATAAGTTCTTTTTTCAAAATTATAACACTCCATCGCTTGAATCTTCCGATTCAACTGTTTTTCTGAAACAGACATAAACAAGTTCGGTCTAAATATTCTAGGGTCTGATATTGATTGCCATTCAGTTCCTGAAGGAGTTTCAAACGTTGCTATCATCTTAACAACTTCATCTTCCATGGGTCTACAAGCGGTAATTACTGACTCAAATGTGCGTTGATGATCGATGTTTAAGTCTCCTCCGTGATGAGTAAATATGATGTCGGGCTTGAAGTTTTCTTTTTCTTTCTCTATTACCTTAATGACATCTAACAAGGCAACTGTGTCGAAGCGATTGTCAGGAAAATCATGAGTATCAATATGTTCATAACCTATTATGGCGGAAGCTGAAGCTATATTTTGCTTGTGAAGGATCAATTCTTCCTTCCAGTGATCCCTATCTCTTTGTTCAGATCTTGAGGTGATACCTTCGCCAAGAATAACCGCGCGAATGATACAGTCATGCTCAGTAATTAGTCTGTTTATTGTAGCGCCACATCCCAAAATTTCATCATCTGGATGTGCAACTACGACAAGTATACGTTTTGAATCAAAATCAATCATAATTTAGGAGAGCATAGCTCTTATAATATTATCTACACCTTGAGTATTAAAACTTAAAACTGAATCAGCCTGTAGTAATCTTTCCGATTTATTAGATAGTCTTATTAATTCATTGCGTACTTTATCCTCAATATCAAGATGATCCCACCATATGTATTGTTTCAAGAATCCATTATCATGATAATACTGATAATTTAATAATTGGTCATTAGCTAATCCTATTCCGATCACTGGTTTGGCTAATGCTGCCAACTCGTGGAGCGTCTGACCGCCGGCTGAAATGACAACATCTGCGTTTAACATTTCTGCAACCATGTCATCCGCCTCCAATAGTGGCAGTACCTCGATATTCTGTGAAACACCTTCCAGTGCATGTGGGATTACGGCCCGAACTTGATATAAGTTGGTATCCATACACCAAGATGTGAGTCTGGGTAGAAGGTTTCTGAAATCGCTACCACCAATCGTAATAAGAACAATTGGTTTATGGTTTGGAAACCCTTCTTTATGTGCCTTTCTAAATGGTTTTCTTAGAACTACATAATCTGCACCTCCAACGACCTGAGCTCTCTGGTTAGAATAATCAATGTCTCTTGAGAATACATTAGGATTGATCACCAAATCAGCAGGATAACAAAGCCTGTTGTAATCATCTATACATATTAATTTGTTGGATAGTTTATGGACTTTAGAAATCCAGTGTCTGGGAGCTAAGTAAGAATCAACTAGCACAATCTGTTGATGATTGATTAAAGAAGAAGGATCTTCTTCCAACCAATTCATTTCTATAACCTTATCGTCATCTATGACCTGGTTTTTGAAATAAACAAAATGTTTTACCGTCATTCCATGTTCAGCTATACGATCGGCTATGGCTGAGCATCTGGTAAAGTGTCCCAAGCCAATCTGTTCACCCGCTTCACAAAATATCAATATTTCCAATTACAAATTAAGGTCTTATGTCAAGGATTGAAACCAATCAACTCGCTAGCATTCTTAAATAAGATTTTCTCAGCCTCCAGGTCAGTAAATCTGTATTTTTTAAAGAATTCGAGATGAATTTCAAGTGCTCGGTCAGAGTTCAAATATGGAACATCCGAACCATAAACTACACGCTCGCAATTCAAACGTTTATAAACAAAGGCAAAATCTTTTTCTATTGATGAGCCTAGATAATAGGCTAAAGAAAATGATGTATCCAGCCAGATATTGGCTTTATCCAAGGCTAGCAGCATTGCTTCAACGACACGATATCCACCACTATGTATTATCACTATCGGAACGGTACTTATTCTATCGGCAATGTAACCTGCAAGCTTTAAGTTGTCGTATTCATACATTTTGGTTGTACCATAACTTCCATCGATACATATGATCATATCATTACTTTCAGCAATACGGCACATTTCATAAACCTTAGCGAAATCTGAATCGCATATTCGCTGTAAATACGAATTGACCATGACCGCTCTGACTCCATTAACCTTTGCGCGCTTTAAGTATTGATCTAGATCCGTTCTCCGAAAGTCCATCAGGGCTGTCAGTGAGAAATAGCTCATATTATTACTGACTACCTCACGGAAAGATTCAATGGACTCAGAGAACAAATCGACATTGAAAAGCAAAAAATTAGCCCCTTCAGCATTTTCGAATCGCCGTTTATTCTTACTAAAGCCTTTAATAAGGCCCTCGTTTGTTAGGCTCAGATCATTACTGACTACCACATTAACGTCTTCATGATCAACAAAAGGTAAGTGTACGTTGAAGTCGAATACTCGCATACTATTTATACATGAACAACATAAACTCTTTCTGTGGTATTGAGGCATAATTGTGTTTTAATTCAACATTAGCAGTAATGGTCAATGCCCAATTTAGCATTTCACCTGGGTCATGATAAAACACAAATTCCTCTTTCTTATATGTAGGGTCTAATTGGCTGCTTAAAAAATCTACTATCAAGCATTCATTTACCGAGCTGAAAGCGTTTGAAACTGCTATTTTTGAATATTCATAGTTATCAATTTGATCTTGAAAATTCAAATTAAGTACTCCTAGCATCACAGCGATATCAGCCACAGGTTCCTCATATGTATGTTCAAGCACATTAAATGTATTGAACTTGCAGTTCGGGTGATCCTCATACTGAAGCCGGGCCTCTCCAATTAAGTCTTCGTTAAGATCGAATCCTAAATATTTAGTCGGTGAGATCTGTTCATTTTGCAAAAACCTGAAATAATCACCGAATCCACATCCAATGTCCAATATGATCTTATTATTCAAGACAACATTTCCTTCGAGAGTCTGCGCAAACCTATAAGTCTGCTGTTCGTCGGAACCCCAACCCAAAGTTTTTACATCATAACCAAGCTCATGGTACCGGCTAGAGTACCTTTTAACCATATTGCTACTGATACTTCTAATAGTTTCATTCATTCTGCTTAATTCTTTGAGCAACTTCGTTGAACAATTCGCTCGATGGGTTTAAACAATTAATGTCAGAAACTTCTTTTATCAATCGTTTTTTGTTTACACCATATTTCCAAGCTTGTGCCTCTGCGAGCTGCATATAAGAGGTATGAAATTTTGAAACCCCAATATGAATTTCATCGGAAGTTAAACCTTGTGATCTTGACATCATTGGCGTTAAAACCTGATCTGCAAATTCATACAAGCTATAAATGTCAATTCCCGAATCAACGCCCATTTTGTGAAGCGCCCATATGAAAATCTCAGTTTGAGCATTTCCAGCAGAACGCCCCATGCCTCTGACGCAAGTATCAATATAACTCGCACCTGATTGCATGGCTTGAATGGAGTTAGCAATACCCATCGAGAGGTTATTATGACCATGAAAACCAATTGGTGTGGTAATGTTTTCCCTAGTTCTTTCTATGAACTCAGCAATTTCACCTGGAAACATACATCCTGCTGAATCAACTAAATAAACAACATCGGCCAATCGCCATTTGTCTATTTCCTGAACTATTTTACTGAATTCATAGGACTTCACCGCATAACTCTTCATGAGATTCACGGCTAAAGTAAGGTTAAGATGCTTAGCTTTTTCTGCAAAAGGAATAAGGTCTTGATAGTCGTCAATATTAATGCCACATCTCAAGAAATCTAATCCCAAGGATGCCGCTAGTTCTATATCTTCAAGTGATCCAACACCCGGAATAAAGAATGCTCCAATTTTGGCATTTTCAGCCGCCTCACGTGCAGCATTAATATAAGTTGCATCATCCTCTGCCGCAAGGCCACACTTGGGGTTGTCATATGCGCCGAGCCCCAAACCGTGACCTACCTCAATAAATTCAAAACCAAGTCTATCCAATTCTCGCACCACTCGTGAAGTCTGCTGTTTTGTAAACTGGAAATCAACGACATATGATCCATCACGCAGCGTGTTTTCAATAATCTTAACCATTGTTAATAGTATTCAACGCTAAAGTTAGTCTTGAAATGTTCAAGATTTCCCATGGATTCTTCTTCGTCCTTACCTGTGATTGCCAACATCGAATGTCGTGAGGCACAATTTTCGATTGATTCTACCATATCATTCTCTCCAAAGATCATCCTGAAATTCAAAACATAAGGCTGAGTTTGCATTTCAGCAAGATTAACACCTTTAATTACCCTTCCTACTTCAAGATCAAGGAAAGTCAGAATAGCTGACTTTCTCATTAGTTCTAAGCCACTCTGAGATAATGAGAATTCATCAATGCCTAATGATTGATTAATCAATATCTCATTTAGGTTAAGGCCTGTAAGACTTGGAACTATCGTTGAAGACGTATAAACGCCTCCACCTCTGTTGGCACATTCAACTAGATAAATCTCACCCTGATCTGTAACCAGATATTCTCCGTGTGTATGACCCTGATGATATTCTAAAGCTTGCACAACATGATGATGATTCTTCATGAGCCGAATATTTAGGTCATCTTCAAACCTGGCAGGGTAAATTATCTCTCTAGTTACGGGTTTCGATCCCGACTGGAACGTTCTAGAAGCGACAGCCAAAGATTGATGCCCATTTTTAAATACAAATCCATCAACAGTAACCAATGTACCCGATATGTACTTTTCGCAGATCGTGGTGTGTGAAGCAGAGTGACTTAGAGCTTCAAAAAAAGCCGAAGCAAGGTTCTCTTGAGACCCTACAATAGTTACTCCAAAAGTACCTCTGCTATCCACAGGTTTAATAATTAAAGGAAACCCAATCTCTGCTACGGCAACTTCCAACTCCTCATTGGTCTGCACTTTTCTGAACACAGGTTGAAGAATACCGCTACGATCACAAGCTTCTCTTTGAGCAAACTTATTATTTGAATAGAGCGCTGATCTTATATCATTGAATTTTAAACCTAACGCCTTCGAAACAACAGACGCTGTATAAAGCGAGAAATCACAATTATCGGTAAGTACTCCGTCTACCTCGTAAGTTCTGGCAATATGTAAATGAGAGTTGATATCCAGACTATTCTTAACAAAAGTGACATCAGCGTATTTAAAACCATCCGTATTGATTGAAGGATGAGTAGCGATGATATAATGGCCTTGCTTTTTTGCTTCCTTGACAAGTGCCTCCTGTTCCCATCCCGCGCCAATTACTAGTAGTTTTTTCATTTAGATTCTTTATCAACATCCTCCCATTTGAGAATCATTCCGGCGTTAAGGTCATGCCGAGCTTTACCAAAATTGCGATTAAAAAACACCTCTCTACAGTCAATTCCCTCATGATATCTTGAATAGTCAAGGCTATCATATCTAATTAACTCACCTTTTGAAACATCTTTAGTCAGTTTGGCACGGTAAATAATTGAATTCTTAAATTCTTCCTCCTCGTTTTGAATATCAATCCTCGAACCCAAATTTTTCATTGCACTCTCAACCTCTCTGATCTGAAATACTAGCTCCTCAAATTCTGCTGCATCAGAGGCAAAAGATGTAGAATCCGGTGTATCAAAGTTACGACTTAATGTAAAGTGCTTTTCAATTATTTTTGCTCCCATGGCTACTGCAGCAACGGGTATATGTATACCTTCTGTATGGTCGGAAAAGCCTATTTGACAACCGAACATCGATTTGTAAGTATTCATCAAAGGTAGGTTTATCCTATCAGCTGGTGCCGGATAGATGCTATTACAGTGGAGAATCATATATTGCTTGTTACCAACGCTTTCAAAAATTCTAACTGCCTCAATAATCTGGTTGTAATTAGAAATTCCAGTCGATATAATAGTAGGTTTCATCAAGCTAGCAACCCTTTCTACGATCTGCGGGAACGTTCCGACTTGAGCAGAAGCGATTTTGTATAGAGGCACATTCACATCCTCCAAAAGATCGACCGCCTTCAAATAGGTTGGAGATGAGAAGAAAACTATTTGCTTCTGCAGGCAATATTCCGATAGGATCTCATGCCAATCCTCAGGAAATTCTAGTTTTCTAATAAAGTCCGTCGTTAGGTAATCCGGATTTGTATAGAGATGCTCGAGATTAATCGACTGGAACTTAATCGCATCCGCACCTGCTTGTGCAGCAGCATCGATCGATTCCTTTGCAATTGATAAATCTTGCTTGTGGTTGGAACCAATATCGGCAACCACAAACGTCCTATTGAATCCAATTTCAAAATTATTAACAAAGACAGTTTTCATTGAATTAATTATTTATTTCAGCTGCTGACTTAGACTTGTAGTTTTAAAATCCAAAGCGAATCATGTCGATTTTCTAATTTAAAACTATTTTTTTCGAGGGCCTTTAGAGACGCCTTGTTGGAAAATTTGACCACAGCTTTTAAAACCCCATGAATTCCCATTTTACTTAGTTCAACAATTGACTTATTAATAATTAGTTCGCCATACCCTTTACCTCTATTTTCTTGGCTAATGGAATAATCAATCAAAAATGTATCAGTATTTTCCTTGTCGTATCTTATTTGTCCCACTGGCACATTATTAACCTCCAAAACAAAAAGTACGGATTCAGACTTCAATTTCTCATGAAACCATAACATATGTTCTGCCTTATCTATTTTATTTTCATTTAGTGAGTTCTCTCGCACTAAAGGGTCGTTAGCCCAAGTAAAGTATAAATAGCAGTCATTTGGTGTTGCTAATCTTAATAAAGCCTCCATATGGCTAAGATAAAGAGCATACACTTACTAGCCTTAATGTCCCCGAACTGGCTGTTCAAACAATATTTTCTACGTTGATATATGGGGTTATCATTATGCTAGAGAACTAAGTACCAACCAGAGTTCTCCAACCATTCACTTGCTAAAAATAACGCTATCTCCTT
Organism: Cyclobacteriaceae bacterium; assembly: GCA_965229505.1. GTDB lineage: Bacteria > Bacteroidota > Bacteroidia > Cytophagales > Cyclobacteriaceae > UBA6059. The sequence goes on from OZ245881.1 coordinate 80,480, forward strand.
AGGAGTAATCTTTGGTAAAAGTTGGGTAATCTGTAATGCCGAGATTGCCAACAACACTCATTTATATTGGGACTTGTCATATTCAAAGTCTCATTATTGAAATCATAGGTAAATACTTCTTTCCATTCATGTGTTTGGTCACATGCAAAACTACAATCGTTTCCTATTGGTAATAGTTCAATCCATGCTTCATCAATATCTGATTTACCTTTATAGTGACTCTTGGCAAAGAGAATCAAAGGTTCAATAACTTTATTAAATGCCTTTCCCATATCATCAGTGAACTCGTCCTCACTTTTGTATTTTGACATGTATACCAGATCCCCGAGAGTATACATACTTCCTTGAAAAACATTTAAGGTCAGATATTGCCGATCATACTTACCTCTCCCTCCATTTGTATCGAAAAACTGTATCGGCTCAAGAATATCTTCATCTGAAGACTTAAAAAAAATACGATAGGCAAAAACCCCTACCGTATGCTTGCTTGAAAACAAGGCGACCGGACCTCTCCTGAAGACACGGTTGGTTAAGAACAAATAGGGGTTTTTAATCTCGTTCAAGTAAAATACCCGAGACAACTCATTTAAAGCCCCTGCATCTTTGAACCTTAAATCTGACAGACTCCAGCTATGAACAGTTTCCTCATCAAGCTTTTGATTATCTTCCGTCCTAAATGTTAGATGATACCCAGCTCGGACTACCCAGAAAGAAAGACTGTAAAGAAACCCAATACTTATTATCCCAATAATAGACCATCTCACAAATAACCCCGTGACCTTGACAAATTCAATTTTATCTCTACCTGGCCTACAAACTATATATACTGGAAGGCAAAAAATTGCGGCAAAGTAACCAATAAGGAAAATGTTAAATGGGAAAAACAGCTGGATGGCCAGGGCTCCATATAAAACAGCAGCAACAAACCGGAATCTCCCAAAAAAAAGAAGCGGAAGAAACGTACATTCTATCAAGATGGCCAGGTAGTTTGCCGCAACCAAAAAATATGGCTGTGAAATTAAAAAGTCTCTAAACCACTTCTCAACAACCCACTCAAGCTCTACAAATTGTCTAAACCCTTCACCCTGAATCCATGCAAGATCTATTAACTTATCGATTCCTGCATGGAAGAAAATCAAACCAAAGAAAACAATGCTCAAAAACAAACCTAAAACGTTTAATCCATGATCTGTGGAGTCAGGTTCAGCGACACTATTTTCAATTCGAACTACAAAAACAAGTGCCCAGCTAGCGCAAAGATGTGTGGCTTCAAAAATGCCAAAAGTCAAAAAGCCTCTAAGCACGCAAGCTGAAACAACCAGCTGAACAACAGACATATAGAATGCCTTATAATTTGATAACAGTAGAAAGATCGAAATCAGCCAAGTGATAAGTATCACTGTTATTACCCACCTACTACTCTCGTATTGAAGTGGGAAAATATAGTCGAAGTATTGAAAAGTTCTCAACACCACAACAATACTTCCAAAGGAAAATAGCCACTTGTAAATTGCTAAATGAAGGCGAGAGACATTTTTTGGAAGCTCAAGCCAATTAGAAATTCTTAAAAGAAGATTCAACATTACATTCATTTGGCGACACCCTTTTTAAGCGAACAAGTCAATTGACAAATTGTATGATATCTAATGGTTCAATGCATCATTGATTATCCTATGCTTAAGTTCTGCCATTTTCCAATCCGTTTCGCAATCTATATCTTGAACTTCCATTTCTGTTAGGATCATTGCGCCTGCATTGTCAGTCCATAAATTGGAGCCATTCATTATTTTGTTCGGATAAAACCAATAGAACTGGCCGGCATCATGATACGCCGGTTCAAGGTTCTGCGATCTCATTCTTAAATTCTCCGGTTGAAACATTTGGACTTTGTTGCCAGCTCTTAACTTTACCGCGCGTTGAATTGGATATGAAAAGGCCACTACAGGGAAAAGTGTATCATATCCATCCCTCTCAAATATTTCAAAGCTTCGGTTTAAAGATGGTGCTGACACTAAAGGTGCCGTAGCATATAGACAACAGCCATATTTGAAATTAGAACCTTCTTCTTCATATTTCTCTAACACTTCCACCAGCACTTCGGTGGTTCCAGCAAAATCATTCGAGTTTTTGTTACTTCTAATAAAGGGCACTTTTGCCCCATAACACCTCGACACTTCTGCTATTTCTTCATCATCTGTAGAAACCATAACCTCATCAAATAGACCACTTTCTAGAGCAACTTCTATTGAGTACGCTATTATAGGTTTTCCTAAAAAGTCCCTAATATTCTTCCTTGGAATTCGCTTACTGCCACCCCTGGCTGGAATAATGCAAAGCCTAGACAAGATAAAATGCTTTAATCTTATCAATAATAAAGCGCTGTTCATCTGTGCTAAGTGTCGGATAAAGCGGTAAACTCAGACAGTGCTCATAATAGTCTTCAGCTTTTGGGAAGTTGCCCTCTTTATGGCCTTGTTTTCTGTAATAAGGCATAAGGTGGGTAGGGATGTAATGGATTTGTGCATAGATTTCATGCTCACGCAAATAGTTGTACAGTCCTAATCTATCATCCACTTCAATGATATAAAGATGATAGGCGTGTCCTGCAATCACTCCAGACTGGTTGAGAACAAATGTTTCGTCCTTAAATGCATCCCAGTATGTCTTGGCTATCTCTCTGCGCCTTTCCAGACCTTCTTGAGCACGCCCCAATTGGCTTATACCCAAGGCCGCTTGAATATCTGTTAAGCGGTAATTGTAGCCTAGCTCCTGCATCTCCATATACCAACCTGGGTAACTGTCCTCGCCCCCAGCAAACGAAACTGAATTGGTAAAGGCTGAAGTATCTTTAGTTATGCCATGAGTTCTCAACTTGAGAAGGCGATTGTAGAATTCCTCATTATTTGTGGTAATCATACCCCCTTCTCCAGCCGCAATATGCTTCACAGGATGGAATGAGAATATGGCTAGATCTGCGTAAGCGCCATTGCCGCATTTTTGAGTCTTTCCTTCGGAATCAATGAAATACCCTCCGGGAGCGTGACAAGCGTCTTCAATGATCCAAAGTCCATACTCATTTGCCAATTCTCGAAACTTCTCTAAATCAACTGGTCGCCCTGCGAGATTCACTGGAACAATTCCACTATACGTGCCTTTAGGAGATGACTCCAATAGTTTACAAACTGCGTTTATATCAAGGAGGTACGTGTCGGGATCAATGTCAGCAAACTGAACAACGCCACCACAATAACGAATACAATTGGCACTTGCAGCAAAGGTAATAGGACTTGTTATCACCTTTTGTCCCTCGTTGATATTCATCACCATAGCACTGAGATGCAATGCTGCAGTGCCGTTAGAAACAGCTACTGCATACTTGCAACCAATGTATTCGGCAAATGCTCTTTCAAATTCATCGACTTTAGGGCCCTGTGTGAGGAAGTCCGATTTGAGCACTGCCACCACAGCTTCAATATCTTGTTCTGATATCCATTGTTTGCCGTAAGGAATAGGTTTCATGATACGGCATCATTATTTAGGTACTCCTGAATTAACCCTTTCAATGAATCAACAGTTTCCCACTCTTCATTGGATCCTGAATTGTAAGAAAACCCTGGCATTACCTTAGCAGCAGAATTTGTACTAATGTAATCATCAAGGGACCAGTGCGGAATTGTAGGAAGAATCACATAATAGTCTCCCAAATCATAAGTATTGTAAGAATCTGAAGATGTAATCATTTCTTCGTGAACCTTCTCTCCAGGGCGAATTCCTACAATCGTCTTTTCACAGTTATCACAAATCGCTTCAGCCACATCCAATATTTTGTAGGACGGTATTTTAGGAACGAAAATCTCACCACCCCATGCATGCTCAAGTGCTCTCATTACCATCTTCACACCACCTTCAAGTGTTATATTAAACCTCGTCATTTCAGGGCTTGTAATGGGTAACACTCCAGTATGCTTCTTATCGAGAAAAAATGGAATAACAGAGCCATTAGAACCCATCACATTGCCATACCGGACCACTGAGAACTTTATCGGATTGGATCCTCGAATATTATTGGCAGCAATAAACAGTTTGTCAGATGCCAATTTGGTCGCCCCATACAAATTAATTGGTGCGGCGGCCTTGTCTGTTGACAAGGCTACAACCCGTTTCACCTCAGTTTCGAGACATGCGTTAATCAGGTTTTCAGCTCCCAAAATATTGGTTTTTACGCATTCCATAGGGTTATACTCGGCGACCGGAACATGCTTCATCGCCGCGGCATGAATCACATAGTCTATACCCCTCAAAGCCCTCTTTACTCGATCAAAATCTCTAATATCGCCAATGAAGAAACGGATATTCGGGTACTTTTCGGCAGGATAAAGTTGAGCCATTTTATATTGCTTCTGCTCATCTCTGGAGAATATGACAAGCCGCTTAAAATTTGGCGTTGTTTTGACAATGTGAGCTGCGAGGGCATGTCCCAATGAACCCGTCCCGCCAGTAATAAGTATTGATTTTCCTGTTAAATCCACCTTCAAAAGTTAAATACGCTCAAAGGTAGCAAACCATCTCAAAATAGATGTTGGGGAATCACCTTAGTGAACAGCAATTAATTCAATTTCATTGCTAATACAACAGTTCTTATTTCATCAAGTCCCAAAAATGGATGCATTGGCAGGCAAAGCATTGAATCCATTGCTGCTATCGAATTCTTGAAATTAGTTTTATCAGAGAATCCGTCCGTCAATACTTCTGACATATTTTGCTTATCGACAAAACCTATTTGTAATCTTTCTAACGCATTGGTTATTCTTTCTTTACCATGATCAGAATACACATATCTATAGAATACATTCGTGAGATCGTCGGAATGGTGATCTAAACTTGTATTTAGCAAGGAATCATAATGTCTGGCCAATTGCCTCCTCCTCTCATTCCACTCATCCAAATGAGGCAGCTTTGTTCTGAGCACTGCCGCTTGTATTTCATCCAGTCTGCTATTCCTACCGTTAATGGTAAACTTACCACCTATCCTACCGTAATCTCTCAGGGCCCTCACCTTTGCTGCAGTAGCTGGATCATTAGTGATAATACCGCCACCATCTCCCATACACCCAAGGTTCTTAGTGGGGTAAAAGCTAAAAGTGCCAATATCCCCAAAGTTTCCTACATGCTGTTTCCCGTCGATAAAGAGGCCATGTGCTTGAGCGCAATCCTCTATCAAGAGCAGACCCTTTGACTTGCACAACTTACTCACCTCATAAACCTCGTTGGCTTGGCCAAATAAATGAACTACGATGACCGCTTTGGTTTTTGGCGTTATGGCCGGTGCTATTTCATCAACAGTGATATGGAACGTACCCGGATGAATATCTACATAGACGGGAATAGCCCCCATCCTCTTGAGAGCCATAGACGCTGACACCCATCCAAAAGCCGGCAGTATGACCTCATCTCCTGCCTTGATTTCAAGAGCTTCGAAGGCTAACTCAAGTGCATCTGTCCCGTTGGCGCAGGTGACACAGTGTGCAGCCCCTGTGTAATGAGCGAACTCATCCTCAAAGGCCTCAACTTCTCTGCCTAAAATGAAATTTCCGCTTGAAATGACCCTATGTATAGCTTCATCGAGCTCATCTTTAATAGAATCATGCTGCCTTTTCAAATCGATGAATGGAACCTTCACTTTTCTTTCAAAATTGTAATCGTTTGCATAAAAAGCTCTCTTCAAAGTAATCCATTTTTTGGTTATACTTGAGCCGAACTCGATGAAAGAAATTCCGGTTGTTTCTAACCGTGCTAGATAAATCATGAAAAAAATAGCTGTCTTTACTTCAGGTGGTGATGCCCCTGGAATGAATGCTTGTATTCGTTCTGTTGTTAGAAGTGCGCTATACCTGAAAATGGAGGTGTATGGCATTAAATATGGCTACAACGGAATGATTGACGGAGATATTTATAAAATGAAATCCTATTCCGTCAGCAACATGGTGCAGCGCGGCGGCACGATTCTTAAATCTGCGCGCAGCAAGGATTTTATGACCAAAGAAGGTCGAAAGAAGGCCTACGACCAACTGATGCAGAGAGGAATAGAGGGTATCATCGCCATAGGTGGTGATGGAACCTTCACAGGAGCCAATATCTTCTACGACGAATATGGTATCCCAACTGTAGGATGCCCTGGAACTATTGATAACGACCTATACGGCTCTGATTACACGATCGGTTTCGATACAGCGGTTAATACGGCTTTGGATGCGATAGACAAGATCAGAGATACAGCGGCTTCTCATGACCGGGTATTTTTTGTGGAAGTGATGGGTCGTCACTCAGGTTATATCGCGATACAATGCGGTATTGGTGGTGGTGCTGAGCTAGTAATGGTACCAGAGACATCCACGACCATTGATGATGTAATCAATATCTTAAAGGAAGGACGGGATCGCCAAAAAACATCTTCCATAATTGTTGTCGCTGAGGGTGATGAACAAGGCAATGCCCATGATATTGCCGGTAGGGTAATGGAAAATCTAGGTGATCTTGATATCCGAGTATCTACTCTGGGTCACATCCAGAGAGGTGGTAGCCCAACGGCCTTCGATAGGATTTTGGCCTCCAGGTTAGGTCTTGCCGCCGTAGAAGGTCTTGTCAACGGACAGAAGAACGTAATGGTAGGTATCGTTGATAACAAAGTTCATTACACCAATTTCAAATTGGCTATTAGCAAGTCCAAACCGCTGGACCAGGAGCTGATCAAGCTAGTCCAGATTTTGAGTATGTAAGGCTTGGAGTTTTGAGTTGATATGTTCAATGATGCGACTGGTCTGATCGCGTGTAAACCAATCAAACCTTTGATCCTTCTTAAACCAGGTGAGTTGACGTTTCGCGTACCTCCTACTATTACGCTTTAGTAGTCGTACCGCCTCTGCTTTGTCGTATTGATTATCCAGATACCCGAATATTTCTCTATAGCCCACGGTCTGCAATGCATTGAGCTTAGCATGAGGCGCTAGCCTTTCAGCTTCACCAAATAGGCCATTTTTGATCATTTCGCCCATACGAAGATCAATCCGAGTATAGAGCTGTTCTCTTTCAGCATCAAGCGCTATATAGATTATATCAAAGTCACGCTTGTTTGATTTTCGGGTACGAAAACTCGAAAAAGGCTTACCTGAGGACTCAATCACCTCCAAAGCGCGAATGAGACGCACTGGGTTCTTTTGATCAACTTGAGAATAGTAAGTTGGATCAAGTTCAGATACACGAGCCTGTAGCGCCTCAATCCCTTCATCTTCGAAAAGTCCATTAACCCTTTCTCTTACCTCGGAAGGTACTTTTGGAATATCATCAAAACCATCCGTGACTGCTCGGATAAAAAGCCCTGAACCACCCACCATTACTGCGCTATCCTTACGAGCGAACAGATCCTTGAGAACATTCAAGGCATCCTTTTCATACATTCCAACATCGTAGGGATCAAAAATCGAAAGACTGTCAATAAAATGATGTTTCACCAAATTGCGTTCCCCCATTGTAGGCTTTGCCGTACCAATGTCCATCTCACGATAGAACTGGCGCGAGTCTGCTGACAATATTTCCGTGTCGAAATGCTTCGCCACCTCGATCGCCAATGCAGTTTTGCCAACAGCCGTTGGCCCTCCTATTACAATTAGGACTTTGTTCATCTTCGGCTATCAAAACCCATCTTTAGCACTTTTTATCTAACTTTAGTAAGCTAATCAAACGCATGCCTTCACCCTCAAGCAATAATAAAGACCTTATCCTCGAACCAGGCGGATTGACTGAACAAATATTACATTATTCGTTTCAGAATTCTCATTTACTGGTTCTTTCGATTGACACACAGGGTGAAATTACTTTTTGCAACAAGGGGCTACTCAAAAGCTTAAAAAAGGAGCAGGCTCAACTGCTTGGCAAGGATATTTTCGACATTTTCGAATTTGATCTTGAGGAAGACTCCAACCTTTTTTCCGAGCGTTCCGGTAGGTCTTTCGAAGCAAGGGTAATACGACAATCCTGGCCTACACTGCTCATCCGATTCGACACTATACTTCAAAAGTCAGGTGGCGAATACTACGGCCTGACCCTGGTTGGAGAAAATATTACAGAAAAAGTAAGTGTTGAAAAAGCACTTCAGAAGTCCAATGCACAGCTCAAAGAGATATTTGATAACTCCAATGACCTCATACAGGTCTTCAATGCTGCCGGTGTATTGACATTCGTCAATGAAGCCTGGAAATCCCGTCTTGGATACAGTGATCAGGAGATTAAGAAGCTAAGGCTCAAGGATGTCATTCACCCGGAGGTACTGAGAGCGACCGGAAAAAAACTGCGAGAAATTGAAAACGGCATCCTACCGGAAAGATTTGAGACTGTCCTCTCGTCAAAATATGGAAAGAAGATATATGTGACGGGCACTGTAAACTGTACACTCCGAGGTAATCTACCCACGGAGTTCAGGGCAGTGTTTTTTGACATATCCGAAAGAATAAGGGCGGAGCGAGCGCAGAGTCTCTACTACAAGATTGCCAACCTAACGATACGAAGTTCGAATCTGGAATCCCTCTACAGCAATGTTCTGAATGTTCTACAGGAAGTTCTGGATGTCAGCAACTTCACAGTAGCCCTTAAGAATAATGGTGAACTAGAGTTTCCTTACAGGATACGTGACAATGAAAAGATAACCGGTAGCCATAGTGATGATGCTATTAACATGCTCCTGGCGGAGTATACCTTCGAAAGAAATAAGCCCCTCATCATATACGATGATGGCATTCAGAAGATTGCTGATACTAAAAATGTCAAGCTAAAAGGAGAGGTTCCAAAGATATGGATGGGTGTACTCATCCAGTTTGAAAAAACAGTGATCGGTGTGATCTCTATTCATTCCAATGAGGAGCAGCAAACTTTCAACTTCAAAGATCTCGAACTACTCGACTTCATCTCCAGTCAGGTGTCCCTCGCTATTGAGCGAAAGTGGAATGAAGCTAAAATAAAGAGCCAAAGCGCTCGAATTAAGGCGATTTTTGAAAGTAGTAGTCACCAGATTTGGTCCTTAAACAAGGATCTGGAGTTCACCAGTTTTAATCAAAACTATGCCAACGCACTCGTGCAATACTATGGAATAACTCCCGAGTTAGGGCTTAGAATGGACAAGCTGAGTTCTAAATCTTTCAAATCGCACGTCAAATCAACATGGATCAACAAATTCAACAGGGTATTTAAAGGTGAGACGATCAATTTCCAGAATTCAATTACTGATTTGGAGGGTAATAAAATTTGGAGGGATGTGTTCCTAAGTCCCATCTTTTTGCCAGACGGTTCGATAGAGGAGATTTCTGCCATTGCCAATGATATCACTGAGAAAAAGCGCTCGGATGTGGCGCTGCAGGAAAGTGAAGAGAAGTTCCGGAATATTTTCGAATCCTTCCAGGATATCTATTTTAGATGTGATCTCAAGGGAATGATCGTGATGGTAAGCCCATCTGTAACCGAAGTTTTGGGCCAATCTCCTAAGACATTACTTAATCAGCCGATTACAGATTTTTTTAAGTCCGAGGCGTATGATCAAAATCTCATAAGGCGGCTCTACAAAGACGAGAAGATTCGGAATTTTGACGCTACTGCATTATCCAAAGACGGTAAGGAGATCAAGTTTCTGTGCAACATCCGTCTCGTTTATCAAGGCAAAAAGACCGTGGGAATAGAAGGTGTTGCCAGAGATATCACTCAGCTCATGAACACGAATAATGAACTGATGGTAGCAAAGGAGCTTGCAGAGCGATCTTTAAGGATCAAAGAGCGTTTTTTGGCAAATATGAGCCATGAGATCAGGACGCCCATGAACGGTATCATTGGAATGATCGACCTGGTGGCCAGCACCAAGCTCAACAAAGAACAGCTGGAGTATGTCAAAACCATAAAGAAGTCCTCCGAGACACTTCTCAATATTTTGAATGATATACTTGATCTATCGAAAATAGAGGCTGGCAAAATGGAACTCCGAAAGGCACCTGTCAACCTGGCCAAGTCGATCGAGAAGCTCTATGATCTATACTCTCAGGAAGCCCACCGCAATAGCACCAGTTTATATTATCACATAGATGAGAATATACCCACTTGGGCCATGCTTGACGAGACCCGACTCCTTCAGGTTTTGTCTAATCTCACAAGCAACGCGATCAAGTTTTCTGACGCCAAGGGCAATATTAATATTAGTATCAGGCTCAAAGAAAGCAAGCGAAATAAATACATATTCAGATGTGAAATAAAAGATGCAGGTATTGGCATTGCCAAGGAAAATCTTCAGCGCCTGTTCAACACCTTCAGTCAGATTGACAATTCGCAGAAGAAAACTTATGCAGGTACAGGCTTGGGGCTTGCTATCTCAAAAGAGCTGGTCAAGTCTATGAACGGAGAGATTGGAGTAGTTTCCACACCAGGGTTTGGCAGTACATTCTGGTTCACATTTGAGGCTGATAAAGTCAAAGATCAGGATCTCGCTAAAGAGACGGTAATGGATGACACTTCCATCGGTCGCCATTTCATCGAGCATAAGCCCATTATTTTACTGGTCGACGACAACCTTGTCAATCGCAAAGTTGCCAGTCAAATATTAATGAAAGCAGGCTGTAGCGTCGACTTAGTAGACAGTGGTAAAAAGGCCATTCAAAAGGTCCAGCAAAAAACGTACGACCTCATATTCATGGATATCCAAATGCCGGGTATGGACGGCATAGAGACAACCGAAGAAATAAGAAAACTAGATATTCCTAACCTACCTCCTATAGTTGCGATGACGGCCTATTCCATGGAGGAGGATCGTGCGCGGTTTTTGAAACAAGGGCTTGATGACTACCTGGCTAAGCCCATCAAAGCCATAAGTCTTATTGAGAAAGTAAAAGATTGGATTTCATTTGAGGCGATAGCCGTACAAACTGAAATACTGGATGATGAGTCGAAGGATCTGATCATCAATCAAAACACTCTGAATCAATTGTTTAAGTATGGTGGTGAAGATCTGATCAAGTCGGTTCTCGAAGAATTTGATGAAGAAACTGACAATTTCATCTCAGAGTGCAAGGAAATGTTCAAAAGCAGTAATTTTGATGGTATCAGGTCGCACCTGCATACCATCAAGGGAAATGCAGGAACGTTTGGCATTGAGCGCTTAGGAAAATGTGCCGAACAGGTTGAGAAAAAACTCAAGGAAAAAAATTATATTAATGTGGACAAAGACCTGCGCAAAGTGGAGCGCTTCTTTGGCGAGTTCAAGAAGAACTATAAAAGCATTATCAATAGTTAAACATTAGATACTTGGTGCCATGAAAAAGATACTCGTAGCGGAAGATAGCTCAGTCATACAAAACCTCACCAAGAGGATACTAGTCAATCAAAACTATGAGATTGATGCCGTGAAGAATGGACAACAAGTGCTGAATAAAATGGAGTCGAAAGACTACAACCTCATACTAATGGATATCAATATGCCTGTGATGGATGGGATAGAATGCACCAAAAACATCAGAGCGCTATCAGACGATACAAAAAACAACATTCCGATAATTGCTATCACTGGTAATGCCAAGAACTACACACTGAAGGACTTCAACAATATGGGCATCAATGATTTCCTACCGAAACCACTGAACTTCGACTCCCTGGTTGAAATAGTAAAGAAACATATAGGGAATGACAATTAAGTACACCAAGTCCTTTCTCAACAAGCTTGAGGATATTTTCTCAGAGTCGGATTATATATTAAGATATGAAAAAGGGAATTTTCATTCGGGCTATTGTATACTCAATGACAATCGCATTGCGATAGTTAATAAGTATTTCCCGTTAGACGGGAAGATTAATGCTCTCCTTGAGATTTTGAAGTCTATAGAAGTCGAGCCCAATAAGCTGAGTGATAAAAATCGAGCATTCTTTCAGGAATTGCTCCAAACTTCGCTAGAGATTTGACCATTACTTTCCTGGGTACTGGCACCTCACAGGGTGTGCCCGTCATCGCCTGTAGTTGTGAGGTCTGCCGATCGCTGGACTTCAGAGACAAACGGCTGAGGTCGTCCATTCATATGGAAGTGGATGGTTTGAGTTTAGTGGTGGATACCGGACCGGACTTCAGACAGCAGATGCTACGCGAACGTATCAACTGGCTCGATGCAGTGCTATTCACTCATGAGCACAAAGACCACACCGCGGGTATGGATGACATACGCAGCTTTAATTTTAAGCAGAAGATGGATATGCCTATTTACGGTAGGAAGAGTGTACTCGAGCAACTTCAGCGAGAGTTCGCCTATGTCTTTGCTGAAAAGAAATACCCCGGAGTACCGCGAGTACTTTCCAAGGAGATCAACAACACTGAATTCAAGGTTGGGGAAACCACTGTCCTTCCGATAGAAGTCCTGCACTACAAGCTTCCGGTTTTCGGCTTCCGAATTGGTGACTTCACCTATATCACAGACGCCAACAGCATTTCTAATGAAGAAAAAAAGAAAGTGTCAGGTTCAAAAGTAATAGTGCTCAATGCGCTGCAAAAGGATCCTCATATATCGCATTTCACGCTGGATGAGGCTGTTGCGCTGGCTGAAGAACTAGGAGCTGAACAGACTTACTTTACTCATATCAGTCATCGGCTGGGCAAGCACAAGGAAGTTTCGAAGGAACTACCTGAAGGTGTTTTTTTAGCGCATGATGGTTTGAAAGTTCAATTATAATGCACCTCAATTACCATTTTCTTAAACATCTCGTAAGAGAACTGAGCGAAGCTCTTGTTGGTAGGAGCTTTGTCGAGTGCTACAGTCAAAATAAAGATGAACTGATATTTGAGTTGGGTAGCAAGAATAATTCTTACTGTATCAGAGCGTATCTCAGTGGAAGTTTTAGCTGTTTGTCATTCCCTGAGGTACTTCATCGAGCCAAGAGAAATTCGATTGATCTATTCCCTGAGATAATTGGGAAAAGCGTTGAAGACATCTCGATCATTCCAAATGACCGGAGTTTTAAAATGCGGCTTTCTTCTGGATACTCTCTCCTATTCAAGCTGCATGGTAATCGTTCTAATATCATCCTCCATCAGGAATCACAGTTTTTGGGAATGTTTAACAATGCTCTGAAGAAAGATGAGCAATTGATAGAAACGTCTATCGCAAAACCGGGGCAGCTCAATAAGCAAGACTGGCTAGACAAGCCCGACTTACGCTCAGCTTTCCCAACTTTTGGCCCCAGGGTAGCTCAATACCTAGAGAGTAAAGGGTTTGAGAACCTCACGCCTGAAAAGCAATGGTCACAGATTGCTGACCTGTTGGCCTCATTCGAGAATCCGCTCTTTTTCATCAACGAGGAAAATGGCATGCCTTTTCTTTCACTCTTTCAGCAAGGCAACCTCCTTTCAAAACACCATTCAGCGATAGAGGCTACCAATGCCCTCAGCAAGTACTATCACCAGACCTACCTATTCGAAAGAGATAAGAACAAACAACTACAGCAGCTAAAGTCAGCTCAACAGAAAGCGAACAAGTACATTCAAAATACCGAGCAAAAAATGACTTTGCTATCGCAAAAACGGCCATTCGAGGAGATTGCCAACATCATTATGGCCAACCTCCATGCGATTCCTAAAGGTGCATCGAAGGTCGAATTATTAGACTTCTATACTAATGCGCCTGTAGAGATAAAACTCAAACCCGATACTACCCCACAAAAGCAGGCCGAGCAATACTATCGCAAATCAAAAAATCAGTCAAAAGAGAAAGAAAACCTGGAAGCAAACCTTCGACAGAAAGTAGATGAGGTGGAAAACCTGCAAATGCTTATTGATGAGCTCTCAACCATTTCCGATAGGAAGCATCTAAATCAATTCATCAAGGCGCATAGTGCTGAGCAAGTCCATGGGAAGAATGAAATTCGGTTGCCGTTTTATCGGCATGATATAGATGGATTCGAAATCAGAATTGGAAAATCCGCCAAGGACAATGATCTGATGCTCAGACAATTTGCTCATAAAGACGATCTTTGGCTTCATGCTCGCGATGTTGCAGGCAGTCATGTGCTTATCAGGCATCAAAAAAATAGGGTAATCAAACCACGCCTTATCGAACAGGCCGCCCAGCTTGCAGCATTCTATTCAAAAAGAAAGCATGATACGCTTGCCCCGGTCATCTATACACCGCGCAAGTTTGTTAGAAAAGCAAAAAACCTGCTTCCAGGGCAGGTTTTAGTTGAAAAAGAACAAGTGGTGCTTGTAAGGCCTTCAAAAGAGCCTAACCCGTCACATTGATCTTTATCATGTTGGTGTGGGTCTTCCAGTGAAGCGGCATAGACGCAGTATTAATGTATACATCCCCAGTGAAAAGATGCCCCCTCTCCACCAAAATCTCTTCCAAGTGGTCAAAAGTATCATCGATCCCTTCCATTTTATCATAATGGAATCCACGGATACCCCAAACAAGGTTCATCGCACGCAACAAAGGCTTTTTGTCTGTGAAAATGAAGATGCTGGCTTTAGGCCTATGGCTAGCTAGCTTATAGCCTGTGTAGCCAGACTTGGTCATTCCAATAATTGCCTTGGCTTCCACGCTCATGCTCAAGCGACATGCGGCTCTTACCAGCTTGTCATTAAGTCTGGTTAGTGAATCCTCTACGCCTTCATCATGAAATTTGTTGTAGATGTCAGTCGAATGATCTTCAACAGCTTTGATAATGTTTGCCATGGCCTTTACCGCCAAAACCGGGAACTGACCTGAAGCAGACTCTGCAGAAAGCATCACGGCATCTGCACCGTCGAGTACACCATTAGCAACATCATTAGTCTCGGCTCGTGTTGGTCTTGGATTGTCGATCATGCTCTCAAGCATCTGAGTAGCAATGATCACCGGCTTTCCAGCTCTATTGCATTTCTCTACAATCCTTTTTTGTTGCAGAGGTACATCCTGCATTGCAATTTCAACTCCCAGGTCTCCTCTGGCGACCATCACTCCATCAGTTGCATCTATGATTTCATCAATATTCTTTATAGCCTCTGGTTTTTCAATTTTAGCAACCACCAAAGTTTTCTTTCCGGCTGCCTTTATTTTTTCCTTCAGGTGGTGAATATCCACCGCTGACCTAACAAAAGAAAGTGCTATCCAGTCAATCTCCTGAGTCAGACCGAACGCCAAGTCCTCCTCATCCTTATCCGTCAAAGAAGCTGCCGATACCCGGGTATCCGGCAAGTTGATCCCTTTTCGTGATTTCAAAGAGCCACCATGGATAATTCTGGTAACTACCTCATCGTCTTTGGTACTTTCCACTCTTAGCTCAAGCTTCCCATCATCGATCAGTATAGTATCTCCGACATTGACATCATTAGGCAGTGCCTTATAGGTAGTGCTGATAATCTTCTCATCACCTTCCACATCTTCACGTGTAGTTATTATCAATTGCTGACCTTGCTCGATCTGAACCTCACCACCCTTTATCAGATTAGTTCTGATCTTAGGTCCTTGCAAGTCCTGAAGTAGTGCTATGTTGGTTCCCAGTTCACTATTAATCTCCTGAACAAGATTAATTACTTTCAAATGATCAGCATGAGTACCATGAGAAAAATTCAAGCGAAAAACATCGACTCCCGCCTTTACCAAATTAATAAGGGTCTCCTTATTATTACTTGCAGGCCCTACAGTAGCTACTATTTTGGTCTTGTTAAACAGTATTGTATTATCCATTTTACAGTATTAAATTCTCTTTGTCTTTTAGCTTCTCGATATCGATATATGTCGAATACTGGATGGCTGCAATATTTTTCAGCTCACCCATGAAATTTTGCTGGTCAAAAGTATCATATTTATCGTCGACAGTGATAAGATATTGGAATTGATCAAGGTCATTGACCAAATATACTCGCGTGCCAACCCTATCTACTACCAGGCGATTATTCAATAACCGAATGATAGTGTGCTCGGTTTCAAAAACAAAGTTCGATATCGTCAATACCGACTGTCCCTTCAATTCAATCTCAATATCATCTTGCTTTATCAAATGGAGTTGTGTCTGTTGATTTATCCACCATGCTACCTTGTATTCCGGTAGGGAAGAAATCACTCCAATCAAGCCCAGGTTGTACGCGAAAGAGGAAGCTAACTTATTCTTCTTCATAAAAATACAAGTAATTGATTTTCAGTTATTAAGGCCATATCTAATACCATTATTATGCTCTCTATGTGCAATTTAAGATTGATTGTTTTTTTTGCCATTATTGCGATTAATGTATTTCTTTGCACTGAATTTTTAAACCAAACACTAAAATAATGTCAGAAATAGCACAGAAAGTAAAGGAGATTATCATCGACAAGTTAGGTGTGGAAGAGTCTGAGGTAACTCCTGAAGCAAGTTTCACCAACGACCTGGGTGCTGACTCCCTCGATACTGTAGAGCTCATTATGGAATTCGAAAAGGAGTTTAATATCTCTATCCCGGATGATCAGGCTGAAAACATTGCAACTGTAGGTCAGGCTATCTCATATCTTGAAGAAAACGTAAAGTAAGCACAGTTACTTAATCATTCTAAATGGAATTAAGACGCGTAGTTGTAACCGGCTTAGGTGCACTCACTCCAATCGGCAATACTGTAGAGGAATACTGGAATGGACTGGTGAGCGGAACCAGCGGCGCAGCTGCAATTACGCGTTTTAACGCCGAAAAATTTAAAACGCAGTTCGCCTGCGAAATAAAAAATTTCGATCCTACTCAATACCTGGATCGAAAAGAAGCTCGAAAAATGGATCCAACCACTCAGATCGGCATGATTGTGAGTGATGAGGCGATGCTAGATTCGGGTATCAACCTTGACAAAATTGATAAAAGCCGTGCCGGCGTGATCTGGGGATCAGGTATCGGCGGCTTACGAACCTTTCACGATGAAGTAGCCTATTTCGCCTCGGGAGATGGTACTCCCAAGTTCAATCCATTTTTTATTCCCAAGATGATCGTGGATATCACCGCAGGGCAGATATCTATGAAATATGGTCTGCGAGGACCCAATTATGCTACTGTATCAGCATGCGCATCATCCACAAACGCCCTAAATGATGCTTTCACCTACATAAGACTTGGTAAAGCTGACATTATTCTTTCGGGTGGATCTGAAGCAGCGGTGGTAGAGGCGGGCATTGGTGGATTTAACGCCATGAAGGCCTTATCAGAAAGAAATGACTCTCCTGAAACCGCATCAAGACCATATGATAAAGATCGTGATGGGTTTGTATTGGGTGAAGGTGGTGGTGCTATCATCTTAGAAGACCTTGAGCATGCTAAAGCGCGAGGAGCCAAAATCTATGCGGAACTTGTGGGAGGCGGCATGTCTGCGGATGCCTACCACCTAACTGCACCACATCCAGATGGTATAGGTATTATTCAAGTGATGAAGAATGCATTGGAGGATGCTCATCTGGCTCCTTCTGATATTGATTATATCAACACTCATGGCACGTCTACTCCGTTGGGTGATGTGGGTGAGCTGAAAGCTATTCTGAATGTATTTGGAGATCATGCCTACAAACTGAATATCAGTGCGACCAAATCCATGACTGGACATTTACTTGGTGCGGCTGGGGCTATTGAGGCGATAGCCAGCATCATGGCGATGAAGCATAGCAAAATACCACCGACGATCAACCATTTCACCGATGATGAAAACATCGATCCGGGACTCAATCTAACCTTTCACAAGGCACAGGACAGGGAGGTGAACGTAGCTTTGAGTAATACATTCGGCTTTGGTGGTCACAATACCTCCATTATCTTCAAAAAATTTGAAGATTAGTGCTTAGCAGCTTTTTCCGAAGGTTTTTCAGTTATTTAAAATTCTATACACTTGAGGATAAGAAGCTAGCCGCTTCCATAAAGACTATTGTCGGTAGAAAACCGTACAACCTCTCCTTATATCATCTTGCAATGCGGCATAGTTCAGTCGCAAGAGTGAACAAACAAGGCTTTAAGGTATCTAATGAGCGTCTTGAGTACCTCGGGGATGCCGTCCTGGGGCTGATTGTCGCTCAACTCCTATTCGAAAAGTTTCCTTACAAGGATGAAGGTTTTCTCACTGAAATGCGTTCTCGTATTGTTAACCGGGAATCACTTAATAGACTAGGCAGGAAATTTGGCTTGAAGGATCTTATCAATTACAATCAGTCCTCCAGGTCTAGTATTTCCCACAAGTCGATGTACGGCGATACTATGGAGGCCTTGATCGGCGCAGTATATCTTGATATGGGCTATAGGGCGTGTACTAAATTCGTGGTTGACCGACTCATTGCTAATCATTTCGACCTTGAAGAGCTTGTCAACGCCAATCAGAATTATAAAAGTATCGTTATTGAATATGCGCAGAAGGAAAACAAATCAATCGAATTTGTTGTCAATGAAACAGAAACCGCAGATAAAACACGCCAGTTTGTCGCTGAGGTCTTCATCGATGAGGAGATGATGGCTCAAGGACATGGCTTAAGTAAAAAGAAAGCGGAGCAAGATGCGGCATTAAAAACCTGCGATATTCTAAATCTCAACTAGTCGATGGCCTTAATCAAAATAGGTGGCGCCTGTCTCAACCAAACACCTCTCGACTGGAGCGGTAACATTCGCAATATTCTAGATGCGATAGCGGCTGCTAAGGCTGATGGGGTAGAGATCCTCTGCCTACCGGAATTGTGCATTACAGGTTATGGTTGTGAAGACATGTTCCTGAGCGATTGGGTTCCGGCAAAAGCCCAGCTCAAACTCAAGGATATTTTACCCCATACTGATGGAATATTAGTCAGCGTAGGCCTGCCTATCCGGCTTGGGCAAAACGTGTACAATACGACCTGTATCCTTAATGATGGTCAAATATTGGGATGCTATGCCAAGCACCACCTGGCCAATGATGGCGTACACTATGAGCCCCGATGGTTTAGCTCATGGCCAATCGGTAAGGTTTCCACTATTGAATTAACTGGTTCAACCGTGCCCTTTGGTTCTATTACCACAACATACAAAGATCTAAAAATAGGCTTTGAAATCTGTGAAGATGCCTGGAGAGAAGATCGCCCAGCGGCATACTTTAATGACCAAGTTAAGCTGATTCTAAACCCCAGTGCAAGCCATTTTGCCTTCGGTAAAGCTGATTTCAGGAAATCGCTGGTAGTAGATAGTTCAAGGCGCTTCAAGTGCACCTATCTGTATACCAACTTACTTGGAAATGAGGCTGGTAGGATGATCTACGACGGAGATGTGATGATTGCCCAGGAGGGCGAGATGCTAGCGCAAAATAGAAGGCTCTCCTTCAAATCATTCAATCTTCTCAGTACTGAAGTGGATATTAATAACTCTTCTGCATCTATTCACTCTGTGAAAGAAGACTGGAGCGGAAGCATTGAGGAGTTCGGAAGAGCTGGTTCTCTGGCACTGTTTGATTACAAGAGAAAAAGTAAGAGTAAGGGTTTTGTACTCTCACTGAGCGGTGGAGCTGATAGCTCTTCGATCGCAGTACTGGTCGCCGAAAGTGTGCGTCATGGTTTAAGCGAATTGGGTTTGGAAGCCTTTGCCGATAGGCTCGATATTCATGACAAAATCAAAATTGAAGAACTCAGATCATTACCAATAGATGAACTACGAAAGGCAATAGTAGGAGTAATCTTGCATACCGCCTATCAAGGCACGGAAAATTCATCCACTGATACTCTTACGTCTGCCAAAGAACTAGCTCAGAACCTGGGCGCTCAATTTAGCCACTGGACTATTGACAAAGAGGTAGCGCACTATACTCATGATATCGAGGAGGTTTTGGGACGGAAGCTCACCTGGGAGCAAGATGACATAGCCCTTCAAAATATTCAGGCGCGCGCCAGATCTCCTATCATATGGATGCTTGCTAATATCAAGAACAGCTTGCTACTCACTACTTCAAACAGAAGTGAAGGCGATGTGGGCTATGCCACCATGGATGGTGACACCAGCGGAAGTATCTCCCCCATTGCAGCAGTAGACAAGTCGTTTATTCTGAAGTGGCTCAAATATGCCGAAAATGACTTGGGTTACACCGGTCTCAGAGGAGTAAATAATCTGAGACCAACAGCTGAACTTCGACCTCTTGACCAAGATCAAACGGACGAGGCGGATCTTATGCCTTATGAGATTCTGGTTGCAATCGAAAGACGCGCCATTCGAGACCGTCAATCTCCTGTTGCTGTTTTTGAGCAGCTGTCTAAGGAGTTCAGTATACCCGCTGATCAGCTCAAAACCTACATTCACAAATTCTTCAAGCTCTGGAGTATCAACCAATGGAAAAGGGAGCGTATTGCTCCCTCCTTTCATTTGGATGATTTCAATGTTGATCCCAGAACCTGGTGCAGGTTTCCAATTCTCTCTTCAGGTTTCACTGAAGAACTGGAAGAGCTAAAAAACCTGTAAAGGTTACTTAAAGACGGCCTTCCTGATCATATCCACCGGTATGATGATCAATGACATTCCAATGATCATCAACCACTCACGTGGACTAAGACCTACGGTACGCAGGATGGTTCCTCCTATGTATGTGAATACAATTTGCAGTGTAAATATCAGCCCCATCACACGCAAGAAACCTGGGTTTTGACCAAGGTTGTCAAAGATGTTGATACTCTCCGTGCGCACATTGAAACCATTAAACACAATCATGAAGATGAACAGGTTAAAGAAGGCCGTGAGGAATACAGCCTCGTCGTGAACGCCATCACGCATAAACATCTCTTTAAAGGGAGAATAAGTCAAAAACAATAGTGAGAAGAATGTAATGAACAGTCCACTGGACATGATGCCCTTGAACATTTCTTTGGTCACAATATTCTCATCTCTATCTACAGGCTTCTCCTCCATATAGCGCATCAGCGCCGGCTCACCACCAAAGGCTATTGCCGCTAGGGTATCCATGATGATATTAATCCAAAGGAGCTGGATGATTGTCAATGGAAAGTCGATCCCAAAGATCGGCCCTAAGAATGCGGTAGTTACCGCCGCTACATTGACGGTCAGTTGGAAGACAACAAACTTGCGAATAGACTTAAAGATCGTCCTACCGTATCGAATCGCATTGTTGATACTATTGAAGTTGTCATCAAGTATGACAATATCGCCGGCCTCCTTTGAGACTTCAGACCCACTACCCATGGCTATTCCCACATCAGACTGCTTTAGGGCAGCACTGTCGTTGACGCCATCTCCCGTCATACCAACCACTTTACCTACGCTCTTCGAAATACGAACCATTCGACTTTTATCCGTCGGTAAGGCTCTCGCAATCACACGGAGGTTAGGTAGTATTTTCTTTATGTCGTCATCAGACATCTCATTGAGCTCTGATGAAACTAAGATGACGTCATCTTTATTTTGAAGAAGACCTACTTCTTGTGCTATGGCTTTTGCCGTACCTTTTCTATCGCCGGTGATCATCACGGCCTGCACTCCTGCCTTTTGCACAGCAGCGATGGAAGTCAAAGATTCATCACGTATCTCATCACGAATGCCTACAATGCCAACCAGCGTACTGTGCTTGGGCAGAGCCTCATCATCTCTGATCGGCTCGTCAGAAGTCGACAGTGCAATCAAGCGGATTCCCTTATCGGCCAATACATCCATATCCTTCACAAGGCGATCAATATCCGGGATTGGAGCTATTGTGCCATCTTCCTTATAGTAGTTTTTTGTACCCGAAAGAATTACCTCTGGAGCGCCTTTCACCAAGGTGAACTTCTTCTCTTTGATGCCCTTGATTTCACCATTGAGTTCTACCTCGGCAGCTGAGAACTTGCGCTGACTATTGAAGAGAATCTTGTTTTTCTGATCTACTTCCCACTTGTTGATCTTTTTGATATCATCGAGTGCCATAAAGCTGATCAAAGCGCGCTCGGACATATTACCTCCTACCACTTCTCCATCAGGTGCTATAAAGCTGGAGGTGTTTTCAAGAATAGAGAAGCCCAGGAGCGTGCCCAATGGCTCATGAATGCTCGTGTAGGAATCAAAGCTCTTTCCGGATCCATCGATGAACATCTTTGGTTCGAGCTTACCTTTCGTAATGGTTCCTGTCTTATCAGAAAAAAGTATGTTCAAGCTACCTGCAGTTTCGATTCCCAACAGTTTCCTTACCAGCACCTTTTCTTTAAGCAGCTTCTGCATATTTAGCGATAGCACTATCGCAATCATCATTGGCAACCCCTCAGGGATAGCAGCAACCACGATAATGATCGAAAGCACTAAAGCATTCATCACTTCCGTAATCACCACCTCCCAATCAGTGATGTGGGCAATGATACGATCCATCTCAAAGCCTTGAGCGACAACAAGTTTATTGAAGATAAAGGTGACAGCTATAAGCACGGCAGCTATATAACCGGCTTTGGATATCTGCTCGGCCAGACCCTTGAGTTTTAGCTGAAGTGGCGAAAGTCTCGTTTCACTCTCCGCAAGTTCTTTTGATAGGATGCCGTAGAATGACTTATCTCCAACGGTCTCCACCTGCATTACTCCTTCTCCGTCTTCGATGACTGACCCTCTGAAGAGATGATAAGGATTACCAAGGTCGAAATCCTTCTCTTCCTCATCGTCGTGGGGTACTCTTTTGATCACTGCCTCTGATTCTCCTGTCAGGGAAGCTTGGTTTACACGCAACTCTCCACTTGCCAGGACACCATCAGCCGGAACCTTGTCGCCAGATTGCAGCAAGACATAGTCTCCTTTGACTAATTCGCCGATAGGCACATGAGTAACATGTCCATCTCTAAAAACATTGCTCGAAATCTGTGAAGCCTCCTCCTGTAGTTTCTGAAAAGAGGTTTCATTGCTGTATTCCGATAGGGTCGAAACCACTGTGGCCAACAATACCGCCACGCCAATGGCGACTGCCTCATACCACTCGGTGAGACCAAATAGTGATAGCACAAAAATAATGACCAGTGCCCCGGTCAAAATGATAATAATGGGATCTTTGAAGTTCTCTACCAGCTTACTCCAGAAGCTCTCAATCACATATGGCGTCAATTCATTGCTACCATGTTGCTTACGCGAAGCGACCACCTCATCTTGCGTGAGTCCCTTAAACTGAAATTTCATATGCTCTACTCAATTAATAAATCTCACAAACAGGCGTTCCGCCTTTTACCCTTGTCATAGTAATGACAACAATGCTTTAACAATTCGATAGCTGTGTTCTGAAAAGTACAAGTGAGAATCAAAAATCGGTAATTCTCCTATCGAAAGATAAGAAATTTGGTAACATAGAGTGACATACTCTCAAAAAATCGACGAAACTGATGCCTTGAAAGTTGAATCGGATTCATTTGAGGTTACCTTTCTATAACCCTCAGCCACAATTAGCTGACTCTGGCTATCTTGTGATTGTAATGACAAAGTCGATTTTGAGGGGTGTACAAAGAATAATACGAGTTTTAAGCATCGCGATTACACCCGTATTCTTCAATATCCAAACACTGGAAGCTCAATCACCTCTTGAATTTGAGAAAGTCGATAAGCTCCCGGTCGGTGTATTTGATATGGGCTACTGCGCTACTGAAAAAGCCATATTTAGCATCGGAGGTCGGATTGTTCAAGGAGGAGAGATTAAGAATACAGAGGTTATTATGATTTACTCTCCTTTTACAGATGATTGGTCAAAAGCGCTATTTACATCCGGGGATATAGCAGTCAAGGGTCCATCGATAAGCGCCTACCTTCAAAGTAGCAATAGCATCTATACAATTGCTTTTAGTGCCGTCAATGAAGAGGGTCACACAATTTATCCTATTGAAGTGCTCCACCTGGATAACTACAGGCTGACTTATGATGAAGGCAATCCCCACAAAGCTGAACTAGCTGGTATCGCAACTGATAGTACCAGCCTCTTCCTATTTGGAGGCTACTCCACAAACGAGGATGGGGAGTTTGAATTCAATAATCAACTTCATAAGTACAATCCGGCTACTTCCAAGTGGATCGAACTAAGTAACCTACCGGAAGGTCGGCGAAGTAAAGGTGTGATCACAGGCAATCATCTCTACGTTATCGGTGGTGAGACGGAGGATGGAGTAACCGCAGAAGTGCTCAAGTATAACATTGCAACCGACCGCTGGTCTTTCGTAGGCTATCTACCCTACGCTTCCAATGCTCATTCAATAACATCGCACAAAGAATACATCTTCATCATAGCTGGCGATGAGCAGGCCGACAAGCTCCTGATGATCAATTCGAAGACCAACGACATTAATCAGTTTGATATCAAGTTTGGGTTCGAAAAACCTGGGATATCCGTAATTGAAGACCACTTGTACCTATTCGGTGGCTATGCACCTCGCAGTAATACAGCCAATCGAAAGACGCTGAGAATCCATCGGGAGGAGTTGATCAGGTAAAGCGAATACCATCTGACTGGTTTATACCCACTTCTTTGATAAATGGTGTCCAATTATTACTATCAAATTCTCATTATTGAGTCTAGTTTTCAGGTTATATAAGGATCTCTATGCTTAAAAACTACATTCTCACTGCCTGGCGCAACCTGCTTAAAAACAGGGTTTTCTCGATTATTAATTTGGTTGGTTTCTCACTAGGAGTCGCCTGTACCATACTCATCTTTGCCTATGTATGGGACGAACTCCACTTCGACCAATATCATGAGCACACTGAGCGCACATACCGCGTAGCACTGGAGCGAAGTTTCCCGAACAGAACTACCGGCTATGCTACCACTCCAGCCCCCCTGGGCCCAACAATTGCCAGAGAAATACCTGAAGTCGAAGCTGCAGCAAGGGTATTCGAGCCTTTCACCCAGGTAAGGATCAAAATTGGGGATCGAAGCTTCTTTGAAGAGAATGTATATGCTGCTGATTCTACCTTCTTTGATATTTTCAGCTATGAATCGCTAGAGGGAAGTCTATCCGATGCACTCAAGCAACCACGTGCTGCGGTGCTGACTGACCATATGAAAACGAAGCTCTTCGGAAAAAATAATGCGCTGGGTGAGCTGATCGAGGTGGGTGACACTTCCCTATACCGAGTCACGGCAGTCATTGAAAATCCTCCAAAGCAGAGTCACTTCAAGTTTGATATGCTGCTCTCCTTTCACAGCTTCCCTTTTCATCAAAACACTTTCTGGGGATCGTACAGTTTGTACAATTATATAAGGCTCAAAGACCCTCAAACTAAGCAGGCTGTAGAAACAAAAATGCCCACCATCATCAAGCAGTACATGGCGCCACAGGTAGAGGCCGTACTTGGCAATACCTATCAGGAATATGTGGATGCTGGAAATATTCACCACTATTACCTGCAGCGCATTGACCAAATTCACACCTCCTCTAACCTCGAACGGGAGCTGACACCCAATGCAGACATTCGCTATATCTATCTCTTCGGCATCATCGCAGTGATGATCCTGTTCATTGCCAGCTTCAACTTTATGAATCTAGCTACCGCCAATGCGGTAAAACGTGGCAAAGAGGTGGCCGTCCGCAAGGTGCTGGGATCTCTCAAAAGTCAACTCGTCTTTCAGTTCTTATCAGAATCTGTGATGATTACAGCCATGGCTGTATCCATAGCTCTCCTTGGTGCATGGCTATTACTGCCCTACTTCAATGAGCTATCAGGCAAGGAGCTTGCTTTCTCAGACTTCTCGGGTGTACAGGTCGTGGCATTCCTAATGCTGCTGACGATTGTCGTCGGTATTTTGTCTGGGCTTTACCCCGCTTTCTTTATCTCCGGTTTTGATACGCTCCGAATCTTCAAAGGTGCGCTCAAGCTATCCAGCAAAAAATTCGGCTTGAGAAATATTCTTATCACTTTTCAGTTTGCAGCATCGCTTTTCCTGGTGATTAGCACTGTCTTCATCTTGCGGCAGATGGATTATATGATGAACCAAAAGCTCGGCTTTGCCAAGGAGCGCATGGTGATCGTAAATACAGGCAACAACCTGGGATCGAACTATCGTGCTTTTCTGGATGATCTTCAAAATCAGACCTATGTAGCCGAAGTTAGCGCATCAATTCATACGCCCGGTCGACGAAGTGGCGGGGGTACCTTCCAAGCCATTGGGATACCGGCCACAGAGCGCTTTCTTTTTGATGCATTCAACACAGACTATTCTTTTGCAAAAACATACGATCTGGAACTGGTGTCAGGCAGGTTCTTCAACCCTGACCTGCAGAGTGATACAGCAGCGATAGTTATCAATGAAACATGCGCCAAAATGGTCGGTTGGGATGACCCGGTAGGTCAACGCATATTAGTGACCAACGCTCCTTTTCAACATCGGATCGTAGGCGTGGTAAAGGATTTTCACCAAACCTCGCTGCACGAAGAAATCAGCCCGATGGTCTTTTTCGGTATTCACCCCGATAATATCGTGACCGCCCAGCCTCCGCTCATTTCTGTCAGGCTGGCTGCACAAGCCGACTTGAGAAGCTCTCTGGATCAGTTGGAAACCAAATGGGCCGAGTGGGTCCCGGGTGAACTCTTTCGATACTCATTTTTGGATGATGAGTTTGATGCCTTGTATAGAGAGGAGCAGAAGTTCGCTGATGTCTTCACCAGCTTTTCTATCCTGGCCATCTCCATTGCGTTAGTTGGCGTGATTGGGCTATCGCTTTTCATCTCGGCAGAGCGCACCAAAGAAATCGGCATCCGCAAGGTGCTTGGTGCTAATATCCCGCAGATCATGGCGCTCCTATCGATCGACTTTCTGGTACTGATTGGCATTGCCAACCTCGTCATCTGGCCCTTAGCTTACTATAGCATCAACCAATGGCTCTCTAATTATCCTTATGCCACTACCGTAAATGTGCTTTGGTTCATTGCCATTGGACTGGCTTTTGCGAGCACGATCATATTTACCATTAGTTTCATCACCTTCAAAGCTGCCAGTGTCAATCCGGTGCGATCTATCAAATACGAATAGAGATGCTCAAAAGTGTAATCAAATCAGCCCTACGCCATTTTCTTAAAAAGAAAGGTTTCTCGATTATCAACATACTGGGGCTTTCGCTTGGGCTAGCGGCCTGTTTGCTGGTACTGCAGTACCTCAATGATGAAATAGGCTATGATCAATACCACGACCAAAAAGATCGGCTGTACAGACTATCACTCAAAGTAGATGTCTTCAGTAGTGAGGCTGAATATCTCGGTGCATCGAGTTCATACCTCTGGGGTCCAGCACTGGCAAAAGACTACTCGGGCATTGATGAGTATGCGCGAGTAATTCCAGTCAACTACATCACCGGGCCATTCGCAGATACATGGTTAGCCAGTCGAAATGATGATTGGGTGGCGGAGGATAAGCTTTACTTCTCAGATGATTCCATCTTTGATGTATTTACCTGGCCTATGCTCGAGGGAGATGCCTCCACCGCGTTAGCTCGACCCAATTCCATCGTCCTGTCCACCAGCATGGCAGAGAAGTATTTCCAGGGTCAGTCACCTATCGGTAAAATGATCACCTTCGACACCAATTCCAGCAACCCAGACAAAGCTGAAACCAATGTAAGTTTTCAGGTGACAGGGGTAATGCATGACATTCCTGATAAGAGTCACCTCAAACCTGACTTCCTGATCTCCTTATCTACACTCAACAGCTATTTTGGTGGTGATATGGTTAATGGCTTCACTCCCAGGCCATGGTACTGGCGTGGTACAGTCGGCTATACCTACCTGCTGCTGAATCCTAATACCTCACCTGAACTATTCTCACAAAACTTTGCGCCTTTCATAGATAAATACCTGGGTGATATGACTACTTCACGCGGTTACGACTATATCCCGCTGCTCCAAAAAGTGGAGGACATTCACTTCGATAGCCAGTTTAATGGTAATCCTGAACCCGGAGGTGACAAAACCCAACTCACCATCCTCGGTGTAGTCGCCCTGTTTATTCTCCTGATCTCCATGGTCAATTATATCAACCTTGCTACTGCCAGAGCTGCAGAAAGAGGTAGAGAGCTTGGTGTGCGAGGCGTAATGGGAGCGAGTCAGCATATTTTATTGAAGCAGATGATTGTTGAGTCGATTATTTTCTGTTTGCTGGCGGCTATAGCCGGCCTCCTAATATTCCTGATCGCCTCACCAACCTTCTACAGTCTACTCGGCAAGTCCATTTCAATAACTGATATAGATTGGATTTTGATCATTCCAGGCATGATCGTGATCAGTATCATTACAGGACTTGTCGCCGGAAGCTACCCCGCCTTTTTCATCCTCAGATTCCCTCCCTATCGACTAGTCAAGGGCATTAAGCTATCGCAAAAATCCGGGAGGAAGCTCCGTCAGTCATTGGTAGTACTCCAGTTTGGCATCTCCATTTTCTTTTTGATTGCCACTTTCGTAGTGGGCAATCAAATAACGTATATGCAAGGCTTTGGGCTGGGATTTGACCCGCAGGGTGTACTCGTGATACCTCCCGAAAAAATCAATTACCTGGGTAATAACCAGGAAGCATTCAAGAATGAGGTGCAACGAATCCAGGGCGTGATAGGCGCGACGAGCGCCATTGGGGTACCGGGGAATGAGGGCGTGGGTGACATCTTCGCTGATTACAATGATCTGAGCAAAGAAGGTACATCAATGACGCAGTACATGGTAGACTTTGAATATCTGAGTACGATCGGACTAGTTGTTGTGCATGGAAGAGCTTTGGATATTAACCGAAGTACAGACCATTATCCGACAGAGGTTGCCGATGGTGAAAAGCCCCGGTTCAACGCGCTGATTAATGAAACTGCCGCTAGAGCACTGGGTTGGTCTGCTGAAGAAGCCATTGGCAAACAACTCACCAGAGACCCTAATGATCAGGACTTTGTTGCTACCATCGTAGGTGTCATCAAAGACTTCCATCTCCAATCACTTCAGCAGCCAATTAACCCCTTGATACTTTACAACCGACCAGAGGCACGTCCCAGCAGACAGTTGGCTATCCGTGTCAGACCGGAGGCGAGGCAGGAGCTTATCACATCCATCGAATCTGTCTGGCTCACCATGGCCAACGACGAACCCTTCGACTACTACTGGATGGACCAGTCATTTCTGGAACAGTATGCTCAAGAAGAGAATAGATCGCAGGTTTACCGTTATGCCTCTGTCATCGCACTTATTATTTCTGCTCTTGGCCTATTAGGCTTAGCCACCTATGCTGCTCAAAGTCGTCTGAAGGAAATTAGTATCCGAAAGGTGTTAGGTGCGCGTACACTCACAATTGCGAGCCTTCTATCAACAGAATTTTTTATCCTGATAGCCGTAGCGATTCTTCTCGCCTCACCTGCCGCATGGTACTTTATGGATCAATGGCTGGACAATTATCCCTATCGAATTACTGTCGGTTTGAGGGAAATTCTGCCAGCTAGCCTTTTCGCGTTGCTCGTATGTGCCATCACCATCAGCTTTCAGACTCTGAAGGCCAGCCGACAAAATCCAATAAGGGGATTGAGAGATGAATAAATAGTCCAATGAAACAGCGAAGAAGTGAGTTGATCATACGTCAGTGGAAGCCGCACAATATTGACGGTATCAGGCTACTCACCACTTCTTATCAGTTGCACCAGTTCCCCAACCACTTCCATGATTATTACTCATTTCTGTCTGTAAGAAAAGGTGTAAATGAGGGGTTCACGGAAAAAACGCCTTATCGATTTGGTACCGGGGCTGTGCTCACTATTGGCCCGGGTCAGGTGCATGCAGGCAATAGCTATCAAAAAAAGCCGCTCATTTTCGATGTACTCCACGTGGAAGATAAAGCTTTGCAAGAGTGGTCATTGAGGAATAACATCACGCCAAGTACTTATGAATTTAGCAGAGCACCTTTTACATCAGCCAAGGCCTATAAACTATTTGAACAATTAAGCGCGGCAATCAGGCTAAAGGAAAGTACCCTGCAAATAGAGTTGCTCTTTGATCAATTCATCAGCACAATGGTCTCTGGTGATGCCACCCACTGCCCTACTGAGCGTGATAGTTGTAAGCGCGGTACAAAACCATATGTCGCAAGAGCGATCGAATATCTCCATGCCCATTATGATCAGGACATAACGCTTCAGGAGTTGTCAACTGCTGCATGCGTTAGCCCTCATCATCTTATCCGCCAGTTTCACAAGCAACTCGGCTTGACCCCATTCCAGTACTTAAGGAACTACCGGGTAGATCAGGCCAGGAAACAATTGATTGATAATAGCAATTTAGCTTCAATAAGTGCCAGTGTTGGTTTCTATGATGAAAGCCACTTCATCAGGAATTTCTACCAAATTTTGGGAGTCTCACCTTCCTCCTACCGGAAAGCACTCAGTTAAAGTCAAAAAGAGCAATTCTGTACAATTATGCTAACCACCAGCACTATTGGTTTGCATTAAACTCAAATAAGAATTGTGATGGATCAAATAATCAAATGCCTCTTATTCATTGGACTAGCTGTGATGGTAGTCAATGCATCAGCTCAAAGTATTCTCGATAGGGCGCCCGAACACGGTGAGGTGATCTACCGCTGCGTGCCCTGCGGTTGCCAACATGATGATGTCGTTTTCGGCGAGCCTGGAAGCTGTCCGTCATGCAATATGACCCTCAATGCAAGTCTGCACGGCTATGAGCCGATAAGGAGACAGTCTGTATCGGTGGGCATACTCCTGTTCAATGGCGCAGATATTATGGATGTGACCGGGCCCTGGTCAGTATTCTCTCATGCCCATCTCAGTGTGAGGACTGTCGCCAAAACCACAGATGATGTACAGCTGAGCGGTGGATTAGTCCTCACTCCTGATTACCATCTGGAAGACTTCCCAAAGGTCGATGTGCTGGTCATCCCCGGCGGTGGCCCTGCAGAAAGCAATCAGGATCCGCAGATCGTATCCTGGCTCAAAGCACAACGCGACTCGGTAGAAACAATGTTTTCTGTATGTAGCGGTGCATTCCTACTTGGTAAGGCCGGAATACTCGATGGCCAGCAAGCAACTACTTTTGCTTCCCTTATACCACAGTTTGAGCAGGAGTTTCCCGAAGTAAGGGTCCTTCGTGATGTCAAATACACCAACAACGGAAATGTCTTTACCTCAGCCGGATTGTCATCTGGTATAGAGGCCTCCTATCAGGTATTGGCGGAATACTACGGTCAGGGGTTTGCACAGAATGTCGCCAATCACATGGAGTATGACTGGGATATTAAGTCAGACTATGCCCGAACTCAGTTAGCCGACAACTATCTCCTCTCTCTTCAGTCAATAGTCAGTCTTTTTGCTCAGGACTTCAGCTACTCTTATGGAGGGGTTGATCAATGGGAGTACCGCTTCGAACTGAGAAGCGGAATTGAAGAGGCTCAATTCCTTTCTACGCTCCGGGAAGAACTAAAAGGACAAATTGCCTGGACGGATGTAGGCCCAGCTTCACTTACGGGGCGCCTTGAAAATAAATTGCTCGGACCCGGAATAATACATATCAACACAGCGACTCAAGATGAAAAACACGCCGTAACCATCACGGCCAATCGAGTAACACAAACCCGTTCCCATGTCGAATAATTACTTAAAAACACCTCTTCTACGGTGCTGGATAACCAGTTTGATGCTAGTATCATGTCTTGCCAAAGCCGATGAACCCAGTGCAAAAATCGATGAGCGGATTACGTTCAAAATCACGGAAAACGTAAAACTTAGTACTGACTGGAGCGAGTTGCCAATTGTGGAGCCTCACATCAGTGCGCACCCTTCTGATCCCAATATACTGCTTGTTGCTGGCCAGCTGGTCAATGATATCGATCGCCCGTATGAAAGCTGTCAACTTCTGACCTATCATAGTGAAGATGGCGGACAGACCTGGCTGGAGCAGACGCATGACTGGTACGGATATGATCCCTGGTCGACCATCTTGCCGGATGGTGCTGCCATTGTCTCCTGGATTGGCAATAAAGGAAGTTTTCAACACTCCTTTCCGATCAGGTTGCTTTATTCCGGCGCTACATTGAGAGATTGGGATTCAGCTGTTCAAACCCTACCGGGAAATCATGACGGCACAAAATTGGCGACACTGAATAGTCACTCCTATTTCACAACAGTGAAATTCAGAGATGATATGGGCGCAGATGTAATGGTTTACCGAAATTCTGGTAAGGGGGAATTTGAACTCATGGATCGAATCGATGGTAAAGGAGTCAGGCTGAACTTCTGTGAACCCACCATACTCAGTGATGGTACGCTCATAGTTCCCTATGCGCATTATCAAAAAGAAATATGGGTTAACCGATACAGTCCCTTGACCGGGCAGATCGGCGAACCGGTAGAAGTCTCTACCCACTCTGGAGGTGCACAAGGCTACATGAGCTTTGTAGCGGATAATCACACGGAATCAAAATTCAACAACAGCGTCTACTTCGTAAGAGCCTTAAGCCAAAGTTCCGGGAAAATTGGCGTTTGGTTCAACTCCTCAAAAAATGGCGGCTTGACCTGGAGTGAAGACACTCGAATCGACCTTTATGATGAAGCCAAAGTAACCAAAGCCAAACTTGCCACTGTTGCCGTCAATGATGACGGAGTAATCATGATTTCCTGGGTTGATAGTCAAGAGGAAATAGGAGCAAATGACATCTACTGTACAGCCTCCTTTGATGGTGGAGCAAGCTTTAGCCGACCTCAGCGCGTATCTTCCACAAGCTCATCGCCTAAAACGCATGGCAATGCTGATGTGGCTAATAAATTCTCAGGTGGAGGCCATTACATGGGAATCACCGCTAAGGCAGACGGCAAGTTTCAATTGGTCTGGGCAGACAGTCGCACAGGTGTTTTTCAGCTCTATACGAGCGAGGTAGCCGTGTATAAGTAATAGCCATGAATCGGATTTCTATTCCAATTTTCATCTTCCAAGTGCTTCTCCATCAGGCACTGGCTCAACCACCATTCGAGCCTTTCGAACCCTATCGGGAAAACTCAATGAGGCTGATTCAAGGGGTGAGTTTCTCTTCAGATGATCAAATCATGTATTTCACTCTTCCACATTCGGAATACCAATCATCTATAGGCTTAAAGACGGATCATGAAGCAGCCAGACTAGGAGTTTATCAAGCCACTAAAACCGATTCTGGCTGGAGTCGGCCTGTCTTGCTCTCGTTTTCCGGGAAAACCTCACAATACGAGCCTACGCTCTCTCCAAATGACAATATTCTACTATTCAATTCGAAGCAATGGACTGGCGATAGTCTATCTCCAGCCAACAATATTTGGTTTAGCAGACTAGAGAACGGGGCATGGACGACTCCAGGAAGTCTTGTGAACGTCAATACTTTTGAAAGAGAGGAGTCTTACCCAGCCCTATCTAAAGATGGAAAATTGATTTATACCAAGGAAGAGCGGATTGCAAACCGTATCGTTTATTCACTGTATGAAACAAGTTTTGAGGGTGTGCGAACTAAGGCTGGCACCCGATTAAATCTATTCCAATATCCGACCAGCCTAAGTGACCCCTGTTTGTCATCGGATGGAAGATATCTGTTGTTCACGAAGTTTGATCCTGATAATTGGGAAGCAAGCTGCGATCTTTATATGTCCATTCACGAGTCAGGCAAATGGACAGCTCCAATGCCATTGGAGCATATAAACAGTTCTGGACCTGATTTTTCAGCTTATTTGACCTCTGGCAGTCAATGGCTTTACTACAGGAGAAACTACCATTATGTGAGAGTAAAGTTTGAAGATATTCTTTGATCGCAAAGCATTGTAATGGCAAGTAGGAAATAGTGCATTAACCTTTAGCATGAATTTAACGTGCCTACTTACAACCCCAATCGCTTTTCATGGGTCTCTGGTATGGATTAAATGAAGTCTTTATGAAAATACTCATTTCTATCGCCTGCCTATTATTCTTCACCGCATGTGGCAATGATGACACTTTGGATGATGTCTATGTCGAATATGATCAACCTTTCACGCTGCTCATAGGTCAAAGAGCAATAACCAGTGATGGCGCTCAGCTCAAGCTAATCGATATACCTGCTGACTCTCGTTGTGCGCTGAATGCCACATGCGTATGGGAGGGAGAGATCGTCGCTGAACTCGAAGGCGCTCATGGAGGTGTGTCCATCCCCATTGAGCTCAGGCATTCTCCAGGTCAGACTGATCCGGCTACCGCCAATTTCATAAGGTTTCAAGTCGAACTGATAGAGGCCAACCCTTACCCCGATCTCAATAAGAAGAATGGTCAGATCAAACGTGACGATTACGAGTTGACATTAGTCTTGAGAGCAGAATAGGTACAACTTCCTTATAAGGCTTTTAACAAGAAGTCGCTTTAGCCTGGTATTTCTTTCTATAAAATAGAAACATATATTTCTTACCTTCGTAAGATAATATGCAAAATAGAAAGAAATGAAAGGAACCAATCTAGGAGAGTTTGAGGAGCTTGTGCTCCTTTGTGTATTGATACTAGAAGATGAAGCTTATATACTGCGCATTCAGGAGGAGCTGAAGAAACAAGCCAACCGCACGGTGGTCATGGGCGCACTTCACGCCACGCTTGCTAGATTAGAAGCTAAGGAGTTTCTAACCTCGGAGTTAACTGGTGGTACTCAACAGCGCGGTGGTCGACGCAAGCGTGTCTATGACCTAACGGCGGCCGGAAAAAGCGTGCTCGCCGAAGTACGTCAGATGCGTGAAAACCTCTGGGGGCAAGTGCCGGGATTCTCGTTGAAAATGATACATGAATAGCCAGGGTTCTGATAGCGCTCCGCTTTCCATCCGATTAATTCGATGGCTATGTAAGCCTGAGTTGGCCGAGGAGATAGAAGGCAATCTGATTGAGTACCGGCTTAGCGATAAACGGTCGTCTAACTTCCTCTCCTACTGGCTACAGGTTGTCAGCTACCTGCGTCCTTCCATGCTCAAAAAACTCAAAGTCAATAACAACACAACGTCTATGTTCCAATTCAACCCATTGCTCGCACTGCGCAACCTCTTCGCCTACAAGACTACCACTTTGATCAATATTTTTGGTTTTACGCTAGGATTGACGAGCGCCATCTTCCTCTACTTCTACATCAGTGCAGAACTTAAGGTAGACAGCTTTCACACTCAGAGAGATAAAATCTATCGCCTGCTACGCCAAAACACCAGTCAGGGTGCACTCTACAATACAGGAGTGACTTCCGGCTTCTTCGCAGGTGCGCTTAACAATGACTATCCTGATCTGATACAGCAAACCATGCGAGCCTACCCACAGGCGGGGCTGATTTCATACGAAGATCATAAATACAATGAGGAAGGGGTATTGTTTTCTGATGCTGGCTTCTTTGAGTTCTTCTCATATCCATTGCTGGTAGGAGATGCAAGCAATGTGCTGGACCAACCCGATAAGGCCGTCATTTCCGCGGAATACGCTACGAAGTATTTTGGAAACGAATCACCCATTGGCAAAACCATCAAATACGATCATGAATACTCTTTTATCGTATCAGGCATTTTTGATAAAAGCCCAGCCAAGTCTCACCTTGAGTTCGATATCGTGTTGCCTATATCGCATATGGACAGATTTAATTGGTTCAAAAATAAATGGAGCAATGGTCTGATGACCTATGTGATGATGTCAGACCTATCGAAGGTAAAAGAGCTCGAATCTCAGTTTCCTTTCTTTATGGATAAGTATTTCGGTGAAGACTTTGAGAAAACCAATACCAAGATGGGCCTTGTCTTGGAAAAGATGGAGGAGATCTATTTCAACAATGACACTCAGTTTGACCGGGTGTCACACGGAGATCTGGGGACTGTGCTCATACTGGTACTAGTAGGGTGTGCAGTCCTTTTTATCGCATCATTCAACTACATCAATCTTTCGATCGCACAGTCATTTAAGCGTGCAAAAGAAGTGAGTATTCGAAAAGTTCTTGGAGTTAATCGCCTTAGGCTTCTTTTCCAGTTCATAGGTGAGTCGTCTATCGTGCTACTATTAGCTACGGCCATTGCTATCCTCACTGCAAATCTTCTGAGCAACGGCTTTCAGCAATACTTTGGACTAGAGTTCGAAATGAATTGGTTTGATAGTCAAGTGTTATTGTTTTTGGGCTCGTTAAACCTGCTGATCCTGCTGTTTTCAGCCATTTATCCTGCGATGTTGATGTCTGGATTTAAGCCGCTGACCGTGCTCAAGGGGATGAGCGTGTCGCCTACGAAGAATCATTCGATTAGAAAATCGCTGGTGACGCTTCAGTTCGCCATTTCCATATTCATGATTGCCGTTACGCTATTGATTACCAGCCAACTGGATTTCATTACCAACAAACCTCTCGGATTCAAAAAGGAAGCCATCGTTCTGGTAAGCATTAACAATGACGAGATAAGGTCCAACATGACCAGCTTCAAAAATAGCCTGCTTCAGCGTCCTGAGGTATTGGAAATATCTTCAATGTCGGGTGAGCCAGGTGGGTTTCATGATGCCTCCGTCTTGGAGGTAGAAGGCCGTGAGGGTTCACATCAGTTCAGAACGGTGTTCACAGATGAAGACTATTTGTCGGTCTTCGATATTAAGGTGATTGCCGGTAGGAACTTTGAAAAAAATATGACCACAGATGAAAATGCAGTCATCATTAACCAAAATGGGCTCAAAGCGTTCA
This sequence comes from Cyclobacteriaceae bacterium, assembly GCA_965229505.1. GTDB lineage: Bacteria > Bacteroidota > Bacteroidia > Cytophagales > Cyclobacteriaceae > UBA6059. The sequence goes on from OZ245881.1 coordinate 117,102, forward strand.
ACTTGACTGCAGATGAGCTGCTCGGCCAGACTATTGATGTTCCTATGTTCGAAGTTAAAGGCAAGGTGATCGGTATTGCCGAAGATTACCACTTCACATCGCTTAAGGATCCTATAGAACCGGTCATAATCGCTCGTGGCTCATACCACAGACGATTTGGGATCAAGCTCAACGCCTCTTCGGTCTATGAGGGTCTGGAAGCAGTCGAACAGGCATGGCAGGAGTTTTCACCCAACTACCCGATCCAGTATCGCATGATGGAAGACTCATGGTATCAGCTCTATGAGACTGAGCGGCGACAGGCTGACGTTTTTAAGGCCCTATCGGGAATGGCTGTCGTGCTGGCCTGTATGGGCGTATTTGGCTTGGTGTCGTTTACCGCACAGCAGCGCCAAAAGGAGTTTGGTATTCGTAAAGTACTGGGTGCGAGTGGAAGACAAATCCTTCAACTGATCTCCAGGGAGTTTGTGTTGCTCACGACCGTGGGTACCTGCCTTGCCCTACCCTTTGCATATTACTTTATGGCTGAGTGGCTCGATGACTTCAGCTATCGCATCGAAATGGGCGAATATTGGTACCTTTTTCTGGTAAGTGGGCTGCTAGTAGCGATTATCACATTTGTAACCATCGCTTTCAAAACCTATAAGACCAGCGTTTCAAACCCTGTTGACAGTATCAGGTATGAATAGTCAGAAGGATCCCGGATAACTAGAACAGCAGTGATGAAGGCCGATTTAAGCATCTGTGCCATCAACCTCCATCAGTTGCTTGAGCGTTTTGATTATTCATACTTCAATGAATCCACCGGATTGCTATGCACAGCACGGTATGCACGATAGCTGATGGTCAGTAATGCTATGACCGCAGCTATCAACCCTGACAACACGAACGTACCCACTCCAGGATTAATGTGATACTCAAATGCGCTCAGCCATTGGTCAGTGACGTAGTAGCCTATAGGTGTCGCGATGAGGAATGCAAGCCCTACCTGCTTGGCAAATGAGGAGGACAGCAGCACAAACAACTGACCATCTCCCGCCCCAAGGACTTTCCTTATGCCCAGCTCCTTGGCTTTCTTCTGGATAGTAAATGAGGCAAGGCCAAAAAGCCCGAGGCAGGCCACTAATATGCTCAGTGCGGCACCTAATTTGAATATCAGACCTGCTCGCTGCTCCGCTTCATAGTTCTTGTCCATTTGCTGATCGAGGAAGTGATACTCCATGGGAGAATTGAGATCAAATCGGTCATGGACAACAGCCGCTGCATCAATAACGTCGGCGACATTGCCGCTCACCTTGAGCGTAAAATAGTCAATCACATTTACCGGATTATTCCATGCCCCGATGACCATAGGTGCTATTTTCTGATGTAGTGATTGAAAATTAAAGTCTTTAATTACCCCAATCACCTGGCCATCATAAGAACCACGCCCTCTGAGAACGCTGATTCTCGCTCCTACTGGGTCATCCAGTTGTAAGGCCTGTACTGCAGCTTGGTTAAGTATGATTCTCGTGGAGTCATTGGCGGTATTGCTTTCGAAATAACTACCCTCTGCCATTTCAAACTTGAAAGTCTCCAACATGCCCTCATCAAAGCCCATAAAGTACGTCTGTACTGAGTCCGTTGGAGATAATCCGGAGTAGTCGGATCTGACGAAAACCTCACGAATATTTTTCCATTCCATAGGCACTCGTGAGGAGACACCCACCGCATCAACTCCTGGAATGGTAGCCAACTCATTCTTCATCGTTTGAAACTGCTTCCTCACATTTCCGGAGTTAATGTCTATCACCAGCAGACGCTCTTCATTGAAGCCAAGCGACCAATCACTGACATAGTTGAGCTGCCGACTAATGACCATTGTCGAAACGATCATTACGATCGTTAGCACAAACTGGAACACAACGAGCGCCTTGCGCAAACTTGCAGAGCTCTTGCCACTAGCTACTTCACCCTTGAGCGTGTCGGAAGCCTTCTGCCTGGATAAGTATAACGCCGGATACGTACCCGAAAGTAATGCAATAGTCATTGCGATAGCGGAAAGTGGTAGTAGATAATCCACCAAGCTCTGACTATCCACCGCAAAACTGGTATCTGCCATCAGGTTGAAGTAAGGAAGTACAGCAACGAGAATACCCACCGCGATCAGGTATCCCAATCCGGTAACCACAAAAGACTCTGTGATAAACTGTCCCATCAGCTGGCCTCTGGTCGCCCCAATCGACTTGCGCACACCGATTTCTTTAGCTCTGAAAGTCGCCTTTGCGGTAGCCAGGTTGATGTAATTGATAGCCGCAATCAAGAGGATGAAAATACCCAATGACCCAAAAATGTAGATGTAGTGGAGTTCTCCACTTTTAGGGTTTATGCCTCCTTCGATATGCTCAGAACCAAGGTAGATGTCTTGAATATTCTGTAGGTCCATCGACATCACCTGAGCCATAGGCCCCATATACCGCTCACTGAAGGCAGGCAGCTTCTCCTCCAGTTCGGGGATATTGGCATTTTTATCAAGTAACAGGTACGTGTAAGCGCCGAATGACTGCCACTCGCCGAGGTAGGTTGTCCAGTCGTCATCAGTTCTGATATCGCTAAACAGCATATTGAACCGCAGATGCGAATTTTCCGGTAGGTCGCGTAGCACTCCTGTAATTGTGATCGGACCATACCCACCTGTCTCCAAGGTCTGTCCGACCAAATCCTTGGTACCGAAGTACTTCTGCGCTGCGCTAGCTGTGAGCACTACGGATTTTGGATTACTAAAAGCCGTGGCTGCATCTCCATGGAGAAATTCGAAATCGAAATACTCGAAAAAATTATTGTCAGCAGCGTACCAGTCCCTCTCCTGGTGTTTTTCACCATCGATATCAAAGACCACCTGACCTGACCACTGGTAGAGTCGGACTTGACCAAGGACCTCAGGGTAATCGGCGACCAGTGCAGGTCCGACCGGTGGCGTGATTTGACCATAGTGTCTCACATCATCCGGTATGCGCTGATCGATAGTGACGATGCGGTAGAGTTGGTCAGCCTTGCTGTGGAAACTATCGTATGAGAGCTCGTTGCTCACATAGATATACATCAGTGCGCTGAAGGCAATGCCTACGGCGAGACCAACAATGTTGATGGCGGCATAGCCGGGATTTTTAATGATTGATCGCCATGCGATCAATGTGTAGTTGCGTATCATAGACCAATTATTTGAGTTTTGACGTTTTTTCCAATTGTAGAATCGTAAGTAGCTCAGCACATGGAAAGCGTAATAGAGCTGCACTCTCCAACCAGGGTGCTCATCGCGATAGAGCAAATAGTACTCCTCCAGATCACCCATGATCTCTTCCACTCTCTCTTCATGGCAAAACCACCCAAGGAGACGCTCTCCCCAGCGTGGTGGGAGATGTTGCTGTTTATCCAAACTGTATGTTTTTCCAGGTGAGCTCAGGTACCGTACTCCACAGCTGGTTGCGGAGCTCCATGTTGTCCTGCACGGCTTTCTTACCAGCAGCAGTGATGCTAAATAGACGCTTGCGTCTGCCTCCACGCTCATGTGTAGCTTCCGCCAGAGATGACTTGAGATAGCCTTTGTCCTCCAGTCGGCTCAATGCTACATGCACAGCTCCCATCGCTACGGCGCGGTTGGCAGTATTTTTCAGCTCCTCTCTAATGGCTACTCCGTAGGCCTCCGGATGGAGGTTGGCGACCATCAGCATGAGCAGTTCTTCAAATTCCCCTAGGTTGGCTCCCTTCATGTGTATAATTTATATTCAATGGAGACATGGAATTCGCAATCAACTCAGTCATCCATATGATAAAATAGATGGACTTTGAGCAGATGCTCATTTCATGATTTATCAATTTTCACAAATGTAGTAATTGAATCAATTCTTACAAATACGAATTTTGATAGAGAGGGTTGTGTGGATTGGGAAAGTTTGTAGCTGATACTCGAGAGATGGGTAGTCTGGGAAAGCGAAATAGGGGCTGCAACTTCTCATCCCCTGTCTAACTAAGGCACAAGTCGCACCATTCCTTGACCCAACGCAGGAAGACTTGCGCCAGCGTGGGATACAAACTCAGGATAGCTTTGACAGGTGACAATCTGCATGATGGATTAAACTTACTACCAATAAGTTAGTCTCGTGATCTCCTTACAACTTCAAAATCTTTCTTAATAATTGTCGGTAGGTAGTGAGTGCCATTTTAGTAAATGGAATACGTACACTGATTTTTTTAAATAAATACCTCAGTTGATCTCTAAAACGTCTCGATTGACCAAAAGACTTAGCCGGTATCAGGTTTCCTGGAATGGAGACCTCTACATCATGACGATTAGCCAGGCTGCTAAAAATCTCTCTAATTAATTCATGATTTTCTGTTTTTAACTCTTTTACCTCGCTCGGATCGTCCCGATTTTTACGTCGATTGCCACTACCATAATCCGGGTTGAGATTTATTTCCCACGCGACCAACTGATCTCCACGTAGGCTATAGTCGATGCGGCCATAGTCAATGCCTGCTATCTCAAAGACCTTTGCCACCCAGTCGCGATGTGGAAACTCGGACATGAAGTGGCAAAACTCTTCCAAGTATTCCTCAGTTTTTTTATGATCCCTATTACCATTTGCTTTGACCATCCATCGCTCATCGTAACCCAGGTGTCTGGGAACTATCTGCTCCCCTATCCTAAGTGCGGAAAACTTTTTATAAATACCTGACTCATTACCAACATCCACATACTCTACGACCATCAGTTCTTGCCTTTTGTGCCCGCTCAGCGCTAATAATTTGACGTGCCGGGCTATTTCATTAAGGCTATATAGCAAGGGAGTCAACGGACCAGTATGCTGATCTTTATGGCGTAAAAAAATCGGAAACTGGACATTCTCCAGTGATTCCGATAAGAGGTATACGTTGTGAATATTGATACCTACCGTAAACAGTTCTCTTAACAGATCGTAGCGGCTCAACACCTTGGCTGGATGGTTTAAAATTGATGGGCCATGCTCTGCCGTCAGATGATCTGCTAAAGTTGTAAGACTACTCCGCTGCTCATCTGTTAGCCAGTCGAGATCTGTAAATATCAACGTGCTACAGTTAACCTTCTCAAGTATGGGCAGCTGCTGATAGGGTATAATTTCGAAAAGTTGCCGGATGCTAGCCCCACGATAGCCAAGATAGTTGGTCATCGTGTAGGTATTGTCTCTATCGAGAAAAAATTGAATCACGCCAAGACCCTTAATTTGTCTTTGACCATAATGACAATGGTCATTACTTCCGTGACATTGAGAACCGTTTTGAAAACATCTGGGATGGCATCCACCGCTTTGAGCAACATATAACCTTCCATTGGGATACCGGCTGCAAGGTAGATCGGCAGGCTCACGAACTTGCTGCCGCTTGGAATACCAGGCGTACCAAATGACATCAGCATCTGCACTCCCGCAAATATCACCAGTGTGACAGGTTCTATTGGGATACCATAGACATATGACAAAAAGACGAATTGGAAGATGCTCGAGATACCCTTATTCACCCTGAAAATGGTGGTGAAAAAAGGAATCACCATAGAGGACACATTTTCAGGTATGTCAAAATGCTTTTTACTGGCGAGAATCATGGCCGGAATGGTGGCCATAGATGACCTGGTGCTCAGTGCGGTGAGCTGGGCATGAAAGATGCCCTTACCAAAATCTAGCATACCCGTCCCTGAGCCAGCGAATACGATGATATAGAGTAGTCCTGTAAATGCAACAAGTAGCACGCATAACATTACCACGAAATACAGGGCTACACCTATCACAGACATACCGCTCTCCACCATCAACGGCAGTATCAGCACAAACACAGCCAGTGGCAGGGTGATGAAGTAGGCCTTGAGCCAACTCATGGCACGGTGACCAATGCGCTCGGATATACCCACGATCTTCTTAAGAAAAGGTATGGGCCAATAGGAACCTGCCAGTCCGACCAAGAAGGCCAGAAGCATCAGCAGCAGCACGCCCTGTCCCAGGTACTTCTGGCTGGTATCCAGAGAACTTAGTAGAACGAGTAATACACCCGGCCTCTCCTCTTCCCCCATATGCTCCTGGCTCGGAATCTCTGAAGTAATAGTCAGCTGGCCCAGGGAGGAATCAAAAGACCAAAGCATTGCCTGCCCTGCAATCAAAGCAAAAAGCACCGCTGCTGATAATATGAGAACATGCGTCTTGATAGCATGAAATCCCAAACGCGCCATTGGCCGGCTCTGCCCCATCGTCATAATGGTATGAAATACATAGGTACAGACCAACGGGATGACAAGTAGAAGCAAGAGGATCACCCACAGCTTGCCCATCACCTCACTAAGCAGTAACCACCAACTTATCTGGTCTGCATCGACCAATGCTCCAATCAATGCCGCCAGCGCCAGGGCGCTTAATGAGCCTATGGTCAGCCAACTGTTAGTGTTGAACCTCAGCATTTGTTCATGTTAGTGATCCTCGACCGAAAGCTACTAAAATGAAGGGTGCAATAAAACATGCGAGGTTTATTGGCTCGTATCCTGCCTGCCGGGACTATCAGACACTGGGGCTGTGCAGTAAGTGCATCCCCTGCTCTCTAACTCAGGCACAAGTCGCGCCAGCGCTAAATCCCAACGCTGGAAGACTTGCGCCAGCGTGTGGGGCTCCTTCCTCGTCTTAACAGCTTTCTAGTTACCTATTCCGCACGCAGAGATTCCACTGGGTTAAGGTGTGAAGCCCGCCAGGCATGATAACCAACTACTAAGCCAACGATGGCTGTGGCAACAAAGGCGCTTATTACAAATACACCAACACCAATATCGACACGGTAAGCAAAATTATCCAGCCATTGAAGCATCAGCCATATCGTCATAGGTACTGACAGTACGATGGCAATACCAATCGGCAAAGCGAAACTGTTATAAAGAAGTTTGAAAACAGCCATCGTGTCGGCACCCATCACTTTGCGGATCCCGATTTCTTTGACCTTACTATTAACCACTAATATGATCAGTCCGACAAGACCTAGCATAGCAATCAATATGGAAAGCACTGTACCCACACTCACCAGGGTGTTCATGCGCTGCTCATTTTCATACTGTGCATCAATGCGCTCATCAAGGAACTCCCAATTCATTTCTGCCGAACCGAAGGTGGTGTTCCACTCTGTCTCCAACAGCTCACGCGCCTTCACCAGATTAGGCCCGTTATAGCTAAACATTAGCTTCGGAATCGGGCTTTCCGCCATATCACCGTCTGTAACACCTGCAAAAATGGGCTCGGGATTCTGCACTATAATCAGTGGATCAACTTCATTGTGTAATGAAGAATACTTAAAGTCTTCCGTCACCCCGATGATGATATGATCACCAAAGTTGGAGGGTGGCAACTTTTTGCCGATAGGATCTTCCAGCTCAAAAAGCTTTACGGCCGCCTGGTTAATTATGACACCCTGCCGTTCGTCTGAGAGATTGTCTTCTTCAAAGTTTCGACCTTCGGCCATGGTAATATCAAAAGCAGGGATAAAAGCCGGGTCGGCAAGTAAAAACCTGAAACGCCAGTAAGTACCATCCTCCTCGGTCGCAACGAGGTTGGCCCAGTTGTTCGATCCAAAGGTGTGTGAGGCCATGGCCAGGTCAGATACTTCCGGGTGCTGTGTCAATGCGCGTTTGAGCAATTCCCCATTAGCCATGGTAGAACGATGGCGGGAAACAAAGGTGGTATCCTCGCCAGGTCGTGGGAATAAGCGTACTGATAATGACGTCTTGTAGCTATAACCAAGATCTTCATTTTGCAGATAGTTGACCTGTTTGCGCATGATAAGCGTGCTACTGATCAAAAACACCGTGATTAAGAATTGAAACACCACCATGCCCTTGCGCATCGAATGCATGCTGCCGCCAGATGTCCTACCGGAAATGATTTCTAAAATCTTAAGTCTTGACAAGATCAATGCGGGATATAATCCAGCCAGTAAACCTATCGCCAAACCAGCACCGAGGAATATGAATACGTGCCACCATTCAAAGACATACTGAAGATTGGAATTAGTCAATACATTAAACGTAGGAATCAATAGAATGGCAACAGTGGTGCCGATGATCATGGCCATGCCTGACATCAGCAAGCTTTCGCTAAGGTATTGCCACATCAGCTCAACCTTCACCGCACCCATGACTTTCCTTACCCCAACTTCGCGAGCCCTCTTGATGGACTGACCGACTGCCAGGGTAGCATAGTTAATACATGCAATAATCAGTACAAGCACTCCAATCAAGCCCAGAATAAAAACATATTGAGGATTGGCCACCGGGCCATTCCCTAAAGGAATATCCGGATTTAAATGAATATCCGTAATTGGTTGCAGACCCATTTCATAAGATTCAAGGGAACGTGCTTCCCCAATGAGGCCCATGGCAATTTCTTCTGACCGCTGGCCAATCTCTGTGGGATCGGCACCTTCCTGCAACAAGACATAAGTTTCAGGGCCTACTGTAAACCAGGCATTACGGAAGTTGTCCCCAAAAATCTCATCATTGATCTCATTGGATATGCCTATATCAAACTTTATACTGGAATTGATCGGGATATCTTCAAAAATCGCTGAGATCACAAATCTCCGTACATCATCACCGATCTCTACTTCCAGTGTTTTGCCTAATGGGTCCTCGTTTCCAAAATATTTTTGGGCATATTTTTCCGAGATCACCATAGCTTCCCGCGATTCCAGCGGATTAGTTTGTTTTCCTCGCAATAGCTCAAAATCAAACACTTCAAAAAATTCAGGGCTAATGATGGCTAGCTCATCATTCAATTTTTCTTCTGATCTTCCTACATTGTGGGTTCGCGGGAAGAACTGGACAGCTGTGACTACCTCCGGAATATTCTCCTCGTAAAACCCTTCAAACCGTGGTGGCGTAATCGCATTAAAAAAGACATTGCCATTATCGTAAGTCTCTTTGAGATAGCTACGGTAGATACGGTCTTTATTACCATGAAACTGATCATAGCTCGTTTCCTGGGTTACATACAAACCCATCAATATAAAGCATGTTATACCAAGAGTAAGTCCAAAAAGATTAATGGAGGAATTAATGGCATCCTTACGCAGTACCCGAGCAGCAATTTTAAGATTAATGGTCGTCATAATGATTGTTGAGTTTTTTGTCTTTATAGGTTTAATCGCACTAAGCCGAAAGCTTCTGAGCACGAGCCACCAATAGTGTACATCAGCAAATCGCTGACCTTTATGCTCCAGATTTCGGCAATAGAACTCGTACAAGTCCCCCTGCAGATCCTCAAGCAGCTCTTCGTTGCAAAACCTCTCTAAAAACCGATCGGCATACTTGGGCGGCTGCATCTTACATCCCTGAAAAGGATAGCTTGGGTAATTTCTGATATAACTCGAGTCTTACCACCATAATATTATCCAGCACGGCCCTGCCTGCTAGAGTAAGTGTAAACATACGCTTGCGGCGACCGCCTCTTTCCGCTGTGGCTTGTCCCATGACCGAGTTGACAAAGCCTTTCTTCTCCAACCTTCTCAATACCGAATGCACGGCGGTCACATCCAGTATTCGCTGTGTGTTATCCCTTATTTCATCGACAATATTGACCGCATAGGCCTTATCATAAAGGGAGCCCACGGTAAGGAGCACCAATTCTTCTAGTTCCCCGATTGATTCACGTTCCATAAAAGAAATTATTTGTTGTACAAACGTACAAGTTGGTCATTAGTTGTGTTTTTGTACAAAAAAAACAAGATGTACTTTTAGATGATTGGTCGTATTCGATCCAATACGTACTGCATCGCATATTCCACCAGCCGTGGTGACCCTTCGTTCCCGCCATGCTCTGCATGGTGGCTCTTCAGCCTAACCTTCATAACATCAAATGTACGTCTAACAAGCCTTTACCTCCAGCATAATCTATAGCTGAACTGTAGAGGTAATGCTGTGGTTCAGATACTTCTCCTGAAGCTACTGGATTATTATGCAGATAGTCAAGGCTCTTTTGAATCGCCGTATTACTCCATAACTCTATCGGCTTGTTGTGTTGCTGCCAAAATTGCAGCTTATTGTTTGTAGTAGTATTTCGCTTGGCTGCTAACTCCATCAACCATATGTATCTATCATTCTTACTTTCTTGAGGATTCGACGTGATCAACCCAGTCAGCTCTTTGGCAGTGCTACTCTTAAAACTCTGAAGCAAGCGCTGCGGATTGTTCTTCCTGGCCGCAAAGATCAAATGAACATGATTACACATTATTATCCATGCTCCTAGTACCATCCCTTTCTCTTCTATACAAAACTTTAGGTGCTGGACGATACAGTCCTTATAAATCCGCCTTGTGAAGACATTGATCCAAAAAACCGTTGCAAAGCTGGTAAAATACCAACCTTCAGGATTCCTGAATTTGTAATTTCTGCTGATCCTCCTAATATACTAATTGAGCATGAGCATCTCTACTATAGCCGCCACCATGCAGAGCATGGCGGGAACGGGGGGTCATCCCTTTCTCTTCTATACAAAACTTTAGGTGCTGGACGATACAGTCCTTATAAATCCGCCTTGTGAAGACACTGATCCAAAAAACCGTTGCAAAGCTGGTAAAATACCAACCTCCAGGATTCCTGAATTTGTAATTTCTACTCATCCTCCTAAAATACTCATTGAACATGCGCATCTCTGCTATAGCCGCCACCATGCAGAGCATGGCGGGAACGGGGGCTCTATTACCTTGTCGGGGATGCCCAGCTCAAAGTCCTGGACAAAAAAACCCTACAACGACTGGAAGATATACAGATGCTGGACGCTGAGGATAAAGACAATATCTTCTACACACTCGATAATCTTATCAAAGCGGCTTAACTCAAAACACTCTAGCAGAACTAATCGGTGAAAGACAAACGCCTAGACCTGTGGAGATAGTGGAATACTCCTGAGTTACAAACTCAACATAGCGAGGCTATTATCTATTAATAGTAATAACAACTACAGAGGTCATGAAAAGAATAAATGACAGTACTATAAACAATATGCCTACCACCTTAAGTTTCCACTTTTTTGTAGAATCAAATCTTTGCATCAATATTCTTTGTTTCTCTTCTCTGAGAAAGTAATAGCGATTAAAAATAAAATGGCCTCCAAAAAGGCAAACTATAAGAACTCCCAGGAACGAACCTTCTACACTTATCTTGAGTACTGACAATGTCAGTATCATAAAAATAGTCAGATAAATAATTGAAAACATTGATGAATGCAACGTTGCTGCCACCTGATTTCTACCTAATACCGAATCTTTGCTTATAATTGAGTATAAGCTCAAATAGATGAAGTCAAACATCATTTGTTATTAAACCCAGAATTGTCATTAGGGATTAAGTTGGGACGAGCGGCCAGCTAAAATTCTGCGACTGATTCCATATACCTTCAATCCATTTTCCCCTACGTTCCCGCCATGCTCTGCATGGTGGCTCTTCAGCCTAACCTTCATAACATCAAATGTACGTCTAACAAGCCTTTACCACCAGCATAATCTATAGCTGAACTGTAGAGGTAATGCTGTGGTTCAGATACTTCTCCTGAAGCTACTGGATTATTATGCAGATAGTCAAGGTTCTTTTGAATCGCCGTATTACTCCATAACTCTATCGGCTTGTTGTGTTGCTGCCAAAATTGAAGCTTATTGTTTGTAGTAGTATTTCGCTTGGCCGCTAACTTCATCAACCATATGTATCTGTCTTTCTTACTTTCTTGCGGATTCGACTTGATCAACCCAGTCAGCTCTTTGGCAGTGCTACTCTTAAAACTCTGAAGCAAGCGCTGCGGATTGTTCTTCCTGGCCGCAAAGATCAAATGAACATGATTACTCATTATTATCCATGCTCCTAGTACCATCCCTTTCTCTTCGATACAAAACTTTAGGTGCTGGACGATACAGTCCTTATAAATCCGCCTTGTGAAGACACTGATCCAAAAAACCGTTGCAAAGCTGGTAAAATACCAACCTTCAGGATTCCTGAATTTGTAATTTCTGCTCATCCTCCTAATTTACTAATTGAGCATGAGCATCTCTACTATAGCCGCCACCATGCAGAGCATGGCGGGAACGGGGGCAGAATAATCGTGACCCGTCTAAATTGATATAATGGTTATTTGACATTGGGCAGTTCTAGTAATGATGATTTCAAATAGACCCATCGAATCATAGACTAATTCCTATCCAAAGCCGTTTTTTGATTAATTTGCCAAATACATGCACATCGCAATCAAATACCTATTCATATCCTGTTGCCTGCTATTGCTTTGGGCTCCTGGTCAGGCTCAAAGCTTTATGGGCTGGCAGTACAATGATCGGTACTTTTCCGTCAATGTAGGTACGGGCAAAGTGGGCTATGCTGGAGACCTCTCTCATGGTAGAGCTTTCCAGAAAGGATTGGCCTCTGCCAGTTTGGGTGTAGAAGCCAGGTTGCTAAAAAAAGTTTCAGCGCGAATAGAAGCTCGTTGGTACAACATCTCAGGTAGCGATACCCGGGCTGAGGATGATGAGTTTAGCCTCCAGCGCAACCTCAACTTCAGGTCTAGCAACATAGAGCTGGACATCTCAGGAATGTACTACTTCCTGAATACCTACCAAGGCATGTACTATAAGCGCAAGCCCATTGACCCGTATATCAGTTTAGGAGTCGGCTTAACTTTCTTTAATCCTAAGACTGACCTGAACGGTACTACCTATGCTCTGAGGGACTACAAGACCGAGGGTCGCTCCTATGGCGGCTCAGCGTTCATCGTTCCGCTAGGGATAGGTGCTAAGCTCAGTCTAAATGAATTCATCAATCTGATCCCCGAGTTCAGCTACCGGATAGTTTTCTCCGATTATCTCGATGATGTTTCTGGAACCTTCGGAGGCCCATATACTGATCCAATAGCTGCGGCACTTTCCAACCGCAAGGATGAAGTAGGTGTGATCAATCAGGAATTCTACGATAGGATGGTACCCGGAGCGCAGCGCGGAGATGCGCTCAGCCAGGACAAGTATTATATGATCACTATTAAACTTGAAGCCTACATCCCTCCAGATTTCTTCAAGAGCAAGGGGACAAAATACTCCAAACAGAAGCTTTATAAGAAGCCTTCAGCCTTTGATAAATAGCTGAATCTCATTGATCACTCGCTGCTGATCTTCCTCTGATAGTGAAGTACCGGAGGGCAGACTAATGCCATGCTCATGCAGGTCCAGGCCTATCTCAGCACCTTTGTACAAAGACTTGGGATAGATGGACTGTAAATGGAGCGGCTTCCATATAGGTCGCGCCTCGATGAGATTAGACTGTAGCTGAGCTACCAGGCGCTTAATTTTTCCCATGGGCAGATTGATCACGATATTGGACAGCCATCTATTGCTATAGGTGTTTTCCGTGCCTTCCTGCATTCGGATACGATCCATCTGACCTAAGGTCTCTGCATAACGGTCGAAAACCGACCTCTTTTTGGCAACCTTGGTCTCAAGTTTCCTAAACTGCGCTATGCCCAAACCAGCCGCTACGTTACTCATGCGATAGTTGTAACCCAGGACGGAGTAGTGATAGTCTCCGGTGGTATGGCCTTGAGATGCGATGGCATATACTTCATCATATTTGGTTTTGTCTTTGAAGATCAAGGCACCACCACCGCCAGTAGTCACGATCTTATTGCCATTAAAGGACAAGACACCAAAGTCGCCATGCAGGCCGCAGGGTTTTCCATCGATCATACTTCCCACACATTCTGCAGCATCTTCGATGACCGGTATATCATACCTCCCGGCCACTTCCATGATCTCTTGCATCCTGGCTGGCATGCCATAGGCATGAACCACCACTATGGCCGCCGGCTTCTTATCCAATGACTTGATGGCCTGATCCAATAATACAGGATCCATGCCCCAATTGTCTGTCTCTGCATCTACAAATACCGGTATGGCGCGCTCATATACGATGGGATTTGCGGTAGCGCTAAAGGTGAAGTCGCTACACAGGACATAGTCGTCTTCTTTGACACCAACCGTCTTCAAAGCAAGATGGATGGCGGCCGTACCCGAATTGAGCAGCATCACTCTCCTTCCTTCGTAGTATAGTGACAGCATATCCTCAAACAGCTCCAGATGTGGCCCCACAGGCGCTATCCAGTTGCTCCGAAGCACCTCCTCCATCATCTGATACTCCTCCTCGTCTATATGAGGTGGTGTCAAATAGATTTGCTGCTTAGTGGAAGTACCCTGTGAACTTTGCTGAGCCGATATGCCCTTCTTCATCTATCTCTTTTAATCTCAATAACTGTATAAACGTCCGCAAGAGCACTTTAACATCCATACTCAGGCTTATATTTTTGACGTACTCAATATCATAGTCCAGTCTGCTTTGCCAATCCAGGGTATTTCTCCCGTTGACTTGCGCCAGACCCGTGATTCCGGGCTTAACATAATGTCTTTTGGAATGTAGTTCGCTATAAAGCGATAAATATTCGACAAGATATGGTCTTGGTCCTATAAAACTCATTTCTCCTCTGATGATATTGACCAATTGCGGTAGCTCATCCAGAGAGAAGCGCCGAAGGAATGCGCCAAAGGAAGTAAGTCGATCCTCATCCGACAACTTGCCGGTAGGGTCATGTCTCATCGTCTGAAACTTCAAAATCGAGAATAGTCTGCCGTGCAACCCTGGTCGCACTTGCCTGAAGATGATGTGACCGTAGAGTAGGTAGTTGGTGACCGAAATAATGATGATTAAAGGCAACAGCAACAAGAGAAGAGAAGCCGCGAGGATAAAATCTCCGACGGGCTTGATAAATGACTGATAAATCCCCTTCGCTACCATCAAAACAATAATAGCAATAAATGAGCTTTGAAGCATCATTTCACCTTCAGCTATCTCCTTACAAATCATTATATTCGCTTCAAAATCAGCCTAATGAAGACTTTCCGGTTCGTCCTGTCACTTGTCATAACAATTACCCTTCTATATTTTCTAAATACCAAGAGAGACCAAATACCGCCATTGGGCAAGTTCATGGATCCCTTTGCCGGGTTTTGGCAAAATGGAGAAAAGGAAGGCCTAAACATTGGCGATGAGTTGAGTTTGGAGGGGCTGGACCAGCCTGTCACGATTCAGTTTGATGACATCATGGTTCCGCACATTTTCGCGCAGACTGACAAAGATCTTTTTTATGCCCAGGGCTATATCACAGCCTATCACAGACTTTGGCAAATGGAGTTTCAGTTGCTTGCCACTGAAGGAAGAATATCCGAAGTGATCGGTGCTCAGGCGGTGGATTTTGACAAGGCTCAGAGGAGAAAAGGGATGGCACATGCGGCCAGGCTCTCGGAAGAGCAACTCAAAAAAGACACAGAGGTTCATACCCTGGTCAAGGCATACAGCGATGGCATCAACGCTTTCATCGACCAAATTGGCTATGAAGACCTGCCGATAGAATACAAACTACTGGACTACAGCCCTGAACCCTGGACGGTGTACAAGACCTGCTTACTGCTGAAGCAAATGTCCAACGATCTCTCTCGGGGTGAAATGGACTTGGAAAACACCAACCTCAGAGGAGCGCTCGGTCAGGAGACTTTCGATTTGCTGTTTCCCGATAGGCACCCAGGCATAGACCCGGTCATTAGCAGTGGCACCCCTTTTGACTTTGACCCCCTACCGGCAATCGCCCCGGATACAGCCTACCCCAACCTCAGGATCCACAAGACCCTAACCAATCCTAACCCCGATAATGGCAGTAACAACTTCGTGGTGGCCGGAAGCAAAACCAACTCAGGCAATCCCATCCTAGCCAATGAGCCTGACCTGGGGCTCAATCTACCATCGATCTGGTATGTCGCGCATCTCAATTCGCCCTCCTACAATGTATTCGGAGCTACCCTACCCGGAGCGCCATTTGTGATCATAGGGTTTAATGACTCGATCAGTTGGGGTTTCACCAATGCCAAGCGGGATGTAGTGGATTGGTACCAGGTGCAGTTTAGAGATGAGAAGAGGGAAGAGTATAAATATGACGATAAATGGCTAAAAGCTGACCAGTCGATAGAAACGATTAAGGTGCGAGATGGAGATGATGTCATGGACACTATCATATTTACGCACTACGGTCCGGTGAGCTATGATCGCAACTTTATGGGCGATGGTGAGCAAATCAACTTTGCCATGCGATGGACGGCTCATGATGCCTCAGACGAGCAGCGCACCTTCTATCTGCTCAACAAGGCTAAGAACTACGATGAATATGTAGAAGCATTTGATTACTACGTAGGTCCGCCACAAAATGCCGCATTTGCCAGCGCAAACGGTGATATCGCACTATGGATCAATGGCAAGTTTCCTATCAAATGGCAAGAGCAGGGCAAGTTTCTACTTGATGGCACCAACTCACAGCACGAATGGAGTGGTTTCATTCCACATCGTCAGGCGCTGCATGAGTTCAATCCTGAGCGGGGGTTTGTGAGCTCTGCCAATCAACATCCGGCTGACTCCACCTACCCCTACTATAGCTACGACTATAGCTATGAGTACTATCGCAATCGGCGAATCAACGATCGGCTAAAAGTCATGCACAACATCCGCCCGGAGGATATGATGACCCTGCAGAATGACAACTACGACTACAAAGCATCAGAGGCCCTACCGATGATGTTGGATAGCCTTGATACAGCGAGCTTTACCAATCGCGAACGAGTGGTTTTTGACATGCTCAGGGATTGGGACTACTTCGCCGAGCCTGACAGACAAGCGCCGGCCTATTTCGAAACCTGGTGGTCACTACTGTATGAGTCGGTCTGGGATGAGTTTGATGCCTTTGATTTTGCGCACTATCGACCAAGCACTTACAATACCTATTACATGCTGCGCAATCATCCTGAGCATGCGTATATGGACGATCAGAGTACCCCTGTGGTGGAGACGGCTGGTACACTCTACCAACGTACCTTCAAGCAGACCCTTGACAGTCTGGACAACTGGAAAAGTGAAATGGGTATGAACCCGCAGTGGTCTAGTTACAAGAACACTACTATCCAACATCTACTCAGACTCAAGCCATTTACGGTAGATAATGTGAAAATTGGTGGCTACCGCAATATCGTCAATGCCGCAAGTGAGCGACACGGTCCTTCATGGCGTATGGTAGTGGAGATGACCCCAAATGGTCCTAATGCCTGGGGCGTATACCCTGGCAGCCAAACGGGTAATCCTGGTCATCCCATGTACGGGCATATGATCGAAAATTGGGCAGAGGGTGAGTATTATCCGCTTCTGTTCATGTCCGCACCTGCCACCAACAATGAACGCATTCTCAATACGCTTACCCTCCAGCCAAACTAGTCAGCCATGAAATTCATTATTCGGATCATACTTATCGCCGCACTTACCTACTTATCAGGAATGTTCTTACCCTGGTGGGGAATCGCCATTGCCGCAGCATTAATTTCATTTTTATTACCCGGCCATGGTTTCAACGTATTCGTGAGCG
Organism: Cyclobacteriaceae bacterium; assembly: GCA_965229505.1. Taxonomy (GTDB): domain Bacteria; phylum Bacteroidota; class Bacteroidia; order Cytophagales; family Cyclobacteriaceae; genus UBA6059. The sequence continues at coordinate 134,621 of OZ245881.1, forward strand.
GCTTCCTGGGCGTGGGTTTGCTCTGGATGGCCTTTGCCTGGAAGACTGACATAGAGACCGGTAGTATCCTATCGGAAAAAATAGTGGAGTTGTTTCCTGTAGATGAGGTGACCTACCTCATCCTGGCCACCGGAGTAATCGGAGGTCTTGTTGGGGCGTTCAGTGGACTGACAGGCAGCACTTTCCGCCAGATCTTCATGAAGAAAAAGCAGAAGAGCTATTATAGCTGATTAGACAGCTTTCAAGATACAGACTTACTAAGTTGTGAAAACTTCGTAAGTCCACAATTCCCTAATTTGGGATGGCTACCCCTGAGGCGACATAGGTAATCTCCTGCTTGGGTGCAGTGATTTCCATAATCTCCTCAGCACTTTTACCGGCATCCTCAGCAAAGTGCCGCAATGTCTCGACGCTCGTTTCTTCGTTGTAGGCATAGCCATCTATGATCACTTCCTTACCAGCAATATCCTTAGGCACGAAGAAGCCATAGTCCTTGAATGTGACGCGCATAGTGGAACCATCATTCATATCAAGCGTCATCCAGCAGCCTTTGGCTTGGCAAACTTCCCTCACAACACCCGCTGTGGCTATTTTGATAGAGTCCTGGCCTATGATCTCCTCTTTCAATACATCAAGTGAAGAAGTGAGGTCAGTGCTGATCTGCTCCCCAAAAAAGCTAAAAGCTGGAGCTTCAACAGTAGCATTTTGACCTTCAGAAGGCTTGGATGAATCACATGCTGCAAGACTAGCAATGATCAGGAGGGTAAGTAGTCGCTTCATAGTTATTCTAATATTAAATTGTACTTTTCGACACATTTCCGTAAGTTCATTTGACTGAGCAACTTACGATATACTCGATTTGCCAAAAATACATTGTTATGATCCATAAAATCACCTACCCCCTCCTGATTCTTGTCATTTTGCTACTAGGAGTGTTTGCTTACATCAAAGCATATGAAGCCGAACAGTCCATTCTCCTTGCGAGAGAGTCCACCGCACAAGCTGAACGATTACAAGAACAGGCTCAATTAAGTGCTGCCCGAGCTACAGAAGAAGCGGCCAGAGCAGAAATGGCTGCTAAGGAGGCGGAAAGACAAAGAAGCATCGCCGCTATATATGAAGAAAAGTCTAAGCTGAGTATAGCGGATGTAAAAGTAGCCGCTGAATATAAAATGGCCGCTGAAAAACAGCGGACACTTGCCGAAAGAGCAATGCGCGAAGAGGAAATAGCTCAAATGGAACTAGTGATTGCTAAAAAAGAAGCGGAGAAATACAGACAGATAGCAGACAGAGCAGCTGAGGCAGCTCAAAGGGAAGCTGTGAGTGCAATGAGCATCGCCGAAGAGCAAAGACTGGAGGCTTTCAAACAGAAGCAGCGTGCAGACAGCCTGGAAGCAGAATTGAAGAAAATAAAGAAGTAAGGCTATGATCTATAAAATCACCTACCCCTTCCTGATTCTTCTCATAATAGGGTTAGGAATTTTCGTTGGTATCAAGTCAAATGAAGCTGAAAAGCAAAGCATCTTGGCCAAAGAGGCTACCGCACTGGCTAAGCAAATGACAGCATCTGCACAAGAAGCTGCTGCTCGAGCCATAGAAGAAGCTGCGCGCCGACATAGCCGCTAAAGAAGCCGAGAGGATGGCTCAAATAGCAGAGCATCTGGCAGAACTGGCAGAAAAAGAACATCTAGAAGCACTGCAATTAAGAAAGCGACTCGATCAACTGACCAAATAACACTTCTCTTTAAGAGGTGTCAACAAACTTTTCCAGCTACTGGAGGTTAACCTTCTCTTCCTGTATTAATTTAGCTTCAAAAAATTATGTACGACATATTCCTGATTGCTCATTCCTGGTTGAGATGGATTACGCTTCTTCTGGCAGTCATCGTAATATTCAAATCCTTTGCCGGCTGGTTTGGTAACGGTACTTACTCCAAAGGTGATAATGGTATGGCTGCCGGTTTTGTCGGCACGCTTCATTTACAACTGCTAATTGGATTGGTCTTATATGTATTCTTAAGTCCAATCACCAGTGCAGCCTTTCAGGATTTTGGAGCGGCGATGAAAAATGGTGCAGTGCGCTACTGGGCTGTTGAGCACATCTTCGTTATGATACTCGGTATCATCATCGCCCAGGTAGGCAGAACCAAAGCTAAGAAAGCCGCGGGTGACATCAAGAAATTCCGAACACAGGCTATCTTCTTTACGATTGCGGTAGTGCTCATGCTTTCGCGCATACCCTTCGCAGAGTCCGCACGTCTGTTCAGATTCTAGGACGACTCACTATAATACTCCCTTGGTCGAGGGTAAGGAGCCCAGTTCGGCTGGGTTTCTCTTTACAGCCATTTTAATGGCCTTGGCGAATGCTTTGAATATACCCTCGATTTTGTGATGCTCGTTTTGGCCTTCGACCTTGATATTGAGGTTGCACTTGGCCGTATCCGAAAATGACTTGAAGAAGTGATAGAACATCTCGGTAGGCATATCACCGACCTTCTCCCTTTTGAACTCTGCCTCCCATACGATCCATGGTCTACCGCCAAAATCAATGGCGACCTGTGCTAATGCATCGTCCATGGGTAACAGGAAACCGTAGCGCATCACACCCTTCTTGTCTCCCAGCGCTTCATGATAAGCCTGACCTAGCGCCAGAGCAGTATCCTCAATGGTATGATGCTCGTCGATGTGCAAGTCCCCTGTTACATGAACAGTCAGATCAGCACCCGAATGTTTCCCTACCTGGTCCAGCATATGATCAAAGAAGCCCAATCCTGTTGAGATATCAGTAGTGCCGTTACCATCAAGGTTTAGCGCTATCTTGATTTGGGTTTCTTTGGTCTCACGCGTGACTACAGACTTTCTCGGGGGCAGCTTAAGAAAGTCATAAATGGTCACCCAATCTTCTGCAATTAGGGTAGGTTCCATTTTCATATCCTGCTGTACCACACTTCCATCTCCGAGTAGAATGCTTTTTGACCCAAGGTTTTCCGCCAGCTGATGATCCGTCCATCGATCACCGATCACATAGCTGTTGTTCAGATCATAATCCCGCTCCATGTACTTTCCTAGTAGCCCGGTACGTGGCTTCCGGTTGGGCGATTTATCGGCTGGAAATGAGCGATCAATCAAAACCTCAGAAAATACGATTCCTTCTCCATCCAGCGTATTCATCATGAGCTCGTGTACTGGCCAAAAAGTCTCCTCCGGGAAACTACTGGTACCCAGACCATCCTGATTGGTCACCATCACCAATTCATAATCCAGCTCTGAAGCAATCTTATATAGATTGACAATCGCACCGGGGACAAAAGCAAGCTTCTCATATGCATCCACTTGCTGACTCGGCTGGGGCTCTACGATGATCGTCCCATCCCGATCTATAAACAGTACTTTTTTCATGATGGCATATTCTTAAGTGCGTCAATCAATCTAAGATTCTCTTCTCTTGTTCCGACCGTGATCCTTAAACCCTCATCGCATAGCACAACTTTTCTGCGGTTACGAATGATGATTTTTTGGGCTATCAAATAGTCAAACACCTTCTGAGCCTCCCTAAATCTGACTAATAAAAAATTGGCATCAGAAGGATGTATATGCTCGACCTGACTTAAGCTGGATAATTGTTCGGCCAGTCCTCGCCTAAGCCGGATGATTACTGCGACCATTTGCTTCACCTGTGACTCATTGTTCATCGCTTCAAGGGCAATCAGCTGTGTGGCTTGCGAGAGGTTGTAAGGTGCTTTAATCAAATTGAGAATGGCTACAATCTCCCTGCTGGCAAAAGCCGCTCCCAGCCTCAATCCCGCCATCCCCCAGGCTTTGGAGAAGGTGTGCAGTACGACAAGGTTGGGGTACCGATCAAGCACTCCTATCATAGAAGGTTGATCTGCGAAATCAATGTAGGCCTCATCTACTACCACGATACCATCAAACGACTTGATGATCTTTTCAATATCACCTTTATCGATCAGATTTCCGGTAGGATTGTTGGGACTACACAGCCAAATGATTTTAGTCCGTAAATTGGCAGTAGCCAGGATTTCATCTGCCTTTAAGTGAAAATCGACCGTCAGGTTCACTTTCAGTACCTCGACATTGTGGATAGCAGCACTCACCTCATACATGCCGTACGTGGGCGGTGTGATGATCACATTGTCCTGGTCTGGCTCGCAAAATGCCCGATAAAGCAAGTCGATAGGTTCATCACTGCCATTGCCCAGGAAGATATGGTCAACTTCAACTCCTTTGATCTTAGCTACTTTAGCTTTTAAGTCCCTTTGGTACGGATCAGGGTAGCGCTGGTAGGCAGTGTCAATGGCAGAGCCCAGGCTATTTTCGTTGGCGTCAAGAAATACTCCTTCCCTACCGGAATATTCATCACGGGCCGAAGAGTAGGGCACCAAATTTCGCAGGTGCGGTCGAAGCAAAGATTTTGGATCAAACATCACCTGATCGGATAGCGTCCAATCGAATGGTTACCGCATTGCGATGCGCATCGAGCTGCTCGTGAGTAGCCATGGTCTCTACTATGCCGCCGATGGCCTGAAGGCCCTCTGCGCTCAATTTCTGGTAAGTGATCTTCTTGACAAAGCTGTCCAGCGACACCCCGGCAGTGGATCTGGCCCAGCCGCTCGTTGGGAGCGTGTGGTTCGTACCGGATGCATAGTCGCCTACAGATTCGGGGCTATAAGGGCCTATGAAGATAGATCCAGCATTGATGATTTTATCAGCGATCTCATCTGCATTGCTTACCTGAAGGATAAGGTGCTCAGCGGCATATTGATTGAGGAGATCGACAGCATCAGCTTTGTTTTGAGTGACGATCGCAATGCTGTTCTCCAGCGCCACTGTCGCGATCTCTTTTCGCGGTAGCGTCTCGAGCTGCAAATCAACCTGCTCAATCACAGCAGCTGCCATCTTCCTACTGCTTGAAACAAGTACGACCTGGCTGTCATAACCATGCTCAGCCTGAGAGAGTAAATCAGACGCAGCGAACGCGGGATTGGCATGCTTATCGACAAACACGGCGACTTCTGACGGGCCCGCGGGCATGTCAATCGCCACGGTATCACGGCTGACCAACTGCTTGGCAACTGTTACATATTGATTACCCGGACCGAAAATCTTATCAACCTTGGGAACGGATTCCGTACCGTAAGCCATGGCGGCAATGGCTTGAGCTCCCCCCAGCTTGAGTATTTTCTTGATGCCCAGCAGATCAGCAGTATATAGTACGGCAGGGTTGACCTGCCCTTTGGCATCTGTAGGTGAGGCCATCACAATCTCCTCACAGCCTGCTATTCTTGCCGGTATCCCAAGCATGAGCACAGTAGAAAAAAGCGGTGCAGATCCACCCGGGACATACAGGCCAACTCGCTGAATCGGTACACTTCTGCGCTTGCAAAGTACACCGGGCATGGTCTCCATGACAAGCTCTGGAGTCGATTGCGCTTCATGAAACCTTTCGATATTCGCCTTAGCCGCTTTGATAGCTTCTTTCAATTCCTCAGGCACGACATCATGTGATTGCACCAATTCTTCCGGGCTGACCAGTAGTTCATCAAGTGTCACATGATCATACTCCAAAGCGAACTTCATGAGCGCCTTATCCCCTCCTCTTTGTACTTTATCGAGTATTGGTCTAACGATCTTCTCAATCTTAGTCTGATCGTGTGAGGGACGCTGGAGCAACGTCGACCATTGGTCACGAGATGGATATTCTACGAGCTTCATTATATCACCATTTTCTCTATTGGTACTACCAATATACCCTGAGCTCCTTCATCTTTCAACTGCTCAATTACTTCCCAAAACATATCTTCATTGATTACCGAGTGGATACTACTCCAACCTTCCTTCGCCAATGGCAAGACGGTTGGACTTTTCATTCCAGGTATGAGACCAATAATTTTATCAATTTTATCATTGGGTGCATTCAAGAGCACGTATTTGTTCTCCTTCCCTTTTCGTACCGCATCAAATCTAAACAGCAATCTGTCGAGAATAGCCTGCTTCTCATCAGACAATGTTTTTTGACCTATCAATACCGCCTCCGACTGGAATATCTCCTCTACCTCCTTGAGGCCATTGCTGAATAACGTACTGCCTGAGCTTACTATATCACAAATTGCATCAGCAAGCCCGATACCGGGGGCGATCTCAACTGATCCACTGATCTCGTGAATCTCTGCTGTGATACCCTTGCTATCCAGATATTTCTTCAGGATTTTGGGATAAGAAGTGGCGATCCCCTTTCCATTCAGATCACTGATGCCATTATATATGGTTGATTTTGGCACAGCCAGCGAAAGTCGACATTTCGAGAAGCCAAGTGCCTTGATCTCCTTGACGTCCTTATCTTTTTCGGCAACCTCATTTTGACCTACAATCCCAAGGTCAGCCACGCCATCTTCTACATATCCGGGAATATCATCATCCCTAAGAAATAGAAATTCAACAGGGAAATTATGAGAAGTTGCCATGAGCTTCTTCATGCCATTGTTGAACTTGATACCGCTCTCTTTGAAAAGCCTTAGTGACTCATCGCTTAGCCTACCAGACTTCTGGACAGCTATTCTGATCTTTTGATCCATGAAAATTTAAAGTTGTGAAATGTGAGTAGATAATTAGAAATAGAAAAACGACGGCTCAATGAGAGCGATGATGATGGGAATACTGATGTAGATGCGTTTTCATTCTTTTCTAATGTCTCACAAAGGTATATAAACGAAAGACTTCAGGAATTTATCCTCCTGATTTTTTGACTCCAAAGCCCTCTTTTTGAAGAATCTGAAATACTTTTTCTTTAACATCTCCTTGAATTAGTACTTCCCCTTCTTTCACCGACCCTCCTACTCCGCATTTCGACTTTAGCATTTTGCCCAGTGCTTGAAGATCCTCATCAGCACCAACGAAACCAGTGACGAGCGTCACCTGTTTTCCAGCTCTAAGCTTTCTGTCAATCATTACCTTCAGGTTTTGCTGCTGATTCGGTAATGTTTCCTCTTGATCCTGCTCATCTCCTTCGTACCCGAAATCCGGATTAGTTGAATATACAACTCCTTTTCGTCCTTTATGTTCGTTCCTACGTGCCATACCAACAAAGATGCTGCATAACTAAAATACCTCCACGGGAAACAATCAAAAAGTGCCTGCTGAGTTGATGAAATAAAAACCTACTGCTTTCAAAACCAATGAAGAATTAGTATATTTGTCTAAAATTTTTAGACAAATGTCTTACTATAAAAATAAAGCAAATACTTATGGGCTACCCAAGCACGATCCAATGACCGTGGCTGAGGCCTTAGTAGCTTATGATACACCCTCAAAAAGGATTCACCTTTCTCGTCATGGTCTAACACCGAGTTTTGTAGTTGACCTGATAGACTCCTACCATTTTACCAAGCAGGAGACTTCAAAACTAGTAGATATATCTACGAAGACCCTTGACAGGCACATTCAGTCCGGTAAAAGGTTTATTGGCTTACAATCTGATCGTCTGCTCCAACTGGCTGAGATTTATAAAGAAGGAATTGACGTTTTTGGATCGAGGGAAAAATTTTTAAAATGGCTGAACTCCGAAATACCGGCATTGGGTGGTACCCGACCCAAAGAATGGCTGGATACCCACAGAGGGATCACGATGATATCAGATGAGCTGGGACGGATCAAGCACGGGATATTCGCGTGATCGTTTATCGTATTTGCAATACCTATCCACCGAATCACAACCCTATTGATGGTGTAGGCGCATTCCAAAAAGGAGGTCGGTGGAATTCCAAGGGGACCTATGCCGTCTATACAGCTTCCTCATTAGCCCTGGCACGCAGTGAACTGGCCCGTCATGTTAACCTCGAAAGCGTACCTGAAGGTGTCAGGGTTTATGAAATAGAATTGCCGGAGCAAGGCTCCATATCCATCAAATCTCTGCCAGAGCATTGGAATGATGACCCTCCATCACCCATCTCTCAGCGTTTTGGTGACCAATACCTTCACAACCCAAATATTCTCTATTTAAAGGTACCATCAGTATGTGACCCCAACTCATTTAATCTTGTACTCAACCCAATGAGTGTTCACTACAACAATGTGAAGGTCATCAAAGATTACCCATTTGTCCTGTAATGGATCGGTCTGACTGACTACTTGTTCTTAGAGTGAGTTGATCGTATGGGTACTACTTTAACTTATAGGTCCAGACAGGTCGAGAAGAGTGATTCACTACATCCTCGGCAATACTTCCGCTCAGCAGATTGACAATTCCTCTTTTCTTATGTGTACCAAGGGCAATCATAGCTGCACCAGCATCTTGAGCATAATAAATAATGCCTACATCTTCTAACGTATCGTTGTAGATATCCATGGTGTAGTTTTCGAGTTTGTGGCCTTCAGCAAACTTCTTCATGAGCGACATATCATGACGTGTGGTAGTGAAGCTGTTGGGCGTATTGATGCGAACAAGGCTAAGTCTGGCATCAAAGAGCTGCTGAAGTTCCTTCAACCGGGCCACCAGCCCTTCATAAGGTTGCACAAAATCAGAAGCGAAGGCAATATTCTTGATCGCTGACACATTTGCCTTGTCTTTGACGGAAATCACCGGACAATGCGCCCGTCTGACCACTCTCTCGGTATTGGATCCAACCAACATCTCCTCAAACCCTGAGGATCCTGTAGTACCCATCACTACCAAATCACAATCATTATCCGCAAGTGTCTTAGTAATCTGCTCGAATGGACGCCCGATGATAATATTATACTCAAGATTAATTTTCTCATATGCGTCATCAGCGACTATCTCCTCCATCTTAGTCTTGGCAGCCTCCATCATCTTGATCATATAGATGTTGTCCATGGGGTCATTGTCTTTCGTGGCAATTCCCATTGTGTTGAAGGCATTATCCGAGGGATGCTCAAGGACATGCAGCAATATGACTTTGGCCCCATTTTTCTCAGCAATCTGAGCAGCAAAGTCCAAGGCATTCTCTGCCTGTTCTGAAAAGTCGGTAGGAACGAGTATTGATTTCATCTTCTTATTGTTTATTGATCATTAAGCTTGAATATAACCAATTGGTGGTATTGATCGCTCAAACATATACTAATTGAAATACTGAATTTATGATAATTATCAAGATTCAGTCTATCTGGAGAGCAAAAGACCTAACCCAAATGTAATTACAAACAGCAATGTAGTTATAGCTAATTGCTTCAAATAAGGGTCTAATGCAGCCGCCTGGGTTTTAGATTGTACAGCTCGTCCGTTTATCAAAAGCAACGGTACCGTTACCACAAATAGCCACTGCCAGTACCCCTGATAATTGGCAATAGTATAGGCACCCGCACAAGCCAGTGCACCCAACAATAGAATCCAATGATAATAGACCGCCCGTTCTCGCCCGATTCTTACAGGGATTGATCGCTTACCAGAAAGCGCATCGGACTGGATATCCCGAATGTTATTTACATTCAATACACCTACGGCCAGGAGTCCACAACCTGTCGCTGGCAACAGAACTGACCAATCCCATGTCTGTGTGAATAAAAAATAAGACCCCCCCACTCCAACTAAACCAAAGAACAGTAGCACAAAAAGATCCCCCAGTCCCTTGTATCCGTAGGGGTTCTTACCAGAAGTATAGCGTACGGCTGCATAGATAGCCCCAAGGCCTAATCCAAGAAAAATCAAAACCAACCACCATTGACGATGAAAAGCAGCATAAATAAGCGAAATGCCGGAGATGAATGAGAGCGCCCCAAAGACCATCATAGCGCTTTTCATTTGCTGTGATGTGATCAGGCCAGCTTGCACTGCTCTTGAAGGCCCCTCTCTATGGTCGCCATCAGCGCCATGAATACTATCGCCATAGTCATTGGCAAGGTTCGAGAGGATCTGGAGAAATAGTGTGGTTAGTACACACAGCGAAAAAACAAGTCCGTCAAACGCACCCTGAGCAGCAGCTATGAAACTGCCTAAAAAAATACTGGCTAAAGCCAGAGGTAATGTCCTCAATCGGAAAGCTGAAATCCAGGCTTTGACCTTTGCCGAGGGCATGATTAGAACTGTCCTATGATTGCTTCCTCAAGCGGGTTAACGCTGGAAGGTAAAAAGATCACTGACTGCCCGTCAGCACTCACAAGGTATTTGCAGAAGTTCCAGCTAGGGGCAGATCCACTCTTCTCTGTCAGCCATTTGTATAGATCATTAGCGTTGCTTTCTACAACGTCAGACTTTTCAAACATCTGGAAGTCAACCCCGTAATTCTTCTTGCAGAAAAGTGCTATGTCGTCATTGGTTCCGGGCTCTTGCCCTCCAAAATTGTTTGCCGGAAATCCGAGCACTGTGATCTTAGATCCAAATTCAGAATGCAACTGCTGTAAGTCTTCGTACTGTGGTGTATAGCCGCACTCCGATGCTACATTAACAATCAACAAAGGTTTACCCTTGAGCTGTGAGAAGTCAAAAGTCTGACCATCAATAGTGGTCATTTTAAAGTCATAGATTGAGGTCTGTGCCATACCTAGCTGAGTTGTCATTGTCAGAATAATAAGAACTAAGGTCTTCATATTACATGCGTTGAGGTACCTTGATGCCCAATAAACCCATTGCGGATTTTATTGTTCGAGCGACCACTGAGGATAGTACCAATCGAGATTTGATTCTAATCTCGTCAGTCTCCTTGAAGATGTTGATCTCCTGGTAAAACTTGTTGTACTCCTTGGCTAGATCGTAAACATACTGCGCGATGACGGCCGGAGAATACTCTGCCGCGGCGGTCTTTACCTTTCCGGGATAATCCGCTACTACGCTTATCACGCCTTGCTCAACCGGATGAAGTTCATTTACGGTCGAGAGGTCGAAATCGCTATAGTCAAACCCAAGTTCCTTTGCTCGCCTCAATATGGCTGCAATACGTGCGTGGGTATATTGGATGAATGGGCCTGTCGTACCATGAAACTCAATAGACTCTACTGGGTCAAACATCATCCTTTTCTTGGGATCAACTTTTAGGAGGAAGTATTTCAAAGCCCCAAGGCCAATCATTTCGTGAAGCTCGTCAGCTTGCTCCGTGGTGAAGCCCTCGATTTTGCCTAGCTCGGTGGTGTGCTCGGCGGCAGTGTTGATCATCTCCTTCATGAGGTCGTCTGCATCCACTACTGTGCCCTCGCGGGATTTCATTTTTCCGGTAGGAAGATCAACCATACCATAGGACAGGTGGTAGCACTCCCGAGCCCAGCCGTAACCGATCTTAGCGAGGATCAGGAAAAGCACCTTGAAGTGGTACTCCTGCTCATTGCCGACTGTATAAATCTGCTGCCCGATCTTAGGAAAGTCCCTAAAACGCAAGATCGCCGTGCCAATGTCCTGGGTCATGTAGACGGAGGTGCCATCAGCCCTGAGCAATAGCTTTTCATCCAGTCCTTCGTCGGACAAATCCACCCAAATCGAGCCATCCTCTTTTTGGAAGAAAATACCAGCCTCCAGTCCCTTCAACACTTCGTCTTTTCCAAGCAAAAAGGTATCAGACTCGAAGTAGAGCTTGTCAAAGTTAACGCCCATCTGCTCGTAGGTTGCTTCAAAACCTTTGTAAACCCAGGCATTCATATTTTGCCAGAGTTCGTAGACTTCAGGGTCTTTTTGCTCCCACTTTAGCAAGAGGTCCTGGGCTTCTTTTAGGATCGGCGCTTCTTTTTCGGCCTTCTCTTTATCCATGCCTTGCCCTGTCAGCTCAGCAATTTGCTTTTTGTATTCCTGATCAAACCTGACGTAATATCGTCCGACGAGCTTGTCTCCCTTTTCTCCATTAGTTTCGGGAGTCTCCTGATCACCAAACTTCAGCCAGGCCAGCATGCTTTTGCAGATATGGATACCGCGATCATTGATAATCTGTACGCGGTGTGCAGTATATCCATTGGCTTCCAGAATCGTAGCTACTGACCATCCGAGGAAGTTGTTTCTTAAGTGTCCGAGGTGAAGGGGCTTGTTCGTATTCGGTGATGAATACTCGACCATGACCTCTTTCCCGGTAGGCGCAACATGCCCAAAGTCAGGATCAGCATGAATAGCTTTCAACAACCCAATCCAGGCTTGATCAGCGACTGTCAGATTGAGGAATCCATTAACAACATTGAAACCTGAAACAATCTCGGTGTTGGCAGTAAGAAACTCGCCGATGAGCTGGGCCGTCTCCATAGGGTTCTTGCCAGTCAATCTACCATAAGGGAAAGTCACAAAAGTGTGCGACCCATCAAATTCCTTCTTAGTTGGCTGGAGCGCAATATCAGCTACTGCTAATTCCTGATTGAATAATTCTTTAAAGGCTTTACTGATTCCTTCTTTTATCTCAGACTCCATGTTTTTTCTATCAAAATCGGATGCAAAGGTATAGCAGCACGCCTTGGGATTCAATTAAAATCGGAATACCAATTAGTCATTCACCAACTCCGATTTTGCTTTGATAGCAGCGTTGGTAGTCGCCTCTAAAATTTCGAAAGCTACTTCTGCCATTTTGTTTTCAGAATCAAGCGTTGGGTTTACCTCCACGATCTCCCACGCACAGACCCTCGCATCCTGTACAAGTGTCTCATTAATTGTCTTAGCTTCCTCCACAGTCAATCCATTTGGTACTGGGGTACCTGTACCGAGAGAAATAGAACTATCCAGACTATCCACATCAAACGAAATATAAATCACATCGCAATCAGCCAGACGTGCTAACGCTTTTTCTGCGATAGCCTCAGGACCTTCTTTTCTCACTTCTTCTGTCTTGAAGTTTTTAATATCGTGAGCCTTCATAAAGGCTTCCTCCGGTTCCTCTGTGTCTCTAACGGCTATAAACACTACATCGGCCGGGTCGAACTTAGGGCCGTCCACGCCGATCTTTTTGATCTCATCCCAAACGTGGATTACCTCCGGTGGTGGTTGATTGACCTGATTCTCAATATTGTCGGTAGCCAGGGCCATGGCCAATGGCATTCCATGTACATTGCCAGAGGGCGTAGTGTAGGGGGTGTGCATGTCAGCATGTGCGTCAATCCAGATAATGCCCAGGCGCTTATCAGCAAAATGCATCTTCACACCGGCAATAGAGCCAGTGGCCGTGCTGTGATCGCCAGCCAGTATAATCGGAAACGATTTTTCTTCCAATGTACCCGCTACAGCTTCGCATACTCTCTTTTCTACACTGAGAATAGCATTAATGAACTTGGCAGAGGGTGAGATAAATCCGTTGAACAATGGGCTGTTGTCAGTTTTGACACTCACCGCTTCATACCTTGCAAAATAGTCGGACTCAAGATCAATGCTTGCGATTTTCATCGCATCTATGCCCAAACTGGCACCACGTGTCCCAGCACCGAGCTCAGATTTGACCTCAATCAATTTAATAGATCTCATAATGGGTTAATTCAGTTGTCTATAAAAGTGCTAAGAATTGATCCTACACTTCAAGGATCAAAGCTAGTGAAATGTCAAATCTCAGGAGATGTTTAAATCATTTTTAAGACACGTAGATGTAATGCTCAAATTAAGCGGGCTATTTTCAAAAGCTTATATATTTGCCAGCCATGCGCCGCATTGGTCATAGCACCTAGTCATCTATCCATCGAACACCAGTTTTTGAATGAAAAGTTATACTGACCTAGTTGAACAAACCTTCGAGTTTCCCACAAAGGAGTTTAAGGTTAAGAAAAATACCCTCAGCTTCCACAATGTGGATTTGATGGGACTCATTAAGAAATATGGTACGCCCTTCAAACTGAGCTATCTACCCAAGATCAGTGAGCATATCCAGTATGCTAAGAAAATCTTTGGTGATGCCATCAAGAAACATAAATATGAAGGCAGTTATACCTACTGCTATTGTACAAAGTCTTCTCATTTCAAGTTCGTATTGGACGAGGCACTGAAGAACGACATACACATCGAGACTTCTTCCGCATTTGATATTCCGATCGTGCGCAACTTGTACAAGGACAATAAGATCACTAAAAAGACCTATGTGATCTGCAATGGCTACAAGCGCCCTTTGTACAAGGAGAACATAGCGAATCTCATCAATGATGGATTTGAAAATTGCATCCCGGTACTCGACAATCTCCACGAACTTGATCACTATGCTGAGAATGTAAACATACCTCACAAAGTGGGCATCCGGGTAGCTGCCGATGAAGAACCAAACTTTGCTTTTTATACCTCCCGACTTGGCATTCGATACAACGACATCATTCCTTACTACAAAGAAAAAATAGAGGGCACCAATGCTAAATTGAAGATGCTTCATTTCTTCATTAATACAGGCATCAAGGACTCGGCTTACTACTGGAGTGAACTCAGCAGGTTTATTTATAAGTACTGCGAGCTGAAGAAGATCTGTCCGGAGCTCGACACGGTAGATATTGGAGGTGGTTTCCCCATCAAAAACTCACTCCATTTTGAGTATGACTATCCCTACATGGCGGAGCAGATCGTCGAGAACATCAAATGGATTTGCAATAAAAACCATGTACCGGTACCCAATATCTTTACCGAGTTTGGAAGTTTTACGGTAGGTGAAAGCGGCGCTACAATCTATTCAGTACTCGATCAAAAGCTGCAGAATGACAAGGAGCTTTGGTACATGATGGACGGATCTTTCATTACGCACATGCCTGATGTCTGGGGCCTCAATGAGAAATACATCCTACTTCCTGTGAATCATTGGGACAATATGTATCACAAAGTGAATATCGGAGGGCTTACCTGCGATAGTCAGGACTACTACAACTCAGAAGCTCACCTTTTCGAGGTGTTCCTACCGGTAATAGAGGAGCCCGAGACGCTATATTTTGGATTTTTCCACACGGGCGCTTACCAGGAATCCCTTGGTGGATATGGCGGTATTCAGCATTGTTTGATCCCGGCACCTAAGCATGTGATCGTCTACAAAGATAAAAACGGGAAGCTTGTCGACACATTATTCGCTCCCGAACAGGATAGCGAAGCGATGATGAAAATTCTGGGGTACTCTAACGGGGCTGGCCCTAACGGATAAGATCCAGGCTGTGGAAAAGTGATCTGCGCTGGTGATCAGCATCAGCCCCTTTTCCTTCCTCACTTACCAGAATGGTGCTCATACCCAAGGCTTTAGCGGGTATCAGATCTCTCATTTTATCCCCTACCATCCAGGACTGGGCGACATCAATGTCAAATTTGGCGATAGCCCGTTCAAACATCAAGCTGCCTGGCTTACGTGCGAGGGACTCGGAAACCGATGGATGCAAGGGTGCAAAATAAATAGCGTCTATCTGATGCGAGCAAGCTTCCTGCATCTTGTCATGGCAAGCCTTCATCTGCTCTTCTGAGTAAATTCCCTTGGCAATACCAGCCTGATTGGTGATAACGATGACCTTATAACCATACCCCTTGATCTTAGCAATAGACTCAACTACTCCCTCAATCAACTCAAAGTCCTTAGTGAGGTAAGTATATTCTCCCCGTTCTCGGTTGATTACCCCGTCTCTATCCAAAAAAACTGCCTTCATGTCGAAATTTTTTCCTTTTTATTCTAAAGGCTTCAAACATATCTTATTTTACACAATCAAGGTCAAAACAACGAGCTGTGCCAAAAGACAAACTGGTCATTATTCCTACATTCAATGAGATTGAGAATATCAATGAGATCATTGCGACAGTCATGGAGTTACCCGGTGAGTTTAGCTTGTTGATCGTCGATGATGGCTCTCCTGACGGGACTGGTGCGGCCGTCAAAAAGCTACAAGAGAAGTACAACGATCGGCTCCAGCTCATCGAGCGCCAAGGCAAGCTAGGACTGGGGACAGCCTATATCACCGGATTCAAATACGCACTTGACAATGGGTACGAGTACATCTTTGAGATGGACGCGGACTTTTCGCACAACCCTGAGGACTTGATCAAACTGCATGCTGCATGCGCAGAAGATGGCTTTGATATGGCGATTGGGTCTCGATATGTATCAGGCATCAATGTCGTTAATTGGCCCATGGGTCGCGTGTTGATGTCCTACTTCGCCAGTATCTATGTCAAGCTCATCACCGGCCTCCCCATATCTGACAGCACAGCTGGATTCAAATGCTACACCAGCAAAGTGCTAAAAACTATCGACCCGAATACGATTCGCTTTGTCGGCTATGCCTTCCAGATCGAGATGAAGTTCACGGCATGGAAGTATGGATTTAAAATCAAGGAGGTACCGATCATATTTACCGATAGGACGAAGGGCACATCTAAAATGTCCACGGGGATATTCAAAGAGGCTATCCTGGGCGTGATCCAGATGAAGATTAGAAGCCTGTTCCAAAAGTATCCACCGGCGACTAGCTGAATCGAATCGCATTAATCGTGTTAAGCCTTGAGATGATAAAGGTTGGCAGGATGAGTGTCAGGTTCACTACCAGGAAGGTCGCGATATTCAGGGCAACAAAAATTCCAAAATTCCACTCAATCGGCACATAGGACATGTAATAGTTCACAGGATCTAGTGGAATAATCTGAAAATAATCCTGTAGTAAGCCAATGGTCAATGCTGCAAGGTTGCCAATGACCATCCCCTTGAGGATGAGCAGGGTACCATTGTAGACAAAGATTTTTTGAATCAAGGCATGTGGTGCTCCAAGTGCTTTGAGCATGCCGATCATCTGGGTTCGCTCCATGATGAGTATCAAGAGGATGCTCACCATATTGAAGGCTGCTACGAACAGGATGAGCCATAGGAAGACCACAAGGTTTCTATCCAGCAGGCTCAGCCAATCAAAGATCTGCAAATACTTATCGCTCACCTTGTCGACATACAAGTCATAGTCGATAAAATCAAAAAGCACATCTTCAGCAACTGCATGATTTGTTCCTGGCGTGACGAAAATTTCAAAGCCACCCACAAGTGTGTCGGGCCAATTGTTGATCCGCTGGATGAGCCCAATATCTCCTATCAGGAATTTCTGGTCAAAATCCTCCAGATCAGTTTTATAGATGCCCACCACTTCGACAGGGCGATACCTCGGTGGATTCTGCACGAAGTAGACCAGCGACTTATCACCCACTCTCAATTCAAGCAGATTGGACATGGCCGAACTGATCACCACTTCCTGAGAATAGCCACTATCAGGAAGCTGAATAAATCGCCCCTCGACCATATTGCTCGCAAAGCGTTCTAGATCAAAATCTCTCCCGACACCTTTGATCACGATACCTTGCACCTCATCGGGTGTCTTAAGGAGACCCGCCTTGTAGGCATAGGATTGCACATGCTCGATAAAATCAAGCGTTTGATAATTCTGGTAGAAATTACTTTTGGTGCTGATAGGCTCATCCTCCACTGAGGAGGGAAGCGTATACTTAGTCACCTGGAGATGGCCAGCAAAGCTGAAAATCTTGTCCTGAATAGTGCGCTGAAACCCCTCCAATATCATAAAAGAGACTAATACCGCGGTTAGGCCTATCGCTACACTGGCGATGGCAATACGACTAATGGTAGACGAAAAACTACCCTGGCCTTCAGCATTAATTCTCTTGGATATAAAAAATGGTAGGTTCAATCAGCGATTATTTATGTGCAAATTAATAACTACCATACGGTTCGTTCACATGCGTCTGTTAATTTTACCCTTAACAATGAGATACTTCCATCTAATATTCTTCCTTTCTGTTTTGGTCACCACTCAGGGATGTGCACAGCAGCCTGTTGTCAATCAACCCATGGAATTGATCGTAGGAGCGGCTCGCTTTGATGAATACGCCAGTTTGCTTCGGGATAAAGCAGTCGGCGTGGTTATTAACCAAACCTCCATGGTGGATGGTCAGTCTACGTTGGACTACCTTCTAAAGCAGTCTGTAGATGTCAAGAAAATCTTTGCTCCTGAGCATGGTTTCAGAGGAACCACAGACAGAGGAGTGTTAATCAATGATGCCAAAGATGAGGTCACCGGACTTCCCATTGTTAGCCTCTACGGAAAAAATAAGAAACCCAGTAAAGATGCTTTGGCTGATATTGATGTGATGATTTTTGACATTCAGGATGTGGGTGCCAGGTTTTATACCTACATCAGCACGATGCACTATGTCATGGAAGCCTGTGCCGACAATAACATTAAACTCATCATCATGGACCGCCCTAACCCAAACGGGCACTATATCACCGGTCCAATCATGGAAGATGAGCATAAGTCTTTCATAGGGATGCACAATATACCCGTAGTGCACGGCATGAGCATTGGGGAGTATGCATTGATGATTAATGGTGAAGGTTGGCTTTCGAACAATGTAAAATGCGATTTGAATGTCATCAGCATGGAAGGCTGGGATCACAAAACCCCCTACTCCTTGCCAATTCCCCCATCCCCTAACTTACCCAATGATCAAGCCATTGCACTCTACCCATCACTCTGCTTTTTTGAAGGTACTCCGGTGAGCGTTGGGCGGGGTACGACGAAACAATTCCAGATTATCGGACACCCAGATTACACGGATACCACCTTTTCGTTCCGACCTGTTAGTGGTTATGGCGCAAAGTACCCTGTACTACAAGACAGTACCTGCTATGGATTAGACCTGACCAATGTCAACCCAGCATTTACGCTAGAGTACCTTATCCATTTCTACGAGGTGCTCTCAAATCCAGAAACGCCTTTCTTCACAGATTTTTTCACATTGCTGGCAGGAACCGAAGAATTACAAAAGCAAATAGAATCAGGCAAGACAGAGGAAGAGATTATTGCTTCCTGGCAACCTGGAATAGAAAAATTCAAGCAAACACGCTCCAAATACTTGCTGTATAAAGATTTCGAATGAACGATCCGCTGAAGATAATATTTATGGGTACGCCAGAGTTTGCGGTACCTAGTCTTGAGATTCTGGTAAGTAATGGCGTCAATGTCGTGGCGGTCATCACTGCTCCTGATAAGCCCAAGGGCCGGGGCAAGAAGCTCGGCACTTCTCCGGTGAAGGATTTTGCGGTAGCCCATGAGCTGCCGGTGCTACAGCCTACCAACCTCAAATCGCCTGAATTTCAGGCACGACTCGCATCGTATGAAGCCGATCTCCAGGCGGTGGTTGCATTCCGAATGCTGCCAGAGGCTGTTTGGGATATGCCGAGGCTGGGTACCTTCAATCTTCACGCTAGTTTGCTACCGCAATATCGTGGAGCGGCACCCATCAACTGGGCCATCATCAATGGCGAGAAAGAGACCGGCGCAACAACCTTTTTTCTGAAACATGAAATCGACACGGGCAATATCATTTTCCAGGAGAAAGAGACCATTCGAGAAGATGACAATGTCGGAACCCTCTACGAACGGCTCATGCACAAGGGTGCCAAATTAGTACTTAAGACCGTCGAGGCGGTACAGACAGGAGACTACCCTCAGCTACCGCAAGTCAGCGATCAGCCACTGCGAGCTGCACCAAAACTGTTCCCGGAGACTTGTGAGATCAACTGGGGTCAGTCTGCTGATCAGATCCGCAATTTTGTGAGAGGACTTTCTCCTTACCCGGGCGCGTGGACCATCCACGACGGAAAGAAGTTTAAGATTTTTGAAGTGGCTGTCACTGATGAGGTATCTCAGCTTCCTACCGGAAAACTGGTTGCCAGGGACGGTACCATATTGGTGAACACTGCCGAAGGTGTCCTAAAAGTGATGGAACTCCAGGCAGAAGGCAAGAAACGAATGAATACACAGGACTACTTGAGAGGAAACGCGCTATGAAGATATCGATGATAGCAGCAGTGAGTGCCAATGGGGTCATCGGCAAAGACAATGACCTGGCCTGGCACCTGCCTGATGACATGAAGTATTTCAAGCAGACCACTGCCGGCCATCATGTACTCCTGGGCCGCAAAAACTGGGAATCCATACCGCTCAAGTGGCGTCCTTTACCCAATCGACCAAATGTCATCATCACCAGGAATGATCAGTACCAGGCTGAAGGTGGTATTGTTACCGATAGTCTTGAAAATGCACTTCAAATAGCTCGAGATGCCAATGAAGGAGAAGCATTCATCATCGGTGGAGGTGAGATCTACCGCCTAGGTTTACCCCTGGCTCACCGCTTGTATCTCACTGAGATAGCTGCCAGTGTAGATGGTGATACTTACTTTCCCGAATGGGACAAAACAGCTTGGGAAGAAGTTAGCAGAAAGCATCATGAAGCCGATGAAAGGCACGAATTTGCATTTGATTTCGTAGTTTACGAAAAGAAAAAATAGCATGAAAAACCTCGAAAACAAGGTAGTTTGGATTACCGGTGCTTCCTCGGGCATTGGTGAGGCAGTGGCCAAGCAATTGAGTACAATCAACTGCAAGCTGATACTCTCCGCGCGACGGGAATCTGAACTGGAGCGCGTGAGGAAAGAGTGTCAGGGGAATCATGACAAGATCGCTATACTGACCGTCGACTTGTCAGATGCAGACTCGTTAGCACAAAAAGCTAAGGATGCTGAGGCCATCTTTGGCCAGATCGACGTGCTCATCAACAATGGAGGAATCAGTCAGCGCGGTACCGCTCATGAGACGCAGATGGAAGTAGATCGACGTGTGATGGAGGTCAACTATTTCGGCTCCATCGCTCTGTCCAAATATGTCCTTCCTGGTATGATCACGCGGAAGTCCGGTCACCATGTGATTGTTACCAGCGTCATGGGCAAGTATAGCACACAATTGCGCTCAGCCTACTGTGCTTCTAAGCATGCCCTTCATGGCTTCTACAACGCTATGCGGTCAGAAGTACACAAACACAATATCAACGTTACGATAGTAGCGCCGGGCTTCATCCAGACCAATATCGCCTATCATGCATTGAAGCCGACCGGGGAAGAGCTACAGCAAAAAGGAGAAGGCCAGGCCAAAGGCATCCCGGCAGCCTCATGCGCGGAGCAGATTGTCAAGGCCATCCAAACCAATCAAGATGAGATCATCATTGCGGGTTTCAGGGAATCTCTCGGTTGGTTGATGAGCCGCTATTTCCCAGGCATCTTTCGAAAGATGATCCGCGGCATGAAAGTCACCTAATCCAATGCTTTGGCCGATCGCCTCTACAAATATTGTCTCCTACTTTGGCTGCTTCTGGCGATCAGCACATTCGCGCTAGCGCAACAAACTCGTCCGGTATATCACCCATCTAAAGTCGTTATTAAGTTGGCCAGCTCTGCTGAAAACAGCCGTTTGAGCCCCAATAGCATCTCCCTCGACCAACTATCTCAACATAAAGCCATACTGGATGTCGTACCACTAGAGCGCACCCTACCGGGAAATGCCAGGGTGCAGAAAAGCCAATATCTAGAGGGTATTCATATCCTGGATCTGGATGACCGCACTACTGTTCTGGGAATTGCTCGCGAGTTGTCAGGCTTTGACAATGTGATCTATGCCGAACCATTATATGCGGTGGAGTTGCTCGACATCCCCAACGATCCGGCAGCTCAGCCTGATGCCGCACAATATTATCTTGAGTTGATCAAGGCATATGAGGCATGGGATATAGCGACGGGCAGCAGTGATATAGTCATTGGCAATGTGGATACAGGTGTGAAACTGGATCACTCCGATCTGGCTGACAATATCTTTTTCAATCAAGACGATCCCGTCAACGGTATCGATGATGACAACAATGGCTATATCGACGACTATAGTGGTTGGGATATCGCCAACAATGATAATGACCCTACCGGAGACAAAAGCAGGCATGGCACGCAGGTAGCGGGCATTCACAGCGGAGTGGCCAACAATGAAATTGGTATAGCCGGAGTTGCCTTTGATAGTCCCTTCCTACCGGTAAAGATCTTTGACTCGGAAGACAACAGGAGCTTCAACAGCTACGGTGGCGTCATTTACGCGGCTGACCGTGGTGTCAAAGTCATGAACCTTTCCTGGGGATCACCCAATTCCTATTCACAGTTCAATCAGGACATTATCAACTATGCAGCACTCGAAAAAGATGTGGTCATTGTAGCAGCTGCAGGTAATACCAATGAAAACCTGGACTTCTATCCCGCTTCCTATGACAATGTCATTTCGGTAGGATCGAGTGATGCCAACGACAATAAAGCCGGGTATGCCACCTATAGCCAGTACATCGACTTGCTCGCTCCCGGGACCGGCATCTACTCTACTAACAGCAACGGCAGCTATCTATCTGCTCCAGGGTCAAGTTTTGCCTCGCCTCAGGTAGCTGGTGCAGCCGCTTTAGTACGGCAGATTTTTCCAGAATACACTGCTAGGCAGGTAGCAGAGCAAATAAGAGTAACTGCCGATAATATCTATGGTGTCAATAGCAACTCCGACTATTTGGGTATGCTGGGCAATGGACGGTTAAATATTCATGCAGCTCTCACACAGTCAGGCACCATTGCCTTGCAAATGGAGGACATTTCAGTCTCCGGGCTTTTTGGCGATAATTTATTTGCAGATGACACTATCAGCATCGGAGGTACACTTCACAACTACATCAACCTGGCCACCAATGTGAGCATGTCGGTCACGAGTGAATCCCCTTATGCCAGCATATTGTCAGAGAATGTGTTCATTGGTCAATTGGCTACCGCCCAATCCGTGGACTTTCCGGTAGGCAGCATTATGGTCTACCTGTCTAAGGATACCCCAAAGAATGAGCGGATAGTGCTCCGGCTTGATTTCGAAGGCAATGGATTCACCGACAGGCAGTTCATCGTCTTCACCGCCAACCCCACCTACTTGGAAATACGAGGCGGAGCAGCTACAGTGACGGCCTGCGACAATGGAAATCTGGGCTATGAGGAAGATGTCTTTAAGAACGGTAAGGGCCTCCGCTACAACGACCTATTGGTATCAAATCAGCTTGGATTGATCATCGCGACTGATACGGCGCATGTCGCTGACAATGCTGTCAACAACTTCCAAAGTGATACCAGAGACAGTGACTTCACTCCTGAAGACGGCCTCCAATACCTTTTCAATTCCTCCGCAGACGACTATGCCGAGGGCAGCTTTAGAGTCTCCGGTGGTCAGTTTGATTTGGTGGTGGAACAGAAAATACTGGGTTGGGAGGATCTCGATGCTTTGGTCATGGAATACCGACTGATCAATACCGCTGACAGTACATTAGCCAATGTGTACTTAGGCGCCATGGCAGATCTCAATCTTGGTTTTGCGATAGAGAACAAAACGGGATATGATGGCTCCAACAACCTTGGGTACACCTATGATATCAATCAAGAGCATTATGTCGGTATCACACAATTATCGGGTACTGTTGCAGGCTTTCGTGGGGTTGACTTGGGAGACTACAATGACAATACTGCTGAAATAGATGAGGCCGTATCCGACTCTCTGAAGTATGCGCTCGTTTCTTCAGCCTTCAACAAAACAGTAGCGGGATCTGTATCCTCTGGTAACTACGTGGCTCAGGTGCTGTCCACCAGATACAGTGCACTTGCGTCCAAAGTGCCAATGAAGTCTGCGTTTGCTTATGTTTTTGGGGCTACCCTATCGGAATTACAGGCTAATGCGCAGACTGCCAAGACCAGATATCTTCAGTTCGTCAATGCCCCTCGTCAGCTCGCCTCCTACCAGGTCTGTGCAGGTGGCGACCTTACCCTGAGCCTGGAGGATGGCGATGAGTTTGACTTCTACACGGATGTCAACCTTAGCCAGCTAGCATTCTCCGGAAATGATATTGCACTCGACAATGTAGCAAGCAGCATCACCTATTATGTCGTCAATACAGACAAAGACTATCCAGGAGATACGCGTCGGGTTACGATAGAGGTAACTCCAACGATCGCTCATTTTGAGTTGCCCAACGACAGCCTTATCATTGACGAACAAAGCAGAAGCATACAAATCACAGATGCCAGCAATAATGCCCAGCATTGGTCATGGGACTTTGGTAATGGTGTATTCAGCACGCAGCAAAGCTCATTGGTTAGCTATTCCGTACCCGGAATCTACGATATCAAGTTGGTAGCGAGTAGTGGTACAGGTTGCGCTGACAGCACTTCACAGCAACTTATAGTGGTTCAGCGGAATCCCAGACCATCTAATCAGGAAATCAACTTCTGTGAAGGCGAGGAGGTCAGCTTAAACCTCAATTCAGAAATCACATATCGGCTTTATCGTGATGAGGAGCTGACCTCTCTTGTAGATATAGGCACGAATTTTCTGTTAACAGGATTGGCCGGTGATACTACACTCTACCTGACCGATGCTTCTGGTCCTTTAGAAAGTTTACCTGCTACCATCAGCCTGAGACAAACCGACTTCCCAACAGGAATCTCCATTGGGCACGATCTTGAAGACCTATCGTCAAATCGATCATTATTGATCCAGGCCAATGTCAATGCCTCAACCAGCGTGGATTGGTCCATAGAGGGTGAGTCCTATTCCGGTCGGTCGATTAACTACACCTGGCCTGGCACAGCAGGAACAAGAATACAAATGACCGCACTGGATACCCTCTCTGGTTGCATGAGGACGATGGAAGAGGTCATTCCCAGTAGCATCTCTATTGCACCTGTCACACCAGATACATTGGTTTGTTCTAACCTGCCGCTGCAGTTGGCTCCTGTCGGCCTAGGGCCCTTTATCTTCTATAATAACGAAAACAAAGGTCAGATTTTGAGTAAAGGTGAGGCTTTGATAGTAGAGGGGCTGACCCGAGATACCGTCTTTTATGTCACCGGCATTAGCGAAATCATAGAGAGTGCTGTGGTTCCATGGCTTGTTGAGGTGGAAGTATTTCAAGATACCATTTTGACTGACCCTGAGCTCGTCATATTGAGCGAAGGTAGAAGTGTATCCCTCAGCGCCGCATCAGATGAAGGTGTTAGTTGGCAGTGGAGTGTGAATAATTCTTTTTTTGAGTCCATTCGTTCTCCCGTCCTATCTTTTGATACCGCAGGTGTTTACAACATCCGATTGGAGTCTGTCAACAACCAAGGCTGTAAAAGCGTCGAGGAGCTCTCCTATCGAGTCACCAATGTCACGGCTTTAAGCAGGGATGATTTAGATATTTCCATTTACCCCAACCCTGCTCAACACCTGATCAATTTCGAAAGTGAGCAGGTCATAGAATCGATCCAAGTGACCTCAGTAGAAGGCATCAAAATGATCGACAAATGGATTGGATTGAGAAGCTTTCAGCTCAATGTCTCGACCTTGCACAGCGGGCAGTACCTGGTCATAATGAGACTAGCTTCAGGAGAGCGATATCTCCACCGTCTCATCAAATAACAGCTACGCCTCAGGCTTATTGCGAAAGGTGCGCGCTACAAGCCAAACCAGCAAGAGTATAAAAACTATGAGGGCCCAGGTGCGAAGATCGTAATCCATGGTATCGTTATTCGGTTTTCAGTAAATTACAAAATATCCACTTGGATATAAATTTTAGCCAATTTTAGTTAGCAATAAGCATATGAACTGGACAGTATACTTATCAGGAGAGATTCACTCTGACTGGAGAGCAGAGATCATGGAAGGAGCAAAAGCCCGAAACCTACCGATTGAATTCCTAACGCCGGTCACCGTCCATGAAGCTAGTGATGACGCGGGTGATATACTAGGCTTGGAAGAAGAGCCTTTCTGGAAAGATCACAAGTCAGCCAAAATCAATGCGATTAGAATCAAAAAGGGAATAGAAAAAGCTGATATCGTTGTAGTTAAGTTCGGCGAAAAATACCGGCAATGGAATGCTGCGTTTGATGCCGGACAAGCAGCCGCTTTGGGCATCCCATACATTGTCATCCATCCGGATGATTTCACTCACGCGCTAAAGGAAGTAGATGCCCAGGCCATGGCCACTTGCAGCACCAATGCCCAGGCGCTTCATATCCTTAAGTACGTTTCTACGCAGAAATAGAAACAATCAGGGCTGGTACGTACGTGTACCGGTAGATCAAATTACCACCTGGAGGGTATGGTTTGGCGGTAGACGGCTTTCTAGTATTGAGGTATAAAATCAATCAAACTAGAAATCATGAAGAATCTATTTTTCCTATTTGTTGCTGGTGTGTTCTTACTGTCAGGTTGCGGTAGCGACGATGACTCCACGCCGAGCGGATCTTTTAACGTAGAAGCTAAAATCGATGGTGTCGACTGGAGTGGTGCAGGCAACACGGTGGTGACTGTGGCAGCTGGCCAAACCATCACAGCGGTGGGAGCAGGCAACCCGGATCGATCCGCATTGGCACTTCCTTTTTATGCTGGTACGACTGGTACCTATGACCTGGCCAATTTCGCTACATACACCGATCCAGCACAGGTAGTCTATACTGCAACCTCAGGGACTTTGACCGTAACCGAGTTTACAGAGAGCAGTATTTCAGGCACATTCAGCTTCTCAGCAAGTAATCTTGCGGGTGCAGGCTCAGTAGAAATCACACAGGGCAAGTTCACAAATGTGAATGTAATGAGATAAGCATGGCTGAGAGGGAGGAGGTCATCTCCTTCCTTCTCATTTTCTTACCGCTCATTTGAAAAATGCTCCCCCTCAGCACAACAAGGTTTTTACGGGTCTGAAATATGCATTAGCTTTAACGTCAGCTAATAGTAACAACAATATTTTGAGAACAGAAACCTGGAAGACCTATATCCACGAGGAGACGGGCAAAGAGTACCAAATTTCTTCATTTGGGAATGTAAAGAGCAAAGACAAAGACGGGAAGCTCTACCAACATACGTCATACAAAAACAACGGCTATCGCTGCATTCCCTATCGGAAACCCAGTGGGAAAAATGGTCTGATCTATCTACACAAGATAGTAGCAACTCTCTTCTGCGACAATCCTAACAACTACAAAAAGCTCAAGTTCGTTAATGGTGACTCCAACAACTGTATGGCGCACAACATAGAGTGGATTAGTCCGGAGGAAGCCAAAAAACTGAACCAGGCGCGTACCAAGCCTTATGATATTTATCCTGACTACTCTCCAAACGCTAAGTTGAGCAAGTCCAGGGTCGCTATCATTAAGAAAAGGATACTGGAAAACGAGAAGACCGGGAAGACGCGCTGGAGTAAGCTGGCCAAGCAGTTTGGCATTAACTCAAGGCATCTTTGGCAGATCCGAACCGGACGTATTTGGGCAGGCATCAAGCCCGTAGACTGATTACCCTTCGTACCCGAATACCTTTTTCAGCAGCTCAGTAGCCCGAGCACCAGGATTCTCACGAATATTGGCCTCCTCTTGTCTGATGAGGGTAAACAGACCTTCGAGGGCTTTATCCGTAGCATAATCGTCCAGGTTAGGGTTCACATCCTCTACAAAAGGTATTTTGTTGTATTGACCCACCAGATCACCGTAGTAACGGGTCGCGTTGGTTTGATCCAACGCTGATTTCATCACGGGCTTAAACTTAGATCGCAACTCCGCAGTAGTGGTGCGCTCAAGAAACTGAGTCGCTGCATCCTCCTCACCGTTGAGTAGATTCCAGGCATCCTGGATAGTGAGCTGTTTGATGGCATTGACAAATATTGGCTTGGCTTGTTTGGCCGCCTCTTCCGCACCTCTGTTTAGCGTTAGCACAAACTTGTCTACCTCACTGCCCAGTCCAATATCACGAAGCGTATTTTCTACCTTTTGTACTTCCGGAGGAAAAGGAATCCTAATGAGCGAATTGCCGTAGTATCCATCGGTGCTGGATGCTGAAGTGGCTCCTTTGGTAATGCCCTGGATCAACGCCTCTTTCAAGCCAGCGGACACTTCATAGGTAGTGGGTTTCTCCTCACCCATATAATCATTGAGTGCCTGGGTGATTTGCTGGGTTGTGCATGCGCTGAACACCACAGCCATTACAAATATTAAGAAGCTATATTTTCTCATAACAATTGATTCGTTTTAAGCCTTATGGAAGAGGATCAAACTTAACGAATAAGGATAACTTTACGCCTCTCTTTAAAGCACCCATTAATGAAGAAAGTGACAGCAGAAATCATCACCATTGGGGATGAGATACTCTACGGACAGATACTGGATACCAATGCGAAATGGATGAGCACAGCGCTCAATGACATTGGTGTGAGGACAATTCGCCGCACAACTATCGGAGACAATGAGCCCGATATTCTCACCGCCATAGCCGAAGCTGAAGCCAGAGTGGATATCATATTGATCACGGGAGGCCTTGGTCCGACTAAAGACGATCTCACCAAGCCATGCCTGGCCAAATACTTTGATTGTGAAATGGCGCTCGATGAGTCGGCCCTGGCTGATGTTATCAGTGTATTTGAGAGCAAAGGTCGGGAGCTGACTGAGATCAACCGCCAGCAGGCAGTTCTGCCACTGGTCTGCCAAAAAGTGACCAATGCCATTGGAAGTGCGCCCGGCATGTGGTTTGAGCGTGACGGAGTGGTATTTGTCTCTATGCCGGGCGTGCCTTACGAGATGAAAATGATGATGTCTGATCACATCATCCCAAAGCTGAAGCAGACTTACGAGATGCCTGTGATATTCCACAAGATCATCAAGACCATAGGCATAGGTGAGTCATGGTTGGCTGAGATTATTGAAGATTGGGAAGATAACCTACCGGAAAATATAGGTCTGGCCTACCTACCAAGCCTGGGACAGGTGAAGCTCAGACTGACAGCAACGGGCGGTAGTCTGGAAGAACTTAAGCGCCAGGTAGAAGAGCAGATCGATATTGTCACACCTCTCATCAGCCAGTATATATTCGGGTACGACCAGGACACTATCGAGTCCACCATCGGACGTGATCTTGCCGCAGCAGGGCTGACCATCGCTACTGCTGAGAGCTGCTCTGGTGGTTATCTTGCTCATATGATCACAAGTGTCCCAGGTAGCTCCGTCTATTTCATCGGGAGTGTCATCAGCTATCACAATGATATCAAAATCAACGAACTAGGGGTTACGAAGCAGACCATCGAGGAATACGGTGCGGTGAGTGAACAAACGGTAAGGGAAATGGCGATGAGTATTCGAAAGAAGTATGGGACCGATATTGGTCTGGCTACAAGTGGTGTCGCAGGACCTGGAGGAGGCACACTTGAGAAACCTGTAGGCACTGTATGGGTCGCCTGTGCCGATGGAGAGAACTGCATCACGAGGAAACTGCAGTTGGGTACGCAGCGTCCTTTGAATATTCAGCTTTCTGCACTTCATTGTCTCAATCTCCTGCGGCAACAACTGGTTGCGAAAGTCAATTCATAATTAAGAATAATCAACACTAAAATTTATATTATTCAAAATATAAATTAATATTAAACTCTATAATCAGATTATAATTCTGTTTATATCAATTTAGATCAGAGATTCTTAAGGATAATTTGGAATGCAAATCTGATTTATTCACTAAATTTGGTGGAAATGCATGTGATTGCGCAAACGTTTGTATTATGGCTACTATAGAGATGGTGATGCCCAAGATGGGCGAAAGTATCATGGAGGGTACAATCCTCACATGGCTCAAAAAAGAAGGTGAAGAAATCGAGGAAGAAGAGTCAGTTTTAGAGGTCGCTACGGACAAAGTAGATACAGAAGTGCCCAGTACACATGCAGGCGTACTGAAGAAAATTCTTGCGCAGGAAGGTGAAGTGGTCAAGGTCGGACATCCGATTGCGATCCTCGAGATTTCAGGATCTAATGGTGCTGCTGCAGCCTCAGATCAGGTAGATACTCAAGAGGCTGCCGAGGCTGCCTCCGCACTTTTGGAAGAGGCCGTACAAAACCACTCAGTCCAGGCAAGCAGTGCTCCCACTCCAGCAGTGACTTCAGATTCGGATAGGTTTTACTCTCCGTTGGTGAAGAACATCGCCAAGCAAGAAGGGATCGGACAGGCAGAGCTCGATGCGATTTCGGGTACGGGAAAAGATGGACGTGTCACCAAGAATGACATGCTCTCCTATCTCGAAACAAGAACACAGGGTGGCAGCTCTACAACTTCTACTCCGGCTGCAAAGCCTGCTCCAGCGCCAGCACCCTTGACCATCTCAGGTCAGGATGAGATCATCGAGATGGATCGCATGCGCAAGATGATCGCCGATCGTATGGTGTCATCCAAGCAGACCAGTCCGCACGTGACGAGCTTCGTGGAAGCGGACCTGACCAATGTGGTGAACTGGAGAAACAAGATGAAGAATATCTTCAAAGACCAGGAAGGACAAGCACTCACCTTTACTCCGATCTTCATTGAGGCGCTGGTCAAGGCGATCAAGGATTACCCGATGATCAATATCTCCGTAGATGGCGACAAGATCATTAAGAGAGGATCGGTCAATATTGGTTTGGCGGTGGCTCTTCCTACCGGAAATCTGATCGTACCTGTCATTCATAATGCTGACAAACTGAGCTTGCTCGGTATCGTGGAAAAAGTCAATGACCTGGCAAAGAGAGCACGTGAAAACAAGCTGAAGCCAGACGAACTGAGTGGTGGTACTTACACGATCTCCAACGTAGGGTCATTCGGCAATGTGATGGGTACCCCAATTATCATGCAACCTCAAGTGGCCATCATGGCCGTCGGTGCGATCCGTAAGAAACCTGCCGTGATAGAAACGCCCCAGGGCGACTTCATCGGCATCCGTCATCAGATGTTCTTGAGTCATTCTTATGATCACCGTGTGGTTGATGGAGCACTTGGAGGCATGTTTGTCCGACGCGTTGCTGATTATCTGGAGCAGTTTGATGTGAATCGAGGTATTTGAGGTCTTAGTGAGACAAGTTGAATTTCAAAGATCACTTCTCGGACAACTCTAGCGACTACAAGTCTCATCGTCCGACCTATCCACCGGAACTATTCAAGTTCCTTGCCGATCTATGCTCCAAACATGAAAGAGTCTGGGATGTAGCTACCGGCAATGGTCAGGCTGCTATTGCACTCGCCAACTATTTTGATCATGTGGTTGCTACAGATGGAAGTGCAGACCAGATAGCTCAAACAGAACCTCATGATAAGATCGACTACAAGGTCGAACCCGCAGAACTTTGCTCACTTCCGGATCATTCTGTTGACTTAATCACGGTCGCTCAAGCCGTACATTGGTTTGATTTTGCTTCCTTCAATGCCCAAGTGAAAAGGGTAGCTAAACCAACTGGTCTGATTGCAATCTGGGGCTATGGACTGATTCGGTTTGACGATCCGAAGTTGGATGGATTGATTAGACATTTTTATAATCATGTCGTTCATAAACACTGGCCACCTGAAAGGGCTCATGTTGTTGCCCAATATCGTACGATCCCATTTCCTTTTGCGGAACTGTCTGATCTCCCAAAGTTTGAAATTAGGCTGGAGCATTCACCACAATCCTTGCTTAGCTACCTCAGCACATGGTCAGGAGTGAAAAACTACCGAATTGCGGAAGGGCTGGATCCTCTTGAGCAGCTCAGTGAAAAGTTGGATCAACTTCCCTCTAAAAGCTATGCTGCTCATCTACCTGTTATGATGCGGGTAGGCAAGGTGCACTAGACCATCGAACTCAAAGCTCGTCGATACAAGCTGTAGTTTTTTGAGCTACGGCTGCTTGCGCAGAAGAGATTTCTGATGCGATCTGATCCTCAGCATCTACAATATCTACAACTGTGGCCAAGGCCTCAGTATACCAGTCACCCCACGCCTGTATGATTTCGGTCTCCGAGGCTTTTGTGGAGCCGGCAGCTATGGCGAGTTTACTCTGTTTAAGCTCCTCATCAAGTCTTACAAGGCCTGCCTGTTTTACAATAGCCAAGACTTCCAATGCCGTAGTTTCATCGGCATTGACCAAAGTAGCCGCCAGGGAAAGTGCCATGGTACTAACATTCTTAAGAGTAGCCTTCGAAACCTTGTCAATACGATCATTGTCGGTGTGATAATATTGATCCGTGAAATGCCAAAACAACACACTTGGAATATCCGCTCTCAAAAACGGAACATGATCACTTCCACCTTCATAGGGGTTGGTTTTGACCGGCCAATTCGCTCCAGCACTTTGATTCATTGCATAGCTAAATGCCAAGTCATTGAGGTAATGGGGCTGCATTTCGTCGCGTGCCATCACAGAACCTCCCCACTCTGTATGTTCATCATTGCCTCTCGTCCAGATAGCACTGGGATCTGGCATCTTTTCTATCAAGAAGCTACCTCCGGTGATGGCAGTATTCTCCCCTACCATATCCAGGCTGATCCCCCAAATAATGCCTGAAGCTCGCACCACATTTTCCTGGACATAGCGTCTGGTAGATACGATCTCATCACCCCACAAGAAGGTCAATGTACGGCTGGGGTCAAATTCCCCACTCTTCACTAATCCGGCAGTCACAGCGGCCATCTCGATCTGAGCTCCTACGCCGGAGGCATTGTCATTGGCCCCTGGCTCCTGCACATGGGCACTGAAGACCATGCGTTCATCCGGCTTCTTGCTACCGCGAATGTCAGCCACCACAGTCAACTCCTCAGATTCGTAGATCTTCGTTTCAATAGTCGCCGTGACGTTGACATTTCCCTGATTGAGCCTTGCTTTCAGGGTTTCATTTGCGGCATAAGAAAGTGGTATGCACCAGGCCTTAACATCTTCATTGTAGGGAATCCTTCTAAACTGGATGGAGGTCGTATTCTTCGCGGGCTGGAGATAGTCAGGGTTATTGTAAGTCAAGAGGCCTAAGGCCCCACCTTCCAGTACAGCACCGTCATAGATTTTGCGAGGGTCAGCTTCCATGTAGACTATTTTTCCCTTCACATTTGAGTTCGGAAGATCATCCATATTCTTCACCCAAACCACTTCGGCAGATACCCCATCACCACGAGTAGCGTGAGAGTACATGGCGATCATGTTCCTGTTACTGCTGTAGTCAAGCAACGGCTCAGCGTCCCCCTCTATAAACAAACTAGCATCGACGGGTTCCCAAGTAGATCGCTCTAACGGACGCTTCTCAAGTCGGTAGGTCAGTCTTTCATTTGCGGTAGCGACATCATCAGCCACATAGCCCGCTACCTCCAATTCTTCCACGATCTTGTAGATGCTTGAATCAAACCCCGCATTGCCAACGACTCTCCAAAACTGCTCAACATAGGCGGTAGTCTCGTAAGCCAGGTCACCTGTGATCTGAGATTGAATCAGGGATTTGAGCTTATCAGGATCGGGCTTTTGGTTTCCAGACTGAGAGCTACATCCAACATAAAGAAAGCAAATACCTGCAATGGCAACTGCAAAGAATTTTTTCATCAAAACTTGATCTTAAAAGGGGTAAAAAATAGGAATCAGCAAGATAGCTAAAACCCAAAAAATGAGACTCAACAAGGCCCCTACCCTGAAGAAATCTGTGAACTTGTACTGACCTGCACTGTAAACCATAGTGTTGGTCTGATACCCAATAGGAGTAAGTAAGCTGGCAGAAGCAGCGAAAGTCACGGCCATGAGGAACGGGATTGGACTCAGGCCCAGCTGCGCAGCGATTGCTATCGCAATAGGTGCGATCAGGGCCGCAGTAGCATTGTTAGACATCACCTCTGTCAATATCATGGTCAGAAGATAAAGTCCGGCAATAATCGCAACCGGCCCATACTGCCCCAGCTGCTTGATGGTGAAGTTTGCAGCGGCCAACGCTAGCCCACTGTTGTTCATCGCTACACCCATGCTGAGCGCTCCTGCCAGCAGGAAGACAATCTTCCAATTGATCGACTCGTAGACCTCCTTCATGGTCAGGTGCTTTAGAATCACCAACAGTACGGTTCCGGCTAAAGTGCCTATCATGATCGGTACTAAATTCAACGCGGCAAGTGTTACTACAGACGCAATAATTCCTCCAACTACAGCGAAATTTCGCTTGTTAAAATCAACAAATGCATCTTCAGAAAGAATAATAAAAGGGCTATCCTGATTGCCCTCAATCTTTTTGAGCTCCTCCACAAAGTGGTTCTTCACTTCCGCCAATATCACATCACCGGCTTTCAACTTGACATCATGAAGATGCTCGTGGATTACTTCTTCTCTATGCCTTATGGCCAGAGGAACCCCGCGATATCGCCTTCTAAAGTCCATCTCGTGGAGCGACTTCCCTTCAAATTCTGAGTTAGAAGTAATGACCATTTCGACCAACGTCGAATTCTTGCTTTGAAACGAATCATCGCTGATGGAGATACCCGTACTCACATCCACACTGACCCTGTCCTTGAGTTGCTTGATCTTATTGACATCACAACGCACCTTGAGTATATCGTCCTTCTTCAGCACCATATCACCCGCAGGCAGTGAAAACTGAGCTCCTCTCCTTCGAATCTCGATGATATCCATTTCCAGTTCTTTGACCAGAGAGGTATTCATGATCTTCTGGCCTATGCTATCTGCGCCGGCCTTCAACACAATTTCCGCCAGGTAGGCGCGCATTTCAAACCGCTCTTTCAGGTTATCCGATTCCCGCTTTTCTGGTAAGAGCTTACGTCCAATCAACACAAAATAGAGGATACCAACAGCCAGAAAGACCAGACCCAAAGGAGTCATCTGAAACATAGAGAACTCTCCTACTCCATTTTCTGCAGCGATACCACTTACCAGAATGTTAGTCGAGGTACCTATGAGAGAGCACGTGCCCCCAAAAATAGAAGCATAGGATAGTGGAATCAACATCTTGGAGGGTGCCTGACCGGTGCTATGCGCCATCTGGATAATTACGGGAATGAGTACAGCCACTACCGGGGTATTGTTCACAAAGGCTGAAACCACGCCGATCAATAGGATGAGCAGTACCATCCCCAATATCGGATTCCTCCTTATCAAAGGCGAGAGTTGCACACCTACCGACTGCAGGGCACCTGTCTTGAGGATGGCCTCACTCAGGACAAACATAAATGCTACGGTGAGGGTGGCTGGATTGCTGAAGCCTGCGACTCCCTCGGTAGGGCTCACCACACCTGAGGCCACCAGCAGCACGACCATCAACAATGCGACCAGATCTATGCTCAGCCATTCGGTAATGAAAAGCACCACTGACAACAGTGCAATGGCCAGTACGATATAAGCGTCTATTCCCATAAAGCAAGCGAAAATAGGATAAATATCTATTACCCTATAGGATTAGTAGGATAATATGCTAAAAAAAAGGCTAGCCGACGATCACCTTGTCCAGGGATGCTTCTTTGAGCATATCCACTGTCTTATTTCTTACATCGAAGAACACACGCCTTATGCTACAGGTATTTTCATCTTTACACTCATCACAGCGCTCATAATGCTTATATGAGACGCATGGCAGGAGCGCTATCGGCCCATCCATCAGCCGCATTATATCCGCCATAGTTACTTCACTAGTCTCCTTGATCATATAGTAGCCCCCACCTTTCCCCTTTTTACTGCTAAGCAGTCCGGCATTCTTCAATTCCAATAAAATCGCTTCAAGAAATTTCTGAGGGATATTCTCCTCCTGCGCTATTACGCCTATTGTGATAGGTCCTTCCCCATGCTTCCGCGCAAGATGCACCATTGCGTTAATGGCGTACTTGGCTTTTTTGGACATCATAGTTTGCAGAGTTTACTCGTCTGGGAAATTAGTCCAATTCTTCCAAAAACTGGAAAATGGTATCGTAAATATAGGCTAGCTGCTCATTGTCGATGATATACGGGGGTATCAGGTAAATGACATTACCCAGAGGTCGCAGCAGGATGTCCCGCTCCAGGAAATAGGGATAGAGCTTATGTCGGGCTTCATTGACATAGGAGGTCTCTCCAAAGCTGGCCAACTCAAAGGCGAGTATCGTCCCAAAGATTCTCAGGTTTTGGACATGAGGATGGCCTTGCAGCCTATCGGCAAACTGCTCATGTTGTGCGTTGATCCTGGTCAGATGCTCCCTTGTTTCAGGAGCCATCAGCAGTTCAAAACTGGCATTGGCCGCTGCACAGGCGAGCGGATTTGCGGTGAATGAGTGACCATGAAAGAAGGTCTTCATTATATCACCGCTGCGATATGCTTCGATGATCTTCGCGGTACAGGTTGTGACACCCATCGCAAGGGCTCCACCCGTCAGCCCCTTGCTGAGGCAGATGATATCAGGCTTATGCTGAAGGTGATCTGCAGCAAATAACTCTCCGGTGCGCCCAAACCCTGTCATTACTTCGTCAGCAATACAGATGACACCATGCTTTTGGGCTTTGGCGATCATCCGATCCATCAGCGCGATGCTGTAGATCCGCATACCGGAAGCACCCTGTATGATGGGCTCAAAAATGAAGGCCGCTATATCATCTCCTTCGATGAGCTTGTTGAAGTGTGCCTCTACTTCTGCCTCTACCTCGTTATCAGGAAACTTCAGAAACTCAACATCAAATAGAAATGGTGCGAAGGGGTCAGTGAATGGCCCTCTATCTCCTACGGACATGGAACCGAACGTATCTCCATGATAGGCACCTTCTATCGCAATGATCTTTTTTCTTTCCTGCCCCTGATTGTACCAATATTGAAATGCCATTTTCATGGCTACTTCACAAGCGGTGCTTCCGTCATCTGAGTAGAAGACTTTGTCCTGATTGTCAGGGAGTATGCTCAACAGGTTCTCGGCAAGCTTCACCGCCGGCTCGTGCGTAAATCCCGCAAAGATGACATGCTCCAGGGTAGCTGCCTGATCAGCCACTGCCTGCGCAATCCTGGGATGGCTGTGGCCGTGAATATTGACCCACCACGACGAGATGGCGTCAATAATCTTTCGTCCATCCTCCAATTCGAGATATACACCGGCCGCCTTTTTCACTGGTAAGGGATCTAAACTTCCCACCAGTGGCGTAAACGGGTGCCAAATACTCTCCCTATCTCTTTCAATCAATCCCATTTAGTTCTTCTTTTAGTTGACGTCCATAGTTCCGGACAACTCCCCTGTTCACTTCTTCAAGTTGAGGAACTCGCAGTAGGCATCTCAGTCCCGATTGGTGTAGGATGACTGACTCACTGTCGGGGTTTGAGATACCATTGAAGATGATTCCAGTGATCGGAATATTTCTATTATTCAATGCTTCGATGCTCAGTAAGGTATGGTTGATACTACCGAGATAGAGGTTTGAAACCAAGATCAGGGGTAATCCTAATTTTGCGATCAGGTCAATCATCAGGTCATCATCATTCAGAGGCACCATGAGTCCTCCTGCACCCTCTACAATCAGCAGGTTCGTTGATTCCGGTAGGTGAAAATCTTCTAGCGAAATATGCACTCCGTCGATGCGCGCTGAAGCGTGAGGAGATGCTGGTGTCTTCAGCAGATGTCGTTCGGGATAGAACGTGGAGGATGAACTAGACACCAATGACTGAACCAACTCAGTGTCCCTCGGCTCACCAGCCTGTACCGGCTTCCAATAGTCGGATTCCAACCCCTCAACGAGCATGGCGCTAACCAAAGTCTTACCGCTATCCGTCCCAATGGCGGAGACGAAATATCCCTTTTCAACCATAGCCATTAAATCAGTGATTTCAATTTGCTGACCAACTGAACAATCTCCTCATCTGTATTGTGAGCGTGAAGACTAATCCTCAGACGCTCAGCACCTTGCTTGACCGTCGGGGCGAGGATTGGTCGCACATCAAACCCATCTTGCTGTAGTTGTATTGCAATCTCCTTGATTCGATCATTTCCCGGTATAATCACAGGTTGGATGGCAGTGACACTGCCCGGGTATTCTGCCCGCTCACCATCAAAATGACAACTGTCAATTTCCTTCCTGAAAAGATCGATTTTCTTGAGCAATTGATCATTTAGTTCGGGGTAGTCAAACAGATATTCGAATGCCTGCTCTATGCTGATAATGCTATGCATCGGCATTGCGGTAGTGTATATAAATGGTCGGGCAAAGTTGACGAGGTACTTAATCAAGGTTTCGCTACCGCAGACACAGGCGCCATGCACACCCATCGCCTTACCAAATGTGTAGACCCTCGCAAATACTTTATCGGCAAAGCCAATCTCATTGAGGTAGCCATTGCCATGCTTGCCCATCACCCCGGTACTGTGAGCCTCGTCCACAATCAGGTTAGCCCCATAGTAGCGACACACATCATAAATCTGCTCGACCGGTGCAATATCTCCATCCATAGAGTACACCGATTCGATTACAACAAACACCTCCCCCTGGGTCGATACCTGCTTCAGCTTGATCTCGAGATCCTTGACATCATTGTGTCGAAAGGGGCGCGCTTCTGCCTTACTCATCCAGGCCCCTTCCTTGAGACATACATGGCTGAGGTGATCGTAGAGGATAGTGTCTCCCTGACCTGCTATAGAGGAAACTATCGCCAGATTGGCCGTATAGCCCGAATTAAATAACAAAGCAGCCTCAGCGTTGAAGTGTGCAGCCAGGTCCTTCTCTACTTTTTGCGCAATGCTGGTATTGCCGGAGAGGAGCCTCGATCCACCGCTACCGTTCTTGTTGGTAACATTGAGTCGTTGATACCTAAACTGAATACGATTAAACAACTCCTCCGAGCGCGCAAGTCCCAGATAGTCATTGGACACAAAGTCAAAAGGCAGGTTTTTGTTTTGAAGGCTTCTCAAGTTTCCGGAAATCTCTCTTTCCAGAATCTTCCCCTCAAACTTTTTCATCACCTCGTGCATAGAGCAAATCTACTAAGCGATGCGCTTTCTTGAATTGGTATTAGCGAATCATTTCCTTAAAGTTGTAGGACTAATTATTCTTCTCGGTTGCCAGGTTATATCTTCATATTTGTTCTCTTAAATATCCCAATAGTTCTTTTTGGTCAGAGGTATAATAAAGCCATAGAGGGAGGACATTTCAATAAGCGTCATTGTAAAAAATATATTACCTCATTTAACAGCCTACCAATAGATATTAGGTTTGGAGTCGAAGTGGTTAATGGAAATATCTTTCTTTCATTTACTAGTGAACAGCATTTTCTTGACTTATTCAACAAAAAGAATGATGGAATCATTATAGAAATAGTAGATCAAAATGACCTCACTTGTGATCAGGAGAACATCCCTGTGGGATTTCCCAGAGGAGATCGTTTACCCTTTGTCTCTAAAAGGGAACTCATATCGAAAATTCAACATGACCTTTATAACTCAGTTTTCATCAATTTGGGGAGATTGCCATCCCGCTTTGATCCCAATCAGGTTGAGTGCAATCTTTACATTGTTCAGAGAAAATCCCTTTGCGACTACCGCTCATTTTCCAACATGGATTTCAACGACTGGGAGTTATTACCCATGAGGCTTATACTGGATTCAGGTTCAAATGTCTTACCACTTCAATTACCTAATCCCTTGGTCGAATCGGTCATTGAGCTCTCATTTGACCGCAATTCAGCTGAGTTAGATAATTCCCAATTGCTGAGCCTTGAAAAACTCGTACACCCAATCGGTACCGAGATAAAAAAGGTGTCAATTGAAGTATTTTCTTCGGTCGAAGGCACTGAGGAAATTAATTTCAAACTAGGACAAAAAAGAATACTTTCCGTTTCTTCTGCTCTTAGGTCATTGAATAAATCAGATTTTGCGATAAGCACTTCTTCAACTGAAAATTGGGGAGATTTTTACCTTGATATTAAAAAGACGCAATATGATAGTCTTAAATATTTCGACAAGAGTAAAACAAGGTTTGTACTCAGTACTTTATTCAAGTCGAAATCGGATTCTACCATGCTTGAGTCTATCCTTAGAAATCATCGAAAGGCACGAGTGACAATCACTTTTCAAGAGAAGTTGGATAGGAATTACAATGCCGACCAATTAATTAGTCTTTTTAATCAGTCAATCAGCAGAGATTCTGTTGGAGAAGCACTGCTAATACAGAATCATATATTCAAAGGCATTGAAAGTAAGAAACTGTCAACCGATATTTTAAATAAATTAGAGATTCCTCCTACCAATCGTTTCGGTACATTAATGAGTAACTCTTTAGTGTACAATCATTTTTCATCTATGCATTCACCAAGTGCAACATATGATTTATTCTCGGAGCTTCTGACAATTTCACCGAGCAACCAAGTGGTCTTATACAATTTTCTAATTTTGAAGATGTCAATGATGACATACCAAAGCTATAAATCTGAACGTGATGAAATAATTAATCAAATTCGCTTTCTTAAAGAACATGAGTTTGCCTCGAAATTAATTCAACGACTAGAACTCAACTCTCAACTACTCTCCACCGAATTCTTTAACCGCGAAAAGGAATTCAAGAAAAAAAATCAAGCTTTGAGGCACGTCTATTCCACTTACTCAAAGCTAAATTTATCGGACAATGACTTAGACATTCTGGCCAAATACCTCGCTCTATACAGTCGGTTTGATTGGGCAGAATCAATTTTGAGAAATAGAGGTAATCAAATTGACTGTCCTTCTTATTTGTTGGACAGCTATCTTAGACTGAAGTTGAACAACACATCTCAGACTATTATCAGTGCAAGAGATCGAACATTCTATGAGCAGGTTGCAAATTCTCGTAAGGAGATATTTTGCGATCTATTTGAGCCTACATCGATCGGAGGATTTAGCATGCAACTTCTCACTCAGTCTACCTTA
The DNA here is from genome assembly GCA_965229505.1 of Cyclobacteriaceae bacterium. Taxonomy (GTDB): domain Bacteria; phylum Bacteroidota; class Bacteroidia; order Cytophagales; family Cyclobacteriaceae; genus UBA6059. The sequence continues at coordinate 175,043 of OZ245881.1, forward strand.
AGAGAGCTATACTGCCAATTTTGTGATGAGAAGTGATATTCAATGAGTATCGTTTTTATGAAAATCATGAATATTACACTTAAGTGGTTTTCGCTAATAATCTTCCTTGCTTTATTCGCCTCTTCAATAAATGCTGCTAGTTGTCAAGATTTTTCAAAGAAGGATCTCAAGGAAGTGAGATTATTGCACCTGACGATAGACAATGACTCCTTCTTGTTCTCACAGACCGACTGGTACTACTCGAGCGGTATTTATGCCAGGTACGGAACAGTAGCTGATCCAGCCGATCTATTCTTTCATTTATTCCCAAAAAAGGAAAAGAAGGTTATTCGAACCTATGGGTTGACCCATCAGGTCTACACACCGGTATTGTTCAACAGTCCTTTCGTTAGTCTCTATGACCGGCCTCACGCTGCTTTACTCCAGTTTGATTATGGCTTGTCCTATGCCAGCGCAAAAAGTATACTAAAACTCCAGGGCTCATTGGGCTGGATGGGTTCCGCATTGGGCACAGGGCCAATGCTCACCTGGTTTCATGATGTGCTGAATTACAAAACCCCCAGGGGATGGGAATATGAAATAGGCAATGCTCCGGTTGTTCAGCTCAAAGCCAATTGGTATCGTACGCTCGTTTCCGGTAGGTTGATCGACTGGACGCTGACCTCTCAGGGAGAAATAGGAACCGTCTTTGCTAACTCATCAATAGGGTCTGAGCTCAGGGTCGGTAAATTATTAGGAATCGATAATTCATTACTTTTTGATCAATTCTCAGGTGTGCCAGATAGCAAAGGTGTGGTGGAGTTGTTCTTCATTCTCGGCGGAAATATCAGCTATAGCTTCTACAACGCAACAATAGAAGGTCCAGTCCTGGGAGGAGAGTCTCCTCATACTGAAAATCCAATGAATTGGATAAGAAACGGACATTTTGGAGCAGGGCTTGGTGGAAACAGACTCGATGCAATGCTGATGCTTAACTATAGGTCACCTACAACCTCAGAAGCGGGTAGGCATAAGTATATTTCGATCAAATTGAACTACCGGCTTTGATGCGCTTGAGCCAATTTTGGGTACTTTTGTGCGTTGAATTACTCGGAAGAAAATAAAACAAATATGAAAAAGGTATTATTCGTTTTTGCGATAGCATGCTTACCACTGCTAAGCGCTAGAGCCCAAGGAATAGGTATTGGACTAAAGGGCGGTCTCAACTTCGCCAACCAGGATATCGCCACCGTCCCGGAAGATATAAGTGCAAGGACTGGGTTCCACATTGGGGCTTATACCCATATTAATATCATCGGTGGCTTTGGTATACAACCAGAGGTGCTTTATTCATCACAAGGATCAGAGTGGGTAGATGATGCAGGCGCAGGCTTTGATATCAAAAACAAGTTTGACTATTTGAATATACCGATATTACTCAGGTTTAATATTGCCATGTTCAATTTACATTTTGGGCCTCAGTTTGGTATCCTTACCAATGCAGAATCTGATGTAAATGGCGTAACAACGGACATTAAAGATCAATTCGAATCAGGCGACTTTAGCATAGCAGCAGGTGTGGGCGTTGATCTTCCTTTTAAGCTCAATGCAACGGTACGCTACGTAGCTGGAGTGAGCGACATCAGTTCTGATCCCGACACCATCGGTGAAGTGAAAAATGCCACCTTGCAGATATCACTCGGTTATCGACTTATCGGGAGCAAGTAACAAGTAAGGGACTCAGTCACAAAAAAGGCTCATCCAATAACCGGATGAGCCTTTTTTGTGACATTACTTTATTAGGAGGCTATACGTGCATCCACTCTTTTTTAGCTGTTAATTCTTCTTCCGTTTCTGGATAGTCAGGGTCATCTACACAACAGTCCACAGGGCATACCGCCGCACACTGTGGCTCTTCATGGAAACCCGTACACTCGGTACACTTGCCAGAAACTATATAGTAAAACTCATCAGAGTAAGGTTCCTGAGCCTCATTGGCATCCACCTCACTTCCATCCTCCAATTCCACTTTTTCTAGACTCGTCCCTCCTGCCCAGGTCCATTCTACACCACCTTCATAGATAGCTGTATTGGGACACTCCGGCTCACATGCACCGCAGTTGATGCATTCGTCTGTTATCATTATAGCCATAAGGATCTTCTTTCAATTCGTAATTGTGCGCAAAATAAATTCTAACCCAAAAACTAACCAATTAATTCATTGTTTAATTCCGCATACATTAAATAAGATCAACCCTATTGTTTCACCATGAAACTACCTAATTCGCTAATTTTGCCGCATGACATTGGAAGAGAGAATAGCGGGCTTTGCAGCTTTAGGTAAGAGGATTGATTCATTAAGCGACGCTGAGAAGTCTGAGCTTAGTCGCAGGGCTTCAAATGAGAATGCATGGTTTACCGAGGCGAATATTTCCTTAGCCCTTCAGGGCTTGGGAGAGTTCCTGGATGCTTCCAAAATTTCAGATTGGATAGACAAGTACCAACTTAAAAATCAAATGAAGTCAGTTGGGCTGGTCATGGCCGGCAATATTCCAATGGTAGGCTTTCATGACCTGTTCTGCGTATTGATGTCAGGAAACAAGGTGATGGCCAAATTGAGCACAAGTGATAGCGTCCTGATGAATCAACTAATCGACTGGCTAGCCGACATTAATCATGAGTTTAAGGATAGCATTGTTATCACTGATCGTCTCAACAATGCTGATGCTGTTATCGCCACAGGTAGTGACAATACTGCGCGGTATTTCCGCTACTATTTTGGTAAAAAGCCACATATCATCAGGCAGAACAGAACTTCCGTTGCTGTGCTGACTGGTGAGGAGACCGCAGATGACATTGCTAGCCTGGGAAGTGATATTTTTTCCTACTACGGCCTGGGATGTCGTAACGTATCTAAAATCTTTATTCCAAAGGGGTTTGATCTGCCCGCTTTTCTTGATGACTTATCAAGTACCACTTACCAGAATGTGACTGAACACCACAAGTACAACAATAATTACGACTATAATAAGAGCATCTATCTGGTAAATGGAGACAAACACCTGGATACTGGCTATGTACTTCTCAAAGAAGAAAAGGAGCAGCTGGTCTCTCCGATCAGTGTGCTCTACTACGCGTACTACGAAACCCCTCAACAACTACTATTGACATTAGCTAGTCAGCAAGATAAAATTCAATGTACAGTGGGTAACGTCGACTGGCTGGAAGGTATCGTACCATTTGGGAAGACGCAACGCCCGCAGCTAGGCGATTACGCAGATGGCATTGACACGATGGAGTTCTTAAGTAATCTATCGTAAGCTAGTATGGCGATGCTTGCCGTGCATGAGATCATTGTACTGCCATCCGTATTATAGCTACCTTATTTAGAGGCAATTGAGACCTAAATGAATTATTTTAGCCAGCCGCTAAACTACTTGGAATAGTATGGCTGATTTGAGCATGCAATTTTGACCGAAAAAAGCATTTCCTAAAGGCCTGGCATTCATAGTTTCAGCAGTAAAAATCATCACCGGTACCATTAACAATATCCGTTTTAAAAGTCTATTCTTAGATTAAGTTATATGAATACATACAAAGAATACCTCCAGGAGATAGATGAGCGCAAAAATCAAGGCCTTCATCCCAAGCCCATTGAAGATGCCAAACTACTCAGCGAAATCATCGCTCAGATCAAAGACTTGGGGAACCCTCATCGAGAAGACTCTCTTAAATTCTTTATCTACAACACCATCCCCGGAACCACCAGTGCTGCCGGCGTAAAGGCTAAATTCCTAAAGGAAATCATTATCGGTGAATCCAATGTAGAAGAAATCACGCCGACTTTCGCTTTTGAGCTGTTATCACACATGAAAGGCGGCCCTTCAATAGAGGTGCTTCTAGACTTAGCTTTAGGTGATGATGGAGCAATTGCCAAGCAAGCCGCGGATGTATTAAAAACGCAGGTCTTCCTTTACGATGCTGATACTGCTCGACTAGCCGAGGCATTTAAAAGTGGTAATGCGATCGCCAAGGAAATATTAGAGAGCTATGCAAAAGCTGAGTTCTTCACGAAACTCCCGGATGTAGAAGAAGAAATTGAGGTTGTCACATTCATCGCTGGCGTTGGAGACATTTCGACCGATTTACTATCACCTGGTGGTGATGCGCACTCGAGATCAGATCGTGAGTTGCATGGTCAATGCATTTTCGAACACAATAAGGAAATGCAAAAGGAACTTCTTGCGCTCAAAGAAAAACATCCGGATAAGCGTGTGATGCTGATTGCCGAAAAAGGGACAATGGGCGTGGGTTCGTCAAGAATGTCTGGAGTCAACAACGTAGCGCTGTGGACAGGCATTCAGGCCAGTCCTTATGTTCCATTCATCAACATCGCTCCGATCATTGCAGGAACAAATGGCATCTCACCAATTTTCTTAACCACAGTCGGAGTGACAGGAGGTATCGGCATTGATCTAAAGAATTGGGTCAAAAAGACGGATGCGGATGGCAATACGGTTATCGGTGCAGACGGTGAACCTGTCTTAGAACAAACCTATTCGGTGGAAACAGGTACTGTTTTGACGATCAACACCAAAGAGAAAAAACTTTACAAAGACGGGGTGGCAGTAAAAGATATTTCTGCTGCATTAACTCCGCAAAAAGTCGAATTCATCAAAGCTGGTGGGTCTTATGCCATTGTATTTGGTAAGAAGATTCAAACATTCGCAGCGAAGACTTTGGGAATAGAAGCTCCTGTCGTTTTTGCTCCATCGAAGGAAGTTTCTATTGAAGGACAAGGTCTGACTGCAGTAGAGAAAATTTTCAATAAAAACGCCGTTGGAACAACCCCAGGCAAAATTTTGCACGCTGGTTCTGATGTGCGGGTAGAGGTTAACATTATCGGATCTCAGGACACCACTGGCCTGATGACCTCCCAGGAATTGGAAGCGATGGCCGCCACAACAATTTCACCAATCGTAGATGGTGCTTACCAGTCTGGTTGTCACACCGCATCTGTTTGGGATACAAAAGCGCAGGAAAACATTCCAAAACTCATGAAATTCATGAATGACTTTGGACTTATTACCGGTCGCGATCCGAAGGGAAAATATCACGCCATGACGGATGTGATTCACAAAGTGCTCAATGACATTACCATTGACGATTGGGCGATAATCATTGGTGGTGATTCACATACGAGAATGTCCAAAGGTGTTGCCTTTGGTGCTGACTCGGGAACTGTGGCACTTGCACTAGCCACAGGTGAGGCTTCTATGCCCATTCCGGAATCGGTGAAAGTTACCTTCAAAGGAACCATGGAAGACTACATGGACTTCCGTGATATAGTTCATGCTACTCAGTCTCAAATGCTAAAGCAGTTCGGTGGGGAGAATGTCTTCCAAGGCCGAATCATTGAAGTGCACCTTGGAACGCTAACCGCCGACCAGGCATTCACATTCACGGATTGGACGGCTGAGATGAAAGCCAAAGCTTCGATCTGTATTTCTGAAGATGAGACTCTGATTGAATCACTGGAGATTGCGAAGGGCAGAATCCAGATCATGATCGACAAGGGCATGGACAACAAGAAACGAGTGCTTCAAGGATTGATTGATCGAGCGAATAAAAGAATTGGTGAGATTAAGTCTGGTGAGAAACCAGCGCTCACTCCAGATGCCAACGCTAAGTATTACGCCGAGGTAGAAATAGATCTTGATGTGGTTTCAGAGCCAATGATCGCTGATCCTGACGTAAATAATGAGGATGTTTCCAAGCGATACACGCATGACACTATCCGGCCTTTGTCTTTCTATGGCGGCACCAAAAAAGTAGACCTGGGATTTGTTGGTTCGTGTATGGTTCACAAAGGCGACATGAAAATTCTTGCTCAGATGCTCAAGAACATTGAAGGGCAAAATGGAAAAGTAGAATTCAAAGCACCACTTGTGGTGGCCCCTCCTACTTACAACATCGTGGATGAATTGAAAGCTGAGGGTGATTGGGAAGTACTGCAGAAATACTCTGGGTTCGAATTTGATGACAATGCACCAAAAGGCGCAGCACGTACTAAGTATGAGAACATGTTGTACCTAGAGCGTCCTGGTTGCAACCTATGCATGGGCAACCAAGAAAAAGCTGCCCCTGGCGATACAGTGATGGCGACTTCTACTCGTCTGTTCCAAGGAAGAGTTGTGAAGGATTCCACCGAGAAAAAAGGAGAATCATTGCTTTCATCCACTCCGGTGGTTGTTCTTTCCACAGCCCTAGGTAGAACTCCAACTATGGACGAATATAAAGCAGCAGTAAAAGGTATCGACCTGACAAAGTTTAAGCCTTCTCGTAAGTTGCTAGTGAAGTAATCATAGAATTACATCCTTATAAAATCAAAGCCTGAGTCTAAGACTTGGGCTTTTTTTGTTAGATCCATTCCCTGTCAGTTCAACACTCTCTGCTGCCATCGGTCTGATGACCAACTGCCATAACTCACACTATAATTATATATCGGTGAAAGCAGTAGCATTGGCAAGAGTGCCGGTCCAAAATATGAGAAGTAGAAGAATTTGCCCTGTATTTGTTACAACAAAACTCTAATTTTACCCTGTATTTGTTACGATATAAATATATATTTACCCTGTATTTGTTACAAAAACACTTCAATCATCTAAACAAATGGCGGAATTTAGGCGTAAAATGTATGATAAGCTTCTCGATTGGAAGAATAAGGTCAGCAGAAAACCGCTTATAGTTAGAGGTGCAAGACAGGTAGGTAAATCCACACTAGTTAAGCAATTTTCTACCGAATTCGAACATTACATAAGTCTGAACCTCGAGAGAAGCGAGCATCGGGAGATTTTCGAAGATTTTGACCAGGTGAAAGACATTGTAAAATCTCTTCTCTTTAGAAATGAAATTCCTGAAAACTCATCATCCGTTCTGATCTTCATTGACGAAATTCAAGAATCGCCCAAGGCTATTCAACAACTGCGCTTCTTTCACGAAGATTTTCCAGATCTCTTTGTTATCACGGCTGGATCTCTACTGGAATTTGCTTTCAAAGACATAGAATCATTTCCTGTTGGTAGGGTTGAGCAACTGGTTCTCCATCCATTTAGCTTTGAAGAATTTCTAAATGCTGTGGAGTCTTCAGGACTTACACAGTATGACTTAATTCCGACTGAAAAATTTGTCCATAAAACGCTACTTAACCTTTTCCATCAGTATGCCATGGTTGGTGGAATGCCTGAAGCAATTAAACACTTTGTCGAAACGAAATCACTTCAAGAATTACCAGCCATCTATAATAACCTCTGGTTGGCCTATCAGGAGGATGCAAATAAGTATGGAAGAAATAGAACAGAACGAACCATAATCAACCATATCATGCGAACAGCCCCATCCGAGAAGGACAGAATTTCTTTCAATGGGTTTGGGAATTCGAGCTATCGATCTAGGGAAGTTAAAGATGGACTTGATGCGCTTGATAAAGCTCGAGTTATCAGGTTAATTTACCCAACTACATCTATCAAGATGCCACTGATTGTGGATTTCAAACGAAAACCACGCCTGCAATTTCTGGATACCGGCCTTTTGAATTATGCAGCCGGGCTCACGGGTGATATGATTGGCCTCAAATCTTTGGACGATTTTTATCGAGGTAAAATCATCATGCATCTAGCTACCCAAGAACTGGAATCCATTCATTATTTACCAAGCTTCAGACCCAATTTCTGGGTTCGTGAAAAAGCTAACTCTAATGCCGAGGTAGACCTGGTTTATACTCATAGTGAACATGTGATTCCAATTGAGGTAAAAGCAGGGAAGACAGGGAGCTTACGATCTCTTCATCAATTCATTGAACAGTCAAGTTGCAAATTGGCCCTGCGTATCTCGAGTCGAGAATATTCAGAAGATATCGTAAAAACTCCAGCCGGGACGGAGTTCACTTTGATGAATGTGCCATACTATCATGCAGCCAAAATTCCTGATTATATCGGATATTGGTTCAATAAATCGAATCAAAATTCAAGTCAAATTAATGGAGTGATACTGTCAGAAGAAATCACAGATATTCCTTTAAAAACTCAGATGCTACAAAATATATTGATCAATGATGTATAGGTGTCAAAGGAAACACTTCGAGCATTCTTACTTAAAAGGTTTTCTGAGCTATCAAAAAGAACAGGTTTTGAGTACCACACTCATCCAACTAATGTTGGAATTTACCTTTTCAATTCTGAAGAAAAAGCAAATAATGGAATGGCTCAATGGTCAGCTATGTTGTTGAAAAGTCAACTTAATAATGAGCCCGAAATATATTTTAATGATGTTCAAATTAGAAGCTCAGAAATCTTACCGGAAAGTAAGTACGGACTCTCTGAAAACTTTCGGAAAGAGATTTGGAAAGCCATTGTTAAATGTGAGGATATGGCAGACCAGGAATTGGAATCCTCATTTTCAAAAGCAAGAAAAATGGAAGAATTCTTGAGATTGGATCAGAAAAGTAATGAAATAATAAAAAATTGCAAATCGGAATTGTGCAATCAATTCGGAATAGACCAAAATATCGTCACTAAAATTTCATCCGAAGCAATACAAAAAGGCTGGACATTCCCAAACATAACATAGATTTCAAGCCTCCTGCTAGTGCGAACTTGAAGCTCGTACCTCATATAAAGTCAATGTCCTCAAAAATAATTTCAATTATTTGCAACTAAAATACAGTTACAAAATATACTTGATAGGAATGACTAAAAAGAGTAAACTGCTTGAGCGACTGGAAGGATAAGCCATGGACTTGGTCTGAGTTGGTTACGCTACTAGGTGGTTTGGGGTATGATGTTTTTACGGAAGGTGGTTCTGACGAAAATTTGTCAATCATGAAACCAAGCGGATCATAAGTCTGCATGAACCACACCCTCAGAAAACGCTGAAACAGTACATGATAAAAGAAGTATTGGAGCACTTAAAAAAGAACAAACTAATATGAATCCGTTGCAGTATAAAGATTATCTGGGATCAATTGAAGTTGATCAGGAACGCGGTGTTTTCTATGGTAAAGTATTGTTTATTAATGATACTGTGACATTTGAAGGAAAGAGCTACGATGAATTGATAAAAGCTTTTTCGGAGGCTGTAGATGACTATATCGAAACCTGTAAGGAAATTGGCAAGGAACCTGATAAGAGATTTACTGGTTCGTTGAATGTGAGAATCAAGCCACAAACACACAGAAATTTAGCCATCAAAGCTGCTAGTGAAGGAGTCAGTATCAATCACTTGATTTCAAAGAAATTAGAAGACAGTTTCACTTAGACATTCTAGTCTGATCTAGAAAAGCTCATCACATCTGCTGCCCTAGCTGAGGCCATATTTTCTTAGAACTAATGCGCACTCATTCATGTTTCTCTAAGGAATAGTTAATTTTAGAGATCATCAAATTTTAACCGATAGCATATGCCAAAAGACATACTAGGAATTGAAAAGTCCCTGCAATCACAGTTAGGCGAGCAGAAATACTTCAGTCTATTCGAGCTTTCTCAAAAAGAAGCGGTAGTCAAGAAGTTGCCTTACTCAATTCGGATATTGCTGGAGAACGTAATAAGAAATTATGATGGTTTCGCAGTTACTGAAGAACATATTGAGACTGTCCTCCATTGGAAAGAGACTGCAGGAGTAAAAGATATCCCCTACAGTCCCGCCAGGGTTTTGATGCAGGATTTTACCGGCGTTCCAGCTGTTGTCGATATTGCGTCAATCAGAGCTGAAGTAGCTCGGAAAGGAAAAAACACCAGCCAAACCAATCCGGTAGTTCCCGCAGATATGGTGATTGACCACTCTGTGGTAGTTGATTTTTTTGGTGCTGCCGATTCCTACCAGAAGAATGTAGACCTGGAATATGAAAGAAATGAAGAGCGGTACAAGCTCCTAAAATGGGGACAACAAGCATTTACTAACTTCTCAGTAGTGCCTCCAGGCATGGGTATTTGCCACCAGGTCAACCTGGAATACCTGGCCAAAGGAGTAATCGAGCGGGACGGCTATCTATTCCCGGACACCCTTGTGGGGACAGACTCGCATACCCCAATGGTCAACGGTATAGGGGTCCTTGGCTGGGGTGTAGGAGGAATTGAGGCGGAAGCCGCAATGCTTGGTCAGCCTATTTACATGATCCTTCCAGAGGTAATAGGTCTGAAAATTACTGGTAAGATGAGGGAGGGAACCACCTCCACTGACTTGGTTTTAACCATTACTAAACTACTCAGAGATGTTGGAGTAGTGGGTAAAATTGTCGAGGTATTCGGACCAGGGCTGGAGAACCTGGCTGTAACCGATCGCGCCACCATTTCAAACATGTCTCCAGAGTTTGGTTGTACGGACACCCACTGGCCAATTGATCAGCGTACGCTCGATTATATGCGCAATACAAGCCGCACCGAAGACCACATCGATATGGTAGAGGCTTATGCCAAAGCAAACATGCTCTGGAGAGATGATCATGCGGAGATTGAATACACGGATGTAGTAGAGTTGGATTTGGGAACGGTGGAGCCTACCATCTCAGGACCGAAGCGACCACAGGATAAGATCCTATTGAGAGAAGCGAAAGAAAAAGTGGTTGGGCTACTAAGAGACCAAGGTCGAGAATACATCTCGATAGCCGACCGAACGGCAGATTGGGCCAATGAAGGCGGAATGCCGGCACCTACCGTCAAGAATAAAAACGGCATTAGATCCATTGATGTAAGTATCAATGGTGAAAATCATTGTCTATCTGATGCATCTGTGGTGGTTGCGGCAATTACATCATGTACCAATACCTCTAATCCGAGTGTGATGATTGGTGCTGGATTGGTAGCTAAAAAAGCTTCTGAACTAGGGCTCAAAGTGAAGCCATGGGTAAAAACCTCATTAGCTCCGGGTTCGAGAGTAGTCACGGAATACCTGGAAAACTCTAAGCTACTCCCCTACCTCGAGGATCTCAAATTCTATACCGTAGGTTACGGTTGTACCACCTGCATCGGCAACTCCGGTGATATGATCCCATCCGTGCAAAAGGCAGTGATAGAGAATGATCTGGTGGTAAGTTCGGTACTTTCCGGTAACAGAAATTTTGAAGCCCGAATCCACCCCAATATAAAAATGAACTTCCTGGCATCACCAATGCTCGTGGTGGCTTATGCGATAGCGGGTCATACGGACTTTGATATGAACAATGAGCCGCTAGGAAACGACAAAGATGGAAATCCGGTTTACCTAAAAGACATCTGGCCATCATCTCAGGAGATAGACGCGGTGATGACCAGTGTGCTTAGTCCGGAAGACTATAAGAAAAACTACGAGACTATTTTTGATGGGGACGACACCTGGCGAAACCTTGCCGCCCCTAAAGGGCAAACCTACGAGTGGGATAGCAAATCCACCTATATCCAGGAAGCTCCATTCTTTCAAAACATCTCGGAGGATGTCCCTAACCCGGAGGACATTAAAGGAGCCAAAGTGCTTCTGCAATTAGGAGATATGGTTACAACGGATCACATCTCCCCGGCTGGTAAATTCTTACCTGAGCATCCTGCGGGTAGGTATCTTGTGGATCATGGTGTTGAGAAGAAGGACTTTAATTCCTACGGCTCTCGTAGAGGCAACCATGAGGTGATGATGCGGGGAACTTTCGCCAATGTTAGAATTAAGAATAAGCTGGCTTCCAGAGAGGGTGGTTGGACTACTTACCAACCTACTGGTGAAGAAATGACCGTTTTTGACGCTTCTATGAAGTATCAGGAATCAGGAACTCCACTCGTAGTTATTGGTGGTAAAGAATATGGGTCAGGATCATCCAGGGACTGGGCCGCAAAAGGAACCATACTTCTTGGGGTAAAGGCGGTAATTACTGAAAGTTATGAGAGAATCCACCGGTCCAATCTTGTGGGTATGGGTGTACTACCACTGCAGTTTCAGGAAGGTGAGACACAGGACACATTAGGTCTTGACGGAAAAGAGACTTATGATATTACAGGTATCTCCAGCGACCTCACACCAGGTAAGATCGTAGATGTGACGGCAACAAAGCCGGATGGAAGGGCTATAAAGTTCCAGGCCAAGCTAAGGCTGGACTCAGGCGTGGATGTAGAATACTACAAGCACGGAGGTATTCTCAATTATGTGTTGAGGAATTTTCTTAAGGATTAGATATTATCTAATTGCGATAGCCAAGCCCACTTTAACCAGTGGGCTTTTTTTGTGCCCACGAACTATTTCATTAGGGTTCCTGTAGAATTGATATCTTTGCCCTTTATGTCAAAAACCACAAGACATATCATTGCTGAGCTGGCGCTGGCCGCCTAATCCAAGCTATTTACAGATTGATTAGGCCTACTCCTTTTTGAAAGGAGACAGAATCTCTATTTCCACATTTTACATTTTTAGCAATGAATTTATTAGAATCAATAGGTCTAAACGACCACTTTAAGAATTACATATTACAGCAAAACCTTACCCCACAGCAAATCGGCAGGGTACTTCGGCATGACAAAACTCAATACGTTGTAAAAACACTTCAAAAGGAAGCCCCTGGAGAGTTGACGGGGAACCTTCTTCACTCAGGAAACGATTTTCCCGTTGTGGGTGATTGGGTGCAAGTCGTCGATTTTGACGACAAGTTTATCATTACGCAGCTACTCCCACGATACAGCCAACTGGCGCGTAAATCTGTTCAAAGTGACAGTAGAGCTCAGTTGATAGGAGCAAATATTGATCAGGTCTTCATAGTACAAAGCATGGATCATGACTTCAACCTCAACAGGTTGGAGCGGTACATCACTATGGCCTATGATGGCAGTATCCAGCCTATCGTGATCTTGAACAAGTCTGATCTGGTGACAGAGGTCGAAATGAACGAAATCATCTCCTCAGTCAGGAAGCGGATCAACAAAGAGATTCGGATACTGGCCTTTAGCGCACTACAGGAGCAAGACCTTACCAATCTGAACGATTTGCTTAGCCCTGGTACCACTTCATGCTTTATTGGGTCGTCGGGCGTAGGGAAGTCGACTATCGTCAACCGGCTCTTAGACGCAGATCATCAACTGACCGCTGCGATAAGTGATGCAACAAGCAAAGGGCGGCACACAACTACTTCCAGACAACTCTTCTTTGTGAAAGGAGGTGGTATGGTCATCGATACCCCAGGAATGCGAGAACTGGGGCTAGCAGCAACAGAGGAAGGCTTAAAAACCGGGTTTTCGTCTATTTCCGAGCTATCCGAGCAATGTAGGTTCACTGATTGCACGCATAAGGATGAGCCAGGTTGCGCAGTGCAAAAGGCTGTATCCGATGGGCAGCTTGATGCAGATCAACTAGACAACTACCATAAGCTCGTCCATGAGTCCAGGCGATTTCAAAAGACAAAAGCAGAGATGAATAGAGAGGGAAAGCGGTTTGGCAAGATCTACAAGGAAGCTCAGGCACATAGGAAAACCAGGAAGCCTTAGAGGAGCAATTTACACCCAGGATGACTTAATCACGCTTGAGGGCAATCATGTCGGACCGAGTATTATCGACAAACTCTTTCAAGCTGATTGAGTCTCCTTTTTTTCTGGGTACTCCCAAATCTACATGCACTACTCCTGGGTTAAGCTTCAGCGAAAAAGGAGGCACTACCTTCTCTGCACCAGATATAGCAACCGGTACGACGGACAGATCAGACTCGGACGCCAATACGAATGGGCCTTTCTTAAACTCACTCACATGACCATCTTTACTCCTGGTTCCTTCCGGAAACATGATTACATTCTTGCCCTTCTTGATTAGTCTACCCGCCCTTTTCAAGCTCTGGACAGCCTTCTCACGGTTTTGGCGATCTATGAAAATCATTCCGGTAGCCCACATATACCAACCTACAAAGGGCATGCGCTTAATTTCCTTCTTGGCTACAAAGTGAAGGTTGACGGGTATGACCCTGAACAGCACTGGGATATCAAGGAACGACAGGTGATTGGATACGAATATGTAAGACTGGTCTGGCTTGATGTGCTCAAGGCCGGATACCTCCAATTTGACACCACAAAACCAAAGAATACCTGGTGCCCACATAGTTCGAGCCATCATAACCGGCACCTTCTGATTGAACGTCAGCACCAGGGCAATCATGGAAAGCGTTATTAGCAAAGCTGTCCAAAGGAGGCAAAGAAAATATCTAAAAAGTGGCATACCTGCTGGAAGGCTGCAAAACTAAGAAAAAAGGCTACTGATCAAAGTTGTTATATGATCTCTTTGATAGTGATTGTCTTTCCGTTGAATTCAATTTTATCACCTTTCTTTTTATCCAATATCAACTGGCCTATGGGTGACTGGGGTGAGATGACAAATACTGCTTTATTATCAATGTCTACTTTTCCGATAGGTGCGCCCAGGTAATAAAGTGCCTGACCTGTATTCACCAACGCTCCACGGCTGGCAAGGCTGTTAGACTTCTTGGGGTCGAGAATTTGTATATTCTGTAGTTGCCGGATGGCCTCTGATCTCTGTAAGCCAATTCGTTCTATTTCCGACTGGATCATAGCACGGCTCGTTTCATACTTATCACCCATGGTACTTTTCGCCTCCGCCATCATAGACTCGCTCATATCGACTATGGTCTGTGAGAGTTCGTCAATTTTGGTTTGAAGTATAGTCAGACACTGCTCATGAATAAGCAGTTTGGTTTCTAAATTCATCATTCTTGGTACTTTATCGAATTATTCTAAGGTACTGGATCATAGCCACTTCCACCCCATGGATGACAAGATAGTATTCTTTTAATGCCTAGCCATCCGCCCTTGATTGGCCCGTGTTTTAAAATTGCCTCTTTCGTATAGTGAGAACATGAAGGACTATACCTGCAGCTCGAAGGGAACAGCGGAGATATCCCATGTTGGTAAAAAACAATAGGCAATGTAAACAATCGTCTAATCCACTTCCTCAATCTTCCTGGGGTTTTATCAAAAATGTCAACGTTTTTTTAATATTAAAAATTCAATTCGCTACGTTAACTTGCGTGGCGCACGGGAGTCCTCTTTACAATAGTCCTCAAATCAATATGGAATAGGTAAAAGGTGAGTTGAAGTTGAATTGGAGCATGGGAAAAACCACCTGTATTACAATCATTATCTTATTATTGGCGCTTTGTTCGAATGCGCAAATAATTGAGTTGCCTGGTACAATTAACCCAAAAGTCGACACTGCGGATCGTCAAGTTAAGGTGACAAAGGTCTACATTCTTGGTAACGTTAAGACCAAGGAATCCATCATACTTCGTGAACTCAACTTTGAGATTGGTGATATATTCCTGCTAAGTGAGCTGAAAGCCATCATTGCCAGAGATGAGCAAAAGGTATTTAACCTAAGGCTCTTCAATACTGCAAAGATTACCATACTTGAGACTGCACCGGATGAGGTGGAAATTCTCCTCCAAGTGACAGAGCGATGGTACACCTTCCCGATACCACTTTTTAAGCTTGCCGACCGAAACTTCAATGACTGGTGGGTAAATCGTGATCGAGACCTCTCAAGGGTAAACTATGGCCTCAAGCTTTACAAATACAATATGAGAGGGAGAAATGAGCGCCTAAGACTAATCGCTCAATTCGGATTTACAAGAGAGTTTTCACTCAATTATCGCGTACCTTATATCAATAAAAAGCAGCAAGAGGGTCTGATTTTTGATTTTACCTATCGGGAAAGAAAAAATGTTACTTACAATACAGATGATCATATACCGACCTTTTTGGAATCAAATGACCTGGAGCCAAGTAGCAACTACTACAACGAGATTTTAAGCAAAGGCTACAATGCTAATGTTACCTATTCCTACCGGGCTTCTTTTTTCAGTTTTCACTATCTATCGATGGGCTTCACGACTCGAGAGGTGGCAGACACAGTGGTCGCTCTCAACCCTAATATGCTCGGAGGTGGGCGCACAATCAACCGATATCTAAATTTGAGCTATAGGTTCGTTCGAGACCTTAGGGACTTTGTCAATTATCCGCTTAAAGGGTTTTATCTGGAAGCAAGTACAGTCAAGCAAGGTCTGAGTCTTTATGATGATGTAGATATCTGGAGAGCCGACTTGCAGTACTCTAAGTACTTTGACATGGGAAAAGACTGGTACTTCAGTGGTACACTGAGCGGCAGTATCTCCTTACCGCTAGATCAGCCCTATGCGTACAATCAGGCATTGGGCTTTTCACGAGATATCATCCGAGGCTATGAACTAGACGTGATAGAGGGCCCCAGAAGGGTTTTGAGTAAGTTCAACCTCAAAAAGAAGCTGTTCGGAAAAACTTTCCATATGCCCAATCCGCCCATTGATCAATTCAGAAACATTCCGCTGGCCATATATGCTAAGCTGTTTTTTGACTCTGGGTGGGTGGACAATTATCCGATCTACAAACGCCAGGGTACCAACGGTCGTCTGACGAATACCTATCTGTGGGGTATGGGTGCTGGGGTAGATATCGTCACGCTTTATGATTTCGTCATCCGGCCTGAGTATACCGTCAATAGTGATGGCAACACCTTCTTCTTCCTCAATTTCAAGGCTGATTTCTAGGGTTTATCGGTATTTTCTTTCCTTTTTTATTGTACGAGTACCAATCACCGACAGCCTCACCCTTGTCGTACCGCCCTTCGTATTCCAGCTCCCCCTTTTTGTTGTAAAACTTCCATAGCCGATGCTCTAACCCGTCGAGATAATCTCCGGATTGTATAATGATACCTTTCTCATCATAGGTTTTCCAATGGCCATTGGGTAAGCCTCCCTCATACTCCCCTTCCCTTATCAGAATGCCTGTTTCGTCATAAAACACCCAATAACCCTCATACAATCCATTGACAAAAATCCCTTTCTTCTCAAGTTGGCCATTACTGTGATAATAGTAGGACGAATCGGATTGTAGACCATTTTTCCAAGACTCCTCCGCGATGAGGTTTTCCTCTTCATCGTAGTACTTCACTATACCATCCAATTGACCATCGGCATAGGTCTCCTCGGCGCTAATATTCCCGCTAGGGTAATAATATAGCCAGTCCCCCTCCTTCTTTCCATTTTGGAGCTCACCGACGGCCTTCACCTGGCCATTGTCATATTTCTCCTCTTGTATTTGCGCTAGCGCAAAATGGCTGTGTAGCGACATCTCAAAAGCTAAAAGGACATAAAATACAATTTTCATTTAATAATGAACGGTTGATATTGAAACTATAAAAATCTACTTTGCGGTCTATGCAAAGACTGTGCATTTTTTCATTATTCCTGCTGTGCCTGACCTATCAGAAGGCCTCCGCGCAGAATGGAAGGTATGAAATAAGTGCGAGAAATGCTGCCATGGCTGGAGCTTCGGCCACAGTGAGTGATGCCTTCAGCGCATTTCACAATGTAGGGACGCTGGGAGCCTACAATGAAGGGTTAGCCGCCGTTGCGGGTTATCAAAATCGCTTCGGTATCAAAGAACTCTCATTGTTCGGCTTTGGTGTCTCCGCCCCCATGAACTTTGGTACACTCAGCTTGATGGCAGGGCGCTATGGTACTACAGACCTGTACAATGAGCAACGACTCGGCCTGGCTTTTGGTAATACGATCGACTTTGTAAGCCTTGGTGTGGCGGTAAATTATATCCAGTACAGTATCGAGACAGCCGGGACGCGAAGGATGGTCTCCATTGACTTTGGGGGGCTTGTGGAGGTTTCAAAAAATCTGATGTTTGGCGCATATATCCGCAATCTCAACCAGGCCAAGATCCAGGATTATACCGATGAGCGACTGCCTACCCTCCTTGTTCTAGGTTTTTCCTATCGGCCAATAGAGTCGCTGATGGTAAATGCGGAAGTTGAAAAAGACGTTGAGCAGGACACTCAAGTGAAAGTAGGGCTTGAATACAGCCCAATACAGCAAGTCTACCTCCGCACAGGCATCAAAGTTCAACCTTTCGAAGGTGCTTTCGGGGTTGGCTTCCGTCCCAAGAGATTTTTGTTTGACTATGCCTATATCTCTACTCCCGAACTTGGTGATAAACACGAGTTGAGCATTGGCTACCTAATCACTCCACAAAAATGAAGCGCTCCGGCCTTATTGGCTTGTTGCTAATGGTGCTGGTCACATTTGGGTACAGCCAACCCAACGAGCGGATTATCGATTTGGAGCGATTTATAGAATACCTGTTTCAGGTTCAGGACATAGATGTCTCCTATGAGGACCTTTACGAATCCCTCTATCTGCTCTACACCAACCCTATCAACCTGAATACTACCAATGCAGAAGAACTTGCCTCCATATTTCTCCTCACACCCAACCAGATCAACAATCTGCTGAACTACCAATCGTCCTACGGAAGACTTCTGAGTATCTACGAGCTACAGGCCATACCCGACTTTGACGAACAAACTATCCGAAACCTACTACCATTTGTGACGGTGGATGATGATGGCATACAGGCCGACAACCGACCTCTGTTTCAGCGTATTTCTACTGAGGAAAACAACTACTTCATACTTCGCTATCAACGATTGCTGGAAGAGCAAAAAGGTTTCACAGCGCCTACATTCGATTCCAATGGAGAGCCTTCCTCGAGATATGCCGGATCACCCAGTAAATACATGGGGCGATTTCGAGTCAGCCATTCCAAAGACTTCAGTTTAGGGTTCACTTTCGAAAAGGATGCCGGTGAGCAGTTTTGGTGGGATCCTGATAGCAAAACCTATGGAATAGACTACTTCTCCTACCACCTCCACCTTCAGAGTAAAGGTAAGTTCAAGACTATAGCCCTTGGGGACTACCAGATCCAGATGGGACAAGGGCTGGTCTTTGGTGCCGGCTTCAACCCTGGAAAGGGCGCTGAATCGATTACTACCGTAAGACGGGGAACTACGGGTGTACGGCCCTATGCTTCCGTGTTAGAGACTGGCTTCTTCAGAGGAGCCGCTAGTACGGTTAGTCTGGGCAACTTCAAAGTAAGTGGCTATTTCTCAAGGTTGTATCAGGATGCGAGCATTAGGAATGACACCACCTTTTCAGACCTGGATGAGTTCGTGAGTTCCATTCAAGACCAGGGGCTTCACCGCACACCAACCGAAATAGCAGCTAAGGACAGAATACTAGAATACTCCTATGGAAGCAGTATAGTCTACAGTGGAGACTCCAAGCGCTATCAGCTTGGTGCCAACATCCTTAATACGCACTATAGTCTGCCTCTATTCAGAAGACCCAATAACTACAATCAGTTTGAGTTCAGTGGAAATCAAAACCTGATCTACAGTGTCTTTGGCTCCTATCTTTGGCAAAATTTCAATCTATTTGGCGAGGTAGCCCAATCCAGCTCTGGAGGAATAGGTGCTGTAGCCGGCTTCATGACCAGTCTCTCCAAGCTGGTTGATTTCAGTATGGTCTTTCGCAATTACCAACGTGATTTCCACAGCTTTTATGGTAATGGCTTTGGTGAGGGCTCACGCAGCATCAATGAGCAGGGTATGTATTGGGGTATCAAAATAAAACCATCAAGGAAAATCTTCTTCTCTGCTTACTATGACAAGTTCCGTTTTCCATGGCTAAGGTTTCGTACAGAGGCTCCCTCCGACGGATATGAGTATTTGGCCAGATTCAATTATCGCCCGGCCAGGTCTGTATTACTCTATTTCCAGCTAAGACAGGAACAAAAACAGCTCACCGTCGGGCCTGATAATAGCAACCTCAATGTGCTGGAAACAGGCAGAAAGAACAACTATCTGCTTAATCTGGACTACAGTGTCAATAGTTGGTTCACCATGAAATCAAGGGTGCAGTATAGTAACTACGATCTTGCAGGCCAGTATACTGAGGGGATAGCGCTGATCCAGGATTTCAACTTTGAGTTTTGGAAAATGAAACTCAGCTCCCGGTTTGCCATCTTTGATACCGATGACTATGAAAATCGTCAGTATGTCTACGAACGAGATGTGCTCTATGGGTTTTCTATTCCGGCGTACAATGGTCTGGGTACCAGGAATTATATTCTACTCCAATACAATCATACTAAGAAACTTAATTTCTGGATTCGTTATGCGAAATTCAACTACCGCGGGGTAGAAAGCATTGGCTCTGGATTGGATGAAATAGATGATAATACAAGAACAGAAATTAAAGTCCAGATGAGGATTAAGCTCTAGTCGGGTTTGTTCATCAAACTTCTGATCTTGGATAGAGCTGTGCGATTTTCTTTTCGATAGATGTTCTCCTGAATATTGCGCTTTTCGCGGCTTGTAAGATGCCAGCTCAGCGACGCTCTCTCGTTCTCCTGGCCTTCTAGCAGCTGGCGTTCTGTCCTGAAGTCAGCTGTATCAATATTGGTGTAAGTATCATATTCGAGTGATACCACATCGAGTGGAGCCCCAAACCATTCCTTTGCGAATTGAATCTTATTATCGTTATTGACATCCTGAAGATTACCCAGGTTATTGTAAACGCTACTGATAGGTGCCGACAAACGCTGAAGTATAGAAGGAGTAGTTCTGGGCTGTACTTCAACATTTTTACGGGTATCTCTAATGGAGATTAGCACTACGCCAGAAGTGTTTTCCTCAAGCCAAGTCTGAAAGTTGTAGATAAAACGAAGGGCATCACTAATGCCGAAGTTGTCGGCGATCCCTGCGTCCATTATCTGCATGGAGGGATTACTCGGAAGCTCCACGTTTGGGGTGACGTAAGGGAAGCTGGCACTCATCCTCAACGCACTCAAAAATCTCAGATCCTGAGACTGTTGCTTTGCAAAATAGCTCATGAAATCAACGCCACTGATTTTGTACTGATCATCAAAGGCATCCACTCCGAGGTTCATATAGCTCACCGGTTGGGCAGAGATATATAAGCGCCTACCATCATTGGCTATCGTTGGTGACATGATCATCATTGGTATATCAGCATTGTATTCCGGTAGGGAGTAGCTCATCACAGACTTCTCAAGTAGCCCTTCAGTATTGATGTTGAGCTGCTGCTCGAATGCATAACCGCGATCTTTCCTGTATCTACGTCCGGCATACTCAAAATGCTGAGAACGCAAAAATAGGTCGTTGACGAGCAGGCTGAAGATGATGGGGTTGAGGTTGTCCTTGGCTATGTTTTGACGAAACTCCTGGCCATTATAATCAGCCACCTGACCTTGCTGATGACGAAGGAAAAGTTCGCGGTAGTAAGCGGCTCCAATCATACCGCCTGATGCTCCGGTGATCAGCATAGTACTTTTCATGAGCCCTCCCGTGAGCGTACTGTCGAGCTGAGCCATAGCCGACATGGACCATAGTGCTGCGCGCTGGCCACCTCCACTAACACACAAAAACACAGCCTTCGGCTTGGGTGCATTTTGGTTCTGCTTCCAGTTTTCTAGCAATTCTATCGTTCGTGACTTATCAGCTGACACCTTTGATGGGTTGCTGCTTTTTTTGATAGCCTGCAGATTATACTCGGCCATCTCAGTATTATACTTAAGCCCAATGGCCTCCGCCCTACCCTCCAGGACGCCATTTTTGACCAAGAGATTAATCAATGCCAGCAGTACGATCGTAACAACTAGTGCCCAGGATCTGAACCAATATGAAATGGCACCATTGAGCATAATCACTACCGTAAAAATAAGAATGGCACTAGCGGCGGCCGGTATTTTAAAGAATGGGCTGTCCATGAAAAAACCGAGAATAATGATCAGCAGTAGAATCAAAAGCTCGATGATCACCGAGTTGAAGTGATTTTGGTCGAAGACTTTCAGTACCATCTCCTTCTCCATGAACGTATCGAGTCCTTTGGTACTGATTGGTCTAAGTTTGATATCCAGGTAGCTGTCCACTCTAAAACGCTGATCCCTCGCCTCCTTGAGTTTATTTAACGCATTGAGCCTGTTGAGCTTTACCTGCTTGAGCCGACGATCTACACTGCCAATCAAAAATTTGAATATGTCCTTATTGGTATAACTGAAGTACAGCAAGAGTATGAAGATCATGAAGCCCGTACCCGTAATAAAGCCCAAAAGCATCAGCATTAATTCAAACCATTGGGTGTCCTCATTGCGTATCTGAAACGAAACGATGGAGAAAAAATAGATCAGGAAGACTATCAGAGGTATAATGCTATTGTTGATGCTGAACTTGACAAAGGGCTTTTCTAGAATACCAACGAAGGTGTACTTGTACCCATAGAGTATGTAGCAGGTGATGTGGAAGGCGATGACCATGCCCCCAAATGACAAGCCAACCAGAAAGAAGCTGGTAAAACCAACAGTATCGAGATACTCGGGATCCAGGAAGAGGTAGGGTACGCCTAGCACTTTCCCAAAGTTCTGAGTCACAATCACCAGCAGTAGTGCCCATACAGCTACCAGCGCTATATTTTTACGAAGATGTAGCAGTACTAACTGTACTGGAAAGGAGTAAATAAACCGCTCAACATTTCGGCTCATCAATGGGTTTTTAACACTGTTCGACTTATCGTAAAATAGCTAAATTACCCCAAAGACAAAGTAAAAATGCACACGAACGAGCTTGAGCTTAGAACTAAAGATGGACTGTCCCTATCGGGGAAAAGTTGGCTACCCGAGGGTGAGCCTCAAAAGATTATTTGTCTGGTGCATGGGCATGGTGAGCACATCGGGCGCTATGAACATTTTGCAGCTCACTTTGTCGAAAAAGGTATAGCCGTATTTGCGGTAGACTTAAGGGGACATGGCAAGTCAGAGGGAAAGCGTGGGCACACGCCCAACTATGAACTACTCCTATCTGATGTAGAAGAGCTGATCAAAGCCGCCAGGGTGGATCACAATGATACGCCTATTATACTCTATGGTCATAGCATGGGCGGCAACCTGGTGGCTGGCTTTATACTTCAAAATAATATGAAGGAACTTGAAGCAGCAGTGCTGTCTAGTCCATGGCTGACACTTGCTTTTGACCCACCAAGTGCTCAGGTCAGGTTGGCCAAAATAGTAAGGCGGATATTCCCAAGTCTTACCCAGCACAGCAAACTAGACGCCCAGCTGTTATCCAAAGACCCTGCGGTCATCAAGGCCTATCAAGACGACCCGTTGGTACACGATTTGGTCAGCCCAAGCTTATTCCTCAGTATACTCAAAGGGGGTGAGAACGCTCTTAAAAAGGCAAATGAATTGAAATTGAGGACACTCGTGATGCATGGAGATGATGATAAGATCACTTCTGCGGATAGTTCGCGGACTTTCGCACATGACGGAGGAGCCGATTTCAAACTATGGTCAGGTGTGAAGCACGAACCACATAATGAACCTGAGCAAAAAGAAGTACTCACGTTTGTAAGTGACTGGATATTAAACAAATAGAGGGTGCTTTACACCCTCTATTTCATTTGGCAATATGATCCCGGTTCTTAGAATGAACCTATCTTCAAAGTCACGAAAAAATTCCATTTGTCAAAGGCGGATTCACTCGTCTGAACTAGCTCTAAGTCCTGAGTGAAGCGCTTGCTTGCACCTAGGTCAATCCTGAAATTGCGAGCAATATTAACCTCCAGAGCTGCTCCTGGCTCGATGTACCAGAAGACATCCTCATCAATCAAGCCGTTGATAGAATTGAAGCCAGGCGATCCGAAGTTATTCTCCCAGTCCTCTTCATAGCCCAGCCATCCTGCTCCTGCAGCAACCGGAAATACCAGATGCACCACTTGGTTGGAGAAGACAATCGGCTCAAGGAAAAACCCACCATATCCGCCATAAACTACCACTTTAGAACCCAGAGGGTTGTCGATATCATCAAATTTAGCAGTGGGGATAATTCCATGTCCCTCAAATCCAATGGCTATGCTCCTGTTGATGATCCAGCCACCTCTGAGGCCGGCGAGCACCATCGCCTCATCTCGAAATGAAGTGGATTTAAAGGTCAGCGCTCCAAAGCCTCCACTATGTTGAGATCCACCAGCAATAGTTTTGATATCATCCCTACCCTTGTCCTTATTCTTTTCCTTCTTAGAGTAACTTGTACTCGAGCTGTAAACCCTGACTGTGCCATACTCATCATCAAAGGTCTCTGAGACCACTACATTGGGTTCTGAAATAGGCTGGACCTCCTCAGTCTTATCCGTGGTTTCCAGCATTTCATTATCGATAATCGGTGGCGCTTCTACTTCCTGCTCCGGCCCGTATACAGGTGCGTTGATCAGCGAATCGAGATCCATCTTTTTTCTCTCATTGACGGCTGTCGAATCAGATGACTGCTGCGCCCAGCCAATACCGGGAGCATAGACTAACAAGAATAGGACTAGCAGCTTGTGTG
Organism: Cyclobacteriaceae bacterium; assembly: GCA_965229505.1. Classification (GTDB taxonomy): domain Bacteria; phylum Bacteroidota; class Bacteroidia; order Cytophagales; family Cyclobacteriaceae; genus UBA6059. The sequence continues at coordinate 199,313 of OZ245881.1, forward strand.
TGTGGTTTTTCATCCTGGTAAAATTTTGAGTTTTGATGATCCCAACTGACTTTTCAAGGATCAATTTGGCCATTTTTAGTTTTAAAATTCATGCTAATGACAATAACTGTCAATGAGGGTTTCCAAAGGGGTCTAACTTTTTTTTAATCCCCCTCTTTTCTATTCCTAAAAATTTAATTTTGCCGACCTAATAAACAAACGGTTCCCACTATGGCGGAGTATAATTTCAGTGAAGTAGAGCAAAAATGGCAGGCCTACTGGAAGAAGAATAGTACGTTCAAAACCAAGGAGATTTCGGAGAAGCCTAAGTACTATGTGCTCGACATGTTTCCTTACCCTTCCGGAGCTGGCCTGCACGTGGGACATCCTCTGGGCTACATAGCTACCGACATAGTGGCCAGATACAAGCGACTCAAAGGTTTTAATGTCTTGCACCCGATGGGATTTGACTCGTTCGGTCTACCTGCAGAGCAATATGCAATCAAGACCGGTCAACATCCGAAGGTGACCACAGACACCAATATTAAGCGTTTCAAAGAGCAGTTAAATGTACTTGGCTTCTCCTATGACTGGGATAAGGAGCTTCGTACCAGTGATCCTAGCTACTACAAGTGGACTCAGTGGATTTTTCTGAAGCTGTTCAACAGCTATTTTGACCTAGCGGAAAAGAAGGCAAAGCCAATTTCAGAACTCCCTATACCAGAGGGGCTTTCCAAGGAAGAAAAGCGAGCGTTTATAGATGAGCATAGATTAGCTTATCAGGATGAAATTGCCGTGAACTGGTGTCCTGCATTGGGTACGGTGCTCGCCAATGAAGAGGTCATCGGTGGATTGAGTGAGCGCGGGGGCTTTCCAGTGATCCGCAAGCCCATGAAGCAGTGGATGATGCGTATTACTGCGTATTGCGATAGGTTGTTAGATGAACTAGAAGATGTGGACTGGCCTGAGAGTATCAGGCTATCGCAAAAAAACTGGATAGGCAAGTCCCTCGGCGCTGAGATCATCTTCAAAACAGTCGATGGCAAAAACGAGGTGCGTGTCTTCAGTACACGTCCCGATACGATTTTTGGGGCTACCTATGTAGTTCTCGCTCCTGAGCACCCTTTAGTGGATACCATCACTACCTCAGCGCACAAGGAGTCTGTTGACGCCTACAAGGACGCAGCTTCTAAGAAGAGTGACCTTGAGCGGCAAGAGCTCGACAAGAGTAAAACCGGTGTATTCACCGGAGGTTATGTCATCAATCCAATGACAGGCGAGCAAGTACCTGCATGGATTTCAGACTATGTATTGATCTCTTATGGCACGGGAGCCATCATGGCTGTACCAGCCCACGACGAGCGCGACTTTGAGTTCGCCACCAAATTTGGGTTACCTATCAAGCAAGTGATCAGTGAGGATGGACAAGAGAAGCCCGAGCTTAAAGAGGCGCTATCAGGTCATGGTGTAATTATCAATTCCGGTGATCACTACAATGGCCTGGATAGTAAGGAATTTATCAAAATAGCGATAGCGCAGATGGAAGGCGATGGTACTGGAAAAGGTGCTGTCAACTATAAGCTGAGAGATTGGGTCTTCACGCGCCAGCGCTATTGGGGTGAGCCTATACCGGTGATTCACACCGAGGATGGTGAAGTTAAGGGTATCCCCGAATCAGAATTACCGTTGGTATTGCCGGAGGTCGACTCTTATCAACCCGCCGAGGATGGAAGTAGCCCGCTAGCGCGAAATGCGGAATGGGTCAAAACCACAGATCCTGAGACGGGCCGCCCTGCCATGCGCGAGACTAATACCATGCCACAGTGGGCCGGCTCATGCTGGTACTACCTTCGCTATCTGCAGCCTGACAATGATCTGAAATTGGGCGATCCTGAAGCTATCAAGTACTGGTCTCCTGTTGACCTCTATGTAGGTGGGGCCGAGCATGCCGTATTACATTTATTGTATGCTCGATTTTGGCATAAGGTACTTTTTGATCTTGGCTATGTCAGCCATCGAGAGCCCTTCCAGAAGTTGGTAAACCAAGGTATGATTCAAGGTCGATCTAACTTTGTCTACCGTATCAAAGACACCAATACCTTCGTGAGCCTGGGGCTAAAGGACCAATATGAAGTAACTCCGATTCACGTGGATGTCAACCTCGTGGATAAAGATGTGCTCGATGTAGAGGCATTTAAAAAATCATCGCATGAGTACAAGACCGCCACTTTCGAATTGGAAGATGGAAAGTACGTCTGTGGTGCTGAGGTAGAGAAGATGTCCAAATCTAAACTTAATGTGGTGAGCCCGGACGATATTATCACCAGGTACGGAGCTGATACGCTCCGGATGTATGAGATGTTCCTCGGACCGTTGGAACAAAACAAGCCCTGGAATACCAATGGCATAGACGGGGTGTTTAAGTTCATTAGGAAGTTTTGGCGACTCTTCCATGAGGACGATGCTTTCTCAGTTTCTGATGAGAAGCCCACCGCCGAGGAAATGAAGATTCTCCATAAGGCCATCAAAAAGACGCAGGACGATATAGAGCGGCTTTCTCTCAATACTTCGGTGAGCGGCTTTATGATCACGGTCAACGAGCTGAGCTCACTGAAGTGCAATAAAAGGGCAGTACTCGAGCCATTGACCATCATGATTTCGCCGTTTGCTCCGCATCTTGCTGAGGAACTATGGTCACTGCTCGGTCATGAGGAGAGTATCTCAGAGGCGGAGATGCCGGTGTATGACGAACAATATCTTAAGGAAGATGCCTTCGAATATCCTGTGATGATCAATGGTAAGCTCAGAACCAAGATGACTTTTGGAGCCGATGTACCTAACGGTGAAATTCAGGCTGCTGTCTTGGCTTCAGAAATCGTGATGAAATGGACAGAAGGCAAAGCACCTAAGAAGGTGATTATTGTACCCAAAAAGATTGTGAATATTGTAGTGTGATTTCTCCATTGCGACGGGTTTAAACCCGTCGCTATAGAGAAATGGCGTTCCTTCATATATTAGCGGTGATAAACCGTTAATCCCGGATTATGCCTTATCTAAAAGTTTGGCTCCATATAGTTTGGTCTACCAGGAATCGTGAACCTCTTCTTGTAAAAGAAATTAGGAACAAAGTCTTCGAGCACATAAGACAAAATGCAAAAGACAAGGGCATTTACATTGACCATATCAATGGCTATGTCGATCATGTTCACTGCCTGATCAGCCTAAAATCAGATCAAACGATCGCTAAGACCATCCAACTCCTAAAAGGAGAATCCACGCATTGGATTAATCAGAATGAATTGATTGAAGGCCATTTCAGCTGGCAAACCGAATATTTTGCCGTGTCGGTAAGTCAATATCAAGTAGATCGGGTGAGAGCCTATATCAGGAATCAAGAATCTCATCATCGCAAAGTCAGCTTTGACGAAGAATATGAACTAATGATGGAAAAGTATGGGTTTGAGAAAATGAGCGGCTAAAGCCAGATACAACCTATCCATTGCCACGGGTTTAAACCCGTGGCAATGGATGGTTGGCTAACTACCCCCCTCCTCTAGTTCCGATAGGTCAGCGTCCTTATCTTTCTTCTTTTTGTTCTTCTTGAACATGCCCAGACCAAATTTCTTTTTGGTTGAAGTGGTATCTGATTCCGATAGGCCCTCACCGATATCTTCACCTTCTACCTCGGGCTCTGGGTCTGGAGTGTCGTCAATGAATAGCTCCCCAAAGTATTTATTGTAGTATTCCTGATCCACATTGAAGTTGTCCTTAGGATCGTACTTAAACCGGTACTTCTGCTCCTGCTCCTCTTCCTGAAGGGCAACAGGTAGCTCTTCGCTAATCCCGAGCGAATCGCCCTCCACAAAGTCCTCAGCTACAAACTCGCCCTCCTCTACCTCTATGCTATCCTCCTGGGCGGGCGCGAGTACATTCTCCATTGGGGCGGTCTTGAGCTTGTAGTTCTTCACCATGAGCCATTCCTTTTTGGCTATGCCATGCTTATCCTTTCTTACCCAAGGTTGCTCCTTTGGGAGGGAGTCACCCTCAAATGGTGAGTAGTAAGCAAGGCGAATCGAGTCATCGAGGATGTACGTGCTCTGAAATGCAGGGCAGATCACCTTGTCAGTACAAGCCTGAAAAAGAAAAGCGGTGAGGACGGTGATATAAACTAGTTTCTGCATTTACCCGAGAAGGGGCGTCAGGTCTTTGCCCCTTAAAATTGAAGATTTAGTTCCGTAATTGCATTGTGATTGCGAATATAGTTTGGTTTGAACTCACTGGAGTTGGTTGAGTCATATCAGAACTTCGAAAAGTCACACTAGCCTCCCAGCATCGATTTCACACCGGGGTAGATGATATCTACCCACAGCGTGTACATCTTACCAGAAGGGTGCAGTCCGTCGCTTGCATTGAGATCCGCTACCCCGAGTGCCGTCTTAGAAACGGGGGTAATGTCAAAATATTGGATGCCATAGCGAGCTACAATGGCCTTATTAGCAACATTAAACTCATCTACTCCATCCCCTATTTTCTGCGGATCTTTACCTTGACCGAAGGGCGTCACACCATAGTCCGGTATGGAAACCACAAATACCTTGTCCTTATCCCCTCCGGCAAAATCAATAGCTGTCTTAAGCAACTCCTCAAACTCTGTCTTGTACTCATCCAGCGGGTAACCGCGATATTGATTATTCACGCCTATCAGCAGAGAAACCATATCATATGTACCTGTTAAAGCCTCCTTTTCAATGCCAGCCTTTAGCTCATCAGTAGTCCAGCCTGTAGTCGCTATGATTTTGGGGTCCGCTACCGCAATACCGGCATCATTGAGCTGCTTGGTGAGCTGGATCGGCCAACGATCCTTTTCCGCCACAGCCTCTCCTATCGTATATGAATCGCCTAGTGCCAGGTAAGTCAGTTCTGAGGTGGTTGATGTTTCCATATTTTGCTCCTTTTCTGTCGCCTGGCATGCTCCAAGGGCTATGGCCATCAACAACAATAATCTTATCATAATACACCTGTTTGAGGTCAATTTACAACATTTAGATGAACCGGAGATGAGTGATTATGAGAGTGGTTGCAAAGGTGATAGTCCGTATCATAAGTGGTGGGACGAGTATAGTATGACTATACCAGTCAGTCAGATCATTACAAATCTCCGTAAAACACTCGTCCCACCACTATGCCAATGGCACCCACGCATCCTCTTCAGAGTCAGGATGTTCATGGCCAAGGTAATTCTTACCCATTACTTCGAAATGAGGCTTATGAGCAAGTTGAAAACCAGATTGAGGCAACCAGGTGCCAAATATATGTTGAGCAGTAGTTGGGAAGGTGTTGGCTGGTCCCCGATGTATGAACACTGCATACCGGCCACCCGGTATGGTCAATGTATTCATACCCTCAGGAACCGCACAGCTATCAGATACTTGGACAGCCGCCCATTTTTCAAATACAGTCCGGGGTGTAAAGGGGCCTACTAAAAAATCAGCATCATAAATAGTTCCTCACTCACCGCTCCTTCTATCCCCTTTCTTCGCGGCATAAACTGTCTCCAGAGCTCATAGGTCTTGGTGTCAGAGAGCGACATTTTGATAGACATGCCAACTAGGCGCTTAGATGAGATTTCTATGATTCTTGGTTCTTGCATAAACACTAGGTCATTAATGCTAATTCTTCTTTGAGCTTCTTTGGTAATCCTGCGACAATCAGTTCATAGGAGTGATCAATCAATTCGCGAATAAGCTTATCCCCACCATCCATCTCAATTGTATTCCAGTGTTTCTTATTCATGTGGTAGCCTGGCTGCACCGCATCATAGGTCTCTCGTAGTTCGATGGCTCTTTCAGGATCACACTTGAGATTGATACTGATAAACAAGTCAACATCGGCCAATGCAAACATCTTATTCATGACCTTAAAGACAAGCGTCTGTTCATCAAATGGAAAGTGCTCGGTGACACCTGCTTTAGCCATGCAGTATTCCCGGTATTCTTCGATATTCATAGTTGGATTTTTTTTGACCCTTTGTGAATTTAGGAATTTCTAGCATGTGATTTCCAACTGTAATAAGATTCCAATTCCCACAAAAAAGAAAACCTCCAAAGATCTGAGTCTTGGAGGTTCGGTCTATTAACCTTCAGCTTTTGGAAAGTTCAAAACTTTCCAAAAGTTAGTGCTACTCTGAGAGGGAAACTACATCCTGCTCACCCATCGTACCACCATCACTATTACAGCAAACAAGAACATCAGGATGGAAATCTTGTTGATGCCGTGCATCATCTTCAGATTAATATTGGTTTTACGATTGGGGTCTTTTTTACGAAAATAGTAGCCTAGCACCTCACTGAAATTGAAGTAATGTGCTATACTACCTTTCTCCTCCTCCTGTCCTGTCTCTGTTTTTTGCTCTTCACTCATTGCTCTATTCGTTTTCTGCCTGTATCGGCTTCATCCAATTACCATCTTCTCTGATCAATTCGATCAATTCATCCACTGCGTGCTCTGAAGGTACAGATCGCTTTACCACATTCTGTCCTCTGTACAAGGTGATCTTCCCCTTACCAGAACCGACATATCCATAATCCGCATCAGCCATCTCCCCGGGTCCATTTACAATACAGCCCATGATTCCGATCTTGACGCCTTTGAGGTGGTCAGTGCGCTTTCTGATCATTGCGGTAGTCTCCTGCAAATCGAATAACGTACGACCACAAGAAGGGCAAGAAATGTACTCTGTCTTAGTCATTCGGGTACGGGCGGCCTGTAGTATCCCAAATGCCGTACTGTTGTAGCTCTTGACAGTCTCAAGCTGATGCTCCTTGCTCTCGAACGACAGTTTCTCAAGGCTCAGCATCGCACCATCACCCATACCATCAATCAGCAATCCGCCAATATCAGTACTCGCATAAATCTGGAGCTCATCATCACTCAAGCCTTCATAACTGCGCTTGATGACTACAGGTGTATCCACCCCGTGCTCTATCAACTCAAAAACGAACCGACGCAGCTCAGCATAGCCATGTGCATTGTCAGATTCCAGGATTAGCACTGCGGTCTTATCGCTTTTCACTGCTTCAGACAACTCTGTGGTCCACTCCTGATAAGAGGCAAGTATAAAATTGAGTTCACTATGCCTGGAATCGCTGCTCAGGTACTCTCCTACCGGAAACAGGGGGTATGCAGTCGCCGGTCTGTCAGTCTGCCATACATCAGCATCCATGATCTCTCGAACGCCGTTGGGTAGCATGAAAGGAGAAGGTGTTTGACCTATGTAGATATAGTCACAGCCCAGGTCGTTCATACTCCACTTATCCAAAGCTGACAAATAGAAATGCCCCACACCCTTGAGGTCCTTCATTTCCAAATCAGTCAGCCCGCTGATGTCGGCGATAACTCTTGGCACATTGTCTTTACCGAAGTTGCCAGTCTCTCTCGTCGATCTTCTTTTGTAAGAAAATGGGTCTATGGGAATATTGACCAGCGACTTAATCTCTGCGTGTCCTTCGCGATCATTGTAACGATCTACCATGGTCTGAGCAACTGGCGCTTCCAGCTCCGGCTCCTCAGTCAGAGAAACTCTTACAGTATCACCCAATCCATCCTCCAGCAAAGTACCAATCCCCACTGCGGACTTTATACGTCCGTCCTCACCTTCTCCGGCCTCTGTGACACCAAGGTGCAGCGGATAGGGCTGCAGACCTTCTTCGTCGAGCTTCTGCACCAAAAGGCGATAAGCCTGAACCATCACCTGGGTATTGCTGGCTTTCATGCTCAGCACTATATCGAAGTAGCTAAGCTCCTCACAGATGCGTAGGAATTCCAGCGCCGATTCCACCATTCCGATAGGCGTGTCACCATAGCGGCTGAGGATCCTATCGGAAAGTGAGCCGTGATTCGTCCCGATTCGCATGGCCGTGCCATACTCCTTGCAGATCTTAACCAAGGGTATAAACTTTTCACGAATTCGATCCAGCTCAGCAGCATAGGACTCGTCCGTGTACTCGATTACCTCAAATTTCTTTTTGTCAGCGTAGTTGCCAGGGTTGACCCTCACCTTCTCGACGATCTTTGCGGCAAGCTCGGCGGCATTCGGCGTGAAGTGAATGTCGGCGATGAGCGGAACGGTGTAGCCACGTGCTCTTAGCTCTTTCTTGATCTCCTCGAGGTTTTGTGCCTCCTTTAAACTTGGGGCCGTTATGCGAACATACTCGCATCCCGCCTCGACCATTCTGATCACCTGCTCGACGGAACCCATGGTGTCCATTGTGTCGACGGTTGTCATCGACTGCACTCTGATGGGGTTATCACCACCCATTGGCACACCTCCGATATCTACCACGCGCGTTTTTCGACGCGAATAGCGGGTCATGCTGTTGCAGTAGTTTACTTTGGAGAGAAGATCGAGATCGGCAGTACTCATTGTCGCTTTTTAGCTATCGCAAAAATAACCCGTTGGTAAGCAAATTGTTGTTGGTGAAGGAGATTCTTCTCTATAAGTCTCCAAGCTGAGGACGAATGACTATCTCCTCCACCACAGAAGTCACTGACATGCTGTTGGCCGACCATACAGCTTCAGCCACATCCTCTGGCTTCATGAGCCTTTCTTCGGGTACGTCCACTCCTTCCCAGCTTGCTGTATAGGTAGCACCGGGTAGGATGGCCGTCACCCTGACGTCATGCTCTTTCATCTCCTCACGGAGGACCTTAGTCATCCCATACATAGCAAACTTGGATATACTATATGAACCTCCATTGGCATAGGCAATGATGCTGGCAATAGAGCACATGTTGAAGATATGGCCAGATCTTCGGGACTTCATTGCCGGTAGGAGCGCGCGAGTCAGGTGATAGGCACTGTAAAGATTGGTCTCAATCATTTTTTCCAGTGCGCCATCTTCCTCTTGATGTACCTCACCTGGAATGAATACACCTGTGTTGTTCAACAAAACATCTACCTGCTGTGGTAGCTGTTTGATGAAGTCGGCAAAGGCCAACACCTCTGATTTTACCGATAGGTCGGCCTTAAAAACATGAAGCTTAGACTGAGGATAGCGCGACTCCAGCTCAGCCTTGAGCTTTGAAAGATCGGACTCATTTCTGCTACAAGTCACTGCGTCAAAACCATCGCCCATAAAGCGATCGATAGTTGCACGACCTATCCCCTTGGTACCTCCCGAAACGACAATCAGTTTGTTATGCATGGATAAAATCTATTCTAGTGATTATTTATTATTTTGGCCAAAAGTAAGGAATAAGCGACCGATTTGTAGCGATGGCACGTTACTATCAGGTGAATTAGAAGCGACGGGAGTCTATGAAAAGTATTGGTAAATACATCATGTTTATTGGGACGCTCTTTGCCAGGCGCGAAACGCTCAAAACCTACAGCAAGCTTACTATTGATGAGTGTATCAAAATAGGCTATGATTCGCTTTTTATCATTGCTATTGTTTCCACATTCATGGGTGCGGTGACTACCCTGCAGACGGCCTATAATCTGGTCAGCCCGTTTATTCCTGACTATGTGATTTCACTCGTGGTACGAGACATGACCATCCTCGAGATGTCGCCTACCATCATGGCTATCGTATTTGCTGGTAAGGTGGGGTCTAACATAGCAGGAGAGCTCGGCACGATGAGGATCACGGAGCAGATCGATGCGCTTGAGGTGATGGGAATCAACTCTGCCTCTTATCTGGTATTACCTAAGGTGGTGGCTTCACTGATCATGTATCCTATGCTCGTCGTGATTTCGGCCTTCTTGTGTATCCTCGGAGGCTACCTAGCGGGAACGCTGAGTGGCGTAATTACCGGTGCGGAATACTCGTATGGCCTTCGGTTTGAGTTCATTCCATTTACGGTTCAATTCGCTTTGACAAAATCTGTAGTTTTTGCTTATCTGGTCACCTCTATCTCAGCTTACAAAGGTTTCTATACTAGCGGTGGAGCACTTGAGGTCGGACAGGCCTCTACGAGCGCTGTAACAAATAGCTGCATAGCCATACTTATTGCTGACTACCTGCTCGCCCAAATAATGCTGTAACTTATGATTGAACTCAATCAAATTAACAAGTCATTTGACGGTAAGCAGATACTCTTTGATATCTCGGGCAAGTTTGAGAAAGGCAAAACCAATCTGATCATAGGTGCCAGTGGTACCGGAAAGAGTGTGCTACTCAAGAGTATGGTCGGCTTAGTACAGCCCGATAGTGGAGAGGTCTATTATGACGGTAGAGATTTTACCAATGGCGGCAAACGACTCAAAACTGACGTCCGACGCGAGATAGGTATGCTTTTCCAGGGTGGAGCACTTTTTGACTCCAAGAACGTTGAGGAGAATGTGAAATTTCCCCTGGACATGCTCACCAAAATGGGCAAAGACGAAAAGCTGGAACGTGTGAATACCTGTCTCAAAATGGTAGGTCTTGAAAATGTAAATAAGAAGATGCCTTCGGAAATAAGCGGAGGTATGAAAAAGCGTGTAGGTATAGCCAGGGCGATCGTCAACAACTCCCGCTATCTTTATTGTGATGAACCCAACTCCGGTCTTGACCCACAGACATCAATACTCATTGACAATCTCATTAAGGACTTAACAGAAGAACTAGACATCACAACGATAGTCGTTACGCATGATATGAACTCTGTGATGGAAATCGGCGAATTTGTCATGTTTATGTACCAAGGCAAAAAACTCTGGGAAGGTAATAATGAGACGATCTTCGATTGCGGGGTAAAGGAGCTGGAAGATTTCATCTTTGCCAACAACCTGATGCGCACCGTACGCAAAAACCGTTAACTGTTATTTTGCTGTTTATCTTTTTATTTGTTTTCTTGCATGTGATAAACAATATGTTATGAATAGGTATTTTACCTACTTTATGCTTCTTGGTGGTATTGCTACACTTGCGTTCTATGGGATGCAGGATGCCATTGGAGTGATGTACAAGAGTCCTCTTGAGCAACAAAACTTTGGATCTTTCTTTTTAATGATGGCTGTCATTGTTGTTGTTATTGGAATGTTTTTTCAATGGGTAATTCCCCTAAAACGCTCACTGATCAAGGTCGATATCTATGGCCCGGCCTTGGTAATGTTACTTGCTATCGGTGCGGGTCACTTATATAGTCATAACCTTAAGACTGATGAGTTTCTTTACTATTTCATTCTTACTCACCTGATGACAATGTACGCAGCACTTGCCACAGGACGACAGTTGATTGCCCTCATGAAAGCAGGAGTTCTAAATGTGCATGGTGCGACCATCTGCATTATAGGTGTTGTATTAGGCGCAGCAATCATCTATTCGGCTCATTTCTTAATCTCCGAGCAGTTCTTCTTTGTAGGTATATGGAATATATACCTGGCATTGTTGCTTGCTAACCTGGCCATATTGTGGTCGGGCAACCTCTTCAATTTCAACCAGGTATCCAGACCTGCTTAGAAAAGAGCCGTTACCTGCATCCGACCAATATTTACTAAATTTTGATTTGGCGACTTCCGGCCCTCATACCCCAATGACATTTGAAGGCCTTTGAGTATGCGCTGCTGCCACTGAAGGCTCCATGTGTAGTTGGTGCCGGGTCTAAGGGCCTCCAATAGTTCATATCCGATTGGGCTATTTTCTACTCCTTCGAAATTGATATCAACTACTCTGAATACAGCCGAAACCGTGCGTTCAATTGCTTTGGCCCACCTCAACTCTCCTTTGAATTCATTGATGTTTGAAAATTCACCAGCGCTCTCTGAACCGACATTATCGCTATTTCTCAATTCATAACTTCCCAACAAACGAAATTCCGGAGATGGTTGCCATGTCAGCTGCGGAGCTATTTTAGTGAAGTCAATCAGGTAATTACGATTCTCTTGAACATCCGAGGCATTCTGTTTGTCACCCGTCTCATACCCAAGCTGGAGCGTAAATTCTCCCTTAATGTTCAGCCTGGAGTTGAACTGCCATGTGCTAAGGTTTCGGCTTTCGATTCCATTGGTTAGTAGCTGGCGGTTACCAAGCTGACTGTAGCCCGCTTCCATTCCAAACCTTGGATTGCCACGATTAATAAAAAAGGTAGTACGCAGATTCTCTCTATTCGAAAGGAGGTTTTCATCACTGATGCTACCAAAAGGATTATATCTATTCTCATCCGCATCACTAGTCACTTTGCGGTCTCGTGAAATAGAGGTCACATTTGAGAGATGACCCAGCAACGACTTAATCCCAGCTTTCTTCTTCCAGGCACGCGGGGCATCCAGACTCACCCTCATGTTAAATATGTTGTTGTAAGCTGTGACATACTCATCAGTAGGTACAAAGACTTTAATGTAGTTGCGCTCGTCAGGATTTACCGCCAGATAGAACTCCGTGAGGTCCTGAATACCATCACCATTATCATCTCGCCACGTGTGGGTACCCTCACCATTGGCTACAGGAACAAATATAAATTCGCGACGCAGCTCACGGCTGTTGGCCAATGCATAGGTCAGCTCGGATGAAAGAAGTCGGTCCAGAAACCGGCCTGACCAATCAAGCCGACCCATTGTCGTGATTTCATCCTCTGAGTCGGGATTAAGTAAGTTTTCTAATTCCCGGTAGGTGAAATTATAAGAGATGCGCTGACGCTGGTTGAAGAGATACTTTCCAGAAAGCATTAGTGTTCGGCTATCATTTTGGGGTACCAAATCACCCTCCACGGGTAGCTGGTCCTCTCTTTGCGCATATGAAATGCGCCATTGGTTGTCGGCGCTATCAGAGGACGTCAGATAGATCAAATGCTCGCGAAAATTCATGGCTGTTTGGAAAATAGAGTCGGTCGACTGTTGGAAAACCTCATTGCGATCGACGGTGTAGAGATAGCCGGGCTTGGCAATTCGCGTCTTGAAATATGTGTCAGCCGACCAGCGCGACCACCTGGATCCAATATCTGCCTGCTGGCTATTGAGCAAAAACACATCAGACTTGTGGAACAGCGGCCCCAGGGACTGGCCAAGGTTAAAATAATGCTGAGTCCCGGTAAATAAATCGTCTTTCTGTCTGGTCATCAGGCGATAATCGATATAGTGATCCTCATCCTTGCTCAATCCTACACCTGCCGTGAAGATGCGTTCGTCCACAAAAGGTATCGAATCAACCGATCTATAGCTCCAATCCCGGTCAAACTCAATGTACCGAAAACGATCTATCGGTTTGAAAAATTCATCATTGTACTCGTAGCTAACCTCTCCCGAAAGATTATAAGCCTCCCCTACCGGTAATCCAGAAACTGCATATCCGGACTTTACTCCAAAGCCATTGTTATCCTCATTGTCGATAGTAGCAAAAAGGTTTTTGTCTTGATTTGAGAAAGCCAGGTCAGTAAATACACGCTGATACTGATCAATTTGATAAGCGACCTGATTGTTCCACATCTGTCGTTGATTGGGTGTGGGGATGATGCTAATAGGCGCGAAATTTCCTTGGAGAATACCGTTGACTGGCGCCACCCATTCGAAGATCCTGCCATTGATGCCAGACTCGACTGTTCTGTAATCACCGTTGTTTTCTCCTACTTCCGAGAATGTAATTGTGAAAACAGCAGCGTCAGGGTTAGTGGAATAGATATAATACTCCGTTAGCTGATGATCAACCAAAGTATCTCTTCGCGCATACAGCACCCTATCGGGAGAATAACCCACACTGTCCACCCCCGAGATAGCCGCCAGACTAGCCTGGTCACCTGCTGCGCTCAATATCTGCTTGTCTTCATCTGTAAGCGTAAAGGCAAGTGGTTGATTGCGGTTGTCCTTCTCCCGGTAAAACTCGGAGGTCAACGACCATCTATCCCATTGTTGATCGTGTCTGACCCCAAGTATGCTTCGGCTATAGTTTTGATCCGAGTACTCGTAATCAACTCTGATCCGGGAGAATTTGGTAATAAGCACATTGGGGTTAAAGGTGATCTCAGCTTGATTATAATCAATGACATAATCCCTATCAAAGCCACGTTGGAGTTGCTTGCCATCCAGGAAGATACGTTCAGAATTGGCCATGACGATCACGAAGCGCTCAGCATTGGGCCCTGTGATACGGTATGGCCCCTGCACGCCTTCAATTGGCTCGATCTGAATGGATGCAAACTGTCCTTTGGCAACAGAAGCCGCTAAACTCGTGTTGGCGAGTCCACCGGCTGAATTGTAGTTGACAGTGACTTTTCCACCCTGTACATTTTTGTAATATCTCAGAAAATAAGAATCTCTATTGCTGAGCACCACATCCCCGGCAGTCAGGTCAAACTTCTCATTATAAAGACGGATATATACATTGTCAAAATCACGAATCTGTTGCGTATTCCCCTCTGGTTGGAATGGAATATTTTGATCAGCGATTACCGCCTGAATATTGATGTCGTCGGTAATCATTCCATCCAACTGTAGGTTCAAAGATGAATTCACAAAAACATTTTGGGTATTGCCAAAGGAAACCGACCTACTGATGGCACCCATTTTCTGGAGATTATCCGTGGCGAACAGCGACTCAACTGGCAGAGCATCAGTATCCACATCTTCCTCGGCCTTAGCCTCCTCATAGCTACTGATATCCTCAAAGTACTCTTCCCGGTCTCGCGAAGAAAATGTGTCTCCTACCTGTATAGGGAACGCACGGTAGCACACTTCCACAACCATCGCAACCTCGTCGGAAAAAGTCAATGTGCTGCTTTGCACATCATATTGATAGGCTAGTTCTGGAGTAATCTCTATGGTCTTGGGGTCCATGAGTACAGTATCCAGTTTGACCGACATAGTACCTACCGGAATGTCAACACATCGGCGTGAAGACTGTGATACGCTCAAATGAATCGTCATACCCGACCCTATCAGGATAAGTGCTATTATCCTGAGAATTCTCATTCGCTGAAAAGTGGGAGTTCTATCGTAAATGTAGTTCCACTCCCCTGCTTGGTGATAAAGCTTATACTACCGCCAGCGTGCTCTATCCCACGTTTTGCGATAGCCAAACCCAGTCCACTACCGCTTGTCTTAGTGCTGAAGTTGGGAACGAAAATCTTGTCAACGTTTCGATCGGCAATCCCCTGGCCATTATCTGAAATTTCGATGACAGCCCTCTCACTCTCGTGAGTTAGCGTAATGCTTATTTCTGGGCTCTTCTCATCAGCTACCGATTGGATACCATTAAGAATGATATTGTTGAGAATTCTTCCCAATAACTTTTCGTCAGCATAGACACAAAGCTGCACCTGCGGTAGTTCGGACTTGATTTCACATTTCTCATGAAACAGCTGAACTGCATTTTTCACCACGGCCGTCAGGTCCGTCTTTTGATTTACCGGTAGTGGCATCTTTGCAAAGGCAGAGAAAGAAGTGGCTATATCGCTCAGTGTATCGATCTGATGGAGCACCGTCTTGATAGGTTTATCGGCCTTGGAGGCAGTCTGTTCATTTTGATCGGCGAGCGTCCGTTGCAGCTGTTGCAATGTGAGCTTCATCGGCGTGAGTGGGTTCTTAATTTCATGAGCTACCTGCTTGGCCATTTCCCGCCAAGCCATCTCCTTCTCATTCTGAGCTAGTGATTCCTTACTCTTTTCCAGGTTGACTAACATGCGATTGTACTCCTCAACCAAAACGCCTATTTCATCATTTGATTTCCAATCAATCGGCTGATTTTTATCTTCCAGTCTCGTCTTGGATAGTTTCTGTGCAATAAGATTAAGCGGTCGGGTCAAAAAAGAGGTTGCCAGATTTACGAATATCAGAGAAATCAGAAAAATGAAAGTGAAAATGTTGAGGAGACTTGTAAAAACATCAAGTTGCTCATTCTTCAGGTTGTTAGTTGACTCGAAAAACGGAATACTCAACGTACCCAGTAGTCGACCGGTAGTATCTGATCTGAGTGCGTGATAAGTCGACCTGTAGTTGAGATCACCTATGCGCTCATCAAAGGTAAGCGACTCCTTCTCACCTGCTACAATCTGATAGAGTGCCTGAGGGTTGATATATCTTGACTTCAGATTGGTGTCAAAAATTCGCTGCTGACTCGATACTATGAGCCTACCCTCGGCATCAAATAAGTTGATGTCGTTTTGGGCATAGCGTGAAATCTCACTGACCAATTGCGATAGCTGAATCCTGTTGACACTGCCAAAAAAATACCTTTCCAGCTCGTTAGTGAGGTGCTGACTGATGTTGTCTGCCTTTTCCCGGTAGGTAATATCCAACTCCTCTCTGTAGGACTCATTGATCGTGTTGAGTACGACTATTGAAGTGACTAGCAATGGTAGAAAAAATGCCAGGCTAAGGTAGATCTGCAAGCGAGTGGCAAAGTTGAACTCTACTTCCTGGTACCTCACCTTTATGGCGTCAGCGGCCGTAAGCACTGCTATAAGCAGTACAAGACACATGAAGAGGAAGGAGAAATTGGCTAGTATATCTTTGTCTGCGTATTTCAAGCTACTAATGACATAAACCCGTCCATCTCCACCTCGAACGGCCAGGTGATGCATATCCCCATCCTCTTTTCCATTCGTGAATATTTCAGAATTATCAAAAAGGGAAGGGTCAAACTCAGAGATATAATTATAGTTACCTGCTTCAAAAATCAACTTCCGATCTCTGTACAGTGCATAGTTGAAATCAGGTTGTGGTGTAAAAACGAACTTTTGATCCACTAGCAACTCTGGGTAAAGACTACTGGGGATGAATTTCTTTAGCCGAAGTTCGAGTACAATATGTCCTAAAAAGGTCTCATACCTCGTCATTGGTACTACGACATAATACCGGAACAAACCATTAAGGGATAGGTCATTCACGAAGAAAATACCCTCGTACTCTGTCCGGTGATCTTCCAAAAACTCCGGCTGCAAATAATTCTCAAAATCGGCTACCTCTCCGGGGTTCATCGAACTGCCTTCAGCATCGAAGTAGAGCACATTTACGTCGTACTTATCAAAGTATTCATTGAGATGCTGTTGTCTCAGCTGATAGGAAACCTGAGTTGTCAGGAGGCGTGGGTTCAGAAAACGGCTCTTGATCTGCACATCATCCTGAATATCAGTGATCATTTCCGATAGGAGGTACTCACCTAATACATCATTCTCTATGAGTAGCTGGTTAGCGAACTTTTGCTTTGCCACCAGAGTCTTGTTCTCTTCAGCCTTGTAGAGAAAGGACGCCATCAGCAAGGCACTGATCAAGGCACTCGAGAAAAAGTAAAGAAAAGTATTGTATCGGATCTTGGAAAGTGCAAAAACCCAACCAGTGGCTATCGTGACCGTGATAAACACGGCATGACCGCAGATAGTAACCCACCACAATGGATTGTTGTCTGATAAGAGATAGTAAAGCAGATATGCAGGAAGGGCTATGCTCACATAATAGCCGAAGCTCAAATCGCTCGACTTTAGAATCCGACTTGCCTGCTGGTGAATGATAAAGTAGATGACTCCAAATAACAATAACGTGAAATAGGCGGTCACTCTATTCGCGTCGAAGGAGATGCTTTGGGATATATCCAGGGCGATTTGAGAATGCAGGGATATGTTCTCTACCAATAGGAAATGGCCGGAAATAATCAATAATGAAATAGAAAACATGGCCAATGCTACAATCCATCTTGTGAATTTGCTTGCCCCCTTCAACAGACTTTCTACTCTGGTGTTAGGGAAATGAATTAGCACAAACCAGCATAGAAAAGCACATAATAATAGATTGATAGCCAGTGCTCCTATAGAAGAGTTAAAAATAGAACTGTAGTAGAATCTGGCTTCAAAAATGCTAATTGTCCATACTGAACCTGGTAAATCAAAAAATAGGAGTGCTGCCTTGGTTAATGAGAATACCAACAAAATGGCTAGTACTCCTGAGACAAAGCCAAACCTGTAGCGCAGGTAGCCACCGAACTGGTAAGTTGAATAAATCAGAAATATTAGGCCTAGCGCAAATAATCCAAAGCTGATATATACCAACTCAATTGATAGATATCGATAGTTTTCGGGAAACTCGATTCTAAATAATTCATTACCATCGAGCATTACAGGTACTCCATCTGGTGCTTTGGCCAACATTATTCCCTTTGGAATAATGTCTTCATTCATTCCACTCTGAATGTATTTGTTTTGAACCTGGTAAGTCCGCTGTAGTTCAATAATCGAAAAAAGCTCTGCTTTGATATTTCTACTATTCAGAGATTTTTTTGTGGAAACAAAAGCTCCATCCTCGGTCTCAATGAGCATAGTCGCATAATCCCCTGACAGCTGATTGTAAGTGGGGATCAGATCATTTGACGACCAGCTCTTTAGCTGTCCATTTACGAAAATGAATGTTGGGTAGCCATTCTTTTGATCATCCGGGACTTTGTAGGAGCCTTCTGAGAAATTATTAGCGGCAGTCTCTATATAAGCGGATTGTTCCCGGACTGCTGATTCTAAACGCTCCTGTATATCATTTAGAGCTAGCTGACGACCATCCGAGATGATACCTTCGAAACTGTAGGTCAGCCACGATAAAAGGAAGCATCCTATTGCAATGATTGAATAACGCTGAAAACGATGGCTGGGCAACTTCGAAGGCTTTATTCCGAAGATAGCAAAAATTATACCTTACATATGGCTATTACTCATACTTGAACCTTCCAAAGACGTGGAGGTAGACAATACGAGAATATCTAAACAATAACGGTGCAAGTAATATCACTGTAGAGAATATGATGGTAGCATATACCCAGGTATCAGGGTTGTCAAGTGCATAGTATATCACAGCCCCCATGACTATAACCAATGCAACCGAAAACGCGTAATTGACGTACATCGCACCATAGTAAAAACCAGGCTCTGGTTCATACCTCAACTGACAATGTGGACAGTACTCGTGCATCTTAGCAAAGCTTCGCAGATTGTAAGCGCGAGACTCAAACATGTCACCTTCTCTACAGCGTGGACACTTTCCGTCGAATGCGGCCTTTAGTTTCGATTTCTCGGGCATGAACCTTACTCTTACGATACCAGAAATATGCAGCAGTACCAATCAATACATAGGGAGCAAAGAACAGATACATGATCCCAAAATTGATGCCAGCAGCTATGCCCACCTCTCCATTACTCACATTGTTCTCCAAAGTGGTACGACACATCGCACACTGTGCGAAAGAAGCAGATAGTGTCAAAACAGATAGTACCAGCGTAGTTGCAATGCGTTTCATAGCTTTCCTGTGTAGCAGTACAAAGTTAATTAATGGACATCACTCTATTGGTAGTATGGACTGATGAATAAATAGACGATCACTCCTGTAATCGAGACATACAACCAGATAGGGAAAGTGAACTTCACAATTCGCTTATGCATCTCGATCTTATCTGTCAATGAGTAGTAAAAAGCGAATAGGACGAATGGGACAACAACTACCGACAGTATGATGTGAGTCAAAAGGAAAAAGAGATATACAGTGCGTGTAACACCTACATTTGCAAGTTCCTCCGTGCTAACCACATCATCTGCATTTATGTCTCCAAAGTTAACAGACTTAACCGTTGCATGGTAGATGATATATGATATCAGAAAAAGAGAACCCAATATGAAAGCACTGGTCATAAGTTTCTTATGCAGTTCTACATTTCCTTTCTTGACCATAATGACTGCTGAAACAAGTAAAATAGCCGTAAGGCTATTGATCGCAGCATTGATATGGGGAAGGAACTTGACCCACTCACTTCCGGCCAATATTTTCACAGGCATAAATAGCAGCACAGCTACCGCAATGGGGATAACGATGGATACTATGGTGATTAGCCTGACGTAACTACGATCTCGAGAAACTGTAGGAGCCATATTATTCAAACTTGTTTAAGATTTCTATTTCAGTAATCATTCGATCAAAATCCTGCTTTTTCGAACTGTCAAAATAGCTTCGAATTCTTCCTTGATTATCAACAAGCGTGATAAAAGAATTGTTGGACTCATAGCGCAATACACATCTGGCATAACTCACAAGATCCTGTCGGCTGTTCTCACCATCTGGTACTCCTGCATCAATATCGGTTCCCATCAACCTGTAATGAAACGGTGAACCGCCAAAATACTGTCTGACTCTGGCCAGTTCATTATTGATAAACTTTCTATCCACATCCCCCAGCCTGGTATCTATCAATATCGCCCTTTGCTCAACTCCCGAATAGACATCCTCAGGTAGTCGATATGGTACCGCGATCTCTTCTGCACAACCCTCCAGGACTGGAACATCCTCGGAATAAAGGATCGGTAGCTCATATTGGTTATCACCAAACGACTGCAAAAACAAGTATATCACTACAGGCGCAAGTAGGGCCAATACAAGAAAGAATATTTTTTTCATATCTCAATTGAGCAAAAAAAAATCATACCGTTCAGGGCATGATTCTTATTGAAGTTCTTTAGTCACTATTGGTGGAGTACGTCAAAAATAGCTCCTCCCTGAATGAGCAATGCAGCAATCAGCCACACAACAAAAATCAGAGGAATCATAATTGACCAGATAAGCACTTTAGCTTCGTGTCCAAGGTGCATAAATTCAGCAACTATATAAAAAGCCTTTACAATGGTCATACCTACGAAAACAATCACGCGTAAAGCGGCGAATTCATGAGGGACAGTGAAGGCGATAAGGAATTCAAGTGCCGTAATGACACCTAAGATCAACGCTACTTTCAATATGCCATTGACTTTGGACTTGTCTACCGGTTGGGCAACAACCTGAGAAGTATTTTCCTGATTCATAGCAGCCATATTATACTAGGTAAAAGAATGTGAATACAAAGACCCATACAAGGTCTACAAAGTGCCAGTAGAGTCCCACTTTCTCTACCATCTCATAGTGGCCTCTCTTTTCGAGAATCCCGACTACAGTCTGATAGTAAATAATAAAGTTGAACATCACTCCACTGAAAACGTGAAATCCGTGGAAACCCGTTATAAAAAAGAACAATGCCGCAAAGTTTTGAGGACCATACTGATTCTGTGTAAGATTTGCTCCATAGAAGATAGATCCATCCAGCATCCTGCCCCCCTCTTCCGTACCTGCTATAAAGTGCGACCACTCCCAAGCCTGGCATCCAAGAAAAGTAAAGCCTCCAACGATGGTCCAGAGCATCCACTTCTCTACGTCTTTCTTGTCCATCCTATGACCAGCCTCTACGGCCAATACCATCGTTACACTACTCAGGATTAATATGAACGTCATGATACCCACAAACACCAATGGTAAATGAATACCGTGTAGGAATGGAGCAGCCTCAAAAACCATTTCAGGTATGGGCCAATACTCTTGTGAAAAAACAAAGTCATTAATAGCACCATCATAAGCCGGATGGCTGTAGCGAATCAAGCCATATGCGATAAGTAATGCTGAGAAGGTAAAAGCATCAGATAGAAGGAAAAACCACATCATCAGTTTTCCATAACTGGCTTTTAGAGGTTCAACTCCCCCTCCCCACAAGCTCTTCCCCTCTCCTTCGAGAGTTACTGTAGTGCTAGACATAGTCTTTGTTTGAGGTTCTAGTTATTCAAGATCAAAAATAAATATAAATACAGCCAAAGTCCACCAAGAAAATGCCAATAAGTGGCGCACATTTCTATTTGCACCATGCTTCTTGAATGCACTTTGTATTTCATGGCTGAAGATAAAACAATTATCAAAAAGACAATACCCGAAATCAAGTGAAAGGCGTGTAAACCGGTGAATACATAAACAAATGATCCCGCTGGGTTACCGACGAAGAACACATCACTATCCACAAGTTCGACCCACGAGTAGTATTGTCCTACCAGGAATACCAATGATAGGACTACAGTTAGTGCCATCATCCATTTGACCTGTCCAAGGTTGTCGCGGGACGCTGCAAAATAGGCCCATTGCATGGTAGCGCTGCTCAGGATAATAACTACTGAGGTATAAAGAAACGCAGTTGGCATGTCAAAAATCAGCCAATTACCTTCGGCTTGTTTGACGATGTATGCGCTCGTCATTGCAGCAAAAATCATCGTAATAGAGATGATAAACAGCCAAACTGCAAACTTCTTGGGGTGCATTGATAGCACCTTGTCTGCACTTGGTTCTACAGGTAAATCTGAGGTCATGCTCATAGCTTGTCTAATAGATACGAAATCTGAACGACGGGTAAATAAATGAAAGAACCAAACATGATCTTTAAGGCTGATTTTCTACTGTAATCTTTCATCAACGAGAAAGTCTGGCTTAAGAACAGAACTCCACAGACTGTTACCACAAAAGCCGAGTTGATACCCGTAATACCTACATATGCTGGAAGCAGCCCTAATGGAAGTAGAAAAAGCGTATAGATCATAATATTGATAGCGGTTCTTAAGTCCTTCTCACCAGCGAACGGTAGCAACTTAAATCCAGCCTTTTTATAATCCTCATCCGCTACCCAGGCAATCGCCCAAAAATGAGGGAATTGCCAGATAAACTGAATGCCGAAAATAATCATTGCTTCGACGCTTATATTTCCGGTAGCCGCTACCCAACCTATAAGTGGGGGAAGGGCTCCCGGTATGGCGCCAACAAAAACAGCAATAGGTCCCACCCTCTTGAGAGGGGTGTATACAAAACTATAAAGGATAATAGAAATGATCGATAGGCCAACCGTCAACAGATTAGTTGTGTAAGCCAACAATAACAGCCCTATCGCTCCCACAACAAATGCAAAACCATAAGCCTCCCTGACAGTCATTCGACCAGTAGGTAAAGGTCTGTTTTGTGTGCGCTTCATGAGCTTGTCGTACTCTTTTTCAGCGATCTGGTTGAGTGTGATGGAAGCCCCGGAAACTAAGAATCCGCCGAAAGAAAGAGCGGCCATGGTCAACCAATCTATAGCTCCCCTATGTCCAAGGACGTAACCAAAGCCTGAACTAAAGGCCACCAGAAAAGATAGCCTGAACTTCATAAGCTCCATGTAAGCGGACAGTCGTTGACCTATAGTCAAATGGACGATACTCTTAACAGAATTGGTCTCTATCATATTAGGCAACCTTAGGTTTAAGGTTTGGTTTAAACGTCAAAACGCAGAACATATAAAATTGCAGACCAAAGATAAGGGATGCAACTAGTAAATGAATAGGTTGAAGGATGGCCGGTATGGCAAAATATGCCATCAAAGCCCCACTCAATATCTCTAAGCCAATGAGTACTACAATTGTTTTGATTAGGCTCAGGTCTTTTCCACGTAAACCAACAGTTTGTATCATAACATATGCCATATACAGGTGCAATGCTAAAATGACCAGTGAATATGATCTATGTATGTAAAAGCTTAGTCCCAATTCTTCAACCCATTGTGCCCTGGCATTTTGTCCAAGTGCAATCGCCACTTGATCCACCGATTCCCTTACCTGTGTTCCTATTGCGACTTGTGCTAAATAGAGCACCATGGAAACAAGTAGGATATTTCTTAATGCAGCCATCTCATCCGAACTGCTGAAAAAATCACTCCTATCCTGAGAGGATTGATAAGCATATATCAAGATTGCTACGATCACTAATGCCAATAGCATGTGGAAGGTAATCATACCCGGTAGAAGATTAGTGCTCACAACGATAGAACCAACCCATCCCTGAATACCTACCAATACAAATGATAAAAATGATGTCCAAAAAACTATTGGCTTACTCTTCAGGTATGGAACACTACTGACCACAGTTGCCAATATCAAAAGGCCGATGATAGCACCAAGAAGTCGGTTGAGGTATTCAATCCAGGTCTTGGTGGCATTAAAATCACCCTCTTCCAATACAGATTGGTCATTAGTGATTTTATGCGCCAATTCCGTCATTCCTAAAAGATTGAGTAGTCGCGCAAGTCGAACATTCTTGGCCAATCTCATTTGAGAATATTCCTCCTTGTAATCCAGAGGAAGTTCGTCAATTGAAGTCGGAGGGATATATTGTCCAAAGCACTTTGGCCAGTCGGGACATCCCATTCCGGCACCTGTACTACGAACAATGCCGCCTACAAGGATTAACAAGTAGACGGCACTGATCGTAATTAGGCTTATTCTTGGAAAGAGTCTTTTAAGCTTTTGCTGCATCCTTTTTAGCAACAGGCTCATTCTTCATCATCTCATTCTCATGCGGGAAGTTCGACTCAGGAGTTTCACTAAAAGGTACCGTCTGCGGTATGAAATCTTCTTTTGCACCCGGCTTGCTATAATCGTAAGGCCATCTATAAATCTTTGGGATTTCTCCAGGCCAGTTACCATGTTCGGGAATTCTAGGAGTAGTCCACTCTAATGTATTAGAGTTCCAAGGATTTGCAGGTGCCTTGCGTCCTCTGAAGATGCTGTAGAAGAAATTGAACAAGAAGATAAATTGAGCTACGAAAGTCAAAATTGCAGCTATACTCACAAATGTGTTCAAGTCTGTGAATAAACTGAAAGCATCAAAATTCGTGAATGAATAATATCTTCTAGGGAAACCAGCGATACCAATATAATGAAGCGGGAAGAATACCAAGTAAACGCCAATGAAGGTAGCCCAAAAGTGGATATGCCCTAACGTGGCGTCCATCATTCGACCAAACATCTTTGGGAACCAGTGATACACTCCTGCCATTAAACCGAAGAAACTTGCACTACCCATTACCAAGTGGAAGTGAGCTACCACAAAATAGGTATCATGTAAGTTGATATCAATCGCTGAGTTACCAAGGAAGAGCCCAGTTAAGCCGCCTGAGATGAAGAAGGACACCAGACCTATGGAAAACAACATTGCGGGGGTAAATACAATATTACCCTTCCAGAGCGTCGTAATATAGTTGAAAGCCTTCACTGCTGATGGAACAGCTATAATCAAGGTAAGTATCGTAAAGATAGACCCCAAGAAAGGATTCATACCTGAAACGAACATATGGTGTGCCCATACAATGAACGACAATACCGCAATAGCCAGCATTGATATGATCATCGCTTGATATCCAAAAATCGGCTTTCTTGAGTTTGTGGAAATAACCTCAGAGGTTATACCCAGAGCAGGTAAGAGTACAATATATACCTCTGGGTGTCCGAGGAACCAGAATAGATGTTGATATAATATTGGGCTACCTCCTGAATTGGGAAGAGCTTCACCACCTATGTAGATGTCTGACAAATAAAAGCTAGTGCCAAACGATCTATCAAAAACCAACAACAATGCGGCAGAAAACAATACTGGGAATGAAAGCAATCCGATCACAGCCGTAATGAAAAAGGCCCAAATCGTGAGAGGCAATCTGGAGAAGGTCATACCCTCAGTTCTCAGGTTGATAACCGTAGTAATGTAGTTGACACCCCCAAGCAATGTTGAAACGATAAAGAAGACCATAGCTACTAACCATAGCGTCATACCAGCCCCACTACCAGACATAGCTTGCGGCAAAGCACTCAACGGTGGATAAACAGTCCATCCGCCACTAGCCGGCCCGGTTTCTAGGAACAATGAAATGAACATCACTACACCAGATAAAAAGAAGAACCAGTAAGAAAGCATGTTCATAAATCCTGAGGCCATATCCCGTGCTCCGATCTGCAGCGGTATCAAGTAGTTACTGAATGTTCCGCTTAAGCCAGCAGTTAGAACAAAGAATACCATAATCGTACCGTGCATAGTAACCAACGCCAGATAGAACTCGGTATCAATCTTACCTGCCTCAGTGAGCCATCCACCCAGAATAGGTCGCAAAAACGAAAGATCCATATCAGGGAAACCCAACTGTAGTCTAAACAGTATAGATAAACCACCACCAATCAATGCCCAGAAGATTCCGGTAATCAGAAACTGCTTAGCAATGGTCTTATGGTCAGTACTGAAAATATACTTAGAGATAAAACTATCATGATGCTCATGCTCCTCATGGTGCACGTCATGATCCTGAATTTGTACTTCTGCAACAGCCATATTCTCTTTCTAAATTTTTCTTTTCAACAGTAGGTTCAGCATCGATGTTTACATTCCAGCTGAAATCATTGCCACTTCTTTCAAATTATCCGGCACATTAGCCAAATAATCAGGATTCTGGGATAACCAGGAAGACTGCTCAGCGTACCATTTCTGGTATTCCTCAGGCTCGTCTACTACTATTATGTATCGCATGGCAAAGTGTCCCTTACCACAAATTTTATTACAAACTAATTCATAATTGAAATCAGGATTTCCTAATTCAATTCGCATGTCCTCCGTTGACTTACTTGGTACAAACCAAAACTGAGTAGGCATGCCGGGTACAGCATTCATCTGCATTCTAAAGTGTGGAGCGTATACACTGTGAATAACATCGCGTGCTTTGATTTTAAACAACACAGGCTGCCCCTTTGGTATGTGGATTTCTCTGGGTAGGAAGTCATCAAAAGAAGACTTATCAGAAAAGTCCATGCCTAACTGATTATCTACATCAATCAATTTATAGTCAGCATCCCCAAGTTGTTTATCCTTACCAGGATATCTTGAAGCCCAGGCAAATTGATAACCTACAATTTCAACCACTTCAGCATCTTGTGGAGCCTCGCCAGTGATATCCCACCAGGCCTTCAGGCCCGATCCAATTAATAGGGTAAGGACAACAGCTGGAACTACAGTCCACAATACTTCTAGCCTATTATTATGGGCATAAAAAGAAGCGGTGTTCTCTTTTCTATATTGATACTTATAAGGAAACCAGAATAACAATATCTGTGTAACTATGAACACAAACACTGTAACAGCCATAGTGATCCAGAAAAGATTATCCGTGATTACACCATGTTCCGATGCAACAGGCAGTGTGTAGTTGTCATATTCCTTAGTAGAATACCAGAAGAATGCAATAATTCCTCCAACAAGAAAGAGTAAGCCCATAAGGGCATTCCACTTTGTATTATTCTCGTCGCGTATGTCTTGTTTGCCCTTTGCCACCTGCACCAGGGTATACACCCTGAATATTGTGAACAAGATGACTCCAACCAGTATTACCGAAATCCAAATTACAAGGCTTAACATATGATTCAATTACTAAAGTTAGGTCTTAAATATTATGGTGTACACTCTCTTCCAACATAGGATGGTTCTTCGCAACCAACGGAGCTTTTGCCAGATTAGTTAAAGCAACAAACACGAACAATGACGCAAAAATCATCAGCATTCCAATTTCTAATAATCCAAAACCACCATTCTCCTGTAAAGTCCCTGGGGTGATCATCAAATAGAAATCTAACCAGTGACCAAAGATAATAATTGGACATACGATCTTAAGAAAACTCTCGTGTCGCTTAGCTGCCCGAGTCATAAGAACTAGGAATGGAAAGCAAAAGTTTATCAATAAGTTGACAAAAAACACAGGTGCATACTTGTCACTTGCCAGCCGCTCTACAAAGTAGATCGTCTCTTCAGGAATGTTGGCGTAATAGATCAATAAGAACTGAGAAAACCAGATATAAGTCCAGAAGATGCTGAAGGCAAAGACGAATTTGCCAAGGTCATGAAGAACACTGGAATTGACATATGACATGTAACCATTATCCCGTAGAAGAACTACGATATAGGTGATCAATGCCAGGCCGGCTACCCACCATGAGGCAAATACATACCATCCAAACATAGTACTAAACCAGTGTGTGTCTATAGACATTACCCAGTCCCAAGCCGCGACAGAAGACGAAACAGCGAAGAATACAAGGAACGTTGCAGACAACTTAAACATCTTTCTCCAGCGGTCTGTACCCCCCTCAAGATCTTCTTTCAATGACTCTTTGCGAATCGCCATAAATAGCAAGTACCAAACAGCAAAGAAAATCACCATTCTGGCTACATAGAAAATTGGGAAAGAAGGATGATCATCCATTGGCCAAAAGAAAAATGCCTTTTTACCATTGATAATTGAGTCAAACTCTGCTCCTCCTACTTCATATAAACTATGATGTGTCCAGTGAAAGATATCATGACTTGCCACAAAAAATGTAGCCAACATGAGCACTCCACCTATTGGCAGCCAAACACCAAATGACATTGGTATTCTGATAAGACCTGCGGACCAACCCGCCTGGGATACATACTGAATGGCTACAAAGAATACTCCGATAACTGCCAATCCGGAAAAGTAGACATTGTTAATCCATAGATTAACCCATACCCTTTGAATCCAGTTAAAAGCATGACCAGCGTCTTCACCATGCTCTGCTCCATGGCCACCGCCCATCACCATGAACATGCCTATGACCGTAAGCAGTACACCTATTCCAAGATAGATGAATACCTTCTTTTTAGCTGCGGCCGAAAAATCAAATTTCTCTTCAATCATGGCTTACTGGTTTTGAAGCGTTTGTACATACCTTACTATTTTCCATCGATCCTCGACACTCACCTGCGATGCGTGAGCTCCCATTCGACCCTTGCCGTGTGTGATCACATGAAATATGTGTCCTTCCGGCTTATCCTTAACTGCTCGTGAATTATAAGCCGTCACACCTTTGTAGACTTGTCCTACTTTTCCATCACCCTGACCTTTTGCACCATGGCAATGAATACAGTAGCTCGCATAGAGTGCCTTGCCTTCTGCTAACACATCCGCTGTGGAGTCCAGCGGATTAGTCATCAATTGAGCTGCCATTTCTAAGCTGTCCTTATGTATTCGATAAGGAAGATAGGAGTCCCTCTTCACAGTGTTAGCCACAGGCTCACGCATGTTCATTTCGTACTGATTGTAAGGGTTGGAGTTGTAAAACTCCCCATGCTCATCCTCTTCATTCGAATCCAACCAATTACCCTGATCTTTATCCTTAATCTGAGTTAGTGGTTCGTACGGTGTAGAGTGATACATCTGGGGGGCATACTCCAATCCAGGGAAGTCTTCCTTCGCGGCACAAGAAAAAAGCAAGCCTGCGACTGCAAATGCGATTACTCCAGAATACAGATTTTTTCTTATCATCGGTTGTGTATTCTTAGTCAAAATTCTTTTCGTTCACTTCTGATGCGCCTGAAGCTTTCAGTGCAGTTTCAATAGAAGCTCTGTCAATTTTATTCTTACTCAGGTCAATGGCCATCACATGCTTATCATCTGTAGCACGTATGTCAAACTGTACAGGCTTAGACCATGGCTTCAGGTTACTGATCACCAAAAAAGTACCCACCATCCCGAAAGCAGCTAAAAGTACGGTCAACTCGAAGGTCACCGGGATAAATGCAGGGAATGCAATATGATCCTTACCACCAATAATCATTGGCCAGTCAACACCCATCATACCAATCTGCATAGTCAATGCCAGGCTGGTACCCGTTAACCCAAAGAGGAAGGCCACAATAGAAAGACGCGATCTCTTATAACCCAAGACATCATCAATACCATGAACAGGGAAAGGAGAATACACCTCGTGTATTTTCACACCTGCATCTCTGACCGATTTGATCCCTTTGAGAAGGATGTCCTCATCATCAAATATGCCGACAACAAAGTTTTTACCGTTTGCCATGATTATGCCTTAGTTTTTTCGCCAGTTGATTTAATAATACTCTTAACCTCTGCCATGTTAATCACAGGGAAGAATTTCGAGAATAATAGATACGCTGTGAAGAACAAACCAAATGAGAACAAGTATACACCCACATCGTACTTCGTTGGATAAAACATCGCCCAACTTGAAGGTAAGTAGTCTCTATGCAATGACGTCACAATGATCACGAATCTCTCGAACCACATGCCAATGTTCACGATTATCGTGATGATAAATGTCGCAGTTAGATTAGTTCTGATTCTCTTTGACCAGAACAGCTGTGGTGAAATCACATTACAAGTCATCATAGACCAGTAAGCCCACCAGTACGGCCCGCTAACTCTATTAAGAAAAGCATACTGCTCAGCCTCTACACCAGAATACCAGGCGATGAAGAGCTCAGTGATATATGCAACACCTACTATACTACCGGTAATGATGATCACTATGTTCATCAACTCGATGTGCTGGATGGTGATATAATCCTCCAGCTTATAAACCTTTCTCGTGATCAACAGAAGTGTTAATACCATTGCAAATCCTGAGAAAATCGCTCCTGCCACGAAGTAAGGAGGGAAAATGGTCGTGTGCCATCCTGGTATTACTGAAGTAGCAAAGTCCATCGATACGATAGTGTGTACTGAAAGTACGAGAGGTGTAGCTAATCCGGCCAAAACAAGCGCAACAGTCTCATATCTGGACCATGTCTTTGCCGCACCATCCCAACCAAAGCTCAATGCTCCATACACCGCCTTGGAAATGCTATTCGTAGCTCTATCGCGAATGGTTGCGAAATCAGGAATCAAACCGATGTACCAGAAAACCAGCGATACAGAGAAATAAGTACTGATCGCAAAAACGTCCCAAAGTAGCGGGCTATTAAAATTTACCCAAAGAGATCCGAACGTATTTGGAAGTGGTAATGCCCAATAAAAGCCTAACCATGGTCGTCCCATGTGTAGTACCGGGAATAATGCTGCACATATTACAGCAAAGATGGTCATGGCCTCAGCAGCTCTGTTGATTGACATTCTCCATCGCTGACGGAACAATAAAAGGATCGCAGAGATCAGCGTTCCCGCGTGACCAATACCCACCCACCAGACGAAGTTGGTAATATCCCAAGCCCATCCGACCGTCTTGTTAAGGCCCCACATGCCAATACCGTCCCATAGGGTGCGGTATACAGCATAAGCGCCGATGGTCAGCACACCCAGCGAAACTGCCAGCGCGAGAAACCAAGACATTGGCGGAGTATCCTCCACCCTCTTACAGATATCTTCAGATACGTCGTGTACGGTTTTGCCGCCAGTAACTAAAGGTTTTCTTAAAATTGATTCTGCGTGCATATGCTATGAATTAGGCTTCAGTTTTCTCTTTATTTCTGATCTTAGTGAAGTACCATACGTTAGGGTCTACCCTGATCTCCTCCAGTACATGATAGGCTCTTGGTTCTGCTACAGCAGTCTTACCTTCATCGTTGACCCTGAGCTTCAACAATTGTGAAACTTTGGACTCAGCATTTTTCAAGTCTCCAAACACAATTGCCTCAGATGGACAAGCTTTGGCACACGCCGAAGTAATCTCTCCATCCACTGGTCTTCGACCTTCTCTCTTCGCTTGTAGTTTACCTGCTTGTACTCTCTGTACACAGAAGGTACATTTTTCCATAACACCACGAGCCCTAACGGTCACATCTGGGTTCAATACCATTTTGCCAAGATCATTGTTCATGGCGGTATTGTTTCCAAATTCCTTGTTGTCATGATACTTGAACCAGTTGAACCTTCGCACTTTGTAAGGACAGTTGTTAGCACAATATCTTGTACCAATACATCTGTTGTAAGTCATCTGATTCAGACCTTCAGTACTATGTGTAGTAGCAGCTACCGGACATACCGTCTCACAAGGTGCATTATTACACTGCTGACACATCATTGGCTGGAAAGTAACCTCTGGATTCTCAGCTGCTTCTTCCAAACCGATTAGGTCACTGACATCAGCATCACTACTATAGTATCTATCGATTCTCAACCATGCCATTTCTCTGCGGTTGAGTACTTCTCCTTTTCCTACTACCGGAATATTATTCTCCGCCTGGCAAGCTATTGTACACGCTCCACATCCAGTGCAGGAATTCAAATCTATCGCCATTCCCCAATGGTGATTAGGGTACTCATGGCCACTCCAAAGGGAAATGGCCGCTGGCTCCTTAAACCCTTCTGATGTGTATATCTCAGGTCTTTCTCTACCGGCAAATGGATCTTTCTGATAATCAGAGAGCAACGCTTCCTGAAGGACGTTACCACGATCCATTACTGTCTGACTCGTCTGCGTCTGGGCGACTTGATAAGTTTCACCCGTGTTCTCCATAGTCACACCAGCTACTTTCAAGCTTTGGTAGCCTTTGCTGTAGTCTGCAAAAGGGTAGGCGTTAGCACCTATATTGTCTGCTACTCTTCCTGCTTTTGTTCTGCCATATCCAAGCGCTAAGCCAACAGTGCCCTTAGCCTGGCCAGGCTGGATCAGCACTGGTACATTCACGGTAGTGCCACCTACAGTCACATTGAACTTTTGGGTAGTCATGTCCCCGGTCTTCAAGCCTAGCTCGGTGGCCATACTTGGCGACACAGTCAGATAGTTCTCCCAACATGCTTTTGTAATTGGATCTGACATCTCCTGAAGCCAGGGATTGTTGGCCTGGATACCATTCCCCACTGAGGCGTTGGTGTAGAGGATGAGCTCAGTATCAGCGCTATCTGCTTTATAAGTCGAGGCTACCTTGGAGGCTGCACCATTGATATCACCTGCAAAAACTGTAGCTGTTGTCTCTGCTTCTGACTTGGCGGTATATACACCATCGTGCAAGCACTGATCCCAGAACATCTGCATGTCAGACTGCTCAGACTGATTGGCGAAATGCCACTCACCCCAGTTTGCCTTGACGAATTCAAAATAGTCTTCTTCTGCGCCTGCCCACTTTAGGAAGCTCGATTGCGCCTGACGCGTATTAAATATATTCGAGATAGTTGGCTGTGATAAGCTGAAGTGTCCTTTCACAGGCTCAGCATCATTCCAGCTTTCTAGATAATGATGATCAGGAGCGACAATGCCAACAGCTGCAGTCGTTTCATCCATTCTGTCCGAAGTGGACAAGGAGAATTTCGCTTTGCCAATAGCCTCAGCAAGCTGAGCGCCCATAGCATGATCATATACAGGGTTGCAATTATAGAAGATGATTCCAGCCACACTGCCTTTCGCAGCATCATTGACCAGTTTTGTCATTTTTGCATCATCACCTTTTCTTATCTGATAAGGATTGGCAATGTCTATAGTCTCACTGTAAGCACCCAACAAGCTGTTGATAGCATTGACGATAGTTTGTACCGACTCGTCATTAGATCCGGATACAACTAAAGAACTCTGCTTTGACTTCCACAAGTCCTCAGCTGCCATTGCTATTCTTGGACTATCTACTTTGGCAGCACTGATCGTCGGTGCACCTGCCTTAGCAGCAATCAAGTTGTAAAGATTAGCAACAAACAAACCTTCCTGAGAAGGCTTAATGGGTGTGCGATAATCTGCATTCGCACCAGTCAATGAAAGATTAGACTCGAAAGAGTACAATCTTGACATATTCTTATTGCCATCACGCAGTTTTCTAGTGGCGGCAAATTGCTTACTAAACAGCGTTGAGTTAAGCCATCCCCCTAAGAAGTCGGCATCAAACGAAACAATTGTCTTGGCCTTGCTGAAGTCGTAAAAAGGAACTGCTCTGGTGCCAAAAGATTTTTCATTGGCGGCTAGCATACCATGGAAAGAAACCTGATCATACTGGACATGCTCTCCATTGAACTTAGCCAAAAATTGGTCTAAAGCTTTTTGAGTTGACGGGCTGAAAATTGAGTTGCTGACCACAACAAGTCGACCGCCTAAACCGCCCAACTGCTTCATCACAGCGGAATCAACCTCATCCCATGTGCTTGCGGCACCATTGATCATTGGCGTTTGAAGCCTTTGCTGATCATAAAGTGATAGCACAGAGGCCTCTACCTGAGCAGAAGTACCGCCACCGCTCACAGGTGATAGGGAGTTGCCTTCCACTTTGATAGGCCTTCCCTCTCTTGTCTTCACCACTACACTGCAGTAGTCGCTACCGCTAATAAAGCTGGAAGCATAGTAGTTAGGGATACTGGGGTCCACATCTACCGGCTTATTAAGATATGGAATGGCCTTGCGTACAGGTGCCTCACAGGCAGCCAATGAAGCTGCTGCCACACCAAAACCCATCATCTTCAGAAAGTCCCTTCTATTAGGACCGTCTTCACCATTTTCGTTAATCGGCAAGTACTCTGGAAATTCACCCTCAGAGTTCTTGACAAACTCAGGGTTGTTGGTCAGTTGCTCTAACCCTTTCCAATATGTCTTTTTGGTTTCGCTCATTTTACTCGAATGTAGTCAGTCAGGTTATTTTAGTAGTGGCATTTTGAACATTCCAACCCACCTATGTCTTGCACCTTGAGTGGATTTTTGCTGGTCTCATCATGCAACTCCACCAACTTGGTATAGTATTCATTGCCTTTGGCATTGACTTCAGTTTCTCTATGACAGTTGATACACCAGCCCATGGTCAGGTTTGAATACTGGTATACTACTTGCATTTCCTCTATCGGTCCGTGACAGGTCTGGCATTCCAATCCACCCACCTTCACGTGCTGGGAGTGATTGAAGTACGCCAAATCGGGAAGGTTGTGAACTCGCACCCACTCTATCGGCACACCAGACTCGGCCGCATCATATATTTTTTGAATTTCAGGTGACATACCTGTCTGTCCACCTACGTTTTGTATTGCCGAGTGGCAATTCATACAGATGTTGACAGATGGAATATTTGCAGATTTAGCTTTCTCGACACCTGTGTGACAGTATACGCACTCGATCTCATATTGACCCGCATGCAGCTGGTGAGAGAAGGCTATCGGTTGCTTAGGTTGATACCCCTGCTGGACACCTACCGTAAATAGTCCATCAATGGCGGACTTTAGTACGATAGCCAGGAAGAAGAAAGTAACAAACCCTAGAAAAGCATTACTCTTAGCGAGGTGCGTAAGGTTGAAGTCCTGGTTGACAATATCTTTATCCTCTTCGTTGAGCTCTTTGCTTTGATTGAGATACTTGGTGAGAACTGAAATAATCAAACCAAGCACGATCAGAATCAAAACGAGTACGACAACAAATCCGATCAAGATCGCTGTGATATACTCAGCAGCCACTCCACCTCCTCCGGCAGCCACAGTCTCTCCGTCAGCAGTTGTAGTGGTAGCTACAGCTGCTTCGACAGGCTTAGCTGACTCGGCCTTGATATATGCGAGCAGGGAGTTGAGCTCTTCATCAGAAAAGGCAAATGAAGTCATCTGTGTCTGGTTGTACTCATTGTACAAATTGACAGCATACTCATCGCCACTGGCGATCACCTTAGATGAGTTTTTAATAAATGCCTTGATCCACTCTTCATCTTGACGTTCATGTACATTTCTCAACGCAGGTCCGATGACCTTTTCATTGATCGCATGACAAACCGTACAGTTTCCTTTGAACAAAGACTCCCCTTGGGAGACCAGGGCAGGATCAGCACCTGCGTCTGCAGCCTCAGCTGGGGCAGCTTCATCCTGTGCGTAAGCACCAAGAGAAACAGACGTGATCAGCGTGAAAGTGAGGAGGAATTGGCAGAGAAGGTGGTTAATGCTTTTAAATCGGTTGATCGACATTTCTTCGGTTTAGGTATTCCTTTTCTAGACGGCTACAAATCTAACATCCGAACCCATAACTTCAAAAAGATATTCACTGCCGCAATTAGGCTTATTTGAAGCATATGAGCTGATTTAGAAGCCCAAGTTAAAAAACTTGAGCTTTGTGATTCTTAAAAAGCATTGATCAATACTATTTAGAATAATACTAAATAGTAAACCCGACTCTTGATTTATTCCAAAGGCTTAATCCGCGCTTCCAACGGCATTGAATAAGCTTGTTATTGAAAGGCTATCTGCCACATTAAGCAATAAGTACCAGCCATGGCTTAGTAAGTTTGAATTAGTAGATCCATCCACTAGCTTTCATCAATGACAAGTCAATAATGTTGCACTTACGAATGAACGATCCATTAACATTTGTCCAACCATTAGTCACCAGCGCCATTGGCTTTCTGATTCTCGGCACATGTGTTTTGATTTTTGCCTTTCACCTACTTACCAGAAAAAGTCCGCTGGTCATTCGCGGCAATTATGCATTGGTTCTGTTCGTACCGTCTTTGATTTTTATGGTGGGGACTAATGCTCTTGCGATTAGCCTTTCACCGATGGCCTCACTTCCCTACTACGCCCTTTTCTTGTTAATTTCCGGAATCATGACCTTCATCCTGGCACGAATTAGTCAGACTATTGTACTCATTGGAATAAAGAAGAAACTTATTGGAGATATGTTTCCGCTTAGTCAAAACAGCTCTGTAGCACATCTAAGAATTAATAAATGGATGGACGGTGATCAGTACATAATAGAATCTCCGAAAGATAAATGGGAGGTGAATACTGTCGGCCGATCTGCAATGATGACCGTAAGAGCTGATAAGAAAGTGACCGCCTCTCGATTCAATGACGTGACCTGCGAAATCAAGGAAATGAATACAAACCACTTTACTTCCAAGGGTGCCACGATCTATCTTGCTTTGGGGGTGGCTCTTTACTTAATTGGGTTAGCTCAAATTCTGTTTCATCATTTTTTGTTCTCGTAGTGTTAAGGGTAATTCGCACGGCTATCTGTTTCTGATGAAAAAATCCCCCAATATGGGAAAAATCAACTTCCTAACCGTTAGCCTGATATTCGTTCTTCACTTGTCATCCTACGCACAAGATCTGAACACCTATCGTATCACCGGATTCTATATCGACCAACCTTTTCTTGAAGTCATAGAAGATATAGAGAGTCAGATTCCCACACGTTTCTATTTTATTGAAGCCTGGGTGGAGGACCTCAGGGTCACCGGAGATTTTCAGAATGCCACCTTAGCAGAATTCATGTCTCAGGTGCTCTCTGGCTATGATCTACAGTTTGTGGTCTTTGATCCATTCACGGTAGTGCTCACACGTGATGTCAGTATCCTACAAGCTATATCTGCCCCATCCGAAGAAGCCGCGGAACTATCCGTCGGGAATGAAGATGACTATGTCTTAGGCAAGCTTATCCAGATTTCCGGTAGGCTGACCAATGAGAAAACCAACGAGCCGCTGGCCGGTGCGACCATCTCTTTTGAGAGCATAGAGCGATCTGTTACCACAAATGGCAATGGCGCCTACTCACTGGAGATTCCTGCGGGGAAATATTTCGTCACCTTTGCCTACGTAGGTTTGGAACCACAGCGAAAGCTGGTCCAACTCTACTCCTCTGGCGACCTGAGTATCGAAATGTATGAAGAACCCATCCGGCTGCAAGAGGTTTCCATCGAAAGTACCGCCGAAGACATCAATATTGCCTCCCCTTACCTTGGCTTGATCAAGCTCAACTCTGGCATAGTCAACAAGGTACCGACGCTCCTTGGTGAAGCGGATATAGTGCGAACATTACTTATGATGCCGGGTATCAATACGGTCGGAGAAGGCGCCACAGGTTTGAATGTAAGGGGTGGAAACATTGATCAGAACCTGATTACGATTGACGATGCACCTATTTTTAACACCTCTCATCTGTTTGGGTTTTTCTCAACAATCAATCCAGATGCGGTAGGCGAAATCGATTTTTATAAAGGCTCCATGCCTGCTTCGCTGGGAGGAAGAGCTTCATCAGTCTTGGACATCAAGCTCAAGGAAGGTTCTTCCGATAGGTTCAACATCCGCGGTGGAGTGGGCACCATATCAAGCCGTCTAAGTGCCAATGGCCCTATCGGGGAAAAGACCAACTACGCCATCTCAGCGCGTGCGAGCTATGTAAACTATATCCTGAAACAGATACAGGATATTGACATACGCAGAAGTCGCGCCAATTTTGGCGACTTTAGTATGAAGGTGAGCCATCGGTTTACCGATAAACTCAAGCTGTCCTATACCTCCTACTACAGTGAGGATAGCTTCAAGTTTGCAGAAGATACCGTGTACAATTGGTCAACGTTTAACAATACGCTGAAGGTCAACTATCTTTTCAATGAGGGTATGATTGGGTCGATCACGGCTTTTAACAGCAACTATAAATATTCGGCCGAAAATGTCACCGATATCAACCCTTTCACACTCGACTACAGTCTGAATCAGCAGACGATCAAAGGAGACTTCTCCGTAATCAGGGACAATTTCACCCTGGACTTTGGAGCCGGATACAACTATTACGACATCCAACCCGGAGAACTCACTGCCGACAGTGATGAATCCGGGATCGTGCCGCTAACGCTTCAAAGTGAATTGGGAGGTGAGGCGTACTATTATGCGAATATCAACTACAACCTCAATCCGAGCGTGACGATCAATGCTGGTCTTCGGTACGCACAGTACACTGCACTTGGTCCTAAGGATGTGTATTCCTACGATGATAATAGCGAGAAGTCACTGGTAAGTATCAACGATACTACAAGCTACTCGCAAGGCGAAAAAATCACGAGCTACAATGGCCTGGAACCCAGAGCAAGCATAAGATGGCAGTTCAGCCCCTCCTTTTCATTTAAAGGCGGCTACTCTCGAAACTATCAATATCTGTACTTAGTCTCCAATACTGCTGCCTCCACACCACTTGATGTGTGGCGACCAGTGGACAGTCATGTACCACCATTGATCAGCGATCAATATTCCGCAGGTCTATTCAAGAACTTCAAAAACAACGCGTATGAGACATCATTTGAGGTGTACTACAAGGAACTACAGAATCTGGTAGACTATAAGGATGGTGCGGATATATTACTCAATCCGGCGTTGGAGACTGATCTTATCATCGGAACAGGTGAAGCCTATGGTGCTGAAGTATTCTTTAAGAAAAACCGTGGAGACGTGACAGGCTGGATTTCTTACACTTACTCCCGATCCTTGCGTACCATGGTCGGTGATAATCCGGGTGAGACAATTAACAATGGTGAAGCATTTCCATCCAACTGGGACAGTCCTCACAATGTGTCTCTGATCGCCAATTGGGATGTGAATGATTGGTTTGACGCTGGTCTTAACTTCGTCTATAATACAGGTCGCCCAGTTACCGCTCCGGTCTCCAAATATGTCGTCAACTATCTTGAAGGACAGAACCTAATCGTGGCAGAGTTTTCGGATCGAAATCAATTCAGGATACCTGACTACTATAGACTAGACATCTCCATAACCTACAAACCCAAACCACAGCGTATCAAAAAGTGGGATGACAGCTGGACATTCTCCATCTACAATGTACTGGGTCGAAAGAATCCATACTCTGTCTTCTTTAAAGGCGAAGGAGGTCAGGCAGCAAGAGCATATCAGTTGGCCGTCATTGGCGTTCCTATTCCTGCGATTACCTACAATTTCAAGTTTCCTAAGTTCTAGAAACATACCCTATTACCCAATTTTCTTAGGTATATATTTGAATACATAAGAACAATAGGTATTATTGCTTCATGTATTCTAAAGAACTGCTCAAAGGAACCCTCAGAACCATCGTACTCAAGCTGCTTGCAGAACACGGTACGATGTACGGTTATGAGATCACACAAAAAACGAAAGAACTTACTGGTGGTAAGATCGTACTCACTGAAGGAGCACTTTATCCTCTCCTTCATAAGCTGGAAGCTGAGGGCTATCTGGTTACCACAACCAAGTCGATCGGAAAGCGCATTCGTAAGTACTATGCGCTTACCCCGGAAGGCGATGAAAAAGCCATTTCACTTTCGAATGAGTTCGCTGATTTTGTCCAAACCGTCATCTATCTCTTGAACCCGAGCCTGGCCCCAAAAACATGATACGACTATCCAATACTCAATCGGAACAAATCCAGGAAGCGATAAAGTCTTCCGTAGGAAATAGCGCGAAGGTGCAGCATGAGCTTTTTGATCATTGGTGCTGCTTTGTGGAGGCGGCCATGTCCAATGGCACCTCATTTGACCAGGCTTTTCAGGAGCTGAAGTTACATTTTGATCTAGCTGAGGTGAAAGCAATCGAGGAAAACTACCTGACCTATCATCCACGCATGCCATGGTTATCCACGTTGCAGCGGGTTGGTAGCATGGCCGCCATGCTGGTCTTACTGGTAGTAGCAGGTGTAGATGCTCAGAAACGTCCTGATATCAGCCCGGTCTTCGATCAATATCCGATCTCATCGGGTTTCGGTAATCGTATTGATCCCTTTGCTGAAGAGGTCAAACATCACAATGGAATTGATCTGAAGGTTCCCAAAAACACTCCTGTCCGAGCAACGGCAGATGGGACTGTGGCAAAGGTGAGCAACCATCCAAAAGGTCATGGTCTGCATATCATCATTAGCCACAATGATGGATATGAAACACTTTATGCTAACTTGAGCCTTGCCGATGTTGCAGAAGGTCAGGTGATAGTCAAAGGTGAGATAATCGGCAAGTCCGGAAACTCAGGACTATCAACCGCGCCGCATCTCCACTATGAAATCAGGCATAATCAAAAACCCATCAATCCTGAGGTATATATCAGTAAGTAAATGACTCAAAACTCTTTCAAAGCCTGGCTCAAAGAATGGTTTGACGCCATCCTTTTTGCGGTAGCAGTAGCCACACTGGTT
Organism: Cyclobacteriaceae bacterium; assembly: GCA_965229505.1. Lineage (GTDB taxonomy): Bacteria > Bacteroidota > Bacteroidia > Cytophagales > Cyclobacteriaceae > UBA6059. The sequence goes on from OZ245881.1 coordinate 239,511, forward strand.
AGGTGGTTGACGCTAGAAGCATTCGTAATACCTACCCCTTCAATGGAGAAATCCATGCTGGTTGGGGACTACCTATTTGTAAGCAAACTCCACTACGGCACGCGTATACCCAAGACTCCTTTGCAAGTGCCTCTTACACACCAATTCATTTGGGGTACCAAGATACCCTCCTACGTCGACTGGATCGAGCTCCCCTACTACAGGCTTCCCGGATTTAGCGAGGTAAAGCGTAATGAGCCTGTGGTGTTCAACCTCCCTCACGAACATGAGTATCCCGACGATCTCAAGACCTTCTATGTCAAAAGATGTGTGGCTATCCCGGGTGATACGCTGAACATAGATGATCAGCAGATCTATATCAACGGGACACCCCAGGAGACAAAGGGAATCCACCAAACCTCTTATCTAATCGTCACGAATACTCAGATCAACGAGCGGATATTTGACCAATATAATATCAGGGATTTCTACAAAGTAAATAAAGGGTATGTGGTTCATATGCCTATGGAGACTGTTTCGGAGATTGAGGCATTGGAATTCGTAGATGGGGTCGAACCCATCCAATACAATCAGCGGATAGTTCAGTCCAATGTCTTCCCTAATGACGGAAGTACTCGCTGGACGATTGACAACTTTGGCCCGCTGTATATGCCTAAGGCTGGTGATCAAATCGAGCTCACTCCCGAAAACATTTCGCTCTATCAGGACGCTATCATCTACTATGAGGACAATGAAAATGTGGCCATAGATGAGTCAGGCGTCTATATTGATGGAGAAAAGGTGGATACCTACACCTTCAATCAAGGGTACTATTGGATGATGGGTGACAACCGTCACAACTCTCTGGATGCTCGCTACTGGGGTTTCGTACCAGAAGATCATATTGTCGGTAAGCCGCTGTTCGTATTCTTCTCTGTCGAAGAAGGCCCATGGTACACCTTTCCACTTCGTGTTCGCTGGTCGCGCCTCTTCAAGCTGTTCGAATGATAAAATCACTCATCGCCTTCCTTATTGGCACTGCTGCTGCCATCAGCCTCCATGGTCAGACGTCTAAGCAGATGGCCATCACCATAGATGATTTACCCATGGCCGCCCTGGAGCAAGACGATTCGATCAGGCTTCAAATGAACCTTGACCTCCTCTCCCACCTATCGGAATATGAGGTGCCTGCCATTGGCTTTGTCAATGAGCAGAAGCTGTATAATGATAATGGAGCAATCGTACCTATCCGTCGACAAATGCTCGTCGAGTGGATGGAGGCAGGTCTTGAGCTGGGCAATCATACCTATTCCCACCCTGACTACAACTCCCTTGAGCCGGAGCAGTTCTTCGAAGAGATCGTGAAAGGCGAAGAGGTCACCAGAGCGCTCATGTCCGCTGATCAGAAAGAGCTCAAGTATTTCCGACATCCTTTCCTTCATCGAGGAGACACTCAAGAGAAGGTGGATGCACTCGAGGACTTCCTATCGGAAAAAGGCTATACCGAAGCACCCGTCACCATCGACAACTCCGAGTGGATCTTTGCCAGAGCATATGAGCTTGCCCTTCAAGCCGACGACCAGCTCATGGCTGACCGCATCGGCAACTCCTACATCGCCTATATGATGGACAAGACTGTTTTCTTCGAACGAAATGCTCAAGCGCTTTTCGATAGGCCCATCAGCCAGACCTTGCTGATCCATGACAACTTCCTGAATGCTCATTTTCTGGGAAAACTATTGGCTGCACTACAGTCATCTGGATATGAATTCATTAGCCTGGCCGAAGCGTTGGAAGACCCTGCCTACACTTCAGAGGATAAGATGGTTACACGAGGTGGTATCACCTGGCTCCATCGCTGGGCTGTAACGAAAGGTGTAGATAAAAGTTTCTTTGCTGGCGAGCCGAGCTGTCCTCAGTTTGTTCAGGACTATGCGGGGATTGTGGAGTAGCAATGTCTGATTTGACAATGAATTCAGCTATCTCGCCTGCCAACTTTCCAAAAGTTCAGAACTTTTGGAAAGTTCGAACCTCGAATCATCTCAACTCACACTGCAATAAACTCAAAATCGTACTGCTGGATATATCGATCCGAAGTGACGAGAGGAATTCCCTCTACAATAGATTGAGCGATAAGCATACGATCAAAAGGGTCGCGGTGGATTAGAGGAAGCTCTAATGTCGCCTCGGCATGGGAAGAAAAAAATGGAATCTCAATCATCTGCCCAGAAGAGAATAATTCTTGGTACCTCGGATCTCTGGACAGTTTTCCTATATGTCTTTTTTGTTGAATCTCGAAGCAGCTAATGCTGCTTAGGTACAACTCACAAGAGTTTAATAATTCACTGAGTTTAGTTGATAATCTCGGATCATTGTAAGAAGCCCAAAGAAAAGCGTGGGTATCAAGGAGAATTCTCATCTTCAGGAAAGAGTTTGGAATTTGTGAATAGCTCTTCAATCTCCTTATTCGTCTCTGGACTATCCCAATCGTCATCTAGCGGTCCTTGATCTGCCCATATCCCTATGGGGAAAGGTTTTTTCTGCTTCTTGTGAGGAATCAGCTCCGCTACGATCACTTTTCCCTTGGCTATGTAGACCGTCTCGCCTTCCTGTACCTCGTTGAGGATTTTGGAGAGGTTGGTCTTAGCCTCATGTACTTTATAGGTTTTCATTACTTAGCTAAGTTAGCTAAGTAATGAAAATAATGCAATTACCTTCTAATCACCTCACTTGGAAAGACAACCAGACTTTCATTGCCATCTTTACCTACTGAGGCTACTCCAAACAGGAAGTTGTCGATGACGATACCCTCTAGTGTGTACTCCGTTACATCAGCAGGGACGTAACGGCTATACTGCCATTGCGCTTCGGTCGTCTCTCTCCAGTAGACCTTGTAACCAGCGAGATTTTTAGCCTCGACGGGCTCCCAAGCCAAAATAGTGCTCGGGCGCACTGCGCCCCCTATACTCACCTTTGCAGGCTGTGGTGGCGCCCAGGCAATTCCTGCCAGATTGATGGCGTTGACAGCTGTCATCTTAGCATTGTAGTCAAAGTCGACCTTTTCGATCACATCACCATACTTGATACCATCTTCTGTTCGCAGATCTTGGTGCTGGCGCTCATATTGCTCATGCGTCTCCATGATCCGAATGCCTGCAAAACCAGCATCATTGAACGGGCGGTGATGTCCTCCTCTACCAAATCGATCCAGACGATACACCATCATCGGCTTCATCTCCGGCATGTAAGTGCTCGTCATGCGATGGACGTATCGCGCAAGCTGACGAGAGACGCCATCCACTTCCCCACCATAGAATCTTCTGCGCTGGCGCGTGCTATCCGGCTCAGTCACAGGGGTTGGTTCGGAGAATATTCTGAAAGAACGGTTATCGATCACCCCATCGATCCCCTCAATGTTACCAATCATATCATTGTTGATGACACCTACGATATCCCAGCCTTCTTCCTTCGCCATCTGCGCCATGAATTTGCCTCCGTAAAGCCCCTGCTCCTCACCAGACAGACCTACGTAGATCACACTCGTCGGAAACTTGTATTTCGTTAGAATCCTCGCAGCTTCGATGGCACCTGCCATACCTGAGGCATTGTCATTGGCTCCAGGAGAGTCGTCAGTGTAGTTGGTAGGATCGGAGATCCGCGAGTCGATATCACCGCTCATGATGATGTACCTATCGGGAAATTCTGTCCCTCGCTGGATCGCAATTACGTTGACGATTTCCACGTCTTTTACGATCCTGGAGTTGTCGCCCTCTTTGACCAAAGTTCTGTGGAACGAGACCTCAAGGCAATCTCCACAGTCCGTTGATATCTTGTCAAACTCACTCTTGATCCATCTGCGTGCTGCACCGATTCCGCGAGTTTGTGATACCGTATCCGAAAGGGTGTGTCGCGTACCAAAGCCCACCAGCTTCTGAACATCCTGCTCTAAGCGATCAGGGGATGCTGCATTGATGATATCATACATGCGCAAATCGAATTGTGGTGGCACCTGCGCATAAGCAGCAATGCTGAAAGCTACCACGAGAAGGGAAAGTCCTGTAATCCTGAATTTCATAGGTTATTCTATTTTGTCTTGATAGAAAGTCTTGTAAGATAATGAAAGCCGTGAATGACCAAACTTGTTATTCCGCTAGTGGAAAAATCAAAGGATGATAGCATATGGCGGTGTTAGTATCAGTTTATCTAGCTTCCTAAGTTAAAGAAAAACCCACCTCTGTATCTCCTCCCAGGAGGAGACTTCACTGCAAATCGATGAAACATAAAACAAAGAGTTCATTCTCTCTTCATACGTATCAATTCCCCTCCTTGGAGCGGTTCGACGGTTCGAGGAGAGGGGTGGGTACTGTGGAGGCAGCTTTCCACCCACCAGTTACCCCGTCAGGGGTCTTATACGTGCGGTAGTCCTTTTTCTTCTGATGGGATAAGATGCCTACGGCATGACGGGGATGGCGAGATTAGTACTCTATACTGACAATCTCAATTATAAAATCATAAGCTCGTCATGTCACTCTGAGCTCGTCGAAGAGTGCGTGCGCAGTAAGAAAAGTGGTTCGACAGGCTCACCATGACAGGTGTGGAAACAGCTTTCCACCAACCAGTCACCCAGTCAGGGGTCTTATACGCGCGGCAGTCCTTTTTCTTCTGTTGGGATAAGATGCCTACGGCATGACGGGGTGGCTAGATTAGCAGTCAACCTGGACAATCTCCCTGGTGTTGGCTTCTCAACTTCACCTGTATTTTAGTCACTCAGAGTTCTCTGCGAGTAACTCTGAGGCGAGGGAATGCTCAAAAAAAACCCACCTCTATATCTCCTCCAAGGAGGAGACTTGTCACTGCAAATTGATGAAACACAAAACAAAGTGTTCATTCTCTCTTCATACGTATCAAATCCCCTCCTTGGAGCGGTTCGACGGTTCGAGGTGAGGGGTGGGTGCTGTGGAAACAGCTTTCCACCAGTCACCCCGCTAGGGGTCTTGTACGCGCGGTAGTTTCACGTATCTCTTCGAGTATAAGATGCCTACGGCCTGACGAGGTAGCGAGATTAGCAGTCAACCTGGACAATCACCTTGGTGTTGGCTTCTCAGGGTCACCAGTGTTTTAGTCACTCAGAGTTCTCTGCGAGTAACTCTGAGGAAAGAGAAGGCTCAAGAAAAACCCACCTCTATATCTCCTCCCAGGAGGAGACTTCACTGCATCTTGACAAAATATAAAAACAATGAGTTCAATATATCCTTGAACGTAGCAACTCCCCTCCTCGGAGCGGATCGACGGTTCGAGGAGAGGGGTGGGTACTGTGGAGGCAGCTTTCCACCCACCAGTCACCCAGTCAGGGGTCTTATACGCGCGGCAGTCCTTTTTCTTCTGTTGGGATAAGATGCCTACGGCATGACGGGGTGGCTAGATTAGCAGTCAACCTGGACAATCTCCCTGGTGTTAGCTTCTCAGCGTCACCAGTACTTTAGTCACTCAGAGTTCTCTTCGAGTAACTCTGAGGAGAGGGAATGCTCAAGAAAAACCCACCTCTGTATCTCCTCCCGAGAGGAGACTTGTCCCTACAAACTCGGCTCTGCCTTCTCCTGCGCGCTGATATTCATGCGCATGCGGGTGAGTTTCTTATCCAGCTCATCCATCATGGCTTTGAACTCCGGCTCCCGATGGATGCTTTTTAGAGTACGAGTCGTCATGCAATCAGTCCGATCTATGAATCCCAGGTCAATGGCCTTGCGCAACCAGCGCAGTGCTTCGGCCTTTTCCTCAAAGATGGCATAACAATTTGAAATATTAGCAGCAACATAAGAGTCATCACTATCTTGAGCCTGGTTTATCAGGTTCTCCAGTACCGGTTCTACCCAGGTTCGTGCCGAGTCCTGCTGACCTGCCTCCCAAAGCAAGAAACCCACTCCCACGGAGACAGAATAATTAAATACCGGATCAAAGTCGTCACCGGCCATGGCCTGTCGGGCATAGTGGTAGAAAAGTGCCGTATCCACATTTATGGCAACATTTGCTGCCATTTCATTGAGATAAGCATCGGCAGGGTCCACGGCCACCAGGCTTTCCAAGTGCTGTTTGGCTTTCTCGGTTTGCCTCTGCACACCATACAAAAAGGCAAGTCGGTAATGGGTATTATAATCCCTTGGATAGAGTGCAAGCGCTTGCTGAAAAGCCTGCTTGGCTTCTTCGTACATGTCCAACACCAAATAATTTCCACCCAGATTAGAATAGTTCCTGAAATTCAGCGGATTGATTCGGATGTTTTTTTTATCTAATTGTATCGCTTCATCCACCCGGCCGGTGTTCGTCAGAATAATGGCTAGATTGCCTATGGCAGGGTCATAGTTTGTGTTGAGATTGATGGCTTGTTGGTATTTTTCTATCGCCTGATCATAGTCGCCTTTCAATTGATGTCCCAATCCCCACGCCTTGTATGCTTCTGCACTTGTAGGGTTAATTTTCACTGCTTTTTCTCCCAGAGCAAGAGCAGAATCTACATAATCATAGGATAGAAAAGCCATACCCATGGGACTTCCCTGACAGTATGCATCTGCCAGCCCTGCATAGGCCAAGGCAAAACGGGGATCGAGTGCCATGGCTTCTTTGAAGTAGGTAATGGCGCGCTTCATGGCCTCTGGCTCGTAGCTATAGTATTCTTCCCGCCCTTTCAAGTAGATGTTGTAGGCGGCTATGTTATCCGTAGGGGTCTGAGCGAGTTTTTCTTTTTCTTGCGGGGAAAGACGTGCTTGTAGCTTGGTGGCCACCTCCTCCGCCACCTGCGTCTGTATCGCAAAGATGTCGTCCATGCGCTTGTCGAAGTTCTCTGCCCATTCTTGCTCTTCGGGGTTTACCTGCACCAACTGGCAGCTAATCCGTAGCTGTTCTCCTGCCTTGCGGATACTCCCAGTAAGCAGGTAGCCTACGCCCAGCTCATTGCCAATCTGTTCGATGGTCTTGCCCTTCGTGTCATAGTCGCGTAGGGTGAAGTTGCTCAGAACGCGTAGATCGCCTATCTGTGAGATGTGGTTGAGGATGTCCTCGGTCACCCCTTTGGCAAAGTAGGCATCTTCCTCCGAGCTCAGGTTTTCAAACGGCAGTACAGCGATGGACTTTTCAGGTGCCATTGGATCAGCTACTCCTGTGAAGTTGAAAACCCTATCGGCCACCAGTAGTACAATCGCCAGGGCCATGCCTCCAATAATAAATATGTTTAGTCGTTTACCCGTCTCTTTATAGACAGAGGTTTCTTCTGATACTTCGGTAGTTTTCTTAAATCCGGCGGGTGTCCATTCATAGACGTAGGCGAAGATGACCCAAATCGGGAAGCCTCCAATCAAAGCATACAAGATGTATCGGATCGCAGAATCTGGAATACTGAAGGCAGGAAAAAGGATATCCGCTACTTGCAATATCGCCCAACCAATCACGGCGTAGGAGATTGATGCCTTAATGACATTACGGCGCTGGAGTTCCTGGAGGAAATTGGTCATGCTGGTTAGGCTTTAGACGAAGATAGTTAAAAGTCCAAAAAGAGAGTTGACCTTTCGACAGGCTCACCATGACGGTTGTGGAAGCAGCTTTCCACCAACCAGTCACCCCGTCAGGGGTCTTATACGTGCGACAGTCCTTTTCCTTCTGATGGTATAAGATGCCTACGGCTTGACGGGGATGGCGGGATTAGTACTCTATACTGACAATCTCGATTATAAAATCATAAGCTCGTCATGTCACTCTGAGCTCGTCGAAGAGTGCGTGCGCAGTAAGAAAAGTGGTTCGACAGGCTCACCATGACAGGTGTGGAAACAGCTTTCCACCAGTCACCCCGTCAGGGGTCTTGTACGCGCGGCAGTTTCACGTTTCTCTTCGAGTAACGCTGACGAGAGGGAAGGCCCAAGAAAAACCCACCTCTGTTTCTCCTCCCAGGAGGAGACTTGTCACTGCAAATTGATGAAACATAAAACAAAGAGTTCATTAGCTCTTCATACGCATCAATTCCCCTCCTTGGAGCGGTTCGACGGTTCGAGGTTAGGGGTGGGTACTGTGGAGGCAGCTTTCCACCCACCAGTCACCCCGTCAGGGGTCTTATACGCGCGGCAGTCCTTTTCCTTCTGATGGTATAAGATGCCTACGGCATGACGGGGTGGCTAGATTAGCAGTCAACCTGGACAATCTCCCTGGTGTTGGCTTCTCATCGTCACCAGTACTTTAGTCACTCAGAGTTCTCTGCGAGTAACGCTGACGAGAGGGAAGGCCCAAGAAAAACCCACCTCTGTATCTCCTCCCGAGAGGAGACTTGTCCCTACAAACTCGGCTCTGCCTTCTCCTGCGCGCTGACATTCATGCGCATGCGGGTGAGTTTCTGGTCCAGCTCATCCATCATGGCTTTAAACTCCGGTTCGTGCTGGATGTTTTTCATGGGTCGAACCGTCATGAGATTTGTTCTATCCATATACCCCAGATCCATGGCCTTACGCAACCAACGTAGTGCTTCGGTCTTCTCTCCTATACTGGCATAACAGCTGGAAATACTAATTGCCAAATTGGAGTCATCATTACTTTGTGTCTGGCTAAGTAAAGACTGCAGTACAGGCTCTACCCAGGTTCGGGCTGAGTCCGGCTGACCGGCCTCCCAAAGCAATTGCCCAAAGCCTAAGGATACAATATAATTCAAAACTGGATCAAAGTCGGCACTGGCCATGGCTTGCTTAGCATAGTAGTAGAAAAGTGTGGTATCTACGCCAAGGGCAATGTCTGCGGCTAGTTCATTGAGAAATACATCGTCAGAGTCCAGAGCCACCAGGGTTTCCAAATGCTGTTTGGCTTTTTCGGTTTGTCCCTGCAGGCCATACAACCAGGCAAGTTGGTAATGGGCCATATAATCCCTTGGATTGAGTGCAAGCGCTTGCTGCCAAGTCTGTCTGGCTTCTCCGAACATTTCCAGTATCAAATATTTTACACCCAAACTAGAATAGCTTCTGAAATCTAGAGGATTAATTTGAATTTCTTTTTTGTGCAATGGTATCGCTTTGTCTGGTCTACCAGTGCGAGTAAGAATATTGGCTAGGTTGCCAATGGCTGGAATATAGTTGGGGTTGAGACTGATGGATTGTTGGTATTTTTCTATGGCCTGACCATAGTCACCTTTACTTTGATAGCCAAATCCCCACGCCTTGTATGCTTCTGCACTAGTAGGGTTCAGTTTCACTGCTTTCTCAGCTAACACTATGGCCGAATCTACATAGGCTAAAGGCAAAAATCGCATATTTGCTGGACTACTCTGGCTGTACGCATCTGCCAGCCCTGCATAGGCCAGTGCAAAACGGGGATCAAGCGTTATGGCTTCTTTGAAGAGGGTAATGGCGCGTTTCATGGCCTCCGGCTCATAGGTGTTGTATTCTTCCCGTCCTTTCAGGTAGATGTTGTAAGCGGCTATGTTATCCGTAGGGGTCTGAGCAAGTTTTTCTTTTTCTTGCGGGGAAAGACGTGCTTGTAGCTTGGTGGCCACCTCCTCTGCCACCTGAGTCTGGATCGTAAAGATGTCGTCCATGCGCTTATCAAAGTTCTCTGCCCACTCCTGCTCTTCGGGGTTTACCTGCACCAGCTGGCAGCTGACCCGTAGTTGTTCTCCAGCCTTTCGGATACTTCCAGTAAGTAGGTAGCCTACACCCAGCTCATCGCCTATCTGTTCGATGGACTTGCCCTTCGTGTCATAGTCGCGTAGGGTGAAGTTGCTCAGAACGCGTAGATCGCCTATCTGTGAGATGTGGTTGAGGATGTCCTCGGTCACCCCTTTGGCAAAGTAGGCGTCTTCCTCCGAGCTCAGGTTTTCAAACGGCAGTACAGCGATGGACTTTTCAGGTGCCATTGGATCAGCTACTCCTGTGAAGTTGAAAACCCTATCGGCCACCAGTAGTACAATCGCCAGGGCCATGCCTCCAATAATAAATATGTTTAGTCGTTTACCCGTCTCTTTATAGACAGAGGTTTCTTCTGATACTTCGGTAGTTTTCTTAAATCCCGCGGGTGTCCATTCATAGACGTAGGCGAAGATGACCCAGATCGGGAAGCCTCCAATCAAAGCATACAAGATGTATCGGATCGCAGAATCCGGAATACTGAAAGCAGGAAAAAGGATATCCGCTACTTGTAATATCGCCCAACCAATCACGGCGTAGGAGATTGATGCCTTAATGACATTACGGCGCTGGAGTTCCTGGAGGAAATTGGTCATGCTGGTTAGGCTTTAGACGAAGATAGTTAAAAGTCCAAAAAGAGAGTTGACCTTTCGACAGGCTCACCATGACGGTTGTGGAAGCAGCTTTCCACCAACCAGTCACCCCGTCAGGGGTCTTATAAACGCGGTAGTCCTTTTTCTTCTGATGGTATAAGATGCCTACGGCTTGACGGGGATGGCGGGATTAGTACTCTATACTGACAATCTCGATTATAAAATCATAAGCTCGTCATGTCACTCTGAGCTCGTCGAAGAGTGCGTGCGCAGTAAGAAAAGTGGTTCGATAGGCTCACCATGACAGGTGTGGAAACAGCTTTCCACCAGTCACCCCGTCAGGGGTCTTGTACGCGCGGAAGTTTCACGTTTCTCTTCGAGTAACGCTGACGAGAGGGAAGGCCCAAGAAAAACCCACCTCTGTATCTCCTCCCAGAAGGAGACTTGTCATTGCAAATTGATGAAACATAAAACAAAGAGTTCATAATCTCTTCATACGCATCAATTCCCTTCCTCGGAGCGGTTCGACGGTTCGAGGTGAGGGGTGGGTACTGTGGAGGCAGCTTTCCACCCACCAGTCACCCCGTCAGGGGTCTTGTACGCGCGGCAGTCCTTTTTCTTCTGATGGTATAAGATGCCTACGGCATGACGGGGTGGCTAGATTAGCAGTCAACCTGGACAATCTCCCTGGTGTTGGCTTCTCAGCGTCAGCGGTACTTTAGCCACTCAAAGTTCTCTTCGAGTAACTCAGAGGAGAGGGGATGCTCAAGAAAAACCCACCTCTGTTTCTCCTCCCAGGAGGAGACTTGTCGCTGCAAATTGATGAAACACAAAACAAAGAGTTCATTATCTCTTCATACGTATCTACTCTCCTCCCTGGTGGGCGAGGTATGTTATGGCAGCAGTGAGCTGGCTTATCAACTGAACTCTGCCTGCTCCTCCGCTTACAGATTCCTGACTTCCGCTGTGCTTCATCAGGAATGACGTGGGTAGAAAGCTACGTAGATGATGAACATTTCTTATTCCGCATTATTTTAACCCAAGACCAAAGTCTCTATCTATCCTATTCTACAATTCGTCAGGATATCATCTCAGATCAGAGCAACTAATTTGAGTACTGGTGCGGCAAGCCCTTCATTTGAAGAAAAAACACAATGGAAAAGCTACTCCTCTTCTCTCATGTCTTCTGCGGTGTACTCGTGCTCATCCTCGGTATGGTCAACCTCCTCAACAGAAAAGGCGCTAAGAACCATTTGCTCATTGGCAAAATCTATGTGGCTGCCATGTGGTGGATCTGCCTGAGTGCCGCGTTGATTATTAGCTTTTACCGCTTCAGCGGATTTCTATTGGTGATCGCGGTGCTCACTTTTTACAGCACCTTTGTCGGAGTGAGGGTATTGCGAAGAAAGCAACCCGGCACGGAACAATGGTACGACTGGCTGGTCGCCGGGCTTACTGCAGCTTTCGGGATCAGCCTATTCGGGTACGGGATATACAGGTTTGTACTCGTCGGTGGCTTTGATGTCTTTGCCATGCTCTGCCTCATATTCGGTTTTATTACAGCGAATGCTGCACTTCAGGACATCCGGTTCTTTGCTACACAGCATCTGACAGACAAGCAGTGGTGGCTCAGGCAGCACATCGGTGCGATGGGCGGGAGCTACATTGCGGCGATCACGGCTGCTGCAGTGCAGAACGGAGAAGTACTAATGCCAGGTAGTGCTTACAACTGGACACTCTGGCTCCTCCCCGCCATTATCGGCACACCCATCATCAATATTGCCAGTCGACAGCACCGCAAGAGAAGAGCACTCGAAACTGCTGCCTAGCACTCAATTATGCAGCATCCTATTTCCGGTAGGAAGAAATAGCTGCTCATCACTCAAAGCCATCAGGTCATGTAAGCTACCTATGAAAAGGCTTCCAGAATTGATATATTGAAGTTGCAAAAACTACATATCAATCAAGATGGCGAGCTATAACTTAAACATCAACGGTAAAGCTTTACAAGTAGAAGCTGATCCCGACACCCCGATGCTATGGGTGCTGAGAGACAACCTCAACATGGTAGGCACCAAATACGGATGCGGCATAGCCCAGTGCGGCGCATGTACGGTGCATATGGATGGCAATGCCATCCGTTCGTGCTCTCTGCCGGTTTCTGCCATAGGAGATAAGAAAATCACCACTATCGAAGGCCTATCGGCAAAAGCTGATCATGTCCTTCAAAACGCATGGAGGGAGCACGATGTACCCCAGTGTGGGTATTGCCAGGCGGGCCAGATCATGAATGCTGCCTCACTGCTTACCAGAAATCCCAATCCTTCGGACGAGGATATAGATACGGCCATGCAGGGTAACTTATGCCGCTGTGGTACCTACGGAAAAATCAAAGCGGCGATCAAGTCAGCTGCAGCTAACCTTTAATCCATCCAAACCCGAACAGAAATGACTTTAGTAAGCACAAAATTCGATAGAAGATCATTCCTCAAAGTATCCGCGTTGAGCGGTGGAGGAATGATGATGGGTTTCAGCTGGAATATGGGCTGCACACCTGCAGATCAGGAGATGGCCTCCGTACCCGAAGAATGGTTTGATGTCAATGCCTTTCTCAAGATTGCCAATAATGGTATGGTGACCATCATGTCACCTAACCCTGAAATAGGCCAAAATGTCAAAACCTCCATGCCGATGGTTGTGGCTGAAGAACTTGACATTGACTGGGCGGATGTAATTGTGGAGCAAGCTCCATTGAATACTGATGCATTTACCCGTCAGGTAGCGGGCGGCAGCCAGTCGATCCGCCAGGGCTGGAATAGCCTGAGAACTACAGGAGCGACGGCTCGGCAGATGCTGATCAATGCGGCAGCAAAAGAATGGCAGGTAGACGCTTCTGAGTGCACCACCGCCATGGGTACCGTCAAGCATTCCTCTGGTAAGAGCATGGGCTATGGAGAACTCGCCTCCAAAGCGGCTGGCATGGATGTGCCGGAAAAGGTGGAACTCAAAGATCCTAAAAACTTCAGAATCATAGGCACTGACCGTGGCAATGTAGATCTCGATAAGATCATCACAGGTGAGTCACTCTTTGGGCTTGATCTGAGAGAAGCAGGCATGGTCAGGGCGGTAGTCATGCGTCCACCAGCTTTTGGCCTCAAGATCAAATCTTATGATGACACAGAGGCTCGCAAAGTTAATGGTGTTATTGATGTAGTGCCTTTCGGCAATAAGGTTGCTGTATTAGCCGACAACACCTGGGCTGCCTTAAAAGGCAAGAAGGCCCTGACCGCAGAATGGGAAAAGGATACTGATCTGGAAAGTACACAAGGACATGACAAAGCCCTCCGGGACTTGCTTTACACAAAAGCAGAGGAGCCTAAGCGAAAAGACGGGGATGTTGATAAGGCATTTTCATCAGCCGATATGGTTTATGAGAAGGTCTATGAAGCGCCCTTCCTGCCCCACAACTGTCTTGAACCGATGAACTTCTATGCCAATGTTACGGGTCAGAAGGTAGAATTGATTGGACCTATTCAGACTCCTGCGCGTACCAGATCACAGGTCGCTGAACTCCTCGGTCGTGAAGAAGCAGAAATATCAATCATGATGACCCGTATGGGTGGTGGATTTGGACGAAGACTCTACGGTGACTTTGTACTGGAAGCTGCTGAAATCTCAAGCATCAGCAAGAAGCCTGTGCAGGTGGTCTTCAGCCGTGAGGATGATATGACAGCTGGTACCTACCGACCTGCTTCGAAGTATCGCTTCAAAGCGGGTGTGAAAGATGGTAAGATGATCGCCTATCACCTCGTCGGTGCTGGCGTGAATATGAGGAATGCGACAAGACAAGATAACTTCCCTGCCTCTTGTGTTGAAAACTACCTGGTGGAAAGCCATGAACTTGAGAGTAATATTACCACTGGGGCGTGGAGAGCTCCTATCACTAACTTCCTGGCCTTTGCAGAGCAGGCATTCGTTGATGAACTGGCTGTGGAGATGGGTGTTGATCCGATACAGTTCAGGTTAGATCTACTAGAGCGAGCCAAAAGCGATCCTGTGGGTGAGCTCGGGTACGAACCGGACAAAATGATCGGGGTGATCAAGCTAGCTGCGGAGAAATCCAACTGGGGTCAGGCCACTGAAAATGGTGCATCCAAAGGCTTTAGTGCCTACTACTCTCACAATACCTACGTGGCGGAAGTCGCTGAAGTAAGTATGGATAAGGGTAACCCAAAAGTCAACAAGGTGGTTTGTGCTGTGGATTGTGGTATTGTCATCAACCCGATGGCGGCTATCAACCAGATCAAAGGTGGTGTAGTTGACGGTATCGGTCATGCAATGTTTGGTGACTTTGCCTTCTATGATGGCCAGCCTCAGCAAAACAACTTCCATCAATATCGCCTGATCAGGATGCCCGAGGCACCACCAATCGACGTTCACTTTGTGAAGAGCTACAACGATCCTACTGGATTGGGGGAGCCGACATTGCCACCTGCAGGTGGGGCTATTGCCAATGCTATATTCAATGCCACCGGCAAGCGATTGTATAAGCAGCCATTTATGAAGGAGAAGATCGTATTAGGCTAAATCCATAATTGTAGATTAAAAGAGACTTTCTCAAATTCTCGTTTGTGAATGTCACATTGAGCTCCGTCGAAATATTTCCAGTGAACTGGAAGAAGGTTTCGACAAGCTCAACCTGACAACCATTCCGTATTTGAGCAAGTCTCGCTTGTTTTGCTCTCCTCTAAAAACCGCTCAACATAAAGAGGCCTCCGACCTTTCTCTATTTTGCGTATTATTCTTAATTCTGCACTTCGTTAATGGTCAAACTAGATTCTAAAAACCGCTCTCAAATCAAGCAAATCTCTCATCAAACGAGAGACTGGAGAAAGGTGCACCATTATCTGGGGCTAACGGTGGCATTATTTCTTTTGATCAGCTCAATTACGGGTATAATCCTGGCACTCAAGAAGGACGTTGATATCATCCAACCCCCAACTCAAAATGGAGTTGCCAACAACCTTGCTGAGTGGAAAAGTATGGCGGAGCTAGAGCAGCTATCTTCGGATGCATTGATGAGCCATTTGGGCTACCTACCGCCACTTGATCGGGTAGATGTCAGACCAGATAAGGGAGTGGCTAAGTTTCAATATTTACCCGGTTATTGGGAAGTACAAGTCGACGGAAGCTCCGGTCAAGTATTGATGATCGAAAAGAGATATTCCGATCTTATTGAGAAGATTCATGACGGCTCTATCGTCAGTGACCTTTTCAAGTTAATAAGTATGAACCTGCTAGGCGTTGGTGTTATCATTATGATCGTAACCGGCCTTTGGCTTTGGTACGGCCCCATTAAGATCAGAAAGCTCAAGAAACTAAGTTAGACTTGGGAGGCTATGGGTTGCAGAACTTATCATTATTCATAGCCTTAGCGTTCTAATTATCACTTTTCGATTTGACAATTCCCAAATTATCAATCCACAAATCGTAAATCTCCTTAAACTGGCTGGTGCTGCAAAGCAAACTCTTCCTGAATCTCCTTAGCCGTTTGAGTGGAGCCATCATGACTCCAGCCGGGAGGGCCAAAGACGTACATAAATTTATCCTTCAGCTTGGGTGACTTCTTAAGGTCTCTCCAGATATCTTCGAACTCGTGGGTGTTCAGTCGGATTGGGTTGTAAGTACCCGGATCCTTGAGAATACCGTACTTCGGTTCGAGATCTTCAATGACAGGTTGCCACGTGCCGAAGATCTTATCCCAGATAACCAGAATACCCCCATGGTTCTTATCAAGGTACTCTACGTTACTCGAGTGATGTACCTGATGTACATAGGGGGTATTGAAGATCTTGCCAAAGAGCCCCATGTCTTTTACCGTACGAGTATGAAGGAAGTATTGGTAGGTAGCGTTAATAATCAGGGCAGTACCGACCATCATAGGATCAAAACCCAAGATGGGTAGCCACAGCCAGAAAATAGGCTTGTAGAATGTGATAAACCACCCATTACGAATGGACACACTCAAGTTGAACTGCTTTGAAGAATGATGTGGCACATGAGCTGCCCATAGTAAACGTACGGTATGACTCCAGCGGTGATGCCAATAAAAACTAAAATCGTCTCCTAAACAGCATAAGACCCACGCCCACCAGGCCCAGCCCACTTCGCTATACCCGAATAACGCCTCTCTCACAGGCATCATCACATCGAAGAAGAATTGAAAAACATAAACGACGGTGAATACTTTGGTAAACGAAACGACGATACTTGCGCCCAGTGCTATGCCAAATCCGGCAGCCGTATCTTTTAAGTCTCTATAGTTCTCGCGAGCGCCGAAGAATTCCAGGATCATAAACCCAATGAGAATTGGGTAGATGTAGATCATCTTCTCTTGTACATCAAAATTCATATCGCTAAGTAAAATGGGTAAATAGTGAGTCTAAAATGGGGAAGGTCATCTCCGTTTTAAATTGACGACAATTATAGTAATTCAACATTTATATTGAAAAGAATAAAGGGCTGTTCGGTACATTTTAGACCTGATAATTAAGTTAAGGTAGATTTCGTTCATCTTTTCGAGCACAATCGTAACAGAACATTAAACATATGCTTGAGGCCGCTGACTGGTTCTTCACCATTTTTCACCTTGGACTTACCGGGTTCAACCTCGTAGGTTGGGCATTCTCCAAAACCAGAAAGATCCATTTTTGGTCGATGCTTATTACGCTCTCGGCCTGGGGATTGATCGGCATATACGTCGGTCGGGTGGGGTACTGCCCCCTCACCGATTGGCATTGGGATATCAAAAGAGAACTAGGGCAGGCTCAGCTACCTGGCTCGTTTATCAAGTACTACATCGACCTCTGGTTCAATTATGACTTTGACAGGATCCTTGTAGATTGGATGACTGGAATTGGAGGTGTGCTCGCTTTCCTAATTTCGGTCTATCTGAATTTCCTGAAAAAACCCAGTATCTAGGGTCGCTCCAGGAGTATTCTTGACTCCCTTTGATATTCCTGCCATAGTACTACCATTTCCTGGCGCTTATCAGGGAAGTCTGAGGAGAGGTCCTTGCTCTCAGTGATATCCATCGCGAGATTGTAAAGTTCAAAATTGTTTTCATCGATAGGATAACCTGCTCCATATAGCTTCCAGTCTCCTTTTCTTACCAGAATATTCCCAGAATGCTCAATTGCAAATACATAGGTACTATCGTGAACGCTACTTTCAACATTCGCCAGGAAATCAACCAGGGTTTTACCCTTGAGTGGGTAAATTTCCTGATTATTAAATGCGGAGGGATACTCAGTGCCCGCCCATTCATAAATGGTTGGAGCAATATCAAGTAATGTCGTAAAGACATTAGTCGAGACGCCTTTTTCCACTCCCTGTCCAGCAATGATGAAAGGGGCCACCACACCACCTTGTCGGGTGTAGGTCTTGTGATCCCTGAAAGCGGCTGTACCCGCTTCTGCCCACTGAGGGCCATAGGAAACATATGAATCAGGGTTGCCCATATTTTCATAATCATTATTAAAGTATTTCTGGCTATGCCCGACAAATGAGCCTTTGTAAAAGAAGTCCTCGGGCGCAGCTCCATTATCTGACATGAAGATGATTTGCGTATTGTCCAAAGCATCGATCGATTCCAAATATGCTATAAGTCTGCCCACTTGGCCATCCAGATGATCCACCATACCAGCGTATAGCTCCATTTTTCTTGCTTCTATCAGTTGTTGCGCTGACGTCAATGAGTCCCAGCTAGCGACATTTGGATTTAGCGGTGGTAGCTCTGTACCATCAGGCAGGATACCTCTAGCGATCAACCGCTCAAGGTTCTCCTGGCGCCAGGACTCATATCCCATGTCAAAACGCCCCTCATATTTTTTCCAATAGGAACTATCGACCTGAAGCGGCCAGTGTGGTGATGTGTAGGTAGCTAGCGCAAAAAATGGTTTTTGATCAGCTCGCTGTTCATCTATATATTCGATAAGTTTGTCAGTGTAGAACTCGGTAGAATAAGCACCTTTTGGCCAATCTGCTGGTTGGCCATTTTCTGTATATGTAGAATACTGAAGGCTGTCACCTACTCCCAGCACAGATATGTTATCGCTGTGGTTGCCAGCACCTTCTATCAGTACGAAGGATCTCTCAAATCCCTTTTCAGCGGGATTGTGCTCAGGATCTTCTCCCAGATGCCACTTACCAGCAATGTAGGTATGATAGCCAGACGACTGCAGTAGTTGCGGTATGGTTACAACTCGCTCAGTCAGATACCCCTCATACCCCCATTCTTTCCTGTGCAGTCCTTGTATTCCCATCCCAGCAATATGGTTGTCATTGCCTGTTAACAGCATAGCACGCGTCGGGGCGCATTTGGGTGAAGTGTGAAAGTTGGTGAACATCATGCCTCTTTTGGCAAGCATATCTATGTTGGGCGTCTCAATTATCCCTCCATACGCGCCAAGGTCAGCATAGCCGAGATCATCCGCTACAATAAAAAGTATGTTGGGTTGGCCCGGAAGAGTGCTGGCCTCCGGTTTAGGGCTTGTGCAGGCCAAATCCAGTAAGCATAGCCCAATTGACAAGATGATCACGTGCTTCATGGATTCAATATATGAAATAACCTTGAGGTGATTCTTGACCATTTGCGCTGAACACTGGTTCTCATTAACTTCTGGTAAGCAATGAAACTACTGGCACATGAACAAAAAGATCTGATGCAGGCGCTGGAAAAGGCCGGCGCTGATGAGCATTTTCACTTTGTGAAGAAGAAAGGCTGGGTGACTATTATGAGTCCTAATGCTTCAGAAAAGCTATTCTCCTTTCACAGGAAAAGGGGACTTGAGCTTGTGGATGGGAAGTTCGAACAGAAGCTCGTCTATCTGGTAAAATCAAAAGGCCAGACTGAAGAGTTTACAGCCTGGCCAGAGGTATTTCAAAAATTTTGCACTTGGCTCAATGAATAGAAGACCTACTCCTTCTTCGCACCAAAGTTGAAGGCAAGACCCGCACCAAAAACACTCTTGAACTGTGTTCTTGGGCCTACTGCTTCCAGCACGTCATTGTCATCGAATACTTCTATATTGATATCATCATCATATATCAATGAGATGATCCAATTAACGGTTAGCCAGTCATTGACTTTCATGACAAGTGCATTGTCAAATGCAACATCCACGTTTCCGAAATTGTCAATATAGTTGGCAAACATCTCAAGCTTGGTTTCAAGATTAACATTTTCAGCTATGTCACTCTTGTATTTAATTTTTAGGAATGAACCGATTTCTGACCGACTTGTAGATCCTTCGGTGATGATATTTCCATTATCGTCAAATACAGCACCCTCCACGCCAAATGCGCCTTGATTGGCTAAATCCTGATCAGTCACAAAAGTGAATTTTCCGGCAATTGGTGAGTAAGCCAGTGAAAATTTATCAGATGGCTTCCAGTCAATACCTGTAGAGACCAATAAATAGCCGGGAGCCATAAACTTGGAAATCACAGTTCCCTCAGCATTGACACCCTCGGCAAACTGCGTCCGAAAATCAAGCATGTTAGACCAATACAGTTTATCACCTTTAATCTTATGTCCATATTGAGTGACCAGGTTTATTCTATCATCAGTTTTCTCTACTCCATTACCACCTTGATTGATCAAACCATATCCCAGAATAAGGTCATTTTGCCATAGAGATTTGTCCTTAGCATAGTTGGCAAATACATTGAAGTAGCCATTGAGCGAGACTGAGTTGTCACCCCCTGCTGCCCAGTTAGTCAGTGCGACCTGAGAGAAGGTCAGCGTCCCCACACCTCCTTTGGTCCAGTAGGTAGTATCTGTGGTTTGGGCCAGAGCCATACCAGAAGTAAAAATGAAGCATATCGCTGCTAGTAAAGTTCGTTTCATAGTCATTAAAGTAACATTTCTGCGAAAGTAGAAAATATCGTTCCCACGTAATAGCAGATTGTATCCTACTTCGACTAATTCGCTGATTATCCCTTTGAAACCTCCTGACAGCCAGATTAAACGTACTGATTCTCTTTCAGATCGTTTTCCTTTATAATTCTTCTGAGAATCTTGCCCACATTAGACTTGGGCAGCTCATCGGTAAATGCTACATGCTTTGGGCATTTGTAGCTCGTCATTTCTTCCTTGCAAAAAGCAATGACCTCCTCCGCTGTGAGCGATTCATCTTTCTTTACGATATATACTTTTACCGCCTCGGTAGATTTTTTATCCGGTACCCCAATAGCTCCAACTTCCAGGACTTTAGGATGAGAAGCGATTACATTTTCAACTTCATTGGGATATACATTAAAGCCTGAGACGAGAATCATCTCCTTCTTTCGATCCACGATTTTGATAAACCCATCTTCGTCCATCACACCTATATCGCCCGTCTTCAACCACTCTCCGTCCATTACATTGGCGGTCTCGTCCGGTCTCTGCCAGTATCCCTTCATCACCTGTGGACCCTTGGCCAATATCTCGCCCGGTTCGCCGAAAGCTACTTCCTTACCAGAATCATCCACAAGCTTTATGAGTGTGCTTGGAATTGGTAGGCCAATGGTACCGATGCGGTCTGTTCCATCTAACGGGTTGGTAGTCAGTACGGGTGAGGTTTCGGTTAGGCCATAGCCTTCAGATAGTTTAGAACCTGTCACCTGCTCCCATTTCTCTGCCACCACCTTTTGTACAGCCATGCCACCCCCAAACGCCACTTTCAGCTTTGAGAAATCCAGCTCAGCAAAGCCATCCGCATTCAGCAATCCGTTGAAAAGGGTGTTTACACCAGTGATTACCGAAAACTTGTGCTTACCCAATTCCTTTACGAAGGCAGGCATATCTCTTGGGTTGGTGATTAATATGTTGTGTGCGCCAAACTTGAACATCACAAGGCCATTACATACCAAAGCAAAGACGTGGTATAGCGGAAGTGCGGTAATCGCCACCTCTCCTTTTTCTGCCAAAAGCGGACTCATCCAGGCATGCACCTGCTGCAGGTTGGCCACTATATTTCTGTGTAAGAGCATGGCTCCTTTGCTTACACCGGTTGTACCTCCGGTATATTGCAGGAATGCGATATCCTCACCAGTCAATTCCGGTAGGGAGGCGTGTGTCTTAGCTCCCTCTGACAGAGCTTTCTTGAATGATATGGCTTGTGGAAGATGATATTTGGGCACCATCTTCTTGACATACTTCACCGCCAGATTGACAATAGTACCCTTGAGGCCGCCAACCAGATCACCTATTTCTGTTACAATTACTGTCTTGATATCGGTGTTGTCAATGATCTCCTCAAGATGGCTGGCAAAGTTGGCCAGGATTACGATTGCGGTAGCCCCAGAGTCCTTAAACTGATGCTCCATCTCATGTGGAGTATATAAAGGGTTAGTATTTACTACTACGATACCGGCTCTCAGAGCACCAAACATGGCCACCGGATATTGCAAAAGGTTGGGCATCTGAATAGCCAAACGGTCCCCCTTTTTTAGCCCTGCAACATTCGTTAGGTAGCTGGCAAAAGCCATCGATAACTCATTGAGTTCCTTGTAAGTGATCACCTTACCCATGTTTTCAAAGGCAGGGAGCTCACTGTACTTCTTAAAGCCATCTTCGAAAAGCTCGGATAGCGATCCGTACTCTTCTTCATCTATAGTATGGGGTATACCTACCGGATAATGGTCAAACCAAGGCTGTTGCATCACACTTTCTCTTTGGGTCAAATCTCGAGTTATAAATAAGTAGCTGGTACAGAAAGTTGTAAAATATGAAATTCCACTTAACCGTCATCAACTTTTCGACCAACACACTACTCGTGGCGTCAAAATAAAAAAGCTGTTCAGACGTCTTCTGAACAGCTTTATAAACAACATTAACCCAAAAATGATGGCCACAGGAGAAGGAATCGAACCTTCAATTAGGACTATTCGAATATTTCTTCGTTAATCCATTCCCAGATAATTCATCCCTGTAGAAATAGTAATTCAATCAATAAATAGGCTGATTGATGATTCAAAATTAATAAGTAGTTGCTTTTATTTAAAATATTTTAATATTTTTACACAATAAATACGTTTTGTCAAATAAGGCACTCATCTGATTATATAATTAACAAAACACACTCCTTCTAATGAGTAAGAATTACGAAATTGATAATGTAGACCTTAAAATCCTCAATTTGTTGATGGAGGATGCCAAAATTCCTTATACCGAAATAGCCAAAAAGGTATTTGTCTCGGGTGGTACAGTTCATGTAAGGATGAAGAAACTCGAGGAGATGGGTGTGGTGAGAGGCACTACTTTGAAAATGGATTATTCCAAACTAGGCTATGACGTCACCTGCTTTCTTGGGATTTATCTGACTAAGAGTTCCTTATACTATCAGGTTGTGGAAGAATTGAAGAAAATTCCCGAAATAGTGAAGGTGCATTACACCACTGGTAACTACAATATTTTTATTAAAATACATTGTAAGGACACTCGTCACCTAAGGGATGTGCTGCATGACAAGATTCAGAAAGTTGATGGCATTGAACGTACAGAAACCTTTATTTCACTTGAGGAAAGTATGAATCGACACCTACAGTTCTAGGAAACCATAACCCCTCGATGTGAAAAGGTCCATTGGGCCTTTTTTTTGTTGAGGCCATTAACTGGTGAGAGTATTACTATCATAAGTTGCGTGCTTCACAATGAGTATTTTATCTTAATCTAAGATTTAATATAACTTTATCCACTTCCAAAAGCTTTTTAGCTCCACTCCCCTCGAATACCTCAAAAAAATCGACTTAGCGGAACATTTAAACTTGGCTGTTGTTGTACCTTTGACTTAATTATAATCAGTCTAAATTAGATTCGCACAATGAGTAAAGATGCAGCCTCAGACGAACAGATATTAGAAGAATTCACCTCGAAGGAATACGAGCATGGGTGGCATGTAGACTTTGAAGCTGACGAGGCTCCATTGGGCCTTAATGAGGATATTGTTCGCTTTATTTCTGCTAAGAAAGAAGAGCCAGAATGGTTGCTTGAGTGGAGATTGGATGCTTTTAGAAAATGGGAAGCAATGCCCAATCCGGAGTGGGCTAACGTGCATTATCCGGAGGTCGATTTTCAGGCCATTCGCTACTATTCTGCGCCCAAGCAAACAAAAAAACCGGAGAGTCTTGATGAGGTTGATCCCGAGTTGTTGAAGACATTCGAGAAACTGGGAATCTCGCTGCTTGAGCAGAAGAGACTTACTGGAGTTGCGGTTGATGCGGTGATTGACTCTGTCTCGGTAGGTACTACATTCAAAAAGCAATTAGGCGAACTCGGAATTATTTTCTGTTCCTTCAGCGAGGCAGTGAAAGATCATCCCGATCTTGTTAAAAAATATATGGGCTCGGTTGTGCCTGCGAATGACAACTACTATGCGGCGCTTAACTCCGCTGTTTTCTCTGATGGCTCATTCTGTTACATTCCTAAAGGAGTGAGATGTCCAATGGAACTCTCGACCTATTTTAGAATCAATGCCGCCAACACAGGTCAGTTCGAAAGAACGCTGATTGTGGCGGAAGAAGGCTCATATGTGAGTTACCTGGAAGGATGTACTGCTCCGATGCGCGATGAAAATCAGTTGCATGCTGCAGTAGTAGAGATTTATGCCGAAAAGGACGCAGAGGTGAAGTACTCTACAGTACAGAACTGGTACCCTGGAGATAAAGACGGTAAGGGAGGTATCTACAATTTCGTAACCAAGCGAGCCTTGTGCGCTGGCAATCACGCCAAAGTATCTTGGACGCAGGTAGAGACGGGTAGCGCGGTGACATGGAAGTACCCCTCATGCATTTTGAAAGGTGACTATTCTGTAGGTGAATTTTACTCAGTAGCTGTCACCAATAACTATCAGCAGGCTGATACCGGTACCAAAATGATCCATATAGGTAAGCATACCAAGTCGAGGATCGTATCAAAGGGTATATCTGCTGGTAAATCACAAAATAGCTATAGAGGTCAGGTACACGTGATGAAGCGTGCCGAAGGTTCGAGGAACTTCTCACAATGTGATTCTCTATTAATGGGCAATCAGTGCGGGGCTCACACCTTCCCCTATATAGATATCGAAAACAAGTCTTCTCAGGTAGAGCATGAGGCCACAACGTCCAAGATTGGAGAAGATCAAATATTCTACTGCCTGCAGAGAGGCATTGATGAGGAATCGGCCGTAGCGCTGATCGTCAATGGGTTCGCTAAGGAAGTGCTCAACAAGCTTCCAATGGAATTTGCGGTAGAAGCACAAAAGCTACTCGCGCTTACCCTCGAAGGAAGCGTAGGATAATACAAACACATTAATCAACAGTTGTAATGTTAAAGATTGACAATCTGCATGCCTCGATTGAGGGCAAAGAAATATTAAGAGGAATCAACCTGACGGTAAAGCCAGGCGAGGTACATGCCATCATGGGCCCCAATGGTTCTGGGAAAAGTACGTTGGCTGCTGTACTGGCCGGTCGCGAGGATTATGAAATCACTGAAGGGTCGGTAGACTTTCAGGGTAGCGATCTATTAGAACTCTCTCCTGAAGAAAGAGCCAGAGAAGGTATATTCCTTGCCTTCCAATATCCTGTAGAAATTCCGGGAGTCACAACCACCAACTTTCTGAAGACTGCTGTTAATCAAATCAGAGAGCACAAAGGTCTTGACCCAATGGATGCTGTGCAGTTTCTCAAGACCATGAAGGAGAAAATGAAGCTGGTCGAAATAGATCAGTCACTTCTGAGTCGATCTCTCAACGAGGGTTTCTCCGGTGGAGAAAAGAAACGTAATGAAATCTTCCAGATGGCCATGCTAGAACCGACGCTTTCGATCCTCGATGAAACTGACTCTGGGCTAGACATTGATGCCTTGAAGATTGTAGCTAATGGTGTAAATACGCTTAAGAATCAGGATAACGCCACTATCGTGGTAACCCACTACCAGCGTCTGCTTGACTATATCGTACCTGACTATGTACATGTACTCTTCCAGGGTAGAATAGTGAAGTCTGGTGATAAGTCGCTCGCGCTGGAGCTAGAGGCCAAAGGGTACGACTGGATCAAGGAAGAACTAGCAGCAGTTTAATTATAATGGCTATGCAGAACCTATCGGAAAATGTAGCATCAGCCTTCCGCAGTTTTGAGCAAGGCATGAATGGTGAGAGCAAAACAAGCTTTCATCAGGTAAGAAAAAATGCTTTTCAAAAACTAGCTGATGGTGGATTTCCTGCCCCTAGGGCTGAAGAGTATAAATTCACCCCCCTGACCAAGTCTATCGAAAAAGGCTTCAATGGTACTTTGGTGACCACCGATCAAGAGGTGACTCAAGACTTCATTGACGAGCACATTATCAGTGGACTGGATGCTTACAACATAGTCTTCGTCAATGGTCAAATCAAGCAAATCCCTACCGAGGCAGAAGAAGGTTTGACCATCAGTTCACTTTGGGATGCTTATCAGCAAAATCCTGAAACTGTACTGGCTCAGTTTGGCACGATTGCCAATCCCGAGTCTGATGCTTTTTTGGCTTGGAATACGGCATTCAGCAAGAACGGTCTTTACATCAAAGTGGCCAAAAAGAAGGTTGTTGAGAAACCAATAATGGTCTACCACTTCGTAGGAGCTCAGGAAGAAAATATTATCAATAGCAGACACCTTGTACTAGTTGAAGATTCAGCTCAGGTGAGCATCAACGAGTCAGTGCATACCCAAGGAGATGCAAATAGTTTCGCCAACCTGGTGAGTGAGATCTTCGTAGGGAAGAACGCCCGAGCGGAGTTCACCAAAGTCCAGAATGACCTCAACTCAGCATACCAATTTGGTCATACGCAGGTGTATCAGGAGCGTGACAGCCACTTCAAGGCGAATACAGTCACTATGAAGGGCGCGATGATTCGCAATAACATCAACATCACACTTGATGACGAAAACTGCGAGGCACATATGTATGGCATCTACCTGTTAAACGGGAAGTCACATGTAGACAATCACACGGTGGTAGATCATCGGAAGCCCAACTCATATAGCAACGAGCTGTACAAAGGAGTGGTAGATGAGAAGTCCAAAGGTGTGTTCAATGGAAAAATATTCGTGCGTCAGGAAGCGCAGAAGACCAACGCATTCCAGTCGAACAACAACATCCTACTATCAGATACGGCCACAGTAAATACCAAGCCTCAGCTCGAGATCTGGGCGGATGACGTGAAGTGCTCGCACGGATGTACAGTAGGTCAACTCGACGAAGAAGCTATCTTCTACCTTAGGGCCCGAGGCATAGATGAACGCTCGGCTAAGGCGATGCTCCTTTACGCATTTGCTAAAGATGTCCTTGAGCACATCTCGGTCGAACCACTTCGGGATTTACTTGATGCGAGGGTTTCAGAAAGGCTACATACCAATGAATAGTCTTACTACTTCAGCACTTGATATCAACAAAATAAGAGGACGCTTCCCCATCCTTCATCAGGAGGTGAATGGCAAGCCACTGGTTTATCTTGACAATGCCGCTACGAGCCAAAAGCCCGATACGGTGTTGGAGGCACTGACCCACTATTACAAAAAGGATAACTCCAATATTCACAGAGGCATCCATACCCTGGCGGAGAGGGCTACCACAGCTTTCGAAGACACTCGTAAGCTTGTCGCCAGCTTCATCAACGCAGCGGAAACTGAGGAAGTCATTTTCACACGAGGGACTACCGAAAGTATCAACCTTGTTGCTTCATCGTTCGGGCGGAAGTTCCTCAATGAAGGCGATGAGGTGATCATCTCCGCCATGGAGCACCACTCCAACATTGTGCCGTGGCAGATGATCTGTGCGGAGCGTGGTGCAGCGCTGAAAGTCATTCCCGTTTCTGATAAGGGGGAGCTACTCATGGATGAGTTTGAAAAGCTCCTATCGGAAAAAACCAAACTAGTGGCGGTAGTACATGCAAGCAACACCCTGGGTACGATCAATCCTGTAAGGGAGGTAGTCAAACTGGCTCACAGTGTTGGCGCCAAAGTACTCATTGACGGGGCGCAAGCTTCTCCGCATCTTGAAATAGATGTACAGAAGCTCAACTGCGACTTCTATGCACTATCCGCTCACAAAATGTACGGGCCTACCGGCACTGGTATCCTCTACGGCAAGCGCCCTGTGCTAGAGTCAATGCCTCCGTACATGGGAGGTGGTGAGATGATCAAGGACGTTTCTTTTTCGGGTACGACCTACAACGATATTCCTTACAAGTTCGAAGCAGGTACTCCGAATATCGGTGATGTGGTAGCATTCGCCAAGGCCATTGAATTCGTTCAGGAACTTGGCAAAGCCAATATTGCTGAGCACGAGCTGGATTTGCTTCATTATGGTAATGAGCAACTTAGCAAGGTAGATGGTTTTATTCCGGTAGGTACAGCTGACAGCAAAGTCAGTGTGATTTCTTTCATGATTGAGGGGATTCATCATTTTGACCTGGGTATGATGCTCGATGCTAAAGGTATCGCCGTGCGCACTGGTCACCACTGCACTCAGCCACTGATGGACTTTTTTGGCATTGATGGAACTGCCAGGGCCTCCTTCGCGGTTTACAACACCAAAGAGGAAATAGACATCCTCGTGGATGGGTTGAAAGGCATAGTAGCCAAAATGAGAAAATGAGCGCATCAATAGCCGAAAGACAAGACGAGATCATTGAAGAGTTTTCCATGCTGGATGGAGACATGGAGATGACATTGGGGTACCTCATGGAGCTCGGTGAAAAGCTACCCGAGATGTCAGATGCTGATCGATCAGAAGACAATATCGTCAAAGGATGTCAATCCAAAGTTTGGTTGAAGGCGGATTTGGATGATGACAAAATTCGATTTGTAGCTGACTCGAACACGGCGATCACCAAAGGACTGGTGAGTCTCCTGGTAAGGGTACTGGATGATCAGGACACTCAGGCAATATTGGATGCTGATCTCTATTTTCCTGATAAGATAGGAATGCAGCGGTTCATCGGCACACAGCGATCTAACGGTTTTGCCGCGATGATCAAACAAATGAAACTGTATGCATTGGCCTACAGTGCACAAAAAGGTGCAGTAAAATAATATGGAAGAGCAGGAGAAAAAAGACTTACAGTTGAAGGAAGAGATCATGTCCGCCATCAAGGGCGTCTATGATCCTGAGATACCTGTGGATGTGTATGAGCTGGGACTGATCTATGAAATTAATCTCTATCCGCTCAACAATGTACATATCCTGATGACATTGACCTCTCCGGCATGCCCCTCTGCAGAGGCGATACCTGATGAGATCAAGCAGAAAGTAAAAGAAGTACCTAACGTGAATGATGTCGAGGTTGAACTTACTTTCGATCCTCCCTACTCACCTGATATGATGTCCGAGACCGCCAAGTTGGAACTCGGATTTATGTAACTATTCAATAAACTAAAAGAAACGATATGTATCCCGAACAGCTTGTAGCTCCCATGAGAACAGACCTTACCGAGGTAGGGTTCGAGGAGTTGAAAACAGCCGAAGCAGTAGAAAACCACATGAAGGATCACAAAGGCACCAGCCTGGTAGTAGTGAACTCTGTTTGTGGTTGTGCAGCCGGCGCAGCACGCCCAGGCATTAAGATGGCCATCCAGCAGTCAAGCAAGAAGCCTGACCACCTGGAGACGGTCTTTGCTGGTGTTGACCAGGAGGCAGTAGCAAAGGTGAGAGAGTTCACCCTTCCCTACCCTCCAAGTTCACCGGCCATAGGCCTATTCAAAGACGGTGAGTTAGTGCACTTTGTAGAGCGTCATCACATCGAAGGCCGATCTGCCGACATGATCGCCAATCACCTTGTGCAGGTGTTTGAGGAGTACTGCTAAGCAGTATTTCGTACCCGAAATATTCAAGCCACATAACGTCATCTCTTAGGGGTTGACGTCATGTGGTTTTTTTGTGCTAGTCGTCAGACCGCTTGAAGCGGTCTGACGACTTTCTGCCGCACGCAAGGGTAGTGGTTCGTGATACTCCTCCTCCTGACCCCCTCAAGGAGGGGGAAAGCACCTGCTTAACTTTGCAGTCAATCCATCATCCAAGCATTCAGCAGGATACATATTATTCGAGTCTTTTGGAATTTATGATACTCCTGTCCCCCGCTGGCGGGGGTTGGGGGTGGTGAGACACTTTATAAGAGGTGTTTGTTTAAAACGAGAACCGCTCCTTAAACTCGCTCAGTTCTTGAAGCAAGCTTCGCTCCTCTCGCCGATTCAGATATTGATAGATAGCAGAATCAGTTGACACCTTGAGCTCCCTCAGACTCATGTGCTGATTGACAAACAGGTACTCCAGGCCTGGATAGATCTCCTTCAGCACATCCACAATATCCAGTATCTGGATGTTCTTATCGACCAGATTGTATTCGCCTGACGGCACTTCCGCGCTGATCAGCTGTGCGAGCACATCACTGATCGCATTGATATGAATAAACCCCCGGTGCTGCTTCCCATCACCGTGGATCGAGATGCGATGATTGAAGTTAGCATCAAACATAAATCGGTTGATCACCGCATCAAATCTCATGCTCTGGCTATAGCCGTACACATTTCCACAGCGCAGGATGAGCGCCCTTTTCGTACCCTGCAGCCTCCTCACATGATCCTCGCCTCGCATCTTCGATATCCCATAGTGCGTCCTGGGGTTAGGTATGGACGTCTCATCGACCATCTGCTTAGAGGCACCATAGATAGAGCTACTGCTCAAAAACACCAGCTGCTCCACATCACTCTCCTCTATGGCATAGACCAACTCAGCGGTACCCCAATGATTGACCTGCTCGAAGTAGTGCGCATCCACATTGGCGAAGGGTGTGGTTACTTTCGCCGCGAGGTGATAGACCAACTGCACGTCCTTTATCGCTTTCTTGAGCTTGCGCGTATCCAGGATGTCTCCTTCGATAAAGCTGATTTTCTCCCTACCGGGAATGGGGGCTCCCAGAAAGAAGCTGTAGTGGTTTTTTTGGATGTTGTCGTACACTACGACAGAAGTGACCTTCGTATCAGCCGCCAGCCGCTTGACCAGCTCTGTTCCAATATATCCTGCACCTCCTGTGACCAGTATCTTCATAGTATGCTCTCAGCTATAATTTTCAATTCTTAACCAGGTCCGTGTGCAAACCGCATTCTACCTTATTGAGACCAAACCATCGAGCCTCCCGCTCCATCATCTCTGGATCCGGCTTTCGAGTGCACGGTTCACACCCGATGCTGATATAGCCATTCGATTCCAGCGGATGCCGGGGCAGGTCGTGCTCCTTGATATAAGCGTAAATATCCCGATTGGTCCAGTCGAGCATGGGGTGAAATCGGATGGTATCGAATGGCGCGGGCTGCTCCACTTTCATGGCCTTCCGTACTGAAGATTGGTCACCACGGATACCGTTGATCCATATATCAAATGAGGCCAATACAGTTTCCATGGGTTGCGTCTTATTGAGGTAGCAGCAGTAGTCAGGATCGGAGGCGAACATCAGCTTACCATCCGCATCCCGCTGCATAAACTTTGGGGTACCGGGCTTGAGATCAACGACCGTCAGGCCAAACTCATTAGCCACCCTATCCTTGAAGGCCACTGTCTCGGGAAAGAGATAGCCAGTGTTGATGAAATACACCGGAATGGTATTATCCACCTTGCTGATGATATGGAGCATCACCAGGCTATGCGTCTGGAAAGAACTGGTGGTGAACAATCGTTTACCCTGCTCTCGATACTCTCTTATTTTCTCCTCAATTACTGAAAAAACCAATATATATGCGATCGTTGATTGAAAAATGAATGGCAAAAGAAACGCTATTCCCGATGAATAGGAAGTTTAACAAACAGCAACTTCAGGAAAGTTCCGGGTGCTGGGGTTAGTATAAAACCCCCAAGGTTTTCGAAACCTTGGAGGCTTGTACCTATCCGTTCGTGGCAAACCCACTCATTTTTTTAGTATCATGCAGAAAAAAACCATCATGATCCGCAATACCGTACTACTCATCGCTATTTCCCTGTTACTATGCTATGCCTGTTCGCAAAAGCCCACCGAAGAAGTTGAGTCTGAAGCCGTGCCTTTCGAGGGTATGGATACATCCTGGAATAGTGTAGAGCCGGGGGGAGAGTCTATTTGTAGTACCGGCGCTCCCTATGCATTCTATTTTCACCCAGGAGATCCGAAGAAGATCATGGTGTACTTCGACGGAGGAGGTGCATGTTGGTCAAGGGAAACCTGTGATCCTACCCTCCGAACCGTGACGCATACGCCTTACGTCATAGATAGCATTGACAATCCCGGGTTGAAAAATCCCGGAATTACCGGTGCGAGTTGGGGTGGTCTCTTTGACTTTGACCACCCGGAAAATCCAGTTAGAGATTATTCTGTATTGATGATCCCTTACTGTACTGCTGATACACATCTCGGGGATCAAATCACCACCTACAGGCAAGACACCCTCGACCCTACCACCATCGACATCAATCACAAAGGCTATATCAATACACTCACTGCGCTGAATTGGCTGGAAAAACATATAGATCAACCTGAAAAGCTGTTCGTAACAGGAGTAAGTGCGGGCTCCCTCGCTTCACCAGTATATGCCAGCCTGCTGGCAGATCGATATCCTACCGCCGATGTGGTGCAGCTCGGTGATGCCTCGGGTGGGTACAAGTCCAATTCCGTTAGTGAAACTTTTACAGCCTGGGGTGGTGAAAAGGTATTTGATGCCATATTCCCTGACAGGGATACCACTCTGGCCCCTTCGTTCGAAACCTCCTTCATCTGGGCTCAAAACCGACACCCCAACTTGGTACTTAGTCAATACAATGCTGCCTTTGACGATGTTCAAGGCTTTTTCCTTGCATTGCTCGGTGAAACAGGCGTCACCATTGATCAGACAATAAAACAAAACACCATCTATTTAGAAGAGGAGCTTCCGCAGTTCAGACATTTCATCGATAGTGGCAAGCATCACGGTCTGATCATCCGGGACAACTTCTACACCACGACCATGAATGGTGTACGATTCAGAGACTGGCTCGCTGATCTCATCGATGGCAAGCCTGTGGACAATGTGATTTGCGGTAGCTGTTTTGACTGATGTGATTAAGTTATTGTAGTTTGATGTTGAAGAATCAATATATTTGATTTCATAGTATGAAAGTATTGATAGACATAGAAGATAGTAAAGCCGCTAGCCTGATGGCTAAGTTAAATGCCCTATCCTATGTGCAAACGAAGGCACTAACTACAGCGGACGCCAAGCTCTTATCTGAGATTCAGGAAGCAGTCGAAGAAATCAATGCGGTACAAGCAGGTGAATTGGAAGCGCGTGATATTGAAGAGCTCCTAAATGAGCTTTAGTGTTAAGACAATCAAGGTATTTGATAAAAATGCCAAACGGCTTTTCAAAAAGTATCCTTCCTTCAAAAAAGACTTGCTAGAACTTCTTACCGTACTAAGAGAAAATCCATACAAGGGAGTTGCCCTTGGAAACAACTGCTACAAAGTAAGATTAAAGATTACCTCTAAGGGTAAAGGGAAAAGCGCCGGAGGCAGATTAATAACATATATCAGGGTCAAAAGGAGTATTATATATCTTCTTACAGTTTATGACAAGTCGGAAATAAGCAACATTACTGATCAGGATATCAGATCATTCCTCAGGCTAATCAATGAGGACTAATGTTTTATCTACAGCCAGTCACTCGCCAGCTTCTCATAGGCGATGATGCCACTAAGGGTCGTACCCGGAATGCCCTGCCCGGGATAGGCAGTATCTCCACAGATATAGGCCTTGTGTCCATCCAGTCGCGCATCCTGCATTTGCCATGGCTTGATGCCCATGAACTGGGGATAGCCACCTACAAAACCGTAGGCCCGACCTGTCCACTTCTGCCATGACTTGGGAGAAGAGGAGTGCTTGTAGACAATAGCCGATCGCTCAAGAAAACCCAATTGTTCGAGTTTGGTGATCACTGCCTCCTCCGCTTTTTCATTATCAATGATCGTCTGCTCAGGATCGGGTACATGAGTACTCACCGAAGCGACCCTCATACCGGGTTCATCAGACCGAGAGGCATCCTCAGGGTGACTTAAACTGACGAAGATGCTGTGCGACCCAGTTTCTGGTAAGGGGCGCTCCAGGTGGATCTGATGATGGATACTCTCAAACACCCTATCCGAGCGAAAGCCTATACCCATCTGGAAGGCACTGTTGAGCTTATCAGAATATAACAATTTCTTCCTGGCCTTTTCTGCATAACCATTATCATATATCGTCAATGTGTTGTTGAGCGGGATACCGGAGATAAGGTAGTCGCACGTGATCTCCCTCTTTTTTGTGGTAACGAGATAGCCATCACTCTCTTTTTTGACAGTATTGACAGGTTCTCTCAAACTCACTTCCCCTCCACGGCTTTCAATATACTCAACAAAGGGATTTACCAGGTTGAGCAAGCCACCATCTACATAGTAGTTGCCATAGTTGGTGTAGCAGAGCGCAGTGGCTCCAAAAAGCACATTGACTTCTTGATGATGATTCTGCGCCGTGATGAGCAGTTGCTCATTTACAAAGTCTACAAATAGTTGGTTGTCCAAAAGACCATACTTCTTCAACAAATCGGTCATACTCATTAGCGCATAACGAGCATACCATGCCTGCCTCACACTGGCATGCTTCGCTGACTGCCACAGGTCGCTGAGTCTGGTCGGTGGAAAATGCCGCTGCTTGATGCTGGTATCCCATACGAACTGGCTGATCTTGTAGCAGAACTTCCAAAAAGGCCGCTGACCCTGCTTACCAAAATGCTGTTCAGCCTCAGCGATCCATGCGTTGAGATTTTCGTAACGATTGACAGTTGCGCCATTAGATAGATGCACTTGCATGGGCAAGTCGAGTTTTCTGACGGTCACCTGTATGCCGGTCTGGTCAAGCACATACTTCAGCGGCATCTGATCATCGAGTCCAACGAGCGTGGTGGCACCTGCTTCAAAAATGAACCCCTTGCGCCAATAAGAGCTGGTACAGCCTCCAGGCAGGTAGTTTTGCTCGAGTACTTTGACTTGAAGACCTCTCTTCGCCAGCAATGCTGCTGTGGTCAAAGCACCCATGCCTGATCCTATTACCCCTACATCACATCGCTCGACCATTCTTTTGTTTAGTATTTTTATTCATTTTGTTAAACAAAATAATCTCACGTCCTGTTTGAACTTCAATCATGAGATTATACGTTTAACT
Source organism: Cyclobacteriaceae bacterium (assembly GCA_965229505.1). Taxonomy (GTDB): domain Bacteria; phylum Bacteroidota; class Bacteroidia; order Cytophagales; family Cyclobacteriaceae; genus UBA6059. Next base: position 273,991 of record OZ245881.1, read on the forward strand.
TGTATTCTTCTTACAACTTCACTTCAAGCATAGAGTTTTATTAATGAGAGTTTCAGTTTATAGAAAAGAGCACTTCAACGCTGCGCATCGTCTACACAATCCGAAATGGTCAGATGAGAAGAATGCGGCGGTTTTTGGGAAGTGCAACAATCCCAACTATCATGGCCACAACTATGACCTGACAGTAAAGCTGACCGGAGAGGTGGACGAGGAGACTGGATATGTATATGATATGAAGGTGTTGAGTGATTTGATCAAAGCGCATGTTAGTGACCGTTTTGATCACAAAAATTTGAACCTCGATACCGAAGAGTTCAAAAACCTAAATCCCACTGCTGAGAATATTGCGGTAGTGATCTACAATATATTAAGAGAAAAAATCGATGCTCAGTATGAGCTCAAAGTGATACTTTATGAGACAGAAAGAAACTATGTTGAATACCCCGCATAACGAGAGCTCAATGAATGTGAATATTGATCTGGATGATATAGGTGATGATCACGTAGCATCCTCATACGATACGCCCTTGAGGGAGGATGCCTTCGAAATGGATGATGAGATCAAAATGGAGCTCATCGCTAAGCACTTCAAGGAGATCATGCAGATACTTGGACTTGACTTGGACGATGATAGCTTGAAGGGTACCCCAATGCGGGTCGCTAAGATGTACGTGAAGGAGGTATTCAGTGGGCTCAATCCAAAGAATAAGCCAAAGGTGCGCCTATTTGAGAACAAGTATAAGTATAGTGAGATGCTGGTTGAGCGTGACATTACATTCTATTCTCATTGTGAGCATCACTTCGTCCCTATTTACGGCAAAGCGCATGTAGCATATATATCTTCCGGTGAAGTGATAGGTTTATCGAAAATCAATCGAATCGTACAATACTTCGCTAAGCGCCCTCAGGTGCAAGAGCGCCTGACGGTGCAGATCGCGGAAGAGCTGAAAAAGGCGCTCAAAACCGAAGATGTAGGTGTGGTGATTGATGCAAATCACATGTGCGTATCTTCAAGAGGTGTGGGTGACACCAACAGTAAAACAGGTACTGCTCACTTCAGTGGTAAGTTTTCTGAAGAAAATACCAAGACAGAATTTCTCAACTACATTAATGCTAACGTACAATTATGAGTGACTTGAATGGCAAGAATATTCTTGTTGTTGGAGGTAGCTCGGGTATCGGCTTAGAAGTAGTGAAGCAAGCTGCTGCGCTTGGCGCCCGGGTGTGGAGTGCCTCAAGAAACAACACCGAGGAACTTCAAACTACAGATGCCAAGTTTATACAACTGGATGTGACTTCTGAGGATCTCCGGTTAGACGATCTTCCCGACCAACTCGACGCGCTGATTTATTGCCCGGGTACCATCAACCTCAAACCGTTTCATAGATTGAAAGTGGAGGACTTTCAAAATGATTTTGACGTCAATGTATTGGGAGCCGTAAAAGTGATTCAAGCTGTGCTCCCTCAATTGAAGAAAAGTGAAGCAGCAGCCATCGTCACTTTTAGTACAGTGGCAGTACAGCAAGGCATGGGATTTCACGCTAGTGTAGCCTCTGCAAAAGGAGCAATCGAAGGACTGTCCCGATCTCTCGCGGCGGAACTCTCACCACAAAATATCAGGGTCAACTGCATAGCGCCATCCTTGACGGACACACCTTTGGCAGCACAGCTATTGTCTACTCCAGAAAAAAGAGAAGCTTCAGAGAAGAGACACCCTATCAAGAAAGTTGGAAAATCGGCAGACCTGGCGGCCACCGCCATTTATCTTATCTCGACTCCATCAGAGTGGATTACAGGTCAGGTTTGGCATGTAGATGGAGGCATGTCCTCAATAAAGTCGCTTTAGTGCCAAACATTTTTGTCAATTATCAGATTACATCCTTATCAACTTAGGGTCTTATGCCTCCAGCACCAGAAGCATTTATGATTTTCAAGGAAGAACTCCAAAAGGAGCGAATCGAAAAAGAACGCCTGGCAAAAGCGTATGAGGAGGAAATCGTCCGCCTCAAGCAGGAAATGGGCTACCTAAGCGAGCAGATCGGTGCGCAGCAGGAGATGATTAAGACCACTATTAACTATGCCACTCGATTGGAAGAAAAACTGACAAATCTGGATAAGAGCATGGAAAAAGGTAAGAAAAACGCTAAAGGAAGTTTTCACTGAACTAATTTTATTTCACACTGTTGCTTTAGTACACATTTACGGCCATGGAAACTACTTCGGACAACACTTTCACCATCGAAGGCTTTGAAGAAAAATTTCAAAGCAGATTTGCAAACGTATATGCCAATGACGCATCTGGCATAGTGGTGTGCGTACTCCAGGGCGACTATGTGCCGATCGAATTCTTCAAAGAAACATTCAACCAAATCTCTGAGGTGATCGCGGGAGGCCGTTACCACAAATTTATATTTGACAAGCGCTCGCTGCGCACCTTCCATCAGCCCTCCATGGAGTGGTATTTTATCCATTGGAAGAGGGATATGCTGGCCCACGGAGTAAAAGAGCATAGAAAAATCCTACCGGAAATCGAGTGGTTCAAAAAGGCTGTGATGATCGCCAAAGATCAACTCATGGAACAATATCCCTCCAATATCATAGACCAACTCAATATCAAGTATTGCGATAGTATCGAAGAAGCCATTGCTTCTTAATCTGCATGGCTCAGTTTAGTGCAGAAGATATCCAGAGCGCGCAGAGCGAGTTTCGCAGAAATCTCATCAATAGCGTAACCGGTTTTAAGAGCGTTTCATTAATTGGTACGGCCAACAAGGAAGGAGAAACCAATCTTGCGATATTTTCACAAATCATCCATTTAGGAGCCAGTCCTGCTCTAATTGGAATTCTCTTTAGGCCCCACACAGTGGTGCGACATACGTTAGAGAACATCATCGCCACAAAAAGCTTTACGATCAATCACATCGATGCTGATCACTATCGCAAGGCACACCATACAAGTGCACGCTGGGATGAATCGGAGTTTATATCCTGTGGCTTTGAACCAAGCTATGTCGACGGTATTGGTGCTCCATTTGTGAAGGGTGCTCCGGTGCAAATCTGTCTGAGGTATGAGGAGAAGCATGACCTTACCATCAATGGCACTCATTTGATCATTGGCAGCATTCAATACTTGAACATTGCCGATGAAGCCATTAATGAAGACGGGTTCATCGATCTGGAATCATTGGGAGTAGTCACATGCTCAGGCCTTGACAGCTATCACACGACGCAGAAACTCGCACGACTCAGTTACGCCAAGGTAGACCATCAACCTAAGGACATCACTTGAGCGCGCCGCTCCTAACATTCACTGATAAGGGAATATATTGTTCTCAAGCGGATGTATTTATTGATCCCTGGCGGCCAGTAGAAAAAGCCTTAATTACACACGCTCATTCCGATCACGCTCGATTCGGCTCCATGAAATATCTGGCGCATCATGAATCCAGAGAGGTACTGAAGATAAGGCTTGGGGAAAACATCAATCTCCAAACTGTAGAATACAACCAAGCCCTAAAAATCAATGGCGTAGAGGTCTCCTTCCATCCGGCAGGGCATGTGATCGGTTCTGCTCAGATACGGCTAGCGTATAAAGATCAAACATGGGTGGTTTCCGGAGACTATAAAGTGGAAGATGACGGGTTTACGACACCCTACGAACCAGTGGAATGCTCGCACTTTATCACTGAGAGTACGTTTGGGCTACCGGTATTTGACTGGCGACCCCAGCATGAGATCATTGAGGATATTAATAGTTGGTGGAAGTCTAATCAGGCTGTAGGTAAAGTCAGTATCATCTCTGCCTATGCGCTGGGAAAAGCACAGCGGATCATCGAGGCAATTGATCATAACATTGGCCGCATCTTCGTACATGGAGCCATTCACAATGTGAATGAGGCTTTGGTGAGAAATGACATTCAACTAAAACCCACCAACCTAGTCACTCCAGAAACTGCAAAGGAAGAGTATCAAGGAGCCTTAGTCATCGCTCCCGGCTCTGCCATAGGTACTTCATGGACCAAACGCTTCCAGCCATTTGCGGTAGCGCAGGTATCCGGCTGGATGAATATACGCGGTATCAAAAAGCGAAGGGGTTCTAATCAAGGCTTTGTGCTCTCCGATCATGCGGATTGGAAGGGGCTGATTGAGGCGGTCGAACTTTCCAAGGCAGAGAATGTCTATGTTACACATGGTTATAAGTCGGTTTTCAGTCGTTGGCTAAACGAAAGAGGCTGGAACGCTCACGAGGTAGAAACCTTATATGAAGGAGAGCCATCTGCTGATGATTCTGCCAGCTCATGATTTTTGTATTTCTCAATAGTTAGGCGCTGACTTTCAGTTGATTTAACAATCTCATAACCAGTCCAGTCATTTTCGGCGGAACGTTTCAAAAAAAGGTTCGAAAGTCTATCTTTGCCACCACATTTTTCAAGACCAACATAATTAAAAGAATAAAATGACGGAGTACGTTTATCTAGTACCGCTTCTTGGTATTGTAGGGCTAATAGTAATGGCCATCAAATCTGCCTGGGTTTCTAAGCAAGATGCCGGAGATCCAAACATGAAAGAGCTCGCAGGCTATATCGCCGATGGAGCCATGGCCTTCCTCAAAGCAGAATGGAAAATACTAGGCTACTTTGTAGTTATCGCTGGTATTTTGTTGGCGTATTCGGGTACGCTCGTACCTGATTCTCATCCTATTATCGCCATTGCATTTGTCATAGGGGCTGTGTTTTCAGCGCTAGCTGGCTACTTTGGTATGAACATCGCCACCAAGGCCAACGTCCGAACAACACAAGCTGCGCGCACAAGCCTGAAGCAGGCGCTCAAGGTTTCTTTCTCTGGTGGTGCCGTGATGGGACTTGGTGTAGCAGGGTTAGCTGTACTCGGATTGGGTTCAATCTTCATTCTATTGGTTCATTTCTTCGAGGCAGGTGGCGTACTTGCTACAGGTATCGAGATGAAGACAGCTATCGAAGTATTGGCGGGTTTCTCATTGGGTGCTGAGTCCATTGCCCTATTCGCCAGAGTAGGAGGCGGTATCTATACCAAAGCTGCTGATGTGGGAGCTGACCTTGTAGGTAAAGTAGAGGCTGGTATTCCAGAAGATGATCCTCGTAACCCTGCTACAATCGCTGATAACGTAGGTGATAATGTAGGTGATGTCGCAGGTATGGGCGCTGACCTTTTCGGGTCTTATGTCGCCACTATCCTAGCCGCGATGGTACTGGGTCAGGAGATCAACGCATCCGGTGATGGCATGAACGGCCTTTCTCCTATCCTACTCCCCATGTTGATCGCTGGTCTGGGATTGGTATTCTCTATTGTGGGTACGTTTTTCGTGACGATCAAAAATGAAGATAGCAGCGTACAAAATGCATTGAACCTGGGCAACTGGTCTTCTATCATCATGACGGCCATTGCGAGTTATTTCTTAGTAGTAGGTCTCCTACCGGAAAAACTAGCCATCAGATCTTACGAGTTCAGCAACCTGGATGTCTTCTGGGCGATCGTTGTTGGATTGATCGTAGGAGCGCTGATGTCCATTATCACCGAATACTACACAAGCATGGGCAAGCGTCCTGTGAACTCTATTATTAAGCAGTCATCCACTGGTCACGCGACCAACATCATCGCAGGTCTTGCGGTAGGTATGGAATCAACCGTCGCTCCTATCATGGTGCTAGGCACAGGTATTATCCTATCCTACAGTTTCGCAGGCCTTTATGGTGTAGCAATTGCTGCGGCTGGTATGATGGCGACTACCGCTATGCAGCTAGCTATTGATGCATTCGGCCCTATCGCTGACAATGCGGGTGGTATAGCCGAGATGGCTGGCCTACCGGAAGAAGTAAGAGGTCGCACTGACAATCTTGATGCCGTGGGGAACACTACTGCTGCCAGTGGTAAAGGATTTGCGATAGCCTCGGCTGCTTTAACTGCCCTGGCACTATTTGCAGCATTCGTAGGAATCGCAGGAATCGACTCTATTGATATTTATAAGGCGCCTGTATTGGGAGCGTTGTTCTTTGGTGCTATGATTCCGTTCATTTTCTCATCATTGGCGATAGCCGCGGTAGGTCGTGCCGCCATGGACATGGTAAATGAAGTCAGAAGACAGTTCAAAGAAATCCCCGGTATCATGGAAGGTACTGGTAAGCCGGAATACCAGAAATGTGTTGAAATTTCAACTAAAGCTTCTCTTCGCGAGATGATGCTCCCTGGAGCTATTGCTTTGCTTGCACCTGTAGTAGTCGGTTTCGGTTTCTTAGGAGTTTTCCCGGACACACCTTCAGCAGAGATTCTTGGTGGTATGCTCGCAGGTATCACTGTATCTGGTGTGCTGATGGGTATTTTCCAAAACAATGCTGGTGGCGCTTGGGACAATGCTAAGAAGTCATTCGAAAAAGGCGTAGAGATCGATGGTAAAATGCATTATAAAGGTTCTGAAGCCCACAAAGCTGCGGTAACTGGTGATACTGTTGGTGATCCTTTTAAGGATACTTCTGGTCCCTCTATGAACATCCTTATTAAGTTAACCTCCATCGTGGCGTTGATCATCGCACCACATATTGCTGTGAAGCCTCATACTGCAGATATTGATAAGGAAATCTTGAAGCAAGAAGTGAAGAAGGAAATCAGCGTAAAGAAAGTGGAAGCCTCTATCCAGGCGATAAAGTAAAACTGATCATTGATTGAAGAATTTAAAAAGCCCCAACTCGGGGCTTTTTTGTTTCTTGTGCAATGGGATTTTGATTTGAGTTAACGTTGTAACATTGGTTTCGCTTATCAGTTTCTATCATCAATGAAGCAATTTGCTCAGCTCTTCCTCGATCTTGAAAACACATCCGCCACCAACCAAAAGGTCAACCTTTTTAGTAGCTACTTCGACCAGGCAACTGATGAAGATAAACTTTGGGCCCTGGCGCTATTCTCTCACAAGCGACCAAAAAGTATCCTTAATACCAGAAAGCTCCGAGAGATTGTCCTCGAACTCACAGGTTTGGAACCATGGCTTTTCGAGGAGTCCTACAGTGTCGTAGGAGACTTAGCAGAAACGCTGAGCCTAGTGCTTCCAGCCTCATCTATATCAAGTGGTAAATCACTTACCTATTGGATTCAATTCCTGCTAAGCATAAAACCGCTTGAGGAAGAAGCTAAAAAGATCAAAATCAAAGAAGCCCTCAATCAACTGGAAAGATCAGAACGCTTTGTATTCTTTAAGCTACTGACTGGAGGGTTCCGTGTAGGTATGTCTAAGACACTCGTACTCAAAGCGCTGGGGCAGCACCTCGGCATTGATCCTGCGACACTGGCACACCGATCTATGGGCAATTGGAGTCCGGAAAGCACCACACTACAGGAGCTGCTGATTGACTCTGATGAGAATGAAGATCTATCGAAACCCTATCCTTTCTATTTGGCCTATGCCTTAGAAACACCCCCTAATGAACTTGGTCCTATTGCCGACTGGCAAGTTGAGTGGAAGTGGGACGGTATCCGCGCGCAGCTTATCGTCAGGGAGGGTCAGCTATCCTTATGGTCACGGGGTGAAGAGTTGATTACTGAGAAGTTCCCTGAGTTCGAGCCTCTGGCCTTTTCCCTTCCTTCGGGTACGGTCATAGATGGTGAGTTGCTCCCTGTGAAAGATGGCCAACCGCTACCTTTCGCCCTACTACAAAAGCGGATCGGTCGAAAGAACCTTACCAGGAAAATCCTGCAAGAAGTGCCTGCCACTATAAGAGCCTATGATTTACTGGAATGGGAAGGTCGGGACATTAGATCCGAGCCACTTGAAGTGCGCCGATCCTATCTGGAGACATTAATCTCCCATCTTGATCAACCTGTCATTCACCTATCGGAAATTGTCACTGAATCCTCATGGCAGCAACTCTCTGTGTTGCAAAAGCAAGCTCGCCAGTACCTAGCTGAGGGTTTCATGCTGAAGAAAAAAACTTCAACCTATCAATCAGGACGCAAAAAAGGTGACTGGTGGAAATGGAAGGTTGACCCAATGACGGTAGATGCTGTCATGATCTATGCTCAAAAAGGTCATGGCAAGCGTGCCGACTTATTCTCAGACTATACCCTCGCCGTATGGGATGAAGGCACGCTGGTACCTTTTGCTAAGGCTTACTCAGGGCTGACCGATTCAGAGTTAGCAGAAGTCAGTAGATTCGTCAGGAACAATACGAAAGAAAAGTTCGGTCCGGTGCGTACTGTCACGCCTGAGCTAGTGTTTGAAGTAGCATTTGAAGGCATTCAACTTTCTCCTCGCCATAAGTCAGGTGTGGCAGTGAGGTTTCCACGGATTCATCGCTGGCGAAAGGATAAAAAACCTGACCAGGCCAATACGCTGACCGACTTGAAGGACTTGCTAAAGCAGTATGGAGCATAGTGAACTCATCAACAAAGGCATAGAATGGTTTGCAGGACGCAAATGGAAACCATTCGAATTCCAGAAGTCTTGTTGGGATCATTATTTGAGAGGCTACTCCGGGTTGCTCAATGCACCTACCGGCAGTGGAAAGACCTACGCACTCTGGCTTCCGTGTCTGCTTGACCATATGAAGCGATATCCTGACGACTATCGCAAACCAAGGAAGGATGGGTTGAAGGTCATTTGGATTACACCGCTGCGAGCACTATCCCGCGATATCCAGCACGCCATGCAAGAGATGGCAAAGGATCTCGAAATACCCTGGACTATAGCCATAAGAACAGCAGATACGGAAACCTCCGAGCGACAGAAACAGAAACGTACTGCCCCGGACTGTCTCATCACTACACCAGAGAGTATGCACCTCCTCCTCTCCACACAGGACTCACCAAATTACTTCAAACACCTGCAAACGGTGATCGTAGATGAATGGCATGAGTTGATAGGAAACAAGAGAGGCGTGCAGGTAGAGCTGGCCCTATGCAAACTCCGATCCGTAACATTATCACCGCTCAAGGTCTGGGGGGTGTCGGCCACCATTGGCAACCTGGATCAAGCAAAGCAGGTACTCCTTGGCCCTAACTATAAAGGTCCGGAGACCACTATTAAAGCAGAGATTGACAAGGAGATAATCATTGAGTCCATCCTACCGGAAGAAGTGGAAACCTTTCCCTGGGGAGGACATTTGGGCATCAACATGCTCCCCTCCATATTACCTATTATCAAGAAATCGAAAACTACCCTCCTCTTCACCAACACCCGATCCCAAACGGAGATTTGGTATCAGCAGATACTCAATCACGCTCCAGAGCTTTCGGGTATCATGGCTATGCACCATGGGTCGATTGATAATGCAGTCCGAGGATGGGTAGAGGATGCTTTACATGCAGGTAAACTCAAACTGGTGGTTTGCACCTCCAGCCTAGACCTTGGCGTAGACTTTCGTCCTGTGGATACAGTCATTCAGGTAGGCGGCCCAAAAGGTATTGCCAGGTTCATGCAGCGAGCAGGGCGAAGTGGTCATCAACCCGGTGCAGCGAGCAAAATCTACTTTGTCCCTACTCATTCGCTTGAACTAGTTGAAGCTGCCGCGCTGAGGTCAGCACTAGATGATGGCTATTTCGAACAACGTAGGCCGCTTCGTAAATCGATGGATGTGCTCGTGCAATACCTGGTGACCTTGGCTACCGGAGATGGGTTTCGTGAAGGGCTGACCAAAGCCGAAGTGCTCTCTACGTATTGCTATAGTCAGCTGACAGATGAAGAATGGGACTGGTCGATGCGGTTTATTATACAAGGCGGTGACTCACTCGGGCAGTACGAGGAGTTTGCTAAAGTATATGAGCAAAATGGTGTTTATCGGATCGTCAGCCGAAAAGCCGCCATGCGTCACCGACTATCTATTGGTACGATCGTCGGAGATGCGGCCTTGAGGGTCAAGTATATGACCGGAGGAATGCTCGGCACGATTGAGGAGACTTTCATTGCCAGGCTCAATCCGGGAGATGTATTCTGGTTTGCCGGTAGGAACCTTGAGTTCATCATGCTCAAGGAGATGACCGTGCTAGTCAGAAAAGCCAAGACAAAGAAAGGAAAAGTGCCAGCCTGGGGAGGAGGGCGAATGCCGCTCTCCTCTCTGCTCTCGCACCTCATTAAGAAAAAACTACAACAGGCCTCTGAAGGTATCTTTCGAGATATCGAAATGGTCACGATCAAACCTATTCTAGCGCTTCAGGAGAAGTGGTCACTGATCCCCAATAACAACAGCTTTCTTATTGAAAAGGTGAAAACTAGATTCGGCTGTCACTTATTTATGTACCCATTTGCCGGTAGGTTCGTCCATGAGGTCTTAGCCGGACTCATCGCCTACCGCATCGGCCAGATGCAGCCGCTCAGCTTTTCCATTGCGATGAATGATTACGGATTTGAGCTCTTATCAGAAGATGACATTCCGCTGGAGGACGCGCTGGAGCAAGACCTGTTTACGCTAGATAATCTCGATGATGAGCTGCAGTACGCCATCAATAAGTCAGAACTCGCACGACGCAGATTCCGGGATATCGCCACCATATCAGGGCTTGTGTATAAGGGCCTACCGGGAAATCAATACAACAACAAACATCTGCAGACTAACTCCGGCTTGCTTTTCAATGTGTTCTCAGATTATGATCCCGACAATCTGCTGATCAAGCAGGCTTATGATGAAGCCACTGATCTGCATATCGACAGAGAAAGGCTCAACGAGACTTTGCAACAAATCAACACTCAAAAAATCGAATTGAAATATCCTCCACAGCCAACGCCGTTTGCCTTCCCGATCATGGTCGATGGGCTAAGAGGAAAACTAAGTACCGAAAAACTGGTTGATCGTGTAGCCAAAATGCGCATCCAATTAGATAAATATGCACGCGCCTAACTAGTTTTGACCCCTTATTTAATTGTATTATGAAAGCATTGTTCCTTACACTAATCGTAGGTCTTATCACCAGTTACCCATCATTCGGACAATCCATTACTGGTAAGTGGAAAACCATGGATGACGAAACCGGTAAGCCACGGTCAATTGTAGAAGTCTACGAAAAGGAAGGTAAAGTCTTCGGCAAGATCATCGAATTATTCAGAGAGCCCGATGAAGATCCAGATCCGATATGTGAAGAGTGCACCGACTACAGAAAAGACAAAAAAGTGATCGGAATGGAAATCATCTCTGAGATGAAGGCCAAAGGAGATGAGTACGTCGATGGCGAAATACTCGACCCTGAAAACGGCAAAATTTATAAATGTAAACTGTGGATCGAAGAGGGTAACCTCAAGGTGCGTGGCTATCTCTATTTCCTCTACCGTACACAGACCTGGTTGCCGGTAGGTGAGTAGCCGCGACGCGATATTGTCAGGCTCATGTGAGCTAGCGCTACTAGGCCAGCACCTACTGCTCCTACCGGAAAAAGCGCTTTTCTGGAAAGAAGACCGGATGCTCGTCATTTCTGATCTTCATATGGGCAAAGCGGGCCACTTCAGAAAAGCCGGAATCCCAGTACCAGGAAGACTTCACATAGAAGAGTTGTTCCTCTTAGATGCACTAATCAGCGAGCTCAACCCATCCAAAATAGTCTTTCTGGGTGACCTGTTTCACAGTAACTGGAATCTGGAGTGGCCGCTGTTCAGCGACTGGCTGCTCAACTATGCTGATCGATCAACTCATTTAGTGATTGGTAATCATGACATACTCAATCGTTTGGACTATAAGAGGTGTGGATTGATAGCGACTGATGAACTCTGCTGCGGCCCATTCTTATTTTCGCATGATCGGATTATCAACGATTCTTTGTACAATATTTCGGGTCATATTCATCCGGCGATCAAGCTCAAAGGAAGAGCACGACAAGGTATCAGTCTTCCATGCTTTTACTTTAGTGATACTCATGCGTACATGCCAGCCTTCGGCAAATTTACCGGAGCAGCAAGAATTAGCATCAAGCGTGGAGATAAGGTATTTGGTATTGTCGAGGGTCAGGTCATAGAGATACCCTCCACATAATTTAAAGTCAATTACTTCTTATATTAATACAATAAATAAGGAAATAATCCACTTTGCGGTTACTATTTTGATATATTGTGTATTAAACCAAAAGCAGCGGCTTTTTTTGAATGAAGGATAGTGAAATTCTGACCCGTATTAGCAAGGGGGACGAGAAAACGCTGGACTACCTCTATAAGAAGTATTACCGGATGATGACTCGTATCGTTTTGTCGAATAATGGGACAGAGGATGAAGCGAAGGACATTTATCAGGAAGCGCTTTTGGCCTTTTGGCAGAAAGCTATAAGTGGTAAGTTGGTGTTGACTTCAAAGATTAGCACCTTCATTTACAGTATTTGTCTTAATCTCTGGAGAAAAGAATTGGACCGCAAGGGAAGATTTTCGGATGAGGAAATGAAAGATGAAGGAATTCATCCGGAGCATGACAAAAATGAGAAGGTTAGGATTATCAATGAGTGCATTAATGAACTCGGAGATACGTGCAGAAAGATTCTCACTTATTACTACTTCGATGGGATGTCGATGACTGATATCGCTGAGAAGTTGGGTTTTGCGAATACAGATACTGCAAAGACCAAAAAGTATAAGTGCAAAAAGAAGCTGGATAGTTTGGTGAAAAGCAAATACTCAGCTAGTGATTTTCTGGATTAGTCTATGGAAAGTAATTTCAATAAAGAGAGTTTAATCGACGACCTGGTTTCAGGACGCATCTCTGGTGGTGAAGCCGAAAAGGCCTTACAGCAGATACAAAGCGACCCTGTCCTTAGCTCGGACTTTCAATTTCAAAAAGACTTAGTTAACCAGCTTCAAGCTGTAAGAAAAGCTGAGTTAAAAATGCGTCTTGATGCTCTGCCGATAGAGCCTGTATTAATTGGAGGGCTCACAGCTACTGGATTGCTTAAGTTGGGAGGAACAGCTATTACAGCCACCCTACTGGGTGTTAGCGGCTACCTACTGCTTTCTGATCAAAATGAAGATTCCCGACAAACGATCGATTTAGTTCCATCCAAGGTTCAAACAATTGATCTTGGCAGCACTTCCGTCGCACAAGGACCTGAGGAGATTCAAAAATTTGAGCTTAAAGGGATTCAAAGTCTTCCATTGACTGCTTCGACTGAGACTCAACCGCTAATCGCTGAGGAGGCTGCTGAAGCTGAATTGATGGCGCCTGAAGTAGTACCGCCGAATGTTACGGAACTCTTTGAGGAAGAGACTATTAATTCACCGAAGCTGGACACTAATCCGGATGTCCTCTCGAATCCATCGGATGAGGCCACTGAAATAGAAAATATAAAGGATGAGAAGTATCCTTTCCATTACAAATACTATAGCAACAAGCTTTATCTGTATGGAGACTTCAAAGGAATCCCTTACGACATCCTTGAGGTTCATGGTAAATCAGGCAGGGTAACTTATCTCTCTTATCAAGGGAAGTTCTACCAGCTAAAGAATCCAATCAAAGGAGTAAAACCACTTATTCCGATAGGTGATAAAGACCTAATCAAAGAATTAGAAATACTTAAAGAGGAAAAGGCGTTTTGATCAAACGCCTTTTTTTATTCTAGCCCATTTTTTTCAGCTAATTTTGAAAAGTTGATTTATGGGTGCAGAAACCAAATACAAAAAAAAGAAGAAGCTAGGTAGCTATCCGTTTGCCAGTGTGATCTTCAGCATAACGCTAGCGCTGTTCGTGATTGGCATTTTTGGTCTGCTGGCACTTCATACCAATAAGCTTAAAGAGATTATTACCGAGAACATCGAGCTACAGGTGTACCTGAACAGGGAGGTATCGGAAAACGATCGCATCAGAATTCAAAAAACACTTTCCACCAAAGAGTACATTCTGAACTCAGAGGAAAATTCAGGGATTACATTCATCTCCAAAGAAGAAGCGGCGCAGCAGTTTGTAGAGGAAACAGGAGAAGACTTTGTCAACTTCCTGGGAGACAATCCACTCCGTGATCTTTATGTTGTAAAAGTTCATCCGGATTTTCATGGAGCAGATCAGCTCTCCACCATTAAGTCAGATTTGGAAAAGGAACTGAGCGTGTATGAGGTGGTGTATGCTGAGAGCCTCATCGAAAGTATCAATGAGAACATGACCAAGCTGAGCCTGATCCTCCTGGGCTTTGCCGCTATTCTGCTCATTACGGTAGTGGTGCTGATCAATAATACCATCAAGTTGGCATTGTTTTCACAGAGATTTCTGATAAGGAGTATGCAACTCGTCGGCGCAACAGCTGGTTTCATCCAAAAACCGTTTTTAACACGGGCGGCATTTTATGGACTTCTCGCCGGACTCTTTGCATCAGCATTGCTGTTTGGACTGCTCACTACCGCCAATGCTAATATTCAAGATTTGGAACAGCTGCAGGACAATCGACGTTTATTGATGCTGATGGGGGGACTCCTGCTGATCGGGATGCTCGTCGGTTTCCTGAGTACGTATCGGGCAATCAAGAAATATCTGAAAATGTCGTTGGACGAATTATACTAAACACTATGAGTAATAAAGACAAACTAGCTTTTGGCAAGACTAACTATATGATCATGTTGGCAGGTATTGCCACCTTATTTGTTGGGTTCATTATTATGACATTGGATACCGAGCCCTATGGTTTTGGTTTTCTTGGGCTTACCCTTGGTCCCATTGTGGTGATGGCAGGGTTTGTGATAGAGTTCTTTGCCATCTTTCACAAGCCAAAGCGGGAGCAGGAGTAGATTCACCCACCGCATTTATGAAACCACTCTCTCTCGAGGAATATAGCTCTGGGGCCACCCTACTCATTGATAAGCCATTAACCTGGACGAGCTTTGATGTGGTCAAAAAGCTTCGATACCTGCTGAAGGTAAAAAAAATAGGCCATGCCGGAACCTTAGACCCTCTGGCTACAGGGTTGCTGATCCTATGCACCGGCAAAATGACCAAGCAGATCAATTCTTATCAGGAAGCCGAGAAGGAATATCAGGGCACCTTTACACTAGGTAAGACCACACCATCTTACGATCTGGAAACCGAATTTGATAGTGAACAAGCCTATGCACATGTCACACAAGACATGGTTGATGCTGTCGTCACGTCAATGACGGGACTTATACAACAGGTTCCGCCAATCTTCTCAGCGATCAAAAAAGATGGGGTGCCGGCATACAAAAAAGCAAGACAGAAAAAGGAAATAACGCTGGAGCCACGCTCGGTTGAGATTAAAGAGTTTGAGATAACCAATGTGGAATTGCCGCGGGTAGACTTTAGAATCGTGTGTAGTAAGGGCACCTATATTAGAAGTATGGCGCATGATTTCGGGGAGAAACTGGGTGTGGGGGCACACCTGAGCAGGTTAGAGCGAACAAGAATAGGCGAATACAGGTTAGATGATGCATGGAACTTGGAAGCTTTTGTTGATCAGATAAACACCCCTGCATGAATATCATCGAAGGAGAGAAGGATTTCCCACAACCGCATAATGCAGTCGTAACCATTGGAACCTTCGACGGTGTGCACTTCGGTCACCAAAAAATACTTAAAAGGGTAACTAGTCTGGCCGCCAGACATAAGGGTGAAAGTGTGTTGGTTACTTTCTGGCCACACCCGCGCTTCATCCTATCCCCGGATGATGACAAACTCAAATTGCTAAGCACCTTTGAAGAGAAGGCACAATTGATGAAATCTGTGGGTATCGATCATCTTGTCAAGATTCCTTTTACCACGGAGTTTAGTCAACTGACCTCCGAGGAGTTCACTCAAAAAGTATTGGTCAATAAAATCGGTACGAGGCGTTTGGTGATTGGATACGACCACAGGTTTGGAAAAAATCGTGAAGGTGGGTTTGACTACCTCAAAGCCAACGAAACAAAATTTGGGTTTCAGGTAGAGGAGATTCCCAAACAGGAAATTGATGATGTGAGTGTTAGCTCGACAAAAATCAGAGCCGCCCTACTTACAGGCGACATCAAAAATGCAACCAATTATCTGGGCAGGAACTACTCAATTACTGGTAAGGTAGTAACTGGCGCGAAGCTCGGCAGGGAATTGGGTTACCCAACCGCCAACATTCAGATACAGGAAAAATACAAGCTAATCCCGGCGGACGGAGCGTATGCTGTGCGGACAATCGTTGACGGTCACACTTTTGACGGAATGTTGAATATTGGCCTTCGCCCTACCGTAAATGGGTCAATGCGAACTATTGAGGTTCATCTATTCGATTTTCAAAAGGATATTTACGGAGAAGATATTACTGTCTCCTTCGTTGAGATGATCAGAGAAGAAGCTAAGTTTTCCGATCTCAGTGGTCTGCGTGCCCAGCTTTCCCTTGATAAGCAGAAAGCCCAGGCCATCCTGAGCCACTAGATTATACTATTTACTAGTCATTAAAATTACGAGTCGTTCAAAAAACAAAAAAATGAAGAAGTCCAATATCAATTTTACGGTAGAGCTTGATGACGATAACGTCCCTGAAAAAATCAGCTGGGACGCTGATGACAAAGGTGGTGATGGACCGAGTGAAACTAAAGCCATAAGCATCGGGCTCTGGGATCATTTCAATCAAAATACCATGCGTATCGACCTTTGGTCCAAAGACATGCCCGTAGATGATATGAAAAAGTTCTATATAGACTGCATCGGAGGATTGGCACAAAGCTTATTATCCTCTACCGGGGACGAATACATGTCAGGAGAAATGAATAGTCTGTGTGATCGACTGGTGAAGTATATCCAGGAGAATCCAAAACCTTAACCCTATTCTTAATTAAAAATTGAAGCCTGCCCGTCAGGCTTTTTTTGTGCCAAATTTGAAAAGTACAAAAAGACTGTTTGCGGAAATTACGAATTCTGTAACAATGCAGCCATTTGGTTGAATTTTCAAACAACTCGGTATGCCGAGTATTTTGAAAATAATGCAAGAAATAGGCATTGAGATCGATTGTAATGATGCATTTTTAATTATTTTACATGATATTGAAAATCAAATAATTTGATATTGGAGCGAGTAGTAATCACACAAAACCATTAAGCATGAAGAGTATGATAAAAAACTTTACTAACAAAGCGTTGAGTCTTTTAGCGCTTATCACCTTCATCGGCTATCAAGCCATGGCACAACAAACAGTGGTGTCAGGTAATGTGACCGATGGCGATGAAGCCTTGATTGGTGTTAACATCATCGTGAAAGGCAAGGTGACAGGCACTATTTCAGACACGCAGGGAAACTTCAAATTAAGCGTAGGTTCCCCCCCGCCCATCACATTGGTATTTTCCATCGTGGGCTATGAAACACAAGAAATTGATATCACCAGTGAAAATGTCTCAGGGCTGAATATTTCAATGAGTGAGTCAGTGCTCATGGGTCAGGAAGTTGTCGTTTCGGCTTCCAGAGTCGAGGAAAGCTTTCTCGAGTCTCCTGTGACCGTGGAGCGAGTAGATATCCTCGCCATCCAGCAAGCACCGACAGCTAACTTCTACGAGACGTTGGCCAATGTAAAAGGAGTTGCCGTCAACAGCGGTAGCCTCAACTTCCCATCGGTCAACACCCGTGGCTTTGCTACTATCGCCAATGTCAGATTCGTGCAGTTGGTTGACGGTATGGACAGTTCTGCTCCTCTCCTCAACTTTCCTACCGGAAACCTGGTGGGCATGAGTGAACTAGATGCTGAAGGCATGGAGCTTGTACCCGGAGCAGCATCAGCGCTTTACGGACCGAATGCATTCAACGGTATCTTATTGATGACTTCAAAGAGTCCCTTTGAGTACCAGGGGTTGAGCGCTCAGTACAAAACTGGTATTACTACCTCGGATGCTCAGAATAATGAGACCTATGGTATGAATTCATTTTCAGTACGATACGCTAAAGCATTCAATAACAAATTCGCCTTTAAGGTGAATTTCTCCTATTCTGATGCTCAGGACTGGGTCGGTAACGACTACACCACAGATCGATTCCGTTCGGACTCAAAAATCGATCTTACAGGGGAGCCAAACTTTGACGGACTAAACCTTTATGGCGATGAAACTCAGATCGTAGTGCCAATGGCCGCTGCAGGTCCTCAGTACGCCGGGCTAGGCGTTCTCGACCTCAGAAGAACAGGCCTGAAAGAAGAAGATTTAATGGATGACTATGTTGCTGAGAACCTCAAATATGATGTCGCCCTTCACTACAGGGTCACAGATGATATAGAGGCCATCGGTGTATATAGAAGAGGTCAGGGTAGCTCAATCTACCAGGGTGCTGAAAAATATGCGCTGAGAGACTTCTCTCAGACTTTTTATAAACTGGAATTGAAAGCTGACAACTTCTTCGTAAGAGGCTATCATTCTGTAACTGACGATGGTGACTCCTGGAATGCTTCGGCACTCGGTGGATTCACCAATGAAGTTTTTTCTCCTTCGGCTACTCAGTGGGTACCAGACTACTTACAGGCTTATCTCTTGACGATTCAAGGTTACGGAAGTAATTTCACTGGTGGACCAACACCAGCGGGTAATGAAGATGTAGCTCATGATGTAGCACGAGCTTACGCTGATCGTAATATTCCTGCTCCAGGTACTCAGGCATTTCAAAGCGCAGTAGAAGGAGTGAGGAACGGCTTGTTCCAGCGAAACCCACCGGGTGCTGGTTTTGAGGATAACTCAAAACTGTGGCACGGTGAGTTCAATTATAACTTCAAGAATCAGATCACAGCTGTAGAGCTTCAGGTCGGTGGTAACTTTAGAAGATATGATCTGTTCTCTAACGGTACCATCTTTAATGAAGGTCCTGATGATGGTATCAATTTCGAAAGAATTGGCATCAACGAATTCGGATTTTATGGTCAGGTGGGTAAGCGACTGGCTCAGGATAAGTTAAAACTGACTGCTTCATTAAGGTTTGACAAGAATGAGAACTTTGATGGTCAGGTAACGCCAAGAGTCTCTGCTGTCTATTCAGCAAGCGAAACTCAAAACTTCCGTGCTAGTTTCCAGACAGGCTTCAGAAACCCTGATACTCAGGCACAGTTCATTTACTTCCCGAGTAGTGCCGGAACTTTGGTTGGAAGTGTTGAAGAAAATGCTGCCCGATATGGTATCCATAATGGTGGGGCGTATACAGAAGACTCCTATCAGGCTTACATAGCTTCCGGTGGAAGCCTCGCTGCTGATGGTACTCCTACTGGCGGTAATCCTTCAGTACTGGAAACTGCCAATGTTCCTTATGCACAACCAGAGCAATTGACTTCATTCGAGATCGGATATAAGGGTGTGATCAGCAATAAGCTGCTCCTTGATGTAAACTATTACAATACCACCTACACCGATTTCTTGGGTTCTGAAAATATCAGATCTAAAAACCCAACTCAACACCAGGGTAATACAATTGCTCCAGGCTCACCTTGGAGACCTTATGTCAACTCTCCTGAGACCATCAACTCTTACGGTTTTGGTGTTGGTGCTACATGGAGCTGGTTCGATAATTTCACCCTAAGCGGTAACTATAGCTATGCTGACTTTGATGTTGAAAGAGTTGCAGGTCGGGATTTCATTGCTGGCTTCAATACGCCCAATAACAGATTCAGTGTGACCGTTGCTAACAGACAACTCTTCGACAACTTTGGATTTAGTGCCAGCTTCAGATGGCAGGAAGAATTCATGTGGCAGTCATCATTTGGAGACTGGTTAGTACCAGAGTTCGGGGTGTTTGATGCTCAGGTTAACTATAAGATCGAATCTATCAAAACGATAGTCAAAGTAGGCGGTCAGAATATTGGTGGTGGTGATTATAGAACAAACGCTGGTGCACCATTTGTGGGACAGCAGTACTACATCTCTATCACTTTTGACGAATTCTTGAACTAATAAAGAAATGACAATGACTAGAATTAAAAATACATTTTTAGCACTTTTCGTTTGTGGGTCATTTCTTGCCTGCGAACAGGAAACAATCGATACAGTAAAAGTATTTCCAACAGATCCAGGAACACCTAGCGGAGAGAGTGGTAGCGCAGACTTCACCAAGTTTGTGACCATCGGTAATTCGCTAATGGCTGGCGTACAAGGAAATGCGCTATTCACTTCAGCACAGCAAAATTCGCTTGCCGCTATTATTAATAGTCGATTGGCGCTAGCTGGTGGTACCGCCACCTTCAATCAGCCAGATATAGGAAGTGAAGCAGGTTTTTCCGGAATTGCTCCTGATGGTGTGACACCTTTGGGCAAATTGATATTGCAGACAAATGCTGCCGGTAGCACACTTCCGGCTCCTGTAGTACCTGGTGCCGTGCCTGGTCCGTACACTGGAGATAAGGCGGCATTGAATAATTTTGCGGTTCCAAATATCCAAATTGGGCAATTTCTCATTCCTGAGACAGGTGGGCCTGATGTACCTCAGAACCCTGCCTACAATGGATTGTATGCTAGGTTTGCTTCAGCTCCAGGTTCATCTACTTTGATAGGTGATGTGCTTGCTGCACAGCCAACATTCTTTGCATTTTGGTTAGGCAACAACGATGTACTTGGTTTTGCTGCTGGCGGTGGTGATGACAATGGTGTGCCGATTACTTCTCAGGAGGATTTTGCATTCCGATACAACGCGTCAATTGGCACAATGCTAGGTACGTACCCTGATCTGAAAGGTGTAGTGGCTAATATCCCTAATGTGCTTATAACGCCCTATTTTAACCTGATTCCCTATAATGCCATTCCTATGACGGATCAGGCTACTGTAGACTTGTTAAATAGCCTGGATGCTTTTGGGGGCTTTAATTTTCTGCTTGACACATTAGCCGGGTCTGGATTTCTTGATCCAGCTGAAGCTGAAGCAAGACAAATCTCATTTGAGCTTGGAGCCAATCCAATAGTTATTGAAGATACTGATCTGACTGACCTGGGACCACTCCTTGATGCACTTGTCTCATTTGGACTTGTTACCCCAGAACAAAGAGCCGCTTTTGAGCCGCTGAGGTTTGCCCGTCAATCAGTTGAAGGAGAGCAAGGAACGCTCCCAGCCGCCGGGGTGATAGGTAACGAACTCCAGCCTGGTAACCCACTAAGTACGGTAGGTGTAGCTGTTCCATTAGCAGATCGATACTGGTTAACACAAACTGAGCAGGTAGCTATAGCAACTGCCATCGCAGGTTATAATGCGACAATCCAATCAGTGGTTGACGGTTCTGGAGGACGACTTGCTCTTGCGGATGCAAACGCCAAATTACTTGAAGTTGCACTAACAGGGCCACAATTGATAGATGGTGTAATTGTTACTCCTGACTTTGCTCCTCCATCAGGTTTTTATTCCGCTGATGGCATTCACCCAAATACCAGAGGGTATGCAGAGACAGCCAACTTATTCATAGATGCTATCAATGCTACCTTTGGAGCATCAGTTCCAAGAGTAAACATTAGCAACTATCCTGCTATTGACTTGCCCATTCCGGCAGGCTAGAGTAACAATATTTTGCTGTAATGAAAAGGTTGGTCATTGTGACCAACCTTTTTTTATGTCAAAATTGAATCAATTCCTGGTCTGGTTGGAAAAGTCGCTGAAAGATATCTTCTGACCCTGTTAGCTCGGCCAAAGTATCAGCCGTCTTCACATCAGCGATTGGGATACTAATTAATCCCTCGTGCCTCGTAGCTATCCACGCCCCGGTCTTCGTCTTTATCCAGTCTTCCCACGAAAATGAGACACCACCTAACGGAATAATGCTTACCCACATTTTCCAGGCCATCGGTCGGTACTGGTCATCAAGTATCCACAAGTAGGAATCCCCGGGGGTAGCACCGCCGCTGGCGTAGGTCACCATCAATCCTACATCACCATTCTCTAGCTCTACTATACTCCGACTGGCTCCAGGGTCAAAAGCCTTTACCACCGGATTGAGCCAAAAGGAGTCATTCACCCAATATTTCCAGGCCGTTTCGCACAGTTCTCCCTTATCCAACTCACTCATACCCTCTGTATCACTCAGAATCACACCTCTCCGGTTATTGATATCGATGAGCACTTCGCGATTTTCCCATTTTACCTTCGCCAGGTGCCGTTCTTTATCCCAAATATGATAATGAGGATTCCTGAATGTCCAGCTAACAGCCCCTGTCCTATTCCAAGCCTGCCCATTGACTGCTGCTATCATTTTCTTTGCTAGTTCATCAGCGGCTGCTCCCTGCTTTCCGGTAGGTCGAGGTTCATTATAGATTATAGTTAGTACTACGAGCACAGCTATAGCTAGCGCAACAACTATGGCAATTCCTTTTAATATCTTCTTCATTCTGAAATATCTGGTTCCGCCCCAAAACTAGTCGCCAATTCTTTCACCAGCAGTATTGAAATTGCCATGCACGGAATATTTGGTTCATCCACCTCATAAAATTTGTATCTTTTGTCAGTAAATCCGCATGCTATGAATCCAAATCAAAGACGAGCCTTTCTCAAGAGAACCGGTGCTGCAATGATTGTTCCTTTGTCATTTACAGACTTAAGTGCAGGCATCTCAAGTATTACTGATCACTCGGCATTAAGTGAAAATCAACTGGCTAGTGATGAAGCCTTCTGGGATGAGATCAGAAGCATGTACGTCCAAAATCCGGATTTTATCAATCTTGAATCTGGCTACTTCAGTCCATCACCCGAGCCGGTAAAGACCAAATGGATTGAAAGACTGACCGAGATCAATGCCTCCCCCTCCTACTATATGAGGACCAAACAAGTTGATGAACGTACAGCGCTAATCAACCAAATGGCGGAGTTCATTGGCGTCTCTAATGAGGAAATAATTCTTACCAGAAATACGACTGAATCTCTCAACATCGTCATTCACGGGTTGAAACTGTCAGAAGGTGAAGAAATCCTCCGAACCAACAGGGAGTACCCGAGTATGATCCAGGCTTTGGATCAAAGGTCTCAGCGATACGGCACCAAAGTCAATGTGGTCGATATCCCACTGAAGCCAGATTCCACGGAACAGATCGTCAGTATTATAGAAAGGGCAATCACACCAAAAACCAAAGTGCTGCTGGTCTCCCATATCATTTATCTCAACGGTCAGGTCCTACCGGTAAAAGAAATAACTGCTATGGCACACCGAAAAGGACTGGAAGTCATCGTAGATGGTGCACACGCATTCACTCACATTGACCAGTCGATCAAAGAAATAGATTGCGACTACTATGGCTGTTCCCTCCACAAATGGTTTGGTGCACCGCTGGGCAATGGTCTGCTTTACGTGAATAAGGGGAAAGCAGAACGACTCTGGCCAATGTTCGGAGATAGTGACTTTGCAGTTGACGACATTAGAAAACTATCGCATTTTGGGACTATGCCTTGCTCTAATCAAGTAGCTATGTTGTCATCGCTCCAATTCAATAAAAAAATTGGTGTACCCAAAAAGTCCGCAAGGCTCAAGTACCTGAGAAGATATTGGACAGAGCAGGTGAAGGATACCGAAGGTGTACTTTTCTATACTCCTCTTGAGGACGAGTTCTGTGGAGCTATCGCAAATGTCGGTATAGCTGGTATGACTCCAAAAGCTCTGGCAAAAGCGCTATTTGACAACTACGGAATATTTACGGTAGCGATCGACAAAGCGGATATTCAAGGCGTACGGGTCGCACCAAACTTTCATAATACCATAGCCGATCTGGATCGCATGGCGGTTGCCATTAACGAATTGGCCAGTTGAGTCTTACATTTTATAATCAGCATTAGTACCCAAATGGGCAAAAAGAAACCCCGATCTCCCTTTTGGAGAACGGGGTTTAACAACCAGCTATGGAAATATGTCAAGTGTATATACGATTAGTACCAAAAAGGTAAACACCTAAATTAAACTATTTCAATATTTTATTTATTTATTTCATGAATGAGCTGATTATCAAAAGATTAGCATTGCAACTTCATACCAGAAAAGACGAATAACAAACATATGGTAATTTGTTCATATGTTTATATATCTATATATTTAACCCATTAGTAGAATTGAGTTTTGATTATGAGCAGTAAACGGAGAGCGTTTCTTAAAAAATCAACTGTAGCTGGCCTGGCTATAGTCTGGGGTATGCCGGTAGTATTCTCGAAGCACCTGCCATCTGAAATGAGCTTATTGGCAAATTTTGAGCAAGACCCCTCGCTCCCCGCGGGCAAGCACAAAGACCTCACCCTTCTCAATGATCGACCCTGGAATATAGAGACACCCCCGCATTTACTCGATGATCCAATTACTCCAAAGGACCGAATCTTTATCCGCAATAATGGATTGGTGCCCGAGGAAATTGATATCGATTCTTGGACCTTAACTGTGGATGGTGAGTCAGCAAACCAAACCAAGACCTACACCCTTGATCAACTCAAATCCAAATTTGAGCAATTCACCTACCAGCTTACACTCGAATGTGGCGGTAATGGTAGGTCGGAGTTCAACCCCCCAGCCAAAGGCAATCAATGGACCACTGGTGCTGTATACAGTGCCGAATGGACAGGCGTCAGGTTGAGAGATGTACTCAATGACGTTGGGGTCAAGAATGATGCGGTCTATATTGGCTACTATGGTAAGGATACGCACTTGAGTGGAGATGTCAACAAGACTGTGATATCAAGAGGTGTACCTATGGCCAAAGCCATGGAAGATGAGACGCTCATTGCATTTCAACTCAACGGGGAGGATATTCCGGTTATGCATGGATATCCACTCCGGCTCGTCGCTGGAGGTTGGCCAGCGTCCGCTTCTGGTAAGTGGCTGCATAAGCTAGTGATTAGAAACATTATCCATGATGGACCAAAAATGACTGGTGATGCCTACCGAGTACCCTGCGAGACAGTAGCGCCAGGCAGCAAGGTGGATGATGAGGATATGTGCATTATTGAGTCCATGCCTGTCAAGTCATTGATAACATGGCCCAAGACCGGAGCTATTGTGAGATCGGGGCAAAGTTTTGAAGTAAGAGGCCATGCCTGGGCCGGTGATTTAGAAGTGAAGGAGATGCATATCTCCGTGGACTTTGGTGCCACCTGGCAAACATGTGCATTGGAACCACCAAAAAACCGACTTGCCTGGCAGCACTGGAAAGCCAGTGTGACCTTATCAAAAAATGGATACTATGAAGTCTGGGCAAGAGCTATGGACGAAAATGGCATTATGCAACCCATGGTAGTACCAGGCTGGAATCCAAAAGGGTACCTAAATAACGCTTGTCATAGAATTGCTGTCAAGGTGAGTTGATATGGATAAACAGCCTTTTGACATACTCGATAGCCTGAAGAAGATTACCACGCTCCTCATAGGGATCATGTCTATCATGGTGACGATGGTCTTGGTATCCATCTTTGCCGTCTATTTTGATACCCTTGAGCAAACTAAAGTCGCCGAAGAGAAGGTTGAACCTAATGTTACTCAAGCTCCTGAATCACAAGAGTCCGTGCTCGACATAACTGGCCTGGCCGACGATCCCAACATTCAGATCATTGCTGCCAATTGTACAGCATGCCATTCTGCTAAGCTCGTCACTCAAAACAGAGCCACACGCGAAGGATGGAAATCCATGATCCGATGGATGCAAAAGACACAAAACTTGTGGGAGCTAGGCAAAAATGAAGACATCATCCTCGACTATCTCGCGAAGAACTACGCGCCTGAGAATAAAGGCCGAAGGGCCCCACTTGAAAACATCGAATGGTACGAATTGTCCCAATAATCGGACTTGGGATATCCCTGTTATGGGCGCTAAGTGCATGCCAACCTACTCAGCAAGGAGAGGGTAGTGCCATTGGGCCTTTGATCGAAGTGGGACAGTTGTCAAAGGTACTTGAACACCAAAACATCAAACTGGTCGATCTACGACCTCTTGAAGTGTACCAGAATGGCCATATCCCGAAAGCGATTCAGCTATGGCGTCCTGATATCCAGGATAGCACACATAGCACGAGTGGCATTCGTGCAAGCCGTTCACAACTACAATACCTGGTGCAGTCGAAGGGGCTTAATCAAGGAGATCACATTGTAATCTATGATGATAAAGGGGACGTTGATGCGGCTCGGCTTTGGTGGCTACTCAAGCTTTACGGCTATCATACCGTATCCCTGTTGAATGGCGGTCTACAAGCCTGGGAAATTAATGGACTTCAGTTAACCAATTCGATTCAGGAGACGCGGCAAATAGGAAACATCCAACTCGAAACACCAAACCACATGTTCCTCGTTGATCATCAAAAAGTATTGGCGGCTGTTGGAAATAAGAATTACAAAATTATTGATGCGAGATCAGCTGAAGAATACTCTGGACGACACCAGAAATCCGGCGCACAGCGTTCCGGTAGGATTCCCGGTAGTATCTTTTTCGAGTATTCACAAACACTAGACGAGAACGCCAAGTTTTTGGAGTCTGAAGAATTAATCGAGCTGATTTCCAGTTATGGTATTAGTGCTGAAGATTCACTGATTGTCTACTGTCAGTCCGGCGTACGTTCTTCTCATCTAAGCTTCGTGCTGCACGAGCTGATGAATTATCCATATGTGGCCAACTATGACGGTAGTTGGATAGAATGGAGCCAAAACCTCAACTTGCCTATTGAAACAGACAGCTTGATCCTTACTATGAATTAATTATGGAAACCTACTGGAACGTATTCATTCAATCAATACTCGGTACGCTCAATTGGGTCGGGCGAACGATTACTTTTGACACCCCTTGGACTGAGAATTACTTCTGGGGGCTTATTATTATTTCCCTGGCCGTTTGGGGATTGGAGTTGGCATTTCCCTGGCGAAAAAATCAAGCCACTTTCCGCAAAGACTTCTGGTTGGACGGCTTCTACATGTTTTTCAACTTCTTCATTTTTGCGATAGTCATTAGTGGTTTCTACTCACTATTTGAGCAAGTCATGGCCGATTTTGGCCTTTCTATGCAGTCCCTCACTATCGTGAATTTGTCTGATCTTCCTTCATGGGCGCAGCTGCTCATCTTCTTCATCATTCTGGACTTTGTACAGTGGTTTACACATGTGATGCTACACAGGTTTCCTGTGCTTTGGCAATATCATAAAGTGCATCACTCGGTAGAAGAAATGGGCTTTGCAGCGCATCTTAGATACCACTGGATGGAAAACATCCTGTATAAGCCGCTGAAGACTTTCGGGGTAATGATCCTGGGCGGATTTGAGCCTTCACAAGCCTTCATTGTTCATTTCCTGGCCATCACCATCGGTCATCTCAATCACGCCAATGTGAAGATCACATGGGGACCGCTGAAGTATCTTTTCAACAATTCTGTGATGCACCTTTGGCACCATGCTCGAAACCTGCCTGCACAAAGGCGAATGGGTGTCAACTTTGGAATTAGCCTCAGCCTTTGGGACTACATTTTCAAGACCAATTATATCCCTAAAGAAGATGGTGAGATTGCGTTAGGTTTTGATGATCTGGAATCATTTCCGAAAGACTTCATTGGACAAAATCTCTATGGGTTTGGTAAACGCAAACCAAAAAGGCAGACCAAAGCCTAAGCTTATTAATCAGGTAAATGGTTGAAACCATTGATATAATTCCACGATTATGGGGCTGTGTAATAAGTCCAACCAGTTTAAAAATCACAGAATTTTCTTTTGCTTGATATCTCAAATACACCCCTATAATCCCCTCAAGGGGATAAATTCCGCCCTTGAGGGCGGTTAGGTGGGTGTTGCCCTGTAGTATGCAGAAGATTATTTTGCCCAGTGTGAGCTTAAATGACTTATTGCACAGCCCCTTATATCTGCTGATGCGAATCGAACCGTTTTAACGGCTTGTTACAGACTTCCAATCCTCTATAGCGTCAAGCGGATAGATAGGCCTTGGTACTTTCTCATAAGCCAGCTGATGCACATCAAGGTTAGTAGTCCCGGCGGTGGCCACATTAAATGTCTTCCTGTTGTAGAGGGCGTAGAAAAGTCTGAATGGAAATAAATTCTTTACAACCACTATATCCGCTTTCCATAGCGATAAACCCAACTTCGAGAAAAAGGACGGCCAGAAAGCGGGACATGGGAGTTCAGTGATCACTATCGAAAGCTTTTTGTATTGGAAAACCAGTGTCTTCCCAAAATCGGTTTCCTGCTTTTTGATTAACCTCGCTTCAACCGTGGTGGATTGATTATAGGAGGTCTCCAGCTTCCGACCTAGCTGAAGTGTCACCGTATTTCCGGTAGGCTCGTCAAAGTAAGTCCTGGCTATCTCAGCATCACGCAATGGCAAATAACTCTTCAACCCGTCGGCCTCCTTGACCAACTCCTGCAATATGAGTGTATTCTCACCAGGAGCTCCGGCAGCTACCACATCTGAGGTGTCGCAGAAGACCAGTGTACCAAAGAGCCGTCTAAACCACAATTTTTTAGTTTTGGCGATGGCATCTTCAATCGTGTAGGGCTCGGGGTGCGGCTTATCCCTGACGGCCCAGTTGAGCTCTGCCAACTCATGTGCTGTGCGCTGAGCCAGTTCCATATTATCATCAGTCACTGCCAGTGTACACCATCCCAGCTCCTCATCGTCCAGCCAGATGTGTACCATAAAATTGGAGACGCTAAGGACGCCCTTCCGACGCTCCATAGCCTTCATTTTACGAAAAATACCCGCCATGGGCGCCAGAAAATCAATCGTGAACCCTCCTCCCTTCAGCAAGGGCATTTTTTCGAAAGCCATTACCGGTTTGACCCTACCGTAAACTGTATCAAGCAGTAACTTAGCAGCCTTATACCCCACCCTGAAATGATCGCGATGTGGATTTGTCCGGTAGGAAGTGATAAAGGTGGCTAACCTTACTTTCTCCCTGGTGATATTGGCGTGGAGGTCGTAGGACACACCTATTGGCACCTCCTCGCCGACCACCATCCTGACTGCCCTGATCATGTCACTCTCCGGATCACGCATGCCTTGTACGCCCATAGCACCATGCATGGACATGTACACCCCGTCCACCCTGTCCACAGCCTTCACCTTATCGAGAATATACTCTTTGAAGTGTAGGTAGACATCAATAGCCACTGGTCCTCCAGAGGTAGCCCAGGCAGTGACGGTAGGTATCACATTGATTTGATTTTCACCGAACTTCCGAATGGCCTTCATGAAGCCCGCCAGCTGAAAGCGCTTATACTTCTTGATCCCCTTCGTTAGAACATCCTCGCCGTAGAAAAGCGCGAGCGACTCAAATTCGCGAATGGTCGTTGGCACCTTGGAAAAAGAATTAGTCTCTTGATGAAACTCTATGATGACAATGTTCTTCTTTTCCATACCAGAAAGTGGCTTAAGGCTGTATTCTAGCAAATTCCCGGATTCTTTTTATCCAATTACTTAATTTGTTGGCATAATAATTCACTTATGAAAAAGGCGGCTATCATCATTCTCATCATTGCAGGAACCCTTGTTGGACTTTTCAACATGTATCTGAAGCCAATGCTACCCGTCCTAACGGGATATGCTGCCAAAAACCTGTGTTCCTGTGTGTTTGTAGCCGGTATCGATGAAGCCCAAGCAAAGGCGGAAGATCTTGGTTTCTCACCGATTGCACTGGCGTCTGCTTCGGTCGACTATGCGTCTAAGTCCGCTACCGCAAATGCCTGGGGGCTTTCTGAGCGTAAGGCCATCTATCGTGAAGGTCTGGGCTGTGTGCTGATCAACGAAGTGCCTGAAGCCATTCTCGCTGGTCAAAGCTTCACCCCGTCCAGAACTATGAAGGATAGCCTTATTAATTGGTTCTCAATCAAAGATACAGTTGAGGTGGTGAGCAATCAGCAAAAGCAGAAAATTGATGTCATTCTTGATCGGGCATTCATAGAAGACGATCCAGAGAAGCTCAAAAATACCAGAGCGGTAGTCGTGTTGTACAAAGGTCAGTTGATTGCGGAAAAGTACGCGGAGGGTATCTCTCAAGACACGCGGCTAATGGGGTGGAGTATGACCAAAAGCCTCACCGCAACCATGATCGGCCTGCTTGATCAGGAAGGACGGCTAGACATCAATGACCCAGCCCCCATTGCCGAATGGCAAAATGACAACCGCTCGACAATTACTACAAAGCACCTACTCAATATGAGCAGTGGACTCTCCTTTTGGGAGAACTACGAGCAGCGATCAGATGCAAATATCATGCTTTGGGAAAGTGATAGCATGGGCAATTATGCCTTATCACAACCACTCGAAGGTACTGCGGGTAGTCCATGGTATTACTCTTCGGGCACCACGAATATACTCGCTACGATGGCCAGGCGGCTATTCATGAGCCAAGAGGAATATCTGGACTTTCTGAACACTCGGGTATTCGACAAGATAGGAGCCTATTCTGTACTCATAGAGCCTGATGGGTCAGGCGCCTATGTGGGGAGTTCTTTTGGGTGGGCGACTGCCAGAGACTGGGCTCGAATAGGACAGCTCTATCTTAATAATGGTCAATGGGCTGGTGAGCAAATCCTGGATCCGGCATGGATCGACTTTGTAAAGGATCCTACAGCGGGATCAGATGGATGGTATGGCGGACATTTCTGGTTGAATGCCGGGGGTAGATATCCGGATGCTCCGCGCGATATCTACTCAATGGACGGTTTCCACGCCCAGAAGGTCTTTATCATCCCATCTGAAGAACTGGTAATCGTTCGTCTCGGACTTACTTACAATGAGCCCGACTTTGACTTCAATGCCTTCCTCTCAGGAATAATCGCAATATTGAATGAATGATAGAGGTTTACTGAAGCACTGTTTTCCAGGCCTTGACCAGCTCGCCCTCTTTGATGAAGTTGTGAGCGAGCTTATGTAGTTCGATCAACCTATTCTTGTCATCATCATCGAAGGCTTCCAGTATGGCGCTGACTTCAGGTTCTTTAGCAAAAGCCTCGAGATCAGCATCTTCTGGCAACTGATCAACAGATTTTAGAAGCGCAATTTCCGCTCCTGTCAATACTTCACTGGTTTTTACTTCTTTTGGAAGCTTTCTGAGCCCCATAAGTCTCTTTAATTTGTTTGAAAAGCTAACGAGAGTCTACAGCTAAATGTTTGAGATTCCCGAACGAGTCGGGAATATAATATCTTCAGCCAATTATCCCAAACCAGTCAATAGCACGCTGCGTCAGTTGGCGGGTAGGACTTTGCCCGAAACTTCTCCAAAACCGATGCGAACACCATCCTTTTCCGCCCATCCGCGCATGGCAACCGTATCTCCATCTAAGATCCACTTGCGCTCAGTACCGTCTGACATCTTGAAGGGTTTCGTTCCCTTCCAGGCGATCTCGAACATAGAACCATAAGAGTCCGGTGTGGGTCCGCTGATCGTTCCTGAAGCATACATATCTCCCACGTTGATATTGCATCCATTCACCGTTTGGTGAGCCAGCTGCTGAGCGATATTCCAATACATATACTTGAAGTTGCTATCGCAAACTACATCTTCAGTGCCTCCATCCGGCGTGATGCCGACCTGTAGATTGATGTCATAGTTGCGTGCACCACTGTACTCAAGGTAGGGCAGTACTTTCACATCCTGCTCCGGGCCGTTACATCTAAATGGCTCTAAGGCATCAAGGGTTACGATCCAGGGTGATACTGATGAGGCAAAATTCTTAGCTAGAAATGGGCCTAGCGGAACGTACTCCCATGTTTGAAGATCTCGGGCTGACCAGTCGTTGAACAACACAAACCCAAAAATATGATCCTCCGCCTCAGCTACAGATACCGAGCTACCAAGTTCTGTCTTGCTACAAGTCACAAAGGCCATTTCCAATTCAAAATCCAACCTTGATGAAGGCCCAAAATGCGGCACCTCCTCATCCGGGTTTTTAGCTTGCCCTTTTGGCCTTCTCACCGGGGTTTCAGAAACGACGATCGATGAGGCCCTGCCGTGATAGCCTACCGGCAAATGTTTCCAGTTAGGCATCAGTGCATTCTTAGGGTCGCGAATCATACTGCCGATGTTGGTGGCATGCTCTATCGACGAATAAAAATCTGTGTAGTCCCCAACTTCCACGGGCAAATGCATGGTCGCCTCACTTTGACTCACCAATGCATTCATACCATCAGCATCCCGCAACTCAGCATTATCAGATCTCAACAATTCCGATAGGCGCTCCCTCACCTTTCCGGCTTCTTTTCTTCCAAGCCCAATGAAATCATTGAGCGTAGGTTGGTTGAAGAGATTGGCCGATAGGCCGAGGCTTGCCAGGTATCCTTTTTCCGATAGGAAATGAATGTCCAAAATATGATCCCCGATAGCCACACCTGCTCGGGGAGAAGTCCCACGGGTGCTAAACACGCCAAATGGTAAGTTTTGAATAGGGAAATCAGAATTTTGGGGTACCTCTACCCAACTCGTCAATTGAGGATTATTCGCTTTATTCATAGGGTCGTTGTTTGTAGACAAAGTTATTGGAACCTATGGAAAGACCATAGGGATTGCCATACGAGATCGAACAAATCTAAAGGCTCGAAAAGTCAAGCGTTAGTCGTTGCGTGACTGGTATTATTGACCTTCCTTCAGGATAAAATATTTAGCTTTGCGCACTTAAAATTTTGAGTACACAAAGCATTACGGAGTAGAAAACATGGCACTTTCGACCAAGTACAATTCCCTCGAAGTAGAAGATCGCTGGTATCAGCATTGGATGGACAAAGGGTTCTTTCACGCAGAGCCTAACCCCGATAAGGAGCCATTCAGCATAGTCATACCTCCTCCGAATGTCACAGGCGTCCTGCACATGGGCCACATGCTCAACAATACCATTCAAGACGTCCTCATCCGAAAAGCTCGAATGGAGGGCAAGGAAGCCTGTTGGGTACCGGGCACGGATCATGCCAGCATCGCAACAGAAGCGAAGGTGGTAAGAATGCTCCGCGAGAAAGGCATCAAGAAAAGTGACCTGACCAGAGATGAGTTCATGGAGCACGCCTGGGAGTGGAAAGAGAAGTATGGCGGGATCATTCTCGAGCAACTCAAGAAGCTCGGAGCAAGCTGCGATTGGGACAGAACGGCGTTCACCATGGATCCGGACTACTACGATGCTGTCATCAAAGTATTTGTAGACCTCTATCGCAAAGGATTCATCTACAGAGGTCTTCGCATGATCAACTGGGACTGTGAGGCCATGACCGCACTCTCCAACGAAGAGGTGATCTATAATGAGAATGGTGATACGGCGACATTGTATTCCGTCCGATACAAAATACAAGAGTCGGAGGACGAATACGTAACCATTGCTACGGTACGACCTGAGACCATCATGGGTGATGCGGCCATTGCAGTCAACCCAAGCGATGAAAGATACAAGCACTTGTTGGGTAAGCACGCGATTGTGCCGTTCGTTGGCCGTGCTATCCCGATTATTGCGGATAGCTATGTTGATCTGGAGTTTGGAACGGGTTGTTTGAAAGTGACCCCTGCGCATGATCAAAATGACTATGAGATAGGCCAAAGGCACAATCTCGAAGTGATCGACACCATCAATCTGGATGGCACACTCAATGAGAAGTGTGGGGTGCCAGCCTATGTGGGTAAGGATCGATTTGTGGTAAGAAAGATGGTCATCAAAGACCTGAAAGCTGCGGGCGACCTTGTAGGCTCGGAGGAATTTACAACCAGAATTGGAAGATCAGAAAGAACCAACACTGTTGTAGAACCTAAGCTCTCTCTGCAGTGGTTCATCAACATGCAGGATATCTCCAAAAGAGCATTGTCTGCTGTAGTGGATGATGAGGTGAAGCTGCATCCCGTCAAGTTTAAGAACACCTACATCCACTGGATGGAGAATGTACGTGACTGGTGTATATCGCGCCAACTCTGGTGGGGTCAGCGCATTCCGGCCTATTTCTACGGAGATGGTGATGATGATTTTGTAGTGGCTGCCTCGGTTGAAGAAGCTTTGGAACTGGCCAGGGAGGCAAGCGGCAATAGCTCGATGACAGCTGATGATCTGAAGCAGGATAGTGATGTGCTGGACACCTGGGCCTCATCCTGGCTCTTCCCCATTGAGGTATTCAAAGGCTTTGGTGACGACTCTTTTGACAAAGAAGCCGGCAAGATAAAGGCAGGAGCCAACGCTGATCTTGACTACTTCTACCCTACCAGTGTCCTAGTAACAGCACCAGAGATCCTTTTCTTCTGGGTAGCCCGAATGATCATTGCCGGGTACGAATACAAGGAGGAAAAGCCATTTGAAAATGTATATCTCACCGGTATCGTTCGTGACAAACAGCGGCGGAAGATGTCCAAGTCCCTTGGTAATTCACCAGATCCGTTGGATCTCATCGCTCAGTACGGAGCAGATGGGGTACGCACGGGTATGCTCTTCTCATCTCCTGCCGGAAATGACCTGCTCTTCGACGAAAAGCTTGTCGAACAAGGGCGAAACTTCTCCAACAAGATCTGGAATGCTTTCAGACTAGTGACAGGATGGGAAGTGGCAAAAGGAGAGAAAAACGAAGAGAATGAGATTGCAATCAAGTGGTTTGAGTCTCGTTTTCAGCAGGCTTTTGTAGAGATCGAGGATCACTTCTCTAAATATAGAATCTCGGATGCTTTGATGACCAGCTACAAGCTGGTATGGAACGACTTCTGCAGCTGGTATCTGGAGATGATCAAGCCTGATTATGGAAAGCCTATTGACGAATACACGCTCAATGCCACTATTGCCTTTTTCGAAAAAGTACTTAAGACGCTTCACCCGTTCATGCCGTTCATTACGGAGGAGCTGTGGCATCAGATAGCTGAGCGGTCAGATGACGACTGCATCATTGTAGCTGAGTGGCCAAAACCTGCGCCGTTCGACGCTAGTATCATTGCGGTAACCGAAGAGGCATTTGAAATAATAAGTGCAGTACGAAACCTGAGGAATGAAAAGGGCATTTCCATGAAGGAGGCATTGCCTTTGACAATCAATCAGAAGGGAACTGAGGATATCGCTCCCTTTGCGTCGGTCATAAGAAAGTTGTCCAACTTGGATGCACTGAACTTCTCATCCGAAGCGCCTGATAATGCGATTTCGTTCGTGGTAAGGACGAACGAATGCCATGTAACCTTGGCAGGACTTATTGACACGGACAAAGAGCGTGAAGAGCTCCAAAAGGAGATCGAATACCTCACAGGTTTTAAAAATACCATAGAGAAAAAGCTAAGCAACGAGCGGTTTGTGAATAATGCACCGGAGCAGGTAGTGGCCATGGAGAAGAAGAAGCTGGAAGATACGATTGCCAAGATCAAATCGCTGCAAGACAATTTGGCCAAGCTCTCACAATGAGTTGGCAACTCATCATTGATATCATAGGCTGGGTGGGCTCTATCGAAGTGATCCTGGCCTATGGTCTCAATAGCTATCAGAAGATCAAGTCTGACTCTCTGCTTTACCAGACCCTCAACTTGACCGGAGGTATCTTTTTGATCATCAACACGATCTATTATGGCGCCTATCCATCTACAGCCATCAATGTGGTTTGGGTAGTGATCGCTACGATTGCAATAGGAAGTCTTATCAGAAAAAAGTGATCAGAATCTTGCTGCCATTAGCAAGTTGAGGTCTTTGTATTTGAGGTTGAACTTCCTTGCCAGATGGACATTCGTCAATGCTCCCCTGTAGCAGTACACTCCCTTCATAAACCATTTGTGACTGAAGATCATGTCGTCTACTCCACCCACTTCGGCGATCTGGTTGAGGGTTGGAGTGAAAATGTTGCCCAGCGCGTTGGTAGCGGTCCTGGGGAATCTTGATGCGATGTTTGGGACGCAATAGTGGATGACATCATGCTTGCGAAACACCGGCTTACGTAAGTTAGTTAGCTCGCTTGTTTCGATACAACCGCCCTGATCGATGCTCACATCAATTACCACCGAGCCAGGACTCATTTGGGCAACCATTTCCTCTGATACCACAATTTTAGTCCGTCCTTTTTCCGCTCTCATAGCTCCAATGAGCACATCAGCATTCTTGATTGCGGTAGCTAATGTGCCAGGATCAATAGTCGAAGTATACACCGGCTGGGCAATGGCATGCTTGAGCCTCCTGAGCTTGTAGATATGATTATCGAATATCTGGATGTCCACCCCCAGGCCAAGAGCTGCCCGTGCCGCATACTCTGCGACCGTACCGGCTCCAAGAATGACCACTTTAGTCGGCGGTACTCCCGTAATTCCTCCAACGATGACGCCCTTGCCACCATTAGAAGTATTAAGATATTCCGCGGCGATCAGCATCACAGAGCTCCCCGCGATCTCGCTCATGGCCCGCACTAGTGGTAAGCCACCCACCTTATCCTCTATAAATTCATAGCCAATGGCCGTGATATTCTTGGTGTTGAGTTCCTGGATAAACTCGGCCGTTTGCCGACCAGTCTGGAATGCGGAAATAAGTGTTTTTCCCCTTTTGATATAGCCAATCTCCGGGATGGTGGGAGGCTCTACCTTCATGATGATATCGGCCTCAAAAGCTTCCTTCGCCGAATAGGCAATCTCCGCACCAGCCTCGCAATATTCCTTATCAGAATAATTGGCTGAGTCACCAGCGCCGGTCTCAACTACCACCCTATGGCCGTTGCTAACCAGTACTTCTACCGACTCAGGTTTGAGCGATACTCGATTTTCCTGAAGTGATTTCTCCTTGGGTACCCCAATAAATAAGGTCTTATTGCCTTCTTTGATCTTGAGGAGTTGCTCCTTTGGGTAGAGTGCCGTCTCCTTGGCAAGAGCAGAAAGACCTGATTTAAAAGGTTCGGTCATGGTGTGTCAGAATAAGGTTTCTGCCTGTTTCTGACACTAAATTAATATTTATTTCGAGGTATTTGTCAGGAATCAAAGAAGGTATTTTTTCAGCCCACTCGATGAAGCACAATGCTCCCGAGTACAAATATTCGTCGGTACCAATATCATAGGCCTCCTCTTCATCCCGGATCCTATAGAAATCAAAATGGAAGTATTGCTTTTCATTTTCATCAGCATACTCATTGACAAGACTATAGGTGGGGCTAGATATTTCGTCTACTATTCCCATTAAGCTACCAATGGCCTTGACCAGGGTCGTTTTACCAGCCCCCATCTCCCCCTGCAGCAACCATACTTTATGGTTGCCGGCATTTTCAATGATGTATCTGGCAGCTCCATTAATTTGCGCTAGCCCATCATAGCTGTACTCTTTAGTCATACTTCTTAGGACGAAGTGTCACCACCGGCAAGATCATCTCCTCCATGCTGATACCCCCATGCTGGAAAGTGTCCTTATAATGGTTGACGTAGTAGTTAAAATTGTTTGGATACGCGAAGAAATAGTCTTCCTGAGCTATCGCAAATGAGGTGCTCACATTCTGTCTTGGGAGCTCTAAAGTCTCCGGCTTACGAACTTCGAAAACATCCTTGCCGTCATACCCAAGGTTTTTGCCTTGCTTGTATCGGAGGTTCGTATTTGTGTTTCGGTCTCCGATAATTTTAAAGGGTCGTCTTACGCGAATAGTACCATGATCTGTGGTCACAATCACTTTCACATTGCTCTCAGATATCTTCTTCATGAAGTCCAATAATGACGAGTGCAAAAACCACGATAGGGTCAGTGATCGGTATGCAGCCTCATCAGGAGCCAACTCCCTAATCATCTGCATATCGGTGCGTGCGTGGGAAAGCATGTCCACAAAGTTGAATACAACCACGTTCAAGTCATTGTTCATGAGGTTGGGGGTATTATCAAGCAACGTCTTGCCGTGGTTGGCATGGATAATTTTGTGATAACTCGACTTGATGTTCAACCTGTTCTTATCAAGGTTTCGCTTCAAAAACTCTTCTTCATTATTGTTCTTTCCTTCATCCTTATCATCTCCTACCCATAGATCCGGGTGACGCTTCTCCATTTCGCTGGGCATCATTCCAGAGAAAATGGCATTTCTGGCGTAAGCGGTGGTCGTAGGCAGAATAGAATAGTAAAAATCGTCTTCGACCATGTTGAACAAATCCGCCATGGTTGGCTCCAGGATTTCCCATTGGTCATATCTCAGATTATCTATGACGATAAAAAAGACGGGTACGCCCTCCTCAAGCTGGGGGAAGACTTTTTTCTTCATGAGCTGGTTGCTCAACACCGGATGATCCACATTAGGGTCTGTCACCCAATCCTCATAATTGGACTTAATGAAGGAGGCAAAATTCTTATTGGCTTCTTCCTTCTGATTGTCCAATATCTCAGACATGCTCTTGTCTTCCGTATTCTCAATCTCCAGCTCCCAATACACAAGTTTTTTATAGACATCCACCCACTCATTGTAGTCCATGTCATCATAGAAGGCCATGCTGATATTTCGGAAATCCTGTTGGTAGCTTAAGTTGGTCTTCTCACTCACCAATCGCTTATTGTCCAGCAGTTTCTTGACCGATAGCAATATTTGGTTTGGGTTGAGTGGCTTAATAAGATAATCGGCGATTTTAGAGCCTATAGCCTCTTCCATGATATGCTCCTCCTCGCTTTTGGTGATCATCACCACGGGTACATTGGGGTTGCTTGTCTTGATGTGACTGAGTGTCTCCAAACCAGTCATGCCTGGCATATTTTCATCAAGAAAAACTATGTCGTAGTTGTCTTTACCAATTTCATCGAGTGCGTCCGCACCACTATTTACTGGGGTCACATTGTAGCCCTTATTATTTAAAAAAAGTATGTGTGGCTTCAACAATTCTATCTCGTCATCGGCCCACAAAATCTTGTATCTTTGCATTCTTTCTATATTTCAGCTTTAAATTAATCCTTTTATCCTGAATAAAAATAAGATCATCAACGACCCAGTTTATGGGTTCATCACCATACCCTCTGGAGTCATTTTTGATGTTATTCAACATCCGTTTTTTCAGCGGTTGCGACGCATCAAGCAGTTGGGTTTAACAGATTTTGTCTACCCTGGCGCTCTTCACACCCGGTTCCATCATGCCATTGGCGCTATGCATCTGATGAGTATTACCCTTGAAAACCTGCGGTAC
The DNA here is from genome assembly GCA_965229505.1 of Cyclobacteriaceae bacterium. Taxonomy (GTDB): domain Bacteria; phylum Bacteroidota; class Bacteroidia; order Cytophagales; family Cyclobacteriaceae; genus UBA6059. The sequence continues at coordinate 312,888 of OZ245881.1, forward strand.
AAGGGGCATTATATTTCTGATGAGGAATTTGAGGCTGCCCAATTGGCCATTCTCCTGCATGACATAGGTCATGGCCCATTCTCACATACTTTGGAATTCAGTCTGCTTCAGGGAATTCGTCACGAGGAAATCTCCCGCATGATCATCTCAAGGTTAAACGAAGAACTGGATGGAAAGCTTACGCTAGCGCAAAAAATATTTGACGGACACTATGAGCGACAATTTTTTCATCAATTGGTGGCCAGTCAGCTCGATATAGATCGACTTGATTATCTGATGAGAGACAGCTTCTTCACTGGGGTGTCAGAGGGGACGATTGGTGCTGATCGTATTATCAAAATGCTCGATGTAGTGGACGATCAAATAGTGGTGGAAGAAAAGGGCATCTACAGTATTGAGAACTTCCTAAGTGCTCGAAGACTAATGTACTGGCAGGTCTATCTACACAAGACCTCTGTTGGTGCTGAGAAAATGCTCATCGAGCTGATCAGACGTGCGCGGAAGCTCACGCAGCAAGGTGCGAACGTTCAGGCAACCCCTCAGTTTAGTTTCTTCCTTGAGCAGGATATTAGCCACCAGAGTTTTATCGAAGATCCTAATATCATAGATGTCTTCTCTATACTTGATGACACTGATATCTGGGCATCTATCAAGTATTGGCTCAATCATGAAGATCCGGTTCTGCAGTTGCTGAGCTCGATGTTGCTTCAGCGCAGACTTTTCAAAATCCGTCTTTCTAATGAGAAGATTCTAAAATCGGAGGTAGTTAGTCTACGTGAGAAAGTCTCTGATGCATTCAAAATTTCTCATAGTGAGTCAAAATACTTCGTCGGTCAAGGTGATGTGAGTAACTCAGCCTATATCGCGGAGGGTAAAACGATTAAGGTATTGACTAAAAAAGGAGAGCTAATTGATGTGGCTCAGGCCACCGACCTCCCTAACATAAAGGCCATGAGCAAAATCGTAAAAAAACACTATCTATGCTGGCCCAAAAACATAACTTTGTGACCCAAAAAAAGACCTATGCAATTTAGCCTGACTCAGGTAACACATATACTTGGTGGCAGTTTGGAAGGTGATGGTGAAGTCAAAATAAATGCTCTAAGTAATATCGAAGAGGGCAAACCAGGCACCATTTCGTTTCTCTCAAACCCTAAATACGAGCCTCACATTTATACCACCAATGCTTCAGCGGTAATCGTAAAAAAAGACTTCACACCAAAGCAAACAATAACGCCAGCCCTGATTAGGGTCGATGATCCTTACCTCAGTTTCACGGCACTGCTTGAGGAATACCACAAGCTTTTCAGCTTTAGCAAAAAGGGTGTCGAATCACCAAGTTACCAATCAGAAAATGCTACTATAGGCAATGATGTATATCTGGGCGCCTTCTCATATATCGGCAACAACGCTAAGATTGGCAATAACGTGAAGATCTATCCTCAGGTCTATATTGGAGATGATGTCGAGATTGGAGATAATACCATTGTCTATGCAGGGGTGAAAATCAATCATCAGGTGAAGATCGGAAAGCACTGCGTCTTTCAATCCGGAGCTGTGATCGGTAGCGACGGATTTGGCTTTGCTCCACAACCGGATGGTACCTACAAAACTATCCCGCAGGTGGGAAATGTAATCATTCGCGATCGTGTGGATATTGGCGCAAATACAGTGGTCGATAGAGCCACCTTTGAGTCTACCATCATCAAATCCGGGGTAAAGCTGGATAATTTGGTACAGATCGCTCACAACGTGGAAATCGATGAGAATACAGTCATAGCTGCTCAAGCCGGTGTTTCCGGATCCTCAAAGATTGGTAAAAATGTAGTGATCGCCGGACAGGCAGGAATTGTGGGTCATCTAAAAGTGGCTGACAAGACGATAGTGGCGGCACAGTCCGGCATACCTAAAAACACCAAAGAAGGGGCTGCCTATCTCGGGAGTCCGGCGCTGGAAATCAGCGATGCTCGCAGATCAATTGTGGCTTACAAGAGACTACCTGAGCTTATGAAGCGTGTTCAGGAACTTGAACAAAAAATTCTAAATTTGACCTCCACTACAGAATAGGATGAAGAGTTATCAGCAAACTGTCGCAAAAGAGATCAAGGTATCCGGGATAGGCCTCCACACCGGAGTAGTTTCCAATATGGTATTCGTACCTGCCAAACCTAATCATGGCATCAAGTTTCAACGGGTGGATATGGAAGGTCAGCCCATCGTAGATGCTGACGTGGATAATGTGGTTGACACCTCAAGAGGGACAACTATCGAGCAGAATGGAGCTCGCATTTATACTGTTGAGCATACACTAGCTGCCCTTGTAGGGCTTGAGATTGACAATGTCCTGATCCAAATCGATGGCCCTGAGCCACCCATCATGGACGGTAGCTCGGCAATGTTCATCGATGCTCTACTAGAAGGTGGCCTTGAGGAACAAAACGCTCAGCGTAACTTCTTTGAGATTCCGGAAAGTGTCTTCTATAAGGACAAGGCCAGGGACGTGGAAATAGCGGCCTTGCCATTGGATGACTATAGAGTCACGGTCATGGTAGACTACAATTCGCCGGTGCTGGGTAGTCAGCATGCTAACCTGACGGATATCACCGAATTCAAAGAGGAGATTTCATCGTGCCGTACATTTTGCTTCTTGCATGAGCTTGAGGAACTGTATAACAACGACCTGATTAAGGGAGGCGACCTAAGCAATGCTATCGTAATAGTAGACCGGGTAGTCACAGAAGAGGAGTTGGGCAAGCTCTCTAAGATGCTTAACAAACCGAAGGTCGAGGTAAAAAAGGAAGGTATCCTCAATAACGTAGAATTAAGGTTTAAGAACGAACCCGCTCGTCACAAGCTCCTTGATGTGGTGGGTGATCTGGCACTTATTGGAAGGCCGATTAAGGCACAAATACTTGCGGCAAGACCCGGACATGCCGCCAACGTTGCTTTTGCTAAGAAGATCAAGCGCCTGATGGAGCTGAAGACAAAGAGCAATGTCCCGACCTATGATCCGAAGCTGCCGGCAATAATTGATATCAACAAGATCACGAAGATCCTACCTCATCGGTATCCTTTTTTGCTGATTGACAAAATATACCATCTCGATGATGTCCACGTAGCTGGAGTGAAAAATGTCACTTTCAACGAGCCCTTCTTTCAAGGACATTTCCCGGGAAATCCAGTAATGCCAGGTGTGCTTCAAATCGAAGCGATGGCTCAGGTGGGTGGCATTCTGGTACTCAATACAGTACCAGACCCTGAAAACTACTGGACCTACTTTTTGGGGGTGGAGGCTTTCAAATGGAGAAAAATGGTGCTACCAGGAGATACGCTGGTTATTCAATGTGAACTGCTCGCTCCGATCAGAAGAGGTATCGCCAAAATGAAAGGCTCAGCACATGTTGGTTCTAGTCTCGTCTGCGAAGGAACAATGACTGCAAGCATCGTAAAGAAGGACATATGAAGCAGCCACTGGCCTCCATACACCAAAGTGCCCAGATAGCGGATGATGTTGAAATTGGCGCATTCACGGTAGTCCATGCTGATGTTGTCATCGAGTCAGGTACTAAGATCGGATCCAATGTCACTATAATGGATGGTGCCAGGATAGGCAAAAATGTCACTATCTACCCTGGGGCAGTTATTTCTGCCAACCCTCAAGACCTGAAATATCGCGGAGAAGCAACCACTGCAGAGATTGGAGACAATACAGTAATTCGTGAATACGTCACCATCAATAAAGGTACAACTGATCGCATGCATACGGTAATCGGAGCTAATTGTCTCCTGATGGCTTATGTACATATTGGGCACGACTGTCTGATCGGTGATCATTGTATCATTGCTAATTCAGTTCAGCTTGCCGGGCATATCACAGTAGAGGATTACGCACGTCTTGGAGGCGTAGTGGCAGTTCACCAGTTTGTAAAAATTGGAGCTCATGTAATGGTCGCAGGGGGCTCACTGGTCAGCAAGGATATACCCCCATATACAACAGCCGGACGTGACCCGCTTAGCTACTGCGGTATTAATTCCATTGGTCTTCGTCGGAGGGGCTTTACGCCCGCCAAGATTAATGAGATTCAGGAGATCTACCGCCAATTTTATTTGAGAGGTCTCAATAATACCAAGGCGCTCGATAAAATATCTCTGGAGTTACCTCCTTCGAAGGAGCGTGATCAAATTATTCATTTTATCAAGAATAGTGATCGCGGCGTTATGAAAGGCTTTCTTAGATGATATGAAAGTTATTTTTGATAATGTCGGCAAGCGATTTATCAAAGAATGGATCATCAAGGACCTATCCCATACTTTCGAGAGCAAAAAAGCTATTGCCGTAACAGGCGCAAACGGTAGCGGCAAGTCTACGCTCCTCAAGCTCATTTCCGGTATCGTACCCATCACGCGAGGAAACATAATCTATGAAAATGCTGACAAGGCGGCTATTCCCGTAGAATCAGTGTTCAGGAATATCAGTTTTTGTGCACCTTACCAGGAATTGATTGAGGAGTTTACCTTATCAGAAATAATCAGGTTTCACCAGGCTTTTAGGCCACTAGCCGGTGGCCACAACGTTAAAGAGCTAGCCGATTTATGGCAACTTTCGCATGCCCTGAATAAGCGCATTCATTTCTACTCTTCCGGAATGAAGCAGCGTGTGAGGCTCGGCCTTGCTATTTATTCTAAGTCTGAGTTGACACTACTGGATGAACCAACCAGCAATCTCGATGAAAAAGGTGTGGAGTGGTATCTTAATCTGATCGGCAAAGTAATCAATCAACGAACTCTTATAGTAGCATCCAATATCACGCGAGAGTATACGTTTTGTACTGAACGGGTCGAATTGAATATTAACTAACCAAAGTTAGAATAGGAAAATTTAAAGTTTGTACTAGGTACGAATGGCAAAAAATGATATTTTTGATAGAACTGATTACTTATTTTAATCTTACAACACAAACACTAACAACATGAAAAAGATTTTTAACCTTATGTCCATCGTGCTGATGCTGTCTCTGATAGTATTTGCTGGCTGCAGCGGTAGTGATGACAGTGACCCGGTAGATCCACCAGTTGAATTGACCCCTGCGCAGCAACAAGCAGCACTGCTTGTTGCCGAAGGAGCAACATGGACGCTTGCCGCAACTGATCCTGTGACCGTTGACGGTACTCCGACTACAGATTGGGCCAACTTCACCCTTCAATTCTCAGGTGATGAGAATGGTGGTGGATTCCAGACATCTAACTCGGCAGCTCCGGTGGTATGGCCAAGCTCGGGAACCTGGACTTTCGCTGAAGGTAGCGTATCACAATTGGTACGAAATGATGGAATTACCATGACGGTAAATGTCACTGAGACCGATTTAACACTTTCTTTCGAAGTAGAAGATCCGGGTAGTGGACGAACACTTGGATTTGGCGGAAGCTATATTTTCAAGCTCGGAAATTAAAATAACAACGAACAAGCTATTACGAACCTCACCCCATAGGTGAGGTTTTTTTATGTCCTGTCAATCCTGAATAAGGAAGAACCTGCTGCAATAAATAGCTACGCTGAATACTCTCAGCAATAAGCATGGGAGTTATGCAGTGGGTTCTAAGCTATACATGGCACATGAAAGATCAAGGAAGTTACGCCTCAGTAAACCCATTTGGAATTGATAGTAAGCAGCACAGGCTTGCTGTTGGACGTTGACAAAGCAACTCACCGTACCACTTAACCTTTTGAAGTCAGCTCAGCAATCAGAACTATCATTTAACCACTCAACTGAAGTTGCTATTGCCCGCACGAATAGGAGAATCAGAAGCATAAAAAAAGAGCTGCCTGTTGGCAGCTCTTCTTAATGATTCATGTGTTAATCCTATTATTGGAAGGTATATCTTAAGCCAATCTGCATCTGCCATCTTGAGCTTCTGATACCAGAGTCCTCGATGTTGTTCGTCCATGGCTCATTATTTTCTACTTCAGGGAACGAGAAAGTAGGTGTAGTCCCATCGGCCTGGAAGCCTTCAAAGTCAAGAAGTTCATAATTATTAAAACTACCGACCTGATAAATACGACCCCAGTCAGAGTTCAACAAATTCATCACATTAAAGATATCAACAGACAACTGCAATGTATTTCTCTTACCACTACCTGTTTCAATGTAGAAGTCCTGGAGGAATCTAAAGTCAAGGATATCGTTCCAAGGCATTCTATTCATGTTACGCTCGGCATATTGACCTCTCCTGTCTTTGAGGTAATCATCTGACTCAATAAATTCGTCAAGCTCTCTCCACTGCTGTGCGGCAGATCTGTCACCATCATCTACTAGAATGATCTCATCCTGACTTGCAGGTACGTAAATCAATGAATACTCTCTTGAATCTTCATTGGTCAAATTTCCTCTATCATTATAGATATATGAGTAAGGATCACCTGCCTGACCATTATAAAAGAATGAGAACTGAGAGGCTCCAAAGCCAGCATATTCCTTTCGATAAGAAACCTGTCCAATAATGCGTCCACCTTGGGCAAAATTAGAACGCTGAGCTTCGTTGAAGCCGTTTCTACCGTTTACGGTGTGTAGACCTCTCCATTGAGAAGAGTTCTGAGAAGATGTTCCGTCATATACAGTATAAGCATCACCATAAGAATAAGAAACATTAGCAGTAAATCCGTTCTCAAATGGCTTAGAGACGGTGAAAGCGGCGTTCCAGGTATGTCCTTTATTAGTATTCGAGCCGTAGTAAATATTTCCGCTATAGTCATTATCAATACGATCGAATCTATTGTAGATAATTCTATCGTCTGGAGTACCGGTAAGACGTGTATTGGAAGGCTTGAGATTATAGTTTGAGTAAAGCAAGTTATTCAAGAACTTCGAATAGAGGAACTCTGCCGTACCAATTAACCCCCAGGGTAGCTGCTGATCAACTGCAATGTTGGTCTTGAATACCTGAGGTAATCTCATCTCTGGATCGAAGATATCAATCTGTCCTGATCTCAAGCCCGAGTTGGGAGCAACGCGTTGTGGTTGGTTATCCCACTCTGGATTGAAAAATCCATCCCACGGTCGAATCCAGTCAGTAGTAGGAAGGTCTTCAGCTTCAACATTATCACCACCAACAGTCGCACCATTATTGTTGTAAGCTCCGCCCCACCAAACCAATGGCATGCGGGAATTAAAAATACCCAGACCACCTCTGATTTGAGTAGTTTTGTCACCTTTCACATCGTAGTTGAATCCAAACCTAGGCGCCAGCATAATTTGTGGCTCAACTACAGGCCCACCCACGGTGGCTCCATTTAGATCATATCCGAATCTCTGAATTGCGTCGACCGTATTAGAGTTGAATTCCGGATTTTCACGAACATCGTCATTGAAAATAGGTACGTCCATTCTAATACCTGCTGTAACTTTTAGCTTGTCATTGACCTGGTATTCGTCCTGAACATAAAAGCCCAGTTGCATGCCGGTAAACGCAGCAGCCGCTGCAGAGCCATCACCTGTTATATTGTCGACGAGAGAATAGCTTCGAGTAAATTCTGCCGCAGGAGCATTTTGAAGAAAGCCTGATAAGCTATCATAATCATACACACCAAAATTTTGTCTGATAAACAAATTATATGTTGAATAAAACTCGTTGTGAGTACCAAAGGTCAGCGTGTGCTTTCCTTTATAAAGCTCAAAGTTGTCTGTGATGGTGATCACATCCTGATCCAGCTGATTCGCGGTAGAGAACTGCTCGCTACCAAATGTGATTCGTCCAGAACCATCTTGAATACTCACATATGGGAAGTTAATTGCATCTCTATATGGATCACGCTGATCCCTTACAAAAGTAGCTCCGATGATCAGGCTGTTTGACATGTTGTTACCAAACGTACTCTTTAATTCAAGGGCTGAAGAATTAGTGGTAGACACAAACTGCTCTGATTCAGCAATATATCTGATACTGCGAGTGTTTGACTGAACTGCCTCTAGATTATCAGCCTTAGTGTAAGAATGTCTTAAGGTCAGCTTATGATTATTGCTGAGGTTCCAATCTAATCGTCCAAGGAACTTATCACTGTCTAAGAAAGCTGTATTGTTTTGGTATCCACCTGCATCATAACCATATTCATTGAGCAACTTGCTCTCTAATGCCTGGAGGTCGGATGTCGTGGCATCACCTTCATAAGTAGAGGCTACAAATGGCTGAGGAGTCTCATCTCTTTGCAATTCGGCGTTAGCGAAGAAGAAGAGCTTATTCTTAATGATTGGACCACCCAGTCTAAAACCATAAGTCTTGGCACTAAAGTCATTCAACTTTACCTGATCAACATTATCCGCATCTGTAGGTGTTTTACCTGCAAAGTCCTGATTTCTCACAAAGTAGTAGGCCGACCCTTCTACGTCATTAGAACCACTTCTAGTCACAGCGTTGATTGCTCCACCAGCAAAACCTGACTGTCTTACATCAAACGGAGCGATGGATACCTGGAACTGCTCAATAGCATCAATCGAGATAGGTGATACGCCTGTCTGTCCACCGTTGGTACCACTACCCGCTAGTCCAAAAACATCATTGTTGACCGCACCATCTATGTAGATAGCATTGTATCTGTTGTTCATGCCGCCAAGAGAGATAGATAGACCATCTCCGCCTTCTGTGATATTAGCCAATGGGTTCAATCGAGCAAAGTCACCAATCGAACGTGAGACGGTGGGCATTGTGTTGATTGTTTGTTCATCGATTACCGTTTGTTGACCCGTTCTGTTACCATCAAAGATGTCATTTGTGTTTCCGGAAATCACAACTTCTTCGAGTTCGGTTGCTCCTTCGCTCAAAGTGGCCGATACACGATAAGTCTGTCCTAGCGTAAGGAATATGCCGCTTTGCTGGAAAGGCTCATATCCGACGAATGTAATGGTCACCGTATATGGTCCACCCACATTCATATTAGGCATACGGAAGTAACCAGTTAGGTCACTTATGTTACCCCATCTAGAGCCGGTAGGCTCGTGAACTGCTACTACAGTAGCACCAGGGATACCCTCCCCATTAGCATCCACTACCTGGCCGTTCATGGCCGAAGTGGTCGATCCCTGCGCCAGAACTACACTGCTTCCTAAGCATAGTGTTAGCACCGCGATCAAACTTGTTAATCGTAAAATTTGCTTCATGATAAGTGATTATAAAGTGTAGGATTGATTGTTTTATGTAGGATTGTCCAATCATATTGTGATTGCAAAATTAGAAATGAAATTGACGCCATTCATTAAGTCAACTTTAACAAAGTTATCATTTCAGTAACAATAAGTTAACATTAAAACTCCGCATTCGAAAGACTCTGTTTCGCTTTTAAGTACAATACAAGATTAGCCTTTCTTTGATCGACATTTCGTCACCTATTCATGAACTTTTAATTAATTAAATATGACATTTTCAAGAGCGCTTAATATGTGCAGCATATCATTTTAATGCGCCCATTGCCTATATTTGTCCCACATCTCAAGCATGGCCGAAAGACTTTTTAATTTAGATAGGAATTACCTTCTCCAGGAAGCTCAAAAAGATCTCCAGTTGGATCTTCTCCAGGACTTTATCTCCCGTGCTATTTCGGGTTACCAATCCATTCACAACCCGCTCGGGTTAATTGACGATACGGTAGCCCAAATCAATGCCTATCAGCCTTCGGATGATCAGTTGGAACCTTTCGATGTGTTCTATAAAAAGCTGGCTGCCATTTACCGTTATGAATACGGCGACAATCAACTTGAGTTTGTCTGGGATGGTAGGTCTCATCAAGAGTATTATGGAGAATTGTGGACGGCCTTTTTCGTTGAGCAGACCAACAAACTCTTTCAACATACTCCTTTCTTGAAAATTGTTCTGGAGCTGACGGTTTTCTCGCATCAGCTTATGGATAATCAAATGTTGATTTATCGAATCTCAAGTTTGTTTAGAGAGCATTTCAACTATCAAGTTTACAAAAGAAAGGGCGTCAGAAAGCTGAAGATCGCCTAGATCGATTTCAAGACCTGATCTCAAAGTCCTTATAAGGCTTCAATTCAGTATCCTCTACTACAATTTCAGCCACTTTCGATAGCGGTGGGCCTTGCCTGCACCATTCCTTTACCTGGCTTATCTGTTCGACAGACCCCTGAGCGTGAATCAGCACATTTCCGGTAGGTAGGTTCTTCACCCATCCTACGACTCCAAGCCGGTCACTCACTTCTTTGGTGCTGGCTCTGAAATATACTCCTTGTACTCTACCTGATACTTCGATCGATATGGCGGTTGAGCTCATGAGTTGACAATCGCTACCCCTGACGAAGTTCCTATCCGATCAGCACCAGCAGTTAGCATTGCCTGAGCATCAGCTGCATTCTTAATCCCTCCGGATGCTTTCACGCCGACGTTAGATGGGGATACCTCGCGCATGATCTTCACGTGTTCTACTTTAGCACCTCCCCCGGCAAATCCAGTGGAAGTCTTTACAAAGTCAGTACCGGCAGCTATAGCCAACTTACAAGCATTTGCAATTTCATCATTTGAAAGGTAGGCCGTCTCAATGATCACTTTCATCATGCAATCATGCTCATGGATGAGTTTGCTAAGCTTGGCCAGCTCTATTTTTACCCATGGCATGCCTTCTTTGAAAGCCGAGATGTTCATCACCACATCTAACTCGTTGGCACCATCCGCTATAGCTTGCTTCGCCTCTTCGATCTTAGTCTGGGTCATTTGATACCCTAGCGGAAATCCAATCACAGTCACCAACTGAATGTCTGATTCGCCGATTTCACGAGACGCTCTTTTTACCCAGAATGGAGGTACACAGACACCTAGGAACGAATGCTCCCTGGCTTCAGCTACAAGTTTGTCAATGTCTTTACCAACTACAGTTGGTGATAGCGCAGTGTGTTCTATAAATCTACTGAGGCTTGCCATAAGGCAAATCTAATGCACAATGCCACATTCCTTGCACATCTTGCGCTTACCGACAGGTCGGATTTTAGGCGGCTTCTTGTGGCCAAAGTAGGTAGGATCGGAGTACTGAGGTTTCTTCATCTCCTTATCCCTCTTTCGATGTTCCTTGGCAACTTTCTTCATTCGCTGCTGAAACTCAGCTTGCGTTTCGGCATAGGTCTTAAGCTTCAGATCCGATTTCTTGCCTTTTTTCTTCTTTGAAGCCTTCGTGTTATAAGACTTAAACTCGGCGCGTGTTTCCACTTCACGAGTGGATTGTGCACTGGCATCAGTGACGCCTACCAGGCTCACTAAAACAAAGGTGATAGATATGAAAATGAGTTTTACCAAAGTCATTATTGCTTTTAATCGCTTTGAAGACTTAACGCAAAACTAATAATATATTGCTTCAATCCAGGAGATTGTCGTTTTGGTGAGTCTCCATGTTGACAAAGACCGTTCTTAATATCCTCATCAGTTCGCTGAAGTCGTTTTCTGATAAGTGCGTCCATCCTGCACTACGAAGGGACTCCACCACCGGTAGCACCTGACCATAAACATCTCTGCCTGCATCGGTCAAAAGTATGGAGAACTTCCTTCGGTCGGTCTTAGATGTCTCTCGGGCTACCAGTCCTTTTTTGACGATCAAGTCGATAATCCTGGTGATGGTAGGGGCATCTTTGAAGGTAAGGTCACCTAACTCCTGCTGGCTGATACCATCAGTTTTCATGAGATGGTCCAGGATCACCCACTGGTCTACCGTAATGTCAAAGTTTTTCTCGATCAGCTTTTTCTGAAGGGTCTGTCGAATCTTTTTCATCGTGACCTCTATATGAAATCCGTAATTAGACCCTTGAAATAGATGCTCCATCGTGCGTTTGAAATATCAATCCTGAACAACGGCTCACTCGGGTTGTTCAGGATTTCTGGTAAGTGACTGTTGTACTAAAGTGTACCTCTCAACTCCTGCTCTCTCTCGATAGCTTCAAAAAGCGCCTTGAAATTGCCCTTGCCGAATGACTTGGCTCCTTTGCGCTGGATGATCTCGAAGAACATCGTCGGACGTGGCTCGACCGGTTTTGTGAATATCTGAAGTAAATAGCCCTCATCATCACGGTCGATCAAAATACCCAGCTCTTTAAGCGGCTCGAGATCTTCATCAATCTCACCCACCCGATCCATAACTGTATCATAATAGATGGCGGGCACGCGGAGAAATTCCACCCCACGATCACGCAATGCGGTCACAGTCTCGATAATATTGTCAGTGGCCACAGCCACATGCTGAATACCAGCTCCATCATAGAAGTCGAGATACTCTTCCACCTGAGACTTCTTCTTACCCTCGGCTGGTTCGTTAATCGGGAACTTGATTCGCCCGTTACCATTACTCATCACCTTACTCATCAGCGCGGTATATTCCGTGGAGATGTCTTTATCATCGAATGAAATCAATTGGGCAAATCCCATGATCCGTGCGTAGAAGTCGACCCAGGTATTCATCTCACCCCACCCTACATTGCCGACCATATGATCAATGTACTTCAAGCCTATCGGTGAAGGATTATAATCGCTTTTCCAAGCCTTAAAGCCGGGCAGGAATATGCCTTTATAATTCTTTCTTTCGATGAAGATGTGAACAGTATCACCATAGGTATGTATACCAGACTTCACCACTTCACCATTTTCGTCTTTTTCCACTGTGGGCTCCATAAAAGGTTTAGCGCCTCGTTTGGTAGTTTCCTCAAAGGATTTGGTGGCATCATCGACCCAAAGTGCTACGACCTTCACCCCGTCTCCATGTTTATCGATATGCTCTCCGATAGCCGTACCTCCCACTAGCGGAGAGGTTAGCACCAATCTGATCTTATCCTGCACGAGCACATAAGACTCTCTATCCTTCATACCAGTCTCCAGGCCACTATAAGCCAGACTTTGGAATCCGAAAGCTGTCTTGTAATAATGTGCCGCCTGCTTAGAATTACCGACATATAATTCGACATAGTCAGTACCATTGATAGGTAGAAAATCCTCTGCCTCTGGAAATATCTTTTTGATTGAAGGTTCTGCTGAAGTATTCATTTTGGGGTATTTAGTTGTTATACTAATTATTAATATACAAATATTGCATAAGTACTCGTCTTTTTCAATTTTGTTTCAATCTAGTTTTACCATCACACTGCCTGGTTAGCCGCTGGTCGAAGATTTCTTAACAGAATAGACTTGATCACGTATATTCGAAGCATACGAGATAACTATGAAAAAACTGTTTACACTTTCCATTTTGCTGCTAAGTACCCTGATCATCCATGCGCAAGACAATCCGGAAGAGGCAACCATGGATTTTGAGGAGTATGACCCTCCATCTACTTTGGTTGTACCCGAAAATATAGTGACAAGTGCTAAATATCCGTTCATAGACGTTCACAATCATCAGTGGAGAATGAATGAGCAGGATCTAAGTGGCCTTACCGGTCAGATGGATGAACTGAATATGGGTGTAATGATCAATCTAAGCGGAAGAGGGCGTGGTAGCAGGCAGTACTTCATGGAAGTGATCGATAATGTGAAAAGCACCCAACCCGATCGCTTTATTATATTCACCAACATTCAGTTTGATGATATAGATGAACCTGACTGGGGAGAGCGTCGTGCAGCTCAGATTGAGCAGGATGTAAAGGATGGTGCCAACGGCCTGAAAATCTACAAGAGTCTCGGCCTCAGGTACACCGACAAAGCCGGTAATCGCATAGCAATCGACGATCCGCGCATTGATCCGGTATGGGCCAAGTGTGGTGAACTTGGCATACCCGTTCTTATTCATAGTGCTGATCCTAAGTCTTTTTGGGATCCACATGATGCTAATAACGAGCGATGGTTGGAATTGAAACTCCGCGCCGGACGTGGACAGTATGATAACCCGGTTTCCTTTGAGCAGATCATCGGCGAACAGCATCACGTGTTCGAAAAACACCCCAACACTACTTTCATCAATGCGCACTTTGGATGGTATGCCAATGACCTGACCAAACTTGGCGAACTACTCGACAAATATCCAAACATGATGGTGGAGATTGGAGCCATCATCGCCGAACTGGGGAGGCAGCCACGAGCCGCCAACATTTTTTTTGAGAAATACCAGGACAGGGTGCTTTTCGGTAAGGATGCCTACAATCCCGAGGAATATTACACCTATTTCAGGGTACTGGAAACTGCTGACGAATACTTCCCCTACTACAAGAAGTATCATGCCTTCTGGAAAATGTATGGATTGAATCTCCCGGATGATATTCTAAGGAAGCTCTACTACAAGAATGCACTGAGGGTCATTCCAAATATCAAAAAGGACCTTTATCCTGAGTGGGTGGAGGAGTAGTCACATTTACTCCAACTATTTGGATGATAATCCTTTATCATTGATATTCGTATAGTTCATAATATGATCCTTAATGGACTTAAATAAGCGTATGACAGATCTCGAAACTATAACCTCGGAACTGATCCATGCCAATGAGATCGCGGAAAAAAGACTATCAATAGTCGAAAAAGTTGGAAGTGTCCTGATCATTTATCTCACAGTGGCTACAGCAGCAATAATTGGGCTATTGGCTTATACCATCTTAAACTAGTACCTAACCACTTTTGCCGTCTTACTCTTCTTTAGGTAGCCTTGAATGATACGGGCTACCTCACGATTGTCCTGCGCGTATGATGTACAGTCCTTAAGCGCTTCGACACTATGATCGCCCACTATGCTATCTGCGTAACCAAATCCCCGATATCTGCCCTCCTCGATCTTCACCACAGAGACTTCCTCCTCGCTCCTCCCCTGATCGATAATCAGAAAGTCAGGATGATCAAACTGAAAGGTCTTCATCGCAGCGGCCGCCCGATCGTTGTATTCATCCACGCTCTCTTCTCCAATGCACGACCCCTGGCAAAACTTGATGCTATGATGAAAGCAGGCTTTAGGCTCAGAAGGAGCTACCTCAAGCCCGCTTTTCTGCAAGCAAAGACCATATACTTTGGTAGTCTCGTACATTAGTTTCCTGGCTTCTTCCTCAGAGCTGCAGACCACTACTGGCTCTAGCCCCTTTTTCTTACCATAGCTGAAGTGGATAAAGCCATCTAAGCGCAAATCCGCAAAAATGCCATATCGGTAGGAATCTCTCCGCTGCTTTTGATTGTAGAAAGGCTGGAGCTTCTTGATCTCCTCTGACTCCAGAAGAAGGGCCAGTAGTTCACTACCAGTCAGCTCATATTGCACGTCCGCAACGCGCTGTTGCATATCCTGTGCGCGCTTGGTGTTGGCATTTGTCAAATGCTTGGTCACCCGGGTGCGGATATTTCTGCTCTTACCCACATATAGCGGATCACCCTTTTCATCAAAAAAGTAGTACACTCCGATGCTTTCCGGTAAGTTTTGAATGACCTCTTTTCCGAGATGATCATTGAGTCTATTAGGGAGTACATCACGCTTCACCAGCTTCTCAAACTCCCCAGCGCTGGCATTCTGCATTAGCAGTTCTAACAGCTTGACTGTCGCGAATGCATCACTTCCCGCTCTGTGGCGACCATTGATCTCGATTCCAAACTGTCCGCAAAGCTTGCCAAGACTATAAGAAGGTCGTCCAGGTATCAGCTTGCGACTCAGCTTGACCGTGCAGAGGGTATTACGCTCGAAGTGATACCCCAATCTCTTGAATTCCCACTTGATGAAGTTGTAGTCAAAGCCGGCATTGTGCGCTACAAATACCGTATCCTCAGTAATCTCAACAATGCGTTTGGCTACTTCGTAGAATTTTGGTGCATCCTCCACCATTTCATTGCTGATGCCGGTTAGCTGAGTAATGAAGGGCGGAATGGCGCACTCCGGGTTGATCAGCGACACAAATTCATCCACCACCTGCAGTCCATCATGGACATAGATGGCTATCTCTGTGATTTTCCCAAATTGCGCATTACCTCCTGTCGTTTCTACGTCTATTACTGCGTACATGCTCGCCGCTGGTGGAGTTCATCCCAGCTTTTTGGTGGGTTCTTCCTAATTTCAAGGTAAAATAAGCATAATGATGAAAAACCTCAGCACAGCCTTCTTCCTATTGCTATTCTCATTGACAGTGAGTGCGCAAAACGACTATTTCTTCCCGGACGCTGGCGATTTCGATAGCAGCATCCCCAGCCCTGAAGAGTTTTTGGGCTACCCCGTCGGAGAATTCCATACGCGTCATGATCGTATAGTCGCCTACTATGAAAAGCTTGCTGAAGTATCAGATAAGGCGACCATTCAGACGATTGGCATGACGTATGAGCATCGTCCTCAGATTATATTGACGGTGACGAGCACGGATAATCACGCTAATCTTGAAGACCTACTCCAAAAGCATTTGGCGATAGCCGATCCAAGTGCTACTATGCCCAGTCTCGATGAGACGCCACTCGTCATAGTGCTGGGGTACAATGTGCACGGCAATGAGCCCTCCAGTAGCGAAGCTTCTATGCTGATGGCCTACTACTTACTAGCATCAAAAAGCCAGGAAGTAGCGGATTATTTAGACAAGGCCATCATCCACATTGAGCCAGTGCTGAATCCCGACGGTCGTGATCGGCATACCAACTGGGCCAATATGCACCAGGGCAATCCTGAAGTCGCAGACCCAAACGACCGGGAGCACAACGAGGTGTGGCCAAGCGGTCGTGTCAATCACTACTGGTTTGACCTCAACCGTGACTGGCTGCCATTGGCACATGTCGAGAGCCAGGCACGTATCAACTTTTACCACAAATGGTTACCCAATCTAGGTACGGACTATCATGAGATGGGCACCTCGAGCACTTACTTTTTTGAGCCTACTAAGCCTTTCGGTTCGGAAAACCCTATTGTGCCGAGAACCAACTACGATGGACTGAATAATGCCCTTGCTCCCTTCTTTGCCAACGCCCTGGACAACCTTGGATCTCTGTACTTCACCAAGGAGCAGTATGACAACTCTTACCCGGGCTATGGCTCTACTTATCAGGACATCCACGGTGGCCTTGGTCTGGTATTTGAGCAGGCCAGCTCGAGAGGTCATCTACAGCAAAGTTCAACGAAGCAGGTGAGCTTTCCATTTACCATTCGCAATCACGTAGCTACTTCAATCGCTACCGTAAAAGGCACAGTAGCCAATAAAGTACTCTTCCAAAACCACCAGAGGGATTTCTTCCAGTATGCGCTGAACGAAGCTGCCAAGGATCCTGTCAAGGTTTGGATTTTCGGCGATGAGTATGATCGTACCCGGAATGAGGCTTTCGTGAATCTGTTGTTGCAGCACAAAATCAAAGTATACGAGAACCCTGCCGATCAATCCGCTGGAGGCGACTCATTTAAGAAGGGGATGTCCTACATGGTACCTACGAACCAGCGTCAATACCTTATGGTCAAGTCAGTCTTCGAGCATGTGAAGACCTTCCATGATTCGGTTTTCTATGACGCGAGTACCTGGACAGTTGCCTCAGCGTTTGGGCTACCTAACGAGGGGTTAAGAACTACCAAATTCTCGCTCGGAGATGAGGTTACAGATATCTCCCGAACTGCTGCTAAGCCAGCGATGGCAGAGTACGCGTACATTATCGACTGGAGAGAGTACAATGCTCCAATGGCCTTGAGTTATTTATTAGAGAATGACATTTTCGTGCATACGGCTTTTAAGCCCTTCACTGTCAAGACATCCTCCGTTAGTAAATCATTCGGGTACGGAAGCTTAATGATACCCGTGGTTGACCAATACAAAACGGCTGATGAAGTATATGAACTGGTGAGTGCTGCGGTGGCCAAGGCCGGAATTGAAGCGACACCTGTCAATACAGGCTACAGTATCAATGGGATCGATCTGGGATCAAGCAATTTCAAGGTGATCGAACAGCCCAAGGCGTTAATGATCGTGGGTGAAGGCGTTTACCTCTATGAGGCCGGAGAGATTTGGCATTTGCTCGACTCGCGTGTCGGTATGCCGATCACCAAGGTAGATAAGATCGATCTGGGCAGGGTCAATCTGCACGATTACAATACCCTCGTAATGGTCAATGGTAACTACAGCGACCTATCGGAAAAATTTGTAGCAGATGTCAAGAACTGGCTATCTGCCGGAAATACCTTAATCGCACAAAAATCCGCAGTGAGTTGGGCGATCAGCAACGAGCTGGTCAAGGAGGAGCTGATCAAAGTGGAGGACACTGATGACCAAAGGATGGACTATGTCACGGCAAGAGACTACCGTGGATCGAAAGTCATCGGTGGATCTATTTACGAAGTGGATCTGGACATCACCCATCCCATAGGATTTGGCTACAGCAAACGTCAGCTTCCGGTCTATCGCAATAGTAATATCTTCCTTAAGCCAAGTAAGAACGGGTTTAGCACTGTCGCGAAGTACACCGGCAACCCCTGGATGAGTGGTTACCTTAAGCCGGAGAATCTCGACTATATCAGGCAATCTGCACCTATCGTAGTATCCAAAGTAGGTCGCGGAAGAGCGGTGCTGATGACTGACAACTCCAACTTCAGAGGCTACTGGTACGGTACGAATAAGCTGTTTTTGAATGCGTTGTTCTTTGGGAGCCTGGTAGGCACACCTTAGTCTAAGCCAATATCCCAGTGATATCTCTTTGCACTAGTTCAAGAAACCTTCAAGGCTTATTGAACTAGTGTGAGGATATTCCATAAACCCTGCCAAGCAATCAGCTGGAGACTTACTGTATTCTTGAAAAGCCCAAGTCGATAATTACGCTTATCAGATCAATGGAACCATCACCATCAATATCGCCCTCACTACTATCGTCCTGCTGTATTGAGAGTACGAGTTGACTGTTATTCAAAGTGACAACATCTGCTGTCAGGCTCTCTCCATCATTTGTTATCGTTATTTCACTTTCATCACTGTTCAGTGAATACGTACCCCCTTCATCCAGAGATCCGGGCTCAGAGATTATCAAGGTACCATCAGCATTGAAAGTAAATACTGCATTAGTCTCAAAAACGTCAGCTTCTTCCAACACCAACTCCTCTGCTTCAGCCGCCTCGATCTCTGTCAAGTCAAACAAATCAATAAAGTAGTCGATAAAGTCAACGCCATTAACTTCAACAGCAAAGTCAACCGAATTGAGATCCCAAGTACCTACAATATCCGAGACGGGAGCGGGAGATTCATCATCGTCATCACCACATGAGACTGCAAATAAGGAAACGAAGAGAATAGAGAGGATAAATTGAAATTTGTTCATAACAGTTCTTTTTCTTGTAAAACTAGCGAATGGTCACATCAAATAGATAAAGAATTCGTTAAGCCTAGGGCATCTAAATCCACTAACTTCGCATTACTCTTGAATTGTAGTCATGGACACAATAGCATGAAATCATTTCTTATCTCTTTTATCATAATTGCAGCGTTCAGCGCACAAGCCCAGCGACCTACAGATGGCGAATACCTCGGTATGATGGACAAGGCGGCTGAAATGATGTACTCAGGTGATCACAATAAGGCGGACTCAGTATTCCATATTGTACTGAAAAACTTAAAAGTGCTACCAGCAGAATTGGCCTTCTACTTCGGTAGAAACAGCTTCTACATGGAGAAGAACAAGCAGGCCATCAACTGGCTCAACAAATACATCGAACTAAAAGGAACCAAAGGGCAATACTTTGACGAATCTATCCAACTGCTAGAGGTGGCCAACTCAAAGTTTGCGACGCAGCGCAGTGAAGACGTAGCAGAAGTAGTGGCTGAGCTATCAAGAGACACCCGGATCGAGTGCCCTACCGGAAGAATGCTTTGCCCCGTCTGCAATGGCAGTGGGGTGCTAATCAAAGAAGGCAAATTCGAACCCATCTATCAAACGTGCCCGTTCTCCGGTGGAGACGGATTTCTTACTTGTGATGAATACAATCTCTTTCTCAGGGGAGAATTGGCCCCAGAGACTGAAATCAGGTAAAAATGAAAATGATGCGGGAGCATATTTTTTCAGTAGTCAGGAATGAAGTTTAACCAGTTCTCAACCCGTGTACATCTGCCGTGGCTGACTTTCAAGTTTACCTTTATCAATGGCCTGATGATGTTGGCCTACTACACTATTTCTTTCAATGTCCGATTCTTTGACGAATGGACCGAAGCAGGTAGTTTGTTGATCATAGGCGCGCTGGCCGTCATATTCATTGTTGCCTTTTTCTTACTTCGCAGCGCTGTAAGCAGCACTTTTGGTATTTTCTATAATCAAGAGGTGATCAGCTTCGAGTACCCGCTATTATTTCACAAGAAGACCTACTTCTGGTCAGACTTCAAAGGCTTCAGCACCTCCCAGAGCCTCAACTTCAATGTCATCATTTTCTATCTACGGGATGGTCGCCATCTGTTGGTATCCCAACGGAGTGTCTGGAACTTTAGTGACTTTCGGTACCATCTTGGCACCATGCCCATCACCTACCTCGGTAGAGAGAAGCAGTCATTTACCGCTGGATTTCCAAAGCTATTGAGGCGCAAGTACTTATTCGAATAAAATAGTTGACTCAGTAAAACCTTGTTTACACTATTCCGTTTGTGTTTTAAAATCATTTACTTTGTAATTCAAAGTACTTTCAATGGATAAAGAAAAATATCTTTCCGATATACAGGACATTAAGGCAATTATGAACCGGTCATCAAGGTTTATCTCCCTTAGTGGCCTTGCTGGCATATCTGCGGGCGTTTTTGCGTTGCTAGGCGCCTTTACCGCATACCAAAGGGTGTATATGTATCAGGATAATATAGGATACAGAACTATTATCTTAACATCGCCTACTATCGTTGAACTACTACTTATAGCAGCTATCACCTTAATATGTTCCTTACTGGCCGGAGTATACTTCACAGTAAGGCAATCGAAAAAAAGCAATAAATCCATCTGGGATCGGCAGGTTAGAAATCTTCTATTGAATTTGTCTATTCCACTCGTCGCTGGTGGCCTATTGTGTTTGTTACTTCTGCTTAATGGTCAGTTTGGTATCATTGCTCCCTTAACACTCATATTTTATGGACTAGCTCTTGTTAATGCCAGTCACTATACTTTTGGAGAAGTAAAAAGTCTTGGGATAATTCAGATCGGCTTAGGCTTACTAGCAACATATTTCATTGGGTATGGCCTGCTTTTTTGGGCAATTGGGTTTGGGCTATTCCATATAGTATACGGCCTGATAATGCACTACCGGTACAATTCGTGAAAGATATCCTAAAAGACTTGGACAAAGCCTTTGAAAATAAGGTACGACTTGGTGTCATGTCTGCCTTAATGGTGAACGAATATGTGGACTTCAATAACTTAAAAGACATTCTAGGCGTAACGGATGGCAACCTAGCCAGTCACCTTAAATCATTAGAACAAAAGAATTACATCAGTTTCAGAAAAGAGTTTCTTGGACGGAAGCCTAATACGAAATACTCTATTACTTCCGCGGGACAGAAAGCATTCCAAAAGCACATCGAAGCAATTGAAAAACTATTAAAGTAAAAAAATTTATCCATTTACTTTGCAGTTCAAAGTACTTTTACTCTACTAATCATGAATGAGAAATTACAACAAACCGAAAAAGAAAACAGTTGGATGAAGAACTCCGTCACGCTAAAGGTGATCACTATTACAGTACTCATGCTATTGTTGTTGATTCCGGCATCAATGATTGAGACTATCATCCACGACAGGCAAGAACTTCATAATCAAACCATAAATGAGGTGAGTTCAAAATGGGCCAATAGCCAGCAAATAAAGGGTCCAATACTTACAATACCGATAATCTATGAATATCAGAAAGACGAGAAAACGGTCACCACAACAGAGTATTGGAATATACTTCCAGAACAGCTCAGTATAACTGGGAGTATTGAGCCAAAAGAGCTTAGAAGAGGTATATATGAGGTTGTCGTTTATACTTCGGATTTGACCGTGTCAGGGACGTTCTCGATTGGAAATAACTTGGACAGGTCAAACCTTAAAGAAATTAGGTACGAAAACGCCTTCTTGACAATCGGTCTTTCCGACCTCAGAGGAGTTAAAAACCAAGTTGAAATGATGTGGGGTAAGCGGAGATTAAAAGTTGAGCCAGGATCCAAAATACCAAGACTTGTCTATTCGGGTATTACCGTAAAAATACCAGATTTAAGAACTTCGAGCGACCTACCTTTAGACTTTGAGTTCGCTCTTGATTTACAAGGTAGTAAGGATATATCTTTCGTACCACTTGGTAGTAAAACAAGTGTTGATATTACTTCTTCATGGACTTCTCCAAGCTTCAATGGCACCTTCCTGCCCGACTCAAGGGAGGTTAATGATAACGGTTTTATTGCTCAATGGAACATCCTCGAGCTTAATAGAAACTTTCCTCAATCCTGGATGGGTAATGATCATATTGATCAAATAAACTCAGCTGCCTTTGGAGTAGATCTTGCAGTACCTCTTGGAGATTATCAGAAATCAATGAGATCTGCAAAATATGCTGTCATGACAATTGCTTTGACGTTTTTAATATTCTTCTTGGTAGAGGTCCTTGGTAAACTCAGAATACACCCTTTGCAATATGCTCTGGTAGGCTTGGCGCTCTGTCTATTTTATACTCTTCTTGTTTCCATCACTGAGCACTCCAATTTCGATTTGGCTTTTGGGATATCTACTTTAGGCGTTACGTCCATGATCACGTTTTATTCTATAAGTATCTTTCACGAAAAGAAATTTTCTCTACTACTCATGTCTTCTTTGGTGGGAATTTACGGATTTCTCTTTGTCACACTTCAACTTGCTGACTATGCATTGCTGATGGGTAGCTTGGGGCTTTCTATTATCCTTGCTTCGACAATGTACTTTACACGAAATGTGAACTGGTACAATATAAGTACAAGTAAAGCCTAACCTGGCCAACAAGTTGATAGGTCTAGAATCCTAGGCCTATCATCCTAATAACTTAAGAATTCACTCGTGACACCATCCAGGCAAAGCCAAAGGGATTTAGGTCAGTCTCCACTGGCCCAGTTATGTACTTTGCTGCGTCTGAAAAGTCCTCAGGTAAAGGAATCACCTCGCCGGAAAGATTGAAGACTCCAATCAGTTCTCTTCCTTGCCAACTTCGCTTAATAATGAATGCACCCTCGCCTATCCGCTCAATGCTGAAACTCGCTCTGGGGTCAAAACAAGGTTCATCGATTCGCAACTGGATAAGGCTCTTCAGTCGATTGAATATATGGTACCTCAAAGATGAGGTATCATCCAATTCGGTAGTGAGTGCTGCCAAATTTAGCTTCTCTCGGTTGATCGAGCGATTTTGGCTGGAACGCCTTACTCCTTCCTGATCATTTTGGCTACCCATCAACGAGTGAAAATAAATACCGGGCACACCAGGCATTGTCAATAAGATGGCATGGGCTAAGAGCATTTTGTTGATCCTTTGATCCAAAGGCTCATCCTCTCCAGACAACAAGTTGAAATAGACACAATTCAGCTCGTAAGGAGATTGACTACCGTCGGGATTCGCTTTGTAAGATACGCGTCCGCCGTGCTCGACTGCCTTGTCAGCCAGGAACTGCACTTCTTTTTCCGGTAGGATACCCGTAAGCGGACGTACGCCTACGCCATCATGACTTGCCAGAAAATTGAAGAAGCACACTTCATCGGACGGCAATGTGAGTGAAGCAGCCCATTCGACCAAAACAGAGACATCCTGCTTCAGAATGCTGTAGGCCAAAAGCGGCGGTAAGGTGAAGTTGTACACCATATGAGCCTCATTGTGACCGTCACCAAAGTAGCTGATGTTCTCGAGATGAGGCACATTGGTCTCAGTGACTAACAGCGCATCTGTGCCAGACTCCTCCAGCACCTGTCTCATCAGCTGTATCAGTCGGTGAGTCTCCTGTAGATGAATGCAGGTAGTGCCCAGCTTCTTCCACATGAAACCGATAGCATCCAGGCGGATAAGTCTTGCGCCCTTCGATGTGTAATAGAGCAATACGTCTAGTACCGCCAATAAAACTTTGGGGTTCTCGTAGTTGATGTCGATCTGATCAGCACTGAAGGTCGACCAAAGATGACGCTCACAACCACCTTTGCCTTCAAATCTGGTCAACAATGCAGAAACCCTTGGGCGGGTCACTTGTGAAAGATCGGTATTGGGAGGGAGGTCGATGAAGAAATCTTTATAGTCCGGATCATCGTCGAGGTAACCTAGCAACCACGGACTCTGACTTGAGATATGGTTGATCACCGCATCAAACATCACTTCGTAATCACTAGAAAGTGCTTCTATGTCCTTCCAGTCGCCTAAGTCAGTATTCACTTCTTTGTAATCAATCACGGAAAACCCATCATCCGAGGTGTATGGATAAAAGGGTAACACATGTACTGAATTGATCACATCCGAAAGTCGAGCATCCAGGAAGGACTTTAATGTGGCCAGTGGCGTTTCGCTTTGAGACTGCACCTGATCCCCATAGGTAATCAGCATCACATCTTTTTCCGATAGGTGCTTTTTACGCTGATCAATCAAGGGCTTGTACTTGGCTATCAAAGCAGAAATCCCCTCCAATATGAAGGGGATTTCATGTTCGGGGTATACTTTTTCCAGTAGTTTGTTTTTATTCATTTACTTGGCTAGTCCGCTTTCCGAGACAAGTATGAGCATCGCCAACTGCACAGCCTTCCAGCCTTCATCGTTGTAGAACCATTCCGCTAGGGAGTGACCCCCAAAGGCCTTACCTCCACGACCAATGGTCACAGCCGGTATACCCAATGAGATCGGAATATTGGAGTTTGTAGATCCTCTGGTGATGCGTGGTTCCGCTCCGAAAGCCTCAGTAGCGGCAAGTGCGCGCTGTACCAAAGGTGAGTTGGGGTCCCCCTCACCAGATGGACGATTACCGATCATTTCAAACTCTGCACTCATGGGTCTGCCACGGCGCTTGATAGCGTTTTGCTCATCGATGGCTTTCCCGACTGCCTCTCTGAGAATCTTATCCATATCATCAAGGCGCTCAGGCTTGATCGAGCGCATGTCTATATCCATGAATGAGGCAAAAGGGATAGAATTGACAGAAGTGCCTCCTCCGATAATACCCACATTGTAGCTGGTCTTGGGGCCTTCTTTTGTGTATTCGTCAGCGGCCTGTACAAAGTAGTGAATAGCGCTTCCCAGAGCGTGGTGCGTGTTGACCAAGCCGAAGGCACCCCACGAATGTCCACCAGGGCCGAGGAACTTCACACGATATCTGATAGAGCCCAGACCCATTGTATTGACACGCCCTATATCACCTCCGTCGATGGAAATCCAGCTGTCGATTCTGGGGCCATTTTCACCAAACAGATACTTCACCCCTCTCAGGTCACCAGGGCCTTCTTCGCCAACCGTACCAATAAAGAGCACATCATGCTCAGTCTCAATATTGAGGTCTTCCATAGCACGCAGCACGGCGATAACCATCGCTAATCCGCGCGTATCATCACCAATACCAGGCGCTCTGAGGGTATCACCTGTATTTCTTACTTTGACATCCGTCCCTTCTGGGAATACCGTGTCAAGGTGTGCATCCAGTGCTACTACCTTTTTACGTTTGGTTCCTTTCCTTAGGCCAATGGCATTGCCCTCCTCATCAATCCACACAGAATCAGCACCGGCTTCTTCCAGCATTTCTTTGAACTTAAGCGCACGATTGTCTTCTTTAAAGGGCGGGGCTTCAATTTCAGTGAGCGTGATCAAATCAGCCATGGTCTTATCTTCCTGCTCTTTGATCAGATCCATCGCCTTGATGACATTTTTATTCTTCATCAGCTTGGCGATTTCACTCTTATAGGTTTTCTGAATTTCAACGTTCACATCATCATCCTGCGCCTGGGCGGCAAACACCAAGAGAACGAGCATTATCGAACTGGTAATTTTCTTCATATCGGTTTGGTTTAGATTGATGCTAAAATAGGTAAGACCGTGCTTAGAAGCTTGCCAGATAGGTAATTATGCCACCGACTGGAAAAAAAGCAATGACGATTTACGATTCTTCAATTGGCAAGCTGCTTTGTAAAAGCGCAAGAGGTTGTCTCAAAAGTATCAACGAAGTATCATGCTGAGTTTATTTCAGCATCTCTTTTGGTGGGGCTGTGCAATAAGTCCAACCTCCAAAGGAATCACAGAATTTTGTTTTGTTTGACATCTCAAATACACCCCTATAATCCCCTCAAGGGGATAAATTCCGCCCTTGAGGGCGGTTAGGTGGGTGTTGCCTTTCACGAAGAAGATTATTTTGTGGTGCGTTAGCTCAAATGGCTTATTGCATAGCCCCGACAAGCTACTTGGTAACAGAAATTACTTGATATGATTCTCGGTTTCTATTTCGCCAATCCGCTTTCCGATAGTAGGATGAGTAACGCCAGTTGGGTGCCTTTCCAACCTTCATCATTGTAATACCATTCTGCCAGGGAGTGAGCTCCAAAAGCCTTGCCTCCACTGCCAATAGTAATGGCCGGAATGCCTTTAGAGATCGGAATATTGGAGTTAGTAGATCCGCGTGTAAGCGATGGCTGCCCCCCAAGCGCCTCGGCAGATGCCAACGCTCGTTGGATCAAAGGTAAATTAGGATCTCCCTCACCTGAAGGTCGGTTGCCTATCATCTCAAACTCAGCGGTCATGGGCCTGCCTCTTCTCTTGATGGCGTTCTGCTCATCGATTGCTTTCTGCACCGACTCTTTTAAGATGCGGTCCATATCTGCTAATCGCTCAGGCTTGATAGAGCGCATGTCTATATCCATAAATGACTGGAAAGGAATGGAGTTGACCGAAGTACCCCCACCAATAATACCTACATTATAACTTGTCTTAGGGCCATCTTTCGTGTATTCGTCAGCGGCCTTGACGAAGTAATGAATCGCACTGCCCAGGGCATGATGCGTATTGGCAAGGCCAAATGCTCCCCATGAGTGCCCGCCAGGGCCGAGGAACTTCACCCGGTACCTTATGGAGCCAAGCCCCATGGTATTAATCGTTGAGATGTTCACGCCATCGATGGCAATCCAGCTGTCAATTCGGGGGCCATTTTCACTAAACAAATACTTAACACCTCTTAAGTCACCAGGGCCTTCCTCACCAACAGAACCAATAAAAAGCACATCATGCTCAGTCTCAATACTCAGGTCTTCCATCGCTCTGAGCACCGCAAGGACACCAGCTAAGCCACGCGTATCATCTGCAATACCAGGTGCCCGGAGGGTATCACCAGTATTTCTTACTTTAACGTCGGTTCCTTCCGGGAATACAGTATCCAGGTGAGCATCCAGGGCCACTACCTTTTCCCTTTTTATGCCCTTTCTCAGACCTATCACATTGCCCTCATCATCTATCCAAACCGAGTCTGCACCATTCGCTTCAAGCATTTCTTTGAACTTCAGCCCACGATTATCTTCCTTGAATGGCGGGGCTTCAATCTCGGTCAATGTGATCAGGTCTGCTATGGTTTGATCATCCTGCGCTTTGATCAGATCCATGGCCTTGTTGAGGTTTTTGTTCTTCATCAATTTGGCGATTTCACTCTTATAAGCTTTTTGAACTTCGACCTTCACATCATCCTCTTGCGCCTGGACGGCAAACACCATGAGAATGAGCACTAGCGAACTGGTAAATTTCTTCATATCGATCTGGTTTTGGTTATCACTAAAATAGGCAAGATCACGATCAGAAATCTACCGAACAGATAATTATACGCAGCTTGGGATCAAGCTGAGCTTACTGATCTATGAGAGTTTATTCTTGTAGTCTTCATACCCGAATTCGCGTAGAAGATTGAAGGAACCGTCCTTCTGCCATATACCAATCGATGGATGAGGAACACCATTGAAAGTGCTGGTCTTCACCATGGTGTAGTGGATCATGTCTTCGAAGATAAGTTGATCGCCAATTGAAAGCGGGTGATCAAAAGAGTAGGCCTCCATGAAGTCGCCAGCCAGGCAGCTGAGGCCACCGATTCTATAGGCTGGCTTACCAGAAATGGCTTCTGAATGTGCACCTGTGATTTTTGGCTTGTAAGGCATCTCCAGACAGTCCGGCATGTGGCAGGTAAATGATGCGTCGATGATGGCAGTCTGCACACCACCATTCTCAACAATATCAAGTACGGTAGTAACCAGGTCACCAGTCTGCCAGGCCACCGCACTACCGGGCTCTAGTATTACCTCTACATCCCATTTGGCCTTGAATTCTTTCAGAATCCTAATTAAATGATCGACATCATAGCCTTCTCTTGTCATGAGGTGACCACCACCCATATTGACCCAACTCACCTCACGAAGCTGTGGGGCAAACTTCGCGCCTAGTGCCTCCAGCACCTTCTCTAACGCGAATGAAGTCGACTCACACAGTACGTGAAAATGCAGGCCACTTACATTTTCCGGTAGGTGATCGCCAAAATGGTCAGCCGTCATACCCAGGCGACTCGTGGGGGATGAAGGGTTATAAAGATCAGTGTTGACATCAGACCACTCGGGGTTCACGCGGATGCCCAGGGAAATCTGAGGGTTGTACCGCTCAACCATATCAGCAAACTGCTCAAGTTGAGTCAGAGAATTGAATGTCAGGTGGCTGCTCAGTGTCGCTATTTCTTTAATTTCCTTTTCCTGATAAGCCACGCAATAGGTATGCGCATGGGTGCCCATCTCTTCGCGGCATAGCCTGGCTTCATGTAGCGAACTAGCTGTCGCACCTTTGAGGTACTGCTTTACCAAAGGGAAAGCGCCCCACATCGAAAACCCCTTGAAAGCCAGAATGATATCCACGCCTGCGGCATCCTGCACATGGTGCATCAGTTCAAGATTCTTGCGAAGCTTGGCCTCTTCGAGTACGTAACAAGCAGACGGTATTTTGGAGAAATCAACACTCATAGTTGATAGTTTAAAG
Source organism: Cyclobacteriaceae bacterium (assembly GCA_965229505.1). GTDB lineage: Bacteria > Bacteroidota > Bacteroidia > Cytophagales > Cyclobacteriaceae > UBA6059. The sequence continues at coordinate 341,749 of OZ245881.1, forward strand.
GTGAAAGTGGAAAACTAACAGTTCTCAACTCTAATCTATCATCTAAATCAGTCCATCTCAAGGTCTACATCATGCAGTTCATGCCACGCCAGGCCGTGCTCGTTGAGCATTGCCATGAACGGATCAGGATTAAACTCTTCGACATTCTTAACGCCTGTACCCGACCATTCACCTTTGAGAACCATCATCGCTCCGATCATTGCGGGTACGCCTGTAGTGTACGATACGCCCTGTGCGCCAGTCTCGAGATAGGCGGCCTTGTGCTGACAGTTGTTGTACACATAGTAGGTGCGTTCAGAGCCATCCTTCACACCACGGATGCGACAACCAATAGAGGTCTCACCTTCATAGTTCTCACCCAGTTCACCGGGATCTGGTAGCACCGCCTTCAGGAATTGAAGCGGTACGATCTCTTTGCCTTCATAGTTGATGGGCTTGATAGAGGCCATGCCAATATTCTGGATTACGCGTAGGTGGGTCAGGTATTCGTCTCCAAAAGTCATCCAAAAACGAGCTCTCTTTAGACTTGGATAGTTCTTAACCAATGACTCCAGTTCCTCATGATAGATGAGGTATGAAGGGCGTTCACCAACATTTGGGTAATCGAGCATTTTCTTGATCTCATGGGGCTCGGTATACTTCCATTCACCATCTTCCCAATATTTCCCCTTTTGGGTTACCTCACGGATATTGATCTCAGGGTTGAAATTGGTGGCGAATGCTTTTCCGTGATCACCAGCATTGCAATCCACTATATCGAGGTAGTGCATCTCATCAAAATGATGCTTGGCAGCATATGCGGTGTACACGCCAGTCACGCCAGGGTCAAAGCCACAACCGAGTACCGCGAGGATACCTGCATCTTTGAACTTTTGCTGATAAGCCCACTGCCAGCTGTATTCGAACTTCGCTTCATCTTTGGGTTCGTAGTTGGCGGTATCGAGGTAGTTGGTCTTAGTCGCAAGACAAGCATCCATGATCGGGAGGTCTTGATAAGGCAGGGCCAAATTGACCACTAGATCGGGTTTGTAGCTATTGATCAGCTCGGTAAGCGCCGGTACATTCTCCGCATCGATAGCAGCCGTGTCCATATGACGACCGTATTTCGCTTTGATGTCAGCAGCGATCACATCGCACTTGGACTTGGTGCGACTTGCCATCATAAATTCACTAAAAACTTCCGGTAGTTGGGCGCACTTGAAAGCAGTAACTCTGGCTACTCCACCTGCACCTATGATCAATACTTTTCCCATGAAATCGTTACGTTTAATTGTCAGGCAAATGTAGATAAATCATGGAAAGATTGATCAACGTAAGATCAATCGTAAATCAGGTTCTAGGTGAAGCCATGTGTACAGAATCATCTAAGCTATAATTCACCAAGGGCATTGATCTCGTCAACAGAAAGTGCTCTGTCATAAAACCTAACTTCATCAATTGTACCTTCAAAATTACCATCATACAGTACGTTGCTGAAATGATAAGCTCCAATAATTGTGTTTGCGGTAGTTGACAAGTTTCTCATTTCAATAGTACTGGTATTTTCGCTTACCAAATTGCCATTCACAAATAGTTTCACGGTACTAGCAGATTGGATAGCAACCACATGCTGCCATTGATCATATTGCAAGGAAGTGGTTACCAAGTGTCCTTGTTCTGGTTCGGTATGCAGATTATCCCAAATGCCGTAAATGATTTGCTGCTCAGCAGTAGCCAATGCAAAATATCTGTTATCAGATGCTGATATATACTTAGTAACAATTGCACCAACCGCGCCAATAGGCTTCTCAACAGCACTCACCCAAGCAGAAATCGAGTACGACTCATAATTACCCAAAATAAAGTCCTCACTATTTCCTAAATCAATATAATCATCCACACCGTCAAAAGAGTAAGCCGAACTAGGATTGCCGAACCTATCGGCAGATAGAACTGGCCCAACAACTTCACCATTATGGTCGCTACCGCTAGCATTATTGGCATTCCCATTGAAAGGATAGTATGCAAACAGACCTTCATTGAGGTTTATGTCGTCACTATCGCCGAGTTCAAAAAACACCTCCAACGGCTCAGTTTTAAAAGAAGCAATTTCTTGCCTAGTAAATGTTAAGCTCACAGTTTCTAAACCAATAGACCTAAAGACCAAATCAATTTTCTCATAATCAGTCCTTATCCTTATCTGATTTATTTCCTCCGCTAAATCATAGCTAGCAATTAATTCACCATCACCATGATACTCCAGTTGACCGCTAACAAACTGGAAACTTGTATTTGAATCACTTATTCTAAACAAGCTTATAAGTATATCTATGGTAGGAGCTATTGTAAATGATATTGAAGCATAACCTAAATCTTCAATAGAAACATCGCTAGTATCAATAACTTCAACTTCGAATGTACTAATGTCATTAGCCCCTATCGTGAAATCTATCGGCAAGGAGAATTCAACAAGGTTCGAAAGTATTCCAGTTGCTGAAGGCACAGCATAAATAACCTCTGTGTTTTCACCCAATACCAAAAACTTGGTAATCTTGTAATCTCCAATTGGCAAAACAATAGGATCTAAAATAAAGCGATCATTTGATACTGTTAGCCCAATTTCTACTTCACTCTTAACCTCCTCACCAAGGCTATTTTCTATACTTATTATAACTTTATCAGGAGTTTCATTTAGAAGTCTTCCATTGCTAATTCCATCCCTATCAACAATCAGCCTCAATTCACCCGTTGGTTGATGGTTCTCATCTTCACAGCCGTAAAACAGGATAATAAAAAAGCTTAGCAGGAGAATCAGTGTATTCTTAGAACTGGGCATAACGATTTTTAGTTTAGGTCGGAAAATACGAATAACTCAATTATCTATCATAAGAAATAATAAATAACTCCTCACTCTTGCAGTATTAACAGTGAATAAATCAGGAAGTAGTGACCTTTTACCAAAAAACAGGACACTTATAATTAGAGAGAATCGGCTTTTAAATCGTAACGTTAAACGAATAATAACCGATGAAAAAGTCAAAGTTTACAGAGAGTCAGATTGTATTTGCAATCAAACAGGTTGAAACGGGTACACGAGTGGATGAAGTGTGCCGTAAGATTGGTGTCAGCGAAGCTACCTTCTACAACTGGAAGAAGAAGTATGGCGGTTTAGGGTTAAGTGAACTGAGAGAGCTTCGCCAATTGAAAGAGGAGAATGCTCAGTTGAAGAAGCTAGTAGCAGATTTGAGCCTCGATAAGCAGATGTTACAGGATGTAATCAAAAAAAAGCTTTAAAGCCTGCCAAGAGCAAAGAACTAGTCCACATTCTAATAGATGATTATAGGATTTCTATTAAAAGAGCATGTTTACTGGTTATGCTTCATCGTTCTATGTACTACTACCAATCTCAAGCCAGGGATGAGCAGGCCATCCGTCAGCGCATGCGAGAGATTGCTATGACAAGGGTTAGATATGGTTTGAATAGGGTTTATATCCTATTGAAAAGAGAAGGTTGGAAAGACAGTAGAAATCGCGTTTACAGGCTCTATAAGCTCGAAGGGTTGAATTTGCGGAGTAAGCGTCCGCGGCGGAATAGAAGTGGGTCACACAGACTGGATCGTGTAGAGCTTTCTACTACTCATCAGTCTTGGAGTATGGATTTTGTTGCAGATCAATTGTTTGATGGGCGCAGATTCAGGGCTTTAACTGTAGTAGATAATTATAGTCGAAAATGTCTGGCAATACATGCTGGCCAATCCATCAAGGGAGAAGATGTGGTACATATAATGGAGCGTCTAAAAGAAACATATGGAGTGACGCCCGGTCGGATCCAAGTAGATAATGGTAGCGAATTTATATCTAAGGCGCTCGATAAGTGGGCTTATGATCATCAGGTGACCTTGGACTTCTCAAGACCAGGTAAACCAACAGATAACCCATTTATTGAATCCTTCAATGGCAGCTTTAGAGATGAATGCTTAAATGTAAATTGGTTCTTATCTTTGGAAGACGCTCAGGATAAAATTGATGCATGGCGCAAGGAGTACAATGAGTTCAGGCCTCATAGCTCTTTGGGTGATTTAACTCCTGAACAGGTGTTTGAAAATAATTAATTAGTGGCTGATTTTCTACTAATCCAGTGTCCTAAAAAGAGTCAAGGATCAGTCGCCGGAGCAGTGCCCTTCAGCGGTTCATCGATAGGCTCCCAAAGTTCAATCTTATTACCATCAGGGTCCATAATCCAGCCAAACTTACCATACTCGTAGACCTCCATATCACCTACGATCTCTACACCTTCGTCTTTCAACACTTTGAGCAGTTCTTCCAGATTTTCTACTCTGTAGTTAAACATGTACTCTTTCTTACTTGGCCCAAAGTAGGTGGTATCATCTTTGAAGATGCTCCAGACGGTATGGGCCTCCTTCTCAGGATTACCATGCTCGCGCCATTGAAACATCCCACCATAGTCACCTGATTCTATTCCCAGATGCCTGGCATACCACTCTTGCGCCTTTTTGGTATCCTTACTCTTGAAAAATACCCCGCCTAGTCCTGTTACCCTTTTCATATCTCAGCCCTTTTGGTTGTTTCGTTTCTCTTTAGAATAAATGCACTAATCAGTGTAATAATCAGGCCTACCGGAAAAATCTCCATCAGTGTCATCCCCCAGCGGATTGGTGCGATTTTATACATTTCCTGCATGTCCTGCATCTCGGAGATTTTGGATTCTATTTCAGCTTCACTTGCACCCTCAGCTCTGGCCTCATCGACCATATAGGTAGCGTATTGCTCCATAAAATCTCCATCTGAAGTGGTGTAGTAAGACTCCCACCCAACAATGTAGATAAAGGACGCCACCAGTGTGATGTACAGCCCTTGTAGGAAGGCCTGCTTAAAAGTAATGAAGCCGCCCAGTTGATTATCTCGAAGAGATTTGATTCCAACAAAAACCGTCACCAGTGAGACCAGCATTCCCAGGTAGCCGAGGATTTCCCCTAAGGCAAAGTTCATTTCATCCTGCCAGATAGGAATCGTGGAATAGTTGATAACAGTGATAATGGCTCCTGCAGCCAGCCCATAGATTACAGCAATTCGTATCATCTTTTTTTGAGAGTAAAAGAATGGGTAAAAACAGAAAAATCGCTCACCCGAAAGTATGAATTACACTTTTTCGGCAATCAAATTCATCTTCTTTGCTTTGGCCAAAGCCTGCGTTCGTCTATTGACATTGAGCTTCATATAGACATTGCTCACGTGCGTTTTTACTGTATTTAGAGAGACGAAGAGGCTATCGGCAATCTCCTGGTTCGACTGACCTTTGGCTATGCCCATCAGCACATCCATCTCACGATCACTCAGCAGGTCATTAGGATTCATGGTAATGGAATCGGGAGATGCCTCAGAAGAGGAACCACCACCAACCCATCTTGCCCCTGCCCAAACACCAATGACCAAAAAAAGTGCGGCAATGATCCCAATGTAAAATTCCAATTCGATCCGATAAGAGAAAAAATAGTATTGAACCAACTTCAAGCCAGCCAGCAATGCGCTCAACAGCAAACCATAAAGTACGGCTCTTCTAAGCATAGAAAGGGGTTCTTGACAACTACCTCAACTTATTTAGACTAGTGATCGGACGACTAGTAATCGAAATATCTGCATATTTCCTTAGTTCTTACTAAGCGACCAATAACAGTCGTCCGACCACTTCAATCTATATTTGATATCTGAAACAAGATAAAGACAATGGATAAAAAAATCACGATCATCGGCGGTGGAAACCTCGGCGCTGCAATTGCCGAAGGTTTGGTAGCGAGCCAGTTCATCAAGCCTGAACTGATCACGGTAACGCGTAGGAAGCTACACCTCATCCAGCATTTGCAGGATATGGGCATCAACACAAGTGATCAAAATCCGGAAGCTGTACAAGGGGCCGATATAGTGATCCTGGCGATCAAGCCGAAGCAGTGTCTTGACATCATCGCGGAGATCAAATCCAGCCTATCGGAAAATGTCATACTCGTCTCTGTAGTGACCGGCGTGCTCATCAAAGACATGATCGAGGCTGTCGGTAGAAATATTGCGGTCTTTCGCGCTATGCCTAATACAGCCATTGCTATCAGGGAGTCCATGACTTGTATCTCCACTAACCATGATCATGAGGAAGATCGTGAACTGGTTGTGAATATATTTGAGCAAGTTGGTGATGCGATCATCATTGAAGAAGAGCTAATGAATGCCTCCACGGTATTGGGTGCTTGTGGTATTGCCTATGCGCTACGATTCATCCGGGCCGCTTCGCAAGGCGGAATCGAGATTGGCTTTAGCTCAAGAGTAGCCCAGCGGATAGCTGCCCAGACGGTCAAGGGGGCCGCCTCTCTGCTCCTGGAAAACGGGCTGCATCCCGAGCATGAAATCGATAAAGTGACTACTCCACAAGGCTGTACAATAGCCGGCCTCAATGAGATGGAGCACCAGGGTTTTAGCTCTTCCTTGATCAAAGGGATCAAGACGAGTTATGACAAAATATAGCCAAATGTTGAATTGAAAATTGTTGAATTGAGATAGGTCTAATTATCCTGATTTTCAAGAAAATACACAGTTAAAGGATATTTAGTCTTAACAGGAAATCCATTAATAAGGCCCGGCCTCCATTTCGAGTATCTCATCTCAATTTCTTGGGTAGCCAATAAAAACAATTTTTGGTTTAAAGACGGGTCGCTTGAAATTACATATTCCAAATCTCTTTCACATCGAACAAGATCACCCTTCTCATCGAGTATAAGGTTTGCTCGAACTTTGTAATGATCACTTGGTTCTAAGTCTGAATACGGGTTAGTAATTTGATCCTCCAGATAAACTAGAACTCCACTATAGGCTCCAATTTGTTCTGATGTGCCATATAATATGGAGTGATCTGGTAGCAGTTGTGGTCTTTCATCACAATCGAGATAATAAAAGGTAGTTGTCTTATTCTTTTCTAAGAACAAGCTGTCGGCGGTTTCGTGTAAGCTTCTTTTAAAGTCTTTTCCATAGATTTTCGCTATATACTTGTCCATCAAAAAGTTGTAACACCAATCAGTTTGACCTTTAGGGGGTGGGACACAACTCTCACCTCTGTAGAAGGGTGTCATGTCATAACTTCTAATCAAAGAATCTAGCTCTTTCCGATATCTCGATTTTGTTTTATAAAAACCCACATATTCGTCGACAGCTATAATACCATTCGCTAAATCCTGTCTAGCTACACGCAAGCGCGAGTTACATAAAGTGTCTGAAAAGGCGGGGTTATCAATATAAGACAACATGCTCGTGTAAACCGAATCAAAGAATGCCCTTTCTTCATGATCTGCAAACTCTTGCCCAAATACTGATCTGGAAAGAGTAAGCAAGACTGTTGATATGAGAACTATATTTTTCATTAGAGGACTTATTACAAATTAGTCATCTTTAATATTTAAGCAAAATCCAGTCAAGAGATGATGTATAATTCAGCTAAGCACTGCGTATAAATCATTAATATTGTTGGCCTTAAATCAATAGTATATGCCCGCATATTTTAAGCAACTCATTCCTCTATTCCTAATATTGTTAAGTGCCTGCTCTGAAGGTCAAAAAGAGTCTTCCAATTCCATCCAATCAATATTCGACGCATTTCCCTCCTATTCTGGTAAGAGCGAATACGCCGCTTCGCCTTATGTGACGGCCGGAGACCGGCTCTACACGGTAGGGTTTCAGGATGGGAGCTTTCCTGACTATGGCTGGCATGTGGAAGGCGAAATGGCGGGTATCTGGGATCACCCTATCAAGCTCATGGACGGTTTCACCATTGCGATAGGGGAAGGCGAAAATACACCGGAGTGTCTGCCCAAAGCTTCCAGTTTTACCAATTTTCCGATAGGCAATCAGCTGACCTATGAACTCTCCGGTCTTGGTTTGACAGTAACACAAACTCAGGTGGTACCTGATGGTGAAGAGGGGCTGGTGGTGGACATCACGATAGGGAATAACGGCAGTGAGGACAAAAATCTGAATGTAGGATTTACAGGCAGAGTTGATTTAACACCTGTGTGGCTCTGGGAGGAAGCTGATATCGCCGATGGACGGGATCAGGCAAGATGGGTAGATAATAAGGTGGTGGCCAGGGATGCAGACAATCCATGGTTTACGGTATTCGGTGCTGATCTGGAAGGTGCGTCTTATCAGGAAGGTGCCTGGTGTCAGCAAGATCGAAAAGGTCTGGGTGTCGATGCTTCATTAATGAACAAAGTTAGTGTCGATGCGAATGGTACCGCATCCATCAGATACATCATAGCAGGATCTTACCTGAGTGAAGATGACGCACTCAGCACGTATGAAGAACTGCAGCGCAATGCGATGAGGCTTGTCGAGGAAAAGGCGGCTCGCTTCGAAAATATCAGAACCACCGCGGAGATCAACATCCCCGACCCTAAACTCATGGAGATGTATGACTGGGTGCGCTGGAATACAGACTGGCTGATCCGTGACGTACCGGAGGTGGGAAGAGGGCTTTCCGCCGGTATCGCTGACTTCCCGTGGTGGTTTGGCGCAGACAACTGCTATGCCTTGCAAGGCATGCTATCGACTGGGCGTCATGATGAAGTATTGGCGACCATCGATCTCCTGATCGAGTTATCAGAATCCGTCAATGACAATGGCCGCATCATGCATGAAGCGTCCACCAATGGTGTGGTATTCAATAAGGGCAATCTCAACGAAACCCCGCATTTCATCTGGTTGCTTTGGGAGGTCTATCGCTGGACAGGCGATCGTGCGATGCTGGAGCGCTACTACCCTACCGTAAAAAAAGGCCTTACATGGCTGAGTGAAGATCAGGATCAAGACCAAAACGGATACCCTGATGGTCCAGGCATGATGGAAATCCACGGGCTCCATAGCGAGATGATCGACGTGGTAGTCTATACACAGCAGGCCTATGAAGCAGCGGCCAAGATGGCTAAGGAATTAGAGGATGATGAAATGGTGGACGCTTATCAGCAAAAAGCCAGTGAACTCAAAGACAAGATCAATAATGAATGGTGGGTCGCCGGAGATAACTCTTATGCGGATTTTCGGTCTACAAAAGAAGAGGCGGTAGAGCTGATAGAAGCGGCAATCGTGAGGTCGGATACCATTGACAAACCCTGGGCCATCGAGGAACTGGAGCAGCGGTTGGCGCAGCTTAGTTCGCAAGCCATTTCGGGTACGGCACCCTTCGTAGTACATCACAACTGGGTGGTCAACACCCCACTCGAAATGAACATCGCTGATATGGAAAAGGCAGCACTTGCACTGGAGACCGCCAGAAAATATACCAACCGATTTGGCACCTATGTGACGGGTATTGATCGTGATGAAGGCAATGATCAGAGTTCCGGGTGGAAATCATTCAGCTATGTCGGTGCGGTGATGACACTTCCTACAGGAGTGCAGGCGATTGCAGAAGCCAATTATGGTAATACTGAAGAAGCTGTCAAATACCTCCACATGCTCTACAATTCGTTCAACTACACCCTACCGGGAAGTATGTATGAAGTGTCGCCCGACTATGGGCAGATGGTCCAGGCCTGGAATATCTATGGAGTGGCCGTGCCTATCGTCAACCACTTCTTTGGGATCAAGCCGATCGCTCATGAGCAGAAGGTCGTCATCGCGCCCGCCCTACCGGAAAAATGGGGTGAGGCCAGCATTTCTAATGTCGTCATTGGCAACACCACACTAGACTTCAGCTATGATCAAAACAGTGATACCCACAACTACAGAATCGAAATAGCCGATGAAACCTGGACCCCTCTCCTGATCGTGCCGGAGGGTCAACAAAAGCTTCGCATCAATGGTAAGAACTATGATATGAGCAAAAGGAATAGTCGCAGTATCTTGATTGAGTAGCGCACCAATTCCCATCAATCAGAACATTTTACCGCTCATCCTTCATGGGGATTTGGTTAGGATTGTATTTTTTCATTAATTGAGAGGATTAATCGCCTTAGCCTATGATACAGACCGTCGATTTTGTTCCTCAAAAGCAAAAAGGAGGACTTTTTAAGTCAGATAAGATTGAAGCCTTCAAAGATGTGGTCACGGCCATGAATGAGTGGCGCTCCAAGAATGATGTCAATATCATCAGTATAGAGACCGTGGTACTCCCCAACATTCACGACACGGATGAAGAAGGCAGTGAAGATACAGAGCTATGGACAGGCAATGCCTCGAGCACGAGCTGGCATCAGATCATCAGAATTTGGTATACGAGTAAGTAACTAATGGCCAATCAAAATAGGTTGTCAAAACCATCTTGATCTAAACTATTTATTGAGTGCCATATTAATCTGAGAGCCAAGCTTCAATCCGGTTTTTTAAAGTCAAATTTCTCTAGACGCCTTTATTTCTATGTATCTGTTGACAATGGATGTTGACAGGTGTCGTGGAGAGGTGTAAAGCGAACGAATTCCTGCTTTAGTCAGCGTCTTTCTTATGGATAGTTTTTCCATTAGCATTTGTCGGGCAATTATCTGATCGTATATCTCTCTCGTCGACTCAGCTTGACTTCTTGCGAATTCGTCTAGTTCAGTATTGCGAAAGTATACAACAATTAGCAAGTGCTTTTTGGACATCTCCTTGAGATAAGGAAGCTGACGTTCGAGGCTACTTGCCGATTCGAAATTAGTAAAAAGGAGTAGAAGGCTTCTCTGATTAATGTGCCTACTTATTGCGAGTATGAGTTCACTAAAATCCGGCTCCTTGTAAGTCGTCGTTTCGCGGTAAAGTGATTCCATTAAGTAATACGCCTGGCGTGAACCTTTACTTGCTTTTAAAAATGTATCCATTTGTTGTTCGAAGGCCATTAGTCCTACATTATCATCCTTCCTCAACGCCACAGTCATCAGGGCAAGTGCTGCATTGATAGAATGATCCAGGAGCGTAAGCCCTTCAAAAGGCGATTTCATTATTCGGCTCTTGTCAAGTATGCAGTAGACGTTCTGAGATTTTTCATCAACATATTGATTCACCATTAATTTACCTGAACTTGCGGTGTTGAACCAGTTAATATGTCGAGGATCATCACCTATCACATAATCTTTAATGGTGTCAAACTCTGTACTTTGACCTATACGTCTGATTCGCTTAATCCCCGTATTATTGATCTTGCTATTGATTGCTTTCAATTCGATTTGATCCAATCCTAAAAAAGATGGGTAGACCTTAACTTCTTCCTTACCAGGAGCCATTACTTTCCTTTCAATCAAGCACAACTCGGTACTCAACAGTAGTATAACATCACCAAAATGGTACGCTCCCCGGGTATGCGGTCTTAAATGGTATTTTTCAACCTGAGTAGTGCCAGGGCCTACCCAATTACTGAGTACAAATCCGCGCATCTGAAACTGGACTGGCACCTGATCCATTACCTTAACAAGTAGCCTGAGCGAAAACCCATTTCTTAGCTCCAAACTAATCTCATTGTCATCACCGTTAGAGAACCGACGAGCCATCGTTCGACTACATATTACCCTCGATCCTGCCCTATGTAGAAGTAAGAAATCTGTGAGTGCCAAAGTCAAAACTATTAAGACGCCAAATTGCACCAGACTAAAAATAAATGGCAGAAAGTGCCCCACAACTGCCAGGATGGAGAGCACCCCCCCAAAATAGAGCAGTCTAAGGCTTGGATAGTAGGGCATATCTGAACTACTTAGGCACTTCGACCTGCTGAATAATCTGTTGACAGACCTCTCGAACTACTACTCCTTGGAGCTCCGCCTCGGGGGTGAGAATAATTCGGTGCTGGATCACTGATGGTAGTAAATACTGTATATCCTCAGGGGTGACGAAATCTCTTCCGGATATCCCTGCCAAGGCCTTGGATGCACTCAATAGATCAATCGAGGCGCGTGGTGAAGCTCCCAGGGACAATGCTGCATTTTGTCTGGTGTTTTGAATGAGCTTAGCAATGTAGTCTATCAACTCATCCTTAACCATCACTTGTGTGAGCAATGATCTGAATTCAAGCAATTGCTCCCCAGTCACTATAGCTTTTAAAAACGTCAAATTCGCAAAAGCATTATCTCCATGATGTAGCCTTAATATCTGACCTTCTTCTTCGAGTGTAGGGTATCCCACGTTAATCTTAAACATAAACCTGTCCAGTTGTGCTTCAGGAAGTCGGTAAGTCCCCTCTTGTTCGATTGGGTTTTGTGTCGCCATTATCATAAATGGCGATGGCAACATGTAGGCTACTCCATCCTGAGTCACTTGATGTTCTTGCATTACCTCAAACAATGCGGCTTGGGTTTTGGCCGGTGCACGATTCACCTCATCGATAAGTACCAGATTAGAAAATATAGGTCCTTTTTTATAGCTAAAAGTGGCCTCTCCAGGGTGAAATATCATTGTACCTATAATATCTGCTGGCATCAAATCAGGGGTGAACTGTATCCGCTTAAACTCAGTAGCTGTCAGAGCACCGAGCAATCTTGCTACTAGGGTCTTGGCTAATCCAGGAGCTCCTTCTATCAGCACATGCCCGCCTGCAAAATAAGCTGTGAGTATAAGGTCCAGTACTTGATCCTGTCCTACTAGTGCCTTCTTCGCCTCTGACTTAAGATCCTTGAGTTTATGAGAAAATGGTACTAGTTCTATCAATTCATTGTTTTGCATGATACTGAGGTTAGGTTTTCAAATTTTCGTATTAGTTGATACAGCTTTGTCAAGTTGGTTTCAGAAAAATAAGAGGACGTTTCCAGTTTTCGAATCAGATCAAATGTGGCCATCACATCTGTCCTGGATACGCCAGTTTTTGATGAAACTACACTCACCTTATTTTCATCAAAAGGAGGTCGGATGTAGTATTTCTCATCAAGATTAGAATAAAAGAAGCTCACCAGTTTCAAAGCCCCTATTTGGTGTTTGCCTTCTCGGTAAAAAAGTCCTCCAAGCGTCCGAGTGAATATCAGTGTCGCATTGACATTGGATTCTGGCAAAGGGATCAAAGGTCCTTTCCTAAACGCACCAAAAAACATGACCAGCAACAAAGTAACCAGAGCAAGATAGACCGCCCAGCGTAATGCTCTCTGACTGAGAAAATACCGGAGTGGTGACCTTGACTCCATTCGCCCTAGCTTGAAATAGCGATTGTAAGTCAATGGCTCATCTGGAAAATTGCTCAGAAGGGTACCTAAGAGTTGATGAGTATCACCCAATAAAAGACTAAAATTGGTGAACAGCAGTGGTGTACTTGAGAGAATGAGCTTCCCTCCATAGCGCTCAGTAGAAAGCATCACCGGATTGTCAGACTGCAAAAGCACGGTCCATTCATCATCAAAGCCTTCATCAAATGAGACCTTACCAAGATAGTTGGGTAGTATGAACGTACCCGTGGAATGAGTAAGTGCAATACTATCAGCCGGCAAACTGAGCGCTATATCAGTCTCATTGGTCCAGAGTCCGAGTCCGTCCAGCCAGTCATCATTGTAATATTCGGAAGCAATGAAAACTACTTTCCCTTGATTCAGCAATTTCATAATAGCCACTGAATCAGCTTCAGTAGGCAAAAAAACGTTAGTGATAATCAGTAGGTGAAAACCTTCACCCATCTCATCTCCCAATGGTGAATAAGAGATTCTTGGCGTTTCGGTAAAGAGGTCATTTAGTCTATCAAATAATAGTTTACTGCCATATGGATTGATGTCATTCTCATCAAAAGTTGGAATCCAACTGAGCGGCTTGGGCGCATAGTATTCCATACCTACATAGGCTAAAAAGAGTAAACCAATCAACCCGTATAGCAGTTTCTCCTTAGTCATTGAACAATTCCTTTCTGAGCTCATCACTTCTCTCCACCAATTGCTGATCCGGCTCAAGATGACCATACCAAACAGATTCAAATATTTCCGATAGATTCATAAATGCGCGTCTCTGCTCTCCAGTAAGCTCGTTTGAATACTCCCTTGCCGTCTTCCAATGGGAGTAGTTCACCAGGCCCTTTTTTGACAACTGATCAATTGTCCCAAGGTAGGAGTATCTCAATACTCGTTTCATATCTCCATTTTTTCGAGCTCCCGCCAATAATTGGTGGTAATCCGTATGTTCTAGCTCATGTGAAAGTGAAGTGTAGAAGATTTTTTGATCTGCACGTGAGAACACTTGTCCATATCTCATTTTGAGTAGGTAGTAAATTGTAATAAGGACTCCTCCCAATAGCAAAAGTCTCAATATCCAAGTCGCTAAAACAGCAGAGTTTGGCCCCCCAATTATAGGAGTCAATGCTTCTGAGAGCCATGTGATCAACTGTTCTATAATTGAAGTTTGAGCAAAGTCTTGACGATAGTTATACTGCGGGTCTTGCTTATACTCCTCAATGGCCGACTGATCAAATGAGCGCAAATTATCCCTCCCATCAGCTTGCGCGCTCAGAACTAGCAACAAGAAGCATAAGAGCCTATTTAAGATTTTCAAAGTTTTCAATATCCTGCTTGAGTCCTATACCTTCGTTTCGTTCAACCAGATTTGAGTACTGAAAGGCCAATGCGATAATGGGAATTATATAACATACGTACGCCCCGATCATGGCGAAAGTCAACCCAATTGTAGGTAAAAAGCCATCCATAGATTTAGCCAAGGCTCCTGGATCAGCTTGATTTTCCGATATTGATGTGAACATTTCCCAAAAGACAAGGATATAGCCCGGAATAACAAAAATGTAACTCACAGCCGCGGCTATGAGAGACGAAACCACGAGCAATCCGAAGGTACTCCACCATTTACCTTTGATGAGTTTAAAGCTACGGCTTAGTGCATTGCCAATTGAGACATTCTCGAAAATGTAGATTGGCATTGCCAAACTCAAGACAATCATCAAATATATACCAGGTATAAAAAACACAAGCATTCCCAAAAAAACGATAATACTTATTAAAATCATGAGCAAAATAGCGCCTGGTAAACGTGAAAAGGCTTTTGAAAAGAGTTCGCCTGAAGATAATCTCGTGCCTCCTGCCTGATGAGCGTCTTTCATATACCCATACACTATCAGCATGTATAGGCTAATCGCCAGTAGAGATACTAGCATAAGTACTCCATAGCTAGTCATCATTTCGCTGAAAAGTTGACTCGATGCTTCAGGATCATCTGCCATTCTCTCCATATTTAAACTAAACCCTAGATAGCTTTTCATCGATAGACCAGCGATGAGGCCAGTAGGGAGTACGAGCAAAAGAACCGGTACAATCATGTCTTTTATGTGCATCCTGATGTAGCGTATTGTAGCATTAACTTTGGCACCAAAGTCACGAATCTTGTAGAGTTCAATAGTTGGTTCAGTCATTAGTTTTAAGGTTAGGTAGTATGACAATATAGGTAAGCATTAAGGAGATCGAACAAAGTATAATAATAAGCTTTATCACAAGTGGCCAGTAAGTATGGCGCGTCAAGAATGATTCAAAAAAACCTGCTACAACAAAAAATGGGATAAGTCCCACGACTATTTTTAATCCACTTTTTGCTGCATGCTGAAAAGCATACAGTCTTGGATATGTACCTGGAAATAACAAACCCTTTCCCATCACTAGACCAGCGGCCCCTGCGATAACAATAGCCGATATTTCAATGGTCCCGTGTATCCATATGGTCAGAATCGTTTCGTCAAAAACACCTTGAGAAAAAAAAAGTTGATGAAAAGTACCCAACATGACACCATTCTGCAATAGGATCAAGCCCGTACCAATCGAGAAAAGAGCTCCCGCTATAAATGCCATGAATGCCACACGAATATTGTTGGTGGTAATCATGGAGAACATTGATCCCTCTGACATACTTGAATAAACCGCCATGGGGTCACCATTCCTTATATTGATTATGGTCATATCCACATATTCATCCCCTAGTATCATCCTGGAAAAAGAGTCATCATGAGCCGAAGAAAGCCAACCAATGAAAACGCCCACCAACATAATCATCAAAGAATAACCCATCTGAGGATATGCCTTACCAAGCTCTGAAGGAAACTCTTTCGTCCAGAATCGTACAAATCGGTTCACTTTGATTGGCTTATTTCGATAAATATGGGCGTGAAGTCGAAGCACGAGCTTAGACAAGTACTCTTGAAGCTGGCTTTGGGGGTATTTAGATCTGGCAAAGGCCAAATCTTCAGTCAGGTGCACATACATGCGTGTCAACTCGTCAGCTGACAAATCACCGATTTGAGCTATTTGATTCTCAAAGATCTTCCATTTCTTTTCATTTTGTCTGACGAATATCCCTTGACGCATTATTTTTTAATTAACATTAACAAAATAGTCAGCGGATATCTCTTGAGCAAGTTTATTACGAATCAAAACATTGAAATTAATCTCGACTTAGCCAGTCTTGGTGATAGGATATTGGCATTCATCATAGACGCATTGATCATTCTGATGTACATCATTATAGGAGCTTTTCTGATTGGTATCGTGGAAGGTGAAGTTGCTCCTGTCATTGTGGGAGGCGTCTTGTTTACGCCGTTGTTCTTTTACTCGCTGTTGTTTGAGTGGTTTGGCAATGGCCAGACACCTGGCAAGAGATTCAGGAATATACGAGTCATCCGAAGTGATGGTACAGCTGCGGGACCGGCGCAATACTTACTCCGGTGGCTTCTTCGTCCTGTCGACTTTGGTATCTATGGTAGCATTGCTGTCCTGTCCATTATAGTCACCAAAAATGCACAAAGGCTCGGTGATCTGGTTGCGGGCACATTAGTCATCAGTGATAAGACCTCTTCCTCTCTTGAAGATTACACTCCGATAGTAGCTGAAGCTACGGTTCAGATTGAGTTCCCTCAGGTTAAGCAGCTAACCCACGCTCAAGTTGAATTGATCAGAAAAACATTGATTCGTCGAAGAGATGGACTAGATAGCGATGCTCTTGAAGCTATGACGACAAAGGTGAAATCCAAGCTGGGCATTGAGACCAACATGCCAGATGTCAAGTTGCTCTATACTATCATCAAGGACTATGAGAACCTGTAGCAAAGGATATCTCCACGAGCAAAATGTCGCTATGCCTATTTTTTTAAAAGTGAAATGATGATAATCAGGGTGACACTTCATCCCGAAAATCTTAAAAGTAAGTTAAGTGCAACGTTGATAATCACTCCAATAATTAAAGGCTCCTTCAAAGAACTACGCCTATAGTCACTGGGACGGATTATATTTTTCTTCCAAAAGAATTCATCCATTACGAAAGCAATTGGTAGACCGAACATAACACTAATTATCCTCGCCCAAAGACCCGTCCCAACAAACATGTAAATGAATATCAAACTGATGGCATACATCCCAGTAGATACGATCATAAGATCTAGAATGGAACGTTTCTTACCTATATTGTCAAGGCTTATAGCCAACATGATGCTTGATACAATTGGTGAAAATACTAATGTGAAAACGGTTATTGACCATCTAGGGTAGATCGAAGGACGGCAATCAATTTCTCCACTTATTTCAACAGCATAATCTTCCTTAATGAAAAGGTTTTCCATTTCTGACTCAGAAGTAACTCCTCTTGATGAAAGTTCGTTTTGAGCCGCACTTAGCGCTTCATCTTGATAGCGATCTGGATTCTTGACAACTTCAATTAACTCTACTATTGTCTTGGCCTGCATTACCTTACTAAAAGCATTCTGCATCTTGCAAAGGTTTTAAACTTCTTGATGGGCCTGGATGACTTATTAAGAATTTAAATAATCAATCACATTGGATGTTGACAGCCATGCGCATTGTTTGTGCCTTTACAAACATTCACGTCATTCTTCTATCATCCCTACCCGCCTACCTGAACATCAACTCTAACAATCTCACCAGTCCTATTGAAAAGTTTAGCTGACGATTTCTCGTCTACAGTATGTGATGCATCAGAGTTGATTGTCGTTCCGTCTGACAACTGCCACGAAAGTCCCGCTTTGTCTCCTTTTGAATAGACTACTGGCACCTGACAGTAAGTGAAAGCCAGCTGACCTTGCGCGAGTTTGATAGTCTGCTTCGCACCCGCCACATCAAAATACTCAAAGCTTTGAGAGGTATTGAGGTACTCTTCAGGATTCAGGAAGAATGGCTGAAATGATATTTTACCTTCATCGACTCTTACGCCCAGCTCAGCCCACCGGTTCAATATATCTTCTTTGACCTGTCCAGTCATGCCCGGCTGCTGTGCCCCTTTGTTCATCGGGGTGTGACTGTAAGGATCAGTTGGGAACGAGCCATACAACTCCGGTGACTTGTTAATGCCGATACCGGCTCTAATCTCATAATAATGATCGATCATCCGGTACATCTCCGGAGATGCCTTCTCCTCTTCAGTGGCATTCCAGATGCACTCTTGTACCGCAACGAGCAGTTTAGAAACCATGTGCCAGTAGATGCTACCCAGACCTTCGTACCCGAAAAAAGTACCTGACCTACCGGTAAATGACTTATGATCAAACATCTCCTCAAAAACGGTCAGATAGTCGTCATATTCCTTCTCCACTAATTCGGCATATCCACTCTCCTTCAACCTTTCCAGACAGGCTTTCAAATTATTGTTGTTATTAAAAGAGCCATTGAAGTGATAGGCACCCTTAGCATCCGCTGAGAGCAAACTCTTGTTTCCATCAGCCAGCAATTGCTGGGCAAGCGGCGATCGACTTACGAAATCAGATGGGATAATATTCCTCTCCAAGAACTTAGGTAGCTCCCGGTTCGGATAGAGCATGTAGCTATACTGATCCTCACGATAAATGTCACTCGCCTTTAGAGCGTCCAGGACATTCAGAGATTCTTTGAGGGTAAATGTCCCTGCGGATAATGCCGAAACCTGCCCCTCGAGCATCTCATACAAGTGATCAACCTTCAGCGCATCTCCTTGGAAGGTGATCAGATTGTAAGCGTGATAAAGACCGTCGTTCCTTTTATTGACTCTGATTGACTGATCGATGTACTTGAGTGACAGTTCAAAGAATGCGATCAAGACAGCCTTATCCAGCCCTTCCTTCTCTTCCTGACCACCATACATTTTGTTGCGGTACTGCTCTCCCGCTATACCCAATTCATCGACAATGGACTTTCTAACTTGGTCGGAAAACCCTTTCTCTATTTGACCTTGATACCTTTCAAAGCTTCCATGAATTGATTTGAATAACTCATTGACCGGTGCATGAACGTTGAAGGCTGACTCTTCTACTTCAGAGAAAAGCTGCTTTAGAAAAGCAATATTGCGTCGTAGGTAATAAAGCGTGACCATGGAGACACCATTGCCGACCAACGCATTGTTAGCGTCATTCCACTCCGGCCGTTGCGTGTTGAGCCAGATGCCGGCCTCCGGAATGAAGTTGGACAGTTTGGCTAGCACCATTACCAGCAGCTTCTCAGTAAGGTTGGCATGCACCAATTGGCTACCGCCAAAAATCAGTTTTCCATCAGCACCTACTTCAGCTACTTTGTGCTGAACGCGCTCCTCCATGCCCTCATCGAATATAATGGTGTCCTGAGGGTCAGCGACGATCTCTTTATAACTTTTGATTCTGTACGGCACATTGGCATAGACGAAACTCTCCTCTGATAGCATCCCATAAATCCTATCGGGAAAATGCTGCACCGACAGCTCCAGGAGTTTTTGCAGGTAGATGATCTGATGATCACCCCAATACCCTATGTATGACCAGGGATCATCCGGCTCAATCACCTCCCAGTCTATTCCATCCCGACTGATCCGATAGGGATTGTAGCCATCTACCGTTGATGCATTCACGAATTTCGCAATAATGCTATTGGTAAACCCGGGGATGGAATAAGCCAAAGCCTCCCAGTTTTGAAAAATATCTCTCCAGTTGCCCTCATAATGTCGATTTACACTTCCGTTCTCATTTTTAAGCTCTATCGAGAATCTATTCCAGGGTCTTGACGGGTCGCCATGTCTTCTACTGAAGGTAAGGGGTAGATACTCCCTGCAAATTCTGGTAAGGTCAACATCTCCGACCGCCTGGGCACGCTCCATTAAGTCATCCAACTTTATATTGGCTGGCAGTCCATTGAAAAAGGAAGCGTTTGACGCAAAGACAGACTTGTTAATCATTTGGGCGTAAGCCTTCAAGTCGTCGGTGTAGATAAGGTATTGATCTTCGAACAGTCCACCGCGCATGATGTTGAAAAGCACATTGGAGAAATGTCGACCTGTGCTGAGTTCGTCAGCGGTCAATTGCTGCCCATCCGCCAATGCCACTTTCTTCCTCAAAGCCTCTGTACCTGCCGCAATGGTATTTTCTACTTGTGACTCAAGTGTCTGCGGATCCGCTAGTTCCTGCTGGAGCGCCACTACATCAGCATAGTCCTGATTGACCTCAGCTCCAATGATCCAGTCCAGACTTGAATTGGGATTCAGGTCAAACTCGCTATGAACAAAGAACGCCCCTACCTCGGCTTTTACATCGTGCTCAGGACGTACTGCTCCAGTTCTTCTAAAATCATCAAGCTGAAGGCTGCAAAGCAGGTAACCATTGGCAGGTAGGCCAACAGACCATGCTGTGGAAGCCTTGAGGGCCTCACTCGGCTCAGCCCGATCGACGATCATGGAGCTCAATGCAAAGACACCTAAGCCTCGCTCCTCGGCCAACTCACTGCGCTTATAGGCATTCGCCAGGTTGCTCCTGATACCCTGAAGTCCGCTATTGACGCCATTGGGTATGATATTCTGGAGACCATCAACGAGATTGATCTTCGCGAGCTGATCACCAGAGTTTTTCAGACTGGTACGTTTGATAAAACCGTACTTTTCTGAAAACTCCCATCGGTAGCTGTAGGTCACCTGCAAATCCAGATTGACTTCTTCGAAGATCAATCGATTACCGGATACATTCTTGTAAATATTTCTTTGAAGCCGATATACACCTGCATTGCGCTCTGAGAATGGCTCCCATATGTGCTGTTTGCCCGCTTCTCTGCTCACCAGAATTATGGCCTTGTTACCGGTAGATTCATACGATTCACTGATCTTATCATCAGTGTAGTACGGAAATAGTGAGCTCTCATCGTTTCGTCGGCCAGCACTCAGTCCTCCGGTACTTGAGATAAAGAGCCAATGATCAGAATGGCTTACTAAACTGATGAAAAAAGGCCTCATGCCATCATAGTTGGAGATCTTGTAGAATCGATCTCCCTCGAGATCGACATACTCTCCGGCTATGTCTTTGAAACTATCGGCAATTGGATTATTTCCTATGAATATTTTGCTAGACATGCTATTTCTATTAATCAATCGAATAAATAATGCTTGTTGAAGTAACGCTTTCTGGTGTTAAGATTAGCCCATCGGACTCCTCGTACAGGAGATCATGTCGTCTCTTTTCAGCACCAACTTTAGTGAAGAAGTGAGCTGGAATAGAGATAAGTTTAGTCGGTTTCATATGTTGACTATTTTTTGACAAGGAGTTCTTCCAGCTCTTCTAATGTCTTCCCCTTCGTTTCAGGTACTGCCTTAATCACGAACAGTAGTCCCAAAAATGCGAATGCTCCGTATATCAGGAAGGTGATACTACTGCCAAAAGTTGCTAGTTCCCAGGGGAAAAACTGCTGCACCAAATAACTCACGGCTGAGTTGATGAATCCTACAAATGAGATCGCAGCACCCTTTATTCCGATAGGAAATAGCTCTGAAAACAACACCCACATCACGGGCCCAATGGATATAGCAAATGAGGCCACAAAACCTAGTATGCCTACAAGTATCAATGTCGGGTTCATATCTATGGAGGCTGTAACCAGCTGAGACTCATAAGTCAACCCCATTTCATCACCCAGAGCGGCTCGAATGGCTTCCTTGAAACTAACATCATCGCTGTACTCGACATTGACCAATAAGGTAAGGTCGGCATTTGTGACTTCCGCAGGTAAACTGGCAAGTTTGTCCTCGGTGAGTTTGTAGGTCGCGGCTCCAAAGCCGTATGCCAATAAAGCCATGGAGAGCGTAATTCCCGCCAGGCCGCCAATGAGCAGTGGCTTCCTTCCCAACTTGTCAATGAACATGAGCGCCAGGACGGTGAATACTAAATTAGTGAGCCCAACAAGAATGGCCTGAATAAATGAGGCATCAGTGCCTATCCCTGACTGCTCGAAAATCATAGGTGCATAGAAGAACACCGAGTTGATACCCGTGATCTGCTGCAGGACGGCTACTAAAATACCAATGACCAGAACCGTTCGATAGGCTGGCTTGAAGAATTCCGTTAGGGCTACCTTCTCTTTCTTGCTATCTGCTTCAATGCTTTGGACAGCTTCGTTGATTTGTTTCCTGGCGTCCTCCACATCCGTGAATTTTTGCATGACCAGTAGTGCCTGATCCGTCTGACCTTTCATCACCAGCCATCTTGGACTTTTGGGTACGAAGTATAGACCAAAAAAGTATAAGGCCGCTGGTAAGAATTCTAGTCCCAACATCCAGCGCCAATTGTACTCATCAAGCTTAAGTGATGCGGCCCAGGAAGCATCCGACTGCCCCCAGCTAAGTATCAGATAGTTGGTGAAAAAAGCAACCGAGATGCCAATGACTATATTGAGCTGATTGAATGATACCATCCGACCTCTCATCGAAGGAGGAGCTATCTCAGCGATGTACATAGGAGCGAGTATCAAGCTAGCCCCTACACCCAGTCCTCCAACCATTCGAGCTATGACAAGTAGCAGAAAAGTAGGTGCGATGGCCGATCCCAATGCGGATACTGCGTACAGAATGGCAGCCACTTTCAAGACAGAACGCCGACCGTATCTATCACTCAGCGGCCCGGAAACCATCATGGCTAATGTAGCCGTCAGTGTCAATGATGCCACCGACCATCCAAGCTGCAGCTTAGTAAGGCTAAACTCCGGCTCGATGAACTTGACCACCCCGGAAATTACAGAAGCATCAAAGCCCATCAGGAACCCGCCTAAGGCTACTATTAGTGCGATACGCGTAATAAAACCATTCTTACCTGTCATTCGCTTGTTTTTCTCCTTTAGCAAGCTAGCCAATAAATATACTTCGTCAAGACATCAGAGCACTCCTAATGCTGCTGTCAGCCATAAAAGTCGAGTCTCTTCAAACAGGCTATCGTTGCAATTCAATTGTCCCTCTACCAATCGCAGCAGGGTTAATTTGCTAATGGTGCTTTAAGCACAAAACCCCGAGAGTATAATCAATACTTCAGTTGCTCATCTTTGTCCCAGATACCCCAGTATGCCCCTACATCACCTTCAGACCCCACCTTCCAGGCCTCATCAAAAGAAGAGAAATAGAATATTTCAATGTCATCTTCGCGAGACCATTTTTGGGTATTGATAAAGTATTTTAAGAAGTTTTCGTCTGACGGATGAGCGCCATGTAGTGGAGTACCCTGGCTTGGCCAGCCTGTCTCCGTAATGATTACTTTCTTGCCTTTCGCTGCATCCCTTGCCTGGTAATACATGTCCTTCATGTACATGAGTGAATAGTCGATATGGCAACCCTCCCAGAAAGGATAGCAGTTAGCCAAAATAATATCACAAGCCTCGGTGACCCTGGGTTTGATAGAAAATTCATAATAAGCATCTACATAGCCTACCGGAGTACCAGGTACCTCCTCTTTGACCTTATAGATGAAATCAAGCAATTCGTCTTCCGTGAGTTCCTTACGATACAGTACTTCATTACCCACAGCAGCTATGTCCACATGACCAGCCTTGACCAGCTTGATCAGTCCTTCCACCTCCCGATTATTAATATCCGGATCATCTCCGAGCCAGGCTCCTACCAATGTCTTTAGGCCATTTTCTTTCGCGATCCTTGGGATCATTTCATTTCCGTCTGTACAGGAAAAAGACCTAACCCATTTCGTATAAGGCTTAATGATCTGCATTCTACGGCGCACCTGCTCCTCAGTGAGCTGGTCACCCGGCTCCTGACCTTCTACATAAGCACTGAAACAAAGGCCATGCATGCCCAATTGAAGATGTTCATTATACAGATCTATTAATTCATCTGCAGAAAGCTGGTTCGTATTGACACCAGCCAGGGACATTATTTTATTACCTCTATATGACATTATTGCTAGTTATTATGATTAGCGAGATGATTAGATAAATTTCAGCTTTTCATCTTTATTCCACAAGCCCCACTGAGCGCCTACTTCACCTTCGTAAGCTATTTTCCACGGTTCGTCGAATGATGTAAAATAGAACAGCTCAACTCCTTCGTCCTGCGCCCACTTCTGAATAATAACGAAGAAGCTCATGGCATGTGATTCAGAGGGAACTGCATCCAGCACAGTCTTGCCACCACAAGGCCAACCGGTCTCCGTAATTATTACTTTTTTGCCTTTGGCTACTTCCTTGGTCAACTGATACATGTGCTGCACACTGAAGGCTGAGTGGCGATTCTCAATGCCCTCCCAAAATGGATAACAGTTAGCTAGTACCAGATCGCAGGCATCAATAATCGCAGGGCGTTCAATAAACTGATAGTAGGCATCTACATAGCCTAGCGGAACATTACTTGGAAGCGCCTGACGTGCCTCGTTGAGGTATTTTACAACCTCGTCCTCGTTGAGTTCACCACGCATAAGTACCTCATTACCTACTACCGCAATATCTACATAGCCCTTTTTGGCCAACTCGACCAGCTTATCGATCTCTTCCTTGCTCTTCTCACCGTCTGTACTTATCCATGCTCCGGCCATGGTCTTCAAACCCTTTTCATGCGCCACTTCCGGGATGAGCTCATTGCCATCGGAGCAGCTAAACGATCTCACCCATTTGGTCTTGGGAGCTATGATGTCCATTCTCCGCTCAATTTGCTCTCTGGTCAGTGTATCACCCAGTTGCTGACCTGCTTCATATGGACTGAAGCATAGGCCATGGATTCCTTTATCAAGTGTTTCTTCAAAAAGTTCGGTTAAATCTTCTGTGGTCTTATCAGAAAGATCAATAAGTGGTCTTGGTTTAAAGGTCTTATCCAAAGACTGAAGCTTGTTGCGTAAATGCGAAGCAGTACTCTTCTTCGTAGCATTGACACGAGCTATCTCCGCTCTCACTTCATTGGCCTTCTCTTCTGTGACATCATAGTCCCACATGACATACAAGGCTATCAGTGTACCGAGTATAGGGAAGCCCGAATAAAAGAGTCGCAAGCCGGTCAGGGTAGCTTCTGTCTGTTGAGCGATATCTGCATTAAATCCAACCACAGAAAGAATGATTCCACTCAATCCACCGGCTATGGCGAATCCAAACTTGACCATCCACCAATAGATAGCACCGAAAATACCCTCACGACGTAATCCCGTGTTGAGCTCGTCCATGTCTATGACGTCTGCAGTCATCGACATCATGAGTACGAATAAACTGCCTATACCAAATGAATGAAAAGGAAGCGCTATCATAAACCAGTAAGGCTCTCCAGGTACAAACAGAAACCACAATGACAGATAGCCGAAAATGGATATCCCCTGGGACCACAAAAATGCATTCTTCTTGCCCATGCTTTTGGACATCCGGGTTACGATAGGGATCACTACAAAAGTGGTCACTAATGCTCCCAGGCTACCAAAAAGTGTCGGCCAGGGCTGTGCAGCATCGGCATTGCCACTAAACAGATAGTAGACAATAATAAAAAAGGAGAAGGCTGCAATGGTGTTAAATGCATTGAAAATAAAAAATGTCGCAATGCACAATTTCCTGAACGGCTTCAGGCTAAAAGCTTCTTTGAAACCCTTCAGTATTTCAACCAGGCTACTGCCAATGGTATTTACATTTAAGGGTGCATAGTCCTCGTCAACAGTGGATCTGCTCTTTATAAAAATAGCCGGAACCATCGCAAAGAGCATACATACAATTCCTACGCCGATGGCCAATTGTCGTGTAGCGACCTCCGCAGTGGGAAACAAGTCCTGATCATACATGACCACCCAAAACCAGGGAGCAATTACCCAGGCCCACTGTCCAACCCACTGAGCAACGGCCATTATACTTGTCCGCTCATGAAAATCATTGCTCATCTCATACCCCATGGCGACATAGGGCACACTGAAAATGGTAAGCCCTAAATAAAAGAGAAATGAAAAGCCGAGAAAGTAGGCAAAATTATAGTCGACCCCATTCTCTCTGTACAACTGCCACATCACCACAAAAGAAATTCCCATGATGATTGCTCCTAAAAAAACGTATTGTCTCCTTCTTCCCCATTTTGATCTGGTGTTGTCCGAAATGAAGCCCATGATGGGATCAGTAATGGAATCAAAAACTCTCGGAAAAAAGTAAATGACACCCCACATCCAGCCTGGGAAGCCCAGATCCTGAACGAGCACCACCATAAAAATTCCCAACACAGCAGGGAACATTTGATTGGCTAGCATGCCCACACCAAAGGCTACTTTTTGCCCAAATGGGACTTTTGCGGATACTGCTGTAGCGTTGGACATAGGCTTTAAATTTGGTTGGGGATGATGACAGTTTGTATTGCTTGAGGACTTATCGAGATTTTGGCCGATTGATCAGCCATTTCAATATTTAGATATTTCTCTGTTTCTGACTGGTTTAAGATGACGACCGCAATAGACCCATCAGTATTTTGAGCAGCGGTGACCAATATGGAATCATCAGCATTATCCACCCCTATAACCTGGGCTTCAGGCCTTACAAACTTGCTGAAATGAGCCAGCGTATAATAGATTGGGGTGAAGTACACTTCGTCCTGCTCCGGATCGACAATCACAGGTGCTACACACCAGTTCTCAAACCAATTGGGGCCTCCCTGTCGATCCAGCACCATATTCCAATCCACCCAGCCATCAACCCAGTTGTTCATACATCCGATGATGTCTCGGGCGTACCGATAAACGGGAACATATTTTGGGTGCATTGGCTTATCCTCATCAGGCGCCCAATCCCAGCCCCAGTCGGTCGCTTCTTTGCTCCAGTACCACGCATCGTCCTGCCACTTGGGCACTTCAGCATCTACGCATGCCTCGGTTTGAATAAGATGTTTATTAGGAGCTTTGGCATGAGCATTTTGCAACTCATCAGGGAATACTTCGAACGTACTCGCATACCAGTGAATTGCAGTGCCAGCATAGTACTTAGATGAAGCTTCATCTGCAAACATCACATCAACCCATTCGCTCAGGTGCTCTCTGTTTTGGTCGTACCCTAGAATTTTCACATCGGCTTTGCCATCTGCCTCCAGTTTAGGGCCGAGATGGTTTTGTACGAAATTGGTCATCTCTTCAGGCGTAAAATGCATACTCTCCCAGTTGCTATCATTGCCCAATGGTTCGTTCTCTACTGTCAGACCCCATATCTCAATGCCCTGAGCTTTGTATGCGTCTATGTACTTTGCAAAGTACAGTGCCCATGTGTCATAATATTCCGGTAGGAGCTTACCACCAGTCCAGGCGTTGTTATCCTTCATCCAGGGTGGTGCCGTCCAGGGGGAAGAGATAATCTTGAAACCATCCTTAGAAACTTGCTGCGCGTCTTTGATCATGGGTATGATGTCATCCATATCAGGCGCTATCGAGAAATTTTCTAACTCCGTATCACCCTCTTCTGCATAGGCGTATTGCGATAGCGAGAAGTCACACGAGTTGATGTGTGTGCGCGTCAAGGAGTACTTAGCTCCGGTCTCTCCAAAATAGGCCTCAATGATCTTGTCACGATTCTCCTTGCCCAGCTGATTGAGGAGATAGGCAGACGCCTCGGTGAATGAACCTCCGAAACCAGTGATTTTCTGGTAGGTAGTCGTCGGATCTAATCGGATCGTAGAGGGGTTCTCAACGTTCTTAAGCTGATCCAGTTTCTTGAGCTTATTACCGCCAGCTGATGTCTCATAAACCTCTACTTGTAATGGTTCGATTGGTGGTTGACATGCACTGACCATAGCAATAATTAACAGAAAGATTATGATTGGTTTCATCTCGGTATGATTTAGTTGGTAGCGGCTATTTCATGAGGGGAGGTGGGCACCAATACATCTTGCATCAATTCCTCCAAATCACCGTTGTAGGTCTTCGTGATTGGGTTACCGTTTCTGGTAAGTCCGTCAAATACTCCTGAGTCGACTAACGGCCACATGGCGTATTTGGCCCTGCCATCTACTTTGAATAGTCCGAAGTGGTTTTCAGATCCTGCGGGATGATGCGCATCCTTCCAAGGCTCATCAAAGGCTTCAAAGTAAAAACACGATATACCTTCGGCATTGGTCCACTCTCGCATAAGTTGATGATAGATCGCCTCTTTATACTCGTCAGATGCCTTGGAGCCCTTTTTGCCGTAGTGACGGTTGTCACCATCATAGCTAGCCCATCCGGTTTCACCTATATGCATCGGCTTATCAATACCCAAGGAGTTCATATACGCCTTGACACTCGCAAACTGCTCCTGAGCATAGGTGAGCGATCTATCCATGGAAGCCTTAATCTTCTCTTGATCAGAAAGCCCCTCATCTTCTTCCTTTACTCCCCAAAAGATCGGGTTGTAGTGCGTGTCGTGCATCGGGTAAGTATGAAGGGATACAAAATCAACCTCGGCAAACAATTGATTCAGCGCCTCTACATGGTACTCTGAGTCACCTCCACCCCATGAGGCAAAGTTGTCAGAGCTTGTGATCCAGAGTTCCTTTGGAAGTTCTCCAGACGCTTTGAGCCCTTGAAGGTGTTTGACCCATTTTAGAATGACGTCAGGTTGCACGTAATAGGAAGCAGCCCACTTTACCATAGCCTCATTACCTACCGCAATAATCTTAACAATGTCAGGATACTTATTGGCCAGGGCGACAGCCCTTGCGATTTCAGCCGCATTTTCTGCACTCTCTATGCTATGGTCAGGCTCCAGGTCAGTCCAGGCATTCTTGCAATCAATCCATGCTCCGAGCATGACATACATCTCAAACTCCTGATCTTCCTTTTTCAACTCACTGATGACCTTTAGAATATTAGGTGCTTGCGCCAATTGCAAATTATAGGTCCTAATCAACCTGACCCCCATCGCAGAGAGTATCAGCATGTCCTCTCGCAACTCCTCTAAAGTAGGCTGTATTGATCTAGTGGTATCCCGGTAGCCACCGTATGAAATGGCCGGATAATCAGGGTTTCCCAATATAAATTCTGCTGTGATTGATTGGTCTGATATCATATCTTTTCTATTCACTTGCTTTTGTTGGCAGGATGAAAGCATGCCGATGACAATGAAAATTGCTATAAACTCTTTAGAAACAATCATCGTTGACTCATTTTTTCGAAGCAATCTAAAGGAATAAAAGAAATCATCTCATTTGTCGTCTGATCAGTTTATTCTAACTCTTGATAGATGCGCTGACACAAAACACATTTCAAACCAAAGAATTTAGAAAGTATAAAATCTAATATAATCAATGGTCATTTTTTGTGGGAAAGGTGTATCTGGAGAAGGGAAACCTACGTAATTTCCACCTACCGCAATATTGAAAATAATGAAAAAATTGTGATCGAAAACCCATTCGCCGGGTACGTCCCCTGGAGTAATGCGCTGATATAAATTGTCATCTACAAAGAAGTCAATAAAATCAGGGCCCCAGTCTACTGCAAACACGTGATACTCAGTGTCAAACCGTGCATTCTCAAGTTCGAAATCAGAAGTAACGGCATTTCCGGCAGAGTATCCCGGACCATGTACAGAACCTGCAATTTTGCTAGGCTCCTGTCCACGAAGTTCCATAATATCGATTTCTCCTGTCTGTGGCCAACCTATAGCCGGATCATCCACACCATCTCCGAGTAGCCAAAAAGCAGGCCATACTCCTGGTCCGTAAGGCGTCTTAAGGCGTGCCTCAAATCTTCCATAGGTCCTTTCGAATTTGTCCTGTGTTTTGATTCGGGCAGAGGTAAAGTTGTTGCCATTTCTGATAGCAGTAATCACAAGATTACCATTACCATCTTTTGATACGTTCTCCGGGTTATTCGTATATACCTGAAGCTCATTATTCCCAAAACCTCCGCCACCCAGGTCATAATTCCAATCATTAGGATTGGGTAACTCACCTGCTGGGCCCTCAAAATCATCTTCCCATTCCAAGGTATAACTCCTATTTAACTCTTCCGCATTATCACACGACAGTGCAATACCGGAAATCATTACTAACAAAAACAGATTCCTTATTTTCATCATTTTTTTCGTTATTCTTCTTAATAGCTTTTCCTGGTTTAATTGGTATCACTAGTTTCTAAGTAGTGAGACATTGTCTATGACTACTACACCAGCTGCTGCCCCCATATCAAAAATCACGCGACTGGTCGCATCTCCAAAATCATTGCCAGTGCCATCGTCTGTAGCAGTCAATGTCAGCGTAAAGGTTTGATTCTCTGCTGTTAAAGTGATCTCTTCAGTATTGGCGAAAAATGGATCAGCACTCTGTCCTATTCCTACGATCATCGAACGCGTGCCTGTCTCAGGTGAGGTAGATGCTTCGAACGTTAGGGTATATTCCGCTCCTGGGGTCAATGTCACCAATTGACTCATATTGACGTCAAAAGGGTTACCCGCCGCTCCAACATTCGCGAAATTGTAACTATTGCCTCCTTCCGCCTGGATGTTGAAGGCATTGCCGTACCAAGATCCGTCATCACCGGACTCAAAGTCACCATTGACAACAAGTTCGGAGGGGGTAGGATCCGGGTCTGGATCAGGATCAGGATCAGGGTCGGGATCAGGGTCAGGTGAAGAGCCACCACTACCAGGTCCTAACAGCGAAACATTGTCAATAACTACCACGCCTGCCGCTGCACCCATATCAAATAACACTCTACTGGTTGCATCACCAAACTCATTGCCCGTGCCATCATCAATTGCCGATAGGGTCAACGTGAATGTTTGGTTTTCTGCTGTCAGAGTAATCTCTTCTGTGTTAGCAAAGAACGGGTCGGCACTTTGTCCAATGCCCACAATCATAGTTCGTGTTCCCGTTTCGGGTGAGGTAGATGCTTCGAATGTTAGCGTGTATTCTGCGCCGGGAGCTAAAGTCACCAATTGGCTCATATTCACATCAAAAGGATTACCAGCGGCTCCAACATTGGCAAAATTATAACTGTTGCCTCCCTCGGTTTGAATATTGAAGGCATTGCCGTACCAGGAGCCATCATCGCCGGAATTGAAATCACCATTGGTGATCAGCTCAACAATACTTGAAGCTACCGTAAAGGCAATGTTGTAAGTCTTCTGGGTAACGCCATCACCTGCAGTAACCACTACGGTGGTGGTCCCTGGCAAAGAAGCAGCATCGGTCACTTGCACGCTAGCATTAGCAGCAGTAGCTGTGGCGGTGACCGTCGGGACTGTGGTAGCGCCAACAGGAAGCTCAACGTTGTAATTTTCTGTATTCGGTGAAAATCCGGAGATAGTAGCTCCATCTACCTGTAGATCAGCTAATGTAGCATCTGAATCGGGAGCAAATACGGTGAAATTAATTGAATACGTCGCAGTAGTCGTGCCGTCAGCAGCCGTTACCACCACTTCGGTCGTTCCAGGTAAAGAAGTCGCATCTGTCACCACAACAGTAGCATCACTACTATTAGCGGTAGCTACTACTGAGGGTACATCTGTAGTACCTTCTGGCAATTCCACATCATAACTGAAAGTCGATGAAGAAAATCCGTCAACCGTAGTACCATCAACCTGGAGATCACTTAAAGAGGCATCTGTTGTCACATCTGTGAACAGGAAGATGTCATCGAAGTAATACGTGAAATTCGCAGATCCATCACCAACTGTACCGTTTTCAAAAATCCACACAAACTTGTCATAGGAATTAGCAGTATTGATTCCGTTAAAATTGAAAGTGAGCTCTTCCCACTGGCCTACGGTAGTAGTATTAACTGTCGCCTCAAAGAAGTTGGCAGGATTACTGCTATTTTCTACTTTCAAGAGAACAGAAACATCTGCTTTGGGCACCCACACCTTCATACTAAAGGTGCGGTCCTGAGAAAAATCAATGGGATCAGGCAAAACCAATGAACTTCCAGCAAAAGGTTCACCTGCAAACTTGACCATTTCAGCGACCTGACCACTGCTATTGATTCCAGACGCATCAGGATTATCGATACGGCTTAATACGCCCCCTCCAAAGTTTTCAAATGGGTAGGCAATTTCATCTGACTCAAAATCAAGCGGTAAACCTAAAATATCCGTGCTAATGAATGCTACTGTATAAATCTGCGTAGTTACACCGTTGGCAGCCGTTACTTCGATAGTGGCTGTTCCGGGGATTCCACTGGCCTGGGTAACAGTTACCTGTGCATCTTCATTATTAGGTGTGGCGGTAACTTCAGGGACAACAGTGCTCCCTTTCGGTACTCCATATTGATAGTTCAGTATACCCGATCCAAAACCATCAATCGATAGCCCATTCACGGATACATTTGAAAGTGTGGCATCCTGTGCAGGACTCTCCGAGTAGAAATAAATATTATCGACAATTAGATTATCAATCTGATCACTCACAAAAATCAACTGAGCCAGATTGGCCCTACTAGTTAGACCGGTGAACTCGTCCATTCTAAGATCAAGGGATATCCACTCTCCTGATTTGAAACCGGAACCTGTAAGGGTAAAGTCACCCCTGCTATCATCACCACCTCCAAAAGTGGCATCCGCTCCAAAGTCACCTAGCCCTATATCCAATCGAGCACCCTCGGTATCATCGAAAGTGATGACATCTATATGCATGTGCGTGTTTTCAGTGACATTGATAGTTGGGTTCTTAAACTCAGCGATTACAAAATTTAGATCAGAATAGCTGATGATATTTTTGCCGGGTGCCGGTTCGATGGCGCCTCCCATGGTAGTCTGTCCGTCCGGGATGAAGAATCCATTCCAGAAGTCAACTGGCTCATTGGTATAAACATCGCTGAACAATGAGGTCACAATACGCTCATCTCTGGTCGGTTCAGGTGCCTCGGAAATGGTCTGAATAGTCAAGGAACCAGAAGCCTCCACATCACCCATCATGGCTGTGACCGTGGCTGTACCTTCACCTACAACAGTAAGCGTAGATCCGGCGGTAGAAACAACGCCAGGCTCAGATGGCAGATAATCGAAAAATGCCGAGGTAGTATTTAAATCCAAGTCGATACCATTAGGCATATTGAACGAAACGTTCACACCGGTTACCTCAAGCACCTGGCCTACAAATGCTGCCACAGTCGCATTCTCACCATTTTGGATTTGGGCTCTGGCCTGACCTATAGTACCCAGGTTTTCAAATTTTATCTCATCAAGCCAAAAGGTGAATCCTTTCTTTGTTCCCCCATTAGGATTTTCCGGAAAACAATCTCCCTCCCCACCAGGACATACACCGGCCGCAGCAAACCACATCATACCCTTTTCGTTCACGAGCTTGGATGGATCCGGAATAGGAATAATATACTTCTTCCATCCAGGGGTCAGCTTCAGGTTAGTAGTCGAAGTTTGATACGTGCTACCAACGTCATTGACGCCAAACCCAAACTCGTTAATCGTTGCAGACTCTGAAGCCTGGGCCCAGAAAGTGAGCGCGGTGTATTGTGTCAGGTTTCGACCGTATCCATCAATTATAAATGTCGCGCCCGCAAAGCTGCCACTCGGATCGTCCGCATCAGGTACATCTATTCTAATAGAAGATCTACCCACATAGCCGACTGTTTCCGATACTGAAAAAACATCGGGTTTTGCACCGCCATCAACAAAGGGAAAGAAAAAATTGGTTCCAAGTCCAATAAAGCTGTCATTGGTGAAAATGTCACCTACATCAGGGTATTCTGCCCTTGGCAGCTCATCCTCTTCTCTATTACAGCCAATAAAAAGAGTACTTAAAATAACTCCAACAACAGCAAGTGCGAGTTTATTATTTATTCCTAAGTTCTTCATTTCTCCTTATTATTATTTGCCAATGTTGATGTGTAAGTAGGTTCTGAACTCCCACTCGCTTCCGTTACCTACACCAGGAGGTACCAGCGCATCCTGGTATACATACCTAGGTGAGAATTGGTCTAGTGACCGCCATGTGAATCTTAATCCCATTTGTGTACTCGGTAGAATAAACCAATCAGGCTTACCCGCAGTAAGCGAGATATCTGCCATGACCTGTAATGGGAACGTAAGGTTAAAATCTCGATGGTAGTCAAATGGTCCCCAGTCATTGATTTTCACGTGCGTCATCAACTTGTACTGTTTGTATATCATCCTCACATCACCACCGAACCTTTCAATTACCCTCGAATCAGGTCCGTTGGCTTGACCGTTACCTCCATAAAGGTTTGCCACAATACCCAATTCAGGAATAACCTTGGAAACGATTCTTGTATACACCTCCCATATATCTTGAGCAGGTGGAGCAGAAGGTGCTGCGGTTGGCACACGACTAGTACCTGGGAAAATGATAGCAGCATCCATATTAGTCGGTTGATTCCGATAGACGAATCCAATACTCGCTGCTAATGACGCGTCTTCAGCGCGATCATTGTCCCACTCGTACATCCAAGTGCCTGGCGTAGGATCAAATGTTAATAGTATTTCGCCGGCCGTCATCTCTCTATTAGATCTTACCACAAAAGGGTCATCTAATATATTTCTCGCTCTGGCCGGCTCTGGAGCATCCAGCGGAATCGCGTCGACTAAAGGCCTTTGCCATAAGAAGTTTGGAGCAATTTGCCATTTGCCCATTGTATAAGTCATACCTGCAAGGAAATTATTCTGATTTCCACTTCCGCTATCCTTTAATCTCCATCCAGTAAATGTTTGAGTTTGATCGGCACCACCGCCAGCAACAAGTCCCATGGCTGCACCTTGAGCATAACCGTTGATTCGACCGTTCTGATAAGTCACTTTAAACTTCGCGCCCCAGGTATCACTCATATTCACTTGATCAGTGAAGACTGCAGCACCATTACCTTCACCTCGAATTACCTGGAATTCTCTATCCACGAGTGGTGATCCACCCCACATACCTCCGACTTCCACGTCGAAAAGTCCCAACTCTCTTTTGGCATATATTGTAGCTCGTCTTGTTCTAGGGACCGGAATGGCGATGGAACTAACAGCCGCACCCGGCTCATCAAGGTCTTCATGGTAGATAGCGGTCAGGTCATATTTGCCAACGTGCCTTCTGTATTTCAAAAGGATTGCCGGGTTAGCACCCCACCACAGCTGAGGACCAAACGCCAATTTTAAACCTTCAAATTGCTTCTTGCCCGCTACTTCAATACCATGGGGAGCAATGCCATTATAGATGTCAAGATTAGGGCCATAATTGGCCTCCGGATATAATCCGAAAAAGTCTCCCTCATACCCCCAGTGGTACTTCCCGGTACGATAGAAATAATCAAGGTCGAAATATTCGTGATTCCAACTCACATCCGATTGGTACAATTGAACCCTATTGGGTGAAAGGACCAGATTACCACCTGGTGCTGTTGTAATGACAGCTTGGTTAAGTCCGCGGTTCTCATAGAATATCTCATTAATCTGATTAACCGGCACATTTCCAAGTATATTAAATGTTACATTGGCTCTTATGCTCTCATCAGGTTTGGCTTCAAAGCCAACAAAGAATGATTCCATGTGATCAAATCCTGTTCTTGCTGGATTTGCTAATGGGTTTGTAGGGTCTTGAACATCAGGTGTAGTGATTAAGTCTCCACCTGTTGTAAAAGTGGTAAGCTCCGCACGGAGTTCACTCACTGAAACCTTGGCGCTCGATCCACCCGCCATGGCCTTGTCGCCTCTGGCCTTAAGCACCGCATCCATTAGATTGACTTTACTAAAATGTTCCTCTATGGATTCCAGACTGGTACCATCAATCATTGGATTGAGCTGATGAACCTCCTTCAATGCGTAATATGCCGCTCTGGGATAAAGATCGTATAGTCCGCGAGTATTAGTTGGGCCTTTGGCACAGATGCCAAACCACTCTTCGTTCATATTATTCGATCCTTCCTCAAGATCCCTTGCGTATCCGCCGTTCGCCCAAGAGGCGTTGTTGTCATGCACATCAAGATTCTTAGTTTGACCAAACTTCCACCAACCATCGCTGAATTGGAAGGTATAACCTCCAATAGAGTTTCCTGCTTTTCCTAATCCATAGGCATTATCATAAATATCTCTCCAGTTGTTGACCATGTAGTAGGCCTGTGACTCCTGATCCTCCGTATTTTCTATGGCATTGAAAGCGTCAGCTCCAAACTCGGTAAACATGATTGGCTTTCCATAGACCTCTTTGACCTTCTCAAAAGCATCACCGAACGAAGCTCCTCGATACATGTTGGTACCATAGATATCTACATCAGTACATTCCTCTGCCACGATATCAAGAAACAACACGTCACCATTACATATGGCTACAGGGTGAGAACCATCAATCGACTTCATGGCAATAGCCGCATCGTTCATCAGCTTATACATCGGCCTTCCACGATTTTCTCCTACAGCTCTGAGTTGTTCTTCACCTTCAGGAAAGTCTTCTGTTTCTGCTCCAGCCCAGAACAAACCATAATTGTTCTCATTTCCCAGGAGGTACATCAATAGACCAGGCGTATCCTTATACTCTTCAGCCAGAGTGGTAATGTCTGACATCAAAAGTTCCTGAGTTTTGGGATTTGAATAATCCGTAATAGGTGTCCAGGCGCCATCTATGGTTAGCCCGTACCGACCGAATGAATGGTTGAGCATGGTATAGATTCCATACTTCTCATAGATATATTGAATCCATTTAGCGGGTACACCAGTATACATACGTACCGAATTCACGCCCATATTACTGAGCAAAGACATCTCTCTATCTAGTGCGGCCTGAATCAAATCATCTGACTGATTCCATAAGCTGTAAGAGTAGTTGGTACCTATCGGGAAATAATCCCAGTTCATACCATTGATCATCATCTCACTGCCATCAACAAGCAGCTTGCTACCTTGCGTGTCGTTGACCACACTTACCTGTTGGCTTTGTGCAAAGACCATTGATGCCGCAAGGCTGATAAATACTAAGAGTATAGTTTTTCTCATAATATATGTGTGTTAGGCTGATTGGGCGCGACCAACATCCCTCGCGGGACATTGGCTAGCGCTTCAATTATTCTTAGTTATTGTTTTATGAATTTTCCTGACCATGTTCCTCGCTCTGTGCTAATCATCACAATATGTAATCCCACACTTAGCTGATCAACCTGGATCATTATTCGAGAACCCTCCAGCTCATAGTTTGGAATGATCTGGCGACCCGACATACTCGTGATGCGAAGCTCAAATTGATCAAATCTTAGAGCTGGCAGATCGATGTAAAGTTCTCTTTCAACGGTACTTGGATATAGAAGTATCCCTTTGAGCAGCTCATCGTCAATTCCCGTAGCAATACTAATCGCTATGCTGTCCTCATCAATGAGCGCTGTATAGTAAGACTGCTTACCTTCCACAAGCTCTATTTCAGAAGTAACTCTTCCTAATCCAGGTACTTCAACGGTGAGGTTATAAGTTCCGGTAGGTAGCCCAATAAACCTGACATACCCGTTTTCATCGGTCACAGCGTCGATATATTCCCCCTGCAGGGTTCGTAGTATCGCAATCACACCTCCCAGCGCATCTCCTTCTGTTGAATTGCCTTCCAGAATTCTGGAACCTGTGCCAGTCACTGATCTAGTATTGAAGTTGAGTGTACCACCTGCTTCCTGCGACAAGAACGCAATGGCCGGAGTTGGTTTATCCACCATGTTGATTGTTAAGCCCGTTATCGAACTATTCACCTGAAGTGTTCGGGGTTCGGCATCTTCATCAACCACGGTAGATACATCCCCATATAAAGTTGTGGTGTACTCTGCGGACGTAGATGTAACGTACAGATAGTAGTCGCCTTCTGGAACAAACGAGAAGGCAAACCCACCAGTGGCCGTCAAAGTAGAACTGTAAGAATTGCTTCTGTTATCCTTCTCAAAGAGGATCGCTCTACCCTGCGTAAACGGTACCCCGTCAGCGATGGCTTTACCCGCTACATCAAAGTCAAGGGTTTCATCAGATCCAACCACCTCAACATCGAAAGATGTAGTCGCCTTACCATTGATATTATCAATCGCAGTTACTTCGACGATCGAGGCACCAACAGCTAATCCTGTGAGCTGCAATTTATCCTCAACGAGTGACGCTGTTAAAAAGTCATCGTTGAGATTGTTGAACGTATACGTCAGTTCACCATTTTCGGGATCTACAAAATTGTTACTGAGATCTATGACGATGGTCTGGCTTACTTTGATCGTCTGATCAAGAATACGAGCTGCAACAATAGGCTTCTTATTGGTGGTCAACTGGAAGTCGACCGTGTACAACTTAGTCGTTTCACCATCCTGTGCCGTCACCTTTACCTGCGCACTACCATTGAGGCTGGCGGCATTGGTGATCTCCACTACCGCAAATTCATTGGCTGCAATGGCTTCTACAGTAGGCACTGTAGTCGTGCCCTCAGAAAGCTGAACAGTGTAGCTCAGGGTATTCTGAGTAAAACCAGCTATCGGATCGCCATCTACACTGAGTTCAGCCAAATTGGCATCCGTACTCGGGATCGCTACCGTGAATACTACCGTATAGGACAGTTGAGTTGTACCATCGGTGGCTGTGACCTCAATGGTCGCTGTTCCGGTAGGTGAAGTTGGCTGATTGATCACCAACGCAGCATCAGGATTGGTCGCGGTGGCCGTCAGCACAGGTATCGCGGTGGTGCCGATAGGCAACTCTACTGCGTACTCCACGACTTCAGGATCGAAGTTTTCGATAACCTGATTATTAAACCTGATCTCACTCAAGGTCGCAACAGCATCAGGCTCTACAGCTTTGAAGGCCACATTGTACGTGCTGATCGTTACACCATCTTCTGCTGTGACAGTCACCACCGTACTACCAGGAAGTGCCGTGGCAGGTGTGATCACTACTGTCGCTCGGGTATCCGTAGGTGTCACTGTGACTGCTGGTATATCCGCGAAGGTCGATCCAAAGGGTAACACCACCTCGTAATCCGGCACATCAGCGCTAAAGCCATCGACCGTTTCCGCACCGACTTTCAGATCACTCAATGTAGCATCAGCCCCGATTGCCCTCATATTCAGGGTATAGGTACTTGTCACATTACCATTTGTAGAAGTTACCACAATGGTTGCAGTGCCTGGAAGCTGAGTAGCATTGGTCACTACAAAAGTCGCCGCACTATTGGTAGGTGTAGGCAATATCGCAGGTACCTCCACCGTGCCCGGTGCAAGTAGTACCTCATAAGTCAGCTTGGTCGAACTAAAGTCTGCCAACGGTGTTTCGTTGATCGCTATGGCCGACAGGCTCGCATCACTCTCTGAAGCTGCCTTGCTGAATTTCACCGTATAAACACGCTCAGCAATGCCATTGGCAGCTGTGACAGTGATGGTCGTAGTACTATCTGCAGCTGAAGCCACACCAGTCGCAGGAATGGTGGCCGGAGCAATATCGATATCCGCATTTGGATCTATAGATATGGCTGTCACTGCGGGGAACACCGTCGCACTCGACGGCAATACCACCTCATAGTCCAGTGTCAGCGTATCAAACGCCTCCAGGGTCGTGCCATCGATGGTCAGGTCAGACAAGTAGGCATTGTCAAGCACATAGTTGAGATCATCCCAGTGATAGATGCTCGTGGCAGAACCGGGAACACCATCATCAAATATCAACACCACCTTCGACAGGCTCTGATTGGTAATCTGACCATTGAAATTGAATGATAACTGCTCCCACGCATTGGCCACCGTTGTGACCGTATCTGCCTCTACCACAATTGACGAGCTCGTCGCATTTTCGAGTTTCATGGTTATTCTGGCCCCTGCTTTTGGCGAGTAGGTTTTTAAACCAATGATCCGATTTGTACTTAGATCGATCGGCTGACTCAATGTCAACACAGTTCCTGCACCAGCACTACCGGACTTACTCGTCTTGGCAACTTTTAAACTTGTATTGATACCGGATCGGCTTGGATTATCTGCCAAGACTGACGGTGATCCGTTAAACTCAGCAAATTTGTAATCAACATCAGCCGCCTCAAAATTCACCGGGAAGGTTATCGGCTTAGCGGGTTCAAGTACGACATTATCAATGATTACTACACCGGCATCTCCGGCGAGGTTGAAGAATACTTGACTGCCTGCACCTATTGCACCATTTCCGGGTAATAACACCTTAAAAGAGGTTAGCGATCCATTAGCACCTGCAGCAGGAAGGTCAACGGTAACAGTTTCTGAAATAAAAGAACCTGAGCTCTGTCCCATACCCACAATGATAGAACGGGTTTGTCCCGCACCGGAGGACGCATCGAAGGACAAAACATATCCCTGTCCAGCGGTAAGATTAACGGCCTGACGTAGTTGTACAACAAACGGTTGTGATGGTGCAGCTGTCTCTACATTAGCGAAGAAGTATCTATTGCCGCCTTCAAATCGAATTTCTGGCAGCTGAGTACCAAAGTTGGTCGTCCAACCCAACGTACCACTTTCGTAGTTTCCATTGGTCAGCAGGCTATTGTCACCAGCTACCGGGAAAAATACGGTATATGTATTGATTGTTGCACCGTCCTCGGCAGTGACTATGATAGTTGTTGCACTCGGTAACTGAGTAGATGCTTCTACTACTACAGTAGCCGTGGTATCACTAGGAGTAGCCACTATGACCGGAACTGCTGTAGAACCAGCCGCTTGTGTGACAGTGTAACTTAAAGTAGTCGCACTAAAGCCGGTTACGGTAGTACCACTGACTGTAAGATCTGCTAAAGTCGCATCCGTCGAAGCTGTGGCCGCCTTAGTAAAGTTGATCTTGTAAGTCTGCGTAACAGTCTCATCCGTTGAAGTGACCGCTACATTCGTAGTGCCTGGCAATGCAGTGGCTGGAGTAATAAGCACTTCTGCTCCAACTATAGAAGGTGTTGCGTTGACCGTAGGTACAACGGTAGTACTGAAAGGCACTTCAACATTGTACTCCAAAGTCACTGAGCTAAAGTCAACTACAGTTGTTCCATTGATTGTAAGATCGCTCAGGGATGCATCTTGTGCTTCTCCTGCTACCGTAAATGTCACAGAGTAAGTCTCAGTTGAACCATCTTCGGCGGTCACCTGTATGGTGGTCGGTTGTACCAGGTCAGTGGTCGCTGTGACCACAACAATTGAGTTCGGATCTGTGGCAGTAGCAGTAATCACAGGAATATCTGAGATAGTCGATCCTGAAGGCAGAATAATCGTGTATTCCGTAACGTCAGAATCAAAATCTACAATACTCGTACCATCTGCAAGCAAATCACTTAAGGTGGCATCCGTACCTGCCGGGGCTAAAGTAAACGCAACGGTATAGTCCTGAGCCGTCTGACCATCCTGAGCCGTCACAGTAATGACCACATTCCGATCCACATTTGCAGTTGGCGCTGGCCATGGATCAGGAGAAACCACAGAAGTCGTGGCATTCTGATCAGAAGTAGTAAATGTAACTGCCGGAACAGCTGCTGTGCTATACGGTATCGTAACCGAATAGGTATATTTCGTAGAGCTAAAATCAACTAAAGTTGTGCCATCAACCTGTAGATCACTCAATGTAGCATCGTTCGCAGCGGTTGCCACAGTAAACGCGACCGTATAGGTCTCGCTGACCGATAAATCCTCAGACGTTACCACAATGCTCGTTGTACCTGGCAGAGCGGTAGCAGCCGTCACTACTGCAGTAGCACCGGGATCATTGGTCGTAGAAGTGACCACAGGCACCTCTGTAGTACCAAAGGGCAATTCGATAGTATAGTCTGTATTCGTGGGAACAAAGCCATCAATCGTAGCATCATCTACCCTCAGGTCACTCAAGGTGGCATCAGCATCAGACGCATAAGTGATATCATCCCAGTAGTAGACACTACCGTCTGCCGGCTGATTGAAATCAAAGAACAGAATAATCTTAGAAAGGCTTTCGGTAGTCACTGCACTGAAATCAAATTCAAGCACTTCCCATTCATCGATCGCTGTATTTATCGCATCCACTTCAAACCCGATCTGGTCATTCGTGGCATTTTCCAATCTCATTTTTACAGTCATGCCACTCTTCGGTGCATAGCTCTTCATGCTTATCACCTTACCCTGACTGAAGTCAATAGCCTGATTTAATGTTATGACTGTACCTGCTGTATTCGTACCTCCGTTAGCCTTCAAGGTCTGGCCTACCTTGCCACTGGTGTTTAATCCACCGATAGACGGGTTGGCTACCACCTCACTTGGCGCACCACCAAACTCACCAAACGTATAGGCCTGATTATTATCAAATACCACAGGGAATACGCCAGGTGAAGCCAGTTCTAACCTGACATTATCAATGATTACCACACCGGCATCACCTGCCAGGTTGAAGAATACTCTATTACTGGCGCCTACCGAGAAATTGGCCGTTAGCACCACTGCAAAACTGCTTAATTCTCCATTAGCACCAGGGCTCGGCAGAGTGACCTCCACTATGCT
This sequence comes from Cyclobacteriaceae bacterium, assembly GCA_965229505.1. Classification (GTDB taxonomy): domain Bacteria; phylum Bacteroidota; class Bacteroidia; order Cytophagales; family Cyclobacteriaceae; genus UBA6059. Next base: position 384,245 of record OZ245881.1, read on the forward strand.
GGATACGAATGATCCAAAGTTTTGACCTATACCAACCTCTAAAGATCGACTTTGTCCAACTCCAGATGATGCATCAAATGAGAGAAGGTAAGACTGTCCTTCCGTAAGGTTCAGAACCTGATCAAGATTTGCAGCAAAGGGTTGGCTCGGATTAGCAGTCTCTATGTTGGCAAAGAAGTAACTATTGCCCTCACTTTGCTGAATTTCCGGACCTCCCTCATAGCTCGTCCTCCATCCTGTCTGGCCCTGCTCAAAATCTCCGTTGGTCAGTAAGTTGCTCACATCCTGCCCGCTATTGTAGAAATACATATTATCGAAGTACGCCTCGCCGACATTCAATACATCAATGACGATCTGCTGTACGTTCGTATTTCCAGAAAGGCCAAGCTCAGGTAAGGTGAAATCATACGTGAGCCATTGCCCTTGTGTGATCGCCGGGTCTGAGGTCGCATTTAAGGTTACGATGGCCTCATTAGTTGTAGTACCATCATTGATCTTGAATAGGAAACTACTTTCAGCAGTTAAGGTCTTAGAGAACCAAACATCAAATTTGAAATTGGTAATCCCTTTGGATGTCAGATCAATTCTATTGTCTGTACCCATGTCAATGATATTAAAGTTGTTGGCCCCTATAGCATAGCGTAACACAGAATTTCCACCAAGATTCACGATTTCAAATTCTGATCCTCCAATTTCATTAAACCCAATTTTGGGTACATCATCATAGCTATCACTAAAGACAGAGAACACACCCGCAGCATCTTCCGTCGGTACTGTGGGAGCAGAAGTCGGGGGATCAACCAAAATGAAGTCGACGGTGTAATTGGAAGTCGTCTGCCCATCTTCAGCAGTCACCAGTACGGTAGTTGCACCCGGCAACTGTGCCGCCGGGCTCACTACAGCATTAGCATTAGCATTTGTTGTTGTGGCCAATACATCTGGTGTTTGTGATCCAAATGGCAACTCAACTGTGTAGTTGGTCACCAGAGGACTGAATCCTTCTACGGTGGTACCTCCGACGGTCAGGTCACTAAGAGAAGCATCATTAAAGGGATTGACTTCTGCATTATAGAAAATCAAGTTGTCAATATATACCTCAGGAGCGTCCCTTACATCTAGTACAAACTGCTGGATGTTACTAAAGCCATCCATACCAAAACCAGTCAGATCAGCAATGGAGAAATCAAAGGTTATCCATCCACCTTGGGTCATTGCCGGGCTGAATGAATCATTTATCCTGATAAAAGCTTCAGAAATAGGCGATCCGATATCCACCACCTTGAAAATAAAGGAAGAACCAGATGTCACCTCATTGGGGAACCACATGTCAAATCTCAAGTTGGACACGTCGGAGGACAGCATATTAACCTGATTAGCACCGCCCAATTCAATAATACTAAAAGTGCCTCCTTCGACTTCTGTTCTGGCATATTTCAGTACCTCATTACCATTGAGGTCGATTCTTTCAAAACTCGCAGCACCCTGATCATTAAATCCAACATTCGTTACATCAGTATAACTATCGCTAAAAACAGATACTACTTCTTCAGCTAAATAGGTTGGTGCGGCAGGACCTTCTGTGGGTAGGACGGGAGGTATAACCCGCTCTATCAAACTTACATTGTCAATAACGACAACTCCAACATCTGCACCCATATCAAAGAGCACCCGACTAGTGGCTCCACCAAAGTTGTTAGCGCTTAGTATCAATGTAAACGTCTGTGTCTGATCCGTGAGTGTCACCTGTCTTGTATTATTGGTAAATGGATCGACATTGAGTCCTATACCCGCCACCATCTTACGTGAAGTACCTGCGCCCGTAGACGCATCAAAAGACAGGATATATGTTTTATACTGCTCAATAGTCAGGGCCTGGCTCAGGTTGACCGCAAATGCGTCTCCAGCAGTCGCAACGTCAGCAAAATTGAACTGATTGCCACCATCTGCCTGGATATTGAAGGCATTTCCTGTCCAGGAGCCGGTTGCTTCAAAGTCACCATTAACAATGAGATTATTTGTCGAAGTGAGAATGGTAAATCCTACTTCATAGGTAAGCGTGGTGTTGCCATCTTGAGAAGTTACCGCAATAGTCGTTTTGCCCAGTAAATCATTAGCCTCCGTGATGACGGCATTGGCACCCGCAAAATCCTTTTCTGCGGTAATTGTAGGAACTGTAGTGGTTCCGTCTGGAAGCACGACCCTGTATTCGAGTACTTCAGGATCAAATACGGCAATCGGTACTCCATCCACAAAGATATTGGACAGGGTGGCATTTTCCTCATTAGGAATTGGCCTGATCTGTAGCTCATCCCAGAAGTAGGTGGTCTCCGACGCACCTCCGGGTTCGTTAAAATCAAAGAACACAATGGCCTTGGAAAGCGACTTGTCTTCAATGAGGCCGGTAAAATCAAAGGTTAACTCTTCCCATTGATTAACTACAGTCGTCACTGCCGCTACTTCAGCACCTATGGCCGCATTGTCGCGGTTTTCCAACTTAAGATTGATAGTGGCACCCACCTTTGGCGACCATGTCTTCAAGCTTATTACTTTGCCTTCCGTGAAGTCTATCGGTGCATTGAAGCCAATGATTGTACCCGCAAATGTAGCGGCACCAACACCTTTATTGGTTTGCACCACCGTGGCACTCGTATTAACACCCGTTGGATCTGGGTTGGTCACCACTGCACTACCCTGTCCTTCGAAATCCAGAAAGTTATAGGTAAATGCCGTAGACTCGAAATCGACCGGGAATGCCGGGGGAACGATCGGGTCACCAGTTAACGTGAGATCATCCCAATAATAGACACTACCGTCTCCTGCCACCTCAAAATCGAAGAAAAGCACCACCTTCGACAATTCTTGCGTTGTTACCAAATTGCTAAAATCAAAGTCGAGGGTTTCCCACTGATTCACCTGTGTAGTAGTTACATCTACACTTTGTTTGATTGCGGAATTAGCACTATTCTCCAGCTGCATCCTTATGGTCATCGTCTTCGGCGAGTAGACCTTCATTTGGATTTTTGAACCCGAACTAAAATCTATAGGGTTGGCTAGCGGCAGAATAGTACCTGCAAAAGTGGCCGCTCCTTGATTCTTTGTGGTCTGGACAATTTTGGTACTGGTGTTGGTACCCCCAAGATTATTGTCAATAACAATGCTTGGTGAACCTTCAAACTCAGTCAAATTATAATCAAACACATCCGACTCGAATGTGACCGGTAAGTCGGGTAAGTTTGATGGCTCTCCTTCTTCAAGTGATATATCATCAAAGTAATAAGTGAAATCATTTCCACCCTGACCCGTCGTACCCAATTCGAAAATCCAAACTAGCTTATCATAATTCTGGCTGGTATTAATGTCTGCAAAATTGAAACTCAATTCTTCCCAGGTATTGATGGTAGTAGTTGTTAGTTCAACCTCATCAAAGATGGTCTGTGGATTACTACTGTCCTCAAGCTTAAAAAGTACTTTCACATCAGCTTTTGGAACATAGACTTTCATCTTGAAAAGCTTCTTTGTTGAAAAGTCTATTGGGTCGTCAAAAAGTATTGAGCTACCTCCATAAACCTCACCGCCTGGTCCTTTTACCATCTTGGCCACCTTTGAGCTCTGGTTAATGCCAGTTGCAGAAGGGTTGTCTGCTATAGTTGCTACACCACCATCAAAATTTCCAAAATCTGCATCGGAGATACCTGACTCAAAGTCTATGGGAAGTGTTAGCGTATTGGTTCCTCCGCCTGATCCGCCGGTCGTGTTGTAGAAGTAGATATTGTCCATATACACTGTACTCAGGTTACTGCTGATCACTAGCTGTGCTAAGTCTGACCTGGTAGTAGTACCATTGAATGATGTAATGTCTACATCGATGGACACCCAGCTGCCTGTAGCCAATGCGGGTATCGCTCCGTTCTGGGTATGGGTCACCGTCAATATGAAGTTCGACGCTTCTGCCGTGCCGCCCCCAAAGTCTACTGCCTTAATCGTGAATGACTTATCCAATACTGCATCTGGAGTCCATATGTCCATGTGGAACTTATCCATCCCCGACGCATCAAACTTGTTCGTACTGAAGTCTATTCCAGCAAAGTTGGTGAAGGTATACTTCTTCACATCATCTCCGGCTATCTGTTCATCTGCTACATCTGAGTCATCCCAAACCGCCGAAAATGTATCTACAGGCCTGTCTGTATAGGCATTGCTGAACAAGGATATCACATCGCCTGAAGCCTCTGTTGGTGTAGTAGCCGCCACTGTCGGAGCTGTGTCACCACCACCGCCGGTAGACCCTCCAAGGGTACAGCTCGTACACTTGATATCATCTACATACAATGTCCCTGTATTGGCCTTGGTCGTACTCTGATCGCCTACATCCGGTCGTATCAATATCCTGTTGATACCCGTGGGTATCCCCGATAAGGTGAACGTTAATTCTGTCCACGCATTCGCAGTGGCTATCGTCTGTACGTTCCCTACCGGTGTGCCTCCCTCTACTTCTACCTCAAACAATACATTCGCATTGGCTACCGTAGAGTAAAACTTCGCCGTATACTCTGTCGCCTGGTCATCAAGTACGTCTGCTCCAAACTTGAAGCCTACGCCTCCCCACCACTGATTTGCATTCGTGTAGGTGATCTCATATACATTCGCACTCGTATTTAATCCTCCTGAGGATGGATTGCTCACTATCGAACCGCCTGTCTCAAAATGTCCCGCTGTTACACCATCAAGATTGTCCTCGAATGCAAGTATTGTCTCTTCTGTGCCGCCTCCGGATCCGCCGGTCGTGTTGTAGAAGTAGATATTGTCCATATACACTGTACTCAGGTTACTGCTGATCACTAGCTGTGCTAAGTCTGACCTGGTAGTATTACCATTGAATGATGTAATGTCTACATCGATGGACACCCAGCTGCCTGTAGCCAATGCGGGTATCGCTCCGTTCTGGGTATGGGTCACCGTCAATATGAAGTTCGACGCTTCTGCCGTGCCGCCCCCAAAGTCTACTGCCTTAATCGTGAATGACTTATCCAATACTGCATCTGGAGTCCATATGTCCATGTGGAACTTATCCATCCCCGACGCATCAAACTTGTTCGTACTGAAGTCTATTCCAGCAAAGTTGGTGAAGGTATACTTCTTCACATCATCTCCGGCTATCTGTTCATCTGCTACATCTGAGTCATCCCAAACCGCCGAAAATGTATCTACAGGCCTGTCTGTATAGGCATTGCTGAACAAGGATATCACATCGCCTGAAGCCTCTGTTGGTGTAGTAGCCGCCACTGTCGGAGCTGTGTCACCACCACCGCCGGTAGACCCTCCAAGGGTACAGCTCGTACACTTGATATCATCTACATACAATGTCCCTGTATTGGCCTTGGTCGTACTCTGATCGCCTACATCCGGTCGTATCAATATCCTGTTGATACCCGTGGGTATCCCCGATAAGGTGAACGTTAATTCTGTCCACGCATTCGCAGTGGCTATCGTCTGTACGTTCCCTACCGGTGTGCCTCCCTCTACTTCTACCTCAAACAATACATTCGCATTGGCTACCGTAGAGTAAAACTTCGCCGTATACTCTGTCGCCTGGTCATCAAGTACGTCTGCTCCAAACTTGAAGCCTACGCCTCCCCACCACTGATTTGCATTCGTGTAGGTGATCTCATATACATTCGCACTCGTATTTAATCCTCCTGAGGATGGATTGCTCACTATCGAACCGCCTGTCTCAAAATGTCCCGCTGTTACACCATCAAGATTGTCCTCGAATGCAAGTATTGTCTCTTCTGTGCCGCCTCCGGATCCGCCGGTCGTGTTGTAGAAGTAGATATTGTCCATATACACTGTACTCAGGTTACTGCTGATCACTAGCTGTGCTAAGTCTGACCTGGTAGTATTACCATTGAATGATGTAATGTCTACATCGATGGACACCCAGCTGCCTGTAGCCAATGCGGGTATCGCTCCGTTCTGGGTATGGGTCACCGTCAATATGAAGTTCGACGCTTCTGCCGTGCCGCCCCCAAAGTCTACTGCCTTAATCGTGAATGACTTATCCAATACTGCATCTGGAGTCCATATGTCCATGTGGAACTTATCCATCCCCGACGCATCAAACTTGTTCGTACTGAAGTCTATTCCAGCAAAGTTGGTGAAGGTATACTTCTTCACATCATCTCCGGCTATCTGTTCATCTGCTACATCTGAGTCATCCCAAACCGCCGAAAATGTATCTACAGGCCTGTCTGTATAGGCATTGCTGAACAAGGATATCACATCGCCTGAAGCCTCTGTTGGTGTAGTAGCCGCCACTGTCGGAGCTGTGTCACCACCACCGCCGGTAGACCCTCCAAGGGTACAGCTCGTACACTTGATATCATCTACATACAATGTCCCTGTATTGGCCTTGGTCGTACTCTGATCGCCTACATCCGGTCGTATCAATATCCTGTTGATACCCGTGGGTATCCCCGATAAGGTGAACGTTAATTCTGTCCACGCATTCGCAGTGGCTATCGTCTGTACGTTCCCTACCGGTGTGCCTCCCTCTACTTCTACCTCAAACAATACATTCGCATTGGCTACCGTAGAGTAAAACTTCGCCGTATACTCTGTCGCCTGGTCATCAAGTACGTCTGCTCCAAACTTGAAGCCTACGCCTCCCCACCACTGATTTGCATTCGTGTAGGTGATCTCATATACATTCGCACTCGTATTTAATCCTCCTGAGGATGGATTGCTCACTATCGAACCGCCTGTCTCAAAATGTCCCGCTGTTACACCATCAAGATTGTCCTCGAATGCAAGTATTGTCTCTTCTGTGCCGCCTCCGGATCCGCCGGTCGTGTTGTAGAAGTAGATATTGTCCATATACACTGTACTCAGGTTACTGCTGATCACTAGCTGTGCTAAGTCTGACCTGGTAGTATTACCATTGAATGATGTAATGTCTACATCGATGGACACCCAGCTGCCTGTAGCCAATGCGGGTATCGCTCCGTTCTGGGTATGGGTCACCGTCAATATGAAGTTCGACGCTTCTGCCGTGCCGCCCCCAAAGTCTACTGCCTTAATCGTGAATGACTTATCCAATACTGCATCTGGAGTCCATATGTCCATGTGGAACTTATCCATCCCCGACGCATCAAACTTGTTCGTACTGAAGTCTATTCCAGCAAAGTTGGTGAAGGTATACTTCTTCACATCATCTCCGGCTATCTGTTCATCTGCTACATCTGAGTCATCCCAAACCGCCGAAAATGTATCTACAGGCCTGTCTGTATAGGCATTGCTGAACAAGGATATCACATCGCCTGAAGCCTCTGTTGGTGTAGTAGCCGCCACTGTCGGAGCTGTGTCACCACCACCGCCGGTAGACCCTCCAAGGGTACAGCTCGTACACTTGATATCATCTACATACAATGTCCCTGTATTGGCCTTGGTCGTACTCTGATCGCCTACATCCGGTCGTATCAATATCCTGTTGATACCCGTGGGTATCCCCGATAAGGTGAACGTTAATTCTGTCCACGCATTCGCAGTGGCTATCGTCTGTACGTTCCCTACCGGTGTGCCTCCCTCTACTTCTACCTCAAACAATACATTCGCATTGGCTACCGTAGAGTAAAACTTCGCCGTATACTCTGTCGCCTGGTCATCAAGTACGTCTGCTCCAAACTTGAAGCCTACGCCTCCCCACCACTGATTTGCATTCGTGTAGGTGATCTCATATACATTCGCACTCGTATTTAATCCTCCTGAGGATGGATTGCTCACTATCGAACCGCCTGTCTCAAAATGTCCCGCTGTTACACCATCAAGATTGTCCTCGAATGCAAGTATTGTCTCTTCTGTGCCGCCTCCGGATCCGCCGGTCGTGTTGTAGAAGTAGATATTGTCCATATACACTGTACTCAGGTTACTGCTGATCACTAGCTGTGCTAAGTCTGACCTGGTAGTATTACCATTGAATGATGTAATGTCTACATCGATGGACACCCAGCTGCCTGTAGCCAATGCGGGTATCGCTCCGTTCTGGGTATGGGTCACCGTCAATATGAAGTTCGACGCTTCTGCCGTGCCGCCCCCAAAGTCTACTGCCTTAATCGTGAATGACTTATCCAATACTGCATCTGGAGTCCATATGTCCATGTGGAACTTATCCATCCCCGACGCATCAAACTTGTTCGTACTGAAGTCTATTCCAGCAAAGTTGGTGAAGGTATACTTCTTCACATCATCTCCGGCTATCTGTTCATCTGCTACATCTGAGTCATCCCAAACCGCCGAAAATGTATCTACAGGCCTGTCTGTATAGGCATTGCTGAACAAGGATATCACATCGCCTGAAGCCTCTGTTGGTGTAGTAGCCGCCACTGTCGGAGCTGTGTCACCACCACCGCCGGTAGACCCTCCAAGGGTACAGCTCGTACACTTGATATCATCTACATACAATGTCCCTGTATTGGCCTTGGTCGTACTCTGATCGCCTACATCCGGTCGTATCAATATCCTGTTGATACCCGTGGGTATCCCCGATAAGGTGAACGTTAATTCTGTCCACGCATTCGCAGTGGCTATCGTCTGTACGTTCCCTACCGGTGTGCCTCCCTCTACTTCTACCTCAAACAATACATTCGCATTGGCTACCGTAGAGTAAAACTTCGCCGTATACTCTGTCGCCTGGTCATCAAGTACGTCTGCTCCAAACTTGAAGCCTACGCCTCCCCACCACTGATTTGCATTCGTGTAGGTGATCTCATATACATTCGCACTCGTATTTAATCCTCCTGAGGATGGATTGCTCACTATCGAACCGCCTGTCTCAAAATGTCCCGCTGTTACACCATCAAGATTGTCCTCGAATGCAAGTATTGTCTCTTCTGTGCCGCCTCCGGATCCGCCGGTCGTGTTGTAGAAGTAGATATTGTCCATATACACTGTACTCAGGTTACTGCTGATCACTAGCTGTGCTAAGTCTGACCTGGTAGTATTACCATTGAATGATGTAATGTCTACATCGATGGACACCCAGCTGCCTGTAGCCAATGCGGGTATCGCTCCGTTCTGGGTATGGGTCACCGTCAATATGAAGTTCGACGCTTCTGCCGTGCCGCCCCCAAAGTCTACTGCCTTAATCGTGAATGACTTATCCAATACTGCATCTGGAGTCCATATGTCCATGTGGAACTTATCCATCCCCGACGCATCAAACTTGTTCGTACTGAAGTCTATTCCAGCAAAGTTGGTGAAGGTATACTTCTTCACATCATCTCCGGCTATCTGTTCATCTGCTACATCTGAGTCATCCCAAACCGCCGAAAATGTATCTACAGGCCTGTCTGTATAGGCATTGCTGAACAAGGATATCACATCGCCTGAAGCCTCTGTTGGTGTAGTAGCCGCCACTGTCGGAGCTGTGTCACCACCACCGCCGGTAGACCCTCCAAGGGTACAGCTCGTACACTTGATATCATCTACATACAATGTCCCTGTATTGGCCTTGGTCGTACTCTGATCGCCTACATCCGGTCGTATCAATATCCTGTTGATACCCGTGGGTATCCCCGATAAGGTGAACGTTAATTCTGTCCACGCATTCGCAGTGGCTATCGTCTGTACGTTCCCTACCGGTGTGCCTCCCTCTACTTCTACCTCAAACAATACATTCGCATTGGCTACCGTAGAGTAAAACTTCGCCGTATACTCTGTCGCCTGGTCATCAAGTACGTCTGCTCCAAACTTGAAGCCTACGCCTCCCCACCACTGATTTGCATTCGTGTAGGTGATCTCATATACATTCGCACTCGTATTTAATCCTCCTGAGGATGGATTGCTCACTATCGAACCGCCTGTCTCAAAATGTCCCGCTGTTACACCATCAAGATTGTCCTCGAATGCAAGTATTGTCTCTTCTGTGCCGCCAGAATTTTCCTCCTGATACACCCGCACATAGTCTATGTCCATAGAGGCGGTGGAGAAAGCAGGGTCAATCGCTCCGCCTATGCCGCCCATGGCTAAGTTTAGAAGAAGGTATTGAGGCGAATCAAATGGCCAATTATTAGCATTTTTAGAACCGTATTTGTCAACAGGATCGTAAGTGTAGTATTCTACATCATCTACCAAAAACTGAATTTCATTTTCATCCCAAATGATTGAGTATTCGTGAAAGCCTGTTGTGGAAGTTGAAAGTGCTTTTGCCCCCTTGTTTTCTGTACTACCTGAACTCTGTGTATTATGAATTGCGCTGGTTACCTCTTGCTTGTTGGCGAACTGCTCCATGATGTCAATCTCGCCTATCGCAGGCCATGGTGTTGTTCCATATTGATCGTGCCAAAATCCACCTGGTTCACTAATATCACGACCCAACATCCATATGGCCGGCCAGGTACCCGCCTCAGGTGGTAACTGTGCACGCACATCCACCCTACCATAGGTGAAGGCATACTTGGAATTGAGTCTGGCAGAAGTATAGTCCAAATCTCTTCCCTGATCGTCGTAATCTTCTCTTCTGGCTATTATACTCAGATTGCCGTTTCCTACTGCTGAATTTAAATTAGGGCCTGAAGTCCTGTCAGTATAATGCTGTGCTTCATTATTTGCCCAGCATCCTGGCGCACCGACTATACAGTCAGTTTGAAAATGCCAATTGGTTGAGGAAGGTGCCGTTCCTGTTTCGAATTCATCCGACCAGACAAGTTTATAATTTGTTGATGTCGGATGTGCGTCACCAACATTAGGTTGTGCTTGAATCCCAAAGTAGGAAAGACTTAAAAGAAGCAAAATGTAGTAGCGTGCTTTCATAGAACGAGTGTTATGATTATTAATCCCCTTAACTCGTTGCTTCTGCTTTTTAATCTTTCGTAAAAAGCTGTTCGATTTCATTATTAAAATCATATCTGCAATCGTGTTCATGGGCGTAATTTTTCAATTAATGCAACCCTAACTTATCTCACATGTTCACGATAGTCATACTATTACACTACATCAACATTTTCAATCTTCGAAAAAACAACTACATCAATACTACATCATTCATTCTCCTAAAGTGCATTTAGAGGTAATAGAGGCATATTATTGATTTCATCAATTTCATCATTAAACAAATTTGCCATTTCAAGCTTCTAATTATTGTAATTTGATACTAGCTAACAGAGTATAACCAAATGCGCTCAACGTCGAGAGGAACGATAATCCTAATCTTTTTACTGAGTTGCCTAGTCATAGAGGTACTGGGACGGCCGTACTACGGGCTTCCGTTTGTTAGGAATTTCAGCTCTGAAGATTATGGTGCCGGGATTCAGAATTACGCCATTACTCAAGATGCGAGAGGCATACTCTATGTGGGTAACAATTTGGGTCTCCTTGAATATGATGGTTCTCGCTGGAAAAAATATCCGGTATCAAACAGTACCAAGGTAAGATCAGTGGTAGTGGATGCCAGAGGTCGAATCTTTGTGGGTGCACAAAACGAATTCGGTTATTTCTTTCCATCCGAAGGCGGTGAGTTGATCTATACCAGCCTAATCGATCAATTAAAGACGGAAGATCGCAATTTTGGAGAGGTATGGAAGATTTTCAACACAAGCGGGGGAATATACTTTCTTACATTTTCTGCCGTCTACAAATACCAAAATGATCAGCTAAGTACCATAGCCAGCAATATGCCAATTGGTGAGAGTTTCTTCAACAATCAGAAAATCTGGTTCCAAAAATGGGAAGAGGGTCTCATGGAGGTAGAAAATGATGAGATCAAACTTGTTAGCGACAATACCTTTTTTGATCAGGTCATTGTCGCTGATATCATTCCCTATGCAGAAAATACAACCATGATCTGCACCGTTGAAAATGGCATCTACTTGTACAATGACAATGATTTGACGCTTTGGGAATCGCCTTACCAGGAAAATCTCATGGCGGCCAAAATAAGTACGGCGGTAAGGCTAAGAAACGGATCCATTGCGATAGGTACGGAGACCGATGGAGTATATATCCTCGACAGTAACGGTCAGTTCATTGACCATATCACCAAGGGAAATGGCTTGAATAACCGATCGGTACTCAGCCTGTATCAGGATAATGCCAACAATCTCTGGGCTGGATTATATAACGGTATCACCTACCTCAAATACAGTAATCCTTTTACCTCTATCGACGAACGGGTAGGCCTACCCGGCACTGGCTATGCTTCTGTATTGTTTAATGACCAACTCCTTGTCGGCACAAATAATGGCCTTTTTTCGTACGAAGGGTTGCAAGGTCCGTACATGACTAGCAGAAGCTATATCTCACCTATTGAGGGTACGAAAGGCAAAGTCTACTCATTGCAAGTCATAGATGGGAGGCTCTTTATGGGCCATCACAACGGCGCATATGTGCTTGAACCCGGGTCTGGAATCAGGAGACTGTCGGATGCGCATATCATAGGCTGGTGGAAATTTCAAGAACTGCGCAATCATCCAGATGTACTTATTGGGGGTACTTATGACGGCCTTTTTCTTATCAAGAAGATCAACGGTGAGTGGACGTTTGTTTCAAAGATTGCAGGGCTCAATGAATCCTCACGCGTCATGGAAGAGGACGCTGAGGGTAACCTTTGGATGAGTCATGGCTATAAGGGTGTCTATAAGATCAAGTTCAATTCTGCACTGGACAGCATCACCCATCTCACATTCTATGATAGTGACGATGGATTTCCTTCAAACATTCTGATCAATGTTTTTAACATTAACAATCGCCTCATTTTCAGCAGTGAGAACGGTGTGTACAGTTTTAATGAGGCATCCAAGCGATTCGAGCTTGACGATGAGTTTACAGCTCTACTGGGTGATGAAATCCAGATTCGGGAAATGACCGAAGATAGTAACGGTAATATCTATTTTATCGGGGATCTCTATTCCGGTAGGCTTACCAGAACAAATACGGGATCGTATGAGCTCGACAATACCCTGTTTAGCAATGTCGAACGGAACTTTAACGACGACCTGGAGAATATTTCGATCATAGACCTTCAAAATATATTGATAGGAGGTAAAGAAGGATTCATTCACTATAATCCGACCACAACGGTGGCCCCACCGGAAGACCTTACACTATTGCTCAGATCTGTAAAGATGACTTCTGCATCAGACTCGACTTTATTCAGTGGCAGCTATGTGCATAATGGCCAAATAGCAATTGATCAGCCTGCCCATCTGATACCGAAGCTGGATTTCAATAATAATTCGCTTCTGTTTTCTTTCACCACTACTGACTTTGATAGTGAGAAGCCAACGGAGTACAGATACATGATGGAGGGCTTGGATAAAGACTGGACCGAATGGACTAATCTAAATGAAAGGGGCTATACCAATCTTTACGAAGGTAAGTACACTTTGAAAATACAGGCGAGAAATCAACATGGCTTGATGAGCAACGAGTTGAGCTACTCGCTAATAGTAAAACCACCCTACTACCGTAGTACCATTGCCTATGCTATTTATTTCCTCTTATTTGCGTTAGGTATTACTGTCTTGATCATGTCACTCCGGCGGAAGTATCACAACGACAAACGCAGGGCCGTGCTTCAGGAGAAGTCAAAACTGGTACGAAAAGAAAATGAATTTAGTGCCCAGGCCAAGAAAAGTGAGGAAGAAATCACCACATTGAAGAACGAGAAGCTAACGGCTGAAATTAACTATAAAAACAAGGAACTCGCTAACTCAGCAATGCACCTTATCAGCAAAAATGAATTCATCTCTAAGGTCAAAAATCAACTCAATACGATAGCAAATACTAGCAGTACTGCAACGAGCAAAGAACTTCAGAAAATCGCTAAGGACATTGAACGAAACATTGCCTCCGATGATGACTGGGATCAGTTTCAGATTCATTTCGACCAGGTTCATGGTGACTTTTCGAGAAGGCTCAAGACTGCTTACCCACATTTGACCAATCAGGATATGAAGCTTTGCGCCTTTCTCAAGTTGAACATGTCCACTAAAGAAATAGCCAATCTGCTCAACATTACTGTGAGAGGAGTCGAACTGAGCCGTTACCGATTGAGAAAGAAGCTCGAGCTAGAACGGTCAGTGAATCTCACTGACTTTATCCTGGGCTTCTAACCCTGCTTCTTGCTGGTCGTACGTATGCACAATTTGCTAATAAAGCAACCACCTTCAGTCTGAACTCTTCATTTCTTGTGAGTTGGTATCCCTAAACCGAATTCGATGGGCTAAGGAGCAGCCACCGCCTGCATGAGTATCCCGCAGAGCCATGCCCCATAGGTACCAACCGCATACCCCAGCACCGCAAGTAGTACACCCACTGGTGCCAAAGCCGGATGAAATGCAGCCGCTACGATTGGTGCGGATGCTGCTCCACCAACATTGGCCTGGCTACCCACTGCCACGAAGAAATAGGGTGCCTTTATAATCTTAGCTACCACAAAAAGGAAAATCACATGGAGCGATATCCATAGGATACCTAACAGAAACAAACCCGGATTTTCAAAAATAGCCATCAAGTCCATCTGCATACCGATAGTAGCAACAAGTATGTAAATGAATAGCCCACCTATCTTGGATGCACCAGCACCTTCAAGATGACGCAGCTTGGTGAAAGATAGTACCACACCCATAGTAGTAGCTATGACCACCAACCAAAAGAAACTGGAAGTCAAACTGTACTTTTCCAACTCAGGGTAATTTTCTGCTAAGAATGGCGCAATCTGATCAGCCAGCAGATGCGATAGGCCAGTCACTCCAAAACCTACAGCCAATATTAGGACGATATCAGAAAGACTGGGAATCTTCATGATACTTGCCTGATAAGCTTCCACTTTATTCTTCAACTCTTCAATCGCAGAGCTATCTGCCTTCAGGAATTTATCAATTTTAGCGGCACGGCCCACGCCTATCAAGAGCACGGCCAGCCAAGAGTTGCCTATCAGGATATCCACCGTGACCATCTTGGAGAAGAGCTCTCCATCCACCTGAAAGACTTCTTTCATAGCAGCCTGATTAGCTCCGCCTCCGATCCAGCTACCCGCAATGGTCGTCATGCCGCGCCATACTTCATTGGGTGGCTCACCTCCCACTATAGATGGTGCGACGACCATCAATATGATCAGCGCCAATGGCCCTCCCAGCACAATACCCATGGTACCAGCAAAGAACATGGCAAGCGCCTTACTTCCTAATTTTACGATCTCCCTCAGGTCTACACTGACCGTGAGCAGCACTAAGGCTGCTGGCAACAAATAGCGCGACGCAACGAAATAGAGCCGGGAAGTCTCCCCCGAAATGATGCCTGAGGAATTGAAAATCGACGGCAGGAAATAGCAAACCAGCACCGTAGGCACAATGGCGTAAAACTTTTTCCAAAATGGATTGTCACTGCTCGAGGTGTAAAAAACAAACCCCAGCAGGGTCATCAATAGTCCGAAAACAACTGCGTCGTTGGTAATAATTGGTTCTTGCATACTATTCAATTTCGTGGATTAAGGTAACAAGTTCGCTCAACATCATTGCGGTAGCACCCCATATCACCTCGCCATCAATGTCAAAATAGGGTGATCGTATCACGTAATTATCCCCTACCACTATGTCTTTTTCCTTTCGCCGCTGTTGATCCAGGAGATGATCGAGCGGAGATTCGATGATTCGCTCTACCTCTTTGATTTCGGGTACGAAAGCAGGCTTGTGATCTATGTAGCCTACCACCGGCAGTACCTTGAAGTTGCTCACCGTGATGTACATTTCCGATAGGGAGCCGATCAACCTAATGCTATTGCCATCTACCCCGATCTCCTCCTGCGTCTCGCGCCTTGCTGTATCCAGCAAATCCTGATC
This sequence comes from Cyclobacteriaceae bacterium, assembly GCA_965229505.1. Classification (GTDB taxonomy): domain Bacteria; phylum Bacteroidota; class Bacteroidia; order Cytophagales; family Cyclobacteriaceae; genus UBA6059. The sequence goes on from OZ245881.1 coordinate 400,078, forward strand.
CTCCGGCTCATACTTGCCCCCCGGGAGCGACACCTGACCGCTATGCGCACCCTTGTAAGTTGGGCGAAGAATGAAAGGTAAATGTATTCTTCCCTGATCTGGGTAGAACAGGATGAGAACACTCCCGAGCTTAGCGTCTGATCGCTGCTTGAAGTTAAATCGACGCTCATCCACGGGTCTTGGCGCCATCAATCGCTGCGCCTCCTCACCTGGCAGTGGTTCTCTGAGCCGCCGCTCCAATCTGTCTACAAAATCCAAAATCATAAAGGCAGAAATATAAATGTTTTAGTATCAACAACCTTGGGGCAGAGCTACCAAAGTACTGATTAGCCCTCAAGACTTATGCTACCAAGAGCTTGGGTCTTTTAGTTCCCACTTTGTGGGTAACCGTCCGGCCGATCAACTATCTTTAATACACCAAACAATAGCCGCATGGACAACATTCCCATATATGTGCCGCTCATTTTTTGTGCGGTGGTAGTCGCCACTTTTGGATTTCTTTATTACGCTTTTGACCGTACCCGAAGTGTCGAGAAAAATAATAGTCAGCTGATATTCGGCGTTCTGGCGATTGCCTGGCTATTCATCACGGCCTACATGGCCAGCTCTGGTTTCGTTAGGGACTTTGAGACGCTACCGCCAAAATTCCTCCTGCTGATTGTACCTCCCAACCTGATAACCATACTCCTATTAATCATCCCAAAAACGAGGCGGTTGTTGAAGAATATCCCAATAGCTACAATCACCTATATCCACATCATCCGTGTGCCTGTTGAGTTGGTTATTTGGTGGCTTTTTCTCAATGGTCAGCTACCGCAAATCATGTCTTTCGAGGGTGCGAACTTTGATATACTCTCAGGTATCACGGCCCCCTTCGCTGCGATCTTTCTACTGCGCAACGACTCCTTTCATCGCAAAAGTGCTATTGCCTGGAACCTCATAGCCCTGGCCTTACTATTTGCGATAGTATATCACGCCATACTCTCCGCACCTTTCCCATTTCAGCAATATGGACTTGACCAGCCTAACATTGCCGTATTCTATATGCCCTATGTTTGGCTACCCGGCTTTGTCGTGCCCGCCGTACTATTTTCCCATTTGGTATCGCTGGTCAAGCTGTTTTCCCCTTCTGACGATCGTTGATGGCCAAACCAGACGAAAAGCGTCGTATCATATTCGGGATCAAGCTGAGAGAGGCTAGAGAAAATAGTGGCTACTCCCTCAAAAAGCTTGGAACGCTCTCCGATATTTCTCCGAGCTATCTCAATGAGATCGAGAAGGGCAAGAAGTATCCTTCCTACGAGAAGGTGACGAGCATAGCGAAACAGCTCAACGTAGAGTCCGACTGGCTCATATCGGAAAAATTGGATAAGAAGTTAGCTCCTGTAAGCGACCTCCTGGAATCTGGCATACTCAAAGAGCTACCGCTGGAAATGCTCGGGTTGGAGCTGCCAAAGCTGCTTGAGCTACTGTCTAATACACCCTCAAAACTCAATGCGTTTATCCGTACGCTCATCGAGATCACCCGCAATTACAACCTGAGGGTAGAGACATTCTATTTCTCCGTCATGCGCTCTTATCAGGAAATCCATGACAACTATTTCGAAAGTCTTGAGGCCCATGCTGAGCGCTTCCTCAAAAAGCACAAGTTCAACCTGTCCAAGCCCATCACCTCGGATATGCTGGCTAAGGTGCTCAAGCGGGACTTTGCCTATACTATCGTCAAGGATGGATTCAGTAGCGATCCTCATCTTGCCGACCTAAGATCTTATGTCAAAAAAGGAAGAAGCCGCACCACACTTTTCTTAAATAAGGACTTGAGCGAAAGTCAGAAAGCGTTCATCTATGGTCGCGAAATTGGCTACTGCTACATGAGCCTGGAGGCGCGCTCTTACACGAGCACCTGGGTGGAGATATCTTCGTTTGAAGAAGTGCTCAACAACTTCCGAGCCTCCTACTTTTCCAATGCCATCTTCCTGCACAAGACGCAGTTTCTCCAGGACCTCAGGTCATTCCTCAGCAATCCCGACTGGAATGAAGATGTCCTGTTTACCACGCTCAGTCGCTACAACTGCACACCTGAGATGCTCCTACAGCGCCTCACTAACCTGCTGCCCAGGCATTTCGGTCTCAAAGAGCTCTTCTTCCTGAGGTTCACTAACGTACCGGGCACCCAAGAGTATGAGCTCAGCAAGGAAATGCACCTCGGGGGCATACGCGATCCAAGAGGTACAGTCCTCCAGGAGCATTATTGCAGGCGCTGGATGTTTATCGATATCCTCGACTGTATGGCCGAGCGCCAAAAGATCGGCACCTACCGGAATGAAGTCATGGGTGGGGGACAAATAGCTACTTATTTTGATAGCAAGGACTCCTATCTGGTATTCTCTATTGCCAGGCCGCTTTTCCCCACACCTCATGTCAACAGCAGTCTCACACTAGGTATCAAGCTGGATGCAAAAACCAAGGCTAAGATCGCCTTTGTGAAAGACGCCTCCATAAAGAGTCGACTGGTGCACAACACCTGCGAAAGATGCCCAGCCCAAAACTGCAAGCATCGCTCCGCCAAACCCACCGTATGGCTTGAAAATGAAAAGCTCAAAAAGCGGAAGGCGCTGTTGAGAAAGCTGTAGTTCATGGTATGAGCCAGACGGGGGTGTGCAATAAGTCGTTTAAGCTCACGCAGGACAAAATTATCTTCTGCATACTGCAAGGCAACACCCACCTAACCGCCCTTCCAGGTCGGCCTCAAGGGCGGAATTTATCCCCTTGAGGGGATCATAGGGGTGTATTCGATAGGTTAAACAAAATTCTGTGATTCTAAAAGTGGTTGGACTTATTGCACAGCCCCGTCTCGTATTTTTTACAGGCATTAGTATAGTCAATAATTCTAAATCCAAAGTCTATAGCTCACAGACCAGCATCAAATGGACTAGTTAATCAAAGTTTGCTAAGGGTTGGTGTGCCTCAACGCAGGAAGAAGTTTCGGATACCGAACATATTTGGTTTTAAACTATTGTTACTAACTTCATATCCATGAAAACATCCAATTACAAAGTCCTTTTTCGTGAAGAACCTGAAGGTGGCTACACGGTTCTGGTACCAAGCTTAGAGGGGTGTATCACCTATGGTGAAGATATTGCGAGTGCTAAAGCCAATGCTAAGGAGGCTATCGAGCTGTACATCGAATCTCTAAAAGAGGATAATCAGCTCATTCCCACTCAATCCAAGGTCTGTGGCTCACAGACCAACAAAACAGATCACTTACTCAAAGGTTACTAATGGTTTTGTGAACCATATTCCGGAGAGAAGTCAATTCTATTAGCCTTGACCTTCTATACGTTCAGGTCAAGTTTCTCATTTTTAACTATACCTAATAATTTAATTCTGACTTCATTATTTGAGCGTATATCAAATACCTCAACCAAGATTCGAGTAATCAGATTATAGGCATAACCGATAAAGCTTGTTGCTTTAAGATCAAAGTAGATACTATGGTCATCTAAATCTCGAGAATAAGAAACTCCTACTTGTTCAAGAAATCGAATTAATCTTTCGGTATACTGCTCATCCGAGGATGATTCACAAAATCTAAACACCATATTACTTTTGGAATGGGCAAATTTCAATAAGTCAGGAAAATCTTCAAGTGGTAGAACTTCAATCCGCATACTTTCCCTCAAAACTATGAGTAAACAAAAATTCTCAGTTGAATTGTAATATCTAATAGATATTGCTCTTAACGCATCCTTGAGCTCTGATTCTTTAAGGTCTTCATGAATTCTAGCCCACTTAGAATCTGGTTTGATTTGCTCAATCTTTTTTAAATCATTTCGATAGGAGTTTAGACCGAATCCAACCAAGTATGCCCAGCTAACTAAAACTGGTGTTTGCCAATTATCATCAGTATTAAAAAGAATCGATGAAATGTACAGGGTTGTAAAGCCAATGCATAATAGAACGATTACATAGTTTAAAATTTTAATCAGTCTCAAATCACTTCTGTTTTAAATGTAATTATGAGTTTAGCAGAGCCACCAATCTTAAAATGTGTCTAACTCCAATTCTACGGTTTTGGGCTAACCCTCACAATAATTAGCCAGATATTTCTCGATAGTGTTTGACTTAGGGTCAGCCTGATTCCAAGTGCTGCATGCCTTATCCAGTTCGCCATTCTGCTGATAAGCCAATCCAAGGAACTCATAGATGCGATCCACTTCATCATCCATCTTTAGCGCTTGCTCCAGTAACCGGATTGCATCCGAGGCTTCACCAGTCTTGAGATAGTACAACCCCTTATTCCGGTAGGCCCATCCGTTGTATGGATCGATGAGAAGACTTCTGTTGATGTATTCTTCTGCAGCCTCTATGCTGTCCATACTTAGTAGTATGTATCCTTTATTATTGAGATAGTACGGCTCCTCTGGTGTCAATTGAAGTGCTTTATCCGCAGCGCTCATTGCCTCCTCAAACAAACCTTGATCATGATAAAGCAACGCAAGGGCATTGTAGGCATTTGACTCTTTTGGATTTAGTTCCAGTGCTCTGCTGAGGTCGGCAAGCGCCCGATCATATTCTGATAAGTAATAGTAGATCGTTCCTCGATTGACATAGGTCTCTGGGTTTTGGTCATCAATCGCCATCGACTGGTTAAATGCTTCTAAAGAAGCGTCATACTTCTTCATTCGAGAGTAAACCAATCCTTGAGCAAAATACACTACCGCAGTATCTGGATAAGCCTTCTGTACGATATCCAGATCGTTCAAGGCCAGTTGATACTGCTTCAACTCCGCATAAGCATTCGCTCGATTGAAGTGAGTCTCTGTAAAGTCTCTGCTAAACGCTATTGCATTGTTGTAGTCCCCAAGCGCTCCAACAGGATCAGCCGTCTCAAACCTGGCTACCCCCCGATTGAGGTACGCATCGGCATATTCCGGATCTATTTTTAGAGCTTCATCATAGTATCTGATGGCCTCCTTGTATTCCTGTCGCGCGAGTTGGTCATTACCCTTTAATAAGAATCGCTGCTTATCAGCCTCTTCTGAACTACAGCTCAAAATTCCTGTTAAGGCCAGAACTGCGCCAAGTATTATTAAATTCTTAATTATCATTAAATTTTATTTCGTAATTCGATATTCATCTCCGAAATAGAGCATTCTATTTCGAATTTTTCAATAGTCCATCATTATCTCCTTATGGTAGCAATTCCAGACAGAATTAAATTCCAATCTTTTGTTGTATTAAAGAATAATCGATTTTAGGTTTGTCACCGTTTAAAACTTAATTATGCCAATACTAGTCGTCATTACCATTATTGTGATTTTCGTCATTGTCCAATGGCGGGGGTGAGAATGGTATAACGCAACTAAGATACAGAAGCCATTCTTGCCAGCAAGAATGGCTTTTTTAATTGATGGTAATGAAAGAATTAAGACAAGTCCAAATATATCCCTCTCTGTGAAAGGGTGAAGGGAGAGGAAGTAATTAAAACTTGCTTGTCTTAGCGTAAAGTCAAAGATGGATACAAAAGAAAAACAGGAGCTCAATAAGTACAGCAAGGTCATCACTCAGGATGAATCTCAGCCAGCCTCACAGGCCATGCTCTATGCCGTAGGATTCGAGGAGGCAGACCTGGACAAGGCCCAAGTGGGGATCGTCAGCACAGGCTTTGAAGGTAATCCTTGCAACATGCACCTCAACATTCTCTCCCATCAAGTGAAAAAAGGAGTGATGGAAAGTGGATTGATGGGTCTCATCTTTCATACCATAGGTGTAAGTGACGGCATCTCCAACGGTACCGAGGGCATGAAGTACTCGCTCATCTCGAGAGACATCATCGCCGACTCTATTGAGACGGTAGTCAATGCCCAGTTCTATGACGCAGTAGTACCTGTCGTGGGCTGTGACAAGAATATGCCTGGCGCGCTGATTGCCATGGGACGACTCAACCGACCCGGCATCATGGTCTATGGTGGAACTATCAAGCCCGGTAGATGGAAAGGCAAAGACTTGAATATTGTATCTGCTTTTGAAGCCTATGGCGCTAAACAGCAAGGCAAAATCTCCGATGAGGACTATAAGGGCATCATCAAAAACTCCATCCCAGGCCCTGGCGCCTGCGGTGGTATGTACACGGCCAACACCATGTCTTCGGGCATAGAAGCGTTGGGAATGAGTCTACCCTTTTCCTCATCTAATCCGGCTGAGAGTGGTGATAAGACTACCGAAACACATAAAATCGGGGAAGCGATAAAGCATCTGCTGAAAGAAGATATCCGACCCAGAGATATCATGACAAGAAAGGCATTTGAGAATGCGCTTTCGCTTATCATGGTGCTGGGAGGATCAACCAACGCTGTACTTCACATGATCGCCATGGCCAGAGCGGTGGATGTACCCTTGACGCTGGATGATTTTCAGATGATCAGTGATAAGACACCCTTCCTTGCTGATCTCAAGCCTAGCGGTGAATATCTAATGCAGGACCTTCATGAGGTCGGCGGTGTGCCCGCAGTAATGAAGCTGATGCTGGAAGAAGGTTACTTACATGGTGACTGTATGACCGTGACAGGTAAGTCCCTAGCGGAAAACCTGGAGCGGGTAGAACCACTTAAAGCGGGTCAGAAAGTAATCCGGCCATTCAGTCAGCCTATTAAGCCCACAGGTCACCTACAGATACTCTATGGTAATCTGGCTCCTGAAGGATCTGTAGCAAAAATTACTGGTAAGGAAGGTGAATACTTTGAAGGCCCTGCCAGAGTTTATGACGATGAGTTTGATGCCATCCGGGGTATAGGTGAAGAAGTACAGAAAGGTGAGGTCATCGTCATCCGTCAATCAGGGCCAAAAGGCGCACCAGGAATGCCTGAAATGCTCAAGCCAACAGGAGCTGTGATGGGAGCAGGTTTAGGTAAAGATGTGGCACTAATCACGGATGGAAGATTCTCCGGTGGATCTCACGGATTTGTAGTAGGCCATATCACACCCGAATCTCAGGAAGGTGGGCCTTTAGCTTTCGTGAAAAACGGAGATATCATTGCGATAGACGCCAGGAACAATACGCTGGATCTCAAAATCAGTGATGACGAAATGGCTGAGCGTAAAGCAGCCTGGAAGCAACCCGCTTATCGCGGAACAAAAGGAATATTAAGAAAATACATCAAGTCGGTAAAGTCAGCTTCTGATGGCTGTGTTACAGACGAATAATCAGAATCAGATATGATTACATCAACATTGGCAGTCGAAAAAGCCGTGGGAGAGACACGTAGATTGACCGGATCGGAAGCATTGCTTCAGTGCCTGATCGCAGAGGGTGTGGAAACCATTTTCGGGTATCCGGGAGGCGCTATCATGCCCATCTACGACAAGTTGTATCACTATAGCGACCAACTCCACCACATACTTACACGTCATGAGCAAGGTGCATCACATGCTGCTCAGGGATATGCGCGTGTCACGGGTCGCACAGGTGTCTGCTTTGCCACCTCTGGTCCAGGCGCAACTAACCTGATCACGGGTATCGCAGATGCGCAAATCGACTCTACCCCTATCGTGTGCATTACGGGTCAGGTGCCCTCGCACCTTCTTGGCTCTGATGCATTTCAGGAAACTGACGTGATCGGCATCTCCATGCCCGTCACAAAGTGGAACTATCAGGTCACAAGGGCGGAAGAAATTCCGGAAGCCATAGCAAGGGCATTCTACATTGCCAACAGTGGTCGACCCGGCCCTGTATTGATCGATATCACAAAGGATGCACAGTTCGGCGAGTTTGACTTTTCGTACAAGAAATGTCAGAAGATCAGGAGCTACCATCCCTACCCGATCATCGATGAACACAAGGTGTCAGAGGCTGCCGCGATCATCAATCAAGCCAGGAAGCCATTCATTCTGGTAGGACATGGTGTGTTGATCTCAGAGGCTCAGTCTGAGCTCCTCGCCCTATCGGAAAAGGCTGGTATACCCATGGCGTCCACACTGCTCGGACTATCTGCTGTACCGAACAATCACCCGAACTATGTCGGCTACCTCGGTATGCATGGCAATTATGGACCTAACGTAAAGACAAATGAGTGTGATGTGCTCATTGCGATCGGCATGCGATTCGATGACCGGGTCACAGGTGACCTTAACAAGTATGCTAAGCAAGCCAAAGTGATTCATATTGAGATCGACCCGTCAGAAATCGATAAGAATGTAAAGACGACCGTTGCGATCATCGCTGATGCGAAGCAGGCACTAAGATCCCTTAACGCCCAAGTTGCTGAGGCTGAGCATAAATCATGGCTCAATGAGTTTCGCGAATGCGATAAAATAGAGTTCGAAAAGGTGATCGGTAAAGAAATCAATCCCTCCTCAGGTGGCATCACCATGGCTGAAGTCATCAAGCGCATCTCTGATATGACAGACGGCAAGGCGATTGTGGTAACAGATGTAGGGCAACATCAGATGGTCGCCACGCGCTATTATGAATTTGCGGATACGGATAGTAATGTGACTTCCGGCGGACTGGGAACTATGGGATTTGCGCTACCTGCTGCCATGGGTGCAAAAACGGGACAACAGGATCGCATGGTCATCGCCGTCATAGGTGATGGTGGATTCCAGATGACCATCCAGGAACTGGGCACTATTTCCCAGGGTGATATCGCGGTGAAAATACTGGTGCTGAACAATAATTTTCTCGGCATGGTACGTCAGTGGCAGCAGCTCTTCTTTGATAAACGCTACGCTTTCACTGAACTGACCAATCCCAATTTCCAGCTCATCGCTCAGGGATATGCTATCCATGCGCAGAAGGTTGAGGAGCGAAAAACGCTTGACACAGCACTAAAAACCTGGCTCGACTATGATGGTCCATCGTTTTTGGAAGTAGTAGTTGAGCAAGAGGAAAATGTGTTTCCCATGGTGCCATCAGGTGCCTCAGTTTCAGATATCAGATTGGAATAATTAATAAGATTACTATGTCAAATTCTATATATAGCGAAGATCATTCTGATAAGACAGAAAAAGAGTTTACCCTGTCCGTACTCACCGAGGACAAGGCGGGCTTACTCAATCATATCACGATCATTTTCAACAGACGCAAGATGAACATCACCAGTCTCAACGTCTCAACGACGGAGGTGAATGGGGTGAGTAGGTTTACGATCGTCATTACTACCACCCGGGAAACCATTGAGAAAGTCGTGAAGCAAATACGTAAACTAATCGATGTGCTTGGGGCGTTTGTCTACGAAGAGCATCAAGTATACTATCAGGAAATAGCGCTCTACAAGCTGCCAACAAGCATTTTTATGGGGGGACTGAAAATTGAAAACCTCGTGAGAAGTCATGGCGCTCGTATACTGGTGATCGAAGAAGATCACATCGTAATTGAAAAAACAGGACACAAGGAGGAGACCCACAAGTTGTACAAAGAGCTGGAGCCGTATGGCATACTGGAGTTTGTACGCTCTGGCCGGGTCGCTATCTCCCAATCCAAACGTAAAACTGAAACTTTCCTCAAGGAACTAGAGGAAACCAAATCGAATAAACTAATCCTAAACTCGTAATCGAAATTTTTAACAATCAATACAATGGCAAAAATCAATTTTGGAGGAACTGAGGAAGAAGTGGTAACCCGCGAAGAATTCCCTTTGGCTAAAGCGCTCGAGACACTCAAAGACGAAACCATCGCTATCCTAGGCTATGGTGTGCAAGGGCCTGGACAGGCGCTCAACCTCAAAGACAATGGCTTCAACGTGATCGTTGGACAAAGAAAGGATTCAAAGACATGGGACAAAGCTGTCGCCGATGGCTGGGTACCGGGAGAGACACTTTTTGAGCTCGAAGAGGCATGTGAAAAAGGAACTATTCTACAGTTCTTGCTTTCAGACGCAGGGCAGATTGCACTTTGGCCTACCGTAAAAAAACACCTCACTCCGGGTAAAGCACTTTACTTTTCTCACGGCTTTGGTATTACGCACAATGATCAAACAGGTATCGTTCCACCCGCTGATGTGGATGTCATTCTTGTCGCGCCTAAGGGGTCAGGCACTAGTCTCAGGAGACTTTTTGTAGCAGGTAAAGGCTTAAACTCTTCTTTCGCAATTCATCAGGACGCTACTGGCAATGCACGCAACAGAGTCATTGCTTTGGGTATCGGTGTTGGATCAGGCTATCTATTCGAAACCAACTTCAAGAGAGAAGTAAACAGTGATCTTACCGGAGAGCGTGGTAGCCTGATGGGAGCTATTCAGGGCTTGTTTGCAGCACAGTATGACCTCCTCAGAAAGAAAGGTCACTCACCTTCAGAAGCATTTAACGAAACCGTGGAAGAGGCGACTCAATCTCTCTATCCATTAGTCGCTGAGAACGGCATGGACTGGATGTACGCCAACTGCTCTACTACTGCCCAGCGCGGTGCATTGGATTGGTGGAAGAAATTTAGAGATGCCGTCGCACCTGTATTTGAAGATCTTTATGAAAGCGTAGAATCAGGTAATGAAGCAAGGATATCTATCGAAGCGAACTCTAAGCCGGACTATCGCGTGAAATTGGAAGCAGAGCTCGACGAGCTGCGTGAGTCTGAGATGTGGCGTACTGGGGCGACTGTGAGGAAACTCCGACCTGAAAATAAGTAAAAAGTTATTGTTAAGAGATTGGCTTTGGAGCATTAGAGTGAAGCAATTGTAGCACTTGGCTGGACAAAACAAGACACCCTCCTCACCTCCCTCAAGGGAGGAATGTGTCCCCTTGAGCCGTCCGCGGAAGCGGGGACTATAGGGGTTTTAGCCTAGTATGTACTTGCCTAGACTGTAATGCTTTTGAGACATCCTGAAATTTCCCTTCCATGACCACAGCAGCGAAATCAAAATTGATCAGCATAGAGAAAATACTCCAGGCCAGAGCCAGGCTGAAGAATGTGGTGCGCAATACGCCTACAGAGTACAACGCAGGACTATCTGAGCGGTATGGTGCCAACGTCTATCTTAAACGTGAAGATCTACAGATCGTGCGCTCGTACAAGATTCGTGGGGCGTACAACAAAATGGCGAGCCTTTCAGCTGATCAGAAGAAGAAGGGTATCGTAGCAGCCAGCGCTGGAAATCATGCGCAAGGTGCTGCGCTCTCATGTAAGTTGCTCAGTGTTCATGGAAAGATATTCATGCCCACACCTACGACCGAGCAAAAGGTCAATAAGGTGAAATCCTTTGGAAAGGACATGGTCGAGGTAGTGCTAGTTGGAGACACCTTCGATGATGCCTATGCTGCTGCCATGAAAGACTGTGAGGAGAATGGAAAGGCATTTATTCACCCCTTCGAAGATCGCAAAGTGATCGAAGGTCAAGGTACAGTAGGTGCTGAAATCATGGATGAAGTCACCGGACCAATCGACTATCTACTCCTACCCATCGGTGGTGGTGGACTATCAGCTGGTGTTGGTAGCTACATCAAGACCTTGAGCCCCTCCACTAAGATCATAGGTGCAGAACCCGCTGGTGCACCTGCCATGCACACCAGCCGTGCCAACGGCAAATGGACTGCCTTGGATCACATTGACAAGTTTGTCGATGGAGCAGCCGTCAAAGCGGTTGGTAAACTCAACTTCGATATTTGTCAGGAAGTTTTTGATGATATCGTACTCGTACCCGAAGGCAAGGTCTGCACCACAGTATTAGAGCTCTATAACAATGAGGGTATCATCGTCGAACCTGCTGGTGCGCTGACCACCTCTTCTCTAGACCTGATCAAAGACGAAATCAAAGGCAAGACTGTAGTATGCGTCGTGAGCGGAGGTAATAATGATATCGTGCGAATGGCAGAGATCAGAGAGCGATCTATGCTCTATGAAGGACGCAAGCAGTACTTCATTGTCAAGTTCCCGCAACGCGCTGGTGCTTTGCGCGAATTCCTCGTGGAAGTACTAGGGCCTAAAGATGATATTGTGCTCTTCGAGTATACCAAGAAAACGGCTCGTGAGAATGGCCCTGCGTTGATTGGTATCGAACTCAAGAAAAAAGAGGACTATGATGCACTGATCGCACGGATGGACCAGTACAATGTCAACTATCAACTCCTCAACAATCAGCCAGAGCTGTTTGGGATGCTGATTTAGCACATCTCTCCAGTACTTTTAGCCCTCCTATCATCGATGAAGACCTGCGAATTTTTCAAAACTTCGTGAGGTCTACTTCATACAAACACTCTGCCCTAAAATTGAATTTTTGTGGGTAACTACAAATTTTTACACTAATTTTTGTAGTTTAGTATGAATATTGATACAATAAATCGCAGTAAATCCATGCAACGACTCTTGCAGGCTACATTGAAAAAATGGCTTTTTCGTAAGAAGATCATACTTATCTATGGTGCGCGGCAGGTAGGAAAAACGACATTAGCCAAGTCAATTCTCAAAGAGTATGGTGATTTAAGAGGCTACTACAACTGCGAGCTACCATCCATAGCCCAGTTATTATCAGAGGAGCCATCTATGCTCAGGCAAGAGTTCGGGGAACAAAAACTCATAGTGCTGGATGAGGCGCAGTTCGTATCAGACATAGGCCGTAAGCTCAAAATAATATCTGATGAACTACCCGAACTACAGGTAATAGCCACTGGTTCGTCAAGCTTCGACCTGGCACAAAGAACGAGCGAACCACTGACGGGCAGGGCGCTGACATTCTTGCTATACCCAATATCCTTTAGTGAAATACTACAGGAGCATCGCCCGGTAGAGCTAAAGGCCAAATTAGACACCTTGCTCCGCTTCGGGAGCTATCCTGAACTAGTCAATGCATCCGCAGAAGAAGCAAGAATCCTCCTAGATGACCTGTCTGCCAGGTATTTGTACAAGGACGTTCTGATGTTTGAAAATCTCAGAAGAGCAGACTCACTGCACAAACTCCTCCAATTACTCGCACATCAGATCGGGTCAGAAGTCTCCACCCACGAACTGGCCAAAGCCCTAAAAATAAATGAGCGAACCGTCAGTCGATACATTGATCTCCTTGAAAAAGCATTTGTGATTTTCGGCCTTTCATCACTTAGCAGAAATCTGAGAAAGGAAATTGCTAAGAAAAAGAAAATCTACTTTTATGATGTCGGCATTAGAAATAGTATCATCCAACAATATCAACCCATGGATATTCGGAATGACCGAGGTGCGCTGTGGGAAAATTTTCTTATTGTGGAAAGAATGAAGCTCCTCAGCAGCCGTCAACTCAATCCAAAACAGTACTTCTGGAGAACACACGACCAGCAAGAGGTGGATTATTTGGAAGAAAGCGATGGTCACTTAACGGCATATGAATTCAAATGGCAGACGAAAAAAAACAAAATTCCAACTGCCTTTGCAAAGGCCTATCCAGATGCCTCTTTTCAATGGATTGATCAGTCCAATTTCACGGGGTTTGTCAGTTCATAATGTAGATGATTGATACTTATGAAGGCTTATTTCTTACCAGAAGCTTTCACAGCGTCCCACATTTCCTGAGTCATCACCCCACGAAAACCGACGTGATCCTGGCCTGTATCAGGGCTGGATTGCATTCTTGCGCTAGCGCGATAGCTACTGCAATAGCTCTCATTGCATAAAAAGGATCCTCCGCGCTGCACGCGCTGTGGCATATAAGGCTGCCGCGGATCATACGGTTGAGCTGCGCCTTGAGGGTCAGTCAGGATTCCGGCATTAGCGCATTCTTCGTAGTAGCCGGTATTGTACCAGTCTGAGGTCCACTCCCATACATTGCCTGCCATGTCGTAAAGGCCATAGCCATTTGGCGCATAGGATTTCACCGGAGCTGTGGTGAAGTAGCCATCATCCTGAGAATTATGCTCGGGAAACTTACCTTGCCAGGTATTACCACATACTGTAATGTCCCTGCCTTCACCCCAGGGATATAGTTTATTGACCAGTCCTCCCCGAGCAGCGAACTCCCATTCTGCCTCAGTCGGAAATCTCTTACCAGCCCATTCCAGATAAGCTTGAGCATCTTCCCAGGAGATCTGCACGGCTGGATGGTTCATCTTGTCTTCAATGCTGCTCCCCTCTCCCTGAGGTTGCCGCCAATGGGCATCTTTGACCCAGCTCCACCACTGCGCCCAGTCGGCCAGATTGTCGGTAGCCACAGGTGTGAAGACCATAGAAGCTGCTACTAATACACTGTCATGAGGCTTGGGTGTCCCTGGTGGTACCTGTGCCTTCAACACTTCCCAGTCGGGTGCTTTTTCCGCTACCGTAATGTAGTTGGTGGCTGCTACGAACTCGGCGAATTGCGCATTGGTCACTTCTGTGGCATCCATCCAATAGCCGCTTACACGCACTCGATGCGCCGGGTACTCATCCGCTCTTGCCTGGGTATCACCTTCTATCGCACCCATGATAAACTCTCCACCTGGTATCCACACCATACCGGGAGGGCCGTCTGCAGGCACTGGTGAGTTGTTTTCTATGAGGGTATTTGATTTTTCCGAATTATCATTGACAGCAGGTTTATTTTCGCAACTACCGATTGTAGTAGCAATGAACAAAACCACCAGATTGCGGTAGCTCAATAAATCCAATCCAAAAAAACTGCCTGGTTCCATCATTGCAATTTGAGAGCTCCTTTAGTTTTTAGTTCGTGTGTGATCAGCCTGGCGATTTCAGCAGCCTCTTTATCAATCGATTTAGGATCCTTTGTGCGAGTCTGGCCAGTCCAAATTAATTGTTCAGTCGCCACATCGTATAAGTTGGATTCAAGAAAATAGGTAGATGCTGTTTCGTAGTATCCAGGTGTATACACCGTGTTGTAAACATATCCGTAGTAGCCAGTATATCCATAATTGTAGGCGGGGTAGGCCGGGAATCCTACACTAATTGACGAACCTGTAGCCGCATGGTAACGCTCTTCTTTTTGGACATCAAGGACGGCCATGACCAAAATGGCGTCAAAATTAAACTCTTCTATTCTTTTACGGATGTGTTCCTTGACTTGCTCGTCCGTTAGCTCCATCTCCTCGATCAATTCATTCCTACCGGCCAATGGAAAAATATCAAAGGTAGCGATGACAGGCGCCCCCGCAGTTCTCAAAGCACTGGCTAATTCCGTCTCCAGGACAGCTCTACCATTCATATTGGGAGAAAGTGTAACCACACCGATTTTCTTGAAATCTTTGGTGGTAGATGATGGGTCTTTCCAGGAGCCAACTAATTCAGTGGGTTTGCATTGAGTAAATACAGCACCGAATATGGATAGCATGAAAAACACCAAGACGTGCCGGCAAAAATATTGTAGAATCCTCATGTGGCGAAAATAAAACATTCCCCTTCGAGCCTGTGAAGATTCAACGATAATTGTCAAAGATTCATTCTAATCTTCAATGTAGCCTGCTAACAATTTGAATCAATTAGTAATCTGTATAAACTTGGTAATGCTAAAATTATTACTGATTTCTGGAATGCTATTTTGCTTTAGTCCTCTGCTCCTGGCGCAAGAGGAAGTAGAGATCGATGAAGAGGAAGAAGGTAAAAACCTCATTGCCGCCACTGTAGGGTATACCTATATACGAGAAGCCGGAGAACTAGGAGCTACTGAAGCTGATGGCTTCTTTGTCCCAACTATTGGGTTGGATTATTTCAGAAAAGTTCATGCCAAATGGGAGATTGGTTTGATGCTTGACCTGGAACTTGGACAATACCTAATCATCAAAAAAGAGCTTGAAAGGGAGCGTGCCTTTATTGCCGCGTTTGCAGGGGCTTACAAGGTCACGCCTAACTTCCAGTTAGTTGCAGGAGCGGGGATAGAACTGGAAAAGCATAAGAACCTTGCCATTCTTAGATTAGGCGCAGAGCGCCAGTTTAATCTTGGTAATGAGTGGAGGCTGGGCCCGGCATTTTTCTTCGATTTTAAAGAAGGCTATGACACCTGGTCTTTGTCCCTCTCGTTGGGCAAGGAGTTTTAAACTCTAGAATCAAAAAAGGCCACTTAAGTGGCCTTAACAATCACTTGGGGTTGAGTCAGTTATTAATAATATCCATCTCTCCAATCAATGGGATATTTTCGAAGATAGCGGCTCTTACAATATTTAAAATGAACACCTCAATTTGATAAAACTGACCTGAGACTTTGGAACCTGAGACTTTGTTCAATTTCTTGTAATATTTGGTGATTAATTTATCAGTTGCCGCTTTCTGCTTGATAGTAGCGTTTATCACCTCATCTATTTTCTCATCGGACATGCTTTCATAGTTGTTAACATAATCGTTGATGAGACTCATTCGGTTTTTTCCAAGAGCCTTTCTCTCTACTTCATACGCATCATACACAGTCCAAAACTCAGCTGCCGCTGCTTCATCCAACTGAATAAAATTAGAGATGACTGCCTTCTTTTCCATTCCGAAAATAGACTGTATAAAATCAATCTCCTCTTGGTTTGATTGCGCGGATGCCATTGTAAATACTCCCAGTACTACAAGGCAGGTACCTATTAGTTTCTTCATTGTTTTTCAAGTTTAATTCAGCGGCAAATAAACAACTTATTCTATCATGAAATGAAATGGATCAGCAGATTATCATTCAAGTATTGAAGAGGGCTGCTGACTTGCTAAAACCAACCCTCCATTCACGAAATGTCCATGAGGGCTAATCACTAAGTGCACAAACCATTGCTTCTGCGCTATTGCGATTACCAGTTCCAGTTTGCTACTCATGACTGACTAATCTCCACATCAGCCCAAAGACAGTTTTTCACTTTATACCTTTACTATCAAGTCTTACTTATCACAACCTATATGAAGGCACTTAAGATCATATCACCGAATGAACAAGTCATAGAAATAGCTGAAGTACCGCAACCAGCTCTGGAGCAAAACCAGGTACTTATCAGGGTAAAGGCCGCCGGCATTAATCGAGCTGACTTATTACAAAAAGCCGGAATGTACCCACCACCAGCTGGAGCCTCTGAGATCCTTGGGCTTGAGGTGGCTGGTATTGTCGAGCGATCGGGTAGTCAGGTAACAAAGTTCAAGGAAGGCGATCTGGTTTTTGCACTACTCGCAGGAGGTGGCTATGCCGAGTATGTGACTGTACATGAGGGGGTAGTGATGTCCCTACCGGAAAACCTGTCGTTTGAACAAGGAGCAAGTATAGCCGAAGTATTCCTGACAGCTCATCAAGCTTTGAACTGGCTTGGGAAAATAAAGTCAGGTGATAATGTACTGATCCATGCTGGTGCCAGTGGTGTGGGTACTGCGGCTATTCAACTAGCCAGGTTGGCTGGCGCCAATGCCTATGTCACAGCAGGATCTCAGGAGAAAATAGACTTTTGTAAGTCATTGGGAGCGGTAGAGGGAGTCAACTATAAAACCAGTCAGGATATGGCTGATGATTTGAAATCATTGACCAATGGGAGCGGGTTTGATATCATCCTCGATTTTATTGGAGCGCCTTATGCTGAAGTGAATACTAAAGTGATTGCGGCAGATGGTAGATGGATATTACTTGCCTTTATGGGTGGTGCTAGGGCTGAGATAGATTTGACCAGAGTATTGATCAAACGAATACAGCTAAAGGGATCTACACTTCGGGCAAGAAGCATTGAATACAAGTCGGCGCTCGTCAACAGTTTCTCTGAACTCTACCTCGATCATTTCAAGTCGGGCAAGCTAAAACCTGTTATTGACAAGATCTTTGACTGGCAGGATGCAGAAGATGCCCATCAATACATGGAGAACAATCTGAATATGGGTAAGATCATTCTCCATGGGATGTAATTTTGGTTATTTCGTTAGCTCAAAAGGAAAGACAACTTTCCAATCTTTGGCCATGTCGATGACCGTCCATCCATTGGCGGCTGCCTCATCAAGACCTTTATCCAAGCGCCCAATATGCGACTCGCGATCATAAGCGAACTCTCGTTCCGCATCGGTGTGATGCAAATAGAGGCCCAACCTTAAACCATCTCCTCCAGTGGCATATTGTATCATCTGGAGGTCGCCATCCGAGTTGCCGGAAGCAAGGACAGGCCTACGCCCGATGAACTTACTGATACCAACCGGCTTGCCTCCTTTATCGTCGATAAAGTCGATTTCCGGTAGGCGCCTGATGACCGGATCACCATCGTTGTAATCAAACTCCGTCTTGATAGAGCTGCCTACGACCTGATCCTTTGGGATACCGTAGGCCTCCTCTACCCATACGCGCATAAACTCCACTCCGCCACCCGAGACGATGAAGGTCTTGAAGTCATTGGCTCGTAAGTACTGTAAGAGTTCCAACATGGGCTGATATATCAGCTCATTGAAAGGTTTGTCATACTTTGGATGTCTCGCTGTGGCTAACCATTCTGCAACGATCGTCTCAAATTCGTCCGTAGTGACGCCTGCATGACTAGCCATTACCAATTGCAACAGGCCTCTTTCGCCAGATTGCAGTAATGTCTCCATATCGTTCTCTAATACCGCCTGGAAAGGCTGCTCAGTTGCCCACTCGGGGTGCTCTGGAGCCAGCTCTTTGACCCGATCAATGGCAAAGAAAAGCTGGAAATACATGGGCTGCTCAGCCCACAGGTTACCATCGTTATCAAAGGTAGCAATGCGATCCGCTACAGGGATGAAACCAGGGCTTTGCTCGTTGGTGGCGTCCTGCACAAAAGTTATGATGGCTGCCTTGGTAGCTCCTTCGTTCCAGGATGGGAGGGGGTCAGTAGGTTTCTCAGCCTCCGATGCTGCCACATTATTGGTTATTTTCTCATCACAACTCGAGATGAAAAGCATCACCAAAACAATCAGAATGTACTGTTTAGGATATTTCATAGGTCATGTAGTAGTCAAAAAAAACACCCATCAAGATGGGTGTTTTCAAAAATTGATTCAATTAATATTATTTATGAGTGCCGGAAGTCATCGCCTCAATTTGCTTCTGGACAGAGCTCAAACTCCAGTCACCTGCAGTCTGGCTTGGTGGAAATTCCTGAAATGTCTTTAAGAAATTGAAAGCATAGCCCTGCATGGCAATAAGGATGAAAGCACGATCGATATACCAGTCATAGTAGGTATTGGACCCTATAAGCGCTTTCTCAAATGGATCTCTTCTCAGGTTGAACAAGTAGGGAGCTCTAAGCTCTACAAATGGCTCTAACCAGATTTGAAGCTTGTCGGCTCTGTTTTCCATAAACATGGCCTTCCAGTCTTTGTATCTCAACGCAGCGATGGATCCTGCATCATCCACATAGATAAATCCTGTTCTTGGTGATTCGTCCACCTTGCCCATTAGGTAATCCAATTGATTGACTCCATCTATATGGTTCTTGTATGTGCGGCCACCCATGGTCACACCATTCTTGATTTTAGTCGTAACGTCCGGATCTCCGCCGATTGCAGCAAAAGTTGGTAACCAGTCCTCATGCGAAACAATGCCGTTCAAAGTTACACCTGCGGGGAATTTATCTTCCCATTTAACAAATGCTGGCACTCTATAAGCACCTTCCCAGCTGCTGTTCTTTTCCCCATGGAAGGGAGTAGTACCAGCATCAGGCCATGTATTGTAGTGAGGGCCATTATCCGTGGAATACATGACGACTGTATTTTCAGCAATACCCAGTTCGTCGAGGAGATCCAATAGCTCGCCAACATGCCGGTCATGCTCAACCATACCGTCAGAGTATTCGTCTTGTCCCGAGATACCTCTGTTTTCTTCTTTCACGTGAGTTCTGAAGTGCATGCGCGTTGCATTCCACCAGGTGAAAAATGGTTTGTCATCTTCGACCTGCTTTTTGATGAAGTCTTTAGTCGCGGCTATCGATTCGTCATCAATGGTTTCCATTCTCTTTTTGGTCAAAGGACCCGTATCTTCAATCCTCTGACCACCTTTGCCATCAGACCAGCTATGGATGACACCTCTGGGTCCATATACCTCTGCGAATGTCTTGCCATTTGCGAGTACCAGATCAGAAGGATAATCCATGTTTTCTGGCTCTTCTTCTGCATTGAGGTGATAGAGGTTGCCGAAAAATTCATCGAAACCGTGCATAGTAGGTAAATGCTCATCTAGGTCACCCTGATGATTCTTTCCAAACTGACCTGTGCTGTAGCCTAAGTTCTTCATCACGGTGGCCATGGTAATATCACTCATCTGCCAGCCTTCCTTGGCGCCCGGCATACCCACCTTGGTCATTCCTGATCGTACAGGTACTGATCCACCAATGAATGCTGCCCGGCCCGCAGTACAGCTCTGCTGTGCATAATAGTCTGTGAATCCAACACCTTCCTTGGCAATCCGATCAATATTAGGTGTTCTATAGCCCATCATTCCACGGTTGTTGTGGCTGATATTCCATGTACCGATATCGTCACCCCAGATCACCAGGATATTCGGTTTTTCATTTTTCTTCTGTGCCATCCCCATTATCGAGAATAGACATAACATCAGGGTAATTTTAAGCTTCATTCTATTTGTTTAAGTGTATAATAATTTGGGAATGATCGCTTAGCCAGCGGTCATGTTAACTTTTATTGGAGGCATGAATCTATAAATAAAACCACTGTTTTAAAAGATTGTTCTATAAATCAGGTCCCATTGGCTATGAACTATACCTATCCCACGATCAACAATTGTTAGTTTGACTTCACGCGCTTATACTGGTCTTTCCAGAGTCTGAGCTTAACTGCAAGAAACAAGTTGAACTTTTGCGGATCACTACTGAACAGCGCTGAGAATATATCGGCAGATCCTAGTGACACGATCCCATAGCGACCGGCAAGACCTACACGGGTGCCACTGATGGAATTAACAGATAGCGGAAGCTGAGCACCCCATTTTCGCTTTTGATACCTCAAGGTGAGGAAATACTGATTGGGTCGGTTAATCTGGAATACACCCTGGCCCTTTGTTCTGATAAAGGTGGAGAAATTAGCATAAAAGTGATCTGTAATTCTTCGATCTATCTGAACGGAAAACGTCGAGGGCAGGCTCATTCTATATTCATCTCTACCTACGGACTCATCAAGTATGGACGATAGGGTATCTGCTAGTGCCTCAACTGATGAAATAGCCCTTATATTGTCCAAATCCAGCTCAAGAATATCTGCAATGAATTGACTGTTGGCATTTTTTATCTCGTATTTCAGACTTCCATGATCAATGTACGACAGGCCCACTTTCCAGATATAGCCTGGATCAAATTCATTGCCTGTCAAGTCTTCATATCCTGTTTTTCTGAATTCGTATTCTACGCCGAGATTCAATCCAAAAGAGATATTTCGCAAGAGACCAATCTCTCCGTTTAATACATCATCAATGGAAGAACTGTATCCAAAAAAAACATCACCATCAATCCCACTCAATCTGGTACGATCCTCTACCGTAAAATTCAAATCATTTATGCTAAAGTACCCTGATCCTGTACCTGATATCAACTTTGGGGCTATACCCACGCGCATCACGTGGTTGTCTTTTCGCAGGACTTCACGCGCATAGTTAAAGTTGTACTCAATCCAGGTATTGAAGTTGGCCGATAGGTCGCCATTGACGAATGTCTTACCATATTCACTGCTATCTTCAAAATCATCAATGATAAGATTCATTATATCGGAATCATTGGTCTCAATGTTGGTCTTAGCCCTGACACGAGCAGAGAAGCTCACTGAGGATTTGTCATTGATGCTGTAAGAGACCGAGGGCAGCATTAGCCCTACGTTAATCAGATAGCTATTTTCTCCATCAGTCAAGCCACGAAAGAAACTCCCCTTGCCCACTTCATTGAATTTATCCGCTACCGCCAAATTGGTAAAGAACTCAGCATTGTATCCGATAAGGTCGGCGCTGATAATATTAATATCCCATTTGTATGGAGTAGAAGCTAATGAAGCGGGCTGAACATGCAGCGCATGAACCCCGGCGTAGTTGTCAGTAAAGAGTCCTACATACTCCTGTGCCTTAGCAGGAATAGAGGCCAAAAAGCCGCCAAAAATTATAGCAATTCTGGTAAAGAAGTAAAGACGCCTCATAAGTGATGTAAAGATAGCAGTAGCTATATTCTAGCCAACTTTATTCGACAAATGAAGTCAAAAGGGAGGTACACGATTCAAATATTGGTATCAACAGCTCACCACTCCCAGCCAATAGTGGTTTGTATTACATAATCAAGATCAGTAGCCCCGTCAGCTGGTTGGTTGTCATAGTTGATCGTACCTCCTATTTTGAAAAACAAATCAAAGTCAAACTCATATTTGGCATCTGCTGTAAAGTCAAATCTCCAACGTCCCTTTTCTGAAAAACCAGGATAGGCAATAGCATTGGTCGTTATCTTAAAATCACCTAAGTCGTAAATCTTCAATTCTGTGCCAAAAACCCCCTCCCATGAAGTCCTGTCTTCTGTTTCGCTAGAGAAGCTCTCATAACTGCGGTTGACACCCGCTCCTATACCCCAATATGCTGAATTTGTTCTGATGATATAATGACCATAACCCAACTTAACATTGACACGGGAATCAAGTTTTTGTTCGGTATTCGACAGTGTCGTTACTGACACGCTCATATATCGATTGTTGGGAAGAAAATAATTGTAGTTAGCAGCTCCCTCTGTTCTTCGGATGGTATCAGCATTTTCTTGTACGGATTGGAGCGTACTAAACTGCAAATCAGCAGACCATTGTTCAGCTATGTAAGAGGACGTTACTCGTGAAGACAATTGCCTGAAGCTATTGGCTTTGGTGATATTCGTCCCGAACTCAATCGAAGCATTGAATCTATCACCAAACTTCTTCTTTACAGGTCGGAGAAATACTATATCATCTCGATTGCTCATCCGAATACCATTATACTGAGAGTTGATCTGTACGGCTCCTGTGGAGTCCGAGCTGAGTTGGCCGATGTATTGTTCTCCATTGGAGAGTTGTAACAAAAATCTTGTCTCGGTGTATAACCGCTTAATCTTATCCCACTCAATCTTGAAATCAGTGTCGCTATAGTCCGTCTCTATTTGCAGTACGCCCTGATCCATTGATTTTACCTCGCCAACTACGATGTTCCCATTGACAAAAATTAAGGAGTCATTTTGCGCACGAGACTGGAACCCTGCCAGGAGCAAGAGTATTGTGACGGACGCGTTGAGAAGAATTTTGCCCTTATTCATTGTTGACTAAAAATTCCGAGTCAATATCAGCTTTATATACGAATTATACGATGGACTACTTCACGTCATTGGTGACAAACATGGCCTCCCCGTTGAGCATGACATTATCATCTACTTTGTCTAGTGTGAGGATCACTGGCTCAAGTTTACCATAGTTGAGTACCAGCAAGTCCTTACCCTCTCGTTTTGTTATCGACCATGCCCCTTTTTTCTTACCAGAATACTTTTTGTCATCAGTCCAGGACATGGGTACTGCTTTGGTCGTGAAGGTATGGTCAGCATCCAGCCAAAGCTGAAAGACCGTTTTTTGCCCGCCCTGATTCTTCTTCGAGTAAAGATACTTTCCTTCCAACTCGGTGTTCCAGTCAAGGTCAGGCTGCAACTCATCTAATGACTTAGGTTGAGTATAATCTACCTGAGCCGCCAGTTCAAGCAACATGGCCTTGTTTTCCTCAAAACCCTTGTTCACAGAAAGCAAAAGCCAGGTAGTGCAAATTCCATAGTCTCCACATGACGCTACGGCAAGCCCCCTTCTCTGCCCACCTCCCGTTCCGGTGTATTCGATATTAGCATATCTGAGTTCTCCCTGCCGCTGGATCTCTTCCTTAACAATGATGCTAATCGATGGACTTAGTGATAATCCAGTTTGCCAGTTCTGCTCTATTTGGTTATAGCTGTTTTCCCGGCCAAAGACATATACCTCTGACCCCTCATTGTTTTCTTTGGTGAGAATGAGAATTTCAGTTTCCTGCGGCAGATATCCTACCCAGCCGGAGGGAATTACAAATCCTACACCCAACCTTGGTGCATTAATCGCTTCGCCTGACTTATAATATTTACTAGGCGCAACTCTCTCTTGGGCATTGACGCAGTAGGCCATTATCAGCAATGTGGCCATAAGTGTAGTTTGAATGTATCTCATCGCTTATTCTTCATCTTAATTCAACCTCAGTGTTGTCGGTCAGGGTCTATGCTAATCATTGTCACATTACTTCCGTTACATATTACTCAAATCTAAGAAGTTCTGGCTTGAGACCTCTGAATGTGTCAAAAAGTAGTGGGTCGTCTACGTTAATATCATAGAAAAAGCTGTCGACGTTTTCTATGCTTCGTAGAAAATAGCCAGCACTGATCTGAAGGGTTTGAATCGCAAAGCTCTCATTTCGGATACGAAAACCCACACCGGCTGCACCGAAAAAATTATTCCCCTCCATAAGGCTACTATTGTCTGCGAGCCATCCAAAATTTGCAAATACGTAGCTCGCCAATTGGAACCCATACCATTTTCTTGGGTGGAAAATAACTGACTCAAGATCGATAGAGAGCAATTGATCACCCTCCACATCGTCCAAATCTATATTTCTCTCGTTTCTCGAAAAATCAATATTAGGGTCACCGACGCGATCAAGCGCTCTGAGAAACCTGAAGTTTACAAACTGACGAAACTCTCTCCTCGGGAAAGACTTCAGAGGAGAAAAGTATCCAATCCTCAAATCGTATAAACCCTCTCTAAATTTCCCTTTGTCAATAAGTCCCCCCAGTCTATGCGATCCGGCCAGGTAACCGAGCTTAGGAAAGTACTTGCCTGCGGCTATCCGATAACCCAGATAAGGAAGGTCTCTAAACTCACCAAATGAAAATCCCGGATTAATCTCAAATATTATTCCGCTAGGTACGTCCTCTGTGATTCCAAAGCTGAGGATCTTGGAACTCTTCTGATATACCTGCTTGGTAAAAGAAATACCTGCCAGGTACATTGTAATGTCATGATAGAGATAATTGCTATCCGCCGATACGAAAGGACGATCGTCAAATGACTGGTTATAGAGTCGTTGAGTGACAGTGATGTTGCTTCGACTCTCCTGCCCTCCTACCTGAAATGACCTACCCACCCAGCCATCTTGAATATTCGCCTTGTAAGGAAATATTTCGTTAGCGACATCCACCGAATCTTTACGAAAGCGGTTCACATTGACACTTGATAGTTCCAAGCCGCCAATCCATTTGACACCCGGAGCGTAGAGGTCTCGCTGTGAGTAGAATTCCCATCCCTTCCGATCGTAATTGTTGAGCCATCTCAAAGTGGTATTGATATACAGACCGAACAAGCTCGGATCATTAATCTCCAGGTCAATGCCTGATGATGGATCTCGGCTTCCGTTATAAATGTAGGTAGCCTGAAGCTTCCTGCCCGAGCCCAAAAAGTTGCGTTCACCAAGCTTCAGCTTAAACTTCGACAAACTGCTCGGCGAACCACCCACTATAATCGAAAACCGATCCTGTGTAATCACAAAGACATCAACTTCTTCGGGATTGGTCTCAGAAGTCTGCACTACAATCAACGCATCCTGGATATACCTCAGCTGTCTAATGAGTCGCTCAGAGTCAGCCATGGCATTAGCTGAAACTTTATCTCCTTCTTTGAACATCAGTAACTTTCTCAAGACTCCAGTCTGAGTGTTGACGTGCAAGGCATTGGCCGCTCTACCGACCCCTGTGGATTTGGTCAACGTCGTATCAAGAACACTTCCATCCAAAACGGCTACTTTTTTGAAGTTGATGGAACTGATGCGCTTGTCCTGGTAAGCATAGAAAGGGGCTTTACTATCAACGAAATTGGAAGTGTCGTCCACCACGCGCTGCTCCTCTCGTATCATCAGATCATAGAGCATGCCCGTTACTTTGTGTCGCTCTGACTTAGCTCGGAGAGAGTCATAGAAGGCCTTGCTCTTCTCCTGATTCAAATCCACTATCGAAACACTATCGCCTGGACTGTATATGATGATTGTATCACGCTCGGTAACGAATATCGTGTCCTGAAGCTCAACGACAAATCGCTTTGGAACCTTGAGTGTATCTAGTTGCACCCCTTCCTGTGCATGTCCTGACGATACGCACAAGATGAGCGTCAGTAACGCCACCAGGCCTTGGCTATACCTGATAATTAATTTAGATGCAGATTGAGAATGAATTGAAAACACCAGCCAGGATCAGAACTAAGTTGATAAGCTCAGGAAAGGTTAAAAGTACATTTCTTTTTTCTGCTACCGCGAATAATTATGTCCTTATACGCAAAAAGTAAAACCATTAATCTCCGATCATGGATTGACATTCTGAATGTTCATCCTGCACTACCGAATCTTAATAAGTGGGCTGCAAGAGGAGAGCCTCATGATTAGATAGCATATTCGTCCGCTACATGCTATATTGACCAACCATGCCCTTCTATAAGATACTTCCCAACCGTGTGCTTGCCGGCGTTGTGTTCGGTCTGCTCACGTTATTCCTGTCAGTCGCCTGTACCGGCAGGCTCTTGGCTGGCGACCAGGACGACTCGGTAAGAGCTATTCAGGCCGAAGCAAGCACGTGGGTGAACAAGCGATTATACAAGGAAGCCTACGCTGCGCTCAAAAGAGCAGAATCAATGCTGGGCGAGCAGTCTGATGCAGTCAAAATCAGAAATGATCTGTTATTGAGTAAACTCTTTATGTATCAGCAGGAAGCCGAAGCTGCAATACAATATGGTAAGTCAGCATACGATCTGGCTTCAAGGCTTGATCTGGATACGCTGATATTAGAAAGCAATCTTGCGATTGGTGAGGCCATCTACTATGCCGATGGTAACGCCTATAGTGCCATTTATTATTTTGAGGAAGCAGAACAAGCACTCAACTCCTACCCCTATACTGTTGAAATTAAATACAGAACCTATTACAATTTGCTTGTTTGCAACAGAGCTATGGGGAAAATTGATAATGCGCTGCAGTACGGCATACGCCTGGAGCATCTGATCAAAACCAGCAATGGAGGCTTAGGCAAGTCCGCCATTGCCAATTGTTACTATATCATCGGTCGTAACTATTTGGAGATGTATTCGCCAAAAGCCCTTCAGTATTTCCTGAAGGCCGATAGCATCATGGAATCCACAGCTGGTAAGGCCAATTATTATCGATTGAATTATTATTATCCTCAGGTCGCCATGTACTACAACCAGCAAAAAAAGCATCAAATTGCCCTCGACTATTTGACGCAAATTCAAGTACTTGATAAAGATGCAGATCGAACGAACGCACAGAATATCTTCGATCAATCCTGGACATACATGTATCTAAAGCAGTATCAAAAGGCAGAAGATAAGGCCTCAGATTATCTCCACCTTTCCAATACCAGGTCGGATTCTGTATTAGCGTACAAGACTCTTGGCAAAATAGCCCTTAATAAAGGGCAAGCTGAAAAAGCATGCTCATTGTTAAAAAAAGCGGTATTACTCTTGTATCCTGAGCAACAGACGAATGATTTTATACCCAATGTCGATGAGATGATGGACCCCTATAATGAACCTGATATTTACGGGATTTTAGGATCCAGTTATCTAGCTCTTGGCCAAGAAAAAAACAATCCTCATTACTTTAAAAAAGCACATCAATACTTGTGGTTCGCTTTAAATGGTGCGTTATTCAATAGACCTATAGTAAGACATCATAACGCTCAGGTTACTTTGACCAGGCATATCAAGGAAGCCTATTCATCACTCCTTAATTATTATTATCACCATTATCAGCAGAGCAATTCGATGGCCTATGTCGACACTGCAGCAATGTTGATTAATCATAGTAAAGCATCAATCATTAAGAGTAATACGCAATTATTTCAAAGTGCCTCTGTTCCTGACAGTCTTAAAGTATCAAGAAATAGTTTACTAACAAGAATTAATGAACTGCAAAGGAAGGGAGCGGCAGCTGATAGCATTTTTGACTATTTCTTCAAGCTGGAGAAAATTGATGCACAGATAAGTCAAATTCAGCAAATCTACGAGGAACCAGTATTCCAGGAACTTCCAAGAATAGATGATGAGTCGATGTATATCAACTACCTGTGGGGAGAGGATGCGATACATATCGTTACCGATGGCAGAATTAAGGGATTTTATCGCTTAACCAACCTTGACAAAATCGATTCGCTAACGCAATTGTTCTACAGTAGGGTCTCAAAACTTTCCTACAATGATTTTAACTCTTTTCAGCATCAGGGTTATAGTCTTTACAAGGAGATACTCGACCCTGTACTGCCAGATACGCTTCCCGAAAGTATAGTGATAATACCGGATGAAAAGCTGCTGCTTATCCCTTTTGAAGCATTGCTAATGACCAATGGTGGTGTATCATATTTCAATGCAGACTACCTGATCAGACACATGGATATATCATATTCTCCATACCTAAAAATGCCTACAACAAATGGTGATTTTGAATCGGAAGATGTTGCTATCAGCTTCGCTTACAACAGTCAGGAAGAAACTTCCTTACCCGGTTACCTTAAAAACGCAGAGGAAGAAGCACGTTCGGTACAGGCGGCTTTTGGAGGCAGCATCTCCATTGGAAAAGAGGCAAGTGAAACAAATTACAAATCCGTAAATGCCACCGCTCGTATCCAGCATTTGGCCGTTCATGGTACAGCACAGGAGGAAATACCATATTTGGCATTTAGAAATGAAGAGGATTTTGAAAATGATGGCCAACTGTATGAATACGAAATCTTCAATATGCGTATTCCTGCTGAGCTGGTTATCCTGAGTGCCTGTGAATCCAATATGGGTGAGATAGCTTCTTCAGAAGGAACTATTAGCCTGTCTCGTGCCTTTCTGGCTGCTGGTACTGCCTCGGTCATTTCAAGTCTATGGACATTGAATGATGACGCGGCTATCGAAATATTTCAACGTTTTTTGGCCAGTTACAGAAACGGCAATATACCGTCAGCAGCATTGAGTGATGCTAAAAGGATATATTTAGCCAATACCGATGAAATAAAGGCCCACCCCTATTTTTGGGCGGGCCTTATTGCAAATATTAGTAAGCTTCCTGGTCAACCAGATGATGAAGATCACTTCCACACAATCTTGGCGGTGCTATCCATTATAATTATTGTCAGTGTTTATGTTGTTTATTTATCAAAGGATGCGAATGTTGGTAATTGCCCAAGGCATGAAAGCGATAATCGTCATCCTCATGATTACTGATTAAGATATCGACAGCATACATCATATTGTAGCTTGAATCATACTCATCATGCTTTCCTAACGGTGCTATTTTTTTCATCACCACCATAGGTTCCACGTGCATATAAAATTTCGTATTTCTTAGTTTTATTTCTTCTTTGATCTCCTCAGCGGTACTTCCAAGGAAGTAATAGTTTTGACTTAAGTAACCATCATTAATTGTCTCTTTGATTTCCCCAACCACATATCCTGCATTGCGTAGGCCATCTATCTTGAGCCGGTTCATTCCATCAGTCAATTTGGACTTTGATATATAGTAATAGTCTCCGCGAGAATCAGCCTTAACATTTTCTGCCAAATCCAACTCTGTTCCTGTGGGAAAATAGATTAAACTGTCTGGGCTATTATCTTCCAGTTTCATAGTATCACAATCAAGCACATAGTAACGACTAAATTGGGCCTTGACTCTAGTATTATGTTGAATGGTTCTTGTATCGATTGAGCTTGAGTGAGTTAAGTAGTAGATGCTGTCTGTACCCACCATCGTCATCAAAAATTCATAGTTTTCGAAACTCACAACATTTAACGAATCTTTTGATTTTGAACCAATTATATCCTGGCATGTAGGACAAGGTGGTGGATCAGAAGGATCACCAGGTCTATGATATGATGAAGAATTACCAGATTCAGGAGGTTGATCTTTCTGTTGGTCGTCACAACTAACAAAAATTTGAGCGAATAATAAGAATAAAACTAAGTACTTCATTTTTCAGTTGGTTTGGTTTAAAATACTACTTGCCTTATCGGCATAAGATGTTTTTTGGTCGATCAATGGCTGCAGCACCTTTGCTGCCTCCTCCGGTTTTTCCAATTTCAGATAGCATAGGCCAGCATACCACCGAGCAGGTATATTGAGCTCATGAGGACTGTCAATGACCTGATTCAGGCTTTGGATGGCCGGATCATATTTTGCTTCCAGCATCAGGGACAACCCCAGATAAAAACGATCCTCTTCTGTGATAGCGTCCAATTTTGAAAACCGTTCAACAGCCAGGCTGTATTCCTCCCGGTCATATGCCTGATAAGCGAGCTGCCGATCATCAGCGACATCAACCTGATCTCCACGCTCTACGGGGTAGACGATGTTAGGATAAGGTGACAGGTACTCATCAATATTTGTCGGCTTGTCATTCAGGAAGAAGAAAAGAATACCCAACCCAAAAATAATACTGATGCCTGCCGCGGCTCTGAAAAGGAAATTGGGCCTAAAAAATGACGAGGTATTATCCACTACTACAGGAGGCAATGTCTGTTCGAGCTGCTTAAGCTCTAGCCTCAGTTGATCCCTGCCTGCTTGCCTTATGCCAGCCTGATACTTCTTCAACTCTTCAAATAGCCTTTGGAATCCGGTATCATTCGCCAGTCTATTTCTGACTTTTTCAGCCTCGTATTCAGAGAGTTGACCCTGCTGGTACTCCTCTATCAAGTCAATATCTTTCTGATCAAAACTCATCCTGTCACCTCCTCTTCACAATAATCCCGCAGCTGCTTTAAGCATTTATACTTCTGGTTTTTTGTCGAATCCACATTTTTGTAACTCAACTGATCGGAGATCTGATCCATGGTCATCTGCTCAAAATAAAATAGGCTCAACAACTCCCTACATCGCTCATTCAACCTTAAAAAATTCTTCTCCATGATCTTAAAAAATGGCTCTTTACCTGAATCGGGTTCTTCAGATAATCGCTCAAGTATCTGTTCATCCTGTTGCGTTAGCTTTACCCTCGTCCTGAAAAACTCTCTCAGCTTGTTCTTGCCAATGGCAAACAAATAGGTCTTGGCCGAACTGGAAAGCACTTCAATTTTCCCTGAAATAAGGTTCTCGTAAAAAATAACAACAGATTCCTGATAGACTTCCATGGCCTGATCAGCAGTCACATTATATCTTCTAATACTCCATTGGATAAATTCCTCCCTATGCTTTACATAAGTATCAGCAAGAGACTCCTTCCTATGTTTTAATGAATAGTCGCCATGACTATCTTTTACTATATCCATACATTGATGAAATTATTGATATAAGGTAACTTATCAATAATCTAAATATACGCGATTTGTTGGAGAGATAAATTGGCTCATAAAAAAGCCATCTGCTTATTCAGCAGATGGCTCCATTAGTTTTGCTGAATTGATCAGCGCTTAATCAACTTACCGTTGACCATGTTGCCGCTGTTCCCTATTTGATATAGATACAAGCCGCTATCATAATGACCGATCATCAAGCGTTTTTGCCATCGTCCATTCACAAGGTCAAGCTTGCTGGTATTCATCAACTTACCCTTGAGATCATATACTCTGAGCTCCGGGGTACCTTCGAATAAGTCATATGACATATCTATGTTCACAACATCCATGACGGGATTAGGGAAAATTTTCACAAAACCACGTAGTATTAACTCGTCAATACCTGTGATAACACTTATTTCTGCTATTTCAGAGCGCGCTGAAGCACATCCATCCACCGTCACTTGTACACTGATGGCATAATCCCCAGGTTCCTCTATCGTAAAAGAATTGCCTGTGATATCAGTGAGCACATCATCTCCATCGAACCATTGATTGCCTTCATCGGTGCTAGAGGTCAATGTCAGTAACTGGCCCCCATTGCTCGCAACGACATCTATCGTAGGCTGGGCAGGATTAGCACAAAATGTATGGCTGACTGGCGCAGCAGGGCCAGTGCCCTCGTCACCTTCCTGAGTAGCGGTCACAGTAACAGGACCAGCACCTATTAGCGTTAGTACATTGCCATCTACTGTTGCAGGACCTACCACCAAATAGGTGATGGGTAAGCCCGAGTCCGAAGTAGCATCCAGGACAATAGGATCACCACCTATAGCTGCATCTGCCGGGGCGCTAAATGTAATTGTCTGCTCTGCTTCCGTTATCTCAAGGTTAATCCTCACTTCAGTAGCTGCATTGTAATTACTATTGCCCGCCTGTGAAATCACCAACTCAATGCTACCCGCTCCGGTGACCGTCAAAATACTATCAGCGTAAGTTGCCGGACCGGATACTTCATACGCAGGTACCAAACCCGAACTGGCAGAAGCAAACACTTTGAAGGACTGTCCGATAAATATTCCATCGGTGATCTCGTCGACAGAGGTTACAGTGATTTCCTGATCAGCTTTCACGATTTTAATGCTTTGGCTTATTGGTGCTGCAGCATTGAAGTTCGCATTGCCCACCTGCATTGCGGAAATACTAATAGTCCCGGCTCCTGTTACATTAATGGCCGTGCTATCCTCATTGAGTTCACCTGGGCCTTCTATGGTATAGCCTATCGGCAAACCTGAAGTGGCCGATGTGACCAGGGCAATACTCTGTCCTCCAAAAACGGCATCTGATATTTCTGCAAACGTAATGGTCTGGTTACCCTTGGCAATCGTGATGGTCTGCTTCACCGAATCAGCTGCCAAATACGAATCATTGCCATCCTGATAAGCGGTAATAGTCGCTGTTCCCGCTCCGGTGATGGTTGCCGTACCTTCTTCAATAGTAACGGGACCGGTAGCCACAAACGACACGATCAAACCAACATCAGAGGTGGCTGTCAATGAAAATGCCTCATCTGTGAATACTTTATTGGTCAAAGCCTCAAAGCTGATTTCCTGTGGGAGTTTATCTATGATACCATCACAGTCATTGTCCTTACCATCAGCTCTGGCCGGTGCTCCGGGAAATACATTGATATCCGTATCGTCACAGTCTGTAGACAGGTCTACATATCCAGCCGGTTGTATACATCCTGTCTGGGTCACTCCAGCGATACCAAAGGCGTCTCCATCAGCATCTCTATACCACACTTTGTTGGGATTGATCGCAGCATTCGTATCATCACAGTCGGTATTATCTAATACAAAACCCTCAGGTGCAGCGCACGACACTCGGGTCTCTCCATTAGGGTTGCCAAATCCATCGCCATCCGTATCGGCATAGTAGGTAGCTGTGCTCTCATTTTCATCAGTAGGGTCATTGCCTACCGCAACCTCTTCCCCATCAGTACAACCATCTTCATCCGTATCAGTCAAAAATGGACTGGTGAGATATACCTGTACCTCATCCCCATCACTGACCTCATCATCGTCCGTATCCGCATCATTAGGAAGCGTACCATACACCTTTACTTCATCAAAGTCGCTCAGACCGTCTCCGTCTGAGTCAAATACCAGGGGGTCCGTACCATTTTGAACTTCTTCGAGATCTGTCAATCCATCATCATCTGAGTCCGGGTCGTTAGGGTCGGTTCCCAGGCCTGTGGCCGAGTTGGCTTCTTCACCATCCGTAAGACCATCGCTATCAGAGTCAGTCACATTGGGGTCTGTGCCTAGGGATAGTTCCTCGCCATCATTAAGCCCGTCCCCATCAGTATCACTAACCGTTGGGTCAGTAGGTTGATTTTCATTGTTGTATTCGTCTCCGTCACTGATGCCATCATTATCAGAGTCTGTTACAAAGGGACTCAGGATATCCGGATTGAGCAGATTGCTCAGTATGGAATTCAGACCAGAAGCGGTCTCTTGGCCATCCAGTAGTCCATCGCCATCGACATCCGGGTCAAGTGGATCAAAGCCTGTAGCGTCATCGCCCGGGTCACCCGCATCTATGTTGTCGACTTCAAATCCGTCGGTCAAGCCATCATCATCTGTATCCGGGTCATTTGGATCAGTATCATATAGATTGATTTCATCACTATCGGATAGCCCATCACCATCTGTGTCCTGAGCTAGCGCTATCGACGAAAAAGCAAGTATCGCTGCAAAGAGTATATATATTCGTTTCATGGTCATTTGCAATTATCGTTTCAACATTACTCTTTTCACAATTCTCTGATCACCTATACCATTGATCACAATCATATAGACCCCATTATTAAGCGTAGTACCATCGATCTCAAAACCATAGTTTTGATTAGCAGATAAACCTCCTTCGAAGATATTCAAAATCCTCATTCCGGCAAGATTGAACATAGTAACGGTCACATGCGCATCATTGGGATTGTGGATCACCAGATTAACCCTTTCCCTAAATGGATTAGGATAAAGATCGATGCTCATTTGAGCTATTGACTGAATACTAGCCGGATCAACTTTGTCGTCAACCTCGGATTTTTCACCGACTGCTAGATTACTGATGCGACGCAGATCGCTTTCATTCGAATCAATTTGAAAGCTTTGATTGGCTACCAGATTAGATTCTGCCGTTGTGGTGAAGGTCGCCAGCGGACTGAAATTACTCGAAGCTCCAGTACTACAGTCACTTCGCACACGCCATTCATAGTCCTCCTCAGGGATAAGGCCTGAGATGGTCAAACCTATAAATTCTGTATCTAGCATCGTGATCCACAGCTGACTGCCTACAGCTCTATACTGAAGATCATAGGTTTCGGATCCATTGTCGAGCCATACTATATCAGCTGTCCTTGGTCCGGTATTGATGGTTTCCAAACCTGTAGGTATCGTACAAATAGATTCTCCTGGTACATTAAAGGAAATGATCGTGCTGAAGGGCGATCCGACATTGTTAACATCATCGCAGATCGACTTGACCCTAAATTGATAAGTCTCACCTGGCGCTAATTGACTCAGGGTTACAGAAGTGTTGCTCGTCTCAATTTCCTGCCACTGTGTGGCCCCAAGAATACGATATCTGTAAACATACCCACCATCCGCAGTGGCTGAACCGGGGGCATCCATCCAAGATATAGTTGCCGTTAAATCAGGTGCACCAAGCACAGTGCCTACTGTGGGAATAGGGGAAAGACAAGGATCTCCTGGAGTTTGAAAGGTCGCGATACCACTGTATTGGCTTACAATAAAATTATCGGGATCACAGATGGCTCGAATCTGATATTCATAGACCGATCCCTTCACCAAATTGGTCAATACGACTTGATCCGTAATACCGTTGGAAGTCGCAAGCGACCACTGAGGGCTACCCTGTAGCCTGTATCTCAATTGATAATAGGCTGCATCGCTCACGTCTGTCCAGCTGATATTGGTGATGTCCTGCTGAGCGTCTACCACTATTCCGGTAGGTAGCTCGCATGAAGGAGGTCCATCGGTACTAAAAGTGCTCACCGCCGAAAAGGCTGATCTTAGGACGCCATCTTCATCACAAACGGACTGAATCCTGAACTGATAAGCCGTTCCCGACTGTAATCCCGCCACATCACTCGAATTGCCTACTACCGGACGTGTGGTCCAAATCACTGATCCGGCCAATCGGTATTGAAGATTGTAGTAAAGTGCACCTACACCCGGACCCCAGCTGACAGTAATGTTAGTGGCGCCTACCAACGGCGCATTGTCCAACTGAGGGACATCACAGGTCGCCACACCTCCGGTAGTGAACTCAGAAATCACAGACCATCCGGAAGATAGCGTCGTACTACAATCCTCTCTGACCTGATACTGATAGGTCATCGACTGCTGGAGTGTGCTGGAAACAAACTGATTGGTTGATAGCTCTACAAAATTCCAAAAATTACTTCCGGCCAATCTATACCGTAGCAAATAGTCTTCAGTATCGGGTGCCCCGTTCCACTGTATGCTGACACTACCTATGCCTGGAGTGGCCGACACATTACCGGGCACATTGCATACTACCGGAGTACCCCCTGCTACAACAGTTTGCACTGGTGTATATGCGGATACCACCGACCCGTCAGCACTACATTGGGTTGCTACCGTTACCTCATAAGTGAACCCCTCCTCCAGGCCGAGTAGGCGGGTGGGTTGGCTCATCGGCTGAGTACTCCAAAATTGAAATCCAAGCACCCTGTACTTAACTACATATCCGGGAGCTACGGCCTCATCCCATGACAGCAGGATCTCACCTGACTGACCTGTACTTGCCACGAGGTTGGCTGGCGCCTGGCAAACAACTGTAGTAGGTATCACAAATTCTGCTGGCACTGACCAGGGGGAAGTGATGCTTCCGGTAGGCCCACACTTACTGCGTACCTGATATTCGTAGCGCGCCCCTTCAAACAGACCTGTCAGGGAGATATTCTTCGCTTGTGACTGTCTTACATTCCAAACTAAAGCATTCTTATTCCGGAATCGGAATTCATAATTTATGGCGCTTTCATCCGTCCAGCTAATATCTACGTCTCCGGTCTGCTGTCCATCGTGTACGACTACACTGCTCACTGAAGGTGTCAGACATGGTGTATCTGGTGGCAGGGTGGTGAATTCCAAAGTCGGACTAAAGTCGCTCCCCGGTGTATTATTCACACAGACCGACTTTACCTGATACTCGTAGACCGAACCCGGAATAAGGCTATTAACCTCAAGGCTTGCCGTGACAGGCTGGAAGCTCGACCATGCCGCGGTAGACTTCCTTCTATACCTTACATTGTAAAAAAGCGCGTTGGTAGGCAACCAGCCCAGCAGAGCAGTTGTTTGCGTAACATTGGTTGCGGTCAGGTCAGCTGGGATGGCACATGGTGTTCCCAGAGTTTCACCCTCGATAAGACTTCCATACTCCGACAGTAGTCCGCTACCACAATCGGCCTGAATTTGCATTTCGTACTTGATACCATCATCCAGCCCGGAAAATATATGGCTGGAGGTCTGGGAAGCAATTGCCGGGTCAGACCAGTCGAAGACACCCTTAGGCCGAATGCGCAGATTATAAGTCTCTGCAGGATCAGCAACCCATGTGACTTCCAGGCTATTGTCAGTAATGGCCCCAAGTGTCAATGCAGGTGCCACACAGGGATTGTCTATCTGAAAAAGTATAGACGAACTGTACACCGGCTCGGTAAATCCATCACAGGAGGTGCCCACCTGTACCTGATAAATACCCGGCACTAATCCTGTGAAGGTATTGCTAACTGCTGACAGGCCAAGAATTGTGGCCTGTGGCCATTCCGAATCATTATTGTTTCTCAACCTGATCCTGAGATCGGTAAAATCATTGGCCGGTAGGCTCCATGATACCTGGGCGCTCTGACCATCTATAGCGGCCGTCACATCTGTCGGTGCGTCGCACGCGGCAAACTGGAAAGTCTCAAAGTTGAGCGACTCTGTCCACTCACTCACGAGCCCATTGCCACAGTTGGTCCTGAGCTGGAACTCATAAGCAGTGCCAGCTTCCAACGCGGTAAGCTGTGCTGTGCCTACCGTTTGGTCAAGGGTCTCCACCCAATTGTTTTGGCCTGCTACCGTAAAGCGATAATCGTAGCTGACTCCAGCCTGAGCACTCCACTCAAAAGATGCGGTGGTTTCTTCTACTGCTGTGATTTGTAAGCCTATCGGCAAATCGCAAACAGGGATAACCACATTGTTATCTGCGGCATGTATGAAGCCAACAGACCTCCAGATGGTACCATTGCCATCGGTGCGAATACTATCCTGGGCGACCTGCCCTACAATTCCAAAATTGGTATAGACACCACCACTCGACGTACCTCCGCCCATGGAATTGATCACAGCCTGATGAGAGGTCTGTGACCAACCCACGAAGGGTATAGCCAGGGCCAGGAGTATTATTAAACCTAATCTTTTCATAATCATGTGATTTATGGGTTTAAGAATGACTTCCAGCCAGCTTACTGCTGCTGAGTTGTTGTGGTTACAGCATCATTTTGTACCAGTTTAGCGACTAATGTTTCCAGATTTTTCATTTGGGATTTCAGCCCATCCACTTCGGCGAGCGAGGCTTTCAACGAAGCGTTTTCGGTCTCGAGCGTACTGATCTTGGTGTTCAGCTCCTTGATGGCTTCAATGAGCACAGCTACCATTTGTGAGTAGTTGACTGACTTCATGCCTTCGTCGTTGGTATGGACGAACTCAGGATAAACTTCCTCTACCTCCTGCGCGATTACTCCGATTTGTAGTTGCTCTGACCGGGACTTGTCAATCCAATTGTAGCTCACACCACGCATTTTCATCACGTTGCTGAGGGCATTGTTGAGTGGAAGGATATTGGTTTTTAATCGCTTGTCAGAAGTGGTATTGAAGGCAGTAGCATTCATATTTGCAGTGGTATTGATATCCCCCGTAGCGCCTATGCCACCATTACCCCATAAGTGAACATAATTGCCACTTGTGCCGTCAAGTGCTAAATGACTCACTGAATTCAAATCACCATCCACAAATTCACCATACATGCGAATGCCTGTGGTTTCAGAGAGTCCTCCTAAATTGATGTTGCCACCGTTATTAGTATTAGCACCACCACCTTCCAAGTTCGAGTTAGCGTTAAGGTAGTCTCCAACGTTAATATTACCGGCAAAAGAAGCTGAACCATTATCACCATTTAAACGAATACTCTCCACTTCATTAGCGCCACTATTTGAGTGTCTTAATGCCAACCATCCGGCATTTCCATTGCTGGCTTGATTATCATATCCTATAGACACAAGACCCGGTAAATAGTCACCAGTAACCTGCTGATCTCCCAATATTTCGAAGTAATTACCAATAACATTGCCGTTGCTAGAGATCTGTACACCGGATTCATTTGGATCGTATAAGTTACCCAAGTCAATGTTTCCATTAACTCCAAGATTCTCGATGTTACTTGTGAACCCGTATGCATTCAACCCAAAACTAGAAATCACATTACCGCTGGCATCTATGGCCTCAAGATTGATATGGGCAACATCCTGCTCTGGTTCTATTTCGGGAGTATTTGTGTCATCACCCCACTCGTGTACCTCCAGGCGGCCAAGTGTAGGCTTATAGGTGCCTCCTCCCCCATCGGGTATATCAAAGCGATTGGATATCAGGGAGTATCCCTTTGCATCGACATTATTAACTATTCCGGTGAATCCGTATGCATTCATTCCAAAACTTGAAATTACATCTCCATTGGTATCAATGGCCTCAAGATTGATATGGGCAACATCCTGCTCCGGTTCTACTTCCGGAGTATTGGTGTCATCCCCCCACTCGTGTACCTCCAGGCGGCCAAGTGTAGGCTTATAGGTGCCTCCTCCTCCATCAGGTATATCCAAGCGATTGGAGAACAGGGAGTATCCCTTTGCATCGACATTATTAACTATCCCGGTAAACCCATAGGCATTGATCCCAAACTCGGCTCCCGAGGTGCTTCTAAAGCTGATCTCGCCTAATTGCTCTGTTGGAGAACCATTGTCCTCCCACTGGCTGACATTCATCCAGACAAGATCAGGGCGATACATTTCACCACTACCATTGTCTACTTCCCAGTCACCATTAATCCTGAAATAAGGAAGCTCTTTATTGGTTTCCCAGGTTTTGTAACCGAAACGGATGTTATCCAGGTCAGAGGGACTGTTGAGATTCATTCCACCCCATCTCACATCCTGCCCTTCATCGTACGCAGCAAAAAGAAATGCTCGCCCTTGTCCTTCCGACTCAACCCTGAACTCCCCTTCAGCCTTTGATGCTGAAAGATCTCCAAGGCCATTGGCATCTATCCTAAATTCCTTTCCATCAGCACTTCTGAGGCTAATAGCACCCATCTCATTACCCTCGCCATCATCTGTGACTTCCATCCAGATCATATCTGGGTAGTAGGTACAGAATTCTGTCTCAGGAGTATTGGGATCATC
The DNA here is from genome assembly GCA_965229505.1 of Cyclobacteriaceae bacterium. Lineage (GTDB taxonomy): Bacteria > Bacteroidota > Bacteroidia > Cytophagales > Cyclobacteriaceae > UBA6059. The sequence continues at coordinate 439,779 of OZ245881.1, forward strand.
ACAGCTAGGATTATTCGTATCCTCTAATTCAGTGGTACCGCGCAAAGTGAAATAGGGTCTTTCAGGATTAGGCTCCCAGTCTTTTTTACCAAGTCCCATTTGATTGGCATTGATCTGCACATCGCCATCAAACCAGCCTGCGTAGTTTGAATCGCCATTAAAGGCATTACCATACACTCCAATATTTTGACCTGCATTTTTGTTGGCTGTTCCGCGGACACCATAATTACGCATACCGGTCGCACCTGTGCCGCGCGTATCAAACCACGCTCCATAGCTAACACCGTCTGGAACACCGTCGGCAGCATTCAGGCCTCTCACAGCCACGGTAAAGCCGGAGTTGGAACCACTCAGATCTCCCCTTAGTCCATACTTTATTCCCTCGCCATCACCACCAGCCCTTCCGTAAACACCCACCTGAAACTCACCATTTCCTACAGAATGATTAGCAATACCTTCTACACCAATATTGTAACCATCACTTTCGGCAGTGCCACGTATCGCGACAGCTTGTATATTTAGATCATCACTGGGGTCATTAGGAGTACCTCCGTCATTATATCCCATAGGTGTTCCATTAGCAAAACCACTTAAAGCTGGCTTTGCTTCAGTGTCATTTGGGTCATAAGTAGTTGAGAATTCGTTATTATCGCTCATATCAATTGTGGCATTCAATACACCATCAATAGTGAGGTCGCCAGTCACTTTAGCATTTCCTTCAAACCATCCCGCCCAATTTTCGGTAGGGCTATTTGCAGCCAGCCCATAAACACCGATGTTTTTCGCAGAACTTGCATTATTCGCCTGGCCCCAAACACCATAATTTTCACTTGTCCCGCCAGTATTGAAATCGCCCTGCGCAATACCTAATACACCTCTATTTCTGGTGGGATTATTATTAGCAGAAAAATATCCTCCTTCGTTGAATCCTGAGTTTCCAGTGGTGTTGGAAGAGATACCTCTCACACCTACCGCACCCGTATAAGCTCCTAATCCAACCTGCCCTCGTACACCATAGGCGAACCCATCATTAAATCCATTAGGATCAGCATATGCTTCTCCTAACACACCTATATTAAATGCTTCGCTAATGGTGCTCACGTTTACTTTGCCATAAACACCTGTGTTATCACCGGTGAGTGCGTTTCCTTCTCCGTAAACCCCAGTGTGACGGGTATTGAATCCATCTCCGGTACCTGAGATTATTCCACTTACGGCATTGGCATTACCTGTGGTTAAATCCACGTCATATGAAAATGCACTTTTCGAAATCGGCGCATAAATCTCTACTGGCGTCAATGCCGTGCCATCTACAGATACATTTAGCGATAGCGACTCGACCCCATCAAAAAGTCCGGCAGGCAAGTCAGTGATGCTACCCAGCACCAGAGAGTAGAGGCCATTGGTGACCTGAACATTTTCATGTGTTTCTGACCATACCGGATCGGCAATACTAAAGACCAGTGTCTTTTGTCCATCAACGGGTTCCCCGTTTTCAAGGAGTTTCCCCTGGAATGGGATTTTTTGTGCATTTGCCGATAGGCTGATTAGCAGCACTATCGTAAGTGCTAACAATAACTTGGAAAGTGTAAAGTGTGGTTTCATAGTGATATCGGTTAATTGACAAAGCTTAATGCAAAACATAATGACAGGTAACCCAACATTTATTTTGGGATGGGCATACCCTATCCGATTAGCATATTAAATCGATATCGCTACTACATCAAGTTCTCTTTGTAGAGAGCCTTATTTCTTTGTGAAGGGGGTGTTTTGGATAACGAAGGTTTTCGCTAGAGTAACTTGACATATTTCAAAAGTTGTTCGGGATAGTTGGTTGACTCATTCGGCACACTCAGGCAAGGACATTGTTAAGGAGATAAACGTTCTCATCCTTTCGACGATCAGCTGATGCCAATGGTAGGCTCACGAAGTATCAAAATCTTCGTGAGCCTACTCTCAGCATGATTAACTTTATTTAGCGTTAGCTTAAATCCGGCTTCCCAACCGGTGATTATTCACAAGCAAGCCTACTTCACCACCCTACTCACAGCCAGTACTTCACCAGAGGCATCCTTGAGTAAAATGATATAAACACCTCCGACCTGCGGGGGATCAACGATTGTGACCTCATTAAGCCCTCTTACCGCTTGAGTTGATTGCTGAAGCAGCAACTTGCCATCCATGTTCACCATCTCAATCGATACGGAACGACTCGCATATCTGCGAAGATCAAATCTCACCGTCAGCTCCTGGTCATAAGGCACAGGGTAAACAGTAAACTCTCCTATCAGTGGATTGAGGATGCCAGTCTCCTCGACCTTTGTCACCACAATTCCCTGTGGCTCTACTTCTGCAGCCAACCGAATCGTATTATTGGTCAGCTGACCATTCGCACCCAACTCAAACTCTACGAAACTGTTAGGGTCTGTTGGGATACCGGGAAAGTCGAAATTGATACGATAAAGTCCGTCAGGAAGATCTTCGAAGGAAAACTCACCGTTATCATCAGTTTCCCTGTAGGCAATCAACTCGAAAATCTCATCTTCACCCCGATCTACAAACCGTGCCCTGTTAAATGCACAACCGGCCCGTTTGACTCTGCGTCGGGCATTTTGCCTTCCTCCTGCAGGATCGTCGAACAAACCTGGAAAGTTATCCGTGTCTATCTCCAAAATTCCCGTTACCACATTGGTATTGGCCGGATCAGGTACTATCGGAGCGGGTACATTGATCATGCGCGTATCCACATTTTCCAGATTATCCCTGAGCCGAATGGTGTCACCCAGGCTCCATGTCTCCGCACTGCTAAAGTAAGTCTGCAGATACTGACCAACAGCCACATCACGTACCCTAAGGATGTAATCCCCCAGCACTATTTTGGTCAGCTCATAGTCACCAGCAGCAACCGTGGAGGTAAAAACACTATCAAAAGGCCCTTCCTGGATTTGATAAAGTGTGGCTTCACCAGCAGGGAGCAGCCCGGCATCTATTTCGGCAATACCCGTTATCGACGCAGAGGCCAGCACTGTTTGCGTCTCAGAAGTCAGTGTTAGACCCGGCACTCCCGGATTAGTGGCCACCACGCTATACTCTCCCATATTGTCAAAGTTGATGGCCGGGATGACGTAGGCCTTGTTAGTAGCACCTTCCAGTTCTATGTCTTTATACGACCACTGGTAGCTATTATCCTGACCAGAAATATCCACCTCCAATCGGTAGTCCTCACCCTTTTGGATGGTATCCTGAAGAACATCACCGATGGCCTTTTGCGGATCGTACTCAAAGCTGGGTAGATCCAGATTGCGGATAATCGAAGCAAAGCCAAGTTTATTCTCAGCCGCATCCACATGATCTATTTCCGGTAGGTTAGACAACTTAGGCAATGAGCGTATGGCATTGTCTCTAATGTCGAGTGTATCCAGCTTAGTAAGCTCTGCAATGGTAGCAGGAAGGTTGCCGGTCAGGCCATTCGACGGGAGCAGTAGTTTGTTTACCCTCAGATTATTATTAAGCTCCACACCAAACCATTGGCCAACATTCGGATTAGTCAACCAGCTATCAGTGCCACTGACCCAATTGGTTCCGCCCATCTGCTGATAGATAGTGGCCAGCACCACACTATCGCGGCGTAAGCCGAAACTGAACGTCACAACCTGTCCGGCTAGAAATCCCGTAGCTGAATAGAAGGCATCTGAAGTAACCACTTGGCCACTTCCGTATTCCCCGGCAATCACGGTATTGTCAAACTGACCCACCACATAGTTGCCAGTCACATTCGAAGTAGCATAGCCGGTCTGCACAATCTGTGCCTTGGCCTGCATCATAAAGAGCATCAGCAGCCCTGTGCTCCATAAGCTTAGCATTATTGATCTGATCTTAGTCATAATCCGATCAATTATTGCTGACTAGTGCTTACTGAACCAACTTTAAGTAGCTTTTTGAGTTGGTCAATCTCCGACCAAACCCTGGCCAGATCAGCTTTCTCTTTTTCAAGTATTGATTTGTCTTCTTCTAATGCAGCGACCTTAGACTCCAGCGTTTCTATATTGCCATTCATCTCTTTGATGGCCTCTATCAGTACAGCTACCATCTGGGCGTAATTCACGGATTTGATCCCTTCCTTCCCTGTATTGACAAACTGGGGGAATACCTCCTCTACTTCTTGGGCAATGACACCTATTTCTGTCTCTGATCCATATTTATCATCCTTCCAATCATAACTCACACCTCTTAAGGTTAGCACTTTCGATAGTGTTTTGTTGAGCGGCTGGATATTTTCTTTAAGGTTGCGATCAGAAAGCTGATTGATATTGGGTGACGTCACATCCCCGGAAAAATTGCCTGAACCATCCTCTCCAAATAGAGTAATATTGGCATCATTGGGGCCATTTATAGAAATTCTCCCATAATCACCAAGTCCACCATCCTGAATTCTAAAATCTATTTTTGCATCTCCTACATCATCACCAAACATGAAAAAATAGGGTAAGGTCCCTCCAACAACAGGGTCAATTCCAGAATCAACTGTCCCAAAATTAATACTTCGATTATTGCCGCCGTTGATATTCAAATTCCCATTTTGACCATCAATCCGTACAGTCTGCAGAGCATTTCCAAGACCGGGGGTAGTTCGATACAGTTCGAAAGTACCCCATTGTTCATTTTCATTCTCATTGATCTGAAGATTAAGTCCAAGATGATACCACGAGCCTCCATCTTCATGACTGCCGAACATATTGAAATATGGCAGGTTACTATTCTCCCAAGCCTTTCCTCCCATATAAATATTAGGTATTGGAGGTGCCCCACCTTCAGAGGCATCTAGGAAAATTCCTCCTGCCATACCCTCTAGATCTCTAGGATCATCCTGAATATCAAGATTTACCAACCCGGCCGGGAAACCATCCCCTCCATCTACCGGACCCCTTATCCGTAAAGCCCCAACGCTTTTGCCATTTGTAGTACGTGTCACTTCCAGGCTATTGCGAATATTGTCGTTAACCTGGGTTTCCGTTGCATCACCTCTCAGGTTGATACCGCCAAAGATTTGGCCGTTATTATCATAATTGAATATGTCTACACTTTCAATCGAAAAATCAAAATTTCCCTGGACATTCAAATCACCCGTCACATTGACATTGCCCTCAAAAAATCCGGCAAAATTCCCTGGATTAGTGCCTGTGGCTTGACCATATACCCCAATATTTAATGCCCCGGGGGTGTTTCCATCATTGGCCCTCCCGTAAACACCCGTATTACCAAAAGCATTGCCATTGGCGGAAAAGAAGCCTCCGTAATTATTGATCAGATCATCCGTAGGTAATTGTGTATTGGCACCAATACCACGGACGCCCACACCGAAATCATAGGTGCCCCCCACTTCACCCCTGACACCATAACCCGTGGCATCTGGAACACTACTGAAAGACAGACCATATACTCCATAGTTGAATCCAGTATTGCCTGCGGCCGCTTCAGCCTCTCCACGAACACCGGCATTGCCACCATTGAGCGCATTGCCTTTGCCAAATACACCAGCATATTGTGTGTTTTGGTCACCCCAAACGCCGGTACCCGTCACTTCTGCTTCAAATGCCGCAATCGTTTCTGAGACCTGACTGTCTTGATCTTTGAAGGCACTCGACCCGCCTACCGGTTTGTAAAGCAACACTTCACCAAGCGATTGGCCATCTACCGTAATGGTCATGGTCTCGCTATCGACACCTTGAAAGAGATCACCAGGAAGCGGCGTGATCTCACCAAGCACCACACTGTAGTAGCCATCCAGTACCGATATATCCGGATGTTCTTCCGTCCAGCCCCTGGATGCGATGTTGAACGTGAAAGATTTCGTGCCATTCACCAGCTCATCATTCTCCAGAAGTTTCCCTTGAAAGGGGAGCTTCTGCCCAAAACCCGAAAGGGAAATCATCATTGCTAAACATAAGTAAGCACTGTGCTTGAATCCATTGTAGTGTAGTAATCTCATCATAGTAGTAAGGTGTTATTCGTTTTAAAAGCTATTGGGAAGGCAATTGGCCTCATGCCAAATGCCCATTATTGAAACCTCCAATGATTCACCAAAACAGGTGTAATGTGAGGTCGACAGAAAATATAAGAACTAATGAAGTTCTCTCCTAACGTAATCTGACCAGATCAATGGAAATTATCATGACGGCATCATAAATCACCATTTATGGGGATGCGTTTTTTGATATTTTAAATCTACCTTGGAAGCATCTATTATTTGGACTTTGACAAAAATATTACCAGCTTATCCCATAACTAATTATTAAAAGAGATATGAATCTTTCGCTTACTTCCAGTGCTAGAAAATCACTGTCATATACACTGACTCTTCTGATGTTAATTGTTTTAACAGGCTGTCCACTTTTTGAAGATGAGGAAGAGGCAAAGGGTGCATGTGAAACATCACTAATCAACATCGAAGGATATCGACTTTACAAATGTGAAAATGATGAGGATCAGCAGAGTTGTAGTACCAATGAATCAGATTTTACGGATGTTTTTTGGGAGGGTAGAACATGTATAAATCTTGGATATTTCTATGACGGTGGCTCTAGTGGGTGGCGCTATGACGAGCAAAATAATGTAAAACCTGGTGCCTATGGTAACTGGGGTGATGGTACCGCTTCAGGTACTGAGGCCGATGCTAATAACAGCGGTGGAGCATCCTGTAGTGAGGATGATTATGATGGGCCTGAGTTTGACATTCAGATAGATAGTCAATGCAAGCTTGCATTCATTTATAGATGCTCACAAGCCGATGAGGCTGCTGATGTTGCGTGCAGTATTTATCAAGGTTGGAGAGATCAAAATCCGTCAATTCCTGCGTGTCCCTATTGCAACTGATGAATACAAACACTTTGTCAGGTGTCATCATCTTCATTCTGACATTATTTGGTTGTAACCAACAAGGTGAGAACAGGGAAGTCATCCGTCAAAATGAGTTTGTGATCGGTGCAACCAACGCACCAATCACTATGATCGTCTATTTCGATTTTACCTGCTCATATTGTCAGCGGCTACAGATGGAGATCATCGACAGCCTTAAAACCCGATTTGTAGAGCAAGGGCATCTGAAATTGGTTTACCGGCTCTTGCACGATCCAACCGACAAGGACGGATATTCTATTTTGGCAGCTGAAGCCGTAAATTGTGCAGGAGAAGAAAACGCTTATCCCATTTTGAACTATTTGCTTTCGTTTCCTATAGGAACAGAACAATTATGGAATCAAACGGACGAGTTGGCTGCTCTTGGTTCGCTGGATTACGACCTCTATCGAGAATGTCTTGCCTTGCACAAGACCCTTCACTATACCCAGGGTATTGTTCATCGCAACAACCAGGATCAAATCATCAAGACACCAACAATCATTATCAATGGATCAAAGATTGAAGGAATAAGACCTATAGACTATTTCATTAACATAATTAAGGCTGCTCTCGATTCATCAAAAGCAGCCTCTTAATAATTGTTCTAGAGTCAGATTATCTAATCCACTCAGGCTTTGTTGTACTTACTTCCGCCTTTAGATCATGCAACAAGTTGTATAATCCAAAATACGTCCTGTTGACATACAAGCCATGCCTTGACCCACGCGGGTGCTTTGAGTTTCGAAACTCCTTCATTTTAGACAGCCTCTCACTCAACATATAGATTTCATTGAAGTACGCTTCGTTGGAGAAGTCAAAATCATCAAAATGGAATGGCCTGCCCAGCAACTGCGTCATCGTCTTAAAAGTGTCAATGAAAATTTTCTTCTCATGCTCGCTATCATCATCATAGATGAAGTTGAGATCATAAAGAATAGGCATTAACTCTTCATCATTGGTCACCAGGTCCTTGCTGATCAACCTAAAATAGGCATCATAGAAGTCCTCCGGGATCACTTTCACACAACCAAAATCTATGATGCCGAGTGTACCATCGTCGCGCATCATAAAGTTGCCCGGATGGGGATCGGCATGCACTTCTTTGAGCTCATGGATCTGGTGATGATAGAAATCCCACATCGCCTGACCAATGCTGTTCCTTACCTCCTGACTTGGGTTGGTATTGAGAAACTCTTTGAGATGCTGACCATCCAGCCAATCCATGGTAATGACTCGTTCAGAAGAGTACTCGGGATAGTAAGCCGGAAAGAACAAGTTTTTAATATGTCCGGTCTGCTTAGTGATACTCATCGATCTCGACAATTCGAGATCATAGTCCGTTTCTTCCAGTAGCTTGCCTTCCACCTCTTCCATGTAGTGATCAAGCTCTATCTCATTAAGATTGAAGAGGCGCAAAGCGAAAGGTCGCACCATCTTCAAATCCGAGCTGATAGACTGAGCTACCCCCGGATATTGGATCTTGACCGCATAGGTTTTACCATCTTTGGTCGCTTTATGAACCTGCCCAATGGACGCGGCGTTTACCGCGTTTTTCGAAAAGGTTTCGAACATTTGACTTGGCGTCTGGTCAAAATACCTTTGGAAGGTTTTGACCACTAAAGGATAAGACAATGGCGGTGCTGAATACTGCCCTAGTGCAAACTGATCCTGATAGGCCGTTGGCATAAGGTTCTTATCCATCGCCAACATTTGGGCTACCTTGAGTGCGCTTCCCTTCAGCTCGCTCAATGATCCGTAGATGTCTGAGGCATTGTCCAGATCGAGTTGGTCTCGAGTGGCGTCTTTGTCGACGATCTTCCTACCGTAATGCTTAATGTAATTGCGGCCAACCTTAGCGCCAGTACTAATAAACTTGGAAGCACGCTCCACCTTGCTCACTGGAATTTTTGATAATTCTCTCATCTCTGTCTTAGCCTTATGATCTGTTTTGTGCGAAGAATTTCGCAAAATCAAGCATTGAGTCCAGAGGACCCTTTGCAATGAGGTCAAGTGATAGGTTGACCGACTTTTCTATCGCAGCATCTGTCTTTTCAAAGCCTTGTGTCTCATCATCCAACCAAAACTTGAGTAGGAACATCATCTGGATCCAGAAGCCCTTGTGATAACGCTCCGTGAGGTAAGGCCTTGAAACAACTTCATCTGTTTCTATCCCCTCCTGCATCAATTCCTTGATGTAATGCTCAAAATCCAGTTTGAAAACCTTGAGAAAACCCGGGTTGATGTCACCCTTACGAAGGTGCTTCAAACTCACCAGCACGTAGCTTCTGTTCTTTTGCAATACTTCAAACATGGTGAAGTAAAATGCAAGAAGCTTTTCTCTAATGCTGTACTCGGCATAGACAGGCTCTGCTTCCAACATTGCGGTAGTAGCATTGAAGTACTGATGCCATATGTCCTTCTCTATGCTAGAGAAGGAATTGTAATAGGCATAAATATCCTGCTCCTTCATCTTCAGCTCCTTGGCAAACTGGAAGATGGAAGGTGGCTCGTGCCCGTGTGTTAAGATGTATTCAATGTAGGATTCCCTGATTTGTTCGCCTTGATCTTTCTTGGCGGAGGATGGCTTTTTCGCCTTTGCCGTTTTTTCCATGAGAGTAGAACTGATGTCGTATATGAATGTTCTACGAAAACGACATAAAAATGAAGGTAGTTATGACGGATATCTGACATTCTTAAGCAGCATTCCATCAAACGGCTGCATCAGCGGATGATATCGGAATATCATCACCACTAGTAGGCACAAAAAAATGCAGCTCCCTTTCACCGGAGCTGCCTCGTTGTTGTGTAATAAAACTACCGCTACGCCCACTTTGTCAAGTTTCTGCATCCACTAAGGTTTGTCAGATTGATTCCTATGACAAAGCAGGAATAACTACTCTTTAATAAACTTTCTCTGCATCAAGGTTTCATTATTGTCACCCATCAACCTGATCAGATACATGCCCGTCGGCCATGCCTGTACATCGATCTCAGCCTTGTTGCCAACAAGCGACCTACCCATCATGAGCACGCCATTGAGGTTGTACACCTCCACTTCATTCAGAGAGCTGTTGGTGACCTCTACTGACAGTATGTCTTGCACCGGATTGGGGTAGAGTGATACGACTACAGGTAGTTCTTCGATGGCCGTCACCGCACCGTTGATGATCAACGTACCCGCCGCAGCGCCTTCATAGTTAAGATCATCGATCGCTACGACCACCTCGTACTCTCCTGGCTCAGTTGGTGGCTGGGTCGAGCCATCGTAGGTAACGATGTAGGCCAGGTCTGCCGGATCGGTAGTCACCACCAGTTGATTACCTTCATCGGAGATTTCTTGCTCCAGTTCGGAAATGGTAATAGTCGCCAGCAGCTTCCTGATAGTCAGTATCCCTTCATCATAAATGAAGTCATAAAGCTCAGATGTGCCCCCCGCTACCGCAATGGGATAGCTGCCCGCATTGCTGCCATCCACAGCAGTAGTGGAAGCTGTCGGCAGGGTCTCCAGGATCGCCGCATCTTGTCCATTGACAAATCCACTGTAAACGATCTCAAAATCTCCAATCGGCTGGCCATAATCAATGACCTTTTCCGCGGTAACGGTAAGAGGTGCCTTATTCACCGTTAACTCACCTGCCTCGAGCACCAACCCATAGTTATCTGCGCTTCCCCCTGTCAGCGTAATTGCGTACACCCCTGGTACCGTTCCTGACTCAACTACCGTACTCGCCACTGGCGGTGTGATATCCTCCGGAGTATCACCATTGACGAACCCTTCGTAGCTCAGGGTCAATGGAGGGTTAGCTGATCCATAGCTCTTGGTAAGGTCATCCGCACTGACAATGAGCTGCGCTTTGCCTACCGTCAATGTACCCGGCTTCAAAGTCAATGCGTAGTTCTGTGCACTGCCTCCTGCCAGCTCGATGGTATAAGTACCATCGGGACTTGTAGCAGTCGCTGTAGTAGTAGCTACAGGCGCAGTGATATCCGACTCTGTGTCTCCATTCACAAAGCCGCTGTAGGCAATGGTCAATTCGGGGTTTGCCAGGCCAAATGCACGCTGCTTGTCTTCTGCGGTAGCCACTAACTCAGTTTTTTCGATAGTAAGTACTCCGCTGACCAGTGTCAGTTCGTAATCGTCCGAGCTACCTCCGCTCAGACTGATCGGATAGCCCTCCGCTGTGACAGGGCTGGTCTCATCTGCTTGGGTAGAAGCCATTGGCGGAGTAATGCCATCCTCATCATCCCCATTCACAAAGCCTTCATAAGAAACAGTAAACTCCGGGTTGGTAGCTCCATAGCTCCTGGTCAGTGCATCAGCAGTCACCTTTAGTGGTGCTTTGGCTACCGTAAATGTGCGGGTAGCCAGACCTGCGGCATAGTTGCCATTACCAGCCTGATCAGCCTGTACAATCACCTCTCCGGCACCCGTGATAGTAAGGCTGTTGCCATTGACCCTGGCAGGCCCCAGCAATACCTGGAAGGTAGTTGGAAGACCAGTGCTGGCGTTTGCCGATAGGACAAAAGGCTGGTCACCATAGGTCTTATCAGGAATTGCTGTGAATGTGATGACCTGGGTTGCCTTATTGATGGCGAAACTCTGCGTCACAGGTGGTGCTGGATTGAAGTCTCCGTTACCATTTTGTAAGGCGCGGATCGAAGCTATGCCTGCTCCTGTGATCGTCACCGTGTTGCCACTAAGCGTGATTGGTCCACTGACCAGTTCGTAACTCACCGTCAGGTCAGCGTCACTTGTTGCAGCCAGATCAAAGCTGCCCTGACCAAAGACCTTCGTCGCAATGATCGGGAAAGTGATCGCCTGATTCGTTTTGGAAGGGTCACTTACCAGAAAGCTTGTAGTTACCGGCAGAGCAGCGTTGTGATTTTCATCACCAGTCTGGCTGACAGTGACACGCACCTGTCCAGTCATTCCCGATAGGGAAATCTCACCAATGGGACTGATGGTGGCGGGACCTGTGACTTCATACATGAGGTCAAGCTCCGAATCGACCGTCGCACCGATGCTGAATGAACCGTCGGTAATGGATTTATCAGCGATTTCCGGTAGGGTGATAAGCTGGTCTCTCTTAGCAACAGTAAAGGTCTGTGTGGCGCTCGCAGGAGCGTATTCAATACTACCCGGCTGAACTGCCGTCACAGTCACCTCTCCCGCACCTGTAATAGACACCAGGGTGCCCGACACAGCCGCCGGCCCATCAGCAGTAAAGTATACGGGTAGGTCTGATGTGGCGGTAGCAGTCAGGTCGAACGCATCATCACCGTAAACCTTGTCGCCAATCTGCGTAAAATTGATGTTCTGAGGAGTAGAGCCACTTTCTATCACTTCGAAAGTGATCGCGACCGGATCGGCGGCCAGATAGTTTTCATTACCAGCCTGGCTCGCGGTGACGGTAACCGTGCCGACTTGAGATGTCAGGACGATCAAGCCATTTTCATAATTGGCTACTCCGGTGACCTCAATGGTCAAGGGAAGCCCCGAACTTGCCGATCCTTCTACAGCAAGGGGTGGGAATGTGGTAAGTTGATCATCAATACTGGCAAGCTCAATGAACTGGCTAGCTTTTTCTATGGTTATCTCAAATTGCTGTTGGTCTGCGGCATAGTAGTTGTCATTGCCAGCCTGATCAACATAGACCGTGGTAGTGCCAGCACCGACGATTGTAGCCAATCCGGCTTCAATGGTGACTACTCCTTCGTTGGAGTAGGTGTAGGTCAGTGGATTTCCAGAGTCGCCACCCGTATCCGAAATCTCAAAAGGGTCATCACCAAAAACCTCTACATATGATAGACTATTTAGTAATATTTCCTGAGTTGCTTTATCAACTGAGATGTCGAAAGATTCTGTATCGCTAAGGAAACCATCAGTTACTGTGACTGTCACGGTGCGCGTAGTGCCATAGTCAGTAGTCTCATGAGTCCAGGACAAGTCACCACCAGAGCTGACAGATAGTCCGGCATCCAATGACGTCTGGTCAAGGCTGAATGTCAATTCTTGATTTTTATTATCAGGATCTGTGGCAGAAAAACTCAGCCCTGAGATCACTTCTCCCGCCTCTAAAAATACGTCCTCAATAGTGGCTATCACCGGAGGTCTGTTGACTTCATCGACGGTCAGGGTAAATGTTTCACTGTCCTGGAGATCACCATCGCTGACGGTCACGGTCACCGAGTATTCACCATCCTGGTCTTCTGTTGGCGTCCAGGAGAATGCTCCATTTTCATCGATATACATACCCAGGCTTTCAGATTCCGCATCTATAGCATAGGTCAGTGTATTGGCAGGTATGTCCTGATCTGAGGCCGAAACCGTGAAGCTAATCTCCGTCTCTTCATCACCGGACCGGGCTCCAATATCGGCCAATACAGGAGCCAGATTGACCTCATTGACGGTAATGGAGAAGGTAACACTAGAGCTGTTTATATTTCCAGAAAAATCAGAGAAGTCAGCCGCAAAAATAGTGACCTCATAAACGCCATCCTGCTCTTCAGTAGGTGTCCAACTGAACTCTGCACTTAGTTCGTCTATAAAGTCCAGGTTCATCCCTAAATTCCTGAATTCCTGATCCATAAAAAAATCTATCTCGCCGAATGGTAGAAAGTCATCTGTTGCAGATATGGTGAATTTTACTTCATTCAGTTCGTCGACTTCCTGATCTTCAATAGCTGCAATATTTGGTGGTAAATTTTCTTCGACGAGCACAGTGAAAGTACCAGCATCGCCAGAGGTATTCCAGACCTGCAGTAAAAAGTCCGTGTTTGGTGGAAGTGCCAAGGGGATAGGGTTACTAAAATTATTGGCACATGCAGGAATCGTTCCTTCAGATAAGAGACTTGAATACTCTAGAATCTCTCCACAACTTAAGTAAAGTGCCGCATTCGTTGATAATGCAGTACCCTGGTCAACTGTGATGACTAAATGCCCCGTGTTACCGGAATTGAAGCTGTACCAAACATCCCGAACATCAGAGCTCTCCGTGCAGGGATTTAATCCATTGTTGATGGCCGCACTCAGGGTCGATCCCTCCGTCGCTATCCCTTCACCAGGTGCATGCAGCGTGAGCATTTGAGGGTTATTACAATCATCATTCTCAGGATTGTCTGAAAAATCAATACCAAGACCGCTACTGGCAGGGCCTGTAGCATTGGGCACATTAGCAGCCAGGGAATTGGCAAAAGCCGCATCCGCAAACTCGAAAGTGATATCAGATACGTTATTGATTACATTATGATCATCGGCATTTCCCGTGAGCGTGAGTGTAGCCTCGGCACTTTTGAAGCTCGTCATGATCTGAACATCATCATCTTCAGCCACAGCGTAAAACTGCCCATTGATAAACTCAATAGCGTTCCACGTTTCTGATGGCAGGTTGGCATTGGCCGTCCAGCTGATGCCATCGGTTGAAGTCATCAGACTATTTTCACCTCCATAAGAAACAGCTGCATAGACACCATCTCCGTACGTCACGGAATACCAATAGCCATTAGGCGTATCTCTTAATGTCCATGTAATGGCATCAGGAGAAGTCAGCACTAATTGGGAAATTTCATCACCGTTTTCATCCTCGCTATAATCACTCACCGCTACAAAAAGCCCGTCTGCGTAGACTATATCATTGAGTCCATAGTAGGAATATGATAGATCACTAAACGTCTGTTGCGTCCATGTAATACCATCAGTAGATGTCACTAAGACATTCTCACCATACTGGCCTGCCACAAACTTTCCGTTTCCGTAAGTAATAAAATCACCAACAGCAGGATGCCCTACCCTCTCTGTCCAGTTGATACCGTCTGTGGAAGTGGCCACTCTAAAGTCTCCATAGCTTTTGATTGCAACGAACATACCATTACCATAACCCAGTTTGTTCCACCCGTTTTCGCTCAACGAGCTTCCGGCTGTCCAGGTGACACCATTCGTCGATGTGTGTATGGGATTTTCTCCACTAGGCAAGGCTACAAAAAGACCGTTCCCATAGACCACATCGTTCCATTGCATTGCATCAAGCGCGGCACTTGGTGTCCAGTTTTCTCCATCCGTGCTGGTTATCAGTCGGTTAGTACCATAGTAGCCCAAGCCAACATAAGTGTCATTGCCGTAAGCCATTAATCTGTATTGCAAATCATTGTCGGCTACAAGCGTGATCCATTCGTCACCAGCCGCTGTGTTTTTTGTGATAGCAAGATTGGGAGTCAAACCAGATGGAATATTGTTTATGGCTACTTCAGATTCTATATCCAAAATAGCGTCACTATCATCGTCCTGAAAGTTGTCCCCAGTTAGAATCACCTGAATTGATCCAATGACAGAGCCATCATTAGCCTCTGATTCGGCAAATCCATTACCCCCATAAATCAATAGATTCGATTTGAAGGTAATTCCAATTCCGGTGTTGTATGGACCTGTGGCGTTAAAAACCGCAGCAGCTAGTTCTTTTGTAAATGCCTCATTAGTAAACTCAAGCTGAAGGTTTGAAACTGAATTTTTTGGTAAATGAATGGCGACACTTCCTTCCAAAGTTAGATTGAGCTGAGTCGGTGAAACAATGGTCATAACAGGTGTAAGTCCCGCTGGCAAACCACTGATGACATATTGTGAAGCCTCTTGCAGCAAACCATCCTCATCAGGATCAGAAAAAGTGTCTGTAGTAAGATCAATGACCATAGTACCTGTAAGCGTACCATCATTACCCTCGGTCTCTATAAACCCGGATCCGGAATAGCTTAACGTCGCATTTTCATTGAAATCTATTCCAAGTCCAGTTTGAGAATTATTAGCATTTATTATTTCATATTTAGTGGAGTTGGTGAAAGCACTGCGTCCATTATAAAAATAAAAATTTAGTTCGCTGATATCATCCACATCCTGATGGTCTGAAACCTGACCCTCAAGGGTAAGCACCCCAACTGACGCGCTGGTCAAGGTCAGAACAGGTGTGAGTCCATCAGGTAATGGTGTTTCAAATTCATACTGCTGCCGATAATCTAGCAGTCCGTTTTCATCGTTATCTTCAAAAGTATCTCCCGTCAATGTCAGAATTATGCTACCGGTCAAAGTGCCATCATTTGCGGTAGATTCCACAAAACCAGAGCCAGAGTAAGAAAGCTCACCATTGGTATTGATAAAAGAAATGCCGGCACCTGTACTGGCTGGACCAGTTGCATTCTGAATATTGGCTGCCGCAGTTCCTACAAAGGCTGCATCCGCAAATGAAATCGTAAGGTCAGCAACGTCAGAATCAGTATTACTAGAGGTAGCATTGCCATCTATTGTGAGCAGTGCTTTGGAGTAGGGCTCGGTACGCGTATAACTGATGGAATTGCCCGATTCCAGCCCAACCGCTATGATTTTCTCTTCTGCTCCGATAATGTCGCTCCATCCGTTCTTTCCACCTGTAGATACGGATGTCCAGTTAATAGCATCAGCTGATTTCATTATTGAATTGGTTCCTGAGTAGGATGCTGCATAATATTGGCCATCGTAATAGGTGATTCCAACCCAATTATTTGCCTCAGCGGCTGTTTGTATCGTCCAGTTGATCCCGTCAGGAGAAGTCATTACCGAATTCAATAACAACGAATTTGATACTGCAACAAACTGTCCCCCTCCATAGATAACTTCCCACCATTGTATATTGGTAGATGCGGCCGTCCTATTCGTCCAGGTGATACCATCAGGTGATGTTGCTACTCTACCGGAGCTACCTAATGCAGCGACGGCTACAAACAATCCATTGCCATAAGTAATGCTTGCGTAGAGATCATCTCCCGGAACAAACCGACTCGTCCAGTTGATCCCGTCGGGTGAGGTCATCACCTTATTTGTGCCAGAGGAAGAAACGGCTACAAAAAGGCCATTTCCGTAGGTAATTGACGTCCAGTAATTCGCTTCAGGTGCGGTATGTGATGTCCAATTTGAACCATCTGATGACGTCTTGATTTGGCTACTTCCATTATTCGATATAGCCACGAAAAGGCCATTCCCATAAACCACATCAGAATAAGAATTTAAGTCGGGCATGATTCCCCAAGACCAATTTTCACCATTCTCTGAGATATTGAAATAACCCTGGCTGGATACTGCTAAAAACCTTCCATCACCATAGGTGATAGCAGACCAAGAACTAGTTGAGTAACCTACCGACCAAGCTTCGAAAGCCTCCTCTGATATGTTTATTGAAAAATTAGGAACCAAACCATCTGGTAAATTGGGCATGGTGAATTCTGTGCCAAAAGCCAGCATATTATCGTCATCGTCATCTTTGAAATTGTCGCCTTCTAAGATCACAGAAACTTCACCATACACTGATCCATTGTTATTATCTACCTCAGTGAAGCCACTGTGTGAAAAATAAGTGATTAAAGGCTGATCTTCGAAATCAATACCCAAACCACTACTTGCGGGTCCTGTCGCGCTGGCCACAGATGCCGCTGATGCATTAGTGAAAGCAGCATCAGAGAACTCAAAACTGATGTCAGCTACATCATTGAGGTTTTGATGTGAGGTGGCATTTCCCGATAGGGTCAATACCGCTTCTGTGGTGCTATTTAATGTTAAAACAGGTGTAAGGCCAGAAGGAATATTACCAAGTGTTACTTCTGTGCCTGCATCCAACAGATTATCCATGTCATCATCCTGAAACGTATCATCGGTTAGTGAAATAATGATGGATCCTGTAACCGAACCATCGTTAGAAATGGATTCTTCAAAGCCGTCTCCTGAATATTGTAAACTCGGGACATTCGCACCCGTACCCGTCAGGTTAATGGTATAGGGGTCGGCGCAATCTGCAACAGTCGTAAAAGCTAACGCAGCTTCCTTAACACCGACTGTTTGAGGATTAAATGCCAATGTAAATGTGGTTGATGCACCTGCTGCAAGCGTGCTTGCTGTGCCTGTTAGATTAAGCGTAAACTGGTCAGCGTTAGTGCCTGTCAGTTCCGTAATGGATGACCCAAGAAGATCCAGTGAAGTCGAACCTTGATTGGTAATTGTGAAAGTGGTAGCTGCAGAATTTGCTCCCAGGAATACTGTACCGAAATCCATCGTGCTGCCACTTTGTACTAGATCGTTTTCAACTTTGACTTCTAATGGAAAGTTGATCCAAGCATTGGGGACGTCAGTGAAATCTCTCAAGGTAGCCACCTCTGTAGGTTGTACCACATTCGCTGCAGTAGTGCTGCCCTGAGTATCATTCAAAGGCCAATAGCCAATCAGGTTCGTCTCCGAACCATCCAGTACCTGCCCCATATCTGCCTGAATTTGTCCTTGTGTTCTGGCCACATCCCATAGACTGAATTCGGCGATTGAGCCCCCATCAAAATCATTTGTGGAATTAACAATTCCTTCGCCAATCCCGAAGGATGTTCCTCCCGAGAGTACTAAGTTGGTACTGGTTGATGCAGTGGCTATCTGTATTCCGTCAATATAGGTGATCAGATGTGTGTTCGCACCGTCATTGTTCCAGGTTACGGCGATATGGTGCCATGAATTGTTGGCGAGTGTATCTGTAGAAGTAGTTGATACATATGCTGCTGCATTTCCTGGTTCTGATCCACCATATCGGAAATGTAAGCCGACGACATGGTGAAATGAGACATAAAATGAATTAGGAGAGGAAAACCCGATTCCATTGGAGAATAGAGCATCATCCAAGGGATCTGACCAGTCAGTTTTTCGTACCCAAGCCTCAATAGTACCTGAGGTGTAGCTGAAGTTTGTAATAGTACTTCCAATGTTGGCGTACGCTCCCGACTCAAATTCGAGAATATTTCGACCACAATTACCACTTGGTATCGGTGGTTGCGCTATGGCCGACAGGTTGGCCATCAGGCAGAAAAGTAGTATTGCTGATGTTAAACGAGCTGAACGAACAGCGGGTAGATTCAAGTTGATCGCGTTGGCAGAGAAATATGATTTCATAGGACAGATTTTAGTATTGCTAAATCAATAGGGATTGATCTCAACCTAAATCTGTCAATTAGAAGACTGGGAAATTCACGAGGCTACATGAACGACTGAGATTCGTTCATGAATGATCCAAATCGGGTAATTAAATAATCTCCACTTTTTGTGTTTGATGGACCAGCTTGAGTTGAAATGAAATAGTAGTTCCTGAGCTCGAGGAATCAATCAAAAGGTCGCTCTGGTGCTTTTTTGTAAACTCTCTGCACAACAGAAGCCCCAGGCCTGTTCCCTTTTCATTGAGCGTGCCTTGGGTACTGTTTACAGGCTGGTCGGTAAGAATCTTGTCAATGGTCCGTTGTGGCATTCCCTGCCCCGAATCAGCAACGGAAACCACAGCAACGTCTGCTTTCTCCTCGACGCTGACCGTGATTTGTCCAGAGAATGGTGAAAACTTTATGGCATTGCTCAGCAGATTTCTAATCACAGAACTGACCATATTGCGATCTGCTTCTACAATGATTTCTTCGACATTTTCAATCCTAAGTTCAATCTGCTTGGCCTTCAATGCCTCTTCATAGACGATTTTTATTTCCTCGATGAGCTGACCAAGTTCAAATTTAGTGGGCTGATAATTAAGTCCGTCTGTTTGAGAAAGGGCCCATTTGAGCAGGTTATCCAAAAGGTGGTTGACCGAGGAAGCCGATTGATCCACCTGCTCAATCAGCTGATTGATTCTGGCCATATCACCCTTTTTATGGTAATACGCGAGCATTCGACCAATGCCTTGCATAGAGGTGATGGGTCCCCTGAGGTCATGTGCAATAAGTGCAAAGAATTTATCCTTGGTTTTGTTGGAAGCAATCAGTTCATCTTGCGATTTGTTGAGCGCCTTATTGATTTTAGTAATCATTGCATTACGCTTATCAATTTGGTTTTTAGACTTGCGCAACTGCAGGTAACCAAATACCAGCCCAGAGCTCAACAGGAGAAACAATATGGAAGCTATTATGAAAATAGTTTTCTGAGTCCGCTCTTTTTCCAGGGTTAATTGATCAAGCTCCCGATCCTTTTGCAAGGTCAAAATCTCTCTGGCTTTTTTCTCAGACTCGTACTTTTCGTTGAGTTCGTTGATAGTGGCCAGGTCTTCTGAGTTTTTAATGGAATCAACGGCTGCTACGTGCTTTTGGTAACTGCTATACGCCTTGCTTATCTCTCCGGTAGCTTCATAGAGCTTCACCATTTCCTGGTAAAGGTTGCGTTGACTAATAAAGTCACCAATAATTTCCGGCATGGATTGAGCCTTTTGAAAATAATCTTCGGCCTCCTGGGGATTACCTATTTCCCGTTCAAGTGAACCCAGCGAAATATAAGATTGCAACATTCCGGGGGTATTCCCCAATTGCTCTTCAATTTTGAGCGACTCAAGTTGATATTTTCTAGCCTTATCAAACTGTCCCTTCTTCTGATAGGCTTGTCCAAGACCACTGTAACCCCATGCCTGGCTAGCTATGATTTTCGATTTCTTACTATAAAGAATACAGTTTTCGTAGCAGTATATTGCTGAGTCGTAGTTGGCTTCTTCATCGTATATGATCCCCAAATATTGATATCCTGTGGATACTCCATTCCAATACTCGTTGTTATTGTAGACATCTAATACCTTGTAGAGAAAAGGTTTCGATTTTGACCCTTCGCCCATTATGAGGTAGATCAGAGCAATATTCAGCTGAGCGTCAGCCTTGTCTGTTTCACTTCCAAGCCTATCAAAAATTGCAGCAGCCCTGACGTAGCTTTCCATGGCTTGGGTGAAATTTGACTGATACCAGTAATAGCTACCAAAATTCAAGGTGTTGCTGGCTATTAAAACAGAATCCTGAGTTTTCTCTGCAAGTATTTTTGCACGTTCACCATAAATCAATGCCGAATCCAAATCGATGGACAAATAGAGCCCAAAGAGTGAATTGACCCAACGCGTTTCCACAGAATCGTTGGGCGGATTTCTGAGCATTAATTTCAGACTGTCAACAAGAGATTGGCCCTGCCCATAGGCCTGACCGATACTCAGGTAGACCGATAGCGCAAAAAGAGTAAAGACAAATATCTTTTTCATTGATAATGCTTAATGATCATAGCAACCGGAACCTGTTGATAAGATTATCCTTATAGGTTCCGCCAAGTGGCAGAGATTTTTCATTCACTTCTACAGTCATATCAATCTCGTCAATTCCTTCCACTTTGTGGATATTCACAATATGAGACCTGTGTATTCTTACAAAGATAGATTTGTCAAGTTTTTCTTCAAGACCGTTCATCGACGTACGAATTTGATAGCTCCTTTTTTCTGTAACAATATCGCAGTATCGATCCTGACTGACCTCAACCCAAAGTAAATCCATATGTGGAACCTTGAGCAGCTTACTACCTGATTTGATAAAAAAACTATCATTGATGATCAAATCTTCCGACAGGTCATGAGCTTCCTGCGATGCTGACGTAAGGTTCTTATCCCTATTGTTGACAAACTTGTAGAGTGCCAACTCAATGGCCGCCTGCAACGAAGGTCCCTCCACGGGTTTTACCAAATAGGCATAAGGATCAGTCTTCAAGGCACGAGACAAGGTCGCTTTATCCTCAAAGGAAGTAGCAAAAATGATTGGCGTAGGTGTATGTTCAGCAATTTTCTCAGCTATGTCGATACCGTTACCGCCTTGTGATAATTCTATATCTAGTATGACCAGATCAGGCTTAGTAGCCTTAAACAAGCGCAGTGTTTCCACACTCGTATCACAAATAGCGATTAGGTCATAGCCCGCTTCACTCAAAAGCATTTCCATTTTGGCGGCATGAGCCGGATGATCCTCTGCTACTAGTATTCTAATGGCCGACATCTAAGGAAAATGGGTTGTTTATATACAAAGTAAAACTTCAATTATAAAAATAAGGGTAAATCTTAATGTTCAAGGTCAGGGATTGCTATTTAGTATCACTCATCTATTTTTCATAACGGTCTTTGAATGATTCAAGCCAAATTTACCAGCGCTCTGGATTCAATCTCACAAGAAATACTTCGCCAGCACCTCACCCACATAATAGGCCAGGAATGCGGCTAAACCACCCAATAGCAAGGTCTGGAATATGCTCTTCCAGGGATTGATCTCGGTCACTACACCTCTGAGGTATCCGACCAGTGCCATTGCGATAGCTGTGCCTATACACGATATAGGAAAGAGCATACTCATCTCAAGGTCAACAAAAACAGCTACGATATAGACCAATAAGGGGATAAGCCCCACAAGGTTGAAAGATATAAATGTCGCCACAGCAGTGCTAAAAGGTGACCGGCTGTCTTTGGTCATCTCCAGCTCTTCCTTCATCATGGTATCCACCCATACATCTTTGTTGCTGGTGATCACCTCCACCACTTGCTCCAGCAGCTCGCCTTCGAATCCTTTCGCTTCGTATATCTCTCTGATTTCTTCAACCTCTTTCTCTCTGAGATTATCTACCTCCCAGTATTCGATGGCCTTGTGTCTTTCAAAATTATCGCGCTCAGATTTGGTAGCGAAGTAGTTACCCACGGACATGGAGAAGCCGTCGGCGATCAAATTGGCAAAGCCAAAGATGAGCACCCACTCCAATCCAGCCTTAGCCCCTGCCGCACCTGCTACCACAGCAAAAGTGGTCACCGCTCCGTCTATGCCACCATAGACGAACTCCCCTATATATTCCTTGTTGAATACCGAAACAGATTGTCCACCATGCAGTGCATCTTCATTCATGGTAATAAGTTAATAGGAGAAAAGGATAAGTGCTAGTAGACTTACGAAGTTTAGCTCGCCCTACCCAAAATGTCTAAGGGCATATAGTAGTCAGCCCTACCAGGTAGATTCGAATTTCAAAAACTTCGTAAGTGTCATAACAGATCAGTCAAAAGCAAGCCCTTCCAAATCCCACTTCGCCTTCTGATCATACGAGATAAAACCTCTATGCACCGTCAGCGGTGAGTCAAAGTTATTCTCATAAAGCTGGCCGGTTCCCAAGCCTTGGGGCATGCCTACCGGAAATGATGCGGTGAACTGCGTGATTGCATTGAGTCCAATATTAGATTCCAAGGCTGAAGTGATCCACCAATCGATTTGCTGATCTTCAGCAAGGCTGATCCACTCTCTGGTACTGGCCAGTCCGCCTATCAGGGTCGGCTTCA
Source organism: Cyclobacteriaceae bacterium (assembly GCA_965229505.1). Taxonomy (GTDB): domain Bacteria; phylum Bacteroidota; class Bacteroidia; order Cytophagales; family Cyclobacteriaceae; genus UBA6059. The sequence goes on from OZ245881.1 coordinate 462,806, forward strand.
ACACCAGGTAATGAGGCTTGATAAAGCGCAAGAGCTCACGCTTTTCTTCCAAGCCATGCACGCCAATAAGCTCCTCGTCCAGCGCTATGGGCACTTTCGAATGCTTGCAGATCATCTGCATAGCCTCCGGCTGATGCGGCATGATGGGCTGTTCGATGCTGTGGAGGTCGTACTGCGCGAGTCGCTTAAGTTTGGCCAGTGCTTCATTGGTCTGAAAAGCGCCATTCGCATCTACACGCAGCGTAATCTGATCCGCCGAGTAGCCTTTGCGTATGGTTTCCAGCAAGCCACATTCCGTGTCAAAGTCAATGGCTCCAATTTTTAGTTTGATACAGCGATATCCAGCCGCGAGCTTTTCATCTATCTGATCTTTCATCCACGACTCGTCCCCCATCCAGATCAGCCCGTTGATGGGCAAACGATCGCCTGAAGCCACCAGTCCATTTTTGAAGATCATGCGCTGACCTTCGTTCAGCAAGTCAAGCAACGCTGTTTCGAGACCAAATCTCAGTGCAGGTAGTTCCTTGGGTACCATCCGTCGAGCCAGATCATATACTTCCTCTTCAGATGTAGGCATGTCTTGTTGCTTCAGGTCTTGCGCAATCCTGTCGATGTAATGGTCGTATTCCTCATGATCATCTATGCTCAATCCTGCCAGAGGCCCGCACTCCCCCAGACCATACACCTCCGGGTGGTGGGACTCATGTACGTTGAGTATCCATGTTCTCTTCTCGGTAAGCTCCCCTCTGGAAGTCCCCGCCTTAAACTTAAATCTCAACACATGCTGCTTATGTCTCAGTACCAATGCCATAGTTAATCGTCTTCTTTTACCTTTGCCAAAGGTAAGCATTCACCTACAGCGACGGGTATATTTTCAGGCCCGTATCTCATTGCTTCATCTATCGATAATTATTCAATCAATGCCTGAAAAAAGTATCCCGTCCATCGACTTATCCAGCTACACCTACGACCTACCGGAAAACAGAATAGCCAAGTTTCCGATAGGTCAACGAGACCAATCGAAGCTACTCGTCTATCGCAGCGGTGCTATAACCGAAAAGGTATTTCAACAGCTCAAAGATGAGGTAGCCCCCGGCACGACATTGGTTTTCAATAATACCAGAGTCATTCCCGCTCGGCTCTATTTTGAGAAGGATACGGGTGCCAAAATTGAAATATTCCTGCTGCATCCTATCGCTCCTTCACCATTGGTGCCTGTGGCCATGGAAGCCATAGGTGACTCGACCTGGCACTGCATGATAGGCAATAGTAAACGCTGGAAAACCGATCAATCCCTTACCAGAATCCTTGACATCAATGGTCAGCAGATACAAGTAACAGCCAAAAGAGGGACCACAGACAGAGAAGTATTGCTAAGCTGGACGGGTGAGGAAATAAGGTTTGTGGATATCGTGGAAGCCGCGGGTCAGGTACCCCTTCCACCCTATCTCAATCGGGCCGCCAACGATGATGATAAACCAAGGTATCAGACGGTCTACTCTGAGAAGGATGGCGCGGTTGCGGCCCCTACCGCTGGACTGCATTTTACGCCGGAGGTGCTTTCAGCATTAGCAGCTAAGGGAGTGAAAGAGGAGTTTTTGACACTCCATGTCAGTGCCGGCACTTTCCAACCCATCAAGGTAGATGACGTCACGGAACACCCGATGCACTCCGAGCAGATCGTGATTTCGGAGAGCAACTTGCAGAACCTTATCAAGTCCGAAAAGATCATTCCGGTAGGTACGACCTCTATGCGAACACTGGAGTCGCTGTATTGGTATGGTGTGAAATTGCTCCATGGCGATGACACCACTTTTGCGGTAGCAAAGCTGGCACCTTATCAGCATTACAACAGGCTGCCTGGTCGCAATCAGGCATTTGAGGCCGTGCTCGATCACATGCAAAAGCAGCAAAAAAATGAGTTGATCGGTGAGACGGAAATCTTCATCTTCCCGGGATATGAATTCAAGGTTTGTGATGCGTTGATCACCAACTTCCATCAGCCGGGATCTACACTCATCCTGCTCGTAGCGGCATTTATCGGAGAGGATTGGCAAAAGGTGTATCAATATGCACTCGACAATGAATTTAGATTTTTGAGCTACGGAGATAGCTCGATATTGATACCTTAGTCAGAACCAACACTTGAACTAATTTTCAGGTGTTAGCTATTATATTTTAGTGTTGGTATTGAACGATTCTGCTCGACACTGTAAATAGCAGTTGCGATGCACGTCGTGTCTAAATTTAGCCGAGAAGTAAAGAGCTCCATCAGCAAAAAGTCCAAGAATTCCCCCAAACAGGGTGATTGATTTGAATGTTATCGATAGGCTTATTTGTGTTGTACATAATGTTTTTTTGAATGTTAGGTTTAATTATGATCATTATGGAAATAAAATACCCCCCTCTTTGGCATCTTCTAAAGTCATCAGCACTATTTGCAGTTTTGACAATTGCGTTTGGTTGTTCAGAAGAGGAGTCAACACAGACATCCATTATACATCCTCAGGCCCGAGACCTGGTCGATCTATTCATTGAAGAAGCAGAAAAGAGAAACGTAGAGCTCGATTTAAGAGGCCTCAGAGTTGAGTTTACGAACGAAACCGAAATTGGTGGTAGTCCGTTCTGCGGAATCGCGCTCAAAACGTCCCCAAATGCATTAGTGAGGATTAGCCAACCTTGCTGGGATCCATATTCTGATTCTGAAAAAGAAATTCTCATCCTGCATGAGCTTGGCCATGCACTTCTATCGAGACCTCATCTTGATGCAGAGTTTGATAACGGCTTAGCTGTAAGTATGATGAACAGCAATCCTTACAATATCTACAACCAATGGACATTGAACCTACGTGATTATTACATTGATGAACTGTTTGGTGCCCATGAAGGGCCTCCTGATTGGGCTGAGAGAAACGAAAATAGTAGGGTTGTATTTGAAGAGAATTTCGAGTCTATTGGATCCTGGGAGCTTACCAACAACCTGGGCGAATCACCCGCACCACACATTACCGGCGCACTTGATAGTGCCAGGTCATGGCTTGAACTTAGGAGTAGTGACAATACTGTTTCAGAGAATTCCCATTATTGGCGTTTACGATTAGAGGATCTTGATATAGCTCCTGATTCCGAACTAGAGTTACGCGCAAGGGTCAGAGGCCAGGACATAAGTGGAGAAGGTATAGTTGTGTCAATGAGGGGGGACGCTATTGATGTAAGCACCAGTATAACGTTTGACCTCCAGTTAATCGAAGAACAAGGAGACTTTGGCTTTCAAAGGGTTAATCTGAGAATACCTTACTATACCTCAGCAGTTGACAGGCTGACTATCTTCTTTGTGATGAGATCCAACACAAGTGGTACAGCTTATTTGACAGATTTGGAACTAGTTGAGTGGTACTAGCGTGTATACGATCATTTTATATCCCTTTTTTTTACTCAGCTTCTTCATACGTACATTATTCCCCTTTACGGATGAAGCTAAGTTCGCACGATGGGTGGAGCGGTACCGGGCATATCGTGAGTTGATACCCATTGAGAAAATCTATGTTCATATTGATCAGACGGGCTACTACCCGGGTGAGGAATTGTATTTTGCGGTGCACACACTTAATGGCATGACCAATCGATATGACTCTGCCTTAAGCGTGACGGCCTACCTTGAGATCATTAATCAAGATGACAGCATTGTGATACGGAAACCTGTGCGCTTAGATGGCGGTAAATCGTATGGTATACTTAATCTTGATTCGTTAAAGCCCAATGCACCTTATCGGCTCAGAGCGTACACCACTTGGATGAAAAATTTCGGGCCTCTAGGGTTTTTCGAACAGCCCTTTGCCATAGTCACACCAGATATGAAAGGTGTATTATCGGTTGATCCAATAGTTACTAAAGCCGAATACACCTCCGATCACTTGACAATGCTGACATCCAATCCTGAGTGGTTTCAACTGCAATATGATCATGGGGATCAATCAAATAGCATGCAGGAGTTACTACTGGTAGTCGAAGGACAACAGCACATCGCCTACTCCGCGATCATGACTGTGGAGGATGGGGCAAGTGCGGCTGCAATCAAAAAAACCAAACTGCCTCTAGGTTACATTCGGGTAAGTGTATTGAACCGGCACCTTGATGTCATGGATCAACTTGTGCTCTACAACGATCATGAGTCTGTAAATTACCAATTGAATGAGTTAATCCAACTTTCTGGTAAGAGAACATCCCATTCGCTTCAATTAACCCTCAAAGATGAACGCGGAGCGCCGATTAACGGATCTTTTTCTGTCGCTCTTAGGCATAAAGTGGAGGACGGGGTGTCACGTTTTAGCATGAGACGGTTCTTGGGTAGTGTATACCAAAATCGCAATCGCCAGGGAACAAGTCCAGAGGTTAACTGGCTTGACTTATCACAACAATTTGAGCTCAAAGACCTTGACACCTTTCACTATATGGAACGTACCATGGCGCTCGGTGGCTTGGCGCTCAAGCCCAACGGCAAACCAAAAAATGCGGTAGACATCAAGATGTTTGTCAATGCCAAAGTGCCGTTCTATGCTGAATCGCAAACAGACAATAAGGGATTGTACGTCATGGATGAGATATACTTCGAAGACGAGGCAGATATCATCTTATCAGAAGCAAACAACCGGCTGATGAAGTTTGACATTTATCCGCTTTGGCCCGAGCCCGCACCTGTATCATCATACCCGTTGAGCGTCAAAATAGTACCTCATTCATTGACAGAAACCAGCAATTTTTCTATCAAAGTTGATGAAATGTATAAACTTCAAGCTGATGACATCATACTTGAAGAGGTTGAGATCAAAGCACATCAAGAGCGATATAATCTTAGAAAAGGGGTAGCCAGACTTTATGGTAGAAGTGAGATAACGATCGATAGAGAAGATGTCAACTTTAATAGTGGCCTCTACGCCAGTGCTTTCCAGATCCTTGCAGGAAGGGTATCATCATATATTCCTCCCCCGAGAGGAGGAGCCGGGGGGATGTTTGTGAGAGCAGGTGGTCAATCATCAACGGGACCTCTCTGTCTACTCAATGGTGTACCTACTACTTGCGAAAGCCTCGCATTGATACCGGTTCAGCTAATCAGTTCAATAGATGCGTCTCCTAAGGCTACAACCATTTTTGGTGGTCGTGGAGCTAATGGATTTATTGCTGTTTACACTTTTGCTGCCGAGCCGAACAAGACGTTCCAAAGAGAAACCAACCCTTCAGCCCATACATTCTCGGTAGAGGGGTATCACCCTCAAGACTTACCAGAAATGCCTGATTACGGCACCAAACAACCTGAGCATATGGTCCCAGACTATAGAAGGACGTTGTTTTGGAATCCACGGCTACCTACCGATGATTCTGGAACAATCAATTTTACCTTCTTTATGAATGACTTACCTGATCTCGATTATGTGATTGAAGTAGAAGGAGTTGATAAAAATGGCAGATTCGTTAGTTTACAGGTACCGCTCTACTCAAAAGATACGGAATGAGAAAACTCCTACTCTATATCGCCACGAGTCTCGACGGCTATATTGCCGCGACGGATGGATCTGTGGACTGGCTGGAAAGCATCCCCAATCCGGATAAGAGCGATTATGGATACTCAGCGTTCTATGAGTCCATCAGCACGACGCTCATGGGTAATGCTACTTATCAGCAAGTATTGGGTTTTGGCGACTTCCCTTATCAGGGAAAGGAAAACTATGTATTCTCAAGACAGTCACACCCGTCCACTGAGCATGTACAATTCGTAAACCAAGATCCGGCAGCCTTTGTCAGTGGTTTGAAAGATCAGCAGGGAGGTGACATTTGGCTGGTAGGTGGTGGTCAACTCAATACCCTGATGTTGGATGCCGGGTTGATTGACGAGATCTTATTGTTTCAAATGCCCATTGTGATAGGAGCTGGCATTGCACTATTCCCAGGCGCACGGATGACTACTCCTCTCGAACTACTGACCTGTACAAGCTATGCCAGTGGAGTGTCATTACTTCATTATGCACTTGGCTAAGCGTTGATCATTTCGCTTTCACTATATTAACCTGAGTTTGATTTTACAGATTATATTAATATTCTGATATTCAATTGATTTGTGCTTTTGTCAGTAAGTAGAACTGTTTCGAGAGCCTCAACATGACAATATTCGAAGAATTAACTGTCATATTGAGCTTGTCGAAATATCAATCAATTGAATATCAGAATATTTTGAAGGCATTTAGCTCGAACTCAAGTTATATTAGTAGCTATGGAGTCTATTAAGGAGTTCCTCACTTTCTTAAGTGAATACGCGGAAGAGGCGAGAAACCTATTCTCAAGTCCACTTTTCAGCTTTGGTGAAGGATCTATCAGTCTAAGCACTATCATTTATTTTGTTTTCTCTTTTTGGCTCCTGTTCTTCATTTCCTCAAGAGTCAGGAGGTTGCTGACAACCAAGGTCCTCGCTAACGCCAATTTCGAGCTGGGCTTGAGGGAAACCATTGGCAGTGCCACGAGACTGGTAATCATAGTCATTGGTTCGATCGTCATCATTCAGTCTGCAGGTATTGACCTCAGTGCCCTGAGTCTGCTGGCTGGTGCATTAGGGGTAGGCATTGGTTTTGGATTGCAGAACATTACTGACAACAGCATTTCCGGTCTCATTATACTATTTGAGAAACCGATCAAGGTCGGTGATCGAATAGAGGTTGGGGATGTGAATGGTGATGTGTTGAGCATTTCAGTAAGATCCACTACCATCCTGACCAATGACAATATCTCGATCATCGTACCCAACTCGGAGTTTATCTCCAGGCAGGTGATCAACTGGAGCCACAACGACCGCAACATCCGGTTCCGCATTCCGGTAGGTGTGAGCTACAATGAAGATCCAGAAAAGATCAAAGCGATCCTCCTTAGCGTAGCTGATGACAATCCCAATGTCCTGAAAAACCCCGGACCTCAGGTCATTTTTGATGGTTTCGGTGATAGTTCACTGGATTTTATGCTTGCAGTGTGGACCAGCACATATATTGCCCGGCCCAGGATACTCAAGAGTGACTTGTATTTTGAGATATTCAAGCGATTTAAAACTGCAGGGGTCGAGATTCCATTCCCGCAGCGGGACATCCACATCCGATCTACTGTCGAGACACAACCCAACGAAATCAAAGGGCGTTAGTAGTATCCTTAATCTTTATTAGCGAAATTTGCGGCTTATGAGACCAAGCGCACGCTTCATTTTCAAGTTTATCATTGTCCATCTGGTGACCTATATCGTCACGGGCCTTATCGCGTTCAGCACCTTCATGAAAGGTCTCTACACAGGACCCGATGCATTGTTTGCATCCTTCCTGGTGACGCCCGCCGATCCTGAACTCTGGAGTGCTATGCTGACCAAAATGATCCCTATCCAGTTGATCAGGGGGCTTTTGCTCGGGATGGTGTTTTACAGTTTGTCTAAGTACCTCAAGCGCATGAGTCTGCGAAGAAGGTTCATCATGTTCATGGGCTTTTACTTCCTCGTAGGATTCCTGGCAGGTCCGGCCATAGGACCCGGAACATTGGAGGGCATGGTATATATGCTACCGAAATTCAGCCCTGATGGTCATGTCAAAGTATTTGGTGAAATGGCACTACAGTCGGTACTGCTCAGTGCCTGGATGGCTAAGTGGATGAGAACTACTCCACTGCCAGAGTCTGCCGAGCGTGACTAAATGATCCCCATTTCATAGGCGGACCTCTTCACTACCTCACTACTATCGTGGCGATGATCCGTCAGGTATTGGATGAGGTCACGTGAAAAACCCAACTTATCCGCCACCGACTGGCAAAAGGCAATTTCTTTTTTATGAATAATGCCGTCTACCAGCATCATCTGAATGCAGTCATAGATCGACTGAAACTTCAAATCAAGATCAAGTCCAATGGCATCCAGATCTTCAATCTCGTCCGGTTCTTCAATTAACTCATCAATGGTCTGAGTCGGTAGGCCATAGTCCTGACCTATGTTTCGGATCATGTCCTCCTCTACTACCGCAAAAGTATCATCCACCTTTGCGAGATGCACCAATAGACTGAGATGAGCTCTCTGTGCTGTTTCCATATTCCATACTAGCTGTAAAATATGAATATAGCAATATTCTAATTGATTATTCAAATAGCGATAGACTTATTCTGTCTATCAGGGTCAAAGCTCGACCAACAGCGATATATCATCCATAAAAGACCTTATCGTACTGCCCTGGTATTGACCTGATTTACTCATTTCTCAATGTCGTGACAGGGTTGATGGTAGCGGCTCTGAAAGCCTTATGACCTACAGTAGCTAGCGCAATCAGCAACGACACAAACAATGCGACCAGGAATATGCCAGGCCCTAGCGCAATGCGAAAAGCAAATTCGGTCAGCCACTCATTCATAAAGTAGTAGGCCAGCGGTGCTGCAATCAAAAATGCTACGACCAGCAGCTTCACAAACTCTTTAGAGAACAAGCCGACAACATTGGCGATACTGGCACCAAGGACTTTGCGAATGCCGACTTCCCTTAGTTTTTGGTTGACCATGTAGGAGATCATGCCAAACAATCCCAGACAACCAATAAAAATGGCGATGACTGCAAAGACTGTAAACAGTTGGGATAATCGCTCTTCTGCCTCATAGTTTTGTGCTAACTGCTCATCGAGGTACTCATACTCGAAGGGTTGATTGGGAAAGGCACTCATCCAGGAGGCTTCCAGCGAGGCTAGGGTTGATGCTCTGTTTTCAGCATCCAACTTCACAAAAACCTCATAGAAATTGGCCTTCTCCATACCGATAAAGCACGACTGAATCGGCTCTCGGAGGGACACCAGATTGAAGTCACGAACGACTCCCACAATGGGTACCTCAGTACCTCCCAGGTTAACGGATTTTTGTATGGCCTCAACAGGATCCTCTATTCCCATCTCGCTCATCATCATCTCATTGATCACTACCTCCCGCACTGTGTCACTTTGGCGGTAGCTGCGTCCGGCGAGGAGTTCCATGCCGAATGTTTCGATATAGTTTTCGTCTCCATATTTGGAATGAGTCATATACTGCTCTTCCTCAATAGACCCTTCAAACCTATAGCCTTGCATCCATACGTTCCCGGAGCTCGCCGCTCCATTCCCAACACTATAGCTACTGATCCCTCGCATGGCCGACAGCTGATTGGTAAAGCGCTCATACTTATCATTCTGATTTTCCGGTAGGGGGATAGTGATCAGGGCATCCTTATCGAAACCGAGATCCTTGGAAAGGAAAAAGTCTAGCTGAGAATTGACCACTAGCGTGCAAATGATCAGGGTCTGAGATACACCAAACTGCAATACGACAAGCGAGCGCCTCAGCCATAGTCCACCTCCAACTTTTCTGCCGAGGTTGCTGCGTATGGCCTCCAATGGCCTGAAACCCGCCATCAGAAACGCTGGATATAATCCCGAAAAAAGGACGGTGAAGACAGTCGCCAAAACGAGAAAGACCAATATCTGTGGACTTGTTAGCTCAAATGGTGGTTCGTACCCGAGAATCTCCGTCATCAACGGATAAGCCATATACGCTACCCCACAAGCCAGTAATGCCGAGAAAGCGGTGATCAGGAAAGTCTCCCCGAGGTAGTTGAGGATCAGGCTCGATTTGGAGCTGCCCAACACCTTCTTGATGCCGACCTCACGCGACCGCTGCATGGCTTGTGCGCTCGCCAAATTGACGAAGTTGATACAGGCGGTGAGTAGCATTGCCAAACCAATGAGCGCCAGCATGTAGATGGTGCTTTTTGAGATCGTACGGTTAAAGCCTCCTACCTCAGTATCAAAATGCAGCTCTGATAGCGGCTGCACATCGTTTTGCATGAACTGCGCAAATCGTTCTCCGGCGTTCTGCTCGATGATGTCAGGAAGCTTCTCGTTGAGCGTAGCAGCAGTGGCACCTTCCTGAAGCTTCACATAAGTCTGTAAACCAAAACTTAGTCTGTGCCAGGTGTCCACATCAGGATCATTTTCGATGGTAGCGATGCTATAGATGAGATCAAAAGGAAAGTCAGTGCTGTTGGGAGGATCAGCCATGATGCCCGCGACTGTGACTTCCTTATTTGTGCGAATGGTCATTCGCTGACCAAGCACCTCTGCAGGCTCGGTAGTATTGAAGTACTTATGTGCCAGTCGCTCACTTAGGATGACAGCATTAGGCTCATCAAGCACTTCAACGGTCCCGTCTATCAGTGGCACATTAAATATTTCCAGAAAAGCCTTATCCACGATGGCCGAATTACCCTCCTCCACAAACTGACGCGGTACATCTCCATCCTTGATTTCCACCGATAGCGTGTTTTCAAACCATACCCGGGTCGCATAGGCGACCTCCGGCACATTCTCAAGGAGTGCTGGCCCTAGCGGGAATGGTGTGGCCGGTATCTCACGCCGCTCTGACTGTCTCACAGATACTGTGTTGACCCGAAGTATCTGATCAGGATCATCGTGATGCTGATCGAAGCTCAGCTCATAGGAGACCACACTATAGGTAAGTATGGCGAAGGCTATACCTACGGCAAGGCCAATAACATTGATAAGGGTATAAGACTTATTTTTCTTAAACTGACGAAGAGCGGATTGGAAAAACAGATGAAACATGCTGTGTTGAGTTTTTGAGTTTCATCAAATGTAAGCGCCTGATCACTGCAACTTTGTTAACGCTCAGTTAAAAAAGGTTAAGGAATGTTAAAAGCCCACAGGTATTCTATTTCAAAAAGTGCAAATCGTAAATCATATTCACCGAAGGCTTAGAAGAATATTGTTATCTGAGACCCTAAAGCATCGTCAGTTTGAAAGTGTTATCAACACCATTGATCTTTAGATTCTATTGATCATGTTTTCTAACTTCCCCGCGATTATTCATTCCCAAGCTACTGACCAGGGTACCAGGCATATTTCAAGATAATAGCGCTACTCGATTTATAAGTCGTCATCAGAAGTACTTACCCATTCTCTTCTTTACCGGCGGTTCATTTTCAATTCTTTGACGGTCGGGTACATCGATCGGCACTATGACCCGAGTATGCTGTTACCGAACCCCCATCAGCTGGTCCTCGTTGTGCTATGGAGGCGGAATCCCAAATTAGTGTTATTAATAAAGGTGAAGATCCCTACATTTTACTGTAGTATTACCTACCGCGAATATTTAAAAGAAATAAAGTGAACAGAATTTTAGCCAAGCTACTTATTCAATCAACTCGTAGCTCAAAGGGTAGTAAGACAAATCCGAAAGCTAAGCCATCCAGCTATCAACTTGCTAAAAAATATCGCGAGTTCTTAGTTTCTTTAAAACGGAACTTGAAGAATTTGATACTTATTGTAACGGGTATCTTCTCTGCGTCCTTTGGGTTTAAGGGGTTTCTTCTGACAAATGATTTTATCGATGGAGGAGCTACAGGAATTTCATTACTTCTAGCTGCAGTAACAGAAATTCCTCTTTACATATTCATCATTGGCGTAAACCTTCCCTTTGTAGTCCTTGGCTATCGGATTATGGGCAAGCGATTCGCTATCAAAACTGCTCTGGCAATTGTAGGGCTTGCCATTTGCGTAGCAATTGTCCCATTTCCCAATGTCACAAATGACGATTTGCTCGTCGCAATTTTTGGTGGGTTTTTCCTAGGGGCAGGTATAGGACTTTCAATTAGAGGCGGTGCTGTAATTGATGGAACTGAAATTCTCGCGATTTTCTTAAGTCGAAAGTTTTCCACGACCATTGGTGATATTATCATACTGATCAATGTGGTGATTTTTTCTTTTGCCGCCTATTTACTTTCTATAGAAATTGCCCTTTACTCCTTGATCACCTACATCGCCGCTTCCAAAACGTTGGATTTTATAATCGAAGGTATTGAGGAATATATAGGCGCAACGATTATTTCTACTCAGAGCGACCGCATTAAAGAGATGATCACTGACAAACTAGGGCGTGGTGTGACAATTTATAAAGGTCAAGGTGGCTATTCCAAAAATAGCGACCCGAAAGAAATGGATATCATCTACACCGTCATTACTCGCCTAGAGTTAAACAAACTCAATACTGAAATTGAAAAAATTGAACCAAACGCCTTCATAGTAATGAACAGTATAAAGGATATTAAGGGAGGTATGATTAAAAAAAGGCCCTTAAACCATTAACTCTAAACGCCTGGGGTAGCTATATGAAAAGTAATTGGCCTATCAATAATAAAATCGAGTTTTGCACTTATTCGCAATGGCCAATCAACAAGCGGTTCCACAAATGAAACGCACATTAGTGACACTTAGGAATAGTAAGGCAAGCAGCTTTCTTGAACGCAATCAGAAATACTTACCCATTCTCTTCTTTACGGGTGGGTTCGTATTCGATTCCCTGACGCTCGGACGTGTGGACCGGCTGTATGACCTGGTGGTGTTGTCCATGCACATGTCCTCACTGACAGTAGCCCTTTACCTTTTCAATCTTGCCGATGATGGGAAGTGGAAGAAAACGATCCTCGGAAGATTTGAGAAGTATTTTCCATTAGCGATTCAGTTTTTCTTTGGTGCGCTTTCAAGCGCTTATGTCATTTACTTTTCCAGGAGTGTATCTGTTTCGAAGACGGCTTCCTTCTTCATCATCCTGGTTGTGCTGCTCTTTGCCAATGAGTTTTTGAAAAAGCGGATCTCTAACAAATACCTACAGTTCGGCCTGTATTCATTCGTCAGCTTCACATTTTTTGCCTTCATGCTTCCTGTATTTATAAAAGAGATGAATACCCGCGTTTTCATATTCTCAGGGCTCATCAGTTTGGGAGCTACCCTAATCCTGATGACGACCATTTACAGTTCCAGCCCAAGCACGCGTGCCGAGGTAAGTAAGCGCAAGCTCATCGGCCTGGCCTTGTCTGTCTACGTGCTAATGAATGTGTTCTACTTTTTTAATCTTATCCCACCAGTACCTCTTGCCCTGGATGCGGGGCTGGTGGCTCATGATATCCAATTGGAAGATGGTCGGTACGTAGTGACTTACGAAAAGGATGACTGGTACGTCATCTGGAGGAGACACAGCACTATTTTTCACCGAAAACCCAATGAGCCGGTGTATATCTTCTCTTCCATTTTTGCACCGACGGATATCAAAAAGTCCATCTACCACAGATGGAAACGATACAACCAAAACCTGGACGAATGGGTGAAAATGCAGGATATCGGCTACCAAATCACAGGTGGCCGGGATGGAGGTTTTCGAGGGTATACCTACAAGAATAATGTCACTGCAGGTGACTGGAGAGTAGAGGTGATCACAGAAGAGGAGTTAGTCCTTGGTGTGATTGATTTTGAAATTGTCAACAGCTCAGACTCAACTGACAGTCAGCTTGCTAAGGCCAGATTCTGATAAGTAACAAGTGGGTGAATAGCGGCAACTGGCCTGCTTTTTGTAATCCATTTCTATATCTTTAGAATTGACGTACCATGGAAAATCACCAAACCCCTCAGTCACAAGCCAAAGCTCAAACCACAATTGGTAGCATCCTTTGTCTGTCTATAGCTTCCACGCTACTGCTCTTTATCGCCATGTCTTGCTCTTCTGGTAAGAAGGCGCTCCAACAAGGTGACTATGATGATGCGGTGTATAAGGCCATCAACAGACTCCAGTCTAACGACAACTCCAAAAAGGCAAGTGCGACCTTGAAAGATGCCTACAACTATTCGCTAAAGCTTCACCTGGATAATATCTCAGCGCTGAACAGCTCGGTGGATCCTTTCAGGTGGGATAAGATCGTAACAGAGTATGAGATACTGGACTCACAGTACCAGGGGATCCAAAGATGTCCTGCGTGTCAGAAGCACGTCATCAACCCGCTCTCTGTAAATAGCAACTTGCAGGAAGCAAAGCTGAATGCTGCTGAAGCTAGGTACGCCATGGGTACTGAAGCCATGCAGCTAAAGCAAAGACGGGAGAAAGCCATAGAGGCACACGAGCATTTTGCTGCCGCCAGCAACTATATCCCTCGATTTAAGGATACTGAGGAACTCATGCAAGAGGCATTGTATCATGCAGTGTTGAGGGTGGTCATAGAACCCATTCCCTCCCCTACGAGGAATCTTCAGCTAAAGCACGAGTTCTTCTACAACAAGATCATGGAGACCATCCAGAGAAACAACAGCAACCCCTATGTTCAGTATTACACGCCAGAAGAATCTAATGCCCAAAATCTGAAATGGATAGATCATGTGATCAACATGGAATTTGAGAGGTTCTCATTGGGCAACCTTGTATCCAATACCTATGTGGAGGAGATCAGCAGAGATAGCGTAGTGATAGCCCAAAAAGATGGTGAAGATGTTTATGGTACAGTTAAAGCCAAACTTGCAATCAATGAGAAGTCAATGCTTGGAAGTGGGCTGCTTGATTTTCAGGTCAAAGACATCCAATCGCGGAGGGTACTGACCCAGGAAAAGTTCCCAAGTGAATATCAGTGGACGGTGAGATGGGCCACCTACAACGGTGATGAAAGGGCATTATCAGCAGAGCAGAAAGAATTGGTCAATGTCGTCAATTTCGATGTACCCGGGCCACAGTATATGTTCGAGGAGTTTGCGGCTCCTTTGTTTGATCAGGTGGTCAGCAAGGTGCATAATTACTATCGCAATTTCTGAGGTTGACATAACGCCTAAGCCAACTACCTCACCATTATCAATGATGAGACCGTCTTGGCACAACTCAAGCCTTTCATTGGGCAGTCACCGGACTTTGATGCACAGCACATCATCCTCGATGAAAATATCGAAATGGCTATTGTAGTATCGACTTCTGGTAAGAACAACTATATCAAGCGGAACACGATCACAGGAGAAATCATCGCCCACAAGTCTGGTAAGCGGGCCTATCGGTGGTTTGCGCGTAACTAGTTATTGGATAATATTCCGGACAGATAATTCTCTACTTAGAGAAGTCATTCCCGCAGGGAATCTATACCTTCAAATGGTCAGAGACCCTTTAGTCATCTGGATGCTTGGTCAGGATGAGGAGGCCACTGCATAATTGTGGAATTTAGAAATCTCCACTTAGGATTATCCAAGGCGATCAGTTCTTCTTTTTGCTTTCTACTCATCGCTTTGATTTCCGTTTCCCTCTCGATAGAATGAATCGCCCTATGATGCCGTTCAAAGAAGAGCAACATATAGCAGTAATACTGGCCAGCAAATGTCATTGGTTTGCCTCTAAGCAAATAATGCTCCACTATCCTTTGTTCCAGGTCGTTGGTCATCCCTGTATACAATGTAGTTCGACGCGGGTTGGTAGTGATGTAGGTGAAGAAGTTACCCATCTGAGATAATGTTACTCCTAACCAATTTATCGCAAGCTACTTTCAAATACAAAGTGATCTACCCATTGAGCAAAGACTCCCTGCGGGAGTGACTGGTTGGTGGGTTATTCTCTACTCAGAGAAAGTCATTCCCGCAGGGAATCTATGCCCTATCTTTTAGAGTGCCATTGATGGTGCGATCGTTATGCTTATTTTTATTCCATTCCTGGATCATAGCAATCTCCCTGCCAGCAAACTCAACGTGACAGCCTTGGTAATTTGACAAACCAGGGCCGCCACCTAGGTCTGAGACCCACAGACCTTCTAGTGCTATTAACTGATATGGCCCGCATGCCACGCGCCATGGTGATGAGCAACCTAATTCCAATTACAAAGTGATCTGCCCATTGAACAAAGACTCCCTGCGGGAGTGACTGGTTGGTGGGTTATTCTCTACTTAGAGAAGTCATTCCCGCAGGGAATCTATACCCTATCTTCTAGAGTGCCATTGATGGTGCGCTCGTTATACCTATTTTCATTCCATTCCTCGATCATAGTAGTCCCTGCCAGCAAACTCAACGTGACAGCCTTGGTAATTTGACAAACTAGGGCTGTCACCTAGGTCTGAGACCCGCAGACCTTCTGGTGCTATTAACTGAAATGGCCCTGATGCCACGCGCCATGGTGATGAGTAACCTACTTCCAATTACAAAGTGATCTGCCTATTGAGCAAAGACTCCCTGCGGGAGTGACTGGTTGGTGGGTTATTCTCTACTTAGAGAAGTCATTCCCGCAGGGAATCTATACCCTATCTTCTAGAGTGCCATTGATGGTGCGTTCGTTATACCTATTTTCATTCTATTCCTAGATCATAATATTCTCCCTGCTAGCATACTCAGCGCAACAGCCTTGGTAATTTGACAAACTAGGGCTGTCACCTAGGTCTGAGACCCGCAGACCTTCTAGTGCTATTAACTGATATGGCCCGCATGCCACGTGCCATGGTGATGAGCAACCTACTTCCAATTACAAAGTGATCTGCCCATTGAGCAAAGACTCCCTGCGGGAGTGACTGGTTGGTGGGTTATTCTCTACTCAGAGAAAGTCATTCCCGCAGGGAATCTATGCTCTATCTTTTAGAGTGCTGTTGATGGCGCTCGTTATGCTTATTTTATTCCATTCCTAGATCATAGTAGTCTCCCTGCCAGCAAACTCAACTCAACAGCCTTGGTAATTTGACAAACTAGGGCTAAGCTTGAGTTCCTATCATCGAGTCGTGAATCAATTGAAGTTAAGAAAACAGGTTAGCGGTACTATTCTATTGGGATTATCGATGTTGGCTATGGCATGTGGTTCCACTCAGGAAGAACCCGCAATAGACCTTAGCAGCTATGTTGTCACCGAAGGTTTTCAGTTACAACCAGTTGTCGCCGAGCCATTGATCGAGGCGCCCGTTGACATCAGCTTCGACAATCAAGGCCGAATGTGGGTCTTGGAGATGCAGGGCTATATGCGTACACTCGAGGGCGTCAATGAGGAAGCTCCTATCGGAAGAATCCTCA
Organism: Cyclobacteriaceae bacterium; assembly: GCA_965229505.1. Lineage (GTDB taxonomy): Bacteria > Bacteroidota > Bacteroidia > Cytophagales > Cyclobacteriaceae > UBA6059. Next base: position 479,687 of record OZ245881.1, read on the forward strand.
TCATGGAAGACCTAGATCAGGATGGGGTAGCGGATCATACCAAAGTGTTCCTGGACAATCTCGTACTGGCCAGAGCCATGACCCATGTCTACAGAGGGCTACTCTACGCCGAGCCACCGAACCTCTGGTTTGTAGAAATCAATGATGACTTGACTCCCGGAAAAAAGACCCTCGTGGATCCCGAATATGCCGTAGGCGGGAATGTCGAGCATCAACCCAACGGGCTCTTGCTCAATATTGACAACTGGATTTACAATGCCAAGTCAGCCAGGCGCTACCGTCGGGTCAATGGAGAATGGCAAATCGAGTCGACTTCCTTTCGCGGACAGTGGGGCATCACCCGAGATGAGATGGGTCGGCTCATCTACAATGACAACTCCAATCAGGCACGCGGAGATAATGTCATACCCAACCTGCTCCACAAGCCCGGGTTCGTATCGGAGCATTCCATCAATGTTACGGTAGTGGATGATCAGCGGGTCTATCCGCTGCAGCCCACAGCAGTCAACCGTGGCTACCTGCCCGATATGCTGGATGCCAATGGTAAGCTGGTCAATTTCACCAGCGCTTGTGCCCCATTATACTACCAAGGGCAGCTTTTACCGATTGACTATCAAGCCAACCTTTTTGTCTGTGCACCGGAAGCCAACCTGATCAAACGCAATATACTGGCCGACCAACCCTTCTCGCTCACCGGCTCACAAGCCTGGGTCGGTCAGGAGTTCATCGCGTCTTCAGATGAGGGATTCCGGCCTGTCAATCTTAAAAATGGTCCCGACGGAGCAATGTATATTGTCGACATGCACCGCGGCATTATCCAGCACAAGACCTATATGACCAGCTATCTGCGGGATCAATACATCAGCAGAGGGTTGGATAGTCTGGTAGGCATGGGGCGCGTGCTCAGGGTCACTACGCAAGAGGATGCATGGACACCCACCGATTTATCCATTGTCCCGCTACCGCAACTGATAGATTCACTGTCCAGCAAGAATATCTGGATTAGGGACAGGGCCCAGCAGATGATCATCTACTCTGGCGACCAAAGTCTGACCAACGCTTTGGCAGATCTACTCAATGATACTTCAGCTGAGATACCAAGAATCCACGCACTGTACTGCCTTGAAGGACTCCAGACACTGAGTAAGCAGCATATCAACATCAACAACATGCTCATGCACCCACGGCTGCTGGCGCACATGCTGAAGCTGATGGGTGACTATGGCATCAAGCTGACCAACAAGGCCCTGGGAGACATGATAGCGCTTCAGGACTCCACGATTGACTACTATATGACTTATCTACTGGCCAGGAATTTCAACAGTTCGGCCATCACCTACCTGACACAGCTTCTCGATAGGTATGAGCAGTCGCGCTGGATCGCTGAGCCGATTGCGGTAGCGCTACAGGGTGACCTGGAGGAGTTTAGAACCTCGACCAACGGGTACTCCGCAACGCTGGACTATATCGATAGTGTGCAAAACATACCTCCACCTGAGGAAGAACCGCAGATCATCGGTGAAGATGGTCTCACCAGGGGACTGGGGCTCTATAGAACGCATTGTGCGACCTGCCATGGCCCTGATGGCAGGGGCATTCGAGACCTTGCGCCACCACTGCTTGCCTCAGAGTTTGTAGAGGGATCGCCGGAGCTGCTCGCTGATTTGATACTGTATGGGCTTCAAGGCCCCATCACGGTCAATGGGGTAAACTACAATTTTTCAGCAGCTATGCCAGGACTGAAAATGAGCCCTTATCTTACAGATCAGCAAATCATGGAGATTGGCAATTACATTCGAAATGCCTTCACTACCTCACCTCAAACCCTTACTGAAGAGATGGTGAAAGCCCTGAGAGATCAGGATCGTGCGGCCGACCAGACCTACACCCAACAAGAACTAAATGAGAAATATGCGATTGAATAGCCTGCTCCTACTTTATGTCATCATTGGCTGTACAGCCCCTGACAAGGAACAATCCCAACAGGAGCGTGCTCCATTGCAAAAAACTCCGTGGGTCGATATGTTCGAGGGCAACTCACTTGATGGCTGGCACATCCTCAATGGTGAAGCCGGCTATGTGATTGATGAGGGCACCATCACAGGGACTACCCTGTTCGGTACCCCAAATACATTTCTAGCAACTAACGATCACTACGATGATTTCATTTTGGAATTCGAAGTGTTGGTCGACTCTACCGTCAACTCTGGGGTTCAGTTCCGCAGCAACACCCTACAGGAATACAAGGACGGAGTAGTTCATGGCTACCAATGTGAGATCGACCCGAGCCCCAGGGCATGGAGCGGCGGTATCTATGATGAGGAGCGACGAGGATGGCTCTATGATTTAGAGCATAATCCTACCGGAAAAACCGCCTTCAAAAATGGTCAGTGGAATAAATATCGCATAGAAGCCATCGGACCGAGCCTCAGAGTATGGGTCAACGAGATCAACACATCCAATCTGGTTGATTCCCTGACCAGCAGCGGCTTCATCGCCCTACAGGTACACGCCATCGGTGATAGTACAGATGCGGGCAAGCAGATCAAGTGGCGTAATGTGAGGATCATCACTGATTCACCGAATGCACATGCCTGGAGTGATCGCGTGACTGCCCCAAAGCTGGTGGTCGAGTAGTTAGGCTAGCCCACTCACATTTGCCTGAGATGGCAGAAAGGATATATTTGAAAGGTAAATAACGAGAATACCGCGTGGCGTAGAGTGCGCGTTATCTTATAGCCAGTCAAAATTGACTTCTTTATGAAAAAAATAATCTTTTTTTTATTCTTCCTTCCGGCAGCCGGTAATTCTCAAATCCGAGAAATGGATTATGTTGATTTTCTTCACGGATGCCTAACGGATAAACAGGTGTATACAGAGAACTTGGATGTCAATTTGGAGTTAAGTCGATTGAATGGAAAATCTGGCTTTCTACTGACCGATATGAAAATCATTGTAGGTTCATTCAATGAAGATGATTTAGACTTTGCGCTTGATAGTGGCTATGCTTTTTACTCTTTGAATCACCCGATTCTTCAAAGTTTACACGCTCGATACCCATCGGATCCAATTGATTTAGATTCTTTAGGACGTTTGATCATCAGAAATAATATTCTTGTTAAAAATGTGAGTTTTGAGTCTTTTGTAATCTCAAATCTGAATGTACAAGGAAAAGCTGCGTTCTTCGATATTGAAGTGTTAGATGATTATGCGTGGATAGAAAATAATTTTTTTGAAGGATTAACAATTGGTGGCTCTCTTGAAGACAAGGCTCCTGTAAGATATTTCTACATCGATAATAATGATATAGGCTCTGCTTCTTTCAATGGCCCGTTTGGCGAATGGATTGAAATCCATCAAAATAGATTCAAAAGCATTGAGCTATGGTCAATCTATTCAGAACATCTCCTACTCGACCAAAATGCGTTTGCACCTGAAGGACTCAATCTGATTGAAATTGATTCTAACTACTATGAGAATTTTAAAGAAAATCAGCACATCATTCAAGCTAGAGATATTAGATCAAACTCATTCTATTTTACTGACAATAATGTCCTTGGTGATAACTCCTCTTTGAATTCCTTTCATCTCAATTCTGATGTTATTGAAATTTCTGGCAACATGATTAATGGAACCATCATGTTTAATGAAGCCAAGGCCTCCGACCGTTTCAGTTTCTACGGAAACACCATTTTAGGCAAGGTTTCTTTTAACGAATTTATTTTCTCAGAGACATCTAATAAAATATCTTGGTTTGACATAAAAGGTAGAATGGTGTCCCTCGCATCCAAAGCAACCTATGACCAATTTGATTTGAAATTTAAATACGATTTCAATCAACTTAGTTCGGACATCCAATTCGAAGATAGCCTTGCTGTTGATAACTTAATAAGAGACTACTATCACATCTATAGTATATTCAAGCAAAATGGAAATTTAAGATATGCAAACGCATGCTATTCCGAAATGAAAGACTTAGAAACGGCTCGCCTTGGATATGTATATCGACAAATTGGTGGATCCAAGAATTGGTTTCGCTGGAAGCTGGGGCAATTATTAAAATTCTATACAGAAAATGGAACGGATCCAGCTAGGGCACTGGTAGTTTCTGTCTATATTATTTTACTCTTCGGGATAGTCTATTTCTTCTATCCATCGGATTGGGATGTAACAAGTAAATCAAAACTGATAGAGAACTTAAAGTCCGCAATAAGCAAACATCAAAAAGGAACTGTTAAGGCAATTTTCAAGTCTCTTGGACTGTTCTCTCTTAGTCTAGTAAATGCATTAACACTCAGCCTTAACTCATTTGTGACCCTTGGTTTTGGAACAATACCAACGTATGGGTTCGCTCGCTATATTTGTATTATTCAAGGGTTTATTGGTTGGTTTCTTCTAAGTCTATTTACCGTATCACTAATTAATCAAGTCCTATTTTAAAATTCGCTAACAATCGTAGCTATTGCACAACCTGTGATAAAAATGGACGAGTTCGGTAAGATGATGAAACAGATCAGTCGGGAGGCCATGTCAACAGAAATAAAAACTGGTTTGACATCTGACCTTAGAGCCTCTCGCACTGGCTAATAAGCTGTTAATGGCTACAAATATTAAATTGAGAAGGCTGTAAAGTCCTCGCTGCTCCCTACTCTGGTCTTACGTCTCGCTGAGACTCCCATCAGGCACTTTCAGGTCAATACTTGGAATGTTAAAAGGTACAAGTCAGAGTCATGCCTGCGCAGAGGCTTTGTATAGGCGCTCACCCTAGTCTTAGCGTCATGCTGAGACTCAAACCAGGCTGATGATCTAATCCTGATTCCATTAGCAAATAAAATTTTCAGCACATACGCAATTGCTTCCAAGGACAGATGAGTTATCCCACGGTCATAGGTCAAAGCGAGACGCTTAGACCAGAGGAGAACCGACGATACAGTTTAGCGGACAAATACGGGACAGGTTTCATTTGGATTTTTCAAAGCACCCATCTCGGTGTAGCAATTTTTCTTTCCATCCAATAACTGCTTTTTAACTGATTTCAGCTCTCTAATTTTTTGGTTGATCAACAAAATCTTTTCATCTATTCGATGTGAAACATTAGTACAAGTAGCAGCATTGACATCAAGCATTTCAAGTAATTCTGACACTTCGTTGAGCGTGAACCCGAAACCCTTTAGTCCTTTGATAGACATCAATCTTGGTAAGGTTGTATCAGCATATTCTTTGTAGTTGTTAAATTGACTGTCTTGCTTTCCCGAAGCAATCAGGCCTTTTTTTTCGTAGAATCGAATGGTATCTCTTGACAGTCCAGCCCTCTTTGACAGTTCGCCTATTCGCATGCTTTAAAATTTTTTCGGATTTTTCCTTGACCGTGGACTATACTCCACGGTTTATCTTTACCAAGATAAAAAATTCAATAAAATACTCATACGTATGTCTCACATCTTAATTGCCCTCTTGTCACTATTACTATCATGCGGTTCTTCTATAAGGTGCAATCAAGATTCTTCCCTTGAAACCAAAATGACCAATCAGACAAAAACATGTTCTTACTCTAATAGCTGTAAAGCCAAAAACCAGTCAGCAGAAGTAAGTTGTAAACTTACAACCCCTGAATTGAGAAGAAGGAAAGAGAGTGTTGTTGCTTCCTTAAAGCAACAAATTCTAGACGAACAAGAACTCGAGGACGGTTATGCTTTTAAATTCCCAGGAACAGACAAAGTTTTGGATGAACTAACAGAGTTTATTAAAACAGAAAGAGCATGTTGTGACTTTTTTGTTTTTGGACTTTCCATAAGTGGGGATAAAAGTGAAGCATGGATGGAAATGACTGGGACTGAAGGAGCGAAAGACTTTATCGAGTTCGAGCTTGGATTAAACGAACAATAGGGTATTCTTACCCATGCCTGCGCTGAGGCTTTGTATAGGTGCTGCGGCACTCGACATCACAGGTCAAAGCGAGACACTTAGACCAGAGAGGAACTCATTTCACCAATCGCATTCTAAAATCAACGTCATCCCAAAAAACTTCCGCTTTTGTGCTATCCTGTAATTCTACCCTCAATACTCCTTCAACTGCGCTTATGTCTATAATACTAGCTTCGACAGAATAATCCGATAAAAAGAAAAACGCTACTTCTGTTCTGTTCACATCAAAGACAGCAATTTTTTCTTCATCTAAGTCATTGGAATACACTACTACCCCGTTTCTTACACCATCATTATTCAAATCACTGTAAAGTGGGTTAGTAAATTCACTGCTCACAATTCTTGAGCAACAATCGTCCCGATCTATAAACCCTTCAATATCAAACACCATGTACCCGTCACCATAGTCAGTTGACAACTCGTCGGCATTTGATATGACTACTTCCGTTCCAATGAACTCATAAATGATAGATGAAAGAGCAAACCCTACGATAAACATGATCATTTCCCGGCGTTTGCCTTTGAAAGCTTGCCACAGGTAAAACAAAAACCATATTACAACTAGAAAATAGGGAATTTGAGTCAACCAACTATTGGGATCAATCTCACGAATAAAAAATATAACATTTGAAACAAGAGCAAAATAGTCTAGAAAAAAGAACCCACTAAGGAAATAAATGTAGATGATGGCATTCTCAATAAACCTGAATCGGTAAAACCTAAAAACAGGAAGAACTAAAACAAAGCACGTATTCAAGACAACATCAAGTATATCCTGAAATTGATTCGAGTTGCCATTAGAAACAACTAGAAAGCCCAAAAGACTCAATTCGTCTATGAGGTATTGTAACCCAACAATGATCAAAATAAGAGCGAAAGGATGAATATATGGCTTTGTCTTACAATTCAAAAAATCCCTCACAAGCTGTCCTGGTTTAATCAACAAATGATAGAGGGTACTGAATACCCCTTTTCTTAAATCAATTACATCCAGCACCTGAGTGAGTGCATTTTGAAAAGAATGACTTTCAAAGTATTTCTGACCACAGACCGTGCAATAGTTGGCATCAACTTCTTTAGTGCAATTCGGACAAGCTTTCTTCATACATACAAGTTAGCTATTGAATCTTCCAAAAACATCTCATCGAGTAGCGGCTGACAGTCAAATGCCTGCCAGTGCACCTCCTCACGCAAATCTTAGCATCTCACCCTAGTCTTAACGTCTCGCTGAGACTCAAGCCAGGCTGATGAACTAATCCTGATTCCGGTAGTGAATAAATTTTTTAGCTTGAGCGCAATTGCTTCCAAGGACGGATGAGTTATCCCCAACTTTGTCACGGAAATCTTTCCCGCCTCAATTCCCTAACAATCGTTTGCAGCAAAAAGCCGTTAAAATCAATCAAAATCGGCCATTCTGCTCTCATTTGAAAGGTCTATCTTCGCGCCCTTTAAATCAGAGTTATGATCAAGCGCGTCTTCCGCAACTTCACTTTCAATCCAAAAAACGATATCCTTTCCGGACTCACGGTAGCACTCGCTTTGGTGCCAGAGGCGGTTGCCTTTGCATTTGTTGCGGGGATTGACCCTCTCGTCGGACTCTATGGTGCTTTCATGATGGGAATCGTTACCGCTATGTTTGGTGGTAGGCCCGGTATGATCTCAGGCGCCACAGGAGCGATGGCCGTGGTGATGGTTTATATGATCCAGCAAGGCAACCTTGTGGGCATGAGTCTGGACACCCCAGTCGAGAACCTTGGTTTGCAGTGGCTATTTATCACCTTATTGATTGTGGGCGCGATCCAGATTGCCGCTGGATTCCTTCGCTTAGGCAAGTTCGTGAGGCTGATTCCGCACCCGGTGATGATGGGCTTTGTCAACGGTCTGGCCATTGTCATCTTTCTTTCCCAGCTTGGAATGTTCAAAGAATCCATCAATGGAACTACACAATGGCTTCAAGGTGGAGAATTGGTTATCATGCTCGCTTTGGTGGCATTAACTATGGGTATCATGTTTGGGCTACCAAAGCTCACTAAGAAAGTCCCAGCCGCGCTGGTTGCGATCATAGTGGTCGCTTGTGTCACCATCTTTGGTGGTATGGATGTGCCGACTGTCGGTTCATTTATCATCGATGGTGGTGGTACAGGACTTGAGGGCTCATTGCCCAGCTTCCAAAATCAGATTTTCGGGCTCTTCGGTACCTTGGAAGGTCACTGGGGATTGATTCTATCCACAGCTTTCATACTAGCCGCAGTTGGCTTGATCGAGTCGCTCATGACCCTCAACCTGGTCGACGAACTCACCGAATCTCGCGGTAGTGGCAACCGTGAGTGTGTCGCTCAGGGAGGCGCCAATATACTCAATGGACTCTTTGGTGGCATGGGCGGTTGCGCGATGATCGGCCAGTCTATCATCAATGTCAACTCGGGAGGCAGAGGCCGCCTATCGGGAATCACAGCGGCAATGGCACTGCTAAGTTTCATCCTTTTTGGATCACCGCTCATCGAGCAGATTCCGATCGCCGCTTTGGTCGGTGTGATGTTCATGGTCGTGATTGGCACCTTTGCCTGGAGTAGCTTCAGGATTCTGCACAAAATCCCCAAGTCGGATGCCATCGTACTGATCACCGTATCCGGAATCACAGTATGGCAGGACTTAGCCCTGGCAGTAATTGTGGGTGTGATCATGTCCGCTTTGGTATTCGCCTGGAAGAATGCCACCATGATCCGCGCCCGCAAAAGCATTAAAGAAGATGGCACTAAGGTCTATGAAATCTGGGGGCCGCTATTCTTCGGATCGGTACAGAATTTCAACTCCAAGTTTGACGCAAACAACGATCCTGACCGGGTTGAGATCGACTTCATCGAATCGAAGGTGAGTGACCACTCCGGAATAGAAGCTTTAAATTCATTGGTGCACAAGTATATGGAGAAGGGTAAGCAAGTCAAACTGACGCACCTCAGCCCTGAATGCAAGACACTCCTGTTGAAGGCTGATCCTGCGATGGATTCGATGATCGAATCTTCCATCGACGACCCCAGGTACTGGGTGGTAACGGATTTGCTGGATAAGGAGGTGTGACCCACAAATCTCCACGCTCAACCTGTATCGTTGGTCTCGGGGATAAATAATTAACTTGGATACATGGCCTTAATCGAAACAATACCACCAGAAGCTGCGACAGGAGAACTCAAAGACATCTATGACGGCTTGATCAAAAGCAGAGGAAAGATCGCAGACGTACACATGATCCAGAGCCTTAATCCTGAATCCATCACCCGACATATGGATCTCTACATGACCATTATGTTTGGCAAGTCACCCATCAAGCGTGTGCATCGGGAGATGATTGCTGTGGTCGTCTCGAAAGCCAATCAATGCGAATACTGCCAAGTCCATCACCTGGAAGCCGTCAATAGCTATTGGAAAAATGAGGAGCGCGCTGCACAGCTGAAAGCCGACTATACCCTAGCTGGGCTTGATGCAACTGAACTGGCGATGTGTGCCTATGCTGATGTCTTGACCAGAAATCCCGAAAGCGCCAATGATGAATCTTTGATCGCCCCTCTCAAAGATCAAGGCTTAAGTGATCGCGCCATTCTCGATGCGACCCTCGTAATAGCGTATTTCAACTTTGTAAATAGAATCGTATTGTCGCTGGGGGTAACACTTGAGGAAAACCCCGGAGGGTATAATTACGAATAATTGAGGGTGGTCTTGCTATTTTTTGTTTGATATAGCAACCTTGCACTTGGAATTAACTCATTACAAACAAATTCAATATCTATCATGAAACATAGTTTTTCTAAAGTGATTGCGGTAGCCCTATTTGCGATAGCTACTACCGCGGGTCAGCAGGTCGCTGCTGCCGGGATCAACCCAATGAACAAAAAAGAGCTCAAGGCACTCAACGAAACAGAGGTAGCCGAGCGACTGGAGATGCTCGAGTCACGTGTACAGGAGATTCAAGCCATGGATCTGTCGACTTTGTCCAAAGAAGAAAAGCGTGACGTCAAAAAGGAACTTCGTGAGATCAAGAAGCAAAATGAGTTCCTGTCAGGTGGAGTGTATCTTTCTGTTGGTGCTATCATAATCATCATTTTGCTACTCATCTTGTTGACTTAAGCGTCATAAGATTTAAGTATTGAAAGCCTCATTTCGCACTATCGGAATGAGGTTTTTTTGTGTTGATATCTCAAGTTTCAACTTGCAATTATTGCCGTAAATCATAACCTTGTAGTCATCATTTATATAAACTGAAATTCTAGAACCTATGAAGAATTACTTTTCAAAACTTATTGCGCTAGGTCTATTTCTGGCAGCCGGTACATTCGGTCATCAGGCCAATGCTGAGGAAATCACCCCTATGTCTAAGAAAGATCTCAGGGCGCTTTCCGAGGTAGAGGTAGAAGAGCGCGTGAAAATGTTAGAATCTAGAGTACAAGAGATCAACGCGATGGATTTTTCGACGATGACCCGAGCAGAGAAACGTGAGGTCAGGAAAGAGCTAAGAGAGATTCAGAAAGAGAATAAGACAATGGCCGGTGGTGGTATTTACCTTTCTGTCGGTGCTATCATTATCATCATTCTATTATTGATCTTGTTGCTTTGATCTCTGAGTAATGGGAAACTAGAATCCAATGTGCCTAGATGGGTTCATAAAATAAGCGTCTTCAATAGCCCGTGGTTTAAACCATGGGCTATGTAATCTCAAGGCTTTTGGGGAACCGTTTCAACGGTTTTAATCCAGCAAGACCGGGCTATTCGGGCGCCATCAAGACGGACCTACTATTTCGTCGACACCACCGCCCACAGCTTATCGCCCTTAGGCTCGGTGCGATCAAGGAACGGATCCTGCGTATACTTAATTTCAAAACCTGCTTCTATGAGCTCCGCTTCTACCCACTTATAGTCGATCTCATGCCTGGCCGTCTGTTCGTCCCGCGGCAGCCCGCGCCGCTCTTCAGAGACAGGTTCGATTATGACCAGCAGACCACCTGCCTTCAGTGCCGCTTTGATGTGGCCCAGGACTGTCATATAATCATCGATCTCATGGTAAGTGTCCAGGATCAGCACCGCATCCAATGTGTTTTCCGGTAGGTGTGGATCATCATAGTCACCTTTGATCACCTCCACATTGGTAATGTCTCTGGCCTCAAGGTTAGTCCTGAGGTTGTCAAGCTGGTAGTCACTAACATCCACCGCATATACCTTACCATCCGCTCCCACCTCCGCAGACAACTTGACCGTCATATAGCCCTGATGCGAACCGATATCCGCGACCTTGCTACCCTCCTGCAGTTTTAACAGCGCGATGATCCTTTCCGCCTGCTGCCAGGTATCACGCTCCTCCCATTTTGACTCACTATAGATGTTTTGACCTACTACCGTAAATGAAGTGGTAGCCAGGAGGAGAAGAGACAGAATTAGCTTTTGCATAAACTATTACACGCCTAAAGTCCGATATGGTTAAGTGGCCGCTATATTTGCGGCATGAAAGGCTATTTCCTACTAACACTCAGCTTGATGTGGCTGCTACTTGGCTGCCAACCAGGTAACGATGAACTCAAAAAAGTGGCGCGAGAAGCCATGGGAGCAAGCGATTTTACCAAAGCGGTCTCCTACCTCGATCAGGCTATCGCCAATGATATGCAGGACGAAGAAGCCTTCAACCTCAGAGGCGTATCGAAGCTGGAGCAGGGCCAATATGGCCAGGCTGCTGAGGACTTCACACAGGCCCTGGCGCTCAATAGCCAGGACTATCGCTACTTCTACAATCGCGGCAATGCCCTATTGGAAATGTCTGATCTGCAGGGTGCGCTCAACGATTATAATGAGGCCATTTTACTCAACGTGGGAGTAACTGACCTCTACATCAATCGCGGCAATGTATTCTACAGAGTAGCGCAATATGAGCAGGCTGCCGCTGACTTTAAGTATGCGCTTGAGCTCGATGATCAGAATGCCTTCACTTACTTCAACCTGGCCAAGACGCAGTTTCTGTTGGATCAATTTGAAGAGGCTATCACCAATCTAAAAACTTCCATTCAGCTCAATACCAACTATGCCCCAGCCTTCTTTTGGCTTGGACTGGCACAGCTGCAAGTCGACAACCGCGAGGAAGGCTGTCTTACCCTGCAAACGGCCCAGCGCATGGGGCATGGCGATGCGAAAGATGCTATTGCTGAGAATTGTGGTGGGTAGTTTAATGCCTAAGCCCGTGTCTCCACGGGCGGTTTTAAGGGGTTTGTTAGGGTGCAATCCTGGGCAGAAAGAACCTTCACGACGTATAAGATGCCTACGGCATGACGGTTCGTCTAAGCTCAGTTGATAAAACCAACTTCCCACCCCTACAGTCTTCCCGATAGGGAACTTATACGAAGTGCAGTTAGTGGATATATCCACCGCCTAGGCACGTGTCTTCACGGGCCTAGTAGTCAACAGGTTTGTGGAGACACAAACGTCGGCGTAGGAGGTTAGTGAGGACACAAACCTAGGTGGGAGGGCACCCGTGAAAGTGTATTGTGTGCCACAAACCAAGGTGCTGAGTGAGGCCGTAAATCTAGGCGGTGAGTGTTTTCACGACGTATAAGATGCCTACGGCATGACGGTTCGTCTAGGCTCAGTTGGTAAAACCAACTTCCCACCCCTACAGTCTTCCCGATAGGGAACTTATACGAAGTGCAGTTAGTACATATGTCCACCGCCTAGGCACGTGTCTTCACGTGCCTAATTAGTCAACAAGTTTGTGGAGACACAAACCTGAGCGGGAGGGCACCCATGAAAGTGTTTTGTGTGCCACAAACTACGGTGCTGAGTGAGGCCGTAAATCCAGGCGGTGAGTATTTTCAAGACGTATAAGATGCCTACGGCATGACGGTTCGTCTAAGCTCAGTTGATAAAACCAGCTTCCCACCCCTACAGTCTTCCCGATAGGGAACTTATACGAAGTGCAGTTAGTGGATATGTCCACCGCCTTGGCACGTGTCTGCACGGGCCTGATAGTCAATAGGTTTGTGGAGACACAAACCTCGGCGTAGGAGGTTAGTGAGGACACAAACCTAGGTAGGAGGGCACCCATGAAAGTGTTTTGTGTGCCACAAACCACGGAGCTGGGGTGGCCATTGCGGGTAAAACCTACAAGGTCGACAAGAACAGCAGTACGAAAGCAATAATGAGCAACCAAAAGATATAAGGTGCCAGCGCAGGTATCACAACCACACCAAACCTTCCCAATAGTACGACGACCACAATAAGGATGGAGACAATTTTAAAGCTGGATTTTGTTCGGCTGCTCATAGGATTCTCGTTTGGGCAAATATATATTTTGCCTTGAGTTTGTCAAGTAAAAGATCGTACATTCGCCCCCATAATGGCAGCTATAGGTAGAGATATCCTAAAAGCGAGTAAGCTTTTGAAGACCGGGAACATCGTAGCAATCCCTACAGAGACGGTCTACGGCTTAGCCGGAAATGCGCTGCGAGATGATATCGTAGTGAAGATATTCAAGGCAAAGAATCGCCCGGCATTTGATCCACTCATCTGCCATACCGATAGTATTGAGAAGATCAGGCAATACGTCGAGCACATCCCAGAGGAAGTAGTCGCCCTTGCCAACGCATTCTGGCCTGGTCCGCTGACCGTACTGCTGAAGAAAAAGTCTATCGTGCCGTCATTGACCACCTCGGGTCTGGAAGAAGTGGCTTTCAGAATCCCCAATCACCCCTTGACTTTGGAGCTCTTGTCCACCTTGGACTTTCCATTGGCCGCTCCGAGCGCCAACCCTTTCGGCTATATCTCTCCCACTACAGCGAAACACGTACAGGATCAGCTGGGCGATGAGATTCCCTACATCCTAGATGGAGGTGAATGCGAGGTAGGTATAGAGTCCACGATCATTGGGTTTCCTGAAGGACGGCCAACGGTCTATCGTCTCGGCGGGAAGCAGGTGGAGGAAATAGAAGCGCTCATCGGGCCTGTACAAATCAACCTTAATCAAAGCTCCAACCCATCTGCTCCGGGAATGATGAAATCGCATTATGCGCCCAAAAAACCAGTGCTCGTGGGCAGCATCTCCCGGCTCATCGACCAGAACAGGGACAAGCGAATTGGAATCATCAGTTTTGTCGATCGGTACCCGGAGGTGGCCGCTGAGCACCAGACCGTGCTATCGCAAAATGGGGATTTGAATGAAGCTGCACGTAACCTCTTTAGTGCCCTTCGCAAACTCGATGGATTACCGATCGATATGATTCTAAGCGAACCTTTTCCTGATAACGGACTGGGGCGTGCTATTAACGATCGGTTGAACAGAGCCTCGGCTAAGTGAGTTGCTAATCTTTTCTTAGCGTCATCCTAAGTGCAACTCGGCATCCCAACGCCATTGCCGGTGATATCACCGGCGATCATCTGTTGCCTAAAGACCAATAAGGGTTGAGAGAAGCATGAGCCATTAGTAAGGCTACTTTTATAACCTCTTCCCTAACCCTCTCAAAGAGAGGGATACTTGGACGCTACTCTTAATGGCAATGCAATCGTTATCAGCTAAATAATAGCATTTATGCTTTGTAATTGTTCTCTTGTTGCCCAATTTCGACCTTCAAATTAACGCATATGAAAACAGTAGATAGCTATAATTTCTCCGGTAAAAAGGCATTGATTAGAGTGGATTTCAATGTCCCTTTGAATGCTGATTTTGAAATCACCGATGATACGCGGATACGAGCGGCAGTGCCGACGATCAAGAAGATATTGGATGATGGTGGATCGGCTATCTTAATGAGCCATCTTGGCAGACCCAAAGAAGGCCCTGAGCATAAGTTCTCACTTGTGCATCTGGTCAAAGACCTATCCGGCAGATTCGGTACGGCTGTGAAGTTTGCCAATGACTGTGTGGGTGATGAAGCTCGTGACAAAGCGGCCTCATTGCAGCCTGGAGAAGTACTGCTTCTTGAAAATACGCGCTTCTACAAAGAGGAGACGAAGGGCGATGAAGCTTTCGCTGAGAAGCTTGCCAGCCTGGGTGATGTGTACGTCAATGATGCTTTTGGCACTGCCCACCGGGCACATGCGTCAACTACGATTGCTGCCAAATTCTTTTCTGATAAGGTATGCGGCTATGTGATGCAGGCAGAGATAGATAATGCGCAAAAAGTGCTCGACAAGGCAGCCAAGCCCTATACAGCCATCATGGGTGGGGCAAAGATTTCTGATAAGATATTGATCATCGAACGCTTGCTGGACAAGGTAGATCACCTGATCATAGGGGGCGGCATGTCCTACACCTTCTTCAAAGCGATGGGTGGTCAGATTGGCAACTCCCTGGTGGAAGAAGACAAGCTGGATCTTGCCAAGTCACTCATCCAAAAAGCCAAAGACCTGGGTGTTGACCTGTTGCTACCGATGGACTCTGTGGTGGCTGATGCTTTTGCCAATGATGCCAACACTAAGATTGCTAATAACCACGCTATCGAAGATGGCTGGATGGGGCTGGACATTGGACCCGAGGCAAGAGAAGTATTCTCCAAAGTGATCAGCTCATCTAAGACGGTCTTGTGGAATGGACCCATGGGTGTATTCGAGATGAGCAACTTCGCGGCAGGCACCAAGAGTGTAGCCAATGCAGTTGTAGCAGCCACAGAGAACGGAGGCTTCTCATTGATCGGTGGCGGTGACTCAGCTGCTGCGGTCAACCAGCTCGGCTATGGCGACAAGGTAAGCTATGTCTCTACAGGAGGTGGTGCATTGCTCGAATACATGGAAGGCAAGGTACTTCCTGGTGTTGCGGCTTTGGAAGACTAAAAAGAAGCAAATCTATCGGAACTAAGAAGAGGCTGTATCAAAAGTTAGAGGCCAGTCAGGTGGAGCACATTGAAACCCGTATGTCTGTTTTGAGATGCATTTCGACAAGCTCAATATGACAGTAATGATCGTCGATAGACTTTTGAGACGGTCTCTTCTTTGTTATGAAAAATAAATCAATGGAACGGTAGAACTAAGAGCTGTGGGAGAGCAACTTAAACTCATCCATAATACGGATGATTGCAGATCGCATTACCCGTTGATTTTTGGCTTGGTCAGGGCCCATAACTCCTGATGCATATCCTTGCCAGATGGTTCTTTTCTTCCTTCTATCCACCAAAGAAATAAGCATCGTACCTTCTCTGAGTTGGTAGGTCACAGCATCGTATTCCTCTTTTGGGTAGAGTCTTCGGGATTTCCTCTTATCGCTCGTCAGACTAACTATATCAACTTCTCCCTTGCTTATCTCCTCGCCATAGGCGGGATGATTATAGTTAATCCATTGATGAAGTTGCGGTTGGTTGTATCCGCGATAGGCAAAATCATCGTAATAAAGCGAATAGAATATGTAAATGTCTGGTTTGCTCTCTTCTACCTTATAACCCCACGCCGTGAGTATATTTCCGATGTATTTTTCGACAAGCTCCTTGTCTTCTTCGCTTCCACCGAAGTTGTCATTTTGCCCAAAGCTGAATGACTTGTATCGATGAAATGTACCTGCGTAACTGTAATCAGACTCCACTATATGCTCTGTACTCGAGCATGAGCAGAACATAGCTATTATGATGAAAACGAGAAGGGTGTAACAGGCTTTGGCAATTGGTAGCGTATTAGCGGAATTGTGCACCAGGAATAATAGTTGGTATATTCAAATATTAGTAGATGAATATAATCCAAATTACCCTAACTACAATTTGATCATATGGTTTTATCAGTCATTAAATGAACAAAACATAGATCTGTTGCCAACAAGGCCAACTGAAATTTCCGGGCTGAATAAAATGCTAGCAAGCCCACCAGGGTACTTCCATGTTGACAAGCAACCGGAATAGAAACCCTGGCAAACACGCTAACACGCATTTACAAATGTTAGAATACTAACTTCCCAAATGACGTCTCAAGCTGCTTATGCTTTCATGTACTTCTTCACTATCGCAATAGCAGACTGGCAAAGCGCTGTGAGTTCCTTATAATTCTTGGTTTTGATCATGTCGCCGGAGATCAACTGAGATCCCATGCCCACACAATGCACACCCGCTTCAAACCATGCCTTGAGGTTGTCCTCCGTTGGAGTGACGCCACCAGTAGGCATGATGCTGGCCCATGGGAGCGGGCCTTTCACACCTTTGACAAAAGAGGGGCCGCCTACCTGACTACCAGGGAATATCTTGACCACTTCTGCTCCGAGCTCTTCGGCATAAGATATCTCCGTCACAGAACCACAGCCCGGAGACCAGGCTACTTTCCGGCGGTTGCAAACCTTGGCCATGTCGGGGTTGAGCACAGGGCTTACGATGAAATTAGCTCCTAGCTGAAGGTAGAGCGACGTAGTACCAGCGTCGAGGATTGACCCCACACCCAATATCATCTCAGGAGTTTCCTTAGCAGAAAACTTGTTTAGTTCTGCAAACACCTCATGAGCATAATCTCCGCGGTTTGTGAATTCAAATACACGAACTCCACCATCGTAGCATGCTTTCAATACTTCTTTGCACACCTCGACATCCTGATGATAAAATACCGGGACAATGCCGGTTGACTTCATTGCTTCTGCTACTGATATTCTTGAAAATCGTGCCATGATTCTTTTGTGTTTATTTTTTGAGTTGCTGTTAGTTCCCGGCCTCTTAGAAGCCTTATCTTATAATATTTCCTGAGGTGTTACCCTCCATTAATGCTTCTATGTTTTCAACGGAGACCATATTGGAGTCACCCTCTACAGTGTGCTTTAATGCACAGGCCGCTGTAGCAAACTTAAGTGCCGCCAACTTCTTATCGTAGTGGAGCAAGCCATAGATGATACCAGCCGCATAAGCATCTCCAGTACCCACACGATCTACAATGTGTGTCACGTCGAGCTCAGGCGTCTTGACCAACGTCTCGCCGTTCCACATTTTACCTTGTATGCGATTGTGTGATGCACTGACCGCCACCCTATTCTTATCAAATACCGTCCTGATTCTTGGATACATTTTCATCAACTGCTGAGCGGCTGATTTGAATTCTTCATTTGGTCTTACCTCAATATCAAATACGTCCATGATATCATGATAACCACCAATGACATAGTCACAACCTGCAATAAGCTCCGGCATGATCTCTTTGCGTGATTTGCCGTAGCTCCAAAGGCTCTTTCTGGAGTGAATATCTGCGGAGACCTTTACACTCAGTTCATTAGCTGTCTGAATCGCCTTTAAGCAGCTCAGTGCAGCACCTGAGGATATGGCAGGTGTGATCCCAGTCCAGTGTAGCCAATCTGCATCTTTCAATATCTCAGCCCAATCGAAGGTATCCTCTTCAGTCAAAGCAAATGCTGAGTTGTCACGCTCATAGACCACCTCGCTGGGACGGTGTACCGCACCTTTCTCCAGGAAGTACTTGCCCATCAACCCTTTGCCGTAGGCTATCCAGCTGGTGTCCAGCCAGTGATGTCTTAAAAACTGTGTAGCTGAGCGTCCTACGAGATTGTCAGGGAACTTGGTCACATGTGCAGCGTCCAGCCCCATGTAGGCGAGGGAAATAGCCACATTGGCTTCTCCACCACCATAGGCCATCTCCAGTGTTGTTGCTTGGGAAAACTTAGCGTATCCCGGAGGCGACAGCCTCATCATTACCTCCCCAAAGGTCACAACTCGCTTTTTGCTCATGACCAGTTCAATATTTTATGAAAATCAAAATCTGCAGGTGACTCCACATATGCACTTGCGGCTGAGTAATCTTTTTCAGATATGAAATGGAGGTTCTCAAGACTCAGCTTAGCAATCTCAGCGTCCATGTCTACTAAACGCGGCGGTATCTTACCGTTAGTATCTTCGAACTCGGATAAGTACATGGGTGTGATATCCCCTCGGGAGTTGGCCGTAACGATGCAGGCAGACTTACCTTCATCAAAAAGCTTCTTCACTCCTATGCCCAGCAGCGTACATAGTGACAAGTCAAACCCAATCGGTCGGCAACACCTTAGCTCATAACCCAGCTCCACAGGGCGGCTCTTCACATCAAGCTTGTGATGCTTCAGCTCCTCCTGCACGAGCACGTTAAATACATTGGACTTGCTCACATTCCCCAACTCAGGATGACCATGGTCGTCGTAGGTAAACAAAATGCCGCTGTTTTTAAGCTCCTCCTCATCAATGTCATGAAAGACACCTTCGCCAATAATCGCCACGCCATAATCTATATTGAGAATGCGACGCTTCAACATTGAGGAAATGATCAGCTTGATTATTTTATCTAATGTTGGTTTGGTCTGATTGAACATCTCGGGGATGATCATCATCGGAAAATGACAGCCCGTGGCAATACCAAATGCCAGGTGTCCCGCCGTGCGGCCCATTGTCGACATTACAAACCAGTTTCGGCTGGTTCGCGCATCCTCATAGACTGTGTTACCAATTTTTACTCCCTCATCCTTAGCAGAATGAAAGCCAAAAGTCGGGTTGCGATCTGGTAGCGGGAGGTCGTTATCTATCGTCTTTGGCACGTGAATGTTCGAGACTTCCACATTGTTTTCCGATAGGAACTTAGAAATACGGTTGGCCGTACTCGCTGTATCGTCACCACCTATGGTGACGAGTAATTTTACATTGTGCTCAACAAAGAACCGAGTGGTAAACTCCTCGTTCTTAGGCTTGTGACGGCTCATGACCAGGCATGAACCGCCCCTGCTAAATACGCGATCGGCGTGCTCAAAGTCGAAATCCACCAGCTGAGGGTTTTCGGAGAATAGTCCCTTGTAACCCTCATGTATACCAAGCACCTGATAGCCCTCCTTAAGAAAGACTTTAGCCACTGTGCTGATGACAGTATTAATGCCCGGCGCGGGCCCTCCTCCACAAAGTATAGCTATCGATTTGCTCATCATCTATCTCGCTACGCGTCCAGAGGCATCACCGCCCATTAGCTTTTCTACCTCGGCTACCGTCACGAGATTCGCATCTCCTTTGATCGTATGCTTTAAGCAGGAGGCTGCTACCGCAAAATCAAGCGCGTTTTGATCATCTTCAGGATACTTGAGAAGTCCATAAATCAGACCACCCATAAATGAATCCCCTCCACCAACACGATCGACAATATCCGTGATCTGGTACTGACGTGTTTCGTAGAGTTTCTTTCCATCATAAAGAACACCAGCCCAGGTATTGTGGGATGCAGAAATTGAGCCTCTCAAAGTAGTAATAACCTTCTTGGCTTTGGGAAATTTCTCCATCATCTGCTGGCAAACTGAGAGAAAGGCTTCCGCTTTCACATTGTGACCTTCTGTCTGTACACTGATACCTTCAGGCTTAATGCCAAAGTGCATCTCCGCATCTTCTTCATTGCCCAATACGATATCGCAATAAGAAGTCAATTCGGTCATAATCTCTTCGCGCTTAGCAGCATCACAGAACTTCCAAAGCTTGGCGCGATAGTTCAAGTCTGTAGAAATAGTAATTCCTTTTTCAGAAGCCACTTTGACTGCTTCCAGGCAAGCATCAGCTGCCCCTTGGGAAATGGCTGGTGTGATGCCTGTCCAGTGAAACCATGAAGTTCCCTCAAAGACCTTGTCCCAGTCAACCATACCGGCTTCAATTTCGGCCATAGCCGAATGTGCACGATCATAGACGACTTTACTACCTCGCGATACAGCTCCGGTCTCTAAGAAATAGATACCCAGCCGATCACCACCCCAGATAATGTTTTGAGTGTTTACACCTCTTTTGCGCATCTCCATCATGGCGCACTGACCAATATCATTTTGCGGTAGCCTGGTCACAAAATCAACAGGCACGCCATAGTTGGCCAATGAGACAGCTACGTTGGATTCGCCTCCGCCGTATACCACATCAAAAGAATTGGCCTGCGAGAATCTCAGAAATCCCTGAGGTGCGAGGCGCAGCATGATCTCTCCAAATGTTACTACTTTATGATCCATGTCAAATGAAATTTTAAGTTGGGTTACTTTTCTGTGTAATTTATACACAGAATGATGAATTCACAAATTTTCGACCAATTAACTGCGAATTTTATTTTCTCTTGTACAATACAGGACCGCCTTTTACACCAGTCTTTTTTTCATCGGTCGGTTCGAGAATATTCATTTGAAGAATCTTCTTCCTAAAGTTTCTTCTGTCCAGGGTCTCGTTCAGAATACTCTCGTATAGTTCCTGCAATTCGGTCAGAGTGAATCTGTCTGACAGCAGCTCTCCGAAAACAAGGTGCTCTCTCAGGTTACCCCGGAGTTTTTCCAACCCATCGTGTAGCAGACGGTCATGGTCAAATCCTAGTTTTGGAAGTTCGTCAAGTCCATACCACTTCACATCCGAAATGTAGCTTTTGGGTATCACCGGATAATTCTCGGGCTTGACCAAGGCATAGAAGGATACTGAAACCACCCGTTTTATGGGGTGGCGATCCACTTCACTGTAGCAAGCCACTTGTTCATGGGTGATCTTTTCTATCCCGGTTAAGTCATTCAGGACTCTATTGACAGATTGCGATAATGTCTCACCTTCCATCATGGCTCCACCTGGGAGCAGCCAGTAATTTTTGAATGGCTCAATTGATCGCTTAACCAGCAAAATCTTTAGTTCATTCTCCTGAAAACCGAATACACAGCATTCGACTGCTATTGTGCATTCATAAGAATCAACAGACACAGCGGTATCCAGGGGCCCCAATTTTTCCACGCTCAAAACGACTTTTTAGCGAAAGTATAAAAAATTAAATGCCTGATAATTTAGCGGTTGCTCTTTACGAAGCTGTGATGCTCCTGATACAGGACATTACCTGCTGAGTTATAATTGGTTAACTCCAGGATATAGTTTCCGCTGGATAATCTGGAAATGTCCAGTTCAAACTCATTTGTATGGATAGAATCCTTCTCCAGGAGGATGCTACCATCCAATCCAACAACTCTGCATTTAATTCGGTCGACATTTGAACCTGGGAGTTCAATCTTGAGTCGATCATTTCCTGGATTAGGGTAAATCACTGATGCTCTCACCACGTCACTAACACTTGTGATGACTTCAGACTCCCGAAAATAATCAGGTCCCGTGTTTTCCTCAGTGGCATGTGGATGCACTCGGATAGCCGATGGCTCAGCTGCCCCAATCGTTCGACTGGTGATTACGGTAGGCCTCATTTGTTTCATAAGGTCAAGCGCCAGTTCGCTATCATAATCCATTCCCTCAAATAATGGTATATCAGGGTATCCACCCTCAGCGGCATTGGTCGCCGGACTCTCAGCGTCGAGCTGAAAATAACCCGAGTCATTGACTGCAAGTAGCGGATCTGCATTGACCAATCCTTCAGTCTGGCTTATTCCCAATGAGCCAAAATACATATTGCTGATCCACGTCTCATTGCCCGTTGCTTCCTCAAATAAATCGTCCTGAGGGTCACTGAAGATATTATTGGCGATAGTCACGTTAAGTGGTGGATTGCTCCCATCGCCTCCAAGGATAAACTCCTGAGAATTGATAATCGTGTTGTGATAAACATGAATGTCTGAAAGCGGATCAGAAGGATCGTTCTGCAGGTATATGGCGCGCTTATCCAGCCCTTCAAAATAATTGTTGTAGATAAAGTGTCCACTTCCCTCTCTTACTCGCACCCCACCCATGTTGTTGATAAAGAAATTGCCATACACAATGGCGTCATCTCCATGCCGAAGCACCAGTTCGGCCTTGGAGTTGTCCGCGAAAGTGTTGTATCGAATGACATTTTGAGCTGCTTTGTTAGAAATCAACTCTCCATCGCCATCACAATTCGTGAAATAGCAGTACTCTATAGTTGATCGACTATTCAGGTGTGCCTGAGTGCTGACACCTATTCTGACTGGCTCAATTCCCAGGTCATTTCCCGTCCCTTCGAAGTTTTTGAAAGAGCAGTACTGAACTTTGTGATAACCAGGCTCATCATCTACCAAAATGGAAAGTATGTTCTGATCATCCAGGTTCAGCCGGTTTTCAAAGTTAGAATAACTGACGGTCGTCCTTCTGGAGTCCTCATCAATAATCAAATACTTGTAGCTGGTATAATCCTGAATATTGATCTGAGTAATCAACACGTTACTACCCCATATCCTAATGACATGGTCATCACCAATGTCGCCTCCGACATACTGAAAGCCCGAAAAAAGGATGTCGTCAGAGTGTATTTCTACTTTGGAAGCTCCATTGAAGATCACACTGCCATTGGTGCTTGGCCATATCGTAAGCCCGTCTACTGTGATATCCATGAAGATATCAGCATAAGTACCTGATAACCAAACTATCGTATCATGCGGATTGGCCTGATCGTGCGCATTGTCGAACTCCGCTTGCGAGGAAACATTGTACCGCGTCTGTGCTAGCGCCAACTGAGCCCAGATTGTACATAGTACTACTAATATGAACCTGATGCTGATCAGTGACATGGTATGATTGGATTTGTGTCTCATTCGGATCTTTTTGTGATAACCATTCTAGAGGTCAAGTAGCCATACTTGCCCTGGCTCTAAGGTTCTAGACGGTTTTTTTTTCTGTCCCTCAGTATAAACGCTAATAGTCTGTGCTTGGGTGCCTATTGATTGAATACTGATTTGATTGCTTTCAGTACTGATAAACAAATCAGTATTCTCTGACGATTCGATCATCAGGTTTTCACTTTTCAGTGTTTTAATATTGAAGGCAAATGTTCCTTTGTCTGAAGTCAGCGTCATTGGATTTTGACCCTCTGCTTCCCATGCATTTGTGTTGATTTTCCAGCTATTAATAGTTCCCAAGGATTGTTCATCCAGTCGATTGCTGTAGCCGCTATAGGGATAGATAATCGTGAGAAACGAAAAGTCCTCTTGATCAAGCTTTGATACAACACTCCATTCCTTGCCTCTGGTGCCATCGCTAACCACCTCGTCAGCCGGTATTAGTTGAAGAATATCATGTCCAGAAGCATCTGCCGACGTAGCTCGAAGCAGATCGGGCCCAATCTCATCAGTATAGTGACCTTGCCAGACTTGTTTGTAAGTATGGGGCTTATCAGAATTAAAGTCATCCTTTACAATCCAGAATTCATCTTTTACAAAAATCACCTGACGCGTATAGTCCACATCTATGTTTTGGAATCCGTCATGACTTCCTGCAAAAAAATCATATTCTTCAGTGCTCTTCCACGCTATTACCTCGGGATTGGGTAGCTCCAGAAATTTACCAAATCCGCTTCCGCCCTGGTTGGACGTCCACTGCTTCCCCTGAAGCCGGTCATCGACTAACGCAACATTCTTGACTAGCGAATTTTTGAAAAAATCAAAGTCAGGGAGCGAGTAGCGTACCTGATAATTGGGGAGAATGGCATGACCGTTGGCCATTGCCTGAATTCCCAGCATATCTCCATGCTGGTGGTCCGGTTTTTTATCGTCGAGACCATTTGATATCACCATCATCATATCCTGCGGTTCCCAGCCTTCACGCATGATGTAATAGCCCGTTTCTTCAAAAGCCAAAGATCCATAGTTCGGTCGTTGCTCTTGGATGTTTTCAAGGAGCTTAATCTGATCATTACTCAAAAACCAATAAACCCGATCGTCTACTTTGTCCGAGGCGAAGTAACCAAACTCAGGATTTTCAAATAGCAGATAGCCAAGTGTCATGGCTCCAGAAATATCATTCGTTTCTGCCCATGGTATTTCGGTATCGTCCTGAAGTACCGGTGCTGATCGATCAGGATAAGCAATCTTCACCAGGGTGGTGAAAAGGCCTCTCAGCTTTGCTTCCCATGACTGATCCACACCAATGCCGTTTATTTTAGCGAGTTGATAGACATAAAAGTAGTTGTTGATATCACTCATGTGGTAGTGAACAGATCGCTCAAATTGAAAACCATCATCATTAATCTCTTGATCCAGATGTTCACTGAGCCTCAGCATAGCACGATCCAGCCAAAGATCAGTGCTTTCAAAATCCCTTAGTAGGATGGCCAGCATCGCCAGAGCCGATACTCCCCTAGTCTGATGATTTCCAGGACTAAACTGCCCGTTTCTTTCATATAAATGCTGTCCATGCTGTAGTAGCGTCGCTATGGTGACCAGCTGATCCTGATCGGAGTACTCGGGCTCATTTAGAAACATATTGTGAATCCAGAGCCAGTTCAGTATACGGTAGCCAGATCTAAACGCTTCATAGACACCATTGCCATCTTCAATCTTTTCATACTCACCAGCGTCCAGCGCTGCATTCAGAGAGCGCATTTGATTCTCAAAATATTGGATGAGTTTGGGATCCTTGTCAGTGTTGAAGTAGTACAAGGCTATATCGACCATCTTATGCTGTCTCGCCAAGTGACGGAGCGCATAGGCGTTCACATCTTCTCCATTCTGGTAAGTGAATGGAAGCACCCACTGTGTCGAGTCGGGGTACTTACCCATATGATCTAGTGCTCTTTCCTCATGATCTTGGCTGTTGTCAAAAACACTATTGTAGTGAGGCAGACGCTCATCGAAGGTCTCGTAATCATAGAAAAATCGCTCTGAAAATTTTTGCCTGAAATAATCAGCCAGTTCGCTTTGCGAGACCTCATCCCCAGATCCAATTTGCTCGTGAATGTTCGGCTTGAGAAGCCCAGCTAGCTCCTCATTGCTTAGCACGCTATCATCAGGAATGGACTGACTAAACCCCCAGCTGGAGATTGCGCCAAAAGCTATAAATAGTAGATATTTCATAACTAGTACATCAATTTGAGTGGCAGGTTCAGCTCGGTTATGATCTTACCAGAATTCGCAATCGTGTTGTTCGTTTCGGAATTGTTCTTAGCACCCCACAACCTTGCGACTAGATCTACCCCGTTATTTCGAAAAGTGTTGCCAGAAAGATCAACGTTGATAATGCCGTAGGTATTCAGTAGAATACTCGTCTCTTCACTACCGCCACTATTGGTGAATGTCGAGCCACTGACCACCAGGTTACCACCAACGGTTGATTCATCATACCCGCCACGATAGTAGTCGATCACGTTCTGCTTAACACCATCAAATTGACTATCGATGATGAATAGATTTTCGGCATTGTAGTCGCCTCGATCATCATCTTCCGCCGCTAATTCTATTCCATTGTTACAATTCACAATACTGCTGGATTGTACTTTCACATATTCTGAAAATGAGTGCTTATAGGCTTTCAGTACAAAATCAAAGTTTGATATCTCAACATCCTCAATGGACAAATTGTAAAGACTTGACATGTTCTCCTTGAGACTTGCGAAAGCATAGTTTTCTCCATTGCCTTCAAGTCTGACGGACCTTAGGACGAGCTCCCCGTTAGGATTCATTTCGAAGGCCGGAGTGCCTGCAGGGCCAGTATAGGAAATGACAGATTTGTTGTCCGATTGCGCAGATCGAATTGCAATGCTTTTATCAATCTTCAACGGAGCGGCGATATCATATTGACCTGAGGTAAGCTCGATAATATCTCCAGCCACCGCATTACCAAGCGCTTCTGCCAGTTCCGTCACACTACTCACGGTATGGGTCGTTGGCTTGTTAGACTCGGGGCTGGCATCAAACCACGCCGGTCCGTAATTGGCTTCATTCATAATGCCCGGAGGTGTATTTCCTATTCCCACAACAGCCCCTATGGAGTTGTTGGTCTTCCTGGAATTCCCGAGTAAGTCTTTGCCAATCTGGTCAAATTCAAAACCGTTATGAACTTCAACATCAGATAATGCAGAGGATGGGGTCCATACATTGGTTTCCAATTCGGTCATTTCGAAACTCTTCTTCTCAAGGCCGTCAACCCCTCTGAAAGCAACGCCTTGATTGTTGATGACATTGCTCTTGAAGTCGATTCCATCTATGGAGTCATGTCGAAATATCGGCATCTTATCCCCTTCTGTATTATAGATAATATTGTTGGCCATCAATGTACGAATAGGTGTTTCAGATCTGATTTCTGAAGGGGGCAGTACATCCTTTTGATCGACGTTTGAGCCCACACCGAATTGCCACGGCGAAGTACAATTCACCCATGTGTTGAAAGCAACTACCACATCTGTGACCTGGATGTATCGATTGATAGCCGACCGTCGAATACCGTTCATTACCGCTAAAGGAGCTCTGAATATTTCACCGTTGAGATTGTAGAAGTAGTTGTTGGTCACCCAATGTCCTGTGCCAATGAGTCTGATACCTCCAATATGCGGTGAGCCTTCATCGCCTATGAAATAATTGCCATCGATCGTGCAGTAGTTGCCATGCCTGGTGACAAGCGAACCTTCACTCTTGTGGAAAATATTATTCCTGAATTCATTGAAATTAGATTTGCTGGAGATGATCTCCACCTCACCATTACATCTATCGAAAAGGTTGTTTTCCACCATGGTGTAGCTGGGGGTCATCGAAGTGCCACTGGTACCAATCTGCATTGTTTCTGCACTTGGGCCACCCTTGGGTGGTCTTGGACCGAAATGGTTATTATTGATCCTATGGTAGTTTTTGATACTCTCATTTCCGGACAAATTAATTCTGACGGTAGGTCCTCTATTAGATTTTCCGGCGAGGTAGCAGTGGTCCAACTGGTTGTATCGCCCTTTGAAAAGCACCCAAAAATCCTGCTGATCACGCTGTGCTTTGTTGTAATCCTCGATCACACAGTTAGTCACCCTGCAGTGATTGGCCAAATTGTCCTTGTCTACATAAAACTGGATTACAGAAGCTGAAGGAGCCGCACCATTGGTGAAATACAGTCCGTCGACCAACAGGTACTCCCCACCCAGCTTAAGGTCTGAAGCTCCTTGCATTACTACCTTCCCAGGTGTTTCGGCCCTGAGCGTGATAGGTTGGCTTTCCGTACCACTTCCGATGAAGTTGATTTGCACATCATTCCATTCACCGTTAGCCATGATGATCTCATCACCTGGCTGAGCATTGGCGATAGCTTCATTCAATTCATCGGCATTAGAGACTGTAATACCGGTTGGTTTTGAATTTTGACATCCATATAACAGGACAATCGCTGTGGATAATAGAAGTAGTTTTCTCATGATAGTTACTGTTTTATTCAGGCGTCTTTCCAGATTTTCTGTAGGGTGCTTAAGTCTTTTTTCATCGCTGTGAATACAACCTCCTCCTCTACCGACAATTCACTTTTGCCCTTTTCAGCTCCTCCCAGAGGGTATTCGAGATGAAGCGACACAGGTGGCTTCAAGCCAAGGCTTTTGAGCAGTTGGAAATAGGTCGTGAAATCAACCATTCCTTCACCTATCGGAACATTGATGATCTGCCATTCCCCGTCAACTTTGCCCCATTTGAAGTCCTTAAGCACGATCGTTTTAATATTATCCTTCAGGAGTTTCACACCATTAGACCATGATCGTCCCCCCTCTGCCACAGCGTGTCGAATATCATACTGGGCTCCAAAGAATTCCGTATTGGCGGTTTCCAGCAATTTTTTCACTTCCCAGATGGATGCCCCAATGCTGGTTCCCGAATGGTTTTGGTAGCAACCAATGATTCCCTGCTCTTGATTGCGGTAGCTCAGCTGGCGAACTTTCTCTTTATAGTAGTCAAGTGACGCTTCCAGACTAATGTCTTTTTTGAATTTGAACCAATCGCTGCGGTAGTACTTTACTCCTTCGGATGCGGCGGTTTGAATAATGTCTACATCAAGTGGGTTGCCTACATCAGAAATGGCGGTCGTGATCATTTCACAGGAGAGGCCTGCCTTTTTCATTTCAGCGATAGCTATCGGAAGGTCTCTATTGACATTTTCAGGAAGTACATGCCCTTTAGGTCGCACAGTCAAGTCCAGCCCCTTAAAACCAATTTCTGCAGCTGCTCGGGCAGAATCCTTATAATCCAAAAACTGCAGGTGCTTGGAAAATACGTGCACTTCCAACGGATCATTGATTAGCCCAAATGAATCGGCACCAACGGCGAATGGTGCCATCAATCCCACTGCCGCAATTCTTTTTATAAATGTTCTTCTAGAATCAATCATTACCATCTGATCTTGCCAATCTCACCTTATTCCTCCACAGGTGTACCAGGGCCCGTTGATGAATCTCTGAACCAAACCTCGGTATAGCTGCCATTGGCATATTGCAGATTGACATCCCCATTGTAAGTGTTTGACCCGGTACTCCATACCATGTTGGTCTCAGGCTTCCTTCCATTGGTCTGGTTATAAGCACCTTGTTTGAAGAATTGTAGTTCTCCTTCATAAGCATTTGGACGTTCCGTCCCATCACGGCCTATGACGCTGTACAGATCAACAATCTGCTGTGGAATATCCGATTTGCTCACATAATCGGACTTCAATAAGTTCTTAGTGAACTTCCTGGTTTCATGACCCGCGCTTTGGAAGGTGAGGTACATCATACCTTCATAGACATTTACTTCATAACTAAACTCCTCACCCAGTGCTATACCCTCTTCTGGTTCGGCCGGATAGGAGGCTGAATCTGCACCAATAACTGACATATCATAGCCCCACACGGCTGTGGAATAGTCCCATCTGGCGGAGTTGTCTCCGGCTGTGTTAATCTCATAGTTCCAGTATACAGAGCCCTTCGTGTGACCGGGAAATTTCTTGTAGAAGATCTTGAGCGGCTCGTTTTCATGTCCATCACCACTATGAATTTGTCCTATGACTACCGAAAAAGAAGCAGCGACACGCGCATCACCTGAAGTGGAGACGTGCATCACCCTCAAGCTTCCCGTTAGTTTACCACCCTCTTTTGGTGTCCATCTCGCCTTTTGACCGAGTTCGGTCCTGGTATTGTGCGAATTAGGTGAAGTGATTCCACCGTTAGGTGCTTTGAAGACCACCCAATCCGTGCCATCATTAGCAGTGTAGAAATAGTCTTTGTGCTCAAAACCGTTCAAGTTCCTTTCACTCTCTCCATTTCCCAATAGTATACCCCACTTGTTAAGCGAAGGCAATACGTCACTCGGGTACAATGTGTTTTTAAGCTGTGCTTCGTCAGAACCTGCAACCTCATCAGATTTATCATTCTTAGGATCTGTACTGCAACTAATTGAGGATACTCCAAGTAAGAACAATGCTAGAATATTAATTAATGTTTTCATCGGTTTATCGGGTTTAATGATTCTTCGATCTGTATTTCTTGATCTTGTTTCGTCAGCCGAGAGCAACAATGGCTTCTCTTATTTTCGCAATCATGGTTTCAGGAGAATCCGCTATGCTGATAGCAATAGCATTTGCAGGTTCTTCCAGTGTATCAAACTGAGATTGCAACATATTGGCGCCCATAAAATGGTCTACTCTTTTGTTCATCCTCTCAAAGATTTGATCATAAGAGCCTTTTAAGTAGATCCAGATTGTACGTGACTCAATGGAGTGCATTAGCCTCAACCTGTAGTCTTCTTTCAAAGCAGAACATGCAATCACACAGCCCTGGGTATACTTGACTTTGGCAAGTTGATTAAGCCTATTCAGCCATGGTATTCTGTCATTATCATTCAATGGGATACCCTGAGCCATTTTTTTAATATTCGCCTCAGGATGATGGTCATCTGCATCGACAAACGGGAGGCCCAATTCCTGTGCTAACTGGTTACCAATCACAGATTTGCCTGAGCCACTTACTCCCATCACAAATACTACCTTGTCGCCAATATGAATTTGGTTCATCCCTATCGAAAAATATCGTTCAACCCATTGACCATTATGATAATGGAAAATACAAATGCTCCCGCCATGATGATATTGGTCCAAACTCTGTTCTGAGGTAACCCAACACCTTTTCTATTCCATAGAATCAGAAAACTCATGACGACAAGGGGCAAAGCAAAAACATTAAACACCTGCGTGAATATCTGTCCCTGGATCGGGTTGAATCCGAATATCGGAATGCTCAAAGCCAACAGGCTCGCCAATCCGGTGATCAGTTTAAACCTTGTCGACTCAACGTCAAGCTTACCAGAATTGAAATCGCCTAGCATCAAGGGAACGATCATCAAACATGGAAAGATCGATGAAAGTCCGGCACTTAAAGTACCCGCAAAAAAGATGCTTACAGCAAACTTGCCAACGGACGGCTCGAGGGCACCAGACATATCCAGCACATGATTGATTTCCTGACCAGTTCCATACAAACTACCGCTGGCTACCGCCATAATGGAACCGCTAATTGTAAAGATTAGCAGCGCCGCTACGATGGAGTCATTTCTCTGTGTCGCGAAATCATCCTTAGTCCACTGCTTTCCCTGTATAAATAATGGCCGTGATAAAAAGGTGGCTGATGCCATTGTAGTACCTACAAATGCAGCAATAAGAATGCCTGCACCTTCCACTTCAGGGATCTTTGGGATCAATCCGTTAATAATCTCTGAAGGAAGTGGAAATACAAAAAACAGGGTGAAAACAAATGATAGCCCCATCAATGAAACGAAAAGCGCCAGTACTTTCTCGAAGATTGAGTAATTTCCTTTAATCAATAGTAGATAGAAAATACCAATAATGAGGATGGCGAGGCAGAGTACCACCGCATACTTTTGTCCGGCAAGATCAGGGAAGTTGATCACCAAGATTTCAAATACCACATTGGAAGTGATCCCCAGAATTCCGATAAGCGAATTCCACTGCCCAATGCCGACAGCAAGAATAATCGCAATGGCGAAAAACTTGCCTAGCGGCAAATGCTTTTTGATCGCAAAAAGTGCTGTTTCTCCTGTGAGCAAATAGTAGCTGCCAGATACATAAATAAGAATGCCGGAAAAAAGGCAGCTAAAGAAGAGTACCCATAGCAAATCCATTCCAAAGGAATTGCCCGCCACGATCATGGAGGTGACACTACCCGTGCCTATCGTGTATCCTATGGCAAAAATGCCCGGACCGAAGGAGAGTAAGAATTTCAAAATTTGTTTCATAATACTTCATTAAGAATCTTGAGATTTTGAATGAAACAAAGTGCTATCAGAATCACAATTATGTGCTTCAAATCCGCCCCTAACATGGTGACAATCTCTTCAATCACACAGGCGGTATCAATGTATTAGGAGCTGATACCACTAATATCAGCTCCCACTATCCTACTTTTATGAAAATGCTAATCCGCCGTTGATATCAACATTGTTTCCCGTCATAAACGATGACTCAGGACCGGCCAAATAAGCCACCAAATCAGCAATCTCTTCCGCTTTTCCTTCGCGACGAAGTGGCGTAGCATTGGCTACATTTTTACGAACCTCATCTTTTGTAAAATCATCGTGAAATTTCGTGGCAATCATGCCCGGACAAACAGCATTAATTCTGATGCCTTGTGGACCTAATTCTTTTGCCCAGTTACGGGTCAGCGTCATCACTGCACCTTTAGATGCAGCATAAAGAGCTGAGCCAGGACCTCCACCATCTCGACCCGCTTGAGAGGCCAGGTTGACAATTGATGCCCCTTCACCCATCAGTGGTTTGAAAGCCTGGGTCACAAATACGGTTCCTTTGAAATTTACATCCATCACGAGGTTGTAAAATTTCTCGTCCAGTTCTTCTACTTTTTTTCTTGCGAAAAGCCCGCCTGCATTATTGACCAAAATATCCACCCGATCACCAAACGCCTCCTTAGTCTGAGCAACCAATTTGTCGATATCAGCTTGCTTTGTCACATCAGCCTGCACAGCGATGGCCTCACCACCTGCAGCCTTTATTGCCGCCAGCGTGTCTTCACTGTCTTGCTTACTGCCAAAAAAGTTGACAACTACCTTAGCTCCTTCTTTTGCCAGTTTGACGCATATCGCTCGTCCGATATCACGCCCACCACCGGTGACTACTGCTACTTTTCCTGTTAGATTCATTAAGTATGATTTTAAGCTATTAGAACACTGTAAGCAGTACCATATACTGCGTAAAGCGCGTTATTATATTCCCAAGGCCTGACCGCCTCCCACCTGGATCGTCTCTGCCGTAATAAATGAAGCATCTTTACCTGCTAAGAAAGAGACGACTGAAGCGACTTCTTCCGGCTGGCCTAACCTTCCTAACATAATATTATTCTTCCAGGAAGCAAAGACCTCAGGTTTGGTCGATTTGATCTGCGCGTGAAAGGGCGTATCGATGGTACCAGGGGATACTGCGTTTACTCTGATACCGTATTCTGCCAGATCCTTTGCGAGTGCTCTTGTGATCGCGTGGACACCTGCTTTTGAGGTACCATAGATACCCGCTCCAGGACCTCCAGCATTCCATCCAGCATTGGATGTATAATTGATGATAGAGGGGTGTTCTCCTTTTTTAAGGAAAGGTATCGCGGCTCTTGAAGCAAAGAATACTGAATCCAGATTTAACGCCATTACATTTCTGTAAAACTCAGTAGTCATCTCTTCAAATCTGGATCTACCACCTAATCCACCTGCGTTATTGACCAGCACATCGATTCTGCCGTATTTTTCTCCAATAGCCGTAATGTTTGAAGTTACTGCTTCATCATTGGTAACATCAAAGCCATAATATTCGGCTGTAATGCCTTCTTTAGAAAGCTCTTCTACTCTTTGAGCTCCCGCCTCGTCTTCAATACCATTTAAAATGACAGTATATCCGTCTTTTCCTAATCTTTTGGCCACTTCGAAACCAATACCTCCAGTTGCTCCAGTGACTATTGCTACTTTATTTGCTTGTTCTTTTGTCATTTTTCTATTGTTGAATTGCTAGTAGATGATTTAAGTATTCATTTTTAATGCTTCGATCTTGCCGCAGAGTATCCAAACGCTTGCTAGCGCAATCAATGCGAGTGCTGCTCCGATGACAAAGGCGGGTGTATAATTGCCACCCATCGTTAACCATGGCACAAGATAAGTCAGGCCAGCCGCCGTTAGTTTGGCGGCCATTCCCGCAAATCCGGAAAGGGTGCCGACGGACTTACCACTGAAAAAATCACTTGGTAAGGTTTGTACATTGCCAATGGCTGTCTGGAATCCAAACAGAATCACGGCCATGATCAATACGGCAGTGATAGGTTCTCCGGGATTGGCCATAGCCATCAGGGCTGGCAGCATGATCAGGCAACCTAAAGTGATGACCGTTTTTCTTGTTTTGTTGATGTCCCAGCCGGCCTTCATTCTGTTCTGGGCAAACAGTCCGCCAAACCATGCACCTAACATGGCCCCCACATAGGGTACCCAGCCATAGATGCCTATAGCTTTTACGTCCATATTATACACTTCCGATAGGTAGATTGGAATCCAAAACACAAACAACCACCAGATCGGATCTATGGCTGCCGAGGCGATAATCACACCCCAGCTTTGCTTTCGCTTGAGTATGTTTCCAGTCGGGGCTACCTCACCATTCTCATCCAAACTACTCTCCTCGTTGATCTGACCGTCCAATATATATTTTCGTTCTTCATCTGTGATCCAGGGATGCTCTTTAGGAGGGGATTTCACGAGGTACATCCAAGGCAACAGCCATAGGAAACCTGCAACACCCACCAAAACGAAGATCATTTGCCAATTGAAATAGATCGATAAAAAAGCGATCATCGGGATGGATATGATACCTCCAACGGCCGCCCCGGAGTTGAACAATCCCTGGGCAAACGCGCGTTCTTTTGTAGGAAACCACTCCGCATTTCCCTTTGCCGCACCCGGCCAGTTGCCTGCTTCTGCTATTCCCAATATTGATCTGAAAATAGCAAAACTGGCGAATGAAGAAGCCAAGGCATGTAAAGCAGTAGCGACCGACCATACGGAAATCGAAAGGGCGAAACCAATCCGGGTTCCGATCCAATCAAAAATTCTACCGAAAATTGCCTGGCCAAACGCATAAGAGAAAACAAAAATTACCGAGATCAGTGAGTAAATCTCCTTGCGTTCATCTACTGTCTTGTCCGGATAGAGCTGTTCAGAAATCTCCGGCCATAGTACATTGATGGATTGTCGATCAATATAGTTGATGATAGTGGCCAATGCAATCAGGCCAATCACCCACCATCTCAGTCCTTTTATTTTCATAAGGTTAGGGTCTTAAGGTTAATCTTTATCTCCAAAATAGGATACTCCATCACCACTCAAAAAGTCTTCTCTTACAGGACTAAAAGTGTCGATCAGCATTCCGGCCTCCAGGCAAACTGCGCTGTGTAGCAGATTAGGTTCAATATAAACACCATCTCCACCAGTGACTATTTGTTTGACACCATCGATCTCGAATTCGAACTTACCAGACACGCAATACGTCGCTTGTGTATGAAAATGCTGATGAGGTGAGCCGAGTGCCCCCTTTTCAAACTTCACTAAGACCATCATGATCTGGTTATCATAGCCAAGCATCTTGCGTGAGACGCCTCCACCTAGCTCTTCCCATTCCATGTCCTTAGTGATGATATATTTTTCGCTTGCTCGTTTCATTGTTACTTGGTTTTACTCTACTTTTTTAAAAATAAAAGGTCCCGACCATTCTACTCTTTTATCATTTATCTCCAGATAGTGGTTGGTCGAACTATTACTATCGCTATTGGACACATAGAAAATAAACTGTGCTCCGCTCTTCAACTCGATTCCAACAGCCGTATAGTCCTTACTTTCCTCAAGTACCTCAATAGCTACTATTGAGGTAAAAGAATTAATCGGAATCTCATCAGGATACCGATAAGATCCATGTATTTCATAGGCTTGAGCAAAGACCGTGTTATCGCCAGTTCTTCTCAAGATCATCCCCGGATCTCGTCTCAAGTTGAAGTCTGGGTCATTGGCACCTATTCTTGTGAATAGCACCTCATCTCCTGATCGTGTGGCCATAGTCACCGTCCTGAATCCTTCTCCATTGAACCATGTCATCTGCAGATTCCCTTCATTTGCGGTAGAGACACCTTCTGTCCACAAGTGCTGATAGCCATGCTCATCGCCCAAAGGTTCGAGTAGATTTTTAGTTGCTATTGGTACATTGGTCGACATCAGCTCGCCCTTATAGTAAAATGGCAGATCGTAGTTTGACTGGGTTGAATTCTCAACACTGAGAAAATCAATTATGAGAGGATTTTCCAACTCCTCTATTTCTACTATCGCCATGGTTCGCTGCATGGTCACTCCCTCATAGGCAGTGGGTTCTTTAGCGCTCATGACCTGAACAGCCGCATTCGATGCATCGAAAAAATAGGGTTTTCCTGATGACTCTTCTGCCGCCTTTACATTGGCCTCAAACTGTGTCGTGCCGTTGACGACAAGTGCGTTATGGGCAATGGTCTGCTTTGCCCAGGTTTGATTTTCTTTGAGGTAGCCCCCGCCATATTTGTGATCAATATTCACCCATCTTGCTGCTCCGTAATCCTGGATGACCTCATCTGCCCCATCGTAAAGCAAGAATCCGAGTCGGTCAAAATGACCATGTCCCATACCATGCTTGGCATATTTCATCATTAATGTCAATTCGCCATTTCTCAAAATGCCGATAGCGCCTTCATCTCCGTTAGCACCATCACTGAGCTCGACACTACTAAAAACATATGGCTCGGCTAAGCCTTCAGCAATACCCTCAGCGGCAGACAGCCCGGAATCATTGAGCGGTACCCTGCCCTGGGCCTCTATTAATGATAATAACTGTGGATCGTTTCCTCCATAATGATAGGCCATGCTCACAGCAATGACCAGCTCTCGAGAAGCTAAAGACATGCCCTTCTGAGAGTCGTTGATTGGGAAAAACTCTCCTGCTGAGTTGGTCTGGTCAATCAAAGCATAAACAGCCTTAATGAG
Organism: Cyclobacteriaceae bacterium; assembly: GCA_965229505.1. Taxonomy (GTDB): domain Bacteria; phylum Bacteroidota; class Bacteroidia; order Cytophagales; family Cyclobacteriaceae; genus UBA6059. The sequence goes on from OZ245881.1 coordinate 516,285, forward strand.
CAAGCCATTACGGTAGTCGAGAATCCCAAGATCAGGCCTCTTGTTGGCCAGTCCCTGAGCGAAAATCAAGAATGGATACATGGCATACCGCTGATAGTAAGGCCCTTCCGTATAATAGCCATCGGGAGAAAAAGCATGATCAAGTTGCGCGAAGAAACCAGCCTCCTTTTGTCCTTCCAATTGGATCGCTCCACCATCATTGTCTTTGACAAAGTCACCAGGCACCTCAATATCAAGACCATAAAGAGCCCAGTCCACTAATTCCTGATCGTCCATGACCAAACCAATCATACCTACACCGGCATTGCCCCAGGTACTGTGGTTGTGAATGCGATTAAAAAACTGTGGATTCTCGATAGAGATGTATTCGGCATAAGGGCGAAATAGCTCCTTATTCAACTTGTCGCGCGTCTCATCATCGATCCAATCATAGATACAGTCATAGGCCTGACTTGTATAAACCAGCCAGTTGGCATCATTCAGGCATTGCCAAAAGAACTTGCCTCTGGCGTATGACCTTTCCTCTGGATGTTTACCAATTGTCGGATACATATTGGCGTATGCCAGGAGCATGTCGCGAATGTACTCGGCGTATTTCTCCTCCTGAGTAATCTGAAATAATACACCCGCCTTCTGCATGGTAAAGAAGTTGGCCTTGTGACGCTCATGCGTGTAACCACCGGCCATATCTTTTGGGATAGGTACGTCTATTCCGAGTTCGATTTGAGCATCTACATCCGCTCTGGCGCTTTCGACGGAGAGGTCGAAAAGCGGAATCTTCCCAAGTTCGGATCGCATCGCACGTACTCCTTCCTTAGTCAGAATAAGACCAGGGTACTGGCCGTGAGCGGCTAGCGCAAATAGAATGAACGATATGATTAATAAGGCCCTCATTCTCTGATAACCGTAATATTCTGCGCCTTAAAGTCATTACTATTTGCCTTTAGAAGCCCTGAGTTTATGAAACTGATATTTGACATACTTGTAATCGGCTCACCGTTGGTAAGGTATAGATCAATCCCTTTGCTATCGCTGATTTTCACATTGTCGACATTCAGCTTCTGCACACCATGAAATCGCAACGCCGCATCGGCATTATTTCTTTGCCCGTGACCGCAGTTAGTGATCTCAATATCCTTGACCGTCATGATGGGGCCGAAGGTGCTTTCGTCTGTACCTCCTCTGTAGACATTGGCTACTTCGTGTTTCACATCTGTGAAAACTGAATTAATGATTTTGACATTTTCAGCATTGTAGTTCCCTATGTCTTCCACTTCCATGTCCAATGTGAGGACAGAGCCGGTCACATTGGTGAATTTGGAATTGACAATCACAACAGAGTCCGCGAAGGTGTACTTGGCCGGCTTGATGAAATTGAAAGAATGGTTTTTATCCAAATCTCTCACTTCACAATCTTCAATCACCAAGGCGTAGTTTTTATTCATGGCGTAAGTGGTGGTGATGACGTTGTTTCCAGATTGATCTGGTGAACTCGCACCATCAAATAGCACGTTCTTAAACATAAGAGCACCACCATTCTGGATTCGGAAAAAGCTTTGTCGCTCAGACATTATCGCTGCTTTATCACCTGCCTCGGTCATGATTGTCAAGGGATGATCAACCAATGCATATTTAGTCATCACATATTCCCCACCATTTTCGAGTACCAGGATATCTCCCGAGCTACTATTTCTTATGGCCTCAAGTAAGGTATCGGTACCAGAAGCAACGGCTGTTTTCTTGCCAGTCCCGAAAGTACCCTGGATTTCCCGCTTGGGATAATACGCAGCTCCGACTTCCTCCTTCGTGACTGGCAAAGCGATCGATCCAAACCCAATTTTATCCACAAGATCAGATGGTGGCGCCAAAAGGCCATTTTCATTTCTAGTTATTTCTATCTGCTCCAATTCAAAGCCTTGATTGAATGGGGGCTTTAGTCCATCACTCATGATGTTTCCCGAAAAATCAATCCCTGACACATCATCATAAATGGTGAAGGGATTAGGGTTTGCATTGCCAAGGATTAGGTTGTTCTTAAATGTAGAGCCAACAGGCACTGCCGAGCGTTCTTCATCACTTCCGGCACACAATTGGATATAGTCGCTGTTGATGACAATGTTGTCTTCCATGTACGAATCAACCACTTGATTGTATCTATTGGGTGGGGAGTTGGGTACACCATTCATGATGACCAGCGCCCCTCTGAATCTATGGCCTGTCAAACCTACCAGATAGTTGTTTTTGACTGTTTGGTACTCATTGATGATCCTGATACCCCCAGTATTGGCTTTACCATTTCCTAAGAAATAGTTGTTCTCTACAAGTGTATTGGTACCGTGTCTCATCGTGAGGGTTCCCTGAGATTCGAAGAAAACATTGTTTCTAAAGACATTTCCGCAGGACTTACTGGAAATGATCTCATGCTCGCCGTTCACACGATCGAAGTAATTATTTTGAATAATTGTATTGGAGTATTCTCTGGAAAAATGACTTGTACCGATTCTCAAAGTTTCCCCTTCGTTGGATCCAAAAACAGGTCTTGGGCCGAAGTAGTTGTTCTCGATGATGTGCTTATTGTCTCGACTGGCTTCTGTATCCATTTTTACCGCCATAGTGACTCCCCTATTGGATTTACCGATTAGGGAGTTGGAGTCAAAGCGATTGTTTTTTCCATACATAAAGACCCAGTGGTCTCCTGTAAATCGTTCGGGGTTGGAAAAATCATCGATCACACAATTAGTGACACGAGAGTTGTTAGCTAATTCATCGACGGCCGTTCTGTAAGCGATCACCGCACTGGTAGGTGTATGACCGTCTTTAAAAACAAGCCCCGAGATTTCAATATACTCACCGGAAAAAGCAAGGTTGGATTGCCCGGAGATGATCACCTTACCGGGAGTTTCCGCTCTTAGTTTGATCCAGTTCTCTTCAGTACCTTCACCTTTGAGTCTGAGCTCCACATTTTCCCAGGTTCCATTGGCCATGGTAATGATGTCACCTGGCTGAATATTGGCAACTGCCTGATCGAACTCATCGATAGAGCTCACCATGATAGAATCAACCGCCTTGTTGGCTGCTTCCTGCGAGCAAGACACAAGCCAAAACAAGAGGTTGATAAACATGAAGAAGCGTATTGCCATTGTTTCTAATTTCTTTTTGATCACCCCGCTTTATAGCGTGAAGGTTAATTGAGTTTAAGGGTGGGATACCTCTAATTCGTAATATTTGACCTTAGCAAATGCTCCTTCGTCTATGGTACCCAAATAGTTTCCAGCCTTAAAGTAGTTTTCAAAAACACTCCATTTTTCCATGTGAATTCCATCAAAAACGAATGTCTCTGTATCATCCATAGTCACCTCCATCTTCCCATCAGTGGCGATCACCTCCAAGGAGAATTTTTCAGTACCTACTTCTCTTGAAAAATATCTGCTTTGATCATCAATCCATGAAGACGTTTTTAGCATTTCCTCGTCGCTAACATTTACATCCTTTAACTTTTTGGTCACTACTCTGACCTTATTATTCTGCCAATAGATTTTAAGCACCGGAGGGGCGTTGTTGTCATCCTCTCCTATCAGATCTCGCTGTTCATTAGTAAGTCGACCGTGAATCTGCATGATCATGGTTCTATGCAGATCTCCATCTGACTCTGTAGATATTTCGGGTACTGAGAGCGTTCCTCTCATAGTTCCACCTTCGGCAAAGGTCCAATTAGTATTGTTACTACCGGGTACCATCTGTTCTCTTAATTCAGTGCGAGAGTAAGAAGAGTTATTCGTAGTAGTACCAGGGTAGGTGTAAAACACTAAAGACCCATCCGTAGAATCATTGTACATGAATGACAGCAGTGTTTCATTAGTGGCATAATCCATTATTTCCGGAGGTTCTACCTCAATTGGCTTGCCATCGGCTCGGGGTATCGGTAGAGTGACCTTCCAGTTTGACAGGTTTATATTGGGTAGAAAAAAATCAATGCCCTCGACCAATTCATCATCAACCGGATCAGGGTCGGGATCAGGATCTGGTTCTTCCACATCATCTACATCTTCAATCAGGTCGAAGGGTGCATCAGTCGAATCTTCGCCACATCCGGTAATAATCAACAAGACTAAAAGAAGACTCGTTGAGATACTGCCGAGGCGTCTAAGTTGATAGCTCAATTTGTGTGTTATGTATTCGGCCACTTGACTATGTAGTTTTGAGAAAAGAGAGATTATCGGCAACCCGATAATCTCTCTATTTACAGCTTTAATACTTTACTATTTAGGATAAACTTTTACGTTATCTATGTAAGCGTCTACAGGAGTGACAGCCCAAAGCCAGATCGAAACCTGACCGGTTCCGTCTGTAGTAAACTCTCCCTCCAATTTGCTACCGACAGTATCTGAGAATTTGCCTTCAGCAGTAGTGCCGACAAGTGTCACTAGAGCATTACCGCCTTCAGAACTAGCAGCACCATCAGCGCCATCAGCAAAATGACCAGGCAAAATTTCACCTACCACTCTTCTACCACCAACAGGTTCAGTAGCATCGTCAGACTTGATAGCATATTCGAATTCGAATACATACGTCGTGTTTGGATCAAGCGTTAAAGCCTGATATGCATATCTGGTATCAGCACTTTTAAACTCAGCGGCTGATGTAGACTGAGTCCACTTAGCACCACGAGTCTTAGCTCCCTGATTGACACCATTGTAATCATACCATGATCCATCACTACTGGAGTTGAACGGGTTGGTGTTACCTCCTGTAAAAGTCTCATGCTTCCAGTCATTTTGACTGTCTTCAAAATCACCATTTGTCACGATAGGAGCAGGTGGGTCTGTTTCCATTATGGATATATCATCCACTCTGGCTTCCACATCAGTGTTGGTAATATAAATAGCAACTGTTGTGCTATTTCCAGAGAAGAATGAAAGCGACCGTTGAACGTATGCATTCGCATCAGTTTGATCACTTACTGTCTCAGAAGCGATAGTTGCTCCTGCAACTTCAGCAGAGCTCGTAATAGGACTACCAAGAACAGCAACAGTCAAAGAGCCAGCTGGGTCCGTCTTCATCGTATAGCTATAGTTCAGTGCGTAAAACGTATTGGCTAACACCGTCACCTCCTGATATGCCGCACGGTCATTCGAAGAAGGGAACTTAGCCGCCTGACTTCCGCTAGCTACCGGACTGCTCGTAATCTGGATGACTCCACCAAGATCTGACCCGTCGGGTGTTCTCCATGAGTCACGACCATCACCACTTCCATCAGGAAGAGAATTGTCTTCAAATCCAGACTCAAGTACCACCGGTACAAACACACTCGAAATGGTAACTGTAGCCGTCTTCACATCTGTATTGCCAGTAATACTCGTAGCAGTCAATGCCACTTCATAAGTACCATCAGCATAAGTATGTGAGGGATTATCCCCGATAAACTGGAATCCATCACCAAACTCCCAAAGTAAGGATACGGCTCCTTGTGACGAATCTGCGAACATGATAGTTCGGTAGTCGTTAGGATCGGCTTCAAAAGTGAAGTCTGCGGTAACTGGTGCCTGAATATCAATACTCGTTGTGAAACTCGCGTTAAGTCCATTACCCGCTGTAGCTGTCAACGTAACTTGATAAACATCATGGGTGTCATATACATGGGTAGGGTTTGCTTCTGTTGAAGTATTCCCATCACCAAAATCCCATTCGTAAGTATCCGCGTTCTTTGTATTGTTCGTGAACGAATACTCAAGATAATTCTCAGTGCTCTGTGTTGCACCAAAGGATACTGCCGGAGGAATAGCTCCACCTGAACCAATGTTGATTGCAAAATCGTCCAGTCTGCCTTCAACTGATCCTAGATTGTAAAAGTAGATCGCGACAACATCGCTAGTACCTGAGTTGAAACTGAAACTTGCAGGAAGATACTCCTGCGAGTCATCCTGATTGTTAACGGTAATCGACCCTATCACATAATCCTGCGTAGACGCATGATCGCCACCATTGTCGGCGAAAGTGTCACCATCCGGAGCAATGCCATTATCAGCGGCCCAAGCAGAAACATCCAAAATATCTACAGTTATGAAGCCCGAAGGTGACTCTAACAAAGTGTAAATAAAACTTAGATCATATTGAGTATCCGGACCCACCTGGATTTCCTGATAACCAACTCGCTGATCACTAGGATCACCGGTGAGCTTAGCACCCTGTGAACCTGAAACAACCGGCGAACCAGTAATTTGGATTACACCCCCCAGGCTGGTTCTCCAGGAATCTCTTCCGTCACCAGCTCCACCTTCCAGCATGCCATCCTCAAAACCTGGTTCAAGAATAGTAGGCTGAAATGGGCCTTCCTCTACTAACACTTCTATAGTAATGACATCCGATACACCTAGTCCATCTGTAGCTGTCAAGGAAACAGGATGCGTCCCTAATTCACTAAAGGCGAAAACCGGATCCTGATCAGTTGATGTATTACCACCACCAAAATCCCAGTTAAATGCTATTGCTTCTGTAGACAGGTTTGTAAAATGAACAAGTAATGCGCTATCAGGATCTGAAGCATAGGCAAAATCTGCACTTGGTGGTATTAAGTCGGGAAGAGAACCCTCACCTGGCAGCTCTAGGTCGTCACAGCTGTTTGCAAAACCTAATAGGACTAGGCTCATTAACGCAACGGACGTTCTGTTGAAAATAATATTTGCTAATTTTTTCATAAGTCAATCAAATTAATTGTATCAATACCCTGTGTTTTGCGACAAAAGGCCACTGCTAAGATTAATTTCCCTTGCAGGTATTGGCAAGAGCAACGAGCGCCCGCTGTAGTCAGTGTATCCCATTTCAGCCGCATATGCACTAAGTACCTGATTCGCAACCCCAAAACGCTGCAAATCATACCATCTTTGGTTTTCGAAAGCCAACTCAACTCTGCGCTCAACCAATAGATCGTCGCTCGTAATGGTCGAAACAGGATTAGTCAAACCAGCACGGTTTCTGACCGCCTGAAATGAACTCAAAGCTGCTGTATTACCGGTAGATCCACCACCAGCCAAAATGGCCTCCACGTGCATCAATAGTACATCTGCATATCGAAGTATGATCCAGTCATTTCCAGCATTACGGGAATTAGGACCATAATCATCTGCAACACCAAATCCATCAGGTAGAAACTTAGTTACCTCGTTAGAAGTGCCAATCGTAGTATATGATACGGCGGATCTGTTTCCACCATGTGCAGCAAAGTCTGCAATCAGGTTTGGCTCAAGTATATTCAGTCCGTCTTCACGACCTGCTCTTACAGCAGAAGTAAATTCAGATGAAAAGCTTTGGCTTTCCTGTGCATTCCCAGATTCGTATTGAATAGCCCAAATGATTTCATCATTCAATTCATTGTAGAAGACATCATTGAAATTAGGCATTAGGGAAAACTCACCACTGTTGATGATAGTCTCACACAATTGCTGTGCAGCCGCATAGTTAGGGGAAGGCTGAGATAAATACGCCTTAGCCAACAACCCTTGAGCCGCTGCTCTTGATGCTCTGGACTTGCTTGAGTTGTCCAGATTGGCTGCTGCTTCTTGTAAATCCTCGACTATTTGAGCGTATACAGTGGCTGTGGCGACTCTAGTGAAAAGAGACTCTTTATCATCAGGTACTACTACCGATGTAACTAAAGGAACATCTCCGAACAACCTGACAAGGTTGAAGTAGGCATAGGCTCTTAAAAACTTGGCTTCTGCAGCATAGCTAGCTTGATTCTCTTCATCAGCCTGATCAATAAAATCCAGAATGTTGTTGGCCCTAAAAATCACTTCGTACATTGAAGCCCAGTAGTCCTCGGATTGTACGTTATTAGGATTAACTACATATCTGTGAAAATCGGCCTTCGAGCCTTCAAGCGTTGCACTTCTTGTATTGTCACTTCGATGTTCTGTCAGAAGATATTCAAACTGAACTCCTCGATTAACCTCTGTATTATTAGTATTTGTATTTTCATTGACACCCTGAATGGCGTCATAAATACCTACGATACCCGCTAATACATCGTCATCAGACTGAAAGAAAGATTCTATAGTAATAGCCGTATCTGGCAATGGATTTAAGAAATCATCGCTACAGGAAAGACAAGTCAGTCCAAGTAGGATCAAAACTGCATATGTATGTTTCATAATTTGCATGCTTTTCGATTTAAAAATTAACATTCAGACCCAAAGTCATAGTTCTGAACAGTGGCGTTCCAGCCCTTTGTTCTCCATACTTTCGGGGATTAGGATCATCCACAAATTCTGGATTGAACCCATTGTACTCTGATGATGTCTTATAGATTAAGTTCTGACCAGAAGCATAAACCCTAACACCTTGAAGACCTATTTTGGAGGTCATTGATCTGGGAAGGTTATAGCCAACAGTTACGTTACGCAATGAAAAGTAGCCTGCATCTTGCACTATTTGATCAGTCAATACTTTCTCCTGCACAAATGATGGATGAGAAACTAAGCCTGCTTCTACTATATCCTGTGGACTAGTGGTTGCATTAGAGAACCATGTGAAGAAATACTGATCTCCGACGTTCCTAATCTCATAGCCCATTGCTCCCTGAAGCATAAAGGATAAATCCCAGTTGCCATAACTGAAGTCGTTAGTAAAACTCCAGATGAAATCCGGGTACGGATCACCTAGTATAGTCTTATCTGCATCGGTGATAATTCCATCACCATTCAAATCAAGAACAATGGCATCTTCGCCTTGTCCGTTAATAGGATTCCATGGTGTGCTTATAAATTCATTCGGGATAGTTTTGGATCTGTCAACCACAAAACCATAGAACGAAGATATAGGTTGACCTACCTGGTTAATCCATTGGGAGTTTCGTCCATAACTATCCTCCAACAGCGCCCCATCAGAATCTCCAAAGGCTGTTAATTTGTTTTCGTTAGTGGAGGTAATCACTGTGGAAGACCATTTGAACTTGTCCTTGACAATATTCCTTGATCTCAATTCAAATTCTAATCCGGTGTTTTCTACTTCACCGAGATTCACAATACCGCTGGTAAATCCAGTGACATAGGATACAGGATTCTCGAGTAGTAGATTGTCACTTACTCTTTTGTAATAGTCCAGCGAACCTGTCACTCTATTTTCAAAAAGACCAAAATCAACACCTACCGTAAATTCTTCTGAAGCCTCCCACTGTAGCAGTGTATTGGCGATATTCCTGGGCGAAACACCCGACGTTACGGCATCATCAATAATTGCATTTGAGGTGTTCAGCAAAGCCAGATAAGGCCATGTGTTGACCACATCATCTCCGACATTGAAGTTCTCAGATCCTGTCTTTCCATAACTCGCTCTTACCTTTAACAGGCTAACCGTGTTGCCAATGCTATTGATAAAGAAATCCTCATTGTGAGCATTCCAACCTACCGAAACGGCCGGGAAATTACCCCATTTAGAATCTACGCCGAAAACAGAGCTACCATCTCGTCTAAAAGATGCATTGAACAAATACTTATTCTGATAAGCATAATTCGCACTTGCGAAATATCCGACTTTTCTTCTGACGATGTTAAACTCATCGAAGTTGGCAATTGCGGTTGCACCTTCTAAATTCTTGAGAAGGTCATTGGTGTATCCATTACCTGTAACAGAACTGTTTTCTGTTGCCCTGCGCTGGATAGTCACACCACCCAAGGCATTGATCTCGTGTCCTTCAATCTGCTTTGAGTACGTCAGGGTATTATCCGAGATTAGTCTCGTACTAACTCTATTTTGAAGGTTGTATTGCGCACGACTGTTTCCAGCTGCATGATGTTTTGTACCATCCCATCTCGTTCTCTTTCTATGTTCGATAGTGTAGGCAAAGTTGGTTTTTGCAGTAAGCCCTTCCATGATTTCCCAAGAGAGGTAAGTAGAACCTAAGAGATTGGTCTGGTACTCATAATGCTCTCTTTCTGCATACTGCGCATATGGGTTGGAATCACCTGAGGTACGGGCTCTTCCTCTTATACCATCACCGTTATAATCCTCATTCTTCAAGTGTTGCTCAAAAAAGTAATCTCCAGGCTGAAGGTCGGGATAGTAAAAATTATCATCAGGGTCATCCTGATTCACAAAATTAAGCGTCGCTTCGGTATGATAGATAGGCAACCATGGTGACTGTCTTACCGGGTTGTGTATCGAAGTAGGTAGTTGTCGCTTTTTTCGATACGAAGGTGTAGCGCTAATACCCCATTTTACGTTATCCGATAATTTTGTATTCAATTTCAAATCACCGGTGTACAACTTATAGTCGTCAAAGATCACTACACCTTCATCATGCAAATATCTCATCGAACCACTAAAATCGGTCGTTTCATTACCACCTCTAGCTGCGAATGAATGGCTGGTTATCGTACCATCTTCGAAGAATACATCCTGCCAGTCTCTGTTAAGGCCGCCTTGCGCCTCAGATAAGGCGAGTGCTTGTTGGGTACCGTCAGTTAGTTCACCTGTTGCGGCCTGCTCTTGTTCGGCCCAAGCAAAAAGGTCCTTTTTGTAAGTGTCACTACCAAAAGCACTTTTAACTCCTGTGTAGGTCTGATAGTTGAATTGGGTTTTGCCTGGTTTACCACTCTTTGTGGTGATCAAAATCACACCGTTAGAACCTTCACTACCGTAAATAGCAGCTGATGCCGCATCTTTAAGTATCTCAAAGGACTCGATGTTATTCATGTCCATAGCGCCCAGAAAATCAGAGTTAACAATCACTCCGTCCACCACAATCGCTGGACCGGAATCGGCCGTAATCGAACCAAAACCTCTAACTGTAATTGTTGGAGCTGCACCTGGTTCTGCACTGGTTGCCTGAATGTTCACACCTGAAACCTGACCAATCAGCGCGTCATCTACCCTTGATACTGGAAGTTGATCCAGATCTTCGTTAGTCACCTTCGATATTGATCCAGTGATGGTAGATTTCTTCTGAGTACCATATCCAGTTACCACTATTTCTTCGAGTTGCTGAACATCAAGATTCATGGTATGATCTATGATCGACCTACCATTTATGGGGACTTCAGTAGTCTCATATCCAATAAATGAAAAGATCAATACATCAGATCCATTAGCCCTGAGGCTATATTTTCCATCAATATCTGAGATAGATCCGTTTGATGTCCCTTTGATGAGGATGGTGGCTCCCGGTATCGGTTCTCCATCATCCGCCACGACTGTTCCGGTGATTCTCATGTCACCTTGGGCTTGCAAGTTGCCTGTAACCAACACGGCCAGAAAGGCAGCAAGGCCCAAATACCTACTAAGGCTTTTAAAATAAAAAATAATCATTTCTGTTTCTTTTAAAGATTCATTAATAACCGCTACAAGGCAGGGGATGCTTTCTAAGATCGTTTTTGAATCGAAATTCAAACGGTTATCTTTGCGAAAGCTGGATCAAATTCCTGTGCATTTGGTTTTTAGCGAGATTGATGCGCAAGGATTCCTGCCGATGGATTAGTTAACCGCTAATCCATTTTTTTATTCTCAATTACTATCCGTCATTGGCATGATTGGTTAGGTTTCCATTACTATTTGTTGAAAATGTGAGTATATCTTGAAGGTGAGCATACATGGCCGCTTCAGCCATATCTGCTTCCCTTTTGATGATGTGATCTAGGATGATGTGATGCTGCTCCAGTGCTTCGAAAGGCTTATCACCGCCGCAAACATCATTCTCTTTGAAAAAATTTAGAATATCAGGTGTCACAATCAGCATAAGGGAATTGAGTACCGTGTTTTTACTCGCCTCTGTGATGGACAAATGAAAAAGTAAATCCTCCTCGGACGAAGGTTGACCATTTCTCACAGCATGTTCGAAAGCAGAAAGTGCCTTGGTCATGGCCTCAATATCCTCTTCCGTCCTTCTGCGTGCCGCCAAATGTGCACTGTTGGTTTCGAGAATAACTCTCGTTTCTACCAACGAGTGAAAATCAGTGCCCTCAAGCTTTAGCACATCTGAGATCAGTCCTTCCAATGCTGTAATGCCAAGACCGGCGACTACCGTTCCGCTTTGAGGTAGTGTTTTGAGAATGCCGTAAAACTCGAGCTTACGTATGGCGTCTCTTACATACGTGCGCCCCACACCAAATCGCTCGCTGAGCATTCGCTCTGAAGGCAACTTTTCACCGGCACTTAGCTGACCAGATGAGACGAGTTCTTTGATCTGATTGATGATCAAATCGACCGGTTTCTCAATCTTGATTTCTCTAAAATTATTAAGTAGTCTTTCTGACATATTCAACTAGTTTACCAACAACTGGTCAACCAATTTATGAGAACCTAAATCATTTTCCAAATTTTGAAGTCCATTTTTTGATATAATGCTAATTATACCTTCTCTGAGTACCTCTATTTATAAAAATATTAATATTGGTAATTGGTCGACCAGTTGATGGTGAGGAGCAAGACAGACCGACCTTCTTTCTTTAGATTCCAACTTTCACCGGGTAGTATGGGTCTATGGTTCTAAATAATAATCCATATGACAAAGCTATTACGCACGTCGATCCAATTGAGTCTATTAAAGCTTGCTGCGCTCATCGCATTGATGAGTTGGCTGGTGAGCTGCGGTAGCGAGGATGATTTTTCCGCTACACCCAACTTTCAAGGTCCTTACATCCGCGCAGGTATTGCCTGTGGGCTATGTGTTGGTATTTGTCAGGACACGTTGATCATCACGCCTGAGCTACTTTTCTACAAGGGCACAGAGTACACCAGTGGTGGTCAGAAAACCACGATTCAAAATGGAGCATTTACCCAGGCGCAGTGGGATGACCTCCTCAGCAGCATAGATGTAGGAGCTTACAATGCCCTCGACCTACCGGAATCATGCAATAGATGCTCCGATGGTTGCGATAGATTCTACGACATCAAGACTAACGAAGCTTTCAATTTCATTTCCGTCGGATGGAATGACACCATTCCCTCTTTGGGCGATTTTCAAGCCAAAGTAGAGGAAATAAGGCTGAGCTTTCAGAAATAAGGCTCGTCTTGCTGCATTCTCTTTGGAGCTATCGCAAAATTGACTAGGTTGAGAACTAAACCCTTAGGTAATGAAGTCATTGTTTGTTCTCCTCCCATTGGCGATAGCGCTCTACGCGTGTCAGCCTTCAAAAGACGCTGAAGAAACTACAGCTTCCAGCTCAACAGGCTATGATGCTGAATTAGCCGCCGAGCTAGGAGCAGATGATTACGGTATGCGGTCATACGTTATGGCTTTTTTGAAGCGCGGGCCCAACCGCGATTTAGATTCACTCGCTGCTGCCAGTCTGCAACGCGCGCACATGGACAACATCCAGCGCCTTGCCAAGGAAGGAAAGCTGGTATTGGCCGGTCCCTTTATGGATAATGGAGATGTCCGAGGTATATACGTGTTTGCGGTAGCATCTGTCGAAGAGGCGGAAGCGCTCACTGCAACCGACCCGGCTATACAAGCGGGTAGCCTGGAAATGGAGCTGCATCACTGGTACGGCAGTGCGGCCATGATGAAGCTCAATGAATACTATCCACGAATAGCTAAAGAGCAGTTCTGAGGCTTGAGAAAGTCAGCAATTTGATAGCGCCAGCAATAGCCGGTATACGCTTGGTTCTCAATATGCGTTAAGTACTTTTGCAGCCAAGTGAGTAAAGCCAATACCCCCGTTCGTAGAGTTATCAAAGTGGTCAGTTGGATCGTTTCTATACTCGTATTTCTCTTTGTGATCCTGGTGCTGGCGATCAGGACACCTCAGGTTCAGACCCGGCTTACAGGCATGGCTTCCAGCTGGCTCGAATCAAAGACCGGAGCTCAACTCAGTATCGACCGACTCTTTCTTACTTTCCGAGGTGATCTTCAGATCGATGAACTCCTGCTGGCAACACCTACAGGTGATACCTTAGTTTATTCGCACTATCTGGAGGTAGGTGCTTCGCTCCCCTCATTGCTTGAAGGAGATATTGCGCTTACCAGAATCAACTGGCGCGGAGTGGTCGCGGAGATCAAAGCGGATGCATCCGGCACCTTCAATTTCCAGTTCATCATTGATGCATTCGATTCCGGCGAACAACAAGCATCCGAGCCCGTCAATGAGCCCATCTCTCTGGAACTCGGACCAATTTCCCTTCAAAACATTCGCTTTCGATACGCCGACGATCGAAATAAAATCAACATTAACTCCTTTGTCAATCAATTATCGCTGGTACCGAAGAAGGTGGATCTGGAAGAGTTGATTTTTCATGTAGCTGCTGGCGCTATTGATGGAGCGGATGTAGAGGTTGTTCAGTTTGGGGTAGCCGAGAGCAGCATTGCCCCAGATACTGAGGTCTCCCTCCTACCGGAAATCATAGTCGATGCGCTGGATATTCAAAATATAGATGTGCGCTACTCTTCAACCCCAGACTCGCTGGATCTCATCACTCATGTCGGAGAAGTAGGTATCCAGGAGGCCGGTCTCAACCTCAACAGCTCCAGTATCGTTGGTCAGTTGCTAAGGATCGATCAATCGCAGGTGACATTTACAAGTTCATCGCAGGGTCAGCCGACCACCTCAGTAGACACTACCCAGGTAGAGTTCGTCTGGCCGGAATGGACTGTTGACCTGGGAGAGCTCGCCGTTAATAACACCTCCATTGCCTTGAGTCTTGGGCTAGCTGATAAAGACCCACTTTTCATTGATCCCAATCAGATGGACTGGGACCTCACAACTGTCAAGGCTACTGGTATACATTTCTCGAACGGCGACATTCAGGTTGATCTTAAAAGCCTCTCCATAGTTGAGCACAATCAAAACCTCCAGGTGGATGGTACCCTTGTCGCAGGCCTTAAGGAAAAAGGGATAGAGCTGTCTGCTCTTGATCTGTCAACTGCTTCTTCACACATTCGCGCCAACCTCAGCATTGGGTACGCATCTTTTGATTCGCTGATCAATCATCCACTTAATAGTCACATTTCAGCAAAAATCGAAGAGCTGGAGCTGGGTGTGGGGGACTTGAAGCAGTTGTCCTTTCTGGTAAGTGATCAGCCATCATTAGCATCATTTCTTAAAAAGTCCCTCCGCGCTACCGGCGACTTCCAGTACAGCACGGCGGAGGTTAATGTCAGTGAGGTGGAGCTTTACTGGTCAGATCAAACTCAGCTTCAGTTGGATGGACAGGTCCTGGAGCCATTGGATAGCAGTCAGATGAGTGTGGCACTATCCAAATTTCGGTTTGCTACGAGAGGTCGGGATATGGAGGCGATCAAGACTGCTTTTGACCTGCCCGTCGATTTGCCGGGTCAGGTGACTCTTGCCGGGCAACTCAATGGCTCCATGACACATTTTGATGGTACCATAAGCTTTAAGTCTGATGAGGGCAGTGCAGATATGAGAATAGCACTAGACGACTCGCTTTCTATACCTATATATAGGTCCACAACCAACTTTAGAAATATTGACCTGGGCAAATGGCTGAAAACGGAACAGCTCGGTACAATTAGTGGAATGCTGGCATTATCCGGCCAGGGTTTGGACTTGGATCAAATGACTTCAAATGCACGGATGTCCATTCACACGATCGATCTGCTCAATCAGCGCATGGACAGTATTGATATAGGGCTGTCACTTGACAGTGGCCGGTATGCCATGGACCTAAGCATCTCAGAACCCAGCATTGAAGCCGAACTATCCGGCAAGGGTGAATTCAGTACTATAGACAAGTTCACCACTGACATCCAGCTCTCTCTTGGTCAGTTTGATCTCCACAGATGGCAACTGGCAGAAGACAGCATTCTGGTAAGCTCGAATATCGACCTGCAACTGGAGCGCTCAACAGGACAGAACAGCATCGCATTGAAAATAAACGATTCAAAATTCCTGTCGGCTAATGCACAACATAGGCTAAAACCTATTAGTATAGACCTGACATCTTCAGAGGATACCCTATACTTCGATCTGGTCTCTGGCCTCTTTAGAGGAGATGGGCAGGTCAATGCATCGATCGAGCAACTCATCGAGCGAAGTACGGCATGGGTTTCGGACTCGGTTACTTTAGCGGACTTCAATCTCGATCAGGTTTTTGAAGGTCTAATTGCTTCCGCCAATATCAGGTTTAACCCCACCTCCGATCAGTTTGAGCAAATCTGGCCCCAGCTGGATATAGCCGATACCATCAGGCTGAGCATGGCCATCAATCAAGCCGCTGATGATTACCAACTAACGCTCCGTGCCCCTTCCACCAGTTACAAATCTCAGCAGCTGACTAACCTGGATATACATCTCTTCAATCGAGAGGATACGATCAATTATGAGATTGGCGTTGAAGAATTCAGGAGTGGCCCGGCACAGATCAATCAACTCTCTGCTAATGGCTCCTACGCGGACCTCAAGTGGCGCAATGCCCTTCGGATCGCAGGCTCCACTACTAGTCCGATCATACAGGTGGATACCGAGTCACGCCTGGTGGGCGACACAGTATATACCCATATCGTACCCGAAAGCCTCCGACTCGACAGCCTCTCATGGACACTTCCGCAGGACAATGAAATTGTCTACTACGATGGCAATCTGCTCTTCCACAATTTCCTGCTAAGGCATGATAATGATCTACTGGAAATATCCTCCACCATCAATGCTGACACAGAATCGTTAGATCTGCGATTTGAAGACTTTCAGCTTAGGACACTCACCTCGATCATCAATGCCACTGAGTATCCGGCTACCGGAGAAATCAACGGGTTTGTAGACATCAATGGGATAGAGGATCATCCAACCATTCTGGCCGATCTGGAAGTGAAAGATTTGGTCGTACTTGAGCAATACATTGGTCTACTGCAATGGAAGTCAAAAAGTGATGAAGCCAACGGCTCACTGATTGATCTGAGCGCAACCAGTCCACAGCTGGATATCAAGGCGTCAGGCTCATTAGATCAAAATGGCATGCTCGATTTGCAAATCAAACTTAACAAGGTCGCCATGACCGTGATTGAGGGTTTCTCGGATGGAACCATCAGCAAGGCCTCCGGCTATATGGCAGGTGAATTGAACATCACCGGGCCCGATTCTTTGCCGGACTACAAGGGTTCGATTGATTTCCGTGGCGCCTCCTTTGTGGTAACGGATATCAACGCTCCTTTCTCTCTGGAGGACGAATCCATACGCATAGACAATGAGCTGATCAGCTTTAATAACTTTACCATCCGGGATGAGCAAAACAATATCCTGGAGCTCAATGGGAATATTAGAACTGATGATTTTACAGACCCTGCCTTTGACTTTCAGGTAGTTGGCAAGGACTTTCAGTTACTCAATTCTACGGCCCAAGACAATGATCTCTATTACGGCAAGGTGGCCATCGACATTAACCTGGGAGTCAAAGGAAGACTGAGTGCACCGACAGTAGACGTGACGGCCAGGCTCAACAAAGGAAGTAACTTCACCTACGTCCTACCGGAATCACAGCTGGAAATCGAAGAACGGGAAGGTGTAGTCATGTTCTTCAATCAAAATGACTCCTCTACCCTCAAAGAAACCGCCAGAGTTCAGCCAAAAATCCTGGATATCGAAGGGGTGCAATTTCGGTCCAAACTCGCTATCGATCCCGAGACCAATTTCAAAATGATCATTGATAAGCGCTCGGGTGACTATCTCGAGATCGGTGGTGAGGCCAACCTTGATATCAATATCGACCGGAAAGGTAAAACTACTATGAGCGGAATCTATACTGCCCGCAAGGGCGCTTATGAAGTTCGCCTCTATGAAATAGTCCAGCGCAGGTTTGAGGTAGTCCCCGGCAGCCGTATTATTTGGTCAGGAGATCCGTTCAAAGCTGAACTTGACCTCACCGCCCAATACAACCTCCGCACCAGCGTCAAGGAACTGATGGAAGAGCAGGTCGCCAATGCCGATCCCACCACAAAGGTCAGCTCCCAGCAGGACTTACCCTTCGAAGTACTGCTGAGAATACAAGGCAGCCTTGAGCAGCCTCTGATGTCCTTCAGATTGGATATGCCGGAGGGTGTACGCAACGAACTCGGTGGTAACATCTACGCGCGCATCAATCAAATCAACGAAAATGAGGATGAGCTCAACAAGCAAGTGTTTTCATTGATTGCATTCAATCAGTTTTTGCCGAGTGCCGTGACCAATGCCTCCGGCTCCACCACTTCCAACCTTGCCAAATCAAGTGTAAACCAAATACTCTCTTCGCAACTCAACAATCTATCCCAACGCTACATCAAGGGCATAGATGTAGACTTCAACCTCAATAGCTTCTCTGACTATCAGACAGGCAGCCCCACTGACAGAACAGAACTATCCGTGAGCATCAAAAAAGCTTTGTTTGACGATAGAGTCATCATCAGTGTAGGTAACAGTGTTGACATTGAAGGGCAGACCAGACAAACCAATGAATGGATTGATGATGTCACAATAGAGTACCTGCTAACGGAAGACGGCCGCTATCGACTCAAGGGATTTCAAAAGAACTCATTTGACGATTTGGTCGAAGGGCAGGTAACCATCACGGGCCTCTCACTCCTTTTCAGCAAAGAATTCAATCAATTCAAGAACATCTTTAATAACGCAGAAGTCACAAAGTGAATCTTAGAAAGCCATATACCGCTAAGACCTGCCTATGGGTGGTACTACTATTTACGGTAGTGCAGCAGGGCTGCAATGTGGCCAGGTTTGTCCCTGAAGATGAAAAACTCTACACGGGAGCCTCTGTGGATATCGACCATGGTGGTCAGATGAGGAAACCCTCCAGAAATAAATCAGAGCTGGAAGGTGCCTTGCGTCCACGTCCCAATTCTACGCTTTTGGGTGGTAGGCTCGGTCTGTGGTCCTACTACAAAGGATCACGCGAGCGGTCGGGATTTATCACCAGATATCTGAATAAGAAGTTTGGAGAAGAACCCGTGTACCTAAGCGATGTGGATGTCCCCCGATCCCAGGAGTTCATTGCCAATAGGCTCGAAAACAAGGGCTACTACTTCAATGAAGTTACCAGCCAGCTAACTGAGGGCAAACACAAAGCGAACCTGAACTACACGATCACGGCCGGGGCTCCCTATACGCTCTCGAGCTATCGCTACGTCAGGGATAGCGCTGAGATAGACCGACTTATACGCAAGAGCATCTCCAGGAGTCCCCTACTCAAGGGCGACCTGCTGGACCTTGATGAATTGAAGAATGAGCGCACACGAATCAGCAGCAGCCTGAGGGCCCAGGGGTACTTCAACTTTACGGAGGACCTGCTCATATTCAGAGTCGATACTAATCAGTACGATACCCGAAAATTTGATCTCTTCCTTGATCTGAAGGCCGCTATCGAACCCGCCTTACTGAAGCCTTACCAGATCGAAGATATTTACGTACACACAGACTACAGTCTCGATGATCAACTAACCGAGGGGCGGGACACGGTGCAGATCGAGGGGATTTACTTTATTGAGAAGGATGACACCTTCGAGGAGCGTCATCTTCCTCCCTATATCACGCTATCTCCCAAGGCCTTGTTTAGCACCGACCTACAGTCCCAGACCAATAGGAGGCTGTCCTCCATGGGCACCTTCAAATACGTGACCACCAGGTTTACCGAGCTGGATTCTACAGCTTCCGAGCTAGGGCACCTCGATGCTAACATTTACCTATCGCAATTTAACCGTCACTCTGTGAGCGCTGAAGTCCAGGCGGTGACCAAGTCCAACAATTTTGCCGGACCGGGACTCATCCTCTCTTACCAGAATATCAACCTGTTTGGCGGTGGAGAAATATGGAAGTCCTCCGTCACGCTCGCCTACGAGACGCAGTTTCAGGGAGGCTCTACTACCGGGCTCAACTCCTACGAGGCGGGCTTTCAAAACGAGATCATCGTGCCTCGGGTAATTGCTCCGTTCAGAGTGGATGCCTCTGGTGGCTACTCTGTCCCCAAGACTAAGTTTGCCCTGGGGTATAATATTCTCGATAGAGTCCAGTACTATCGGCTGACCTCTATACAGGGTACTTACGGCTTTTTCTGGCAGACCAATAAATACGTCAGGCATGACCTTACTCCTATCTCGCTCAACTTTACGAACACTGCCAACGTCACCGAGGAATTTCAGGAGATCCTCGATGAAAACCCTTTTCTTCGGCAAAGCTTCGAAAACCAGTTTATACCCGGGCTGATCTACGGCTGGCAATACAACGAGCGCGCCAAAGAAGACAAGCGTAACAAGATCTTTGTTCAGCTACAGCTCGACCTGGCGGGCAATATTGTGAATGCTGTGTCACAGCTCTTCGGTGGTGAAGAGTCAGACAAGATGTTTGGCAGAACCTACGCCAAATACGTAAGGACGGATGCCGATTTTCGATACTATCTGCGAACGGGGCGCGATGGCTTCCTCGTATGGAGAGGGTATGTGGGTGTGGGCGCCCCCTATGGCAATGCTCAGTCACTGCCGTACATCAAGCAGTACTTTGCAGGTGGGCCGAGCAGCATCAGGGGATTTCGGGTACGGTCACTGGGGCCCGGTAGCTATCAGCCACCGGAAATGGCCGACAATGCATTTTTTGACCAGACGGGTGACATCAAGCTGGAGACCAACCTTGAGTATAGATTTACCTTCTACAAATATCTCAAGGGGGCGCTGTTTGTGGATGCGGGCAATATCTGGCTGTTCAACGAAAATGAGAGCATCCCCGGTGGACAATGGAGCCCCGACTGGCTCAGCGAGATGGCCCTAAGCACAGGTGCCGGTGTAAGGTTGGACATCAACTTTCTTGTGCTCAGACTAGATCTGGGTATTCCGCTTCGAAAGCCCTATCTCGATCCTGATGATCGCTGGATCGATCGCTTCGATATTGGTCGCAAAGCGTGGCGGAAAGAAAACCTCATTTGGAATCTCGCCATCGGTTACCCATTTTAGCCGCGTGAGTACGCACGTCTTTTACACCCCGCAAATCAGCGATGGCCCATGCCAGCTCAGCCCTGAGGAGTCGGCCCACTGCGTCAGGACACTGCGTCACACCGCCGGTGACCTCATCCACCTGGTCAATGGCAAGGGTGAAAAGTATGAAGCGACCATCTCCGATGCGCATCCCAAAAAATGCATCGTGCATCAGGCCAGGCTCATCGAAAAGCAAGACCTTAAGCCACCGGTCATACATCTGGCCATAGCGCCGACCAAAAACCTGGACAGGATCGAATGGATGGTCGAGAAGCTCTGCGAACTGGGTATTCCTAAGATTACTTTTATCCAATGTCAGCACTCTGAGCGCAAGGTACTCAAGCCTGATCGTCTGGAGCGCAAGACCATCTCTGCGCTCAAGCAGTCCGGCAACCTGTACCAGATGCAGGTCAGCGAGTTGATCTCTTTTGAGGGTTTTATTGCCTCCCTACCGGAAAAGGTAAGTAAGCACATTGCGGTAGTGGCCCCCGGGCTTCCCCACCTGCTCAGGTCTATCGATGCTACCGCAAATGAGATCGTCATCCTGGTCGGGCCGGAAGGCGACTTTTCTGATAAGGAAGTAATAGCCGCTACGGCTGCAGGCTTCCAGTCCGTCAGCCTGGGAGCGGGTACACTGCGCACGGAGACCGCCGGATTGGTGGCATGCCATGCGGCGATGCTGACAAGGGTCAGATCATAGCAAGTATCAGCATGGGTGAAACCTACCGTTTAGCTAAAATGAGTATGTGCTCCAGTTGCTAGACAAGATTAAGTTTCGGTTTAGTAGATACCGTTTCAGGCGCTTAGTTCACATTTTCATTTTTAGCGCTTGTTGTGGGTAGTATTTCATCAGGTGGAATAGCTATTACCTTTCCGTCTCGTGAAACAATCAAAGGGCTGTCATTCTTCTTTTTAAATTCTACCATTTTTCGGTATGCCTCCTTAAGCCCCAGACTTACCTTTTCTTCAAGTTCTTGTAGTTCCTTATTGTCCATTGTATTTTTCGTTTAAGTCAGACCACTTGCCTTCACTTCTGATAATAACTTCACTGCCAAAGCCCTCAGCAACAAATTCGAATTTTTCAGTTGAATTGTCTACTAAAATCCATCTACTAACAATTGAGCCATAAATCTTGAAAAAGTTCACTAAGCCACTTGAGTACCTCCGTTCAATAGTTTCAATGGGAATGTCATGTCCACCTTCCTTAACCCTGGTTTGTACTCTGTAAATTGCTAGTTCAACAGAATCAAGCGACAGAAAAAGTAAAGTTATATCATATCCTTGTTTCTCAGCTTTTCTTATTAATCCTTGATATGACTTTGTTGCTAGTGTTGTCTCAAAGGCGAATGATTCTCCTTGATTTAAGAGTTCTTTAATTCGCTGTAACATCAATCTTCCAGCTCTGATTCCAGCTTTTTCAGGATTCAATGGAGATATGCCTTTGGCAATTTCATCCGCGTTCACAAATTCGTCACAGTCAAATATTTCAGGAAGAATTGTATATGATAAGGTCGTTTTACCCGCTCCGTTCGGCCCAGCTATGATGTACATTTTTTTCACATCACAAATATATGACTTCCCAAGTCAGTTGCCAGTTCGTGCTTCGCACTATTCCCCACAACGTTATAATATAAGTGCTCCTCCATTAACTCTGAAATCACCGAAGTGTCTAAGAAGGCTTTTTCCAAACCTTAAAGCTGATCAGGTCCATGTAATCCTGACGCTGTACGATAAGTGCCTTTTCTATTTTTCGCTCGTGGATCGGAGAGAAAGCATAATCATATACCAAATAGTAAAGTAGTCCTTTGGGCGACTTGTAGAGCCCCGAAAAATACCTGTAGTCATAGCCCATAGTATCAAGTACTTCCTTTCTGACTGTAGCCTTACCATCCGGACATAGCGTCTTCAATATTCTTCGGTTGTGCCGGGTGATACTCTGGGCACTTGAGATATACATCTCCCCATAAGACTGATTCCTATTGTGATATTCGGCTTTGCACTGGTTATCACAAAACTTTTTGTCTCTCCTACCGGTCAATTTTTTGTGGCAGTTGAGGCATTCAGTGGCGGTTCGTAAAGGTTCCATAAACGTTTAATATACGTTTATTTACGTAAGTATACGTTTAGAAAAACGCTTTTCTGACTCAAATACTATTTCATTACCCAATGAAACCACTGCTGCCGGTCACCAAGGATTACCAAGCTGCGCTGACCGTGATGTCAGCCAAACTGACTGTCCTGCGCTACAGCACTTCCACTCACCATAGCTACCATTTCATGTTTCGGGAATTTCTGAAACAGATGTACCCAAAACCGCTTCATCAAATCACCAAATGGGACATTCTTCAGTATCAGAACCATTTGGTAAAAGTGAAAAAGGTGTCTCGCTCCTACCAGAATCAAAGTGTCAATGCTATAAAGTTCTACCTGGAGCAGGTGCTCGGTCATGATCGTCAGTTCTTTGAAATCGACCGGCCAAAGAAGATCCATCGTCTGCCTCAGGTACTGAGCCTCTCCGAGGTACAAAAGATCTTAAAGTGTACGCAAAACTTAAAGCATAAAGCTATACTCACCACGCTCTACTCATCAGGATTGAGGGTCGGAGAGCTGATCAGTTTAAAAATTGGCGATATTGACTCGGCCAGCATGCGTATCTGGGTGCGGGAGGGCAAAGGGGTAAAAGATAGAATTACAGTCCTATCACCGCTGTTACTACAGCTGTTAAGAGCATACTACGGTGATTATAAGCCGAAAAAATACTTATTTGAAGGACCAAATAATAAACCTTATTCGGCTAGTAGCGTGAGAAAAATCCTCGCCAGGGCGGTGAAAAAAGCAGGTATTTGCAAAGAAGTCCATACACATACGCTCAGGCACAGTTTCGCTACTCACTTATTGGAAAATGGCACTAACCTCAGGTATATACAAATGCTGCTGGGTCATACCAACCCAAAAACTACCGAAATTTATACGCATGTGTCCACCAAAAAACTGGAAGAGATCAAGAGCCCATTAGATTTAATGGTGTAGATAGGTATATTTGAAAGGCAGATAACGCGCACAGTGCGCGTTACGTTATTGTTAGAATCCATCGTACTTCATGGCAGAGAACTACCTAACTTTTAAAAGATTTAGCAACGCAGAGGATGCTAATCAACTTATCGAACTTCTGAAGGCCCAGAACATCTCGTATGCCATTGAAGATGCTTCACCTGGATTTGACGTAACATTTGCGAACAACAACCACGATCAGGAGGTACACATCAAACTCAAACCCGAGGATTTCGAGCGAACTGAGGAACTCCTTTTGAAACGAGAACAGGAACTTACAACTGACGACATACCACAGGGCTATTACCTACTTGAGTTTTCGAACGAGGAACTTCTTGAGATTTTGATGAAACCGGATGAGTGGAGTTCGATTGACTACAACTTATCCCAACGAATTCTTGAAAGCCGTGGGAAATCAATTGACCCAGAATTCCTTGAAACTCTTAGAAAGAAAAGAATTGAAGAACTTTCCGAACCTGAAAAGAGCCAGAAGAACTGGATTTATGCCGGATACATTTTTGCCTTTCTCGGCGGATTGCTAGGAATCTTTATCGGGTGGCACTTGCTAACTTTCAAGAAGACACTCCCGAACGGCGAACGAACTTATGGATATGTAGAATCTGACCGGCGCAACGGGCGGAACATCCTAATAATAGGGCTAATCTTCTCAACAATTGAGGTGATCATCTGGCTCAACGAAAACGGATTCTAACAGTCGCTCATGCGCCATGTGTCATGGTGCCCTTTGAAACTGCTTCGGGACTCGCCCGCTACACCGCCCATTCTGAACCTTCATCTCCCGCCCCACCTTCTTTCTTTCGGGCTGAAGACTTTCTGAACGCAGTGCATTATGGATACTTCATTGGTGTTGGGCAGTTGCGCTACCTTTATGGTGATCTAGCTAGTGTCGGACACACGGCGCATAGCTAGGCGTTATGGGCAATCACCTAGATGGAATCAACAACTCAAGAAATTATTAACGGAAGTCCTGCGATTAAGGCAACCACAACAGCGTATTCTGACAATTTCATCTTGACAATTGGAGGCGTTCTAAACATTTACTCCAATCTAACAGATGGAGATTGTGACTTGATACTAAGAGCGGAACGTTTCAATCAAGTACAGTTCGCCAGGTCATTTGAAATGTCAGATTACACAACTGCTTTAATCAACGAACGGCTGATTACATCATCAAAAGAAACCCTAAGAATCACATTATCTGATAACGGCCCAACAACTGACTTGAAACTTCTTTCAAAATTTCCGAACCTAAAAAGTCTATCAGTCGATCTAGGAAAAAATGATTTACTCGAAGAAATCAACGAACATTTAGACCTTGAACGTCTAGCCATCGGGGGAAATGGAATTTCCATCAAATCCATTGCAAAACAACCCAAACTGAAAGAGCTTTTTCTTTTTGATAAGATCAAGCATATTGAGTCGACCCAAGCACTGAAGGAACTCCAAAAGTTGACATTTTCAAGGATGACTGTCAAGAAGTTTGAATTCCTGAAAGACTTAGATCAATTATCCGAATTGAATTTTATCCTTGGAAGTGCCGTTGACTACAAATCTTTGAACTTACTTACTCATTTACGGAAAATTTCATTTACTCGTGTTCGTCAACTTACCACTGAACATTTAGCTCCCCTGAGGATACTTCCCAACGTTGAAGAACTTGAATTTGATACCCAGAACCAAATATCTGAACCTGAATGGCTGAAGAAATCCAACATCCAAGTGAAAGCCATTAACTGCAAGCACATCAAATGAAAAGCCCATAACAGGCGCTAAGCCCAATCGGCTTACTTGGTTATTTGCAAAGGGCATCTGGATCAGATACATTTGAGATATTTGAAAGGCTAAGCCGACTGTGCTTAGCTGATCGTTAGGTTTCATGCCGTGACGTAGACCAACCGCACATTTTAGCACATTTGGTTTTTGCCTCCGCAACTCCAACCCTAAAAAACCAAAAGAGCTAAAATATTGCCCTCGCTCCAAGATTCTGAGTAATAATTTAGAATTTCTAAACTAACGAATGAATTTTCGTACATTGCAATGAAATATCGAAATTGGAATGACTCAATTAGGCGAATATTTAGAAAAGAAGTCCATTAGTAAAGCCTCTGTAGCGAATAGAACAGGTATAAGTCGATCACGGATGAGTGAACTCACTAACAATCCCACAACTCATCTCAAAGCGAAGGAGCTCTATCTAATTGCCCTGGCTATTGATGTAGAACCTAATGAAATTTTAAAAGAAGTGTATAAAGAAGTCAAACTGCTAGCATGATTAAGAATACATATATCGACCTCTTTGCAGGATGCGGTGGCTTGTCTTTGGGTCTTCACCTTGCGGGTTGGAACGGCTTATTTGCAATAGAGAAAAATAAAGATGCCTTTTCTACTCTTGAACATAATCTGATTCAAAAAAAACATCATTTTGATTGGCCAGATTGGCTACCTCAAACTAATCATGATATAAATGACGTCTTAAAATTCTACCCTAACAACTTAAAGGAATTACGAAACAATGTTGATTTAGTCGTTGGAGGCCCACCCTGTCAGGGATTTTCTTCTGCCGGCAAGCGATATGAGCAAGATGATCGAAATAAGCTGATTGATAGCTATATAAAATTCATTCGAGCAGTTCAACCCAAAGTAATATTCTTTGAGAATGTTAAAGGCTTTACTCAGAAATTCGATAGAAATAAGGTCAAAGGACGAGTTTACTCCAAATATGTAACTGAGGCTCTTGAAAGGAAAGTCAAAGATTGTGTTGGCTATAGGGTATTCGGTCAACTGGTGAATTTTTCTGACTTTGGTGTCCCACAAAAAAGAACTAGGTTCATTCTCGTAGGAATAAGAAAAGATGTTGCCGAATCTGTTGAACCAGAAGCGTTTTTCGAACAGCTAAGGAATAACAGAGAAGCCTTCCTAATTTCAAAAGGAATGTCATTAACAACTTCTCTTGAGGACGCGATCTCTGATCTTTTGTATTCTCATGGACAAGTTGATTCTCCGGACACAAACGGCTTTAAGGCGGGAATCTATGGGAATATCCAATCAGGCTATCAAAATTACTTGAGAAGTCAAAACACAAACGAAATTCCTGATAGTCATAGATTTCCAAACCACAAGAAAACCACCCAAGAAAGGTTTGAGCACATTCTTGAAAATGCACAGAAGAATAAGACCTTGAGAGATGAATTAAAAAAAGAGTATGGAATAAAAAAGCATACAATAATACCACTCGATAGAAACACTCCCGCAGCTACGATTACAACTCTTCCTGATGATTATCTTCATTATTCTGAGCCCAGAATATTCACAGTTCGTGAATACGCAAGAATTCAATCTTTTAAAGACTGGTATGAATTCAAAGGTAAGTACACTACAGGAGGGAAAGTAAGGACACAGGAAGTTCCTAGATACTCACAAATTGGAAACGCAATCCCACCATTGTTTGGAGAGCAAAGTGGAATTATCCTTAATAGACTGATTAATAAATGAAGTCTGAATATTTCAAAATAAGCTCTGGGTTAAAAAGCCTAATCGGAAGTGAATTGATAACAGACAATTTTGTTGCTGTTTTCGAGCTCGTTAAAAATTCATTTGATGCAAAGGCCACCGAAGTAAAAATTAGATTAGAGAACATCTATTCTAAAGAGGCCAAAATCATTATCCAAGATAATGGTAAGGGAATGGACCATGATGACTTATTGAATAAATGGTTATTTGTTGCTTATTCGGCCAAAAGAGATGGAACAGAAGATAATACGGAAGATGATTACAGAGATAAACTAAAGCCTGAAAGATATTATGCAGGAGCCAAAGGTGTGGGACGTTTTTCTTGTGATAGGTTAGGTAGATATTTGAACCTTTTAACAATTAAGGATGCTCCCAATGCTAAGATTGAAAAACTTGAGGTCGATTGGAAAAAATTTGAAGAAGATCAAAAAAAAGAGTTTATCACTATTCCAGTCGAACATACAGTTCTTAAGTCTACCTCATATAAAATTAGCCATGGAACAGTTTTAGAAATTTCCGGTATCTATTCTGGAGAATGGGATAGGGAAAGTCTGAAAAAATTGAAAGACAAATTATCAAAACTTGTCAGGCCGGATTTAAATCAATCGATTAAGGAAACAAAATTTAAGATTTTTCTAGAGGTTCCAGATGAGGAAGGAAACGATCAGGATGAAATCGAAAAAGGTAAGGCAAAGGGAGAAAGTGAGGGGTATTTCTATTATAACACGGTAAATGGTGAGATCAAGAATTTCATATTTGATGAGCTTGATATTCGTACGACCAAAATTACTTCGCTAGTCTCCAAAGATGGTAAGCTCATTACCACAAAACTGATCGACAGAGATCTCTTTATTTATGAAATTATAGAAGACAACAAATTCGGACTTCTCAAAGACGTTTCAATTACGTTGTATTTTTTAAATCAAAGTGCAAAATCTATTTTTTCCAGAAGAATGGGGATTCGGCCGGTGGAGTATGGAAGTATTTTCGTCTATAAAAATGGGTTTCGAATCTACCCTTATGGTGAACGCGGTGACGATTCTTTGGGAATAGATAACAGGGCAGTTCAGGGTTTTAATCGTTTTATTGGTCTTAGAAACTTAATAGGCCAAGTTGACATACAAGGTGAATATCCCGAATTAAGGGAAGCAACAAGCAGAGATGCTGGAATGGTAAAGACTAAAGCCTACTATCAACTTGTCGATGCAAGCCCATTTGCAGACAGCCTTCTATTAACTACTCTCAAGCGATTAGAAAAATATGTGGTTGATATAACACAGTGGGGAATCAATGATGAAAACTATGAAATTAGGGATAGTAAGGATGGCAAGGAAAGCCTAATAAAACTCATTTCTAACATCTATGATGACAAAACTCTTGTAAATGTCGAATACAATAAAGACATCATTGACATACTAGATCAAAAGGAAGAAAAAAGTGCCAAGAAGTTATTATCAAACTTTAAGCGTTTAGCGACAGACTCCAATGATGAAAAACTTCTTAAGGATGCAAAGGAACTTGAAGAACGGATTCATCAACAATCTAAAGCACTTGAATCTGCTACTCGAGAATTGGTGGATAAAGATCAGTTGGGTAAAAAACTGAAACAGGAATTAGAGGAGCAAACAAGTGAAACATTGTTTGCAAGAGCTGTTGTTACTACCGAAAATAAAGAGTTGCTTAGTGTTCAGCATCATATTTACAGGCATTCTGCTCAACATATTACAAGTTTCTTAGATAACCTCGTCAACGCAATTAATAGTGATGCTTCTAAAGAAAAACTCTTAGATATAGTCAATAAAATTGCCTTTGAGAATAAGAAGATAATCACCCTTTCCAGATTTGTTACCAAAGCAAATTTCGATACAACAACCAATAAGATAAAAGCTGACTTAGTAAATTTTGTAAATGAATATGTCATAAATGTCTATCGTGAATATAAGCACCTGACGGTGAATAATCAGAATCTGGAAATCACATGTACAAAATCAAAAGACCTAGTCTTCGAGCTATCTTTTAAACCAATTGAAATCATTATTATTTTGGACAATCTGTTGAATAACTCATTCAAAGCAAAAGCCAAAAAAGTTCATCTACGCTGGGAAGAAGAAGATAATAGCCCAATACTTCATATTCTTGATGATGGGATTGGTATTTCAGATAAAAACCTCCCTAAAATTTTTGATTTTCGTTTTACCACAACTAATGGTTCTGGATTGGGTCTTTACCACACCAAAGATGTCATTGAAAAAATGGGAGGCAGTATTGCAGTAAATAACAAATTGAAAAACGGAGTAGAATTTATAATAAAGTTCAAAAGATGAATGGGTTAAAATATAGAATTCTTTGGGTTGATGATAATATCGAAACCTTCATTGATTTGGCAGTTGATGAAGAGTTTGAAATATTCCTTCGTAACTATGGTTTTGACCCTGAAATCATAAAGTTTGAAACCGCTGAAAGCGCATTAGGACACATAACTGCTGATAGCAAATTTGATCTGATTTTATCAGATTTGAATTTAACTGGTGGAGAACAGGGTGATTCCCTGATTCGAAAAATTCGTGATGGTGAGATATTTACTGAAATCTTCTTTTATTCCGCTCAACCTGAATTTGAGTCTGTAGCAAAAGAACTTTACAGAGATCGGGTATCGTTTCTAAGTCTTGTAGGAGATGAAGGAAATAGATTATTTAAAGAGAGAGTAAAACACCTCATCTCACTGACCATTTCAAAGCTTCAGGAATTGGACAACATGAGAGGATTAGTAATGGCAGAAACTAGCGAACTCGATGTATTAATCGAAGATATTTTGATAGAAATTATGTCGAATGAGAATGATCAAACCGAAGCTCTAAGAACTTACATGGTCATGAAAATAAAAGAAAACAATGACCAGCGACTGGAACTTCTGGAAAAGATTGAGGGGCTTTCACACAATCAATTGATCAAGCATCGTATTTTGTTTGATGCGAGTAAGAAATCACGAACATTGAATGAATACATAAAGAAATCTGGATTAATAAAAGGTAACCCTTTATTCAAGAATTTTCACCAGAACTACGAAAAAGATGTGCTCCAAACACGAAACGATATGGCTCATGCAAAGAGTGATGTTATTGACGGAATTGAATACTTAGTTTTATCAAGGAAGGACGGTGAGCAGCCGATAAAAATAAATCAAGAGAAGTGCATAGAGATTCGAACTAATCTTAGAAGGTATTCTGAAATTTTGCAAAAGATTCAGGAAAAGGTCGTCTGACAACTGAGTAAGGCCAGAACCCTACACCCATACACATTGCCAGGTCGCACAACCAACCCACAAACCAAAACCTGCCAAAGAGTATGGCTGCTCCCACCGCACCGTACGCACGAACTAACAGGAACGCAGAAACTGGACGGAGAAATGCACGAAAACCTAACAGATGCTAAAAATCCATAGGCTTACTGAGGTACTTGCAGAGGTTTGTGAGATAAGATACTTTCCCGATATTTACAGATGTCCAGCCTACGGATTTTAGCTGATCGTTACCACACATAATCGCAACTCGAAAAGAGAATGCTAAAACGAAAAATCAAGATAACAGGAACTGATATTCACATCAACTCTGGACTTCTGAACTCAGCAACTGAAAAAGAACACGTTTTTCATTTTGAAAATAGCCAACCAACTATCAGAATATTTGAGAACAAGCAACTTTTGCGAACATTCAACATAGAAACTTTGTCGGCTAACCCCGACCTAACAGGTCAATTTTTGCATAGCTCAATCCGAATACTTGATAATGAAGCGGTCATGATTGATGGAATCATTTCTAAGAGCCCCAACGAACACCCTGATTGGAAATCTGAAGATTATGAAGCTATTAGATTTCAGCCATTCTTTTTGAACTCGAACGAACAGGAAAACCATAAACTAAAAGGTCAAGGACTTTTCGCAAGAGGCTTACACTTTTCAGGAACAGTAACACCCTCAGGAGTTCGAACCGTTTGCGTATGCGACCACTGCAACAAAAGCTTCACTTTGCAACACTTGCACGCTGGATTTTCAGAATCTCAGTATTTCTATTCAAGTGACAGCAAACAAACCCTTGTCATCAAATATTCACAGATTCCGAACTTGCCAACTCAACTCCAAGAGACGATAAGCGAACAACAACTGAAAGAGATAGAGGAACAATTACCGAATCCAACAACTGGAAACGGAACCTATCGGTATCTCAACTCATTCAGATGCCCCCATTGTAGCGAACCTTTCATTGATTTTAACTCCAACCCAAACTACAGATCTAACGAATACTACGGGTATCGATTCATAAATCAAGATTTTCAAACGGTCGAATAGACGTGTGGTAACAAGCGCTAGCACGAATGCGCCAACTGCCACTTTGCAGGCTTCATTGCAAACATCACCATGAATCAGCCACTGTGAAAGTGTAGTGCTTTCTTCTGAGTTCAGCTCGCAGGAGTTTTTGATTTTCATATCGCAGTACCTCTTTGAACCGTTGTGAGCTTCGGCAGATTTCACTAGATTGTGCGCTTTAATAAGCTATGGGCATACAACCGATAGCTGATCGTTGGCCTCCATTGACTGCACGATGAAAAACCTTCTACTCTTCTTAACTCTCATCTCAACACTTCAAGTTTTTGGTCAACCGACTGACACGCTGAGAATTGAACATCACTACTACTATCTAGCTGACATTGACTCACGAACTATTGCAGAACGGTTCATGAACGATGAACTCCAACCTTCTGACAACTTCATAACATTTAGGATTCTAGACAGCTTAACATCCCCCAACAAGAACGCCAGAAAGTATTATCTCCCAGTCTTTAATAAGATCTTGAAGCAATCTGACGGTGCACTTTCGGAAGCTATGGGAACACCCATTATCGAATTTTTGAAGAAGTATCCAACAGAATTTGCCAGAACAATTAAGTCTAACGAGCTTTTTGAACAGTATTCGAACTTTGCTGCGTATGAACTTTACTTCTCTGACGACTACAAATCTGAAATAGCTGACATTGAACGCATAGCGCAAGACAACTATAGACCGTACACAGACTCGGAACTCATCAAGAACTTCCTCGAACTGACAGCCAAGAAAGTAGAAGAAATCTAAAAAACAGAGGCCAACAATATGTATAAGGCATGTGCTTGCATGCTTTCTATTAACTGGATCGGGACTTGCCCGTTTCGTCTGCCGCCGAGAGAGTTTTGTGCTGTTTTGAAACTTCAGTTTGCGGGATTTTCTCACTTCAGAACGCACTGCTTTCTACAAACTTTGGAAGCACCGGCAGACTTCACTACTTTAGTGCTGTCCACTAAGTGAGAGCACACGCCTCATACATGGACGTTAAGTTCCATTGATGGCTGATAGTTCTGCCAGGGTATGGTGGAATAAAAGGATTACAGCCTGGGGGCTGTACTGCCAAGTTTTAGCGGTGATACCGTGGAAAGCTTTACTTTCAAAACGAGTGATACTGCGTTTAAAAACTTGAGAGAAGTTAGCCTTTTTGAGCCACTTTGTCAAGTGGGCCGGGCTAACTGACCTGATATTCCATTGGGTTGATTTTCTTTCCTGGCTACATGTGCTACCCTAAGGTAGCAGCACATACCGAACTCGAACTGCACTGGTTTACAACACCATCAACGACGGCCTGCCTGGCTACACGCTGCTGGATTCTTACGCTACTCAACAAACCACTCTCGATGAATCCGAGTCTCCACCAAGGCCTGAACCTAACATCCGTTAAATCAAATAATCCCGACCGGGGGTTGGCTAAATCAGGGCGTGAGAGAACCCCCTCTTGCGTTACTTAACAGGATCACTATATTTACCTTTGTCGTTACCAGCAATTACTGCACCTCGACAAATGAAGAAGAACGGATTACTTATACTCCTATTAACCTTATGCCAACTAGCTATCGGTCAAACTTATGAACCTCAAATCCTCATATTGACACCTAATGAAACTAAGGTTGAGAAGAGCTTAAGGAAAGAAGTAGAAGCCATAAATAAAA
The DNA here is from genome assembly GCA_965229505.1 of Cyclobacteriaceae bacterium. Taxonomy (GTDB): domain Bacteria; phylum Bacteroidota; class Bacteroidia; order Cytophagales; family Cyclobacteriaceae; genus UBA6059. The sequence goes on from OZ245881.1 coordinate 549,791, forward strand.
AACTCAATAGTTCAGCAGCCAATGAAGATCAAATAAATACTTATCTCACCTCAGATGAATTTTTACAGCAGCCATTAAATCTTCAAAAAATGATCAGGAGTGAGATAGAATATTCAAAAGGCATGAATTTTTTCGGTCAAGTAAGTTCTATCTCTGAACAATATCTGGCTTACAGATTTTTCGAACGCTTTCCTGACCTACTGATAATGCTATCTGACCAAAAAAGCGACAATACAGTGGCTAGTTTAAAGAAGGTTGTTAACAACGAAGGACTTCAATATATCTTGTATTTCCCGTCAATTGAGATATACAAGCATAAATCAATTCCTCATGCAAAAATTTCTGTCCAGCTTTTTGATCGTTCGACTGAAACCACAATTTTAGAGAGTAGCTACATTGGCGATTGGCGCAACCCAGGATTCGAATTCGCTTGCCAAGACAGTACCTTGAATTGTACAATTAACAATGCTTTATCTCAGGCTCTTGATGACGTTATTCGTGTTGTGGCAACCAATAGCCCAACACTGAAAAGGGAAAAGCAATTGAGTTATGATCGGTTCAACAAATTGTTAGAGAATTATCTAACAGGTGAAGTCAATGGTGAAATTTTATATGAGGCGATTCCTAAATCAGACAGCACAATTAACCTATCAGATTGCTTTCAAACAATTACTGATGAAAACCAGTCAAAGTTTGTAGCTTTTTTCATCAAGCAAGTATCCTCTCAAAATTTCAAGCAATTAACTGAGAACAAGAAAGATCAGAATGTCCAAGTCATTTCTAAGAAGGATATAAAAGATGAAGGATTTCTTGATGAAATTCCTCAAACCTATGCCTATTTGGTTAAAGCAGTAAAACATGAGAATAATTGGTTTTATGAAAAGTCCAACGTCACATATTTCCAACCTGAGTCATTCGACCAGGGAAAGAAGGAATACTTTAATAATCTCCAGAAATGGAATTTCTTTCAAGATGAGACTGCTGAAATCAATCCTGATTTCTGGCAAACATCTCTATTTGAAAAGGTGAAAGACTTAAAAAATGATCCTGATTGGGATAAATATGGAGATGGGATGTGGATGACACAGGAAATCAATAATCGAGATTATCTCGGTTTGTATGAAATTGTAGCTAAAGTTCTTCGTAAAAAGAACAATCAATTAAATGATGAATTTGAGGACTACATGAAAAAGGAGGTTTTTGGTGAGTATTTTGATAACCTGAAAAACACAAACTCAGATAGATACACCAAGATTTCACCACATTCAATAATTTGTCCAACTGATAGAAATATAGCTCTCAACCCTGTATTGATAACAAATAAGGATGACATCAAGACAGTTCATTACTTCGTCTCACTAAAGGATTCTCAAGAAGTGTATGAGTGGACTTATTTTGAGCCTTCCGAAGTACCTACAACTTTCTATGGTAGCGAAGTTGTAGACCAAATTGGCTCTTTAACGGACTGGAACTTTTCAGTAGATAACTTGAATGATCCTGCTTTTTGGAATAATTATGTATTAAAAAAAGAGGGCGGAACGTATGCTTACTTATCAAAGAGCAAATAAAAAGCTGGTAACAAATGCTAAAAATAAATATGCGAACTGAGCAATATGGTAAGACAATGCAGAACAGAAATCTCTGTGCTGCTAGAAACTTGGGCGCATACTCATTTTAGCTGGTCGTTATATCCATTATTAACTGCATTTAGCAAATTTCGTATCTTTACAAGATGACGATTGAACAACGTAAATTGGAGCTAATTACTTGGATAACCTCAATTCAAAGTGAAGACGTCATTAATCGTATTGAGAATTTTCGGAAAAACCCAAATTCTGAGATTCCTGACACAATTCTAGAACTCCTCCATGAATCCAGTTCTGCCAAACTAGAAGATTGCATCGAACACACAAGTGCTCGTGAACTACTAGGTCGTAAATGAAAACAGTTTGGACACCTCTAGGACTCAAATCACTAGACAAAGCAACTATCTTCATTGAAGAACATTGGAACGAGGATGTTGCGGATAACTTTCTCGATCGGCTTGACGAACGAATTGAACAACTAAAAAAGAATCCGAAAATTGGACCAACATACGAACAGACAGAGTTTCGCCAACTCTTGATTCATCCCTTGGTAACACTCTATTATGAACTCAAATCTGATTACATAAGTCTAACTCTTGTCTGGGCTAATAAACAAGACCCTGACGAACTACGGGAACAATTAAAACGGATGTGAACAATCGCTAGCATAAACGCGCCAACTGCCACTTGACAGACTTCAGTGCGAACTTCACCATGAATCAGCCGCTGGGCAAGGTAGGTGCTTTATACTGGCCACAGCTCACAGGATTTTTTTAATCTTTCTGAACGCAGTGCAACTCTGATAATTTGGAAGCACCGGCAGATTCATTAGTTTTATCTGAACTTGCCAAGCTCGGGGCGCACTCCTGCTAGCTTGGCGTTATGTGGAATTGCTGCAACTTGAAATTTTACCAATTTTTGGTACTTTTGAGGTATGAGCAAGAACACATCCATATCGCTCGGGAACTACTTTGATAATTTTGTTCAACACAGCGTCTCGGAAGGAAGATTTAAAAACGCTAGCGAGGTAATCCGAGCTGGACTAAGACTACTAGAAGAAGAAGAGAATAAGGTTCTTTCGCTGAAGAAAGCCATTCAGGAAGGAATTGACAGTGGAATTGCTGAAGACTTCAACCCATCAATTCATTTGAAACAATTGAAGTCTGCTAGATCTAATGGGTCAGTATAAACTAACCAACCTTGCTGTTCAAGACTTATCGGACATTTGGAACTACACCTTTGATAACTGGTCTGAACGACAGGCAGATTCCTACCACGAACAGCTTGTAAATGCTTTTGAAGCTATAACTACCAACAATGTTCAACGACGTAATTACGAAGGGATAAAGAAGAATTTATCTGGGTTTAAGGTGAACCGACATATCGTATTCTATCGGGTAATTTCCCAAGAACTAGTTGAGATAACCAGAATATTGCATGAAAGAATGGACTTGAAGAATCGACTGAAATAAATCCACATAACATTATGTATGAAGGCTTGTACTTGGTGCTTTATACATACTGCACCTGAACTTGACCGTTTCGTCTGCCACCGAGGAAATTTTGTACTCTTTTGAGGCATCCGCTTGCGAGAGTTTTTCTTTTCAGAACCTGCCTATGCCGGCAGGCAGGCGCACTGCCGTCTACAAACTTTGGAAGCACCCCCTTGCCAGGCGCGGCAGACTTCACTAGCTTAGTATTGCACAGCTGGGGTGCCATTCACTGTCGGCTTGTGAATTAGAAGCATTTAAAATAAGTCAAACCCAAATGAACTTAAAGCATATCATACCTCTGTCACCGCTATTGGTTCCCGTTCTTTTATTAATGCTTAATAGCTGCTCCAATGCCACCAAAGAATCTAGTAAAAAAGAAGAGCCAAAAACCACCTACCCAAGTGACATTATTCCATTTTTCCAACATTGGAATTTGATACTAGGTGATGGTTCTAATGCTGGTCAGGCAAACAACTATGAGCATGAGGATTTCTTCTATACTGCCAATGATGAGGGTGGGGATTGGGTAGTTTATAAAGCTCCCAATGCTGGAGATACCCATGGCACTTCAAACAATACAAGATCAGAATTGGCACAGTTGAAAAAATGGTCTCCTATGACGGATGCTAAATTGACAGCTACACTCAAAGTGATGAACGTGTCAGCTACGGGTGATGCTCGCGTAGCTTCGACACATTCGGTAGTTGTGGGTCAGATCCATAGTGCAGATGGGCATGAAAACGAACCCCTCAAAATATTCTACAAGAAGTTTCCCGGTCATACCAAAGGATCTGTTTTTTGGCATTATGAAATAAATACAGCCAGTGATGACAATTCCGGTAGGTGGGATTATTCAACTGCCGTCTGGGGAAATGACTTTTCTGATGTTGGTACGGAAGAAAACAGCTACCCCAAAGAGCCTGAAGAGGGTATTGAGCTTGGGGAGGAGTTCAGCTATGAAATCGATGTTAAAGAAGGAATGATGTACCTCACCTTTACCAGCGAAGGGCATGAAACCAAAACATTTACCAAGAACTTAATTGAATCAGAATACACAACACCGGCTGATATCCCACAGCAAACGAAAAGGCTTTTTGTGCCAATTGGTCAGGATGGAGTGGAGCGTGAAAATGCTTACGCAGATGAGGGCTTATTCTTTAAGTTAGGCGCGTACAATCAGACCAATGGAAAATCTCCTGAAGAAAATATGAACTGGTGCTCTGGTGCCGACACGTATGATGGTGATATTCAAAATCAATATGAAACCGGAAATTACGCCGAGGTTTGGTTTAAAACTGCAAGCATTTACGTAAGTGATGCAGCCGTGTCCAATGAAGGCTATTTCAAGAAAAATGATTGAGCAGTGCTTGATACTCCTGGGCCCTGAATCATGGGAGTTGGAATAGTGATTTAGTGCCCGGCATAAGAGTTAACCTACTACAGATCAATGCGCTACTTGTAAAGACGAGACTTGGTCGATAAATTTATTGTTTATTGAAAAGATCGGCCTGCATAGAAAAGTCAGCGCAAGTAAATGAATCGATTCCAGAATTTAAAAATCAATAAAAATGGCAACTACTCCTGAACACGATGAGCGAATGGCAAAATTGACATTTGCGTCCGTTTATCCACACTACATCACAAAAGTAGAAAGTAAAGGCAGGACAAAGGAAGAACTGCACAAGGTGATCGCATGGTTAACTGGCTTTGACGACAAAAAACTACAAGAGCTGATTGACGAAAAAGCTACGTTTGCAACATTCTTTGAAAGAGCCAATTTGAACCCCAACGCAGGGTTGATCAAAGGGGTAATCTGCGGTTACAGAATTGAGGAAATTGAGACTCCTCTCACGAAACAAGTGAGGTATTTGGATAAGCTAGTGGATGAACTGGCCAAGGGTCGAAAGATGGAGAAGATACTACGCGTGGCGTAAACCGGATCAAAGATTTACTAGGATATATCTACATACATGGTGTGGTTATAGATCGATCAATATTGACCTCAACCCCACGATTATTTGTAATTATTTCAGACAGTCGAAAATTTCCCGTACTCTATTATAGATTCAGCCAGTAGGTCATCTTAAATACAATAGAGCGGTTCTTCGTTTGCATGAACATGGGATTGTCAGCAAAGTAATTGTCGGTATACACCAGGAAGAAATCCGACACGGGCTTGAAGCGCCACTGTAAGCGGGCGTTGAGGTTGATGTTGTCAATCTGGTTGTTGTATTGAATGAGTGTCGTGAAGAAAAAGGACCGACTGAAGGTCAGGTCAAATCTCGGACCTACCAGGATCAGGTCGGCATCATTGTAAGGGTCAGGCAGATCTATTCTGCTAATGTCATAATCCAACGACAATATGGCATAGGGCTGGATGCGATAGTTAAACCCACCTCTTAGCCGCTTGATGGAGCCGTTAAAATACTCTCCAATCTCCCCATTGAGGGTGATGAAAAACAGCTTACGATTGTTAGACGAGTATTCGAAGCGCAATGCATAGTATTCATAATCTGTATCTGCAGCTAACTCTTCACCATCCGTATTGGTAGGGTCAAAGGAGTCAAACAGATAAGTATAGTCATAACGACCCTGTAGTCGGAACCTTGACTGATTCTGTAATTCTACTTCATAGATGACATTCACATCATGATCGGTCTTGCCATAGGTATCATTCCATCGGATATCTGTGTCCAGCAAAGGTCCATGCCGATTGACCACCTTTGATCTCGGATAGAAATATCTCCTGAAGTTGCCTGCATAGCGCTTGTAGTCTACTCTGGGTACAAAGCCTACCTCAGCATCATAGTTTTCTCCGATATCACGTACCATGCTAAATAAGCTCCACTCAGGCGTCTGAAAATTGATACTCGCACCCGCCGAATAGTCATTGGACAAATTTTCCTCAGTGAAAGATTTGTGATAAAAGATAGACGACCTCCATTTTCCGTTAGGTGTCCTCAATGAAGTCTCGACTCCCACCACTCTATTGTAATGATCCGGTGAGACATTGTATTCCTTATCAGGATTGTAAAACAAGGCTTGTTTGTTGACCATAAAGGCCGAGACATTGCTATTGCCACCGATCTGTCGCTGTAGTACAGCCATACCATAGTTGGTAGCCGGAATGCCCCCCTCCTCTACTTCTGCAGTTTGCATATTGAGCAGACCCATCCTCCAGTTTTGATTGATCTTTCCACTCAGCCTCATACCAAAATCGATCTTGTTTTGGATGTTCGTATCATTAATAGTGTCCTTGGCAATACCAATCCTCCTTGAGAAAAATGGACGTGTAAAGCGCCCCCCAAAATCACCGAAGAGGTCGGCATTCTCTAAGAAGAACTGCCGCCGTTCAGGGAAAAAAAGCTCGAACCTTGACAGGTTAGTCTGCTGTCGGTCAACTTCTACCTGGCTGAAGTCAGGGTTGAAGGTGAGGTCAAGATTGAGCGAAGAGGTCACTGCTATTTTCGCATCGCCACCAGCACTGATGGAGTAATCAGTAGGTACACCATTTTCCTGATCCGTGATACTACTTCCAGCCACATAGGGAATCACAGCAATGTTGGCACCTGGCTTTTTGAGAGGCGTTTCGAAATACATATCGCCCGAGAATGCCAGCGTAGACGGAGAATACCCGCGAGGAATAGGCGACCAATTGGTCAGTTCGTTGTGTTTATTATCAATCCTCAGAAAGTTGAGCCGCCAGTGATCTGAGCCGTCTTCATACCTGATGGTTTTGAGGGGTATGGCAAATTCAGCAATCCAATATCCGTCATATCTTTTAACCTCCGAGAACCACTTATTATCCCAGCTGACATCAACACGCCCATTCCCGCCATTGGATACCAGACCTTCCCGCTGCACACCGTATGGGTTTAGCGCAAAATTGAAAGCATTACTGTTATCGGCAAATGTGTCAAAGATCAAATGGAAACCGTCAATTTCTCTGCCTTGAAAATCTCGCCTCAATGAGGTGATGATGTTCTTGCCCGGGATACTATCGTACATCTTGCCAACAGCATAGATAAAATTCTCGTCATAGGATATACGTACTTCGGTACGCGCCAGTGCCGGTGTATTGTCGTAAGGAAAGTTTTGATAGAACTGGTCAGCGATATTAGCTTCCATCCAGGTCGCCTCGTCCATCACACCATCGAGCTTAATAGGATCTATCGCCTTCTTAACATAGAGTTCCTTCTTACTATCGATTTGTGCTGCTACCGTGAAAGGAATAAAAAGACAGATTGCTGAAACGCAAAAGATATACTTGATCATCGGCGGGCAATCTATCGTGATCGCCTAGCGGAAAAAAATAACTTATGATCAGTGCGGAAAAGTAGATTTTAGTGGTTGCCTACGGTGTAAATAGCAAGCGTACGACTATTCATGCGAAAATATAACAGCGGTGTAGTACACCTATATGAGGTACTCAAACAGCAACCGGAAGGCTCGCCATATACGCCTTACAGCGCTCCTTTGAGCCAGCATAGACAATGCTGTAATCATACATCACCACCCAGTGATCATCCATCTTTAAGAGTTTGAAACCTCGGATACTACTCTTCGGAAACAGTTGGCTAAATAAATTCATAATGCTCAGGTTTATTTGCGTTCTATAAACATGACGCTTAATGGTACGGTCTACCCAACCCTTCTCTATGGAAAAAGTGGATCGCCATAATTTTTCGCTCTGTTGCACACTATTGTCTGTAAACCCTCCCCGAAATCAGGTGACATAATAAAAGCGATCATTCTCACCTGGATAAGTCATACTGCCAGCGATTAGCTCCAATCAACTTATCGAAACATTTAAACCATTGTCATTTCTTTTTCGTGATTCGGCCTCTAACTATCACAATGGGCTGGTTCGGATCAAACCGTACCTTTTTCTTAAGTTTTACGTACTTTGTACCCGATGATATCTTTGCTCCGTACTATACTCTTCGTCTTACCCTGGGCGCTCCTCATTGGGATACTCTCCTGGCTGCTGGTCGAAGAAAAACTGACCACTGATGACTCAGCATCCTCAAAGGAGGTTTACCAATCGTCAATACTGACAAGAGTAGAGCAGATGGGAAACCTTGAGTTGGTGAAATACAACTTCCAGGAAGTCACTGAAATCAAAAAGGTTGCTGAGGCGATGGACTTCAAGTTCTTTAAATGGAAAGCGCAAACCGACTCTAAAGCAGTATTGATAAGTAGCGGTTCTGCAGTGGGCTGCATTGACCTTACTCAGCTCAAACGATCCGATATCAATGATATCAGTGATACGCTCTATATAAAGCTTCCAGCCCCAACCATGTGTTTCTTCAAGATAGATATGGAGAAGTCTCGTATCTACGATCTCCAGATCGACTATTTACTCAAAGAAGATCGCGCGGCTTTTATGGATCAACTCTACGATGAAGCTGAGCAAAACATTAAGAATACTGCGCTGAGCATGGGCATACTTGACCAAGCTCGGGATAATGCCCAAACCTTACTGCGACCACTTTTCGAGGAGATTTCTGGTAAGCCAGTGGTACTTTCCTTTGCTATGGAAACTAAGATTTCTTCCGATAGGTAAATCCAATTGCAACGCTCACTTCGTAAATAAGACATGGCGTCATAAACAAGAGAACCCGACGCGTGTTATTAAATTAAACTATAGCTATGACAAGCATACAAACACCAGCATTACAAAACATTAAATGGCCTGAAATCATTAGCCTGGCGGGCCTCAATGCAGCGGTAGTCATCAGTTGGATTGCTTACCACGAGTACCTTCCCGTACTGGTTGAAACATTCGACTACTACGCGTTGGTTGACTTTATTGTCGCATCGAAGGCCATCATTTTGGTAGTAATTCCTCCATTAGCCGGTTGGCTAGCTGATTATTTGATGCAGCGCCAGGGAAAGTACTTCACCATGTACACTATCGGAATAGGTGTTACCGCCATGATTTTCATGGTTGTGGCTTCATTGCTTGGTGCTGCGAGTTTTGAGACGGCTAAGCCCATTTTGCCCGTTATGATCATACTATGGCTGGTAGCTATGAACCTATTTATTAGTCCTGCCAACTCCATGATAGAGGCCTTTGCGCCTGTAAAAAAATTACCCGTTGTGGTAGGGTTTCTGTTTCTCATTACAGAACTGCTATATGCACTCGAGCCAGTAGTTGTTGAGCTGGTCAGATTTTTTGGACCTACGCTTACCTTCGTTGTTGGCGGTATTCTTATTGGTGTATCGGGCTTTTTCTTTCAAAAGGTATCTTCAGATGAAGTGATGCTCCGTAAGCAGGAAATGGTAGAAAAACCTGCTAAAACAGTCAGTACATTGGCTTATCTATCGATTGTAATCGTAGGAATAGAGCTGGGTATTGGAAAAGGGTTTTTAGTCGAGTACTTTCCTCATGCACTTGATTTGCGTGTGGCTGGTGCTGAAGAGTATTCATCAATCATTGCACTTTGCTTGTTAGCTTTTGCTGCAATATTTGGCTTTGCCATGAGTGGAAAAGTATCAAATATGGACTTAAAGCAAGTAATCGTCCCAAGTTTTATCATCCTGCTGATAGGAGTTATTCTTATCATCGTAGGTACTAATCTGACGGTCATGGTGATCGGTGGCGTCATCACAGCCGGAGCTTTTAGCTTACTTAATATCAGCGGGTTACCGTATGCCTTCCGACACTTATCAGTGAAGCATATTACCTACGGTATCGGTATCTATCTTGGCGCGTCAGAACTCTTCACCGGATTCTTCGAGTATGTTCTCCGATAGGGAATAAGATAAAACTCAACCCACCAGAACCTTTTCTAAGGATTTGGTGGGTTGATAGATTTTTAAACCTTAATAAGAAGGAATCCCTCCGGATTAGGAATGAGTTGTCACCATTGTGAAGCATGAATGTGTCATGCTATTAGTCACTGTGCAATGGAAACACCATCCACCGAAAATGAAACACCCTGCTGACCATTGGTTGAGATCATAATGGCCTGTATGACTGGCTTCATCTCAGGATTATGAGCTGACCAGATCACGATGAAGTTAGCCCCGCTACCTCCCAGATCATCCTGCTCATCGACCACATAGTCTATAGTGGCCATAGGATTGAGATAGAATGGTTGCTCCAGATACTTTCGAACCAAGGCACCTCTGGTATCATAATAGTCTATGGTGCTCACGAATAAGGTATCCTTGAAACTAGTGTTTCGGATACTCAAAGTCGCCGTGAGTAAGAACTCCGTATCCTTCGTGCTGCTGTAAATATGAGAATAGACGGGTACGTATACCGTGTCTGCAACATTGTAATTATCTGGAACTGCTTTTGAAACTACGTTCTGTCCCATCACTTGCTCCGTGTAGGTGTCTTTGTTAGGGTCAGTGTTGAAACATGACACCATAAAAAAACATAGGGCTGAGATTATTATTCTTATTGCCATACTGCTACCACTAAATTAAAATTGACCCTCTTATATCGAACTGACGTTAATATACAAATTAATCAGCTCGGGATAATTCAGCACCATTCCGGGTAGTTTCTTGACCGTTGGTATTCAGTGTCATCTTTGACAATGTCTTGCCTCCTTTGATACCAAAATCGAGGGTACGAATAGGGAATGGAATCGTAATACCATTTTCATCAAACGCTTTCTTAACAGCCATGATAGCATCGCTCTTCGCCGTTAGATAACCTGGCTCATCAGGATAACGAATCCATATCATCAGAGTGAAGTTGATGGAGCTGTCAGCGAACTCATTGTAAACCAACTGAACTTCTTTGTCCTCTAACAAGTACGGAAGTTTAGCGACAGAATTAATAGCCACTTCTTTTACAAAGTCAAGGTCTTCAGCGTATGACACTCCGATTTCAAGGTCTATCCGTCGATCATTCGTCTTAGTAAAGTTGGTCACTGGAGACTGGAATACATCCTTATTGGGAATAATCACGTGCAATCCCTGAAATGTACGGATAACGGTCACGCGCAGATCAATTTTCTCTACCGTGCCGAAAAAATCCTTAGTCTCAATGATATCTCCTACCCTGATGGGCTTTCTAAAGGCCAGAAGAATACCTGATATAAAATTGGCAGTGATATCCTGAAAAGCAAAACCAATAGCCAAACCAATGATACCGGCACCCGCCAGCAGCGAGGTGACCGTCTGCTGAAGATGCAGCACATTGAGCGCCATGATCAGGCCAATGCTCAGGGTAATCAAGTAGAATACATTGGAAAATAAACTGCTGATCGCTCCCCGGTCAGAGAATCTCTCGAATAGTTTGGCCGAAACTATACGAACTGCCTGGGCAATTCCATAAAACACCAGTAGCACTATGATAGCGACAGCCATATTAGGAAGCATAGCAGTTAATGCTTCGAGCCAATGCTCAAACTTTCCCATCAGGATATCCATCGCTTTATTTAAGTCAAATTTCATATCTCAGTATAAATTGATCAGAAAAAAAGCCTGCCCACTGGTCTGCAGCGGCAGGCTCCTAACACAACAAATAATCTTAAGTTACTTACTAGCTGATTGCGTTTTTTAGCTTCTGGACATATTCCTTACCTTGTTCGGTTTGCTTGTCCATGGTTTTGGAGAGAATACGCTTAGCCTCATCGAGTTTATCAGCTGCTACGTCTTCTAATTCGTCTCTTCTATTCTCAAAGTCATTGGCTAGTCTTTTACGTGTTGTCTTTCCTTTTCTGGGAGCGGTTAGATAACCTACACTTAGTCCTGCACCTGCTCCTATAATGAATGTCAATAATGTTCTTGCAAATTTCATATTCGTATCTTTTTAGTGTGTTGTTGTTCTGAGACTTTCAGAACATTTTCTATTTGGGTTTATGAGTTTTTAGAGGAAAAAGCCGTCATCATCCAGTGATTTTTCTCTACTGCTTTTACAAAGCCTTTGGCCAGGTCCTCCGTACCACTGTCGCCATGATCGATTGCTACTTCAATCACTTTAAACAAGTGCTCAAGCAAGATTTCATAGTCTTTCAGTATTTCCTGTACCATCTCCATGGCTGCCAGATCTGTGCCCGATTCTTTGATATCTGAAGTTTCCAGATACTCTCTCATTGTACTCAATGGAGTTTGTCCGAAGACTCTGATTCGTTCTGCGATATCATCAATCGCCACTTTGGAAAAGTTGTATTGGTCTTCGAATTTTTCATGTACGTCGAAGAAGTCAGCACCCTTCACATTCCAGTGAAAGTTTCTTAGCTTTTGATAATGTACTGAGAAGTTGGCCAGTAATCTATTCATGGACTCCACCAACTCAGCCGTTTCAAGTTTTGAATAGCCAAGTCTTGCAAAAGATCTTTTCTTCAATTCTTCCTTTGGTTTTTTTAATTGGATCGTTCCGTTACTCATAGTTTTTGATTTTAATTATTCAGTTGCCCACAGTAGTACGAACATCGCGCCAAGTCTCGAAAGTCTCCTAAAGCGGGGATTTAGATTATTCTGATAAGGAAAATAGGGGAAGAAATGCTCGATGTGTGGAGAAACCTCCCCGTCTACCTGGGTAGCGTGATGGTAAACGTGGTGCCTCGGTCCAGTTCGCTCGAAACATCAATCTCACCACCATGGCTATTGATAATGTTTTGAACGGTAGTGAGACCCAAACCCGTCCCTTCCTTCTTGGCTGTATAGAATGGCTCAAAGAGTTGGTTGATATTCTCCTGAGAGATTCCCCGGCCGTTATCACGAATGACAATCAGGATGACCTTTTCTTCTGCCAGGCTTTGTACGGTAAGGTGACCCTCGTTGGGCCGCATGGCCTCAATGGCATTAACAAATAAATTGACCATTGCCACACGAAACTGATCAGTATCCAAAGGATATTCGATTGGCTCGTCGCTCAGATCCAAGGTAAGCTCCATATCCTGAAGCTTAAGTCGATCAGTGACCAGGTCAAGTGCTGCACGAAGTACCTGATTAACCGGCTGTGAGAGTCTGTTCAGGGATTTTGGTTTGGAGGAGTTAAGCAGGTCCGAGATGAGCTTGCCGATCCTGTCAGCGTTGCGCTTAATGATGCTAAAGTAGAGATCAGCATCCTCTACCTCCTCCGGGACCTCATCCCTCAGTTGATCCAGCGCCAGTGTTAAATTGGTAAGCGGGTTTCGCACTTCGTGGGCAATGGACCGGGCGATCTTACCTGTGACAGCCAACTTTTCCGCTCTCAGAATCCCGCGCTCTGCCAGCTTGCGCTTGGTGATATCACGTATTACGCCAAGGAAGATGCGGTGACCCAATGCTGCATCTTCTAACAAAACGCAGTTGATACAACAAGGCTTGACCTGACCATCTTTAGTGATGAGGGAGAATTCCACCTCATCCACACCCCCACTTTGATTGACAAGCGCTTTAAATGAGCTGAAGTCATCTTCGCTTTGAAATAATCGACGAATACTAAACTTCTTGAGCTCATTGGCTGAGTAGCCAAATAAAATACTTAGTGACTTGTTGGCATCCATCAGTTCGTACTGCTCATTGGCAGTGAAGATCGGATCCATGGACTCTTCAAAGAGCGTACGAAAACGCTCGTCGGTGCTATCTGCTTCGACCAGTGCTGTCTTATATTCAGAAATGTCCTGAAAGGTGACGGTAAAGCCGTCTTCCAGCTTCACAGCGGATATTTTAAACCATTTATCTTCTTCCAGGCCAGGGTAGTGTTGTTCGAGTACAACTGAATTTCCTGTTTCCACAACAGATTTATACTTGTCGAATAAGCCGGTCTCCTTATTTTCCGGCATGATATCGAGCAACTGTTGATTGATCAGTTTTTCCGCTGGTAGGCCAACCATACTAAGCGCTATTTCATTGACATAAACCCAGCGAAAATCCTGAATCTCCCCATCTGCTGCGCGTACACTTTGAAAGGACATGATACCGTCCAATGCACTATTCAAAATGCTTTTTAGAAAGACCGGACTCTCTTCAAATTGTACTTCTCTGGATTTCATCTGATCAATGGATAATACTTAAGCCTCAATACCGTAGGCTTTCATTTTATTGTAAAGGGTTTTGCGATCTACGTCCAATAGCTCTGCAGTCTTAGTCTTGTTACCAGAGGTTCGTTCCAGTACTTCAATGATTGCTTTCTTCTCCGCTTGCTCAGCCACTTCCTTTAAGGTCGTCGGGGTACCATCGCTCACACCGCCATTATATATCGCACCGTGATCAGACATAGCAATTTCCTGAGGTAGATGCTCAATCTTAATATTGTCATCACCACAGAGCAGAACGGCTCGCTTAACGACATTACCAAGTTCACGGAGGTTGCCATGCCAGTAATGCGACTTGAGGGTCATCATTGCAGACTTCTCAAAGCCCAGAATGTTCTTGTCAAGTTGCTCATTGGCGAGCTTTAGAAAGTATTGAGCGAAAATGGAGATATCCTCCTGCCGCTTGCGCAGTGGACTCAACTCAATGGTAAATTCGCTGAGTCGATGATAAATATCTTCACGGAATTCCCCCTGCTCTACTGCCGTTCTCAGGTTTTCATTCGTAGCAACGATAACTCTCACGTCTACTTCTATCGGCTTAGCATCACCCAATCTCTTCACCACACGCTCCTGTAATACTCTGAGCAGTTTAACCTGATTGTCATAGCTCAGATTGCCAATCTCATCCAAAAATAGCGTTCCGCCATGTGCCAGTTCAAAGCATCCTTTCTTATCTGCAATGGCGCCCGTGAAGGCACCTTTGATGTGCCCAAAGAGCTCACTCCCAGCGATATCTTGCGGAAGCGCCCCACAGTCAACAGCCACAAATGGCTGCCCGGTGCGCTTACTATTGCGGTGGATTGACTTGGCCACATATTCCTTGCCCGTGCCTGTCTCACCCTGTATGATCACAGACATATCAGTAGGTGCGATCAGGTCGATGTGCTTTTGAACTAACTGTGCCTGCTGACTACTCCCTACGACATAGGCATTATCTGCTTTTGCTCTTGTCTTCTTTGGCTTGGAAGTGTCGGACTTGGGTGCTGAATCAGTTTTACTGCTAAGGGCTCTTTGCACTGTCAGCAGTATCTCATCGGGGTAGAGCGGCTTGGTAACATAGTCAAATGCTCCTCTCCTGAGTGCATCTACCGCAATCTTGACATCAGAATAACCAGTAATAATAATCACCTGGGTCGATGAAGAAATGATCTTAATCTTTTGTAGTATTTCGAGCCCGTTGTAGTCGGGTAATTTAAAATCACAAATCACAAGATCGGCATTCTTCTTCTTTAGCAGTCCTATACCATCTTCACCGTTCAATGCAGTATCTACCGAAAACCCTTTTTTGGTGAAGTACTTATTGAGCAAGAGGCAAATGTCCTTGTCATCATCGATAATTAATAGATGCTCCATGTATTAACTTAATTCCGCTATTGTTTGTAAGACTTCTTTTTTGGAAAATGGTTTTCGAATAAAGCGATCAACTTCTAATTCTCTTGCTCGACTCATCTCGGCAACTCCGTCGTAAGCACTGATCACGATGATGGTAGCAGATGAGTTCTGATCTCGGATTGACGGGATCAGATCAAAGCCAGTACCATCAGGTAAGTTGAGGTCAAGAAGATAGAAATCGAATAACTCCTGCGCTATCATTTTCTCAGCCTTCTTGATACGGTCGGCATATACTGTAGTTATCCCTTCTCTACCGAGAAATCTCACGAGCAGTGCCCCAATATCCTCCTCATCATCGACGATCAGCGCATTCAGTTTCCCTTTATTTTCCGTATTCATTAGATTTTAAGATACTATTACTCAATGCCAATATCAATCCTAGCCAATTAGATTCAAACTAAAGCTTATGTACTACCTTGCCTTGTGACAAGACTATGCTGCTCTTTATTCAAATTTTTCTATTACTTCTTTGTCTCTTTACTGGCCTTCAAATGGTCAGATTAGATCAATGGTGGATTCGTGTCTCTGACTTCACACATATCCAGGTCTTACTACTCACTTTCATCTGCCTGGTTGCATTACTCATTGTAGCCCCGTTCAGTGATATCATCAATATCGTTTTGGCTACTCTGGGTGTCGTGACCCTGCTATACCAGGCGATCATCGTTTATCCTTATACTCCTCTCCATGCCAAAGCAGCCAAGGGCATTAAAAGAGTTTTTGATGAAGAGCGCATTTCCATACTGGAAGCGAACGTCTATATGTACAATACCAACTACCAGTTGTTGCTTGATCTCATTTCGAAAGAGAATCCTGATATTGTCATTACGCTAGAAACCGGAAAAAAGTGGTCAGCGGCATTATCAGCACTAGACCCGGAGTATCCTCACTCCGTAAAAATTCCGTTAGACAATACCTATGGGATGTTGCTCTTTTCCAAACTTCCCTTGACCGAAACCAGCATCAATTACCTCGTCGAGGAAGAAGTCCCCTCTATTGAAACTACCGTTGAGCTCGGACCTGATACGAAGGTTAAATTGCATATCATCCATCCCAAGCCGCCGAGTCCTTCTGAAAACTACAGGTCTACTGAGCGAGATGCTGAGGTCATCATCGTTGGCAAAAAAGCCAAAAATGAAAAACTACCGGTAATCGTCGCAGGTGACCTCAATGATGTGGCCTGGTCTCACAGCACGAGGCTCTTTCAACGGATCAGCCGACTGCTGGATCCACGCATAGGTCGCGGCTTTTTTAATACCTACAATGCCAAGTATTGGCTTTTCAGATGGCCGCTTGATCATGTGTTTCACTCCGATGATTTTCTGGTAAGTCGTATATCTCGCTTGCCACATATCGGATCTGATCATTTTCCCCTATACATTGAGCTTGTCTACAAACCTATCACAGGTCCGGCACGTAATACCGCACCTGAAGAAGCGGATGCTCAGGATAGAAAAGAGAGCAAGGATAAGTTGCTCTCAGTCTAGGCGTCCTGAATATCATATTCCTCGTGGAGCGCCTTAAGTTCGTTTTTTAATCTAATAGAATCGTCCACCTGGCTCTTTAGCGTGAGTTTAACGTGATTATCAAATCTGCTATTCTGCAGCACCCCACGGTAAGCATTAATTAACTCCTCCTCTCTATTCAAACAAAAGCTCAGGACTTCCTTCGCATTTTGTCGTAGGTAGACATGGTCTATCTCTATGCCCAACTTCTCCAGTTGAAGCTTCAGGCGATCGACCATACCAGCTTGATGATCTTCCAGGTTCAGATTGAGGTGATAAGCAAGTTGATCAATATAAGTAGCCTTACGTTCGGCCTGAAGTCCAAACTGCTCCTGCATCATCTTATTATGTACCCTCTCTGCTGCTTTTCGATATAGCTCTGCAGACAGAGTCAACTTATCCAATAGTATTTCGATTTTCGGTTCTACAATTTTCATTTGTCAATTCTTTAAAGTGAAAGTTTGTCCAGATGCAATAGAAAAGGGCGGCAAATGCCACCCTTCCTAACCCAAACTCAAATTTGTACTCAACATAACCATTGAGCTTAGGTGTTAAACTCTATTAGGCCGATTCCTTGGTGAAGAAAGACTTGACATCATCGGTGATTTTGTTCACTCTTTCTTCCGTTCCATCCACGATCTTCGAGGTACGATCCTTTACGTCCGACCAAGTGCTTTCAGAGGCTGATGCCACATCTTCTGCCATTTTTTCTAGCTTCGATCTTTCTCCTGTCAAACTCTTCCTGGCTGCCTCTAAGCGTTCCTTAGTTTCAGCTGAAGCATCGTCCATATTTTCATCTAATTGATCAAGCTTAGCGTCAATATCGCTAATGGCCTGATCTATGGAGTTGGTCATTTCCTTCTTTGCTTTCGTTAAGTCTTGTACTACTTCTTTTTCTATCTGTTCTGTATTCATTTTTTCTTCTTTTTTGCCTTCACACGCTGATGCGATGAAGATCAGTGATAAAATACTATAGGTGAAAATGTTTTTTAATCCAGTTTTCATATTTCAATTGTTGTTTTCGTTTCTAAATTTTACTGTGAGTGTTACGAAAACCGATCCAAATTCAGAACCCGGTCTGAATGGCTCAAACCGTCATTTCAAAGTTGATGGTGGGGAGAGGATCACTCATTTGCTAGAATAGTGGGGTTTTAATTCCCCAAATGTCCTCCAGGTGCAAAGGCAGGAAACCGAAAATAAAAAAAAGGGAAGCTGGTGAGCTTCCCTTTTTGGTTGGGGGTATTGCTGAGTTTATTGTTTGATCAGCTTGTAAGTAATTGACTGACCCTCTCTTAGCATTTGGAAGAGGTAGACCCCCTTCGCGTTAGTACCAGAAATTGTTGCCTGCCGTCGGAACCTACCATTCACGTCAGCGGTGAATTGTCCTTCATGAATGACTGCCCCGGCTAAATCGACTATGCGATAAGGTATTCGTTCATTAGCACTTAATCCCCTGATATCAATCAAGAACGATTGTTCAAATGGGTTTGGATAGACATTGAAATCAAAATCCTCGAACTTATAACTAACCTGAATAATGCTCGAATATTCAAATGCACCATCAAAATCGACTTGTCGCAACCTGTAATACGCTACGCCAATCTGCGGATTGATATCAACATGCACATAGTTCTGCGGAGTGCTAGTAGTTCCAAATCCATTGACCATACCTATGACATCCCAAATTTCCCCATCCACTGATCTTTCCACTTCAAAGTGATCATTGTTAATCTCAGTAGCGGTAGCCCAATCGAGTTGGATGTGATCCGCTTCCTGTGCTCCTACAAAATACAGCAACTCAACCGGGAGAGGTGTCTCATCTTCGTCTACAGAGCCTACCGTGAAATAGCCACCATCACTGAAGTTGCTCACATTCACATTCTGGAAGGTAAATGTGCCATCTCCGTTATCAATAACCGATGGGTTAACAACTGTAGCACTGCCGAAGGTAGGATCCGAAGCATCAAACAGTAGACGAACATCGTCAGGATTACCTCCCAACTCAATAGTCAAATCGACTGTTCCGGTAGGACTATTCGTCAGCTCTACTTTCCATACTCTTTTCTTTCGCGATTCTATTCCGCTAGGTAAACCTGAGCTTATGCTATCACCTGCAGATTCTCCGTTATGCGCCCAAACAATATATTGCCCGTCGGCATTGAAATCCTCATTTTTCTCTACCGTCAGGATAGCAGAACTCTCATTGGACTTGGACTTAGGCTGAATGAAATTACCCAGATCATCACGCCCAACACCTGCAATGTCATTACTGAACACTGATTCGCCACCAGGATAGATCACAGTACCATTAGCGCTGAGGAAGTCGGGGTTACCGTCATCCACAAAAATACCGTACTTCAACCCAAGGTAAGTCTGCACCTTTTGGCGATCTGTCGGTGACAACACCTGGTTATATACAATCATCTCACCAATGTAGTCATCATAACCTGGTCCGGCAGAACCCGTGATCATTCCGCCGGTAGAGGCGTTTCCTGCGTCGTTGAGGTCGTTACCAATGACGATGGTGCCGTCATTGGCTATAGTCGTGGCAGTACCATTGCTGCCACTATTATTTGGATCAGCTGTACCGTCGATATATAGGTTGTATTCATCTGTACCATCTTCATAGTCAAAAGCCAGGATATAACTCCGATCATCGGCGATATCCTGATCATTGAAATCATTCAATGTCTGCTCATCAACCTCAACCGAAACTTTTCCTAAACTATCCAATTTGAACTCATCATCCCCTGCATCAACATCATAGGATATCACCGTACCATTGTCCCCATCTGTCTGGAATACCCCGAATAAGGTGACATCAGATCCCCAGGTGTGGGTGCCGTCATTAGCCAGATAATCATTCTCTGTGCCGTCATTGACAAATTGGATTGCAGGATTAAAGTTGAATCCAGGAACATCCGTCCTGAAAGTAGGAGATGAACCAGAAATGCCGCCAAAAACATCGTTTGTAAACTGCTTACCGTTGGACTGATCATCCCAGCGAAATACCGGATCTGCATCTGTATCTGCATCCGTGACAGCCCCAGTATCCTGATAAGCCCCAATATCGGCTCTCAACCAAAGCTGAAGTCCTGTGGTTACGCCACCAGGGCCCTTGGGAGGAATACCTGTAGAGAGGGTGAATACATCATCATCAGATAAAGACACACCTGTGATGGTGACTATGCCTGTACCCGAATCGTA
Source organism: Cyclobacteriaceae bacterium (assembly GCA_965229505.1). Taxonomy (GTDB): domain Bacteria; phylum Bacteroidota; class Bacteroidia; order Cytophagales; family Cyclobacteriaceae; genus UBA6059. The sequence goes on from OZ245881.1 coordinate 569,962, forward strand.
AGAGGTGGCATCAAAGCTCTGAACAAAGCCATCGGTGAAATCTCCATCCCGATCCACCAACACTTTGAAGTCCGCTACTGTTGTACCAGATACGCCGAGACCAGTTACGTCGAATTGTAATGTCACTTCGCCCAAATTGCCGGTTACGGCAGCTCTCCACTCACGATCAAGCCTGGCAGTTACATTGGGAGGAAGCTCCGTAGTAATTTCCTCTATCGTTCCATCATCATCATTATCATTACCCACCAATAGGAATGTGAAGTTATTGGTAAATGATGCTGGATTATCTGGATCATTACCATTGGTTATCGTCATGATTGCATCACTATTGACACTTTGCGACTTAGTCTGTGCAAGAATAGATTGGTCATCTCTGGCAATACCAAAAATGTCATTAGCGTAACTGATATAGTCCGGAAGCGATGATGTAGCCGGGAAAACCACAGATCCATTTGAGGCTCTGTAGTTCGTATTTACAGTTTGGTCGAGCGTCAATCCATATCTGATCGCCAAATAAGACTCAATTTTGTTACGATCAGAAGCACTCACTTCATCGGAATAAATGGCCGTCTCAGGAATCTCACCGTCAAAGAATTGTCCGGCATTTTTGTTCGAACCAAGGCGCCATGTTCCGTCAGCAGCTTCTGCTGTAACACTAAAATTGCCATCGGCCAGACCGTTTCTGAAAAAATCAAGTTCTGTAGCCGAGTGATCATATATATAAGATGATAATGCCCAATCCTGATAGGTATACCCTGTGGAAGAATTCTGGCCTGTTCCTCCGAAGAAGTTACCAGTACTAGCACCGTTATCATTAATATATTGTACTGATCGGCCAGTTCCTGTGCCATTCTGCTGTGACCAAAGAAGTTGCGCATCAGTGCCATCAGCATCACTATTAAAGACCGTAAATAAAGAAACATCATTAGTAGGGTCATCATTATATGCCGACTCCATGAAATCTGCTCCCCCATCAAAAGTAACAGAAGGATTAAAGTTGATCACATCTGAGGTCACGGGAGGCCTGCTACCATCGGTGGTCTGCGTGGCGTCATTGCCATTGGTGCTCTGATCTGCCCAGGTAGAAACTCCTGAACCCGTAGTGGTCACCCCAAGGTCAGCTCTGAGCCAGGTTCCCAGGTTAGCCGAAACACCACCTGGGGCTTTAGGCAAGACTGCCAGTGTAAATGGCTCTCCATTGTTGAAAGTGATATTTGAAAAAGATACCACTCCCGAACCAAAATCATAATTATCGTAAGGCTCTACTCTGATGTTGCCGGTAGTGAAATCACCGTCTAAGTCTTCATCAATTAGTATTCCAATCACATCGGTGGCAATCGGCTGATTGGTAAAACCAGTCATGTCAAACTCCATGTCTATTGGGCCAGGAGAATTGCTAACATAGGCCTTCCACTGCAAGTCCAGCGTATCTGTAGCTTCGGTGGGTCCGCCACCTGCCGTAGAGGCGAATGAAGGTGTCCCTATTCCTGCTGATTCAGCATTACTACCCCACACCACAAAGCTCCTATCCGTATCAAAGTTGGAAGAACTTCCCGTCAATACCGAGCCATTATTAATACTCTTGGATTGTAACTGCACCAGACCAGAAGCATCATCACGACCTACTCCCGCGATATTGCTATCATAAATCAATTCTGTTGAACCGGGGAAGATGGTTTGACTTAGTGAGTTTAAGTAATCCTGATCTTGAAAGAGGGTGATGCCGTACTTGATCGCCAGGTAAGTATCCACCCGACTTCTCTCATCAGCCGTCAAATCCATCGGATAAATGATTACCTCACCGATCTGACCCTGGAATGTCTCATTGACATCAAAGCCACCATCCGTGAGGTTATCTAAATCCTGACCAAGTACTAAAGTACCGTCTGTCAAGCCCGTATTGAGATCAACATTAAAGGTATTGTTTGTAACCAGAGACTCGTTGTTGACCAGGATTTCAGTACTATCATTGCCATTACCAGCCCCATCTGCAATATATCTCGTATTGATAATCCTGGAGATACCATCTCTGATATCAGTAGCTGTAGTAGTCAGTCCTGCATCTGTATTTCTTTGCTGAATCGATCCACCTGAAGCTGTAGGAAGTTCAAGGGCATAGTCATTTTCAGTATCAGCATCATCCAAGAATGACATCAATGTTTGATCTTGTGCCTGATATGAGGTACTGCTTACCGCAAACACATCCAATGCCGTATTTGAAAAATTAGAGAACCCAGTGAAACCAAGATAATCTGTGGTGACCCCATTATTGAAGTCGATGGCCGGGTTAAAGTTGAAGCCTTCCAAATCGTCAGAGAAGTCAGGGTTCGAGCCAGTCGTAGATAGCTGCCCACCAGCATTGGTAGTAAAGTCAAATCCATTGGCACTTTGATCTATCCAGGAGGAGACCTGATTGTCCCCATCGTAGGTCACATCGGCATCAGCTTTGATCCACACAAGTACGCCTGACACACCACCAGGTGCCGCCGGTGGGATATTAATCAATGGACAATCAAGGTTGGCTGGTGGGGGTAAAGAAGTAGTCTCAAAACCGCCAGAACCACCCGCAGCTACTCCGGCTCCTGCTCCAGAGGTACCGGGTGAGCCTCCATCAACATTTACTGTGGCGGGTACGTCACTAATGGCACCACCACGTCTGATAATAATAATCTCGCCTCCGGCAGCACCACCAGCTCCCGCATCACTTCCTTCATTGGTGCTTCCACCATCTCCACCTTCTGAGCTTAACAGAATGATACTCCCAAGATCTTCTGTATCGGTAACGATGATAATCGAACCACCAGCACCTCCTCCACCGGCTCCTTCACCACCCTGCGTACCCCCATCAATACCACTGGCCGTAATAGTACCCACACCGGTAAAACTGTTGGCTCTTAATATAATGATACCCCCACCAGGTTGTCCACTTGAGACTGCCTGCGTGAAGTTGGTTTCATTGTCCCATCCTCCGGAACCTCCTCCTCCACCGAGGAAAGCTCGACGGCCATCTTCAATATCTTTTGCACCTCCACCAATACCTTGATTTGGAAATTCATCATCAGGTTCGACTCCAGTGCCATCTTCGATTTGACCATCATTAGGGTAAGATCCATTTCCCCCTCTATTGCCAGCACCACCTCCACCGCCTGATCCGTCGTATCGACCGGCACCACCGGCATTGCCAGCACCTCCATGTCCCCTATCAGGAGTATAAGTAAAGGTATATGGGCTCGTTCCAAGAGCACTGATGGCATCAAGAGTAGCGTTCGTTCCGGGGTAGCCTGGAGACTCAGCAGCTGCAAGATCGAACCCACTTAATGAACCTCCCAATAGTGGTGCATCGTCATATCCATGTGATTGACTGGGCGTGCCTGCATAGCCTTCGCCTCTGAAGCCTACTGCTGGAGATTCATTATCCCCTGATACATCGGTCGTCCTTCTCAACCCACCACGAAAACCCAGCCCGTTAGCATCAATATCTCCATCTAACGTCAAACTTGTTAGTGCGTCCATGACAATAATTCCACCACTTCTTCCATTCCATGGTACAGCCGTCACATTACCCGAACCAGTGATGTTGACATTCAGATAATTGGCCACTTTAACTAGTTGAAAGGTTTGTCGCCCCAGATCATCCGAAAAATTCGCTTGGAGCACCTGATGCTTATAAGTATTGACTACTGGGTTCTTTAACACAATCTTTCCCCCGGTGCTTTCATCATAGCCGCTGGCATCACTTATAACGACGTATTCATATTGTCCAGCCGTAAAGTCTTCCGTGTCAACAAAACCTGCACGATCATTTCCTCCGGTACCATCCGCATACGGCCCATCGATCTCTGCGTCCGGCAATGAACTGTTCATTTCAACACCTTGCATTTGAATCATTAGCAACAAATCGCCATCTTCCAGTGTAGTGCCGGCAGCTCCGGCCATCCTGGGGCCCAGGTCGATCGATACAGCACCAGACAAGGCATCTGCCTCACCAGGAAAATAATCATTGAGAACTACCGTAGTAGAAACCGTAATATCGCTCGAGCCTGCTACACAATTGCAACTAAAATCACCTGAGGAACCACCTCCACTTGCCGTTGCGGCACCTTGTAATGTAAATGTGGTTGGATTTTCATCACTGTCATCATTGTCAATACTCACGCTAACTTGATGTACACCAGCAGCCTGTGGTGAGAATTGAACTACAAACGTAGTACTGGCATTGGGCGCTATCGTAGAAGAGGGTTGTAAAGTAACTGAGAAATGCGTAGTAGCCCCGGTGAGCGCCACTCTCGGGGTACCACTTAATGTCAAGGTGCCACTACCTGTGTTGGTGATCGTAAATGTCTTTGTGATTGTAGCATCTACGTCAATGCTCCCAAAATTGGTGTCATCCGCTACAGATGGAGACGTGTCACCGTTCGATATTTCATTTCCACTCCCAGATACTAATATCTCAGGGGCAGATGTACCCTGCACATCAAAAGTATAGGGTTCTTCATCTGCATCATCGCTGTTGATCGTAACCGTGGCTGTCACTGTGCCTGTACCTACCGGTGAAAAAGTGACATCAAAAGTCTCAGACCCACCTGGACTTATTACCAAATTGTCGACTGCATCTGAGATTGAAAAATTGGTGGTTGGTGAAATACTCACCGCTCCTGACAAGGTCAGATCCGCGCTACCATTATTAGTAATTGTGAATGTATTAGTATTATTCGTGGTATTGCCAAAGTCCGTAGAATCAGCCACAGAAGGAGTAACATCTCCATCCGCGATTGCTACACCGTTACCGAAAACATCTATTTCAGGAAGGTTAGCTCCTGATACATCAAATGTATAGGTGCCTTCATCAGCATCGTCACTATTGATGGTCACAGTGCTGGTAAACGAACCCGCTCCAGAGGGGTCAAACTCGACGGTAAATGTCTCAGAGGCCCCAATGCCTATTGAGGTATTCCCCGGCTGTGTGATGTTAAAATCTGTCGTATTCGACAAAGTCAATAATCCGGAAATCGTCAGAGTAGCATTACCATTATTAGTAATGGTAAACGTATGTGTGTCCGAAGCTGTAAATCCAAAGTCAGTATCATCAGCGATCGAAGGTGTAATGTCTCCATCCGCGATCCCCACTCCATTACCGAAAACATCGATCTCCGGTCCTGAGATTACTGTACCAGCGATATAGACATTGTCAAATGCAACGCCCAGATCATCAATGCTACCATCTGAGGCAAATCTCACTCTGAATTGCACATCGTTATTGTCTTCCAGCGCAACTGGTAAAGCTATAGATGCAAGCTGCCATGCACCATTATCATCAGACCAACCGGGATCGCCAAGGGCAGCTACCCCAGTATCATTGTACCAATTCGTCCCACTGCCTACAGCTCCCAGATCTATCCATCCTCCACCGTCATTTCCGTTATATTCTATTTCCATTCCATCAAAGTCATCCTCTGTATCATATCGTAGGAATAGGTTGAATGTCATGGAACTCGCATCAGACAGGTCGATGCTGGGACTGGTAACAGTGATGTCCACATCATCATCGTAATCACCAGAAGGATCGATTTGAAAGTAGTTGGTGCCATCTCCATCATTAAAAGGGCTCGTACCCGTAATCCAGGAGGATGCTCCATCCGTAGTGGTGGTCCAGCTTTCTGTACCCGCGTCAAATGTAAAATGGTCGATAGCTCCATCTCCACTAATATCAAAAGTGTATGTGGACTCATCTACATCGTCACTTGTGACAGTCACCGTGCCCGGAAAAGACAAGGAAGTTGAATTAGGCGCAAACTCTATAGTAAAAGTCTCAGTACTTCCAGAGGAAATTGTCTGTAGTGCGGGCTGAGAAGTCACACTAAATCCTGTGCCTGATACCGAAACTGGGGTGGTCGATTGTAAATCGAGATCCGAGGTGCCTCCGTTCCGTATAGTAAATGTCCGGCTGTAAGTAGAGCCGGAAGTAAATCCTCCAAATGCCGTATTATCTCCAAATACCGGTGTAACATCTCCATCAGTAATCGGCACATCATTGCCCAAAATCACAATCTCCGGTCCTGTGGTAAAAGTCCCTTCAATAAAAAAATTATCAAACGCCACTCCCACATCGTCTACACTGAAGTCTGATGCAAACCTTAACCTGAATTGAACACTTGGCAAGCCCTCTAAAGCCACAGGCAAAGGGATAGATGCGGTTGCCCAACCTGTATTGTCTCCGGACCATCCGTCAGCATCATCGAGGGCAGTTATCGTTGCATCATTATACCAGTTTGTACCATCGCCAACAGCTCCAAGATCAATCCAACTGCCGCCGGTATTATACTCAACCCGAAAACCGTCAAAGCCGCTTTCTGTATTATAGCGCACATCAACTTCCAGGGTCAAGGCAGAGTACCCTAAAAAGTCAATAGAAGGGCTGGTAACACTAATATCCATAAAATCGCTGTACACATTAGAGGGATCTATGTGAAAATAAGTGCCATCACCACCCGTGAAAGGGCTGGTCCCTCTTATCCAGGAGGCGGTACCTGCAGGCGTAATTGTGTTATCGGTCGATGTTACCCAGCCTTCAGTACCAGCATCGAAATCATAGTCTACAACCGTAGATTGTCCAAAACCCGTGTTACCTACAATAAGGAGACAAGCGGTTATCCCAAAAAATACAACTCTCTTCATATCACTTAAAGCTAATGCAACCTATTCTGCCCAATGCTAAACTAAAAAGATTTTTGAGTGGGTCATATGCTTTGAACGCATTTGTTGCGAGTCGTTCGATAGATAAGAGAATCCGTTCGACTAACCGTTATTTTGGATGGACAAGGGATTATCATATTTAATTCCCTGCTAAAAATGAGGTTTTCCCGCCAAGAGTACTGCTAATAGTCGACGAGATTATCCCAAAAAGCAGCTCAAGCATTTGCTGACCTACACTAGAGAATTCAATGCGTAACACTAGATCCTCAATGTTTTCGCCAACTCCAAAGCCAATCAAATGTCTATGGCTCCAGATCCTATGAGGTGTTTAGGCTCGAGAACAACTGGCAAAGTTTACTACACGTCTACTTCTTAATCAGATTGAACCTGAACACTCTTTGGGAAGTAGCCACTCTCAAAATATAAATACCTGACGGCTGTCCATAGCTCAATGAGAGCTGCTCATGAATACGACCCGCGTCATCAGCTATGAGTATCCCTTGTCCAACATAGGCTCCCTGGAGACTGATGATGGAATAAGGTGTCTCCTCATTCGCATTTATCCCTTTGATCTCCACAGTGAATATATCCTCGATAGGATTGGGATATACATTCAAACTAATGGGTTCCAGTCTGACATTTACCAGTATGATATCCGTGAAAGCAAACTTTCCATCGTAATCCACCTGACGCAGACGATAGTAAGAATTACCAACATAAGGTTTAAAGTCGCTGAAATCATAAACCTGCTCTTCTACTGTAGTACCAGCACCATTGACAACACCAATGACCTCCCAATCACGGCCGTCTTGAGAACGTTGTACTTCGAAGTGGTCATTGTCTATCTCTGTTGCGGTAGCCCAATCCAGGTTCACCACACCCTGATTTTCCACGCCATTGAAATATAACATCTCCACTGGCAAAGGTGAACTACTCTCATTAGTCGTAGCAAGGGTCACGATCTGTGTACTGTAGGACAGTCGCTCTGATGAACTCACAAAACCCTGACTCGCTGTACCACTAACAAGGTCCCGACTTAACAGATCCCATTGTTCATCCCCGGTAAAGGACGAAGCTGCGTCCCCGGTAGGATTGTTCAACCAGACGATACGAATATCATCTGCATCAGTTACACCTGACAGTTCATCCCAGTAGAGTCCTATCAATGAAGTAGCGTCCGAGGGCACAGTTATTCTCCAATACTCTACACTGCTTGCTGACTGTACACCAATGCCTGTCGCATCAGCAGTCAACGTTTCCACATCAAGAGGTGGCGTAGCTGCAAAGTACTCCACCTCAAAACGCTTATTCGTACCTCCGGTATAGCCTTGCGGGTCGCGAATTTCCATGTAGCCATTGTTAGACCCATCACCTACCGGAAATGGATAGGGGGAAGTAGATTCAAGCATCTGACGTGACAGTGGCCCGTTGACGTAGCTTGCGCTACTAAAGCTACTTTGCCCAACAGCATTATTTATGGCCAATGGGTTTGTATTGGTAATGTTCAACGTATTATTATCATCAGTATAGACGCGCCCATCTGTAAGCGTAAGGCGGTTGGCAATCTCCACATCGCTATTTCCCGTGATGGTCACCACATCGCCCGAGCCACTGTTGTTGATAGTTACATTTCGCAGAGTATTGGCACCTGTAAAATCACCGCTGATTAATTGGCTGCCAGCACCATCAAATAAGATTGTACTCGTCTGATCATTGAAAGTACCAGTGCTCCTGATAAGATCACCGGCCAATCTGTAGGTACTAGATCCCGCATTGATTGTACCTCCGGCTAATTCCAGATTCTGCGACAAATCGAAGATAGCTCCTGTACTGGTAAGTGTGCCTAGCGCACCGACTATCAAGCTTTCAGCAGTAATTAATGCACTATTATCACCCGTCAGGAATGTGCCATTAGTGACCAATACATCCCCTTCTACAGTAAGATCGTTATCATTTTGAGCATTATCTAAGGTGGTGCCGCCTACAATCTCTATATTTTCAGTACCCACCTGGTAGTTGATGGCTGGTAGCGTTTTAATTCCTCCACCCGATACTCTCAAGCCCCTAATCTGCGAAAAATTAGCACTGATGGTATAACTGCCACCACCGGTAAAGTCCAATTCTCCCCCTGTAGTCCTGAAAAAAGTACTTAACCCTACATCAAATGCAGGAATTAACTGCTGCTCGACCGTCATTGTCCCTGATCCCTCTACAATACCTAAGTAATGCCCTGTCGTACTGACCACAGCCAGTGTGCCGTCGATACGCGTTGAGAAGTTGTCAAGATCGGGGATATCAATAGTCACTACATCATCGCTATGAACGATCACAATTGAGCCTGGGTTGGGTATCACGGGCGTGTCTCCCTCGGTACCATCGATAGCGTCACTATAGTCCGTATCTTGTCTCCAGGTCGCCGCAGTATTCCAGTCACCTGAGATTACTGAAATATATTGCGCTAGCAAGTTGGGTATGTCATTAGGATCTCCGGCCGTATAGAAGCCACTAAGGCTGATATCTGTGCCCGATCCAAGATCATTGTCCTCGAAAAGTATCTGATTTTGAGCATCATCTACCTTATCAGCGCTGGTAAACTTTGACCACTCGGGAGAAACCAGCCTGGCTGAACGGTAATCAGCTTCATCACCTGGCTCAGTCCGTATATCGGCATCCCTGTACTGTAGTACCAAAGCGTTTGATGCACTGCTGAAGTTGTCCAAATCGTCAGATCCATCATTGGCGGTAGATGTAATGAACCAATAGTAAGGCAATGTATTGGTTTGCCCATCGGTAGTACCATCGGCAGCTCCATCGAGTATACTAAAAAACGGATAAGTGGTGGGTTGTATGGGTTTGACAAGGACAGATGCCGTCAATGTTTCGTCTGATGTGAAGTCGAAGGATACTGGCAGGTACTTATCGGGGATACCTACCGGAAGTGTGAAAGTCAAGTCACCATTTTCAAATTCTATCTCAAGACCATCATCTGCCTGACTACCATTACATGAGATCATCACATCCTTGGAAAAGCCTGAAAGGCTAGTGGTAATCGTGCCTGATGGTGAAATGATCAGTCGATTATCCCCAATAAGTAATAGGCTATTTAGCTCAAGCTCTCCATCGATTCTGAGTTGTACATTGTTGCTCAATGGACCAAGCTCTACAGTATTGGAATTGTTGATAAACACATAGTCAACAGTGGCTTCATTGTCAGGTAAAAATATTTCCTGCTTGGCAGTACCATTGAAATTGATGCCTCCCGTACCCTGATGTGTTGTTGTGATAAATAAATCACCTTTGAGCTCGATCTCATTGCCATCGTCGTTGAGGATGCCACTCTCGATATTTAAATCATCATTTACTCTTATCTCTTGTGCCAGTGTCAGTGAAGTAGAAGGAGAACTGATGAGCTTATAAAAGGTGGTTTTGGTGCTTCCTGATAAGACCTGTACGTCACCATCAAAGCTGGTAGTATTATTACTCGGGCTGAAAGTGCCATCGTTGATAAAATCACCCTGGACAGTCAATGCAAGTCCTTTAGCGTCCAAGGCGCCATTGTTGCGTATCTCCAGATTTTCCGATAGGGTCAAAGGATTGATAAAAAGCTTAGCCACCGGGCTGTTGCTGCCCGTGTTGTCAATTCTTAAATTGGGAATTGTCTGTGCAATGTTAAGGGCAAACTCATTAGATGAGTTGGTGGTCACGCCAATGCCCGCCACGGTACCGCTATATCCAATGTCTATATAATTAGCCGGATCAATATCCACATTCGTCAGCCCGCCGATGATCAATGTACCCAGTGTGGGATTGGTCTGCGCTCCTACAATGGCAAACACAGCTGCTTCATCATCACTGTTGAGCGTAAACTGACTGCCACTATTGCTTACTTCAAAGACGCCCTTGTTGCCGCTGGGAGCACTGTTGACTCCAAAGAGTGCCGTGCCTCCAGTTTGTATGTATTTTAATACACCAGTAGATTGGATGAGGTTCTGACGCAATTGAGAACCTACAAAGAGTACACCAGACGATAGGTTTATTTCGGCATCTCCTGACGCTCCGTATTCGATAAAATTATTGGCTCCTGTTCCACCATTGAGTAATAGATTTCCTCCGCTGATCGCGAGCTTTCCATTAAGGATCATTCCTGTTGACGTCCCGTCTATTCTAAGCGTGCCCTCCCTCAATTCGATACTGCCGGATCCAGCTGACGCCTCGGGATTATTGACGTTCGGAAGCAAAAAATTACCTGTATCATCGTTAGCCAGTGTTACATCTATTCCAGCTCCTTCTAATATCAAAGTGCCATTTACGATTTCGATGGGGAAATCATCAATGTCGGAAGCATCATTAATTGAAATATCGGAATCAATGGTGAAAGTGTTAACTACACTATTCCCTTTATTGAGGACAATTTTATGAAAACTGGGTATTTCATCGGTATCGTTGTTGAGCTGATGATTACCGTTATTGATCAGTTCCAACTTGACATTGGCATCATCTGAAGCCACGTTGTTCAGGTTCAAAACACCATTGGTACCTCCGCTATTCTCTGTTAGCGTAATATCACCACCTATCTGAAGAAGGTGCTCAGCAGTACCCGTACCAGTAGTTTGTATATCCAAATAGCTGTTGTCGATTTGAGCCGTGGAACCTCCAATCGTCACATCTCCTTCAATCCTGACGGTATAATCAGTATTACCATTTGGAAACCTTAGTCTGCCATGTCCAAATCCTACGCCAAGATCCAGATCACCCGACACGGTAATGTCCTCCTGAATAAACAATGCTGCTCGGGCGGCAATCGCCATATCACCATTGACGGTGATGGAATTCGTAAATTGAGAAATCTTTTGGTTACCCCAACCATCAGTACCATCAGGGTCACTAGAATTGCTGTTCGCTGTTATTCTTAAGTTGGGGAATTCGCTAGGGAAGCTCGGTAATGTTACAATATTTCCAGTACCCGTATTATTACTTACATTATTCCAGTTCCAAAGACTCTCTGAATTATTGATAAAATCACCAAAATCATTACTTGTGTTGAACGTAGGCACATCGCCACCATTATTGTAAAACAGTTGAATCTCACCATTTCCTGAGACCTCTGCCCAATCGTGAGTTGTACCTGCCTGTGGGAAAAGTCTGGCTCGATCTTCGCCAGGCTCAGCATCCTCAAAAATAATTGCGGCAACCTCCGAATTATTATTTAGTGTCATCCTGACAGGGTTTTGAGAAAACCCAATATTTAAACCTTCATGAGCGCCAAGGATGGCCACATCACCAGCTTGCGGATAGGATGATCCTGCGGATACCCCCTGAACACCTGCTAATGACCAAGAACCATTGCTTCTCCAGTCCTGGTTGGAATCTTGAGTTTTTCGAGAATAATAAACCGTTACTGCTCCGAGAAATCTTCCTACAGCCCCTGCAGTGTAATTAGCATTGACTATCTCAAATCCCGAATCGGTAATACCATCGAAAGTGATGGTATTGTTCGCCGCATCATCCACCGATCCTGGTTCAGCACTTCCTTCACCACCAGTTAACGCGCCGTTTCCATCAGCATCCAGAAAGTCTTCACCTCCCCGGGTATAAGGATTCTCATCCCAGACATAGCCCGCCACATAGTTTGATTCGGTTCCTACAACAAAATCATCATTGTAATTAAATATTGCGCTATTCAAAGTAGGTAGGGTTCCTGAAAACTCATGGTTGAGCTTCCAATACACTCCAAGTAAATCACCTCCAGAAGAATTTGTCGTTGCTAAATTAGCGTTGACTGGATTGATATTCACGTAATCTGCAGACGCTCCGGCCAAGGATAAATCTATCTCAGCTGGCAAGTAGTAATCCATGGCACCTACTATTCCAATCGGGAATATTAGCGACTCATCAGCATCAAAAAGCATTCTAAGACCACCGTCGGAAGCATTACCGGCAGTAGCGATCATTAGGGTATTGTCAAAAGAACCAGTCGTAGTGATTTCACCATCCACTCCATCAATGGTCAATTGCCTGGTACCAATATCAAGTATTCCAGAGGTCATGGTCAAACTGCCATTCACAGTGAAGGCATTAGACAACAGCGCACCGAGAGCATCATCCAGCTCCAGATTATTGAAGATGCCCGTGCCATTCCCCGATAGGGTATGGATACCAGCTCCGCCAGTGAGGATAATTTTTCCATTGGCATTACCTCCTGTATTGGTAACTTCTCCTGAGTGAATTACATCTCCATTGACCGTCAGCCGCTCACTGTTCAGGTCCAACATCACATTATTGGCTATGGTAAGGTCGCCCAGGATATTGATATTATCTCCATTGAAGGTATTGTCAACCAACAGGGTCTTTGTTCCACTACCGGTAAATGAAAGGTTCAAAAACCCACTCGCGGCACTATTATCACCTGTACCATTGAAATCTCCTTCATCAATAGTAAGTATTTGATTGCCAGTTCCATTGATAAATACGGTACTTCCTCCGTTTTCATTAGTGTAGAACTCTGTATTATTATTCCTAAAAAGAAAGTCACCACCGACGTATAAGTCCTTTCCGAAGAGGCGAAGCTCTGTATCTGACGTGCCTGTACCACCATTGGCAGTAGGATCTTCGAAAACACTGAAATTGTTGAGGACAACAAGATCTTTGGCCTCCTGGGCACCTGAAGTTGGAGTGGCATCTTCGGTAGTCTCGTCCACACCTGCCAGCCAGAGGCTTTGTTTCCCTTCATTAGGCACTACTTCCCTATAAACATTCAAATTGTAAAAAGGAGCGGTGGAGGTAATCAAATAATTTCGTCTGCCAAACTCCTGATTGGAGCCGCTATTGTTGATGAAGTTCACAGTGCCGGCCGTGACCTCATAGTTGCCCTCCGAAGAACTCACCTGCCATGCGGCTGATACACTACCTGGTACACCAAGGCCTGCATCTGTAGCACTGACCGGTTTGCCGGCATCAGTAAGATTGAGGTTAAGTACCGGATCGTCCCCCGGCCCATCACCCGTCATTTTAAACTGCATCTCTGGCCAGGGAATACTAAAAATAGCATGAGCTGTGGAAGCATCACCATTGCCTACATTGAATACACCTCCGGTAAGTATGAACGAACCTCTGGGGACACTAGCACCACCGATCTTGGTTCGAAACTGCGTGGTGTAAACATCACCACCGCTCTGCTCAAATACACCCGCAACATCTATCAGTATATCTGAGCCTTCATTGCCACTCCCACCCTCTACATCGGGCTGCAACTCGGTAAAGCCATAAAACCCATCATCGGTAATTTTTAGTGTTCCAAAGACATGTATTCCCCAGCCATAGTTGTGGATCACCTGAGCATTACTCGCCACCCAAAGTTGAGCATCATTATCTATAACATAATTTCGATTACCTCCTGAAAAACCCGCCTCCGTGTCATTATTACCCGGCACATCTGCAGATTCCTGGTCCAATTTGGCAATTTCGGGTACGATAATGTTATCACTCAACTTTAGGATACCTCCTTCGAGCCCTAGTGCACGGGGATTATCAATCTCATTATCATCTGTGAGGTCGTCATCTTCCTGACGAAACGCAATACGACCATAAATCTTAAAGTCATCTGTGCTACTTGCCGAGATCTCACAGATATAGGTCTGAGAAGTACCCTTATTTACTTCTATCCTGTAAAACTCAGTAGTGTTATTTAGCAGTACACTCTGATCGCTATTGGGTGTATTGAAAAGTACTTCTGCGACACCATATTCTGAAGAAGCATAGATAGATTGATCAGCATCATCCGGATCAGAAGCTGTTGGGTAATAATCATAATAAGTGGAATCAGCAATGTGAGCTGGGTCAATATTGTGAAAAATGGCTCTGCCATTGTTGGTGAAGTCACCGACAATGTTGAATTGATGAAAAGTGATAGTCTGATCAGCTTGAACACTTACAGCGTCACCCGTACCTACGGCAATCTCCCCATTGGCCTCAATCAGCACATTATTGCCTGCGTCTATGGTGATGATATTCGTGGCGCTATTGTCATTAATCCTCAGTACTCCCGACTCCACCGTCAGATCTCCATTTAGTGCTAAATCATCTAAAAGCGTGAGGGTAGCTCCTGTCAGATTTACCAGCATATTGTTGAATGTTGGTGCGGAAGACAAGCTATAGTCTGTGGCACCATAAAATTCAACCGTTCCGCCATCAGTCGTATTGAAACCCTGAGATCCCATGGCATTTCCGGCAATGAAGTTATCTGCGTTCAATTGTATCTTTCCAGTACCAATAATAGAAATGGCACTATGACCGGTGGTATTGCCGAAATCTAGTATGCCTCCATCGTCAATATCAAGCTTAATCAAAGAAATGGTATTGGTTCCTTTATCACTATTGAGTGTTGTAATGGTCGTGGCATCTAAGATGATTTCGTCCCCATTTAGAATGGTGACATTATCAGAATCATCTGCATCATCACTTGGGTAGCCGTTATCAGGATTGAGTCTTCTTGTTCCGGTAGGATCCAGCGTCCAGTTGTCGGGTTCTTCCCACTTACCAGAATTGTAAGTGAACCAGTCTATTTGCTTTGGTACACGTAAGGTGTAATAGCCATCCTGAAGTTCTCCATCAGACAATGTGAATATCACGTCTTTGTCATTACTCCCAACAATGTCCCCAATAGACTTTGCGCTTACACTCACTACCGAAAAACTGCCAGTGACGCCTGATCGGTAAAGTAATTCATAATCATCAATAACACGATTCAAATCGGCCGGGCCAAACCCAGCACCCTCTGTATCAAAAACTATCTTGATATTATCGACCGTTCCTGTTTTTTGTATGTTCCATATTCGGTTCCATCTGGAGGCATCTACCGGCGCATTAATGCTCGTATATCCATGTGTATTATCATTGTGTCCGGCAAACACATATTCACCATCCAGGTTGATTCCCCCTTCGTTGAGTAGATATAGGTCACCTCCGTTACCTGTATTGAATGCGTGAATTTCACCATCAGACTGCCCTATGCCAATTACTTCAGTATTGAATGAAGGCTGGGTATAGAAGTCATCTGACAATAAGGTAACTCCATATTTTTCGCCCAAATAATTAGATACAACAGTATGCTGAGCCTCATTCAATGCAACATTGTAAAATACAATTTCACCAATTTTACCATTGAAGTTGGCCAATTGATCACCTGCCAGTTCCACCCGAGTGGAGTTATCTGACTGAATCACCTCTGAGTCATTGTCAACTCCGCCAATACCAATGTCGCCTGTATGTCGGCTAAAGAGATCCAGCCATGCAGCTGTAGTGCTACTCAACACCTGATTGGCATTGTAAAATGTCATAGTCCCGTTTGACCCTATGTCTGCGTCATATACAACGGACACCACGTATGCTGTGCCAGCACTCACGGTAAAGCTACCAAAGGTACTATTATCGCCTTCCCATGCTCTGAGATATACTTGACTGTTACACTTGTTTAGATAGACATTTATTCCATTAGTCTGACCTCCTTGCTCATAGATCACTTCATAATTGTCTGTATCTGTAGGGTCACCGCAGTTTGGCCCGCTCAATGAGCCAGGTGTCTCGAAGGCAAAAAAGATGGTGCGATCACTCGGATTAAGTTCGGTAGGGCCTGTGGTGACACCATTCACGTCAGCCAATTCTTCACTTGTGATAAGGTCATCTCCATCAAAAGACAATGCATTCTTACCATTGATGGACGACAATGTTGGCTGGGTGGTGCTACTACCCTGGGGTAGAAATACGTATTCCTGAATCCTATCTGTCCAACTCGTAACACTACTGCCAGCCAGCCCCAGGTTATCACTGCCTGCCTCTAACCAATATATCGGGCCGGGATCATCAGCGGATGAAAGCACGCCTGCGGCCATAGGTATCTGACCATCCACAAAATTGTTTTCAAGTGGTAAGCCCAAAGTGAAGTATCCTGTGCTTAGATCACTCAGTGTAAAAACAACATCATCATCGGCGCTTCCAACTTCGTCGCTAAGTGATGGTGTGATGTTGGTAGTAACTTCGGTGAAGTCAACTCCAGTATTAGCACGATAGAGTAAAGTATAGTCCGCCACATCTGACGGGGCATCAAAACCCAGAGCAACAATATCAAATACAAGTTTAATATCATCAACTGCACCTGTCTCTTCGATATGCCAACTTCTCAGTAAGCGATTGATATCCTGGGGAGCGCTGGTGAATGTCTGGTCGGTAGCTAAATTATTATGACCTGCAAATACATAATCTCCATCCGCATTGACTCCTCCATCGTCTTGAAGGGTTAAACCCCCACCACTACCCGTACCGCTCAAATGAGTATTCGTACCTGACCGACCAATAGCTGTGACTTCATAGCTGTAGGTAGCATCGTCGTATAAATCAGACCCGATGGTCAATGCATATTTTTCAGCCAGGTAATTAGCAACAATATTACGCTCAGCGTCATTGAGATAAACATCGTAAAGGATAAGCTCCGCAATCTGACCTGTAAAGTAATATCCCGGATCAGGGTCTTGCAGGTTAACAAACCCTTGGCGCTGAGAGTCATTGTTCAAACCCCCAATCCCGAGTAGACCTGTGTGTGAGTTGAGTGTTGCGAAATTAGTGGAGTTTGGATCGTAGGTAGTTCCGAGCAGATTATTGTTTTGATAATAGTCCACTCTGGAAGAGCTTCCGTCATAATTAATCTGGACTTGATATACTGTAGAAGCAGTTGCAGCAAATGAGGCATAGTACTCTTTGTCTCCTCCATCATTTTCCCACATCATCATAATGATCTCGGGATTGGAATTATCTCTTTGCAGGTATATGTTTATACCGTTTGTGCCCCCACCTTGCTCATATATGATTTCCACCCCTGTTCCTGTCAGGTTCGCAGGAGTCTTGAATACTGAGAAAATGGATATTTCCTCCACCGCGCCATCATTGATGCGAGTACTGTTGGGAATGGTCAAATAGTCGTTACCATCAAACTCTACCGCAGGACGGCCGTTAATTTGTGCCTCTAAAAGCTGGGGGTCTGATCCACCCAATACGGCATTGTTATTAGCTATATGATCATTCCATGAAGTAATATTACCTGAGGTCGCGGTGATGTCTCCATCTGCTCTGATCCAAAAAACCGGACCAGGGATATCAGATGAGCCTTGTACTCCACCCGGGCCTGACTGACTGTAAGCTCCTGAGGCTAAGTTCATTAAAATAATAACTGAAAGTAAGAGCTTAGTGGGGTTGAAATTCAAAATCATTGTGGTTAAAGCATAAACGCAACGGCGGACTAGCATTTTGAATGGCTAGAATACCGCGAATCAACGCTATAACCAGAACATTTTAAAGAGTGTTTTGAACTATTCGATCAACTAATCATTTCCCCAGACAAACGCGTTGTTTACGATCTTCTGCACACATCGCTACTATTGCTCAGGGGGCCTTCTGAACATATTCTAAACAAGTAGTGACTTCTTACTTCTTAATCAAATTGAATCTGAACACTCTCTGGGAAGTAGCCACTCTCAAAATGTAAATGCCCGACGGCTGTCCGTAGCTCAATGAGAGCTGCTCATTGATACGACCCGCTTCATCGGCTATAAGTATCCCTTGTCCTACATAAGCTCCCTGTAGACTGATGATGGAATAAGATGTCTCCTCATTGGCATTTATCCCTTTGATGTCCACAGTGAATATATCTTCGATAGGGTTCGGATATACATTCAAACTAATGGGTTCCAGTCTGACATTTACCAGTATGATGTCCGTGTAAGCAAACTTTCCATCGTAATCCACCTGACGCAAACGATAGTAAGAATTACCAACATAAGGTTTAAAGTCGCTGAAATCATAAACCTGCTCTTCTACCGTAGTGCCTGCACCATTGACCACTCCAATAACCTCCCAGTCACGGCCGTCTTGGGATCGCTGTACCTCGAAGTGGTCATTGTCTATCTCCGTTGCGGTAGCCCAATCCAACTGCACAGCACCCCCCTCCTCAGCACCTTCAAAATAAAGCATCTCTACCGGCAGAGCATCTTCGGATACCGCGCCGAGTGTGAAGTCCTGGCTGGAGAAACTGATGGTATTTTCTGAAGTGACCGTACCCGTAGTTACAGAACCGGAGATTGGGTTACCCCCTTGGTTTTCCCATCGAGCCCCGCCTGACTGAGCAGCATCCCACCATACTACGCGTAGGTCTGTTTGATCAGAACTTCCGTGCCACGCACCATAAGTCACCCTTATCTTGGACGTGTTAGATCCTTGACTTTCTACAGTCCACATATCAGAGGCTATTTCCGTGAGCGCCTGGAAACCTGAGCCCGGATCGTCAGGATCAAAAGATGACGTGCCGTTGGAATTGCTGAGGAAATACTCGGCCTTCCAGTTATCAGACCCGGTCCCTACATCCACGATGGACACAGGAGCATAGCGCGTCCCTTTGCCGACAGGAAAAGTATAGGTCGATGAGGCTGCAATATTATTTTTGATCATTGGTCCCTTCACATGACTGTCACTACTCGCCCCTGTCTTGGTGCCGGAGCTTCTTAGTCTCAGACTGTCATCCGCACTAGTATAAAAATGGCCATCCTGGAAAGTCAACAATCCATCAATATCCACATCACCAGATATAGTTATCCCTGTGGTGCTGGAGTTGTTGATACGAATATTATCAAACGCCCTGGTACCCTGGAAATTACCGGTGATGGTTTGAGCGGCTGCCCCATCGAACCTAACTGTGGTATTGTTCCAGTTGAGCGTAGTGGCTGTCCTGGATAGGTTTTCATAGATGTAGATGGTCGTACCCGATCCTCCAGTGAATGTGCCTCCCTCGAAATCAACAGAGCCATTTACATCCAAAATGGTACTATTAGACAATGTTACCCCTCCGTTCTCAATCCATAACAGATCATTTGCGGTAGCAATATCCCCTATCGTAATGGTCTGGCCCGTGTTGAGCGAAAGCGACGGGCCCAATGTAGGTCCATTGACGTATAGCGTATCGCAAACTTCCAGAACGTTATTCGGCATGATCCGCTGACCCGTACCGGTAAAGGACACCTTTCGTATTTGGGATACCGAGCCTAGTACATTGTAATCTCCCGTACCCGAATAATCCACGGCACCACCGTCGCAATCGAAAAAGGCGGAGTACTCTCCGGCAGGTAGCTCTCCTGTTCCATCCAGTTGAATGGTACCTGTTCCTCTAACGTTTCCAAGTCGATGGCCGAAATTGGCGGACTCTATGATAAGCGTACCTCCCGACTCCAATATGGTCTCATACAGTCTCACATTATTCAAGTCCAGACTTATCTCATCTCCTGCGGATATTGTGACGCGACCACCCACTGGGCCTATTCCTGTACCTGGGTTAGGGCTCCAGTTGGCATCAGTGCCATAGCTACCTGTTGCAACTGACACATACTCCACAATCTCATCAGGTATGGCACCTTCAATATTGGTAGTAGTAGCACTGCTATTACCACCACTATTGCCAACTCCGGCGGTGTAATCACCCGTAATTCCCGCAGACAAAATTCCCGATCCCAGTGGCACGTTGAAGCTATTATTGCCTTCGTCAAAATCAACCGGTGCAAATTTGTCCCATTGTGTATCATTTGAAAGCAATCTGGCTGAGATATAATCTGCTGTGGTGAAACTGGTAGGCCCGGTACCGTATAATCCATCATTCTTGTTAGTCGGATCACTGCCATCTGGTGAATTATCCAGGCTGATATCATCAGCATCATAGAAGAAGTCTGCCGACCCTTCGATTCCCGTGCCATCAATATTGTCAGCTACTACCACCCAGTAGTACTGCAATACATTGGTAATATCATCCAGGTCGGCCTCTTCATCTCCCATAGGGGTAGGAGGAGATGAATCCACGGAATTAGGTTCTATATTATTGATTATTGTCGGATGTCGTTCATTAGCCGGCCTTACGCGAATACTTCCACCTTCAGAATCAATAGTTCCTGTACCCGCAGTGCTTAATAAGTTAAACGCTACAGGAGTGTATTTTTCCTCTCCTACCGGAAAAAATATGGTACTGTCAGATCCTAATGTGAAGTATTCGATTTTCAGTCCATTATCAACAAATGAACTGTTGGTTTGAACCATATTATTAATGCTGAAATCAGATTGAGCTGTACCACCGGTATCTCCCGTGATAACACCGCCTTCTTTGACAGTAACCAAACTACCACCAACATTAAATACTCCTTCGAGCAAGGCCAGCTCCTCTGTGATAGAGAAATCATACCCAAATCCATCGGTAATGTCCACGCCCAGTGGGTTGTCGATCTGGATTTTTCCTAAAGTAATGGTGTTGTTGGCTAACCCGTAAAGGTTTTGATTGTTCAGATCACTATTGAATGAGAGATAGCCTCCGGCAGTGTTCGAAACAATACTCTGGATATAAGCATCCCCTCTAAGTTCCATGACATTGTCTGCTAAGGCCAAAGTACCCTGCTCCACCCTCAGGTCATTATTTACTACTATTGGTCCTGTAGACAAACTAAGCGTACCAGTGTTGTTCTTAGTTAGGTCAAAAAATGTAAACGCACCTGCACCTCGTATCTCTTGAGCACCGCCAGCACTAAATAGCGTTAGATCATCGTCGTTGGTATAAGTACCCTCATTATCCAAATCGCCATTCAGCGTAATTTGAAATCCATTGGCGTCAAAGTCGCCATTGGTCTGTATCTCAAAAGTACCGTCTACAGTCAACGCCAACGAGAATGCACGTGCCACTGGAAAATCGACATCATTGGTAATCGTAAGATTATTTAAGGGTATGGCCGACTTAATATTGAAGAAATTGGAAGCGCCTACAGCGGGCGTTGAGCCATCTCCAAGTATAATCGTAGATCCAGTTACACTGTAAGTATCGGGTAGCAATTCAAGTGACGGGTTATCATCCCCGGTCACACCCCTTCGAATGGTAAAGTCACCACCAGATAAAGTAAACTCACTCCCTGGATTAAGTACTTCAAACATGGCTCTGCCATTTTCTGATTCTCCATCTGCACCTACCAGAACGGTTCCTCCCGACTGGCGATATTTCAAAATCCCAGAAGAGGTGGTGATTGGTCGCCTGATCTGATTACCAACAGTCAATACGCCTGAACTTACGTCAATCAATGCTTCTCCTGTATTAGAGTAGATAATATCAGAATCGTCAAGGGTAGCCGTACCACCGTTGATTCTTAGCAGCCCATCTAGGTTAATAGAGGCATCAGTAGTAGAGGTAATGGTACCTTGAGTGATCTCAAGACCTGCTCCTTCGGGAATAAGAAAATCCGAATTATCTGCCAACTCCACATTGATGTCATTATTATTAATTACTAGTTTCCCGGTAAGCAACTGAATAGATTGAGGGTAGGTGGTATTGTCCGCATTAAGGTCAATATCCGTAAGGATTTCAGCAATATTAGTAGTGTCGATATCCTTATTGACAATAATTCTATGTAATGAAGGCGTATTACTGAAATTATTAAACGTTGAAGTTCCTGTACCAAAGAATTCCAGGTTTATAACTGCTGATGATGCATCCCTATAGAGATTCATTTCTGTAGATCCGGCAGGATTGATGATATCACCCTGAATACGTATCAAATGCTCAAGGCTACTGGCCGCATTTTCGACCTCAATAATCGTATTATTCTCATTTGAGAAATCAAGGTCACCTTCGATCGTCAGCGTGGAAGCACTTCCTGATGCCGGAAACCTAATGATTACATCATCATTATTTGTTATCACCTGGTCCTTCACCACCACGGTCGTTCCAGCAGTATTAAAGATGACAATGTTATCATTAGAACCAGTACGAAAAAATCGCATGTCATTATTAATAGTGATATCTACGTCTGGAAATGTAATCGAACCACTGCCCGAGCCTCCTGAAGATTCGAATTGAAGTATAGGATATTCCACAATTGTATTTCCTATAGTAAATGAAGCGACTTCTTGTCGAGATACATTACCACCACCGTTCTTTTGAATAGTTCTGGCCCCAGTCACAGTCGAAGGAAATAATAATGAATAGGCAAAAAGTGTATTAGGAGCAGTATTGAATTCTCCAAAGTCACCTACTGGGAGGGTTGGCCCTGCGATTGCGAATTTGCTACTTTCTGCCGATTCCGAACTCACACCTGGCTCTCTATTAGTAACAATTCCCAAATTATGGCTACTGGCCGTTTCATCAATCGTTAGAATCGAAGATTCACCATTGCCCTGACGCAAAATAGAAACCTGAGCCACGGTCACAGGCCCATAATTGATGCCAGAACAATCATCATTTGTACCATCACAAATTGCTACAGCAAAGTTTTCATTACTATCACCTATCTGTACTATATCTCCCGGTCCAGGCAATTCAGAAACCAGCGTGAAAGCTGTACCATCTGGGGCATCAGACCATGTACCAGGGTCATGCCACTCACCATTTCTAATGGCGTAGACAATTCGTATGCTTCCAGCCAATTTCGCAGGAGTAGCGGCAGTATATTTAGCATCGATCAGTGTATGAGATGATGTGGTGATTGTGGTAGCGGTCATACCATCTCCCGCTGTACTATTCACTGGATCAGGTACTCTGCTCACACCAGTAACCCAACCTGGAATGTAATCTGTTTCAGGTGTATCAGCTGCAGGCACATCTTCCACAGCGTCTATAAAGTTAAAGACATAATCGACAGTGCGTGATCCAGAAAAACCAGTATTCAATGACTTCCAATAGTAGGTTAATGCCTCATCAGCAATCGACTGGTCAAGAAGGACTAATTCAAGATCAACGGGATTAATTGTCACAAATCCATCATCCGATCCAGCGTCCACAGTTGCTGAGACCGGAGTATATCGCGTCGTACTATTGGCATCTGTTCCGATAGGATAAACTAGAGTTTCGTCAGCATCAAAAAATAGCGATAGCCCCAGGTCCGAATCATTACCACTTGTAGTGATCATATTAGTCGTACTAAAGCCGCTTGTCGATGTTGGTGCGTTGTACACGGTCAACTGGTGATTATCTATATCCAGCACTCCATCATTTAATGCCAATGCATTCAATATTACCAAATCACCATCCAATGTCACTCCGGATGCATTATCTATTACTAGATCAAACAGGAAACCATTGGTTGAGTTAATGCTTTGAGCGCTACTCCCGTCCATTAGGAGTTGTCCCGTAGAAGTGTCAATTCCTATCGTATCACTCACTATGAGCTCTCCAGATAGGACAATCGTATCAGCCAAATAATCAAACTGGCCACTGTTATGATTGAAATAGCTGGCAATGGTCATCGCACGATCAGGCCCATTAGTCACTCTCACCAGATCAGTGTCCAGCGTTTTATCAATCACCAGGCTATCTAAGGCCAGTGGCCCGGTCGTGCCTATATCTATAAAAGACGTACCCTCACCTTCGAAGGTCAGCGTGTTGTCGACCATGGTCATAGTGGCCCCTGACTCTACAGTCAAGGTTCCAGTAATCCCAATATTATGGCCATTGGCATCAAAAATGGTAGAGTTGCCCTGATCAGCTATCGTAAGATCATTGACGATGGTCATATCGAGCGAGTCGCCCTGGACCGTGCGATCGGCAGAACCTCCTGAGCCAGTCGTCAGTGCATCGATCACAAACTCCGCACTGCCGCTGGCAGTTGTTTTTTCCATGTGCAGGTTATAAAAACTTGCTCTGGAAGCGATTATAAAATCATTGCTATTGTCAATAATGAAATTGACCGTACCTCCCGTGGTTGATATATTCTCAGGATCACTTCCTATAAAAATGCCCCCCTTGCTATTTGGACCAGCGATGTTGACTACACCTCCGGCCAAATTGAAAACATTACCCTCATAGGTCAAATTAAAAGGTGCATAGTCGGTATTTGTACCTCCTGCTGTAGCACCGAGTATGTTAAAAACACCACCCGTCTGAACCAGACCCCCTTGATTGGTCGCACCAAACACGGATGTTCTAAATTGGCGTACGGTCACCGTACCTCCTTCGATAATGAGCGTCGCATTACCTCTGGTTGTTATACCACTATTAATATCGGCATCAATAGTGCCCGAAGTAATTCGCATCGTACCATAGGGCACGATAGCCGTGCCACCGCTTTTGGCAATTGAACCACCATCAACCCATATTTGGGATCCCTCTGATACATTATAATTACCACCGGTATTGAGTACGGGTATATCCACATTCGCCCCTATTTTCACTGTACCAAAATAAAGACCTAGTGCGTTGATATTCTCATCAAGTGATGACACCAGTTGATTATCCGCACCATGACTTTGGGCTGCATATCCGAATAGATTGAAATAGCTGGGGTCATCGGCTGTAATATCCAATAGATATGAATCGTCGACTCCTTTATCAATTTCAATACGGTAAAGTCTTGCTGTATTTTGAAGTGTCAACGCCTGATCCTGTTCGCCACTTTTGAAATTAAGGTCTACTATGCCGTCTGTCGCCTCAGAACCTGTAACCGCTGAATTGCGATTAGTAAGTTCAACTAAACCCTGATTGGTAAAGTCGCCTAACAAATCAAGCTCATGTCTTGCATTACCCGTTCCTACCAGCAGACTACCTTCGGATTCTATGAGGATATCTCCGTCAACACTAAGATTGATTGAAGCCGTTGAACTGTTGTCATTGAAGCGCAAATCTCCGCGTGTAACCGTAAGGTCTTTGCTAATGGAGATGGAGTTGCCCAGCAGGGTTGCCACATTACTGTTGAGGTCAAGATTGATGATCAGATTGCGGAAATTGCGATCCTGATCCAGATTGATATCACCACCATAGACTTCCACGGTACCACCTTCGTCCAGATCATAGAATAGTGTATCGATACCGGCTGGGTAGTTGTCATTACCACTGAAGCCCGACATTCTCATTTTACCGAAACCGAAGATATAATTGAAGTCGTGACCTCCTGTGGTCGCTAAGTCAAGAGTGCCATTGATTTCCATCAACTCCACCGATATATCCTGAACATCTACAGTTATTGTCTTACCAGACTTAATGACCACACTATCACCAGGCAGAGGTGTTTTCATGTCTGGATTGACTAATAGTGCAGATACCGCACCGTCACGTGTCCAGTTGGTCCAGTCACTCCAAACACCTGATTTGTAACTGTACCAAATCTCAGTTTCGTCAAATCCAAAAGTAAAATAGTCACCATCACTGAAGTCGTGTGTAGCATAGTAGTATCCACCTGATTCAACCAATGCAACCTGATCTACTCCAGTCACAAAATCATCGTTTGTACTATTGACGAGCATAAAGTTGAGCGATCCAACACTTGTCGGTATTGCAATCACCACAGCCCCCGGAGCACCATTTTCATCAACTCTCCATGTACGATCAAGTCTGCTGTTGGCTACCCCATTGAAGGTTTGATCTAAGGTGTAGGGATCATCATCGTTAGCGATAAATACGGTTTGGCCATCTGATAACTGTGGCCTTCCAACATCGCTATTGAGAGAAGCAAAGTCAGCACTAGTCGCAATTACAATAGAGTCCAAAGCTGATTTGGAAACGCGTTGGTCAAGGTTGAAGGACTCATCAAATCCAATAGCAGTGACTTCATCAGAAAATCCATCAGCACTACTTACCGAATAATCCCAGAGCACAACTCCCGCTTCATCAGTATAGTCATCATTTAGACTCACTCCATATTGGATCGCCAAATTAGAAATCAGTGCTGTTGAATCATTTCCTGAGAGGCTTGATGGAAAAACTACTATCTCCGCGATATCACCATCAAAATAGTCCGAAGTAAACGCTCGCCCCAGATTTCCGATAGGAACCACCGTCGGATTGAATACAGTAGCTGAGGTATTGGCTGATGAGCTTGCACCACCATCTCTCAATTCACTTATCGAAAGTAAGGTAGAGCCGCCATTGTAATCCATGATAAGTAGCGCCGGACTTTCAGTGGGATCATCAAAGCCATTGACCGTTGTACTGGTAGTGGAAGAAGACAATGTCCGACCATCAAGAGTAGTATTCGCGGTGTAGCTCAGAGACAAGCTGTCCGTACCATTAGACTCACTTCCTAAAATAGCTTGATTGGCAGTACTTGACGCTCTACGCACCAAACCAACTATTGTGAAGTTCGAATTGTCTAAATCTGACAAATCCACTTCTAAATACTCTGAGTTGGCATCATCAAAATTGACAGTCGGCCGGAAATTCAGCGCATTACTCGTATTAAAACTAGGTGAAGTACCGTTTTGTCCGTCTGCATTGTTGCTGGACAGGTCTTGCCATACTGCTACATCTTCGCCATCAGAGGCAGGGTTGCTGCTACCATTCTCTACACCGGCATCCGCATCCAACCAAAAAGCCAATGGAGCTGAAACACCTGCCGGAGCAGGAGGATCATAGGAAAAGGTAATTACTTCTCCCTCATCAATATCTATTGTAGCCTCATAATTCCCACCGTTCAAGGTTAGGCTGTAAGAAGTAAATCCAGCGTTGAAGTCACCATCATCATCTACGAGTATGTTGAATGATGGTGAGGCCAATCCGGTAGCAGGTAAATCACTTGCAGCTATACTCACCGTCATGTTCCCAAGGTCACCGGTCTCATTGATCACCCATTCGCGTTCCAGTCTATTGCTGACACCTTCAAGTGTAGTATACGCAAGTATATCACCATTATCATGGCCCCAAAATAACCATTCACCGTTGGCCCTATCGTCACCTCCAGAGATAGTGAAAATCGCTGAGGTTGCAGCATTAGCGACAGAACCTACGTCATTTTGACCAATACCTGCGATCTCGTTATCATACGAAGCATATGTCGTCTCATCCCAATAATCATCTGAGACAGAAATTCCATACTTAGAGGCCAGATAGGTTTCTACAACTATCCGCTCAGCATCAGTGCGGTATTCTCTAAAAATGATGATCTCCGCCATGCGTCCATCGAAAGTCCTGCCATCTCCGCTATTAAACTCACCAATTTGGAGTGGTGAGGCTTCATTATCAATGGTTGACCCTGCCCCAGATACAGGACCTCCCGCGCTTTGATTGAGCCAGTGATTAAAACTGCTGGATTGGTAAGTCGTTGCGTTGATGTAAGTAGTATTTGCATTGATATTAGTACCAGCGTCATTTCTGCTATTGATTCGGCTATTCTGGCTGCCATTTTCATAGAAAACATAGGCCTGATTGCTTCCATTGCCTGTCCTTTTGCTTAAGTGCGCCCGTACGCCACTGCTATTGTCCGGTCTATAAACATAGAATATGGAAATTTCGTCCGTATCGTCCAATTCATCCGCGTCAGCTACCTGGAGCCATTCGGTATCTCCTTCCACAAACTGGAGCGTTGGCTGATTATTCATATTCGCGTCAGTTGCATTGTAAGAAGGTACACCATCCCCACCTGTACTGGCATCATTCCCGTATCCGGAAAGGTCACCCCAGGTGTCGATATCATCACCGTCTTCTGGCACGGTTGCATCGGCCTCAGTTACCAAGGAGTCTGCTTTTAGCCATAGAACCAGATTAGACATACCATCCGTCTTGCCATAGCCTCCAGGGCCCGATTGGGCCAAAGCCATTAAATTGAGAAGTAGTAAAATTGTGAGTAGTAAAAATCTAATCATAGGGTAAATCATGAAATGGCAGAATAATACAAACCATAGCTAACCGGACCCACTAAGATATAAAGACGCAGGTCCAAATCAATATGCGTTTATCGAATTTAAAAGTAGGTTGATCGAGTAATAGTCGTATTACTTCTGAAGAAAATGCAATTACTCTTGGATGAATGAGAATTGAAGTCGCCGATCCTCGGATTGTATGTCGAGCAAAGTTGAGGTCAGTAATTTAACGGTAGTCACGTCTGACAGTGGATTGGAGGTATCTACCTCTGTCAAGTCAAATAATAAAGAATCAGTAAAATTTCCTCTCACATCCTCGGTGATGGACCAGGTGCCGTAGCTTATACTGTCTCCGTTTATATTCGAGAGCAAAAACCTACTAACTGTTTCCTGATTCAATTCTAACTGATACCCGGCATCCGGGGTGACCCACACCTTGTCTGAACCCGCCGTGAGCAGCCGTTGAGCTTCAACCGAACTGAGCACGTCCAATTCTTGCTCAAGACAACCTCCGAGTAAGCACACTAAGGTGCAAAAACTACCTAACCTTACCATTCCTGTCAATGACTATATAGCCTACTTTATCACTGCTCAGTGTGGCAAGCTGATCTTCTTCTACCATGAACAAGACCGTTTCTCCCAGCATCTCATTGAATCTCGTGAGGACTGGTTCATTGATTAATTGCGTTGTAAGCTGCCAGTTGATTTTTCCGGTAGGGTCAAAGTTGACTATCGTAAAATTGTCACTCGCGTCAATAGCAAGGTCAAATAAATAAAAAGTGAATTGACCCTCAGCTGAAGGAATGAATTTCGCCGATAGGTTTAAGATGCCTGTATTGTAGCTATCGCTATGTAGTGCAAACTCCTGCACCCAATCCCCGAGCCTGGAGTCTTTGAGCATGGCCACAAAACCGCTTGCTTTATCATTCTCATTGGTTAGTCCTACCGTGAAAATGTTTCTGTTTTTATCCACTTCAGTGATCACCGGTATAAACTTGTCTGTAATGCTGTCCAGTGGCTGTTCTAAATCCAACTGTAGATCAATCGTGTCTCCCAGGATCAGTCCCCAGCGGGCCTTTTCCTTCCAGTAAATCGTAGCAGTCTCTAGTGTATTCATTCTCTGGGCATTGACCGCCAGCGAGTTGGTGAGATAGTCTGTGAGCCCTGATTCTCCACCAAAAGTTTGAAGGAGCTGGGGATACCGCTGTGCATCTCCTGCATTATTCATACTCACCAGTTGCTCAAGCAATATAGCCTGCTTACTGGCTATCTGTAGCAAGCTGTCAGCCCTCTCCGATTGCGGCGTAATGGCCAAAGAATCTACAAGTACCGGATCATAGACGGGATTAGAGAGATAATTATACTTGACTTCCTCACCTCTGAACTCCAAAATCGTCAATCCAAATGAGCGCTCATCGAATTTGCGGATACCCTCCAGGCCATCCAGGCTGATGGTTTCGACAATGGTCGTGGAGTCAACACTACCCCCTGCTGAGGTAAGGGTGAGCAGTTCCGCGATTTCATCATCCTTGGCCTTTATCTTATTCTTCAACGGTAGTATCTCCGTACCTACTTCACGCTTGGTCTTAAGCGCCCATCCTTTATAATCCCAAAAATTAAACTCCCCTGCATAGATGTCACTTTCGCTCTTACCATCATTTTCAAGGTCTTCAATAGTCCTTTTTTCAAGCTGAGGATTAAATCCGGTATTGTCTATAACAATCACCGCCGCAGTGATGTCATTGGCGGCCTTTTCTATAAGCTCATCATTATCAATCAATGGGTCAAAGGCGCTCAATTTTTCCGGAGTAGCCTCCATCACAAAATCGTTGTAGTCACGGTACTGCGCCAGCAACTCCTTAAATAAATCCTGAGATTCAGCATAGGTTTCGGCGATCAATGACACATTATTATTGATGGCCCTGGCATTTGTCAGGCGCTTTTGCAATGCGGCGATTTTGTCATCGATGCTGAGCTGAATATCTGAAAGCTTGATGCCAAACTCGCCTGTTCGAAGGTCTCTACGATAGAACTCACGATAGTAATCATCATTTTTCTTCAGCTCCTTTTCGTCTATCAATCGCTTGGCATTGTAGAAAAATATTACCGCCGAGTCCCCCATCTGATAGAGCTGCGTAGAGTCCTCTATCACCCGGGCATTCATTGCCTTTTGCTCGAAAATATAAGCCATCTGTAAGTTGGCACTTGCCTCGTCAGCGTTCTTCTCGTTGGACAAGAAGAGCCGGAGTAGAGGTTCCCCCTCGGAATAGTTCTTAGCCTCCAGAGTTGGGAAAATGTCCTTGTATTTGATTTTTTGAGCAAACAGCTCCAGGGTTGACAGCAATAAAAAGGATAGGAGAAGTATCAGTTTGTGCATCTCGCGGTGATTTGAGTCAAAATTAACCAAATATCAACGATTGCCGAATTTTCCCTTGAGCATCGAAAGTTTAGCCTGCAAATCACCCTCTGCTTGTGGCTTTTCCCTTTGCTTCTGCTGATGACCATGCTGCGATTGCGTGCGTTTTTTTACCGGCGATTGCATCCGCGATTGCACGCGCGATTGCACAGGCGCCTTCCCAAAAGGATCCGACTTCATCGACAGAGCGATCCGCTTTCGTCCCAAATCCACCTCGGTCACCGTCACATTGACATGCTGCTGAAGTTTGACGACCTCCGCTGGATCGCTGATATAGTTATCAGAAAGCTGGCTCACATGGACCAGTCCGTCCTGATGTACTCCCACGTCCACAAATGCTCCAAACTTGGTGATGTTGGTCACGATTCCCGGTAGTTGCATCCCTACCTTCAAATCACTCATCTCCTGTACACCATCCTGGAACTGGAATACTTCAAACTGCTCTCTGGGGTCACGTCCTGGCTTATCAAGCTCCTGCATGATGTCCTGCAATGTAGGCATGCCTACTTCAGCCGTCACATACTTCTTCAGGTCTACCCGGTCTCGCAGTGACTTCTCTTTGATAAGCTGCTCTACGGTACAGTTCAGGTCCTTCGCCATGGCTTTGACAATAGCGTAGCTTTCAGGGTGCACCGCACTAGCATCAAGCAGGTTCTTACCATCTCTTACTCTCAGAAAACCAGCCGCCTGCTCAAACGCCTTATCACCGAGTCGCTGGACATTCTTCAATGAGGCCCTATCCTTGAAAGGCCCATTCTCATTGCGGTATTTCACTATATTTTCTGCCAGCACTGGCCCGAGACCTGACACGTAAGTCAGCAGCTCCTTACTCGCCGTATTCAATTCTACCCCAACAGCATTAACACAGCCCATGACCGTATCATCCAGCGAATTTTTCAAAGCGGTCTGGTCTACATCGTGCTGGTATTGTCCCACCCCGATCGACTTGGGATCAAGCTTCACCAGCTCGGCCAATGGATCCATCATCCGACGGCCTATCGACACAGCTCCACGCACCGTCAGGTCATGATCAGGAAACTCTTCTCTGGCTACTGCCGAAGCTGAGTAGATGGATGCACCGCTTTCACTCACTACCGCAATCACAATATTTGCCGGTAGGCCCAATCCCCGAATAAACTGCTCGGTCTCTCGACTGGCCGTACCATTGCCAATAGCTATCGCTTCAATGCCATTTTTCTTGACGAGTTCCTTAATGGTTTGGCCAGCCTGGGCAGTCTGTTTTTGGGGCTCGTTGGGGTATATCGCCGTATGATCGATGAGCTTACCTTGCCTGTTGAGACAAACGATCTTACAGCCAGTCCGGAATCCCGGATCGACCCCCATTACATTCTTCTGACCCAGCGGTGCAGAGAGCAACAACTGTTTAAGATTTTCTGTAAATACGCCGATAGCCTCGGTATCTGCTGTTTTCTTAGATCCAAGGCGCGCCTCAGTCTCCATGGATGGTTTGAGTAAGCGCTTGTAGGCGTCCTTCAAAGCAATCTTCACCTGCTCGCCAGCTGAGTTGGCTTGTTCTATCACCTGACGTTCCATCATGTTCAGTGCCATGCCCTCATCAGGGAGGATGTCTACCGACAATATCATCTCCCGTTCACCGCGACGGATGGCCAGCAGTCGATGAGAGGGTATTTTTGAGAGCTTCTCTGACCAGTCAAAATAGTCCTTGTATTTCGCGCCTTCCGTTTCCTTTCCTTTGATCACTTTCGAAACCACCATCGCCTCCTTCTCAAAAAGGCCTCTCATTTTTTTACGTACCTCGGGATCCTCATTGATCTTTTCAGCAATAATATCACGCGCACCCTGTAGTGTCGCTTCTACGCTCTCGACTCCTTTTTCATCCGAGATATACCCGGCTGCCAAATCTTCCACTTCACCATTCCCCTGTGCAAAAATTTGATCCGCCAGGGGCTCCAAACCCTTTTCTCTGGCGATGCTCGCCTTGGTCTTGCGCTTGGGCTTGTAGGGCAGATAAATATCCTCCAGTGCCGACATAGTTTCCGCGGCTCGAATCTGCTTTTCCAACTCAGGGGTGAGTTTTTCCTGCTCCTTGATCGACTTGAGGATAGCCTCTTTTCGGGCATCAAGATCGCGTAACTGCTGCACCCGATCACGGATGCCAATGATGAAAACTTCATCCAGACTCCCCGTCCGCTCTTTGCGGTAGCGAGCGATGAAGGGGACAGTAGCACCTTCATCCAACAGCCCTACGACTGCCGATACCTGGTTTTCATTAATATTGAGCTCGCTGGCAATTTTGCGGGTATGTACTGCTGACATGTTTGTTGGTAATTGAATTCAGATTGGCATCAAAAATAGCCGTAATTGTGAATTATTAGTAGACAGAATCTGTAATCATTATGCTCACATTTTTAACTCCCTCATAACCTGATCTATCCATGACAAAGAAAGTCTTCAAAGAACTCCGGAATTGGATCATACTTGCCATGGTAGCCGGCGGACTGTACTTTACCGGATATCATACCGAGGTGATCGGGCAGTTTCAGCGTGTGCTGATCATGACAGGACTTTTGCAGCCGGATCTGGACGTACCAGACGTAGAGTACCAGCTTGCAGACTATAATTTGCAATTCGTGGACAACAACGGTGAGTCTCTTCGGCTTGCTGACTATCGCGGAAAGACCATTTTTCTCAATTTTTGGGCGACATGGTGTCCGCCATGTATCGCAGAGATGCCCGACATCAACAGTCTGTATAATGAAGTTGGAAGTGAGGTCGTTTTTATCCTTATCTCCGTAGACAAAGAGCGGGACAAAGTCTGGGCTTTCGGAGAAAGAAAAGGGTTTGACTACCCACTCTATCACCTGGCAGGTGGACTACCATCAGCTTATCACTCGGGTGCCGTTCCCACGACTTTCGTTATTGATCCTACCGGAAAAATCGTGATGCGCAGAGAGGGCATGGCTAAGTATGACACTCAGAATTTTAAGGACTTTCTTAAAGAGCTTTGATGGACAATAACTGGCCTATTTGCGTGGCAGTGCGGATAATGTTGATTGGAGTGCGTTCGATCGCCTCATCCAGCGTTGCAGGCCCATTGCCGATTGGGAATACAGCACTAAACGCCTCGTAGGCACTGATATCAAAATCAGGATCAATCTGACCGGCTAGTGCGATCGTGGGTACATTTTTCTTTTTCGCATTCTGAGCTATGGCATAGGGCCCTTTGCCATGACGCGTTTGTTCATCAATACGACCCTCAGCCGTGATCACCAGATTTGCATCTGAGAGGTGTTCATCCAGCTTCATTTTGGTAAACAGATAATCGCTCCCATCGACGATTTCAGCGTTGAGGTACGCCGATAAAAAAGCGCCACATCCGCCTGCGGCTCCTCCATGCTTGAGTTGAGCCGGATCTATTCCTTTTGCGCTCTTTGTCACCTCAGCGAAGTTGGACAGACCAGTCTCTAACTCTGCTACCATATTCGAGGTAGCTCCTTTTTGAGGCCCGAAGACAGCCGCAGCACCTTCGTCTCCAAGCAAGCAATTATCAACATCACATAGCAAAGTGAATTTTACGCCTTCTACCAGTTTGTCCAGTTCATCGGTATCGACTGAAGTGATATTTTCCAAGACCTGTCCACCTAAGGGTGCTTCTTCCCATCCTGATATCTCTAGCCCAAGTGCACTCAACAGACCAATACCTCCATCTACCGTCGCGCTTCCGCCCAATGTGATCACTACCTCATTGACATTGTACTCCAGTGCCTTTCTGATCAGAAGTCCACTACCGAAAGTAGAGGCGTGCATAGGGTTGAGCGCTGAGGCCTTTAGATGACGGATACCACTTGCTGCCGCCAGTTCTATAATGGCGGTCTTCCCAAAGTCAATAAGACCAAAGTTCGCATTCATCGGTCTGCCAAGAGCATCCTCAGTTGGACAGCTGACTAACTCTCCGCCAAAATGCCTCACCAGGACGTCCATCGTACCATCGCCCCCATCTGCGATTGGCAACAGGATTGTCTCGCATTGCAGTTGGCTTTTCTCCAGGCCTATCTTTATCGCCTCCGCCGCTTCAAAAGCATCTAGCCCACCCTTGAAGGCGTTCGGCGCTATCACAATCTTCATTTCTTCAGTTTTGATGTCTAATCAGGAATCTCAGAGGCCTCTGGGTCGATGTAGTCTTCAAATCGTCCACTGTTCTGACTGACCTCTGCCCAGGTCATGTTTTCAAAGCGGATTACCACTATACTGCCTGGCACCATATTGCCCAATGGGGCGGAGGTCAGGTAATCTGCCAGATAGGTAAGTCCCGGATTATGCCCAATCATTGCTACCTGCTCATACTTCTCCTCAATATCATTGACTATCGTAAAAAGGGTCCTAACAGAAGCTTCATACATATCGTCATGATACTGAATGTGTCGCTCGGTAAACTTGAGCTGACTGGCCACCACTTCGGCCGTTTCCTTCGCCCTAATCGCCGTGCTGCAAAGCACTAAATCCGGCATTAATTTATTCCTGACAAGGTATTTGCCGGTATGTGCAGCGTTGCGATTTCCCAGTCGGGTGAGGTGCCGCTCAAAGTCTTTGCTGCCGCGCTCTCCCTGCTCAGCGTTGGCATGTCTTATCAGCAATAAAGTTTTAACCATTTGTATATACGGTCAGTTAAAAAGATGCGTCTTGTAGGATAAAATTACTTACGTTCGCTACGTTTGCCATCCAATATAGAAGTTATTCCTAATAATTAGGCTTCCTAAACCATAAGTAAATGTCCAAAAATCTAGTCATAGTAGAGTCACCTGCAAAAGCGAAAACCATAGAGGGATACCTGGGAAAAGACTTCACCGTCACCTCCAGCTATGGTCACGTGCGCGACCTTCCCAAAGGAGACAAAGCCATAGATATTGAGAATGGATTCAAGCCAACTTATGAGGTAACGGCCGACAAGAAAGACGTCATCAAAACCTTAAAGAAGCTCGCCAAAGCATCTG
This sequence comes from Cyclobacteriaceae bacterium, assembly GCA_965229505.1. Classification (GTDB taxonomy): domain Bacteria; phylum Bacteroidota; class Bacteroidia; order Cytophagales; family Cyclobacteriaceae; genus UBA6059. Next base: position 605,671 of record OZ245881.1, read on the forward strand.
AAATGGTCTATCTGGCGAGTGACGATGACCGTGAAGGAGAGGCTATTTCATGGCATTTGAAGGAAGCGTTATCACTGAATGACACCAACACCAAGAGGATCGTCTTTAGAGAGATTACCAAAAAGGCCATCCAGAATGCAATTGATAATCCAAGAAGCATTGATATCGATCTGGTCAATGCTCAGCAAGCAAGAAGAATTCTTGACCGGTTAGTGGGCTTTGAGCTTTCACCAGTGCTTTGGAAGAAGATAAAGGCTGGTTTGTCAGCCGGAAGAGTGCAGTCTGTTGCGGTAAGGCTCGTTGTAGAACGCGAAAGAGAAATTGACAAATTCGAAGCTGAGTCGAGCTTCAAAGTATCGGCGGAATTTGACCTTGGAGGAGGTAAGATTCTCCATGCCGATCTTCCTGCTAAATTCAAGACAGAAGAAGAGGCGCATAGCTTTCTGGAGCAGTGCATCGGTTCCACTTTTTCGATTGCTGATCTGATCAAAAAGCCAGCAAAGAAATCTCCGGCTCCTCCCTTCACCACTTCGACCCTTCAGCAGGAAGCCTCCCGAAAACTAAGTTTTCCGGTAGGTCTGACCATGTCTGTAGCACAGAAGCTATATGAGGCTGGTAAGATCACCTATATGCGTACTGACTCGCTCAACTTGTCAGAAGACGCCATTGCTGCATCATCAGATGAAATCCAGAAGGCTTTTGGAGCAAAATACGTTCAGAACAGGAGGTTTAAGACTAAATCAGCGACGGCCCAGGAAGCTCACGAGGCGATCCGTCCCACCAACTTTGGCGCGCCAACAGTCGGCGGTACAAGCAACGAGCAGCGCCTCTATGAACTCATATGGAAGCGGGCTATTGCCTCTCAGATGGCTGATGCTCAGATAGAGCGCACAACAGCCGTGATCAATATCTCCAACGTAGACCAGACCATGAGTGCGACCGGTGAGGTGATTAAGTTTGACGGATTTTTGAAAGTGTACCTGGAGTCTACAGACGAAGACGAGGAGGAAGGTGAAAGTAAAGGTATGCTGCCTCCATTGACGATAGGACAGTCACTGGAACTGAAGCTCATGAAGGGCAAAGAAGGCTTTAGCCGACATGCTGCGCGGTACACGGAAGCTAGCCTGGTAAAGAAACTGGAAGAGATGGGCATTGGTCGTCCTTCAACATATGCGCCGACAATTTCTACGATTCAAAAGCGTGAATATGTGGTAAAAGAATCTCGGGAGGGTAATGAGCGCAAGTATCGCGAGTTATTTCTGGAGAATGGGAGCATCGTAAAAAAACAGAGTACTGAGATCACTGGTTCTGAGAAGAATAAGCTCTTCCCTACTAACATAGCCATGGTGGTCAACGACTTTTTGGTTGAGCATTTTCCCAATGTCATTGACTTCAAGTTCACAGCCAAGGTAGAGAAGGAGTTTGATGATATAGCCCTGGGAAATCAGGACTGGGACAAGATGATTGGCTCTTTTTATGGAGGGTTTCACAGCAAGGTGACAAACACTGAGTCACTTAAGCGCTCTGACGTCACCAGCTCACAAAAAGAGCTCGGGATTGATCCTGCTACCGGCAAAAAAGTGATTGCAAGATTAGGCCGCTTTGGACCACTGGTACAGATAGGTGAGACGCCAGAGGAAGGTGACGAAAATGGCGAAAAGCCCAAGTTTGCAAGTATGCGAAAGGGGCAGTTCATAGAGAACATTACCCTGGAAGATGCGCTGGAGCTCTTTAAGTTGCCACGGGATGTGGGCACTTTTGAGGATAAAGTAATGGTAGCTGCCGTTGGGCGCTTTGGGCCTTATATCAGGCATGATGGCAAGTTTGTTTCGCTACCGAAAGATATAGATCCACTTGATGTGACTGAAGAACAAGCGATAGAACTAGTGCTCGCAAAGCGTAAGGCCGATGCAGAGCGGTTTATAAAATCGTTTGAAGAAGACGAAAATGTACAAGTGCTGAAGGGTCGATATGGGCCTTATATCAAGTTTGGTAAGCGCAACCTCAAAATACCCAAGGATGTAGAGCCCTCAGAACTCTCCTATGCGGACTGTGTCAAGATCGCAGAGGAAACTCCCGAAAAGAAGGGTCGCGGTGGAGGTAGAGCTAAGGCCAAAGCCAAGAAGAAGTAGAACTAGGAGTGATTTTCTTACTGACTCTGGTAGACGTCAGGGATTGGACATAAAAAATGGGGTTTGTAAGCAAACCCCATTTTTTATTGATTCTAATTGATTTGCTCTACTGGACGGTATATCCTTTGCCCCCCATGCAGGCGCTGTACGCCTTTTTGAAGTCGGCTTCAAGAGCTGCTGAGTATTGTCCGGCTGCTGCATTGTTAGCTTGCTGTTGTCGGGCATCACCCACTACCTTGGCTCTTCTTCCTCTCAAACCTCCTACAACAGCACCTATAGCGGCTCCCTTGCCAGCGTCTCCTGCGATGGCACCAATCGCAGCGCCTGCCGCTGCTCCACCAGCTCCTCCAACCAGCATTGAACCATCAGGCGAAGTGTCCACTTCCTCACCTACTACCTCAGGTGGGTTAATCGGGTCATAGCCGGATTGTTCGCGTGCCCAGTTATAGCAATAGGCATCATCTTGACTGACTACTTCAGCAGATTGATTATTTGCGGGAAACACATATAATCCCAGGCTTTTCGCAAAGGATTGAGCATGAGACTCCATTAAGCCCATGCCGAATATTATAACAAGTGTAGTAATTACGTTTTTCATGATCTAGTTCAGTAATGATTAGAAATAGCTGTACCCTAATTGCTCCAACACATCTGCTTCGTTATAGAACGTGTAGGTCGTAGCAATTTTCCCATTTTCTATTTTATAGACGGTGTTAGCCCACGTTCTCACTTTGTCTCCTCCTTTAAACTCAATATTAACAATGGAGTACATAGAGACATATTCACCCGGGTTGTCTCCTTCTTTGACATGTACAGGTAATAGTCTTACTTTTTCGTAGTTGATGTCTTCATAGAGCGTTTCTATGTAATCTTTCCAATTGGCGATTGCCTGCTCTCGCCGAATAGTATCACCAATGGAGGGCCCATATCCTACATAATCCATTGCCAGCAATGATTCCATTTCTGTAGTATTTTTGCTGCTTACCGCCTCCACATATTGCTCTACAATTGCGATGTTGGTTTTGCCCACTTCATCACTACCTTGAACGCAGGCGAACGTCATACCCACGAGTGCAAGAAATAATAATAGATTGGAAAGTTTCATATAATCAGATTTTCGTATTTGTAATATTCAAATTTAATTGCCGCAGAATCAACTATTTCGCCGGTTGAACCGGGTACTTTTTCATCAACTTTCGTATCGTCTTCGGAATTGACTTTTCTCTTTTTTGAGGGTTTTCGTTCACCGCACCGCTTACTACTCCTTGCCAAATAAGGTTTTGTGAACTCTCATCATATATATCCACAACCAATGTGCCTTGCACATAGTCATTCTCAGAGTAGGTAGTAGTAGCAAATCCGGTACCCCAACCCCATCCGCCTCTGCGGTACGTGCCATAGCGCCCTCCGTAGAAATCTGTGTAAGCAGTGGTGCTTGTTTTATCTTCAGTTACCAGAAAGAGTGATATAGCAAGGTCAGAGCTCGACTGGTCGAATTCCAGTCCACGTGCGCTCAACTCATTTTCGAATGCGTCATAGATGCGCTGCTGGTCAAGCTGGTTAATGAGCTTATCGCTATCATCCTGCCATCCCAGAAACTTGTAAGTCTTGTATTGGGTAAAATCGGCTGACTTGTCAAGGTCAGAAGTGACCTTTTGGGCAGCACCCGGTAAGCTGATCAATATTACCAGAGCGAATAGCAAATGCTTCATGATAGATGAGGTTTAGTTATTTACATATTACAACTCTGCTAAAGTAAATAATGATATGATTTAATCACCTTCCAGGTTTAATTATCGGATTAAAGTATGTCTTATGCGAGAAGAGATTTATCGAAGCGCAAAAATTTCTTCAACCTTAATTGGAAAGCTTCGTATATTAAATCTACATTTATGGAAAATATAATTCTATGAAAGGATCAAAGCTGGGTGAGTTTGAAGAGCTCATCCTATTGACGGTAGGCATACTCCAAGGTGAGGCTTACGGACTGGGTGTCCAAAACCACATCAACGACACAAGTTCGCGTCAGGTCAATCTAAGTGCTGTACACGCCAGTCTCAATCGGCTGGATGAGAAGGGTTATGTGCGCTCTACGCTTGGAGAGCCCTCTCAAAACAGAGGTGGCAAGCGCAAGCGACTTTATGAGCTCACTCCCTTTGGGGTCAAGGCCTTAGCAGAAATGAAGAAAATACGCGACGAGCTATGGGGACAGCTATCTCCCGAGATACTCAATTTGCAGAATTCCGGTAGGTGAGCATAACCAAACAAATAGCACCCCCATCACCTGCACATCGACTCCTGCGGTGGTACTGCAATGCAGCACTGCTTGAAGAAATAGAAGGTGACCTCTATGAGGCTTTCCAGGACGACTGTGAGCGCCACGGTCTCAGGATCGCCAGGCGCAAATACAGCTGGCGCGTCATTCAATTCATCAAACCCTTCACACTCAAAAGAGACATTCACTCAAACAACTTCTCAATGGTCAAAAACAACATTATTATCGCTTACAGGAGCCTGGTCAAGAAGATGGGCTACACCCTGGTCAATATATTCGGGCTGTCCATCGGCCTGGCCTGCTGTATGATGATCCTCATCTATGTCGATCATGAGACCTCTTATGACGACTTTCAATATGAGGATGTCTACAGGATCGCTCTTAACAGAAAATACCCCGATCGTGAGGTCAACTACACCGTCATGCCCCACTCCATACCTCCTCAGATGGTCGAGGACTTTCCATACGTGGTGCAGCAGGGCAGGCTCATTCCGCCATTCGGCAATACTACCGTCAGGTACGAGGATCAATTCTATGATGAAGAGTTTTTTGCGCTAGCCGATTCCACCTTTTTCGAAGTGGTGAAGTTTGACTTTGTAATGGGGGATCCGACCACCGCACTGCGAGACAACAACACCGTCGTGATCTCCGAGACCATCGCCAAAAAATACTTCAAGGGGGATGACCCAATGGGCAAATCACTTGAGACTAACAATGGCAACTGGGCCGTCACCGGAGTATTCAAAGACTATCCTGAAAAATCGCATTTCAGAGCAGAACTCATTGGCTCCATGCAGACCTTCCCATTTTTCAACAACCCAACCTGGGCCTCCTTCACCAGCATGTCCTACATCAAGCTGAGGCCTGGCACTAATCCGGCTACTTTGGAGGAGGCCATGCCTCCGTTTATCAAGAAATATGCTGCCGGAGAAATCCAGCAAATGACCGGTCAAACCTATGATGAATATATCTCTGCGGGGAATGGATACATCTACTCTCTCCAGCCAATTAGGGACATCCACCTCTACTCCAACCTGGAGGGTGAGCTCAAGCCCAACGGCAGCATCAGCTATGTCTATATCTTCGTCTCGGTGGCCATCTTCATCATGCTGATTGCCTGTATCAACTTTATGAACCTCTCCACAGCACGCTCCACAGAGCGCGCTAAAGAGGTAGGTATCCGCAAAGTCCTCGGAAGTCTAAAGTCACAGCTCATCACACAGTTCTTAACAGAATCAATCTTGCTGAGTCTGGCGAGCTTTGGGGTAGCATTGGTACTGGTCATTCTGGCGATTCCGACCTTTGCAGAGCTATCGGATCGGCTTTTGACTACTGATCTACTCACCGAGCCAGTAGCAATGATCGCGATGTTCCTGACGGTGCTCGTGATCGGACTACTTGCGGGGTTGTATCCAGCATTTGTACTCTCTGCTTATCGACCAGTGCAGGTACTCAAAGGCAAAATGCAGACCTCCAAGCTTGGCGTGATATTGAGAAACGGATTGGTTGTCTTTCAGTTTGCTATCTCCATCGGACTCATCGCCAGCACGGTGATCATCTTCAACCAGATGAACTTCATGATCGACAAAGAACTGGGCTATGACAAGGAGCATGTGATCGTAGTGGAGGGCTCGGGCAATCTGCAAGACAAAGCGGAGATCTACAGGCAGCAACTCATTCAACAGAGTGAGATCACCAACGCGGGATTTACCTCCAACGTACCCGGAAATTTATTCGCTGGCTTTAGCGTCAATTTACAAGGGTCGTCCAAAGATGCATTTGTCGGCAGGCAAATGACCATCGACGAAAACTATATCCCCACCCTGGATATTAAAGTGCTCGAGGGGCGACAGTTTGACCCTAAGTTCAATGACACCCTATCCATCATGATCAACCGCACGGCTCAGACAGTGTTGGGACTAGATGATCCTATCGGAAAAAAGCTCAGTAATACACAAAATGGTGTCCCGGACCCCATTGTTTACAACATCATCGGGGTGGTTGATGACTTCCATTTTCAACCTCTCCATCGAGCAATAGAGCCGCTCTTTATCACACATGTGGATGGGCCGATACCCTTCCAGAATTTCATGATGGTCAAGGTGAAGCCCTCCAACCTACAGGGCACCTTAGCAGAAATGGAAGCCAACTGGGCAGAGCTGGTCCCCAACAGTCCGTTTAAAGCCAGCTTTATGGATCAGAATCTTGAGGAGTTTTACAACACTGAACGTACCTCCGGCAGGCTGTTTACCGCTTTTACCTCCTTAGCTATTGTTATTGCATGTATCGGGCTTTTTGGATTAGCCGCTTATACTACCGGGCAAAAGACCAAGGAAATAGGCGTACGCAAAGTAATGGGCGCTTCAGTACCGAGTATTATCCTCCTGCTGTCCAGAGAGTTTACCAAGCTCATACTGATCTCACTCATTGTGGCAGTGCCCATCACCTGGTACGGCATGAATAACTGGCTGGATGATTTTGCCTATCGAATAGACATCAGCCCCCTGACTTTTCTTATCAGTGGTTTCGGAGCTATTCTTATCGGCTGGATTACAGTCAGCTACCAGTCCTTCAAAGCGGCAATTGTCAATCCGGTGAAGTCCTTGAGGGCGGAGTAGACATACTAAAAGACCTGACAGGTTTTGAAAACCTGTCAGGTCTGGTTTAAGGCTTAATTATTACGGAGTTATATTTGAAGTTGCGGACAAAATATTATGCAAGCTTTACTTAGTCGCTCACATATTATGAGAAATTGGAATATAACCGGACAAATCAAAGCTCTTATTCTCTTTATACTATCAGGTCTAAATCTCTTAAATCCAGTTCCTCCAGATTGGCAAGGCTTTAATGTCTTAATAATATTCGTCCCACTTGTTCTTCCCTTGGTTGTGATTCCAATCATGATAAAGTTGCTTTCAAATTTTGGTGCTGAAATCAAGCAGCCCAGTTGGAATGACAATCCTCTAAAATTTAAGCGCCCTCTTAATTTTTTTCACTTTGCCAGCTTTTTTATGATATGCTCAGGGTTAGCTTTAATACTAGGGACGGTAGTCAGATATCAAGGATTCATGTCTGTTGGCCTAGTGGCACTTAGCTATGGTATTGGAATACTTGGTGGGATACATCTGACAGTAAAATTTTTTGGTTCGCAAAAGCCAACTTGAAATGACAAAATCGAGAAATGAGTTTTAATACTAGGGTCCTTCTTATTACTATTTGCCTAGTTCGTTTTAGTTCACAACGTCTAGGCTGTCCATTATCCTGCACAGCTCTCTTTCTACAATCGTTAGTTGACAAAAATAAATGTGTGTCCCAAGAGTCGGTTGGTTGCACTCAAACAACCACCAGCCTATTCTTGCACAAAAGCCTCTACGCTTTTGAATGATAGTAACTGACCATACCCACAACTTCATGATAACTAGGATTTTGCTTATTGTGTTGACAATCAGCCCGCTGACTTTTCTTATCAGTGGTTTCGGAGCGATCCTTATCGGCTGGATCACAGTGAGCTACCAGTCCTTCAAAGCGGCTATTGTCAATCCGGTGAAGTCGCTAAGGGCGGAGTAGACATACGAAAAGACCTGACAGGTTTTGGCTCAAAGCTTAATGTGTTAAGAGTGGCTTTGGCACGACAGGTGACCTTTCACCAAAAAACTGGACATTTATATTTAAAGAGAATCGGCTTTTAAATCGTAACGTTAAACGAATGATAACCGATGAAAAAGTCAAAGTTTACAGAGAATCACATTGCACCTTAATAAGCACTGAGTTTTAGTCTTTGAACAGCAGAAAAGCTGCTACACATAGATGTCGCAATAAATTATTTTTGGTTGAAGTCTAACCTATTGTAGTGCAGTGGGACTTACTTTAACAACCTACTAACTAAAAGATAAATTTATGGGCAAGGAAATCTGGAACAAAATGGTTTGGTCTGCCAATCAAATGACATTAAATGACATTTTGTTCAAATTGGAATTCGATAATGAGGAAATATGGGAATTGAGAGAAAACAGCTTCTTGCTATACAAACCAAAGAGTATGTTCGAAGTATACGAACAAGTATTTGAACAACTATCAGTTGATAACCCAAATCACATCATTGAATTAGGAATATGGGATGCTGGAAGCCTAGTTTATTGGTTTGAAAGGTTTCGTCCGAATAAGCTTATTGGAATTGACATAAAAAAATGGGAAAACAATACCTTTTTTCAGCAGTACATTGACCAAGGCAGCCTAAGTGATCGCCTAAAAACATATTGGAACACTAACCAGGCTGATTCCGACAGACTTCATGAAATCATAGCTCTTGAATTCCAAGGAAATGTAGATTTGATCATTGATGATGCATCTCATTTGTATGAGGAAACCAAGACAAGTTTTGAAGCTTTATTTCCATATCTAAAACCTAATGGATTGTATATAATCGAAGATTGGGCTTGGGATCATTGGGAGGATTTTCAAAACCCTGATCATCCATGGTTTAAGAATAAACCTTTAACTTCCATATGTGATGATATCGTGCGCCTGTTAGGTTCAACAGGGAGCGACTTAATAAGTCAAATATCTGTATTTCAACAATTCATAGTGATCAAAAAAGGACAACAATTGCTAGATCCAAAGTCATTCAGATTAGATGATTTTATAATAACTAGACAAAATTCAAAAAAATGAACAGCCAGTACCATGAAAGGCTAAAGACGTTACTAGACAATATACTACCGAACACCTCTCCGTATAATATTTTCAAAGAGCTGGACGATGAGTTTTGGCTCTGGTTACACATAGAAGGCGTTAAACTTGAAGATTCTTTAAAAGAATATTTGCCAGGTGTTCCAGATGATCAGATACAGTTAGGGTTTACAGGTCAAACCGGTACAGCCAACCTAAATGCGGGATTTCTTGGATACCGTCTGTTTCGAGATTTATCACAGCAATATTCGAGTACCCCTTTGAGGAAGCAGAAAGTTCTTGATTTCGGTTGTGGCTGGGGGCGAATAGTAAGGTTTTTCCAAAAAGACATACATCCTGATAACTTATGGGGATGTGATGTTATGGAATTAGCACAAGATCAATTCCTATCGACACACACAGATCGCTGGACAAATTTTTTACGCAATCAAATGCTACCACCAATCGATTTTCAAGACTCAAGTTTTGACCTCATTTATTTGAATTCCATTTTCTCACATTTATCCGAGGAAGCTCATTATATGTGGTTGAATGAGTTTGAAAGAATCCTTAAACCAAATGGACTACTTATTGCCACTACCTGGGGCAAAGAGTTCATCAGGCATTGCGAGCATATTAGAAATGCGGGTATTGAAGGACGCAGCGCATACGAAGAAGAGATAGCTAATATTTTTAGGGATACCAGAAACTCAATCAGTTCATTCGATAAAGGTAATTTTCTATTTGCACCAAGCCCAACAAACGAAAATTTGAATATCCAATATTACGGTCATGCGTGTATTCCAAAGGATTACATATTAAATCATTGGCCAACTAAGTTTGAGTTTATTGAATATATCGAGGATCAAGCTATTTATCCTCAAAATGTGATAGTGGTAAGATGTCGTTAAGTCTTGCGCAGCAAGCAGTGATAATCCGATTCAACTAAGAAAATTCTGGCAAGCAAAATTATACAGCTGGAAATCCGAATCGTTCGATTCAATTATTTTCAATTTAATATCAGCATTAATTGAAGATTTCAAATCCAAACTGTTGTCCAATAACCTATCAGGGGTATTAATTTTATTCATCTTAATGCCTTCGACACTCAACCAATCGGGAATCTTAGAAGAAAGAATTTCTAGTGATGCATCCAATTTTTCGAGTATTCCATAGCAGCTGTAACCATGTAATAAGTTGCGCTTCGCAATATCTAATGCAGTAAGTGAATTCTTATCCTGATTACCTCCAGCTATCCAATGGACCATCTGATTGGAGTATATGTTTAACACTAAGTCAAGCTCAACATTCGTCAAACTGTTGATATGCCTATTTTTTAGATTGAGTTGTTCCCTGTTGTACACACTGTAAAAGTAATCGGATATAAACCTCTCAAGAGGATATCGAAGAATTGTGTAATAGAAAGGATTTTTCATTCCTAAACCAAATTCTTCATTGGCACCAAAGTAACAGTGATCGGCAACAACTTTTAACTTACTTCGTCGAATTTTCTCAAGCTTATCGGAATCTTTAAGATCAATCAAATAATCAATAGCCGGAACTCCATTATAAGCCGGAATGCATCTTCTACTCAACGAAATATTATTTCTATTGCAGGATTCATTAATAAAATTCCTGAAGCTAGTACCCCACATTTACTTATGTGAGTGAATATAAAACCGTTATATCATTGCTTTTGATTCAATGTACTCTGGGAAAGAGCTTCGTATGTAGCGTCCAAATATGCATAACCGAAGTGTCTATCAGGTTCGAGATGAGCACCTTCTCCCCATTCATTCCAGGCATTTATAAAAATGATGGCTTCATCTTCAATAAGGTTATGCTCAGCGTAATCTATCGCCAGCTTTAGCCAATCTGCATAATTGTTAGGGCTAGCATTTACAAAAACGAGTCCATCGCCCTTTTTCCTCGCGTCATTATCCCAGGATGGAAATACAGTCCTAATTAAAGAATATGGTTTTGAATCCATGTCATTCCTTAAACGTCTGACCATATCTCGATAGTCTTTAATCTGAATTCGAGATGATTTCTCAAAGAATCGCATTTCTGAATTTAAGCTCGGCATTTCGCCGGAGTTATGAGGAGGAAACTCAATCGCACCATCAAACCCTATTTCTGCCGGGTCTTCAAATCCAAAGGTTTGCGCGCAATAGAAGATAGGCTCAGCAATGTTTCGCATGGCGAACTCATTCTTCCACTCCTCAAGAACCGAGGAAATTTTCGGTATTTCCTGTGCACGATATACAATAATAAGAGGCCTTCCATTAATTTTTATGTATCTCTTGTCCGCTAGATATCTAGAAATATCTTGTGCGAAAATTTTAGGATCATTCTCTTTATACTCTTGTCTTATTAATACGTCATCTTCTTGTCCGTCCCATCTTCGCGTCCAATTCTCATTGGCCCAACACAGACAGAATGGGAACTCTATCTCACTTTCAAGAAATAGGTCAAGTGGTTTCTCCAATAATCGCTTTCCAGAAAACCAGTAGTAGTAGAAACAAAAACCATAAACTCCATAGTTCAATGCCAGTTCCACCTGCTTCTTTAAGGTTTCTAGAGTTGTCAAATTGTAAAATCCCGTATCAGCGGGTAGCCTTGGTTGAAAATGACCCTCAAACCGAGGCACTCCTCGAGTTACATTGGTCCATTCAGTAAAACCGTTCTCCCACCATTCATTATTCTCATCTATTTCATGGAATTGAGGTAAGTAAAATGCTATTGCCTTGATCAATTTTTTTTCTAGTGGTAACTTCTTTTCGTAATCCTTGTAATAGAACAGGTTCGGGTTATGATTGGAAGTTAGCTGCTTCACCACCTCATCACTTTCAATTAAACTTGACGCTGCTAATTGGTTCTCAGAAAGTATAATATTGTCTTTCTCAAATTGTTCAAGGTCTAATGAATCAAGCCTTCTAGATAGTGTAATTGTTCGTTTTTTAGCCGTAAACAAAAAAAGCAACAACTCTTTTACTAAATAAAACGGATAAACAATATAAGACCCTAGGCGAAAGCCAAAAGATCTCTGTATTAGCTTCAAACGCCTATCCATTATGAATAAAGCTCTTTCACTTACCTCTAATTTCCTATGTATCCGCAAGATGACTTGGTTCTTTTTGTCAACTTCCTGCCGTAAGGAACGATTACCAGATTTTAAATGCTCAATTGTTTTATTAAGCCGCCTAATTCTATGGTCGAGATCAGTTTTTTTAATTTTCATTTAATTTGTAGTAAGCCATCAGACCACCTTCTAATCAACTAAAATTAAAGAACTAAACTACTTTCGTCTGAAAGGCGAAAGGTTCTATTCCGGCTGAAAGCCTGCTGAAGTTAATCCGACACTGTGAAGTCTCCATCCGGCTTTTCCTTATCCTGATTCTTAATGTATTGCATTATTACTTCATCTGTTACATTGCCTGATGTGGCCACAAAATAGCCTCGGCCCCAATTATGACGACCCCAGTACAGCTTTGATAATAGCTTATCCTCGCGCATCAGCTTGTATGAACTATTCCCTTTGATATGTTGAACTAGCTTACTGATAGAAAGATGAGGAGGAACTGATATGAAAATATGTACGTGATCTTTAGACACATGACCCTTCAATATCTCAACATCATGTTCCTTACAAATATCTCGAACCCGCTCAGATACCCAACCTCTCAAAACCTTCTTCCTATATTTGGTGATCCAAACTATGTGATACTTGCAATCATAAGTCGTATGGGAGGTTTTGCGGTAATGCTCCATCCTATAAATTTATCAAACTAAAGTCTTCGCCTAAAAGGCGAGGGATTTAATCCCAGAAGGAGACATTAAAGTTACTTTAATCATTTAATGTTTTGCTTATAAATAATACTCTAACCTCACATTAAGATCAAATCTGCATTGAATGCAGCATCTTGATTAAGTGAATTGTATCACAAGCTATCTCTATTATAATAGGTCGAACACACTTTAATCCAAATTTGACTACTTATTTGATTATTTATAAATAAGTAGTCGATGATAACAAGGTTCCCATAAACAGAAAACTACTTATACTCCATGATGTTGTATATTCTAATTGTTCTGAAATCACTTCTAATCGTTACACCAGAAAATGATATCCCTTTACCAGCCTTATCCTACAATTACTTATCGTACTCCTTGTAGTCCAATTCAGCACTATCTTAGGGCTGTGAGCAGTAGTATGGCCATTCTTCTAGTGTGAATTGTGAAGCTGCTCTCTATCCCATTATCAGCGACAAAGTCGACTAGCTATTGATCCTTGAGTGATCCTGATCCCAGCTATTCGCATTGGCGGGCTGCCCATCAATGTGCAAATAAAAGAGTACCGTCTTGGCGTTTTTCTTCTTTGCGGCCCGCTCCGCGAACAGAACAGGTATGGAAGATGAGGCCAGCATCTGAACGGTAAATCCACGCTGCTCAAACGCCCTCCGCGCCCAGTCAAAGTTCTTTTTCATATCCTGAGGATTGGCAGATACGTTGGGCAGGGTTACAAACTCCCTATGCTTCTTTAAAGTTTCCGGTAGGACTTCAGTAATGGCCGTATCCCATTTGTCCTGAGCTTGAGTAGAAGTACTTACCAGAATGGTAAAAAGTACCAAAAGGGAAAGTCAAGGAGTGTTCATATGATCTAGGTTAGGCTTAGCAATACTACGCCTCCTTCAGTGAGTGGACAAGTCTTTGTAGTTGTACACAACACACTGCCTGACGGACTATTTTATGTGTGTATTCAAACCTGCGCACCCTTCAAAGTTCATTGAGAAATAGAAGAACTATAATTAACTTCAATGCAAAACTGCCACTGTGAAAAAAATATTGATAGGACTCGGGATTGTATTTTTAGCACTCTTGACCCTGTCCAAAATAGCAGAATTGTGGCTGGAAACGAATCTTCAGTCAATGATCAACGCCAATCCGGACAGGGCTTATGACGTTTCCTATGAGTCCATGAATTTTCACACATTCCTCAAAGGGATCACGCTTGACCAAATGCAGATCCAGCCGTTGAATATTGACAATGGAACGGTAATCAGAGGTTCGGTCAGCCAGGCTACAATCAATGGAGTTGTCTGGCTTGATCTGTTATTCAATAAACGATTGAACATTGAAGAAATCAGTTTTAATGCACCAGTCTTTGAGATTACGATAAGCGAGGATACTACCCGAAAAACAAGTGGTAGGGGAATGCAAGATCTGTTTGGTGATGTCCTATCCCGGGGAAAGCTTAGCCAGTTTAGTATTTACAGTGGATCAGTCTTAATTCTTGAAGGGAGCAATGGTGGTGTCTTAGGACAAATCAGGAACATGAACATTTTCGCGGATGGGTTGCAAACAGATATAGTCCAGCTCAATCATCTCATCCCTTTCGAACTCACGTCATTGGCTACTACGATAGATACTGCCTTTTTCCAAATCAACGAATACACGAATATCTCCATTGGTGAATTTGACTATGATACTAAGAAAGAGCATTTGAAGCTGCAAAATATCTCAGTGACCTTCACTGAAGACTGGAAAAAAGTGAGCAAGCGCATCGGGAAGCAGATTGACCTCATCACTTTTGATCTGGGTGAATTGTCGATCAACGGTTTAGAATCGTCAAGCAGCTTCTATTCTGATCTCGATATTAACGCAGGGTCTGTAAATATCAGTGGCCTTGATCTACACGACCACAGAGACAAGAATGTACCTCGACCCCCGGATACCGAAAAGCCTATGTTTGAGGGAATGATTGAGGCTATACCCATAGTGCTGAAAATAGACACCATCAACTTGAAAGATGTCAATCTTAGCTACACAGAGCTCGGCGAGGATAAGACTCAAGCAGGTACCGCCAACTTCAATGATATCAATGGCGTCATTACCGGAATCACAACCATCCAGGAACTACAGCAGGAATACGGTCACTTCACTGCATCACTCAATGCCAAACTCAACGGCGTGGCAGCTATGAAGGTGAAACTAGAAGTACCTTATGAACAGGAGGCTTTTACCGTAACTACCACAGTGGGCCACATGGACTTTGCAATGCTCAACACTTCATCTATTCCGATGGCTGATATTGAGTTTGAGTCAGGCCAAATGGAAAAAATGGAATTTTACATGACCGCCTCCAGCACATCAAGTGAAAATAGAATGGTACTTGATTATCGTGACCTGAAAATGGGAGTCATCAAGGACACAAAAAAAGAAGCGGGTAAAAGAAAGGAGTTGTTTTCAACAGTTGCCAATAGTGCCGTACGAGCTGACAATCTACCTGATGATAAGAAGTATGTCATAGCTGAGTACACGTCTGAACGAAACATCTACAGGGGGCCATTCAATTTTATTTGGCAGGGCGTCAAAGATGGTATGGCTCATATCATCCCGGTAGGCTCTGTTCGAATGGTAATCGGCGCAACAGGTAAAAAGAAGAAAGGTAAATGATATACAGAATAGTCTGAGAGTACCTACCAAAGGGACCAAGGCGGGTACATAAAACCTTTGATCAAAAACTCTGTAAGCAGTTACCTATCTCAAGTAACGATAATGGTGGAGGCATCACTTTACTTACAAAATCAATCGTGTGATTGGAGATATTCTCCTGTTTTCAGAGAGGCTATATATTTTTCATCCCTCATAGACTGGTAAGTTCAAATCCGTCAAAATCTATTAGGCTGACCCTGTTGTCGGCTCCAATTTGACAGTGTTGTTCAATGAAAATGCAAGTATTCACATGTCTCCTGGTGCTGTTTGGAACTCTACGGCTTAGCACCACTGCCTGTGCTCAATCGGAAGTGGAGATCAGAGCTAACGAGGATCAAATATCTACACCAACCTGGCGCGCTCTTGGTCCTGTACTTGGCAATCATATTCAGGAAACGTCAGGTCTCAATATCAATGAAGAGCTGTCCGAACAATACAACATTGAATATAGCTCTTTGAGGAAATTCTTAATCTACACGCTCAACTATACCTCCACGGATCTGAACCTCGCTAATGTCACCTATCGCTATCCTCATTATAATACTGATTCCATCCAGGCGGACTTCAGCGAGTTAGTAGTGCTTGGACTAATCGAAGAAGCATCTTTGGAAAGCTATAAGGCCACCATTGACGGCATGGAGATTCTGGGTACATACTGGCAGCTTCGTCTTGAACAGGCAGCAGCCTACGATGTGGTGGATCAAGCCTATCTCGAAATATTCAATTCTGTCCTTCAGAAAATCATCAACGAGGCTACCCTCATGGAAGGCAGTCGGTCGGTCCACGTACGGCTATCAAGTCGTCCCGACAACTTCGAAGAACTGCCCTTGATCATTCAAGTCACCGAACTGCTCAAGGAATATACCGCCTTCATCAATGACATGAGCCACTACAAGTACGATCACCTCCTACAATCTCCGCAGGGTGAGCCCTGGGCAGATTTGCAGCTCAGTCCGATGGCTAAAGAGCTGATGAGCGCCTCCCGCGATGGTAGGGTTTATGAAATACAGCGCTGCTACGACCAACCCAACTGGCGAATGGGCAAAGAAGGTTGCGACACAGCCATCAATGAGTTAATTGATATGGGCTTTGTCCAAACACAGGAAGGCACCATGATCCAAACTGAGGCGGGTGCTAAAATATCAGCCATCGCCGAAGCGCTGAATGATCAGATGCGTTACTCAGCCTGGCGGAGCATCACCATGGCGGAATATGAACTCTTTGTTGAGGGAATCGATTGGGTGTTGGATAATCTACAGCCAAACAATAATGAATAATTAGACGAATCTAATAGTGATTTTTCAGCGACCATTGAATGCTATTACTACAAAGGTGGTGAGGATTAAGTTAAGATTGATATAGTGAAAATGGAACCTATCTGATGAACATTTGATTGATATCATGCTCATCGAATATTTGCCTCGCGAAACATCAATTTCTACTCTAAAAACAATGTAATTGTCCGTTGAAAACAGTTTCCAATATCCTTATTCGTCTTCCGAAAAAATATGCAATACTCTTCTGAATTACTGAAATGACATTTCCGCATATTACCTACATTAACTTAAGCATTTGAAAAGTAAGTCAAATAATGAATATATTGAATGTTCAATTAGACTAAGATATAAGATGAAAAAACTCGCTTTAGCAGTTTTACTGATTGGATTAGCGCTCACTTCCCAGGCTCAAAAAGTTGAACTATGGGTTGGAGTAAGAGCCTCAGCAACTGGATCGAAAGGGCTCATTGCAAATCAATACCAAACCACCAATTTTGAGCCACAGGGCACCATTGCGCTTACGAGTAAAGAAGGTTGGTCTTTTTCGGCGGGATACGGGTTTGCCAAGGACTTATACGTAGCTGAAACATTTGAATATGATCTGAACGTAAGCACTTTGGCCGTTCGATTTAGAAAGGATCTACCAGTTGGTAAATCAACTGCAATCACTCCATTCTTAGGTTTGAATTTTAAGGGTTACAATTTCCCTGAATCGACGAATGCTGACAAATACTCAACAACCGTCTTTGGAATTGGAACCCAGTTAAACCACTACTTCACTCCTGGGTTTGGATTATCCTTTGAGGTGGAATATGAGGATTTAGGTGGTGCCTTAGGTGAGTTAGTGAATGAACCAGACTTTGCCAACAACGCCTTATTGGCGGCCGGAAGTGCGGCCAATGTATTACTGTACGAGCCTACAGGGTTTAAGATGAGTTTTGGGTTGATATTTGTTCTGGGGGGAGTTAACCATGTTTGGGGAGATGACGATCTCTAGTCTGCAGTATTTTATTGTGGTTCTTGCTTTCCTTGTCTGCCATAGTTTACCAGGGCAAGAAACGCATTCGAAATTTAGTACCGGGAGCGGTGACAATGGTCGAGCCGCCTTCTCCCAAGACGGTCAGTTTTTGGGGGTACTATCTGGGAAAAACAGTGTCAATATATTCAAAGCTGAATCCGAACTACGAACCACCGAGATCAAAATTACAGATTTCGTCGATGTTCATGAGCTAGCTTTTGGTGAAAAAAATGACTGCTTTATTGCAGGGGAAACTACCAGTTTATTTATGCTAATGAAGGCAGATTTAGCTTCTGGAATTTATGAACCTTTAGCTAATTCCAGTGCTCAAATAACGGGACTTGTCACAATACCAGGCAAGGATTTAGTCGTCTATTCTAACTCTGAGGGGTATGTGGCAGCCGTTAATATTGCAACGAAAGAGCACGTCTGGACAACCAAGGGGCATAAGAAATATGCATTGGATTTGTCATACTCCAGAGAAAGCAAGCTTATCGCCTCTTCAGGTTCAGATGGTCGAGTCGTAATTTTTGATCTTTCTGGTAAGGTTCTTAAGGAAGTGGAGATATCAAAAGAATGGGTGCGAGAAGTATGTTTCTCTCATTCGGGGGATCACATTCTTGCCGGTACGGAAAAAGGAATAGTTTATAAGATCATGCCGAATGACGACTACAAGTCAGAGATTGTTCCTGTTGGGCCTATGGAAGGAAAGATTACAGAAATTGCGCTAGCTCCTAATGATGAGGCAGCTGTCATATCTTCTTTTTTTAGCGAGGTGGTAATATGGTCCTTTAAGGAAGAACGCGAACTAAGGAAGTATGATGTCAAAGGGGCTACCGGAGGTGTAAGAGGAATCGCTATTAATCCAAATGGAAAGACCTTTTATGTATCCTCGTCGGGGAACAAGAATATTTCGACTTATGATGTGAGTGTTCTTAGAATCATTCCAAAATTTCGGTTCAAAGATGAGGACGACAAGACTCCTCCATTAGTTTATATTTCCGAACCAGCAAACCTGTCCTCCGGTACGGTGAACTTCTCTGGTGATCTTATGAAGATAGTTGGCTCTGCCGTAGATGAATCCGGCATTCATTTTATCAAAATAAACGGGATTGAAGCGAAGTTTAATCAGAATGGGAACTTCAGTATGTTCATGCCTCTCCAAATGGGTGATAACTTCATTAACATCGAGGTTCAGGATGTGAATGAGAACACTACCGTAAAACGATTTACTATACGTCGGAAGAACTTAGATGGAGAGCAATACGATCCCACTTTAGCCAAGAATTACCTCTTCATAGTGGGAATCAATAAATATGAGCATTGGCCTCAACTATTCAATGCCGTACGCGATGCAGAAGATGTGGCAAGTACATTAATCGGAATGTACGATTTCACCTTTAGCAATGTGAAGATGCTGCTGGACGAACAAGCATCCCTCAACAACATTTATGTAGAATTGACAAAATATGTTGAGGAGATTGGCCCTCAAGACAACCTGGTTATATACTATTCTGGGCATGGGCATTATGATCAAATATTGAATGAAGGTTATTGGATTCCCTACAATGCCAAAATAAATTCACCTGGAGATTATCTCTCCAATAGTAATTTGTTGAAGGTGGTCAATAGCATAAATTCACAACACACTTTTATGGTGGTGGATGCCTGTTTCTCAGGATCCTTGTTTGCAACCTCGACCAGAGGCTACACTGATAACGTGGAGAAGTACAAATCACGATGGGGTCTTGCATCAGGCAGATTAGAGACAGTCTCCGATGGTGCCTATGGTGAAAATAGCCCCTTTGCGACCATTTTTCTGGATTACCTGAAAAACAATCAAAAAGATGAATTTCCGGTTTCCGAACTAGTTCAACATGTCAAAGTAGGTGTTGCCGATCAAAACAATCAAACGCCAATTGGAAATCCATTAAAAAGTATTGGAGATGAGGGAGGAGAGTTTATTTTCAGAAAGAAGAACTAAATTATTCTTTAGAAAATCACTAAATCTCGACAATATGAAAATCAAAATACTCGGCTTAGTCCTTGGCGTCTTCGTCTTCCTGGGTAGTTGTCAGCAGACTGTATCAACAGATACTTCCCAAAGCAAAAAAGGCATGGTCAAGGTGACGATACTATATCCCAATGGTGACGGTAAAACATTCGACATGGACTATTATGCCAATAACCACATGCCAATGGTTGCCACGCTGTTAGGTGAATCACTGAAGTTTTTCGCCATTGATGAGGGGGTTTCAGGCAGGACGCCAGATGAACCCATACCATATCTAGCCATTGGTTATTTATACTTTGACAAGCTCTCAGACTATCAAGATTCTTTCGCGCCGCATGCGGAAAAAATAGTTGGTGATATCCCGAACTACACTAACATTCAGCCGATTCTTCAAATTAGCAAGGTATTGCAATGACTATAATCATAGTCTGACGACCGTTCTACTCGTATGCACAGTCCTCCTCTATGAAGAGCCTCATTAAAGTGACCGCTCAGAGTCCCTTTCAGGTGACTCTGAGTAGTGATTTCATCTCAGAGTTCTTTGCGAGTAACTCAGTCTCAACCGCCCTATTCCGGTAGGTCCAGCGCAGGATTGTGATCAAAGAAATCAAAAGGTCGAATCTCAAATGAATGCCAAAGCACCGGCATCACCGGCCAGTCCTCAGCCCTTACCATATGGTGCATGCCGATCGTATACCACAGTACGATATCCTTGTTGTTGATGTCGCGATTGGCACTGGTCCATGCTGGCAAGCCCATACCCGGAGTACTCAAGGTCGGATAGTCGCCAGCGGCAAACAGCTCCGTCGGGTCATAAGGTGTTGCCCACAGGTGATGGTTGATGAATCCCACGCGCATTCGTGGATAGTCGTCCTCGGAGAGCAACGTATTGGCTGTTTTGCCGGGCATCAGCTGATAGCTCGTGGGATAGCCCACACCATTCTTTTTGGTAGTGCTCAATACACGCCACAGGGTTGGCTTGTTGAGGTCGATGTTCAATTTGACGTCAGATTCACGCTCAGCGATTTTAGGATTGTTGACCCACACGCTCCTTCGTGGGTGTCCCTCAGGTAGCATCTTGCGTTGCAATCGGCTAAGCTCGATTTGATTGACCGGACCATCTACATCCAGGTCAATCCTGTAACTGAAGTAGTGATCGTGATTGACCGCTACAATGTGGGGATCCACGAATCGCCCGTATTGATCATCAGGTTCACCCTCAACAGGGCTGGTGGCATCCTTTTGTGCCACCACCTTTGCCTCTGCGATACCCGTTGCTCCAGCTAAGACGCGTATAGATCCATCTTGCTGGAAGACCCAATCAAAGAGGTAATCGTAGTTGCCAAGCACCGCTGCAGCTCGTACGACCAGGTCTCTCTTTACCCTACTTTCGTTGGCAGCATCTCCATTGTGCCTCCAGGAAGGGTCGCCTGTTTCGCGCTCGAAAATAGCCACAAGGTTGGCCTTGGGAAGCGGTCGACCTTGATCATTAGAAAATAATCCATCCATATAATGAGCATAATCAGGGGCATCCTGGCCTGGAAAGAGCGGCTTGATCAGTCCTCCAGCAGTGTATTCTCCGGCATCTATGAAGTTCCTGGCGAACCAGCCAAAGCCCTCATCCATGTAGGGGACGAAAATCTCCGACAAATTACCCTGATACATCACGGGACGTTCCTCTTCCCCGTCCTGATAGGTGACAGTAGAGATAATGAGCCCCACACGGTGGTCAGGCCTCACATGAAACTTCCATTTCTGCCATTCTATCACATAGCCATCTACCGTAAATCCGGCACCATTGGGCTGTGATACGATGAAAGGGCCGGGCACGTCACGAACATTTTTGGTTGATAAGTTGTCAAAATCTGAATTCACAGTGGCCATGGGCACGGCTCCTTCGTCCACTACCGTGAGTACTTCGCCAGTATTCAGATCTACTAAGGCCGAGAGACCACCGATTTCTCTACCCCACGTATTTCTGACATATCTGGGGTCTGTGCAATTACAAATTCCTACTCGTTTTCCCTGGTATTGTTCTTCACCAAAGTTAGCCCTGGGTCCAATGAAGCAATCCAAAAAAGAGAAGTCCTCATAGCCTCGTGCCTTCAGGCCGGCGACAAAATCAGGATGCTCCAGTACTTTATCAATCATAGATGAAAACTCACTATCCAACCAGGTAGCCTGAATGCCTTCCAGCTCTCGGAAAGCAAGTTCTTTTTCGTTGGTAAGATCTACTTCCGCCCGATAGTACTTACTGTTATGATGTACTGTGGCGTATGCCTGCCGGGGTAATTTCTGATCTGGTGACCAGTTCCATACTTTTTGTTTTTCCGGCTCAATCAGGTTGATCATCGAGAAGCCTGTGGAGTCATTCAAATGACCTGCCTTTCTTAAAGTTTCCAGTACTTTCCAATATTCCTGGTAAGTCAAAGGATCAAGTGGATGAGAGGTCTGTGCTATGCCGCTGAAGGAGATAGCAAAGCAAAAAATGATTAGAAATAAGCTTTTGAATAAGGCTTTCATAGTCGAAGTTTTGATTGGGTAATCTTACAAGATAAGAGAATTATGGAATGAAACTACTACGATGGTTTTTGGCCAGTACACATTTTGTGACCTGTGCTGATTAGTGTGTGCTATTCAAAACAACCTCGGTCTCAGATCGTTTTTATATAGGGCACTCACTAAAAAGGAAATACTATGGCACTAACAGACTTAACAAAAAAGACGAAAGAGGAGCTGGCAGGAAGGATTAATGATCTGGAAAGGCTTATCTCCAAAAAAGGCATTGGATCAAGCTACGTTTCTAAAGTGGAAAAAATTCAGCGGCGTGTGAATATTGTATTCTTCCTGGGCGCTATCACGGCCGTAGCTGGCCTGTTCACCTGGCTTTCGCTCAGAGGTGGGGATGAGGATGACGCATAAGCAAGGCTAATGTGGTCATCGCTGAAGCGGTGTTTACAGGCCCACTCAGAGTCCGTTTCAGGTGACTCTGAGTGAGTAGCGTTTCCATCTCAGAGTTCTCTGCGAGTAACTCTGAGTGGGGTTGAACTCTGGCTGAGATTGAACTCAACACTTCTCTCACTCAATACTATCTTTGCGTTGTGAGGAGTATTTGTGCCATCATCCTATTTCTAATTGTCGAAAGCTGTTCGCTATCGAATTATCAGCGGCAGGGACGTGTAGCTCCCAAATCCTACCATCAAACCATCAGCTTTACCACCTTCAAATCAGTAATCACCTTACCGGTGGAGGTCGATGGAGAATATAGGAATTTTCTCTTTGACACAGGTGCGCAACTCTCTCTGCTGCAGAGTGATGAGACTAAAGGTAAGCGCATGTCTGTATCAGGTGCCTCCAAGCGAAAGGTCTGGCTGTACCGGCACAAGGTCAGTTCGATGCGTATCGGCGATGTGGATTTCAAGAAGGTGAATGTACTGAGCGGGGACTTTACAGGGCTGAAGGAGCAAATACCAGATTTTGGAGGATTGATCGGCCAGTCGATACTCAATAAAGCCAATTGGAAAATCGATTATCCAAACCGAACACTGGAGGTTTCCAATACGCCTTTTCCTCTCGACTCTATGCATGCCATACCCATCATTAGATCCGGTGGTTCTCCATATGCTGACATCAGTATCGCCGGAACCACTTACCGCGCCATTATTGATCTGGGCTCCTCTGCCAAAGGTCTCAACGTACCCGATGATCACCCTTTGGCACAGCGGCTCATGGACAAGTTCACCTTTGAGGGACACACGCGGGATATCTACACCATGGGTGGATTACAGACAGTCACAGAGCGGGTAGGCACTTTGCCCTTTGTGTGGCTTTCAGGAGTAGGCTTCAAGGATGTGCCCGTTGATATCCGCAACTCCAGCGACCTCAGGATCGGCATGAATTTCTTCAAAGATTGTGTGCTGGTCATCGACAATGATGCCGGGGTGTATCGGTTGAAGAAAGTGGCACAATCACTGTGACTTTCATTCGGAGTACCAATCATAACACTGCGAAATGTAAGGAGTCTCCTTGCTTCATTGTCAATACTAAGATTGCAGTGCCTACTCTACCAAATCCTCACTTCTTCGCTGTATTCGTTGCTCGTTCGGATATTGGGGCGCTGACCACCTTCCGTCAGGATATCTACCTGGTCGATCACATAGGTTTGGAGCTCGCTGAAGGTGATCTCTCCGTCTTCATTGAGGTCTGCTTCTCCTTCTTGCAAACCTTGCAGGATAGCAAAGGTGAAAACGCCATTCTTCCACTCATCTGACTCCATAGCATACTCGACTGCTCCGGCGGATGACAAGACCAGTGTACCTGATGATCTCCTCATATCTGAGAATATCCGTTTACTCAGCTCTAGAGAATTGCTGAAACCTATGGAGTTAGGGTTGACCCTTGAACCAACACTCCTAAACTTCACTTCACCTTTATCTGTATAGATAGTATTTGATGATACTTCAAACTCCTCTTTATCGAGTTCACCAGAATGACAGGCATCTAACATTAATACCTTTTTCCTGGATGGAAGCTTACTTATCTCTTGCTCGAGCAAATCATAAGGCAAACCACGGTCCTCCGGGTTACTAAAGTCCATGTCATGCATGGCGAGGTAGTAGTCCATATCAGCATCCAACACACCATGAGATGATATATGAATGATGACTGCATCATCTGGATCAATCGTCTTAAGCGCATTGAGCTCTTTCAGGACGTTTACCTTAGTAGCGTTTTTGTTAGTTAGATCATAAATCTTGGTCTTTGCATATATGCCCCTGGATGACTTAAACTGCTTTTTAAGGTCATTCGCATCTTTAGCGGCATAAGTAAGATTCATAGATTGATCCTCAAATTCGGATACGCCAACAATTATGAGATGAAGCGTGGGCTGATAACTCCGATTATAGTCTACGATGAACTTTTGTTTGAGCGACTCCACACCAGACTTATCAAGTACGGAAACAGATACCAGGTTGCGACCATCATTTAGCTGAAATGTGCAGGATTCTTTCAAAACCCTCGTATTTAGGCTTCCTAGATCCTTACCATCAATACCATACAGCGGCGATCCATTCACATATACGAATAGTTTAGATAGTGGAGAGTCCGTACTCTCTGCCATGATGTCAAATGAAAATTCTGCAGACTTTACTTTTTGGTAATACTTAGTCTCAGGCAAATTTATCGTTGGTAGGTTTTCAAACTTGGCGGTAAGCGCATTATCAGAAACACCCGCGCGACTAAGCCGTTTCCGGTAGGCCTTCCTATATTCCTTGATTATGCCTTCATCCATTAGACTGAGCTTGTCCATGATGATATCCGGTCGATTAAATTTCAAATCGTAATTGTCAAATCGATAAATCTTTCCGTCTTTGAAATAAATAAACTTATCAAGAGCATCCTTCGAAGCGTGATAGTACCCCTCAGGGGTTATCACCAAAAATTGCCCATCTTCAAAGACATAATAAGTCATAACCTTTTGATAATCATTCTCAACGTCCCAGAGAACGATATCGCCATCAATAGATCCGGTGGCTAGATACTTGCCATCAGGACTGTATGCCATTGCAGAAACACCATTGGCATGTGCTGCCATAAGATGCAATAGATTACCATCCTCATCCAGGATTCTCAATTTGCCTATACTACTACCAAGTGCGTAATGCTGCCCATCGGCAGACATGATTGAGGCGCTTACACTATTGGTTTTCATATCAACCCAAGGGAGATAGATCTTATTCTTGACTTCACCATTGGTCCCAAATACATATAAATCAGAAGAAAACGGCATTCCTATGATGGCCTCTGTTTCTCCAGACGATCCCATCGGCTGAATAGCCATGAAGTTGCTTATGACTATATCATTATAGTTCTGCTCTGCTACTACATTGCCTTTGTAGTCAATGATGTTGAGCATCTTGCTGCTAAACAAGTAGAATTGATTATTGAGTACAACAGCACTTTCTAAGTACTTTTTGGTTTGCTCGTAAAAGTCCTCATAACTTCTTTCAAATATTACTTCTCGCTTTTTGGTATCAATACCATAGATGTATTTGTGGCAAACTGCCAATACAATGTCACTTTCCTCATCGCTAGCTAAGAAAACCGGATCATTATCGAGTTTATATTTTTTAATGAGCTTCCCATCTTCGGTATGTTGGAATATGCTGTTATAAGCTGTGCTCAATAAATAGCTTCCTCCGTATGATCTGGTTAGGTAGGGGACAGAGAAGTTTGGAGCCTGAGCCAGCACGTTTCCATGGAGGTCGATTTTCGACCATCCGTTTTTACGGCTTACCACAAATGACCTGCTATCGTCAGAAAATGAAATCTGGAACGCTTCGCTCACATCATTGAGTCTTTTGATCTCTGCAGAGACAAAATCGTCGTAATACATGAATTGCATCTGGTTTGGGATATTTTGACCTGCACTACCCGTACAAACCATCAGCCTATTTGTAGCAGGGGAAAGGTCCATAGCGGTGATTGCATACAATCCATGTTTTGTCTCGTGCTGTAACTCACCTTTCGAATTGAAAAATAATAACCTTGACCCTTCGTACTGCAAGTCTATTTTAGCCACATAGGTCTGAATACTCTTAAAGTATATTACTTCTTGTACATGCTTGAAAGACAAGTCGAATCTGGAATCGCCGCTTAAAACCAACTTAGCCGTGCGGGATTCCTGACCTGTAGCGGTTTCATAAAACTTCAACTGGGCCAACTCATCGCCCTCAGGAAGTGTCACTTCATAAATCTCCTCTTCATCACTTGTGAACTTGAATGCTCTTTTCTTTGAGAATTCTCGAATCACACTGTTAGTTTCAATATTGAAGAGAACCGTTTTCATCTGCTCATCGACATAAGGATAGTGAATCAATCGCCTGCCCACAGGCCCTAACATGCATCCATAGTCATCGCCCAAAAAACTCCCTTCCTTAATGGTTTCAAAAGATCCGTCACCTTCAATTTCAACAATCTTGAAGTCGGCATTCTCGCTTTCATAGTCCTTATCAGAAATCAATACCATCACTCCGGTACCATCATCACCTAATGCTAAACCCTGAATTTGAAACCGTGAATCTCCAGTCGTAATAGGAACCGACTGATCAACATCCAGCGTCTTCATGTCAATTCGGTAGACCGAGTCTTGTTGAAAGCTCGTGACATAGAGCTTTTGACCATCGCCTGAGAACACTCCATCCAAGTACTCATCCTGGAATTGATTAAAGGTCTTTAGCAAGTAACCATCTGTATTGTATATTTTCAGCTTCTCATCACCACCAACGCTGAATACGTTGAGCCCGCTAGGGCTAAACCTTACGCGCTCTATTTCCTTGGAGTGTCCATTTTGCAAGATCAGTTTTTGCGAAAAACTGCTTGAAAATGGGGTTGATATTAGAATCAGCAGCAAAAAATGACTTAATCTGTTCATTCATTAATAAGTTCAGTGATTCGTAAATCTAACCAAACTCAGCTGGCATGCCATTCCAGCATGATCGAGTTGTAATAGAGAAGTACGGATTTTGAAAAGCCAGCAAGCCCAAGCTTCTTGATACTACTTCCCTATATGTCCCAGATGCGTATGCTTAAAACTGTCGGCATACTTCAACCCATAGCCCACTAAGCGGTCCATGCTCGCATGTCCAAGTAGGATAAGGCCGCAAAGCAGCAGCCATTGATTCATGGTAAGCCAGCCTGCCAGCAGTACCACCAGGCCGACTCCCTTGTGATGAAAGAGATTGTAGGTGAGAGCCCCAAAGCGGGTATTGACCAGGTAACCCACCATCCCAATATCAGGTGTGAGCAGGAGTGCCGGATACCACCACCAGGCAAAGTCAAGAAAAGTGAAAGCATAAATGGAGGCAAGAAACTGTGCCAACTCTTCCAGGCGTAGGGTATTTTTCATGGCCTAAAACTAGGAAATTCCTCCCTGGCATTGTGCTGCACAGCAAGGAGGAAGATTTCAGAGGCACTGACTTAAGTGCTAGTTCATTTTGGCCTGAACCTAAAGTAAAACGTCAGCAGACCTAACGAGGAACCCATCAGGATACAGGCCGGAAACACCGCCTCTCCGTCATTTCCCGGAAACACATAATAGTTGAGCAGGAAGGCTGACATGAAGCCTACTCCGGATCCAAATATGATCAAGCCCCACTTCACGGCGTTGAGAAAAAACAGTTCGTTACTGAAATACGCAGGGTCCTTGCCACTCTCCAGCAAAGCCATGCGTTCCTTGTGCCGTAGCGTGCTTACGATATAGATAATCGATACGACCAACAGCACTACACAAAAAAGGATCAAGGCAAATACTACTCCATTCATTTTTTCTTTCGTTTGTTTGAAGGTAGGACGGAACAATTGTTTGCCGCGGTTACAAAAACTTGTAACCACAATCGAAAACAATACCGTCTCACCTTATAATGACGCCTACTGCAGACATCAATCTAATTAAGGAATACCTAAGGACGAAATCTTCCTCGGCCGCTTTTACCTTCGTCGGTAATTATCAGAATTCCGTTTTCGGCCTTTGCTATCGGATACTCAAAATCCGCGAAGAAGCCGAAGAGGCGGCTCAGGACAGCTTCATCAAATTCTTTGAGTCGCTTCACAAACTGCAGGACACGGACAAGTTTAAGTCCTGGCTCATGAGCATCGCCTATCGCACCGCCATCGATTACCATCGGAAAAAGAAGCCACCTGCACAGGACCTGGAGGTGCTACCGCAATCGGTGACCACCGATCAGTCCAATCCTGACAAAGTCCTGAGGAGCAAGCAACGACTGGAGCTACTGGAAGGCCTGTTTGCACAGCTGGGTAAGCTGGATGCCACCCTTCTCCAGCTATACTATGTGCAGGACATGACCATCAAGGACATTGCGGATACGGTCAACCAATCCGAAAGCAATGTGAAAGTGCGCTTGATGCGATCGCGCGAAGTGCTAAAGAAGAAAATGAGTCCCAACTACAAAGAAGAACTAAAGCCCTAATGCTATGAATCATCTCACCCCTGAACAGCTATTTGACCTTACGGAAGGAAACCTACCGCCAAAGGAGGCGCGTGCACACCAGCAGCATCTAGCCAGCTGCGAACTATGCCAGGAGCAGTATCAGCTGTTTACGGCACTGGAAGACGACCTGCGATCGCTGGAAGCGCCTGAGGTCTCGCCCGGATTTGCGCTCAACGTCACGCACAAGCTCAGGAATCGCGAGACGGCCAGGATATTTCATCGTCCGGTTTTCAAGGTGTTCCAATTTGCGCTGGTGTTATCATTCATCCTGGCGGTGGGTATCATCATCACGCAGCTCTCCTCGTATCAGATCGACCTACCGGAAATAGTTGTTCCCGGGGGCGCATATTACGTCATTGCGGTAGCGTGTGTGGCCATCATAGCGGTGGCCGACCGAGTGATTTACGGTAGTGCAAAGAAAAACTTGTAACCTGTCTCTTGAGCTCATCCGTCTCACCTAAAAAAGACGACATGAAAACTCACATCTTGCTAATCATGCTCCTCGGAGCAACAACCATTCAAAGCCAGACCCTGCCACAGGAGTCATGGCTAGCCTACAACGACGTATCCGAAGCGGGCTTTTCACCAGCGAAACTCGCCGAGGCTCAATCCTACTATGATTCTATCGGTTTTGGGGCCGCATTGGTCATTCACAAAGGTGCGGTAGTGGCCTCATGGGGAGAAAACACCCGCCGCTTTATGCTGGCCTCTATGCGCAAAAGCCTGCTCAACGCGATGATAGGCCGTGCCATTGATGAGGGCAGGTTTCAGCTGAGCACCACCCTATCGGAACTCGGTATTGATGACAAGACGCCTCTGACGGAGACCGAAAAATCGGCCACCGTAGCGCAGCTGCTCACCACCACCTCGGGTATCTACCTGCCGTCGGCGTTTGAGTTCAAAGGCTGGAAAGACCGTAAGCCGGAACGCGGCATTCACCAGCCCGGAGAGGTGTGGTACTACAACAACTGGGACTTTAATGCACTCTGCACCATCTATGAGAAAACTACAGGCAAGGGCTTCCTGGAAACCTTCCGCAACGAAATAGCTATGCCGCTGGGTATGGAAGACCTGCGACCCATCGACGCGCTGTACTACTACGAGCCTGAGACAGAGCATCCCGCCTACCTCTACAAGATGAGTAGCCGCGACCTGGGAAGGTTTGGTATGCTCTACCTCAATGATGGGAAATGGGACAACCAACAGCTCGTACCTCAGTCATGGGTAGCAAGCAGCACCGCAGCTCAGGTCAATGCTTTTGAAGGTCAGGACTATGGCTACCTCTGGTGGCCTAAGGAGGTCGATGGCCACTCTGCCTACACCGCTCGGGGAGCGGGTCGTCATACCCTCACGGTGATACCCGATCTGGACATGGTGATCGTGGTACGCGCCAATGACTATAACGGCCGACCGCTGCAGGGCAGGGAAAACGAGCGATTGGAAACCCTGGTGGTCAATGCAAAAACGGGTGCCTCCGCTCAGCGACCTGCTCTCACCCCCATGGACTGGTACATCAGGGAAACACCTGAGCCAATTGCCAGCCATCAGATCAATGCGTCGATCGTAGGCCAGTATATTCATCCTATGTTTGGTCAGTTCACTGTTGAGCGTAACGCATCTGAACTGACAATGTTGACCACTCCGGCCAGGTTTCGCATGATCCCTACCGGCGCAGACGCCTACTACATGGAGGATGCGGGCATGCATACGGTCTTCCGACCCAGCGATGATCCCGAGCTCACCGGCAAGATCAAGATGGAAGCCGGAGATAAAGGAAGGGTGCTGGTTTTCTATTACGCTGCTTCACAGGGGTAGCTTTGGCTCATTAGTCACATTCTTTTGGTGCTGTCTCAATAGCGCTATCTCCGCAGAGAATTGTCATATTGAGCTCCGTCGAAATGTAGCGATCAAGTCGATGATAAGGTTTCGACACGCTCAACCTGACAATAGGGAGCTATTGAGCCAGCCTTCTTTTCCTGGCACCTACCCATCGCTATGCCTTGTCCGCTACCGCAAACCTTTCGCCTCTGCCCACTGGCCTATTGTGTGGAATCAAGGACTTTGGTAACTTGTGATAAATGGAGCAATTGGGAGTATACCTAACTAGAGATGCTAATTATTGGCAATTACACTAGCTGTTTAAAACACTAGCCCAAAATGTTGAAAATCAATAAAAATAAGGATTATGAAATTCACACAAGAGATAGAGATAGAAAAACCAATCGACACTGTGATTACACTGTTTGACAATCCTGACAACCTGGATAAATGGATGGAAGGTTTGGAAAGTTTTGAACCATTGAGTGAAAATCCGGGTCAACCAGGTGCAAAATCAAGATTGAAATTCAAAATGGGCAAACGTGAGATTGAAATGATAGAAACGATTACAGTTCGAAATTTACCCGAAGAATTTAGCGGAACATATGAAGCAAAAGGCGTCTTTAATATCGTGAAAAACAAGTTTGTGAAGCTTTCCGAGAATAAGACCAGGTACATAACGGAAAATGAATTTCAATTAAAAGGATTTATGAAATTAATGGGTTTCATAATGCCAAGTGCTTTTAAAAAACAATCCATGAAATATATGGTTGCGTTCAAGCAGTTTGTTGAAAATGAAAAATAAAAGCCAACCAATAATCGAGTAGTCCGAAGTGAGCCATCTCATATACTTACACTGAAGCTTTAGGATAAGCGCCATTTCGCTCGTCCAGATGTTCCGCAGGACATCTGAAATGCCAGATAGCGAGGGTTTTTGGTACGCTCAACCTCCTATTGAGCCAGCCTCCTTTTCCCGGCACCTGCCCATCGCTATGCCTTGTCCGCTACCGCAAACCTTTTGCCTCTGCCCACTGGCCTATTGTGTGGAATCAATGACTTGGGTAACTTGTGATAAATGAAGCGATTGGGGGTTATTCCCAACTAGAAATGCTTACAATTGAATGGGGTTAAAAAGCAATGGCTTAATTAGAATATATAAGCTGTATATTATGCACAAGTGCTTGGTATATTAGTGTTGTGTGCCATTTAAAAAAAAGACCACAGTACCAATTATGATAATGCCTTCAGACAAAGAATACAAAGAGACTAAGCAGATTGTGCTTGGACAGAAGGTAATGAAACCCGAATTCATAGAATTGGCTGAATGGATTGACAAGACTTATGAAGTCAAAACTACCAATATCATTTATGATACTTTCATCGCTGCAAGGAAGAAACAATCAAGACTTCAGATATGCTTTGAGTTTGAAAGTGAAAGCTTGAAATTTCAAGATGGACCACTTGGAAATTTCTATGAGACAAAACAAACTGCAATTGCTCAAAAGTTTATGGAAATTCTACGAACAGAGAAATCAGCTGATAGTGGAAAACTGCTTAATATCTTCAGGACATCAAAATATATAACTGACAATATTCTAATTGTTTTTAGTGCATTCGAGCCAATTGCTCGGATTGAAGCAAATGAAAGTGTTCCAGAATCAAAAGTAAAAGCACTCAAACACGAATTGGAAAATAATGACATTTGGGAAATATCTCGAGCTTTCGGAGGAACAACAATTTTCCTGTACACAGATGAGCAAGTAAAAAAGTACGAGAATTCCGCAGAACATAAAAAATGGACGGACAAGTATTTTGATTTACTCAGTCAGTATGATGAATTCGGGTATTTTAAACTGGAGTTCTTTTCGGTCTACTTGGACAGCAAGGAAAACTTTGACAATAATTACGAGAGTAAT
The DNA here is from genome assembly GCA_965229505.1 of Cyclobacteriaceae bacterium. Classification (GTDB taxonomy): domain Bacteria; phylum Bacteroidota; class Bacteroidia; order Cytophagales; family Cyclobacteriaceae; genus UBA6059. The sequence goes on from OZ245881.1 coordinate 638,295, forward strand.
TGGTACTATTATTACAAATGAAAAAATTAAAAACGGCACACAATCGAATAGACGGCCGTGAGCCATAAGCTCAGGGTGCGCCTCCTTGCAGGCCCCCTCACATGCTTACACTGAAGCTTCAGCATAGGCGCCACCACTCAGAGTACGATGCTCGCACTGAGCCCGACCTGGAGCGTATCCGTAGAGCATACCCAACCGTTCTTTACACTAAACTTGTTTTTCCTCATTAACTCAAAAGGCTGGCACTGCACTGTCAATTAGGGTGTCATCATTCGAAAAAGATACAAGATCGATCTTGTGCGTCAGAATTGATCAATAGTCGCCTAATTAGAAATTTCCTAACTTTACTTTATGGCAACCAAGGAGAAACTCAGAAACTCGATCCTCAACAAGGTCAAGGAACTTTCGGACGATAAGCTTCCGAACCTTGAGTCCTATCTTAACGATCTGGAACCGCAGTTTTCAACTGAAAAATCAACCTTGTCATTTAGCGGTATTTTTGAAGATTTGGAGTTGGATCAACTCACCACTGAACTCCATAAATCCAGAAAAGACAATGGTGATCGAATTCCACAATTTTGAACCGATCACTTGTTGACACGGACATCCTATCCTATTTTCTCAAAGGCAATAAACTAGTCACAAGGAGCTTTGAAGAATACCTTAATGAGTATCGCACAATCACGATTTCCGAGATTACCTATTTTGAGATTCTCGCCGGACTAACTTTCAAGAAAGCCGGCAAGCAAATTGAGGAATTCGAAACCTTCATTTCAACTTGTGAAATCTTAAAACTTTCAACTTTCTCGCTAAGGACCTCCGCGACCATCTACGCAGAACTTAGAGATAAAGGAATAACCATTGGAACGGCTAACTTACTTATCGCGGGTATTTCCGTGGCTAATGAGCTAACGCTGGTAACAAACAATCAGAAACATTTTCAACCGATTTTAGGACTTTCTACTTCCAACTGGAATATCTGAGCCCCACCTCCCCGAAACAGCATGACCAAGAAACAAACCACCCTGGTAATCAGAATCCTGTTGGCCGTTGGAACCATAACCTCCCTGTTCTTCGTGCCCTACATTTTGATATGGGCCTGGATACTACCACTACCAGACACGGTTCAAGAGCAAGTCAATGAAGCCATTGGTCATGGACTTGATGGTATGATCGTCTATGTGGATAAAGCAGGACAACCGCCAGCATTCTACTCCGCTGGCTGGCATGACCGGAAGAAGAAAATACCTGCCGACCCGCACGCCCTATTCAAGATTGCCAGTATCAGCAAACTCTACGATGCTGTGGCGATCACCAAATTGGTCAGTACCGAACGTTTGTCTCTGGATAACAAGCTGGCCGATTACTTCCCGGAGCTTGTCGGAAGAATTGAAAATGCGGAGGAGATTACCGTGAGAATGATGGTGCAACACCGGAGCGGCATTCCCAATTTGACTGACACACCGGGCTTCTGGGAAAATCCACCAGCAAGCTCTGAGGAAGCCCTGGCATTGGTGCTGGATATGCCGGCTAGCTTCGAGCCTGATGAAGATTTTGAATATTCAAACACCAATTATTTGCTGCTGTCAAAAATTATTGAGCAAGTGGTGGGTTACAGCGGTTTCCAATTCAACAAGGAGGAAATATTGACTCCCCTCGGATTGAAAAATACTTTCGGTTCGCTTAATGAAGTGAATATGGCTGATGTGATGAGTGGATATCATGTTGGCTATGAGCCCGATTTAGTAGCTGATGAGCACGGGATGCTAGCTACAGCTGAGGACGTAGGTATTTTTTTGCGGGCATTAAACGATGGGTCAGTTTTTAAGGAGGGCGAACAGGAAATCTATTCTTCTATTTACCGATATGAACACACAGGTTGGGTGCCCGGCTATCAGAGTATTGCCAAATACCACAAAGACATTGATGCAGTGGTTATCCAGTTTAACAACACCACTGGCGGATATCACTGGAATACAGCGGAGATCGTATACAGTCGTATTGTCAAGATTTTGAGCGATTAGAGAAGCTGTGAAGGTGAATAGAAAACAGCCTCACATTGATCCCGTATTTATATGGGATCAACCAAAAAGGCAAAACCAACAGTTGCGTCAGGAGGATTATTTAGCTCCAGTGTAAGATGGTAAATCTAGTCTGAGCCATTTTTTCGCAGCTTAGCCAGGCTCTGCTCCCACTTCCAGGTTGACTTTACCATATCGGTTAGGTCACGCTCGGTTTTCCAGCCCAGTTCTTCATTGGCAAATGCCGTATCAGCATAGATCTGCACCACGTCCCCCGGTCTGCGATCCACGATCTCATAGTTGATCTTGATATCATTGACTTCCTCGAATGCCTTGATCACCTCCAGGACAGTCAGGCCACTTCCGGTTCCAAGGTTGAAGAACTCATAGTTGGCTTTCTGCTTATTTCCAATGAGCCGCTGCATGCTGACGACATGTGCTTTTGCCAGGTCGACCACATGGATGTAGTCCCTGACTGCAGAGCCATCCTTCGTGGGGTAGTCTCCACCAAACACTTTGAGCTGGTCTCTCAGGCCTATGGCGGTCTGGCTTATGAAAGGCATCAGGTTGTTGGGGATTCCGGTAGGTAACTCTCCGATAAGGCCTGACTCATGCGCACCTACGGGGTTGAAGTATCGCAGGGCGATGGTCTTTTTTGCCTTATTCACTTTCGCGAAATCGCGAATGATGTCTTCACTAATCTTCTTGGTGTTGCCGTAGGGTGACTCTGCATCCTTGCGAGGCGTCCGCTCTGAGACGGGTAGCTTGTCGGGCTGACCATAGACCGTACATGAGGAAGAAAAGACGAAATTGGGAATCTCAAACTGTTTGGAGCAATCAAGGAGATTGAGCAGTGAAACCAGATTGTCATGATAGTAGAGCAACGGCTTCTCGACTGACTCCCCTACCGCCTTCTTAGCAGCAAAATGAATAATGCCGTCAAAGCTGCCTTCTGTGCTGAAGAAATCATCCAGCCGGGACTTGTCACAAAGATCAAATACATGCAAAGGCACTCGCGTACCCGTAATCTCCTCGATCTTATCAATGACAAGGGCCTGGGAGTTGGAAAGATCATCGATGATCACTACGTCCATGCCTTCCTGGATCAGCTCAACTACTGTATGAGAGCCTATGTATCCAGCTCCTCCCGTGACTAGTATCTTGCTCATATGATATTGTAAGTTTCTTATTTGAACTCAAAGCTTACATTAGTTCTTTGAAAATGAAAGAATGTTTGCGGATTGATGAGTTTAAATCTGAAGAATCGAAAAATTCGAATCCTCCTTACGCTGAATGATCTGATTTTTGCGTTACGCTCCGCTGATTATTCAAAAGTTAATTCTTCCAGAGGATTTAAAATACTGGCACGGATATCATCAATAATAAGACAACAGCGATTACCTTGACTATGGTTAACGTTAGTCTACATTATGAACACAAAAGTTACCATATGCCTAATAGGTCTCTTTTTCGGTTCTTCTATCATTTCATGTTTCTATAGCTCAGAAAACTGCAATGATATACTTCCGTATTTTGAAATAACTGGAATTGAAGCATCCAATGGACGTGTGACTGGGATTAAAAACCATCCTGGCGCTATTATCGCTGATAACGAGTGGGTGGAATGGGAACGCCTCATTATAGGGTTCAATTTTCAATTGGATTATATCGCTGCAAAGACCAGCGCCTATGTTGCCATTCTTATGGCTTCCGACGATGATTGCATCGGGGACGGACATATGGGTGCCAAGGTTGGTGTCGACAGGTTATTCTTAAGAACATTGGAAGACTATAACCAAACCTATCAGGCGGGTGATACTATCAATCCTATAGTACTGGTGGCCTCATGGAGAGCTGGTAACACCGAACTGGATTCAATAGCTCAGTACATAGCACTTAATGAAGAACGAATTACCACCGAAGGGATTTCATTTATGCTCAGTGAACCGCCTGACGAGCGCATCGTCACTAGATTTGAACTGACCTATATTCTAAAGGATAATACCATTTTTAGAGCAACTTCTCCACCAGTGACCATCTTGCGGTAAAGCTTTCCCAATTTGGGTATGGAATGTCCATGAACTACCTTGAAGCATGGCAACAGACAAAGCATTCGTAGCGTATGTGGTGGAGCAAACCAGCGGGGCGGGAGAGATTACCGCCCGACCGATGTTTGGCGAGTATGGTATCTACATAGGCACCAAGATCTTCGGCCTGATCTGCAACAACAAACTCTTCATTAAACCCACAGAAGCAGGAAGATCATTTATCGGAGATGTGGTGGAGGCACCAGCGTATCCAGGGTCTAAGAACTTCTTTCTGATCGAGGCACAGCTCGAAGATCGCGATTGGATGGCCGAGCTCATCATTGCCAGCGAGAAGGAGCTGCCCGAGCCTAAGCCAAAGAAGAAGAAATCAACCAAGTAAAAAATGCTTGTTCATTTTTCGGTAGCAGCACATGAAAGCGCATTCTACTTTTGACCTATGGAAAGTCAATTAACATTCGAGCAGAAGTACGACATCATTGTAGCCAAGGACACAAGCTATGAAGGCATCTTCTATACAGCAGTGAAGACCACCGGCATTTTTTGCAGGCCCAGCTGTACGGCACGTAAGCCCAAAATAGAGAATGTGCTGTTTTACGATAGTACCCATGAGGCCATCGTCAATGGGTTCCGGCCATGCAAAGTCTGCAAGCCCATAGCCCAAGCCGAGGAAACGCCGGACTATATTCAATCAATCCTGGACGAACTAAACAAACACCCTTTCAAGAAAATCAAGGACGGGGACCTACGTAATAGAGGTATTGCGCCGAGTAAAATCAGACGATGGTTCAAAAAGCACCACCAGCTTACTTTCCATGGTTATCAGCGGATGTTGCGGATCAACTCTGCCTATACCAGGATCACCGAGGGTCAGCCCATCACCTCCGCGGCTTTTGGCAGTGGTTTCGAATCTCTGAGTGGGTTCAACAGTAGCTATCAAAATGTCTTTGGCAGCTCTCCTACGCAGACTCAAAAAGGTGTCATCAACATCATCAGGCTGTCTACTCCTCTTGGCCCTATGTTTGGCTGTGCTACCGCAAAAGGCGTCTGTCTGTTGGAGTTTACTGACCGCAAAATGCTCGAGACGGAGTTCAAGCAACTGACGCGCCGACTCGGTATGGTCATCCTACCGGGAATGAACGAACACCTCAAGCAGCTTAAGCGGGAGCTCGAGGAATACTTCGATGGCAGCAGGACAGCATTCGCGGTAGCGCTGGATACTCCGGGTACGGAGTTTCAAAAGGCAGTATGGACTATCCTTAGGCAAATTCCTCACGGTGAGACTCGCTCGTATCAAGAGCAAGCCTTAGCGCTCGGAAAGCCCAATGCGGTACGCGCCGTGGCGAGTGCCAATGGAATGAATCGAATATCTATAATCATCCCATGTCATCGAGTCATCGGTAAGGATGGTCAACTGACAGGATACGGTGGTGGGCTCGAAAGGAAACGGTGGCTATTGAATTTCGAACAAAAGAAACCTCAAGAGTCTCAAGCCCTATTGTTTAGCTAAGTCGGCCAATGGTGTTGATAAAGTGCCGATCCATTAGCCATTGATCGCAATGGACATTTTATCCGCGATTTTACCCTCGCTTATGAGCACCATAGAGTTGACCGGAATGGGCGACCAACCCGGGTCGTTGCTCAACGGTTCCGAACTGATGATCACTGCCTTCTCATGCTCGCCAGGGTCAATCATATGGCATACACCATCCTCACAGGTGTACCGCTTACCCAGATTGAGGTAGAGCGAGTCAGCCTCTGACGGATCATCTGTTGTCAATCGTAGTGCTACCGCCAGATGACCGTCAGTCAAGACCATGTTCATGTAGGAATGCTCCTCCACGCCATGTTCATTGCAGAGCTTAAGCACTTGCTTCACCGCTCCCATCATTGCGGTAGGTAGCCTATCCCATGGCTCCAGCTGCGTAGTAGCCCTGAGCTCATCAATGACCAGAGCAAAAAAATGCTCAGAATCCGTCGTGCCTTTAATGTGGGCAAAAGCTTCATCAGACAGTCCACTGAGTAGGGCTCTTCTGATCTTGGCAAAGCCGCCAATGTCCCCGTTGTGCATGAAGGCGAACTGCTGCCACTTGAATGGATGGCAGTTCGTTTCGCTGACGGTGAGCCCCTGTGTAGCTGCCCGCACATGCGCCATGATACAGTTGGCTTCAATGATCCGGCCCAGCTCCCGCAGGTTGGTATTGCTCCAGGCAGGAGAGATCGACTTAAACAATGCAGGCTCGGGAGATATCGATAAATCGTACCAGGCCAGCCCAAACCCATCGCCATTCAACGGCTCATCCCGCTCTTCCGATGCAAAGCTCTGATTGATGAGGGAGTGCCTGGGTTCTATGATCAGGGAGCCAATACCAATCGGCCGACCCTGGTAAAATGTGAAGCGACACATAGTCTATTGAAGATAGTGATTTTCTCAATTGAAATGACAAATTCGGTGAAGCAGTCAGCATTTCAATTAACCTAACGTCAGTTCGATATAAGAGTCAATTTTTATTCAAAAATGGCACGAATAGTCTCCTTTAGGGAGGAGAAAGAGGTGGGTCAATAATCAAATTGTCATTTTTGAATCAAACTTGACATAAAGAGAAAATGATTTCTCAAAAACCCACCCCCAGCCCCTCCAGGGATGGGATTGATGGCATTTTCTCTTTACTCTTACACCGAACTCAGGTTAACCTACGGTCATATCGAACTCACTCCGAAAAAGTCACCAAATCGATCACTTCCAAATCCAGCCAGTGAAATGCTCCTGCATTATCTATCCAGGAGACCTTACACCTATTGGGTAGATACTGACCAGCCGTATGCGTGTGCGATATCATTTCCACGCGCCAAAGGGCTTCCTCAGATGAATCACTGCCTCCCCGATACCTCATGGATTCAAAAGAGAGGATATCCCCTGCTTCACTAAATTCGAAAAGGCCTGAAACAGAAACATCAGCCAAAGTCAGCGTAGCTTTTGAAGTAAGCGGCCCGCTATCTTCCCATACGATCGACTCATCTACGGCTCCTGAAGGAAACCAACACATTTCTGCTAAGTACCTAATCATGGCTCCAGTGTTCATTTTGTGATTGGGGCTTTCATTGACAACATCCAGCAGAGAAAGCAACTTAATTTTCATTGATCCCTTTCCTTCATACAACAAGTCTCTCGCTCTTAAATGAACAAGTGACATCAATTGCACCTTAGCAGTCCATAGAAATGAATGACTGCTCGTATTAAAATATTGAAGTGCGGTAAATGGCGTCCAGGGTTTGTCTGGATCCGTTCTCATTTTACCCCTTTGCGACAATTGAAGTTGTCTGATTGCTGGCTTTCCAACCACTCCCGATTTTGTAAGCCATCTTTGGACAATAAGTGGTAAATGGCCAATGTCATCATTGGTGATAACCTCTTGAGAACTCTGGGTAGTAGGATAGAGTGACGTTCTGACTTTTTGAGTGTACTGATCAAACCAATAATCGCCAAGCCCGGGCAAGACCCAAAGTAAAACTACGATGTTGATAATGGTGCCATACTTAGCATCTTCCCAGTGCCTTATGATCAGGTACTGAGAGCAACCCAAGCCAACAATGCCAACTATCGGCCATATAGATTCATTGGACCAATACAATCCGACCAAGAGGAGCAGGAGGAGTCCTGTCAGCAACCACAGCACTCCAGCTGATCGTGTTACCTCACCTGCGGCACCAGCAACTCTCACTAGTCCAAAACCCCTTGCAAAGCCTAAAAAATGGATAAAGGCATGCAGAGATAATATCACCAGCAGTATTATTCTGAACACTCCCAATTTGATTTTGTATCAAAAAACCCTTGCAAATCCTACACCAAGAGAGACATATGACAAATCTGCATCCACCTTTACACTATTGAAGCTAATCTCCCTACTAAGATAATGGTACCTCACAGACGGCAAAACTGTCCATCGCTCACCCAGCGCAAACGCCAAACCAGCTTCTAATTGCCATCCAAAACCATGACCAGAGTCCGCTATAATATCACCCTCGTCATTTTCCACCTCGATATGATCATGCAGTGCACCTGCTCTTGCCAAAATGCTGGTTCTGCTATCCTTTAGTGGATATAAAAACTGTAAGCCGTAGGTGTATCCGGTTTCTTCAAAGTTGCCTGAAGTCCCGGCAAAAGAATCTTTTGATGAGAACAAATTCCAACCCCATCCCCCGTAAACACTCATATACTCTGCAAACCGATACCTAAGGAGCACATCAAACCCAAAACCCAAGTCAATATCGGCATCACCTAGATTCTGCGTGGCATAATGCACGCCGGGACGAAGCTCAATGCTCCATCGATCCTGGGCAACCGCCTGACTTGAACTAATGAAAACTCCAATACCAATGATAGCCAGAGCAATGATGCGCTTCCAGCTCAACAACACCGAAGATTGTCTTTCTACATTCATGACTTTTTTTCTTTAAACTACTCTCTATCAATATCCTAAAACAGGATCGTTATCAGAGTTCCGGTATGACTGTTATCAATTGTACATCAAAAAAAATCGAAGCGATATCCACGATCTATGTGGACTACTAATACCTGCACGGACGATCTGGATGTCTTCAAGTCCTGAGCAAAACGTTACGCAAGAGTTTGTCTTACCTCGTCTCGTTGGCCTACATTTGCGGTAGCAAAAAAAGAGTCATGAGAAACATATTAATTATTGCGTTAGCCTTATTCATAGTGTCATGTGGTGATGATGATGGGCCACCCAACTTTGACGGGACTAATGAAGAGCAAATCCAGCAGTATATCGCCGATAACAATCTGGATGCAACGCGCACAAGCTCAGGCCTGTACTATGTCATTTTGAATGAGGGAACGGGCAACCGACCATCTGCGACTGACAATGTAAGGGTCGCCTATAAGGGATACTTCACCAACGGCAATGTTTTTGATGAGAGTGATTCTAATGGCATTTCATTCCCTCTCAACGGGGTGATTCCCGGATGGACCGAAGGCATCCAACTCTTCAAAGAAGGCGGCAATGGCATCCTTCTTATCCCCTCTGACCTGGGCTATGGTGATCGAGGAACTAATGGCATCCCAGGCGGTACTGTTTTGATCTTTGATGTCAACCTTATCAGAATCAACTGATTTAATAGAACCATCGAGCAATAAGGAGGTGTTCTGAATGAGATTTAAGACACCTCCCTGGTCTGCGACCTAATTACTCCTTCCCCCCTCTTCTTGGACGGTTCTTTTTCATCTCCACGAATTTCACCTTCTGGCCCTCTGTCAATGTGGCCTCTAGCTCTGCTTGCATCTGGTTCATGACTTCCTTTCCTTCTTCTCTATTCCCACGAGCAGACTTCATCTCATCTTCGTACTTCTCATGGATCGCTTCCCATTGAGCCACCTGACTGTCTGTAAGGTCGAGGTTCTCTGTGGCCTGCGCTATCATCTCTGCCGGATCTGGAGGTGTAGGCCTGCCACCACCACCGCGCTGAGCATAGGCCCCAAGTGATACAATAGTCATGCATGCCATTACAATTAGCTTTTTCATCTTTCTATTTTTTAAAGTTTTGCTTTGCTCTTTAGAAGTGAAAAAGCTGGCGATCCTTCGGCCGAAGTGTTAAAGAATGTTAAAACGTAGTACGACCTGATCTTTGAAGATCAATTCATGTAATACTCAGGCTTTTCGGTAGTTGCGCCGGGTACCTTCTGACAGTCATCAGGGAAAAAGTAGTTGTATTTGCGCGTCACCGTAGTGGGTGATATGGTAAGTACTTCATGGGTAACACCGGCTGCCCAAAAGTATCCGAGAATGGGCTCGTCACGATCATCCGCATAGGTCAGATTACTCTTCTCACCATAGGGTGGCGGGTCAAATATCGAGCCTTGATTGGTGAGCTGCGCATTAAGTGCTTCGTAAAAATCATACACATCACTGGCTATCCTGTACTGATAAAGGTCGAGGTGATAGACCGACTCGGTGCGCATGTCGATGATGGGGATGTTCGCGACGATAAGACTATTTTCCGATAGGCTCTCCAGGGTGGTGGCCGAGGTATTGATCAGGGACTGGCCATACTCCACGACCCAGCACTCCTCACAGCACAGCGGTATGCAGACGCGAGGGTCACTGCAGTCATGGTAATCGCAGTACAGCTCAGGGTTGGAAGATATCCTGAAGGTGCCGCGGTGACGCCAGGTTAGATAAGCCTCCTCATCAGGCATTCCAGCCTGGTCAAGTACGGCACGTACAATCCATTTGTCATCCGGTAGTGGCGTGCCGCTCTCGCTGAGGGTCTCCTCGATCACATAGGTCGCATTAAGCTCTCCTATCGGAATGGAAGGCCTGAGCAGCTGCGGTGTAGAGATTACAGAGGTGCCATCAGCTAACTCCACATGTAGTGTGTATGTTCTTCCTACCTGTCCTTGAAAACCGTCGGAGGAGACATAGCGATAGTTGCTTGCCAAATCCAGGTCATTGGGGCCCAGGTCTCGCTCCAGATCATTGCAAAAGCTGGTCTGTAGGCCATCCGAAACCAAGGCAAAATTTTTCCGATCACCCAGATCATCAGTCACATAAACGATCGCATCACGCACTGCGAATGGTTGCGCATCACCATCGCCAAAACCTTGCGAGCGGAACACCCTGATTTCCTGTGGCCCGGGCAAGCTGGTCACTGCACCATTTACGATAAGCTTGTTTTGTCCATCTTCGGGAAGGTCAAATTCGAACACATCCACGCACGAACCGAGAAAGAAAAGGGTAACCAGGAAGGTAATGGATTTTGGCATATGCTAGAGACAGTTCACTCCAATATTTCCCTTACAAAAGGGAGGCTATTCATCACCAATTTTACGTGAGCAATTTCAATACTCGTTGTGCTGAGGTTCCCTCAACTATCCCTTCAAAAGAGGATTTACTGATCAATGCGCTAGTTGTTGCGCATACCCTTAAAAACCCGGCTATCCTCCGGCGAATAAATGGATCCGTACAAAGTGATTTGTTGGCCCCAGTTACCACTAATCCTCACCTCTACCTGTGTTGGAGATTGGATGAGTAAGGTCATTCTCGCAAATCCACCCGTACCACGTACATTGGCTTGGAGCGTTACGCCCTGTCCTGCTTTCTTAGGCTCAGTCACCTTGTAGCTATCGTATTTTCCATCGAGGGTAACTCCACCCACGCCATTCCACCCCACAATACCGTTGAAGGATAACTGTACCGTACCATTCTCCCCAACGCAGCTCACAAAGTTGAGATTGGAATTAAGGTTATTGGCCATTCGGCCTTTATCTGCTTTCAGCTGATTGCCCTCCAGCACCCAGGTCTTATTTCTGATCAGTTCATTGAGAGGCTCCATTCGCATGGCCTGCTCTTCGAGCTTCGCTTCCTTACGAGCTGCCTTTTCCGCCTTCTTGTCTTCTTTAGACTGTGCCATGCCCACTGTAGATAGTAGGAGCAAAAAGAATAGGGCAATATTGATCTTTTTCATAGTATTTAGCTTATGTCCAAAACAAATCTAGTCAATAGGTTCGTTTTAAAACCACCCAAGAGTAGATCGGCGTGTTCATCAGTGAGTTTGCTTTCGAGCGCTGCATAGTTGCTAGCTATTCGACTATATTCACTCTGTGATAAAATGATAAGTCAATAATCATGATAATAGCCAAACGACTACCCATACGCATCGTACTGCAGAAGTCCCTGCCCAGTATTCTGGCGGTAACGATCTACGCGTCGGTGGTCTATGCCTTGACATTGTATCTCGACATCCCCAATATCTCCATCAGCATACCTGCTTTTATGGGCACGAGTATCACCTTGCTACTCTCATTCAAGCTCAATCAGTCCTATGATCGATGGTGGGAAGGCCGCAAAATATGGGGTGCGATCGTCAATGACTCCAGATCGCTGGTTGTTCAAGCCAGACAATTTATCAAAGACAGTCCAGCCTCAAGTGAGCTGATCAAAAAGATCGCCTACCGGCAAATAGGATGGTGCCATGTATTGGCGCGAGCGCTCAGACGACTTGATCAGAAAACTATACTCGGGGAATATATCAGTGCTGATGAAAAGCACGTAATTGATCAACAAACCAATCTGCCTTTGGCATTGCTCGATCAACATGGTAATGATATCAGAAAGCTCCATGAAGACCATCTGATCAACGACTACCAACAGGTTCAACTCGATCAGACGATCGTCAGATTGACAACCTCGATGGGACAAGCAGAGCGCATAAAAAATACGGTCTTCCCTCCTGCCTATGCCTATATGATCAATGTCTTCATGTATCTATTCCTGGCCTTGTTCGCTTTGTCGGTCGCTGAGACGATTGGCATTTGGCAAGTCGTGCTTTCTACCTTGATTTCCATACCTTTCATACTGCTAATGAGGACTGCCTATGTGCTTCAGGATCCCTTTGAAAATGAACCTTCGGACACACCCATGACGGCTATCTCCAATACGATTGAACGAAACTTAAAAGAGCTGCTCGGGGAAGTCGTTGAAGACCAGAACACCTCTGCCAACAAATACTATATCATGTGAGGTTTAGTTGAGCTTAAGGACCACACCTCCACCGGCCTCTCCCTGAATAAAAGCTGTAGACGCTCCGGCGTTGACACCACAGCCACCTGTACCGCACCACAGACCGCCACCGCCATATTGGAATGGCATGAGCATACGCATATGGATTCTAATCCCAAGTTTTTCGGTAGGGAATATCTTTACCCCTCCTGCAAGTGTAGCGGAGAATTTCAACTCATCAGAATAATCATCCGTTTTTGGAGCAAAATTAGTCGCACCCAAAGTAAATGTTCCAAAAGGTACTACTGTACCATCGCCCCCTTCTTTAGTCGCTCCAAGCTGGAAATATTCAGTAGCGACATCCCACAGATATTCTTCCCTCTGACCAAACTCCTGATATAAACCTCGAGAGTCCTGCCTCAACCAAAATGCTGATATTTTGATAGGTAAATCATCATTGCCTACCTCTAAGGTAACTCCGTATGCCGGGGCGGACTCAATCCTGAAATCTCCCCGCACACCTTTGAGCTTACCACCAAACTGGTAGCCATAGGTTGGAGTTATCTCTATGCTCTGAGCGCGGAGACCCAGTGAAAAAAAAGTGATCGATAGTACTACGAGGAATCTTTTCATGTTTTTGATATTTGACGCGCAATTAAATCAATATATTTTTAGAATTGGCACATTGAAGCCTCAAATCAATCCCCAAAGCAGATCCCCACTCCTCTGGCCGTTTTCATAAGGTAGCTATCGAGGGATACAAAATTATAATCCTCAGTTGCCTCCTTCAGCGATACGTCGATGATATCATTATTCCGGTAGGCGACCATCTGACCAAACTTGCCCTCGATGGCCAGCTCCATGGCCTTCACGCCAAACTGGGTGGCGAGGATCCTGTCAAATGCTGTAGGCGACCCACCGCGCTGCAGATGCCCAAGCACCATCTCGCGAATGTCATGTGAACAGCCTGCTGCTTTGAGCTGAGCGCTGAGCTGGTAAGCCACACCTCCCAGTCTCAGGTTTTCATAGCCTACCTCATCGCTTTCCCGAGCGACGATCGTTCCATCCTTGGGCTTGGCCCCCTCAGCAATCACGATATTGGCAAGCCCTGCCCATGGTCATATCTCTTCTCAATCTGCTCCATGATCACGTTGACATCATAGGGTATCTCAGGTATGAGACATATCTCTGCCCCGCCCGCCACAGCAGCATGCAGTGCAATCCAACCGGCGTTGCGCCCCATCACCTCCATGATCATCAGCCGATGGTGGCTCTCCGCAGTGGTCACCAGCTTGTCCACTGCATCAGACGCGATCTCCACGGCCGTCTGAAAGCCGAAGGTATAGTCTGTTGCCGATAGGTCATTGTCTATCGTCTTCGGTACCCCAATGATATTCAGACCCTTTTCGAATAGCGCCTGGCTGATCCGCTGGGAGCCATCTCCGCCGATGCTGATGACCGCCTCGAACCCCTGCGCCTTGAGCATCTGGATCATCTCATCCGAGCGATCTATTGATATCCAGCTGCCGTCGGCCTCCTTCACGGGCCAGTTGAATGGCCCGCCTTTGGTAGTGGTCTTGAGTATCGTGCCACCCTTGGCATGGATGCCGGCGATTGCTGCATTGTCCAGCTTCACGATCTCCAGGGGGTCGCGTAGTACGCCATTATATGCCTCCTTACTACCGTAAACCTCCCATTCACCGGTCAGGTCGGCTCGTTTCACTACCCCGCGAATCACTGCATTGAGACCCGGGCAATCCCCTCCTCCGGTAAGTATTAATGCTTTTTTCATTTGCTGATTTTTCGTCTTGGACTAACGTCCTTTCTTACCAAATACTCGATGGCTTCAAGTTATTTAGTTAAGGCCTTAGCGATGCTGATGATCGTCACATTTTTTAAAAAATTACGATCTGGCTGAAGTCAAAACTAAGGGCAGAATGTTACAGCTCTGTTCCAGTTGAAAGATGTTGTACAACAAATTTCTTAAGTAATAATCGCAAACTTCCTCATGAACTTAACAAGACCAATACTAAACCTGATGACTGTCCTGACCGGACTTATCACACTAATCGCCTGTGACAATGATGATGACACTCCCCCAGCACCGTCCATTGAGGGAATACTTTGGACTCAGGTCAGCTATGAATACGCAGACTGTGACTTTGAAGATAGTAATGGAGGAGAATCACTTGAGTGCAACGATCAGAATTGCAGAAGTGTGCTGTTCGAAAATGGCACATCTATTTACACTGAGGTGGAAAACGGGGTGACTAGCACATTTCAGGTTTCCTACACTCTTTCGGGGGATGACCGTTTTTCAGCGGGAGGATTAAGTGCAACCTATGAGATCGCAGGCGATATCCTTACCATTAGGAGTTTTGATGCAGGGGATGGATGTACCTTGATAGAAGTGTACGAGGGTTCATAGAACTTTTCCAAACAGTAATACAAAAGGGAACACTCAAATAAGTCCGAAATTTCATATCCGAACGATCGGCATCTTTGTATTACTCATCTTTGAACCGTTAACAATTTAAACGCTTCGAAGATAATGACTGGACCAGATAAAAATACGATCTATCCCCTTGAAGGGTATGACCGCCTGTGCTTCCTAAAGAATGTGGTGAAGCATCCTCAAATCATCGTGGGAGACTATACCTATTATGATGACTTTGAAGACGTCCGCAACTTCGAGAAAAACGTGAAGTACCTCTTTGACTTTGTGGGTGACAAGCTCATCATCGGCAAATTCTGTATGATTGCCTCTGATGTCACCTTTATCATGAATGGAGCCAATCACCTTTCGAACGCCATATCAGCCTATCCCTTCGCAGTATTTGGACATGGGTGGGAGCATGCCATGGAAGGTAAAAGCTACCCATCCAAAGGGGATACCATCATCGGCAATGACGTATGGATCGGCTACAATGCCACGATCATGCCTGGTATCAATATTGGGGATGGTGCGATCATCGCCAGTAACGCAACCGTCACCAAGGATGTACCTCCTTATACCATCGTAGGCGGCAACCCTGCCAAGCAAATCAGGAAGAGGTTCAATGAAGAAAAAATTGCCCAACTATTACAACTGCACTGGTGGGACTGGCCTATCGAGCGAATTACCAGAAATGTGCAACACCTCACAGGCGATCAACTAGAAGCTCTGGACCTATCGTAAAATCAATAAGGCATGCCCTCCACATTCATATCACCCCGACTGAGCAGAAACCTCACCCGCTTAATTCCTTTTGCCCTTATCTGGTTACTCACAGGTTGGGTGTTTTTGTTGGTAGAAGCCGCGCCTACCCGAAATCAAAACCTGAATCCTGATGAAGCAATTACACTGACCCTGCCTGTTTTCATTTTCGCCAGTATTGCGGTAGCGGTGGTAGGATTGATCATCGGTGCGGTGGAATTGTTCCTGCTGGGAAAGCGCTTTACCGGATACAGTCTGATGAGCAAGATCGTCTACAAGCTGCTTATCTACCTCATCCTGTTGCTAGTCATCATCCTCATAAGCTATCCCATTGCCGCCAGTATTGAGCTGGGTGTACCACTAACTGATGCTTCTGTATGGAATAAGCTGGGCCAATACCTGGTGAGCATCATTTTCTTGAGCACAGTGGTACAACTCGCCTTCTCCCTCCTGCTCAGCCTGATCTATGCGGCCATCAGCGAAAACCTTGGTCACAATGTCCTGCTCAACTTTTTTACCGGTAGGTATCACCAACCCATCGTCGAGAAGCGCATCTTCATTTTTGTGGATATGAAGTCCTCCACGACAATCGCTGAAAAGCTGGGTCACCTGAAGTACTTCGAGTTACTCAAACAATACTATGGCGCTATGTCTGATGCAATCGTCGACCACCGTGGGGAGGTATATCAGTACATCGGTGATGAAGTGGTCATATCATGGACATACGAAAGCGGCCTCCGGCGAGCCAACTGCATCCGGTGCTTCTTTGCAATTAAGCGAAGTATGGAGTCTCGGCGACATGATTTTCTACAGCGGTTTGGTGTATATCCTGACTTCAAGGCAGGTCTGCATTTTGGTGAGGTCACGACGGGTGAGGTCGGTGCACTGAAAAAAGAGATCGTCTTTACAGGTGATGTGCTTAATACGACGGCAAGAATTCAGGGGCTCTGCAAGGAGTATAATTCAGACCTGATCATTACCGGTGAGCTAAAGGATCAATTGGAAGACTTGGCAGACTTGCAAATGAAGCCACTTGGTACAATCAACCTCGCAGGCAAGTCCGAGCAGAAAGAGCTATTTGCTGTCGATCTTCTTGCATAAAACTATACGACTCAAAGCAAATAATCAGATCATCCGCTCGGATTGATATTGCCAAATCGCTAATTTAGGAGATGATCACCCCAATGATTTGATTGATCAAAAATCCATAGCTGTCCTCCCCTTCGATAATCTTAGTTCCGATCCTGAGAATGAATATTTCTCTGACGGTATGACCGAAGAGATCATAAATGCGCTCAGTAAAATTAACGGTCTCAAGGTCACAGCTCGCACCTCCTCCTTTGTCTTCAAAAATAAAAAGGAGGACGTAAGGATTATCGGTAATAAGCTAGGAGTAAGTACGGTATTGGAAGGAAGCATTCGCAAGTCGGGAGAGCGTGTACGCATCTCGGCTCAGCTCATACGCACAGACAATGGATTTCATATCTGGTCTGAAAATTTTGATCGTCGACTAGAAGACATCTTTGCCTTGCAGGACGACATCAGCTTACTCATTGCCGATAGGATCAGAGAGAACTTTGGCCATATTGAGATGAATGAGCATCTTGTCCAGCAGCCTACTCAGAATATTGAAGCTTATCAACTATACCTCAAAGGTCGTTACTATCAACTCAAATGGAACTTGCCGGATATAGCCAAGGGCATTGATTATTACAAAGCGGCAATTGCTGAGGATTCACAATATAACCAACCCTATTTTGGTGTAGCCCTGTGCTACTCATTGCTCGGATCATGGGGCTACATGAATCAAAAAGAAGCTTTTACGAAAGCACAGGAATATTTGACTTTGGGAGATCCATATGCCAACGGATCATTTATCGAATATTTTGCTAAAGCCACTCATCTCTTCTGGAGCTACTGGAACCATCAGGGAGCGTACCAACTCCTCCATCGGGGCTTGAAGTCAAATGGCCAGGATCATGAATGCCACGATTTCCTAGCAGAAATTCATACAGCTCTAGGTAATTGGACTGATGCACTGTATCATGTCAGCGCTGGTTTGAAAGTGAATCCTCTTCATCCAAATGCTTATTACACCAAAGCCAATATATACTATCTCAAGGGTGACTTTGATAGCGCTCTGGAGGTAATCAATGACGGTCTTAGGCTTGATCCGGACTTTGCACTACTGTTAGAATTAGGGCTTGCTTGCTTAATCCACTTGCGTTTAGAAGATAAGCTCAAGCAGTTCGTGCAAGATCATCAAAAATCACTGGCCATACCCCAACTCTACCAGCTACTCTTCCGATTTATTCATCACAAGAATCTTAACTCGATAGATCAAAACGAACTGGCTATCATCTGCGAAGAATTAAAAGCAAATGAGAAGTCCATGCTAATGGCATGGGATCTCTATTTGCTTATCTACACGGGTAGACAACAAGAGGCCATAGATCTATTGAAAGTAAAAATATCAGCCAAAGTTGGGCAGATTGTCAATTTCAAAAACGACCCCTTTCTCAGGCCACTTCAAGAGTCATCAGTTTTTTCCGCTATGTCAGCCGAGTACTTTTCGACTGATGTCAATGTGGAGATGGATACCACAGACAGCACGGTTGGAAAATCTGTCATGGAATCAGATGAAGTCAATCACTTTAGCAGCCGGCTCATAGCGACTATGGAAAACGATAGGCTTTATTTAAAATCTGAGCTAACACTGAAAGGGCTCGCGGCATCTATTGACCTCCACCCCAATAAACTCTCTTGGCTGATTAATGAGAAAATAGGCAAGAACTTCAATGATTTTGTTAATGGTTACCGATTAGCAGAGTTCCAACACAAAGCAGTAACTCCCGAATTCCAGCATTTGACCTTATTAGGCTTGGCTTACGAAAGCGGTTTTACTTCCAAGTCTGTTTTCAATGAATTCTTCAAAAAACAGACTGGTACTACCCCAAAGGTCTGGGTTAAAAAGCATACCAACATCTAGCGACCAATTTCTCGACCTTATTTTTATCCTTTTATACCCACAGTTCCGTGAATAAGTTCGGGATCATAATTCAGGACGAATGCCAATGCCACCCTCATGAGCTTTGAAGAAAAAACTCATGAAAAACAAAGGAATATTAATAGGAACAACGATTGGTGTCAGTATCGGCACAGCAGTGGGAGTGGCCATAGGTACAGCCATAGGTATCACCGCCCTTGGTGTATTGAAGGTCGATCTTGACAATGAGATTGCTTTCTGGATCAGTACGGGTATGGCTGTTGGTGGTGGCATCAGTCTCGTCAATCACATGCTCAAACCTGCAAGAGAAGATTGAGGATAAGGCCCGTGCTGAAAAGTCCGGGATTTCATCAAGGAGTCCCGAATCATAATCTCAGACGACCGGCGCTCCTCTACTCCCCAGTTTTGTCTCATCAACTTTTAAAAACTCTAAAACAAAAAAGACAATGACAAAGCAATTCAACATCCTCTATCTCTTATTACTCATGATAGGAAGCATCGCATGTGGTGACGATGAAGATCAGGTCATCACAGATGTACCCTCCTCCGACCAGTACAGCACTGCAGAAGCTTTTCTTCAGGCGCAGGATTTTCGCGGTAGCGTACTCATCCAAAAAAATGGCCAGGACGTGATCCGCAAAGGCTATGGTATGGCGGATGCCTCCTCAGGCACCCCCAACGACGTATCCAAGGTGTATCGCATCGGCTCGATGACCAAGTCCTTGACAGCTGCGGGTATCGTACATCTACAGAGAGATGGTCTTATCGATAGTTACGATCAGCCAATTAGCGATTTTGTGGACGATTTCCCATTAGGAGATCAGATCACCCTTCGACACCTACTTACCCATTACTCAGGTCTGCCGGATTACGTCGGGGCTATCGAAGATGCCGTGATAAATCAAAACATGTTCATTACCCCGGAGGATATCCTGGATATCATCGCCGAGTCTGTCGCAGAGGACGGCACACTCTTTACGCCAGGCGCACAGTTTAGTTATTCCAATTCCAACTATCTGCTACTTGGGTTGCTGATCGAGGAGCTGACGGAGATGAGTTATCACGACTATTTGCAGGAGAAAGTGTTTACACCACTGGGCATGGCCAGCACCGGCCTTGGCGCAGATGATATCACCCTCGATACGCATGCCAAAGGCTACAAGGGTGAATCTGTAGTGGCACCTTATCCTATGCAGATCGCTTTCAGCGCAGGTGATCTGGAAAGTACCATCACAGACATGGAGATCTGGGCCAAGGCCTTGATGGGTGACTACTTCACTACTGACGAAAAGGCCGAGGTATTCGCAGCGCCTTACGGCCAGGATGACGTCAATACGCTCGGGTTTGGCTGGTTCACCATCAAGGTAGATGGCAAGCTCATGTACCATCATGGTGGAGACATTGACGGGTTCACAAGTTTGATTGCCCTCCTACCGGAATCACAAGGCATGGTCATCCTACTCAGTAACGAACAGGATAAAGGCGAACAGCGCAACCTGATTATCGAGACCCTCGCCAAATACGAATTTTAAAATAAACTCAACTTAAAAATCTAAAAACAACTCAAATGAAAAAGTTAATCATCTTAGTAATCGCATTAATTGGAGTAATCAATATCCAGGCACAAGACCAACGACCTGTCAGAAAAGGATTTACGATAGGAGGCTCGGCTGGAGTAGGTGTGCTGCACTTTTCCAAAGGCATGCAGGAAAAGCCGACACAAGGGGATATCACACTCCCCAATGTCAAAATCGGCTGGTTCACTAACGAAAGAACGGCCATCTACCTGGCCACCGCCGGTCAGATCTACGAGTCTGAAGATATGGATCGCAGCTTCGAAGGATTTATTCCTTCGATCCAATACTGGGCCGCTGACAAATGGTGGGTAAGTGGCGGCTTTGGTCCGGCATTGGATACACGCGCTTTCTACGCCTCCAACAAAAAGTCTAGAAAAAACAGCTGGGGTAAAGGCGTCTTGTTAGCTACCGGCTATGAGATCAAGCAGCGCCCCAAGTGGGCAATGGATATCCAGGCCAGACTATTCATGGCTAGTGTGGATCAGGGAGCCGAATTGGGTCGGCTGGAAGGCACCAACTTCTCCATAGCGGTAGGTTTTACACTCCTCTAACCATGACAACTACTCAACTCACAACAAACTCAAATGAAAACAATCACAGTAACACGCGACATCATCTACATGGTGCTGGGCATGCTCCTACTCCTGGCCATATCGGCTAGTGCTCAGGAGACCGTCACAGCCGAACTCACCCAGACGACTAGGGGAACACTTATCGATACTGATACCAAAGAGCCTCTCATCAGGGCGAGCGTCATCATTGTGGACTCATCGCCCACACTTGGTACTATCACTGATGTGGAGGGTAATTACAGAATAACGAAGGTGACCGCCGGAAGGGTTACCGTCCAGCTCAACTACATGGGATATGAGACAAGATCCATTCCCAACGTAGAGGTCAATTCTGGTAAGGAAGTGGAACTCAACCTGAGCATGCAGGAGTACCTGATCAAGATGGAAGAAGTGGTCATAACAGCCGCTAAAAACATTAGTATTCCAGTCAATGAAAAGTACCGGGATTATGAGAATGCCTATGAGCGTGAAATTGAGGGTATCTATCAGATTTCTGCATCCGCCAGCTACAAATGGGACAAACCCAAGACAACACATGAGTTGTTCCTCAATTTGGATAACATCACCGGCAACAAGGCCAGACTATCAGAATACTACGATCCCGACGCAGCAGGCAAGGTAGGTTACACGACTCAGTTCGGCTTCCTGCCAAATCTGATGTATAACGTATATTTCTAATCCATGTCAATTATGAAGAAGCATAATATCATCTACCTCGGCATATTCATCGCATTGCTGGCTGTTCAGTCCATAAAGTCCAATGCGCAGGGTACGCAATCAATGAAGGATAGCATAAAAGCCATCTTTCTGAAGACGGTAGACAATCCGATCATCCAGAGTAGTGCATTCTTACTGCACGCCGAAGATCTCGATCTACACGAAAGCTATGCCAGCGGCGAGCACAATGGAGTGACAGCCACACCACACACACCATTCTACACGGCCAGTGTGACTAAGACTTTCACCGCTACCGCAATAGCCATGCTGGTCGACGATGGGCTGCTCAGTTATGATGATCCGATGCACCAATACCTTCCCAGAGAATTGGTGGAGGGACTGCATGTGTATGAAGGACATGAATACTCAAGAGAGATCACCATCGACCAGCTGCTCACCCATCAGTCCGGCCTAGCCGACTATTGGGAAGACACACCAATCTCGGGCAGTAACATGATGGGTATGTTATTCGAAAGGCCATCCTATTTCTGGCAGCCCGAAGAGCTCATCCCTTTTACCAGAGAAAACTTCAAGGCCAGGTTTGCTCCCGGCACAGATTATCATTACAACGATACGGGCTATGTGCTGCTAGGCTTGATCATCCAGCGACTATCCAATATGCCCCTGCACGAGTTCTTTCGCGAGCGCATCTTCGAACCACTAAAAATGACTTGCTCCTGGATGCACCTGAGATCAGCAGCCGCTGACCAAAGTAGCTCCTCTATGGCCGCCTTTTATGCGGGAAGTGATGACATCAGCGGTCTCACCAGCCTGAGCGCTGACTGGGCAGGAGGCGGGATCGTGAGCACCTCTGGTGACCTGTTCCGATTCATGAGCAGTCTCATGAATGGCAGGCTCGTAAGTGAAGCGTCACTCAGGCGCATGCGATCATGGGTTCCGGAGAGTTACGGCACCGAGTACGGATATGGCCTGCGCCAATGGGATTTGGAATCTTTCACTCCCTTATTAGCCGGACTGACCTTGATTGGGCACTCAGGCACTACATCAGCGTACATGTACTACTGCCCTGAGTTGGATACTTATCTCACGGGCACTTTCAACCAGATTGATTTCAAAAAGGATCATATAAGATTCATCATGGACATCATGGTACCCGTATTGGCGCATGCCAAAAGTGAAAGGAGTAAGCCATGAAAAAGGTACTACTGGCAGGAGCATCCGGCTACCTGGGTGGCTATATCGCTCGTGAACTTCAATTAGAAGACCGTCCCTATGTCGCACTTGGTAGAAGCAAGGAGAAGCTTCAGGCCAAAGGTCTGGCTACCGCCAATATCATGGTGGGTGAGGTCACCCAGCCCGAGACGTTGCGTGGTATCATGGAGGGTATCGACACGGTCATTTCGACGGTAGGCATCACCAGACAGAAAGATGGACTGACTTACATGGATGTGGACTACCAGGCGAATATGAACCTACTCAATGAAGCTAAAGCTGCCGGGGTGCGCAAGTTTATCTATATCTCGGCCATCAACGGTGAAAAGATGCGGCACCTCAAGATCATGGCAGCCAAGGAAAAGTTTGTGGACACACTCAAAAGCTCGGGGCTGGACTATGCCATCATTCGACCTAATGGTTTTTTCTCAGATATGAGAGATTTTCTGGACATGGCCAAGGGCGGCAGGGTGTATCTTTTCGGTGATGGTGAGTATAAGCTCAACCCCATCCATGGACAGGATCTTGCTGCTGTAGTCATAGATGCTATGAATGGCAGTAGGCGGGAGGTGATTGTCGGAGGACCCGATATCCTCACCCAAAACGAAATTGGACGCATGGCACTTACAGCTGTGGGCAAGCCTCTGAAAATAAGTCATCTGCCGGATTGGGTGCGCAAATGGGCGATCCATCTCATGAGGGCTTTCACCTCTTCGAGGAGCTATGGGCCGGTCGAGTTTTTCCTAACGATGATGGCCCAGGACAACATTGGCCCGAGGCACGGAGTGCGACGGCTGGAGACTTTTTTCAAAGATGAAATGGACAAAATCCATGTCTAAAAAACAGTCGCTTGTTCGCCTGCTTGAGCGGGTGAGCCATCTCAGTTTACAGTAGATGGGTGGGTTGGCCGCATTCTTTGGTGCGCTGCAAGCCAGAGTCTTTCCGAAAACACTGACCTATCTAGGTATGATTACAGGCAATATTGGACTGCTGTTAGCCATTCCTTCCCTTGGCGAATTAGGTGCGGTCTTTGGGCTGCTGCAGATCAGATGGTTGACCTGGATCGGTGGGGAGTTGTTTGGCGATTCTGGTAAGTCAAAATCAAACCTGGTGGCCATGGAGAAAGCAGCCTTTGGGTGAATACCTGCATTCAATTAAAAATAGTTAGTGAGGGTTTAAACCTTTTGACATGTTTATGCATCTATAGAGAGTAAATGAAAAAGTGGATCACCATATTAGGAATCGTCATTGCCATACTGGCAGTGCTGGTGAGCTCGAGTCTCGCCAGAGATATCGATTTCTCTTATGTGATTGTGAAGTTGGGAGAGGCGATCCATCCGGCGGTATTGACTATCGTAGAATGGCCGGGGATGGATCAGGCAATGCTTCGATAGCGAGTATTCATATTACTTCATATAGATCACACAGGGAGGCTGGTTTTTACCAGCCTTTTCTTTTTTTGGGAGTAGTCTTAGAGAAAAATTATGGAGGTACCCCAATCGTTTAAAGTGCCTAATTCCACTTCAATCAATAATTTCTTAAGGTAAGTCCAAATGTCAAAAATCGATCTGCCTCATGCTGACTTTGAATGACTATACTCTCATAGGTATGGATATAATTAACCTTAAAGCTTAGGGATTTCTTTATCGGTAATTCCAAGCCAAGATCTATCTGCCATCGATAATTATTACCTCGTTCAAGCGATGGCTGATAAAAGCTTTCATGGTTGAAAACCAACTTGTTGTTAAACAAATGATACCTTCCATTGACCCATAAAGTTCCTCTAAAGGTTTGAATGGAAGTACTCCCATCATACTCGTTTCGGTTAAAGTCGGAAGAGTTGAAATTTGTACGCTCATACTCGCTCGATACAGCAAATTTGAGCCAGTTATTGTCTTTCTTAAAAACCTGATAAGTCACTCCTGCTCCGAGGAGAGATCGTAATTGGATTTCTCTTCTGAAGTTAGAGCTCACAAAGGCCAGGAATAAAGGTGAAAAATTTCGCTCAGGACCGATATTCAAAAAGTTGAGACTGAGTATATCTTCATCTGCTTTTTCTTTGCCGAACTCTTGATATAGATAAGAGTTCTTGGTTCGAAACGACAGTTTTGATGAAGGCTTGAATCTCACATCTGATTTTGCCCTGAATATCCATGTATCTACATTTCCACTCTGCCAAAACCCGGTCACATCAAGACTTGCCTTCCAATTGAGCGTATCACTTTTGTCGGTCTGCGCAAAAACGGTTAGCGGAAGAAATAAGATAAACCCAAGGGCTTTGGTTATACGATTTAGCTTAAACATTGTGGTTAGATAATCTTAAACTGATCTATAAGAGAACCCAACTGTCAAATGCTTGTTTAGCAAAAACAACACTTCTCTGTGGTTCGGAAAATGTAAAAGTAGTCGTCGGACGACTTTTGTAGGACGCTGGCAGATATCTCGGAAAGTAGATGTGTTGGCAAAAGAGTCGTCCTACGACTAGCCTATTCATCAAAAATATTACTCGTAAGACAATCAAAATCAACCACTACTTCGTTTCATACTCAACTAACCACCAAAGCAACTATCTTTAGTCATGACTTTACTCCTTCTACTCCTTTCCGTCCTGAGCAGCCCCGACCTCAAAGAAGATTTTGAATGGCTCGTCGGTACCTGGCAAAATGCAGACCAGGAAGCCGCCTTCGAACAATGGTGGTGGAATGATGACAAAGGCTACTACGAGGGACGTGGCTACCGCGTGGTGGTGGGTGACACGCTGGTCTTCGAAAACCTGTCGATCCAGCTGATTGAGGACATCCCGCACTACATCCCCGTGGTGGAAGAAAACGATGGGCCCGTCCCCTTTAAGATGACCGCCTGGGACAACAAGGGATTTGACAGTGAAAACACCAAACACGACTTCCCCAAGGGCATCTCCTACCGGAATAAGGGCAACCGCTTTGATGCCACCATCAGCGGCAATGGCAAAGACATAAGCTTTGGATTTAAGCGGGTGAAGTGAAAACTACTTCTGGATCGGAACACAGCTCTTCACATAGCTAGTGCTCGGAGTGCTTTCAGCACCTGTTGCTGGAGTAGAAGCGATTAGTTAACTTGATATTATGAAGAGTGGCTGTTACAACCCTGATTTTCAATGTCAAACCACTGAAGTCCATAATGGAAATAACGCGCACTCGGTGCGGTTATATTAATGTTATCAGCAAGGCTTTAATGATGGAGGCTCAAATTTCACGTATAAAGAAACAACTTGAACAAAGAATTTCTTATCGCACAAGGTTGACATCAATCGAGATTTCAAAAATTGTTTCGGAAATTCTATCAGAAAAAATAGCATTTGGCGGATTAAGATATGAGGGTATTATCGAGAATAACCTCTTTACAATAAAAGACACTATTGTCACCAAAACTAGAACTCCTCCACTGGTAAAAGGTGTTGTATCGGAACAAGGGCAGGAGTCTTTAGTAATCATTTCATTTGAACCAAGTACTGGAACAATTTTACGATTTGCAACTGGAATACTAGCTTTTGTTGCAATTATGATATTCGCC
This sequence comes from Cyclobacteriaceae bacterium, assembly GCA_965229505.1. Taxonomy (GTDB): domain Bacteria; phylum Bacteroidota; class Bacteroidia; order Cytophagales; family Cyclobacteriaceae; genus UBA6059. The sequence continues at coordinate 664,674 of OZ245881.1, forward strand.
AACGAAGGAGAAGCAACGTCAATAACTTCAAGATTAGGCTTTGCAACTATTTTCTCAGCGGGTATATTCGTTATAGTCTATTTGAATTTGCGGGACTCAATTAAGAGGAGTCGTGAATATCTAGAAAAGAAACTGATGCTAAGAAGAAGCTGATAATCGAGTAGACGGCCGTGAGCCATAAGCCCACGGTGCGTCTCTCACACCACCCAGCGTACGGGTCTCGTACTGGGCGGTTCGTAAAGCATAGAATAGATGCTCTTTACACCAATTATTCCTTTCCGCTACTTCTAAAATAAGGCTACACAAAGGCTCCTTATCGAATTTTCACTTCACAATACGTTCAGTCCTTCATCAACTTGTGAGGCCTCCGATTTTCTATATCGGCTCGTTTCCCGTCAACTACTATGACCTCTGCTGACTTCTCAGTCTGTAACTCGTACAGTCCGAGATCTCCCCAGGTAAGGACATATTCCTTCCCCCAATTCCACTGGATCTACTGCACAAGTACTTGATGGTAAACCACCCTTTGGACGTTGGTATGATGTGCCACCTCATCCGACCTTTACGGCCTCAGTATCCAGTTCCTGTTCGTTAGAACCGGGTTTTGCAGTCTCGCTTCCTTCACTCCATGCCTCACGGCAAACGAGCTTGCGACTTGCTAGAGCTTCGGGTTACGAATCCGCGCTCAAGGGACTTGGCCTTCTGCCGCACCCTCTGGAATAATTTGGTATCTTAGATACCAGATGCCCATGCTGGGCACACACATTACCTATCTCTCCATGGTGGTTTTCTGGAAGAGTCGAGTGCGGTGGTTTCTGGTAGCACCGGAAAATCTTCGCTTTTCCTCACTTGGTTGAAAAAAGGTAGTAATGAAAATCGAATATTTTCCTAATTTGTAACCGAAACAAAATACACGTCAAGCACCACAGAGGATAGCTGGGCAATATGAAGGGAAGCTAAAGGTTATGCCCAATTGTCTTGTGGACGTAGAGTTACCTCATGAGAACCAAAACGTACTTCAAATATCTGGTGAAACCAATTCTAACTTATTTGGCATTATTGGTACTAGCTTTCCTTGGAGTCGTTCTCATCTATAGCATAAACGACGGACTTACATTCATCTTGACTGGAGGATTAATTTATGTTTTTGTCATAACGATTCTACCAGTGCTCATTCTCTTTGGAACTCATATCAATTCAACAAAGAGATTGGTTATTGAAGATCAACCTAGTGAACCAACAAAAATTTCTATTGGAACTAACACGTACGTCTGGCCAAGCGATTTTAAGAAGGTGGAATTATGGATGTCTCATGCTGAATTTCATAACAGCATTGACTGGTCTTATTTCATGAACAAGTACCGATATTACTTGCTACATGCTAACGATGGTAAACAGGTTGTGATATCTCAAATTTTAATGGACGAACATGCAAACTTTGCCACCCGATTGAACGCCACTAGACGTAAGAAACTATTTCCAATTCCACCAAGGCAACTGAAAAAAAGGGCATAACAGTTGTAGCTGTTGCGCAACCTCTCATAAAACAGCCAAATTAGAATAACCTGACTGAATTGGGAGTGCAGAGATTATATCAAGAGTAATAGAGATTCTCTACATTTCTGACTACTTGGAGCCTATCAACTTTTAAAAGCCTCTGATACCAATCCCCTCCCTCATTTCAGCAAGGAAAGTGATGGATCAGTTCTTCGCGATGGCTGGCTCCTATGGGGATCTTTTAATGGGTGCTGAAGAGGATCCGAGCTTTAACAAATCCTATGTTAAGCATGCACCACTCCCATTCGTCTATTTTATTAGGTCATAGAGAAGGAATCTACTTTTATGCCTAAAAAAGACTTTCACTATTTTTAAAGATGCTTATGCCCACTCATCTACTACCATGACACGTGACATCATAGACATCAACGACTTTACCATTTTGGTAGAGACTGGCAATTCGGAAGTACCTACGACCGATTCCTGTCTGTTCGATGAACAGGTGATTGCGGTAGCATTTTACGGATCGGGGAATGTAGACCTAACTGTAAAATACGGAGGCTCAGCCAAAGAATTTAGCCATACCAAAGGTCTGGCCCTCTCATTTTATGCGGATGAGAAAGTGGAATTTGCTCACACCGTTTCCGCCAATAAGCCCTTAGAATGCATCGTCATTGCCACCTCTATCTCCAGCATCGACAAGCTCCCAAATCAGGAAGGTGAACTTTTTGGCGAAATGTTGCATCAATTGATCCACCCCAAGGATCACTATGTAGAGGGCCCCAGTTTCTTCATGACGCCTGAGATGCAATCAATTGTAGATCAGGTATTTCATACCCGCTACGAAGGAAAAGCTAAAATGATGTTTTTCAGAAGTCAGATAAACACGCTGCTGGCACATTTCTTTGGTCAGCTTTCCCTGCTGTCAGAAGAGTCCATACCGGTAGAGGAAAGAGAAAAACTACAAAAAGCCAGAGACATTCTGATAAGCAACCTGGATCACCCTCCCAGCCTATCCGAGCTGTCACGAGAGATCGGCCTCAACACGTTCAAGCTGAAGAAAAACTTCAAAGAGCTCTTTGGGGTACCGGTGTTTAAGTACCTCCAGAATGAGCGGCTAAATACTGCCAACGAGCTCATCCGCACCAAAAAAATGACTATCCGGGAGGCGGCATGGCATGTGGGCTATGACAGCCTCAGCTCCTTTTCCAATGCCTTTTCAAAGAAATTTGGCTTTCGTCCAAGTGAAATAAAGGGATAATCCTTTTCGAACAAATCGTTCTCCTTTTGAAACAAATCCATCAATAGGATAGGTAGCAGCTTTGTCTCATCACTTTAAATGACAAAGCAATGAAATCTATCAAAGCAATCATTATTGCCATCTTTATTTGGATCGTGGGTGTAAGTTTCTACACGCTCTCTTTCTATTTACCAATTCTGGAGAATGTGGAATTCCAGGCCAACCTGACCCTGGCCATCACCATGATCCCCAATGTATGGATGGGTATGTACCTCTACTATCGTTGGGGTAGCAATATGCATGGCTTAAAGGTAGGCGCGATCGTTCTATTGACGCTGATCCTACTGGACGCATTGATCACAGTTCCATACCTGATCATTCCGTATGGTGGGAGCTATTGGGAGTTTTTTAGCGCTATATCCTTCTGGCTGATAGCGGTGGAATGTCTAATGATCATCTACCTCTACTGGAGATTAAACATCAAACTGCAGCTATCATGAAAGTCACGTTAGCATTGATCACCCTCATGGGCTTCCTCTTGTTTGAGGTACCCATCCCGATTAATCAGCTTGCCTCCAATCATCCTGAAGAGCTGGTAAACAAAGCCTTCAAAATTCTGGATACCAAATGCAATACCTGCCACAAAAAGCAGAATCCATTGATGGTCTTCTCATTAGAAAATATGGAGAAGCGAGCAAAGAAGATCTACACGCAGGTTATTGAGAAAAAGCGAATGCCAAAAGGCAATGACATTAAACTCACCCAAGAGGAATACAGCCTCCTCGTCAACTGGCTGAACACTCAGCTAAATAAATGAATCGTGGAAATCACATTTAAAAATACCATGCTATTCGTAGCAATCATCCTCACCGGATTATCAGCAGGCTTTTTCTATGCCTGGCAGGTATCGGTGATCCCGGGTACGAAAAAACTATTGGACGCTACCTATCTCGAAACCATGCAGCACATTAACCGGGAAATCTTGAATCCTTACTTCTTCCTGATCTTCTTCGGAAGTATGCTCATGCTGGCCATCAGTACTTTTCAGCAATACGGAAATGGTCTTCCGTTCTGTCTAATGCTTGCAGCAACATTGACTTACACCGTTGGCACAATTGCCGTAACGGGCATGGGAAACGTTCCGCTCAATAACGAGTTGGATGCGTTGCAGCTTGCTAAGCTGCCGGCCCCTGACTTATCAGAATTCAGACAATACTATGAGACGAAATGGAATGTCCTTCATAAGATCAGAACCTTCTTTTCGGTGGTGGCTTTTCTGATTTCGCTATTGATAGCCTTTACATCAGCAAAAAACTTTTAATCCATACTAAATATTAAAACTCAAAATTATGAATGATCAAATTCTTGTAATCGGCGGAACCGGTAAGACCGGTCGCAAAGTAGTAGAACGATTAACCAAACTGGGACAAAACGTCCGAGTGGGTTCTCGGAGTGCAACCCCGGCATTTGACTGGGAAAATCCTGAAACATGGAGTCCGGCACTGGAAGGAATAAGCAAAGTGTACATCACCTTCCAGCCGGACCTGGCGGTACCGGGTGCACTGGAAGCCATCGAAGACCTCACCAAAAAGGCGGCACAAGCTGGCGTGAAGAAGCTCGTACTCCTTTCGGGAAAAGGTGAAAGGGAAGCAGAACTATGTGAGCAGGTGGTCATGCACTCCGGACTGGACTACACTATCGTTCGTGCCAGCTGGTTTATGCAAAACTTTAGCGAAAGCTTTTTTCTCGATCCTATTTTGGCCGGACAGGTGACACTCCCGAAACCTGAAGCTAAAGTACCCTATGTCGATACGGGTGATATAGCCGATGTGGTAGTACAAGTACTACTGAATGATGTGCACAATGGACAGGTATACGAGCTGACCGGTCCTCGCTTACTAACCTTCGAAGAGGTGATCAAAGAAATTAGTTTGGCTACCGAACGAGACATTGCGTTCAATGAAGTATCACTTGCAGACTACATTGGATTCTTAAAGGCTGCCAATGTACCTGCTGACTATGTATGGCTGATCGACTACCTGTTTACCTATGTGCTGGACGCAAAAGGAAATGATGTCATTTCCGATGATGTACAAAAAGTATTGGGGAGAAAACCCAAAGACTTTACCGAGTATGTACTCGAGACTGAAAGGTCTGGTGTTTGGAATTCGGAAGTAAAGACTATCGTTTAAACATGTGACACACAGGAACTGCCTTGCTTAAATGGCAGTTCCTTTTCAAACCATCTTAAAAAGCCTATGCCTCATTTTATTATTCATTGCTCCAATTCAGTGGCGCAACAAATCAACCCGGATGATTTCATGCAACAAGTTTACGACGAAGCAGAATCCACCGGACTATTTGACCCAAAAGACATCAAAGTTCGAATTGCATCATTTGAGCATTACAACATCGGAAACACCAAAGACGATTTCATTCATGTCTTTGCTAATATTATGGAGGGACGTTCCGATGCTCAAAAGCAAGGTCTCTCAAAGCGCATCGTCTCACGCCTGAAACAAACCTTTCCGGAGGTTCCGATCATCTCCATTAATGTGAGGGATTTTGAAAAAGCCTCCTATGTCAACCGTACCATGGTATAAGGAGATTATGAAGATCAGAAAAGCAACGAAAACATATTGGGACTATGCTGAGGGATCAATTTGAATTATTCAGCTCCTTTCTTAATTGATCCACCTGGCTTTTTAGCAGGTCTTTAGTGCTCAAATTATTCAGTATTTCATTTGCTCTATTTCTATTTCCAAGGACGATGTGATTTTTAGCCAATGCCAATTCCAGGTTCTCATTAAAAAAATAAGGATTTGTCAGCTCAACAATACGCACACCTTTGGACAATTCATTAAGGTCTTCCTGTTCTACCAGCATCTTATAGTACCCCCAAAGCGCCAATAGTTCAATATCAAAAGAAGCACTATCTACTTCCAGTTCCTTTTCGGCATCAGAAAAAGTTTTACTGCCTTCGAGCAAGTCCTGAATCAAGTAGATGCTTTTTTCATCTTTATATAATGGTTGTTTTACAGGGTTGATCCCAAGCGCACGTACCACTTTCTCTGCAGATCTAGTGGTGGAATATGGGTTTTGTCCGGTTATAAATTTTCCGGAGGCTGCTACATGAGAGAGCATGAAATCTGCCTGTGTGAAATTGGCCCCTCTGGATTTCAATTTATCTTCCAGTTTGAACGGAAACTCGGGCACCCATTTTTTGCCAAATAGCTCTTCCTCAGTGTTACAAAAACCAGTTATCTCCTCATCTTCAATGATGTACTTGTCACCTTCCTTTATATTAACAAAAGCGGCAGAGCCATGACAAACCGATGAAAGTATGGTCCCTTCTCTCTGATATAAATTTAAAATGATGTCTTGCAGGGATGGGTCATAGGGTAAGTCGAACATGGCCCCTTTACCACCAACGATATATATAGCATCATATTCAACCGGATTTATACTGGCTGTCGGCAAGGTATTTTGTAATAAAACCATGATTGAAGAGTCTTCCAATACAGTTTTGTTGTACTCCTTATCTTGATTGAATTTGTCAGATTCAACGTAACCACCTTTTGGGCTCGCGACATCTATGATTAGATCGTTTTGAGTAAACGTTAGATACGCTTGTGTAAACTCATCAAATTCATAGCCAGGCCTATATTCTCCTGAGTCCTTCCCGTAGCTACTAACTACCATAAGTATTTTCTTAGAATCATTTTGTAATTGTCCAGAAAGGATCATTGGAACAATCAATAGGATGTTTATTATTAGTTTTTTCATTTTCTATTTATTTAAATATTCTGCCTTCAAGTAGCTGGGAATACCGAAGCATTTCCTCTTAAAATCTTTAACTCAAAATTGATTTTTTAAAAAAGGGGTTTCCTTGATCGGTTATGCCAACACTTGACACTTCAGGTCAAAGAAAAAAATCGATTGTACTTTCTAGAAGTCCGTATTCGCATCAGCCAAATACCCCTTTCTTCACCAGCTCACTGTAGATCTTGTTGATCTTATTCTGACTTGCTTCTAAATTAGTTTTAGAGGTATGTATCGAGCCTCTACCGAACACTAAATCATGTTCAAACTTCTTTGCCGAGCCCAACAAAAAGCTGGCTCCATGATCGGATGAAAACTCAACTGGTTGATTCCTGTCTTCATATACAATCAGCTCCCCAACAGAAGAAACCAGGTCTCCACTCAACTTTCCTTTATAAACCACTAGCCATAGTATATCATGCGTTTCCTGCGGAGTGTATGTCCATTGCTCACCTGGCTTAAGGCTCACATCCAGGTAATTCATGTCATTGGGAGGATCTATTTTACTAGTGATCCCTTCATACTCGCCCAGAAGCACTTTGAACCGATCATTACCTAGTATCTCATCTGGCTTCAAATAGATGCTCTTTGCGTCTGCAGTCTCTAGTGAAGGCGGTAGCGAAATCCAAAGTTGAAACCCCAGGGTTGGCTGATCCTTTAGCAACATACCTTTATGCCATGCTCCTGAGCTGGCCTGGAGGTACTCGATATCTCCTGCTCGGAATGATACTTTATTTCCAGTGCTTTCCTCCAGATCACTGCCACCATCGATGTAATAAGTGAAAGTGGCTATTCCTGAATGTGGGTGCCATCCAAACCCTGCTCCTTGAGGAGGTACTCCGTGTATGTAATCTAAGAATACAAATGGCTTAATGTCATTCCCTATTCCGGATGGACCTACCAGGTTTGTTATCATACCATGGTGACCCTGGCCCTTCGATCGATATTTAATTGCTCTTTTCATGTCATTGAATTTTTAAAGGTTAAACCATTTCTACTTTTGCTAATGCATCTTCAAAAAGGGCTAGTTTTTCGTCCAGTTCTGATGCTAATGCTCTATTTACCACCCCAGCATTGGAGAAATTGTCATAAAATGAGGGCAGTGAAAAATTCGCAACAATATCTCCTTCCATAAATGGGAAGTAAGATTTGGCAGCAGCGAGTACCGTGGCTCCACCTCTGCTGCCCGGGGAAGTTGCCATCAGCAACATCGGTTTTGCTTTCCATACCTTCATATCAATTCTGGTAAGCCAGTCAATAAGGTTTTTAAATACGGCAGTATACGTGCCGTTGTGTTCGGCCAGAGAAATCACCAATCCGTCTGCTGATTCGATGATTTCATTGAATCTATATGCACTTTCAGGTATTCCAGATTCTTTTTCTACATCTACGTTGTATAAGGGTAGCATATAATCGTTGAGATCTACTACGGTAATGGATGCGTCAGTAACCTTACCAGCTACATGCATGGCCAGTGTTTTATTGATGGATTTCCTGCTACTGCTTGCTCCAAGTGCTATTATCTTTTTCATAGTTTAATTCATTTAAGGTTTATCAATTGTTTAAAAATATTTTTCGAACGAATACTCCAAGTGATGTTCTGGTGATTGGAGAGTGGCCGTACTGATCAAAGTCGATAGCCAGTCCAAACTGGGTAGCTTGTTTGTCAAATCCAGCTCTTAATTGTTGAAAGCTTCTGGCGTGGTTGGAGAACTTATCCCAGGTGGTAAGCATTTGTGCGCTAAGCAGGAGTTTCCACTCCTCTTTTAAGGGCCGAGTCACCTGCATTTGGAAAAACAGCTCTCCATTGATGGAGCCCGTTTCATTCGCATGAGATACTGTAGGTATAGCGGTTAACACAAAATGAGATGACTGAATCGAGTAGAGAATTGATAGTCTTTCCGAGAAGCCGGCTACACTATTGAAATAAAGTCCGGGCCCAACCGAAATGGCGCTATTGATATTCCAGTAGAGTGTAGAATGGACACCTGTTTCATCAAATATTTGATCTTCTTGTTGATGATATTTTTGAAAGAAAGCCAATGTGCCAACTGAAAACTTGTCGTTTTTAGTCAGTGGCCTCAAAGAGAACGATGTAAAATCTGTCTTCTTAAGACCTGAAGCTAACTCCAGTTGCGTGATCTGGGCATTGCTTCCATGGATAATAGCCATAAAAACAATTCCAACAAGGATGTTCCTATTATTCATGAGACAAAAGAGTCACCTTCTGTCTCCGGGAAAAATAAAGTAGTTTAAGAAAACTAAGATTTGCTCATCTTGCTCCGAATCATGCTCAAAAACTCCGGGGTAATACCCAGATATGCAGCTAAATCCTTCTGTGTAATACGGCTGGCTATGTGAGGGTATTTGGACAAGAATATCTCGTATCGTTCTTCAGCTGTCAGCGAAATACCTTGATTTGCTCTCTTTATATAACTCACCAAAGAGCGTTGATATAGGTTTCTGTAGAAGCGCTCGAACTTTGGGATTTCTTTGAAAAGACGTTCAAAGTTTTCCTTATTAATCATTAAAAACTCTGAGTCTTCCAGTGCTTTAATAAAATAGGTGGAAGGTTGCTGTCCAATAAAGCTTGCCATATCTCCTGTCCAGAAATCTTCGATCGCAAACATCGATACATGCTCCACCCCATTCCGATCAAGAGAATATACTTTTAGGCACCCTTTTGTTACAAAGTACTCATACTTGGTAATTTCACCAGGTTGCATCACAAACTCTTTACGTTTAGCGCTCCCCTTTTTTAAAAGGGATATATAGAGTTCCTTCTCATCATCATTGAGATCAATAAAGCGAGCGACATTCTTGAGAATTAAATCATAAGGTGATTGGGATGCCTGATCTTCCATTTAGATTAAAAATAGGAGATAATAAAAAAATAAAACACTTCCCATGAGTCTGTAGGACTCAATGATATTGAGGATTAAATTAAAGATTTTATTTTCAAAAAATGTTATTTCGGTAAATTCACCCTTACTGATCTATCGTGCACGACACACTCATAAAGAATATCAAAGAACTCGTTCCTCTTTCTGAAAAAGAAGTGGTGTTGGTTAGCGATGCATTTAAGCCTCGGCATCTAAAGAAGAAAGAGCACCTACTTCAAAAAGGAGACCCATCCAACCATATGCGTTTTGTTTTGGATGGATGCATGAAGGTTTATTCCGTTGATGAGGACGGGCAGGAACACATTCTTCAGTTTGGTATTTCCGGATGGTGGATCAACGATCTTTATGCCTTTCTAACTGAAACACCCGCTACCCTTTTCATTCAGGCCATTACAGAAAGCACCATGATGCAGGTTCATCGGGACCGGCTAAACCAGCTGTACGATGAAGTACCCATGATGGATCGCTTCTTTCGCATCAAAACACAAAATGGCTATGTCGCTTTACAGGAACGAACCATCCGATCCATGAGTGATAGCGCCGAGCTACGCTACTCCGAATTTATCAATCGATACAGAGACATGGAGCAGCAAATTCCTCAATATATGATCGCATCGTATCTCGGCATTACCCCTGAACATCTGAGTACCATCCGAAAAAAAATGAGCACACAAAGCCTTTCTTAAGATACCTTAATGTTTTCGTTTTCGCTGGCTTGAAACTTTGTAATCAAAAAGTTAAAAGCTATGAAAGCAACATTCTTTTCTATGTTATTGCTCCTCACATTGGCTGTCCAGGCACAGCACAAAGAGGTAGTTGGTACAAGTCCATGGGGACCGGAAGATGAAATCGGCACCCTGAACTTAATGACCGAAGCATCGCAGCTTCAGATACTCTCAAAAATCAATTCAGGCAAGACTTACGATCTCAGTGTTGACTACTTTGTTGGCATGCCAAGTTTCCATGCACTTGGAGATCCGGGCTATCAGTATTGGCTTACTCATACTCCCCATGGAACCATCGTAGACAACCCTAACGGAATGGGTGAAGCGATGAATCGCAAGGTGAGTTACACAGGGGATGCCATCTCCATGTACACGCACATGGGTACACACATTGATGCACTTAACCACTTTGGGTTGAACGGAAAAATCTGGAATGGATTTACTCCTGAAGAGCACCTGGGTGACAAGGGCTGGAAAAAGACAGGGGCAGAGACCATCCCTCCCATCATCGCTCGTGGGGTGATGATTGATGTAAAATCATCCAAAGGGACACTTCCTGCGAACTATCGGATTACTGCCAAAGACATTCAGGATGCACTTAAAAAACAGCGAGTTGGGCTGGAGCCGGGCGATGTTGTCGTTATCCGCACAGGTCAGGCTGAGTTTTATCAGGATGCCAATCACTATCTCGACAACTATCCTGGTATCAGCCTTGATGCGGTAAAGTGGCTTATTGAAGACCAGGGCATCATGCTCCTGGGTGCAGACAACCTGAGTTTTGAAGCATTCCCTCCGGAGCGAGAAGATAATTGGGTACCGGTACACACCTATCTACTGGCTGAAAAGGGTGTGATGTTCATCGAGCAGATGTACCTGGAGGAACTGGCCAATGATGAGGTATACGAGTTTGCATTCATCGCAGCTTCACTGAAACTAAAAGGTGCAAGCGGCTCTCCAATGCGTCCCATTGCCCTACCTATATCCAAATAATTTTTAAAAAAATTAAACAACAAACATATGTCAGCTTACATATTATTTGACAACCTCACGGTAACCAGTCCGGAGGATTTAGAAACCTACAAAAGCCAAGTGGCTGAAGTGGTGGAAAAACACCAGGGAAAGTACGTGGTACTGGGTGGCAAAACAAGAGTGGTAGAAGGATCAGTAACACCCAGTTACCTGGTCATGATTCAGTTTCCAAGTTTTGAAATGGCGGAAAACTGGTACGACTCGGATGAGTACAAAAATCTGAAGGCTCTTCGCCTGTCCGCTACCACGTCTACCGGAGTGATCATGGAAGGACTTCCTGTCTGATAGTTATAAAGCGAATGGTTCCCTTGAGTCCCATTCGCTATTCAAATCAACATCAAAAACATTATTACGATGAATAATCCGACTTTGCTTCTTCTCTCCTTTTCAGTAGGAATCATGGTAGTGATCCAGGGCGGTGTAAATGCCCGCCTGGGTATCCTACTAAACAATTCCCTGCTGGCCACCTCTACAGCACTGACCATGAGTGCCAGCTTTACCTTGATTGCAGTGCTGGTCACTGTTCGGCAGTTTCCAAGCATGCATCAGCTCAGGGAAATACCGATCTATATGTGGATTACCGGAGGAGTCTTGAGCTTCCTGGCGGTAACGCTTTTCTATTACATCATTCCGAGGCTCGGCATCTCCACAGCGGTCACCTTTGGTCTGGCAGGCCAGCTCATTTTCGCCGCTATTGCCGGACATTTTGGGTGGTTTAATATGCCCCTAGAACCCATCACGATGAAGAAGATTGCTGGATTAGTCGTGATGATATCAGGTGTCATTTTAATCAAATCATAATGGATTTAATCAAGGCAAATATTAACAACCTGACTGCTCTCTGGAAGGCCGGAGGTCAGTTGGCTGGACAATATATAGAGGAATCCGGCTATCGGGTAAGTGTCTCAGAGGCTGATGAATGGCCAAATAAACTCTGGTTTAACAAAGCGATCGACATGCAGACACTCCATGACATTCAACTCAAATGGAATCTGGATGGCGTATCGATTCCCATTTGGGGAAATGATCTGGCAAAGCAAGAGTTAACACTCATAACCAGAGGTTTTGAAGAAAAACTAACACAAGTAGCCATGTCAATGGATCTGACGAATGCACCCGAGCGTATTGATCGGGTGGTCATTCAAAAAGTGACTAGCGAAAAAATGGCAGAAACCTGGTCCAAGCTATTTCAGGAATCATTTGGCTATGAAGTAAGTGCTGAGACTGTAACAAAAACCATTGGATCTATTGAATACTTCATTGGCAAACATGACGGAGTTCCGGTAGGCACAGCAGTTCTTTTTATGGATCGGCATGGCATTGCAGGGATCCACTCCATGGGGGTTATTCCAACGCAGCGCAGGAAAGGTTATGCGGAAGAACTACTCATTCACATGATGAATATCGCCCGAATGAAGGGAGCGAACTATGCTATACTTCAAGCCTCCGAAATGGGCAAAGGCCTGTATCTCAAGACCGGATTTAGAGAAGATTTTATCATTAAAACATTTATTAAACCCAAAAATTAAAAGGACTATGAATTTATTAGACAAACTAAACTGGCGCTATGCCACTAAAGTCTTTGACCCTAAAAGAAAGGTGTCAACTGACGACCTGGATTTCTTAAAGGAAGCTATCCGCTTATCCGTTTCCTCTTATGGCCTACAGATGTATAAGGTTTTGATCATCGAGAGTCCTGAGATACGAGAGGAACTACGGAAAGCCTCGTGGGATCAGGCGCAAATCACAGACGCTTCGCATCTATTTATATTCTGCAACTACACCGTAAACCATGATCAACATGTGGATGATTATATTCAGTTGATTATAGATACGCAAGAGACTGTGGACACAAAAGGCTTGAAACAATATGGTGAGTTCATCAAATCAGATATTGCAAATAAGACATCAGCAGAGCGAAAAAGCTGGTCTGAAAAGCAAACGTATCTGGCACTGAATAACCTCATTATAGCTTGTGCCGATCGCAAGATAGATGCATGTCCAATGGAGGGATTTGATAAACAGGCATACAATCGCATTCTCGGACTGGACGAGCTAGGACTCAATGCTTCGGTCATTGCTCCCATAGGATATCGTTCTGAAAATGATCAAACGCAAAAGCGTAAGAAAGTAAGGAAGCCAATGGATGAACTTTTTGAATTAGCTTAATTTTATTGTGATGGAAACTGACAATAAAAAAACAGCTCGACTGACAGGTATCCTGTATCTGTTGGTCATTATTTGTGCTGGTTTTAGCCAGGGCTATGTACGAGGCACCTTGTTTGTACCTGGTGAACCGGAAACCACTTTAGCCAACATCGTAGCATCTGAGGGACTGTTCAGGCTAGGACTGGCAACCGACCTCATTGCCTTTTTACTGGATGCAGTTATTTCCATTTTTCTGTATCAGCTACTCAAAGAAGCGAATAAAACCCTTGCGATCGTAGCAGCCACTTTTCGGCTTCTCGCCCACCCGGCCATTGCCAGTCTAAACTTGCTAAATCACTACATGGCGATCGAAACGGCGACTTCCGGGGGCTACCTTTCCGCGCTGGGAATGGAACAACAAGAAACCTGGACCATGCTCTTTTTGCAGGCCCACAATTATGGCTATTTGCTTGCTGGTGCATTTTTCGGGATACATTGTTTGCTGCTTGGAATTCTACTCTATCGATCCAATCTGTTCCCAAGTATTTTCGGTATCCTGATGGTATTCGCAGCTTTTGGGTACCTGATTGAGACCTTTGGTAATATCATGATTCCCGGAAATGAAGCCTTGTTGGCAAATATCGTTGGCTTCTCTGCTGCGATTGGTGAAGTATCTTTTACGTTTTATTTAATGATGAAAGGAGTAAACGAACCTTCCTAAATCAGATATTAATATTTTGGGTCAATGCTGATTGATCCAATTTGTAAATTTCCTTATACAATTAACAATGGAAAAAGCTAAAATATATGTATTCCTATTTGATGGTTTTTCAGACTGGGAAATTGCATATCTAACTCCTGAAATCAATCGGAACGAATTGGCAGATCTGATCTTCTTCTCAAAGGATGGTAAGCCAATCAAAAGTATGGGAGGGCTTACAGTGGTTCTGGATGAAGCACTTAAAAATATCAAACCTGACAACATTGATCTGTTGGTACTTCCGGGAGGCACGCATTGGGAAAAGGGACTAAACAATGAAATAGAGTCACTTACCAGAAAGGTTGCAGATTTAGATAAGCCAATTGCTGCCATCTGTGCTGCCACCACATTTCTTGGTCAGTTAGGGTTGTTGAACGAAACGATGCATACAAGCAATGACTTGAACTATTTAAAAGCTATAGCTCCCAATTATGCTGGTGAAGTTCATTATCAGGCTTCCCTTTCAGTTTCCGATAAGAAACTAATAACCGCAAACGGAATCGCTCCGATTGAATTCACCAGGGAAGTCCTCAAAATGATGGGGCTATACAATGAAGAAGAGCTAAACAAGTGGTATCAATTGTATAAACATGGAATTTGGGAAGAGTAGATGGCAATAACATTCACATCATCGAACGAAAAAAATAATCACAAAATCGTTTATGGAGCTATTCGAACGGGAAGCAGATCCATCTAAAAACTGGTTGCCCCATGATGGCACGGTCAATTATTATGGCAAAATCTTTGATCCGATGGAATCGGACCGATTATTTGAAATTCTTCTAACTACTATAAACTGGCAGCCCGATCAGGCTGTCATTTTTGGTAAGACGATTGTGACCAAACGGAAGGTAGCCTGGTATGCAGAAAAGCCATTCCCCTATCGCCATTCCGGAACCATGAAAGTGGCACTCCCCTGAATAACATAAGATCAGATCATCAAAGAGCTGACCGAAAAGCACTCCGATGCAACGTTACCTCATTCAGGCAGGAAAGTGATGGATCAGTTCTTCGCGATAGCTGGCTCCTATAGGAATCTTTTGATGGGTGCTCAGGATGATTTGATGTGATTCGATCACACTGATGTGAGCTTTGGACACCACAAAAGATTTGTGCACCCTGATAAAATGAGCGCTTGGAAATATGTCAAAGACCGCATTCATGTTTTGTCGCATGAGCAGTTTTGGTGCCTTGAGCCGATGTATCTCTATATAGTTGCTGTCCTTCTGCAGATAGAGGATTTCATCGATCTTGATTTTGTGAAGGTCATGGCCACTCCTGACCATGATGAAATCGGTAAGGTCGGCCTTGCGTCCATCTGGTCGCCTAACTTTGCTCAGTGCCTTAAGAAACCGCTCAAAGCGGATCGGCTTAAGCAGGTAGTCACGAACATCATTTTCATACCCCTCTAGCGCAAATTCCGAATAGGCGGTTGTGAAGATAATCTCCGGTTTTACACTCAGTGCTTTGATAAAATCCACGCCGCTGAGACTCGGCATGTTGATGTCCAAAAAGACTAGATCGACCGGTGAGGTCTGCACGAAATTCAAAGCTTTCACTGGGTCCTTAAACTCTCCTTCGAATGTCAGCCAATCTACTGCCGCCACATACCTTTTGATCACCTCACGGGCGTTGTGCTCATCATCTACCACTATACAGCGCAAGCTTTCTTTCATGACAGATCGATTTGAAGATGGATTTGGTGGTTGTCTTCACCATGTTCCTGCTGAAGTACATGCTTATTGGGGTAGAGCAGCTGGAGCCTGTGCTCAACATTCCTGAGCCCCAGCCCAAGTGAACTATCCTGCGCTCGCGGAGAGTAGGAATTGCTCACCCGAAGGTCCAGAACATCAGACACTGATATAAGGATATGCACAAAAGAAGGGCCATCAGCTCGAACACCGTGCTTGAATGCATTCTCAATGAAAACAATCAGAATCATGGGGTGCACCCTGTATGGTTTTGGGTCCCCTTCTACTTCAAACCTGATATCTACATCATTGCCATCCATAAACCTCATCTTCTGAAGGTGAATATAAGAGGATATATACCGCAATTCCCTGGTTAGAAGGGCTTTGGAGGTTTGATCCTGCTCCAGCGTATGGCGAAACATTTCTGATAAGGTGGCTACCCCTTCCTCGATCTCCTTCGCACCCTGTTTTTGCGCTAGCGAGAAAAAAGTATTCAGGGTATTGAACAAAAAGTGCGGATTGATCTGGGCACGAAGCATCTGGTTTTCAGCTATGATTTTCTCTCGAGTGATCTCCTCCTTGATCTGCTGGTCGATAGTCCACTGCCGTGCAAAGGAATAGATGAGAGAAGGTACGGGAACCAATAAAAGCAGGATGCCGCTGATGTTGAAACCCGGTATCTCTGCCCTGTAAGCAGTATAGGGCATGACTGCCACACTCCTCATGCCTGACTCATTTGCATACCTGATAAACACTTCATCAGCTGTCATCAATAATGCCAACGTAACCGCAAGTAAGGCTATGAGCAACGCAAAGTAGATTATGCGAGAGGAGGTGAAGTAGCGAGGAAATAGCCAAAAGCTATGGACATAAAAGAAAAAAATAGCCGCACCAGTACGTGGAATGGCAAAAAATGGGTGGGTCACCATGAAGGTATCTCCGCTGATCTCATCATAATCATAGAAATCAAATAGCGAAATCAGGTAGCCGAACACGACCCAGCCCACGACGTGAAAGAAGGCCTCAGAGCCACCGCCTCTACCGATCGGATGAGTTACAAATTTGGGAGATGGAGTATTCACGTCAGGCATTTCAGACACAAATCTTGATAAAGATATTAACATGCCATGAATGGTGCTCATTTATCCATCCAGTCCACCCAGCAAATATTTAGAGATAATGTGCCGCGACTTAGCTCTGGCGTCTTCATTGTCATAATTGGCTCCTGCCAGGGTGATCACCAGCTGATGTGATGGCAAGACATAGATAAACTGGCCGCCATTGCCCCATGCGTAATAGCCCTGGTGCGTACTGCCTTTGTGTGAATAGCTCCAGCGCCACCACTGGTAGCCATACTCCAATGACCCTGCGCTTGGCTCCAATGAGGCCTCAATCCATTCCTGGGAAAGCACGATTTCTCCCATCCAGACACCCTCGTTACGATACAAGATTCCAAACTTCAGCATGTCCCTGGGACTCATATAAAGCCCACCGCCTGTCTGAAAAAGTCCGTCAACCACCGTGCTCCAAATTACATCCTCTATTCCCATGGGGCTGAATAGGTGCTCCCTCCCCAGTGCGAGCACATGAGATCCCGTCTTGCGCCTGACGATCTCTCCCAGCAAGATGGACAATCCGCTATTGTAGCTGAATGTCGTGCCCGGCGCATTGACCACAGGCCTGCCAAGGATGAATGCTAACCAATCATCACTGAGGTTCAGGTGTATATGATCATTTGCAGGGTCTTGATAAGGCACGCTACCTTCGTTCCACAGCAGGCCTGCCGACATGGTCAGCAGATGTTCGACGGTGATGGTTTCCTTACCTCCGGACCAATCCAGGTTATCCTGATACTCAGGGAAATAGCCAATGATCGGATCATCCAAACCAAGACCATAGTCTTCAACTGCCAGCCCGACGAGCGCACTTGTAACGCTCTTGGTGACCGACTGCAAGGACACTTTTTGTCGGGGACTTGTTAAGTTGGTAAACTCGTAGACCAGCACATCATTTCGAGCCACCAGCAACGAATTGATCTCATCAAATTGGCCTTCCGTAAGTGCGTCATTCAATTCTACGAGCAGTTGTTCATTCAGCCCTTGCGATTCAGGATCACCTACTTGCAATCCATCGTCAAGCGTCATGGGTAGTGGGACTCGGCGATCATCTGACTCGTCCATACTACATCCCACAAGGCAGAGCACCATCAACAATAACTGAATTCTAAGGGTCATTCTGGTAAGCATGTCAGGGCAGTTCTACTGACATTAGCGATAGCGGCGCGAACAACTGCTCATTGCCATAAAGTATAAAGAGTCGATCCCCTCCGGTCTCCAACTGATGGATATTACCAGCACCTGCCGCCGTGAACTCGAGCTCTTCGTATATCTCTGTGGAGGTATCCAGCCTGCCTAGGACAGACTCAGTCTCCTCTCCATTGACCAGATGTCCCGCCACGTAAATATACTGGCCATCCACAGCGGTAAAGCTGCGCCATAATCCATAGGGCAGCTCAATAGAACGCTCAGCGCCCGTCAATAAGTCGTAGACTAATACCACGTCCTTCACAGGCGTATCCGAAAACTGCTCCTGGCCACCAAAAATGTATAACTGACCATCTACAATCTCCCCCTGGCTCCAGGTACGTGGCTCTGAAAGTACTCCTACCGTTTCAAAAGCCCCCAGCTCAACATTCCATTTTCTGATAAGATCAGAATCCACTTCATTAATATCACCACCCCATATGTAGAGGTCCTGACCGTCATCAGCACTCCCAAACCGGCTCAGCGCCAGTCCATGCTCAACGACCGACAACTGCTGACTCAAGTCAAGGGGATAATGGCTCAGCCGCGTACCGCCGACTACATACAGGCTGTTATTGAGCACATGGCCATTCTTGGAAATGTAGTCCTGCTGATCGAAGTAGAAATCATTGCCAGATCCGTCTGATGGGTTTATTATCCTTATCCGCTCGGTGGTCTCACCGTTTTCCGGATTGGTCTCACGTGATGCGAGGTAGAGGGCCTGTGAATTGGAGGCATACGCCAATCCTGTGGCTTGCCATAGTCGCTCACCTTGCACCGTACTTAGCTTTTCGAATGCAAAGGTGAGCTTTTCATTGTCATCATCCGCATTGCAGCCCGCCAATGTAATCAAGCAGGCCATCGCCAAACCCTGTACTATTCCTTTCATAGCAGGAAAATATCATTTTAAGCTTTGTTTAGCCGATCAGGGTGGCGAACAGTCGACTGCTGGTGGTCAACGTAGGAAAAAAGTGATCCGAGAATTTCAGTACGTCGAGATCAATCACAATGTCCGAGAAGACCCAGTGCGACAGTTAAGTGCTATTGCCACCTCATTTGATTTCTTCCAGCCACTCACCATTTTCAAATCTGTCTCACAGACTGAACCCAGGGCCTCAGTGCAACTCAATCTAATTGCGCAATGGTATTAGCCGAATGGCTAGTGTGCTCTAAAAGTCCAACATATTTTGTAAGTTGTAATGACCTATAATGTCTAATGATGACCCATGCATCCAAAATCACCCTGCACATGGTATCCAGTCTGGACGGGTTCATTTCACGCCCGGATGGCGATGTATCCTGGATGCGCTCAACAGATACGTACGAACCGGGTGTCACACTCACAGCTGAGTACATTACGGAGTTTCTCAACTCTATAGACTGCTATGTGATGGGGTCGAAGACTTATGAGCATGCACTTGAACTGGGCTGGCCATATGGCGATAAGCCTGTCTTTGTGCTAACCAATAGAAACTTGAAAACAGATCGAGCAAATGTGAAATTCTATTCGGGTGATCTGAAAATACTCGCCAGCAAACAACTCAGACCCACCTACCGGAATATCTGGGTGGTCGGAGGGTCGATGTTGGTGAAAGACTTCCTGCGACTGAGGCTGGCTGATGAGATTGTGATTTCTATTATACCTATCATCCTTGGCGAAGGTCTACTTTTCTTTGACTACATAGGTCAGGAGATACCCTTGCGGCTGAAGGACAGCACGGCCTATAGCGATGGCATGGTGGAGTTGACCTATGAGATCAAGAAAGGTTAGTGTCTTTGGACTTTGGAGAAATAATTTCCACAATCACCTTCCCAATTGGTCGATTTTCTACAATAATATTCACAGTTGAGTACAGTCTTTCCATGGATTATCAAGGGAAGAAAAACATCTCTTGAGACAGTTTTTATCTGCAACATTCAAGAAACATTACCTATGTTTAACGCTGATAATTACCCACAAAGGCAATGCATATCGAGCCACTAATCACCTACTTCAACAACCTTATTCCACTAGATAAGGCAGAAGAGGACATACTTAGGGAAGTACTCGTGGAGCGCAACATCAAACGGCGGCAATTCATCCTACAGGCTGGTGACATCTGCAGGCTCAATACCTTTGTCGTTGAGGGCTGCTTCAAAATGTACCTGGTAGATCAAAACGCTAAAGAGCACAATCTGCAGTTTGCTATAGAAAACTGGTGGATTGGGGATATAGGTAGTTTTCATAGTGAGGAGCCAAGCAAGTTGTATATTGAAGCTATGGAGAAGTCTGTGATTCTACAGATTAAGAAAGAGGATCAAATCAGGTTGTTCGTAGATTACCCAAAGTTCAATCGCATATTTCGGGTAATCACTGAGAATGCGCTTGTAAGTGCTCAGAGGAGAATCTTGCAGAATATCAGCTCTACGGCAGAAGAGCGATATCTTGATTTCATGCAGCGCTACCCACATTTCTTTAACCGGATATCCAATGTCCAAATAGCATCATATCTGGGCGTCACGCCCGAATTTCTGAGCACCATACGCGCGAGATTGCATAAGGCTTAATCTGGATTAAGGTTCTTTCTTAAACTACTTTATAGGTAGGTATAATTGCGCTTCTTCAATTTTGTATGGATAAAACTGAGAATTATGAAGCAAATAATGACAACTGGATTGATGCTGCTAGTGATAGCCATCCAGGGGAAACCCACCAACAATCAATTTAGAGAAAATAAAACCACTGAAATCATGCAAAAAGAAGAAAATCAAAAAATTGAAGCACTACTGAGTCTGTATAAAAGGTCATTAAATACATCTGATGCCAGATTGGCTCAAAGTCTCTATACCAAGAATGGCGTATTCATGCCTACTGAAGCCCCATCGGCTGTAGGTATTGAAAATATCCTCAAATCTTATGAATTCATATTCTCCCAAATCCGGCTTAACATTGATTTCTATATTGAAGAGATCGAGGTAGAAGGTGACATGGCATTTGCGGTAACAAGCTCTAAAGGCACCACACTCATACATGCTACTGGCGATACTATCCAGGAAGCAAATAGGGAGCTGTTTGTCTTTGAGAAAGAGGACGGTCACTGGAAGATAGCTCGATATATGTTTAACAAAACCGAACCAAAAAAATAATAATGAAAGCAGCCATCACAACACGAGCAGGCGGCCCTGAAACCATAGAGCTACAAGAAGTACCCAAGCCTAAAGTAAAAACCGGCTGGGTGCTGATCCGGGTCAAAGCGTTTGGACTCAACCGCTCAGAACTTTTCACGCGTCGCGGGGACTCTCCCGGAGTGGACTTCCCTAGAATCCAGGGAATCGAGTGTGTGGGAGTCATTGAATATGATCCTTCCAACACTTACCAGAAAGGACAACAGGTAGCGGCGATAATGGGTGGCATGGGCAGGTTTTTTGATGGTGGATATGCGGAGTATGTCTCGGTACCTTCAGAGATTGTGTTCCCATTTGAAAGTGACCTGGATTGGGAGATTCTTGGGGCCCTACCTGAAATGTTCCAGACCGTATCGGGCTCGTTGAATCAAGCCCTGGAAATAGAAAGGGGCGAGACCCTTTTGATTAGAGGAGGTACTTCATCAATTGGTATGCTGTCCCTTCAACTGGCGAAAGCCATAGGGCTCACTGTCATCTCTACGACCAGAAATCCAGCCAAGAGCCAAATCTTAGTTGACAATGGTGCCGACCATGTGGTGATAGATGATGGCCAGGTAGCAGATCAGGTGAGGGCCATCTTTCCAGAAGGTGTCAACAAAGTATTGGAGCTAATCGGAACAGCCACACTCAAAGATTCACTAAAGTGCATTGCTACGAAAGGCATGGTGTGTATGACCGGAATATTAGGCAACTCCTGGTCGATGAAGGATTTTACGCCCATGGGTGATATCCCATCTCTGGGGCGACTCACCGTTTACATGGGTGAGTCAAAGAATCTCTCAAAAGAGCTACTTCAGGACTTCATCGATCAGATAGCCAATGACACGATTAAACTCAATATCGATAAGGTCTTCAGGCTGGATGAGGTAGCACATGCACATCAGTATATGGAAGACAATAAGGCCAAGGGAAAAATCGTCGTGAAGATTTAAAAAAAGGGGTGTCTTAGTGGCCGCTACTTGCATTGCTTTGAATCGTAGAATCTGCTAACTTGATCGCAGATGAAAAAAGCATGTAAATACGACCAGTAGTTTGGATTAAAAGCAAAGAGTCACAAATCCTTACAATTGTTTATATTATTGAATACCAATAAATTAAATTAGAAAGTATAATATGGATATCATGCACTAGTGCGTGATATATTAATGTTATGGGCAATTTTAGCCAGTAGAAAATGAGTCAAGTCAATCAATTTTATTCGACATTCAAATCCAATGAGTCCAAACAGGAATATCAGATATCCGAACTTGGTAAGGAAACTTTCCGAACAATTGGAGTGATGTTTTCTGATGGTCATGGAAATCACTCAGGTGGTGAAATCATAAACTCTCCAACGACATCCAAAGATTATGATAATCATTTCATAAAAGAACTGATCAAACTTGATCCTCCATATATACTGGAGGATTTTCTAGATTTTCACTTTAACGAGTATCTTGAACGGAAGGAAGCTGAACGGAAGCTATTTCTAAAACATATGAAGTATGTGATTCTAGACAGAGTTAAGAAAACTAACCGAGAACCTATTGTTCAACTATTGACTGAATGGATTGCAAAGAATGAAAGCAATTCGGAAAACAATACTTTTAACATTGATTCAGATTACTTTACTAAACAAGATATTTCAATTGTCAAGACAAAATTAGACGAACTCCTACTACGAATTTCTCGATTGGAACTTGGTCAAGAGATTACCTATGACGACCTCCAAGACGAAATGACTGAGCTCAAAGAGCTAACTACTGTTTTAAATAAAAAGACTTGGTTTGACGTACTCAAAGGAAAACTTGTATCCATTGGACTTGGCAAACTGACTGACCAAGGGGTTGAACTCATCACATCAATTTTCAGTAACGACAAAGCTCTAAATCAATAAAAGCCCATAACAGATGCTGATCGGGCATATGTCAACGTGCTTTCTGGCTGGTTTCAGTGCAATTCGGCCGTGATATCCGCCGCTGAGAAATGCAGTATTTTCTGTCATCTTTTGATCGCAGGATTTTTTGACTTTCGGAGCGCCCGCCTGACCGGACGGGCAGGCAGTGCTGTTCGGAACCGTTGTGAGCTACGGCAGATTTCACTACTTTAGTGCTATTCACTAGCTGCGGGACATACGCCAGATAGCTGATCGTTGTATATCATTGAATGATGTCTAACCTACAAATTCTTCAATCTGCATTCAAAGATTTCGCTGGCATGTCGGAAGAAGCTTTCGATTTATCTTCAAGCTACTGGCATGAGAAATCCTTTAAGAAAGGAGAACTCTTCAATAATTACAAGAACGTCTGCAAGGAGCTTGGATTCGTTATTGAAGGCACGTTTCGGTCATACATCATTGATTATAAGTCCGGAGAAGACAAGAATATATTCTTCTTTTCTCGGAATGGATTTGTAACGGCCTATAAAAGCTTCGTAAGGCGAATTCCTTGTGAGTACTATACCGAGGCGTTAACGGATGCCCATATTGTTTGTATCAATATTTTCGACCTCCAAAAGCTATACCAACAATCACATGAATGGGAACGCTTTGGACGACTAACTGCTGAGATGGCAGCAAACATTGTCATTGAGAGAACGGAAAGCTTCTTGCTGAAATCTCCCGAAGAGCGTTATTTAGAACTTATAGAAACACATCCTGAACTCAATGATAAGGTTCCCTTGTATCATATTTCATCTTATCTGGGCATTCAAGGCCCTTCCCTCAGCAGAATAAGAAAAAGAATCGCAAGCAGGTAGCGATTTTAACCTGGGTTAAAGAAATCCTCTATCTCGTTTTTAAGCTTTGCTTGTAGTTATAAACAAGTAAGCAACATGAAGTCAATAAGTCTTTTGGTCATGGTAAGTCTCGCGACTTCCGTGCTGACATTTTCACAAACAAAAACAGATACTGCAATGAAAAAATCCATCGAATCCAAAACAATTGTGTTTGTACACGGGCTCTTTCTCAACAACGAAAGTTGGAAGGAATGGGAATCTTTCTTTAAAGCAAAAGGATATACCACTTATGCGCCTGCTTATCCAGGTCATGAAGGAGACCCTACTGAACTAAGAAAAAATGCTCCCGACAGTTTAGGATATGTAACCTTTACTGATGTGGTCAACAAAATGGAAGCATTTATAGATACGCTACCCGAGAAGCCTATCATTGTAGGTCACTCTATGGGAGGTTTAGTAGCTCAAAAGCTAATTGAAAAGGATTTGGCGGAAGCAGCCATAATCATTAGCAGTGCACCCCCGAAAGGAGTAATTACCTTAAAGTTCAGCTTTGCTAAATCTAATCTGGGTTTACTCAATCCTTTCAAAGGCAACTCCGTACATTATCCAACCAAGAAATGGTTTCATTATGCATTTACCAATACATTATCCAGAGAAGAATCGGATAGCATCTTTGACAAATACGTCGTACCTGAGAGTAGAAATATTCCACGAGAGACGTTGAGAAAAGCTGGCAAGATTAACTTCAAAAAGCCTCATGCGCCCATGCTGTTCATCTCTGGAGAAGAAGATCATATCATTCCTGCTTCTTTGAACAAGAAAAACTTCAAAAAATACAGGGACGAAAAAAGCATTAAGGTGCACAAAATCTTTGAGGATCGTGATCACTTCATCGCAGGAGAGGACGGCTGGGAAGAAGTAGCCAATTACGTATACGGTTGGATAAACTAAACGACGAAATTCATAAGCAATAGCAGGTTTGAGTGTTCATTTGATGAATTTAGAAAAGCACCTCGTTACCTAAAATATTTGTGGTAAAAATCCGTCACAGTTTTTAAATGTGCTTACCCAGATTTCCAAAAAATCAACACAATAAACACGAGGGATTAAGATTTTGTTAATACTGTTCAGGCCTGAAAGAAAGCTTTAGTTTCATCGTATTTTAGAGCAGGACATACATTCAAAAATGAGAAAACTAAAACTGCTTCTTTTTGCTCCTCTGCTGATGGCATTTCAGTGTGAGGAGGATGTTAATCTTGAACAGGACGCACTCTTTGAATCTGGTATCTATGGAGGTTGGGAATTAAGTGAACAAACAGTAAATGGCATCACAGACATGATTCCACCACCTGAGATGATTTTAGAGTTTTATCCAGATAAGAACATTCAAGACGATAGAGGAGAATATAACCTGGAAGAAACTTCCAATAATACGGTAGGAACCTTCATTATGAATGAGGCAGAGCAGGCCATCACCTTTAAAAGACAGGGTAAAGATGACATCATCTATGGTTATGCCATCAATCCCACCAAAGACTATATTACTTTTACTTTCACAGATAGCAACGCTCAATTTGAGCAAGGATGGCGCAAAAAGTTATAAGATTGGTAAATCACATCAGTAGCTTATTTTCAACAATGCTCATCTTGAAAGTGTATCAACAAATTCTTTTATTTATTGGAATTTTAAAGTTGACACAAAGAGTTTTGATTGTGTGTCTTGTTTTGACATGCACTTCAGTATGTGGACAAGACGTAGCAAATCAGGCCCAAAGTTTACCAAATACCCTTTTTATTGAAGCCTTGGGTAATGGAATGTTAGGCTCTTTAAATTTTGAAAGAAGACTATTCAAAAAGCCCTGCTTAACGGCAAGGATAGGTATTGGTTTTCATACTGAGTCAAATATCTATTTATCAACACCCGCTTCATTACAGTACTTAATTGATCTAAAGAAAAATCGCTTCATTGAGACTGGAGTTGGATATACCTGGGCGCAATATGGAGCGGACGATTGTTTCTATTGTGATGGATCGGATAATACCGAGAATTACAATAATTTATTCCTATCCATAGGATACAGAAAACACTTTGGACGCAATTGGATGTGGAAAGCTAATTTTAGCCCGTTAATCGTAAATAACCATGGTGAAAATTTCAGACCTTGGATTGGGACTTCATTTGGAAAGCAATTTTGACTATGGCTGAATAGTTCGTGAAAATTGCATTCTCCTGTATGCACGATTCGGACATCTCAAGACAACATTATCCATAGCAACTTCTATGTAGGCTTTACTCATCTCAAATAGTTAAGCTGAAAACGATGCAACAAGCGATATAGCACATACCTCTAATGAGCCGTCTGATACCGAAATGCAAAACAGAAAATTTCGAAATGCCAGAGGCACCTACCATATTTGGACGTTACCATCACACCTAAACCCACCTGAATCAGCATACTTTAGATAGCTAATCCTCCTACCCCAGTATCCCTTCCTTGATCAGCTCTGCCATGACGATCTCGGTCATGTCGCTTTTGAAAGCAAACTCATTGCGAACGTCCATCACATAGGCTTTGATCTTCATTTTGACATACCGCTTTTCTTCGTTCATCCCGTGCGCGAAGAGTACGGCGATGGGCTTGTTGAGGTAGATGTACTTGGAGACCTGTGCTGCCTCAGTCGCCAGCTTGCGTACTTTCGGCATGTCCACATTTTCCGGTAGGTAGATCTCAGCTACTACCTGGCAGTTCGTTTCACCGGAGTTGGAGTTGGAGACGGACTGGTTCATCAGCTCACCGTTGGGGATGGTGACGAGTGAGTCATCCGGAGTGACGATCCTCGTTGATCGCAGGCCTATCTCCACTACCTCACCATAGTGGCTGCTGGCTTGTATCTTGTCGCCCACCTTAAAGGGTCGGTCGAAGAGGATGGTAATCCCTCCAAAGATGTTTTTGAGAATGTCCTGAGAGGCAAAGCCCACCGCCACACCGATGGACGCGGAGAGCGCCAGCACTGTCGCGATCGGCGGCTGGATCACGCCAACAATGACGATGAAGATGACCATAACCCAGCCCAGGATTCGGAGCACGGGCACAAAGCCTTTGATAGTGATCCGGTACTTGGTGCTCTTTTCCGCCAGGAGATAAAGCAGGCGGGTCAAAAACTGAAGGACAAAGTAGCCAACCACGATAAATACAAGCGACCAAAAGACTTTTGATATGGAGATAATGTCCTCAATGGCCGGAGGTGGAGATATTTTGGGTCGTGCCTTAGTGTCTTTCACTATCGTATCTGCCGCCTGTGCCGGAACGACCATACTGTCCACACTGGCGATAACAGAGCTTTCCATGCTGTCCACATGGGCTTGCTGCGTAGAGTCTTGCGCCTCGACCGTCAATGCGGCGATCAAGAGTAGTCCGATATATAGGTAGCGGCGCATCAGTGGATCAGATTTTTAAGCTTTAAGTGATTGACGATCTGTCTAAATATAAAAGGGTTGACCATATACTGGTCTTCACGCTTGATCAATACCCCATCATCCTCCAGATTGATCACTAATGCCTGCACGGTACTCACCCCCATGCGCATTACCTGCGACATCTGGTCAATTGTGAGGCCGTCGTGGAGAATGAGGTTGTTGAGAATGAAGACTTTGGGCATAGACAGCTGCTTGAGGAACGACAGATCGGGTTCCTTAAACCGGCCGATGGTAATGGTATCCTCGCTGATGTTTTTGGTAGACAGTAGCCAGAATATCAGTCCGAGGCTCACATTACTTTTCGAGAATCTGGTGAGGTTGATGAAGAAGTCCTTTTTAAGAGACGCCTGTTGCTCATCCTCACTGAGTCGGTTAAACTTCTTATTACGAATCAGGTCTTCAGGTACTTCATACTGTACCTTATAGCCGCTGATTCGGTTACGCTTCATGATCAGTTCGACCATTTGGTCATTGGGTATAGGCTCGGTCAATATAAGGTGACGAAACTGGTCTCGTGCGGAATTGGTGGCCTCCAGGTATTGCCAGCCATACTCCGTACAGCTTACCAGCCAAAAGACCTGCTGATCTGTCTCCGCTATGATCTTGAAGAGCGTCTGTAGCGCCTGAAATCCTCTTACTTTTTTGAGATAGTAGAACTGCAGGTTTTCCACCACCACGATCTTCTTTGCCGGTAGGCTATTGATGTAGTCGATCACCTCCTCGACAGTGGTGAGCTTTTCTTTGAAATACTCCGACAGTACCTCCATCAGCTCGGCATCACTGCACATGCTCCTGTGATGATCGATTCTGATCACACTCAGCTTGGGCTTGAGTACATCCAAAAAATGATTGACCAAAGAGGTTAGCCCACTCCACTTTTCTCCGACCAGCACTGTTGGCGCATGCTTGCCTGCTTGCCAGTTTTGGTAGGCCGACTTCAACTTGGACAGCTCTACACTCCGCCCCTCAAAAAGACCCGGGTCGGTCAAGGCCGATATCCTATAAAGTCGCTGATATACGATCGGAAGATTATTGATGCGCAAAAAGCTGTCCGCAAGAAAATCAGAAACTTCTGAAGACACCTTCTGCTCCCCTGACGGTACAGTCAGTGTGGACTGGAGACTGCTTGTGACCTTGGAGAATATGCGACCCAGTCGGAGTGAGTTGACTGTCAGGCGTTTGAGGAGGTTTTTACTCATCACCCTCAGGCGATCCTGATAGCGTTCCTTGCTCCGCAAAGCCTTGCCTTTGCTGATGCGCAGGTTGAGCTCACGTGCGTTTTCATTGCTGGTCAGCTCTATGATACATGCCACCAGATAATCCACCGCTTGCAGGCTTTGCTCCAATACCGTCTTAGTCAACTCATCAAGTTGCGTTACATCCTCGTCGAGCTTGTTGATCGCGCGATCGAGCCCCTCGCGGTAGACTTTCAGGCTTTCGGATGGATCAGCATCGTCCTGATCGAGTGAAGCCATCGCCGAGTCCAGGCAGAAGGTCACAATATCATCCAGATCATTGGTCGCAGCGATGAGTTCATCGATCTGCCTTGTCACCACCTGACGAAGCTTCTCAGTATCCTTGGTAAACCCCGGCATGTACTCAAAAGCAAAAAGCTCCTGTGGGCTGTAGAATTGTAGATCCGAAGACTTCAACGGCACATCATAGGCACCAGACTTCAGGATAGCTGTCTTCTCAGGTAGCTGCTGACAGAGCTCATTTGTTTTCGTGTCCAGCCGGTTGACCAGAGCAGCGAAGTTCTGATTAATGAGCGCCTCTACTGTATTCTTTAGCAGTCGATTATTCAGTGTTTTGCTGGCCTCATACTTTTCTTTGACCAGCAGTTTTTTCAGCTCTCCTACCGGAGAATCTTTTGCTGCACGCTTCTTAGCCTCGGTCAGGTACGTCTTGACTTCCGCAAAACTATCGGTAATAGTGGCCTTCTTCTCGGCTATCCTGTTATCCAGGATTGAATATTCCAGCCTGACAAGTGCACTCATTTTCCTCAGCTGGGCATTGAGCTGCCAGTCCTCCAGCATCGTCTCATGTGTCTTGCGCCAGCCATTGGCCAGTGCCGTCATCGTCTTGCGATTTTCCGCTACCGCAATGGCTGCTTTCGCTGGCGTCAGCCGGTTCAACTTCAGCTCAAAGGTGCCAGCCTTGGCATAATTTTGCTTGAACTGATTGATCACCTTAGTCACACCAGCATCGACAGCCTTGGAGATAATTTCATACTGCTCATCGACGGCATTCTGAATCTCGTTCACCTTATCCTCTGACAGGGTATAATCTCCATCCAGAGAATGTGCATCCTCCATGTCGAAGAGCAGCTCATAGACACGCGCCTCCAGTCTCAGCCAGGCATATGACTGTCCTAGCAACTCCCGAATCAAAGCCTCCTTCAGATAAATTTCAGCAAAGGAGTTTAACGGTACTCTATGGGGAGCGTATTGTATTTCCTTGATCGCCTTACCTCTGAGCTTCCTGACTCCATTGGCGGTTCTTCGCGGTAGCTTACTTATCAGAAAAAATGAACGCTTAACTACCTTGGTGGTGCCCGTGACGATGCTGTCCCCTTGCTGTTTGTAGTATCTTTCCCGGGACTGGACTTCCTCGACATTGGAGGGCCAGCTACTGATTAGCCCATCCAGCGAATTAATCAGACCCTGATATTCCATATCGAGAAAACCCTCTTCATCATGAAGTGGTATCTCCTGAATCAACCCCTGTATTTCCTTCTTATATGCGGCAAAGCCGGAGAGATCCTTTTCTGCTTTGTTACCCTCACGCTTGATGGTCGACACAAAAGTCTCCACCCTGCGCATCAAGTCAGCCTTGCGCTGTGCGAGTTGTGCTGCGTAGGTGTCCTTTACCGCCTGGGTTACTGCTTGATCGACTGTGGATAGCGTGAATTTCATGGAGTACCGCCTCAAATTAGACAATCTGCTGAAATATCCTTTGACTAACTGTCAATATCCAAAACTGACGCAATCAAGCGTGAGTGCATCTCTGTAATCTTAGGTGCAAACTGCTGGTTGATCTCCAGCTCTATACCGAGGTAATGCCCATCGGGGAATTTGGTGCGTAGATATGTCGTAAACCCATCGTCCTTACCGAGGTAGGGTTTGTTCAGGTCTGTCTGAAGACCATTCAGGTGCTTATTGAGGGTACGTATCCACCTGCGGGCATAGGCTGTTTCTCCCGCTCGATCGTCATCGAATAAGATGCCTATGTCTGTGGCTCTCTTTTCTCCTTTCCATACCGGCGTGAAACTGTGGATAGACAAATGTATCACCCGCCCGTGACTCGCTATTAGTCCGGAAATCACGGATTCCACTTCATTCCGGTAGGGAAAATAATAGGTCGCCATGATCTCATCCGCGGGTAGTCCGCGACTGTATTCAGACCAAACCTCAGGGTTGTTGAGTGATCGGTTGAGGTCAATGAGCAGCCGGGTCGTCTCGCTGTAGCATAGTTTAGAGTTGAGGGCTCTGGAAAATGCCTTTGCGACTGACAATGCCCCTGGGTCATAGCCGCGATGGCTGCTGAGGTCAGCTTCGGCCATTGTAAAAGCCTGGCTATAAGCGGCTGGTACCTGGTTGCCACCATGCTCGCAGGTCACGAGATAGGCTGGCTTTTTCATGGCATGAAAAGCTCGTTGTGCTGTAGTCGCTGGCAGAGCTGTCCGTAGATTTTGTTAATATTTGATTCTGACAAATCACCGGCGAGTGCCTTTTGTATACGGCTCGACAGTGTACCCTGCTCAAGGATCTGGCTGATCGTGGGTAGCCATGGTGCCATGCCTTCAGCATCTCGTCGGGTAAGCTCATCGACTATTTTCACCCAGATATCTTGCATGGTGACTTTCTCACCCGACAATCCCCACATCTCAGCAAAAGCCGGATGTAAAACCATTGCGTGCTCCGCTGATTTCACCGCATTTTGGAATTCGCTGTACAGTGCCTTAGTCTCCCACCTATCCTGATCTTCATAACTGATCCATTTGCCGGTGACCAGCGCCTTGAGGAGCTGCATGATCGTACCCGCAATCGCCATATCTGCTTTGGGGCATTCCTGAATATCGAGGAGACGGATCTCTATGGCTCCACGGTCAAACCTGGCTATCGCTCCGCGCGAATTGAGCCATACTGGCTCTGTGATGTGCTCAGGATCATAGGGTGCGATAGCATCTGCTATTGGGGTGTAAATCAACTTCGTGTAGCCGCGCTTAGAGTGTACTCGCTCCGGTATCACATGCCCTACCAGCTCCGGAATCCTTCGTTGGTTTTTCTGATAATAAGTCAATCGGGTATCGTGATAACCGCTCAGCTGTCCATCCAGCACCGGCGAAGAAGCCGCTATCGCGGGTAGTAATGGTAGTATGATCCTGATCGCCGTGTGCAGTCGCGCGAACTCCTCGTCATCATAGAAGGGAAGGTTGATGTGGGTGCTTTGCAGGTTGGCCCAGCCATGCCCCTGACAGTTGAACAGCTCGTCGTACAGCTCATAGATATCCCGCTGGCCGTGCATCCATAGCTTAGTTTCCTTCATGGGATTCATCAGCGGGTGAGCTGCTGTAGGCATGAGACAGGCATTGTAGGGTGCCAAAGCCTCATTGGCCTCTTTCACACTCTTCTCGAAGCGCCTGGCCAGGTCGGGCATGTCATCATCCGGCATGGCACATTTCATTTCCAGCACATGACAAACCAGCTCATTCGACCAGCTGATGTTGCCCGCACGTTCTATCTCATTGGCATATTCTCCGGTGAGCTTTAGTGCCAACTCGTCCATGACAGGCTTCACTTTGAGTGTATCACAGTCGACAATCATATATTCCAGTTCTATACCATAGGCCTGGAAAAGGTGTAATCTTTTCATATCTAAGCTTCGAGACGATTCATAATAGACTGCATGATGGATGTGTAGAGACCCGACTTGGCTATCTTATCCTCAATGCCCTCATCAATACTTGGATTGTCATTGACCTCAATGATGTAGTATTTTCCGTTACGTTCCTTGACATCTACACCATAGAGACCATTGCCAATCAGGGCAGCCGCCTTCACAGCGGTCTCTATGAGGCCCTTAGGGGCCTCAGACAAGGGTATCGTGGCACTCTTGCCAAGTCGAGAATTGCTTCCCTTTTTACTCCAGTTGACAATCTGCCAATGCTGGGGTGCCATGTAGTACTTGCACAGGTAGATCGGCTGACCATCGATAAGCCCCACTCTCCAGTCAAAATCAGTAGGTAAAAACTCCTGCGCAATGACTAACTCTGATTTCTGGAAAAAATCGGCCAGTACCGCCTCAAGCTCTTCCTGGTTGGATACCTTCTTCACCCCTTTAGAAAAAGAACCATCCGGCTCTTTGATGATCATGGGAAACTCCAGACCCTCCACCCCTTTCGAGCGCTGATCTTTGCGGATGATGGCTGATTTTGGTGTAGCTATTTTGTGGCTGGACAACAACTCACTTAAGTACACCTTGTTAGTGCAGCGAAGGATGGAGTCAGGGTCATCAATCACAATGAGGCCTTCTGCCTGTGCCTTTTTCGCAAAGCGAAAAGTATGATGGTTGACGTTAGTCGTCTCACGGATGAAGAGTGCATCATACTGCATCAGCTTGCCAAAGTCGTTTTTGGTAATCAGGTCGACATTGAAGCCGACCTTCTCAGCTGCCTTTACGAATTTAGTAATGGCCTTTGGGTCTGACGGAGGGGTGGCCTCAGCAGGGTTGACAAGGATGGCCAAATCGTATTTTTTGCGATCATACCCCTTTCGGATCACATTTTTTCCCGATAGGTGGCTGACGAGTGCATTCTTCAATATCTCACGATCTTCCGCAGGCACATCTGCCATGCTGATCGTTTTGAGGCTGGTCATCACCCACTTGTCGCGCTTGCTGAAGGAAGCACGGAGCAATGGCGTCTGAAAAAGGTTGAACAATAATACTCCGATCTTATCAAGTGGCGTATCGCTTGATAATCCAAAGTAGATGTTGAATTCTACCTTGTCTCCCAGCTGCTGCCCAAGTACCTTTTGAATGGCATCATCAAAACCCTCAGCCTCACCCCTCATGATCGAAGGAAACCTAAAGTCCTGAATCGTCGCAACACTAGGCAATATCTTATGTCCCCTCGCCTCCGCCAGCAATGACACATAGTACCCTTGCGATTGGTATTGAAACGACCGGCACAGATTGAGGATTTTGGTATTCTTGGACAGATTGTGCCCGCTGGGCGCGAGGTATTCAGCAGGCGTCATCCATTGCAGCCCGTTGATTTCGAGCTGCCATTGTTTCGGGTTTTCGGTGACAATGACTTGATGCATAGGTTGGTTTATGATTTGGGTTGAATGATCAAAATGTTGGCGTCATAGGTCACTATGCCCAATAGTATGGCATTGATCAATCTATGGATGCCCACTTTGTAGTGCTGCTTGATATTGCTGATTGGATTGGGGTTGAGTGGATCGGCTACCGACACGAGCCTCGTCTTGCGGTTATATCCGTTCACGACCACAAAATGACCCGCCGGTGTGCCCACCACATCGTCGTAGGTATTGGTTTCACCAATCTCCCTTGCAGAGTTGTAGAGATAAGTAGCGCTCAGACCAGTAAGTATGGGTATTTCCCTTACCAGAAATGACTTGATCAGCGCCGGCGTGAGCTCTTCAAATTTGATCTGGCCACCGAGCTCCAGAAACTTCAGGTACGCGTTGGTGGTAAACTTGAATCTACGGGTAGGCTTAGCCTTTGCTTGTGCTTTCAATTTTTGCGGTAGCGTATCGGCAGATGCATCATCAAACCAGGTCGGATCGAACATCTGTAGGTTGTAAGTATAGATGGTCACATCAAACCCACGCTGAAGTGCGTGGTGCCCCAGCAATACCGCGAGTGTACCTCCTGAAAATAGCTGCGTAACCTCGTCAACGACCTGAGGTAATTGAATCTTGTCACCGTAGTAATCGTAGACCGCATGGAGGCACGTAGGCCCACATGTCACGTCATTGGGCTGTGGCAGAATATCGACCTGCAGTTGTTTGCTTGACATTTCTTTAGTTATACTCCAATCTACTTAAAATCAATGCCATATATTAAGAACTACAGGCACCATTTTGGACTGGAATAGATCGCTAAACGCGCTTTCAGTAGCTTGGTTGCGTTTTACAAAAATTTAATTTCTATCACTCTAAGGGCATCTTTTTTTAGCTCAATAATGAATTATAAGTAAGGCTGATTTGTTGACAGACCGAAGCTTATAGACCATGCAAAAACTAATACACAGTCGTACCCGAATCGTAGATCTGGGTAAGCCTAGAATCGTCGTAATTGGAGGTGGATTTGGGGGGCTAGAACTCGTCAAGGCGCTCAAAGATGTCAATGCACAAGTGGTACTTTTTGACAAGTACAATCATCATACTTTTCAACCGCTGCTCTATCAGGTGGCTACCTCGGGATTAGAGACCAGCTCAATCATTTTCCCTTTCAGGAAGAAGTTTGCGGCGCACAAGGACTTCTACTTCCGCATGGGTGAGGTCACACGCATCCTACCGGAAGAAAACTGCATTGAGACTTCCATTGGTACGGTGAAGTACGACTATCTGGTGATCGCCACCGGAGCGAGCACCAACTACTTCGGCAATAAGAACATCATGCAGAAGTCGTACCCGCTCAAGACCATCGAGGATGCAATTGACTTACGCAATCAGATCATTAAGAACTTTGAGTTAGCGCTATTGACTGATGACAAGGCACTGATGAACAGTCTGATTGATTTTGTCATCGTAGGTGGCGGTCCGACAGGTGTAGAGCTTGCCGGATCATTGGCAGAGCTGAAAAAGCATGTGTTCCCCGCTGACTACAAGGAGCTGGAGCTACAAGAAATGGACATCCATCTCGTCGAGGGTACAGGCCGACTGCTCAACGGGATGTCTGAAGAAGCTGGTGAAGAGGCACTGCATTTCCTTCAAGACCTGGGCGTACACGTCCACCTCAACACCTTCGTCAAGGACTACTCCAATGATGAAGTTGATCTTGGTGATCAGAAAATCCCAACTAAAAACCTGATCTGGGCTGCCGGGGTATTAGGCAACCCAACCGAGGGTCTAAACCCAGAGGTACATACTAAAAACAATCGCCTCAAAGTAGATGAGTACAACCATGTACAAGGCTATGAAAACATCTTTGCCATCGGTGATGTGGCCGCCATGATCACAGAAGAGCTCCCCTTTGGTCATGCTATGGTCGCCCCTCCCGCCATGCAGCAGGGTGTGCTACTCGCTAAGAACATCCAGCATCTCATTGCTGGTAAGCCCATCCAAAAATTCGAATATCAGGACCAGGGTAGCATGGCTACTGTGGGACGAAATAAGGCGGTGGTCGATTTGTTGGTGGGCAAGAAGTCGGTCAAGACACAGGGCACCTTCGCCTGGCTCATCTGGATGTTTGTCCATCTGATGTCATTGGTGGGTTTTCGCAACAGGGTACTTGTGCTCATCAGCTGGGTATGGAGCTATTTTTCCTATGACAAGAGCAACCGACTGATTATAGGGAAAAACGAATCCAAGACCTCAGAGGATCCCGTTCTTGTTTCCCGGTAGGGTCAAAACAAAGGTGCAAATGGCAGGGCCCTGACAGTGCAGGAAATAAATGCAATTATTTCTGCTTTTGACATAGACTAAACAGGCAATTCTTCGTTTATGATTGCACTGTGAAAACGAGTCTTTACTTATTCACCTGTTTGTTGGCTGTCTTTGGCGCCAAAGCTCAGTCAAACCCTGATGAGCTCATCCAAGCTACGATCGCAAAAGCCAGGGCGGTAAAGTCCGCAGCGTTTATGATCGAAAATACCGAGCGCTACGATGGAGAACTACGTACCGGGTCGCAGGAGGTGCGTTACCAGCAGCAGCCATTTCAGCTATCGATGACCTTCATCTCTCCTGATCCGGGATCTACGATCACCTATGATGCTACCGTCAATGCCGAGAAGATGGTGTATGATCCGGAAGGGTTCCCCTACATGAAAATGGAGTTAGATCCCATGGGCTCCCTGGCCCGAAATAATAATCAGCATACCATCTATGAAATAGGTTTTGACCACATCGGTCGGCTCATCGAGCTCATCTATGAAAACCGCGATCAGGTGTCTCTGCTTACGACTGGTACCTCTGCAGGTGTGCATCGTGTGCAGATATCATCAAAGCGACGCGGGATAGGCGCATATGTAGTCAGTAAGGGTGAGTCAACACGATCGGTATCTCAAAAGCTACAGGTAAGTGAATATAAGCTGGTGGAGCTCAATGAAGGTATAAAGGAATATGGACCTATCAAGGAAGGCATGACGATCAAAGTGCCCGAGTACTATGCGCTGGAAACCATTATTGATATAGATAGGTTGACCTACCTACCGGTAAAATTGAATCTCTCCGATGAACTCGGACTGCTTTCAGCTTATACATTTAGTGAGGTATCACTTGACATAGAGGTCATGCACTCTAAGTTGAAAAAGAAGAATAAACCCCTTAGCGGTCATCAGTAAGAGGAATATTGAAATGGTTTAAACCATTTTGTTTCCAGCATGCCCATAGCCCATGGTTTAAACCGTGGGCTATGGGTTGGTCTTTAGAGAACCATTTTAATGGTTTTGGGGTATGGCCGTAAGGTAAAAGCCTCATCCCACCTATCGATGGGCGTTCCTAGCGTGTTTCAATAAAAAAGCCGGCACAGTGGCCGGCTCTTCATAAACCTGAATTAATACGTGTTTAAAATTTCACCGCTTTCTCAGTGACAACCGTGCCATTGTTAAGCAGAAGGAACGTCACGCCCCTACCCTCTACCTGTTTCATGTCATACTGGCGATTGATCTTCTGACCGGCTGCCCAGTCTTCCTTGTGCAGCACAGCACCTTCCTGATCATAGATGAGCAATCGCAAGTTGGCTCCCATAGGCGCCTCCGTCTGGAGACGAGCTACTTTGCTATTGCCAGCAAGATCAAAGTTCAGCTCCGGCGCATCTATCTCCCTGCTTACATTGCTGATCTCATGCACTCTCTTACCCTCCTTGGTCCAAAGCTCGAAGGTATAGTTACCATCGGGCAGCTGGCTGAGGTCAAAAGGCTGAACGAATGACTTAAGCTGGAAGCGCTCGCTATATTGAAGCGTACCGTTTTCATCTTTTAGCTTTATATGCACGGGCTGTTGCGTCTCAGATTGATAAATCAACCTAAACGACTTACTCTCAAGACTAGGCAATACTTTGGTCTGAAAGTCTAAGGAGTCTACCATAGTAGCTCCACCTGTTGCGAATACAGAAGTGCCAATAACTGTTAAAAGCACGACTAGTGTGTTTCTCATTGTTTTCATAGTGATCATCAGTTTTTGTTTGCTCGATCTTGCATCTTCCTTCGGTTGATTGTTTAGTATACCCTACCGGAATGAACAACATCATTAACTGTATCTGATTATCAAATACACTACAAAGAACGGATATGGCTGAATTAATACTAAAGAATAAGGGCTATTACAATGAATATAATATTGGATTTTATACTTCTTTAAAAAATCAATAATGAAGTGAATCTGCAATCGCATGCAGTTTCAAGTAGTGAAGTGCAAACGATATTCGGATCAAAAGATGGAAAAGCAGAGAGGACGTGGACATTATCCAATGGTACAAAACCTGTAGATATGATCGGCGCTACTGTATCAAAGCCAGCTCAAGTTGCAAGGAAATTAGTCAGCATTAATGTATGTTAGCGTGTCGTTCCATATTGTTATACCAAATAAATGATAAACAAGGCATTATATAATTCCGGTTTCCCCTTTGTTTCTCTCATAATTTACTCCGTGCCATTTATAGTCACAGTAGTATTTATTTTAAAAGGTATGAGTATTACCGCGTCTCTTGTTTATGGAATAATACTTATTATCATCGCAATTCTTCTTAACAAGAATAATCAGTGGATTAGAATGTTTAAAGACAGAATAACTATTGTCACTATGAAGCCAATGTTCAACACAGTAGAAATTCCAATAAATATGATTGAGTCTATCGACACTGAAGAAGGAATAGACACAATGTTTATCGCAGGACAATTTGTGGCAGGAGTTCCTGACAGGATTTATGTGAAATACAAGAATGGACCTTATACCTATTCAGTATTGTTAAGAACCTATGGGCTGGACGTGGAAAATCCCTTGTACAAACTACTCATTGAACATTTGTCAGATGAAAACAAGAACGCATAGCATAGTGAATGGCCAATAGTCTGTACTGGAATCAACGGCAGATCATTCACCACCATTGGGTTCGATAGCTTATATGAAGTAATCCTTGATGATTCTTGCAAGCTCCATGTCAAATAATAATTTCGGAAATACCATTCCTATAGGCAGATGGAAATGTCAGTGCTTTTTAGTCGTCACGAATTTTAAGAAGCAATTATCGAACAATATAAAAGAGAAATCGCATTTTGACCTTGGTTCGTTTTTGGTGTAAATTTACATCAAAACAGCATTATGTCTAGACAAAGTATTTCACTTACAGAGCCGAATGATGAATGGTTAAAAAGCTTAATTGCCAGTAAGGAGTATTCAAGCAAGAGTGAAATTGTCAATGACTTGATCCGACAGGCTAGAAGTCAGCAAAGTAAAATTGATTGGGTACGATCGATGCTGGACAAGGCAGAAGAAGGTGGCTTTACTAAAGATTGTAAAAAAGAAATCTTAAAACAGTCCAAGGATTCATTAAGTGCCCTGCTATAGATTAAGTGAAGCAGCCAAAATGGCTTAATCAAAATCCACCATTTCGGAGTAAAAGACAGGCGGATAAATACTTCGATACATTTTTCGAGTATTTTGACCTGATTGCGGAACGACCTTATTCTTTCCCATGAGAAGAATGCTAATTAGAACTGAATCTCACAAAGAAGAAATTAATTACCTTAGAATATCTGCCTATAACACAATGTCCTGCACATGAAATATCTTCATTTCCTCCTAATACCACTCTCACTTTTAGCGATAGTTAGTTGTGAGTCTAAAGTCAGGTTTGATAAAGCCAATGACACAGACATAGACCCGGCCAAGCTCGGTAAGGTCACCGAATTATCAAAGCGCATCCTATCCGCTCAGCGGGATGGGGGATACTATCCGTTGACAGCAGAGGAAGCCACGCCTGATATGATCAAAGGCTTGACTGAAGAGGTTCAAAAGTCTGCATACCAGCAAGTGTCAAGTGCGTTCGGAGACTATCAGTACATTGAGTTTGACCATATGATGAAGCCCACAGATGGGCAGCTCTTTGAGCTTTACAGGTATCGTGGGCAGTTTGCTCCCGGAGCTGAAGTGGAAGTACGCTCAGTGATAGACGCCAAAGGCAAGCTTGCGGGCTTCTTCATCAAGCCATGGAATGACAATCCATAGCGTCCTAATCATTTTCCCGGTAGGGATAGAACAAGAAAAGGCCGATCCAAAGAACCGGCCTTTCAGCACAAAGCTTATCTATATAGAGTTTAGAAGTTTATCACTTTGTTCATAATAGTATTGCCCTTATGAGCAATCGATACAGTTACTGACTCACCTTCAATAGAAGAAAAATCATACAGCTTGCGATTAAGCTGGCTTGACGCTACCGACTCACGGTATACTACCTCGCCGGCCTCATTGTAAAAATAGAGGTTGAGCGGAGCAGGCTCTGTAAGGGTA
Organism: Cyclobacteriaceae bacterium; assembly: GCA_965229505.1. Taxonomy (GTDB): domain Bacteria; phylum Bacteroidota; class Bacteroidia; order Cytophagales; family Cyclobacteriaceae; genus UBA6059. The sequence goes on from OZ245881.1 coordinate 704,851, forward strand.
GTAGCGAAAGCTACCTTCCTGGCATTGCTTACGGTAGTCACGGTGAAGTCGTCAGCTTTCACGGTTGTAACATGATGCTGTATTGACTCGGTAAGTGCAGTACCTTCACCATTGATCTCGATGAAGTAATTTCCGGAAGGAAGGTTACTAAAATCGATCGGCTGAAGAAATCCATCCGTCTTTGTGATTCTCTTATTGGACAGTAGTTTATGATTGGCGTCCAATACACGGACATTGACAGTCTTATCTTCTGCTGATTCGAAAAACAGATTGTAAACACCAGCCTTGTTACCGGCCAATACCTTCACCTCCGAATCCCCACTTACACCTTTGGCGTTTGCGAACGCAGCTCCCATAACTATTACGAGGGCTACCATTGTTGTTCTGAATTTTGTCATAGCTTTTCAGTTAAAATATTTATGCAAATCTATAGTCCCTAATACGAGCCCTGCAATAAAGGTTTTCAACGAAAGGCTTATTTGGTCATGCAAACGTTTAACATATCTAACATATCATTATCAAATTCACAATAAAGTAAGCATCTGCAAACGTTCCACTTATGGAAATGATCAGTCTGCAAGCGATTCCAGGCCCTTGATTGAAAAAATGATCTATTTCTGAAATATTTTTCCATTCATCATAGGTTTTCACCCTTTACGGTAGTTTTAGGTCTTACCAGAAACAAAAATTGACGGATGTCGAGCTTCAAACTTGCCATAGCCACATGTACAGAGCGTCCTCAACTCATCCCCAGTGAGCAGTACCTGCTATCGCAATTGCCAGAGAGAGGGATAGAGGCGATCCCAGTAATATGGAATGATACTACAGTAGCCTGGACCGACTTTGATGGTGTGTTGATAAGGACGATCTGGGACTATCATAAAAATATTAGTGCCTTCAGGTCATGGATTGATCAGCTAGGACAAACAGGCCTCATTGTTGGTAATTCCATAGATGTACTTGGATGGAATGCTCACAAATATTATCTGGAAGAGTTAGCACAAAAAGGAATCACCATACCACCTACGCTCTTCGTACCGCAGGGAAGTGAGCTTTCGGAATTAACTATTCCATGGTCAGCATTCATCGTGAAGCCAGCTGTCTCAGCGACAGCTTACCAGACATTCAGGTTAACCGCTGCTACTTACCAGGAACAGCTGCCTCAACTAAAGGAAATAGGTAGACAGAAAGATCTATTGATCCAGCAGTTTATCCCTTCTATCAGTGAGCAGGGTGAGTACTCGCTCATGTTTTTCGGAAAGAAGTTTAGTCATGCCGTACTCAAGACGGCTCAACCCGGTGAGTACAGGGTGCAGGAGGAGTTTGGGGGAAGTTATTTACAGACTGCACCGGAGGATGCGCTCATACGCTTTGCTGAAGGCGTATTAGGTACGGTCTCTTCACCATGTCTTTATGCACGGGTTGATTTGGTGGTGTATCAGGATCAGCCCATGCTTATGGAGCTGGAATTGATCGAGCCGGAGCTTTTTCTGACCACAGATACTACACGGGAGAGGTTTATTACGGCTGTCTCCAGCTACTTTCTAAGAAAGTACTAAGAACTAAAAAGCGGCCATTCTCATATGATGTAGAATGGCCGCTTTTGTATCAAATCAGACTCGAGAATCAGATACCTACTCCACCAGATTCTTTAAGTTGGACAGGCCCTCTTCATATTGTGGACCCAGCATTCCGTCCATTAACAATCCAAAATACCTTCCGATAGGATTGCTACCCATATCACCGTCAAATGTCCAGGTCACCGTGCTGCCGTTACCAGAGGGCTCGATGATGAACGAGGCATAGGATGGTGCAAAGTCATCAAACAGCAGTACAGTGGTCACCTTCTGATCAGCAACACTTTCGATGATTTCCTGGCTACCATTGCCGACATCCGGGTGATCACTGGTCCAGCTCATCTTGGCCCCAACGCCCGAGGAAGGGCCACTATAGTCATACTTAGCATTAGGGTCGATTTGTGCCCACGGAGACCATTTGTTGAAATTTTGGAAGTCGTTGATCTCCTGGTAGATTTCATTGGGCTGTGCATCTATTGCAATCGACCTCTCCAAATGCACTTCTCTGGGCAGCAGGAAGCCAACCACAGCAAGCAATACAACGACTATGACCAACCCCAGCAGAATTTTGATAAGTACTTTCATAAGTTGATTAGTTTAAGTTTGGTTTGAAAAAAGTCATTCAATATATGAAAATAATCGGGAAGCCATATCCCCCTATGTTCAAGAAGCCTATTTTCGTATCTTATTGATAATCATGGATTTGAATTACGCATCATTCTGGAAACGCCTCACTGCATATAATATAGATTTGACGGTATTGGTATTGGTTCTTTTCCCGCTGAGTGTGGTGGTGGATGACAACCGCCTTTTCTACAGTTTATGCATTGCGATTGTCATTGGCTACCATGCCGGACTGGAGAGCTCAAAATACCAGGCTACTCTCGGAAAAATATATCATGGTCTGCGAGTCGTCGATAAAAAGGGCGAGCCGCTGAGCTTTTTCACCGCATTGATGCGGATACTTCTAAAGTTCGTATCTGCTGCTATCGCCTTAGGCGGCTTCACGATGATCGCCTTCAACAAGCGGAAGCAAGGCTTACATGATTATATCCTGGGGACAGTCGTTGTGCTAAAATAGTGAGCCAAATCGCATCATCTTGCATTATTGACGCCCCAGATCAACAGCCCTGCTAACCTTAAAAAAATACCATTAATCATTCCATGAAAGGAAAATAAAGCTAAATTTGATTGAAACGCATTAATAATCCCTTAGAACTAAAAGAGCTCGACACATGGCTAGAAACGGCTTAAAAGCAGTAGAAGAATTTTTTGAAGGTTTCGTGTTCTGGGGCAGATGGGTACAAGCACCTCTCTATGGTGGCCTGATCATAGGCGCGTTTATCTATCTTATCAAGTTCTTTGAGGAACTTCTTCACCTCTTTCATGAGATGTTTACCCTATCGGAAACGAAGATGATGCTCAGCATTCTTGGGTTGGTAGACATCAGTATGGTAATGAATCTGGTCGTCATGGTGACCATAGGTGGTTACTCCATTTTTACCAGCCGCATCGATGTAGACATGCACGAGGATAAGCCATTATGGCTGGAAGATCTGGATGCGGGTCAATTGAAGATCAAGCTAGCCACTTCACTTGCCTCAATCTCCGGTGTTCAGCTGCTAAAGACTTTCATTGACTATCGCGACGCGGTACAAAAGGCCAGTTCAGAGGGTATCATTATTGAGATTGTGATCCACATGGTCTTCATCGTCTCTGCACTGTTGCTATCGCAAACGGAAAAGATCACACACTCCTATCTCCATGGCAAACATGCACTCGTTACTGAGCACGAAGAAGGAGAAGAAGGAGAACACAAAGAAGGACACTAACTGTAGCGTAAAGGCAGCCTTATCGCTCAAAATTTTCAATCTTCTCTTTACATCTGGCAATAGGCAGTTATTGGAGTATTAGCGGATACAGACTTATCTTCATGAGTATTCCAATCTTCCAATCATGAAACACACGTCCAATTTATTGTTAATCCTTATTGCCTCGGCTCTTGGACTGCTGTCTTGCCAAACACCCGAAGCAGCAATAGAACAAATTCCGCCTACGAGCTCGTTGATCAAGTACCACGGCAGGATCAATTGGGCTGACTCGCTCAATCCGGAGTTCTATTGGCCAGGATCTGGCTTATCTATCAATTATCAGAGCGGTGAGGTCTATGCAGACTACCATGACGCCAACGGAGAAGTCTATCTCAATATCGTCTATGACCTAGACAGTCTCAGATATCTCAAGCTGGATAGTGGTGACAACAGGATTCTCCTGGCTGACTTTAACGATAATGCAGCTCATAGAATAGACGTACTTAAGCGAAATGAATGGATGGTCACAGGCCCCTTGACTTTCAGTGGGTTGACCCTGGAAGGTGGGCGGCTGCTTTCACCCCCTAAGAGTTCTGGTAAGGTCATTGAGTTTTTCGGTAACTCGATTACTGCGGGATTTGCCATAGAAGACCTGACAGGAGGTGATCGGTGGGACAGTGTCTACACAAACAACTATTATACCTACGCTGCTAATACTGCCAGGCACTTCAATGCGGATTATTACGCCACCGTCCAGTCAGGTGTCGGGATCATGGTGAGTTGGAACCCCGAGATCATGCCTGAGATCTATGACCACCTCAACCCAAAAGACAGTCTGTCACAATGGGACTTCTCAAGGGTGCGGCCCGACGTGGTGGTCATCAACCTTGGACAAAATGATTCCTGGCTGATCAACTTACCGGAGTTCGAGCAATTCAAAATCCGCTTTGGCGAAAATGCACCGACCATACCAGAATGGCAGACGGCCTATGGAAACTTCGTTCAAAAAATCAGAATGGCCTACCCCTCTGCGCATATCGTCTGTGCTATCGGTAGTATGGATGCTACGGCAGAAGACTCGCCATGGCCAGCCTACATTCAGGAAGCGGTGGGCAGTCTTGAAGATGACAACATTTCAACCATCGTATTTCCCTTTACCCAGACCGATGGCCACCCGCGCGTAGTGCATAACAGAAGTATGGCCGACCAACTAATTAAGCATTTGGAAAAGGTGATGGGATGGTGAGACCCAATAGAAAGCAGGCAAAAGCTCTTCTCGCTTAAAGACAGCATCGGCTGAATCTTTAGGGTGATCGCCAAAGCGACCACCCCATGCCGATTGTCCATACAGCAGAGCCAAAAATAAATATGCTGAATCCCGTTACGGTAGTGAAGATATACCCTAGAAACACTGAAGATACAGCGACTAAAACGAGAGCAATACCAAGATAGGCCAGCCAGGCAGCAAACTTTTTGGTCATCAGAATAGCTATTGACCAGCACAGCGTACTGATCGCTACAGCGGTCATGTATATGTAATCGTTCGCCAGATTGAAGGCATGACTGTACTTGAATACAGGCTTTAGGCTAGCGATCATCTCCTCTGATGCACCGGCGTAGCTTTGTGCCAATTGGGTTATGACCAGCCCGTTCAAAGTCGCCGCAATCATGACGGCCACCAGCCCGAACAGCATGAACGAGAAAGCAATCCTTGACAAAAAACTGGATTCATCAAGCCTGTTCATAATCCCCCAGTAACCATACGCGGCAAAAGGAATAGACAATATGCCAATGCTATGAGCGATCATTCCGATAGTAGCAATTTGCAGCAGGTGATCAAAGTCTCCGCCTACCGGATGAAGCACCATGGTCGTGACGATCAAGACCGAACTGATCATTAGTGACAGTCCGGTATTTCTTTCATCTTTTGAGTTCATGAGATTCAGGTTTGATTCACAACAAACCTAGTGCCCCGACTTCAGAAAACTTCTTGATCCAAATCAAGAAAGGGAGGAGATACGCTTGCGCACCCTGCTCAGAGTCTCAGGTGTCATGCCAAGATAGGAGGCGATATGCTTTAGCGGAAAAGCAGTTAATAAGGCAGGGTGGTTTTCTAAGACTTCCAGATATCGTTGCTCTGGTTTGGCGTTTGGGTCAAAGGCCATGTGTTGGCCCTTCTCAAGTATTTTTCCAAGCTGGAAATAAACCTGAGATGTGCCCATTAGGTCATGCAGGTGATGCACAGAGATACTGGATGTCTTAGACGCTCCGAATGCCTCAATCCTATACCTGGCCGGCTTTCGCCCGGTGAAGCTCGTATGATCAAGGAACCAACTGCCTGCCGTAAACAGGCCGTGGTTCACTTCATCAACATTGTCGTTTTTATGGTATTGTCGTACACTTCCCTGCTCAAGGAACCAAAACCGATCGCAGATTTCACCAATCTCCAGAAGGACTTCACCTGCCTTGTGGCTCATCGTTTCAAACTTTCCCATAATAGTCTCGAGCTCTTCTTTAGAGAAGTGGCCAATGGACCGCAGCGATTTCAAGAGCATATCAGACATAAGGGACATATTAGAACCAGTTCAAGTTTAGAAACAATAATCGAGTCTTAAAAACCAGGTGAAGTCCTTCCGGGATGGTCAGCGTCTGGCTGGCTACTCATTCATAGCCGTTTCGCCTTGCAACAGACCAGCCATCTCTATCAGCCGGATCATCTCACTTCGGTATCCGAAGGCATCCTCACCCCTGGCTTCTTTTGCCCAATCAAGCACAGTAGCAAAATTCGCATCACCTGCATACTCAGACTGACGCAGCAGCATCCCAAAAGCGGCAACAGTCGAAGACCATCGGATGTTGTCGGTACTTTTCTCAAAACCGGCACTCTTGGCAGTCACCACCTCACTAATCAACTCGCTGGTATCTCCATCAGGCGCTTTGTACCGAACCTTCACTGTCATCCACTCACCTACAGACTTACCAGATTTGGTAGGTGTGGTTTGCTGATATTTGAGCGGGTCTACTGAGAGTGCCTTACGCTCCACCCCTACAGGAATAATCTCATACAGCGCAGTGACCGTATGTCCCGCACCCAGCTCACCTGCATCCTTCTTGTCATTATTGAAGTCTTCCTTGTTCAGCTTTCGGTTTTCATAGCCGATCAATCTATAGGCCTGTACCTCAGCCGGATTAAACTCCACTTGTATCTTCACATCCTTTGCGATAGTGAATAGTGTGCCTCCAAATTCGGATACGAGCACCTTCTTAGCCTCCATCATATTGTCGATGTAGGCGTAGTTGCCATTGCCTTTATCAGCCAGTATCTCCATTTTGGAGTCTTTGTAGTTGCCCATCCCGAAACCGAGCACGGTAAGAAACACACCCGCCTCTCGCTTCTGCTCGATGAGCCGCTCCATGTCCGCATTGCTGGACACACCTGTGTTGAAGTCACCATCAGTGGCAAGGATCACGCGGTTGTTGCCGCCTTCGATGAAATTGTCTACCGCGATCTTATAAGCCAGCTCTATACCAGCCCCACCAGCAGTCGAGCCACCAGCTTTGAGGTCATCGATAGCCTTGAGGATCGTCGCTTTATCTTCACCTGAAGTTGATGGAAGCACCATGCCAGCCGCACCTGCATAGACCACTATCGCAACGCGATCCTCATCTCTGAGCTCCTGCACGAGCATCTTGTAAGCCGACTTCAGCAACGGTAGCTTGTTGGGCTGGTTCATCGAGCCGGATACATCCAGCAGGAAGACAATGTTGGAAGCTGGCAGCTGATCTTTCTCGATTTCCTTGCCTTTGATACCTACTTGCACCAGCTGATGTTTGGGATTCCAGGGTGCCGGGATGGTCTCGGTATTGATCATCAGCGGCTTGTCATCCTGAGGCGCATGATAGGCATAGTTGAAGTAATTGATCATCTCCTCTATGCGCACAGCATCCTTTGGCGGTAGCTGACCCTGATTGATAAACCGTCGCATGTTGCTATAGGAAGCTGCGTCCACATCTATCGAAAACGTGCTGAGTGGCTCATCCTGAGGTCGGTGGAATATATTCTCATGGATAGTCGCATACTCTTCCGTATTGTAATTGGGGTATTGTGCATCATGCGGAGCTACGTACATCATCTTACCATGAGCAATCCCCGTTGCATTCATCCGATCCATTCGCACATGCGGCATGTCCATCGCGACTACTTCTTCCAGCACCACTTCCTCAGCTACGGGCTGCTCTCTTCGCGGTAGCATATATCGCAAGCTGATCTCCAGCTCATGCTGATGATTGATCGCCACGCGCTTGCGCTGATAGCCCTTCTTCTCGATGGTCAATACCTGATTGCCGCGCTGTGCCACTATCGCGAATGCACCCTGAGCATCTGAGATGGCCTGTCTGCCGGCCGCTTCCAGTTTGACCACCACCCCGGCGATGGGAGCCTTGGTCTGCTCGTCAAGGATGGTGCCCGTTACCTTCCAGCCATCCGCTACCGCAAATGATGAAAGTACCAGTGTAACAAAAGCGGCCAGAAAGGTGAGTAATGTGATGTGCTTTTTCATATCCGTATCGTTTAAGTTTCGTCTTTGTGATAGGGATGCAGTCCTACCGGAAATTCCATAAATACTGCACATAAAAAAATAGAACACAGCTTAAGCATCTGATTTTCAATTGACAATGAAGGGTATGAAATTCCTTTTAAGTATCGGAATCACAGATAATAATTGACAACCCGTCACAAATTGAAGGACAGCATGGCCTTGTTCATTTTAGAAATTTCAAGCTTGAAAACGGATCAGAAACAAAAACTGTTTGAGAACAAAAGCAAGGGATTAATACTGAATATATTTTCCTCGCTATTCATTTATTTGAGAGCTAAGAAATCTCTGAAACCGCTCATTTGCTTTGTTCGAGTTTTTTTGTTTCCCGATTTCAATCTTGAAATTTTGAATAAAAATGAACACAGCCTTGAGTTTTTTGCTTCTTTTGGGGTCAAGCCAAAAAGAAGGGATAGCAATGGAAACACCACAGAGAATCATAGCTTGTACAAAAGCATAGATTCATGCAACTGAACAAAGCATACCAACCCTAGTGAAACTCACCTCTGACAAATCAGACGAATGGGTATTCGATCGCTATGCGAGCACTAGCGAAAAACACTGGCTATCCGTCCTCTTTGACCGCTATCGGTTAATGGTATTCGGAGTATGCTGCAAATACCTCAAGTCAGCCGAGCAGGCAAGTGACGCTACCATGGACATCTTTGAAAAGCTGCTGACCCAGTCACAAAAAGGAGGCGTGAAAAACTTCAAGGTCTGGTTATTCGTGCTAACCAAGAACCACTGCCTGATGATACTAAGAAAAAAATCACCCGAATTCACGAATGTGGAGGACACATTTGTGGAATCTGACCATATCTGGCATCCTATGGAAGAAGGTGATGAGGAGGAACGTCAGGCGCGTCTTGATGAGTGTCTAAAAAAACTGTCGGAAGACCAACTCAGCTGTATCAAGGGCTTTTTCTATGAGAAGCTACCTTATCAGGAACTGGCGCGACGACTTTCGCTGGAGATGAAGAAAGTGAAGAGTAATATTCAAAATGGAAAGCGAAATCTGAAACTTTGTATGGAGCGGTACCATGAGTAAGCAGAACGAACATATCAGCGAAGAGGCGATGCAGCGCTATCTCAATGGGGAGATGGATGCTAGGGAGCAGCATGCCTTGGAGCAGCAGCTTGAGAATGATCGGTTCGCCTATGCCGCTATGGAAGGTCTTGAGGAACTCAGTCAGGCGGAGGTCGCCAGAGAACTGCAAAAACTGCAGATGGAAGCCACCGAGGTGGACCAGAGCTTAGGCTGGATGAAGATCGCAGCAGCAGTAACCATCGCGCTGATGGCAGGACTTGGGATCTGGTATTTCGGAAAAACAGATTCACCGACACAAATAGCTTATGAAGAGGCTCCTGTAAACGAAAAGAAGCAACAAATACCCCCCACTATTCCCGAGTCAGTCACTGCAATACCCGAAACTTCCCCCGAAGCTATAGCCGAAGTGCCGGAAGAAGAGAATAAAGAAACGCAACTCGATGAGCCGGCAGTCGCGGAGGTTCCCACACTTGCTGAAGTAGAGCACATTGACACACCATTGCAAAAGCCCGCAGAGGAGCTACCCACTCTCCGCAATGAGGTAGCGGTAACTCTCGAAGAAAACAGGACAAGACTGGATGAGGAGATCGTACTGGAAGAAACCGTCGCAGAAGATATCGTCTTTGAAGATCAGGTAGCCCAGGACTTTGAGATGGCTAGTGGTGCAGCTGCAGGTCAGCAGATCAGCCGAGCCGCTCCGGCAGCCAAGTCCATGGCTCGTCAAAGCTTCAGCGCCAACACCCCACATCCTTTCGATGGACTCAAAGCTTACCAGGACTACCTTACTGATAGCTTGCGTTATACCTCTGAGATGGAAGTGGGCATAGTGACCCTTCGCTTCACCATCAGTCAGGATGGCACACCTATTGATATCCAGGTCATCAATGGTCTGAACGAGCCAGCTGATGCTGAGGCCATTCGCCTGGTCATAGAGGGACCAAAGTGGTCTGGAAGTGTAGGTGTGCCGACGACTTTGAGTGTGCCGGTAAAACCGGAATAGATATAAACTAGCGTATAAATATATGTCCGAAGAACTTCTTTCTTCTAAAAATCTAATACCATCTTTGTAAGGTTATATTTTAACAAAAAAAATACTCATTTTTAGGTATTGTTCACCTTTACAAAATGTCATAAGTTCACTCTTACTAGAATCAAAAAAGAGAGCCTATGAAATTTTATCTTCTGTCAATTTTCCTACTATTACTTACCAACACCTCCATATGTCAAATAAATGAGGGAGATCTAGTTGAGTTAACCAAAGAAATTAAGGTAATCGGAGAGCCGGAAATGTATATCACTGCAGTTTCAAGTGATCATGCAGCCAAATATCTCGGTAAATACACCTATAAGGTTGTATCAATAGAAGATGATAAAGTGAAATTACTCGCCCTAAATTTTAAAACCCCAAAATCAACCGAGAGAAAAAATAATCCTGATAAGGTCTATATGAGTGATATTTACAATAACAAGATTTACACTATCGCCAAAACCGCCTTTGTAGCATATGCAACCAAAGCTAAAACTGAGAAAAGTGAACGACTAACGTTAGGCATTCTGACTCTACCCTATAAAGCACGTTCGAATGGAGATGGGATATCTTTCGATACGGAGTTCAGCCTAAATACCACAGTAAACTTGCGATTACATAATGGTTACAAAAATGCCTATTCGATAAATGCTCTTCTCGGATCTGGAATTGGAAATGTAGGACTGAACACCAGTAATGCCGCAGGACTTGATCAAAATGAAGCAATTGATGCAGCTACATTATCCTTTCTCACGGGACTTATGTATGAGTATGACAGGGTTCAAATCGGTCTCTACGTTGGATGGGATTATATCAATAATCAAGACGTCTATAAATGGGATGGAAATGGAAAAATGTGGTTTGGTTTGGGTATCGGTTATGGCATTTTCGGCATAGCAAAAGAGGAAATGAAAAACAAATGATTTTACGATCCATGAAGCAACTTCTGCTAATACCTGTTTGCAAAGATTCGTAAAAGTTATTTTTGTTCAGAAAATTTCACACTGTATTGGTTATTATATGCACCTCGCTGCGACTGCTTGTCTGATTGCCTTGAATTGTGCCTATCCTCTTAGCAGTAACCACTCTTGAATAACCAAGTGCCTATTTTTTACGTGATTGCCAATATTGATTTACATTGAGCCTTGTATCTATCATCAGAGCATACCTCATGAAAAAAAAGACAGAAAAACCATCACCTGAAGCGAAAGCGCTTTCGCTCTTTTTCATGGCCTACAAAACGAAAGACCCTGTCTATAAAGAGAAAGCCAAGTACATTAACCGGCAGTGGGATTTATTGCAAGTCGGTGAGCTAAGTAGAAATCGATACGCCAAAGAGGTGCAAAAAATGATAGACGCGTATGGTGGCTATGCGGCAGTGGTAGAGAAGACCGTGAAGTATTATATTGAAAAAACGGGTGAATGGAAACTGGAAGGTGACGACCAATATTGCCAGGATGCTCAGCAAATTGCTGATAAGATCCTGAAGAAGTAGCTATTGAACTATCTGATATCAAAACGGTCAACCCTACTATCATTTTCGTAAGGGTAATTCGTTACCTCCCTGTAACATAACCAAAGACATAAGATGATCAGACAATCAATGTTATGGATAATCATTGCTGCCCTATTCTCGCTTGGGTGCTCCTCGGATGAAGGCGAAGAACCCAAAGTAATGGATCCTGGGGGCGTCACCGACCCAATACGATACAATGCACAGGTCTTTGATGCCTATGACCGCACTCGAAATATCGCCTATGGGCAGAATACGACTCAAGGTGGCGTAGAGCAGGAGTTGAGCTTTGACTTCTATGAACCGGCCAATGACACTGCTACTTTACGACCGTTATTAGTCTATGCATTTGGAGGTGGCTTTGTAACAGGGGATAAGCAAGAAGCATTGATCAGCGCACCCTTCTTTGCTCAGTCCGGTTATGTGATTGCGGCGATCGACTACCGGCTCATCGATATTGAAGACACCCCTCAGTCACGTACCAGGGCAGTGTATGATGCAGCGAGTGATATGAAGGCCGCAGTAAGGTTTCTCAAGCAAAATTCTAATGAGTATGGTATTGATACCACGAACATATATGTAGGTGGATATTCCGCAGGTGCGTTTACTGCACTGCAGTACGCCTACCTCACGGACCTGGAGGATATCGCTTCTATCAGTTCGGTTTTGCTAGAGTATATAGAGTCGAGAGGTGGGATGCCAGGCAATAGTGGGAATCCCGGCACCTCGACAGCAGTCAAAGGGGTCTTTAACTTTGCAGGTGCCATGCTTAGTGCTGACTTTATTGATGCAGATGAGCCCATCCTTTTTAGCATCCACGGTACTAATGATGACGTAGTGCCATTCGACACTGGAGAAGCCAATGAGTCAGGTGTCATAACAGAGGGCTCTAACCTGCTACATCAGCGTGCTGATGCCATCGGGCTGGAGAATCAACTTATTGCGGTAGCTGGTGGCGGTCACAGCGCTCCCCTCATATGTTCCGATTGCTTAGTAGAGCTGAGGAGTTTCATGTTTGAGCGCTTGTAACAAACGATTAAGGCTAGAACTTCACCAAATGCAGGGTTAATCCTCCTTTATAAAACGATGAAATTCTTATCAGCCGTCTGTATAGAATCGGAACCAACTGATCCTGGAATTTCGTTCGTTTGTATGTTAATTAAAATTATGACCATGAAAAAAAGTCTACTTACACTAGCATCAATGCTACTTGTCGCACTTTGTGTGAATGCTCAAACATGGAAAATCGATCCTAACCATTCCAGCATAATGTTTAATGCAAAACATTCTGGTATTTCGTTTGTGAACGGAAGGTTTATGGAATTTGAAGCCACTGTGGAAGGTGGAACACCGGAGGATTTTACAGGAGCAAAAGTTAATTTCACAGCTCAGGTCGGCAGTGTCAGTACTGGAGCCGAAGGTCGCGACAAGCACCTAAAAACTGATGATTTCTTCGACATGGAAAATCACCCTACCATCAGTTTTGTAAGTACTTCATTCACCAAGTCGGGTGATAATATGTACAAAGTAGTGGGCGATTTGACCATGAGGGGCAATACCAAAGAAGTAGAACTCACCGCGAATCATATCGGTTCAACCAAAGCCAGAAATGGCAGCAACAAGGTTGGTTTCCAGTTGACCGGAAGCGTTGATAGAAATGAATTCGGAGTATCAGGAGCATCAGGGTCTGTTGCGCCAATTATCGAAATCCTCTGCAACATCGAAATGGCGGAGCAGAAAGCAGAAGAGTAGGCCAGACCAGGCAACAATCCTGATCATGGTGCTCAAAGGGAGAACAGCATAATTGGCTGTATGCCAAAATGCTATGCACTTGTGCGTTTTCCCTATCTCTTTTCCTATGACCCACTCGACTCCTCCGGAGTAAATCGCTGCATGACATGCTCGACAGGCTCAATGGTCTGGAGGTATTGATAAATCGCTCGTAGGTCCTCCTCTTCCATCCTGGCATACATGGTCCATGGCATCACGGACTGAAACTCACGTTCATTCACTTTGTGAGCCACGTAACCTTCCTTACCATAATACTTAAACCTTTCTACAAACTGATCCTCCGACCAGCTTCCAATACCAGATTGGTCAGGTGTGATATTGGCCGATATGACTACTCCAAAACCAGGCAGCTGAAACGGAAATCCACCGGCCATGTACTTTGACATTATCGGGGCACCATTTTCCTGTGGTGTATGGCATTCGGTGCATCCGGCTGCATTGGTCATATACGCGCCATAGGCAATCACATCACTTTTGTCAGGGAGGGGTTGATGATCTGCAGGCTGAGGGATAGTATTGATTATAAAATTCATCGGGAAATCCGGTGTAGAGTTACCCACAGTATTATCAATTGGCTTAAGTGATCGTATGTAAGCTATGATAGCATAGATATCCTCTTTGGCCATTTTGCCATATGCGCGGTACGGCATTACCGGGAATATAGCAGTACCCGACTTTGTAACACCCGAAGTAATGGCCCGATATAGTTCGGCATCACTCCAATCGCCGATTCCGCTAGACGTGATGTTCTTTGAAGTAAATACGCCTGGGAAACCAAATTTGTGATCAAAGACCTCTCCACCCTTCCCAAGTGTATTGTCAACGAGCGGCCCTGAAAATCGACTCCAGTCTCTCGTACTATGGCAGTCCATGCACACAGTGACGGTATTGGCCAGGTATTCTCCTCTTGCCACCAGCTCTGGTGTGATTGGCACAGTCAGGTCTTCAGGTTTGTCAATATCAGGGAGTCCAAGCTTGACATAGCTCATCGCACAAATCACCAAAAAAATCAAGAGGGCTATGACGAACCCGACAAATTTTAAAACTTTCATGTTTAAGCTGAGATTGTTGGAGATTCAATGTAAGAATTATATTGAAAATTGTAAATCTCTGGTTGTGGTACGGCTACATGTAGGCTGATCAGGACAGCTGAGTCTCTCTTGATTAAACCACATAAAATGAAGGCCAACTGTAACCTTTTCAAATTCCTTCAGTCTCTATACTCGGGCCAACGCCTTTTTTTATTGCTCATAATAACTACATTTAGGAATTAAATAGATTCCAATGGGAGATTATCAACTAGGTGAATTTGAAGAGATCGTACTGCTGACCGTAGCAGTGCTCTACGATCATGCTTACGGAGTAAGCATCAAAGAAGAAATCGAGCAGAAGCTCGGACGCAAAGTCAGTACCGGCGCACTACAAACTGCTTTGCGGCGAATGGAAAACAAGGGCTACCTAGATACCCAGTGGGGAGAAGCCACCAGCGTCCGAGGTGGTAAGCGCAAGAAGTATTTTATGGTCACTCCTTTTGGAAAGAAGGCATTGGATCATGTGCAAGAGAGCCGTCAAAAGCTCTGGAAGGCGATACCCAAAATAGCATTTGACTTTGGTAAATAAGCAAATCGATATTGACAATACTTTGGCCTTGCGGCTCCTTCGTCGGCTCATCAAGCCGGAGTATTATGAGGATATCGCTGGTGATCTGGATGAGCAGATCGACTCATACCAAATACATAAAAATCTCATTTTTTGGTGGCTCTGGAAGGAAGTGATCTTATTACTTCACCCGGCATTGCTGCGCCCCTTTTTCAAATTCGGAAAACTCAAAAACTCTAATACTATGCTAATCAATTATCTAAGAATTGCTTCCAGACAATTCAAAAAGTACAAGATGAATACGGCCATCAACCTTATTGGTCTCTCTACTGGTATGGCGGCTTGTATCCTGATATTTCTGTTTGTGCAGGACGAGCTCAGCTATGATCGGCACCATGAACATGCAGAGGACATCTATCGGGTGACGGTGCAAAACTTCGACACGGATGGTGAGATGAACCGGCACTGGGCTTTTGCGTCAGCAGGGCATGCAGAGCGGCTGAAAGCGGACTATCCCTCCATCACTCATGCCGTTCGTTTCTTCCCCTGGGCCTTCCCTGATCTTGAGTATGGTGAGCTGCGCTTTCCGGGTGAATCGGTCATTTTTGCCGACGATGATGTCTTCGACATATTCAGTTTCCCATTTCTATTAGGGTCTCCGGAGACGGCTTTCAACGACATCTTCTCACTAGTGCTCACAGAGGAGTCTGCCATTCGCATTTTTGGTAATGACTGGGCAGAGCAGGATTTGCTTGAAAAGACGCTAAAGCTCACCGCCAGAGGTCAGGAATTCAACTTCAAAATTACCGGCGTGATGGAAGACATGCCGGATCAGCAGCATTTTCACTTTGAATATCTGGCGCCTCTCCGCCTGGTAGAGCAGGCGATGGGCGAGGAAACCATGAACAATGTAGGCGGTAACTACAACTGGCTTACCTATATCCGCACTGCGCCTAATGCGGACATGATAAGTCTGACTGAGTCTGCAGTTGGCTTCTGGGAAAAGTATGTCGACCCTATTCGCGGTAGACCGTCTAGTGATTTTTACAAATTTCAGTTTCAGCCATTGCTCGACATTCACCTGCGATCCAATCTTGAGGGAGAATATGAGACCAACGGCAGCATTGACCAAGTCTATATATTCTCTATCGTTGGGATACTCCTACTGATCATCGCATGCGTCAACTACATGAACCTCTCCACCTCTCATTTTACGAGAAGGCTCAAGGAAATTGGCGTGCGCAAGGTGCTCGGCAGTGGCAAATCAGCATTAGTGACACAGTTTCTCGTGGAGTCCACACTGATTACCATAATGTCACTGCCAATAGCCCTGCTCCTGGTATGGCTTGCCCTACCTGCGATCAATGATTTTCTTGAGAAATCACTCACGCTCAATCTTATTGACAACTATCTGCTGATACTCACATTGTTTAGCCTCCTCGCCATTATTGGTCTCCTCGCCGGCCTCTATCCGGCCCTTTTCTTATCAAGGCTGGGCACTGTACAATCGCTCAAGGGCAAGCTTGCCGCAAGCCCGTCAAAGTGGAACTTCCGATCGGTACTCGTGACCGTGCAGTATGCCGTGGTACTCGGGTTGATCTTTGCGCTGACCGTCATTGAAAGTCAGATCGATTTCATCAGGACGTCAGATCCCGGCTACCGCAAAGAAGCCATCATCGACCTTCCACTGAGCAGAAGCATGGAAAACCTCGAGACCTTCAAAACGCAGCTTCTGTCCAACCCAAATATTGAGGCGGTGGCCTACTCATCGCGCATCCCTACCGGCAGGTTGATGGATAGCTGGGGAGCGAGATTCTTCAAAGGAGACGAGGCAGTTGATCTGGATTTTCGCCTACCGGGAATCATGGTGGACGAAGATTTCTTAGATACTTATGACATCACATTGGCCGCCGGCACCAATTTCCAGCGACAGATGGACACATTTGCTGATAGCATAGGCTACTATATCATCAACAGGTCGGCGGCAGAAGCATTGGGGTACCCAAACCCTAATGACATCATCGGAGAGAACATCAGCTACGGTCCTTACAAGGGTCGCATCTATGGAGTGACTGAGGACTTTCATTTTGAATCGCTCCATAGCCCGATCGTACCTATGGTCATGATGAAGTCAAGCTCGAGGTTGAGACGTGCCAGCATCCTCGTCAATACTCAGCGCCTACCGGAAACGCTCCAACACATTGAGGCTACCTGGGCGGACTTTGATCCCGTCAACCCTGTAGAATACAGATTCGTCGAAGACAGGTTTGAAGATCAGTATGTGCAAGAGCAGCGGCTCAGCCAGATGATCAACGTATTTACGGTAGTGGCCATATTGATCGGCTGCCTGGGTCTGGTAGGCATGGTTGGGTTCCTAATTGATACCAAAACCAAGGAGATCGGAGTACGCAAAGTACTGGGTGCCAGTGTCGCCAATGTCCTTGGATTAATCGGTGCGCACTTCACTATTTTGATCGGGGTGGCCTTTGTGCTCATTACACCTATCGCCTATTATCTGATGAATGATTGGCTGGAGACATTCGTCTATCACATCGATATGGGAGTATTAATTGTGCTCCTGCCGGTAGTGATCGTAATGGTCATCACGGCCTTCTCCATTGGATTTCAGACACTCAAAGCTGCATTGGATAATCCGGTGAAGTCTTTGAGGACGGAGTAACTAGAAAAGGAGCACCAACATTGAACTGTGCTCCTTTTCTACTTTGTATATGATGGTAACTCTACCTTATTCTCCCTCTGGCATTCTGGCGATAGCAGCACCTTCTGGCATCTCAAAGTTGTCCATGGAAGGGTACTCTGTAGACACCTGGATGTTGGTAAATGAACGAGCGTCTCCTCTCGGCTCTCCAACTACGCCATCTTCATACTTATACCACTGGAGTGAAGTAGGTAGCATCACGCCACCAAATTCCTGCCAGCCCTCATACTTGATCAAGCTGTACTCATGCTCAACTTCACCTCCAAATGTGGCGGTGTAAAGCAACCATTGCATCTGGTTGGTCTCCGGATCTGAGCAAATGATATAGTTGTCATTCGGCGCATCACCTACGCCATCGTAGTAGGAGATTTTGACCTGGTTGTAAGTCTTGCCATCAAGTTCAATGGGATCAAGCACTTCGTAAATGACTCCAGGATCTCCCACCACAAATGGGAAAGCATAGAAGTAGAACATGAGGTTGTAGCGCATCCTTTGACGATCAGCATCGTCGCTCGCTGGATAGACCCAGACGTTCTCACCATCAAATCCAACCGTCTGCTCTTCAGACTCGATTCGGGCATAGCGATTTTGTAGTTCAGTAAGTGTCGTGCTACCTCCCATGTCATAGGAAAGCATTTTTAGACTTGACCAGGTATCATAGCCCCCATGCGCATCAAACACTTTGGTGATTTCGGGGATGTGGTGAGCAGTATAGTCCACCTGAGGTGCTGCTTCCACTGTCTCTATTGGTTGCTCTTGCTTTTTCCCTTCACAAGCGATCATAAGGGAGAGAAAACAAATGGCGATAAGGTTATTCATCGAATTATTTTTTGATCCAAAATTGACATTAATTCCAATAAAAATAGGGGAAGCCCGAACCACTATGACGTCCAGATGACTTTTCTACTGCGGACTTTATTTGAACGGTAGGTCTGAGTGGGCAGGTACCTTTCGATGGGGTCTGTAGATTGTGGTTTAGTGGTATCGTTTTATGCCCAATTCGGCTCTGCCAACCTCATTTGAAAAATCCTTTTTCTTACCTACACCCTCGTCACGTCGACCGCAGCGGAGACGTCCCCAAACTCTCGCACGTAAATACCGGCAAGCACAAATGTAATCTGCATCCTACAAGGGGACTTCTCCACTCCATTCTCCCGTTGGTCGTATTGCGGTCGAAGTGACGTTGTGATAATGACCCTGTGCTTCTTACTTCGTCGCATGGCCATAAATGCGGCACTTGGACAAATACAAATCGTTTCAAATACTGATATGATTATTATCTTGATGTATGGTCAGAGGAGGCTCGGTATACATGATCACAACTAAAAACAACACTGCCTTATACATTGGTGTCACCTCTGATCTTCTATCCAGAATCATCCAACATCGGGAAAAGTACTACCCTGAGAGCTTCTCAGCTCAATACAATATTAGCAAGCTGGTCTACTATGAACATCACGGATCGATCGTAGAGGCCATTGCCAGGGAGAAACAGTTGAAGCGCTGGTCAAGGATCAAGAAAGAGAGACTAATAAATACTATGAATCCTGACTGGAAGGATCTCTTTGCGGATATAAAAGATAGGTAGGCTGTAGGTTGGTGGCTTCACGATTCATACGCCCATGCTTTGATCCAATACCAACGTCACGTAGATCGAATTGGAGAGGTTCGGCTTCAATACAAACCTCACGTCGACAGTAGCAGAGACGTACAGCCACTATACCCACGTCACGTCGACCGCAGCGGAGACGTCTCCTTACTCTAGCACATAAATACGGGTAAGATCAAATGTAAATCTGCATCCTGCAAGGGGACTTCTCCACTCCATGCTCCCATTGGTCGCACTTCGGTCGAAGTGACGCGTTTAGGCCAATAGTGAGGTTCTTACCAGCAACCAAACTCATATAATGCCAATTCAATGGAGAAATTCCAATGATCAACTACAACCAATTGAGAATAAAAAAAATTAACTGTAAGACAGCTACAACTCCTCAATCTTAACCAAGTCATACACCCAGCCCATCTCAGGGATCTCGATTCTTACAATACGATGAGTCTTAGGATCAATGAAAAGATCCTGATTGGCGACTCCTCCACGGAGCTCAACTCTGTAACAATCACAGTCAACTAATGGTAGCGATAGCTCGACTTGACCCGCAATGGTAGCAGTGATCTCACGGAACTGCAGATCCATCAGGTTGAACTGACGATAGGTTAGTGCATCCCCACTATCGTAAAATAACCTTGGGAGAAGAAATAGCGTCATCATCCTGGAGATATGATCGCGCGCAACAATGGTCGAGTCGAGTTCTCCAATTTTTACTTCTATCTGATTTTTTGAACTCCAATCGGCTTGCATCTCGGTGTGTTTTCCTCCATAGTCAATAACGATTTCTTCACCGACCATCTTTTTAGTTTGGAAGTCATAGCGTGAATCGATGGTCTCATCGAACAGCGAACCTCCAACCATGACCTTAGCGGCTTCATAGAGACGCAGGGAGTGCTGGTCCACTTCATGCATCATGACGGATACACCTGCTGAGTCACCGCCTTGTTTCATTCGATAGGTCAATATTTCCGAGTTGATCCTTTGTGCAATGAGGGTCTGATCGAATACCTCTGCCGAACCTATAGATTGGCTTTGTGCCGGACTTAATCCCACCAAGCAAATCATTGCTGGTAGGCTCAAAGAGAAAACCAACCTCCACCATGAAGATTGAATCAGGATTATTAAGGGCTTCATATTATTTTTTTTTCATTCGTTGGTCAGGTTATTGACGGGGTTGGCGAGGCTGGCCTTGATCGTCTGATAGCCGATAGTCATAAGTGCGATCAGGCCGAGGCTTAGCACCGGCAGCAGGTAGCTGTAAAGGCTAAAAGCTGACCGGTATGGGAATTTCTCCATCCAACCCTGGATCATCAGGTACGTGACCGGAACACTTATCAAGGTGGCGGCACCTATCATTATCGCGTATTGTTTGGTGAGCAGGATGATCAATGCAGTGACACGTGCGCCGAGGACTTTGCGGATGCTGATCTCTTTGCTGCGCTGCGAGATAAGGTAGGATGATAGGGCGAGTAGCCCGAGGTTGGCGATGAGGAGGCCTATCAAAGCAAAAAAGCCAAATACCTTACCAAATCGGATCTCGCTCTGATACTCTTGGTTGAACTGGTCGTCGACGAAGAAGTAGCTGAAGTCATTGCCGGCAAAAACCGACTCGTACTGTTCCTCAAGATGAGCCAACGTCGTGGACACATCCCCCGACTGCACCTTGACGGTGAAGTACTCGATACCGTTCCAGGGGGTATAGCCCCGGTTGAGCAAAAAGGCAGAAGGCTCGGCTCCTGACATGGCGCGCTGGTCAAAGTCCTTGACTATACCGACCACACGACAGTCATCCATGTGCCCACGACTGTGAATCCATGTGACCGGCTGGTTCACTGCATCCACGGGATTGACATAGCCGATAGCTCTAGCTGCCGACTCATTGAGGATGATCTCCAACTCAGCGGCATGCTGCTGGGGGTCAAAATCCCTACCGCCAATGAGCGAAAGTCCAAAAACGGTAAGCAAATCGTAATCAGCAGCGAAGAGCTTGAGCAGGTCGGCATCTTGTCGTGCTTCAAAGTCTTTCTTGAAAAGCTCCACATGGTTGAGGTACATACCGGGAAGAGAGCTTGCGCTGGAGACCTCCCGGATGTTGGGATGCTCAAGGGCCTGGTTTTTGAAGACATCAAATCTCGACCAAAAGGTATCCCCTACCCCCACCTTCGGCATGTGTATACTGATGACCTGATCGGGGTTGAAGCCCAATTCACGGTTTTGCAGAAACTCGATCTGACGATAGATATTGGCGGATGCCATGATCAAGACCAATGAGATGCAGAGCTGGAAGAGCACCAGAAAACGTCGGAGCAAGATGCCTTGAGCTGAGTTTTTGAAGGTTCCACGTAAGACCTTTAGTGGCATAAAGCTCGTCATGACCAGCGCCGGATACAGGCCAGAAAGTATTGCTCCAAAGATGGTCACCACAATTGCCAACAGCCAGAAGAGCGGCAGTTGCAACAGCATTAGCGGTAGCTCATAACCAATCAACTCTGAAAGCCAGGGTGTCCCGAGATAGACCATAGCAGTAGCGATGAACAGGGCGAGCAAGTTGAGGGCTATGGACTCCATGAGGAACTGCAAGGTGAGCATAGTTCTGGATGCTCCAATCACCTTGCGTACTCCGATCTCGCGGGCGCGGAGCGTCGACCTTGCTGAGGTGAGATTGAGGTAGTTGACCCATGCCATGAGGAGGATAAATACGGCAATGATCAGGATGTAGACCAGCAACTCACCTCGCCCATTGACACCCAGCTCATTGCCCATGCGTGAGTACAGATGAATGTCGGTCAATGGCTGGAAGCTGAAATGCATAGCATAGTTGCGGGTGGAGAAAATCTCTTTGCCTTGCAGCGCCACGGCCTCATTGATGGACAGCTCCAGGCTGGGGATGTCCGTCCCTTCGGGTACGCGGACATAGGTATGAAAATAATCCCAGTCCCATGCCGTCCAGCGCCAGTTGGGATGCTGGGTAACAAAAGTCTGTGATGAAATCAGAAAATCGTATTGAAAATGGGCGTTGAGCGGTACATCCTCTACCACCCCGGTGATGAGGTAGTCCATCTCAAAATCATCGACCATGGTCACCCTTTTGCCGATAGGGTCCTCCCCTCCGAAATACTTGGCCGCCAATGTTTCGGTGAGCACGATGCTATTGGTCTCTGCCAGCGCGGTGCGCGGATTGCCCTGGAGTAATCGCGAAGAGAATACCTCAAAATAATGTCGGTCAGCATGGTAGCCTCCGGTCTCCTCAAAAACCCGCTCCTGACCATTGGTATCTGTGAAGCGGACAGTGAGGCGCTTAGCATCTAGCTTGTGCACCTGTGCCACCGCTTCGAGCTGATCAAACTCACTTAGCAGAAACGGGGCGAGGTACACCGATGCAGAAGACTTAGACTCCTGCTCGATACCATCCTGCAACTTCTGCGTGGTGATGCGATAGATGCGCTGATGATTTTCAAAATGTCGGTCGTAGCTCCACTCTGTGTAGGCATACTCGATCATTACCATGAATACGGCCATCCCGATCGCCAGCCCGAGCAGGTTGACAAGCGAATAATGAGCATCCTTGCGCATAGCGCGAAAACCGGACTTGAGTAGGTTGTAGAGCATAAGCCAGATGGCGTGTGAGGTTTTCTAGTTTACGCATATCATCAATAGATAACCAGCACGGCTGTCAAACAACACATTAACCCTGTCAAATGCCCAAAAGCCTAAGATGAGAGGAGCGACGGTGATCAAGTCCAATCCCATTCGCTTCCTGAGAAACGAATAGGTTTCAGGCTACCTCCGAACACCGGATCTTTTTGGCTGATGTATTATACACATTTCATTTTTTTTTAAGAAAAAGTGCAACCAGTGTGCAGAATGACAGTCCTATAAAAAACGCTCTGGCATGCTGAAAAACATAATCCTCACTTCCGTAAGATCTTTAATGAAGAATAAGACCACATTTTTACTCAATCTCCTGGCGCTTGCCATAGGCATCTCCGCCTGTATGGTGGCTTACCTGCACATAGATTATGAGCTGAGTTTTGATCAATTTCATAGCAAGAAGGATCGAATCTACAGAGTCGTTACAGGCAATGTTGCCACTGGAAACGGGTGGGTGAAAGTATCTGCACCTATAGCTCCCAAAATCCAATCAGAACTTCCAGAAGTAGAGTCCTTCACACGATTGACCAAGTTCAGCTACAATCCCAAAGTAGGCGTCAAATACGGCCAGGAAGTGTACAATGAAGCCAATGTTTATCTGGCTGATCCCGCACTTTTTTCGATTTTCGATTTTGAAATCATAGCCGGAAGTGCTTCTGCAAATCCCGCTCCAAATACTGTACTTATTTCAGAAGAAGTCGCCGCAAAATATGGTAGTGATGAAGCACTCATCGGGGAAAAAATCACCATCGATGGGCGGATGGATTTCAGCATAGCCGGAATTTTCAAGAAACTGAATTCAAACAGCCATTTTGATCTTGACTTTATAGTGCCTTTTGAAAATCTGGAAGCGGCAAAGCCGGGCACGAGCCTCAGTGGCAATTGGGGACAGTTCAACTACTTCACCTATATCCTGCTGCGTGAAGGAGCAGATGCCAGGCAAGCTGAGCTTAAGCTCACTGAGATCCTCGTAGAATATGGAGACAATGAAAGTCTGAAGTTTGAAAACTTAAGGCTGCAGGCACTGGCTGACATTCATTTTCAAGCTAATAGAGGAAACCTAAAACCTGCCTACAATACCCGCTATCTTCAAATCTATAGTGGTATTGCGCTAGCTGTGCTGATTATTTCATTCATCAATTTCATCAATCTCAATATTGCCGGCTCGATGAAAAGAATAAAGGAAGTGGGTGTTCGTAAAGTCCTTGGCGCTTCACGTCCGCAGCTCATAGTACAGTTCGTTTCTGAAAGTACTATCACAGCCGCTTTGTCCTCCATGCTTGCTGTTATACTGACAGTCCTAGTACTTCCCTATACCAATGACATCATCGAGTCATATATGGTGCTCAACCTTGCTGACCCGGTGTTGATTTCAGGTATCATCCTGCTTATCATTTCCATTGCCCTTTTCTCAGGCCTCTACATTTCTATGTTCATGTTGTCATTTAGCCCCATCAATGCGGTCAAAGGTGCAGTCAAGATCGGCAACAAGGGTAAGCGATTCAAAGAGATGCTGCTCACCACGCAATTTGCCGTGAGTTGCATACTGATTCTCTGTTCGGTATTTATCTATCGCCAACTGAATTTCATGAGGAATCAGGACATTGGACTTGACCAAAATGGGATCATCACTTTGCAGCTCTATGATCAGAAGTCTCAACAAAACGCAAAGCCGCTCATCGATGAAATTCAAGGCATTGCTGGAGTAGAACATATCTCAGCTTCCAGCTTCACTCCAGGAGCCGCCAACTGGCATCAAACCATCGACTGGGACAATCAAATGGAAGAGGTCAGTTGGAACCTCATTATTGGTGATAAGCACTTCATCGAGACATACGGCATAGAACTGAGCGAAGGTGATATTGAAAACATAAAGGCTATTTCCGATGGTGCGCGAGATACCTACGTCATCAATGAAGCTGCCCTTGCGTCTACCGGTTGGGAACAGGGGCTGGGAAAAGCGATATCACCGTTTGGCAAAGACAGAAAATCACCCATTGCAGGAGTAGTTAAAGACTTTAATTACAAATCATTGCACAATGCCGTAGAGCCATGCGTTTTGGTCATCTCCAATGATCGTAACTACTCACAAGTCTCTATTAAATTTAACACTGATGATGTTTTCTCAATGGTGTCTGATATTGAAGGCGTATTCAATAACGTACTTCCCCAAACGCCATTTGAATATTCCTTTGCTGATGACGCGTTTGATCGTTTGTACAAGGTAGAGCAACAGACAAGTCAGCTCGTGGGACTGTTGACCGGCATTGCAGTGCTCCTGGCGATGATGGGCGTCTACTCATTACTCAGCTATACGATCAAAGAGCGAACCAAAGAAATTGCTATTAGAAAAGTACTGGGGATCAAAATGCAGGAAACCATGTATATCCTCTCGAGAGACTACCTGAGATTACTAATCATCGGCAATGTCATTGGGATACCGGTAACCTGGTATCTGATGGCCGGATGGCTGCAAAACTTCAGTTATCAAATCACACTGAGCTTTGTGACATTTGCTGCTGTGGCACTTGCGACATTCCTGATCATTGTGATCGTGGCTGGATTGAAGGTTTTTCAAATCGAGAAGATTAACCCTGCTGAAGCTTTGCATTATGAATAAAGGCACACATGACTGATTAAGCAATAATGCTTTTATCAGCTGTTTGCCACCTTCATTCAGGTAGGTTAATACGATTGAGGCCGTAACATCTATTGCCTGAATGCATCACTTCTTCTAAATTGGGAGTGGATGCAGATGATCAAGGATGTAGTGCAGGTGCTAAACAAGCCCTTCCCGGAAATGGAACGGCTGACCTACTTCAAGCTGTTGATCTCACTCAGCCTGTTTGTCACCTTCTTCCTCTACATCTTCGAGCCTTTTGGCTTGTCCACTCTGGAGGAAAATCAGTTCCTCATCTGCCTGGGTTTTGGCAGCATGACTTTTGTCGGGGCGATGATCTACGACTTTATCTTCCATGTGATCCTGAGACTCAATAGCAACGCCGAGAAATGGACCTACGGCAAATGGGTGGTGGACAATCTCGGTTATATGCTCTTCATCAGCCTTGCCAACTTCCTCTATGCGCGACTAGTGATTATTGGGTTCATCAACTGGGAGTTTTTCCCACAGATGATCTACAGCACCTTCATGATTGGTATCATTCCACTGTTATCGATCGGAGCATGGACGCTGCTCAAGGGTGAAAAGAAGTACCAGACCATCGCTGAAGAAATCAATCAAAACCGAGCGGCTCCCAACACCAGAAACGCCGAGGGCGCTACCACATTGTTTGACATTCCCACTGACCGAATCAGGTACGTAGAAGCGCTCCAGAACTACTCCAAAATTGGCTATATCACCCCCCAGGGTGCCCTCAAAGAAAAGATCGAACGGATCACGCTCAAGGACGTCCTCTCTGAGGCGGATGGCTCCCCTATCGTGAAATGTCACCGCTCCTACCTCGTCAACCGAGATGCTGTCATTACGGCTAGCGGCAATGCGCAAGGCCTTCTCCTCTCCCTTGCCGATTGCGATAAGGTCATTCCCGTTTCCAGGACTTGGGTAGCTGAGTTTAGAAGGTGAACCCATGAATGAGCGTAAACTACGACTCTACTCAGGTTTACTTAGGAGAACCTCATTTTAAATTGTGAGGGTTCAATAATCATAAAGTCCTTGTCTGACTTCTTCGATTTCCTTTGTCAATTCATCTGGAGAAATCTCATCAGTACGGAAAGAGGTAAGAAGTTCCGTCAACTTTGATTCGATGGTTTCTTTCTCAAGTTCTCTTGAAAGCTCGATTTTTTGTTCACCAGGCAAACCACGAACAAGTTCTAACAACTCCGGAAATGAAAGATTGGTCTTGGCATCCATATTTTAAAGTTACGCAAAATCTAAACATTCGGTTCTCTACAAAAGAGTCCAAATCAATACATATACGGGGCGAAATGAGTCTGATGATTTACAAATACTAAGTTGCCAAAACATTGAAGGCTTCAAAGTTTTGTATTTGATCGCTGAAGAGTCAGAATTATAAGGCTGTCAACCAAGGCTTGCGAAGTGTTTAAAAACGGAGTTTACCCTTGTAAATGAGTATTTTAAACACAAGCGTAACGCAGGTAGACGGTCTTATCACTGACTCATTCGCCTTGCAGTTCGTCCCTGCCCCTTGCAAATCATCACTTTCCCCTTGTCATCCATCCCAGATCTTGCAGGCCGTCACTCCGTCTTTGCATCCCACCCAGCACCCACCCACATTTGGGTCAGATATCAAAACACGCAAGACTATGAAAATGAAAAAATGGATCAAGTATAGCCTCATCACAGTCGCAGTACTCATGGCAGCCGGATACTACACCATGGACAGAGACGGCAGGCGCATCTATGGAGCCCTCACCGAGCGCGTCGATCATACACAGTTTGTACCTAAGGAGGGGCCCTTCGCTATCGCAAATGTGAGCCTGCTGTCCGAGGATGGAGAAACCATGGTCCCCAACCAGACCATCTACATCAGAGACGGACTGATCGCAGCGATTGACAGTAGCCTGAATATTCCGGATGGCAACAGGGTAATCGACGGCACTGGTAAGTTCCTGATCCCAGGCCTGATCGATTCGCATGTGCATCTCTTCCAGAGTCCCAACGACCTGCTGCTCTATCTCGCCAATGGCGTTACCCAGATCCGTGAGCTGATCGGTGAGGAAAATCACCTGCGGTGGAAGCAAGAGATCGAGGAAGGCCGCATCGGCCCGAGGATGTTTGTCGCCTCCCCGAGGCTTGGCACTTTCGGCACCATGGAGGGCGCTTTCATGACCTGGTCGCAGGGCTACCGCAATGTACCTGCTGAAGAGGCCGTAGAGATCGTCCAGGAGCTTCACGATAGTGGCTATGACGGCCTCAAGATCTATAGCCAGCTTACCAAAGAGAGCTACCTCGCTATCGCGAAAAAAGCCTCGGAGCTCAACATGCCGATCTTTGGTCACATCCCATGGAGTCTGGAGATGGACGACATCTGGGAAAACGGCCAGAGCAGCGTCGCGCATTTCGAGGAGCTCATGAACGCCCTGCAGCGGGACTTTGACCCTAAAGCTGATGGCCACTTTGGCTCTTACTACGGTCGTGAGGAAGAGTTCCTCCGGTATGTCACCGAGCGCAGCGACTACCTGGCGAAAAACCTCATCAAGCATGATATCGCAGTAAGCACGACCCTCTGGCTGACTGAGAGCTTTGTGAGACAGAAGTTCGAGCTGGAGCAGGTGCTACTAGAGGTAGAGCTGGAGTACCAAAACCCTGGCATCAGCGAATGGGTGGCCTATATACCTGGTGGGCTAGGGTGGCTGCCAGCGGTCAATCGCTACAAAATGAATGACAACCTCACCGACGAACGCAAAGCCAGCCACCTGAACTACTGGACCACTTACGGCAAAGCCTGCAGCCTACTTGCCAAAGCGCTCTCTGATCGAGGTGTGCAGCTGATGGCCGGTACTGATGCTAACCTACCCCCTACGGTACCCGGCTTCTCCCTTCATGATGAGCTTGGGAGCCTCCACCATGTGGGCTTGTCCAGTGCTGAGGTACTTCGCTCCGCTACCGCCAATACTGCAGAGTGGCTCAAGCGCAACGCTGGCATCATCGCTACCGGCTATGATGCCGATCTTGTTCTGCTGGATTCGAACCCCTTAGCCGACATCTCCAATACCAAAGCCATCAACACGGTCATTTCACGAGGGCGGATTTTTGACCGGAACCTACTCGATCAAATCCTGGCAGCTGTGAGGCGAGCCAACGACAACAGCCGCAAAGTGAATATTGATCAGTACCTTGACTAAATGGCTTTATGCTTTTTTTCACTTGTTGTATGGCCTAAGCGATTTAACTAAATTAGACAACCATGAAGAGTTCCTGTTATACGCGATAACAAACCTGCCTAGCCGGTTTATCCACCGGAGGTGGTCAGGAAGGCGACTACAAATACTTAACATCGGATATATCAATGAAAATCAGGATATTAGAAATTAATAGATTTAAAATCTATAAAGTAGATATCGGGGACGCCTAGTTGCGCACAGTGCGCGTTACATTAATGTTATCGCCAATGTGTGCCTACTGTGGCTTAAAAAAATAAATATAGCATTTTTATTAACTATCAGGAATATATCACTATCTTTGTTTCATAGTTCTTTGAAACCATGTTTTGATGTCTAATTATTAAATGGAGTGCATTTGATAGTCTGAAAGGGCAACCCGTATGGGTCACTTAACGGCACATCTCTTCATCTCTCGCCTATCACCACTGATACGATAGATTGATTTGATCAAGTCTGTTATGTATGTGGGTATCTTTTTTAAAGATATGACGCAGGAATATTTAAGTGAGTGTAACGAGAACATTGTTTACGCATTTAGTAATTAGTCTTTAATACACTTTGTGATTGGGTCATAATTGTAGTGACGCAGGACAATATCGTCCCATTATTTAAATATAAAGTCACATGAGTAGATTAAAACAAAGTCAAAACATTGACAATTTGATTAGTTCAATTCAAACTGTCATCAAGAACCAGTGTTCTCTTTCAGAGAAGGATTTAATAGTCCTGAATGAGGCCAAAGTGACTCTTGAAATGCTGAAGAAGAAAAAGGGCAAAACGAACGAACAAATTCTTAAGGAGATTGTGAAGGTTGTTGAATTACTTGCCAAGTTTTTTTCATGATTTCGGCTTCAAGCAAACACTATGCAATTCATAAATCTGAACACTCCTTAAAATTTTTTCAATTTATAGTCATGAATTTAGGAAACGTAATAAAAAGTATAAGAAAGCAAAAAGGCCAAACTCAAACTGAGTTTGCGACCTTATGTGGGATTACACAAACGTATTTATCTCAAATTGAGAGCAATTCAAAAGACCCGAATCTTTCGACATTAAAAACGATTAGTAATAATCTCGGTACACCATTGCCTATTCTGTTTTTTTTATCTCTAACTCAAGAAGATGTAGATCCAAGGAAAAGAGAGGCATTTGAAATAATAAGTCCCTCAGTAAAATCTCTTGTCAATGAATTCTTCGCTGTTTGAAAAATCTCAATTCAAACTGTTTTGTTCAGAAATTGGATGCGATCCTAAGAAAGTTCATTTCATAGTCGATAACATTGATAGCTATTATAACGAATGGCTAGAGAAAAAACCTGACAAAAAAAATGGAGGCTTCAAAACCTTCGCAGATGGTACAATAAAAACAAGAGCTATCAGACCTTCCTTAAAAGAGTTGAAGTTCATTCATCAACGCATTAAGGATAGGATTCTTGTGCCTATTAAACTTCCAAGACATATACATGGCGGAGTAAAAAAGAGAAGCAATATTTCAAATGCAAAGCCTCATCAAGGAAACAAATATCAATTTACAACTGACTTAAAAGAGTTCTATCCAAGTGTCAAACATGATAAAATTTTTGATACGTTCCTGAAACTTGGGTTTTCTAATCATTACAGTCATTGGGTAACAAAACTAACTTCGTGGAAATATGAATTACCACAAGGAACCCCAACTAGCACACATATATCAAATCTAGTTTTTCTGGAAACCGATTTCAGATTGATTGATTACTGCAATCAAAATAACCTCACTTACACTAGGTATATTGATGATTTAACATTCTCATCTCAAACTTGTTTCAAGGAAAAATTGAACACACTTTTGGACATTGTAACCTCAGGTGGATTTAAGATTAGTTACAGAAAGACATTTTATGAAGGCAATCAAAATATTACTGGCATTGATGTTTTCAACAACTATATTGATGCTCCGAACCGGATAAAAGAAAAAGCAGAATTAGAGTTTACAAACAAATTAGAATATAAACCTTACTCAGTGTATGTTAACAATATCAGACGAACAAATAAATAAAAAAAGTCGATAATCGAGCGGATGGCCGTAGACCATAAGACCTACGGTGCACCCCTCACAAGCTTGCGCTGAAGCTTCAGCATAGACGCCACCACTCAGCGTTCGGTTCTCGTACTTGGCGGTTCACTGAATTTCAGGAATCGTTTTGCAGTAGTAAGAAACCATTGATTCATACCCTCTCCGCCTGAGTCTGGACAATGTGATAGTCGTGACAGTATAGGACTTTGAGCAACCTCCCTCCTCTCGTCCTCGTTACTCCAACAATTTATCAGTAGCTTAACCTTTAATTCTGCCAGATTTTGTTTTCGCCCACTCAGATCGCTCAGTTGATTCGTCAAAATGGTGGTACCAATGTGCACCACTACAAAAAGGCTTGTTTTTAGATTTACCACAGCGACATAGCGCGAACCTGTTTTGGTCTGCTCCCCCGAGCCACTTTTCATTTGAAAGTTTAACGCTCTTTAATACATATGGTCCATTTGGCGCAACGAAAATCGATGGACTTAAGGTTTTTGAGTGATCTTTAGAACCGCTTTCAGAGTGATAGTTTAATGCTCCCGATGGACATTTGTGGATAGTTTCTTGAATTTTTTCCTTCGATTCTGCATCTGGATCAGCAAACCCATTTTCTTTCTCACCAAATGTATCCGGGCTTCCGCCTGTACAATAGCCAGCATGGGCGCATATCCCTCTATTGTCATAGATTGTGATCTTTTTCCCTTTATATTCATCGAGTCTATCTTCAACCCTATCTGCTTCTTTCTTATCTGAAAATCCTACAGCATTATGAGTGCCATCACAAAAAGGTTTGTTTCCTGATTCACCGCACCTACACAGGTATGATGTAATTGGAGCATCTAATTCTCCCTTTACAGTATGGAGCTTTGTAGCTCCCTCAAGTTTGTATGGCCCATTTTCAGTAGTCTCGATTTTAATACTCATAATTCCAACTGGATATATTTCACATAGCTTATAGACTTCTCATCGATCTTAATAAGTATCATAGCTTAGATTAAGACGTGTGACTCTAATAAAAATACGTTATTTATTAAGCAATTACCTTTGACGAGGAAGATAAAGTAATCAGTAAACAAATGACGAAACATAATCGGGTAGATGGCTGACAGCCAAATGATCGCCAGTGCGCTTCTTTGCAGGCGGCCTCACGTGCTCACGCAGAAGCTTCAGCATAGACGCCACCACTCAGTGTTCGGTTCTTGTACTCGGCGGTTCGTAGAGCATATCAGAAACCTCGTGCTTTTAGCCACTGGTGAGCATACCCATTTTGGTTAGGCGTTGTGCTCAATTAGTGTGCATAGCCGACTTCATAATCCGGAACTATCACGCCAGTCTCAGAAACATAACTTTCCCATTGCCTAATAAGATCGGACAATCTTTCAGGTTCTTGTCCTGCCAAATCAATTTGTTCTCCTGGATCAGTAGCAAGATTATATAATCGCCACTGGTTCTCAATCACATTAGGGTCATTCGGCTTCCAGGGAATTCCAGAAGGTTCATATACGATCTTCCAATCACCTTGACGAATTGCCCTACGACCAAATAACTCCCAGCCCATTGTATAATTTTCAGTATGCAGGGACTCTCCATCACCTTTCAACAATGACAACATCGACGACCCCCGAAGAGGCAAAACTTCTCTTCCCTTGTAAGTTTTGGGGTGTTTTATATCTGCAAGTTCTAAGATAGTAGGTAGAACATCCATTACAGTGATCATTGCACCTTGTATCGATCCACCTTGTATGACTTTAGGGTAATGTATGATCGCTGGAGCTCGAATGCCTCCTTCCGTGGTAAAGCCCTTGAACATGCGAAAAGGAGGTGCCAAAGCTCTAGACCAATTAGGACCGTGCCACAGATACGAGTCTGCCGCTCCCATATTTTCCAAACTATTGTCACAACATTCATCGACCCATTCACCTAGAGCATCCCACCCTATATCCAAATGAGCACCCTCAGGCCCATTATCAGACATGAAGACTATTAGCGTATTTTCAAAGTCACTACTTTGTTTGAGCGACTCTAAAATCGCACCAAGATAGCGATCCATATCGTCTACCATAGCAGCATATATTTCCATTCTTCGAGCCTCTGTTCTTTTGTCTTCCTCGCTCAAAGAATCCCAAGCTACTTCGGAAGGAATTCGTTCTGTTACTCTCATACCAGGAGTCGTTAGTCCGAGTGTCATCATCTTTTCAAATCGAGATATCTGTAAAGCATCATAACCAGAATCATATTTACCAGCATACTTTGCTATTGACTCTTTTGGGGCTTGAAGCGGCCAATGTGGCGCAGTATAAGTCAGATAAGCAAAAAAAGGCTTTCCATCATCTGGACGGTTCTCCAAGTAATCAATCATTCTTTCGCTATATGTACGCGTGGAATAAAAGTTCTCCGGAAGATTGACTCGTTCACCATCTTCTTCATATACTGCCTGGCCAGGTCCTACACAAGGCGTCTGATTCAAATGTCCAGCACAACCCTGAAGTAAACTATAGTAATGTTCAAAACCTCTGGCTCCCGGGCTAGTTTCTGCCGTCATACCCAAATGCCATTTACCAGCCATGTAGGTGTGGTATCCAGCATCTTGAAGTAATTCAGGGAGTGCTGCCACTCTGAAATTTAAAAATCCTTCATAACCTGGATTCGCCTGCTGATTCTCTCGAAGTTCTTCAGCCATATTTCCAAGACCAGCTAGATGATTATCGGTTCCTGATAGTAACATCGAACGCGTTGGGGAGCAAGTTGGAGCGACATAGAATTGAGTTAGTCTGACACCTGATGCCGCCAAGGCGTCCAAATTGGGAGTTTCGATTTCTCCACCAAATACACCTATATCTGTAAATGCGAGATCATCTGCAACTATCAGTAAAACATTCGGCCTGACATTTTTTGATGGATTACATGAGATTATTGTAATGGCTACTGCAAAGCACAAGGACAATTGTTTCATGGAACTAATTATTAAAGTCAAACCTATTTAATTTAAACAAAGGCTGAAGAATAAAAAACTGAGCACAACGCACAACTAAAATCAATAGGCTAGCTGAGAAGTTGATTGTGTTTGCTTTCTATCAATTGGCAATACTTTTCTCTCATTTCTTTTGATAAGAAAGACTGATTAACAAATTCCAACCATGAATTTTGAAGTTTTAAATACTTGTTCATAATGTTTTCTGCTGCTTTATTCGGTAATCCGGAAGTAGTCATAGCTCTCAAAAAATCTGACTTTCCTAGTCTCTTCTTTTTACCACATAATGTCAAAGCAAGCTCTTCATCGTCCCCTTCCACTACTAAGGCTGATGAAACTAAATCGTAGGCAGGAGCCAGTTCATATTGACCATGGTCGTTCTTTAGCAATGAGAAGTTTTTTAAGTGCATGTCGGCATTTCCCGTTAGGAAACTGAACAGTGTCAGCTCATAAAACCTCACCAAATCAAGCCCTGGGTTTATGCTACTTCGCTTTATCTCCTTGGCTATCTGCTCATGCGATGACTTATACTTGTCCTCGGTTAGTCTTCCCAACAGTTGACACATGTCCTCCATATGCTTTTTTGCTCCCTCCTTTCGATCCATTCTTTTGGTTATATAGGCTAATTGTCCCGAATCTAATCGGATCAAAGAATGCTCGGCTGTTCTAATTCTCGATAGTTGCGCAAGGTGCATTGTCAGATCTTCTATTTGTGGCAACTCATCCCACATTGGTGACTGAGGCTTTAGAATAAATTGTCCCCACAAGCCCACTATTGTCAATTTCCCAGACGCATTATCGGGTTTTTCAATGTCCAGGGACAATTTCGGTTGAACACCCGTCACTGTTGTTTTCCCCTTAATCATTTGTTCAGCAAGATTAAGAAGCTCTTGCTCAGTATAGGACATTTTTGGGGGTTCCGTAACTCCGAATATTTTCTTGCTACACATCGGGTGAAAATCGCTTTCTGAGTTTTTATAGCAGTATAGACATTTCATGCTAATGGCTCAATTGATACAGCGCCTATGCAGTCTTTGCATGCAACTAGGAGAATCCCCATTCTATCTTTTTCATTGACTTTCCAATTTTTTTCAACGAGATCCAAAATCCAACCCTCTGGAATAAGACCATCAAAAAATGGAAACAAGATATTTGAATGATAGGGCGCTTTTTGTAGTGGCAGTGTTAAACTTATGAACTCACCCTGATTTGCGAAATATTCATATTCATATTGAAAATGATATCCTTCCTCATCCTCGGTTAATGTCCCGGCCCACTCATCTTGATAAAGTACCCTTGCTTTCCTCATCTCGGTTAACTTCTGTTGGCCCTAATTCATACCCAAAGAGATTTAATACTTGATTGACCTTATCCATTTTCAAGGTTGGCTTTCCTTGCTCGAGTTCTCTAACAAACCTTAAACCAACTCCAGCCGCAAATGACAGGTCTTCCTGATTCATCTTTGTTTGCTTTCTTTTCTCTTTGACAAACTGTGCTAATGATGTTTTCATTGTCGCATATACCCTTTTGGTTGTAAATCTACGTTTTTTTTAGATATTATACTACATCGGGTATAATAATTTAGATATAAATCTAATCATACCCTTTAAGGTATAAAACCATTCGCGCAGCAAATTTACACCCGATAGGGTATGCTTTAAGAAGAAGAACCTCATCACTGAAGCAGGGTCCAACGAACGTAGCTATGCCACATGCATCTATTGCGTCATTTGAAACTGCATTGCAAATCCGCTAGCTTAGAAGAAATAAACAAAGCCCAGAGGCACGTGCATTATCTGGTCGTACATGGCCTGGCATCAGTGATTTCTGTGGAAAACTTTTTCAATGAGGTCTGTCTTTAGACATGAAAATGAGAGCCCCCTTCCTTCTTCTTATACTATTTCTCCAATTCAACTTTAGCGCTGCTCAGGTTTCGATCGAGCAATTAGCATTGACTCCCGGAAGCTACAAGGTAGGCTTTAGCCATTACTTGGCCACTGACAGTTCCAGAACCTACAATCGAATCTTCGACTGGACCAACGAGTATATGCCAAGACCGATACCAATAAGTATTTGGTATCCATCAGATGATAATACATCGGATACCAGGCCCTTGAAAGTTCTCGATTACATGAGAATACTGAAGGAAGAAGAAGAATGGGAGCACCTGCCGGACGAACAGATACTAAATTGGTTTTACTACCCGAACACCCCATCAAATCAAGCCCATTTACAAGAGTCGGCATCTGCTTTTCCCGACATTGAGCCTGCGGCTGGGAAATACCCGGTCATCATTTATGCGCCCAGCTATCAGGCTTCATCGATCGAAAATTTTGCTCTATGTGAGTATTTGGCAAGCTATGGTTACGTGGTGCTTGCCAGCCCTAGTCGTGGATCAGTTAACCGTTTTTTTGAAGGAGGAACTGAAAAAGACATGGAAACTCAAGCGCGAGACATTGAATTTCTGATAGCAGCAAGCCAACAATTGCCTTACGCTGACCAGAGCAAAATTGCGACCATGGGCTTCAGTTTCGGAGGCTTATCCAATGTCTTAACCCAGATGCGAGACCCTCGGATCAAAGCAGTAGTAAGTCTTGACGGTAGCATCAAATACCAGTACGAGACTTTAAAGAAATCGCCGTTTCACAAAATTGAGAATGTAAACGTGCCTTTTGTTCATTTCTCACAAAAAGAAATCCCAGCCGAAGTTTTGGCCGAAGATGATATTGATGCTCGCCTCAACACAGAGTTTCAGTTCTTCGATAGTTTGAAATACAGTGATGCCTACCATTATCAGTTTCACCATCTCACGCATTCCTACTTTAGCACCCTGGGCGTGTTATTCCAACCTCGGTATTCAAGTCAGGACAAAGGTGATGCGGAGATCATGGAGTCTTATCGATGGCTGTCTGTCTACACGCTCAATTTTCTGGATGCTTACCTCAAAAAAGATGAAACAGGATTGAAATTTCTTAATCGTGAACCTGCTGAAAATACTGGCCAGCCCGGCCTAATTTCAAAAGAAACAAAACCTGCAGCCAAGCGAAAATTCACCTTTCAGGATTTTAACCATCTGGCAGTTGAGCAGGATTATGTAAATCTTAAGGCCCTTTATGATTCCCTGCTTGTCGAACATTCAAAACTGGAAATACCGGAAGGAAATCTGAATAACCTGGGGCTGCAACTGGTCTTCCATCCTCAAAAATCCCAAATGGGGATCAATGTTTTTCGCTTTGCTACAACGCTCTATCCTCAATCGGCTAACCTCTGGGATAGTCTCGCGGAAGGATACTTATACTTGGGAGACAAGGAGAAGGCTATCGAAAGTTTTGAGAAATCCCTACAGCTCAACCCGAACAATCAAAACGCCATCAACAGGCTGAAAGAACTCCAATAGCACCGCTAACGGTTGCTCAAAATCTATGAGCGCAGCAACAACTCTCATGGCTGTTGATCATGGATGATTTTTAGTGATATTTGAAGAGACCAACCTCTGGATAATAGCTGGTTGACGTATGTCTAAGGAGAAACGCATAGAAACATATTGTCCCAAAAGCCGAAGTGATTGGCGAAAATGGCTGGAAAGAAACCATCAGTCAAAACAGTCGGTTTGGCTTGTCTACTTTAAGTCATCCTCAAAAGTTCCTTCTCTTAGTTGGAGTGATGCAGTTGACGAAGCATTGTGCTTTGGCTGGATAGATAGCACCAAAAAGACCATTGACGAAGAACGGTACATGCAATACTTCAGTAGAAGAAAACCAAATAGCATGTGGTCGAAAATCAACAAAGAGAAAGTTGACGCACTCATCCAAAACAACCAAATGACCAAAGCGGGTTTTGACAGCATAGAAACTGCTAAGCAGAATGGCTCCTGGAGCCTGTTGGATGGAGTCGAAGCACTCGTCATTCCAGAGGATTTGAAAGACGAACTGCTAAATCATAAAGGCTCGATGGCGTATTTTGATGGTCTGAGTAAGTCCGCTAAAAAGATCTTGTTGCACTGGGTCGTTTTTGCTAAAAGGTCAGAGACCAGACAAAAGAGAATCCTGGAGATCGCAAAAAATGCAAGCAAGAGCCTGATGCCCAAGCAGTTTAGATAATGACTCCTTAGGACTGCCTCAACAACAGCACGGTTACGAGCTAATGCCAAAACATGAACCGGTCGACGATCAATAGTACGTACCCGGCTTTCATATTCATTTGGTTTAGAGGCTCCTACGATAGGTCATTTTAAATGCGGAACATGGGGTCAGCAGAAAACACGTATTTACTCCATTCCGGTAGGTGATATAGCCACCTGGGGAAATGCGAAAGGAGTCGCTTAAATTCCTATATTGTCGAACATAAAAACCAACTTGATGAAATCTACACACTATCGCCCCATAGTGCTCCTGTTACTACTTGTCAGCTTACTCATCGCTTGCTCCCAGCCCGCCAAGCAGGAAGTCCGGCAGCCGACGCTCTATTGGGATACCTCTACACCCGAAGCGGAAGGGATTGACCCTGCAGAACTGGAGGCCATCCATCAAGACATCACTAAAGGCAGCTACGGTCTGATTGATCATTTCCTGGTAATCAGAAATGACAAGCTGGTTTTTGATCAGCATTATGATCAGGACTATGCGACGATAGCGCAGCAGTACGATACCACCGATTTTCAATACAATTATGACTACCCGGCATGGCATCCTTTCTACAATGGCACGCAGCTACATTCGCTGCAGTCGGTCACCAAAAGCGTGACCTCCATGCTCGTGGGCATTGCGGTAGATAAAGATCTCATCAGCAGTCTGGATTCCTCTATTGCGCCGTACTTTTCTGCCTATGACGTGGACTGGTCTGATGAGCGCAAAAGCGCGATCACGCTGCACGATCTGCTGACCATGAGATCTGGCATAGCGTGGGACGAGGAAAACTACGACGAGGCAAACAACGACTGTATCGTCATGGAGTTAACCGACGACTGGATCGACTATGTCCTTACCAGAAAGATGGACACCCTACCGGGAACCACTTTTGAGTACAACAGTGGCGTCAGTGTTTTGCTAGGTAAGATTGTCCGTGAAGCTACGGGCAAGCGCATCGACAAGTGGGCAGAGGAAAAGCTATTCGGCCCTATAGGAATAACAGATTACTACTGGAAGAAGACCCCTATCGGTGAAATCGACACAGAAGGTGGCCTTTACTTGTCCACTCATGACTTGGCTAAAGTCGGCTATCTTATGCTTAAAAAGGGCATGTGGGAAAGTAAACAGATCATCTCCGAGGCATGGGTGACAGCATCTACCGAACCTATCGTCAATGTTTCTGAGAAAGTAGGATACGGCTATCAGTGGTGGGTACCTAAGCATCAAGACGGACGAGCAGAGGTCTTCGCTGGCAATGGGTATGGCGGGCAGTTTGTAATGGTAGCACCAGCCTATGATTTGCTCGTTGTTTTCAATGGCTGGAACATCCATGGTCAGCCTGAAAAATCGACCTGGCGAGCATTGGAGGAGCGAATACTTCCAAATACAAAGCTGTAACCCCGATCAGTCAAAAAGTCCCATATCGATTACTTATGGTAGTGAGAGGCTTGAGGTTGTTCTTAATCTCGATTGTGAATGCTCTCCACAACCTTCGCGGCTTGCAACCCAATGAGCTAACCACAGATGGTGCATGGTCTTGGTTTTCGGATCCTCGCGCTATCATCTTAGATAATATGATCTATGCAGGCTGGGTCAAATCAAACGGCACTGTTGAAGCTGCCCGGTTTGACTTAGCTGAGGGCACTGTTCTGCGTACCACTCTTTACAAAAGGCTAGAGAGGGATGATCACAACAACCCAGCATTTGTGATCACAGGTAATGGGACTATACACGCCATGTATACCCGGCATAGCAAAAAATACCTATTTGTCAATATTATTGAGGGTAGCAATAAACATTTTCGCGCTAGCGAGCCAAAACTGATCTTCCCCTTCAGTGACGAACAACTGTCAACATATCCTCATAGTACCATCACTTATGCCAACCCTTACTACTTACAACAGGAAGAAAGGCTATACTGCTTTGGTCGATGGACAGGCTATAAACCTAACGTGATGTGGTCTGCTGATGACGGTGCTACCTGGTCCAAAAGCAAAGTCTTTATTGCCAAAAATCCATTTAGGAGAGAAACCAGACCCTATTGTAAGTATTTCTCAGACGGCCAGGCTGGTATTCACATCATTTTCACGGATGATCATCCCCGCAACTGCCCTACTAACTCTGTGTATTATATGCGATTTGAAAATGAGAGTTTCTATCGCGCTGACGGCAGTCACATTTGTGATTTAAACAATCTACCAATAGACCCGGAAGTAGCTACTGTCATCTATAGAGCAACTGAGTCAGAAGGCCGGGCATGGATAGCAGATGTGAGCGCATGCGAACTGGGTCATCCTGTGGTGTTGTATACCAAAAGCCCGAATACTAACAACCATCAATACTGGTATGGGAGGTACACCAAAGAGGGGTGGATCAATAGAAAGATCTGCGACGCTGGAAGTTGGTTTCCTCAAACCAAAGCAGGTCAAAAAGAGCAGGAACCCCATTATTTTGGCAATATGAGCATTCATCCTGCGAAGGCCAATGTAATATACCTATCGAGGCGAGTCAATGGAGTATTTGAAATAGAACGGTGGGAAACACATGACGCTGGTGAGAGTTGGGCAACTGAACCAGTCACTTCCAATTCAGAATATGATAATGTAAGGCCTTATGTGCCTCGAGGACTCCAGGCTGGTCAAGATGAAATAGTACTATGGATGGAAAATAGAAAATACGTGCATTTTACGAATTTCAGAACGGCAATTAAATATTACATTCGTCGCGTTGATAGCACATGACCGCCTATAAATGGATTTAAATCATAGACTTAATCAAAAAGCTCCTTTCAGATACTTCAAAAAGAAAGTCTACGCTCTGCTGAATGTATTGACATTTAAATCAACAAGAGCATATTTTCAGCGCCTGCGCCTCGGTTACCAGTTGGTCACACTCACTGATTCCTACCTGGTAGAATCCGGGTTTGTCCAATCGACACTCAGCAACTCATTGACCGATAGGGATGGAAACCATATACCCTGGATGAATTATTCCTTCCTCGAATTTCTCCAGCCGAGGCTAAATAAAGCGCAAGTAGTCTTTGAATATGGCTCTGGTGCCTCTACCCTCTTTTTCTCCAGGCACACGCATCGCATCATCTCGGTAGAGACAAATAAAAGCTGGTACGAGCAAGTGTGTGGGCAGCTGGCCAGTGCATATCCAAATACATGCATACATCTTGAAGAACTCAATGAAAACTATCACAAGGCTATCGAAAAATATATGGAGCCTAAATCTTGTGATATAATCATAATAGATGGTCGTCAAAGGGTAGCATCAGCCATGCACGCCTCGGACTACTTATCCGATCAGGGGGTGGTCATCATTGATGATAGCCACCGGGAACAGTACCAGCCAGCCATAGACCACTACCTCAACAAAGGCTTTAAAGAACTCACAATCAAGGGAATCAAACCCACTAAACTCCATTCAGCCCAAACCACCATTCTTTACAGAGACAATAACTGTTTGGGCATTTGACCTCTGTTTTGAGTGGCGAAATATTATTCTGCTACCTTCGCATGCAAGTAATACTACATGAGTTTCTATCGTTAAGAACTCCGCAATGCCTTAGCTGAAAGCATGCGCGTGACTACACCTCATCCTACTCTGCCATTCCATTTGGAGCACAGCTATGTCTCAAAAAGTTTTCTATCAGATTGAGCAGCTCCTTGATACTAATGTGACACTCACAGCGTAAGAACTAACATTGCCTATATGGCCACCTCTACCTGAAATCTTATCATATAGAACTGCGTGTCATTCTTGATTTCGGTGTATGAAAAATCGCTTTGGGCCTTCAAATTTTGATGGTCAATTCTTCAATGTTAAGCTAGTGTTACCAATTTAATAACCCAAGGTTATCAATTTAGTAATGCACACTTAATCTACTCTGTTTAATTTGCACCGAACTTTGCGCCACCAAATAACCTAAGAACATCATGACATTCGGATTGCTTGAAGTCCTCAATCTCCTCGGATCATTGGCTTTTTTCATCTACGGGATGAAGGTTATGAGCGAATCGATACAGAAAGTAGCCGGCTCAGAAATGAGACGAATTCTGTCATCAATGACCTCTAATCGGTTCAAGGCAGTCTTAACGGGATTTTTGATCACTGGCTTAGTTCAATCCTCCTCGGCGACTACAGTGCTGGTAGTCAGCTTTGTTAATGCCGGACTTTTGTCGTTGATGGAATCTATCGGTGTGATCATGGGGGCTAACATAGGTACGACCATCACCGCATGGCTCATCTCCATAGTCGGGTTCAAGGTCAAGATTTCGAGCTACGCACTTCCCATCATTGCTCTGGCATTTCCACTGCTCTTTTTTAGCAGAGACAAATTAAAATCCTGGGGTGAAGTCTTTATAGGTTTTGCGCTATTGTTCATGGGACTGGCTTTTCTGAAAGATGCCGTTCCTGATCTAAAGTCCAATCCGGAAATATTGGAATTTCTGGGGAACTACACAGACATGGGCTTCATGTCAATCCTTCTTTTTGTGCTAATTGGTACGACATTGACGGTAGCGGTCCAGTCCTCAAGTGCGGCCATGGCGCTGACGCTGGTCATGGCAAATAATGGATGGGTTCCATTTGAACTTGCAGCTGCCATGGTATTGGGCGAAAATATCGGAACTACCATAACTGCTAACCTTGCGGCCATTGTAGGTAATGTTCACGCTAAGCGCGCTGCATTTGCTCACTTTATATTCAACATTTTTGGTGTGGTTTGGATCATTCTTCTCATTCACCCGGTAGTGGGTCTCATAGATTCCTACATGGTGAGTAGCGGTAGTGCTGGCCCGCTGGCTGATCCTACAGCTATCCCTTTTGGGCTATCGATATTTCACACTTTGTTTAATGTGGTGAACACTTTCTTACTCATCTGGTTTGTTCCTTTCATCGGTAAAGTCGCCATCTCTACCGTCAAATCGCATGGGGATGATGAAGAGTTCAATCTGGAGTTTATAGGTACAGGGCTGATGAGTACTGCTGAACTCTCACTGGAAGAAGCGCAAAAAGAAACGGCCCTTTTCGGGAAAACCGTAAAGAGAATGATGAAGCTTTTCTGTGAACTTCTTGATGAAACCAAGCCCAAGAAGATCAAAAAGCTTCACAAAAAAATGAGAGAGTACGAGGAGATCACCGATCAACTCGAAACGGAAATATCAAACTATCTCAGCAAAGTAGCTGATGGCAGTCTCAGTCATAAAACTTCCTCAAGGTTAGTGAGTATCCTGAGTATCATCAATGATTTAGAACGAGTGGGTGACGTGTTTTTCCAAATGTCAAAAGACATTGAAGCAAGGAAAAAAGATGATACGACATTTTCCAAACGACAAAGAGCTAATCTGGAAAAAATGCTGATCCTCGTGGAAGATGCCATCAAAATTATGAATGAAAACCTCGATCAGGAGTATTCCACTGTAAGTTTTGATAAGGCATTATTCGCAGAACAAGAAATCAATACCACAAGAAACAAGCTAAAAAAGGAGCTCCTGGAACAAATGGAAGCCAAAAATTATGACATTAAGATTGGTGCCCTCTACAAAGATCTTTTTCAGTCGCTGGAGAAAGTCGGAGATCACATCGTAAACGTGACAGAGGCCATTACCGGTGAATCTGAGAGAAGTCTCAGGAAGGCTAGCCTTGAGGAATCAGAAGCTTGAAATCAGTGTTTTGGGATAAAACTGTAATGCGGATATAGCGTACTAATGCGCGATATATTAATGTTAGGCAGCACATCAGAACGGACAATCAGCATATATGAAAGTAATTCAATTATCAGCAATTATATTTATCGTCATAAATGGTTGCAATGGCCAATCGAAGAAAACAGAATTCAGAACTTTCAAAGACGATCAAATGGGATGGTCGGTCGATTATCCTGACTATTTAAGAATTCTTTCTGATACAGAAATAGCGGCTTATGAAGGACGAGTAGAAGGCTCGCTTGAAGAAACTATTGGAGAGGAAATTGAATATAATCACCAGAATCTCATTTGGTTGTTGAAAGATAGGTTCAACTCTTTTAGCTCAAACTCTCAACCCTATGATTCTGAGATTGATGGTCCATTTGAAGAAAATCAAAAGATGCTTAACGAAACAATTTTAGAGACCTACAAAAATCAAGGGATCGAATTCGATAGCGAATTTGGCACTTATAATATCGATGGTCTCGGATTCAGCAGTATGACAACCAAACTTTATACTCCTGATCGAAGTAAAGTAATACTAACCCAGATAGTTTTTGAACGGCTGTTTAGTAATTCTCGGACATTAACACTCAACATCAATTATAACAACCCG
This sequence comes from Cyclobacteriaceae bacterium, assembly GCA_965229505.1. Classification (GTDB taxonomy): domain Bacteria; phylum Bacteroidota; class Bacteroidia; order Cytophagales; family Cyclobacteriaceae; genus UBA6059. Next base: position 749,115 of record OZ245881.1, read on the forward strand.
ATGGATAAAGAAATTCTTATGAAGATTGTTGATTCGAGCAAACTAACCATTAGAAATTAAGCTGCCTAACAAACGCTGATGAATGAATGAATGGGGTTTTATCTGTCAGGATATTTTCGTAGGGATTGGAAAGTCCGCCACAATTAATAATTTTAAATCAAGGCGTGGCTTTGAGGAGCTGGAGAGGTTAGTGTTTTCTAATCCCCCACTCATCATAGCTGGTTGTTGTTCTTAATAAAATCAGATGAGTGAATTAGATTTTGGAATATTTAAGGATTTTTGGAATGGATATCCAAATCACTTGCCTTTAATGGGGCTTCATAATGACAATAATGAACCTTCTGAATGGAATCTCAATAAGAGTTTAGAAAGACTCGACATAATTTGCGATGGGAATGACCGACAGCTAATTATCGAAGGAATTCACAAGCTTTTAGATAACGAAGATTGGAGACCTCACTTAGTTGCGATTATGGCATCTTTCAAACTAACGCCAAAAGAGCAAAATGAGTTAATCCCTGAATTATGGATTAGATTAGAAAAAGGCTCTTGGATTAGTCCACAAATTCTTTCAGTCCTCTCAATTATTGATAACGAATTTGAGTTGAAAGCAAATGAGATTCTAAACAATGGATTTAAAGTCAATTATTCCCCTATGGGAATGGCTGAACATCATAGTGCAAGAGGACCGGAAGGTTCTGAAGAGGCATCTGAAAAAGTGATTAGTTCGATTAACACTTTACTGGCGAATAAAGGTGACGATTTTGGGTGGAAAGAAAATCTTATTCGTTTAATTGAAAACAAAAGATTTAAAATAAATACTAAGCACAACACTATGTAAAATTCATTTTACATTAATCGTTAGTTGTCGCGTCTTCAAAACACATATTACCAATCCGAACAGTCATGAACTCATCAGATCAGAAACTCATCGAAGCTTGGCAGTCGGCTTCAGAAGATCTGGGAATTGAGATCGAGACGAACTTTGTTTTGAATACTGAAGAAGGAAAAGTTAATTATCCAGTTTTTGTCAAGAACTTTGGAAGAAAGAGAGGAACTATTGTTGCAAGACATGAACTCTTTCTGGACTTCCCTATGCCCAAACACAAGCAATATTATATTTCAGCTGTTAATGCTGAAATCTATTCCAACTACAATCGAGAATACTTTATAGAAACCCTTGAAGACTGGGGATACTTTGGATCTGATTCAAACAAACCAATTTGGTACGAGGGAAGAAATTATAAGAACGGCTAAAGCAACATCTAGCATTGGATATGTACGCATATGCGAACTGAGCATTTAGCCAGTTTTGTTAGAACTCGACCGTGAATTTGCCGCTGATGAAACCGATCTGATTTCTACAAACCTCAGTTCATAGGAGTTTTTATCTTATGAACGCACTCTCCTCAATACTTTGGAAGCACTGGCAGACTTCACTATTTGGCTGCTATTAGCCAGTGGAGCGCACGCAGTGCCATTCACGGACTTTCAAGAAGCCAAAACAGGGCTCAAGCCTATTCGATAAATTCCCTATACCTGTCCCAATAATTCCGATAGTCAGACCATCCTATCTACCTTTGTCCGATGATAGGAAAGAACAAAGCAGCCATTCTCGCTAAGCTGGGGATCAAGGCCTTGAATGCAATGCAGGAGCGTGCACATGCAGCCATCAGCACCGGCGATGAGGTCGTACTGCTCTCTCCTACCGGTACTGGCAAGACGCTGGCCTTTTTACTGCCCATCATTGAGAAGCTGGATCCTGAGCTACAAGCCGTGCAGGCCATGGTGCTCGTACCCTCACGCGAGCTGGCCATCCAGATAGAGCAGGTCTTTCGCGAAATGGGAAGCGGCTACAAAGCCACGGCCGTTTATGGCGGCCGGTCCGGCTCGAAAGACAAGCTTGAGCTCAAGCACCCGCCTGCCTTACTTATCGGTACGCCCGGACGGGTGGCGGATCATATCAGACGTGACAATATCGAGACCCGATATATCAAGACCCTCGTCCTTGATGAGTTTGACAAATCCCTGGAGGTGGGCTTCACCGAAGAAATGAAGGAAATCGTCAGCGCGCTGCGTGATGTCAAAAAGAAGGTGCTGACCTCTGCCACTCAGCATGTAGCGATCCCTTCCTTCGTGCGCCTGAGCAATCCTACGCGGCTCAACTTCCTATCGGAATCTACCTCACAGCTACAGCTTAAGTCGGTGGTCTCACCGGACAAAGACAGGCGCCCAACGCTCATCGAACTGCTCCGGCATATAGGAAAAAGGAATGGCATTATTTTTTGCAACTTCAAGGACAGCATCCAGGAAGTGAGTGATGCGCTTAGCAAGCAGCACATCGATCATGGCTGCTTCCACGGCGGGTTGGAGCAGATCGAGCGCGAGCGTGCCCTCATCAAATTCAGGAACGGCAGCTACAACCTGTTAGTTGCTACAGATCTGGCGGCCAGAGGGATCGACGTACCCAAAATGAATTTCATCATTCATTACGAGCTTCCCCATACTGAAGCCGAATTCACCCATCGCAATGGAAGGAGTGCAAGGATGCACAGCGAAGGAACGGCCTATGTGCTCTACAGCAAGGATCAAAGACTTCCTGAATTCATCAATGTGGAGGCACCCATTGCGCTAGCGCCAAAAAAGGAAGTATTATCGAGCGACTGGGACACCCTTTTCGTATCAGGCGGGAGGAAGGACAAGATATCCAAAGGCGACATTGCGGGGCTGTTCTTCAAGCAGGGTCAATTGACAAAAGAGGAGCTCGGAGTGATTGAGTTGAAGCAAGACTGTGCTTTCGTCTCAGTACCCCGTGCCAAGTCCGACCAGCTTATCGCACAGCTGAACAACACCCGACTTAAGAAGAAAAAGGTGCGTATCACGCGGATTGAATAGGTGTGAAAGTAGTAGTAAAGAATTGTAATTCAACCACAGATCAGGACAATGCAAAATCTGCTATTTGATTATATCTCCCAGTACATTTCCCTGACCGAGGATTGGTTGCTGGCGATTCCCAATGATCATTTTATCCATATTAAACAAAGCTTCAAAACCGACGATATTATTGAAATGGCTAAAACCACCACCATTATTTTTACTTTAAGGGTCGCAATTGGAGGAAAGATGCTCCAATGGGATTAGATCATTTTATTGTACCTTTCCTAGCAGAATTCTTGTGGGTAATGCAAAGCCTGGGATAATTAATTTGAAGCAGGCTAAAGACACAAATCCTTCAAAATAGTATTGATGATACTCGATAAAGAAAAATGGCAGAAAGACTCATAAAAAAACAAGTAGCGGATCCGATATCGAATCACCAACTTCTTTTTGTAAAACTGATTCTCGCCGTACTAGTGGATTTAATGGTGCTCGGGCTGTTCAATGAATTGTGGGAATATGTAGTCATTGACTCTTTCAGCATTGCTTTAATTGCGGCTTTCTTACTTCAGGTTCTGCTGAAGCTAACGTTGATTTTTGAACACAAAGTAGCCGCATACTTCAATAAAAAACAGGGAACACTTCCTAAAGTAATGCGCTTTCTATCTGCTTGGGCAATCTTGTTTTTTTCCAAGCTAATTATTTTAGAAGCGATTAATCAGGCTTTCGGAGATCACGTTTTGTTTTTAGGCCCATTCCACGGAGTGATCGCTTTCATAGTAGTAGTTGCTGCTATTTTGGTTGCGGAAGGGGTCGTTACAAAAATCTACAAATCATTGGCGTAAAGAAGAGGAGCACTGATGGTACCCCAACTCAATCCTCCTCCAATTTCTCAACTACTCCAAGCCGAAAACCTTCGCTAATGCATCAATCGATGCAAGTATCAGGGAATTTGCTAGATTAAAATTCCAAAAAAAATTGAACCCTGAAGCGTTCCTATAAACTCTCCTTCGTTTTCTTTGGGATTCCTTCCATGACCCATTAGGTAAACATAAATGGCAAAGTCGATTTAAATTCACAGTATTGCAATTATGATTCTAAAGATAATATTCATTGGCACTGCTATTATTGCCGTCAATTTATTCATCCAGGGGCTCGGAAATATATTCTGGCTTAGAAAAGTAGTATCGACAGCTAGAAATAAAAATGACATTACGAATAGTGGAATTCTAAAAGTTTTACTGATATCAATTATGCTATTTACCCTAATTCATACACTCCACTCGTTGGTTTGGGCGGGTTGCTATTATGCTATTCCTGAAACTTCGAGTCAGTTTTCCAGCTTTTCAGAATCGGTTTACTTCTCATTGGTAACTTTTACTACGCTTGGTTACGGGGATATTTCATTGAACTCAGATTGGCGCTTGCTGTCTGGCTTAGAGGCTATCAACGGTATCATGTTGATCGGTTGGTCAACTGCAATGATGTACTCTCTAATTCAGAATATCCATAGAAAAATAAATGCGGCATAATGGCAAAGGCAAATAAGAAAAAAGGAAATGCCGTAAAGAAGCTCAGTCTACTGACGCTGCTGATAACTTTTCTGCTATTCGTGTGGTATATCGCTGCTGATAGAATCACGCCTAACACAGATCAGGCAAGAGTAAAAGGACTCCTACTATCTGTTGACCCTATGGTCAATGGATATGTAACTCAGGTCAATGTAAGCTTACATTCGGCTGTGCGAAAAGGAGACACATTATTCCTGATAGATCCAAAACCATACGAGATTGCTATCGCAATGGCAGAAAGCGACCTTGAAAAAGTCTCCCAATCCATTAGCGCAGGTTTGTCTTCTATAAAAGCTGCAACCGCAAGACTGAGCAAAGCACAGGTCAAATTGGACAGGACCACCAAAAATTGGGAACGTACTCAGAAAGTTATCGCCCAAAATGAAGGTGCACTTTCTGAAGCGGATAAAGACCGCTCTGAAGCATCCTACTTAGATGCTGTCGAACAAGTGAAATCCGCACAGGCTAACCTGGACCAGGAACTAGCCGCTCTTGGCCCAACAGATGCTAACAACCCGGACGTGAAATCTGTAATTAACAGACTGGAAAAAGCGCAATGGGACTTGACGCATACTGCCATCATTGCTCCATCAGACGGAATTATCGAAAGCTTCAATGTGGAAGTCGGGTATTTCGCCGGTGTAGGTCGATCCATGGTTACCCTGATTTCAAATGATGACCTTTGGATTCAGGCAGATCTAAAGGAAAACAACATCTCAAATATATCCCTGGGTGATGAGGTCGATGTGATATTTGATATCGCGCCCGGAGAAGTATATCAGGGCAAAGTAAAGAGCATCGCCTATGGTGTGAGCACTGATAGAACGAATGCTGGAGGCTTACCAACAGTTAGTAGCGCACAGGGTTGGCTCAGGGATCCACAACGCTTCCCTGTCATTATAGAAATAGATGATCAAGAAATCCTCGAGAAGCTGCGGCAAGGAAGTCAGGCAGAAATAGTAGTCTACACAGAAGACAACTGGCTACTTAACGCTTTGGCTAGCGCGAGAATCACATTACTTTCTTACTTATCATATGTTAGATAGTGTAAGATCGTTTTACTGGGATTTAAAAGAACATTCGTCCGTACTGCGATGCGTGTTCGGCGTTACTTTAGCGCTTGTTGTATCGACCACCCTTGGATACATGATTCCTCATACCACGGCCATTTTTGCATTGATGCTCTTAGCACCAGAAAAAAAGCCACTAGGCTTAAAAACTGAAGTCATCGCTGTTTTGGGCCTTTCTGTTCTGGGGTATTTTGGCAGCCTATTTGGCAAACACCTTATCGATTACCCACTTGTAATTCTTCCCATTTTGGGACTATGCATCTTTTGGTCTTTCAGGGCTGTGATGATCCCTGAACCCATTCGGTTATTGTTTTTAATATTGGCTGTTTTACTACCCTTCGTGAGCCTTATGGCCAATGCTTTGGGAAGTATTGTCCTTTCATCTTTATTGCTCAATTTGATCATTGCGATGGTGGTGGTTCGCATTGCCTACTTGATCTTTCCATTCACGCGATTTGAAGAAGTATTGGTAGATAAGAAAAAACCAAATACGAATAAGGAGATCAATTTAGATCGAATGGCTTTCAATGGTTTAATGGTAGTATTTCCAATAATAACAATGCTTTATTTCTTCAACGCGAGCATAGCCATTCTGACGCTAGCATTCATTGTTATTCTCAGCTTTGATCCTTTCATCTACCAATCAAAAAAAGGAGCAGCCATTCTGATTGCCAACATCATTGGTGGACTAGCCGGAGTACTTGTTTATAATATCCTGGTGATTACCCCGAGCTATCTGATTTACATTCTAGTAATCATCAACATAGCTTTCTATTTTGCGCTTAATCTATATTCTGGTAAGAAAATAGCTCCAATCTTTAAAACCAGCTTCAATACCTTTTTTGTGATTATGGGGGTAATATCTACCTCCGATGATAATGCAGGGGGCACAGTATGGGAACGTCTGGTGCAGATTGGGCTAGCGATAATCTATGTGGTAGTTGCATTCAAAGTCATCAATACCTTCAATAACCCCAGAGCAATCAATGCATAGTTCCTACTTGAAATATTGCCTGATAATCGGTGCGACTTTGTTGATATCATCCTGCAAAATACAGAAGGACTATGTAGCCCCGCAGATAGAAGAAGTAGCTAATTACCGCTTCAGTTCTACTGCCGATAGCACCAACTTTGGAAACCTGTCATGGTGGACTATTTTCAATGATTCTACATTGGTATCATTGGTACAAGAGGGGCTTGATAATAACCTCACCTTACTCAATACGGTAAGTTTAATAAGACAATCGGAGCTTCAGTTAGAAATTGCCAGGTCTCAACTATACCCCAGTGTCAACTACAATGTGGGGGGTGATATCACTAAAAATACTGCTGAGTCTGCAACCACCCAGAGCGTTATTGCAGCAGCTAATGTGTCTTATACATTAGATGTATGGGGGAGAATTAAGAATCAAAATGAAGCAGCCCTACAAGCCTATTTGGCAACAGAAATGGCACGTAATCAGGTAAGGGCTACTTTGGTTACACAAATAGCGACTATCTATTTTACCTTGAGAGATATAGATAACAAGATCATCGTTTCTGAAAACATGATACGGTCGTTATTGGAATTCAGTGCGATCATCCAAGCGCGATTCGATGCTGGCTTTATTTCCAAAGTAGACTTAAACCAAGTAAAGATTACTCAGAAGGAAGCTGAGGTTACTTTACAGGCATTATTTAGGGCAAGAGGGCAAGTAGAGAACGCGTTAAGCACAGTATTGGGATCAACCCCTAAATCAATTCCAAGAGGACTTCCTTTGCAAAAACAAGTCTTCTCTTCAAAATTCCCCACGGGCGTTCCTGTTGATTTGCTCCGACGCAGACCTTCAATATTGATTTCAGAAAGAAAGTTGAAAGCTCAATTGGCAATTATCGGTGCTACCGAAGCTCAGCTCTATCCAAACTTCACTGTGTCGCTAGATTTAGGAGCTCAATTGACCAACCCAAGCCTATTCTTCAGTACTCTGGGCGGAAACCTCGCTGGCCCCATATTTAATAAAGGGCGTATTGAGAACAATATTGAATTTGAAGAAGAGCGATATAATCAACTTGTTAATGAGTACAAACAGTCCTATTTACTAGCATTTCAAGAAGTAGAAGATGCGCTGATTGCCATTGATACTTACCGTAATGAATTCGAAATAAGAAGAGAACAGTTAGAACTGGCTCAAGAAGCTTTAGACTTGTCCTGGGTGCGCTATAACGAAGGAGTGACTTCTTTCTTAGAATTTATCAACTTACAAAACTCACTATTTAGTTCGCAGCTCATTGCATCTGAAAGCTATAAATTGCATTTACAATCTATCGTCAAGTTATACCTGGCTTTAGGAGGTGGATGGGAAAATGATAACTAACCACAGAATTCATCACCAATGAAAAGTTCAATCAACATTACAGCAGTCATAAGACTTGTAGTCTTAGCATTACTTGTCTTATGGGCATTTTTTATTGTCACACCATTTATCGGAGCATTGACCTGGGCCATGATCCTTGCTGTGGCGATCTATCCATTCTTCAAGAGTTTGGTAGCTGCAGCCGGTGAGAAACGAAAAAAGATGGTTACTATTCTTTTTACCATCATTGCGGTAGCCGTACTGGCGGTTCCTTCCTATTCCATATTCAGTTCTGTACTAAAAACCACCACTATTGCAGTCCAGCAATTCCAAGACGATGCACTGAGAATTCCACCTCCGACTGAGCAGGTAAAAGACTGGCCTTTGGGTGAAAAAATCTATGAGAATTGGCATAATGCTTCTCAAGACATGAATGCTTATGCAATGGCCCATAAGGACTTCATCATAGAAAAATCTGAGGGTATTATTAGCAGTTTCCTAGGGATCATGGGAACCCTGGTACTGTTTATCGTTTCTTTAATAATAGCCATGGTGTTTATGCACAATGCGGATAGCGCTTATGCTACTTCAGTGAAATTTGCGAATAAATTGGTCGGAAAAGAGGGAGAAGGAATACTGATCATGTCTCGTGATACCATTCGAAGTGTAGTCAAGGGTATTCTGTTGGTAGCCATTATTCAGACACTACTAAGTTTCATCGGATTTCAATTGATTGGGTTACCCGCAGCAGGGCTTTTTAGCATGATCGTCATGTTTGCTGCTATTATTCAATTGCCCGTGACCTTAGCAGTAATCCCTGCCATCATTTTAGCGTTCTCGATTTCGGATAATACGACCTATACTATCATTTTCACGGTTTACATCATTATTGTTTCACTACTCGACAATTTCCTGAAGCCCATCTTATTATCAAAAGGACTACAGACCCCAACCATCATCATCTTTTTAGGTGCCATAGGAGGTGTGATGCTACATGGGATCATTGGTTTATTCGTGGGTACGGTTGTATTAGCATTGACCCACCGATTCTATTTGTACTGGGTAGAAGATACGTCCGAGTAGATTAGATTGACCTCAGCCACCCTCTCTACGCCTTGCTTGATGCAACTTTAATTTGCTGGTTCGCTGGCATCTGATGGAATGTGGATTTGTTTCGTGCACCGATGAAAAATCAAGGAAATATGACGTGATCTAAGATCAAAGCGCATCGGATATCTGCTATTTTAATATATTGAGAGATCGCTACCATTACCGACCCAGACCAACACCAATATGGCTAACCAACCTACTGCTACAGAAGCATTACAGAAAACCATAAAATCATTTAAGACCCTCGGTATTGTCATTCTCGTCATTGGCATTTTAGCGCTCATCTATCCCAACGGATTCGGAAAAGTATCTGCCATTAGCATTGGCGCATGCATGATATTGGGTGGTCACTTTAGGATGACGCTCGCTATAGTAGCCAAATCAATGGGCTCTATCGTACTCAAGTTCATGTTTGGACTCACCATGATATTTGCAGGCACAGGTTTTATCGGCAACCCGGATATGGCGCTGACGACCCTCACTTTTGCCATGATCCTGTACTTGATCGTCGATGGTACAGTCACCTCAGTCTACGGCTATTCACTATTATCTCTCGGGAAGGGTATGTTTTTGCTGGCAAATGGTATCATCAGCATCGTACTAGCGGCCCTGGTATATATGAATTGGCCAGAGTCAAGCCATTTCATACTGGGCATCTACATTGGAGTCAAGCTGGTCATAGACGGCATTACCCTTTTCTTGACAGGCAACATGCTTAAGTAATCAGTGACTTAAGCTTTCATAGTAAGCCTCCCATAACGAAGATGGTTTACCACTGATGAGCATAAAAAAGGGATGACCATTGCTGATCATCCCTTTCCGGTAGGACTAATAGTCCAGTCTTATTTCTTCTTACCCACCAGTTTAAACTGATTGCTATTAGGATAGACGTTGTTGCCACGATCTACATCGGCCATGGCCTGAGTAGGATCGATTTCCATCGACTTGATTTCCGATAGGGAACGCGGAATCACCATCGTGTACTCAGGGTTAACCCAAGGCCAGTCTGAAAGCACAGTCCACTTAGTGTCATTGTCGGGAGTCTTCTCCCCTCGCATCAATCCCAGAGCCGTGTAGAAAGTCTCCTGAGAGTCATCGGTATAGGTCACCACCAGTTCGATAGGCATTGGCATCTTTCCTATGCGCTCCAGCGTCACTTCTGTACTACCGCCATTTTCGGATACGTCGGCGATACCATAGTCGATGGTATGTGTGGTATTGATCCAGTAGTCATAGTACCAGTCGAGCTCCAGGCCAGACTCCTTTTCCATAATTCGGATAAAGTCGGTTTTATTCGGGTGCTTAAACTTCCAGGTATTGTAGTAGCGACGCATGCCTTGCTTCATGAGGTCCTGGCCGATGATATAGCCCAGCTGATGTACGGACATAGCGCCCTTGCCATAGGAACCTGTGCCATAAGCACGGTTGGTGGCGAAGTGATCACTATGTGTCGATAGTGGCTCTTCCAGCCCGCTGTTAACCAACGCATAGTAGCCTCGATAGGAGCTTTCGATAGGATTGATGTAGTCTGCGCCATCCTCCTCATCGAATAGATAATGCATCGTGAGTCTTGTAGCCCATGAGGTATAGCCTTCATCCATCCACGCATAGTAGCTCTCATTGGTGCCGAGTACCATTTGATACCAGCTATGCAGTCCCTCATGTACAGACACTCCCACCAGGCTCCTGAAGCTGCGGTGACCTGTGATCAATGTGGCCATAGGGTACTCCATGCCTCCATCACCGCCCTGCACGAAGGAGTATTTGTCGTAGGGATACTTGCCAAATGTCTCGCTCATGTACTGAAACGCCTTAACCATCGTGGGCTGTAGATCTTTCCAGTTTTGTACCAACGTATCAGTCTGGTAGAAGAAGTGAAGATCCGGACCGCCGGGTACCTTCATAATATCATGCGCATAGTCAGGATCGGCTGCCCACATAAAGTCATGTACGTTATCAGCTTTGAAGTGCCAGGTCAATTTACCGTCTTTGCCCTTTTTAGGCCCAGAGCCGGGCTTGTCATAGCCATGGCCTATTTCGTTGGGGTTTTGTAAGTAGCCGCTACCGCCAATGAGGTAATCCTTGTCAATCGTAATCTTCACCTCATAGTCACCCCATGGCGAGTAAAACTCACGAGCGATATAAGGATGTGCATGCCATCCCTGATAATCATACTCAGCGATTTTGGGAAACCACTGTGACATTGAGTAACGGATACCTTCAGAGTTATCCCGACCATTTCTGCGGGTTTGCAGCGGTACCTGACTATCAAATTCCATTTCGAATACGGTCGTTGCACCTGGCAACAGTGGTTTGGCCAGTTCCACTTCCAGAATGGTACCTTCTACGTGATATTTTAGCGCAGTTCCATCCTGGGTCAAGGCATTCACGTTGTGATACCCAATCTCCTTATCATCATAGTAGAGGATCTTGTCACCAATCTTTGGGCTCGGATCTGGTAGTAATCTGCTCCTCACATCCATCATACTTCCAGGTTGGAAAGCATTGAAATATAAATGATAGAATACCTTATCCAGTGTATCTGTGGAATTATTGAAGTACTTCAGGATCTGATCGCCTGTAAATCGGTTCGTCGTGACATCAAAGTCAATCGACATATCATATTCCACGCGCTGCTGCCAGCGATCAGGTTGTGCGATGACAGCCATACTTGTGCCTAATAGCACTGCGGTACAAATCAGTAAGTATTTCATAGTGTGCAATTGTCTATTCAAAAAGCCAAAATAATGGATTTTGCATTGCAAGCAGCTCATTCTTTGACGGGTGGTTCACACCTCGAAAACTGCCGTTCGCGACTTTGTCAATTTTATAAACCAAGGCTATATAAAATTGTACAATTTCAATATTTGCCAATATATTTATCCCAATAATGAAATGTTAACAATCATTGTGATGGCTCTATGGTATTTTCTATTTATCATTATTCTATGCTAATAGATAAACTATTCATCTTCTTTGGGTTGCTCATTACTGCTTTGATGTCTTCCGTCCTCTTCTCGTTTGTTGTTGTTTTCAAACTCTTCCAGACTTTGACTTTAGCAGCATGGAACTGGGCCGTGACAGTAACGCCTGCCAGCAATCACGGCCTCATCGAACGGTCATAAAAAAACCCGTTCCTCTCAGGAACGGGTTTGGTATTTGAGTTCGTCATAAATCAAACATCCACTTTGGCATATTTGGCGTTCTTCTCTATGAATTCACGTCGAGGTGCTACCTCATCCCCCATCAGCATACTAAACAGGTGGTCAGCCTCTGCAGCTGACTCTATGGTCACCAGCTTCAAACTTCTGGAATCAGGATCCATGGTAGTGGTCCACAGCTGCTCCGGATTCATCTCACCCAATCCTTTATAGCGCTGTACGCCTACCGAGTCTTCATTTCCGTTCTTGGCCATGTCCCTTACCATAGCCACTCTTCCGTCTTCATCCCAGGCATAGCGTTCGTCACGTCCCTTTTTTAGTAGGTAAAGCGGTGGCAATGCAATAAAGAGATAGCCATTTTCAATTAAGCTTCTCATATAGCGAAAGAAGAAGGTTAGTATCAACGTTCGAATGTGACTACCGTCAACGTCCGCATCCGTCATAATGATAATTTTATGATAGCGAAGCTTCTCCATGTTGAGCGCCTTGTCGTCATCCTCCGTACCAAAGCTGACACCCATGGCAGTAATCATATTCTTGATCTCATCATTGTCATAGATGCGATGCTCCTGTGCCTTCTCCACGTTCAGGATCTTACCCCTGAGCGGCAGTATGGCCTGAAAGCGGCGGTTTCTTCCCTGCTTGGCGCTACCACCCGCCGAATCACCCTCCACGAGATAGAGTTCACATACCGAAGGGTCTTTGTCGGAGCAGTCGGCTAGCTTACCAGGAAGTCCTGTACCAGAAAGTACGTTCTTGCGCTGAACCATCTCACGCGCCTTGCGAGCGGCATGACGGGCCTGGGCAGCAAGGATCACCTTCTGGACTATCATTTTGGCCTCTTTGGGATGCTCCTCCAGATACTCATTGAGTGCTTCACTCACACTGCCGTCTACAGCACCCATCGCATCGGAGTTGCCGAGTTTGGTCTTGGTCTGTCCTTCAAACTGTGGCTCCTGGACTTTGACAGAGATGATTGCAGTGAGACCTTCCCTAAAGTCGTCCCCTGCGATATCAATCTTTACCTTATCCAGTTGACCAGACTTGTCAGCATAAGACTTCAATGTCCTGGTCAATGCTCTTCTAAAGCCAGCAACATGCGTACCGCCTTCTATCGTATTAATGTTGTTAACATACGAGACTACATTCTCGCTAAATGAGGTATTGTAGGTCAATGCCACCTGCACCGGTATACCACCTTTCTCGCCCTCCACATAGATAGGCTCTGGGATCAACTGCTCACGAGTAGAGTCGAGGTACTCCACAAACTCTACAAGTCCTCCCTGTGAGAAGAACTCATCATTCCTGTGCTTGCCGTCCTCGTCAAGCTCGCGAAGATCGGTCAGCGTGATTCTGATACCCGCATTAAGGAAAGACAACTCCCTCAATCGACCAGCTACAGTCTCATACTTGTACTCCGTAGTATTGAAAATACTCGCGTCTGGCTCAAAATATATGGTAGTGCCGGTCTCTTCGGTTTTACCAGCCTCCCTTACCGGAAATTGCGGTACCCCAATATTATATTCCTGCTCATAGATGATGCCTTTTCTTCTCACAGTTGCTCTGAGCAGGGATGATAGCGCGTTCACACAGGACACACCCACACCATGCAGTCCACCTGAGACTTTGTAGGTATCCTTATCAAACTTACCACCCGCGTGCAGTACGGTCATTACTACCTCCAGGGCAGAGCGCTTTTCCTTCTCGTGCATATCCGTAGGGATACCTCGACCATCATCACTTACCGATATACCATTGTTCTCATGGATCACAACATCTATGTTGTTGCAATAGCCTGCAAGTGCCTCATCGATGGAGTTATCCACCACCTCCCAAACCAGGTGGTGAAGTCCTTTGACACCTACATCACCGATGTACATCGCAGGTCGCTTGCGTACGGCCTCAAGGCCCTCAAGTACCTGAATATTACTTGCTGAATAATCTTTTTTCGAGTTAGAATTTTCTTCCGCCATATTATCAAATCAAAACACGTAAAAATACCAAATTCTTGGCTTACAAGAATCATTAAATTGCAATAGTTGCGATTCATAATGCATATGAAACAGCATATAGCGAATCACGATAATCAGCGATGATTACTCAGGGTTGATTAGAGGACAACTAGATCGAAAGGTCCTTTTCCTTCAAAAGCTCAACTATGTCAAAAAACAAGCCTCTAAGCAAGATTTTCCACTAAAAGTGTACTTCTACTCTTCCAATCCAATAATCAATTTAGAAATCGGGAAAAATGGATCATGAGCAACTCTCCGTTGAAGTTTTATCACCCGGTCAATCACGAAGACACGCTTGAAAACAGGGGTAGGATGACCTATTTGCCATTCTGAGATAAATACAACTCAATTGGTTCTTAATAAGTGCCTACACTTAGCATCACCAAAGTGCAAGCCTCAATGGCTTCAATACCCTTCTCTTCAAGCTTATCTGCAAAGGGTGTGTTCTCTGTCCCGGGGTTGAATACAACCCTTTTTGGCTGGAGGTTAATGATATATTCCTCCCACTCAGATTGATTTTGAGGCCCCAGATAGAGCGTGACCGTATCCAACTCTGCTACTTCCGGTTTTTCCCTTAGATCCAGAATAGGTTCGCCTGCCACTTCACCCTTTTTGATCCCTATCGGAATAACCGGATGACCATGGTCTTTGAGCATATGTGCTGCCCTGTAGGCATATCTGGAAGGGTTGGTCGTGGCACCAATTACGGCCGTGCTTTTCTTATTCATTTATTGATATATAATGCAACTGCTTTTTCGGCGCATCGCTCACCGTCCATCGCCGCTGAGACAATTCCTCCGGCATAGCCTGCGCCTTCTCCGCAAGGAAACAAACCTTTGAGCTCAATATGTTCCAGGGTTTCCTTATCTCTCGGAATTTTTACCGGGCTGGAGGTTCGGCTCTCTACGCCAACGATCTGAGCTTCATTGGTGTAGTAGCCCTTCATTTTCTTCCCAAAAGCTTTAAACCCAACCTTTAGCCTTTCGGCAATCATTGGCGGTAGCACCTCTCTCATCTCCGTAGCTACCAGACCCGGCTGATAGGAGGTCTCGGGCAATGATGAGGATCCTTTACCTTTTACAAAGTCAATTAATCGCTGTGCAGGTGCGACCTGAGTTCCTCCGGCTACTGCACATGCTTTTTTCTCTATATCGGCCTGAAACTGCAGTGCAGCCAGAGGTCCGTATTCCCGGTATTCCGGTAGGTCATCCAGCTCTACGGCCACCACTATGCCAGAGTTGGCAAACTGTGAGTTGCGACGAGATGGGCTCATCCCGTTGACAACCACCTCACCAGGGCTAGTTGCGGAGGGCACAATGAAGCCTCCCGGACACATGCAAAAAGAGAAAACCCCGCGCTCGACACCCTGATGTCTGACCTGATAGGCTAGAGAATAAGCGGATGCTGGCAAATAAGGCCCGCGATCATCACAATGGTATTGGATAGAATCAATGAGTTGCTGGGGGTGCTCTACTCTCACACCAAGGGCGAAGGGCTTGGCTTCAATCAGGGCCTTCTTTCGATGGAGCAACGTAAATATATCTCTCGCCGAATGTCCGGTGGCCAGGATCACAGCATGTGCCTTGACCTGATCTCCGCTCTCGAGGGTCACACCTTCCATCTTACCTGATCTGATGATCAGGTCTGTCACCTTCGACTCAAAATGCACTTCACCTCCTGCGTTGATTATCTGATCGCGCAATGCCTGGACGATTTGCGGTAGCTTATTTGTCCCAATATGCGGATGTGCGTCGATAAGTATCTCTTCGGTCGCTCCATGCGCTACCAGAATGTCCAGCACCCTGCGAATGTCTCCGCGCTTCTTCGATCGTGTGTAGAGTTTGCCATCGGAGTAGGTACCGGCCCCACCTTCACCAAAGCAATAGTTAGACTCTGGATTGACAATATGATCTTTATTGATCGCTGCAATATCACGCCTTCTCTGACGAACGTCCTTGCCTCGCTCAAGTACAATCGGTTTGACACCCAGTTCGATGAGTCGAAGCGCCGCAAAAAGTCCTGCAGGACCACTACCAACGATGATAACAGAAGGTGCGTTTGCTACCGATTGATATTGAAGGGTCGTTTGTCTTAAAGGGGGTGGATCTCCAATGTACGTTTCGACTGTAATATTGACTTTTACAGAGTTGCCACGAGCATCTATAGATCGTCGTTTGACCTGAAATGGGGCCTTGGATCTGGTCTTTTTGACCACCGCCTCCTCTAGCAAATGCTCCTGAAACGCTACCTCAGGGGATAGCTTGAAATTGTATTCTCTATTCATTGTGGTAAGGTATCTATCCTCAAAGAGCGCAAAGCTAGGTTAAAATCCTATGCTTCGACTCTTGGGTCCAACGATACCTATCTGTATCCCAAAAAGGATGGGGAAGAAGTTCTTGTCTCGATCTACGTCATCGAAAATCTGATTGTACTCGGGAGTATTGGTGAAGTTGTCATCAAACCATCGCCAGCCAATGCCCACACCGATGTAGGCGTCAATGGTAATGCCGGCATCCGCGGCATTTCTCATCCAGCGATTCCCAATGAATACACCGTATTGAAACCGCTCCTCGGCGAGCTCCAAGCCAATGCTTCTGGGAAAGGTGAACGCCGAATCCAGCACTGTAGCCCTGTGATTGATCTGGCTATACCCAACCTCATGCCCGAAGTAAAACATGCCAAAAGCTCCATCATCACTATAGAGTTTTTGCCGAAATTTACCTTGCCAGCCTTGTGCAGCAGAAACGTTTAGGCCAAGATCTCCATGATTCTCAAAAAACGGATCACGGATCATATATGCCTGAACTTCATAGCCGAGTCGCTCCTGAAAATAGTACTCGATACCCATACCTAGCTTCCCTACCGGAATCGTGGAAGCGTCGAGGCTAAAGATGATACCCCTGTATTCATTAATCCTGCTGCGGAAATACTTCAGGCTTTTATTCTTGAAGCGATAAGCAGGCTTATCATAAGTCACTTTGCTAAGACTGTTGATAGTAGCCTCGGTGTAGAAAATGGGGTCTTCCTCTTCATATATCGGCTTATAAGTCCCAGCATAAGCTCCATCAGGATTGTATAGCTGCCAATCACCGATGCGCTTGTCATTGGCTATGGTGCCCGTCATCTTTGTGCTGCCGCCCGGATAATAGCCTGTGTACTCACCGACATCATTTGTAAAGTTGGCCTGTCCCTCCAACTTGCCGTTCTCTGTGAAGTACTCCCAAAGACCCTGTTTACCTTCTTGATTGAGTTGTCCCTTCTGTTTCAGTCGTCCGTTCTCATAATACTCTTCATAAGTGCCCTCTCCGTCCGTATACTCCACCTGTCCCTTCACCTTCCCCGACTCATAAAACAGCTTCCAAAAGCCATCTTTAATGTCTTCCTTCAGATTCCCTTCACTACTGACCACACCATCTTCATGATAATAAGTCCAGCGACCGCTCTTCTTGCCCTCCACGTAGTAGCCAACTCCCTGGATGTTACCATTCTTATGATAGTATTTCCATAGTCCGGTTTTCAGGCCATCTTCAAACAGCCCCTCAGCTTCTAATTCTCCAGTCTCATAGTAAAAGCTCCAGGCTCCAACACTTCTCCCCTGCACATTTTGCCCCTCCATCTTGAGGCTACCCGAACTGTAAAACTCTTTGTATACTCCCTGTCCATCTTCATAAAGTGCCTGAGCCTTTAGCTTCCCATCCTCATAGAAGAAATTCCAAATCCCGTCGCGTTGGTTATCAATAAAGTGACCTCTGCTTTTCAGGTTGCCGTTTTCAAAATAGAAACTCCACTCCCCCTGACGAACGTCCGCGATCAACTCACCTTTCATGTTGAGCTGCCCGCTCTCAAAATAGTACTCCCAAATGCCCGTGCTCTCACCCCGATCAAATGCTCCGAGCATTTTTGGATTGCCATTTTCATAATAATATGAAGCCTTCCCCTGGGGCAGATTATTCTGATAATCCAGAGCTGTAGCAAGACCCCCATCATAGAAATATTGCCGATAGGGGCCGTCAATAATTCCCGAGGTAGAGTCGGTTAGAAAGTACTCCTCCATCACCCGGGTCTTCGCCTGGTCAAAATACTTCCTTATTCTAATGCTGCTGTTCTCCGAGGAATTGGCCGACTGCCCGAATGCGAGCAATGGCAACAACAGTTGCGATATGGCGAAGAGATAGCGCAACCTCAAGCATGGTTTTGAGCCAATGTATCTATGACCCAGCCTTTACCCCATTCCTCCATTTCTTTTTCTGACCACAGCCCAGGATAGAAAGAGACTTTCTGGAATCTTGGTGGGAGATATTTCTGCCAATTCGTTCCTCCTGTGGCAGAGATGATGATCG
Source organism: Cyclobacteriaceae bacterium (assembly GCA_965229505.1). Lineage (GTDB taxonomy): Bacteria > Bacteroidota > Bacteroidia > Cytophagales > Cyclobacteriaceae > UBA6059. The sequence goes on from OZ245881.1 coordinate 767,589, forward strand.
GATCTTGATTGAGGTATCTAACCGCCGATTTGTAATGAACAAGAGGCCAATTGACATTGGCCAGGCCATCAAACTCTCTGAGCGCCGAGCGGATATCATCGTCCTCGTCGAAGTGATCTCGATAGAGCCTGTAGAGGTTGACGTGCTTCATCTCCTCCCCTAGCTTGATCAATCGTTCGCTGTACTTCGCTTCAAACTGGCGTAAGGTCAGGGTCTTCTTACCAGAAGCCAATTCAGTGGCTCCCATACGCCAATAAATATCCTCGAAAAGTTCTGGGATAGTGCCATCTGACTCCTTTCGTGTCTTAGTAAGGTATCTGAAATCGGTCGACATGATCTCGATCTCCCGATACTGAACAGATTGGAATCCACTGGCTGGCAAGAGGGACATTCGAAAGGCGAGGAACTGCTCCTGATCCATACCATCTACCATAATATCAAATGAGTCTACCAGGTGATTGAAATATCGATTGACCCGTCTGATCCGCTTCAGGAACCAATCTTTCTCCTGATCTTCTTTATCCTGAATTTGCTTGATTTCATGAATGATGAGGTTGAAATATAGCTCAGTGATCTGGTGATACATGATGAATATTTTCTCATCAGGAAATCCCGTTCTGGGATTTTGAAGACTTAATAATGTATCCAAATGGATATAGTCCCAATAGGTGAGATAATCACTGTACAGCAGTCCATCGAGGTAGGAAGATAAATCTTGCCCCATGGAATCAAACTTCTTTTCAAGCTTGCCCAACAACTCTAATACTCGGGGTTCGATTTTCGATTTATCCATAGGCGACCACTGAAATTCATTGTAAATTTGACCCAATTAAACGACTAAAACAACCCATTACATGTCCACTGACACATTGACCCAAAGTGCTAAGACAAAGGCATCTACGAAGACCGATCTATTCGAATCCCCCGACTTCTACCTACTGGATGACCTACTTACAGAAGAGCATAAACTGATCAGAAGTTCCATAAGGGATTTTGTGAAAAAGGAGATTTCACCCTTCATAGAGGATTGGGCGGAGAACAATCATTTTCCCTATGAAATGGTAAGGAAATTTGGTGAAATCGGCGCGTTCGGACCTACTGTGGCTGAGCAATACGGTGGCGGTGGATTGGACTATATCTCTTATGGGCTAATCATGCAAGAGATCGAACGAGGCGATAGTGGTATGCGGTCCACAGCATCCGTTCAGGGATCGCTCGTGATGTATCCTATCTACGCCTTTGGAAGTGAGGAGCAGAAGCAAAAATACTTGCCCAAGCTAGCTTCAGGTGAGTTTTTAGGTTGTTTTGGACTCACCGAGCCTGATCATGGCAGCAACCCTAGCGGAATGGTCACGCACTACTCCGATGAAGGTGATCATTACCTCCTCAATGGTGCAAAGATGTGGATCTCAAATTCACCTAAAGCAGACATTGCGGTAGTATGGGCAAAGAATGAAGAAGGCAGAATCCATGGTCTGATTGTTGAGCGTGGCATGGAAGGCTTCAGTACGCCAGAGACCAAGGGAAAATGGTCGCTAAGAGCGAGCTGCACAGGTGAATTAGTATTTGACAATGTCAAAGTCCCAAAGGAAAATATCTTGCCGGGAAAGAGTGGCCTGGGAGCTCCCATGAAATGCCTCGATAGCGCCAGGTATGGTATTGCCTGGGGAGCCATAGGAGCAGCTATGGACTGCTATGATAGCGCACGACGGTATGCCTTGGAGAGAATCCAGTTTGACAAGCCTATTGGATCATTCCAATTGATCCAGAAGAAGCTCTCTGAGATGCTTAGTGAGATCACCAAAGCACAGCTGCTCAACTGGCGGCTTGGCACCCTGATGGATCAGGGTAAAGCTACAACAGCGCAAATCTCCCTGGCTAAGCGCAACAGCGTGGCTACAGCCCTCGATATCGCTCGAGAAGCCCGCCAAATCCACGGTGGCATGGGCATCACCAGCGAATACCCGATGATGAGGCATATGATGAACCTTGAGTCAGTGGTGACCTATGAAGGTACGCATGATATTCATTTATTGATCCTTGGTCACGAGATCACAGGTATCCCGGCGTTTAAGTAATTATCAATCTGATTCATAGTAGTCCCTTTCTTTGGAAATCGTTTGCTTAAAACATTTCGGACGAAAGGGACTTTATTTTTGCCTTTTTCACAATTGTCCTCTTCTTAAGCTGCTCAAAAAAGCCTATTTTACTTTTTCGAACTACTATTATTGAGAAAGTCTCAATGCTCTGCTCTTTCTACCTAAAAGTGCCGGGCAGTTAAACTCAAATTTTGAAGAAGTATGAATCTGAATGCGAAAGCAAAGCAGCAGAACACTTATGATGCCATTGTGGTGGGCACAGGCATTAGTGGTGGTTGGGCTGCAAAGGAGTTGACCGAAAAAGGGCTCAAAACGCTGGTACTGGAGCGAGGTAGAAATGTGGAGCACATCAAGGACTACCCTACTACCAATCTCAATCCATGGGAGCTCCCCAACGGGGATCGCCTATCGGCAGAAGAGTTGAAAGACTACCCCGTGCAGAACCGGACCGGCTACACCATGAAGCCATCGACCAAGCACTGGTGGGTAAAGGATACAGAACACCCTTATGAAGAAGAAAAGCGCTTTGACTGGATCAGAGGCTACCATGTCGGTGGCAGGTCACTGTTATGGGGACGTCAGAGCTATCGCCTCAGTGAGATGGATTTCGCTGCTAACGCGAAAGAAGGTATTGCGGTAGACTGGCCCATCCGATACAAAGATCTGGAGCCGTGGTATGACTATGTAGAGACGCACATTGGTGTAAGTGGACAAAACGAGGGTTTGGCTCAGCTGCCAGATGGCAAGCTGCTTCCTCCTATGGACTACACCTGTCTTGAGAAGCATGTAAAGGATAGCATCGCTGCTAACTTTGACGATAGAATCATGACCATCGGCCGTACGGCTAACCTATCGCAAAATCATAATGGTCGCTCAAAATGCCAGTACCGCAACCTCTGTATTAGAGGTTGTCCTTTTGGCGCATATTTCAGCAGTCAGAGCTCGACACTTCCCGCTGCTGTGGCGACTGGCAACATGACGTTGCGTCCAAACAGTATAGTCACCGAAGTGCTTTATGATAAGGAATCTAAGAAAGCTACAGGTGTCCGTGTAATGGACGCAGAGACTGGCGAATACACTGAGTACTTCTCGAAGATCGTCTTTCTTAATGCCTCCGCCTTAGGATCGACCTGGATCTTGATGAACTCAAAGAGTGAGGTACATCCCGAAGGAATGGGCAATGCCTCCGGGGAGCTTGGTCACAACCTCATGGATCACCACTTCCGTGTAGGTGCATCAGGTGAGTATGACGGTTTCCAGGATCAGTACTTCCACGGTAGACGACCTAACGGAATCTATATACCAAGATTCCGAAACATCACCGACCAGAGAGACGACTATTTGAGAGGATTTGGCTATCAGGGTGGTGGTAGTCGTAACGGTTGGAAAAGTGCAGTGGCCGAACTCGGTGTGGGTAAACAGCTCAAAGAAGACATTGTGACTCCCGGCAATTGGCAAATGGGCCTAACGGGGTTTGGCGAATGCCTACCCTACCACGAAAACAAGGTGACACTGACAAGCGATAAGCTCGATAAGCATGGACTGCCTACTTTCAAAATTGATTGTGAGTTTAAGGAAAACGAGCTCGCCATGCGAAAGGATATGGCCGACTCAGCAGCAGAAATGTTGGAAGTGGCAGGTCTGAAAAACGTCAAGAAGTACGATGATATCGGAGCTCCAGGCTTAGGCATACATGAAATGGGTACAGCAAGAATGGGTCGAGATCCAAAGACTTCTGTCCTCAATAAGTGGAATCAGGTACACGAAGTACAAAATGTATTCGTGACAGATGGAGCGGCCATGACCTCAGCAGGTTGTCAAAATCCATCGTTGACTTATATGGCATTGACCGCTCGGGCGGCTGATTTCGCAGTTTCTGAACTCAAAAAAGGCAACCTTTAATTCTAACGATCATGTCAATAGATAGAAGAGAAGCAATTAAAAAGACCGCCCTCATGATGGGCGGAGCACTCAGCGCACCCACTATACTTGGGGTACTCAACGGTTGTACGCCAAGCATGGAACCCAACTGGATGCCCAGGTTCTTTACCAAAGAGCAGGCTGTTACAGTCATGGAATTGGCTGAAACGATTATACCCAAGACAGACACTCCGGGCGCCAAGGACATTGGGGTACCCCAATTCATCGAGGAGATGGTAAGCACCATTTATTCGTTGGAAGATCGAACGAAGTTCATGAAAGGACTTCAGGCTTTTGAGACAGAATGCGACGACAAGATGGGGGATCCGTTTGGCTATCTTGAACCTAACAAGAAGCTGTCTTTTACCATGCAGAAGGACAGGGATATCAAGCAATATAAGGGTGTCGACTTTGACGAAGAAGGTATCGAAAAACCATTCTTCTGGACTTTCAAGGAATTGACGTTATTGGGGTACTTCACCTCAGAGGTGGGGGCAACAAAGGTGCTGCAGCATAAGTTTGTTCCCACTAAATGGGAGGCCTGCATTCCTCTGTCCCAAGCCGGGGAAGGGAAGACATGGTCAATGTAGAGATCAATTGATAATTGACAATACGGAAATTGATAATAGATTTTTCGTTGAATTGTCGGTTGTTGCAATATACAGGAGGCCTCATTCTCTAGAGTGTGAGGCCTTTTCATTGCGACACCATTTCCAACCGAAACTCAACCTATTGTGTCTATGTTTTCAAAGCTTACCAATGAAAACCACCCTTGCCATTCTAATCTACAGCCTTCTTTTTTCTGCCTGCGGTGAAAATGAAGGGGCTTGCGATAAAAGTGACGATTTTCTGAGTGAAGTGGATCAGGCTCAGGGAAGTCTTCATTACGATGACCAGTATGAGACCCATTATATCCGGTATTTTATACCCGGCACTATTGACTCCAGCTACAAAGGCTATATCTGCGCCGAGGTGTTTCCTGATTTTTTATTCACAGAGGGCATGACCATCGACTTTGGTGGCCGGTTCTATGAAACGGATGCATTTGATGATGCACTCATTGCTATCGGAGGAGAGCACATTGTCGTACTGGAGATTGACTTCCTCGCAGTGCCGTAATGTTGAGAATATAGCTAGGCTAAATACCCAACTTTAGTAACTTCCTCCTGAAGAAATCCTTTTAAACTCAAATCTTCATCAAGTTCAGGCCAATGAATACCCACACCATTACTTATGAGTTTATAATTATTCAGGCTCTCCAAAGAAGCCTCCTTGAGTCGCTGAGATGAGGAAATAGGGCGATTAATTACCTTTTTATTGTTGAGGACAATCAGCATAAGGTCAAGTTCCATTTGAAAATAAAGCGAAACTATCCTTAGTCCATTTTCAAAAATCACTCGTTCTAGCGAGTCAAAATTATTTTCCGAAATACTCATCCCACTTTTCTATTAAGCTTTCAATATTCGCTTCAACTAATTTCAAGATTTCTCTTTTCTCCTGATCCTTAAACCTATAGAAGTATTTAGCAGTTAATGGCTCAAGCCAAATCTTACCTGTTCCTTCCCCCTTTTCTACGTGAACATGCTTTGGTTCGTTTCCATCACCTGCATAGAAGTAAAACCTGTATCCATTCACAAAAAGGATCGTCGGCATTTATCTACAGCTCTCTCACCCAGATATTTCTGAATTTCACAGGGTTACCGTGATCCTGCAGTTTCAACGAAGCATTGCCATGCTCAACATATACTGGCAGACCCTTATACTCCGTGGGGCCCCATATGCTGGTATTGTCCTGAACGAGTACTCCGTTGAGAAATGCGGTGATGCGAGCAGGTACAAGCAACTTGCCTTCATCATTAAAAACCGGCGCACGATATACAATATCGTAAGTCTGCCATGTCAGCGGCGGCCTGTTAGCATTCACAAGAGGTGGTTGTTGCTTATAGATTGCACCTGCCTGTCCATTGGCATAGGTCTCGGTAGAATAGCTATCCAGCACTTGTATTTCATAGCGCTCCTGTAGGAATATCCCGCTGTTGCCCTGATCCTGGCCCGTACCTTCCACATCAGTAGGTGCCATCCACTCTATATGAAGCTGAATATCTCCAAAGGTCTCCCTGGTCTTGATATCTCCAGTACCCTTCTTTACCATAAATGCTCCGTCAGCGACATCCCATTTTGCCTCTGATCCATCGAGGTGTATCCAAGCGTCAAGCGAACTACCATCAAATAATACAACTGCATCCGATGGAGCATTCCCGATAGTCTCGGCAGGTGTTACCTTGTCCACCAGCTTCCAGACTTCAGTCACCTCTGGGTCTAGGCTTTCACGATCTCGACCCTGACCATAAACTACCGAAATGCCACATAAGCTTAACAATATCAGGATAGCTATATTCTTCATCATAGGATTGTTTTATCTGTTTGGAATATGAATATAAGGAATATTCAATTCTTCCAGCATATCCTCGATGGCCTTCAGATCCTCCCCGATCAATTGGTCATAATCAGACTTGACAGCCGCCCATTCCTTTTTCAAATCTTCCAACCTGTCATAGATAGCATCATTGGGCTTTCCCTCCTGAGAGTGAGCTACCGAAAATAGGTATCCGACATGCGTGTCCAGCCGAACAGGATAGTTGATCGGGTCTTGATGACTCTCCGTTTTTGTCTGTATCAATTGATCCTCTACACCTGTGATGGCCTCTTGAAATGCTTTAACATTCGCCACAGCCTCCTGATTGTCGCCCAAATCTATACCCTCCAGTTGGTCACGAATACTCCTGATGTCGGATATAGTGGAGTGTATGTCCGTCACCATGTCTCTAACTTCTATTTGCAGAGCCAGTTGTGCCTCAAAGCCCGCCTGATCCACTTCCCATCTGGGATCAGCCTTGACAGTCAGCGTCTGCGTAGAGGTAGTCTGCCCAGAAGTCAGCGTAACCTTGTAGTCTCCAGGCACCACCCTTGGCCCACCGGAGTAGCTCAGATAGATGAAAGTGCCCGGCACCAATTCAGCTTTTGGATAGGTGAGATTCCATTCCCACCGATTAAGTCCCTTTTTCCCTGCTATTTCTCTGTACTCGTTGACGGGGTTGTCATCCATATCTGTGATCGTGATCGATACGGTATCATTTTCCGGTAGGTAATAGTGTAACAACGCTCCCCCGGGCGCTGGATCGGGCGCAAGGTCACCGCGCTGGGTACCTATCTGTGTCCGATATGCTACCCTCGGTGAGAGCAGTGTGGCCTGCTGCGCTACCGAAATACTATGAAGCGGACTCACATCATCGAGTATCCAGAAGGCACGGCCCTGTGTCGACACCACCAGGTCTTTTTCTTTAATCACCATATCAGTTATCGGCGTTATCGGCAGGTTATTCTGAAAGGGTTGCCAGCTGGACCCATTGTCAAAAGAGATGTACATGCCAAACTCTGTGCCCGCATAGAGCAAGCCCTCCCGATCAGGATCCTCTCTAACCACCCGCACAAAATGATCCGATGGGATACCGTTGCGGCCATTGGTCAGTAGCTGCCAACTCTGGCCATAATCGTTGGTCTGGAAAATATAGGGTCTGAAGTCATTGTCACGATAGCGATATACGGCCATGGTCGCTCTACCCTTCTTGGAGTTTGACAGATCTATCATGTTCACCGTGCCTTCTTTGGGCATATTCGAGGGAGTGATGTTCTGCCAGCTTGCACCATTATCTTTTGATATATGCACCAGCCCATCATCACTTCCGGCCCACAGCACACCCTTCTCAATCGGCGATTCCTCAAACGCAAAAATGGTACAGTAGAGCTCCACAGAAGTGTTGTCGTTCTGGATGGGCTCGCCTGGAATATCGAGATACTTATCTATATTCTGCGTCAAGTCAGGGCTGATTACCTCCCAGGTTTGTCCTTCATTGGTAGATCGGTGGACGTAGTTGGAGGTGATGTACAAAGTCTTAGGATCATGTGGTGAGAAACGAATCGGCGCATTCCACTGGAAGCGATACTTCAGGTCACGGCCTTCCACACCATCGTAGAGCTCAGGATAGGCCCCTACCCTCTTTGATCGATCCTTGGAGCGATCAATACGGGAGATAATGCCGATGTAAGTACCCGCATAGACCACATCGGGATTGCGCGGATCCACAGCAATATGACCACTCTCTCCACCGCCCACGGCATACACGTCCGCAGCATGGTGCAGTCCGCCTCCTCTACTAGGGAGCGACAGTGTGGTGTTGTCTTGCTGTGCACCATAGACTCTGTATGGCCATTGGTTATCGGTCGTCACCCGATAGATCTCAGCAGTGGGTTGATTCCAATTCGTGGACCAGGTAGCACCACCGTTGAAGCTGACATTCGCGCCTCCGTCGTTGGTCTCAATCATGTATTCAGGGTATTTTGGGTTGATCCAGACAAAGTGATCATCGCCGTGTGGTGTATCGATCCGCTCCAGGGTCTTACCACCATCCGGTGACTCATAAAATCTCGTATTGACGATGTAGATCGTTTGCTCCTTAGTAGGATGTGCAAACACTCGCGAATAGTACCAGGCACGCTGGCGGATCAGGTGATCCCGGCTGCTTCTCTCCCAGCTTTTGCCTCCATCTGTAGACATATAGAGGCCGCCTTTGGTCTCGTCTATATGCTCATGGAGTACCCATATCCTATCGGAATTGACTGGAGACACGGCTATACCAACTTTACCAATGATACCATCCGGTAGTCCTCCCTTACCAGAAAGCCTCTGCCAGGTGTCACCTCCGTCGGTAGACTTGTATACTCCACTGCCACGACCACCATCAATCATTGTCCAGGGCTTACGCTCTGCCTGCCAAAAGCCGGCGTAGAGCACCCTCGGGTTGTTCGGGTCCATGATCAGTTCGCTGGCACCTGTGCTGTCATTGACAAAGAGCACTTTTTCCCAATCCTGACCACCATTTTTGCTGCGATAAATGCCGCGATCAGGAGTTGGCCCAAAAATATTGCCTTGTACCGCAGCATAGACCAAATCAGGGTTTTTGGGATGAATCTGCATTCTTCCTATCTGGCCCGCGTTCTCTAATCCGCTGAAAGACCAAGTAGCCCCGGCATCCGTACTTTTATACACCCCCTTACCCGTAGAGACATTGCCCCTGGGGTCGGCAGAGCCTGTACCCACATAGACCACATTGGGGTCTGACAGTGAGACTTCCACAGCACCTATCGACCCTACCGGAATGTAGCCGTCTGAGATATTATTCCATGTAGTACCTCCATCAGTAGTCTTCCAGACACCCCCACCGGTGGTACCCATGTAGTAAGTAAAGATTTCATCTGGGACGCCAGCCGCCGCTGTGCTTCTGCCACCCCGAAAGGGGCCAATAAAGCGGTATTTCATAGCAGACAACTCACTGGAAGGTATCGACTGTCCGTGGGCTTGATATTGCGGTAGCTGAAAAAGTGAACAAAGGGTCAGTGAAAGAAAAATAGTGAATGCTTTCATAGGAGTCAGATTTGCAATGAAGCTAGGAAAATGATTGGCCTCAAGCCATCAATAATCAATGAGAAGTCCGTTTCCGTGGTGTGCGGTTAATTGATAGCTTTTAGTGCTTTGAGTATCTTCCTACCCCTTGACACAAAGCCTGCCGACCCATAGGGCATTTGCTCTTCTATCATATACTCCAGCTCGGACTTCAGCTCGGGCACGCGCTTCACAATATTGAAAAGTACGGTCATCGAAAAGACTTTAATAGCGATGGGTTCTTTGGCCGATTGTAACAGCCCAAAACAGATATCGGCCGCCTCGCCTAGCAAGTCTTCAGGTATATCATGAAACTGCAGCAGCCTTACGGTATTGCGGGTAACTGCATCATGCACGTCATTGCGGAGGTTGAGAATAATCTTTTCATAATATGGCGCGAGAAAGTCGGGCCGCTGCTCGCACACTTCGTTGACTACTGCTGCTGCCCTTTGCGGTAGCCGATAACCCTCTCCGGCATCATCCAGGAAATAAGACATCAATAAGGGAAACTGCGAAGGATCTGCAATAATCGCAGCAGACATCTCAAGCGTATGCTTCTTTGAGTATTCAGATAGCAGTTCTGCCCTTAGGTCCATCGCTATTCCAGTCGTTCCTTGCGATTAGCGAGCATCTGCTTTGTGAGCGTGATATGCTCCAAGGTCATTTCTCGCAATGCCATGCTTTGCTCAAGCATGTTTTTACACATTACGATGGCGTTGATATAAGACTTATTCCTGAGTAGTGTAGCGCTGATTTTGTCACTCTCGATCCTTATGCCGTCTATCGTATATGGCTTGACATAGTTATCAATGTGATCACTGATATATCCGTCCCATTTACCTATTCCACCATAGAGTTGATTATACAAAAAGACGATGGAATTCTGGACCTCATAAGCAGAGATGACTTCAAGCTTACCAGAATTAACAATGGTCTGGTAGGTCACGGTCTTTGGAGTGAAAGGTACATAGTAAACCAAATCGAGAAATACCCCGTCGAACTCCATCCTCGTACCATTCGCGGAATGATCGAGGATGTCTTTCATCTTCTCCATATTTATGGAGTCCACCATCAGCAGTGTGTCCAGCATCGCCTCGTCATAGGCAAGGTCAACCGATAGATCATTCAAATACTTGATCTCCAGCTTAAGGTTTTGTCTATCCTCTCGCCAGCCCTCTAAATAAAAGGCAATGGAAATACCAAGTATAACAACCACCAGATTTACTAAGTGGTCTTTCCAATTAATCGAATTCATAAGAGCAATTTACTTCAAATCTGACCCATTTGACCAGATAAAGACAATCCAAATTGGTTAGTATAAATCAATTGTCCGGCTCAATCGTAATATTAATGTATGTTCAGACTGGTACTGGTTCTTTTCGCCTTCATTACGATCCACGCTTCGGCGCAGGATGTCAATGAGCGCAAGATCATACAGACGAGCATTTTCTTTGGAGGGGGCAGTTGGTACGTCGATGAAGAGCAATCGATGGAACTCATCCAGCTCCTTGATTCCATTCCCGATATTGATCAATACCAAATCAGCCTTTACAGCCACACGGATAACATTGGCGGTAGGCGCTTCAACGAATGGCTATCACAAATGCGGAGCTACTCGGTACTTGAAAAACTTGTAGATCAACAAATCCCACCTGAGTACATACAAATTAAGGATTTTGGTCAGGCCAACCCATGGTTTAGCAACAATGACTGGGAAGGAAGGATACTCAACAGAAGAGTGGACATTGTACTCTCTCCAATCATCTTTTAAGCCAAGCCGTACTTACTCACGTGTAGAACAGAAATACCGCCAGCTATAAACAGGGTTCCCATCATCACGTATCTCAAGTCATCAGGAATACCACTACCATGCTCCTCTGATTCGTGATCTGTACTAGGCACTGCTATTTCTACGGAAGCTGTCTCTATTTTATTCTGATCTCGGAAACTCTGCTCGTTGACGGCCAGTGTAGCAAGGAAACCTAACCCTACCAGAACCATACCCCCTACAAAGGCGGCAGTACTCATCGTACTGGGTTCAGTCGACAGACCAAACCGACTCACCTGGATGATCGTAAATGCGCCACTGATTATCAATGTAGCGTACATTGATAGACTTAACCATTGGGGTACCGGATGACTGTCGTGATCCGCATCTGCCATCTCCACCACTTCGGCTATTACGTTGTGTGATGATTCAAATTGGTTTTCATTCTTGATCAAGATACCTGTGATGGCCATCACTATCAAAAGTACACCTCCGATAAAGGCTACTGTTCCGGTAAGTTTCGACATGCTGGTATTGGTGGTTTGTGTAAAGACCAAGATAGAACGAAAAGTCCTAAATTCATTTCTCTCCAAACACTTTATGACTGATTTTCATCAATTACTCTTTGGAATCAGTAGTGCAAAATAATGCCACCACCATTTTAGATTGAAATTGAAATATTCTTATCTTGACAAGAAAAACAGTCATGGCTGAAGATAAAAAAGGACAAGTCGAGAATATATTGAAAGAGCTCGGTCGTAAAATAGACGTGCTCATCGCAGATGCTAAGGAGGCAAAGGACGAGATCAGGGATGACGTAGAAGTGAAGATATCTGAACTGAAGAAGAGAAAGGAGACACTAGAGGGCGAGTTCGAGGAATTTAAGCACAACAATGAAGGCAAATGGGGCGAAATTAAGTCCCACCTGAAGGTAGCCGCTGACGAAATCAAAAAGGCCGCTGAGGCTGCATTCAAGAAGGATTAAACCCTTAATACCTAACCTAAAACCGAGAAAAGGGACGCATATGTGTCCCTTTTTTTCATGGCTTTTGTGGTAGCTTCGTGGCATGAATTATTTATCGGTGGAGAACCTCTCCAAGGGGTTCGACGAGCGACAGTTATTTGATGACCTGACTTTTGGTATTTCCAAGGGACAGAAGGTGGCGCTTGTTGGGGTGAATGGGTGCGGAAAGAGCACCTTGATGAAGATTATCGCCGGTCTGGAAACACCAGACCGAGGCACCAGGACCTTTCGGGATGGTATCAAGGTAGCCATGCTACCGCAAAATCCGGAGTTCAACGAGGAGGATGACCTTATCTCGGCCGTCTTTGACTCCAGTGACAAACTGCTGAGCGTAATTAGTGCCTATGAAAAGGCCATGTACCAGTCAGAACAGGGTGCTGACAATCTTACCGAACTTACCGATCTGATCGGAAAGATGGAGGCCATGGAGGCATGGGATTTTGAAAGTCGGGTGAAGCAAATCCTTGGCAAGCTCGGCATCCACGACCTTGAGCAGAAAGTGAAGGAGCTATCCGGTGGTCAGCGCAAAAGAGTAGCCATCGCTCGCGCCTTGATTACGGAACCTGATTTTCTCATCATGGATGAGCCTACCAACCATCTCGATCTCGACATCATAGAATGGCTTGAAAACTATCTGGCTACCGCAAATCTTACCTTGCTGATGGTGACTCACGATCGCTATTTCCTTGATCGGGTGACCAATGAGATATTCGAGTTGGAGGAAGGTCAGCTCCATACCTACCATGGCAACTACAGCTATTTTCTCGAGAAAAAAGAAGAGCGACAAATACAGCAAGCTACCGAAATAGGCAAAGCCAAAAACCTGATGAAAAAGGAGCTGGAGTGGATGCGACGGCAGCCTAAAGCCAGGGGTACAAAGGCCAAGTATCGCATTGATGCCTTCTATGAAACCAAAGACAAAGCCAATAGTGGGACAATCACAAAAGAGATGGAGGTCAACATCCAGGGCAGCCGTCAAGGGAAGAAAGTACTTGAGCTAAAGAAGGTCTCCAAATCGTGGGGAGACCTGGTCGTCATGGACAAATTTGAGTACGTCTTTAAGCGCAAAGACCGTATTGGGATCGTTGGAAAAAACGGGGTGGGTAAGTCCACGTTCCTGGACATGATCAATGGAAAAGTGAAACCCGATAGCGGAGAGACAGATAGCGGTCAGACTACCAATATTGGCTACTACACGCAAGAGGAAGCCATATTTGATCCTGGCAAAAAAGTAATAGAGACCATCCAGGAAATAGCCGAGGTGATCACCCTTGACAATGGGTCGGTGGTCACAGCTTCTCAGCTACTTAACCAGTTCCTCTTTCCACCCAAGATGCAGCACAACCGAGTAGGTAAGCTGAGCGGAGGAGAACGCAGACGCCTACAGCTATTGAGGGTACTCATCAAAAATCCAAACTTTCTGATTCTCGATGAGCCGACCAACGACTTAGACATTATGACCCTCAATGTTCTTGAAGACTATCTCGATTCATTCGATGGCTCCTTATTGGTTGTATCTCACGATCGCTACTTTATGGATAAGCTTGTAGATCACCTTTTTATCTTTAGAGGTGATGGCGTGATAGACGATTTCCCAGGCAACTACACGGACTTCCGAGAAATTGAGTCCATGAACAAAGTGGCACAGCCAGCTAAAAAAACTAAATCCGAACAGCCTGTCATCACCGAACAGCCAAAGGAAAAAAAGAAACTTAGTTTCAAAGAAAAGCAGGAGTTTGATCGTTTGGAAAGTGAGATTGCAAATCTGGAAACCAAAAAGGCAGAGCTCACTGAATCGCTCTCAAAGCCAGATCAGAGTCATGAAGAACTAGCCGACACAGCTAAAGAAATAGAAGAGATCACTGAACAACTGGAGGAAAAGGAGATGCGCTGGTTGGAGCTCTCGGAGTTGGTAGATGCATAACAATGAAAGTCACTAAGTCGAAATATAGGATCATCAAAGAAGCCTTAGATCGCTGGGAAAGCGACGAGGTGATTGATCCTTCGACTAAAGAACGACTTAGCCAAAACTTAGAAGTCATTCCATTTGACTGGCAGAGGCTTGCCAGGTATTCTTTCATCTTTGCTATTGGCTGTATCGTTATTGCAGTCATAGCCACTCTGGCCGACGACTGGATCGTAGAACTCATCAGAAGCCTTGTTGACTCCCCTGATGGGTACAAGTCGCTTTTTTTCGCGCTCCTCGCTGCTATGCTATTCTTTTTGGGCTACCGCCGAAAGAGCCATTACCCACACCAGCGACTGCTCAATGAAGCGCTCTATCTACTAGGTGCGATAGCGACCGCTACAAGTTTGGGTTACCTCGCCGTGATCTTCTCCAAAAACGACATATACTATCCCATACTGGTATTGATCGCAACGTTGGTTTATGGCTACCTCGGCATCAAGCTGAAATCTGATCTTATCTGGGCGTTTGCGCTCTGCTGTGCCGTAACATGGATGATCCTAGAGACGGGCTACTGGAGCGACTGGGAAGACCGATTGTTGGGCATGAATTACACTCTCCGACTCGCCATCTTTAGCTTCCTCATGGTCACCTTGAGTTTTTCCATGCTCAATAAGCGGCCTTTTTCAGAGTTTGTTGAGATCACACAGTCCACCGGCATGCTGGTACTCTTCATATCTCTGTGGATACTCTCTATCTCTGGCAACTACACCTCCTGGGATACCTGGAACGAGGTGCGACAATACGAACTCTGGGGCTGGGGATTACTCATGGCGGCTTGCTCGGTCGGTGCTATTTTCTACGGTATCAAGAAAGATATTCCGATAATCAGAGACTTTGGCGTGGGCTTCCTTCTGCTCAATCTGCTCACGCGCTACGTTGAGTACGGGTACCCCAATCTTCATAAGGCCGTATTCTTTGGCATTCTTGGATTGATCTTTTGGCTGATCGGCAGCAACGCGGAAAAATTGATGCTGAGGGGTAAGGATCAGTCGTGACTTAGATAAACTGTAAGTGATCAAACTTACTATTTAGCACCACAGAAGAATCTACCTTGAGCCATTTATCGAGAATGCTGGCATACACTTGCCGGAAGTCTATGCTATACTTCAGGTCACCATTGTCAAGGTCAGCAAGATCAGGTATATCATTGTAGATACCCGCCCGGTTGAGTTGATTGCCTATCAGGAATACGCAATTGGCTGTACCATGATCGGTACCGCCGCTGGCATTTTCTTCTACCCTCCGCCCAAACTCACTGAAGACCATGACCAAAGTACTATCAAGAGCACCAGTGCTTTTTAAGTCTTTAACAAAAGAAGCAATACTGTCATTGAAGACTTTCATTGGCCATCCAATAGAACCAACTTGATTGGAGTGAGTATCGAACCCGGTATGGGATACATAGTAAACACTCGAAGTACTACCGGCATTGATTAGCTGACCTACGCTCCTCAATTCATTTCCTAACACTGTAGATGGGTAGTCAACGCTTGTTTTATAGAGTTTGGTCAAACTCTTAAGGTAATCCAGCGAAGCATAACCGTTCTGCGCCGTTTTATAGAGAAATCCTAGATTTGAGTCATCAATAGAACCAGATGTTTCACTCACCCACTGCTTATTGACCAATTCTGGTATAGTCTTGTGATAGTTGAAAGGGTCGGTAAGTGCAAGCCCGTTTCCTTTCTCGCCCTTCATCACTCTAGAGAGCATAGTTGACATCTCTACTGCTTCATGCGGGCTAAACCGATCCACACATTTAGCATCAAGGTATCTGCCAATCCATCCAGTATTCTTATGATGATTTGAATCTCCCGCCGTATGCCAGATATCCATTGCTCTGAAATGTGACCTATCAGGATTGGGATACCCAACACCATTGACTACAGATAGCGAGCCATCATCATACAGACTTTTTAGTGAAGTCAGCTGGGGACTAAAACCATAATCATCATTAGCTTTTAGCGCTTTGTTTTTCTTAATGGCTATTTGTGGTCTATTCGAATAGTAAAGATCATTCTGATAAGGAATTACCGAATTCAATCCATCATTTCCTCCTGACAGTTGTATGACCACTAGCTTGTTGATTTCTCTGGCTACCCGAGCACTTGATGGGGCAGTACAGCTGGCTAACTGCGCTAAAAAACCAGGCACAAATACAGAAGTACCCAAGGCGCCTGTTGATTGAATAAACTTTCTTCGATTGACCTTCATCTCATTGTTCTAGCAAAGTTGGTATTCTGGAAGTTGAAGTAATTCTTTCAGATAGTCAACAAATATATCACCTTCAGATTTCAACCAACCAGATTCCAATCTGCTTGGATCTATACTTTCAACTTCCTGACCTACAATATAAAACCTCAGCTGTACTAAGGCTGATTCTAAAGGTAAATTTGAAAATTCAGCATAAAGTTGACTTATATCCGCAGAACCTCTGATTTTGTAATAGAAATCATCACTGTCTGATGATCCCAAAAAATCGAATCGATCGTCTTCAACTCCCTCATCAAGAACTACTTGCGGGAGTTTCATCCTAAAAAAGAGAGTTGAACTATTGATCAATTCCCTTCCTGACGGCCATCCGCCTACATTCGGAGGATTGAGTAGATGTTGACCCACGTATTGTTGCATTACAATCAGTGGGTAATCTTCCGGACATTCGATATTCAATAGTCTGCCTAAGCCTATCAAATACTCCATTTGGCTTTTAATTTTAGCATCAAGAAGCTCATCCGAAAAGAACCATTCGCTTGTAAAAATCTCATCCAGCAAAGACTCTATGTCATAAGAGCTCTGATAAAACCAACTGGCAAGCTGGTCTATCCTATCCTCATCTGGTTCGTCGCTTACCAGAAAAAGGTAAATCTTCTTGGCAAGGTGTCTTGCGCTGGCTTTATGATTAAGCGCAATATTAATGATGTCGTCACCATTGAAGTGTCCGGTCTCTCCAAGGAAAGTTTTGAGCCCATCATCGTGAGTCTTTTCATCAAAATAATATATCCATGATTCGTCAAACTTATATTTCCATCCCGTAAACGCCCTTGCGGCCTCCTTAATATCTGTCTCCGTGTAGTTTCCAATGCCCAGAGTAAAAAGCTCCAAAAACTCTCGAGCAAAGTTTTCATTGGGAGCGTCTTTGCGATTACGTTGATTATCAAGAAACTCAAGCATAGCAGGATGTTTCGAGACATTGGTGAGCAATGATTTGAAATCTCCTAACGCGTGCTTTCTGATTGTATTAAGCAAGTCCTGACACAAGAAGGGATTGTTAGCAATGAAGGCAAAGTGATCATGCCAGAAAATCGTCATTTTCTCTCTAAGATCAGATTTGGAATGAAACATTGACCTAAGCCATGTCAGGTTTACTTTTACGAAAGCATTCGCTTTGTCTACACGAAAGTCATTCTGCTCTGCTGTACTTAAACCCTTGGGATAGGGTCCGGACACTCGTGCTGATAAACTAATGGCCTTGGTTTCTTCAACGACCATTGAGTTGCGTTTAATTTCTTGAAATACCTCTTGGGGAGTGAGACCTATTTTGCTTTGCAGCTCGGAATAAGAAACTCCAAAACCCGCACGCAAATAAATGTGTCTTACTTCCTTCTGAGAAAGCTTCATAACTCAATCCGCTTCATTAAATAAACTGTAGATTTTCAAATCTGTTTTTCAAGACTAGCTCCGAGTCCACCTTAAGCCATTGATCAAGCACAGTAGCATACACCTGCCGGAAGTCAATACTGTACTTCAGATCACCATTATCCAAATCTGCTAAGTCAGGTATATCATTGTAGATGCCAGCCCGATTGAGTTGATTCCCTATCAGGAATACGTTATTCGCCGTACCGTGATCAGTACCGCCGCTCGCATTTTCTTCCACTCTCCGCCCAAACTCACTGAAGACCATGACCAAAGTACTATCCAGTGCCCCGGTACTTCTTAAATCCTTCACAAAAGTTGATAACCCTTCATTGAAAACCCTGAGCGGCCAGTTAAGGAAGTGATTTTGATCGGCATGCGAGTCAAACCCTTCGTGCGATACATAATAAATGGATGTATCCACCCCGGAGCTGATCAACTCTGATACGGTCTTGAGCTTTCTGGCAAATGGCGTAGAAGGATAGGAAGCTTTTGAGTTAGCTGTCTTACTAATCTCATGCAAATAATCTGTCGATGACTGAATGCTCTGAACCGACTTGTAGAGATAGTGTAAAGCAGGGTTCTGTGCTTGTCTGCCGTGATCAAAATCGATTCGCTGTTCCCTCATGATTGCCGGAATGGCATCATGCTGGGATGGATCAACTACTGAAAACCCAGTTCTTAGTTCGCCTCTGAGTGCCATATCCAGCTTGATCCCTACCTGAAGTGCCTTGTATGGATCACTATCATCTTTACATACAGCGTCCAAATATCTGCCAACCCAACCTGTGGCTAATTCGGTATTTCCATCCCCTGCAGACTGCCAAATGTCCATTGACCGAAAATGTGACCTATTTGGATTGGGGTATCCCACCCCATTTACTACCGACAATAGTCCTTCATCATAAAGCCATCGAAAAACATCAACTGATGGGTTGAAACCATACTGATCAGTAATCTTTAGCACTTCATTATCAGCTACCGCCAAATTAGGTCTGCTGCGATGGTAGATGTCATTTCCGGTAGGGATGAGCGTATTGAGCCCATCATTGCCACCGGACAACTGGATAACAACCAACCTTCGGCCATCGAGCGCTACTCTGCTGACGTCCGTACACCCTGAGAGTGCAGATAGAAAGTTGGGCAAGAGCAAAGTGCCCGCTCCAGCCACACCGGTTGACTTGATGAATTGACGTCTATGTTTGCTGTATATACTCATCGGCTCAGCACAGTTGGTATTCCGGTGATTGTAGTAACAATTTCAAGTTATCAATAAACGCTGTTTCTCGGGAAGTCCACCAAGCCGCAGGTTCGAGAGTTATTCCCTCAGCTTCTGGCTGAAGAAGATAAGATGCAAGATCTTCATTCCTGACTTTATCATCACTATCCTCAAATGTTTCATAAAGTGCGGTAATGTCTGTGGTACCTGTGATACGATGATAAATATGTAGGTAATCGTCGGTGGCTAAGAACTCAGTCCTTTTGCCAATCTCTGCACCCTCCAGCATCATTTCAGGAAGCTTCATCCGAAAGAGTAAAGTAAAATTATTAATAGCCTCCATTCCCTTAGGCCAACCACCAACATTGGGAGGATAAAACAACTCCTGTCCCAAAAGTTCCTGGATATAATTGATTGGATACTGTTTCGGATATTGGACATTGAGCACTCTGGTCAGGCCAATCATGTACTCATGTGGTGTCTTGATCTTAGCACCAATCAAGTCTTCGCTATAGAACCAATCAGACAGAAAAATTGCATCCAATAACGCTTTGATCTCGTACCCGGAATCATAAAACGCTTTGCTGATCAGAGCAATATGAGACTCATTGATTTCTTCCGAAACAAGGTAGCGGTATATTTTTTGAGCAATAAAACTAGCCGTCTCTGGACGTGACAAGAGGATATCAATAATATCTTCTCCCGAGAAGTTGCCGGACTGTCCCATGAACTCCTTGACCTCCTCGTCATGCGCTTCCTGGTTGTAGAAGAATTCCCAATCTTCAGTCAGTCGATACTGCCATCCTGTAAATGCTCTGGCCGCCTCTTTAACATCACTTTCAGTATAGTTGCCCTTCCCTATCGTAAATAGCTCTAGCAATTCCCTGCCAAAATTCTCATTTGGATTGGCCTTTAGGTTTTGTTGGTTATTTAGAAAGCCTATCATGGCCGGTTGTCTTGATACAGCCAGCAGCAACGTTCTGAAATTGCCTAAACTGTTTTCTCGGATAGTATTGACAAGACACTGGACGAGATAGGGGTTGTTATCTTCACAGGCAAAATGATCGTGCCAGAATAAACTCATTTTCTCACGGAGATCTGCTTCTGGCTTTAGCATTTGATTAAACCATAAACGGTTCAGTCTTTTAACCGTATCTCTCCTATCACCATAGTATTGATCGCGCTTTTCTTTTGACAAGTCTTTACTTGGAGGCTTTGACAGCCAACTCTTGATGTCTATTGTATTGAGCGGCTTATACTCCTCGGCACTTTTCCAAATCTCATCAAAGAGCGCCGCACTATCCCAACCTGTTTTAGCTCTACACTCTGAATAAGAGATGCCAAATCCTGTCCGCCAATAGAGATGCTGTATTTGCTTTTGAGTGAGCTGCATTGACAGCAAAGTTAACGGCTTACAGCTTAAAAAAAGCAAGCCGACTATAGCATGAGATGATTCATAATGACTGTTCCGGGATCTTGGACTGAGAATCCCCACATCTTTCTCTCAAAATCTATATCTTCTCATCAAAATTAGCACTGTGAGAAACTTCCTATCCATTATCCTCTGCTTACTAGTCGCTAACGCAGTAGGACAAAAAATCGCGTTGGTAAATGGTCATATTATCAATGGTACTGATAATACGGTCTATGAAAATCATACGCTGCTGGTTGATGGCAGGCTGATCACAAATCTCCAACCCTCCTCGTCGAGCATCCCGCAGGAATATGAGCAGATCGACCTTTCCGGTAGGTATATCATGCCTGGGATGATAGACGCCCACACCCATATCAGCAGCCTGGCCTCAGCGGAGCGAGCCCTCGAGTCTGGAGTCACCACAGTCAGGAGCGCCAGCGTGTCAGCTTATCAGGACATCACTATCCGAGAAATGGTGAAAGCCGGCCAGCTACCTGGTCCCGATATGATAGCAGCAGGAGTATTTGTAACACCTCAGCTTGGAGAAACAGTGCTCGCTGATCCTCGGCTTGGCGTCTTATCAGAAGGAGTGCAGACCGAAGAAGAACTCAGAACTCTCGTGAGAATCAATATCGATCGTGGGGTAGATGTTATCAAAACAAGGGGCACGGAGCGCGCGGGCTTACCTTACACGGATCCACGCAAGCAGACCTATACTCAGGAGCAGCTAGCGGTAGTAGTGGATGAGGCGGCTAAAGCCAACGTACCGGTAATGGTGCATGCGCATGGAGATGAAGGCGCCTATGCCGCAGTAGCAGCAGGAGCGCTTTCGATCGAGCATGGCACCTACCTTAGCAGGAAAACACTTGAATTGATGCGAGACAAGGGTACTTATCTAGTGCCAACCTATACTACGGTAGTGGATTTGGTAGAACCTGGGGGAGATTATGACAACCCTATCCTGATGATGCGAGGGAAGCATATGCTACCTGCCCTAGCGGAATCATTTCAGATGGCGCTGGAGCTAGGTGTGAAGATCGCCACTGGAGCAGATACCGGATATGGATCCAATAGTGTAACACGTGTGAGCATGGAAGCAGAGAATTTTGTGTTGATGGGCATGACACCCTTCCAGGCAATCCAGTCTGCTACGGTGGTAGGTGCTGAATTACTCGAATTGGAAACGCAGACAGGACGTCTGGCCGCAGGTTACGAAGCTGATCTGATCGTTTTGACAGGCAACCCACTTGACGACATCCGGTATTTGCAGGACGTGGTGATGGTAATGAGCAATGGACAGGTCGCCATGAAACGATTCCCATTTGAGATTGAAGAAGAATAGGATGAAAAGGCTACTATTTATTTCCGGGCCCTTAGCGCTGTTCATCGTCTGGCTCTTTTTTTGGGTACTGGGTAAGTATGTAGATCAAGACTTAAATAAGACTGGAGAGGTAGACTTATCTCAAGTCAGCCAAGAGGCTCGAGAACTGCATCAGGAGCTAATGGTCGCCGACTGGCATGCTGACAATCTGCTATGGGACAGAGATATGCTCAATATGATCAGCTATGGTCAGGTTGACCTCCCCCGACTCATATCAGGTGGTTTTGCCATACAGGTGTTTGATGCAGTGATCAAGACCCCTCGCGGACTCAACTATGAGCGCAATGACGATAGCACTGATAACATCACCTTACTCGCCATAGCAAATCGCTGGCCACCCCGCACGTGGAACAGCCTGCTGGAGCGCGCATTGTATCAGAGCCAGATACTCCATGAAACCGCAAGTAGATCAGAAGGCAACCTCAGAGTGATCAAGAGCAAAAGCGACCTGATTGACTTACTTTATCACAAAAAGTCCAGGCCAACGCTTGTTGGTGGCTTGCTATCAGTAGAAGGGCTTCATGCGCTCGAACAAAACCTGGATAATATCGGTAAGCTGGAGCGCGCTGGTTTTCGCATCTTAGGGCTGGTACACTTCTTTGACAATGCCATTGGTGGCTCTTCGGCTGGTGTCGAAAAGGGAGGTATTACAAATTTTGGACGAGAGGTCATCCGGCAGATGGAGGAGAAATCCATGATTGTAGATTTGGCGCATTCATCCGAGCAACTATTTTTTGACGTGCTCAAGATGGCTACACGACCAGTGGTAGTTTCACATACTGGAATTAAGGCCGTCTATGATAGTCCAAGAAACCTAAGTGATGAGCAAATACTCGCCATTGCGGAAAATGGTGGAATCATTGGTATTGGCTTTTGGGATGGTGCCAATGGTGATATCGACCCCTCCTCTATCGTCAAATCCATTCGCCATGTAGTGGATCTGGTGGGTATTCAACATGTGAGTCTGGGATCAGACTTTGATGGTGCAGTGCATACCCATTTTGATGCTTCTGAAATGGTCGTGCTTACTGAGGCACTGCTGGCCGAAGGATTCAAGCCTTCAGAAATCAAGCTGATCATGGGCCTTAACCAGATCAACTTCTTGCTGGAGAATCTGCCTGAGGAGTATGTGTATCGGTAGACAGAATTCAGGCTGACTCGGTGAAATGAGCATTGAGCACTAATTTTCTTTATTTTTGATTTATGGAAGTGGTCAAAATTCATAAAGAAAGGTTAATACATCTTTGTGAACGTTATCATGTTGATCAATTGTACCTATTCGGTTCTGCCTTAGGCTTAAACCTCACAAGCGAGAGCGATATTGATTTTTTGGTCAAGTTCAAACCGATTGACCTGGCTGGCTATTTTGAGAATTACATGAATCTCAAGCAGGAACTTGAATTACTCTTCGACCGAAGAATAGATCTTCTAGAAGAAAAGACTTTGAAAAACCCTGTACTTATTAAATCTATAAATCAATCAAAGGAGTTGATTTATGGATGAGAGGATCCTGAAGTGGCTTTTTGATATTAAGCAATCGGTAGATGAGATTGATGGCTTTTTTAGAAATACTGAGCGGAACTTTCATGAGTATCAAGGAAATGTCATGCTTAAAAGAGCTGTCGAGCGGAACTTAGAAATCATCGGTGAGGCTGTAAATAGAATTCTCATATGAGAATAAAATTTCAAGTGCCAGATCAATTGTAGGACTGAGAAATCAAGTCATACACGCTTAAGACAGTATCTCCGATGAAAATATCTGGTCTGCTCTCATCAGTCATCTCCCTCGTTTAAAAAGTGAGATCGAAGTGTTGATTGATCAATCTAAAAAATGAAAAGGGGTGATTTTAACTTACAGTAGGTCTAGAAAAACCTAAACCAACCTAATCCCCTTCTCTTCGATCACAATCCTTTTGTCCTTATACAAGGCACCTATTGCCTTCTTAAAAAGTTTTTTACTCATCCCAAGTTGGTACTTGATCTTCTCCGGGTCTGACTTGTCGTGAAGAGGTAGAAAGCCTTCATTTTGCGATAGCAGATCAAGAATCCGCTGCGCATTGGGCTCCACGCTTTTGTAGCCTTGCTTTTCCAGCGCCACATCGATCTTTCCGTCCTCCCGGATGGTTTTGACGTAACCGGTAGTCTTATCACCAGTCCTTACTTCTTTGAAGATTTCGTTATTGTAGAGCAGTCCCTGATAAAGGTTGTTGATGATCACCTTGACGCCCAGATCGGTACGCTCGCAAATCAGGATATCTACCTCTTCGCCTTCCTCCAGTTCAATATCCTCAGTCTCGATGTATTTCTGGATTTTGGCGGATGCCGACAAACGCCAGGTCTCCACATCCAGGTAGAGATAGACCAGATATCTTCCTCCTTCACGCATTTTAGCCCGTTGCTCCTTGAAGGGTACGAGCAGATCTTTGTCCAAACCCCAGCCTAGAAAAGCACCAATCGGTGTGACTTGCTTCACTTCCAGGTAGCCAAACTCATCTCTGAGGATATAGGGTTTTTCGGTCGTCGCAATAATACGATCTTCAGAGTCCTTATAGATGAACACTTCCAGCTCATCATCCGCCTTCATGTCGTCTGTGATCCAGCGATTGGGTAACAAGACCTCCTCGCCTTCCTCGTCTTCCAGATATAATCCCGGAGGAGCAAACCGTTCGATCCTCAGTGTGTTGTACTTACCTATGGCTATCATACTAGAGTAGGTCTAAGACCTTTTTGATGAGTGTGTCCACCACTTTGTGCGGATCTTTTGAAAATGTGCCTTTGGATCTATTGGCAAGGATGGCGTTAACACTAACAACTTCATGACCGAGCAAACGACCCAAGGCGTAAAGCCCAGCTGTCTCCATCTCAAAGTTGGTGAGCCAGTAGTCCAGGTGGTGAAATGAGATGAGGCGATCGACCAATTTGGGGTACCGAATCGGTACACGAAGTGCCCGACCCTGTGGTGCGTAAAAACCCGGGGTGGTCGCAGTAAAACCCTTGATCATGTCCTGACCCAGCTGCTCCATGAGCGCAGTGCTTCCGGATACGGTATAAGGCGTAAACGTGACGCCCAGATAATCGCGCAATGTTTGACTATAGGATAACTCAAATTCCGTTTGCGGTAGGTCATAATAAGCCATAAGGTTATCCATGCCCAGCCCGTACTCAGATATGACGTGAGAGCCGATATGGATATCGTCCTGCAGACTACCTGAGGTCCCCACGCGTATGATTTTCAGCTTTTTGCGTCGGCTTTTTGGCTCCCGGGTCTTGAGATCGATGTTGGCCAATGCATCCAGCTCCATCATGGCGATTTCCGAATTGTCGGTACCCATGCCCGTGCTCATCACGGTAATGCGCTTTCCATTGTATCTACCAATGTGTGTGATGAACTCACGCTTATTCATCTCAAACTCGATTCCATCAAAGAATTTGCTAATGCGATGAACCCGCCCCGGGTCACCTACCAGCAAGATGTATTCTGAAATGTGCTCAGGCTTGAGGTTGAGATGATAGATACTGCCATCCGCATTGAGGATGAGCTCTGATTCTGGGATTTTAGCCATTCATACAGGAGTCAGGACTAGGTTCACTTTTTCTTTTCCAACCCTTCAAAGGATTGTAGCCGTTCATTTCTTTTTTATAGAAACCTGTGCCATCGTAGGGTCGTACGTCGGGGTGCTCGCTGCATTCTTGAGAGCAGCATCCCTTGAACACCTCCGCACCTTCTTCCGACATTGGGATGTGCGCGTTACACTCGGGGTTGGCGCAGTTGACCATACGATCTGTGGGCTGCCCCGTGACATAGCATCTGCTGATGACTTTAGGGTTGACCTTGTTGACGTCCGCTACTACCCTACCGTCAAATACATAGCATTTGCCTTCAAAATCTTCTCCCTGCGCTTCGATACCGTATTTGATGATACCCCCGTGGAGTTGGTAGACATTCTCGAATCCCTTTTCCAGTAGATAAGCACTTGCTTTTTCGCATTTGATGCCCCCAGTGCAGTAGGTGACGATTTTTTTGCCCTTTAGCTCCTCTTTGATCTCTTCTACCTTATCAGGAAAATCTCTAAAATTTTCGATATCCAGTGTCATGGCATCTTTGAACTTACCCACCATGTGTTCGTAGTTTGATCTCACGTCAAGGATCACGGTATTGTCATCCTTTTCCTTGAGAAGCTGTCTGAACTCATCCGGCTCGACGTAAGTGCCAGTCCGCTCATTGGGATCAATGTGCTGGAGGCCGGAGTGCACGATCTCCGGTTTGAATCGGACATGGATTTTCGCGAATGCGTGACCCTCATGAGGCTCTATCTTGAACTCTGTATGACCGAATCTGGGATCACTATGGATGTAGGCCATATAAGCTTTACAGTCTTCTTCCAGTCCGGATACTGTGCCATTGAGTCCCTCAGAGGAGACGATGATTCTCCCGCGAAGATTGTTTTCGATACAGAAAAGATGATGTTGCTCCCTGTATTCTTCAGGGTTCTCTATTTTGGCGTAGCAATAATAGAGGAGGATATTGTAGTCTTGTTTCATAACCAAAGCCTTGTTTCAAGCAAGGTGTTAGATATAAATATAATTAAAAGTTACTTCCTTAAGCCTTTACGACCTGAGCAGGATTGCCAAAGACAGTTTCGCCTTTCTTCACATCTTGTATCACCACCGACCCGGCACCAATCCGCGCATTTTTTCCAATCTTCACCCCGGCCACTACGGTCACACCGGAACCTATAAAAGCGCCTTCTTCCACCTGCACCTCAGCATTGAGGATAGTGCCGGCTCCTACCTGTACATAATCGCCCAGGACACAGTTGTGATCCACCACCGCACGTGTGTGAAGCAAGCAGTGATTGCCTATCTTGGCTCCAGCACCCAACACAACACCAGCGTTAACAAAGTTGCCATGACCAAAGTGAGCGCCAGGTGCCACCACGGCAGACTTATGATGCGCGTTGACAGGCATCATCTTTCTGCGATCAAGTAGCATTTTGGTAAGCCCTTTCCTCAGTTTGTTGTCATCTACCGCAATAAAAGCCTCACACTTCTTACCGATCAATTTTAGAAACCCGTCATCATCCGTCTTTCCAAGCACAGTAACCGTATCGATCTCAGTATTGTGTAGTTCCTTGTTGTCATCAAGGAATCCGTACGCAACAATATCGTTACTCTGAAAAATCTCTAAGGCAGCTCTACCAAGCCCACCAGCACCAAAAATTATTACAGGGTTGTCCATAAGTCCATTCTAAAATTGACCGCAAAAGTACGATTTTCTATGAGATTTTCCGAGAGCACCTGTATTCCAGAATTACTGTACTGTTCAAGTCACATGGTGCCGCGGTAAGTTCTTAACGAGCATTGCTGGATCGTAGATTCAACCGAAGCAGGTGGGTAACACATTCTGCGGTTAACTTCTGGTTTTTAGTCGCTGCAGTCCTGCAATCACCAGAATCACCACGAACGGCTGATAAGCCACTCTGTACCTGTCCAAAGTTCCAAAGTTGGGTGTAGTGATGGCAATGAGACCAGAGAGCAGGATGATCAGCCCTACCAATCCCCAAACTCCTGCTGGTACCGATTTCCAATGCTTTTTGAGTGCCACGCCAATCAGTACGACTAAGACGAATAGTAGAAGTATGGAATTTTGTGCTACTACCATGAAAGATGGCCAATCCCACTGTTGACCTAGCAATGGCCTGAAGAGACCTGTAAACACAGCCTTAGGGAAATGGTAGATAAAAGAGGGCACGTCTGGGGTCAGGCCTTCGTAATGCTCGGATTTCTCTGGTTGAGTTTGACTGATGGTCAGCTCGTAGTTGTCGACCATCACCTCCATCGTTCTATGCAGGTACAGGTTAGGGTGAAGCTGGCTTACCAGCAATAGCAAGATGATATAAGCTACCGTTCCCAGGGCCAATTTCCGGTAGGGCGACCAATCTACTAAAGTCGATAAGCCATAGAGCAGACTGGCGGGTAGCACAATAGCTGCTACATAGTACTTCAGTAGCCAGAGGATGACTGCTCCGATTACAGCTAATGTCCAATCTCTCCAGGAGTTTGTTTCACCGCCGATCTTGAGTCTCATAAGCGGTGTGAGCACCAGCAGCATCGCTGGAAATGATACTGCCTCCTTGCAGATGCCACTAGTCCAGAATACTAGTGAGGGGAACAACATTAAAGCGCCAATCGCCGGAATGGCCAATACCGGAAACGCTCGCTTGATGACCATGTAAAAACGGAAAGCGACTAGTGCACCGATCAGTGAGAAGTTCAGTGACGTGAACCACACATTTCCCGGTAGGAAATGAGCTAAAGCGACCACCTTAGCCATCAATATAGCCCTGGGATCAAAATCATAGACTAGCTGATCAATAATGGTAGCCGGTGCTCCTGAGCCAAGTATGCCTGCGACAAAATCAGGCAGGCCAAGCGTGCGATATACTTCAGCATCTCGAATATAATTGAGCATGTCGCCAGTTCCATAGTGGTGGGCATAAACCCAAACAAACGCGCATGCCGCAAACGACTTCAGCACTACATAACTGAGCCACAGTTTCTTGTCATGGGCATACGGCAGTCTTTGCCAAACCAACCAGATCAGGAAAAGCAGGAGTCCTGCATTGAGCATGGGAAGGAGTAAGTTCATGATTGGCGGTTCAAGATAGCCGCTCCTATCCCACATCGCAAGCATTGCCTGGGTTGGCAGTACAGCTTGTACAGCCCGATGAGACCCTGGCTATCTGCAGCGGAGCTCAGGGGCTGTCCCAAAGCCTTCCATTGCCTGGTAATGTAGTTCTGCTCTGGCTTAATGCCAGCGAGTAAGTCGAGCGCTCGCTCAGTGTACTCGTCGTTACCTATGGCCTTAGCATAAGCCACCAAGATCGTCGCACAAACATTGATCAGGAGAATATCCACACTAGAGGCTCCCATACCTGGAATGGAGTGATCTGTCAGCTTGCCAAACTGATAATGAGATTGCCAATACGGCGACTGTTTCACTTTGAACATCCTCCCAATTGCTTTGATATCCGTGGTTTCAATCAATTGAGAAAACAGGTTTGGATTTCCGCTGAGCATCTGAGCGAGCTGACCCAGGCGAATGGTCGGAAAATTAGCCGGTCTAAGCCTTAGAAACTTCCATTCGACAGTCGACATCTCCTTTGAAGCAAGGCCATACTTCTTACTGAGGTAGACGTACTCTTCTTGTATTTTTTTTGAATATTCATCTTCTGGCTCGGTCTTGAGGAAGCCTGACAAGCCGAAAAGTAGTGCTTCCAACTGCGTGATCTCCTGATGATGTTTCCTAATGATCTTTAGTGGTAGCTGTTGCGCTAGTCGAAACAAAGCCTCACTATTTTTCTTAAAGCCCATGTGCCTCGCCAGCCACTGATAGGTGGTTTCCTCCCAATCTCCATCATTGGTTTTGAGTAGGAGCAGTACTTCTTTGGACTTGAGCTCAAGCCGCGACATCAAAGCCCGCTCTACCATCGATATCCGCGTTAGTGAATTAATCAGTTGGATGCTGTCCGCACAAGCGATCCTCGTATCACTCTTCAGCAGCGCGGACGAATCACGGAGTAAAGAAGGCTTGATCCTGTGTCTTAGCTCAAGGGTGGGTATCAGCCCGGAATTAGTATATGCTACGGGTGTGTCATCTTCCCAGACCACATGCAAAATGACATTCTGATAAGCTTGATCTGCACTATGCCCGTGCCTATCCCAGTCTGATGACTTTACGTGTATTTCCACATGACCATTCCACTCGATATCGCCAATTTTGATTTTGGCTTGTGCAAAATCCGGACCCGCATCAATATGTGGAAACCCGGGATTAATGATATTGATGGGCTCCCCCGAGGTAGTTACCAAACCTGCTTTATCAAAATACTGGTGTTGCCAGACGAAGTGTAGCAGGTCTTCTTTCACTAGCCTAAATATAAATCCAACATATGATCCATGTCCGCCTGTAGTCTCTCCGCGGCAATTTTCACGGCAAGATCAAATTGCTCTCCATCTCCTGCATAAATGATCCCTCTGGATGAATTCACTAGCAGTCCACATTCGCTGTTCATACCATATTTGCAAACGGCTTCAAGATCTCCTCCTTGCGCGCCTACTCCAGGAACGAGGAGGAAATGATTAGGCGCATGCTTGCGGATCTCTGCGAACATTTCACCTCTAGTCGCGCCTACCACATACATGAGTTGCTCGGCAGTCCCCCACTCCTGGCTTGTGGTGAGTACTCTTTCGAAAAGTTTGTCCTCTCCGACTTTCAAATTCTGAAAGTCCATGGCGCCTTTGTTGGAGGTGAGTGCTAAGAGGATCGCCCACTTACCAGGAAACTCCAAAAACGGTGTAACTGAATCTTCCCCCATGTATGGTGCAATCGTGATCGAGTCAAAATCCATTTGCTCGAAAAAGGCCTTGGCATACATCTGCGACGTATTGCCAATATCTCCTCGCTTGGCATCAGCTATCGTAAAGTGCTCCTTCGGTATATATTCAAGTGTTTGAGCTAATATCTCCCAACCTTTCGGCCCAAGGCTTTCATAAAAGGCGATGTTGGGTTTGTAGGCTACCGCCAAATCAGCAGTTGCGTCGATCACCCGCTTGTTGAAGGTGAGGATCGGATTCTGTTCCTTCTTTAGATGGGAAGGAATCTTGTTGATGTCCGTATCCAAACCCACACATAGAAAGGATCGCTTCTTCTGAATCTGGCCAAACAGCTCTTGTCTCGTCATGAAACAAAAAAAGCCGCTTTGGCGGCTAATTGCAAGTGTAAATTACGAGCGTTTTATGGGGTGAGCAGCTACTTACAACTCAAGGTTTTTAGAACTGTGGTGTACTGTCAATATTGAAATCGTATCTTCATAGATTTCATAGATTATTCTATAATTTCCGTCAATGAGTTCTCGAATGTCATCTTTGTCTACTTCGGGAACGACTCTCCCTAATCTTGGAAAGTTCTGAAGTATGTTAGCCTTGGTGAAAAGCTTACTTACCGTGATTTTAGCATAATTGGAAGAATCCAAGGCTATGAACTCGCCTATCTCTTTTAGATCGTTCAATGCACTTTTTGTCCAAATTATTCGAGCCATTTGGCCAGCACTGTTTTTGCTTCTTCATGAGAAACAGTCTGCCCTTTCTTCACCTCCTCTCGACCCCTCTCTATTTTATCCAATACAACCAGACGCTCTATAAGATCATCCAACTCAAAGTCTTGAGGCATCTCATTAATCGATGCAAGTGCAATGTCTTTCTTCATTTGTGACCTCCATTGTATGTCTAAAGATAACGAAGTTGGAACAAAACGATAAGCCTACTTCAACCTTCCTTTATCCATTTGGATACATAATTCTACCTAAAATCAATCACCTCTACACCTTCGTATTTCGATGGGTCAAAGTTGAAGTAGTCATCACCAAGGGTCGGCTCCTCCTTGAAGGTGACAATCTTGTAGATGTAGCGATTGCCGTTCTTATCGAAAACCTGAAATCGGGTCAACTCCTGATTGTCACTCTTAATCGCCAGGCGGATTTTGAAATAATTGTTGGACACATCTTCAGGTACCAGATCAATGATATCAAGCTTGCCATTGTCAGCTGACTCTATGTAAAGGTACTTGTAGCCTTCTTTGTACAGTGTGAAAATATTGTTGAGCGAGATGTCCTGCTCCTCTGCCAGATAGTCAGAGATATTGACCTCATTGAGTTCTTCCATGTAGGTCCAGACTGTCTCACCATTATTGATGATCTCTTGTCCTTCCATGGAGAGTCGATACATGTCTCCTTTGACACTTACCGTACCTTCGAACGTCTCAGTAAGATCTTCAGAGGGGTTTTCAAGAATGTATTCAAAATCAGAGGTAAATGCGGGCATTGCCTGGTATTTATCACTCATCGCATCAAGGATAGAGCGCGCAGCTTCATCTTTTTGGGCTTGTGCCGATGTAAAACAGGCGGCAATCAGTATGATAGAAAGTACTTTTTTCATTTCTTCAATTGGTTTGGTTGATGACTATCCAACAATCATGCTAGAAATTCTCAACCGTTAATATCGTTTAATATTTGTTCCAGAGCGTACTCGTCTTTGACCAGCACCTCTCTTGCTTTACTTCCTTCGAATGGTCCTACAATACCTGCCGCTTCCAGCTGATCTATGAGGCGACCTGCACGGTTGTAGCCGAGCTTGAGCTTACGCTGAATGAGTGAGGTGCTTCCCTGCTGATGAATGACCAATAATCTTGCCGCGTCATCAAACAATGCATCACGATCTGACAAGTCGACATCACCCGGCATAGACTCTTCCTCACCTTCATATTCTGGTAAGAGATACGCATCATCATAGCCACGCTGATCCCCGATCCACTCACATATGCGGTCCACCTCGGGTGTATCGACAAAAGCACATTGCAGTCGCGTGAGGTCCGAGCCCTGAGATAGCAGCATGTCACCCATACCTACCAACTGCTCCGCACCGCCCGCATCGAGGATGGTGCGCGAGTCAATCTTAGAGGTCACACGGAAGGAAAGACGCGCCGGGAAGTTGGCCTTGATAATGCCCGTGATCACGTTTACCGAAGGACGCTGGGTGGCGACTACCAGGTGGATACCAATCGCCCGGGCCAGCTGAGCCAGACGCGCTATTGGGGTCTCAATCTCCTTGCCGGCCGTCATCATCAGGTCAGCCAACTCATCAATCACCAGTACGATATAAGGCAAGAACCTGTGCCCTTTTTGAGGGTTAAGTCGACGCTCTACGAATTTCTTATTGTATTCCTTAAGATTACGGCAACCGGCATCCTTGAGCAGGTCATAGCGATTGTCCATCTCCATACACAGCGAATTGAGTGTGTAGATCACCTTTTTCGTAT
This sequence comes from Cyclobacteriaceae bacterium, assembly GCA_965229505.1. Lineage (GTDB taxonomy): Bacteria > Bacteroidota > Bacteroidia > Cytophagales > Cyclobacteriaceae > UBA6059. The sequence goes on from OZ245881.1 coordinate 800,392, forward strand.
CCGTAATGATCGCCTCTTCGCTATTGGGCAGTTTAGCCAGGAAATGCCGCTCTATCTTGTTGAAGAGGGTAAGCTCCACCTTCTTCGGATCGACCAGCACAAACTTCAGCTGACTCGGGTGCTTGCAATAGAGCAAGGAGGTCAGCATGATGTTCAATCCTACCGACTTACCCTGACCAGTAGCACCAGCCATGAGCAGGTGAGGCATTTTGGCCAGATCAGTCACATACACCTCATTCGAGATGGTCTTACCGAGTACTACGGGCAGCTCCATCTTGCTTTTGCTGAACTTGTCATGCGTGATGACCGTGCGCGCATCGACCATCTCGCGGTTCTTATTGGGTACCTCGATCCCGATGGTTCCCTTACCAGGAATCGGCGCAATGATCCTGATGCCGAGGGCAGCCAGGTTCAGCGCAATATCATCCTCCAGGTTCTTGATCTTAGAGATTTTAACACCTGCCTCAGGCACGATCTCATAAAGTGTCACTGTCGGACCAATAGTCGCCTTAATGCTGGAGATGCCAATCTTAAAGTTGATCAAGGTCTCCACAATCTTATCCTTATTCGCTTCGAGTTCTTCTTTAGATACCTGGACTTTCTTTTCAGGATATTCGTTGAGTAGCTCAGGCGTAGGGAATTTGTAGGAAGGCAGATCCAGCGTGGGGTCGTAGTTCTCTTGCTCTTTTACCTTTTTCGCGTCAGGTGATACCGGATCTACCGTAAATGCAGGAACGTTGCTTTCCTTTTCCTCGGTAGGATCCTCTATGGCCAGCTCTAAATCCGGCTCCTCTTTTGGGGCTTTAGAAGCTTTCTTTTTCTGGTCTACTTTCCAGGTATCTGTGTTTTCTTCAGTATCCTTTTCGCCCGACTTCTCCTCAAGTTCCACCTCTTCTTTTACGGCGGCCAGTACTGCGGCTAGTTCGTCCGGTTCCTCCTTATTGCCAGTGTCTTCTTCCTTTTCAGAATCATCTTCCTGACTGTTTTTCTTTTTTCCTTTCGGCTCTCGCACGATTAGGGTAAACTCATCCTCTTCTTCGTCTCTATCGACATCCTCTTCCTCCTCGGTTTCATAATCTTCTCCTTTTTCCGTTTCCTCTGCTTCTTCTACGGCATCATCGCCCATCTCCGCCTGTGCCGCGCCTTTATTGAAACCAAAGGCCGGGAGCAGGATTTCAGTGATGTTGAAATAGTAAATCAGGAAAACCAGCAGTAAAAAGCCCAGGAAAATAGTGGTGCCCCAGCCCATCAGACTATCTCCAAGTATGGCCAGCTCGTAACCAACTCCACCGCTCAAGAAGCCCCATTCGGTAAGTTCATCAGATGAAAGTAGAATAAAACCCATGGAGATACTCACCCAAAGCAGGAAGAACAGGACAAAGAAACCCGCTCGGTCCAGGGCATAAATTTCTTTGCGGTAGGCGGCAAAATAACCGGCGAGAAAACATAGTGGCGGTATGAGGAATGCCGCTATCCCAAACCAATTGAATATAAAATAGTGAGCCGAAAATGCCCCAAACAAGCCTAACCAGTTCTCAGCTTCCAAGCCGGACTCTTTGAGTCCGATCGTGCTGACTGCATCAATCACACTCTGATCTGCCTTACCCGTAAACAGGTACGAAATGAAGGAGGTGAGCAGAAAAAGCGACAGTCCCAACAAGAAAAATCCAAGCGTAAGCTGGAATCGTCTATCATTGAAAAAAGAGAATGAAAACTTCGGGAAGCTCCGTTCTTTAGACTGTTTCTTGAAAGTATTGGTCTTGTATGTGTTCTTGGCCATTCAGAAGAATGATATATGACAAAATAAACAAAACGAGGGCAAATCTCTTGGCGTATCCGGCAATTTAGATATCCACAGAGGCCAGCACCTTGTTGATACGCTTGACCATCGCAGGACCTTCATAGACAAATCCGGTGTATACCTGCACCAGGGACGCCCCAGCCCTGATTTTATCGAGGGCGTCCTTAGCAGTAAATATTCCACCTACGCCGATGATCGGAAACTTGCCCTCACCTTGCTCATGAAGGTAACGAATAACTTCGGTCGATCTTTTGCTAACACGCTTACCACTAAGGCCGCCAGTGCCAATCGCAGCAACATCCTGCTCAGATGTCTTCAGGCCTTCCCTGCTAATGGTAGTATTCGTTGCGATGACCCCATCAATCTGGGTATCCATCACGATCTCTACCACATCATCAAGCTGATCGTTGGTCAAGTCCGGTGCTATCTTAAGAAGGATGGGCTTACGCTTGGCCTTAAGGTTATTCTCCTCTTGCAACCTCGAGAGCAGCGCCTTTAGTGGCTCCTTTTCCTGTAGGTCGCGAAGGTTGGGCGTGTTTGGTGAACTGACGTTAACCACAAAATAATCGACATAGTCGAAAAGCTCTCGGAAGCAGGTGAGATAGTCCTCATCAGCCTGATCATTCGGAGTGACTTTGTTCTTACCGATGTTACCACCGACAATCACATTGGACTTCCTTTTCTTGAGTCGCTCTACCACCTCAATTGCTCCACCATTATTGAAGCCCATGCGGTTGATCAGCGACTGATCTTGGGGCAGACGAAAGAGCCGTGGCTGTGGATTACCAGGCTGTCCTTTGGGTGTGATGGTACCGATCTCTATGAAACCAAACCCAAGGTTGGCCATCTCATCAATGAGTCTGGCATCTTTATCAAATCCAGCAGCCAATCCTACAGGATTTGGAAATTTCAGCCCAAACAGCTCACGCTCGAGGCTTTTATTGCGGTAGCCAAATAAGGATCTAAAGAGGCCTCCCATACCTGGAATCCAATGCAAAAATCGCAGCAAATCAAAGGTGAAATAGTGAGCGCGCTCAGGTGGCAACAGGAAAAGTAGTGGTCGGATGAGCCCTTTGTACATGGCGGCAAATATAGGGTGCCTCTCAAAGAGGGACTAGCTCCTTGGGTGGAATTCAGTAATTACCTGACGCAAATAATCCCGGTCGAGATGGGTGTAAATCTCCGTAGTAGTGATGGACTCATGACCGAGCATCTCCTGCACGGCACGCAGATCTGCTCCGCCCTCGATGAGATGGGTTGCAAACGAATGTCGGAAAGTGTGAGGACTGATATTCTTTTCAATCCCGGCGGTCTTCGCCAGATTTTTGATGATGGTGAAGATCATGACCCTGGTCAATTGCGCACCACGACGATTAAGGAATACGACAGACTCATGACCGGGTTTGATGTTCATGTGTACGCGATAACCGTCAATGTAGATCTGGATAAACTTCTGGGCAGTTTTTCCGATAGGTACAAGCCGCTCCTTGTTGCCCTTGCCGATCACGCGCAGGAAACCCACATCGAAGTAGAGGTTCTGCATAGACAGGTTGACCAGTTCGCTCACCCTGAGACCAGAGCTGTAGAGGGTCTCGATGATAGCCCGATTGCGCGTGCCCTCAGCCGTCGACATGTCAATCGCATCCAACAGCTTATCGATCTCGACTACACTCAAGGTATCCGGAAGCTTACGACCCAGCTTGGGCGTATCTATCAGCTCCATGGGATCTTTTCTGATCTCTCCCTCAAACAGCAGGTACTTGTAGAACGACTTCAAGCCCGAGATCACCCTTGCCTGCGTGTGTGCGGAGAGACCCAGCTCAGCGACATGTTCAATGAAATCATGGAGGTCGACACTTTCGATTTTTAGCGGAGACTTATCAATTTTCTTTAGCTCCAGAAATTGCGATAGCATCCGAATGTCATGCAGGTAAGCCACAACGGTATTGTCCGAGAGTGACCGCTCAAGCTTAAGGTAGTTCTTAAACTGTGTGATGTACATGTCCCACATACTGCCTAATTTATGACAATATGATGTCGGCGGTCGTGATTTTCAGGTAAGATTTCTTAATATTCCAATCTGAAAGCAAATCATCGGTCACAAGCACCCCTCGCCATGAAACTCATCATCATCAACGGTCCCAATCTCAACCTGCTAGGTAAGCGTGAGAAAGACATTTATGGCAACCAGGATTTTGAGACCTACTTCTCATCGCTAAAGGCCAAATACCCGCATGTCCAGCTTGAGACTTTTCAAAGTAATCATGAAGGTGAGCTGATTGATAAGATCCATGAGGTTGGGTTTAGCTACGACGGTATTATCATCAACGGCGCTGGGTTTACCCATACTTCCGTGGCGCTGCGCGATGCGATTGCTGCGGTGACGGCACCAGCTATCGAGGTGCACATCTCCAACATCGGTGCACGCGAGCCTTTTCGCGAGCACAGCTACCTGACGGCCGTCTGTGTTGGGATTATCTCCGGACTGGGACTGGATGGCTATGCACTTGGCATCCAGTATTTCATCAACCGAGCCTAAAGTTGTTTAAGGCTACCTTTTACCCCGGTCCCTCCCGCGTTTACAGTAATGTGACAGAGTACATACTGGATGCCTATCGGGAAGGTGTCATGTCGATCAATCATCGTAGCGCTGAGTTTGCCGAGCTGATGATCGACCTCAAGGCTCAGCTCCACAATAAACTCAATATCCCTGCAGAATATGAGATCATCTTTGCCTCTAGCGCTACGGAGTGCTGGGAGATGATCGCTCAGTCATTGATCCGGCATCAGTCCTTTCACATCTTCAATGGCGCTTTTGGCGAAAAATGGAAGGAGTACACCGCCAGGATCGTGGGCACTGTGAACAGCCTTTCATTCGACTGCCAGGAGGAGCTGGATGTAGCAGGGCTTGACCTACCGGAAAAGTCGGAATGCATCTGCATCACCCACAATGAGACTGCCAATGGCACTCAGCTGAGTAGCTACGTGATGCGAGCTTTGAGGAACGAGTATCCTGACCAGTTGATTGCCGTAGATGCCACTTCATCGATGGCAGGTGTTGCCCTTGATTTTGCGGTAGCGGATATATGGTATGCGTCAGTACAGAAATGCTTCGGACTGCCTGCCGGACTGGCCGTGATGGTATTGTCACCCAAGGCTGTTGCTCGCGCCAAAGAGATAGGTGAGAACAGTCGATACAACAGCCTCAACTTTGTACTGGACAACTATCGAAAGAACCAGGCACCCTATACGCCCAATGTGCTCAACCTCTATCTCCTCACTCGCACCTTGAGCAAGAATAAAGGCATTGGTGATGTTGATGATAAGACCGAAGCGAGATATCAGGACTGGTGCAGTCATATTGAAAGTCTGTCGGGCCTAAGGCTGATGATTAAAAATGAAGCGGTCAGGTCAAGAACAGTGCTATGCCTGGAGGGAGCGCCCGAACTGATCACAGAGGTGAAGGAGGAAGCTCAGCAGAATGGCATCATCATCGGCAATGGCTATGGCGAGTTGAGGGATACCACCATCAGGATTGCCAATTTCCCCGCGATTAAGTCTAAAGAGATTGCCAACTTCCAGATGTTCCTGAGCAGGAAATATAGCTAGCAATTCCCCTGCTTTCTCTGCACACAATTTCTACATTTGCGGCTCAATTTTTAAGGCCATGTTTCAATTCAAAGAGATTATTTCCGTCAGCCTGATCCTATTTTCAGTGATCGATATACTGGGCAATATTCCTGTCATTATCGACCTTCGCAAAAAGGCCGGACATATACAGTCCGAAAAGGCCACCCTGGTGGCCGGCCTCATTATGATCGCCTTCTTGTTCCTTGGCGAGAGCATACTATCGCTCTTTGGGATTGACATCTCCTCATTCGCCATCACTGGAGCCATCATCATGTTCATCATGGGTATGGAGATGGTACTGGGTCGCAATTTTTTCAAAACTGATCCGGCAGAGTTAGAGAGCACTTCCATCGTACCGCTGGCCTTCCCTTTGATCGCTGGTGCCGGTACGATGACCTCTCTGCTCTCCCTGAGAGCTGAATACCAGCTCTCTAATATTCTGGTAGGAATAGTACTCAACCTCGTGCTCGTCTATGTCGTACTCAAAACGAGCGGCTGGCTGGAACGAAAGATTGGGGCCGCTGGCTTCAGCATTCTTCGTAAAGTCTTTGGCGTTATCTTGCTGTCTATTGCCATCAAACTATTTAAAACATCCATCACGACACTATGGTAACCATCTATACTGACGGCTCATCTCGTGGCAACCCGGGCCCTGGCGGCTATGGTACGGTGATGCTCTACAAGGGTCACCGCAAAGAGCTATCGGAAGGTTTCCGCAAAACCACCAACAACCGTATGGAGCTACTCGCCGTGATCAAAGGTCTGGAAGCATTGACCAAAGAAGGTGTGGAAGTACTCATCTACTCCGACTCTAAGTACGTGGTGGATGCGGTAGAAAAAGGCTGGCTCTGGGGCTGGGTCAAGAAGAACTTCAAAGGCAAGCAAAACCGTGATCTCTGGGAGCGCTTTATCCCTGCCTACCGGAAACAAAAGGTGACCTTCAAATGGGTAAAAGGTCATGCTGGCATCCCGGAAAATGAGCGCTGCGATCAGCTGGCGGTAGAAGCAGCAGAAGGTGCTGGCCTGCAAATCGATACATGGTATGAGGAGAATGTTGACTAAAATCCACGTAAATTCAGGCTTTCAAGCGCTTTGATTCTGTCTTATTTTTTCTAATCACAAGTTGAATAATCATTAATCTATGTCATTAAGAGCGATCCTATTCCTTGTTGCACTGTCAATTGGCTTTGCCAATAGTTCCACCGCACAAATTATTAACGCGATTGATACGGCAGGTGCCGAAGGGCAATATCCTTACGTGTTGCCCATATGGGCTCAGAAAGCTTACGATAGAGGCTATGGGGATCAGCTGCAGCTCCCCTTCGGCGCTAATCTCAACTACGTTAATGCTTTCATCGGGATGAATATTGTCGATTTCGAACTGCTGGTTGGAGATCAGGACTTGAGTGGGATCATCAACACCGAAACCCTGAACTTTCAGGAGGTAAGCGCCACTACCAATGGGGCGAACTTTAGGCTGGACGCATGGATACTCCCTTTCATCAATGTCTATGGTATGTACTCGCAGGTGACCGGCGGTACTAATGTCACGCTACAACCCACCTGGCGTGATGAGCTTGGAGAGATCATCCTGCAGCTACCGCAATTTAGCTCGGAGGTAGAGTTTGATGCCAAGGCTTATGGATTTGGTACGACGATGGTCTTTGGTTTTGATGGTTATTTCCTGAACACCGATGTTAACTATTCGGCTACTCAAACAGAGCTGCTGAAAGAAGACGTAGGTTATCTGGCATTGTCTGCCAGAGTGGGCTATCGCTTTATGCTTTCAAAGAAAAAGACGGATCGGTCTTTGGCGTTATACGGCGGTATGATGTATCGCAATTTCGTAGGAGCCAAGGGCAGCAGCGGATCCATTAATTTTGATGAGATATTTCCAGGAATGGATGAATCGTTCAACGGGAGAGTGGATACAAAAGTCGCTGAGAATGAGGCACTCATTGCCGACCTCAACCCTATCACAGACCGACCGGAGATCATAAGACTGGAAGTCCAAAACGCCGCATTGAGAAGCATTCAAGGCAGGGTCAATGATAGCGGGGTATTTACCACAGAAATCAACTATTTCATTGAGAAGCAAATGATACAGAGCGTCACCTTCCAGTTTGGGTTCAACTTTCAAATCAACAAGCACTGGATGCTCCGAGGTGAATACGGCATAGCCGAATCGCAGCGCTTCTTAATGAGCGGACTTCAATACCGATTTGGTTTTTGATCCTGGCCACTGGCATATCGAAAAGGTCTTAATCCAATCGCAGCAGTGATGAAAAATCCCGAGTTGTAAACTCAGGATAGCCGTTGCGCAAATGACATCTCATAATACCGCCCCACCAACCTCAGGATGGAATCAAAGCGCACAGGACTGAACGCTTCTCAAATAGAGAATCCAAATTATACTCATTTTTAGGTATTGTTTGAGCTATCGTGAATAGCTATCTTTTCAAGGAATAAAGCGTGCGTATTATATGCGACTACAAATGCTTAAAATTGAATATACAGCTGAAAACTAGTAAGTTGTGAAGAATAGAAGTAAAAATCTATATGCTAGATAACGCGCACTGTGACGTACGTAGTGCGCGTTACATTATTGTTATATGCCAAAAGTATGAATTCCAAAAACCAAAGCTTCTTAATTCTCTTAGTCGCAGCAGTCCTGTGCCTACGATGCAACTCAAGAGAAAATTCTTATCAGCAACTTACTTGTGGAGATATCTATCAAATAGAGGATACGGTTGAACGATTTGATTTGCATCGCTTCGGATATCAACAACTTAAGGGAATTCAAATCCCTAACTCTAAACTCATCACATTAGATGGAACAACCAAGGAAATTCATAGCTTGAATAAAGATGCTTACCTGCTAGATTTTTGGTTTATTGGATGTGCACCTTGTGAAGCTGAAATGCCATTCTTAACAGAACTTGAACATTCATTCGAAAACGTTGGGTTTATATCCATAGCAAGAAATGATCCAGCAGAACTTAGAGAATATTTTAGTGATCGAACTGACTTCAGTAATCTTTACTTAGCTGATTCAATTTATTCTGAACTTTGTGTGAGTGGTTACCCTACAAAATTTATTCTAGATTCGGATTTTGTAATTCAGAATATGTTTGTTGGCGGATCTATAGACGAAGAACAAGTTCGGTCTCATGTGGACGAACTAAAAAATGAACTGGAACTTGTTCTGGCATCAAAATGACCAAATCGGCATATAACAGACGATATGGTCGCATGGCCTTACTTAGCTTTCAGCCAAGTGTCTGCTAAACATCCCGCTTATCTGCCGCCAGGAAACTGAGGTGCTTTCTATTACCTTCTGCTCGTGGGAGTTTTTTGATCTACATGGCGCAGTGCGTATCTGATACTTTGAATGCACCGGCAGATAAGCTACTTTTATCGGAATTAATTAAGCTCGGAGGCCACAGCGCCATATCTGAGCGTTATACATCATAGTAATGATACCGAAAAAAGACGAATGGAAATCATGGAATTCTACTGAAAAAGCTACGTATATAGCTAATTCACTTATGCCCGTGGCTCTTTTGATAACTGTTTTATTCTCTTATTTAAGTTGGCGCGAAGCAAATCTTGCAAGAACAAACCAAGATAAGTTTTTCACAGCATCAAATTCTCCAAACTTGGAAGCCAAAGCATATTTTATAAGACCTTCTTTTCCTATCTTGACAATTTCACTTAAAAATATTGGTGAATCGACAGCTTACGGAGTTTGTATTACTATCGTTGAATTAGGAGGAGACCATGTTTACAGGGATACATGCCAAGACGATGATGTATTAAAGAATATTGCTATTGATAAGGGGGAACTGTTTGAATTCCCCATAATTCCAGCTAATGATTTTGAAGAACAAGTCGGGTTAATTCCGAAAGAAGCGATGATGACTAATCAACTAGATTATCTTCCAGATGATTATGGTTATTATCTTATTGCGATAATCACTTATTATGATATTACAGGAACTCAAAAATCTGAATTAATAAATATTGCGTTTAAAGATGTATAATCGAGTGGATGGCAGTAGGCCATAAGTCTACGGTGCACCCCCCCGCGTTATCCTGAGTTTGTAACTCCCGCTCTAGCAACTCTCATCTCAACTTCCTAACTTTATGAACATGAATGTTAAGGAAAGAATAAAGGAGAGGGTCAATGACATCAACGATCCAAGGCTGTTAGATGAACTTCTAAAAGCAGTTGAACTGGAACATGAAATCGAACATTTAGACCAACTAACAGACCTTGAGAAGAGAGCAATAGACGAAGGAATTTCTGATGCTGAATTAGGTAAACTCCATTCCAACTCGGAAGCAAGCCAACTGGTTAAAGAATGGCAAAAAAAATAAGATGGACAACAAAATCCATTATTGATCGAACGAAGATTTACAAGTACTGGCTTGAACGTAATCAATCAGAAGCTTATCCTGAGAAACTTGAACAACTCTTCGAGAAATCGGCTGAACTCATTTCCAATTTTCCAAACATTGGCACACGAACTGACTATAGAAACGTGTACTCCAAGGTCGTCAGAGATTACAAACTTTTCTATCGAATAGAGACTGATGAAATCCAAATTCTTAGAGTTTGGGATTCTCGTCAACATCCCGACTCATCAGAATTGTAAGAACAAAAATCTAACATTCGCTAACCACGTTACGGGTTATCCTGAGTTTGTAACACGGATGTCATCTCAGGATGCTATATTATCAACCAACGAAAAAGCTCCTCACCATTGCTGATAAGGAGCTTTTCAATAAATGAGTATGTCAAGACTTATTTTAAGTCGAAGCGGTCAAGGTTCATCACTTTGTCCCAGGCGGCTACAAAGTCATTGAATCGAGCAAAGGGTTAGCTATTTCAACGTTGATGAAAAGAGTTCATGGAACAAGGGCAATAATCGTCCACATACTTTTAACAGGGGTAAATATTCGGTATTTTTACGCTCGTTTAAAAAACAAGAGTAAAAAGCGCCCTTGTTTAAGACTAGATGTAAATGGCCTATCATCCTCATAAACCCTACAACGAACTACCGCTTTTACCACCCACAGCGGAGATAGAAACTACAGCCATTCTCAAAAAAACTATTGCGGCGAGTCGGGCACTATCAGAACTCAAAGGAGCCATTACCAACCTCCCTAATCCTACGCTGTTTATTGATACCATCCAGTTGCAGGAAGCACAGGCCAGCTCGGCCATCGAGAACATCATCACCACCCACGATGAGCTGTTCAAGCAATCTATAGCCAATAAAAAAAATGGCAATCCCGCCATCAAAGAAGTACTGCACTACAAAGACGCACTGTGGCATGGCCTTGAGGCAATGAAGAGTAGGTCCTTGCTCACCACCAACCTTTTTATCAAACTGATGCAGGTGATAAAAGAAAATAATGCTGGCATACGTAACGCTCCGGGCACACGCCTAAAGAATCCGGCTACCAGCAAGGTGGTGTACACCCCACCAGAAGGAGAAGAGGTAATCAGGCAAAAACTCAAAAACCTGGAAGACTTCATTCACGCAGAAGATGAGATAGACCCACTGATAAAAATGGCCATCATCCATTACCAGTTTGAGGCCATCCACCCGTTCTTTGACGGCAATGGACGAACTGGCAGGATAATCCTACTGCTCTATCTGAAATTAACTGGCTTGCTGGACTTGCCGGCTTTGTTTCTGAGCGGTTACATCATGGAAAACAAACAGGCCTACTACCAAAAGCTGCGGCACGTAACCGAGAAAAACGACTGGCAGGAGTGGATATACTTTATGCTGGATATGATTGAAACCACCGCAAATAAAGACCGTAAGCGTATTGCACAAATTGAAAAACTGATGGGCACTATGGGTATGGAAATACAGGCCAAATTACCCAAAGTATATTCGAAAGACCTTATGGAAGTATTGTTCAGACTGCCCTATACTAAAAGGCAGTTTTTGGAAGAGGCGGGCTTAGGAAACTTGAAAACCGTAGGTAATTATTTGAAGGAGTTGGAAAAGACAGGGTTTCTGAAAAGCGAGCAGGTAGGTAAAGAAAAGTTGTATTTGAATCGTCAATTGTTGGAAATACTCAAGAGCTAATGAAAGTTGCCTTACCTCTATTGAGTCTGTATCACGGAGGTTATCCCAGGATTCTTTACTCTCAATCAACAAAAAAGCTCCTTACCATTGCTGATAAGGAGCTTTTCAATAAATGAGTATGTCAAGACTTATTTTAAGTCGAAGCGATCCAGGTTCATCACCTTGTCCCAAGCAGCGACAAAGTCTTTCACAAACTTAGCTTCTCCGTCTGCACAGGCATAGACCTCCGCCACAGCGCGCAGCTCAGTGTTGGATCCGAAGATCAGGTCTACACGAGTACCTGTCCACTTCACATCACCGGTCTTGCGATCACGGCCTTCGAATACAGTCTGGCTATCGTTAGCCGCAGACCATGTCGTACCAAAGTCAAGTAGACTCGTGAAGAAGTCGTTGGTCAACTGACCGGGACGATCGGTGAAGACACCATGCTTAGACGCATCATAGTTAGCATCTAATGCACGCATACCTCCGACTAATGCCGTCATCTCAGGAGTAGTCAGCTGCATCAACTGTGCTTTGTCTACCAGCATCTTCTCAGCAGGCACTTCGTGTCCACCCTTCTGATAGTTTCTAAAGCCATCTGCAAGCGGCTCTAGCGCTGCGAAAGACTCCACATCTGTCTGCTCAGCAGAAGCATCTGCACGACCAGGTGTAAATGGTACAGTCACATCATGTCCGGCCGCCTTGGCTGCTTTCTCTACACCAGCACATCCGGCTAGTACGATCAAGTCTGCCATTGACACTGACTTGCCAAACTCTTTCTGGACTCTCTCCAATGTATCGAGCACCTTGTTGAGTCGAGATGGGTTGTTGGCTTCCCAGGTATTCTGAGGCGCAAGTCTCACGCGACCACCATTGGCACCACCACGCTTGTCAGATCCACGGAAGGTAGAAGCTGACGCCCATGCGGTACTTACAAGATCAGCGACCGATAGTCCTGTATCCAGAATCTTGCCCTTAAGCGTGGCTACATCTGCATCGTTGATCAACTCATGATCTACGGCCGGGATCGGGTCTTGCCATAGCAGTTCTTCTTTAGGAACCTCCGGGCCCAGGTAAAGCTCCTTGGGTCCCATGTCTCTATGCGTCAGCTTAAACCACGCCCTGGCGAAAGCATCCGCAAACTCTTCGGGATTTTCATGGAATCTCTTCGAGATCGGCGCATAGATAGGATCTACTTTCAACGCCATGTCAGCTGTAGTCATCATCAAAGCTTGCTGCTTAGATGCGTCACCTGCTGCGGGAGCCATTCTTGCTTTGGAAGCAGCAGTTGGTGTCCACTGATTGGCACCTGCCGGGCTCTTGGTAAGCTCCCAGTCATAGCCGAGTAGTACGGTGAAGTAGTCATTGTCCCACTGTGTAGGGTTGGGGGTCCACGCACCCTCTATTCCGCTAGTAATCGTGTAATCACCATGGCCCGTACCATATGAGTTTTTCCATCCGAGGCTCTGCTCTTCGATGGGCGCACCTGCAGGTTCACGTCCCACATACTTATCAGGATCACCAGCACCGTGTGCTTTACCGAAGGTGTGCCCTCCAGCAACCAGCGCTACGGTCTCCTCGTCATTCATTGCCATTCGGCCAAATGTCTCGCGGATGTCGATCGCCGACTTAGCAGGATCAGGATTTCCGTTAGGGCCTTCAGGGTTGACATAGATCAATCCCATCTGTACAGCGCCCAGTGGATTCTCGAGCTCACGATCACCCGTGTATCGCTTATCGCCCAACCATTCTGTCTCAGCACCCCAGTAGATATCCTCCTCCGGCTCCCAGACGTCCACACGTCCACCACCGAAACCGAATGTCTCTAAGCCCATCGACTCAATCGCACAGTTGCCTGCTAAGACCATGAGGTCAGCCCATGATAGCGCCTTACCATATTTCTTTTTTACCGGCCAAAGTAAAAGGCGCGCCTTGTCAAGGTTGCCATTGTCAGGCCAGCTGTTGAGCGGTGCGAAACGCTGTGTTCCAGAGCCCGCTCCACCGCGACCGTCCTGGATACGATACGTACCGGCACTGTGCCATGCCATTCTGATGAAGAAAGGTCCGTAGTGACCATAGTCCGCCGGCCACCAGTCCTGTGAGTCTGTCATCAGATCATATAGATCTTGCTTCACTGCCTTTAAGTCCAGTTTTTTGAACTCCTCAGCATAGTCAAAATTTTCGTCCATCGGATTGGACAAAGATGAGTGCTGACGCAGGATGTTCAAGTTCAGCTGGTTAGGCCACCAGTCGCGGTTAGAGGTACCACCACCAGCGGTTTGCTTCAATTCTCCGCCCATGAATGGACATTTGTCAATGTCGTTGATGTCGTAGCTTCCGTTATTTCCCATTCTTGTAGATTTTATTGTTTACTAGTTACATAGATACCATAATATTTATTTATTAATCTTATAAAGCTATAACCGTAGCTTATATCCCTTAGCCGCCCGAGATAGCCATGAATTTAGGCAAATCGTCCATCACAAATTCTCATTTGGTCATGACAGTTATCAGTCACCGTAGCCGAAAAAACTCATGCATCATCAAGCGGTTCGTCGCGCTTCGTCCAAGGCTATTGCGTCATTCAGTCCTGCGTTAGAATGTGTGAGAACTACTCGATGCTTTATCTTTTCAGGATTAACATCTGCTACCGCAATATCAAACTGAAGCATGCACATTAGAAAAGCTACCGCAAAAGACATTCCCACGATAGTGGCTATGCTGGCCGATGATGAGCTAGGCAAGCAGCGTGAGGACTATCAGGTTCCCCTACCGGAATCGTATCAGCTCGCCTTTGAAAATATTGATGCCGATCCCAATCAGGAGCTCATCGTGGTAGAGAATCATGATCACAAGATCATGGGGACATTGCAGCTCAGCTTCATGCAGTATCTGACCTATCGGGGTGGTATCAGGGCGCAGATCGAAGGTGTCAGAATCCACAAAGACTTCAGAGGTCAGGGCTTGGGCAAGGCCATGTTTGAGTGGGCTATCAACCGCGCCAAAGCACGAGGCGCTCATCTGCTTCAGCTCACAAGCGATAAGCAGCGGCCAGATGCGATTAAGTTCTATGAAGGACTTGGCTTCAAAGCAACGCACGAAGGCATGAAGATTCATTTTTGATGGTTCCTCATTCGATCGCGGTTTGTATCTTGACTGAGTAACCTGACTTTGACCTTTAAAACCTAATAAATTGTCATATCGCAGTGCAGCCCGCCTTGCTCGCTGGCGCTGAAGCTTTAGCGAAAGAGTCCGGCGAGGCGGGCGGGCTCATAACGTACCAATGACGTATTTATAGCTGTCAGTCTGAGGCTCTCGAAGACTTGTTGCGAAACCCTGCAAAGAATCCTTCGAGAGCCTCAGGATGACCAATATTGGGGAACTATAGGTCATTGGAATTTGTGCGTTTGAAACCCAAATGTTAAGTCTCTAAAAGACAGTATTTTAGGTTTCAAAAGCCCTGATTTGTTGAACTTAGGTTAGAATTATACTTCATTATGTCAATATTCGAGCATGTATCTGTCTTCCTCTCCATCATACTTGGTCTGGCAGTAGTCCACCTGATCGGAGGACTGGCCATGATACTGGACGCGCACACCAAAGCCAGGCTATACTGGATTCATATTGGCTGGACTGTCAGCATGCTCTTCATCGTGATATTGGTGTGGCTGGGCAGCTTTGTGCTTTCGCCGCTAGCGCAAATAGGTGCACTGCATTTTTTGAACCTTCTCGCTTATGCTATGGTCACCTCACTCATGAGTGGACTATTATTCCCGGTAGGTGGAGGTAAAGTCAAAGACTATCAGCAGCACTTTGATGCCAACAGAGCAAGGCTATATCTCCTGGGAATTGTATTTGTGATTGTCGATGCTGTCGATGGCGTATTGGAGCATTACAATGCACAAATCGAATGGGATCTTGGACAGTATGCCACCTTGTCGATTTGGCTTGTAGCATTCTTAGTCGGCCTCACCAAAAAGAACAACAAGGTGGATACCACGATCGTCATACTACTATTGATCGGCATCATCGGATGGTTTGTCAGCCTGATCGACGTGAGTGTGCTCGTCTGGTGATAAAGTAAGAGAATCAATAAGATTTGGAAGAAGAATACTACAAAACAAAAGCGTCAGTAGCCGAATATATCCGGCTCGCCAAAGACGTCAATGGAGCCGACTTGATTGACAAGCTTAAAGCCGTCTTACCAGCTGGTTCTTCACTTCTGGAACTTGGATCGGGACCTGGTTCTGATTGGGAAATACTCTCCAGGACATACAAAGTCTGGGGTTCTGATTTTTCCGATCATTTTTTAGAGCACTTGAGGAAGGTCTACCCTACCGGAACTTTCCTGACATTGGACGCCTCCACGCTTGAGACAGACTTGCGCTTCGACGGCATCTACAGCAACAAAGTATTACATCACCTGACGGACAAAGACCTGCAACAATCCGCTGCAAGGCAGGCTGACATTCTCCATCCAAAGGGTATTATCTGTCACTCGTTTTGGAAAGGTGAAGGATCAGAAACCTTCAAGGGTATGTTCGTTAATTATCATAATGAAGAAGTCCTGAAAGACCTTTTTGATGAGCATTTTGAGATTCTCTTGCTAGAGAGCTATGCAGAGTTTGAGGATGGTGACTCGCTGCTTTTAATTGGGAGAAAGAAGTAGCCCTCTTAGCTATGGTACTGAGAGTATGACAACTACACCGTTCGCTACACGTGAACAGTATCGAGACTTCACTTGAGTAATCAATCACACAATTTATACTATGGACCTTTCCATCAAACTAAAAGCTATAATAGGAACAGCAGCATTTACTTTAGCGCTTATCACATTTGAGCATTTCGATGGTGGAGTGATCACACATTATCCACTTGCCGATGATAACCTACCCGGTATCTCCAACTGGTGGGGCATGCTAACTATTCCGTTGCTCACGTGGATCACTTTGTCACTCAAAGAGCGGACTGCAGGTGATGATAAATCAGAGACTTCTATCGATAATCCTTACCTTCTGGGAGGATTAGTTTTCGGGCTAATAGTAGCTATACTTTGGGAAATCGATCAAGAAGCCATACTCCAATACTTTATCATGCTACCTGTACTTCTCGCGTTATTCGCTAAGGTTTACCTACCGGAATCGCTGCTCGGTTTTGCACTGGGTATGCTCTACACTTTTGGCGGAGTACTTCCTATCGGAATTGGCCTGGTACTTCAGGTGATAGGCTTCATTATCTATGTGACCTTTCACCGATCGGCTCTTTGGGTATTCGCGAGATTTAATCAGTGATTTGTTATGAGTTTCCCAGACTCGGCAATTCTATTATAGACAGTCAATGTACATTTGACCATGGAGCTACTTACACTAGAAAATTTCCCACTCAAGGCCTCTGACAAGATTCGCTATGGTGATACCGATCGTCAAGGCCACCTCAACAATGCCAACTTCCTGACCTATCTGGAAACGGGAAGAGTTGAGTTCCTATATCACCCGGACTTCTGGAAGCACGCTGAGGGAGCCAGCTTTGTTATTGCCTCGGTAAAATTGGATTTCATCAAGGAAATGAAGTGGCCGGGACAAATCGACATAGGTACAGGCATTCTTAAGGTCGGTAACAGCTCCGTCCGGCTGCATCAGCAGCTCTTCCAAAATGACATTTGTGTAGCGAGTGCTGAAACGGTTATTGTGCAGGTCGATGATCAGAATGGAACCAGCAGACCGCTCAGTGATGGGGCGAAGAAGGCGCTGGAAGTATGGCTACTAAAGGATTAAAATGAGAGCGGTCTCAAAAGCTCATCCACTCATCAGAACAAACTTTTGAAACCGACTCTTTTGAATGTTGGCCTTCTTAAGCCACTGAATATTGAAAAGCCAACCAGTTGAGAATAGAAGCAGTCAGCCAGAAAAGTGAAAATACGATACCTACATTTCTACCATTTCTGGAAACCTTCGGATGACTCCCCAAAAAACCAACACCTGCCTGATTGGCATTCACCAAAGTGAAAAACACTGACATTACCATTAGCATCAGGTGTAGAACATTGCGTTCATCCAAGGGCAGTTGCATCCCGTAAACAGCTCCGGAAATTATTGAAAGAAAAGCCAGGGAACCCTGTCGCTGCTCGAAAAGCAGCACAAATAGGTAATCCTGCCCGGCCGTTTCCTTCCCCTCAGGTGCGGCTGCTAGCGCCGCATCCAGCATTACGATTTGCTCAGTCGAGGTTAAGAATTCACTCTGCTTAGGTGATCCTGGTGCGAATAAGGGCAACACCCAATTGACAATCCATCGCGCCAATAGTGGGTATATCACCTCTACGGAGTGAAGAATCCCTGGTGCCATACATAAGACCAGTGCCAATGTGGAAATTGATATTTCATTCATAATAAAATCTTTGTGGTTTGATGAGATTGACTAAAATCCAAACATGGTGTTTGGGTTGGCCAATCCTTCTGATGGGATTTCCTGAATAACATCCCAATGCTCCACCATCTGACCATCGGCCACTCGGAACAAATCATAAAACACCTGCTTCTTTCCGCTCCACTCCCCTTCACTGACAGTCAAGACAAAATTGCCTTCACCCAGTACCTTGTGTATTTTGGTATACTTAAACATGTTGTTTTGTGAGGTGAGATATTCCACAGCCTCTACAATACCACCCAGTCCATCCTTGATGCCAGGGTTATGTTGATCATATTGTTCGGCGCTGATGTAATCCGTGATCTTTTTGGGGTTCTTGCCCATAAGGACATCTTCTATCAAGCCTCGGGCTAAGGCTTTGTTCTCCTCTGTTTTATCCAGGTCCTCTGCTGCCCTCGGGCCATCTGTTTGCGTGCGACCACTGGCTGTTTCTTCTACTACTGCGGTCATAGCATCCCAGTGCTCGGCTACTTTACCCGTTTCATCAACTCGAATGATATCGAACGATACCATCTCATCCGCCCCAAACGGCTTTGCGTTTCGCCAGATGTTGTGAATGAAAACATAATCGCCATCCTGGAACATGCGTATGTTCTCAGCGGTTGTATTGTTCTCTTGCAAGACGGGTAGCATTTGGATAAATGGTTCCAGGCCTGTCGGAATAAATGGGTTATGCTGGATGTAATCAGCATTAGCAAGTGCACGCATAGTTGCAGGGTCATTTTTTACTACCGCACCCAGAAAGGTGCCTACGGTTTCTTTTGTACTCATAGTTGATATTTTTGAATTTTCGATTTCGTTCTCAGCTTGGGCACTTGTTTTCGTAGTGTCGCAAGAAGTGAGAAGACTTGTAAACATTAAAATTGACAGAGCTTTTTTCATAGGTTTAGAATTATTACTTTTGAATTGCAAGCAATAATATATAATTACTTTCAAATCACAAGTGATTTTATAAATTAATTGCTATTTGCAAGTAATATTAAGATTGAGTGAATATGGAAGTTAAATTTCGCTGTGATTGCCCGTTTACTTCGGCGCTCGATGTACTGGGAGATAAGTGGATGCTGGTGATCGTAAAGCAGATGCTTACAGAAGACAAACTGACCTTTAAAGACTTCACCGAAAGTGATGAAGCTATCGCAACCAATATTCTTTCTGTCAAGCTGAAGCTGCTGGAAAAATTGGGAATAATTACAAAATCCAAGCTGCCGAATAATAAAAAGACAAACCTCTATCTCTTGACAGAGAAGGGTTTGGCGTTAACACCGCTACTGGTAGAGCTTGCTACATGGAGTGACAATCACCTGAGAGATGTTCATCCGACTATTCAAAATGGCCCGGGTATGGATCTGCTGCGTGCCGACAAGGCTGCATTCGCCAATGCGTTGGAGAAATCATATAGAGAAAAACTGACTGCAATACTGTAGATCACGTTTCTACTTCTCCGACAAGAGCGCGAAGCACGTGATTAAGTTATTAAGAAGTCAATCAGGTGTCCTTAAATACTTCGGATCTCCGTTTCCTTGTTCGCGAACTCCCGACTTTCGGCATTATTCTAGGACCATTCATTCACTCCTCAAAGTCCTGGCGGGATTGATCCTGGAAATCCTGTGGGAGTGACTTGCGGTAGCAATGAAAGCTACGGCTAGTATCAACAAAGCTGAGGCGACAAACCATATCAAGCTCAGGTCTATCGTGTAGGCATAGTTATCCAGCCAGGTGGCTAGCAAGAAATAGGCGATAGGAGAAACGATCACCGCTGCAATCAGAATATACCAGGCGAATGGCTCAAACAGCTGGAGCAACAGACTATTGAGGCTTGCCCCAAGTACTTTTCTTACCGAAATCTCTTTGGTTCTATGAGAGGTGATCAGCGAGATCAGCGCATAAAGGCCAAAGCACGCAATGAGGATAGTAAGCGCGGTGAGTACCTGAAATAGCCTGGCAAAAACCTGATCTTTGATGTAAAGTTGGTTGAGGTGATCTTCCAAAAAGATCAAATCAAATGGAAGGCTGGCAAACCGATTCTTCCAGGTGGCTTCAAGTCCTTGCACCAGTGGTAGTAAGTTGCCGGGGGTGATCCGCAGGTATACATCCTCCAAGTAGGTGCGCGGGTACATAATGGCCAAAGGACCTATCTTTTCGTGTAAGGAAGCATGGTGAAAATCCGAGGCTATGCCCACGATCTTTCCTGTACGCAAATCACCGACTTGTATCGATCTGCCCAAGGCCTCCTCTGGCGAAGTATAGCCCATGGCTTTCACGGCCGACTCATTGACAATAATCGCATTCGCACTATCGGTCGCAAACGATCTTGAAAGCTCTCGTCCGGCCACAAGTTTGATCCCCAGTGTACTAAAGAAACCATAGCCAACAGCATCAATGCTCATCGGTATGGGCTCATCCATGTCTTCAGTACTGACGGGTACATTGCCATTATCGCCATCCATGCGCCCTCCGCCGATAGCTACATCTAGCACCCGTGGATTGGCGAGTAGGTCTTGTTTTAAAGTTTCAAACTCCTCGAGTAGCGTCTGGCCTGGTACGCGTAATACAGCCAGGGCTGACTTATCAAATCCCAGATCCTTCTCTCTGAGATAATTGACTTGCTGGAGTACTACCAGACTACCCACCAGCAGCCCGATCGTGATCATAAACTGCAGTGTGACCAGCACTTTTCTCAGGCTCAGTCCTCCCGGAGCATGGGTTACCTGATTATTCAGCGCTTTGATCGTCTTCGTTCTTAGCATGATCAATGCCGGGTACCACCCAGCCAGAGCTCCGATAATGAGCGTAGCAGGCAGCATAAACCAAAGTTGGCTCATGAGCGCTTTCAGATCAGATGGGGCGATAGTGGCATTGAGGCTGGATTCTGCCAGCTGCAGTGTAGGGATGAGCAAGACCACAGCTGCGGCCAGTGCTATCAATGCAAGTAGCATAGACTCAAGTAGAAACTGTCCCCGAATGCTAGCCTTGGATGCGCCCAGCGCCTTTCGTACACCTACCTCCCTTGATCGGGAGAGCGATCCGGCTACCGCCAAATTGGTGTAGTTAAAAACGATAAGCGTCAACAGTAAGAATGCAGTAATCGCAAAGGCGTAGATATTGTTCCAGTTGCCACTCTCTACCACCTCGTTTTGCACATCGCCGAGGTAAATGTCAGCGAGCGGTTGAAGCTCAAAACGGAAGGAATCCCACCGGCCTTCCTCCCAATGGGTTTTGATGAAACCAACCAGCGGCTCTTCGAGGTTGGCTGGGTTGACCCCTTCTCTAAGTAGCACATAAGTGTGAAAAGATATCCAACCAAAGTCGTTGAGCGTGACCGGATAGCCAAATGGGACACGGAACGCATGAAACGGAATGACAAGATCGAATTGGATGTGGGTATTGGATGGGATCTCCTCAAATACACCAGTCACCTGAAACGACTCTTCTCCGATTTTCAGGACTTTGCCTAGAGGGTTGTTATCGCCAAAATACTTTTTTGCGGTAGCTTGAGTGAGCAGTATAGCATCAGGGTTTTGCATGGCGGTCTTCGGATTGCCGAGCTGCAAGTCGTAATCGAATACTGAAAAAAGCGTGCTATCAATATAAAAGATCCTGTCTTCGTAGTAGTTGCTGTTGTCATAGCTGACTACCCGTGTGTGACCATGACGGAATCGTACATAATTTTCAACCTGATCAAAATCCTGAGCCAACGCAGGTCCCATTGGAGGGCCGACAGTCGCCAGGTGACGTTCGCTCCTTCCGGTCACCGTTTCATCGTAGGTTACCCGATAGATCCGGTCGGTCTTACTGTGCCATCGATCGTAGGTGAGTTCGCGGTGGAGCACCAAATAGACAATCATGGCAATCAATAAACCTACCGTGAGGCTCGTGCTATTAAGGACAAAGCTGCGACGGTCCTTTTTTAGATTTCTCCAGGCAGTCTTCAGTGAGTTTTTCAGATTCATCATGGGTAGAGTGCGTTTTGGCTTTTTCCAGGTATAGGGGTACCGGAGGAAAAGCAGTGTGGTTTTGAGCAGGTATAAATCAGTGGTGATCTTATTTCTTCCAAGTTGCTGCCGCTCCAATAGCTCCTCCTCCAGGTCTCCGGCGATGGCGTCTCTTTCCGAATCTCGGAAAAACAGCCGGAGGCAAAAGCGAACCAATTTTGGAAGCTTCATGACTTATGCAATTCAAAAACGACCTGGGGTATTTGCGACCAGAAGGTTTCTCTAAGCTCCTTTGCTTGCTGAAGTTTTTTCAATCCCAGTGTCGTAATGGTGAAGAGCTTTTTGGGTTTGCCACCTCTCATAGATGTGGCTTCACCAAAGCGGCTCGTGACCAGGGCCTTGTCCTCAAGTCGGTTGAGCGCTCCATGGGCAGTACTCAGGTTAATCTTGCGCCCGGCAGTTTCATTGATTTCATTTTTGATGGATACACCATAGGCATCCGGGTAGGTGGTGCATACCGCCAATAGCACCAGCTCTTCAAATTCTCCAAGTTGCGTTCCTTTCACGGAAATAATATACGTATATGTCGATATTATGTTTTGGTCAATGTAGCCATGAACAAGTAAGTACCATATGAAGGTGGTAATTGATAATAGAGCTCAATCGACGGTCAAGGTATTCCCCAATTGGGATTCAGCTCAGATCAGCTAGTTTTAATTGCAAATCCCGCTCTCAAATCACATTTGCTGTTTTGCTCTAAATTGGGATATAAAATCAAAAAATGAAGCAATCCATCGTACATATTGCGCTAGTCGTCCGCGACTATGATGAAGCCATTGCCTTCTATACCCAGAAGCTGAAGTTTGAATTGCTGGAGGACACCTACCTACCGGAACAAGACAAGCGCTGGGTGATCGTGGCACCTCCTAACTCTACCGGCACTACCCTTCTGCTCGCCAGGGCTTCTAAACCCGAACAAGAGGACTTCATCGGCAACCAGGCAGGCGGCCGGGTCTTTCTGTTCTTGCATACCGATGACTTTTGGAGAGACTACAACGATATGCTCGATCATGGAATCGAGTTTGTGAGGGAACCCAAAAAAGCAGCATATAGAACAGTCGCGGTTTTCAAAGACCTTTATGGTAATCTTTGGGACTTGCTCCAACTCAACAGTGAGCATCTGATAGCTAAGCGAATACAATAGGTAGCTCTTAGTTGAGCTGAGCATGAACTAAGGCGGCTGTGCAATAAGTCCAACCCCTTAAGAAATTACAGAATCAAATTTTATTTGACGTCTCAAATACACCCCTATGATCCCCGCTTCCGCGGACGGCTCAAGGGGATAAATTCCGCCCTTGAGGCCGACCTGGAAGGGCGGTTAGGTGGGTGTCCCCTGTCAGTACACAGAAGATTATTTTTTGGTGCGTTAGCTCAAATGGCTTATTGTACAGTCCCGGGATTTGGGTAATAATATGCTCAGTACACGGCTATTATCTGATAATTGGCCAGGAAGGGTATATTTGAAAGACAAATAAACGCCACTAGTGGCGTTTATATTTAATGTTACGTGAAATAACCTTCATGACAAAAATCAAAAGCAAATTCTCCATTGTACAGGTAGTACTAGTACCTCTGCTAATGATGGCATTAACTATTGGTTTATCATCAATGATTCTATTCGCTTCTTTTGAAGAGATTAACGAAGGAACTCCTTTATCAGAAACTCCTTTCTGGGCCGCATTTATTATGGGGCCTCTTGGATTATATGCCTTCTACTATTATTTGAATATTTTTCGAACAGTTAAAATTGACAATTATGGTATTACCGTGTCAAATATTTTCAAGTCAACAAACTATTTATGGACTGATATTAAAAGAATCAATCTAACAGGGAAAGAATTGGAGAAATTTCTATGGATTGGGATGCCGTTCGAAGCTTTTACAATAGAAATGAATAATGGAAATAAGAGGACATTCTTTTCAAAGTATTACCGGAACTCTCCTGCCATTCTTCAAAGTCTCCAATTGATCAAAAAGCAACTCTCCAAAAGTCAAAAACCACAATTAGGTGGTTTTGAATACAAAAGGCTCAGTTCTCCTAACATCCGCAACTTCAGTACTCTGACAGAGTATAATAATAACCATTTGGTATCCTTTAATGGGATTGTAATTTATGGCTTTACAGCTTTTATGGGCTATTTATTGCTGACTGCTGATCGTCCAATTTATCCTGGCGGTCTGTTCCTCCTTGGATTTACTTCGATCTTTTGGCTCGGGTTGGGTTATCAACTTCATTACTTCTTATTGGACAATGAATATTTAGTGATCAAAAATCATATATGGTTTTTACGAACTCATAAATACCGGTTGTCCGATATTTATGAGATTGTTTTCGAAACACCGCATAAAACCTCAACATCTATGCGAATAAATACTAAAGATTTTCACACTAAACTGTATCCAGCAGGTAGCCTTAAGAATTCGACATGGAATCGTCTAATGGAAGAGTTAAAAAAACATAAAGTGAGAGTCCGAAATGAAGCGATCTATTAAATACTGGTTACAAACTCCCACCCTCTATCCTGAGTTTGCAGCTCAGGATTCTAATTGTAATCACTTAACAGTAATTCAAAACTTAGCGCTGAGCCCGACATCCACGGTACGGATTACAAATCCATGCCATTGTAGGTGAGCACAAGATCTTCTATCCAGATGGTTTCAACTGAGACTTGTTTTCCTTCTGGCTACAGCGAACAACACCACAACGACTATAATAAGTAGCGATCCAATACCAAACCAGACTATCGTCGGCGCTATCAATGTCATAAATAATAGGGTGTCGACATTTCCTGTTTTCCAGAACACCCACTCACTACCGATTTCTGTTGCAAGGAGTGGACTCCCCATTGCCAAAATGATCACCCCATCACGGGTAGATGGATCCAGTCTTACGGCTGTATTAATGAGCGGTTCATTTTTCCCATCATGGCCTATGATGTAGTCATTTTGGTTATTGCTCGCGTAGAGCATAGTACCAAGTCCCCAGATAGCTGCCCCCATTTGGTAACCATGAGGGGTTTTGATTTGGTCAATGGTATGCTGATTCAATACTCCACGGCCTGCGGGTTCGCCATTACTACCTTCAAAATGAGCCTGGACAAATAACTCCATATCATTCAGCGAAGTATACAGTGATGTGGCCGCCAGCGCTGTATACCTGAGGTGCGGGGCTATGACGCCCTCTTTGTCATAGAATTTCGCCAGGTTGGATCGCCGTGTATCATCCCATACAAATGTTGAATGGCTCATACCCAATGGCTGAAATACCGCAGTTTGCATATAAGCCTCAAATGATTGGCCGCTCACCTCCTCTATCAACAGCTGGAGGAGCGTATAACCACCGCCGGAATACTTCCATGTCGACCCGGGTAGCAATCCTACTTTTACTTCGCCATCGGCACCAGGGGAAGCGTCCGAGGCTCGGGTCAGCGACTCCTCTAGACTTTGCACGGGTGTGCCGGGAAGAAATCCTGCATATCCTAGTCCATCCGTCAATCCGGCCGTGTGGCTCAACAGGCGCCTGACGGTAACTTCATCATTGTCAAAAGCTCCGACCGGGAGCTTCCACCTGGTCAGGTAGTCATTGACCGGGGCGTCCAAATCGAGTCGGCCCTCGGCTACCAACGCCATCACGCCCCAGGCGGTCACCCATTTGCTTAATGATGCGACCTGAAAGGCCGTATTTCTGTCTACGGTTCGATCCGGGGAAGACGAAAACTCCTCATGAACAACGCCTTTCTCCATCATGGCCATCACCACACCACCCGCTTTGGCCTTCTCTATTTTTTGTCGGGCTGCTGTGAAAAATGCATCAGAATCTGTTGACTGGGTGAGGGGCTCACGCCACCAGCCATCAAGCATCCCGAAGAACAACAAAGCTCCCCACATCAGGAGTAGGGCGAGTACTAACAACACGTTTTTGAGTAACCTTACCATTTGAGTTTTTGATGCAAGTTTACGTGCTGCTTCAAAGGTCGCTGAAAAAACAGCACGGCATTTACACGGCATTTGTCACTTACCAGAAATCTTTGATGATTTCGCCTACCGGAAGAATAGAGATCGACGATTTGGTGTACCTACATCGAGGAACATCCTGCGCCGAACCCGGCAAGTAATATAGATGTGCGGTGCTGTGGAAACGGCGGATAGGTGAGTACTAAACCGCTGCTGCTCAAATCGTCTTGTTAAACGTATAGTTACGTATATAAACGTTTATGGAACGGCTTGTTCAGTTTCACCCCTAATTCACCTCAAATACCCATCACCAAAAATCTCTGGCAGTCCACATTGGAGGAAGAATAAGCTCTACACACCGCCAATATTGGATAATTGACTAGGAAGGGTATATTTGAAAGGTAAATAACGCCCACAGTCGCGATACATTATCGTTATATTCAATTATGCGGATCGCAAGCCACTACGTACTAGCAATTGTTTTGTCTCTGGCACTTCCTGCAACTATCTGGCTAGAAGAACAAATTTCATTTGATATCGGCTGGCACCTTATGACTGTAATTTACAGCCTAATATTACTCCTTCAACTCAGCTTTTACGCCTTAACAACCAACTTCAAACTTGGTCGAACAACAATGAGTTTCGTGCTGAACTTCTTACTCTGGACATTTGAACAAGTTGGCTCGGAGATGATTTTCCGTGACACATGGTTTTATCAAGAACCTGGCCTTCAAGTCATATTTCTCGGAGCAACATTGTGGGCAACCAATAAACTGGTTTTGGGCAAACTGCTAACCCATGGCATGCGGGTGAACTTTTCAACCAGCAAACTCGAACGACTGCTTAACATATCCGGAACAACTGCGAACATCTGAACCGAAACGAAGAGAAAAGAATATAACAGACGCTGATCGGGCATATATCTCAGTGCTTTCTGGCTGATTTCAGTGCAACTCGACCGTGAATCTGCCGCTGAGAAACGGCAGTGCTTCCTACAATTTTCGGCTCGCAGGATTTTTAGACTTTCGGAACGCAGTGCCACTCTGAACCGTTGTGAGCTTCGGCAGATTTCACTACTTTAGTGCTATTCACTAGCTGCGGACATACGCCCGATAGCTGGTCGTTACAGCGCATTGTCTTCTCCACGCATATCTTCAGAACGAACTTGATAAAAGTAACTTTTAAGTTACCTTTGTCTTATGAACAAGATCCGAGAGGTCATTGCTTACAAACACTATTTTTAGGAATTCCTTAACAAGCAACCTACAAAGGTTCAAGACAAGGTTTTCAAAATAATAGAAGCGATTGAAACTCTCGAGAGGATTCCCAGCAACTACTTAAAACATTTGGTTGGAACTGATGGCCTATATGAAGCCAGAGTTAAACTGGGATCGAATATTTGGAGAGTGCTCTGCTTTTTTGACGAAGGAAGATTGGTGATTTTGTTGAATGGATTTCAAAAGAAAACTCAGAAAACACCTAAATCTGAAATTGAGAAAGCTTTAAGAATAATGAACGAGTATTATCACGACAAAACGAATAAACATGGAAACTAAATCTTGGAAAACCATTAAGGATGACGTCTACGGAAAGAAGGGAACTCCAAGACGTGACCAACTGGAACGCGAAGCTGAGGGGTTAAAAGTTGGACTTTTATTACGTCAGGCTCGAGAAGATAAACACCTAACTCAACAGCAGCTTGGTGAACTTGTTGACAAGAAAAGAAGCTATATTTCTAGAGTGGAGAATGATGGTAGTAACCTAACTCTCAAGACTCTTTATGATATAGTCGAGAAAGGACTTGGAGGGAAAGTAACAATCAGCATTGACGTATAACACGGTGCTATAACAGTCGCTAAGTCGGCAGATGTCTACTGCCTCTCTGCAAACAGTATCGGGACTCGCCCACTTCGGTGCACCTTCAGCCAGTTTTTAAGCGTTCTATTTTTTCTAGCGCTTCTGGCAGATGTCTTTCTGTGAGTGTCGCTATCTGAAAATTTTGAGGGATGGTGCACCCCCTAGCTCGTCCTCGTCTGAGAGGAGGATGAACCAAGAATCTCCTGGCTACATGTGCTACCCTAAGGTAGCAGCACATACCGAACTCGAACTGCACTGGTTCACAACGCCATCAACGACGGCCTGGCTACACGCTGCTGGATTCTTACGCTACTCGACAAACCACACTCCATGAATCCGAGTCTCCACTAAGGCCTGAGCCTAACATCCGGTAAATCAAATAATCCCGACCGGGGGTTGGCTAAATCAGCACGTGAGAGAACCCCCTCTTGCGTTACTTAACAGGATCACTATATTTACCTTTATCATTAGAGAGCATTGAGTTAGTGCTAAAAATCAGAGTCATGTGGAAAAAGCTATTTTGGATAAGTCTTGTCCTTCTTGTTTCAACTAACATTTGCTGGATGTACCAACTTCTTGACAGTGGAGTATCAATTACTTACCTAAGGGAGTCGTACGATGATCAGGAACAAGACATAGATGTGATGAGAAAACTGATTGAACAGCATTATGACTTTAACACATTAACAAGCGAACTCGATGAATCTGACTATGAACTGATACAAAAAGGAGATGAGTTTTTTGTCGTTTTTAGCAGTTTTGAAGTTGAGTTTAACTCAGACTCAACAATAAAGCGAACTCGTAACTTTTTCGAACCCTGAACATGGCAGATTTCTGGAAAAACTGGGAAGAGGTAATTACCGAACTTAGAGAATCGGGTAACGCTGAACTTGCAGAGGAACTCCAACTGACAAGGAACTATTTGAACGGCTTAACTGATGGCTGGCATGAATTTCTTGAGGCCGCTGAACTTCGACTTGTCAAATCTTCTAACTTCTTAACTACAGAACAGGATCATAAGATAAGAGCAACTCTTAACGAGGTGAAGACAGCATTGTCGAACCGCTAAAAACAGCTCTCTAACAGACGCTGATCGGGCATATGTCTAGGTGCATTCTGGCAGATTTCGATGCAACTCGACCGTGAATCTGCCGCTGAGAATCGGCAGTGCTTTCTGCCCGCTAGCTCGTCCTCGTCTGAGAGGAGGATGAACCAAGAATCCTCGTTTTTAAACGAGGACTGGAAGAACGCACATCTCCATCGATGATAGCAAGCGGTCATAAAAAAGCCCTTCTCCGAATCAGAGAAGGGCTTTTGAGTTATTGACCTTGTTGTTTTCTACAGCACGATACCGAAGGTGAGGGCATTGAGCTTCGGACCTCTGTTTTCAGCGAAGACGGTGTTGAGATCATACTTCACAAAGAAGTCAAAGTCCCTGAAGCCTACCTTGCCTGTCACACCGTAGCGGAAGCTGTTGAGGTAGTAGGAGCCATTGTCCCGATCCTTGCGCGTGTTGCCTTCTTCCTCGTACTTGATCTTGGTATGGCTGCCAATGCGATAGCCTGCGTACACACCAGCACCTATGCGGAAGCCGCTGCGGTTGAGTCGGGTGACCTTTGCGGTAGTGCCGTCCGCTTTGGTATAAGACTTTTTGTGGTAACCAAAGTCAAGCATCGGCACGAAGCTGGCATTGATAAAAGTGGCGGTGAGCTTACTCTTGATCGAGCTCACATCCCTGGGTTCAGGCAAGAACTCTACCCTATCGGCTCCTTTGAGCAGGCGGGTCTCATCATCTTCAAACTTCCAGTTGTACCAGCTCAGATCGGCACCCCAGTACAAGAAGAGTTTGCCACCCAGAGAGGTCTTGTTGACCTGGCCGACGGAGATGTACCATGAGCCCCAGGGTCTTACCGCGTAAGGCGCGTTGGTCTCGCTGGGGAAGCCGCCATCCTCCATCCAGTTGTTCGTACCGAGCTCCACTTGGCCATCACTGTCAGTGCCGAGGGTACGGCGACCTTCATACTTCTCCCAGTGGTCAGCATCCTCTATGCCATCGCCCTGCACTACCACCTTGTAGTCATCCTTTACCACCACGGTTTTCTGCTCTCGCACCTCCACTTCACGATTGCGCACCGTGTCCTTTTCATAGCCACTGCCGTCATCATCGATGCGGATGTAGTCCACCCCACCTGATGTTGAGTCCATAGATGCGTTGAGGTCTGAGATCATCTGATTGAGATCATATTCACTGAGCGCCTTGAGCTCCTCCGCGTTTTCTGTCTGTATGATGATCTGTGTCTTGCCTACCCGTACGATTACCGTATCGGACTTCTCACCTGACGGGATACCAGCATGATCACCGGCCGTACCAGCCACTGACCATGACAGGGCAAGGGCAAGCATCGTTGTTGTTAGTAGTTGCTTTTTCATTGTCCTTTTTATTTAGTTTTCAACCTTTTTCGTTTTGAGAGGGATGTCCAGATTGAACAGGTCCTCCTTTGCCTTCTTGAACTCCGCCAACAGCGATCCATTCCCGGCATTTTGCAATATTGACTTGAGCGAATTACCACTCTCGGCAGAGAGCGTATCTACATCATCTCGGATGTCCTGCATCGCGATCAGGCTCTGATCCGCATTCGATGACTTGTAGATGATCGTCACCGGCATTCGCTTCTTTTTTGGGGCCTCCTCAGCTGCAGGTTCGTTAGTCGCTACAGCCACCTCGGTTGCCAGCTCCAGATCCAGCGGATCAGTGGTTGCCCTGTTTTCAGCCTCATCAGTGCTGATCACTTCAGGCTCATTTTCATTATTGTCCGCTACCGCAATATTGTCATCAGCCCTCGCATCCAAGCCAGTCTGTAAAGGCTGAGTGTCTTGCTCTGCATCACTTTCCTCCGCTACCGCAATGGCAGTCGCAGGGTCGTGTGTGATCACGGGGCTGTTGAGCACGGTTTTATCATTTTCATCAGCGTTTTTGTCATTTTCTAGTGCGATGCTGCGATTTTCTAGTGCGTTTTTGTCATTTCCGATAGCGGTTATGTCATTTTCGGATGCGTTTATATCATTATTGGATGCCCCGGAATCAAATTCTCCAGCGTTTTTAGCATCTTCGGATGTGCTTTCAGCGAGTTGGGGGGCTTTTTCCGGTAGGTCAGCAGTCAAAGGTTGCTCCTGACCCGCAGGCCAGTTGAGATAAGCCACCGTGCTGACTCCCAGCAACAGTACCGCAGCAGCTACCTGCCACCATATCAGTACAGGCTTCTTATGCTTTTGAGCTAGCAGCTGATCAAAGCGCGCCTTCGCCTTGTCGCTCGGCTCCTGCTGGACAGTTCCTAGCTTTTCTTCAAATAATCGGTCGAGTGGATGCTTGTTCATGACCTTGATAGTTTATTGTTTACGTCGGTTTCGAGGGCGATGAGCTGTTTTTGCAGCAGTGCCCGTGCTCTGCTGAGCTGAGACTTGGAGGTGTTGACATTGATACCGAGGTGCTCTGCGATCTCAGCATGGCTAAAGCCTTCTATGGCATACATGTTGAAGACCGTGCGGTAGCCCATCGGTAGCTCCTGCACCATCCTGAGAAGGTCTTCCTCCTCCAGGTGATCAGAAAGCTGGCCGTAGTTGGGGTCTCGATCTGCCTTTTCCAGATCGACCTCCAGGTACATATTCTTGTGTTTACGGAGGTACATGAGCGACTCGTTGACCATGATCCGGCGGATCCAGCCTTCGAAGCTGCCTTCACTTTTGAATTGGTCTATTTTGTCGAATGCCTTCATAAAACTTGTAATCATTACTTCCTCTGACTCATCTCTGTCCTTGATATACCTCAGCACAACCCCCAGCATTTTGCCGGAGTACTTGTCAAACAGCGCTTTTTGGGCTCTGGCCTTGTTTTGGCGGCAGCCTTCTATCAGCTCTTCTTCCGAAGTGGAGGTGTACAAGTTCAGCGTCATTGGTCAGTGTTCGCAGGGTAGATGCAGATCAGCCAGGAGCGGTTGCATCCTACAGGAAAAATATATCGAAGTGGTGTGGTTAGTCCAGCACATAGGCTGAAGCTAAGCATTTTGAGGAAAATGGATGGGTTGGCTAGAATGGTAAAACGCAAGTGGTCGGACGAGTTTTATAATTGTACATTGCAAGGTTGGAACCAAAGCACAATCCCCGTACTATACTCGTCCGACCACTAACAGCGTTGACCGTTTTTAAACTAATTTTATTCTATGGATTTATCTCCAGAAGGAATATTTCACATCTACAACAGAGGTAACAACAAACAGCGAATATTCTTTAGCCAGGCTAACTATGATTTCTTCATTGGGAAGCTTCGGAAACATCTAAGCGATAAGGTTGACATTCTAGCCTATTGCCTGATGCCAAATCATTTTCATCTTCTGGTCCATACGGCAGCTGAATTCAACCAAGACCAATTTACTAAGGCCTATCGGATCATTCTGAGTTCATACACCCGGGCCATCAATGTTCAGGAAGGACGATCCGGCTCTCTATTCCAACAAAGTTCAAAATCAAGAAAAATAGAATCCACCGTAGATGGACGAGTTTGTTTAAACTACATTCATTTTAATCCAGTCAAATCAGGCTTGGTCGAATCCATGATAAAATGGAAGCACTCCTCCTTCAACGACTACTTGGGATTAACGAAACCTCCCTTAGCCAATGCAGACAAGGCTATCCAATTTTTGGATATTCCAGCTGACCCTCAACAATTCGAACAGGTCTCCTTGGGCATGTTACCCGATAACTATCGGGAAATGATTTTCTAGTTGATTTGGCGAAAAAGTGGTCGGACGAGTGTTGGTGCCAGCAACTGCCAAGACAAGTCCATACCACGACTACCCTGCTATACTCGTCCGACCACTAGGAGCTACCCTGAAAGCTAAGCATTTTGAGGAAAATGGGGACGGAAAGAGACCTTAGAGGTTTTGAAAACCTGTAAGGTCTTTGGAAGGGTCAAATCCCCTGAAACAGGGAGACCGACTCTCCCAATTCGGGTACGTGAGGATGGTGGCCAAGGTCAGCCTCCAGGGTGTTAGCAAAATGCTGAGCACTCTCTACTTCACCATGTACTACGAATGTCATCTTTGGCGGGCTGATGAAGTTGCCGGCCCATCGCAGCAATTCCGATAGGTCAGCATGGGCAGACAATCCATGGATCGTATCTACATGGCAGAGTATGGGCACCTCCAGCCCAAACATCTTCACATGGGACGCTCCATCCACGATCTTCCTGCCGCGGGTGCCCTCACCCTGATAGCCTACGAATAACAGTGTATCATTAGGACGCGGCAGTCGATGATAAAGGTGGTGCAAGACACGCCCGCCGGTGCACATGCCGCTGGCCGAGACAATGATGGCTTCCTTCTCGATATTGTTGAGCGCCACGGACTGTGCCTGCTCCTGCACGTAGTGGAACTGGGGGTGGTCAAAAGGCGACTTAGCATTGTCATCTTCGCCTATAGACAGGCGATGATACTCGTCATATCTCCTGTAGAGCCCGGTCACCGATAAGGCCATTGGGCTATCCAGATAAACCGGTATGCGAGGAATCAGATGATCATCAAATAGCTTGGAGAGATAATAGAGGATCAGCTGTGTGCGCCCTACCGAGAACGCAGGGATAAGCAAACAACCTTGCCGATCTATCGTCTCGGTAATCACGCGCGCCAGCTCCTGCTCAGGGGAGTCGCTGGTGTTTTGTCGGTTGCCATAGGTAGACTCAATGAACAGCACATCACCTGTTTTAATAGCTGTCGGATCAAAATGCAGTGGGTTATCATAGCGACCGATATCGCCAGAGAAAACGATCTCCTTGGTCTGCTGTGCACCGGTAAGCCGTAGCACAATCGAGGTTGCACCGAGGATATGCCCGGCGAGCACGAAGTTGGCCATTACTCCTTTTGTGATCACAACCGACTGATTTAGCTCACATCTCACGAGATGCTCCAAGGCTTTGACTGCTGATTTGACGCTGTAGAGCGGCAAAGGGTTGGCATGCTTGGAATAGCCCTTCTTCTTCGCAAATCGCGCCTCCTCCTCTTGTAGCTTAGCAGAATCGGTCAGCATAATCCTGAGCAAATCGGCGGTCGCATCTACGCAGTACACTGGCCCGTCAAATCCATCTTCGATCAATCGCGGCAGATAACCGGAGTGGTCTATATGAGCATGCGTCAGCAGCACCGCATCAATCTGCTTGGGGTCGATATCCAGAGGCTGCCAGTTTTTGAGCCGCAGTTCCTTTAGGCCCTGAAATAATCCACAATCTACAAGTAGCTTGAAATCATCTATCTCCAATAGATATTTCGAGCCGGTGACAGTCTTGGCACCTCCGAAAAACCTTACTCTGACATCCATAGGATCAAGCTAGGGTCTTTGGGCGAAAGAGATTATGATGAATGATGGGAACAAGGTTGATTCATATCTGAAACAAAAGTGGTAAGCATAAAAGACGTGACAGGTTTCGAAAACCTGTCAAGTCTTCCTTATGGAATTTCCGGAAAAAGAAAAAGCCCTACCATAGGCAGAGCTTTTCGAATTGAACTTGAAATAAAACTATCCGCGTCGAATGCCATTGGCACTGCGACGATTTCCTTGTACGCTACCGTCTCCACGGTACTTGATATTGCTTAGCCCGGTGGCTTCACCATCGATCTCTTTGTTGACATATATTTCAGCGCTACTCGCCCCCTGAGCCCTGACATCTGCATAGTCCACTTCATAGTCATAAGCTTCTATGGAGCTGGCACCTGATAGGTTGACATCCATTTCTGTACCCCTACCGTAAAGCTTCAGGTTAGATGCACCCTGAAGCTTAGCCACCAATCGCTCAGCATCTACGCTCATGTTTGCTTCAGAAGCGCCTGTAAGAGAGACGGTCACCTGATCCTGTTCAAATCCTCGCACCTTAGCAGTACATGCACCCCTCAGCTCCAGATCGGAAAGCCTTGGTGTCGTGATGAAGATTTTAATTCTAGGGTCGTTTTCATTATCAAACCAGCGCCAATTGCGCTCATCAAAGTCAAACATGATCTTATCTCCTGACTGACGGGCTTCCAGGTTTTTCATCTTGTTGGCTGGCCCCTTCACCATCACAGAGTATTCATTGGACTGGATGATCTCCAGATCAAACCTGAAAGTAGCCTCCACCTCATCAAAATCGGAGAAATCGAGGCGCTCAGTATCGCCGCTACTGTCCATGTCGTCAAACGAGTAGTCCTTATCATTGCGGTCATACTTGTCGTCATCACAAGTGAGACATTTCAGTCCACTTCCATCCATAGTCCAGCGATTACCCTCCATCTGACCTACGCGATAGCCACTTCTGTAGATGGTATTGCGCAGGATATGCTGTAGGCTCTCATCCATCTCAAACTCCGCCCCAAAGGGAATGTATAGCGTCAGGTCCAGCTTTTGTGCTCTGAATGTCGCATCTTCTTTGAAAGCAATGTTAGAATCGAAATAGAGCAGCGAGTCATCCTGGACCACATTGTAAGTGACCATCTGTGCATTCTCAGCAGCCTCTTGTCGGCTGGCTCCACGCGCTTCGTATCGCCATACCAGCTGGTAGACCGAATCATTATGGCCTCTTAGCTTCAGATTCACTCCTTCATAGTCATCATTACCCACTTCCGTTAGCTTGAGTACCCCAATGTTATTTCTAAGATCATAGGTGGTTTCCGTACGATGCTCGCCTTCCCTGGTCCAGTCTTTGATCAAGCTGGGAAGTGTAAAGCTGATCCCTATCAATGAAATGATCCAGATACCGAAGATGGCCCAGGAAATATAAGAATTGACCATACTTCTTTTGGCGATGATCGACAGTCCACCAAGGATGAACACCAACGCAGGAATGATCGCACCAAGGAAAAGGAATATTGCTGTATAAACCGGGATTGTATTCTGAATGAGCTCCAGAGGAAAATCTGTGACCGTCACCCACTCTGTCCAGCCGCCAAAGACGCCTATGGATACAAACAAGATGGTAAACAACGCCAGTATCAATGACGAACCTATCATCAGGAAGATGATTCCTGCTAAGATCCTAACTGCCTCCAGTATGAAGGCCAAAAAAGGCCCTAATATCCTGCCTGCAGCCGAGAATACTGCTGCAATAACTCTGAATGGGAAGAGCAATATCTTGACGAAAACGCTCTCCTCACCCTCTTTTACGTTGAGACTTTTTTTTACATTCTGTTCTATATTGGAGAGGGTGACAGGCTCGCCCTGCATTTGCATTTTCTCCGTGATGCTATGCGCCTCAGGGGTGATGATCCAAAGTATGATATAAAGGATCAGGCCTGTACCTCCCAGGAAAATAGAGATCACAAAGAGTAGTCTAATCAAGGTAACATCTGTACCGAAATAAGATGCGATACCTCCTGCTACACCACCCAATACACGCTGATCAGGATTACGGAACATCTTCTTGATTTTCTGATCCTCATCCAGTGTATTGTTTATTGGCACAACTATCCATAGGACGATATAGCCAATGAAAACTATGCCACTCAGGCCTCCTAATAGGATATTGACAAAGAACAAGATGAACAAGAGTCTAATCCAAAGCGGATCAATACTGAAGTAGTGAGCTATACCCGAGGCAACTCCACCCAGTACTTTGCGCTTACCATCACGATAAAGTCTTCTCGGTTTAGCGCCGGAAGTGGTACTCTCCGAGCTTTCAGATTCTTCCTCAGCCTTTTCTTCCTTCGGGGGGTGAGCTTCTTCGGTGAAAGTGCTCTCCTCTTCGATAGCCTCAAAG
This sequence comes from Cyclobacteriaceae bacterium, assembly GCA_965229505.1. Classification (GTDB taxonomy): domain Bacteria; phylum Bacteroidota; class Bacteroidia; order Cytophagales; family Cyclobacteriaceae; genus UBA6059. Next base: position 836,917 of record OZ245881.1, read on the forward strand.
TCAGAAATGGTACCCATAGTGGCAATCAAGCCATCGATATCCTCGGCATTGATGATCTGTTTTCCATCATCCAGCTTGGATAGGAATATCTCCGCAATTCTGTTTTCAATATCTGCGACAATCTCCTTATTGTCCTCGAACGTCGAGAAATATCGGGTGATGGACTCTAGATAGTTTTGAAGCCTTTCGTAACCATCCTCCTCTACATGGAAAATGATGCCGCTTATGTTGATGCTTATATTCTTTTTCATGATGATTATTTCCCGTTAGTGTTATTGATGATCTGGTTAGTGGAGCCGTAGAGCTCTGTCCATGTTGCATTCAACCTGTTCAAAAAATCCTGACCATCCTCAGTGAGAGTATAGTATTTACGTGGTGGCCCTGAATTAGATTCGACCCATTTGTAGTCTACCAAACCTGCTTTTCGCAATCTTGTCAACAACGGATATAATGTCCCCTCCACAACCATAATCTTGGCAGAGGTCAACTCCAGCAACATATCGGAAGCGTAAACCTCCCCTCGGGAGATGATATGGAGGATGCAGAACTCGAGAATTCCCTTCCGCATCTGCACCTGTGTATTCTCAATCTTCATCGCTCATTTTTTAAGTTAGTTTTGACCTGTGTGTAATGTATACGGAAAAGTACCTTGCAAAGCCAAGTACTAAGTAAGAAATGTTACTGATACCATGATTTTATACAAATAGTACAATAAATTATATTTATAATAATAAATATCACTCCTTTTCTTACTTTTGACGTCAACTAGACCAATGGCTACTTTGGCATTTTTTGACACTCCAAATCATTTTAATCCAGTGGCCCAGTTCCTATATTTGAGTTATTGGAAGAAGAAGATGATCCCGCGCGTTGTAATCCTGCTCTTATTAGTTCCACAGTTGTTGCTGGCTCAGTCTTCAGCACCGAAGTACAGCAATGAATTTCTGGCTATCGGTGTAGGTGCGCGCGCACTTGGCATGGCCAATACGCAGGTGGCGATTGCTTCTGACGTGACAGCCGGCTACTGGAACCCTGCAGGCCTGCGCCAGTCTCCCTCGACGTATGAGGCAGCTTTCATGCATGCTGAATACTTCGCAGGCATTGCCAACTACGACTACCTGGCCTTTGCCACCCCTATCGACGACCAGTCCCACCTGGGTGTCTCTATTATTCGTTTTGCGGTAGACAGCATACCCGATACGCGATTTCTTTTTGATGCCAATGGGGCAATCAACTATGGCAATATTCGCTTTTTCTCAGCTGCGGACTATGCATTTATGCTCTCCTACGCTCGTGAGCTTCCACTGCTTGGCGGTATAGACGTGGGAGGCAATGTCAAGATAATCCATCGAACAGCCGGAGACTTTGCATCTGCATGGGGATTTGGGTTTGACCTGGGTGTAAGCAAACAATTAAATGACTGGAATTTTGGTGTGGTCGTACGTGACGTCACCAGCACTTTCAATGCATGGAGTCACAATTCGGAACTACTGAGTGACGTGTATAACCTAACCGGTAATGAGATCCCCAGAAACTCCGTGGAGATCACGCTACCGCGAATGGTTCTGGGTGTGGGTAGAAAGTTTGATCTTCCGGGACCCATCGGACTTCTGGCCTCCTTTGATGCCGAGGTGACCTTTGACGGTAAACGGAATACGCTGGTCAAGTCCAGCTTTGCTTCTATTGATCCCCGATTGGGAATAGAGTTGGACTACTCTAACAAGATATTTCTTAGAGGTGGCGTGGATCAATTCCAGCAAATCAAAGATTTCGACCAATCTACGTACAATAGCTTCAGGCCCAACTTCGGTCTCGGGATAAAACTTGGCGCGGTGACCATAGATTATGCCCTCACAGATATTGGGGACAATGCAGAGTCGTTATACTCACATGTATTTTCCATTAAAGCAGGATTTGAAAAGGGTGATGACAAATAAGGCCATAAACTATATCGTCTATTCTTTTTTGACATTGGCTCCTGCGCTGATCATGGCGCAGGATGCCAATCAGTGGATTGATTACAACCAGACCTATTTCAAAATCAAGCTCGCTGAGGATGGTATCTATCGACTCTCACGGCAAGAACTGGTAGAAGCTGGTGTGCCTATCTCGTCCATCGACCCAAGGCGCATTCAGCTCTTTCATTATGGTATTGAACAAGCTATACATATTCAGGGACAGGCAGATGGTATTTTTGATCAAGGAGATTATCTGGAGTTTTACGGTAGGAGAAACACCGGCGCATCAGAGACCTCCCTCTATCGTAGCTCCGACGCACAACCGCACCCCTACTACAGCTTATTCTCTGACAGCAGCAGCTACTTCCTGACATGGAGCCTAACCAGTGCCTCGGGCAAAAGACGGGCATCCTACATTGAAAACAATGTCACGAATATTCCAGCCGACAACTACCACAATTCGGTGGTAAGGCGGCTTTACACGAATCAATACCACGAAGGTCGCAGCTACCCACCGGCCAATCAAATAGTCATCTCAGACTATGACTATGGCGAAGGCTGGACCGGCTCAGCGTTTACAAGAAACAATTCATTTGACGTGCAATTGAGTGGTTTGATCAGTGGACAAACAATCGGCGGCAATCCTAGACTGCTCATGCAACTCCAAGGACGAAACAACAACCAGCATGTGGTAGACATATCGGTCGGTCCATCCAACTCAAGCTTAAGAAGTCTCGACCAAGTACAGTGGGTTCAGGATAATTCGATAGACTTTGAGAGTGACCTGCAGTGGTCGGATATCTCGGCAACCGGCCAATTGGTAGTTAGAGCTACGGCCAGAGGTGTAGATGGAAATGCCGATCGGGTGTCTCTTTCTTACGCACAAGTGACTTACTCCAAAACCTTCGACATGGGTGGAGCACCTACTGAGCAATTCAATCTCCGAACCAGTAATTCTGGTAAGTCCTACATCAATATCTCCAATACACCATCAGGCTTGATCCTGTATGACATTACCAAACCCGACGATCCCATTAGCGTAGGCTTTAATGCTTCGGGTTCGGGCATTAGCGGTGTGATCAGGAACACTTCGAACCCAGTGAGCCTATTCGCCACTTCCGAAATCAAACAAGTGCCGTCCATTCGGCCGGCAGCATTTACGAGAATTGATGGGGGTTTTGACTACTACATCATCTCCCATCCGACCTTACATCAAGCATCCGCCAATTCGGCAGATCCTGTGGCAGCTTATGCAGACTACCGCAGATCCGCGGAAGGCGGTATGTTCAACGTACTGCAAGTAGACATTGATGAAGTGTTTGATCAGTTTGGATATGGCCAGCCAACACCTGCCGCCATCAAAAATCTGGCAGCCTTTTTTCTGGCTAATGGAGATCCGAAGTTCTTGTTTCTAATCGGTAAAGGGCTTTCTGTCAACTTCGACTACTACAGACAGAATCAGGCTGAGACTGACCTCATCAACTTCATCCCAACCTACGGCTATCCCGGTGGGGACTTACCTTTTGTATCGGGAATAGTTTCCCAGGCCAACCATCCGGATTTACCGATAGGAAGGCTCAATGCACGCAGTGCTCAGGAAGTAGAAAACTACCTCAACAAGGTCAAAGAGATGGAGTCTACTCCTTTTGATGATTTGTGGCGTAAGGACCTCATTCACCTCAGTGGGGGTCAGAATATCTCTGAGCAAATCCAGTTCAGGCAATATGTTGCCGAGTTTGAGGATTTGGCAGTTAACGAACTACTTGGCGCTAGCGTAGTGACACAATCCAAGGAAACGACAGAGGCAGTAGAGGTGCTCAATATTACGGGTGAGGTCAATGAGGGTAAAAGCTTGATCACATTTTTCGGGCACTCGGGTACTGATGCTACTGACATTGACATTGGCTATGCTTCCGATCCCAGCTTCGGTTATGAAAACAAAGGGCGATATCCGGTGATCCTGGTCAACGGCTGTAATGCAGGTAATCTATTCAGTCAGCAAATTGGCTTTGGTGAAGACTGGGTGTCGGTGGCTGATAAAGGCGCCATAGCTTTCATGGCCCATAGCAAGCAGGCATTTTCATCAAACCTGCGCAGATACACCCAACTGTTCTATGAAGTCTCATTCACCGAAGATGCCTTCTTTGGTACTTCACTCGGAGAAACAGCCATGGAAGTAAGCGGCAGGTATTTTGACTCTTTTGGTACATCTGAAGCCGCCATCTCTCAGGTAGAGCAATTCATACTGCTCGGGGATCCGGCTATATCAATTTTTGGAGCTAACTCTCCTGACTATGCCCTGCAGGAATCAGGCATAGCGTTGGAGACTTTCGATGGCAGTCAATTGACTTCTGACGTAGACTCCTTCTTGATTAAACTCCCGGTAGTCAACTTTGCGAAGTATCAACCCGAGCCTATCGAAGTAGTGGTGAACCGCACGCTCAGCGTCGGCACAAGTGTACCCGGAGTGGCGCAGCGAGTGCCGGCTGTCAGGCGTGAGGGGGAGGTTTTCATAACGCTGTACAACGACCCTGACCAGGTAAACAATGGCACCAACAGTTTTCAGATCATCCTTGATCCAAATGACGAAATAGCCGAGCTCAACGAGAACAACAACATCGTCAATGTTGAAATATTTATCAGTGGTGGTAGTACCACCAACCTGTTCCCTATAGACTTTGGAATTGTTGCCACACCCAATGTCAACTTACTCGTCCAGTCGTCCAACCCACTCGAAGGCAGGAGGTCATTCACGATAGAGATTGATACGATCGCCTCTTTTTCCAGCCCCTACTACAGCTCGGTGAGCCGTGAGGGCAATGCATTCATCACCTTCAACACCGACCTTTCTTCACTCGCCGACTCCACGGTTGTGTACTGGAGGAGTAGTTTTTCCAATGCTAAGCCCGGAGAGTCCAACGACCCGGTGTTGAGCTCATTTACCTACCTACCGGAAACAGATCCCGGCTGGGCTGTGAGTCACAATGATCAATTCCAGGAGTTGACCGTTTCTGGTCTGGACAGGGATGAGCTATCGCGAACATGGTCTTTCAAGGAGATTGCTACTCAGGTATCTGTCATCACTCATGGCAGTGATGCCAGTGGTGTGGATATCGATGACATCCGCCTGTTTGTCAACGGACTCAACTTCATGGTGAGATCCGCTCCTGGTGTTGATGATTTTTGCAGAGACAACACCTTAAACATGATGGTCTTTGATGAACAGTCAACTGCTCCTTATACTGCGCTTGAATTCTCTCAGCTCGACGTGCTCAATCCATTGATCTGTGGCCGGGCGCCTCAGATGATTTATAATTTTACGGACAACAATATCTATAATCCCAATCAAGCCAATGGGGGTTCCCGCTATGTCAATCGGGTGGTGGATCAAGTAAAAACGGGGGAGTTTGTCCTCCTCTACTCTATAGGCTCGATCAACTATCAAAGATGGGACGATCAGGTACTAGCAGCTGTCAGTCAGCTGGGGATCAGCAGCGAACTATTCCAGAACCTGGAGCCGGGCAGCCCATTCATAGCGCTAGGTCGTAAGGGCGCGGCTATAGGTACAGCGGTGGTCGTCGTTTCCAATGGATCAGGTACCCCGACCAGCCAGCAGGTGATCGAGATGCAGGACCTAATTACTGGTAAGTTTACCTCCGGCACTATACGCACGCCGCTCATTGGCCCTGCCATGGACTGGGGCATACTTTTCAGTCATGTTACCGAGCTCGGCAACAATACGTTAGTCAACATATATGGTGTGAATGCAAGTGGGCAGGAGATTCGGCTGCTTAGTGATGTGCCTGCTCAGGAGAGAAATCTGGCGTTCATCGATCCCGCCACCTACCCATATGTCCGTTTAGAACTGTCCACTACGGATAACGAAACCTTCGAGGCAGCACAGCTCAAGTCGTGGATTTTGACCTACCAGACTCCCCCTGAGGGAATTTTACTCAGTCCGACCGTGCTATCGGCTGATTTGGAAGAAGGCGAAACACTCAATACTTCATTTGGCTATTTTAATATTTCGAATACCCCTTATTCTGACTCATTGGAAGTAGATATTACTCTTCAAAATATCGCCGATCAGTCAACCATAACTGAAAGTCATATTGTCGCTGCTCCTACACCCGGCGACTCAGTGAGCATTCCCTTTTCATTCAATACATTGGGGTACCAGGGCACGAGTAACCTCAATGTAAAAGCACTACCAAGAACCGGGCTCGAACTCTTTACTGGCAATAATCAATATATAATACCTGAATACCTGACAGTCTCTACCGACAAAAGAAACCCTGTGCTCGATGTAGCTTTCGATGGCGTCTATATCATGGATGGAGATATTGTATCACCAAGCCCGCGAATCAACATTCTGGTAAGGGATGACAATCCTCTGTCCCTCAAGGTGGACACCAGTGGCGTCAATATTTTCCTGAAAAAGCCATGTGATGGTTGTGGGTTTGAAAGGGTCAGTCTTGCCAGCGCTGAGGTGAATTGGGAACCGGCAACTGAAGAAAAGGACTTCAGTGTAGAGTATCAGCCCAGCAGCCTTCAGGATGGGATTTATGGCTTGAGAGTGCAGGCAACTGACGCGAGTGATAATTTGTCAGGGATGCAGCCCTATGAGATCAATTTTGAGGTAGTCAATGAGACAACCATTACGCATTTTTATCCCTACCCCAATCCTTTTTCGACCAGTACCAGGTTTGTGTTTACACTAACCGGAAGTGTAATTCCCGATGAGCTGAAAATACAAATCATGACGGTGACGGGCAGAGTGGTCAGGGAGATTCTACAAGATGAAATTGGCACTATTAATATTGGCAACAACATCTCTGATTTCGCCTGGGACGGAACGGATGAGTTTGGCGATCAGCTGGCCAATGGTGTATACCTGTATCGTGTGATCGTCCGTCAAAATGGTCAGGCCATTGACCGGAGGGCTACCGCCGCAGACAATGCTTTCACCAAAGAATTCGGTAAGCTGTACATTTTGAGATAACCCGTGCAACCAATGAGGCCGGTGCTGCATCTACCCATCAAACTCAAACAACAGCACATGAAAAATCTTATACTAACTCTTCTTTGCACGAGTATCAGCTGGGTGGCCACAGCACAGGACGAAATTCGAAAAATCACCTTGGTCGAAGACACTGAGCAAAGTTCCTCCGTCTACAACTACTACACCGGCGATGTACTCCTGGAGATTCCCAGCCACGGAATCCATGAGTTCAGGATCAACACCGGGGCTGGCGAGGTGGAGATCACACCCTCCACCCTACCGGTAATCACCGTCGAAGCAGAAGTGGTGATCATGGCGGGGAATTCAAAAAAAGCCAACAATTATTTGTCGAGAGATTTGAAGCTCTCCCTGGAGAAAAAAGGGGGGCAGGCGATACTCATTAGCTCCTTTGATTATCTACAAGAAAAGGAGAACTCTGAAACGATGAATCCTTTTGATTTTCTCAAGAGTCCGGATCGACAGATCAACCTAAAAATCAGTGTTCCCAAGAATATCTTTTTGAATATAGATGACAACTCGGGTGACCTTATTTTGGCCAATCTTATGAACGACATAGACATCCATGATGGCTCAGGCCTGATCTATCTCAATAACATTGACGGTGATGTGGTCATAGATGACAACTCTGGAGATATCGTCCTAAAGAATATCAACAAACAAAATCCGCAGAACCACAAGATTACGATCTATGACAATTCAGGAGGGATTAGACTTGAAAAATTGCGAGGAGAAACGTCAATTACAGATGCCTCAGGCGATATCCGTATTACGGATCTTGTGGGCAGTCTCTCGATAAATGACGCCTCTGGTGAAATCCGACTCTCCAATATTGAAGGCGACCTGAAACTCGACGATTCTTCCGGAGACATTATTTCACGCACAGTGGCTGGCAATGTAGAAGTATATGATAGCTCAGGTGATATCTATATCAGAGATGTACTGCTGGATGTCAATATCAAAATGGCTGGCGCAGGTGACCTCACACTCGAAGAGGTGCGAGGAAAAATATCAGGAGATCTTAGAAAGCTCAATAATTAACTAAAGCGCTCAATATCGGCACCTAGCGCAATCAAGCGGGTGTCGATGTTTTGATAACCCCGATCGATTTGCTCCACATTGTGGATGGTGCTCGTACCTTCAGCGGAAAGCGCCGCGATCAGCAGTGATATTCCAGCCCTGATGTCAGGGGTAGTCATTTGAATACCTTTTAGCGGGTACTTGTGATCCAGACCAATGACTGTCGCCCTATGCGGATCACAAAGGATGATCTGGGCTCCCATATCGATCAGCTTATCCACAAAGAACAAACGGCTTTCAAACATCTTCTGATGAATCAATACCGTACCCTTGGCTTGTATAGAAGCGGTGAGGACAACTGACAAAAGATCGGGTGTAAAGCCAGGCCAGATGGAATCAGAGATGGTCATAATAGATCCATCAATGAACGATTCTATTTCATAGTGCTTCTGATAGGGGATGAAGATATCATCGCCCTTAAACTCCATTTTGATACCTAATCTCCTAAAAGTATCGGGGATCAGGCCTAGTTGGTCAATGCGCGCATTCTTTATTGTGATCTCTGACTCTGTCATAGCCGCCATACCGATGAAGCTACCAATCTCGATCATGTCAGGGAGCATCGTATGTTCTGTGCCGCCCAGATACTCCACACCTTCGATTGTCAGAAGGTTGGAGCCGATACCACTGATCCTGGCACCCATGCTGTTGAGCATGCGACAAAGCTGCTGGAGGTAAGGCTCACAGGCTGCATTATAAATGGTGGTTGTTCCTTCTGCCATCACAGCTGCCATCACGATATTGGCTGTACCGGTCACGGAAGCTTCATCCAGCAGCATGTATGTGCCTTTCATCTTCTTAGCACTGATGCTGTAGAAGCCAGACTTACCATCGTAGCTAAACTTTGCCCCAAGCTTTTCAAACCCTACAAAGTGGGTATCGAGTCTGCGTCGACCAATTTTGTCACCTCCGGGTCTGGGCATTTTGCCTTTACCAAAGCGCGCGAGCAAAGGCCCAAGCATCATGATCGATCCTCTGAGAGATCCACCCTTTTCACGGAAGACATCACTATCCATGAAGGCCAGATTGATGTCCTTGGCCGTAAAGCGATATGACTCTTCTCCGGTCTTCTCTATCTGCACACCAAAGTCAGCCAATAACTCTATGAGCTTATTGACATCACGAATATTGGGTACTTTGTGAATATGTACTGTCTCCGGTGTGAGCAGTACTGCAGAAATTATTTGTAAGGCCTCATTTTTGGCACCTTGAGGAATAATCTCACCTTTTAACTGGGCGCCTCCCCTTACACGAAAAGAACTCATTGACTAGCGTCTTCTTTTATAATTCTTCTTGCCGCCCTTATTATTTCTGCGGTTGCGGTCGTTACTATAGCTTTCCCGACTTGCATTTGGACGATCGTTGATAATCCTGCCGCTTTCAAAAAGGTTGCCTTCTCTCACTTCTTCCACATCGAGATCCAGCTCGTTATTGGATAGCTCTTTGATGTTCTTAATAATGATAGAGTCATCTATGTTTTCGCGATTCCCTGCTGCGTAAAATGCCTTCATCAGCTTGCCTATGTAGATAGTCGACGACTTCCTCTCCTCAGGATCAGTCTTCTCTTTAGCTATCTGGACAAGTAGCTCTATGTTCTTACCATAATGCTTGAATCGCACATCCATTTTTGGGTATGCTACGCGCTGTGGTGGCTTATCGAGATTAGCCTCAGGCTTAGGAAATGGACTGTCGATATCCAAATCATAGTCAGCCATGATGTAAAGATCATCCCATAGTTTTTGCGCATATTCCGGAGACTCTTTCATCGCAGGATTGACGAACTTCATCAGTTCGATCATCGTCTCAGCATGTACATTCCGCTTATCCTTATCTTCAACTGTCTTGATGTATTTGACCAGTCTATGGACGTTCCTTCCGTACTCTCTTAGTTTCAAATCTTCTCTTTGGGTATTGTATTCCATTGCTATGCAGGTTTCGAGGCGTGCGCCACTGCTTCATTTCGCCTCAAATGTAAGGTTAATTTTCTTATCAGAACCACAAATGAGAGTCACAATTATTGCCATAAGTTATAGCTAGCGACAATAAATGAATTATTGTAGATTTACTTAAGCAACATTAAAATGAGCATTACACCCCCCACCCTCGTCTCCCTAGAGGAGTATTTTTTACCCTATCGGGAAAAAGTGATCGGCCAGAATGAAACCATTACTACCCCATATGGACAGAAGCCACTAATCTATGCAGACTGGACTGCCAGTGGTCGACTTTATCACCCCATAGAAGATATACTGCTCAATAAAGTTGGACCTTTTGTAGCCAACACGCACACAGAAACCACCACCACTGGCACGTTGATGACCAACGCCTATCACGACGCACAGCAGGTGATCAAGAGGCATGTCAACGCCGGTCCTGATGATCTGCTCATTGCAGAGGGGTCCGGGATGACCGGAGTAGTCAACAAGTTTCAGCGGATGCTTGGCCTGAGGGTTCCGGAGCGATTTTCCGATAGGATCGTCATCGAAGAAGCCGAACGGCCTGTGGTATTCATTTCGCATATGGAGCACCACTCCAACCACACCTCATGGTTAGAAACTATCGCTGACGTGGAAAATATAATGCCTGATGAGGAAGGCCTGCTGGACTATGATTACATCCTGGAGCTCCTCGACAAGTACCGTACCCGAAAAAGAAAGATCGCATCGATTACAGCCTGCTCCAATGTCACAGGCATAGAGACTGACTACCATCGCGTCGCTAAAATCATGCATCAACACGGCGGCCTGTGCTTTGTTGATTTTGCTTGCTCTGCACCTTACGTCTCTATTGACATGCACCCTAAAGATGAAGAAGCTCGACTTGATGCTATTTATTTCTCTCCGCACAAGTTCCTGGGAGGTCCAGGTGCTCCTGGCATACTCATCTTTGATAAGCAGCTCTACACCAACAAAATACCTGACGAGCCTGGAGGCGGCACAGTAGTCTGGACCAACCCATGGGGCGGGCACAAATATCTTGACGACATTGAAGCTCGGGAAGATGGAGGCACACCACCGTTTTTACAGACGATCAAGGCAGCATTGGCGGTCAAGCTAAAAGAGGATATGGGTGTAGATCGGATGATGGAGCGCGAGCACGAGATGTTAGGTCTGCTGCTTCCGGCAATGAAGTCGATCGAGGGTTTGAAGCTGTTGGCTGACCATTGTGAGGAAAGACTTGGGGTAATCTCATTTTACATCGAGCACCTCCACTTCAATCTGGTGGTGCGTTTGCTCAATGACAAGTTCGGCATTCAGACTCGGGGTGGATGCTCATGTGCCGGCACCTATGGTCACTACTTGCTCAATATCAATCAGGAGACCTCCAAGTCCATCACAGACCAGATTGACGGAGGTGGCTTATCAGAAAAACCCGGCTGGGTGCGCCTGTCGATCCACCCGATCATGACCAACGAAGAAATAGACTACATCATCAACGCCCTAAAAGAGGTTACACTGGAAGGTCAAAAATGGTCAGAGGATTATGTCTACGACTTCAAGCGGAATGAGTTCTTTCATCATACCGAGTCGAGGGAGAGGATCAATCATATTGACTCATGGTATGACAGTTTCACATAATCTACTTATTAATGCTTTATTATCTCCTATACGTCAGCTATGCGAAGAGCAGATTCAGTGAAGAGCAGCTCAAACAGCTACTTACCACCTGTATCACCAATAATCAACGACTTGATATTACGGGTATGCTGCTTCACATTGACGGTAAGTTCATCCAGTTGCTCGAGGGATCTGAGAAGAATGTCCATGAGCTTTACACAATCATAGAAGCTGATGATAGACATAAAAAAGTATCTGTCATCTTAGAAGGACCCTCTTCAGAGCGCATATTCCCCGATTGGAAAATGGGCTTAAAAGTCCTTGATACTGTAGAGTTTGAGCAGCTCTCCGGCTATGCAGATATTGAAGCGTTTTTTAGACAAGATGCAATTAACAATGATAGTCATCCAGCGAAAATCTTCCTGAGTCTATTTTATCAAAAGAACTATCGGGATTTTGCTGATTTGCATTGACATTTTCAAAAGTACGGAAAACATAATCGCGTGGGTTGTGGTAAATTGCGAGGATGAATTCCAGTGAGCAAGCCAACTATCTCGACAGTCTCAATCCCCCACAAAAAGAAGGTGTAGTCAATGTAGAAGGCCCCAGTATGATCATCGCTGGTGCAGGATCAGGAAAGACCAGAGTACTCACTTTTAGGATAGCTCACCTTATCAGAGAACACAATGTCGATCCGTTCTCTATCATGGCGCTTACCTTCACTAACAAGGCTGCCGCTGAGATGCGCGAGCGGATTGAGTCCGTCGTTGGGAATGATGCCCGCAACCTCTGGATGGGTACTTTCCACTCCGTATTCGCCAGAATTCTGCGTGCGGAGGCTTCCAAATTGGGGTACCCGAGCAACTTCACCATCTACGATACCGACGACTCTAAATCCCTTATCCGCGCTATCGTGAAAGAGATGGGACTTGACGATAAGGTCTACAAGCAGAATGTGGTTTACAATCGTATCTCATCCGCTAAAAACCGTCTCGTCTCCTACCGGGAATATCTCAACAATCCCATCTATCAATCGGACGATGCGGCCAACATGAAGCCTGAGATGGGCAAGATCTACAAGACCTATGTGGAGCGCTGCTTCAAGGCTGATGCGATGGACTTTGATGATCTGTTATTTAATACCAATGTGCTCTTCAAAGAGCATCTCGATGTGCTCAACAAGTACCAGCAGCGATTTAGATATGTGCTGGTGGATGAGTTTCAGGATACGAACGTCTCTCAGTACCTTATCACTAAGAAGCTAGCGGCTGTTCATCAAAATATTGCGGTAGTAGGCGATGACGCTCAGAGTATCTACGCCTTCCGAGGGGCCGATATTCAGAACATCCTCAACTTCGAAAAGGACTTCCCTGATCTAAAAGTGATCAAGCTGGAGCAAAACTATCGCTCCACACAAACAATCGTCAAAGCTGCCAATTCAGTCATCGATAAGAATAAAGGTCAGCTACAAAAGAACGTCTGGACAGACAATGATGGTGGTGACCTTATAGAGCTTGTCAAGGCTAACAATGACAATGAGGAAGGTTCGCTGGTCGCATCAGCCATCTTTGAAGAAAAAAACCATCAGCATCTTGGCAATAAGGATTTTGCGATCCTCTATCGTACGAATAGTCAGTCTCGTGCGATGGAAGAAGCTTTGCGCAGAAAGAACATCAAGTACAGGATCGTTGGGGGCGTATCTTTCTATCAACGCAAGGAGATCAAGGACCTGCTCGGTTATTTACGATTCACGGTCAATCAAAATGATGAACAAGCACTCCGGCGCATCATCAACTTACCCAAAAGAGGTATTGGTGCCTCTACTGTAGAGAAAATCATCGTTGCGGCAGATGAAAATGGTGTCAGTATCTGGGAAGTGCTTCAAAACGTAAAAGTCTTCCTGGATGGCCGTTCGGCTAATGCTGTGGATGGATTTGTCACACTGATCAAGAGCTTCAAATTAGCGGTAGAGAAGAAGGATGCCTATGAGGCAGCTTCGCAGATCGCGAAGAATTCAGGTCTCCTCAAAGAGCTATATGAGGACAAGACCATTGAAGGGCTCAACCGCTACGAGAACGTACAGGAACTGCTCAACGCGATCAAAGAGTTCGTGGACAATCCAGAAACGGAGAACAAGCAGATCGGTGCATTTCTACAGGATATTGCGCTACTGACCGATCAGGATACGAATAAAGATGGCGGAGATGATGTAGTCACTATGATGACCATCCACATGGCCAAGGGACTTGAGTTTCCCTATGTGTTCATCGTCGGCATGGAAGAAGATCTTTTCCCCTCTCAGATGATGCTGAGTAGCAGGGCGGATCTTGAAGAAGAGCGTCGGCTATTTTATGTGGCAATCACTCGATCTAAGAAAAAACTCTGGCTATCCTATGCCCTCAACCGATATCGCTTCGGTCGATTGAAGACGTGTGAACCAAGTCGCTTCCTTGAGGATATCGATCCTGCCTTCATTCGTGTTAACAAAAAGTATAGCAGCACTAGTCAAGCCTCTCCATCAGAGAGCTACTTCGCAAAAAACTTCGTCAACAACGTCCGCTCAAGTAGTAGCAATAAGAAGTACACCAATAAGATCGTCCATACCCCTTCGGCTGACTTTGAGCCATCGGATACGAGTAATCTTACTATCGGACAAAAAGTCGAGCATCCCAAGTTTGGCTTTGGAGAGGTCGTGGAGATGGACTTGAATGGTGCTAACCGGAAAGCAAAGGTCAAATTTGAAAAGGCTGGCGAAAAAACGCTATTATTGACTTTTGCTAAATTGAAAATTCTAGAATAACCAACTGAATTGAAATGCAAGTATTAGGCATTGATATTGGCGGCACAGGTATGAAAGGTGCCGTAGTAGATACCATACGTGGTGAGCTCGTCACAGAACGACACAGGATACCCACACCCGATCCCGCTACTCCCAAGGAGATGATCAAAACTGTTCAACAGATCGTAGAGCATTTTGACTGGGAAGGCCCTATAGGCTGTGGGTTCCCCGCGGCTATCAAGCATGACAAAGTGATGACGGCCAGTAATATCGACCAAAGCTGGATCGGTGTAAAGGCTGCTAAGAAAATTAAGAAAAAGACCGGATGTCGGACGCACCTGGTCAATGATGTGGATGCTGCCGGCCTGGCTGAAATGAGCTTTGGTGCCGGAAAAGGTAATAATGGAACGGTACTCATGATCGCGGCAGGCACAGGTATTGGCACGGCACTCTTCACAGAGGGAGAGCTGGTGCCAAACACCGAGCTTGGGCATATACCGCTGCACGGTGCATCTGCCGAAAAGTACGCAGCTAATTCTGTTAGGAAAAAACTCGGCCTCTCTATCGAGGAATGGGCAGGTCGCTTCAACGAATACCTGGCCTTGGTTGAGTTTTTACTCTGGCCCGATTTAATCATCCTGGGAGGCGGGATTAGTAAGAAGTCTTCCGAGTTCATTGATTTGCTCGAAACGAAATGCGAAATCGTACCCGCTCAGATGCTAAACAACGCCGGTATCATCGGTGCGGCAGTCGGGGCGCAAAAGCTGGGGCTGCACTAAGATGAATCTCGCTACCATTCAGGGTACTGAAAAAATAAGACCTGCAACGCAAGCAGATGCTGCAACAATCTCCCGATTCCAGCAGCAAATGGCCAACGAAACGGAAGGCATCACGCTGGATGCTGAGATCGTAACTCAAGGCGTCCAATCTATTTTTGAAGACTCAAACAGAGGTGTCTACTATGTAGTAGAAGCAGAGGAACGGGTGATCGCATCATTGCTGATTACCTACGAATGGAGCGAATGGCGCAATGGACAGGTATGGTGGATACAGTCGGTCTACGTCGAAAAGGATTTTCGGGGGCGAGGCATCTTTAAACGGCTTTATGCGTATATCCAATCCCTGGCTACCAGCGATGAGAATATCCGTGGAATACGGCTATATATTGATAATACCAACATAGCCGCCCAGAGCGTATATCAAAGTATAGGTATGAACGGGGACCACTATAAGGTATATGAGTGGATGAAGAGCTAAGAGATCAATGAGAACACTAGTAGTTGTAGTCATCAGTGTAGCCGTGCTGTCATTCGCCGGGTGGATCGCCTACATGGTGATGACCACCAAGGCCCACAGCCCTGAGGAGACTGTCGCCTTCAGCGCTGATGACGCCACATTTACGGTGAATTACTGCCGACCTTATAAAAAAGGGAGAAAGATATTCGGCGGATTGGTGCCGCACGGAGAGTACTGGCGGACGGGCGCCAATGACGCCACAGAAGTAAGCTTTAGCAAAGCCATCATCTTTGGTGGAGAACAGGTACCGGCAGGTCGCTATCGACTATACACCACGCCGGATGTCAATCAATGGCAGGTTGTCCTAAACAGCGAACTCAATCAATGGGGAGCCTTCATGCCTAACCATGACCTGGACGTTGCGGACGTGCAGGTGCCCACTCGTGTGATGCCCAATCTGGTGGAGCAGTTCACCATCTTCTTTGATGAGGTGGGCGAAGGACTCGGCTACAACTTGCACATGCAGTGGGACAGAACAGAGGTAATCATCCCAATAAACATACAGTGAAACAACTAATCGCACTTTCTTATCTTCTTGTTGTTGCAATAGCTATTGGCTGTCAGGCACAGACTCAGCCCACTATTGACGCGGATGTAGTTTTCAGCAATGTCCACATTATAGATGTAGCGAGTGGTGATATCAACTCTGGACAGGATGTATTCGTCAGTGCAGGTCGGATCGTAGACATCTCCCCTACCGGGAAAATACCAGCTGGTGAAGGAGCAAATATCATCGACGGATCAGGCAAGTACCTATCACCTGGCCTTGCTGAGATGCATGCCCATATACCGGTACCCCAAATGGGACCTAATCGAGTTGAAGAGACATTGCTGCTCTACCTATCTAACGGCATCACGACCATACGGGGAATGCTAGGCCAACCTTATCATCTTGAGCTCCGTGAGCAGGTCACCAATGGTAAGGTGCTTGGGCCAAGAATTTACACATCCAGCCCATCCCTGAACGGCAACTCTATGCCTGATCCGGAGACTGCCAGAACCTTGGTCACCCAGTACCAACAAGATGGCTATGACTTCCTGAAAATTCATCCGGGGATACAACGAGAGGTGTTTGATACTATCGTTGCGGTAGCCAATGAAGTAGGGATTGGCTTTGCCGGTCATGTCCCAGTAGATGTTGGGGTGAGGCGAGCGTTGGAAGCCAAATATTTATCAATAGATCATGTCGATGGGTTTATCGAAGGGCTCGTACCCAAAAGCCAAGGAGTTGACCCCAATACCAACGGCTTCTTCGGAGTGAACTTCACCCGTCTCGCAGAAGAAAATGGCATACCTGAATTGGTCGCCATGTCGAAAGAGCAAGGTGTCTGGATAGTCCCTACCCAGAGTTTGTTCAACAGCGTGTTTTCACCATTGCCAACCGACAGCATCATGTCATGGCCCGAGATGAAATATATGCCGCCAGCCACCCGCAAGCAATGGTACAATACCAGAAGCGGCTTTCTTCAAAGTGTTGACGAAGGAGCTCCTGCTGAGGAATTCCTTGCATTGAGAAGGAAGTTGATCTTGGCACTACACCGATCTGGCAAAGGGCTGATCCTGGGCTCGGATGCTCCTCAGGTGTTTAATGTGCCTGGTTTCTCAATTCAGCGTGAGCTCCAGGCGATGGTAGAAGCCGGATTAACACCCCTGGAAGCTCTCCAAATAGGAACCCTCAACCCTGCCCGATACTTTGGGGAGGAAGGTAACTTTGGCCAAATCGCCAAGGGTATGTCTGCTGATCTGATCCTGCTCGACGCTGATCCAACGCAAGACATCTCGGCCATGAGTCAGATTGATGGCGTCATGGTGAAAGGCAACTGGTTAGATCGGGATTTTTTGGATTCGGAGCTGAAGAAGATCGAGGAGCGGAATAGATAAATTCACTAAATTCGGTTTTTTTTCGAACCGATCACCCAAATCAACCTAATGAAGCAATCCAAATTAATTTCTGGCAAGGAAATTCAAGATTGTCAATTTGTCCTACTAGATGAAAAGTCAGATCATAGAGGTTCTTTCACAGAAGTATTTCAAAAACATTGGAATACTTGCCTTGATCCTGTACAATGGAGCTTTGTTAGATCTGAAGCAGAAGTCTTTAGAGGCATGCATTTACATCTAAGGCATGATGAATATTTTTGCTTGACTCAGGGACATTGTTATCTAGGGCTTAAAGACTTGAGAGAAGATTCAACGACTTATGGCGCTTATTCACTTTATGAGCTCTTTGAAGATTCTTTGGCCGCTTTAGTCTTCCCGAGAGGCTTGCTTCACGGTTGGTATTTCACTAAACCTTCGCTTCATATTCAGGCAGTTTCTGAATCATATATCGATTACGGTAAAGATGATAATTGGGGCTGTCGTTGGGATGCACCGGATTTAGGTATTCCATGGCCATTTAAGTCTTCCAGACTTTCTAAAAGAGCTCAAGGTTTTCCCGATGTTAAAACGCTCCATGAAGTTATAGGTACGGTTGGGTGAATGGAAATCTAGCATTTTCTTTAGTTGCTGAAGTTCATTCTCTAACAAATTTTTCTTTTCACGGACATGCTTGTTTTCTTTGATGAGTTCCAAAATTGTTTCTTTTTTAAAATGATCAATATCTATATCATTCACTAGTCGATTATGCCATTCAATCAGTTCAGGCAATCTCTGTGCAGAAGACCAGCCGGGATGTGGCTTTCTCTTGAAATAGAGTATTGTCGGCTCTGAAATAGAAAAAGCTCTGAAATTTGCCACATCATAGAACTGATTCCACATGTACATGTCGGTGGCTTTTCCTTCTGGAGTGGCCCTCCAGCCGAAAGGTAATTTTTTGTAAAAGTCCAGCCTGTGTGCTGCGGTGGAAAGCCCGCCAAGTCTAACTCTTAAGTCGACTTTGTTTTCAGAGAAGTCACCAAAATAAAGTGCAAAACTATCAAGCACAGGTTTCTGATCGGGTCTAATACGGATATGCATTGAGCATGAGAAGTCATAAGATTGAAGGGCGCTTGAATGCGCTTCAATATGATCTGGCAACATCAAATCCCTGTCACACAAGTAACACACAATCTCACCTTTGGCTTCCTGAAGTGCCATATGACGATATACTTCTCCACGCCGCTCGTGCTTCGGGTGATCAAAGAATTTTATGCGGCTATCCTTTGACTGAAGGTCGTGAATAACTTCTCTCGTTTCATCATACACGCCATCTCCGATAATGAAGATCTCAATATCTTTTACCGTCTGATTTTGTACACTTCCTACAGAGAAAGGTAGAAGCATTCCTCTGTCAATCGTGGTAGGTATAATTACCGTTGCTTTAACCTTATTCATTAATTCCAGAATCCATATTTACCAGTAAATCAATCGCTCGAACCACCTCCACGCCATGTTCCAAACTACTCCTTGGAGAGGGTCCTCCGTCGAGGTAACTGATAAATTCTCGAAGCTCATCCATAAGGGCTGAATCCTTACTGAATGGGCGATTTTCAATTTCGATTTTTCCTAAATCGCTCTCATCATCTCCATGATATATTTCTATGAAATCGACTTGTTCATCCCTCAAAACGGCCACACCGTTTTCGCAGTGTAGTCTTACTTCTCTTATCTTAGTTTCAAACCGATTAGATACTTCAAAAATAAAGCTGGGGTTATTACCCAGTACTCCGATCATTCCCCTTGCAACCCCATTTTTATGTCGTTCAATAGTTGAAGAAACTGGTGTTGGTAGGTAGCCCAAAATTGTCTGGCAAATTGTAATATCATGAGGGGCAAGATTCCATATGCTGTCAGTATCTTTTCTGGGGCTCGTCCAATTGCACCTCCTCGATCTCAGACTTAATACCTGACCTAATTCCTCGGACTTTACAATTTCAGACAGCATTCTAATCCCCGGATGGTACAGCCAGACATGCATGACAAAAACACGTTTGTGCATAACCTCTCTAAGGTGTAATGCATCCTCAAGAGAGGTAGTCAAAGGTTTTTCTACAAAGATGGGAAGTTCCAATGTTGCGACCCCTTCCAAAACACTTCGATGAGTTGAAGATGGAGTAGCCACTATAATACCGTCATATGATGCACTTTCAGGAAGGCCAATACTAAAGGAATGAGCACCAAGTGATATTGCTTCAGCCTGAGCCTTCTCGTTTATGTCAAAGACCTCTACAGTGCACTGCAGATTTATTAAATCTCGTAAGATCTTTCTTCCCCAAATACCACAGCCTATCAGCGCTATCTTCTTCGTCATGTTTTTAGTTCAGCAAACTTTAGAAACATCACCCAATGTCACCAAATGTTTTCATTTCTAAAAACTAAAAAAACACACCATATTCAGCTGGTCACGGTTTCCGTTGGCGAAGAACTGATTCATATAGCCCAACTCAAACCTGAGCTTAGGACTCACGCGATATCCCAACCCTCCATACAAGCGGTTCCTGTCAAAAACATTGCCCACCTCAGAATTGAGAAATATCTCGTTGTAGGCAGAGAGGTAAAAGGTATTGTCAGCCATCTCAGGATTACTCAAAGCCACGTTAATAGAAAGAAAATACCTGAACCTCAGCCTGAAGTCATCCTCCATAAAGCGCTGCTCAAATCGGTAACGGTGCTGCAAAGAGAATCGGCTGAAACTCTGTCTGGTAATGAACTGCTGGAAGATTCGATGCTCATTAACATCAACCTTATCATCAGTATCATCAATGTAGTTCTGGCTTAATATGTAGCCATAGCCCAGCAAGAGATAATTATTGTTTTCCGATAGGTTGTACCCCACGCCTGTGCGCAGGAGTAGCTGCTCAAGATCGCCGATGGCATTGTAGTTTCGGTATTGCACCTCATGGTGCCAGTTCCAACCAGATTTTAAGTTCTTGTTTCCAAAGTACATCAACCAATTTCCAAGATTGCTGTCCTGGGCGTGACTAAAAAATGGTAAACCGAGAAAAAGCAGGAAGAGTAATTTTTTCATACACCAAAACTAGGAGCAATGCGCTAAAATGACCTAAGGGTTTGTTATCAGCGGTGCTGACCCAGCCAGTCAATGTCGGACAATGCAATCTTATAAATTCTATAATGTCCATTCCCCATTGGTGGAATAGCCGGCAATCTACTTTCAACATCTCTCTTGAAGATTGCGTCTATGCTCAGTGAGCAAGAAAGGTTAAGATCAGCCATAGATAGATTCGCATCTTATGTCCTACAGTTGCCGGTGTACGGATGGTGCTTCTGATCCTCGCCCCTATTCCCATAATTTATATAAATTCCTATCATAATAAATCATTGAACATGAAAAGAACATTGCTACTTTTTGCATTCGCAATAGCGACTTTTAGTCTATCGGCCCAGCGCACCCTTATACATGCCGGAACAGTTATCGACGGAGAAAGTGATAAGGCTTCCAAAGAAAAAACCATCATCGTAGAGAATAAGATGATTGTCGCTGTGGAAGATGGCTATGCTACCGCCAGAGGTGATGATAAAGTAATAGACCTCAAGGACATGACAGTGATGCCGGGCTTTATCGATATGCATGTGCATGTGGAGGGTGAGACGAGCCCGCAGCGATATATCAAGCAGTTTACACAGAATCCTGCCGATGTGGCCTACGAGGCTGAAAGCTATATGAAAACAACCCTGATGGCCGGCTTTACTACCGTTCGTGATATGGGTGGGTCAGGTGTCAATGTCTCCCTGCGCAATGCCATCAACAAAGGTCTGGTAGACGGTCCGAGAATTTTCACGGCTGAAAAAGCCATCGGAGTGACTGGCGGGCATGCTGACCCTACCAATGGACGGAGCGCAGATCTGATGGGTGATCCGGGTCCCAAAGAAGGTGTCGTCAACGGGCTGGAAGATGCACGCAAAGCGGTGCGCCAGCGCTATAAAAATGGTGCCGACTGGATCAAGATCACAGCCACGGGTGGTGTGCTAAGTGTAGCCAAAGATGGTCTCGGGCCGCACTTCAAGGAGGACGAAATCGCCGAGATTGTTTCCACTGCCAAAGATTTTGGTTTTCAGGTAGCAGCACACGCTCATGGTGACGAGGGTATGGCCAGAGCTGTTCGTGCTGGTGTGAAGACGATAGAGCACGGCTCTTTCATGTCGGACGCAACCATGGATTTGATGATCGAGCGTAACACTTATTTGATCCCGACGATTACCGCGGGTATAACAGCTGCAGAATTGGGCAAGCGACCAGGCTACTTCCCCGAAGTAGTGGCGAAGAAGGCAAGAGAGATCGGACCACTGATCCTCGATATGTTTAAGCGGGCATACGCCAAAGGGGTACCCATAGGATTTGGCACTGATGCGGCTGTCTTCAAGCACGGAGATAACGCGCGTGAGTTTGAGTACATGGTAGAAGGTGGCATGAAGCCAATGGAAGCTATCCAGTGCGCGACTTCTATCAACGCCAGCATCCTTGAGCAATCTGATAAGTTTGGCCGTATCAAAGCCGGCCTGATGGCAGATATCATCGCCGTAGATGGTGATCCTCTGAAGGATATCAGCGAGCTAAGAGAGGTCAACTTTGTGATGAAAGAGGGGGTGGTTTATAAAGGACACATTAGTGAATAGTTTATAACTAAAAGTTGATAGTTTATTTCATTCTCTGAACGAGGCTTGCCGGTTTAGTGATGAATTTGTATTTCAAGTGATTTATAATTTCATATCAAGAGTTGTTATGTTCAAGTATCTAGCCTTTACAGTTTTATTAGTGTTGATAGCGGCATTGACCTATGGTTAGAAAAAAACTGATCTCTCTCTTGAGGAATTAGAGAAACGATACGAGCAATCAGCCCGATTTGAGAAATTAATTCTCCAGTCTTTTTCAGATTCCTCTTTTGTCAAAGTCACCCAGTACTACGATTCCATTGAATCTCTACAAACTAGTGGGTCTTATCGAACCATCAAGTTGACCTTATTAGCTTATAATAGACTTTCTGTCTTGAGCTCCGGTCAAGCTGAAATTGAAAAACATGATAACTCCTATAAAAGAGTGCTTGAAAGAGGACAGATAGTATATGGAAAGACTTCAATGTCCGAGGAATATTCTATCTCAGAGCTCTTAGATAATGATAACATTGGAGTTTTTACTAAAGTGGATAATCTACCTCATCCTAAAAATGGATTTGACGGTTTCTATAAACACCTCTCCAAGAATCTCAAATATCCTGTTTTAGCAAGAAAAAATGAGGGAGAGGGAAAAGTATTTGTAGCATTCGTTGTGACTAAATCAGGTGTAATAGAAGGAGTGACTATCGCCAAGGGGATAGGTAGTGGCTGTGATGAAGCCGCCAGACAGGTTATTATGAATTCTCCTGACTGGATACCCGGATCACTTGAGTCTGGAGAAAATGTCAATGTGCGAATGATACTTCCAATAACCTTCGCTTTGCGAAAAAAGAAGAATAAGAAATCCGACTAATAGTTCAGGCTACTCCGTGATATCCACTCTCATCTCGGTCAACAACTTGCTAAAGCCAGCCTTTTCATAAGCTCGAATTGCAGGGTCATTATCGCTGTAGACGTCTAGTCTGATCTCCGATATTCCCTGAGTTCTGGCCCAGTCGGTCAGGCTGGATATGATCAGGCTTACCACACCTTTGCCGCGATGCTCAGGACTTACGAATACAAAACCGATATAGCCGTATCTCTCGTGCTTTTGATAAGTCTTACCATCCCGGATTTGTACATACCCAGAGCCAATCAGCTCACCGTCACATTCGGCTACAATCACCTCAGTGCCTTCAGCTTCTACATAGGCGGCCAGATCATAGTAATTGAAATATCCATCACTCAATGTCGGATCAAAGGGTCGCTCGGCAGTGATAATCCCCTGCTCAAACTCCAATAGGATCGGAAGATCATCGAGCGTTGCTGGTCTAGTTGTGATAGCATTCATGTTACTTGGGTTTTTCATCTCTGATCTTGTCTTGTTGTTGCTGGGTGAGGAATGTCCAGGCGACTATGCGACTCGACTTGTTTCCTTGTCCCATCGGTATGGTCTTCACCTCCACCGCTTTTGCACTGTTGAGCCCTTCATAGACATTCTTGAGGTTTGACTGCTTCGAGATCAAGGTAGAGAACCACAAGCCCATTCCGCCAAACTCCTTACTCTCGCGGATCATGCGTCTGACGAACTGACTCTCCCCTCCTTCGCACCACAGTTCGCTGTGTTGTCCTCCAAAGTTCAGTGTGGGTTTGGTGACTTTCTTTTTTGCCAGATTGTTGAGTTTACGAAGTGAGCCAGCACGAGCTTCTTCAGCTGAGGCATGAAACGGCGGATTACAGATGGTCATGTCGATCGGCTCATCACCTCGAATAACTCCATGAAAAATGTTCGTGCTATCGGGCTGCAGCCTCAACTCAATGCTTGCCTTCAGCGTAGGATTTCGATCAAGTATCCGCTCTGCTGATGCAATAGACACGGGATCAATATCACTGCCAATAAATGACCATCCGTACTCCTGATGTCCCAGCAGCGGATAGATGCAGCTCGCACCCACGCCAATATCGACACATTTTACCTTCTCGCCCTTGGGTAGCTGGCCATAGTTGGTGGTACGCAATACATCGGCGATGTGATGTATGTAGTCAGCCCTACCGGGAACCGGAGGACACAAGTAACCTTCGGGGATGTCCCAACCTACGATACCATAATGATGCTGCAGTAATGCTTTATTGAGCAACTTGACCGTAGTGGGGTTGGCAAAGTCCACCGATTCATTTCCGTATCTGTTTATGTGAACAAAGGCCTCCAACTCCGGAACCGTTTCCACAAGCACCTTTAGATCATATCGACCCAGGTGCTTATTTCGAGGGTTCATAGTTGGCTTACCTTGTAGATTGGGTTTCTTGTTGGGCATAAGGAATTATGACCTCCGAATATAAGATGAAAGAAGTCGCAATTCTACATGTGTTCAAATTTTCGAGGACCCTAATTGGTGACGAACGATATAAGTAATGGCAGGGAGATGAACTCTCTCATCAAAGCCCCATGCATTTTGAATGACCTAAAACGTTAATTTTTATCCGCCATACCTCTTACTAAATACCGCGTTCAGCACTTTGATTATAGATGAGTTATTCAGGTCTACATGAGTGTTCCTGACTACAACAATCTGCCTTCACTTACAACTTGCTTGTCCAGGACTTGCCCAATAATTGAGCCTACTACCATGCCGATAAGTAACCCCAGGGATATACCTAAAGATCGCTCCCAACTCGACAAAAATACAACTCCAAAAAGAAGGCCGATAGGCAACCCTAACCCCCCATATAACTTTGTATAATAGCCCTTCGGAGTTAAGGAATATGTTTCCCTTAGGTACTTCTCAAAAGTAGATAATGCTTTGTGATAGTATTTTTCTCTGTTCGAAGGAATTGATTCTAAATTCAAACTTTCAAGTTTGGTTTCAATGGATTGAATGTCCTCTTCGGAGAACTCTCGTTTTTTCAATCCGGACAATAGACGATTGAACTTTTTATAAACCTTTGTTTCAGACTTTTTTGTTGGTTTGGCTATTAACCCTTCAAAAAAGCTATATGCGTCTTGTATTGTCATAATCTTTAGTATTTCCTTAGTTAATGTCTCAGCGTAATAAATATTGCAAAAGAGTTATTTGTAAAAATGATACGCTATAACATTTCAGGCATATCAATGCTCTGTTCTTTGACAATGATCTAGTAGGTCCAAAAGACGAGATTTGCGCGCTCGCGAAGCGCTATACCAACAGGCCCTTTGTAGATGCCAGCATTATTGCCAATATCCAATACCTGTACGGCAATGACATTCTTTCCTGGCTTGATCAGTCTGTCTGGGATAGGGTAATTTCTGTATTGCTCATAGCTCTGGCTGTGCCCGAAGGATCGACCATCATTAGTCTCTCCCACCAGCGTACCATTGATATAGACACGATCAAAATCATCAATCTTTCCGAGGAGTACGTTCAGTTGCTCTCCTTCAAATTGTTCCGGTAGGATGAACTCCTTGCGATACCAGCCGTACTGCTCACGTTTTTTCCATTGCGCATTTTGCCATAGCGCCGGCACCATGATGAAAGGCCAGGCACTGTCATCAAAGTTTTCTTCCTTCCACTCCCGGCTGTCTCCCATCTTGAATTTCCAGAGCCCTTCAAGGCTCACATAGCCGTCGTTGTTGCGGTTGGTATACAGACCGATGCTGCCTGAGACTATGCCTCCACCTTGCGTGGTATCATAGACCCTAACGGAAATCACGTTATCCCCTTCAGGATTGAGGTATTCGATTGGCACCTGATATTGGCGCAATGCCGTCCATGCGGTATGAAAGTTGGGCGGGAAGTTGCCGCTATATCCGATGAAGTGGCCGTTGATATAGACATAGTCCGCGTCATCAATGTACCCAAGATTGAGTACTACATCCTGCAGGCCTTTGATGGCCTTGCCGTCAAAATGCTTTCGGTACCAGGCATATCCATCATAGCCGTGAAAGCCCTCATCCTCCCAATGTGAAGGCACATAGATGTCCTCCCAGCTACTGTCATCGTACCTTGGACTGGCATATTTCATATCGTCTCCGATGGTGAATTTCCACTGTCCGCGCAGACTTAGCACCTGATCCAGATTGGCAGCATTTACTGATAAGCTCATCAAAAGCATCAATACTGCACCTATCCAACCCATCTCTTTTCTCTCCATTCTCTTCAGCTCGCGAAAAGTATACCTTAAATCAGTTTTGGTGTGCGGTTGTTTGTAAAAAGTTGTCATAAACATATTCCCGACCTAATGGCCGGGAGTATAGCGTATCAATATGTATCTATAATTCTCTGTGCTTACAGCGTGTGCGTCTCTACCTTCGCCACTGAAGTCACCTCGAAGGTGTAATGCTCAGAGTCGATTTCCGATAGGTTGTACACTTTGCTAAATCCATCATCAGACCTGACTGTTTCCTTGAATATGAGCTTGCCACGATCGTCGTAGATACCTACTGATACCCTTTGGGTCTGAGTATCCTCAAATGTGAGTTGGTACTTCGACTCGTCAGTCGGCTTGACGGCTGAGAGTGCATTGCTGACGACTGCTGTGGTATTGAAGAATTCGCCTTGTCCATCAGCCATGGTCACAGTGTAGATTCCTGAGGCCAGATTAGACAGATCGTAGGGCTGATTGAAGCCGTTGGCATTCTTGATCTGATCTTTTGCGACTGTCTTACCGTGGGCGTCCATGATCGTGACAGTGATGAGCGATGGTGCATTGTCCCGGTAGATCAGGTTCATCGTGGAGGCCTCCATGTTGGTTCTTACGCTCACTTTAGAAGCTTTCTCTCCTGAGTTCTTTGCGATTGCGGTAGTACCTATAGCTGCTACAAGTACGGCGAGGATTAGTCTTTTCATTTCCATTTTATTTTGAGTTTTGACCTTTAATTGATTTGAGTTTTTGACTTTGTTGTTACTGTACAAATAAACGGCAGGGTTGAGGAAGCTTTGTCACGCCCGGGTCAAGGCGTGTCACGAGATGTCAGCAGTGTGTAGATGGGTGTAATTGTGTGTGAAAAAGGAGGGTGAAACGATCGGCCCGATAAGCGTCAATGCCCTGGATTCAAATCTGAGATCCGATAGTGGTGGGACGAGTAGAGCATACACTTAACTTGGGTGCATGATTGTAGTGGTTTTTTGGTACGATACTCGTCCCACCACTAGACAGTTTCGTCCATGAATATATCCAAGACTAGATGCCCATTAGTGTATTACATATGTCGGGGTTAGAGGCTATGTAATAACTGCAAAGATGAAAGAGAGTTCCCAAATTTATTTCGATTCTCACAAAAGGAACACCCCTGTAGTCCGCTCAAGGGGACAAATTCCGCCCTTGAGCCGACGCGGAGCGGGCGGTTAGGTGGGTGTTGGTCTGAGTCGAGCCAAATATTATTGGGTACCAAACTTCTAGGAATGACTTATTGCACAGCCTCTTGGTTCCGCGCCGAACCTCAAGGGGGTTGGAAACCCCTTGAGGTTATTGACCGAGCTCAGTCAATCAACTTATACCCCACACCGTGCACCGTCAGTATGATCTTAGGATCATTGGGATTGTCCTCGATCTTCTGGCGGAGCTTGAGGATAAAGTTGTCAATGGTGCGCGTCGTTGGCTGAGATTCATAACCCCAGACATCTTCCAGCAGTTGGTAGCGGCTCACCACTTCATTCTTATGTATCAATAGATAGTGAAGCGTCTCAAACTCCTTGTGTGACATCTTCACTGATTCACCTTCCACTTTAGCCTCGTAATGCTGGAAGTCGATATCCAGTTTGCCCACCATGGCCTTCTTAATGGTCACTTCCTCAGGGTCATTGCCTGTCCTGCGAAGCACAGCCTTTACTCTGGCTACAAGTTCTCTTAGACTGAAGGGTTTGGTGATATAGTCATCCGCTCCGAGCTCCAGACCAAGCACTTTATCGATCTCCTCCCCCTTAGCTGTCAAAAAAATGATCGGCGTAGTAACTCCAGCTTTTCGCGCTTGCTTACACACTTCAAAGCCGGACATCTTTGGCATCATCACGTCCAGCAAAATGAGATCATAGGTACTCTTGCCCAACAGGTCTAACCCGCGCTGACCATCTTCGGCCAGGTCTACCTCGAATGACTCAAACTCCAGGTTATCTTTCAAACCGATGCGCATGTGCATCTCGTCTTCGACTACCAATATCTTTGCCATATCTGAATTTAGCTTTTTTTGTCTGATACATTCGGGAAAACCAATCGAAATGTGCTGCCCTTTCCAAAGACACTCTCCACCTCGATCATACCTTCATGCGCATCCATGATGTGCTTGACGATCGATAATCCAAGTCCGGCACCCTGCACATTGTAGATATCTCCCTCGGTCACCCGATAAAACTTATCGAATATCTGTTCTTTCTTCTTCGGCTCGATCCCTACTCCCAGATCCGTAACTTGGACATAGCACGTCCCACCTCTTTTGGCCGTACTTACTTTGATCGACTTTTGCTCAGGGCTGTATTTGATGGCATTGTCAAGGAGATTGATCAAGGCTTCCATGACCGCTTCCTTATCCGCTAGTACATTTAGCACACCATCACCCAGCTTCAGGTCATACTCAAAGCCCTTGTTTGTCAGATGGAACGAGTAGGTATTGATCACCTCTTCCACTATGACATTGAGATCACACTCTGCCTTATTGTATTGTTTCTTATTAGCCTCTATCTGAGAGAAGTTCAAAATCTTATTGACAATGTTCCTTAGGCGGGACGCCTCTTTGCTGATGATATCGTAGTACTCCATCTTCTTTTCCTCGGACTTGGCCCTTCCGAGCAATAGGGTCTCCGCAAACATGCTGATGAGTGCAAGCGGCGTTCTGATTTCATGACTCACGTTAGAGACAAAGTCGGACTTGGTTTGCGCTAGCTGCACCTCCTTCTGAATATTGCGAAAGACCAGTACTACCCCGACGAGCAAGATGAAAACAACTACAGCCAGCATGGAGAGGTTGAGAATGGTGCGCTCCTGCACTATATTCTTCACCGTATCGCCGATCAGCGATATCTCAAGATTATAGTCAGGCAAAAGCCACAGCGGCTTCACGAAGAACTCCTGATTTGCTATCTCCTTGGTTTGGTAGATCACATCTGGGTGCCCCTCCCTTCTGAATTGAATCAGAAACCCCTCAGAGGCCACTTGCTGCACCTTAGGCACTAAAAAGAACTTGATGAAATCAACTGCTTGTACTAAAGTCAGGCAAAAGATGTACTCCCCTTTTCGCGGCTCAATCACAAAAGCCAGCCCGTAGATCTCTGAGCTAAAACTTAGCTCGGTCAGGGGTTCTATCTTCATGAAGTTGGCCTTCTTGTACCTCACCAGGCGCTCCTTGACCTCCGCATAGTCTTCAGCACTGGTCTTGGTCATATCAGTAAAAGTCGAATTGGGGTACCGGCTAATCCATGCAGTCCTATCGGAACCAACTTCTTCCATGTAGATGGCCATCACCTCCTTATGACTATCAAGAAATTGCAGCCTGACGCTATCTACCTGCTCCAGTGGATTTGAATATTCCAGCTGCTTGCCCAGGCCGGTCACGACATCATTGGAGTATTGATTGATAGAAAAGAGGATAGCGTTCATCTGTCGCTCATATATCTCCTGCATCATCTCCTCAGTATCCTCGAGCTGGTTGACTTGAAGAGCCGTGTATAGCAGGATCGGGATGATTACTATCCCTACCAGAATGAATGCGATTCGCTTGACAGCTGCCGACATGGTCAGCAATTTATGGTAATTGCTCCTCTCAGGTCAGTCACCAAATGTAAAAAAGTGTAACCTGAGATGAGACTAGTGATTGACGCTTCACATACCTTCGCCCCAATTATCACATGACTCATGGTAGTCGCCGAAACTAACGAATACGCTCCGGAGAGAGTAGCTCTTGACCTGAGACAACATGGGTTTGCCATTATCGACAATTTCCTCTCGCTGGACGAGGTTGCCGAAATCGTAAACCAGATAGAGCACAAACTGGACAATGGAGAATTCAAAAAAGCAGGAATAGGCAAGGATGATGATTATCAGATTCAGCATGGCGTCCGTGGAGACCTCATTCGCTGGATTGATCAAAGCGAACTTATCCCTACCAACCTTATTTTCCTACCGAGAATAAAGGCGGTCACGCAAGACTTGAACAAATACTGTTTTCTCGGTCTGGTCGATTTTGAATACCATCATACACATTACCCGCTAGGCAGCAAATACGCCAAACATACCGATACGTTTAAGAACGATAACTCCCGAGTCATCTCAGCAGTGTGCTATCTCAATGTCAACTGGATCAAGGGAGATGGAGGGGAACTGCGAATCTATGATGACGCTGCTGATGGTACAGTTCTGCAACACGAGATTGAGCCGCACTGTGGCAGACTAGTCATTTTCGAAAGCCGACTGTGGCACGAGGTGCTCCAGTGTCGACAGGAGCGTCGTAGCATTACAGGTTGGTTTCACAATCAGCGAAAACTGTTCTAAACTGGACTACTCAATTCTAGTATCACCAGATAGGTCTCAGCGCTCTGATTTGTCCGTTCAGGCCTAGCCTGCCATTTGAGGATACCTGCACTTTAGAGTATGGCTTACGTGGGAACACCTGATCGGTCATGGTAACTATGCCACCATCCACGAATACTTCTATCGAACTCCAGTCAAGCATTACCCTAAGCCGTATTTCATCTTCGATAGCAGAAAACGGCGCAGTGTGCACTGCAGCAAACCCATCTTCAAAATCAACGATACCACTCGCTCTACGATCAATTGCGAGCTCAGCAGCCGTTTGATCATACAGCACATGGAGTGAATCACCCAGATCATTATAAAGGCTCAGCTTGACTTTATCAGTTTCTGCTAAGTCCATGTTTAAGGTAAAATCTATCAATGCATCCCCCTCTGCAATCATCAAACTACCTGAAAAGGTAGTATCAGGGATAGAGGTCTCTTCTTCAACCAGATCTTTGTATTCGAGGATTGGCCAGCTGGTCACCCTGAATTCACCATCGCGGTTTTCCACCAACTCCAGCTCACGTGTGACGGTCATGGCGCTTCGCCATTTCACGGTAGGTGTCTCTCTGGCGTAGTTCCAATTGCTCATCCAGCCAATGAAGAGTCTACGTCCATCCTCCTCCGGTATATCCGACCAGGTGACCCCCGCATAGTTGTCAGTGCCATAGTCCAGCCAAAGTGTTTTCTCAGCGTCGTACTCGTTGGTGAAGCTGGTGCCATCAAAATCACCAATGAAGTATTGCGTGGCAGAGCCACCATTGGGGCCGCCCGGATTGATGCTTACCAGCAATACCCAGCGCAACTGTCCATCATCTGTCTCCATCACAAACAGATCAGGACACTCCCATACACCGCCGTGATTACCTGCGTCTATGCCAAAGTCACTTAGCTTCGACCAATTGATCAAATCGGGAGAGTCGTAGAACTCAATGTGATCTTTGACAGCCAATGTCATGATCCAGGACTGGCTAGGCTCGTACCACATCACCTTGGGGTCTCTAAAGTCGCGTATGCCTTGATTAGGTAAGACCGGGTTGCCTTCGTATTTGGTCCAGCTACGCCCCTTGTCATTGCTGTAGGCTATGCCCTGGTACTGGAAGTCTTGCTCACCGGCTTGCTCGGCTGCCATGTCGTGATACGTATAGATGGCGATCAGTGGTGGTCGTCCGTTCTCGCCAAAACCTGAAGTATTATTCCAGTCGACTACCGCGCTACCGCTAAATATCAAACCGAGCTCATCTGGATAAAGCGCTATGGGCAAATGCTCCCAGGTAACCAGGTCAGTGCTGATGGCATGACCCCAATGCATCGGACCCCATACGGTACTATCGGGATAGTATTGATAAAAGAGATGGTACTCACCTTCATAATAAACCATTCCGTTAGGATCGTTCATCCACTTTTCCTCCGGAGAAAAATGGTACTGAGGTCTGAAGGCATCCTGATAGTAGGCTTCCTCCTGAAGATTATTCTCCGGCTGCTGCTGAGCAGTTTCTCCGCAAGCCACCAGCAGAGGTAAGGCGATCCATATCCAACTTTTCATTTGATTAAGTAAGTGAAAAAGCGAATGTTGTGCAATGTCAGGGAGATATTCATGGTAACCAATACTCTTCAATTGTAGTTCTATTGATTAATTAGATTTGCGAGCCATGGATTCGTTCTATGGACTGTTTGCAATTGCATAATGCTAAAGACCTTCCTCCATATCCTCCTAATATCTAGTCTTGGCATTTTCCTTGGTTGTACTGAGGAGATAGCTCCTCCGAGGATCGCCACCTACTATGTTCATCCGGAGTTGGCTGAATACCTCGACAGGTTTATGCAAGAGGCGGCCATGCGAAATATTGAAATCGACACTGCGGGCATCAATCTAGAGCTGGTCGATGAATCTCTGACGGCACTGGATGGGTCGGCGGCATGTGGTTTGGCTCATGTGTTTGGCAAGAACTTCCCCAACGCACGCATCAGCAAGACATGCTGGGACTTGTTTAGCCCCGAGCATAAGGAAACTTTAATTTTCCATGAGCTCGGTCATGCGTTGCTCGACAGACCACACTTCGATCCCAGTTTGCCGGTTGGCAGCCCTGTCTCTATGATGAACTCCAGCTCCTCAAGGGTGTATAATAAATTCACCCTCTTCAAGCGTGATTACTACCTCGACGAGCTCTTTGGAATCAATACTGAAATTCCCTTCTGGGGTGAAGCCAAGACTAGCTCAGATACCCTGTTTCACTATGCCGTTCACGAGGGAGCACAACCCTGGATGGTAGTTACTGATTTTGTGGAAGGCGGTGGCGCCACCACCAACATCGCTACTGATGGTAGTGACAATTATGCCTACCGTGTGACCTTACCAGAATCGGGTAAGGGCTCCTCGCTGCGACTGACCATCACCTTGCAAAAAGAAGACTTACCCAGAGCCGGAGCATCAGTAGATTTTTCCGTTGATTTCAGGCTTGAAAACTTTGAGGGATCTGTGCCTCGCATGACCCTCAATGCCACCAAAATCTCATCGCTTGAGGTGATTCACAGCGGATCAACTAGCAGTGATGATTTTACCAACCTTACCCCATCCGGCTATTCCACGATCAGCATTAATTCCATCGACTATTTTGTAGATGAGGCAGATTTTATCAACGCTGAAATCTTAATCTCAGGAGAGTCAACCGGCGTTTTATGGCTGGACAACTTCACAATTATTGAGCGGTTCTGATCGATTTTCCGGTAGGATAAAGGACTAAAAAATAATTTTCTCAAAGTTGATCACCAACCATCAACTTATACGTTAAGGGCTGTATAATTTCCATTGTGGATGAATGAGCTATTGGCTATAATAAACTGAGCATTTGGAAGTTACAGACATGTAATACAACGATTAACTACACATTGAGCATGAAAACAAGATTAATATCTAATCCAATAAAGTACAGCGTGATGTTCGTCGCTATGATAGTGGCCTTCTCATCATGCAAAACGAGTAAAAAAGCAGCCAAGGTTGCTTCCACAGAGGTAAACGAAAGCAGAGATACAAATGTAGAACGTGATATAGACACGTCTGCAGCTGACAAAGAGCTGATGAACCAGTCCAAAAAACCGGAACTGCCTAAATCGACAACAGAGAGCCTTTGGGGTTATTTTGAAGCTATCGCCAATGCACCCAGTACGAACTCTGCGAATAGCAGTATCAAGGAGGCCCTTACGATGTTCGCTTCTCCTATGGTGCCCGTATTGATAGCGATCTACTATGGCCCGGATGATGTGGACTATGATGAGCCTACGACCATCGACAAGTACCTCAACTATATCAAGGATCAGAAGAAGAACGTGAACCAGATCAACGATATGACCACCAACGGAGCTGGTAAAATCACAGAGCTGGAACTCATCAAGAAATAATACCAAATTAGACAACTATGAAAATCCTAAATATAAAAATGGTGCTAGTCCTACTGGCACTCTTCACCTGTGGTTTGGCACAAGCTCAGGAACCACAACTCAGTCCGCAACGCAAGCAGGCAATAGACTCGCTCGCTCTGGAGAAAGTGCGAGACCTGAGCAAATACATCAGCATCATCGGTAGTAAGGATACGCCTTACTCAGAAGCCACACGTGTCATGGATCGTGCAGAAGAGCTCTTTGCACCTGACAGTGAGATGGGCGTCTCCTCACTCAATTCTGATAAGATCAACTACTACAAAGTCCGT
Organism: Cyclobacteriaceae bacterium; assembly: GCA_965229505.1. Lineage (GTDB taxonomy): Bacteria > Bacteroidota > Bacteroidia > Cytophagales > Cyclobacteriaceae > UBA6059. The sequence goes on from OZ245881.1 coordinate 871,326, forward strand.
GAATACTTCGAGCGATTGATAGCCTTGAACTATGATAAGGTCAAAATCAGCTGGTATGACATCCACTACATCAGTGACCTGGAGCCTCAGCCAGATGGTAAATTTGTAGGTGTCATCACCATTTATCAGCGCTTTGAGGGTACCACCGATGATGGCTTCACTTATCGCGATACAACGAAGAAGGATATTACCATCTACGTTGAGCGTAAGAAAACTCAGATTTCCGGTAGGACGATCCAGTTTTGGGACGTGATGCTCGGAGATATCAGAGTGACTGAGACGAGCAAATGATAAAATACATCTGGTATACGCTGCTGCTCTGTGCCCTACCGGAAATCGTGTGGGCGCAGGGTGGTAGCCTGACCTCTGAGGACGAGTCTGACCTGTACGCCAGTACGAAGCTCGTCAATCAGTTTTTCAGGCGTTTCAATGGAGAAGAAGACGAGAAAGGGGATCGCTATTATGAAGGTGACCGAAACTATCGTCAGGCCAAACTACGTCAAAAGTATCTTGGGATACTCTTTGATGAGTCGAATGCTAATCTATCAGATGACCTCAAAAAACAGTTTATAGCTCAGGTAGCTGAGAAGAAAGATCAGGAGTTTCTGGACTTTCATGGCGGCAACTTCTTTGCTGAAGTCAATGCGGTCTTCAAATACAAGGGTAAGGAGAGTAATGTCATCCTGATGATGCTGTTGCAACAAGAAAGGCTTGGGTATGAGTGGGTGATTGATGGCGTTGACTTCAGGCCGTTTAAGCGAATGTTTGCGAAAGACACTACCGCAGCGAAGAAATTTCTCCATCCCATGAGCCATGAGTTAGATTTCATGACCCTGCGGAAAGCGTTGCAGGAAAATGAAACTCCTGAGAACTATACCCCCCATGAGTTTGAGCCGGACTACCTGACCTTATTCCTTTACGAGCTGAAGAACAAGAACCTCGCTTTCGAAACTGTACAAAACACCAAGTTTCACTTCTTTCAGATCGATGGTTGGTATTTTGAGATATCCAATTTCAATCGATCAGGATACAATACGGGTTGGCTAATTTCCAATCTTGTCAAGCTCAAACCGGGCGAAGATGCTCTGCTAAAATCTTATCTCTATGGCAAGGGTTAAGTCGATCGTCTTAATCATCATAGGGTCGCTCTGTATCTCCATCGCTCAGGCGCAGCAGTCGGAGGATACCGAGAATAAATATAATGAGCGAGCCGAGGGACTTGTTTCCTTTCTGGAATATATGCTCAATACGCTTGGTAAAGCGCAGACCACCACCAGGGACAAGGACGTCATCATCACACAGAGCTATTCCAAAATCTTTCGCGATAGCGAGGTGCAAATCGAAGATGACTTACTTGAAAACAGGCAGGTCATCACCAACAAGGATATCACGGCTTATCTCAAGGATGTCGAGTTCTTTTTTGAAGATGTGGCCTTTGAATTCAACGTAATCGATATCACTGAAGAGCTTGGGGAAGACGGCCTGCCCTATATCAAAGTACAACTCGACCGGCAGCTCAAAGGGCTGACCATCGAGGGTGATTCGATCAACAACAGCCAGACCAGGTTTGTAGAGATTAACGTCGATGAAGCCGCAGATCAGCTCAAAATAGTGAGTATCTATACGACCAAGGTAAGTAGAGACGAAGAGCTGCGGAATTGGTGGCGTTCGTTATCATTCGAGTGGACCTCCATCTTCCTCAGCAAGCTGGGTACGGTTGATTCCGTCTCGACACAGGAGCTCTATCAGCTCATTGATATGGACAGTCTGGACTTGTCCAACAATCCATTTTTAGTCGATTTGTCTCCGCTGCAGTTGCTGGACAAGTTGAAGTATCTCAATATCGATAATGTCAGGGCGGAAGATTTCAGCCCATTGAGGTATCTCTCCAGGTTAAGAACTCTTTCAGTATCAGGTTGTGGTATGACCAATTTGGAGCATCTGCGATATGCCCGAGATCTTCAGCTACTCAACCTTTCAAAGAACCCGTTTTCAGATAGCCTTGATTGGTCGGCTTTCACAAAAGTTCAGCAGCTTAACATTTCTGAGACCAGCCTGCTCAGCTATGACTTCCTGAGCCAGCTGACGAGCCTCACCCACCTCGATGTGCATGGCAATATGGACATTAGTGCTTTAGGTCAATTCCCACCTCTCAAAGCTCTCGCGGAGCTGGATCTGTCCAAGACTAACGTGAATACGCTCCAGGGCATTGCTGCTTTTCCAAAGCTGACGCGCCTGATACTCTCGGGTACTCCCCTATCGGAAATCACTTCGATAACGGAAGTGCCGCAGCTTGCTTATCTGGACATTCAGAATACGCCGATTAAGTCCCTCACCTCGCTTATGGGTATGACTCAGTTGCAATACATACAGGCTGACAATTCCCAGGTTTCTCAACTAGAAGCTGCCAAGTTCATGGCGCAACATCCAGATGCGCTAGTGGTCGTCAACACCCGTGAAAATGAGCTCTGGTGGAGAGGATTGAGTGCCGAATGGAAATCGCTGCTAAGGATCAAAATGAACCTTTCTGACAATGAAGAGCCAAGTCTTGAAAAGATCATCCGCCTATTCAATATCACCGATCTCGACATTGCCGGTAGGCCGATAAAAGAAATTGCCCCCCTTGAGCGATTTAGTCAGTTGACGACTTTAGACATTAGCAAGACTCAAATATCATCATTGGCATTCTGTAGGGCCTTGGGTCAGCTGGCCGCTCTGGAAGCGAGCAATATTCCATTGAGTAGCCTGCTGGGACTAGAGAATCATCCGGCATTGACATCTCTGAATGTGTCAGGCACAAGTATCCAACAGCTTCAGGCATTGTCCAATATCCCATCGCTCACCGAGCTCAATATTGACAATACGCTTGTCAAAAAAGAAGTGGCCATGCTATGGCAAATCGATCACCCCGGACAGCTGGTACTATTTCAATCGAGCAAGCTACAGACCTGGTGGAGCCAGATTGGATCAGCACTCCAGCAGCAAATGAAGAAAAATTTGGCACTTGATGGGACTGTTGATGCTCAATACCTGCATCGACTGGTCAAGAGCAGCGCTGTAGCACTCTCAGGCCGTGAGATCATGGATCTATCATCCATCCAGCCCTTCTACAACCTGCGGTCGCTCACACTCAGCGAGACGCAAATCACCTCACTGGTAGGTGTGGAGCAGTTTACAAGGCTAGAACAGCTGGAATGTGCCAAAAGCCCGCTGTATGATATCAAGTCCCTGGCACAGCTAAAGGCGCTGAAGGATTTATCCATTAGGGATACACCGATAGATGATCTCAGCACGATTGCCTCGCTTAGAGGACTGGAGCAGCTCAACTGTAGCGGCACCAATATCAAGAACCTGAAGGGATTGGAAGAAATGAGATCTCTAAAAGTGCTGGACTGCTCCAACACCCAAATCAAGAACCTGTCTCCACTATCGGAACTTCGGCAGTTAGAAGAACTTACTTGCTACAATACTAAGCTGGGGAGCAAAGACATCTCCAGTTTTAAGGAGGAACATCCCAGGTGCAAGGTCAGCTACTATTAAGTGCTAGTGTCTGATCAAGACCTTGGAGTGAACAAACTGCTTCCCTTCCAACTCTATCCTCATCATGTACATACCGTTAGTTAGTAAGCTAATGTCATATTGACCGCTGAGATTAGCTTCGAAGGTGCGGGTAAGCTGACCAGTGAGGTTAAGGAACTGGATGCTCCTGATCCTGTTTAATGCATCCTCTACATGGAGTATGTTTTGGACTGGGTTGGGGTAGATGCTGATGTCTTTGAGTAACGCTTCTTCCACTCCTGAAACAACCACATACTCAACTGTCAGTCCTTCCTGACCCAGCGCTGCGCTGATCTGTAAGGTACCCTCTTCCTCGCCATAGTCTATGTCTGCACCTAAGTCGGCTATCTCGAAACCTACCGCATCGATCCTAAAGTAGTATTGTCCACTAGGAATATTGTCGAAGAGGAAGACTCCATCATCATCGGTTTTTGACTGTGCAACCACATCATTAGTGCTCCTATCATACAGGTAGATGTCTACATCTGCCAGGGGCGTGCCGTCGAGTGTCCGCCCTACTACGATACGCGAGCCTCCATCAGTCCTCACCACTCGACCAGTAATCGAACCCGTGCCGGTCATATTGCTGGTGGTCTTTGGGATGAGTTCAACGTTGACCTCCGTGTCGTCATTGATGGTGAGGATAGTTGCTCTTTGCCACAAGAGCTGGCGATTGTAATAGGTATCGAAGGCTAGCGCATTGAACGCACCCGTGACTTCAATCAGCAGTCTGTACTTGCCTTCCGGTAGGCCATCAATGAAGTAGCTTCCGTCGGTAAACGAACTTTGTGCAAATACTTCGCCATCCAGTGTAAAGACTACCACTTCGCCACTCACTTGCGAACCGTCTGCTGCTCCGGTCACTGTTCCGGCGAGGTAAAAGTCACTTACCACTTTCACCGTTCTGATCGATTCCGCATAGGCTACTGCCGTTGTGCCCTCATTGTAGGCTTTGATAACAATAGTGCCTTTCGCCTCGGCGGTCAATTGATTTTGTGATATTGTTCCCTGACCTTCCACTACCGTAAAACTCACAGGAAGACCTTGGCCCGAAGTGGCCTCAAGTGTTAGCGGCAGATCGGCAATGTTGACGATTTCCGGTAGGTCAAAACTAATCTCCTGCGCCTGACGCTCATCTACACCCACTTCAAAAGTGGCGGTCACTTCACATCCCGTGCGCTGGTCAGTTACCCGAATGGTGTAAAGTCCCTCGTTCACATTATCGAGCGTGGTAGACTCTCCGATGACAAAACCCGTCGGCAAGTCTCCTTCATACCAGGAAATGGTGTATTCCTCTGGTTGTTCAAGTATTTCGACCTGTAGCTGACCTGTGCCTTGTGCGCCGGGAAGGTCGGACCGGGATTGCGTCAGCGCTACCGCGAAGTTCTGAATATCCTCCTCTACTGTGGTCTTTAATGGTGCGGATTGACATCCTATCGAGTCCAGGGTGACTTGCACAAAGTAATCATCTCCGAGGACATTGGACAGTGTTGACGTCCGGCCTTGGATGAGCCGCGCCTCCTCATTGGGGAGCCACCATTCAAAGCTGAAGGCTTCAAGGTTAGTTGTCCTTTGTGCTCCTACAAGTACCGCCACTACTCGTGCTTCGCCGGTAGGTTCACCACAGCTTGTATTTTCATTGCTAGCCACTTCCAAGGTGATCGCTGAGGTTGCCGTCTCTATTTCAAAAGTGCTGGTCGCTTCACAGCCTGATGTCTTATCAGTGACCACTGCCATATAGCTGCCACTGGTCAATGCATTGATCGAGGATGATGTCTTTCCTTGTAGTAAAGTCTCTCCTCGGTACCATCGTATTTGATGATTCTCCGGTAGGGACGTCAACGTTGCGCTTCCGTTACCGGTATCATCACAACGGCTATTCGGTGCTGTGGTTACATTGAAGTTTAGAGACGGTTGATCGTCCACTACAGTGATTGATCTCACCGGGCTCGTACAAGCCGTTGCTACGCCTATCAACCGCGCATAGTAGGTGCCTGATGCCAGCCCGTTGACTTCCCTTGTCTGAGCGAGTACATTTTCAATATCTTCGGTTTGAGACCATTCGATTCGGTAGCCCAATGTGGAGGTTCGCTCTTCCCCATCTACGGTAATGGTGGTTAACTCGACAGTCCCGGCGGGTATCTTACAGCTCTTGTTGGCCCTAGACTTGAGGCTGATGTCGAGGGTTTGCTGTGCATCTTCAATAGTCTCTGTCAGGCTCGTCGTGCAGTCCGAATCTAAGTCGGTTACTACCAGGGTGTAGCTACCTGCTTCGAGATTATCAATGGCCTTGGTTAGCCCGATAACCGCTCCGCTCGCTGTGGTTCCGTTATACCATGCAAAGCCCAGCCTCTGACTGCTGCCTATGTTAGCATCTACCGAAATGAATCCATTAGCAACTCCGCAGCTGGTGTTGTCTCGTTTCACTCTCAACGACAGAGCACCTTCCAGATCTTTGGTGAGTACATCAAAGCTCCGGTTGTAACTGCATCCGGTCTCATTGTCAGTGACTTCTACTGAGTAGTTGCCTTCTGAGGTCACTTCTATCTGATGACCAGTGCTGGCATTGCTCCATTGCAAGCTATAGCGGCCATTCGGGAGTAAAATAATCTGATCCGAATCCAGCCTGATGCTGTCAAGGGTAATTGAGCCGTTAGAAGTGTTGCAGCTAGACAAATGGTAGATGGTGGAGAAGATCTCAATAGGATTGGGGTTAGCAACAGTGATAGTCCAAAGTGATTCTGAGCCGTCTTCTGCTATGACTGTATAGTCAACCGGCTCACTCAGATCAATGGAGGTCACTCCTGATACCTGAGCTTCATCATCTACAAACGCTTGAGCGCCTCCTGATAGCTCAAAACTAGGCGTTGCAATGTCTGAAGCATCACAAGGCAGATAGACTGTGATTGATCTGCCTGACTCATCGATATCTGCTGGTGCAAACTCGCCTGATACGGAATAGGACAAAAAGGACTTTTCTGTCCGCGGCTCGTAGATCAACTCGATGGGGTGGCTCTCTAATGTCAGGCCTGGAACAAGATTATTGGTTACCTTAAGTATATAAGTACCTTCTGAGTCTATTGACGGGTTTTCTATTTGGTACTCCTCCTCCGTAGCTCCCTCAATAAGCTCATTGTCTTTATACCATTGGTAGCTGTTGGCTGTGCCACCAACTGGAGCTTGGCTTAGTGTAATTTCGGAACTTCCAGCAATTACAATGGTTTGATATTGCCCAAATGAAAGCTGAGGAGAATAATAGCCCGGTAAATCAAACAAAGAAATATTTGGTTCAATATCGGCGAAGGTCAACTTGTTAGTATGTGCAATGATCCGAAGGTCAGGTTTTGTTGCTGACACATTAGGCAGGCTGTCAAAAAGGTTATCAATTATGCTGAGGTCCGATAACAACTCTAGCTCTAGAAAATCTCTTGGAACCGTTCCCGTAAGTTGATTACGAGACAAATACACCCTCTCCAATTTATCCAAGAGTGCCATAGAAACTGGTAGCTCTCCACTCAAGTTATTATTCTCAATATCAAATACTCGAAGGTTGCTCATATCTCCAATCTCATCTGGTAAAGTACCTGACAGGTTATTATCAGTAAAAGAGAAATAGTCCAGAGAAGTTAGTAATCCGATTTCGGGTGGTATGGCTCCAGAGAAATAGTTTCTATTAAGTACAAGATTTTCAAGCAACGCTAATTGGCTTATCTCTTTAGGTATCTCACCAGTTAACTCGTTATCCCCTAAATCAATTGAACGAAGAGAAGACATATTACCAATCTCAGGCGGAAGATTTCCGCTAATTGAATTGCTTGCTAAATGAAGGTCTTCAAGGTTGCTCAATAGTCCAAAGGTCTGCGGAATTGATCCCGACAGTTCGTTAGTATGCATATACAGCAACTGCAGCTCACTAACAAAACCTACCTCAGTTGGTATAGAACCAGAAATATTATTTTCTTCAAGGCTTAGGTGTGTCAACGCAGTAAGGTCCCCAATCTCAGCAGGTAAGCTTCCATTAAGATTGTTTCCATTCAATTCTAGCATTATCACCCTATCACTATGAATGGTCACTCCATGCCATGTATTGATATCACCTGTTAGCCAGTTGGTGTTACTAGTCCAGTTATCCCCGTCAGTGCTTTCGTAGAGCGCGACCAGAGCGAGTGAGTCTGTTCGCAGCAAGTATTCTCCATCACATATCAAACCATTTCCTGTGATATTCCTTCCAGCCTTCCAGTCCTGATAAATCTGATCTAAAGGCTCACATAGGTTGGTATTCCTATAGTCAAATGTTTGCCATGACTTCAAAGCAAGATTAGCTAGGTTGACAAATGATAATGGAATTAGTCCTTTGAAATCATTTGATTGTAAACCCAGGCGCTCAAGTTTGGTCAAATTCCCCAATTCTGAAGGAAGTTCTCCACTGAGAACGTTACCGCTTAGATACAACCAGTCAAGATTTACAAGGTTACCAAAGCTAGTAGGAATAGTTCCAGTAAAGTTATTGTCACCCAAATACAGCCTGTAAAGACGTGTGAGATTTCCAATTTCAGAAGGCAACTCTCCTTCGAAACTGTTCGAGCTCAAGCCAAGGGAGTAGAGTGAAGTGAGATTTCCAATTTCAGAAGGGATAGAACCTACAAGCTGATTTGATCCCACATCTAATCTTTCTAATTGCGTCATACTGTAGATACCTTCTGGAAGGTATCCTGTCAAACTATTTCCCTTTAAGGAGAGTGATTTTAGCGATCTCATATTCGTCAGCTCGTCGGGAATTTCTCCAATCAATTCGTTGTATTCAAATGAAAGGGTTTCAAGGTTTGTGAAATTCTTAATGGTTGTAGGTATAGAACCTGAAATTTCGTTTTCGCCTAAAGATATTGTCTTTAAGTTGTTTGATACGTCTGAGAAGTTACTAGGAATACTAGAAAGACTGTTTGACCTAGCTTCAAAAGAACTTAGCAGACTTAACTGAAATAATTCTATAGGAATGTGACCTGAAAGAGAATTATACCCAACACTGAAATATTTGAGTTCATGAAGGTTGCCAATTTCGGCGGGAATAGACCCAGTCAAATTATTGGAATAAAGATACAGCTCCTGAAGGTCTGTCAACATACCAAATTCTATTGGAATTTGACCTTCTAGATTATTTAAACTTAAATTGAGGTCAGTCAAGTTCAATAAATTGGACAAAGCAATTGGGATATGTCCGCTAAGCTGATTGCGATGAAGATCCAATTTTTTAAGACTTATTAAATCACCCACTTCAGCAGGAATATTACCTGTCAGGTTATTTGCGCCCAACTTCATCGTATCAAGGTTGATTAACCCCCCCAGCTCAGACGGTATGGAGCCCGATAATTGATTACTCATTAGATCTAGCCTTTTGAGTTTCTCTAATTGCCCCAGAGATGAAGGTATGCTTCCCGTCAAATTGCTGGTATTGAGTATCAATTCTTCGAGCATGCTCAGACTTCCAATTTCCATAGGAATTTGACCTGACAGGTTATTAGCACCAACGCAACATGTGTGGTCTTCTAAAATACCTAATCTCACTTGCGTCACTCTTCCATCCTTCACCGTCACTCCATACCAAGTATCTATATCCCCGGTCAGCCAGTTATCATTATTCGTCCAGTTGTCTCCATCTGTGCTTTCATAGAGGGCGACCAGGGCGAGGGAGTCGGTGTAGAGGCTTTTGACCTCTTCCTCCATTTCTACACTTACGATCCATTGTTTCTTTGTCTGGCCATCTGAAGCCGTCACTTCAACACAAACGGGTGATGAGTAATCCAACTCAGTAACTCCACTCTCTATGGGTTGAGTCGAAGTAGAAAGATAAGTGACTGTCAGGTATGGACGGAGTTCTGTAATTGGATGCTCTCTCGTTGCAAACACCAGACTTCTAAATGGGTTTGGGTTTAGCATCTTCATTAAAAATCCGTGACTATTGTCTATATCAACAATCGCATCTTGCACCAATCCTGTAACATCCACCTCGTAATTCTGTCGCGGACTAGTGGATGCGCTTAGTAGGCCCTGATTTACAGTCGTTACGCTTGGAAGCCCATTCCAACTAACTGATTCTTCCCATTGAGAGGTAATTCGTTGAATAGACGCGGCATTGGATCCACTCAGCTGTGAATGCTCTGAAGATTGCAAAACAACAGCTGTTGGGTCGTTGTACAAATAAAGTGTTGCCTCCGATATTTGAGCATTCGCGGGTACTGATGATAGATCAAAATCTATGAGTGAGTATATACTTGACTCTTGTCCACCGTGAGTCCATTCTGCTATACCCATATCTGGGCGCTCACCTCGATTGCTGGTTCCGGTAGGATCAAGACTAAAAACTATTGCGTCTTTAATGGAAGGAAGATTCGCGGATGCATCATCACACGTTTCCAACGTAGCTCCTTCGGAAGCACTAAAATCAGCAACCATGCTGATAAGATCAGTGCCAAATGGCATGGTAATACTGATCTCAGCATTTTCTGTATCAACCACAGTTTCGCCAATCTGACCATCAAAAGAAAATGTCAATATTTCAGACCCACCGCTGCAAACCAACCCGCTGCTGACAATATTCCTACCTTCTTTCCAGTCTTGGTAAGCCTGGTCTAGAGGTTCGCAGAGGTTGGTATTTGAGTAGTCAAATTTGATTCTGGCCTCACCTAGTCCAAGATTTTCAAGATTGACAAAGGACAATGGGATTGAACCAGATAGATCATTGTTCGAAATCTCTAGTCTTTCTAATTTATTAAGGTTACCTAGTTCCGCAGGAACAGGTCCATTGATCCTATTATTCCCTAAAAATAGAGTTTCAAGTTTGGTCAAACTACCAAGCTCCGTAGGAATGACTCCTTCTAGATCGTTGAATCCTAGAGATAGTTTAGTCAGCTCTGATAAGTTGCCTAGTTCAAGCGGAATTGAACCTGCAATTTGATTTCCTGCCAACAAGAGCTCATTTAATTGAGACCCATCTCCAATGCTAGGAGGAAGAGTACCGCTTAGATTATTATCAACTAACTGAAGTTTTTCCAAGCTTTCTAAATCAAATACTTCTTTAGGTATACCTCCGCTCAAATCATTGGAAAACAGGTCTAAAACTCGTAATTCTGAAAGGTTTTCTATCTCATTGGATAATGAACCTGAAATGTCATTACTAGATAGATCTAGTATCTTGAGTTTTGTCAAAGAATACAATTCAATAGGGATAACCCCTATCATATTGTTTCCAATTTGGTTTTGTATTTCTTCCGAACCATCTGGGCTGTCTAGTACAATCTCGATCACCCGGCCATCCTCCACAGTCACCCCATACCAAGTATCTACATCTCCTGTTAGCCAATTCTCATTATTAGTCCAGTTATCACCATCAGTGCTCTCATAGAGCGCAATCAGAGCGAGGGAGTCTTTCACAAAATCCCCATAGGGAGCAGCGCAAGTATTGGAGTTAATATAAAGTGATAAATCACCAGCCCAATCCAAGTAGTCACTACTGATTGGCTCGCACAGAAGTGGATTATCATAGATCACGAATGTGGATAATTCTGTCAGGTCACTCACTTGTTCAGGTACCAGACCGTGCAGGTTGTTGCCATCAAAGGCCAGGGCCTGTAGCTTCGACAAGCTGTAAATAGAAGCTGGAACTTCATCATATAAATTGTTGCCACTTAACCCCAAAACCTCCAGGGTTGTCATATTCCCTATCTCTACAGGTATACTACCTCCTAGTTGACAGTAGGATAAGTTCAATATACGAAGATTGGTAAACCCATCTATGGAGTTGGGTATTGGCCCATCAATTAGGAGATTGTCCTGCAAATTCAGAATCTCAAGCTGATCAAGCTCAAGGAGTATCGGCAGCATTGTAGGTAATTGTCCATTAATGGTATTCGCAGATAATTCAAGGCTAATGACTTTTCCATCACCATCCAGCTTCACCCCATACCATTCGTGTACCGGAGTATCCAGCCAATGGTCATTTCGCCTCCAACTCAATCCCTGCGCTGCTTGATAAAATGCCATTAACGCCAGTGAATCCTGAACATCTGCTCCGAGATAATCACAAGTAACAGTTGCTCCATACTCCTGAAGTCCCTGGGTGAAGTTGATGTAGGCGACTGTGGTTGGTTCACATAAGCTAGTATTCGAAAAATCGAGATGAGTTAGTGATCGACTGTAGATGATCTCCGATGGAATTTTTCCTTCTAAATTAGTAGCAGATAAGTTGAGGTTCATCAGTGAGTACATGTCGCCAATACCTGTTGGCAATTGACCTGATAAGTCATTGCCCGATAAGTCCACTGCCGTATAATTTACTCCGTTGACCCAGCCAGTCACCAACTCACCTACGAGATTATTATCGGACAAATCGATCTCTGTAACGCTACCGTTCGCCACAGTAATCCCATGCCACTGTACAACAGGTGCTGTCAGCCACCCCGTACTATTTGTCCAATTTTCTCCTCCCAGGTTTTCATATATATACACCAGATTAAGAGAATCGAGCGTGGAGATGCTTGGATCATCGCAGAACTTAAGTGCATGACATATGTAGTTGTTATCGCACCACAACTCGAAAGACTGATTACTTGGAATACAAAGATCAGTGTTAAAGAATGTCATGTTTTGTGCTGTAGTCAAAGTAACTTCCGCAGGAAGCGGCCCTGACAATGGATTATTACCCACCCATAGCGTACTTAGGCCATCTATTAGGAAGATGTTCTCTGGAACATTTCCTTCTAGCTGATTTCCTGATATATTGATTTGAACTGCTTTGGTCAGATTACCTAATGAGGAGGGGATAACTCCACTCAGGTAGTTACGGCTTAGACTCAACTCATACAGTTCAGACAGATTGCCCAGGTCATCGGGTATTTCACCCGTGAGCTCATTTGAACTCAGCAAAAGAGAGGTAAGCTCAGTCAATTGCCCAAGTCCGTTGGGAATGCTACCGATCAATCGATTTGAGTTCATGTTTAAATGGCTTACTCGAAAATCATCATTGACAGTGATTCCAAACCAACTCTCCACAGGCCCTGTCAACCAGTTATCATTATTGATCCAGTTATCACCATCAGTGCTCTCATAGAGAGCGACCAGGGCGAGGGAGTCTGATTCAAGCGAGAGGTTCAACTCGCATACTTGTCCATTATCAATTACCTCCCTACCATTTAGCCATTCATTATAAGTATCGAATGAAGGGGCACATAAACCCGTATCGCTATAATCGAATTTGAAAACTTTCGGGGAATAGGCATTTACACCTAAATATTGAAGATTGATAATGTTAATAGGAATTGCTCCATCAAAGCCATTATCGCTCATGTCCAAACTACGAAGGTTTACTAAATCACCTATACTTAAAGGTATTTGACCAGACAAATTATTGTCTCTCATCAACAAGCTACTTAGACTTGTCAAGGAGCCAATTGATAAGGGTAAACTTCCCGTTAAATTATTTTGACTAAGATCGAGATAATTCAGACTTGTCAATTCACTCCAATCTCCCGGTAGAGTTCCTGATAACTCATTGTCATTTACTTTCAGCTCTCTTAATCTTCCATTCGAAAATAATGAGGTAGGAATAGAACCTGTTAACTCGTTGTGTGAAAGATCCAATTTGCCAATATTACCCATTTCACCAAGTTCACTAGGGATATTACCGGTAAGTTGATTGTTAGATAGTTGGATTGAATAGAGCTCATCATTATTTTGAAAAGCCAATGGTATTGACCCACTTAACTGGTTATTGGCCATATTCAAAACGACTAATTCACGAAAGCCAGCATATTGAGATGGTATGGAACCTGCTATAAGGTTATTTTCAAGATAGAGTTCATTCAATTTGGGCATAGAGGACAATGACACAGGAAGATTTCCACTCAACACATTATTCGCCAAGTCAATAACACCCAAAAGACCTAAGTTAGATATTGAAGCGGGTATAGTACCATTCAATGCATTATCCTGGAGATACAGCAACTGTAAAAATGATATTAATCCAAGTTCTGTTGGAAGCGCGCCCTCCAGGCCGTTATTGTTCAAAAACAGATAAACCACTCTACCTCCATCAACTTCTACCCCATACCAGCTCTCCACAGGCCCTGTCAACCAGTTATCATTATTGATCCAGTTATCCCCATTGGTGCTTTCATACAGGGCGACCAGAGCTAAAGAGTCCTGCTCATTGACTTGCGCCTTGGCGGAGCAGAGAACACCAACAGTCAAGAAAAGAAGTAGAAAAAATCGAAACATAGAGAGGCTAGGTTGCAGTAGTAATTTCATATAACACCAGAAAATAAAAATAACACCCTCTGGCCTAAATCAAAACTTACAGAATACTAAATGGCGAACAACTGACCAAAATCGCTCAAATAGCTCATAATTAGGTAAATCCCCTATTAACCGTACACCAGAGGGAAACCATTTCAGGCCTTGACATTAACAAAACCTATGGAGGTACATTTGGTAATTAACAGCCAACCACGGGCTAATTCAATCTTCGAACTCCGTTAGAAAACTCATCTCGCATAATTCACCTAACCGATCAAACGCTCATTAGCACACTGCTGTAAGCCGACTTTTATTCCACTGGGAAGTAGTTCATTTTTAGTGGTTCATGGAGCAGAACATTTTCCAATTACTCATTGCCAGCTATCTCGAAGAGGAACATGTCGAGAAGATCAAACAAGTTGACAACCGGATCAATGTGATCTATCGACCCGACCTGCTAAGGCCTCCGAGGTATTCCGCAGATCATAAGGGGGAACCCATACCCAGGTCAGCAGCTCGGGAAAAAGAGTGGCTCGATCTGCTTGCCCAAGCTGACATCCTGTTTGATTTTGACCAGACACATATCGAGGACTTACCAGAAGTGGCTCCCAGAGTGCAGTGGCTGCAAGCCACCAGCTCAGGTATTGGTCAGTTTGTGAATAACAATGGGTACGACACGAGGATGCCCAATACTACCTTCACCACCGCAAAAGGTGTCCATGCTCAGCCACTGGCAGAGTTTTGTATCATGGTCATGCTCATGTTTCACAAGGGCGTGCCGCGCATGCTTGAGGAGCAACAGCGCCACCACTGGGAGCGCTATGCGGGTACCGACCTTTCCGGTAGGACGCTCGTCATCCTCGGCCTGGGCAGTGTCGGTCAGCGCACCGCGCAGTTGGCCAAAGCCTTTGGGATGCATGTGATCGGTGTGAAAAGGACCGTCGAAGGTCTGTCCCCTACGGCATTATCGGTAGATGAGCTATACGACCAATCGATGCTCTCAGCAGTGCTCCCAAGGGCCGAGCACCTGGTGATCATCACGCCGCATACACCTGAAACAGAAGGATTACTCGGTGCTAATGAGATCGCGCTGCTGCCCAAAGGATGTACATTCATCAATATCGGACGGGGTGCCGTAGTTGATGAGCAGGCATTAGTCAAGGCCTTGGAGTCAGGTCAGATCGGTGCGGCAGGCTTAGATGTATTTGAGGTAGAGCCCCTACCGGAAAACAGTCCGCTGTGGGACATGCCCAATGTGCTCATCAGCCCGCATTCTGCCAGCACCAGTGATCGCGAAAACAGTAGAATCACCGATCTTTTTATCGAAAACATCAAGCGCTTTTTAGACGAACGACCGCTACTCAATGTGCTGGACACACAGAAGCGATTTTGATGTATCAGGAAAAATGTAAATTAAACTTTGCCTAACACATTCATTATGATTCAAGATCCGGTTGCAATATTCTTCATCATGGCCTTCATTGTGATTCTGTCCTTGTGGCTGGAGCGGTCTGTACCTTTTCTCAAGAAGATGGGATCAGCATCATTATGCATTATTATGGGCATCATTCTGTCCAACAGTACCATTATCCCCGGCGAATCACCTGTCTACGATTTTTTAATGAGTGAAGCGGTCACGGCAAGTATCGTCCTCATACTGCTAAGCGTAAGTATCAAGTCTCTGAAAATGGCAGGTAGCACCATGCTCAAGGCATTTCTGGTAGGATCTATCGGTTCTGCCCTGGGTGGTATCACCATGTCTTATGTCTTGAATGAGGCTATCGGCCCTGAGTCATGGAAACTGGCCGGACAGTTCACCGGTACCTACATCGGTGGTGGCATGAACTTCGCCGCGCTCGGCAATGCCTTCCAGACCACCAGCAGCCTCTTCACGGCCGGTATAGCTGCCGATGTAATCCTGACCGCCATATGGCTCATCGTGTGTCTCGCCGCGCCACTTCTTTTGGGCAGCAAGGAGAAAGCCACTCCCCTACCGGAAGAGGATACCTCAACCGAGGACAAGCCCAAAACACTCGAAAAAGCCTTGTACAACAGCCTCAAGGCCATACCCATTCAGGACATGGCCGCATTCACAGGTATCACCATTGGCTGCATGCTAGGGTCCGATCTCCTGGCGGAATGGATGCCCTTCCTACCTAAAATCCTTTGGCTGACCACCCTGGCCCTACTCATGGGTCAGTTGCCCGTCGTAAGACAACTATCCGGCGGTGCGATGCTAGGCAACTATCTCCTGTTGCTCTTTTTAGCAAGTAATGGCGCTAAGTCGGTTGTAGCCAATATAGTAGCGGTAGGCCCTGCTATATTCTACTTCGCCCTGGGTACCATCTTCATTCATGGCATTTTCATTTTCGGAGTGGGCAAGCTCCTCAAGATCGATGCAGCTATCCTTGCGGTGGCCTCCCAGGCCAATGTCGGAGGCTCTTCTTCTGCACTAGCATTAGCCAGTGCCCGAGGCTATGGCGACCTGGTACTGCCTGGTGTCGCAGTAGGGCTGCTCGGCTATGCAGTGGGTAACTACCTCGGTTTTTTCGTGGGTAATATGATGCAGGGGATACTGTAAGAGTTTTATCTCTTGTTGTTCATATGCCATTTAGGATTTGACTTATTATCTTTAATCTATGCAAGTAGCCACTATTGACACTTCTAAATCATGGACCGTCGAAGATTATCAAAATCTCGAAGAAGGCCTGCTTGCACAATTGATCGAAGGCCAACTCGTCATGTCACCAGTCCCAACCCTCAATCACCAGCGCATTCTCCGCGAATTGTTTAAAGTATTCGACAACTATCATCTGAATGGTGAGCTATTCTTTTCTCCGATTGACGTTTACCTTGATGATACGACTGTTTTTCAGCCTGACCTGGTTTTCGTTAGTAGTGCCAAAGCTTCTGTCATTTCCTCAAGAGGTATAGAAGGGGCTCCCGATCTTGTGGTGGAAGTCCTTTCGCCTTCCAACAGTTTCATTGACCGGAATGTGAAGAAAAGACGGTCTTTAGGAGGTGGAGTAGGTGAGTATTGGTTGGTCGACCCAGGGAATAAGACGTTGGAAATCTACTCAGATGATCCCGAGCAGCCAATCTTATATCTGGTCGAAAGTGGTACGGTTACTTCTACACTCCTACCGGAAATCTCCTTTGAATTGGCATCTATTTTCAATTAGAGTTCTCTACCGCCCAGGTCTGTGTCTCGCAGACCTTTCCTGATAACCCCGATCCATTTACGGCTATGGTGTGCCACAGTCGATGGGAGTGAGCCATGGGAGCGGGAGAGAACTACTTCAACTTATCCCATCTTGCCAGCACGGCGCGCATAGTCATTCGGAGTTCTGCCAGACCGGCCTTAGCCTGGTCAGTCGGTTGTCGATCGGCACTTTGCAGCACGACAAGCATGTGTAGAAACTTCTGCTGCAAGGCCACTATGTTCTCTTCCTCCCCGTCTGTAGCATAGATGCTACCGTAAAGCACATCCGCATTGCCCGGGTTGCCATTGCCACGCAAGGCTTCCATGGCAGCCTTTTTCTTTCCTTTCGATTCGGCTATGCGTTCGTCCAAAGCTTCTCGAACCTTCTGAAGGTCTAAATAGCTATTGTAGGCCAACATGCTTTGGTTAGTCTGTTGCTGTAGGGCAGAATCTGAGATCTCCACTCTTGGGTCGAGTCGTATGGTGATTTTCTGATCCTGGGTTTGACCATCCACATTCAGCCTGACCGTGTATTCTCCGGGATGCACAAATGGTCCGTTGGGGCCGCTGGGCGTCTGCATGTATACTGCAGAGATTGCAAACTCACGATCCGATCCCGGAGGATTGGGGTACCTGAGGTCCCAAACAAATCTATGATGTCCAGCATCGGCCTTGAGTGACTGCCAGGGCTTGATCCAGTAAGTAGGATGTGGTAAGGCCGTGGTATCTACAAACTCTGGCTCGTCACTCGAAGAATATTTTCTAATCAAATCACCATCACTATCGAGAATCTCCAATGACACCTCGCTCGTATTTTCCGATAGGAAATAATCGAGATAAGTCCCATCTGGTGGATTTTCCCCACTGGGCTCCTCGGGAGGAAGCGGCGTGTCGAGGAACATGTTCCAGCGCACGCGTGTCGCCAATGCCGGTTTGAAGAGGTAGTTGCCTGCAGAACGCGCCTTGGCCATCTGCCTCAGGGGCTCGATATTGTCCATGATCCAGGCAGAGCGGCCGTGTGTACCTACGACCAGATCATCGTCTTTGATCACCAAATCGCGCACCGATGAGGCCGGCATATCCATGCGCAGTGACTGCCAGTTTTCTCCTTCATCTATCGAGAAATATACTTCACGTTCCGTCCCTGCGAAGAGCAATCCAGCTTGCTTAGGGTCTTCCCGTACCACATTGACCGGGCCCATCTCCGCCAGGCCATTGGTGATCTTAGTCCAGGTCTTGCCTCCATCCTTGGTCTTGTAGATGAGGGGTTTCATGTTGTCCTTTCTGATGGCATTGATTGCAATAAAGGCAGTCTGTTGATCAAAATGCCCTGCATCTATCTGGCTTACTTTGTCCCATGATTTAAGATCCGGTGGTGTCACATTTTTCCAGTTCTTACCACCATCTGTGGTAACGTGCACCAGTCCGTCATCCGTACCGGCCCATATCATATCGACATCTAACGGTGACGGAGACACAGCATAGATTACCGCTCTTCGGGACATAGTTTCCAACTCGGGAGTTTTGAAGTCGCCAACACTCGGGGGTACTTCAGGTTGCTCGCGGGTGAGATCGGGGCTGATGATATCCCAGCTTTGTCCTTCGTTAGTTGTCTTCCAAAGCACGTTGGTCGCAAAGAGCAGCATGTTGTCATCCTTAGGGTGGAACATCAGCGGCATGGTACGCAGGATGCGGTACTTACCCGAGCGCAGTGCTTCTGGAGCGATGTTTTGCGATTGGCCGGTAGTCTTATCAAAGCGCATCACACGACCACCATAGATGATATTGGGGTCCTTTGGATCAGGTGCAACATAGGCATACTCATCAGCACCTACGCCCATAAACTCTCTGAAGGTAATCTGACCTCCAGGCCCTCGGCTGGCTGTTGCGATAGCGCCGCTCTCCTGCTGACCGCCATACACCCAGTAGGGAAAGGCATTGTCGGTAGACACATGATACAGCTGAGTCGTCGGCTGATTGTACCATGAGCTCCAGGTACGTCCTGCATTGACGGTCACTACCGCTCCCTGATCCGCTACGAAGAGCATAATGTCGGGATTCTCAGGGTTAATCCAGATGCGGTGATAGTCATCCCCACCGGGAGCACCTTTCAGCGAGAACCAGGTCTTGCCTCCATCATTGGATTGGTAGGAGGCGACATTGCCCGCATAGACCTTGTTTGGATCGTTGGGATGTACTTTGATCTCAGCAAAGTCTCCCCCGCGACCGTATGTCCTGCGATCTGTGCTTACTAATGTCCAGCTTTGGCCGGCATTAGTGCTTTTATAGATGCCGGCCTTCTGATCCGACTGGACCGTAGCGTAAATGATATTTGGATCGGAAGGGGCTATACCGATTCCTATCCTGCCCACACCATCTTCCGCGGTAGGTAGCCCCTCGGTAAGTTTCGTCCAACTGTCTCCACCATCTGTAGACTTGAAGAGCCCACTGTTGGGACCTTTCCAGTTGGCATTCTCCCAGGGGCCTTCCTGATGCTCCCACATATCTGCATAGATGATGTTGGGATTAGTAGGATCAAACTCCACCTGGATCGCTCCGGTGTTATGATTGATGTAATGTACTTTCTCCCATGTCTTGCCACCGTCCTTTGTCCTGAAGACGCCTCTTTCATCATTGGCACCATAGGGATGACCAAGGCCAGCGACAAAGACAATATCTGGGTTGGTTGGGTGAACGATTAAGCGTCCTACCTGCTGCACATCCGGCAGCCCAACATGCTCCCAGCTCTCACCGCCATCGGTAGATTTGAAGATACCATCTCCGACACCCAAATCCGGTCTGTGGAGCCCTTCTCCACTACCTACATAGAGAATGTCAGGGTTGGAGGGTGATACCGCAATATCTCCCACTGATCCTGTTGGGGCATCATCGAAAATAGGAAACCAGGTGCGACCATAGTCATCCGTCTTCCAGACACCACCATTGTTGACACCCACAAAGAAGACATTGGGCTGTGATGGGATACCTACTCCACCCACAGTACGGCTAGCACGAAAAGGACCGATAAGCCGGTAGTCCAACTCCTGATAATACGATGGGTCGACAGTCTGTGCCTTACTGCTATCGGGGTAGAGCAACAGGCAAAATGAGAGCAGGATCAGATAGGAAACGGGATACTTCATTGGTCATATTTTTTATGAAGCATGAGTTTACCCAAAACCCACTGCAATTGCAAAAGGTTGTTGCTGGCAGGTGAAAGTTTATGATCAATTCGCGGTAGCCACAAAAAAACCTGCTGAATATCAAATCCAGCTGGTCAACCGCTTGTAATTATAGAGCCGCGAGCTTACCTCATCGCCATCTTACCTTTGGTAGAAGTCAGCCTGATCTCCGTTCGCCTATTTGACTGATGGGTCGGCTCGTTACAGTCCTCACCCTCCACACATTCCTTGAATAGCCTGTATTCACCGAAACTGTCAATTGAGATTCGCTCAGGAGCTATTCCCTTCTCCTCCAAATACTTTCGGGCGGATTCCACACGGCGATCTGCCAGCTTATCATTGTAAGGATTTGAGCCCCTTTTATCCGTGTGCGCTGACAGGCTTATTTTGAGTTCCTCATTGCTGGATAGCAACTCTACCAACCGATCCAACTCCCTGGCTGCATCCTCTCTGATATTGGACTTGTCAAAGTCATAGTAGATGTTCCTGACAGTATCCACTTTTTCGAGTTGCCCGTAGCGGCCTTTGAGGTACTCCGTTAGCTCTTTGCTTGTACCGTCGTACTCCACCAGCTGTTCATTACCATAAAAAAGCTGATCTTCCATCTCATTGTTGATTACAATGACAGCATTGAATTTTTCAACTCTATACAATGGTACCGGTACAATGAATGACGCCTCATCTTCCGGTAGGGAGGTGGGAGTGAAATTGATCGTATTGTCGAGATAGCCACTGGTCGCACCAGCTATGGCATACTCCCTTCCTCTCAGCGCATTGAAAGTCGTAGATTTCGCCCCGGAGACTGAGGCTATGAGCCGATTGCTCGTCAGATCAAAAATCTTAAGGTCTCCTGTCAGAGGATCGAGGCTCCTGCCGTCGACCAGCTGTGGCTCGATGGTGAATTGAAAGATCTGGAACTGGTAGATATCGTCACTTCCTGCGCCACCATCACGATTGCTCGAAAAGAAGCCTTCATCACCCCGGAGGATCAAGCCAAAATCGTCCTTTTCAGAGTTCATGGGGTAACCTAGATTCTCAACTTCCAAATTCCGGTCAGTCAGGGCAACTTTGCAGTACTCCAATGATCCGTCTTCCGCTGTACATAGTAGCTCTACTGAGTCAGCCAGGTCAACCTTGTAAAGGTCCAACCCGCCAAGACCATTGTGGCCATCACTAGCGAAATAGAGTGTTTTATCCTCAAATAGAAAGGGGAACATCTCGTTGGCCGGGGTATTAATATTTTGACCAAGACTCTCAGGTGTAGACCATTTATTACCCTCCCAATACGTCACAAAAATATCCGACCCTCCCTTAGTACCCGGCATGTCTGATACGAAGTACATAGTGCTATTGTCTGAGCTTAGCGTGGGGTGACCTACAGAATACTCACTACTGTTGTACTCAAATGGCACCACCTTACCCCATTTTTTACCCCCTTCTTTCATCTCTACCAGATACATATTGAGGGTATTCACACCTTCTTCACTATTATCCGTCCGACCTTTGTAATAGTTGTTTCGGGTAAAGATCATTTTCTGTTCCCCGGCAAAAAATGCGGAAGGCCCTTCATGAAAGACTGTATTAATTCGCTTGGAGAAATACTCTGGTCTTGAGAGGACTCCATTCTGAAAGTCTGCATAATAAAGGTTAAGAAAATAAGAGTCATCCCAGTCATACTTGCGATTGGCTAATCTCGGTGGCTTTCTGGCCGACGAGAAAATGATTCCATCATTGTAGTAAGTTGGCCCGAAATCGCTATCAGAAGTGTTAAGATTGGTTCGCTGAATGCCATAGACAGCTGAGTCCAGATAATAGACACCTTGATTTTCGGTAGCCTTGACCTTTTTGGCCAACTGGCTATTCGCCGCTAGGGGGTTCTCGATACTGCGTATGACTTCCTGCGCCTGGCTATATTTTCCATTCTTCATCAGCACCTGAGCATAGTCCAGCTTATTCTGATCAGAGAAAGCCTCACTGTCTGCCGCCAAAGCATACCACTTCTCAGACGGTTCTGGTTGGTTCATCATCCGATAGCTATCAGCAAGTCGCAACTTCGGGTAGCTTTGATTTGGGAAACTCTCAAAAGCCTTGGTGTATTTCGCTATCGCCTTGATATAGGCAAAAGCCTCATAGTACCGATCCCCTTGCTTGATGTAGCGCTGGTAGGACTTGTTTTCGTTAGCTTGAGCAAATACGATCGAAAAGGTAAGCCCGATCAATAAAAATGTAGTGAATATCCTTTTCATGATTAGAAATATCTGGGGGTGAGGACTTTTTTGCGTGGTAGTTCGAATATGTAGTTGAGCATAAACTCATGTGAGCCTGCATTGACACGTCGCAGCTCGGTGGTCGTCGCAAAGTCAAAAGCATATCCAATCTGCAACTGTGGATTGATCTGCAACTGAAACAGAAAGTCAAAACTATCAAGCGAGCGGTAGGATAAGCCTACCCATACCACATCTTTGATCAGGAAGTTGGCATTCAAGTCGACCTGTGTAGGGGCTCCAGCTACGTGCTTTACGAGTATGTTGGGCTTAAACTTGAGGTCATTGTTGATATCGAAAACATAACCTGCCAGCAGGAAATAATGCCTCACCAGCTCACTATCAGAATCGAGGTTGCCCGGATCAAAGGACTGATTCATCAGCTGGGGTACGCTCAGACCGACATAGTGCCGATCACTATGCCACATGAGACCCGCACCAAAGTTGGGTCGCATCACATTGACATTGGCGTTAGCCAAGATGGGATCTAAACCAGCTTCTTCACTGTAGTCCGTCTGATACTGGGTAATGCTGCCTTGCATTCCCATTGACAACTGAGATTTTTCAAACCGAATGCGATAAGCATAGCTCGCATATGCCCCGTGCTGTGTCGTAATACCGATCTTATCCCTCATCAACACGAGCCCCAGTGAAGCCGGCCGATAATTGAGCGGACTGTGAACCGATATGGTCTGGGTGCTCGGAGCACCTTCGAACCCTACCCACTGCTCTCTCCAGAGCATACTTGTGCTGATACCCTCATGGATACCGGCGTAGGCCGGATTGATGGCCAACTGGTTGAACATATACTGGGTGAACATCACCTGCTGCTGCGCCAAGGCACTCGTAGTAATCGTAAGTGCACTTAGCAGAAATATAGTTTTGAATGCGTTTTTCATGTCTGATTATCTTTTGATTACTACAAATCCTTTTTGAACAGCGGTACCATCTCTTCTATCGATAATGTAGAAATAGGTACCATCCGGTAAGTCAGTAGACCCAAGATTGCCTTCATTGCCAAATCCTGTGAATACCTGATTGACATTGTCATAGCCCTCTATTCTCCAGACCAGGTTGCCCCAGCGGTTGAAGATGAAGACCTCATTACCAGGGAAGTATTCGATACCGGTGATCTCCATTATATCATTGATATTGTCAAAGTTGGGTGTCATCACCTGATTGACAGGAAACTCATCACAGCTGAATGGATCACGAAAGTCAGGGATACCATCGCCATCACAGTCATCATCAAGAGGATTGTCCGAAGTGACCTCATCTATGTCAGGGACGCCATCATTATCACTATCCAGGTCTGCAAAATCAGGCGTGCCATCACCGTCAGTATCGATCAGTCCTTCATACTCATCAGGAATGCCGTCTCCATCACTATCTATATCAAGGTAGTTGGGGGTATTGTCATTGTCCACATCATCGTTTTGTGGGTCACTGTCAAAGTCAATATCCTCGTCCTCAGTCAAGATTGTATCACCATCATCGTCCACATCGAGGTAGTCGGGTGTACCGTCTCCATCCGAATCCTGATTGGTGACATCATCATCCCCATCATAGTTCTCATCGATGGTCGGCACCATGTCACCATCATCATCAGGATCAAGGTAATCTGGTGTGCCATCTTCATCAGAGTCTTTTGGATCATCCGGATCGTCCACCTCGAAGGAGTCAAGCAAACTGTCTTCATCGGTATCCATCGGCAACACGACGATTGTCACCGTACCCTGGTCACAGGCGATTGGGCTACCGCTATCGCAAACTTCATAGACGAACTCAAGCGTACCTTCAAAGCCCGGAGGATGAGCATAGGTAAACGAACCGTCCGGGTTAAATACCAGCGTACCTACTGTCGGATCGCTGAGCTTAGTAAGTGTAACCGGCCCACCACTTGGATCGAATATATGAGGTATGACAGTACTGGTCGTGCCATCAATTGTGCTCACCTCTATCGTAAAGTCATCGGCGGTAGGGCCAGTCTGACCTCCCACTTCAATGACCACAGTCGCAGGGTCAGATCGCTCCCCATCTTCATCGGCTATTGTATACTCGATGGTCGTAGTGCCCCCAAATCCATTTTCGGGTACGAAAGTCAATGTGCCCTCCTCATCGACAGTATAAGTTCCCTCACCGGGTATCGTCAATGGGGTGTCCTTGTCTCCGACATTACCAGGGTCACCAGGGTCGATCAATATAATGGTACCCGGATCAAGCGGACTGTCGCCGGGTACATCATTGACAGGAAGCGGAATCTCGGCCGTCTCTCCACCACCGATGCTCGTACCGTCATCATGTGCTACAGGCCTGTTGCGCGGGTTAGCATTACAGGCGGGTGTCGCCGGAGGATAGGATACGATTACGCTATTCTCAGGATTGATACTCACCTCTAGGGTCATCTCCGGCCGCAAGCCATCGTTGAGTTGAATCCACATGCCATTTTCAAATAACCATCCCGGCCATGCTATAGGATTGCCATCTGCATCTACTTCAGCTCCGGGCCACAGCAGGGATCCTGTCAATGGTTGATCAACCAGCTGCTCGGCTACTTCCCCATCCATCTTTCTCCATGTAATGGTTGCACCCTGATCTGGCGTAAAGCCAACTGCTGTGATCTCGTATTGCACATATGGTGTGTCTCGGATACATACCTCCTCTACCGCAATGTCAATCGATCTATTCTCTTCTACCGTAATCGTCACGGTCGCTTCCAGACAAACCACCGGATCACCACTATCGCAAGCCTGATAAACAAAAGTATCCTCACCAATGAAATCTTCTTCCGGTAGGTAGGTGAATGTACCGTCGGGATTAAGTGTAAGCTGACCATGCTCAGGACCGCTGATCGGCGTTTCAGAAACGGTAAGCGTCCCTTCGATATCATTATCATTGTCGAGAACATTACCTTCAAGTTGGGTGTCCTCGTCAATGGTGTAGTCGTCATCCTCTACTGCCGGTGAATCATTGACCGGTGTGACATTGATGGTGATTGTGTAAGTGGCTGCACTCTCAGCGGACCCATCGCTCACTCTGAATCTGAAGTCGGTATAAGGACTACCGGTATCATCAGGTGCCGGCACAAATGTTAGTTGGCCATCATCAAGATCACGCTTGCTGATCCTATCATTTCGACGAATCTCCTCTCCTTCATCAAGTATTCCATTCTCATTTTCATCGAGGAAAAGGACGCCATCATCTGGAAGGTTAACGATCACGATCTCAGCTAATAGGTTCCCCTCAGGGTCGCTGTAGTCAAAATCGTCAGTTTGGATCACCAGTGGAGTGTCCTCGGAAGTGGTCAATATCTCATCATCGCAAAAAGGCCTATCATTGACCGGCGTGACATCAATAGTGATCACATTTTCCGAAATCGCAGCGTCGATACCGTCACTCACCGTGAAGGTAAATGACGCATAGTCACTACCATTTTCGTTGGCTTCCGGTCTGAACTTCAGCCTGCCCGCATCCAATTCCGCTACCGCAATGACATCACTGGCAGACATGACTTCATCTGTATCAGCCACATTATCATCATCTGCATCAAGGAAGAAAACACCTCTACCTGCTATGGTTCCAATCGTGATTTCTGTCAAAGGATCACCCTCCAAATCACTATAGCCAAAGTCTGCTGTCACTACCGCAATGCGTGTATCTTCCGGTGTGGTCAGCGTCTTGTCAGCAGCTGTCGGAGGATCGTTTACCGGAGTGACATTGAAGGTAATCGTATTGTCTGCCGCTGCATCCTCAGTGCCATCATTCACATTGAAGTCAAAGTCAGCATAAGGGCTACCGTTCTCATCTGCATCGGGAAGGAACTTTAACCTGCCTGCATCAAGGTCGGCTTTGCTGATGTCATCATTCAGGGATACTTCCTCACCTGCATCGACTACTCCATCACCATCTGTATCTACGAACAGGGTGCCTGCCGTAGGTAGCAAAGTGATCTCGATCTTGTCCAATAGATCATTCTCTATATCACTATAACCTAAGTCTGTCGTAGCGATCACTATCGGTGTATCCTCGGGGGTCGTTAACGTCTTGTCTACAGCTGTCGGAGGATCGTTTACCGGGGTGACATTGAAGGTAATCGTGTTGTCTGCTGCTGCATCGTCCGTGCCATCATTCACATTGAAGTCAAAGTCAGCATAAGGGCTACCGTTCTCATCTGCATCGGGAAGAAACTTTAACCTACCTGCATCAAGGTCGGCTTTGCTGATGTCGTCATTCAGGGATACTTCCTCCCCTGCATCGACAACTCCATCACCATCTGCATCTACAAACAGCGCACCGGCCGTGGGTAGCAAGGTGATCTCTATCTTGTCCAATAGATCATTCTCTATATCACTATAACCTAAGTCTGTCGTAGCGATCACTATGGGCGTATCCTCGAGGGTCGTTAACGTCTTGTCTGCAGCTGTCGGAGGATCGTTTACCGGAGTGACATTGAAGGTAATCGTATTGTCTGCCGCTGCATCCTCAGTGCCATCATTCACATTGAAGTCAAAGTCAGCATAAGGGCTACCGTTCTCATCTGCATCGGGAAGGAACTTTAACCTGCCTGCATCAAGGTCGGCTTTGCTGATGTCATCATTCAGGGATACTTCCTCACCTGCATCTACTTCTCCATCACCATCTGTATCTACGAACAGTGTGCCTGCCGTAGGTAGCAAAGTGATCTCGATCTTGTCCAATAGATCATTCTCTATATCACTATAACCTAAGTCTGTCGTAGCGATCACTATCGGTGTATCCTCGGGGGTCGTTAACGTCTTGTCTACAGCTGTCGGAGGATCGTTTACCGGGGTGACATTGAAGGTAATCGTGTTGTCTGCTGCTGCATCGTCCGTGCCATCATTCACATTGAAGTCAAAGTCAGCATAAGGGCTACCGTTCTCATTTGCATCGGGAAGAAACTTCAACCTGCCTGCATCAAGGTCGGCTTTGCTGATGTCATCATTCAGGGATACTGCCTCGCCTGCATCTACTTCTCCATCACCATCTGTATCTACGAACAGGGTGCCTGCCGTGGGTAGCAAAGTGATCTCGATCTTGTCTAGATCGGTTCCTTCTGTATCCATATAACCTAAGTCGGTCGTAGCGATCACTATCGGCGTATCCTCGAGGGTCGTTAACGTCTTGTCTGCAGCTGTCGGAGGATCGTTTACAGGTGTGACATTAAAGGTAATCGTGTTGTCTGCTGCTGCATCGTCCGTGCCATCATTTACATTGAAATCAAAGTCAGCATAAGGGCTACCGTTCTCATCTGCATCGGGAAGGAACTTTAACCTGCCTGCATCAAGGTCGGCTTTGCTGATGTCATCATTCAGGGATACTTCCTCGCCTGTATCGACTACTCCATCACCATCTGTATCTACGAACAGGGTGCCTGCCGTGGGTAGCAAGGTGATCTCTATCTTGTCCAATTGGTCATTCTCTACATCACTATAACCTAAGTCTGTCGTAGCGATCACTATCGGTGTATCCTCTGGGGTCGTTAACGTCTTGTCTGCAGCTGTCGGAGGATCGTTTACCGGGGTGACATCTATCGTGATGGTATTCGCCGGGTTTGAATCTACCGTACCATCATTGACTGTGAAGGTGAAAGTGGTATAGGGGTCTCCAAATTCATCTGGTACTGGCACATAGTACAGGCTATCCTTGTCCAGGTTCGCTTTCGTTATCTCGTCACTGGCTTCCAACTCCTCTCCCGC
This sequence comes from Cyclobacteriaceae bacterium, assembly GCA_965229505.1. Lineage (GTDB taxonomy): Bacteria > Bacteroidota > Bacteroidia > Cytophagales > Cyclobacteriaceae > UBA6059. The sequence goes on from OZ245881.1 coordinate 899,536, forward strand.
ATCGTAGCTTTGATTATTATTGATATCATAAAACAATATTCCTTTGCCCGGGACTGTTGCTATCGTCACTTTATCCAAGGGGTCAGTGTCTGCATCAGCGTAGCTAAAGTCTGCTGTCTGGATTAACAGCGGAGTGTCCTCTGGAGTCGTCAGCGTCTTGTCCCCCGCTGTTGGGGGATCGTTTACAGGTGTTACATCTATCGTGATGGTATTCGCTGGGTTTGAATTTACCGTGCCGTCATTGACTGTGAAGGTGAAAGTGGTATAGGGATCTCCATACTCATCTGCCACTGGCACATAGTATAGGCTATCCTTGTCCAGGTTGGCCTTAGTTATCTCGTCTGTGGCTGCCAGCTCTTCGCCTGCATCGTAGCTCTGATTATTGTTGATGTCATAAAACAGCGTGCCCTTGCCTGGTAAGGTAGCAATCGTCACTTTATCCAAAGGGTCAGTGTCTGGATCGTTGTAGCCAAAGTCGCCCGTCTGGATTAACAGTGGAGTGTCCTCTGCAGTCGTCAGCGTCTTGTCTGCGGCGACTGGTGGATCGTTGACTGGTGTCACATTCACGGTAGCGATGGCTGTATTGCTCTCTTTATCGCTATCATCGGTCACTTTTACTTCAATGATACGATCTGTATCATCAGGATCATCATCAGCATTGTCATAAGTCAAAGTCCGGAGTACCTGCTGATAATTAGCCAGTGTTGTAGTTCCTGTCAGTGTAAGGATGCCCGTACCACTGTCGTATATAGCCACTATTCCTGTTGCTCCAACTGTCACGGCAAGTACTTCATCCGTGCCATCTGGTAGGTTTGTGAGGGTAACAGTAGCCCCCTTGATATCACTAGCATCCCCATCCAGCACTAATGCTTCTGTGCTCTGAGACAACTCAATAGGCCCGCCATCCTCGATGAAAGTAGTTTCATGATCAAAGCCTAGCTCATCGCTTCCATTCAAATCAACTTGAGGAGCCACGTTGACTGGAGCGGGCAAAAACAGAGCGTTGTTATTGTAATCACATTCGGCTATGATGTAATCTCCTGGTGCTGATAGAGTAGTGCTGGTACCCGTTCGAACACCTGAATTATTAGCCACAACGTACACATTATTTACTACTCCAATTCCGGAAAATTCGAAAGTCAGTCCTGTAATTCCATCGCCAGGATCAATATTCGTCGTAGCATTATCTGTTCCTATTAATACGCCACCGGCATCAGGGTCTCCATTCCAAAAAGAGATATACATACCTGAGGGTATTGGCAGTGAAGCAGACGCATTATTATCCAAATCGTAAGTCACGGTGTATATACCGTCCGTGTCTACTGTAAGGTCGGTGATGGTGGCCAAAGCATCTGCAGCGGCCAAAGTAGGAACTCCGGTGGCTGTCAGGAAAGTCGTCTGTATCAAAAACCCGTTGAATGCACCGGACACCTGACCTCCAATTGTCCTATCAAATTCTATTAACAATGGATTTTGAACTTGCTGAGGAATGGTTAGGTCATTGTTAATATTGGTGACATAATAACCGTGCTGGTTCCATGTTTCGCGAGAGCCTACCCATGGGTTTTTGGCCGACTTATATACAGTGATATATCCTTTCTCCGAATTGCTTGGACCGTTACGATCTTGGGCCGTTACAATTATTTCGGACTGGCCATCTGCATTCACATCAGCTACCAACGGATAGTCCGTCCGTGTGCCGGACTGAGAAGTCACTGAAGCCAGTATATCACCTGTGACACCATCAAAAATGAACAGTTTTTCTTCTTCACTGTAGACTACTTCATTTCTTCCATCCCCTTCAAAGTCGAAAAGTGTGCTACCTGTTCTCTGCGAGCCGTCATCAATACCCCCTCCAGCAGTACCGTCTCCTTTCAGCCATCCTATCTGAAATTCACCTCCGGCATCATACTCAAGCATGAAATAATAGTTTCTTCCAGCTACCCCTATCTCTACCTGTCCGTCATTATCAAAGTCACCGACATTGGCTCTGCCACCATTACTTGTTCCGGTAAGGTCTATATAACCCAACTGAGATTCAGTCCTGGGATTCCATGCATAGACATGACCTGCAGACACAACGATGATATCTACCTTATCATCACCATCCAAGTCAGCAATACTGGTGAACCCATCCATGTGATCACCGCCACTTTTGCCGGTGATATCACCGGCCGTAATCTGTGCCGCAACGGCAAGTGTACCGCCAGCCAAATCAACCGTGTATACCTTATCCCCGGCGATCAATTCAAGGCCATCCGCTTCGGATCCAAAAACACCTGGTGCAGAGGGGTGGCTTGGTGGCAAAGCATCACCATTTTTGAAGACATCAAAAGCAATAGGAAGCCTATCTCCATCCGATCCTACATTTCCTGAGCTTAGCACATCATTATCGCTGTTCACTAGCACCGTACCATCGGTGGCAGCCAGTATGCTAACTCCCACATATACCTCAGGTGTACCGTCTTCATCAAAATCAGCCAAATGAGGTGAGGCATGAAACATATTGCTCCCATTTAGTACCGCCGACTGCCAAACCTGGGTACCTGAAATATCATATCGATAAACCCTACTATTGTTTAGGATAATGAATATGTCTCCAGTATTATCATCATCAACATTTCCTATAGCTACCTGACTATACGAGTGATTTTTTGCAGGAAGTGAAATGGATCTCTTCAATGACCCATCATTGCCATTGAAAATTTGAATAGCTGAGCCTACTCCATTGTCTCCCGGGTTCTTACCTACCAATTCAGAGATGCCGTCCCGATCCAGATCACCAACAAAAACCCCGCTCCGCTGATCAACGGGATAATTATCCTTATCAGTTCTAAAATCCTCCTCCAATTCAAAATCTCCTATTCGTGTAAAGTCGCCAATACATGTTGGAACTGGCTGGTTGAAGTAAAAGCCTCCACAATTCGTAGACCCGGTACAATCAGGGTCAAAGCAGTCGATGAGACCATCACCGTCATCATCGATACCATTATCGCAGATCTCGACATCACCTGCCGTACCGATAATGTCAAACTCATATGGGTTTTCATCGCTATCGTCATTGGCAATTGAAACGGTCGCCATATAGGTGTTGTCAGAAGTCGGATCAAACTCTATGTCAAAAGTCAATGAGTTGCCGCTGTTGATAGTTGTACCTGCGGGTTGCGTTACCACAGAAAACTCCGGAGCACCGGAAAGCGTCACCGAGGTAGCACCCCCCAGATTGATCGTACCCGTTCCGACATTGGTGATCGTAAACGTCCGCGTCACAGTACCTGATGAATTGATCGTACCAAAATCAGTACCGTCTGCGGTGGCAGGAGAAGCATCGCCATTGGCGATAGCCACACCACTACCCGTCACATCAATCTCAGGGGTAATTAGTATTTTGACGGTAGTCATTGATGGTGGCCCATCTTCTTCTCCGTCATTGAGTACGAAGGTGATTTCCCTATCGGTTATGTCTGGCGTGGCATTTACATTTTGATACTGGAGTAGCCGCAATGCTGTCACATAGTCTGATACTGGACGCTGACCGGTTAATACAAGAACTCCTGTACCCGGAACATAGGGGGTCAGGCCGATTCCGGTAGGAAGGCCTCCAGAAAGGGATAGCATCTCATCAGTACCATCGGGTCTGTTGGTCAATGTGATAGTCGCAGAGTGAATATCTGAGTCGTCCAGATCAACTATATCCAGATCAGTATCTGTAATATCGACTGGTGCAGAGGATGCCGCAAAATAGGTCAGATAATCAAACCCTGTAGCTCCGGAGCTGTCGTCTCCGTCATTATCAGAGATGGGGCAATTATTGACATTGGTGTTTTGAATGACCTTGTTATTAGAGTAGTCGCACTCTGTGAAGTCACTGTCCTGTGTCTCCAGATCAGCTAACGTAAATGTGGTAGCAACGGCATTGCCCTCCCCTCCTGGCACGAAGCTGCCATCATCATTGATTACGATAGTCATCGGGAAGTCTATGTTATCATAGGCGCTCAGGTCAAGTGTAAAAGTGAAGGAAGCACACGTGCCTACGTCAATCACATTGTTGAATGACTGAGTAGCCAACAAGACAGCCGCCGGATCCACAGTAGGATCGGCATCATAAAAGGAAATAGGCATGCCCTCGGGGCTCTTGCCAGCACCTGGGTTACAAAGCTCAAGGTTGACATCAAGCTCTTTACAAGTAGCTCCTTTTGTAAAATCTATTTTGGTGGCTGATGAGGCCAGGTCCGGCTTAGAGCCAAAAAAGTCCATAGACAACACATATTGATACTCACCGGGCACCAGATCGGAGCTGATCATCACTGACAGCTTATCCTTACCAGTAGAAAGCTCAAACGCCATATCATAGTCATTAGAGGCCTTTTGCCCGATACCATTAGCCACAGCACTGGAATAGTCAAGAAGCAGATCTTTGAAGGCAACATTATGATCACGTCTGCTACCGCTATGTCCTACCTGTTGAAAATAATAACCGTTGGCAGACTCGGAGGTCAGGTCGATCACCGCATAAGCCGCGGCTGGATTTTCGTTAGCCTCGTTATTGGAGTTATTAGCATTACCTGCCATGTTGAAAAAGGCAAATTCAGAACCCGCTGGAATGGTGAACTCTCGCACCGTACCGCCGGAGAGTATGTCACTCCCATCTACAGACCCGGTGCTACCGGTACCTTCAGCCATGAAGAGTATCTCAGAGTCAATGAACTCAGCGGCCATGGGCTCAGTAATCCTACGAAAGAACTCAATCGTATAAACGTCTTCAAAGTCTTCAGCATACCCATTGTCTCTTTCGATGATCAGGTTGCCTCCGGATATATAGACTTTAGGGTCAAACAGCCCGACATCACCATCACCACCCGTGGCAGTCTCTTTAGTCAAAATGTCACCAGAGACCGTCGATCCTGTTATAAAGGAACTGGTACTTGCCAGGTCATGATCTGTAACTACATAGGTCGAATGGAACTTGGAGTCACCTCCATTTGCGACAGTGACGAACCCATCAAGCAGGCCATCCGATCCAGCGGACAAATCCATGGTAAATCTGATATTGGAGAAGCCTTCATCACCTCCGCCCGGAGAACCAGAGGGTCCCTGAATTGCGCCTACTCCTTTTCCGGTAAGGAAAATGACCTCCGTATTAGCAGGAATAGCTACTGAAGACTCACGATTAGCCGCAGCAGTGCCATTGTCTAAAAATACGGTTTCAAAGCCCGTGGAGATCATGGACTCGACAGCAGCAGAGGTAAACTCCACAACAAACGAGCTGTGCACATCAGTATCATCCTCGGTAATGGTGAGTGTCGATCCGACGACCGAAAATGTAAGGTCCGTCAATGACGGGCTCACATCATGGCCCGCTCCGGCACCTGTGGATACTTTATCGCCAAAGTCAACATCCTCCCATCCAAATACCTGGGTGCCGCTACCATCAGTGTTCGTATTCTTTGCATAGTTGAGATAACCAGCCGAGGTAGCATTTATTAGGTCAAGTACAGCGCCTGCATTGATAAAGTCTTCATCTGTATCCCCGGGACTTTGACCCGAGCCAGTCTGACCATCAGCACTGGACAGATAGACAAGAGCACGCGTAGCACCTACCGGAATAGTGAAGGTTGCCGCTGTTGCCGTGCCCTCTGCTCGATAGGCGGTAGCTGTAGAAATCAAAGAAGCTCGTTTGCCACCTGTGGGACTGCATAAACTGCTAAATTCAAATGCCGGACATGCTGTACCATCTGAGAAGCAATCTCCATCGAAGCAATCAATCAACCCATCTCCATCGTCATCAATCCCATTGTTGCATATTTCAACCATCATGGGAGCCAATGGTGAGAACCTGGCTACCTCCAATGGGCTTTTAGTTTTGCCTTCAGTCTCTTCGCTATCGATGGTTGAAAACCGATTATAGCTTTCGCTGCGAGGCTCTTTTGAAACGTTCTTTAAAGAAGATGATATAAATGACAACAACAATAAGCCGCCAAAAAGCAAACCCTTGCCGCACAAAGAGAGGATATTTTCCTGTTTCATATAACTGGTTGATTCATTATCAAAGCAGGAAATTAATACTAGCGTTTAACTCAAAAAGATGAACTAGACAGTTGCCGCTGATATGTCGACGAACTCAATAGAATCGTCGATTAGAATTTGGAGCTATTCAGAGTCTGCTCAGTCACAGGAAAGGCTCATTAACGGACAAATAGTTGTTCTCAACTAATTTTTGAGTTGCTCATCTATTCGGCAAAACGTAAAACTGGGAAACCTAATGGTCTGAGAGAACGGGCCTTACAATATATAAACCAGCCTTTCAGCTTCAGAAAGAGACATAAAAAAACCCCGACCAATGCCGGGGTTCAAATTCATACCCTGAAAATCTTGTTCTAAGCCTCTTGATTATCGAGCCCTTCCGAAAGTTCGGATAGTGGTTCTTGAGACTTTACTGGTTGCAAATCTGAGATTGAGAATGCATAATATCCCCAAGCTGATAACATTGCGACGAATAACACTTTTCTAATTAGTTCCATAAGCTAGCTGAGCCTTTAGTAGTAAAATAATGAGATGAAGTTACATTATAAAAAGACATCAAACCGCTGTGCAGAATTAAATTGTAGTAAAATTCGATAAACATGGATATAACTTAGATGAACAAAAAGCATAGCTCTACCGATCTATGCTCTATGACCAATAGTCTTCCTCAAATCCAGTACAAAGGCTATCATTGTATCCATATCTAAACGCCGCATTATGAAAGTTCTATTTTCAATCATCGCCTCACTCTTGTTGATCAGTAGCCTGCCATCATTCGGCCAGCTTTCTGGTAAGGAGAAAAAACTGGTCAAATACATCGACGAACAAAATGAAGAGGCGGTAGCACTTCTCAAGCAGCTCGTCAATATGAATAGTGGTACTATGAATTTTGAAGGGGTACGTGCCGTTGGTGATGTGCTGATGCCGCTGTTTGCCGAGCTGGGCATGGAGGTGCGGTGGGCAGACGGTTCGTCATTCGACAGAGCCGGGCACCTGGTCGCTAAAATTGAAGGCGGCAAGGGGAAAAAGATACTTATGATCGGACATCTGGATACTGTCTTCGAGCCTGATAGCCCCAATCAGGAATGGATCCCTGTGGACGAAAACACGGTCAAAGGCCCTGGAATAGCAGATATGAAAGGTGGCGATATCATCATATTGCAGTCGCTCCGCGCACTCCATGCGCAAGGTTTGCTCAAGGATATGAACATTACGGTAGTGATGACCGGTGATGAAGAGCTAAGCGGCTCTCCCCTATCGGAATCGAAAAAAGAGCTCGTCGAAGCTGCAAAATGGGCGGATGTAGCGCTCGGTTTTGAAAACGGTGATGGCAATCCCTACACGGCTAATGTCGCCCGTCGGAGTTCATCGGGCTGGAAGGTAACCGTGACGGGCAATGCCGCTCACTCTTCCCAAATATTCAAACCCTCCGTAGGTGCGGGAGCCATTTACGAAGCGAGCCGTATTCTCTATCAGTTTTATGAGGAACTATCCGCCGAGGAGTTCTTGACCTTCAACCCGGGCGTAATCGTAGGTGGCACTTCCGTGAATTACGATAGCAATGGCAACTCCGGCTCGGCCTTTGGTAAAAACAATGTAGTCGCCAAGGATGCTACTATCACGGGTGACATCAGATGTCTGACACCAGAGCAGCTCGCCAAGACGCAGGAGACCATGAAGCGCATAGTGGCTGATCACCTACCGGGAACAGACGCGACCATCGTTTTCAAAGAGGGCTATCCTCCCTTCGCTCCAACCGACGGCAATTATGCACTGCTGGAACAGTTTAGCAAAGTCAGTCAGGATCTAGGGCTTGACCCTGTCACACCAGTCAACCCTAGTGATGCGGGAGCTGCGGATATCAGCTTCACTTCTGAGTACATCGAGATGGGTATTGATGGCATGGGCATGGCTGGAGCTGATGATCACACCATTCGTGAGACGGGGTACCTTCCGGCTCTTCCGCTGCAGAGCAAGCGTGCTGCTGTACTACTTTTCAGGTTGGGGCGATAGTAATGATTTCCGTCAAATCGATTAAATTTAGATTATGCAGTTTCCAATTACCATAAAAGGCCAGGTCTTAGAACGAATGTCTGATGATGAGTTTTTCTTGTTTTGTCAGGAAAACAGCGACACGAAGTTTGAACGAAATGCGAACGGCGAAATCATCATTATGTCACCTACTACTTTCAATACTGGAGATCGAAATGCTGAAATAATAACTCAGCTTCGGTTGTGGAACAAAAAATATGAACTCGGAAGAGTCGTCGATTCGGATACGGGTTTTTATCTCCCCAATGGTTCAATGCGCAATCCTGATGCGGCATGGGTCAGCAATGAGCTTTTGAAAAGCATACCCGAAAGTGAACTCGATAAGTTCCCCAGACTCACGCCCGAGTTTGTCATTGAGCTCAAATCAGTATCTGATCGCATCGCCAGCCAACAGGCCAAGATGGAAGAATGGATGGCTAATGGCAGTCAGCTTGGCTGGCTCATCGATCCGGAAAAGGAAATGGTGTACGTCTACTCGGCAGGTCAGGTTAGTACCATAAATGGGTTTGATCAGCAACTTAGTGGAGCACCGTTGCTCCCGGGATTTGAGCTGAACTTGAGTGAGCTGCGGCTCTAGCGGCCTGCGTCTATTTTATAGCTCGGTATCCTCCATATCGGGGCTTACCCGTAGGTGCTACTGACTGCTGATATGAGCGAAATAGTAGAACTGTCCATGCACCGTTCTTCAAAAGCCAAATTCTCAGACTATCATTACTCGGGCACCTTAACTAACTTGACTACCGTACCCAATCTTAAATAACCATGCTAAGAACCCTACTTCTCATCCTCTGCTGTTCTACACACTTAATCGCACAGCAACAACCCCACGCCTTTACCAACGCCCTCATCTATCCCATCACTGGAGACCCTATCGAGAATGGTGTCCTGGTGGTGCAAGACGGCAAGATCATCGCCATAGGCACTGCGACTGATGTCACCCTACCGGGAAATGCGGTCATACATGACATGGCAGGTAAGCAGATCATGCCCGGCATGGTCGATACCCACTCCCACCTCGGTGTGACAGATCTTGGAGGCGATGCTTCAGCAGCGATTCACCCGGAGGTTAGGATCATCGACTCGATCGAGCCGACAGCAGATAGCTTCATGCGCGCACTTTCCGGAGGTATCACCACCCTCAATGTCATGCCAGGCTCTGGTCACCTCATGAGTGGTCAGACCGTCTACATCAAAATGCGAGAGGGCAAGACCATTGATGATCTTACCTTCTGCGGCGATGTGCAGAACGAAGTATGTGGCGGTATGAAGATGGCCAATGGAACCAACTCACTTCAAGGCCCACCTAACTTTCCGGGTACAAGAGCCAAATCAGCATCCATGGTACGTGAAGAGTTCATCAAAGCACAGGAGTACCAGCGCAAAGTTGCTGCCGCCAAAGGCGATGTGGCCAAGCTTCCCGCCAGAGACCTCAGAATGGAAGGACTGGTAGACATACTTGAAGGCAGGAGGGTCGTCCACTTCCATACCCACAAGCAAAATGACATCATGACCGCCATCAGACTATCCAAGGAGTTTAACTTCAAGCTGGTCCTACAGCACGTGAGTGAAGCGTGGATGGTAGCGGATGAAATAGCCGCAGCAGGCGTGCCTGCTTCCATCATCATGCCTGATGCTCCGGGTGGTAAGATGGAGATGATCAACAACTATCATCAGAACGGGTCTATTCTCGATAGAGCAGGTGTAGATGTGGCTTTTCATACGGACGACTGGATTACCGATTCAAGACTCTTCATCAGGCTGGCCGGCCTTGCAGTAAGAGAGGGTATGTCCAAAGACAAGGCCCTGGAAGCCTTGACATTGGCAGGTGCCAGAATGATGGAACTCCAGGATCGCGTCGGCTCACTGGAAGTAGGGAAAGATGCTGACTTTATCATCTTATCAGGTGATCCGCTGAGTGTCTATACCCATATCGAAGAGACCTGGGTGGAGGGTGTCAAGCGATTTGACCGATCTATTCCCGAGGATCGCGCATTCGCTACCGGCGGCTACCGCGTCTATCTTCCTAATGCTATGACTCATATCCACTAATCCCTCCGAACACTACAGATATGCAACTCAAACATATATTTCTAACGAACCTGTTTCTCTTCGCTCTGGCCTTTGTCACAAATGCCCAGATGGCCATCAAAGGCGAGATGGTCTATACCATGGATGGCGACCCTATCGAGAATGGTGTGGTACTGATTAATGATGGAAAAATCACAGCTGTGGGATCCGCAGCAGAGGTAGATATTCCGGTAGGGTACACCGTGCATGAGGGCAAGGTGGTGACCCCAGGACTGGTAGACGCGCACTCGATGGTGGGTGTCTCCGGCATGTACAATCAACCCTGGGATCAGGATCAGCTAGAGACTTCAGCACCGATACAGCCAGAGTTAAGGGCTGTAGATGCCTACAATCCAATCGAACCTTTGATCGGCTTCCTGATGAGTCGTGGCGTGACCACACTGCACACCGGACACGGTATTGGTGCATTGGTCAGTGGTCAGACCATGATCGTAAAAACCAGAGGCAACTCTGTCGAGGAAGCGGTGATCGAACCTGCTACCATGTTAGCCATGACCCTTGGCCAGACGGTGACTTCTAACTTTGACAAGCCCGGCACCCGCTCTAAAGGCATGGCCATGATACGCAGCGAACTGATCAAGGCGCAGGAGTATCAAGCTAAAAAGAAAAAAGACCCATCCACGGCTACCGACCTGGGACTGGAAGCTTTATCCAAATTACTCTCAGGTGAGTACAAAGCTCTGATCACCGTACATCGATCTTCTGATATCATGTCTGCGCTGAGACTGGCTGATGAGTTTGGCTTCAAGTTGGTGCTGGATGGTGCCGCTGAAGCTTATATGATGATCGATGAAATCAAGGCCAGTGGCGCGGAGATCATCCTCCACCCTACCAACATGCGTATCTATGGCTCTGGACCCGAGTATGCCAATGGCTCGATGGAGACTGCTGGCAAACTGTACAAAGCAGGCATTCCGGTAGTGATCCAAAGTGGGTTTGAGCAATACGTCCCCAAGACGCGGGTGGTGCTTTATGAGGCGGCCTTGGCAGCCGCAAATGGACTACCCTTCGAAGAGGCGCTAAAGGCAATTACCATCAATGCTGCGAAGGTACTTGAGGTGGATGATCATGTGGGATCTTTGACGGTAGGCAAAGACGGTGATGTGGTCATCTATGACGGTGATCCATTTGAGTATGTGACCCATGTATGTACCGTGATTATCGACGGTGAGGTGACGCACAGCGAATGTAAATAAACGCTTAAGATGACACTTCGCGAGGTTAAAAAGGAAGAAATTGCTCTTCTTCAGCAAATGAGTGTTTCTACATTCAGAGAAGCCTTTGGCTCACAAAATACCAGGGAGAATATGGATCTCTACTTATCAGAAATGATGAGCGTGGAGCATATCACCCGGGAATATAGCCATCCGGATTCTACTTTCTACTTCGCATTGGTCGGGGAAGAGATCGTAGGATATCTAAAGCTCAACACTGGATCAGCACAGAATGAATCTCACCTCGGTAAGTCCATGGAGGTGGAGCGTATCTACGTACTAAAGGAGCATCAAAGCAAAGGCATAGGCAAGTTGATGTTCGACGAAGCTATCGCCAAAGCAAGGCAATGCGGAATGGAAGTCCTGTGGCTCGGTGTTTGGGATCAGAATACCCGAGCGATTACCTTCTATGAACGAATAGGCCTGAAGATATTTGACACACATTCATTCATGCTCGGCACTGATATTCAGACAGATAAGCTCATGAAGATGCAACTTTAATACTATGTTGATCATTGGCGTTTGGTCAACTAGTCTAACCAGCTTTACTTTATCTTTTCATTCGTTAGCCTCCGATGAACCTCAGACGCATCTTCGATAAAGATTATCTCTTCAGTCCCATGGACAACAGTGCCGTGGTGCTGTTTCGCATGATTTTTGGTCTGCTGATCACGGCAGAGGCCTGGGGTGCGATCATGACCGGCTGGGTGAAGCAGGCTTTCATCGACCCTGATTACACCTTCAATTTTATCGGCTTTGAGTTTCTCCAGCCCCTACCGGGAAATGGAATGTACTACTATTTTTTCATGATGGGGATAGCGGGCTTGATGGTCATGCTTGGCTGGTATTATCGCTTAGCTGTTGCGACTTACTTCGTCATGTGGTCGGGCGTCTATCTGATGCAGAAGTCCAGTTACAACAATCACTACTATCTACTCATGCTTCTGCTCGGATTGATGATCTTTGTCCCGGCGCATCACTACTTCAGCCTCGACGCAAGACGCAGGCCGGATATCAAGTCACTTGTCTGTGGGCGCTGGGTGCAGGTTGTCTTTGTAGTACAGCTATTCATTGTCTATACCTATGCTGCCTTTTCCAAGATTTATGAAGACTGGCTACTCGCCCGTCCCATCGCCATTTGGTTCAAAAGTAAGAGCGATTACTGGCTGGTAGGTGATCTGCTACAAGAGCAATGGCTTCAGTATGCTATTGCCTACGGCGGTATATTCTTTGATATGCTCGTGATACCGGCCTTGCTCTGGAAGCGTACCAGGATGATTGCGGTAGCCGCATCCATCTTCTTTCACTTATTCAATTCTGCGGTCTTTCAGATCGGCATTTTCCCTTATCTGGCCTTGGCCTTTCTGGTTTTTTTCTTCGATCCTGAGGCGATAAGGAAGACATTCTTCAAATCTAAACCCGCACCTGAAGCCAGTCAGCTTTCCTTCATCAAGGTACCCCGATATGCAAATGTAGGTCTCATCGTTGCTTACGTTTATTTCATTGTTCAGGCGCTGCTGCCCATCCGCTACCATTTCTATCCTGGCAATGTCCACTGGACGGAAGAAGGTCATCGGCTCTCCTGGAAAATGATGCTACGATCCAAAGGTGGTTCGATCCATTTCAATGTCACCAACAAGGACACAGGGGAACTAAAAATCATCAGTCCCAAATCTGAGCTAACAAGAAAGCAATACAGAAAAGTCGCTACCACTCCAGACATCACCTGGCAGTATATCCAGCGGGTGAAGGCTCGCTTAGCTGAGGAGGGCTGGGATAACATCGAGATTTATGCAGTCTCTAGATGTTCCCTCAACGGTCGCCCCTACCAGCCGCTGATCAAGCCGGACTATGACCTGGCCAAAGCGGAGTGGCATATCTTCCAGTCATCAGATTGGATTAATCCACTGGACGAAACACTTTGATATCATTGAGGTAGGTTAAAGCATTCAGTTATTACATTTGCCGCTTGATCAAAATTCGATGACCGCTTTTTTCTATTACCTGTTCCTAAAACCACTCTCTCTGCTGCCCATGTCCGTGTTGCACGTGATCAGCGATGGACTCTACCTTATCGTTTACTCACTGGTTGGCTACCGCAAAAAGGTGGTTCGGATGAATATCGAAAACGCATTTCCTGATAAGTCAAAGGAGGAAATCGATCAAATGATCAGAGGCTTCTACGGGCATTTTTGTGATCTGATCATGGAGAGTGTCAAAAACTTCAGCATAAGCGCGGAAGAGGCAGTCAAAAGATGTCCCACACCAGATCTCGCAGTTTTTGAAAAGCTTTACAAGGAAGGAAAAAGCTTCATTTTCGTCGGAGGGCACTATGCCAACTGGGAGTTATTTGCTGTGTCGACAGCCGCGATTATTCCGCATACCATGGCCGCACTCTACGCTCCGCTCACTAACAAATTCTTCGATGAACTGATTCAAGAAACGCGTGGTAAGACAGGTCTTCGACTGTTTCCCAAAAACAAACCTGATGAGATGTTTGAGATGATGAAAAAAGGACCGACGGCCTTCATCTTTGGAGCCGATCAGTCCCCATCCAGTCTGAAGAAAAAGGTCTACTGGACTAACTTTCTCAATCAGGATACACCTGTGATGCTCGGCACAGAGAAGTTTGCCAAGAAATACAACATTCCTGTAGTGTTTGGAGGCATCTATCGTATCAAACGCGGCTTCTATGAGTTCAGAGCAACAGTTCTCACTGATAATCCAAAGGAGACAGCCGAATTTGAGATCACCGAACTACACACGCGTATACTTGAGGAGCAGATCTTGACCGACCCTCAGTACTACTTATGGACACACAAGCGCTGGAAGCATAAGCGCGAGTCAGTCAACGCTGTTTAGTCAAACCGCAGCGGTTTTACCTCCCGGAGCATTGATTTAGCGGTAGCCCAGTCAATAAGTTGATCGCTATCTATGGTAAGGGTCTTGATCAGTTCTGCCATTTCACCACTCTTTTTCATGGCCTGGAGATGAGCCCCGCTTTTGGCAAAATCTTTCAAATCGTCTTCAGAATTCCAAAGCGTCATTGTGTAATGGTCTTTCCAAAACCCGGTGGATTTGTACTTTACATTACTTGTGGATTTTAGCTGCTGGACGATGTTCAGGGCATTTTTCGATAGTGCGAAAAACTTCCAGATAGATTTCAGTCGAAGATAGGTAATGGTCACTCTCATAGTTATGCCAAATGAATAGTTTTCACAAGCTTAGTCTCAGGCTCACACCCGTATAACCTCTGCCAAAAGTCGGGCTGATATTGGCAGTGCGAAGGACTTTTTGAAGCCCCTGACCCTTCCGATAGGACATGCCATCGTCATCATCTCCAAACACTCGCTTCTCAAAGTTTTTGTAGATCACCTCCCCGATCACTGTACCAATCACTGCCCCCATAAACATGTCCGAAACCCAATGATTGTGCAAGTCAAAATCAGGCAAAAGCCCGGCCAGGAGGATGCCATAGGCTACCCATGGATTGCCCCATGTGCGGTGCAGTACCCGCGCCAATGCAAAATACATGGTGAAGTGAAATGAAGGAAACGATGATCCCTCTCGACTGCTGCTCAATGAAGGCCAGCTGTAGTTACCAAAATCCCAGTTATTGGTCGTAAACCCATCAGGGAGTCCCTCGGGCGGATACGGACCATCCAAAGGATTATAGGGCCGCTTCCGAGCAAAGACAGACTTAAGTACGAGGTGCGATACGAGATATGAAGTGGCAATAGCCTTATAAGTCAGCATCACCCCGACCTGACCCTTCTTATGCTTAAAAGCCAATGAACCGATGTAATATCCCGTTAAGCCGAGGAGTATGTATCCATTGGTGGAGCCGCCTAGAAGTGATCTTGTACCGACCTGTATCTCCCCAATTCCGGGTACGGGTGGGATATCCCAGTCGAAGATCGGGCTGAAAGTATTTTGGACGAATCGCTGTGTAGGTTTATCTACCGCAATGAGCCCGACCGTAGTGCCGATCACTATCGCCGACTTCTTCTTATCAGAAAATGGTGCCTTGGCTATTCCCACAAAATCGCTCGGCCAGGTACTGAAGGTCAGGCCCACGATCTTTCCAGCCTTAAGATTCTTATAGCGATCATCTGCCTTGCTGGCAGTCATTGTACAAAAGATAATGAACAGGGCGGTAGCGTAAAGCTTACATAGCTGAGGGGTTTGAGGCATAAGGGTAAATTAACTGAGGCAAGTATACTATATATTCGATGGTGGTTAATGGCTGCTTTTGTAATTTCAACTGAGCAATTCATTCTCATTGATATTCAGCGTTTATGCTACGACTTCTTTTTCTTATCATCGCTTCGGCCTTATCAGGAATCACCATTCAACTCCAGGCACAGTCTACTTTTTCTTCTGAACAGGTAGAGCTGATCATGTCGGGTGAGTCTCGGCAACCTATGAGGGTATACAAGATCAACAGTCCTGAGGATTCTATTCTGCTAAGAACCAAGAGTCTGGACATCATAGCTGACCCTGACGATGAAGTCTTGCGTCGACTGATCGACCGAATGTACGCCACGGTGCGCGACAGCATGTCAATGGGTGCAGGTATAGCCGCACCTCAGGTGGGTATTCTCAAGAATGTGATTTGGGTACAGCGTTTTGACAAGGAGGACTTCCCTTTTGAGGCATATATCAACCCCAGGATCGTGCAATACTCTGAGATGAAATGGCCATGTCGGGAGGGTTGCCTTTCTATTCCCGATAGGCGAGATACGACGAAGACCAGAGCCTATGCTATACTCGTCGAGTATGATCGGCCTGATGGATCTCACCATATGGAAATGGTCGAGGAGTTTACAGCGGTCATATTCCAACATGAGGTTGACCATCTCAACGGCATCCTTTACCTCGACCACTTGCAGCAGGAGTCGGCAGAAGCGGAGGCGGTGATTAGCTCGGCTCCATCACATGATGCGCCTTCCGATCGGGAATCGATCATGGAAGTACGTGCACAATCGAATGCCGCGTACCGTGCGCAGGATGTCGACGCTATCGCAATGACCTACAGTAAGAACATCGTCATTACCGGTGGGGATGGCAGTCAGCTTATGGGGGCTAAGAATATCACGAAACTCCTTTCAGGCCTCTTTGAGGAAAACCCGGGGCTGCACTATGTGCGTACTACCACCTTACTCAAAATAAGTGAGGTAGCCGACCGGGCATGGGAGCAGGGTAGCTGGCAGGAAGTCCCCGGCACCCGAGGTGGTGACTACTCCGCTCACTGGATCAAAGAAGGCGGGCAGTGGAAACTGCTAAGCCAAATCTTTGTCACACTACATTGAGCCTTATCCATCCATTGCGTCGGGTTTAAACCCGACGCAATGGATGGATGTTGCCACTTGTCGGACGAGTATTGCAAGAAGGTCACTGTCACTCAAAGACATTTCTACTATTGGCCATAACACTCGTCCGACAATAATTAGAAAAGATTTAGCCCTTCATTAAACCTTTGCTAAGCTCATGCCTCTAAGAGCCGAACAAAACGAAAAATCATGAAAAAGTTAATCGTAACCGCGGGCATCATCACCGCCATCATCATCTCTATCGATGTACAAGCCCAGGACAACATCATCAACCATACCGACAAGCGACAGACCGTGCAAAGGGCGCGTATCGCCGATGGTGTTGCCTCCGGAGAAGTCACCCGAGTGGAAGCAAGGCAACTGAGAGCAGAGCAGCGCGTAATTCGCAGAACAGAAAACAGGGTGGAAGCTGATGGCATTGTCACGAGAAGGGAGCAACGCAAGTTGACGAAGCTGCAAAATCAGGCTAGTCGAGCTATAACACGACAAAAGAATGATGCACAAACAAGGGGGTAATCCCACAGAGACGTCACAACTATTCGTCGGACGACTATTCAATGAAATAGCACAAATGCACTAGGGCCTACATTCCTTGGCAACAAGAGTCGTCCGACGAATACCGATCTAAGCCTTCTGCATCTTGGCAAACTGCTTCTTAAGCAACCCAATGAAAGTACGTCCTACCGGAAGGTGTTTGTTGACGGGCTGAACCTGGACTGTGAAGGTCTCCACGGGATGGGTCTGCAGGGCTTTGATACTTAGCAGGTTCACCAGGTAATCCTTGTGCACACGGACTATAGGTAGTCGGAAGAACTCATTTTCCAGTCGGTAAAGATTATTCTGAAGCTGGTACTTCTTGTAAGCATTGCGATGGTAACAGTGGATAAGAATGCTCTTGCTCTGGGCCTCCAGATACAGGATGTCCTTGAGGAAAAAAGTGAGGGTATCCTCTCCGTCTTCAGAAGTGATTTTGACTTCTTCATTGACGTTGATGCGGCTGATGTAGAAAAGCTTGCGTCGGCGTAGATGATAATTCCTATAGAGGACAATGAAGGGTAGCACGCCCAAACTCAACACAAAATGCAGTATCCCAAAGGCAAATGGATCCACATTCATTCCTTCCTCAAAAATGCTGTAAATGCGAAACAGCGTGGCTGACATGATCGCCGCACCTCCCATCTCGATCAACACCCAGGTAAAGCTCGACCGCACTGTCCAGAGATAGCGCGGCTGGTAAAACTGCGACTTGAGCTGCTCAAGGCCAGCATAGATGCCAAGATTGACGAAGGAGATGAAAAACGTGACGGCAACAAAACCCCATCCATACCGGACTGGTAGCTCAAGTATCGCCGGAATCAACTCATATATGGCTATCAGGCTGGCTATCGTCAGGCCGGCCTTATAGACATTAGTAACTACAGGGTGCGCCTTGGGCACCAGATCATACGGTCGATCAAGCATGGGTAGGCTTGCTGTTCATTGGCGATGAAAATAATAGGAATGGGGATAGGTTCCTAATGCATGAATGGTTTTGTAGTAGCCAGTCTATTTACCTTGTATCAAAATGCTTCTGGTTTGGAAGTGAGTAAGTAAATACCAATGTTTGTTATTCATTGGCTAACATTGATTCAGCAATATGGATAAAGTCATCGGAACCATATTAGTTTTTGCCTCTCTAACCTCCTTTGCTCAATATGGAACAATTGACGGAACGGTAATTTACAAACCTAACTCATCTGCATTACCTGGCGTGAGAGTCGTTGTGTTTGGAACTCGTACTGGCACCATTTCTGATGTTAACGGATATTTTAGCATTGACAGCCTTGAGGCTGGGTCGTATGATCTTGTGATTCAACATATCGGTTTAGGTCAGGATATGATCAGATCTATTGCAGTGTCAGATAACTCGAAAACAACTGTAACCCTTAGACTGCCACCTGGAGATTGTAGTGAAAGTAAGTCAAAGAACTGTCCAATAGACGGAAGTGCCGTCGAAGTAATTCCGATAGTGTACGGACTACCAAGTGCCAAGACTATGAGAAAGGCTGAAAAAGGTAAAGTTTGGCTTGGTGGCTGTATAGTAACTGATTGTGATCCACATTGGTATTGCCAGCGGCATAAACATGAATACTAAAAATACACTATCTTGCCTTCTGCAAGTAACATTGATAGGGAGTCCACCCATCGACATAGACAGACATCTCGGAAAGTCATTTCGTAGCGCAGCGACGAAATCTTATCCGATTTTTCAACCCTGATCTTCAACAGGCATAAGATTCCTTCGGAATGACTGAGCGGGACACTTAGTAGGTCTTATAAGCCATTAGTTGCCCAACTTAGTTTCGTGACCTTTTGGACCCCCTCAGCGTCACCCTTTAGGGACACTGAGTTAATCCCCTAGTCACTCAGAGTTCTCTGCGAGTAACGCTGAGCGGAGTGAGCACCCATATAGAAGTCGCAAATCCCTGGGAGCTGTGATCCATACCCTGGGAGCTGTCGTTCACATAGCGGGATTTGTGATTTCTGGACGGGAGATATGATTTCCAAGTGGGAGATATTATCAAGTAGACGGGAGCTGCAACTCCTGAAACGGGAGATGTGACTGATCAGCCGGAGTTATGGTTTTTTGTAGGGAGGTGTCGTTTTCAGCTTGTTCTCCGTTCAAACGCAACTTCAAGGGACTCTGAGCGGAGCGAATTAGGCCAGTACAAAGGCAAGCTGGATTGTGATCAGCCAACATACCATAAAAATATCCGGTCATTCGCGTTACAAATGCTCCCGTCCTAAGGCATCCTCGTTACATACGAGGACGAGGGTGTAGGAAGAAATCTTATCCGATTTTTCAACTCTGATCTTCAATGCCTGCTAATCTTCAACAGGCATAAGATTCCTTCGGAATGACTGAGCGGGACACTTAGTAGGCATTATAAGCCATTAGTTGCCGAACTAAGTTAGGATCCCCTCAGAGTCACCGTTTAGGGACTCAGAGTTCTGTGCGAGTAACGCTGAGCGGAGCGAGTAAGATGCTTGCCAAATTGCATCCAAATAATCCGGTAGGAAGTGATTAGTATTATTTTTGTTTGCAGTTCGTTCTAAAAGGCATTCCGAATGAAACGAGAACTCATTACAACCATTTTCTTATTTGTCCAGCTATTAGCTTTCGCTCAAATAGACTCCATGCTCGTTGACAATCTGGATTCATTGGTAAAAGAAGATCAGAGATGGCGCGGGCTTATGAGAGAGGCTATCAATTCAGATATGGATTCTTCATCCTATGAATCTTTATCTGAAAAAATCAGCTATTTAGACAGCTTAAATTATGAATTTCTTTCAGAGGTATTCAAAACCAACGGGTATTTAGGCTATGACAAGGTAGGCAAGGAAGGATCACACAATTTTTGGCTTCTTGTTCAACATCAGGATAGATATCCGGATTTTCAAAATAGAGTCCTCGCTGAGATGAAAAAACAAGCTAAACTTGACAATGCTTCTTTTACTGAATATGCCTATCTAATAGACAGAGTAAGAGTGAATATGGGACAGTTGCAGATTTACGGAACACAGATGATCCTAAATGACGAAAAAGGGTCATATGAACCAAAGCCTTTAATTGACCCGGAGAAGCTCAATGAAAGAAGAAAGAAAGCAGGGCTACCGCCAATCGACTTCTATATCAAAGCAATGAACGAAAGGTACTTCGGAACCTTGAAGAATTAAATTTCCTATCCAAACCAACCCCCAACTAGCGCGGACCTTAGTTCCGTGATCCCCAATCCTCAGAGTCAAGAACTAGCGCAGTACAAAGCTCAACCTACCCACCCTTTCCCTCCCAGCTCCCGTATAAACAGCATGCAGTTTGACCTCAGTCCTATCCAGCTTGTCACCATCTGTGCGGTGGCCAATGGGCTGGTCTTTGCCGGACTGCTGCTCGCCAAGGATGAAAACCGAGTCGCCAATCGCTTCCTGGCGCTGATGATCATCAGCATGTGCCTGACTTTCACCCCCTACATGCTGGACAACTCTGTTTGGAATAACTATCGCTGGTTGGCGTGGCTGCCGTTTTCGCTTTCGTATTGGATAGGCCCGGCTTTCTACTTCTACGTCAAGGCGTTGACCCGGCCACAGGCCCCCTTTCGCACGAAGGACCTCTGGCATTTTAGCCCTATCATCCTCAACTATCTGCACAGCATCTACCACCTCGTCTTTGGTGAAGTCCACCCCTACTACTGGTTTCATGCGACTGCCGAGCTGCTGGAGTCAGGCGCCATCATCTCCATCCTGATCTACCTGCATCTCGGCCACAAGATGATCACACAGTACCAGCGGCTATTGAGCGATCGCGTTTCCAATATGGAGACCATCGACCTCCGCTGGATCAAACAAGTCATCGTCATCACTGTGGTGAGTTTCGCCATCATTCTGGTATTCATGGTGATCAGCAGCGCCATCCTCGGGGAGCATCGACTCGACGACTGGCTCACGTTCAAGTCCACCGTCCTGCTCCTCTACGCCGTACTGCTCTACTGGCTGAGCATCAGCGGCTATCGACAGGCCGAGACTTTGACCATTCCTCCCCTACCGGAATCTGATGATGTGGTCAAAGAAGTATCCCTTGTCATCAGTACCCTGAATGACCAAATGAGCGCAGAGCGGCTCTACCGAAATGCAGAGCTGAGTCTGGCCGACCTGAGCCGTGCTGTCGACATTTCCGATAGGGTCATCTCCGACACGATCAACCAGGAGCTGGGCAAAAACTTCTACCAATATGTCAACGAATACCGGGTGGAAGAAGTCAAGCAAAAACTGGTCAGCTCAGATTGCAATCACCTAAAGATCATCAGCCTGGCGCAAGATGCCGGATTCAACTCCAAGGCCAGTTTTAACCGGGTATTCAAGCAATATACCGGCCTCACTCCACAGCAGTACCGATCACAAAATACCTAGGAAATTCGGATACTGAGACCTGTTTGCGGGTATTGAGACCCGTGTCATTGCCGTCGTGATTAGTTTGGGTGCAAACTCAAAAAAACAGAATTATGAAAAACATCATGACAATGACATTGGCCCTCGTGGCAAGTTTCACATTGAATGCGCAAAACATCAAAGATCTTGATTTCCTGATAGGGAGTTGGGAGATCACCGAGACGCTCTATCCCGGGACGGATCGGGCATGGCAGGAAAATGGTACGCGTACGTGTGAGTACTGGCTCGATGGTCAGTTTATTAAGTGTGAATCTGTTACCGTGGATAGCCGCAATGGTAATCAACGCACCTATGCCTACTTCTTCAACTATCATGAAAAGGAAGACTGTTTTTTGGTGACATCTTTTGCCCATGACTTTCCACTGCACGGCCAGCACAAGTGGTTTCTCAACAAGGAAGAGAAGGTCATTCAGGCAATCAGTCCCAAAAATGTGATCGGAGATCAGTTCTTTAGAGCTACCATCTCCTACGCCGACCCAAATCGTATTATTTGGAATGGTTGGCGCAGTAAGTTTACAGAGGATAAAGCATGGTCCCAGGTATTTAATGATGTGACCGTCAGAAAATGAAGTGGTTTTTCAGTCTTGCGATGGCTTGTCTCATGTTGATGAGCCATTGCACTTCTCCTGAAGTCACGCGCGAGGTTCCCATCATGGGGTCGCTTCAACTCGGAAAGTTTGAGGTAGGATTCACAACCTTATTCATATATGACGAGACCCGATCAGCAGTGCCTTACGCTGACTGGGATGGCAATCTGCATCACGACCAGGATCCGGATCATGGCAGGCAACATCAAATCAATATTTGGTATCCGGCACAAGATGGTACAGGCGAGCCGCTAAAGTATGAGCATTATGTTCATCTCCTGGGTCGTCAAACCAACTTCAGTGATACCCCTGCACAACAACAATTCGCCCAAGAGACCTTCATCACTCAGACCAACGACCTTGGCGGTGAAGGCCAATTTACTCAGGAGCATCTTGATCGGCTGTTGCAGTTAGACGTGCTTGGTCGGGCCGATGCTGAGCCTATTGCCGGTAGGTATCCGGTAGTTGTCTACCCCAATGGCAGCAGTCCCGCTTTTCAAAGCATCACCGCAGAATTTCTCAGCAGCCATGGCTATGTGGTGGTTGCCTTCGCACCCAAGGGACGGTACTCATCGGGGTTGGAAGTTTCGGGAATCGGCCTTGAGGTGGCCGTCGATGACCTGGAGTTTGTGATGACGCAAGTGGCACAGCTTCCCTATGTCGACCTCAACAGCATTGCGCTAATGGCCAATGCGATTAGCTCATCTGTCTGCGCTGCGGCAGTAGCCAGAAACGATAAATACAAGGCATTGATCAGCTTGGAAGGTGGGTTACCCAGTGCTTTCGAGCAACGACTACTCAACGAATCGGTCTTTTATCAACCAGAGAATATCAAGGCGCCTATGCTGATCATTTACGCCCCGCATCCTTCGATCGATCCTAAGTACACCTATCAACTTCAGCACTCAGCGCGCTACTATGCACATTTTCCGACCATGTCTGAGTTTGCAATGCTGAACTATGGCATGTTCGATGCATTTGTCCCGGATATTGTAGGTAAGCAGAAGGCTCCTCCGCAGGCAGGCTTTGAAACAGCCAATCAGTTGATGCTGAAGTTTCTGAACATCCAGTTGAAAGATGAGCCGGCGGAATTGTTCGATGCGCGTTTTCTTTCCTTATCAGAAAACATCATCGATACGACCTTTGTATTGCCAGCGATACCTGCCGCTCCCAACATAGCGTTGATGAAAGACCTCTTTCTAAAACAAGGGTTTGATGCTGTAGATAGCACCTATTCAGCGCTGAAAGCCAGCGGCAATAGCACGCCATTGTCTATGAAGTTCATCGAGGCTTATCGTGACTGGTTGGCCTGGAAAAAAGATCCGGACTATGCGTACCGATCAAGACTTTATGCACTAGCCTACGAGAGTTTTCCAAACTCGCCGGAGATTAATGACTAATTAGGCTACTATCTCCAAAAGACGGGAGACAGTACAGGTGCCATAGCTGCCTTTCGACGTGCGATTGACCTGGCGGAAAACTCCCAACTTCCCAGTGACAAAAGAGAAACGATAATTAAGAATGCCACTGCAGGGCTAAAAGAGCTCAGCGAATCAAAATAGCGTTAAGCAGATTATATCCCGTTTTGCATTAACCAATCCTCCTGTGAGGATCGAATGTCTTTGGCGTTGGGATTATCCTTCTCCAGCTTTTCCTGAGCCTTTTCGATGGACTTGCTTACCATCGTATGGGCGATGGGCTCATCATCTTTTACCCCCATTCGCTCGAGTAAGTTGGAGATGCGGCTACCGCCAAATACCTGAAAAAGGGCCTCATCAAGCCCCACGTAGCAGGTGGTGCTTGCAATGTCTGAGTCTAAAAAATAGTTGCCAGCCTCTCGCTGCACCGAAGCAATGGGATGTGCTTCCATGAAAATCACCTGATCGGCTTTAATATGGCCTTGTTTCCCCAACTCCTGACCGTTGAGCAAAACGTAACCCGGACTTGAAAGTAGTCCTACATCTTCTGACATGTTGATATTCAGTGCTGTCCCTAGTTGAAGTAATTCCTCTTTGGTCTGATCAAAGAAATAGATCAAAACCACATGTTTATCATTGGCAGCAGTGGCAAACTGAGTCAGCACATTCTTGTACTTCTGCACCTTAGTGACATAGGTGATATAATCGAATTTGACGCCCTTTGGCTTACTTGAGAATAGTCCGAACATCGCGAAATTTAAAAAAATGATGCGGACGAGTCAATGAAGAGTATTGAATTTAACAATCAAATATGAATTCAATGATCTTAGGCGGGACAATCAATTCCCATACCTACCAGATTCTGATCAGACCGACTGCTCATAGGCTTCCCTGAGCCACCCGAGTACTTCTGCATCTAAGTCTTGAAGCTGCTCAATTTTTACTCTATGAGTGCACATCGTCCCAAAAGGCCCGGAACCTTCTAAGCGTCCTTCATTAGGCTTGTCTTTGATCTTGAGTCCCAAATCAATCCTTGTCTTGGTGGCTGGCTTGATCAAAGCAAACTGCCTTTTCCTGATAAGGCTGACACTATCCTTTTTAGGGGTGATGGTGATATCTGATCCAAACTTTTGAATCTCAGCAAGCAGCAGTTCATAGATTGACTTCAGCACCTCCTTGCCTTTATACTGATTGTCCAGCAGTGTATTATCATCGATGGATCCAGCGTCGGCTTCTCGCGACTTAAGTGCCACGAAATTGGCAAAGCCATGGGTAAATCCATGTTCGGATTTCAAATGATCCATGATGGCTTTATGCTTCTCTAGCCCAGTCGACTTGACCACCTTGATCCAGTGGTCAAGCGTATATCCTGTTTTTTCGTAGAGTCCCTTTTCCATGTCAACGGTCGGTTAGTGAGCTAACAATATAGTAATAACTAAGTAGTTAGTTATTCTGGCCCGCCAAAAGGGTTCGCAATTGCAGGAAGAAGCTTGATCTTCAATCAATTCAACTTGTCATCAAGACCTACGAAGTTTTCGAAACTTCGTAGGTCTGCTTGCGAAACGAGTAAAAGTGATAACTCCAATGTATCTTTATCAGCAAATGCGTTATGGACAAGAGAATCAGACTCAATCACAGTATTCAAATTCCGGACAAGATAATATTCTGGCTATTGTTCTTGGTGGGAAGTGGCTATTTGTTCTTCGGCACTAGCTCTGTTATGGAGAAGGGTCCGTCTTTTTATGGTCTCTATACCAATTCCTTTGGACTAGTCATTGTGATGTATGGTGTGACTTATTTCGGATTCTACCTTCCGTGGACACCACAGATCTACATCAATGATGACAGTATTATGATAAGGCCTGGTCTTTTTTCGAAGACAGCTCTTTTTAACTGGGCTGATATCACCGAACTAAAGCTCGGAATACGCAGCATAAGCTTTAAGATTGATGGTGCTTATCAAGACTTCAAGTTGAATGTTTCATCATCTGTCTCGAAAGATGTCAAAAAGTCGCTGCGGGAAGTGGCAACCGCAAAGAGTATTCGGATTGTTGGTGGCTAGTGATTTGAAGCAACACTGATCATCGATTAGCCTAACGACCAGTACTCGAGAGCTTTTCGTCAAGACCTACGAAGTTTTCGAAACTTCGTAGGTCTGCTGAGACCAATATCAGTTCACCACTCTCAGCTGTAATCTCTCATCTAATTCTCCATCTCCCCAAGCAGCACCTCCACAGACTTCTCCAACTGTGGATCTACACCAGCAGCTTTATAAGCCGGAGGGTTCTCAACGAACACGTCTGGCACAGCAGGCCCGAGCTCCATATTTTCCTCAGTAGCCTTGACGTACCAGGCACGGAAAGGAAGCCTGATGAGCGCACCATCTATTAGCGTACGTCCACCGGTGGAGATTACAGCTCCGAAAGTTGCCTTTCCCACCAAAGTGCCGCGATCCAAAGTCTTGAAGGCATGAGAGAAAATCTCCGCATTGGAGTAGCTGCTCTCATTACAGATAGTAACCGCTGGCTTGGTCCAGGCCGCCAGTGGGTACCTCTCCCCGAACGGGTACTTTTCTTTATAATTCAGGTGGTTCGCCTCAAGGTTATCTGTTGCTCCACGGGGGACAGTATAGGCGTGCTGCCTTGCACTCAATACGGTCATGAGATAGTCGGTCGTCCATCCTCCGCCATTGTAGCGCACATCGATGACGATACCTTTTTTACCGTAACCGGCCGCCATCAACTCCCGCTCGAAGCGCTCGAAGCTTGTCCAGTTCATGCCCTGGATATGCAGGTATCCCAACTGACCATTGGAATACTCATCGGTCAGGCGTCTTCGCTCCTTCACCCAGGAATTATATAGTTCCGTTCTCAAGTCCGTTACCGGCCAAATGACTACTTCCCGGCGGGCGCCAGCCGCATTTCTGACCGTTAGGAGTAGCGGCGCGTTGGCTTTGTCATTCATCAGGCTGTAGAAGTTCGTATTACTATCTATCGC
This sequence comes from Cyclobacteriaceae bacterium, assembly GCA_965229505.1. Lineage (GTDB taxonomy): Bacteria > Bacteroidota > Bacteroidia > Cytophagales > Cyclobacteriaceae > UBA6059. Next base: position 926,232 of record OZ245881.1, read on the forward strand.
ATCTGATCCTACCGTAATGATTTTGTCACCGACCATTAGTTTACTTGCAGCCTTGTCCGCGGGACTTTCGGGTACGATGGCTGTCACTTCCACACCATCATCTGCCATCTTCAACTCGGCACCTATCAATCCTGTCTTATCCTCTTGGGTCTCTTTTGGATTGGCAACACGATACATGCCCATATGGCTGGCATTGAGCTGACCAAGCATGAGGTTAAATACCTCCTGGAAATCTTCCTGCGTACTCGCGCTCAATGCAATTGGTTTATACAGCGCTTTCAAAGCATCAAAATCCTGACCATGAAAACTGGGGTCATAAAAGCCTTTATCCAAGGTGCGCCACGCCTCTTCGAACATCTGGTCACGCTCGCCCATGACATCTACCTCCATTTTTGCGGTAGCAGACAGGGTCTCTGACTTGGCAGCTTTGATGTCTACTTTCACCAACTTGCCACCTTTGGTCAAAGCAAATAGGGACTTACCGTCCTCAATTAGCACCAGGTCTTCAGGAGATTGATCTCCTCCCAATAGCTCTTTATTCTCCTTACCATCCCATTTGATGCTGTATAGATTCTCATCAATCTCAATGCCTTGTCTACCTCCTACAGAGGTGACGTAGTAGAGTGTTTTTCCGTCTTTGCTAAAGCGAATATTTGATTCGTTTCCAGGAGCGGAAGTGACCTGAGTGAGTCGCTCATAGATACCATCCGTATCTACTTTTACGACTACATCGGCATTCTCATCAGTATCGTCCTCCTCCTCACCGGATCGTTTCCATTCTTCCTGGGTGCGCTCCCAGTCCTCCTTATTGAGCCAAGCAAACCATACGTCATAGTCTCCATTGTTTCTGATCGAAACGAACCCCAGCTTACTGCCATCAGGACTCCAAAATGGTGCTTCGTCTGATCTCGGGTGCATACTCACATTGACGGGTGTTAGTCCATTATCAGCCGGATGGATATATACCTCCTCATTGAAGTCAAGGTCTGCGAGTGAGTAGGCCAGCCACTTGCTGTCGGGTGACCAGCTGATCCCTGAAGGAGTACTCCAGCCTTCAAGGAGCGTCTTTTCATTGGAGAGTACTCCCTTACCAGAAATGGAGGCTACTGCCAATTCTCCACGATCACGAAGCATGGCGATTTGTTTAGCATCTGGAGATATATGAAAAGACATTTCATCTTCAGCGGTATTGGTGATTCTCGTATGGTCTAGCTTGAGCGTCTTGAAAAGATTAGACTCGGTTATGTCGGCACTCGCTACCGCAAATAAATCATACTGACCATCTTGATCGGAACTATAAACCAAAGCGGAATCATTGAGCCATGCTACCATCAACTCACGTCCGTATGTTGCAGTGATGCGCCGGGTGCGGGTAATCTCTTTGTCCGTGGGGGTCACAAAGACCTCACCGCGCGTGATGTACGCGGCATATTTCCCGTTAGGCGAAATGGAATAGCTGTCCATATTGTTAGTTATCGTCTTCTTTACGATCGGATCAAATCGGTAGTCCGAGCCTAGTTCCAAGTCGATTTCAGTGACAGAATCAGAGGCTAACTCTACCACTGCCAGCTTATTCAAGGTATTGAAAACGATCTTTTGACCATTACGGCTAGCGCCAAATGACATTACCCCAAAGTCAGTCTCATCAGTAATCTGCCTGGTCGATGCGACACTCTTTTTGTCGGTAGACAGGACTGCCTCGTGAATGTTGTACTTGCCGCTTTCTGAACTAATGAAGAGCAACGTGCTATTGTCCTTCCATGCCGGACCAAAGTCGTTCCCTTCGTAAGTGGTGACCTGAGTGTACTCATTAGTGGCGATGTGATACAACCATACATTACGATTGGCTGGGCCTTGGTATGCCTCCCGAGCAGTCCTGCATGTGCCGCGAACAAAGGCGATCATGCTGCCATCGGGAGAAGATACCGCATCAAAACCCAGTGCATCCATCGCTCTCACAGGAGTGCCTCCAGCTGGGCTAGCGCTGTAAACCTCCCATTCGCGCTCCACCTGGGCATACAGTCGGCGTGTACCAAATATAATCTGACCGTCAGCCGACCAGCTACTCAAATGATCAGCCGCAGAATGATAAGTCAGACGATTCGGGGTACCGCCTGAGGCCGACATGGTGAAAACGTCATGGTTGCCATAGCGATCACTCGAGAAAGCAATCTGAGTATCATCTGCACTCCATTGAGGAAATGTCTCATAGCCCTCATGTATAGTCAATCTTTTGGCATTGTCTCCATCCACATCAGCGGTCCAGATATCGCCCTGGTAGGAAAAGGCTATAGCCGTACCATCACTATTGAGCGAAGGGGCGATGATCAGTGGGGATTGCTGACCTAGCACTGTCAGCGAAGTTGATAAGAAGAGCAGGGTGTAAAGTTGTTTGAGCATGGGTGTTCGTTTGATGTTATCAATAGAAGCTTAAAACTATCAAAAGCGCTGTTTTGATTTGTATCAATTACACTGTTGGCTTTTTATCAAAAGTAGATGAGTACCAAAATAAGAATACGCGATAAGAGATTAATGAAGATCTGCGTCTTCTCGACAACTATTCTGATAAGCTACACCTAATCAACTGTATCGAGTAATGGAAGAAACACATTGTCTATGAAATTTCTCCATTGTCGAATGGATTGCTCACCTGAAACAAGATGCTCTTGAAATACAACAACTACCATCTGCTCATCAGGCAGTATCATCAACCCCTGACCTCCATAACCCTGCCCATAAAAGAGTTGAGTATTTAAACTTTTAGAAATCCACCATTGATTGCTGTATCCAGCCGTACTTGACCTGGGCAGAAGTATCTGCTCTGTGGAAGAGGCTGAGACCCAACTGCCGGGGATCACCTGTTGCCCTTCCCAATGACCACTATTCAAGTACAACTGACCTAGTTTAGCTAGATCACGTGCTGTTAGCTGCAAACCAAAGCCACCCCATACAGCACCATTCGGATCTCGATCCCACTGATAATCTGCAATACCCAGTGGCTCGAAAAGCTGGTCTTCTACCAGGTGTTCGAAGGGAAGATTGCTTTGCTTCGAAAGTAAATCTGCGAGCACATGAGTGGATGCTGAATTATAATTGAATAATGTACCAGGGATGGTGTCAAGTTCACGCGATAATTGATCGCTAACAGGTTCTGTTATCCGGCCTTCGATAAGATCCAGTACTTCTGTATCCTCGTCCCAGATGAGGCCAGAACTCATGTTAAGTAAATGTCTAATTGTGATTGCGGCCTTAGAAGTATTTAGATCAGGGTAATAGTCGGCAAGAGAGGCATCAACCGCCGCAATTTCGCCTTGCTCAAGAGCAATACCGATCATCGAAGAAGTGAAGTTCTTGGTAATAGATCTTAAGTGATGAAGTGAGTTGACATTGCTGCCGATCCAATATTCTTCAACCGCTAATTTGCCCCCTCTGATAATTAGCAATGCTTTGAAGTTAGCTAAGCGTTCGGCTTCATTCATCACCTCCTGAAGTGCGGATTCATCAAAACCAAGATTTTCAGGGCTTTCAGCGACCCAAAACTCATCCAAAGGTTGAATCAATTGATCATCATCGCTTGTGCAACCAGGAGCAATCAAAATTAATATCGAGAGAGAAATGTAAGATAAGTACCTCATCACAAGTCTTTTACACAATGACAATACTACATATGAAAGGATGTCATATAATAAAAATTGTTAATCAGAGAGTCAATCTACTCCTTTCAGTTCACGTAACGAGTATATGAAATTAAGACGAAAGTCACTTATGTGTATTTCTAATATCAATTGTAATTCTTTGGTAAGGTTGACAAAAGATCTACTATCGATTATCTTGAAGCCTCAAATATTTTATTAACCTCTTTGCTTGCAAACCCCGAGGGATCTGATCGCTCGGGGTTTTTTAATTCTAATAAGGATATTTGCCGTATGAAATCAAACGCACCGATTGGCATCTTTGATAGTGGTATAGGAGGACTCACAGTAGCACGAGCGGTCAAGGCACTATTACCTGAGGAGCAGTTGATTTATTTCGGGGATACAGCGCATCTACCATATGGGGACAAATCCACTGCGGCTATCCAGGCCTATTCTGTTAAGATCACTGACTTCCTGCTATCCAAGGGATGTAAAGTGGTGTTGATTGCATGCAACTCTGCTTCAGCAGCCGCCTATGACCTGGTCAAAGAATACGCTGGCTCAAAAGCACAGGTATTCAACGTAATCGACCCGGTTGTAGGCTTCATCAGAGAGCAATATCAAACGGAGCGCATCGGGTTGATTGGCACTAAGCAAACGGTCAACTCCGGGGTATACGCCAACAAGATCAAAGCACTCGGTAGTAAGGTGGAGTTCCGCTCCCTTGCCACGCCATTGCTCGTACCGTTAATAGAGGAAGGGTTTGTCAACAATGAGATCAGCCACGGCATTATTAAGCAATACCTGGAAGACCCAGAGTTAGAGAACATCTCCTCTCTTATACTTGGCTGTACCCACTATCCAATCATCAAGCAGGAAATTGAAGCATTACTGGGAAGTAAAGTCACAGTGATCGACTCTGCCGAAACAGTAGCTAAGGCACTCAAAGGCTTTCTGGACTTCCATCAGCTTACAGCCAAATCAAGACTTGGTGAAGACCAGTTTTATGTCTCAGATTTTACACCCGCTTTCGAGTCCACAACCAAGACATTTTTCGGTGAAAAGGTGGCCTTAGACAACTATCGGCTCTGGGAATAACTGATCAGGTCTCCTAAACCAAAAGTCAAAAAAATATGTCATGTTGTAGAGCAGCGGAGACATCTCCCTACGAAAGCTCTACAGCTCCTTCCAAACTCCGTTAAATAGATAAGAAGGTTTCCTGTCCGTCCGGCAGGCTCACGGAGGTTCGAAAAGACATATTTTTTTGGCTTTTGGTTTATCCAGCTACAAATACGAGTGGATGATAAACAGACTTGCCCGATTTTATGTTGATACATAAATCCGTAATATTGCCAGACGGCATTACATGCGTCAATACGTGGGTCTTTTTACATGTACACATTCCTTTTTTATCTTCCTTTTCTGCTCCTATTCGTCGTTTTTGCGGTGTACGCAGAGCGTAAGGTATCCGCCTTTGTGCAGGACAGAATGGGTCCCATGGAGGTAGGATATTATGGTCTGTTGCAGACCATCGCCGACCTGCTAAAAATGCTACAGAAGGAAGATGTCGTACCCAAGGCTGCTGATCGACATCTTTTCCAGCTCGCACCTCTGCTCATCTTCGCGGCTGTTTTCACAGGTTTTGCCGTACTCCCGATTACATCGGGAGCAACAGGAGCAGGTGTAGAAACAGGAGTCTACTTCCTGCTGGCTATCGTATCGTTGGACGTGCTTGGCATCCTCATCGCCGGCTGGAGCTCCAACAATAAATTTGCGCTCTTCGGAGCAATGCGATCTATCGCCCAAATGATCTCCTATGAGGTACCGCTCGGCCTGAGCGTCATCGGAGCAATCATGATCAGCCAGACATTAGACTTGCAAGAGATGTCCTTCCAGCAAGGTATATTGAGCGATAGCCCCAACTACCTACTCGGAATCAAATCGCTCGGTGTAGACACCACGAAGATTGGAGGCATCCTGACATGGAACATTTTCAGAGCGCCATTTCTTCTGCCGATGTTTGTGATCTTCTTTATCTCATCCCTGGCAGAGTCTAACCGTACGCCTTTTGACCTACCGGAATCGGAATCGGAGCTCATTGGTGGCTTTCACACCGAATACCCAGGCTTTCGTTGGGGCATCATCATGCTCTCAGAGTATGGCATGATGCTATTGGTAAGCTTGCTAGGAGCTATCCTATTCCTTGGTAGCTGGAATACCCCGCTACCCAATGTTGGAACCGTTACGTTAGCGGATTGGACAAGTGGTACACCAAGTGCTGTTTCAGGTCATCTTTGGGGAGTATTCTGGCTATTTAGCAAGGCCTTCTTTCTCATCTTTTTGCAGATGATGGCACGATGGACGTATCCACGAATGAGAGTGGATCAGCTGATGAACTTCAGCTGGAAGTACCTTACTCCTATCAGCATATTGCTCTTACTTATCAATGGACTTTGGAGGATGCTGATGATATGAAGACGCAAGAGCTAACCTATTGGAAAAGCATAAGTCATGGCTCACGCACGCTGTGGACGGGGTTGAAGTTGGCCTTCAGGCACCTCATCGATGCTAAGGAGAGCCGCACCCCGATTGGAGTGGAAGATAAAGACTACTTCAAGCAGGATACCGGGATTGTTACGCTGCAATACCCTTATGAGTCACTGCCAGTACCTGACAATGGTCGCTACCGACTCCATAATGAAATTGATGACTGCATTGTCTGCGACAAATGCGCCAAGATCTGCCCTGTCGACTGTATCGAAATAGAGCCGATCAGAGCGCCTGAGGAAATTGGTCGGACCTCCGATGATACGCCTAAGCGTATACATGCTGCTAAGTTCGATATTGATATGGCTAAGTGCTGCTTCTGCGGGCTTTGTACGACAGTGTGCCCTACGGAGTGCCTGACCATGACGAAGGCTTATGATTTCAGTGAATATGATGTCAGGGAGCATACCTATGCTTTTGCTGAAATGACGCCTTTGGAGATACTGGAAGCCAAGCAAAAACTTGAAATCGCAGAAAAGGAAAAAGCAGAAGCTAAAGCCAAAAAGGAAGCTGAGAGCGCTGCTCAACCGGGCACTACTTCTGAAATGAAGGCCAAGCCAGCCTTTCGACCCAAAGTAAAGCCTAAGTTAGGAAAAACGACCGATGAGAGGTCTGTGAAGACACAGACCTCTGATAGCGACGATCCTAAAGCCAAAGCTCTAGCATTGATGAAGGCAAAAGCCAAACCAGCGATCCCTGAGAAATCAGAGGAGACTTCCAGTCCAAGGTCTGAGGGGGCAAAGACCTCAAGTGCCAGACCCAAACCAGTCATGAAAGCAAAACCGGTACTTAAGGCTAAGCCTGTTATCAAACCACAAACTGACGACACGGCGGAGGATGAAAAAAAGGCTCCCTCCTCAAGGTCTGTAGCGTCACAGACCTCAAGCGAAGAACCGACATCTGGAGCTTCCAAAAAAGCCAGACCCGTATTCAGGCCTAAGCCAGTCATAAGAAAACCGAAGAAAGATGGAGATAGCTGAACTCTTTTCCTGGATTTTCGGAGGCCTGCTGGTCATGGGTTGTATCGTCCTGGTGGTGACCCGCAATCTCTTTTATGCTGCCATTACGCTCATGTTAGCCTTTCTGGCGGTAGCCGCCATCTACATCTTGTATGGCGCTGAGTTTGTTGCCATCAGTCAAATAGTCGTTTACGTTGGAGGCGTGCTCGTGCTACTCGTCTTCGGGATCCTATTGACCCATCGGGTGGAAGGGTACAAGGTCGAAGTGTCCAGCTATCGCATCATTCCCGGCTTGTTAATCAGTGGAGCATTCTACTACCTACTGGTAAATCTCATCCACAATCTACCTGATGGATCAGAGCCATTGGTGCAGCACAGCAAAACCATTGAGCAAATTGGCGTCAATCTCGTCACTGAAAACATTCTTGTATTTGAGGCGGTAGCCATACTGTTATTGGTTGCGCTGATTGGAGCAGCCACAATCGCCAAACCTGAAGAACGATGAGTACAGATCAGCTACTCCTATTGGGCGCTTTCGTCTTTTGTTCGGGCTTGTTCATCGCCCTGACCAAGAAGAATTCCATCTTCATACTGATCGGGATAGAGCTGATGCTCAATGCTTCTAACATCAACTTTGTGGTATTCAGCCAAAGCGATAGCACATTGCAGGGGCAAATGGCGGCCATCTTCATCATGGTGATCGCTGCTGCCGAGACCGCTGTTGCGCTAGCGATACTGTTCAAGATATATAGGCATTATCAGAGTTCCGATCTGAAGGACGCCAACGAACTCAAGGGATAGTGGAAGCCGCTCAATACCATAGCACCCTAGTCATTGCCCTACTGTTTTCACCTTTGGTGGCTGCTGTAGTCGCACTTCTGTTTAGAAATAGCACAGGCGCATTATGGGTAAGCATTGGAGGAGTAGTGGTGTCATTTATCTCGGCCTTGCTACTTTTCCAATCTCCGGAAGGCACAGCTATACAATATACCTGGTTATCCGTTGGCCAGGACCGTGACCTGAGCTTTGGCTTTTCAATAGACATATTGAGTCGCACCATAGTCCTACTGGTAAGCTTTGTGTCCCTGCTGGTTCATATCTATTCAGTGGGTTACATGCGTGCTGACACTGGCATCAACCGATACTTTGCCTTCCTTGGGCTGTTTACTTTCTCAATGCTAGGCATAGTGCTATCGCAAAGTCTGTTGATGATCTTTTTCTTTTGGGAGTTGGTGGGGTTCACCTCATATCTCCTTATTGGGTTTTGGTATCATAAGGCATCCGCCAATCAAGCTGCCAAAAAAGCTTTCATCGTCAATCGAATCGGTGATATTGGTTTCTTAGCAGGAATCGCCTTGCTATGGGGTTGGTTTGGGACTAGTGATCTGACCGAACTTCAGTCCGTTTTTGCGCTAGCGCAAAATGATGATGGCACCTGGATGATCGCATCCAACCAGATTTCCAATTGGGCACTCATCGGCACTTCGCTGGCCCTCTTCTGTGGAGTACTCGGCAAGTCAGCACAGTTCCCACTACAGGTCTGGCTACCCGATGCAATGGAAGGGCCCACTCCGGTATCTGCTCTGATCCATGCAGCGACCATGGTGGCCGCCGGTGTATTCTTGCTGGCGAGGATTTTCTTCATTTTCCCGGTTGATGCGCTCACAGTTGTAGCTATCGTAGGCGCCATCACAGCATTGATTGGAGCAATCTCAGCCTTGACCCAAACAGATATCAAGAAGGTGCTCGCCTTCTCCACGATCTCGCAGCTCGGCTACATGGTGCTGGCGATGGGCGTTGGTGCATGGTTCGCAGCTTTGTTTCATTTGATCACCCACGCTTTTTTCAAAGCAGCATTGTTCCTCTCATCAGGTTCTGTTATTCATTCGCTGCATAAGTGGGAGGAGCAATCAGGACAGCACATCGACCCTCAAGACATGCGCTACATGGGCGGTCTGAGAAAGCAAATGCCCGTTACCTTTTACAGTTATCTTATTGCCATGCTATCCCTTGCTGGGCTACCATTCTTTTCAGGATTCTTGTCCAAAGATGCCATTATCATTGAGTCATGGGGCTGGGCCACAGGCTTGTCTGGCCAGTGGTTCTCGATTTATCACCTTATTCCTATTGTGGCTTTGCTGACAGCATTTCTGACAGCAGTATATATGGGTCGTCAGCTGGTTTTAGTTTTCTTTGGAGCAAGCAGATTACCTGAACGTACGGTAAAGCCCGTAGAAGTAGAAGGCTGGATGAAATGGCCAACGGTCCTACTATCGACACTATCGTTGGGAATTTTCTTTAGCATCAATCCGCTGGATGGACAGGGCGCCTGGTTGATGAATCTACTATCAGCCCCAGCCACAACCATCAGCTCGATAGTCATCGGCGGCACTCATTCGGCGCATACCCTTTTCGCCACATTGACAGTCACGATTGCGATAGTCGGGCTTACGCTTTCCTACCGCCTCTATATCAATCGCAAGCCGAACTCATCGGATGAACTCTCGGCTTTTGGTCGTATTTCATATCATCAACTTTATTTCAATACGGCTTATGACAAGGTTTTTGTCAGGCCTTTTTCTAAACTGAGCTTTGCCATCTCACGATTTGATTCAAGCATAGTTGACGGCCTGGTTAATTTGATAGGTGTCACAGGAGTAGTAATCGCCAAATTACTAGGTTGGTTTGATCGAACAATTGTGGATGGATTCGTCAACTTTGCGGCGTGGATGTCTGGCAGATTTGGACAAGTCACACGAGGAATCCAAGGCGGTAACGCACAATCCTATTTACTTTGGGGAATCGTGGGCATACTGCTCATGATGGTATGGGTATTTCAATTCATTGCATGGAAAGTAACCTTCTGACGATATTGATATTTCTGCCGCTCGCTTTTGCGATGCTGGTGCTACTCCTACCGGAAAAATTCTCCGACAGCTACCGCTGGCTCAACGTCATCGCAACAGGCCTGCAGCTGATTCTCGCTATTTCATTATTTGCCGCATTTGATGGCACACAAAGTGGCTACCAGTTTTGGCAGAAGGTTGACTGGATTACGCTCGATTTACGGTCATTAGGGCTGCTATCCATTGATTATCAGGTAGGTGTAGATGGCCTGAGCGTATTGATGGTGCTGTTGACGGGTATAGTGATGTTCATCGGTGCGATCTCCTCCTGGGATATCCGCGAGAAGCGAAAAGGCTACTTTGCACTCTATCTATTGCTGAGCAGTAACATCATGGGCTGCTTTATCGCGCTGGACTTCTTCCTCTTCTACCTCTTCTTCGAGTTTATGCTCCTGCCGATGTATTTCCTCATCGGATTGTGGGGAGGCAAGCGCAGGGCTTATGCTTCTATCAAGTTCTTCCTGTACACGCTGGTTGGATCCTTGTTGATCTTGGCAGTGATGATCGGCTTGTACCTATCGGTCATTGATCCCGCAGAAACTGGTGCTAAAATCGGAGTAGCTGATGTCACTCAGGTGCAGAAAATGCTACAGGCGGGTCAGATCGCTGGAGAGAATATGGTACGGACCTTCAGTATTCCGGCGATGACTGATAGTGGCAATTTCATTCCTGGTTCATTGCTTTCTATGACTGATACATCGGGCTATGACTCAATTCAGTTCAGGTACTGGGCATTCCTACTGATATTTATTGGCTTTGCGATCAAGTTGCCGATCGTGCCTTTACACACCTGGCTGCCTGATGCGCACGTTGAGGCACCCACACCAATCTCGGTGGTGTTAGCAGGTATCTTGCTGAAAATAGGAGGCTATGGCTTCTTTCGCTTTGCCTATGGCATTTTCCCAGAAGGTGGCGTCTATTTCGGCTATTGGGTTGCAGTGCTCGGTGTGCTGGCCATCATCTATGGCGGCCTCAATGCCATGGCACAAAAAGACCTGAAGAAGCTTATCGCTTATTCTTCTGTTTCTCACATGGGATTTGTCTTACTGGGCTTAGCTTCGTTGACGGAAGAAGGTGCCTTGGGTGCCATGATGATGATGTTTAGCCATGGGCTAATATCAGCTGCATCTTTCCTTATCGCTGGGGTGATCTACGATAGAACAAAAGATCGTCTGATCGACAATTATTCAGGTATGGCCAGCGCCATGCCCTACTTCACTTTTGTGTCTGTGGTGATCTTCTTTGCATCACTCGGACTTCCCGGATTTTCAGGATTTGTTGCTGAGCTGCTCACATTTTTAGGGGCTTTCTCTTCTAGCGAGATCATCCCAACCTGGCTGGCCTTTACCTCACTTGCGGGTCTCTTGATCACAGCTGCCTATTACCTCTGGGTGATTCAGCGGATGTACTTTGGTGAGTACTGGGTACGGTCATGGAAAGGAGAAGGCGCCATGCCCGATCTCACTCGTCGCGAATGGCTGATGTTTGCACCACTCATGATTTTGATCTTCCTATTTGGCATCATGCCGCATCTGGTACTGGATCCCGTGAATGCTTCTATTACCATGTTCGTAGAGACAGTCTGGGAAAATGGTGGTCAATATCTGAACAACGTAACGGGCCGCTGATTTGCAAGTGACCGATCAAATACCAGCCATCAACAATGCCATAGGAGTGATTGGTGAGGGTCTCCTTGTGCTCGTCCCAGAGATCGGGATGTCGCTCGGGTTCATACTGCTCCTGATACTAGACATTCTCCCTAAGGTGAGCCTCCGTCTACTTAGAATCACCACACTGGTCATTTGTGCGGTGATCGCTTTCTTCTGCTTCGAAAGGCTCTCTACCCCTGAGGCAACTTACTTCTTTGATGGCGTGATTGTCAATCCCCTGTCGGGACTTTGGCAGTTGGTGTTCCTGGCGGCAATTGCCCTGACGACCATCATGGATCTCCAGCTATCTCATGCTGAACCCGGTCGGGAAAAATCTGCCTTACTGCTCTCTCTCGGCTTAGGCGCATTTCTGATGGTATTGGCCAACCACTACCTGATCATGGTCATCGGCATAGAATTAGTGTCAATGTCGTCCTACGTGCTGGTAGCCATGAATGGCAAGAAGTTGGGCTATGAAGCTGGCATTAAGTACTTGCTATTTGGAGCGTTAGCTACCGCAATTATGCTCTACGGCATCTCACTGATCTATGGTCTGACAGGAACGCTGGCCTTTACCACTTTTCCTACCGGGAATGCTATTTTGGTAGTCATGGCGATCATGGTGCTCATCGGGATCATCTTCAAGCTGGGTGCTGCCCCTATGCATATCTGGACGCCTGATGTCTATCAAGCTACGCCCACCTCGACAGTAGCCTTGTTTTCGGTGATCCCTAAGTTGGCAGGTATCGGTCTCCTGCTCAATTGGCTGCAGCAGACTGGTCTCTGGCAAAATACACTGATCCAATACGCCCTGGCCCTGGTGGCCATGCTCAGTATTGTTATCGGGGTGCTCTCCGCCATCTGGCAGCAGAATGTGAAACGGCTCATGGCCTATTCGGCTATCGCCAACGCTGGCTTTCTGCTGCTCGGCATCATTCCGGGTACGGAGCTGGGTATCAGCGCAGTAGTCTTCTATGCGATCATCTACTTCTTTATGAACTATCTGACTTTCTACCTGCTAGCTGGATGGGAAGCCTACGGCTGGGTCGAACTGCAATCATTTTCCGGTAGGGCAAAGCATAGCTACTATGCCGCAGTACTCGTCGTAATCGCGATGATCTCACTCACCGGACTGCCGCCAACCGCTGGTTTTACTGGAAAACTGCTCTTGTTCAGTTCGCTCTGGTCAGGCTTAGATCAACCGGTCATGCAAGTATTGTTTGCGGTAGCCATACTCAGTACTGTGGTGAGTTTGTTTTTTTATCTAAAACTTCCCTATCAGATGATCTTCAAATCACCATCTGAAGACCATTCGGGTACGTCAAACGGCGATTTGTCGAAAACCTCGAAATGGGTGGCAACCTTTTTGGCGCTACCACTGTTGTGGCTCTTTATTAAATCAGACTTTTTGTTGAACTTTATACAACTTCATATCTTCGCGCCTTAATCCAATAGCTGATGAGCGACTCTATCAAGCATGAGTGTGGTATCGCACTTGTCCGACTCAGGAAACCCTTCCAATATTATATTGACAAGTACAATACGCCCACTTATGCCATCCGCAAAATGTACTTGCTCATGCAAAAGCAGCACAATCGTGGACAGGATGGTGTAGGTGTTGCCAACATCAAACTGGACATGAAGCCCGGCTACCGCTACATCAGTCGGTATCGGGCGATTGAGCAGCAGCCGATCGAAGCGATCTTTAACAAGATCGGTAAGAAAATGAAAAAGGCGCAGCGCGAAGGCGGAGACAAATACATGGACTCGGACTGGATGAAGCGTAACTATGGCTTCACCGGGGAGCTATGGCTTGGGCATCTTCGCTATGGCACGCACGGTCGCAATAAGATAGAAAACTGCCACCCATTCTTAAGACAAAATAACTGGAGGAGCCGTAATCTCGTGATAGCGGGCAACTTCAATATGACTAACGTAGATGAGCTGTTTGACAAGCTGATCGAGATCGGACAGCACCCTAAGGAGGTGGTGGATACTGTAACGGTAATGGAGAAGATTGGGCACTTCCTGGATGAGGGCAACCAGGCCATCTTCGACAAATACAAAGACAAATATAGCAACGAAGAGATCACCTCTATCATAGAGGATGAGCTTGACATGAAGAAAGTGCTCGAGCGATCATGCCGTGATTTTGACGGGGGTTATGCAATGGCTGGATTAATTGGCCATGGTGCCTCATTTGTAGCTCGTGATCCGGCTGGAATCAGGCCTGCCTACTACTATACTGATGATGAGGTAGTAGTGGTAGCTTCTGAAAAGCCCGCGATCAAGACCGCCTTCAACTGCAACTATGCGGACATCAAAGAAGTAAAGCCGGGACACGCACTCATCGTGGACAAGTATGGCAACTACAGAGAAGAGCAGTTTATCGAACCGATAGAAAAGAAGAGTTGCAGCTTTGAGCGCATCTACTTCTCCCGTAGCAGTGATCCTGACATTTATAACGAGCGACGAAAACTGGGCGAGCTGTTGGTACCCCAAGTACTCAAGTCCATCAACTTCGACCTGAAGAATACAATCTTCTCCTATATCCCCAATACTGCCGAGACGAGCTTTCTTGGTTTAATGACGGGAATGGAGGATTATCTGGTGAAAAAGCGCAAAGAGATCATCATTGAGCAAAAGCCCAGCCCTGATAGCATCGAAGAGACCTTATCATTCCGTCCTAGGGTCGAGAAGTTGGTCATCAAAGATGCCAAACTACGTACCTTCATCACTGATGATGCACATCGCGATGATCTTGTAGCCAATGTCTATGATACCACCTATGAGGTCGTGCAAAAGCATCGCGACACGTTGGTCATCATAGATGACTCCATCGTACGTGGCACCACGCTGGAGAAGTCAATCCTAACCTTGCTGGACAAGCTTGAGCCCAAGAAGGTCGTGATCGTCTCTTCTGCTCCTCAGATTAGATTTCCTGATTGCTATGGTATAGACATGAGCCGCATGAAAGACTTTGTTGCCTTCAGGGCAGTGCTGTCACTTCTCAATGAGAATGGCATGAACAACCTGCTTGATGAGGTGCTCGAAAAATGTATAGCGAGTGTGGGAGATTCTAATGCACCTAACTATGTGAAGGAGCTCTATACCCCATTCAGCTATGACGAGGTTTCTCAGAAAATCGCAGATATAGTCAGGCCAAAAAATATGCAAGCAGAGCTGGAGGTGGTGTACCAGACTGTCGACAATTTGCACAAGTCATGTCCCCACCATCTCGGTGATTGGTACTTCACCGGCGACTATCCTACTCCTGGCGGCAATCGCGTGGTGAACAAAGCTTTTGTGAATTTTATGCAGGGTGTGGCTGTAAGGGCCTACTAAGATGCCAATCAGCAAAGCCAGTTTCGATTTTCTGTCTGCACTCAGAGAGAATAACAATAGGGACTGGTTTAACGCGCACAAACCGGAGTATCAGCAGCATCATGAGGAGTTGAAAGCCTTCCTCGAAGAGGTCAAAAGCCATATGCAGGAGCATGATCACATCGATGATCACAAATGCCGTGTCTATCGCATCTATCGGGATGTGAGATTCTCCAAAGACAAGACACCATATAAGAGCAATTGGAGTGCTAGCCTGGCCCGAGCCACCAAGTCGCTCAGAGGTGGCTATTTTTTCAGTCTCTCCCCTGGCCGATCCATGATTGCTGGTGGCTTCTGGGGACCCAACAAGGAAGACCTGCTCCATATTCGTAAGCAGATTAGTCAGGATCCAGAGCCCTTGAGACAAGTGATAGAATCTACTACTTTCAAAAAGACCTTTGGAGTGATAGATGGTGAGCAACTCAAGACCGCTCCTAAAGGATTTGACAAGGAAGACCCAGCGATCGACCTGCTACGGTATAAGCAGTTTATCCTCCGTCGTGACCTCACCGAGGCACAAGTACTTTCACCCGATTTTGCAAAGACCATCAGCGACGGCTTTAGAGAGATGCGACCTTTCTTCGACTATATGTCAGACATTCTCACCTCCGACCTGAACGGGATGAGTTTGGTGGACTAGGACTAATATTTAGTAGTAATTCTAATTACTGCCTTATTTTCATATGCTGAAGCGCAATTGACAAGAATGATTCACACATTACTTGATGTACTTTAACATACCTGCTCTTTGCAAATTAATTAATGACGCCCATTGTCAAATGTGTTATTATTAGATACATTTAGTTCAATTACGTATAGGTTGATAATTGCTTTCGTAATATTCCAGATGAAATAAACAGAACATAGAATAACATGCCTCTATTTAAATCACAAAAAAAATTTAGGATATTGTTAATTCAAAGAAATTGGATCATTCAATTATTTTTACTTTATCAAATAATTAATTGCAAATGAAGAAACTTACTATTTGTTTTCTTTTCTTATTATTGTATTCAGGAGATCTCTTTTCTCAAAACTATAAAAGCCCTTCACCTGGTAAATCACTTGTTTATTTCGTCAGATTCTCTGGCACTGGTGCGCTTATCAATTTCAAGTATTTTGACGGAGATAAGTATTTAGGTAAAGCGAGTGGCGTTAATTATTTCACCTATGAGTGTGATCCTGGAGAGCATGTTTTTTGGGTCGCTGCTGAGAACCGTGATTATATCAAAGGTAACTTTAGAGAAGGTGCAACATACATTCTGGAAGTAAAACCAACTATGGGAGCCTTTAAGGCTGCAGTTAATTTAATCCAGGTATCACCAACTGATGAGAAAACTTTGAAAAGAGTTGATAAGATTCTCTATAGAAAACCTGATTCCGTCCTCGCAGGCAGAGATGAGGATATGTCATTCTTTATACAGAATGGTCTTGAAAGGCTAAGCAAAATCGAAAACGAAGTTAAAGTGATTAATCCAGACTGGACATTTAACTGATATGAAAAAACTAAAACCCCTTACGCTCATTTGCGCTTTTATTCTTTGCTCTTTAGTTACACTTGCGCAAAAAAATCATTTAAGTTCAAAAAAGGGTGAATCAAGTATAGGAGTTGGCTTAGGCTTACCTTACGGCGCTTTAGGCGGAAGGTTTGGTATTAATATAATTGATAATCTTAACCTCTTTGCTGGAGTGGGCTATCAAATAGCTGGAGTGGGCTATAATTTTGGTTTATTGAAGGATTTTAAAAGCAATAGCTCCACCCAATTCTATCTAGTTGGTATGTATGGCACCAACGCCGCAATTAAAGTTGATGGGTTGAGCGAATATGACGAACTATATCTAGGGCCAACACTTGGATTAGGAATCAAGATTAATTCAAGAAAGACGGAAGGTAATTATTGGGATATAGGTCTCCTTGTGCCATTTCAATCGAATTCCTTTGAGGATGATAAAAATATTGTAGAAAATGATCCTAGAGTCTCGGAGTTTACTGACGCATGGCCAGTACTAATAGTTTTGGGATACAACTTTAATTTGTAGTAGTCCTATAACAAAGACATTCTCACCTATGTCATCATTATTCAATTGCATGACAGACATCCTCACTGCAGTCCTCATTGGGACGAGTCTGGTCGATTCAGTATTTCCGCCAGCTTCTTAGGTGCCACCGTACAATATGCCACTTTGATAGCGTCCTCAAAAAGCTGCTGAGGTACCCGATTCATATCCACAGTAGTCCAGCCATGCTTGGCCCATTTATTAGAAACTGGAGAGATCCCATGATCTCCCAGGCAAAAAAGGTCCTGATCTTCTAATGTCAATTTGATGTTCGCAGAATTTTGATTTTCATCATAGGTTACAAAAATTGTCTTCTTCACACGAAAGGATAAATTCTCGAAATGAGGCTCCTCCGTTGTTTCAGGAAAGGATAATGCAAGTTTTCGGAGTTGGTCGAGCGTGATCATCGATAGAAGTTAATCAACACGACCCACTAAACCCACTGTAGCACCACTCCTATTTTTGATGCTGCTCCAGAAAATCCTTCAAAGAAGTATGCATAAGTTGATTCCATCCCATCTCAAAATTGGTAATGGCTAAGTCGGGATTGTCATCAGGGAACGTGTCCAGACCAGTATGCGTCAGCTTCAGCCTTGTTCCAGCCTCCTCCGCAAACAGTTCAAAAGTCAACACCGATCTTCCTTCATAGCCTTCGTACCTCCAGTCGTAAGACAGTTTCTGCTCGTGTACCACTTCAAGCACTTCACATAGATGGTTGTACGGCGGCTCGGAACCTGGGCCCCCGGGAAACTGAAACTTAAACCCAACCTCAGGTCGGAACTCTTCCGTGTCAATGTACCATTCTTTCATTAGTTCCTTGACCGTCAGCGCTCTCCAAACGTCAGCTATCGGCGCATCGAATACTCTCTCAATTACTAAGGTCTTGCTCATCTCGTTTTCATTTTGTCATAAGGGTGAAACTTTAGAATACACGCTCAGCATAGGCCTTGAAGTTGCCCAAAATGGCATGCGACCCATCGCGTTGCATGTCCATAGTGTTCTTCTGGTAATGTACAGCTTGCATTTCGACGCGTTTTTTCTAATCTCAGTCTTGTAGAGATTCATCATTCTGTGGTTTTATCAATTTCCGTTCTGCGGAATAGTACTATCCGCCGTATCAGGTCGAGTGGCATTGGTTGATCCAGCGGAAATTGGACCGACCCTTTCCCCTGTTTGTATTGAGACAACTCATTTGAGAATTCTTGATGCCCGGAGGGCGTGGCATAGAAACCAATATGGTGCTTATAAGCAGCAAAATGCACCAGTGCCTTCCTATTCAGTTTGAAGGTGGGGATGCCGTAGCTCATTGCTTCCTCAGCATCAGGAGCTGCCTTCACGACAGTCTCCCGCACTTCCCTTAGTACCTCCTGTGTCCCTACCGGAAATCTGGCTATATAGTTATCAATTGGCTTATCTATCATGGTTTTATCCTTTTCCTTCAGCCATTCTCATTCTTCTTAGCACCTGATCCAGTTGATCAAACTTCTGCTCCCATAGCTCCCTGAACGGTTCGAGCCATTCGTCTACTTCCATCAGCTTGCTGGACTGTATCTGGCAGTACCGCTCCCGACCGTACTGGTTGATCGTGACGATCCCACATTCTGTCAATACTTTGATATGCTGAGAGATCGCGGGTCGGCTGATCTCAAAGTTTTCAGCGATGGCATTGAGCCGTAGTGGCTTACCAGCAATGAGCTGTATAATCTCCCTCCGGGTAGGATCTGCAATGGCTTGAAAAACATCTCTTCTCACAAATTGATCATTTTATGTAAGCATTCGCTTACAAATAAACGTGTAAGTATTTGCTTACCCAAATTTTTACCCTTATTTGTTCGAACTCATGCTCAACAAATAACGAAACGCCCGATCATCATATTCGGAGGATTTACTACATTCCGCCATGTTCCAGATCCCGCTCCTCCTCCGCATTTGCTGCTTTGGCCTCATCGCAATGACCATTTCTTCCTACCTGCTGTCATGCAATAGCGCCCAACAGCAGGATCAGGCCCTCTTTGATCCCGCCGTAGACGACTGGACTATCAATGGAGACGCCAGCTGGGAATACATCGACGATGAGTGGATAGGCAGACTGGATAGCGGGACTGGGTTTGTGATGACCAAGGGTCGGTTTGACAATTTTGAGTTGACCCTCGACTTCTATCCGGATAGCACGGTCAACTCCGGCATCTACATTCGCTGCAAAGACCCTATGATCTCGGCAAGTGACTGCTACGAGCTCAATATCTGGGATCTCCATCCCAACCAGGACAACCGCACCGGGGCAGTTGTCAATCGAGCGACCCCACTTACACATGTGGAAACACTCAACCAATGGAATAGCTATCGCATCCGAATCGTAGGGGATCATCTTCAGGCCTGGGTCAATGATGAGCAAACCGCGGATCTCCACAACAGCGACCTTACCAACGGCTACATCGCACTACAGGCTGCTATGGCTGGGGAGGTGAGGTTTAAGAATGTAAGGCTAACAAGGCTTTGATCTCAGCCGTCTTAAGCTTTCCTTCAGGTGTCAGCAATTGTGCTTTATCATCAGTAGGAAACACATTTTCAGGTGTTGTTTCCACAAAGATGATGAGGCACCTGCAATGAAAAATGAGAGGTTCCTGTTAGACACCCACCTTGCCTTTAGGTTGGAGACTTACTCCGAATACAAATTTGATGCACAGATGGTTGACGTTGGCATCTATGGTCTGGGTAGCAGGGACAAAGTGCGAAATACATAAATGATAGTTGCAATACCCCAACCGTCAAACTAAAGTACTGCAACTTCATATAGGCACCCGACCTTTAAACAAACGCCTTTTTAACAAAGCTAAGCTTATATCTTGTCTAGATCTTTGTATTCATAAAATCGAAACGAGGTAGAGATGATGAATAACAACAAATTTGGAAAGCAGGGATGGACACCTGACAGGATTGGGTCGCTTAAAGGTAAAACGTACCTTATCACAGGTACTACAAGCGGCACAGGCTTTGAAGCTGCGCGGATATTGCTGTCCAAAGGCGCAAAAGTGGTGATGCTAAACCGCAATGCGAAAAAATCAGAGGATGTCATTGCAACATTAAAAAAAGAACTCAGCAATGATATAGATGTATCGTTTATCCTCATGGATTTGGCTGAGCAGGCGTCTGTAAGAAAAGCGGCAGAAGAGCTACTCGAGAAAGTAACACGTATTGATGCATTGATTTGTAACGCTGCTATTGCCCAGGTTCCCAATCAGAAGCTAACTGCTGATGGCTTTGAAAGTCAACTTGGCGTAAACCGCTATGGCAACTTCTTACTGCAAGCGCTGCTTTACCCACGAATAGAAGAATCCAAAGGACGAATCGTGGTGGTAGGAAGTATGGGGTATAACTTAGGTATTAAAACCATACAGTTTGACGACATGAACTGGGATAAGAATTATAGTCCTAATGGCGTATATAGTCAAAGCAAATTAGCGCAGATCATGTGTGTCTATAAATTGCAGTCCAGACTAAAAAATGCGGGTAAGAGCAACGTCAGGGTTTATGCTTGCCACCCGGGAGCTTCCAGAACATCCCTGATTAGAACAAGCGGTAGCTTAATGACACGCTTCATTTGGCAATTGATGAAATTATCTCCAATGGTACAATCGGCCGAAAAAGGTTCGTATCCGGAATTGATGTGTGCAACGGAAGCAGACCTGGATCAAAATGGCTTCTATGGTCCCACTGGACGAAATTACTGGACAGGACCTGTGGGAGAATGTAAATTAGAGCCACATGCTCGGGACAAGGAAGTAGCGGCTAAACTATGGGCTTTATCCGAGGAACAAACGGGTTGTAAATTTGAATTGTAAATAAATGACACAGCATCAAGCAACAAATAAAGGCAGGGTGTTTTTATCGGGAACGGTCCAGAAAGATTACACCTGGGAACACATTTCACCGCAGCATATAATTGTGTTCATTTACTCGGGTGAAATGACCTTGTATTATGGAAAGAGCACTCTGACTTTTGTTGCGGGAGACACGGTTTTAGTTCCTAAAAATCAATTAATCCGTGTCATCAAGAAACCTGTTGACGGCCAGCCTTTTAAGGCTGTATCTATGTTGCTACCGGAAGAAGAGCTGCGAAAGTACTATTCGGATCGCTCTGTCCTGGACAATTGGGATGAGAATGTGGCAAAGCAAAGGCCCATAAAATCACATCCCTTATTGAAAAGCTTTTTTCAATCCTTGTTTTCTTATTTTGATATGCAGGATGAGCTTCCTGACTCACTAGTATCCATAAAGATTCAGGAGGCACTCACCATCATTGATGAAGTGGACAAAAGAGCAAGTTCAATCCTGGGTACATTCAGTGAGATTGGAAAAATCGATCTGAAAAAGTATATGGAAGAGCATTTTATGTACAATCTGCCACTGGAAAGGTTTGCTTTTCTAACTGGCAGAAGCCTCACCACATTCAAGTCGGATTTCAAAAAGATATTTCATAATACTCCGGGAAAATGGCTCACTGAGAAAAGATTGGAGCTGGCACATTATAAAATCACATCTAAAAAGCAAAAAGCCACTGAGGTATATCTTTTAGCAGGTTTTGAGAACCTCTCCCATTTTTCGTTTGCTTTCAAAAAAGCATTTGGTAAAAGTCCAAGTGCCATCAATGTTAACAATAATTGACAGGACAACATTAAACACAAAGACATGGAAATATTAAAAACGGCCATTGAGTGGGCCAAAGCCGAAGTTTTCTCTACACGCTTCTTTATATATTTTGCGATTTTGTTTTTAATCGCAAGTGCGGGGTTTTGGCAGCTAGGAAAAACCGAAATAGCAAGAGCTTACATCTTTCCGATGCTGGTAGCCGGCGCTTTACTGTTGACAATCGGTCTTGGATTATTTTTTACCAATAAATCGAGAATCACTCAGTTTGAAACTGCCTACAATCAGGATGCTTCAGCCTTTGTTACATCAGAAATTGCCCGCGCCGAAAGCACTTTAAAAGAGTATCAAACCATTGTTTTTAAAGCAATTCCTTTAATTATCGCTGCATGCGCTCTGGTTATTGTTTTCGTCAATACACCTATTTGGCGGGCAAGTATGATTACTACGATTGCCATGATGGTAGTTATTTTGTTAATTGACGGTACAGCGCACGCCAGAATTGAAGCCTATTATGAGCAATTACAATCAGTTGAAAACAGGAAAGGAAACTAATCGATTGAATGGTCTTCAAAGAGAATTGCTAACAGAACTCATGGCCTAACTTAATGATCTGTTAAGTGTCTGCCAAATATGCATGTACATCTGCCTCCAATAAACAGAAGTGCTTTCGACCAATGTCGAAAGCACCAGCGGCATGTGCTATTTATTACTCTTCACAAAAGAAAGTCCCCGCCTCATCAATAGACTTTCTATTCCCTCCGAAGAGGGTAATAGAGTAGGCCAATTATAAATGATATTATTACTCAAAAATCTTCTTGACGTCACTTGCCTTTAGCAACTGCGGCAACCAGGAAGATTAATGACAAACTCTCAAGGATCACCCTTGCCCAGTGCCAGCTAGCCCAGGTTATCAGTTCGTTGCTAAGATCGTCTTCACTAAAAGCTGATTGATAAAACAGTTCATTCGTCCCTTTGAAATAGATGTAAAAACACGCGACGAAGAGAATGGCGAAAAAGGCGGAAATCAAAGAAAGTGTTAGACCGGAAGATTTAGATCGGTAATAGTTTCCCGATAGGGCAATTGGAATGATGAGAGCGGTGATTGTTAGAACGGTATAAAATCGGTTTATCGCAGGGCCAAATTCTTGATAATAGCTGTAAAACTCAGAATGTGAAAGCGATTGCCAATAGGGTACCAGAAGCACAGCCTCGGTAATTTGACTTCCCAAGAAAATGGCAAAAAGAGCAATCGAATAGTAACTAAGTTGGTCTTTCATGCTTGAAACGGAGCTGCTCATGACGACAGGAAATAAAGCGCTATAGAAGATTGAAAGCTAGTGAAGTTAGCAGAGCTATCAAACACCGCTTGCATCGCTACACATGTGGAAAACATATACCAGCGGTATTACCCAATGAGCATATAATGGGTAAATTGGCTCAAGGCATTTTGACACACAATTTGGTCGCAAACAGATATGAAACAAGGTAAGTTACTTGAAGAACTAGAAGAGAAATACAATACCATAGGGCAAGATGTTAATACTCATCTCAGTGGGTTATTGCATTCAAAACCCATGACTTATTGGGATTATATTCAACCGGATGCTTTGCTGAGTCTGCAGGTGCAGCGCACCAATTTGCCAGATGAAATGGTCTTTATCATGTACCATCAAATCAATGAATTGTTATTCAAAATGATTCTTTGGGAAATTGGGCAGATCGCTACCCATCAACAATTAACAACTCAGTTTTTTGCTGATCGATTAGACCGTATTAGTCGCTATTTTGATATGCTTTCTTCCTCTTTTGACATCATGGGTGATGGCATGGAGGTCGAGCAATACATGAAATTCAGAGATACGCTCACTCCGGCAAGTGGCTTCCAAAGTGCGCAATACAGAAAGATAGAATTCGCTTCCACAGAGCTCATCAATCTAATTGACATTCGGTTTCGAGCGACCATTGACCGCAACACTCCCTTTAGCCACGCCTTTGATCATCTCTACTGGCAAGCCGCCGGAAAAAATCATGAAACAGGTGAAAAAACCACGTTGCTCCAACTCTTTGAAGAGCGCTATATGGATGATTTTATCACCTTCATGAAGACTTACAATACCAGTAATCTTTGGACTAAGTTCAAGTCATTGCCAGCAGAGGATCAAAAAGATCCGAAGTTGGTCAATGCAATGCGACACTACGACCATACAGTCAATGTACTGTGGGTGATGGCACATCTAAAGGCTGCCGCCAAATACCTCAACAGCGGAGACACTGAAGTCGAAGCAACGGGAGGTAGTGATTGGAGAAGATATATGCATCCGAAATACCAAAGGCGCATCTTTTTCCCGGAATTGTGGACGGAAGAAGAATTGACTAATTGGGGTATCACTAATTTGGAAGGACATGAAATAGTGTCCTAAAATTGGAGGCAAACAGTAATTCAAATGATCAAAAACATCGAATGCTTTTTTGAGGATAGCAAAAAATGGAAAGCTGAATACGCCATTTTGCGTAAGCTCATTCTCGAAACAGGTCTCGAAGAGGACTTCAAGTGGGGCAAACCCTGCTACAGCTTTCAGGGGAAAAACGTAGTGCTCATGCACGGGTTTAAGGAGTATTGTGCGCTGCTCTTCCACAATGGAGCGCTATTGAAGGATACTGAGAATATTCTGATCCAGCAGACCGAAAATGTGCAGGCTGCTCGCCAAATCAGGTTTATCAATGAGGCAGAAATTAAGTCTCTTGAACCAACCATCAAGGCGTATATCTTCGAAGCTATAGAGGTAGAAAAGGCCGGGTTAGAGGTGAAAATGAAAAAGACTTCAGAGTACAACACGCCCGAAGAACTGCAATCGAAATTTAAAGAAGTTCCTGGTTTAGAAGTGGCCTTTCAAGCACTTACACCCGGCAGACAAAGAGGCTATCTACTGCATTTTTCTCAACCCAAACAGTCAAAGACACGTGAATCAAGAATTGAAAAATGCACCCCGAAAATATTTGAAGGGAAAGGCCTAAATGATCGGCCTTAGCCACCCACAAAAGGAAGAAAACAAATGACAGCTAAAGAATTTATTGCCGCTTTAGATGTAATTCATCAGGAGTACCCGGGCGCTATTCCCAAAAGAGAAATTTTCGCGCTGGCTAAGGAATGCCAAGCCATGCCTGTGGATGAGGTCGTGAATTTGCTGAAAGACAGCAACGTTGATCATAGACTTGGAGCAGTATCGATCCTGGACTGGAAAGCGCGAAATAAGAAAACTACCGCCAAAGAAAAGGAAGAGATATACTACGCATACATGGATAATCACAAGTGGATTGATGATTGGGGAATGGTGGACAGAGCTGCGCCCTACGTCGTAGGAGGGTACTTATATGACAAAGACAGGGGTCCGCTGTACAAATTGGCCAAATCTGAAGCGCCAATGGAGCGCAGAACAGCTATCGTGAGCACCTACTATTTCATTAGAAAAAATGATATTGACGACACCTTTCGCATTGCTGAGATTCTGGTAAGTGACAAGGACGAATATGTCCAAAAGGCCGTAGGAAGCTGGATCAGAGAAGCAGGAAAAAGAGATGAGGCCAGGCTCAAGGCATTTCTCGACAAGCACGCAGGTGCTATGCCAAGAGTAACCCTCAGATATGCAATAGAGAAGCTCGACAGACAGACTAAGGACTACTACATGGCCATGAAAGCTGGGTAGATACAACCTCCAACGGGCAATTGAACAAATCAATCCAAGGGATAGATGATAAGCTTATCTCGCACTGCCCTGGCGGGAATATCTCCTAGCTGCTCAAGCTCAATGTGCAGCTCTTCCAGATCAGCGATGGTCAATGGCAGAGGAAGTTCATTCGGTTGGTAGAGCGTTCCCATCTTGTAGTCCCTCCCCGGGGTAGATGACATTTCGATATGATTGCCCAGGATATACTCGATCTTCTTGTTCCGGGTAAATTCCACCAGCTTGGCAATACTTGACTTGTAAGCCATCCAGTCTTTGACGTACAGCCTCCCAGGGTAGAAAGTATCACCTGTCAGCAACCATCCGGTAGATTCATCATAGAGCGCAATCGATGCTTCCTCATGCCCCGGTATCGGGATGATCTGGACCGTGCGCTCACCCAGGTCAAAATCCACCATCTCCTCAGGCCATTGGCGGATGCCAAAGTACGCTTGTATATCGGCTACCTCCAGTCCAACCAGCGACACATTGTCCTTACCCACAAACTGACCATCTGCGGCGTAGTGGTCACCATGCTTATGCGTATGTGCTACCACCAATGTGACCGGTTCAGCCCGACCGGCATTCCATTCCGATAGGATCGTCGATATCGTCTCATATAGCGGGAAGATCGCCGGGTCATCCGTCGCACCTGTGTCCATCAGCAGCGCCCTGGCCTCACCAAGAAACAAGAACATGAAAGGCGCCTCCGCGTTGGTGCACTTGTTCTGCCGGAGTATCCAT
The DNA here is from genome assembly GCA_965229505.1 of Cyclobacteriaceae bacterium. Taxonomy (GTDB): domain Bacteria; phylum Bacteroidota; class Bacteroidia; order Cytophagales; family Cyclobacteriaceae; genus UBA6059. Next base: position 952,486 of record OZ245881.1, read on the forward strand.
GTGTCACGATTGTACTGCACCACCTGTATGGCGGGATCGCTGTTGCTACCGCAATCGACCGAGCCATGAATCCACTGCTGACTGACCAGATCGACATGCGGCTGCTCTGTAGGTCCGCAAGACATGAGCAAAATCAAGGGAATGCTGACAAAAAAGTGCTTCACAGGGTTAGCATTGGGTTAAGCGGCCAAGTTAAGGCTATATTCAGCGCTGCGCAATGCCATTGAGCGTATCTCTGATTTCCGTTAGGAGACGAATGACCTGATCGCTGTTGGTCAATGAATCAGTACCAGCATGCGGCTTTTCAGTCTTTAGAAGTTCGCGCTGCTTGAGCACCTGATCCTTAAAGTCCACCGACCTCTCTATACCGATCAACTTCATATCACTTCCACGGGGATTGCTCTGCCCGGCAGTTTCGATCTTCAGTATCCGCAGGTCGAGGTATTTGAGTAGGGGGTTTTCAATGAAGGTCAGATCCTGAATATTCTCCAGAGGGATGGTCTTCTCCACCTTGAAGAGCACCCCCTTCTTGAACTCCAGATGTCGCTCGGTCAACCGACAGCTCAGATGCTCATAATACCGACGACTGATATACTGGCCCAGGCCCAAGAACCATACGAGGAGTAAAGGGATGCCCATGACAGAGATGGTGAGAAAAAAGGCGACCACCAACAGTATGTAGGTTTTGATTTTCGGATTGAAACTGGCCTGGGTGATGACAGTAGATGAGGCGGACATAATTAGTAGTTTATGCGATGTGTTACAAAACAACCAGATCAAGGATTTCCCTATTTCAGCACATGTTGCATCCCGGGGTGCCAACTATCGTACTAAATTAACCTGCGTTCGATGTAAGAGTAAAGAGAAAATGCCATCAATCCCATCCCTGGAGGGGCTGGGGGTGGGTTTTCGAGAAATCATTTTCTCTTTATGCCAATTTTGATTCAAAAATGACAATTTGATTATTGACCCACCTCTTGCTCCTCCCTAAAGGAGACTATTCGTGCCATTTTTGAATAAAAATTGACTCGCTTATATCGAACTGACGTTAAATTAACGTGAGTTCGATATAAGAGGCGATTAAGTAGGTGGAAAAATAGGCAGAATTTAGTATATTAAAGTGTTGAATTTCAATACGTTAACTAAATACCTGCCTATGTTAAGTGCCTCCAAAATTACCGAAATTTTCTGCTCTATTGATGATTTCTGCATCGATTTCCTACCATCCTACCAAAAAGGACTCCTAGGAAAGAAGAGACGTAATAGAGCCTCTAAATTGCATTTATCGGAGATCATGACCATTCAGATACTCTTCCATCACTCTGGCTATAGAAACTTCAAGACTTTCTATAATGGTTACCTTAGGGCACACCTTCGGTCTTATTTTCCCAACACGGTGAGTTATAATAGAATGGTAGAGTTGAAAAGAGATAGTCTTTTACCACTAGCCATTTACCTTAAGACTATGGCTACTGGAAGCTGCACTGGCATCAGTTTTATCGATAGCACACCCTTGAGGGTATGTCATAACAAACGCATACATAACCATAAGGTATTTGATGGGTTAGCAACACGAGGACATTGCTCTATTGGCTGGTTCTTTGGCTTTAAGCTTCATATCATCACCTCTGATACTGGTGAAATCATAGATTTCATGATTACGCCAGGCAAGGTAGATGATAGAAAACCATTGAAGATGGAAGGGTTCATCAAAAAGTTGTTTGGAAAGCTATTCGGCGATAAAGGCTATATCGGTAAGGAGCTATTTGCACAATTATTCTTCAGAGGTATCCACCTGGTGACCAAGCTCAAACGCAATATGAAATCAAAAGCCATCACTCCCGCCATGGATGCTATCTTGCTAAGAAAAAGGGCAGTCTGTGAAACCATTATCGATCAGTTGAAGAATATATTCCAAGTTGAACACTCAAGACATAGGAGCCAAACCAACTTCTTTAACAATCTTTTCTCAGCTCTTATTGCATATAACTTTTCCGAGAAAAAGCCCTCCATCAAGTTCCAATTTCAAGACACTAAACAGCTCTTTTTACCGCTATAGTTTCGGAGATTATATCGAACTCACGTTAAATTAAGACTATGGAAACTACACTCATAGAAATATCGCCAGTAATGCCGAGTCAGGATATCGATCGTGATGTCACCTGGTACTCGGACTATGCCGGTTTCAAATTGGTCTAAAAGGATCAAATGTATGCGGTACTCCGAAGGCAGCACCTCCATGTGCATCTCCAGTGGCATGCAGACACGGTCGACGACCCGCTGCTCGGTGGATCGGTGATGAAAGTATTTGTCGGGAACATAAAGCCACTTTTTGAGGAGTTTGTGAGTCGGGGCACGGTTGCGTCTGACAAGTTGCGACTGAATACCCCTTGGAACACCCATGAGTTTGGCTTCTACGACCTTAACAGGAATGCCATTTTCTTTGTAGAGGATGTTTGAATGTTAGGAGTTACTGTCACAACCACCTGACGGACTTATGATCACGACTAACTAAAATATGATGGAAGTATTCTTTTACGGTCTGTTTATGGATCAGGACATCTTAAGAAATAGCGACATCCATCCGGCTAATCCGAGGAAGGCTTACCTCAACGATTACACGCTAAAAATTGGCGATCGCGCTTCATTGGTGAAGTGCGAAAACGAAAAAGCCTATGGGATAGTCATGACGGTAGGCGATGATGAAATCATCAAACTATACACCGAAAAAAGTGTCACCGATTACCTTCCCGAAAGCGTAGAAGTCACCACAGATACCAACGAACAGGTTACAGCAACATGCTACAATTTACCCCTTGGTTTACTCACAGGAACCAATAAGGAGTATGCCCAGGCGCTGCATAAGCTGGCAGTGAAACTGGGCTTCCCCGCAGCATACTTAGACCGGATAGCTGAAAATTTCACCTAGCCTGGGGTATAAAGTCATCATGGTTTTTGTCAAGCTTAGTTGCACATACATGGCTCCTGATAATGGTACAATCGCCTACCACTGTTTCTCCATTAGCTGCCTGTGTAGACGCATTCCTCAATCAGGCTTATCAGAAAAATGATCAAAACGAAAGATGATGAAACCCATTAAGACAAACCCACTCAAATCTGTAGTAGTACTACTATTCCTGCTGGTAATGGGAACGCCATCTGCGTTTTCACAAGCGGACAGCACTTTCAGAAAAATGGATTTTCTTATCGGAAGCTGGGAGTTTGATGCAAAGAGCATGCTGCCCGACGGCACATACCACAGCCAGGTCTTTTATTCAGATGTGTCCTACATCTTTGGAGGCAATGCCTCGAAAGACGACTTTATGTTTAAAAATGAGAATGGCGAAACCATTATTTACGGTAGTACCATCAGAAGCTATGATGCTCAATCCGGGAAATGGAAAATGCTCTGGTACAATTTCAACCTCTCATTCATTACAGAAATGACCGGTGATTATGTCGATGGAGAATTTCATTTTAACGGAAAAGGGGCTGATGAGCGAGGAGATTATCTTGAGAAAATCGTTTTCTACGACATCTCAGAAAATCAGTACTCCTGGAAGAGTGACAAGTCCTATGATAACGGTGAAACCTGGCTTAAAGACTTTTTCTCCTATACGGCAAATAGAGTTAACTAGAACCCAAGCAGAGTTGAGTAGAACCGTTCTGCTCCTCTTACCGATAGGATGACATTTATTGACTAGCAATACCAGAATACCACAGATTATAACCAGCACGGCTCAGATCAATTTCTCTCGTTTCCAGATATTGTTAAACTGGGAGAGATGCCTAACTTGTTATCATGTATTGGAGTGGCGGTTATACACGACAACAAATGGTGATTGCAGGATATTCACTTATATATCAGCACTTTATAAAGATTTGAAACTAAGAAAACATAACGGAAATCAACGCCACTAGTGGCGTTTACACAAATGTTATAGGCAATTAGAAAACGAACCCATGTTAAATAACATAAGAATGAATGTCATTCAGACGGCAAATAATGGAATAGTTAATAAGGAAACTATCTTCCACTTTGAGCAAGATGCAAATACTGTGAAGGCACAGTATTCAGGAGGTCGAATAAGAAATGGATATTTAATTGGTCAGTTGAATAATGAAATTTTGAAATTTACCTATTGCCAACTAAGAATAACTGGAGAATTAGACCATGGAGAATCTGAATGTATTCTATCAGTAGATAAAGCTTCAGGCAAAGTAAGGCTCGAAGAGAATTTTCTTATGGACACTGAAGACTCAAAAGAAATTGGCACTAATATTTTCATGGAGATATAAATGTATATAAGCAACGAAACCGAAGAACAGACTGAAAACAGACTTATCAAAGTACTCAAAACTGCCACATACAAAGTTTTTGAAAATCCATACTTCTACAAGGAAACTTAAGTTACAGATTTTCATTTTAGCCATAATGCCATTGCTATGGTCAAATACAATGAAGTTTGGAGTTACTTAATCCCTATGGAAAATGAGGTGTCGGAAAATTTCAAAATATTCAGCTTTCATTTCAAAGACGGGTTAGATAATAGTGGTTTCGTTGGTTGGCTTGCAAGTAAAATAAAAGAAGAACTGGGTTCTGGGCTTTTGTAGTTTGTGGGCAAAACTCTTCTAAAGGTGCATTTTTAATTATTGGGAATGTCCTATTGAAATTGCTGACGAAGTATTAAATTTTACCAAAAACTTCAAGATAAAAGCCTATAACAACACCTGTGAATGAATGGGGTTTTATAGGTCACGAAAGTTTGTTGGCACTCGGAAATTCCGCCTCAATACTTAAATTTAAAAAACGGTGTGGTTCGTTCGAGATTCGAAGCAAGGTGCTTTCAAATCCCCGCTCATCATAGCCTGTCGGTAGCACATTAAAATAACAATGGACAGAAGAAAATTTACAAAAGGAATTTTAGCAACTGTAACAAGTTTCGCCTTAATGGATTCTCTATTTGCCTATAATGCCATTAATAAGAAAATTAAACCAGTTACTGACCATTGGGCATTAAAACTGAATGAATTCTGTTCGGACTTAAAGACGGACTCAATAACCACGATTCAATGGCAACAGAAAATTGAAGCGCTTTATGAGAAGGTTGAATTAGAAGAACTTTTGAAATTCATAGACTTTGAAAACTTGACAAAAGGGTTTGAATACCCAGACTTAGGTGTTTCGACCAAACCAGTTAAATTCCCTAAACTTGATGGTCTTCCTGAAAGAACAGTTTTTGTCAAGAAAATTTTTGGAATGAAGAAAGACAGAGCTATAATTCCACACGGACACAGTAATATGGCTTCAGCTCATTTGATTTTAAATGGCGACATGCACCTAAGGCATTACGAAAAAATTCAGCAAGACGGACAAAATTTAATAATCAAACCCTCAATTGATCGAATTGAAAAGATTGGAGAAAGTTCTTCAATTTCTGACCAAAAAGATAATGTGCATTGGTTTATAGCCAATACAGAAACGGCATTCACTTTTGACGTTATTATGTTGGACTTGAACAATAAAAGTTACGACATACATAATCTTGATATTTACGAATCAGAAGACTTGAAAAACGGAACGCTTAAAGTTCCCATTTTAGATGTCCAAACTGCTTTGAAAAAATATGGAAAACAACACCACTAAAATTAAAAACGTGCTACAGTCGAGTAGAAGGTCGTGAGCCATAAACCCACGGTGCGCCTCCTAGCAGGCCGCCTCACATGCTTACGCCGTAGCTTTGGCGTAGGAGCCTGACTTCTCAGTCTCTATCTCGTAGAGTCCGAGATCTCCTCAGGTAAGGACCTGCCTCCTGGCAGTTAGGTCATCATAGCTAAGCGTTATATTTAATTACAGCTTTGGGGAAACACACCTCTGATCATTTATTATAGTATTTTGCCGTACAGTGATCAACCGAAACACCTTTCAATCCTATTTTGATAACCATTTTCATCCGCTTTGTGCGTTCGGATATCGATACTTGGGAGATACGGAAGCAGTACAGGATCAGGTGCAGTCTGTCTTCATCAGCCTTTGGGATAATCGAGAAAATTTTGAAAATGAAAAAGCTGTCAAGGCCTTTCTATACACCTCTGTAAGGAACAAATGTCTAAATCACCTCAAACACCTTTCCGTCAGGCAAAAGCACGAGGAAAATCTGATCTATGAGTTAGAGTCCACGCATTTTTTCACACAGCATGTCATTGAGGAGGATACCTTCAACTTGCTGTATCAGGAAATCGAGAGCTTGCCTTCATCTGCCAGAAAAATCATGCTATTGGCACTTAAAGGATTAAAGAACAAAGAGATAGCTGAGACCTTAGACATATCAGAAAACACAGTTAAGACCCAAAAGAAAATCGCTTACGCCAAGCTCAAGGATAAGCTTTCAGGAGCGATGGCTGGTGTTTTACTAAGTTTATAAGAAAAAAGCGAAATCCACTTCACCCACTTTTCACCTCTGGTTGTTTTAGCATCGGAACAGTCAGAAAGTCATGGATCGAAATTTTCATATTGCCGAACTCATAGCCCAGAAGGTCACAGGAAAAATCTCGCTGGAAGGTGCAAATGAACTGCAAAATTGGATCGAGGAAAATCCTGATCATTTAGCGCTGATCGAGCGGCTCCAAGACAATGAGGAACTGCTAAACAAGCTGGAGATTTATGAGCTTTTCGACAAGGAAGCCGTCTGGCAAAAACTGGAGAAGGATCATTTTGCTACAAAAGTGGTCAAAATGGATACCGGAAAATGGTTGCGATATGCCGCTTCCATTTTGCTGCCTCTCCTATTGGCAGGTGCATTGTACTACTATTACAAGGGCCAGCCGACTGATTCATTGGCCAATATCGATGAGGTGATCGAGCCAGGTGTTCAAAAAGCGACTCTTGTGCTGTCCGAAGGAGATCTTGTTGACCTTACTAGTCAAACAGTTCCAAAAACAATCGTACAAGGATCATCACAAATTATTAAAAATGAGGGGTCGCTGGACTACTCAGGGAATACTGAGAACTCTAGTCAGGAAGAACAAGAACCTGTTTCACCGCTTATCTACAATGAGTTAATCACACCGCGTGGTGGCCGCTATCAAATAAAACTAGCCGATGGCACCAAGGTGACCCTAAATGCCGATTCCAAACTAAGATTTCCTGTCGCTTTTACCGACAGCACCAGAGATGTTTACCTGCAAGGAGAAGCCTTTTTTGAGGTAGCTCACAATATCAAAGCATTTACGGTCAATACAGAAAATCTCGATGTGCGCGTATTGGGTACTACTTTCAATGTATCTGCCTATCCAAGCGAAATGCAAACTTCTGCCACATTGGTGGAAGGAAGTGTGAAGTTGTTGGCACAGCAGAAAACGGAATTGCTTGTACCTGGGGACCGAGGAATTTTTACAATTGGGAGTTCAACTTTGGAAGTAGGGCAGGTAAATACGGCCCTCTATACCTCTTGGGTGCAAGGTAAGGTCGAGTTTGAAAATGAAGATCTGGAGTCTGTCATGAAAAGACTCGCCCGGTGGTACGACTTCAAATATGAATTTAAAAATGAACAAGCGAAGAACTATCACTTCACTGCCCGAATAGAAAATACCCAACGCATTTCAACGATTCTGGAAATGCTCGAACTCACCACCAACGTGCAATTTGAATTGCAAGAAAGAACAATTATTATCCTTTAAACGCGAATGGGAAGTGCGCTAACACCTCCCACTCAACAATTTAATAAAAGACGCGAATCTTAAATCAAAGCAAAGTTATGAAAAACCTGAACATACATGTGTTTGTATTGACTACCATCTGTTTGATGGTTAGTTTGAAAAGTTTTGGCCAAATCCCCGATTTTGAGGCCGAAAACGAATCGGTTGAGACCATCATCACCCGACTCAAAAAAGTATCCGATTTCCAGTTTGTATATAGCAAGGAAGAAATAGATAAGTGTCCACGTGTTACTTTTTCATTGTCTAACACTTCGGTGGAAGAGATTTTGGAGAAAAGTCTAGAAAACAGCCCATTGACCTATAAGAAAATCGAGAATACGCTGGTCATTACACCGCGAGCTCAGCCCAATGGTCAAAAGCAGGAACTGCAGCAAACCATTCGGGGCAGTATCATTGATGCAGATAGCAAGCTGCCTTTGATCGGCGCAACGGTATTGGTGCTGGAAACCTCTCCGCCTCTTGGCGGCACCTCTGATATTGATGGAAATTTCAGAATTGAACAGGTCGGGATCGGTAGGGTAAATCTGCAACTGTCCTATATAGGGTATGAAAACAAAATAGTCCCAAATATTTTGGTGCAGTCTGCAAGGGAAACGGTAGTCAACCTTGAGTTAACGGAATCCATCACTAAAATGGAAGAAATCGTTATAATGGGGGAAATGGAAAAGGGCGTGCCCGTCAACGATATGGTACTGGTGAGTGGCCGATCCATTTCCCCGGAAGAGTCCAACCGCTTCGCTGGCCCTTTCAATGATCCTACAAGGATCATGTCCAACTTTGCAGGTGTAGCGACTACACAAGATGGAAGTAACGACATCATTGTTCGAGGCAACTCTCCAAAATATATCCAATGGAGGTTGGAAGGTGCTCAGATAACCAATCCAAATCATTTTGCCAATCAAAACGGGATTGGTTATGGTGGAATAAGTGCCTTGAATAATAATCTTCTGGAAAAATCAGACTTCTATACTGGTGCATTCTCAGCCGAATATGGAGATGTGCTGTCTGGCGTATATGATGTACGTCTCCGGGCTGGCAACAATGAAAAGTTTGAGGGCATTTTTGGATTGGGTGTCATGGGGACAGACGTTACACTGGAAGGGCCACTTAAGAAAGGCTATGACGGTTCTTTTCTGGTAAACTATCGCTACTCCACTGTCTCTCTCATCTCAGAACTTGGTTTGGTAGATGTTACCGGCATTCCCCGATATCAAGATGCCGCTTTCAAATTAGCATTGCCAACAAAGAACATTGGGGACTTTTCCGTATTTGGGCTTTGGGGTTTGAGTGGGTTTGATCAAGTGGATTTGGATGAAAATTCAATACCAGGCAACAATCCACTTACAGCGGATTTACTTCAAGATTATGAAACAGAAACGGGGTTGTTGAATCTTGGACTAGCCCATACTTACTACCTCAATGACCATAGCAGCATCCACTCTACTTTGTCCATGTCTACCGAACATATTGATGATGAAGTCATTGCCAATAGGTATAAGGTGGATGAAGACAACCAGCCCATCACAGATTCATTGGTCAGCAGTTCTCTTTTTTATGATTCCCGGATACGGAGAACCGCTTACCGTGTCGCAAGCACCTATAGTAATAAGATCAACGCCAGAAGCAAGCTTCAGGTAGGTTCTAAATACGCCCTACTAGGATTTGATTATGATCAGTCAAAGCTGAATGACACATCCGACAACCTAACTTCGCTTGCACAGTTTGATGAAAATATCAGTACGCTTCGCAATTTCATTAACTGGAAATACCGCCCCGCCAGTAATGTCACTGTGGTTGCGGGAGTTCATAATATGAATGTGCTTTATAACAACAAAAGTACATTAGAGCCGAGGCTGAGTGCCATTTGGCATTTTGGAAAATCAAGTTCCATACATGCAGGGTTTGGCGTGCACAGCACCATGGAAAGTGTTCATAATTACTTCGCTAAAGTGGAGCAGCCAAATGGTGATTTCATTGAGCCCAATCATGATCTGGGGCTACTCAAGGCCAACCACTATGCATTGGGCTACCAAAAGAGATTTGGTGAAGACATGGTCGCTAAACTGGAAGTGTATTATCAGCATTTGTACAATTTGCCTGTAGCCAACAACGACACCAGCTATTATGCGACCATCAATGAGGGGCTGGATTATCAATATGTTGACCTGACAAACGAGGGTACGGGAAAAAACTACGGCATAGAATTCTCACTAGAGAAGTATTTCAGTGATCACTATTACTTTCTGATTAATGGATCCATTTTCCAATCAAAATATACATCTCTGGAAGGCGTAGAGCGCAACACAGCATATAATGGCCGATACATTGCCAACATCCTTATGGGGCGAGAATTTGAGAATCTCGGAAAGAAAAGAAATCAGGTGTTCACCTTAAACACGAAAATATTCTTTGGCGGGGGCAGAAACATAATTCCGCTGCTAAGGGATGAAGATGGCCAACTTGCTGTAGATCCAGCAAGTAATCGGATATATGACTATGGTCGTGCCTATGATACCTCATTGGATAACTTGTACCAAATAGATTTGTCGATGGCTTACCGATGGAACAAGCCCAAAGTGGCACATGAATTTTACTTCAACATCTACGACCTCACCAATGCCGGGGGAAAAATATTTGAGTTCTATAACGAGAATGCTCCAGGAGGGGTAGACCATGTCACGCAATTCGGTTTTTTTCCCAACATGATGTACAAGGTGTATTTCTGAATTACTGGTATCCGACTAATTCTTAGATCTGCTGAAAAACATCCAATACATTCAATTTTGGCTGATTTATTGTGATTCTCAAAAACACCCCCTGTCTTTCTCTTCAAGCCCTTGAGCCGGGCAGGCTCTTCATTTTTGGCTTGACCCAAAAACGAAGCAAAAAAGTCAAGAAAATTTAATGCTTCCCCCCTCAAGGCCATCGCACACCTCGCTAAATTTTCATCCCGCCCGCCTAAGTGGGAAACTTGACGTTTTATTTAATCGGATATAAGTATTTCTGAATGTCATTGTCAACACCTCGACCTACCAGACACTACCAAAGCGTGTGATTGCTTAATAACCTGAGTTCGATTACTCAAACTTTAAAAAACACTCCCAAATTGTCATATCGCAGTGTAGCGGAGATATCTTCTTAAAAAGGAGGAAAGAAATATATTCTTATTTCAGTTTTGAGCATTAATAAGGTTTCCTGCCCTCCGGCAGGCGGGCTCCTATCGTACCAATGACGTATTTATAGCTGTCAGTCTGAGGCTCTCGAAGACTTGTTGCGAAACCCTGCAAAGAATCCTTCGAGAGCCTCAGGATGACTAATATTGGGGAACTATACGTCATTGGAATTTGTGCGTTTGAAACCCAAATATTAGGTCTCGAAAAGACAATTTGGGAGTGTTTTTTAAAGCTGAACTCAGGTTAACCCTACTTTGTCAAATTAGTGAATTCAGCCGTTGCTGTGTGTTGTACCAGCAATTTTGAGCTTTAAACCTGTTGGTGACAACACCGAACAGGGGCTTTCCGCCGAAGTTGACAAAGTAGGATTAATAGTAACTAGCATATGTTGACAGTAATATCTAACCTCATTTAAAAGAGAAGCATCGGTCAGGATAGTTTTGTGCTATACCCTCTTTGTCTGCAATAGAAAGCCTGGCTGTATTTAGTCCGCGACACACGCTGTTGGCGATAGTAAATTAACCTGAGTATCGATGTAAGAGTAAAGAGAAAATGCCATCAATCCCATCCCTGGAGGGGCTGGGCGGTCCGCCGATGCGGTGGGTTTTGAGAAATCATTTTCTCTTTATGTCAATTTTGATTCAAAATGACATTTGGATTATTGACCCACCTCTTGCTCCTCCCTAAAGGAGACTATTCGTGCCATTTTTGAATAAAAATTGAGGCTCTTATATCGAACTGACGTTAAATTATCATTCCTTACATTTATCCCAACATTGTCAACCTAGCGTGAAAATAAGCCCCAAAGCCAAAAGAAACATTTCAAGGATTGCTCCCTACGCTATTATCTGGTTATTGATTGGATGGGTAATTGATATCACAGTGTTGGATGCAACACGTAACCAAAACTTCAATCCAGATACTGATATTTCCTTCACCCTCCCAGTGCTGATTTTTGCTAGCCTGGCGAATATTGTGGTTGGACTTATTGTAGGGGCGTTGGAAGTGGTTTATTTAGAAAAGAGATTCTCAAACCAATCACTGAGTGCCAAGTTTTTTTACAAATTCTTAATCTACCTCACCTTTTTAATTTTCATTATAGTCCTCTTATTTCCTGTGGCATCCACGCTGGAAACAGGCATCAGTTTGCTAGAAGCTGATCCCTGGCAAAAATTGGGTAGGTTCCTAATAAGTATCTCTTTCCTTACCACCTTATTTCAATTGTCGGTAAAGCTTGTGGTTTGTTTGATCTATTCAGCTATCAGTGAAAACTTAGGACATCATGTGTTATTAAATTTTTTTTCCGGGAAATACCACCAACCCAAAATTGAAAAGCGGATTTTCATGTTCCTGGACATGAAATCTTCTACTGCAATAGCCGAAAAACTAGGCCATATAAAGTACTTCAAATTACTGGACACCTATTACAATATTATGTCAGACCCCATCATCAATTCATTAGGTGAAGTCTACCAATACATAGGAGATGAAATCGTGATTTCATGGGAACCTGGTAAGGGGATCGACCAGGCCAACTGCATCAAGTGCTTCTTTGATATACGCGATCATCTCGATAAACAACAAGACGCTTTATACCATGAATTTGGCGTTGAAATTGGGTTCAAAGCAGGGATTCATTTCGGTGAAGTCACTATTGGAGAAATTGGAGCCTTAAAAAAGGAAATTGTATTTACGGGGGATGTTTTAAATACGACCGCTAGAATCCAAAGTCTTTGTAATGAATTAAAATCTGACTTACTGATCTCGGGTGCCATTAAAGAATTATTACCCCATACACATTTTCAATATAGCTCCAAAGGAGAGATAGAACTGAAAGGGAGAAATAAGAAAGAAGAACTGTTTAGCGTAACCTAGCTAGAGCGCATTTGCTATTTGTGCGCCCTAAAAGCAGGTCCAGTAGACCTTTGACGATTGAAGCCTATCTCAACCAGCAGATAAGCAACTTCATCTCGGTCATGGCCCACTTGACGGATGATACTGCAGTCCTCCAATTTCTGTACTGTGACCGGACACCATCGAGTTGGCTTGAAGTGATTTATACTCATTTCTAGGTATTGTTTGAGCTACCGTGAATAGCTACCTTGCCACTAATTAAAGAGTGCGCGTTATACCCGACAACAATCCTGCCTTGCCGGACACTTTCCCTTCAGCGCCAGCGAGCAGGCAGGTAATTACAAACGTTTACTATCGGATATGTCAATGAAAATCAGGAGATTAGAAATTAAGCGATCAAAAATTTATAAAGTAAATAACGGGCACTAAGTGCGCGTTACATTATTGTTAGCAAACATAAGATGACTGAAACCTCAATGAAATAAGCCGTAAATACTATTCATTCATGGAAAATACTGTATTCAATGCGAGCACTTACGGAATCGGACAATTCTTGGCCCAAAAGAAAAGGTTAGAAGTTCCACTTCATCAAAGAAATTATTCTTGGGGCAGTTCAGAGGTTAATCAATTTTTAGAAGACATCTTCATTGCAGTAGATGAGAATTATTCCAGCTACTTCTTAGGGTCAGTTGTAATAACTCAGCCAAATGAGGGTAACTGGGGGATTTTAGACGGACAACAAAGACTAACGACAGCTAGCATTGTGTACTCTGCAATTCGATGGATTCTCAAGAACTCAGGAAATGAAATTGATGCTGAACAAATAGAAAGAGAGTTTCTAGGTGTAAGAAATTTCGGTGGAGAATATTCTGCAAGACTTCTGCTCAATTCTGAAAATAGAATTGTCTACAGCGCAATTGTAGTAGATGAATGTACTGATGATGATTTGAAGGACTTCGAAATTCGAAATAAGTATAGTCGATCAAATATTCTTTTGATAAAAGCTGTTCAGACTTGCAGGGAAAGTATAAAGGAATGGAGTACATCAGGCATTGGCGTTGAAGACCAAATCCACAAACTTTACCGACTTACTTCCTACCTTGAATCAAAAGTTAAAATTGTTTCAATAGAAGTAAGTGATGAATCGGACGCTTATGTAGTTTTCGAAACATTAAACACAAGAGGTCAAGATCTCTCTGCTCTGGATCTTGTCAAGAATTATATCTACGGAAATTCGGACACGCAAGAACATTCCAATGTAGACGATTATTGGGTTCAAATGCGATCAAATATCGGTGATAGTCAAGCTGATGATTTTTTAAGAATATTTTGGATGGGCAATTATGGCCTGATCCAAAAATCAAGATTATACCCTAGTCTAAAAGCCAAATTTCAAAGTCAAGGTGAAGTTCTGGAGCTAGCTTCCAAGCTAAAACATGGATCTGAGATTTACTCAGCTATTGAAGAGCCCAAACACGAATTCTGGAATCAATACTCTCCATATTGCAGACATTTATTGTCGTCTCTTAGGCTTCTAAAAAGCAAACAGACTCGTCCTATTTTATATGCCTGTATTAGCGATGATAGCATTGATAACGATGTGTTAGAAAAGATTCTTTGGCTACTTCTTGTATTGACGGTCAGGTTTCAAACAATAGGTCGAAAACGGCAAGGGATCTTGGAAAAAACGTGTGCAAAAGTCGCTAAATCAATATCAGATATGGGTTCAGTAGATATTCCAAATATCTATGCTCAAATCAGTGAAATACTTCCCTCAAATGACGAATTCTATCAAGACTTCAAATCATATAAAGAAACGAATAAAAAGAAGTCAATTTACTTCTTAAGCACTCTAGAGTTTGCAGAACAAAATCGAACATATTCCGAAATATGGGAAAATATCGATAGCATTTTGGGTTCAAGATCTAACGTTAGTATCTCATATATCCTACCTAAAGCAGGTTTGGAATTGAATTATGACACTTCAACTCCGTTTTCGGAAGACCTGTTGGACAAAACCGACTCACTTTTCAATCAAATTCTTATTGATTCATTTATCAACATCAGATTGAAGGATTCAGGATTTGATGCCGTAAAATCTGAATATGCTCAAAGCTCATTTTGGACTACAAGAGAAATTTCTGATTATCAGGAATGGAACATAGAATCCTTTGCCAATCGCGTTGATAAGCTTTCTGAAATCGCGGTTCAAACTTGGAAAGTTGAGTTATGACTCGTCAAATCATAAATACCGGAACAAGGGTTACGTCTAATAATGGCGATAGGTATCGCATAATTCAATTTTTAGGTGCTGGAGGAAACTGCCAAGTCTATTTGGCTATGGCAACTCAAGGAGAATTTCAAGGGGTACTTTTTGCAATTAAGTTCTTTCTTAAAAGTGATGATGTAGATAGATTAAACCAATACAAAAAGGAGACAGAATTCCTAATTAAAACCAATCATCCGGCAATCATGAAAATGTATTCGGAAGGTGAATATTATTATACCGCTGATTCAGTGAATATCCCTTTTGTAATTATGGATTATTTCCCGGATCGCCTTGATTACCGATTGCGAAATTCCAAATTAGGAATGTCCGAAAAACTTATATACGTCCTGCAATTATTATCGGCATTACAATATTTGAAGAGTATTGATCCGAAAATTGTTCATCGTGATATTAAGCCTCAGAATATTTTTTTAAAAGGCTACAGTTGTGTTCTTGGAGACTTTGGATTAATGAGGGATTTAGTTGAGGAGAATAAAGACGATGACGGTAACTTTTTCAAACAAAGTGATGGCCCAGGCATGCCGAAATTTTACAGAACTCCAGATTTAGTAAAGTATGCAAAGAAAGAGTCCTCCCTAACTACCAATTCAGATATTTTTCAATTGGGTTTGGTTACTGCTGAAATGTTTACACGAAGGAATCCATTGAAAAAATGTAATGACCGATTAGATGATGTTGAATTAGAAGATATTAATTCGATTAGAGGACAACATGGGGAATTAATTAAAGATCTAATTGAAAAAATGCTTGTTTTAGATCCAACGTATAGAAGTAGTATTGAAGATTTATTGGATGGATATGATGGTGTGCTGAGAGAAGTAACGTCGAAAATGATCGAAATTGATGGTTTTGCATTTTAAATCCGTTTGCTAACAAACACTAAAATGAATATACGAACTAAGCACTTGGATAGGAGAATGCGAAACAGAAACTGTAGTACTTCTAGCCACTTGGCCGCATACTCATTTTAGTTGGGCGCTAGCAACAATTAAATCCATGAACTGTCTAAGATTCATCTCGCTCGTTTTTCTAATCTCAATTTTTATCTCCTGTAACCAGAATACTGTGCGTGATCAGCATGATTTCGCAACAGTATATAGCGGTGGAGATATCATCACAATGGTGGGCGATTCACCTGAATATGTGGAGGCCATTGTGGTAAAAAATAGAAAAATCGAATTTGTAGGTTCTTCAAGTGAGGCAATGAAATATGCGGGAAATGGTCACAAAATGATCGACCTGGAAGGAAAAACCATGCTACCCGGCTTCATCGACGGTCATGCCCATTTTTCCTTTTTTTCTATACAAGCGATTGGGGCACAAATATTGCCTCCACCAGATGCCGGAGCTAAGAATATTCCAACACTGATTAATATACTCAAGGAATGGAATACACCAGAAAACAGAGCTTTAACTGGTTGGATTTTTGGAATGGGTTTTGACGATTCGGTTTTGGAGGAAGCAAGGTTTCCCACAAAATACGATTTGGACCAGGTCTCCACAGCGTTTCCAGTGATGATTGTTCATATTTCCGGCCATTTTGCGGTAGTCAATTCAAAAGGTCTCGAACTGTTGGACATTGGCGCCAATACTAAAGATCCTGAAGGTGGCCTTATCCGAAGAGAAAATAACAATGAGCCAAATGGCGTGCTTGAAGAATTGGCAGCCATTCCACACTTCACAAAAGCGTTAACCTCGATCTCCTTAGAAGCGGCTGACCTGTTCTTTGACGCTGGTCAGGACATGGCGCTATCTTATGGCTATACCACGGCCCAGGAAGGCCGCACCATGGAAAACCATGTACAACTTGTAGGTAAAGCAGAATCAGAAAGACTAAAGTTGGATGTAGTCAGCTACATAGATTATATGTTCTTAGACAAATACATGGACTCCAAATGGAACAGTAGCACGTATGACAATCACTATCGCATTGGGGGCATGAAGGTGACACTCGACGGCTCCCCTCAGGGTAGAACAGCATGGCGCACACAACCGTATTTGATCCCACCAGATGGTGCAAAAAATGACTACAACGGGTATCCAGCTATTCCCAACGACAGCACGTTGATTTCCATTTATGAGAAAGCCTTTGAAAATGATTGGCAAATTCTAACCCATGCTAACGGAGATGCTGCCATGGATCAGATGATCAGAGCGATGAAAACGGTGGTTGAAAAGTATGGCAATGAGGGCAGACGAGACGTATTGATTCATGGTCAGTACGTTCGTGAAGATCAACTGGATTCGTTTAAAGAATTGAACGTAGTTGCCTCATTATTTCCATTGCACACCTACTACTGGGGGGATTGGCACAAGCAAATTATTGGCGATAGCCTGGGCAACAAAATCAGCCCTACCAGAACAGCCCTTGATAAGGGCTTAAAGCTTACCATTCATACAGATGCTCCGGTTGCTTTACCGAACTTAATGCGGATGGTCGGTATTTCAGTTGAACGCAAATCCCGCTCGGGTGAGGTAATTGGAGCCGATGAAAAAATATCGGCTTATGAGGCACTAAAGGCAATAACCGATTGGTCTGCTTATCAACATTTTGAAGAGGATACTAAAGGCACCTTAGAAGTCGATAAACTAGCAGACCTGGTGATTTTGGATAAAAATCCGTTAGTGGTTGCTGAAGAAAACATTAAGGACATTCTGGTCTTAGAAACAATTAAGGAAGGGGTTTCTGTTTATAAGAAATAGGTGTTGGCGACATTAACGACCACTTAAGCTGGCCATCAACTAGAAAAAAGCCCGACCACCTCAGCCGGGCTTCACAATCACCAACCAATATTTTAAAACTCCACCCTGTAGCTCAGGTTGGGAAACATGCCTAGCTGTTCCTCCAGCATAACAGCATCCTGAGAGCTGCTGTAATAGTGGTCATAGTAGTTGAGCTTACCGGTCACGTTCTGCACATTGATCGCGATGATAGAGGAGTGGTTGCCCTTATTTTTGCGGTAGCTGACTCCAAGGTCCATGCGCCAGTAGTTGGGTAGCTTGTAGCCGTAGGGCTGGCTGAAGTCATAGAAAGTGTAGCCCAGCTCACGCGACTTCTCCAGGTCGATGGGGTGGGTGCGATTGCCACCGCTCCAGATCATGCGACCGTTCACTGAGATGAAGTTGGTCTTCTTGCGACCGACGCGCCACTCTTTTCCTGCTAAGGCATTGAAGATAAAGTTGCCATTGAAGCGCGTATCGTAGGTGTTGCCGTCCTGTGGAGTATATTCTGACTGGTAGAGCGATGTGGTGAGCAAGTAATACAAGCCATTGCTCATAAATCTCTCAAGCGATAGCTCAATACCGTAGTTGTCGCCCGTACCGTCATTGACCAGATCGAAAGAGGTAAAGCCATCCTTGCTGTTGATGGCGCTGAAGGTGCGCTGGAAGTCAGTCTCAGCCGTGCTTGGCCAGACAGGTACATCGTAGAGGTGCTGATAGTAAGCTTCTGCTTTGAATCGAACCCCAGGCTTTACCATCTTCTCATAACCTAAGACGACATGCTGTGCTTTGGTCAGGTCAAGGTCCTTATTGTTTTGGCGACCGAGAGAGTCCTGCGTCAGATAGTTGGTGATGGACTCCAGACGGCTGTGGATACCCAGCCCAAAGTTGATCGAGGAGGTGGGGTCAACCTCCCACTTCAACCCTATGCGCGGCTCTATGGAGTAGTTGTTGTTGAGCAGCAGTTGGGAGTAGTGAAGGCCTGCGTTGATGACCACAGCCTCTGATAGCCTGTGCTGCCATTGACCATAGCCCTGCACAAAATATGTAGTGCCATCATCGTCAACCTCGGTGATAAACTCGTCTCTGAAGTTGAACTCAGAGAACAGATTGTACCCCAATCTGCTTCCAATCACACCCGCGCGAAATGTATTGCGGCTATTCATTTTTTTGTTGAATAGGAACTGCAAGCGAGTGGCATTGTTATCAAATGACTCGCGGTTATATTCTTTCGTACCCAGTGAGTCGCTGATGTACTTGTTAGTGGAGACAGATTGCGATAGCGTAGTTTTAAGATAAGTGTCGGGGTTGAAGTACATCACGTGGTTGATGCCATACACCCCCATTTTCGTTCGGAAATCATCATTGACAAACTCCCCAACCTCCTGGTCGGCATAGTAGATGTCGTGATTAGCTCCACCCAGTCCCCAGACAGAGAAACTGCCGGCATTTCTGGTAGGAAAGTGCATCTTGAAACTGAGATCCTGGAAGACAAGGTCCTCCTGCTCACCAAGGATCTCTACGCCAACATCATCAAACAGCGCCAGTGTCGAGTAACGGTAATTGAGAAGGTACGATGACTTGGAGCCCTGCTTGAAAGGGCCTTCTGCTGAAGCAGCGACACCCAGCAGCCCCGCCTGGAAGGCATACTCACCTTTGTCGTAGTTGCCCTGACGCAGGTTGATATCAAAGACACCCGAGAGTGCATTGCCATACTCAGCAGGAAACGCTCCGGTGTAAAAGTCCGACCTGTTCATCATGTTGTTGCTGAGCATGCTGATGCCACCGGCAGATGAGCCGACTTCTGCGAAGTGATTGGGATTGAAGACTTCCACTCCCTCTATCCTCCACAGTAGGCCTCTGGGGGAGTTACCACGAATGACGATCTCATTGAGCACATCGTCTCCCCCACCCTGTACACCCGGAAGCGACAGTGCCGCCCTTGCCGGATCGTCGAAAGTGGCAGCATAGCGACTGGTCTCTTCCACACTAAAAGAAATCGCGCTGACGCTGGCCATCTCGTTGAGCACCAGACCTTTATTCTGCTCAGCCGCCGAGACCACCACCTCGTCCATGATCGTAAACGACTCAGTAAGGGTAGCGTCAAGAACGACCTCCTTGCCGCTACCTACTAACAACTCGGGGACAATTTTATCATCATAGCCAATAGAAGATAGCCTCAGGGTATGCCGGCCTACAGGCACGTTGGTGATTTTAAAGTAGCCTTCCATGTCGGTAGCCGCGCCCTTGAGCGGGTCTGTAGTCAGCACCGCGATCGTCGCACCGATCACCGGTGAGCCGGATTGCGCATCGATGATTTTACCCTTGATCGTTTGCTCGAGCTGCTGCGCGGATAGCAACATGGGGAAAATAGATAGCCCCCAAAAAAGTAATCGTTTCATGTCCTTGTGTTTGAGTTTTAGTTCTAAAAATGCCTGCGGTGGTAGCAGGGTTGTGTTGAGCTAAGGACAGCCCTTCATGTCAAGGGTTACCATGTCAGTAGATTTTTTGTTCCGGTAGGGCTGGTTTTCCACTTACCAGAAATCGGTTTTTCACAATCCTTTGACTTTTTCGCCACGTTTTTGGGTCAAGCCAAAAATGAAGAGTGCCTCCGGCTCGAGGAGACAATAACTATCTCAAAATAAAGCTTAACCTTTTGGTCATTAGGGCGTTATTCAAGTCTGTAAGTATTACCATGACACCACCCTATTACACCCGATCAGCATCCCATCAAGTACAATTAACCCGAAGACTACAACGCGACATGGAAGTCGCTGAGGCACAGTCATGGAAGCATTTTTATGATGGCTTGAGCCAGGACAATGATATGGCTCAGTTCAGAGATATGCTGGTCGCCAGTTCTCCAGAGGTAGACTTACTATTGTTCAATCGGGTGGTTGGTCTTGGTATGAGTTCGATGGTGCTAGTGAGCAATATCGACGATCTTATCAGTCACTATCGGAAGGTCGGTGTAAAAAGGTTTATGGTTCAGTTGAGTCCGTTTGCCATTCCTGACAATACCGATCTACTCTTAAAGCGCCGAAAGTTTGTATATGAGAGCGATTGGGCCAAGTTGATATACCGGGCAGATAATTATTTGGAAACAACTGATTCTCCCGCAGAAATCACCCGTGTCCAGGAAGGTCAGGAAGATCTATATGCAGACATCATACTGGAAGCTTTGCAGTGGCCGGACCTACTCAGGCCAGCCCTGATCAACAGTATTCACAAAGAAGGTTTTTTGCATTACATCGCCTGGATAGATGGAAAACCGGTCGCCGGTGGATCAACCTATCTGTCAAAGCAGGTAGCGACGCTGAAGATAGGCGGTACCCTTGCCCCCTATCGGAATATGGGGATACACCTTGCGCTGCTGCATCGCAAAATTCAGGATGCCACAGACCTGGGCTGCCAGTGGATCACAACAGAGACCGCTCATATGGCCGATGGCGGACCCAATGCCGCCAACACCAACCTAAAGAAATTAGGATTCACAGAAGCGTACAAGCGCAGCAACTACGTCTATACTTTCTGATAAGGTCTACTTGAGCGCCTTGAAGGTGCGCATAAGCCCGACTACCGCTATCACAGTACCAAGCACGAGAGAGGCATAGAACCAAGGCTCACTCATGGTATATGAGCCTGACAGCTCATTCTGCACCATTTTACCAATGCCTGCTTTTGGCGAATGCGTAGACGCCCAATAGAGTATGAAAGCTCCAATGGCGACCATCAGAATACTGGGGATAAGAGACTTGTTTTTCATGGCATTTTTGTTTTGTAAAAGGGCACTTGTGCCCATCGAAGTGTATCATTTTCAAGTATCAGATCGACGCGCAAATCATTCAGGCCTTTGGGGATAGTTGATATGTCTATCCATGTAAGTAGACCTTTCTGTTGGGTCGATTGCTGGAAGTTAAACCTAAAATCTCTACTCTCAATAGTCGAATCGTTGATGCTCAGCAGGTAAGCTTCCTGATGGCATTCGAGTGCAGCCTGAGGTTTAAACTGTCCCTTCTGGATCCTTTCACCATAGCCGCAATTCTTTTTGACAATCTCCTCATAATCGGGAGAAAGAGGTAAGAACACTCTTAATACGTCTCCCACAATGATATCAGAGGGAATCTGTGCTCTCATCGAATAAAAGGTGGAGAAACTATCCTGGTAATAGCCACTGTATGCCCCCTGCCCCATAGTTTCATGATACATGGTAATATTCGAGTTTTCATAGTCTACCCGATCACCATTGAAAAATCGATCAGCAAGCACATAATTGGCTAAAAGGAAAAGTACCATGCCCGAAATGAAAACCCAGCGGTTGATATGTGAGGCCCATGTGTAGTAAATGGGGCGGTACAATGAAGACAGGGAAAATATCCTTACTATCCGAGTAACTGGAAAATATATGTAGCTCAGAATGGGTATTTTCTTAACCAGGCCAAAGGTTAAGAAATCAATCAAAGCAACTAATGATACACCGATCACCAGCATGGAGTAGATATCCCAGATTACTTCCAGTTTACCGTTTGGATCGAAAATATCAATCAAAAAAAATGGTACAACAAGAAATACAAACAGAAAGGCGTACGCTCCAAAGATGGTCATGAACAGCAAAAAGGAGATCGAAAATATACTACTGCATATTTTCTCCCATTTGATGATCAATCGATTGAGATCAGGGATATCATCTACTTCCGAGTTAAACTCTCTGGCATACCGGAGGCGATCTTTGTTTATACCATCAGGCAGTACAAAACTGAGTCCCACCAAGCCAATCCATATTCCACGGGTTACTAAATGAAAAATGAGACCCACGATGAGCCAGAATACACTGATTTTCATGATAGAAATGAAATTGTCTATATCGGTGTACCGGCCAGTGACTTCCTTTTTGACGAATAGCAGCAGCTGGTCAAGTAGATCGGGCACCTGAAGCAAGCCAAACAGGACTATTCCTGAGATTAATATCTCCGGCTCCCAGCTCTTGAGCTGAATATCCTTCAGCCAATCGGGGGTTTTGGACTGATCTTGTTCTGAACTATTTTGAGGTTCGATCGCTTAAGAAGTTAAAAGCCTGAATTTAGAGAAATATGGATGTAAAGCAAGAAGATAATGGATCCAAGGGTAGCTTTTATATAGGCGAGCCCATGGACAAGAAAGCTGAAATGACCTATACTTGGGCAGGAGCGGACAGGATCATCATAGATCATACAGAGGTGTCCGAAGAACTCCGTGGCACTGGTGCCGGCAAGAAGTTAGTCGAACAGGCAGTCGTTTTTGCGAGACTCAAGAAGATATCGATTATCCCTTTGTGTCCTTTTGCCAAATCGGTCTTTGACAAGAATGAAAGCCTGAGGGACGTACTCTAAGATCCGTGGAGAGCATGACTGAATTTAATGAGGAGAATACCTGTTTCGAGCTTTTTGTCTATGGTGAGCGCGCCTACATTGAGTGTAATAAGAAAGGCGATGTGATTTATATGAACCACACCATCGTACCCGAATCACTTCGTGGCAATAAGATCGGTGAAATGCTGGTAGAAGAAGCCTTGACCATTTGTCAAAACAAGGGCTGGAAAGCAGTTCCGCTCTGTCCATTTGTGCGGGCCTATCTCATGGAGCATACAGAGTACCAATCACTTGTACAGGAGCAGGATCGGGAGAAGTATTTGGGGGATATAATTCACTCTCTACCATTTCCATAAGGATGGTGTCTGTCGACTTATGGGTTTCGCCAAATGAATTAATATTGGGGTGATTGTCGTTCTAGCCAACAGTTTAGTATTTTTATATTATGGAACATAAAATCAATCTCCATATAGAAAAGTTGCCAGAGGGTTATTATTTGGCCACTTCAGATGTCGTGCAAGGATTAGTTGCTCAGGGAAGGACAATTGCAGAAACATTGGAGATCGCCAGAGATTTGGCTAAGAAACTACTGGAGGCACAAACGGATGAATCAAGAGTTGTCCTGGATTCGTTTGCCACAGAATTGAGTTGCTTATGACACGACCAAGAAAGTCACTGGATTCTCGAAGTGGTCGGACGAGTAAAGTAAAAGAGTCGCAGAATATTCCGGAATAGTACATTACAAGTAGAAGACTCGTCAGACCACTATCTTACCAGTTCAGCTTATTTGCACCCTCACAGCCAATTCACTAACTTCATCAACATGAGTAAGACAAAAGAATACACCAATGGAGAAGTCACAGTAGTCTGGCAGGCGGAAAAATGTATCCATTCTGAAAATTGCAGGAAAGGGCTGCCGGGTGTATTTGATCCAAACGCCCGGCCATGGGTAAATACTGATGGAGCCACTACAAGAGAGATCATTAAGCAAGTGAGTAATTGCCCGTCCGGAGCATTGACTACCTACATGAATGCTGAAGGGAAAAGCAATGAGACTATCCATCAAGAGCAAATAGTTGAGGTGACCAAAAATGGCCCTCTCATGGTCTATGGCAATATTACGGTGAAGCAGCCGGACGGAACACGCGCTACACAAAGCAACGTTACGGCATTCTGTCGCTGTGGCGCTTCATCCAACAAGCCCTATTGTGACGGCTCACACAAAAAAATAGGTTTTGAAGGCTGAGTTGTATCTTCTGCTAGAGTGTACGGAAGAATGAAACGACAAATATTCACGGTAGTGTAATAAACCTCTCCTGCCCTAGACTAATGGTGAAGTAAACACCAACTATCGAATGAGTTCAGAGGAATTCTTCAAGACATTCATCAAAGATCAGACGGGGATCATCACCAAGATTTGTCGTGCCTACACCGACAATGAGGATGACTTTCAGGACTATTTTCAGGAGGTCGCCCTTCAGCTTTGGAGGTCTTATGAGAATTTCAACCATCAGTCGAAGGTCTCCACCTGGGTCTACCGGGTGGCACTCAATGTCTGTCTGACCCATTTCAAGAAACAAAAGCGAAAGGTCACCACGGTAGCGCTGGATCAAATTCACTTTGAGCCTGTGGGATTTGATGATACAAAAAAGGAGCAAGTCGATCTCCTGTATCGATCCATCAGACAACTCAAGGAAATCGATAGAGCCATCATCCTCTTGTATCTGGAAGAAAAGAGCTATAAAGAAATGGCGGAAATTCTCGGTATGAGCGTGACCAACATCGGCGCAAAAATCAATAGAATCAAATCACAACTCAAAGCAATCATCGATGGGCAAGATTAATATAGAAGAGGTGTGGAAAAACCAGCCAAATGAAAAAGCTGATCTCCAGGATGAGGAAATCAACAACATTCGTGTGCGAAAATCAGAAGGGTTTTTAGAAAAGCTTCAGAAGAATGCGCGACTTGAGAATGCTCTGAACATCAGTGTCTCGATCATTGTGACAGCTGGCTTGCTGATTGCACAGAAATGGCTTTCTGCATTGTTATCGGCCGCTCTTTTCCTAATTCTGATTTTCTACTACTACCAATTGTACAAGGAGCTATGGCGATTGCAACCAACTACCGATGTTCATGAGTTTTTGAAAATACTGACCTCCAAAATGAAGTCATTCATTCAGCGCTATTACATAGGCCTGCTTTTCATAATGCCACTCTCTATGGGTTTCGGTTTTTGGCTGGCATCAGGAGATGAAGTCAATTGGGATAAATACACCTCGCCCGGAGGTATTGGAATAATATTGGCGGCTGTAATTTTGTCCTTCGGGCTCGCCTATTTCATGGTTGAGTTGATGTACGGTCGCACATACAAGAAGCTCAGGAAACTGCTGGATGAGCTGGATCAACAAGAGGAGACTAATAATGAATAGTCTAATGCCCTCGTGTTTTGCCAGGCTTGGCCGAGAGGTATATCTTTCCAATAAAAAAGATGGACAAGGCCTCTAAGTCAGTATTCTTCTTCGGCGTTTATATCCTGGTCACCGGGCTAGCACTGCTTCTTATGCCTGGCATTCTGCTACAGCTGCTAATGATCGAGGCAACACCCAATATATGGATGCAGCTACTTGGACTGGCACTTGCTGCTCTCGGCTACTACTATATCAAAGCCGCCAGAGACAACAACATTGATTTTTACAAGGGCACTATTCCTATACGTATTGCGCAGCTTGCAGTGGTGATCATTCTTGTATGGATATATGGGGGTCCCTACATACTTATTGGCGTGTCGGCCATTGAAGCCCTATCGGGAATCGTTACCTACACATTGCTACGAAAGGCATAAGCCACAATCGAATTATTGTAGCCACTGGCTGATAAGAATGATAACGACCAATATTACGATCTGCATGAAGAAGCCTATATCACGCTTCAACTTTAACTTTTGACTGATTTTCATAGGCGCTTTGTTATTAAATAAACGCCGGTTGTTGAATGACCAAAAGGAGGCACTATTGACATATTCCGTATTCCTTTTGGTTAAGTTTAACTACTCGAATGTACAGAAAAGAATAATTATGAATAGCATTTTAAAGGTAATTTTTGGAATTATTTTAAGTTTCACTACATCAACTTACTTGATGGCTCAGTCCACTTGGGAGATCAAGGCGACTAATATTGATCCATCTAACTATTTCGGCATTACCGCAGCTAACGGTAGGATAGGCTTAGTCAGCTCCCCTCAGCCTATGCAGGTGCAGGATGTGGTACTCAATGGAGCCTATGACCTCTACGGTCGAGGCAGGGTCTCCAACATCCTGAAGGGTTTCAATTTTGTCAACATGGACCTTATCGTCGATGAAGTGCGACTTGCTGATTCGGACATAGTCAATTTCGAGCAAGTGCTGGACATGAAGGAAGCAATTCTCACCACCACCTTTGAGATCAAAGACAAGGTCAAAGTAAGCTACAAACTAATGGCGCTAAGACAGTTGCCCTATAGCGCGCTCATCGACCTCAAGTTTACTGCACTTGATAATATCGACCTTACTCCCATCAATCAGATACAGTCTCCCGATCATCTCAAAGACGTACGCAACTTCTTCTCATTTGTGATCTCCCAGGTGCCCGAGGAGAATGGACACATCCCTAGAATACCACTGTTGACGTCAGTGGGTGAGAGCCCTACCGGAAAGCACACAGTGGCCGCCTCTATCAGTTACATTGAGAGAAGTGAAGCCTTCATCGGTGACCTGGAGCACGAGGATCTGGATTACAACATGCACCTCACTAGATTCAGGAAGTCTCTGAAGAAAGGCGAGACACTTGAATTCACGGTAGTGGGCTCCATCATCTCCACCGCTGATGTCGAGGATGCTCACAACGAAGCAGAGCGCCTGACCCTCTTTGCGGCGATGGAAGGTCGAGACAGGCTCCTTTCAAGACACAAAGCTGCTTGGGCCGATCTTTGGAAAAGTGACATCATCATCGAAGGCAATGATGAAGACCAGAGAGATATCCGATCTTTTCTGTATCACCTTTACTCCTTCTCAAGAGAAGGCACTGCTTACAGCATGAGCCCTATGGGTCTTTCCGGGTTAGGCTATAATGGTCATGTCTTTTGGGATACCGAGCTATGGATGTATCCCCCTCTACTGATGCTTCAGCCTGGCATAGCCAAATCACTGCTGGAGTATCGCTGGGAAAGGCTCGAGTACGCCAAGTACAATGCTTTTGCGCATGGGTACAAGGGAGCGATGTTCCCCTGGGAGTCTGCGGATACTGGTCAGGAGGCCACACCTGTCTGGGCACTTACCGGACCTTTTCAGCATCACATTACCGGTGATGTCGGCTGGGCTTATTGGAAATACTATCAAGTCACCGGAGATAAAGAGTGGCTGAGAGATCGGGGCTACCCCATGCTCAAAGAGGTGGCTGACTTCTGGGCGAGTCGCGTCGAGCGCAACGGGCCCGGACAATACGACATTAAGAACGTCATTGGCGCTAATGAATGGCAGGAGAATATTGATAACAACGCCTATACTAACGGTATGGCAAAATTGGTTCTGGCCTATGCTACGGAGGCAGCCAGCATTTTGGGCATAGCTCCAAATCCAGACTGGGCGCATGTGGCTGAGAATATACCTATGATGACCTTCCCGGATGGCACCACACAAGAGAATGCCACCTACACTGGTGAAATGATCAAGCAAGCTGATGTTAATCTTTTGACTTTTCCCCTTGGGTACTACAAGGACCAGACTCAAATAGACAAAGATCTTGAATACTATGAGGCTAAGATGTCACCTAAGGGCCCTGCAATGGGTGTGGCTACACTAGCGGCCATTCACGCCAGAAAGGATGAAGCTGACGCAGCTTATGCCCTCTACAAAAAGGGATATGAACCTAACGAAGTACCTCCGTTCGGTGTAATGTCGGAAACTGCCGGAGGTACCAACCCCTACTTTGCCACAGGGGCCGGCGGTATGTTGTTGAGTGTGCTAGGAGGCTTTGGAGGCTTGGAGATCACGGATAAGGGCATTGAGCAGATTGCTCAGCCAAAATTACCGAAAGGCTGGAAGTCACTTACTATGAAGGGTGTAGGGATCGATGAGAAGACTTTCACTGTTAAGTAATCTACTTCTCAGATCATCTGTGTAATAACCGACGTGTAAGGTTTTGGAACCTCCATAAATGAGCGATTGCGGCGAGGGTCAAACCAATGAGGAGCCCTATCCAGATGCCAATAGAACCCATGTCCAAAGTGATACCAAGGACATACCCTACCGGAATAGCAATGAACCAATACGCTACCATGGTGACGATCGTAGGGATCTTGACATCTGCCAGTCCTCTAAGTGATCCGAGCCCAACTACCTGGATACCATCTGATATCTGGAAAAAAGCCGCCACTATCAGCAAGTCAGCAGACAAAGCAATTACTGCAACATCATCTACATAGTAGCTTGGAAGGAGTGTCTTGCCCAATATGAATACCAATCCACAAATCGCCATAAAACCTGCCGCCATTATGGTACAGGTAAATCCCGCCCTACGCAGCGTGCTAATATCATTCTTGCCTAGTTGATTACCTACACGAATGGTAGCTGCTGCAGATATGCCGGAAGCCGTCATATACGTTATTCCCGATAGGTTGAGAGCGATCTGATGGGCTGCCAAAGGTACTGCTCCCAGCCAGCCCACCATAATAGCTGCCATGGCAAAGGCCCCAACCTCAAAGACAAACTGAAGTCCTGATGGAATACCGATTTTGAGCAGTTTTTTCCAAATCTTCCATTCGTAGTTCGACAGGTTGAAGCCTGTGACATAGGGTTTAAAATCCTTGAACCTGAAAACAAACCAGATCATCACGATGACCATTAACACACGACTTATCAAGGTTGACCATCCTGCGCCATTCATTCCCAACTCTGGGAAAATCCAGATCCCATAGATTAAAAAATAGTTTAATACGATGTTGACCACATTGGCGCTGATGCTGATGTACATGGCCTGCTTGGTATAGGACAAGCCTTCAGCGAACTGTCGGAAGGCCTGAAATATCATGACAGGGATCAACGATCCGGCGATGATATTGAGGTAAGGCAAGGCAAGATCAACCACCACAGGTTCCTGATCAAAATAGCTAAGCAACGGGCCTCCGAAATAGAGCAGTAGAAACAAAAGCACACCAAAAACGGCATCAAGAATGACCGCATGTTTGAGTAAACTTCGAATACCTGATTGCTGGTTTTGACCATCCGAGGCTGCCACAAGAGGTGTCAGGGCATAGGAAACCCCAATCCCGAAAAGCATAACTACGTAGAATGGCGCACCCCCGAGTGAAACCGCCGCAAGCTCCTCAGTGCCCAACTGGCCTACCATGATACTATCAGCAACACCTACCACTACATGGCCAAGTTGGCTCAGCATCACTGGATAAGCCAGCGAGATGTTCTGTAGGAAATGCTCTTTGTAGGTCATCTTGGAGAAAATCAGCAGTTGAGAAGTCTGGCCACTTTCAGCAAACCCGCCAAGCTGAGACTGTCTGTGATCTCTCCATTCATCGCCATTTCTACAGCAGCCTTTAGGGGGAGTTTTTTGAGTTCCAATTGCTCCGTCTCTTCAAACTCAGTCTCCGACTGAGTTAATCCCTCAGCGAGGTACACAAACCCTTCTTCATCAGTCACAGAATTGGAAGTATGAATACGCAGTATCTCCGTCCACTTCGAGGCTATCAGCCCTGTTTCCTCCTTGAGCTCCCTCTGAGCAGAGGTCAGTTTGTCTATTCCGATAGGTCCACCACCCATAGGTATCTCCCATGAGTATGCTTCGAGCGGGAAACGATACTGACCTACAAGCCAGGTATTGCATTGATCGTCTATTGGGATAATGCCCAGCGCAAGGTTTTTAAAATGTACTCTACCGTAAATTCCTTTGCCTCCGGCTGGATTGAGCACATCAAATTCATCTAATCTAATCCACGGATTATCATAGATCGGTTTGCTTGAAATTACTGTCCAAGGATTTTTGGTCTTGTCCATCGGCGGCAAAGGTAGACGGATTTTTGCTGCCTACATTACCGGGTAGATTATTGAATCTCGAATGAAATGGGCATAATCATACGACTCGTGCGTAATTGCCCTCGTTGTACACCGGGCTCCCAGTCACCAAAGGATTGGATCACGCGCTCAGCTTCTTCGTCACAGCCACCACCGATACCTTTGATAGTCTGCACATCATGAATACTTCCGTCTTCATCAACCACGAACTGAACGAGCACCTGTCCGGAGATATTCTCGTACCTCGCATTGCGCGGGTACTTCAGGCTATTTACAATGTGCTTACGTAGATTATTGACTCCACCCACAGGCATGGGGGCTTTACTAAGCGTATTGTATCTTATTTTGTCACCGTTTTCTACAAATGCCTTTCCCCTAAGAAGAATTCCGTCCTGATATAATTCCTTGTACAACAGGTTACCATTGTAGTCATAGCCCTGCCATGGCCCGTGCTTTAGCCCATCGAGAATACTACCCTTTGCCAGAACCCGCAGTTCACCTACATATTGATGCTCGTTGTATTGAATGAGTTCACCTTTACCCTGACGCACAACATGATTACCATCTGCATCCCAAAAATTGATCGTAAGCTCGATTTCTTCATTTGGTAACGAATTGGTATGCAAAATCAATGATTCCTTCATCTCCTGCCCATTGGGGTACCACCACTTCCATTCTCCCAATCTCAGATTTTCCTTATAAATGCCCTTAGACTTAACCTGCCCATTGGGGTAGTAATACACAAACTCTCCATCTTTGATAGTATGGCTGGAGGTCATATAGGCACCACTAGCCGCCACTATTCCGTTCATATAGAAGTCCGTCATTTGGAACCTATCCGCTATGGGATATTGGTTGGATATTCTATAAAATGTAGCTTGAGATGAGGTGGTTATTTTCCCTTCGCTATCGTAATAGACCTTGTTATCCTCCGCATGGAGCAGCAGACAACTGGAGAAATAAAAAAGTAGAAGTAGTTTCATAACAAATGACCGTTGTATTTTGAGCTTGACTACTTGTACGTAGAATATACGTTTTCTTTTCAAGAATTCTTAAAATAATGGCCTCCAATTTGATGAAAGGACAAAATTGGGCCTCCAACGAGAGCTTAACGGTACCGATTTAAATCAATAAAGGCAGACTCCCTTTAAGAATCTGCCTCGTCATCATTTTTACTATCGAATTTCTATTGACCGTGGCGTCCACCGGGACCTCCCCTTCGTCCCCCATGTTTAAATTGCATTTGATCGAACTCTACTTGTTGATCCTCGCTGAGCAACTCTCTCACAGCCAATCGTGTTGAAGCTCTTTCTTTCTTCATTGAGATTTCCAGCATGGCAATTTCTTCGATGACATCATAGATTTCATCTTGATTGGCTGCACCTCCGCTCATCAAGGTTCTCAATCTTGCAGTTTTCTCGCCAATCTCATTTTCGATCGGAAGTATAGCCTTGCGCATCTCCAGGTGTAGTTGCTCGGCCTGAGCTTTCTGATCGTCAGTCATATCTAGTCGTTCCATCATATGATCCGGGTCGGGTCTTCTGCCTTCTTCACCTCTCTGTTTATGCGACTGTGCTTGTGTGATCGATGCTGACATGCCTGCCACTAGCAGCACTGCCAGTAATAATTTCCAATTTTTCATATCTACCATTATTTAAGATTATCAATACTACTTTGATGTCTGGATCATGAATAACTTGTCCTCGGGTATCAAGTCTTTTGTTAAAGAGTGTTAAAAAGCTATTATCGTAAAGGGGCTGTAGAGGCTGGGTGTGATGAAGCCGGCAGAGGTTGTCTGGCAGGCCCTGTGGTGGCTGCCGCTGTTATCCTACCACCGACCTACACCCATCCCACGCTCAATGACTCTAAACAGCTCAGGTCAAGTATTAGACATGAGCTGGTCTCAGATATCAAGTCAGCGGCCATCGCCTGGGCAGTGGGTCAATGCGATCATAAGGAAATCGATCAAATCAATATTCTCAATGCCTCGTTTCTGGCGATGCATAAAACCATCAAGGACCTGGTGGTACAGCCGGACTTGCTGCTTATTGATGGCAATCGCTTCAATGCCTTTGAGGGCATACCTCATGAATGCATCATCAAAGGAGATGGTAAGTACCTTGCCATTGCTGCCGCATCAGTACTGGCGAAAACCTATCGGGACGACTTGATGACCGGACTGTCAAAGGAGTACCCTGAATACGGCTGGCAGACCAACTTCGGTTACCCCACTAAAAAGCACAGAGCCGCGATCGCAGAATGTGGGCCTACTCCACATCATCGGATGTCGTTTCAACTGCTACCTCGACAGATGGGGCTATTTGATAAACCTTCAAATAAGGAATAGTCAGGACCTCCCGACTTTCCTTTCCAATACAATCGTCTGGAAACCTCACCAACTACGACTAAATTCGCGATAGTAAAACTTAACCCATGGAACTGAAAAAAGTAGCCCTCGACCATATCCACCAGAGCCTTGGTGGCAAAATGGTGCCCTTCGCCGGATACAACATGCCGGTGCGTTATTCATCTGACATAGAAGAGCATAAAACTGTGCGGAATGGTGTTGGTGTGTTCGATGTAAGCCACATGGGCGAGTTTTCTGTAAAAGGCCCCAAAGCCCTGGATTTAATTCAAAAGGTGACGAGCAATGATGCAGCCAAGCTGGTAGATGGTCAGGCGCAGTACTCCTGCTTTCCTAACCAAGAGGGGGGAATCGTGGATGACCTGATCGTATACAAATTTGCTGATGAAGACTACATGCTGGTGGTTAATGCTTCCAACATCGACAAGGATTGGGATTGGATTGTGAGCCACAACAGCATGGGTGCAGAACTTGAAAATCTCTCTGACCAGATATCCCTTTTTGCCGTGCAGGGGCCTAAGGCTGCTGCTGCGATACAGCCTTTGACCAATGTCGATCTGGAAAAGGTGAAGTTCTACCATTTCACGGTAGGGACGGTAGCAGGTATCGACAATGTCATCATCTCAGGTACAGGATACACCGGCGCGGGAGGATTCGAATTGTACGTTGACAATGCCCACGCTGAGGCCTTGTGGAAAGCTATCTTCGAAGCAGGCGCATCTTATGACATCAAGCCGATCGGACTTGGTGCAAGGGATACTCTGAGGCTGGAGATGGGCTATTGCCTATATGGCAATGACATCACAGATACTACCTCTCCGCTTGAGGCCGGTCTTGGATGGATTACAAAGTTTACGAAAGACTTTATCAATTCTGAGGCGTTAAAAAGGCAAAAAGAAGAAGGCGTTCAGCGCAAGTTGGTCGGCTTTGAGTTGGTTGATAAAGGCATTCCAAGGTCACATTATGAGATATTCAACGAGCAAGATGAACTCATAGGAGAAGTGACCTCAGGCACCATGTCGCCCTCTATGGGCAAGGGTATTGGTTTAGGCTATGTGAAGGTCGGCTATCATCAGCCAGGCACGACCATCATGATTGCTGTCCGTAACCGGAAATTGAAGGCCGAAGTGGTCAAATTACCCATTTTTAAAGCATAGTATTGGACAAGAAAAGCATAGACGTCTGCATTACACCGGAGCAGATTCACCATTTTGACCTGACCGGGAAGATCGTTGTGGTCACTGACATACTCCGGGCTACCTCATGTATGGTCACAGGTATGGCTAATGGCGTAAAGTCGATCATTCCGGTAGCTACCCTAGAAGAATGTCAGGAATATCAATTTAAGGGTTACCTGGCTGCTGCTGAACGAGGTGGAGAACAGGTGGAGGGTTTCGACCTTGGCAATTCACCTTTCGAGTACATGAATCCGGCATTGCAAAACAAATCAGTAGCAGTGACTACTACCAACGGTACTCAAGCCATCACGAAATCACTGAAAGCAGAAAATATACTGATCGGTGCATTCCTCAACCTATCGGCAATCGCCAAACACCTGGTTTTCTCAGATCATGATGTAATCATTCATTGCTCTGGCTGGAAGGGACTTTTTAGCATGGAGGACACACTTTTTGCCGGGGCTCTCCTGGATCGTCTCGGAAAGACTCATTCCTTTGAAAGTGATTCTGCATTGATGGCTCTTACGCTTTACAGGCAGGCCAAGTCAGACCTTCCCGGCTTTATTCATGGCGCTAATCATGCCCAGCGGCTATCCAAGTTTAATATTCAGAAGGATATTGATTTCTGCTGTAAGCTCGACCAGTACAACGTCGTACCACGTCTAAAAGGCAGAGAGATAGTGGCTGGATAAACCGCCTATCGAAGCTTCTTATTATCCTTATGCCGACTGGCATCTCTGATGTTCTTCTTTTCAAAATTCTTTTTTAGCGCTTCTGTCAGGTCGACTCCTGTCTGGTTCGCCAGGCAGATCAATACCCAAAGGACGTCAGCCATCTCATCACCCAGATCTCGGTTCTTATCTGAGTCTTTGAACGATTGCTCACCGTAGGTTCTGGCCATCAACCGAGCAAGTTCACCCACCTCTTCCATCAAGACAGCCGTGTTGGTCAGCTCGTTAAAATACCTCACACCCACGGTCTTGATCCACTGATCCACCTGCTCCTGAGCTTCTTCTATAGTCATGGTCTCGTTTATACTTTGTTTTTACTATCGATAATGATAGTAACAGGGCCGTCATTGGTCAAGCTGACTTTCATATCAGCTCCAAACTCTCCGGTGCTAATCGGCTTACCTAATTCTTTTGTCAAGGCCAACTGCATTTCTTCATACATCGGAATGGCGATTTCGGGCTTGGCAGCTTTTATATAGGATGGGCGATTACCTTTTTTAGTACTTGCGTGAAGGGTAAACTGGCTGATCAGCAAAATTTCACCATCCACAGCCTTAACACTTAGGTTCATCACTTCCTCCGCATCATTGAAAATTCTCAGATTAGTAATCTTCCCAGCTAACCAATTGACATCAGTCTGGTCATCTTCCTCCTCAATACCGAGAAGAATCATGAGTCCTGTGCTGATACTTCCCACTACCTCACCGGCCACTGCCACCGAAGAAGAACTGACCCTCTGAATTACCGCTATCACTATTTGGACTTGGCTAGGCTTCTGATTTCATTAGGCTTATGTACGAACAAGCCTTCCTCCCCCTTTTGAGCGACGTGGAACATCCCTTTGGCTACATCCTCTCCCCGTATAGACCAGAACTTGTTGAGCCCGATGATAAAAAAGGAGAGTACTACGGTAAAAAACTTTGCAAGCTCCTCCAGAACCCTGAAGTCTTCTCTAGCACCAATTAGTAAGGATGGTTGGAATATATGGAGAGATTTCAATCCCAGGTTCTTAAGCTTATCTTCGAGTTCACCCTTGATCTGATTGTAAAAAAGCGGAGACTCGGAATCCGCTCCTACCGCGGTGACTACAATAAACGTGTTAAACCTGGATCCTTGTTTTGCGATATCAGCCAACTCAAGTGGGTAGTCAAGGTCAATTTTCTTAAACCGTTCTTTAGACCCAGCCTTCTTCATGGTAGTGCCAAGACAGCAATAGTGATCCTCCGCATTGAGTTGGTCTGCTACCGAGGCTAGTTGATCAAAGTCCACAATAATCTCTTCGATCCTATTGTCTTTGATATCCAAGCTTCTTCGGCCTACTACTACGATTTTTGAATAGTAGTCATTGGCCAGCAATACCTTCATCAATTCACGACCTACAAGGCCAGTAGCGCCAGTGACAACAGCAGTTTTACCCATTAGCTAGTTCATTTTCCCAGCATCCTGTCCAGCAGCTTCAACATATCGGCTTTAGTCGGACTTAATGCAGGCACCAATCTATTAACGTTGGTACGTCCTTTTTTTCGTTCAATTTCAAAAGCAAAAACAAATTCCGAAGATGGATCAAACCATCCCTTAACAGGCCCGAATCTCAGGTCATTAAAAACCAAGTTATGGCTTTCCTGTCTAACAGCAAAATAGCCCTTAGAAAATTTAATTAGCTGATTTACTTCGTGTTGGCCTTTGAAGTCATCGAGCAATTCGGCTTGCTGAGGTAGATAGTCCAAGCTCAATGGCTGCTCATCCAGGATAGAGTAGTAGCCCGCATAGAAACCCTGCTCTGTCTTGACCACCACAGACCACAGCAAGTTGTTGAAAGGGGTTGGAACGGTCATGAAAGACTCGTAACGAACCTTTTGCTGAGAGAGCTGGTGCCTGATATTGCTGTCTACCTGAAGTTTATTGACTACAGTAAATGCCAGATAAACCGAGCTAAGTAATAAAGCCAACAGATTGACTTTCGCACGCCAGTCATTTTTCCTGCTAAGGAATAATACAACCATGAAACCGATCAGAAGTGGCAATGTATAGAGGGGATCAACCACAAAGATCGTATTAAGTGCCACGCGAAAATCAGAAAATGGTAGCCAAAGTCCGGTACCATAGTTTGTAAATATGTCGAGAAATGGATGTGTAAAGATCGACCAGAAGAAAAGCCACGACCAATCTCGCCAAGAGGAACTGGGTGTTCTATGTAAATGTGATATTAGGTACCCCAATATCGGAGCGGTCAATACCGCAAAAAGAATAGAATGCGAGAAACCACGATGCATGAGCAAGGCATCCACATCGCTATAGACAAAGTTGAAAGCTACATCAAGGTCGGGAATGGTGCCACCTATTGCGCCCCAAAGCAAGGCTTTATTGCCTTCCCTTTTGCCAAGGGTAGCCTCCCCAACAGCTGCACCAAGCACAAATTGGGTTACCGAATCCATTGATGACTATAAAAACGGCTACTGTGGGTAGACCAGACTTGCCTCCCACTCCTGGTACTTCTCCAGGTCATCCGCGAATGACTTAAATATCCAGAAAATCACGGAGATATCATCGACAAATCCAAGTGCAGGAATGAAGTCGGGAATCAGATCAAGAGGTGTAACGAAGTAGAGGATACCTGCAACCAGAATAATCAGTGTGCGCCAGGGCAACTCTCGATATTCACCTGAAATATATGCTTGTACCATGCGGATCACGAGCCTAACCTTATCAGCAAACTCACTCATTTTTGCGCTGTTGCTCATGATGGCCGTGATCTTATCCCCAGCCACATCTATCAGTGATTTCACCTTAGACTCATCATCAAGAAGGCGCTTGGCCTTTGCTTTGTACTTATCAAAACTCTTCGGTTCCCTTTCTTCTGACATATCCTAAAATTCTTGTCTTATTTCATCCTTAATAAAAACCAATGCCTCGTTGATCTGATCTGAACCTTGCTCCATTACTAAATCAAATATTTTCTTCGCCAGATCGAGGCTTTTTGCTTCTTTGTTTACTTCAGAGCCTGCCTGATTGATTTTCACCACCAGATCTTCCATAGCGCGCCTGACCATATTCCAGGCCTCATCGCTCATGTATACTTGTTGAGATAGGTTGTGGTTATACTCTTCCCTCACCTCCGACAGCAGCACGTGCTGGAATTGTGCGGCATTATATTCTGAGTTATTTAATCTAACGATCAAATTGTTGGGCGAGATGCGCTCCAAAAAGAGACACATTCGCTCGTAGGCCTGGAGTCTGATGGGAAGGATCGTCTCAGTACTCTTTTGTCTCAATTCAATTCTTTGGCTCTGCCACTCCTTCTGTATAAACATCTTGACGGTGAGGTACATGGCGTACATCACGGCAATCGCCGGAAGGATAATCTTACCAAATTCAACCAATAAATCCATTGTCAGAAAG
This sequence comes from Cyclobacteriaceae bacterium, assembly GCA_965229505.1. Taxonomy (GTDB): domain Bacteria; phylum Bacteroidota; class Bacteroidia; order Cytophagales; family Cyclobacteriaceae; genus UBA6059. The sequence continues at coordinate 990,323 of OZ245881.1, forward strand.
CCGTTTGAACTAATTATTACGTGCTAAAGTTAACTAATTTTAATGCTGATTAGACGATCCCTCACCAATGAAACTAGAACCTGTAGGTCTCACTCCAGCGGCAATCGAACAAATACGACATATCATGCAGCACAAGAATATCCCCGGGGAATATGCGCTGCGTGTAGGAGTGAAAGGTGCGGGCTGTGGCGTAGGGTTTCAGCTTGGCTTTGATAAGATCAAGGAAAGCGACCTGTCCTATATGGTGGATGACATTAAGGTACTGGTAGACAAAAAACATACGATGTATCTGCTGGGTGTTACGGTAGACTATTATTCGGGGGCAGATACGCAGGGATTCACATTCGTGAAGGAGGAGGCGACTAGCGCTCGGAAGTAAGCGAAACACTTGCCATCTCACACAGACCTCCAATGGGTGGGTTATGCTTGGACACCATCACTTTAGCGGATTTCACAGCGGGGAATGCCTTTAGGAGATCACTATTGATATCCGTCGCAATCGCCTCAAGCAACTTTGCCGGACTTTTCATTACGGATGAGACCACTTCATAGACTTGGCCGTAATCGACGGTCAACGCCAGCTCATCTTCTCTACCGGCCTCACCAAAATCAACATTTACTTCTAAATCAATAGTAAAGCGATTGCCCAGTTTTTGCTCTTCTTCGAAAAAACCATGATAGGCATAAAACTCCATGCCTTTGAGGTGTATAGCACTCGTACTATTCTTCATCCAATTGATCAAAAAATGAAGCCTCCTCGGAAACTTCAGACGGATTAGCGGCTGGTTTTTCCTTAGCGGCATTCTCTTTAGTCGTTTCCTTTACCTTTTGAGGTTGTTGTGCTGTACTGCTCTTTGCCCCATTATTTCCTTTTTCCGACTTGCCAAACACCGGAAACTTAGGTGGCTCTACGTTTCTCATTTTGAGCGGCTTCTCATCCAGCTCATCCTGAGATTCTCGGATTACGGCTTTTACCTTTTTGATATGATCTTCCAGTTTAAACTTCCGGCTTCCCATATCAATCTTGCCTACACGGGCTATAATATCCTCAGAGAGGTTTTTTAATTCCCCCACTAAGTTGTCCCGTTGATTCTCGATAGCTCGATAGTTTTGCTCCAGCTCACGGACAGCATCCTGCATTTCCTCGACTATGTTTCGAGATTTCATTTCGGATTTCTCAATGATGGATTTAGCTCTTGATTTCGCTTCGGTCATGAGCGCATCCGCATTCATCTGGGTCTCCTTCAAATGCAGTTCGGCAGCCTTAGTCGCCTGATCAATCATATTGGCGCCAGTATCCTCTGCTGTCTTTAGTGTTTTAAAAAGTGACGACTCTACTTCTCTGAGCTTTTGCACCTCTTTTTCACTCTGCTCGAGCTTTATTTTCAATTCCTTTTGTTCGTCAATTAAGCGTTCCCACTCGTTGGACATAGAAAGCAAAAAGGCCGTAACCTCTTCCTTGTCATAGCCCCGAAAGCCTTTTTCAAAGCTCTTCTGACGAATTTCTAAAGGTGTAATTTTCATCTTTTCAATATTTACGGACAGACATTCCCACGCACTCTATCAGCTTTCAAAGTCAAGGCTCCATACTGATATCGTACGATCATCACTCGCAGAAATCAATTGATTATTATAACCTGACCAGAATAGTTTGTTGACAGAGGTGCCGTGACCGGCATGGCGGGCCTTATCTATTACTTTTAACAACCGAAAAGTCTGTAAGTCCCAGACTTTAATGGTCTTATCCATACTACAAGTTACAAAATGTTTGCCACTAGGGCTAAAATCAATATGATTAATGGCGTACATATGAGCAACGATAGATTCCTGCTGTTGGTACTTCATAGTATCCCATACCTTCAAATTTGCATCACGCCCTGCCGTCATCAAATGTTGGTAGTCGTGCGTGTACCTGACAGTAAAAACCGAGTTCTTGTGCCCACTGATTTCATGTTTTACCGATAGGTCCTTCAAGTCCAAAATTCGGACGAAGTGATCACTAAACCCAATCGCCAACTCCATGTCCACTGGATTCACCGATAGGGCCCTCGCGCTCTTATCACTTAGCCCTAACCGATTGACGATAGTCGGGGATTGAGAAATATCGATCACAATGAGTTCACCCTCTCCTGTACTTACAAAGCACAGGTCCTCGAATATCTGGATATCGAAAATCGCGGCAGACGTAAGCTTTAGCGAGTATCGCTCGGTCTTTGTTTCCAGATCGATAAGGTGAATGCCGTCATAGTTGTGTCCCACTATCAGTTGATTACGCATTTTATCCAGCCCTACCGCGTAAACACTGTTAGGAACCTTAGCGACCAGCTGTCCATTTTCCGGGTCAGCGAGATCCCAGGCTACCACCATTCCATCACCTGCCCCACTATAGCATATTTGGCTATCTTTGGAGCCAGCCAGCGTATAGATACAGTCCTTGTGTCCTGTAAGTGTTGATTCCTTGTTGACGCTGACAGTGGTTCTTTTCATAAGCGATCTGTTAGCACAAAAGTAAGGGCTTAGCGCCGATTATTTGATTAAATAGCATAATGCCTCTGGCTCTCTATCGAAATATAACTGACCATTCCTCATTTGCCATATGGCAAATCACTGAGGATAAGGACGCCTTGCTTGAGCGCCTACCGGAAAATGAGCGGAAAGGTGGCCTTGCAAAACACGACAAAGGCCAATCAGAGTATGCAGCCTCCCGGTTGTTAACGAGTATTCTGTGCCAGAGACATGGGCTTGACTATCGTGGGATAAAAAAAGATGACTGTGATAAACCTCACCTTATTGGGGAGATGGCTCATATTTCTATTTCACACAGTCACCCTTATGCTGCGGCTATGATCCATATGAAAGAGTCTTGTGGCATAGATATTGAAAGACCTCAGGAGAAAATTCATCGCATTGCCCACAAATTCATCAATGCAGATGAGCAAAGCTGGGTTGGTGAAAAATCGAAAAACCTGACTTTAGTATGGTCCGCTAAAGAAACGCTGTATAAAATCCATGGTCGCAAAAAGCTTGCTTTTAAAGAAGACATGATGGTTTTACCAAGCCGTAACAAGGCTGGCGAGTCATTGGTTGGTACTGTAAACTCGGAAAACTCCGAAAAAAAGTATAATTTAGGTATTGAAAGAATCGAAGATTTTATAATAACTTTTTTAGAATCATGAGTAATCGATTAGCTGTTATATTGATTGTATTAGTATTCCCCCTTTCGGCGGTAGCTCAAAAAAGTATCACTGATTTTAGTTTGAAGAATGTAACTAATGATCAAACGATAAGCTTGAGTTCAATGAAAGATAAGAAAGCTGTAGTAGTCGTCTTTACCAGCAACTACTGCCCCTATGCCAAGCTCTATGAGGATCGGCTCATCGGATTATACTCCGCTTACGAGGACCAGAATTTGGGCTTTGTGTTGATCAATCCTAACCACCCGGAAACAAGCCCCGAAGATGCGGAGGCAATGATGATCAAACGGGCAAAAGAGAAGAGCTATCCTTTTGCCTACCTATCGGATAAAGACCAGGCCGTGGCGAAGCTTTTCGATGCTCGTAAAACGCCCGAAGCTTTTGTGCTACGCCCCAATGCAACCGGGTTCCATGTGCTTTATCAAGGAGCAATTGATGACAATCCACAATCATCGGGCGAGGTGCGCAACTATCATCTAAAAGATGCATTGGATCTGGCGATAGCGGGGAAAAAACCGGCTGAAAGTTATCAGCGTCCCACAGGATGCATGATTAGGGGTAACTAACGCTACTCTTCTATTTGCTTTAACAATGTTTTCACCTCGTCTGCTTTGGTGTACTCACCGATTTTCTCAAATGCTACAATGAGGTTTCGAAAGGCGCGCTGTATGATTTCCACATTGCCGCATGGCTCGTAAAATAAATCCTGCGGCACCAGATTGAGATTATTGATATAGTGGTCAATATCGTCGCGAGAAAAAATCAGTCCCTTGTTGAATGCGTTGATGTAGAACTGGAGTTTCTCCGTCTTATAGGTGAGTATAAAAAGGTTTGGCAGATTGACCCCATAAATAGGCAGTTTCAGCTTTTGTGCTACCATCATATAGATCACGCAAAGCGTAATCGGATTCCCTCTTTTGGACTCCATCACGATGTTGATCATGCTATTCGATGGAGAATGAAAGTTTTTTGTGTTTGCTCTGAACTTGAGCTTATTGTAAATGACGCTATTGAGAACCTTCACCTGATCAAAAGGGTCCAGATCATTCTTGAACTCCAGCCAGGTATCATAATACAACTGCTCAAAGTCCTTAATTAGATTTTCAAAGCTGATGTCCGGATATTGATAGCTGGCCACCAGCCACATCCCCTTGAGTAAGTTGTCGGACTCAGCGGCCTTCCAGATCATCAACTGTTCCTGCAGATTCTCAAACTGTAGCTGGTGGATGAGGTCTTCAATCTTTTTCTGAATAACCGGGTTGAAGGTTTTCTCCCACTCTTTCTCCAGAAAAGGAATAATCTCACTTCCCAAAGAGACAATCTTGCCCTCCACGTGTGAGCTCACTTCGGTATCCTCATCTTCCAGCAGAGAGACTAGCGCTTTGAGTTCGCCTTCATTCATAGATTAAATCTATAGAACCTATTGATTAATCCCATTAATCAGGTCTGAATAACGCCTACGTTGAACTTTTCTGTGATAGGTGCTTGATTAGCCGCCTCAATACCCATAGAGATCGCATTGCGTGTTTCCACAGGATCAATGATGCCATCTACCCACAATCGAGCCGCAGCGTAATACGGGCTTAGTTCCTTGTTATACTTATCAGTAATCTCCTTTAGCAGTTCGGCTTCTGCTTCCGGAGTGATTTCTTCTCCTTTCGCCTTGAGTGTAGATACCTTGATCTGCAGCAACGTCTTAGCGGCTGATGCCCCACTCATCACGGCAATTTGGGCGGTAGGCCATGCAAAAATGAGTCGTGGATCGTAAGCTTTTCCGCACATCGCATAGTTACCCGCACCATAAGAGTTGCCGAGTACAATCGAAAACTTAGGTACCACGGAATTGGCCATTGCGTTGACCATCTTAGCTCCGTCTTTGATGATACCACCATGCTCGGATCGACTACCCACCATAAAGCCACTTACATCATGCAGGAACACCAGAGGAATTTTGCGTTGATTGCAATTCATAATGAAACGCGCAGCTTTATCTGCTGAGTCGGAATAGATCACTCCACCCATTTGCATCTCCCCTTTTTTATTCTTGACCATCTTACGCTGATTGGCCACAATACCCACTGCCCAGCCATCTATCCGTGCATGACCGCAAAGCAGCGTCATACCATAGCTCTTCTTATACTCATCGAAAGAGGATTCATCTACCATCCGCTCTATCACCTCTCTCATGTCAAACGGCTTGACTCTATCTACAGGATAGCGCCCGTAGAGTTCTTTGGGATCTTTTGCAGGTACTTTGGGCTCGGCCCTATCAAAACCGGCCTGCTCCGGAGCTCCGATCTTATCAAAAATTTTCTTAATAGCATCCAGGCACTCTTCATCAGAGTCGTATTTGTTATCGGTTACTCCGCTGATCTCACAGTGGGTTGTAGCACCTCCTAATGTCTCATTATCGACGGTCTCGCCCACTGCAGCTTTGACAAGGTAGCTGCCGGCGAGGAAGATGCTCCCCGTCTTATCGACAATCATGGCCTCATCAGACATGATCGGTAAGTAGGCACCACCGGCTACACAGCTGCCCATGATGGCAGCCACTTGTACTATGCCCATGGCGGACATTTTAGCATTGTTTCTAAACTGTCTACCGAAATGCTCCTTATCAGGAAAAATTTCGTTTTGCATGGGCAAGAATACACCCGCACTATCCACAAGGTAAATGATGGGGAGCCTATTCTCGATAGAAATCTCCTGGGCACGTAAGTTCTTCTTAGCAGTAATAGGAAACCAAGCTCCCGCCTTAACCGTAGCGTCGTTAGCCACTATCACACACTGTCGACCTTGCACATAGCCGATTCCTGTCACTACCCCGCCACTTGGACAACCTCCAACATCATCGTACATCTCATCACCTGCGAAGGCCCCTATTTCAAGAAATTTAGAATCCTTGTCTCGTAGGTAATCGATTCGCTCGCGAGCGGTCAGTTTGCCCTTTTTATGATGACTCGCTATTTTCTTCTCTCCTCCTCCTAACTTGATTTGTTCCAGTCGCTTGTTGAGTTTGAAGAGTAGCTGTTTGTATTGATCTTCGTTTTTGTTGAATTCAATATCCATCATCAATTGGGTATAAGGTTACACTTAGTTGCTTTACAACCAATATAATAGGACAAGCCAAGGCTCATACTATGAAGAGGTGTAAATAGTCAAGCTAATTTACCTGAAACCTATAAAAGGCGTGCTTAGTTTTTGGAAAGGTCTTTTTGAACTTTCTTATGGCTTTTGCCCAGTGGTGCCATAAAATGTTTGGGGTATTGATTGAAATGAACCAACAAACTATCTAAATCAATCATCGCTTGATTTAGATTATTGTACAGTTCATCGTCTGTCATTATTTTACCAACGGTACCTTCTCCATTATTGATCGACTCGACCGTCTCATTCATAGTGGCTAATAGTACGCTTACCTCCTTTAATGTTTGTTCAAGCTCGAGGGCGTTAATCTTATCGAGCGTCTCTCCACTCTTGTTAATAATCGGATCCAGCGAGGCGATCCTCTCTTTCACCTCCACCATGGTTAGACTGAACTCAGCAATCGCCAAAGTGATAGAAGCCTTATTTTGAGCAATCAGCTCATTCACACCACCTAGCGTACCGTTAAGCTCATCCAGCGTAGTATTGATCTTCTCGCCACTTCCCTGAAGGCCAAGCAATATTTCATTGATCCGTCTGATGGTAATGCTCAAATTGTCAGTAATCGGTTGAGCACTTGCCAGCAATTCCGATAGGCCCTTATCTACTACCGAAATGAGCGTGTCTCCATCATCCAAAGGCGTTGTTATTTCATTGATGTCCAGGATAATCGCTTTACTACCGAGAAAGTCACTGTTGGCAAGTGTGGCTGTAGTTGAGTCCCCTAGTAGAAGTGATTCATCTACATCCATCTCTACCAATATCTTGTACTCCTTCTCCTGCAAGATGGATATTTTACTCACCCTGCCTACTGAATACCCATTGACAATGACGGGGTTAGATGCAATTAGGCCGTCCACATTATCATATAGCGCATAGTACTTCTTGACTGGGGAGAAAAAGTCTATCCCCTTCAAAAAGTTAAAGCCCAAATAAAGTATGATACCGGCAACAATGGCTATCAAGCCAACTTTAAATTCTTTTGACACTATACGGTTAGTTCTAGTTCATTGACTCGATTTCTTTCTTGTAGTCCCGAAAGGCTCGAAAGATACCTGAAGCAATATACGTTTGTTGTAGATCATCGTTGAGGTCAACTTCCTCTTTTGGGTTACTTAGAAAACCTACCTCCACCAAGACGCTGGGCATAGAAGTCCTCCAAAGCACCAAAAAGGGACCTTGCTTGACTCCACGACTCTTACGACCGACACGCTTGGCAAACTGAGTCTCTATGTTGCTGGCTAAACTCAAGCTATTGTTGAGAAAAGAATTTTGATACAGGTTGAATAGTATGTACGACTCAGGTGAATTCGGGTCAAAGCCTTCGTAGTTCTCCTCGTAGTTCTCTTCAAGTTCAATAACCGAATTCTCTCGCATGGCCACCTCTAGGCTCTTTTGGGTCTTATTGAGGCCCATCACATAAGACTCTGTGCCATGAACCGCTTCACTGTAAGGGGCGGAGTTGCAATGCACTGATAAAAATATATCCGCGCCGTTTTTGTTGGCTATGTCTGCACGTTCATTGAGTGATGGAAAGCTGTCCTTGTCTCTGGTGTAGATGACCTCTACGTCGGGCATATACTTTTTGATAATCTCGCCTAACTCAAGGGCTATGTCAAGCGCAACATCTTTTTCATAACTGAAGTCACCATAAGTACCCGAATCTTTACCTCCATGGCCAGCGTCTATTACGACCTTTTTGATACGGTAATCTTTGACTCCTATAGTACTAAAAGAGCCCAGCAACAACGCTATTGAAAAACATGATCCGATTACAATATTTTTCATTTTTTATCGGTTCTTAACTGGAAATGAGGATAACTTTACGCAAAAGTGTGAATTTTTCCAAGAAACAGAAAATTGAGTCGACATTTTGAAATACGCGTTTTTGGTCATTTTATTATGCAGTTTCTGTGCCAAAAACCAAGCTCAAAATAACGAAAATACTTTAGTTTCCGACTCTCTTCAATATACAAACTCCGACACTACAATCACCGTTCCAGATAGTGTCATTGCCAATCCCGAGTACCCAGTCAACTTTGTCGATAGCCTTGGCGCAGGGCTTCAGAACCTCCCCTCTGTCGGCTCCTTGCCTGATAGCTTAATTGACGCTAGTCAACTTCCAGACAGTACGGCGCTTACAGGTCTGGATTCCATTTATGCTAATCAACCCAGGGGGGATATAAGTACAACCATTGAGTACTCGGCCGTTGATAGCATCTATTTTGACATGCGCAATCAAAATGTCTATCTCTATGGTGCTTCACAGATCGACTATGGCAGTATTAAACTGGAGGCGGATAGAATTAAGATAAATTGGGTTAATAACGAAATAGAGGCTGATTATTCAAGTGACTCAACCGGTCAGAAAATAGGTAAACCAATTTTTACCGATCAAGGACAAAGCTACGAGACCGATGAGATGACCTATAACTTTCGCTCCAGGAAGGCCATAATCCAGGGTATAATCACTCAACAGGGAGAGGCCTATGTCCAGGGTGAAACGGTCAAAAAAAATGAAGATGATGAATTATTCATCCGAAATGCTAAATACACCACCTGCAATCTTGCCAATCCACACTTCCATATTTCATCCAGGAAGTTAAAGGCCATACCTGGAAATAAGGTGATATCCGGGCCTTTCAATCTGGCATTTCAGGAAGTAGAAACACCCCTGGGTTTTTTCTTTGGGATGTTTCCTCAACCGAGAAAAAAGACTTCTGGCGTTATCGTTCCGAGCTACGGTGAAGAGAATAGACGAGGATTCTTTCTAAAGGATGGAGGGTACTACTGGGCTGCCAGCGACTATGCCGACTTTAGGGTTACTGCGGATATTTATTCTAAAGGAGGATATTCATTCAACGTAAACAATAACTACAAAAAGCGATATTCACATGCGGGTGGTCTGAGATTTAGCTATAACCGCTTTCTAAGTGACGAGCCATCTGAGAACATTGATACCAAGGACTTTTCACTGAACTGGGCACACAATCCACAATCAAAAGGGACTAGCCGTTTTAGTTCATCTGTCAACATTCGAACCAACTCGTACAATCAGAATAACAACCTGGTAGACCAGGACTTTAATCAATCGATAAGTGCACAATTCAGCTCCAACGTCTCCTACTCCAAAACGTTCAAAGGAACTCCCTTCAATATCTCCACCAACTTGAGGCATAATCAGAATGTGCAGACGAAGGCTGTTACCATTACAGCACCTGAATTCACATCAAATATGAACAGGATTTATCCGTTCAAAAATGTTAGATCGCTTAATCGCGGTATCCTTGGCAAGCTAAGTTTTAGCCATAATTTCAGCGCTAAGAATGATATCTCCAACGCGGCAGTGCCGAAGCTGTCTGGCGTGAATGTAGTGAATCGTGATCCTCAATTCGACAGTTTGCTGGCATTCAATTCTGAAAATTTTGGTGCGATTATGGAACGTGCAAAAATTGGTGGTATACACAAGATACCTATTAGCACATCTTTTACTGCGTTGAAATTCTTAACCCTCAGCCCTAACCTTAATTATAACGAACTCTGGTATACAAGAGAGTTGAAGTACACCTATGATTCAGAACTCCAGGGTGTCAAGGTAGATACCTTAAATGGGTTTTCGAGAGCTGGTTACTATGATTTTGGTATGAGCCTCAACACACGACTCTACGGTTTCTTTCCAATCAATGGTGGGAAGGTAGAGGCTATTCGGCACGTACTTACACCTCAAATAGGCTTCTCCTATAGCCCTGATTTCACCAAAGAAAAGTTTGGGTACTATCAGGAAGTTCAGGTAGATGAATCAGGCAAAACCGATCTCATATCAAAATACAACGGATTCATTTACGGTAGTCCTCCTCAGGGTGAGAATGCTTCGCTTAACCTCACATTGAATAATAACGTGGAAATGAAGGTAAGAAGTAAGCGCGATAGTACAGGAAAAGCGGCTAGCAAGAAGATTAAAATATTCGATAACCTGTCTTTTTCTAGCGGCTACAACTTCCTGGCTGATTCCTTTGCGCTAAGGGATATTCGTTTCTCAACCAGGACCAGTTTCTTTGAAAACCTGATCAACGTGAACGTTCAGGGTACAATAGACCCCTACGTTTATATTCTCGATAGCGAAACAGAAACCTCAACTGGTACGACGGTAGTGCAGAGAAAAATCAACAAGTACGCCTGGAATGCCGGGCAGGGTCTTGGCAATATAAGTCAGCTCAACACTTCTCTGGGCTTCAGGTTTACGCCAAATGCTTTCAAGGGTAAAGAAGAAGGCGAGGATAATGAAAAAGAATCGGAATATGGAACGCCAGAGGAGCTCGAGTACATTAACGCTAACCCGGAGGACTATGTTGACTTCTCTATTCCCTGGTCTATCAATGGAAACTATTCGGTAAATAGAAGGCAGACGGGATTTCAAGACGCTACGGTTACCCAGGCGCTTACTTTCAGTGGTGACTTCAGCATTACTGAGAAAACCAAGATCGACTTCAGATCTGGTTATGATTTCGAGAATAAGGAGTTTACTCAGACATCCATCAATGTGATCCGTGATCTCCACTGCTGGAGTATGCGCTTCAACTGGGTGCCTTTTGGGCGCTTTCAGTCCTTCGAGATCACTATTAGAGCCAAATCCTCACTCCTACAAGACTTGAAATTAGAAAAGCGGAAAAGATTCTTCGACAATTTCTAGCGGACTCAGTGTCCGATGGTTCAATACTTTTTACTCGCCCCCAACTATCCCAAGCATATTACCTCCAGGGTCATGTACCCAGGCGAAGAAGTCCTCTTTTCCGGTAGGGAGCGGGCCGATGTGATGCTTGCCACCATGAGCCTCCACGCTCTTGATGCTCTCACTGACACTCTCGACCTGGATGTAGATCATAATGTACTGGTGTGGCTCGTGTCCCAGTGAGGTGATCGATCCCGGAATACCTTCGGTGCTGTTCGTATCAACATCTGTGGTATGTTGGCCTGGGTTCATTTTCCAGGAGAAGACATCTGTATAAAATGCTTGTGTAGCTTCCGAAGACTGACATCCTATATCGAACCGAACGACGGGACTGCCTTTCATTTGATTTTTATCCTGCTTCATTAGTTTGACTTAAATTGAAAAGCTCAAAAAAAGAAATGAATCCTAAAAACTCACTCATACTTTAGAGTGATTTTAGGATTCAAGGCGTCAAATGATCGATTCTGTTAAGCTCTTAGTCCAGATCACAGAGACTTTCGCTCAAGTCAAAACTCCGGAGTGTCGTTACATTCGCCGGTGTAATTCTCCCATTCTTCCACAATCACAGTAACGTCTTTTGCTTCAAAATCCTCGATGATGATGTAATAGACATAAACTCCCGGCTGTAACTGTGGTAGATCGTATTGAACAAGCCTGCTGTTTGGATCATAGGAGAAATCTTGTCCATTGATCTGATACTCCATTAAGGGGAAACCCTCCTCCACGTCAAACTGCGTGAATGTCGAGAAAAATTCATTCTCTTCTCTGGATGATGTCCTGGTCGACCCATTGAGAGTGAACTTCACGTCCGAAATCGTATATTCTATGGTATCCTCCTTTGAGGGCTCTGAAGACTGATCATTCAGATAAGAAGATCCAATACGAGCAGAAGTAAGGTTCACTTTACTCATGTTGACCTCACCTCTTGGGAAAGCGACGCAAGTGGCGGCAATGTCTGTATCCTCGGTACCGCAAGCTACCACGGCGATGAGGACCAAAAAGAAAATTATATTTTTCATAATTCTTGTTTGGCGTAAGAGACACTGTATTTGGTGACTCAGTTGTAACCCCCGATTATTTCGATCTTGCGCCTCCATTCGTTAACAAAAAAATAGGGCTACCGCAATTGCGATAGCCCTCATCAACCAATTAATTAGCCCTAACAACGTCGTTTACCGATTGATTTTACAATTAATCCTAGAGACACTATCTCAGTGACACGACCGAAAATCAAAAGGTTGTAACCGACTTGCCAAATTTTCTTATTTACGTGCTATCCTCTTTCCCATACGCACAGTACCTGATCACCGGACTTCATAAGAAGCTGGTCATCTACTATGGCATAGTTAGATACCTGATTAAGTGCCTGATCGACTCTTGTGTCCAAATTGCCCGGGCAGGTCATCCTTGTCCCTGCCAGTAGAGGGAAGACCAGCGTAGTACCTTCATTGCTAAAGCCTCCCATGATCCGATTGCAGCCATTACTTCCTGCGACGTTCATTTCAGAAATATCCAGCTCCAGATAAGGTTGGTTCTCTTTTTCTGCGTCACTAAGTTCCCCCCCATCTATAGTCATGAGCTTCCAGGTACCACTTAGTCGATAGTCAGGGACATACCTCCCACAACCACTGAAACTTTTAAAATCAGTCATATTCCCATTTTTCGCTTCCACCGCGACGCTATAAGGAAACTCTTCTCCAGACATGGAGTCGATACACCCATCGGGTTTGATATTTACAGTTATTGAGCCACTTTCTACCTCTGCTTTGTAACTGAGCACAGAGTTGTCTTCGGTGTTGGAAGGTTCTAATTTGGGGGTATTAAGTTGAGCGACCTCTGTCATGGATTTAAATGAGATCATATCCTCCTGAAATATATCAAGCGACCAGCTGGGCTCATTACCAACTGCATAGAAGTCCACACCATCTCGTGACTTCTTTTCTAAAAATGAAGTGCTAGCCCCTTCAACAGCCTCTGTTATCTCTGGGACATCTAGCTCGTCATTCTTTTCCATGGTTGTTGAGTTGTCTTTGGCTGGTTGGCATTGCCAACAGAGACCGCCTGCAACAATTAATAAAGCAATTCCATCTCTCATCCTTTCTCCTGGTTTTGATCCGGTAATAAGTCAAATATTTCAATCAAAAAAAAGGCCCGCTGCTTAACGGGCCCTGACAAAACTCAAACTCACGACTACTTAAATCGTAATCTCATCTGTATTCAGAAACTCTATTTCCTTTTCATCATTGAGCGTAATGCCCACTACGGCATCTTTGCTGATTTTACCAGCCAGGATTTCCTTACTCAGCTCATTGAGTATCCTTCGCTGGATTACTCTCTTAAGTGGTCTTGCTCCGAACTGTGGATCAAAGCCCTCGGCTCCAAGGGCATCAAGCACTTCACCACTGGCCTCCAGCCTTATGCCACTCTCCTCCAACCTTCTCTTAATCAGGTTGAACTGAATGCCCACGATCTTGCGAATATCGCCTTTGCTCAATGGCCTAAACATGATGGTTTCATCTATTCGGTTCAGAAATTCCGGCCTCATTGACTTTCTGAGTAAGTCAAAGACTGATTTTTTAGTCTCCTCGAGTACATCCTCCTGATTTTCCAAAGTCATCTTTTCGAAAGCCTCCTGTATCAAACCCGACCCTGTATTGGTCGTCATGATGATGATAGTGTTCTTAAAGTTAGCGACACGGCCCTTGTTGTCTGTCAACCTACCATCGTCAAGCACTTGCAACAGTATATTGAAGACATCCGGATGTGCTTTCTCTATTTCATCAAGTAAGATCACACTATAAGGCTTTCTTCTTACAGCTTCGGTCAGCTGTCCACCCTCATCATAACCTACATAGCCGGGAGGTGCTCCAATCAGCCTGCTCACTGCATGTCGCTCTTGATACTCTGACATATCGATTCGCACCATCGCATTGTCATCGTTGAAGAGGTACTCAGCAAGGGCTTTAGCCAGCTCGGTCTTACCTACACCGGTAGTTCCGAGGAAGATGAACGAGCCAATGGGACGCTTTGGATCCTGCAAGCCCGCTCGACTTCTTCGCACCGCATCAGCCACCGCTTGTATCGCTTCTTCCTGACCTGCGACTCGCTTACCCAGCTCACCCTCCAGGTGGAGCAGTTTCTCCCTCTCGCTTTGGAGCATCTTGGCTACTGGTATTCCTGTCCATTTGGCGACTACCTCGGCTATATCTTCAGCATCCACCTCTTCCTTCAAAAGGGAGGTTTCACCTTGCATTTCTTTCAGCTTAACCTTGAAGTTATCAATCTTCTGCTCGGTCTCTGTGATCTTACCATATCTGATTTCAGCAACCCGACCATAGTCACCGGATCGCTCTGCCTGCTCAGCTTCCAACTTATACTTCTCAATATTCTCCTTCTCCTGTTGTAAGCCATGGATTACTGATTTCTCGTTTTCCCATTTAGCCTTCAGATCATTTCTCCTATCGGAAAGATCAGCAATCTCCTTATTGAGTTCTTTCTCTTTGGCCTTGTCTTTCTCTCTTCTGATTGCCTCTCGCTCGATCTCCAACTGCATGATCTTGCGGTTGAGTTCATCCAATTCTTCCGGTAGGGAGTCTATCTCGATCCTCAACTTAGAAGCCGCCTCATCCATCAGGTCGATGGCCTTATCAGGCAAAAACCTATCGGAAATATAGCGACTCGATAGCTCCACAGCTGATATGACAGCATCATCCTTGATACGCACGCCATGGTGAACCTCATACTTGTCTTTGATACCTCGAAGAATGGAAATAGCGTCTGTCACATTAGGTTCATCCACGATAACCGACTGGAATCGCCGCTCGAGTGCCTTGTCCTTCTCAATGTATTTTTGATACTCCTTGAGTGTAGTGGCGCCAATAGCATGTAGCTCTCCTCTCGCTAAGGCTGGCTTGAGCAGATTCGCCGCATCCATGGCGCCTTCTCCACCGCCTCCAGCGCCTATAAGCGTATGAATCTCATCGATAAACAGAATAATCTCTCCATCACTGTCGGTCACTTCTTTGATAACAGCCTTGAGCCTTTCTTCAAATTCACCTTTGTATTTCGCACCCGCTACGAGCAATCCCATGTCAAGAGAGATCAGGGTTTTACTCTTCAGATTCTCAGGCACATCGCCATCTACTATCCGCTGAGCCATACCTTCAACAATGGCTGTTTTACCAACACCTGGCTCCCCAAGCAGTATAGGATTATTCTTAGTCCTTCGAGAGATGATCTGCAGCACTCGTCTGATTTCCTCATCACGACCAATGACAGGATCAATCTTACCCTCCTTTGCCATCGCATTAAGGTTTTTTGAATAACGCTCAAGTGATCGGTATTTAGATTCAGCGTTCTGATCAGTGACACGATTGCCGGACCTTAATTCTGTAATGGCTGACTTCACGTCCTTCTCACCAAAGCCCAACTCTCTGAGAAGTTGACCTGTTTTGTCCTTTGAGTTGACCAAGGCGAGTATCATATGCTCCACCGCAACATACTCATCCTTGAATTCCTTCATATAGTCATTGGCCTTTTGCATCACCTGAGCAGATTCATTGCTCAGATATGGTTGCTGACCTGATACTTTGGGATATGATTTGAGCAGCTGAATTAAGCGCTCTTGTAATATCTGCTTGTTTGCAGCTAGCTTTTTCACCAGGAAGCTCACCACATTATCATCAGTCTGCATAATGCCACTGAGTAGGTGCGCTGGCTCTATCGCAGGCTGCTGATCAGCTAGCGCAATCTCTGCTGCCTTGTTGATCGCCTCCTGCCCTTTGATTGTGTAATTATTAAAATTCATGTCTAATATATTTCGAGTTCTACCTGCTTCAATCAAATACAGAACCAACTCAAAAATTGAACTATTTCAAGACATTCTGTCAGCAACTAGTTAAAATCTCGTTGGTTTGAAGACATTATGGCTGGAAAACTTTAGGGCAGGCATGTCGCTAACTAGCCTAGTTTTTTATAATTTCCCCATCCGTTTGGAGGATGTGGATTTTATATGAAGAAGTTCGATAAGTTACTATTAGTGCTTTCACTATACGTGGTTGTGGAGCTGTACATGGGTACGGTGATCGACTATACTCCTGCGATGAAGGAATTCACCTTCTGGGCAGATTTGGTGATTTGTGCCGTTTTTCTTTTTGACTTTTTCAAAGGACTGAATAAGGCAGATGATAAGTGGTTATTTGTGCGGTACCACTGGATAGATTTTGTTTCATCAATACCCATGGTGGGCTTTCTAAGAGTAGGTCGCCTGGTGAAAGTTTTCAGGATACTGAGGGTGGTAAGATCAGCCAAGATCGTTTTTCAGTTTTTTAGCGCAAAAGACTCCTTCAACTCACTGCGCAACCTAATCATTCTGAGCATAGTGATCATTTTCCTTTTCACATTGAGTATCTACCACTCTGAGCACTTGATCAACCCTCAGATCAGCACGATCGGAGATGCGCTGTGGTGGACTACTATCACCACTATTTCAGTAGGATTCCTACAGGACATTTCTCCTGCTTCGGTTGAGGGTAAGTTCATTTCTGTTGTTCTCCTTCTATTAGGTATGGTCATTTTTAGTACGCTGATAGGTGCGATTACCGATTTCTTCATAGAAGACGAGGACATCAACGAGAATGTAAGAGGACTCTCCAACCAACTTGAAAGGATGCAGGGCAAAATTGATGAGCTTAACGATAAGCTTGACAAAGTCAATAATAGTCTGGATTCAAAAGCTAAGTTGTAGGTTGACGGAAAGCCAGTCTTCTCCCCATTTGTAATCCAAAGCCGTACTTCATTTCACTTTGTGCTATCAATTGGGTTTGATAAATTGAGTAGATCAATAACTTGGATAAGGTCTCAGGGAATATGAAGTTAAAGAACCATTCAAATAATACTACTCCTCATAAAAGCTCCGTCCGCAGAGACTTTATCAAGAAATCGATAATCGGTTCAGCGGCAGCTTCGGCGGGTCTTTTGTCGTGCTCTGAGGGATCTAAAAACGAGGTGTCAAAAGGCCCCTATATCAACTACAACAACACCTATCTCTGGAAGCTGGTGACTACCTGGCCACCCAACTTTCCGATCGTGGGGTCCGGCTGTACGATGATGGCCAAGTGGATCGAGGAGATGTCGGGTGGTCGAATGAAGATCCAGGTGTATGGTGGGGGTGAGCTGATCCCTTCGCTGGAGTGCTTCGACGCTGTGCGTAATGGTGCGGTGGAAATGGGGCATGGTGCCAGTTACTACTGGGCTGGGAAAGTGCCAGCAGGGCAGTTTTTCTCTTCCGTTCCGTTTGGTATGAACTCACAGCAGATGTTTGCATGGGTGATGTCAGGAGGGGGCCTGAAGCTATGGGAAGAACTATACGAGCCCTTCGGTCTAATCCCCATCCCTAGCGGTAATACCGGTCTCCAGATGGGGGGCTGGTTCAACAAAGAAATCAACACCATCCAGGATATTCAAGGGCTGAAAATGCGTATTCCAGGCTTTGGAGGTAAAGTATTTGCTAAAGCAGGTGGTACTGCCGTGACTGTGCCCGGAGGTGAACTCTACACCAATCTTGAGCGTGGGGTCATAGATGCTACGGAGTGGATCGGCCCCTATCACGATTATCTGATGGGCTTTCATCAGGTAGCCCAATATTATTACTATCCTGGCTGGCATGAACCGGGTACTATACTCGAGTTGATCGTCAACAAAGAAAAATTTGAAGCACTACCCACTGATCTCCAACAAATAGTACGCACAGCATGCTACCGGGTCAACCACTGGATGTGGACGGAGTTTGATTCACAAAATGGCTTTTATCTAAAAAAACTTCGGGATGAAGAGCAAGTTGACTTCAGGGCGTTTCCTACTGAGGTACTCGATGAGTTACGACTCAAAACTGCTGAGGTGGTTGAGGAAATTAAAGTACAAGATCCGAGAGCGGTCAAAATTGCTGATGCCTATTCCAAGTTTAAAGACAGCATCCAGGGTTGGTCTGGGGTAAGTGATCAGTTCTACTACGGTACCATGCGCTAGCTCATTAATTGTTCTCTCGCCTCGTGCTCATTCTACTAATATTAACTCCGACTTAGTGAGATTATCGTTACACTTCATATGCTTATCGTTTCTTATCATACAGATCGGTCATGCGCAAGCTCCCCTATCTGAAAGTGATGCAGATTCCCTGGTCAACAATGCAATGGACCTCATTCGAATCGACATTGATTCGTCCATTAATCTATTTAACCACGTGCTGGCCACACGTCCATCCAACGATGATCAAATAGCGCTCTACAGCCAGTACCTCGGGGGCTTTAAAAACATAGGTAGCTATGAAATGGCAATGCCATTATTCCGTCAGGCGCTTCAACTCAAGCCTTCTCTGAAAAACATCCAGAGCTATGGCTTTATCGTCACCACAAAGCTCATAGCGCACCGTCAATTGAATGAATATGATTCTGTGAGCGCACTTAGTGAGGAGATCATTGCGCTAGCGCAAAAACTAGATCAGAGTTGGTTGCTGGTCGATGCATATGTGGAAAGAGGGATCAATTTTGAACGAATGGGCGATTATGCCCAGGCCTTGGAAAATTTCAAACTTGCAGAAAGTCTGGTTGAAGCCCAGGGCATGCTCGAGGAGAAAAGCACGGTATACACCAACCTCTCAAACTATTTCCAAACGATCGACGAGAAGAAAGATGCCCTGATATATGGAAAGAAATCGCTAGAGGTAGCCAGGGAACTCGATGACCCTAACGTAACTGCCCAAATCGCCAACAATGTGGGTTTGGTCTATGATGATCTGAAGCAGTTTGATAGTGCCCAGTATTATTATGAAATAGGTCTGAAAGCTGCCTTGAGCGCCGGAAATGAATTTGGAATACATCTTACTAAACTTAATTTAGGCCTCAATGCCTATCGTAAAGAAGAATACCAGGCCGCCCTGGCTTACTTCGATGAGGTGGTTGCATTTTTTGATAAGATTGGTGATAACTACGGGCTGGTGCTGTGTTATTACAACTACTCCCGAATTTATAATGCAATGGGTCAACTTGATCAGGCTGTAAAATACGGTGAAGAAGCCTATCAATTAGCTAAAGAGAATAGCCTTATTCGACTGGTCGGTGAAATCGCGGAGACTCTGGCTAAAATTTACGACAGGCAACTCAACTACAAGAAAGCCTATGACATGGTCTTCGAGTACACCATTATCCGTGATAGCCTGGTCAATGCAGATAAAAACCGAGAGATTGGCCGCCTGGAGTCAAGACTGGAACTAGAGCAGGCTAGGGTCGAAAACCAAGGTCTTCTCCAACAACAGAAGGTCAAAGAGTCAGAGCTAGCCACGACCAGATTAGCCATTCTCGCAATATCCCTACTTCTGGCAGTGGCCATCATAGCGCTCCTCCTATACACACGATCCAACCGGAGGCTTACTGCATCCCGCCAAGTGATCCAGGATCAAGCCAATCGGCTGGAGGAACTCAATCATCTCAAATCCCAATTCTTCGCCAATATCAGCCATGACCTGCGTACACCACTCACCCTGATCAAAGGTCAGTTGGAATGGCTAAAGCAATCAAAAGTATCACTGGAGTCCGAGGAACGAATTAAGAATGCGCTGAGAAGCTCTAATCAACTAGGAAATATGATCGAAGATTTGCTAGACCTGTCTAAGGTAGAGTTGGGCCAGCAACAGATTCACCCTGTACCTACGGAGCTCAATATAACGATGAGTAGAATGGTCGGCTCCTTTCAGTCGCTAGCTGAAAGTCGGAAAATATCATTGACTTGGTTAGAAGAGACCGAAGAGAGCATTTTTGCTAACATTGACGTGAGACAGTTCGAAAAAGTCATCAACAACTTACTCTACAACGCCTTTAAATTCACCTCTGCCGGTGGAGAGGTCAAGGTCACCCTCACTAAGGCAGAAGAACAAGTTGAAATAGAAATTACAGATAATGGTCGTGGCATTGCGGCAGCAGAGCTTCTCCATCTGTTTGATCGCTTTTATCAGTCAGGGTCTAATCAAGACAAAGATCCAGGGTCTGGACTTGGTTTGGCGATAGCCAAAGAGATCGTCGATCTACATCAAGGTAAGATCAGTGTATCGAGCACACCGGGCAAAGGCGCCACATTTCTTATTCAACTACCGATCCTTGACCCTGCGACTGACCTGGATCAGCACTTGACACAGCCTTTGTCTATCGAAGAGCTAATCGCTCAAAAATGGGTAAAAGGAAAGCTCCACAAGCCTAAGGTGTTGATCGCTGAAGACAATACCGAGATGTTGGCTTATTTAGAAGAAGTGCTCTCCGGTTACTTTGAGATTCGCTCCGTACTTAATGGACTGGAAGTATTAAAAGCGTTAGCCGAGCAGAAGCCAGATCTCATCCTCTCAGATGTGATGATGCCCAAGATGGATGGATTCCAGCTGCTTGCAGCGCTCAAAGAAAATGTCTCCTATCGTCAAATTCCAGTAATACTGCTCACCGCGAGATCGGCTCAAGAGGATAGAATGCAAGGACTCAGGCTGGGTGTAGATGACTATATCACCAAACCATTCGATAGAGAAGAGCTTCTTATCAGAATGATCAATCTGACCGCCAACCTCGAGCAACGCCTCGCCCTGGCCAATGAACCTGACGGCTCAGATGAGACACCTACCGTCACAGAAGAAATCCTATCCCCCGATGATGATAAGCTCATCCGAATGGCCGAGAACTTCATCGAGTCCCGTGTGGGCGATAGCAAGCTCAAAGTGGCCGATATCGCCTACCATCTCGGCGTAAGTGAGCGGCAACTTTATCGGAAACTTGGGAGCCTGACCGGCCTCACACCTGCACAATTTCTCAATGAAGTAAGGCTTGAGTACGCCCGCAAACTATTGGTCAACAAAAAGCACAACAAGGTAGATGCTCTCGCCAGGGCTGTAGGCTTCAGCTCAGGCGCTTACTTCTCCAAGCTCTACTTTGAGCGATTTGGCAAGCGACCGACAGACTACTTCTAAGTCAACCGTCGGTCTTGACCTGGTCTTTCATCACTATTTCATCCATGAAATTTGTAAATCGTATTTTCAATTTTCATGGATATACGGTTTGCATTTTGGCCGATCTTTAGCTGCCTTATGCACTCCAATGCACGCACATGGAACCTTGCTAATACCTAGTTGCGCTCACCTCGCTGATCCTCGGTATCAGTATCAACCAGATACTAACTTCAGTCGCTGATATTGTCTCTAATGCCCGAAACGTGAAGTTGGGTTGAGCACATGGTTTCATGACCTTTGTGGTTTTGGTAACCATATTCAGGAGTAGAGGTTCAGCCCGCTCTGGGGCTGTGCTAGTCTTTATCTGCTACCAGCCTTCTCCAGCCACCCCTGAATCTCCTCTAGCGTTACGGCTTTGACTTCCTTTAGTTTCATCTTCTTGCGCATGCCCCCCACGTCATTGAGGAGCTTGCTGTCTTTAGCTTCCTTGAAAGCATCCTTGGTGATCATGCCGAGCTTCTGAAGAATTGGAATCAGTTCTTCACGTACGCCGAGAGCAGCATAATCCTCTGAAGTCATACCGGTCACCTTCTTCTCCGGCTTCATCTGCGGGAAGAAGAGGACGTCTTGTATAGAATTACTATTGGTCATGATCATGCTGAGGCGGTCGATCCCGATACCTAGTCCGGCTGTTGGTGGCATGCCATACTCCAGCGCGCGTAGGAAGTCTTCGTCGAGCATCATCGCCTCGTCATCGCCCCTCTTACCGAGCTCCAGCTGTTCCTCGAAACGCTTGCGCTGATCGATAGGATCATTCAGCTCTGAGAAGGCATTGCAGATTTCTTTACCATTGCAGACCGCCTCGAAGCGCTCTACAAGGCCTTCCTTAGATCGGTGCTTCTTGGCGAGTGGAGACATCTCCAGCGGGTAATCGGTAATGAAAGTAGGCTGAATGAGATTCGCCTCACATTTCTCTCCGAAGATTTCATCAATAATTTTACCCTTGCCCATGGAGTCATCCAGCGGTACGTTTAACGATTTCGCAGTTGCTCTCAATGCCTCCTCATCCATATTCGAGATATCGACACCTGTGAAGTGCTCAATCGCCTCAAACATGGTGAAGCGCTTCCATGGCCGCTCAAAGTTGATCACATTCTGGCCAACCTGTACCTCCGTAGTGCCATGGATATCCATAGCTACTTTCTCGATCATCTCCTCGACGAGATCCATCATCCACTCATAGTCCTTATAAGCGACATAGAGCTCCACCTGGGTAAACTCAGGATTGTGGAAACGAGACATTCCTTCATTACGGAAATCTTTAGAAAACTCATATACACCATCAAACCCACCGACGATCAATCGCTTGAGATATAGCTCATTCGCTATGCGCAAATAAAGGGTCATATCGAGCGTGTTGTGATGCGTCTTAAATGGTCGGGCAGCTGCTCCTCCATACAAGGGTTGCAAGATTGGCGTCTCTACTTCCAGGTAACCTCTATCGTTGAGGTATTCGCGCATCGAGTTAACCAGCTTAGTCCTTTTCTTAAAAGTCTCACGGACTTGAGGATTGACGATCAGGTCTACATAGCGCTGACGATAGCGCTGCTCCGCATCTCTAAATGCATCGTGCGTCTTCTTGTTGCCTTCCTCATCAGTAGTCTCTTTAACGATAGGCAAAGGCTTGAGCGACTTACTCAACAGCTTGAGTGAAGTAACATGAATCGAGATTTCACCTGTCTGCGTAGTAAAGACATAGCCCGTCACACCCACAATATCACCGATGTTCATCTTCTTCTTGAAGACGGTGTTGTACAGCCCTTTGTCCTCATCAGGACAGATATCATCGCGACGGATGTAAATCTGTACCCGACCTGTGGAGTCTTGAATCTCTGCAAAACTTGCCGAACCCATGATCCGACGACTCATTAGCCTACCGGCAATCGAGATGTCCTTGTAGTCTGTCTTGCGACGTTCGTAGTTTTCATGAATTCCTGATGCCGTCACATTGATCTTAAAAAGATCAGCTGGATAAGGATTAATCCCCATCTCCATCAATTCTTCACGTTCTTTCCTTCGCTGGATTTCCTGTTCGCTCAGTTGCATTCGTACTCTTCTATTAAACTAGTTTACGTCTTTTTATTTCTTTTCTGATCAGCTGGAGCTCTCGGCTCGCCTGACCAGCAATGGAAGTATTTTCTTCTGCCCTTCGAATCAGATATGGCATTACTTTTTCCACCGGTCCATAAGGTAGATACTTGGCCACATTGTAACCATGCTTTGCCATGGTATAGCTGATATGATCACTCATGCCATAGAGCTGTGAAAAATAGATCCGTTGATCGGTCGGTCGTATACCCTCCTGATCCATTAGCTGAGCAAGATATTCCGATGAAGCCTCATTGTGAGTGCCCGCTACAAATGAGATTCCATTGAGGTTTTCTACACAATAAGCTAGCGCCAAATCATAGTCTCGATCTGTGGCCGCTTTGTCAGGTTGAATAGGGTCTGGATATTCATGCTCTTCAGCTCTGTCGCGCTCCTTTTCCATATAAGCACCTCGCACAATCTTCGCCCCGAGATAGTAGCCCTCGGCACTCAGGTCTTGGTGGGCTTTCTTCAAATTCCCAAGGCTGGCACGACAGTACATCTGGTAGGTGTTATAAATTACTACCCCCTCCCTATTATATTTCTTCATCAAAGCATAGGCCAGGTCATCTATGACTTTTTGAATCCAGGTCTCCTCAGCATCTATGAGTAGCCTCAATCCTTTTTGGGCCACCCGCTCTGCGATCGCATCCAGTCTAGCCTTCAGCTTCTCAAAACGATCCTTGTCGTCATTTCGGGGCTTACCGGCCTGTATCCTGGCCATCATGTCCAGCGCCGCAAAACCAGTAAGCTTTACCACACAAAATGGCAATCCGAAATCGTGCGCAGCATCAACGACTCGGAGCATTTCCTCCTTATTGCGGTCAAATCCGGCAGGAGATTTTTCTCCTTCTGCGGAGTAATCGAGTATAGAGCTTATTCCGTCCTTTTTTAGGCTATCAATGGTGCCTGCACAGTCCTGAATCGACTCACCACCACAAAAGTGCCCAAATACGGTGGTTTTGATAATTTTCTTCAGTGGAAGCTTTAATTTTAAGCCAATTCTTAATAAGTATGTGCCTATTTTCACAAGAGTAGGTTGATTCATACCTGTGAAAAGCAGGTTCATACGCTTAAGCTTTTTATCCGACTTACTGGAAAAAGCTACTGCGGTATCACCAAAATCAAACTTAACCCGAGAATCCATCAATGCTCCTGTGCTTAAAAAAACAGGGGGCAAAGATATAAAACTAGTCGTCTTTTTTTATTTAAACGTAGGAGGTAAAAGTGAGTGCAACATTTGATATAGCACCAATTGAAAGCTGGGTGGATAACTTCCAAAAACCCTTGATTATTTCCGGTCCTTGCAGTGCAGAGACTGAGGAGCAATTGCTGGAGACATGTACACAGTTGAAGAAAATCGGGATCAACATAATGAGGGCCGGTGTATGGAAGCCCCGTACCCGACCCAACAATTTTGAAGGTATTGGCACTGAAGCGTTGGCATGGATCGCTGAGGTAAAGAAAGAGCTTGGAGTAAAATTCTCGGTAGAGGTAGGCAACCCTCAGCACGTAGAGCAGGCTTTGAAATATGGAATAGACATCCTATGGATCGGAGCACGATCTACCGTAAACCCGTTTACCGTACAGGAGATTGCGGATTCACTCAAAGGTGTCGATGTACCTGTGCTGGTCAAGAACCCAATCAATCCTGATCTGGCGCTTTGGATGGGTGCTATTGAGCGCATCAATAATGCCGGTATCACGAAGCTTGGTGCCATCCATCGTGGGTTTTCGTCTCAGCAAGAGTCGAAGTATCGCAACCTTCCGTTGTGGAGATTGGCTATCGATCTTAAGAGTGAGATTCCAGAGCTCCCTATCATCTGTGACCCTAGCCACATTTGTGGTAACAGAGAGATGCTGGCGGATGTATCCCAAAAGGCCCTTGACCTCAACTACGACGGCATCATGATCGAGTCGCATCGAGATCCAGACAATGCCTGGAGTGACGCTAAGCAGCAGATCACACCGGAGACATTGAAAGGATTGCTTAATGGATTGAAGCTTAGATCAAAAGACTCAACCAATGAATCGTTCAAAATCTTCCTGGAAGAGATGCGTGAGCAGATCGATGAGTCGGATCGAGATATTCTGGAGGCTATCAATCG
The DNA here is from genome assembly GCA_965229505.1 of Cyclobacteriaceae bacterium. Lineage (GTDB taxonomy): Bacteria > Bacteroidota > Bacteroidia > Cytophagales > Cyclobacteriaceae > UBA6059. The sequence continues at coordinate 1,015,625 of OZ245881.1, forward strand.
TCGAATGAACCTTGTGGAGAAAATCGGTGAGTTTAAGCAGGAGAACAATGTGACGATCTTCCAGGTTGACCGATGGAACGAAATCTATAGAACGCGTGCAGAGTGGGCGCAAGGTATGGGACTGGACAAGGAGTTCATCGAAGAGATGTACAAACTGATCCACATTGCCTCTATCAAGCAGCAAACAGAACTCATCTCGAAAACGGCCGCTAAGGTCTAGCAATGCCGGCTAATAACGTCACCATAGTATCTGATATAAAATCCGCCCTGGCGGATTTTTTTTCTACACGTAGATTCAGTGGGGTATTTGTACTGGTTGACGAAAATACCGAGAAGCATTGTCTACCACTTGTCCAGGATGTGCTACCTGAATTTTGGTTAGTCCGGATCGAGAGTGGTGAAGAGCGAAAGCACATTGAGACTTGTACTCAGGTGTGGAAAAGTATGACTGAGGCCAAACTTGATCGTAAAGCCCTGATGATCAACCTCGGCGGTGGAGTAATTGGTGATATGGGAGGATTCTGTGCCGGTACTTACAAGCGCGGCATTTCCTTTATCAATGTACCAACTACGCTCCTGTCACAGGTAGATGCCAGTGTCGGCGGAAAGCTTGGGATTGACTTTGACGGCTTCAAAAATCATATTGGTCTGTTTAAAGATCCTGATCATGTCTTCATTTCACCGGAGTTTCTCAATACACTACCTCCTCGGGAGTTGAGATCGGGCTTTGCCGAGGTGGTAAAACACGCGTACATTAGAGACCGTGATTATCTCGGAAGTCTAAAGTCCGTTGCGCTTGCTGATCAGCCGTGGATGGATCGGATTAAGCATTCGATAACTATTAAGTCAGCAGTGGTGGCTGCAGATCCAACAGAACAGCATCTTCGCAAGATTCTTAATTTCGGTCACACCGTTGGCCATGCCATTGAGACCTCCTATTTGGAAACTGACAAGAAACTGCTTCATGGTGAAGCGATTGCGGTAGGTATGATCTGTGAACTATACCTTTCTCATAAGCTGCTTGAGCTTGATAAGGACCAGGCAACACAGGAAAGTCGGTACCTGGCAGGGTTGTTTGAAAGTGAGGCGATAGATCGATCAGATTTTGAAATGATCGTTCAAAACGCTCTACAGGACAAGAAGAATGAGGGGGGTATTGTAAAAATGAGCTTACTAAGAGATCTGGGTGATTGCACTTATGACATTCCAGTCTCTGGAGCAGATATGCTCGATAGTTTATTTTACTTCAATACTGTTGTCAGTAACTAGACGAACTGCATGTCATCATGAGATTTGCTGATCGTAATGTTTTTGTTCGTCTTGATCTTGTCCAGTCCTTTCATGACCTTCGCCTTAACCGGGCTGAAAAAGAAGTAGGAAGCTGCGCCGATCAATGTGCTGCCGGCGATCAATGTGGATAATGTTGCTCGTTTGTTCATATCACCTGAGTTTGATTGTTTAACGATTTTGAACCCCTTTTGTTGAAATGTCCATAGATTATTTAAAGGCCAAGACACTGAAGGTTGACGGGCGAAAGCTCCTCTCCAAGGCAGCTGTACCTCTCAACGCCTCCAAAAGTGAGACCAATCGTGCATTAATGATCCAGGCCCTCTCAGGTAACCCTATCCAACTCGGAAATCTAGCCATCGCCCGTGACTCACAGACGATGGAGCAGCTAGTCAGTCAACCTGAGCTCGACCCCTGGGACGTGCTGGACGCAGGCACTACCATGAGGTTTTTGACCGCATATCTCGCAATGCAGCAAAGCACTAAGACGATTACGGGTACGCCTCGCATGCAGCAGCGCCCTATCAACCCGCTGGTAGATGCACTGCGAACCTTAGGTGCAGAAATCGAATATCTAAAAAATGAGAATTATCCTCCGCTGAAGATCACTGGTATGAAAAGCCAGCTTACAAGGAAGATTAGTATTCCCGGAAATATTAGCAGCCAGTATATTTCCGCCCTGTTAATGATTGGCCCGCTCCTATCGGAAGGCATTGAGATCGAGCTGACCAGTGAGATTTATAGCCGACCTTATATCGAGATGACATTGGGACTGATGGCGCATTTCGGAATTGCCCACCAGTGGACGGGTCAGACCATAAGTATTGCTCCTCAGGAGTATCAGTCAGGCAACTATTCCATCGAATCGGACTGGTCAGGCGCGAGCTATTGGTACAGCATAGCAGCCCTATCTGGGAAGAGTACGATTACTTTGAGCGGCCTTAGGGAGAAGTCCCTACAGGGTGATCAGGAAATCGCATGGATCATGGAGCGACTAGGTGTTAATACCTCATATACGCACTACGGTGTGGTCCTCCTGCCGGGAAAGGCCAACAAAGAGGTGAGTCTTGACTTCAGGGAATGTCCTGACTTGGCCCAAACTGTGATGGCGGTAGCCAGCGTGAAAGGTACCAAGCTCCACATGACAGGCCTTGAGAGCCTGAAGATTAAGGAGACGGATCGAATTCTGGCCATGCAACAAGAGTTGGCTAAAATCGGCGGTGAGTTGATCGAAGGCTCCAATGACTGGACGTTGATTCCCGGCGGAGATCAGTTTGCCGATAATTTAGTATTCGATACTTATGAAGATCATCGCATGGCCATGGCATTGGCCCCTTTAGGTATAGTCAAACCTGTGGTGATCGAAGAACCCGGCGTAGTAGTGAAGTCCTACCCGGATTATTGGACACACCTCGATGCGGTGGGGTTTTCACTTCATAAAAATGAATGATCCACACTACAGTATCAAAAATTTCAAAGCATCAAATCGACTACCTTATCATTGACCTCCTTGGAGGCGTACAGTTGTAGCTCAATTTCGAATGTGATTTGCGGTAGCAAGCCAGTCAGTCTCAACTGTTGTATTGATGCGAATTCGACTAGGAGTAGTACCAAATCGCTTTTTGAATAGCTGAGTAAAGTTCGAAACATTGTCTATCCCACATTGATAGGCTACTTCAGCGACGGTGAGTTCCTCTTTATGAATAAGCAGATGCCGTGCATGCTGCAATCGCACCTCCCGGATATAGCTTGCAGGAGCTTGTCCACTTGCCTTTTTTACTTTACGATACAGGTTCCTTTCACTTAGCGAAAAGTGATTGGATAACTCAATATTATCAAGGTGAGTGTTGGAGATATTGGCAAGAATATACTGGTCCAATTTCTTCTTAAATGACGAGACTGCATCATCATAAATTGGATCAATTTGCGCTGCTTCGCGAATTTTCTTTGAGGTTTCAAGTGATTTTTCTACACGAACTTTGAGTTCTTCGAGATCAAATGGCTTGATCATATAGTCATCTACACCCAGGTTAAAGACTTCAATTTTATCCTTGATCAACGTCCGTGCCGTAAGAAATATGATCGGGATGCTTGCCCATTTTGAATATTGTTTGATACTCGATGCAAACTCAAACCCATTCATTTTGGGCATGTTGTAGTCGGTGACGATCAGATCAGGCAGCAGTCCCTCCTGCATCGCCTGCAAACCTTCCAGACCATTTTGATAGGCCACAAGATTGTAGTCTGGAAATTTGGTTTTCAGATAAGCCCTTAGGTCCATGTTGTCTTCCAACAGGAGGATGGTGCACTTAGCAGAATCGATCGGCCTGACGCTGGTGAGGGTATCAGTGGAGGCCTCCTCTTTGACCAATGCATTGGGAAACCTGACGACAAATTTTGTGCCCTGACCAACTACACTGGTGCATTCTACACTTCCATTGTGCAACTCGGTAAACTCCTTAACGATGGAAAGTCCTATGCCTGTTCCCTCAGATTTGATCGTTCTCGACTGATAATAGCGATCAAAGATCTTCGGTATTTCACCAGCTTCGATTCCTATACCTTCATCACGTACCTGGATTTCAAGGTCGCGACCGTTTTCGATGATCTCTACGGCTACATCTCCCGGTTCGTCACTGTATTTTATTGCATTGCTGATAAGGTTATTGATGATCTTCTCAAACTTATCCCGATCAAGACGGGCCATTAGTTCATTGGAGCCGTGGGTGATCAGGAGCCTTTGCTTTCTTTCTTTGGCATAGGCCTGAAAGTTTTCCCTTATCCCGGAAATAAGACCTACTACCTCTAGCTTCACCCTGTCTGTAGGCAGCTCCCCTTTATCTAATCGACCAAGGTCGAGCATTTCATTGACTAGCTGGAGCAGGTACTTTCCATTCTTCAGGGACAGGTTAAGTTCCCTCTGTAGCTCTAGCGGAATCTTCCCACTCTTAATGCTCTGCTCTAGCGGCGAGAGTATTAGCGTCAGAGGGGTTCTCAATTCATGCGACACGTTATTGAAAAACCGGGTTTTCAGTTCCTGTATATGACTCATTTGCTCTTTCTCTTCTGTGAGCTTATCGATGGTCAGCTTCCTCTCAAAAGCATCTTTAGAAGCATTGATATAATTTCTGATAAGATCAATAGTAAAAATGGTGTCCCGAATCAAAAAACTGAGAAAGGGAAGGTTGGTGGTAAGAAATCGATGCGGAACCACTTCGTTTAAGGCGAGGATCAGCCCTATCGCCAGTACAATGAGTATAGAATTGGCGATGAGGTAGACGACAGCTCTCGGCGTGTGTTGCCGCCATCCTCGATAGATCAAAACGAAGATCATAGCAAATGAGGTAAGAAAATAGACGGTAGCCGCAATCGGAAAAAACACACCGTCCTGCATATAGGCAAGCGCCAATACAATCGGAAAGAAGGGGAAGGTAAGTACAAAGTGCAGCTTAGGTGAATGTTCCTTAGCCAAGAGATAATGTGCGCTAAAGGCATGAAAAAAGTAGATGAGTAAAAAGTTTAGATTAATCTCTACCCAACCCACCCAATACATGGAAACATCAAAGAAATGAATAAAGGTCTGGTTTTGGAGTATGGCCATACCCATGCCGGAAGCGACCACAGCTATATAAAAAGCCACAGTCCGATCCCTGCTCAGCCACCAAAGCGCCAGGTTGATGATAAGGATAATAATCTCCATACCTGTAATAAGCGTAGAAGAGGTGAAAATCTCCGTTACATGCTGCTCAAGCTCATCGGTTGATACGGCCTGAATATGTGATAGGGATTGGTTTTGAATACTAAACCCATGAAATGACGAAATCTTAATGTAGGTCGTGCCCCGCTGCGGGTCAATGGACACAACATTGCGGTAGAAGCCTCGCTGATAGGACCTCTCGTCGTAATCTATCAGCCGCCCCCCTATGGAGTACCGCCCGTCAACATTCACATAGTACACTTCGATTTGATCCATGTAGTTGGAGAGGTAGAGATGGTCTGCACCATGCAAGACCTCCGGCTCAATTTTGAGCCAGATGACGGGTTTCTTTGGAGTCCGGCCTTCAAATGGGCTGAAATGAATATGGCCTTGCCCCTCCTGCATGAACAAGTCCCGAAAAGACAGGTCGGCAATATCTACGTAGATCAAAAACTGATCTGAGGAGACAAAAATATTAGTGGCTGCTGCTCTTAGGTGCCAACCCAGGAACAATAATACCACGATCAACTTTATACGGGATTTCATTGTTGCGATAGCTCAGATATCAATCTAAGGAATAAAATACCTCTATTACTTGAATAGTAGTTGATTTTTAATCGGTGTTGGCAGTTTTCTGATAGACTTTGGCAGATAACTGATAGTAGGATTATCAGGTTTCCAGTCTCTTTGATAAGTTCAATTTTATAGGACTTAAATTCTATACTCATGGAGATACTACTACCCACTTCAGGCCGACGGGATCATGTTGCATGCCGGTCAGCCCTCTTATTCTTATTGATCATCGGTCTATTATTAACCCAACCCTTCGCTTATGCCCAACCATCGTGGAACCAGCTCGGAGCTGATATCGATGGTGGCACGAATGATGGATTGGGAGGGGCCATGGCCATGTCTAGCGATGGCAGTATAGTGGCGGTAGGGGCCGCTAGCGCCAATTCCCTCCAAGGCTATGTCAAGGTTTATCAATACAACGGATCCTGGATGCAGCTTGGAGCTACTTTACCAGGGAGTCAGGCGGGTGATTCGTTTGGTTCTTCAGTCAGCCTTAGCGCTGATGGTACTGTATTGGCTATAGGTGCGAGCACGAGTGATGCTAATCTTGGAGCTAATTCATTCGCTGGCTATGTGAGCGTCTATGATTATGATGCGACAAACGGATGGCAGCTACGCGGCAGTTCCATTACTGCTCAAGATGCACAGGAGAATTTTGGCCAGTCGGTCAGTCTCTCCTCAGACGGAAATGTATTGGGTATAGGTGTGCCAGGAGCCGCAGGAGGAGGTAGTGGAAGAGGGACCTCACGAGCATACAAGTGGAACTCCACTGCCTGGCTGCAAGTGGGGGCGGATATCGATGGAGATACTGATTTTGAAACAAGTGGAGTGTCAGTCAGTCTTGTAGTATCAGGTACAGATACCGTCATGGCAATAGGATCTCCAGTATACACCCTCGGATTTGACAATGAGGGACGAGTGCGAATCTATACCAGAAGTGGAGGTAGCTGGGGAACTCCAGAGATATTAGTAGGCAGTGCGTTTGACAATTTGGGCACCTCAGTAAGTCTGTCTGATGATGCGACGCGACTAGGCGTGGGTGCACCTCACGACCTTTTTTCACCTGGGCCATATATTGGCAAGGTACAAGTGTATGAGTTGACCACCTCGTGGACATTATTGGGTACTGCCATTACTTCTGGAATCGAATCAGACGACTTTGGTAAATCTGTTGATATTTCCAGTGACGGGTCTTATGTTACTATTGGGGCTCCCGGACATGTGGATACAGATAATCCAGGCGGCCGAGTTGAAATCTGGACCTACGGGACAGATTGGACGCAAGTTGGAGATGCTATCACCGGATCGGCAGAATTTAGCATGCTGGGTACTTCTGTGACCATTTCCAGCGATGGCTCCATTGCTGGTGCCGGTAGCCCGGCTAATGACGGCACAACAGCCAATGGCTATGCTAGTATTTACGAGTTTGGCATTATAGCTACAAATACACCTCCGGTCATTACCGCAAGCCAAGTCTTTACGGTAGATGAAAATACGTCTGTGGGTACTGGAGTATCGCCAGGAGCTGTGCAAGCCACAGACGCGAATGCAGGAGATGAACTTAGTAGCTGGACCATCACAGGAGGAACAGGAGCAAATGTCTTTGCTATCAACGCTAGTACAGGTATAATAACTGTGAACAGCGCATTGGATTATGAAACCACTACGAGCTACACGCTCACACTGACCGTAAGTGATGGCACAGCTACATCCTCACCAGCGGAGGTTATAATTAATATTGGAGATATAGATGAGGTGGCGCCCACTGTGACTATCACCTCTTCCAAATCTAATCCTACTAACGCTAACCCCATCCCGATCACCATTACTTTCAACGAATCGGTGACAGGCCTGGAGGCATCTGATATCGACGTGGATGGAGCAGGCAAGGGAGACCTGATGGGATCTGGCGACAGCTATACAATGGACTTGACTCCTTCCGGAGACGGCACTATTACTGTCAATATTAACGCTAATGTCGCCCAGGATCTTGCAAATAACGGCAATACAGCCGCTGAGCAATTCTCTATAATATCTGATAGAACGAATCCACAAGTCTTCATTTATGGAGCCGCACCAGATTTTTCAGAATTAACCGCCGTAAATGGTCCCTTTGATATTTCTGTAACATTCCCCGGTTCTGCTTCTTTTGGAGAGGTCGTCAATGGATTTGAGATTGATGATATAGAGTTGACCAATGGTGCCACCGCAGGTGCTCCTGAGTTAGTGGCAGGCAATTTCAACTATTATAGAGTCTCCATTACGCCCGGAACGGAAGATTTCACGATCACCATACTGGCTAATGGTGTAACTGATGATGCAGGCAATGGTAATCAAGAAGGTGCTGTGACGATCAGCTATGATATAACACCACCTACGCCTGTGATCACCTCTGAAGCATCCGGTCTGACCAATCTGGCGACTATCCCCATTACGGTCACCTTTGAAGAACCGGGAGCTGTGGAGGATTTGGTTACTCAGTTTGTCGCGGAGGACATCACGGTAGTAGGTGCGACCATCAGCAATTTCGCAGGTGAAGGAAGTACCTACACGATGAACCTGGTGCCATCGGCCAATACGAACGGTACGATCACGGTAGATATTGCCGCTGATGTAGCTGAGGATAAAGCAGGCAATGCCAATCTCGTAGCTCAGCAGTTTACGATTGATTATGATCGCACGGTACCCAAGCCGACCATCACTCTAGGAGACTATACGAACAGCAAACCAATTCCTGCCTCAATTAGCCTATCGGAGGAGCTAGACGGTTTTGGCAGTGCTAATATCAGTGTCACAAGTGCCTCTATCTCCAATTTCACTCCGGGTGCTAACAACACCTACACTTTCAACCTTGCCATAGCCGCTGGTACCGATAGTACAAAGGTCACTGTCAGTATCGCTGCAGCACAGTTTACGGATGTTGCCGGGAATGGAAACCTGGCAGCCACAGCAAGCATAATTTATGATATCAGACCACCCGTACCGGTCATCACGTCGCAAGCATATCACAGTGGCACTGCATTCGCAGGGACAGTTAAGATAAACGAGCAAGTCGTCGACTTTCCAAGATCAGACCTCACAATCAATGGAGGGAGTATTGGTAGCCTGAATGATGGCGCTTTCCAGATTACACCAAGTGAACCATATAGAGATATCACTATCCGACTACCTGCTGCTCGCTTCACTGACCTTGCTGGTAATCCCAATGGAGCCGTGGAGGTCAAGGTCATCTATGACAATACCCCGCCAAGCGTCGCTTCTATGGTTTCATCCGCAGGAACGGTAACAAAAGATAAGGCATTCCAGGTCACGATCACTTTTGAAGAAGGTGATATCAGGGAACTGCAAACCTCCGATCTCGATCTGGGAAATGGAGAAATACGATCCTTCAATAAAGTCGATAATAAGACCTATACATTAGTCATAGAAGCCGTCGCGAAAGGTGCTGTCACCGTAAGTATTATAGAAACCTTCACCGACCTGGCTGGCAATAGGATCACTAACAAAGGTGACTTATCTGTCACTTATGATCCCGATCCACCAACTATTGTGTCCCTCGCATTTCCAGATGGACAGGTCACGAATAAGCAGAGTGTACGGGTGGTGGTCGCCTTTAGCGAGGAGGTGGTAAATGTTGACGGGAATAATTTTTTCCCTATCGAAAGAGAGGATGTTAATCTAACCTCCTTGACCACAGAGGACAATAAAGTGTTCACAGCTTTGATAACCATGGCCAATGTAGGGCTTTTCGACTTGGTATTTTTACCTGGTAGTACGATGGACCTGGCTGGTAATGCGCTTGCAGAAGGCGAGGAATTCTCAATCACTTATGAACTCACCCCACCTACTGCAACGATAAAAAACGTGCCGGAAACGATCTCCTCGAGAAATCCTTTTAAAGTGACCTTTGAGTTCTCCGAAGTGGTGACAGGCTTTGAGGCCGCTGATATCACCATTTCCACCAACAATGCTACAGTATCAAATCCTCAGGCCACCTCAACATCGGTATTTACTGCCGACATCACTCCAACTGGAGACCTCACTGATGGTGCTGTGGTGAGCATCGGCCTTAAGGCTGAAGCAGTACAAGATGAAGCAGGTAATGGTAATCTAGCGGCAGCTGAGGTTAGCACAACTTTCGATGGGCCTTACAGTGGAGGTACAGGAACAGAAGCTGATCCATACCTGATTTCGACAGAAGCTGATTTAAGAGCAATTAGTGCAAATACAGGGAATTTCGGTGCGTATTTTCTGCAAACAGCAGATATTCAGATGAGTGGCCTAGCTTATAAACCCATTGGTTTTGTTCAACCAAATGAGAGGGATTCTGAAAGTTTTACTTCCCGTCCGTTTACAGGAGTATATGACGGAGCTGGTTTCAAAATAAATGGCCTTAGAAATGTGCAAGCCGTGATTGTAGATAGAGTTGAACTAGGCAATCTTAAATTTAGACCTGCTATGGGCTTATTTGGCTTGACTAGTAACGCAACCTTAAAAAACATATCTCTAACATCTGTCAATATTGGGATGCCCGATAATTTTGGCTTTGTAGGTGCTTTAATAGGTGTAGAAAGCGACCGTGGTACGATAAAGAATTGTATGGCTACAGGTTATATAAGTAATATTCGTGGACGTGCAGGCGGTTTAATGGGTTCTGGTACGTATATTATAGAAAATAGTTTTGCGGATGTTACCATCCTTGCAGAATTCGCTTCTGGTTTGAGTACTGGGTCAAATGGGTTTAGTGAAGTATACAACAGCTATGTACTTGGTACTTTTATTAGCTCAGATGGTTTTAGTGGACTTGGGGGTTTTATTACTAATGGGGCTAATTCTTTTTTTGCTGGTATAGTAGAGACTAATGATGATTCCCCATTAGGAATCGGTTTAGCATCACCAAATCTGGGCTTTTTCTATGACGTAGAGCTTAGTGGAATTGCAGAAAATAATACTCTAAATTATGGACGCACCACGGCTCAGATGTATACTCGACAGACATACGTGGATGCTGGCTGGGATTTTCAAAACACTTGGAGTCATACATTTGGCTATCCTCGATTGAAGTGGCAGGCAGAGCGGCATAACAAGCCTTTCACTGTTTCTGGATATGTTGTGGATGAAAATGGAGAACCATTCAGTGAGGGTGTAGTATTCGCTTCTAAATATCCACCTTATTCTAGTAAGTCAGCCGAAATTGATGCTTCAGGAAATTTCAGAATTGATCTGGAAAAGGGAGAATATCAACTTGGTGTGGCACCAAAGGAAGGTATTCCTTATGAGATTACTTACCTGAGCAACACTAGGAACCTGTTTAAGTCTAAGCCCGTTTTTTATGATAACATCTATGAAATAAAAATGATTGCTAAATCACAAGTCAACCGACTCGATGGTAATGGTCGCGTATCTGGTAACATCGTAGGAGGAACCAGCGGTGGACGAATCGTACAGGGACGAACGCTGGATGGAGATCCTGTAGAAGGCGTCAGCGTCACGCTACTAAGAGTAGCTGATGAGGAAGTGATAACAAGTGTAGAGACAGATGAGAATGGATACTTCGAAATCACAGGTATCCCGGCAGGGGAGTATCAGCTGGTGCTCGGCGTGGCTGGTATCGATCTGAATCTGGAAGGCTCGACCTTTACGGTAGACGAGAAAGGTACGCCACTCGTGATCTCTGCAGAGATCGGAGAAGAAGGTGTCTCATTTACGATAGTGGAAGTACTCGGGGTGGAAGACCAAATAGACATAGCCGTATATCCTAACCCGGTCAAAGACTTCTTAAACATCAGAGTGGAAGGCAAAGCCACCCTAAGGCTCATCGACCTCTCTGGAGCGACCGTCCATGAGGAGAGCTTTGTCAATGAGGCGCAACTCGATGTGAGGACACTGGTACCGGGTGTCCACTTCCTGGAGATCGCCAATAGCCATGGCCGCTCGGTCAGGAAACTCATCAAAGCCAACTAGTAACTACCCGCACAACAACTGGTAAGGGGCTGTCACAAAAGACAGCCTCTTTTTTTGTCTGTCGCTGTTGCTTGTGCCTTCACGAGCACTAGCCTGGATGTCTCTGCTGAAATGCGGATTCCGGTATTGTCGTACCTCCAAAACTTCCAGACGGCCGAAATGACGGACAGGCTGGCGGAATGACTAATAGATCGGAGCTTAATCGCTTAGAGCTAACCTTCAGCCGCTAATTCCTTCCCCAACGATTGAAAATAATCAATACTCCTGAGCAATCTGCTCCCATACCAGGAAAACATCTCTCCGTCGACTAACATCACTTTAGTATTGGGTAAGAGCTTCTCGTAAACCTTGATATGCTTCTCCTTGTATGGAAAGGGTTCGGAACTAAGGAACAGGTAATCAGGGGCCAACTCCTGAAGTCGAACGGATGTTAATTCAGGGTATCTCGGACTAGTGATCAAGTTGGTCAAACCCATCCTATTCATCATGTCATCAATGAATGTTGCTGATCCAACTGCCATGATAGGTTTGTCCCAAATAAGGTAAACCACCGAACCCGATATCAACTTGTCCAGCCCTTCAAATCCATCGCGAATTTTAGCCACCATGGTGCTTGCTTGCTCCTCCACCTTCAGTAGCCTCCCAAGGTCTCGTATCATCCCGAGCGCATCATCTAAGCCACTGATGTCGCTCAACCAGACGGGATACTTTGATGAAAGCTCCATGATCTGAGCTTTGTCATTTTCCTCCTTGTTGCCGATGATCAAGTCATGCTTGAGGTCAGCGATACTGGCTATGCTTACATTTTTCGTCCCACCGATTATCGGGATGTCTTTGACCGCCTCCTCAGGATGAATGCAAAACTTCGTGCGCCCGACAAGCCTATCCCCTATTCCAAGATCAATGAGCAGCTCCGTTTGAGAAGGAACGAGGGATATGATCCTCTGAGGAGATGAAGGTATTTTCACCTCCCTACCCATCTGATCGATGACGCATCTATCATTGGACATTTACTGACTTATCAAAGATCAACCTTACATTGAGACAGCTCACTTTCATAGATTCGTCAGACCGCTTCGAGCGGTCTGACGAATTTACTCCTGGCACTACTTGATATAACGAAAGTCGTGACCTGACTTGAGCTGGGTCACAAACTCATACATCAGCTTGATGACGTTCTCCACATCCTCCTGACTAACCGTCTCCACGGTAGTGTGCATGTACTTCAGCGGAAGGGAAATGAGCGCAGACGCCACACCTTCATTGGAGTAGGCAAACGCATCAGTATCCGTACCTGTGGAGCGTGAGGCCGCAGCTCGCTGGAACGGTATCTTCTTCTTATCCGCTACCGCAATAATCTGCCTCAGGAGATTGTTTTGCACCGCCGGACCGTAGGTCAACACCGGTCCACTACCTGACTTTTGATCGCCACTTTCCTTTTTATCATAAAGGGGGGAATGTGTATCGTGGCAAACGTCAGTCACTATGGCGACATCTGGCTTGATTCGCTCTGCGATCATTTGCGCTCCCCGTAGGCCAATTTCTTCCTGTACAGCATTGACTACATAGAGACCAAAAGGCAATTTCTTCTTCTTCTCATGAAGCCTGCGAGCGACCTCAGCGATCATAAATCCACCTATGCGATTGTCCAGTGCCCTACCGGTAAAATACTTCCCATTGAGCTCCATCAGCTCGTCTTCGAAAGTAATAACACTACCCACGTGGATACCGAGCTTCTCCACTTCTTCTTTAGTCTCAGCTCCTACGTCGATAAAGATGTTTTTGACGGTAGGTGCTGGAGCATCCTTATTGTCTCGGACATGTATCGCTGGCCATCCGAATACTCCCGGAACAACTCCATTGTCCGTGTGGATCTTCACGCGCTTGGATGGAGCGATCATATGATCAGAGCCACCATTACGGACAACATAGATATAGCCAGTATCAGAGATATAGTTGACGAACCAGGAGATCTCATCGGCGTGCGCCTCGATCACCACTTTGTACTCCGCTTTAGGGTTGATGACGCCTACCATCGTACCGTAGGTATCAGAGATATAGTCATCTACATATGGCTTGACATAGTCCAACCAAATCTTTTGTCCTGATGATTCAAAGCCGGTCGGTGCGGCGTTATTGAGGTATTCGAATAGGAATTTTTTACTCTTTTTGTCCATACAAAATGTTTCAATATTTCTTAAATAAGCTAGGGTTCGATATTTTCACATTCGACCACCCTTGCCTTATTAATTGCTATTTGAGCTTCCCGATCATTAACAAGTCTATACTTCAGGTTAAGTTTTGCAAAGCCAGCAACCTTAGCTTCCACGTAATAGGATTCACCAGGTTCAGCATTTATTTCTATTTGATTCTTTCCCTTAATAGGATATGGCCCAGGCTCTACTTGAACTCGAAAGTAGGAGTTGTTTTTTAATAGACACGTAACTTCGTTATCTAAATTCATATTGAAATCTACGGCAATAGCATAGAAGCTATTGGTTCGATAAAGAAATATCTCCGCGAAATCTTCACTCTTATCAAAATAACCATGATCAATGATTTTGATAGCTTGAGAAAAATCAAACACCGTCGATGAATCAGAAGTAGAAGGTTGTGAATAACCTTGCAATGACGTTATCAGTACTAAAACAGCAAAAGAATGAGATTTCAGATTCTTGATCATTAACCTTATCATAGAGGAATATTCCCGTGTTTCTTCTTTGGGAGATTGTCCACCTTATTCTCAAGCATCTTGAAGCTGGCCATCAGCTTGATCCTGGTGTTGTGAGGAAGGATGACTTCATCAATGAAACCTCTACCTGCTGCGATGAATGGGTTGGCGAATTTCTCAGTGTATTCATCTACTTTCTCGTCAAGTTTCTTAGCCGGATCATCAGCCGCAGCAATCTCCTTTTTGAAGATGATCTCTGCAGCTCCTTTGGCACCCATTACTGCGATTTCGCCGGTAGGCCATGAGTAGTTGATATCTGCGCCGATGTGCTTCGAATTCATCACATCGTAAGCTCCACCATATGCCTTCCTTGTGATGACTGTCACTCTTGGTACAGTGGCCTCAGAGAACGCATACAAGAGTTTGGCACCATTGGTGATGATCCCATTCCACTCCTGATCAGTTCCCGGTAGGAAGCCGGGCACATCCACGAGTACGAGCAGCGGGATGTTGAAGCTATCGCAAAAGCGAACGAATCTAGCGGCCTTGACACTGGAGTCAATGTCCAATACTCCGGCCAACGAAGCAGGGTTATTGCCCACAATACCGATGCTACGACCCCCGAGTAGCGCAAACCCTACAATGATGTTTTCGGCGTAATTCTTATGAACCTCAAGGAACGAGTCTTTGTCCACGATTCCCTCCACGACCTCTCGCATGTCGTAAGGCTGGTTGGGGTTGTCAGGAAGTATCTTGTCCAGGTCGGGCCGGGTCTCATCTTCCTGCACCTCGTATGGATAGTTCGGGGCGTCCTCTTCACAGTTCTGAGGAATGTAGGTGAGCATCTGCCGCAGCTTATTGATGCAATCAACCTCATTGGCACAGGAGAAATGGGTCACCCCACTTTTTGTACTGTGGGCAGAGGCCCCACCGAGCTCTTCAGAAGTGACCGTCTCCTGAGTCACGGTCTTGACCACATTAGGGCCGGTGACGAACATGTAGGAGGTGTCTTCCACCATAAAAATAAAATCGGTTATCGCCGGAGAATAAACAGCACCACCAGCACATGGCCCCATGATGGCTGACAACTGAGGGATCACGCCCGATGCTCTGGTATTGCGGTAGAAGATATCTGCATAACCGCCCAAGGATACTACCCCCTCTTGAATTCGTGCCCCACCAGAGTCGTTGAGTCCGATGACCGGAGCTCCATTCTGCATGGCCAGGTCCATGATCTTGACAATCTTCTCGGCATGCGTTTCCGATAGGCTACCGCCAAATACTGTAAAATCCTGACTAAATACATAGATCAAACGACCCTCGATGGTTCCATAGCCTGTGACTACCCCATCTCCCAAGAATTTTTGCTTATCTAACCCAAAATTCTTGGCGCGATGAACAACAAATTTGCCTACTTCCTGAAACGACCCTTTGTCAAGTAGGAGCTCTATTCGCTCCCGTGCGGTAAGCTTCCCCTGGCTGTGATGTTTATCAATTCTTTTTTGTCCGCCACCAAGCAGCGCTTCTTCATTCTTTTGCTTGAGTAGGTCAATTTTCTCCTGGGTAGTCATGTAGTTGTGTTGTTAATTCGGCGGTAAATATATCCCTCAATCTCTCCAAACAAAATGAAACCATCATACTCTGTCATGATAGTTGGTATATATTTCATCCCGTGTGAATAGGCCCACTCGGATGATCAGCTATCATTATTTAACCAGCTCGCTGAAGTTCATATATTCATCCGGAGTTGGCCGCAAGTGACCAAGACTGATATTTATTGATTAATTTCGCGCTGTAATTCATCTTGATGAGAATAGCTGTTATTGATATGGGCACCAATACCTTTCACCTCCTGGTGGCGGATGTGAGGGATGGTCAATTTGAGACCGTCTATCGGGAGAAAAGTGCCGTCAAGATCGGGGCGAAAGGCATCAATGAGGGCCTCATCATACCCGAGGCTCTGGAGAGAGCACTCACTGCAGTTAGAAGGTTCAAGCAAATCACCGACCTGGAAAAAGTTGATCAGATTTTTGCGACTGCCACCAGTGCGATCAGAAATGCCTCAAATGGTCAGGAACTAGTCGATAAGATCAAACGAGAAACCGGGATCAAAGTCCGTATCATTAGTGGCGAGGAAGAAGCGCAGCTCATCTATTATGGTGTAAGTCACGCTCTTAAACTGGGAGATGAAACATCTCTGATCATGGATATCGGTGGAGGCAGTATTGAGTTCATTATCGGTAACGCAAGTGAGATCAAGTGGAAGCACAGCTTTGAGATCGGTGGTCAGCGAATGATCGACCAGTTTCATAAGCATGACCCCATTCAGTTGTCTGAAATTGAAGATGTAGAGGCTTACCTGGGTGCTCATCTCAATTTACTTTTTGAGAAAGTCACAGCATATCAGCCGACCACTTTGATTGGCTCATCAGGTACCTTCGATACACTTAGCGATATCCACAGAATAGTGCTTGGCCTAGAGAAATCTCCCGACGCTACGGAGTTTCCACTCACCGTTAAGGGCTTTCAAGAAATATTGCGTGACATACTTGCTAAAACCAGAGAGGAAAGATTGGCTATTCCAGGCATGATAGAACTAAGGGTGGATATGATTGTAGTCGCCTGCATTCTCATCGATTTTGTTCTGCAAAAATCGAACATCAAGAATATTCGTGTCTCAGCATATGCACTAAAAGAAGGTGTGTTACTTAACACAATTCACAAGCTGGCAAAAGAAGCTTCAATCAGCTAAGCATTTTAATATCCCTGTTGACTTGATTCATTGGTACTACTTCAACTACTAGATTATGTACACACCTGAGCAGCTAACTCGCTTCGCCAAAGACATTTTTGTTAAAATTGGTTATTCGGAAGCACTTGCGCAGCTCGGTGCGGAAGTATTAGTTAGTGCCGATCTCAGGGGAGTTGACTCTCATGGGGTAGCCAGACTGTCAGGGTATATCCGGCTTTGGGAAAAAGGTCGTGTCAACAGCTCTCCGAATATTCAGGTGGTGCACGAAACTCCATCGACGGCAGTATTGGACGGTGATGCCTCTCTTGGGCTGATGGTCGCTCCAAAGGCAATGGAAATAGCCATGTCTAAAGCTGATAAAGTTGGGACGGGTTGGGTAAGCGTAAGAAACTCCAACCACTACGGCATTGCGGGCTACCACTCGATGATGGCGCTCCAACGAGATATGATTGGTATCTCCATGACCAATGCTAGTCCGCTGGTAGCGCCTACTTACTCTGCAGAACGTTTGCTGGGCACCAATCCAATATCAGTGGCCATTCCAGCAGATAAACAACCGCCGTTCGTAGCTGATATGGCCACTACTACAGCAGCCAATGGGAAGCTGGAGGTATTGCAGCGCAAAGGGCTGGATGCCCCAAGTGGGTGGATCCAATCTAAAGATGGTAAACCAACTACTGATGCCCATGGCGTAAAGGAGGGAGGTGCTTTATTGCCGCTAGGTGGTGATAAGGAACACGGCTCCCACAAGGGCTACATACTAGGATCAATCGTCGATATATTTTCAGCTGTGCTGAGCGGAGCTAATTACGGGCCTTGGGTACCGCCATTTGTAGCTTTTCTCGATCCCCCCAACGATCCTGTGGGCGAAGGGATCGGGCATTTCTTTGGGGCAATGCGCATTGATGCTTTTCGTCCGAAGGAGGAGTTCCTCACACATATGGACAAGTGGATCAGCAGATTTCGTCAAGCTGAGACAACCCTCGGGCACAAGGAAGTAGTGATACCGGGAGATCCGGAGCGTGCCATGGAAACAGAGCGCAGAATGAATGGGGTTCCCTTGCTTGAACCTGTAATTAAGGATTTGACGGAACTGGGAAAGAAGTTTGAAGTGCCCTTTGGCTAGTTAAAAGCCCACAGTGATACCTCCACGAAAGATCCAGGGGCTTGAATACGGCGATTCTACACTATTGGCGTAAGAAAAATTATACATAGCCGTGATGATCAAGGCCGCATTTCTACCCAAAGGTTGGGCAATACCACCTCCACCTAACAAACTGGAGAAGTCGAGGCGCTGAGTTTCTCCTGCTGATACGGGAAATTCAAAGTTGAGGTATTCATACTCTGCTTGAAGGAATATAGGAGCTCTTACAAGGTAGCGCGCAAACAGGCTGCCTCCATAGTCATTAGTTTTGATGTTAGGACTGTAGAACTTGTAGTTGGAGTATCTGTAGGTGAGGCTCATGCCCCCTGCCAGCCTATCGGTAATTCTATATCCCAGGACGGGCGCAACATTCACCCAGTCTACATCTCCAAAACCGAATCCAATACTTCCACCTGTAAAAATTCTCTGCTTCCAGTCAGACTCCTGGGTAATCGTCTCCTCGCTGTACTGAGCTATGCCCAATTGTGCACCCATTGAGAGTACAATTAACAATACCAACTTCTTCATTTCGATGCTTGTCATTCTTCTACTACAACGTAGATATCCTCTGTCTCTTTCTTCATAAAGTACTTTTCTCTGGCAAACTTCTCAAGTAAGTCGTCATTGTTGAGCAGCGCTTCACGTTCGTTCTTCACTTCTACGATTTTCTGCTCATAGTAGTTCTTTTCTTTCTCCATCTCTTTGAGCTTTTTACGAAGGACAAACTGCGAATAGAAATCATTCGAGTCAATGAAGAGCATCCAAATAAAAAAGAACATTCCTACGAGGAAGTAGAAATTGGTAAGGATCTTGGGCATTTTCCGGAACATAGCAGCCTATTTGATGCCTAAAAGTAATACAAAGGCCGTCAATTAAAAAAGCCCGGGCTTAACCCAAGGCTTAGAACGTCATCGAAAAGCTAGACTGGCGAGTCTCCAAACACTTAAGAGGCTCGCCAGTCTACTTATCTATTTATGTGGGTAAATAGCAGTCTCACCTAACTCCTCTTCAATTCGGAGCAGCTGATTGTACTTGGCCATACGATCGGATCTCGACATAGACCCGGTCTTGATTTGACCAGCATTCGTCGCTACCGCAATATCTGCGATAGTGTTGTCCTCTGTCTCACCAGATCTGTGTGATACTACAGCAGTCCATCCAGCTTTATGAGCCATCTCAATAGCGGCCATCGTTTCCGTTAGTGTACCAATCTGGTTCACCTTGATAAGAATGGAATTAGCGGCTTTCTCATCTATCCCTCGCTTGAGGAATTTCACGTTAGTAACGAGCAGGTCATCCCCTACCAACTGGCATTTATCACCAATCTTGGCAGTAAGCATTTGCCATCCTTCCCAGTCATTCTCATCGCAACCGTCCTCTATACTATCGATGGGGTACTTCTCAATCAATGAAGAGAGGTAATCAACCTGCTCTTCGCGAGATCGGACAACTCCACCATCACCCTCAAATTTCTTGTAATCGTACTTACCATCAACATAGAACTCTGAAGAGGCACAGTCCATTGCGATAGTGATATCATCGCCTGCCTTATAGCCTGCTTGTGCAATGGCCTTAAGAACACAGTCCAGGGCTTCCTCAGTACCACCGGAAAAGTTAGGAGCAAACCCTCCCTCATCACCTACGGCAGTACTTAATCCTTTATCATGAAGTATTTTCTTGAGGTTGTGGAATACTTCAGCACCCATTCTTAGTGCTTCTGAGAAAGTCGGAGCACCTACAGGCCTGATCATGAACTCCTGGAATGCGATAGGCGCGTCAGAGTGAGAGCCACCATTGATGATGTTCATCATAGGTACCGGAAGTACGTGTGCATTGACACCACCGAGATATCTGAATAGCGGTAACCCCAATTCTTCAGCAGCGGCTTTGGCCACTGCAAGCGATACACCCAGAATAGCGTTGGCTCCCAGCTTTGACTTGGTCTCGGTACCGTCCAGGTCTATCATCAGTTGGTCAATGAGTCGCTGGTCAAAAACAGGCAAACCAATGAGTTCGTTCGCAATAGCTTCGTTGACATTTGCAACGGCCTTGGTCACCCCTTTACCTAAATAACGCGACTTATCTCCATCTCTTAGTTCAACGGCCTCATTCACTCCGGTGGATGCACCGGAAGGTACGGCTGCTCTACCCAAAACTCCATTTTCTGTAACTACATCAACCTCCACGGTAGGATTGCCTCTAGAGTCAAGGATTTGACGGGCAAAAATGCTTTCTATCAAGCTCATAATTTCAATTGGTTTGTTTTATTAAATTGACAAAATCATCAAATAAATACCTCGAATCATGAGGCCCTGGTGATGACTCAGGATGGTACTGCACTGAGAAGGCAGGCTTGTTGTTGAGCCTGATACCCGCTACAGTCTGATCATTTAAGTTGATATGGGTTAATGTTACGTTTGTATTCTTATCAATATCGTCGGCTTTTACGGCAAAGCCATGGTTTTGAGAGGTGATCTCGCATTTGCCAGATACCAGGTTTTTAACTGGATGGTTGAGGCCTCTGTGACCATGGTGCATTTTGTAAGTGCTAATACCGCAAGCCTCCGCTAGTACCTGATGACCAAGGCATATGCCAAATAATGGCTTTTCCTTCTCGAGTATCCGTCCTACGGTCGTGGTTGCATACTTCATCACTGAAGGATCTCCAGGACCATTGGAGATGAAGTACCCATCAGGAGACCACTCTTCCATCTCCTCGAAACTCGTCTCTGCCGGGAAGACTTTGCAATGCACATCCCTTGCCACGAGGTTTTTAAGAATTGACTTCTTACAGCCCAAATCCAAAACAGCGACTTTGTGACTAGCACCTGGCTCCCCTAGCAGGTAGGGTTCCCTGGTGGTCACCTTTGATGACAACTCCAGTTTTTTCATACTGGGTACCTCAGAAAGGAGCTTTTTTAACTCGTCTAAACTCTTCCCATCACTGGAAATAATGGCATTCATAGCCCCCTTACTCCTAATATGGCGAACTATTGCTCGGGTATCGAGATCCGATATCCCAACAGTTTTATGCTTTTTGAGATAATCATCCAGGCTCTGTTCACCCGTTTTCCTACTAAAGATCTCAGAGAATGAGTTGATCACCAAGCCATTGATCTTAGGAGTATCGGACTCCTGCTCGTCATCCGTTGTGCCATAGTTGCCAATATGAGACGTGGTGTTCACCACAATCTGACCAAAATACGATGGGTCGGTATAGATTTCCTGATATCCGGTCATTCCCGTGTTAAAGCAAATCTCACCTGTGGATGTGCCCTTATGGCCAATTGCTGCGCCATTAAAACTAGTACCATCTTCTAATAGCAATACTGCTGACTCACGGGTTTCAAACTTCATTAGGAGGGTGTTTTTTAGTTGGTCAAAAATATAAATTCTGGTTCAAATCCTTATGACAAACGAGCGATAACAAAAAAGGGATTAAGCCAATTTGGCCTAATCCCTTTGTATATCCGTGCTAGCTATTACTAGGAATCTTTCTTCTCATCAGATTCCTCATCTGTAGCCTCATCATTCTTACTCTCAGGAGTTTCATCTGCTTCGGTCTCAGCAACTACATCTTCAGTAGTTTCTTCGACAGCTTCCTCCTCTACCACGACTGCTTCTTCTACCACTGCCGTCTCTGTCTTCGTAGCATTCTCGCTCTTACTTCCACCACCTCTTCGGCTTCTTCGAGTTTTGGTCTTAGTTGGTGCGGCTTCTTTCAACAACAGCTCATTGTAGTCTACAAGCTCCATAATGCACATATCTGCATTGTCACCAAGTCTTGTATTAGTCTTTATGATTCTAGTATATCCACCAGGTCTTGCTGCTACTCTACCGGCAATGTCACCGAATAGCTCCTTAACAGAGTCTTTATTTTGAAGATATGAGAATACAACTCTTCTCGACTGAGTAGTATCATCCTTAGCCTTTGTAATCAATGGCTCTACATATTTTCTAAGCGCCTTAGCTTTAGCTACTGTAGTAGAGATCCTTTTATGAAGGATCAAAGATGACGCCATATTGGAGAGCATCGCCTTTCTATGTGGCGCTGTTCTTCCTAAATGATTAAACTTCTTGCCGTGTCTCATCAGTTCTTACTCTTCTTCTAGTTTGTATTTTGACAAATCCATGCCAAATGTCAATGCTTTTTCAGCCACCAACTGCTCTAATTCCGCTAGAGACTTCTTACCGAAGTTTCTAAACTTCATCATGTCAGAAATCTCAAGTCTCACCAGGTCACCTAAAGATCTCACATCTGCAGCTTTCAAACAGTTGTAAGCACGAACAGAAAGATCCAAATCATTAAGTGGAGTTTTGAGCAACTTCCTCATGTGTAGCAACTCCTCATCTACTGCCTCCGGCTCACCCGAATCCTGAGTCTCAAGAATCATGTTCTGATCAGAGAATAGCATGAAGTGCTGAATAAGAATATTCGCGGCACCTTTTAGCGCATTTTCAGGGTGAATAGATCCGTCAGTCTCGATATCAAGAATTAACTTCTCATAGTCAGTCTTTTGCTCAACACGCGTATTCTCTATGCTGTACTTAACATTTTTGATTGGCGTGAAAATCGCATCTATCGGAATAAATCCAAATATCTGCTCAGCCGGCTTATTTTCCTCTGCAGGAACATAGCCTCGGCCTTTCTCTACCGTCAACTCAATCTCGAAATGAATATTCTCATCAAGATTGCAAATCACATGCTCGGGGTTTAGCACCTCAAACGAGTTAGTGAAATTGAAAATATCGCCAGCAGTAAATTTTGACTGCTTAGAAATAGTGATATTGATCTTGTTGTCTACTACATCAGAAATCTTCTTGAACCTTACCATTTTAAGATTCAAAATCATTTCAGAAACGTCTTCAACAACTCCTTCTACAGTAGAAAACTCATGTAATACTCCGGGTACTTTAATGCCTGTAATAGCATATCCCTCCAAAGATGAAAGGAGTATTCTTCTCAAAGCATTACCAATAGTCACCCCATATCCAGGCTCGAGCGGTTTAAATGTGAACAGACCATGAAAGTCGTCTGCCTTCTCCATCACCACCTTTTCGGGCATTTGAAATGCAAGTATTGACATATATCTAATTATTAAATGATTATAAGAAAAACTATTACTTGGAGTACAATTCGACGATCAGCTGCTCCTTGATATTCTCAGGGATATCGTCTCTGCTCGGAGAAGTGACAAACTTGCCCAACTGCTCTGATGCATCCCACTCCAACCAGCTGTACTTGGCAGCCGATCTAGATGCCAGGCTATCAGTAATAGCCATTAAAGACTTTGACTTCTCACGAATGCCCACTACATCTCCATGCTTTAGAGAAAACGAAGGAATACTTACCAATTCTCCATTTACAGTAATGTGCTTATGAGTAACTAACTGTCTCGCAGCTCTTCTGGTAGGCGCAATGCCTAGTCTGAATACTGTATTGTCAAGTCTGGCCTCAAGCAGCTGGAGTAGGTTCTCACCTGTGATTCCACCTTTTCTTGATGCTTTATCAAAAAGGTTAGCAAACTGTCTTTCCAAGACACCATAGGTGTACTTAGCTTTCTGCTTTTCAGCTAGCTGAATAGCATATTCCGATTGCTTACGTCTCCTGTTTCGACCATGCTGCCCAGGAGGATATGGTTTCTTCTGAACTGCCTTGCTTGGGCCAAAAATTGGCTCATTGAACTTTCTAGCAATCTTTGCCTTGGGACCTCTATATCTTGCCATTTGAAATTATACCTTGAATTACTGACTTAGACTCTTCTTCTTTTGGGCGGACGACATCCATTATGAGGCAGTGGCGTGATGTCTCTAATGATCGTCACTTCGATTCCTACATTCTGGATTGTTCTGATGGCTGACTCACGTCCAGCACCAGGACCCTTTACAAAAACCTCGACCTTTCTAAGACCTAGATCGTAAGCTGCTTGACCAGCATTCTGTGCGGCTACCTGAGCGGCATAAGGAGTGTTCTTTTTAGAACCCTTAAAGCCCATCTTACCTGCTGAAGCCCAAGAAATAACCTGACCTGTCGAGTTAGTCATAGAGATGATGATATTGTTAAATGAAGCCTTAATGTGAGCTTGACCCACTGGCTCCACATTCACCACTCTTTTCTTAGCCTTATCTTTTCTTTTTTGCGCCATGTCAAATATTATTTAACCGCCTTCTTCTTGTTGGCAACTGTTTTTCTCTTACCCTTTCTAGTTCTAGAGTTATTCTTAGTTCTCTGACCTCTTACAGGTAAGCCTTTCCTATGTCTGAGACCTCTGTAGCATCCGATATCCAACAAGCGCTTGATACTCAACTGTACTTCAGATTTGAGGACACCCTCAACCTTAAAGCTTTCGCTGATTGCACTCCTGATAGCATTAGACTCATCGTCAGTCCATTCTGCAACCTTCTTATTCCAGTCTACACCAGCTGTGGTGAGTATTTTCTGCGCAGATCTACGACCTATACCGAAAATATATGTTAGAGAAACTTCGCCTCTCTTGTTATCAGGAATATCTACTCCAGCAATTCTAGCCATAGCTTAACCTTGTCTTTGTTTAAACCTCGGATTCTTTTTATTGATCACGTAGACCTTACCGTTCCTGCGAATCACTTTGCAGTCTACGCTACGCTTTTTTACAGATGCTTTAACTTTCATTGTATGCTATTTATATCTATATACAATTCTACCCTTAGACAGGTCATACGGCGACATCTCTAGTTTCACCTTATCACCTGGTAATATTTTTATATAGTGCATTCTCATCTTACCAGAAATATGAGCAATCACCTGATGTCCATTTTCTAACTCGACCCGGAACATCGCATTTGACAATGCTTCTACAATTGTTCCATCCTGCTCTATTGATGCTTGTTTGGCCATTAGATTATAACATTAAGCCACAGCGGCATTCTGAGATCTACCCTTCAATCGACCTGACTTCATCAAACCATCGTAGTGTCTCATCAACAAATAGCTTTCTATCTGCTGTAGGGTATCCAGGATAACGCCTACCATAATCAGTAATGATGTACCTCCGTAAAACTGGGCGAAACCAGTACTAACTCCTGCCATCATCGCAAAGGCCGGTAAGATCGCCACAAGTGCTAAGAAGAATGATCCCGGCAAAGTGATTCGCGTCAAAACGCTATCAACGAACTCGGAAGTTGCCTTACCCGGCTTTATACCTGGTACGAATCCACCATTCCTCTTCATATCATCAGCTATCTGATTAGGGTTAACTGTGATCGCTGTATAGAAAAATGTGAAAAGTATAATTAAGATGGCAAACACTAAATTGTATTGCCAGCTCTGAATATTAGAAAACGTTGCACCAACATATTGCGCCAAATCACTATCATCAGCCCATAAACCTGACACCATCGCTGGAATGAACATTAGCGATTGAGCGAAAATGATAGGCATAACTCCTGAGGCATTTACCTTTAACGGTATATACTGTCGTTGACCCCCATATACCTTATTACCTACTACCTGTTTCGCATATTGTACCGGTATCCTCCTCACTGCCTGTGTCAAGAGTACAACTCCCATCACTACAAAGAACAATGCGACGATCTCGATGATGAAGATTAGCATTTGGCTCATTCCCCTTGACAGGGCCTCAGCCACTATTGATCCAGGGAATCGAGAAATGATTCCGATCATAATAAGCATACTGATACCGTTTCCTATCCCCTTATCAGTGATCTTCTCTCCCAACCACATGCAGAAAATAGTACCCGCGGTAAGTATAATTACAGCCGCCATGGTAAATAGCGTTCTGTTCTCAAGAACAATTGCCTCAGCTGGTATAGTCACAGTCAAATAACTAACCCCTTGTGCTAGCGTAATCGCAATAGTGAGTACCCTCGTTATTTGGGTTATCTTTTTTCTACCACTATCCCCTTCTTTTTGAAGCTTCTGAAAATATGGTACTGCTACAGTAAGTAGCTGAAGTACAATAGAAGCTGAGATATAGGGCATAATCCCTAAACCGAAGATCGAGGCATTACTAAATGCACCTCCTAAAAAGGTGTCCAGTAATCCGAATATGCCAGAAGCAGAATCTTGAAGTTTCGATGGGTCTACGCCAGGTAGAACCACAAAAGATCCTAATCTGAAAATGATAAGAAATCCTAATGTATTTAGGATTCTTACCCTCAATTCCTCAATGGAAAAAATATTCTGTATGGTAGATAAAAACTTCTTCATGCTTAAAGTATGGTAGCCTTACCACCCGCTTTTTCAATCGCCTCTATCGCTGACTTAGAAAAATGATGAGCCGTTACTTCCACTTTTGATTTCAATTCGCCTCTTCCTAATACCTTAACTATATCATTCTTACCAGCCAATCCATGCTCAATAAGAACCTCAGGCGTGACCTCAGATAACTTAAACTGGTCAACTAGGGCTTCCAGTGTATCCAGATTTACAGGCTTAGTCTCGACTCTATTAGGCGAAGTAAAGCCAAATTTCGGCACTCTTCTTTGAAGTGGCATTTGACCACCCTCAAAACCCAGCTTACGCTTGTATCCAGATCTGGACTTAGCACCTTTATGACCTCTAGTAGAAGTTCCACCTTTACCAGAACCTTGTCCTCTACCAATCCTTTTCTTGTTCTTGGTAGACCCCTCTGCAGGTTTAAGTGAATTTAAATTCATGATTAAAGTTCTTTAACAGCTACTAAATGTTCTACCTTATTAATCATACCCTGAATCTGAGGAGTCAACTCCTTGGTCACGGTACGATGCATCTTTCCTAATCCAAGTGCCTTGATCGTCAACTTTTGATTTTCAGGCCTCTTGATGATGCTTCTTGTCTGAGTAATCTCTACTTTCTTAGCCATAGCTATTAACCGTTAAATACTTTAGCCAACGTAACTCCTCTTTGTTGAGCAATGCTGTAAGCATCTCTCATATTATTGAGTGCATCAAAAGTAGCCTTCACCACGTTATGCGGGTTTGAAGATCCTTTAGACTTAGCAAGCACGTCGTGAATACCTGCGCTTTCAAACACAGCTCTCATCGCACCACCAGCAATCACACCAGTACCTGGTGCAGCAGGCTTGATTAGTACAAATCCTCCTCCAAATTTACCAAGCGCTTCATGAGGCACGGTAGCTTTGAATAAGGGCACTCTCACCAAGTTTTTCTTAGCATCATCTATTCCTTTGGTAATAGCGTCTGTAACTTCATTGGCCTTACCCAATCCGTATCCAACAACACCATTTCCATCTCCAACAACTACAATTGCCGAAAAGCTAAATCTACGACCACCCTTTACCACTTTAGCAACCCTTTTAATGGCTACCACCTTCTCCTTAAGGTCAATCTCGCTTGCTTTTACTATTCTTACGTTAGCTTTTGACATAATATTAGAATTTCAATCCTCCCTCTCTCGCGCCATCAGCTAATGCTTTGACACGTCCGTGATAGATGTAACCGCTTCGATCAAATACAACTTTTTCGATACCCGCTGACTTGGCTTTTTCTGCCAACTTTGTTCCCACTTCCTTGGCAACTTCAATGTTCAATACACCAGCCTTCTTCAATTCTGCTGATGATGCCGCAACAAGCGTATGACCATCTACATCATTGATCAACTGTGCGTAAATCGCTTTGTTGCTCTTAAAAACAGATACTCTTGGTGATTCAGCAGTTCCACTAATTTTGGCTCTGATACCCCTACGTATTCTGGACCTTCTCTTTAATTTATTAACAGCCATTATGATATCTATTTAGCAGCAGTTTTACCAGCTTTCCTTCTTACATGCTGACCAACAAAGCGTATACCTTTTCCTTTGTATGGTTCAACAGGGCGCAATGACTTAATCTTTGCAGCAATCTGACCAACAAGTTGTTTGTCAATGCCATCAATCGTTAAAATCGGATTCTTACCTTTTTGTGTCTCAGCAACCACCTTTACCTCTTCAGGTACTGAAAGGTAGATATTGTGTGAGAAGCCAAGGTTCAACTCAATGACATTGCCTTGAGTACTCGCTTTGTAACCTACACCGACCAACTCAAGTTGTAGTTGGTAACCCTCATGAACACCGACTACACAGTTATTGAGGAGTGATCTGTATAGACCATGTAAGGCCTTATGTCTTTTTTGCTCAGTAGGTCTTTCAACAACCACCTGTCCATCCTCCATCTTTACTTTGATATCAGGATTGACATACTGATTGAGAGATCCCTTAGGACCCTTGACAGTAACGTTGCTTCCATCTACAGATATCTCAACACCTGCAGGCACGGATATGGGCTTATTTCCTATTCTTGACATTACTCCTCAAACCTTAATAAACGTAGCACAAAACTTCACCACCAATATGCTCTCTACGAGCCTCCTTATCAGTAATCACACCTTTAGAAGTAGACAAAATCGCTACCCCAAGACCATTGATTACCTTTGGAAGATTGTCCGTACCGGCATACTTTCTTAGACCAGGCTTACTAATCCTTTCCAACTTCACAATTGCAGACTGCTTAGTCGAAGGATTGTATTTAAGAGCGATCTTGATTATCCCCTGCTTGTCATCATCTACGAACTTATAGTTTTGTATAAAACCTTGGTCGTGAAGCACTTTCGTGATCTCCTTTTTGATGTTTGACGCAGGTATTTCAACTATTCGGTGATTAGCAGCAATCGCGTTACGCACCCTCGTTAAATAATCTGCTATAGGATCAGTTGTCATACTAATATTTGTTTGCCCCAAAATCGGGGTGCAAAGTTATTAATTCTTTAATTATTATCGCAACAATCAAGCGAAGATTTACCAGCTTGCTTTTGTCACACCTGGGATTTTACCAGCGCTGGCCATCTCTCTAAAAGTAACCCTGGAAATACCAAACTTTCTCATGTATCCCTTAGGTCTTCCGGTAAGCTTGCAACGGTTGTGCAAACGCACAGCAGAAGAGTTTCGCGGTAGCTTATCAAGACCAATCCAGTCCTCAGCGTCCTTTAACTCGGCTCTTTTCTGAGCATACCTAGCGACAAGTTTTTCTCTCTTTATTTCTCTTGCTTTGATACTAGCCTTTGCCATCTTATTGCTTTTTAGAAGCGAATGGTAAACCAAACGCCTTTAATAATTCAAAACTTTCTTCGTCGGAGTTAGCATCTGTCACGATGGTAATATCCATACCAGTGATCTTACTGACCTTCTCAATACTGATCTCAGGAAAAATGATCTGCTCCTTGACACCCAAAGTATAGTTGCCACGGCCATCAAATCCTTTATCACTAATACCTCTAAAGTCTCGTACCCGAGGAAGGGCTACACTCATTAGACGATCAAGAAATTCATACATCTTGTCACCCCTCAATGTCACCCGCGCTCCGATGGGCATTCCTTCACGAAGCTTAAAGTTGGATACCGACTTTTTTGCGATTGTAGGCACGGCTCTTTGACCGGTGATCAAGGTAAGTTCCTCAACACCTACGTCTACAAGCTTCTTGTCAGCCACAGCAGCACCGATACCTTTATTAACCACGATCTTAGTGATTCTTGGCACCTGCATGATTGACTTGTACTCAAACTTCGCTTTGAGTCCTGGAACAATCTCTTCCAGGTATTTCTCCTTTAATCTTGGACTAGCCATTTTTAATTATTTCTCCGGTTTTCTTAGAAAATCTCTGAAGCTTACCTTGATCGTCAGCTTTTCTACCTGTTCTGGTTGCTTCTCCTGTTGCAGGATCTACGACCATTAGATTACTCAAGTGAATTCCAGCTTCTGTCTTTTCAATACCACCATTTGGGTTGGTAGCAGAAGGCTTCACATGTTTGGTCACGAGGTTCAGTCCCTCGATGATCGCTCTATTCTTAGCTATCACTACTTCAAGCACTTTACCTGACTTACCTTTTTCATTTCCAGAGATTACTTTGACAGTATCTCCCTTACGAACATGCAACTTTGTATTTCTCTTGGTTGACATCTTATAAAACTTCAGGAGCTAATGAAACGATTTTCATGAATTGCTTTTCGCGCAACTCTCGTGCTACAGGGCCAAAGATACGTGTACCTCTAGGCTCATCATTAGCACTTAAAAGAACAGCCGCATTATCCTCGAATCTGATATAAGACCCGTCCTTACGTCTAATTTCTTTTTTTGTTCTTACTACCACCGCTCTAGACACAGTACCCTTCTTCAAACTACTTGAAGACAAGGCCGACTTTACGGTTACAATAATTTTATCACCGATAGAAGCATATCGCTTACCAGTACCACCAAGCACACGAATACAAAGCACTTCTTTTGCCCCGCTATTGTCTGCTACATTTAGTCTGCTCTCCTGCTGTACCATCTCTTATTTCGCTCTTTCAATGATTTCTACTAGTCTCCACCTTTTGTTTTTGCTCAAAGGTCGAGTCTCCATAATCTTGACAGTATCACCAATATTCACATCATTGGATTCGTCGTGCGCCAGGAACTTATTCGACTTCTTGACGAACTTTCCATAAATCGGATGCTTCACACGTCGCTCAACACTAACAGAAATGGTCTTATCCATTTTGTTACTGATCACAACACCGACTCTCTCTTTTCTTAGATTTCTTTCCATTGCGATGATCTTAATTAGCAAGCTCTTTGGCTTTGATCTCTGTTTTTATTCTCGCTACCAACTTTCTAGCCTCCTTTATCCTCATCGGATTTTCAACAGGAGTGATAGCGTGGGCAAACTTGAGCTTTTGAAGGCTGTCTTGTTCTACCTCCAACTTACTTTGGAGTTCGTCAAGCGAAAGTGCTTTAATCTCTGAATTTTTCATTTTACGCTACGTAATCTCTACGAACAACAAACTTTGTTTTGATCGGCAGTTTCTGGGCTGCTAAACGCAATGCTTCTTTCGCCAATTCAATATCTACTCCACCTGCTTCGAACATGATGGTACCAGGCTTCACTACGGCCACCCAATATTCTGGTGCACCCTTACCTTTACCCATCCTTACCTCTGCAGGCTTCTTTGTTACAGGCTTGTCAGGAAAAATCCTGATCCAAACTTGACCTTCCCTTTTCATTGCTCTAGTCATGGCAATACGAGATGCCTCAATCTGTCTAGACGTGATCCAACCTGGCTCCAAGGACTTCAAGCCGAAGCTTCCGAATGAAATAGTATGACCCCTCTGGGCTATACCAGTCACTCTTCCTTTTTGCATTTTCCTAAATTTGGTTCTTTTAGGCTGTAACATGATTTATAATGCTTTAATGCAGTTTCCTGCAGTTGTTCTTATCTTCTTTTTCTCTTAGGACCATCATTAGAAGGCCTTCTTCGACGATTAGCACCAGGGCCCTCGTTCGCTGCTCCAATATTAGGACTCAGGTCTCTTTTACCGAATACCTCACCCTTGAATATCCACACCTTCACGCCAATCTTGCCATACACGGTGTTAGCTTCAGAAAGAGCATAATCAATATCAGCTCTCAATGTGTGCAACGGTATTCTACCATCCTTGTACTGCTCTGTACGTGCCATTTCAGCACCTCCCAGTCGACCGGATACTTTTACTTTGATACCCTGAGCACCAACCCGCATCGCCGAAGCAATCGCTTGCTTCATTGCTCGTCTATATGAGATTCTTGCCTGAAGTTGCTGGGCAATCGACTCTCCTACAAGACGGGCATCCAATTCAGGGCGCTTGATCTCGAAAATATTGATCTGGAGATCTTTTCCAGTAATTTTCTTTAGCTCTTCCTTGATCTTATCCACCTCGGAACCACCTTTTCCAATGACTACACCAGGACGGGCAGTATGGATTGTTAAAGTAATTCTCTTAAGGGTACGCTCAATTACCACTTTAGCAACGCCTCCCTTAGGGATACGAACATCGAGG
Organism: Cyclobacteriaceae bacterium; assembly: GCA_965229505.1. Classification (GTDB taxonomy): domain Bacteria; phylum Bacteroidota; class Bacteroidia; order Cytophagales; family Cyclobacteriaceae; genus UBA6059. Next base: position 1,047,541 of record OZ245881.1, read on the forward strand.
TAATTGCGGATTTTTTGATCTTCAACCAGCTTATCGGAAAAATCTTTTCCCCCATACCAGTTGCTATCCCAACCCTTAACTATACCTAATCTGAAACCTACTGGGTTTACTTTTTGTCCCATGATCTACTTCTCTGTATCGTTATCGACTGTACTTTCCTCAACCTGGTTCATGCTATCCACAACCAAGGTTACATGATTAGATCTCTTTCTGATCCTATGAGCTCGTCCTTGAGGGGCTGGTCTCAAACGCTTCAGCATTCTACCGCTATCTACGAAGACCTCCTTTACAAAAAGATCAGCATCCTCGAGGTTAACATCCTCATTCTTAGCTTGCCAGTTAGCTACCGCAGATAAGAGTAATTTCTCTACTCTACCGGCACCTATCTTTGACTCAAACTTCAGTATTGTAAGAGCTTTGTTAACCCTGACCCCTCGGATCATGTCAACAACCAACCTCATCTTTCGTGGAGATGTAGGTACGTTATTTAATTTAGCTATCGCTTCCATCTATAATAACTCTTATCTTCTACCCTTATCCTTTTTTGCAATGTGCCCACGGAAAGAGCGCGTTGGAGAAAACTCTCCTAACTTATGTCCAACCATGTTTTCAGTTACAAATACAGGGATGAACTTATTTCCATTGTGAACAGCGAATGTGTGTCCAACGAAATCCGGTGAAATCATTGACCTTCTAGACCAAGTCTTGATTACAGACTTCTTACCAGAATCATTCATAGCGTCGACTTTCTTCTCAAGGCGAAAATCTATGTAAGGCCCTTTTTTTAGAGATCTAGACATTTTTATTTCCTTTTACTAATAATCATGTTATCAGAATACTTCTTAGGGTGTCTCGTCTTCTTACCCTTGGCGTAAAGACCATTTCTTGATCTAGGATGACCACCTGACGATCTACCTTCACCACCACCCATTGGGTGATCTACTGGGTTCATAGCTACACCTCTTACTCGAGGACGTCTACCCAACCATCTGTTTCTACCAGCCTTACCCAACCTCACGTTCATGTGATCGCCATTAGACACAGTACCCACAGTAGCTACACAAACAGCCAACACCAATCTCATTTCACCAGACGGTAACTTGACAGTAACATACTTACCATCTTTCGCAACCATCTGAGCATATGCTCCGGCACTTCTGACCATTGCAGCCCCTTTGCCAGGTTTCAACTCGATATTGTGAACAATAGTACCCAATGGCATTTCACCAAGAGGCATACAGTTACCCAACTCAGGAGCTATACCAGAACCATTCATTATCTTCTGACCTACCTGAATACCTTCAGGTGCGATAATATATGTCTTTTCACCATCCGCATAGACAGCCAAAGCTATTCTCGCCGTTCTCGATGGATCATACTCTATAGTCTTTATAGTAGCAGGTACTCCGTGCTTAGATCGTTTGAAGTCAATGAGTCTAAGTTTCTTCTTGTGACCACCGCCTACATTACGAACAGTCATCTTACCAGAGTTATTTCTACCTCCGGTGTGCATGTTCCTTTTCAACAGCGACTTTTCTGGCTTGTCCGTCGTGATTTCGTCGAACGCAGGAGCCATCCTGTATCTCTGTCCTGGGGTTATCGGTCTTAGTTTCTTAACAGCCATTTTTCAATGTCGTTTATACGCCTCCGTAGAAATCAATAATATCACCTTCAGCGAGCTTTACAATTGCCTTCTTGAAAGAGCTTGTTTTGCCCTCTACAATCTTGGCTTTTGTATATCGCATTTTTTTCTTCCCTGCATAGATCATTGTGTTGACACTTTCTACAGTGACACCATATGTCTTCTCTACAGCTTTCTTGATCTCCACTTTATTGGATTTCTTATCTACAATGAATCCATACCTTCCCTCTTCATTGAGAGCAGACACTTTTTCAGTAACCAGTGGTTTGACTAATACACTCATCGTCTTACTTTAACAGGTTTTCTATCTTTTCCACAGCACTTTCGCTTAGGATCAAACTCTCGGCGTTAAGCACGTCGTAAGTATTCACCTGATCCACAGTTACCACCTTGGACTTTTGCAAATTCCTAGATGACAGAATCACATTCTTGCTAGCCTCATTCACTACAAAAAGTGCCTTAGTTTCCGTCAGTTTTAGGTCATTAAGCAACTGCACAAACATCTTAGTCTTAGGAGCATCAAACTGAAAATCCTCAAGGATCGACAACTTGTTATCCTTCGCCTTATATGTTAGGGCAGACTTTCGCGCTAGTGACTTAAGCTTCTTATTTAATTTGAAGCTGTAGTTTCTTGGTCTTGGGCCAAAAGCTCGTCCGCCACCTTTGAAAATAGGCGACTTAATACTACCAGCTCTTGCTGTACCAGTACCCTTCTGACGCTTGATCTTCCTGGTCGATCCAGTAATCTCAGCCCTTTCCTTAGACTTGTGCGTCCCTTGTCGCTGGTTTGCTAAATATTGCTTGACATCAAGGTAAATAGCATGATCATTTGGCTCTATGCCAAAAATCTCATCGGTCAAACTTACTGTACGACCAGTTTCGCTTCCTGATTGATTTAATACTGCTACCTTCATGATTATTTCTCTAGTATTACGTAAGAGTTCTTAGCACCGGGGATGCTACCACTTACCAGAATAAGATTCTTGTCAGCAACAACTCTCATCACTCTGAGGTTGATCATCTTAACTCTTCTTCCTCCCATTCTTCCAGCCATTCTCAGACCTTTGAACACTCTCGACGGGAATGAACAAGCACCAATAGAACCAGGCGCTCTCAATCTGTTGTGCTGGCCGTGAGTAGCTTGACCTACACCACCGAATCCATGACGCTTAACAACACCCTGGAAACCTTTTCCTTTTGAAGTTCCGATAGCATCTACGAAATCCTCCTCAGAGAATACCTCACCTACCTTCACCTCATTTCCGAGTTGTACCTGACCTTCAAACTCCTCTCTAAAATCCCTAAACTCTACTACCTTCTTTTTAGGAGTTGTTTTAGCCTTCGAGAAATGTCCCTTCAATGCTTTGCTAACATTTTTTTCCTTAGCATCATCGTAAGCGAGCTGAACCGCCGTGTATCCGTCAGTATCCTCGTTTTTTACTTGTGTTACCACACAAGGACCTGCCTCTATCACCGTGCATGCGACATTACGTCCATCGGCACTGTAGATGCTAGTCATTCCGATTTTTTTACCAATAATTCCTGACATTCTATTTTAATAAACTTGTTCGTTTTCAACGGATTAAATCTTTTGTCCGCAAAAGGATTGCAAAGATAGATATTTCATCTCTGCTGTCAAATAGTCAAGCCTTAATTTTCAATAGTATTTTAAGACCAAAAAAAGAACCAACAGCAAGGAGCCATTGGTTCTCTAAATAAGTGTATTAGATATGTCTATACCTTGATTTCCACATCTACTCCACTAGGAAGTTCCAGCTTCATCAACGCATCTACCGTCTTTGTGCTGTTAGAGTAGATATCAACCAGTCTCTTATAAGTACAAAGTTGAAATTGTTCTCTTGACTTCTTATTTACGTGAGGTGAACGCAAAACAGTGAATTTCTCTTTCACCGTAGGGAGCGGAATAGGTCCACTTACTACTGCACCAGTCGTCTTTACAGCTCTCACAATTTTCTCAGAAGACTTGTCAACCAAGTTGTGATCGTATGACTTAAGTTTTATTCTTATTTTCTGTGTCATGATTCTAGTTGATTATACGGTGGCACCTTTTGCTTTTGCAATGACCTCATCTGCCAAGTTCTTAGGCACCTGATCGTAATGAGAGAAGGTAAGTGAAGCTGTAGCCCGACCCGAACTCATCGTACGAAGGTCAGTCACATATCCAAATAGTTCGGACAATGGCACACTTGATCTGATGACCGCTGATGTTCCCTTAGTGTCCATACCTTTCATAATACCTCTTCTCCTGTTAAGGTCTCCGGTAATTGACCCGGTATACTCGTCAGGTGTCACCACCTCTACAGCCATAACTGGCTCAAGAAGAACTGGCTTTGCCTGCTTTCCGGCTTCTTTGAATCCTAAGCGTGCTGCCATCTCGAAGGACAATGCATCAGAGTCAACATCGTGGAAGGAACCATGAAACAGTCTAACCTTCATGGAATCAATCGGGTAACCGGCCAATGGTCCATTATTCATAGAGTCTGCAAAACCCTTTTGAATTGCAGGTATAAATTCCTTAGGAATCACACCACCCACAATCTGGTTGACGAACTGAAGTCCATCCTGCTCGTAATCCTCGTCCTTAGGCCCAATTTCAAACGAAATATCACCAAACTTACCACGTCCACCACTTTGCTTTTTGTATACCTCTTTGTGTTCTACACTAGCAAGTAGGGCTTCCTTGTAAGCTACCTGAGGAGCGCCTTGGTTGATTTCAACCTTGAATTCTCTTTTCAGGCGATCAATGATAATGTCCAGGTGAAGCTCGCCCATTCCCTGGAGAATAGTTTGTCCAGTCTCATGGTCGGTATTCACTACCAAAGTAGGATCCTCCTCCACTAGTTTGGCTATTGCCATACCGAGCTTATCTACGTCAGCTTGCTGCTTAGGCTCGATAGCATATCCAATTACCGGAGCAGGGAAGTCCATTGACTCCAGTACGATTTTGTGCTTTTCATCACAAAGCGTATCACCCGTCTTAATATCTTTAAAACCAACTACCGCAGCAATATCGCCCGCGTGCAGTCTGTCAATTTGATTTTGTTTGTTCGCATGCATCTGGAAAATGCGCGAAATCCTTTCTTTCTTACCCGTTCTCGTATTGAAAACATATGAGCCTGACTCGAGCATACCAGAGTATGATCTTACGAAGCAGAGTCGTCCAACGAACGGGTCAGTAGCAATCTTAAATGCCAATGCTGCAAATGGATCACTTGGGCTTGGCTTTCTGGAAGTGGGCTCTTCAGTATCTGGATTAGTACCAACGATGTTATCTCTGTCCAAAGGTGAAGGAAGTAACTCCATCACGTAATCAAGCATCGCCTGAACACCCTTATTTTTGAATGCAGAACCACACGTCATTGGCACAAATGCCAAGTCAATGGTAGCAGATCTGAGCGCAGCGATAATTTCATCACGAGTTATAGACTCAGGATCTTCAAAATATTTTTCCAGAAGCGTCTCATCATAGTCTGCCACAGACTCCAGAAGATTTTGACGATACTCTTCTACCTCATCAACCATGTCTTCTGGAATAGGAATTTCCTGGAAAGTCATTCCCATATCATCCTCATTCCATACCATGGCCTTGTTAAGAACCAAGTCTACAACACCTCTGAATTTTTCCTCCGCGCCAATCGGCAATTGCAAAGGCACAGCTTTAGTGCCTAGCATTTCCTTCACCTGCTTACACACGTTAAGGAAGTCAGCACCAGCACGGTCCATTTTGTTCACAAAACCGATCCTTGCTACTTTATAATTATCAGCAAGTCTCCAGTTAGTCTCTGACTGAGGCTCAACCCCATCCACAGCGCTAAACAAGAAAACCAAGCCATCAAGAACCCTTAAAGACCTGTTTACCTCAACTGTGAAGTCAACGTGCCCAGGTGTGTCAATGATATTGATGTGATATTGATTGTCTTTGTAAGGCCAGAATACTGTAGTAGCAGCTGAAGTAATCGTGATACCTCGCTCCTGTTCCTGTTCCATCCAGTCCATGGTGGCCGCACCATCATGAACTTCACCTATTTTATGAGAAACACCAGTGTAGTATAATACCCGCTCAGTCGTAGTAGTCTTACCAGCATCAATGTGCGCCGCAATACCAATATTCCTGGTGTATTTTAAATCCCTTGCCATTTGTAATTAAAAATTAGAATCTGAAGTGTGAAAATGCTTTGTTGGCATCTGCCATTCGATGAGTATCATCCTTCTTCTTAACAGCAGCTCCCTCGCCTTTGGATGCAGCCACTATCTCGCCAGCCAATCTTTCTACGATGGTCTTTTCTCCTCTCATTCGAGAATACTTGATCAACCACTTCATACCTAAGGCCACCTTACGGTCTGGTCTTACTTCCAAAGGCACCTGGAAAGTAGCACCACCTACTCGTCTACTCTTCACCTCGACCGAAGGCATAACATTACCCAATGCCTTCTTCCAAGTTTCTACACCGTTCTCCTTAGTTCTTTCCTCAACCAGGTTGACAGCATCATAGAAAATTGAGAACGCAAGGCTCTTCTTACCAGTAATCATAAGGTTATTTACAAACTGGGTAACCAACGTATCCTTATAAACAGGATCCGGAAGAATGTATCTTTTCTTTGGTTTAGCTTTTCTCATCTTCTTTTACTATTTCTTATCCTTAGGTCTCTTAGCACCATACTTAGACCTTCTCTGTAGACGACCACTAACACCAGCAGTATCAAGTGCACCCCTGATGATGTGATATCTCACACCGGGCAAGTCTTTTACTCTACCACCTCTTATAAGGACAATAGAGTGCTCCTGCAAGTTGTGACCTTCACCTGGAATGTACGCATTCACTTCTTTTCCATTGGTCAATCTTACCCTGGCCACCTTTCTCATTGCTGAGTTTGGCTTCTTTGGCGTGGTGGTGTACACTCTCGTACAAACACCTCGTCGCTGTGGACAAGAATCCAGAGCGGGAGACTTTGACTTAGAAGTAAGCTTCTTCCTTCCTTTCTTTACTAATTGCTGTATAGTAGGCATTTATAAACTATTATTTTTCTAACCTTACGAAAATTGGAACGCAAAAATAGGGATTAAGCAATTCACTTCAAAATTTCTCAATCCCTATTTAATATATCTGCAATGAAGGACATTACGCCTCTCCCACAGTCCCTCCGAAGTTCAATGGGAACTTTGGAGATTCATCGACCTGTTTGATGGGCCCAAATGTATCTTCATACTTGTTTACATTGTCTTCCAAAGCCTGAAGCAGACGTTTAGCATGCTCAGGTGTAAGAACAATTCTTGACTTTACTTTTGCCTTAGGCACACCCGGCATAAGCCTGATGAAGTCCACGACAAACTCACTATTGGAATGAGCAATCATCGCCAAATTAGCATAGACGCCTTCAGCTATTTCTTCAGGCAATTCTATATTTAACTGGTTCTGTTTTTTCTTCTCTTCCTTTTCCATGAGTATTATTCATTTTCTGCCAACTCAGCAGACTCAGTCAACACTTCGGATTTGTTTGCGGTAAGCGCATCATATTCTTCCTGAGATCCAACGATCACATTCTCGAACGTGCGCACACCTGTACCCGCAGGGATCAGGTGACCCACAATTACGTTCTCCTTGAGACCGATCAAGTGATCTGCCTTACCTCGAATCGAAGCTTCACTTAGCACTTTAGTTGTTTCCTGGAAAGATGCCGCTGAAATAAAGCTTTCAGTACCCAAAGAAGCTTGCGTGATACCTTGAAGCGTAGGCTTAGAAACTGCAGCTTCTGCACTTCTGACCTCCACAATCTTCATATCCCTTCGTCTTAGGTTGGAATTTTCATCCCTCAACCTCCTTGATGAAATAATCTGACCAGGCTTCAAATTCTCAGAATCTCCCGCATCCATTACCACCTTGTTGTCCAGTATATCATCGTTCTCTTCCATGAAGACGAACTTATCAACTACCTGCCCCGGCAAGAAGCTGGTATCACCTGGATCCATGATAATGACTTTCTGCATCATCTGACGAACAATCGCCTCAATGTGCTTGTCATTAATCTTCACACCCTGGAGTCTATAAACTTCCTGAATTTCGTTTACAAGATACTCTTGTACCGCAGTAGGGCCTTTGATGGACAAGATGTCAGCCGGAGTAATTGCACCATCAGATAATGGCATACCCGCCTTCACAAAGTCATTATCCTGCACCAGGATGTGCTTCGACAATGGCACGAGGTATCTCTTTTTAACTCCATCCTTAGATTCGATAAAGATCTCACGATTTCCTCTCTTGATGCCACCATAAGTCACCACACCGTCAATCTCACTTACTACAGCCGGATTCGATGGGTTCCTGGCCTCAAATAGCTCAGTCACACGTGGCAGACCACCAGTAATATCTCGCGACTTACCGATGCGTCGAGGAATCTTTACAAGTACCTGACCTGCCTTAGTCTCCTGTCCATTCTCTACGCTCAAGTGAGCACCTACCGGAATGTTATACCCTTTGCTGTCTGTCTTGCCATTGATGATAATCGCAGGGTTCTTCGTCTTATCTTTTGAGTCAATGATTACCTTCTCTCTGTGACCTGTCTGCTCATCCGATTCCTCCTTAAAGGTAATACCGTCAATGATCGCTTCGAACTCAACCTTACCATCAAATTCTGATAAGATCACAGCATTGTAAGGATCCCACTCACAAAGTATTTCATTTTTCTCAACCTTCGCACCTTCTTTAGTGGTCAGGAAAGCACCGTATGGTACGTTATTCGAAATCAGAACTTTCTTAGACTTTGGATCTACGATCTTAATCTCTCCCGAACGACCCATTACCACGTTGACAGCATTGCCATCGGTATCTTTAGACTTGATAACCCTCAAATCTTCAAACTCAACAACACCCGCAAATTTCGCTTTGATATTCGCATCTACCGCAATGTTAGAAGCAGTACCACCTACGTGGAAAGTTCGAAGCGTTAGCTGTGTACCTGGCTCACCGATTGATTGTGCTGCAATAACTCCGACAGATTCACCCATCTGAGCCATTTGTCCAGTAGAAAGATTCCTACCGTAGCACTTAGCACAAACACCCTGACGTGTCTCACAGGTGAGTACTGATCTGATCTCCACCTCTTCAATGCTAGTAGATTCAATCTGAGCAGCAATCTCCTCAGTAATTTCCTCACCAGCTTCTACGATGATCTCATCTGTGATAGGATCATATATGTCGTGTACAGATACTCTACCGAGAATTCTCTCAGAAAGTGCCTCTACGATATCTTCGTTATCCTTCAAAGAAGCTACCACGAGCCCTCGAAGCGTACCACAATCATCTTCATTCACAACGACATCCTGCGCTACATCAACCAGACGTCTGGTCAGGTAACCCGCATCAGCAGTCTTCAATGCCGTATCTGCCAGACCTTTTCTAGCACCGTGTGTGGAGATGAAGTACTCAATTACATCAAGTCCTTCTTTAAAGTTGGATAAGATCGGGTTTTCAATGATCTCACCTACGGAACCTTGAAGGTTCTTTTGAGGCTTAGCCATCAGACCTCTCATACCACCCAACTGACGAATCTGCTCTCGAGAACCTCTGGCGCCAGAGTGCATCATCATATAGATCGGATTGAATCCTTGACGATCTTCTTCCAGTTGCTTCATCAATGTAGATGTCAACTGAGAGTTGGATCTTGTCCAGATATCAATCACCTGATTATATCTTTCGTTATCAGTGATTAAGCCCATCAGGTAGTTGTTCCAAACGGCATCAACCTCCTTCTTAGCCTTTTCTACAAGAATGTCCTTCTCCTCGGGAATGTTGATATCAGCCAGACCCATTGAAAGGCCACCTTTGTAAGCCATTTGGAATCCAAGCTCCTTGATATCATCCAAGAACTGAGCCGTTCTGGACATACCCGAAATCTTAAAGACAGTAGCAATAATTTGCTGAAGCTTCTTCTTAGTAAGTAGCTCGTTAATATAGCCTACCTCTTCAGGAATGTGCACGTTGAACAGTACGCGTCCAGCTACAGTCTCGATCAACTTAGTTTCAAGCTCACCAGCCTCATTACGCACTTTAGCACGAACTTTTATGTATGCGTGCTTTGACACCACACCCTCGTTCATCGCAATGATGACCTCTTCCGCACTGTGGAAAGTCATATCTTCACCATCGATCTTGAGATCGTCAGTACTTCTTCTTCCCTTCGTTACGTAGTAAAGTCCCAGTACCATATCCTGAGAAGGAACGGTAATAGGTGCGCCGTTAGCAGGGTTAAGAATGTTGTGAGAGGCAAGCATCAACAATGACGCCTCCAGTACAGCTTCTTGTCCTAGCGGAACGTGAACAGCCATCTGGTCACCATCAAAGTCAGCGTTGAATGCTGTACATGCGAGTGGGTGAAGTCTGATCGCCTTACCTTCTATCAACTTAGGTTGGAAAGCCTGGATACCCAGTCTGTGCAGTGTTGGAGCACGGTTGAGCAGGATCGGATGTCCTTTAAGAACGTTCTCAAGAATATCCCAAACCACCGGGTCTTTTCTGTCAACAATCTTCTTTGCAGACTTGACCGTCTTTACAATACCTCTTTCAATCAACTTACGAATGACGAATGGCTTGAAAAGCTCAGCTGCCATATCCTTAGGCAGACCGCATTCATGCATCTTAAGCTCAGGACCAACTACTATCACTGATCGACCTGAATAGTCAACCCGCTTACCCAATAGGTTTTGACGGAATCGGCCCTGCTTTCCTTTGAGCATATCACTCAAGGACTTTAACGCTCTGTTTCCATCAGATCTTACCGCATTCACTTTTCTCGAATTATCGAATAGTGAATCCACAGCTTCCTGAAGCATTCTCTTCTCGTTTCGAAGGATTACCTCTGGAGCCTTAATGTCGATCAATCGCTTCAAGCGATTATTTCTGATAATTACTCTTCTATAAAGATCATTCAGATCGGAAGTAGCAAACCTACCGCCATCCAAAGGCACGAGAGGCCTAAGCTCTGGTGGTATGACCGGTACCATCTTGATCACCATCCACTCAGGTCGGTTCTCAATCCTGGTTCTCGCATCACGGAAAGCTTCGACTACTTTCAAGCGCTTCAATGCCTCAGCTTTTCTCTGCTGAGAAGTATCAGTAGCTGCCTGGTGTCTCAGTGAATATGAAAGATCGTCTAGCTGAATTCGCGCTAGCAACATCTCTAGCGCCTCAGCACCCATTCTAGCGATAAACTTATCAGGATGATCGTCATCAAGCATTTGATTCTCTCTTGGCAACTTGTCAAGGATATCCAAATACTCATCTTCCGTTAGGAAATCCATTGCAGCTATGCCGTCAGCCTCTTTTACTCCTGGCTGAATGACTGCATAACGCTCATAGTAAATGATCTGATCAAGCTTCTTAGTAGGAAGCCCGAGTAGATAGCCTATCTTATTAGGAAGCGACTTGAAGTACCATATGTGCGCCACAGGTACCACCAACTCGATGTGCCCCATACGCTCTCTACGTACCTTCTTCTCAGTTACTTCAACACCACACCTGTCACAAATAATACCTTTGTAACGGATTCTCTTATATTTTCCACAATGACATTCCCAGTCCTTCACAGGGCCGAAAATTCGCTCACAAAACAGTCCACCCATCTCAGGCTTGTAAGTCCTGTAGTTGATGGTTTCAGGCTGTGTCACCTCACCATGCGAGCTCTCAAGAATAGACTCAGGAGAGGCAAGGCTAATCGTGACCTTTGTGAAATCATTGTTGATTTTCTTATTTTTTCTGAATGCCATAATTTGTGCTTATAAGTATGAAACAGGCTATCAATTAATCTAATGTGATTTCGAGAGCAAGCCCTCTAAGTTCGTGTACCAAAACGTTGAACGACTCAGGAATATTTGGCTTTTGCATGTTTTCACCTTTTACTATGGCTTCATATGCTTTTGCTCTTCCTATTACATCATCCGACTTGATGGTCAGAATTTCTTGCAACACGTGCGCTGCACCAAAGGCCTCAAGTGCCCATACCTCCATCTCACCAAATCGCTGGCCACCAAACTGAGCTTTACCTCCCAATGGCTGCTGTGTGATCAATGAATAAGGTCCGATAGACCTGGCGTGCATCTTGTCATCGACCAGGTGACCTAGCTTCAGCATGTAGATAACACCGACAGTGACAGGCTGATCAAATTGCTTACCAGTAAGTCCATCATATAGATATGATCTACCAAAATCAGGCAATCCTGCCTCAGTGATCTCTGCCTGCACCTCTTCAGCAGAAGCACCGTCAAAAATCGGAGTAGCATATTTCCTACCTAACTTCAACCCGGCCCAGCCAAGAACAGTCTCATACAGCTGACCGATGTTCATCCTCGATGGTACACCTAGCGGGTTCAATACGATATCTACCGGAGTACCATCTTCAAGGTATGGCATGTCCTCTGCTCGTACGATCTTGGCAACAACACCTTTGTTACCGTGACGACCAGCCATCTTATCTCCAACCTTCAGCTTACGCTTTTTGGCGACATATACTTTTGCTAATTGTACGATACCAGCTGGCAGTTCATCACCAACTTCAAGTGTGAATCTCTCTCTCTTGAAAATACCGGCTATCTCGTTGCGCTTCTTGATGTAGTTCTTCACAAGAGTAGTGACTAAAGCATTCGCCTTCTCATCAACAGTCCAGCTATCGAAGTTTAAGTCACTGATCAAGTTCGCTTCTTCAGGCACATTCAATGTACTTTCATCGCGGTATACATTCTTGTGAGGGAATATATTCTCTTCGATGTTTTTACCATTGAATTTTACGCCTTTGGAGATGATCTCATCACCAAACTTGTGCTTGACGCCCTGACATGTCTTACCAGAAAGGATATTTGTGATCTTCTGAATCATCTGAGCACGCACCTCATTGAGAGAGTTACTATACCTGCTCTTCAGCAACTCAACCTCCTTTTTAGACTTAGCACGAAGATCTTTGTCTTTCTTAGGTCTAGAGAAGAGTTTAGTATCGATTACTACCCCACGCAATGATGGAGAAGCCTTCAATGAAGCATCTTTCACATCACCCGCCTTGTCACCGAAGATTGCTCTCAGAAGCTTTTCTTCCGGAGTAGGGTCACTTTCTCCCTTAGGAGTAATTTTTCCTATCAGAATATCACCTTCTTTGATCTCAGCACCAATACGGATAATACCGTGCTCGTCCAGATGTCTTACTGCTTCCTCACTTACGTTTGGAATTTCAGACGTTAATTCCTCTTCACCACGCTTAGTATCTCTGACCTCTAGCTCAAACTCCTCAATGTGGATAGATGTAAATACGTCCTCACGAACTACCTGCTCAGATATTACGATAGCATCCTCAAAGTTGTATCCTTGCCATGGCATGAAGGCAACTTTCAGGTTTCGTCCAAGAGCGAGCTCACCGCCATCAGTAGCGAATCCTTCGCACAATGGTTGATCTTTAAGGACTCTATCACCTTTGAATACAATAGGTTTCAAGTTGATACATGTGTCCTGGTTAGTTCTTCTGAACTTAACAAGATCGTATGTACGGTGATCATCATCAAACTCAACAAGCTCATCTTCCTCGCTCATGTCATACTTGATGACGATTTTGTTCGCATCAACATATACCACCTCGCCATCACCTTGAGCAAGAATTAGTGATCTGGAATCTAGTGCTACACGGGCCTCAAGGCCAGTACCAACTATAGGTGCCTGCGGACGAAGCAATGGCACGGCCTGGCGCTGCATGTTGGAGCCCATCAATGCTCGGTTGGCATCATCATGCTCCAGGAATGGGATCATGGAAGCTGCTACAGATACAATCTGATTAGGCGCAATGTCCATGTACTGAACCTCTTCACCAGTCAGGAGCGGGAAATCACCCTCAAACCTGGCTTTAACCTTTTCGTTGACAAACTCTCCATTGTCCTTAAGAGGAGCATTAGCCTGTGCAATGTTATTGTCGTCTTCCTCCTCTGCCGTCAAGTAGAGAACATTACCTGACATATCAACTTTACCACCTTCTACCTTACGATAAGGAGTTTCGATAAAGCCCATGCCGTTCACTTTTGCATGAACGCACAAAGATGAAATAAGTCCAATGTTTGGACCCTCAGGAGTCTCAATAGTACAGAGACGACCGTAGTGGGTGTAGTGAACGTCTCTAACCTCAAAACCAGCTCTTTCTCTTGAAAGACCACCTGGTCCTAACGCGGACATTCTTCTTTTATGGGTAATCTCAGAAAGCGGATTCGTTTGATCCATGAACTGAGATAACTGATTTGTTCCAAAAAATGAATTAATTACTGATGACAAGGTTCTGGCGTTGATAAGATCAACTGGCTTAAAATCCTCGTTATCACGAACGTTCATTCTTTCTTTGATCGTCCTCGCCATACGAGAAAGACCGACACCAAACTGAGTATAAAGCTGCTCACCAACGGTTCGCACTCTCCTATTACTCAAGTGGTCAATATCATCAACTACAGCCTTAGAGTTGATCAACCCAATAAGGTGCTTCACTATGAGAATGATGTCATCTTTAGTAAGCACTCTTACATTGTAGTCTACATCAAGACCCAACTTCTTATTAATTCTATAGCGACCTACTTCTCCAAGATCATATCTCTTATCACTAAAGAATAAGCTCTGAATAATATCTCGTGCAGTCTGCTCATCAGGGGCTTCTGTGTTTCGAAGCTGACGATAAATCTGCTCAACAGCCTCTTTTTCAGAGTTTGAGTTATCCTTCTGGAGTGTATTATAAATGATAGTATAATCCGCGATATTGATATCTTCTCTATGAAGAATAATCGACGCGCTACCTGAGTCGACAATGGTCTCAATATCTTCCTCCTGAACAACAGAATCCCTCTCGAACAGTACTTCATTACGATCGATGGATACAACCTCTCCGGTATCTTCATCCACAAAGTCTTCAGTCCACGTCCTAAGTACCCTTGCGGCAAGCTTTCTGCCGATTACCTTCTTCAGCTTTTTGGCGCTAGCTTCCACTTCTTCGGAAAGACCAAAAAGATCAAGGATATCTTTGTCAGATCCCCAGCCTATAGCCCTTAAGAGCGTGGTAATAGGAAACTTCTTTTTCCTATCAATATATGAATACATGACGTTATTCACGTCTGTGGCAAACTCAATCCAAGATCCTTTGAAAGGAATAATCCTGGCAGAGTAAAGCGTAGTACCATTGGTGTGCTTGCTTTGAGCAAAGAATACACCTGGTGATCTATGCAACTGAGATACGATAATCCTCTCGGCACCATTGATGACAAAAGATCCTTTCTCCGTCATGTATGGAATATTACCTAAGAATACTTCTTGCTCAATGGTTTCAAAATCCTCATTATCTTCATCATTGCAAAGCAATCGTAGCTTCGCTTTCAATGGGATTGAAAAGGTAAGACCTCTATCAATACACTCATCCACGTTGTATTTCGGTGGATCAATTGTGTAGTCGACAAATTCAAGCACGTAATTCTCTCTCGAATCCGAGATAGGAAAATTCTCCATAAAAACTTTATAGAGACCTTCATTGTCGCGCTTTTCGGCAGGAGTATCTATTTGAAAGAAATCCTTAAATGACTGTAACTGTACATCAAGGAAGTCTGGGTAATCAAGAATCTTCTTGATTGACGAGAAACTTATTCTTTCAGAATTAATTTGTGTAGCCAAGGCTTTTGTGATTTAGTTTTTAATCAAGGCTGATCAAGCCTGTTTCTGTACTAGATTGTACCTAAAAACGTACAAACGGGAAAAGACCTGACTATCTGAGTAGCCAGGTCTTGTATTATCAACCATTTAAAGAATAAATGGCCAAATATCTTTACTTCAATTCAACTTCAGCTCCAGCTTCTTCGAGTTGCTTCTTAAGTGCCTCAGCTTCGTCTTTAGCGACACCTTCTTTTACAGCTTTAGGAGCTCCGTCTACCAATTCCTTAGCTTCTTTCAAACCAAGACCGGTAAGCTCTTTAACCAGCTTTACGATAGCTAGCTTTGCTCCACCAGGAGCCTTTAGGATTACGTCGAATGCTGACTTCTCTTCCGCAGCATCTCCGCCTTCTGCACCACCACCAGCTACCATTACAGGAGCAGCCGCCGCAGCAGGCTCAATACCGTACTCGTCTTTAAGAATCTCAGCAAGTTCGTTTACTTCTTTAACAGTTAGATTAACCAACTGATCAGCGAATGCTTTTAAATCTGCCATTTTATTAATTAATTAAGAATGTGAATAACTTTAAATCAAACCAAATTATGAGCGATCTTGTAGGGTCTTTACAATACCCGCAAGCGTATGCTGACCACTCATAAGAGAACCCATCACGTTGCTCATTGGGGACTGTAACAAACCGATAACCTCTCCAATGAGTTCTTGCTTAGACTTAAGACTGCTCAATGTCTCAAGTTGTTCAGCACCAATGAAAAGATCGTAATCTATGGAAGCAGCCTTTAGACTAGGATTTCTATCCTTGTCCTTTTTCTTATATTCTTTTAGAATCTTAGCTGGTGAATTGGCATTTTCATCTGAAAACATAATTCCAGAGAAACCCTTCAACACTCCTTCGTCATAGAATGGAGTAAAATCAGCTTCGAGGTTGTCAAGTGCTTTTTTGATCAGCGTATTTTTGACAACTCTATATTCGATACCCTTCTCAAAACACTTCCTACGGAAATCATTGATTTCAGCAACAGTTAACCCAGAGGTATCTGTCACGTAGAAGTGACTCGTCTCTTTTAACTTCTCAGAGAGTTCGTTAATTATCGATAATTTATCTTCTTTCGTCATGATTAAATACCAGCGAGGGTGCTTTTATCAACTTGAATACTCTTACTCATTGTGCTTGACACATAGATACTCTTGAAATAAGTACCTTTTGCTGAAGCAGGCTTCAGTTTGCTAATAGTAGTGATCACCTCAAGAGCGTTAGCCTTAAGCTGCTCTGGAGAAAAGGACACCTTACCGATACTAGCGTGAATGATGCCGAACTTATCTACTTTAAAGTCAATTTTACCTGCCTTCACGTCAGTTACAGCTTTGGCCACATCTAATGTAACAGTACCTGCCTTTGGGTTAGGCATAAGACCTCTAGGTCCTAAGACTCTTCCTAACTTACCCACTTTAGCCATCACAGTTGGCATAGTGATAATGACATCAATATCTGTCCAACCACCTTCTATCTTGGTGATATATTCATCCAGACCAGCATAGTCTGCACCAGCTGCTTTGGCTTCTTCTTCTTTGTCAGGAGTACAAAGCACAAGTACGCGAACTTTCTTACCAGTACCATGTGGCAGAGCTACAACACCTCTTACCATTTGGTCGGCCTTCCTGGGATCTACACCCAATCGAATGTCCAAATCAACAGAAGCATCAAATTTCGTGAAGGATATATCCTTAATCATTGATGATGCATCATCGATAGAGTACTCTTTGGTAAGATCAAACTTACCTGCTGCCTCTTTTTGACTTTTTGTCTCTCTTCCCATGACCTTATTAATTAGCTGCCGCCCATGGCGCAGTTCCTTTAACTCTGATACCCATGCTCCTCGCTGTACCGGCCACCATTCTCATCGCGGATTCGATAGTGAAGGCATTCAAATCGGGCATCTTAGTCTCAGCAATTGTTTTAATTTGATCCCAAGTAATTGACCCTACTTTAAGACGGTTCGGCTCAGCTGATCCCTTTTTAATTTTGGAGGCTTCCATGATCATTACAGCCGCAGGAGGTGTCTTTACAACAAACTCGAATGACTTATCAGTGAAAATGGTAATAAGCACAGGCAATACCTGACCTTGCTTCTCCTGGGTTCTCGCATTGAACTGCTTGCAGAACTCCATGATATTCAAACCCTTACTACCAAGGGCCGGACCTACTGGTGGAGAGGGGTTAGCCTGACCTCCACGCACTTGCAGTTTAAGATATCCGCTAATTTCTTTAGCCATCTTCTTGCTAATCTTGTTTTTCTACTTGGAAATAATTTAACTCTACAGGCGTATTTCGGCCGAAGATCTTCACCATTACGTTGAGCTTCTTACGCTCCTCGAAAACCTCCTCAACAGTTCCTGTGAAACCACTGAAAGGGCCATCCATTACCTTGACAGATTCTCCGACAATGAACGGAGTTTCCAACTGCTCTTCGTATTCCTCAGCCTCATCAACTTTACCCAGGATTCTATTCACCTCAGCTTGTCTTAAAGGTATTGGCACTTTAGAGCCTCCAGTGCCAGAGCCCAAAAAGCCGATAACACCAGGTATATTTGTAATGGTATGTTGCGCTTCTCCATAAGAAAGGTCTGCAGATACTAGTACATAGCCCGGAAAGAAGTTTCTTTCTCTCACACGCTTTTTACCGTTGCGCATCTCATACACTTTCTCAGCTGGTATCAGTACCTGAGGAATGTAATCTTCTAAACTCTTTCGAGAGATTTCATTTTCCAGGTAATTCTTTACCTTCTTCTCTTGACCACTCACGGCCCGTACAACATACCAATTCAAGTCCATCGTTATCAGTCTTCCTTAAAACGCGTTATAAAACCAACTCATTGAGTTTTCAAACACCAAATCAATCAGACCAATCAACAATGCAAAAATCAAAGAAGCCACGAGCACAAGCACAGAACTGCTTTGCAGATCGCTGTACTTCGACCATGTAACCTTATGAAGCATTTCATCATAAGACTCCTTAAAAAACTCCACTAATTTCTGCATATCCAACCAATTAATATAGCACGGGAGGAGGGACTCGAACCCCCAACCAACGGTTTTGGAGACCGCTACTCTACCAATTGAGCTACACCCGTATAACTCTAATTATAAAATGGCAGCCCAAAAGGACTGCAAAGGTAGACAAAATCCGTTTAAAACAAACACGCTCTGAAGAATTTTCAGAGCGTGTTTACGGAAAATATTATTAATCTAAAATCTCAGTTACCTGACCGGCACCTACAGTTCTACCACCTTCACGAATCGCGAATCGTAGACCTGGCTCTAGTGCTACTTTGTTAATAAGGTTAACCTCAATAGTGATATTGTCACCAGGCATTACCATCTCAACATTCTCAGGAAGCTTGATCTCACCAGTTACATCAGTTGTTCTCAAGTAAAACTGAGGTCTGTATTTGTTAAAGAACGGGGTGTGACGTCCACCTTCTTCTTTTGAAAGAACGTATACCTCAGCTTTGAAAAGCTGGTGAGGAGTCACAGAACCAGGCTTACAAATGATCATACCTCTTTTGATCTGAGCTTTTTCAATACCTCTAAGCAATAGACCAACGTTATCACCAGCTTCACCTCTATCGAGAATCTTACGGAACATTTCCACACCAGTGATTGTAGACTTAAGGTTCTCAGCACCCATTCCGATGATGTCAACTGCATCACCAGTATTGGTTACACCTCTTTCGATTCTACCAGTAGCAACAGTACCTCGACCAGTAATCGAGAATACATCCTCAACTGGCATCAAAAAGTCTTTATCAATAAGTCTTTCAGGAAGAGGGATGTACTCATCTACAGCATCCATCAACTCCATCACTTTGTCTACCCACTCGGTCTCACCGTTCAGAGCACCAAGAGCAGAACCTTGAATAACAGGAATGTCATCACCAGGGAATTCGTAGAAAGAAAGCAACTCTCTTACTTCCATCTCTACAAGCTCCAACAATTCCGGATCGTCAACCAAGTCAACTTTGTTCATGAAAACAACAAGTGCAGGTACACCTACCTGACGAGCAAGAAGGATATGCTCTCTAGTTTGTGGCATAGGTCCATCAGTAGCCGCAACTACCAAAACCGCACCGTCCATCTGAGCAGCACCAGTTACCATGTTCTTCACATAGTCAGCGTGACCAGGACAGTCAACGTGAGCGTAGTGACGCTTCTCTGTCTGGTATTCAATGTGAGCAGTATTAATTGTAATACCTCTTTCCTTTTCCTCAGGTGCATTGTCAATTGAAGAAAAGTCCTTCACGTCAGCAAGGCCCTTATCAGAAAGCACTTTGCTAATCGCGGCAGTCAATGTAGTCTTGCCATGGTCAACGTGCCCAATAGTTCCAATGTTAACGTGTGGTTTTGATCGGTCAAAGGTTTCCTTAGCCATATCTAAAATCGCTTATTGTTTAACTAATTTATTTATTATTACTTCTAATATTTATACTCGAATGGGTGCTTAATCAGCAAGCAATCCACTTCAATATCATCCTTTCATCAACATCTTTACTGAGCCGATGACGGGAATTGAACCCGTGACCCCTTCCTTACCAAGGAAGTACTCTACCTCTGAGCTACATCGGCCAAAAGAGCGGGTGACCAGGTTCGAACCGGCGACCTACAGCTTGGAAGGCTGTCGCTCTACCAACTGAGCTACACCCGCTTTTGCCAGAGGCCAAATAACCTCCATTTATCGGTGGGGGGAGCAGGATTCGAACCTACGAAGACATAAGTCAGCAGATTTACAGTCTGCCCCAGTTGGCCGCTTTGGTATCCCCCCTTCAATCAATTATTTAAAGAACTTTCCCTTGAGGCTTCTAGCCATTTCTTCAAAGGGATTGCAAAATTAAATGCTTTTTTAATTTATTCAAACATTTGCCGGCAATTATTAACTAGTTCAGATCGGCTTCAAAAAGCATATAGATTTCCCTGAGTTGGGGGTCTGTTTCGGCTTGCATGATCTCCTTGATTTGCTCTTCCATTTCCGGTAGGTCAATCAACAGAAATAGGCCTTGAAGAGCCGCGAAACGCACTGTGTAGTTCTTGTGGGATTGCGCCAAACCGACAAGCAATGGCGCCAATGCCTGCTGTTGTTCAGTTGGTGCTATGAGTAGGTAGGTATTGATATACTGTAAGAGATAGTAAAGATCATTTCTGCCAACCTGAGAAATCTTTGTCTTGAAGTAGTTGAATGACTCTTCAGAAGCGCGCTCGCTATAGTAGGAAGCCATGGGGATAACGACGTTGATATTGGTGTAGTCACTGAACTTATTCAAGTATGCTTCCAAAGTTGGGAGGTCATATTCATAGAGCGCAGCTAACGCCGTGCCTACGACATTATAAGATGAATCCTCCAGTGCGGTGAGAACAGCATTTTTGACATTCGCGTAATCCAAAGTTGTCAGAAGTCTTAACGCACTCGATCGTATCGCCGGAGAACTATCCTCGAGCATTGCGGTAATAGTTTGTTTGCCCGATGGGGTCAACGCCTCCGGATACTCCATATAATAATCAATCGCATCTACCCGTAACCGGACGTATGGATCAGATAGGGCCATCTCAAGAAGGCTGGTTTTCAGGTCATCACTGTCAGACAGTGCAATACTGTCAATGGCTTCTTTTCGCAAAAGGTATCGACCCCCGTTGAAGTATTGATAGTAAAGTTCCTCCAGGGACTTGGGGTGGTAGAGTTCCCATAGCATTTGATTTTCAGAATCAACGACGACCAATGCGGGTTCTTCGTCTACTGGAAGTGCATATTCCTCAATAAGATTTTCCATGACGATAGGATACCTGACAATATCCTCAGCTAAGTGGATGTCTACATAAAAAGGCAGCCTGTACACCGGGGAGACCTCCAAGTCCTGCAACTGCATCAGCTTTATGTACAGCGTATCATTCTTATAAAAGTGCTCAACTTCTACTTGGGGATGTCCTGGGTTAAAAAACCACTGGTCAAAAAACCAATTCAGATCTTCACCTGTCACCTTTTCAAAAGCCAGTCGAAGATGGTCTACTTCCGTAGCTGAAAACTCATTTTCCGATAGGTAGACGCTAAGTCCCTCAAAGAAGGCCTCATCTCCCACGTAGGCACGAAGCATATGCAGGACACGACCTCCCTTGGAATAGGAGTGCGCATCAAACATGTCCTCCTGATCTTCATAATAGTACCTGATCAGCTCCGCCTTCTGCTCCTCAGCCTCGGCGAGATAGGTGTACAACTCCTCCTGCAAGCTATAGTCGGCTTCATCCTGACCGTAGTTGTACTCATTCCACAGGTACTCCCCGTAGTTGGCAAATGCCTCGTTGAGCGGGAGATAAGACCATGACTCACATGTCACAAGATTTCCAAACCACTGATGAACCAGCTCATGAGCAATGATGTAGTCCCAGTTGTAGTCGAGCAGCGTCCTTTGGTCAACCTGTACTTCCTCCATGAAGACGGAAGCGGTCGTGTTTTCCATAGCTCCTGACACAAAGTCGCGGACGACTATCTGTGCGTACTTATCCCATGGATAGGGGTATCCAAACAGGTCAGAGAAGTAATCCAACATCTCAGGTGTATTGCCAAAAATAGCCTTGGCGCTTTCTTGATATTCAGGCGCTACCCAATACTCAAGTGGGGTGCCCACATAGGTGTCCTCCACTACCGTGAATTCTCCAACTGCCAGCATAAATAGATAAGGAGCATGGGGCTTGTCCATGACCCAGTGATCCGTCCGCTGACTGTCACCTGCTGGTTCTGAAGAAACAAGTACACCGTTGGATAATGTTTTGAAAGCTCGGTCCACCGTGATAAACATCTCCTGTGTGCATCGCTCATTTGGGCTGTCAATAGTCGGGAACCACACCGAGTTGCCCTCCGTTTCTCCCTGGGTCCATATTTGACGAGGTTTCCCCTCCTCCTCACCTTGAGGGTTGATAAAGTATAGGCCCTGGTCATCCTTTATAGCTGGACTTCCTTCTGATGCATATTCTTCCGGCTTTGCTATATAGTTGATGACTACCGCAATAGTATCTCCTCGCTCAGTGGTCTGATCCAGCTCTATTTGGAGTTGGGCGCCATCGTATTCATGAATGAGTGGTTGAGTGGAAGCATCCATTCTACTTACTAAAAACACTTCATTGATCTGCATCCCTTTCGCATCCAGCAGTAGTATATCCTGAGGGTAAAAGACGGGTGTGAGCTCCAGAGTAGCAGAGCCATTTACCCACTGCTTCGCCCAATCAAAACTCAACTCTAACTTAGTATGTAGAAGGTCAAACTCGCGCGTACGGGTAGCGCGGAAATCCTCTTTGCTGTAAAGCTCCACTTCCATTCGCTCAGCATTGTTGCTTTCGACATCTTGTGCCCGTCCGGTGAAAGTAAGGAGCAGAGAAAGAAGCAGCAGTATAATTCTGGATACGGAACTCATAGGTAATAGGTCATGGACAAAGCTTGTAAAATTGTCTCAGTTAAGTTTACTTGAGGTGAAGAATTCTGATAAGAAATGACGTAAAGTTGGTCATTAACTAATGCAGATCATTGAGATAACGAAAACTATTGATTAACAATGCACTGCAAAGCTTAAGCACTGGAATTATGTATAAAATAATAGTGAATGAAGACACAGCCTTATCAACTGAGGTGAAGGACGGTCGGACTTATATTGACGGTACTGCTCATGACATTGACATGAGTCAGCTAAGTGATCACCAATTCCAAATATTGAAGAATGACAAGGTGTACAACGCCGAAATCGTGGAATTCAGCAACGATCACAAGCACCTGACCATTAAGCTAAATGGCAAGCTCATCTCCCTGGAAGTAAAGGACTCGATGGACCTACTGCTCGAGAAGCTGGGTATAGAGCACAACAGTGAAAGTGTGGTCAAGGATGTAAAGGCGCCAATGCCGGGCTTGATCATCGATGTGACATTAGAGGCTGGTCAGGAAGTGAAGAAGGGGGACGCTTTATTAATACTGGAGGCTATGAAAATGGAGAATGTGATCAAATCTCCAACAGATGGTACTATCTCCAAAGTCCTCATAAAAAAAGGACAAAGTGTAGAGAAGAATCAAATCCTGGTGGAATTCTAATTTTCCTTCACCAATCAATCCTAAATGATATATTTGTGGGATTTATCATAAAAGCTAGCTTGACCTCAAACAGATCAGATGAAATATAAAAGAATACTACTCAAACTCAGCGGTGAGGCTCTCATGGGCGACAACAAATATGGAATTGATCCTGCACGGCTGGAGCAGTACTCTAAAGAGATCAAAAAGGTCAAAGATGCTGGCGTAGAGGTAGCGATTGTCATTGGTGGAGGCAACATCTTCAGAGGCGTACAGGCAGAGCGGTCGGGTATTGATCGGGTCCAGGGAGACTACATGGGTATGCTTGCTACAGTTATCAATGCGATGGCACTACAGAGTGCTTTAGAAAAGCAGGGCATGTACACACGGCTGATGTCTGGTATCAAGATGGAGCAAGTCTGTGAACCCTTTATCAAAAGAAGGGCTACAAGACACCTGGAAAAAGGGCGAATCGTAATTTTCGGTGCTGGTCTGGGTAACCCGTATTTCACTACAGACTCGACGGCTAGTCTAAGAGCAATAGAGATAGAGGCAGATGTCGTAATGAAGGGCACAAGAGTTGATGGAGTCTATTCTGAAGACCCAGAAAAAAATCCTGATGCCACACGATACTCCACTATATCATTTCAGGAAGTCTACGAAAAAGGCCTGAGCGTCATGGACATGACTGCTTTTACTTTGTGTCAGGAAAACAAGCTGCCCATTATCGTATTTGATATGAATAAGCCTGGTAATCTTTACAAGATTGCCGAGGGAGAAGAAGTTGGAACATTAATAATCTAATTGAGATGGAAGAAGAGATAGAAATGTTTTTGCAGGAAGCCGAAGAGCTTATGCATAAAGCCATCAGTCATACCACTGCTGAATTGGTGAAAATCAGGGCTGGCAAAGCTATGCCAAACATGCTGGACACTATAAGTGTAGAATATTATGGCGTAATGACTCCTCTCAGTCAGGTAGCCTCAGTAACTACGCCCGACGCACGTACCTTAGTTATCAAACCATGGGAGAAGAAAATGATTGCTGAGATCGAAAAAGCCATTATCAATAGCAACCTTGGCTTCAACCCTCAAAATGATGGTGATATCATTCGTATCAACATCCCCGCACTGACCGAGGAGCGAAGGCTACAACTGGTGAAGCAGGTAAAAGCTGAAGCCGAGAATGGCAAGGTAAGCATCCGCAATGTCCGTAAAGACACCAATGACTCACTCAGAAAATTACTCAAAGACGGAGCATCTGAAGATGCCATCAAAAGAGCAGAAGACGAAGTACAGAAAATAACAGATAGTAATACTGCCTCCATTGACGAACTGGTTGTCAAAAAGGAAGCGGATATTATGCATATCTAGTATTACTGGAAGTACTTCTTAGCAGAAATCCTCTCTTCGACTCCTTCGGGTACGAGGTATTTAATAGATCGACCTTCTTTGGCCAGTTTTCGGATAAAGGTTGCGGAAATATCCAGCAGCGGCGCTTGAACCATTTTCACATTTCGGTGAGACTTTATCTCCGATTCAGCGGTATTGGGTCTCGGGTAGACAATGAGACCATAATTCTCTAGTATGGCTTCAAAGTTTTTCCATTTGGTGAAGGAAGCCAGGTTATCCTCCCCAATAATCAATTCAAACTGTTTGTCTTTGTATTTATCACTTAGATAAGCCAGTGTATCCGATGTATAGCTCGGTCTTGGCATATTGAACTCCACATCACTCACACGAAATCTGAAATCATCTCCTATGGCTCTCTGGACAAGATCATAGCGATCAAACTCATGAAGCAGTGATTTAGAGCTCTTCAGTGGGTTTTTTGGAGATACGACAAACCAAATTTCACGAAGATCAGTAGTCTCCACGATTGTGCTGGCGATCACCAGATGCCCAATATGGATGGGATTGAACGAACCAAAAAAGAGTCCTATTTTCAAGTCTTAGGCATTTATAAAATTCCCGACCAATCTCTCTGCCTCCTTTAGCGAATCTTCCAACCGATTGTTCACCAGCGAAACATCAAACTCATTTTCGAAGGACATCTCAAACTTTGCCTTGTAAAGTCTTCTTGATAAGCTATCGTCAGTTTCTGTGTTGCGATCCAGGAGTCGCTGCTGCAATACCTCCATATCCGGCACCTTTACGAATATAGCAAGCGCATCATCTCCGAAGTATTTCTTAAGGTTGATGCCCCCTTTGACATCTACATCAAATATGACATGATTACCGCTATCCCAGATGCGCTGAATCTCTGACTTGAGCGTCCCGTAGTAGTTACCCTCATACACCTCTTCCCACTCGATAAATTCATTATTATCGATTTTCATCTTGAACTCCTCCGGCTTGAGAAAATAGTAGTCCTTTCCGTTTTCCTCAGTTCTTCCTCGCTTGTCGCGGGTACTCGCACTTATACTGAAGCCCAGGTTGGGAAAGGTTTTGATAAGGTGATGAACGATTGTTGTTTTTCCTGATCCTGATGGTGCTGAAAAGATCAGCGCTTTGCCCTTAGTCATCAGGCAAATCTAATGCGCCGCGGCGATTTTATGTTTGATAGATGCTATAAGATCACTTGGAACGTCTTTATTCTCGAGTTTCTTTTTGATGAGACTTCTAAACTCCTTTTCAACCTCATATTGTTTGAGACAGCAGGCGCAGTTCTCAAGATGCTGATCAATGAAGCTCTCCTCTTCCGGTAGGGCTTCATTGTCCATAATCAGGTTAAGTAGCTCAATGCACTTGTCCAATTCCTTGCACTGTCCATTGGTAGTTTCGCTTTTCATAATCTTCTACTTAGCTAGTTCGCTATTTATATCCCATGCTCTGTGCATACTTCTGTAGCTTCTCCTTCAGTAAGTTTCGCGCTCGATGCAGCCTCGATCTCACAGTACCTATCGGAATGTCCAAAATCTTAGCCATCTCCTCATAGGTAAACCCTTCAAGGTCACAGAGTATGATCACGGTTCTGAAATCCACTGCCAACGAATTCAGCGCTATCGTGATTTCGTCACCAATCATATCCTTCAGTGAGTCTACCCTCAGGTCTGTAGTGATCGGCACGTCTACATCATCAGAGTTGTAGTAGCTCTCGACTTCCTGATAATCAACCTTCGCGGGCTGCTTGCTCTTCTTGCGAAAATCATTGATGAAGCTATTCTTCAGTATTCGGAACAGCCATGCTTTTGCGTTAGTTCCTCTTTCAAAGGAATGTATAAATCGATATGCCTTGAGATAAGTATCCTGTACCAGATCCTTCGAGTCATCCTCATCAAAGGTGAGTCTATACGCGAAATTGTACATCGAATTGATGTGTGGCATAAACTCCTGGTCGAACACCTCCACTTTCTCGCGGGCAGTGTATTTCAATTCTTTCAATTTGTCCTCCTGACTTACGGTTGTCAATAATTTACATGTACCTACAATATTTACGATCTTTGAGCCGAATAGTTTATCATTACGACTCTTGCCATCTCCTACCCCTATTAATTCGACTAAGGTGGACATTTCAGTTGTCATCATCACCCTCAATGAAGAAAAGAACCTAGCCAGGTGCCTCACCTCGGTAGCCCAATTGGCCAATGAGATAGTCGTGGTTGATTCGTTCAGCACTGACGGTACGGAGGCTATCGCCAAACAGCATGGTGCCAGGTTTATTCAGCATCAGTTTGAAGGACATATAGAGCAAAAGAATTACGCTATCGCACAGGCAAAAAATGATCTTATCTTATCGCTCGATGCAGATGAATGCCTATCGGCAGAACTGGCTGCTTCGATAAAGAGCCTGACGAATCTCGATCCGCAAACAGCTTATCGAATGAACCGACTGACCAACTACTGCGGCCAATGGATACATCACTGCGGATGGTATCCTGATGCCAAGGTTAGGCTTTTTCATAGATCCACAGCTCACTGGGGTGGTGAGAATCCCCATGACAAGATTATCGTTGATCAAGGCGTACAAGTTCTTGATCTGGTAGGTGACCTAAAGCATTATTCCTACTACACGATCAGCGAGCACCTCGTTCAAATCGATAAGTTTAGCACCATTGCTGCAAATGAGCTGGTTCGAAAAAACAATACACAATACCTGGTGCTCAAGATGTGTTTCAGCCCGACTTTTTCATTTGTTAAAAGTTATTTGGTTCAGCTCGGTTTTTTGGATGGTCGCTTTGGCTTCATCGTGTGCGTACTATCAGCCTACTATCGCTTTGTTAAATATGCCAAGGTATTCATGATGACTCGTCAGGGGGCAGTCTCATGAAAGTCCTGCATCTCAGTTCGGAACAAACCTGGCGTGGTGGGGAGCAACAGATTGCCTATCTCATTGATGAATTGACCAGGCATAAAGTCAGTAACTACGTCGCATGCCGATCGGGCTCAGCCTTTGAGGCATATGCCAAAAACAAAAACCTCAACTATAAGACGCTATCCTTCTCAGGAAGTGTTGATCTGACTACCGCAAGAGCTATTGCTAAATGGGTGAAGGCTGAATCAATCGACCTGGTACACACACATACTGCCAAGGGACACGGTATCGCTTCTATAGCCACTTTGTTTGGCTTGAAAACACCGATCATAGTCCATCGAAGGGTTGATTTCCCGATCAGACAAAGCTGGCTAACGCAATGGAAGTACAATAGCCCCACGATCAAGGCAATCATTTGCGTTTCACATGCAATTGAACAAATAGTAAGGCTTGGCATCAAAAATCCAGATAAAGCCTTAACCGTACACAGCGGAGTGGATATTGGCCGGTTTAGTGCTTCAACAAAGGGTGGCCTTCTTCATAAAGAGCTTGGATTGCCATCATCTACCAAGCTGATTGGAAACACATCAGCACTTGCTCCTCACAAGAACTATGGGTTGTTTGTAGAAGTCGCTGAAAAGTTAATCGACCAGTATGAAGGCGACCTCCATTTTGTAATTATAGGCGATGGCGATCAGCGAAGTGCCATAGAGATGGAAATCGAAAAAAGGAGTTTGGCCAGATATTTTACGCTCACTGGATTCAGAAACGACATTCCCGATATATTACCTGAGCTAGACATTTTTCTGATGACCTCCAGCACAGAGGGACTTGGAACATCCCTCATTGATGCCCTGGCTTGTAAGGTACCGATTGTCGCCACGGAAGCCGGGGGCATTCCTGAAGTAGTAATTCATGAAAAAACCGGGTTGACTGCCACGGTCGGAGACGCTCAACGACTTGCCGAAAACTGCATGAGACTTCTCGATGATCAAAAGCTTCGGAAGGGAATTATTTCTAATGGGTTGAAGCACCTACAGTCTTTTACCAAGGAGTCTATGGCCGCCGGTGTGCTGGAAGTTTACCAAAAGGTCCTAGGTAATTGATCCAAGGTGTGCCCTGTCTCAAGATTGCGGTAGCCCTTAATCAAAAAAAGCGCACTGAAAATCCAGTGCGCTTTCAAACTCTAAAGAGTGTAACTCTTAGTATCTATAGTATTCAGGCTTATAAGGCCCTTCTACCTGCACTCCTATGTAGTCAGCCTGATCTTTAGAAAGTGTCTCAAGTTCCACACCGATTTTCGCCAGGTGGAACATGGCAACCTTCTCATCAAGATGCTTAGGTAGCGTATACACTGCATTTTCATACTTATCAGACTGCTGCCAAAGCTCTAGTTGGGCAAGCACCTGATTTGAGAAGGAGTTTGACATTACAAATGATGGGTGGCCTGTCGCACAGCCGAGGTTTACCAACCTACCTTCTGCAAGTACAATGATCTCCCTATCGCCAATATGGTAGAGGTCAACCTGAGGCTTAATCTCTTCCTTTGAATCACCGTATTTACCATTTAGCCAAGCCATATCGATCTCATTATCAAAGTGACCGATATTACAAACGATGGTCTTGTCTTTCATCATTTCGAAGTGCTGTCCGCCTATGATGTCTTTGTTACCAGTAGCGGTCACAATGATGTCAGCCCTTGGCACAGCGCTCTCCATTTTCTTTACTTCGAAACCATCCATTGCCGCTTGAAGCGCACAAATTGGATCAATCTCTGTAACGATAACGCGTACACCAGCACCTCTTAGAGACGCGGCACTACCTTTACCCACATCACCATATCCTGCTACTACAGCCACCTTACCAGCAAGCATGATATCCGTTGCTCTTCTGATTGCATCAACAAGTGACTCTTTGCAACCATATTTGTTGTCAAACTTACTTTTGGTTACAGAGTCGTTTACATTGATCGCAGGCATTGGGAGTGTTCCATTGCGCATGCGCTCATACAGTCTATGCACACCTGTAGTTGTTTCTTCCGATAGGCCTTTGATCTCAGCCACTAACTCAGGGAATTGATCAAGCACCATATTGGTCAGGTCACCACCATCATCGAGGATCATGTTGAGTGGCTTGCCGTCAGGGAAAGCAAACAACGTCTGCTCGATACACCAGTTAAACTCCTCTTCTGTCATGCCCTTCCATGCGAAAACAGGAATCCCCGCTTTTGCGATAGCAGCAGCTGCATGATCTTGAGTAGAGAAAATATTACATGAAGACCATGTCACTTCAGCACCAAGTTCGATAAGTGTCTCAATAAGGACGGCCGTTTGAATGGTCATGTGGAGGCATCCAGCGATACGAGCATCCTTCAACGGCTTTGATGGACCGTACTCTTCACGGATGGCCATTAGGCCAGGCATCTCCGCCTCTGCCAATTTGATTTCTCTGCGCCCCCAGTCTGCAAGGGCAATATCTTTTACTTTGTAGTTAAGATTTGCTTCTACCATTGATTTTCAGATAATTTTTTGAAGCGCAAATGTAGACAAAAGCCCACCGTTTGTCAATATACAAAGCTGATCTCCTTGAAGTCATAGTAGTGCAACGCTCCCGCTCTCTCTATGATCAGTCGACCATGTTGATCAACTCCTTCTATGCTACCGCTAAATACTTCGCCATGAGCTTCATACATAGCGGGTTGATTGCGACGGAAGAGATTTCTATTGTATTGCGCTTTGAGAGTCGCCAGGTTCCTACTCCGCAGGATGAGGTATGCTGCTTCTAATTGTTCGCATAGGAGCGCCAGTATCTCTTCGCGACTATAAATCATCCCGGTAAGGTCCTTTAAAGACGTGGCTCGCTCATGATCAAAGATATCCTGATTCACATTCAAGCCAATCCCCATGATGGAATTCTCAATATGACCCTTACTGATGGAATTCTCGATCAGAATGCCACATATCTTCTTTTCCTTTATGAGTATGTCATTGGGCCATTTGATCTTAACGTCCTTGAGGTAAGCTTTCAGGGTGTTAAACACCGCTACGGAAGCAACATAGTGCAAGTGGAAATGGTCAGTGGCTCTTAGGGTTCCTGGATTGAGGATGACCGAAAAGGTCAGGTTTTGGCCTTTAGCACTTTGCCAATTATTACCCCTTTGGCCTCTACCTTTCGTCTGGTGATCCGTCACCACTACAGTTCCTTCCCACGAACCTCTTGTTTTTGCGATAGCAGCCGCTATGTCATTAGTAGAATGACATTCTGGCATGTATTGAATATTCTGACCTACGAATAGGGTTTTGGCAAGGATTTTATGCAACTAAAATTATGTAGTTTTGCTAATTGATTTGAAAGATTTGAATGAAGGATAAAGTTGGGAATTTAGATTCAAAAAACCTTAGCGATTTGATCGTGAAAGGAATGCAGGAAAAGAAAGCACAAGAAGTCACAGTTTTGGATCTAAGGTCGGTTAAAAATGCAGTCGCAGATTTCTTTGTCCTATGCTCAGGTAGCTCTGACACGCAAATTGACGCAATCTCGGATTCAATAGAAGAAGAGGTCTATAAGTCTTCGAAACAGAACCCCTGGAAAAAAGAGGGTAAAAACAATAAAGAGTGGATACTAATCGACTATGCAAATGTGGTTGCTCACGTATTCAAAAAGGACAAAAGGCATTTTTACGCCCTTGAAGAACTTTGGGGTGATGCAAAAATCCAAGCTTTTGAGTGATCATCACTTCTAAACTTTACGATTAACACACTCGTTATTGACTCACACATTAGATAATCATTAGATAATGCCGGATAAACCAAATAAGAAGAATTTACTTCCAAGGCCACAAAAACCAAATTACCAGCTCTATGTAATCCTGAGTTTACTGGGTTTGGTGTTTTTAGTGACCTATTTTAATAATAGTACTTCAGCGATCACTATTTCTTACAAGCGCTTCGAACAAATGATGATGAGTAACGATGTGAAAGACATTGTACTCATTTCAAATCAAAAGTCCGTAGAAATAACCCTGAAAGAGGATGCAGTACAGAATGCCAAGTACAAGGTGGAACTGGAGGAGAAAAACCCTTTCTCAATAAATACCGGACCTCATTATAAATTTCAAATCGTATCTGCTGAGAATTTTGATGACAAATTCAGGCAGCTGGAGGAGAAAATATCTGATACGCAGCGTATAGGCTATCGTGTAGAAGAGCGGTCTGATTTCACTAGCTTCATCCTCAATTGGGGATTCCTAATCCTTATTCTTTTCGGATTCTGGTTCCTAATGCGTCGAATGACCGGTCAGGGTGGCCCTGGGGGTCAGATTTTCAATATTGGCAAATCTAAGGCCGCACTCTTCGACGCAGAGAACAAGGTGAAAATCACCTTCGGTAATGTAGCTGGATTGGATGAGGCTAAAGAGGAAATCAAAGAAATTGTTGAGTTCCTGAAGAACCCCGGAAAGTTTACAAAGCTCGGTGGAAAAATTCCCAAGGGAGCACTACTAGTGGGACCTCCCGGTACAGGTAAAACACTCCTCGCAAAAGCAGTAGCTGGTGAAGCCGCAGTGCCTTTCTTCTCCTTATCAGGTTCTGATTTTGTTGAGATGTTCGTAGGTGTCGGAGCGGCTAGAGTCAGGGACCTATTCAAACAAGCGAAAGAGAAAGCACCCTGCATCGTATTTATTGATGAGGTAGATGCGATAGGTAGATCACGTGGAAGAGGCCAGATGCCCGGCTCTAACGATGAGCGCGAAAATACGCTAAACTCATTGCTCGTCGAGATGGATGGATTCTCCACAGATTCGGGTGTAATTATCCTAGCTGCGACCAACCGACCTGACGTACTGGATTCAGCTTTACTGCGCCCGGGACGATTTGATCGACAGATTAGTATTGACAAACCAGATATCATTGGTAGAGAAGCAATTTTCAAAGTTCACTTGAAGCCTTTGAAGCTCTCCGAAGATGTTGAGCCTAGAAACCTCGCAGCACAGACGCCTGGTTTTGCCGGGGCAGAAATAGCCAACGTTTGTAATGAAGCTGCACTGATAGCTGCTCGAAGAGACAAAAAATCCATTGACATGCAAGACTTCCAGGATGCGGTTGACCGTGTCATAGGCGGGCTTGAGAAAAAGAATAAAATTATCTCTCCTGATGAGAAGAAGATTGTTGCCTATCATGAGGCTGGGCACGCTGTTGCGGGTTGGTATTTAGAGCATGCTGACCCTTTGGTAAAAGTAAGTATTGTCCCTAGAGGTATTGCAGCACTTGGATATGCTCAATATCTCCCAAAAGAGCAGTTTTTGTATCAAACTGAGCAGCTAATCGATTCGATGTGCATGGCTCTGGGAGGTAGAGCAGCTGAGGAGTTAACCTTTAAAAAGATATCCACAGGAGCACTCAGTGATCTGGAGCGAGTTACCAAGATGGCTTACAGCATCGTGACAGTCTATGGCATGAACGATAAAATTGGCAACCTGTCTTTTTATGACTCCAAGCAATCTGAGTACAGTTTCACCAAACCGTATTCGGAAGCTACTTCTCAACTCATCGATCAAGAAGTTAAGAAGATCATTGAAGATGCTTATCAGAGAACGCTCAAGCTACTAAAGGAGAAAAAAGATGATCTCGAAAAGATAGCTCAGGAGCTCCTGGAGAAGGAAATAATATTCCAATCGGATATGGAGAGGATAATCGGCCACAGGCCTTTCGCTCAGCAGACCACTTACGAAGCTTATACAAATGGTCAAGCTGCTGATAAAGCAAAAAAGGAAGCTGAGGACGCAAAAGAAGAGAATCAGGAAACTGACGCTGCTGCCGAAATTGAAAATTTAAAATCATCGGTGAAAGAAGAAGTGGAGAAAGAAGAGCAGAAGGGTGAGGGTACCACTGAGGCTCTTGCAGAAGAAAAGACAGAGTCCAAATCTTGATTTAACGATATCTCGATATATTTAAAGATCAGGCAATGTCTGATCTTTTTTTGTTTTTATGCCTGAGCTCAAATTCCATCTGACTTCTAAAAAAATCTACTTCGCAAGTGATTTTCACTTAGGAACTCCGGATCATGCATCAAGTCGGGCTAGAGAGGATAAAATTATCCGCTGGCTGGGTACAATTCAACCGGATGCGGAGGCTGTATTCCTGGTTGGTGATGTATTTGACTTTTGGTTTGAATACAAACATGTGGTGCCTAAAGGCTTTATTAGGTTTTTAGGGAAGATTGCCGAGATAAGAGATTCGGGTATCCCGGTTTATTTATTCACAGGTAATCATGACATGTGGATGTTTGATTACTTCGAAAAGGAGCTGGACATACCAGTATTCAGGAAGCCAATAGAGGTAGCTGTCAACGATCACATATTGCTGGTAGGCCATGGTGACGGGCTGGGACCAGGTGACCATTTCTATAAGTTTCTCAAGGGCATCTTTGCCAACCCGTTTCTTCAATGGCTCTTTGGTTGGCTACATCCGAATATTGGAATGGCAATAGCACAGGCATGGTCGAGAACCAGCCGCATCGCCAATATGAAAAAGGCCGATCCTTTTAAGGAAGAACAAGAGTGGCTATATCAGCATTGCAAGTTGATCGAAGCATCATCACATCATGATCTTTATATTTTTGGCCACAGACATTTACCTATTGACAAAGAGCTGAACAACCAAAGCAGGTATATCAATCTGGGTGAATGGGTCTCTCAAAACACATATCTAGAAGTATCTTCGGACAAGGCAGACCTAAAAGTATTTGAGGATGTCTAAGTTGGTGGTCACACTTGGCCTGGTCTTGCTGGCGCTTATGGCTGACGCTCAGGAATGGCAGCTCATGAAGAAGGTCAAACTCGCCACAACATGTGAACTATCCTCAAAAGATAGAAACAACTACCTATACATAGCCGATCTCCGCGGCAACATTTATCAGTATGATAAAGATGGCAATCAAGCCAACCTTTACTCTACCCGACAACTGGGCCAAATCTATTTACTCGAGTCGTGGCAGGGTCTGCGCACATTTGCCTTTTACCAAGACCTTCAGGAGTATCTTATTACCGATAGGTTTCTATCTAATGAGAGAACCTACCTGCTAAAACCTAGCAACTACATTAGACTAGCCACATTAAGTCAGGATCTTAACCTATGGATTCTGGGAGAAGACAACCTATTACTTCAGAAGATCAATGCTATAGATCAATCGGTAATTTTGAAAAATCAATGGAGCAATGAGTTTTTCGGGGATGATTTAAATATTACCTACATCAAGGAATATAAAAATCGAGTCTATTTACTAGATGAAAGCCAGCGAATCATCATATTTGATAACCTGGGTAATTTCATTACCACAATAGATGCCAAAGGCGTCAAAAAGATAAGTTTTACGGATCAGTACATTTATGCTAATAGGGGCGGTGAAGTCATCAAGATCGACCTAAACAGCCTCCAAAGAGAAATAATCAAACTTCCCATGAGTACTGATCAGATACACGTCATCCATGATGTTTACTATTTAATCAACAAGGATGAACTGTCCATGTACGCCTACAAACCCTTGTAGAGGTCAAGTATCTTCTTTCTAAAGACGATGCTGTAGCGAGAGTTAACCAATTCGATCTCACCTCTATTTTTGTTGTTGAGGCTCTCCAAATAGGTATAGAAATCCGTGTTACCAGTGTCATATCGCTTTGATACAAAACTAAACGACTGCTCTAACGCCTCCAGGTTTTCCACAGCTGCATTATAGGTGCTCTGTGCTGCGATAAGGTCGAGATAAACCGTCTGGACGGTGTTGACCATATCCAACTCTGTCTGTTTAGTAAATAATTCTGCATTCAGCATATTGATCTTAGCGACCTGAATGTTGTTATTCGTCTGAAACCTCGTGAAAATCGGAATACTCATCGAGAAATTCATGTATTCATATAAGTTCCAATCCAACTGATCAGCTAATGGTGCGTCTTCTATCAGATCACCGGTCTCAGGACTCCTCGCCCCATTAGATGAATAACGCGAGCCCAGCTGTGCGAAAAAGTTAATCGTCGGGTACCTGCCGGCTTTGGCCTGTTTGAATCCATACACGCTTGCTTGTTCATTTGCCTCGGCTTGCTTCAAGGAGGGCGAGTAGTTCATGCTCGCTTCGAGCACGCTAGCATAAGGTTCAATCTCCGTCAAAGGATTATCCGCTTCAATATTTACCTCAGCCACTTTATACGGCTTAGTCACATCCAGTTGGAGCAATTGCAGTAACCGAAGCTTATCCCTTTTTAACTGGTTATCCAGACGTACCTGATTGAGTTTTTCATTAGCCACTTGAGACCGGAAATTGTACACGGTCTCCATGTTTCCGACCCCAACTGATTCTCTCTTCTCCTCCCTGTCCAGCTGCGCCTGCAATAATTCTACACGATCCCCTGCTACTTTGAGGTTCTCTTTATCAAGAATGACGTTGAGATATGCCGTCAGCACATTGGCTTTTACATCGAGGGTTGAGCTTTCCACACCATACTCTGCAGCCGTTAATTCATTTTGGCGCCTTTTGAGGTTATTATGATTGCTCATTCCATTGAACAATGTAGCAGTAGACCTTAGGAAAGGGTCTGAGGTGTTGGTAGTAGCCGAAACCTGACGAAACGCAGATTGATCAAAAAAGGTACCGAAGGTGAAGTCGTAGTTAACTCCTGCATTAAGATCAGGCAGGAAATTCATCATCGACTGCATCTTGTTGGACTTGGCAATCAACTCATTGTTCATTGAGGTTTTCAAGCCAATATTGTTCTCAAGGCCTATGCGGATGCAGTCGTCCAGCGTCAGTATTGTCGTATCACCAGCCTGGGCACGTACACTCAGTGCAGCGAATATCACGACTGATAAGGCCAAGCAATTCTTTAATACATTTTTAAGCATATCAGTATGCAGTTTAGTTCAAGTTCGAAGGTTTTTTCTCAAACCTTATGCCATGATCATAACCTCTTGTATATCAATTAAATAAACTGATTTGTCCTTAGATAATTGTAACGAAAGTGAACATGATCGTTCAGATGTGAACTTAGCAAATTGCGGTAGGTTAAATGCCACAATGGTGTCACTGCATGTCAACAGTTGTCAACTCAACAGGATTAAGGCTGGCACTGAACACTTTATATGTAAGTGACAACTTGGGGGCGCCCCGGACTTATCAAGCTAAAGATGATGCTACCTCAAGTTTATAGTTCGTAACTATAAATGCGATTCTTGATTTTGGCCAATAGCTCCTCCTGTGGCTTTCTCAAGGCTTTGTCGGTTGTACTTGCTGAGTTTTTAGCTCCCTGAATAAGAAGGTCATTTTCGTCGTTGTAGCGTTGGATTTGACCATTATCAATCTCTAATATCCCACGATCGGACTCCAAGTCATATCCATACTGCTTAAGCTCACTTCCGGCTACCTGGTTGAACAATCCAATCTCGTCTTGAGATAGCCCTTCGCGGTATTTGTACCTGTTGTCAGCAATGACCGGATTAATGACATTCTTCCACATGTCGCCAGATTTTGCTGTAATTTCTGATTCCTTCGATTTGTAGTAATTCATTACCTGCGGACTATAGGCAATTCCCACCGCGTCACAAATCCGTTCGACCTCCTGGGAAGGATGCTCAATCAAATCTTCATACTTGATGAGCACATATCTTCCAGGGTATTTAAGCCCGACTTCATGTGCCAACCTTTGTTCATAAGACCATTTTTTAGCTAGGTGATATACATGCTTCGGGCCTACTATGGCATTTTTGAAGCTGCAAGCTACATCTCTTCCATCCCTTACCAGGTGAATGTATATTGGATGAATATTTTTGCGCTCTATTCTATCTACGAATTGTACGTTAGCTAAACTCTTGCAGCACCACATACTAGCTTCATCTCGCAATGCTTTAAGCTCATAAATAGCTGCGAACAAGCTCTCAATAGAATTGTCATGAATTCGACTGATGATCTCGCTTTTATCCATATCCCAATTGGTCCATGCAACAGGGTTAGCCTTGACCCAATTGAGAACATCTTTGACCAATGTGTTGAAGGATTGGGTCGACTCAAACTCACCATAGCCCTCTATAAGCGGGATAAATGTGCTAAGTATATGCGGAGGGTGCGGAGCTGAAATCGCTGGCAACTGATTAAGCATCAACCTTAATAAATTGGATCCTGATCGCTGTGTGCCAATAAACTGAATTCCTTGCATCGAAAATGAATTGCTAAAACGTAAAAATACCTAACATCCCGCTAAGCAAAATAAGGAGGATGGGATTAAGATTAAATTTCATCAGGATTCCCAGGCTCACTAGTCCAAGTAGCGCTACATAGAGAGGCTCATCCGAATTAAAGACAATAGTGATGGCAGAAAATAAGATTAACCCGACTATGGCCGACTTTATCCCTTTGAAAACTAAAGACACGTGCGGGTTGTCAGCAATTCCCTTATAAAGTTGGCCCACCAGCAACATTATTATTCCGGCAGGCAAAAAGATGCTCACAGTAGCCACAGCAGCTCCGAGAATTCCCTTGAGCTTGAAACCGACAAATGCTGCACTTATCAAAATAGGTCCAGGAGTTATTTGACCCATTGCGATAGCGTCAATGAATTCGGAATTAGACAACCAATGATTTTGATCAACGATAACCTCTTGCATCATTGGGATAAAAACATATCCCCCTCCAAAAAGTGTGACTGACATAGTGGCAAAAACATTGGCCATTTGCCAATAAACTGAATCAAAATGCACTGTCCTAATGGTGATCAAGCCGATTAGTAAAATTATCGCTGGAACGAGCACGTTTGATGATCGCAGATCGACACTTGGTTGAGATGAGCTTGTTGGCCGATTTCTAAGAAAATCAGTCTCAATAATGTAAGAAACCAGGCCAGAAATAATCATTGCTATCAAAATCCCTGCAATCCCTTTGATTATTAAACTACTTACAACACTTAGGACAACCAACAAGTATTGGTAGTGGTTGGAAACAGTCTTCTTCCACATGCCTAACCCTACTTTCATGACGATCGCGACTATGACGGGCATTACCCCTAAAAAGAAACTACTCACCCAGGGAATCTCAATATTCTCTAAATAAAATCGGGTCAATACCGTGATAAGGACAAAGGAAGGCAGTAGTACAGCTATCATAGCTGCCAGTCCGCCCAACCAACCCTTTAAAGTGTATCCTATGTAGGTGGAAATATTAACGGCCAACGGCCCTGGTAGCATCGAAGCTATCGCTATCGCCTCTACAATTCGCCCCTCATCAACCCATTTCTTGCGTTGAACCAAGTCATCCTCAAGCATCGACACCAATGACATGTATCCACCGAATGAAACACTGCCAATCTTCAAAAACCCTAAACTTAACTTTAACAGGTTAACTCGTTGATTAATGGTCACCTCGGCTTTACGTTGCACAATTGACTTTTCATATTTTCCTAAAAGGGGCTTCTATTCAGATAATATGCCCGATAGTAGGGCTCAGAGCCCTTGGCGTACCACAAAATATCACCCTCCTTGTCAGTAATTGCAATGCCGGAAGTCATGGAAGTACTAAAAAGGTATTTATCGTCTTCGATCTTATAAACAGAACCTTGTTTTGAGGTAAAAAGTGAATCTGGTAAATAAATAGAAAGGTCTTGGACAAAGCCATCAGTACTATTATAACTGAAACCAAGAGCCCTTGAGCTAGCTCTTATTTTCTTATTACCATTATCAAATAGGAGGTATCTTCCATTACCGGTAGAGTGAAAACTGTGTTGGCCAAAAAACATTTCACTGCTATCTTTTACGTTGTGATGTCCGTATTTCCATATCACTTCACCGCTGCTACTATCTAATTTCCATACTTCGTTGAAATCCCTCCAGGAGATCAAATAATGGCCATCCGTATCGATGGCTAATGAATTAGCATGCCCCCAGTCCATTTTAACTTTTAGAATATTGGGGTCATCAATTGGATCAAGAACATCCGTCAGTTTCCAGCTCCACTCTTTGTTACCGCTCCGATCAAGTACTATAATGCCATCAGTAATAAGGCTATCCGACTCACTCCCACCTACACTGCTTAGATCCAGGTAAATCTTTTCCTTTGTAAGAGATATAAAATTGTCATCACTATATGCCACTTCATGATGCAGTGTTATATTAAATCCTGCAGTTCCATATTGAAGGCTAGTAAGTGTATCTCCTGAATAACTCAATTCATAAATTCTCTTATCGCTAAACAGGGACAAGTATTTATTCTTATTGGGAGTGAAGGGCCTGAACAAAGCCGTATCTGCCTCCTGCATCCAAACCGTCGTACCATTGCTATTAATTAAGATATCAGCACCCGGGTCGTTAATTTTTCGCACTTGAATAAGGCCATCAAATACACTTTCATCCCCTACAAGTACCTGGAATGATTGTACATAATTTGTTGACTCATTCTGATTTAAACATGATACAAGAAAAAATAAGCTCATTATTGAGAGCAAACGGTTTACATATTTCATAGAAATGATATTCAGTTACTATCAACTTAATACGTTGCACATAAAAAAAGCCAGGGTTAATATAACCCTGGCTTCTAAATCTAGGCGGATTACGCCAATAAAACTATTATAGGCAATTACTTAATGTGATTGTTCCTACTGCAGGAGATGGGCCATCACTAGCCATCACATTTCCCTCAGGATCAAGTATCTGATAAGTAATCTCACTATCCCAGTCACCTGAAGTGAAGGCAAAGGATAGGGATGCACCGTCAGGTACAACTACTGTTTCTGATCCACTAGAACCAGCAGCAATTGTGTATGAGGTAGTCACACCATTCACTGTAGCATCAATCGATGCACCGTTCCAGCCATCTCCGTATGAATCCTGCATGTCAATGACATAATTGCCACCGAATGCTCCGGTAACTTCATCTGTCAATGTACATACAATCGAAATGGTGAAAGTACACCACTCGCCTTCATTGGTAAAACCACCGCAGTAGTCATTACCTGGAGTGCCTAGGGTATATACCGTACCCGAATTGTCTGCATCAATGTTGTACTCATAGGTAATGGCTATCACATCACCAAAAGTCAAATCATCAACACTCATTCCAAAGGTACTGGCCACATCCGAAGCACTGATACTCACATTAGCAGGCAATTCGCTCCCCTGGAATGTAGCAATTGGAGTAGCTGGACCACCATTCATAGAAGCAAGCAAGGTCACATCTAATAAGGTGGAAGTCACACCGCTTCGACCTACAAAAAACTTGTGGCCATCTGCAGCACCATCGAAATTCTCTTCATCCAGCGTGAATGTAAACGCCGTATTTGGAAGTTCGCTGGTTTCCCAAACATTGTTGGTTACGTTAGTTGCCAACAATACCACCGGGGTGTAAAAATCCGGTGCTCTCAAATTATCTTCATTCTCACAAGCAGATAGCATGACCACCGCGCCGAGAAATAGGATAAAACTTCTTGATATATTTTTCATAATCAATTTCAACTTTAAGATTAAAATCTAGCAGGATAAGGTGTAGAATCCCAAAATACAGGAGTCTGGAACCATACGATCTGATTAGGATCTGGTGCATTCGGATTCGTTGCTATCTCACTAGGAGGGAACGGGAATCTTCGTGGATACGGGTTCGTAGGAATAATAGACATCCTCTGTGGCTGTCCTCCATCATCCGTAGAGCGGCGTACTTCAGGAAGCTTCGTTCTTCTGAAACTTGTCCATGATTCAGTGTTGTTACCGAAGTTAGCAATGTACCACTGATCCATAACCACATCCAGCTGTGATCCTATTGCACCCACAGCATTACCTGTAGAAGCGCCATCATACTTGGCGAGTACAGCATCTACATAGGCATCTATATCTGCTGATGTTGGTGCCAGTGAAGCATCAAAGTTAGAAGCTTGTGACCCGAAAGCCATCACATCACTGATAGAGGCTCTTACACCTTCTTCTAACAATGCTCTCGCATCTCCGGCTACTCCTAGTCTTAACACTGCCTCAGCCTGCATGAACTTAGCCATTGCATTGGTGAATATTGGATAAATACCACCAGTACTGATATCAGACTGCTGAGCTACAGTACGACCTGGGCCATCATCAAATAGACCACCGATTGGATACACACCATATGTTGTTCTTGCAGCACCGTCGTTAGGAATACCTGTTCCATCACCATGATCTCTTCCCATGTAGCCATCACCGACATTACCATAAGAACATCTGATCGTCCATGTTGATTCGTCGGTGTTTCTAGCACCGTAACCGAAGCATGGGAAATCATCAGCCACTACAGCTCCTGCTGCCAATGCAGCATCAAAATCAGGAATCTGGCGGAAGAAATAATACCTCATCCTTGGATCAGGTACATCTGCTTCACCTTCAACACCATAACCTCTGTACATCTTGTGCATCAATGTGTTGCTCATGTAGAAGGTCTTAGTACCTCCGGTGTAGTGCAACTGATGCATCCTGTGTCTGTTTTCAGGAGCTAAGCCTGTACCAAACTGGAAGTCAGCATCCTCAGAGTTACTAGAAATCACACCTCCGGCTATCGCTGAATTAGCCAAACTCGCATTGTTCGTATTTAAAGCCATTTTGAGCTTTAAGGTATTAGCGAACTTTATCCAGTTAGCAGCATTACCGTCATAAATAACGTCATTCTGAGGAGATACACCACCAACCTGAAGATCAGCTATGCCCTCATCAATCAAGGTGACCAGTTTAGGATATACCTCTGCACCATCTTCCCACATGGGGGCAGAGGGGCCTTCAGCACCTAACAATGCCTCGTCAAATGGAGCAGCACCCCACACATCGATGATCACGTGGTAGATATAAGCCTTAAGGACTTTTGCAATACCACGGTGTGTAGTCAATGGAGGATCACTCAACTCTGCATCAAGGATTACTCTTTCTCCGTTGACAAGCGCGTCAACATAGAACTCCTCAAAACCTAGTGGCACTCCACCATCACTACCCAGACCATACTGAGAAAGTGTTGATTCTACATTCTGACCGATTACACCGATCGCATCAAAACGATCAGTTAGGATTTGACCCATAGCAATTTGCATTGAAGGGATCAAAAGTTCCAGGTCCGGCTCAGTAGGAGCATTGGGGTTGTCATTGACATCCAACCAATCGCTGCTACACGACGACACTAAGCCAATAATGACCAGGGACGCTATATATTTAGTTATCTTATTTATATGTCTCATTTTGTTACGTTTTGGTTTTACCTATTAAAAAGTAACTGATAGGTTCACACCATATCTTCTGGTAGTCGGTACGCCCATGAAGTCGAAACCTCTGTATGCTCCACTGTCATCACCACCGCCAAGACCTGAAACTTCAGGATCGAAGTTCAAAGCATCTGGGAAATGAGGTGCATTGTACCACAGGTTTCTACCTGAGAAGGATACTGTCGCTCTTCCAAATGGTGTCTTGTCCAATAATGCTGTAGGGAAGTTGTAACTCAATGACACCTCTCTGATCCTGATCACAGTAGCATCGTAAGTTGAATGCCAGTCAACACCACCGGCAGCCCAGCCATCAAAGAATACCCAGTCATTGGCAGTAGTCAATGCTCT
Source organism: Cyclobacteriaceae bacterium (assembly GCA_965229505.1). Taxonomy (GTDB): domain Bacteria; phylum Bacteroidota; class Bacteroidia; order Cytophagales; family Cyclobacteriaceae; genus UBA6059. The sequence goes on from OZ245881.1 coordinate 1,090,805, forward strand.
GTTAGGGATCTTGTTGCCACTTTCGTCCAACAATGGGTTACCCGCACCATCACCAAAGAATCCAAGACCTACTCTGGGAACACGGTCGGTGTTCAATGGGTGATCAAGAATACCACGGCTGAAGGTCTGATCTGCGCTAAGTGACCAGATGTCACCACCTTGTGTCCAGTCAATCAATACTGAAAGGCTGATACCTTTCCAGCTGAATGAGTTAGTTACACCCAAAGTGAAATCAGGGTTAGGGTCACCGATGATCTGTAGTTCGTTATCTTCGAACGGCTTACCTGAAACAGGGTTAACCAGGATATTTCCCTCTTCATCTCTCTGGAAATCTGTTCCTAGCAATTGACCGAAAGGAAGACCTGGTCGCTGTACTACTGACAATCCACCGGAAGCAAATCCACCAACAATGATCTGATCTGCATCTCCAATGTCAATCACTTCATTTCTGTTTCTTGTGAATGCACTGTAAATATTCCACTTGAACCCGTTAGAAAGCTCTACTGGAGTCAGGTCAAGTCCAATCTCCCAGCCATAGTTATCAACTCGTCCAACGTTGGTGATTCCCTCACGGAAACCAGTCGAAGAAGGTACGGTTACCTCGATAATCTGGTCAGTAGACTGTCTGTTGTAGTAAGTCACATCCAAACCAATCTTATTGTTCAGCAAAGTTATCTCTGCACCAATCTCATACTCAGTAGTAAACTCAGGCTTCAATGTAGGTGAACCCAAAGTCTCTTCCTGATTGGCTATGTTGTAAGATCCTCGAGGTGTAGTAAATGGAAACTGAAGGTTGGTGTACTGATCATTAATAAGGAAGGGCGTGTTGGTCTGGTAAGGAGAAGCCTCATTACCCACCTTAGTGATACCTGCTCTGATTTTAGCGAAGTTGATCACTGAAGGTAGTGTCATTGCTTCACTCAATACAAATGAAGTACTTACACCAGGATAGAAGAATGATCTGTTATCCGGGGGTAAAGTAGAAGACCAGTCATTACGACCTACTACGTTGACAAACATCCAGTCTCTGTAAGAGAAAGAAAGGTCAGCAAATACACCCTGGAATCGCTGGATCTCACCGTAATCCCTACGCATCAACTGACTCGCAGTATTGGTGATACGGTCAATACCTCTTGCGATGATACCGTTACCAATGATCGTAGTTTGCTCAAACCTTCTCTCATTAGCATTATGTCCAACCAAAGCACGGAAGTTGATATCTGCACTAAGATCTTTTTCCATGGTGATCAGTAGGTTACCGTCTCTTTCCTGACGGAACACATCATCTATAGAATACTGACCCGCAGGAATGTTCTCAGAGAAAGCCGGAACTAGTGCAGATCTTCTGTCAGTATAAGCATTGAAACCAAACTTATACGTCACTGTCATCCAGTCGAAAATATCATAACCCACAGTGGCGTTACCAAAGTAACGATCCACCTCTGAAAAGATAGGAGCGAACTCGGCTACCCAGTAAGGGTTGTCAAAACCATTTCTGTAATAGATAGAACCACCAGTCCTATTGTTAACATAAGGGTTGTTGGTCAAGTCATAAGTAGGTGACATCAAGTACAACATACCAATGATAGATGTACCGGCGTTACCTGCAACAATCTCTGCACCCTGAGGAGCACTTCGCTGATCAGTCTTCACGTAAGTGATACTGCCGTTAAGGAAGATGCCATTGGATAGCGTCGCACGCCCACCGAAGTTCATAGAAGTCCTGGTGATCTCAGAGAAAGGGATAATACCTTCATTCTGAGTTCTCGATACACCAGCAGTGATACTTGTGTTTTCTCCTCCTGAGCTCACCTGTACAGCGTGCTCTACAACCTTACCGTCTTGCCAGAAGTTGTTGAAGTTGTCCACATCTGGATACGCCTCATCAATAAAATCAAGAATAAAAGGATATTGGTCACCAGCATAAAGTGCGCTGCTCGGATTTGAGCCATACTTGTTATACAAAGGATGACGAATACCAGATGAACCTCCAAGAGTTTCGCCAAGAATACCATCGGTTGGGAAACCAGAATCGATCATTTCGTTTACCCACTCATACTTGGGTCCCCAGGTTCCAAAGAAACCGTTGTTCCAGGTAAAGTTGTGTGAACCAAACAATGCACCTTGTGTCCACTCGCCCTGCTTCTCGATTTTACCTGCTACTGTCTCAACATTGTAAGAAGTGTTGTAGGTAACTTCAAGGCCTTTCTTCTGACCTCTGGCTGAAGCTTTCGTGGTAATAACGATTACACCGTTGGCTGCACGAGAACCGTAAAGAGCAGCAGCAGATGCACCTTTCAATACAGTCATTGACTCAATGTTGTTAGGGTCAATATCAAATGCTCTGTTGGAGTTAGGGTTACCCTGGTTAAAACCTTCGTTGGTTCTGGTCACAGAGTTGTCAAATGGAACACCATCCACTACAAACAATGGCTGGTTGTTACCAGTCAAAGAAGAGCTACCACGAATCGTGATATTGGTTGCTGATCCAGCACCTCCACCAGAGCTTAAGATGTTTACACCAGGTACTTTACCTGTCAAAGCACGAATCGGATCAGGCTCTGCTCGCTGCTTCAGGGCATCACCCGAAACGTCAGAAACCGCATATCCCAATGCTTTCTTCTCTCTCTCAATACCAATTGCGGTTACAACTACTTCTGTTAATTGCTTAACATCACTAGCCATTACAACATCAATCGTAGATCGAGCACCGATCGCTATCTCCTGAGGAGCCAGACCGATAAACGAGAACGTCAAAGTTCCTCCATCCTGGGGAACCGATAATTTGTAGTTACCATCGATATCGGTTGTTGTACCGGTGGTAGTACCTTTCAAAATTACGTTTACACCGGGGAGTCCGCTACCGTCCTCATCCGAAGTAATCCGTCCTGAAATAGTTCTGTCTTGCGCCCACGACTCACTTATTAGTGCGGACAACAACATGAAACTAATTAGTAGAATCTTCTTCATATTGTTCTTTTTAGTTTAGAAATAATTAAAGGTTATCTGTTTTAACAATTCCCAAACTTATCCTTTTTTCATAGAGTTTAAAAAAAATCACCCTTTTTTTTAACCCATTTTGGGTTATATACGTAATCGTTGAAAATATCATAAAATCGCCTCTCAGACGATATTTAAAGGTATTTTATAAAATCGCAGAAGATTAATTTACGGATTGGGCTATTTCTTCAGGATTATTCCTACAACCGCCTCCCCCTATTCAGAAAAAGTGGGGTAACTAATTAAGAAATCTGGAAATAATGCAATTACTCGAGTTTCCTTGATAGAAATCTGAAAGGATTGGCGCTTGGCTAGCTCAGAGTCGAATAACCTTGAACTCTATGCGTCTATTCAGGGCCTTTCCTTCCTCTGATGAGTTATCGGCCACAGGTTGTGAGGATCCGTATCCTTCAAAACTGATCCTAGAAGATGGTATTTTGTTATCAATCAAATATTGATAGACAGATCTTGCCCTATTGACTGATAGCTCTTTATTTAGTTCGTCACTTCCGGTACTATCTGTGTGCCCGGAAATCTCCACTACCACACGAGGGTTTCTTTTCAAAAAATCTATAATTGTCGCTAATTGTGCTTCTGACTTAGGTTGTAGCTCATATTCATTAGTTTTGAAGAATATATTCTTTAGAACGGTCTGAGCACCTACCGCAATAGGGTCAAGCGCAATATCTAAGCGCTCGGGTTCCAGCCCCTCCTTCTCCAGATAGTCAAAGGATAGGTTTTGGAATAAGTATCCGGGGCGATTAATTGCGATAGCGTACTCCTGACCCTCAGTGAGCACCACGAAATATACTCCATTCAAGGGATCGGAATACACTTCTGAAACCAAGGTGTTGGTATTCACATCAGACACTCTGATTTGCGCCTCAAGGGGTTTACCTGTTTGGCTATCAGTCACTATGCCTGTGAGAAAATTGCTCCTGTGTGCAATACGTGCACTTTCCGCCAACTCAAATTGATTGATCTCGCTCGATAGAATGCGTCCGTTTTCACTAGTCTCATTAGCATAATAGGCTTTGGAGCCCTCTGCTGTAATGAAAAGTGACACCTGATCTTCGTGATCATTAATTGGGTAGCCCAAATTGGCCACCTGACCCCACACTTCATTCACCCTATTTGATTTGTACAGGTCAAATCCACCCATGCCGATATGTCCATTGGATGAGAAGTATAGGTCTTGACCATTGAAATGAATGAATGGTGAGATGTCGTCCCCTGCGGTGTTGACTTTATCCCCCAAATTGATTGGTTCGTTCCAGACACCTCCTAACCCTTTTGTGGTAACCCAAAGATCTCTCTTTCCAAATCCACCACCCCTGTTGGACGAGAAAAAGAGTGTACGCCCATCAGCAGAAAGGCTTGGCTGGGACTCCCATGAAGAAGAGTTGACTGGCGCACCCATATTGACAGGTTCACCCCACTCGTCACCACGCTTGGTACTGGTATAAAGATCACAGCTCCCCAGGCCCTTCCTTCCCTGGCAGGAAGTGAAAATTATCGTCCGCCCATCCGCTGAGATTGTGCAAGCTCCTTCATTATTATCAGTGTTGATCAGATTAGTAATCGAGCTAGGTAGACCCCATTGCCCAGCATCATCTTTCTCTACCACATAGATGTCTTCATCATAGTAAGGCTCAAGCCCACGACGTGCTGTATATATAAGCGTATTTTCATCTACAGTGACGGCCGGGAAATATTGTAGCGCAAATTGATTTACCTGAGGGGGCAAGGGAGTTGGGCTAAAATCTACGGGGCTTTCTAAAGCTTTGATGGCAAACTCGATTGACAATAATGTCTGCTGCGCCTGCTGGAATTCGTCAGGCTTGTCAACGGCGATTTTCAGAAAGGTTTCTGTAAAATCACGGGCCTCCCGATAGTCTCCTTGCTCAAAGAGCGCTTGCCCTATCAGATAATAAGTATTAATCACTTTGGAATGATTGGGCACTGCTTTTACTAGTCTTTGTCGTGTGATCAGTGCTTTGTTGGCTTCCCTCATTTTGTCAAAGGCATCAGCACTCATCAAATAAGCTTCAACAAACTGATCATCCCGATCAATAGCCTTTTCCAACACTTCGGTTGCTTCCCTAAACTGCGCTCTTCTGAAAAAGGCTGAAGCTTCGGCATAATACTTGAGTGCCTTCTTGTCATCAGTTGCCAGTCTCGATTGTGCAGTGCCCGATTGCGGTAGCAACAAAACAATAAAGAAAATAAGAGTAAGTACCGGGTAGCAATGTTTTTGCATATGTCAAAAGCATTATTCAGCTTACGCTGAGGATAAGTATCTTCGCCTTCTAAACGACTTCAAATTAAATAATAATGTACTTCTTTTCTCTTTATCTACTGTGGGCGATTAGCTTCATTGCTCCTGACACCAAGCCAAAATGCAAAGTGGAACTGGAAAGTATCAATGCTTCCTACGAAGGTGATTGCAAGAAGGGGATGGCCGAGGGTATTGGAACAGCACGTGGTGAGGATACCTATGTGGGTGAGTTCAAAAAAGGTCTTCCGCATGGTCAAGGCCGATATATCTGGAGTGACGGAAATTACTATTCGGGTGATTTCCGAAAAGGGACGCCAGAGGGCTATGGTGAAAAAGTAATCAAAAGACCCGGGCTGCTGGACTCTCTCGTAATTGGATATTGGAAGTCGGGGAATTACGTTGGGCGGTATGAATCCGCTTACGATATCGGCAATAACAAAAATGTACGTAGGGTTAAGATCAGTAAGGTAGGTGAGACTCCTAATCAGATTCAAATCTTTGTTACCACGAATAATGGCTTTCCTATTCCGCTGGAATCCATTACAGGTTCAGACTCCCGGAACACCCCAAACGAGTTTACCGCCGAGTATTTCGGATGGAAAAGCGTACAGTTTCCGTTTCGTGACGGCAGGGTTTCCTATCAGTTTAAGAAGATGGACGGTGTTGGTATCCAGGACTGCTTTGCAGAGTTCGAAATATTCGCTCCGGGTAATTGGGAAGTTGTTCTTGAAACTGACCTGTTCTAAGGTATGTCCATGTATTTGTGGACCTGAAGAGATATTCTCCAGCGTGGGTGCTGCTTAACATACGTGATAACCTCAGGCAGTATATTTTTTTCCTTTGACCATTCAGGCTGAAGATACAGCAGGCAGTCCTCATTCACTTGCTCGGCATGACTTTCCGCCCAGGCCAGGTCAGATTTGTTGTATATAACTACTTTGAGCTCGTCTGCAAACTGATAGTATTCGTCCTTAGGGGCTTTAAATTTTTTTGGACTGAAGCATACCCAGTCAAATTTTCCTGATAAGGGGTGTGCTCCTGAAGTTTCCACATGCACTTGCTTACCAGCCAAATGAAGCTCTTCACACAACCTATCCAGATTATGCATCAGTGGCTCTCCTCCAGTTACCACAACTAGTTCGGCAGGTGCCTCTTTTGCCTTATCGACAAGCTCGCCTACCGTCAAATTGGGATGTGCCTCTGCTGGCCAGGACTCTTTCACGTCGCACCAATGACAACCCACATCACAGCCTGCCAGCCGAATGAAGTAGGCAGCTTTACCCTGGTGGAACCCTTCACCCTGAATGGTGTAGAAGGCCTCCATCAACGGAAGTGTCACCTGGGTCGCTATATCAGTCTTCAGCTCTTTCAAACCTCATTTCGTAAGCACGAAGTGTATTCAGCAGCAAAGATGCAATTGTCATCGGACCAACACCACCAGGAACAGGTGTGATCATCTCACACTTTGGCTCTACAGCAGCATAATCCACGTCCCCGACCAATCGGAAACCGGATTTTCTACTTGCATCCTCGACGCGAGTGGTTCCCACGTCAATGACGATTGCACCGTCCTTGACCATGTCAGCAGATATTAAATTAGGCTTACCTACAGCTACTACCAATATATCAGCCTTCCGCGTATGTGATGCCAGATCCACCGTATGCTTATGACACAGAGTCACTGTGGCCTGACCTTCCTCCGTCAGCATCATGCTCAATGGAGCTCCGGCAATTCTACTAGCCCCAACTACTACACAATGCTTACCTCGAGTATCTATGCTATACCTCCTAATGAGCTCCATCACCCCGAAGGGTGTCGCTGGTAATAGCAGCGGATGCTTGGAAAAAATACTCCCAAAATTCTGATTGGTAAAACCATCTACATCTTTGCCCGGAGATAGCTCCTCGGTCACTTTCTCTACCGAAATATGCTCAGGTAAGGGCAACTGAACGATGAATCCATCAATATCCTCATCGTCATTTAGTTGATGAATATGTTTGATGAGTTTTTGCTCAGACATTGTGCTGGCAAAGTGCATGAGTGTGTAATCAAAGCCAACAGCCTTGCAAGCTGTGATCTTTCCATTGACATAGGTATGACTAGCACCATCATCCCCAACTATGATAATCGCCAGGTGGGGCGCACGAGAGCCTCCGGCTCTGAGCACTTTCACTTTATCAGCGATTTCAGCTTTGATTTCAGAAGCTACTTTCTTACCATCTAATTTAGTGGCCATATTGATCTCTTAGGTATCGAGTTTAAGTACTGCCATGAACGCCTCCTGAGGGATTTCTACACTTCCTACCTGACGCATTCTTTTCTTGCCCTTCTTTTGCTTTTCCAAAAGCTTTCGCTTTCGGCTAATATCACCTCCGTAGCATTTTGCCAAGACATTCTTGCGCATTGCACGGACAGATTCTCTGGCGATAATTTTCGTTCCAATAGATGCCTGAACAGCAATCTCAAACATCTGCCTCGGAATCAGCTCTCGGAGTTTTTCACAAAGCCGCTTACCCCAATCATAAGCTTTTTCCCTGTGTACAATAGCTGACAGGGCATCCACTTTCTCTCCATTGAGCTGAATATCAAGCTTCACCATAGTAGAGGTTCTATACCCGATCAGTTCATAGTCCAAGGATGCATAACCTCTGGAAATCGTCTTGAGCTTGTCAAAAAAATCAAAGACAATCTCAGAAAGGGGTAATTCAAATGAGAGCTCAACCCTGTCTGAAGTGAGATAAACCTGATTTTTTATAATGCCTCGCTTATCTATGCATAAGCTTATCACCGGTCCGATGAATTCTGACTTAGTGATGATCTGAGCGCGAATAAAAGGCTCTTCTACATGAGAAATAGTGTTGGGCTCTGGCATTTCTGAAGGTGCGGATACTGCCAAAATATCACCATTGGTCTTGATCGCATGAAACTTCACTGACGGCACAGTGGTGATCACTGTCATGTCAAACTCACGCTCCAACCGCTCTTGAATAATCTCCATATGAAGCATGCCCAGGAAGCCACATCGGAAGCCAAACCCTAAGGCAGCAGAAGTCTCCGGTTCCCATACAAGGGATGCATCATTGAGTTGTAGCTTCTCCATAGAAGCCCGAAGTTCTTCGTACTCACTGGTCTCCACAGGATAGATACCTGCGAACACCATGGGCTTCACGTCTTCAAAACCCTTAACCATCCTTGTGGTTGGCCGATCCACATGAGTTATGGTATCTCCTACTTTCACCTCTTTGGCGACCTTGATACCGGAAATCAAATAACCTACGTTACCCGCACGCATTTCTTTTTGTGGCTTTTGTGCCAGACCCAAAATACCGATCTCGTCAGCATCATAAGTTTTACCGGTGTTCACAAACTTGACCTTGTCGCCTTTGCGCATCGTCCCGTTGAAGATTCTGAAGATTACTTCAACACCTCTGAATGAATTGAACTGCGAATCGAAAATCATGGCCTGCAATGGCTCGTTCGGATCACCCTCTGGTGCCGGAATACGCTTTGCGATAGCCTCAAGAATATCCGGAACCCCAATCCCCTCTTTACCACTGGCATGAATGATAGCCTCTCTATCACAGCCAAGCAGATCAACAATCTGATCAGACACCTCATCAGGCATTGCCCCAGGTAAATCAATTTTGTTCAGTACAGGAATAATCTCCAGGTCATGCTCTAGTGCCAAATAGAGGTTAGAAATTGTCTGGGCCTCTATGCCCTGAGACGCATCCACAATCAGTAGCGCACCCTCACATGCGGCAATTGATCTGGATACCTCGTATGAGAAATCCACATGACCAGGAGTGTCAATAAGGTTGTAAACATACTCCTGTCCATCCAGCAGATAATTCATCTGGATGGCATGACTTTTAATGGTAATACCACGCTCTCTTTCGAGATCCATGTTGTCAAGGAGTTGCGCCTGCATTTCGCGCTTGGTTACAGTTTGTGTAAACTCCAGCAGCCGATCGGCCAACGTACTTTTGCCGTGATCGATGTGCGCAATGATGCAGAAATTCCTAATATTTTTCATATCTCGATAAGGACGGCAAAATTAGATAATTAATTAATCAATCTTGCCGCTGGGTAAAAACTTTGAGAAGGCCTTTGGTTTCGATTTTGCGACGATATTTCCTACCGTAAAAAGCAGTCGCATTCCAACCCGTTAGTCCTCGGGTTGATATTGATTGGTCTTGTCCGGTGCATCAGGCTTGGCATATTTCCATCGCTTATGACTCCAAAGCCAGTCGGTGGGGTTCTTTCTAATCATGATCTCGGCTTCAGAGGCATACTTAGGGAGTATGTCGATCTTGCCCTTGGCGTACGGGGGTTTATCAATTGGGATAAACTCGATATTGTAATAGCCCCTCCTCACACGCCAGATGTACATAAAGAATACGGGCAGGTTGGTAAACTTGGGGAGTTGCTCAGGGCCCATGTAAAATGCCGTATCCTTATTGAGGAACCTGGTCCAAAACTTATTGGTGCTCTTCATGGGTAGCTGGTCTGCTGCAATACAGATACATCGGAGCTTATCACGACGCTTGAGTATCTCCATGAGCGCATCATCCTTAGCAATAAGATGAGCTCCAAACCTCTCTCTATTCTTGAGCAGAAAATCATTCATCGACTGATTTTTCAAGGGCTTATAAACAACATCTGCCTGTAATGGGAGTTGTGAGCTAATGGCCAACAGCAGCCATTCCCAGTTGCACTGGTGCGCCGCTAATAAGTAGAATGATGTTTTGCTATCGACATAAGCGTTGAGCGCGCCAAGGTTCACAAATTTCACTCTTTCTGCGAGCGCTTCTTTTGAAAGGTGGTAGGACTTGATTGTCTCAATAAAAACATCGCTTATGTTTCGATAGATGCCAGGTAATAAACCACTGATCTCCGATTCTGATTTTTCCGGAAAGCTCGATTTCAAATTTGAAATGACCGTCGCTCGCCTGTAGAAGCGGCGTATTACAATGGACATCAAATTACTAAAAGCATAGAGCCACGAGAAGGGTAATCTTGACGCCAGTCTAAAAAAGAATACACTTAACATATGCTTCAAATCTAACTCAAATAGTGCTTATGGCTGCTTGCACCACTTCCTTTATCAGTTGGGTGACTATCGCGTATTATTGTGAACTCTTTGATGATTTACCCGTCTAATAGACATAGAACTAAATTCCGAGAATATGAAAAAACTACTCCTATCAGCAATACTCCTGTTTTGTGGGATCATTCTGGCGCAAGCACAGCCTAAGCCAAGTCCCCCGGCAGAAGCTAAAGCAAAAGTAAATGGCACTGATGTTACCATCAATTATAGCCAGCCGGCAGTAAAAGGACGCACCATCTGGGGTGACCTGGTACCCTATGATGAGGTATGGCGTACAGGAGCTAACGAGGCTACCTGGATAGAGGTGAGCGAAGATGTGGAGATAGAGGGTCAGACCCTCAAAGCCGGAAAATATGGCTTATTCACCATTCCCGGTAGGGATGAATGGACGATCATCTTTAATAACACCTGGCAGCAATGGGGTGCATATGAGTACGATGAGGCTAAGGATGCCCTGAGAGTCACCGTAAAATCTCAGAATATACCTGTCGCATCTGAGCGAATGACTTTCAATATCAACGAAAATGGGAATGTCGATTTGCTTTGGGACAAGCTCAAGGTGACATTCAAGATCGGATAGTATACATCTATCTAAACAACACCAAGTATCAACAACCCGAGTGAAGAATCATTCGGGTTGTTCTCTTTACGGCCTTTTGCAAAGCTGAATTAACTTACACGGATGATTGAGCGAATAAAAAAACTTGAAGCACAAGCAAGTGCGCTAGAACCCACCAGAGAGGAAATAACCAAGGAGACCATCGCATTCGCTGAGTCCCATCTGAAGGATATCTACAATACAAAAACCTACTTCAGCGAAGACCCTGGAGGACAAAGCTTTCTTGATTCGCCTATTCAGGATGACGGGATTGAGCTACAACCGCTGCTCGGAATCGTTCATCGGGAGATTGACCAATCGGGCATCAATGCCGGAGCGCACGGCCATCTCGGCTATATACCCGGAGGCGGTTTATACGCAAGCGCCCTGGGAGACTACCTTGCCGCCGTGACCAATAACTACGCCGGTGTATTCTTCGCTTCGCCTGGTGCAGTCAGGCTGGAGAATCAACTTATCAGTTGGATGGCTGACATGGTAGGTTATCCAGAGGGCTATGCCGGCAACCTATCTTCAGGAGGAAGCATCGCTAACCTTACCGCCATAGTGGCAGCTCGAGATGCACACAACCTACAATGTGCGGATATTCCGCAGGCTGTCATCTACTGTACCCATCAGATGCACCATTGCCTCCTTAAGGCTATTCGTATTGCCGGACTCAAGGAGGCCCACCTGAGAGAAATTCCTCAAGACAGTCAGCATAGGATGATTCCGGGAGCATTGCAGGAGCAAATCGATCGTGACAAGGCCAATGGCTTGAAACCATGGATGGTGATCGCCTCTGCAGGCACTACAGATGTCGGTGCTGTCGACCCTTTGGCAGAAATTGGCCGTATCGCCAAAGATGCTGACTGCTGGTATCATATTGACGCGGCATACGGCGGGTTCTTCATGTTGCTCGATGACATGAAGTCACTTTTTGCAGGGGCAGACCTGAGCGACTCGATTGTGCTGGATCCGCACAAAGGCCTATTTCTCCCCTTTGGTACGGGTGCAGTGCTGGTCAAGAACAAGCAGCATCTGCTCGATTCGCATTTCTACATGGCCAATTATCTGCAGGACACGCACTCCGCCGATGCTGAGCTCTCTCCTGCCGACTTGTCGCCTGAGTTGACCAAGCACTTCAGGGGCCTGCGTATGTGGCTACCGTTAAAACTTCATGGGCTTGCACCTTTCAAGGCGGCATTAGCAGAAAAGCTTGAGCTCTGCAGGTACTTTTATCAAAAGATTCAGGAAATACCCAACATGGAGGTAGGGCCTCCTCCCGAGCTGTCGGTTTGTTACTTTAGATACCTACCGGAAAATGGAGACCCGAACGAATGCAATCAAAAACTCCTACAGTTGATACATCAAGACGGGCGGGTATTCATGTCATCTACTACACTTGATGGCAAGTTTCTGATAAGGGTGGCAGTGCTCTCCTTTCGAACACATCTTGCTACCATTGATCTGGCACTGGAGATTATCACAACCAACCTGGAGAAAGTGACTCGATCAGGTGCTGTGGTCAATTGATCTTGAAGGTAATCGGTACTGACTTACGGGCGTTCACTGGCTGACCGTTATACTCCGCTGGAACCCAGCCATTTGTAGAAGATATGAGCCTGACGGCTTCAGCATTCAATTCCTGAGAAATCCCCCGCATCACACGATAATCAGAAGTACTGCCCTGATCATCAATCATAAAATCAATGATCACCTGTCCTTCCAAACCCTCCGCAAAGGCAGACTTAGGGTAGCGATAGTTTTGAAGTACATAGTTGTAGAACTCCTCTATGCCCCCTTGATAGGTAGGTACAAGACCGGGATGCTCGACCGTCTCCGGGCCAATCCCTCCGATATACCTGATGGCGTCAGGGCCATAGAAGTGGTCGTCAGTCCTCAATTGTTCGGCCCTCAATAGGCTAGGTATTTCAAAAAGTGTTGCAGTTAATTTCGTCTCCTGATAGGTCGGATTTCCCTTTTTCTCATAATCAACTCCTTCAATCAGCTTCCCGTCTTCGTCATACTCTTCTGCTAGAATTTTACCTCCGGGTGAGTAGCGATAGACCCATTTTCCAGACCGCCGACCCTGGCTGAAGTAGGCATCCAGCGACACTACCCTATCTCCAAATGGAACGAACAACTTCCAATTGCCCGTGCCTCCGGAAACGAGCTGTTTATCACGTGTGTCAAAAAATTCCTGGACGCTAAATTCTTCCCCATCAAAAACAACGACCTGCTTTACCCCACCATAATCGTTGTAATACTCCCATTCTCCTATCCTTTGGTCATTGTCATATCTGCCACTGCTTTCGAGCACAGTGTTTTCATGATAAAACTCAAACAGTCCTTGCTTCTGATTATTCCGGTAGGTGCCCGATCTGATAAGCCTACCATCAATAGCGCTATCAGTGAAAGTCCCATTCCAAACCAATGTCTGATCCTCAAAAGTCACCTGAGCCTCACGCACATAAGCAGCATCTTTTTTGATGGTGACTTGCCAGCTATCGTTGTAGTAGATCTTCACTGACTCTTGGGCCAAGCTCTGGATAGTAGTAGAGACGAATAATATGATGAAGAAAACCCTGATGAAGGTCATACTCAAAGATATCTGTTCAATGCCGCAATCTGGAGTAAATCATAGCTTAAGCACAACCTTTTAATCTATTTTGAGTAAGTTAAAACTATGTATTCAGCCACACTCATTGTCATTGCAACGGCCCTATTCATTTTTTGGGGAGCAGCGATATTCGATATTTCCAGAAATGAATTCAAAGACGGAGGAAACAAAATGCTGTGGTTCCTTCTGGTACTATTCTTCCCTATAATTGGGACGATTGTTTATTTCCTAACTCGAAAGAAGCTGGTAAAACAAAAACCCAGACCTTTTGGGACTGGGTATATTCAATAGCTCGTTGATTCAGTAACTGACTATGGTTTTCGGTCAGTGTACTGATACACTGACTTATCTCCCATCACAATACCTTGCCTTACTCTAGGGCTCCCATTGAATCTGATATCAGCATCCCCGAAAATATTGTAGTTGAGCTGGTGCTCAGCAGATAGTCGAATATCTGACTCCCCGAAAATAGAGACCCGGCCTTGCCTACTGGCAATGTTGAGTGTATTGATCTGATTGTCACCATAAAGCTTGAATTTCTGCTCAGCGATGGTCCCTTTCTCAATCAGGATATCGTTTTCACCATACGCTTTGGTCACCATCTTGCTCGCATAAAGACCTGTCAGCATTATGTTATTGTCTCCGTACGCCTTGAGAGTGAACTTGTTGGCGACTATATCATCCCGACACTCTACATAGCCGTCCCCTTTGATCACCAACTTCTCGAGTTCTGTGAAAGTAACATAGGCATCCACCGTACGATTACCGTATCGCTCATGCTTATCAAACATTCTGGCATCATCCAGGTAAATATGCAAGTGGCCATTTTTGACCTCCGCATTCACCCTGGCAAAGTTGATATCATCCGAAAGCAATTTGATATAGGGTTGGTCGCCCTTGGTCAAATGAAGGTTGATACGGTCGCCCACCGTGATTTTCGAGAAGCTTCTTAGCTCCCGTTCCGAGTTGGTCTGCGCATACATACTAAGTACCGCTACCATTAGTCCGATCAATACAATGAGTTTTTTCATTACGTTTTTTACCTTGAGATTCAAGCTATAGATGCACAACGAACCAAAAGGTTGCCAAGTGATAAATAAAACTGAAAATAAAATTATAGTCCGGGACATGATGCCTGCAGATTGGCCGGCAGTGCGAGCAATATATGAGGAGGGCATAGCCACCGGGATAGCTACGTTCGAAACCAGCATTCCTGACTGGTCGACGTGGGATGAAGAGCATTTTCCGCATAGCCGAATGGTAGCTGTTGCAGATCAAAAAGTGCTTGGCTGGATTGCCTTGTCACCTGTTTCCGGTAGGTGTGCCTATGAAGGAGTGGCAGAGGTCAGCATCTACATCACTGCTGAGGCCAAAGGTCAAAACGTCGGCAAAGCCTTGATGGGCGCGGCAGTAGCTTCATCCGAGAAACACGGGATCTGGACATTGTTTGCCACTATGACAGCTACCAACCTACCCAGCATAAGATTTCATGAAAAATCCGGCTTTAGAAGGATTGGCTACCGCGAAAAAATTGGAAAATTGAACGGGGAATGGCAGGACACTATCATTTTCGAGCGTAGGAGTCCTAATATATTATGAGTTCGTCTGCTTGCAAGTCCAAACCTCAAATTATAGCCGAAAAAGCTAAGACCGTTACGTTAAGCTTATAGTATTGAGCGCACCTTACCATGTGAGATGGTTAGCACTTCTTCTGATTTAAACGAGCACACCACAAGGTTCTCAATCTCATTTAGCATGATTCGAATCTCCTCCAGTCTCGGCTCATTAGCTTTTTCGAAGTTCAAAATTAGCGTGTAGGGGTTGAGCTCCTCTATCGCACTAAACTTATTAAGCCCAGAATCCAATGCGGTATCAGTGAGACCCTTACATTTTTTAATCGCCTCCGAAGAGCCAGACGCAATGAGATAGCTGTGGTTCTTTGCCATAAGCAACAAAGATGAACTTTGCCCGGCCAAATTAAAAATGCATGTCCAAATATCAATTTCCCCTCGATCCCAGGAGCTTAGCGGTAGAACCTGCTCGAGTTTTACGAAAAAATATGGATGAAGCGGGTCTTGCTACAGCGAAAAAAATGGTAAGATGAACGGGGAATGGCAGGATAATATCATTTTCGAGCGTAGGAGTCCTAATATCTTTTGAATAAGCATCTCTCAGACGGCAAAACCGATTAATTTGGCATTAAGCAAAAGTTAACAAAGGATTAACATCCGAAAAACAAGCTTAGAACTGCCATATGGTTGACTACTTTCTACTCCAGACAAGCTCCGAGAATCCTGCTTTTATGGCAGTGCTTTTCACGCTCTTGCTGGCATTTAGTCTCTCTGTGGTTATTGCCATTACCTACTACAAAACCACCGTAGGTCCGGACTTTTCCACCTCTTTTTTGCAGGCGCTGATACTCAGTCCTATAGTCGCGGCGATGATTATCCAAGCGATTGGCGATAGTGTAGCAATCGGCCTGGGTCTGTTGGGTGCCCTGGCGGTGATTCGCTTCCGCACCAATTTTAAGAATCCCAGAAACATCATCTTCCTGTTTGCTGCATTAGCTATCGGCATCTCTTGCGGGGTATTTGGCTACACCATTGCAATAGTGGGTACACTCGTGTTTTCCGTGCTTGCATTTGCCCTTTATTTCTCCCCTATCGGGAAATATTTCATCGCCAACGGCACGCTGACGGTCAGGTTTGAAGAAGGTACAATAGATCAAAAAAAGATTGAAGCGACAGCCGCCGGTTATTGTGAAAGATGTTTTTTTAAAGCCATGCGTACGACCAACAATGCACCTGAGGAAACTACGCTGACGACTTTTGAATATTACATCAGGCTGACACCCACAGCTTCGGAACAGGAGTTGTTCAATACACTTAGTGCCCTACCGGGAAATCAAAGTGTCAGAATCGATTTTGACAATCAGAATGAGACTTTTAGCTGATGTTCAGGCAGTTTAGAATTATACTCGTCATTTGGGTAGCGACTGTTGTGGCGCTCTTCCTGATCAATTCAGATTTTAAGTCTGCTGGCACGGTCTTCCTGGGCATAGCCCAAACAGACGAATTGGTGATCAATTTCCAGTCGGATACCGAGATTAAGCAGATCATGGTCACTGCTGGACAGCAAGTAGCCGAAGGAGAGGTGCTTATGGAAGTAGATCATCCCCAGCTCTCGGCCAGGCTATCGCAAATCGAAAGCCAGCTGCAGGAATATCGTGCTTCCTCTAGCAGATCCAATAGTGAGAATGCTTCGCTCATCGTCCAGCTGCAATCTCAGATGAAAGCCAGGGCAAGCGAACTCAACCTGGAAATCAATCAGCTGACCTCACAACTTGAACTCAACAAAGAACTTAACAAAGAGCTAAAGAGCATCCCTCAAGGTACTGCCAGCACGACGCAAAACCCTATCGAGCTAAGAATCGCCTCACTCAAAGAAGAACTAACGCTATCCAACCAGTCCTATCAAGCACAAATTGACCAGTTGAGATCAGCCAATCGCTCGGGGAATAATCCGGTACAGGCGCAGATCGACAATCTCGAGGCTGAACTGGCATTGCTGAGGGAAGAGCAGAAGCAGCAGCGGGTGGTGGCGCCCATCAGTGGGATCGTTGGTTCTATCAACTTCAGTCCCGGTGAGATCGTGTCATCCTTCACACCCATCATGACCATCAATTCTAAAACCCCGTCTTTTGTGATGGGATACATACACGAAAACAGCGCGCAGACCATAACAACTGGTGATGAAGTCGAAGTAGTTCGTGAAAGTACCCGAGAAAACAGCATCACAGGATCGGTAGTGGGCGTAGGGTCTCGCATTGTGGAGTATCCCATTCGACTGAGGAAAAATCCTGATATTCCGCTCTGGGGGCGCGAAGTTCAAATCAAAATCCCGGAAGACAACAATCTACTGCTTGGTGAGAAGCTGATCATTCGCCAAGACTAATATTGATTTAGATCATTCTGCTATGAAAATACTTTGCTTGCTCCTCGTGTATTCATTTCAATCCGACACCTCTCAAATATCCACTTCAGACTTACTCAGAACAGCATTTCATGATACTGAGGTAAAATATCAGGAGTCTCAAATCGAGTACCTCAACAATAATCCACTCACCACGCCTCTTATCGATGAAGTGCAATTCAGAACAGAGACAAGGGACTTTGATCTGGAGCGGCAGCAATATGCTCTGCGCGTATCGCCCAACTCCATAGGGCAGAAAAAGTACAGCAAGGCTTATTATCAAAACATGCTCTCCGAGTTTGATACGCGATGGGACGAAGCACTCAACAAGGCACTCAAAGACCGCTATCTATTGTTGATTGATCTGATCAAGACGCGTCGATACCTGGGCGCTCAGCAACAGCAACAACTGGTATTAGAAGACCGGATAACCGTATTGAGGAAAAATGCTAACGCTGTAGGTTTTGATTATCAAGACCTGATAGACGCAGAAAATGAATTTCAAAAATCCAGGCTTGATATGATTGATTTGGAGGAGGACGAAGCGCGATACCAGCAGCAAGCCATGGATCTACTGGGTTCATCGACTCCCCTTACCATCAATGCTAGCGGGCTTATCGATGTAGAATTCATCAACGGCTTTCTAGAGACACTACCCCACTCCGCCGACTCCTCGAACCTTAATATCAGTCGCAATCAAAACAACCTTCGCCAGGCAGAACTAGAATATCTGGAAGAAAGAGCGCAGAGTAAAAACATCCTGGATTTTGTACAGGCTGAATATCGCAATGACGAGAAGGAAGGCGCCATAGAGGATTTCAGAATTGGAGTTGGGATCAATCTACCAGTGACCAAATCCTCACAGTCAAAGCTGAATAGGCTTTCGCTAGAGCGACTAGAGCAGGAAAATGACCTACAGACCTACAAGCTCGACTTGCAGCGAGAGCTGGATATAAGTCGATCTAAACTCGAAGTGCTGATCAAAAAATATGAAACTGTCAATACGTTCATCAAGTCGAGCGACACAGAAAACTCGCTGCAGAAGTACCTATCCATCGAGGGCATTTCGCCACTTACGCTTCTTGGCGTACAGGAAAGCATCCTGGACAATGAACTGAGGCTTTACAGCCTCGAGAAGGATATCTTCCAGGAGTATATCAACCTGCTGGACAAAATGGGACTCCTTGTGCAGCGCCCGCTGGTCGATTACTTTACCAAGAACAGGGTGAGCTTCGAATAGAATGATCTCATAGGTTCACCTACAAAATTGGCTCGTCTAATACCCTGCAGCCTGCCCATCCTTTCTTGATTCAGAAGCACCATAGTAGACCTTACTGACAGGGTCATAGCGAATGGCCTGATAGCCTCCATAAGGCCCCACGCTGAATTCAATCCTGTGTCCGAGCATCTCCAACTCACGGATGACCTCATAGTCAAATCCACTCTCCAGATTGAGGGTTCCTCCTCTGCTCATGGTAGAGCCAGTGGGCTGTGAAGAGCCAGTGTGTCTCATCCTGGGGGCATCACCGGCCTCCTGTATGTTCATATCAAAGTCGATGATGTTGGCAATGATCTGAGCATGACCCTGCGGCTGCACTGCACCGCCCATTAGGCCAAAGCTCATGAAAGGCTGGCCATCCTTAGTAACGAAAGCAGGAATAATGGTATGAAACGGACGCTTGCCTTTTATCAAAGCGTTGAAATGGTCAGGATCCTGCACATTAAACTGCTGCCCGCGATTTTGCAAGACAAAGCCCAAACCTGTGGGCACCATACCTGAAGCAAACTCTGCATAAATGCTCTGGATCAACGAGACCATATTGCCGTCCTTATCAGCGACGGTTAGGTACGTGGTGTTACCTTTTTCTATTTCTCCAGCTGGGTATTCACGCGCCGCTTTCTCCATATCAATCAGGGCCCTACGCTCATCTGCATAGTCTTTTGATATCAACCAATCCACTGGAATGTCATTGAAAGCTGCGTCAGCATAGAACTTTGCTCGATCTTCATAGGCCAGCTTTTTCGCTTCTGTGAGCACATGCAGATAGTCTTTGCTGCCAAAACCCATTTCGCGGATGTCATAGCCTTCCATGATGTTGAGCATCTGCAGTGCAGCAATACCCTGCCCATTTGGCGGTAGCTCCCACACATCATAGCCCCTATAGTTTGTACTCACCGGATCGATCCATTCCGACGTATGATTTTTCAAATCCTGATAGGACAGAAAGCCATCATTTTCCTTCATGTACTTGTCTATGGTACGGGCAATATCTCCCTCATAAAAAGCTTTTCTTCCTCCTTTTGCAATCTTGTCATAGGTGTTGGCCAAGTCTGGATTCTTGAATATCTCACCCTTCTTGGGCGTCCGCACTCCATTGGGCATGTAGGTCTCTTTGAAGCCCGGAAACTTCATGCGGCTTTCCCATTGATTGTTCATCTGCCACGCGATGACCTCAGAGACAGGGAAGCCATTATTACCATAATCGATGGAGGGCTGTAGTATCTCTTGCATCGGCAGCTTTCCAAAGCGCTCGTGCATGGCGAACCAACCATCCACACAGCCCGGTACAGTCACCGGTAGCGGGCCGAGGAAAGGCACATAGTCCATGTCTCTTTCTTTGAAATACTCCATCGTCAGCTTCTCAGGTACCCTTCCACTACCGTTAAATCCATAGAGCTGCTGTGTCTCAGCATCCCAGATGATGGCAAAAACATCTCCACCTATCCCACAGGCATGCGGCTCGACTAAACCGAGCATGGCATTGGCCGCAATAGCGGCATCCATGGCAGTACCACCTTTTTTCAAAATATCCAGCGCAGCTTGTGTCGCCAGTGGTTGGCTGGTAGCAGCCATGCCATTTTGAGCAATCACTTCGGATCTTGTAGCGAAGGTCTTACCAGAAACCCTATCCTGGGCTAAAGCTGTGAATGGAATAAGGCTGATGAGTAGCAGGAAGATGTAGTTTTTCATATTCATGATTTTGAAACCTGAGACGATAATAATGAATCAATTTCGGATGGACTAAGTATAGTTTCTGAGTGGTTAATACAGTGGGATCCATCCTATGGGTCCCTGGCCATTTCGAATTAAATAGGAGGGAATATCGAACACGTAGAAAAACACTAAACAGAGAGTAATGCCTACTATCCATTTTATGATGTTAGCCTTAATTAATGTCCAATACAAAGGCGCCTTTTTCCAGCGGATTAATGCTATTACTCCAAATAAGGGCACAGTAAGTTGTGGGATCACCAAACTCGAGTGTATCAACTCGGATCCTCCAGGTAAGTAAAGCAAAATGAAGCCAACTCCTGATATACAAACAAAAAGCATGAAATTGATATGCGCGTTAATAACCGACGCTAGTTTGCTTTCCTTCCAATTTCTAAAGGACAAAATCATTTTGATCAAATAATACAACCCTAGAATGGTCAATAATATTCCCGATGGTACGTATCCAACACCAATTAAGTAATTAAATGCTGCTAAGAATAAAAATATAGCCAATGCTACTACTTCATACGTTGTATTTTGAATCAGTTTAAGCATGATTACGGTCGCTAGTTTAATATCCGTATTTTTCTTTCCACATCCCTCTAAGTCGCTTGCGCATCTCCTCTTCCCTGGGATTCTGACCCGGGTCGTAGAATTTCGTGTTGTTGATTTCTTCCGGTAGGAAATCCATCGCAGCAAAGTTGCCTGCATGGTCATGCGCATATTGGTAGCCCTTGCCATAGTCCATGTCCTTCATCAGCTTGGTTGGCGCGTTGCGGATGGCCATGGGTACAGGTAAGTCCCCCGTTTGGCGAACGGTCTGTTGGGCCTTGTTGATGGCCAGGTAGCTTGCGTTGCTCTTGGGTGAAGCAGCTAGATAGGTAGCGCATTGCGATAGGATAATCCGCGACTCGGGATAGCCAATCATGGCCACCGCCTGGAAGGTATTGGTGGCGATCACCAACGCGGTGGGGTTGGCATTGCCAATATCTTCCGACGCGAGGATCACCATGCGCCGTGCGATGAACTTCACATCTTCACCACCCTCGATCATGCGCGCGAGATAATACACCGCAGCATTGGGATCACTTCCGCGGAGTGATTTGATGAAAGCAGAGATGATGTCATAGTGCATCTCCCCCTTCTTGTCATAAATAGGTACCTTTTGCTGCACCGTATCCATCACCAACTGGTCGAGGATCGTCACCTTAGGTTCATTGACCGCATCAACGACGAGCTCGAAGATGTTGAGGATCTTTCGGGCATCTCCTCCCGACAGCTTGAAGAGTGCATCAGTCTCTTTCAGTGTGATCTCCTTCGACTTCAGCTTTTCGTCCGCCAGGCAGGCATGATCGATCAGCTTCAGCAAATGTTCTTTGTTGAGCGAGTTGAGCGTGTAGACCTGACATCTGGATAGCAAGGCCGCATTGACTTCAAAGCTCGGATTCTCGGTAGTCGCGCCGATCAAAGTAATCCGCCCTTTTTCCACCGCACCGAGGAGAGCATCTTGCTGACTTTTGTTGAACCGGTGGATCTCATCAATGAAAAGGATGGTCTTGACACCTGGCCTGGCCTGCCCGATCACCTCGCGTACCTCCTTGACCCCAGCGCTAATGGCGCTTAACGTCTTGAAGGGCTGCTTTACCTCGTTGGCTATGATATTCGCGATAGTGGTCTTACCAACACCAGGTGGTCCCCATAGGATCATGGAAGGAATCGTACCCGAAGAAATGGTCTTGCGAAGAATCCCATTTGCGCCGGTGAGATGCTCCTGTCCTACCAGCTCATCGAGTTTGGTGGGGCGCAATCGCTCAGCTAGTGGTTGGGTCTCCTGAAACATGAGGGAATTTAGCCAAAGAGAATCGTCCGACCAATTAACTAGCTTTGCCGACTGTGAAAAATCAAGGGAACAGCCCGCTCTGGGTACATCCGGTACTGCTGATCGTAGGGTTGATCTATGGCGGCAACTATGTGGTGGCCAAGCTGGCTACACCGGAGTTTATTCCTCCATTCGCATTCATTGTGCTTAGGGTATTTTTTGCCTCTGTGATATTTGTAATCATTGGCTTTTTTGGAGTGAAAGAGCGTATCCGCAAAGAGGATGTTCCAAGATTATTGCTTTGTGCACTTTTTGGGGCGTCTCTCAATCAGATTCTGTTTTTTAAAGGTCTGACGCTGACCAGCGCTATTAGTAGCTCGATCATCATGACTGCCAACCCAGTCATTGTGCTGGTTTTTTCCGCTATCCTTCTTCGTGAAAGAATCACATGGGTCAAGACATTGGGTATAGCAGCAGGGCTTGCCGGAGCATTGTTGCTAGTCGCCAGAAATGGATTTGATTTTTCTAATGGATCATTTGTTGGTGATCTGCTTGTACTGGGGAACGCCACCTCTTATGGCATCTACCTTGTGCTGGTCAAGCCACTGATGCATAAGTACCACCCCATGACGATCATGAAATGGGCCTTTTTGCTTGCGAATATTGTTGTCATTCCGGTAGGGTGGTCACAACTGATGACCATCGACTGGTGGGTGCTTCCTCCGATCGCCTGGTACAGCATACTGTATGTGGTGCTTGGCACAACGGTATTGGCCTACATTCTCAATGCACTCGCGCTGAAGCATGTCAATCCATCTCTGGTGGGCACTTACATCTACGTGCAGCCGGTATTCGCTACCGCAATCAGCATGATCTTCCTCAATGAAACTCCTACCTGGCCGATGTTCTTCGCAACCCTATTGATATTTACAGGCGTCTATTTTGTGAGCAGACCAGCTACCATAAAGTCATTAAAAGCTGAGGCTGGCGAGTGATTTCTCAACATAGGCAAGCATCTCGTCGGTAAAGTCGAGATGGGTGACCAACCTGATCTCATGCTTGCCAAACGGCACTGCCAATATGCCTTGCTTCTCTAGTTCTCCCAACACCTCTTGCGGTGTAGTCTTATCGATCAATTTGAAGATCACAATATTCGTTTCCACCGACAGTACGTCCTCCACGTAGGACTGTGCTGCGACCATGGCGCCAAGGGCTTTTGCACGATCATGGTCCTGCTGCAGTCGATTCACGTGATTGTCCAATGCATAGATACAAGCAGCTGCCAGATATCCTGACTGACGCATCGCGCCTCCAAACACCTTTCTCACCCTGCGCGCTTTCTTAATATGCTCAGTAGAGCCTAGTATAGCACTACCCACGGGAGCGCCCAGCCCCTTGGAGAAACAAACGGAGATCGTATCGAAAATCTCACCGTAGGCGCGGGCATCATCACCTCTCGCCACCAAAGCGTTGAAGAGCCGTGCACCATCCAGATGTAGTTTGAGGCCGTACTTATCTGCTTCAGCCCTAATCGCACGTAGTTCGTCCAGTTCGTAGCAACAGCCCCCACCCTTGTTCATGGTGTTCTCGATAGAGATGAGGGTACTTTTAGGGAAGTGGATGTCATCAGGGTTGACTGAATCAGCGATCTGTTCGGCCTTGATCCTACCGCGATCACCGTCGAGCAGCTTTAGCGAAACCATCGAGTTGTAAGCCGGGCCTCCTCCTTCATAGAGATAGATATGTGATCGCTTGTCGCAAATAATCTGATCCTGCGGTTGCGTGAGGATCCTGAGTGCGATTTGGTTGGTCATGGTACCCGATGGGCAATATAACGCCGACTCCATCCCAAACATGGTCGCCACCTTGGACTGGAGGGCATGGATAGTGGGGTCTTCATCAAATACATCATCACCTACCTGCGCTTCAAACATCGCTGCTTTCATCGCCAGTGTCGGCCTGGTCACGGTATCACTTCTTAAATCAACTATCATAGGTCACGGTTTCAAAGAGCAAACTATTAAGGGTAGCGGAACTTTACAATTGGGGAAGTCACTTACTCCGATTATGGCTTTGGCCAATCTCAAAGATCGACTACTACTATAACAGCGTCACCTTCCTCGCTCATAATTTCTTCGAGTCTATCGACAAATGGAGTAAGTGTAGAAAGTTTGTTATTGACGGCATTCAATACATAGACCTTTAGCCCATGGAGTTTAATGTTTTGTTGATACCCCAAATTCTTGTCAATCGTAATCAAAGCATCAAAGTCAGCTCGCTTCATTCTCTCAAGAAGTTCGCCATTCTTGACGCCAATCCAGTCTACATCTTTTACGGTAAACACTTCATGATCCACTGAAAAAGACATTTTCAGCTTTGTTGGTAAGTTTTCATCAAGGAGTAGTTTCACCCAACTCGCTTTCATTGATGATCAGATGCTCGGCCCTTTTTAATAGCTCGATGGCTTGCCGTCTGGAAACTGAGGGGAAGTTCTCAAGAAACTCATCCAAGCTCTCTGTCTCCAGCCAATCAAATAATGTCTGGATAGGCACTCTGGTACCATTAAAAACTGGAGTTCCACTGAGAATCTCAGGGTCAATATTAATTAGTCTTTGCGACATAATTAAAGTTACACATTTTGGGATTATTGCAACTCTCTCGTGACGGACGTTACCAAATACCTGGCACTGACATCCTTATAGGTCAACAGCTCGATGGGTCGGCTTTTTTGGATTTTCAGAGCTTTCATAATCTCGTCCGTATTTAACCCTTTGTTGTGTTGCTCTTTGATATGGCCATAGAGCTCTTCGAAATAATGGAGCTTTCGAATGAGCTTTGATTTACCGTCCTTCAGCTGTGGGTTGTGATTGCAAAAGAGAAAGTCAAAATCCAGTTTTGCCAGCTTCTTAAGCGACTTGATCTGCTCACTCATGGACTCATGTTTTCGGAAATATTTGATCTTCTCCGCAACGAACAAGTCTCCAGGAAAAAGCCAACCCTGATTGCGCTCGTACAAGGCGATGTGCTCCGGTGCGTGACCCGGTGTGTGGATGACCTCAAAACTGTACTTGTCAGTATCGATTTTTCGATCGACGGGCCTGATTGCGACTTGTCCTGCAGGGCCAAACATTGCTTTCTGGTAAGGGAGAATCTCAAAACCCCTCGCCATAATCTCCATGGCGAGAATGTGTCCAAATAGCGGTACATCAAGCTGTTGCTTTAATGTTGCAGCATTACCGCTATGGTCCTCATGAGTATGCGTGAGTACTATCTGCGAGATATCCAGTTTGTCTACTAACTTGGAAACCGCGACCTTGGCGAGGCTGGGGCCTGTATCGATGAGTAACCCGTCTACCTCAAAAAAATGAACCGGCTTGATCGGCTTACCCAGATAGGAGACACCTACCTTGTAGAGGTTGACTGCTCTTACTTTCTTATGCTGAATGTAGGATTTTCTAAACACCAATGCCCTTGATTTTGCGGTCGCAAATCTAGGATAATCATAGTGCGGGACTAAGCGGTAACCATTTTTTTCTCCGCCATGTAGGCACCCAGTTTTTTGATCAAATAATTGGATAGCTGGGTGTCCTCAGTGTTGGCGGCAAAGAAAGGCTGCATGCCTAGCACGTAGTTCTCAAACCCATCAAAATCCTGCTGTTCGATGACAGTGAGCAACTGCTGCGCTTCCTCCATGAATAGTCGTACAATCTCCTTAACATACGGGTTGAAGATCTGAATCTCGGCGTACAGCCTGGGGGTCTGCATAACATAGCGAGTGAAGAAAATCACAAATATCCGATAGGTGGGGGATGAAAGGCGCTTGATCAATTCCAGATTGTCACCGTGGCGTGCCAATGTCTTAGCGCTCACAAATACATTGAAATGGTTAAGGCCCTGGATTATCCCCATGGTTTTGTCATGCTCGATATGATCTACTTCCATTACCTGAGCACCATCCTCAGCGAAGAGCGACTGCCACTTTTCAGTCATATCGCTATTCTGCACATGGGCGTAGTTGAAAAGAATGACCTGCCCAACCACTGACTCAATCGTCGGAGCAAACATTGGGTGGATCGACAGGTAGTCGCACTCGACACTATCATATAGCTCGTGCAGTCTTTGAAACTTTTCGACGATTCTGGATTTCACACTACACACGTCGATAACCGTACGACCTTCCAGGTAAGGGAAAATCTGATCCAAAACTTTCTCCATGTGAGAAATAGGCACTGCGAGAATGATTACATCCGAATCAGTAACCAACTGGACATTCGTGAGATATTGCGTTCTGGAGTCATTCGAGCTAAACCCTACCTCAAATCCTTTGTTCTGGAAATAATTAACCAACCACTTACCCATGCCCTGGCTACCACCTATGACACCTATTCTTTCTTCGCGCATTCTAATCAAATAAGCTTCAAAGCTATTTTCCAGGTGGAGAACAAAATATGACAGAAATCACCGCTTGACGGTGACCCTCATCAAGCCCTATCCGAGAGTAAAAGAGCACATGGGTTTAATACCGATTGGTAGTAAACAGAAAAAGCCATGTCGCATCGCTGCTACATGGCTTCTAACTATAACCGCTTACCAACTAAAAAACTTTATAAATCTGTATGTCGCCTTTTTCCATTAAGAACTCTCCTTTGCGGATAAGCGCCTTCATATCCCCGGAAGGGGTGTTTTCAAACTGTACTATTTCTTCCATGATCAGTTCGTCGTTAGTATCATAGACCTGATAGGTATTGGGTGCTATATCCATAGTACCCGGTACAGTATGTAATTCCAATTGTGCTGAAATCTCATCCAAATCCTCTGCCATGAGAACTGGGATTTCGACGATCACAATGTTGGAAGTTTTGTTCTTATCATTTTCACCGGTGTTGTTTCCGGCAAAAGCACTACCACACAAAGTGGTAATCAATGCGAGTATTAAAAGTTGCCTATTCATAATGTTGTTATTTTGAGTTTTGACCTTGCCTCCGTTGCTACTAACGACGTGCCACTTAATTCATATAACTCATTTTCAGTTAGTTATAATTTTATACATCGCATCTGATCTATACTCCTGTCACGTTTTCGGACATCCAACTGTACAGTTTTCCAGCAAAGAACCTTTTGTCATAGCTTGCGTATCTCGATCCTCAGAGTAGCCAATTTTGCTATATTTGCGCCTTCGTTATGAAGATATCCGCTTCCCTCTATTCCAGTAAAACACGACCACTTTCCCCGCTCATTGAGGAACTTGATCAATGTCACATCGATCTGTTCCACATTGACTGCAACGATGATCCGGCTGTCTTTGAGGATATCAAAGAGATCAGAAAGATTAGCAAAACACCGATCGACATTCATATTATTTCAGATCGACCTGAGCAATACTACCCTCAGATAGAGTCAATGGATCTTGAGTATGTGACCTTTCAATACGAAAACCTCACCAGCAAGCTCAGGTTTCCTAAAGCTCCGAATACCCGATTTGGGCTGGCGGTGACTTCCGATACACCCATAGATGTTTTTGAGGAGTACGCCGAGGAATGTGATTTTATCCTGATCATGACCACCACCCCTGGTCAGAGCGGTGGTAAGTTTCGCAAAGACAATTTCAAGAAGATCCGGAAGTTTCGGAATGCGTTTCCTGGTAAGGAAATCCATGTAGACGGAGGCGTCAACCACGAGGTGGGTTTCATACTCAGAATACTGGGCGTACACTCGGTGGTCTCCGGGTCGTACCTCGTGAATCATCAATCCATCGGGGCGGCACTATTACATCTCAAAAGTTCTTCCGTGCACTCGGACTACCAGATCAAGGATTTTATGATTGATCTGGAGGATGCTCCGGTGCTAAGAGATGGCGAACATGACATGAAGGATATCATCCAGACTATCGAGGATTACAGTCTGGGTTTTACCATGATTACCGATCACAGTGGCAGGTTGGCCGGACTCAGCAGCAATGCCGACCTGAGACGGGGTATGCTGAAAAACATCGATGACCTCAACAAACTTGATATCCATGATATAGTCAATGAGTCCCCCGTGACCATTAGCGAAGATGCGACAATCTCGGAGCTGCTCGACCTTATCCAGCACGAGCGGTTCCTCATTTCATTTTTGCCCGTAGTGGCGGATAACAAAAAACTAACAGGCGCCTTGACCTTCATCAATCTTATTAGAAGCGAATCATGATCTTACATTTACATAAAGGCGTATCGGCTGATCGAGCCGAGGCTATCGCCGAAAAAACACAGTCCGTCTACTATGAGAAGGACGGTCAATACGTACTCATCACACCTTCAAAGGTGCAAACTGCCCCAGCAGAGTTTGCAGACGAAATTGCTGATTCATTCCCTATGTCCAGCGACATACAGCTCGCCAGCAAGGACTACCGCAATGAGGTTCGTCAGATAGACCTCAAGTACACGAAGATTGGTGGTCAGACTGGCAATACCATCATGATCACAGGCCCGTGCTCTATAGAAAGCTGGGAACAGATCACCGAAAGTGCTGAATTCCTGAAGTCGTTGGGCATTACGACCCTCAGGGCTGGATGCTACAAGCCAAGGACCTCACCTTATTCTTTTCAAGGCTTGGGGCTGGAAGGGCTGAAAATGCTATCCAAGGTTCGCGAGAAATACGGCTTCAATATCATCACTGAAGTGCGCGATGCTTCTCATGTAGAAGATGTGATCGAGCATGCCGACATCATCCAGATCGGCGCGAAGGCGATGTATGATCATGGCATCTTACGCCGCTGTGGCAAAGCAAGAAAGCCCGTGCTACTGAAGCGCGGTTTTGGTGCGACATTACAGGAATTTGTACAGGCTGCAGAATTTGTCCTCTCAGGAGGCAATGAAGATGTGATGCTCTGCGAGCGGGGTATCCGCACCTTTGAGACCAAGACGCGGTTTACGCTGGATCTCTGCGGAGTTTCCTATCTCAAAGAGCACGTGAACCTACCGGTAATTCTTGACACAAGTCACGCTATGGGCTATCGCTATGGTGTGCCGGATCTTACCAGAGCATGTATGGCCATGGGTGTCGATGGACTACTCATCGAGAGTCATCCTGATCCATCGGTCGCCATGTCGGATGCCGCTCAGCAGCTTGATTTCAATCAGTACAAAGAGATGTATGCTTCGCTAGAGCCTATCGCGGCGGCTGTAGGCAGAAAGATGGTCTGATGGTCGATACCTCAAATATCAAACTGGTCCTGCTTGATGTGGATGGTACCATGACCGATGGTGGCGTCTATGTCACGGAGGAGGGAAAGCAGTTCAAGAAGTTTCATGCACGTGATGGAATGGGCATCAAGCTGCTCCAAAAGGCCGGTATCCAGGTAGGCGTCATCTCACATAGCAAAAGTACGGGGATGGTCACCACCAGAGCTGACATGCTGGGCATGGAGCATGTCTATGTCGGATCTCGGCCCAAACTGGAGGTGCTGGAAGAATGGCGCGCTGACCTTGGGCTCGACCTTTCGGAAATCGCCTATGTTGGTGATGATGTCAATGACCTGGAAATCATGCAAGCTGTGGGACTCAGCGCGTGCCCGGCAGATGCCGTAGAAGCCATCAAGGTGATCTCTACTATTCAGCTTACCAGAAAAGGTGGTGATGGATGCGTGCGGGAATTGGTGGATGAGTATTTATTGAAGTAGTTATGCAAAAGGATTACTCTTCTGAAAAAGAAGATTCCAAATTATCTGGGTTCTTACGATTATCCCAAAATGTCAACAATTCGATTTGATCAGGTTGTACTCTGTAGAACAAGCTTACCTGCTTTACAACAACAGCTCGGTAAGCATTTTTAGTTTCTGAGAATATATACTGTTTGGGGTATTTCCTTATGAATCCAATTATTGATTCTGTTCTATCAATAAATCTAGAAACAGCTGTTTGGCCCCACTGTTTATTGAGGTAATCCAGAATCTCTGAGTAGCTTTTCTGGGCTTCTGGAGACCAAATAATCCGGTTATTCACGAATCGAGGTACTTCTCTCGAATTGTTTTCATTGCCTCTTCATGAGGTATCCCTTCACCTCGGTCAAGTTGAGCAATCCCTGTTGCTATCGAATCCTTCGCGTCTTGGGTCAACTCATCCCACCAGTCCCCTTTGTTCTTGTGAGATTCGAAGATGCCATGAACTAACTCAAGCATAGTAGAATCAGCGTTATTGATATATTCATGGAGTTCTTTTTTTAGCTCAGTTGTGCTCATAGGATTAGCCTTTGAATAAAATTAACGAATGTTCGCATAATGAACTAGTGGTTAAGATTCTGCTCTAGAAATTCTCAATTCTTGCCTTCTTTGGTTTTCACCAGCTACATTCTAACACCTTTAGCTCGTTGGTGACAACACCAACGAGGGCGGAGGCACTTTTGCCGTGCTACTCTTAAAGCTCTGAAGTAAACGCTGCGGATTGTTGTTCTTAGCAGTAAAGACCAGATGAACATGATTACTCATTATGATCCAAGCACCGACTACCATCCCTTTCTCTTCGATACAAAACTTCAAATGCTGGACGATACAATCTTTATAAACTCGCCGTGTAAAGACACTTATCCAAAATACCGTGGCAAAGCTTGTAAAATACCAACCTTCTGGATTTCTGAACTTGTAATTTCTGCTCATTCATCTAATATACTAATTGGGTATGAGCATTTTCACAATGTAGACCACCATGCAGAGCATGGCGGGAACAGGGGGGTTTTCACCAACAACCTCAGGATGCAGTAATAGGGGGCTGTGCAATAAGTCGAACCACTTTAAAAATCACAGAATTTTCTTTTGCTTGACATCTCAAATACACCCCTATAATCCCCTCAAGGGGATAAATTCCGCCCTTGAGGGCGGTTAGGTGGGTGTTGCCCTGTAGTATGAAGAAGATTATTTTGCCCAGTGTGAGCTTAAATGACTTATTGCACAGCCCCAGCAACAGTCTTAAAATGACAAAGGATTGCTCACTTCACCCGAATATGATTCATACAAGTTGCTAATCTCCCATTCCACTATTAACGTGTCGGATACTAGAATTTTTAAGATATAATCATGCTTATACAATCCTGGTTCTTCAATGGTCATGCCGCAATACTCTATAATGAGTCCACTTTTGCCATATCGATCTGGTATTGATCTTAGAGGTTTACCCCGATCATAAATCAATAGAGTGTCATAATAGTGTTTAAAAATTCTGTCATTCTTAGTTAAGCTTTCTTTTTCTCCGCGCCAAAATATTTTCAAGTCACTACACTCTTGATTGCCAGATTCATCTAATGATATTTTCAATCTATTTTTAGATACACCCAAGAATTCAAATATTCTGTGCGGTTCGTACTGCCTCAATGATGTACCGTACAAAATTGTAATCACTCCGAGTGAAAATATTAGAAAGACCCATACAACTTTTTTCATGATTATTATTTGATCCCCTACTGGTGCGTATTAGTATGGCACACTTACTACACCGGCCTTGTCAATAAGAAACGGTTAGAAGTTAAGTTAATTCTTCTCCAAATCCACCTTATACTGATCCTGCTCTTTGATCAATACCTCCACGGCTTTGGTCAGCTGCTGATCTACACCGTGGATAATTTGCTCAGGTGCGTTGGGTAGCTTGATGTCTGGCTCCAGCTGATTATTCTCCAGGTACTCTCCATCCATGGTGAGCATGCCCACTTGAGGAATCCCAAACACCAATGTCGGATCGATCTGACGCTCCCACCATACAGCTGTGCCTGTTCCGGGTACGGGCATACCGATGATCTGACCAATCTTCTTTGACCGATAGGCAAATGGGAACATATGCGCGTCAGAGTAATTGCTTTCACCGACGAGTACGACGGTTGGCTTTGTCCACTTAAACTGAGGCTCATAGCCGAGGCGCTTCTCTCTTGGGGCAAACTGGATGTACTTCTCTCCTGACAGGAAGGTGGCCAGGTCTTCATGCAGCCAGCCCCCACCATTGAAGCGGGTATCGACAATCAATGCTTCCTTCTCATAGTTTCTTCCTAGTACCTCTTCGACTACCGTGCGATAGCTGCCGTTGTTCATTCCCCGGACGTGCACATAGCCAAGACGACCGTCGGACATCTCCTCCACCTTGTCACGCATGAGATCAACCCAGCGATCGTAGAGCAGACCATATTCTGCACCCATCGAAATGGGTTTGATTACTTCCTCCCAGCGCTGACCGTTGGCCGGGTTGTGCAGGTTGAGCAAAGTATTCTTATCCTTGATTCGATTGAAATGACTGAAGTAATTCGCGTTAGCTGCTATAGCAACGCCATTGATCTTTTCGATGATGACGCCAGGCACTACTTTCGAGTCTGCATTGTCCAATGGCCCTTTAGTCATCACCTCCGCCACTCTCAATCCAGCGCCGGTATACTTCTCATCATAAAACAGGCCGAATGAGGCCGTTTCGTCTCCGTTGGGATCGTTTTCGCGGTAGCGGCATCCTGTATGTGAGGCATTGAGCTCACCGAGTAGCTCAGAGAGCATCTCTGCAAACTCGTGATTGTTGCTAATGTGGGGGAGGAACCTGGCGTACTCCGCATAGTAGAAATCCCAATCCACACCATGGAGATCCTCCACATAAAACTTCTTCTGCACTTGCCGCCAGGTATGATCAAAAATGTAAGCACGCTCACCGGCCGGGTCAAACATCATTTCACCCTGCGTCTTCAGCGGCGTTTTCTTACCTGATTCTGTATCGATTTTGAAGATTTTTCCACCTCCTTGTACGAAGACATTCTTGTTGTCTTTATCCAGAAAGAGACTATTGGCCTGCGGGCCCACCTTAGTGAGCAGTTTCGTCTCCTTCTCACGAGGCTTGGTCATCCACAGATCGTATCCATCCTCATATTGTGCTAAGTAGTAGAGCTTCTCGCCATCATCAGAAAGCACCGCATCATTAAGCAGTGAGCTGTGCTGCGTCAGGCGCAATTTGCGGTCATCGATCCCGTCAAGGTCTACCTTCACGACTATTTCTTCCTCTTCCTTATCATCTTTGTCGTCCTCGTCTTTTTTGTCCTCCTTCTCCTCTTCTTTGAGCAATGCAAAGTCCTCTTTAGATAATATGAACTTGTCGTACGCCTCTTGCGTGAAGAACATGCCATAGACATCACCGGAGGCTCCCCAGCTACCGTGGTTCTTCATCCCGTCCCTATCGGAAAACCAAATCATCATCTCACCATTCATGGCCCACTTAGGAGTAAAGTCTGAGTAGCCGCTGTTCGTAAGGTTGATGATTGGTTCCTTACCAGAAGCTTTGATCAGTCCGGCCTCAGGTATCCATTGCTGGTCACGATTGAAGTTGAGCAGAAACCACTTGCTGTCGGGTGACCATTGATAATATTGATCACCGTCGGAGTAGGAGTAATTGGCTTGTGCCTCATAGATCATCCTGGCAGCCTTGGTATCCAGGTTGACCACCTTGAGGGACACACGCTCCTCCAGATAGGCGACTTCCTTCCCATCAGGTGAGAAAGCCGGTTGAAATTCCTCTTTGGCGGTAGCCGCTACAGCCTCCTCAGAAATAAGCGTAGAGGCGTAGAAGTACTTTTCCTCCTCGCGATCAATCGTGGATACATAGACATTCCAGCTGTGGTCGCGCTCACCGGCGTACACGAGCGACCTGCCGTCGGGGCTGAAGCTCACACTCCGCTCCTGCTCCGGTGTATTGGTGACGCGCTTGGTTACACCGTCCTCAACAGAGCTGACGAATACCTCTCCCCGATAGATGTAGGCAAACTCCTTGCCGTTAGGTGATGGTGACATCTCTGTGATTCCCGCTATAGGCTTTGCTTTCACAAGATTGCCACGGGTATCATTGGCTGTCGTAATATTGATTTTTTGCGGCTCGCCACCCTGGGATTGCGTGTAGAGTTCACCGTTCCAGGAATAGCAAAGTGTGCCGTTGGAGGCCATGGTAAGAAAGCGTACTGGGTGACCTGTGAAGCTGGTGACAGCTTGTGCTGATGACTCGCTATCACTCAGCTTGTAGACGTTGAAATGGCCGCTGCGCTCACTAAGCCAGTAGACCATATTGTCATTGGGATTCACGATAGGATTGCGGTCCTCGCCTTCCCAGGAAGTGAGCTGGGTGTAGGTCTTTGCCGCTACATCGTAGTACCAGATATCTCTTGTTATGCTGGAGGTATGGTGCTTCCTCCATGGATCTTCATAGCCCTTGCGGTCATGAAAGTATATGCGTGAGCCGTCTGCATTGATCCTGGCATCTTCAGCCGGCGTGGTGAGTATTTGTGTCACTCGTCCTCCACTCGCAGGCACACTGTAGAGTTCGGCTAAGGTTCTGTTAGGAAATTGGGCATTGGTGTAAAGGTCAATCCTTAGGGAGGAAAACAACACCTCGCTATTGTCTGCTGTGAAGTCTGATGGATAATCATTGCCAGAGTGGTGCGTCAGGCGCTGCGCCTCACCTCCTGTGGATGGCATCACAAACACGTCAAAGTTGCCGTAGCGGTCGCTGGCAAAAGCCAGTTGGCTACCATCATGTGACCAGACGGGCATGAAGTCATGCGCCGCATCGATCGTCAAAGGTGTTGCGGTACCACCGCTCGCATCCACCCGGTAGAGGTCTCCCTGGTAGGTGAAAACTACGGTCGATCCGTCAGGGGAAATCGACGGGTATCTGAGCCAGAGTGGTTGGGCTACCAACGACCCAATAGAAATAACAAAAGTGCAGAGGGTTAATGCGAATGTTTTCATCTTGCGTGATTTAAGGATGGGTAAATTAGCCCACACAAGATGGATATACAAAACCGGAGCTTCGCTTAGCGCAGGGCTACTCCCGCTTATCCGTTTTTGTCCAAAAGTTGATCATGACCGCTATCTCCTCACCGATGAAATTCTCCATCGAGGAATGCTCATAATCTGCCCCAACGCCAAAGTCAATTCGGTTGAGGGTAGTTCTGATTTCCGCTGCTATGTTCTTACCCGTATGCTCTGTGAGATGAAAGGGTAACGTAACTGGAGATTTCACACCGTGCATGAAAAGGTAGCCGGAGATCTGGTACAGACTATCCCCAACCTGGGTGATCCTGGAAGACTCAAAGATGATCTGTGGGTATTGCTCAGCGTCAAAAAAGTCCGGTGTTCGCAAATGATCATCCCTATCAGGAATACCGGTATCAATACTGGCTACCTCAATAATAAACCTGACCTGAGAGTTAGTAAACGCTGTGGTGTCAAGGTTCATTTTCAAATCAAAATCGTTAAACCGGCCGAGTACTTTGGTCACACCACCAGCTATTGGCACTGAGAAGGCGACCGTTGAGTGATTGGCCTCAACCGTGATACTGCGCTGAGCCTGTAAAGGACTAAGTCCTACTAATTGAATCAAGAATAAGCAGAGGAGAAGTCTCATATTTTATTGCTTAAACTAACTGCTTCGATCATGCTCTTCAAGGCTTAGGGACGAATTTCAGCTAAGTAGTGACGAATTTCGGACAATTAGCCTGTCCACTTGCCTTTTGTACCTCGCTGAGCTAGTATAGACCTTGCCGGAGGAGGTAAAAAACTGATAGCATTGGTCACCCAAATACTTAACTCCCGCTAGTTTGCTGGGCCTAATCATCACCGATCGATGAATACGAACAATTCCATATTTTGAGAATAGATTTTCGGCGGTGCGGCTTGTCATTCGGCATTTTATCTGCTCATCATTGCACTGGAGGATCACGTAGTTCCTATCGGAATAAATAGCCTCAAGATTTTGCGTATCTACCCAATGATAGCCTGCTGTTGATTTTACCCTTATGCGTTTGTTTAGCCGAGGTTCGCGATCAATAATCAGTATGAGCCCAATGAACAGCAGGTAGATCAGATAGTTTTCCGGTAGGCTGGATAAGAAGTGGGGATAAATCTCCCTAAGGAGGCTGGCGTCTAAGCGCTCTATCAATCCGAGAGAAAATCGTAAGCCAAAGTCAATAGCCAGTGAAAAGGCGCGATGGAGTGGGACAATAAGTAGGCCCAAGACTACCAGAGCGAACACCGAAAGAGGTCTGGTGAATAAAATTCGCGGTAGTGCCCTCCTGCTGATGGCAAACAGCCCTAGCCACAATAGCACCGGAATCAGGTAAAACGCAGACAAATCCAGAAACTGAATGAGATCAAAACTGAGGGTGCTGGAAAAATGTGTGACAAAAGTCTGCGACAAGGCCAGTGCAATAAAAAGGACACTTAAGGCCCATGGTCGAAATAATGTTGAGGTGGTCAAGTACTTCATGCTTGTAGTTTCGATTAGTCTAAGATAAAACTTTCATAATTCATTTTGGTTTATAATATAAACTACTTTATACTTGCATTGTAATTTTACTATTATGGAGAAATCATTATCTAGTCAGGAGAGCTTAGCGTTGATCACGCAGATGATCAATCAGTCAAAGCAGAACTACAATAAGAGTAGTTTCTACTTTCTTCTTTGGGGATGGGTGGTAGTAGTTGCCGACCTTGGACATTATTATCTAATGGAATTCACAAGCTACTCACATCCATACATCGTATGGCTAATCACCTTACCCGCATGGATCGCCTGTGCTATCTATGGATCTCGGCAGTCCAACCGCGCCAAGGTCAAGACACATATGGATAGTATTTATCAGACGGTCTGGATTGCATTTGCCTTTCCTGTATGTGTGGTCATTTTTGGAGGAGGAATCATTGGACCAAATAATATTACCGGACTCATCATGCTAATGGCGGGTTATGCGCTGGTCATCACTGGCAAAGTGCTTAAATTTCGACCCATATTTTATGGTGGTCTTGTTTTGTGGGCTGCTGCATTATTAGCCTTATATTTCAATGACAGTAGTCAGTATCTCATTGGGGCTATCGGAATTGCGCTAGGATACCTGGTACCAGGCTATATGATGAAAAGCAAAGAAAATAATGCCTGAATTCGCAGATCTTGATCCGCTATTGCACTCGCAGCTTCGGCTCGGTATTATGTCCATTCTGATAAGTGTGGAGAGTGCAGAGTTCGTCTACCTAAAGGAACAAACGAATGCCACCGCTGGCAATCTGAGTGTCCAGCTCGACAAGCTCTCTGGTGCAGGCTACATCAGTGTGATCAAATCATTTAAAGGCAAGAAACCAGTCACGACCTGTAGTATTACAAAAATTGGAATCGCCGCATTCGAAGCTTATGTAAAGGCATTGAACAGCTATATCAAATAAGTCCATGATTATGACAATCTATGATCAACAGCACGAGACGGTAAATAGGGAGTCATTCTCTTCAATACTCATTAATAACTAAAAAAATTTACTTATATGGTTTACATTATAAACTACTTTACTATGAAAGACAAAACTATAACGACGATCGTATCTGCAGTATTCATTCTATGGAGCATGTCACTTACCGGATATGGGCAAGCCTCAGAATGGCAAAAGCTCCAATACCAGGCCTACCTCAACCAGGACATTTCACTATGGCACAAAAGCTTCAAGCTGGCCTCTGCTGGCAATGACCCGCTTGAGATTGGTTTGGCTGGTTACGGTATTCTCAATGCATCACTCCCTTTGCAAAATGAAGATCTGTTTGACGAGTATCTGGATGATACCTCTGAGCCGCTTGAAGAATTGATAGATCAGGAAGGAGCAGATATGGGTGAAGCCAAAGCTCTCCTATCGGGCATCCTCGGCCTGCGGATCGCATTCTCGCCAGTCAAGGGCATGTTCCTGGGGGCCAAAAGTGGGAGCTATGCAGACGATGCGATCAAAGAAGCGCCTGAAAGCTACATCGCATGGAAACTGCATGGCAACTACAGATACTATACGCCGGGAGCATTCGGGGGAGATATCAAGAGGGCAGCAGAAGCTCTGGAGAAGAGTATAATGCTCATGGAAAAGGATCCAGCACTTACCAAGGACAACTGGATGTATATTGATGCAATGGCGCATCTCGGCCAGGCCTATGTGCAACTCGAGCAGCCTGATAAAGCCAAGGCCATCTATGAGAAAGCGCTCCAGGTTGAGCCCAACTATCGATGGGTCAGCAAAGTGCTAATGCCAAAATTAGAGGCACAGTAATCCACTTGGACAGGAGCGTGTCATGAAAGCCTCAAACATCACAACCATTCTGGTAAGTCTGCTTCTGAGCCTGACGGCTAAAGCGCAAGACAGGCATGGTCTGCTCATCACAGATCAGGAGACGGGTGAGCCACTCTATGGGGTGAATGTCTATCCCGTCGATGATATGAGATCAGGGCTTTCATCTAATCTTAACGGCGAGGTGTTCATAGAAGCAGTGCTGCTGGTTGAATATGCAAGTTGGCGCGTGTCGTATATCGGCTATGATCAACTCACGCTGACCAACCAGCAGCTCATGTCCCTGTCCAAATTGGTGCTTGGAAGTACCAGCACCAAACTGGCAGACATAGTGGTCACCGCTGATCGTATGGCAGCCGAGGAGTTTACCATTAAGAAGATGGATCAGCTACAAATCTATCAGAACCCTACGGCTAAAGCGGATCCTATCCTAGCCGTGAATAGTATGCCAGCCGCTACTACCACTGATGAGTCTGCTAATATCAGCTTACGTGGCAGCAGTCCACTGGAGACCGGAATCATGTTCAACAATGTGCCGATCTACAATGCGGTAAAGTTCTCCAACCTCAATGGCATTGGCACCTTCAGCATTTTTAATACGGCCATCGTTGACCAGGTCAATGTCTTTCCCGGTAATCCACCGCTAGAGTATGGCAATGTCTCTTCGGGATTGATCGCGATAGAGACGCTTAATAAGGTGCCAGAACAATCTCAGACCAGTGCTATTCTATCGTTGGCCAGCTTTGGTCTGACACACAGCACAGCGCTGGGTAAAAAGGCTGCCATCAGCGTTTTTAGCAATTATCAACCTTCGGGGATTATCAAATCACTGAATCCAGCTGCTCTGGAAGAGATTCCCTATTTTAAGAGTTTGGATGTAGGTGTCAACTTTCATGCGCAACTCGGTTCCCACTGGAAGATGAAGTCATTCACCTACTATCTGGAAGAGGACTATGAATTTGCGTTTCGTTCCCCCTCATTTATTGGCCCGTTTCATCAGTCCACGCGGAGGGTGTTCACCATCAACAACCTCTACTATCAAGCTGGTGATCATCTGCTATCGCTAAATACTGGCATAAACATCAATGAAACGCGCTTCCGGTTTAGCCAATTTGATATCCAGCAACCGGGACGAGATCAATTCGCGAGTATCAATTATCACTACAGCAAAAATGACTGGGAGCTCAAAGGCGGACTCAGCCTTGATCGCCAGTCCTTTGATTTTGAAGGTGTCTTCCCTAGATATGATTATGCCTATGACGAACAACATCCAGCAGATTCCGGTAGGTTCGATACTGCACTGGAGATCCCCGAGCTCTATCTCTACGGCAAGCGATCCTTCAGTGACAGGCTGATCATTGGGTTGGGCTACCGCAAAAACTTACAACCCATTGGCGGTCGGGATTACCACAGCGCTCAGGTCAATGCCTTCTACAAGTTCAATGAAAAGTCAGAGCTGATCGCTGGGGTTGGCCAATACAACAGACACACCATCGACCGCCGCACATTTCTTCCGCTTGGTTTCCAGTCTCGTCAGCTCTCACTCGACCTGCACTGGAAAGACAGAAAATGGACCCGGCAATTCTCAGTCTACTACAAGACCTCCGATCTCACGGTGGCCGATGACGTCAATCGCCCCAGACAGCAGCTATTAGGTACAGAGCTATTTGGGTCGTTAAAGCTCAATAGTCGGCTTAGCGCCCAGGCCTCTCTAGCGCTACTCACCAACCTCGACGGGAAACCCACTTTCAGTCAGCTACAGGGCACTACCGTCAACTATTTTCTGCGTGGGGAGCTCAGCCAGACACTTGGTGTCGGCTGGACGGTCAACATGATCGCATTGATTCGCGAAGGCACCTACTATGCAGAAATATCTGGATCAGACTTTGACGAAAATCTCAACGTTTTCGTACCAGCCTTCAACGAAGAACCTGGGCAGTTTTCTGCTTATCAGAATGTTAGCATAAGTGCTAGTAAGCTCCACCCTATCAGTGACAAACTTGCTGCGGTGTATTTTGTCAGCCTCAACAATATTTTCGATCATAAAAATGAGCGTGGGCTTATTTACAATGAGGATTATTCCGAGTCTGAAGCGAGCTATTTTTCGCGCCGACTGATCTATTTTGGAGTATCACTCAACTTTTAAGTACTCAAATTGACCACTCGTCTAATTACTTTGCCTAAACGGATTTATCACCTACTTTTGCGGCAAACGATTTCAAAGAACATGAGCGTACTCGTCAATAAGAATTCCAAAGTAATTGTACAAGGTTTTACTGGTAGTGAGGGCACATTCCATGCCTCTCAGATGATAGAATATGGCACCAACGTGGTTGGTGGTGTGACCCCTGGCAAGGGCGGTCAAAAGCACCTGGATAAGCCTGTATTCAATACCGTGGCTGATGCTGTGGAGAAAACTGGCGCTGATGTCTCCATCATCTTTGTTCCTCCGGCATTCGCATCTGATGCGATCATGGAAGCTGCCGATGCGGGCATCAAGGTGATCATTACCATCACCGAAGGTATTCCTGTTAAGGACATGATTGCTGCTAAGCGGTATGTAAAAGCGCACAACGCTACACTGGTAGGCCCTAACTGCCCTGGAGTAATCACTCCGGATGGTGCCAAGGTGGGT
This sequence comes from Cyclobacteriaceae bacterium, assembly GCA_965229505.1. Classification (GTDB taxonomy): domain Bacteria; phylum Bacteroidota; class Bacteroidia; order Cytophagales; family Cyclobacteriaceae; genus UBA6059. The sequence continues at coordinate 1,131,908 of OZ245881.1, forward strand.
ATCATGCCGGGATTCGTCTTCAAGCATGGTAGAGTTGGAATCGTATCAAAGTCGGGTACATTGACTTACGAAGCTGCTGATCAGGTAGTAAAGGCAGGATTGGGCATTTCTACCGCAATCGGCATTGGTGGTGATCCCATCATTGGAACGTCCACAAAAGAGGCAGTACAGTTGCTTATGGAAGACCCTGAGACTGACGGTATTGTTATGATCGGTGAGATTGGTGGTAACTATGAGGCAGAAGCCGCACGCTGGGTAAAAGAGAATGGCAATAAAAAGCCAGTGGTAGGATTTATCGCCGGACAAACCGCACCTCCCGGCAGAAGAATGGGGCATGCTGGAGCCATTATTGGTGGTAAAGACGATACAGCAGCCGCTAAAATGGCTATCATGGCTGAATGTGGCATTAACGTGGTGAGCTCACCTGCCGATATCGGAGCAACAATGAAGTCAGTATTAGCATAATCCAAGTCCTGATATCAAAGAATCTAATCCCGCTTTTGCGGGATTTTTTGTTGGTGACAACCAAAGATTGATAAGTAGGATTACCTTAGTCCTATATAACTGTTCGATACTATGCCATCGTCTGATATACTTGCGAATAAACGCGTACTCATCGCGGAGGACAATAAGATTAATATCCTTGTTGCCCGTCGGCTATTGGAAAAATGGCAGATGGTGGTGGATGTAGCCGAAACAGGATTGCAAGCAGTGGAAATGTACGATGATCATGATCTCATACTCATGGACATACATATGCCCGAGATGGATGGTTACGCCGCGTGTGAAGAATTGCGCAAAGCTGGCGTCACAGTTCCCATAGTGGCAATCACTGCCTCCACGCCCATCGATGAAAAGGACAAAGTAATGGCTCGAGGAATGGACGACTGTTTATCTAAACCGTTCGTACCCGAGTTGCTTCAAGCAATGCTCATCTCACATCTTTCCTAGGCGATCATTCGTCCTTGAGGACATTGACCGGATTGCTGGTTGCCGACTTGATCGACTGATACAATACTGCTAAGAAAGCTGTCAATATCCCGAGCCCTGCCGCAATCATGAAGATGTCCCAGGAAAAATCAGTGCGGTACTCAAAATCGGCCAACCATTCATTCCCTACAAACCAAGCCAGTGGTCCTGCGATCAGAATGGCATAAAATGCCAACTTGGTGAAATCTCGAGAAAGCATCATCACTAGCTGCGCTACATTTGCTCCCAGCACCTTGCGGATACCGATTTCCTTCGCCCGCTTTTCAGCGGTGAATGAGGCTAAGCCAAACAACCCTAAACCCGCGATCATGATCGCTAGGATGGTGAAAAAGTTGAGTAGCTGTCCAAGGCGCTTCTCAGATTCAAAACTGGCGAAAAAAGCCTCATCGGTAAACCGATAGCGGAACGGCAATGAAGTATCTGCCTGCTCCCATTTTTCTTCAACCTCTTCGAGCAAACTTGTGAGCTGCTGACCATTGACAGATGACTCCAGTCTTATAGAGATATAATTGACATCACGCGTATAAATCCGAGCACCATAGGTAAAGATCACAAGCGGCTCTATAGGCGAGTTAAGAGAAGAAAAATGGAAGTCTTTCATCACACCTACCACATTAAACCTTGTCTCGCTTGGCGTATACACCACCTTCTTGTTGAGCAGGTCACCTGATGCATCCCATCCCAGGGCTTCAGCAGCCTTTTCATTGATAATGACATTTTCTGTTTCAGCGCCATAGTCCTTTCCAAAAAACCTTCCTTGTATCAATTCCACGCCAAGAGCATCCAGATAGTCCTCATCACCAACGATGTAAGACAAGGGTATTTCACCTATCTCCGTATCATGACTGGTAAAATGATCGCTATTCCAGACGGCAGGTGGAGCACTATCTGATCTTGAGGCCGATTTCACTACCGGAATGGTCCTCAGCTCTTCTAGAAAAGATCCCTGCTTTTGCCCCAGCCTCTGTGTCTGTGATATGACGATGAGGTTATTCTCATCAAAACCCAGGCTCTTACTCTGGAGAAAATTTAATTGTCGGTAGACAAGAATACTCAGGATGACCAGGCCTATCGAAATAGCAAACTGTGAGATGACGAGTACGTTTTTGACCTGCAGGCCACTACGGGTTGTCTCAAGTTTGCCTTTCAATGCCTTGACCGGTCCAATCTTCGATATCATCCAGGAGGGGTAGATGCCGCTCAGCACACCAGTAGTTAGGGCCATACCAGAGAGCACGACGATCAAATAGGGCTTGTCCAGTATAGAGAGCGAAAGATCGTTTTCGAAAGTATAATTGAAGTAGGGTAGACTTATTTCTGCCAGGCCAATAGCGAGTAGTACCCCCATAGTGGAGAGAATCAACGATTCCATCAAAAACTGGATCATGAGCGTCTGCTTGTTGGCTCCCAGGGATTTCCTCACTCCCACTTCTCTTAGCCTTCCTGCGTATCTGGCAGTGGCCATGTTGGTGTAATTAACGCATGCAAGTGTTAGTATCAAGATGCCTACTACCGCGAAGAGATAGACGTACTGAATATCACCCACCGGGCCGAGTCGATTCGGTGAGAAGGCAGACTTTAGCCAAATGTCTCGTATCGGCATCATGAAAAGGTTCCAATCCTTACCGCTTGCCGTGTATTCCTCAAATGTCTGACCGTATACACCCATCAATGAGGCTTCCGCTTCAAATGAGGGGAGCTCAAAAAGGCGTTGCTCAACCTGCTGTACATTGGCATCAGGGAGGAGCTTGACATAGGTGACAAAGCCTGACCAAATCCAGCTCCATTGCATTCGGCTGATATTCTCGTATGAGTTAGTGCTCGTGATGATCTCAGCCCTGAAGTGCATATTGGACGGCAGGTCCTTCATTACACCCGTCACCTTGTAGGTCTGCGTGACTTCACCGTTGGTAATCTCCAGCATTCTCCCCAGTCCGTCGCTGGAATCAAAATACTTATTTGCGATAGATTCACTTATCACCACACTGTTGGGCAGCTGTAAGGCGCTGGCGCGATTTCCCGATAGGAAATCAAACTGGAAAATATCGAAGAAGCTACTATCGGCCGCCAATAGATACATCTCCTCAAAAGACATCTTCTGCCCGGATTTGTCGACTGACACCAGGGAGGTGTTTGGCGTCATCACATGTGTGACCGCTTCTATCCCAGGTACGTTGGCACGAATGGCAGGTGCAACCGCAGGGCCCGTCGACCCAAACCGCTCATATGCATCCCCCCAGATGAATGTCTGATCAACACGATAAAGTCGATCCGCATCCTCGTGAAATGTATCATAGGAAAGCTCTTTTTCAATGTAAAGCCACAACAGCAGAAAGACGCCCAGGGCAGTCCCGAGCCCCGCAATATTGAGAATAGAATAAAATCGCTGCTTCTTAAGATTGCGAATGCTTACCAGAAAGAGATTTCGGATCATGATAGTGAATTTACGGACTTCCCAAGTCAATTAGCATACCAGCAATTTTTACTCTGATAATCAGTCACTTACGCAATTAGTCGTCATTTGAATTGTTCGACTGACACCAGCACCGTCCGAAATCAGACAGTTTTGACTAAAACCCTGGCAAATGAAACTGTCGTAAGAATCAAACCATTAAGAATTTGAGCTTTTGCTCTTTTACAAACATTACCTTTGTTTCAACCATCATGCCCAATAGCCAAATAACTTATTTAAAAAAGGCGTTTACTTATGTCGTCAATAGGTACGTGCTGTCCAAGCCATTCTTGATTGGTATAAGCGAAGAATATGGCATTAAGCTTAAGTTCCGGACTCAGGACGGTGGAGGACGAGCTATTTACAAAAAGGGTGTCTATGAGGCTGAAATATCTGAATTGCTAATAAGAAACCTGGTACTCTCAGCGGGTGATGTGATTCTTGACGTAGGGGCTAATATCGGTTGGTATTCGTTGCTTATCTCTCGATTTGAAAACCCAGACATCTCCATTCATTCATTTGAGCCCGATCCTGATAATTACGCATGCCTGGTACATAACCTTGAGTTAAACAAAGCACACAATGTGCACGCGCATGTAATGGGTGTCTCTGACGTGACCGGCACCAAGACCTTGTTTCTATATAAGAAAAGTAATACCGGCCGACATTCTATGCTCGAAATCAATTCAGGTGATAGCATAGATGTACAGACCGTAAGTTTAGATGATTTCTTAGTTGATCAGAGCATTAAACCCGGCTCTGTCAAATTCCTTAAAATTGACATAGAAGGATTTGAATACTTCGCTTTTCAAGGAGGGCGTTCTCTACTGGCCAAAGTGCCCTATGTTATTGCGGAGTTCTCCCCGGGATATATGAGGAAAGGTGGAGTAGAGCCAGCCAAACTCCTAAACCTTCTACGGTCACATGACTATAGACCCTACAGCATTGATATAGACGTCACACCAATAGCGGATGAGACCTTATTAGACAGAGAGAATAATATCAATTTGCTGTGGGTAAAGAATGGAGCCCCTATCTGGAAATAACGCTAGTTTCCTGTTTCAGAACTGAAGGCGCCAATTCCATTTTGTGATCTATGAGCAAATATCTTTTTAGCAGCGATATAAGCCTTCAGGTAGCGATTGGTGGCCAGATGAGAGAATAAATTATCAGCATTGAGTTTAATGGGTCTATTGTAGGCAAGCAGCTTTTTGCACCCTCCCAGCGAGACGGCATAAGCATAGGCACCCTCGTGATTACCTGATTCGAGTACTTCCGCACCAATGGGCTTGGGATAGGTGTTGAGAATTCTACGAACAGACCATTTATGAAATCCAACAATACTCAATAGCACATATCCAAACTGCTTGGCCCAAGCCAATTTTGGTCTTTTTTCGTTCTTCCAGTACCCTAAATAGGCCAATTCCCACTTCTTGGGCAGATGTTCTAAAAAAACCGCCAATTGAGAAAGGTGAGCTTCAACTATATCAATATCATCTTCGAGCACCAAGACTCTCTCGAACCCATTCTCAACTGCATTTTGATATACCTGAAGATGACTCAGGGCACAGGCGATTTCGCCTGGGCGAAGTGGTTTTTTGAACCTCGAAAGTCTTAAATGCTCTTTCTCGTCATAGAGCGTTTCAAAGTCCTTAACATCTAGTTCATGTTTATCCGTACCATTGATAAACTCAAAATCCAGACCTTCAAGAAGAACGTTCATATGCGCCTGCCTATCCTTCAGTCTTGGAATTGTTACGACATAGACCTTATCAAAATACTCGTTGATCTGATGGAAAAATTTAAGACGATTTTCGACCATTCAATGGGCTTAACTAGCGAATCGCAAAGATGTGATTTATCAAAGAGTTATAAAGGGAAATGACAAGGATTTAGTCCTGGTACACAAACGTCAACCCTCAGAGGTCTACTTTCTCATAATACACCAGGTACCAGCGCCCTTTAATCCGCTCAAACCTTCTTTCGACGAAGAAGCCGGCATCTCTTAATTGAACCTTGTCAATGAACTCGTCCTCTTTTCTGATAATCTCCGTGTCATAATTAGACTCGGTAATCTCCGTCACCTTGCCCCGATGCATCTCCCAGCTGGATCTATCCCACTCACGAGTACCCCGATCATCAGTGAGGTTGCCTTCCAGTGGAAAAGCAAGCCGATCCAACTGAAAGTCCTCCTCCTCATGAAAACGATCATAAAAGGCATCAAAGTCTTCATCAACAGGCGCTATAGTAATCTTCTTTTGACATGCTGTGAATAACAGTGTTGCCATCGCTAAGTAGAGAGTGTGTTTGAAATATCGATTCATTTGCTAAAAACGTCTGTGATAAATGACCTGATATAAAGCTACTGAAAAATGTCACTTGAGGTGCTCAAATGATGATGACCAACACTTTTTATTAACCAAACAGCACGACCGGTCAAGCCAATTAAGTTACTCATGCCTAAACAAAAAATCCCGGCGCATGCCGGGATTCATTCTCAATTCTCAATAATACAATTTTCAATTCTTATAAGTGGATCACCTCGTCGTAAGCAGCCGCAGCAGCTTCCATCACTGCCTCTGACATAGTCGGGTGTGGATGCACAGTCTTCACGATATCCATTCCGGTAGTTTCCAGCTTCCTCGCAGCTACCGCTTCGGCGATCATTTCGGTTACGTTCGCACCAATCATATGGCAACCTAACCACTCTCCGTACTTCGCGTCAAAGATCACCTTCACAAAGCCATCCGAATGACCTGAAGCCTTTGCCTTACCAGAAGCCGAAAACGGGAACTTACCCACTTTGATGTCATATCCGGCCTCTTTAGCGGCCTTCTCCGTGTATCCTACAGAAGCCACCTCAGGGAAGCAGTAGGTACAGCCGGGGATGTTGTTGTAGTTTAATGGCTCGGGGTGATGACCTGCGATCTTCTCCACGCAGATGATACCTTCAGCAGACGCGACGTGCGCCAACGCCGGGCCATGCACGATATCTCCTATGGCATAGATTCCATTAATATTCGTTTTGTAATAATCATCCACGAGTACTTTGCCGCGATCAGTAGCTACACCGATATCTTCCAGTCCGATACCTTCCAGGTTAGTGCTGACACCTACAGCTGACAACACTACATCACATTCGAGTGTCTCTTCACCTTTTTTGGTTTTCACGGATACTTTGCAGCCCTTACCAGAAGTATCCACATTGGTCACCTCCGACTCCAGCATGATATTGATGCCGCTCTTTTTGAAAGTTCTCGCTAGCTGCTTAGACACTTCCTCATCCTCAACAGGCACGATGTTGGGCATAAATTCCACGATAGTGACCTCCGTGCCAATGCTGTGATAGAAATAAGCAAACTCTACTCCTATAGCACCTGAACCAACGACGACCATCTTCTTAGGCTGCTTCTCCATGACCATCGCTTTGCGGTAGCCAATGATTTTCTCATTGTCTATTGGCAGATTAGGGAGCTCTCTGGACCTTCCTCCTGTAGCCAGAATGATGTTGTCCGCCTCGTACTGCTCTTTCTTGCCATCTTCAGTGGTCACTTCTACTCGCTTGGGAGAGACCAGCTTTCCAAAGCCATTGATGGTGTCTATCTTGTTTTTCTTAAAAAGGAACTGAATGCCCTTACTCATGCCGTCAGCAACGCTACGACTCCTCTTGATCATACCATCAAAATCAACCTTGGCATCTTTCACTGAAATCCCGTAATCCGAGGAGTGATTGATGTAGTCAAATACCTGCGCACTCTTGAGTAGTGCCTTCGTCGGGATACAGCCCCAGTTGAGACAGATACCCCCAAGAGATTCCTTTTCTACTACGCCTACTTTCTTACCTAGCTGAGCCGCTCTGATCGCTGCTACATATCCGCCAGGACCGCTACCGATCACTAATATGTCGTATTTTGATGCCATAAGTCGTTCTTGATTTTGCTTCGAATGAGCGCAAATTTATATTGTTTGGGGCTAGAAAAAAACTCATTGTCCAGTAGCTGCGGCTTTACCTACCGGAATCTCTGAGCGGCCGTCACCCTGCATGTTGAGCGGTTGATTACCGATTTAAACCCATCCTTATTCACCATTTTTTAGGCTAAGTTTACGGCTGTAAAACACTTTACTTTGTTGAGCTATATTCATTGTCACATTGAGCTTGTCGAAATGTCAAATTGATAGGTTTCGACAAGCTCAACCTGACATATTCGGACTGTAAAAACCTACAACAAAGTAGAATAACTATAAAACTAGAACATAATGGGATTACTTTCTGGTAAGAACGCCCTGATCACAGGGGCCTCAAAAGGTATAGGTCGTGCTATTGCCATTCGCTTTGCGGAGGAGGGTGCTAACGTTGCATTTACGTATCTCTCAAGCGTCGAAAAGGGCGAGGCGCTCGAAAAAGAATTGGCTGCCAAAGGTGTCAAAGCCAAGGGGTTCAGATCTGATGCGTCAGATTTTGCAGCGGCAGACCAGCTCATCAACGATACTGTTGCTGAATTGGGGAGCCTCGATATATTAGTCAACAATGCAGGAATCACCCAGGACAACCTCCTCATGCGTATGACAGAGGAGATGTGGGACAATGTGATCAATGTTAATCTTAAGTCTTGTTTCAACACGGTCAAAGCCGTGACCAGAACGATGATGAAGCAAAAGGCAGGATCAATTATCAATATCACCTCTGTAGTAGGGGTAAAAGGTAACGCCGGACAGGCCAACTATGCCGCGTCTAAAGCAGGCATGATTGGCTTTACCAAGTCTGTGGCCCTGGAGTTAGGTTCGAGAAATATTCGCTCCAATGCTGTAGCACCGGGCTTTATAGAAACCGAGATGACTGCTGCCCTCGACGAGAAAGTAGTACAGTCCTGGAGAGATGGCATTCCATTGAAGCGAGGTGGTGATCCCACGGATGTAGCCAACTTATGCGTCTTCCTCGGCTCTGACATGTCCACCTACATCACTGGTCAAGTGATGAATGTAGACGGTGGCATGCTCACCTGATATCAATTAATCGCATCCACTCAAATAGAATTCCCAACCCCAACGTGACTTCCTCCGTGCTTTGACTATGGATCAACTTCAACTCATCTTTGAGGAGTCACCTTGGTGGATATTACCAAGCATCATACTAGGTGCAGGCTATGCATGGCTACTCTATCAAAAGAAGGGGCCGTGGAGCAACACTACCCATAAAATCCTTGCCGCACTCAGAGGCTTCTTTGTGGCCTTACTGGCATTTTTTCTGATCAATCCGCTACTCAAGCAGATCATCAGTCAGATTGAGGACCCCATTGTTGTGATAGCGGTCGACAATAGCGCATCGGTACTCGGTGTTGATGAAGACCCAGAGCTACTCAAAACTGAGCTATCTTCCTTGATCTCAGGGATTGACCAAAGTACTACACAGGTAGATGTCTACACTTTTGACGGTAGGCTAGCGCCAAATGAGTTTGACAGCCTCAAGTTTGACAGCAAGTCAACGCATCTCTCAGGAATACTCAGAAGCATCCAAAGTGACTATGAAGGGCGAAACCTGGCCGGTGTTGTACTTGCCTCGGATGGCATATTCAATCAAGGACTGTCACCCCAGTACCGGAACTATGCCTTCCCAATTCATACGGTAGGACTGGGAGATACTATTCCAAAAAGAGACGTTAAGATCAAGAACCTCTATTATAATAAGATTGCTTACCTGGGAAATAAATTCCCACTGGTAGTGGAGGTACAAAATGATGGGATTCTTAGTGAGTCTACCTCTATTTCTATTCTTCAAAATGGACAACTCCTGGCTACCGAAACAGTTGAGCTTAGCAGCGACAATACTGTTTTCAGCACCGAGTTTAATCTGGAGGCTAATACGGCTGGTTTTCAGCGTTATCAGGTCGTCGTAGACGAGGTAGCAGATGAATTAACCGCCGCGAACAATACTCAGGACGCATACCTGGAGATCATTGATGGTAAAGAGAAGATTTTGATGATTGGCTTTGCTCCACACCCGGACATGAAAGCCATCACTGCAGCCTTAAGTAAAAACGAGAACTATGAGATCACCCAGTACATACCGGGAGTAAATGAGTATGAAGTGGATCAATATGATCTCATTATTATCAATGAGGCCTTTGATCGCTTCAATCTCCTCAAACCCATATTTGATCAGGTGCTTCAGTACAATGCTTCGTTGCTGGTAGTGCTCGGAAACCGATCCAATTTCAAAGCCTATAATGAGACTTTTGACCTGGCTCAGTTTGAAGCAAAGGCTGGTCAGCGTGACAAAGTCTCTCCTTCTTACAATGAGGATTTCTCCTATTTCACCTTCGATCAGGAAAACCAGAGCGTACTCAACGGCTATCCGCCGATCACTGTTCCCTATGGTGAGTTTTCAGTCCATCCAGAGACGGAAGTGCTTTTCTATCAAAAGGTAGGAAGCATCGAAACGACCAAACCGCTTATGATGGTTCGAAATACCCAGGACAGAAAGATAGGCGTAATCATCGGAGAAGGATTTTGGCAATGGAGGCTTCAGGAGTATGCTCAGTATGAGAGCACCGCCGTATTCGACCAGTTTATCTCCAAGACAGTACAATACCTAAGCACTAAGGAAGACAAGCGTAAGTTTAGGCTCTACCCGGAGAAAAATGAGTACTTCGATACCGAACCGGTAATATTCGAAGCTGAGGTGTACAACAATATCTATGAGCCTGTATATGGCTTTGAGATCAATCTCTCATTGAAAGATGAGGACGGTAATATCAACCAGTATTCGCTTATCAATAGTGAGTCAAACTCCAGATTGACGGTAGGGCAGTTATCCCCGGGCATCTATCAATACGAGGCATATACTATCCTTGATGACAAGAGAGAGACGATCACGGGTGAGCTCAGCGTACAAGAGCTACAGCTAGAGTCCATATCACTCACAGCGCAGCACCAGCTCCTCAGAACGGTAAGCCAAAATACAGGAGGACAGTTTTTCCACTTATCAGAAATACGATCGGTACCTGCCTACCTTGCCCAGCAGGAAGCAAAAGGTATTGTCTATTCTACAGAGAGCTTTGAGTCGCTCATCAACCTCAAATGGATCTTCTTTATACTTCTTGCTCTAGTGAGTACAGAGTGGTTCATCAGAAAGTACAGCGGTAGCTACTAGACCAGGGCGCATAATACTCATCGTCCGATTATCAACACCCACTGCATTTCGTCTTCCTTAGTTTGCCGTTCATCCAATCAGATCAACTAATGTGAGGCATGAGTGTAAGAAAGAGTAGAAAAATGTGACCAATTGGTCATAACTCCTTCGCCATGGTCAGAAACATCCTCAAAATCGCCCTTCGCAATCTTGTCAAGTACCGCAGCTTCAGTGTCATCAATATTACCGGACTTGCTGGTGGCCTTACTTGCTGTTTACTTATTCTCCTCTTCGTAGTAGATGAGTATAGCTACGACAACTTTCAGGAAAAGAGAGACCGCCTCTACCGCGTCCAATACCAGATCAACAGTCTGGATATTGCGAGCATACCGCCTGTAATGTCTGATCACATCCGCACTTACTTCAGTGAGGTGGAGGAAACAGCCCGATTGTTCAATCGGGCGATCAGCATTCGCATTGGTGATGATGCCAGGTTTGAAGAGTCCAATGCATTCTTTGCGGATTCCACGCTTCTCAAAATGCTAACCTTCGAAGTTATTCAAGGTCAATTGTCCGACGCACTAGATCGGCCCTACTCCATCATCCTCAATCAAACTACGGCGGAAAAATACTTCCCTGGAGAAAACCCTATCGGAAAGCAGGTGGCCATCGAGGGCGATCATCTATTTCAGGTTTCGGCTGTCGTGGCTGACTACCCACCCAACTCTCATTTTCACTTTGACATGCTGCTTCCTTATCAGAATATGTATGATATAGAGCCCGAGCAGCTGCAAAATACGATTAGGCAGAACTATCAGATGAACTGGATGGTATCTCATTCACACACTTATGTCCTGCTCAAGCCTGATGCAAATCCTGAAAATGTCAATGCCAAGTTCCCGGAGTTCGTGGCAGAAAAGATCCCTGAAAACATGCAGCGCGGGCAAAACTTTTTGCTCCAGCCCATGCCCAGCTTCCATCTTGATAATGTAGTCGCGGGAGCACCAGAGCCTCCAGGTAGCCAGCTAATGATTTATATCCTCATTGCGGTAGGTGTGCTGACATTGCTTATCGCATGCATCAACTTCATCAATCTTACCACAGCCCGATTCATCCAGAGGGCAAAAGAGATAGGCATCCGAAAAGTCCTCGGTGCACGAAAAAAGCAACTCATAGCGCAGTTCCTCAGCGAGGCGTTTGTGCTAACCCTTGTGGCCGCTATCGCAAGTTTCTTTTTGGCACAGCTTTTTCTGCCATTAGTCAATGATCTACTGGATAAGCAGCTAACGACTCAGTCATTGCTGGAACCCCGGATCGTCATTGCCTATGTCGGACTTATCTTGATCACAAGTGTCGCTGCGGGTATTTATCCCGCCTTTGTGGTAACGCAGATCACACCTATCCAAAGCTTGAAGGGGACATTATCATCTAACTCTAGCTCGCTGACTTTGAGAAAGGCACTTGTGGTTGTGCAATTTAGCGTTTCCTCGCTCCTGGTAATAGGCGCCATGATCGTCTTCAGTCAGCTTCAATATGTCAACGAGAGATCGTTAGGTTTTGACAAAGACCTGATGATCAACGTTCCTGTTCAAAGTCGGAATTTCAATAACCTTTTTGGAGGTATCGATGGAGAGAAGCGAAGCACCATGAATGCCTTCGAGGAAGCACTACGATCCATACCGGGAGTCACGGGTAGCACCGTGTCGGCTGGAGCTCCAGGCTCAGGTGTGGTCAACCGCAATGTCATACCTGACGGATATACTGCGGATGATCGGATTATTGCGCCGGTTTTCGCTGTGGACTATGACTTTATCGATCTCTATAATATTTCTGTTGTTGCCGGTCGGGAGTTTTCCACGAAGTATGGGACTGATCATCAGCAGGCGTTCATGATCAATGAAAGGGCCGTCCAGGAATATAACCTTGGGGAAACTGCCGAGGATGCCTTGGGCAAGGATGTGAATGTAGAAGGTAAAGAAGGGAAGATCATCGGTGTGTTGGGTGACTTCAACTATCTACCGCTAACTCAGGAAATCGGCCCTTTATTTATGGAGATTGGTGTGCCGTCATTCAATACGTACTCGATCAAAATTGAGGCTGGCAACATGTCCCCAACTATAGAGGCCATCGAGGGCACATGGAACGATTTTTTTCCTGAGGAAACATTCACGTATACTTTTCTGGATGACAATCTAGCTCAGAACTACATAGCGGAAGAGCGGCTGGGCACAATGATCAAGTATTTCTCAATCTTAGCTATAGTGATTGCAGGATTGGGCAGCTATGGTTTGGTAATGTTTGTCGTAGCACATCGCATGAAGGAGGTCGGAATTAGAAAGGTCCTCGGAGCAACGGTGCTTGAAGTACTGGTTTTGATTTCCAAAAGCTTCATTGGTCTGGTCATCATGGGCTTTTTGATTGCGGTACCATTTGCCTGGTTATCCGCAAATCTATGGTTGGACAACTTCTCCTATCGAATTGACACACCGGTGATACCGTTTATAGTGGCACTGGGTGCTGGGCTAACACTGGTAGCCATTACCACAGCTTATCATACCTTCAAAGCTGCAAATGCCAATCCGGTGACCTCACTGAGAGACGAGTAGAAAAATGTAGATTGTTGGACTCTTGCTCTGCAAGTCTAATCAACAAAAAAGGAGGCTTTCGCCTCCTTTCATTTTAATCTTCTTTCTTCTCTTCCTTCTTTTTCTTCTTCTTTTTGATCTTCACGGTCAGTTGCTCAGCTTCCTTCTCATGATCAGCCAGAAGTACATCCCCTTCCTGCACATCACCTTTTAGGATTTCTTCAGCCACCTGATCTTCCAGGTACTTCTGAATCGCCCTATTCAACGGGCGCGCGCCATACTGCGGGTCATAACCTTTTTCCGCTAGGAAATCCTTAGCTGCCTCAGTCAACTCAACAGTGTAACCTAAGTCAGAAATACGGACAAACAGCTTACCCAAAGTAAGGTCAATGATCTTGTGAATATGCTCACGCTCAAGGGAATTGAATATGATCACATCATCGAGACGGTTCAAAAACTCAGGGCTGAAGGTCTTCTTCAGCGCATTCTGAATCGTTGATCTCATCACCTCATCATTGTTGTCCTGCTTTGCCTTCGTAGCAAAACCGATACCCGCCCCAAAGTCTTTGAGATCCCTCACTCCAATGTTAGAGGTCATGATGATGATCGTATTGCGGAAGTCTACTCTTCTGCCAAGACCGTCAGTCAGGATACCATCATCCAATACTTGCAGCAAGATGTTGAAGACGTCCGGGTGTGCCTTCTCAATTTCATCAAGAAGCACCACGCTATAAGGCTTTCTGCGCACCTTCTCAGTAAGCTGACCACCTTCTTCATAGCCTACATAGCCGGGAGGCGCTCCCACGAGTCTACTCACGGAGAATTTCTCCATGTACTCCGACATGTCAATGCGAATCAGGCTATCCTCCTTATCAAAAAGATAGGTTGACAATACCTTGGCTAGCTCCGTCTTACCTACGCCAGTAGGGCCTAAGAATACAAATGAGCCGATTGGCTTTTTAGGATCCTTTAGACCAACGCGTGTGCGCTGTATTGCTTTGACCAACTTTTTGATCGCATCCTTTTGGCCAATGACTTTATCGTCTAGCTCAGCATCCATGCCGAGTAGCTTTATACTTTCTTTCTGAGCGATTCTGTTGGCTGGTATGCCTGTCATCATCGCGATCACATCCGCCACATTATCTTCCTCTACCGTATATCGTTTGGTCTTCGTCTCCTCTTCCCATTTCGCCTTGGCTATCTCCAGTTGCTCGATGAGTTTCTTCTCCTTATCACGTAGCTGAGCGGCCTCTTCGTATTTCTGGCTTTTCACTACCTGATTCTTCTCCTTCTTCACCTCTTCGATCTGCTCTTCAAGGCTGACGATATCATCCGGCACATAGATATTGTTGATGTGGACTCTGGCTCCCGCCTCATCGAGGACATCTATCGCCTTATCAGGCAAATGTCTGTCGCTGATGTACCTATCGGAAAGGGTAACACAAGCATCAAGCGCCTCAGGCGTATAATTCACGTGATGGTGATTTTCATACTTATCCTTTATGTTATCAAGAATCTGTAGGGTCTCTTCTGGTGTAGTGGCATCCACCATTACCATCTGGAACCTACGTGCCAAAGCACCATCCTTTTCTATGTACTGACGATACTCGTCTAGTGTAGTAGCACCAATACATTGTATTTCTCCCCTGGCTAAGGCAGGCTTGAACATATTAGAAGCATCCAATGAACCAGAAGCACCTCCAGCACCTACTATAGTATGAAGCTCATCAATGAAAAGAATAACCTCTGGGGTCTTCTCTATTTCATTCATTACCGCTTTCATCCGCTCTTCAAACTGCCCACGGTACTTTGTTCCGGCAACTAGTGAAGCAAGATCAAGCGTCACCACCCTTTTGTTAAAGAGGATTCTGGATACCTTTTTTTGGATGATGCGCAATGCAAGTCCTTCAGCGATGGCTGTCTTACCAACACCAGGCTCACCTATCAATATTGGATTGTTCTTCTTTCTTCGGCTTAGGATCTGAGCTACGCGCTCTATTTCTTTTTCTCTACCGACAATCGGATCGAGCTTATCATCCTCAGCCATCTTAGTCAGGTCGCGACCGAAGTTGTCAAGGACGGGCGTACGAGACTTCTCGGTAGACTTAGACCCTGAGTCTCCTCTGCTTGATGATCCTCCGGACGAACCGCCACCACCAAAGATCCTGGAGCTATCCTCATCTCCTTCATCTGTATCCGAGGAAGCCAGTGGGTTATCTGTTTGATACTCCAGCAACTCCTTGACCACATCGTAGGTGACATCAAACTTCTCTAATATCTGTGTCGCGATATTGTCTTCATCCCTTAGTATGGATAGCAGCAAATGCTCAGTACCAATCAATTGACTTTTGAATATTTTTGCCTCTAAATAGGTGATTTTCAGCACCTTCTCAGACTGTCTGGTTAGAGGGATATTAGCAAGGTTCTTGACATTGCTGGTCGCAGTGCCTTTAGTGGCCTGCTCTATTGCTGCACGCAACTCGTCAAGTGATACACCTAGCTTTTTGAGTAAACCCACGGCCACTCCTTCTCCTTCTCTGATCATTCCAAGTAGTAGATGCTCCGTGCCAATGTAATCATGGCCAAGTCGTAGCGCTTCTTCCCTACTTAGCGATATCACTTCTTTTACTCTATTTGAAAATTTAGCTTCCATATGATGGACGTGATTGTCTTAAGTAAAAATATATTTTTCGTAAGTGATAATCCACCCCCTACTCCAATTAACTTCTGTAAAACGTAGATTATTCAGGATTTGTTCAATGCCACATCATGGCCATTTTCCTGATCATCGAGCCTGTGTTGGGACCTTCGCAAAACAGCATATCAATCAGGCTCATACCTTTGACAAATTTACTGCCAAAGACCTGAGGATATGCATGATTAGATAGTTTTTCCAAATAGGCATTCTTGCTTTTGGGGTTGATAATAGATCTATAGTCTTGGATATCAACACTTTCTGTTTCAACGTATTGTTTTGAGTAGCTCCTCGGCACATCCAAGTCTACCACTTTGAGCAAGCATGACAATAAGTCATGATTAAGATCCACGAGGTATCTGTACTCCCTTTCATAGTAGGAAACCAATTGATCTGCATAATACTCAAAGAAGGGCGACTTGCCATACGAAGATTGAATACTCCGCCAGTGAATCTTCTGCCAATTGGAGGTATTGTCTATCAATGTCTCTTTCATCAGCTGCTTGCTCCTACCTCGCTCTACAGGGACCGTCAGGTTAATGATCCCATTCGATCCAAGGATCTCGGCCCTATTCCGGTAGGTCTGTCGCACATAGTTTTCATGGCCATCGATAATGATCGTATTGGCACTTGCCAATAGGGAAAAGTAAGCTATGCCAGGTAGATACTGACTTTCAACAACGATCGATTTCAATTCCCGATAGGTTATAAGTACTCCGAGAGATCGCCCTTGCCCTCACGCACTACAGTGATTTCATAATCGTCTGTACAGTCCACTACCGTGCTCGGGGAGAGGTTGCCAAAGCCTCCATCGATGATCACATCTACCTGCTGCTCAAATTTCTCATAGATCAAAGAAGGATCCGTCGAATACTCGACCACCTCGTCATCATCTTTGATGGATGTAGTAATGATCGGATTGCCCAGGGCCTTCACAATAGCTCGGGGTATGTTGTTGTCAGGCACCCTGATACCGACCGTCTTCTTGCTGGCATTGAGGATCTTGGGGACTTTACTACTCGACTTTAGGATGAAGGTAAAAGGTCCCGGCAAGGCTTTCTTCATCAACTTGAAAGTGGTGTTGTTGAGGCTCTTCACATACTCGGAGATGTGACTGAGGTCGTAGCATATGAAACTTAGCTCGCTCTTCTTTCCTTTCAGCCCTTTGATCTGAAGCACCCGGTCAATCGCTTTCGGATTGAAGATATCACAGCCCAACCCATATACCGTGTCGGTCGGATAGATAATGACACCTCCGTCTCGAAGTACATTCGCGATATGTCGGATCTTTTTTTCCTCTGGATTTTCCGGAAACAATTTGATTAACTCTGCCTTCATTAGTGTATCAAAATTACATCAATTGGGGTACCAATCAATTTATTAGTTTTGCGTGACTATGCGAAAAAAAAATTGGCTTGTTTTGGTCATTGTGGTGTTTTCTACCATGTTGTCCTCATTCGTTTTCTATTTTTATCAGGTCATTTACACACCTAATTTCCAGCAGGAAAAAGAAGACATAGATATCCTCATCCCGAGAGGTGCGACTTTCAAAGATGTACAAAACATGTTTTACGATAGGGGTATCGTCAACGACCTGGTCGCATTCAGCCTGCTGGCCAAATTGATGAACTACGATGAGGCGGTGAAGCCGGGCGTATACACCATTAAGAAGGACATGCCCAATATACTCGTCGTGCGCAGGCTTAGGTCCGGGGATCAGACTCCTGTCAACATTACGTTCAACAATGTCCGTCTCTTGGAAGAACTGCCGGAAAAAATCACCGACAACACAGGTGTTGATCCCGAGGACTTCCGCCGGTTAATTGAAAATGACTCGATAGTTCAGGCCCTGGGATTTACAAAAGAGACGATCATTTCCATGTTCATCCCCAATACCTATGAGGTCTACTGGACCATTAGTGCGGAGGCTCTGCTCAAGAAAATGAAGGATGAGCATACGCGTTTTTGGTCTGAGCAGAGGAAGCAAAAGGCTGAAGCTTTAGGGTTGACCCCACTGGAGGTGAGCACGCTGGCTTCTATAGTACAGGCCGAGACTCAGCAGTATGATGAGGCCGCCACAGTAGCGGGGTTATACCTCAATAGGCTCAATCGAAATATTGCTCTGCAGGCTGACCCCACACTTGTCTACGCCGCACAGGACTTTACCATCAAGCGCGTGCTCAACGTCCACAAGGAGATAGACTCTCCCTACAATACCTACATGTACAGCGGCCTGCCACCAGGGCCCATCAATATGCCACAGCCGAATTACATCGATGCTGTTTTGAATTATGAGGAGCACAGGTATCTTTATATGTGCGCTAGGGAAGATTTTTCGGGCTACCACAATTTTGCTACCAACCTGCGTGATCACTTGAGGAATGCTGAAAAATACCAGGCAGCCCTCAACCGTGCCGGACTATATAGATAACGATGTTTACAAGCGAGACACAAGTGCGCGTGCGATATGCCGAAACAGACCAGATGGGCTATGTCTATTATGGCAACTACCCCATGTACTATGAGGTAGCCAGGGTTGAGGCCTTTCGCAAATTGGGGTTTCCGTATAAGAACCTTGAGGACATAGGCATAGGCATGCCTGTGCTGGACATGAATATCAAGTATCATTCTCCCGGAAAGTACGATGAGCTCCTGACACTTAGGGTAAAAATTCCTGAGATGCCCACGGCTCGTATCAAGTTTTATTACGAGATATTCAACGAGTCAGGAAAAATGATCAATGAGGGTACTACTACGCTGGTCTTTATGAAGATGGAAAATGGTCGCCCCGTTCGACTTCCACAGGTTATGCATGATCTACTGATTCCGTTTTTTAGTGAAAAGGATTGATCTCCACCGGCATCTGCTATTCAGCACCTCTTATCAGAAATTTCTTACTTATTTAAAAAGTATTAGAGTCAGACGAGGAGACGCTACGCTATACTCAACCATCAACGTGTTTATTGATAAGCTCGGTCAGGATCAGATATTCGAAAAAGCCAATGCAGTTGCGTTTAGCTTCACTCTGGCCATCTTTCCATCGATTATCTTCCTTTTTACGCTCATTCCTTTCATCCATGCTATCATCCCAGAGGTCGATACAGTCCAGATTATGGACTTTCTGAAGGTTACCCTACCGGAAAGAATGTACGACGTGACAGCAGGCACTATCGAGGACATCATTGCTATCAAGCGAGGGGGGTTACTCTCGTTCGGAGTGCTATTTGCCCTTTTCCTTGCCACCAATGGCGTGAATACCTTAATGCGCGCATTTAATAGCTGCTACAAAACGAAGGAGAAAAGAAGTTTCCTGACCACCCGACTCATTGCCACTGGTATTACCATCATGCTGGCTTTCGTCTTGCTACTGGCACTAGTCCTCTTGGTCGTAGGGCAGTTTGTGATTGATTGGTTGTTCAGCTTTGGGATGCTGACCGTAGACCTGCTTTACTATACGCTACTACTTGTGAGGTTAGTCATAGTGCTGGTGACCTTCTTTTTGGCCATCTCCCTCATTTACTATCTGGCACCAGCCATTCATGATCGCTGGAGATTCTTTTCTTCTGGATCATTTATGGCCGCAGCGATTTGTGTGGCGCTCTCATTTGGTTTTGCTATTTACATCAACAACTTCGCCACCTACAATAAGGTGTATGGTTCGATTGGAGTGCTGATCGTACTGATGGTATGGCTGTACATGCTCTCGGCGGTACTGCTGATGGGTTTTGAATGGAATGCCAGTGCAGACCTGGCCGCTCGACTTGAGCAATCAAAATCGGCCCAAAAAAACAGCTAGCCACTTGCCAAAATCGAGAATTCATCTACATTTGCATTCCCATTCGCAAGAATGGTTTTTTATTGACTAGAGGTGTGGCAGAGTGGTCGAATGCGGCGGTCTTGAAAACCGTTGTACCGCGAGGTACCGGGGGTTCGAATCCCTCCACCTCTGCAAGCAAAACCCTGACAGATTTGTCAGGGTTTTTTTATGTCTCACCGAATTGGTTTTTAGAGTTTCATCATGACCATTCAACCCAATCCTTCTGCCTATCCCAGCTTTTGACCTTATCTTTAGCCTATCTGAATATGATCAACAATAATCTAAGACCTATGATACATCATCTAAAATCACTACTACTGGGAGCATTGATGTTGCTGGTAAGCAGCGAGCTCGCAATCGCTCAGTCTGACTACTCCGAACTTGTGTCGCTATTCAACGAATGGCGGGCATTTGAGAAGCCGCCGCTCAGAGAAGGTGCCCCGGACTACACGGCCGAAACTTTCGACAAAAGATGGCCGGAGTTCAAAAAACTACAAGCAAAGCTCAATGACCTGGACACAGCGGGCTGGCCTGTAGACAAGCAGGTCGACTGGTATGTGGTCTGGGCTGAGATGAACGGTTACGACTTCAACCACAACATCCTGAAGCCCTGGGTACGCGATCCAGCTTATTATAAGTCGATGTGGATGAGTCGAAGCGACGTGCCTGCACATGAGGGTCCTACCCATCACATGACCACTGAGATATGGACGTATGAGTTCCCACTCAGCAAGGAAGAGCGCGAGCGCCTACTCGGCGATCTGGCAGTGATCCCTCCTCTCAATGAGCAAGCTAAACTCAACCTTAAGGATGGCAATGCCAAAGAGCTATTCACAGCAGGCATCCGAGACATTCGCACTCAGAGCAAAGACTTGAAGACCATACTTGACAAGCCCGGAATCGATAAGGATAAAAAGATCAAGGCGGCTGTAGATGCTGCCGTCGCGTCTACCGAAAATCTAGTGGTATGGCTCGAGGCAGAAGCTAAGAATAAGACCGGTCCATCCGGTATCGGCAAAGACAACTACACCTGGTATTTGCAGAACGTCCACCTCGTGCCGCTGACATGGGAAGATGAGGTGATGATCCTCAAGCGTGAGTTAGCAAGAGCATGGTCGTCACTCAAGCTGGAAGAGCATCGCAATCGCAACCTACCTGAGCTAAAAGATGCCAGTTCTCCCGAGGAATATAATGCCATGGCCGAGAAGGCGGCTGTCAGTCTTATGAGCTTTTTGGAAGATCAGGATATTGTGACCGTAAAAGATTACTGGGATCCTGCCCTAAGGGAGCATCTGGGAAGTTACGTACCGAAGGAAAGACGCAACTTCTTTCTCATCGGTGAGCATTATGACCCTCGTCCTTTGTACTCACATTTCTATCATTGGTTTGAGCTAGCGCGAATGGACAATGAGCCCCACAGCAGCCCTATCCGCAAAGGTCCGGTGCTTTATAATATTTATGACTCCAGAAATGAAGGAACAGCCACAGCGGTGGAGGAAATTTTCATGCATGCGGGGCTCTATGAAGACAGTCCCAGAGCAAGAGAGATCGTCTACATCATGGTCGCCCAGCGTGCGGCGAGAGGATTAGGCTCTCTTTACGCACATGCGAATGAGATGACCATGGAAGAGGCCGGTGGTATTCACTCTGAGTGGACACCTCGCGGCTGGATGAAGACTGAAAAAGAACTCCTTCTTTTTGAGCAGCATCTCTACATGCGTCAGCCAGGTTACGGTAGTAGCTATATTACTGGTAAGTACTTACTCGAAAGTGCCATGGCAGAGTATGCCCAGGTTAAAGAGAACAAGGGCGAGGAATTCAAACTGAAGAACTTCTTTGATGATCTCAATTCCATTGGTTGCATTCCCATTTCGCTAGGACACTGGCAGATGACAGGGGTCGACGATCATGTGCGCATGTTTGACGGCAAGTAGGTTAGAATATTCTGGTAGGTAAAAGACATAAATGATCTCAATAGGCATCATAGGTCTTGGATGGGTAGGCTCGAGTGTGGCCATATCCGTCCTGCACCGAGGCATATGTCAGGAGCTGCTGCTCAATGATGCCCGACCAGGTCTGGCTGGCAAAGGGAGAGGCCATGGACTTCAACCATGGCTCCTCTTTTTTTCCTTCCACTAACGTGAAAGCGGTCGATATCCCTGAGATGATGCACTGCAATGCCATAGTCATCACTGCAGGCAGGGGAGGAAGTCCTACCGAGTCGCGACTCGATCTGCTCAACGACAATATCAAGATCGCCCGGGACATCTCAAATCAGCTGGCCGGCTACAAGGGGATGTTGGTCATAGTCGCCAACCCGGTGGATATCCTCACCTACTTCTATCAAAAGTTCACCGGGCTTCCATCGGGTCGGGTGATAGGCACAGGTACTTTTCTGGATACAGCGCGACTTAGAGAAATGGTCGGTCGCCGACTCAATGTAGACCCTCGCAGTGTCCATGCCAAGGTGATCGGTGAGCACGGCGACTCTGAAGTAGTACTCTGGTCAGAGGCCAATATCGGTGGCATGTCACTCAGAGAATGGAAGGGCTGGGAGCAAAGCTATGAGTCCGAAATTGCTGAAAAGGTGAAGCGGGCTGCTTACGATATCATCAAGAAAAAGGGCGCGACGAACCATGCGATTGGACTGGTCACTGCCACGCTGCTAAAGTGGATACTCCGGGGTGAGCGAAGAGTGATTACACTTTCTACGGCACTCAATGGCCCATTTGGGTTGTCCGACCTGGCCATCTCCCTGCCCTCATTGGTAAGCGAAAATGGTGTGGAAGAAGTCCTCGAAGTGACGATGGACGAAAGTGAAAAAACAGCTTTCCTTCATTCTGCCGATGTGATCACAAAAGCGATCCAGGGTACAGACTATGCTTGATCAATTAGCCATTTAAGGTTTTTGAAGGCCTATCCACCACAGACGACCGGGGAATGAGCCTCTTCTTTTCAATTCTCAAATCGTCCATTATCAATTATTTGTCTGTCGTTCTGTCAGTAAAATATACTGGCGCGGTATTCGTCAACAAGGGGTTATGACGAGAGAAAAAGTATCCTTTGCCTGGGCTTTCAGAGAATTCATCTGGCCGAGAAAGAAAATAGTCCTCATTGGCCTGGTCCTGATTATCTTCAGAAGCTTATCGGGCCTTGTGCTACCCTATGAGAGTAAGCGCCTGATTGATGATGTGATCCCATCGAATGATATGGACGCACTGCTGATGCTACTTGGCGTAGTGTGCGCCTCGATACTTATCCAGGCCATAACCTCCTTTTCTCTCACAAGACTCCTCAGCGTGGAAGCGCAGCACCTGATCTCCATACTACGTGCTCAGGTGCAAAAGAAACTGCTCAAACTGCCTATCGGCTTTTTCGACAATCAAAAGTCCGGTGCTTTGGTCTCCAGGGTCATGACAGACGTGGAAGGCGTCCGCAACCTGGTAGGTACTGGCCTGGTTCAGCTCATTGGCGGTAGCCTGACCTCCATCCTATCACTGGTCATCTTGATCAAGATCAATGCTACCATGACAGTATTTGTACTTGTTCCGGTAATTGTCTTTGCGCTAGTCGCCTTGAAGGCATTTGGCTATATCCGACCGATCTTCCGCAAGCGTGGCGAGATCAATGCTGAGGTGACTGGTCGCCTAACGGAAACCCTGAACGGTGTACGCGTCATCAAGGGTTTCAACGCCGAGGAGCAGGAGAATGCCACTTTCGAAAAAGGAGTCGAGCGGCTCTACCTCAATGTAAAGGACAGCCTTACCGCCACAGCGCTCGTCACCAGCTCAGCTACCTTCTTGCTTGGACTCGCGTCAGCCGGTATTATGGGTATCGGAGGCTATTTCATCATGAACAATACCATGACCTACGGCGACTTTGTCTCTTTTACATTATTCCTGGGGTTCCTAATAGCCCCTATCGTGCAAATGAGCAATATCGGTAGTCAGCTGACTGAAGCTATGGCAGGTCTTGATCGCACGCAGGAGCTAATGAATATGACAGAGGAAGACGATCCTACAGCTCGCTCGGTCAAACTTACTAACGTCAAGGGTGACATCATTTTCAATGATGTGTCATTCAGCTATGAAGAAACCAAAGAGGTGCTACATGGTATTTCGTTTGATGCACCTGCGGGTAGTGTCACTGCACTTGTTGGATCGAGTGGCTCAGGTAAGACCACTATTGCTGGGCTGGCAGCCACCTTCCTCAATCCAAAAAGTGGCAGCATCACGATCGATGGGCAGGATGTGTCCAAGATCAACCTGGCCAGCTTCCGTTCTCATTTGGCAGTCGTGCTTCAGGACGACTTTTTATTTGAGGGTACTATTCGTGAGAATATTGCTTTTGCCCGACAAAATGCTTCTGAGGAGCAAATTGTCGATGCGGTAAAGGGTGCGTACGTCAATGAATTTTCCGATAGGTTTGACGAAGGCCTGGATACGGTCATTGGAGAAAGAGGTGTCAAGCTATCAGGCGGTCAGCGTCAGCGGATCTCCATCGCCAGAGCATTATTGGCCAATCCGAAAATCCTGATTCTGGATGAGGCCACATCCAACCTGGATACGGAGAGTGAGACCTTCATCCAGAAAAGTTTGCAAAGTCTCATGGAGAACCGCACCACTTTTGTGATCGCCCACAGGCTCAGCACCATCCGAAAAGCTGACCAGATATTGGTGATAGAGGACGGCAGAATTGCCGAAAGGGGTACTCATGATGAGTTAATAGCTAAAGAAGGTCGGTACTATCAGCTCTACACTTATCAGAGTAGGATTTGATAATCTCAGGAAGCAAAATTCTCAGGCTGATTTTACATTATCAAAGCCTCAGGTCTATTGAATTTTGCTGTCCAGTGCGTAATTTGGCTGACTAAATGAATCTGTAGTATGTACCAACCTGAAATCTGGGTCAATTTTTTTGAAGAAAACATGAGGTCGGTACTCGTTACTCTTGGGGTAACAGTGCTCTTCGTGTTGATACGCTCTATTATGCTTAGGCTGATTAAGCGTCATTCGCGCAACCGCGAAGTGCCAGATGACAGACAGGTCTACATTATCAAGCTTTCCAATATATTATTGATCCTACTCTTTCTGACAGTGCTGGGAGCCGCATGGGAGATTTCCCTCAAGGGTTTGTCAGTTTACTTCGCTTCCATTTTTACGGTAGTAGGTGTAGCGTTATTCGCGACCTGGTCAATACTCAGCAACCTCACGGCTTCTATTATTATCTTTTTCTTTTTCCCCTACAGGATTGGTCAGAAGGTCAAGATCGTCGACGGTGACAACTCAATAGAAGGTAAAATCTCCGATATCACACTGTTCTATGTGATGATAGAGACCCTTGACAACAAGATGTGTTCGTATCCGAATAATCTTGCGATTCAGAGACCGCTGCTGCTCTCAGACTAGTCCTGCTTGACCAATCTGGCCTGTAGGTCTTCCAGTGAGACTCCTTTAGTTTCTGGCATCACAAAAGCCACAAAAGCTAGCTGTATCACCATAAAACCTGCGAAAATAGCAAACACGGCTGCTGGCCCAAGAAAGTCAGGGTTCATCAACATAGGCATCATGGCCGGGATAATGGCGGCCAACCACCAGTGAACAGAAGTGCCAAAGGATTGTCCGGCAGAGCGAATATTGTTGGGGAATATCTCTGAGATAAAAACCCAAATCACAGCCCCCTGACCAACGGCATGGGCTCCTATAAAAAGAAAAAGTGCGACGGGCACCACCCCGCTCCATCCGTAAGTGAAGGCAAGTGATGCTGTAGCTAACGTAATGATGTAACCTACCGAACCAATGTACATGAGTTGCCTGCGACCAAGGCGGTCGATAAGCACAACTCCCAAAATGGTAAAAATCAGATTGGCAACACCCAGCCCGACAGAGCTCAACAATCCCGCCTGACCTTCCAATCCCGCAGCTTCAAAGATTCTGGTGGCGTAATAGAGCAAAGCATTGATACCGCTGAACTGATTGAAGAACGAGATGGAAAATGCCAGCATCAATGGTACCTTATACTTTCGTGTGAAAAGCCATTCCTTCTTTTGAGGCTCGTTGTTTGATTGATCTTGCACCAAACTAATTTGTCTTTCCGCCTCTTCGGGTGAGCAAATCAGGGCAAACACTCTGCGCGCCGCTTCGATATTCCCACGCTTGACAATGAGCCATCTCGGGCTTTCGGGTACTTTGGTAACTAAGAGCGTATATATAAGCGCGGGTATAGCCTCCACTCCTATCATCCACCGCCAGGAGTCGATGGTAATGAACGTTCCTATTAGATAATTGGAGACGAAGGCTACCAAAATGCCAAAGACAATATTGAGCTGATAAAGCGCCACCAGTTGTCCGCGTTTCTCCGCCGGGGCTATCTCTGATACAAACGCAGGTGCAGCTATCGTAGAAGCCCCCACACCTAATCCACCCAAAAATCTGAAAAACACAAATGTCCATGGATCACTTACCATGGCTGACCCTACAGCCGAAATCGTGTAAAGTATACCAATTAAGATTAAGGTGCTTCGGCGACCAATTTTGTCATTTGGGATACCTCCAAACATCGCTCCTATCACCGTACCCCACAGCGCTGAGGCCACCACGATCCAACCGTGAAATGCGTCATTATTTCCGAAGAGCGTGTAATCCTTCCACATTGCCTGGAGATCTTGCTCGGCTCCATTGATCACGATCGTATCAAAGCCAAACAGAAATCCTGCCAGCGCGGCAACTATGGAGAAGTAGAGCAAATTGCCTTTCATAGTGAAGGGGTTAAGTTAGTTGGTCGTGACAATCTGATAACTTTTGGTGTAAGAACAAAATATCGCAATCCACTCAAGGCATTTCATAAAACTTCGAGATTGATCTTGGCTTATGGGTATATTTAGTCCGCTAAATGAAAATACCAGCTCCCACATCCTCCAAGGCTAATTTCGGTACACTACCGGTATTCATGACCACCATCTCCACGATCCTGGGAGCAGTGCTCTTTTTGAGGTTTGGCTATGCAGTGGGTCATGTCGGACTGCTGGGGACCCTGGGTATTATCGCCATCGGACACCTGGTCACGCTTCCCACAGCATTGGCGGTAGCAGAGATCGCGACCAACCAAAAGGTGGAAGGTGGGGGTGTCTACTATATCATCTCGCGATCTTTTGGAATCAATATCGGTGCGGCTATAGGGGTGACACTTTACCTATCACAGGCCATTAGCGTGTCGTTCTATATCATCGCCTGTGCGGAGGCTTTTACGCCTGTCTTTGACTTTCTGAATGCTCAGTTTGACCTCCAGATTTATGACAAGAGGTTTGTCAGTATTCCGTTGACATTATTCATATGTATACTGATGCTGACTAAGGGCGCAGATATTGGCGTCAAGGCCCTTTACGGCGTGGTGGCTATACTTTTCGTGTCGCTTATTATGTTCTTTGCCGGCAGTACAGAGTATGAGGCAAGTCACACAACTGACTTTCTAACCAAGATTCCAGAGGGCGATAATTTCTTCTACGTTTTTGCAATCATCTTTCCGGCATTCACGGGTATGGCAGCAGGGGTCGGGCTGTCAGGTGACTTGAAAGATCCGAAGAAGTCGATTCCTACCGGCACCATTGTGGCCACCTTAGCAGGAATGCTGATCTACATATTGGCGGCATTCAAGCTCAATGTGGCAGCCAGTCCATCAGACCTGGCCGAAAATCAGCTGATCATGGCCAATATCGCTTCATGGGGACCTATCATTTTGATTGGCCTCATCAGTGCCACACTCTCCTCCGCCCTGGGCTCCATCATGGTCGCACCCCGCACGCTGCAAGCGCTCGCCAGCGATAGGGTTTTTGGCATCCCAAGCATCAACACCTGGCTGAGCAAAGAGTCGGGAAAAAATAGAGAGCCTATCAATGGAGTGCTAGTGACAGCCGTACTTGCTCTGGTCTTTGTCGCCATTGGTAATGTCGATTTTGTAGCCGAAGTAATCTCCATGTTTTTCATGGTAACCTATGGAGCCATCTGCCTAATCTCATTTCTACATCATTTTGCCGCAGATCCGTCCTATCGACCGGCCTTTAAGTCCAAGTGGTATTTTTCGCTGGTCGGCGCGATCATGTGTTTTTACCTCATGTTTTCAATGAATGGTCCTTACGCCTTCGGCTCATTGAGCATCATGGTAGTGATCTATCTCATCATCACACGAGTCAATGAGGACAGGCAGGGGATGGCTAAGATCTTCCAGGGGGTGATTTTCCAGCTAGCGCGAACCATGCAGGTCTTTTTACAGAAAGCTGACAAAGACGATCAGGATTGGCGGCCTTCGGTCATCTGTATTTCTAAAAATGCCTTCAAGCGGACCGGGGACTTTGATTTGCTCAGGTGGATGAGCCACCGCTATGGGTTCGGCACCTACATCTATCTCATCGATGGATATCTGTCACGCGAGACCAATATGCAGGCCAAGCATGATCTCCACGAACTCATCAAAATGGCCGGTGGCGTCAAGAGCAATGTCTATCTCGACACGATGGTCTCACCCTCCTATACTACCGCAATTGCCCAATCACTCCAACTGCCCAGTATTTCTGGTAAGGATGGAAACATGTTTTTATTCGAGTTTTCAAAAATGGGTGAGGATCGAACAAGACACATTATCGATAATATCCCATTGGTTCGATCAGCTGATTTCGATATCTGCGTCCTCGGTACCTCGGAAAAGGGATTTGGTTACCACCGTGAAATCCATATCTGGATCACTCAAAATGATTATGAAAATGCGAACCTGATGATTCTCATGGGCTTCATTATCATGGGGCATCCCGACTGGCAAAGGGCCGAAATCAAGATCTTTGCTATCTATCCCGAGGAAAGTATGGAAGAGCAGCGGCAAAAGCTCCTTCAGCTTGCCAAAGAAGGTCGTCTACCTATTTCGGCCAATAACATCGAGACGATACCCAAGACCGGAGAGCGTAGTAAAAAACAGATCATCAATGACGTTTCTTCCTCGGCAGACATGACGATTATCGGCTTCCAGAGTGAAGTTGTGAAACAACTCGGAGAGAAAATCTTCCATGGCTATGATGAAGTCGGCAACATTGTTTTTGTCAATGCCAGAGACGAGAAAGAAATTAAGTGATCGACACTTGTTCGTTAAGATATCCCTGGTTCATATAATTGTGTAATATGCTGAGATACAATTGATTTGTGCCTCCATAGCTGAATTGAACTATTGAAGTAGGCAGTTAGTAAATGTCCCAAATTTCGATTCTGACAGCATTACCAACCGTTGCTGTCACTCCCGAAGGGAGTCTATGATGCAGGTTGCAGAAGATTGGCTCATAGATTCCCTTCGGGAATGACTTCTAAGAGCAGATTTGCCACGAAGCTATTATTGATTAAGTGCCTACTTCAATTGAACTGTTTCGAGAACCTCAACATGACAACCTGTCTAAAACCAGCTGTCATAGTAGCCAGTCGAAATATCAATCAATTGTATCTCAGCATATTTTGAGCGCATTGGGACTCAACTCAGGTTAAGATATCTTAACAATCGCTGCACTTGCTTTCCATTCTAATTCAAGCTGACTAACTTATTAATTGACATTGGCTCAAAGGGCCATAAGCTAGCTTTCAAAACTCTCTGAACAGAGTTGGTAGTTGCGCACCGTTTTGTGAGAATCATTCAGATGATACACCATACGGCATAAGACGAATGAAAATACGGACTAATCTGATAATCATAGATGTTGATTATTGAATTAATGTATGAAAAAATTGTAATTTTAGTAGGTATTTTGAAGGAATAAGTCGTTCTTCAAAGAACGCTCTGTATTCAGCTTGTAAAAAATAAACGACCCGTCATGTTCACAACCTCTAAGGTAAGGAGCCTCTTATGCGCTCTGATCTTTACTGGTAGTTCGCTTTTGTCCCATGCCCAGGATATCAGGTTCTCTCAGTTTTACCAGGCTCCACTTTATCTCAACCCAGCCTTTACAGGTGCCTCTGATGTTGGGCGCGCAGGTCTCAACTATAGGATTCAGGGTACTAGCTCTCAGTCCAACTACACTACACTTTCTGCTTTTGTGGACTACAATTTTGTGGATTATCAAATCAACACTGGCCTGCTCATTCTTGACGACAAGGATGAGTTCTCTGGATATAACTCGACTACCCTGGCGATTCCAATCAGCTATGATTTCCAGGTCAGCGATTGGCTGGCCATCAAACCGGCGCTGCAGTTTTCATATACGACCAATCGGATCAACTTCGGAGACATCCTCTTTGCCGATCAGCTCGACGGTCAGGGCAATTTGGTGGGTCAAACGGCCGAGAACTTTGATGGCAACAAAGTCAATTTCCTTGATGTCGCATTCGGTACGCTTGTGTTTGGTGAAAACTATTGGGTGGGTGTAGCAGCGCATAACCTACTCGAAAACAATATTTCATTCCTGGCTGAAGGGCAGGAGATTCTTCAGCGCAGAGTTTCGGTTCATGGAGGATACCGCTTTGATATTTCCGGTAGGGGGTATGGCAGACAAAGAAGATCGCGCAACGCACCAGAGCGGAGCATTATGCCTAGTGTGAGCCTCGTCACGCAGGGAGACTTTACCCAGATCGACGTTGGCCTTTATGCCATGATCGACCCAGTGATGCTGGGTATTTTCTACCGCAATGTACCTACCGGCGAAAATGACAACAACGCGATTTCAGTGATGGCAGGTGTACGCAAGTTTGGCTTCACTTTCGGCTACAGCTTCGATTATTACCTCAACCATACCACTGTAAGTCCTGGTGGAGCACATGAGTTTTCTCTCACCTATGTGTTTGACCTTTCCGACCCGAATAAACCGCCTAAGTCTAGTCGTTTACTCAAATGTCCATTACCAATTTGATAACCGATGGAGCAAGCAAAGATGAATCAAAAGACCATATATATCCGAAGCATAATAATTGCCTTCCTTATGCTATCGGTGTTCTCTGCATCAGCACAGTATTCTTTGACATTTCAGGTGACCAATGCCTGCAATGGTGCTAATTCAGGAGCTATAACCGTAATCGTAACAGATCCGATTGTGCCTGCTGACACCTATACCTTTGATTGGACAGGACCCAATGGTTATGTCAATAGCACGATGTTAACCAGTATTGGTGCTTTGGAGGGTGGCTCTTACAATGTAGTAGTAACCCGAACCTCCGATGGAGCAATTCAAGGGGGTACCGTGAATGTACTCGAATCAACCAATCCGTTGGGTATGAGCGTGGATGCTACCGCGGAAGCCACCTGCAACGACGGTGATGGCAGTATTCAGGTTTCCGGGGTGGATGGAACGGCCCCTTACCGATTTGCAATTATTAATTATCCGGGAGCACCGACTACTGCACTTGATTATACCGGGTTCGCATTAAACGGTGGACTTTTTGCCAATTTAAATATTGGTACCTACAGCATAGCGGTCAGAGATGCGCTAGGCTGTGTATTCATTACCGATGCGATAGATGTCTTGCAAGAGGCCTCTACTCTGGCTATTGCTTTGGACGATACAGACAATGCAACTTGTAATGGAGCAAACGATGGCCAAATCATTGTTAGCGGATCCGGGGGTACAGGAAATTATAGCTTTTCTCTCATCCAGGGTGCAGGATCTACTCAAGCCGATTTTGATGCTGTGGGTTATCAGGCCAATGGTGGGACATTCCCCAATCTTGGTGCCGGGGCTTACGATCTTGCTGTAAGAGACGATGTGGGTTGTGTAGTGATTAGGCCAAATGTTGTCATCACGGAACCTAATCCTATTGTCTTAACCCAGGAGGTGCGGTTCACGACTTGTGATAGCCTGCAAACGCCGGATCTGGATGATGGGAATGGCAGAATTGGAATATTGACGACTAATGGGGGAACTCCTCCCTATACTTATGACTGGGTAGGACCTAATGGTTATACCAATACCGGCCTTGCCATTAACAATCTGATCGCAGGAGACTATGCCGTGACGGTCACTGATGGTAACGGCTGTCAACAACTCTTTCCCTATGTAATATACAATGGCTTTGAGCTACAAGCACTCCCAACCAACGTCACTTGTAAGGAGGAAGATGATGGATTGATCACCCTCAATATCATTTGGGATGATTTACGTGATAACGGAGACCCTAATAATCTACCACATGGTCAACCGGGGGTTAATCAATTCGTGCAGTGGGATAAGATCGAGTCGGGCGTTCCTGTTGCCCAAATTGATGTGGATAATGACAATACCATTACCGGCCTGGGGCCTGGTACCTATGTAGCTACAGTTACCGATCACTTCAATTGTGTGAAAAGGGACACTGTCCAAATCACGGAACCTTCGGACGCCATTGATATCACAAACGTTGATATCGTCAATGTGCTTTGCCGTGGAGAATCGACAGGCTCAATAAGTATGACCGCATTTGGAGGTGGATCGGCAGCCTATGAATATTCTATCGATGGGGGTGCTAATTTCCAGCAAGAATCTATTTTTGAAAACCTGCCAGCTGGGACGTATAATCTTGTGGTGAGAGATATTGTGAATGGTTGTACGGACACCCAACCAGAGAATATATCAGAACCAGCAACTACCTATTCCATTGATGCTATCAACACCACGGATATTGCCTGCTTCGACGATCCTGATATAGGCCAGGCCGAAATAGTCATTGGTAAGACCGATCCCTCACACCCTATTACGGACATTAACTGGTATAACATTGATGGGTCTGTGCTACTAAACAGTTCTCAACCTACGCTGGTAGAACAATTGAATACTCTAGCAGAAGGGGCATATGTTATAGAAGTCATAGATGGGTTTGGTTGTGTAAAAACGGATACGTTTCAAATTAATCGCCCGGAAGAGTTTCGTTTTGTGTTTAATGACCAGGATATACCATGTCCGGAAGGTGGTGACGTGGAATTATCAATCGTAATTGAGGGGGGTACAGCACCTTATACTTACAGCTGGACATTCGGTGCAGTAGAAGTGCTTAATGAATCAAAAATCAATACCACCAGCACCTTGAGCCTCAGCAATGACCCAGCCAATGCTGGTAACTATGTGGTGACCGTTACGGATGACCGTGGGTGCGAGATACAAAGACCATTTACGGTAGGTATACCGGATCCTATACTGATCGATGCTGATCCGGTGATCCAAAACGCCTGTATTGGTGGCTCAGATGGAAGCATCGACATCACCGTCACCGGAGGTACGCCGATAGGAGGAACAGATTACAAATACAGCTGGTTTAAGGATGGCGCTGCTACAGAGTTTAGCACCTCTCAGGATATCATGAACCTAGAAGCAGGTCAGTACCGTGTGGATGTCACGGATGACAATGACTGTGCACCGGTTTCTTTAACCGTGGATATACTCGATCCCGCTACCACTTATGAAATCGACACTGTCGCCATCAATAATGTCATCTGTAATGGTGACGGAAATGGTTCGGTTGAAATTGATATCACCTTTCTTGAGCCAGGAGCGATGGGTGAGATACATCCAACACGTGAAAATGAATTTACCTATACCTGGTCAAAAGATGGTGATCCGGGATTCACCGCAGGTAATACTCAAGTCATCAATAATCTCGGTCCGGGTGTTTATCGTGTAAGTGTCAATGATAATTACCCCAATACTGTCGGTTGTGTGCAAGAAGCTAGCTTCGAAGTACGGGAGTTTAACACGATCGAGCTAAATGAAGCTGTTGTAGATAATATATGTCCTGCGGCGAACACCGCAAGCATAACCCTTTCGCCTACCGGCGGATTTGGTACCTACACTTATGCGTGGAGGAAAGATGGAGTGCCAACCGCAGACGTTGGCCCCATACTATCTAATCTGGAGGGTGGCCTATACCAAGTAACTCTCGAAGATGATCTCGGGTGTATCGTGGTTGACAATTTCACCATCACTTCTTTTAGTACGTTTTCCGTCTTGACAGAGGAAGAACTAGATGTTACCTGTAATGGTGCCGATGATGGCTCGATTAGCATAGATGTGACCGGTGAAAATGGTACTTTGGAATTTCTATGGACGCTTAATGGTGTATTCTATAGCAGTGATGAGGATATCTCAAGCCTTGTTCCAGGCCTCTACGAACTGACGGTAACAGATGTGGTTGCAGGCAATGATTGTACGGTATACAGTGAAAGCTATACCATCACCGAACCTGCCATTTTTGACATTGTCGAGACCATTACCAACCCGGTATGTAATAGCGGAATGGATGGCTCCATTTCGGTAGTGCTTGAGGACGCCATGAGCAATCCAGTTGATCCAAGTCCATTTACACTCACTTGGATTGATTTGAGTGATATGAGCGTCATTGCGACAAATGTCAATCAAATTCTCAGCCAGCCAGTGGGTAACTACCGACTAGAGGTAGAATATGATGCCACTAATAATTGTATAGTCTCAGAAGATTTTGTCATTGTCGAATTCAGCGCGATTAATCCCAATTTCACTGTTAGCCAACTCGAGTGCAGAGATACTCCGGACGCATCCATCTCACTCAATCCTCTTGGCGGTGACGCGCCCTACGCCTATCAGTGGTTCCGGAATGGCTCGCCATTTGGAGGTAACACGGCATCCATCAACACCCTGGACTTTGGGACCTACACTGTAGTTATCACCGATGACAATGGATGTGGTTTACTGGTAGATGATCCTGCTTTGGTCATTCAACAGATTCCGGCATTTGTTATTTCTGAAAACGTTGATCAAATCACTTGCAACGGCGCTGATGATGGTGAAATAACCGTAGATATCACGGGCGGTACTGGAGCATTGACATACAGTTGGTTACTGGATGGAAATGTCTTCAGCAGTGCAAGCCCGACGATTACTGATCTGGGACCCGGGTCATACGAGCTGACTGTCTTAGATGACAATGATTGCGAAGCTTACAATCAAACGCACGTCATCATGGAACCTGCAGCCTATGAGATAGTAGAAACCATCGATGACATCACCTGTAATGGAGGCGCTGATGGGCGCATTGGTGTCACAATGCAGAGTGGCCCATTGAGCAGTGGTTTTGTCTATACATGGACTGACGGTGGTGGTAATGACCCTACAGGAGGTGTTAATACATCATTCATCGACGGTCTTACAGCAGGTATATATAACCTGATGGTAACTACCCCTGAAGGTTGTACCGTTTCTGAATCCTACGATGTGATTGAGTATGACCCTATTTTTTTGAACCCCGTGGTTACACAGCTGAATTGTCCAAATGTAAATGACGCCTCGATAGTGTTGGCCCCAGTTGGAGGTAATGCCGCAAGTGCCCTTCCTAGTGCATATACTTATGTTTGGGAGCGCAACAATATTGTCATACCTGGTACGACCGAAAGACAAGACGGCATAGGGTCTGGCAACTATAGAGCCAGAGTGACTGATGACAGTGGTTGTGAAGTGGTATTTGAGCAGACAATAGATTTTATACCTGCTTACAATGTGATCGAGAATATTACTCAGATCACCTGTATTGGTGCTAATGACGGCACTTTGGAGGTACTCATTAGTGGTGGACTAGCCGGTCTGGATTTGACCTACCAATGGGAGCTGGACGGAAATATCGTTGGGGACACACCCTCTATTGATAATCTGGCCCCCGGGGATTACACACTAACTGTTTCTAATGCTGAAGGTTGTTTGATTCTTGATGGTATGACGACCAATACAAAGACCTATACCATTGATCAGCCCTTGACTTTGACCATTGATGCCAATGTGACTGACGTGTCATGCGATGCTGCAGATGATGGCTTGATTGACATTACAGTTAGTGATATTCCAGCAGGATTCAATGTCAATGACTTTGTATTTCAATGGACGCGCCTGTCCGATATGCAAGTGGTTGAGATTAACAGCCAAGACGCTGACAACCTGTTCTCCGACACCTATCAACTGCAGATCACTCATCCATCTTTCTCGACAGGCATTAGCAGTGATTGCGTAATTGACACAATATTTACGGTAGTCAATATAGATGATGTGGTCATCAATCCCGGTCTCATTCAGCAGAATGAATGCCCTGACGAGGATATCGCCTTTATTAACATTGACCCTACAGGTGGTACGGTGGCAGTTGACTATACCATTGAGTGGTTCAGGAATGATACTGACCCATTCGCCAGCAATACCAGATATATCGGCCCTGGTACGCCTGTGGCTGCAGGATTACCAGCGGGTAAGTATACTGCTGTAGTGAGTGATGACATAGGCTGCTCTACCGAAATCAGTTTTAATATTCTGGACATAGAGGATTATGTAGTGCTGGATAATCAAGAGGACGTCAGCTGCGCAGGAGCTGATGATGGAGTGTTAGAACTCAAAGTGACTGGTGGTTCCGGCAGTTTTGCTTATTCATGGATCCTGGACGGCTCCACTGTTCTTGCAGACTCAGATACCCTGACTGATTTGCGAGCAGGTGAATATGTGTTAAATATCACAGACGTTGGAAGTGGTGCAAACTGTCAGGTACTCAACAGGACTTACACCATTACTGAGCCGGACTCACTCTTTATCGTCGCACAAAATATCACAGATGTACGATGCGAGGGAGAGTCAAATGGCTCCATTACTATTGGTGTCGAGGATAACATGGGCAACCCAGTCGTAAGTACAGGATTCACTAAAACCTGGTATGAGGTCTTACCCGGAGGTGGTGAAACGCAGATACCCAATAGCAATTTTGAAACCTTATCGAATCGACCTGCCGGAGACTATCGAGTCGAGGTTGATGATAATTCTCTCGGAGTTGCCGGAGGCTGTATCTACACCGAGACATTCACCATCCAGGAGTTCCCTTCCATGGAGTTGACGGTCAGCAACCAGCAACTCTCATGTGATGGCTTTTCAGATGGTGAAATACAATTAGGAATTTCACAAGGCAATGCACCCTACTCCATTTCATGGGTTGCTTTGGATCAGGGGGCACTTCCGGCCTTTGATGATATGACCAACATTACCGGACTCTCATCAGACACTTATATTGCCACGGTGACAGACGCCAATGGCTGTGAAGCCTCTACATCAGGGACCATCATCCGGTACACACCCATTGCGATTGCTACCGCAACCATAGTCCCCAAATCTTGCTTTACAACCTCACCATCTGATGCAGGTATTGATATTGAGGTCTCCGGAGGAAATGGAGATTATATCTACCAGTGGAACGGTCCGGACGGTTTCTTTACAACCGATCAAGATTTGACGGATATTGAGCCGGGAGATTATACGGTTACTATAGATGACACCAATAGTTGCGCTATGGCTAGTATTACAGAGACCTACACGATTGAGGTACCTGTACAACTGGACATTACAGCAGATGTTAGCAATGAAACCTGTGCGGGAGAAGAGGATGGCAGCATCACTAATGTGCAGGTAGCTTTGATTCCTGCATCATCTACGCTCAACCCTGCAAATTTCGATTACACATGGTTTTTGGATGGTGTTGAAATCAACACCAACGGTTCAAGAAATCTTGGTGACACCCTGGCTGCAGGCACGTATAGACTTGAAGTCAATGACAACACACCAGGTAGTTGTCTTACAACTGTTGAGTTTGAAATTCTCAACTATGAAGAGCTGCTAATCAACCCACAAGTCACCCAGATTACATGTCCTGGTGATGATGACGGAAGCATTCTAATTGATCCACTAGGAGGATCACCACCCTACAGCTTTCAATGGTATGATGATACCGCCGATCCCGGCAATGAGATCTCGGGCGAAACAGATGTCCTCATCGATAATCTTGCGCCTGGATTCTATGAAATCGAGATCATTGATGCTTCGAGTTGCCGTAAAACGCAAAGGTTCGAAATAATAGACATTCAGCCCGTCGATGTTCCTGTAGAAAGTGCTGTTGTCACGCAAATAACCTGTATTGGTCAGACCGACGGTTCGATTGCAATCAATATGGAAGGTGGTACTGGTCCGTATAGGATAATATGGGAAAAAGATGGAGAATTCTTTGCAGAAGCATTGAATGTGATACCGGCAGATACAGCTGAGTCTACTATCACAGGCCTTGCCAACGGCGTATATACGGTCACGATCAACGATGATAATACCTGCACCCCCTTCACGGCCAGCTACACTATCGATGAGCGTACGACAACTTTCACCGGAGGGGTCGCCAGACCACAAGCCATTTCCTGTTTCAACGCTTCTGATGGCATTCTTCGTGCGGTGATCATTCCGGATACGGGGCATCCTACCGATTTTGAGGTGGAGTGGTATAAGGATGATGCTACAGTGCCTTTTTCAACCGAGATCGAGGTTGGCCAGTTGGGGCCGGGAACCTATAGATCCGAGGTGACCGACGCTTACGGGTGTATGAAAGACGCCAGCGTGACTTTGATCAATCCTGATCCAATCTTCGCGAGAG
The DNA here is from genome assembly GCA_965229505.1 of Cyclobacteriaceae bacterium. GTDB lineage: Bacteria > Bacteroidota > Bacteroidia > Cytophagales > Cyclobacteriaceae > UBA6059. The sequence continues at coordinate 1,169,977 of OZ245881.1, forward strand.
CAGAGGTCACCGAGCTGATCTGCAACGGTGCGGAAACTGCGATTATCCAGCTGGATCCGGTCGGCGGCTATGGAGCATTCACTACCACATGGTCAGAGGCAACCCAGGGTATAATAGACAACCCCGGTTTCAGGTTGGCTGGGCTGGGTGCAGGGGAGTATACTATATCCCTGACCGATACTGTAGGGTGCGTCAAAGACACCACCATCCTTATTCTTGACCCGATTGCCATCAACCTACTGCCAGTTGTTCAGAATGTTGACTGTCAGGGCAGCCCGTCGGGTAGTATTGACCTCAATGTGACGGAGGGTACCGTACCGTATACCTTCCAATGGAGGAGAGACAGCACATTGATCAGTCTGGATGAGGACCTATCGGAAATCGTAGCGGGCAACTACACGGTCAGAGTAGAAGACAGCAACGGCTGTGTGGTCAATTCGGATACGATAGTGGTCGCCGAGCCGGAAGTCAGCTTTACCATACAAGCCGAAATAGACCGGGTCACCTGCAACAATGGGTCAGACGGATCTATCAAACCCATCATTGTAGAAGAGGGCGGCACGTCTACCTATCGGTTCAATTGGTACAAAGACAGTGCACTATTTGCGCTGGACACTGAGACGATCGTAGGTATCAGTCCCGGACTATATACCATAGAGGTCGAAGATGCCAATGGCTGCATCAAGACCCGCAATTTTTCGATTATCAATCCACCGGTGCTCACAGCCAATAACGTGACGGAAGACCTGAGTTGCTATCGAAGTGGAGATGGAGCCATCTCTGTGCAGGCAGTCGGAGGTTACGGCAACTACACCTACGAGTGGAGCACAGGCGGTAACATATTGCCGGATACAACAGCGAGAATAAGTAACCTCCAGGTGGGTATCTATCAGTGTGTCATTACAGATGCAGAAGGATGTGACATTACCCGCAGGTTTCAGGTCAGGCAGCCGCTTCCTATCATTATTGAGTACGTCAAAGAGGACAACACTTGCCCTGGCCCCTACGACGCATTTATTACCCCGACAGTCACTGGCGGTCGACCCCCTTACACCTTCCTTTGGGAGAGAAACGGAGAGCCTTTTACAGATTCACTTGCCATCGATAGTCTGCCGCCAGCCGAGTATGTGCTGACTGTCACCGACAGTAGTCTGTGTGATGTCAAGACTGACCCTATTATAATCGAGGCACCCGATCCGCTGAATTTCAATTTTCTTGAATTCGTAGATAACCTCTGTCCTACTACCGAGAATGGGATGATCTCTGTTCAGGGTACTGGAGGTACTTCTCCCTATGTCTTCTCATTCGATAGCTCAGCCTTTAATGTCAGCAATGATTTCTTTGGGCTTGCTAAAGGTAAATATCCCCTATCGGTAATGGATGATGCGGGTTGTGTCAATGACACCATCATAGAGATCAATCACCAGTATGATTTGCAGCCGGACTTTACCTACAGTTTCCAGGAACTCGCCATAGACTATGATATCAGCTTTGAGGATCAAACAGTTGGGCCGGGCCTTACCAAGTGGTTTTGGGATTTTGGAGATGAGCGCGCCTCACCTGAGCAGGATCCTGTGATACAGTTTGAGTCAGTTGGCGAGTATGTGGTATCACTCACTGTTGAAAATGAAGTGGAGTGCGTCGCTACTTTCTCTGATACCCTTCAGGTCGAGCAGGGCTATGTATTCACAATTCCGAGTGGTTTCTCTCCCAATGGTGACGGTCTCAATGACTTCTTCCGTCCGGTATTTGACAACATCAACGACATCAGGACCAACATTGTGGACAGAAACGGTGAGATTGTCTTCACATCCAATTCTCGTGAGGAGTTTTGGGATGGGCGCCTCAATGGCGATCGGCTACCGCAAGGCCCCTACTATTATGAGATAAGCTACACTTCCCGAGCAGGTAAAACTCGTTTTCAAAAGGGGAAAGTGCTACTCTTGCGGTAGTTTTACCTCCAAAAAAAATGGTTCGATTACCGGCCGAATGGGAGCCACAGGCTTTCGTACAGTTTACCTTCCCGCATGAGCAGGGGGATTGGGCGGCTACCTACCCTGAGGTAGTGCCGTGCTTTGTGGAGTTGATCGCTACAGTAGCCAGATTCCAAAAGTGCTAGTGGTCTGCGATCATGTCAAAAGGGTGAAAAGCTATTTCACGAATACACGAAACCTCCATTTTGCGGTAGCTCCATCCAATGACACCTGGGCGCGAGATCATGGAGCCATCACTATCGTAAACAATGGAAAACCCGAGCTGCTCGATTTCCAGTTCAATGGCTGGGGTAACAAGTTTGCAGCCGAATTAGATAATCAGATTACTGCTACGCTGGATGATGCCAATGCGTTCGGCAGTACACCGCTTAAATCTGTGGATTTTGTGCTCGAGGGGGGAGCTATCGAAAGCGATGGGGCGGGCACCTTACTCACTACTTCCACCTGTCTGCTCGCACCGACCAGAAACCCTCATTTGAGCCAAAAGAAAATCGAGAAAGAGCTAAAGCACTATTTTGGCCTTGATCGTGTGCTGTGGCTGGATCATGGTGAACTGGCTGGAGATGATACGGATGCACATATCGATACTTTAGCCAGGCTATGCGATGAGCAGACTATCGCTTACATACAGTGCAGCGACCCGTCTGATGAGCATTTTGAGGAGTTGCAGGCGATGGAAGCCCAGCTTAAGACCTTCAAAACAGCTGCAGGAAACCCCTATAAGCTTGTTCCGCTCCCGATGGCTGATGCTTGCTATGATGAAGATGGTGATCGCATGCCAGCTACCTATGCCAACTTTCTAATCTGCAATGGAGCCGTGTTGGTTCCGATCTATAGGGTCGCCCAGGATGAGCAGGCGCTTGAAACGATTCGCTCCATTTTTCCCGATAGGGAGGTGATCGGCATCAATTGTCTACCTTTGATCCAGCAGCACGGGAGCCTGCACTGCGTGACCATGCAGTACCCCGTCGGCGTACCGTTAAACGCATAGCGAATGAACATAGGAATCATACAACAGGCCTGTGGGACATCCAAGGCCGACAATATCAAAAAATCAATTGACGGCATAGCCGAATGCGCCAAGAATGGGGCTGACCTGGTTGTGTTGCAAGAGCTCCACGCAGGCATATACTTCTGTCAGGCTGAGGATACGGATATGTTTGACTTAGCAGAACCAATCCCTGGTCCTACATCAGATGCTTTCGCCGCAGCAGCAAAAGAACACGGAGTGGCGCTGGTCACTTCCTTATTTGAAAAGCGCGCGCCTGGGCTGTATCACAATACTGCGGTCGTCTTTGACAATGACGGCTCCATGGCTGGTCGCTATCGCAAAATGCATATCCCGGATGATCCTGCTTACTACGAGAAGTTCTACTTCACTCCGGGTGATCTGGGTTTTGAGCCTATCACGACCTCAGTTGGCAAACTAGGTGTACTCGTCTGCTGGGATCAATGGTACCCCGAGGCTGCTCGCCTCATGGCGCTTGCTGGTGCTGAAGTATTAATCTATCCCACTGCGATTGGCTGGGAGGCGGGTGACCCGCAAGACGAGAAAGATCGGCAGCTGGATGCCTGGATGATCTCCCAGCGCGCGCACGCTGTAGCCAACGGGTTGCCTGTCATTTCGGTCAATCGCACAGGCTTTGAGCCGGACTGGTCAGGTGTCACCGACGGTATCACTTTCTGGGGCAATAGCTTTGTCACCGGCCCCCAAGGTGAATTACTGCATAGACTAGATGCTGCGGCTGAAAGTACTGCCGTAGTGACTGTCGACAAGAAAAGAACTGAAAACGTTCGTCGGATTTGGCCCTATTTCCGAGATCGTCGGATAGATGCCTATGAGGATTTGACGAAGCGATATCGGGATTAACACGTCTTATCTTTGGAATTCATCCTTGAAATTTGGAATTTTGATTTCCAATTTTCAAGGATGATTTTTAGAAATCAGATAGCACAACTTATTGAATTAGGTGATTTCATGCCTGTCTTGGGGATTTTAGGCCCCAGACAAGTTGGAAAAACTACGCTTGTAAAGGAATATGCAAAACAACTAGAGAAAGACTGGGTCTATCTTGATTTGGAAAAACCCTCGGACGCACGTCGATTGCTTGATCCCGAGCTCTACTTCAGTAGCAACCAAGATAAGTGCATTATCATCGATGAGGTGCAGCTCAAGCCTGAGTTGTTTCCTACGATCCGGGCATTTGTGGATGAAAACCGCGAGCCTTTGCGCTTTATCATTCTAGGGTCAGCCACCCCACATTTGTTACGCCAGTCCTCCGAATCATTGGCCGGTAGGGTGGCCTACATCGAGCTATTCCCTTTCTCACTAAGTGAGCTTCCGGAGATGGATATCCAGCGTCATCACTTCCTCGGAGGGTTTCCCAATAGCATTTTGGCAAAAAAAGATCGGCAGTCCTCATTATGGTTGGATGGGTTTATCCAAACCTATGTGGAGCGTGATTTACCGTTGCTTGGCATGAGTGCGAGCCCTCAGGTCACCCGAAGGCTTTGGCAAATGCTGGCCTGGCAAAGCGGTGGACTACTCAATGCCTCATCCATTGGTAAATCACTGGGCTTAACCAACCACACGATCAATAATTACATCGATTTTTTGGAGGGTGCTTTTATGGTCAATCGCCTGCCCCCTTACGCTGCTAATATCAAAAAAAGGCTGGTGAAAGCTCATAAGATTTACATTTCAGATACTGGCTTGATGCATCGAATCATTGGACTGAACGATTATGATGAGTTGTTTGGAAGTCCGCTCCTCGGCGCTTCATGGGAAACTTATGTAGTGCAGCAGATCAGAGCAGAAACACCTAATGATTATGAATTGTATTATTATCGCACACATGCCGGAACAGAGGTAGACTTGGTGCTCACGAAAGGATTTAAGCCTACCAGTTGTATTGAAATCAAGTTCTCCTCCACGCCCAGCATCACTAAAGGATTCCAAATAGGTATTGAAGACCTGGGTACTGTTCAAAACTATATCATCGTACCTCAGGGAGAGCCATATCAACTCCGCAAAGATGTGACGGTAGTTGGTTTGCGATCGTTTCTCAATCAAATACTAAAAACCCTATGAAAGCATGACTGCCGAAGAGTTAAAAAACCAAAAAAGCCCCGATAAGCTGTCTTCACCGCTCCTCAAAGCCATGTGGATGGCCGCTCATGACGACTGGGATGGAGCGCATAATATTGCTCAGGATGTCGATACTCCTGATGGGGCTAGAGCGCATGGCTATTTGCATTGGGTAGAAGGTGATTTGTGGAATGCGGACTACTGGTATCGCCGGGCCGGAATGAGTCGCCCGAACACAAGTCTTGACGAAGAATGGCACAACATCACCAACCAACTGCTCGCTTCATGAAAAAATTCATTGCCATCGTCATCGGGTTCTTAGCCATTGGATTGGCGACAGTTTATTTCTTGCGCACCTATCGTGAAGGTGAGCCTAACTGGCAGTATCCGGTACTTGCCTTCGGGATGGCTTTTGTTCTGTACTATACCCTGATCACTCCTTCTGGTAAGAGGAGGAAAAAGTGAAGAGCCAGGTCGTCCCCATACCCGCGCAATGCCGACCATAGTGGAGGCATCCCCCCATTCTGGCAAAGGCACCACTTTCACATAAATGCTACGTGGTTGGAGGGACTTCTCCACTGCGTTCTCGCTTCGCGAAAACTGCGGTCGAAGTGACGTGCTATTCGCAAGGTTAGAAGTATCAAAAGTTCGTGTTTATTTACAGGGCTCTAAGAATTCCCATACACCTTCAGTACCGATCCTCTGAGTTCAGATCCTTCGTCAGAGCACGCAAACAAAATCGTACTGGCAATTTTCTCTGGCTTGACCCAATCATCAAAATTGGCATCAGGCATGGACTTCCGATTAGGCGGAGTGTCAATGATGCTCGGGACGACCACAGTAGCTGTAGCGTTGTGCTCCTTGGCATCACCGTTGATGATATTGGCCAGCTGGATGACCATAGATTTGGAGAGGGCATATGCTGTCACTCCACCGGCAGAGGCAGGGTTAAGTGCCGGCTTAGCTCCAACAAAAACGAGTCGCCCCATTGTTGATTGCGACTTCATGACACTCAATATTGGCCTTGCTGTATGATAAGCTGTGTTAAAATTGAGCGTGATCATTTTGGAGATATCCTCACCTGAGGTGCCTGCTATATCTCCCATGCCAAAACCACCCACAAGCATGACACAGGCTGCAATTTCATCTTCAGCCTTGGCCATGTCCTCCACAAACTTCTGTGCTTTTTCTTCGCTGGTTAGATCCACTTCGACGTACTTGAGCTCCTCCGTGTCTCTGTTCTCATCACGCCTTTTACCTGGCTCTATTGTCCCAATTACTTTGTATCCAGCCGAAATAAATGCCGTGGTGACCGCCCCACCAAGATTACCGGTTGCGCCTGTGATGATTACTGTTTTACTCATGAAATCCTCTATTTTAGTCTTCGAATAATGGATAGCAAAGGTAGTTTTTTTGAAGATGTATTCGAGGTAGCCAAACTGATACCGAAAGGTCGGGTCACTAGTTATGGTGCTATCGCAAATTACCTGGGTACTAAGGGCAGTGCACGGATGGTTGGCTGGGCGATGAACCAGGCACACAGTGATTCGGAAGTCCCCGCCCATCGAGTCGTCAATCGATCAGGCCTACTTACAGGCAAGCATCACTTCAATCCGCCTTCACGCATGCAAACGCTTCTAGAGGCAGAAGGAATTGTGGTCATTGATGATGAAATTCAAGGTTTCAAAGAGCTTTTCTGGGATCCGGCCGTTGAGCTTGGGTTTTGAGATTCTAGATCGTAGTAGTTAACAAACCGTTAAAACGGTTCCGCCAGTCACGTTGACTTATTTATAGCCCACGGTTTAAACCGTGGGCTATAACCATGAGGAAGATCAGAATGATTTCAATCATTTCATTCCCATATCACAAAGTATATGGCTGCTAAAGAAGACAAGTTTTGAAGCTTTATCCTCCTTCAATCATGATTACTTATACCATTAGGAAACTAATGAGGGGAGGGCTCGTATAAGAGCCTATGAAACACACTCAGCTAGGTGAATTTGAAGAGCTGGTACTACTCATTATTGGCTCACTTGGGGACAATGCCTATAGTATCTCTATTAAAGAAGAGCTTAAGAATCGTACCGGAAGAAACCCTAGCATTGGTGCATTGCATTCGGCTTTCAATCGACTTCAGGAGAAAGGCTTTCTTGAATCCCATGAAGGAGGTGCCACCAACAAACGCGGCGGTAGAAGCAAGCGCTTCTATAAAATTACCGCACACGGGCGCAAAGCGCTTGACCATTCCTTCGAGTTAAGAGCCACGCTTTATCATACCCTTCCACAACTTGGCCTGAACAATGAATAAATCTCAGCGTCAGGGGCCACCAAAATGGGCAGATAAATTCCTGGAATGGTACTGTCATGATGATCATCTCGATATACTCAGGGGAGATGTGTACGAGCTGTATGAAGATAGACGCGAGCGCGGAAGCAAGATTGTAGCTGACCTCTATTTCTGGATCGATGTAATCGGATTATGCCGCCCCTTCGCCTTCAAAAAATCAAACTCAGAAAACTCAAATACCATTGCCATGTGGAGAAACTACTTCAAGATCACCTACCGCAACCTATTCAGACAAAAAGTCTATTCATTTCTAAACCTTAGTGGCCTGGCGATTGGTTTGGCTTGTTCTATACTGATATTCCTCTATGTCAGTGACGAATTGAGTTACGATCGATTTCACGAAAAATCAGATCGTATTTACCGAGTCCTGGAGCACTTCGAAAGCGAGGGAAACGGAGAGCATTCCGCAAGTCTGCCCTTTCCCACCGGGCCCACTTTGCAGCAAGAGTTCCCCGATCAGATAGCCCAATCTGTACGGCTATTTAACTTTCAGTCACCGACATTGGCATTGGCCAATAAAGCTGCTGACAAGGCTTTCAATGAATCAAGGGTGTTTTTTGCAGACTCCACATTTTTGAAAGTATTTGATTTCGAATTGCTGGTAGGAAATAAGGAAACTGCCCTGGATGCTCCCAATACTATCCTCATCACAGCCTCCATGGCCAAGAAGTACTTTCCTGAGCAAGATCCGGTAGGTAAGAACCTGGAGCTGCAGGGTAGGCAAAATCTTGAGGTGGTGGGCGTATTCAGGGATCCTCCCAAGAATGCTCATTTTCAATTTGACTTTATTATCTCATTCTCAAGTCTGAAGCAATGGTACGGAGGTGGCTACCCTACAGGCTGGTACTGGAACCCTTGCTGGACCTATGTGGTGCTCAATGAAAACGTCAACCCTGAACATGTAGAGGCTAATTTTCCGGACTTTGTACTGAAGTATTTTCCAGACTTTGTGGTAGAGGATATTGAGCTCGAACTTCAGCCACTGACAGATATCCATCTGCACTCCAAGCTGGATTATGAGATAGCTGCCAATAGCAACATCCAGAGCGTTTACATTTTCGGCGCGATAGCCTTCTTCGTATTGGTCATTGCCGCGATCAACTTCATCAACCTCAGTACTGCCAGAGCAACAAAGAGAGCCAAGGAAGTGGGTGTCAGAAAGGCACTCGGCAGCTCCAGACCGCAGCTAGTCAATCAATATATCCTGGAGTCCATTTTCCTCACCTTCCTATCAATGGTGATCGCCATATTGATCGTTGGATTCGCATTACCTTCATTTAATGCGCTGACGGATAAATCAATTGCATTTAGTTTCCTGCTACAGCCTTATGTTGTGCTAGGGCTCTTCGGTATAGCCTTACTCGTCGGCCTACTATCTGGATTTTACCCAGCCTTCGTCTTGTCCAATTTCAATACGATACTGGTGCTGAAAAACGCCCACCTCAAAACCAGCGGGCTTACTTTCAGGAAGGTATTGGTGACGCTGCAGTTTGCGGTTTCTGTCAGCTTGATCATAGGCACGATCGTCGCAATCAATCAACTCCAGCTCTTGCAAAATAAGGATGTCGGTTTTGATCAGGAGAATATCCTGATGATTCCCGTGATTCGATCTCCGATGGGTGAGCACTACGAAACTTTCAGAAGTGCTGCCCTCCAGAGTCCACATGTACAATCGGTAACAGCGGTGGAGGAAATAGTTGGCGCGAAGCATCAGGTCAACAACTACAGGTTTGAAGGTATGGAGAAGTCACAGCCGTTTGCGCATTTCAATCTGCGACACGGTTTTACTAAGACTTTTAACATCCCAATGGCGGCTGGCAGAGATTATGATCGCAGCGTTCAGACTGATGATTCTTTAGCGCTAGTGGTGAACGAAACTATGGTGAAAGCCATGGGGTGGGGTACTCCCGAGGAAGCTGTGGGCAAGCGCTTCTACTATCGCAATGAGCTGAAAGGCAGAGTCATTGGGGTAGTGGAAGACTACAATGTAGTATCTAAGCACCACCCTATCGCTCCGTTCGTCCTTGCGCTGAACACTCATCCCGGAGCATTCAACTTGTTTATCAAATACGTAGCGGTCAAGGTTGATAACAACCTGGAAGCTTCCATCGCAGACCTCAACACGGCGTGGAATGCAGTCCTGCCCAACATGCCGTTCGACTACTTCTTCCTCGACGACCGGCTTAATGACAGTTATCAGACCGAGCAACAGCTCAGCAATGTGACTATGATTTTCTCCGGACTGACCATATTAGTTGCCTGCCTGGGTTTATTCGGTTTGGCGACCTTCAGCGTCGAGCAGCGAACTAAAGAAATTGGAGTGCGGAAGGTACTGGGTATCTCCACCCCACAGCTTTTAGTTCTTCTATCGAAGGAATTCTTGGGCCTAATCGGTATCGCATTCGTGATCGCTATTCCTCTCTCCTATTTGCTAACGCAAAATTGGCTCAATGGCTTTTCATATCGCATCGATATAGAAGCCTGGCCATATCTGGTGGCAGGATTGATGACATTTGCGGTAGCCTTCCTGACTGTGGCCTATCACAGTCTGAAAGCCTCCACGATCAATCCGGTAGACACACTTAAGTGCGAATAAGGTATTATTGATGGAAGACCAGGTCTCGACCTTAGTCTTCCTCGTCACGCCTTATCAGAAAAAGTCCCGTGAAAGTCAGCAGGCCGTTGAGTATCAGCAGCTCAAATCCGAACTTATAACCAAACAGCCAATCCACACTGTTGACGTTGATCATATAGGATAGTAATGGTGATAGCAGGCAGATGGGCAATACAAACTTGTCCCTGACCTGCCACTTAGTGAACATACCAAATGCATAAAGCCCTAGAAGTGGTCCATAGGTATAGCCGGCAGCTGTAAAAACCGAGTTGATCACGCTCTGATCATTGATCGCTCTGAAGATAATCACCACGACGAACAGTACGAGGGAGAACCCCAGGTGTACTTGTTTGCGGATACGACCGAACTTGTCTTCATCCTCAGCTCGGTAGCCCAAAAAGTCTACACAAAAGGAGGTAGTCATAGAAGTCAATGCAGAGTCTGCACTGCTGTAGGCAGCCGCTATTATTCCCAGTAGGAAAAGTCCTCCTCCTACCAGACTAAAATGCTGTAATGCCAATGTTGGAAAGAGATCGTCTGACCTTTGCGGTAGCGTGATCGCCATCTCATCGGCATAGATGTAAAGCAATGCGCCTAACGACAGAAACAGGAAGTTGACTATGACCAGCACGACACAAAACCAAAAGATGTTCTTCTGAGCATCCCCTAGTGTCTTGCAGGTTAGGTTCTTCTGCATCATATCCTGATCGAGACCGGTCATGACTATCGCGATGAAAGCTCCACTGAAAAACTGCTTGACGAAATTGCGGCCGCTTTGCCACTCCCACACGAATATCTTAGACATCTCACTCTCCATCACCCGATCTGTGAGTTGGGTAAAACTCAAGGACAACTCATCTGCAATAAAGTAGATGCTAAAGACCACAGAGAGAAGCATGAACAGTGTCTGAAGCGTATCGGTCCAGACAATGGTCTTGATGCCTCCTCTAAAGGTGTAGAGCCATATCAAGGCGATGGTAATCATCACGGAAACCCAGAAGGGTACTCCGAATGCATCAAAGAAAGCCAGCTGCAGTACTCCGGCTACCAGAAACAGTCTGAACGACGACCCGATGATTCGCGATAGCAAGAAAAAGAATGCGCCGGTCTTATAAGACCAAAAGCCAAAGCGCTGCTCCAAGTAGGTATAGATGGAGATCAGGTTGAGTCTGTAGTACAACGGCATCAGCACCATGGCGATCACCCAATAGCCCAGCAAATAACCAATCACCACCTGGAAATAGGCGAATTGAGAGTTGCCCACTTCGCCGGGTACGGAGATAAAGGTCACTCCGGATAGTGAGGCACCAATCATACCAAAAGCCACGAGATACCACGGGGATTGTCGATTGGCGGTGAAGAAATCTTGTGACGTAGCACCCCGAGACGTGAACTGAGAAATCAGCATCAAAATCACGAAATACGAAGCAATAATCGCAAATACTAAAATGGGAGTCATCTATTCTTCTAAGAGCTGATATTACTTTATTTTTGCAAACGCGAAAGTCGCAAATTACATGGAGCGCTTGAGACAGTCGCTCAATATTGCCACCGTTGAGTGCTCCAGTAGATGGTATTAGCGTCATCGCTAAAATAGACACTATATAACTATTAGTTACAAACTATGGACTTTGGTTATCAGGAATTAGAAGAGGTAGAAGTACTGGAGGACACTGGTCTTGAGGACGAGAGAAACCTGGTCGTGTTCAACGATGATCACAACACTTTCGACCATGTGATCAGCACCTTGATCAAGGTGTGCAAGCATGATCAGCATCAGGCGGAGCAATGCACCTACATCATCCACTTCAACGGCAAATGCGCCGTAAAGAAGGGTGCGTTACCTACCTTGAAACCTATGCGCGAAGGGATCGTCGATGCTGGCATCAACGCTGAAATCCACTAGCGTCAATGGAGTACCCATCCAAGCTGATAGAAGAGGCCGTCAATGAAATATCTAAGCTTCCCGGCATAGGCAAGAAAACGGCCATTCGGCTGGCACTTCATCTGCTCAAGCAACCCAAGGACGACACCCACCTCCTATCGGAATCATTAAAAAAACTGCGCGAGGATACACGCTACTGTAGTACCTGCCATATCATCTCAGATACCGAAGACTGTACTTGCCGCACGATGCGTAAGGATCTCAGCGTCATTTGTGTGGTCGAGGATACTCCAGATGTGATGGCCATTCAAAACACCGGCCAATACAATGGCCTCTACCATGTGCTCGGAGGTATCATTTCACCCATGGACGGTGTTGGTCCTGAAGATGTCCATGTCGATTCTTTGATCAAACGCATTGCAGAAAGTGATGGTGAAGTCAAAGAAGTGATCCTCGCATTGAGCACAACGATGGAAGGAGATACCACGGCTTTCTACATTATCAAAAAGCTACAACCCTACGATATTAAAATCACCTCTATCGCCCGTGGCATTCCTATCGGCGGGGAGTTGGAGTATACCGATGAGCTTACGCTCGGCAGGAGTATCATCACCAGGACGGTGTACGAGCAGAGTTCTTAGAGATTGGCGTTTCTTAGTAGTCCTTTAGGTTAGCTGCGTTAGATAATCTACCATTCCTTCCTCGGCAATCATCAGAATATCCTGATCCTTGGCTGCTTTCTTATAGGACTTGATATATTCGGCCTTCTCGATTTGATCAATATATATTCTAAGAGCACGTTCAATGATCTTATTCTTTTCAGTGGCTGATTGTTTGGATTTCTCATCGAGTTTTCCGAGGAGGTCTTCTGGCAGGTTGTATGTGAGAGTTTTCATATCTATGATATGCTAGATGACTAAAATTGGTTGAAGTAAAGCCTGATATTTAATCAAGGGCCTGAATCTCTAAAGGCTGAATGTCACTAATTTATTATGAAAGGGTTTTCTAGTCTTTAGCAAACATCAACAACACGCAACTGATTATAACCAAAGCTGAGACTGCCAATAACAGGTTTGGCATAAAAGCTGAACGGCTTAAACCATAAGTCTTCTTCAAATCATTTGAGTTAAAACTACTGATTATATACAAGAGCCCCAGTCCTATTAATCCGGATATTAATCCAGTTCTTAAGTCATTGAGAGAAACCGCAATCGCCATCAATGATGTAAATAAACCCATATATAGAAGTAAGAGAGAAAAGTAAAAACCTGCCTTCCTCTTCCAAAAGACTCCTATCACTCCGAGGATTCCCAAGAGGGATATTATAACACCTGTAATTTGAGTCTCAATATTTATGTCAGATTGGCGGAAATATGGTAGGTAGACGAACGCATAAACTATCAACATCATCAGAACAAGCTGAACGATCAGAATCAGAACCTCCTTTTTAGTCATGTTGAGCATTGAATTAATCGAGTATGTCCATTTGTACTTTGTCTAATATATAGTTTACCATTTTTTATCCATCAAAACTTCACCGCCAAACCCGTCATCAAAGTATTAGCTCCATTAGTAGGGCCGTCTTCATTCTCATAAAGATCATTGTCACCGGTAGCCACTCTAAACTCCGTTCTCCAGGCGATGTTGGATTGAGGTCGATAGTTAAAGCTGACAGAGCCGATATTATTCTTGAACCCTATATCCCCAGGACTGGCAATTAGAATACCATCCTCATCGATCACATATTCATATCTTAATCCCAGATCAAATTTCTCACTAAATTTCACTCCTCCGATCAGCGTTGCAAAAAAGAAGCTAGCAGACTCATCCGAATCCCAGGCCTCCTGGGATCCATGATCGAGGGACAGCATCAGGTGAAAGCCATCACTCACCTGATAGCGGGTATAGAAGTGATTGTAAATACGGTACTTTTTGCCAATCGCATCATTGCCCTCATTGCCCAGCAGGTTGCCATAGTTGAGGGTCAGACGATCATTGACTGTGTAGGTCAGGTTGAAGCCGTAGGACTTGGCATCATTGGTCTCTGAGATGATCTGCCAGCCATTGAGTACCACGGCAGTAAGCGAAAGTTGATCTGTCAACTCTGCGGACAATCTTACTCCGGTCTGGTAGTAGGGGGTGTATTCTGTCGCTAATGCGCGGGTGAATACTTCATTCTCGATAGAGAGTGGCGACTCATAGCCGGTATGACCACCAAACACTCCGGCATCCAGCCATACTCCCTCGCCCAGCTTCACGCCGGCGTAAGTATCGTAGATCAGTCGCGTCAGGTCATTTGGCTCTGCCGCATAGTTGGTCTGCACATAGGTACCGGTCTGTAGCCCTACGCTACCGCGAACCTTGTCATCCTCATACTCTGCCTTGATAAACAGCCAGTTGAGGTTAAACTCATTGTGCCTTACCGCTTGAGTGACATATGGGCGGTTTTGGTCAGTAGGTTTGTTAAACTCATATGCGTAGTAAGCGTCCGCATAGGCCGAAATATTGACCTGGGGGGGCGCCTCTTCCTGCGCAATTAACCCGGACATGGTCAGACAAATCAAAGTAATGGTTAGTGTAGCTCTCATTGGGTTGTTTTGTTTGAATTTAGGCAAATCCTGTCAATAATGATATAGCATCTCACTATCGAAATTCGTAGTTTTGCCATCAATTTTTAAGAAACCAATCATGACCAAAATATCCGATCGCCTAGCCAATCTGGAGGAATCAGCCACCCTTGCCATGGCAGCCAAAGCCAGGGAATTCAAAGAAAAAGGCATCAATGTTATCAGCCTCAGCTTGGGTGAACCTGACTTCAAAACACCTAAGCACATCCAGGAAGGTGCCAAAGCAGCGATTGATGAAGGCAAATACTTTGCATATCCTCCCGTCAACGGATATCTGGATCTGAGACAGGCTATCGCGGATAAGTTCAAGAGAGAAAATGGCCTTGATTACAGTCCAAACGATATAGTTGTCTCCAATGGCGCCAAGCAGTCTATCGCCAATGTGATGTACTCCCTCGTCAATCCCGGCGATGAGGTGATCATATTTTCTCCTTATTGGGTTTCGTATTCCGCAATAGTGCAGCTGACTGAGGGCAAAGCTGTCTATGTCAAAGGAGGTATAGAGAGTGATTTCAAAGTAACCGGCGAGCAACTCAGGGCGGCCATTACTGATAAGACTAAGGTCGTGATCTTCAGTAGTCCCTGCAACCCAACAGGTGCGGTATTCACCAAAGATGAACTCTCAGAAATCGCAGATGTGCTGAGAGAGCACGACGGTATCTATGTCATTTCAGATGAGATTTATGAGCATATCAACTACACAGGCCAGCACGTCAGCTTCGCCTCCCTACCGGGAATGCACGAGCGCACGATCACCGTCAACGGATTTGCCAAAGGTTTTGCTATGACGGGATGGAGAGTAGGCTATATAGGCGCACCGACCTGGATAGCCAAAGCATGCAACAAGATGCAAGGCCAAATCACCTCCGCCAACTGCAGCATAGCCCAGCGTGCCGCACTGACTGCACTGACTTCAGACCTGGGCCCAACTAAAGAAATGGCCGAGGAGTATCTCCGAAGAAGAGACATTGTGCATGGACTTCTGCAAGAAATCGACGGTGTGAAAGTCAACATGCCTACAGGTGCTTTTTACTTCTTCCCCGATGTGAGTTCCTACTTTGGCAAGTCATCAGGGGCAACCAAAATAAATGATGCCAGTGATCTGGCACTTTATATCCTGGAAGATGCTCACGTATCGGTGGTGACGGGCGATGCTTTTGGAGATCCCGACTGTATTAGATTATCCTATGCCGCCTCTGAAGCCGACCTGAGAGAGGCGATCCACAGAATCAAAACTTCGCTCGCAAAACTCTCTTAATATGGCGTATTCATCACTCAGCAATGTATTTGAGAGCTTCGCAAATATCAAAGTACTCATCATTGGTGATGTGATGATCGATGCGTACGTCTATGGTGGGGTATCGAGGATATCCCCCGAGGCGCCTGTACCTATCGTCAATGTGAAATCTAAGGAGAAGCGTCTTGGCGGTGCGGCTAATGTGGCCTTAAATATTCAGGCCATGGGTGCCACTCCTATCCTTTGCTCGATCGTGGGAGACGATTTAGAAGGAACAATTTTTGAAGAGCTACTTGCAAAGCAAGACATTACCTCAAGGGGTATTATCAAAAGTAGTAGTCGCATCACTACCGTAAAAAACAGAGTCCTCGCGGGATCACAACAGATGTTGCGCATAGACCATGAGTCAGACCATGGGCTGGATGCCCTCGAAGAAAAAACCCTGATCAAGCATATCAGCAACCTGCTAGAGGAATGTCAACTAGTGATCTTCGAAGACTATGACAAAGGCGCACTCAACCCCCAAGTCATAGCTGCTACGATCGACCTGGCCAATGAGAAAGGTATTCCTACGGTAGTCGATCCTAAGAAGCGCAACTTCATGGATTATAAGAAGGCGACCCTGTTCAAGCCCAATTTGAAGGAATTGAAAGAAGGACTTAAGATTGATTTTGATGTGAGGTCGCATTCAGCGTTGGAAACAGCTGTGGCCAAGCTCAAGTCTCACCTTGAGTTCAAGCTTGGGCTAATCACACTTTCCGATAGGGGCGTCTATATCGAGAGCGATGAGGAAAGGCATCACCTACCTGCGCACATAAGGAGCATTTCAGACGTATCAGGTGCAGGCGATACCGTGATCAGCATAGCCGGATTGTGCATTGCTCTCGGGCTGCCGCTGAAGTTTACCGCGGAACTTGCAAACCTGGGAGGTGGGCTCGTATGTGAGCACCTGGGTGTAGTGCCTATCGATAAAGACAGGCTCTACAATGAAGCCGAAAAGAATCAGTTGCAGTCCTTGATATAACCGAGGCTAGGCTCTATCAATTGGAAAGGTCAGACAGTGTGGGCCTCCGCCCCCTCTGCTCAACTCACTCGCCGGGATCCTAATCACGGTCTTCTCAATATCTTCAATATTGCCGACACCCGCTTCAATAGCGGCTAGCAAGTCCTCTGCCATGATCACATTGTAGCCGTGCTCTGCAAAAGCTTCGAGCGTCAAGGTATTCCTGCCGTAAGTAATGATCACGCCAGGCTTCACAGCAACAGTATTGCAAGCCATCGTCCACTGCTCACGCTCATCAAATCGCTCCTGCCCCTTTCCACATTTGATAAATCGAGCGTTTGGATATTCTGATAAGATCAACTCCTGAAGGGTCGCAAAAGTCCTGGCAGCACTGCCGTCTTGGTAGTACTGCGTCACCTTGACTTGCTCAGTATCGGTCAAAAGCTTATCAAAATAGACGAAATCCTCCTCGTCAACCTTCGTGAAAATGGTATCGATGTGCATACAGTAGCCTTCCTTGGGGATGTCTACTATCGTGAATTTTTTGACCACATCCTTGTCGAAGGCAATCTTCATCACTCGATCCAGACCGGCCTGGGAGGTCCGCTCGCTACAGGCTATCAGCAAATGGTCTTTGTTGATCATTGTGATATCTCCACCTTCGATACAGGCAGAGCCATCCATTAGATTGTCGACCAAAGACTGTGCATCTCCAGAAATGTCAATATATCGATCATTTGCTCTCAGCTCGCTAAACATCGGGTGATAATGCAATACGAACCAGGTAATGAGGTTTTCTCTTTTTCGTGGAGCTTTATTGGCATGACAAATCAGCACGTGATCATTGACCATGGCGCCTATATCCCGTGTGAAGATGAGATTAGGAAGTGGCTTGACGATGACTTCCCCCTCGTAAATATATCCGGCCAGAAGCGCGGTAGCCAACATTCCCTCGTCAATATCTGACAAGACCTGAAACGCCTTTTCCGATAGGGACTCTAAGGCCAAAACAGCCTGAAGCAACTCTGCCCTCACCGTCGCGTCACGGAGGGTCTCTTCTAATAAATCACGGATATCGTAAACTGAGGACGGCCCGGCAAACGCCGATAGGACATCCTGGAGTACCTGGTGCTCGTGCTGCATATGGGGCAGGAACACAATGTCATCATAAAGTAAATAGTCTTTGTTGGTGGGGGTCACCCATTCTATCCCCTCGTCTGGCATGTGTACTATTACCTTCCTCAGACTGCCAACATCTGAACTTACACTCAGCGAACTGTCGCTTTCCTCCATAAATTCTCACTTGTCTATTCGGCTAAATAAGTCCTTTTAAAAGTTTTTTGACAGTCAATAAAAGAATATTTTAGATTCCTCATCCAGGATTACCTTGAAGCATCTCCTCTATATTTCGACACTGTACCTCTTATTCATTGGTGGATATGAAGTCTATGCCGTGCAGGACGTGCAGATCAACGAAGGGGTGCTAGACCTTAGAAATATTGACCTTGATAAGCCTATCGAGCTTTCAGGAGATTGGGAGTTTTATTGGAATCAGCTACTAACTCCGGAGCAAACAAAACGCACCAGCCCAACCGGCTACTTCTGTGTACCGTGCTTATGGAACGATGCATCTGTGGGCAACAATGATCTGGAGGAGAATGGGTTCGCAACTTATCGCCTGCGAATCATCGTGCCCCAGCAAGAGACTGATATAGGAATAATTCTTCCAGATGTGTACATGTCCAGCAGGTTTTTCCTGGATGGAAAGGAAGTCGGAAGCATCGGCAAGCCGGCAACTAACAAAGAAGACTATCAGGCCAATTGGGCGGAGAAGACTTATCTCCATCGCCCTCAATCAGACACCATCGAGGTGGTCCTCCAGATAGCCAATTTTCAACATAGTAAAGGAGGTATTGCACAACCCCTACTCTTTGGAACAGGAGAAGTCATCCTCAAAGAATCTTCCAAGCAGACCATGATAGACCTATTCCTTACAGGCAGCTTGTTCATGGGGGGATTGTTCTTTTTAGGCCTGTTTTGGTTTGGGCGAAACGAAAAGCCCGTATTGTTCTTCTCTCTTTTTTGCTTCACATACGGCTACCGCATACTTGGTGCTGGTAACTATCAACTTCAGGCCTATTTCCCGGAAATGCCATTCGGCTTGACCTACTTCCTCGAGTATACGAGCTTGTTTCTGAGCGCCTATCTTTTCATGAGATATACTCACTTTCTATACCCTGAGGAGACTTCCCGACGGCTGGCCGAACTGTTCTCTTTTATATCAATAACGCTCATAGTTATCACGCTGGTTGCCCCTATCTATATCTCCAGTCAGCTGATCGAGCCTTATTTCATATTGCTACTTTTAGGATTTGTGTACATCCTGATCGTGTATCTTAAGGCAGTATTTCTGAATCGATCTGGCGCCTATTTCTCGTTAGTTTCCACAGCCATTGTCATCATAGTATTTGCACAGAATATTATGGTTTATTTCCAGCTCGCTACCGCAATGCCGCTATTCAACTTGCTTGGCTACATCTCCTTTTTCTTTTTGCAATCTCTGGTGCTCTCCTTCCGGTTTACTAATTCGTTTAAGTCTGCGAGAAACCTTGCTGAGCAGGCCGCTACCGCTAAAACTGAGTTTCTCTCGACTATGTCACACGAAATTAGGACTCCTCTCAATGCGGTGATTGGCATGTCACATCTGCTCAGTGAAAATCCCAGACCAGATCAGGAGGAAAATGTAAATACACTTCAGTTTTCTGCTAAGAATTTGATGCTTTTGATCAATGATATACTTGATTACAACAAGATTGACTCTGGCAAGCTGGAGTTCGAGCAGGCAGAAATTGAGCTCAGAGAGCTGGTGAAAAACCTCCTTCAGACCTATCAGTCCAAAGCTGATGAGAAAGGGATAGCACTGGAGTTGTCAGTGGACAAAAAGGTACCCCAAACCATCTTCACAGATCATACACGATTGTCTCAGGTGCTTAGCAATCTTGTATCTAATGCTATCAAGTTTACAGATAAAGGCCGGGTAGAAGTAAGCATCAAGCAGGTGATGAGGACTAAGGAGCGCTCCGCGATCAAATTCAAGGTAGAGGATACAGGCATAGGTATTCCCAGAGAGAAACAAGGTGTCATATTTGACACCTTTACACAAGCCAGCTCTGCCACTACCAGGGAGTTTGGAGGAACAGGTCTGGGACTGGCTATCACCAAAAAGCTGTTGGATCTCCAGGGTGTACCCATTCACCTCTTTAGCCTACCGGGAAAGGGATCGAGGTTCTACTTCACCCAGACCTTTAAAATTCCGCGGGATACCCCGGTAAGGGTACCTGCTATTCAGCTGACGATCAACGATAAAGAGGAAAAAGACTTGAAAGGCCTTAACATTTTGCTTGTCGAGGACAATGAGGTGAATGTACTTGTGGCCAAGAAATTTCTGATTAAATGGCACGCCACCGTTCACTATGTCGAGAATGGGAAAGAAGCCCTCGATGAGATCACCGAGGAAGGTGACAAGTATGATCTTATCCTGATGGACCTTCAGATGCCAGTGATGGATGGCTATACGGCATCAAGAGAAATAAGAAAATGTGGTTATCAACGGCCTATTATTGCATTGACAGCTTCAGCACTGATGGAGGTAGAAGAAAAGGTGAAAAATGCAGGTATGGATGATTATGTCACCAAACCCTTTAACCCCAACGATCTGCTTGCCAAGATTCTAAAAATCCATTCGGCTAAGCGCGCAGGGTAGCACTATACTCCTTGACAGTGTCAACAAATACTTTTACTTTATCAGGGTTGATATCAGGATAAACGCCATGACCCAGATTGGCGATGTGCCTGGTATTCCCAAACTGATCCAGCATATGACGGGTAGCTTGAGCTACTTCTTCCGAAGAGCCATACAAAGCACAGGGATCAAGATTGCCCTGCAAAGTCTTTTCATGACCGATTAAAGCACGAGACTCAGCAATATCCATATTCCAGTCAAGGCCTATGGTGTTGCAGTTGAGCTCGGCCATCTCCGCCCTGGCGAAGTAGGCCCCCTTGGCAAAAACAGTCATGGGTACCTCATCAATAGCATCGCAAATCTGACGGATGTATCTCATGGAGAATTCCTCATATTGATCGGGTGGCAGTATTCCAGCCCATGAATCAAAGATTTGAACCAAATCAGCACCAGAGGCGATCTGAGCCTTTAAGTAGACTGTGGTGCTGTCGGTGATTTTCTGAAGTAAGGCATGTGCCAACTCTGGCTGTGTGTAAAGCATCCTCCTTGCCTTAGAAAAGGTTTTACTGCCCGATCCCTCTATCATGTAACAGAATATTGTCCAGGGACAGCCAGCAAAGCCAATCAAAGGCACTCGCCCATCTAGCTCCCTTTTGGTGATCTTAATCGCATCAAGGACATAGGACAAGTCATTCTCAGGATCGGCAATTCCCATGCGCTC
This sequence comes from Cyclobacteriaceae bacterium, assembly GCA_965229505.1. GTDB lineage: Bacteria > Bacteroidota > Bacteroidia > Cytophagales > Cyclobacteriaceae > UBA6059. The sequence goes on from OZ245881.1 coordinate 1,191,235, forward strand.
AACATCCTTGATTGTATTGATAGTAGTCGGGAAATAAGGCCCCTTCTTTTCTACCATCTCATAGGGTAGGCCCATTGCCTCCGGAATTACCAGAATATCGGAAAAAATGATCGCCGCATCCACTCCTAGTATATCTACGGGTTGGATGGTCACTTCTGCGGCAAGCTCTGGGGTCTGAGCAAGTTCGATGAAGCCACTCACACTTGCTCTTACCGCCCTGTATTCCGGTAGGATCCTACCCGCCTGACGCATCAGCCATACCGGTGTGCGCTCTACTTTTTCTCCCTTTGCTGCCCTTAGTAACAGATCATTTTTCAATTGCATGCGGCAAATATAAGCTAGCGACATAAATCAGGACGACAGATTTATCGCACTATTATTTGTACATTTGTTATAACCCAAAAAGACCTCTATGAGCTTACTATTCAACAGTTTCAAAGATTGGAAGAGCTATTGTGAAGAGCAAAATATGACCATCTTTCAGCCGGTCATAGAATACGAAACTGCCCAGAAAGGCATGTCAGAAACGGAAATTTGGGAGGGCATGCAAAATGCTTACACGGTCATGAAGGAGGCCGTACAGACCGGACTGACCGAGGACATGTCCTCCATGTCTGGTATGATTAATAACGGTGCAAAGAAGGTATATAACAATCCGACCTCAGTCTTGAGTCGCGAGTTTCAGGTCTTGATATCAAGAGCACTGGCTGCCAAAGAAGTGAACTCATGCATGGGCAGGATCGTAGCAGCACCTACGGCTGGAGCTTCAGGCATACTTCCAGGCACAATGGTCACGCTACAGGAAATCCATAAGCTGGAAGATAAAAAAATCCTTGAGGGGCTCCTCATTGGAGCCGGTATTGCTTTGATACTCGAACAGCGTGCTTCCCTGGCCGGGGCTGTTGGCGGCTGTCAGGCGGAGACAGGAAGTGCTGCTGCTATGGCTTCCGGAGCGATTGTCCATTGTCTGGGTGGAGATCTTGACAAAGTTTTTAATGCCGTGGCTATTACCATTCAATGTATGCTTGGACTTGTGTGCGATCCAGTGGCCGGGTTGGTAGAAATTCCATGTGTTGTGAGGAATGCAAGTGCGGCAGCTATCGCCAATTCTTCTGCGCAAATAGCCCTCTCAGACGTCAGTCCGGTCATTCCGGTAGATGAATGCGTAGACGCTATGGGTGAGATCGGTCAAAGCATGGAAGCACGCTATAAAGAGACAGCCTTGGGCGGTCTGGCAGCTACGCCGACTGGTCAGGCCATTTCCAAAAGAGTACTCATTCAGGATATTGAGATCATGCCGGATGAAGAATCTCCTGACTAAATCGTCTCAATGAGCTCCCGGGCATAAAAGAGAATATAGGTGATCACGAAAGACCAGAACAAAGCGCTGATCATCATGTATTTAAATATAGTTAGCTGGCGACCGCCAAATGCATTGGCTAGGATCGCTCCACCAATCGGGGTAAGTAGCAATGGGGTAAAGAAAGCTACACCTGCTACGCCATAAGCATTCCATATTTTTACAAACTGACGATTTCGTTTGGTGAAGACTTTGCGTTTTCTACTACCAAAGATTTTACGCATTACAAGCCTTATTTTATCCCCGATTAAAGAAAATAGCACTACACTGGTCATCATGCCCATCGCTGTACACAAGCTCGTGAGGATCCAGTTAGCCCGGCTTGCTACTCCTATCGACGGACCAAAAATGAATTTGATCGTGCTCGAAGCGTAGATACTCAAATAGGTTAGTAGCTCTTCCAATTGATCATAAGTTAGTCGTGTACCTCACACCTTGTTGCCAAATGCCAGATCACCAGCATCACCCAAGCCAGGAACAATATAGTAATGCTCGTTGAGCTCTGGGTCAAGGGCTGCCGTCCACAGTGTGAACTCATCGCCTAGCTGCTTTTCCAAGAATTCCAGACCTTCCTGCGCAGCAATTACGCTAGCCAAATGAATATGTTTTGGTTGGCCTCTCTCTTTCAGCAGCAGAATAGTATCAATCAACGACTTTCCGGTTGCAAGCATTGGGTCTGCGATGATCACCTCTTTTCCAGTGATATCATCAGCAGCCAAATAATCTAACGAAATGTCGAATTCACTTCCGCCTGTTGGCTTTCGATAAGCGCCTACAAAACCACTATTTGATTGATCGAAATAATTGAGGAAGCCTTGGAAATAGGGTATCGAAGCTCTGAGAATACATATTAGATAAGGTGAATCGACCAGTTCCAGACTTGTAGTCTGAGCTAGTGGAGAATCTCGGGTCACGCTCTGATAGTCCAGCACCTTGGAAATCTCATAGGCCATAACCTCTCCAATCCGCTCCATGTTTTTCCTGAACCTCAATCGATCTTTTTGTACACCTGTATCTCTTATTTCCGCCAGGAACTGGTTAATCATTGATGGTGTGGAGTTGAGTACATTGATCTTCATGTTGACCGCTTTTTTGGCTTGGACAATTTACATGGAGTCCATGAGACAATTATACAAATATGTGCCTTTAGTGTTCCTAAATCTAGTATCGTGCATCGTCTCCCAATAGGACTTTATATCATACCTTTGCCGCTTTTATCGACAACCTATGCAACTCCTCCACCAACTATGTGAAATTCACGCTCCATCTGGAAACGAGCGCCCATTGCGCGATTTTCTGATTGACTATGTGAATAAGCACAAAGACAGCTGGGCTGTCGTACCCGAATTAGTCTATGGGGACGATTTTCAAGACTGTCTGATACTGAAGTTTGGTCAGCCACGTACTGCCATCTTCGCGCATATGGACAGTGTCGGTTTTACAGTTAGGTATGAGAATCAGCTGGTTCCGATAGGAAGTCCTGATGCTGAAGCTGGCTATCGACTTGTTGGAGAGGATTCACTGGGGCTTATCGATTGTAAACTTGATATCGACAAAGATGATCACATCTTTTACAATTTCGGTCGAGCGATTGATAGAGGTACGGAGCTGACTTTTAAGTGCGATTTCAGAGAGACCTCCGCCTATGTTCAATCGTGCTATCTGGATGATCGACTAGGCATATACACCGCACTCAAGGTGGCAGAGACATTGACCGATGGCGCTATTGTCTTTTCTTGTTGGGAGGAGCATGGTGGCGGAGCTGTTCCCTATTTGGCCAAGCACATCTTCGAAAAGTGGGGTGTGAGACAAGCACTCGTATCCGACATTACCTGGGTTACCGATGGGATTCATCATGGCGAGGGGGTCGCTATTTCACTTAGAGATAAGAATATCCCGCGCAGGCATTTTATCAATAAAATCCTGGCGATCGCCCAGGAATCGGCCATACCCTGTCAACTAGAAGTCGAAGGTGGTGGGTCAAGTGATGGTCGAGAACTACAGGTGTCGCCGTACCCATTTGACTGGTGCTTCATAGGCGCTCCCGAATCCGGTGTGCATAGCCCAAATGAACAAGTACATAAAGACGATATTGTCGCCATGATCGCGCTGTACGAAGTGCTGATGAAGAAGCTCTGATATGCAAGGCAAGCACATAAAGGATAAAGACTTTGATCTTTACATCTCCGGATCGCAAATCCAGGAGCGCATATTGACTGTTGCTGCTAAGATTAATGAGGATTATAAAGACACCCAGCCCCTCTTTATTTGCGTGCTCAATGGTGCATTTATGTTTGCTTCCGATCTCATCAAGCAGCTGGATTTCTTTCCCGAAATCTCCTTCGTGAAAGTCTCCTCCTACAGTGGCCTGCATACCACAGGGGTAGTCAAGAGCCTCATTGGACTCAATGAGGATATTAAAGACCGTGAGATTCTCTTGATTGAGGATATCATTGACTCAGGTCTGACCATGAAATACCTTTTGGCTGAATTGAACCAACTCAACCCAAAGTCTATCAAGTTGGCTACATTATTATTTAAACCTGAGGCTTTTAAAGGCAGCTATGGTATAGATTATATTGGCTTTGAGATACCTAATGAATTTGTCGTTGGATATGGAATGGACTATGACGGTTTTGGGCGTAATCTGCCAGACATTTATCATTTGAAGTCCTGATTTTGAATGTTTTACACAGGAAATAATATTTCTGACTCTATCTTTAATTTTTTGTTAACCTAATGAATCATTGACCATGCTTAATATCGTACTATTCGGACCCCCCGGTGCTGGTAAGGGCACACAGAGTGAAAAGATTATTGATAAATACGGGCTCACACATATATCGACTGGTGATCTTTTCAGGAAGCATTTGGGTGAAGGGACGGAACTAGGTAAAATGGCTAAGTCTTACATGGACGCGGGCAATCTGGTACCCGACGAGGTGGTCATTGGCATGGTGGATGATAAAATAAAATCGTTGACTGATTCAGCCGGTTTTATCCTCGATGGATTTCCGAGGACAGTACCTCAAGCCAAAGCGCTGGATCAATTACTCGAAGAAAAAGGGCATCCGATTTCAGGTATGATCGCTCTGGACGTACCCGAAGAGGAACTCAAAAAGCGAATCAAAGAGAGGGCTAAAACTTCCGGTAGGGTAGACGACCAGGATGAAGCCAAAATCGACAATAGAATCAGAGTATATCAGGAGGAGACCATGCCTGTCGCCAATTATTACAAAGGCCAGGGCAAATTCTCCCCAGTTCAGGGAGTCGGAACAATCGACGAAATATTTACTGAGATCACCAAAGTGATCGACTCGTACTAAGCGCATGTCCAACCCCAACTTTATTGACTATGTGAAATTCTGCTCTCGCAGCGGAAAAGGTGGGGCTGGTGCTGCACATTTCAGACGAGAGAAGTTTGTCCCTAAGGGAGGACCCGATGGCGGTGACGGAGGTCATGGCGGCAACATCATTCTCAAGGGTAACAAGCAACTGTGGACCTTACTCCACCTCAAGTTTAAGAAGCACGTCATAGCGGAAGATGGCAAGCCCGGTGAAGGCGGTCGAAGATCGGGGCTCATGGGCAAGGATATCATACTGGAAGTACCCATCGGCACCATCGCCAGAGATGCCGAGTCTGGTGAAAAAAAACTGGAAATCCTTGAGGATGGGCAGACTGAAATATTGACACCCGGCGGTAGAGGTGGCCTGGGCAATGACCACTTCAAGACTTCCACCAATCAAGCACCACATTATGCCCAGCCGGGCGAGGAAGGCATTGAAGAATGGATCATTCTCGAGCTCAAAGTACTTGCTGATGTCGGACTGGTGGGATTCCCCAATGCGGGCAAATCCACCTTGCTCTCTGTGCTCTCCGCTGCTAAGCCTGAGATCGCGGATTACCCATTCACCACGCTGACCCCTAACCTTGGGGTGGTTCCTTACCGAGATCATCGATCATTCGTCATGGCGGATATTCCCGGGATCATCGAAGGCGCGGCAGAAGGCAAAGGCCTTGGTGTGCGCTTCCTGAGACATATCGAGCGCAATTCCACCCTGCTATTCATGATTCCGGCTGATGCTGACGATATCAGCAAAGAGTACGATATCCTCCTATCGGAATTGCAGAAGTACAACCCCGAATTGATGGATAAAAAGCGACTGCTGGCGATCACCAAAGCTGACCTATTAGATGATGAGCTAAAGGAGGAAATGGCTGCTGAATTGCCTCCCGAAATTCCCTCGATCTTTATCTCAAGTGTGACACAACTTGGATTGGAACAACTCAAGGATAAGATCTGGGCTAACCTCAACTAAGACATGATAATGTCATATTGTCAGTAATTATTTTTTGGCAAAGTAATTGACAAAGGCAGGCTGATTATAAAAGAGTGCAGGTCGAGCCGGTTATGGCTTGATTCGAGTTCTTGTCATTTGAAAATATTCATAAGATGAGCAAAGAGAATAACAACGAGGAGACATTAGAAAAAGAGCAAAATACTGCTGATACAAGTGCTGAAGAGCAAGAGGAAGTGATAGATAAGGAAGCAGATCAGGAAGAGGCCGAAGAAGAGGAAGTGGATGAGCGTACTCCTGAAGAAATACTTCAAGATGAGGTAGCCGAAGCAAAGGATAAATATCTTAGACTGTTTTCAGAGTTTGAAAACTTCAGAAGGAGAACGGCAAGAGAGAAACTCGACCTGATCAAGACAGCAAGTGAAGAACTCGTCGTAGCACTTATTCCGGTAGTGGATGACTTTGAGCGAGCGCTCAATAACATGAGCGAAAAAGCTGATGTGAAAACTGTAAGAGAAGGTGTCGAGCTTGTACATCAAAAATTCACAAAGACGCTCACTCAAAAGGGCGTAGAGAAAATAGCAACGGAAAAAGGAGATGACTTCAACGATGAGGTGCATGAGGCCATCACTCAGATTCCAGCACCTGAGGATAAATTGAAAGGTAAAATCGTGGACGTAATCGAACCTGGCTACAAGCTGGGAGATAAAGTGATTCGTTTTGCGAAAGTGGTAACGGGAGCATAGTATGGCCAAAAGAGACTATTACGATATACTGGGTGTAGATAAGGGCGCGGGTGCAGATGAGATTAAAAAAGCTTATCGTAAAATCGCCATCAAATACCACCCCGACAAAAACCCTGGAGATACTGAAGCAGAAGACAAGTTCAAAGAAGCTGCGGAAGCCTACGAAGTACTAAGCAACCAGGAGAAGCGACAAAAGTACGATCGCTTCGGTCATGCTGGTGTTGGTGGTGCTGCGGGTGGTGGCTTCAGTGGCGGCAGCATGAATATGGAGGATATCTTCGATCAGTTCGGCGATATCTTCGGTGGAGGTGGCGGCAGCCCGTTCGAAAGCTTTTTCGGCGGTGGCGGTCGATCTGGTGGCCGCAGAGTTCGCAAGGGGACTAACCTGAGAATCAAACTCAAGCTCAACCTTGAAGAAATAGCCAACGGCGTAGAAAAGAAGATTAAAGTAAACCGACTTGTGGCTGCAGAGGGGGTGACATTTAAGTCATGTCCATCCTGTCAGGGTAGCGGTCAGATTAAGAAAGTCGTTAATACCATGCTCGGCCAGATGGTGTCAAGCTCTACTTGTCCTGGATGTAATGGCTCAGGTCAGATCATCGATCAGCGTCCATCGGGAGTAGATAGCACAGGCCTACAGCAAAAGGAGGAAGTGATATCGATCAAAATACCCGCTGGGGTATCAGAAGGTATGCAGCTGAGCATGTCAGGAAAGGGAAATGAAGCCCCGGGAGGTGGAGTTGCCGGAGACCTGCTCATCCTTGTCGAAGAAGCGGAGAACGACACCTTGAAGCGGGACGGCAATAATGTCATCTATGACCTGTACCTCAGTTTCATCGATGCGGCACTAGGCACATCGATGGAGGTGCCGACGATAGAGGGCAAAGTGAAAATCAAAATTGAGCCCGGTACACAAAGTGGTAAGATTCTACGCCTTCGTGGCAAAGGGGTCAAAGACATTAACGGGTACGGAAAAGGTGACCAATTGATCTATGTCAATGTATGGACGCCTAAAGAGCTAACGGCGGATGAAAAATCAAAACTGGAGAGTTTAAAAGACTCAGAAAACTTCAAGCCAAACCCGGGAAAATCAGACAAGAGCTTCTTTGATAAAATGAAGGAATTCTTTTAATCTGAGTGCAAAAACAGATGGATGGCATCATCGCCACTCATCTAAAGAATTAAGGGGTTCGTCTAATCGATCCCCTTTTTTTGTGTTTTTCAGGATACTGCGCGCAACTAACCACTCACCACATGCGTATCAGGCTACATGTGGAGAAAGATCGCAGCGGTCAGCTTTGTTATTCTTACCTCCTCACAGACATATGCCCAGCTACAAAAGTTTTATTCTGTAAAGCCGGGCGATGACTATGAGAAGGTGGTATTTACCTTAAATGCCACTTCGGGTTCATGCTATATCAAGCCGTCCTCCAACAAAAACCCAATCGATATTTATGGTAATCCGGACTTTGAGGAGATTAACCCCTCTTTCAAGTCATATACCACTAAGCATGGGATCAATTATGTTGATCTCAACCTCGAGGACTACCAGCAAGGAGGACTAACCAAGACGATTTCCTTCAATATGTTCGAATCCAGAAAAGATGATACCAACTTCTGGAAGATCTACTTTAACGAGGACAAGGTTTACGATCTCAACCTCAACTATGGCATTGGAGATGCTAATCTCAACCTATCGGGAATCCCAATAGACCGCTTTAATGTCAACACCGGCAGTGCAGATGTCATTATCAATTATGAAATGGATGGCATGAATCCTATCTCAATGGACACTTTTGCTGTCAAGGTAGACCTTGGAAGTTTCATTGGATATAACCTGACCAATGCGCATGCAGCGCACATCCTCGCCAACATTGGGTTTGGCAATGCACTCCTTGACTTTAGCAAGAAATCAAGCCAAAAAAGCCACGTGCAAGCCTCTGTGGCTGCTGGCCGACTGGTAGTTTACATCCCAAAGGATCAGGCGCCTACGATTATCTATCTCAACGATTCCCCATTGTGCAGCACCCGACTCACCAAGGACTTCAGGGAGTTGGAAGACAATGTCTTTGTCAATGAGGCCTACTCTCCTGATGCAGATAACCTCACTACATTCAACATCGATGTGGGAATGGGTAATGTGGTCTTCAGAAATAAAGATTAACCTTTCTCCATATTTTTTGCCAGGTGACTGTAATTTTCTAGGTAGAGGTTATACTAACCTATCAGACTAAAATTACAAGTCATTGGAACTACTGATTACCAACAATATTTCGAAAGCATACACGGCTCATCAGGCTTTAACCGATGTGAGCATCAGCATCCCGGAGCAAACTATATTTGGACTCCTGGGGCCGAATGGCGCAGGCAAAACCACCCTTATCAGGATCATTACCCAAATCATTACTCAGGATCAGGGTGAGGTGATATTCAACGGTCAGCCAATGACCCTCAAGTTGACTGAGCAGATCGGCTACCTACCGGAAGAACGAGGGCTTTACAAGAAGATGAAAGTCGGTGAACAGTTGCTGTACCTCGCACGACTCAAGGGCCTCAACAAATCAGACGCTGTAGCCAAAATCAAAGGCTGGTTCAAAAAATTAGACATCAGCGCATGGTGGGACAAGAATATTGAGGACCTGTCTAAAGGAATGCAGCAAAAGGTGCAGTTTGTAGCGACTGTACTTCACGAGCCGAAGCTGATCATACTCGACGAACCCTTTTCCGGGTTTGATCCGGTCAATGCCAGCCTGATCAAAGATGAAATCCTGGAGCTTAGAGATAAAGGAGCGACGATCATTTTTTCCACTCACCGTATGGAATCTGTCGAAGAGCTCTGCGATCATATCGCGATGATCAACAACTCAAAGAAGATCATTGACGGTTCAAAGAAGGACATAAAGAACAGCTTCAAGACGAATACCTATATCATAGAGCATGATCACCCGATCGAACTCGTCGATAGTGCTTTTGCAATTAGTCGTCAAGACCAACAGGAAGAGGGACATTTTTCATCGGAAGTGCAGATTCTAAATGATCATACCTCCAATGACCTGCTCAAAGAGCTCATGGTCAACTCCAGGATCATTTCTTTCAAAGAAAAGATTCCGAGCATCAATGACATCTTCATTTCACAGGTAAAATCTAAAGATCATGCATAAGATAGGCCTCATCATTTCCAGAGAATACCTGACGAGGGTTCGCAAGAAGTCTTTCATTATTATGACCATCATAGGCCCAGTCCTATTTGCGGCACTGATCATACTACCCACGTGGCTGGCCTCTCAGGATGGCGAGCAAAAAGTGATTGAAGTCCTGGACGACAGTGGCAATTTTACTGGTAAATTTCAGGATACTGAGTCACTGGTCTTTGAGTATATCACCGGCGATCTGGATGCAGCGAAGGAGCGCGTACCCAACGACAATACCTTCGGTCTCCTTTATATCCCGGCTATAGATATTGACCAGCCTACCGGAATCTCGCTGTATACGCTCAGCAATCCGAGCATTGTGATGGTGAAGACCATCGAACGAACCATCACCAATGAAGTCGAAGAGATCAAACTCACAAAATCTGGTATTGACAAGGAGACATTGGCGTCACTAAAAGCTGACATTACTGTGGACACTATTAGTCTGTCGACGACCGGAGAGGAAAAGGCAAGCAGCTCTGGCGCTGCATCAATTGCCGGGTATGTAAGTTCATTTCTGATCTACTTCTTCATTTTCTACTACGGCGCTCAGATTATGCGGGGCGTCATTGAGGAGAAGACCAATAGAATCCTGGAAGTGATCATCTCCTCTGTCAGGCCCATGCAACTCATGCTCGGTAAGATCATAGGGGTGGCAGCCGTCGGTCTGACTCAGTTTGTATTATGGGTGATGCTGACATTCGCAATATCAAGTTTGGTAGCGGCCACATTTGGGATAGACGCTAGCGCCAGCCCGCAGATGAGCGCTCAAGCACAGGATGTGCCCATGGAGGAGATTGACAATATCATGTCTTCCCTGACCTCTCTCAATTTTCCCTTGATCATCGGCGTGTTCTTATTCTATTTCCTTGGTGGCTATCTGATGTACGGTGCGCTGTTTGCGGCGGTTGGTTCTGCCGTGGATAGCGATGCGGATTCTCAGCAGTTTATGTTTCCGATCACCATCCCGTTGATCTTTTCGATAGTCGTACTTGGAGCGGTGCTCAAAGACCCTGACGGATCGTTGGCTTTCTGGATGTCGATGATCCCACTTACTTCGCCGGTGGTGATGATGATGCGCACTCCTTTTGGCGTACCCGAATGGCAGCTGGCATTATCTATGGTACTACTCATTGGTGGCTTTTTATTTACCTCATGGGTGGCGGGACGAATTTATCGAGTGGGAATATTGATGCATGGCACCAAGGTGAACTATAAGACACTTGCCAAGTGGTTCGTGCTCAAGAATTAGCCCTTTCAATTTCTCAGGATCCGTTCCAAAATGCTTAAATTCCGTGGCGTAAACTGATCGCACAAAGAGCAGGATTCCGGTAGGAAGAGAAAGAGTATATAAAATCACTCCTCTCCTGTCATATTTGTACTGCGGTCTTCGTTGTGCAAACCATGAACAACCCATTTAACGTTTCGGGGATAGACTTCTATCAAAACAGATCTGCTGCCAACTGGATAGTGCTGGTGGTATCGTTTCTGATCGGTGGTGGCTCTATTTACTACACGAGCATCCTTGTCGAGAAGATCAAAACTCGTGAGGAGCGGCTCATTTCGCTCTATGCCAATACCCTTGAGTACTTTGCCAATGAGGACGGCAATGTCAACTTCAACTTCATCTTCGAGGAAATCATTGTTTCTAATAATTCCATACCTGTGGTTGTCACTGATGAGATCGGGTTGCCGTATGAGTATAAAAACATACCCGAGGCTGATGAAGCCCGAACAGATGTAGAGCGTCGAAATATACTCCTCAGAGAGCTGGCCATAATGGAGGCCGAACATGAGCCCATCCTTATCACGCTCAGAAATAATCTCGATGAGGTCACAGGCTATCAGTACGTCTACTACAAAAACTCCTTTCTACTCACCCAGCTGCAATACTATCCCTACGTGCAGCTACTGGTCATCTTCATCTTTGGCATAGTCGCGTTCATGGTTTTCAACTATAGCCGATCCGCTGAACAAAACAAGGTGTGGGTGGGTCTGGCTAAGGAGACAGCACATCAGCTTGGTACACCCCTCTCGTCGCTCATGGCCTGGTCAGAGTACCTTAAATCCGATGGCAGTGGAGCTAATCAGGAAATGGCCGCTGAGTTGGACAAAGACATACAGCGCCTGGAGATGATCACGTCGAGATTTTCGAATATTGGGTCTATCCCACTACTGACCAGTCAGAACATCGTCAAAACTATCAACGAAACCATCGGCTATCTTCAAAGGCGTGTATCGTCCAGAGTCCAGATGACCGTTTCCTCATTCCCGCTAGAAGTCGTCAATGCCGAAATCAACAAGCCATTGTTTGATTGGGTAATCGAAAACATCTGCAAGAATGCAGTGGACGCAATGGCGGGTGAAGGCAAGGTTGACATCAACATTACCAAAGGAGATGAGGGCAAGGTATACGTTGACATTACGGATACGGGTAAAGGAATTCCCAAATCCAAAATCAGTAAAGTATTTCAGCCCGGCTATACTTCCAAAAAAAGAGGTTGGGGACTCGGGCTGACGCTTGTCAAGAGAATAATCGAAAACTATCACGGTGGTAAGATATATGTCAAATCGACAGAGATCAATGTGGGTACGACCTTCAGAATTGTGCTGAAGTCATGAAGGTTTTGAGCAGTCCTTAATTTTTACTAACGCTTTGTTATCCACTGAGATTCCCTTAATTTTGCAGTTCCAAAAGAGACAAGTATTCCCATCACAATAATAACTAATCGATAATGGCAAATATTGGCAAAGTAACTCAGGTAATCGGGCCCGTAGTGGACGTTGCTTTTGATGCTGAAGGCTCTAAGCTCCCTAGCATTCTCAATGCACTTTCAGTGACTAAACAAGATGGTAGCGTGATTATCATGGAGGTGCAGCAGCACCTTGGTGAAGATCGTGTAAGAGCTATCGCGATGGAAGGTACTGAAGGCTTAAGTCGTGGCATTGAAGTCACTGATTTGGGACAGCCGATATCTATGCCTGTAGGCGATGACATCAAAGGTCGCTTGTTCAATGTGGTGGGTGATGCGATTGACGGAATCGAACAACCTGAAGGCAAGCAGCGACTTTCTATTCACAGATCTGCACCGAAGTTTGAAGATCTTTCCACTTCTTCTGAGGTACTCTACACAGGTATCAAGGTGATTGACCTTATCGAGCCTTATGCCAAAGGTGGTAAGATTGGTCTTTTTGGTGGTGCTGGTGTTGGTAAGACGGTATTGATCCAGGAGTTGATCAACAACATCGCAAAAGCTTATTCTGGTCTTTCAGTATTTGCTGGTGTAGGTGAGCGTACTCGTGAGGGTAATGACTTGCTTAGAGAGATGATCGAGTCGGGTATTGTGACCTACGGCGATGACTTTTTGCACTCACTGGAAGAAGGTGGATGGGATCTTTCTAAAGTGGATAAAACCAAGCTTTCTGATTCTAAAGCAACATTCGTATTTGGTCAGATGAATGAGCCTCCCGGGGCTCGTGCACGTGTGGCATTGTCTGGTTTGACCTTAGCAGAATATTTCAGGGACGGTGATGGCTCTGGAGCAGGTAGAGATATTCTATTTTTCATTGACAATATATTCCGATTTACTCAGGCAGGTTCTGAGGTATCAGCCCTTCTGGGTAGGATGCCATCAGCCGTGGGTTATCAGCCTACATTGGCCTCAGAGATGGGTGCAATGCAGGAGCGTATCACATCGACTAAGAACGGTTCTATTACCTCTGTACAAGCGGTGTACGTACCTGCGGATGACTTGACTGACCCGGCTCCAGCGACTACATTCTCTCACCTTGATGCGACTACAGTACTTTCAAGAAAGATTGCTGAGCTAGGCATCTATCCCGCTGTGGATCCATTGGATTCTACGTCGAGGATATTGAGTGAAGAAGTTGTAGGCGAAGAGCACTACGGCTGTGCACAGCGCGTAAAGGAGATACTCCAGCGCTACAAAGAATTACAGGATATCATTGCGATCCTCGGTATGGACGAATTGTCTGACGAGGATAAGGAAGTCGTGCATAGAGCACGAAGAGTACAACGATTCCTTTCTCAGCCATTCCACGTAGCAGAGGCTTTCACCGGTCTTTCAGGTGAGTTGGTAAACATCAAGGATACGATCAAAGGCTTCAATATGATTATGGATGGTGAGTTAGATCACCTACCGGAAGCGGCGTTCAACCTCAAGGGTACCATCGAGCAAGCTATCGCGGCAGGTGAAAAAATGATGGCAGAAGCAAAAGACTAAAGACCATGTTTTTAGAAATCTACACACCAGACAAGCAAGTATTCCAGGGCGAGGTGGACGCTACCACCCTACCGGGAATAGATGGATCACTTCAGATTCTTAATAATCACGCGCCTTTGATTTGCCCGTTGGGTAAAGGTGATTTGAGATATAAGAAGAAAAAAGATGATGTCACAATGACAGTCGAGGGTGGTGTAGTAGAAGTATTGAATAATAAAGTGACAGTATTAGCAGAGTCGATTACAGAATAAGCTAATCTCTACATATGGATACCTAATCAAAACCTCGCTAGCCGGGGTTTTGTGTTTTCTGGCCAGTCATACGATTCCACATCTTCTTTTCGAATTGCCAAAAGAAGTCAAACTGCCCAAACAGAAACCCATACGCTAACAGAATCACATTATAAACTGGCAGAATCAGTAAATAGTAGAGAATAGTAAAAAGGAGAGGTTGTTCTCCATTCTCCGTAAATAGCCCTACAATAGGCCGCTTCAGCAGCATCACCGTAGTACCCGTTGCAGCAAACACAATCAGGACAAGTACCACCTGCGTAATACTCTTAAGCCCCCAGCGCTGCTGCAGTTTTTCAAGCATCCCGGATCTTTTTAAACTCATTCCATAGCACCATGTCAGGCACTGGGGCCGTATAGCGTACCATTGTTTTTAGCACCGGATGCTCAAATTCAAGATTTCTCGCGTGGAGACAAATGCTAGCGTCATCATTGGGAGGTGGGTTACCATACCTTAGGTCGCCGATAATCGGACAACCGACCTTAGCCAGTTGCACCCTGATTTGATGCGGTCGTCCTGTCTCGGGCTCCACAGACAAGAGATGCTTTCGCTGCACGCTATTGACTACTCTATAAATCAGAGTGGATTCCAGACTACCCGGCTTCTTTCGTGTATAGGCTGAAGTCACATTGCGCGTCTTGTCTTTTATCAACCAATGCACCAATACCTCTTCGGTCTCCGGGGGTCTGTTTTTGACGATAGCCCAATAGGTCTTCTTTACCTGACGCTCCTGAAAAAGTTTGTTCAACCGCGTCAGCGCTTTCGAAGTTTTTGCAAAAACAATCACACCACTCACGGGTCGATCAAGGCGATGAACTACACCCATGAATACATTGCCGGGCTTGTTGTATTTCCGCCGGACATAATCCTTGCAAATGTCTGCAAGTGTGACATCCCCGGTCGAATCTCCATGCACCAGTACACCGGCAGGCTTATTGATCACCAGCAGGTGATTATCTTCATGTATTATTTCTAGGGAGATTCTCAAAACGCGTAATTTAGAGGCCAAAGGTAGTTGTAAATGGACAAAAGCAAGCCAGTAAACACGTTCAAGATCATGAGGTTCTTTCTGATCATCGTGGTGATTTACTTGCTACTGACCAACTATGACATGGATCATAGCGGCATTCCCCAGACACTTGATCCACCCGCGGTGGATGTGCTTGGTGAAAATCAGGGCGAAGGTAATTTTGTCGGTATTCAACCTTTTATGGAGCCTATTGATTACGCTTCTGACTCTAATTTTTTCAAGAAACTAGATCATTATTTTTCTGTCGCTCAGTCGCAGCACCTCTTCAATGAAAAAAGTATTGTCGTGCTTCCCGAGCACATCGGCACTTGGCTCGTTGCTCAAAATGAGCGTAATCTTGTCTACACATCTGATAACATAGAAGAAGCGATGAGGGCAGTTGTCATACGTAACTTCCTCGGTTTCTTACCAGAATATTTTTCGGCTGATGAAGAAGACCAGGCTAAGTCCGCATTATTCAGAGTCAAGTCTGGTCAAATGGCAACAACCTATGCACGTGCCATGAAATCACTTGCATCAAAATACAATGTGACTGTTGTTGGGGGTTCATTGATACTGCCCAACCCGAAAGTTGAAGAAGACAGCTTGATACTTGAAGGTGGAGCATTATACAATTCCAGTCTCGTCTTCTATCCTAATGGGAGCATCGACCAAAAAATCACCAAAAAAGCTTTTCCAGTGGTGGATGAGCAGAGCCTGCTAGCTTCTGCAAAACCTGATGGGCTTCCGGTCTACAAGACTCTGGCAGGTAATCTAGCGGTTATGATTTGTGCCGACTCATGGTATCCATCAGCCTATGAATCTGCTCAAAAGAAAGGCGCTACGTTATTAGCCATTCCCTCCTATTCTGCCGGTGATGATCTCTGGTCTACCAAATGGCAAGGCTACAATGGTGCGCCGAATCCTATAGATGTGGATACCACGGATATTGGTGACATTACCGAAGAAATGGCATGGCTTAAGTACAGCATGAGCGGTAGAGCACAAAAAACAGGAATCAAAAACGGTATCAACGTCTTCCTTAGGGGCAATTTTTGGGATATGGGCTCAGATGGTAAGACTATTAGTCTCAGACAAGGAGGCCTCAAAGTGAATGATGCCAGTCAAAAGGCCTCTATTACTTGCCTTTGGTTCTGATCAATTGAGAACTAGAACTCCGAAGTAAAGTGAAACTGGATGTCAGGGAAATTATCCTGAACCATCTGCAACCACGCCTTTGACTCTGCCATAAAGACCAGCTTATCATCCTTGTCTTTGGCAATGTAGCGTTGCTTAGAATCGACAAACTCATCCATCTTAGCCTGGCTCTTTGCACTTATCCAGCACGCCTTGTAGATGTTCAGCGGCTGAAACTGCAGTGTGGCATTGTACTCATTCTTCAAGCGGTACTGGATCACTTCAAATTGTAGTGCGCCCACGGTCCCTACTACCTTTCGCTGACCAAACTCATAGGTGAATAGCTGCGCAACACCTTCATCCATTAGCTGGTTCAGGCCTTTATCCAGTTGCTTGGACTTCATCGCATCCATATTGATGACCTCTTTGAACATCTCGGGCGAGAAGGATGGAATTCCTTTGTAGTTGCCCTTCTCTCCTTCTGTCAGGGTATCCCCAATTTTTAGATTGCCTGTGTCATAAAGTCCGACAATATCGCCAGGGAATGCTTCGTCAATCGTCTCCTTCTGCTGTGCCATAAAGGCAGTGGCATTCGAGAAGCGAAACTGCTTGTCCTGACGCACATGATAATAGTTACTCCCTCGCTGAAATGTCCCGGAACAAACCCGCGCAAAAGCGATTCTATTGCGGTGCTTGGGGTCCATGTTAGCATGGATCTTGAAGATAAAGCCTGAGAATTTGTCCTCAGTGGGTACAACCGTCCGAAGCTCCGTCTCTCTCGGGATTGGCGGAGGTGCGATTTGTATGAAGCAGTCCAATAGCTCACGGACTCCAAAATTATTCACAGCACTTCCAAAGAAAACAGGTGCCACTTTGCCTTGACGGTACTCTTCTACATCTAATGGGTCATATACTCCCTCCACCAACTCCACCTCTTCCCGAAGAAGCTTTACAGCTGACTCTGGCAGGCTTTTATCCAGCTGAGGATCGTCAATGCCATTAATCTTTACTACATCCGTGACCTTCTTGGTTTTGCTTGGCTCATAAAGGTTAAGATTATTCTCATACATGTTGTAGACGCCTCTCAGCGACTTGCCCATACCAATGGGCCAGCTCATCGGGCGCACCTTGATATCAAGTTTTTCCTCGATCTCATCCAGCAGGTCAAAAGCATCACGTCCCTCTCGGTCAAGCTTATTGATAAAGCAGAGTACGGGCGTATTGCGCATACGGCAGACTTCCATGAGCTTCTCGGTCTGTCCCTCCACACCTTTCACACAGTCAATCACCATGATGACACTATCGACAGCCGTCAGCGTGCGGTAGGTATCTTCCGCAAAATCCTTGTGACCAGGGGTGTCGAGGATGTTAATCTTGAGATCGTTGTAGTTGAAGCCCATCACCGAAGTAGCCACCGAGATGCCTCGCTGCTTCTCTATGTCCATCCAGTCAGAGCGCGTACCCACATCGATCTTGTTGGACTTCACAGCCCCGGCAGTCTGGATCGCTCCACCAAACAAGAGCAATTTTTCCGTCAAGGTCGTCTTACCCGCATCGGGGTGAGCGATGATGGCAAATGTGCGCCGCTTTTGTATTTCTTGTTTTAGTGTCATGCCTGCTGAATTATCAGGGCGCAAAGATAAAATGATTATTGAAGATAAGTTTTCAACTGCAAAGTGTTTGAGCTAATAATAATGTGCGTGACGACACGCACCAAGGCGAGTTGAAGGATTCAGGATAATGTAGTCTAGCCCAGTGGTCGGACGAGTATTGTACTTGCAGTAGAAGATGAAGAGGCTTGCTCAGTGTTTCGTTCGAAACTCGTCCGACCACTAACGGCTGGCTAGAAGGCGAAGGTCGAGACCGAAGTGGCACGAGCATGGGAGGCTCGACCCGCCGCGAGGGGGATTATGTGCGTGAGCTATGGCGTAGGGTCGTGCGATTCCAGAAGTTCTGTATCGACCAGCTACCGCAATAGGTGCAGGCCTGTCATACGCTGCTGTCATTATGTCACCTTTTTGGTATTGGCACAACCATTGATATAAGGGGAGCACAACAAGAAATAAATTACTGACGATAATAAAACATATATCATGGGAAAAATAATTGGTATCGACTTAGGAACCACTAACTCATGTGTCGCCGTAATGGAGGGTAATGAGCCGGTAGTGATCCCTAATAGCGAGGGAAAACGCACCACTCCTTCTATCGTGGCTTTTTTGGACAATGGGAAGGGTGAGAGGAAAGTAGGTGACCCTGCAAAAAGACAGGCGATCACCAACCCTCAGAATACTGTGAGCTCTGTGAAGAGGTTCATGGGTAAGAAGTTTAACGACGTAGCTGCCGAGCGCAAGAATATGTCTTATGGCCTTGAAAGTGGCAATAATGACACTATCCGCGTGAAGATCGGCGATAGAAACTATACTCCTCAGGAGCTTTCGGCGATGATCCTTCAAAAAATGAAGTCTACTGCTGAAGACTACTTGGGAACTGAAGTAAAAGAGGCGGTAATCACCGTACCTGCTTACTTCAATGACGCTGAGCGTCAGGCGACAAAAGAAGCTGGCGCGATTGCTGGCCTTGAGGTGAAAAGAATCATCAATGAGCCTACTGCTGCGGCATTGGCTTATGGCCTTGATAAGAAAAATCAGGAAATGAAGATTGCGGTGTATGACCTTGGTGGTGGTACATTCGATATTTCGATCCTTGAATTGGGTGACGGTGTGTTCGAAGTGAAGTCTACTAATGGTGATGTGCACCTCGGTGGTGACGACTTTGACTCAGTGATCATCGACTGGTTGGCGGCCGAGTTTAAGTCTGATGAAGGACTCGATCTTACAAAAGATCCTATGGCGCTCCAGCGTTTGAAAGAAGCTGCTGAGAAAGCTAAGATTGAATTGTCTAGCTCTTCTAGCACTGAGATCAACTTGCCGTATATCATGCCTGTAGACGGTGTGCCTAAGCACTTGGTGAGAACACTGAGCCGAGCGAAGTTTGAGCAATTGTCTGACGCACTTGTAAAGAGATCGTTGGAGCCATGTAAGAAAGCGCTTTCTGATGCTGGGATGAATATCTCTGAAATAGACGAGGTGATTCTGGTAGGTGGATCAACAAGAATCCCCAGAATCCAGGAAGAAGTTGAGAAGTTCTTCGGAAAGAAGCCTTCTAAAGGTGTAAACCCTGATGAGGTGGTGGCTATTGGAGCCGCAATCCAAGGTGGTGTATTGACTGGTGAAGTAAAGGACGTCCTTCTTCTTGATGTCACTCCTCTCTCTCTTGGTATCGAAACCATGGGTGGAGTGTTGACCAAGTTGATCGAGTCTAACACTACGATCCCTACCCGCAAATCGGAGGTATTTTCTACTGCTGCTGACAACCAGCCATCTGTAGAAATCCACGTACTCCAGGGTGAGCGCGCTATGGCGAAAGACAACAGAACGATTGGAAGGTTCCACCTTGATGGTATTCCACCATCACCGCGTGGGGTACCCCAAATCGAAGTGACTTTCGACATAGATGCCAACGGTATCATGAACGTATCCGCTAAGGATAAAGGCACTGGTAAAGAGCAGAAAATCAGGATCGAGGCTTCATCTGGATTGACTGATGAGGAAATCGAAAAGATGAAGAATGAGGCAAAAGCCAATGCTGACTCTGATAAGGAGGCTAAAGAGAAGATCGATAAGATCAACGCAGCTGACTCACTCATCTTCCAAACTGACAAGCAGTTGTCGGAGTATGGTGATAAGCTCTCTGATGCCAATAAGACTGCCATCGAAGGTGCATTGACCAAGCTGAGAGAGGCTCATGGTAAGCAGGATATAGCTGCGATCGATGCGTCGATGGAAGAGCTCAATACTGTATGGCAAGCTGCCAGCCAGGAAATATACGCTGCACAGCAAGCGGCTGCTGGTGGAGCTGAAGGAGGCCCTGCCGAAGGTGCTGCTCCCGGTGGAGAAGCTGAAGGTGATGCAAACGACGCTGACGTGTCAGATGTAGAATTCGAAGAGGTAAGCGACGAGAAAAAGTAACTTACCCTAGTACATAGATCATAAAGCCTTCGCTGATGTTTCAGCGAAGGCTTTATTCGTTTAATCAGATTAGGGTAAGAAAAGGTCTTTAAGGAATCTTGTCTCCTCGTAGATAAAACTCCCTCTCAAGCTGTAATATATCCAGCTTTATAAAATTGAGCCTTTCTAATGCTTCAACAAGTGTAAGGTCTTGAAAGTATAACTCTTTAAAAGCCATTCCTTTGAAATAAGGGTTATACTTGAAGATTGCATGATCTCTTGGTTCCAAGACTAAGCTTTCAGAAGTACCGCCCAAGATAATTCGGTATGCTCTCAGGCTTTCTTCTAACCTGACACCCAAATGATTCCATTCACCTTCTTCTAAGAAGAATAATCTTGTAGGTCTTTTATCTTGTGGGTTGATATAAATACCATTCTCATTTACCCCTCCAGAACTATCGATCATTAAATCCTCTATCAGATCCATATAATCAAGTAATTGCTTCCTGATTCTACTTACTCTGGTTGAATCTCCTTGCTTGATCCACGGTATACTTCTGACTTCATATTTCTTTGAATCCGGATTGATATTCACTTTATACAATGGAAAGCTGTCTTGCCTGTTTTGGTAAGAAATGACTACTGTATCATAATGTACTTTCTCAACTAGTCGATTATTGAATTTTACTCCCTGCAAAACCCTAATCCTTAAAAGTGACAAATCCATCATATCCTGATGACTGTCTTTGATTTCACAGCCACTTAAGATGACTAATAATGAGAACACCGTCAGGTACGATCTTCGTAAGGTCAAATAGTCTACAATCATATCGTAACAATAGTTGATGGTAATGAGGAGATCAAGCAATTTCCTTTCATTTTTCTGGGCATTACTTTTCAAGGTCGCTAATTAAATGTACCATAGCCATCACTGATGTTTCAGCGAGGGCTTTTTTCGTTTAAGCTGAATAGCATTAACTTTAGTTTATGTCTATAGAGATAGTCAATCCCCCTAGAACGATTATGGAGGTTTATAAGAACCTCCCGGAAGGAACATTGGCTGAATTGATTGATAATGTTATCGTTATGAGCCCATCGCCCCTATCCCGACATCAGCAGACATCTAATCGAATCAATAATAGGATATTCAATCACCTAGAGCGCACAGGACAGAAAGGGGAAATATTTACAGCACCAATGGATGTGTATTTAGACGAGCACGGTAATGCCGTTCAGCCCGATCTTATCATTATTTTAGATGAGAATCTTAGTATTATCAATCCTGATGGTCATATTCATGGCGTACCGGATATGCTTATCGAAATATTGTCCCAAGGGAATAAGGATCACGACCTGATTATCAAAAAAAAGCTCTATGAACGATTTGGGGTGAAAGAATACTGGGTGATTGATCCAAAAGACAAATTGGCCATTGGATATACGTTAGAAAACCGAACCTATTCCGAGTTCTATCGAAAGAAAGGTTCCATCCACTCTCGCTTGCTGGATTTTAGCTTTGAATTCTAAGTTCGTTCTTGACCTTCTCTGAGGAAAAGATTCCTGTGAATGACTTCCGAAGGCGGTGAGAATGGATAATGAGCTTAATTAGCTTCCATCCATTCTCCATTTTCAATTATACCATTATCAATTAAAGATTACCCCGTATTCCTCATCGCACCGGCAATCGCATTGATGGTAATCAGCAAGTCAAGCAGCGTCCGCTCATTTTTCTCGGCATCATTCTGATCCTTTACTGCTCTCCAGGTTTTAAGCAAAGCGACCTGACGATCATGCAGATGCTGCAAGAGAGAGGCTCTAAGCTTATTGGAGTAATAGTGAGAGACCCTCCTTTCAGAAATATCCTTACCCAGCAAATCATGAAGTGCCTCCCTCGTCAGCTTCAATTCTGCTAAGAAGAGGTTGAGGAATTTGTCCCTGATCTTCTGATCTGTCACCAGCGAAGCATACTTGGTCATGATACCCTCATCCGTAGCGGCGAGACTAGTATCCACATTGGTCAGCACATACCTGATGAATGGGTCATGTCCAGTTGCCTTCTTGAACTCGGCATAGGCCTTGGCATCATTCTTCTTGAGATTGCTAAGTGTCGTGCCCAAACCGTACCAGCTGGTCATGTTGAAGCGCGACTGGCTCCAGGAGAATACCCAAGGGATAGCTCGCAGGTCCTCCAGAGAATGTGCACCCGAGCGCCTGGAAGGTCTTGAACCAATACGGCTCGACTCGATGGCATCAATGGGAGTAGCCTCTCTGAAGAAAGGAATAAAGCCTTCCTCGTGCATCAATGCGGAATAGTGCTTCTTACTTTCGCTTGCCATCTTGTCAATCAAGTCGGCCAGTGGGTGCTCTTTTCGCTCTGTATATTTTCCTCTGATGTACTTTGCAGTAGTGCTAGCGGTCAGCAACTCTATGTTGTACTCTGCATTGACCTTGTTGGCATACTTCTGAGCAATAGTCTCTCCCTGCTCTGTCAATCGGATATCCCCATTTACGGTAGAGTGGGGCAATGCGCTGATGAAATAGTGGGTAGGACCTGCGCCTCGGCTAATAGAGCCTCCTTTGCCGTGGAAAAACCGGATTTTTACATCCAGCTCCCGGCCCACCTGGCTGAGTTTGGATTGAGCTTTGAAGAGCCCCCACTGGCTCGCGAGGATACCACCATCTTTATTGCTATCGCTATAGCCGACCATCACCTGCTGGACTTTCTCCTCCTCCTGTCGGGTGTTTTGGAGATACGCCAGGCTCCTCTTGGTGTAGGGGTGCAATAAGAAGGACCGCAGAATTTCAGGTCCATTTTCAAGATCCTCTATGGTCTCGAGTAATGGTACCACAGGTATGATACAGACCAGCCCTTCATCGGTCTGTCTGGTCAACCCACACTCGCGTGCTAGCAAATAAACAACGAGCAAGTCGGATAGACTTCTGGTCATGCTCACAATAAAGCTACCTATGCCCTCAGTGCCATAATTAGCTACGTGCTGCTCTACTTGATAAAGACACTCCACTACCGCCTGTGCATTGGGGCCTAAGCTGCTTTTCGCATGGGCGAATGGGCGGTTCGACTGAAGTTCCTTGTTAATAAATTCTAATCGCTTGGTCTCATCCCAATTCAGAAAGTCCTGGCCATTAAGGCCAGCTGCATTCATGAGCTGGGCGATGGCATTATCATGAAATGCCGAGTTTTGTCTGATATCAAGGCGTGCCAGGTGAAAACCGAAAGTCTCAACTGTCCTTATAGCGTTGATTACCTCATCCTCGGCAATCGCCTTAGCACCAAAGTCAAGCAAAGCACTCTTGAGCAATTTCAAGTCAGCGAGCATCTCCGCAGCAGTCACATAAGCTCCGGGAAACTCCTTTAGCTCTGTAGCATGTCCCCTCTTCGTATCAAGTGGCATTTTAGCCATGATCAGGTTAAGGAACTGTCGAAAGGCCTCTCCTTTATTTCTGCTAAGGGCAGGTTCGCCATCTTCACCCAGCTGAATAATCATCTGATAAGCGCGCTCTCGCAGTGATGGGCTGGCCTTCTCCATGTCACAGGCAAAGCTCAAATGCCTCACCAGGTGATTCAAACGTCTACGGATCACCACCATGGCATTGAGACGAAGCTGGCTTAGGGTGTTAGCAGTCACTTCCGCCGTTACGAAAGGGTGGCCATCACGATCCCCACCTACCCAGTTGCCAAAGCCGACTTTGGGAAAGGCATGTTGATCATAAATAAGCTGACGATCAAGCCCTGCTTCTCTCCAGGCCTGAAGCATACGACGATCAAGCACCGGGATCACATCCGGGAAGACATTGACCAGATAGTGCATGATGTTACGAAGCTCCGAAGGCACATCGGGCTTTTCTACGAAGATCTCACCGGTCTTCCAAAGTCTGTAAAGACTAAGCTTAATATTATGTCTGATGTTCTGAAGCTCCATGCGGGTGTACATGGTGTTTTCTCTCTGCACGAGTAGCAGATAAAGCTCTCTATGATGCTCCAATACGGTCGCTCTCTTGGCCTCCGTGGGGTGAGCGGTAAGAACGGGCTCAATTCTAACTTTGGGCAGATGCTCAGCAATCTGTTGACCATCAAGTCCAAGTGCAAGTAGGCCTTTGATCTGATTAGCCCATAGTCCATTGATGCTGGAAAGCTCCTTATCTTCCTTGGATCTACGCTGCTGTACGGCTCCATTGACCTCCACCATATTTACAAGTTGGAAGATCAGTGAGTATAGCTGGATGTGCTTTGGGGTCAGATTGGTCAGCTCTTCCGAGGAGAGTTCGTTGATCCACGGTATTTGACCAGCAATGGTCTCTTCACCGTTTTCCGATAGGACTTCCTTGAGCGCTTCAAGTAAAAAGTATAAATCCTCGTAAGGCTTACCGAGTTGATCTTTGATTTCTGCTAATATCTCTTTCATAAGATTCTATCTTGAATTGGTAGTATTAACCAGCGACCGAGCCACTTCGTTTTGGAGTAACTATTCGATTGGCGCCAGTATCCACGCTACCGCAAATTTTGGAAAGAATACATTAATACCAGCATTAACCAAGAAAAGCTGCTAAGTATTACAATTCATTCAATTGAAGTATGATTCATTTGAATGAATTGCAAATGGGGGTACAGAAACGAAGTTTAATTATCAAATAGACAATTAGAATTCGCAGTTGCCAGGAGTTCGGGGAAAGGGAATCACGTCGCGTATATTACCCATACCTGTAATGAACTGGATCATGCGCTCGAAACCCAGTCCAAAGCCTGAGTGCGGTGCTGTTCCAAACCGTCGGGTATCCAGGTACCACCACATCTCTTCGGCAGGGATATTCATCTCACGCATTCGCGCAAGAAGTACGTCATGGCGCTCCTCACGCTGGGATCCGCCTACTATTTCTCCGATTCCGGGAAAGAGTATGTCCATCGCACCTACGGTCTTGCCATCTTCATTTTGACGCATGTAGAAGCTCTTTATCTCCTTGGGGTAGTTGTAGAGAATGACCGGCTTTTTGAAATGCTTCTCTACCAGGAATCGTTCATGCTCAGACTGCAAATCAGCGCCCCACTCCTCAATCAAATAGCTAAATTTCTTTTTCTTATTAGGCTTAGAATTGCGAAGGATGTCGATTGCCTCAGTGTATGTGATACGCTCAAAATCATTATCTACGACGAACTTCAATCGCTCAACAAGTGACATCTCATTGCGCTCAGCCTGAGGCTTGTTCTTCTCTTCATCCAATACTCTCTTCTCCAAAAACGCCAGATCATCTGCGCAATGGTCCAATGCATAGTTAACGAGATACTGGAGCATCTCTTCCCCAAGATCCATATTATCATCAATATCGTAGAAAGCCATTTCCGGCTCGATCATCCAAAATTCCGATAGGTGACGAGAGGTGTTGGAGTTCTCTGCGCGAAAGGTCGGGCCGAAGGTGTAGATTTCCGATAGGGCCATGGCCACCAACTCTCCCTCTAGTTGCCCCGAGACCGTAAGATTTGCCTCACGCTCGAAGAAATCCTGCTTGTAGTCCACAGCGCCTTCTTCTGTCAATGGCGGACTCTTGGGGTCAAGGGTCGTCACGCGGAATGTCTCGCCAGCACCCTCAGCATCAGAGCCTGTAATGATCGGGGTATGTATATTCACAAACCCCTTGTCATGGAAGAACTTGTGTACTGCGAAGATCATCGCGTGACGAATCCGTAGGATTGCTGCGAAAGTGTTGGTGCGTGGGCGCAGATGTGCAATCTCGCGCAAGAACTCGAGTGAGTGCTTTTTAGGCTGCAAGGGATACTTCTCGGGATCGGCCTCTCCATAGATCTCAATGCTCGCTGCTTCCAACTCCACGGACTGACCGCTACCCAGGCTCTCTACCAGTTTTCCAGTCGCAGATATACAGGCACCTGTCGTGATCTTTGAGATCAATTCTTCGTCGAATTGCTCAGGTGATACTACGATTTGGAGATTGTGAATAGTCGACCCATCATTGAGTGCGACGAAAGCGACATTCTTACTGGCACGCTTCGTTCGTACCCACCCTTTGACCGTCACCTCCTGACCAACTTCCGCGTCGGTCAATGCTTTGATAATCTTTGTTCGCTTTGTCATATAATATCGTAGTATTGCGTGTTTTTGGCACGCTATTGGCCTTGCCGTATTGCTACAAGGTCTGCAAAAACAGAGCGCAAAAAAACGATAATTAGGGCGCATTATCAAAGAATCACCTAATTATCATAAATTTGGTAGAAGCTCAAAAAACGAATAAAAAGGGATATTTTTAGTTAATGCAAAAGCTTGGACTCATACAATCACTGCAACAAAAACTGTCTCCTCAGCAGATACAGTTTATCAAGTTGCTGCAAGTACCAACGGCCGAGTTAGAAACAAGGGTAGAAGAGGAGCTCGAGATCAATCCTGCACTGGAAGAAGGCAGGGATGAATCTGATGACAACAGTGACTCGGATGATTTTGACGAAGGAGAAAGCGAGAAGGAAGACGACCTGAACATCGAGGATTATCTTCAGGACGACTATACAGGATACAAGATGCAAGGTGACGGCCCTAATCCAGACGAGGAAAATCGGGAGATTCCGATCACTATGGGTGCCACGTTACACGAACAGCTTGTTGACCAATTGGGATACCTAAGGCTGGATGAAAGACGGACCATCATCGCCAAGCAACTTATCGGAAGTATCGATAGTGATGGCTATATCCGTCGGGATCTGGAGGCCATCATCAATGATCTGGCCTTCTCACAGAATATAGAATCGGATGAAGAAGAGCTGGAAGATATTCTCTTCAAGATTCAGACATTCGATCCTCCGGGAATTGCCGCACGCAATCTCAAAGAATGCCTTGCCCTACAACTGGAGCGCAAAGAGCCTCGGAGCGCCTATGAAGAGATCGCATTGATCATTTTGAACTCATGTTTTAACGAGTTCACAAAGAAGCATTATGATAAGATCCAGAAGAAACTGGAGATAGAGGATGAGGAAATCCTAAAGGAGGCCATTACGGTCATCACCAAACTCAATCCCAAGCCGGGGGGGAGTTCGGATGCTTCGTCGCGCACACAGTTTCTCATGCCGGATTTTATCCTCACCAATACGGATGGCAAACTCGATCTGGCGCTCAACTCTCGAAACGCACCAGAGCTTCGCATCAGCAGATCATACTCAGAGATGCTGGACACTTATGATAAGTCCAAAAAGAAGGATAAAAAACTTCGCGAAACTGTCACCTTCGTCAAGCAGAAGCTGGATTCTGCTAAGTGGTTTATCGATGCGATCAAACAAAGGCAGAACACATTGCTCAATACAATGAATGCCATCATTGAGCTTCAATATGATTTTTTTCAGGACGGAGATGAGGCAAAACTAAGACCAATGATCCTCAAGGATATTGCGGAAAAGATCAACATGGACATTTCCACCGTCAGTCGTGTCGCCAATAGCAAATCGATTCAAACGGAGTTTGGCATCTATCCGCTCAAGTATTTCTTCTCTGAAGGTATCGCCACGGATAGCGGTGAAGATGTCAGTAGCCGGGAAGTCAAGCAAAAACTACGGGAGGCCATAGACAGTGAGGATAAGAAAAAACCCCTCTCTGACGAGAAACTCGAAAAGCTGCTTAACGGCATGGGCTACAACATCGCCCGTCGCACGGTCGCCAAGTACAGGGAGCAACTCAATCTACCTGTCGCCAGACTTAGAAAAGAGCTGTAGTGCGAGATTTCATGCAATTCATTTCATACGTACTGCATCCGCTGTTGATGCCGACACTTGTATTTACAGTGATATTTTATTTCCTACCGGAAAGCGTTAAGCCAATAGACAATGAGGCCATCCCATTTCTTCTGCTAGCCATACTCATTACCACCTTAATTATACCCGTATTAAGTATTTCAGCACTGCGTTTTACCTCTACCATCAGTAGCCTTTCACTTCAGAAACGTGAAGAAAGAGTAGTGCCATTCGTGTTCATTGGGATGTTCTACGCGTTGACTACCTACCTCTTTATCCACAGGATTCAGGTGAATGAAGTGATCGCATTGATGATGATTACTACATCAGTGCTTATCGGGCTACTTACCGTTATCACCCTGAAGTATAAGATCAGTATACATGCTGCCGGCATTTGTGGAAGCGCCGGATACCTCATTGCGCTAGCCAATATCTACCAGTCAGAGGCCCTGATCTATCCAGCTACTGCTGCTATTGTCCTGAGTGGGGTAGTAATGACTGCTCGCCTTTATCTCAACGCTCATACCCTGAATGAGGTAGCCGCTGGCTGTTTTCTCGGCTTCAGTCTTTGCTTTGGCTCGGTTTATTTCCTGGCCTAGAACAGGTTGAAGCTGATTCCCATGGCCCAGGGATTGGGCTCGGCAGTAGTTCCTTGTGGCTGCTCTCCGCTAGAGAAGAGTTGAGAGAAATAGTACTTGTAGTAGATATTGAATCCTCTGTAGCCTAGTCGACCAGAGACCCCATATCGAAAATTGGAGATACCGAAATCGTCTTTTACTTTATCTATCACATTGCGACCATTCTCCTCGTACTTCACCTTAGTGTGACTGTCAATGAGCACACCTGCCATACCTCCGATGGCGATAAAGCCACCATCACTTGGATTACCACCAAACCCAAAGCGGAACTCTATCGGCAAGTCCAGGTAGGTAGTGGCCAGCTTACTCTTTGTCGCGGAAAAACCTAGTGTATCGATAGTCGTGATTTCATTAACCGTACTATTGGGATCAATACCGTATCCTAGCGTAATGTCATTATCAAAAGCATACTTCTCGCTACCGACACCAAGTGCGATATTGAAAGTTATCTTATCATTGACAGGAAGCGGCTTATTGTAGTAGATCCCGAAAGACTTGGAACCCCAAAAAGATGTTCCCATGGCATCATCAGCATTGCTCAGGTTCATAAACCCAATATCAAGCACCATACTACCTGGTATATCAGGACTAGCCAACTCGGTTTTCTCCACTTGCAGTGGCTTGAGTGCATTTTTGGTTCCCGTAGTAGCGAATGTCTGAAACGAGAAAAATATGGAAAATGAAAGAAGTAAGAAGTTGCGCATTATGCTCTTAAAATTTCAGTGGGCAAAGATAGATCAATTAAACGAAGTAAACAGGTCAAGGATTTTTTAAGATGGGCTTTTTCTATAATTTTGCAATCGCTTAAAAAGGATACAGCACTACAACAGTACAATGCAACGATTCCTTTATAAGTTGCCTAAGTAACTGGCCTTCTAGCTCAACTGAATAGAGCACCAGATTACGGCTCTGGAGGTTGCAGGTTTGAATCCTGCGAAGGTCACTAAAGCCCGCCAAACGATGGTGGGCTTTTATTTTGATTTTAGGTCGAGACCTACCCAACCCTATCTAATCAATATTACTAAGACACTTCAAAAGCAAACATATTTGTTGGCATAATCTTAATCCGTGCAGTATATCATGTTGCTGTTAGCAATTGCCCAAACCCATATGTCTTTCGCTTAGATTAAAGTTTTTTTATAAAGTGGTCTATTCCTGGAGCCAATACATCAATCATATCCGGAAATGCAAAGGCGTGTGACCCTCCGATTGTTTTGTTAGCATCGAATAAAACGAACTCTCCATTGCAGAAACAGTAATCAAACTTCCCATGATCAAAACCCATGGTTCTACGGTATTCCATTACTTCCAATGGGGTTTCAACAATCTTGCGTCTGAAGGCCTCCTTTCGCTTCAAGAGAGGTTTTTCAGAAGATATTTCGATGCTTCTTACCCGATCACCCAGAAAAGTGCTCTGTCTGAGTACATATATATCGCCCCTGCGCTCGGGTAAGTATTTTTCCAAAACATAGTCATTGGAATTTTTATACTTCTTAGGCACCTCCTTAAGTGATGAGTAAACTAAATACTTTGGCCTTGCCAGGCCTGTCACTTTCTTAAGAACATAATACAGCCGCCAAGGTTTTGATTTCAGTCTTATCTCAGGAAGTCCACTATAGTTTAGGTTTGGCTTAACAATCACTTCACCTTGGTAGTCTTCATTTGCCTGCAATAACTGCTTACTTATTGTTTTCTTAGATATGTCGTTAATCTTTTTATTTAGCACTACCCCTTCAAAAGAATCAATAGCATCAATATACTCGCGTGGTGTATAAGTTAAGTCTATCTGAGGAATCAAAATATCTCCTTCTATTGGTCTATCAAGACCATTATAGTAGACTACCTTTTTACCCTCCTCCTTCCATCTTGAGGCCAAATAATGCATCATTAAGCTATTATTCTCCCTCTGAGTTCGGTGCTGAAGAATAGAGATTTGAATCATCTTGGAAAAGTTCCTTATTCGGTTAAATCAACAGATGCGAGCTAAGCTAATCATTTAATAGTCTGAAATACTCCATCTAACCTTTGCCATGTTGTTAGCTGTCATCAGTTTTTGTAGGTTGTGCTCCATCAAAACTGATTTTATGAAAAACCTCTCCTTATTTCTGTTAGTAGGTGATTTCTGTTAGTAGGTGCATTGGCGTGCCAACCACAGCAAGGCTGCAACTGCGGTGGTGAAACCGCCGAACAACCTGATCAAAAGTGGACCTGGACCACAGAGCGCTTTGATGCCGCGGTGAACAAAGTAAGGGCCGGGAGAGACCTCACCCCGGACGTATGGCCCGATGGTGGACAGGTAGCAGTCCTGCTATCCTTCGATGTGGACAATGAGACGGTGGCATGGTGGGACGGTGAGCCGACAGCCACAGACCTGTCACGCGGTGAATACGGGTCAAGGGTAGCACTAAAACGAGTAGTCGACCTACTTGAGCATAAAAGAGTACCAGCTTCCTTCTTCATTCCGGCACTTAGTTTGAAAACCTCACCGCAGATGGCAGATGAGATCAAGCGCCTACCCCGGCATGAGTTTGCCGTACATGGCTGGATTCACGAGCGCAACGTCCGCGTTCCACCAGCTCGGGAAAAAGAGATGATTGTAGACGCTAAGAAGATGCTAATGGACATCACTGGTGAGGAACCGACAGGCTACCGTGCTCCATCATGGAACTTCAGCGATGCTACTCCTTCGATATTGATGGAGATGGGGTTCACTTATGAAAGCTCGATGATGGCTGATGATCGACCCTATGAGTTAGTCATCGATGGCCAACCTACCGGAATAGTGGAACTGCCCGTCGAGTGGATCTTAGATGATGCTCCCCTACTCAACCCGAGAGGCGGACGCTATACTAACCCAAGAGAAGTACTTCAGGTATGGAAAGATGAATTTGATGTGGCCTATGAAGAGGGTACGATGTTTCTCCTGACCATGCATCCGCACTACATCGGTCATCGCTCGAGAATTGTAGTGCTAAAAGAGCTCATTGAGTATATCCAATCAAAAGAGAATGTCTGGTTTGGGACTCATCAGGAAGCTGCTGTGTATGTGAAGGAAAAAGCTGGTATGAACTAGAAATAGAATCTAATATCAAGTTCATTACCCATCCGGCTAAAGCTGTTTTATGTAATACTCAATCCCAGGCCCTATTTTTTCTGCTACTAGATTAGAAATTCTTTTATCCGCAGCAGCACCCGGGGTTTTGTTAGTATCGAATAACACCAGTTCACCATCGTGGAAGCAATAATCAAACTTGCCAAAATCAAACTTCAGTCGATCTATTGCTTCAAGCACGACTGAAGGTGCTTCAACCTCTCTTCGGGTATAATTTGTATGACTTTTTATGACGGCATCTTTTGATCTCAACTCAATTGCTCGATGACGGTCTCCCAAAAATGAAATTAGGCCAGTAGTATATTCATCACCTTTCCTCTGTGGTAAGAATTTTTCGATGACAAAGTCTTCTGAGCTTTTGAAATAGTCTGGCACCTCCTGAATAGAAGAATATACTACATAACCTTTTCGAACAAGGCCTAAGCTCTTTTTAAGTAAATGAATCCCCTTTCCCCATTTGGACTTTAATCTCAACTCAGGATAACCGTTGGAGTTGAGGTTGGGTTTTACAAATACCTCACCCTCATAATCTGAACTTGCATCAACCAAATTTGTACTGACCTTCCTTTTTGAAATATCATGAATGCCCGGATTGATTACTAATCCCTGAAACTGCTCAATCGCTTCAACATACGAACGAGGGGTTATGGTTAAGTCAATTTGTGGTATGAGAATATCTCCCTCAATTGGGCGATCCAGCCCATTATAAAATGTAACTCGATAGCCTTTGTCGCGCCATAGATTGGCCAAAAAGTGAATAATAAGCATATTATCTACCTTTTGCCTCTTATGTTGAAGAATGGCTATTCTTGTCATCCGACAATCATATTAAGAATTAGCACTACCACCAGCACACTCAAGCCCTGAGCCGCACTTACAATAGAGTAACTACGATAGGCGTCAGCTACTTTCAGTCCACTAAACTGACTCACCACCCAGAAATAAGAATCATTGGCATGCGAGAAAGTCATAGCTCCTCCACCAATCGCAATGACACAGAGGGTAACGAACATGGGGCTCACCCCGCTCATTCCTATCATCGGTGCAAGTAGCGAGCTGGTGACTACAATAGCAGCCGTCGATGAACCCTGAGCCGTCTTCAGGATGGCCGCTACCGCAAATGCAGCTAGCAGAATGACCATTCCACTTTGATCGCCTCCTCCAACAAGTCCGGTGAGATGTGCTGTTAAGGAAGAAGCCTTCAGCACAGCTCCAAAAGCACCACCCGCTCCAGTGATGATGAGAATGGGGCCTGCTTGCGAAATAGCAGTGGTGGTCAATTGGGTGAAGACTTTGACGCTCTCTAGTTTTAGACAAAAGAGGCCCACAAATACGCTGATCAAGAGGGCTATCATAGGATTACCAACAAAGTCAATGAACGTCAAGTCCCATGAAGCCAGATTGCTGATGGTGCCCAAACTGATCAATAGTATTGGCAAAACAATAGGCACCAAAGCACGCCAGGGGGCCAAATTCACCGCATTGCTACTCTCTGATTCTCGTGCTTCGGGTAGCTCCGATATTACATTTCTGGTAAGTCGTGTGCCAAGCCATAGCGCCATAGGTAGTGTCACAAAAGCCACAAAAAAACCGGTAAGGATCACGAGACCCAAATAAGAGGTGGCTCCAAGGTTGCCAGCTGCAGCAATAGGCCCGGGTGTAGGGGGCACTAGTGTATGTGTGGCATAGAGGCCCGCCGCTAAACCTACAGACAGACTAGCCGGAGTTTGCCCGGTGCGCTCACTGATTTGCTTCACGAGTCTGGAAAGTATTATAAACCCGGCATCACAAAACACCGGAATCCCTACAAAAGCACCCAGGAAACTTAACGCGACCATGGGGTGCTTCTGACCAATACCATTCATGAGTCCCGAAGCAATGGTCTGCGCTGCACCAGACTGCTCCATCATCATACCGAGGATACTTCCCAGTACGATGATCACCCCAATAGAGGCAAGTAGTCCCCCAAATCCTTCACCGATCTTGATGACCACTTCCGGTAGGGGCAGCCCCAAGGCCAAACCTGCACCCAAAGCTGCGGTTATCAGCGACAGAAATGGGTGCCACTTCCAAACCGAAATAGACACAATGATCCAGCAGACGGCCAGCAGGAGAATGAGGAAAGCCGTGATCAAAGTTTTAGTTTGTCATGCACGCTTTTTAGAAAATACCTCGCAAGCACTACTTGTACTCAATGGCCAGAACCTCATCAAAATCAGGGTTGACAGATCGGGCGAACTGTATCGCGGCGTGATCTTCTTCGAGCTCATTGAAGTAGAACACTCCCCCCTCGCTTCTTTGCTTATCCAGATCTCCTTGCATGTCCTTCAGACCTTGCATATATGGGGCATAGCTCTCATCCGGACCCGTAGATTTCACAACGAAAAGCAATGCCGGCTCATTGAAAGGTGCTTCCCATCCTGTCGGCATGTTTGATCCGAAGTGGAAGACATTGCCAGGCTCCATCACCTGACGCTTGCCCTCACTGCACAGTACCCAGCTACCGCTAATGGTATAGATCATACTCTCGGTAGGGTGTGGGTGCTCAGCCAAGAACATACCGGGTTGTAGCTCTATAAAGAACGACCGCATATTCTCAGCATAAAGCAAAGGCCCAAAAATACCTTCATGCGTCATGACACCTACCGACTCAACGGCATCTCTGATATCAGTGATGATTTCAATATTCTTAGCATGCTGAATATACTCAGGCGATACCGCAGTGGCGGCAACCACCTCGGCAGGTTTGATCTCATCTGGATTGGCAGGCTGAGCTACTGCCGGATGGGTATGTGCTTCGCCACCGTCATGGCTGTGTCCTCCCTCTTCAGCATTTTCGGGTGCAGGTTGGCTGCAAGCCCAAAACAGGGATAAGGCAATTACTAGTACAGTTGAATGTCTCATGTTGAATAGTTAAGGTTAGTATGATTGAATTTAGTGATAATGTCAGTTCGTTGATAGGTTTTCGTGATGATTGTGATCCGGATCGTCCAGCAGGCCATAGACACACGGAATGACGAAAAGATTGAGTACAGTCGCCGAAAGCAGTCCTCCCAGGATCACCATTGCCATAGGGCTTTGAATTTCATTACCGGGTTCTCCGCCTTTGACCACTAGCGGGATTAATGCCAAGCCCGTAGTAAAAGCAGTCATCAATATAGGATTGAGTCGATCAATTGCGCCTGCCTTGATCAATTCTAGGCCTGCCAGCCCTTCTTTATGAAGGTCTTCATATCTGGAAACGAGTAGTATCCCATTTCTCGTCGCAATGCCGAACAGGCTAATAAATCCGATGGTCGCTGCGATGCTGATAATCCCAGAGGTAAAGTAGACAATCAGAATACCTCCGATCAGGGCCATGGGTAAGTTGAGCAATACAACAAGTGCCAGCCTGACCTTTCGAAACTCGAAATAGAGCAATAAAAATATGACCAGGATGGCGAGGACTGCAGTCAGAAGCAGGAGTTGGGATGCACGGGACTCACTCTCGAACTGGCCACCGTACTCGATTCGATATCCTTCTGGTAAGTCTACTGAAGTGCCAACAGCCTCCTGAATATCAGTAACAGCACTGCGCAGGTCACGGCCCTGGACGTTTGCTGC
Source organism: Cyclobacteriaceae bacterium (assembly GCA_965229505.1). Classification (GTDB taxonomy): domain Bacteria; phylum Bacteroidota; class Bacteroidia; order Cytophagales; family Cyclobacteriaceae; genus UBA6059. The sequence continues at coordinate 1,226,616 of OZ245881.1, forward strand.
AACCACAATCTTGCGTTGTACGCCCTCACGACTGATGGATCCCGGGCTGCTGACCGAGCTAACAGTCGCCAACTGATCCAGGGTGGTATACCGATGATCCGGCAAGCTGATCAACATACCTGGTAGCCGCTCAATACTTGTTCGCTCCTCTTTGCGGTAGCGGACGACCAGATCAAAATACTGCTGACCTTCATAGATCTCACCGATCTCCTCTCCCGCTATCGCAATATCAACCTGCTCCATCAGATCGTGCACTGTCATACCATAGGCAGAGAGCATCTGCATACGGGGTTTGATCCTTATTTGGGGTACCTCTATCTGCTGATCGACAGCTACATCGGCCAGGCCTGAGATAGGCTGAATAGTGCGCTCAATTTTTTTGCCCAACTCAAACAGACGCTGTAGATCGGGACCAAATATCTTGATGGCGATATTGGCTCGCGTACCCGAAAGCATGTGATCGATGCGGTGTGCAATCGGCTGTCCGAGGGTGATGTTTGCACCCGGCACCATGGTCAGTTTGTCCCTTACTTCTTGAAAAAAGACTTCTTTACTTTTTCCATTCAAGACGAACGGTGCATCTACTTCAGCAGCATTGACCCCTTGTGCATGTTCGTCGAGTTCGGCTCGGCCGGTGCGCCTGGTCACTACCGAAATCTCGGGAAGCTCCAGCAACTGCTGCTCGACCAGCAACCCTGTCTTGTTACTCTCCTCCAGCGACATACTCGGCGGGCCCACCACGCTAATGACCAACGAGCCTTCATTGAATTCTGGTAAGAAGCTCCTACCCAACTGCGTGAGTAGCAGCAGACTCACGGCCAGGCCAATGGCTGTGACAGCAATAACAACTTTGGGAACCTTCAATGCACGGGTCAACACCGCACCATAATATTTCTGTAGCCATAGCTCCACCCGCGTACCTTTTGCCTGCCTCTCTAGTGACTCGTCACTTTTGAGGAGATAGGAGCAGAGTACTGGTGTAACTGTGACAGCTACTGCCAATGAAGTAAGCACCGAGGTGATAAAAGCGATCCCTAGCGGCTGGAGAAGTCGGCCTTCCATACCCCCAAGAAAGAAGAGCGGCACAAAGGCCACTATGATAATGAGGGTCGCGATGATGATCGAACTACGTATTTCAATCGAAGCGTCCTTTACCACTTTAATGATAGACTGCTTCTGGTCACTCCGTTTTTTGTGATTCTCTCTGAGTCGCTTGAATACATTCTCAACGTCGATGATCGCATCATCTACCAGCGCACCAATCGCAATTGCCATACCACCAAGACTCATGGTGTTGATCGAATAACCAAGGCTGTTGAGCACGATGATAGACACCAGCAAAGAGATAGGTATGGCCACCAGAGAAATCACTGTAGTCCTCCAGTTCATCAGAAAGATGAAAAGCACGATGGACACGAAAAATGCGCCTTCAAGCAATGTTTCATTTAAGTTGCTTATCGAAGCTTCGATAAAATCCGACTGTCGAAAGATCTGACTTTCGATTTCTACAGTTTCCGGTAGGGTGCTTTGAAGATCGGCTATGGCTGCATCAAGTCGCCCTGTCAACTCAAGTGTATTGACCTCAGGCTGTTTGGCGATCGTCAGAATGATGGCCGGAGAAGCATTAAGCGATCCATCTCCTATTTTGTCAGACCCCCCTATTTTCACCTCTGCCACATCGCTGATCTTCACGGCCTGTCCGTTGACTGACTTGACCAGCGCCTGCTCCAGGTCTGCTACCCTACTCGCCCGACCGCTTCCTTTGATCAGATATTGATTGCCGTATTGATTGACAAAGCCACCGGTTGCATTGGCGTTAGCTTCTTCTACTTTTTCCACCAACTCGGCCAGCGTAATACCATAATGCTTCAATCTTCCAGGGTCAGCGAGCACCTGGTACTGCTTGAAGTCGCCACCGATGACCACTACATTGGCGACCCCAGCGATGGACTTGAGCCTTGGTCGGATCGTCCAGTCAGCGAGCGTTCGCAGCTCCATTGGTGATAACCTATCGGAAGTCACGCCCAGCAGCATGATCTCACCCATGATCGACGAGATAGGTGCCATGGTCGGTGTGCCCACACCAGAGGGTAACGCCTCTGACACGGTGGGGATACGCTCACTCACTATCTGGCGCGCGCGGTAGATGTCGGTACCCCAATCAAACTCTACCCAAACGATAGAAATGCCGGGTGCCGATGAAGATCGAATGCGCCTAACATTCGGCGAACCATTGAGAGCGGTCTCTAGCTGGTAGGTCACCAAACGCTCGACCTCCTGCGCCTCGAGCCCATGTGCCTCAGTCAGCAAGGTGACGGTAGGCGCGGTGAGATCGGGGAACACATCGACATTCATCGTGCGGGCAAGATAGATGCCAGCCAGGCTGAGCAATGCCGCCCCTATTAATACGGCCAACCGATTCTGAAGCGATATATCGAGAATCTTAGTTAACATGATGTGGACGATTGATGCTTGTTACATTCTACCTGGTAAGTCAGCCTGATCAAAATGTCTAATCGCAGGATAGCTTGAATTAAGATTTCGACAGGCTCAGTCTGACACAGCTTTTGAGTACAATTCAAACTCGATAAGGCAGATGCAGCCATTACACGTGCAGGATATTTATAACAACTAGTGCGCATGACCGTGACTTGGGGTTTGACCTGACATAGAGGTCATCTTGACCTGAAAAGCTCCTTCTGTAACGACCCACTCATTGGCGGTGAGTCCATCCAGCACTTCGACCCAACGGCCATTGCGCCTACCCAATGCTACCTCACGCCGCTCGAAGCTTTCGCCTCCAAGCTGGACAATGACGGAATAAGTGCCATAATCTTCCAATAGTGCTTCAGTGGGCACTACCAAGGCCTTTCCGGCTCCTCCGACACCCACTTGCACCTCAGCATAGCCACCGTCAGGCTGCTCTACCTCTTCATTGACCTGCACATAGATGGGCAACATAGGGTGATCATCCTCGACTTCTTTGCCTATCGATAATATGCTACTACCAGAGGCGAGCATATCCGACCAGCTATCCATGCTGGATTGATACCATATGTTGTGAATGGACTCCAGGCGATGGTTGTGAGAAGGACTGACCTGGACAATCAATAATTTGGACTTGTGTGTGCCCACGGTAACCAATGAGGTGCCTTCTTTTACATAGCTGCCATTGGTGGTTTGGAAGGATTTTACAAACCCGTCATAGGGGGCATACACCTGCTTACCATTTTGAGAAAAGCCATTGTTGAGGGCATCAAAACTGGACTTAGCGACCTTGTACCGCCCCTCTACCTCCTCAAAGTCAGCTCTGGATACTATCCTGGATTCGTACAGCTTAAGCTTGCGATCATACTCGGACTTAACTCGTTCGTAGATGCTTTTGGCATTGGCCACTTCTGTTGCCAGGTTATTGGCTGTTAAGCCCTCGCTGCTGATGGTGGCAAGCAATTGCCCCTTCCTTACTTCAGCACCTTCGGTAAGATTTAGGTCAGTATATGTGACTACTCCTGAAGTAGTGGCCACAAGCGATTTGTAAGTATTGGGCGCCTCCTCCCAGATGCCTGAAGTATGGATGACGTCATACATCTCTCCTTCCACAACCGGCTTGGTTTGAAAGGCGATCTTCCAGGCCTGCTCCTTGAGAAAGCTGATGGCATCCACTTCTTCTTCCGGGGTAGAATTACTAGCCGCCTCAGCCAGGCTTCCGTAGACCGTCACGTTAGTTAACACAATCTGGTCACTGTATGCTGGCGTTTCCAAATCAAATATCAGCTGATAGCTACCGGCTTCTTTGGGCTGAAGTGCCGGTGTGAAGATACCTGGAGAACTGGGCGCATCGACCTTATGGCGGATGCCTTTGGTTCCCTTCACCAGACTTACTGTCACTGTCCCATCGGTTATGGGCTTGTGTCTTTCCAGCATAGTAAAATGTGCAGCAAACCTACTTGTCTGACCTACCACCAGTGCGGGAAACTCCACAAACAGCTCTATCTTGTCCGTCCAAATGGTCTCACTCCTGCCGGGGACACCCGTCTCCTCTCCAATATGTCCACCGTCAGCATCATGCTCATGGCCATGTTCCTCCGTTGATTGACAACCGATGAACGTTATGACTAATAATAAATAGAAATACTTCATGGGATTAGTGTTTTGAGACCATTTGGACTTGTGCGCTCCATTAGTGAATTACGGTAGATCGGGTTTTCGTCGTGTCACTCGTGATCGTAAATTCCTCTTGCTCCGTATTATCACCGGCTTCATGCGAATGACCGTCAGCTCCGTGTGAGTGATCGGCACCCGGTCCGTGTTCATGACCGTGCTCCTCGGTGGTGGTCTTACCCCCGCATGCTGTGAAGAAGAGTAGACCAATTGCGAGTATGATGTTTGATATTTTCATAATTATTGGATTGTTTGGTTTACAGTTGATGTTTTGTTAATTCGGATTGCAGCTGATGAAGCTCCATTTCCATTAGCAACATATCGTCATATGCCTGCCAATAGAATTGGGCCTCATTGTAGTAGTCAATAAATGACAGCTGCCCCAAGTCATAGGCCTCCTTCAAAAAGCGGTCAGTACCCAGCTCAGCCAAAGTACTGCGGTACTCTTCCAGGCCAGACAATAACAATTGATAGCGCTGGTATTGCTCAGAAAGGATGGATCGGGCAGCTAATACTTCCACACTGGTATAAGTCTGTTGGTACTGGCTCAACGCCTTGGCTGAGTTAGTCCTGGCGCTTCCCTTCCATAGGGGAATGGACAAGCCCGCCATAAACCCCGAATAATTCTCCCCCATAATACCCTGGTGGTTGTACCCGGCAGTAATGCTCGGAAGATTACTTCTCCTAGCGAGCATGTATTGCTGACTGGCTACATTTTCCTTTTGTGCGAGTACCCTCAATGCCGGGTCTTTCGCCATCCGTTGTGTCCAGAGCGAATCTAATGACGCAAGGCCCAGCTCGCTCACATACTCCGTATCTTCCAGGACAATGGCCTGACCACCATTGAGGTTTTCGATGCGTGTGACAACTTGCACACGCTCGGCATTGACCTGATCAAGCAAATATCTGATTTGCATCCACGCTACTTTTGCCTTGTTCAGTTCGAGGACTCCTATTTCCTCTCGGTCAAATAGCTCCTGGGTCTGTTCCATCACCTGCCTTGCCTGACCCACCCTTTGCTCCACTATTGCATTCCTCTTGTTCATATAGATGAGCTGAAGGCAAAGCTTTTTTGCCGGTAGCAAGATAGTCTGGCGCTTCTGCTCATATTCGATACCCAGCTGATCCTGCTGAAGGCTTATAAGCTCCTTCCTTGCAGAATAGACCGATGGGAAATCGAACGATTGGGCGATCTCAAATTCATAGTAATCACTGCTTGTATGCTCGCCAAAAGGCATATAGTAGCCCAATAGCTCCAGCCCCGGCAGTCCATTGGTCGCATCGAGTTGGCTCGTGCGACTGTCGGCATAGGACAGGTAGGCCTGTAGTTCAGGGTTATTCTGCTCTACTTGCGCCAGCACCTGCTGTACGCTGTTGGGCTGAGCACAAATCGCTAACGAGAATACGTTGGTGCATACAGCACATATTGCTATTCTAAACATGACATTCAAATTATAATGGATAGATAATTGATACCTAACAGCGCCGATATACTACGACTCCTAGCTTCGGTCTTACTGTGCTAGGCTATCTGGGGTGGCCCTCTTAGTTGAGAGGAAATCAAAAATGCTGTCTCCGTTCTCTCGGGAGGTGGGTAGCCTACCCGCCTTACTTCCAGTAAGGAAATCCCCTCCAAGGCTTGTGCCGGGGTTGAAAGGTCATCAACAAATATCTTGAATTGAAGATTATGTTTATGGACAAAGCTGATGAATAGAAAATCGATGGACTCACCAGCATGAGTATGATTATCTAAAAGACCACTTAGTCCTCCGTCATCGCCTTCAGTCTGTTGAGCAGCATCATGGTGGTGGTGATGATCAGCAGATTGGCCATGCCCGTGGGTGTGTTCAGCAACATGGTGGTGATCTTTGTCTTGAGTATCATGATCCAACGAATGATGGTGATGCGGGGTAAGCTGGTGCACACCAAAGATTCCAAAAATCATGAGGAGAAGAAGGGCTGATATTTCGCGGTAGCGACTCACTTCAGTGAATCTAGTAAATAAACTCGCCGTGCCAAAGTCTTCTGGGCTTGTTAACAGATCATTGTTCTATGAATTCGAAACCTTCAAGCCACCAAATAGAATCTGGTGGTGGGTACTATTTCTCCTATTTGCTTGATTATTTTGCGCACCGAGACCAAAAGTCTCTATAGCTAAAGAATTAGAGTTAATGACCGACCTATTTAGAACTCAGATTGGCCGCTTTCGCATCATAGCCTTTACCGAAGGTGTCTCCTTTTTGTTAATACTCTTCGTAACCATGCCATTGAAGTATGTATGGGATATACCAGAGCCCAATAAAGCGATAGGCATGGCCCACGGTGTGCTGTTCATTCTGTACGTGATGGCTACCTTCCAGCTTAAAGCAAACTACATCTGGCCTAAACGGAAAATGCTGTTGGCTTTGCTCGGGTCAATCATCCCTTTCGGTACCTTCTATGTGACTGCCAGGCTCCTGCCGGAAAAAAGTGCTTATGGATCTGATATTTAGATCAAATCCACCCTTGATAATCGGGGAAAGTTGTTTCACTGGTTTGAAAGACGCTGAGATCGACGCTTAGAACTCCACTTCAAAAACACTCCTTCCATTTCCTTTGAGAGAAAGGTGGGTGAACATCCAACCCTCCTCTGTTTTCTTACACTTGAACTTCAGCTTGCTACCATCATAGGTACCTTTGAGAATGGCTTTCTCACCCTTTTTGATATCCAGGGAAGAAACAGTGAAGTAAGGATTTCCCGATGCGTCGTAGGGGCCGTCGATCACCCGAACAGCCTTGTCAAACTTCTGTGCAGACAGATCTGCGTCGATCACTTCCGAGTCAACGATGAGTACACCATAGTCGACATTAGCTTGTTCTTTGCTGAGCAAATCATCCATCAGCTTGACATCCAGCATCGTTTGGATGACTTCATCGGTTGTCTTATTACCAGCTTTGGCGGTAGCTGTCAGCGCGATGGCGCTGATGAGTAGTGTTGTGATTAGTGCTTTCATGAGTTGTGAATTTACAGCTAGATGCATGAAAGGGGCAAGGGGTTGCGTTCTGGTTTCATTATTCCATAAGGGGGGCTGTGCAATAAGTCCAACCGCTTCAAAAATCACAGAATTTTGTTTGTTTAACCTATCGAATACACCCCTATGATCCCCGCTTCCGCGGACGGCTCAAGGGGATAAATTCCGCCCTTGAGGCCGACCTGGAAGGGCGGTTAGGTGGGTGATGCCTCGGGCGCAATGATTTCATCAGAGGTCAAGTAAGACAAGTTCCTAATCAACTCCGGCTACTTATCCATGTCTCGGTATTTGCGCATATTACCTCTTATGATCACAACCATCATTGAAAAAACCACCAGAATTGATAGCATGAAGGGAAGTGAATCAGAGGAACTAGAAAGCGCATCATAGAGCAGTTTAATGTTAAACCCGATCACCATAGAAAACAGAATGATGATGAAAATGGAAGCGACATTTAGATGAATTATCCTGAACATGATTACAGTTTATGAACTATACTTTTGAATAGGCTATGCACCAGCAGCACACTATCAACATGATGCTTTAGCACACAGCAACTACAAATATGGATAAAGCTAGGCTGTTCAAGAATTCCATAATCTTCGCACTAATCGCACTATATGAGTATAAGATTGCTTTGGTCGTACCTCCCGCGCAATGACGTTAGTGGATGTAAAATCTACTTCAGCCCATAACCCACCGTCAACCCGACGCTGAATGGCTTGATTGTCAGAGCACTGCTCTCGCTGGCCTTGTGGATCAGCCCATATCTCAGGATGGGTAGCAGGGAAAGTTCGCCACGATCAGATTGCCACACTACTTTTCGAAAGCCAAAGCTGGCAGTAAGCTGATGTGGGTATTCGATCCTCTGTGTTTCACCTTTGTACTCAAAGGTGTGCTCCTGGTTTAATATGTGATGATAACCCAACCCAACCATGAGTTGATTGACGTCATTACGGAATACCTTAAAATCAGCAGATAAACGCGCCCCGGCACTGATTAGGAAATGATCCATTGCTACACTTTGCCTTTCAAATACAGGCGTAAACAAATTATCTTCCACTCCACTTGTCACCACCGAACTAGATGATTCATCCCGGATATCAAAGTTGTACTTCTGAGCAAATATATTGGTGACCGCTGCGGCTCTCAGAGTCACCCTGGTCGATAGGTCGCGCCGCACGCCGAACTCCGCATAATAGCTCAACCGATCAAGCGAAAGGCTTCCGCTCGTTTCGAAATTCTCCATGATCAACCCATCATCCTTGTTCGGTTGGAGATGATTGTAAAGGAAAAATACGCCCAGATCACCGTAGAAATGATAATGCCTCGGCTTTGAAGGAAGAACCACCTCCCGAGGCAGGTAGGGCGAGATAGTCATCTGATTTTGATCAAGAAGATCAAGGCCATCCAGATCATAATCCTTACTTCTCAATTGATCGAAAGCATCATTCGGCCCTTCCGCCAATGAAGCCGCGATAACAGCCTGATTAGCATCTGAGGTCACTGTCCGATTTATCTTGTTCGCGCTGGATGCTGGGTCAGTTTCAACCATAGAGTCAGCAATTCTGCCTTCAGAATTTTTAGTGCCCTCTGCCGGATCGCGCCTTTTAGTCATCATAGCCCCAGTGAGCTTAGTTTCCGTCGGCAATTCGCTTGACTCACTTGAAGCCTTCTGGGTAAATTCACTAACTCCTATTGCTTCAACATCCTTGATGGGTTGCAGGAGGCTAGCCTGCTCATTTCTACCAGATTCAGGAACTTCAAGGGCACTTTCAGCCTGATTTGCGGTAGCGCCACTCAGCTCCGAGCGCTCATCAACCCCAGCCCTATAGAACCCGCCACCGATGAGAAAGATGCCTAACAGCAGTGCCAATGTAATGAGCCATGGAGAGGTGCCTGAGCCTCCATTTACCTGATCGAGTATGCTGCCGACGGCACCAGGTGGTGGTGGCGACTCATACCCATGAAGACGCTCGCGCAGCTTGTCTTCGAATGAGTTAGTTGACTGATTCATAGCGGTCTATTCCTAGTTTTTTAAGTCTGTCCCTGAGCAGCTTTTTTGCAGCTGTCAGCTGCGATCTGCTCGTGCTCTCGGCTATACCGAGCTGGTTTGCAATCTCCCGATGGCTATAGCCGTCGATCACCCTCATGTTGAACACGAAGCGGTAACCTTCCGGCAATTCATTGATCATGATCACGAGCTGATCATTGCTGAGCTTGTCGAGCAATCGGTGATATTCCTGATCATCGGCATCCATATGACCGGTAATTGTCTCCGCATCACTAACCCTCGGCCGGATATAATTGAGGGCAGTAAATACGGCTACTTTTCTTATCCAACCCGGCAAAGCCTCAGGTTCCTTCAACTCCCCGAGGCGCTCGTATACCTTGATGAAAGCCTCCTGAAATATATCTTCAGCCTGAGACCGGTCTTGCGCATAACGCATGCAGACTCCCATCACCATACCACTAAAGCGACCGTAGAGTTCCTCCTGGTATTTCCTTCGCCTCTTCAGGCATTTTTCAATGAGTACAGCTAGCTCCGTCATCATAGGTAGAGCCGAGACTGCTGCCTCGGCTCATTTCAACTATTAGGTATACTTGTACTGATTACTATTGATCAACAGTGATATAGATGAAGCTAAAGTCGCATTCCCCGTTATCACAAATCTCATATTTCATTACTGTCTCGCGCCTACCGGCAAATTCTTCAAACACCTGATATTGGATCAGCTGGCCATCGATCACCACAGCCTCTCCGATATCCGGCATTTCTAATATATTAATTTCAAAACCATCTGTGCAGTATACATCATTGTCTGCCGGACTCATGATGAGCGGTGCGATGACCGGCAAATTGACCAGTGTGTCGACTTGCCCTGGCGCATAGAAATACTCGTCTTCAAACGCCTGTGCACATATGGGATCTGTTGGATCAAAGATTAAGGCAAGTTCACGTGGCTCAAAATCACCATTGTCAAATACTATGTGGTAAGAAATAATAACTACAGGGTTTGTCTGGCCACTATCCAGGGTGTAAATGATAGAAGCTGTCTCGCTGTTATACTCCGCTGAGCCGAATGAGACATCTGTAATATCCATCTCCCATGCTGGGAATAGACAAAGTGTGTGTGTGAAGGCGACTTGTATCTCAAATTGGATATTGGCAGGAGTACCCAGATGTATCTCCTGATTAGGGAAGGTGGTTTCAAAACAATCCTCATCCTCCACAAACTGCAACTCTATCACGCGCTCTAACTGCTGGCCGCCTTCAAAAGTCACTACATAAACGATCCTGGCCTCCTCTTCAAATTCATCATAATTGGGGTACCAAACTATGTCCTGGCCATTGGCGGCTATATCAGCCTCGCCGTTGCTCACCTCAGGTATGGACAGCTCCCATGCCGGTGTAGGACATCCGGGTGGCGGGAAGAATACGGTCATCGAGTAGCTCTCCTGTCCTTTGTTGTCCAATGTAGTGTGCTGATCGTGAAAGGCTGCTTCGGCACAACCAGGGAAAGTATCGCCTTCCAGGATTATCTCAATGATTTTTTCGAATACATCCCCCGTCTCTGGCAGCACCACCATCAATACTACGACGGCATGATCCACAAACTGATCATTGGGTGAGAATAGCACTTTGCCACCATCAAAGTTCACCGCACCCAGCTCAGATTCGATCACCTCCAGAGAGTCGATGGCTAGTTCGCATTGATCACTGAGTTCGAAGATCACAATCTCACCTTGCGCCAGCTGATCAAGTCCGAAGTAGACCGTCTCAGGATGGATGAACTGCTCTATGCACTCAAAATGAAAGCTGTCATCGACCTCAATGATGATCTCTCTTACCAGGCGCTCACCGGTCGTAAATACCACTTCATAGATCACTCCGTAGTAGCCATCCAGGTTTGGTCCCAGGTCATTTTCTAATACGATCCTGTTTTCATCAATATAGACTTCCGCCGAAGTATGAATCGTCTCAACGATCTCTATGTCCCATGCGGGTATATCGCATTCATCATTCTCCTCATACAGTGGAAACTCATAGAATATGCTAATGGATTCAACTGTGATATATTGACTTGGGAAACTATACTCAAGGCATTCATGTATCTTGAAGAAATCCTCTCGATAGATAGAAACGCAGCGCTCAAGAAAGCTGCCATCTTCGTAGACGATGTTGTAATGAATTAATACCAGGCTATCTAACGACTCATCACCGGGATACCAGAGAAGGCTATGGCCGTCATCGCCAATCTCGGCAGTGCCCTGTTGCGCTTCCACGATCTCAATCGACCATGGCAGGAAGGCACATAATGGATCCTCATCGTATATCACTATCTGATAGACCTCTGCCAGCTCCTCATCCTCAAGCACTAGGTGTGGATTAGGAAAAGCGTCATATTCACAGTCGTAGGGATCATGACCAATGATTACTGGTAGGTCGATACTCAATGTATCCTGATTAATGACGAGCTTCAACCCGATGACATCTATTGAGTCTCCAGAAAAGTTAGGAAAATATAAGAGGAGGTCTCCATCTACTTCCGCCTCACCATATAGGACATAATCAATGAAAACCTCCACATCTTCTCCTAAACAGGATGCTATGCCCAACTCAAGAAGCAGGTCATCATCTTCACCGGTAGGGTAGAAATAGCCCTCTTGAGATATTGACAGCAGCTCTTCGATGCATTCTTCAAAGTGCCGCACCTGGTCACTTACCTCGATCTCTACCTTCGCCGTGCTGGTAAACTCATGTCCGTCCTTGTCTGTCAGCCTAAGGGTATAGAAGAAATAATCCAACCCAATAAAATCCGGATCAGGTACGTACGCCACCTCTAAAGGAGATATCAGATTGACTTCTCCATGTTCAGGTTGCTCTGTTCTGAAGGAGAAAGATTCTATCTCAGACTCACAGAACCCATCATTGATTAAAGGCAAAACAATAACGCTCTGATTTTTAGCCGTCCAAGCATAGTCGCCCAAAGCACCGTTGAAGCAAGGCAGATCCGCCGTTTCTCCTACCATTTTGATAGTAAACCCTTCAGCATCCAGCACCATGCTATCCGCATTGAGCATTTCTACCGTAAAGTCGTCCTGACCCGAGCTAAAAGTATCATCCGGCTCATACTCCATCAAACCGCTACTATAGAACCTTACCCTGCCGCGCGATGGAGCCTCACCCGTTCTGAATGACACTTCCTGATCAGCCTGAATAGCAGTAGTCAGATCAATGATCACGGAAGATCCGGGGGTGATCGTCCTGCTGTCCGTCTCAGGAGTAAAAAGAGCATCTCCTACCGGAAATGCGTCATCCTCTATCCTGTCACATCCGACCAAGGCTATCGCCAATATCAGAACTAGGGTTAAGAGGTTATTTATTCTTACATTCATGTTCGCTTATTTTTTAGAAAAGTGATCATGCCAACTTATGTGCTCCGGACTTGATTAATGCTGATAGTTTAGTGTGATCACATGATTCGCTACAGTACTAAGACATGGCTCGACTACTTTTCGCTGTATGAACTAACGAAAAAATTCTCAACACATTGAACCACAGTTGTTTAAAATTATTCTCAGCCCTATCATGAAGTACATATACCTTCTTTTACTCGTCATTTCAATCAGCTGTCAAACACCCGCCCCGGAAAAAGATCCCTGGTTGATGGGTTTTGAGAAACCTGCTCAAAACCCAATAATGGTAGCGGACTCTACTTTTAGCTTCATCGATCCTCTCACCGATAGCATCAGCTACTGGCAAAAGGCAGATGTATTCAACCCTGCAGCTATAGTAAAAGACGATACAGTCTTTATGCTCTTCCGAGCAGAGGACAATCCAGCGGCTATACTGGGTGGACGAACGTCCCGAATAGGTCTCGCATGGAGCCTGGACGGTATGAACTTCACCAAGTATCCGGCACCTGTACTTTACCCTGACTCTAGCAGTATGCTCCAATATGACTTCCCCGGTGGATGCGAAGACCCGAGAGTGGTCGCCGCTGGAGATGGAAGCTATATTATGACCTATACCAGCTGGAATCAGGATGTGGCACGCCTATCCATCGCCAGTAGTCCGGATTTGAGGTCATGGACCAAGCACGGCCCTGCATTTGCGGTAGCTAATGACGGCCAGTTTGTCAACGACTGGTCTAAGTCAGGTTCTATCGTGGTAGAGCGCAAGGGAAACAATGCGATGGTGGCCAAAAAAATCAATGGCAAATACTGGATGTACTGGGGCGAGCTTTTTGTCAATGTGGCCTGGTCGGAAGACCTCATCAATTGGAATCCACTACTTGATGACGAGGGCGAATTGGCGCATGCCATGGATACCCGTCCGGGGTATTTTGACAGCTTCCTGACAGAGCCGGGACCTCCCGCATTATACACCGATGAAGGCATCATCCTTTTCTACAATGGTAAAAATGATGAAGGAGACCTTGCAGCTGAGAACATCGCCAAAGGCACCTACTGCGGCGGTCAGGCACTATTTGATGCCGCCGATCCAGCTAAGTTTATCTCGCGACAAGATCAACCCTTCATTTGTCCTGACTTACCTCATGAGGTCACCGGGCAGTACAAGGCCGGCACGACCTTCATCGAAGCTTTGGTCTATTACCAGTCGAAGTGGTTTCTCTATTATGGCACAGCCGACTCGATGGTTGGCGTGGCGGTGAGTGGTGACTAAGATGCAGGGTCCCTGGTACCAGAATAAGACCCTATGGCTTTGGGCGATCTACCTACTTATCGTAGGCACTATTGCATTGCGCGTCAATGTAGAAGCTACTCACTACACTACCCCGGACAGTGAGTACTACATGAGGGTGGCCGAGAATGTGGTTGTAGGGAAAGGTTTTGTATCTCCACATCCGATGGACTATCCCATTCTCGAAGGAGCCATAGAGTACCCCTTCACTATCTGGCCGGTAGGGTATCCCGTCACTATCAGTGCCATGATGTGGCCAACAGGACTGGACGCACTCACTTCCTCCAAAATCGTCAACCTTATATTTTTAGCATTCATTTTTTTACTACTTCAGTACTGGTTTAAGGATGATGCCTGGCTTGCTGGCCTCTATTTTCTTTCCTACGGCAAAATGGAAGTCTTCAGCTACTCCTGGTCTGAAGCACCCTTTTTATTTTTTGAGCTACTGCTGTGCTATTGGATGATGCAATCTCTCACCGTGAAAAAAGATACCTGGCTATGGGCCAAGATAGGATTTGCTCTGCTGAGTCTTTTTCTCTTCAGGTATGCCGGACTCATATTCTTCTTCCTGGCAGCTGGAATAATGCTGTATCTCGTTTGGCATAAACACCACCAAAAGGGGATTCAGTATTTTGTGGGACTGTCCATAGCAAGTATAGCAGCCCTCTTCTATTTATATAGGAACTATCAGCTTTCTGGCTTCTATTCCGGGATGGATCGCATACAGCCAGAAGTGGAGAGTTGGAGTTATTTTACATTGCTATTACTCCAAGGTCTTTTCAATGAGCTGATGCTTGCTCGCAATTATTTTTTCAAGGGTAATCTTGATCTCCTTTTTCTCGGGTTGTTCATTCTTCAACTCGCTTTAGTCGTATGGCTTTACAAATGGCGGACTCTGTATATCCATAAGACCCTGCTCTCCAAAACTTCGATTATCCTGTTGGCCTGCAGCGCCACCTATCTCGTAGGTATTGTTATCCTTCGAAAGATTCAGCCTTTTGATCCATTTGACTTTAGGATACTAGCTCCCTTTTCTACGCCTTTGTTTATTGCCCTTTTCTCGAGTATTGGCCTACCGGAAAATCGAGCTTACTACCGTAAAACGGTCACATGGATCGTTGCATTCATGGGCATATGTTGGGTGATGAGTCTACCGAAGCAGTTCCTTATGGAGCGGGCTCTGGCTATTTTTTGGTAGGTGATGCAAAGTCAGGGTTGAGCTTGGCCATGCGCTGTTCGTCTTGAAATCGACCCAACTTAAAGACCTGGTCTTTTAGGATCGCTTCAGTTGCAAAGCCATTCTTTTCAAGCGCCCTGATGGAGCCTTTGTTCTCGGCATAGACGCAGGAAAAGATTTTACGCTTGTTGAGCGTATCAAAAGCATAGCCTGTCATCAAGCCGATGGCCTCCGTTGTAATTCCCTTGGCCCAATGTTCCTCACCCAGCCAATAACCCATCTCGACGTTGTGCCGATAGACGTCCTGTCCTTGGACCAGACCTATGACGCCAACTATCTCATCTTCAAAATTGATACCGAATGTCAATGGCGGATTTTCAGTTGATGTAAGGTTGATAAATTCGATCGCGTTTTCCGTTAGGTATGGATGAGGAAAGAAATCACGAACATTGGCAAATATCTTGTGGTTGTTGGCATGATGTGCGAGGGAGGGCGCATCCTCGCGGACCAATCTCTTCAATTCTACATTTGATCCAACTAATTTCACCTCTTACGCATTATGAGTTAGTAAAAATAACCGATCTGGCCTAACCTTGTTAATGGTAGTGTTTCGCAGAGGCGTTAAGTAACAATGAACTCAAGCATATGCATAAACTAATAATTATCCTGCTGGTATGGCTCGCCGCTAGCGCCGGAATGGCTCAGGATAAAGAAGAGATCAAAGCCAAAAGGAAGGCACTGAGGACGGCAAGGCCAACGTATTTCATCATCGGCACTCAATTTAGCAAGATCAAACTGAGAGATACCGGCACCTCCCCTCGCTTCTATTCCGGTCCGAGAGCAGCCTTGGCTACCTCCATTCACGCTGAAGACAGCCTCAAGCTTAGCTACTTCTACAATACTACGGGGTATAGTTTCCTCGATGACAATGGGGATATCGAGACCTTAGTCTGGTCAGGAGTAAGTGTAGAATTTGCCTTTGGTGACATGTGGAAATTGAAGACAACCCGCAATAGTAAGTTCCAGATCGGTGTAGGCTACAATGTCCAGAGCTTTTTCCAGTTTCGAACGAATCAGAGGTTATCCAATGCAGGTTTTGGGTTAGACAACCTGATTTCACTGGGCCCTTCGGTTGGGGTTTTCTTTCCGTTCGAACGCAAGGCCGGATGGACCAAAAAAATTGGCTTTGTGAATGTCAATGCAAAACGACGAAAGTATGCATTGTCGATGCGGCTAAACATACCCGCATTGACTGTTTCCAGTCGGCCGGAATATGCCTACCTGACAGACGTGATTAATCCAGATATCAATTCACTGGATACCTATAGCGTCCAGTTGGGTGGATACCTGTTTTCCTCCGAGACTGCCTTCACCTACTACCTGCACAATGGCAATGCGCTTCGGTTCCATTACCGATGGCAGGCCATGCAGACCAACGATACCTTCAAGCTCAGCATCGCACAGCACGCTTATGGCATCAATTTTATGATCAGACTTAACAAAATGAATAGAGATGAAAGGTACTAGCTGGCTACTACTGCTTGTCCTGATCGCAGGCTGTGAGGACGTACTCTTCGAGGAAGAGAAAGCAGACAATCCTGTCTCCAACTTTGATCATCTCTGGGAAGCTGCCAATGAACGCTATTCATTTTTTCAGCTCAAGGGGATCGACTGGGATGAATACTACCGCGTCAATCGCCCCCGTGTCAGCAATAGTATGTCAGACATTGAGCTATTTGATGTCCTGGCGGAGATGCTTAATTCCCTGAAAGATGGGCATGTAAACCTTGTGTCTCCATTTAATATCTCGCGATTTGACATTGACTTTCTTGGGCCAGACAATTTTGAATGGCGCATCATCAAGGAAAACTACATCGGTGATGACTTTCTGATTACAGGCCCCTTTAGTCACGATTTCCTGGCTGATGGTGAGGTGGGATACATCCGCTACAGCAGCTTCCAGTCTCAAATCTCCAATTTTGACATGGCCTTTGTACTTAGTCGCTACCGCAATACAAAGGGGCTCATCATTGACTTAAGGGAAAACGGAGGTGGCTCTGTGAGTAACATCTATCGACTACTCAATAGCTTTCAAAAAGAACCCGTCTTCCTATATACTTCTCAGATCAAGAGTGGCCCGGGACATGAGGAGTTCACAACCGCAGCGGATGTATTTACCGAACCAGAGGAGCCATTCTATGAAAAGCCAATCGTAGTGCTCACAGACCGACAGAGCTACAGCGCCTCCTCAATATTTACGCTAGGAGCACGATCCATGCCCAATATGACAGTGATGGGTGACACGACAGGTGGTGGCCTGGGTCTCCCCAATGGTGGGCAACTACCCAACGGATGGACTTATCGTTTTTCAATCACGCGTACGCTGGATCCTCAGGGCAACAATTTTGAGAATGGTGTGCCTCCCGATATCGTCAGTATCATGACCGATGAGGAGCGTATCAATGGTGTGGACCGGGTGATCGAAGATGCTATCGCGTTTTTAATCAATTGACGATCCTATCGGGAATAGCATACTGCACGCTCAAAGCCTTCATCTTATTGTAAAAGGCGTCTCGATAGTAAGCCGGCATTTCATTGGAGTGGCTAAAGAATTTCTCATATCTGGTCACTAATTCGGGATAGTGTTTGGCCACAGCTCTGAGCATCAAGGTTTTGCTGTCCGCTGGCCCGCTTCCAAAAAGAGTAATAGTGGCGGGCATTAAGTATTTGGCTCCAGCGGCTTTGAAAGTGGAAAACATGAACTCCAGTTTTGCTGCCGTATCCGAAATATAGGGTAGCAGTGGCATCATGCTCACACCAGTATGAAAGCCGGCCTTAACCGATTGCTCCAATGCCTTGAGCCGCTCAGATGGAGGCGTTGCACCAGGTTCGAATATTTTTCCGGTAGGATCATCCAGCGTAGAAAATGAAAAAGTGACCAGGGCACCTCTGTCTAGTGAAAACCTCAGATCATCGGGAAGTATGGCTTTCTCGTTTATCTCCTGTAGCAGATCAAAATCACGTGTCACTAGATCTCCTTTTGTAATGATGTGCACCGGGAATCTGTACCTCAATGCTACTTCTAGTGCCCTTCGTGTAAGCTCGTATTCCTTTTCAATCCGAAGATAGGGGTCAGTCGCCGAAGAAATGACGATGAAGCCGTATTGACCCTTCCTTGCTCTTGCGGATAACTGTTTCTCCAGTAGCTCGATAGCATTGGTTTTGACCGATAAGCTGGTAGCGAGATTAGTGCCATACTTGCTACCGCGAATGTAGCAATAGAGGCAGTTGAAGGCGCAGCTGCTATAGGGGTTGAAGGTGTAGTCGTCAAGAAACCAACTGTCTCGCCGTTTGGACTTGTTGAGGACTGATTTGACAATTATTTCCTTGTGCATGGCCAACTAAAATACTCAATACTGATCATTCAGAAATCGAACTTGCTGGTGGGCAACATGACCAAGATTTCCAAAATAGAATTAAATTGAAGAAGTATCGTTTCTCTCTAAAACCCATCGCTCATGAAATTATCAATAGTCGCCGCATTCCTTCTTTTGTTCTCTCTATCCACCTTTGCGCAAATGAAAGCCACAACCGAGGATGGCCGAGCCGTGCTACTTATGCGGGATGGTACCTGGCGTTTCGCTACTCAGGCTGAGGCACCTGCCAGCTATGACTGCAACGACCTCACTCTGGTAGATGGATCTAAGTCTTCAGCTCAAAAGCCACTCAAAATTGACGGGCGAAATAATGGTAGTGTATCCTTCTACCCTCAGAAGGATGGGCAGTATGTCACCATGCTGATGGCCACTGAAGGAGATGAGAACTGCATGATCACGGGCAGTGTGGTCAATCTGACTTTCAGGGACGGCACCAAGATGGACATGAAAAACAGCGGTGAAGCCAACTGCGAGGGTCGAGGACTACTGACCCTGGGCACCAATGACAAGTCGAATCAGCTATTGACTCTACTGAAGACCAAAGAACTTTCCTCCGTACGGGTATGGAACAAGACCTCCAGTGTACTGGCCACCCTTGATCCGGAGGATAGCAAGCTTATGCTCAATACAGTGTGGTGTTTATTGGGGAGGTGACTAACAGCAAGTGGCCGTTGACCTTTGTATTGAGCTATTCTTATATGGGGTGATGTGCTTCATGAGAATGCCCAATATATCCTCTCTATTGTAGGGCTTGAATAGTCCGTCCGAAAAACCACACATCCGGAGTTGATCTATTGAAAGTGTGATAGCACCTGTCACACAAATAACTGGGAGCTGGTGAAAGCCAGCCTCACGAATTTTGGCTGTAGCTTCAAGCCCATCCATGGTGGGCATATAGCAATCCATAAAAATAATATCGTATTTGTTTTTGACGGCCTGCTTGTAGCATTCAAGACCATCAGAAACTATGGTGATTTCCAAGCCAACACGTTTGAGTATATACTTCATTATCTGTGCACTTACTAGATCGTCATCGGCCACCAACGCCTTAAAGCCTCCGAACTTTCCAATACGATAGGCTCTGTTTTCCCGGATTGTTTTGACCATGTCCATATTCCCTCAAAGGAAGCACGACCATGTATTGAATATATCCGTATTACGCCTGTTCTACGAATTAGGTGTTATGCCTACAGCATTGCACTACACAGTCTTGATATTCCCCCTATCCTGAAGGCCATGATGGTCAACCTTGACAATACGCCTATTTTTATCTTTGCGTGATTCACCGATGCGAGCACCTTACCGCTATCCTAGTTTTGTACAATCAAAAAAACAAATTGAGTCATATTAGACTCACATTCAAATTAATAGTTAGAGATATGAACTACTTGAAAAAAAATGGTGGCACGCACAAGCACTATGCAAACCTTTCGAGGTTGATGAATTGCATCTATCCCATCCTCTTACCGATTTTACTTGTCATCTTTTTGGCTTTCGCGGGATTTCTTGTCAACGATGGTGAGTTCAAGGACTTTGGGATCAATTTTCTTGCTGAGCTAATAGGCATATTTGTTATGGTCTATGTAGTTGAGTTCTTCTATAGTGGCATGCATAAGAATAAAATGCTCCCTATTAGAATAGTAATCTTTCGTGATTTGATGAAAATATTTGATCGATATTTCCTTCTCTGGAAAGCTGCCTATCAACATGTGGGTATTGGTTCAGTGGAGCACATTGAGGCAGTCTACAATCAAAAACTATATATCGAAATGATGCGGAAACTAGATCTTGATGACAAGCCTAATGAGCATGACACTTACAATTGGGCCCAACTCATCACAATGACTAGTAAGGAAATCGAAAAAGATTTGAACGGCTTTATACGTATGCACTACAGCCGAATGGATCCTAAATTATTGTCGTCATTATTTCAGTTTTTGGAGTCCGATTTCTTAGGCTCATCCCTTGAACTAAGCAAACTCAAAAAGCTAAGAGGGAAAACCAGCACTTCTTTTCATTCGGTCTCTTTGAAACCTGGAAATAATACTTTTGAACTTATTTTGGACATTCACTACTGGATTATTCAGGAAAAAACACGTCTCAACTGCAGCTCTTCCAGACCAGGCTTGAGTACAACTTTTAGAAGTGAAATGGAGACAGGTTTAGAAATTGCCTGACAGGCTATAAATCGTCAAAAAGCGACCTTTCAATGGCGTAAACCACCAAACCGGCAACATTCTTACAACCTGTCTTCTCTAGCAGGTTGCGCTTATGAGCCTCCACCGTTCGCCCGCTAATAAAGAGCACATCGGCGATTTCTTGATTGCCCATTTCCTTGCAAATCAAATGAAGTACTTCTTTTTCACGACTTGTCAACGGTATCTCATACGTCAGCCTTTGTTTTGGCTTTTTACTTCGATTGAGGTTATCCATGATCACCTCAGTTACCTCTGGAGAGTAATATGACCCTCCCCCCGCTACGGTTTTTATTGCTTTCTTAAATTCTTCTTCTGTACAGTTTTTTAGTACATATCCATTTGAACCTGCACTTAGCATTTGCTTG
This sequence comes from Cyclobacteriaceae bacterium, assembly GCA_965229505.1. Classification (GTDB taxonomy): domain Bacteria; phylum Bacteroidota; class Bacteroidia; order Cytophagales; family Cyclobacteriaceae; genus UBA6059. The sequence continues at coordinate 1,247,674 of OZ245881.1, forward strand.
ATATGATGGTTTTCGTTCATCATTGTCAGTGTCAATACTTTCTGATCGGGATTTCCAATTTTTAGTTCTTTAACAAAATCCAGCCCATTCATCTCTGGCATTGCAATATCAGATACAACTACGTCTACTTGGTGTCTGGAAATAAACTCCAGACCTTTTTTACCATTTTCAGCCTCTCCGATCACCTCGATCTCATCACTCGATTCCAAGAATGACTTAAGTCCCTCCCGGATTAGTTTATGATCATCTACTAGTATTATGCTAATCATCTTAGTTGCTGTTATTGATATTTAAAGGTACAACCAATAAAATATTTGTCCCTAAACCTATCCGACTATCTATTTGAATATACCCTCCAACCGCTGCAGCTCTGCTTTTCATGCTCATCAATCCAAAGCTCTCTTCATTCGTTTTTTTTATTTCGAACCCAGAACCATCATCCTCTATTGTTAGTACCACCTGATCAGAGTACGAAAACACCTGTAAGTTTACATTACTTGCAGAAGCATATTTCATAACATTGGTGAGCGCTTCTTGAGTGATGCGATAGATCACCAACTCAATATTCTTATCCAAACTAGTATTGGTGGTAAGGTTGTGACCAAAGTCTATTTCAAAACTAGCTTCTTCAAATTCTTTAAGAAGAACATCTAAGGATTGCAGAAGACTATAATCTTCAATCACCTTGGGTAACAGCCTATGCGCTATGCTCCGAGTTTCCTGGATAGCACTTTGTAGTAAGTCATAGCCTGTAGTATATTTTTCGAAAACCTTCTTATCTCGTCTAGCAAGATCCGGTTTGATTTTCTCAAAGTGCAGAAATGATGAGGTCAACGTCTGCTGCAAACCATCATGAATCTCCTTTGAAATACGGCTCCTCTCGGAAATCTCTGTATGCATGATGGCGCTCATTAGCAAATCCCTCGCTTCAATTGGGTCTGAGTAATCGTAGATTACTCCTTCGATGGCTCCAGAATTTTCCATTGCTCCTCCTATGACCGTTCCTCTTTCTATGACCCACTTGAGTTGACCCGATTTTGTTCTGATCCTGTAGGTCAAGCTATATGATTTATTTTTCATGGCGGCTTCCCTAATGGCCTTCCACCTTTCATCCTTATTCTCTGTATGAACAATGCTTGCTATAAGTCCTTTGTCTTCATCAAAATCAACCGTTGAGTATCCTGTCAACGATTCGCATCCTGGACTGACAAAGTGAACTGGAAACTTTCTTGAGTAGCCACAACGAAAAACCATGCCCGGCACATTGCTAATGAGGTTGGCATACTGTTGAGATGTATGAGCAACTTTTTTCTCTAGCCTTTTTTCGACACTAATATCAGTGCAAATACCAAGTAAACCCTCAGTACGACCATCAATATCTGTCAGCACGGAAGCATTTACCCTGGCTTGAAACTCTTCACCATTCGAATCTTTCAATTGATATTCACCGTAAAAAGCACCTTCTTTGATCAATTTTCTAATGTCTCCTTTTACCCTGCCACCTTTATCCACACAAATATCCAATTCCTTGATTGTAGTTCCGACTGACTGGTCATATGTATAGCCAAAAAGTAACTCAGCGGCTTTATTCCAGTATTTGATTTCTCCTTTTCTTGTAATAGTGATCACAGCATCTTGAATGCTGTCCAGAATGTGCGCCTTTTTCTTTAGTTCGTTCTCGATAGCTATCTTATCAGATATGTCAGACTTGAAGGAGATGTAGTTGATAATATTTCCGTCAGCGTCCAAGACCGAGGAGATGGATGACTCATGGTAGCACTCTTGACCGTCCTTTGTCTTATTGACAAACACGCCCTTCCACGCCTTTCCACTGTTAATGGTATCGTAGAGATCTTTGTAAAACTGATCACTATGCCTTCCCGATTTAAATAGGGTTGGTGGCTGCCCGATTAGCTCTTCCTTTGAGTACCCTGTGATCTCGCATAGCTTCGGATTAACGTATTCTATCACTCCATTAGCATCCGTTATCTCTATCGCTATAGAAGTTTGCTCAACTGCTATTGAGAGTTTTTTTAGCTCTCTTTCTTTTTCTACAAGGCTAGCGGTAAGTCTCGATCGCTCATAGGAGTATGCTATGGATCGCTCCAGTGCATGAGGGTTAATGTGATCTTTTATGAGGTATTCTTGTGCGCCGTGCATCAGGGCGAGGTGTCCAAGTTCGTTAGAATCATTGCCTGTCAATACCACAACACAACTCTCAGAAAATTCTGTCAATAGGTCTCTTACAGCATTCAGGCCTGAGCTATCAGGAAGTCCCATGTCTAATAAGATCACATGGGGTTGATTGATCTTTATCAATTCCATTCCCTCGGCCAGCGTACTAGCCGATATGAGATCAAAGTTGTAGGACCGACTTTCATCTAAATAGGACTCGACGAGAAGAACATCGCCCGGGTTATCCTCGATGAGCAATACAGAAAGTGAGGTTTCAATCTCTTTGTTCATGCTTCTTTTTTGTGGGTAACAGCGCCACATCTTTCCAGAAATGGCTCAATGACCTCATAGCTTCCAAAAATTCCTCTACACCTAATGGTTTTGTGACGAAGCAATTAGCATAATGCTCATAAGCCTTTTTAATATCATTATATGCGCTTGATGAAGTAAGAATGACCACTGGTATATGTTTAAGTTCATCATCCGTCTTTATTGTTCGGAGCACTTCGTGACCATTTTTTTTAGGAATATTGATATCCAGGATAATGAGGTCTATCACTAATTCAGAAGTCTTGCTGCTATCTAGAAGATTGATGGCCTGTATGCCATCAGAAGCCTCAAAAAGCTCATGTGCGAAACTTATCTCGTCAAATGCCGCCTTAACGAGCTCTACATCACCCGGGTTATCCTCTACCAACAAAATATTAAATTGGCTCATTCTTTCTTTTTTTAATAGTGAAATAAAATGTAGTTCCAGCACCAACTTCCGACTCTAGCCATATCTGACCATCGTATTTTTCTACTATCCGCTTACATATCGCAAGGCCAATCCCATTTCCGTGGTACTCCTGGCGGGTATGGAGTCGTTGAAAGATCTGAAATACCTTGCCATGAAAAGATTGCTCGATTCCAATCCCGTTATCTTTGATCTTGAACTGCCAATGTTGGCCCAGGTTCTCACAGGAAATGACAATTTCGGGATTAACGTTAGCTTGTCTGTATTTGAGTGCATTGCTCACAAGGTTGCTGAATACACGCTCTATTAAGGAGCTATTTGCCTTGATAATGGGTAGGTGTCCATAAACAATGTTGGCGTCTGCTTCCTTTATTGCGTTGGATTGATCATGAATAATTCTACTCACCAAGACGTAAACGTCCACATCCTCTACAGGAGATTCTTCAGTATTGATTCGCGAGAAGTTGAGCAAATCATTAATCATCTTCTGCATCCGCTCGGCTCCATCTACAGCAAAATGTATATACTCTTTGGCTTTATCATCCAGCTTATTGGCGTACCTCAGTTGTAGTAACTTAGTAAAGCTGGCAACCATGCGGAGAGGCTCTTTAAGATCATGGGAGGCTACATAGGCAAATTGAGCCAGCTCTTCATTGGATTGGCCGAGTTGTCTATTGGCTGCCTTTATCCTATTCTTTTGCTTTTTTAGTTGTTGCGTTTTTTCCAAAGCTTCTAGCTGGGCTCTTTTTTTTATGTCTATATCTTGATAGAGGCCTCTGGCAGCAACCACCTTGCCATCTACTAAAATAGGCTTTCCCACCGTGCGTACCCAGGTTTCCTTGCCCTGCTTCGATACAAGGATCAAATCTTCCTCAAATGGAGTTTTATTATTGACAAGATTTGAAAAAGCTTTGTCAATGATGGGGATATGATCAATATGGTAAAAATTTATTCCCTCTTCAACTGATAAGTTACTTCCATGAGGTAAACCATGTAGATCACAAACCAGGTCGGACAACCAAACAGCACCAGTCTTCAAATCTACAAACCAACTCCCAATCTGGGCCATATCCTGAATTTCCTCTAGCTCACTGTTCTTTTGAGAAAGCCCTAACACGGACTTCTCCAAAAATGACTTGCTATCTTCTAATTGCTCACGAAGCGCCACTTTTTCAGAAATGTCCTTAATAACCGCAAGCGTCATATTTTTTCTAATTAAAGAAACATTCAGATCCACCCATATGATATCTCCGCTTTTGGTCACGTATCTTTTTTCAATATCATATCTGGAAATAATTCCTCTTTTGAGTTTTTCAAATTCAGTCCAATCCTTTTCAATATCTTCTACATGGGTAAACTCTACAAAACTCATTTGAGTCAGTTCTTCATTGGAGTAGCCCAGTAGCTCCTGCATGTGGACATTAGTAAGACGAGGCTTACCAGAATCATCAACAATTGCCAGACCTACGCTTGATGCATCGAATATATCATTGTAAATATTCATATCACTTAATAACTCGGACATACTCTGATCATTAAAGAGTTTCAGTATTATCAACTAAAGAGCAGCTCACATCAATTTAGTATAAAGGACTTTGAACATTGATACAAATAGAAATAGCTAAATATTAGTTCAAAATCAATCGTTGATAGCATTTCAATAATTTGACCCTTTCCCTACAAATCCTAGTGATATCATACTTCAGTTGTTTTGATCTTACATGACTTAGTACTATGTCAAGTAGGCCTAAGCTATAAGTTTTCCTTATAAGTCACTTGATTAAGTTAAGATAACCAATCTAGTCCAGTATAGTTCTCGCTTAATAAATAACTAAGCCGAACTAGATTATCGAGCATTCTCTATAAACAGAATGATAAAATGGTGCATTCTACCTCGATTGGTTCGCGCTTCTTGTTGTACCACACCCCATCTAGGCAAATCACCTATTTCTAGAAATTAGGTTTTTCACTCTCATTTAGGCCCGTACTGCATGCAATCTTTGCAATGTAATTAAAACTAAAAATCATGAAAACACTTACAAACACTCTCGTCTATCTATCCGCTATCACCATCTTCTTTCTTGTGATGGTTGTAGAATCACAAGCGCAAAGCTTTAACAATTTTGACAGCCTCGCCTTTGAGCAGGACAGAGAATACAAACTCTCTGACACTCCTAAATCTATTAATGCCAATTATTATACTGAGGTCACCAACATGTCTCCTAAGACAGGTGTGAGCATCACTTATGCCACTCCCGGTTATGTAGGGGATTACGAGATTGGTGTCTTTTATCAGGCTGCCTCGCATTTTGGTGGGGACAAACCCAGCCAGCAATTCAGCGATCAAAAGTCAGAAGAGGTCGAATTTGAGCGTTCATTTTATGGTCTCTTCACTTCATGTACTCTTATTGACGGTGGCACGGTAGAACTTGACCTACAAGTGCGCGCAGGAATGGTCAATAATGAGCATTTTAAAATTGTGCCTTCACTCATGGGGAAGGTAAGAGTAATTGACAGGCTTTCACTCAATGCCGGCCTTGGCACTCGATCAATGTCCTTGACGCTACTTGGCGGACTTACCTGGAAGTTCTAAAGCCTTATACCTTGAAACGCTATGATCATGAAAACAAAAAAAACTATGTCCAAAAAACCAGACCTATCACCTGAGTCCAAAGTCCAGACAATAGGGATGATCTTAGTTCTACTAGTCATATTGCTGATGTTAAGGGCCACAAAGTCAGATGCTCAATCTATTTCGAGTTCTGTGTTTACAGAAAAAACGGTAATGGGTCAGCAAATCGGTGCAACGTCTGGGTATGAATCCTACAATGGCCTATATCTGGGAGTGTTCTATCAAAAGAACGTAAACAGCTACTCTGAGATATCAGAAAACGGCTATGAGTTTTCAGGGGTCATGTTAAGCAAATCGATCCTTGGTAAGAGAGACTTCAATATTGCTCCAATGCTAAGGCTTGGCCTCAGTGATCGCACGAAGTTTGTCATTGTGCCAGGCATCATGGTCAAAGCAAAAATAAGGAACCATTTCACATTGAAGTTTGGCAGTTCGATTCGCGCTAGCGAAGCAACTATGCTACTAGGCCTGTCAATGGATATGCCCACAAGATTGAAAAATCATAGGCCTAGATATAGATAGTCTAAGTATCATCTTTAATCCAGATATTATGAAACTTATATTACCAATAGCCTTTGTCATCTTTAGCTCATTAGCTTTTGCAAGCTGTGAGGAGTTTGAGATACCCTATGAGATGTTTAGAATCTCGAAGGGGGATCACTATAGCACGCGCAAAGTGATGGCCTTGCAGACCAACGGAATGAGTTTTAATGCCAAGTTTGATGAATCCGCTATCTACACTACACTCACCGAAGAAAACCAATATGATATCAACAAGCTCATGGGCTTTTCCGATTGCAACTCGATGCATCATGACAATAGCGCCAGGTTTGGCTGGAGATGGGCTGATGATCAATTAGAGATCTTTGCTTATGTCTATCAAAATGGTCAGCGTATCACAGAGTCCCTTGGGACTACAGAAATCGGAGAGACTCGCCATTACCAACTTTTGATCCAAGATGATCACTATGTCTTCTCATTTGGAGAGACAACCAAAAAAATTAAAAGAGGAAGAACATGCAATACAGGTATCTATTACATGCTCTTTCCCTATTTCGGAGGTGATGAACCTGCACCACATGATATCAATATCATGATCAAGATGAACTGGTAAATCCGATTAAGAATCTAAGTGATTCGCCTATTTATTTTTTACAGGGCTTTTACCAATAAAATTGAAAGCTGGCCTCAGCATCTTTGCACAATACAAAACATAAAAATTATGGAATATTACAAGACAAATACAAACGACGCAACAGTGAAGAACTCAGGTGATAATACTTTGAGTCTAGTAATCTCATGCCTATCATTTATTTGGATACTCGCAATCTTACTGACGATAGCGGTCAAATGATTTGTAAGCACATGCACATCTTCTATTCTTCGTATAGAAGGCCCGAAATAATTGGGGAGAGATCTTCCAATAAGTCAAAAACTGAGACGTATTCATCAAAGCCTTTTGCTAAGTAACTATCTCGAACGATTTTCGGATCAAAGGTATGCACGGCAATTTTTTTACAATTCAGAGATTTCATATCCTCAAAAAAATCCTCCGTTATCTTTGACTCGACCAATAGTACTATGAGCAGGTCAGCTTCACGGGCTTGTTTTATACCAGTTGGTTCAATCGAGCTGACCTTTTCAAAATGAGCTTCATCTTGAAGAATTCCAGAAATAGTATTTCTTATCTTTCCAGATTCTCCACAAAGTAGAACATTTTTTGTTTTGGGCATACGTACGTTCACTGTTGTCTGGCTATTCTTATTAGCCATGGAAATATAGGGGATTCTCTTATAAGATTGATAATAGATTTACTTATTGAGCGGAGAAGAATGAAGAACGCGTTTAAGTCTTCAGATGCCCTCGAGAAACATTTTAAGCCTTATATTAATCTGAGCATTTATCCTCACTGGGTCACTTACCTCACTGAGGCCAAAGTAGCTGTTCGACATCCCTGCACCAAAACTACTTAGCATCAAATAACAATCATATCAACAGGTGGGTTGGGATCGGCTGAGTAAGAAGATAACAACTTGAATTGCTTGAAAATTAAGGACCCAAGATCAGATAGTTGTTGATAGCAGCCATCCTACAATCAACTTTAGTGATAGGCTAGCTCAAATTCACGTGGATTAGGTTATTACCTCTTAGAAAGTCTTGGGTATCGGTACATTAAGACCTATTGGCGCTTAGCGAGCATCTGCCGAGTATAAATAATCTTCGCTAACCGATAATAATATCTCGCTTAATCCTATCTATATCTTCGCTAAAATAGGAATTATATCAACTATTTAATGTCAATCACTTCGCTACTAGTTGATATTTTTTCGCTTAGTCATGATGCTAATCATTTTATTCTTTTCTAATAATTCCCCAAAACTATTCAAATCACAAATATCAGCGTATTAAAAGTGTCTTCTAATTATTCTTCATCATTTATTCCAAATAATTATGATAGTTATCATTTGATATATTTATTTTCATTTAAAATGTTTTCATCTTATTAATCTACCAAGTTATGCCACAAAATAATCGAAACTACAACATTACAGATGGTCAGCTGCTTGAGTTTGCAGGGATGGTCATAGAGTTTTATCAAGAGGATCAGCCCGATTTCATGAGCTTTGATAGCACCTTTACTGAGAGTCGATCAGACGAAATCATGGCTGCTCTTGAAGCGGCAGAGAATGCTGACCCTGACAGTCTTGTCATAACAGATCAGGAAGCCAAAACCCAAAGCGTTACCTCCAATATGTCGGCTGCCCGAGCGGTCTACATGGACATTAAGTACTTTGCCGAAAAGGCCTTTAAGTCAAGTCCAGCAATTATTAAGGAGTTTGGCACCAATCGGTACAGCAGAATGAGAAACAGCCAGGTACGCATGATCCAGTTTATGCTTGAGCTGAAGACTACAGTAGCCAAATACAGGGCAGAGCTATTGGCAGTAGGTGCGTCTGATACCCTCCTTGACAGTGTAGGTACTATCTACAGCGATCTCAAAGACAATAACCTCAATCAAGAAACACTCAAAAAACAGCGGACTCAAAAAACGGCTGATCGCGTTAAGCACCTCAACGGACTCTACGATATGCTGAGAGAAATTAATGCGCTGGCCGCCAGAGTTTACAGAGAAGACCCTATTAAGAGAGCGCGCTATCAGTTTCCAGCGCGTGTCGGAGGTAGCCAAGAGTCAGAGTTAGAGGCTTCTTAAACAGACAATCGACTAAAGCAGGATGGCTATTCTTAGCCATCTTGTATTTCTTGCTGGCTTCAACAGCCACACATCTTCTAAGAAGCTAACTGACTGATTAGTCATACAACTCACCGATCGCCCTCAACTCACCGCTTATCCTCTTGGAAAGTATACTGTGCTCAATACAGTGTGGTGTTTATTGGGGAGATAAGCTTAATTGCTTCAACTACCAGTCTGAAAACAGCCTAACCAATTGCCATGACCTGACAATACCAACAAAAGTTAGGATCATTAAACAGCCAGGAATAATTGATCTCTTAAACTTTTCTTTTTCTGAGAATTGGTCATTTCTCAAAACAACCATCACCCAAAAGAAAGCAATAAAGTGGATGAGGCCGAAGCTATAATTGAGTAGAGTTTCTAGCGGCATCATTCAGCTGTTTAACATTCGTTTTCCAGCAACCAAATAACTTATCAGATTAAGAAAAATGAACATACCAATGAGCAGGAAAATGAAATACCTCATCATTGGAAAAGGAGTATCTGTACCCGCTTTCTTTTGTAAAGCTTTGTGCCGCATTCTCATTATGAAGGTACCAACAGCAGCAAAAACCAGCGAGTTAATCGCGACAGTTTGAATAAACAACCAATCCATAGTTCTAGATTAAAATATTCTCCTAATTCAATGCGATTCCCCTTTGCAATGGACTACTCTAAGGTACTAAGCTAGCCTTTGATGCCACTCACGATCTCATCCACAACCTCCGGATTCAACAGTGTAGAGGTATCACCTATATTAGCGGTATCGCCGCTGGCGGCCTTGCGCAGGATACGGCGCATGATCTTACCCGAGCGGGTCTTGGGTAGTCCCGAAACGATCTGCACCTGATCGGGCTTGGCGATTGGACCAATGATTTTGCTCACCGTATCCTTGATCTCCTTGATGAGATTTTCCGCGGTACGGCCTTCCATGTCTGCAATCACAAAAGCATAAATCCCTTGCCCTTTGATGTCATGCGGATAACCGACCACCGCCGACTCAACTACTCTGGGGTGCTCGTTGATTGCGTTCTCTACTTCGGCAGTACCCATTCTATGTCCTGATACGTTAATCACATCATCGACTCTACCGAGAATACGGTAATACCCATCTTCATCGCGTTTCACCCCGTCACCAGTGAAGTACATGTTTTTGAACGTGCTAAAGTAGGTCTGCTTGCATCGCTCATGATCACCATAAATCGTCCGTAGCATTGAGGGCCAGGGGTACTTAATACAAAGGTTGCCCTCTACAGATTTACCAGGCAGCTCATTGCCTTCATTGTCTACGATGATGGGCTGGATTCCCGGTAGGGGGAGCGTGGCATAGGCCGGCTTGGTCGGCGTGACGCCAGGGATAGGGGAGATCATAATGCCCCCCGTCTCCGTCTGCCACCAGGTGTCCACTATGGGGCATTTGCCTTTGCCTACATGGTCGTGGTACCAGTGCCAGGCCTCTTCGTTGATCGGCTCTCCTACCGAACCGATTACCTTGAGCGATGAGAGACTGTAGGGCTCAAGTGGCTCCAGGCCGTACGCTTGAAGTGCCCGGATGGCCGTGGGGGCGGTATAAAATTGATTGACTTTGTATTTATCAACCACCTGCCAAAAGCGACCGGCATCAGGATAGGTGGGCACACCCTCAAACATTACGGTAGTGGCTCCCGCCAATAACGGTCCGTAGACAATGTAGGAGTGGCCGGTGATCCAGCCCACATCGGCCGTACACCAGTAGATGTCCCCCGCACCATACTGAAAGACATTGGCAAAGCTGTAATGCGTGTAGATCATGTAGCCGCCACAGGTGTGCACGACACCCTTAGGCTTACCGGTAGAGCCAGAGGTGTATAAGATAAACAGCATATCTTCCGAGTCCATCTCCTCAGCCTTGTTCTCGAGCGGCTGCCCCTCGATGGCATCATGCCACCACAGATCTCTACCTTCCACCATGGTCACCTCCGTGCCGGTCCGCTTCAGGGAGATCACCGTTTCGATGGTCGTGCAAGTCTCGAGTGCCTCGTCTACGACAGCCTTGACAGGGATTTTTTTATTGCCGCGGAAGTTACCATCAGCTGTCAGCACCATCTTGGCCTGACAGTCATTGATCCTATCGGAAAGTGAGGTCGCGGAGAAGCCCGCAAACACCACAGAGTGCACAGCTCCGATGCGGGCACATGCGAGCATTGCAATCGCAGCTTCCGGTACCATCGGCATATAGATGATCACACGATCGCCTTTTTCGATTCCCCTGGCTTTCATGGCATTCGCGAATTGGCAAACCTTCTTATACAGTTCGCGGTAGGTCACCTCTACATGCTCTTCGCCCGGCTCATTTGGCTCCCAAATGATGGCCGTCTGATCGCCTTTGGTATAAAGATGCCGATCGAGAATGTTCTCTGTGATATTGAGCTTACCGTTCACAAACCAGTTGACCTTCGGCTCGCTAAAATTCCAGTCGACTACCTTGTCCCATTTTTTCCGCCAGTGGAAATTTTCGGCGATTCGCGACCAAAATGCTTCAGGCTCATTTACACTTTTTTGATACTCGTGAATGTATCCTCCGAGGGTTTGTATTTTGTCTACCATGATTCCTAGCGCTTTACTCTGTGATCTCACCTACCGGAATTCCGATAGGCGCGTACTACAATTATAAGCGGTTGAGGATCAAAATCGAATAGTTGTGCATGTCTAATCCATGATCGGGAATCCCAATCAATGATCAGATGCGCCTCCTGCGCCTCTCGGGAAGCGGATATTCTCTACCATCTCCTGTACTTCAGCAGGTGGTGCTGGGGTCAGCTTTGACACCACGAAGGAGACCAGAAAATTGATGAGCATCCCCACTGTACCGAACCCTTCAGGCGATATGCCCAACCACCAATCTTCGGCCGTGGTAGGCGCTCCAATCCAGCCCAGCTTGTACTTAATCATATAAAAAAGAGTTACCCCCAGGCCCACAACCATTCCGGCCACAGCGCCTTCTTTGTTCATACGCTTGTAGAAGATGCCCAAAATGATTGCCGGGAAAAAGGAGGCAGCCGCCAGTCCAAAAGCTAGCGCCACTACCGCCGCAACAAATCCGGGAGGGTTGATGCCGAAGTAGCCAGCCACACATACCGCTAAGAACGCTGCTCCACGTGCCGCCATTAGCTCGCCCTTGTCGCTGATATCAGGCGCGATCTGCTTTTTGATCAGATCGTGCGATACAGAGGTAGAGATAACCAGCAGCAAACCCGCCGCAGTAGATAACGCAGCGGCCAGACCGCCTGCAGCTACCAGCGCCACCACCCAATTGGGAAGCTGAGCTATCTCCGGATTTGCCAGCACCATGATGTCCCTATCGATGGTCAATTCATTGGCTACAGGATCCGCCACATAGTTGACCAAACCGTCACCGTTTTTGTCCTCAAAAGAGATGAGGTTAGTATTTTCCCAGTTGGCAAACCAGGCAGGTAATTCAGCGTATTCCTGATTCTTGACCGTGTCGATCAGGTTGGTCCTGGCAAAGGCTGCCAAAGCTGGGGCGGTAGTGTAAAGTATGGCGATGAATGCCAGGGCATAACCAGCAGAAATACGCGCGTCTTTGACCCTCGGCACAGTAAAAAAGCGAACGATCACATGGGGTAAACCTGCTGTTCCCACCATCAAGGCGGCCGTAATAAAAAAAATATCAATCGTGCTTTTGGATCCACCGGTGTAAGCAGCAAAGCCTAGTTCTTCATGCAGCCCATCTAACTTATCAAGGAGATAAGTACCATCCGCCAGGGTATCTCCAAAACCAAGCTGCGGAATGGGATTGCCGGTCATGAGTATGGACACAAATATGGCTGGCACCATGTAGGCAAAAATGAGAATGCAAAATTGGGCTACCTGGGTATAAGTAATGCCCTTCATGCCACCGAGCACAGCATAGAAAAAGACGATGATCATCCCTATGATTACACCCAGATTGATGTCGACTTCCAGAAATCTGGCAAAGACAATCCCGACACCACGCATCTGCCCCGCCACATAGGTAAATGATACAAACAGCGCACAAATGACAGCTACCGTTCGAGCTATATTAGAGTAATAGCGATCGCCTATGAAGTCCGGCACTGTGAACTTGCCAAACTTGCGCAGATAAGGTGCGAGGAGCAGCGCCAATAGGACATAGCCTCCAGTCCAGCCCATCAGGTAAACGGTACCGTCGTACCCCATGAATGATATTAAACCGGCCATGGAGATGAAAGAGGCTGCTGACATCCAGTCTGCAGCGGTAGCCATTCCATTCACCAATGGAGATACGCCTCCTCCTGCTACATAGAAGTCACTGGTGTTGCCGGCTCTTGACCAGATCGCAATGCCGATATATATGATGAAGGTGATGCCAACAATAAGATAAGTCCAGGTTTGTACATCCATCTTTTGACTATTTCTCGTCTACATCAAACTCCTTATCCAGCTTGTTCATCCATCGGACATAAACAAAAATGATAATCACAAAAGCATAAATGGATCCTTGCTGAGCAAACCAAAATCCAAGCTTGAACCCTCCGATTCGGATGGTATTCATTTCGTCTACGAACAGTATTCCTAGTCCGAAAGAAACTACAAACCATATAGTAAGAAGGATGGCCAGGAACCTGAGGTTCTTCTTCCAATATGCTTTCATTTTTTCTTTGTTGTCCATAGTCTACTTCTTCAGGGCTATTCCGCCTGACCAGTAATTATACACAAATAGTGTTTTCGTTTAAAGCAACTCATTCGCCACGTTGGCCAACTCTGAGCGCTCACCCTTCTCAAGCGTGATGTGGGCATGGAGGGGATGGTCCTGTATGCGATCGATCAGATAAGACAGTCCGTTACTTTGAGAGTCAAGATAAGGAGTATCTATTTGATAGACATCTCCAGTAAAGATGATCTTGGTGTTCTCCCCTGCCCTGGTGATGATGGTCTTGATCTCGTGAGGGGTAAGGTTCTGCGCCTCATCCACGATAAAGAAAATGTTAGATAAGCTTCTTCCACGGATGTAAGCCAATGGCTGTATCAACAGCTTTTCCTGATTCACCATATCGGTGATCCGCTGGTAATCCTTTTCCGTCTCGTGGTACTGATTCTGGATGTACTTCAGGTTATCCCAAAGCGGCTCCATGTACGGGTTGAGTTTCGACTTGATATCCCCAGGCAGGTAGCCAATGTCCTTGTTACTCAATGGAACCACCGGTCTCGCCAGGTATATCTGCTTGAAATCGCGGCGCTGCTCAAGTGCTGCGGCAATCGCCAACAAAGTCTTGCCAGTACCAGCCACTCCGTTGATTGACACCAACTTGACCTCAGGGTCCATCATGGCATTGATCGCAAAGGTCTGCTCAGCATTGCGCGGCTTTATTCCGGATACGGACCGCTTCTCGACATGCTGTATGTTCTTGGTAAACGGGTTGTATCGGGCCAATATCGAGTTTTTATCACTCTTAATGATGTAGTAGGCATTAGCTAAAGGCTTCTTTCTTTTGAGAATATTCTTCTTGTCAATCTCACCGTCCTTATACAGTTTGTTGATATCCTCTGCCGAGACATTGTCAATCTCTTCCTTACCAGTAAAAAGTGTGCTTACATTTTTAATCTTACCCGTCTCATAGTCCTCAGCAGGCAGGTTAAGTGATTTTGCCTTTAGACGCAGGTTGATATCCTTACTTACCAGAATGACATTTTTGTCGGGATACTCGTCTTTTAGCGATAGTGCAGCATTGAGGATTTTGTGATCATTCTTTCGGTCATCAAATATCTTCTGAGCATCTACACTGCTGCTGGTCGACATGACGACCTTAAACTTACCTTTCCCTTTTCCATTGAGTGGAATCCATTCCTGGAGCATGTGACCATCAGCTAGTTCGTCAAGCTTGCGAGTGAACTCCCGCGCCTCGAAATTTTTTGTGTCGTTTCCTTTTTTAAACTGATCCAATTCCTCGAGAACGGTGATCGGTATCCCCACATCATGCTCAGCAAAGTTCATAATGCTGTCATGAGAGTAGATGATAACTGAAGTGTCAAGTACAAAGATTTTCTTCTGCTTTTTCGCTGCGGTCATAGTCGAAAAGTGATTGTTTGGCTAACAATGCTATAATCGTAAATTGAGTGTTTTCAGAAGAAAATCCTATTAATTGCAGGTTAAATTGTCCTCGAAAAGGTCAGTGCTTGAAGGCAAACAAATCTCCCTTTTCTGTTGGGATAATTCGCAGGACATTGGTCAATGTGAGTAACACCATGATCTTCGAGGCGCGTGGCATTGGTAGGCCGGACTTGTCGGCAAACTGGCTCACTGTCAATGTACCAGTCTCCTCCAGATACTGCATCAGCAGTCGCTCATCTTCACCATAGGAGAAGCCAAATTCTTTATTGTTTCGCTGACGCCTCAGCACCTCAGTCATCTCGCGACTGGCTTGCACACTTTTGTCCTCATACCGGACATAGGCCTTAC
Source organism: Cyclobacteriaceae bacterium (assembly GCA_965229505.1). Taxonomy (GTDB): domain Bacteria; phylum Bacteroidota; class Bacteroidia; order Cytophagales; family Cyclobacteriaceae; genus UBA6059. The sequence continues at coordinate 1,262,909 of OZ245881.1, forward strand.
CCCATTGCTGCTTTGGTGTCTCCAAGGCATAGTGGGGCTTTCGCTTACTTGGAGAGATTTGATAGTAGAGCACCGCTCTATTTTCGTGAAGCTTCACCATCCCGGACTTGAATCGTAGCTTGGGACGGCTCAATTCTTCGATGGCCTTCTTCATGAGGTAGTCATCTTCCTCGGCATGTTTGAGACCAGAGATATCGCCATTGTCATCCACACCCACTAGCAGCGTACCACCGTTGGTATTGGCAAAGGCCACCAACTCACGAATGACCTTATCAGGATGATTGATCTTTTTCTTAAACTCTATCTGCTCATTCTCACCCTGACGGACTAGATATTTGATCTCTTTGAGGTCCATCAATCAATTTAATTATCAGCCCTAGATTTGTTCTTCGTCATCCAGGTCCTCCGGCATAGAAAACATACTGCTCAGTAAGTCCTTGAACTGTAGTCCTTTCGCCAATTGGTGCTTACTCAGCATACTGAATTCTGCTAGGCCATGAAGAGCAAACTCCATCATGAAAAGCTTGTGATCACCCTTTGCTTCCTTATGCACTTCTTCGACCAGCTTCGACAGGCCGGGTACACTATTCAACGCGGCTGTATACTCCGTGCCAGAGAGGTCGATCAGCAGGTCCAGGCTATGTCCATCTCCAAACCAGTTGGTGATCTCCTTGTAAGGATTAGGCTTTTCCTTTTGCTTGCGGAGCTCTTCAGGATTGGGAAAGTAGTGCAAAAATTGGGTCCGAATAGCCTTACCAAGCAGATTGTTAGCCACTATACCTGGCCCCTCCTGCTCACCTTCATACACAAGCTCCACCTTACCAGTAATTGACGGGATTACCCCAATGAAATCACCGACCCGTACGTGCGTTTTGTCGTCTCCACTAATTAAAAGTCTGCGCTCTGCAGCAGCCACTAAATTCTCCAAAGCCGAAATAGTCAAGCGTGCAGACACACCACTTTTACTATCGACGTACTCATTGTCCCGCGCCTCAAAAGCAATCTGCTCGATGAGGTCGTAGGAAAGATCGTTGAGCTGTACCTGAGCAGACTGCTCATCCAATACGCGTGCCTCCTGTGCAGTGATCTTTTTGCCAATCTCTATAGACTTAGGATAGTGAGTAATAATCTGGCTGTCAATCCTATCTTTTAAAGGTGTCACTATACTACCACGATTGGTGTAGTCCTCAGGGTTGGCAGTGAACACAAACTGAATGTCAAGCGGCAATCTCAATTTGAAGCCTCTGATCTGGATGTCTCCCTCCTGCAGGATATTGAATAATGCCACCTGGATTCTGGCTTGCAGATCCGGTAACTCATTGATTACGAAAATACTTCGGTGTGAACGAGGAATGAGTCCATAGTGAATCACGCGCTCGTCAGAGTAAGGAAGCTTTAATGATGCCGCCTTTATTGGATCCACATCACCGATCAAGTCAGCAATAGAAACATCTGGAGTGGCCAGCTTCTCTGAATACCTTGAATCTCTATGCATCCATCCTATAGGCGTACTATCTCCATGCTCTGCAATAGCATCGACTGAGAATCTGGAGATTGGCATCAAAGGATCGTCATTAAGCTCAGAGCCCTTCACAACAGGAATGTACTCATCCAGAAGATGTGTCATCATTCTTGCAATTCTTGTTTTGGCCTGTCCTCTGAGTCCAAGAAGGTTCATATTATGCCTGGATAGAATCGCCCTTTCTATATCAGGGATCACCGTATCCTCGTATCCATAAATGCCCTCAAAAACCTGCTCCTTGTTCTTCAGCCTATCAATTAGGTTGGCTCTAAGCTCATCCTTGATCCCCTTTGGTTCATAGCCAGCGGCTTTGAGTTCACCCAGTGTTTTAATCAATAGCTTTTTCTCGGCAGGTATATCCTGATAGTTCATCACTTCTCCTTTTATACTGTTGGTTAGTATGTTTTTCTACGATTTCGGCGGTAGTCTTCAAAGACCAGATCGCCTAGCCCCTTGAGGCTGCTGTAGTAGGCATTACCATTATTGACTTGTGTAAACTCCCTTACAAACTGCTTCAGATACGGGTCAGAAGCAATCATAAAAGTGGTAATGGGTATTTTGATTTTGCGACACTGGGCCGCAAGATTCAATGTCTTGTTAAGTATCTGAGGATCAAGCCCAAAACTATTCTTATAATATTTGATACCTACTTTCATGCAGGTAGGCTTACCATCCGTAATCATAAAGATCTGCTTGTTGGCATTCTTTCGCCTCCTTAGAATATCCATCGCCAACTCTAGCCCGGCAATGGTATTGGTATGATAAGGCCCCACATTGAGATAGGGCAAGTCCTTGATCTCAATCTGCCATGAGTCGTTACCAAAGACAATAATATCCAGGGTGTCCTTGGGGTACTTCTTCGTGACCAATTCTGCTAAGGCCATCGCCACCTTCTTGGCCGGGGTGATGCGATCCTCGCCATAGAGAATCATAGAGTGGCTAATGTCAATCATTAAAACCGTAGAGGTCTGCGTCTTATATTCTTTCTCGACAATCTCCAGGTCATCCTCTGTCAATCTAAAGTCACCAAAGCCATGATTGATTTGTGCGTTGCGGATAGAGTCCGTCATACTGATCTGGTCGAGCGTATCTCCAAACTGGTAGTCTCTCCTATCCGTACTCAGCTCATCTCCTGTACCCGAAAAGTTAGTCTGATGTTGTCCACGATTTGACTTTTTCAGTTTACCAAATATCTCCTCGAGTGCACTCTTTCTGATGGATTGCTCACTCTTGGCTGTTAGCTTGATCTCACCCGTCTGATTGTCATCTGTGATATATCCCTTGGCCTTAAGATCGTCGATGAAGTCGCCTATTCCGTACTGAGGGTTGGTAATATTGTACTGCTTATCAAGATTGGTGAGCCAGCTCAGTGCCTCGCTCACATCCCCGGAGGTAATCACCACCAGCTGCTTGAAGATATCAAGTAGATTCTCGAATGTAGTCTTCTCTTTGTCCTGACCGGGAATGAATTTTGTAAACCGAAATCCTCGCATGCAACCAAATATCTTCTTTCGTTTGCACTTAACAAATTGAAAGCCATTTGGATTTCATTTGGTCAGATAAAAAAGCAAAAACCTCAGACTAAGAATGAAAGTCGCTTGGATCGGGATGTTCAAAGGTATAATCCAACTTGTCCGCGATCAACGTGCCATCGATGATCCTTTGACTGCCTTCATCCTTAAAAGTGGGCATGGTAAATCCAAATTTCCGACTATTGGCTCGATAGACTTCCGACCTTGTAGGGTGGAGAGGACTCACAAGGTTGTAAGTTCCGAATATATTATTTTCTATTATTTCGGATATTAAGCCTACAGCGTCTGATTGGTGGATGTAGTTAACGGGTTGATTTTCTCCGCTCACTTCCTTACCAGCAAAGTACCTACCGGAAATCCGCTGCTCACCCATGAGCCCGCCACACCTGACGATTGTGCTTTTCACCCTATCAGAAATCAATTTTTCACACGCGTATAAGGTAGGATTGCCTGTCTTCTCAGCGCTCAGCTCAAAAGATTCATCATATTTTCCCGCTAAGGAAGGATACACCGACGTGGAACTGACATAGACAATTCTTGCACGCTCAGGAATCCGCTCAAGCAGTGCCCTAACCTGATCAATATGGAAATCCCTTCCCTGAGCGCTCACTTTTGGCGGGATAGCAATAATGAAAATTTCAGACTGCCAAATGGCATCATCGCTAGTTTGGACAGTATCAGCGTTGACCTTAAGTACTATTGGCTGGACACCATGACCACTCATTTGTTCATGCTTCTGATCGCTTGTGGTCGTGCCGATCACCGCATGTCCATTTTTCACAAGCGCTTTAGCTAAAGGAAAGCCAAGCCACCCACAACCGATTACTACGATTTTCTGAGACATAAAAAAAACCACCCTGAGGTGGCTTTAGTTTTTTTACCTTCTAGGCATGGTTCTAAAGATCGCATCCCAAAGTGGTGATGAAACGCCAAAGGCGCGATCAGGCTCCTTATAATGATGGATGCCATGATGTATCCAAAGAATTTTCAAGAAGTTCTTAGGCGGCTGGAATGCGTGTACCGAATAATGGACAAACAGGTAGCCAGCGTAACCCATAAGGAAACCAGGAAGGAAACCATATACCAAATTTCCCATCATGAAATAAAACAGGAAATAGAAAATAGTAGATAAGGTAAGACTCAACACCGGTGGCATAGCGAGCCTATCCTTGTCCTTTGGGTAGTCATGGTGTACTCCATGCACGTGATAGACAAACTTCTCCCTCTTAGGAGTTGTCGTTGGTAAGTGGAACAAATATCTGTGCATCACATACTCCAGAAGGGTAAATGACAACATCCCAGCAACGAACAATCCAATGATCATCATCGGTGCAAAGCCAAAATTTGTAACCCCATAATAAATCAATCCTGTTGAGATCAATGAAAAAAGTGTTAGGGGTACTGCGATATGAGTTCTGGAAAGACGCTCAAGAATAGGATTCTCAAATACGCGCTTAGTTCCAGAATGATTTGGTAATTTCTTTGCTTTAAGCGTTTCCACTTGTGCCATAGAATACAATTTTTGGCAAATTTAAATGATAAATAAATACGATGGTAGCATTTTACGCAAATCTAGTCCTGAAGTGCGAGCTTGGATCGGAACGTTGAAATTACTTCATTGTAATAGTCCTCATATCGAGGCAAAATATTGTTGATTTCGAATTCTTTGGCCCTTTTCAGCGCTCCTTCTTTGAAGGATTTCAAATTACGGTCATCCAAAATATGAATGGCTTTTTCTGCCATCTGCTCCACATCTCCTACAGGGCATAAAAATCCGGTTTCACCATCGACATTCAATTCCGGTAGGCCTCCTGCATTGGTAGAAATCACGGGCACCTCGCAAGCCATAGCCTCCAAAGCGGCCAGGCCGAAGCTCTCTTTCTCTGATGTCATCAGGAATAAATCCGCGACAGACAATACTTCTTCAACTTGCTCAAGCTTACCCAGAAAACGTACATCGTCGAAGCTGCATGTCTCTCTGGCAAGATTCTCCATCGCTGTGCGCTCAGGTCCGTCTCCTACCAGCAATAGTTTTGCAGGCATGTTTTGACGAATGATATTAAACACTCCTATCACATCCTGTACTCTCTTGACTCTACGGAAATTGGAGGTGTGCACAATCAGACGTTCTCCATTAGGGCAAATCGCAAGCTTAAAATGGTCCTTCTTCTGTTTTTTGAAACGATGAATATCTACAAAGTTGGGAATCACCTTAATATCCTTCGTGATTTCGAAATGTTCCAGGGTGTCCTGCTTCAAATCTTCCGATACAGCAGTCACACCGTCAGACTTATTGATCGAATAAGTTACCACAGGCTCGAAGGATGAATCTTTACCCACCAACGTGATATCAGTACCGTGCAGGGTAGTAATCACCGGAATATCGATGTTCTTGGTTTTTAATATCTCTTGCGCTAAGATAGCCGCCGATGCATGAGGAATAGCGTAATGCACGTGAAGGAGATCCAATTTTTCAAACTTGGCCACCTCTACCATCTTGCTCGCAAGGGCTAGTTCGTATGGAGGAAAGTCGAATAATGGATAAGGTTTGAGGCTTACTTCGTGATAGTAAAGATTCTCATTAAAAAAATCGAGCCGAGTGGGTTGTGAGTAAGTAATGAAATGAACTTGATGACCTTCTTTGGCCAAAGCTTTGCCCAACTCAGTTGCCACTACACCGCTCCCGCCGTAAGTCGGGTAACAAACTATTCCTATCTTCATATGGTCGTAAAAACAGCTTGTGAACAAGCCAAATTCAAAAAATGTTCAATCATCGGAAGAATTGCCACGTATGATCGATTCGTAGATGATATCCTGAATCTTAGTACGCACATTCATCTGGATAAGTTTGCCATTACCTGCATCCGGATAGGTGCGATTTGACAGGAAGATATAGATCAGCTCCTCTTCGGGATCAACCCAGACCGCCGTACCCGTAAACCCTGTATGTCCAAAAGTGGCATCAGAGCAGTATTTGGAGGTGTTATCCACCTTATCAGATGGTTTGTCCCAACCAAGCCCTCGACGGTTTCCTAGAAAATGTGGCCTAATGAATTCCTCGACCGTCTCCTGCTTGAAATACTCATAGCCCCCATAGTATCCTTTGTTGAGGTGCATTTGCAAGAGTTTGGCGAGCTCATTGCTATTGCTGAAAATACCGGCATGTCCTGCTACTCCACCCACAAATGCGGCATTCTGATCATGGACATTGCCCCAGATAGTACTATTACGATAGTAATGATCCTGCTCTGTTGGAGCGATATTGAATCTATCAAAAATGCATAGCGGATTGTAAGCCAGTCGATCTATCCCAATAGGGTCATAGATATTTTGCTTAAGGAAATCATCCATCGGTTGATTGAGAATATTATCGGCAAGACGCTTAAGCAGCATAAAGCCAATATCACTGTAGCGGTACTCGGGTTCGTCAGCTAGTCGGATATCATCTGAGATGATCCAATTCCATAAGGAATCCGTCACGCCTTGACGCATATACAGGCCGGGAACTACAGGTTGGTCAAACTCCGGGATCATCTGCTCCCTGTAATACTCATCGGAAAAATCACGCTGCTTGTCCATGGTCTTGCGCCAAAATGGATAATACGCAGGTAGGCCAGCCTGATGAGCCAATATCTCCCTAATCACCATATCTCCTTTAGCCTGACCTTCGAGCTCAGGGAAGTACTTGTAGATCGGGTCATCGAGTGAGATGGCTTTGCGCTCAACAAGAAACATGATGGCTTGAAGCGTCCCGGCCACCTTGCTGACGCTTGCAATATCATAGAGGGTATGCTTGTTAATCGGACGAAGGCTGTCGTAGGTCTGATACCCAAATGACTTCTCGTATACCACCCGACTGTTTTTCACCACCATGATCTGAGCACCAGGTGTGGCTCCCACCTTTATGGCCTCTTGCATCACTCCATCGATCGCTGACAGCTTGGAGGTATTCATCCCGCTTAGTTCTGGAAATCCATACTTAAGCCGCTTTACACTTTTGAGCTTGTCTGACGTCTCCCACTCCAATGCACTGGAGATATCCACTGGCAACACACCATCTACGTCTACAGCTCCGAAAAAAGCCTGTGTAACAAGATCGTAGGCCAGGGGAACTGATTCATAATTCCAGATGATCGCAACATTTTCAGAGAGCTTTGCCAGCACGTCTACATCATCGATATAAGCCGCCACATACTGACTTTTCGATAGCCTGTTTATAAATGCTACCCAGGACGAGCCTGCACTTTGGTCTGTCAGGTCAACCAGAATCCAATCAAACTGCGAAATGCTGGACTCCAGTTTTTCGGAAGGAGCTTCGGTAAGCTCAAAATGCTCAATGTGTGTATACCGCTCCAGCCCATTTCTGAATATCTCACCCGCCTCATTGTCTCTTGACAATGAGGCGAAGTAGTTATCTGCAAGGTTGGTTAGCGGTAAATGAGAATGGGTGCCATTTCTGGCTACCAGGGATTTCTGGAGTATGTCAAATAATGTGATTGCTCGATTCTTGTCATAAATCAGCTCCTCCAAAGATGCTTTGTCAACCTTCGAAGGAGCTACTTGACCTTTGTACACCAATACTTTTGCTGCAATTTTCCTTAGCTCTTTCTTGCGCAGGCCGTCGATGATCACATCTCTGGCTTCAATAATCTTCTCCTCACCGCCGTTGATCACGATGATATCCAGACTATTCTTGAACTCCTCAATCAACTGGCCTTCAGTAGATTCGTCACCTAAGTAATCTCTAAAAGCCAGTGGGTAGTTCATGCGATCCTTCAAATCAACTATTTCCGATCGGTAGAGATTCTCAGTTGAGAGAATGGATATTCCCGACCTGAGCATTCCTTTTTTATAGTCCTCAAGCGGATAAACCGTGAAATGGATATTGGCTCCTATGCCAGCGAGGATTTGTCCAACCGAGTAGCCCATATTCGCTATCAGGGTCTCGTCAGATATGCTGGCCAAAGTATGGGCTTCCGGTAGGGTCAAGCTCTGCGTTAGCGCGGGATTGAGCCCATCGACCGTCTCTATGCCTATCCACAACGGCAGGGTACTGGCAGATCTAAGCTCTGAAATGATCGCTCTAAGCTCATAAGGATCGCCTTCTGGTAAGAGAAACCCACCAATATGATGCTCCCTGATTAGCCTGATTGCCTCCTCCTTTTCACGGTATTTGGCTATAATCAGCTGACCGGCAAGCTCCTCCTGGCTCAGCGACTTGACCTTCTCCTGCGTCACGGCCAAATCACTCAGCTCCCCAGACCAGGAAAGAGAGGGAATCAACAAGCACAATATGAGGTATATCTGGCGGGGCATCCTAGCGGAATAAAATAACCTATTAGATTTGTATTAGATTTCGTTAAACCAACATTGTTTGCTTCAGATTAGCAAATATTAATCCACAAGAAGCAGCAATATTCGATAAACGCTAATTGTCATGAGACTACCATCATTGATCCGGCTCCCAAGTCACCAGCGATTCAAATTCCAGGCACGCCACTATGACCCTGTGAAAGAGGAAATCGAAGAGCGTGTTTCTAAGATCAAGCATGACATGGAGTTGGAGCAGAACCTCAAAGCTTCCAGAAAAGGATCTGCGATACACGGATCGTTCAGAGCCAAGTCAGATCTGGCTAAAGGCGCGGGACCAAGCGCGTCAGGTATCCAGCTGATGATAGCGCTATTCTTAATCATCACCGTCTTTGGCTGGCTGTACTATGGCAATGACATTTTCTACAGCTATACTTTGCTCGTACCCGTAATCGTCTGGAGTCGGTCAAAAAATATACTCGCTAGCGTGAGCTCTTTGTTTGCGGTAGTAGGGTTTAGCGGACTTTACCTTTTCGGCTGGCAGTTTCCGTTTCTTAGGGAGTTCGTGATCGCCTCTCTTTTGATCACGGCCTATTTCTGGTTTAAAGGTAGGAGGGCTCAAGCCTAGCATGTCAGACATCATCAAATTACTTCCGGACGCTATCGCAAATCAAATTGCCGCTGGCGAAGTAGTGCAGCGACCAGCCTCTGTGGTCAAGGAGCTGCTCGAAAACAGTGTAGATGCCGGAAGTAAGCAAGTAACGTTGATCGTCAAAGATTCTGGTAAGACGCTGGTGCAAGTCAGCGACGATGGCTTGGGCATGTCGGAAACCGATGCACGCATGAGCTTTGAGCGTCATGCGACCTCCAAGATCAGAACTGCCGAAGACTTATTCAGCATCCGCACCAAGGGATTCCGTGGGGAGGCACTGGCCTCCATCGGCGCGGTAGCCCAAGTGGAAATGAAGACCAGAACTGCCGAGAGAGAGTTGGGCACACTACTCTGCGTAGAAGGTACGCAAGTCAAAAAGCAAGAGCATATCGCTGCACCTACAGGCACAAGCATCTCGGTGAAGAACTTGTTTTTCAACGTACCCGCAAGGCGCAACTTTCTCAAGTCAAACCCTGTGGAAATGCGCCACATCCTCGATGAGTTTTTCAGGATTTCGCTGGCTCATCCGGAGGTAGGCTTTTCGCTGTATCAAAATGACTTGGAAACCTTTCAGCTGGAGGGATCAAAACTCAGCCAACGTATTGTGGGCTTGTTTGGCAAAAATTATCGTGAGCAGCTGGTACCGTGTCAAGAGGAGACAGCTCACCTGACCATTCAGGGATATATCGGCAAGCCGGAATTTGCGAAGAAGACTCGGGGCGAGCAGTTTTTCTTTATTAACAATCGCTTTATTAAGAATAACTACCTCAATCATGCGGTAAGCACGGCGTTTGACGGGCTGATTGCTGATGATCAATATCCCTTCTACGTGCTCTTCATTACGATAGATCCAAAGCACGTGGATGTCAATGTGCATCCTACAAAAACCGAAGTAAAATTTGATGATGAGCGCACGATCTATGGCATAGTCAAGTCGGCGGTCAAGCAGGCACTCGGCGCACACAGCGTCATGCCATCTCTGGATTTTAATACGGATGTCAACTTTGAGGCCATCGCTAGATCGGGATTAAACTTTGACCGTCAGGTGCTGTCCTCAAAAGCCGAGCTCGACTACTCCAAGTTCAAAACCGCCTCTCCAAGAGAGGAGAGCAACCTCAAAAACTGGGAGAGCCTATTTAGCAAGGCTAAATCTGAGTCAGACTATCGACAAGAAGTCCTTGATAAGGAAAAACCCTCGTCGCAAGATGCAGTGGTCATTGCCAGCAGTGCCAATAATATTGAGAACCCCGGAGAGGAGGATATGAAATCTCCTCCATGGCAGCTGCATAAGCGATATGTGCTAAAGCAGGTCAAAAGTGGATTGATGGTCATGGATCAGCAATTCGCTCACGAGCGAATATTATTTGAGCGATTTAATCATCAAATCAAGTCAAAAGAGGGTTTATCGCAACAATCGCTATTTCCAGCGCATGTTGAACTCAACCCTGCTGATTTTTCACTCGTTATGGAACTTCAGGACGAAATTAAATCGTTGGGTTTCGTGTTTGACGTTTTTGGTAAGAATGCCATAGCTATTCAGGGTATCCCGGCGGACGTCAGAGAGACCAACGAAAAAGTGCTGTTCGAAGGGTTGATCGAACAGTTTAAATGGAACAGAGAAGCCTTGAGCATAGACAAACAAGAAAACATCTCCCGCGCATTGGCCAAGCGCTCCTCTATCAAACCGGGGCATCAGCTTGATCAGCAAGAGATGAATGCCATGATTGACCAGCTCTTTGCCTGTCAGCAACCGAATTATACGCCGGAAGGCAAACCAACCTTTGTATTACTTGGTTTAGATAAAATTGCGAACTTCTTTAACAGATAACCTCCTCTATGTTTAGCAGAATGACCCCAATGGTCAAAAACATCCTGATCATCAATGCAGTGGTGTTTTTGTTGTCGAGCCTTATCAAAATCGACGTGGTTGACATCCTCGGCCTGCGGTACATCTTTGCTAGCAGCTTCAAGCCTTTTCAACTGTTCACCTACATGTGGATGCACGGAGGTTTCTGGCACTTGTTTGGCAATATGTTCGCAGTATTAATTTTCGGCCCTATGCTGGAGCAGATCTGGGGACACAAGAAGTTTCTGGCCTTCTACCTAATCACCGGAGTAGGCGCTGGTATGCTATACGCAACTGTCAATTATATCGAGGTAAGTCAAGTACAGAATGCTTCGGAAGTCTACATCCAAAACCCCGATCCAGAGGCATTCAATTATTTCATTACGGAACACGCACCGAGGTATTACAACAGGCTGTTCGATTTTATCAATGAATATGCAGACCAGCCAACCAGTGCGCAGTATATCGCTGAGAGCAAAGTGATTGCCAATCAGATTTACGAAAGCAAAGCCAATGTACCCATGGTAGGCGCCTCAGGGGCTGTATTTGGGATACTAATGGCTTTTGCGATGATGTTCCCCAACATGGAACTCATGCTCCTTTTTCCGCCCATCCCAGTCAAGGCCAAGTATCTTGTAATGTTCTATGGTGCTTATGAATTATATTCCGAAATTAACCGTGCGGCTGGAGATAATGTGGCGCATTTTGCACACCTCAGCGGAATGCTCATCGCATTTCTGATACTGAAATACTGGCAAAAGAACTCCGGAACCTATTATTGATGATGAACAACGCAGGTATTTTCGACGATTTTAAGAACGCTTGGGACAAGCCCAATAACGGCCTCATTCAGATCATACTGATCAATGTAATTGTGTTTGTCGCATTGATCGTTTTGAAGGTAGTGCTTGTGCTCTCTGGGTTGAGCGGAGTATATGAATCCTTCAGAAACTACCTAATGCTGCCGGCTGACTTCACCAGTTTCATCTTCCAGCCATGGAGTTTGATTACTTACTTCTTTACACACGAAGGCTTCCTCCATATCATTTTCAATATGCTCTTCCTTTTCTGGTTTGGCAGGTTGATCCAGGATTTTTTAGGCAACAATCGCCTGATTAGTCTTTATGTAATTGGAGGGATCATGGGCGGCCTTTTCTATATGCTCATGTACAATGTCGTGCCCTTTTATCATGATCGTATCGATGGATCTTTGATGCTAGGCGCGAGCGCAGGTGTTTTCGCGGTGGTCGTAGGTGCCGCGACATTTATGCCTAACCATACTTTCTTCTTGTTATTTCTGGGAGCAGTGCGTATCAAGTACATCGCCATGTTCTATGTCCTGTTGTCGCTATCGCGAACTATCGGCAGCAATGCCGGTGGCGAACTGGCGCACATAGGTGGTGCTATCATTGGCTTCTTGTTCATCAAGCAATTGCAAAAAGGCAATGACCTTGGTGCGCCAGTCATACAGACCATGGATTTCTTCAAAGGACTGTTTAAGCCCAGCCCTAAAATAAAGGTGACACACAAGAAAGCCGGCAGCTCTACGCGCAAAGCTGCCTCGAGCAGTACGACCAGCTCAAGTGGAGGCACAGACCAGGCTGAGATCGATGCGATCCTCGACAAGATTTCAGAAAAAGGCTATGAAAGCCTAAGTAAGGAAGAGAAGCAAAAGCTCTTCAATGCAAGTAGGAAGTAGATTCAACAAAGAGTTTCTGGGGCATTCAAAAGATACCATCTTTGATTTCTTCTTACTTATTCTGATTCATTTTCTGCTGCTCGCAATTGGGGTGGTCATCTTTAATGAACTAATATTCAAAGTTGACTTATTGAATCCAACCCTAAAAATGGATGCTGGCTGGTATTGGAACATCCGTCAGAACGGTTATCACTATACCCCTGGTCAACAATCAAATGTGGCCTTCTATCCTCTCTTTCCCTGGGTATGGAGATGGACCGGAGTTGGATACTTAGGTATCGTATTGATCAATATAGGCGTTCTGCTATTCAGCCTCTATCTTTTAGTGGTCACTTACGAGGTAGAGCAACGGTATTTACTCCTTCTATTGGCCACACCAAGTTTAATTTTCAGTTTTGTCCCTTACTCGGAATCAATATTTTTTTTAGGTGCGACGCTGTTGATAATAGGTTTCAACAAGAGCTCATGGCATCTAATTTTGATCGGTTCAATTATAAGTTGTTTAACTAGATCGGCCTCTGCAATTTTAGTGTTGTGTCTTGTTTTCACCTACCTCCTGTGTGAATTTCCTGTGGTGAGATGGCAAAGAATAAGGCTGTACATTTTCGGCATTACGGCTGCTTTGACCTCCTCGATGGTTGTAAGGTGGGTTCAAATCAGTGAGGCCGGAGTTGATTTCAGTCTGTTTGAAGTTCAATCTCAATGGAATAGGCACCTTGGGTTCCCTAGTTTTCCGATAACCACAACTACTGTTAAGTCTCTTGTATGGAATGATTTTCTCGCAATGTTTGTCGGACTACTTTCAGGCCTGGTCATACTCTATTATGTCTACCCACGCATCAGCTACAACCAAAAGCAAAATGCTGATTTGATCATTTCAATGCTATATATAGCAGGAATAACCTGTGTCACATTACTCTTCTCCGGCACCTATGGGGAACGGGGCACTTCAATTCATAGCCTCAACCGATTTATTTTTGCGACACCTTTCTTTACTGTATTCCTCATTTATCAACTAAAAAGGCTGACCATTACTAAAGAAGTACTTGCTCTTTGTTTGGTAGCTTTTGGATCGGTCTATCTATCATTTATCATCGGTTCTACTGGGCAATACGCCTCTCTCCGTTTCCAGGTTCTGACTTTTGGCTATTTCTTAGTGATGGCTTTTATCCTGGTCGTATATTTAGAAACTATCAAAAGGAAGAGTTCTACCAGGTTCTGGGTACTCCTGTATGGAGTTTTGATCTTACTCCAGTCTTATGCTTATTGCGCCCACTTGTCTGGGCTAAGGGTTGGCTAAATATTTGATAATATGATAGTGTTAGATGCTTATAACTACTTGATAAGTATCAAAGCCAACAGCCCTGTCCTCAAACTCCACCCTCCTGTCCTCCACCAGTTTGTGTCAATCAAGCGCTGAATACCTTCCGCATTGTAGCCACTGGTCAGCGAGCCGTGCAATGGAACACTTATAAAAAAAGTGACTGCCCAGACCACCGCTAAGCATAAAGCTGCAATCCAGTAGAGATATGATCGGCTCAGGTCTGACAGAGCCAGCCCCGCAACAGTCAGCAGCAACTCCACCACCATACTCGGCGCTACGATGAATGATATTGCTCGCATGTGAAACTGCTGGTAACTGGCGTAAGTCTCAGGACTAATTCGCAGAAAACCTGGGTAATGGACAATCTGTACAATCCAAATGAGACCAGTATTAAAGGCTGAAGTCAGCAATAATGCTACTAGCAGTTTTCCTGATAAGGATAATTCCATGGGAAAATAACCCTTGGAGGATCATTTGGTTTTATCTCTGTTAGCAAGCTGACCGCATGCCGCGTCGATATCCTTACCGCGGCTCCTCCTCACGACGACCGTCACGTCCCGCTCCTCCAGGTAGGCAGCAAACTTATCCAAAGCCCTGGGATCGGCTTTAGTGAAGGTCGCTTCGCTGATCGGGTTATACTCGATGATATTCACTTTGCTGGGTACGTACTTTGTGAACTGATAGAGTTCTTCAGCGTCCTCCAGACCATCATTGAAGCCGTAAAAGAGTATGTACTCAAAGGTGACCCTTGATCTTGTCTTTTTATAGAAGTATTGCAGTGCCTCACGCAGCGCTTCCAGAGAGTTCGACTCATTGATTGGCATGATGGTGTTGCGCTTGGCATCATTAGCAGCGTGCAGAGATACCGCCAGTTTAAACTTGACCTCATCATCGGCGAGCTTCCTGATCATCTTGGCAATACCGGCAGTAGATACTGTAATGCGCCGAGGCGACATACCCAGCCCCTCTGGTGAAGTGATGTGCTCAATGCTCTTCAGCACATTAGCATAGTTGAGCAACGGCTCTCCCATCCCCATATAGACAATATTGGAAAGAGGCACTTGATAATGCTGCTCCGCCTGGTTGGCGATCTCCACTACCTGATCGTAGATCTCCGCTGCATCCAGGTTACGCTTGCGATCCATGTAGCCAGTAGCACAAAACTTACACGTTAAGGAACAACCGACCTGGGAAGAAACACAGGCTGTCATCCGATCATCAGCGGGAATCAAAACTCCTTCTATTAGGTGACCGTCATGCAGTTTGAAGGCAGACTTGATGGTCTTATCATTAGACACCTGCTTATCACTCACACCTATCGGTAATAAGTCAAACTTCTCCGCCAGCTGCTCGCGGGTGGTCTTCGACAAGCTGCTCATCTCTTCAAAAGAGTGTGCTGATTTTTGCCAGAGCCACTCCCAGATTTGCTTGGCTCTAAATGGCTTTTCACCTAGCAGCTCGACCTCTGCTCGGATCTGCTCAAAGCTCAGTTTACGGATGTCTTTTTTTGTTGCGGTAGCACTCACAGCTGCAAAAGTAGTGAATGACTATCGCTCTAAGGTCGGCTCTATGATAAACTTGCTACAGGAGGGCGTCCGTCAGCATGATCACATGCCCGGCACATAGTCAAACGGCATCAATTCGGCCATACGCTCCCATGCCCAGTAGCCATAGACGATATAGTCCGTGGGATTGTACACATAGCCTGATTTGTCAATTTCAAGAGGCTTATCTCTCAGGCTCAACAATGAGGTTTGTGCGCTGCGCGATTCTATGTTGACGGTTTTTTCACCTTTGGGTGCATTGTCTACATATTGCCTGTAAGCAGTAGGCTCTGGCTCATCTTCGTAGACGATCTCCAGGTAGTCTGGGAAAAAGACTTTCCGCTTCATATTCAAGCCACCGAAGCTCATCATCTGGCTCGGCTTGATCTCATACCTGGGCTCAGTACTATTTTCCGGTAGGGTCTGCAGGCGGTATATCTTAAACCCGTTATCCTTCAACTCATCTTTCATCAGGGAGGAAAAGAAATGCTGCATTGACCCGTAGTAAGCCCGATCCCGGTTCTTTTTCCATTTGGCTTCTGTCTTTTCATCAGGTGCTTCCATGAGCTGAAATCGACTCTTTCCCAGCATGATCTTGTAGTCATTGTCGAACTCGAAGCGCTCCAATATGTAATAAACCGTGAAACCAAGCGCCTCATTGTCTATGATCAACTCATCCTCGCCAATCACGTGAGTCACCCGTGTAAGTGGATCATATTGAAAGTCGAGCACACCTGGATTTCTGATGGTGCATTTGTTGGCATTAAAGCTGGTGCCCAGAAAATATTTTTCGAAAAAACCCAAAGACCTACGCCATTCCCTATCGACTTTGCCCTTTACCGTCACCTCTTGGAGCTCCTTGATATTGGGCAATAGTGCTACATTTTTCTCAGTGAATTCGGCTGACGCAACAGAAACCACAAAGCTGCGCGGGTCATAGGTGATGTGTGAAAATACCAACTCAAAGTCCCCGACAGGTACTCGCTCTAAAAAGTAGTGCCCCTCCAAATCGGTCGCTACACCTATCATAGAGTTACTAATGAAGACATTGGCACCAATGACCGGCTCATCGGTGAGACTGTCATAGACATAGCCCTCTATCGAACCGAAAACTTCAAATTGCGCATGGGCGGAGGAAACAATGCTCAGGAATGAACACACGAGCACTGCTGAAAAAATAGATTTCATAAGGATAGCTGGTCAATTGTACCTCGATTTTAATAAGTTATGATCAAATTGAGAAGGAAATGAGCTCCCAATATGGGGGATGTCTGATATACCCTATGATCACCCGGTTAATAGAAACGATAAATAGTTGGATTGGCAAGGCGGTTGCCTGGCTGACCTTCCTGTTGGTCATCCTCATCTGTGCTGATGTAGCACTCCGGTATTTGTTTAGCTTCAGCCAAGCAGGGTTCTACGAACTGGAGTGGCATCTTTTTGCGGCTATTTTTCTGCTAGGTGCGGCTTATACGCTGCGATATGATAAGCACGTCAGGGTAGATGTGTTTTACAGCCGCTTTGACCAGCGTACCAAAGCATGGGTCAACCTGATTGGTACTTGTATTTTCCTTGTGCCTTTCTGCTTCGTCATCGTCTATACTTCTCTGGCTTTTGTTGGCGACTCATATGCCATTCTGGAGTCCAGCCCTGATCCGGGAGGTCTGCCTTATAGGTTCATCATCAAGTCGACAATCCCCATTGGCTTTAGTCTACTCTTGCTGCAAGGTCTAGCCGAAATACTCAAATCCATCAGTACGATCATTAAACCTGCTCAAGACCATGCTTGAGTATCTACCTTTTATTCTTTTTGGGTTGATCTTCGTGATCATTTTGTTCGGGTATCCGGTGGCCTTCACACTTGGTGGACTATCTGTGCTCGTCGGCATACTTGTTTTTGACATAGACTTCTTTTACCTCGTATCCCTGCGGATCTATGGTACGATGAACAACTTCGTACTGATAGCAGTACCCCTCTTCATCTTCATGGGGATCATGCTGGAGAAGTCCGGACTTGCCGAAAGCCTGCTAGAAACAATGGCACTGCTCTTTGGCAGGTTTAAGGGCGGACTGGCAATATCAGTTGTTATCGTTGGAGCCATGCTCGCCGCTTCCACGGGTATTGTGGGTGCTACTGTCGTGACCATGGGTCTGATCAGTCTACCGACAATGCTCAAACGCGGCTACTCGGCCGAGTTGGCCACCGGCACCATTGCCAGCTCTGGTACACTCGGGCAAATCATCCCTCCATCTGTCGTCTTAGTGCTGTTGGGCAGTGTGTTGAATATTCCGGTAGGTGACCTCTTTACTGCTGCACTGATCCCAGGGCTCCTGCTGGTGGCGCTCTATCTGGCATATATTATCATTGTGGCCAACCTTCGGCCTAAGCAAGCACCTCCCATGCCTCAGGCAGAAATAGATGCCTTCCGGGAATCGGGCATGCTTTCCAGAGTGAT
Organism: Cyclobacteriaceae bacterium; assembly: GCA_965229505.1. Taxonomy (GTDB): domain Bacteria; phylum Bacteroidota; class Bacteroidia; order Cytophagales; family Cyclobacteriaceae; genus UBA6059. The sequence goes on from OZ245881.1 coordinate 1,280,794, forward strand.
CAAGGCTTTTGTACTACCCTTCTTGCTCATACTGGCCGTGCTAGGGTCCATTTTCGCCGGGATCGCTTCCCCTACAGAGGCTGCCGGCGTAGGTGCCCTCGGAGCAACCCTGCTCACCATCTTACAAGGTAAGATGAGCCTCGATGTGTTAAAATCAACCACACGTGAGACCACTTTTCTGACTTGCATGGTCTTCATCATTCTCGCCGGGGCTACCAGTTTTTCCCTGGTCTTCCGTGCACTGGAAGGTGATCGCATGCTGATCGACCTCATCACTCAGTCCAATCTGTCACCCCAGGTCTTTTTGCTGGTCGTGCTGATCGCCGTTTTTATCGCCGGGTTCTTTATCGACTTTATCGAGATCATCTTCATCATCGTGCCTGTAGTCGCGCCCATCTTCAGCGCGCTCGGGATTGACTTGCTATGGATCGGCATCCTGCTGGCCATCAACCTTCAGACCTCCTTCCTCACTCCACCCTTCGGGTTCTCACTTTTTTACCTCAAGGGTGTAGCTCCACCTGAGGTCAAAACCATCCATCTCTACAGAGGTATTATGCCCTTTGTTGTTATTCAATTGGTGTTTCTTGCACTAGTGGTCGTCTATCCAGAGATCGTTACCTTCCTACCGGAATACCTGAAAGGTGAGTAGGGCAAACGCTAACCTCACATTCCATTGACATTCGTTGATTTGGCATAAATAGAAGGGCTGACCACATCCTCATCGCTCACTTTTTTGACCCCCTCTACCGTATAGTAAGCCTGAGGGTTGAATCTCCTGATCGTATCGAGGGTAGCCTTAAGATGATCTCTATTCACGACCGTAAAAAGTATGTTCACCTTACCCGTGTTGGAGTCGGCTTTTAAGTTGGAGTACCTCAACCCTTTTTCCGATAGGTAGCTGATCAAGTTATCATCGGGCTTCTGGGTGATTACCCTGATGACGACCTTTCCAATAGCCAGTTTTTCCTCAATAAGCATACCTACCAATACGCCCATTCCAAAGCCACCAGCGTAGGCCAGGTAAGTGAAAACACTACCCATATTCTGAAAGATCTGTCCTATCGCTATTAGCCAAATGAGAGCTTCAAAGAATCCAAGAATTGGTGCCAGCAATTTGTTGCCGTGAAGCATGAAAATGATGCGTAACGTGTTGACTGACACATCTAATATGCGCGCTAAAAATATAAGCAGTGGGAGCACCACAAATTGAAAAATATCGGCATCTATACCGAGCCATTCCCCAAGGTTTGCATTCATGCCGCGAAGATATATCTAATTGCCAATCAGATATCCATGCACATAGACTTTTGATCTACAGCTGATCTCAGCCTGTTATAAATATATAAGCAGTTCCTCTTAGTTAAACCACCTTTTCCGTATTGGACAGCAACACTTCATCCAGATCATAGCCCTCAATAGGTACGATCTGTTCTCCATCCCAGTCTATCCTACGGCCAAGCTTGTAAGACAACCCTCCCATATGGGCGGTGATTGCTTCTTCAAAGCCTTCCTTGATACCACAGCTAGGTGTACCGCCATTGCGGATACAACTCAGCCATTCACGGATGTGTAAGAAGGTAGAGTCCACGCGTTTGCCATCACGGTAAGTCCAGAGCAAGCCCTTGTTGGCAAAATATTTTGCGGTAGCAGAAGTGACCGCATCTACGCCATCGGCTGCCGGATCATATTGATAGATGGGCACGTTAGGATCCATCTTCTTTGCCTCCAGCATCTCAGCGTACCTTGTGGATCTTGCATCCGCATAGATGGTCAACCTGTTGCCGAGCTCCATGCTCGCGTCATGTCCCATAAGCAGAGAGGTACGATCAAACTGGTTGCCCAAGGTGGCACTATAGACCAGTGTCATCCCTTTTTCCTTTCCCTGCTCCTGACTAGAGCCGGTAGAGAAATCCGGAAAATCCATGTTTACCTGCATTACATCAGGCACATTGCGACCATCCCGGTGGGTGTAAATGCCACCGGAGGCCACTACGCTCTTCGGTATTCCCATCTGGAGAACGCAGTTGATCCTGTCATAATCGTGCGTCATGAGGTCGCCCGATAGCCCGGAACCATACGCCCACCACTTGCGCCAGCGGAAAAAATGCTCCTTGTTGAAAGGCACCATGTCAGCATTCCCAATGAACTGATTCCAATCGATGGTCTGAGGGCTTGCCTTTTCATGAATGTTGTATTGCCAGGCCCCATTATCATCATTGCGATTGGTATTGACCTGGATGAGTGACACATGGCCGAGGATGTTCTTTTTGATGACATCCTGTGCCGTCAGGAAGCTCTGGGTCTGACGGTGCTGATGCCCTACCGTAAATACTATGCCTGAGCGCTCAATCGCCTCTCGCAAAGCATAAGTCTCAGCGATATTGTGAGTCATGGGTTTCTCTACATACACATGCACACCCGCCTCAGCAGCAGCAATGGATATTGGCGCATGCCAGTGGTCTGGTGTGGCGATGATCACTGCATCCACATCTCCACTATTGAGTAACTCATCGTACGTACGATAGCGCTTGATTGTGTTGCCTTCTCGATTGAAGCTTGATAATGCCTCCTCGGCATTCACATCAAACACGTCGCAAACAGCAGTCATCTTGACATTGAGGTTTTCCTGAGCCATGAAATCCTTGAGCCGAGTATCGTTGGGGTTTTCGGCAAGGCGCTGTTCCATATCGGCAATCCAGGTATCAGTAGCAAAGCCAGTAGCGCGGCAAAGGTCCTTGCCCCTGCCTCCAAAGCCAATAATACCGATCCGTACCGGATCACCTGACATCTCGCCGGTCGGTGGTGGTGGAGAGGCATTGATATTGAGCGTCTCAAGTATTGACTGTTTTTCACGTTTGAGCTCTCCTGCATAGCTGGCGCCAGCCCACCAGACTGACCCCACAATGGGAATGCCACCCAGACCTTTGAGCATGTCTCTCCTGGACCAACCGCTATTTTGATTTTTTTCTTCACTCATGACTGTAGGGATTGAGAGGTAGTATCAGAGGCTTCAGCCCTCTTCTTAAATAACATATTGAGTCCGAAAATATGACTCGTGGGAAAATGATAAAGCACGAAGAGCGCCATCATCTCTATTAGGTTTTTGTTGATAATCCAATAGCTGCCTTCCGCAGGGCCTTGAGGCAAACCGGGGAATGCCGGATGTGATAAATAGTAGAGCAGTAGCAGCCCGATCCCGGCCAACGCCGAAAGCCGCGTATAAAGACCTAATATCAATAGAAGTCCAACCGAGGTGAGGACGAGGATATTAAGCATATCTACCGCCACAATGGTCGTGTCACCTGCCAGCCAGGTAAAAACATCTTTGAACGGGCCCTGGGAACTGTACAGGTAGCCTTTGGCGGTCCATGAAGGATTGTAAAGTTTGATAATGCCCTCGTAGAGGAAATGCCAGCCAATTAGAATCCTTAAAAGGATTAGACTCCATGATTGGCCTTTGGAGTATTGAATTGTGTCCATCTGTTGTGCTTTAATGCCAGTACGATAGTACTACACATTGTAGAGTCAACAACTGATCACGATCAGCGAACAGTAATATCTTGGCTAATTCTAATCAGGATTTTGGTCTTGATCCGATGAAGGGATAGAGATTTGTTTGTTGGGTTATTTGCTTAACCAAACAACCTATCTTGCGGCAAAATCTGAAGCATGAATAAGCCCAAAAGCGGCGCGCTCATATTTATCTTTATTACGCTACTGATTGACGTCATCGGATTCGGTATTATCATACCAGTAATCCCCGCACTCATATCAGAGTTGACCGGAGAGGGTATCGCGGCTGCTGCCCAGTATGGTGGATGGCTCATGTTTTCCTATGCCATGATCCAGTTCTTCTTTGCGCCGATTCTTGGGGGACTCAGTGATCAGTATGGCCGTAGGCCAGTCATACTTCTTTCCCTATTCGGATTTGGTATAGATTATTTGGTGGTGGCATTTGCTCCTACGATCACCTGGCTTTTCGCAGCACGAATGATTGCGGGTATCACAGGAGCGAGCTTCACGACAGCCTCTGCTTACATCGCTGATGTCAGCACACCAGAGAAGCGTGCTCAAAACTTTGGCTTGCTTGGTGCGGCCTTTGGTATTGGCTTTATCATAGGCCCGGTCATCGGCGGTGTATTGGGTCAGTTCGGATCTCGGATACCCTTCTTTGCTGCTGCCGGGCTTACATTGGTCAATTGGCTCTATGGCTATTTTATCCTACCGGAATCATTACCCAAGGAGAATAGAAGACCCTTTAGCTGGAAGCGCGCCAATCCTGTAGGAACTTTGAAGCAACTGCGACTTTACCCGGTCATTCTCGGGCTCGTCGCAACGCTGATGTTGATCTATATCGCGGCGCACTCCACCCAAAGCACCTGGACCTACTACACCATCGCCAAATTTGAGTGGGATGAAGCCATGGTCGGATACTCACTAGGGTTTGTTGGGTTGATGGTAGCTATCGTACAAGGGGGTCTAATCAGGGTCGTCATCCCGAAGATCGGTCAAAGGCGAGGCGTCTACCTTGGGCTCTCCTTCTACGTTCTCGGCTTTATACTGTTTGCCTTTGCCAACCAGGGGTGGATGATGTTTGCGTTTATGGTGCCTTACGCTTTAGGAGGCTTTGCAGGCCCATCACTCCAGGGAATTATGACAGGACAGGTTCCGTCCAATGCCCAGGGAGAATTGCAGGGTGCCCTGACCAGTGTGATCAGTGTCACAAGTATTGTCGGACCTCCTTTGATGACCAATCTCTTTGCCTGGTTTACAGACGGAACCGCAGGAGTACATTTCCCGGGTGCCCCTTTCCTGATGAGTGCTGTGCTGATTGTGATAAGTATCATTCTAGCGAAAAAATCGCTTGATGCTGTGGGCAACTCATAAAGCCGCACTTCACTCCTGCCTCGAATAAGCCCAGTAAATTTCTTATCTTCAATCACAAACAGAAGCCTATGAAAGAGACACAACGTCGATCATTTGTCAAGAAGTCAGCATTGGGTCTAATGGGATGGCTGGGACTTTCTTCCTTTTCAAAATCACAGGTCAATACCTTAGGTGGTGATTTTGTACATACGGTCTACTTCTGGATGAAGAATCCCGACAGCACAAACGACAATTCGATTTTCGCCATGAATCTCAAGACATTTTTAGATGCAGTGGATGTGATACGCACCTATCACATTGGGGTACCTGCCAATACACCGAGGGAAGTGGTTGACAATAGCTACACATTCGCTTTGATTGTCACCTTTGATGACAAGGCGGCTCATGACATTTATCAGGAGCATGCTATACATAAGAAGTTCATTGCGGATACGCAGCACCTGTGGACCAAGGTACAGATCTATGACTCTATCGCGGCAGCCTAATTGCCAGAGGATTATTGTCCGACTATTAAATTCAATGGATTCCTTAGAAGCGCAGGCTTCTAATATCACCTAGCGTCAGTGATGGCGCATCCTGCATGGTGTCATCAGCACCGATCTCGATTGAGTGCGCCTTCCAGTCACTAAAAAACTGTGATGGCTCAATGGTCTTGATATCTACTCCCTGGCGCATCAATGTATAGGCCACCATCTTGATATCCTCCAGCGACACCTTGTCACCATAGTAGATAGCATTGGAGGCATACTGATCAAATTTTTCGCTAGTCGGGCGCTCATGAATGTAAAAACCAAGTGCCCGCAGACGGAATATTTTATCACCATCTTTCTCCTTCTGATAGTAGCGAATCACTACATCGGTACGTGATTCGGGTTGTACACCTTTTAGCTTTTGCTCCTTGTAGATACGACTAAACTCGCGGAAATATTCTACATCGGTGAGCGCGTCGTTTGCTTCAACTGCAGAAAAACTGCTTGTCCCAAAACCATCAGATACGATCTTGCGACTGGATTTACCCTCCTCAATCAATTCTTCAGCGTGCTCCCGCTCGATCTCCTCCGGCTCTGGCTGTAGCTCATCATTAGCAGCTTCGTTAATTTCAGACTCTGAAGATTCCGCCTTGTGAGATGCCTCATCCTTGTCCGCATAGGCCGTCTTTCGAGCTTCTACCTTTTTAGGATTTCTCGATAGCTCAAATACAATCATATTCTCATGATCAGCGGGCTGAGGTATGAGATACAATACCAGACAGATGGCCGCCGTGAACAGGAGGTTGTACAACAAATTGATGGGACCGGGTTGTTCTGTACTCATGGAGTTTTTTGGGCTACCGTATGCCTGCAAAAATACAGTTTATTTGCAAATGCATCTGTCTATCTGTTATTCTCCCAAATGATTTCTTGTAAGATCAAAAAAGAAGCCCCTCGACCGCTGTGCAGTCGAGGGGCTTTTGTCATTAAGTCCGTTCGACTTAAGCCACAGTTTTTGCTCTTTTGGCTACCTGGGTATCCAAGTCAATTACGATAGGAGTCGCAATGAATATAGATGAGTAGGTACCGATCAAAATACCCACGATGAAGGCAAAAGAGAAGCCCTGAAGTGAGGGGCCGCCAAAGGCGAACAACACCACAACCACAATCAATGTAGTCACGGAAGTGATCACCGTTCGATTTAACGTCTTGTTCAAAGCCTCGTTGAAGACTGTGAGTTTATCCGATCCCGCTTTCAATGCCATGTTTTCACGCACACGGTCAAATACAACCACGGTATCGTTGATCGAATAACCAATAATCGACAAAATCGAAGCGATGAACACCTGGTCTATCTCGTAAGTGATGCCGAACAATCCGACGATCGCAAAAGCCGACAGCACGAACAGTGTATCATGGAATAGCGCTACAACCGCACCCAAACTGAACTGCCATTTTCTAAATCTTACAAGGATGTAAAGGAAGATAGCTATCAAAGCAAGTACACCGGATTGATAAGATGAGTTCTTAATATCATCAGCGATCGTCGCACCTACTTTGGAGGAGCTTGCTATCGCAAAATTAGACTCATTGACATTGGTATCATCAGGTGTATAGGTCAATCCTGAATAGTCTTCAAGTCCTGAGATCAATGCAGCTCTCACATCCGCATCTGCTTCGTCAGACTCATCATTGATCATAAATGAAGTCGTTATCTTAACAGTGTTGTTAGCTCCAAAAGTCTTTACTTCCACACCCTTACCATCGAAAGCTGTGCTTAGCGCGGCTCTCATTTCTGAAGGCACTACGGGATCATTGAAGCTCACCACATAAGATCGGCCACCGGTAAAATCAACGCCAAATACAAGACCGTTTACGATCATGGCTACAATACCTACCGTAATGAAAGTCCCTGAGAAGATGTAAGCCATCTTTCTCTTACCAATAAAGTTCTTATTGATATTGGTAAATAGGTTGGCCGTGAAAGGAAGAGAAAAACTCAGCTTACTTTGATCACCCTTCTTCACGAATGCCTCTACAATTACACGAGTAATAAACACTGCTGAGAAGAATGAGCAGATGATACCAATGATCAACGTAACCGCAAATCCCTTCACAGGACCCTGACCCAACGCATAAAGGATAATACCTGTCAATAGGGTAGTGACGTTCGCATCTATAATAGAACTGTAAGCCTTGTCATAACCAGCAGAGATAGCTTGTCTTAAGCCTGCCCCATTTCTGATTTCTTCTTTGATCCTCTCAAAGATCAGTACATTGGCATCAATCGACATACCTATGGTTAAGACGATACCGGCTATTCCCGGTAGGGTCAAGGCAGCCGCTAGCTGGGCAAGGATGCCGAGGATAAAGAATACGTTGAAGAAGAGCGCCACAACGGCAATCAATCCACCTCCAGAATAGTAGATTGCCATAAACACAATAACAATGGAGAGACCAGCAAGAATTGAAGTGATACCTTGATTCTGAGCGACCTTACCAAGTGTTGGTCCTATTACTACGTCCTCCACGATAGTCGTAGGGGCTGGCAGAGTACCTGCTTTTAGAATATTCGCTAAATCCTTAGCTTCATCAAGCGTGAAATTTCCAGTAATCTGAGAGTTGCCATTGGGTATCTCGCCCTGTACCATTGGTGCAGAGTACACATAGTTGTCAAGTACAATCGCGATGCGCTTGCCAATGTTTTCAGAAGTCATCCTCTTCCATTTCTTAGCTCCTTCGGCATTCATCTGCATACTGATCGATGGCCGGGTAGACTGGTCGAGATCCTGACGCGCGTCGGTGATGACCTCTCCTGTCAATGGTGCGCGACCACCCCTTGACATCCTGATCGCATATAGCTCAAGAAGTTCATTGTTAGAAAGATCATTTTCAAGCTCCAGGGGCTTCACTGCCCATAAGAACTTGATAGTTGGAGGAATGACCGCCTGTACCTCAGGGTTCTGAAGAATCCTGTTGATCTGAGCTGTGTCACGGGTGTCATAGACCATACCGTAAGCCTGCTGCATCTTCGTAAATAATGGCGAAACAGTCGAATTTAGATCTTCATCCAGATCAGATTCCCCGTCAGCAAGATCACCTGCGAGATCGGAGGTATCTGCCTCGGCATCAGTCTCAGCAGGCTCGTCTTCACTAAGAAGATCACTCAGGTCGGCCGTAGTAGCATCATCCGTACTGCTGACATCCAGATCGAGATCACCACCTGCTGCCTGCTGCTGAGCAACATAGACATCATTCATCGCCTGAAGCGTCTGACCTGTTTCATTGATTTCATTTACTTCCCAGAACTCAAGCTTTGCAACACCCTGGAGCAGCTTTCTGACTCGCTCAGGATTGTCAACACCAGGAAGTTCCACCTGGATTCGACCTGTACCTTGCAGGCGCTGGATGTTTGGCTGAGAAGTACCGAAGCGGTCAATTCTGGTCCTAAGAATGTTGAACGAGCGATCAATCGCACTCTCTACTTCCGTATTGATCACATCCAAAACCACATCGTCTGAGGAGTCAAAACTGATTCTTCCGCGATTGGAGGCTGTGGCGAAAATGCTTGCTAAACTCTTGTCACCGGCATTTCGCTGAAATGCTGCATAAAATTCGTCTACGAAATTGAGTTGCGTACCTCGGATTGCATTCTGAGCATCCTCCAAAGACTTGAGGAAATCAGCATCCTGATTATTTCCCGATAGGCCCTTGATGATGTCAATAGGAGATACCTCTAAGGTCACGTGCATACCACCTTGGAGGTCAAGACCGAGGTTCAACTCTGTTTCCTTGATATCCTGATAAGTATAGTCTACCCCGAAAAGGTTGTAAACCGGCGTGCGCCAGATTGAATCGAGGTACTGTTGTCTTTTGGCATACTCTAAGTTGCCATTGCTATCGCGAGAGTACTCCGTGGCGTCCTTTTGGATGCCTTGAGAAACAAACGTGAATGATAAATAGTAAATACATAGTAGTGAAATGACTATCGTCAAAAACACCACACCGCCTTTATTGCGCATGATTATTTATGAATTTTGAATGAATTAAATGGTACTATTTTGGGCGAAAGCCCGATGTGATAAGTTGCTCAAAATAGCAACCTGCTAGGGCGCATTAGGGGATATGATACGCCGAAATAATGTCTTCAGGAATTGAGAGTAGTGATCGGAGGATAGCCATGACGGTTGAGCCACCTGGTCTTCCACTTCATTGATTTCTCCAAAGTAGAGAAGTAATGGAATCGCCAGTTGGACATTTATGATTTGGGCTACCGCCTGAAAACTACTGATCTGAGTAGTAGAAGTAGGGTGCTCGGCACCATCTTCATTGACCGTCGATGTTTTCTCTACTGGCTTCTGATCCACTTCATATTGCAATGTGGTGGAGCCTAATACCAAAATCGCCGTTACCAAGCCCAAAATCAGGCTTAGACGCTTAGTATCGAAATATGAAAACATACGGTTTTTCATGCAGGGCACAAAAGTATCTAATAAATGGCAAAAACCCACAGCTACGTACAATGATCGCTACTTGCGTCCCAGGATACCGTTGAAATAAGCCAGCAATACGCTGAGGGCATTCTTGAAATCTGAATTGTTGGGTATGATCAAGTCAGCCGAATGCTTAAATGGCTCTATGAATTTGTGGTAAGTGGGTGCAACGTGCTTTTCATATCTGTACAGCACATCTTCGAGATCATAGCCGCGCTCTTTGGCGTCTCTTATGATCCTGCGCTTGAGCATGAGATAGTTCTGCGCCTCGATGAATATCCGTAAATCTAGTAACGCAGACACCTCCTTGAAGTAAAACACAAAAATGCCCTCAACGACAATGATCGGTGCTGGCTTGAACACCAGCATTCTTGGCTCCACATCAGGATTGTTGAAAGTGTATTCTAAGCGATGCACCTCTTGTCCCGACTTCAGCTTTGCCACGTCTCTGGCGAACGCCTCATGATCAATGCCGCCGGGAGTGTCGAAGTTTTTGACACCATTTTCATCTACAGGCTGAGAATCACGCTCCCGATAGTAGTTGTCTTGAGAGATCAGACATACTTCATCCGGGGAATATTGATCCAATAGGTGATTGAGGAAATAGGTCTTCCCGGAACCGCTACCGCCGGTAATACCTATAATGGTAGGATTATCCATGGCGGTAAATGTAGGCACTAATGCTGTTTTAAGTAATCGACCAGCTTGGCAATGGCCTGTCCCCGATGTGAAATGGCATTTTTCTCTTCAGCACTCATCTCAGCAAAGGTGTGCTGATACCCTGAGGGCCTAAAGACCGGATCGTACCCGAATCCTTTTTCTCCGTGCAACTGATCAGTAATCTCACCTCCGGCCACTCCTAAGAATTGTACAGCCTTGCCACCCTGGATTAGTGTGATGACTGTCTTGAACTGGGCAAATCGATGGGTCACACCCTGAAGGTTCTTGAGAAGTAGCTCCATGTTGGCAATATTGCTGCGTTCCTCACCTGCGTACCGGGCGGTGTATACGCCGGGTGCTCCATCCAGCGCAGCAACCTCCAACCCTGTATCATCAGCGAAACAATCTACACTGTAGTGATCATAGACATATTGAGCCTTCTCAAGGGAGTTGCCTTCCAGTGTATCAGAAGTCTCGGGCAACTCTTCTCCACAACCAATGTCTTCGAGGCTTTTGATCTCGATCTTATCCCCAAGCAGCTGACGGATTTCCCTCAGCTTGTTCGGGTTGTTGGTAGCAAAGCAGATGGTCATTAGCTAGTTATTGCGGACCTGAACCAGGCTAATTTCAAACAAGAGCACAGTATTTTCAGGAATTGCAAAACCAGAGTTATTGTCAAAGCCATAAGGCCCCAATCCTATTGCGGAGGGTAAAATGATCATGGCTTTAGAGCCTTCATCCATTAGGCCAAGAGCAGCACCGATACCTATTTTTAACTCTGGCATCAAAGTAAGGTAACCGTATTGGCCGGTGAAGCCGAGCTGACGCCCATCAACTGTATAGTTGAATCTCCAGACAGAAAAATCGTTGTTTGACTTACCTATCACCTCAGGATCGGCAACTGACTCAATGTTGGAGTCGAAGATTGTACCATCGAGATACTTACCGATGAAGTTAATCGAAACTATATCGTTGAGTTCAGGCTTTCCGCCTTTTTGTCCCTCTTGCAATAAATAATACCGCGCTCCTGCAGCCGTCGTAAAAACCTCATCCACTGCATTTTCCGATAGATAGGCATCAATCAATAGATTATCTTCTACGAGTTGAGCCAGGCTATCCTCTGGAGACTGTATTGGCTCTGTATTGTCCACGATAGTCAAGTTATCATCCGAACAAGAAGCAAACAACATCATTGCTCCTACCGTCAAAATGATCAAACAGGCAGAATATTTTTTCATACTATCTAAGCGCTACGATTTTTATATCAAAGATGAGAATTGAGTTAGGCTGTATGGGAAAGTTACCTCCCACTGTCACACCCTGAGTGCCATAGGCCAGAGTCGAAGGGACGATCAAGGTGCCACTACCATCTTCGTTAAAAAGAGGGATTCCCAAATCCCAACCTTCGATCACCTGTCCAACTCCAAGAACAAACTCAAAGGGGATACCCTCGGGAGATTGATCAAAAACAGTGCGCTCGACACTCGTGCCCAAATAGTCCAAAAAAACAGTTTGTCCTGTCTGAGGTTTAATGCCGTTTCCCTCTTCCTCTATCTTATAAAAAAGCCCGTCGGCCGTTTGGGTAAACCCAGTCAGATCATTTTCCTCCAGATACCCCTCTATCCTGATGATATCAAAGGCCAACTGCTCTTGTGGTGAGCGACTGACTCCAGCAAAATTATCATCTAGATCACTACATCCAGTAAAGACCGCTATAGTCAACAAAAAGACCGCTACCTTCAACTTCTCCATTATTCTTCTTTTCATTCAGAACAATCTAACGGTGGACTTCCACTAATTATTGAAAGTCGACCAGCTCAACATCAAACTTCAATATCGCAAAAGGTGGAATTACACTACCAGCGCCCCGCTCTCCATAAGCCAATGGGCTAGGAATGTATAAGGTTGCCTTGGCTCCTTTATTTAGAAGTGCTATGCCTTCATCCCATCCCCGGATCACCTGGCCTTGTCCTATCGGAAAGTCCAATGGTGCGCCCCTGTCATAAGAGGCATCAAACTGAGTGCCATCCATGAGCATTCCACGATAGTGTACAGATACAGTCTGACCCGTCTCGGGTGATGGTCCGCTACCCTCCTCTGTAATCACATATCTCAGGCCTGACGCTGTGGACTGTGCCTCAATATTGTTATCGCTCAAGTACTGATCAATAGTCTGACCATCCTCCTCAAGCTTCTGATCCATCGTCATAGCCATCTCCGCCTGCTGCTTTTCGTAGACTTGGCGCTGATAGGCGATGTACTCATCTCTTGACATATTGTCAACCAGTCCTATGTTGAAAGTGATTTGGCTATTAGGAGCAATTGAATCCGGCACCTCCATGTCAAAGGTATTGACATAGAAGTCGTTGGCCGGCAGCTGGAAGGTCACACTATCACCTTTCTTCAGTACTCTCAGTGCCTCATAGATCAAGCCACTTTGCGACCAAACAGAGTCGATGTATTGCATTGCAACAGGCCCACCTTGCTTATCGGTATTAAAAAGTTCCACACCTCGCTCGTCCTCATAGCGCATATTCAGCGTTAGGATTTGACCATCTTCGGGACCTACTTCGGCTTCCCCTTTATTGAGGAAAGTCACTTTCATTCCAGAATCAGTTGTTATTTCATTTGAATCGCTGGCACAACCATACATCAGCACACCCGCTACAGCCAGTGTCATTATTCTTTTCAACATTATCTATGCATTTACTTTTTGTACAAATCTATCTCTATGCTCGAGCACTACCTTCCTGAACTTTGACACTGTTTCTTCAAGTGTCTCATCCGATGCGCCACCCGCGGCATTCTTATGTCCTCCACCGTTGAAGTATTTCCTGGCCAAATCATTCACTGCCACATCTCCGAACGATCTGAAAGACAGCTTCACCTTATCCTCTCTTTCGATGATAATAGCCGCCATTGCAATGCCTTTGATCGAAAGGGCGTAATTGACCAGGCCTTCCGTATCTCCAGTTTGGTAGTTGAAGCGATTTAAATCCTCATTGCTCAGGGTGATATAGGCCACCTTAAGGTTGTCAAATACTGTAAGGCGATCGGCAAGTGCAAAGCCTATGAGCTTAAGCCTACTAAGACTGTTATTATCATAAATACGCTTGCTCACCACGCTTATATTAGCACCTCTATCAATCAGATCCGCCACTATTCGGTGTACGTTGCTGGAGGTCGAGGAGTGCTTAAAAGAACCCGTATCAGTCATGATACCAGCATACAAGCAGTCGGCAATCTCTGGGGTAATCTTGTCCAGGTCATCTAACTGTTTGATCAGTTCATAAACCAATTCGGCTGTAGCTGCAGCGTTTGTGTTCCATGAGGTGAAATCAGCAAAGTCCTCCGGGTCGAGATGGTGATCAATGAGCACTTTCTTAGCTGGTGATTGCTGTACCAACGCCCCCAGCTCCTCAATCCTTTTGAGGCTCGAAAAATCCAGGCAGAAAATTAGATCCGCATCCGCTACCAACTCAGCAGATTGTTGCTCACCACCATCTTTGAAAATGAGAACATTATCATTGCCAGACATCCAGTTAAGAAAGCTCGGATAATTGGTAGGTGTGATCACCTGCACATGATGCCCCTTACTTATCAGATAATTAGCCAACCCCAAGGAGGATCCAAGGGCATCAGCATCTGGCTTGATATGGGTGGTAATAACTATCCGTTGTGGTCGACTGATAGCTTCTCGAAAGGCCTCTATATTTTGCATTCAACCACTATTAGCGGAAAATTGAAGTGCAAAAGTGTGTATAATAAGTATCAAAACCAAGGTGCTACAACCACGAGAGATAGCCTGTTTAAGTCACTTTTGGGGTACCCGTCGGCTAAATATCTACTTACGATGAAGGTATCTGTACTGCATCAATGATGACAACATAGGTTTTAGTTATTATTTCATTCACTTACCTTTGCGCCTCAAATTGTTAACAAAACTCAAGAAGAGAACACAATGGCAAGTAATATCACATTCACAATGATTAAGCCTGACGCTTTTGGCGCTGGGAACAGTGGCGCGATTATCAAGATGATCGAAGAGGCTGGATTTTCAATCAAAGCAATGAAGTTGACAAAGCTTTCAGCAGAAAGAGCAGGTGAGTTTTACGAAGTACATAAGGAGCGTCCTTTTTACGCTGACCTTTGCAGCTATATGTCTTCTGGTGCTATCATTCCAATGATCCTGGAAAAGGATAATGCTGTAGAAGACTTCAGAAAATTGATCGGTGCAACTGACCCAACAAAAGCGGACGAAGGCACGATAAGAAAAATGTTTGCTAAGTCGATCGAGGCTAACGCGATTCACGGTAGTGACTCTGACGAAAACGCACAAATAGAAGGCGGTTTCTTCTTCTCCGAAGTAGAGAAGTTCTAAAAACAACTCGTATTACCTACTATTCCATACCTCACCCTGCACTGGTCAATATCAGTGTTGGTTGAGGTTTTTCATTTTTATAGCTTATTTTATATTAAGCTAAATTATCTGTCATCATACCCCAAGGTCATGAGTGAACTTATAGAATTTATAGCAGGATTCGGGATCGCTCAATCTGTCTTGCTTGGAGCATTCTTACTTATAAAGCAAGGTAAAATACGACCGCTCAGGTTTATGGGTATACTGCTTCTGTTAGAAGCGTATATACTCGCCGAACAGCTATTATATCTAAGAGATGGGCTTTCTGATTTTCCTTATTTGCTCGGCCTATCATACCCTCTGGCGATCTGTCGTCCGGTGCTGGTTTATTTTTTTGCTAAGGCCTATTTTGATAGGTCGGCCACTATGAGTCGACATCAGTGGGTGCATCTATTACCGTTCTTAGTGTATGTTGTGCTCTTCGCTCCTTTAATTTTTTCCGCCCCAGAGACCAAACTTGCATATCTCAATTCAGTCAAAGGTGATATTTGGACGAGCAGTCTGTCTGGTATACTATTCTTCACCATGTACAATATCATTCATGGTATTTATTACTATCTGACATGGGGGATCATTAGCAATGTTCGCAATCTGCTCCCCCTCAATGCAAACGGTCAGGCAACCTTGATATCCAACGCTCTGTTGGTCTACATTGGGGCATATTTGATTAAGGTAGTTCTGTATGTCGCCATAGGTACCGGTCATTTCTCAATCGATCTTTTTGGTAATGCTGTAATGGTGTTTTCAAGTTTTACCATTCAGCTAATCGCCTGGTTTTTAATGGGGAACTCCAGATGGCCCGTCTTCAATCCATCTAAACCCCCTTCAGAAATCGATCAGTCACGATTGCGAGATAAGATTGAGCATGAAAAAGCCTATTTAGACGATGGGTTGACGCTGAACGGACTAGCTCATCAGCTAGGAATGGGTAGCGATAGAATGGGTGAATTGTTTAGAATGACCTATCAGGATGCCTTCAAAGAGACCATCAACAGACTGAGGGTGATAGAGGCTCAGCGACTCATTGAGCTTCACATCAATGACCCGAGAATGAACTTATTAGCGATAGCGTTATCGTCAGGATTCAACAACAAAGTGACATTCTACAGAGCCTTCAAAAAGTTTATCGGTCACTCTCCAAGCGAGTTTCAAAACCAGCTGAAGTCAACCATTGCTACCTAAGCGAATAAAAAATTTGGTTTCATAAGCCGGAATGAAACCAGCGCCTTACTTAGGATATCTATCATTGTTTCAAAGTTTGCTCACAAATTGAAATCATGAAGATACTTGTATTATTATTAGCCATAGTCGTGTCACATACGCTAAGAAGTCAAGACAGGATGGAGAAAAACGTCTCTGACTATTTCAAAGCTTATCACACGGGCAATGTTCAAGCCATGGCTGACCTGTTGAGTGATAGCATCTACTTCCACGACGAGACCGCCGAGGTTCTGGGGAGCGAACTACTATTTACAAATAAAGACACGCTTATTCTTACGCTATCGAAATTATTTGAGGGGGTCGCAGATTTGTCCTGGAGGACTTCAGTAGAGTTCACCACAGGTCATCTGGGCGTCTCCTCAGGCATGATTTCTTATCGAAATGCGCTTTCTAATGATAGTTCAGTTGTCTCCTATAATGTGGTATCAATAGTGGTGCTTGACCCTACAGCCAGAGTAGTGAAGCATCTAGAGTATGCCAACTATGCTGAGGTTATCCGACAAATGAATAAATGAATAGGTTCTTGGTAACTACAACGGGCAGAGTCGAGTACCGCTGCATCGGATCGGGTGAGGTGATCCTAGTCTGTCATGGTGGACACAGCAGTTGTCAGGATCACCTCTGTATTAAGGGGTTCGATCTGGCCAGTTATCAATTCGTCATCCCTTCAAGGCCTGGATATGGCAGCACCTCACTGAAGGGGCATGAGTCACCTGAAGCGACTGCCAACCTCTTTGCTTCTTTGATGGATGAACTCTTGATCGACAGGTTCCACCTAATTGGCATATCCGCAGGAGGCCTTACAGCGCTAGCCATGGCTTCACTGTTTCCTCATCGGATAAGCACGCTTGTGCTCATGTCAGCAGCCACCAGTAGATGGCTTAACAAAACAGATCTGCTCTATTGGATGGCTCGGGTGATGTTCCACCCGCAGATTGAGTATCTGACTTGGAAGCTCAACCTTATGTTTGCAACAGCTTTTCCTAGCTTATTTGCGCGGTTCTTCTTCCGTCAGGTCAGTACGGAGCGTCAGTTTTCGAATGTAGATAGCAAAGAACTCATCAGTATGATCAGGAACCAGCGGTCAGGTAAGGGGTTCGTAAATGATCTAGAGCAGGGACTTACCAACCAAGCGATTAAAGGAGTAATCAGCCCCACGCTGATCGTTCATAGCCATAAAGATAAGGCCGTCAATGTGAAACACGCCTTGGAGGCAAAGGCGATGATCTCTCATTCATGGGTCATCCTTCTTCACAACAAATGGGGACATATGATCTGGTTTGACAAAAACTACCAAGAGGTCGCAAATCAGATTGACCACTTTCTCAACAACAAGTGCTTAACTCAAAACTCAAACACACTGAACTAAAATGAAATATCAATTACACTTCTTGACAGCATTGATGATCCTCATTGCATGCTCTACTGGCGAAAAAAAACAATCACTAAACACGAATAATCAAAAGACCATGAGTGAACTAACACCAAAAGTAACAGGTATTGGAGGGATTTTTTTTAAATCAAAGAACCCAAGCATAATCAGCCAATGGTATGGAGATAATCTTGGATTGGCCATCGACGGCCATGGATCCCCCTTTGAGTTTCGAAATGCGAACGAGCCAGACGAAATCAACTACCTGCGATGGAGCCCTTTTGAGGGGGGAAGCGATTACTTTGATCCGACCGGCAAGGAATATATGATCAACTACAGGGTTCAAAATATTGAGGGGCTGGTGGAGAAGCTTAAAAAAAGCGGTGTAACCATGGTAAATGAAATTACAGCTTATGAGTACGGCAAATTTGTCCATTTCGTAGATCCGGAAGGCACCAAAGTCGAGCTATGGGAGCCTGTGGATAGCTTCTTTACAGAGCTGGGAGGCCCAACTACAAAATGAAGAAAATAAGTTTCAAAGTGAAGATTGAAACCTATAACGTGTCTGACTGGTCTATCTGAGGTCAAAAAGCATGTGAAACTTCATTATGCTACTTTCTCCATTTTTGATCAGTATGGTTTGTCTAGGTGACCGTGACTATCAAACCTTCGCAATAGATCCCGGACTTACTTCTATTCAAGCCAAGGTTATGAGGTTTGGCGTGGTGCCAGTTATAAGTCGGTTAATGGATATTTCTGGTAAGGTCACTTACAGCAATGACTTGTCAATGGCAGTGGCTGCTGAATGACCAGATTGAGGTAGGAATACTAGTTTACTTTCTCATCCCTGCCTAGATCAAGGCAAATATCCTTTAATCTCATTCACTGAGAATGCCCCTTCTCTCAGCAACTAAGCCTATAATTCATCAATTCTGTTCTTCTTGAGGGGTATGAACATTAATTCCGAACAGGCTATTTCAGAGTCAACAGCGTTGAGTAGAACAAGTCTCGGGATGGGTTTAGGAATGATCGAATCTTCGATTAGAGATGACATAACTATTAAAATCGTGTAATGTAGCATTGCATCTTTTTTGTGGCTGGAATAAAGTTAACATGACACCAATTTAGCTTCTATCAGAGCTGCGATTGCTCTGATCGGGGCTTCTTGAAAAACACGCGTCTGACCCACCTTGGGAGGAACAATGCGCCCAGGATCAAATAGGGATAGTATGACATCAGACGCCATAGAATGTTAGTGATGAATGTGTAGTCTCCGAGGAATTCATTGAAGAACTGAATAAAGAAGAACTCGGCTGTGCCGCTGCTGCCCGGCGTTGGGGAAATCAACATGACGATCCACATGACCACCTGCCTTGAGAATACAAGTAGGTGATTTTGAAAGGACAAATCAGAAAATGAGGTGATCAACGCATTGAGCATAATATATCTCGCCGACCATATGAAGATGGTTGACCCGATGATCTTCATCCAATAGCTGGCGGCTTTTCCCTTGAGTTGCTCCGAGGCAAGGATCATCTCATCCCCCTGGATATTGGCATCATACCTCCATTTTCTCAGCCACTTAATAGTAGTAATCTTCAGAAGCAGCCATTTGAACGCCCTTGGCTTGAAGAGTAAAGCGAATGCCATCACGGAGGTATAAATGACAATGAGCGAATAGCTAACCCAAAATAAAAGTTTGAGGCTGCTGCCGATCTGCATCTCAAAGGCCTGCGTATCCGGAAAGATTATACCCTGAGCAAAGAACATGACAATAGGTGCTCCAAGAACAAAAAACATGTTATCCAGCACTGCTGTCAAAAGAACATAAGCCAGGGATCGCCCAAACTTGATTCCTTCTTTAAGGAGTATGAAGACAGCCACGGCTGTCCCTCCAACTACCGAAGGGGTCACTGCCGAGGCAAACTCCCATAAAATGATGACGTAGATACTGCTCGTCCAGCTGATGTCTCTGTTAGTCAACGTTCTGATCCTGTAGATGTAGCCAAGGTCTCGAGCGAGAAGTACCACTACCGCAACCAGTATTGATCCCAACCGAGCATCTACAATGAGGGCAAGTGTACTCTGATTAACATCCGGGTCACTGTAAAACAGATAAAAAACAATGCCCAGTCCTATGAGGATAGGAATCCAGACTTTATTAGGGTTGAGTGTTTTGAAAATCTTCTTCGAATTGATATCCATCAGCTCGCGTATTCTTCTTCCCTTCTTTCAATCCAAAAATTATTGAACCCTTCGCCCAAGTGAAGCATGATCAACTGCATTTGTAGTAGCTCCAGAATTGCTAAAAAATTGTAAATCACCGCAATCCGGTCAGGCTTCTTAGAGATAATGTCACTGAAGGATAGCCTCTCCGCTCCAATCAAGGCATCTAGTATAAACTCTCTTTGGCCCGAGATGGTGTAGGGGTATTGTACGACCTGATGGGCAGGTCGGTTCTTTTCGTATTCATAGCGCTGAAGTACCTTCTGATATACTTTGAGCAGCTTATACAGGTCTATGTTTTGAAGCTCAACTTCTACATTATTCAATTCGGAGAGCTTCTTGATCTCTTTTGAGAGATTGCCTCTCCGCTCCCTATCCAGCCGATTGGACTCAAGAGCTGCCAACTCTCCGATCACAGATTTATACCTCTTATACTCCAGTAGGTGTTTAACCAATTCCTCTCTTGGATCAAGCTCATTACCCTCTTCATCCATGACCGGTCGTGGTAGTAGCATTTTTGCCTTAATCCTCATTAATGTCGCTGCAACGAGGATAAATTCGGAAGCCACCTCCATATTGAGCTTCTCAAGGTGATGCAAATAATCCAGAAAATCCCTGGTGATATTAGCAATCGGAATATCATGAATATCCAGCTCGTCCCTCTCGATAAAGAACAGGAGAAGGTCAAATGGCCCCTCAAAAAGAGGAAGCTTAATCTCAAATTTAGATTGATCTTGCAAGGGTGCTGTGGAAATAACAGAAAGCCTAAAGATATCTGGAATGCCCCAAATGCTGCTGACCAATGCTAAAAATTTATACTTTTGCAGTCTATTTTTTGGTGATCAGTGCAATGGATAGCTTAACAAACATTTTATTAGTAAGCTTGTTAACTGATCTGTACTTTTCGTGAGACCAACATGCTGATACAACCCGGAGAACTGCTTGGTAAGATTAATTCACCGCAAGACCTTAAGAGTCTTGACCAATCCCAATTGGTGCAGCTCACACAAGAACTTAGGAATTATATCATCGATACTGTATCAGTTTACGGGGGTCACTTCGGAGCAAGTCTGGGAGTCGTGGAGCTGACAGTTGCCCTCCACTATGTTTTTAATACACCAGAAGACCAACTGGTCTGGGATGTTGGGCACCAGGCTTACGGTCACAAAATATTAACAGGACGTAGAGATAACTTTCACACCAACCGAGTCTATGGCGGACTATCTGGGTTCCCGAAAAGGAATGAGAGTGAATACGACACATTCGGTGTGGGGCATTCCTCTACATCTATTTCTGCCGCCCTTGGGATGGCCATGGCCTCTCAGTATAAGAATGACAAGGACAAGCAACATATAGCAGTAATCGGAGATGGTGCAATGACCGGAGGCTTGGCTTTCGAGGCGATGAACCATGCGGGTGTATCTAATAGCAACCTCCTGATCATCCTCAACGACAACTGTATGTCGATTGACCCGAACGTAGGGGCACTCAAGGATTACTTAACAGATATTACTACTTCTCACACCTACAATAAGGTGCGGGATGAAGTCTGGAATGTATTGGGTAAAATCAGCAAGTTTGGGCCTAATGCACAAGAAATTGGAGCTAAAGTTGAGGGTAGTATCAAGTCATTCCTGCTGAAGCAGTCGAATCTCTTCGAGTCGCTCAATCTACGCTACTTCGGACCCATAGATGGTCATGATGTAGATCACATGGTACATGTGTTGAAAGATCTCAAGGATATCCCAGGCCCTAAAATCCTTCATTGCATTACAGTGAAGGGAAAAGGGTATGAGCTTGCAGAAAAGGATCAAACCAAGTGGCATGCACCTGGAAAATTTGATAAGGTCACAGGAGTCATTCAAAAGAAAACACCGGAGAAGCCAGAAGCTCCGAAATATCAGGATGTCTTTGGGCATACTTTGGTAGAGCTGGCAGAGCAGAATGAGAAAATTATGGGCATCACTCCTGCTATGCCATCAGGATCTTCGATGAACATCATGATGAAAGCCATGCCCGATCGGGCGTTTGATGTTGGTATAGCGGAGCAGCATGCCGTCACCTTTTCTGCCGGATTGGCCACCCAAGGCCAGATACCTTTCTGCAACATCTACAGCACATTTATGCAGCGGGCTTACGACCAGGTCATCCATGATGTCTGCATTCAAAATCTCCACGTGGTATTCTGTCTGGACAGGGCGGGATTTGCAGGAGCCGATGGCCCTACTCATCACGGAGCATACGACATAGCTTACATGCGATGTATACCCAATATGGTCGTCGCAGCGCCAATGAATGAAGAGGAGCTACGCAACATGATGTACACTTCTCAGCTACCCAGAAAAGGGGCATTCACCATACGATATCCACGTGGAAAAGGAGTCATGCCCGAGTGGCGCACACCGATGCGACAAATAGAAGTGGGCAAGGGCAGAAAGCTCAGAGAGGGTAGTGACCTAGCCATTCTTACAATCGGCCACATTGGCAACTACGCAGTGGAAGCCTGCGAGCAACTATCAGAGCAAGGCATCAGTGCAGCTCACTATGATATGAGATTTGTTAAGCCGCTTGACGAGGAAATGCTCCATGATATCTTCGAAAACCATAAATATGTCATCACTGTCGAGGACGGTTGCCTTATGGGTGGATTCGGAAGTGCCGTTGTAGAATTTATGGGTGATCATGGATACGGCAGTGTTGTCAAGAGACTAGGTATACCTGATGCCATCATTGAGCATGGCGAGCAGATCGAATTGCATAAAGAATGTGGCTTTGATACAGAAGGCATTGTCCATGCCAGCCAACGAATCCTGGAGACTACCAGCAAAGTGTATTGATCCATATAGCTCAATCCGGCAATGGTCAACCCATTATTCTGCTACACGGATTTTGCGAGAATCATCACATCTGGGATAACATAACCACACGACTTTCTTCCAAGTATAGGCCGCTGGCCATAGACCTTCCTGGGTTTGGATTGAGTGACCCCCTACCGGAAAAATGTAACTCTCTTGATGATGTCGCCGATGCTATAGCAGAGGTGCTTTCCAAACAAAATTTAGGTCGAGCATTTGTAGTTGGTCATTCCCTGGGAGGTTATGTAGCACTCGCACTTGTTGATCTATACCCGAATTTATTCCAAGGTGTGGCCTTGGTAAATTCAACCACTTATAGTGACAGTGTGGATAAAAAAAGAACCAGAGATAAAGTCATCGCTTTTATCAGCAGGCAGGGTGTTGCTCCTTTTGTTAACCAATTCGTAGAAGGCATTTTCTACCAAAAAGATAATTTTCCTGAGGCCTTTAATACGGTGAAATCTATGGGGATTAGCTGCACACAAGAGGTGCTGGTTCGGTATACCGCTATGATGAGGGACAGGCCGGATCGTACATTTCTCCTTGAGAAGCCCGTTCCGCCAGTCATGGTGATTGCAGGAAAGGAAGATGATATTATTCCGGTAGGTCAATCTCGTGAAATGCTGGACTATCTGCCCGAAGAACGTGGTGTACTACTGGAATGCTGTGGTCATATGGCTATGTATGAGCAACCTGAGGAGCTGTACAACTCATTGATTGGTTTTATGGATCAGAAGTCTATGGCATATAGGTAAAGGTTTTCATAATGCCGGGGACAATTTATACCTATATACTCACCACTGTTCCCAAGCCGAATATGCGCTTTATGCACGTTGCTAGAGACAATCTCACTATTTGGTCGCGATCAAAAGTTGGAACAGCCGCGCTAAAATGCCATTCTCTCTAACTGCAAACTCAGCGGTCATCTACTAAGTTGATTGAGGAGAAATACTCAGCAGATTGAGCTTATGCCAGGTTCAAACCAACCCTAGAATTACTTAATCGGCACTTTTACCACCGTGTTTGGATCAAGGTGATTTTAAGTGGTGAAAAACCACTATTTATAGCCTCTAAAGGCATTTTCCGTTCAAACAAAAGGTGTTTTCGATACGTTTGTAAGTTCTCATATTGCATACAGTTTAAACGAGCGCTAATCATTTTTTTCCGGTAGGAGTGCTACCGCCAACAACATGGGAAATCAACGAATCATACTAATAGTACTGGTGGTCATTGCGGCCATAATTTTTGGAGCATACAAGATGGGCATCTTCAGTGGTGAGGAGCAAACTAACTCCGCTGATATGGGTGCTCGAACTAGTCGAGCTGTACCTGTAAGCGGACTGATTGCCAAGCCTCAAGTACTTGAAAATAAGATCACCATCACTGGATCTGTGATTGCTAACGAATCTGTGGAGATCACATCAGAAAATTCTGGCAAGATTGAGCGCATCTACTTTGAGGAAGGCAAAAGGGTGAAAAAAGGGGATCTCCTGCTCACGCTCAATAGTGACGAGCTCGAAGCTCAATTTGAAAAGCTGAAATACAGCAAGAAACTCAGAGAAGATAGTGAGTATCGCCAGAGGAAGCTGCTGGAAAAAGAGGCTATCAGTCAGGAAGAGTACGACATTGCCCTGACAGAATTGAATACCTCCATCGCTGACATCAAGCTCGTGGAAGCGCAGTTGGCGAAGACTAAGATCAAAGCACCCTTCGATGGCGTAATTGGCTTAAGGTATGTGAGTGAGGGTAGCTACATTAATAACAACACCAGGATTGCCTATCTGGCTAATATTAATCCGGTAAAACTGGAGTTTTCTGTTCCTGGTAAGTACAGCAGTAAAATTAAGACCGGAGATAAAATTGTCTTTAATACTGACGCATCAGTCAATGATTATCAAGGTGAAGTTTACGCAATAGACCCTCAAATAGACCAAAACACACGAACATTAAAGATAAGGGCAATAAGCCAGAATACTGATGGCACGCTTATTCCAGGTCAGTTTGCAAAAATTGAGCTGATCTTAACCGAGGCTAACAATGCGATCATGCTTCCAACTGAGTCAGTCATCCCGCAGCTGTCGGGTCACAGTATTTTTAAGTATGAGAACGGCAAAGCCAAAGAACTCAATGTCGAGATAGGCGTACGCACGTCCACGGAAGTGGAAATTGTAAATGGCCTGAGCATTCAGGATACTGTATTAGTCTCAGGACTGCTTCAGATAAAAGATGGTTCTGATGTTGAAATCACCACATTAAATTAAACGATTATGGCAGGTATATCCTCATTGAGTATTAATCGTCCGGTGTTGGCGATTGTGATGTCGATCGTGATTCTGTTGTTCGGCTTCATTGGATTCAACTTCCTTGGTGTGCGGGAGTACCCTAGTGTTGATCCTCCTGTGATATCAGTCAGTACGTCTTATGTGGGTGCTAATGCAGATATTATTGAGTCACAGATCACCGAACCGCTGGAGGAGTCGATCAATGGCATAGCAGGTATTAAGAGCCTGACCTCAACCAGTCGCGATGGACGGAGTAGTATTACGGTAGAGTTTGACCTGAGTGTGGACTTAGAAGTCGCCGCTAATGATGTTCGCGACAAGGTATCAGCGGCACAGCGCAATCTTCCGCCGGACGCTGACCCACCTACAGTGCGAAAAGCCGATGCTGATTCATCTCCACTGGTATTCCTGAACGTACAGAGTGATCAGAGGTCGCTGCTCGATCTGTCATCCTTCGCTGAAAACCTCTTCAAGGAAAGGCTGCAAACCATTAATGGCGTAAGTTCAGTTCAAATCTGGGGCGAACGGCGCTATTCGATGCGCCTGTGGATGGATCCGGCAAAGCTCGCTGCTTATGAGTTGACTCCTCTGGATGTATTGAATGCTGTGGGCAGAGACAATGTCGAGCTCCCCTCAGGCTCAGTCGAAGGGGCTAATACAGAACTCACAGTAAGGACCCTTGGTCGACTCAACACACCAGCAGACTTCAATGCGCTCATAGTGAAAGAGGATGCTAGTGGCGTAGTGAGGTTTGATGATATCGGACGAGCAGAGTACGGCGCTGAAAACGAACGCACCATTCTCAAACGTGACGGCATACCCATGGTAGGGGTAGCCCTTATCCCTCAACCTGGCGCCAACTACATTGATATCGTCGATGAGTTTTACAATCGCCTGGGCCCTATCGAAAAAGACTTGCCTGCGGATATCAAACTGGGTATCGGTTTCGATATTACGAAGTATATACGAAGTTCGATTGACGAGGTAAATCAGACCTTGGTGATTGCATTCGGCCTGGTGGTATTGATCATTTTTGCCTTCCTCAGAGATTGGCGGACGACACTCATACCTATCGCAACGATTCCAATTGCTTTGATAGGTACATTTTTCATCATGTACTTTGCCGGTTTCTCTATCAATATTCTCACCCTGCTGGGCATCATCCTGGCTATCGGACTGGTAGTGGATGATACGATTGTGGTATTGGAGAACATCTATACCAAGATAGAAGAGGGCATGACGCCAATTGAGGCCGGTATTAAGGGAGCACAGGAGATTTTCTTCGCTGTAATATCGACCACAGTAGCACTGGCCGCTGTATTCCTACCGGTAATTTTCCTGGAGGGCTTGACAGGACGACTTTTCAGGGAGTTTGGAGTTGTGGTGGCAGGGGCGGTTATTATTTCATCCTTCGTTGCATTGACGCTAACGCCAATGCTCTGTACCAAAATACTAAAGAGACGAGAGCGTCATAATTGGCTGCATAGAAAGACAGAACCGTTCTTCGTGAAGCTCAATCAGGTTTACAATAAATCTCTAGAGGCGTTCATGACACAGCGTTGGCTGGCTTTTGTGGTATTAGTAGCGTCGGGCCTGATGATCTATGAATTCAGCGGACTACTTAAATCTGAGCTAGCACCGCAAGAGGACAGGGGACAGTTTAGGATCATGTCCACAGCCCCGGAGGGAGCAACATTTGACTATATGGACCGATATGTCGATAAGATGATTGCGCTCGTCAAAGAAAACGTACCCGAATCTGAAGGAATTATCTCTGTCACCAGCCCGGGATTTGGTGGTAGCAGCTCTACTAACTCTGCCTTTACAAGAGCAATACTCTCGGATCGACAGGATCGCGAAAGAAGCCAGTCAGAAATTGTCGAGCAGATCGCTCCGCTAGTCATGCGTGAGACAGAAGCAAGATCATTCGTCACGGTTGAGCAGTCGATTGGTCGAAGGAGGGGCGGTGGCCTGCCAGTTCAATTTGTTATTCAGGCACAAAGCATCGACAAACTCAAGGAGGTGTTACCTGACTTTATGTTCGAAGCGGGCAATGACCCAGCCTTCAATTATGTTGACCTCAACCTCAAGTTTAGCAAGCCGGAGATCAGAATCGAAATCGACCGTGAGAAAGCGAAGAGGCTCCAGGTATCGATCAGAGATATAGCTCAGACACTACAGCTTGGGTTGAGTGGATCAAGGTTTGGTTACTACATTATGGGTGGAAAGCAGTATCAGATCATCGGTCAGGTAGAAAAAGAGGACCGCAATGACCCGCTGGATTTAACCTCACTTTATGTTAAGAATTCATCGAATGAGCTCATTCAATTAGACAACCTTGTACAGATCTCAGAGACCAGCACTCCTCCACAACTTTATAGGTACAATCGATTCGTCTCAGCCACGGTATCGGCCAGTTTGAATCCAGGCTATGCCCTTGGCGATGGTATAGAAGCTATGGAGCGCGTCGCTGAAAAAGTTTTAGACGAATCTTTTCAGACTGCCCTCACCGGTACTTCCGAAGAGTTCCAGGAGAGTTCGAGTTCATTGTACTTTGCATTTGTCTTTGCTTTGATTCTGATCTACCTCGTCCTGTCAGCCCAATTTGAGAGTTTTAGAGACCCACTTATTATTATGTTCACTGTGCCAATGGCTGTGGCAGGGGCTTTTATGTCGCTTTATATTTTCGATCAGTCACTTAATATTTTCAGCCAGATCGGCATCATCATGCTTATCGGACTGGTAACCAAAAATGGTATCCTGATTGTTGAGTTTGCGAATCAGAAAAAAGCGCAGGGTCTTAATGTAGTGGACGCTATTGTAGCGGCATCCGAACAACGTTTCCGACCAATTTTAATGACGAGCCTTTCAACCATTTTGGGCATCCTTCCCATTGCATTAGCGCTTGGAGCAGGTTCTGAGAGTCGCGTATCTATGGGTATCGGGGTAATCGGCGGACTGATCTTCTCTACAATATTGACATTATATGTGATCCCTGCCATGTACATCTACGTGACCAGTAGTCAAAAGCGAATGGCAAGAATCTAATGAAACACATGAGAAAGTATATTTTCATTTTTTTGAGCTTCTTGAGTTGGCAAGGCTTTGGTCAGGATATCTTGACGGTAGAGGAGGCCATTGCTCAAGGTTTGCAAAATAACTTCGACATCAAAATAGCCCGGGTAGGTGAAGAAGTAGCCGTGAATGATGCCACTATTGGAAACGCCGGCCTTTTACCAAATGTCAATTTGCAGGGTCAAAAAAGCTGGTCTACGCAGGATGTGACTCAGGTTTTCCTTGACGGCAGAGAAAATACAAGAGACGGTGCGAGCTCCCAAAACCTCAATGGTTCAGTCAATTTTACCTGGACACTTTTTGATGGTCTGGGCATGTTTTATACGCTCGATAGGCTAAATGTGATCAAGGAAGCTGGTGCAATCAATACCAAGATCATCATGGAAAACACGATAGCCGACCTCTTAACTGCCTACTACACCGTGGTATTGGAAAACGAGCGATTGAAAGTACTGGACAATACCATTCAGCTCTCTGAAAGACGAACTGAAATTGCTAAAAACAAGTATGAGGTCGGTAAGTCGTCAAAGGTCGAGTATCTCGCGGCACAAGTGGATCAAAATGCTGATGCCACCCTCCGACTTCAAGTCATTGAGCGATTAAACAATGCGAAAATTGACCTCAATAGGTTGATGGCGAGAGCACTTGATACAGAATTTGAAGTAGCTGATATTATTGATATCAATGGCGAGTTTGTCCTTAGCGATCTCCTCAACTCTGCAAATGTCAAAAACCCAACCTTGCTACTGGCACAGCGAAATATGAATGCCAGCTACCTCCAACTGCAGGAGGTAAGAGCTGAGCGCTACCCTTCGTTGGACTTTAATACAGGCTACAGTTATAACAAATCGACATCAGAGGCAGGTTTTCTTCAGAGCAACCAGCAAAATGGATATAACTATGGTTTTACTGCCAGGATGAATTTATTCGATGGGTTTAATACGAATCGAAGAGCACAAAACGCCAGACTAGCAGTACAGATCAGCGAGCTTGACATTCAAAATCAGACCCTCAATATTGAATCGGACATTAGCAAGGTTTTTACCTCCTACCGCAACAGTCTCAACCTGATCGAGATAGAGACCCGAAACCTCGAAGTAGCTTTAGAAAATGAAGAAATTGCACTAGAGCGCTATCGTCTTGGTAATTCCACCGCGCTCGAATTGAGGGAGGCCCAAACCAACGCTGTAGAGGTCGAATCCCGACTACTCAATGCGAGATACAGCACTAAGGTTTCAGAAGTGGAACTGCTTAGGCTATCCGGGAGCCTGCTCCAGCCACAGGTCGACGAATAACCCTAGTGCCCGCTCAGATTTTGGTATCTGAAGGATCGTTGCTTATCTTCTGGGTTGATGTAGTCTGCTATCTATGAAAACCAGAGCTTATCATATTGTCTTTGCTATCACGCTGCTCGCCCTGGCGTCTTGTAAAAAGTCCTCTGAGAGTGCTGATACCACTTCGCAGACACCCGAGCGCAACGAAATAGTTGCTGAACTCGATCTGGACGCTATTATCGAAAGAGGACATCTAACGGCCATCATCGACAATAGCTCGACAGGGCTCTTCCTTTATAAAGGTGAGCCGATGGGTTATGAATTTGATCTGTTGACTCTGTTTTGTAAGGAAATTGGTGTGGAGCTAAGATTGGAAGTCACACCAAGTCTGACGGAAGGCTTCATGAAGCTCAATCAAGGCAAGGGCGATATACTCGCCTACAACTTGACCGTCACCAAGGAGCGCAAAAAACGCATTGCTTTTACGCATTACCACAACCTGGTTCGACAGGTACTCGTGCAGCGCAAGCCTGACAACTGGCGAGATTTGAAACTCCACGAAATCGAGAGGTCTTTAATTCGTAACCCCATAGAGCTGATTGGTGAGGAGGTCTGGGTTAGGAATAGCTCCTCTTACCTTACCAGAATGAGGAATCTGTCAGATGAGATTGGTGGTGATATCATCATAGTAGAGGACTATCCTGATGTGGAGACCGAGGCACTCATTAGAAAAGTAGCAGAGGGGGAAATCGCGTATACCGTAGCTGATGAGGATGTAGCATTAGTTAATGCCTCCTATTATCCTAATCTTGACGTAAAGACACCTGTCAGTCTCCCACAGCAAATTGCCTGGGGCGTCAGAAAAAATGCACCGAATCTACTCACCAGACTGAATGACTGGATTGATCAGATGAGAAAAACAAATGACTACTACGTCATTTACGATAAGTACTTCCGAAGCACAAGGCAAAGTAGAAGAAGAGTGAATAGCGAATTTTTCTCAAGCGGAGATGGACGAATTTCACCCTTCGATAGTCTAATCAAACAAGCAGCTGGTAAACTCAACTGGGATTGGAGACTACTGGCTGCACAGATCAATAAGGAGTCAAGGTTTGACCCGAAAACCAAATCCTGGGCAGGAGCCGTGGGTTTGATGCAGATCATGCCCAAGACAGGTGCTCGATTTGGCGCTACCAACTTACTAGACCCAGTTCAGAGCATCGAAGCAGGCTCAAACTATCTGGTATGGCTTGAAGACTACTGGAAGCCCCATATTCCCGATTCATTGGAGCGCGTAAAGTTTGTTTTGGGCTCTTACAATGTGGGGCAAGGGCATGTAATGGATGCCGTGAGGCTGGCGAGAAAATATGAAAAGGACACTGCTGTATGGGATGACAATGTGGCCTTCTATCTACTTCAGAAATCCTACTCCAAATACTTCAATGACCCGGTTGTCAAACATGGCTACTGCAGGGGAATAGAGCCTGTTAACTACGTGACAGATATTTTTGCCCTGTATGAGAACTACCTCGATATTATCCCTCAGGAACCCGAAGATCAGGCAGTTCCTCTGCCATAATTCTGGCGCTGAGCAGTGACAGTGGTATGCCACCACCCGGATGAACACTCCCGCCGCAGAAATATAGATTTTTATACTTCCTGGAGAAGTTGGCATGGCGAAGAAATGCAGCATACTTATTGTTAGAGCTATTGCCATAAAGTGCTCCGAGTGAAGATGAAGTCTTTGATTCAATCGTCCTTGGGTCAAGCACTTCCTCACAAGAGATAAGTTCGCCGATATTTTGCCCCAATATTCGACTTAGTTTCTTTATGATGTTTGCTCTGGCATCATTGATGAGAGCATCCCAGTCTTGCCCCTGATTATTGGGCACATTGATCATCGTAAACCAATTCTCGCACCCATCAGGAGCATCATCAGGCTTGTGCTTACTGGTAATGTTCACATAGACTGTCGGGTCATTGATAATATCACCATTCTTGAAGATGTGTTCGAACTCTTTCTTGTAATCTCTCGAAAAGAAAATGTTATGAAGACCAAGTTGGTTGAACTGCCCCTTGATACCCCAATAAAAAATGAGTGCGCTGCTCGACTTTGGCTGCTTCAACAACAACTCCGGAGGATCAACATCTGACATCAATTTCCGATAGGTATTGACGATATCCATGTTGCTAACCACCACGTCGGCCATGATCCGTTGGCCAAGACATTCTACGCCTATGGCTTTCTTCGACTCCAAAATAATTCTTTCAACAGGGTGGTTGAATCGGAAAGTTACACCCAACTCTTCAGCAAGCTCAAAAATGCTCGTAGTGATATCGTGCATGCCCTTATCAGGAAAAAATGCGCCCATATTAAACTCCAGATGAGGAATAATATTGAGCGTGGCGGGCGTCTGATAGGGATCTGAGCCATTATAGGTAGCGTATCGATTAAACAACTGCGTAACTCTGGGATCCTTGAACCTCGTCTCATTGGCTCTATTCATAGTCCGGAAAAAGTCCAGTTTATGAAGTCTTGAGTAGGCTTGAAATGCTTTTTTGTTGAGAAAGGTCGACCAACGGTGCATAGATCGATACATGAAAAGCTCAGCAAGAATCTCATAAAGCTCCCGACTCTTATCCAGAGCTGCCGCTATAGCCTCTCGATCGTCGGCCGTCTTTGTATCAAATTCGTCCAGAAGGCGACCTCTGTCGGCATAAGCAGTCAACCTCAGTCCATCCTCATAAAAGTATTGGCAGTTGACATCAAGCCTTTGATAATTGAAATGGTCACTGGACTTTTTTCCCGCTAGCGCAAATAGCTCATCCACCAATTCCGGTAGGGTAAAAAGCGAAGGTCCCGCATCAAAACGATAACCATCAATGTTGATTTCCGAGAGCTTCCCGCCGGGATAGGCATTTGCCTCGAGTACCTCCACGCTATAGCCCTTGACAGCCAGTCGTACTGCTGCGGCTAGGCCTCCGATACCCGAACCAATGATCAATGCTTTTTGCATGACTATCTAACCACCTAATCCAACAGATGTTATTTTAGTTTTCTTGCAATCATTAAATTATTTAACAAAATAATTACATTTTTGAGTTACCTAATTCAAAGAATTGGTATTAATAATTAGAAGTAAATTTTTAATAAACTAATTTAAGAGAAGAATGATCGCGCTAATGAATCAGCAAACGGAAAAACTCTTTGCGGAGTATAAAAAAACACGAAGTGCCAATATTTCGATAGAAGAATTCGAGTACATACTAACCCTATTCCCATCATTGATAATATGTATGTGTGACGGCAAACTTGACCCTGAAGAGTGGGATGCCGTCCTACAGCTCGCAGATGGAATGGCAGAAGAGTTCTACAATGATCAAGGCACCCTGGTGGACAAAACTGCATTAGCCATGAACTTCCGTACGGAGTTTCGCTACTTGCTAGAGAACCTTGCCAAGTGGGAAAAGAGATTCCTGAATGTTCTCAAAGATCACATCAAAAATGATCAAACATCAAAAGAATTCGTGCTGGAGAGCATGTACCTCTTTGCCAATGCCGCCGATGGGATCTCAGAAGTAGAGCAGGAAACGATCGACGAGTTGGCAAAAAGATTGCAGCTAGAGTACTGATCTCAGTGCCTCCATTACTTTTTCACAATCGACGACTTCAGGGTTTTTCAACACTTCCTCAGTGAGGAATGGCTGAATGACCCTGTTTTGTAAATTACCTCTCTCCCAAGCCTCTAAATAGGGTGTGTGACTAAAAGTCACCATGGAATATTGAGGTATCCATTCGTTGGGATAGAGGTCATGCAGCCTCGCCTCCACCTTCTTCTGGACCAGGAATCGCTCATCAGCTACATGATCCCTCATCTCCACAAAGTTTTTCAATGCGAGATCAGCTATCGCATCTGCATCTTTCTTGCGTGACTGCTGGAACAAGTCCAAGACAGTGTCCCAATTATAGTTGTGAGCCTTGGCCATCTCATCGAACAAGTAGCAATCTTCAAAACCAGAATTCATACCCTGTCCATAAAATGGCACAATGGCATGCCCGGCATCACCCAGCATCAGACATTTTCCCTTATTCCATGGATAGCATTTCACAGTCACCAAACTAGAGGTAGGATTGGTTAAAAACTGCTCAGTCAGATCAGGAATGAGTTCCAATGTATCTGGGAAGTATTCCTCAAAAAACTGCTTGACTCCTTCTTCCCCATTGACAGAATCAAAGGACGGCTCACCCTCAAATGGGAAGAACAGTGTAACTGTAAAACTTTTGTCAAGGTTGGGTAGAGCAATAAGCATAAAGTTGCCCCTGGGCCATATATGCAAGCCATCAGGTGCTATCGCAAAATCACCGTCCTTGGTTGGTGGTATACTCAACTCCTTATAGCCATGCTCGATATAGTACTGCTGATAATTGAACCTGTCCTGCCGAAGGAAGGACTGACGCATAGCGCTAAAGGCACCATCTGCACCAAACATCACATCGGCCTCTATCGAGAATGTCTTGCCATTGTTCTCAATAGTAGCTCGAGTGGCTTCCAAATCAACTTCTGAGCATCTATGATCAAATAACACATCTACTCCCAGCGACTCTGCCTTGGTCACCAAGCGCTCATTGAGGCCACCACGAGAAATGGAATTGATGAACTGACCGTCCTTACCATAGGGCTGAAAAGTGAGGTTGCCTTCCAGGTCATGCATGCGTCGGCCTTTCATCGGGATTACCATACTTTCGAGATCATCGCCCAGCCCTACAGCCTGCAAAGCTCTTATACCTCTAACGCTCAGGGCAAGGTTGATCGATCGTCCGGCATACTGATTGCTCTTTCTTGGGTCGCTCCGTTTCTCATATACGGTCACTTTGAATCCAGCCTTTACCAGATAGATTGACAGCAATGAGCCCACCAAACCTGCACCAAAAATGACAACTTCTTCCTTCTTCATAGTTTTTGAGTTAGTCCCTGAGTCAATAACTCACCAAACCGATAAACGTCTTCAAAAGAATTGTAAATAGGTACGGGTGCCACGCGGATTACATCTGGCTCACGCCAGTCGGCAATCACACCGTTTTGCGATAGCCAATCAAAAACCTGCTTTCCCTTTTCATGAAATAGCAATGAGAGCTGACATCCCCGAGCATCTGACTCAGGGGGGGTGATGATTTCAAAAGCAGTACCATAGTTCTCTGAGGACCTAAGCTGTGTCTCAAGAAATCCTGTCAATTTGAGGCTTTTGGCTCGGAGGTTGTCCATACCAGCTGACTTAAAAAGCTCAAGTGAGGCGAGGTGAGCTGCCATACTGAGCACCGGGGCGTTACTGAGTTGCCATCCTTCTGCTGTCGGGATGGCATCAAATCCTTTTTCCATTTTGAACCGCTCCTTCTCGTTGTGTCCCCACCATCCCGCCAATCTGGGGAACGTCTTGTCAGTAGCGTATTTCTCATGAACGAAAATTCCAGAAACGGATCCGGGACCAGAATTAAGATATTTGTAGCTGCACCAGGTCGCGAAATCAGCTCCCCATTCATGCAGTTTCATGGGGACATTACCAACTGCATGCGCCAAGTCAAAACCCACGTATGCTCCTACTCCATGGCCAGCCTTAGCAATTTCCGATAGGTCAAAAAACTGACCTGAATAGTACTGAACTCCTGAAAAGAGGACTAATGCCAGCTCGTCTCCGCCCTCAGTAATCTGTGAGACAATGTCTTCGGTCCTGAGATAATGCTCCCCTTTTCTTGGGAAAACCTCGATGATGGCATCCTCCGGATCAAAGCCTTTCAACCTGACCTGCGACTCTACAGCATATTGATCAGATGGAAAGGCGTGACCTTCCATGATGATTTTATATCTCGATGCAGTCGGTCGATAAAACGAGAGCATGAGCAGATGTAGATTAACAGTGAGATTGTTCATCACGACGACTTCCTTCTCCCCTGCACCGATCAGGTCAGACCAATAGCTTGTGAAGTTCTTGTGATAATGCATCCAGGGCCTGACCCCTTTGAAATGCCCTTCAACACCATTTTCTTTCCAGTTTTTCAATTCTTGCTGAATGACGTCTGAAGCACCTTTGGGCTGCAACCCCAGCGAATTGCCACATAAATAGACGGTATCTTCCCCTTGATGTTGAGGGATATAAAACTCAGACCGAAACTTTGACAGCTTGTCTTCCTGATCTAGTTGTCTTGCTCTTGAGAGAGTCGTGATCTCCTGTGACATATCAGACGAACCTAGGATCAGTTTCCATCACATGACCGCAATTGTCACATGTACGCAACTCTTCTGAGCCATAGAATTCTCTAAACCTGGGTATGAAGTCCTTTTCAATATTTGTCAGATGGAAGTAGGTGTCGTGCAATTTGTGGTTGCAGTTATCACAGTACCACTGAAGTCCATCGTCGTGGCTCGCTTCTCTCTTTCGCTCGATCACTAAACCTACCGACCCCTCAGACCTAATCGGTGAATGGGGCACTTTGGCAGGTAGCAAGAACATCTCCCCCGCCTTGATAGGTACATCTACAGGCTTTCCATCCTCTTGAATCTTGACCAGAATATCGCCCTCCAGCTGGAAGAAAAGCTCTTCAGTTTCGTTGAAATGATAGTCTTTTCTGGCATTGGGGCCTCCCACGATCATTACGATATAGTCGCCAGCATCAACGTAGAGGTTTTTGTTACCAACGGGTGGTTTCAACAAATCTCTATTCTTCTCGATCCACTCATATAGATTAAAAGGTCTTTTAATAGCCATCATTTTCGGGATTAGGTCATCAACTCTTTTTCTGTTTAAATTAAACAAATTATTAATGCTCAATGGAGGGCAAAAGGAATATCAAATGAACATTTCACTGGAAGGTAAAAAAGCACTCGTATGTGGCAGCACGCAAGGAATAGGTAAGAGTTGCGCACTTGAACTGGCTGCATTGGGTGCTGAGGTCACTGTGCTCGCTCGTAATGAAGCCGAACTCAAAAAAGTAAAAGCGGAACTTGATGGAATATCATCGCGCAACCATCAACTATTGGTAGCTGACTTTTCAAATCCGGACTATCTGAAGAGCCAAATCTCAGCGTACATTGAAAGCGGCAATCAAGTTGACATTTTGATTAATAATACCGGAGGGCCTCCTGGAGGACCGATCATTGATGTAGACTATAGTGCGTTTCAAAGTGCACTTGGTTTGCACTTACATTGCAACCACATCCTCGTGCAGGCAGTAGTTCCGCATATGCAGGAAGTTGGCTATGGTAGAATTATCAATATCATTTCTACTTCCGTCAAAATTCCTATCCCCGGGTTGGGCGTATCTAATACCGTGAGAGGTGCTGTAGCAAACTGGTCAAAGACATTATCATTCGAGCTGGGTAAATATGGCATCACAGTAAACAACGTACTTCCCGGATTTACGGAAACAGTGCGCCTGGAGAGTATCATTGAAAATAAAGCGAATAAGACAGGACAAACAACCGATCAGGTGATCAAAAATATGAAAGTTGAGACGCCCGCAGGACGATTTGGCCTACCGGAAGAGGTTGCGGCACTAGCGGCGTTCCTATCAACTCCCGCAGCAGCGTATATCAATGGCACAAATATTCCTGTGGATGGAGGCAGGACAGGCAGTCTATGATTGATAACATACTCAATTATGTTGGTGGGGACCTGGTACCTGCCGTGGATGGAGGTACCGTTGACAATATCGACCCCTCAACGGGAAAAGTCTATAGTCTGCTCCCCTCAAGCACTCACAAGGACGTAGAAGCTGCTGTTGCCGCTGCTTCAAAAGCGTTTAAGCACTGGTCATTGGCCAGCATTGAAGAAAGGTCAAGGGTGCTCCTGAAAATTGCAGATGGGATAGAATCACAGCTTGATAAGCTTTCGCTTGCTGAGTCTATCGACAATGGAAAACCCCAATACTTAGCGAAGAAAATCGACATTCCACGGGCGGCTTCTAATTTCCGCTTTTTCGCTTCTGCTATAGTCGGAGAATCCTCTTCCGCACATATCATGGAAGGCGAAGCGGTCAATTATACAAGAAGAAAACCAATCGGTGTGGTGGGTTGTATCTCTCCATGGAACCTCCCTCTATATTTATTCACCTGGAAAATAGCTCCAGCACTTGCCGCTGGCAACTGTGTGATCGCCAAGCCATCCGAACTCACCCCAATGACTGCCTTTCTGCTAAGTCAGATATGCATAGACAGTGGACTCCCCGGTGGAGTGCTTAATATCCTGCATGGCTATGGTGCTGAGGTCGGACAGGCCATTGTAGAACACCCCAAAATCAAGGCGATTTCCTTTACAGGGGGCACTAATACCGGTCAAAAATTGGCAGCAACCGCTGCTCCAATGTTCAAAAAGTTGAGCCTCGAGCTGGGTGGAAAGAACCCCAATATCGTTTTTGATGATTGCGATTTTGACGAGATGATTGAAACAACAGTCAGATCTTCATTTAGCAATCAGGGCGAAATCTGCCTGTGCGGATCTCGGATACTTGTTCAGGAGTCTATTTATGAGCGCTTCTGTGCTGAGTTTACTAGACGTGTTCAGCATCTGACTATTGGAGATCCATTGACTGATGTTTCTTTGGGCGCTCTGGTCTCTGAAGGTCATCTTGACAAGATCAAATACTATGTTAATCTGGCCAAAGAAGAGGGTGGAGCAATACTCACTGGTGGGGACGAAGTAAAAGTCAGTGGTAGATGTGAGGGGGGTTACTTTTTTGCACCTACCGTTATCAGCGGTCTTAGCAACCAGTGTCGATTTAACCAGGAAGAGATTTTCGGCCCGGTCGTTAGTGTAATACCGTTCAAATCTGATGAGGAGGCCATAGCTATCGCAAATGATACACCGTATGGTCTCAGCACAACTATATGGACCTCCAACATCAAAAGAGCACATAATACGGCCCACCAAATTGAAGCCGGCGTTATCTGGGTCAATTGCTGGCTGCTGCGTGACCTTCGTACACCTTTTGGTGGTATGAAAGCTTCAGGTGTCGGTCGAGAAGGAGGAGAGGAAGCTCTTCGCTTCTTTACTGAAGCTCAAAATGTGTGTATCAAACTTTAAAGATAAAGCATAAAAAAAGCCCTCAATTGAGGGCTTCAAAATTTCCTATTCATGCTAATGACTATGCTTCCGCCTCTTCACCTTCTCTGAGCCTTGGCAGTCTAGCAGACTTTCTTTCTTTGTGACCGCAATAAGTACAGGTGAAGTGTTTCATTAGTTCGCCTTCCTCTGTTGCAGTCGGTGACTGAATCACCTCTTCCTGGGTCAACTTCAAAGTCTGATAATTACACTCTGCGCACTTAAGTGCGTGCAATCTACCATTGTACTTTTCAATCTTAGTATAACCGGATTCCTCATCGATCCATACATCATAGTCAACAGAGAATGCATCTTCCTCAGCCTGCATACCTTCATCAAGATAGACATCTTCCTCTTCCTCACTAAGCAACCTCATCTTTCTGCCATCCGGAGATATTCTTGCAGAGTATCTAAGTTGCTTCAATCTCTTCTCTATGAAAAACGGGTAGTAGAACTTCAGTACGTTTTGAACAACAACACCTACAATAATTGCGAGCATAGAGCTAACAAATATTCTTACAAAGAACCACAACCAACCAGTCTTATCAACCAGTGTATTGGTATACACAGCAGCGCCAATAATCAACAACAAGGAAGCATACCAGAGTAGATTGATCTCACTTGTGTTGATATAGTCATACTTATCCTTTTGTTCCTTGATGGTCATCAACTTAAATAAGTGAGCAAGGAAAACAAGAACGCCCACACCGGCTATTAAATAGGCAGCTAGCCGGCCGTATGTGTTCCAGGCTTCTAATAATTCAGGTGAAATGTCAGTCATAGCGATAATAAGTTACGTTGTAAACTTGCTTCTATACAGTTCAATTTAGTTAAAAAACTTCACTCAGCAGACCAATATAGCCGGTTTGATCTAAGGGTCTAGTTAAAATAAATTGTAGTAAAAAACAATTTATAAAAACTATCAATCATTAAAAATATAAAAAAATCCTCAATACCTCATATTTGAGTAGTTTCTCATATTTCTACAACTCAAGTATATATACTGACTATTAAACTAACGTAACCATCAGTATTGTACAATTTTAAATTTGATTGATTTAATCAAAGTACATATTGAAATTATACAATTGACACTTTGTCATCTTACCATATTAATGGTATTAAAATAATGAATACTATTATTATTTGACCAACATCTTGATCAACTTTGCCATTGAATTGAGTGATAGAAGTTGGTTTAGGATCCTTTTAAACAACTCAAATTCAATACGTTGTAATAACATTTAGATAAAAAATGAAAATGAAAAAGCGATTTAACATTATTTGGAGCCTTTGCGCTATAGCGGGGTTTGGTTTACTAGCAAGCTGCGGTGATGAGGATACAGAAACTCCTGCACCGGTGGCCCCAACATTAACCGTCAGTGCTAACGGTGGTACTGTTTCAGGAACTGACATTACAGCCATTCCCGGTGATGTAATTAGTTTTAATTGGAGTGCTGCTACACCAGGTGGTTTCAATCGCTTCGCGGTAAGCGGTCTTACACCCCCTATTGATGAAAATAGGAATAGCCTCGGGTTGGACGCAGGTGCTGTGTCTGCTTCAGGCAGTTTTCCAGTAGACATTGATGAAAGCTTAGTTGGGGCAACAGTACAACTTGAATTCTTGCTTGTTGACGATAATAACGGGCAGGATACAGAAACCTGGACGATAACTGTAGAAGCCCCTCCTTCACCAGCAGCGAGAGCCTATACGGCAATATTATTGTCTGCTCCATTAGGAGACCTATCCGCTGAGTCATTTTTCAGCTCAAATTCAGGTGAGGTTTATTCGCCATCTGCCGTAACTGGCACTGCAGACCCAATCTCTGCGACGATAGACTTTGGATATTATTATGGACTCAGCAACCAGGCTAGCTTAGCTTCTCCTCAAGCCTATTCACAATTGACCAATGCGGCCTTTACCGCCCAGGTTAGTGGCTGGAATGTGCTCAACGCTACGACTTTTAAATCTACTACCGTAACAAGTGAGGAATTCGTTGGCATTTCCACATGGGCTGATATTGATGCTGCTTTCGATGCTGGAACTGACGAAGGTGGTGCCATAACTAACCTTGCCATCAACGATGTTATAGCTTTCGAGACCGATGCTGACAAGGCTGGTGGTGCAAAACGCGGTGTTATTATCGTTAAGGCGATAACAGGTACTGACGGTCAAAATGACAATATCGAGATTGAAGTGGTAGTACAAGAAGACGCTGGCTAGTACGCGTAAGCTGCAGAACGTTTAAGGTCACTGTTTGCACAGTGGCCTTTTTTTGTTGCCTCATACTCAAAATCAGTCTAAGTGGATAGGTTTTACCAAGTCCCATTTGTCAAAAAGGGATTTTCTTTCAAGTATTGCTTTTCTACATTTCACCGACTTTAAAACTAAAACATGAAATATACCCGACTTATCCCCTTCCTTCTTCTATGTGCGTGCACAGCAAAGGAACCTCAGCAAGAAATGTCAGAAAAGCCGTTGAATGATGCTGAGCTTAAGGCCAAAGCCAAAGAACTTGCTGATAAGTTCATTATTACAGATGGGCATGTAGACCTTCCCTACCGTATGAAAGTAGCCGGCTTTATGCTGAAAAAAGAAATAATGGATGTGTCGGTCGAAACCGATGGTAACTTCGACTACCCTAAGTCCAAAGAGGGTGGATTGGACGCTCCATTTATGTCCATATACATCCCCTCTTCCTATCAAGTGACTGGGGGTGCAAAGCAGTTGGCTGATAGCCTCATCACCATGGTTGAGAAGATTACAGAAACGTATCCTGACAAATTCGCGTTAGCGAAAAATCCTGCAGACGTGGAAGCCAACTTTCAGAAGGGACTCATCTCTCTGCCAATGGGAATGGAAAATGGAGCACCTGTGGAAGACGATCTTGCGAATGTCAAATACTTTCATGATCGAGGGATAAGGTATATCACTTTAACACATGGAAAGGACAATCAGATCTGTGATTCATCTTACGATACTACCAGAACCTGGAATGGACTTAGCCCCTTTGGACGTGAAGTAGTTGCAGAAATGAACAGGGTGGGAGTAATGGTAGATATTTCCCATGTTTCCGACAGTACTTTTTATCAGGTGATGGAGTTGACCAAAGCACCCTGCATCGCGTCCCATTCCTCAGCAAGGTATTTCACTCCGGAGTTTGAGCGGAATATGTCCGATGATATGATTAAGAAATTGGCTGAGAATGGTGGTGTCATTCAAATCAATTTCGGGTCGTCATTTCTTTCAAAGGACTCACAGGATAAGTTGCGGGCGGCTAGGGAGCACATCGTAAACTGGCTTGCCGAGAACAATCTAGATCGCCAGGATCCTGAAGCTAAGGCGTATATAGACAAGTACATGCTCGAATCAGATCCATATGCGACAGTGGCCATCGTTGCAGATCATATCGATAGAGTGGTAGAACTGGCAGGTATAGACCATGTAGGCTTTGGTTCAGATTATGATGGCGTGGGTGACTCTCTGCCGACAGGGCTCAAGGATGTCTCAGAGTACCCAAATCTCATAGCGGAGCTCCTAAAGAGAGGTTACTCTGAGGAGGAAATCGAGAAGATCTGCTATAAAAATGTTTTCCGCGTTTGGAATGCGGTGGCAGAGGTGGCTAGTGCAAGCTAAATCTGCTTGGCGAGATTCTTTTCAAAGGCTTTTTTGAAACGATCAAAATGCCAGTCAAAATCAAAGTCCAGGTAATAGAAGTAGTCATCTAAAAGCTGATCTAATGCCTGGGCTTTTTCTACATTATCCGCATACCCATTACTTCCAAAGACTTCCTTTAGCACATTACCGCTTCCGCCACTTGACACTACTCTCTTTTTCTTTTTGCCTTCTGGTACCTCATACAGGTTGATCCCAAAGTCAGCTTTAAAAGTGTTCATAGAAACATAGTGAAATTCGTCATCGTTGGTATGTTCGACGAATATAAACGGAGCAAACTCCGGCTGAATATAAACGGAGTTGATGGCAAAGCTTTCCTTGAATTTATCCGGTGTAATTACTTCTATCTTGTTCTTGCCAATAAGGCCCTCGAAATAGTCTAGTATCTCATCGTTGATCAAATCCGCCTGCTCTGCAGATATTTCATTTTCATAAATAAACTTCATCTCGTCGTAGGACGACTTAAAGGTGACAATCTCCATGGGATGGATTTTGTCTTCAAAAAAAGAGGGTTCGTAAATGCCCGGCGACTGGTTATAGTTCTTGAATTGAACCAATACCTTAGTAGGCATGAACTTTACATAGTAAATCTTTTCAGAGTTTGCGATCTTCTCTCCTAACGTCTCCGCCTGGGCACAAAGAAACATGGAGGATAGTATTCCCGATAGGAATAACAGGTGGAATATCCTTTTCATAGCTGGTCAATAAAATGTAGTTCTTACCAGAACTACTCATCTAAAGTAGAGATTCCGAAAAATAACTGCAAGCAATTCGCCCCCAATCTCTTAGATACTCCTACTCCTTTCCCCTCAAATAATTATTATTGCCCGACTTAAAGAAACAGAAGCACTATGTTCGGCTGGTTTAAGAAAAAGACTCAGGAACCTCAGGCAAGAAAGCTCCAGGATTTGAACAATAATGAACTGGCCATAGGTGACGAGGTGGATTCATTGCGGTATGAGCTAGGTCGATGTACAGTGGTAGAGACGGCCCAGGGCATTGTGTACGAATCTCAGGAGACTAAGAAACAAGTCCATTGGACGAAAATGATTGACGCCTCCACTGAGCTACAAAAGGTCTATAAAGTAGATGCTCGGTAGCAAGTCGTTCACATTCGTGAAAAAATCTGTACGAATGTGAAACATGAGCACTTTCTCCATTTCATTCAACTTGCTGGCATTAAGCCATTTACTGATTTTGGCATAGCGATTGTCACGTATTTTGGGGTAGGTCAAAAACTCAAAATACTCAAATCATGTACACCGCTAATAAATCATTAAAGAAACAACTGATCGTAATTGCGCTGGGTGTAGCTGTGGCGGTATTGGTAAGCATCAATATGACGAAGGCTGAAGGAATCGTTAGGCCGGAAAAAATCGCATCACTCGTAGACCATAGCACATCTGGCAACTCCATCATTGAAAATGACCCTTCCGCTATGATCGTCGTATATGACAAGACATATAGTGAGGTGTTCAAGCTTGAAGTTGACGAAGAGTCAAAGGATGATAACGTCCATCTTTCAAGATTTCTATCCCTGTGTGATTTCGTGATGGAAATAAATAATACTTTTATTTATCTCTTAAAGAAATAGATATGACTGCTCGACTTACAAGATCAAACGAAAAAGTACTAGGCGGTGTATGTGCAGGTATAGCAGAATACTTTGACCTGGATCCTACATTAGTAAGAATCGCATACATCCTTGTCTCCATTTTTAGTGCTGCCTTCCCAGGAATATTGGTTTACCTCATCCTTTGGTTCGTCATGCCTCCAAGAATCTAATCAAGAAAGTTTAGCGTAGGCCGAGACCCATCGGTCAGGCACATCACCTTTACCCGCAGCGGTATAATCTTCATAACTACACGGCACCACATAGTTGCGCGAGTATAGATTCTTTGCAGACTGAAATGGCAGCTCCATCCACCATTTATCTGATTTAGAGCTTTTATAAAAGATGATTTGCCCAGGGTCTTGATTGGCCAATGTCACAATATATTTTACATAATGCTTCGTAGAGAAATCGTGCTTATCCTTTCTATTGTAATATCCTTCTATAAAATACCAAACCACGACGCTGACAATAAATGCAGATGAGCTATGCTCGTCATCAAATAATGGATCGTATCCATAAAACCCGGCAGAGCTGAGCTTATCACTGCATCCGGCATACCAGGCTATTTGTGAAGCCTCCTCACCGCTGAGCCCAAAAGGAATAGGATTATGTGTCGCTTTCATCACTGAGGACTGAATAGAAGATAGATCGAACGACATCATATCTGCCTCTCTAATTGCCGGCTCGATTTCCTTGGGCTTGTCTCTAAGTCTACCCAGTCTAATAAGGTTGAAACTGAGTTTTTCCAGAACTTCAAGTGAATTGGCAGGTACCAAGTAAGACTGGTACCCCAAATGAATATAGTCGAAAAGGTAGTTGGGCTCATGCAAAAGAATGTCGTGAACGTGGTTGCTGACAGATGAGTCAGTGCCAGTAGTATTCATATCCACGAGAGCATCTACATTAAGGATACTCACAAGCTT
The DNA here is from genome assembly GCA_965229505.1 of Cyclobacteriaceae bacterium. Classification (GTDB taxonomy): domain Bacteria; phylum Bacteroidota; class Bacteroidia; order Cytophagales; family Cyclobacteriaceae; genus UBA6059. Next base: position 1,325,336 of record OZ245881.1, read on the forward strand.
CTCCGACATCTCATAGGATTGATATTGGGCTACATCAAAGTCGTGGGTACCTCCGATTATCAAAGGAAGAATTTCCTTATCATGAAGAGAATTGAGCAATTCTGATAAGCGCGTTTTTGTGTCCTCCAGATCATGGCCTGTCCTTAGGTTACCAAGGTCAGCAATCCTATAAGTAGACTTACCTTTCCTGAGCTTATAAAGCTGCTTACGAATTTCGTTGGCAGACTCAGATATTTTGTTATCCACTGGAACAGCCCTGCCATCTGCAATGCCTATGATAGCAATATCGATATTGTCTAGCTCTGGAACCTTGCCTGCATTAATATGTAAGGCCTGATATAGGCTATGACTATCATAGCCAGCTTCAACTATATGGCTAGGTACTCGATTAAACAAAAGCTTTACATCCATGAGATTCCTTCTCTTTGGGGCATAAAAAAAGGGAAATTTCGCAATTTCCCTTCTTACTGTTGATTTTTATTTCTTAACCACCGAAATCATCGAATCGAATATTCTCATCCGGGATACCAAAGTCCTCACCCATCTTTTGAACCGCATTGTTCATCAAGGGAGGCCCGCAGAAGTATAGCTCAATGTCTTCAGGATTGTCGTGCTTGCTAAGGTATTGATCAATTACAGACTGGTGAACAAAGCCAAGGAAGCCATCTCCCTTCTCATCATTCATATCTTTTTTCTCTACCCACTTATCCTCTTCAGCAGGTTCGGAAAGAACCATGTAGAATTTGAAGTTGGGGAAGGACTTTTCAAGTTGCTTAAAGTGATCAATATAGAAGAGTTCTCTTTTCGAACGACCCCCATACCAATAGCTTACCTTACGACCAGTCTTGAGGGTTTTGAATAGGTGATAAAGATGTGACCTCATGGGCGCCATACCTGCTCCACCACCAACATACAGCATTTCAGCGTCTGATGGGTTGATGAAAAATTCGCCATAAGGTCCAGAGATTGTTACTTTATCACCCGGTTTCAATCCAAAGATGTAAGAAGAAGCAATACCCGGATTGACTTTCATCCAACCATTTGCGGCACGATCCCACGGTGGGGTAGCGATACGCACATTCAACATGATCTCTCTGCCTTCAGCAGGATAAGAAGCCATTGAATAGGCCCGCTCTATGGTCTCGTCGTTCTTCATTTTGAGATCCCACAAACCAAACTTATCCCACTCTAGTTGGAACTTATCGGGAGTCTCATGCTCCTTCGGGTGAGCTGTAATATCTATATCCTTAAAGTCTACCTCACACTTGGGAACTTCGATCTGGATGTATCCACCAGCTTCATAATCCATTTCTTCTGGTAGCTCAACAACGAATTCTTTAATAAAGGAAGCCACGTTGTAGTTTCTTACCACGGTCGCCTCCCATTTCTTAATTCCGAATATCTCCTCGGGGATTTCGATGCGCATGTCTTGCTTCACCTTCACCTGACAAGACAATCTCACATGCTCCTTTTGCTCAGTGCGACTTAGATGCCCTACTTCGGTAGGTAGCACATCACCCCCACCTTCATGTATCTTACACTTGCACATCGCGCAAGTACCACCCCCACCACATGCAGAGGGTAAGAACACCTTCTGATTTGATAGTGTCGATAATAATGTTGATCCAGCAGAAGCTACAATTGGATTGGCCTCATCTCCATTGACGATGATCTTCACATCTCCAGACTGAACGAGCTTTGATTGTGCAAACAGCAAAATCAGAACAAGCATAACAATAACTGCTGTGAAGGCGATAATCGAGGTAATAACTACAAATGACATAGAAACGTACTTGTTAGTTTTGAATTAAGAACGACAAATATAGTGCATCTTCCCTATTTGCAACAGCGCAAAATATGATATTCAAAAGAGGGAGTTGTGACTGGGAAAGTAACAGTCGGTCTGGGTGAAATGTTACAGCTATCGACTACTTTTCGAGTAAACGAAGAAGTGTAGTTATTTTATTCTTGAGGTTGCGTCGATCTACAATGAAGTCAAGGAAACCATGATCAAGTACGAACTCAGCACTCTGAAACCCTTTGGGTAGATCTTTGCCTATCGTTTCCCTAATCACCCTTGGTCCGGCAAAGCCGATCAACGCTCCTGGCTCAGAAATATTGAAATCACCAAGCATAGAATATGAGGCAGTAACGCCACCTGTGGTAGGGTCTGTCAATAAGGATATGTATGGAATATTTGCTTCTGAGAGCTGTGCAAGCTTTGCGGATACCTTTGCCATCTGCATGAGAGAAAATCCGGCTTCCATCATCCTGGCACCCCCAGATTTGGAAATAACCATAACAGGCGTCTTATGCTTTAGTCCATAGTCCACCGCTCTGGCTATTTTTTCTCCAACCACAGAACCCATAGATCCTCCGATAAAGCTAAAATCCATGCAAGAAACGACCAGGTCATGGCCATTGATCTTACCAACTGCATTACGAACAGCGTCTTTTAGGCCCGTCTTCTTTTGAGACTTTTCTATCCTGGCCGGGTAGGGTTGAGAATCTACAAATTTCAGCGGATCCTTTGATGTAAGATTAGCATCAAGCTCTTTGAACTTATTGTCATCAAACAGAATCTCAAAATACTCTTTAGATCCTATTCTGACATGATAGTCATCCTCAGGGCAGACATATGCATTGTTTTTCAACTCGCGCATGTGTATAATGGCTCCACTTGGTGTCTTATACCATAGCCCGTCAGGCGCCTCCTTTTTATTGGCGGTAGGTGTCTGAATGCCTTTATCTGTTCTTTTAAACCAAGCCATGTTTATGTCAATTAGGGTCGCAAAGGTATTGAATATTTGAAATAGTATCGGGTACTATTGCGGTAGCTGAACTCAATCTACCTCCTCATAGTCCACATAGTCGCCATGGTTAAACTTGGTCTTGCTCTTGGCTTTAGCACTTGACTGGGGAACATGATCAATTTGTACATTACCATCGGCAGGCTTGCGGGCATATCCATTGGTCTGAGTGCCCTGCCCTGCTGTACGCTGAGCCTGCTGCTGTTGGTAGGCTTTATAAAACAAAGTCTTAAATAGGAAACCAGATACCTTAAAGAAGATATACCCTATCAGGAATAGTATGAGTAGAAACTTCAACATATTACCTATTTAACTTAGCGACTCAGGTAGAAGTTTCGTTCAGAGTAGATTTTGAGGAAGTAATCATCCATCAAGTCGTCGATGAAGTAAATCGACTCTCCTGTAGATTTCATTTCCGGCCCTAGTTCCTTATTCACATTTGGGAACTTATTAAATGAGAACACTGGCTCTTTGATAGCATAGCCTTTCTTGGTGGGGTTGAAGTTGAAATCCTTCACCTTTTTCTCACCCAACATCACCTTGGTAGCATAGTTTACATAGGGCTCATCATAGGCTTTGCAAATGAAAGGCACAGTCCGGGACGCACGTGGATTGGCCTCTATGATGTAGACCTGGTCGTCTTTTATGGCAAACTGGATGTTGATCAGCCCCACAGTATTCAGCGCTAGCGCAATCTTCTTAGTATACTCCTCGATCTGACGCATGACAAAATCACCAAGATTGTAAGGGGGAAGTACGGCATACGAGTCTCCAGAGTGAATACCTGCCGGCTCGATGTGTTGCATAATACCTATGATGTATGCATCCTCCCCATCACAAATAGCGTCGGCTTCCGCTTCTATAGCACCTTCAAGAAAATGATCCAGGAGTATGCGACCATCTTGCTTGCTTTTCATGAGCTCAACCACATGCTGCTCGAGTTCCTGATCATTGATCACGATCTTCATCGACTGACCGCCTAGTACGTAAGATGGTCTTACCAGCAATGGGAAACCAATAGTTTTAGACAATTCGAGCGCCTCATCAGCGTCTTCGATGGTGCCGTACTCAGGATAAGGGATGTCAAGCTCTTTTAGCAGATCAGAGAATCTGCCGCGATCTTCCGCAAGATCCAATGACTCAAAATCAGTACCGATGATCTTAATATTGAATCGCTTAAGTTTTTCGGCAAGCTTCAGTGCCGTCTGGCCGCCAAGCTGTACAATCACACCTTCTGGCTTCTCTTGCAGGATGATCTCATAGATATGCTCCCAAAAGACAGGCTCGAAGTAAAGCTTATCAGCAATATCAAAGTCAGTAGAGACTGTCTCCGGATTACAATTGATCATGATGGTTTCATAGCCACACTCCTTTGCAGCCAATACACCATGCACGCAGCTATAGTCAAACTCGATTCCCTGACCTATTCTGTTGGGGCCACTTCCTAGGACAATGATCTTCTTCTTATCAGTAGGAACAGACTCATTTTCTTCCTCAAAAGTAGAGTAGTAGTAAGGTGTCTTCGCCTCAAACTCTGCAGCACATGTATCGACCAACTTATAGACCCTGTGAATACCAAGCGCATGGCGTTTGTCAAACACTTCACTCTCCAGACATTTCATTAGATGACCAAGCTGACGATCGGCATAGCCTTTCTTTTTAGCAAGGGACAGTAGTTCTTTAGGGATACTCTCAAGAGTATGCTCCTCTATTTCTCTTTCCAGTGCTATCAATTCTTCGATCTGGTGCAAAAACCATGGGTCAATCCTGGTGAGTTTTAGTATGGTCTTGAAGGGTATACCCAGTTTGAAGGCATCATAGACATGAAAGAGTCGGTTCCAACTAGGATTCTTTAAGCTGTAAAGGAGTTCCTCTTGATTGGTGAGCTCTTTACCATCTGCACCCAGTCCATTTCTCTTAATTTCTAATGATTGGCAAGCCTTCTGGAGTGCTTCCTGAAAGTTGCGCCCAATGCCCATCGCTTCTCCTACCGACTTCATCTGGAGTCCCAGTCGACGATCAGATCCTTTGAACTTGTCAAAATTCCACCTTGGTACTTTGACGATCACATAATCGATGGCAGGCTCAAAGAATGCCGAAGTGCTCTTCGTGATTTGGTTGTCCAACTCATCGAGGTTGTAGCCGATCGCCAGCTTAGCAGCAATTTTCGCGATAGGGTAACCAGTAGCCTTAGAAGCTAAAGCAGATGATCTGGAAACTCTCGGGTTGATCTCAATACCAACGATCATGTCATCGACTGGATTGACTGCAAACTGCACATTACAACCACCAGCAAATTCACCGATTCCATTCATCATCTTGATGGCAAGATCACGCATGTGCTGATAGACCGTATCCGGAAGGGTCATCGCAGGTGCTACCGTAATAGAATCTCCCGTGTGGACACCCATCGGATCAAAATTCTCGATAGAGCATATGATAATAATATTACCAGCACCATCTCTGAGTAGCTCCAGTTCGTATTCTTTCCAGCCCATTATACTCTGCTCGACCAGCACCTCGTGAATGGGCGAGGCTGTAAGTCCATTGGTCAATGCTTGATCGAATTCCTCTGGAGTCTCCACAAAACCTCCACCTGTGCCACCAAGTGTGTAAGAAGGTCGAATCACAAGTGGAAACCCGATTTCCTGGGCAATCTCTTTGCCTTTGAGGAATGAGGTAGCCGTCTCACCTTTGCAGACGTTGACATTAAGCTCCTTCATCTTGAGGCGGAATTTCTCCCTATCCTCAGTTGTCTCTATTGCATTGATATCTACGCCGATCAACTTCACATTGTAGTGATCCCAAATGCCCGCCTTTTCACAATCAATAGCCAGGTTTAATGCGGTCTGCCCCCCCATGGTAGGCAGTACAGCATCTATTTGATGCTTTTCGAGTATTTCTCTGATAGAGACCTTGGTGAGGGGCTTGAGATAGACATTGTCAGCAGTTACCTTATCCGTCATGATTGTGGCCGGATTGGAATTGATCAGCGTGACTTCTATACCTTCCTCCCTGAGTGATCGTGAGGCTTGTGAACCAGCATAATCAAATTCACAGGCTTGGCCAATAACTATCGGGCCTGAACCGATGATCAGGATGGATTTGATACTCTTGTCTCTTGGCATGAATTGAGTTTTAGGTGGTCAGCTTTAGATAAATTGGGGCAAATTTAAGGTAGTCGACGTACATGAGGAAACCATGTCCATAATTTCCGCTGCTAGCTTGAAGAAGCTAGCAACAGATAATCGGCATAGGAGTGCAAATATCCTCTTAAACGCCGCTGATAGAACATTTAAGTGAGACTAAAGTTTAACGAAAAATTTGAGCGTCATGCCTATCTTCAGAAATATCGAAACCAGAATTAATTATGAGATTTATGGCGCTGGCCATCCAGTGGTACTCATTCATGGCGGTGCTTAAGCTTTGAATTCAACTTTCGCCAGGTTGGTTGGGTTGATTGACTAACTGACTCAGGCCTTTAGGTAATTGGGATTGATCTAGGCCGACATGACCAAAATGGATTACTTCTCGCTGGCGGCTATTAAGCAGTTGCATAAAATGGTGACCAACTTTTAAGCTACTGGCTCACCAAGAGCTAAGAATTAACAGCGATTTACTGGAAAAACTTGCGACAAGCTCAATCTTGTATCTTTGCAACCTCAACCTACCGGAACACCACAAATGAATCGCTTTTTCAAATTCTCATTCTTAATAGTGTTATTAGGCATTTGCGCTAGCTGTGAAAACTTCAGCTGGCTACCCAAGGAACAGGAAGAAGAATCTAAAGAGGAGCAGCCGGAGCTAGCCAAGACCAGGGACGGCCTGGTGGTCAAGAAGAAAGATGGACGTAAGGTCTCCGAAGTTACCTATGCGGAAGGGAAAAAAGAAGGTCGGGCGGTCAACTACTTCCCTAGCGGAAAAGAGGAACTGGTTCTATATTACAAGAATAACCTTAAAGAAGGTGTTGCAACCACTTACTACGAATCTGGAGTCGTCAAAAAAGAATCTCCCTACGTGCGTGGCAAACTGGAAGGCGTACAGAAGCATTACTTCTCAAATGGGAATATTAGTGCCGAGGTACCTTATAGGAGTGGTATTCAATCCAGAAAAGTTAAGGAGTACTACAAGAGTGGCAAGGAGATCACCAAGCATGCCCAAATTGTGGTAAGGGAAATTAATCGGGTATCAAGCGATGGATCCTTTACCATTAAGATCAGCTTCTCTGATAAGGTTCGAAATGCGAAATTCTATCAAGGGTCATTAACCAAGGGGGAGTATTTCGAAGAGTCCAAAATTTCTGCTCTTGACACTCAAAATGGCACAGCGACGATCACTCTCTATCCCGCACGGGGAACCTTTATTAAGGAAGATTTGAAAATCATCGGCACCTACAAAACGAACAAAGGTCTGAAATACATCACGACCAAAGTGCACCCTATAAATGTTGAGGGTGTTTAGGCATTACCCTCAAGTTCCTGAATAACTATATGTGTATCGGACGATTCGCGGTAGCGGCTAAGCACGCTTCCTTCACGGCCTCCATGTACGTAGGGTGCGCATGCGACATCCGCGCAACATCCTCTGCCGAAGCGCGATACTCCATAGCTGTCACTCCACTGGCGATCATGTCGGCTGCCCGTGCTCCGATGATATGCATTCCAAGAATCTCGTCAGTCTCGGCATCCGCCAATACCTTGACAAGTCCATCGGTATCCATACTTGCACGAGCCCTGCCTAAAGCTTTATAAGGGAACTTGCCCGTTTTATACTTTCTGCCAGCTTCTTTCAGCTGTTCTTCCGTATGTCCTACACTCGCCACCTCAGGCCATGTATAGACTACTCCGGGTATCAGATTATAATTGATATGCGGCTTCTGTCCCATCATCTGCTCAGCTACGAACACACCCTCTTCTTCCGCTTTGTGCGCTAGCATCGCACCTTTGACCACATCACCTATCGCCCAGATGTTGTCAACATTGGTCTTGAGGTGATCGTCTACAGCTACACGCCCTCTGTCGTCTGCTTTTACTCCAGCTTTTTCGAGATTTAACCCTTCGGTGTAGGGCTTTCTACCTATCGACACCAGACAGTAATCGCCACTCAACTCGAGATTCTCACCTTTTGGCGTTTCTGCCACTACTTTGACTTCCTTACCCTTCGCTGTAACTGCGGTCACTTTATGGCTTAAGAAGATATCGAAACCCAGCTTCTTTAATGCTTTCTGAAGCTCTTTGCCCATCGTGGCATCCATCGAAGGAATGAGATTGTCCAGATATTCTACTACTGATATCTTCGCTCCAAGTCGTGCATATACACTCCCCAATTCCATCCCAATCACACCCCCGCCAATGATGATCATATGCTTGGGAACTTCTTTGAGTTCCAGAGCCTCGGTAGAAGTAATCACTCTCTCCTTATCGATATTGATAAAAGGAAGTGATGCTGGCTTAGAGCCTGTGGCTATAATGATTTTCTCAGCGGTGATCTGCGAACTCTTGCCCTTAGCACCCTCTATTTTTATCGTGTTCTTATCCACGAATGAACCCCACCCATGATGAACATCGATTTTATTCTTTTTCATGAGGAAGGCTATCCCATTGACATTGTCGCTAACCACCTGACTTTTCCTGGCGATCATTTGTTTCAGGTTCACCTTAGGCTTGTTGATCGTAATCCCATGCTCTTTGAAGGTGGTCTCCGCGTTGTGAAAATGCTCTGAAGAATCAAGCAGCGCCTTTGAAGGAATACACCCCACATTGAGACAGGTGCCTCCGAGGGTATCATACTTTTCGATAATCGCTGTTTTAAGGCCTAACTGGGCACAGCGTATAGCTGCCACATATCCACCAGGGCCAGAACCAATTACTGCTACTTGATAATCCATTCTTTTAATTGTTAGTACAGGGCCGAGAGTAACGAGTACAGAGTTGTAGATTCGCTACTTCAACGACTTCTGAAGTCCAAATATCATTTTTCTTAAAATCTCAATATTCTCAAGTTCGTTATCAACATTCGTGACAAAACCCAGCCTATTTGATAACGTCAGTTGAGTTTCAATCTCGAATAACGATCCTATCGCTATGCCCAGGAATTGGTTAAACTCTCCTTTCGAATTTCTACCTGCTCCCTCTGCAATATTAGATGGTACCGATACTGCCGCCCTTCTAATCTGAGAAGTAAGACCAAATCTCTCATCAGCCGGAAAACCTCCAGAGATTTTATAAATAGCCTCAGACAAATTCATGGCTTTCTGCCAAATTTCAAGGTCTTTATATCGATTCACTTTCTAATAGTACCTCGCTTACTGTACCAACCAAGTACTGTTTACCCTGTACACCAGACTCTCTACATTTCTAAACACCAAGCAATAACCTAGTCGGATCCTCCAGCAATTGCTTCACCCTGACAAGGAAACTAACCGATTCCCTACCGTCAATAATCCTATGATCATAGCTCAATGCCACATACATGATGGGGCGAATAACCACTTCTCCATTCTCTACCACGGGACGCTCTACAATATTATGCATGCCTAGTATAGCTGACTGAGGTGCATTAATAATAGGTGTTGAGAGCATAGAACCGAATATACCTCCATTCGTTAGTGTAAATGTTCCTCCAGTCATTTCATCAATACTGAGCTTCCCGTCACGTGCCTTTGTGGCTAGCCTTACCACTTCCTTTTCTATCTGCTCGAAGCTCATTTGCTCAGCATTTCTAATTACCGGCACTACGAGCCCTTTGGGAGCAGATACAGCAATAGAAACATCACAGTAATCATTGAAAACCATCTCATCACCATCGATCATCGCATTGACAGCAGGCCATTCTTTGAGTGCTACACAACATGCTTTGGTGAAAAATGACATGAAGCCCAAGCCCACTTCGTATTTCTCTTTGAAGGTCTCTTTGTATTTCTTTCTAAGATCCATGATCGGCTGCATGTTGACTTCATTGAAGGTCGTCAACATGGCAGTCTCATTTTTCACTGACACCAGCCTTCTCGAAATGGTCTTACGGAGATTAGTCATCTTCTCTCGACGTTGGTCGCGATCTCCACCTGGAGCTGTAGGTGCGCTTTGAGCAGCAGGTTTATCGGCTGAGGCTGGGGCAGATTTTTCAGCTTTTACCGCATCTTCCTTGGTAACTCTTCCTCCGACTCCCGTCCCTTTAATCTCAGATGATGACATGCCTTTTTCTGCCAAGATTTTAGCTGCCGCTGGTGAAGCATGTCCGGCTGCATAGCCAGGTTCTCCGGTAGGAGACTCTACAATCTCCGTCGCTTTGCTGCTTCCTTCAGATGATACTGCCTTTGCAGGTGCGCCATCTGTTACCTTGATCTTACAAATCAATGCACCAATCTCCAGCGTATCACCTTCTTTGGCCACATGCTCCAGTACACCATTGGCCTCAGCGGTAAGTTCAAAGGTCGCCTTGTCTGACTCGATCTCTGCGATCACATCGTCCAGTGCAACTGACTCTCCATCAGCCACCATCCAGCTGGAGATAGTCACTTCGTTGATAGACTCACCAACGGCTGGTACGTGCATCTCCTTCGTTTCACCGGTAGGGCTAGCCTCTTCCGATTGAGTGGATGCACTTTCTGTCTTGGCCTTTTCGTCTGGTGCGGCACTATCTGCAGCATCCGTATCGATCTCGCAGATGACTGCTCCTATTTCGATAGTATCACCTTCCTCAGCCTTTGTCGTCAGCTGACCAGCAGCCTCCGCCGTTAGTTCGAATGTCGCCTTATCTGACTCGAGCTCGGCAATCACTTCGTCCATTTCAACTATATCGCCGGTCTTCTTCATCCACTGAGATATAGTCACCTCACTGATAGACTCACCGACATTGGGTACTTTAATTTCTAAAGCCATTTTAACTGATTGTTATATTATTTGAATGCCTCTTTTACGATCTCTGCTTGCTCTTGCTTGTGCACTTTTGCAAAGCCTGTGGCAGGTGAAGCCGCGGCACGTCTTGAAATCACCTTGATTCCCTGACCGAATATGCGGAGCATGTAGCTCCATCCTCCCATATTCTCAGGTTCTTCCTGCACCCATACTATCTCTGGATTACTATACTTTTTCAGAACAGCATCCAACTGCTTCTTTGGAAACGGGTGCAGTTGCTCGATGCGCGTAATCGCGACATCTTTGATTTTTTTCTTCTGCTGCTCTTCCAGCAGATCGAAGTATATCTTACCAGAACACAACAATACTTTGCGCACTGACTTATTAGTGACGTACGTATCCGCAATCACCTCTTTGAACCCACCTGTAGTGAAGTCCTTCAATGGACTCGAGACTCCCGGGTGTCTGAGCAATGACTTGGGCGAAAACACTACGCAAGGCTTTCTGAAACCCCACTCAACCTGACGCCTCATCAGGTGGAAAATATTAGCCGAATTAGTAAGATTGACTATCACAATATTATCCTGCGCACAAAGTTGCAAGAAACGCTCAAGCCTTGCACTGGAGTGCTCAGGGCCCTGTCCTTCATAGCCATGCGGCAATAACATGACAAGGCCGTTCATTCTTTGCCACTTACTCTCGGCACTGGATATGAATTGGTCGATCATTACTTGAGCTCCATTGGCGAAATCACCGAATTGTGCTTCCCAGATCACCAGCGCATTTGGAGTCGCCATGGCATAGCCATATTCGAATCCCAGCACCCCAAATTCCGATAGGAGTGAATTATAAATCCTGAAGGGCTCTTGCTTCTCAGCTACATAGTTCAGGTTGCAGTAAGGCTCGTTTGTATTGGAATCGATCAGATAGCTGTGCCTATGAGAGAAGGTGCCCCTCTTCACATCCTGACCGGACATTCGGACGATCTTCCCATCTACAAGTAGGCTGCCGTAAGCCAGTAGTTCTCCATCAGCCCATCCCAGTTCTTTCTTGTCGAAAAAGGCTGACTTTCGATCCTTGATCAATTTTTCAATTTGCTTGAGCGGCTTAAAGCCCTTCGGGATAGAAGTAAGTGCTTTTGCTACCTGATCTACCACCTCCTCAGTGATAGCCGTATCTGGTGATTTGTCAAAAGCACCTGGTTTTGATCGCTTTAGGAAGTCCCACTCCTCTTCTATTTTTTGTGGTTTATAAGGAAGGGGATTTTGTTTTACTTCATCAAGACGCTCCTGAAGTAATTTCTTGAATTCATTATTAAGTTGCTTAGATCTATCCTGACTGATATCTCCTCTTTCAATGAGCTTCTTTACATAGACCTCTCTTGGGTTGGGGTGCTTGGCGATCAAACTATACAGTTTGGGTTGAGTGAATTTCGGCTCATCACTCTCATTATGACCATGTCTTCTATAACATAGCAAGTCTATAAAGAAGTCCTTGTGAAACGTCTGACGATATTCTACGGCTAATTTTGCAGCATAAGCCACTGCTTCTGCATCATCTCCATTGACGTGTAGCACAGGTGTATCCACGATCTTAGCAATATCAGTGCAATAGATACTCGATCGGGCATCATCATAGTCAGTAGTGAAACCCACTTGATTATTGATGACGAAATGAATAGTACCTCCAGTCGAATAGCCATCCAACTGCGACATTTGGATACATTCATATACAAGACCTTGACCAGCCACTGCAGCGTCACCGTGAATTAATACAGGAATGGCCTTACTAAAATCTCCTCTGTATTCATCATCAATTTGAGCTCGGGTATAACCGAGTACTACAGGGTCGACAGCTTCAAGGTGAGAGGGATTGGGTGCAAGCTTTACATAGACTTTTTTACCTGCTTTAGTCTGCATATAACTTGAGTACCCCAAATGATACTTCACGTCTCCATCGCCCATTGTCAGGTCAGGGTCTACCCCACCTTCAAACTCGTTAAAAATTTCCTCATAGGTCTTGCCCATGATATTAGCGAGCACATTAAGGCGCCCTCTGTGTGCCATACCGATCACAATCTCCTCTACACCGTACTCAGCTGCCTGATTAATAATCGTATGAAGTGCTGTAATGGTGTTTTCTCCACCCTCAAGCGAAAACCTCTTCTGTCCAATGTATTTCGTATGCAGGAAATTCTCGAAGATTACTGCTTCATTGAGCTTTTGTAAAATGTCTTTTTTCTGATCGGTCTTAGGTTCTATGTTGAAGCCCTCAGCTTCTACTTTATTCTTGAACCAGTCGAACGTATCCGAATTCCTTATGTGATTAAACTCGTAACCGATCGACCCGAGGTATATCTTCTCAAGGCGCTCCTTGATTTCTTTGAACTTGGCCTTTCCAAGACCAATCTCTGCCCCCACCTCAAATTCTTTTTCAAGGTCACCATCTGTCAAACCGAAGTTTTCCAAATCAAGACGTACCACATGTTGCCTTCTTTGTCTTACAGGGTTGGTATCTGATTTCAAATGCGCTCTCGACCTATGGGCATATATAAAATTACGTACCTTAATCTCCGAAGAATCGGCTAGCCCGTCAGAAGTTGTGGACGCTCCATTAAACTGACCCTGTGAAAACTCAAAGCCTTCGAAGAATTTTTGCCAGCTTTCGTCCACACTGGAGGGATCAGCCTTATAGGACGAGTAGAGTTCGTCTATATAGTTGGTATGGGCATTCGAGATATACGAGAATTTATCCATAAGATAGTTGCGAGTATGAATTCAATGAATCAAAGTTAATCTAAAGGTTATACAATGAAAAATCGTGTATTCGTCTTAACGAATATAATCTACACTCACGCATTAATAGTTAAATTCTATCTCGGGATATCTACTTTGGATATTTCTTGCTACTTTTGCGATCCTTTTCAAATTGAAAGGAAATTGTTAATGGACGTGATCCATATAAACTTAAACTAACAAATGGCAGTAAAAATCAGACTCGCGCGTCGAGGACGTAAGAAAAGAGCAATGTACGATGTAGTCATTGCCGATGCAAGAGCACCACGAGATGGTCGCTTTATCGAAAAAATCGGGACGTATAATCCCAACACCAATCCTGCAAGTGTCAATATTGACGAGGACAAAGCGTTTGATTGGGTAATGAAAGGCGCTCAGCCGACAGACACTGTGAAGGCCATGCTTTCATATAGAGGTGTGATGTTCCGCAAGCACCTTCAAATAGGTGTTAACAAAGGGGCCGTTACTCAGGAAGATGCTGATGCTAAGCTGAAGGAATGGTTAGAGCAGAAAGAAGCTAAGGTTCAGGGTAAGATTGACTCACTGTCTCAGCAAAAAGCTGCTGACCGTAAGGCAAGACATGAGGCTGAATCTAAGGTAAAAGAAGCCAGAGCCGAGGCTTACAGAGCTAAGCAAGCTGCTGAACTGGCTGCTGCGCAACCTGAGGAGGTTGTTGAAGAAGCACCTGCTGAAGCGGTAGTCGAAGAAGCTCCTGCTGAGGCTGCTACTGAAACTCCTGCTGTAGAAGAAACTCCCGCTGCTGAAGAAGCACCTGTGGCCGAAGAAAAAGTCGAAGAAGCACCAGCGGCTGAAGAGGCTAATGAAGAAGCTCCCAAGGAAGAGCCTAAAGCTGAAGAGAAAGCCGAAGAGGCCCCTGCAGCTGAAGCTTCAACCGAAGAAGAGAAAAAGAAAGACTGATAAATCCATGAGGGTAGATGATTGCTACCAATTGGGTTACTTAACTAAGCCTCACGGCTTAAAGGGAGAGTTAATAGCATTTTTGGATGTAGACTTTCCTGAAGAATACGAAAATCTGGAATCAGTGCTTTTGCTTAGGCAAAATGAACTGGTTCCTTTTTTTGTGACTTCTTGCGCGCTGCAAACTGGTCAAAAAGTACGACTCGTATTAGAAGATGTTGACACCCGGGAGGCTGCTGAGCTATTAGTTGGCTCTCAATTGTACCTCCCACTGTCCGCACTTCCGAACCTTACGGGCAACCAGTTCTACTACCACGAAGTAGTAGGTTTCAAACTGCTGGATGGAGCCATAGAGGTAGGGGTCATTGACAGTATTGTATCAACTGGTCGGCAGGACTTGTTTTCTGTTAAGTCCCCGAAGGATGACGAGATCCTTGTTCCTATTACCGACGAAGTAATCAAAGAGCTGGACAGAGCGGGTCGGAGGATCATAACGGTCCTACCGGAAGGGTTAGTAGATGTTTTCACCTCCACCGACGAGTTATGAGGATTGATGTCATAACCTGCCTACCGGAATTATTCAAAGGCCCTTTCGACCAGAGCATAGTTCATCGAGCTCAGGAAAAAGGTATAGTAGAGCTGAGCGTTCATGATCTACGCCCTTATGCTACTAATAAGCACCGGACGGTGGACGACTATGCCTACGGCGGAGGAGCTGGCATGGTACTCCAGATCGAACCAATCGATCGATGCATTACTGCGCTGAAAGAGAAGCATCAATACGATGAAGTGATCTACACAAGCCCTGATGGAGAACTTTTCAACCAACCATTGGCCAATCAGCTATCTCTTGTCAACAATATCATTATTATCTGCGGTCACTATAAAGGAGTAGATGAGCGTGTACGGGAGCATTTGGTCACACGTGAAATTAGTATTGGAGACTATGTGCTATCCGGAGGAGAATTAGCTGCAGCAGTCATATCGGACGCCATCATAAGGCTGATCCCGGGAGTGCTAAACGATGAATCCTCCGCCTTGTCCGATTCATTTCAAGACAACCTAATCGCCCCACCTGTATACACCAGGCCTGCTGAATACAAGGGCTGGGAAGTACCTGAAGTACTGCTTTCGGGGCATGAAGCGAATATAGAAAAATGGCGGTACGAACAATCTTTGAAGCGAACTGAGCAACGTCGGCCGGATCTTCTTAGACCCCCAATACAATAATTGACCTAGGGGCATTTTTTTTCCGACTAATTGCTATATTTGCACTCCGTTTTTCAGAGACAAAATTTACACCATGAGTGAGATTATAAAAGCAATCGAGGCTGAGTCAGCAGAAATTAGAAACAAACGCCCTGATTTCAAGGCTGGTGACACTGTAAATGTGCACGTAAGAATTACAGAGGGTAACAAGGAAAGGGTTCAGCAATTCCAGGGTACTGTCATTCAGAGAAAGAACAAAAGCTCAAATGGTGAGACTTTCACAGTTAGAAAAGTTTCAAGTGGTATCGCGGTAGAAAGAATTTTCCCTCTATTATCTCCTAGCATCGACAAAATCGAAGTGCTAAGAAAAGGAAAGGTGAGAAGAGCAAGAATCTACTACTTGAGAGATCTTAAAGGTAAGAAAGCTCGTATCAAGGAAAAGATCTAAGGATTGTTTTCCTTCAGGAAATTTAAGCCAACCTTAGTGTTGGCTTTTTTACTTTATAGTCGCTAGTCAGCTAGACCAAATGAAGATTCATTTTTACAAGTATCAAGGCACAGGCAATGATTTTGTCATGATCGACAATCGGTCATTGAAACGCTCTTTTACAGTAGACCAGATCGTTTCTATTTGTGACCGGCGATTTGGTGTGGGTGCAGATGGGTTGATTCTTATCCAGGATCACGCCACACTTGACTTTGAAATGATCTACTACAACAGCGATGGGTCACAAAGCATGTGTGGCAATGGTAGCCGGTGTGCTGTGATGTTCGCGCGATTTCTTAAGATCATTGACCTAAGCACTACCTTTCAATCGACCGATGGTGTTCACAAAGCCTCCATTTCTGATGAAGCAGTAGCACTGGAAATGCATGACACCCTACCTATTGAAGAGCGGCTCTCAGGTCTGTTTCTGGACACTGGCTCTCCTCACCATCTGGAGTTTGTAGAGCAAGTTGCTTCTACTGAAGTATTTAGCAGGGGCCAAAGTATTAGGCAGCATCCTGAGTATAGCCCCAGTGGCACCAACGTCAACTTCGTTGAAGTTATTGACGAGCATACAATCAAGGTGCGTACCTACGAACGAGGTGTAGAAGATGAAACCTTAAGCTGTGGTACTGGTGTGACCGCCGCATCTATCGCAGCAACTAAAAAAAATATTCAAAGCCCGGTAACCGTCTACACCCAAGGAGGTCAATTGACCGTTTCATTTGAGGAAACAGTTGATGGTTTTAAAAATGTAAAGCTCATCGGGCCCGCAAAAATGGTATTCGAGGGGGATATAATTATCTAGTTCAATCAGATATTTCGAACCCGACAATTACACCAATTAAACTAACTTTAAAGCTTATTTGAAGAAGTAATATTATGCTTGATTTAGTCACCAAAGGAATCACCAAATTATTTGGAACTAAGGCTGACAGAGACCTTAAAGAGCTCATGCCCTACATTGGCAAGATCAATGGGGAATTTGACAAACTCAGTACCATCACTGATGATGAGCTTCGTGGGAAAACTGCTGAATTCAAAGAGCGCATTGCTACCGCAACTCAAGATATTGACAAGGAAATAGCCGCGCTGCATGAACAAGTCGATACACATCCAGAAGATGACATAGACAGCAAGGAAGCCGTCTTTGCTCAGATCGATAAACTCGAAGAAGATAAAAACGAAAAGCTTGAGGAGATTCTACTGGAAATCCTACCCGAAGCATTTGCGGTAGTAAAAGAAACAGCTAGAAGGCTCAAAGAGAACAAAAAGCTCGTGGTGACTGCTACGATGCTTGATAAGACCATTGCTGCTAAGAAGAATAACGTCGAAATCAACGGCGATCAGGCCACTTGGCATAACAAATGGGTTGCTGCAGGAGTAGAAGTGGTTTGGGAAATGGTTCACTATGATGTACAACTCATCGGTGGAGTGGTGTTGCACACTGGTAAGATTGCCGAGATGGCCACAGGTGAAGGTAAAACGCTCGTGGCAACCCTGCCCGCATACCTCAACGCACTCGCTGGCCGTGGCGTCCATGTGGTGACCGTTAACGACTATCTAGCAAAACGTGATGCAGAATGGAACGCACCAATATTTGAATTCCACGGCTTGAGGATAGATTGCATAGACAAGTACGAGCCAAACTCTCCTGAGCGGAAAAACGCTTATCTGGCAGACATCACCTACGGTACAAATAATGAGTTTGGGTTTGACTACCTGAGAGACAACATGTCCAGAAGTCCTCAGGACTTGGTTCAGAAACATCACCATTTTGCTATGGTTGATGAGGTCGACTCAGTCTTGATTGATGATGCACGTACGCCATTGATCATTTCCGGCCCTGTACCCAGGGGTGATGAGCATGAGTTCTATGAACTTAAGCCGAGGATTTCTCGACTAGTAGAGGAACAAAAGAAGATCGTTCTTCAGTTTCTCAACGAAGCGAAAAGACAGATCAAAGATGGTAACGAGACTGATGGCGGTTTGGCATTGTTTCGAGCATTTAGAGGTCTGCCAAAGTTTAAGCCTCTGATCAAATACATGAGTGAGACGGGTAACCGGGCTATTATGCAGAAGACAGAGAACTTCTATCTGCAGGACAACTCCAAAATGATGCCCGAGGCTGACGCTCCCCTTCTATTCACGATAGAGGAAAAGAACAACTCCATAGACCTGACCGAAAAGGGTATCGACCTTATCACAGGTGATGGAGAGGATCCACAGTTCTTCATCATGCCCGATATAGGTGATGAAGTGGCGAAGCTTGAGAATGACACTGTGATGTCTGAGGAGGAAAAGCTCAAGAAAAAAGAGCAAGTCATTCAGGATTTTTCAATCAAGGGCAAAAGGATTCATACTGTAAATCAGCTGCTGAAGGCATATACCTTATTTGAAAAGGATCAGGAATATATTGTCGTAGAGGACAAGGTCAAGATCGTCGATGAGCAGACTGGTCGAGTGATGGAAGGTCGTCGCTACTCTGATGGATTGCACCAGGCGATAGAGGCGAAGGAGAATGTGAAGGTGGAAGATGCGACGCAGACCTACGCAACGATCACTCTTCAAAACTACTTCCGAATGTACCACAAGCTGTCAGGTATGACAGGTACTGCGGAGACCGAAGCTGGTGAGTTTTGGGAGATCTACAAGCTCGATGTGGTAGTGATTCCTACCAACCGAGTCATCTCTCGGAGTGACATGGAGGATAAGGTTTATAAAACCGTCCGAGAGAAGTTTAATGCCGTAGTAGAGGAAATCGTAGAGCTGACACAGGCGGGTAGACCTGTGTTGGTGGGTACCACATCCGTGGAAATATCGGAGGTACTTAGCCGCATGCTCAGCCTTAAAAATATCAAGCACCAGGTACTCAACGCCAAGCAGCATGCTCGTGAAGCGGAAGTAGTAGCAGAAGCGGGTAAGCCAGGAACCGTAACCATCGCCACCAACATGGCGGGTAGAGGTACCGACATTAAACTTAGCCCTGAGTCTAAGCAAAATGGTGGCCTGGCAATCATAGGAACTGAGCGACATGAATCTCGTCGAGTTGATCGACAGCTTAGAGGTCGTGCCGGTCGACAGGGGGATGTAGGTTCTTCACAGTTCTTTGTGTCTTTGGAAGACAACCTCATGCGTCTTTTCGGTTCGGACAGGATCGCTAAGATCATGGATAGACTTGGCCTGGAAGAGGGAGAAGTGATTCAGCATAGTATGATCACCAAGTCCATCGAACGGGCACAGAAAAAGGTAGAGGAAAACAACTTTGCCACCCGTAAACGCTTGCTTGAGTATGATGATGTCATGAACTCCCAGCGGGAGGTGATCTATAAGCGACGTAAGAACGCCCTTTTTGGAGAGCGTCTTGAGTTGGATATACTCAACATGACCTACGATACCTGCGATGATATCGCACATGGTGCAAAAGATGCTCAGGATTACGATAGCCTAAAGCTCAACGCACTTAGCGTGCTCAGTATAGATGTGAATATCACAAAAGAGGAATTTGCTTCTATGGAAGCTCCAGTCCTTACCCAAAAACTATTTGAAGCTACGCTGACCCATTACAAAGAAAAGAATGAGCTGACCAAGACTCAGTCACTCCCTATACTCACAAATATCCTTGAGACCCGTGGTGCTACTGTGACGGATATACTTGTACCCTTCGTTGATGGTAAGAAGCAGATTGGGGTTA
Organism: Cyclobacteriaceae bacterium; assembly: GCA_965229505.1. Classification (GTDB taxonomy): domain Bacteria; phylum Bacteroidota; class Bacteroidia; order Cytophagales; family Cyclobacteriaceae; genus UBA6059. The sequence continues at coordinate 1,345,105 of OZ245881.1, forward strand.
CCACGAATCTGAAAGAAAGTGTTGAGTCAAAAGGCGATACGTTGATCAAGTCAATGGAAAAGATGATCACACTTGCGATCATTGATCAGGCCTGGAAGGAGCATCTGCGAGATATGGATGACCTTAAGCAATCTGTACAGAATGCTGTATATGAGCAGAAGGATCCTCTAATGATCTACAAGTTCGAGGGTTTTGAGCTCTTCAAAGGGTTCGTGAGCCGGATGAATGAAGATACTGTCTCTTTCCTGTCAAAGGCCACAATCCCCGTTCAGGATGCTGATCAGGTTCATGCAGCAAGACAGCAGGCTCAAAAAACCAACTACCGGGAAAGCAAAGAGGAATCAAGATCAGCACTTCAAGGGCGGGCTCAAACCAATCGTCCTCCTGTGGAGAAGCAGGCCCCTGTAAAATCCGAAAAGATCGTCGGTAGAAATGAGCGTGTATCTGTACAATATCCGGATGGTTCGGTGAAGAAAGATGTGAAGTTCAAAACCGTCGAGGAAGATGTAAAAAACAATCGTTGTGTCATTATAGAGTCTTAGACCATGAGAAGCACTCAGTCATTCGTCATCGTCCTACTCATCAGCCTCATGGGCGTGATATCCTGTAAGAGCACCAAGCCGACCACCTCTCGGGTCACTACTTACGATGAGGACTTGTCTTATCTGAGACCGGCAGCTACAGACCAGATCGACCCTGAGGATGAGTCGATAGCCGAGACGACAGTTGAGAAACCGGACATTGTACCACAATATCATATCAAGTCGGAGCTCGATAGCGTCTTATCGACTATTCGAGCTTCACGTAGTGAGATTGAGTTTCTCAACGGTTTTACTGTGCAGGTCTACTCGGGCAATAATCGTGAGCAGGCAAATGAAATAAAGACACAAGTCTACGAGACATTCGAGGAGTATGAGCCGGAGATCAGCTATATCCAGCCCAACTTCAAAGTCAAGATTGGTAAATTCTTCGATCGACTCGAGGCAAACAAGGTCTACACTCGCGTCAAAGCGGAGTTTCCAAAAGCTATTGTCATCCCCGAACGCATATACTTCGAGTAATGTCCCTATCGGAAAAAATCAAGTCCCTGTCCTCGGAGATTAAGGAACAGACCATTGCCAACAGAAGACATCTGCACGCACATCCGGAGCTCTCTTACCAGGAATATGAAACATCCAGGTATGTAACCGAACAGCTCAAAAGCATTGGTCTAGCACCTACTACAGGCATTGCCGATACAGGAATATCCGCATTGATCAAGGGGAAAAACCCGGACAAGAAAACCGTAGCACTTCGAGCGGATATGGATGCTCTGCCTATCATTGAAGCCAACGAGGTGTCTTACAAATCTCAAAACCAAGGGGTGATGCATGCCTGCGGGCACGATGTGCACACTTCGAGCCTCTTGGCTACCGCAAATATCCTTCAGCAGGTCAAGGATCAGTTTGAAGGCACAGTCAAACTCATCTTCCAGCCGGGTGAGGAAAAACTGCCGGGTGGAGCCTCTTTAATGATCAAAGAGGGTGTGCTCAGGAATCCAACACCTCAGTCTATTATTGGACAGCACGTGATGCCGTTCATTCCGGTAGGCAAAGTAGGCTTTAGAAAGGGCATGTATATGGCATCTGCCGATGAAATATACATCACCGTGACTGGAAAAGGAGGGCATGCGGCCATGCCGGAGCGATTTGTCGATCCGGTGCTGATGGCTTCCCATCTGATCGTAGCTCTTCAGCAAGTCGTCAGCCGAGCTGCCAATCCCAGGATTCCTTCGGTCCTTTCATTTGGTAAAATCATCGGAGAGGGGGCTACCAATGTCATTCCGAATGAAGTGCGTATTGAAGGTACTTTCAGAACAATGAATGAGCCCTGGAGAGCAGCTGCTCATGTGAAAATCAAAGAGATCGCCGAAGGGTTGGTTTCATCGATGGGGGGTCAATGTGATATAGAAATTCGTAAGGGCTACCCCTTCCTGACCAATGAACCCGAACTGACGCAGCGTGCGATTGATGCCGCTAAAGACTACTTGGGCGAGGAAAATGTCGAGGAGCTTGACTTATGGTTGGCCGCCGAAGATTTTGCTTACTATTCGCAGGAAGTGGACGCTTGCTTCTATCGTTTAGGCACCCGCAATGAAGAAAAAGGTATTGTCTCAGGTGTGCACACACCCACTTTTGATATCGACGAAGATGCCCTGGAAATGGGGCCGGGCTTGATGGCCTGGTTGACCATCAAGGAGCTGGAAGCTTAGATCAGCCACTTCACCAGATAGACCAGACCCGCGCTGATTCCTAAGCCAAAGAATACTTTCAGTAGATCCTTTCCCAAGTCTACAATGGTATTGTTCTCCACTTTCTGGTAAGCAAAGTAACGTATACCAAGCTCCCTGCCGGCCAGCAAACCGATGAATACCCAGGTAGTGCTCATTGGTACATTGTTAAGTTCCTTGAAGAAAAATAGAATAATGGCAAAAGTCAGGTCAATGATCGTCGCAGAGCGGATATCGGTGGTGTTGGTCTTGGCTAGAACGATGGACTGAATAGCGCCACCTTTGGAATAGAAGATATAGCTAATCAATACCCAAAAGATGATAAGTGTGATAGCTAACGTTTGAAAGCCGACCTGACGTGGTAAGTAGACATAGATATTGGCAAAGTCCTGAATCAGCCATTGAGACCAGAGCAATCCAGTTGATAACCATTGCGCGACGGTCCAACCCTTCGTCTCCATGTCTGTTGGCTCAGTATTAGCAAATTTCTTCTCCAAGACCCTGGAGATTATCATATAAAGAATGACAGCAGCAACAAAGGCGACCAAATAACCTGACATGGATTTCACAACCATGTCGTAGAGGTTCTTGGGGTTGAAGAAGGTGAGGATCATAAATGACGTACTCACGGGTATACCCGCCCTTGTGACGATCAACAGGATCAAAGGGGGCAGTAGATAGGGCCAGCCAAATTCGGGAATGTTTGTAGGCTCTTTATACACGGGGTTGTCAAAGTCGTGTGTCGCAGGATCACCGATGAGTCGGCCATAGCTAACATCACCATTGTTGACATACCATCCATAAACAAGTACACCGGTAAGAATGACGGAAGCAAAGAGTGCTAACGCCCACCACGGGCGTTTTGCATTTGAGGCAAGGAAGGTTCCCAGGGTTTGGATAGCGTCATTACCCACTACCGAATATGCGGCAAGCACAAACCCGGTATACATGATGATTTCCGTGGAGGTCATTCAGTGATCTTCAGCTTGGAGCCAAAAATAGAACCATTTTCGGCAAATGAGATTTGAATCAAAACTATTTGTCGATCTATGATCAATCAATAATAATCTGTTCACTTTGAGTTAATATTTCATTTTACCGATACATGGACATAAATGGCTATCTGGACCGACTACCTCCTCCCAATCCCCTATTTGAAATCTTTGGTGTTTGTGTCTGCGCAAATCATCATAGATCTGCCATCGCCTAAGCTTAGTATTAACATTGGCTTTACAACAAAAGATGAAAGACCGCTGGCATTATTATTACTTTTGCATCTTGTTTATGGCCAGCATCGGTATAAGTGACTGAAAATCTGATACATAGAAAAACCTATAAGAAAATTCCGTTCATCGTTTTGGTGATCGTGGTGTTCCTTATTGCCGTCAATCTGATGGCCACCGCCTTCTCCTATCTTGGTGAGGACATTGCCCAGTCGATACTCTTTGCTACTGCAAATCCATTCATTGGATTGTTTATCGGGCTTTTAATGACTGCCATTATACAGAGTAGTTCGACCAGCACCTCTATGACTGTCGCGGCTGTAGCTTCGGGCTCCATATCTTTTGAAGGTGCCATACCTATCATCATGGGAGCCAACATTGGAACAACACTTACCAGTACGATCATCGCATTAGGCTACATCACTAAAAAGAAAGAGTTTGAGAGGGCAGTGGCAGCAGGAGTGGTACATGATTTCTTCAATATATTCTGCGTGATCCTGCTCTTCCCTCTTGAATACAAGTACCAGTTACTCTCTCGGTTGGCGACCAAAATAACCAGGGTCTTTTTTTACGATGCAAACAATACGCCCTCTGAGGACATTGGGGGTCTGGGGAATATTGTATTCGATCCGATATCAAACTCATTGTATGAATGGATCGGTAATCCCTACATCATGCTTATCATCGCTTTCGTACTCATCTTTGGCGCTCTCAAGCTGCTGTCCAAGATATTTTACAACCAGGTATTCACCGATGTGGAGTCCAACATCGAAAGCTTCATTTTCCCAAATCCATTCAAGTCATTCGCGATAGGTACCATTTTTACTAGTGTCATACAGACCAGCTCACTATCCACTTCGCTGATGGTGCCAGTAGTGGCTACCAAGCGCGTGAGCTTACAAAAGGCATTTCAATTTATACTCGGAGCTAATGTGGGCACGACTATTACTGCATTGATTGCCGCTATTTTCAAGTCAGAAGAGGCGATTGCCATTGCCATTGTACATCTCCTCTTCAATTTGATTGGTATCTTAATTTTCTTACCATTCAAATCTATCAGGAATATTCCTGTACAATTGGCGAAGTGGTTTGGTCACTATACTGCCGAAAATCGAATAATTGGTTTTCTTTATATCCTATTCATGTTTTTTATTATTCCCTTCACGTTGATATATTTCAATAGGGGGCAATAATCCTTAGCTTTGCCACAAATTATCCGGGCTGACACCCATAGAATAGGACAAGAATTTGGCTAAAATTTTCAATGTTGATCGACTAATAGAAACTGTGACTGACTATGCCAAGGTCAGAATAGACTTGCTCAAGGTCGACCTGATTGAAAGGATATCCGGTTTAGCGGCATTGATCATAACCTTTCTTGTGATTTTCATGCTCGGCCTGTTCCTCATGGCCTTTGCCAGTCTTACCCTGGGCAGTTTTTTGAATGAAGTAATGGAGAGCAGCTATTTGGGCTACCTCATTGTGACTGTTTTCTACGTCATCATTTTAACGGTAGTAGTCATTATACTCAAATCGGGTAAACTACAGGCCTTTCTTGAAACCATCGTCGCAGAATCAATGCAAACCTCAGAAGAAGATGAGCAAGAGTGAGTCATTTGACACATTGAAAGCTCAACTGATCCGCAAGGAGAAGCTCTACAAGAGTAAAATCAGTGAGCAGTCAGACGAGTTGGAGACGCAGACTAAGAAGTTATTGAAATCCTCTGCTATCATTGCCGGAGGGTTGACACTTGGGTTTGGCCTCTTCAAGCTCCTGGCCGGAAAGGAGAAGGAACAAAAAGCCACTCCACAGAAAAAAAAAATTGAAGAAGCAGAGGCTCCAGGAAGAAAAAACGCCTTTTTGAGATCAGCCATTATTGATAAATTAGTGGCATTCGCTATCCAGCTTGGATTAAGATACCTTTCTAAAAAAATTAAATCTAGTGATGAGGGAGATTCTCAATCAACTCAGGCATAGTCAATCAAATAAACAAAAACGCTTTGCTGTGCTTCTCGACCCGGACAAAATCGAGAACAGCAGTGAATGTCTTAAGCTGGTGAATCTCTGTGTGGAGAACAAGGTGGACTACTTCATGGTCGGAGGCAGCCTTATCACCAGCAACAACTTCAGTGAAGTCATATCGGTTATTAAGCGGCACAGCACCATACCGGTGCTTATTTTTCCGGGTAATAATATGCAGATAGACTCTGCAGCAGACGGTATTTTGTTGTTGTCATTGATCTCAGGGCGCAATGCAGAGTTTCTCATCGGCCAACATGTGGTGGCTGCTCCGGTCATTAAACGTACTCAACTCGAGGTGCTGCCCACGGGGTATATTCTGGTAGATGCAGGTAACCAAACGACAGCCGGCTATATGAGCAATACCACACCCATACCAGCTGACAAGCATTCCATTGCCGCCTGTACTGCACTCGCAGGTGAGATGCTCGGACTACAACTCATCTATATGGATGCCGGTAGCGGAGCAGAGCAGCCCATTTCTCAGAAAATGATTTCTACTGTTCGCAAGAGTATTGACCTACCGTTAATTGTCGGGGGTGGTATCAATACATTAAACAAAGCTCAGAAAGCGCTCGATGCAGGAGCTGATGTGATTGTGGTAGGGAATGCAATCGAGGAGAATCCGGATTTGTTGATTGACATTGCCGATAGGATCCAATCGATCAACGCTTCATTAAACGTTCATCAGTGATTCTCTACGGCGCATCTTACCCGCCGGTATCCCAAACATCATCTTGAATCTACGGCAGAAGTAAGCGGTATCCTTGTACCCAACATCCTTGCCGATCTCTCTGATACTCTTTTTGGAAGTACGCAATAAATTTACCGCCATCTCCATGCGCTGGTACTCGATATAATCCTGAGGATTTATACCCGTGAGCATCTTGAAATACTGCCCAACATAATCCTCAGAAACGTTCGCCACATTGGCCAGGATTTTATTGGAAAGATCATCTCCCAGATTGTCCTTTATGTATCCGAATATATCTATGAGCCTCGGATCCTTGAAGTACGTCACATTGGTCGCGAGCTGCTCAACGAACAGATTGTTCTCGATCACGTGCCGGATCACTTCTATCACGAGTTGCTCCGTCTGGATTTTGATTACTCTATCCTTACCAGGAAGTTCGGAAGCAGCCTCTTCACTGATTTGCCTCATCAACGAGACCACTTTAGCGTTCTCAGCTATCACAAAAGGCGGAATGTCCAGAGACGCGAAAAAATTGACTGTATCAAAAACCTTAGCGTCAAATGCTAAATAGGAGAAATTCTCATATTCGCTATCCTCCGCCACCCCATTGACCTGCTCGAAGTATTTTTCTTTGTTGTTGATAAAGTCATCGTTAGATAAGCCAACGGCCTTTCCACTGCCGTATGTCAAGGGCACCAACTTTCCTCCAGGAACAAAGAGAATTTCATTCACTTTTACGAGCGTCTTATCACGCCCGTACCTCACTTCTCCGCGCAATGGAATGATAATAGTATTCTCTACATCATAATAGTTCTCAATCGTCAGCGATTGCAAAATATTAATATTCCTAGCTTTCTTGAATCGAATGCCTAGAGATTCTATTATTTTATTGTAGTCTTCCATTGCACTTTTTTATCAGCTATGGTCAAAAAACCAAATAGGAGATACTATTAGTTGTATAAAACTAATAGAATTATTGATTAGACACAATAAGGACTAATAAAAGAGCAATAGTCAATTTTGACTATTTTAATAATTCTCTACTGATGACAATCTTTTGTATTTCGGATGTGCCCTCATAGATCTGGGTGATTTTGGCATCACGCATCAAACGCTCGACGTGGAATTCTTTCACGTAACCATATCCGCCATGTACCTGAACAGCCTCTACTGTTACATCCATGGCCACCTGAGAGGCATAGAGTTTGGCCATTGCGCTTTCTTTGGAGTATGGCTTGTGTTGGTCTTTGAGCCAGGCTGAGCGCAATACCAGCATCCTGGCCGCATCAATACTGGTCGCCATGTCCGCTAGCTTAAACTGTATGGCCTGGTGCTTGCTGATCTCCTTGCCAAATGCCTTTCGCTCTTTGGAATACGCCAATGCCAGTTCATAAGCGCCAGAGGCGATACCCAGGGCTTGTGCGGCTATGCCAATACGGCCACCGTTCAACGTCGACATAGCGAATGAGAAACCAAAACCGTCATCACCAATGCGGTTTTCCTTTGGAACTTTCACATCCGTAAACATGAGGGAATGCGTGTCTGAACCTCTAATTCCCAACTTATCCTCCTTTTTACCGACGACAAAACCCTCCTGCCCTTTTTCGACGATCAGGCAATTGATGCCTTTGTGTCCAAGTTCGGGGTTAGTCTGTGCGATCACTAGATAAACAGATGCACTATTGCCATTTGTGATCCAGTTCTTGGTACCATTTAGCAAGTAGTAGTCACCTTTATCCTCCGCTGTGGTACGCTGAGATGTAGCATCAGATCCAGCCTCGGGCTCACTCAGACAGAATGCGCCGATTTGTTCTCCGGTCGCCAGTTTGGTGAGGTACTTTTCTTTTTGAGCCTCACTACCGTAAGTCTCCAGACCCCAGCAGACCAATGAATTATTGACAGACATACAAACAGACGCTGAAGCATCAATCTTTGATATCTCCTCCATCGCCAGCACATAGGAGACGGCATCCATACCTCCCCCATTGTACTTGGGATCAACCATCATACCCAAAAATCCGAGCTGTCCCATCATCTTTACCTGCTCCATCGGGAAACGCTGCTCATTGTCACGCTCTATTACTCCTGGAAGCAATTCTTTTTGGGCAAACTCTCTGGCAGCTTGCTGCACGGCTACCTGCTCTTCTGTCAATTCGAAATTCATGCGGTGGGATTAATGTTTTTAGATGATCAAAGTTAACCATTTGTTAGTATGCATGCATACCATGTTCAACCAAAAAAGGGCTCGATCGAGCCCTTTAAATAATTATTTTGATGTAGCGAGATTAATCCCTACTTCCTCCCATAAATAGCATTACCCAGTAGAGTAAAGTCGTCACCGCAGCTAACGCCGCTACTACATAGGTCATGGCTGCCCACTTGAGTGCATCCTTTGCCATGTCGTGCTCCTGGGTATTCACGATATTTCGCTGCTCTATCCAGGCCAATGCCCTGTTACTGGCATCAAATTCCACCGGTAGGGTCACCAGCGAAAAGAGCGTGATCACCGCCTGTGCAGCGATAATAACCAAAATGATATTATTCAGGCCCAGGTTGTACATGAAGCCGCCACCAAAAATCATCAACATTACCACTATATTCATCACTTTGGCACTCACGTTTTGTATTGGTACCATGGCAGATCTAAATTCCAGCATACTATAAGCTGTTGCGTGCTGCACTGCGTGACCGCATTCGTGACTAGCCACCGCAGCTGCGGCTGCAGACCGCCCATGATAGACGTCAGGGCTCAGGTTCACTGTCTTATTAGTTGGGTTATAATGATCAGTCAACTGTCCCTCGACAGATACCACACTTACATCATTTATACCATTATCTCTCAGCATGAGCTCAGCTATTTCCCTACCAGAAAGGTTGCTCTGAAGCCCAATTTGAGAATACTTTTTAAACTTACTCTTCAGCCTGGAGCCTACCGCCCAGCTGACTATCATAAAAATTATACCTATTACGAAAATCATCTCTTTATCTATTTATAAGTTTCTTACTCTCTCAATTATATCTGTCGTGGAGAAGCCTTTAACTAGGTCAATTGTTTCTACCTTTCCTCCGGCATCTATTACGATTTCTGCCCCTACTATGTTGCTAATATTGTAGTCATTTCCTTTGACTAAAATATCCGGTAATACCGTCTGAATCAAGTGCAAAGGAGTATCCTCGTCAAATAATGTCACTCCGTCTACAAAGGCCAGGGCAGACAACATTCTCAGCCGTGCATACTCATTGTTTATTGGCCTTTCCGAGCCTTTTATTCTTCTCACGGAAGCATCTGTATTCACGCCGATCAGCAGAATATCTCCAAGTGCTCTTGCCTTCTCAAGATAGTCTATATGGCCCAGGTGAAGTATGTCAAAGCATCCATTGGTGAAGACTATCTTTTGCCCCTCCGACCTCCAGTCCTTCACTCTATTAACTATGTCGTTTGAATCAATGATTTTATTGCTTGTCTCCATGGTGTTGCGTCCTTTTTTGCATGAATATAGAAAACAGACTGGCAATACCACCAAAGACCACAATTGCTCCCACCTGTGATGTGTGAAGCAAGGTGGCCAGAAATATGCCACTCTCTTGATCTACACCATAAGAGATCAACATGGCACTGACAAACAGATGAAAGGCACCAATACCTCCTTGTACTGGTGCCGCCATACCTATGCCCCCGGTGACCAAAAGCGCCAAACCGGCCATCCAGTCTAAGTGTGATGTTTCCGGTAGGGTGAACACTATAATGTAAGACATAAAATAGTAGGCAACCCAAATGCCAATCGAAGACAAGATGAACGCGAAAGGGCTCTTAATCTTTCTTACCGAGTCCAAACCCTTGATTATTTCTCTAATGAACCCGACCACTTTATTAGTGGACGTGCTTTTTAGGAGCCTGCGCGCAACGATCAGAAAAGCAATCCCGCCTGCAATCCCAATCAGAATAAGCGCAACCCACCAACCTCTAGATAGCTGAAACTTGCTGAAAATATTGTCAATGAAGAAATCCGCTAGTCGATCGTACTCTAGAAGGAAGGTAATCCCAATGATACCCAGTAAGGTGATCGCATCAAGCAGTCGCTCTGTGATGACAGTGCCTAAACCTTCGCTGAACTTGACCCCCTCTGTTTTTTGCAGTACTGCACACCTGGTCATTTCACCCATTCGCGGTAGTGCCAGGTTGGCCAGATAGGCAATGACTACAGAGACTGTAGTGCGGGGTGTGGTGAGCCCTACATACCCAACGCCTTCAAGAAGTAAGTTCCACCGATAGGCTCTCAAAAAGTAGGGCACAATGGATAGGGCAATCGAAAGGTAAATCCAGGTGTAGTCAACCTGCTTAGTTTTAGCTAGAAAAGACTCAAAATCAACGTTTCTGAAAGCCAGGTAAAGTAAACCCAGGGCTATAAATAGACCTATTATATACTTGAGAATCGATAAGAGGTTGAACTTCAAAGCTAAGTTGGGATTCGATTGTGGTCATTGGGGAATATGACCACCGGTTGGTGGTTTTTGGCCTCTTCTGGAGTCATTTGACAGTAGGTTATGATGATTACCACATCACCAACTTGGGCCTTCCGCGCAGCAGGTCCATTGAGGCATATTTCACCACTTCCGCGCTCTCCTTTGATCACATAAGTTTCGAGGCGTTCTCCATTGTTGATATTGACCACTTGCACCTTTTCATTTTCATAAATGCTGGCAGCATCCATCAAGTCTTCATCAATGGTGATAGAGCCTACGTAGTGCAACTCGGCCTGAGTTATTCTAACTCTGTGGATTTTAGATTTCAGTAGTTCGATGATCATTCTAACTAAACAAATATATGTTGTCAATCAGTCTCACCTCCCCAAGGTAAGCCGCCATACACAGTGAGACTTGTTCTCCGGTTTGGATATTCTCCACTGGCAATAAAGTCTCACTACTAACTATTTCAAAGTATTCAAGGTTCAAAGGCCCATCATTCTGAAACAACTCCGTAATCATTTTCTTTGTCTCGGAGACCGATCCGGCTTGAGTAAGCAGCATTTCTCTAGCAGCCTTCAGACTACCGTGAATGTCGCTGGCGATAATCCGTTCCTCGTCAGTGAGCAGAAGGTTTCTGGATGATAAGGCCAGACCATTTTTATCACGCACCGTAGGCACCACTTTGATATCGACTGGGTAGTTAAGATCTTTAACCAGTTTATTGATTACTGCGCACTGCTGAATATCTTTTTGACCAAAGTAGGCGCAATCTGGAGTAACTATATTGAGGAGTTTTGATACTATCAAGCCTACTCCGCTAAAATGACCGGGTCTAAATTTACCCTCCATCACTTTCTCAAGCGACCCAAAATCAAACCCAAGAGGTCTACCATTCGAGTACATATCGGCATCCGTAGGCGTGAAAACCACATCGCACTTAAGACCTTCAAGCATCAGCATATCCTCTTCGACTTGCTCTGGATAGTTTGAGTAATCAGCCTCATTGTTGAACTGTGCTTTGTTAACGAATAGAGATACCACAGTGCATTCATTCTCCCGGAGGCTATGTTGGATCAATTCTTTATGGCCGTCATGCAGAGCGCCCATAGTGGGAACCAGGCCAATAGACCTGCCCTGTGACTTAAATAAAGATAGATATGAACGTAGAGGATTAATTTCTGAAAACGCCCTCATCGGCACCCCGAGTTAAAAGGAGCACAAAACTAGAAGGTCTGCCTTGAAAAATGCGGCAAAAAGGTGTATTTTTGTGCTCATTTTGAAAAAATCATAATTAACCTGTGATAACTATGTCTAAACTTAGAATCCTTTATGTGGCCAGTGAAATTAATCCTTTCCTAAAGACTACTGAGGTTGCTGATTTCGTAAGAAAGCTACCCCAGGCAATGCAGGAAAAGGGAATGGAGATTAGGATCTTAGTTCCAAGATTTGGACTTATAAACGAGCGCAAAAACCGACTACATGAGGTGGTTCGCTTATCGGGAATCAATATTTCGGTAGGTGAAGAGGAAAAGCCCCTAGTGATCAAAGTCGCCTCTATTCCAAATGCCAAGCTGCAAGTTTATTTCATTGACAATGAAGATTATTTCCACAGAAAGTCGGTGTTCTTCGACAAAGAAGGAGGCTTCTTTGAGGACAATGACGAACGAGCTATTTTCTTCTGCAAAGGAGTGCTCGAAACAGTGAAAAAACTGGGCTGGGCACCAGATATAGTGCACTGCAACGACTGGATGACAAGTCTTGTGCCATTGTATATCAAGACTACCTACAAAAATGATCCCATCTTCCAAAATACTAAGACCGTATTCACCGTTTATGATAATGCGTTCTCGCATAAGTTTGGAGATGGCCTGCTAGAGAAGGTTAAGATGATCGATATTGATGATCAAATGCTTAATCATCTGAAATCTGGTGATTATGATGGATTTGTCAAAATAGGGGCTCAATATGCCGATGCTGTTATCAAGGGCAAAGAAGATGCCAGCGAAAGTCTCAATAAGCTTTTGTCTCAGATAGACGAGGAGAAACGATTTGAAGTGATGGAAAAAGACGAAAACTATTTAGACTCTTACTATAACCTTTATAATGAACTTGTTGGATAAAAATGTGGTAAGCGGGCTGATGCTATCAGCTCTTTTACTTTTTTTTAGTTGTGAGGATCCGGGTGAAATTGGCTTGACAGTCAACCCGGACAGGGATGAGATAGATGTAAAACTTAAAAGGTTTACCCTTCCATTTAAAAACGTTCTTAATGACAGTGTCCGCACTGACATCAGTGGTCGGTTAGTGGCCGGCGCTATAGATGATCCTGTCTTCGGCAGGACTGTAGCATCTTCGTTCACGCAGTTTAACCTTGATTTTGAGGGCGATCCGATTACGGCACCTAGCTCGGTGTTGGATTCCGCAGTGCTTCATCTGGCTTACTCATACTGGCATGGATTTGACTTTAGCAAGGAGCAAACCTACAGTGTTTATCAGCTGGCGGATACATTGTTCAATACGGTGACTTACCTAAGTCATATGTCGACAGATATCGATTCGCGCTTGCTTGGGTCAGCTACCGTCAATGTTATTCCCGAAGAGGATACCGTTCTTTCAATTCGTCTGAGTGATAGGTTTGCTAAGATTTTGTTTGACGAAGCAAGGCTGTTTATCAGTGAGGCCACTTTTAGAGATGAACTGAAAGGTCTGGCAATTATTCCTGATGACGATAATACCGTGATTGTTGGATTCGATCCATTCGATGAATCCACGAGAATGTCCTTGTATTACAACATTCCTGATCTCAACGTGGATAGTGTTGAATACAGGTTTGAGTTTTCAGGAGATAATACCATTCGTTATAATCGATATATTAATGACCGTTCCAATTCGGTCATGGCAGATGCTCAAAATAAGACAGTCTTTGAATCTCCTGACGGTTTGGTTCATTGGCAACCTGCCACCGGCATTATGCCCGTAATTGACTTTGGCCCTTATAAAGAATTTGCTGATAGCCTGGATCATTTAGTCATCTCAAGAGCGGAGATTGAAGTTGGCCCGAATCTTACACATCAGATATATCCTTCAATCAATCCTCCCGCAGAGACGCGGTACATCTTTCTTAAAGATGGGAATATCGATGGCCCTGGAACAGTTTTCGACCCGGCCAACAATACGATATTAGATAATAACTCTTATCTGACAGGCTCTTTTAATGTAGATTCTCACAGCTATGACGAGATCGTTACTCAGTCGTACCGAGGAACCCTGACGATTTATCTTGAACTTTTGGCCACAGGTCAGATTGAGTTTAGTGAGGTGGCCCTTATGCCGAGGACAATTTCTACATTCAATCAAGCTACATTCAGCACGGAGGGTGCTAGACTGAAGGTATACTATACCACAACATCCAATCTCTAGTTTTTCGTTGATACAAAATAATATCTTTGCCACATGTGTGGAATAGTAGGTTATATAGGCCATAGAGAGGCCTACCCAATATTGATTAAAGGGCTGAAGAGGCTGGAGTACCGCGGTTATGACAGTGCCGGAGTGGCACTGCTTAATGAATCGCTAGAAATTCATAAGAAACAAGGCAAAGTATCCGCACTTGAATCATCGATAACTGCAACCCCAGTGAAAGCCACGGTAGGAATGGGGCACACGCGATGGGCAACCCACGGAGAACCAAATGATGTCAATGCCCACCCTCATTATTCCCATAGCAAGCAATACGCAATTATCCATAACGGCATTATTGAGAACTATGGTCCGTTAAAGACTGAGCTTCAGAAAAAGGGGTATGAATTTAGAAGTGATACCGATACCGAGGTACTAATCACCTTCATAGAAGATATCCTTAAGGAATACAATTGTAGCCTTGAGGAAGGAGTTAGAATCGCTCTTTCTAAGGTCATAGGAGCTTATGCGATTGTTGTCATGTCGGCCAGGGATGATACTAAATTGGTGGCTGCCAGAAAGGGAAGCCCATTGGTCATTGGGGTAGGTGAAGGAGAGTATTTCCTGGCCTCTGATGCTACACCGATCATCGAATATACCAATGAGGTAATCTATCTCAACGATGAAGAAGTAGCCGTTTTGACTCCTACAAGCCTGGAGATCAAGGACTTTGAGTCGTTATCACAAACTCCCTATATACACACCCTTGATTTAGCTCTGGAGTCAATTGAAAAAGGCGGGTATGAGCATTTTATGCTCAAAGAGATTTTTGAGCAGCCAAATTCTATCGCAGATTGTATGCGCGGAAGGCTCAAAGCTTCCGAAGGACATCTTGTTTTAGGTGGCATCAGGGAATATGCCAATGCTTTGGTGAACGCCCCGAGACTAAAGTTTGTAGCCTGTGGCACTTCATGGCATTCTTGTCTTGTGGCTGAGTACATCATCGAGGATCTATGCAGGATACCGGTAGAAGTAGAGTATGCTTCTGAGTTTAGATATCGCAATCCAATTATCAATGAGGGCGATATCATCTTTGCTGTCTCCCAGTCAGGTGAGACTGCTGACACCTTAGCAGCAATAGAACTTGCCAAATCCCGGGGAGCTATAATTTTTGGCATAGTGAACGCCGTAGGTTCATCTATAGCACGTGCCTCCCATGAAGGAGCTTATCTTCATGCCGGCCCGGAGATTGGAGTGGCTAGCACGAAGGCTTTTACTGCTCAATTGGTCGTGCTTACGATGATAGCGATGAAAGTAGCTCATCGCCGCGGAACTATTGCAGAAAGTCGGTATCATGAGTTACTCGTTGAACTAGAGCGCATCCCACAAAAAGTAGCAGACATGCTCAGGCAGGCCGAAAAAGTGGAGGAAATTGCTTCCATTTTCAAGGATGCTCGGAACTTCCTCTATCTGGGAAGGGGTCAAAATTTTCCAGTAGCGCTAGAAGGGGCACTTAAACTAAAAGAAATATCCTATATCCATGCCGAAGGCTATCCAGCTGCGGAAATGAAGCACGGACCTATTGCCCTCATCGACGAAAATATGCCCGTGGTTGTGATTGCCACTCGCGACAAGTCTTACGACAAAATAGTTTCGAATATTCAGGAAGTAAAGGCTCGTAAAGGTAAGGTGATCGCAGTGGTCACCGCTGGAGATGCGCTCATCCCAAAAATGGCGGATTACACTATTGAAGTGCCAGATACAGTTGATGCGCTTATGCCAATGGTTTCAGTTATCCCGCTTCAGTTATTATCTTACTACATTGCCGTGATGAGAGGTTGTAATGTAGATCAACCGAGAAATCTTGCTAAATCCGTAACTGTAGAATAATGAAGCAAAGAATCAATACTTCAAACGCACCAGCACCAATAGGTCCTTACAGCCAGGCAATCAAAAAAGGTGACACGCTCTATGTGTCTGGTCAAATAGCAATTAATCCAGAAACTGGTGAGATGAACACCGGCGAGATCAGCGCCGAGACCGAGCAGGTGATGAAAAATCTGAGTGCCATTTTAAGTGAGGCTGGAATGTCATTTGACAATATCGTGAAGACGACTATTTTCATCAAAAACATGCAGCAGTTCGCTCAAATCAATGCCGTATACGGCAAGTATTTTGGAGATGTGCCCCCAGCACGTGAGACTGTAGAAGTCTCCGGCCTTCCAAAATATGTGAACGTAGAAATCAGTTGCATCGCGATCGATTAGAATGACCTTCTTTCCATCAAGGGAGGAAACACTAGTCTATCCATTTTCAGCAGAACGGGCAGAAGCGCTTCTGTTCAATTGCACCAAAGATCCTGAATTAGAAAAAGAGGAGATAGAGGTAGTAGGCAAAGAATATCTCTTCAATGGGATCGTCAAAGACGGTAAGTACAGAGTTTCTGTGATTATCAAGCACCCTCAAAACTTTATCCCGTTCATTGAAGGTGAAATTGTAAAAACGAACTTGGGTTGTATCATACACTGCAAGTACAGGCTGTTTTTTAGCACCAGGGTGCTGCTCGGCTTCTGGTCTGGTCTAACCCTCGGCCTTGGCATCCTTTATCTTTTTATCCATCCTCAGATTACGCATGCCATATTCGCTTTTGTCATTGGGATAGGAAACTACATCATCGCCTATTCCAACTTCAAAATGCATCAAAAAAGAAGTCGTAGGGTATTGCTCTCAGTATTCAAGGAAGAAGATGATTTGAACATTGCATGAAAATGTTTTAGGACACAGGATTTGACTAAATTTGCAGCCAATTTGAGAAATCGAGATGAGTCAAGAAGTTAGAGTAAGATTCGCACCCAGTCCCACAGGCCCACTTCATATAGGTGGTGTCCGTACCGCGCTTTATAATTATTTGTTTGCTAAAAAGCATAATGGGTCTATGCTACTCCGTATAGAAGATACCGATCAGGCGAGGTACGTGGAGGGGGCAGAAGACTACATCAAGCAGAGTTTAGCCTGGTGCGGTATCATACCTGATGAAGGTCCCGACCAAGGTGGTCAGTTTGGACCCTATCGACAATCAGAGAGAAAGGGAGTTTATCAGGAGTACGTACAAAAGCTCCTCGATGAAGGCAAAGCTTACTACGCCTTTGACACGCCGGCAGAGCTTGATGCCATGAGAGAAAAACTAAAGGCTGCAGGTGTTGACAACCTCACCTACAACTCGGTCACGCGCATGACCATGAATAACTCACTTACCCTGAGTGCAAAAGAAACGGCATCTAAAATCGAGAACGACGAGCCCTATGTCGTCAGGGTGAAGATTCCGAGCAAGGAGGAAATCAGGATGAACGACCTCATCCGCGGCTGGGTAATGGTACACTCCTCTACCCTTGATGATAAGGTGCTGATGAAGTCCGGAGGCTTACCTACTTATCATTTGGCCAATGTCGTAGATGACCACCTTATGAAAATAACACATGTAATAAGAGGTGAGGAATGGTTGCCGTCTGCACCATTACACGCGCTGTTGTACCAGTTTCTCGGCTGGGGTGATGAGACTCCACAATTTGCTCATTTGCCACTGCTGCTCAAGCCTGATGGTAATGGTAAGCTCTCTAAGCGTGATGGAGATAAGCACGGATTTCCCGTATTTCCTATTACTTCGGATCAATTAGGTGAGCAGAGGATCGACAGGGGCTTCAGAGAAGACGGCTACCTGAAGGGGGCTTTTGTCAACTTCCTTGCGCTGCTCGGCTGGAACCCGGGGAGTGATCAGGAACTGTTTAGTATGGAGGAGCTCATTGCACAATTCTCGCTAGAGCGAATCAATAAGGCTGGTGCCAAATTCGATATTCAAAAGGCAAAATGGTTTAATGAGCAATACTTAAGGGCCACATCGGATGAGGTGCTGGCTGAGGACTTCTTAGCTCAAGCGAGCAAAGTGGGTATCAACTGCTCTCCGGAGAAAGCCAAAGCCATTGTTAGAGTGATGAAAGAGCGTGTCACTTTCTCTCATGAAATACTCGAAAAAGGTAGTTACTTCTTTGACGATCCGGCTCAATATGATGACAAAATAGTCGCTAAGAAGTGGACTGCTGAAGCTGTTGACGTGTTTGCCGCTTATGCCAATGAGCTGAACTCGCTGGATACCATTACGGTAGAGGAGGCAAAATCTCTGCTGTCTAAAATCCTCGAGGAGAAGGGTGTGGGCATGGGAAGAGTGATGCAGGCGCTGCGTGTCGCAATGACAGGTGGTGCCGGAGGCCCGGACCTCATGGATATCATCGAAATAGTCGGGCCGGCTACAACAGCCCGAAGAATTAATATCGCCATCAACCAATTACCCGTTAAAACCTGATATGAGTAAGAAAAAGCAGTCTGAGTCTAAAGAAAAACCAAAAGTGAACCCTGAATTGGAGGGTTTTAATATTGAAATAGACTCTTTTGGAGAAATAAAATCGTCGCTGAATATCGAGGACATCAACTCCTTTCTGAACAAGAATGTGGAGGATAAAAAGTTGAAAGACCGACACGATATAGATGATCTCAAGAAAGGTAAGGGCTCATCCAAAAAGGATTAGAGTCTAATCTTTGGGATAAGCATAGGGACTTCTTCACGGTAGGCCGCATACTTATCCCCGAAGGTCTTTAATAATTTCTTCTCTTCGAGCTGAATGCCTATGCCTAAATAGGTGAACACTAAAAGCATAGTGATCAATATCTCATATGTCGGACTAAAGAGGAAGAGGCCGAATACCACCAGTATCGTTCCTGCATAGAGTGGATGCCGCACCTTGGACTGCAGTCCATCAACTACCAGTTTGGCGCTTCTCTCCTGCTTGATCCCAAGAAATTCACGAAGCGAATAAGCTTTGAAGCTCTTCTTGATAATGATGACACCCCAGGCTGCCAGGACCATGCCTGCATATTTTGCGGTAGCTACATCAGGCCAAACGGGATGAGAGGGTGTGACACTCATATATGCAGCAAAAAGTACCATGCCGGCCACCGAGAAAAAAGAATAAATGACCCGATATCTACTGTAAACGAAGGGCATAGTCCGCTCAAACCAAGATTTGACTCCATCTGCAGCAAAGAAGCTATGAAGACCCAGGTATACGACCCAAAAAATCCCAATTATCAAATAACTTTGACTCATATCTAAACCAAAGATACATGAGCAAAGTCAAGATCGGCATAATCAAAGAAGGCAAAGTACCCATAGATCGACGGGTGCCCATAACCCCCTCTCAAGCTAAGTTGATCAAGTCGCAATATGCGAATGTCGAGATTGTATGCCAATCAAGTGATATCCGCTGCTTTCCTGATGAAGATTACCAATCGGAGGGCATCAAGGTGGTAAAAGATGTATCAGACTGTGACATTCTCTTTGGCGTGAAAGAGGTGCCGATACCTGAATTGCTGGAAGGAAAAACCTACTTCTTCTTCTCACATACGATCAAGGAGCAGGAGTATAATCGCGACTTGCTGAGAGAGATTTTAAAGAAAAAAATCGATCTCATCGACTATGAGTGCCTTACCAATGCCAAAGGCCAGCGAATCATTGCCTTTGGCCGCTATGCAGGTATAGTGGGTGCCTACAACGGCATCTGGACCTACGGAAAGCGGTACAACCTCTTCGATATCAGGCGCTCCAAAGACTGCTTTGACCTGGAAGACCTCAAGACTGAGTTTGCCAAGGTCAAGTTGCCACCCATCCAAATCGTCATTACAGGAGGCGGTAGAGTGGCAAGGGGTGCGATGGAGGTGCTCCTGGGTATGGGGATTAGAAAAGTTACTCCTGCCAAATTGCTCTCAGATAAGAATGTCGAGCCAGTATTTGCCCAGCTGAGTAGCCGGGACTATCACGTGCACAAGGAGGGCAAAGAATTCAATAGAGTAGAGTTTTTTGAGTCTCCCAGGAAATACCGTTCCACATTCCTGGACTATGCACATGAAGCAGACATTCTGATCGCGGCGGCATTCTGGGATCCCAATGCACCGGTGCTCTTCACGCGCCATGATATACTGAAAAACGATTTTAACCTTAAAGTCATTGCTGACATCACCTGTGATATCGAAGGCTCTATCCCCTCTACGAAACAGCCCTCCACTATTGATGATCCGATCTATGACTATGACCCGACCACAGACGAAGTAGCACCTGCGCTCGCCGAAGAAGGCAATATTACAGTGATGGCCGTTGACAACCTGCCCTGTGAACTGCCCAGAGATGCCTCTACAGACTTTGGTATAGAACTGATCAATAACGTCCTTCCCAACCTACTGGGAGAAGTGGATAAGGACGACACGATCAAAAGAGCTACTATTACCAAAAACGGTGCATTGACCGAAGACTACAGTTACCTTCAGGGATTTGTAGACGGTGAGTGAAATTCATAGCCCACGGTTTAAACCGTGGGCTAGATGATTTGCGCTCAGCCACGAACCGTTTCAACGGTTTATTATCGCCACATCACCACAAAAAAAGGCTCCTTCTCAGGAGCCTTTACTATTAGGTTGGTAATCGGGTAAAGTCTTATCCGTTCATCGAGATGAGGAACTCTTCGTTGTTGCGAGTGCCCTTCATTTTCGATAGTAGGAATTCCATCGCCTCCACACTGTTCATGTCAGCCATAAACTTACGGAGTATCCAGATTCTTGAGAGCTGTTCCTTATCAAGCAGCAGGTCTTCGCGACGCGTACCAGACGCAGGCACATCCATAGATGGATAGATCCTTCTGTTGGAGAGTTTACGATCGAGCTGAAGCTCCATGTTGCCAGTACCTTTGAATTCTTCGAAGATTACTTCATCCATCTTAGAGCCTGTCTCGATCAGTGCTGTAGCGATGATCGTCAATGAGCCACCGTTCTCCACGTTTCTCGCTGCTCCGAAAAATCGCTTAGGCTTGTGCAATGCATTAGCATCGACACCACCAGAGAGTATCTTACCAGAAGAAGGAATCACCGTGTTGTGCGCTCTTGCAAGCCTCGTGATAGAGTCAAGTAGGATCACTACATCATGACCACACTCCACCATTCGCTTGGCTTTCTCAAGGATGATGTTCGCCACCTTCACATGGCGGTCAGCCTGCTCATCAAAAGTAGACGAGATCACTTCAGCCTTTACACTCCTGGCCATGTCAGTCACCTCCTCAGGTCGCTCATCGATCAACAAAATCATGAGGAACACCTCGGGGTGATTATCAGCTATTGCATTAGCAATATTTTTCAACAAGACCGTCTTACCAGTCTTAGGCTGTGCTACGATCATACCACGCTGGCCTTTTCCGATAGGAGAAAACAGGTCGAGTATACGTGTCGAGTAGTTATCAGCTTTGTGGCTGAGGTTAAGCTTCTCTTCAGGAAAAAGGGGCGTCAGGTACTCAAATGGTACTCTGTCACGAATCTCCTCTGTAGTTCGTCCATTGACAGATTCCACTCTCAACAGTGCAAAATACTTCTCGCCATCCTTTGGAGGCCTGATCTGTCCTTTGACCGTATCCCCTGTTCGGAGACCGAATAATTTTACCTGAGATGGAGATACATAGATATCATCAGGACTTGCGAGGTAGTTGTAGTCGCTGCTTCTCAGGAAGCCGTAACCATCCTGCATCATCTCAAGTACGCCTTCGTTTTCGATGATACCATCAAATTCCTTGACGTTATTGTTATAGTTCTGGCGCTTATTGCGCTGTTCGTCGCGGCGCTGCTGGCGCTGGTCATCATTCCTGTCCGACTTTCTATCGGTTCTTTCAGGCTTGCTTGTTGACTCCTCCTTTTCACCGTCGTTGGCCTTGGGAGCTCTCGGCTCGCGTTTTTCTGACTTCTCGGAGCGATCACCTCGGCCTTTGGCTGGCTTTCTTTCCTCTTTGCCTTTTGCAGGAGCACTTTTGTCGTCAGTCTCCAGATTGAATGAAGCAAGTACATCTTCCTCTGCTGACTTCTTAGCAGGGGCTTTCTCTTCTTTCGCCTCGCCTTTTTCCTCGGGCTTAGCCTCAGATTTTACATTCTCACGCTTTACTCTTGGGGCACGTTTCTTAGACCTTTCGGCTGATTCGGTTTTCTTTGGAGCAACAGTAGGTAAGTCTTTTTCGGGTGTAACGGCCTGTTGATCGAGGATACTATAGATCAAGTCTTGTTTGGCCTGTTTTTTAAAGTTTTTGACACCCATCTCCTCAGCTATATCTCGCAGTTCGGAGAGAAGCCGATCATTTAAATCTTCAATGTTATACATGGATTTACTGGAAGTAAATTAATTGGATACGAAACTATTTCGCGGTTGGAATTGAATATGAATAATAAGTATTGTGAACGCGTAAGGGGTGAGTTGAAAAAAGATTAACTCAACTGGTTCTTAGACACCACAATGATATTATAACCACTAATGATTAACAAATAATTAAATAAAAAACTAGGTGCCCAATAAAGCCGCATTGATACGGTCAAAAGATTCTAAATCAGTGGATAATTGGCTTATTTTGCGGCAAATAGAAAGGTATGCTAGTACTCAACGATATACGCGAAAACAAGACCCTGATGGCCGAACGATTGGCCAAAAGAGGCATCCAGGATGGGGCGGCTCTCCTTGATCAAGCCATCGGTCTTGATGACCAACGCAAGCAGACTAAGTCAGAACTTGATGCAACATTGACAGAATCCAACACGCTGGCCAAGCAGATCGGCATGCTGATGAAAGAGGGCAAGCGTGATGAAGCTGAGGGCATTAAAGCCAAAACATCTGAGTTGAAATCTACCTCTAAGGAACTATCTGAGCAGTTGTCTAGTATTGAGCAAGAGCTACAGGCACTACTATACAATATCCCCAACGTCCCCAATGAGCTCGTTCCTTCTGGGAAAAATGAAGACGATAACATTACCACGTTTACGGTAGATCACCTACCGGAATTACCAGCTGGCAGCCAGCCACATTGGGAGTTGATCAAAGATTATGATATTGTGGATTTCGAGATGGGGGTCAAAGTCACCGGAGCTGGATTCCCATTTTACAAAGGTCAGGGCGCCCGGATGCAGCGCGCATTGATCAACTTCTTTTTGGATGAGGCCATCTCTGCCGGTTATTTTGAAGTACAGCCTCCTATCGTCATCAATGAGGCCTCCGGCTATGGCACGGGTCAGCTTCCTGATAAGGAAGGTCAGATGTACCATGCCACCGCGGACGATCTTTACCTGATACCTACGGCCGAGGTGCCCATCACCAATATGTATAGGGACGTCATCCTCGATGAAAGTCAGTTGCCGATTAAGAATGTAGCTCACACGCCATGTTTTCGGCGGGAAGCTGGGTCATGGGGCGCCCATGTGAGAGGACTCAATCGCCTGCATCAATTCGACAAGGTAGAAATTGTTCAAATCCAACATCCGGATAATTCCTATACAGCCCTTCAGGAGATGTGTGATCATGTAGAAGGTCTGCTCAAAAAACTGAATCTTCCTTATCGCATACTAAGATTATGCGGTGGAGACCTGGGCTTCACCTCAGCAATTACATATGACTTTGAGGTCTATTCTGCAGCTCAGGAAAAGTGGCTGGAGTGCAGCTCCGTCAGCAACTTTGAAACCTATCAGTCCAATCGACTAAAGCTACGTTTCAAAGACAAAGACAATAAGAAGCAGCTACTTCATACCCTCAATGGATCCGCCCTAGCGCTACCGCGAATATTAGCAGCACTGTTGGAAAACAACCAACAGCCAGATGGCATCATCGTACCTGAAGTATTGAAGCCTTACACTGGCTTTGATAAAATCGTAAAATAATCGAGATGTAGTATATTCATGGTCTTCAAACCGAATGACCATGAAACAACTCCTTGTCCTTATTTGCCTGGCACTACTTTGCTCGTGCGGAGATCAAAGCACAACCACAGAAAGCAGTAACCTCACCTATCCTATAACGAACAAAGTCGATACCATCGACACCTACTTCGGCCAATCCGTCCCTGA
Source organism: Cyclobacteriaceae bacterium (assembly GCA_965229505.1). Classification (GTDB taxonomy): domain Bacteria; phylum Bacteroidota; class Bacteroidia; order Cytophagales; family Cyclobacteriaceae; genus UBA6059. The sequence goes on from OZ245881.1 coordinate 1,369,140, forward strand.
TCCATACAGATGGCTGGAAGATGATCGAAGCGAGGAAACGGGAGCCTGGGTGGCCGCTCAAAACAAGGTGACGCAGGGTTACCTCTCGGCTATTGACTTCCGACAAGAAGTCGCTAATCGACTCATGAAGCTCGAAAACTATGAGAAGATCACGGCTCCAGATAAGTCCGGAGACTATTATTACTACCGCAAGAATGATGGTCTCCAAAATCAATCAGTCATCTATCGCACAACGGATCTGGAAAAAGAGCCTGAGGTCTTTATAGATCCCAACACTTTCTCAGAAGACGGCACCACGGCCCTTTCTACCCTAAGCTTCAATGAAGAAGGTGATATGGCCGCCTACTCGATCTCCATTGCTGGTTCGGACTGGCGTGAGATATTTGTGATGGATGCCAAGACTGGCCAGCGACTCTCAGATCATTTGAAGTGGGTCAAGTTCAGCGGCATTTCGTGGTATCAGGATGGCTTTTACTATCAGGGGTTTGACGAACCAGATGCTGATGACGCACTCAAGGGTACAACACAATTTGGCAAGATTTACTACCATACAGTAGGTACTGATCAATCTGAGGACGAGCTGATTTACAGTAATCCGGATAACCCTGAAAATCGATTTTCGGCAGATGTGACCAAAGATGATCAATATCTCGTCATCTACTCCGCGGAAAGCACTAGTGGCAATGCACTATATATCAAAGACCTTGGCAGCCAGGGCAGCCAGTTTATCACACTCGTAGATAATTTTGACAATGATCATAAAGTGATCGGCACCAACGGTGATGAGCTACTGATAGAGACCAACTACAAAGCTTCTAATAATCGCTTGGTCTCAGTATCCCTTGACTATCCGACTCCTGGCGATTGGCAGACACTCATTCCTGAAAAGGAACAAGTACTTAGTGCAGCGATCGCCGGCAATAAAATTATGGCGAGCTACCTGGTAGATGCAAAGACCGCCAGTGAGCAGTATGCGCTGGATGGCACCTTCGAAAAAGAGGTCGCCCTACCGGCAATAGGTACGGTCTATGGCTTTGATGCTGCTCCTGACGAGGAGGAGTTCTATTATACCTTCACCTCCTTTACCGAACCTGCCTCAATATACAAGTACGATATTCCGGTAGGTGAATCTACACTATGGAGACGGCCTGAAATCGACTTTGATCCTGACCAATATGAGACGAAGCAGATCTTCTATACTTCACAGGATGGTACTAAAGTACCGATGTTCATTGTCCATAAGAAAGAGCTGGAATTGAATGGCAAGAACCCAACTTGGCTCTACAGCTATGGCGGATTTAATATCAGCCTGCGCCCATCTTTTAGTGCTTCACGCATTGCATGGCTGGAGAATGGTGGTGTATTCGCTATGCCTAATATCAGGGGTGGTGGTGAATACGGAGAGGAGTGGCATGAGGCCGGCACAAAGCAGAAGAAACTGAACGTTTTCAATGATTTTATTGCGGCTGGGGAATATCTCATCAGTGAAGGGTATACTTCCAGCGAGTACCTGGCGCTGCAGGGTGGATCAAATGGCGGTTTGCTCGTGGGAGCGACCATCAATATGCGACCTGAGCTGGCTAGTGTGGCCTTTCCCATGGTGGGAGTGATGGATATGTTGCGCTATCAATATTTTACGGTAGGCAGGGCATGGGCTACTGACTATGGCACATCCGAGGACTCCAGGGAGATGTTTGAGTATCTCTATAGCTACTCTCCCATCCACAACATAAGTGAAACTGCGGAGTATCCAGCAGTAATGGTGACAACTGCCGATCATGACGATCGGGTAGTTCCGGCGCATTCGTTCAAATATGCCGCGACCTTGCAAGAGAAGCGCGCGAACAACCAAAGTCCATTGCTGATAAGGATAGAAACTAACGCGGGTCACGGTGCAGGTATGTCAATGGAAAAACGTATCCAACTCACTGCCGATATGTACTCCTTCGCCTGGTACAACATGGGTATCATCCCTCCGATGGTGCAAAAGAATATGTGATCATGACAATCAGAAAAGGTAAAGAAGAGGATTTAGTAGCTGTTTTTGAACTGGTAAGAGAGTTAGCGATCTACGAAAAGGCCGAGGATCAGATCACCACCACCTTGGAACAGGTGAAAATTGATGCGTTTGGTAAGCATCCGATTTTTGGCTTCTTTGTAGCGGAGGAAAATGAGGATATAGTGGGCACGGCGATTTACTACACGCGATACTCCACCTGGAAAGGCAAACGCCTCTATCTGGAAGACCTAATCGTGACCAGGAAGGCCCGTGGTAGCGGCCTGGGTCTGGCACTTCTGGACCAGATTGTAGAGGAAGCACGAGCAACTAATTGCACGGGGGTGATGTGGCAGGTGCTGGATTGGAACGAGCCTGCCATCGGCTTCTATGAAAAGTACGGCGCGTCTTTAGATAAGGGGTGGATCAACTGTCACCTCGACTTCTAAACGACTTCTTCCATTACGGTACGGAAAGCTACATGCTTATACTTGTAGCGATCCATGTGCTCTTTCACAAGATCCGGCGCAAACTTGTCGAGATACACCTCCACGTGATCCATGCTCTCTGCAAAATATTGGATAGAGTAGGTCGTGTCGTCATTTTCCGTCTCATTCAGTAGCCTGAATATCTTGTTGTGCTTGAAAAGGCCCGTATCAAGCACGGCAGGGATATGCTCTTCACGCATCCAGTTGAGCCACTCCGATTCCACATCTTTTTCAATATTTACAGTTACATTATATAGGATCATCGCAAACTTTGTTTTGCGTTCAAAGTTACGGGTGAGTTCTGTATGAAGAAATCAAAAGAGCAAATAGTTGGTTGGATATTCATTGTCCTGCACCTGGTGGGGATTGCTGGTTTTAGCATTGAAGCAACACAAGCCCTCTTCCAATGGCTAACCCCATTCAACCTGCTGATTTCACTGGGACTACTACTTTGGCTCCACCCCAGTTGGAACAATCAATTCGCACTACTCAGCATCATTGTGGGGCTATTGGGATACCTTATAGAGGTGGCAGGAGTCAATACAGGTCATATTTTCGGGGACTATACTTACGGTGAGACGCTAGGCTTCAAGCTATGGAACACTCCGCTCATGATAGGTGTCAACTGGCTGATGATGATCTACTACACCAGCGCTATCGCGAAAAGGATAACCAGTGTGCGAGTCTTTCAAATTGTGCTCGGGGCAACCCTCATGGTGCTCATGGATTTACTGATCGAACCAGTAGCGATTACATTCGACTATTGGACTTGGTCGGGAGCCGGTATCCCAATCCAAAACTATATTGGATGGTTTGTGAGCGCTCTACTTCTTCACACAGTTTATACTAGTGTAGAGAATCGAAAAAATAGTGCAGCACTCTATTTAGCAATTGCTCAATTGATTTTTTTCGCCGTGCTGAACATTCTAAGAACAATTTGATTCACCCGGAGTTTAAGTTCATGTTACATGTCATACGAGTAAAAGGGTTTTAAAAAAAGAAAGAGCTGTGAGCAATTACTCCATAAAAGATCTAGAACATTTATCAGGTATCAAAGCACATACGATCAGGATATGGGAGCAGCGCTATGCTTTTATCAATCCCAAAAGGACTGATACGAATATTCGTTACTACGATGATCGTGATTTACGCTTAGTACTTAACGTCGCATTATTGAAGGACAATGGTTATAAAATCTCCAAGATCGCCGAAATGTCGGTCGCTGAGATGACAGATGCCGTACTTCAAATCACAGAAAAAAATCTGAAATACCCGGATCAGATTCACGCATTGGTGTTATCCATGGTGGATCTGGACGAGGACAGGTTTGAAAAGATCATGTCGACCAATATTCTTAAGATCGGATTTGAGAAGAGCATGATCAACATCGTTTATCCATTCCTTTCAAGGATTGGTATACTCTGGCAGACAGGAGCAATTAATCCGGCACAAGAGCATTTCATTTCTAATCTGGTTAGGCAAAAGCTAATCGTGGCGATCGACGGTCAGTTTGTCTCCATCCATGAGAAGTCAAAAAAATATGTGCTTTACCTACCGGAAGGTGAGTTGCATGAATTAAGTCTTCTTTTCTCCGACTTCTTGATCAAAACAAGGCAGAACCGCACTATATACTTAGGTCAATCGCTACCCCTGCATGATCTGGAAGAGGTCTATAAAATTCACAAACCCGACTACCTACTGACAGTACTGACTTCAGCTCCCGGTCCTGCCGAGGTTCAAAATTACGTAGACACGCTAGCTGAGAAGTTTAGTGATGCTATGATACTACTCACTGGCTATCAGGTCGTAGGGCAAGACATAAGACTGCCTGACAATGTTCTGATCTTTAACAGGCTTGAAGAACTAATAGAATTTGTAGAAGAAAACAGCATGGAGTATGTTTAACTAAATATAAACAAAACCTATCGCCTCATAATTGAGAAAAAGCCCTCTGAAATTAATTTCAGAGGGCTTTTTCGTGTTAAAGCTTTTGGAATAACTCTTTTTTGTTTAACCTTTTTATCAAATAGATAAACAAATATTTGTCTTTTGTTTAATGATGACGTACATTTGATTCAACAAAAATAGAAAGAGTTATGACAGCAATGGAATTTAGTTACCGATTAGATCAAATGTCCCCCAGCTTGAAGCCTTTCGCTTTGAAACTGACGCGAGACAATGAAGACGCCAATGACCTTCTTCAGGAGACTATGCTAAAAGCGTATACTAATCGTGAGAAGTTTGCTGACGGCACCAATCTCAAAGCATGGTTGTATACTATCATGAAGAACACCTTCATTACCAACTATCAGCGAATGATGCGTCGTAATACCTTTATAGATACGACTGACAATCTACATTATATCAATTCTTCTGGCAGTACCATTCAAAACTTGGCTTATAGCAATTTCACAATGGAGGATATTGACGGTGCGCTGGAGGTACTTCAAGACACTTACAAGAAGCCTTTTCTTATGCATTTCAGAGGTTTCAAGTATCATGAAATTGCAGAGAAGTTAGTGATTCCGATAGGAACTGTTAAGAATAGAATTCATATTGCGCGCAAAGAGCTCAAGGCTCACCTTAAGACGTACGCATACAAGAATTAAGACATGACTAAACTGAAAGTCTGTGTCATAGGATCAGGCTTTGCCGGTTTATCCACTGCTACTCACCTCGCTGACCAAGGTCACGAGGTTTTTCTTTTGGAGAAAAATGATTCGCCAGGTGGTAGGGCAAGGCAATTTCAAGTAGACGGGTTTACTTTCGATATGGGACCATCCTGGTATTGGATGCCCGATGTTTTCGAAAGATACTTCGCTAATTTCGGAAAAAAGGTTGACGACTATTATGAGTTGATCAGACTAGATCCCTCTTATGCTGTCATATTTGGTGAGAAGGAGTTCGTCGATATTCCTGCCAAAATGATAGAACTAGAGGCGCTATTTGAATCCTATGAGCAGGGTAGCGGCGCTAGACTCAAGGCATTCCTCGAGCAGGCCAAATATAAATATGAGGTAGGCATCAACGACCTTGTCTATAAGCCAAGTCGATCGCTGCTGGAGTTCGCTGAGCCTCGGCTGCTTTATGGGGTCATTAAAATGGATGTATTCCAGTCCATGGCTAAGCATGTTCGTAAGTTTTTCACTCATCCTCAGCTTTTGAAGCTAGTTGAATTTCCGGTGCTTTTTTTGGGTGCAATACCTGAAAACACGCCTGCACTTTACAGCCTGATGAACTATGCTGATATGTCATTGGGGACTTGGTACCCTAAAGGCGGAATGCATAAGATCATCGAAGGAATGGTCAAACTTGCGGAAGAGAAAGGCGTGACATTCCATTATGATCAAGAAGTCGTTAAGTTGCAGTACTCCGGAAGAAAAGTCTCTAGTATTCAAACCATCAATAAAGCCTTTGAGGCAGATGTAATTGTAGCAGGCGCTGATTACCATCACATTGACCAGCATGTCCTGGACAAAGAGGTGAGAAACTATTCTGATGAATATTGGGATAAGCGCGTGATGGCACCTTCATCACTTATCTTCTATCTCGGCGTTAATAAACGCCTAAAAAAACTTCGTCATCACAATCTCTTCTTCGATGAAGACTTTGGTTCACATGCTCACGAAATCTATACTGATCCAAAGTGGCCGTCAAAACCACTATTTTATGTTTCCGTCCCTTCTCAAACTGATGACACTGTAGCCCCTGAGGGTTGTGAAAACTTGTTTTTGTTGATGCCGGTGGCGCCTGATCTTGGAGACGAGGAAGCTACGCGCGAAGAGTACTACAATGTGATGATGGATCGGCTAGAAAAACTCACTGGGCAGAAGATAAGGGAAAATGTCATCTACAAACGAAGCTATGCGCATAGTGATTTTAAAAACGACTATCATGCCTTCAAAGGCAATGCCTATGGCCTGGCCAATACCTTAATGCAGACGGCCATTCTAAAGCCAAGCCTTAAGAACAAACACCTTGACAATCTCTACTTCACGGGTCAACTGACAGTACCAGGACCTGGCGTGCCTCCATCACTGATCTCAGGTCATGTAGTGGCGAAAGAGGTAATGAAGGATTTTGGTTAGATAGCTACATCGGCCAACACTTTATTATAATAATCGTTATAATTACATCGTATTACAATGATTATGATATGACCAAAGCAAAAGTTACAACCATTGGCTCCTCTAGTGGCATAATTCTACCTAAAGAAATACTGTCAAAGCTTAAAGTAGGTAAAGGGGATACAGTTACTTTCATTGAAACACCAAATGGTGTAGAAATCACAGCCTATGACCCTGAATTTGATGAAGAGATGACGCATGCTAGAAAAGTTATGGGTGACTATCGTAATGCGCTAAAGAAGCTGGCAAAGTGAGCTTCCGGTGGATCAGCAAAAAAGCCGTCATCGCCATACACCACGAACAACTCACACTACATGGTGGAATGTCAGGCATAAGAGACGAGGGCTTGCTCGAATCGGCACTTTCACGACCACAAAACCTATCGGTCTACGAAGGTGCTGAGTTGTATCGGTGTGCCGCTGCATACGCCTTTGGCATTACCAGAAACCATCCTTTTAATGATGGAAACAAGCGAACAGGTTTCGTGACAGCAGTGACTTTTCTGCTCTTAAACAACCACTATATCACTGCCAGTGAAACAGACGTGTTTCTAACGATCACTCAATTGGCGGAAGGTAACTTGTCAGAAGAACAGCTGACCACTTGGTTTCATGAAATGACTATTCCTCTTTCATAAGCTCAGGTAGATACCACGACTAGCTCACATTGATCACCGATCTTGTCTTGACTAAACAACCTTTGAAGTCTCTTCGATAAAAGTTATTCAATCAATTTACACGCTGGCCCAAACAAAATTCCACTTAAATTGTCTTTTGTGTAGCTTTTATATTTCTGCTAAGAGATACCCTGTATAGTATGTCCCTGAAAAGTCACGTCGAGTTGTATAATGAAACTGCATTGAAATGCAGCAAACTGATCACTCAGCATTATAGCACATCTTTTTCACTGGGTATCAAGACATTGGATCGTAAGTTTCACTTCCCGATTTATGCTATTTATGGCTTTGTCAGATATGCTGATGAGATAGTAGATACTTTCCACGATCACGATAAGAAGGAACTTCTCGATCGATTTACAGCCGAGACTTATCAATCTATCGATGAGCAAATAAGCTTAAACCCAGTACTGCATTCCTTTCAGTTAGCTGTGAATCAGTATAATATAGATAGGGAGTTGATAGCTGCCTTTTTGTACAGCATGGAGATGGACCTCACTGAACAAGACTATGACCAACAAAGCTACGAGAAGTATATCTACGGATCGGCAGAGGTAGTTGGGCTGATGTGCCTCAGGGTCTTCTGTGAAGGTGACGATGCAGAGTATCAGCGGCTTAAACCAATGGCCAGGCGTCTTGGCGCAGCTTTTCAGAAGGTGAACTTCCTGAGAGACATCAAAAGTGACTTTGATGACCGAGGAAGAATCTATTTTCCCGGTGTTGATTTTAAAAATTTCTCGGAAGCTGACAAAGCGGCCATTGAGAAAGATATTAGTGCGGACTTTGAAGCAGCGCTTGTCGGTATTAAGCAACTGCCCAAGGGCGCAAAAATGGGTGTTTATCTCGCCTACATCTACTACATCAAGTTGTTTAACAAAATCCAGAATCTGCCTTCTTCGAAAATCCTAAGCGAACGTATCCGCATTCCGGACTTTAAGAAAATGATATTGCTCGGTAGATCCTACTTCATGCACAGGCTCAATTATCTCTGAGATGCCCGTCTACCTGTATGTTCTGTTACTCAGCCTGGCTTATCCGCTAGCGCAATCATTTGAACGACGGCTGAAGTACGCCACAAAGTGGAAGGCTTTGTTTCCTGGGCTAATAATCACAGCAGCCTTTTTCCTAATCTGGGATGAAATATTTACTCAGCGAGGTGTTTGGGGATTTAATCAGGATTATCTCGTCGGTTGGTTTATTGGTCATATGCCTATTGAAGAGTGGTTGTTCTTCATTATAGTGCCATTTGCGAGCGTTTTCATTTACGAATGTGTGCTCTATTTTCTCCAAAGAGGTCTGATGGGTCAATCTCCAAGAATCATTTCCTTTTTGCTGGCGATAGCACTAATAATACTTAGCTTCATCCATTTCGAAAAGGATTATACTTTTTGGGCTTTCTTCTTCACAGGAGTCATGCTCGCCATCCATGCCTATATAGACAAGGCTTACATGGGTGACTTCTACATCGCTTATCTCATTCATCTTATTCCCTTCTTCATTGTCAATGGCGTATTAACAGGTAGCTGGCTGGAGGCTCCCATCGTATGGTACAACGATGAAGAAAACCTCGGTATCCGACTGTTCACCATTCCGATAGAGGACTCCATCTATGGCATGCTCCTGCTCCTCATGAATATTTCCTTCTACGAATATTTCAAAATTAAGCTAGCGGTAAAACATAATTGATAGCAACGTGTTTTCAGGGTATGTTGAATCTTAAGGTATCTATCGACCCCAATTCCGGCTTTTGCTTTGGCGTGGTATATGCCATCGAAATGGCCGAAGAGATACTCAAAGAAGAGGGTCTTCTTTACTGTCTTGGAGACATAGTACACAATGATGAAGAGGTGAGACGCCTGGAGCAGCTAGGTCTGCGTATCATCAATCACGATGAACTTAAGATGGTCAAAGGAGCCAAGGTGCTCATCAGGGCTCATGGCGAACCCCCCTCCACTTATGAACTGGCTATGGCCAATGATCTTGAACTGATTGATGCGTCATGTCCGGTGGTGCTCAAGCTCCAAAACAGGATCAAGAACTCATATGACAGAGATGACCATATCTACATTTATGGTAAGCATGGCCATGCGGAGGTCGTCGGACTCTTAGGACAAACCAGTAATGAGGCTGTGGTGTTCCAGGATCTGGAAGAACTGGACCTTGAGACCATGCCACGCAACATTACACTCTACAGCCAGACCACCAAGAGTACTGATAAGTTTTACGAAATAACAGAGGTACTGAGAAATGCCGGCATTGCCGTCAACTCCAATGATACCATTTGTCGACAGGTGAGTAATAGAGACAAGCAGCTTAGAGATTTTTCGCAGCAGTTTGACGGTATCATTTTCGTTTCGGGTACGAAATCCTCTAATGGAAAAGTATTGTACAATATCTGCAAGCAGAACAACCCAAATACCCACTTCATCTCAAGTGCTAATCAATTGGATCGAGCTTGGTTTGGTGCCAATCATTCGATAGGAATCTGCGGAGCGACATCTACGCCTATGTGGCTCATGGAAGAAGTGAAAAACACCTTGTTGACCTACTAATATTCTAAATTTGCACTAATGCACTGGCTTCTGAACACGGCAATTGTGATCGGCACCTTCTTTTTTATGGAGGGAGTAGCCTGGTTTACGCATAAGTATATCATGCACGGCATACTTTGGTCCTGGCACAGGTCGCATCATACTGTCCACCCCCATCCCCTGGAGCGCAATGACCTCTTCGCGCTAGTCTTCAGTATTCCCTCGGTGCTGCTGATCGTATTAGGTTTCGAGCTACCGCAAATTGGGTGGCTGAAGTTCGTTGGCTTTGGCATTCTCGGATACGGAATCTTCTACTTTATCTTTCACGACATCATTGTCCATCGCAGGATAAAAATCAAGTTCAAAGCGGAGCATCCATACATGAAAAGGATCATGCATGCCCACTACATCCACCATGAGAAGCACAGCAAAGAGGGGGCTGAAGCTTTCGGGTTCCTATATGCGCCCAAGAAGTATGCACCTAATGAAAAGCGTCAGAAACCCGAATCTCAAACTTCGTAAGTCCATCATTTCTATTGTAGGTCAACTGGCCATGATGGGCTCTTACAATCTTCCTGGATAAAGCCAGCCCCACGCCGGTTCCCTCCTTCTTAGTAGTAAAAAAGGGGACAAAAATATCGCCTTCCATTTCCGTGCTTACCCCATCTCCATTATCCGCTACCGCAATGATCAGCTCCCGATCCTGTCCTGAAATCTCAATAGATATATAAGCATCTTTTTTATCAGAAGTTGCCTCCAGGGCATTCTTGGCCAGATTAACTAGTACCTGGTTCATCAGGTCGGGATCGATAAGCGCATCTTCTTCTCTAGTCAATACTAACTCTACTTTGGTTGATGGATATTGCTGTTTCAAGCCAGCTATCTGGCCTTCAAGGCTATCTTTAAAATCAGCGAGTGGCATGCGTTTCTTGTTTGGAGAAATCTCCCTATTTACCATTCGGTAAGCATTGACAAAGCTGAGCATGCCTGAAGTTCGCCCCTCAATACCTCGCAAACTGATGGCAATGTTTCTCTGATCTTTATCGCTCAAAGACCTCACCTTATCTTCATCTAGCAGCTTTTGATTAACCACCTGAATTAAGGACAATATCGGGGCAGATGAGTTCATAATCTCATGAGTGAGTACACGCAATAGCCTCTGGTAGCTCTCCAACTCATTAAGCTCCAAGGTGGACGTGAGGTTGTATATAGAAGCCAATTTATACGGCTCACCTTTGAGCGCAAAAGGCTCGGTCCGGATCAATAGCTTTTTTAGTCTTTGGTCTGCGATCACTTCTCCTTTTATTTCATCGCTACCAGCCAGTACCTTATAGAGGGCAGGATAATCGTTAGCAAGGTCATGGATGCTTGAGAGGTGAGACAACTGGAGTAGCTTAAGGACGGACCTGTTAGAAATGATCACCTCACCAGAGGGTTTGTAGCAGATCAGCCCGATTTTCACATGCTGATACACTGTCTTGAGCAACTGATAGTCTGCAGCAATCTGGGTGTTGAGTTGCTCAAAACTCCTGGTGATAAGATCAAAGGCCTCTTTGAGTTCCTCAAATTCTCCAAATTCCCGATAGGAGCGACTAAAATCATGGTGCGCCATAGAGGTCAGAAACCTTGACCAGGCACGTTCCAGTCTCTTTAGCCTCCAAATCAACTCTACCGTGGAGATGATAGCGAGCAGCCCAAACATGATAGGCGTCACCACAAAGTCAGTGGTGAAGTAGGTGACATTTGCAGCCATGATCAGCGCGAAGAGGATGATCACCCTGATATAAATACCCAAGTCGTATCGGCTAAATCCCATACTTCCTGATTTTTCGATAAAGGGTATTTCTACCAATACCCAGCTCCTTGGCAGCTTTGGACATATTACCTTCGAACCTGTGAATCACCTCTTCGATCTTCTGCTTTTCCACAGCATATAGATCGTCGGTCTTTTCCGGCTTTCGATCTGTTGGAGTGATATCTTCTGCCAACAGTAGGCCATCGTTCATGATGATCGCACGTTCTATACTATTCTCCAATTGTCGCACATTCCCAGGCCAATCGTAGCTTTCCAGCAACGCTAATTGTTTCGAGTCTATGGTCGTCTGCTTGTTGTATTTCCGGTTGTACCGATCCATAAAATGATGTACAAAGAGCCCAATATCTGACAGACGAGACCTTATAGGCGGCAGATCAATCGCCACGGTATTGATGCGATAAAGCAAATCTGCCCTGAAGCTGCCTTCATTCACCAGAGCTTCTAAGTCACGTCCAGTCGCAACAATGAGCCTGATGTCCACTGCCCTTGAGTCTCGCGACCCTATGGGCTGTACTTCCTGCTTTTGCAATACCGAGAGCAGCTTGACTTGCAGCTCGATTGGTATCTCACCTATTTCATCCAAAAACAGGGTGCCCATATTGGCTAGCTCTATCAACCCAACCTTGCTTTGTCTTGCATCAGTAAATGCCCCAGACTCGTACCCGAAAAGGCTCGACTCGAAGAGACTGGCTGGCAAGGCGGCTAAGTCCACATGTATAAATGGCTCACTGGATCGATTGGAATGGTGGTGTATCCACTTCGCCATCACCTCTTTGCCAGTACCATGATCCCCTGTAATCAATACTGAGGCGTCTGTTGTCGCCACCTTGCTTGCCATCGTCCAGGTCTTTTTCATTACTGTAGATGTGCCCAACACAGTGTCAGTTGGCTTGTGATAATGCTCAAGTAGTTGTTTGTTGTGAGAGGTGCTATCGCGCAATGCTTGCTTCGAAGCAGAGAGCTGTTGAGCTGCATTAACAGTGGCCACTAGTTTTTCATTGATAAATGGCTTCTCCAGGAAATCAAACGCACCACGTTTGACCGCTTTTACCGCTAAGTCGAGCGCTCCGTGCGCTGTGAGAATAATGATCGAAACCTCCGGATATCGCTCGAGTATTCGACTGATCCATACCAATCCTTCGGCACCATCAGACCGTCCAATGGCAAAGTTCAAATCCAGCAATAGAACCTCGGGATTAACCTTCAATTCGGAAAACTCGAGCTTTGAGGGATGATCAAGTGTAAGTATCTCGCCATACTCCTCTTCCAGCACCATCTTTAGGGTATGGCAGATCAACGGATCATCATCAATGGCCACAATTTGCATGGCGTAATATACGCATTCGGGTGTTCCAAGGTGGAACAGTCTACCGTTCCATTTCGATCACAATTGGCAAAATACTGCGCTAAAATGTCGCTAACTCACTGGTTTACTTATATTTATATTTCCTGGCAGGCTTTTGGACATATAGGTGCCAAATGCTTCTAAAATGAGAACGACTATATTCAAATCCATCCTCAGAAACCTCTGGAAGAACAGGATAAATTCGGTCATCAATATCCTCGGACTAAGTCTGGGCTTGACCAGCTGTCTTTTCCTGTATGTGTACCTAAAGTATGAGCATACTTTTGATACACATCAACCTAAAGCTGATCAGATTTTTCGTGTCAATGTCACCAAGCAGTATCCCAATCGTCTCATGCAGGATGGCAATACGGAATCTATGTTGGGTACCGCCATGCGCAATGAAATGCCTGATCTGGAAGCTGTCATTCAGACCTTTGGCCCTTCCAATGCACTAGTGAGCATTCACCCATCTACTCCTGATGAGAGGACATTTGAGGAACAGCGTAACGTATTCTTTGTCGATAGCCTCTTTTTGAGATATCTGGAATATGACTTCCTCGCTGGTCATCCTCAGCGCGCATTGGATGACCAGAGTAGTATTGTGCTATCGTCCTATCTGGTAGAGAAGTACTACCCCGACTTTGTAGGTAGGGAGCTAGATCTCATCGGCAAAGAAATCCAACTTTATGAAGAGTACAGGTTGTTTATCACGGGTATTATCGATTCACCACCGAGCAACTCCAACTTTCCATTCCATATTCTGGTCTCCGACGAAATCTACTACAAGCTCAATCCCTGGGACAGGGACAACTGGGGGAACATTTCGGCAGGAATGACATTCGCTGTTCTCGGAGAAGGCCAGACACCTGAAAATATCGAGTCACGGTTTCCAGCATTGGTTGAAAAATACCGCACGCCCGAAGATGCATCGATAGTCAGTTACAGCCTACTCAACCTTAAAGAGTTGCATAACACCTCGACCTGGGGTTACGCGGGTAACTATACCACTCCGGCACCTATGGAAATCGGATTTATTGCGGTAGGTATCTTCATACTGCTCTCAGCATGTATCAACTTTATCAATCTCCAGACTGCTCAGTCTGTGAACCGTGCCAAAGAAGTCGGTATTAAAAAAGTACTTGGAGGCAGTCGGTCTGGTATTATTGTTCAGTTTCTACTGGAGACTGCTGTCCTCACAAGTATCGCGTTTTTGATTGCACTATGGATGGCGGAGTTGATTCTCGATGGCTGGAACAACCTGCTGGCCATCGTCCATGCCAATATGCAGCTGGATATGTCTGTGCTCATAGCCGGCACTCTACTAGTCTTGCTGGTCACACTGATAGCTGGTCTTTACCCAGCGATCAAGCTGTCTTCATTTCGTCCTGTTGAGGCCCTTAGGATTAGATTTAGTATGAAAAGCAAGGGAACTCTAAACCTTAGGCAAGTGCTGGTAGTGATCCAGTTTGTCATCTCTCAAATATTGATCATCGGTACGATCGTCATATCAGTTCAGATGAACTACTTCCTGGAGAAAGATCTGGGGTTTGACAAAGAAGGCATCCTACATGTCAGTACCTATACCCCAAATGCCGAGCAAATTGACAGGCTTGTTAATGGTCTGAGTAGCATGCCAGAGATTTCAAGTTTTTCAATTGCCTCCGGGCCTCCACTCGATTTCGGAAAATATAACACATCGTTCAGAGAAGTCGGTCATGAGGAGAAAGGTGATATGAAGACAGAAAATAAATTTGTCGATCACCGCTACATTCCCAATTTCGACCTTCAATTGGTAGCAGGAAGAAACTTCCGTCCAGACGAATACCGGGATTCTATCACAGTGTTTATCGTTAATGAAGCTCTCGTCAAACAATTAGACGTCAACAGCCCGGAAGAGGCGATAGGTAAACGATTGCTGTGCTATGGGGTGACTGGTCCGATTATTGGCGTACTCAAAGACTTCCACACGATGGGTTTTTCTCAAGCCATAGGGCCAAGCATACTCTTTTCTCACAAATCTCGAGTCAATGGTGCTGACCTCAAGGTAGCTGGCGGCAACCTGTCTACACTCCTTCCAAAACTGGAAGTTCTCTGGAGAGAAGTGTTCCCAAGTCGAACCTTCAAGTACCAGGCGCTTGATGATTACATGCTTCTAGGCTATATCGTTGAAGATATCATGTTCAAGAGCATCCGGGCGTTTTGCATCGTAGCGATCATTATCGGCTGTCTCGGGTTGTATGGATTAGTATCCTTCCTGGCCATTCAGAAGACTAAGGAAATAGGTGTTCGCAAAGTGCTGGGAGCGAGTTATGGTCAAATCATCGGCATATTTTCTGGCCGGTTTTTCATCCTGGTTTCGGTCGCATTTGTCTTAGCAGCACCAGTGGCCTATATGGCCATGGGACTGTGGCTAGATAATTATACTTACCGGATCGACCTGAGTTGGTGGATATTCGCGCTAGGGCTGGTTATTACTCTCGGATTCACTGCTGTCACCATAAGTTATGTGTCGCTAAAAGCAGCCCGTCTCAATCCTGCGGAGACGTTGAAGTTTGAATGATTCTCATTAGGTCTTCCGGTAGGTCACCTATCGGAAAACCTTATTGCTCGTGCTCAAAAAAGACCTTGTAGTAGTTCATGCCTTTGTCAGCGTCATAGCCGCGCTCGATCAGTTCGCGCTTGCCATGGACATAGAGATGGAAATTCTTATCCAGTTTGATGACCGAGCGGATGCCCCGCTTGGCCTGCTTCACAGCTGGTGATGATATCTCAAACTCATCCTGAAAGCCATCCATCTCATGGGTACTGGCATAGTGGCTCTTATAGTTATCAAATGCCTCGCGGGTCTCAGGGGCCTGCAATACAATCTCCTGAAACTCCTCCTCATCGAAGGTCTCTTTCTCTTTGAAGTAGCCAACGGTACGATTGAGGAGGTCCAACCGCTCTGACTTGTCATCTGCCGGATGCCCCTCTACCGCAAAATTCTTGACCATGTCCAGGTACTGATTGGTTGTGTAGTATTCGTCCTCCAGGGGCTTGACTTTCAAAAAATCATCCTTCCAATACTTCGCTTCCTGATTCTTGTTGGTACGATCCACAATCGAAACGACATAGCCATCCTCCTGATTGGTGTTAAAGATGATCGCTCCTTTATCCAGTTTATTGATATTCACTCCTTCCTCCGCTTCCAGACCAAATCCCGTTTCCCCTGGATAGACTTTGAGAAAGGTCTCTTTGTTCTCGGATTTGAAGATGCCAATCGCGTCTATCACTTCTTCGTCCAACACGCACTCTTCAAAGTGAACCACATACAGCTCTCCGGACTTGATATTGGTATGATTAGTACGATCATATAAGATTTGGCCGATGCTCAATGAGCCTGTAAAAAAACCAGTCTCACCTTCTAAAATCGCACCTGTGACCTGATACATCTCATTCAAATCAAGCTCCGCCGGATGAGCAAATTGATACTGCATGGCCTCCTTGAACGCCCCGGTGAAATATTCCTTGAGGAGTTTCCTTAGGTCTTCATCCTCCAGGTCAAGCTTGGACTTGGAGAGTATCAGAGGCTCCTCATTTGCCTTATTCCCGATCTTATGAATAGCAACAGAAGACATACGGGCATTGGAAAAATCGAAAAACATACGTTAGTCTCGGTTTACTTTGGTGATTATTATTTCCTTACCAGAATGCTAGTAGAAATACCGGCAACTGTGATAGGGGATTGTTTAGTAGTTCTTAAGCCACCTTCATCAAGCTTATGATCTTCAAGCACTACTGTCCAGGTTCCTGACGGCAGATCAATGGACTTGGCTTCTTTACTTCCATTGTGGATTATGATGATCTCAGACCAGGTATCGCCATTGGCATTGTCGCTAATTGTGAAAGCGACAAGATTGTCTTCATCTGTTTCGATAAAAGACAAATGCTCCCGGATCATCTGGGCAGTCGGCATTCTGAATGCAGGATGGTTCTTCCTAAGTTGAATGAGTTGCTTATAATACTGGTGTACTTCCTGATATTTCGCCTTACGCGACCAGTCGATCAAGTTGATGGAGTCTGGTGACTCATAGCTATTCTCCACACCTTGCTTGGTGCGAAGGAAGTCCGCTCCGGCATGCAAGAAGGATATGCCCAGGGAGGTCAACACTACAGTCTCAGCCAGTTTATGCATTCTGATAAGCTCCTCCTCAGTAGCCTCGGGATTTGTCAATACCAGCTTGTCCCATAGCGTATGATTGTCATGGCAGGAGACATAGTTGATCGTCTGGGTCGGCTCAGCGGCCCAGGCCGACTTGGAGTAGTTGACACTATCGTAAACGATATCTGGATGCTCTGTGGCCGCCACTATCCCAAACTTGACGCTTTCATCACGACCTGACCTACCGGAAACAAACCCCTGATCCTTTTCCTCATACCAATGCCCTTTGAGCGCATCCCGCAGCTCATCATTAAACACCGCGATATCATCCAGCTCAGCCGTATTGGCCTTAAGAGCGCGGAGGCTATCCGGAAGCGGTGAACCCCCTGCTGTCCAACCCTCTCCATAGATGAAAATGCTGGGGTCAATCTCTTTAAGCCTTTCGGATACGGCATTCATTGTCTCAATATCGTGGATGCCCATCAGATCAAATCGGAAGCCATCCATATGATACTCCTCTGCCCAATAGGCCACTGACTCTATGATAAACTTGCGCATCATTGCGCGCTCCGAAGCAGTCTCGTTACCACAAGCTGCTGCATCTGACCAACCCCCTTCGTCATTTTGACGGTAGTAGTAGCCCGGGACGAGCTGATTGAAGTTGGAGCCCTCAGTCGCTCCTGTATGGTTATAGACTACATCCAGGATCACCCTAATGCCTTTGTCATGCAGCGCCTTCACCATGGTCTTGAATTCGCGGATACGCACTGCACCGTCAGAAGGATCCGTAGAGTAGGATCCCTCAGGTACATTATAGTTTTGCGGATCATAGCCCCAATTGTACTTTCCATTGCCAAGCTTAGTCTCATCCAGTGATCTGAAATCGAAAGCTGGCAGTATGTGTACGTGAGTGACCCCTAGATCGGCTATATGATCCAGGCCAGTCATCACACCCTCAGGACCAACGGTACCCGATTCCGATAGGCCGAGAAACTTACCCTTGTGCGTGATACCTGACTGCTCGTCTATGGATATGTCTCGCACATGTAGCTCATAAATGATAATGTCATTTGCGCTAGCTAATGGTGGTCGGCTGTCATCTGCCCAGCCAACAGGATCGGTCTTGTCCAAGTCGACGATCATCGCCCGCCGACCGTTGGCCCCAACAGCACGGGCATATGGCTCTGCGACCTCATCCAAAGTCTGCCCGTCAATACTTGCCTGAACTGTGTAGTATCGGCCATGATAGTCACCGGAAAGGGTCAATGACCAAAGACTGTCCTGACCTTGCTGCATGTCGTGCTCTTCTATGGCTTGTCCGCCTAGTCCCTGATCATATATCCTCAAGATGAGTTGATCCGCAGTTGGTGCCCAAACATTCACGGTAGTGCCGGTAGTGCTATAGGTCATGCCTAAGGTGGCGTCCACGGGAGCCGGATAGTCAGTGTAATCCATATAGGTTGGCTTGGTTTCGCATGCCAATAGCGTTATCAGCGATAGGCATACTCCCAGGAGCTTCATCATATTGTTAGTCCTTATTCAATGACCAAAATAACAGTATTTGAGGTTAGTCGGGCGATTAATCCAATACATATTGCGAATAGCGGCATTGATCGAAATTCCCAAAAACGGATAGGCTTAATCTCTACTTTTGAAAGGTGTTAATACTGAGCTAACACAAAACCAACAACCAAAAGCTAAGCAAAATGTCAATGCAGAGAATAGAACGTATCGAGGAAGTATGGAAGCCCATTGAAGATTTTTCTAACTACGAAGTATCTAACAGAGGAGAAATCAGAAGCAAAGACCGCAAAACCTGGCACAAGGGCAGTCAAAACTTTATGAAGATCAAAGGTAAAGTCATGAAGCAACGGTGGAACAAGACCTGCAAATGCTTTTTCCTCGATCTGATCAACGATGATAGCAAGCGATGTACGGTATATCCCCACAAAGAAGTGGCCAGGGCTTTTTGCATCAATGTGATGCCGGACAAGCTGACCATGCTGATCCACATCGATAACGATCCTAAAAATAATGACTCGACCAACCTGGAATGGGTGAGTCCTTCAGACCATATGGCCTTCCAATTCAAGATGGGCAACAAAGACAATTATAAAGTCTGGAAAGTCCGTAAGAAGAAGTACAAGAATGGCTTCAAACCTGAGACTGTTTTTAAAGGGCGGCCAAGGAAATCTGAAAGCGACCCAGATCCCACAATAAACGTGGCTGAATTAGAGATGAGCGCTGCAATGGCGTAAGTAAACCTTGATGAAATAGGCTAAAATTCATTTTGGTACCAAAAGAAAAAAGGAGGACAATTGTCCTCCTTTTTTTCATTAACCAACCGTAAACTATTAAGTTCTTGAGTTTTTAACCTATAACTATTCCTAAATCATTGACTTGTTTAAAAATTGAGTTTTGACCTTGGGCTCAGTGTTGTAAAACAAGCTGCCCAACTTTTTACAACTCCCATGCCAGAAAACATAAGTACCTGAAAAATAATGTCTTACGTGATTTTCAGAGAAGTAAGTGACCTTATAGTGTTCGATTTACGAACACTAAGTTTTTCAAACCTGTACAGTTGTAGGTAAAAGAACCTTAGTCCATGGTGAGTAGCATAGCACCATAGCTGTAGCCACCACCGAAGACCACTACGACCAACAAGTCCCCCTGCTGATACTTGTCCCAATGCTCAGATAACGCTATGGCACAGCCCGCACTTCCTGTATTGCCCAGGTATTGGACATTGGAAAGGGTACGCTCCTCGGAAAGGCCGAGGGTCTGCATCACATTCTTGGAGATTCGTAAGTTGGCCTGGTGAGGCACCAGATACGAAAGATCATCGATGGTCTTTCCATTGCGCTCCAGGATCACCTTGGTCTGAGAAGCCATGTAGTTGCAGGCGTTGATGAAGACATCCTTGCCATGTGGCATATCAATACCTCCGTGGGCCGGCTTTAGCATTACACCCTCTGTACCTTTGCTCACATTGGCAGCTCCTGCGCTAGACACATCCCTCACCGTCAGGTCGCGATCGCCATGCCGCTCTTTTGTAAAGAGAACAGCAACAGCCCCATCACCCCAGAGATGACCTGCCTTGGGGTCTGACTCATTATGATAAAGTGAGTTTTGTTCTGATAAGATCACCAATGCCTTGGTCGACTTACCCATTGCAAAGTAGCCTTGAACTATCTCAGCGGCATTGAGGAAAGACGAGCAGGCCGAGGTAATGCCTACTACCGGAATCCCATCCAATTGTAGATAACGCTGCACGGCATGCGCTGGCGTCACAATCATGTCATAAAAGGTGTATGAACCTGCGATGATAAGATCCACATCTGACAAGTCCACTTTGGCTTGAAGTGCTTTAGTAACCTCAATCGCCATCGTATTGGTGTTTTCCTCCTCAGCTGCCCTGCGCCGCTCGTACATCCCTGTACGTTCGGTAATCCAGTCGCTTGTTAGGCCGTTGATCGCTTCAAAATGAGCATTATTGATCCGTCGGGCTGGGAGATAATGGGCTACTTGATGGATGAACATGGGTCAATGACGAAAAATGAATGGCAAAGAAAGACAATGTGAATATCAATGTCTAACGAACCTCTTTTCGAATGGTTGAACTAAAGGCTCAGTGGTAAATAGCGGCCAGTTCGCTAGCCACTCGCTGGCCTGAACGGACAGCTCCCTCCATGTATCCATTCCAAGATGTGGCCGTCTCGGTACCTGCCCAGTGGATCAGTCCCTCCGGCTTTCTTAGCAGTTCACCAAACTCAGTCAGGGCATTGGGTGGGAAGTAGCCAGCGTAGCAACCAGCACTGTATTCCTCAGCTGACCAGTCTTGGTCGATATAGTCAATGGGCTTCAAAGCTTGCTCTCCAAAGTATCGGGCAAACTGCTGGAGCACTACTCGTTTGCGTGCATTCATATCGACACGACCCCATTTCCTGGCTTGATTGCCAGTAATAAATCCAACCAGCGCCCCGGGAATCTCTTTTTTCGGTGTATCATCAAACATGAACTGAACGGGCCCTTTGTCACTAATAGCCTCACCACAAAAACCTTTTTCTTTCCAAAAAGGCTCATGGTAAAGGGCAATACATTTGATGACACTTCCCATGGGGAAGCGTTGAATCATTTGCTGGCGTAAGGTGGCAAGCTCAGGCTCAAACCCGATTTTATTAAGTAGGAAAGGTGGTATGGTCATGACGACCCGGTCAGCCTCGAAGGTACCCAGTGGTGTAAACACGGATACACCTTTCTCAGACTGCTCGACGCGAAGAACGGGTGCATTGAGCTCTACGTTTTCGGATACTTCTTCATACAACCGTTGGGCAAACTGCTGCGCCCCTCCTACTATTCTGGATTCCTGAGCGCCTCCCTTTGTCTCTATCAGATTTTCCAGGCCTCCACCGCTCTTGAGATAAAAAAGGAAATGAAGCATGGATAGATCAGCCGGATCGGCAGCAAAGACGGCATTGACCATGACGTCAAACATTTTTCTCGTATCCGAAAACCAAACATTATCCAGCTTCCATGACTCCACTGTCATCGCATCCCATCGCTTAGCTCCATGACCAAACTGAGGAGCGTTTAAGTCGACTTTAGCCATTAGCCGATCAAGCTTCTTGATCGTCCATTGCAGATCGAGTAGTATATGAGGTCCAAGCCTGGGAATGGTTCCCGTATAGTTTCTGAGCTTTTTATCAAAGTCAATGATCTTCTTTCCTCCGGAATCTTGATCGACCAACTCCAAATCAAACTGCTCTGTCAGTTTATACATCTCATCCTGACCAGGGCCTATCCACTGACCTCCAAGATCTACCGGCTCTTCAACATGTTCTGTATTAACCGTGTAAGTACGACCACCCACACGTCCTCTGGCCTCCAAAACACGGAAGCTAATCCCCAACTTCTGGAGTTCATTGGCGGTAGTTAATCCCGCCAAACCCGCACCTACAATAATGACTTTTGCTCTTGACATCACTTCAAAGTAAGCATTTCGATCTTAGATTGAGAGGCTCCCCAAATAATAGTTTTTTACTAACTTCTCACCTGCCAACCAACTTAACCGCTTGATGGAAACACAGACCCAAACGACCCCTGGCCATATTCCGCCTCCTACCGATGACAATCTGACCTATCTCGAACGCTTTTATCATTGGGAAAAGCATATGCCGGACGCGCCCTTTCTAAGGCAGGCCACTCACGGACAGTGGAAGACCTACTCGTGGCAGGAGGCTGGAGAAGAAGCCCGCCGTATGGCTGGTGCTATTAAGGCCATGAGCCTACCGGAAAAAAGCAATATCGCACTGGTTTCTAAAAACTGTGCGCATTGGATCATCGCAGATCTGGCCATCATCATGAGTGGCCATGTATCCGTTCCTTTTTATCCCAATCTTACCGCTGAGCAGCTCAATCATGTACTCACGCATAGTGAATCTAAACTTCTGTTTGTTGGCAAACTGGATGATTGGGAACATATGCAGAATGGCGTGCCCAAATCTGTCCGATGTATTTCTATTCCGCTAGGGCCCGACGCAGGAATAGAGCAGTGGCACGATCTGATCTCTGAGCATGAGCCCATATCTGAAATAAAAATACCCAAACCTGAAGACCTATGGACCATCGTGTACACGTCCGGCACAACAGGTAGCCCCAAAGGTGTAATGCTTGATCACTCGGCCTACATCACTTCAAGCGTAGCAGTCCGGAAAGTTGTGGACCTCACGAAGAAGCATCACCGGTACTTCTCCTATTTGCCGCTGTGCCATATCGCTGAGCGTGCGATTATCGGTGTTGGCAACTACAACTGCGGAGGAACAATCTCATTTGCAGAATCACTGGAGACCTTTCTGGACAACCTCAAGGCCACCAAACCGACCGTTTTCTTTGGGGTACCCAGAATCTGGACAAAGTTTCAGCTGGGTGTGCTGTCCAAAATGCCCGAGAAAAAACTCAGTCTGCTATTGAAGATTCCTATCATCAATAAAAAAGTGAAAAAGAAAATACTGGACGGGCTGGGACTGGCAGAAGTGGAATTTGCCATCACAGGGGCTGCACCTTGTCACAGCTCAATTCATAAGTTTTACAACAGCCTGGGGCTATATCTGCACGAGGCTTACGGTATGTCCGAGAACTCAGCCGTCTGCTCGGTGATGATGGCAGGTGCTGTGAAACCCGGCACTGTCGGTCAGCTGTATGATGGGGTAGAGCTAAAAATCGATCCACAAAATGGAGAGGTGATCATGCGCGCGCCCTGGCTGATGATGGGCTACTACAAAGAGCCCGAAATGACAGCAGAGGTGCTCAAGGACGGGTGGCTCCATACCGGGGACATGGGTGAGCTGGACAATGAAGGCTTCCTCAAAATTACCGGTAGGGTGAAAGATACCTTCAAATCTGCCAAAGGTGAGTACATCGTGCCTGGCCCTATAGAGTGGCAGTTTGGCATGAACAATAACATTGAGCAGATCTGTCTGGTGGGGCGTGAGCTGCCTCAGCCGATCGCGCTGGTGGTCTTATCAGAAATCGGTAATAGCGCTCCCAGGGAAGAAGTTGAGCAATCCCTGTCTTTATCCATATCCTCGATCAACAAGGACCTGGTCAACTATGAACGCGTCTACAGCATAGTGATCGTGAAAGAAGCCTGGTCGACGGATAACGGGATTCTCACACCTACGCTCAAGATCAAGCGTCCCAAAATCGAGGAACACTACTCGGATAAACTACAAAAATGGTATGATCGCGAGGAGACTGTGATCTGGGAAGAGTGATTTTGATAGATAAGTTAGTCAAGTCTAAAAACCCACAACTGCTTAAAAATGAGGCCTCTAAATGACATCACGATCTATCCTTCCATCACACTACTCATATCTCAACAAGAAAGAAGTGATCTTAACTTCGCGTCCAATTTTATCGCTGACTATTATCACAATTCGCTAGATGGATATAAGCCGGTTAAAACAGCCAAAATAAGTATATGGGTTGATAACCAATCACCTACAAACGATTATCACTTCGCTGGTGCAGTGTGCTTAATCCATGCAACTATGAATGTTGACCAATACCGGCGGTTGAATAAATACGAACGGTATTCTTACCTCCTTAAATTAATGCATAAGGCTATCCTTAGAACGTCAAAACAGTTGGGTTGGGATTTGCAAGTATTCGATAAGGCATACGAAAGAGTGAAAAACTCAAACTACCTCTTTGCACGTAATTATGGCCGCAAGACTTCCAGGGATAGAAAAAAGACAGTCGATATTATTCTAGAAAAATCAGAATTAGAAACAGTACTTAAACTTGCAATTCAGTCAGATGGAAACGAAAAGACGGTCGATCTATTTTCTAAAAAGAACTGGTATTGGTATGATAGTGTATACAAAATCATTAAACAATGTAAGTGGATAGATACAGATCGGTTTGGATACCAACCGAAAAATTCCAAACACTTCGTGTATTACTCGCTTTCAAAAGGTGAAGTGATTAGTAATCTAACCTATCATGAGTTACAACATGTCTAGATAATAGCCGCAAAGACTAAGACCTACGAAGTTTTGAAAACTTCGTAGGTCTTAGATACTGCAGAGAAGTTTCGAGCAATTTAAAATCCACGTTCCATCTTGTCAGGAGCTGGCAAATCACAGTCTGAATACTGGCGCGTATCGGCTAGCGAGAATGCCTTCCAACCCTCAGATGTCCTGACAAACTGAAAGTCGTCTACTCCGCAGTGGCTGAACTTATCACCTGCGTAGAAAGCGTACTTCGTCCAAACATGGGCCAGATTACCATCAATCTGAACTGTATAGTCCCAGATCGGCTCATCCCAAACGGTCTTATGTGGAGTACCGACTGCCTTGAGAAAGCCATCGACATTGTCAACATTAAACTTGTTGTCCCTGTCGGGACCAAAGACGGTGTACATCCTCACATCATCAACGAAAACGGAGCTTACCATAGAGCTGTCGCCTTGCCGCATTCCTTCGAAAAGTCGGAATACTACTTCCATGACCTCTTTTTCCTGCTCATTTAGCTCAGACGACTGGGCCAAGGTTTCACTTTGTCCTGTGAAGAAGAGTAGCACAGCTAGTGCTGAAATAATTACATGCTTCATAAAAATCAGGTTTCGTTTCTTAATATTTCCAATGGAGGCTTGCTCACGATTCCCCTACTATTGGACAGCCCAATGAACATAGTGAGCAGCGTGATCGTCACGAAGGTCACG
The DNA here is from genome assembly GCA_965229505.1 of Cyclobacteriaceae bacterium. Classification (GTDB taxonomy): domain Bacteria; phylum Bacteroidota; class Bacteroidia; order Cytophagales; family Cyclobacteriaceae; genus UBA6059. Next base: position 1,394,487 of record OZ245881.1, read on the forward strand.
AGCATTGGTAGCAATGTCGGTACAAATGGCGCCTCGAAAGTGAAAATAGCCAACATCCAGCTACCAATCAATGAGAGGAAAACACCTGCCATAGAGGCCAGGGCACCAAGGATCAAGTATTCAAGCGCCGTAATTTGAAAGATTTGCTTTTTCACAGCACCTAAAGTTCGCAAAAGGACGCTCTCCTGCACACGCTGGAATTTGCTGATAATCACCGAACCAATCAATACGAGTAGACCTGTGACGATGCTAAAGAGGGCCATGAATCGTATCACAAAAGCTACCTTACCAAGAATGTCGTCCAGCGTCTTAAGGATCAGCTCCAGATCGACGATCGAGATATTGGGATAACTCCTGACAATCGCCTGCTGGTAACGCGCTGAGAGCTCTTTGTTGTCAGTGCGTGTAATCAACACATGAAACTGAGGGGCCTTTTCCAGCACACCCGTTGGAAAGACCACCAGAAAGTTGGTCTGTACCCTGTTCCAATCAATATCCCGGAAGCTACCCACCCGAGCAGGGATAACTGCTCCTTGCACATTGAAGACCATTTCATCACCGATCTTAAGGTTGAGGTTCTCTGCATATCCTTTGGATATGGACACCAATACCGAGTCACTTGAGTTCTCCACATCTCCGTGCCAGGTACCCTCGAAAATCTCTTCAGAATCAATCAACTCATCCCTGTAGGTCACGCGGTACTCTCGGTTGAACGCCCACTTGGGCATATCGATGGTAGAATCAGCCTTCAGATCCGTGAGTGTCGTGCCCTCAACTTCCAATAATCTCATGGTCACAATCGGCACTTCCTGTATGACCGGCATCTCATAGTCGATGGTCAGCTGGCTGATTTCATCCTTTTGGTCGGTCTGAATATCAAAGAGCACCATATTAGGTCGATCGCCTGATCCGCTAATGGATACTTTATCAACGAGGATATCCTGCACCAAATAGAGGGTGGTGATCAACGCCGTACCTAGCCCGATGGAGGTAATCAATATCAAGGTCTGGTTTTGCGGGCGATAGAGGTTGGCTAGTCCCTGACGCCATACATAGCTCCACTCTGTGGGAAAGTACTTGCGAACCGCCACCATCACCAGCTTGGATAACCCTACCAATACAGCAAAAGCAACGATCAGTCCTAGGGTAAAGAACAGCGCATCCAATGGTTTTTTGATCTGTATCCAGGCAAAAGCAAATACGAACAGCATCACCAGTCCGCCTACCAGCCAAACAAGTTTATCTTTGGAGGCCACTTGCTCTTCAAAACTCGCTCGGATGGCACGAAGTGGTGAGACATGCCTAACCGTCAGCAATGGTATCAACGCGAAAAGCACTGAAATCACTGTCCCGAGAACAACTCCCTCCGCTACGGCCGCCCATGAGAAGCCAACATCGAGGGTCATCGGGATAAAGTCCTTCATCAATTCCGGTAGGTAGCCTTGTAGAAGAGACCCAAGAATGGCACCTATGACCGAGCCTATAAAGCCCATCACTGAGATTTGGAACAGATAGATTTTAAAAGCCTGCCAGCCTTTCACGCCAAGGCATCTAAGCACAGATACGATCGCGAGTTTCTCTTTGATATAGATGTGCACCGCACTGGCGACACCCACACAACCGAGCAATAGCGCGACAAAAGCGACGAGGTTCAAGAAGTTGGTCAAGTTGCCAAATGCCTCTCCCGTGCTTTTCTTACGGTCTTCTATGGTCTCCCAATCAAATCCCATGGAGTCCCATTTTTCCTTCTCCGCTTCAACCAGCCGAGTGGCCTGCGATTCATCACCAAACTTGTAATAAAAGTTGTAATTGATCCGGCTACCACGCTGCACAAGCCCTGTCTGCTCCAAATAGCGGTACGGAATATAAACGACTGGCGCCACCGTAGCAGTGATGCCTGACTGACCCGGCACCTGCTGCAGCTTCCCGACAATTTCAAAAGTGAGCTCACCGACCTTGACTTCATCGCCAACATCTACGTCATATTGCAGCATTAAGGTCTGATCGACCAGAGCAGTCATGCCCATTTGAAATTTCCTGGCCGCTTCTTCCGGTAGGGTTTCTATTTCTCCATAGTAAGGGAAATTACCTTCCAGTGCTCTAACCTGCACCAGCCTTGTACCGTCCGTCCTTGGAAAGTATATCATGGAGGCAAAAGCACTCTCACGGGACCACTCCGAGCCTAGGGAGTCTAAATAATATAATTCCTCGGTGGGTATGGGTTTGTTGCTTTCGATGACAAGATCTGCACCCAGTAGTCCTTTTGCCTGGTTGTTGATTTCATCGAAGAGGCTATCGCGAAAGGAGTTAATCGCTACCAACGCTGAGATACCCAGGACGATGGCCGAAGTGAATAGGAACAGGCGACTTCTGGAGCGACGGCTGTCACGCCATGCCATTTTCCAAAGCCAGCTGTTACTATATCGGGTAGGTTCTATTTTTATCTTTTGATCCAAGGGTATGCGATTAGGATATGACCATCTCTTCTTCCACCAACTTGCCACCCTTGAGTCGGATGATTCGGTCTGTCTTTCGCGCTAGCTCCAGGTCATGCGTCACCATGATGAGCGTAGTGCCTTGCTCATGGTTAAGCTCAAAAAGCAACTGCTCGATTTTCTCAGAAGTCTCCTCATCCAGATTGCCGGTAGGCTCATCTGCAAATAATATTTTAGGGCTGTTAGAAAATGCTCTTGCGATAGATACCCGCTGCTGCTCTCCACCTGAGAGCTGTGTGGGATAATGCATCACACGGTCAGATAGGCCTACCCGCCCTAGCAGCTCTTGAGCGATTTTCCTCGCTCCTTTCTCGCCCCTTAGCTCCATTGGCACCATCACATTTTCGAGCGCGGTAAGCGTGGGGATGAGTTGGAAATTCTGGAAGACAAAGCCGACAAACTGATTGCGGACTTGAGCCCTCTCATCCTCAGTGAGCGCACTTAGCTTGATGTGATTGAGCGCGATCTCCCCGGAGCTTGGCGCATCCAGCCCGGCACACAAACCCAGTAATGTGGTCTTACCACTACCGGAGGGTCCTACTATGGCGCAGGAGGCGCCTTCCTCTACCGTAAAATTGATGTCCTGTAATACTTGAAGTGACCGGGAGCCGCTTTCATAATGCTTGGTAAGTTGGCTTACCTCTAAGATGGATGACATAGAAAAATCTGAAATTCTTAATCTTGGAATATACTGTCTTTACAACGCAATGCGCCTTGACATGTTCATAATTTGGCTACACGGCCCTTTTTGGATGACCAACGGCAGATTAAACTTGCGTTTTTTGGCTGTTACCCTCGCTTGATACCCTTCACTACCGTAATTTCGTAGTTGATCACTAACGCGATCGCACCAAAAAACAGACTGTCATGAAGCTAACCATACTCCCGATATTGCTTATTGCCACCCAACTCCTGCTCGGATGTCAGGGTCAACCAAAGCAGGAGGATCAGAAAGAAAAAGAAGCTCCTGAAGCGGCCCTCACAGAAGAAGATACCAAGATCATTCTCTTCTTTGGCAACTCACTGACGGCTGGGTATGGATTGGATATTTCTGAAGCCTTTCCAGCCCTGATTCAGGAAAGAATTGATTCGCTAGGACTGCCTTACACTGTCGTCAATGCTGGTCTTAGCGGTGAAACTACCGCATCAGGCAGCTCCCGCGTCGAATGGGTACTGCGAGATCCAGTGGACATCTTTGTGCTTGAGCTCGGTGGCAATGATGGGTTGAGAGGTATCAGCACTGAAGAGACCCGTAAGAACCTTATCGAGATTATTGAAAAAGTCCGTGCTACCAATCCTGACGTGAAGATTGTACTGGCGGGCATGCAGATACCGCCCAACATGGGTGAGGAGTATACTTCCCGGTTCAAAGTGATCTTCCCCGAGCTCGCCGAACAGAAGAATACGGCATTGATTCCATTTCTATTGAAGAACGTAGGAGGCATCCCTGATCTCAATTTGCCAGACGGTATTCACCCCACTGCCGAAGGTCATAAGATCGTTGCGGAGAATATCTGGGAGGTGCTACAACCGCTCCTCTAGTCCGGTTTGATAGGTACTGGCTTGTATCTAAAGGCTAGTCTATAGTGCACATAGAAACCAAATCCGATATTGGTGTTCTTTCGGGCAAGGCCATACCCGGGCACGATGTAGTTGTCTAGCTCAGGCACGCCGTTGAGTTTCCGGAAGACCTTGTATCTAATGATATAGCCAACCGACAAATTTTGCCAGACACGTACCTTCATACCCCCAGTGATCTCCAGCCATCTTGATGACATGCCTTCATGGGACTCCTCGAGCTGCACATCCTGCCAGACAGAGTCGGATGCGTCATAGTTGAGGGTTTCCTGAAACCTCGATCTGGCATATCGCATGCCGAGGAATATCGTATTGCGGTCAGGGTTGAACTGGGTCAGGTTCATGTCGATACCTACACGGTAGTAGCTTCCCGTACCCGAATATTCAAAGTTGCTCCCTGAAAGATCAGTGTCCTGAAAACCCCACTCAAGAGTGGCAAAGTACCTATGAAAATCTATGTCCCCCTGCACCTCAAAAGTGCGCTCACCATTTTCTACAATCGTGTTGCCCAGGGAGTAAAGGTCAGTACCAAACCTGATGAAGGATGGTCGGAAGTCCGGCTTTATCTTTGGCCGCTTGACGGATGTGACCGAATCCGCTCGTGGCGGTGGCGGCCCCTGGGCGACTGCAACCAGTGGGAAGAGTAAGCAAAGACTAACGATATACTTCCACATTGGTATCTACCTTTAGGTCTGCAATAGTGGAAATCAATGCCACGGAATCAAAACTACTGGTCAATGGCTCCAGGTCATAGAAGTACTGAATAGGACCACAGTCCGTATTCTCAAGCGCCAATTTCGAGCGATAGGACAACTCAAGTGTATGCACTGTACTATCTGCATAGAAGATATAGGAAGCCTCATCTGCCAAAGGGTCAAGTCTCAGGCTAAGCTCTGAAAGTACAGTATCCTGATATAGGGGAATCTCACTACCCACTACAAAAACTGAGTCAAAGTTCACAGAAAGTCGATTACCGCTCTCTAACGAAAAGAATCTTACCTGAGCTATCGGATATCTCGTATCCTGACAATCAGGAATCTCCGTGCATCCCAAAAAAAGAAGCATCATGACCAAAAAAGCACCCGTACGACCCATATCGGCGGCAAAGATATTTAATAAAACTTGTCAGGTCAGGCCAATTACAAGTACCTACACGATTGATCAGCAGAATTATTAATTTTGCGCACCAAATTAGACACGGCATAAGTTGAAAACGAAAGGAAGGAAGAAGGACAAGGTCAACATCGTCACACTGGGGTGTTCGAAGAATATCGTTGACTCGGAGGTGATGATGACACAGCTCAAGGGCAATGACATTGATGCCGTGCATGAATCTCACAAGGATGATTCGAATATAGTGATCATCAATACCTGCGGGTTCATCGACAATGCCAAGCAGGAATCCATTGATACTATCCTGAGATATGCCGATGCTAAAGACCAAGGTGAAGTAGAGAAAGTCTACGTCACAGGATGTCTCTCTCAGCGCTACCGCGAAGATCTGGAAAAGGAAATCCCACAAGTAGATGCATTTTTCGGAACGATGGAGTTGCCACTCCTACTGAGGAAGTTTAATGCTGACTACAAGCATGACCTGGTCGGGGAGCGTATTACGACCACTGACCAGCATTATTCCTATCTGAAAATCTCAGAGGGTTGTGATCGTCCATGCTCCTTTTGTGCCATCCCGCTGATGAGGGGCAAGCACGTCTCAAGACCTATTGAGGAGCTCGTCAAAGAAGCTAAGAACCTCGCTCGCAATGGCACCAAAGAGCTGCTGTTGATTGCGCAGGACTCCACTTACTACGGCCTTGACATCTATAAGAAGCGAAACCTTGCCACTCTACTGGAGCATCTCTCTGATGTCGAAGGTATCGAGTGGATCAGGTTGCACTACGCCTTCCCTACCGGGTTTCCTATGGATGTCCTTAACGTGATGGCAAGTCGTCCTAACATTTGCAATTATCTCGATATCCCACTACAACACGGCTCTAGCAACGTGCTAAAATATATGCGCCGTGGTACTACCAGAGAAAAGACTGAAGCCTTGCTGGACACCATTCGCGATAGCGTACCGGGCATAGCCATACGCACCACCATGATCGCCGGACACCCGGGTGAAACTGAGCAAGACTTTGAAGAAATGCTGACCTTCATCGAGCGGTCAAGGTTCGAGCGCCTAGGTATATTCACTTACTCGCACGAGGAAAACACACATGCGCATACTATGGAAGACAATGTGCCTGAGGAAATTAAACAAGAGCGGGCTAACGCCGTTATGGACATGCAGCAAGAAATCTCTCTTGAGCTCAACCAACAGCGCATCGGTAGTACGCTCAAAGTATTAATCGATAAAAAAGAAGGCAATCAATATTATGGCCGTACGGAGTTTGACTCGCCAGAGGTCGACAATGAGGTCTTAATTAATGCCGAAGAAAACTATCTGAGAGTTGGTGATTTCGCTGATATCACGATCACAGATGCAACAGAATTTGACTTACATGGAACTAGCCATCGATAAAAAATTGAAAGTAGAAAAGATCGCCCTATCGGAAACGGGGAAGTTTTCTCCACTTTTCCTGGATTACCTCAATCAGAAGGATACCCTTCAGCCTTATTTCAACGCATACCCTACCATTGAAAACTTTGAGTCCGTCATCAATGAACGCCAATTCTCCCGAGAGAAGCGGATAGTGCTCAATAAAGTTTTGACTGAGCAGTATGCCAGTCTGGAGAAATCAAAGTTGGTAAAAAGCAACATCCACTCACTGGAGTTTGACAAAACGTTTACGGTCACGACGGGGCATCAGCTCAATATCTTCACTGGACCGCTATACTTTATTTATAAGATCATCACGACGATCAATCTGGCTAAAGAGCTAAAAGCGAAATACCCGGATTGTCACTTCGTACCGGTCTACTGGATGGCTTCAGAGGATCATGATTTTGAGGAAATTTCTTACTTCAACCTCTTTGGGAAGAAGTATATCTGGGAAACAGATCAAAAAGGGGCCGTTGGAAAATTTCGTCCCCAGTCACTTAGCCAGGTGCTTGGTGAGTTGCCAGAGGCAGTTGAGCTATTCGAAAAAGCGTACCTGGATAGTGGCACTTTGGCCAATGCAGTACGCTATTACGTCAATGAGCTATTTGGAGATCAGGGACTGATTGTATTGGATGCGGATCACCCAGAGTTGAAGGCTGAGTTTGCCGAGGTGATTTCGGATGATCTATTCAACCACACTGCCAATACACTAGCAGAGGCCGCATCTACGCAGCTGGAATCATTAGGGTACAGCACACAGATCTACCCTCGCCATATCAACCTCTTTCACCTCAACACTCACCATAGAGAGCGTATTGTGCGAGAAAATGGTGTATTCAAGGTTTTGAATACCGAATTGCAGTTTACTGAGGAAGAGATCAAGGCCATGATCACTGAGCAACCGGAGGTTTTCAGTCCGAATGTAGTCCTCAGACCACTCTATCAGGAAACCATCTTGCCCAACCTTGCCTATATAGGCGGGCCATCCGAACTGGCCTATTGGCTTCAGCTCAAGGGAATTTTCGATCATTACAAAACCGACTTTCCGCTGTTGATACCAAGGAATTTTGCACTCTATCTTGACTCGCCAAACCTACGTCGATTGGGTAAAATCAACATTCAGGCTACTGACTTGTTCAAACCAACGGCGGAGCTGAAGGAGCTCGAATTGCAATCGGCCAGTACCAACGAAACCGAACTCAATGAAGAACTTCAGCAGCTTAAGGAAGTATTTGCTTCAATCGAGGAGAAGTCCATGGCGATAGACAAATCGCTGAAAGGCTTCATCGGAGCGATGGAGTCAAAGGTCTTCAAGGACATGGAAAATATCCAGAAAAGGCTAAAAAAGGCAGAAGAGAATAATCATGAGATTGCCATGGGGCATATCGAGAACCTGAAGTCGAAGTTGTTTCCTAATGGTTCGCTGCAAGAGCGTCATGACAACTTCCTGAATTTCTACCTCAACAATCCCAATTTCATCAAGGATATTCAGGGTACTTTCGATCCATTGGATTTTCGCTTTCTTTTGCTGAGCGAAGAAGGCGAATAGTTCATTAACAACCTCGTCTACTTCTAGGAAGGAATGGCCTAATTCATTTTACCGGTTTTCTGGATTTTGATTGTTCTAGAAACAAAACTGTCAGACCGAAGGGAGTTTTTTGTTTCCAATCAAAAGGTAGAAAACAGGGTGAAAAAATGAATTAAGCCTTGGGTTTTTTGCTTCGTTTTTGGGCTAAGCCAAAAATGAAGAACCAGTCCGGCTTGAGGACAATCAAGCCACGCTGAAAATTACTTTACCCGAACACCTGATAATTTGATTGTACTTAAGAGAATTGAATTTGAACAAGGCACAACTCAGGAAAGAATACCTCCAGGCAAGAAAGCAGCTCTCTCAACAGCGGTTTGAGGAGCTGAACGAGCAGTTGAGAAACAGACTATTCCCAGAGCTCACTGACCAAAAAGGCCTTGCGCATGTCTTTCTATCTATTCAGAGTAAAAAAGAGGTGGATACACGGCCTGTTCTCAAATGGTTCTGGGCCAAGGGCTGGGACACCTGCACCTCCATCACGCATTTCGAAAATAACTCCCTCACCCACGTCCTAATTGACGAAAAATCATCTTTTGTGGCAAACAAATGGGGCATACCCGAACCAATAAACGCTCGGGTGGTGTTGCCTTCTGAAATTGATGTCGTGCTTATACCGATGCTCTGCTTTGATCTCAAAGGTCATCGGGTAGGATATGGCAAAGGCTATTACGATAGGTTCCTATCGGAATGCCGAAATGATGTGGTAAAAATAGGCTTGAGCATTGCCGAACCTGTAGAGGAAATTAGGGATGCTGGCATCCATGATATGGCCATGGATATGTGTATCACGCCTGTGCAGGTTTATAGATTTGACAAGAAGAATGGAAGAATTTGATATAGCAATCATTGGTGCCGGGCCCATCGGTTTGGCTTGCGGTATAGAGGCAAAAAAAGCTGGGATGAGTCACGTGATCATTGATAAGGGCTGTCTTGTCAACTCGATCTACAACTATCCACATAATATGACCTTCTTCTCCACTTCTGATCGATTGGAGATCGGGAATGTGCCATTCATCTCTCATAATCCTAAGCCAACGCGCCCGGAAGCTTTGGAGTATTATCGCAGGGTGACCAGCTCATGGGAGCTCAATGTGAGGCTCTATGAGAATGTGATCAAAGTCGAAAATTCTTCCGATAGGAAGACCGTCACTACTTCCAAAGGCATCTATCAAGTCAAGCAAATTATCATTGCTACGGGATTTTACGATCTCCCTTTCTTACTAAATGTACCTGGTGAAGACCTACCAAAAGTAAAGCACTATTATGAGGAGCCACATCCGTACTTCGGGATGAAGATCGCGGTGGTGGGCTCAGCCAACTCTGCCGTGGATGTAGCGCTAGAGACCTATCGGAAAGGGGCTAAGGAAGTGACGATGGTCATCCGCGAACCGGAGATCAGCGAGAAAGTGAAGTACTGGGTAAGACCTGATATGGTCAATCGCATCAATGAAGGTACGATCAAAGCCTACTTCAATTCCAGCATCACTGAAATCACAGAGCAAGCCATTACGGTCAAAACCCCGGAGGAAACCCTGTCCATAGAAAATGATTTTGTGTTGGCAATGACAGGTTACCAGCCTGACTTCACCTTCCTGAAGTCATGTGGCATTCAAATAGGAGATGATGAATTTAAGACCCCTCATTACGATCCTGAGACCCAGGAGACCAATGTACCAGGCATATTTCTGGCAGGTGTCATCTGCGGTGGATTGAAAACCAACAAGTGGTTTATCGAGAACTCCAGGGTGCATGCAGAGGTGATTATTAGCCATATCAAGATCTGCTTGGAGTAAGCAACCACGTGAAACCATAACGTAGAAACTGACACCAATGATGGCAAATTCTACTCACATCCACTCTTGCAGTCAAGCTGAATTTATTTCAGGGTGACAGGCTAAGAGTATTTATATTTTTTCCTGCTATTATTTGATGTCCTATCGGATTCTTTTCAATGAGTATCCCCTCACTTGGAAAGCCTCCCACCATTTTTCTATCTTTAAGCATCAGCCATGGAATACTGTCAAACCTGACAGCACTAAGTCGTTAATTATACCCTGACAATGAAATCCATACTTGTTGTACTTGCATTTTCGCTGATAAGCCTCCCGGGATATTCCCAGCTCGGCAAATTCCTTAAAGACAAAATGAAGGATGTCGACCTTAAGAATGTCGCCACTGACATTCTTGACCCGGAGGAAGAAACCCTGAAGCTCCGACAAAAGCAGTTGGAGAAGGACACCAACTTCTACAACTATGCCATCTCACAATCCAATAAAGCCGCGTTCTTTGAATCGAAGGATGATAACGAAAACCTCTTTTTTGCGCTAGCCAAAAACTACGAGGACGAGGATATCGAGAAAGTCGAACTTGAGCTCTACGAGCAGGCTTTCGAATACAATCGTAAGGGAAGTAAGCTGCTCTACATCAACAATACGCTGGCGGCTGCCAACTTCTGGTCGGCACTTGGAATTTATCTGGAGGACGATACCTCCAATGTCGTCGGTCAGGCTGTACTGGCAGCTATGCTCAACCAGACTTCTGAGCAGCAGGCCTCCTCTTTACTTGGGATTATGGAGGCATTGGCAAATAGGGATTTGACACAAGAAGATCATTACGCGATACTAAAGACCACTAGCAATCTGTCCATACTCTATCACTCCCGGGGACAGTATAGCATGGCAGAGGAAATCACACGCGCCAACATGCAGTTGATAGAGAACCTGCTCGGCAAGCAGTCACTAGCGCTAGGTGCCGAGCTCAACAACAGAGGTGTAGTCCTCAAAGATCTCGGTCAGTATACAGAAGCGGAGACTGCCTTCAACAAGGCGGTCAAAATACTGACTGCCCGGGATCAAAAATCCACTATGGGTTACAGCATTCTGCTCAACAACAAGGCTATGCTCTATGAGCAAACCGGACGCTATAAACAAGCTGTAGCTGATCAGCTGGAGTGTATTGCTATTGCAGAAAAAGAACTGAGCAGCAAGGGAGCTGACTTTGCGCGGTTCAAGATCAACCTTGGCTTACTTTACCAAGATCAGAAGCAATATGACAAAGCAGAGGCTATTTACACTGAAGTGCTTCGGCTGAAGGAAAAGCGGTTTGGTAAGCGGCATCAGGATTATGCGGCAGTTCAAAACCACCTGGCATCACTGTACATGGTCACCAATCGTACAGATCAGGTAGCACCATTGCTGACCTCCTCAGCAGATATTTATAAAAACAAACTCGGTGAGCAGCACCCGGCATATGCAGCAACCCTGACCAACCTAGGTAAATACTATTACCTCACTGATCAATTGGACAAAGCCTTAGAAAGCCACAACAATGCCCTGTCGGTCTACAAACAAAACTTTGGTGAGTACAATCCCAGCTATATAGACGTGCTGCATCAGCTAGGACTCACACATTGGGCGCTGGGTGATAGTCAGTCCGCTAGCACACATTTCAAGTCGTCCATCGACAAGACCATCAATCTGCTCGAAAACTATTTTCCGGCGATGAGCGAAAATGAGAAGGCTAACTACTGGGCTAGAACCCGTCCCAGACTGCTGGAGTATTACAATTTTGCGATAGCACAGGCACCCACCGATCCCGCTCATCTGACGGCCACCTATGAGCTACAGCTGATGACCAAAGGTCTCCTGCTCAATAGTACGACCAAAGTCAAGAATCAAATTCTTGAGAGTAACAATGCCTCGCTTATCGAGCTCTATGAAACCTGGGTAGATGGCAAGGAGAAGCTCGCTACTTACTATACCTACTCCAAAGCTGACCTGGAAGAGCAGAAAATAGACCTGCCCGGACTGGAGCGAGAAGTCAATGCGCTCGAGCGAAAGCTTAATCAAAGATCCAGTGACTTTGCCAAGAGCTATAAGCTACCGCAAACGAAAACTTCGGAGGTTCGCGCTCAACTAAAGGCTGGAGAAGCAGCTGTCGAGATCATGGCGATCCCTGCGTTCGAAAAGTCACTGCTGGATCGTCATCAATACCTCTTCGTCATCGTGAAGCCGGGACAGGAAAACCTGGACTGGGTAATTCTAGAAAACGGAAATGAACTCGAGGGCAAATATGCCAATGCCTACAGAAAGCAGATCGCGTTCAAGACGGCTGATGAATATTCCTATCCACAATATTGGAAGCCGGTACAGCAAAAACTCAGCGGTACTAGCAAAGCTTTCGTGTCTCTTGATGGTATCTACAGTCAGATCAATCTCGGCTCCCTTCAAATCTCGGAAGGGAAATATCTGCTGGATCGTATGAAGATCAGGATAGTGGCGAGTACGCGCAATCTATCTACCATGGGTACTGAAGTAGGCCGGCGGGGAGCCGTGCTGGTCGGCGCGCCTAACTATGGTAACAAGGGAACCATATCACCGCTACCTGGCACCAAGACCGAGGTGGAAAATATCATGGATATGATGATCACCGGTGGCCGAACCACCTCACTGCTCACGGGCGATCTGGCAAGCGAGAGCTCTCTCAAAAGTGAAATTTCCAAGCCTAAGGTACTTCACATTGCTACTCATGGCTTTTTCCTTCAGGACCTACCGGAAAATGGAGATGAAGATGTGTTCGGGGTGTCGCTGGAAGTGGCAAGGGAAAATCCACTTCTCAGAGCCGGGCTGATGCTGTCAGGAGCAGAAGCAGCCATAGATCAGGCTTCCCAAAAGGAAATTGGAAATGCAGACAATGGTATTCTTACGGCATATGAAGCCATGCTGCTAGACTTGACGGGCACTGAGATCGTGGTGCTAAGTGCCTGCGAGACCGGGCTTGGTGAGGTAAGGGCCGGAGAAGGCGTCTATGGATTGCAACGCGCGTTCCAGATCGCGGGTGCTCAGAGCATCGTCATGAGTCTCTGGAAAGTCAACGATGAAGCTACACAGCTGCTGATGACCAAATTTTATCAAAACTGGCTCAGAGGTGATGATCGATTCGTCGCATTCGATAAAGCCCAGTTATCACTCAAAGAGCAATTCCCAGAACCTTACTACTGGGGTGCTTTTGTAATGATGAATTGATATCCTACCAACAAAAAAGTGGAAGCGGTGCTGAATTGATCAGCAAGAAAATCTTGCTCCAAATACAACCTTTCCTTGCCATAACAACACCTTATGGGAGTGAAACTTAACAAAGAGATAATGACTGTTTCCAATCATTTCAGTACCCAAGCGCAACATTCTGGCATGGAATCTGGTATAAACCGGAGGTCAATGGAAACATTTTCAAAGTAATACGGTCTATAACCCGAAACTCAACAACTAATCCATTCAGTATGAATAAAATTTACTCGCTTTTTTTAGCGCTGACTTTTTTATGCCTATCGACAAAAGCGCAAGAAAAAGTCACCATCAGTGGGTATCTCACTGATGCCTCCAACGGCGAGTCGCTCATTGGGGCTACCGTTTATATCAGTGAAATCCAGGGCGGCACGATCTCCAATGTTTACGGGTTTTACTCTGTGACGCTCGAGCCGGGCACCTACAATGTAGAATACCGATATGTGGGTTATGAGACGGTTCCTCGTACGATTAACCTATCGGAAAATCAGCGGATCGATATCGAGTTAGGGGAGGTCAACCAACAGCTCGAAGAAATCATCATCTCAGCTGAGCCCGAAGATGCCAACGTCTCAAGCATCGAGATGAGCACAGCCAAGCTCGATATCAAGACCATTCAGGCACTGCCGGCATTCCTTGGGGAAGCGGACGTGATCAAGAGCATTCAGCTACTCCCAGGTGTAAGTACGGTGGGAGAAGGGGCTTCAGGCTTCAATGTTCGTGGCGGTAGCGTGGGACAAAACCTCGTGCTACTAGACGAAGCTCCTGTTTATAATTCCTCTCACCTGTTGGGCTTCTTCTCAGTCTTCAACCCTGATGCGGTCAAAGATGTGAAGCTGTATAAAGGTGGCATACCTGCCAAATATGGTGGCCGTATCTCGTCACTGCTTGACATTCGTATGAAAGAGGGCAATGCCAAAGAGTTCGAAGCTACAGGCGGTATCGGGACGATCTTCAGTCGTTTGGCATTAGAAGCACCTATCATCAAAGACAAAGCGAGTTTCATAGTTGCCGGTAGGCGATCATATGCCGATGTGCTGGCTGCTCCCTTCACAGATGTGCTCGACGATGGTGCCGCGCTCAACTTCTACGACCTGACGGCCAAGGCCAACTACAACATCAATGATCGCAACCGGATTTTTCTCTCCGGCTATTTCGGTAGAGACAACTTCAAGTTCGACGAGCGACAAGGCTTCAGCTGGGGCAACAGCACCGCCACTTTGCGCTGGAATCATCTTTTCAATGATCGTCTCTTCTCCAACTTCACCGTCTTCTACAGTGACTATGACTACAATCTTGCCTTTGGAGAAAATGATCGTGACAAGTTCGAGTGGGATTCGCGGATACGCACTACGAGTTTCAAGCCTGACTTCACTTATTTCCTCACCACCAACAATGAACTCTCCTTCGGTGGTGAGGTGCTTTATTACAGATTTGATCCTGCTAATGCAATAGGCGTGAGTGATGGGGAAGCCACCAACATAAGCCTTGATCCTAAGTATGGCCTGGAGTCATCTGTCTACATCAGTAATGATCAAAAGGTCAATGACAATCTGTCAATTCAATACGGTATCCGAGGGTCTTCATTCACTTATATGGGGCCGGGCAATGTCTATACTTATGCCCAGGCAGAAGTACCTGGTGAGCGTCGTGAAGTAGTCGGTATTGAAACGGCTGACCGTCGTGAACCTATTGAGACTTACTACAATCTCGAGCCCAGATTTTCATTCAGGTATCAAATGAGCCCATCGGCTTCCCTGAAAGGTAGCTACAACCGCATGGCACAGTATATCCATTTGATTTCTAATACGACAGCATCCAATCCGCTCGACGTATGGACGCCCAGCACCAATAACATTGAGCCACAGCTAGGCGATCAGTATACCGTCGGATACTTCAAAAACTTTGGAGAGTCCAATGACTATGAAACCTCCGCTGAAATCTACTATCGCTCTACCGAAAATCAGATTGACTATATCGACGGGGCAGACCTGTTGATCAATGAGTATCTTGAAGGTGACATACTGAGTGGCATAGGTCGGGCCTATGGGCTGGAGCTCTATGCCAAGAAAAATGTAGGCAGGCTCAACGGTTGGGTCAGCTATACTTTAGGAAAAACAGAACTCAAGGTCGACGGAATCAACAACGGTGATTGGTACTATACTCGCTTTGATCAAACACACAATTTCAAAATCGCATTGTTTTACGAGCTCAATGAGCGATGGTCATTCAGTACCAATTTCACCTACCTATCGGGAACACCGACTACCTTCCCTACAGCGAGGTTTGAGCAGCAGGGGTATGTGGTTCCTTACAATGACAACAACGAAAGAAATAATATCAGAATTCCCGATTATCACAGATTGGACATAGCGGCCACACTGAAGGGACGCAAATACAATCGCAAAGGTGAGCTAAGGAAGAACAGAGATTTTTGGGTATTCAGCGTGTACAACTTGTACAGCCGACGCAATCCATTCTCTATCTACTTTACTCAGGGAACGGATCGACCCGTTCCCAACGAGCCTATACCTACTCAGGCTCAGCAGGTCTCCATCATAGGATCATTTTTCCCATCTGTGTCTTACAACTTTACCTTTTAGTAGCCATGAAAAGATTATTCATATTACTGACTACTCTGACATTATTGAGCTGCGAAGATGAGATCTTCCCTACGCTCAAGACCAATGACCCTATCATCGTCGTAGACGCATGGGTAACCAATAAGCCAGAACCACAGACGATCCGTTTGACAAGAACGCAGGACTATTTCACCAACCAATTTGCACCGGGTGTGACTGGTGCGGAGGTGACTGTCACAGATGAGGACGGTCTCATTTATATATTCACCGATCAGGGAGATGGGGACTATGTATGGGCACCCACCGCAGAGCTGCCCACCTTTGGCACCTCTGGTAAAAGTTATCGACTGCTTATAGAGGTGGGAAGTACAACCCTGGAGTCTAATACAGCGATGGGTCGGGTACCCCCAATTGATAGCGTAGCATTTCGTTTCGAGCCAGAAGGTGACTTCCTGCCAGACAGCTATTTTGCTGATGTATGGGCAAGAGATCCTATAGGACCTGGTGATACCTACTGGATTCGTACCTGGAAAAATGGCGAGTACCTGAGTAAGCCTGGTGAGATTTCATTGGCTTATGACGCTGGTTTCTCAGCGGGTGGCAATGTCGATGGCCTGATATTCATTCAGCCCATTCGTGATAGCATCAACCCCTTCGATGAGGCTGAGAATGACAACTTTCTTTCGCCCTACAGCCCTGGAGACTCGGTGTATGTAGAGATACATTCACTGACCGATGAGTCATACAAGTACCTTGCTGACATTCAGATTCAGACGGATCGCGAGGGTGGATTTGGAGAGCTATTTGCTACGCCCTTGGCCAATGTAGGCACCAATGTCAAAGTGATCTCCAACGGTAGTGAAGACAAGGTGCTTGGGTTCTTCAATATCGCAGCAGTGTCAACAGGCGGCAGGTTTTTGGATCCCAATAATTTGCCTGGAGAAAGGCCAGAATAGAAAATAGAGTTCGACTATGGCTGGTCACGATACACCTACATCAATGCTTAAGGAGTCATTAAAAGAGTCTCTTGAGGCCGCCCATTTTTGTGCTTCATATAGAAAGATAGATACTAAATGGGGGGAGTTCAGGGGGCAAGGTTGTCTTGGCTATCCGAGCGCAATTTTACTCTTTTCAATCATCGATTCAATAGGGAGCTATTTCAGAGGAAAAACTGATTTTGTCATAAATATAGGGGCTAAGCCGACGAGAATTAATGCTGAAGGTTGGGAGCATTTTAAAATCCTCAACAGCAAATATTTTAATCAAAATCTCGAAGAGAGTTTTATCAAGGCAATTTACTCTCAGTTTCGCTGCAAATTAACGCATAACTCAATCTTGGGAAAAGGTTCAGTGATGATACCAAACAATCAATCTATACCGTCAAGTAATTTGGATGAACCTTGCGCTTTTTTCATCTATAGAAAGGGTGATGGGTCTATGGTGCGCGTAATATCAATTGAAGAACTCTATTTACTTTGCAGTACTGCCATTGATGCTTTCCTTGAAGATGTTGACGAGATTGTTCCAAATAGCAAAGTTGGTAGAAAATTTACCTGATTTAAAAAGTATGCTATAAGTCTACTTGGTCGCTCTTATTATCTGCGCCTTACCAGGCGGCCCAGACAACCTCTCTACTTTAAAGCCGATTGCTTTTAGGTTTCGCTTAAAGTCTCCCTTAGCACAATAGGAACAGATGATACCGCCTGGATTAAGCAAGTAGTGAACTTTTTGAAGCCACTGGCGATCCCATAGTTCCGACTGTTTTTCCGGAGCGAAAGCATCATAGTAGACCAGATCAAAGGTTTGATCTGAGATGTAGTCCTGAAACGTCTGTTCAAGCTTCTCCAGGTTAAACTCGAGTGACAGTGAGGTCTCTTGTCCCCAAGGCAACTCATGTAGTCTGTCAAACAGCTCCGAAACAATGGAGTGATTGAGCTTCTCCTTATAGTTGAGTGCTTCTAAGGTTTTCTGACCAACAGGGTAAGGTTCAATAGCCGTATAGCGAACAGGAAAACCAATCTCAAGCTGGGCCTTTAAAGTGAGAATGACATTGAGCCCTGTGCCCATCCCCACTTCCAGGATTTCTATAGGTCTGCCCGCATTTTGCGAAAGCCAATGGTTGAGACCTGCCTTGATGTAGACATGATTGGACTCCTGAATCGCGCCATGGGTTGAGTGATAAGTCTCGTCTAGACTGGCATCATAGATGGATGAACTTCCGTCCTCTGTAGTGATTACGCGGAGCTGATCAGACATTGAAGACCGACGGTTTGTCCGCTCGGAATATCAGTGCCACAGCATGTGCCGCTACCCCTTCTTCACGTCCTACAAATCCCAGTCGCTCAGTGGTAGTCGCCTTCACAGAAATATCGCCAGGATCCACCTCCATCACCTCCGCAAGTACCTCCACCATCTTCGGGATATGAGGTTTGACCTTAGGCTCCTGTGCTTCCAGCGTCACATCGATATTGCCAACTTCATAGTGATTGGCGCGTAGCTTGGTCATCACTTCGGTGAGCAATTTTTTACTATCAATCCCTTTGTACTTGGGGTCCGTATCCGGAAAATGATAGCCGATATCCCGCATGTTCGCCGCACCGAGTAGCGCGTCACAAATCACATGGATGATCACATCCGCATCCGAATGTCCCACACTGCCTTTGTGATGATCAATTTTGATCCCTCCCAGCCAAAGCTCGTGTCCCTCGGCCAGCTGGTGTACGTCGTATCCGTATCCTATCCTTATCAATGGCTTTTTCATTTTATGCTTTTAGTTGACCTCCGCACTATCATTTGGAGTGATAGTAGAGGGTCGAACAGTTATCTTTTCTTAGTATTTCCGGTATAGCCTCCAGCATATGGTCTCGGGTTACAGATTGGATCATTTCTATCTCGGTATTCACCAAATTGGGGTTTCCCAGGAAAGAACCATAAGCAATATTCATGGCACGATTGAGCACCTCCACTTCCGTATAGAGCAAGGTAGACTCAGCTTGGTTTTTCACTTTTTCGATCTTCTCATCAGTCAGCTGATGCCTAAATTCATCAACCAGGCCTTCGACCGCCTGATCAGCTTCCCCCAGTGACACCCCTTCATTGACTTTCCCACTGATCATCAGCAATCCGGGATCTGCTGATCCGCTGATATAAGCATTGAGCGAGTTGAAAAGTTTTTCTTTTTTGACAAGCTGCTGATAGAGTACGGAGGACTTACTCCTACCCAGAAGGTCTCCCATGAGGTCAGCCGTATAGTAGCCCTGACTTCCTCTTCCCGGCATATGATAGGCTTTATATAAAGCCGCCAAAGGCACGTCTGCTTCTACATCCAGCTTCCGAGCCTCGGTTTGTCTTGGTTCTACAGGTAGTGGCTGTCTGTGCTTTTCACCTTGGGGAATCGCACCAAACCACTTGTTGGCCAACGCCAGCACTTCTTTCTCCTTGACATCCCCTGCCACTACCAAGCAAGCGTTGTTGGGACGGTAGTAGCTATAAAAGAAATCCTTAACATCCTCCATCGTCGCATCTTCGATATGGGAGATCTCTTTACCGATAGTCGCCCATTGGTATGGATGCACCTGATACGCGAGCGGCCTCAACTTCAGCCAGATATCACCATACGGTTGGTTGAGATAGCGCTGCTTAAACTCCTCGATGACCACCTTGCGCTGTACTTCGAGGACCTTTGGGTTGAAAGACAGCTCCATCATCCGATCCGACTCCAGCCAAAAAGCTGTTTCCAGATTGTTGCTCGGAAGCGTGATGTAGTAATTAGTAATATCTGTAGAGGTAAAGGCATTATTCTCACCGCCTACGGCCTGCAATGGCTCATCAAAGGCCTCAATGTTCTTAGAACCTCCAAACATAAGGTGCTCAAATAGATGGGCGAAACCAGTCTTATCCGGCTGCTCATCCCGCGACCCGACGGAATAAAGTAAATTGAGAACGGCAGTTTTGGAGGAATGATCTTCGTGTATAAAAACCTTCAGGCCATTGGACAGCTCATGCTGTTTGAAATCGATCATAAGAAAAGAGTTGAGTAAAAATATAAAATAATTTAGGGGTCGGTTAGATTTGTGAACCGCAAACAACATTTCCCATGAAATTTGATCCAAAAAACCTATCGGGCGACCAGCTCATAGAAATATACCGCGCGCTCATTACCCCCCGCCTGATCGAGGAGAAGATGCTGATCCTCCTGCGGCAAAACAAGATCAGCAAATGGTTTTCAGGTATCGGTCAGGAGGCTATTTCGGTAGGTAGTGGGCTGATCATGCGGCCTGAGGAGTACATCTTGCCAATGCATCGCAATCTTGGTGTATTCACTAGTAGAGGAGTGCCCATGCATCGACTTTTTGCTCAGTTTCAGGGCAAAGCTGACGGATTTACCAATGGCCGGGATCGATCATTTCACTTCGGGACCCAAGAGTATAATATCGTCGGCATGATATCCCATTTAGGGCCACAGTTGGCGCTTGCAGACGGTATTGCGCTAGCGCAAAAAATTAAAAAAACAGGTCGTGCTACCCTGGTCTTCAGCGGTGATGGCGGCAGTAGTGAAGGCGACTTTCATGAGGCCCTCAATGTGGCCGCCGTATGGGACTTACCCGTTATTTTCGTTATCGAGAATAACGGATACGGACTTTCTACACCCAGCGACCAGCAGTTCCGGTTTGACTCATTTGTCCAGAAGGGACCGGGCTATGGCATAGAAGCGGTGAGCATTGATGGCAATAATATATTGGAAGTATATCATGCGCTGACCGAGGCTGCAGAAAAGATTAGAAAACACCCGGCACCTATCCTGATCGAGGCGAATACCTTCAGAATGAGAGGGCACGAGGAGGCCAGCGGAACTAAATATGTGCCGAAAGAACTCATGGATCATTGGGCTAAAAAAGACCCGATTGAGCACTACGAGAAGTTTCTGATGATGAAACAAATTCTCCATGAAGATCAGAAAGAGGCTATTCGTAAAGAGATCAAAGCTTCGATTAATGAGGCGGTAGCATCAGCGTTTCGCGCGCCTCCGATCGAGGTGAATACAGAAAAGGAAGTCGGTGATCTGCATGCACCCTATGAGTTAAAGCCTATCGCTCCGGCCTCTGAGAAAGTCAAAGAGATTCGTTATATAGATGCTATTTCGGAAGCCTTGAGACAAAGTATGGAGAAGTATCCTGACCTTATTCTCATGGGGCAGGATATTGCTGACTATGGGGGCGTTTTCAAGATCACAGAAGGTTTTTTAGAGAAGTTTGGTAAAGATAGAGTGCGCAATACGCCGCTTTGTGAGTCGGCGATTATAGGAAGCGGACTCGGGCTATCCATTGCCGGAATGAAAGCAATGGTAGAGATGCAGTTTGCGGATTTCGTGACTTGTGGGTTCAACCAAATCATCAATAACCTGGCTAAATCTCATTATCGTTGGGGACAAAATGCAGATGTGGTAGTTCGTATGCCTACGGGCGCAGGTGTAGCGGCTGGTCCCTTTCACAGTCAGAGCAATGAGGCCTGGTTCTTTCATACTCCCGGGCTAAAGATTGTATATCCATCCAATCCCTACGATGCAAAGGGACTGCTCAATGCAGCAATAGAAGACCCCAACCCTTACATGTACTTTGAGCATAAGGCATTGTATCGCTCTTTGTCAGGCCAGGTGCCAGAGGACTATTATACTGTCGATGTAGGTAAAGCAAAGGTCGTCACCGAAGGGACTAAAGTGACAGTCGTCACTTATGGCATGGGAGTACATTGGGCCTGCTCACTGGCTGAGGATCATCCCGATTGGTCTATAGAAGTGATAGATCTGCGCACGCTGCTGCCATGGGATAAAGAGACCGTCGCTGCATCAGTTACCAAAACCAATAAAGTGATCGTGCTGCATGAGGATAGCATTACTGGAGGTATAGGCGCTGAAATTGCAGCGTGGATTGGAGAGCACTGCTTCGCTGATCTGGATGCTCCGGTCATGAGAGAGGGAAGCCTCGATACGCCTATCCCTTTCGTATCACAACTTGAGCAAAACTTCCTTCCGAAGGATAGATTTGATGCTAAAATCAAGCAATTGCTTGATTTTTAGCACGTTTTGCCAAGGTTTTCCGTTGGTTAGTTGTTTATGCCTCTAGAAATAGAAAACTTTAAATTTGTCATATTCTAATAACCTCATCGGCTATCGCAAATAGCGCAAATCATATCTCCAAGTTAATTCAAGCCATTGCCGTGATGGCAGTGCTGTGGCTGGCTATGCCCAATACCGCCAGTGCACAGCTTTTAGAGAATCGTGGTAAGCTCAAAACCATGAAAGGTGAGGGGCGTGGGTTCCTTCATTTTCTGAAGAGCAAAAAGATCAAAAGTGCTGAGCCGGCCGGTACTTTTTCTGGTAAGAAAGGAAAAGTCAAGTACTCACCCACACCCAAACCGGTTAAAAAATCCAACCCTAAATATTCTGAACCTAGTGGTGTCCTTGACTTCTCCAATGAAGTACCCTCACCGAGATATTCTCCACCCAACGATAAGCGGTTCAAAGGGAAAAAGAACAAAGTCAAGAGCATCAGCGGCTCGATGAATTGGTTTGGATCTGACGGCCGCAAGTCGTACTTCAACCCGTCCATCTCCGGATTTCAGGGGCAACAGCGCCGACCCAATCAAAAGGGAAGTAAGCTTTACTACAAGGACATTTCGAGAATCCAGTCTAAGGTCGTTGTACAATCCTCCCCCATCAAAAGGCAATGGTCAGAGGCTGGGTTTCAAGGCTTTGATAAGGGAAAGAACAGGAGAGGCAGCAAGCTGTACTTCCGGGATCTTTCGAAAGACCACTCCAAAGTGATCATCAGTTCCATTCCATTCGAAAACGCAACGCGCAACAGCCATAAGTTTCAAGGCTTTGACAAGGGGCGCAATCGAAAAGGCAGCAAGCTGTACTTCAGAGAGCTATCGAGGGAGCAGTCCAAAGTACTGATAAGTGCCATTCCTTTCGAAAACGCGACAAGAAATTCGCATAAGTTCAAAGGGCTGGACAAGGGCAAAAACAGGCTCGGTGAAAAGCTCTACTATCGTGAGGTCTCACGTGATCTGTCTGGTGTGGTAATAAGTTATAATAAACCTGCCGTATTTACGGATACGCATAAGTTCAGAGGGCTAAGTCGCGATCGCAGCAGATGGGGCGAATGGTGGTTTCAATGGGAGACTTCCAGATCCCAGGCAAGATATGAAGGCACACAGCAGACCATCTCCTATGCCGACAAGATGAAGTATGCTGATAAGATGGCCGGAAAAATGGCAGGCTATACAGGTGGCTTCAAAACACCTAAGAGAAACAATCAAATGCACCCCAGCGCCTCTTACGTTTATGGCAAGAGAGCCAGCAGTCCATCTCAAAAAGAACTGTTTCGCAAACTCAACGTGGTGTGGGTCAGGGTCAATGGGAACAAAGTCCAACCTGATTCTGTTAAGGACAAGCCGGAGAAACTGAAGTTCGACAAAAAGGAAAAAGACCTCTGGAACTACTAGTATGAATTGGACTGCATTGACCGATATTAGCCAATTGGCGGATATCAAACAGAAATCTCAGGAACACCCGATTGTCATATTCAAGCACAGCACCCGCTGTAGCATTAGCTCAATGGCACTCAGTCGCCTTGAGCGCGGATGGGATGACTCAGCACTTCCTCAGGTTGAAGCCTATTTTCTCGACTTGATCGCCTACCGGCAAATATCAAATGCTGTGGCAGAGGAGTTTGGAGTCTATCATCAATCTCCGCAGATAATGATCATCGTAGATGGTGGTGTCATTTATGATGAGTCTCACATGGGCATCAGTTTTTCTTCTCTGAAGAGTGCTTTAGCTGAGCAGGTCAACTAATCAAAAATCAAAGCGAATCGTCTGCTTCAAATCTGGATGCAGGCTCAATGCTACCGGACAGGTAAGGGCCGCTCTCTTGAGTTTGGTGCCTTGAGCTTCAGTGATTGGTGCCTCTGGCCAGGAGAAATCAATCTTAATCTCTGCAATTCTACGGGGATCAGATGCCATCATCTTTGTCACGTCAGACTTTAGTCCTGTCATGTCGATGTTTTCTCTCTCGGCAATGATTCCCATGATGGTCATCATACAAGAAGATAGCGCTGCAGCCACCATATCAGTTGGCGAAAATGCCTCTCCCTTGCCATTGTTGTCCGTAGGGGCATCAGTGATTAGGGTGTTTCCTGACTGAAGATGTTTAGATTGGGTGCGTAGCTGACCCTGATAGTTGGTTTTGATTGTCGGCATTCAAACTATGTTTCTGAATTTTTCGTTTGGTTAAAAATAGATAATTTTAATGGCTCATTTCTTATCCATGAAACTATTCCCTAAAGCCTTAATTGCGGTCTTTTTACTGGCCATCCCCCTATCGGGAATGGCTCAGGAAGAGGGTGGCAACTATGACTACTCAAGGGAGTTCATCTGGGGTATCACTAAGAATACAAGTAGTGGCCTGATAGGTGGAATAGTGATGAAGTTTGGGCAGGAGATAAAAGATGGTGTATTCCAGACGTTTGGAGGTGAGCTTGTCAATATCAAGCATCCCAAGGAGTACAAATATCTCTCTCAATTTAGTGGAAACACCTTTATCTGGGCAAAGCAGAACTACCTCTATGCGATCCGTCTTCAGTACGGTCGCGAAATGATCTTCTACAAAAAGGCTTCTCAACAGGGAGTACAGATCAATGGTCAGGTTGCAGGTGGGCCAACCATTGGCATACTGGCTCCTTACTATATAGAGTACAACCCGGCTGGCAGTGGTGGTACAGTCACCGAGCAGTTCGATCCGGAGCGCCACAACTTTAACGGTATTGTGGGTACAGGCCGACTTTTTCAAGGTATCGGTGAGTCGCAGGTCATTCCCGGACTGAATGTTAAAGCATCTTTAAGCTTCGAATTCGGTACGTTTAAAAGCAATGTGACCGGTTTTGAACTCGGCTTTATGGCAGAGCAGTACATCAAGGAAGTAGTCATCATCCCTACCGCCGACAACCAGTCATTTTTCCCCTACGCCTTCATTACGCTCTTCTACGGGAACCGTAGATAACACTCCTGCGTTTTCTTGGTTCTTATTTCAATGGTATCTTATTTTGTGAAGAGTAAAGGAGCAGCGCATGATTGAATTACCCGTAGTATCAGACCCATCAACCACCAAGATTAAAAAGCCAAACTGGCTGAGGGTCAAGCTTCCGGTAGGAAAAGAGTATGCGAAAGTTCGCAAAATCGTGGACGAAAATAAGCTCCATACCATCTGCGAAAGTGGCAACTGCCCGAACATGGGAGAGTGCTGGGGCGCGGGTACGGCTACATTCATGATCCTGGGCAATGTCTGTACACGCAGCTGCACCTTCTGTGCCGTAGCGACAGGTCGTCCTCCCGAGTACGATGAAGAGGAGCCACAGCGCGTAGCTGAGGCCATCGCTACTATGGGTGTGAAGCATGCCGTACTCACCTCTGTCAATCGTGATGAACTCAAGGATCGTGGTGCAGAAATATGGTATCAGACGGTGACTAAGGTCAAGGAGCTATCTCCTGAGACAACTATAGAAACATTGATCCCTGACACTAAGGGTAACTGGGAGGCGCTTGAGCGAATGATCAGTGCTGGTCAGGAAGTCGTCAGCCATAATATGGAGACCGTGGAGCGTCTCTATCGCAGAGTGCGACCACAGGCAAAGTATCAGCGCTCACTTGATCAAACGAAGCTCACCAAGGAGTACGGCAAAAGAACGAAATCAGGCATCATGCTCGGCCTTGGCGAGACGGTAGATGAAGTGCATAAGGCAATGGACGATCTGGTCGCTCATGGTCTGGATATATTGACATTAGGTCAGTACTTGCAGCCGACTAAAATGCACATTGAGGTAGCTGAATTTATCCACCCCGATCAATTTGACGCCTACCGCGAAGAAGGCTTGAAAAGAGGCTTGAAGTACGTGGAATCAGGTCCATTGGTAAGATCCTCTTACCACGCGGAAAGGCACGTTAATGTACCTATTTGATTAACCGTCAATTGTCAAAACCTGAAGGATGGACTATTTCATTTTAGGAATCATCGGGATCATTCTGGGCCTGGTAGCCTCCCTGCTTGGTGTGGGTGTAGGCATACTTTCTCTTTTGGTATTTGCATATTATTTGGAGGATTTGGGACTCGGGGGATTTGATTCTGTCAGAGCCATTTTTGCTAACAATGTCACCTTTGTGGGCCTTCTTTTTGGTGCTTTGGCGATCCGCTATGCACGACAATCAGGAATTGCCTTAAATCAACTGCTACGGCTTACTATTACATCCGTTCCTATTGCCGTTCTATTAACCTGGACGATCATAGAGCTAGACTGGTTGAGTACGCCACTATTCTACACTGTATTTTGTATCAGCATCGGCTTTAGCGTATACACCCTGCTGACTCATCGTGAGTCAAGCTTTTTGTTGGACTGCAAGCGCAGTGGTCAGGAGCGAGCGGGCAAGTTTCTTTTAATGGGCGCTTTGTCAGGACTATTTCAAGGAACTACCTCTGCAGAGTCTTCGACTGTGATTGTCCCCTTTCTCAACAGATACTGTGATATGAAGATTGAGCGGGCGATTGCGCTAGCTACCTCCTCAATAGCTATAACTTTGTTGGCGATGAGCGCGACTTTCCATGTACAAACTGGATTTGGCAGCACCTCTTTTATTCAGTGGCATTTACTCATCCCAATGTGGGCCGGGACGGCCATAGGTGGTTTTTTACCGTTCGGTATGCTGAGCAAGGTTGGCCTACAGCTCGCTTCTTATGTGCTGAGCTTTTTCTTGTTCATTGTAGCCTTGCGACTGCTGTTCTTCGAAGTGCTAAGCCTTGGTATTTGAGGCCGTCGGTAGTGTAAAAATCTCCTGCACGTTATCCTTGATTTTGACGCAAAGCGAATCCAGCGGCAAGTCATTCACATCCTTACCAAATGGGTCTTCTATCTCCTCAGCGATCAGTTCGATACTTACCAGAAAATAGAATACCATTATTACGATAGGAATAGTGGCATAGCCAATCGACCACATGAAGCCAAAGGGTAAGGTCATATTGTAGACGAATATGAACTTCTTGATGAACATGCTATAAGAATAAGGTATCGGCGTATTCTTAATTCGCTCACATGCACCAATAATGTCCGTATATGCTTTTATCTCTTTGTCGACTAAGAAAAGCTGCTCCCCAGAGAGGACTCCATCACGATAGAGCTTCTGTGTGCGGTTGTACATCGATCGGTTGATGATATTGGGGCGATGCGCACTAGACACAATCTCCTCACGCATGCCATCATTCACAAACTCTAGTTCGCCTACCATGATACTATCACGGAGGTGTCCTTTCATAGCAAAAGCAATGTTCGGAATCATCCTACTAAAGAAAGCTCTTGTCTCCAAATCATCAGCGGGCAGATAGGCATTCAGGCGCAATGCCATGTTTCGTGTGTCATTCACCAGCTTCCCCCAAAGCTTTCGGCCCTCCCACCAGCGATCATAAGCTGTGTTGGTTCTTATCACCAGGAATAAACCAAGTACCACACCCATTATAGAATGCACGGCCAAAGTGCCTCCAAACTCAAACTGGAAATAATCAATAATAAAATAGCACAGGAAGGTCGTGTAGATGGCGATGAATAAAATCAGCGGGAAAAGTAGGCGGATGACGTACCTGCTATAAACGTCGAATATTAGCGAAAGCCAAGTCTTAGGGTTGTACTGAATCATATCAAATCTTCAACTATTGATGCCAAAATTGGTTAAGCTTATGCTGTGAAGATACTCATTATATGTATTGTCCTCACCTATCACCAAACCTACTATGTCTAAATGAAAATGTCATTTCCGCTTATCCTAATTATACTTCTCTTCGGGAATCTTCAAGTGAAAGCACAATCCCTTGCTGATCAGGTAGAGATCGTAAGGGATACTTTTGGGGTACCACATGTATTTGGCCAAACAGATGCGTCTGTGGCCTATGGCTTAGCCTGGGCCCACGCAGAAGACGACTTTGGGACGATCCAGCTGACATTATTATCCGGCAAGCAAATGCTTGGAAGACATCTGGGCAAGGCTGGTGCTCCTATTGACTATGTGGTTGCCCTTATGCGGTGCAGAGACCTGGTAGATCGGGAGATAAGCTCGTTATCTCCTGAGTACCTATCGGTAATTAAAGGATACACAGCAGGCATGAATGCCTATGCGCTACATCACCCCAGGGAGGTCTTGGTAAAGGGTGCATTCCCAATAACGGTCGAAGAAGTATTGACAGCTTATGTGCTCTCCCTTTCCGTAATCAGTGGGGCGGATGCTGTCGTGCAAGATCTTTTTGCCGGCAGGGTTCCTGATGCACCGGACATGGACGGTAAAGGCTCCAACGCTTTTGCCATCAGCAGAAAACGCACAACCAACAGCAAGACTTTCCTCAATGTCAACTCTCATCAGCCTTTGGAAGGGCCTGTCTCGTGGTATGAGGCACATTTGGTGAGCGAAGAGGGCTGGAATGCGCTAGGGGGTCTGTTCCCCGGAGGCGCCACCATCTTTCATGGCACCAATGAGCACCTTGGCTGGGCCCATACAGTCAACTATCCAGACAAGATCGATGTGTTCGAGCTTGAGATCAATCCCGAGAATGAAAATCAGTACAAACTCGATGGACAATGGCTGGATTTGGAAGTCAGAGAGGTCCTCCTCAAAGTCAAAATTCTTTTCGGTATAAAGCTCGGCGTGAAGCGAAAGGCTTACTGGAGCAAATACGGCCCTGTAGTTAAAAATGACAAGGGTGCCTTTGCCTTCCATCTAGGTGCACTTGAAGACCTCAGAGGCCCGGAGCAGTGGTACAGGATGAACAAAGCGAGGAATTGGGAGGAGTTCAAGTCTGCATTGGACATGGTGGCTATTCCCGGATTCAACATTGTGTACGCTGATCGAGAGGATAACATCTACTATGTGAGCAATGCCAAAATCCCATTGCGCGACCCTGATTATGACTGGTCGACCACCCTACCGGGAAACACGTCAGCTACCATCTCTGATGGTTATCATCCCTTAGCCGATCTTCCTCAGACCCTCAATCCAAGTTCCGGGTACGTCTTCAATACCAACAATAGCGCCTTCAGTAATACTTCCCTATCGGAAAATCCAAACCCGGCCAAACATGATCCCACCATGGGCTACCTAGTCTTCGAAAACAACCGAAGTACGCGCTTTCAATCGCTTATCAAATCGTATGAAAAGCTGTCATATGAGGACTTCAAAGCCATCAAGTACGATCAACAGCTACCTATGGATACAATGGTGTACCCAATGGACTTTTCTGTGATTTGGAAGATGAGTCCCGCAGATTACCCAGAGATTTCTGGGATACTCAGCGTTCTCCAGGCATGGGATCGAAGTGCTGGAATTGATAATATCGGAGCTGCGCATTTCACTTTGTTTTATGATTATGTCAAAGGCAAACTTGAATCGCAGCACGAGTCGCTTTACCAAACCATCAGCAAAGAAATGTGCGTTGAGTCAATACTCAATGCGCAGAATCACCTGATCGATAATTTCGGGAAGCTCAAAGTAACGCTGGGTGAATATCAGCGGCACACTCGTGGGGATATGGATCTACCTATTTCGGGTATCCGTGATGTCATCGCGACCATGACTTCTAAGCCAACCGATGATGGACGCGTCCGTGCCTACCAAGGTGAGTCCTACATCTTGCTAGCGCAATATGATCAAGACGGTGTAAAGATCGAAACCATCAATGCTTATGGCGCTTCAGCAAAACCTGACTCCCCTCACTACACGGATCAAATGCGTATGTTTGTTGACCAGCAGCTCAAGCCAATGACACTGGACAAAGACCTAATCTATCGACATGCTGAATCAATTTACCGACCCAAGTGATATGGAAAAGACGGCCTACGAAAAAGCCTTTCAGGACTGGGTCGCCTACACTGAAAATCATGATGGATCACTATTGAGTGAAATGTTGGCTGATGATGTTGTTTTTCACAGTCCGGTAGTCTTTACACCTCAGGTTGGTAAGAACATCACGTTTCTTTATTTATCAGCGGCTACTCAGGTACTGAAGCAGTATCGCTACACTCAAACGATCAGGGACCAAGGTCAATGGGCGCTCAGGTTTGAAGGTCAGATCGGCGAAATCAAGATAATTGGATTTGATATTATCACTTTGAACACGGATGGAAAAATCATCAATTTTGAAGTCCTCGTGAGACCTGCCAAAGCTGTCATCGCTATCCAGCAGGCCATGGCCCAGATATTAGAGAAGTTGAAAGGCTGACTTAGTTGTGCTAACTTTATTAAAAACAAAGTCATGTTGACCATCAGAGGAAAATATAAAAATGGACTAGTTACGCTTGAAGATGATCCTAAAGAAATAACATCTGGTGAAGTGATTGTAACTTTTTTAGAGTCAAACTCGGAAAGTGTTTCAAAAACTGACAGAAAAGCCTTCCATTTTGAAGAGGCGAGGGAAGCCAGCAAAACAATCCAAGGTAAGTTATCAGATACGATCATTGAAGATCGAAAAGAGTCAGATTGAGAGTTTTTTTAGACACATCTTCCCTGGTCAAACTATATCACGAAGAACTGGGTACTTCGGAGCTTGATATGCTATTCAAGCTGAACACGATTGAGACCATTTTTCTTTCTGAAATCTCAAAACTAGAATTTGAATCTGCATTTTGGAAGAAGGCCAGAACAAAAGAAATAACACACGAAAAAACTCAATTGACTATCAGTTATTTCAGAGCAGATTATGACAACTTCAGTTTCACTCCTCTCGACGGACAATTAGTTAACAGAGCCAAAAATCTGATGGTGGAGTACTGGGATTTGGGATTGAGAACTCTTGATGCACTTCAACTGGCTTCTGCCTTAAACATAAAACCTCAAATTGACTTGGCCTTAACAGCGGATCATAGACTTCTCCACATTTTCGACTTGGAGAAGGTCCCAACGAAGTAAATACTGTAAATAGCAACTTGGGTCTCTGAATGATTTCCACTAACTTCTATTAAAAAGTTAGCTGCTATGTTCTTTCATCATCTCAAGTTTTTTGTTCGTAAAGTTAGAAAAGACGGATTCACATATCTTCTGAGTCATCTTGGCCTGGTCATAGGCTTATGCACGTTGATACTACTGGGCACTTATATTTATCAGGAGTTTACTGTCGGTACATACGTCAAGAACCATGAAAGAATCTATCGACTAAACACTCAGTTACATAGAGGCGGGACAACCGAGTTTGCTCTCAGCTTTGGATATCTGAAGGAAAAGTTGGTATCAGATTTCCCAGAGATTGAAGCCGCCACACGCATCATGCAATCCCAAGGACAGAGCGTCTTTAGAGTTGAAGATCGGACGTTCAACATAGCTGAAGGTACAGCCTTTTATGTAGATGAAGATTTCTTGGATGTTTTTGAACTTCCAGTGTCTAATGGCAACAGGAATACCGCGCTTAGCCGACCTGACGCTATAGTGCTTACCGAGTCCTTTGCTACACGTCTTTTTGGAACCAGAGACCCAATTGGCGCGATCATCGAAGATATCCGAGAAGAGGGCACTCCGAGTTTAGTAGTAACAGCAGTGCTTAAAGATCTTCCGGTCACTTCTCATTTTCAGTTTGACTATATACAGGCAGGGCAGACGCTCAACTATTGGGATCATCTTGCAACACTCCAAGCTGGAATAGGTAACTATGTCTACTACAAGGCACATGGCCCGATTAATACTTTCACCTTCGATGAAGGGCTAATGCCTAGGATACCCGAGATATCAGATAGTCATTGGGGTCTGATCTCTCTACCGTTAGGTAGTATCCATTTTGAGTCTGAAGGACAATTTGAGCACGCCAAAACCGGCAACAAAGATCAATTAGTGCTCATTGGGTTTGCAGGTCTGCTACTTTTTGGGGCTTCTCTTATCAACTATCTCATCATTCATATAAGTCAGTTGCTAGATCGGTTCGGGGAGTTTGCAATCAAAAAGGCGATGGGTATTTCCTCAAGGCAGTGGATCGGACAGTTCGTGGTAGAGTCGATTTCTTCAATAGCCATGATCTCTCTAAGTGCAATTGTCTGCGCTTACTATTTTGATCAGCTTTTTCTTTTTGACGCACTTGGCAATCGGCTCTTTTCAATGGTCGACACAAGCCAGTTGGTGTTTTTTGGACTCCTAACTCTAATGATGGTTATTATCACGATGACCATTTCAATACTTAAACTAAAGTCTCAGTTCGGCTTGTCTTTGAAAAACCGATCATTAACCACAAGGGCGAGTAAAGGTCTAAAGAACCACATCAGCTTACTGGTGCAGTTTTCCTTTACACTGCTCATACTGTGCGGATCATATTTCATTTGGCAGCAGCTCAGGCATCTTTAGAGTATCGATATGGGTTACTCTGGCGAATGGAGGATCAATATCACCAGATCTTCCGATACCTCTCACGGTATCTGGACCAACTTTAAAAACAGACTTTCCACGATACCAGGTGTGAAGAGTCAAGGCTCCTCACTCTATGAATGGGCTGGAAGTATGTACAATACAGGCCGTGTCAAGATCACCTCTGACCAAATACAAGATTCCGTATGGGTAAGAGTTAAATACAACTATATCAGCGACGGACTCCTGCCCACATTAGGTCTTGACCTTATTTCAGGTCGCAATTTTGATCAAGAGTATGCAGAAGACACTTTCAACATATTGGTCAATGAGACCGCAGCAAAAGCTTTCGGTACAGAAGAAATAGTTGGCAAACGTTTTGAATCAAGCGTTTTTGATGACAGGTCGGGAAAGGTCATCGGTGTAGTCAAAGACTTTCACGTAGAATCCATGGAGCAAGAAGTCGCTCCCATGGTACTCTTTTTTCATCATCAGGACCTATGGAAAGAGAATCTGATAGTCCAGGTCAATGAAAAAAACCTACGACAGACACTGGATGCTGTTCAAGCGGTCTGGAACGAATCAGGTATCATCAGTCCCTTCGAATACACTTTTCTAGATCAGTTTCAAGCGCGACTTTTTGAGCGCGAAACTCAAAATGCTCAATTCATGGGGATCACTGCCAGTTGCTCGATCATGGTAGCATTAATTGGCCTGATCGGGCTGGTCAGCTTTCAAAATAAGCGGCGATCCAAAGAGCTCAGTCTACGTAAGGTTTTTGGGGCTTCTGTTTCACAATTGCTCCTGATGATCAATAAGACATACCTTATCTTGATTGGATTATCTATTGTGATATCAGTACCCGTCGCTTATTGGGCGGTATCTCAATGGCTACAAGGATATGCCTATCGGATATCTCCGACGATTTGGGATTTTGGGCTAGTTATCGCCGCTGTTATTTTAGTAAGTCTCATTACCGTCAGCCTTCAATCCTGGAAAACAGCACATTCAAACCCCACGGATGTACTGAGGTCCGAGTAGTACATGGCTCGCGCAACCATTTTTCATTTGCTGCATCTAGATGCTAAGGCTGCAATAAAGCAGCGATATCAACTAAACTGACTCGAAATGAAAAATTGTATTGTGATTACCCTCCTGCTGCTGGTAGCAGGAATCACCCGCGCACAGGAATATCCTATTCATGTAATGGAAGAAGGTCACATCGTGGTTGGGGTCACGATCAACGACTCTATCTCGGCCA
Organism: Cyclobacteriaceae bacterium; assembly: GCA_965229505.1. Classification (GTDB taxonomy): domain Bacteria; phylum Bacteroidota; class Bacteroidia; order Cytophagales; family Cyclobacteriaceae; genus UBA6059. The sequence continues at coordinate 1,428,007 of OZ245881.1, forward strand.
ATTTTATTCTGGATACAGGTGCCGGCATTATGATCTTATCCGGCAAGATGTACAGCCGCATCAAAGATGAAGTAACGCCTGCTGGTTATCATACTGGCTTCAGGCATGATGGAGATCGGATCTCCGGTGAAATTTATGAGATTCCTTCTTTCGCTATTGGGGAGGTCAAGGTCGAAAACTTAAAAGCGGGTGTGTACCCACCGCTCGATGGTATGGGTATTGACGGCCTGGTTTCCATGAAGTTTTTCGAGAACAAGCCATTTACGATAGACTATGCAAAAAGCAAGTTGACGTTCCAGGAAACCAACAGTCTGATCGATCTGGCCAAGACCGGTGAAGTTGGTCCACTGGAGTTTCATCGCAACCTTGACGTTTCTCTAGACATCTCCATCCCTATATGCATCAATGGAAAGGTGCAGGTCAATGCCCAGTTTGATACGGGTAGCGGTCACGACCTCTATGTGGTCAATCCCTTTTTTATGGAGCAATTGGGGTTCAATGAATCTAACACAGAAGCTAGCACATACACTACACCTATTTCGGGTACGGAAATCAAAGACTACATCGCAAGGGAAAATGATCTAAGAATATGCGGTACCCCTGCTGTAATTACCTCATCAGTCGTCTTCAGAGAAGGGTTGATCATGGAAGCGTTGGTTGGAAGTGGGCTTTTCAAAGACGGGGCGATTACTATCGATATTCCAAGAGCGCAATTCATCATTCACAAATAATCCTGGATAAGCGCAACCTTTCTTCAAAATCTGCATCTAATACCTAAACTCAATTACTATGAAGACACTAACTACCCTATTTATTGCAGTTTCCCTGATTACGACATCAGTCTACGCTCAAAGTACGGAAGTGAGAGCACTTGCAGACTTCACTAGCGTAAAAGTCGAGGGGGCCGGAAACATTTACCTGACCGCTGGTGATAAATCGCAAGTAGAGATACGACTCAAAAATGACAGCTATGAGCTTTCTGATATTATTACTGACGTCAGCGGCAGTCGACTGTGGATTGACTATAAGGAAAAAGGGACCTTCAAGTCTGCTCCTAAAGTCGACCTCTGGATTACCTACAAGTCATTAGAAGAAATATCGGTGAGCGGAGCTGGTAAGATCAGTACTGAGAATACCATCAAAGCGAATCGGTTTGTCCTTGACTGTGAGGGTGCCGAGAGTGCTAATCTGGAGCTGGATGTCAACGAGCTTATCGCCACCATGTCAGGTGCGGGTTCTTTTAACCTTTCCGGTAGGGCGGATCAGCAGGAGTTGGAAGTATCCGGCGCAGGATCAATCAACGCAGAAGATTTGGTAGGTCAAACGGTAATTGCAGAAGTGAGTGGCGTGGGATCACTCTATGTACATGCGACAGAGCGCCTCAAGGGTACTGTGAGTGGCGTAGGAAAAATTCGATATAAAGGAGACCCAAAGGTTCAGGACCTCAACAATGATGGTATAGGTTCCATCAAGAGAATGGACTAACTAGTTTATTTCAAGTTCAGTGTTCAGGGGGGTTGCTTTCGGCAGCTCCCTTTTTTTCTGCCACGATTCCAAGATTGGTCTTCATCTGCATGATTCGCTGATAGGAAGCCTCTACCCGGTCTTCTGTAACCTCACCGTCACGTACCAACTGCATGATCATGCCATGAATTTCATCGGCAGTTCGTTTGTCTGTTTTGGGTACATTGTTAGCAAACATCAGCACATCGACCCCAGCGTCGATCGCCATCTTGATGGCGTTCTTCAATCCAAAGTGTTTGCTGATCGCGTGCATCTGCATATCATCTGAAAACACTACCCCTTCAAATCCCATAAAGTCACGTAAAATACCTGTAATAATCGGTTTGGAGAGTGTCGCTGGCAGCTTCGCAGAGTCCAGGTGTTGATTAATTATATGGGCCGTCATGATGCCATCTACCCTACCGGAATCCAGCATGGTCTTGTAGGGAGACAGTTCATAAAACATCCATGAGTCAGTCACATCAGTCATGTCAAGATGTGAATCAGTAGAGGAGCTGCCATGACCCGGAAAATGCTTCAATACAGTGCCCACATTATTATCCCTATGAGCATCCACTACGGCCATACCGTGAGCAGCAACTTTGGCGGGATCTGCACTATAGGTCCTCCCAAGCTTTCCAATAACCGGATTATTGGGATTAACATCTACATCTATATCAGGCGCATAATTGAGATTAATACCCAGCGAATCCAATAAGCTGGCAGTCTGTGATGCGTAGAGATAGGTACTGTCAAGGTTGTCGATTTGGCCAAGTTCTCCGGCTTGCTTGGTAGCAGGAAATCCGTACTTGGATTTCAGCCTGGTCACGCGACCACCCTCTTCATCTATTGACGTAAAGACCGGTATTGGGGAAGCTGACTGCACCCTTCGCATGATTGCCTCTAGTGAAGAAAAAGGGGTGATGGGGTCAATGTTTTTTTCATAGATCACCACACCACCGACCTTTCCAGCCTTGATTTCCGGTAGGATGGCATCCGCCTCCTCTGGCAACTGAAACTCCCCGAGTCCGATCATCACCATCTGGCCCACCTTGATCGAAAGCGAGTCTGGCATCACCTCAATCGAGCCCTCAAGCTGTTGAGCGAATAACCCCTGACTGAAAATGGTGAGTGTGCTAGTTATCAGAAACCTTGATGACCACTTTGCCAGTGGCTCGTTTCGTCCTAATCCTTTCATGTGCTTGCGGCATTTCCGAAAGGTCAAAGGTAGAGTCTATTATCGGTTTTATCTGACCCTCTTCGCACATAGTTTTGATTCGGTCAAGCTGCTGAGCATTAGGCTTTACCACTACTACTTTGCCCTTCTTTCGGCTGAACATGGTCAACCCATGGGTCGCGAAGTTTTTGACACTGGGGATGGTGCTGACGTACGTTCCCGATTTATTCAATAAATGCGCTACTTCACGAAGAGAGTAATTGCCATAAGCATCATAGTATATATCAAAGTGCTTACCTAAGTCTACGATGCTAATTTTGGTGTAGTCCAGCACTACATCCGCTCCAAGTGACTTCACCAATTCTTCGTTGCGGTAGCTGCAAACTGCGGTGACATGACCACCGAGCGCTTTGATAAGTTGCACAGCATAGACACCCACGCCACCTGAGGCACCATTGACCAGTACGGTCTGCCCAGCTTTGAACCTGGCCAATCCAACTACCGCCTGCCAGGTGGTCAATGCCACTAGAGGGAGTCCTGCCGCTTCTTCAAAGGCGAAATTGTCAGGCATCAGCGATAGCTGGCTTGATTTGACCGAGACATACTCGGCGTAGGCGCCACCCTCTATCGTCGATCGCATACCAAAGACCTTGTCTCCGGGCCGCAATGCTGTCACGCCATCACCAACCTCCGAGACTACACCGCTGAAGTCCGACCCAAGTATTCGAGGAAAGCCATTGCCTACCGGAATTTTGAACTTCCCTGCGCGCTGCAACAGCTCAATAGGATTGACAGAGGTATAAAACACCTTCACCAAGATTCGCCCTGCTTTGAGCACAGGCCTAGGCACCTCGGCAAGCCGTAGCTCTGAGGGTTCTCCATACCTATTGATGACTACTGCTTTCATTCTTCTATCGAGAATTTAGCAATCACCGCGTTGAGTAGCTCGCTGAAGTAGGCACCATTATAGGGGCCAAACCAGTTCATTGTTCTTGTCTCATACTTGCTCAGGTCGTACCATTCATCGTTGGTGATATAGCCGATATAGCTACCGTTAAAGCTATGCACCATCAGGTATTTGTCATCCAATCGAGCCAGGTCAGAAAGAGGCTCAACAAGCTCTCCCGAAAAATCACAGGGTGTACCTAACAGCAATTGATCACCTATTTGGAGACCGTTGATCGTAGCATTGACCTCTCCAAATACCTGATCAAAAACCCAGGGTCTCAATCGTAGGTCTTCACTAATTCTAAAATGCGGGGCTCTTAAGGAGATATCCGCTCTCATAAAGCCAAGCTCTGTGGTATAATCTACCGGGGTAGCATTTTGGATCAGTAGTATTTGGGGTACTAGGCTCTCTGCCATGTACGCGATCTCCTCCAAGTCGTCCAGAGGTGGTGACAAAGGCGCCATACTCCCGACAGCTCCGGCACCATAGCTGGCAAAGTTGATCAATGAGTCCGCCTCGAGCATTTTCACCACCTGGCCCGGATAGTCAGCAGATAACTCCATGAAGCTACCGCCAAGGCAGGTCGCATGAGCAGCAAAGCTGGTTAGCAGAGCAACCTGGCCATTATCTTTCACGATTTTGATGATCCGAAACCAAGGGTCAATCTGACCTACCTGATCTCCCACAAGGCGATTGCGCACAAGGTCGGCGGCCATTACGGCACTGTAGCCGATCTGTGCCTTGCTTGCCTGCACAGTGGCTGTGTTAATTGCGGTAGCAATCCGCTGAGCAATGAACTCCACTACCTCCGGATCAAACTCACCACTAAATAGCGACCCAACCAGACCCGGTTGCCATCCACCAATGCTCGAGTGAGAATGAGTAGCCGTGAGAAAGGTGTTTTGTGCATTGAAGGGCGTGCCATCGAGCAGCTGAAATAAGCGGGTATAAACCAGAGGCGGAATAATCAACAAATCAGCCGAGACATAAGTCGCTTTGGTTGCGCCATTGTCAAAGACAAATGCACGGACGAACACACTGTCATGAATCGTTTGATAACGCGCACCCCTGCGCTTACCATACCCCGCAAGAGGTACAGGTTTTTCGGGTACGAGAGAGGCCTTAGCCCAGCCGACCTTCAGTGTATCACCGGAAACGAGGGTCGGCTGAAGAGGCCCCAACGAACTCATGGTTTCGATGTAGTAAGGCATCTCTTGGTACGGCGTGCGATCAACAGTGGTAATGAGGACAAGTCCTAGTATTATCAGTACTGCCACTATACTTCCCGCAATCTTCAACCACTTTTTAAGCATTAATCAGAGCTTTAACCGAGTCCAAATATTGATACTGTTCCGGCGTTCTACTGCAATCGAGCAGTGCAATTGACCACAATTTCGTAAATTCGTTTTATTATGACTTATCAAGTAGAAATTCTTAAACCCAAAGCTGAAAAATTGCTGAGAGACCTTGCAGACTTGAAACTCATTTCCATATCTGACTCTTCAAAAGACCCCTTTATGGCTGTCGTTGATAGACTGAGAAAAAAAGCTGAATACGACCCGCCGACTTTAGAAGATATAACCAAAGAGGTCGAGTTGGTGAGAACGGAGCGCTATGCCAAACGAGAGGCATAGAGCGATTTTTGATACCAATATTTGGGTGAGTTTTCTGCTAACGAGCGATTTTTCCAAAATTGATCATCTGTTTAAGAGTAACGAACTTACACTCCTCTTTAGCCAAGAACTTTTAGATGAATTCATAGAAGTAGCTCAACGACCTAAATTCAAAAAATACTTCTCTACTACCGATCTTCAAAACCTAATTTCCAAAATCAGAATACACGCTGAATTTGTCTTGGTAACATCCTCTTTTGACTTGTGTCGCGACTATAAAGATAATTTCCTGTTGGCCTTGGCACATGATGGGAAAGCATCGCATTTGATAACAGGGGACAAAGATTTATTGGTTTTGGAGAGACTGGATAAAACAGAAATCCTGACAATCACCGATTATTTTGAGCAAAAATGATCTCTATGATCTTAACAAGGATTGGCTGGCGTATTCTCTTCTTCTTATCGACTCCTCTAATACTACCGGAAGCTATCTATGCGAGATGGCGTACGCCTCGTCTTCCAGAGGCAAAAGATCCCACTGAAGGCAGCAGCCCCAGCGCGTTGTTTCCTCCATTAAAAATAGCTTTCATCGGAGAGTCTACCATCGCGGGGGTTGGTGCTTATGATATGAAGAACGCATTGACCGGCTCGACGATAACGGCGCTGGAAAAAAGCTACTGTGTGAAGTGGTCGATTGTCGGTCACAATGGCATCCGTATCTCAGAACTACTGCCGTACCTTACTAAAGAACTGCTATCCGATAAGCAAGCAATCATCGTAGCGATAGGTGCCAATGATACGACAAAGCTCACCTCCTACAACAGATGGATTGAAGGTCTGGTCAGGTTCATCACAAAGATTAGAAGTCATACAGATGCCCCCATTATTTTTAGTGAGCTCCCACCAATGCACCTTTTTACTGCATTGCCTCAGCCGCTCCGTACGGTCGTTGGTCAGCGAGCGAAGCTTTTTGACAAAGCTTTGAGGGGAGTCTGCGAGGCGGATGAATCATGCCATTACCTTCCCTTGAACTTTGAGCCCAGACCTGGCTATCTCGCTACCGATGGCTATCACCCGTCTGAGCTTGCTTATCAGGAATGGGGTGAGCGGCTAGCCATTTTCATTCACGAAATCAAGCAACAAAAATGATAGAGCTAGAAAAACTAAAATACCCCATAGGAAAATTCCGTGTGGTAGGACCTGTTGACCAGGCAACTTTAGACCATGCGGTAGCGGATATGGTTAGTCTTCCGGAGAAGTTCGCAAAGTCAATCAAGCACCTGACCAAAGAACAACTTGATACGCCATATCGTCCTGGTGGCTGGACAGTAGGACGGCTCGTCCATCATGTAGTGGACAGCCATATGAACGCCTACGTAAGAATGAAAATAGCCTTGACAGAAGAAGACCCGACCATCAGGCCTTATGACGAAGGTGAATGGGCAAAATTGGAGGATAGCTCAACTACCCCTGTACAGGTTTCATTGGATATGCTTGCGCTACTGCACCATAGATGGGTGAAGTTGATTCAATCATTGGGTGATGACCAGCTAAAAAGGAAATATTACCATCCGGAGGACAAAGAATGGGTAAATCTCAGGACTATGCTCTGCATGTACGCCTGGCATGGCAATCATCATCTAGCTCATATTACAGAGTTGATCAAGCGAGAAGGTTGGTAGTTGAGCAACAGAATCACTATTTTTATAAAAAGCGTATTTCATGATTGCGGTAGCTAAGAGGTTGATCAACAGGGAAGAATACTATAAAATGGCTGAGGTAGGTATCCTTAAGCCGGAGGATCGTGTAGAGCTTATTAACGGAGAAATAATCGAGATGAGTCCAATAGGGAGTAGGCACGCCGCAGCTGTCAGGCGTATGGCGCGTGTATTGAGTAAATACCTAAACGAGAAGGTAGCTATAAGCATCCAGAGTCCGGTAGTGCTCAATGACCTGACAGAGCCTGAACCGGATATTGCCATCGTAGAATTTCGAGAGGACGATTATGCAGCCGCTCACCCAGATGCTGGTGATGTTAAACTTGTGATTGAAGTATCTGACTCTACGCTGGACTATGATTTAACTACCAAATCAAATCTGTACGCTGCAGCTGGAATAGCCGTATATTGGGTAGTCAACATTGATAACAATATCATTCAGCGATTCTCAAAACCGGCCAATGGGCGATATGAGGAGATTGATAATTATACTGCAGATGACGAGATCGATTTTTTGGGAGTACATATAGACGTTTCATCCCTCCTGATTCCATGACTCCTATCCTGCCAATATCCTTCTGAGATAATTGATGTGGCCCAGGTGCCAGCTCAAATGTCCATAGAGATGTAGTAGAAAGGCGCCTACTGTAAATTCTTCAGGTCGAATTTTTACCGGATATATATCATCCAAATTGGATTCCTCCAGCTTGTTGAGCAAAGTATCCTCTACTACTTTCTTAGTAATTCGTACATTTTTGATAATATCCTGAACTGGCACCCCTTTCAGGCTGAATTCCTTGTCACGCTCACGTACGTAACCTGTTTCACCGAGTACCGCCCCGATGAAGTGCTGTAGGTTACCGTTTAGATGAAGCGCAATATTGCCGCCTGAATTGATGATGCCCTCTTTTATCTGCCAGAGGTGACGCTCATCATAAGCTTCCAGTTCTCCAAGGAGCTTGTCCAGATCTCTCTGAAATAACGAGTTTAAGGTCTTTAGTGTGTCCATCTTAGTCTTGTTAATCCGTTCATCCTGCAGTTATTATCAATCGAACCTTATCAGTTTGATTAATCCTGATACTTTGTAATTTACATAGATTACCAAAACCTAATAACCATTTGTCATGATGAAGATAACCAAGCTTTGCGCCTTCCTGATGTGTGTTTTGATCACCCTACCGGGAATAGCCCAGCGCAACAAAAAATCCTCAGCTCCAGAGGGGAAGACCTATGATGAAAAATTGTTTAATGCACAGGAGTGGCGAAATATAGGACCATTCCGAGGTGGTAGATCACTGACCAGCTCAGGGGTCATCAGCGATCCCCTGACTTACTACATGGGCACTGCCGGTGGTGGTGTTTGGAAGACTGAAGATGCCGGCCTGACCTGGAAAAATATTTCTGATGATCATTTCAATGCTACCTCCATTGGTGCGGTGAGCGTTGCTGAGTCCGATCCGAATGTACTCTACGTTGGTACCGGAGAAGCCTGCATCAGAGGTGTGATGACCTCTCATGGGGATGGTGTCTATAAGTCTACTGATGGTGGAAAGACCTGGGCCCATGTCGGCCTGGACAAGACTTCTCAGATATCTGAAATCAGAATTCATCCTAACAATCCTGATGTGGCCTATGTTGCCGCACAGGGGAATCCTTATGGCCCTTCACAGGATCGAGGCATCTATCGCACGATGGATGGTGGCAAGAATTGGGATCGTGTACACTTCGTAAATGAAAGTGCCGGGGTGAACAACCTATCCATGGATATGAACAATCCGCGCATCCTGTATGCAGCCTACTGGGATCATGACCGTGACCCTTGGTTTGTACGCTCAGGCGGTGAGGGCAGTGGTATCTGGAAGTCTACCGATGGTGGTGACACATGGAATAAGATCGTATCCGGCCTACCAGAATTGATGGGTAAGATCGGCGTATCCGTATCTCGTGCCAACTCTGATGTGGTCTATGCTATCGTAGAAGCAGAAGGCAAGGATGGCGGCCTTTACCGATCTGATGATGGTGGGGCTAACTGGAAACAGCAGACGAATAGCAGACTGCTTCATACTCGCTCATGGTACTATATGCATGTTTTCGCAGACCCGAATAATGAGAACCTGGTCTATGTACTCAATGCGCCATTCATGAAATCCATCGATGGTGGTAAGACCTTCACAAATGTGCAGGTACCTCATGGGGACAATCACGACCTGTGGATCAACCCTACGAACTCCCAAAATATGGTGAGCTCGGATGACGGAGGTGCCACCATCACTTTCAATGGAGGCAAGTCCTGGACCCCATTGGAGAATCAGCCTACTGCCCAGTTTTATCGTGTCAATGCAGATAACAGATTCCCATACTGGGTGTACGGAGGTCAGCAGGACAACACTACAGTAGCGATCCCATCTAGGACAGATGGTTTCGCGATTACTCCCTATGACTGGACACGAGGTGTAGGTGGTGGAGAAGCAGCTCATATTGCGTTTGATCCTAACAATCCGAAGTACCTCTACTCATCGAACATCACAGGTATGATGGATGAGTACAATCAGGAAACTGGCAAGACCAAGGCCATCAAACCATGGCCGATCGACGATCTTGGCGAGCCCACAGATGAAATGCGTTATCGCTACAACTGGAACCCTCCCGTGATCGTCAGCTCACACAACCCATCAGTCATCTATTACGGTAGTAACGTGCTCCACAAGTCAACGAACCGTGGAGTAGTCTGGGATGATATCTCTGAAGATCTTACCAGAAATGATCCTGAAAAGCTAGGTAAAACCGGCGGCCCGATCACCAATGAAGGTGCTGGTGGTGAGACTTACCACACGGTTATGAGCCTGGCAGAATCACCTCATGACGCCAATGTGATCTACACCGGAGCGGATGATGGCCTGGTCCATGTGACAAAGGACGGAGGAGCCACCTGGCAAAATGTAAGTCCCGGCCCGGAAGGAATTATCAACTCGATTGAGGTGTCTCCTCATGATCCGGGTACGGTCTACATCACCATGATGAGGTATAAGCTGAGTGATTTCAAACCGTACATCTACAAGTCGACCAACTACGGTACAGGCTGGGTGCAAATCGAAAGAGACATTCCGGTCGGTGCGTATGCGAGAGTAGTGCGTGAAGATCCTTCCAGAAAAGACCTGCTCTATGCTGGCACAGAAAGAGGCCTCTACATTTCATTTGATGGAGGCGCAAAGTGGACTAAGTGGCAGGCGAATCTGCCTATCGTTCCTATCACTGACTTGATGGTTCACCAAAATGACCTTATCGTTGCAACACATGGGCGAGCCTACTGGATCATGGATGACATCAAGCCACTCCACCAGGTGACTGATGCGGTGGCGAATAGCAAAGCCTACTTGTACGAGCCTAAGGATGTGGTAAAGACGAATGGCTTCAACTTCTTCTTCCCAATGCCGGGAGTGGGCAAGAATCCTTATACTGGAGCGAGTATTAAATACTACATGGGTGAAATCCTCGAAAATGATAGTATCCCTGTGAAGCTCGAAATCATGGATAACTCCGGCAATGTAATCCGAACCATGTCGAGTGATGCCAAGAACAAGTCTAATATGATTGGTAAGAAGGAGGGAATGAATGTCGCCAAGTGGGATCTCAAAGTAGAAGATCTTGAGCCTGCGAAAGGTGTGTATGTCATGAGTTTTACGGGCACGGCGATGAAGGGCTATACTGTTGGGCCTGGTACGTACACTGCCAAGCTAACGTACGGAGATCTGGAGCAAACCCAGTCATTTGCGGTAGTGCAGGATCCTCGTGATGAAGCGAGCGCGCAAGACATAGCTGCTCAGCAGGATATGGTTAAGAAAATCTATGATGATATCGCCAATCTTTATGACGGTGTAAGCCAGATGCAGCAGGTGCGTGATCAGGTGGCTGATTGGATGGACCGTATGGAAGATGATGAAGATATCAAAGAGCAAGGAAGTCAGCTAAAGGAAAAGATCGATGAAGTAGAAGGCACATTGATCTCTCCAAAGCAGACCACCTTTCAGGATGTCATCAACTTCAGAAGTCAGCTCGATCATCAGCTACACAACCTGATGAATACCATCGATGGGAACACCCCTCCAGTCACCAAAGGTGAGAAGGATCTCTATCAAGAGCTCAACAAGATGTGGATGGAGCGTAAGGGTCCGATGGAGAAGGTGCTCAACGAAGATGTACCTGCCTTCAATGAGCTGCTGAAGTCCAAAGGCGCAGAATACATCGCTCCAAAAGAGAAAAAAGAAGAGGAAGTAGGATCATAATACCTACTAGAAACAGGAGGTCACCAACCTCTAAGCCCAGGTATACTCGCAAGAGTTGCCTGGGCATTTATTTATATGACCCGGCTCTGTCATATTCGCGACATTACCAGATAGTACAGCTATCAAATATGACCGATTGTAGTTAATTGATGTAGTCACAATGTTATCAGCTATGAAAAGACTAATCAATACCGCGTTACTGTTTACCCTTGTCAGCGCATCAACTCATGCGCAAACTCCTTACAGCTGTGCCAATAAAGAAATAGCCTTTGGTGGCTATGATCTTGTCAGCTACTTTGAAAATGCACCAATAAAGGGCAACCCGGAGTTTGTGGCATTATATGATGGCCTCAGACTTCAATTTTGCACTGAAGAGCATCTGGATGCGTTCATCGCCGATCCCGAGAAATATATGCCCAAGTATGGCGGATGGTGCGCTACCGCAATGGCCCAAGGCGTTTACAATCAGCCTGATTTTTCCATGTGGGATATTGAGGATGGCCAGCTATTCTTCTTTGAAGTTAAAGCTTTCTTCAACGGCAAGACCCAGTGGATGAAAGATCCTGATAAGCATCTCATTCTAGCAGATCGATACTACAGGATCAGCACAGAAGAGCTCACTGAGAAATAGAACAAGTCCTCATAAGGGCTATTTCGGATAACGATGTTTTGCAGGTACAAATTTATCAACCATGCGTTATCCACTATTTATATTAAGCCTTGGTCTACTACTTGGCTGCACAGAGATATTCGAAGGAGAGTTTACGAGTGATGGGTCAGATCGTATCGTCATCACCGGTGGTATTACTAATACAGAAGTACCCGAGGTAAGAGTGTATAGATCTGTACCTTTTGGTGAAGTAGGTAAAACTCCCCAGCCCATCCGGGATGCTAACGTGTGGATTGAAGATGATAACGGTCAAAAAATCCTTATGGAACCTATGGAGGATATTCAAGAAAGAGACTTTCTTTTTTTTGCTGATCCCGCTCCGATGATCGAAGACTACACCACCGAGGAGGCATATTTAAGGGTATTTTGGGACATAGACACACTCGTCGAATCATTCAAGTCTAATTTCAGATATGAAGCCATAGATCAATCAACCAGAGGTGAAATTGGACGGACTTACACGCTATTCGTCGAACTTAAGGATGGTGCAACCTACCAGTCTACACCGCAGACTCTTGCCGCTTCACCTCCTATCAGTAATTCCTATGCAGAGTACGAAAGAGGTCGTAGCATCAATGAGCTGGGTAATGAGCAAAACGAACACTTCTGGAATGTTTTTGTAGAGACGCCAGTTGGCCAGGGTGATGACGTATTCTTAAGTTGGCGGCATAGAGGTGTTTATGAAGTTGAAACTTTTCCTGAAGAATACTGCGACCCACCGAGTGTAGACTGTAATCCAGGAATTGCACATCCTAGAGAAGTGCCTCCATCATGCTGCAAATATTGCTATGTGACGGAATATGGTGCAGAGTTTAATACTTCAACTTCGGCGGATATTCCAGGCAATCAAATACAAAAGCAAATAGCATCTATTCCAATCACTTACGACAAAGTCTACAATTACTACCTATTGGAAATCTACCAGCTATCCGTTTCCCAAGAAGTCTACGACTACCTCGACTTACTTAATCAGCAAATTACCGGACAGGGATCGATTTTCGATCCTACACCAGCAACTATCGAAGGTAATATTAGCAACTCCTCCAATGGTGAAAAAGCCTTAGGCATGTTCTATGCGGCTGGCGTCACTACCTCACAACTCAACCTTAATCGATCAGGAATATCAGCGCAGTTTACGCCTACTCGTTTTGCGAATGATTGTCGATTGGTCAATAATAGTACGGATGTAGCGCCTGATAACTATATTTCCGGTAAACAAAATCAGTGCTTCAACTATTATAACTCCATTACTGGTTCTGGATGGCACAGCTGTGACCAATGTTATGATTTTGTTACAAGTAGTTGGTCCACTTGTCCTGATTAATCAAGCGATGAAGCGCTGAATTCGTAAGGGCTTTTTCGGTCAATCCTGTTACTAAGCTAAACTGGACAATGAAACAGATAACTCTAGGACTCAGCATCTGTTTACTCTTCACGCAGTGCATAGAAATCTTCGACGGTGACTTCACAAGTAGTGGCTCTAACCGGATAGTCATAACAGGCGGCATTACTGATATCGAAATGCCCACCATCAGAATCTATGAGTCCGTCCCGTTCACCCAATCGGGGAGTACACCACAGCTTATTAAAGATGCGCATGTATGGCTAGAAGATGATCAAGGTGTGCGGTACGAGTTCGAAGTAGGTGCTGAGATAACAGAGAGGGAGTATCATTTCTTTGCTAATGCCAACCCTAACATGAATGCCGTCAACTACGAAGAGCTGTTTTGGGATATTGATACTACCAGCGAACTCTTTGAATCCGATTATCGCTATGAGCCAATTGATAAAAGCTTGGTGGGTGAGGTGGGGAAGACCTATACATTGAATGTAGAGCTGCCAGATGGCACCACCTATGCGTCTACACCGCAGGAGCTAAAGCCTTCACCCGAAATCACCAACGCTTACGGAGAATATGAAAAAGCCCGGGTCATCAATGAGTTGGGGAATGAAGCTCCGAGTCACGTCTGGAATGTATATGCCCAGACCGCTACGAGCGAACCTGATGTTTTCCTGACCTGGCGGTACAAGGGTACCTATGAGGTCGAAACTTTCCCTGAAGACTATTGTGCTCAGCCGACCAATGACTGCAATCCGGGGATTGCCCATCCTCGGGAAGTTCCACCCGGATGCTGCAAATATTGCTACGTGACTGAGTATGGCAGTCAATTCCCAACAGCTTCGTCCCGCGAAAATCCTTCTGGACGCATAGGGTTGCAGGTTGCCACCATTCCTGTCACGTATGATAAGACCTTCAATTATTATCAGACGGACATCTATCAACTCGCCATTTCTGCAGAGGTGCACAACTATCTGGAGTCAATCAATCAGCAAATTAATGGTCAGGGCACCATCTTTGATCCGACACCCACTACCCTGCAAGGCAACATCACCAACGTCAATAATCCAGATGACAGGGCATTAGGGATGTTTTACGCTGCGGGAGTAACTACTGCCAGAGTGAATCTTAATCGAACAGGAATAAGAACCATCTTCACCCCCAGCTATTTCCCCAATGACTGTCGTCTGGTGAAGAATAGCACAGCCGAAAAGCCCGAAGGCTACACATCAGGCAAGACCAACTGGTGCTATAATGCCTATATCGGTCAGTGGAATTCTTGTGACATGTGTTTTGATATGGCCGAGTTTCGCTGGTACAGATGTCCAGAGTGAGCAGTTCGATGCGATTACTTGGGCAAGTATTTCGCCACCATCTCCTCACTCACCTCCCACAGCTTGTCTCTTGCTTCGGTATCATGGGCATGCTTTGACGTTCTGGTCACCTTCTTTTTGACGAAGTACTTACCAGAATCCTTCTCGACACCTTCAGCAGTTGCGAGGTAAATCTGTGTTCTCGCGCCTTTCTCCGGAGTAAGCAACAATGGCTTGCCTAAGTCCCACAAAAATCTAAAAAAGCCCTTTGAGTGATCGCCAAATCCGGTACCAACAGAGCCCGGGTGTGCAGCAAAGGACGCAATACCATCGTCGAAGTAACGCTCATGTAGCAGCTGTGTGAAGTAAATATTGCAAAGCTTACTATTGCCATAGGCCTTGAAGGCGCCATATCTCGCCTCGATCATCAGGTCAGAAAAGTCAAGCTTACCGAGCTTGTGTGCCGCTGAGCTGAGATTGATAATGCGAGCCTTCTCCTGTGCTCTCAGCTTGTTAATTACCAATTTGGTCAACAAAAAATGTCCCAGATGATTCATCTGGAAAGTAAGCTCATTGCCATCGACCGTCTTACTGAAGTTGTCATTATAACCACCGGCATTATTCATGAGCACATCTATATCCTCATGATACTTGCTCAACGCAAGGCCCGCATCAGTCACGCTCGATAAGTCAGCCAGATCACACCTGATAAAGTCAATCTCAGCATCAGGATGAACCTCCTTGATCTCGGAGATTTTTGACATACTACGTGCGAGCATTACAATGCGCCATCCCTGACTCGCCAGTGCATGAACTGTAGCAAGTCCCAGGCCTGAAGTGCCTCCTGTGATAGCGATCGTTTTCTTCATAACTCCTTGCTAGGCGCGAGAGGATTAGAAAGCATCAACCTTTCCACTTTCTCAAAATCACACCGTTGTTTAAATCTATTTATAGTACTAGCCTTTGCAATCTCCCCAAAAATATCTTGGCCAATAATACCCTGCTGATTTATAGAATTTTTCATGAGCTTTTCAACTTATCCATTGATGCAAAATGTCAAAAATCTTCCATTGTCCCTTCTTTAGTTCAAAAAGGACCATATATCCAGCGGCACAATCTCTTCTGCAATAACTAGTTGAGAAATAAATCACCCCTAAATCTTCCTTTTGGTAGAATCTAGAAAAGTTAAGCTCTCCACCACTTAAGAAAGGTAGACTATCTTCATACATTTCCTCTCTTGGCGGAAATTCATCCACAGATTTTAGTTGATATTTCCCCTTGTAATTCATTGTTTCAAATGGAATTCTCAAGTCGTTCTTTTTTCCTTTTATTAATTGCTTTGCCAATTGCTTATATCTGGAATAGGTAGGGTCATTAAGTAAGATGTATGGCTTAATTCCACACGAAATACATTTAGATCCAGATAGGTGGTTTTCAGTTGCCATATAAATGACTGAGCTGTCAACCTTTCTTTCCTCTATTCTTTTTAGGTATTGCTCATACCTTATCTGAATTTTTGTAAAAAGTGAATCTGCCTCTTCTCGAGTTAGGTCATCTCGCAGTTCAATAAAATACTTTCTTGATTCAAGTGGCGGAGGCATATGTGGGAATATGTCCGCAGGAAGCAAATTTCGTTGTTCAAGTTCAACAAGTAGTTGTGTTACAATTTTGAAGTCTTCTTGTTGACCATGAGCAATCGAAAAGGAAAGAATTAAGAAAAGAGTAAGAAAATTCGTTTTCATCATGCTATAGTTAGCCATGACTAGTAGATAACCTCCACCTGATCCTTACCTTTTTGCGAATGCAGCTTCCAAAATTCCTGTGCAATAGCCGTAGGATTATACTTCTTATCATCGGGGCTGACAAGACCTCTAATGGTCACAGTCCCTACCTTGATATCTGTAAAGCGAAGCTCATGTGAGAGCTGATGTGCATAGCTCCGCAGCGCTGCTTTACCTATAGACAAAGAACCATATTCCGGATAGGGCTGCAGCGCCAGGCCGCCACCAGTGAAGAGCAATGTGCCTTTATCTTTCACCTTCATAGGAGTGAAGATCGCTTCGACGCTTGTCATAGCTCCCCCTAGATTGATCTTAAGGTCGTCGGCTACACTTTTTGGAGATTCCTCTATGATGTTGAGTTTTTTCAACCGTGCCGCATTGTATAGCAATACACTCACCTCTCCGATTTGGTCTTCTATTTTCTCAAATGCCAATTTTAAAGACTTCTCTTTGGCTGCATCAGCGACAAAAATATGGGCGCGATACCCTGCCTCAAAAAGCTCGCTTTGGAGCACTTTAAGTTTCTCCTCGTTTCTTGCAATCAATGCAATGGCATATCCTTCCTTCCCAAATAATCGAGCGACCGCCTGAGCTATACCCGGACCAGCCCCTACTATCGCAATCAGTTTGTCTGTTCTATCCATAAATTATTCTAAAATGCACAGCCCGTCGGCTGTGGAGATTCTTTTTCTATATTAGCTCCAAACCCTTCGGGCATTTCCTTCGCTTCAAATCCACCCAGAGGAGTTCCATAGAAGGTAACTCCTCCGTATCCGGAATTATTCATATGCGCCCGTATCCATACATTGTCTGATTCATCTATCCTGACCGTCCCCCCTTGTCTGGTAAATGGTTGCTCATTGACATGACTATGGGCGAGTATTCGTCGATAGACCAGCCCTCCATCCTCATCGAGCACTTCCCACCAGTCCGCATACTGATCACATCCTGTATCGGGGCTACTGATCGTGACCCGGAAGGTGTAATTTCCGGTAGGGCCAGAGACACTCACGGCTGTGATATCAGCAGCTGCCGACCCTTGGGCAGATTGCGTTGGTGTACCACTATCGCAACCCATTACTCCAATGAAAAAAGCGAAGATCAATGAAATCATGATGTACATGGTTTCATCAAAGATAATTTGAAATTCCCTCGCTACCTAGCCCGCCTTTTTTGCGGTGGGACTGGGCCAAGAAGCATAATGAAATTCAGTAAGTAGATGCCACAGCTGTACTAACCCATATGAATTCGGTGGAGATGCCGGTCATATCGTGTTGAGGTTATCAAGCTGGCTCATGACCTGATTTTTGTAGTGCCGACCTATCGGAATGCTTTGATCGCCGATCTCAATATCAGTGCTCGAATAAGCTTTGATGTGATTGATCCCAACAATAAAAGAGCGATGAACGCGCATGAAACTCTCCTCGGGAAGCTTCTTTTCCAAATAGCTTATCTGTAGATAAGTGGTGAAAACGTGTTGGTCTGTAATGATCTTGACATAGTCCTTGATGCTCTCGATATATTGGATATCCTTCACCACGATCCTGCGCATCTTCTTGTCCTCCCTCACAAAAATGTAGGGGTCCTCTTCCGAAGTAGAAACAGACGGTCGGATCAGATCAGGCTGATCCGTGACTTTGTTGATGGCCTTGAGAAACCGGTCAAAGGAGATGGGTTTAAGAAGATAGTCAGCGACATCCAGTTCGTAACCCTCCATAGCAAATTCCCGATAGGCGGTCGTAATAATAACTTTAGGAGGGTTCTTCAGCGTCTTCAAAAACTCCAGGCCTGTCATCTGAGGCATCTGAATATCAACAAAAAGGAGGTCAACCTGCTCTTTAGCCAAGGTATTGAATCCATCAATCGCGTTGGAGCATGTGCCGACTAGCTCCAGCTGATCAAGACGCTCGACAAACGACTTGATAACATTGATGGCCAAGGGCTCATCGTCTACGATTAAGCATCTAGTTTTCATCGAGTGTGACTTCAAGTTTGATCAAAAAAGCCTCGTTTTGGTCTAATACTTCCAGTTTGTGGCGCTCCGGATATTCCAACTTAAGGCGTTTGCGCACATTGGTAAGCCCAATTCCATTTTTGTGATCCCCTTCTTTCCCTTCCGAATCCGCTTTGCTATTGTCTACCTTGAGTACCATCCTATTGCTGGTAAGCTTAAGGTCAATAGCTATCCAGGACTGGTCGATGCTCTCAGATACACCATGCTTGAAGCAGTTCTCAACAAACGGAATAAGCAGGAGCGGTGCAATCTTCACATCCGTGGGAATATCATCTATACGCAGCTGTATGTCCAACCGATCACCATATCTCAGCTGCTCAAGCTCAATATAACTCTTCATCATTTCGATCTCTTTGACTAAGGGCTGTCTGGGTTGATTGCACTCATACAGCATGTAGTGAAGAAGGTCGGAAAGACGAAGCAAAGCATCGGGTGTACGACTGGACTTATCTAGTGCGAGACTATAAATGTTGTTGATCGTATTGAACAGAAAATGGGGGTGGACTTGTGCCTTAAGCATGCTTAGCTCAGCTTCCAGCTTTTCCTTCTTGAGCTTTTGCGTTTGCCAATAGTTGAGGTACCACTCCTTGATAAAGTAAGCCATCGCGCCAAGGCCGACTACAGGATAGATGAAGATCAGGTTGCGGAAAGTGTACTTTAGGCTCCATAGGTCCATGTTGTCATCGTACAGCATAGTGATGTTGTAGACCACAAAAATGTCAGACAGTCGTCGGAGCACCGCGACAATTACGATAGTGACGAGCATAGCCAACACGAAAAGCACATACCTCTTGCGAAGAAGAAACTTAGGGATCAGCACATAAATCAGCGTGTACAGGGCCAGCATCTTCAATGGAAGATGAATCAACTCGGACAGAGCCACCTCCCATAAGTTGGTCCGGAAAAACTCAACGAGGAATACCTTCAGAATGTAGTAGCCTACCCAGAAGACGACATGCCAAAACCAATCGCGCTTGTATAAGGGCTGGTCATTATCCATGATGCAAATATCACGTAATCAAGGGGTAATCAGAACCCGGGAGCTCATATTGAGGAAATAGCCTGCCATCAGCGCTTATGGCACGACAGGCTACCAATTTTACCCTTCAGATGACGTATGACCGTCCCTTTTATTCCCTGGTAAGTCACAATCATCCATCTGGCTCAAGCACTTTATTAAGCGCTGATCACTATCGTTATTTGAGTAAACGTCACTCGTATGATATTGATCAAGCTCGCTTTCCGAAGGCTCCTCAAGGACAAAAAATATACGCTCATCAACCTACTGGGACTGTCTGTCGGTCTATGCGCTTTTATGACCCTGGATATCCATACTCATTTTGAACAAAGCTATGATCGGTTTTATAAAGATGTGGAACGGATCTATCGGATCAATACCCACTGGATACAGGAGGGTCGCTCACAGGAAGAGCGCGCTGGAGCCGTTCCTCCTTTGGCATGGCGGCTTCCTCAGTCCTTACCAGAAATCGAGGAGATCACCAGACTTCACAATACAGAACCAAAGCGACAGATAGTCTCCTACAGCCCCGCCGGAGGAAATAGGATCATTGACGAGGAGAACCATGTCTACTATGCTGATTCCAATTTCTTCAAGGTGTTTGACATCCCCTTTGTAGCAGGAAGCCCGGATAATGCGCTGGCCCAACCATACACGGCTATCATATCTGAACGCGGCAGAGCCCAATACTTTGGACAAGAGAACCCTATCGGAAAAGAATTGTTAGTCAATGGAGAGCGACCAATATCTTACACGATCACAGGGGTATTTGAAAACATCCCGGGAAACAGTCACTTACCTGATACTGACCTGCTCCTCTCCCTGAGCACCAAACTGGCCGAACATCCCGAGTGGAATATTCCCAATCACTGGTTTTGGCAGAGGTTCTTCACCTATATCAAGCTAAAAGAAGGGGTCGATATCGAAGGCTTCACCGAGAAGTTCGATCTGACCATGGCGGATATCAACCGGGAAATCTACGCTCCGAGATCTCATGAAATGAAAGCGCAGTTGGTGCCCGTATTAGACATCCATGCCACCTCAAAGGTGGAAGACGAGTTTAAGCCTGGCGGCAATGGGGATATAACACAAATGCTGTACTGGCTGGGTTGGCTCATCGTCGCTGTAGCACTCACAAATTATATCAATATGACCACCGCCAAATCAGTCGAAAGAGCCAGGGAAATAGGGATAAGAAAAGTGCTGGGCTCCCATAAAAGGCAATTGATCTTTCAGTTACTCACCGAGTCATTTGTCATGGGACTGGCCGTTATTGGTGTCAGTCTTCTACTTCTTCAGGTCGCTCTGCCCTACTTCAATAGCTTGACAGATCAGCAACTGACCATGCGATCATTAACGACAATCCAATGGTCAATTTCTCTTTTGACCTTCCTGGCCATCACGACCCTTTCCAACTTATACCCGGCAATGGTCATGACCGGATTTAAGCCATCATCTATTCTTCGCGGTAGCTATAGCACATCAAACAAAGGAGTAATGGTAAGAAAATCACTTGTGGTAGCCCAATACACGATATCTATCGTCATCGTCTTGATGACCTTTGCGGCTTACCAGCAAATGGACAGCCTGCTGCATAGAGAGCTTGGCTTCAAATCTGAGCAACAGCTGGTCATCAAAGGTCCGAGAACTAAAACTCAGCGCTATAGTAGCCAATATGATTACTTCAAAAATCAAGTCATCGCACAAGCGGGTGTAAGTTCTTTTTCAGCGAGCACATTCATCCCCGGCTATGAAACTGTCGGTTTTAGAAGTCTCAAGTCTCGCCATATGGATCAATCTGCCATCACAAGATTTCATAGAGTCGACTATGACATCATCAATACAATGGGTTTCGAGCTATTGGCTGGTCGAGATTTTGATCCGGCCAGGCCTGCTGATCGATCTGGAGTAATTATCACCTCATCGTCCTTATCCGTTTTTGGATTCGAATCGCCAGAAGCTGCTATTGGCGAGCGGCTCGCCTGGTCAAACAATGTGGACGAAGACATTGATAGCCCCATCATTGCCGTCATCGACGACTATCAGCAAAATATTAAAAGCAATGAAAAGGTGCCTAAGGTCTTTGCCTTCTTGAGAGGCTATGAATCACCATGGAGTGATGAATACTACATTCTTAACCTTAATGAGGTGAATAACACGGAGCAGGTATCAGCTACACTTGATTTTATTTCAGCCCTATGGCAAGAACAATTCCCGGATGACCCGTACTATTATTTCTTTCTTGATGATCATTTCAATCGTGTAATCGCAAGCGAAATCACCACTACAAAGCTGATGGCTACTTTTGGAGCGATTGCCCTGTTCATTGCCAATCTTGGACTTCTGGGGATCATCATATTCACCATCAATCAGCGCATGCGTGAAATCAGCATCCGCAAAGTACTAGGCGCTCCCATCCTTGTAATCGCTCGTCTGATCAACCAGGAATCACTACTATTGGTGGCAATAGCGAGTGTCATTGCCATCCCATGTGCTGTCATTATAATAGCTCAGTGGATGAATGATTATGAGGTACAGGCCGAACTTCCAGCCTGGGCATATTTCGTTCCTACGCTCATTATCATCCTGCTAGGAGCCATGGTCTCAGCTCATCAGACCATCAGGGCAGCAATGGTCAACCCGATCAGGTTTCTTAGAAATGAATAAGAGCTAGATAAAGTATCTGTTCTCGTACTGATTGAGCTCGACATCATAGTCCTGACTGACCTTCTCAAAGATATCCTGAGCCAGTTCCTCGCCTTTGTAGACATGCAAGTCGATCTTTCCAAACACAGGAAAAAGTTTGTCATGGGAGTACAGGATACTATTGTCACGAGAGCGGTGCTGATACCCGCATAAGTACAAATCATGATCTAGCAACTTGATGCGATATCCACATAGATGATCGGCGCTCTTGATGACGTCAAACAGATCTTTGACAGGGTAATTCTTAATGTTTTGGTAATTGAGCTTCACCCTCTCTATCTCCTCACCTTGATAAGGCTGATCGACAAAGATCAGGTCAAAGTTTTTGATGTAGGCACTTAGGATAAGACCCTCATCAATAATGATCATGGGGTTCTGTCTCTCTCCCTTTAACTGTATCGGAATCCCTCTCTTTTCGAAAAATTCAATGATTCGGCCATTTCGCTTCTCGGTAAACTCTCGTTCATCAATCTTTCGTCCGTCGTTGAATTCGATTATTTTATCACTCATTTAGCTGGGTTTAGTCGGAAAAAAATGCTCCTATAACAGGTATCTCACGTCTGTTATCTAAATGTTAACTCGTTTGCTAAGCGGAAGATAAGTATTTTGAACGGCTACCCCAAGAAAGAGATCAAAACACCCGCTGCAACAGCAGAGCCGATCACTCCGGAGATATTACTTGCCATGGCATATTGCAATAAATGATTACTAGGATCATATTTTAGTGCAATATCGTTGGCTACCCGGGAGGCCATCGGCACGGCGCTGAGTCCTGTCGCACCGATCAAAGGGTTGATTTTTTTCTTCGCAAATAGGTTGTAAACTTTTACGGCGAAGATGCCCCCGGCAATGGATATCGCAAAAGCCACAAACCCTCCGACGATGATCAATATTGTTTCCATATTAAGAAAGGCATAAGCCGTCATAGTGCCTCCTACAGCCAACCCAAGGAAGATGGTGGCCGTATTTAGAATAGTATCAGAAGCTGCCTTTGAAAGTCGGCCCGTACTGACACCTATTTCCTTTACCAGATTGCCGAACATGAGTAACCCTATCAGAGGAACCGATGAGGGCACGAGTAATGCCACTATGCTCCCCACAGCTATTGGGAAGATAATCTTCAATGTCTGCAAGTTCTTAATGGGCTGCTTATCGGGATAGAGCCTGTCCATTTGCTTCATATTGATCTTTAGCTCTGCCTCAGTCATGGTAAATCGCACAACCAACGGAATGATCACAGGCACTAAAGCCATGTAAGAATAGGCAGCTATCGCAATCGGGCCAAGCAAATGAGGTGCAAGCTTGATGGTCGTATATATTGCGGTAGGGCCATCTGCACCACCTATGATCCCCAGTGCAGCAGCCTCTTTCATCGTAAAGCCAATGGCTACAGCTGAAATGAGCACCGAGAAAATTCCAATCTGAGCGGCGGCTCCAAAAAAGGCCAGTCGCAAATTTCGTAGCATAGGACCAAAGTCTGTCAAGGCTCCCACGCCCATAAAAATGATTGGCGGTAGAAAGCCTGTCTTGATCAGTGCATAGTAGATAAAATTCATGATGCCGTGATTTCGTGCTATTTCAAGCAGCTCCATGTCATCGGAGAGCTTTACCACTCCCATCTGTCCGCCTGGAAAGTTGGCCAGGAGAATACCAAAGGCGATAGGCACCAGTAGCAAGGGCTCATACTGCTTCTTGATACCCAGATAGAGTAAAAAACCAGCGATCAATAGCATGAGGAGCGTACTAGGTTGAGCTATCAACTCCCCTATGGCTGTCATGTCGTACAGCTTCTTAAGTAATTCCATCCTATGGGCTAAACCTTATTGAACCTTGAAAAGTACATCGTCATCCAATACCTCCTCACCATCAGCAAAACAAACTTCTGCGATAGTACCGGACTGATCAGATTTTACAGCATTGATCACCTTCATTGACTCGATGTAGCACACCACATCACCTGATTGGATGCTATCGCCAACCTTCTTGGCCTGCTCTCCGCCTTCCTTCGTAAAGAAGACTTTGCCCTCTAACGGAGCAAGGATTTCGTTCAATTCACCGGAAGCGGCCGTTGGTGCCGGACTTGTGGTTGCACCACCGTTCGGTGATGGTGCGGGCGCAGCTGAGGTCTGATCTCCATAGGAGATATGCACCTTAAACTGCTCACCATTCACGTCGATATTTAATGACTTAGGTTGAGCACTTACTGCCGGTGTTGACGCGGCTGGTGGTGCGCTAGCCGTCGGCGCAGCGGCGGCTCCTTTCTTCTTGGCAAGATCCGCCTCAAAGCTGTCTTTTGCTTTTCCAGACTTGTAATCAACATACTGGGTCGTATGCATGGCGTACTCCAGCAGTTCTTCGTCATCTTCACCAGTGTCCCAGCCCTTCTCTGCCATCTCTTTGCGCATATCATCCAGCACATCCGGATACAGATCCTGTGGATCTCCTTCAAAAAACTCTCTTCCTTGCTCTTTGGCCAGGGTGACCAACTCCTCGGATAGCTTTCCGGGTACGCGACCTGACTTACCCAACATCATGTCCCATGTATTGTCATCAAGTAGTGACCAGCGCTCTTTGCCTTTCATTTTCTGCATCACATTGATGAGCGCAGCATTCTTTACGTATTGGCTATATGGGGTAACGAGCGGTGGATAGCCCATCATCGGCCACACTTCCTCCACTTCATCAAAAAGCCCGATGAGCAGTTCGTCCTGCGTCACTTCAGGCTTACCATTCTTAGCCATCCATTTGTTGAGGCTGGTCAGGTTGTTTTCAAGGTCAGACATCAATGAGCCCATCATACCACCCGGTAGACCGGGAGCGATCAGGAGTGAGTTCATCAGTCGATTGCGAGGGTTGATATAGTACCCTAAAAAGTCATCGATGAATTCCTGTGTCAATGAACGCACCTGCATGTAGGCTTTCATGTTAATGTCAGGTACAGAAAAACCTGCGTCACGTAGCATCTCATGAACGGTCAGCAGATCAGCATGCACCGTACCCCATGACAATGGCTCCATCGCCACATCAATGATATCAGCACCATTGCGTGCGGCTTCTAAGGAAGAGGCAACAGAAAAACCAGGCCCTGAATGGCCATGATACTGTACCAAAATGTCTTTGTTGATTGCTTTGACACCAGCAACGATTTTGCCTACCGAAACGGGGCGCCCAATGCCCGCCATATCCTTAATGGCAATCTCCTGTGCCCCCATGTCGATCAACTCGCCGGCCATGCGCACGAAATAGTCGACATCATGGATCTTAGAGTAGGTAATACAAAGCGCTCCCTGCGAAATCATACCGCCTTCTTTGGCATAATCTATCGATAGCTTAAGGTTGCGCGTGTCGTTGAGACCGTCAAAAGAGCGAGAGATGTCCGTCCCTTGCTTCTTTTTTACTTTGAACATAAGCTTGCGCACGTCCTTGGGTACTGGGAACATCCTCAGTCCATTGAGTCCGCGCTCGAGCATCTGTGTTTGGATACCGGCATCATTAAAAGGCTGAGTCCATTCACGGACTGACTTGTTGGGGTTCTCCCCATAGAGCAGGTTGATCTGCTCAAAGCCTCCTCCGTTGGTCTCTACTCTGCTCCAGCAGCCCATATCCACGATGGGCTGAGCTACTCTATTCAATTGATCCACACGCGGCATGTACTTACCAGAAGACTGCCACATGTCACGATATACCAAACAAAGTCCTATTTCTTTTGCCATTATCTTAGTTGTCTATCTTTTCAATTTTGGTGATTTTCCCCTGGCCAAAGGTGACATGATCCACAGCGGCCGTGATGGCAGCTACTTTGCTGGGATTCATACCACTGGTCCGGGCGGGGGCACTGGTGGGTTTCTTGATTTCTTCCGGTAGGGAATTGACGAATCTAATCAGCAGCTTGCCGACACCCACCACAAGCGTGAGCACCACAAAGACTGTGATCATACCAATACCCAGAAGATTTAATGCAGTTGATAATTCTGAAGTCATCTAATAGAAGTGAATCTCAAAAGTTATCAAAAATACTTTAATAAGGAAGTATAAAGCTATGACGAGCATCAGCACTTTGTGACAGGCATGTCATGAGGGATAGGCGGTCTCTCAAAAAATAGCTAATCTTGTGTCTTGTCTAAAGTACCCTCATGAAGCTTATTGCAGTATCTAACGCCCAACATGAGCGTCAATTCATAGCGCTCCCTGTTGCTCTTTACAAAAATGAACCCAATTGGATTCGTCCTCTGGACAAAGACATCAACGCTGTATTTGACAAAGAAAAGAATAAGACTTTTAAACACGGTGAGATTGCTAGGTGGCTACTCGAAGATGACAAGGGACAAATAATCGGCCGCATAGCTGCTTTTGTCAATCAAAAGACAGCCGAAAAGGACAATAAACAGCCAACCGGTGGCTGTGGGTTCTTTGAGTGTATCAACGATCAGGCCGCTGCTAATCTCCTCTTCGATCAAGCCAGGGACTGGCTAAAAGAGCGTGGTATGGAGGCCATGGATGGCCCGATCAACTTTGGAGACAGAGATCGCTGGTGGGGATGTCTTGTAGATGGCTATGAGATCGAGCCCAACTATCAATGTAACTACAACTTTCCCTATTATCATGAGCTGTTTGAGGGCTATGGCTTTGAAGTTTACTTTAAGCAATTCACCTTCATTCGCAATACTTTTGACCCGTTTCACCCGCGGATCATGCAAAAAGCAGATATCCTCAACAAGGATCCGGATTACCACTTTGAGCACCTAAGACTTAAGAACCTGCCCAAATACACTGAGGATTTTAGGTTGGTGTATAACAAGGCATGGGCCAATCATGATGGCGTACCCGAAATGTCTGAGGAGCAATCTAAGGCCATCATGAAGTCGATGAAACCGATCATTGACGAGAAGATTATATGGTTTGCCTACTATAAGGGTGACCCTGTTGCCTTCTATATCAACCTACCGGAAGTGAATCAGATCTTCAAGCATGTCAATGGCAAACTAGACTGGGTCGGCAAGCTTAAGTTCGTTTGGCACAAGTGGCGTAAGACTAACAAGAAGATGCTCGGTCTGGTGTTTGGTGTGGCTCCTGAGCACCAGGGCAAAGGCCTTGATGGCGCATTAGTGATGGCTACCGCCCAAATGGTACAGAAAGACTATAAGCGCTATCCAAAGCTTGAAATGAACTGGATTGGGGACTTCAACCGAAAGATGATCCTGGTAGTAAAGCAAGTCGGTGGTGAGATCGGCAAGACCCACCATACCTATCGCTACCTGTTTGATAGAAGTGTGGAGTTTGAAAGGATGCCAATTAAGTAATAGCTGATGAACCTCAAAGTAATCATCACCGGAGCATCAGGAATGGTAGGGAAAGGTGTCCTTCTGGAATGCCTTGATCATCAGGATATCTCGGAGGTGCTGTCCATCGGCAGAACTCCTCTTGAGCTGGATCATCCAAAACTCAAAGAGCTAATCATCACAGATTTTCTGGATTACTCCGATGTTGAAGAGCAGCTCAAAGGCTATGATGCATGCTACCTGTGCATGGGCATCAGCGCTGGTGGGTTGACCGAAGAAAAGTATCGAGAACTTACTTATGACTATACATTGAGCTTAGCTAAGACCCTACTCAAGCTCAATGCTAACATGACCTGTACCTATGTCTCTGGTGAGGGAACTGACTCTACCGAGAATGGTCGCGTGATGTGGGCACGCGTGAAGGGTAAGACAGAAAATGAACTACTAAACCTTGGCTTTAGAAGAGCCTTTATGTTCAGGCCGGGAATCATTATCCCGCTAAGAGGTATCAAGTCCAAAACCAGACTATACCAGTTCTTCTATGACTACTTCATGTGGCTGGCAAAACTCATGAAAGTGCTTTCACCCAATAGTGTGGTTAACACCACCCAACTGGGTTTGGCCATGATCAATGTTACCAAAAGCAGTTTTGAAAGTACAGTACTAAGACCCAGGGACATTCTGGAAATGGCTGACTACTCTTCCTGAGGCTTGATGTAGTCAGCTTTAGAGTCTTAAGAAGGGGCTGTGCAATAAGTCATTTAAGCTCACACTGGACAAAATAATCTTCTGCATACTACAGGGCAACACCCACCTAACCGCCCTCAAGGGCGGAATTTATCCCCTTGAGGGGATTATAGGGGTGTATTTGAGATGTCAAGCAAAAGAAAATTCTGTGATTTTTAAAGTGGTTGGACTTATTGCACAGCCCCTGGCGGCTTTATCCCAAATCCCAGATCACATCAATCAGGAAATAGCTGACCAGTGTAATAAGAATGATCGACAGGATATTGAGCCAAAAACCTGCTCTCATCATGTCAGGAATTCTCAATACCCCAGCGCCGAAGACTACTGCGTTGGGAGGTGTTGCGACTGGCAGCATGAAAGCACATGAGGCCGCTAGTGTCGCTGGTACCATGAGTATCAGGGGGTGAAGTCCAAAAGAGCTTGCCATGGGCGCTAATATGGGTAATATCATCGCTGTGGTAGCAAGGTTCGAGGTGATTTCCGTTAGGAAGTTCATCGACAAGACGATGATGAAGATAATGGCCCAAATAGGGAAGCCATCGATGACGTTGAGCTGATTACCCAGATATTCTGCTAAGCCACTAGCCTGGAAACCCTCGGCAATGGCCATGCCACCACCAAAAAGAATGATAATGCCCCAAGGCAGCTTTTTAGCATCCTCCCAGTCGATGAGTGGTTTTCCTTCGGATTTCGACAGTATAAGGAACAATGCCATCGCACCTGTGAGGGCTATCACAGTATCATCTACCCCTGGCAGGTAGGGCGTGATCAGGTAGCTCCTGGTAATCCAAGCCAAGGCGGTGAGTACAAATACGCCCAGAATCCTCTTCTCCTCCGCACCTAGCTTGCCCAGAGTCTTCAGCTGCTCATTGATCTCCGTCATGCCTCCCGGAAATGATTTGTTAGTCACTTTAAACGCCTTACGAGTAAGGTAGAGCCAGCATATGACTAACAACGAAAAGGAGACAGGAAGGCCTATTTTCAACCAATCCAAAAATGTGATCTCCTTGCCATACATCTCCGTGTAAATCCCGGCCAAAACAAGGTTTGGGGGAGTCCCAATCAAGGTGCCCAAGCCGCCGATGGAAGCACTGTAAGCGATGGCCAATAACAGCGCCTTGCCAAACCGTTCAGCCTCACCGGGATTCGAGAATTTGTTGTCTTTGAATGTGGAGATGATCGCCATTCCGATAGGCAGCATCATCACAGCTGTGGCAGTATTGGATATCCACATGGATAGAAACGCCGTGGCGATCATGAAGCCCAAAACGATATTGCTGAGCTTAGAACCCACCGCCTTGATTACCGATAGGGCGATACGACGATGGAGGTTATATTTTTCGATGGCTATCGCAATGATGAATCCACCCATGTAGAGGAAAACATAGCGATGACCATAGGAAGCTGTGGTAGCCTGGACCGGCAGTCCTCCGGTCAGTGGAAAAAGTATGATCGGCAGCAAAGCTGTTGCCGCAATCGGAATAACCTCCGTGACCCACCATATACCAATCCATACTGTCGTCGCAAGTACAGCATTAGCAGCAGGAGGCATACCCTCAGGTCTGAAAAACAGCAAAATCAATGTGAATGCTGCCGGGCCCGAGATCAGGCCAATTAACTTGGATGGGGTCTTAATCATTGGACAAACTGTAGAATCCCAAATAAAGGCAAAAGTCCTGACTTGACGCGCCGCATCAGAAGGTTGCTTTATGAGCGGTCTTTCATTTATGGGGGGTTTGCTGACTACCGCAATTTGTAATCCACTAAATACTTCTGTACATTCATCGAATGAACGTTCGGTCGAACCAGGTTGCCAACCCTGATAAGCGCATTCAGATCATGGAAAGTGCTATTACATTATTCGTGACTCAGGGTTTCCAACAGACCTCAATGGCTCAGTTGTCCAAATCCTCCGGGATTGCGATTGGTACCATGTACCACTACTTTAAAGGTAAGGACGTGTTGATAGGGCAAACCTATCTCTATGTCACCAAGCAGTTTGGAGCGTTCGTCACGATCAGTGAGGCTGAAACTAAACTGCCGTTCAAAGATCGCTTTCATCTTGTTTGGGTAAGGGCTTATACCTTCTATGTTGATCACCCCAATTATTTCTTCTTCAAGGATACCCTCAACTATTCTCCGTTGGTATCACAAGAGCTGAAGGAAGAAGGAAGCCAATATTACCAAGCGTCCATGGATCTCATTATTGAGGGCATTGAACAAAAGATTTTCGCGAGCAACAATCCGGTCGTTTTGCTTAGATGGATTTATAACTCCATCATTACTCCCACTCAAATTACACTCAACAGGGAACTTGAAATGACAAGTGAGCTACTCGATGAGTTTTTCGAAATGACCTGGAGAAGCATCATAAATCAGGAATCGACCTAAATACAACTATCATAATATGAAAAAATCACTATTTCCGCTCATAGCTGCTGGGATCATGCTGACCAGCATTTCGCTGGTCACCGCGAGATATGGCCCTGATGAAGACCTCCCAGCCGAGGTTACAGCAGAACCCTCCGAAGTGGCAAACATCGAAGAAGAAAGTGAAATCGCCTTCAATAAAATGATGGATGTGCTCACGCATCAGCGCTGCATCAATTGCCACCCCAATGATGACATACCTAAGCAGGGTGAGGACCAGCATCCACACCGCTTTGGGATTACACGCGTCAATAGCATGACCGCCACCAACTGCAATACCTGTCATCAGTCTTCTAATAATGATTACTCCGGCGTACCTGGAGCGCCGGAGTGGGCACTAGCACCAGACAAAATGCGTTGGGAAGGCCTCTCAAGAATCGAGATCGCTCAATCGATGATGAATCCCGAGAATAATGGTGGAAGGTCTGCTGAAGATGTCATGCATCACCTGACGGAACATGAACTTGTACTATGGGCCTGGGAGCCTGGTGTAGATGCCGAGGGCAATCCCAGAGAAAAGCCTCCGGTACCTGTGGATGAATACGTTTCCGCTGTAAAAAAATGGATTGAGCTCGGAGCAGTAATCCCTGAGCAATAGACAAAACCACAAAAACGAAGCATTATGATATCATTCACTATAAATGGAAAAGCCCAGATGGTAGATGTGGAGGGAGATACTCCACTACTTTGGGTCATAAGAGATATGCTGGACATGAAAGGCACCAAGTTTGGCTGTGGCAAAGCAGCGTGCGGTGCTTGCACCATCCATGTGGACGGGGAGGCTGTGCGCTCATGCTCTTATGCGGTAAAGTACGCCGAAGGTAAAGAAATCACGACCATCGAAGGCCTTGGCACTGCCGACAATCCTCATCCTGTGCAGCAGGCCTGGATCGATGAGGTGGTACCCCAATGCGGCTATTGTCAACCAGGATTTATGATGGCAACAGCAGCACTCCTCAACAAGAATCCTAATCCGACTGATGAAGACATTGATAAGAATATCATCAATGTCTGTCGCTGTGGCACCTACTATCGCATGCGCAAAGCCATCAAGAAGGCCGCAGCACTAAACGCCAACTCAATCACTAACTCTTAGCATCATGGGAATATCTAGAAGAAAATTCGTCGTGCGAACGCTCCTTGGTGGAACCGGAGTAATGTTGGGCGCAGCTTACTTGGGCAGAAACTCGATCAGGCGCTCAATCTATGATATGATGGAGAACCCTGACATGCTCTCCTACATGGGAGACACCAGCAATCCATTGATGTGGTTTGAGATCACTAATGATAACAAGGTGGTGCTCCACAGCCCGAAGGTCGAAATGGGGCAAGGCAGTTTTACCAGTATGGTGCAGATGGCTGCTGAGGAACTAGAGATGGACATCAGTCAGATTTCGATAGTCCATGCGGAAACCGCTACCGGAAATATTGATGGTATGAGTACTGGAGGAAGTACTACGACCGCCGGTTTTTGGCAGCCTCTGAGAGAACTAGCTGCCACGATGCGTGAAATGCTAAAAGTGGAAGGCGCCAAAAAACTGGGTGTTGAAGCAAGCTCCGTGGTAGCAAGTAAAGGCACCATCTCAGGAGAAGGCAAGTCACTTACCTATGGTGAAATCGTGGATGGAGTTACTGACTGGGAAATCCCAGAGACACCACCACTTAAGGATCCGAAAGACTTCAAGTTCATAGGCCAGCCAGTGGCCAGGGTAGACCTGATCGATAAGGTCGTTGGTACCCCAATGTTTGGAATGGATGCCACTATGCCGGACATGCTATACGGTGCTGTAGTCCGCCCTGATCGCATTGGAGCAAAGTACAAAAGGTCAGACATCAGTATGGCCCAAGGTATGCCGGGGGTTATCAAGATTGTTCAGGAGCCTGACTTTGTCGGTGTGGTAGCCACCTCGATTGTAGAAGCGGAGAATGCCAAAAAAGCTATCAAAGTAGACTGGCAGATTGATCGTAGCTGGCAAACCAAAGACATAGAAGATGCTATACAAGTGGGCAAAGGCGATAAAATGGTTATCCAGAAGGTCGGTGATGCTGATAGCAAACTTGGAGATGGCGGAGATGGCATCATCACCGCCGAATACCGTTCTCCAATAGGTGCCCATGCGCAGCTTGAGCCTAATGGAGCCCTGGCACATGTGGAGCCAGACAAGGCCACCATCATCATGTCTACACAGGTGATCCAGTTGACCAGAAGCGAGGTAGCCAAGCGAGTGGGTCTCGATGAAGAAAAGGTAAACTTGGTACCTACCTACCTCGGTGGTGGTTTCGGTAGGCGCCTGCATACACCCAACGCCGTACAAGCGGCTGTGCTGTCCAAAGCGGTTGGCAAACCTGTGAAGTGCTTCTTCAATCGCAAAGAAGAATTCCAAAAGGATACCTTCCGCCCTCCGACTCATCATCAACTCAAGGCCAAGCTAGATGCCAACGGCAACATAGAGGCGCTGGAACACAGCTTCGCATCGGGTGATGTGATGTTTAACGCAGCAATGGTACCAGCCATTGCGGGTACGATACTCGGCGCAGATATAGGCGCTACGAGAGGAGCGAGAATCCAATATGGAAGTATCCCCCATCATAGAGCGGTCTCATGGCATTCAGAATTGCCATTTGCCACGAGTTGGTGGAGAAGCCTGGGCCTGTTAGCCAACACCTTCGCCATTGAGAGCTTTATGGATGAGCTAGCTGTGAGCGCTGGTAAAGACCCTATTCAGTTTAGACTTGATCATATACAGGATGACGAAGCGGGTCGCCGGCTCAAGGCTGTCATCGAGAGCGCACGAGATAAAGCTGGCTATCAGGACACAGCCAATGGCAATAGCGCCATGGGTTTTGCATGCTCCACCGATGCAGGCACGCCCTGCGCACACGTGGCAGAAGTCACTGTTAGTGGTAAAGAAATCAAGGTGAATAAGGTCACTTGCACCATCGATCCGGGCTATGCCGTCAATCCTGATCAAGTCAAGGCACAGTCAGAGGGGTGCATCATCATGGGACTGAGTGCCTCGATGTACGAGCGCATGTATGTGGAAGATGGCCAGCTACGCCCCACTATTTATGGGCCGTATAAGATGGCACTCATGCGGGATGCTCCAAAAGAGATTGACGTAGAAATCATCAATGGTACTGGCAAACCTGGAGCCGTAGGCGAGCCTCCTTTGGGACCTATTGGCGCGGCTATCGCCAATGCAGTATTTAGAATCACAGGTCAAAGGCTCAGAGAGATGCCGCTGACCCTTGCTTAATTCAATAACCAAATGTGCCTTTATCTGATTGACGGATGTTTCGACAGGCTCAACATGACAACCTACAAACAACTTCTGTCACACTGAGCTCGTCGAAGTGCCTATCAATTGAAGTCAGCCAACGTCATCAACAAAGCAAAACCCAATACCATGAAGCAGTTCGGAGTAAAAGCCACTAAAGAACAGATCAGCAGATATGCACAATCTCCCAACTGGCGTGATGGCAAGTTTCAAAATCTGGAAGAAACGACCATGTCCATCAATTTTCAGACCTTACCAAAGTTGCTATATAAGCAGTTTTGCGAAAGAAAGGAGCGTGAGCCTAAGCGGCTTATTCCAGTAGTCCCGTTCAATAAGGAGAGCTTCCTTGCACCTTCGGATAAGGCTAAGGTAATCTGGTACGGTCATTCGGCAGTCCTGATGCGAATAAACAACAAGACCCTATTGATCGACCCCATGCTGGGTCCTAATGCATCGCCTATCGCACCTTTTGCAACAAAACGTTATTCGGAAAACACCCTTGCATTAATTGATGACTTTCCGACGATCGACTTGCTGCTACTCACCCATGATCACTACGATCATCTGGATCTGGATAGCTTCAAAAAGCTCCTTCCTAAAGTCGATAAGTACTTCGTGGCATTAGGCACAGCTCGTCATCTAATTGGCTGGGGGGCTGATGAAAGCAAGATCACGGAGTTTGATTGGTGGGATGACCAGGAGTTCGAGGATATTGCCGTCACCTTCACACCCAGCAGGCATTTTTCCGGTAGGGGGCTTACCGATCGTGCCAAATCACTCTGGGGAGGATGGGTCTTCAAGACTAAAACTGAAAATATCTATTGGAGTGGTGATGGTGGCTATGGGGATCACTTCAGGGAGGTGGGAGACAGGCTCGGACCATTCGATTTCGGGATGATGGAGTGCGGGCAGTATGACGAGAACTGGCATCAAATCCACATGTACCCGGAGGAAGCCGTGCAAGCCGCACTCGATGCTGGTGTCAAGAAAGTGATGGCGGTGCATTGGGCTGGTTTTGCACTTGCGCAGCATAGGTGGAAGGATCCTATAGAGCGCTTTACTGCTGAGGCCAAGGACAAAAAACTCAACGTCCTGACTCCACAAATTGGAGAGCAGTTTCACTATGATGACAAAACTGATTCCCATTGGTGGGAAAAGTTTGAATAAGATCCAATTGGTTTTAAACCCTCCCGGTGGAGGCGACACTCAGATGTTGCCAAATCTAACGTCAGTTCGATATAAGAGAGTCAATTTTTATTCAAAAATGGCACGAATAGTCTCCTTTGGGGAGGAGCAAGAGGTGGGTCAATAATTAAATGGTCATTTTTGAATAAAAATTGACATAAAGAGAAAACGATTTCTCAAAACCCACCCCCAGCCCCTCCAGGGATGGGATTGATGGCATTTTCTCTTTACTCTTACATCGAACTCAGGTTAAATCTATTATGGTTATATTTAGTATTGGCCTTTAACAAGATTTGCGATTATGATCATTTCAGCATCAAAGCCACTTCCGGGAACCTCCGAATTGTATGCACTACTCAAAGAGAAGTTCCCGGGTAGACAAATTCACCTGATCCAGGGACTAGGTAACACCGAATCGATATTGGTCAGAAAGTCCAGTCTGGTTGGTGTGCAGATTACATCATCGGACAATCAAATCAGGGTTGACGGCTCATTCCCTTCCATTTTTACTTCTCTGCTTGCTACTATAGCGCTCTGCGGTGGTTTTTGGGTTCCCCTGTATTTTTCATGGATTAGATTCGAAAAGGAGATTTCCAGCTTTTTAGTACAACGATTCAGCTGAGTTCTGAGAGCAGATTTTAATCGCCATGTATTCAGTGCCCAGTCTTGGCACGATGCTTGGAACTGGACCGCTATGTGAAACCGACGCAAAGGCAGCTTGCCCAAGGGTCATAAACTTTAGCGATATGAAACGTGCAGCATTAGTTATTCTCGTCTTGAGCACCGCGCTGGCAGCTCATGCAGATCACCCTAACCACCGCAGTAATAGGGGCCATGCCTCAGCCAGGATATATGCCGATGGCCCTTTCGATATTCAGGTATCGATAGACGGTTATGTCGTTAACAGGCGTCCGGGCGAATGGGTCGACCTTGGAAGTTTACCTCCAGGTCGCTACCTGATTGGCGTGAAGGCCTATGGCCGAAGAGGGGTCAAACACACTCGTCAGGTGATCACCATCAGACCAGGCTATCGTACAGAATATGCAGTCTACACTGACGGTCACAGAAGTCCACTCCTTCTTAGCAGAGCCGCCATGATACCCATCGGACGGCCAGTGAGACATTACCAGAGATCGTACAATGGCAGATATTGATCTTATCAGAATGAATAACTGACGATAAAGGGGCTCTATAAGAAGCCCTTTTTTATTGTTCTTGATTATATTCCTCAGCTAATAAAACATCTCCTAATTATGGGTTGTTGAGTTCAAAGTGCTTCGTTATTATTTAGATAACATACCCAATATGCATAGCAAGAGCTTTGTCATATTCTTCTTCCTAATCTCAGCCTGGAGTGCCCCGTTAGTAGCACAAGACCAGTCTTATGTGCTTTTCAATGGTACGGTACTCACCCCGGAATATACCTCGTTTTCCAATCCTAGAAGGGGCGTGGCTTATTTCACATTCGACGATCAGTACATTGTAGAATTACCTTCGGTCAAGTACGTGCAATACGACACGCTGAGGTATCGGCTAGCTGGACTTTTTAAAGGAAGCATCCAGTATCAAAGCAGGACAACAGACGGCTCAAGAATAGACATCTACAGTCAAGAATATAAGAAAACGACCCGGTCACCTTTTAAGAATACTAAAAGCAACAAGGTTGAATATTTCTTCGAAAAAGATGAAGAGCTCTTCAAGCCAATCACGTACAACAACCTCAGGTGGGCAATTATCGACGATCCCGAAAGCCTGTCTCATCTCAGAAAAGCCAACAAGTACAGGTGGATACAATTTGCTTCGGTGGCGCTTGGTACTTTCGCTGCGGTGACCGCCATACAGCAGGAGGACTTTCGATCACCTATCGGTCTCGTATCTATTTCGTTATTGAGTCTTATCCCTGTGACGCTAGCGCAAAAATCAAAGCGACGGATAGTCTATGAGACGATTGATATCTACAATAGGCCCAGATAGGTTCTCCCCACGATTTACGTCCGATGAAGATGCATTCCACCTGCTCAACCTGA
This sequence comes from Cyclobacteriaceae bacterium, assembly GCA_965229505.1. Lineage (GTDB taxonomy): Bacteria > Bacteroidota > Bacteroidia > Cytophagales > Cyclobacteriaceae > UBA6059. The sequence continues at coordinate 1,465,037 of OZ245881.1, forward strand.
TTCTCGGTTCAGGTTAGCTGTTAATATCTTGTCTCACTATTGGTTAAGTCATCATTTTATCCGTTTTTGTCTTTCAATTCGTCACCTATGAAAGCACTTATCCTCCTGCTCTCGGCTGTAGTCACATTCTCTTGTAGCACCCTTCCAGAGCAACAAACCTCCAAAAAATTAAAAATAGCGGTCATTAAGTATCAACATGAGACCTGCACATTTTGTCCAGGTGGAGATACTGAAATAGCAGATTGGACGAAGCTTGGGCCTCCAATCGGAGGTGAAGAATTGCTCTCGTCTGGTAACTACATCCGTGGATTTGTTAATAGAGCGAGAAGCTACCCGGATGTTGACTTGATTGGAATCACATCACCAAACGATGTTTTTGGCGGTAGCTCCAGAAGCTGGAATAGCAAGGAGAGCTTCGAGCATTTCATGGGCAACATCATAGAGGAGCTCAAGGCTAATATGCCCGTGGAAGGTGTCTATCTGGCCTTGCATGGTGCAATGGCTGTGCGCGATATTCCAAAGCCAGAAGCAGAAATAGCCAAGCGCGTCCGTGAGGTCGTCGGTCCAGATGTACCCATTGCCGGCACCTTCGACCTTCATGGTAATGAAGATGGTGATTTCCTGAAGTATGCCAATGGGGCGTTCGTTACGAAGCGATATCCGCACTACGATTCTTATCTCCAGGGAGAGCGAGCTGCCTATTTTATTAGGGAGATGATACTAGGTAGGTATACTTCCACTACTGCCAGCCGTAAGCCTCCGGTCATTACGGGTACGGTACTACAGTGGACAGGTCAGTCCCCATCTATGGACATTATGGAACGCGCCAGAAGATGGGAAGCTCGCCTACCTGATGTGTTCGTTAGCGTATTCTACGGTTTCCCATGGTCGGATGTACCCGACGTGGGAGCAGCCGTCCATGTGATGACTAATGATGATCAAAACCTAGCGGACTCTATCGCCAATGACATGGAAGAGTTCATTTGGAGGGTCAGGGAAGATTTCGCGCTAGGAAAATATCCCATGCCCAAGGAGGCGGTAGCTCAGGCAAAGTCAGCACTTGCAGCTGGGCGCACACCCGTCGTACTGGGAGACTATTCCGATAGGCCGGGAGATGCCACGTGGATCCTCGACGAGCTGATCAAACAGGACGTGTCAGGAGTGCTATATGGTGCCCTGACGGACGCCAATGTGCTGGAGCAGTTAGAAGTATCAGAAGCCCAACCCGGAGACGACTTTGACATGATGGTAGGCGGCTATACTGGCGACCAGGCCGGTGAGAAGGTGAGAATTCAAGGCAAACTCAAATACTTCGGACCTTTCCGGGGATATGAAAAGACAGCTATCGTAGAGTTTGGAGAAGGCAATGCACTATTCATCACTCCCACCTATGAGCAACTGCTCTATCCGGAGCAGATGCGGGTCGGAGGCATTAACCCGGATGATTACCAGGTTTTTGTGGTAAAATCGAGGGTACATTTTAGAAGAGGTTTTGATGAAACTGGCTATGCCAAAGAAGTGATTGTGGTAGACGCACCAGGGGACTGGTTTGGTACTATTCGTCTGGATGCCCTGGACTATCAATATGCACCGATCGACAAGCTTTACCCATTTGACGGCAGTGTTCAGTAACTTTAAGAAGTTTACAACTAACAAATCGCATCATGAAGAAGAAGGTTTTTTTAGGGTTTTTGGGATTTTTTGTCATTGTAGTAGGTTTTATGGCCTATTCGGTGCTGACCACACGGTCACACAGCCCACTGGAAGAAGTAAGCGAATCGGCTAACGGACTGGATGTTTCCGTGAGTTATTGTCGCCCTTACAAAAAAGGTCGCTTGATATTTGGTGATGAGGCCAATGACGCCCTCGTACCCCATGGTAAATACTGGAGGCTCGGAGCTAATGACGCTACCGAAATCACTTTTAGCAAACCTGTCACCTTTGGAGGTCAGGCAGTAGATGCCGGGAGCTACCGCATGTATGCCGTTCCTAACGCTGATAGCTGGAAAATCACACTTAATTCGGAACTGGGGGAATTTGGCTTTTTTGAGCCCAACTATGATCTTGATGTAGTCAGCATAGATGCACCAACGACCGCTACCGGAGGTGAAGTTGAGCAATTTACTATTACGCTCAACCCTACCGGAGCAGGCATGGGTCTCGAGTTTTCATGGGATAACACCAAAGTAGTGGTGCCGATAGCGGCTCAATAGCATTGAGAGCACTCAAATTAATTGGCTTTATGTTCGGCACACTGGTCTTTTTAGGACTGGTGTACTATGTGATCGGCCAGATCCAATATCGACTTAATGTAATGGACGTGGAGGAGTATGAGCCCGTGTCCACGTTGGTCGTACCCGAAAATCAGGTTACCCGTGCCAAGTATCCTTTTGTAGATGTCCACAATCATCAGTGGATCATGCCCATCCAGGACCTGGATAAGTTGGTAGCCGAAATGGACGAGCTCAACATGGCCGTGATGGTCAACCTGAGCGGCTTCCGAGGCAAAGTACTGGAATGGTCACTGGACAATGTCAAAGAGAACTATGCTAACAGATTCAGCCTGTTTGTCAATATCAACTTTGAATTGGTCGATGACGAGGGCTGGCCGGAAGTCGTCCTCGACCAAATCCAGACCGGTTATGACCTTGGAGCCAGGGGGTTAAAAATTTACAAAGAATTTGGTCTCAATGATACCGATAATGAGGGTAACCGACTCCAGGTTAATGATCCTCGATTTGACCCTGTTTGGGAAAAATGTGCCGAGCTCGGCATCCCGATACTTGTCCATACTGGAGAGCCCGCTTCATTCTGGAATCCCAAAGACAAATACAATGAGCGGTGGCTTGAGCTAAAGCAAAAACCGGGGCGCTACCGCTCGCCTGAAGAGTATCCTCCTTTCGAGGAGATCATGGCAGAGCAGCATGACCTGTTTTACAAGCACCCCAATACTACGTTCATCAATGCGCATCTCGGGTGGTATGGTAATGACCTGGCCAAACTAGGTGCCCTTTTGGATACGTTACCTAACGTCTATACAGAAATAGGGGCTGTACTCGCTGAACTAGGTCGCCAGCCAAGAACGGCGCGCCAATGGATGATCGACTATCAGGACAGGGTGCTTTTTGGAAAGGACGCTTACAATCAGAAGGAATACCACACCTATTTCAGGGTACTGGAGACTGCCGATGAGTACTTTGACTACTATCGCAAACGTCACGCTCATTGGAAAATGTACGGTCTAGACTTACCTGATACAGTACTACAGAAGCTATATTATAAGAATGCCCTGAAGGTGATCCCTGGGTTGGATGAAAGTCTGTTTGCAACGAATCAATAGGCTAGTGTTCATTGATGAACCAGTCCGCATACTCCCTGATTCTGGTAATGAGATAATAAGGGAGATTGAGTAAGGTAAATGTGCGGCCAGTAGGGGTCTTTACATTCTCTACGTGAAACTTCCCTGCATACAGCCTTATCGCATAATGATGATCACAAACTTCCATGTATTGATGCAGCGATCTCAGCTTTCCAAATGGGCCTGACTTCACTTCCATAGGTATCAAGTAGCCACCATGAGCTAATACCAAATCTAACTCAGACTGTGCCCCAGGCTTCTGACGCACCCAGAATGTAGGTCTAAACAACGGGTCATAATGAATAGACATCAACTGCTGGGTGATCATGTGCTGAATAACTTTCCCCTTGTAGATATTATTGAGGTCTTCCAGCCCCAGCAAATCTTTTTGGATACCCAATGAAAAGTTCAGTAAGCCCGTATCCAGATACTGAAGTCTAGGGGCTTTCTTAATGTCTTCCTCAGCGGGAGGAGAAGTCTTTGTCGTCGGGTAGATCAAATGGATCACACGCGCCTGAGCCAGCGAATGCATGGCCTCCCCAACTTCACGAGACCGGTAGTTGGAGTTACCAAAATTTTGAAAAGTAATCCTTCGATCCGCCTCACGAGGTGCCGTCCTGATAATGTGCCTGATGATCTTCCGCTCCGTTGGATTACGCGCGTACTTCACCACATCATCGTCATATGACTTAATGAGCGCACCATAGTAGGGCTGTATCTCTGTGTAGTCTTTCGACATTACAAATCGAGCTACTATCTCAGGCATCCCACCAATAATCGCAAACTCGTTGAAGAGGCGCAGGAGCTTTTCATGTGCATAAGATTCTATGGGTAAGTTGGTCAGCAGCTCCAGAGCATGGTCTTCACCCAAGGCTCTCAGGTATTCTTCAAACTCCAGTGGTCCCAGCGTGAGATACTCTACCCTACCTACCGGAAAACTATTCACCTCATCCAGTACATGCTCTAACAGTGACCCTGCTGCTACAACATCCACTTGAGGAAAATCCTCATAAAAATATCTTAGCCAGCCAATCACCTTTGGCAACTCCTGGATCTCATCGATGAATAGTAGTAGTGACCCTTTGGACAGACTCACCTTATACTCAAGTAGCAGTGAATTCATCACGACATCCAAATGCTCATTATCAAAAATCCGTCTGTGTTTTGACCGCTCAAGGTTGATATAGACGTATTGATCATAGTGATCGGCAAATTGATCAATCAAGGTAGTCTTACCCACCTGACGTGCTCCCCTGATAATCAGAGGTTTATGATCGTTTCTATTTTTCCATTTGAGAAGCTCATTTATAATACTTCGAACTATCATTGTAACATATTAGGGGTAAAAATAAGTCATTATTGTAACAGATTTAGGGTAAATATATAGAGTTATTGTAACAGATTTAGGGTAAATAATGGAAAGACTCTTACAAACAAGGCATCAACAATGCACTCATCATGGTTTTCACAAATCAGAAACGACCTCAAACCTCCTGGAGGCAGTATTACCCAGCCCGTCAACTACGGTTACTTGATATTCTCCCATGGGCAAAGAAATGGATTGCTTGTGCTCCTGCTGGGTGGTGCTAATAAACTCGTCATTGAGATGCCAAAAGAGCTGAGCCTCCATGTCCTGATGTGAAGCTTCGATAATCACTTCACTTGACTGTCCCGCCAGCTCTCTGGGAATAAAGATCTTGGAGCCCGGCTTAGGATAATTGATAGCCAAAAGGCCCGGTGATTCTAGCGAACACCCGTCTAAGGTCGATGGTTTTCCCCGGTAGTCAGAGTGGTTTTGTGCATAGTAGAAACCCTGGGCAGGTGGCAGGATAAATACGGATTTTTGAACGGCTCTATCTGAGGGGTAGCAATCTCGATTGACCTGATAGGTAGCGGTCTCATCCAGCCAAAGTGGTACGTGATAACTACACACACCCGCTTTCTGAGCATTTTGTCCAAGCTTCATTGTGTTGATCTCTATGCAATGGGGTCCGGCCAGCATGCCCGAAATACTGCAAACATTTTCAGATATGGAAAAGGGCTCAAGCCCCTCCAGCCACCCTGGGTCATGAGAGGATAGTCGGATCACCTCCGTCAATACCGGCCCTGCGGCGGTCGCACCTGTCATACCTGCGCGACCTTCACCGTCAGCATTCCCCACCCAGACGGCCACTAGCACTTCTCCATTTAGACCGATAGCCCAGGCATCTCTGAACCCAAAACTGGTGCCGGTCTTCCAGACCATTACCTGGCTGCTGTGGAAGTTTTGCCAATGTTCATCAGCACCCGGTCGCTTCAGCTCCGTCATAGCTTTGAAGGTGTGCCAGATACTGATTTCTTCAAAGTTGGCATCTGGCAGGCTCTGTCCGTTAAAGTCAAAGGAGATCTCCTGGTTGTATTCATTGGCGAGCCTGCGATACATACTAAAGTACGCCTGAGCGAGCTCCCAAAGCCTGACCTCAGCTCCTCCCAACACCATGGTAAGGCCATAATGGCCGGGGGGCTGATTCAGCGTACTGATGCCGAGCTCTCCCAGCCGCTGATGAAACCGCTCATAGCCAAAGTCCTTGAGCAGATGTGTAAAAGGGATATTGAGCGACATAGCAAGTGCCTGGTTGGCGTTGATGACACCTTCATAGCCTCGGCTAAAGTTTTTGGGACTATACCCGCCAAAAAAAGACGGGATATCAGGAAGCAGCATTTCCGGTAGGATCTCTCCCTCCGATAATGCCGCCGCATAAAGGAACGGCTTGAGGATGCTCCCACTACTCCGGGGCTTTTGTATCACATCTACCTGAAACCCATCTGCCGTCGCGTCCTTCGTATTGCCTACATACGACAGCACCTCTCCATCTTTCAGATCCACTACCAATACAGCCAGGTTGTCCACGCCATTTCCCTTGAGTACCCCATGTTTTCTTTCAACTATTTCGGTGACCCTCCTTTGCCAAAAGGGATCGATAGAAGTCTTGACCTGTTGCCCATTATTACTCTCTCTGATGGTGGTGAGCAGGTGAGGAGCATTTTGAGGGATATCATACGGTGTTCCTGGTAAGGGCTCTTCCAGGCTAAGCTGCAGATCCAAACTGTCCATGAGTCCTCTGCTGTGGATTTTTCTTAGCAGAAAATCCCTTTTTCGTCTCAATTCGTCCTGCCCCGTGCCCGGATAAATAACCCCGGGTTGATTGGGGAGGACGGCAAGCGCTGCGCTCTCGGCCCACGTGAGCAGATGTGGTGCTCTCCCATAGTAGCGCCACGAAGCAGCCTCCATACCCACCACATTACCCCCAAATGGTGCCATTGAAGCATACGTAGTTAAAATCTCATCTTTAGACCAATGCAACTCCAATCGCAGGGACATAGCCATCTCAATGGCTTTTTGCACCACCGTACGATCATTGGCTTCCATCATTCTGGCCACTTGCATGGTGATCGTGCTAGCCCCACTGACCACTCTGCCACGTGCTACATTCTGGTAAGCAGCTCTCGCTACCGCAATGGGGTTGATGCCTGGGTGGCTATAGAAATGCTCGTCTTCAAATAAAAGTATGCACGTTCGGAGTTTCTCCGGAATCGAATCAGGTCTTGGAAATCGCCATTGCTCGTCAGCAGCAATGGAGGCGCTCAACAGGTTGCCCTCCCGATCATTGAGTACAGTAGAAAGTGGGTATGGGACTTCCCTTGGAGGAATTGCCAAAAAAATTGCGCAAAATATGATCGCGCAGCTCAATAAGATGAGCTGACTTCTAGGGGCGATATTTTGCGGTAGCTTCATCACCAATCACTCATAAACACTTACCCACTTGCCGGGATTCTTGGCATGAATCGATGCTCTGTACATCGCCTCGGCGTATGCCCCAGACATGTAAAATTTACCCGGGTAGGCGGCTGTGACACTAACTTTAAAAGTCTTGCTCTCCTTGGACGCCAAATGGAAATAAGTGTAAACCCGATCGTCCCGAATATCCTGAAAATCATAGGTACTGTATTCATCGGACTGCTGCTCGTTGAGTCGATCATTTTGAATTTCCCAGCCAGAGGGGAGTATGTGAGAAAGTGCAATATCCCTGACCGCACCATAGGCATACTCGTTTTTCACCGTGACTAACACATCAAAGGAGCTACCAAGTTGCACAGAGTCTGGTTTCATAGGCCTGCCCGTCTGATCAACATACCTGACGGTAATCCCTAGATCTGATTGGTCTATCACCTCGTCTCCAGGCTTAGGCGTGCCGGTGATGGTCAGTGTAGCAAATAATGTCGCTTCGCCATTGTTCCTGACAATGAGCTTATCACCATCGTCAGGATTGATGGCAGATCGATAAAGCGCCTTTTCAGCCTTCCAGGTGGTTTGAGTATTGCCATAGCTGATGGCTGCTTCGAGAGGTCTATCGGCACCATTGGCCTCTACGTACTTACCAATGGCTAAAAGGGCGTAAGCCGTCTCCTGTGTACTCATCCATTCACCACTCGACAGCTGATCAGAAAGCTCCTGTATCACTTTAAACGCCTCTGTGTAGTCTTCCAGATAAACCCTTGTCTCCAGCAAAATAGCCAGGTCTCTGTGATAAGAGCCATAGCTATAGTAGTAATAACTATACGGCTCCTTCTTGAGCTTTATGTCCGAGCCGGAGAGTAGTGATCGTGCAGCATCTTTGCGCCCAATGACAGCATATGCAGCAGCCAGCTTGCATATCGCCTGATAGGACTTGCCGGATGTGCTTCTGAGCCGATTCATGGCACCTAGCTCGGGGTAGCCCGCTATCGCCAACGTGAACAATCGATAGGATTGTATCAGGTCAGAGTCCCAATGGTCGGTAGACTTGGTCCATTGAGTTGCCTTGCTCTTCTGGAATTTTCGCAGACCATCGATCAAGTCAGTAGGCACTGCGTAACCCATCTTTTGCGCCTCTATTAAGAAATGATACGCATAACTTGAGCCCCAGCTACTAGAACGACCCGATCCCGGCCAATAGCTCATTCCACCACCTGAGATTTGAAACCTCGAAAGACTTTTGATAGCAGCCTGTATATTGGTTTCTATCTGTACACGCTGCTCGCTGCTGAGCGTGGTGACATGCCCCAGATACAGTTGTGGGAAAACAGCGGAAACCGTCTGTTCTATGCAACCGTGGGGGTAGCGCATAAGGTATTGCAGCCGCTGCTCGATATTGATTGAAGGTATTGATGCTACTTCAAGCGATACTTCATTGGTGCCGTCCATGCCGAACAAGCCAATGTCAAGCTCCTGGCTTTGACCTTTCTCGATCTGGACAACCTTGGCGACTGTCTGAGCAGTATTTGGGGCTCTGGAGACCATATTGATCTCATGGCGTGCGTTCTCTCTTCCCGAACTAGCGGTCACAGTGATTTGCCCTGATCCTGTCCGCTCGGCTACTTCCAAATCAAAGTAGAGCGTACCACTTTCCTTGTCCAGCATGATCGTCTGTGTTTTCTCACCTGTCAAGCTCAACACGCCGGTGGCAGTTACCTCAACGCTCGCCTCTTTTATTTGGTCGACATAGCGGAATACATTTACCGGTAGGCTAACTGTCTCACCAGGACCTACCACCCGCGGCATAGTCCCCTGCACCATGAGTGGCTTTACCACTGGAGTGGTCTTGTCGGCACTACCGTAAGTCTGGTCCAACCCTGCCACGACCATGGTCTTTACAGACCCGATATACTCGGGCATAGTGAAGCTGTGCTCAGCAGTCTCACCTGCACCCAGATAGTAAGGCCCCATAAACTGAACGACCGGCTTGAACCTGCTTTCCTGCATTTTGTCAGTATCGGACAGGCTTCCTTCTCCTCCACCGATAGCCATCAAGCGCTCCAGTCGCCCACCATATGCACCGATCACTTCATCGTACATATCCCATGTCTTCACACCGATGGCCTCTTTACTATAGAAATGATCCCATGGCTGGGGTGTCTTAAAGTTGGTAATATCGAGTAGTCCCTCATCCACTACCGCAAGGGTATAGGACATAGGCTGATCGTTGGCCTCTGAGATTTCGATCTCAACGAGCCCACCCGGCTCCAACTCATCCTGCATGCTAATGATCGGAGTGATCTTCGTCTTTGGGTCAAACACCTTGATTGGGGCGATACCATAAAGTCTAATAGGTAGATCATTGATGGTCTGCCCGTGTGGCTGGAGCAGGGTCACATGGAGGTAGACATTGGGTGCCATATTTGTGGTAGCGGGAATCTCGATGGTCGTCCACTCCTTTTCACTCTTCACCCAAAAATTGTCTAGCACGGTACTTCCATTTTCCACACTGACAAGCACTTGTCCTTCCAGGCTGCCCTTCATGGTGACTTTGATCGTTTCACCCACAGCATACTCCGACTTGTCCGTGCTGACCTCCAGAGACGAAGCACCCAGGCTCGAATCTCCATCACCTCCATACCAGGATGTGTAGAAGACCTTGCTCGCGGAGTGTCCAGAGGAGGGGTCATGCACTACCGCAATAAATCGACCCCAGCTCGGGCTGTTGATCTCAAAGATGACATTGGCCTTGCCCTCCTGCGTATCAAAAGTCTCGGACTGCACCAAAGTGGCATAGCCAGATGAAATATAATTGGTGGAATTGTCGGATGACTCGTCCCACCACCATCGCCAATTGAGTCGGTATAATTTGAACTCCAATCCAGACTTAGAAACAGGTCTTCCTTCCGAGTTGAGGCTTACCACGGCAAGGCTTTGGGGTTGATCCCGCTCAATCCGGTTATTGGCGTCCGCACTGGTGAGATTGATACCAACGAAAGTCTCATAAGGCAGATAAGTGTACGACTCGGCGTTGATGCTAAAGCCCCCACCGGGCTCAAAGGCTTTGGTGTTAAAAGTCGCCCTGATTGCTCCGGGAGACTGTGGTTTGGAAGGGAGGTTCACCTCAAAATTGGTTTTTCCTTCTTCATCCACCTTCCCCTCATAGACCACCTGGGGGTTTTGGTAGAAGCTCTTCCCACTATCGTCAAATTCATATTGACCAAATCCCTCGAAGGTGGTGTTGGTCTCGGTCAGCCGAAGTTCGGTCTCTACAGCGAGATTGCTCCCATTCAAGCCAGTCAGCCAATTGACCTCCATTTTTCCAGTGAGGTTGCGATCCGTATAAGGAATACGCTTGTCACCCAGATCGAGGTTGATCTTCAGGCGATTGGGCTTGATGGTCTCCACCTTCACCGTCTTGTTAAATTGATTGTTTCCTACAGTGAATTTAGCCTGCCAATTACCTGTAGCTGCATCAGAAGCAGTTTTGGTTTTGAAGGTATAGAGGCCATTCACACCATTAGTCAATACCTGCTTGTCCTGAACCGTGCCCCTGGGATCTCTTAGCTCCATCACTACAGGATGCTGGGCAGGTATTTTGTCGCTGGGGTCTTCCAGCATAAAGCTGAGATAAATATCATCACCAGGCCTCCAAACGCCTCTTTCTCCATATATAAACCCCTTGAGCCCTCCTCTGACGCGATCGCCAGATACATCGAAATTGCTCATTGAAAGCGAGGTATTATCGTTCAACTTCAAATAGGATTTCTGACCTTGGTAATCTGCGATGATAAGGAAAGGCCTTCTTTCTGGTAAGACACGCGCCTGTCCCGTTGCATCTGCATTTACATTTTTCAACTCCTGCAATTGATAATCCAATACCGTTATACTGGCCTGTACGGGCTGTGCCGTTCTCATATCGGTCGTGAAGATATTCATAGAGTTGTCAGCGCCTATCTTCGCCATCAGGCCAAGGTCGCTGGCCAGGAGACTGGTCAGTGCAAAATTGTCCGGCCGGTAGTACGAAAGATGACATGGGTTCTCTCGCTGCGACCAATCGTAACCTGATGGATATCGGTAGTTCCAGGGGCTCCCCCAGCTGTCAAACTGGTCATCGCTATAGATGCTCCAGTCAGATATCTCATCGTCAGGAGTAATTTCTGCTGCCGACTCACAGGGGTAATTGGAGTCTTGTGGCAAGAAGCCAATCTGCACCTGATAAAGGGCTCCCCGCTCTGCTTCGAATAGCTTCGAAAGCTCTAATGTAAACCGGTTCCATTTGGTCAAGTCAGCCGCTTGCTCCTCTAGTGATATCCTCCTGTTCAGAACTTTCTGCCCTACTCTTGTCAATTGATCACTACCGGAATAGTCATTGATCTGGAAAAACTGGGGTAGATTGTCCTCAAAGACCTGCACGACTGTGACCCTCACCGCTTTGAGATTAACTGCCTCAAAGGGCAATACAAGACCATCCGTCGCGGGTAGTATGCTGCCGTTACCCACCAGTTTCACCTGTGGCTTTTCAGGCTCGAAAGCAATATAATTGATGGTATTGATGCCGAGAGCTTTGCCTTTTGTATTCCTGACACCCTCGGAAATTTCCAGTTTGCGAGTACCACTGAGATTGCCAGGTACGTAGACTTGAAGCTCATTACCCTTCACTACGAGGCTGGGTGATTCCACACCCTCTACCTGCACAAGTCCATTAAGGTTTTGGTTTGCATCAAGTGGGTCAGTGAAGAATACCGATATAAACGGGTTGGGTTCAGTATTGACTTTTGTGGAGAGGATAGCGAAAACCTGAGCTGATGGCACATCGATGGAGAAGTCTTCTTTTCTGCTCACACCAATCGCATTTCCGGTTACTGTCAATGCCACTGCACTTTCTGTCTGCGCTCGTTTGATCCCGCTAACTTCAAACCGATGATTGGTGCTGCTCGAGTGCAACCAGCTTACCTCAAGACCATCAGGTAGCTCAAGCATTTGCTCAACCTCCTCATTAGCAGCATGGTCGGCGAGACTTATCTGTCCTGTCAATGAGAGTAGGTCAGGTTGGGTCGGATCAGGCACCTCAACTGGTGAGAGGTTAACGTCAAAGTTTTGCTCGATTACCTTGATGGAAATTTTGAAGACTCTCAAATCATCAGGTACCTCCACAATGGTACCAAGCCGAAGATTGAACTGATATTGTGCTCCTGATTTTAGCTCCTTCTCAGGTGAAAAAGTGATCTCATGGGGGCCTGTCTTCACCAGTGTGCCAACTAAAGTGGGCTTGATGTCAAAAATCTCATCAACACTCAGATCGTCAGGTACCGTGACAGTCTCATCAAAAAGCACACGCATATTGCTTCTCTTAGAGACTGTACCGTTTGTGAAGGCCTTAATGTACTGTGAGAACCGAGCGTCGTAGCTGCTATTGGATTGGCCATCAGACGGGTCTGACTGACAGGAGATAAGGAATGTGAGAAGTATGATTATACAGACCGAGTACTTGTACATAACAATAGATGATTGTGATGTACTGAAAGTACTGGAATGAAATAATTAATGCAACTTCATGACCAAAGGATGGTCATGCAATCGGCTATGCACCACAGTTATCATTCTTGATCCAAGTATATGAATAGAAGCTCAGCCAGGAGACAATACGATAAAGGGTCTTTGCTCAAAATCCCCCAAACCGGATGCTGAAGTTGCCAGACCAGCTGGTGAGGTCATCATCACCCAATGTAGTGAGGTCACTGCCACTCACCCATCGATAAGAGGCACCAAGTCCCAGCCTGAGCACCTGAGTAATGTTGACTTCAAGCTCCAGACCTGGCTCCACAACAAAAAAAGCAGATCGCTCGATTGAATACTCACTATCTGAAAATGTAGCAAAATAGTTCTCATCAGATACCTCTACTCCACCAGCACCTAGCAGGACGGGTACGCTCAGGTGAATCATTTTCTCCGGTGCAATCATCCCTCCAAGCAACATACCCGCATAGCCGCCATAGAGGCGCAAAGGCTCTATTTGACTTGGTGATGGATTCCCATCAAACTCCGCCCTGGTGGCAATACCATAACCCGCCAGGCCAAAGAGGAATCTCCTGTTGACGACTAATCCGGCTCTTGCACCCAACAGCATCGCTCTTGTGTCGACAAAATCGGTGACCTTGAAATCTATGGCTCCAAATCCACCCAGGTCATTGTTGCGGTTGAGAAGTGATCTGACTTCAGAGACATTTTCCTTGTCAACATATCGCTGTGCGTGACTAGACTGTGAAATGCCAAACAAAAAAATGAGTGCGGCTATTAAGAAGGCGAATAGGTTCCTCATGTCAAAATCAGAAAATATACTTGACCGTGATTGCGGCATCCCAAAACCTCGTCTTGGTATAGCGCATTCCGAAGAAGTTGAAATAAGGTTTGAGATCAAAGCTTGCGGTCATGGGGATACTAAATATTCTATATTCCAGGCCGATGAGACCGTCTATCCCCATGGCATAAAAGCTCTTGTTGGTATAATAGAACTGATCCGGATTTTGAGGATCCAGCGCTTTGCGGTAGCCGAAATATTTTTCATAGCCCAGGTGAGCCCCCGCTCCATAGTAGAGGAAAAATTGGTCGTTGAAGCTAAACTGTAAGGGTGTGTGATGTACATATAAACCAGTAACCTGGATCCCATCATTTCTTCCTGTAAGCATGAACTCAAAAGCATGCTCATCCTTAATGAACTTCTTGTAGGTCAATCCCGCAGAATGTCCCAGTCGCAGACCTGCCGACTGCTCATACTGCTGTGCCATACTCGCTACCGCAAAGCATAGCCCTACCATGGTTAGTGCGATACTCTTCATCTTAGTTCTTTCTTTGTTTGGTGGTGTAGGGTACTGGTTCTTCCAGCGTGATGATCAGATCACCATTGTCTATTTCGACATCTACTGTTTTCGATCCATTGCCCTGGCCATATATACCTGAAATCCGAACGTTCTTATTGTCGTCTTCATCTTCCACAGATTGGAATTCAGCCATTGCGGTAGGAAGAATAATGCGCTCCTGCCTACCGAATAAATCAATTCTAAAATTGGATAATGGATCGAAATTGAGTTGAACATCAGCCGTACGACCATTGATTCGGATACGGGAAAAACTCGCCATCACCGTGCTGATATCAAGTTCGCCGTAAAGCAGATCTATATCCGTACTTTCAAACAGTTGCCCGATTTGGAGATCAGAAAAATTGGCCTTACCAGCAATGTAGCCAACCTCATCGAGCCTCATTTCATCATTGCGCGAATCCAACCTGAGACTACTGACATCTTGAATATACACCTCCGATGACGTGCTCTCCAAGTCAAGCTGGGAAGCGCGATTAATATCCAATTCACCACCTTTCAAGTTGATCCTTGCTTCACGAATCGCACGAATATTGGCTCGTCCATAGCCCAAGGTGAGGTCCAGGGGCGCTTCAAGATTGCTTGCCCTGAAGTCTCCATGGCTAAGGTCGACCAGTAGCTTACCACTGTGCTGATTTATATAGATGTTCCCAAATCTATTGATTAGCTCCACAGTAGACTTAGCAGGTACATAGATCTCATAATCTACCGTAATACGACTCTTGCTGATTAATGTCTTGGAAGCGTCAGAGACGCTATTCCACAATTCTTTGAATACCCCAGAATTTCGATCAAAAACGGTTTCGATAGTCAAAAAATTGGCTGTGTTATTGAAGTCGAAATCCACTCTGTCCATCAGCTTCTCTACGGCATCATCATTTTTGCCGTAGGCGGTGATCTGGATATTGATGGCCACACTATCCCTGTCCCAGGAGTTGAGTATGACCTGACCGTACTTGTTACTTAGGTCAATCGTCACATTACTCCTAACTTTAAACCCGCGCTCGATCACTTTGGTCAATCGGGTATCATCATCTCTATCTTTATTTCCCAGGATGCCGGCCCAGCCGACTCCATATAGATAGAGGCTAAAGATTAATATGCTGGTCAGCTTCTTCATCTTTCCCTTCGTCTATTTCTTGTAATATTCTCTCTAACATGGTCAATCGAATTTTGTAGTTGGCGATCATTGCCTCCACTACTTCCTGATTGTCCGCATTATCTTTTAAGTCTTGCTTCAGGTCATCGTATGCCTCATTGAGCATCTCAATATCTGCCTTATAAAAGTCATTGTCCGGTATGCTCGTCTGTATGATTGACAGCTTCTCAGCAATGAGGTCATTATAGAAGGCTTCTGCCTCGGCTAGCTCAGGCGAGATTCTATAGAGCATCATTTCTTCGCCCCCTCCCGTACGAGACTGCATGAGTACCGCCAGCGCTGTGGCCGAAACTAGTAACAGAACGGCTGCTGCTCGCCATATATATCTGAAGGGGCTCTTTGATTGCTGCTTATGCTTCTGATCAAGTCGCTGATCGATACCTTCCCAAAGACCCGACAAGTCTTCATCATAGACATCAAAGCGCTCTCGCTTTTCATCTACATATTTTTTCAATTCATCACCCATAGCTTAAGCTATTATCATCTGTCAATAAATTCCTTATTTTGGCTTTCGCCTTACTATACTGCGCTTTAGACGCAGACTCAGTCACACCGAGTATCTCACCAATCTCCTTGTGATCATATCCCTCAAAAAGGTATAAATTCAACACCGTGCGACAGCCTTCTGAAATCTGATCAATCGCTTTCATAATCCGCTTCGCCTCATATCTCTGAAAGTCCGTGTCTTCGGTCTCCTCGACATAATCCGTTCGCTCATCAATCTGCACCATGTTTAGCTTTTTCTTCCTCAGCATATTGATACACTTGTTGACCACAATCCGCTTGATCCACGCGCTAAAAAGACTCTCGTTTTCCAAGGTGTGAATCTTCAGAAAGGCATCCACAAAGGCGTCTTGTAAGGCATCCTTTGCTTCGTCCTCATCTCCCATCAGACGCCTACAGATATTGTACATCGCTTTTGCATACAGCCCGTACAGCTCACTTTGCGCCCTGCGGTCACCCTCCTTGCTCTTGATGACCAAATACTTGTGGATCGTTTGTTGTCCCGAATCCAAATTATCTTGATTTTGGTCTAAAGACATGGGGCCATGGTCAAGGTTTCCATCGGGCTCATTTTTTATGCACTTTTCTGGTAAGTAGATGAAAAAATGAACGAGGCGTAATAAGATTGGCTTGTCTTGAGTCGGTACCCCAATTGTGTCAAGAGGTCTTGGAAGTCCTCCAGCTTGTGCGCTTGTAACCCTACAGCAACTGAAAAAAATAGGTACATCATCGACAGTAGAGATTTTTGCCAAATCTTTTTCCAGTCTTTGCTAACCTGAAAATCCGCGATGATCCAGGTTCCGTTGACCTTGAGTTGATTGCTGAGCGTTGAGAATACATGCTTCAAAGCCACCCCTTCAAAGCAGTCTAGAAAAAACTGGGTAATGATGACATCATAAGCCTTCTGCCTGCAATACTCCTCAATAGGCTGGCATATAAAGTGGATATGCAAGCCATCAGCCTTTCTGTGTCTGGCTATGTCAATCATGGCCTCTGAGGCTTCTACATAATCAATATGCAAGTCACTTATCTTGCATCCTGACAAGTACTCTAGCACTTTGCCTGTGCCTCCACCGACAATGAGTACGTGACTGCCTGGTGGAATTTCGGATAAGCCAAATTTCTGTGCTCGCATAATCGATTTTCCGAAAATGACCCGAGCCAGTGCGTCGTAATGTCTCGCGATACGATCATAGCCGCTAGGCATAAATCAAGTAGAGCAACGGTAAAAAAAAGATCCCATCCCCAAGAATTCTGTAATTCTCGCTGCGCTCAAAAACAGCCGGGCGCAGATGTAGTGCGGCCAAAGTTCCTGTCATCAGCAGCAGTATCCAGAACATAAGGTTCGCAGGATTACCGAACAGTACCCAAGCCACAAGGGTTACTGTAACGGTCAACAACACATCGATGACCGCTTTGGTGGTCTTGGTGCCAAACCGAATAGAGATCGATTGAAACCCATTTTGCTTGTCGAGCTGGTAGTCATATAGCGAAAAAAGCAACAAGTTGGTCAAGGCCACCAAAAAAACTCCGACGACCAGTCTCCATTCTCCTGCACCTGGTAATTGTGGTAACAAAGATATGGGAGCCAAAAACACACCAGCGGTATACCCCAGCGCAACAAAAACTTCTTTGGCCCAAAAGGCGGTAAATCTCACCAGCATGAAATAGATGACAATAATGGCAGCAGCAGTCACCCCCCATAAAATGACCTGAGCTGGAAGTAGAAAAATGCTACCTATCCCGATCAATATAGAAACGATACTTGAATACACAATCTGTTTGCGGTAGCGCCTATGCATCAAATGTCGGTGAGAAAGCTGATCCTGCAGCGCTCTTTCTCCATCCATCAGGTGGTCAAAGGTGTAGATTAACCACACGGCGATGAACAAGCAAAGTTGGATGGGCCATGTGAGCGAGACACCAAAGTACTTGGCCATGGCTGTACTTAGTATGACAGCACCGATAGCAATGTCGATCGAAAGTGACTGAAATAACCGATATGCCTTGAAAATCACTAAGCCAAGTACATAAAAAAAGCCCATAAATGGGCTTTAAACAATAAGTATTTTACGGGTCTTAACCGTTCTTCAGCGCATCTGCACCACCTACGATCTCAAGGATTTCCTTGGTAATGGCAGCCTGACGGGTTCTGTTGTAGGTCAACTTCAGCTGCTTGAGTAGTTCGCCAGCGTTATCTGTTGCCTGACCCATAGCAGTCATTCGCGCCCCTTGCTCCGCAGCATTGGACTCCAGCAAAGCTTTGTACAACTGGATTTTCAAAGAGTTAGGAATTAAGTCGCGGACAATTTCCTCACGAGATGGCTCATAGATATAATCCGTCTCTGACACGTCACCTTCAGACTCTTCTGGTGGTGCAATAGGAAGGAATTGTTCGGTTTGAAGTGTCTGTGTTGCCACATTTTTAAACTCATTGTAGATGAGGTCTACGCGATCGTATACCTGACCCTCAAAGTCCTTCATAACGCTCTCAGCGATAACCTTCACATCATCAAACTGCAAATGATGCATGGTCTCCCAATAGTCATCTACCAGCTTATAACCACGCTTTCGAAAGTAGTCATATGACCTTTTACCAATTGGTAGTATCGTCAGATTACCACTATTCTGAGCGTGAGCATAGTTTTTCTTAATGTGGGCAACTGTAGCCTTAAATACGTTACTATTGAATGCGCCACACAAGCCTCGATCCGAGGAGACAACCATGATCAACACACGCTCCGTCCCCCTGTCAACTGAAAAGACTGATGGATCATCATCGGATGCTGCTCCACTCACGTTTCTAAGAATAGTGTTTAGCTTTAGTGCATAAGGTCTCATCTGTAGGATTCGATCCTGAGCACGTCTCAACTTAGCAGCCGCCACCATTTTCATGGCCTTGGTTATCTGCTGGGTCGAATTGACCGAGCTGATTCTATTCTTTACTTCTTTTAAGTTCGGCATACCGTGATGCTATTCTATTTTGTGTAATGTGCCGCCAGGCTCTTAGCTGTATCCGCCAACACACCTGTAATCTTATCATCGATCTTTCCTGAAGCTAATTGCTCAAGTACTCCACCATGCTTTGACCTCATCTCTTGCAAAAACTCCTTCTCAAAGTCCTTTACTTTCTCAGTAGGCACCTTGTCGAGATAGCCTTTGGTAGAAGCAAAGATGATGGCTACCTGATCTTCTACTCTCACAGGAGAGTACTGACCCTGCTTTAATATTTCGAGGTTCTTTCTACCCCTATCGATAATTCTCTGTGTTGCAGCATCCAGGTCAGATCCAAACTTAGCAAATGCTTCCAGCTCTCTAAACTGTGCCTGGTCCAACTTCAAAGTACCTGCTACCTTCTTCATGGACTTGATCTGAGCCGCACCACCCACACGCGATACAGAGATACCAACGTTGATCGCCGGTCTGATACCGGAGTTGAAAAGGTTCGTCTCCAGGAAGATCTGGCCATCCGTAATCGAAATTACGTTAGTCGGAATATATGCCGAAACATCACCTGCCTGCGTTTCAATGATCGGAAGTGCAGTCAATGATCCACCACCCTTCACTTTCCCCTTTAGGGACTCAGGAAGGTCATTCATTTGCTGGGCAAGCTCATCACTATCGATGACCTTAGCCGCTCTCTCAAGCAATCTTGAGTGCAAGTAGAATACATCACCAGGGTATGCTTCACGTCCTGGAGGTCTTCTTAAAAGAAGCGAGACCTCACGGTAAGAAACAGCTTGCTTGGAGAGATCATCATAAATCACCAAAGCAGGACGCCCTGTATCCCTGAAGAACTCACCTATCGCTGCACCTGTAAATGGTGCGAAGAACTGCATAGGAGCAGGATCGGATGCTGCAGCAGATACGATAGTCGTATAAGCCATAGCGCCACCTTTCTCAAGGGCCGCTACTACCTGTGCCACCGTAGAGGCCTTTTGGCCAACAGCCACATATATACAGTAGACCGTCTCGCCTCTATCGTAAAATTCTTTTTGATTAAGTATGGTGTCAATCGCCACAGCAGTTTTACCTGTCTGACGGTCACCAATGATCAATTCTCTTTGACCCCTTCCGATAGGAATCATCGAATCAATCGCCTTGATACCTGTTTGTAGCGGCTCACTTACCGGTTGACGATAGATTACCCCAGGTGCTTTACGCTCCAATGGCATTTCGAAAAGCTCGCCCTCTATTTTTCCTTTGCCATCGATTGGGTTACCAAGTGTATCAACAACGCGACCACAAATACCATCGCCTGTCTTGATTGATGCTATCTTGTTAGTACGCTTTACAGTGTCTCCTTCTTTGACATCTGAAGAATCCCCCAGTAATACAGCACCTACATTATCCTCCTCGAGGTTAAGAACTAGTGCACTTAGTCCATTCTCAAACTCAAGCAGCTCACCTGATTGGGCTTTAGTAAGTCCGTAAATTCTTGCAACACCGTCTCCTACCTGAAGCACAGTTCCTACTTCCTCAAGCTCTGCTTCTGATCTGAAGTTTGAGAGTTGTTCCCTGAGTATCGCTGATACTTCGTCTGGTCTAACTTCTGCCATGGGATAATATTCTTTAGTTATTTATTAATGTATATCTCAATTCTCTCAGCTTACCGCTGACACTATCGTCAATCTTTCGATCTCCAATTTTCAATGTGAATCCGCCGATTAAGTCTCCATCAACCTGCTCTTTGAGTTCCACTTTTTTACCAGTAATTTCTTCAATGATCTGGATAAACTGTTTTCTGAGTTTAGCATCCAGTGGGATAGCCGTTCTAATTACCGCTTCTTCAATACCCTGATTAACATTATAAAGTCTCAAAAACTCCTTGGCCATGTCTTCAAGTACATACTCGCGGTTCTTCCTGGTCATGATATCGAAGATTGACATAGTCAACGCATCTACCTTACCAGAGAAAATCTTCTTAAGGATCGCCTGCTTCTTAAGATGAGGGATAATTGGGTTTTTCAGCATCAATGCAAAAGGCCTTTCCTGCTTGCATATAGACACGAATCCATCCATATCTTTTTTGACAGCATCTAGCTTGCCCTTCTCCACCGCCAACCCTAGCAGGGGCTTTGCATATCGTATGGCAATTCTGCTATCAGACATCCTAGTTTACCTTAATATCTTTTACAAACTCTTCAATCAACTTCTTCTGGGCAGTGTCTTTTGATAAATCCTGGCGGATTACTTTTTCTGCAATATCTAATGACAGAGAAGCCACAAGATTCCTGACATCCTTCAATGCATTCTGCTTTTCAGACTCGATGCTCTGTTTCGCATCGTTGACCATTTTTTCTGTGATCTTGGCCGTTTCCGCCTTAGCCTCCTCTTTAAGTTGATTTGCTGCGGTAGTGGCCTCTTTCAAAATCTTCTCTCTTTCGAATCTTGCTTCTTGAAGGAGATACTCATTGTCAGCTTTCAGCTGATTCATTTCTTCTTTTGCCAACTCAGCGGCTCTCAGGGAGTCATTGATAAAGCCCTCACGAGCGCGTAATGCTTCGGTGATAGGCTTCCACACAAACATGGCTAGCACGGCAAAGACAACTAGAAAAACTACTGTCTGCCAAAATATGAGTCCAATTCCGGGGGTAACTAATTCCACGATAGTTCTTTTTTAGTATTAGACCCAGCCCTGAGACCTAATGTCAACAGGGCCGGGCCGAAATAAATTAATTAGTTCCGATAGACAAGAATCCAATTACTGCCGCAAAAAGCGCTACACCTTCAATCAAGGCTGCAGCGATAATCATTGCGGTTTGGATTTTTCCAGCGGCTTCTGGTTGTCTAGCGATACTTTCCGTAGCTCCCTTACCGATCATACCGATACCGAGACCTGCTCCAAGTACTGCTAATCCTGCTCCAATTGCTCCCATTACTGTTTAATTTATATGGTTAAAAAAGATTCTAATGATGCTCCTCTACGGCCTGACCGAAGTACATGGCTGACAAAAGAGTAAAAACATAAGCCTGTAATAATGCCACAAACAGCTCGAGCAAGTTCAGTAAAGAAGCCAAAACTGTAGCGGCTACACCAACTGCAATACTCTCAGCGATGAATGTCAAACTTATAATACTTAATATAATGATGTGACCCGCCGTGATATTTGCGAAGAGTCGAACCATCAATGAAAATGGTTTCGTAAAGATACCTATGATTTCAATAGGCCATAGGATAAGATAAAGTGGGAACTTTGCCAGCCAGCCCATGCTATTACCCATAGGGTCTAATATATGTGCCCAATAAGCTTTGCGGCCCGATGCAAGTGTAATGATCAAACTAGCTACAGCCAGCACCATGGTTACCGCGATGTTTCCTGTTAGGTTGGCCGCCGCTGGCAGAAGGCCTAATAAGTTGCCAAACCAGATGAAAAAGAAAAGTGTCAACAAATAGGGTAAGTACTGCTCGTATTTAGGGCCGATATTAGGCTTTACGATTTCGTCCCGGACGTATATGATGATTGGCTCAAAAAATGACTGGATTCCGGTAGGTGCCTTGCCAACATTCTTCTTATATCCGCTAGCTACAGACATGAAAATCAAAATCATGACCAATGCATTGATAAATAAGAAGAAGACATTCTTGGTGATTGAGAAGTCCATCACATGCCCTCCACTGGCTAACGCAATGTGCTCATGCTCCATTACATATCCATTGTAGGGTACTACTTCGTGATCAGCGTTGTAAAAGTTGCTCGAAGAAAAAATATCCAGACCTTTTTCCTCTGAGTAGATGATTACCGGTAGGTGCACTGTCAAGCCGTGAAAAATCTCCCATGAATGAGCATCCATGATGTGATGATTGATCATCTCACTCGGGTTGAAAGCGCCATCTCCGGCAGACTCTTCAGCGTGTAAAACACCGGCTGTGAACAATCCGAAAATTGCCAATAAAAAACTGACCTTCAAAAGCTTAGTGATTGACTCGGTTTTATGTAAGTGCATTGGCTGTAAATTACCCCCTCAATTGCGCCGCAAGTTAGACAATACGGTATATATTTCAAAGACTAAGTAAATCAAATAGACTGCCAGAAACTGCGCCATTAAGGTCTTCATATCAGTGAGTTTGGCCACAAACAGCACAGCAATGAAGAACAGTGAAGTTAAGAAGCGAAAGGTGATGGTTCCTAGTGCGTAAATCGGTGATTCCCAGTTTGTTTTTTCTGCTAAGTCTATGAGCCAGGCTATGACCAACGACTGCAGAAAAAAGAAGAGGATCAATGCCGGAAACTGGTTATGCAGTATCGACCCAAAAACCGAATCATTCGCCAGGTAGTAGACTGCTAGTAGGGCCAAGGCGATAGCTATAGATCCGATAAGGTATTTTCTCATGAGCCGAACTTCTTGAGAAGGTAGAAGATAGTAGCTGCCACCGAAAGAAAAGTAGATAGTAAAAGTATCCACGGGAATGCGGGATCCACAAATTCATTGAGGTAGTAACCCCCTCCTATGATGATTAGGTTGAGCGATAGCAGCTCAAAGGTGATACCGGATAGTTTAGCGTAGCTATGGTCTGGCTCAGGATTGGGCTTTGAGGAGGGGTGCTTGTTGCTCTGGTTCTCCAATTTTGATCTCCTTTATTTTGACCCCCATCTTACATCCACCATTGAAGGTAGCTCCGGATTCCACAATCAGCTTGTTAGTAATAATATCACCATTGATCACGGCGGATGGTTTTAGCACCAGGAGTTCAGAAACTTCAACGGTACCCATCACTTGACCAGCGATCTCGGCATTTTGAGCGAGTATGTTTCCTTCCACATTAGAGGAATGACCCATCACGGCTTTTGACTTGGTCTTGAGGTCACCGATAATCTTCCCTTCTACTCTGATGTTTCCGTAGGTTTCAATGTTGCCGGTTATCACCGTCCCTTTACCAAAAATATTGCTTGAACCACCTGATTCCTCTGACATCTTCTTCTTGTCTTCTTTCGTGTTAAACATCTTAGCTAGTTTTCTAAAAGGATATAAACTCTGATGGATTCAGAGGATTACCGTTATACCATATCTCAAAATGCAAATGAGGCCCGGAAGTTAGTTCTCCTGTATTTCCGATTATTGAAATAATATCACCTGCGCTAACAAAGCTACCGACGTTTTTCAATAAATCCGAATTGTGCTTATACACAGAAATCAGGTTGCTACGATGTTGAACCGCTATTACGTACCCGGAATCCTGAGTCCAAGAGGAGAAAATGACTGTGCCATCAGCAACGGATTTGACGGGCTCATCCTTCTTAGCTACTATATCGATTCCATAGTGGGCTGTCTGAGCATTAAACTCATCCGACACAATTCCATTGTCAATCGGTTGGAATAGATACAGGTCTTGCAATTCTCCGGAATATTCAGTCCTAACGGAAAGAAGCTCAACTCCTGCTTCCTCGAACTCCCTCCTGAACTGCTCATCAATCGGATCAATCTGAGGTTCTTCTTGAATCTCAGACGTACTAAGCTCAGAATCCGTGAATGAAGATTCCAGCATTATAGTGGAGTCATTACCCGATAATACACCCTTGATATTCTGAATAAACTGATCCTTTATGGCTACCTCGACCATCAGGGAGTCTACCGATTGCGATAGCTCAATCACCTGGCGATTGGCTTCAAGCTCGGCTTGTCTTGGATCAAACCACGCTCCCAGCACGGTAGTGGCCAGGTAAAAAGATAATCCGGACATGATCAGGAAGACCACAAAAAAGATCAGCACCACCTTGGCGAGGTTAAAGCTGATGGTCTTTTTCTCGGCGAAGTTCTCCTCGCTTCGAATGATCATCAAATATTTGGTAGTTAGCCAGTTAGAAAGGGTTTTCTTAACCACGGGTCTTGGTTTTATTCAATAGAGGCAAAAATATATATTTATAAATCGCGTTGAGAATTATTATATTATTTGTCATAAGTTTACTGGCTCCAATTGTAGCTATTACGTGGTATTAAACGAATCCAAATCGTTTTGTTTTCTTGTCCTTTTGACAATCCTGATTTCTTGCTCCCCATACAAGAAAAACATACCCAGTAAGGTATTTCATAATACCACTGCGCACTATAATGCCGTCTTTATTGCCAAAGAGAAAATTCTTGAAATTGAGAACACCCTTGCTCAGGGGTATCAATGGAATTACAATAAAATCCTGCCCATTTTCCCTCAGTTTGATTCAGCCGACGCGGCAGGTTTTGCTCAACTCACAGAGGACTGTATCGAAAAGGCCTCCATTGCCATTCAGCGACACCCCAATTCAAAATGGGTAGACAACAGCTACAATTTGGTGGGGCAAGCGCGGTTTTACAGTATGGATTTTCCCAATGCCATAGAGACTTTCAAGTATGTCAATACCAATGGGGAAGGTGATGATGAGCGTCATGAGGCGTTGATTTCGCTCATGCGTACTTTTGTGGAGGCTGGAGAACTCAACAATGCAGAAGCGGTATCAGACTTTCTAAAAAGGGAGAAGCTAAATAAGCAAAACTTAAAAACACTCTATCTCAACCGAGGGTATCTCTATCAAAAGAGGGAAGACTATAACAGCATGGTCAGCAACTTGAATCGAGCTGAACCACTCCTCGCGGCAAAAGATGAGCCAGCCAGGATACACTTTATCATAGGGCAGGTCTATCAGGAACTCGGCTTTGAGTCTGAAGCCTATAATAATTATAATGAATGCCTTAAGAAAAATCCCCCATATGAGCTATCGTTCTACGCCAAGTTAAATATGGCCCAAGTGACCCAGCTTGCTAACCCTGGAGACCTAAAAAAGGTTAGGAAGTATTTTCGAGGATTGCTCACTGACGAAAAGAATAAGGAATACAAGGATAAGATCTATTATGAGATGGGCAACTTCGAGATGAAGCAGGGGAATCTTACTGAGGCCATTGGGTTCTATGAAGCCTCAGTCCAGGCTAGCGTTAACAATAATCGGCAGAAGGCTTATTCCTACTTGAGCCTATCGGAAATCTACTATGATAGCCTCGCTGATTATCGAACATCAAAGCTCTATTATGATTCCACTCTACAAAACATGCCAAAGGACGAGGAAATATATGCCGCAATCGAGGAAAGGCAGCAAATCCTGGAAGATTTCGTGAAGCAAATCGACATTATCGAAACTAACGACAGTTTACTGTATTTAGCCTCGCTAGATACAGCTTCTCTTTATGCTCTCCTGGATGGTTATATCGCAGAGCAAACCGAGAAGGAAGAGGAAAGAAAGCGAAAAGAAAAAGAGCAGAAAGATCGACCCACTTCATTTTCGGTATTTGATCAAAATCAGGGTAATCTGATAAGCACGTCAAGCAACGATGCTACGTGGTATTTTTACAACAGTGTCGCAATTAGTCAGGGTTCAGCAGAATTCAATAGAAAATGGGGAAACCGAGTGCTGGAGGATAATTGGCGCAGATCATCTAAAGAACAGACCATTATAGCCAATAATACTCCTGTAAATACGGGTGTCGAAGATGGCAAAGCCAACAAAAAAGATGAGGAATCCGCCGAAATTGGGTTGTCAAGAGAATCTTTGGTTGCAACTATACCTTATGATGAGGCACAGCAGGCGGGTTTACTCGCGGAAGTAGAAGAAGCACTTTATCAACTGGGTACAATTTATTATTTCCAACTTAAGGAAAAGCAGTCGAGTTCCGTCACATTTGAGCAGCTCTTGTCGCGCTTTCCCGAGACTGTCTATGCCCCGGAAGTCCTGTATGAACTGTATCTGATTTATGAAGACCTTGATCAGCCCGAGGATCGTCATAGAAATAGAGAATTATTATTAAATAACTATCCTGAATCGATCTATGCAAAGCTTATTCTCAATCCAAACTATCGGGAAGAAAGCCAGGCTATAAGCAGCCAACTCAAAAAAGTCTATGAGAAAAGCTATGCTCAATACCGTGCAGGGGAATATGACAAGGCTTTAGCAAGTGTAAATGCCTCTTTGGAGCAGTATCCTGACAATGAATTCTCGGACAACCTTGATCTATTAAAAATATTGATTATTGGGAAAACGAGTGACGTTTATAAGTATCAATATGAGCTCAATAATTTCATTAAGAATTATTCCGAAAGTGAACTCGCCCCATATGCACAAACGCTTGTCAAGGCTAGTGAAGATTATCAAATTAATCTGTTTAATAGTGCCAAAGCCAAATTCATTAAGGATTTTGATCAAAAACACTACTTCGTATTGGTTTACAAGCCTGAAGGTGACATGGCTGAAACCATACCCGAGTTGATGGATCAATTTATTGAGCGCAAATATGAAGATGCCAATCTAGTAGTAGGTAACCTGATACTAGATGCGGATCATTCTATCATTCTTGTCAATGAGTTCCAGAACAGAACTTCGGCTGAAGAGTTCTTTGAAGACTTCAGCTCCGGCAATGAGCTCTTTGACAATTATGTCAGCACAAAATTTGATAACTTCGTTTTGACTTATGACAACTTCAACATCTTCTATCAAACCAAGGATGTAGAAGCCTACAAGAAGTTTTTCAAGGAAAACTATTAACCTCATTTAATGAAAAAGCATCTCTCTAAAATCATCCCAATTCTTTGGGTAGTTTTTGTACTTGGGGTTTTGTCAGCCCCAGCATTTATCTATTCGGTGAGGGTTGACCTATTTGGGTTATACGGCGGCCTTCCATCCCTCCAGGACTTAGAGAAGCCTGATCCTGAGCTGTCTTCAGAGCTTTACTCGGCAGACGGCCTGTTGTTAGGTAAGTATTTTAGACACAATCGGACTCCTGTCAACTATAGAGAACTATCGCCAAAGCTCATCGAGACTCTTCTAGTCACGGAAGATATCCGCTATACTGAGCACTCAGGAATTGATTTTCGTGGATTAGGCAGGGTACTGGTATACAGTTTGTTGCTCGGAGAGAACGCGGGAGGAGGTAGCACCATTACGCAGCAGTTGGCTAAGAACTTGTTTCGTACTAGAACGGATCAGTTTAAAGGCACTCTTAGTAATGTTCCCGGTCTTAGGATGCTCATTGTAAAGGTTAAGGAATGGATCGTAGCAGTCCGACTGGAAAAGTTTTACACAAAGGAGGAGATTATGGCCATGTACCTTAATACTGCAGAATATGGCAGTAATTCCTATGGTATACGAGTGGCCGCTCAAACCTACTTCAACAAACTCCCCAGTGAACTGGGGTACAATGAATCAGCGATTCTCGTTGGACTCCTCAATAAACCAACGAGATATAACCCCGTTTACAACCCCGAATTCGCAAAGGAAAAAAGACAAGAAGTACTGTATAATCTTCAAAAGTACAATCGCATCAGTACCGAAGAATTTGATTCATTAAAGACGGCTGATTTCGGCCTTCAGTACCAGGTAGCCGGACACAATGAAGGCCCAGCCACCTACTTCAGGTCAGTAATTCGTAATTTTCTAATGGATTGGTGTGCTGAGCACGGATATGATCTTTTTGATGATGGTCTAAAAATATATACCACAATAGACAGTCGTATGCAATCCTATGCCGAGCTGGCTGTCGAAGAACATATGTCCGCGCTTCAAAAGATTTTTGATGAACACTGGGAGGGTAGAAACCCTTGGATAGATACAGACGGGAAAGAAATCCCAAATTTTGTGGAGCAGGCCATCAAACGCACCGATATCTATAGAGGTCTGGTCGAACAATATGGAGAGGACTCTGATTCAATAGACGTTATCCTCAATAGACCCAAGCCTATGACGGTGTTTTCATGGGATGGGGAAAAAGACACAATCATGAGCCCTGTTGATTCGCTCAAGTATTATAAGCGTTTCCTTCAGGCTGGGTTTATGTCAATGGATCCTCATAGTGGTCATATTAAGGCTTGGGTAGGTGGAATAGACCATAAATACTTTAAGTATGATCACGTAAAGCAGGGTCGAAGACAGCCTGGCTCCACGTTCAAGCCATTTGTGTATACCGCAGCTATCGACAATGGCTATTCTCCTTGCTATCCAGTCATAGATGCTCCAGTAGTCTTCGATATGCCGGGGCAAAATCCGCCTTTCTGGCAGCCAGATAATGCTGAAGGTAGATGGTCTGGCGAAACCATGACCATACGCAGAGCAATGGCCAGCTCAGTAAACTCAATTACGGCCTTTATGATGAAGAAAGTAAGTCCCGAAACTGTTGTCAATTATGCCAAACAAATGGGGATAACCAGCCCATTGGAGGCTGTTCCTTCACTGTGCCTGGGCGCAGGCGGAGATGTGTCTATTTTTGAGTTAGTTGGTGCCTACAGCACATTCGTGAATAAGGGTGTCTGGACAGAGCCAACCTTCATTACCAGGATTGAAGATGAGAATGGTGCCGTACTACAAGAGTTCGTGCCCAAAAAGGTCGAAGCTCTCAATGAGGAAACAGCTTATCTAATGTTACATATGCTAAAAGGCGCGACAGAGGAAGAGGATGGTACTGGCAGAGGCCTTAGTTGGGAACTAAAAAGTGAAAATGAAATCGGTGCAAAGACAGGTACAACCCAAAATGCGTCCGATGGCTGGTTTATGGGAGTAACTAAGGATCTAGTATCGGGTTCCTGGGTTGGCGGTGATGACCGCAGTATTCATTTTCGTAGTTGGGTACTTGGCCAGGGAGCACGTACGGCCATGCCCATTTGGTCTAAATATATGACGAGTGTATACGCTGATAAAGATTTGGGGATAACTAAAGGGCCATTTGATCAGCCTATGCGAGAACTAAGTATAGAAATTGACTGTGATCTTTACGATCAAACTAGTGTTACCGACACTTTGAATATCAATTTTGACAATATCAATGAGGATGACATATTCTAACTATGCCTACTCCTCCCCATCTCAAGAACTCACTTGAGGTTCTTCCTCATCAGCCCGGAGTTTACAAATTCTATAATGTTGAGAAAGATCTAATTTACGTTGGCAAGGCGAAAGACCTTCGAAAAAGAGTCTCTAGCTACTTTACCAAATCAACTGGACACAATCGTAAAACGCATAGATTAGTTTCTGAAATTCAAAGCCTGGACTATGTAATAGTCAACTCAGAGTTTGATGCCCTTCTGCTGGAAAATAATCTAATAAAGGAGAATCAACCAAAATACAATATCCTTCTCAAGGATGACAAGAGTTTCCCTCATATTCTGATAACCAACGAGAGGTTTCCAAGAATTTTCTCGACTCGTAGAATAATCAAAGGCAAAGGTGAGTATTTCGGGCCTTATGCGAGTGTAAAGGCCATGAATAATGTCTTAGAGTTAATTCGAAAAATTCACAACGTTAGGACTTGTAAACTCGATCTTACTAAAAAGAATATCGATGCTGGCAAGTTTAAAGTTTGCCTGGAATATCATATAGGCAATTGCCTGGGACCATGTGAAAACCTACAATCAGTTGAGGACTACTCTGAAGATATCCAACAAGCAAAATACATCCTTAAAGGCAATCTTAGCCTGGTAAGAAACCATTACCGTGCTAAAATGGCAACTGCAGCTAAAGAGCTACGCTTTGAATTAGCAGAGGTTTATAAAAACAAACTTGATACCCTCGATAAATTTCAGGCTAAAAGTCTTATCGTTAACAACAAGTTAACAGATGTCGATGTGTTCACAATCAAGTCTGAAGAGAAGCGTGCTTTCATCAATTATCTCAAAATTATCAACGGCATGATCAACGCCATGGAAACATTTGAGGTGAGTAAAAAACTGGACGAGACTAATGACGACATCTTATCACTGGTCATTTTTCATGCCCGTGAAAAATATAAAAGCAAAAACAACTTAGTGCTAACCAACTTATCGCTGGAGTCCTGGGATCCTGCAATAACCATAACAAAACCGAAAATTGGGGACAAGAAAAAACTTTTAGATCTGTCACTTAAGAACCTCCTGCAATATAAAAAGGATCGCATTGATATTATTTCAAATAAAACTAACCATGTAGATCGCATACTTAATCAGATGCAATCGGATCTTAAGCTGACAGCTCGACCTGAGAGGATCGAATGCTTCGACAACAGCAATATCCAAGGAACAAACCCTGTAGCTTCTATGGTATGTTTCATTAACACTAAACCAGCAAAGAAGGAGTATCGACATTACAAAATCAGAACAGTCACTGGTCCAGACGATTTCGCATCAATGAAAGAGATAGTACTCCGGCGATATACAAAATTCATTGCAGAAGCCCTTGATCTACCAGACTTAATAGTCATTGACGGAGGCAAAGGTCAGTTAAATGCAGCCTTAGAGGCCTTGGCTGAATTAAACCTAATTGGTAAGGTCCCGGTCATAGGCATAGCCAAAAGGTTAGAAGAAATTTACTATCCGGGAGACCAATTCCCCTTATATATCAACAAGAAATCTGAAACGTTACGAATCCTTCAGCACATAAGAGATGAAGCTCATAGATTCGCAATAACATTTCATCGGGATTTACGCAGTAAGGGCAGTTTGACATCAGAGCTTGATAAAATCGGTGGAATTGGACCGAAAACACGAGAGCAATTACAGAGTCATTTCAATGGTACATCTCAGATCAAAAAAGCATCAATCACAGAACTTTCACAGATAGTTGGTCTGGCTAAAGCCAAAAAAATCGTAGAGTACTGGCACAAAAAAGGGGACTAACAGTCCCCTTCATATCAAGTTATCCCTTTACTCTAGAATTCCCAGAGTTCATTTTCAAAATCAACGAAATCATACTCAATTTTCTGAGAAGCCAATATTCCCGCTCGTTCAGATTTCGAGTAAATTTCAAACACTCTTTCATCTTTAGGGTTGGCGTATTTCACAATATGCGCACTAAATAATCTAAGATTAAATGCATCGCTAAGATTAAGGTGGTTTTGAGTATTCTCTGCATTATACCAGATAGCCTCATCAGGCATGCTCAAAAACAAATCTTGCAAGTCCTTATATCTAAATGACGCAATTTGTTTCAAGAAACCCGCAGGATTGTATGCACTAGTACCAGGTAGAAAGATAGTGATTGACTGAATGTCATAGTACATTCTAGACCTCATCCTATCAAAATAGACATCTTCCTTAATCTCCAGCGAGGTAAACTCCCTTGGTGGTATAAGTAGAACCTCTGGTTCTGTGGGTTCGGAAGAACCCCCAAAAGGATCACCCCCACCACCTCCGAAAGGATCAGCGAACGGGTCGCCACCGCCACCTCCGAAAGGATCCTCTTCTTCAAATGTTTCCTGCTGTACCCTAGTCATAAATTCCTCCTTCGACATAATATTACTATCAAGGACAGAGTCACTATTATATGGTATCAGCAAACCTTTCTGTACAGCCTCTATTAAAACTTTTGGCAGCTCCGCATTCCTCGAGAAGAAGGGCAGGTTCTGCTTTTCATTCAAGTCCATTTGCCTCCAAAACGTCTTCTTCCACATGATGTAAGCTTCATGAACGGGACGAACAGATAATTCATTATATCCATCATCTTCCTGACCAAACAAGCTGGTCGTTGAAGTAAGAGACATCACTAAAGACACACACAATACACAAACAAATTTTTTCATACCTGCTTAATTTATTTCAACGGGATAGTAATGTACTTAGGACCGAAATTATTGAAGTCCTCGACCTCATCCCTAAAATTAGCTCTTCTAACACTCTTGATCTCTATAACCAAATTATCACCTGATCTGGCTTGACTTGAGATTTGTCGTAAATCGACATTAGGACCGTTAATGCGCTGGCTTGGACCTCCTCGTCCTCCTCGTACTAGCGTGACTTCTGCCTGAGCCACTTGAAATCTTGCATCTTTAGGTAAGAACTGTGCAAAACTCTCATCCGGCTCAGCTACTAACTGTATACCAGGGGTATTTGCCGGCATACCAGTCTTACCATCAATATCCCTATTCCTTAACTTCGCCTTGATCTCTGGCCCAGGAATTCTCTGAACTTTGAAATCCTGTGTACCAATCAGATTACCGTTACTGGAAACAGATAAAGTCACCTTCGCGGACTTAGGTATTATGGTAACCTGCCCTCGTTGAGAGCCCGCCACAGATACGCCTCCTGTTACACCAAAAGTCGGGTTGTAACTAGTACCTAACTGAGGTACCTGAACATCAAGTTCATTACCACAATTCAAATAAAGCGCACCGATTGATTGTGATTGAATTTGAATAACAGGTTTTACAACGAAATACTCCATTGTATCTAAAAATGTTGTATCACGTCCTCCCGGAAGCGAAACACTAATGGCCGAAATGAAAGACTTAGTTGCTATACCTTCGCTATTGTATGCCCCAGGAGTCGCCGTAAAAGATACTTGTCCTCGGCCATCAACCACTTCTATTTCCTCACCATCAATGGTCATTGTAGGCGTGACTGCACTACTCGATGCAGCCAAGAATAAAGCAGCTTCATATTTCGTACCAGGGGCCACAACCTTTGACTCAGGGAGTACCATCGGCACAATCACATCAAACTTCATATCCTCAGCACCAACTTGTCTTGCTAAATCCTCCAGAGCTTTAGTCTCGACACTGATTACGTCGTTCTGCATCTGACTTAAAGAGGCCAAAGCACCAACCATCGGAGTTGAACTTCCAAAATTCAGTTCAGCAAAACCCTTGGCTGCCTGATTCGGGTCGCTCTTAAATACGTCTATTTCATTGGCATCCTTAGCTATTTTTCCAATAGACTCATCCCCAGTGATTTCTCTAACGAAATCAGCATAACCATTTAGGCGATCTCTCAATTTATCACCTTCGCCCGCATTAACCATCAACGCTGAAGGTGCATCAATATCCTTCTGTCCAACATAAGAACCATTTTCATCTGGCCCACCAGTCATTTCAATTAGTTGATTTTTGTAACCTTCCAATTCTTCTAAGACCGCGGCAGTTTCTTCACGAATCCTTTTTGCCTTATCCACTACCTGTAAATCAGCCTCTCTATTTCCGGACTCAGATACTGTAGTCTGTATACTTTCTATTTTACCCTTATTTTCAACAACCTTTTCATCATTTGTCGCTTCGAAGCTCTTGTTGATAAAGATAAATTTCTCCAGAACGGAATTACTTACCTGAAGCGCCAACAAAGCAGTTAGCACCAGGTACATCATACCGATCATTTTTTGTCTTGGGGTTTCTTTTCCTCCAGCCATCGTTATAAATTTTGAGTGAAAAGATTAGCCTTTCATGGCTGTAAGCATACTTCCGTACACCTTATTTAATGCTGATATGTTAGTTGTTAGTTGTGAAAGCTCAGCTTTAAACTTATCCGTATCTTTTCCAGCTTGAGCCATACTCTCCATGGCGCCAGTTACATTTGAATAGAACTTGTTCATGGCTTTAACATGACTGTTCGCGTCTTGCAGTTCCATCTCATAAACCGCATTCAATGCACCTAGATTCTTCGTTACCGCTTGAACCTGGGTATGAAATTCCTTAGCATCTTTTGAAGCATTAGCCATTTCTGATACAGCCGCTGCAGTCGTCGAATATGATGCGTTTAAATCAACTAGTGACTTAGAAGCCTTCTTTACATTGTCCGCGTACTCAGAAGTTGCTACCGAGGCATTTGAAACATTCGTCAAACCTTTAGCGGATTCAGCAAGGTTCTTCATGCCCTTTCCTAAACTGGCTATTAAATCCTCTCCTACATTGGAGCTTTCGAGCATCGCATCTAATTTCTTAGAAACGCCATCCCCTTGGTTAGAACCTGAAACCGCCTTTCTTGGAGCTGCTGGTGGTCCTTCATAATCATCCGCCAATTCAGGATAAACTTTCGACCAATCCGGGTCTCTATGCTTCGGTTCGAAGGCACTTAGAAAAAATATAACAGCTTCCGTAGAAAGCCCGATCCCTAGCATTTCACTAGCACCGGGTAAGTGGAGGATTTTGAACATCGCTCCAACGATTACTACAGCTGCTCCTATACCATATACTTTCGGCATTATGCTCGAAAAGAGAAGTTCTTGGAATCCACCTTTTTGTGCGCTCATTTTTAGTCAGTTTAAGGTTACGAAATTTTTGTTTGGTTAAGTTGAAATCTTAAAATTCAGATCCTGATGATCTACCCAAGTGTGTCATCGCACACCTAAAGCCAATCCCAGCTCTGGTTGAGTCTTTAAATTCAAATGATCTTGTGCCAGTCTCAAGATAATAGGCTATATCCTTCCACGAGCCTCCCCGAACTACTTTCTGATCAATAGATTCATCAAAAAATGTAGGGTTCAAATCCCATACAAGAGGATAAGAAGAGGGGTGATAGGCATCTTCACACCACTCTGAAACATTGCCCGACATTTCATAAAGCCCATAATCATTGGGGAAGAAAGTCGCAACCGGAGCTGTGTAAGCAAATCCATCGTCAAAATAATTTCCTCTGCCGGGCTTGAAGTTTGCCAAAAGGCATCCTTTCACGTTTCTTATGTAAGGATTTCCCCATGGATACTTGGCCATATCACGTCCGCCCCGGGAGGCGTATTCCCATTCAGCCTCAGAAGGTAATCTGAAGTTGGGCATTGGAAACAAACCTCGGTCTGCTCTGTAACTATTCCAATACTCGGTGCGCCATGCAGAAAAAGCCTTAGCCGCTTCCCAATCGACCCCAACAACTGGATAATTATCAAAAGCTGGGTGAGACCAATAATACACCATCATTGGGTCTCCCATGTGATGTGTAAAATCTCTTACCCAGACCGTAGTATCCGGAATAAGGTCTTCAACCGACATTCCTTCGGGAAGTTCAACTTCCGATCCTTCATTGATATATTCAGTAAATTGACGGTACTCATTGTTGGTAATTTCCGTATCGTCCATGAAAAATGGACCAATGGTTACCTGCTTATTATAGTTGATCTGAGTAGCAGGGACATCCTGATCAGCCTGCCCCATGTGAAACGTACCAGCCGGTATAGGCACCATTCCATACGGACGAACCATTTCCCAGCCTTCGCGACCCGCGACTCCTACCAATTCACCGCGATCGCCTCCACCTCCGCCTATGCCAAGGAGACCACACGACTGCACTCCCATTAAACCCAAGGCAAAGAGATAAGAGAAATTCTTTAATACACCTTTTCTATTCATAACACCAGTAATAATTGACTATCGTATTTTAATAAACTGTAATACAACTGCAATATTGCAATCGGGCCATATTATTAAATAGAGGCACGATCTTCGTTCTGACAATAAAGGCAGTTTACATCAAAACACTTTCCAGCCGACAAATTGTCGAATTTATGCCAATATCCAAAATATTTTGTTTTCAAAATATGAATCTAGGCGTGCGAACGATTTTTTTGCCCCCAAAGGAAAATGAGGGTAGATTGTACCTTAGAAAAATCTCATGAGAAGTAGGTTGTTTTGCTTCTTGGTTGCTAACCACATAGTCAAAAGAATATCCCACCCTTAACTTATTATCTTCAAGAAAGCTGTAACCCAAAAGCATGATAATGGCTTCAGAGAACCTGTATGACAAGCCGCCCCAAATTCTATCTTGATAAGTAGCCATCACTCCAGCATCGAAAGTTGTGGTATTTAAATCATATCTGACAATCATAGAAGGCATAAATACAAAATTGTAGATAGGAGCATATCGATATCTCCATGTACCCACAAAGGATCGAGTATAGTTGTTGCCCAGGTCATCAATGCCAAAGTTGAAAGATGCCTCAAGTAGGTTCTGAACTGAGATCCCAACATCCATTTTATCAGTTGAATAAACTAAACCAACATCCAAGTCCGGCTGTGTTTGTGTTTGTTTACTGCCTACATTAAACGGGTCGGACGGGTCCACAAACCTGAGTTCGTTAAAATTCAACGTTTGTGTTATGACTGCTGGGGCTATTCCTAAAGTCAATTTTCCACCATTCATTGAGCGAGATATAGCCAGCATCGGTTGTACCTTCAAGTTACTGACAGGCCCTATGTTATCATTTAAAATGCTCGCTCCAACTCCAGATAAAATACCCTGTACAGGTATAGATAAAGTAATGTTTTGACTGGTAGGAGCACCGCCGGTACCATCAAGTGTAGTGTTATAACCAAGCCACTGCGACCTGTATCCAGCACTCAAGTATGCGGTGGAGCCACTTCCCGAGAAGCCAGGGTTGTATAGAACAGGATTTAACATGTAATGACTGAAAAGCGGATTCTGTTGACCTAGAGAATCCACAGCAATCAAGGCCATTAACGCAAAACTTAATAGAACTCTTTTCATTTAAGCTAAATATAGGGCTATATCACCAATGATGGGGTGACTTCCTCCTATAATTTCATTAAGCTAGATTACCCCTATCCTAAAACAAGGAAAGTTTAGGTGTCAGCTTTATTTTTAGGCATTAGCTTTCTTAATGTAAAGTTCGATAGCCCCTGTCATAGATGGGGCGTTAGGCAATGGAGCTTCAATGTCCAGAATAAGACTCGCATCTCTAACAGCCTTAGCTGTAGTAGGACCAAAAGCCGCAATCCGCGTCTTGTTTTGTTTAAAATCAGGAAAATTGACGAGCAACGAATTTATTCCGCTAGGGCTAAAAAATGCAATCACGTCATAGTTAACATCCGCTAAATCTGACAGATCACTAGCCACGGTCTTATATATTATGGCTTCCTTATAAGTATACCCATTTTGATCAAGAAAGTTAGGAATATCGTCCTTGCGAATATTGGAGCAAGGGAAAATGTACTTTTCTTTTGGGTGCTTCTTTATTACCTCTAACAAATCTCCAGCAGTTCTCTCACCTGTGAATATTTTGCGCTTTCTAATTACTATGTACTTCTGAAGATAATAGGCTGTTTGCTCTGAAATACAGAAGTACTTCATGTCCGATGGAATCTCAACCTTGCTTTCCGCGGCTAATCTGAAAAAATGATCTACTGCATTTCTGCTGGTGAAAATTACTGCGGTATGAGCGAGTATATCAACCTTCTGTTTTCGAAACTCCTTGACATCCACCGGGTCTATTTGAATGAAGGGTCTAAAGTCTATCTTCAAATTATGCTTTTCAGCAAGTTTGAAATAGGGTGAATTACTATCAGTAGGTTTTGGCTGAGACACCAGAATACTCCCAACCTTATTCAATCTTTTCTTGTCTGTTATTAGTAGACCTGCGCCCATTCCTTAATCCCTTTTAATTGACAGTTATGAACTATTTGAAGACTTTAATGATAAACAGAAGAGGTATAATTTCTGTGGTGCAAATGTAAGAAAATAAATAGAGTTTTTTGTCAAGCGTCTTATTTAATAGTTTGATGAAAACCAATCCAACCGATAATAGAAATAGACTCATTAAGAGCATTTTAGGCTCTAAAAAAAATATCTTATCAACCGGAACAAATGAAGACAATACAGCCAAGGCCAATATCACAAGAGACAACCGAATCGACTCCATGTGATGAAATTTTGTAAACGCATTCAGCCCAAATACTCCCGAAAAAAAACTAACAATCACAAACTTGACAAGATGATAGGTTAGGGACATACTGAAAACAATTACAAGGGCCAGAAGATAATTTGCCGGCAAAAATTCTTCCAATCCGAGAGAGTCCCAGTTCTTCGAAATAAACAGCGTCAACAGTATTGCAAAAGAGAAGTAGTGGACAATATTTGGGGTTTGCATTATCCTCAGTTCGTAAAAAAAACTTTCCCTGGGTCTCAATCGAAAGATGTCTGATGCATCAAATAGACTTGCGAATGCTTTCGGGTATTTCATTCGATATACACCAAGCATCAACCCAAGAAGAAGAAGCAGGATTACCCAAAGGTTTTTGTCGCTCCTGCTCTGTATCCTTTGGTTATATAAGAGTCCCGTTTCTACAGCAGAATTGAAATTGCTCGACCGTCCCTGTACCACTTGAGCATTGGTCGTTTTGAACCCACTTAGCGATATAAGCACTGAATCCGTTTTGTATTTCTTAGCAAGACTATCGATAGACCATATTTGATGTACCACCTGGTGCTCTGGTAGAAAGACTAATTGGCCATTGACTAATATGCTCCCTGAACCTTCTCCAGACAGGGAGAAGAAATAGTCAGCATACTTTTTGGTGTCCAGGAATATATAAACTGTTGATGTACCAACATTATCCTTAGGTTCATAGGATGATGATATTTCATTGAAATCAAGCCGGTCAAAACGGAAATCATGTATTACCTCCTGAACTTGGGCCTTGAGGACGGAGTACGAGAGGATGAGTAGAATTACTAGAAAACTATGCCTTGATTTCAACACGTTCCTTTTTACCTCCCAATTCTAAAGCTATACTTAATACAAGGCTAAGGCCTGCAAGTACACCAAGTAAGAATGTGTCCCCAAAACCAGACAAGCTAATCGCCAAGGCTATGACAATGATATTCACCAGTGAAAGGGTGATCACTACTTTTAGGTGGGACATATCACGTCTAAGCAAATTGTGGTGAACATGATTTCGATCTGCACTAAAGGGAGAATTACCATTATAGATGCGGATGGCGAATACTCGGATTGTATCAAACAGGGGAATGAAGAGAATCGCTACGGCCATAGAAGGTGCTGTAGGCATCACATGGTGCTCTATAAACTGGATTGCCAGCACAGATAGTATGAAGCCGCAGACGAGTGATCCCGTATCTCCCATGAATATTTTTGCGCCGACCATATTATATCTTAAAAACCCGAGTACGCCACCAGCCAGTGAAAAGGCAACAAAAGTATACGCGGGTAAAACAGGAAAAAAATAGACCCCAAACACAATGGAGGAAATCAGGACAATACTTCCGGCCAGGCCATCCAGACCATCAATTAGGTTGACCGAATTGGTAATGCACAACACCACCAGAAACGTGAATGCATAGCTATATCCTATGCTCAATTCATCGACGTTGAAAATTCCTTGAAAGCTGGTAATTCTGATATCTGCTATGAACATTATAATTCCACAAGCCAATACCTGAACAAAGAACTTTTTAAAGACGG
Source organism: Cyclobacteriaceae bacterium (assembly GCA_965229505.1). Taxonomy (GTDB): domain Bacteria; phylum Bacteroidota; class Bacteroidia; order Cytophagales; family Cyclobacteriaceae; genus UBA6059. The sequence goes on from OZ245881.1 coordinate 1,504,611, forward strand.
AGACGTCAATGATATCGTCCTTAACACCAACAAAGAAAATGACAAGGGTTCCAGCGAGAAGCTGTTGCACTCCATTCTCCATCCTTCCAAAAATGGTGACAGCCGTCATGAAGCCAGTGAAAATCGCGACCCCTCCTAACCTTGGTATGAGGTCTTCATGAACTTTACGATAGTTGGGAATATCCAGAATCTTTTTGCTGTAGGCCACCCTGATGATTGTCGGAACGGCGAAGAGTGCAACGAGTAGTGACCAAATAAATGCTAGGGCTATCTGTAGCAAGAAGACAAATTTTTATCAAAATAAAGCAATTAAAACCTACTTGTGAAACCAAAATGGATTTTGGCCTGATTAAAAGTCATCGGCTGATCCTCTGACTGACCTAATGCATAAACCAGCCTGAATAGGCCTGTTTCTGTCGATAATGTGAGGCCAAGCCCAAGACCTAAGGGATGATCTCTTTGACGAGTGCTATTAATAGCCAGGTCATAAATGGACTGGTCATAAAAAGCGAAGAGATAAGATTTTGCATTCCAAAGCCACCTCAGCTCTAAGTTGCTTAGGGCGTATTGTTCGGCAAAAAATTCCAACTCATTGAATCCTCTTTGAGAGTTGAGCCCACCAAACCTGTAGAGATCATTTAGGAAAAGCTGATCATTGATAAGTTTATTGAAAGCCAATCTTTGATACAGCTTGAAGTCCTCCCCAACGGGTATTTGCCACTTTAGTGAGGTACCGAATCGATACTGCGTACTGCGCAAGTCGGTGCTGTTGTAAAACTCATCATCAATAACAGGGTTCCGCAGGATGCTTTTGTCCCCAATAGAAGTGGTCATATCCAATAACCACCCTCGATCATTTATCCTACCGGTGAATTTCCCGAATGTAAGTCTGATGTTGTAGTTATCTACGTTGAAATCGGCGATTTCCGGCTCTAATCGATCTTCGACCTGAGCAGCCAATATCCTTCCCGAACTGCGCGTATAATACAAGTAAACTCGGGCTGCTCGCCACGGTAGGGTCAAACCCAAAGAGAAATTACGGTTGATGAACGTGGTGTCCTCTTTCAACTGATTATAGTCCAGCTTCAGTCCAAGCACTGACTTAAAAAGCTGCGGATGGGCATAACCCATATCCAAAGATTGCGATAGCTCCTTCTGCTGTTGCCAGTGCAGTTCCAGCTCCTGGCCAGTTCCAAATAAGTTATATAGCTCAAGGTCAACTATACCCGTAATTGTCAGCCGATCATCTCCTTGATTTTGCAAAAAGCCAATCACCCCATCGAACGTATTGACTCGCTCCTCTTCAAGCTCCAGGGAAATCCTGGCTCGGTTATTCACAAAAGCCACAGAAGGCGTGGACTTGAGCGTCAGGAAATTCAGATCGTTGATCCGCCTTTCTATCATTGCGAAGCGAGACTGCTGATAAATCCCTCCGGGATGTACTGAAAGCCAGTTTTGCAAAAATGACATCCTCGTTTGTTGGATGCCATCGATCTTCAACGAATCATAGGTGATCTTAGGGCCTGAGTCGAGGAGTAGCTGTATACCAAGGAGGCCATCTTTATACTCAGCAGAATCAATTTTTACGGCAGCAAAAGGGTAGCCGATCTCGCCGCTGTAAGTCAATATTCGACCAATCTCCTTGTTGAGTGCCCTTGGTGAATACCGGTTTCTGCGACTTCTTACTCCTGCAAGAGAAATGAAATTCTGTGGAAATTTATCCCAGTCAATAAAGGTGAAAAAGTACTTTTGACCCAAGTAAACCTCATAAACCAGGCTATCTTCGGTGGACAAGATCGAGTTGATATCTGCCAGCAAGTGTCCTTCATTGCGGTAGCTCAACAGACGCTTGGCCATATCCACTGACCCAGCTGAGTCGCTCGGTATCTCCCCGAGGTGTATGCGCTCATTATTGGGCGATTTGACAAGGTAGATTTTTGATGATTGCGGTAGTGCTTGCAAGCTGATCATCAGGAAGATCAGAAGACTCAAGATCATTCGACCTTTACTCAGTAGATTTGTCTTCACCCTATCGCAAAATTGGCCGGCATCTACATCCATATTCCCTATTGCAGCAAAGCTTGTCATTATTGCGATTTCCACTTCAGCACCAACCTTAAAAGTAAAAAGGATATGGTTAACGCCATTGTCAGGGAGCTGGAATTACGCGTCGAATACTTACAGGGAGAGACTATCGAGACGATCTATTTTGGAGGGGGTACCCCCTCTTTGCTTTCTATCGAAGAATTGCAATGGCTCCTGGGTTCAATATATGACCACTTTGAGGTATCCAACCTACCGGAAATCACGCTGGAAGCTAACCCAGATGACCTGTCCACCGACACTCTGGAGGCGTTTAGAAATGCAGGAGTCAACAGACTAAGTCTTGGCACACAGTCTTTCTACGATCCCCATCTCCAGCTACTCAACCGATCGCACTCGGCCGCACAAAGCATCATGTCGCTCGAGCTGATCCAATCTGCCGGCTTTACCAACTACAGCGCCGATCTCATATACGCGATCCCGCATTCCGATCATAGCGTGTGGTTGGATGATATAGATCAGATGCTTAGCTTCTCTCCTCCGCATCTTTCTTGCTACAACCTAACGGTTGAGGAAAAAACGGTCTTAGGTAAGTGGGCGAAGACTGGTAAATTCGTCGAGTCAGAGGATGGGTTTGCCTATGAGCAACTTGACTTGCTGATGGATCGCCTATCGGCTAATGGGTACGAGCATTATGAAATCTCCAACTTTGCCAAGCCCGGTTATCACTCCAGACACAATAGCAACTACTGGAACAATCATAATTATCTGGGACTTGGGCCCGGAGCTCATTCTTACAATCAGTCTTCTCGTCAGTATAACATCAGCAATAATGCCTTGTATATCAAAGGTATCTCAAGTGGACAAGTGCCTGCTCAGATCGAATTGCTGAGCCCTACAGACAAGATCAATGAGGCCATGCTCACGCAGATTCGCACTTCAACAGGCATTGACCTCAATCAGCTTGCAAGTCAATTCGGGTACGACATACTCCATGAACAAAAGGCTGTGCTGGAGAATCTAATCAACAGATCCTACCTGGAGAAATCTGACAACCACCTGCGGCTAACCCGTGCGGGGAAATTCCTGGCGGACAAAATCACCGAAGATCTATTTATAGCTTGAAATGAAGTTTTTGGTTAATTTGTCCATCCATTAGGCTAAGATGATCAACAAAATCAAGGGAGAAGAAAAAAAAGCATTCATGCTTTTGAAGTCGCTGATACTTCACTACCACGGGCTGGATGAAGATGAGGAGCGCATCTTAAAGGATTCTGCTAAGGAATTGGATGCTCACGACGAACTTAAATGGGCCAATGCATTTATTGCCGAAGACTACCTTTCTGCCTTTGAGCGATCCAGGGAATATCTAAACAAGATCATCGGGACTTTGTCAGTCAAAAAGAAATTGGGGTACCTAATGGCTGTCTGGGAAGACAATAACAAGAAAGGCTACCTGACAGAGATGGAGGCTACCGCAATGATCAACCTAGCCAAAGACTGGAAAATAGAAAAAGACCTTCTTGCGAAGGTCAATCACTAGAGACTCATCATGTCCTTGAAGCGAGCGGCCTGTCGGCGGCTTACTTCTATCTTATCTCCACCCTTGAGCTGCACCATCAGACCTCCATTAAACCAGGGCTCTATGGTCTCAACCCAGCCTAGGTTAATGATATGCTTGCGGCTGGCTCTAAAGAAAGTACGGTCGTCTAAGCGCTCGTCGAGAGCATTCAACGACTTATGAATCATAGGCTTGAAATTGTCAAAGTACACTTTGATGTAGTTACCGTCAGATTCAAACAAGCGGATGTTTGAGAGCGTGACGAACCAGCAGCGGTCTCCATCTTTCACGAATACCTGATCGTTCGCTCCAAGCTTTTTTGCTTCTCCTCCGGCCTCTTCTTTGAGAGCTTGTTCATCTTCGTTGAGGAGCTTTTTCATGCAGTCTTCCAGCCTGTCTTTTTGGATTGGCTTGAGTAAATAATCAAGTGCATTGTAGTCGAATGCCTTCAGCGCATACTCATCATAGGCAGTAGTAAAGATCACCTTGGGTACAGAGTCAAGTCCTTCAAGCAACTCAAAGCCCGTCTTGCCCGGCATCTGTATATCCAAAAATATCAAGTCAGGATTTAGCTTCAGGATCTTCTCCTCAGCATCCTCAGCATTCACCGCTTCACCAATGATCTCTATCTCCTTGTAGTCTTCAAGAAGTGAGTTCAATTCTTTCCTCGCCAGACGCTCGTCATCAATTATAATCGCTCTCATATTCTAAAATGTTTCTGGAATTTTTATCTCTGTTAGCACCGTATTATTCTCAATATTACAAATTTTAAAAGAAGCGGCATTACCATAAATCAATTCAAGCCGCTTCTTTGTATTGACAAGCCCATTTCCGGTCCCGCTTTTCTTGATCTTCGCTCCATTTTTATACTTCCCACTGTTCTTGATCTGGATGATCAAGCTGCGATCCACCACCTCAGTATTGATATCGATAACGCCTCCGGCAGTCAGATTGGAGATACCGTGCTTGATTGCATTTTCTACCAACGTCTGAATCATCATCGGCGGCACATTGTACTGGGAAGAATCGGGGTGAAACTTGAACTTGGTCTTTAGTCGCTCTTCAAATCGGATGGTTTCCAGCGCCAGGTAATCGTTTACCGTACGCATTTCATCACTAAACGAAATCAGCCTCTTCTTATCCAGAATGAGCGAATTTCTAAGGATATGAGAAAGCTGGGTAATGGCCTCCTTGCACTTATCGGGATCCTCTCCTACCAAAGCCCTGATACTATTGAGGGCATTGAAGATAAAGTGAGGGTTAAGCTGCGACTTGAGATAGTTAAGCTCAATCTCATTAAATGCTGCCTGATACTCCAATGACTTCTTATACCATTGAAAATAATGCAAAGTCATGTACGTCAACGACCATAGGAAATATATGGTCAGGGGTGCGATGATGCTGATAATGGCGTTAATCGCCATGAAATCCTGTCTGTTGAGGGTGTCGAGCGAAAAGGAAACTCCCAACAGGAACACATAGTTGGCAAAACTTAGAATGACAATCGACAGGGCTATGCGCAATATTAATGTTCCTAATGGCAGACTAATCCATTTACCGCGCTTGATTAGTACCCTAAGGAGGTGGGTAGAGATGATGTAGAAAGAAACCTGGAAAATCTCACCTTCGATTAGCCCCGGAGGTATCTCTCCTTGGACAAAAGAATACAGTAGCACAGAACCAAGGCCATAGAGTGACCATCCTGTAATCTGAAGTATCCAATAAAGCCGTTCTTTCTTCAATCGAGCCGTGTGAGTTGCTAACGCAATTTAGAAAACATAAATAGATGTGCTCTTAAGCGATTTCGATTTTACTCCAATGGCATTAGCGTTGAAACAGAATTGCCTTTGGCACTCGCCTAATTTGGAACGGGTTTAATCGTATTATACAAAAAAGGATTCTGCTAGTCAGGCCAATAAAATCCCAAAAAACCTAAACCAGAAATACCCCTCTGCGTTTATAAATGGAGCAACTTCAAAACAGAATAAACTATTGAGCGAATAGCTTATTCAAAGTAAGGTTAGGTAGTTGTTGGTTTTGGTTAAGGTTATAAAGCTGTCTGTGGTGGACAGCTTTTTTTATATCTATATACCTCAGACCAGCTCTTCTTTCAAAAACTGCCCGGTATAGCTGTCCTTGACTTTCGCCACTTTTTCAGGAGTGCCTGCAGCTACGATGTTGCCTCCGCCATCACCACCTTCCGGTCCGAGATCTACGATATGGTCGGCTACTTTGATGACGTCCATATTGTGCTCGATAATAAGTACTGTGTTACCCTTGTCTACCAACTTGTTGAGCACATCCAGGAGATGCTGTATATCCTGAAAGTGAAGGCCTGTGGTCGGCTCGTCCAGAATATAGAGCGTCTGACCGGTATCCTTCTTTGATAGCTCAGTGGCCAGCTTTACCCGTTGCGCTTCCCCTCCAGACAAGGTAGTCGCATGCTGACCCAAAGAAATGTAGCCCAAACCAACTTCGTGGAGTGTTTTCACCCGACGCAAAATCTTAGGCTGATGCTCGAAGAAATCAACGGCTTGCTCTACGGTCATATCCAGGACATCTGAGATTGACTTCCCTTTAAATCTAACCTCCAGGGTTTCGCGGTTGTACCTTCTGCCTTTGCAAGTCTCACAGGGCACGTAGACATCAGGCAGGAAGTCCATCTCTATCAACTTCATGCCTGCTCCCTCGCAGGTTTCACAGCGGCCACCTTTTACATTGAAGCTGAAGCGGCCCGGTTTATATCCTCTGATTTTGGCTTCCGGTAGGTTGGAGAAAAGTGACCGGATATCTGTGAATAGCCCAGTATAGGTCGCCGGGTTGGAGCGGGGCGTTCTTCCGATAGGCGACTGATCCACCTCTATCACCTTGTCTATTTTATCAATGCCATCGATCGACTGAAACGGCTTGGGTTCCTTATGCGAACGATAAAAATGCTTATTGAGGATAGGGAACAGCGTCTCGTGTATAAGTGTAGACTTACCACTACCGGATACACCGGTCACGCAGATCATCGACCCAAGCGGAAGCTCCAGCTTCACATTTTTGAGGTTGTTGCCTTTGGCACCTTTGAGTACAATCTTGTCTCCATTTCCTTTTCTACGCTCCTTAGGCACCTCAATGGATAGCTTTCCACTCAAGTAATCTGCTGTCTGAGAGCGTTGCTTGAGTAGCTCTGGAGGCGTACCTGCGGCAACTATCTGACCGCCATGCCTCCCGGCACCAGGGCCAATATCTATCACATAATCGGAGGCCAGCATCATATCACGATCATGCTCTACCACGATCACAGTATTGCCAAGGTCCCTCAGATCTTTCAATGCCTGAATCAAACGTACATTGTCACGCTGATGCAAGCCAATGCTCGGCTCATCAAGTATGTATAGTACGCCTACCAGTTGTGTACCTATCTGAGTCGCCAGTCTGATGCGCTGCGCCTCTCCGCCCGAGAGAGTCCTCAATGGTCTATTCAAAGTGAGATAGTACAGACCCACATCGATCAGAAACCCAATGCGCTTCCTGATCTCTTTCAACACCTCCGCAGCTATGTGATTTTGTCGTTCACTCAGCCTATCCTCCAGCCCTACAAACCATTGTGCGAGCTGCTCGATATTCATTTGCGCTAGCTCTGCAATGTTCTGCTCTGCAATCTTGAAGTGCAGCGACTCCTTCTTGAGCCTGCCTCCTGAGCATTCACCACAGGTCTTCACTACCGTGAAATCGCTGATCCATCTGCGGATACTTTCAGATCCTTCGTCCTTTTGCTTCTCGAGAAAGTTGACAATCCCCTCGTACTTGGTATTCCAGTCAGTGCCGGGATATTTCACCGACTTGACGGCCACTGGCTCAGCATCTCCGTGAAGGATGACATCCAGCACCTCCTTAGGTATTTTGTGGATCGGTGTAGCAATGCTCAGCTTGTGCCTTTTGAGTATTGCCTCGATCTTCTTGAAAATCCAGATGTCCCTGTATTCGCCGAGTGGTGCTATGCCTCCCTGCGTGATGGATTTTTTCCTATCGGGAATAATGCTCTCCTCCGTGATCTCCTCTATCTCTCCCAACCCATTGCAGACTGGGCAAGCGCCATAGGGCGAGTTAAATGAAAAGGTATTGGGAGCCGGCTCATCGTAGGATAACCCAGACTTAGGATCCATGAGGTATTTGGAGAAATGCGACACATTCCCCTCCTGATCCAGCACCATCATGACCCCCTTGCCATGATTGAGTGCCGTTTGCACACTCTGGTTGATGCGATACTTATCAGCTTCTTTGACCATAATGCGATCAACCACGATCTCTATATCGTGGGTCTTGTAGCGATCAACCTGCATCTTGGGCACAAGATCTTCTATCTCACCATTGACCCGGACTTTTGCAAAGCCCATTTTCCGGATTTGCTGAAACAATTCACGGTAGTGGCCCTTACGACCCTTGACCACAGGAGCAAGCAAGGTGAGCTTTTGACTCCCCAGGTTTGTAAACAAATGCTCAAGAATCTGATCCTCAGACTGACGGATCATCTTCTCACCTGAGATATAAGAGTAGGCATCTCCGGCCCGTGCATAGAGCAATCTGAGAAAATCATAAATCTCAGTCACCGTCCCTACGGTAGATCTTGGATTACGGGAGGTGGTCTTTTGCTCAATAGCAATAACCGGACTGAGACCATTGATCTTATCCACATCGGGTCGCTCCATGTCTCCGATAAATGAACGCGCATAGGCTGAGAAACTCTCCATGTATCGGCGCTGGCCCTCCGCATAGATAGTATCGAAAGCCAGAGAGCTCTTGCCACTCCCGGAAATACCCGTGAGCACTACCAGTTGGTTGCGCTTAAACCTCAAGTCTATATTCTTAAGGTTGTGTTCGCGCGCACCAAATATCTCTATGTATTGGTCATCGACATGCTGATCGGCCAATGATGGCACTTCCTCGATTACTTCGCTATTGGTGCTCTGCGCCATGAATTGTTACCCTTTTTCCGGTAGGTTGATGGTATAACTGTTGCCCTTGCGAACCGTTAATTTATTTTTTCTAAGCCAGGGGTTGTGCCTGACCAGTAGCTTGTAGTTGATGCCTTGATCATTGGCCCAGCTTGCCAGGTCAGGGATGGTCTCTGTCACTTCCACTGCCATGGTTTTCTCTGCTCGATAGAGGTGATCCTCTGGTATTTCGTACCCGAATTTGGCTGGGTTTTTCAGTATGATCTTGAGTGCCAGCGCACGAAACAGATAGCGGGCCGTCTCTTCGTTGATGTCCAGGTCATAGTAGCTGGCTACCTTTTGTGATTCGAGCCTGTCTGCTAGTCCCTTCTTACCGATATTGTAAGAAGCCGCAGCATTCGTCCAGTTGCTAAACTTCTCATAGGCCTCTTTCAAATAAACGGTAGCTGCCCTGGTTGACTTGATCGGGTCATAGCGCTCGTCCACTTCACGATTGATCTCAAGCCCTAAGTCCTTGCCCGTACCTTTCAATATCTGCCAAAATCCTACTGCATCACTCGGAGAGACCACATTTTGCAGGCCACTCTCAATAAGTGTAATATAAACCAGGTCCTCAGGTAAGCCTTCTTCTTGCAGTATCTCCTTGATTTGCGGTAGCCAACGCTCCGATCTCTTGATCAAAAAAATAGTGCTGGAATGAAAGAAAGTATTGACATGAATCTCCCTGTCAAGTCGCTCCATCACATCCGGATCCTCCATGGGCACCCGCTCACCTGCAAAATAGAGCGTATCCGGCAGGTCAAATGTCTTGACGTGCTGTGGCACAAGTACGTCGTGAACATACTCCTCAGGAGTCGGTGAGTTGTCAACCGCGCGCGGCTTCAGCGCAGCGTAGACTGCAAGACCGAGCGCAACAACAGAAATGGCAAGGGGTAAATACTGCTTTTGCAAGATTAGAAGTTTGGAGATAGTAAGTACTTGCTGTAAAAGTCGTCGATCACTTTCACAGCTTCAGTGGGGGTGTTGACTAAGTTGACCAGTGACAAGTCTTCCTGATTAATATAACCGTCTTTGACCAAGGTCGATTTGATCCAATCAAAAAGTCCACTCCAGTATTCTGAGCCAACCAGCACGATTGGGAATTTGCCGATTTTTTGAGTCTGGATGAGTGTCAACGCCTCAAACATCTCGTCTAAGGTGCCAAACCCGCCAGGCATTACGATGAACCCTTGAGAGAATTTGACAAACATCACCTTACGGACAAAGAAGTAGTCGAAATTGATCAGCTTATCACTGTCGATATAGACATTATTGAATTGCTCAAATGGCAAGTCAATATTCAGACCAACTGACTTACCCTTCGCCTCAAAAGCCCCTTTGTTACCAGCCTCCATGATACCCGGGCCACCGCCAGTGATCACTCCATAGCCGTGCTTTACCAGCTGCCCGGCGATCTGCTCAGCCATCTTGTAGTGGGGGTTGTCCTGCTTTGTGCGGGCTGATCCAAATATGGATACACAAGGTCCAATCTTAGCCAGTTTGTCAAAGCCCTCAACGAACTCCGCCATCACTTTAAAGATCACCCAAGAGTTGGCACTCTTTATCTCACTCCAATCACGGTCTTGAAAAGCTTCCCTGATCTTATCTTCCTCTTCACCATTAGTCTCGTTGGTGTTCTCGATTTCCTTGTTGCTCATATTCGAAAATTTTTCGACTGCAAATTTAGAACTAATCCTCTACAAACGTGAGTCAGAGTAAAATGATAACGGTAACATTATCATAACAGGGGGATCTATCAGATTGTCACCTCGACGAAGGTGAGGTCTTCTTAAGCAGAAGGCAGAAAGTCAGCCCCTCCATCAGCCATTGCTTAGATCTCGATCTCCTTCTTCACCAGAAATTAAGAAGATTTTTCGCTCGTGCCTAACTCAAAATGACAAGGTGGAGAGAAAGGCATTCACTTTAAGTGACAAGGCACATAGTTAGGAGCTTAAACTAATCCACTGTACTGTCACCTCGACGAAGGAGAGGTCTTCTTATGCAGAAGGCACAAAGTCTGACCCTCCGTCAGCGATTACTAAGATACTCGATCTGGTTTTTCACCAGAAATTAAGAAGATTTTTCGCTCGCGCCTCACTCAAAATGACAAATCACATTAGTACGGCTGTATCGGTACCACGATTGTTATACTAGTATTGATATACCCAATAAATCAACAATCGCGAGGTTAACTATAGTATTGTCATAACCTCATAATCATGTGCTATCCGGCGCTGACCGCATACATCGATAAAGCACTTGGCAAAAAAATGACATCTAATAGGATGGAAGTGTTCATGCCTCTTAGTAACTACCTCCGAGATCTCAGGTAAGCAGATCCTCCAAGGCATGCTTCATGTCCTCAAACTGATACGTAAACCCAGTATCAGCTATTTTAGCATTGGAGACTCGGTTGCCTCCGAGCACAATATTGCCCATCTCGCCAAACATCAGTTTGATCACAAAGCCAGGTACATTAGGCAGGAATAGTGGCTTTGAGAGGACTTTGGCTGCACACCTGGTCAGTTCTGCATTGGTCGCTGGCTTTGCCCCAACAGCATTGTAGACCCCCTCTACTCCTTGCTGCTCTAGCGACCAAATCATCATATTTGCCAGATCATCAATATGTATCCAGCTCATGTACTGCTCTCCAGACCCGAGGGGTGCTCCTGCCCATAGCCTGATCGGCTGCACCATCTTCGGTAGCGCTCCACCATCTTCTGCTAGCACAATACCAATACGCAACTTTACAACCCTTATACCCAGCTCTGCAATACGATCAACGGCTGCCTCCCATTGGACTACCACGTCAGCCAAAAAATCGTTTGCTGGTGAATCATCCTCTGTCATCAGGGCATTACCTGTATCATACCCGTATATACCTATTGCCGAAGCGGACACAAAAACCTTTGGCCGGTGCTCCATAGCCTTCAACTGATTGTAAAGGAGGTTAGTAGACTGTATCCTGCTGTCCAGGATCGCCTTTTTTCGCGCCTCAGTCCAGCGACCATCAGCCACTCCAGCACCCGCCAGATGAATCACTCCATGCACGTTTTCCAGCGCTGCTGGATCAATCGTCTGCGACTTGATATCCCAGTTATATATTCCTCTAGAGCGATCTGTCGGGCGCCTGCTGAGCAGAGCTGTCTCATAATTTTGCGATAGCAATAAATCCTGCAACCTACCACCCACCAGCCCGGTACCTCCTGTGATCAATATTTTATTTGCCATTTCAATCTGTCTTTGGGTTTACCGTTAGTTTTACCGTATATCGATATAACTAATATGATTCGACTTTGCTTGCTTATCGGGCTATTCTTTTTTTTGAGTCTACTTACCCTACCGGGAATAGCGCAGAATCTTTCTCTGGCTAATCAAGCCGAGCAGGTCGCCATTCAGGAGTTTTCCGGTGATGGATATCGAGCCGTGCTGGACTTTGACTACAAAAGTGTCAAGAAAGATTTTTGGAGGTTTTGCAATGGTTTTGCGAAGCTTGAGAACATGCGGAAGTACTATGAAGTAGTGATCCCGCCCACCACTGATGATGCCGATGGTGAAATCAAAATCTGGGTAGAGCTCAAGCCACTGAAAGATCGCACACAGATGAAAGCCCTGCTTAACCCTCAGGAGATGGACGCTAATCAGGTGGCCAAATACAGGCCTTCGGCAGATAAGCTACTCAGGGAATTCAAAATCTTCTTCTACCAAAAATGGATTCAGACCACCATAGAGCTGCTGGAAAAAGAGAATCTAAAACTCAGCAAAAAGGAGAGTAAGCTGATCTCACGGCTGAACAAGGCCAAAGAGAAAAACGCAAGTCCCGAAAAAATTGCCTTGTTGGAGCAGGCGAGAAATGAAGCGGCAAGTCAGCTTTCTGAAGGCGTCCTTAAGCTAGAACAGATGAAGGCCAAGCTGAGCGAGGTGAAATAGAGAAGGCAACCTTCTCAGGTTGCCTTATTTTTTGTGTAGCCAAAGTTTAAAAGTTCCTGCTGTATTTTATTCTAAAGGCCGTACCTGGGTCTCTAGAAGTCTCTAAATAATCAGCACTTTGAAAAGATGAAACTTCACGGTCAATAGTGTCTCCCAAAATATTGGTCACTCTTAACCCAAGTGTGTTTTGATCAAATGCTCCAAACTTCTTCGTAACGTTAAGATTTAGACTGTTAAAAGGAACAGCATATGTGTCTGGAGCTCTGTTTATTCCAACAACGGCCAATGTTCTACTCTGTCTGTTGAATGATAGACCAGCTTGCCATCCGTTTTGAAAATTATCATAATTAATGGACGCGTTTACTATGAAAGGCGCTTGACCTAAGAAATCTCTTGTATCACTCAAATTCTCTCCTTCTCTCAGGCCATTTTCACGACCGACTCGTTCAGTAGAATCTATTTTGACCTGTGCCTCAGTGAATGTTAGGTTTGTGACGAATGAAAAGTTTTCTAAAACTGGTGAAATGAAATCTAGGTTCTTTCTCAATTCAAACTCAATTCCATAAGTGTTGGCATCACCTACATTGGTGGGTTTGAAGTCATTGGGCTGGGTAGGCTGACGTACCAATTCAATAGGGTTTTGAAAATACTTGTAAAATGCACCAATCGAAACCATTTGACCTTCAGGTAAGAAATACTCCCATCGCAAATCATAGTTATCAATGTTCGTTTCAACTAAATCTATATTTCCTATAAACGTTCTACCTGTGAGCACATCCTGTATCTCAGCAGTAGAAAGTTCTTTAAAACTTGGTCTAGCGATTGTCCTGGAGTAGGATGCTCTCAAATTAGAGTTATCCATTACTTCATATATGAAATTCACAGAAGGAAAAAACTCGAATGAGTCAAGAACTTTTTCGTCCTCAAAAATTCTTCCTGCCGGGCTACCAGTCAAGGCCTCCTGATTGAGTCCCGTGTAGTGCTGTGCATATTGTTCTACCCTAACACCTAAAATGGTCTTTAGTTTGTCAGTCAATCCGAGTTCGCCAGAAACATAAGCACCTAATATATTGACCCTACCTGAATAGCTGTTCGACTCTACATATCTATCATTTACCGCCGTGCCTAAGCCTTCATTTTCGGATAAAATGTTTTCATCTGCTAGAAGTCTATCAGGGTCACCATTAAGTTCTAAATCAGCTTGTGAACCGCGAATGGATAAGAAGAAATCTTGAATCTCAAAATCCCTAGTTTTGTAAATATTGCTGGCTCCTACTTTGAGCTTCGAATCATTACCATTTATTTTTAGATTTTTCGTAAAATCCACTTTAGCCACATAATTCTGTTCATCTAAAAGTCTCCAAATCCTATTTGGTTCCCCACCCTCTTGTGGAACGATCGATAGACTGCCGTCATCTTCATCCATGGTAAATGGCGTGATTCTCACATCTTGATCATTGATAGTCGAAAAAGTAGAGGACCCTTTCCACTGAAGTTCTGAATCAATACTTGGGAAAAAATGCTCGCCCTTGAGCAATACATTGGTTAAGAATCTTTCGGTATACTCCAGGTTGTCAACGATCGAGGTGTTAAAGTTTTCATTAGACCTCACTCTAGTCCTCATAGCGGTGCGCTGAGTACCATTCTGAATATGTAGCCCCTGTAGACTAATCTTTGAATAGGTCGTCTTAATTGCTCCACCGAGCAAACCACTCACCTGAACATCATTGATCGCTAATGGGCCAAAAAATCTAGTATCAGCCTCCAATTCTGTTTCTGACGTACTACTTGGCTTCAAAAAAGCAGCATCAACAGCATTCTCGTAGTAAACATTATTGTTTTGATAGTTTAATGAGGCATTGTAGCCCAATGTATATCCGGTCTTTTCAAATTGGTTGCCTGCAGAAAGACCCAAACTCATATCAGGTAAGCTGGTCTTCGTCCTTGCGGCCATGTAAGGATTAAAACTTTGCGTGATTGCTCTAGTAGTTGCATTGTCTTGGCCAGGAGCAGGTATGTCTCCATTTTTGGCATCAAACGGTAAACCTCGCGTGCCATCATCAAGACCGAGCCAATCAGTTTTACCACCCGGGTAAGTTAAAAATTGTGAGTTTAAATTCATCGAAGGCGTAATCCCAAGACTAGCCGACACATTCAACACCTTCTCTTCTGGAAAGTCTTTCGTTTCAATATTTACCGTGCCTCCTACAAAGTCAGCAGATAACTCAGGTGTAAAAGTTTTATAGACAACAATGTTGTCAATCACATTGGTAGGAAATATATCAATCTGTATCGCGTTTCTATCTGGATCTAAGCCGGGGATTTCCATATTGTCCAAATTGGTCTTGGTATAGCGATCCCCAAGTCCTCTTACAAAGACATATTGCCCACCTTGTACGGATACTCCGGGCACTCTTCTAATAGCACCAGCAGCATCACTGTCTCCAATTCGTTTGAATGATTCTGAAGAAATTCCATCAATCATGTTGGGGGACTTTTTCTTGACCGTGAGCAAGGCAGCTTCAGTTGTTTTAATTGCCTCTGCGGTAATAACCACTTCCGCTAATTGCTCCACTGATTCTCCCAATGGAATCTTCTCAATCAATGTGACTTCCCCCGCTTTAACAACTACACCAGATATTGTCACTGTTTCATATGAAACAAAACTTGCCTGAATATCATATGTTCCTGCTTCGGCCTTTATTGCGAAGTTACCTTCCAGGTCAGTAGCCGCCCCGTTTGTAGTCCCGGCTATCAATACAGTCACACCGATAAGCTCCTCTCCGGTACCAGTATCTATTACTTTACCTCTGATCGTGCCGGTTTGTGCACTAGCAGCAAACATTGAAAAAATGAAAACAGGAAGAATAAAATGTCGTAGGTTGTTCATCTTAGAATCTTAAAAATTACCGCAAATTTAGATTTTTGATAGCCCTCAGTGGTTATTCAAAAGTTACATGTTGATTAAGGTATTGTTAACAACATGTGCTCCGATACAAAGCCGAACAAAAAAAAGACCCACAAACCATAGGCTTGTGGGTCATCAAAAAAGCTCTAAATCTTAGTTCGTTACGCTAGGGATAGAAGACCATCCAGCAAAAGTCTGCGCTGTGTAAGACCATCCAAGGTCAGAAAGGTCAGCACCAACTGTAGGAGCTTCCGTATCTCCTAGAACAGAGTTGCTATTGGCTGCATCAGCAAATTTGGCATCCGCTAAAGCAGCGTAGTTATTGGTATCATTTCCTTTAGCATCAATGATGTCGGCTAAAGTAGCGTTAGAGTTTCCTCTGAACTGATTCCCAGTGAAAACTGTAGTCTGCGTATCAATGTAATTCTCGGAGTTGGAGAAAGTATCATTATCTTCATCAAGCTCGATATCAGCACTTCCTTCGAATAAGAAGAAGAATGTATTCTTGATAGTGTGCTCTGAATCATCCCTCAAGTCAGCCATGCCTGAAGAATTAGCGCCCCATACAGTACCATTGATAAAGTTACCAACTCCTTTTGCATCACCTTCTGGACCGTCTAATTCGAAAGCATGGTCAGCTGTAGCGTTAGTACCCAGATAAACGAAGTTATCGACTGTTCCTGTCCATGCCTGATCTGTATCATATCCGTCATCTTCCTGACCCCAAACAATGAAGTTGGTTACATTAACAGTACCACCGAAAATCTCAGTACCATCATCCGCAGAAGCAACTGACTCAACATGGTCTACAACTGTGCTTGAACCAACACCTCCAAGTGTTAAACCTTGAAGCTCGTTACCAGGGCCTAACTGAGTACCCGTGAATCGAATAGATACATATCTGATAATACCGCTGTTATCAGCAGGATCAGTACCACCGTAAGTAGCCTGAGGTACAGAAGAAGGAATACCTTCAATTGTAGTTGACTCACCATCACCTGAACTGATAGGTGCATTACCCAAAACGATTAGGCCACCCCATAGTCCTATATCTAGATCAACATCCAAAGTGCTATTTGTGAATCCATCTCCATTGTCTACGATGGCGTCAGTAGCTGTGTCAAAATAGGAGAGTCCAGCTACATTGATATTATCATCAAGGGCTGTGAAAACAATAGGCTCGGCCGCAGTACCATCTGCTATGATGGTGGCACCAGCAGCAATCAGAAGTACCGATGACAATGCTCCTTGACCAGGTGCACCTTTGATGATTGTTCCTGGCTCAATAGTAAGGGTAGCACCCGGATCCACAATAACTCTACCGTTAAGTACCCAAACCTTATCATTGGTGAAAGTATAATCTCTATTAATTATACCCGTCACTTCATTTTGAGGGTAATCGGTGACGTTATCCTCATCAGGACCTCTTTGCTCAGTAGCGTCAATAATGGTGAACGTATCATTGACAGGTACATCGCCAATCACGTTGAACGCTGTTGTTGTTGCGCTTGCTGATTGACCTTCTGAGTCAGTAACAGTCAAACTTATTGAAGCAGCACCCGCAGTTGTCGCATCAAATGCTACATCAATAGAGCCTCCACTAACATCTCCTGAAGATGCAGTAAGAGTAATTCCTCCACTTGCCGTTGCGGCCCATGTAGCTGTGAGGTCAGAATCAACTGTAACATTAAATGTTGCTGTTCCTGATGCACCCTCATCAAGGTCTGCTACAGAACCTGCTGTAACAGTAGGTGCGTCGAAATCTGGATTAGGAGCTGGCGTGGGCTCATCGTCATCTCCACAAGAGATAGCGAATGCCATTATGGCCGCCAGTGATAGATAGGATAGTAATTTTTTCATTAGAGAGTAAATTTTAGAATTCATTCCAACTTTTAATTTGTGGAGCAAAATTGCCTCTCTAATGTTAATTGGTCAGGTGTTGCCCGTTACCAAATCTTTAAGCTAATATGTCTTTCTTTAAGTCAGCTTTATGATCGTTAACTGAGTGTTACGCAATGCTGAGATTCAGCTATCGATTGATATTGACCTTATTGAGAATGGTATTGACAATCTGCCCCGTCGTAATTCCATCAGCCTCTGCTTCGTAGTTCAGAATAATCCTATGATTAAATATATCACTGGCCACTTCCTTGATGTCTTCTGGTAAGACATAATCACGCTCCTCAAAGAAGGCCACTGCCTTGGCTGCAAGGTTCAGGTTGATTGAGGCTCTGGGAGAAGCCCCAAACTGGATATATTGCGCCTCATCATTTAAGCCATAGTCTTTTGGGTTACGTGTGGCAAATACCAGCTCAATGATGTACTTCTCCAATGACTCAGAGATGCTTACCTGATTGATCTCATCACGGATTGCAAAGATGTCCTCCTTAGTTAGTTTGGTAGATACCTTGCTATTAAAGCTCATATTGGCCATTCGGCGCATTACTTCGAGCTCTTCATCCTTGGTGGGGTAGTCCACATGGACCTTCATCATGAACCTATCCACTTGGGCTTCCGGTAGGGGGTATGTTCCTTCCTGATCCACCGGGTTTTGAGTAGCAAGCACCAGAAATGGGCGATCCAGATTGAAAGTATTCTCCCCGATCGTCACTTGTTTTTCCTGCATCGCCTCAAGCAAAGCGGACTGTACTTTGGCAGGAGATCGGTTTACCTCATCCGCTAGAATGATATTGGCGAAAATAGGACCCTTCTTTGTCTCAAACTTTGCGCCTTGCTGATTGTATATCATCGTACCAATCAGATCGGCGGGCAGCAAGTCAGGAGTGAATTGAATGCGCTTAAAGTCCAGGTGAAGCACGTCAGCAAGGGTGTTTACAGTCAGGGTCTTTGCCAAACCGGGTACACCTTCGAGCAGTATGTGACCATTGGTAAACAAGCCAATCAACAGGCGATTGACCATATATTGTTGCCCAACGACGATCTTACCTACCTCGGAGCTTACCTCCTTGATCTTACGCTGGTGTTCTTGCTTGATGTCGTTATTTACTTCCGCTTCCATTAAGGCCATTTTTAATCCTAATCATTACACAAGGCTTTGCCTTGGGGTACCTATAAAACATCATCCCCGCGCAGGCGGGGATCCCAATAAATAACTGTCAGAATTCAGCCGCGACTGGCATTGCTGTTTCCACTGGTTTTTTATTGCTGCGCAAAAATACCCTAAGTTTTAAGTTATTCAAACCGCTCATACAGACATTGGGGTACCTAATGGCTGTTAAAAAATGTTAATCTCAACTCTCCTGCAGCATCGTCTCTACGACCACCTGACCATGGAGCGATCTATGCACCGGACACCTATCGGCAATTTCCAGTAATCGTTGGCGCTGCTCTTCGGTCAAGTCTCCGGTAAGTCTAAGCTCCCGTGATATATGGTCTATTTTGGTTTTTGAGTCGCTCTCACTGTCTTCCCGATGCTTTTTCTCGTGCCTGAGCCTTACCTCCACTTCTTCCAGCGGCCACTTCTTTTGATCAGCATACATACGGAGCGTCATGCTGGTGCAAGCACCCAATGAGGCTGATAAGTAGCCATAGGGTGTAGGACCCAGGTTGCTACCGCCTACAGAAGTAGGTTCATCTGCGATCATGCGATGCTGACCAATGGCTACTTCTGTGGTATAGCCTTGGGCGCCAGTTCTGGTCATCACCTCCTCATCATCCATGGTCTCTTGATAATGGCTCAGGTCGATATATCTTGTGACCCAGTTGGCAATCATCAAACCTACATAGTTGGAGTCTGCCTTATTGAACAAAAGGTGATCCGCACCATCAAGGGTAATAAAACTCTTAGGGTGCATAGCGGCGGTGTAAATCTTTGCAGCATTCTCTATTCCTACGATTTTGTCCTGAGGTGAATGCAGTACAAGCAATGCTTTTCCCAGCTTCCCGATCACTTCGTCACTATCAAACTGATCAATGTCTTCTAGAAATTGCTTTTTGATCTTGAAAGGTCGGCCTCCAATATCCACCGTTGCTTCGCCGCTGGTTTTAATATCTTCTATTTTCTCTTTGAGTAGCGCTTTGACATGAGGCGGATCGGCCGGAGCGGCTATGGTCGCCACCGCTTCTATCCCTGCCAGCTGACCTGCTGTGTAGAGCACGGCTGCACCTCCGAGAGAGTGCCCAATGAGTATCTTTGGTACCTCATAGTGCTCTTCGAGGTATTCGTAGGCCTCCACCAGATCGTTGATGTTGGTACTGAAGTTCGTATCCGAAAAATCTCCCTCGCTCTCACCAAGACCTGTAAAGTCAAAGCGAAACACAGCGATGTTGTGCTGAATGAGCGCACGGCTAATGTTGACGACTGGAGTCAAGGTCTTCGAGCAAGTAAAGCAATGGGCAAAAATCGCATATGCTGCTGGCCTACCAGTAATCGGCATATCGAGGATTCCGCTTAACTGCTCCCCCTTTTTATTTTCAAAACTTATCTTTTCTGATCTCATAGCGTTACAGTTTCGATTCTAACAATAACAATTGTAACTACTCAGGGCCCAAAAATGATCCTGAACATCATGAAGTGCCAATTTCTTTATAGCCATGGGTTTTAACCCGTGGTTATCAATGCAAGAGCTGGCTGATTTTGGCGATATTTTTGCCCCTTCTGGCAAAAAGCATGACAAAATCTAAATTGCCCAAGCATTTTAGTCCTGAGTAGCCACTAACAATTTATACAACAATTAGGGAAGCACTGGTTTATGCGATAGGAGGCGGTACATCTTCTAATCACATCCAGCCAAATCTTCGGCCCATTAATAGTTGATTATACGGTTTGTTCATTTTTGGTTAGTTTAGAAGAAACCTTTACTTGCCCCAAGTGTCTTTGGGCTACTACTTACATAAAAATACTGTGCTAAAAAGGTCTATTGTTCTCGTCGTAATCCTGTCTCTCTCTGCCTACCTCACCGTAGATGCTCAAAAGCTCTACTATGATGTAGTGAAAGGTAACAAGACGCTGGGTTCGATGGTCGTCGAGAGAAGCAAGGTAGGCTCAGAGACCGTATTCTCGGTAGAGAGCTCTGTAGAGTATCGACTATTGCTGTCTTTCAAAATAGAATATGAATCAAAGGAAAGGTTTGTAAATGGCATCCTGGCAGATGGTTCGGCGGTCAATACCCTAAACGGCAAAGTGCAAAAGCAATCAGTCGTAAAATGGGACGGTGGTAAGTACGTCATCAATCTTAATGGAGAGCTATCGCAAATCAATGAAAAAGGAATAGGTTTCAGTATTCCGCATTTATACTACAACGAGCCAGTCAATCAACGGCAGGTGTTCTCGCAGCAGTTTGCTGGATATGTGCCTATGTACGAGGACAAGGCCAAAGTCTATGTGCTTGACTCCCCAGATGGCAAAAACTATTATACCTACAACGCCGAAGGAATCTGCGAAGAGGTCAAAGTCTCCAGAACCTACGCCACTTTCTATTTTAGATTGAAGGAGAAGGTAGATGACCGCAAAGGGGAGAAAGGAAAGAAAATCTCCGATTCCCAATGAAACGCAATTCGCTGTAGTGCGTCTTAGAGTATATGCTTAAGCAACTACGTAGTATTTTCCTGCCGCTCAGTATCCTCTTCATTCTGGGGTTTCTGCTGTTTTTATTCAATCAGGTATCCCAAATCTATCTGGTGCTTTTAAGTATCAACGCAACGCTCGCTTATGTTGTCACTGGCATATTAGCGGCTGTTCTTGTTTTCTTGATGGTACTACCCGTGGTGATTTTCCTAAGGCTCCCTTCTCCGTTGACATCTCCATCTTCTCTGGCGGAAGTCGAGCAGTTTAAGAGTAAGCTTAAGCAGCGGCTTGCAAGCAATCAATTTCTAAAGCAGAACAATATTGGCACTGACTCTTTGGAAGACGCACTGGTAGCACTTAATGCAGAAGCCAATTTGAGGATAAAGAAAACAGCCAATACGGTATTCCTGGCTACCGCAATCTCCCAGAATGGTAAACTAGATGCATTAACCGTTCTTGTTACTCAGTCAAAACTTATTTGGGACCTGGCCCACCTTTATTATCAGCGTCCCAGCCTCCGTGACCTCTCTCGGCTGTATGCTAACGTGGGTGCTGCCACATTCCTGGCAAGTCAAATAGAAGAAATAGATATCTCTGAGCAAATGGAGCCGATCATCAGGTCGCTTTTCAAAGGCATGACCACACAGTCCGTCCCATTAGTCGGAAACTCCGCTACGATCATTATCGATTCCTTGTTAGAGGGATCAACCAACGCCTTTCTTACGCTAAGGGTCGGCATTATTGCGCGCAACTATTGCAGCGGGCAGTATTTTGCAACCCGCAAAGAAGCCAAGCTCTCGGCCTTTAAAGAAGCCTCAGGTATGCTAGGTGCAATAGTGGTATCTGCATCTAAAAATGTCATAGCTGGAATCGTAGAAGCCACAAGAAGAACAGGCGTCAAAACCGTGAAAAGCGGTATCAATGCTGTGAAGCGTACCGGAGAGAAGATCGGTGGACAGGTGAGGAAGGCTGGCAGCAGGCTTAATCCTTTCTCAACCCCAAGCAAAGAAATTCCGGCGGATACGTCTTCTCAGTAAAACCTCACTTCCTTTGGCGCGTACGATCCATGGACACAACCATTTTTGGTTTTCTTTGTATATCAAAATGAACTTATCATAAAGTCAAATGCATAAATCTATTCTTGCGGCAATTTGCCGAATCAGTCTGTTAGCCCTCATCATTTTCTCTTCCCAACTTGCACTTGCCCAGGAGACAAGTATTTCTGACAATCTGGAGGATGCCATTCCGATAGATGAAAATGTCAAAATTGGCAAGCTCAGTAACGGACTCACTTATTATATCCGAGGCAATGATCGCCCGGCGCAGCGCCTGGAGCTAAGGCTGGTTGTCAACGCAGGTGCCATATTGGAAACAGAAGATCAGCTCGGCCTTGCGCATTTCTTAGAGCACATGGCCTTCAACGGCACCAAGAATTTCGAAAAGAATGAAATCGTCAACTACCTGCAGTCCATAGGTGTGAGGTTTGGGGCGGATCTCAATGCATACACCAGCTTCGATGAGACGGTCTATATGCTCCCCATACCTACCGACAATGATACTATCGTCAATCAGGGTTTTCAGATCTTGGAAGACTGGGCACACAACCTTTCATTTGACCCGGAAGAAATTGAAAAAGAGCGTGGAGTAGTCATCGAAGAGTGGAGACTGGGCCAAGGCGCAGATCGCCGGATGTTGGATGAGTTTCTGCCCGTATTGCTGAGGGATTCGAGATACGCTGTTCGTTTACCGATAGGTACCAGGGAAAACCTCGAGACATTTGAGCACAGCAGCTTGACCAACTTCTACAAGGATTGGTACCGGCCGGAGTTGATGGCAGTGATTGCGGTAGGAGATCTCCCCGTAGATCAGATTGAGTACAAGATAAAACAGCATTTTGGGGGGATAGCCAAATCTGTTTCTCCCAAACCACGAGAGGAGTATGGTGTGCCGGATCACACGGAGACCCTTGTTAATATATCTACAGACAAAGAGGCGAGTTACACCATCTCCCGCCTTTTCATTAAAGCTGATCCCACCACAGATGAGACCTTGGGTGACTATCGCACGTGGTTAATGAACCAGATTTATACCGGTATGCTCAACCAGCGGTTGAGTGAATTGACGCAGCAGGCCGAACCGCCATTTTTATTTGGCTCGGTTTCATACGGCTCTTTTTTCGCTCGCACCAAAACTGCTTTTCAGGCTTTCTCAGTCACGCAAGAGGACGGTATTGAGCAAGGTTTATCTGCGCTCTTAGCAGAAATAGAGCGTGTCAAGAGATTTGGTTTCACGTCCACAGAGCTGGATCGTTACAAGAAGGACATGCTTCAGAGCTATGAGGTAGCCTACAACGAAAGAGATAAAACCGAATCTGAAAACTATGTCAATGAGTACCTGGGTAATTTTTTAGAGGCAGAGCCAATCCCTGGAATCGCCTTCGAATATGCCTTTGTCCAGAAGTACATGGAGGGTATTTCGGTAGAAGAAATCAACAGTCTCACAGATAAATTGATCCGCGATGAAAACAGGGTGCTGGTAGTCACAGGTCCGGAAAAAGACGGGCTGGTATATCCCACCAAAGAAGAGCTGCTCTCGATACTGGATCAGTCAGCCACCATGGAGCTTACCGCCTACGATGACGGAGACGTGGGCACTGACTTGATGACCAGCCTACCCGAACCTGGAAGCATCACCAGTAGCGACTACCATGAGCAAACTGATATTACAGAGCTTAAACTTTCCAATGGAATAACTGTCTACCTTAAACCGACTGACTTCAAGAATGATCAGGTAATGATGACGTCATTTAGCCCGGGAGGTCACTCACTTGCTGATGACGCCAACTACATGTCAGCGTCAAATGCCAGCTCGATCGTCAATATCAGTGGTGTAGCAGGTTTTAGCAATGTTGACCTCCAGAAGATGCTCGCCGGCAAATCGGTTAATGTGACACCATTCATCAGGCAGCTATCCGAGGGAGTACAAGGAAGTTCGACTCCCCAAGACCTTGAGACCTTATTGCAACTCACCAACCTTTATTTCACAGCCCCCACACTGGACATGGACGCATTTCAGTCTTTCATTACACGGAATAAAGGCTTTTTGAAGAACCTCAATTCGAACCCTCAATTCTACTTCAATGACCAGGTGGCACGCATTATGTCCCAGGGTCATTTACGTGGTGGTGGCTTCCCAACAGAAGAGCAACTCGACAGTATTGATCCTGAGTGGGCATTAGACTTTTATAAGGAGCGGTTTGCGGATGCCAGCGATTTCACCTTCTGGTTTGTGGGCAATTTCGATGTTGAAGAAATGAAACCACTATTGGCTACCTATCTCGGCTCACTGCCCACTGCAGATCGTACTGATGAATGGAAAGATGTCGGTGTGCGACCACCTACCGGAATGGTCAGCGAAACCATTAACAAAGGCACTGATCCCAAGAGTATGGTGATTATGAATTTCACCGATGCTTTTGAGCGAACCAAAGAGGAAAACTTCTACTTCGGGGCATTGGCTGATTTGGTTAACATCAAGCTAATAGAGATTCTTCGCGAAGAAAAGAGTGGAGTCTATGGTGCAGGATCGAGCGGGAGCACCACTGGTCTACCCTATGAGCATTACACTTTCCGAATTCAGTTCCCCTGTGGGCCAGAAAATGTGGATGATCTGGTAGATGCCACAAAAGGAATCATTACCTCAATCAAAGAAGAGAAAGTGACTGAAGAAAACCTTCAAAAAATCCGCGAACAAAGAAGGCGAGCCTTTGAAGTCAATATCAAAGAGAATGATTACTGGCTCAATACGCTCCGCTCGTACCATATCAACGGATGGGACTTCAATGAAATCCCCGAGTCCATCAACAAACTGGACGAGGTAGAAGGAGAAAAAATCAGAGAGATCGCCAGGAAGTACCTAGATACAGACGAGTACATCCAGATTATTCTGATGCCGGAGGAAGGGTAGATCACATTCACTTAGCATAAAACAAGAAAGGCTCTGAGCAAACTCAGAGCCTTTCTTATGAAGTACCTCGGGCGGGACTTGAACCCGCACGGACTTTAAGGTCCACAGGATTTTAAGTCCTGCGTGTCTACCAATTCCACCACCGAGGCGTTATCTACATCGTAGACACTACCTTCTAAAAACAAGTATGCCGCATAAATGCGGCATGGACTTGAATCTTGAGCGGGAGACGGGATTCGAACCCGCGACCCCGACCTTGGCAAGGTCGTGCTCTACCAGCTGAGCTACTCTCGCATTCCTCTTTCGTTTAAAAGGATTGCAAATTTAATTGAAGCTTAGAACTTTCCAACATGCTAGGGCAAATATTTACCCTCAAATACCCACTGAAATAGTGCTTTCTCATACAGCTTCATTATTAAGTTCGTTAACCCTCAAGAATACACAGTACTATCATCCATATATCCGGCCTTGTCCATTTTAGTGGTTCTGGATTAAAAGTCAGAACAGAAATAAAAGCTGTTTGAGAAAAAGAGCAATCGCACATTGAACAAGCCTCACTGAACACCTCTAAGGATGAAAGTTCCGCCATCTACCCCTGGTATAATGAACGCTCTTTGTCGAGTTTTTTTATTTCCTGATTTTTAATCAAGAATCGCGTCAAAAATGGACACAGCCTTGAGTTTTTTGCTTCTTTTTGACTCAAGTCAAAAATGAAGAGAAACTTCAGCTAAAATAAATGAACAGCCATGTCACTACCCAGCCTTCTCCAGCACATATTCTTAACCTCTCTGCTGACATGCCTAGCCCTGACTTTTGCAAGCTGTAACAAAGTAGATCAAAGAGACTTTGAAGTAGCGCTGGATAGCACATTATTTCAAGTAGGTAGACCCCTTGCTGAAGTGACTGACCCCAGACTGGAGGAGGTCAGTGGCATGGTCGTAAGCCGAGAAAACCCAGACCATCTCTGGGTGCATAATGATAGCGGTGATGAGCCAAAGCTATACCTCATCGACCTTGAGGCTCAGATCAAAATGACGGTCACTTTAGAGGGCATTGAAGCAATCGATTGGGAGGACATGACCTACCATACTCATAACGGCAGCCATCAACTCATCATTGGTGATATCGGGGACAACAAGGCGCGAAGAGACAGGATCAGCCTGCACATCCTTGATGAACCTATCTTCCAGGGGGAGGACATGCAGTCAATTCCGAACTCAGAGATCACTACTGTGAATCTAAGGTATAAGGAAGGGGCCAGAGATGCTGAGTCTCTTGCCTACGACCCTGTCAGCAATCAGGTGATCATCGTTACAAAGCGAGAAGAAAGCGTCATGATCTATCAATTCAGGCTGGAAGGCCAGGACGAGCAACTAATATCAGCCCGCGGAACAATAGACTGGAAGGACTTCACCGCGACGGATATCAACATAAAGGGACAAGTCCTTATCAAGAACTATAACACCATCTTTTACTGGACCGCTCATTTTAACTCAGTGGCTGAAACTATCCTACAAGAAGTGCCCGTCAGGATTCCGTACATAATCGAGCCACAGGGTGAAGCCATCGCCTGGGACAGCCTGGGTGGGTTCTACACCTTGAGCGAGCACAACACTAATGAAAAGCAGCTCTTGTACTACTACGCACCTCAGGATTAACCTTTCAGTATAGTCTTGATCTCATTGAGTTTGAGTAGCGCCTCCACAGGAGACATACGGTTGATGTCTATTTCGTTGAGGATTTTTCTCACCTCTTCAAATTTGGGGTCTGCCTCAAAAAGGCTCATCTGAAAATTACTCTTGGGTAGCTCCAGCAGCTTGTCATGATCTTTTTCCTTGAGTTTATCTTTTTCAAGGTGTTGCATGATCTCGTTAGCACGAATGACCACTTCATTGGGCATGCCCGCCATCTGTGCTACATGGATACCGAAGCTATGCTCACTACCCCCTTCGACCAGTTTGCGCATGAAGATCACTTTATTGTCCATCTCCCGAACGGATACATTGAAATTCTTGATCCTCGGAAAATCATTGGTCAGTTGGTTCAGCTCATGATAGTGGGTAGCGAAGAGCGTCTTGGCCTTAAACTTTGGATGCTTATGCAAATACTCGACGATAGACCAGGCTATCGAGATCCCATCATAGGTACTCGTCCCTCGCCCAATCTCATCCATCAGTATTAGACTTCTTGACGATAGGTTGTTGAGGATAGAGGCCGTCTCGGTCATCTCCACCATGAAAGTAGATTCTCCCTTTGAGAGGTTATCCGAAGCTCCGACTCTGGTAAAGACCTTATCTACCAAGCCAATGCGTGCATAAGTAGCCGGCACATGACAGCCCATCTGTGCCATCAAGACGATCAATGCGGTCTGTCGCAGCAACGCAGACTTACCTGCCATGTTTGGGCCGGTGATCATCATCAACTGCTGAGAGGCGTCATCGAGAAAAACATCATTGGGCACATAGGACTCCCCTGGTGGCAGGTGCTGCTCGATGACAGGGTGGCGACCTTCTTTGATATCGATCTCCATCTCCTCAGTAATATTGGGCTTGCCGTAGTTATTCTTTCGCGATAGCAAGGCAAAACTGATCAGGCAATCCAGCGTAGCTATCACATGACCATCCTGTTGTACCTGCGGCACAAACTCCAGTGCATCCTGGATCAGCTGCAAGTAGATTCGAGATTCTATCGCTACCATTTTGTCCTCGGCAGAAATGATTTTCTCTTCGTACACCTTCAGCTCCTCGGTGATATAGCGTTCGGCATTGACCAGCGTCTGCTTCCTGATCCACTCTTCCGGCACCTTGTCTTTATGCGCATTGCTCACCTCGAGGTAGTAACCAAACACCTTGTTGTAGGCGATTTTGAGTGAGGTGATGCCTGTACGCTCCTTCTCTCTGGTCTGGATTTCCATCAGATAGTCCTTACCAGAATAGGCAATCTTGCGGAGCTCATCCAACTGATCATCGATACCATCATTGATGAGATTGCCTTGGTTGCTAACTATAGGCACCTCCTCTTTGATCAGATTGTCAATCTTCGTGTGAAGGAAATCACAGGGATCAATCTGACTCGCTATTTGCTTTAATGCATCATCACCTTCCGATAGGAGCAGTTCCTTAATTGGCCCCAGGAGGCCCAATGCTTTCTTGAGCTGATTAAACTCACGTGGGTTGATTCGACCGACGGCTACTTTTGAGATCAGCCGCTCCAAATCAGCCATTGGCTTGAGCAGGTCTACCAGCTGCGCCACCAGGTCATCGTTTTCCGATAGGGCATTGACGATACCCAGCCGCCGGTCGATGGCCTCCTTGGTTTTTAACGGTAGGATCACCCACTTCTTAAGGAGCCGTGAGCCCATGGCCGTATGGGTGTGATCTAGTACTGCGATCAGCGGAATACCATCTGACTGCTGCGAAGTGAGCAGCTCAAGGTTGCGGATCGTAAACTTGTCCAGCCACACGTACTTTTCCTCTTCGATCCTGGAGATAGACCGGATATGTCGGATATCCTTGTGCTCTGTGTCCTCCAAATAATAGAGGATCGCCCCTGCAGCAACTACCGCCTGGTTCATTTCCTCAATGCCAAATCCTTTCAGGTTGGCAGTGCCAAACTGAGCGGTCAGCTTTTCGTAACCATACTCTTCACCATAGACCCAATCCTCCAGCCCGTAGGTATTGTAGGTGTCCCCAAAATGCTGCTCAATATCAGCGCGGTTTCCCTTGTTGAAGATGAGCTCTGAGGGTAGGAAGCTCTGGATCAACTTCTCTATATAGGGCCATGCACCCATCGACACCATGAATTCGCCTGTGGATAGGTCCAGAAAAGCAATCCCAATGGTTTCGCCATTTACACTCAAAGAAGCCAGATAATTATTGGTCTTTTTGTCCAGCACATTGTCATGCATGGAGAGGCCGGGGGTCACAAGCTCGGTAACACCACGCTTGACAATCCCCTTCACGGACTTTGGGTCTTCCAGCTGATCGCAGATCGCCACCCGGTGGCCTGCTCGTACCAGTTTTGGCAAATAGGTGTCCAATGAATGGTGTGGGAACCCTGCCAGTTCTATGTGGCTGGCGGCTCCATTGGCCCGCTTAGTCAGCACAATATCCAAGGTGCTGCTCGCCCTGACCGCATCCTCTCCAAAAGTCTCATAAAAGTCCCCCACTCTGAAGAGCAAAAGCGCTCCCGGATAGCGCTTCTTGATGGCATTGTACTGCTTCATCAGGGGCGTTTCGGATGCAGACTTAGACTTGCTTTTGGCCATGTCAAAAGTAGGAAAAGGAATTGTTTAGTTTTGCTCGTGGTGTCTCAAAGACACTCTTGCAATGATAATAAATCGCCCTCCGAATTATGCGGAAATTGAAAAATGAAGAGCTCGACAGGCTGACTCCTGAAGCTTTTCGTGACAGTAAAAAATTACCTGTCAGAATTCTCCTTGACAATGTCAGAAGCCTGAATAATGTGGGTTCAGCTTTCAGAACAGGTGATGCCTTCAGGGTAGACCAAATCATCCTAACGGGAATTACTGGCCAGCCTCCACACCGCGATATACAAAAGACCGCCCTTGGAGCTACGGATAATGTAGAATGGTGCTATGAAAAAACCACTGGTGAGGCTATCGCCAATCTTAAAGTTGATGGCTGGAAAATCATCAGTATAGAGCAAGTGGATCAAAGCATAAGCCTGGATGAATTCTCACCCGAGGCTAATGAAAAATACTGTTTCATCTTCGGTAATGAGGTCTTTGGAGTGGAAGATGAAGCCGTAGCAGCCTCAGACCACTGTATCGAGATCCCTCAGTTTGGCACCAAGCATTCGCTTAATATCTCTGTATCTATCGGAATTGTCCTATGGGACGTAGCGGTGAAGCTAAAGTTTGGAAGTATGCACTAAAGTGGCTCACAAAGTGAAGGAATCACTGCCTTGAAAGCTTTGTGAATCACGTCGAACACCTCGCGCTTGTCCCTAATGGCACGACCATCTATTTCCACCACCGGGGTGAGCTCTCCCATCGTACCGGTAGCAAACACACAGTCGGCATTGTAAAATTCTGTGATGGAGAGGTTGCGCTCCTCCCTGGTCAAGCCTAACTCTCGCACAATCTCTATAGTCGTACCTCTAGTGATTCCCGGTAGGCAGGCATCCGCAAAGGGTGTGAAGACCTTGCTCTCCTTGATCATGAATAGGTTGACATCATTGAGCTCGGCTACAAAGCCATTTTGATCAAACATGACCGCCGCATCTTTACCGGCAGCATTAGCCTGAATCTTGGCGAGGATATTATTCAGCAGGTTGTTGTGATGGATTTTGGAGTCGAGGTACTGAGGCCCATTGCGCCGGATCGCTGAGGAGATCACCTTGATACCCGTGGCATTATCATAAACCAGCGGCTTCCATTCTGCTAAGACGATCAGGCAACTACCATTGGTATTGACCCTGGGATCCATGCCAGAGGTCACCTTCTCACCCCTTGTCAATGTCAGGCGGATATGCGTATCAGTCGTCATACCATTGGCTTCTAAAGTTGACTTGATCGCAGCTTTCACTTGCTCATGGGTCGGAATATCGACAAATGCAAGGGCGTGCGCCGACTCCTGGAGCCTATTGAGGTGCTCGGTAAGGCAAACGATACCCTCTGGATACACACGCAAGCCCTCCCATACCGCATCGCCACCCTGCACGACACTATCGAAGACGGATACTTTGGCTTCTGCTCTGGGGTAAAGCTTCCCTCCGATGTGAATGATGATATCTTTATTCTTGGGGTTGTATTGTTGTAGCATGCTTTAGAGTTTGATGGCAAATTCAGATAATTTTTGATAGTAAGGTAGTGCCTCTTCGTAAAGCGGCTGACATTGATCGGGCAACTCCCTCGTGCTGGATTCCCTTCTTGCAAATCCGGTTGAATTGTGCACGCCCTTGTACCAGTACTTGGCCCAGACGCCATCCTCTGGTCGTGCTCCGGCCGGCCAGGAAGCCATCGACATATCGGTAGGCAAGTCAAGCGCCGCACATAGCTTGGGTAACATCAGCTGAGGATCTGCCAACAGATCCCCAGAGTCGAGTACGACTGGCGGTTTCCCATCGGCCTGACTTATTTGCTTGAAGAGCGCCCACTCCTGCGCCAGCCCTATGTCCTGAATGGTAGGTGTAGGGATGACTTGAGCGAACGAGGCGATGAGTTGATGAGGATCTCTTATCAGAAATAGGTTAGTCACACGATCCAAAAAGCTCAAATCCATGTCGATCAAGTGGTGCGCCATATCCTTCAAAAACAAGACGGGTGTTTTGTCGAATTCAAAAAATGACTTCTGAATGGTGACAGTATCAGCAGGCATGGATCGGATCGTTTCTGCTCCCCCTGGGTGATCCACCCGCGTCGACACTAAATAATGAGCATAAAAAGGCTCATCCACCACTGTGGTGTCGGCTCGCTGAGCGAAGGAGTACATCAAGGCCGTGGACAGGTTTCTAGGTCCTGAAATAAGATGTATGATTTTTTGGGTCATGCCACTGCGTGAAAGTTGATGCTATCGCAATCAAAGAAAGAAATTTCTCGTGACAATAGCTGAAAGATTCGCAGGACACATATGCATTCTGTTGGACGTAAATTGTCACATTAACAATCGAGCAAGCTGATTAGCTAAGTGAGTACTTATGTCGGTTGATCATTGAGACTACCGGAAATGTAAAGGCGAATCATTCTCTTTCAGGTATTGGGCGTTTCTGGTTAAATTCACCGCTAGGAAATAAGCACTCACAAAGTCTCCTGGACCGCATGTGGCTTTATTTTCCGATAGGAATAGAATAACAATCGTAAAACTTAAGTGATGAGCATAAGGATCGAAAAAGACACCATGGGGCCTGTAGAGGTGCCTGCGGATAAATATTGGGGGGCACAGACGCAACGTTCCAGAGACAATTTTAAGATTGGGGGTGACAATATGCATATGCCCATGGAAATTATTAGGGCCTTTGCCATTCTTAAGAAATCTGCTGCGGAAACGAATCATGTGCTAGGCGTGCTGCCAAAAGAAAAATCAGACCTCATAGGTAAGGTGTGTGATGAAATCTTAGCAGGAAAATTGGATGATCAGTTTCCGCTGGTCATATGGCAAACAGGCAGTGGTACTCAATCCAATATGAACGTCAACGAGGTGGTTGCCAACCGAGCACATGTCATCCATGGTGGCGACTTGGCTGATGAGAAGAAGTTTATCCACCCCAATGATGATGTCAACAAGTCTCAGTCCTCCAATGACACTTTTCCAACTGCCATGCACATTGCTGGCTATAAGATGATTGTGGAACACACCATCCCCAAGGTGCAACTCTTACGAGACACGCTTGACAGCAAAGCCAAGAAGTTTAAGGACGTGGTTAAAATCGGTCGGACACATTTTATGGATGCTACTCCGCTTACCCTGGGTATGGAGTTTAGTGGGTATGTCGCACAGCTGGACCATGGTCTCAAGGCGCTACGCAACACGCTTGATCACTTATCAGAACTAGCCCTGGGAGGTACTGCCGTAGGTACCGGTCTTAATACCCCCGAAGGCTATGCTGAGTTGGTAGCTGAGAAGATCGCAGGTCATGCCGGTCATCCATTCGTCACAGCTCCCAACAAATTTGAATCATTGGCGGCTCATGATGCGGTCGTGGAAAGCTCCGGTGCACTCAAGCAGCTGGCAGTCAGTCTGATGAAAATAGGAAATGACGTGCGCATGCTTGCCTCAGGGCCCAGGTGTGGTATTGGTGAAATCCTCATACCTGAGAATGAACCCGGCTCATCTATCATGCCCGGAAAGGTTAACCCTACACAGTGTGAAGCTTTAACAATGGTATGTGCTCAGGTAGTTGGAAACGATGTGGCTGTCAGCCTTGGTGGAATGAACGGTCACTTCGAGTTGAATGTATTCAAGCCTGTGATGATTTATAATCTGCTCACTTCTGCCAGGTTGATCGGTGACGCCTGCCAGTCCTTCAATGACAACTGTGCTGTTGGAATCGAGCCCAACTCGCCCGTAATCAAAGAAAAGCTTGAAAAATCATTGATGCTGGTCACAGCGCTCAATACCCATATTGGCTATGAGAACGCAGCTAAGATTGCCAAGAAAGCACACAAGGAAGGCACTACACTTAGGGAGGCGGCTATTGCGCTAGACCTTCTTACTAATGAACAATTTGACGAGTGGGTAGTACCAGAAAAAATGATTGGTAGCTTAAAATAGTGCAATTGTCTTTGAGTTCGAGATTTGATTTAAATCAAGTTCTTTTATAGCTTTAGCCAGATTATATTCTTAAAAACTCTTACCATGAAACGAATAGCCATTGTTCTTACCGCTGCAATCTGCCTGATCGGCGTAGTAGAAGTCAACGCGCAGATGTCGAAAGCTGAAATGAAGGAATGGAAAAAGCGCATCAAGCAGCTTCAACCAGAGCAATACAAAAACCTTCTTGACGAGAACAAAGCAATGAAGGCCGAAGCTGCTGAGCTGGAAGATAGAGCTGAGAGCGCTGAAGCTGAGCTGGATGAGCAAGAGGCTCGTGTAAAGGAGCTCCAAACGCAGGTTCAAAATATGCGAAGTGAGGTAGCTGCTGCCAAAGAGCAATCTCAAAAAGCCGCTGCACAAGGCAATGTGGTTGGAACCGATGGGGTAGTTTTCAAAGTGCAAATTGGTGCTTTCAAGAATAAGGAGGAGTTGACTAAATTTTCTGCCAACAACCCTAATTTTGATGCAGAGAGCAATAACGATGTTCAAAAGTTCACGATTGGTGCTTTCCGGGACTATTGGGAAGCAGACACCTTTAAGAAATACCTAAGACAAATGGGGGTAAAGGATGCCTGGATCGTAAGCTTCAAGGATGGCAACAGAGTCCCAATCAAGGATGTACTCGAGGGTATAATCTAAAAGAAATTGATTTCAACAAGAGACCCCTGCCCTTCAAGGCCGGGGTTTTTTATTTTATGAACATCATTAAAGACCTTTTTACTAATTTTGCCCCCTTTGTCAGGAAGCATATGATACAGTACAAGAGTAGAGAAGAGATTGAAATAATGCGGGAAAGCGCTCAGCTCGCATCGAAGTGCCTGGGCGTATTGGCTCCTTTGGTAAGACCGGGAGTCACGCCGCTTGATCTTGACAAGGTTGCTGAAGAGTATATCAGAGATCATGGTGCCGTTCCCGGTTTTCTTGGCCTGTATGACTTCCCCAATTCTCTCTGTATTTCAGTAAATGAGCAGGTCGTTCATGGTATCCCGACCAATAAACCACTAGAGGAAGGAGACATTATCTCCGTCGACTGTGGTACACTCAAAAATGGCTTTTACGGAGATCAGGCCTATACATTTGCGGTAGGAGAAGTAAGCCCTGAAATCGAAAAACTACTGCGTGTAACGAAAGAAAGCCTGATGCTCGGTATCGAGCAGGCCAAAACTGGCAATAGAATAGGTGATGTGAGCTATGCTATACAGCAGCACGCAGAAAAGCACGGCTTTGGAGTCGTCAGGGAGCTCGTAGGTCATGGGCTTGGCCGTAAGATGCATGAATCCCCGGAAGTGCCTAACTATGGCAAAAGAGGAAGAGGCCCAATGATCAAAAATGGCCTGGTCATGGCCATTGAACCGATGATCAACCTCGGCACCAAGCGGATCAATCAGCTCAATGATGGCTGGACGATCATCACAGCAGATCGCAAGCCCTCAGCACACTACGAACATGACGTGGCTATCGTCGACGGTAAAGCGGATGTGCTCACCACCTTTGAGTATGTCGAAGAAGCCCTACAGGCTATCGTTCACTAGTCCCACATTCCGGTAGGTACGATCTCCAGTACGTGACCATCCGGGTCATAAAAATAGACTGACTCGTACTTTTCTCCCCAGGGCTCAGCGTGGATGAGCTCTATCCCTGCGTCCAGCAGTTTTTGCTTCGACTGAGCATAGCTGCGACTCGATACTTCCAGCGCGATATGCTGTCGCCCAATGGCATAATGAGGCGGCAGCTTTTTCTCCATGATGGTGGCCTTGTTGAGAAAGCATAGCAATACTGATCCGCCACAACGGAAAAAAATGTGTCGCTCATCCACCTTGGAAATGACCGGCAGCTTGAGCAAGCCGTGATAAAACTGCTCGGACTGGTCAAGATCCTCTACGTACAGACAAGTTTCCTTAATCTGTGTGAACTTCATTTTGACGAAATATGGTACGACTGAGTGATGCGCTTCAACTAGGCCATCACGTTTTCTTTTCGCGGCTTCTTATCAGAATCGCCGTTTGCATTGTCGCTAATTAGGTCAAAATATTTGAAAAAAGTACCCTTATCAATCAATTTGGTCGAATGACCGCTTCCCCATTTCGGAGAAACCTCAAAAAATCCGTTGAATGCTCTTCCGGTATACTCCTTCTCTTCAGTATAGCCATCCAGTCCCGAACTCCCGTTAGGAGACTTCAAACACTTATATTTTATTTTATACTTGTCCATTACTAGAAAAATTCAGCGCGCAAATATAGACCTAATGTCAATCGCATCAAGCAATTAGTTATGAATCTCACCTCGTTCTTTTCGTACCTGAAATCTGCCATATCGGCCCATTTCGATAGATTAATTGCTGAAATCGTGGTTTAGATGCCGCGCAAACGTTAGCAGATCGAACGAGCGATACGGATACTTATTCTTTATCTATCAAAAAGAATTTTGTAAAGCAGATTGCAGGTATAGATTCTTACATTTGCCCTCATGCAGAAGAGTAGCCTGCTATTGAAGTTCCTTACCTGGAGGCTGAAGCACATCAGCGAAGATAATTTTATACTGGTCGTCAGTAGTCTTGTGGGTATCATAGCAGGCTTTGCGGCTGTTACGTTGAAGACGACCGTCCACTTCATTCAGGCTGTACTCGCCACGAATCTGGACATTACAGGAGTCAACTACTTATATCTTGGCTATCCCCTGGTGGGAATTCTTCTTACCGTTATTGTTGCCAAATATGTCCTCAAGGAAAATCTGGGGCACGGGATCACAAGTATCTTGTATAGTATATCGAAGCGATCGGGTATCATCGCCAGGAGCAAGATGTA
This sequence comes from Cyclobacteriaceae bacterium, assembly GCA_965229505.1. Classification (GTDB taxonomy): domain Bacteria; phylum Bacteroidota; class Bacteroidia; order Cytophagales; family Cyclobacteriaceae; genus UBA6059. The sequence continues at coordinate 1,540,608 of OZ245881.1, forward strand.
CTCCCGGATGCTTACCAGTGCCATTACGGTAGGTTTTGGTGGTTCTGTGGGACTAGAGGCCCCAATCGTCGTGACAGGGTCTGCCATAGGCTCTAACCTAGGTCAGCTCGTTCACCTCAACTATAAGCGAAGAACACTGCTCATCGCCTGTGGCTCGGCAGGTGCCATCTCAGCAATATTTAACTCTCCTATCGCGGGTGTGATCTTCGCGGTAGAAGTAATTCTGACCGACATCACGGTCTCTCAATTCATTCCTATTTTAATTGCTTCAGTCTCGGGATCAATCGTATCGCTGACGCTTCTTGGTGATGAGAGCCTTTTCTCTTTCCAACTTATAGATAGTTTTGAGGCCATTCACGTACCCTACTATCTATTGCTCGGCCTGATGTGTGGGTTGGTTTCTCTCTATTTCACTCGCCTGACGATTCTCATTGAAGACAAACTCCTGGCAATCAAGAATGATATAAAGAGAGCATTGATAGGTGGGGTTTTGCTCGCAGTAATCATCTTGTCCTTTCCCCCGATCTACGGTGAAGGGTACGACACCATTAAGGCCTTGATCAATGGAAATGAAGAAAGTATTTTCAGGACATCATTCTTCTACCAATATAGCGGTCAGGTTGGGGTGGTGATCATCTTTATTTTGGCCATTGTGCTAATCAAGCCTGTGGCCTCAGCCATTACCATCGGCGCGGGAGGTAGCGGAGGGATATTTGCACCCTCTTTGTTTCTTGGAGCCGTGACCGGCTACCTGTTTTCCAGGGTTACCAACCTGATTTTTCCTGATGCCATCAGTACGAGCAACTTTACGCTTGTCGGGATGTGCGGAGTAATGAGCGGGGTGCTCCATGCCCCACTAACGGCTATCTTTTTGATTGCAGAAATCACCCATGGATATACGCTGTTTCTGCCTTTAATGCTGGTCAGCGCCATCTCCTTTACGACGATCTCCTACTTCGAAAAATACTCGCTCTACACTAAGCACCTTATAGAGCGGGGCGACCTCATCCAGCATGACAAGGATAGGCAAGTGCTTAGTCTCATTAACCTACCAAAAATCGTAGAAAAAGATTTGCTGACGATCGACCCTGAAGCCACACTCGGCGACCTGGTAAAGCTCGTACAGAAATCGAAGAGAAATATATTCCCTGTTGTAAATGAACAAAGAGAGCTTAGGGGGATCGTAACACTCGATGATATACGTGAGGTAATGTTTGATGAAGAGGCCAGGCAAACAACGATTGTTCGCTCAATTATGACCATTCCGCCCTCAAGTGTATCCTCCAAAGAAAAAATGCAATCTGTCATGAATAAATTTGAGGTAACACAAGCCTGGAACCTGCCTGTTATTGATGATGGTAAATACGTAGGTTTCGTATCCAAATCAAGGATATTCAATGCCTACCGTACCAACCTGAAGCGACAAGCCATTTCTTAAGCCAAATCCTCAAGTCGCTGATTTTCAGTTCGATTACTGCTTTCAATTAAAGTTATCCACAGGGTCCTGAAATGACTCTACTCTCATAAGTATTTGATTTTCAGAACCTTGTAGTTACGCCTCTAAAATCTGTGGATAAGTACGATCTAATGTGGAAAAAGCATGATTTTCATAGATCATTGAATTTATGATCTTTCATTTGGCATATAATGGTTTGATTAAACTTCAGAGTATAAGGTATCCTACGGTGACCAGTTAGATTAAAACGTGTATTATCAAAATGTTAAACCACAGACCGCCATATAGGTATTTTTCCTATATGCAACTTGGATAAATACAATTGGGCTTTCCGCCGTTAACTCAACTCTACCCGTAACAACATCTTGAATAAAGCCAGACACTTTCGTGGGTGATTTTCGAGTTCTTCCTAATTTACGTTAGTATAAGAATAAAATCCAGTCCCTATTGAAACGCCATCCAGCATTGATTCCTATTTCCAGAGAGCACCACCAACTGCTACTTCTCGCTCAGCTGTTGAAAGAAGGTGCTCCTGCCTACAAAGGAATGCCAACTGACTTGGCGGGTAAAGTCGATTACGCCAAAAACACCTGGGACAGTCTGATCAAACAGCACGTTGAACTGGAAGAAAAAGTACTCTACCCGACTCTAATAATCTATGCTCCATCGCTCTCCTACCTCATCAATGAACTCCGAAAGGAGCACTATGAGATGATCGCCCTATTCAATAATCTAACCCTTGATATTGAATCCCTGGATAGGCTGGGAAACCTCATTGAACAACATGTCCGAAAAGAAGAGAGAATGCTTTTTCAAAAAGCACAAGAACTACTAACTGAAGAGCAGCTTGATCAGCTTAAGACATTACTTTCAGCAGGCTAAGGATGTCGTCCAAATACTCCCGATTATTCGCTAATCTGGGAACCTTATTTTGCCCACCAAGTTTGCCGCGTTTCTTCATCCAATGGTGAAAAGTGCCCTCGTCAACAAAGTGGATCAAAGGCTCCTCCAAGGCAATATTGCGGTAGCGCTTAGCATCATAGTCGGAGTTCACCTCCTTTAGCTTGGTGTCTAGTATCTCACAAAACCGCTCTCTGCTATCAGGCTGCTGTGCAAACTCAATGACCCATTCATGGCTCCCCTTTTGTTTATTGCCCAGATACCTCGGTGCTGCTGTAAAGTTAGTCATCATCGCCTTGGTCTCATGACAAGCCTCGCCTATGGCATATTCAGCATTTTCGATGATCAGCTCTTCACCAAATGCATTAATAAAATGCTTGGTACGTCCTGTAATCTTAATGCGATAGGGGCTAATCGAAGTAAACTTGATGGTATCACCAATCATGTATCGCCAAAGGCCAGCATTAGTGGTAATGACCAAGGCATAGTTTTTTCCAACCTCGACCTGATCCAGTGTCAAGACAATGGGGTCCTCGGCATCCATCTGCTCAAAGGGTATAAACTCGTAGTAAATGCCATAATCAAGCATTAGCAATAGCTCATTCGAGCCTGGCTGATCTTGTATGGCAAAGAACCCTTCCGACGCGTTGTAGGTCTCCATGTAATGCATGTCATCCGAAGGAATCAGTGAATGGAAGAGATCTCGGTATGGCCCGAAAGCCACCGCGCCATGTACGAATAGCTCTATGTTCGGCCAAACCTCGAGGATACTCTTCTTACCAGTGATCTCCAGTATGCGCTGCAGCAACACAAATGTCCATGTTGGCACACCGGACATGCTAGTGACATCTTCATTGAGGGTCACTTGCGCCATTTTTTCGATCTTCTCTTCCCACTCGTCCATGAGTGCTATATCAAGGCTCGGTGTTCGCACCAGCTGCGCCCAGAGTGGAAGGTTCTTAAGAATCACCGCTGACACATCCCCATAGAAGGATTCAGCGTTTTTGTCAAATTGATTGATCTGGTGACTGCCGCCCACGACCAGTCCCTTACCAGAAAACATCTGTGTTTCCGGATAATTATTGATGTAGAGCGAGAGTAAATCCTTCCCTCCCGCATAATGACAATCTTCTAACGCTTCCTCGGAGACCGGAATGAATTTGCTCCTTGCATTGGTAGTGCCGGATGATTTGGCAAACCAGGTGATCTTGGTTGGCCAGAGCAGGTTTTGCTCTCCTGCCATGGTGCGCTCCACATAGGGGAAAAGGTCTTCGTAAGATACTATGGGGGTAGTGCGCTGAAAGCTCAGTGGATCGCCCACATCGCTGAACCCATACTTACGTCCATACTCGGTGTTCCTGCCTTCCTTGATAAGGTTCATCAACAGGTCTTCCTGCACACCCAATGGGTTGACCATGAACTGCTCAATCTGGCTGATCCGCTTTTTCAGGGCCCAGGTCAATATGGAATTAAGTATTCGCACGCTAAATCTTCCGCTTCAATTCAAAGTGTTTGCCAAGATACACTCTTCTTACTTGTTCGTCAGCTGCCAATTCTTCTGCCGTACCCGCCTTGAGCAGTTTTCCCTCAAACATGAGGTAAGCCCGATCGGTGATCGAAAGCGTCTCGTTCACGTTATGATCCGTGATGAGTATTCCGATATTCTTATTCTTCAGCTTAGCCACTATCGCCTGAATCTCCTCTACCGCAATAGGATCCACACCAGCAAATGGCTCATCCAGCAAGACAAAACTTGGGTCTACGGCCAGTGCTCTCGCAATCTCGGTTCTACGGCGCTCCCCCCCGGACAATACCATGCCCAGGTTTTTTCTGACATGGGTAAGGCTAAACTCCTCTAGCAACTCCTCAGCTTTTTCCTTTTGGGCTGCCTTAGAAAGCTTCGTCATCTCCAGCACAGCCATAAGGTTTTCTTCTACCGACAATTTTCGAAATACAGAGGCCTCTTGCGCCAGATACCCGATCCCAAGCTTTGCGCGCTTGTACATGGGAAGAGACGTTATGTTTTTATCATCAAGATAAATCTCACCGCTATTCGGCTTAATCAATCCTACAATCATATAGAAGGAAGTAGTCTTACCGGCACCATTGGGTCCTAGCATACCCACGATCTCACCTTGACCAACCTCCACAGATATCTGATTGACTACAGTCCTCTTCTTATACTTTTTGATTAACTCTTCTGCTCGTAGGATCATATGGGCAAATAACTTGCTTAGTCGAACTTAATGTCCTTTACATTGAGCTGCAAAGATACCCGATCCATGTAATTGTTTTCCTCGATTGTATAGGCAACACTGAAGCTCATACCAGCGGCTATCATATCATAGTAAGCCGCCAGCCCAAAGCCAATAGCCTCCATTACTTTGTTGGAGTTTTGCTGCTTCAAAAACAGCTTCAAGTGCTCGCCTTTTAGCACTCTCGTCTCAGTGGTTGCCACTACTTTGTGGGTAGCAAAGACAGGCTGCATATTCTGAGGACCAAAGGGTGACATCTGCTTCAGTATGTTGAAGAATTTCTGATTGATCATGTCAAAGTCGATCAACTGATTGATCTCTATTTGGGGTACCAACTGATCATCTGTTATGCGCTCACTGACGACCCGCTCAAATTTTTCCTGAAAAGCAGCAATGTTTTTGATATCCATGGTCAGGCCGGCCGCATACTGATGTCCTCCAAACTGATCAAGCAATTCTGCACATTCAGCGATAGCTTCATAGACATTAAAGCCCAATACCGATCTGGCCGACCCGGTAGCTTTGTCATTTGACTCAGTGAGAATGATCGTTGGGCGATAGTACTTTTCAATACATCGTGAGGCTACTATCCCTATTACACCTTTGTGCCAATCCTTATTGTAGAGGACGGTAGACCTGGCCGTATCATTGTCTTCATTATTCTCGATCATCTCCAGGGCCTCCTTTGTAATCGAAGCGTCATAGTTTCTGCGCTCAACATTCTTACCCTCGACCTTCAAAGCAAATCCTTTGGCCTCCTCTTCTGTCTGGCTAAGCAAGAGCTGAATGGAGCCACGCGCATGGGATATACGGCCCATAGCATTGATCCTGGGGCCAATGCCAAATACGACCGCAGAAATATCGAGCTCACCCCGATATCCACTATTGTCCATGATCGCCTTGAGACCCGGCAGAGGCTGATCATTCAGTTTTTTCAGGCCATAGTAAGCCATGATCCTGTTTTCTCCTACAATCGGCACGATATCAGAGGCAATGCTCACCGCAAGCAAGTCCAGAAAACCAAACAACTCAACGTGATCAATGGTCTGCTGCTGACAAAAACCCTGCATGAGTTTGAAGCCAACCCCACAACCACTCAACTCCTTGAATGGATAGTCACAATCGGCACGCTTAGGATCAAGCACTGCATAGGCGGATGGTAGGTTTTCTCCGGGAAGGTGGTGGTCGCAAATGATCACATCCACACCCAACTCATTGGCCTGATTCATCCGATCGATAGCTTTGATGCCACAGTCCAGGGCGATGACTAGTGAAAAGCCATTGTCATGCGCCCAGCGAATGCCCGTCTCAGATATGCCGTACCCCTCCTTGTACCTATCGGGAATGTAGAAATCCAATCGATCATAATATCTCCGAAGAAATCCATAAACCAGAGAGACGGCCGTCGTACCATCCACATCATAGTCTCCATAAATCAAAATCTTTTCTTCGTTTGCGATAGCATCAGTCAGGCGGTCTACGGCCCGATCCATGTCCTTCATCAAAAAAGGATCGTGGAGATCGTCCAATGAAGGTCGGAAGAAGTATTTGGCCTCATCGAAGCTATGAATATCTCGTTGTACCAGAATACCAGCGAGAGGTCGGCTGATGTTGAGAGCAGCACTCAGCTCCGTCACTTTGGCATCATCGTCACCATTGGCATACACCCATCGCTTCTCCATATGCTCAAAACTAGCAAGAAAGGCGTTGATAAAGAGTGAAAATCCTGGGGCTCAGTACTTAAGTTGTACGCTGGTACCTGATTCTAGATGGCGATGTTGTAACTAGGCTCCAGATAATTGTCGAACCAATAGTTGTAATCTTTGTAGTCGACACAATCAATTATCTTCAAACCATCCACATCAAGTTTGATCAATTCCTCCTGAGGGATCCATGATGCCAGTTGCTCAGATTGATCGTAGGGAAGATCAGAAATTCTTACAAACTTGAATCCATCAAAATATTGAGGGCTGGACTTGTGCATAGACTATAAAAAAGATACACAAGATTAACTATTCAGCTGTCCAAGGGCGTTAGGCGGTAGTTAACGATTTGTTATTAATGCTTAATCTCCTAAGCTTCGGATCCACTCCTCGATGAGGGCGACTCCTTCTTCGTGCACCAGCTTCCTACCCATCTCCGGCATCATGACACCCGGGTCCAGAGACTTCATTCTATGGAGTAATATTGACTCTTCTGGATGGCCGGGGAATACATCATACTTCAATCCACCTGACCCCCTGCCAGCAGCCACTGGAGCTTTGCCGATACCCAGTGCAGCGTCATTCTGTTCATGATAATGTAGAAAGAGTCCTGAGGTATTTCCAGAGCCTTCAGGCCGATGACAGGATCCGCAGTTTACATCCAGATAGGCTCGTGCACGGTGTTCAATGGATTGATCAGCAGGTGACTCCCAGCTCGCCAGTTGTGGCCACTGACTTTGGTCAGGACTGCCTGATAAGTAGCCCTGATTTGCCATATATACCAACTGGTTCTGGCTTTGATCATCAAAACGATTATCGCGATTCAGGTGACGGACTGTCGGGCCAATAGGCCTAATTTCATTGTTGAAAGCGTGGCAGTTTTTGCACTGATTGAGATTGGGGATAGAGTAAGCCACATTCCTGATAAGGCCATCAGTATGGCGCCAAGATACATCTACCGTGCCGCCCGTCACCTCCAGATACGCCTCGGTCTGTTCATCATTCCAGATATAGCTCAGCGCTTGCCAGTCATCAGTCTCTCTGAGCAAGAGTCGGGTTTCAATGATTTTTCGTGCTCCCTCCGGCTTGCGGAAATCCTCCGGATAGTAGAAGTTTTTGATAAGCACGGTACCCTCAGGAAAGTCCAGCACTTCTTTCTCATTATAGGTGGCAGATGCTCCTACCGGGAATTTGATAAATCGTGCTTTGTGAGCATAGTCGCTGAAGAGTGGTGTGTTCAACTCGTAGGGGACCACATTTCCTGCAGGAACAAGGTCCTTCATGGGAGCTTCAAAAAATCCATATTCTGAAAGCTTGTCGAGCCCAATGCCCAAGTCGGTGCGCTCTGTCCTGATATTATCATTCGAGGATAGAGTTGCCCGAGTTTGCTTAACTTCCTGAGAAGTGCTATCTCCCTGACCACATGCGGTCAGCAGTAGACTAAGCAAGATGAATCCCCAAATCAGATTCTTACTCACCGGCCAAAAGCATTTCTTGTAGCCTGACTTTTGGAAGTGGCTCCATAGTACAATCATGTGGAGAAGCATCCTCACTTACATTCTCAAATTCATTGAACGCATCCAGGTTGGCGAAACCAGCCTCTCCATTATTCCTTATGCATAGTAGGGTCGTGAGGTCAGGCGACTCCCCAAAAGCCGGATCAATAATCCCATCGTACAGGATCTCCGGTTTATCCCACCAAAAAGAGAGGAAGAGGAGATAGCCAATGTCATTTTCAAAAGTGGGGAGCGTGTATTTGTTAGTGATCTCATTATCATGGATGAAGATACCTGATGGGTAGGGGTCATAGTCTTGATCAGCTTTATAAGCAGCCATATTTCCTGCCATAGATAAGTCCCGGGACTCATCAGCTACCACCGGCTCACTTGTTGCCTCTACGAATAAGTAAGAGATCAATGCCACACTGCCTGTCTTGTTATCCTCGATCTTGTTGTTGAAAATCTCCACGTCTTTGGAGGCCAATATCATCATACCCGTACCGGGAGGGACAGAAGCCACAATATTTCCCTCTGGGGCAAAATTTGTATAGTTATTGCGATAGACCCTGTTGTCGAATACGCGTGTGCCACTCCCAAGCTGACTTAGTCCCGGTAGGTCAAAGACCAGAATGCCTCCCGTGTTGTCATGGGATTCATTATTGTATACATCGGCGTTGACTGTGTTTTCAATTTCTATGCCCGCCACGTTATTATAAGCCTCAGAGTTACGCACGATTACGTTGGTTGACTGCCCTACGTAGATACCCGCATCACTTGCTCCAATAGCCACACAGCCGTCGATCAATACATTTTGACACATGACCGGATACAAAGCATATGCTCCATTTTTCTCATCCGGTAGGCCTGTCCACTCAGACTTCACATTAATAAAGCTGATGCCATTGATGTCGTTGGTCTTGATGTTGTCCCCCTTTGCATCCTGCACAGTGAAGTCCGCCATTGTGATATTAGAACCATTGGATACTCTTATCCCCTCCGCACCTTCTTCCTGGTTTTGAAAAGTCAGGATGGTCTGATCCATGCCGGCCCCTCTTATCAGAATGTTGGATTTGCCTTCCAGCAAGATGCTCTTCGTGAAACCAAATACCCCGGCAGGTAGATTGATGGTATCACCATCATTAGCCAAAATCAATTGGCTCTGCAGTTGCTTTTCTATATCCTGAATCTCACCCTGGGGTGGCAGGGCCGTGCTTACCACATAGTCCTCACCACAGCCGGATAATGTGCAGATCAAGATTGCTATAGCTAAAAAGTTGGTCAACGCTTTCATAATTGGGCTTATCTAAAAAAAGCAGAAGTTAGCAAATCTAATATTCATTTCATTTTCTGCTATGGGGCCAACCTGATTTTGATATTGGCTTTGGCCTGGGTAAATTCATTCATCCTCTGCTAAATATCCCATGTCAAAAAGCCTGCCTGACCTGTCCACTTTACGAATGCGAATGAACGAAAAAGTGGTCTTCACTGATGAAGAATGGGAAGCGTTCACTGATCTTGTTGAGGTACGCAAACTTGAGAAAGGGGAGCACTTAATACGTGCCGGCGAAATGGAAAACCACCTCTACTGGATGATTGAAGGCGTTGTGAGGGGTTATTACATCAAAGATGGCGAGGAGTTGGTCGCTGGTTTTGGATTTGACTACTCGCTCTCCGGAGCGTACGACAGTTTTATTTCACGGTTACCCACTAATGTATTTGTGCAGGCCATCTCTGATGTAACCATGGTGAGTCTCCATCGCGATCATCTTGAGTCGCTGTATGATAGGTTCAAAAGCTTTGAGCGGTACATGCGGCTAACATTGGAGGGAATGCTATTGAAGAAGGTTAATCATGAGATCGCTGTGCTCGGCTACTCGGCAGAAGAAAGGCTCCAGAGGCTCACGAGGGACACACCTCAAATATTTCAACTAGTGCCCTTAAAACACCTGGCCTCTTATCTTGGTATGAAGCCGGAAACACTAAGCAGGTTAAGGTCAAAAAACCGAAATTGACCTAGATCAAGTTCTACCGCAATTGGGGTACCTAGCTTTGAAACAAATTCAGAATAATGAACGCAACACAACTAATCGCTGACGAAGGAAAGCGTACTGAGGGCATTATCAATACACTCTCCAACCAACTAAAAGAACTATCCGATAACCAGCTCAATTGGAAACCGAGCCCCAAAAAATGGAGCATCCTTGAGTGCGTAGAGCATATAAATACTGCCTGCCGCCACTACATCCCTGAAATCCGAAAGCAAATCAGCAATGCACCAAAGGATTTGCCGACTGATGACTTTAGACCAGGCATACTGGGCGACTATCTCACCAAAATGATGCAACCTCGGGCCAATGGTGTAATCAAAGGGAAGATGAAGACCCTATCAAAGTTCGAACCCGGCTCCTCTACTTCCGCTCTTAAGAGTGCAGATGTCTTTGATGAGTGTATTCAGCATCACAAGGAGCTACTCGGGTTTATTCACACGTCGGCTAGCCTAAATCTGAACAAGGTTAGAGTTCCCTCTGCTATTGGTCCAATCATTCGCTTCAAGCTTGGGGACTGCTATAGGTTCAACACCGCCCACCATCAACGACACTTGTTGCAGGCACAAAACGTCATGAAAGCCCAAGGATTTCCCGAGCAATAGCCCGTTGTTGTTTTTCATTCCTGTGAAATGAATTAATTTGGCGGAAGATGAAACTGCCATTAACGGAAATATGGGAATTCCTTGACCTGCTTGAGGCAAAGCGTGGTGCCTGGCATTTTGATCTTATTGCCGGGCATGTCAAATATGAGAAATTGACGGTAGATGACCTTATCAGCCTTAACGAGGAAGATGACTATGACACGGAGTTGCTTCCCTCCATTTTCACCTATCGGGAAATATTATGGCAACCTAACGTGTATGCTGAACCTCAAAACTGTCTACCCAGTCTGAATTTATTAAATGCTTACTGCAAGGAGTTTATCTCTGAGCATCAAAGTAAGGAGGCTCGACATAAGCTCTACAACCATATGCTTGGTGAACTTTCAGCGTTAGCCGAACAAGCTGTTGAGGCCATCAGCGGCCAGGAAAGACCTGATCTTGCCAGGATACTCGGAGATTTTAGAAACAAGTCGTTCCCCATAGTGAAGTTCTTCATCTGGCATCCTCGCAATAGAAAAGAGCATGTACAGGATGCCTTGAAACGCCTCAACTATACCGTCAAAATACTCCTGACTCAGTATCACAACGACTATGGTCAGCTTAGTGATCCTTATTGGTGTATTACTAAGTCAAGTCTGAGCTCCAGGAAGGAACTTGGCGAAGAAAAAGAGGAAGTCGAGGCGACTCCAAAATCTAACGGTCATGCTGTCGAAGAGGACCTGGCATCCGTGGCTGTCACATCAGAACCCACCGAAATCACACCATCTGTCACTACCTGAGCAGTGATTCCTCCATGTCCGCGCATAGTATTCCAGCCACCTGGTCCGAGGTTCTGCTCCATTCGGGAGCAGGGGTGACAAAGCCCGGTATACTTCAACACCGCGCTACCAATATTGAATGTCTTGTCTTTGAGAGCCAACAGATTAATACCTGAGACGACAATATTTCTTCGGAGCAGGCCAGGGTCTACTTTCTTACCAAGGATAGAAGAAACCGCATCAATATGCTCTGCCTGAATAAGCGTTACCTGGCGCTTTTTGCTAAACTGGCCATTGAAACGATCCCCTTCCAGCGCATCTTTTTGAGAAGCGGATACCTGATCTACCGACATGAGTGGTTGTCTAGATGCCGGGCGCAACCCAATCCAGGTCACCGTCCCCTTTTGCGGTAGCGTATCTTGCAAGTTTTTAATAATCGGTTCTGACTTCATGCTTACATTTGTGCGTTACCTGAAATATACAAAAGACAGGATTATGAATAGAATACTCGCAGTTTTGCTGCTTATGTTTAGTCTCAATGCCTCTGCTCAGGAGGAGTTCCAGGTGTTGGATCAGTACAAATATATCATTGTCAACACCTCCATGTATGAGGGTGCTCGTGACCCTTACAATGCTTCGACTTATTTACGCCAGAAGCTTTTCGGATTGAAGTACCGTGTAATAGCCGAGAATGAACTCTCATGGCCTGAAGAGCTTGTTCAGAATAAATGTCTAGCGCTGTGGGTCAATGTAGTTACAATCCCGAAGGCCTTTGGTGACTATGAGGTCGCTTTGGACTTTTACAACTGTCAAAACATTACCGTGCTCAACCTACAGGGAAAGGGTGATGGCGCTAGTAGTTCAGAGGCTTTTCATCGGGCCATAGACCGATCTTTGAGAAATTTTAAATCGTACCCCTATGAGTTCAAGCCAGAGCTTGCTTTGCTACCGCTAAAAGGTAGATCCGTCAAAGTGGACTCTTTAATACTCCACCTGCAGGGTGATGGCTTGGAGCCCATGGAGGGGCTTTATGAGTTCAATTCAGGTATGTACAACTATCAAATCGGTATCAAAAAACAGGACAAAGAGTACGTAGGGTACGTGATCAGCTCGGATATGTCGAGCTGGAAAGGTGGTGAAGTCAAAGGGAGGTTCAATAAGTCCAACCGGCCCGACCTTTTTTCTGTCAAATGGTTTCTGGATGATAGGACTGAGTATGACACTTTCGGCTACATCAATGAGGATGAAAGCCTCACCATAGAGTTTAAAAAACCAGGTGATGAGTATCAGCCTCTGATCATCAAAAAGATACAGTAGGCCACACTCGAACAGTCTATAAAAGCGGTCTAAACCAAGTCCTTCGGAATTGTAATCACAAATTCCGCACCTTTATTTGGGCTGCTATTCACCTCGATTTTGCCTTGGTGTTTTTGTATAATCCCAAATGAGATAGATAGTCCCAGCCCAGTCCCTTTACCCAGTCCTTTGGTCGTAAAAAACGGCTCGAAAATCTTAGACTTGATCTCTGGAGGAATGCCTCGTCCATCATCGGCTATGCTGATCGTCACAAAGTCGTCGTAGTTTCTGGTGCGTATTACGATAGTGCCTTCATCTGGAATAGCTTCAATAGCATTGCTCAGCAGGTTCATGAACACCTGATTGAGCTGGCCCGGATAGCAATTGATTTCGGGCATAATGTCATCATAGTATTTGATGAGCTTCACCTGCCCATCCTTGATCTTTGGAGAGAGTAGCACCAGCGTGTTTTCGATTCCGACATGAATATTGGCCAGCTTTAGATCCCCCTCGTCAAGTCGGCTGAAGTTGCGCAGGCCGTCAACTATTTCCGATGTACGCATTGCGCCCTCCTTGATCGCCTCGACCACCTCAAATACGCCCTTCTTAGTTTCATCAAAATAGAGCTCATGTTTTAGCTGACGGATATCTGCCAGCAAGGCCTCAGCCTGATGTGCCTGATGAGACTCGTCGAGTTCTCCATATTTGTTGAGCACTTCGATCAAGCCCTTAAGACTGGACTTCAGCCCATCCACACCGGCATAAACAAAGTTGATAGGGTTATTGATCTCGTGTGCAATTCCAGCAGTCAACTCACCGAGACTCGCCATTTTCTCCGCCTGGATCAGCTGAGATTGTGCAGACTTCAATTCTGATAAGGCCTCCTCGAGGATCTTTGACTTCTCGGCAATTTGCTCATAGGCAAAAGCATTCTCCATGGCTATCGCCACATGAATAGCCAAACTGCGAAGGATACTCAAGTGGTACTCATCAAACGCATCCTTCTCATAACTCTGGACCGTAATCACCCCTATGGCTTTATTTTTCACCACCAAAGGCTGATAGATGATCGACTTAGCCGTTTCACCAGTCTTTGACTCCTCATATTGATTTACATATTTGAGATAGTCTTCAGAGTAGTCCCTTATCAGAATTTCCTTTTTCTTGAAGAAGCAATGGACAGGCAGACGATTCTTCTCATCCAGAGATATCTCGAATGAATTGATCACTTCACCCATCTGCACCGGGTCGGAAAAATGTAGACTGTTGTCATTTTCATTGAAGATACCTATACCAAAGTTGTCCGTAGACATAAACTTTTGGACGTGCTTGTACACCACCTTATTAATCTTATCGATCGATAGGTTAGAAGTAATCTCATTGGCGATTTCACCCAAGAGTTTCATGTTGTCATAGCTTTTCTCAAGCTTGAAATGTTGATCAGAAATCTCCTCTTTTTGACGGTTGATTTCCTCGTTTTGTCCTTCCAGGAGCACCTTAGCACGGCGGTTCACCATATAGCTTCTGTAGATCAGGAATAGTATCACCAGAAGTAATCCGAAGGCACCCAGGATGAAATAGATAAGGTTTTGTTGACGGACCAGCTCCAGTTCCTGAAGCGCCTTGTTCCGCTCAAGCAGCTGTATTTCTCGATCTCGTTCTTTTTGTTCAAGCTCATTCTGTTTCAAGGCAAGACTTTGAATGTATTTGTCTTTCTGAAGAAGTGAAATTTCATTATCCTTCTTTTCCGCATCCAATTGAGTCTGTGTTAGGCGCAAGGCCTGCTCAGCCTTCTCTTTTTCGGCTTGCTGGTTCTGAAGGCGTATCCGCTGAATCTCCTGATCTCTTTTCAGGATTTCGATATCTCGTTCCCGCTGATTGGACTCAAGGGTCAGCTCTCTCAGCGCCAGGTCTTTGATCTCCTGCTCTACTATGAGCAGCTTTATCTCCTGTTCCTTCTTATCCACTTCCTGCCTTCTCTGAAGCTCCGCCTGACGCATCTCCATCTCTTGAGAGGCGAGGCTGTCCTTTATTTGAACGTACTTCTTGTAAAAGGCCAATGCACTCTGGTGGTTTCCCAGCTGAGAGTGGATATCAGACAAGCTCTTGTAGCTATCAATTAAAATCTCATTCGCATCGTATAGCTCGGCTAAGTTGATGGCCGTCTCTGCAAAGAGTTCTGACTTCTCAAGGTTTGACAGGTAGTTGTAGGTGAAGGAAATGTAATTGTAAATGCGCGACATTTCCAGCGGGTTATCCCTAGCCTTTTTGGTCTTTAGCGCCTCGAAGAAGTAATTGAGTGCTGTCTGATAATCGAGCATTGACTGATATATCAAACCCACATTGACCAATATGATCATATCCCCGACATAAAACTCATCATCGGCATTGATCTCCTTCAATACCTCATGCGATTCTAAGAAATACTGAAGTGCCAGTTCCTTTTCATTCAGGTAATTGTAGATATAGCCAATATTATTTAGCGTCGCAGCTATCTCGCTCTGATCTCCGAGACTCTCCTGTATCGTGAGTATTTCAAGATCAAATGCCAGTGCCTGAGCATGCTGGTTGTGCTTGATGAGCAAGTCTGAAATACGGCGCAATACTTTAAGAGATTCAGATTTTCTGTCCAGCCTATCAAGTATGGTCAAGATTTCCTGATAAGCGCCAATGGCTCCTTCATAGTCGGTGGTTAGCTCTCTGGTAGCCCCAATCTTCTCAAGCGTGCTCATTCGCTCTTCTAACAGGTGATCACCTTCAGCATAGGTCTGATATGCCTTGTTGTAGTACTCGAGCGCCTTGATGGGTATCTCCCAGTCTGTATACAAGTCACCAATGTCTATGTTGACTCTGGCATTGTTTTCAAGGTCATTGAGCTTGGTGTATTCCTGACTTGACCTTAGATAATAGTCAAGACTATTCGCAAACTGCTGCTTGCTCTTGAAGGAGCCTCCCATCAAATGCAAGCTCTTGGCGAGCAGCAACCGATCGCCGTTGCGCTCGGCAAAAACTCTGGCCTCATCCGCAAAAAACAACGCAGAATCAAACTCATTGTAGGAGTAGAATTGTTCCGCGCGTTCGAAGCTGAGCTCCTGAGCACGGGACATGAGCTGCGTCATGAGCATTAGATAGATAAGTAGCGCCAGCCTCATCTTAGTTCTTTGGTAGCGCTAAAGTGATTTTGGTGCCTTGCCCCACCACACTCTCTACACAAAGAGAGCCCCTTTGCATCTCGGCAAATTCCTTGCAGAGCTTTAGGCCAAGCCCCACACCCTTTTCATCTCGGGTACCGATACTCGCTTCCGGAAACTGCCCTCCGTTGATGAGGTCGATCACCGCCCGGTCCATGCCGATACCTGAGTCAGAAACTTCCAGATAGCCATTATCTCCATTCGGCCGGTAGGCAAGATTAATGGTGCCACCCTCATGAGTAAACTTAATGGCATTGCTCACAAGGTTGCGAAGGATGAGCTTCGTCAGGTTTTCATCTCCGACCAGTGCGGGGGAAAGTGCTGGTGGTTCTATCTGAAAATGAATCTGTTTCTGGTCGGATATATACTGGAATACTTCCTTGAGCTCCAGCATTATTTTCTCTATCGCAATGGGCTCAGTCTTTACGGTAAATTCTCCGGTTT
Source organism: Cyclobacteriaceae bacterium (assembly GCA_965229505.1). GTDB lineage: Bacteria > Bacteroidota > Bacteroidia > Cytophagales > Cyclobacteriaceae > UBA6059. The sequence continues at coordinate 1,556,760 of OZ245881.1, forward strand.
GCGCTAGCGACCAGGCCAACAAGTTGTCCATCAGTCCGACTACATTATGCACGTACTTTTTGGCTTTCATGCTGAAGTCCACCAGCTTGTCGGAATCCATCTGATCCTGAAAGTTGATCAGGAGATCCAGCAATACGTTCAATGATGCCATGGGCATCTTTAGGTCGTGAGATAAGATGGAGAATAGCTTATCCTTTACGTGGTTAATTCTGACCAGCTCCTCGTTCTTAGCAATTAACTCAACAGTACGCTTCTGCACTTTTTTCTCCAAACCAATATTGGCCTGCTCAAGCGAGTTAACAAGTGTTTTCTTGTCTTCGGTCAGCTGGTATTTCATCAAAGCATTGTCGATGGTGATCTTCAGCTGTCGATTGTCCCAAGGCTTGAGGATGTATTGGTAAATACCGCAGCGGTTAATTGCGCGCATGATGAAGTCAATATCACTGTAAGCCGTGAGGACCATACGAATCATATCAGGATGGGAAGCCACCACCTTCTCCAGAAATTCTACGCCGGTCATTCCCGGCATTTTCTGATCTGTTATGACGAGATGGATTTCCTCCTTTTCGATTATTTCAAGTCCATCGTGCGCAGAAATGGCCGTGTGGATTTCATAGTGACGAAAAAAGGCATTTTTGAACACCACAAGATTATTGTGCTCATCATCCACGTAAAGAATTCGGTATTTTTTGTCTCGACCCATATAACCTATGACTGAATTTACCGAATGCCGCACCTAAGAGTTGACGAATATTGGTCTATTTAGATATTCGTGACCAAAAATCCCCCATTATGCGGTATTCGGCTATGCCTTCATCAAAGGCTTAACATTCGATCAATACAAAACTCGTAGTTAGTAGGGAATTTTTACTCGCCTCGTGGGCCGGAAAGCTCAAGGCAAATTATCGAAGGAGGGTAAACAAAAAACCCCGACTGAGTCGGGGTTTTCGCTTTAGTTATTTTTTAGCTTGTTGTAGTACATAAAGGACTCCATCAGGTCGCCCTCATCTTTAAAACTGATCTTGTTTTGTTTAAAGAATGAGGCCATCTCCTCTTCCTTATCAGCAAATGCGAGTAACAAGCCTTTTTTGTTTCTAGAAAGGGCTTCTACTACCCGTCCAGAGGCATAGTAGTACTCCTTATCTTTAACTATTTCGTAATCGCGACTTCCCACATCAATGCCTTCATAGTAATGTGGTTCTTTTACTCTGATATTCGTCTTAAGAAATAGGGGCATCTCTCCATCCACAAGCACTTCAAAGAAACCGCTGATCTCCTCTGTTTCACTTCGGTAATTACGTGCGCTTAAAAAGTAGGTCGGCTTACCATTATTTTTTCTCCAAACGAAGCTTTTAACCCGGTAACCTTCGATTACTTTGACGCCCTCCTCAGTCTCTATTTCCAGCAAATCGTTGTAGATATCGTACTTAAGTGGGTAGCCTTCAATGGTCATATTATCCTGAAACAGTAGCACGTTCCCTTCCTTCCAGTCGGTGTGCAAATAGTAATCACCGATCACCTCAGGTGGCGGTGGTTTCAGGCCTCTCATAATATCTCCGGTTACGATGGTGCCCTTAAGCGACCAGTCTCTCATCGTGTGAAAGGCACGCACCTCGTCCGGCACTTCGCCTTGAGTATTCATGTCTATCTTTGGGGCCTTCTGAGCCATCACTGCGACAGGGATTATCATACTGATAATCACCAGGTTCAATATTAAAATTAATCGTGACATATGCTTTGGTCTATATAATTCTAAAGTTAGTATCCTTTGATTTGACAAACAATTGATCTCAGGAATCCCCCCTATCACGTCAATTTTTTTATTATTACATGATAGACAGAAACATAAGCGGTCAGGCGCTGTTCTAAATGGCAGATCGATCTAGCATAATGAGTAAAAAAGGAGTATTATTAGTCAATTTAGGCACGCCAGACAGCACTTCAGTGCCCGATGTTCGCAAATATTTGAGGGAATTCTTGATGGATAAAAGAGTTATAGATATCCCTGCTATTCCCAGATGGTTGTTGGTCAATTTAATTATAGGTCCTTTTAGAGCACCAAAATCTGCTGAGGAATATCGTAAGCTATTTACCTATAGGGGATCTCCTCTTAAGTACTATACAGATGACCTCACCAATCTGGTGAGAGAGGTATTGCCAGCCGACTATGTGGTAGAGTACGCCATGCGCTATCAGTCGCCATCTATCGAGCATGGGCTCAATGCCCTGATGAAACATAATGTCTCGGATATACATGTCATTCCACTCTTCCCGCAATATGCCTCTGCCACTACAGGGTCTGTTATCGACAAGGTGATGGAGCTTGCGCAGAAATGGCAGATTATACCCTCCATTAAGTTCACCTCCCAGTTTTTAGAAGAGGAACTCTTTATTGATACTATCGTCGAGAGAGGGCGTGCTTGGATGGCTAAGACCGACTATGATCACTATCTATTTAGCTATCATGGCCTACCGGAAAGGCAGATCAAAAAGGGGTCTGTAGATGACTATTGTCAATTGGGTAGCTGCTGTTCGAAGCTCACCTCAAAAAATCGATTCTGCTATAGAGCGCAATGCTTCGAGACCACACGATTAATAGCCGCTAAACTCGGGCTCAAAGAAGAAAACTATACCGTCTGCTTCCAATCCAGACTTGGCAAAGACCCTTGGATCAAACCCTATACGGAAGAGGTGCTCAAAGAATTAGCCGAAAAAGGAGTCAAGAAAGTGCTCGCCTTCTCTCCGGCATTTGTGTCAGACTGCCTGGAGACGACTATCGAGGTAGGAGAGACTTATCAGGAGGATTTTATCCATGCGGGAGGAGAACAATGGGACCTGGTCGATAGTCTCAACACGGATCCCAAATGGGTACAATGCCTCAAGAAAATGATTCTGGAAGGCCAACCTTCGGAAGTCATCCCTGAGTAACCTGAACAATCTTCTCTACAGTGTAATCAATCTCTTCTTCGGTATTGTACTTACTGAAGCTGAAGCGAACGGCCCCTCTTCTGGGGTCACAATTCAATGCTGCCAGTACATGTGAGCCAATATTGGAGCCGCTGGAGCAGGCACTTCCACCAGACGCTGAGATCTGATGAATATCAAGGCTGAACAGGAGCATCTCATTGTCGTCGGCAGGCGGCAGACTTACATTCAATACCGTATACAAGCTTTTGTCAAAGTTACCAGATTCTCCGTTAAAGGTCACTCCGGGTATTTTTTCAACCAACTGATCGAGCATTCTTCGCTTAAGCTTTTCTATGTGCTGGCGATGGTCATCTAAGTTGGCATATGCCAATTCGAGCGCTTTGCACATACCAACAATTCCATAAACATTTTCCGTACCCCCACGCATGTTACGCTCTTGCGCACCTCCGTGTATAAACGGGTTGATTTTATGACCATGGTGCAGATACATAAAGCCCACGCCCTTCGGCCCATGAAACTTGTGCGCCGCACCAGCAATGCAGTGCACGGGTGTAGCCTGAAGATCCAGTTCGTAGTGGCCGATGGTTTGAACAGTGTCTGAGTGCAGCACACAATCAAACTCAGCACAAGCCTCGGCTACCCGCTTCAAGTCCAGCAAGTTGCCGATTTCATTATTAGCATGCATCAAGCTGACCAATCCACCCTTATTGCTGCTAAGCCAGGTCATCAAATGATCGTAATCCACATTGCCCTTCTCATCCAAATCCACAAAATCGAGAGAAATAACTCCGCGATCTCTCCACTGCTCGAGTGTATGAAGCACGGCATGGTGCTCTACTTTGGAGGTTAGCACATGCTTAATTCCCTTGGTGATAATAGATTGGGTCAGGGCTGTATTGTCTGCCTCGGTACCGCCTGAAGTAAAGAATATCTCGCTTGGAGATGTGTTGAGCATCTCGGCTATCTGCGTCCGACATTTTTCGATCGCGGACCGCACCTTGCGTCCATGGCTGTGAATCGAAGATGGGTTGCCGTATTGATCCCGCATGTAAGGCAGCATGGCCTCCAATACTTCAGCATCCAATGGGGTCGTGGCGGCATTGTCGAGGTATACTTGCATTATGATTCGTGGTTAGAGACAATTTCCTTGATGTCCATGATGATCTTATTCGCCAGATGGTCTGCTGTAGCGAGGCTATCTGACTCAGCATAGATTCTAATAATGGGTTCGGTATTCGACTTCCTCAGGTGTACCCATTCTTTGTCAAACTCTATGCGCACCCCGTCCTCAGTATTGATAGGCTTCTTCTTGTATTGCTCTTGAATCTTCTTGAGCACGTCATCTACATCGATTTCCGGGGTGAGTTCGATTTTGTTTTTCGAGATATGATAATTGGGGTACTTAGACCTTAAAAACGAAATGCTCTTGCCAAACCTGGCAAGGTGGGTCAGGAATAATGCTATTCCCACCAGGGCATCTCGTCCGTAGTGAAGCTCAGGATATATGATGCCTCCATTGCCCTCACCGCCGATTACGGCATTGGTAGTCTTCATCTTCTCCACCACCTTGACCTCTCCGACCGCAGATGCGCTATAGCTCTGACCATGTTTGTGCGTCACGTCGCGAAGGGCTCCAGTGGATGATAGGTTAGAGACAGTATTACCTGGCGTATTTGAGAGTACATAGTCCGCTACCGCAACAAGGGTATACTCCTCACCAAAAGGCGTCCCATCTTCCATGACAAGCGCCAATCTGTCCACATCAGGGTCGACGACTATCCCCAGATCATAATGGGCTGATTCGATCTCAGCAGTGATCTGAGTTATATTTTCCGGTAGGGGCTCAGGGTTGTGTGGGAAATGACCCGTAGGCTCACAATAGAGCTCCTTCACCTCATCTACTCCCAGCGCTCTCAACAAGGCCGGGACTGCCACTCCCCCCACAGAGTTTACGGCATCAACGACGATCTTGAATTTACGATTTTTGATCGCCTCGACATCCACCAGAGGTAGGTTGAGGATAGCCTCAATATGCTGATCCAGATGACCAGTCCCAGTCTCATACCCGCCCAGCTTATGCACATCCGCAAACTTCAAATCAGCTGATTCGGCCAACTCTAAGACTCTCCCGCCATCCTCGGCTGAAATAAACTCGCCACGACCGTTGAGTAGCTTAAGTGCGTTCCACTGGATGGGGTTGTGACTGGCGGTGAGAATGATGCCACCATGGGCCCCTTCACTCACTACGGCCATCTCCACGGTAGGCGTGGTAGCCAGACCAATGTCCAGCACGTCTATGCCCACACCTTGCAATGATGCGGCCACTAGCTGGGATACCATAGGACCAGAGATGCGCGCATCTCTTCCAAGTACCACTTTCACCTTCTGCTTGTCATGCTGCTCTATGAGCCATCGACCATAACCGGCCGAAAATTTCACTATATCGATAGGCGTCAAAGATTGCCCTGGCGCTCCTCCTATCGTTCCTCTTATTCCTGATATCGATTTAATTAGGGTCACAATTCCTACGCTTTGATTTGCGCTGCAAATGTAGTTAATAGCACTACCAAAAAGGAGGTTTTGGTAAAGACTGAAGCGTGCCGGCTGCTATTGAGCAATCGGTTTGTTTCCCAGAAAAATATCTAACGCCATGGAGGGAATCAATGTTGGAAATCAGTCAAACTTGGCCATCACCTTGTTGACTTCTGAGTCAGGATTGCCACAGGATTGACCTGGTGTAACAGTTTTACCGCAGTATCCGCACGCCTCACCCTCTTTATTAAGATAAGGGTTTTGTGAAGCACATGTGCCCTTAAACTCCCCGTCCTTGAGGAAAATTAAGCGAACAGACATGCCTATGAAGAACAACGCTACTAATCCGATTCCGAGAAAAACTGTGGTCATAATCCCTGATTTGATACAAAGTTAGCAATTCTCTTACTTAACTTTAAATTGCTGTGACAGTACAACAAGCGAACATTTCAATTGATTCATGCCTAAGAAAATAATCTCTATTCCAGACCCCAAAAGAGCTGAAAAATTAGCCGCCTTCGATAGACTGCTTACAATCATGGATGAGCTCCGTGAAAACTGTCCCTGGGATAAGAAACAAACGCTAGAGAGTCTACGCCACCTCACGATAGAGGAAACTTATGAGCTGTCAGACGCGATCATTGAATCTGACTTGCCGGAGATCAAAAAAGAACTAGGCGACTTACTACTACATATGGTGTTTTATGCTCGAATAGGTTCAGAAAAGGAGGCTTTCGATATCACTGATGTACTGAATGGAATATGTGATAAGCTGGTCAATCGGCACCCGCATATCTATGGCGATGTAGATGCCGCCGATGAAGAGGTGGTCAAGCAGAACTGGGAGAAAATCAAGCTGAAAGAAAAGGGCAACAGCTCCGTGCTCGGTGGTGTACCCAAGTCGCTACCTGCATTGGTCAAAGCCATGAGAATACAGGAAAAGGCACGAGGTGTAGGCTTTGATTGGGAAGAAAAATCTCAAGTATGGGAAAAGGTGGAAGAAGAGATGGCCGAATTTAAACATGAGTTTGATGTCTCAGCCGACGAGCCGTTTAATGCGGAGAGGGCACAGGGCGAGTTTGGTGACTTGCTATTCTCGTTGATCAACTATGCTCGTTTTGCGGATATAAATCCCGAAGAGGCCCTGGAACGCACAAACAAAAAGTTTATCAAGCGATTCCAATATCTTGAAAAGATGTCACTGGAAGATGGCAAGGACCTATCGGAAATGTCGTTGGCTGAGATGGACGAATACTGGAATGCCGCCAAAAAAATTTAACTTCTGATAAGCTAAATAACCATTCATGAGCTTACATATCAATGCGGAAAAAGGTCAAATAGCCTCTACAGTATTGCTGCCTGGTGATCCTCTACGAGCTAAGTCCATCGCAGAAAACTATTTTGAAAACGCCTCCTGCTACAATGAAGTAAGGGGAATGCTTGGGTACACCGGAATATATCATGGCAATCCTATCTCCGCACAAGGGAGCGGCATGGGCATGCCTTCTCTATCCATATATGTCAATGAGTTAATTGATGAATACGACGTGAAGACGATTGTGCGCGTCGGGACTTGCGGGTCATTTCAAAAACACCTCAAAGTAGGTCAGCTCGTCATAGGCATGGCAGCAAGCACCGATTCGGCTATTAACCATCACATTTTTCATGGATATGACTTTGCACCTACTGCAGATGCCGGGCTATTCACCAAAGCAGTAAATCTAGCGAATGAACTGGAACTCAACTATGCTGCAGGTGGAATCGTCAGCACGGATCGGTTCTACTTAGAAGATATAAGATACGAACCCAAATGGGTGGAGTACGGACTGCTGGCTACTGATATGGAAAGCTCAGCGCTTTACACTTTGGCATTAAGAAAGGGCGTGAAGGCTTTGAGCATATTGACGGTCAGTGACAATCTAATCACCGGAGAGTTTGCCACCCAGCAGGAGCGTGAGCAGTCGTTTGGTGATATGATCCGCCTGGCTCTGGCAGTAGTAGGCTAAGCGAGCACCTTGGTAATTGCAGACTTCAGGGTTTCCGTGCTCACTGGCTTTCTCAAAAACATGTCATACGTCAACTCAAAATTGCTCATCACCTCCTCAGTATATCCCGAAATGACAATGATCTTGGGGATATAATTCAGCGCTTCCATGAAATAAGGACCCTCCATGCCCTTGATGTTGACATCCAGGAGCAATAGCTCTGGTTTCATTTTCTCTACGGCCATAGTGGCCTTAATAGTATCATCAAAACTCCCGATAACATCCAGCATACCAATCCTCGCCAATTGGGACTCAAGGAGGTTCCTCATTTCCGCTTCATCTTCAAGAATAATGCAGGTAGGTCGGACTTTCTTCATTGTTTATCAAACAAACTATTTTTACAACTACTCCTTCTGAAGACAGAACTCTTTAGACATACTTTAATTTCGACGGCCGCCCATTCTTCCACCACCGCGGCTCCCAGCTCTACTTCCTCCGCCATTGTAGTATTGACGACTATTCTGCGTGCGGTTTAGCTGTTGTCTCTGCTGAGTACTTGGTGCGGTAGTAGGTCGTGATTGGCTTCTCTCTCGATTGACATCCTTCCATTGTCCACTCTTGTCACGCTGAAAGACGTTACCGTCCCGATCAGTTGCTACATTGTTGGGGCGATTGCTCCTTTCAACTCTACTTCTTGCGTCGTTAGTAGCAGGTCTTGGACGGTTGCTGTTTTGAGGTCGAGTGATTTTTGTATTTCCAGGCCTTGCCCCTCTGTTATTTGAGATATAATTGGACTTGCCTAGCGTGCGCACGCCGTTCCTATTGCTGTACACGTTTCTTCGTTGTGCATTGCGGTAGCCGGCAGCATACCCGGCTCTGTAGCCTCGATGATAGCCATGGTAGTAGCCATGCCTATAACCAGCGTAGTAGCCCCTGGGACCCCAATAAGGTCTATAGTATGGATGAAAGCCCCAACCTACCCAGCCATAGCTAAAGCCAAGACTAAAGCCCCAGCCAGAGTAAGGGTTCCAATGAACGCTGAAGCCATAGGTCACAGGACGAGGGTAATAGTAGGCACCATACCATGGCCGATAGTAATATCCAGTTCCATAAACAACGGTACCCATATAAACATACGAGTGATAGTACCCAGGTGTATAGCCAACATACACTATATCTGGTTGTACGTCATACACATAGACGTACTTGATATTGTATACCGGGCAAGAGGCTGGTAGGTCTTCCACTTCTTCAGGTCGCTCAGTCGCTACCGCGAATGTTCCATTTGGCTGATCCGAAACGAACCAGATGCCTTCGTCAACGCAGTAGTACTTGCCTTCTACCCGGATGACCGTCTGCGGTGAATTCAAAGCATAGGCCACCTTTGTGCCTGTCACATCTTCAAATTTCGGTTCCCCGTCATATTCGACCACAATAGTCTTATTGCGATCTACCTGAGCTGTTTGTGGAATGCTCTGATCGAGCAGGGCTTCCTGAGACTCCTCTGTACCAGGTACGCTGGCCTGTATACTACTGATACTTTCTTCGTCGGGGATTTTTGCAAAATCAGCCGGTAGGTCCGTGGGGTTGACGAATGCCCAGTCACCATCTTGTAGGGTAGATGAGCTATAAAAGCGTCCAGCGATCAGCACATAATGCTTCTGACCAGTGATGTCCATGATGATATCATTCTCTGTATTCTTAACATACAGTAGCTGAGTTTCTCTGATTGGCTGATAGTCAGGCTTGCCATTCACAATTATCAGCTCGGCAGGAACTGTGGAGACTATGAGGGCGGGTGGTTCGGTAAGCTCTTCCTCTAACGTGGGATTGGGCTGTGTCATTCCTTCCGGGGCATTTTCAGCGGCTAAGTCTTTGATGTCTTTGGGCACCTTGGTCGTGCTTTCCCAATCAGAGATCACGGTTTTTGACTTATACCAGTATTTGGCTCCTTTTAAATAATAGTCATCCCCTTTGGATTCTTTCGCTATAAAAAAAGGAGAGTTGACGATATACTCAATCGATGTATTATCTAGTTTCTTGACAATGGGTTCGCCATCAATACTTACGAGTACTGCCGGGCTCTCACGGTAGTAGATCACCGGAGGATCATGACTAAGGCTCTGATCTCCTGAGTAGCCGTCTTCTATTGTAGACAAGCTGGCTTTCAACTCGTCAAGGCTCATTTCAGGTTCCCAAGAAGTGATTTCTTCGACAATCAGTGTTTTCAGATCTTCCACATTAGCTTCAGTTATGTCATCCGGAAACCTTGATTGGGTGATTTCAATGCTTTCAAATGCCGCCATTTGAGTGTCAAGATCTGTAGCAATGAATGTTTTCAGCCAGACCGCCCCAAAAATCAGTTTCCCCTTTTTTCCTTTGACTGAAACAGCCATTCTACCTTCCAATATATTGTTTTCGAACTGGTCCGCCTGGGGCTGATAAAGCGTTATTTCCACATCATTTGCAGTGGTGATAAGCCTCGGCCAGCCAGCTACCTCATCTTGACCATAAGTAGTGTTCACACCAAAAAGAATTGTGAGTATCGCACCTATTCTGAATAAGTCTTTCATCGGATTCTTGTTTCACCTTGAATAATCGCAATTTATACAATCCTTATTGCGCCCAATGAGGTCAACTTTCGATTTCAGGTAAAATCCTCTAATTTAATAGATTGCTTTAATCTGATCCAAACATCAGTTGAGCATGCAAAAAGGCTATGGAGGAAATTAATGAATTGTTCAGTAAGGGGCCTGTTGTCCTCTTTAAGTGGAAGAACGCTGAGGGGTATCCGGTAGAAAAAGTGAGTGAAAATGTTAGCACACTTATTGGGTATACCAGTGATGAAATAAAAGACGCTCACTTAAAATATAGCTCGCTCATCTCTCCGGAGGATGTGGAACATGTTGAGGCTGAAGTGTTCCAAAACACGAAAGGCAACCTTGATGATTTCACGCATCAACCCTATAGACTAATCGCCAAAAATGGTGAAACGATATGGGTGAATGATCACACGCACATCATCAGAGATGAAAAAGGTGGAGCAACTCATTACGTGGGGTATGTATATGATGTATCCTCAAGGGTAGAGTCCGACCGTCAGCGAGAAGTGGCACAAAACAAGCTTGAGTCCACTTTAGCTTCAATAGATGGGCTCATATTTGTAATCGATGAAAATGGCTTGTACACTGACTTTTTCAGTCAAGGGACAGACAAAAACCTTTTTGCCTCTCCAGAACAATTTTTAGGAAGGCATTTCAGCGAGGTAATGCCTGAAGATAATGTAAAGCTGATAGAGGAAAACCTGGATGCTATTGCAAATACAGGCCATCCCGTTTCCTTTGATTATCAATTAACCCTTGACGGAAGCCCTAAGCACTTCAAGTGCAAGATTACAGAAAACGCAGACTTATCAAATGGCACAAAAAAGTACACATTTGTCATTAGTGATATCTCCGAACAGAAACTATCTGAGAAAAGGATTCACGAGTATTATGAACTCTTTAGCAAGTCAAATGACCTCTTATCAGTCTCCACTTTTGACGGCAAAGTAGAAGCTGTAAACCCCCTGTGGCAAAAGAAATTTGGCTTTACTCAGGAATATATCGATCAAAAAGGATATTTATATTTTGTCCATCCTGATGACCAGGAACATGTGTATAATGAGCTCAATAGAATCAGAACCGATAAGCCGCCACTAGTCAAATTTGATTGCAGAGTAAAAACAAAAAAAGGACGCTTTATTTGGACAGAGTGGGTCTCCACACTAGACTATATCAATAAGAAAGTGTACTCGGTAACCAGGGATATTTCGGATAGCAAAGAAGAGCAGGCGAGAACGGAGAGAATCTCGAATGGGCTATTCAACTTGGTCCAGAAAAGCCTCCTGCATGATACTACCCTTCAACAATTTCTAAACACTGTGGCCAAAGATGCATGTGACCTTCTTCAGTTGGATCGATTCACCTATTGGGTGAGTGACAATGACAGTGCTCTTCGGTGTGTTGTCTGCTATGATGTGGTGGAGGGCGGTTTTATAAATCTGCCAAATATTCCTGTCGAGCGATACCCGAATTACTATAAAGCTGTAGGAAGTCAAAGAGTCACGACCAGCAGTCAGCCGAGGCGTGATCCCGCCTTTGAGGAGCTAACTGTTGACTATTTCGACCCTCACAACATTAAATCCACGATGGACGCTTCAATAATAGGAGACCAAGGTCTGGAAGGAGTATTGTGTGCCGAAACCATTACTAAAGAAAGAGATTGGACCAGTGGAGACAAAAAAGACATAAGCTCGATTGCTGAGATAATCAGAACAGGAATTCAGGTACATAAAAAAAATGAAGCGGAAATTGATTTGAAGGAAAGTCGAGAGCTTATGTATGCTCTAGCAGACAAGATGCCGGGGCTCGTATATATAAAACACCCAAACGGAAAACATCTCTATGGAAATAATAGCACACTTGAGTATTTCAATCTGAGCTTGGAGGAGTATCAAAATAAAACACTTCAAGATTTATTTGACGGTGACATTGCTGAAGAATCAGCAAGGGCAGACCAGGAATGTATTCATTCTGGAAAAACCATACATACTGAGCTGAAAGATCCAGATGGTGAAACCTACTACGAGGAGTATAAATTTCCAATAAAGCTCTCAGGAGAAAATTCCTTGATTGGTGGCATAGTAATAGACATAACAGAACGTACAAAAGCCCAAAAACAGGTAATCGAGAGTGAGGCAAAATACAAGATGTTAGTTGAATTGGCCAATGCCGTTCATTGGAAACTCGACGTAGAGAAAGGTGAGTTCACCTACATGGATGAAAAAATCTTTGACCTCACTGGATTCCCTGCCAGCGAATTCAAGACAATGGAACAATGGGCATCTAAAATTCCTGTCGTGGAAAGGGAAGCTATCGTCAACACCTGCAATGCACTATCTACCAAGGGGGAGGATCACGAATTAATCTATCGCAATGTTAAACCTAATGGAGAGATCGTTTGGATCAAAGATTCGGTAAGTGTGGTCCTCAAAGATGGGAAACCCTCTTCTCTGGTGGGCTACATGGTAGATATCACTGCTCAAAAAATTGCAGAAACGAAGCTTAGAGATAGTGAAGCAAGATTTAGGTCGCTGGTCAATGATATTCAGGTAGGTATCTTACTCCAGGGACCAAATGCAGAAATGCTCCTTTGCAATCCTAAAGCGCTGGAGCTACTGGACCTTACTGAAGATCAATTGCTTGGTAAAACTTCATTTGATCCTGATTGGAATGTCATACATCTGGATGGCACAGATTTCCCTGGTGAAACCCATCCTGTCCCACAAGCGATAGCCACAAAAAAGCCGGTTTTCGATGTGAACATGGGGGTCTATCGCCCAAATAAAAACGATCGCATTTGGTTGCAAGTAGATGCCAACCCGAGGGTCTCCGAAAATGGCGAAGTACAGGAGGTAATCTGTACTTTTGTTGATATCTCTAAGAGGATAATAGCAGAAAAAGAACGCAACGAGTCGCTCATTAACCTACAGCTTGCTGAGCAGATTGCTGAAATTGGATATTGGTCGTATAATCCTGCCACAGATGATCAGGTGTGGTCTGATCAGGTGTACCGGATTTTTGAGGTCGATAAAGAAACATACAAACCCGTATATGGCAAGCAGAGCTACAGAATGAGTCCAGAAGATACTCGCCGGCTTGATGAGGTGAGATATCAGGCCATTCACGAAGGGAAGAACTACGACATTACCCTTAAGTTTACCTTTACCCCAGACCGGTTCAAATGGATTAAAATCATATGTCAAACCTCAAGAATCGAGGGCAGCAAGAAATATTTCTCCAGGGGAACTGTTCAGGATATCACACAACAGAAACAGGCTCAAGAGGAATTAGCAGGATTCTCAAGGCTTCAGACTTTATTGATGGATTTGTCTTCTGATTACATCAACATGCCGAGTGAAAAGGTTAATGATTCTGTAAATGAAACCCTTGAGCGATTAGGAGAATTTGTAGGGGTAGATAGGGCCTATATATTCGAGTATTCTATTGACTATAAGTCAAGTGTCTGCACGAATAATTGGGTAAGGGAAGGCGTAGGGGGCATTGCCATCAATCAACCTTTTGAGATGACGGACCTGGAGGAGTATATTGATGCTCACCTAAATGGAGCTTATTATCAGATTGAGGATATCGAGACGCAACAAAACCCAAAAATCAGGGCGAACTATAAATCCCTGGGCATTAGAAGTATGTTCACCGCACCGATGATGGTTCAGGACAAGTGCATAGGTTTTGTGGGTTTTGACGCAGTGCAAACCACAAAGTCTTTCACCCCGCGTGAAACTGATCTTCTCAAACTGTTTGCTGAACTGTTGGTCAATCTTCGACAAAAAGTAAGATTCGAAACCTCTCTCGTGCAAAAACAAAACGATCTGGAAAAAGCACTTCTCGAAAAGAACACTTTGTTTAGGGAGCTTCATCACAGGATCAAAAACAACCTTCAACTCGTATCAAGTCTTTTGTATATTAAACTCGATACTGTCACTGAGCCCGCATTGTCTGGCTTCATAACTGAAACGATTGCCCGTATACTGTCTATTTCGAAAATCCATGATCAACTACTGAAGATCGAGGAGATTCAAGAATTAGACATTAAGACCTATTTGGAAGAGTTGGTAGAAAATATCGTCAGCACGTATTGCCAAAACCCATCATTGTATCCGCTCAAAACCTCGATCAAAAAAGCGAAGTTTCATACGGATGATGCTCTACTTCTAGGGCTATTGATCAATGAATCTGTTTCAAACATTATCAAATATGCGTACGAGCCTGAGGTTGGTGGTAGGATTACTATTAAACTGGATTTGTCACCAGAAAATGAGGTGACATTAATCGTTGCAGATGAGGGAAAGGGCTTGCCCTTTACTTCGCTCGATGAAGCCTCACAATCCAACGGCATTCAACTTATTCGCGTTTTTGCGCAACAGTTGAAGGGTTCACTTAGTTTGGATAGTACCTTAGGCACAAAGTACCACATCCGATTTGTCAAAAACAGGTAACATATTGATCGTTGAGGATAGTTTGATCACTACCATCCATCTGGAAAGGTTGGTGAAAAGGATCGGGTATGATGTCCTTGACAAAATAGATTTTGCAGAAAAAGTAATGCCACTATGCAATGATCAGTTGCCGGATTTGATCTTAATGGATATTATGCTCAATGGTGAGATGACAGGAGTCGATGCTGCTGAGCAGCTTAGAGATGCCTCTAGCAACGTGCCGATCATTTTCATCAGCGCCCTTTCGGATCAAAAGACACAATCCAGAATTGACAAAATTCAGAAAAGTGCCTTGGTACCAAAACCCTTTGACGAGAACCAACTCATTGATACCATCCATTCTTTCATTAATTAACTGTTCCCGGTAGGGGAACGTACCCAGACTCGTCTGGCACCATCTTGAATCTCTTGTTCTCCCAGGCTGCTTTGGCCTCCTCAATCCGCTCTTTTCTGGACGACACAAAATTCCAGTAGATAAAGCGCTCCTCTGCAAATGGCTCACCACCAAAAATGAGAAGATGGGAGTCTTTGGCCACATGAATATCACAAAGATCATTTGTTTTAGAAACAAGCATATTGCCAGCCGTAATGGTTTCACCACATGCAGTAATCTCACCTTGGACTATGCAGATCCCTATCTCACCCGACAACCCTCCGTTTGCTGTAAACCTTGAAGATTGAAAAGCATGGATATCTAGCATAAACAAGGGCGAATAAACCGGAACCGGGGATGTACGTCCAAAAGCTTGTCCTGCTACGAGCTTCATTTTAAAGCCCTCTTGCTCCCACTGAGGTATATCCACCTGCGGTGTGTGATGAAAAGACGGGGCAATTTCTTCTTGATCCTGCGGTAGCGCGACCCATATTTGATAACCATGTAAACGATGCGTGGAGCCATCTCTCAGGCTTGCTGGTGTCCGCTCAGTGTGAACCACTCCACGGCCTGCGGTCATCCAGTTGACAGAGCCAGGCCTTATCTCCTGAACACTGCCCACACTGTCACGGTGCTCAATGGTGCCGTCAAGCAAGTAAGTCAAAGTAGAAAGGCCAATATGAGGGTGCTGGCCAATATCAAGATATCTACCCGGGCCCACATCTGAAGGCCCCATATGATCTATGAAGATAAACGGCCCTACCATTCGCTTCTTGCGAAAGGGAATCAGCCGACCAACGAGAAAGTCACCAATATCACGGCTTCTCTCTTCTATAATTAATCCTGTATTTGACATAACGTCATGTTTTGAATTGGAATTTACAATATCCAAGCCGAATCGATCATACCTGAAAAGCAGAAAAGAATTTGTAATTTCCTCATATGAAAATCGCTGCTCAAATCTTTATCGGCTTCATAGCCTTCCTTCATCTTTACATACTATGGTTCGAAATGTTTGCCTGGGAACGGCGTGGGCCCAAGGTCTTCCGCCAGTTTTCGAAGGACATGTTCCCTAAGACTAAGGTCATGGCAGCTAACCAGGGTCTGTACAATGGATTCCTATCCGCTGGCCTCATATGGTCATTTCTGATAAGTGATCCGGTATGGGCAGTGCATGTGGCCACTTTTTTTCTAAGTTGTGTGCTGGTGGCAGGCCTCTACGGCGCTGCTACTGCCAGCAAGAGCATAT
Organism: Cyclobacteriaceae bacterium; assembly: GCA_965229505.1. Classification (GTDB taxonomy): domain Bacteria; phylum Bacteroidota; class Bacteroidia; order Cytophagales; family Cyclobacteriaceae; genus UBA6059. The sequence goes on from OZ245881.1 coordinate 1,572,887, forward strand.
TGTATGTACAGGCTGTGCCTGCACTCATAGCGCTATTGCTGCTACATCTGGCGTAGACTGGGGACTAATTGGCCAACCCTTTAAGTTTGGTCTGGGCTGCTTTCATTTGGTCTTTCATTCCCAGCCTATCGTAAATCACAATTAGCGTTTCCCAATTGCTTCGAGCGGTGGGCCGTAGCTCCGTGCACTGTATGACAAAAGGTAGAGCAGACTTGAGCCCTTCTTCGCCTTCGGCTCTGAGTGCTGGTGCCTTAGCCTCATATTCATCGTCAAGGAGCTCTACAATCTTATTCAGCGTGCTGATGGCCTGATTGTAATAGATCACACTCACGTTGTAATTCGGCTCGTAGTATCGGGGGTTGATCTCTATGGCTCGTTTATATCCGGCGATAGCTTCCGGTAGTCGACCCAGGGACTCATTGAGGTATCCCAAATTGAACAGCAGCTCGGCATTGCCAGGGTCTTGTTCCACGGCTCCTTGCAATAGCGAAATCGCCATGTCTTCATTGCCGGTATAGACATGATGGTTAATCTCCAGCCTTCGAAAATCACTATCAGAGGGGAACCTTTCCCGCGCTTGTAAAATGGCCTTCAGGGTGTCCTGACCAAGCTTTTGTGTGTAATAAATAAGGCTTTTATAAACCTCCCTATCGTTTACACCGAGCTCGGCGAGCTTAGAAAAATTATCCAACACCTCCGTTGATCGCTCAAGTGACTGAGCAGCGATCCCGGCATATAAGTAGGCCGTGGTATCCTGGGGCTTGATCCTCTTGGCCTTGGCAAAGTACCCGATAGCCTCCTCCATCCGTTTGTCCTGAAAAGCATTCGCCCCCTGATTGACAAACTCACCCCATAATGCCGACAAACTCTGGCGAGCCAGATTGTAGTAGGTATCACCCTTTGGGCCTATTTCAATGGCCTTGTTGAAGCCACTAATTGCCTCCTCCATGGCTGCATCCTCGTTCATCAATACCTTCTCGGTACCTACACCAGTTGCGATAGCTTTGTATACTCTTCCATACTCAAACCATGCACGGGTGCTGGCCATAAATGCCTTTTGCGTGACCGCCTTTCCGATCAACTTTTGAGCGGTGACAATATCTCCTGTATTGAAAGCCTCTGTCACTCGATCCAGCTGTGTTTGTCTCGCTTGTGCCTTGAGCACAACCACGCTTATCATCACAAGGAGGCAAAATTTAATCGCTTTCATATTCGGAATTTTGTACCCTTTAACAATCCAAGGGACGCCTATCATTACTTAATGCGCAAACTGTATAAAAGTTGTCAAATGATAAACAAAAAAGAGAGGCTAAGGCAAGAGCTTGTGCCCATTTCTTTACTTTTATCAGTGGATCATGTTGCACGACAATAAATCTTTAATCAACTCGAAAAGCAAGGAGTTTTTCATACTCCTGATCCTCCTGTCGACATTCAGCTCATTTGCGATAGCCAGTGTAGACCTATCGGAAACAAGTAAGCTCAGCAACGCGGTATTCATAGAAAACAAAGGTCAATGGCCTGCAACTGTTCTTTATGCCGCCGACATACCCGGAGGTAGGCTTTATTTCGAGCAGGGCGGGCTGACTTATGCTTTTAATGAACAAAATGTTTCTCATCATCACGGCAGTGTCAACCAACGAACGAAACCCACTGAGGCCGGCCCCACAACCCTCAAAGTGCGCTTCAAGAATGCCAATCCTGCAAGCCTGACCAGGTCTGGTGAGACCATCACAAAATTCAATTATTATATTGGTAATGATCCGAATCTCTGGGGGGAGGGCTGTCGGGCTTACAGTACGATCACTTACCAGAATCTCTATGAAGGTATTGATCTACATTTCTACACTTCAGAAAAAGGTCTAAAGTATGACCTTAATCTTAGGGAAGGAGCTGATCCCGATCAGATCAGGTTTGCTTACTCGGGGCAGGTGGGGATGCACATCGAAGATGAGTGCCTTTTCCTCAACACCGGTCAGGGCACGATAACTGAGAACAGACCGATTGCTTATCAGCAAAATACATCGGTAAGTGCCAGGTATCGACTTGATGAGAATGTAATGTCCTTTGATTTTCCAGAAGGCTATGACGCATCCAAACCACTGATCATAGATCCCGAGTTGATTTTTTCCACCTTCTCTGGTTCCATTTCTGATAACTTCGGGTATACGGCTTGTTTCGATGATAGCGGCAACCTCTACTCTGGAGGTGTAGTCTTTGGATCTATCTTCCCTACGACAGTCGGCGAAAATTTTGCCGGAGGCCAAACAGACATCTTGCTGCTAAAGTATGATTCTGTAGGTCATAATTTACTCTACGCCACCTTTCTTGGTGGGTTATCAGAAGAGGCACCACATAGTTTGGTGGTAAATAACAACAATGAGCTTTTGATCATGGGTACGACAGGAAGTCCCAACTATCCAACAAGTATTAATGCCTATGATAGAACTCATAATGGTGGGGATACAATAGAAGTTTGGGATAGATTGGATTATGGCTCAGATATTTTCGTGTCTAAACTTGATCCTAATGGAAGGCTAGTTGCGTCGACGCTCATTGGAAGTGGTGGAAATGACGGCATTCTTAAAATGAGAGAAATCGGCGACTATATCACTCCACTTATCCAAAACTATGGTGACTATCAGCGTGGTGATATCATCATAGACGAAAATGATAACGTCTATATTTCATCATTTACTGATGGTGAAGACTTCCCAACAGATGGAGGATTTCAGACAGAGTTTGGCGGTGGGGATGTGGATGCGATAGTCTTCAGTCTCAATACCAACCTATCGAAACTGCGATGGTCGTCCTACCTGGGCGGTGCAAATGATGATGCGACCTATTCCATCAAGCTTGATCAGGAGAATAATGTGTTGGTTGGTGGCGGCACCACGAGTAGTGATTTCCCAGTCACATCAGGAGCGCTCAATACTTCTTACAAGGGCTCCATTGATGGGTTCATTACCAAAATAGTTGCTGTCGGAGACAGCATACTCCAAAGCACATTTCTCGGTACCACGAGCTATGATCAGGCCTACTTTATTGACATTGATACTGATCAAAATGTCTATGCATTTGGACAGACCAGAGGGTTCTATCCCATCACGCCTGGCACTTTCAATGTACCAAACAGCGGTCAGTTTGTACATAAACTGTCTCCTGATCTGGACAGTACCCTGTTCTCGCTCGTCTTCGGTTCTGGCAATAGAGAACCTAATATTTCTCCAACCGCATTTCTCGCGAATGAATGTGAGAATATCTTCCTCAGCGGCTGGGGAGGTATCGTCAACAATGCGAATAGCAGTAACAACGGGAATACTTTTGGGATGCCGATGACTAATGATGCGCTATATCCTCAAACTGATGGTAGCGACTTTTACCTTATGGTGCTCTCTGCTGATGGGTCTGAGCTACTCTACTCAACTTACTTTGGTTCCACAGATACGCAGAACGGTGATCATGTCGATGGAGGTACGAGCAGGTTTGACAAGCGAGGTATCATGTATCAATCTGTCTGTTCCTGTGGTGGGCTAGACGATGATTTTCCAACTACCCCGGGTGCTTATGCACAAGTCAACACCGGTTCCATATTTACACCAAATGGTGTAGTTGAACGCTGTAATAATGCTGCCTTCAAGTTTGATCTTGCGTCTCTAGATGCACGCTTTGATGCAGATAACCTCGTCGGATGCTTACCACTGACTGTCTCGCTAGTAAATCAAAGTATAGGAGGAGAACAGGTCCATTGGGAGTTTGGTGATAATCAGGAAGCAACGAACATTGATACGATCACACATACTTATAACACCCCGGGCACCTATGAGATTACATTGACGATATACGATGAAAATACCTGTATTGGAGTATCATCGTCATCCAAGACTGTGCAGGTATATGATGTAGATATTCAACTAATCGCTGAAGACTCGGTCTGTGCTGGTGATCAATACCCACTTTTCGCCACGGGGGGTGTTAGCTATCAATGGTCTCCGGCCGAAAACCTTGATGATCCGAATATCCCCAACCCGATAGCCACATTGAATGAGACCACTGAATTCACCGTAGGCATTACTTCTGATCAGGGCTGTGTGATAGATACTACAGTGACTATTACCGCAATTCCCCTGGTCCAGGAGTGCATCTCTGTGACTGTATTAGAGTCATGCACAAGTGAGACCAGGTATCAATTCACCAACAGTACCGATAGTCAGCTGCCTTTCCTCTGGGACTTTGGTGACGGCAACCAGTCCTCGGAGGTCAACCCGGTTCATACCTATGAAGAAAATGGTCTGTATACTGTCAACCTGTTGATAGAAGAGCGGTGCATTGTTGAGCAGTCTCTGCAGATCAATCACAAAAGCTTCTTTATCCCCAATGCTTTCTCGCCTAACGGGGATAGCAAAAATGATTTTTTTGAAATAATCAGCGAACAATCCTACCCTTTGCAAATTGCTGACCGTACCGGTAAGCTGGTATTAGAATCGTCCAACTATACCAATACCTGGAGCGGTGATGATTTACCTGCGGACACGTATTTCTATCGCCTCGCATTGCCTGATGGTGACTGCAACGGCTGGATTCAACTATTGCGGTAGCTCCGACTCGTCTGTCCTCGCCTTGTCCTTTGGCATATGAGGCCAATCTTTGTAAATTGTTTCGAAGCAACTTAACCCAATATATGAAACCACAATCCTACGTATCCGAATTTATGGACGGCCTGCGGGAGCGCAATCCCGGACAGCCGGAATTTCATCAAGCTGTCGAAGAGTTTGTAGGCTCTATCGCACCCTTCCTGCTAGATCATCAGACTTACCTCGACCATAAGGTGATGGAGCGGTTGACCGAGCCTGATCGTGTGATCTCCTTTCGGGTGGGTTGGCAAGATGACAAGGGAGACACCCAAATCAATCGCGGCTATCGTATCCAATTCAATAATGCGATTGGTCCCTACAAGGGTGGCTTGAGGTTTCACCCTACCGTGAATGAAGGGGTGCTTAAGTTTCTCGCCTTTGAACAAATTTTTAAAAACAGCCTGACCACTCTGCCCATGGGCGGTGGCAAAGGAGGAGCCAACTTCAACCCCAAAGGAAAGTCAGACGGTGAAGTGATGCGCTTTTGTCAATCGTTTATGACGGAGCTCTCTAAATATATAGGCTCAAACACTGATGTGCCGGCAGGCGATATTGGTGTTGGAGGGCGAGAGATTGGCTATCTATTCGGTCAGTACAAGCGACTGCAAAATGAATTTACAGGTATCCTCACGGGTAAGCCTATTCCATTTGGCGGTAGCCTTATCAGAACAGAGGCGACCGGGTACGGATGCGCCTATTTCGTAGAGAATATGTTCAATGAAAAAGGTGACTCTATCAAAGGGAAAAAATGCATTGTCAGCGGATCCGGCAATGTTGCCCAGTACACCGTAGAGAAAGTTCAACAGCTTGGGGGTAGCGTGCATACCATGTCCGACTCAGGAGGGTATATCTATGACCCTGATGGCATAGATGAAGAAAAACTTGATTTCATCAAGGAACTGAAAAATCAGAGAAGGGGCAGGATTAGCGAGTATGCGGATAAATTCAAAAATGCGCAGTACCATGAGGGCAAGCGTCCATGGTCGGAAGACTGTGACGTGGCATTTCCCTCGGCCACTCAGAACGAGATCAACGGTGAAGAGGCCAAGCAGTTAATCAAGAATGGATGTATTGCTGTGGGAGAAGGGGCCAACATGCCCAGCAACCTGGAAGCAATCAAGACCTTTCTGGATGCAAAAATCCTCTATGCACCGAGCAAGGCTGCCAATGCAGGAGGTGTAGCGGTATCCGGGTTAGAGATGTCTCAGAACAGCCTACGGCTGGCCTGGTCAGCAGAAGAGGTGGAAGACCGACTCAAGAACATCATGCAATCCATCCACAGTCAATGCGTAGAATATGGCCGGGAGTCTAAGGGCTACATCAACTATGTGAAGGGCGCCAACATTGCTGGTTTTGTGAAGGTGGCTGATGCTACCATCGCGCAGGGTGTGGGGTAGATAAATTGGCCATAGGTTAATTGACGTGTAGTAATATCTTCATATACAGCCCAAGTCGCTACAGGTTTGCCATTGATACCAATGTGCAATCAGATTCGTAATTCCTTGACTATTTTAGACCCATGAAAAATTTGCTCGTACTACTACTCACGATTTCGACAGCTATTGCGGTAGCGCAAGACTACCCCTCGGACTATCTCAATACCGACTTCCACAAAGAGAGAAGAGAAGAGCTGAGAAAGCTCATGCCGGACAACTCTGTAGCGGTATTCTTCGCCGCACCTATTCGCAACAGAGCAAATGATGTGGATTTCATTTACCACCAGAGCCCCAACTTCTACTACCTCACAGGGTACAAAGAACCCGGGTCTGTATTCTTTCTTTTCAGCGATCCACAGGAAGGGCCTGATGGTGAGTTCAACGAGATCATCTTCACACAACGGAGAAATGCCAGACGCGAGCTATATGATGGCCCAAGGCTGGGGCCGGAAGGTGCAAAGCAAGTGCTGGGTTTCACCACAGCCTATGACGCTACCCAGTTCAAGGATTTCTCGATAGACCTTTCGGGATATGACAAGATATTCTTTTATGACTTCAAAGATGATGTAAGAGATGATCCCAATAATGACGCGGATCTGTATGATCTCATACTTCAGTTCAAATACAAGGCGGAGTACCCTGTCGACTTCAATGCCGACAAGTATAAAATGTATGACTACATCAAGTCCGATGATTTTCTGAAGAATCCACAGGCCAATCAGATTCTTCGTCAGGTCGTCAATAGCTTCCCGGAGTTTGAGACGAACGAGAAGATCAAAGCTATACTGGTGGCAAAGTCTCCCGAGGAGCGCGAGCTACTGATCGATGAGCTACCGCAACCCAATCCTCGCCTCGATGTAACTACTTTGGAAAAATACATGGCCACCCTCAGAGAGGTCAAGACTGAGGCCGAAGTGGATTTGCTGCGCAAGGCGGTGACCATCTCCTGTATTGGTCAGCGGGAGGTAATGAAGGCCATGCGACCGGGTATGTCAGAGACGGAAGTGCAGGGTATCCATGAGTTCGTCTTCAAAAAATATGGTGCGGAATATGAAGGCTACCCCTCTATAGTGGGTGCGGGTAACAATGGCTGCACGCTCCACTATATCAAGAATGATAAACTGGAGCTGGGCAAGGACTTAGTGCTCATGGATCTGGGTGCGGAGTACAGAGGTTACACCGCAGATATCACACGCACGATACCTGCGAATGGAAAGTTCACCAAAGAACAAAAAGCCATCTACGATCTGGTCTACAAAGCACAAGAAGAAGCCTTCAAGAACTGTAAGCCCGGCAATATGATCAGAGAAAATACGAAGATCTGTCGTGATGTCGCCAATCAGGGCCTTTACGAACTGGGTATCATCGACAGCCCTGATGCAGAGCACAACTACTTCCCCCATGGCGTCTCGCACCACATCGGGCTTGACGTCCATGACCCTGGCAACTATGAGGAGTTCGCGCCCAACATGCTACTAACCGTAGAGCCGGGTATCTACATTCCTGAGGGAAGTGACTGTGATAAGAAGTGGTGGGGTATCGGTGTTCGCATCGAGGACGACATCTTGATCACCGAGGATGGCTATGAGTTGCTATCATGGCAAGCACCACGAACTACCGAGGAGATAGAAGCGGTGATGGCTGAGGACAATATCTTCTCAGAGTATGTCTTACCAGAACTGGACAAGGAGATCAGGAAGAAGGGGCAGTAGTGCCCACTCTTTAAGTTGATGATTTAAGCACCATTTTGCTGCGGTCGGCTTTGGATACGGTATTATAAAATTCGTAAAGCTCATTGTAAACCTCCTTAGCGTACCTACCGGAATTGACCTTTAGTCGTCGTACATACATGATCTTGTCCGCATCATGATGAACTTCACTATGGTACTCACCAAATGAGGTCTCTACTTGAACAGCCTGAGGGACAACCTCTGGGTACATTCCGGTAGGAAAGTAATAGTAGATCGTATCCGTGTCTTCATAGCTCATGCTAAGGATCACATCCGTCTCTCTTTCTTCCAGATCATCAGGTATGTTTTTGACCTTATTCATTAAGTTGGGTTCAAAAAAAAGCCTGGATCCGCCTCTACTTCCAATATTTTTGACCTCCAAATCCAGAGATATCCGGGCCCTTGCGCTATGCCTGTCAGGCTGTACTAAAGCAAAGTCGCTTATTGAAAAATTCGGGATATCTACATTGTCGTAGAGCCAATCTTTCTGCTGCTCCTGACCGTCGTTGAGCACAAATGACAGGCCATCCTTCTCGTACCTCAACCCCTCATAATCTGTAGTCGACTGTACGGACGCATTGCCCTCATCGTCAATCCTGACATGGGCCACTCGGGTTGCTTGGTTATCTGCAGCTCTGTACGTTGGTGTCTTAATCAGTTGACCTCCACGCTCGGTGATCATAAGCGCCTGACGGTCACCAGTGAACGTCCCCATATATCCCATCGGTGCGGTCTGACTTGTGCACTCCAACCAAACAGTGTCACCTTTATTCGGAACGGTGAGTATTACATGGTTGAATCGTGAGGTAGCAAAATCATCAAAAAGTGGTCGCTTACCGCCTGCGCTAATAAGTGTATAATGAGATGTGATCCCAATCCGGTCAAGTAGCGTCTTGGTATAATAGGTCAGCGCCTTACAATCCCCATATCCATACTGGCTGACATAGGCAGGGCTGAATGGTCTCCAGCCACCGATCCCTAGTTGTATACTTACATACCTGAAATTCTCCTGTAGGTACTCGTAAACTATCCTGATTTTTTCTTTATCATCTGTTAATTCTTGAGTGAGCCCTCGAATCTTGGCGACTGTCGCTGATGGAATGTCATCCAGGCCCTCGAAAAGCTTGTTTTGAAAGACACCAAAGTCTTCCCAGGTTGACATGTCGCCGGTATATCCTTCTATTTCAAATTGACGAGGCGAGAGTAAGACGTGTGGAATGAGCTCTTCATATGAGGGGCCAAATGGCTCTCGCTTGATGGGACGTTTGTTCTTCATTTCCCAATAATACTTTTTGCCTCCGCTCACCATACTCAGCTTAGGTTCTGGCATCATGTGGGTGCGATACCTCAACTCCATGTCGCCTGGCATCACTACTGTAAAAACAGACTGTTCAACACTGGCCTCTGGTGACCGAAAGTAATTGGAGGGGTAGAACATCAGGCCATCCAGATTATGCTCGTATTCGATTTGAAGAGTGAAGGGGTAGTCATACTTGCTAAAATCATGATATAAGAGCCTATTGTCAGAGTATAGAGAGAACCCGTCAAACTGTGCCGCATCCATGAAATCGTTTTTATTGACTCTGTCAATTTCGTTTCCGTTTTTATCGAAGACCAACACTTTAAGTTTGCCTACGGACCGAAGTTTGTCATAGTAGACTGTTACAAACGCTTGTTTCTTAGCCTTGCTGTTGAGTAAGGTGATAATGTTCGTCGTTTTTAGGACTCCCTTACCCGGCGAAAGCACTTCAAAATAGACTTCATCATTTCTGATCACATAGTTTACATCTTCTCTTAGGTCCTCAGAGATGTTTGCTACAGCCCATTCCTGGGCTAACGCCAAATTGCTGATCATGCAAAGGGTTAATGCAACTTTTATAGCTCTACATAGCTTCATGTTTTTCTTTTTAGCACTATCTGCTCGTTCTGCTTGGCAACAAGCTGGCCGAAAAACTCCCTAAGACCAGCATATTCTTCAGGTAGGAATAGATGCTTCCTAATGTTTAATATGCTTGTCACTTTGATTTCATTTTCATTAGTGACCAGATTGTACGTAAAAACAGCCTTACCGCCTGGCATTCCTATCGACAGGGGCTCGGGCATTTCATCAATCATAAAGCCTTCGTCAATCTTTAGCGTAAGACTATAGTAGTTGAATCTCGGAAATGAAAAATCGACAGGATAAAGCCGGTCTTCAGACTTGAAAGGGTTTTCATTGAAGTCATCATTCATGATGGGACTAAAGAAAATAAGACCATTAACCTCATCCAATTTTCTTTGTACTTCATATTCCTCGATCAATGGTTCCGACATGTTTTGGCTATTGCTTATGGTAGAGTTCACAATTGACCAATCGTCCATCTGCCCTTTAATTTTCTCAATGAAATCATCCTCTCCCTCTAACTGAATACTTCGTCGGTGATCAAAAGAGGCATAGTTTTCACTAGATGCTTTGTGTGTCCCCTCCAGCGTCAAATCTGTATTCAAGACCATCATCAACTCCTTTCCCTGTCTCCATCCTCTATCGGGTGTCAGATTTATCCAAGTGCCCCCTTCTTCAGTGACACGCCAGCCGCGACCATTCAGACACTTTTCCGGCAGAAACCCTAACGGAGCAGAACGATCAGCAGCGTCTATCAACATTGTGCCCTTCTCAGTATCCACGGCACATACAACATAATTGAATTGTCTGGAAACTGGGTAATTCTCTCGAACGATACCGTTTTCGCGTGTGCTGACCAACACTGGGTCTGAGGACATACCCAGTTCTCGAAGCAATGCGGTCATCAGTAGGTTGATATCCGCTATACTTCCAGATCTTTCATCGTACGCCCTCTTTAAACTTGTATCTACATACTTTGAATAAAAGCCATTCCACTTGACTTGGTAAGTGACGAGCTTGTAGGCTGCAGCAATTTGGTCCTGCACTGTATGATGCCGTGCCTTTATTTCATCAATCTCATTCTTAAGAAAATTGATTTGATCCAGAGACTTACAAAAGTATTCGCTATCTAAAAATCGCTTATTAAGATTCCCCCAGGATGTTCGGTACTCCTGGATCGGCTCTCCAGGAAAGCTAGTAGTCTCCAACTCAAACATGATTTTTGTGACGTAATTGATCACTGGAAGAGAAAAAGCTTCCGTACGCATAGCGTTTATGTTGCGTGCCTTAAACTCCTGCTCGATCTCGATATAGTCAAGCTTTGATATTGGAGCAGCTTTAACTACGGTAGGTCGCGATCGAACAGAAATCTTCGCTCTCCCTAATCCGGGAGCAAATTCTACGTGTTTAGTTCTGCTTGTTGGAGGTGTGCTTTCAATCTGATGATACCCTTGCGTAACGAGCTTATAGTCAAAGTATTCCGGTATGATTGTCGTATATGAGCTGTACATGCTGGGAATATCATATTGAAACTGCCATGATCGTAGATTGAAAAGAAAATCTGAGACTATTGTATAGCTTATTTCGATAATCGAACCAACCTTGACATTCGGCATTGAAAACTTTTGCGCATCCCAATAATCATTTCTTTGTTCGGTGAATACCGCGTCATTAGAAAGCTTACTTTTTATCAACTTTCCATCTTGAAGATTATAAGTGTAACCCTTCAGTGATTGAATGAATTCTTTGCTGTCATTATCCTGATATAGTAGCACTTCACCATCTGCCCAACTGTAACCCTCTTCTGACAAAACTTTTATAATCATGTGTTTTTTGAAATGAAGACGGAATCCGTTAGTCTGATCAAAAACAAACGTGGAGCTGCCAACATCTTGCAACACCACCGCTGATTCTCCCGCATATTCCAAAAATCTCTGGTCCGCGATATGATCTTTGCTGACCTTTCCAAATTTCAGCACTTCTTGTGAGAAACTAGATTGGCACAAAGACCAAAAGAATACTATGAGAAAATATCTAGTGTTCATAACTACACCTTCTTCTTCAATACCACCTGCTCGCCATGCTTCGCCACAATATTGCCAAAGAACTCTCGCAGATAGGGGTAGTCACTCGATAGGTAAAAGTATTCTTTGAGCTTGAGCATGCTGATCACTTTCAGTTCTCCACCAATAGCACTGACACTGTAGGTAAATGAGCCTTTCCCGTCAGGCAATGCCATAGAAACCGCCTCGGGAATCTCATCTACTTCATAGCCCTCCGGTATCTTAAGACTCAAACTGTATACTGAACTTCGTGGGTAGGTGAAATCAACAGGATATATCCGTTGCTCTGCTTTGAAGGGGTTTTCTGAGACTCTTTCAGCGATCATTGGGTTGAAAAAAATCAGGTCTCCAGTACTATTGATCATCTCCACTACCTCCACATCATAGTTCTCTACGAGTGGGCTCGAAATATCCCCTGCGTTTTCAAAGGAGTGGCCCCCTACTTTGAGCCAGCTGTTCTCTTTAGTAAACTGCTCAACATACTTGTCCTCTCCATCCTGGAGTATCTCTTGGCGGCTCTTGAAAGAAGCATAATCATCACTGGATAGCTTCAACGCGCCAACCATGCTGCCGTCTTCTTTTAGCGTTAGCTGAGTAGAGACAGATTTTTTGTATCCCAGTCCAGGAGACAAATCAACCCAATACCCCCCTCCATCAGAGACCGCCCAACCTTTTGTATTTAGACATTTCTCCTGCAGAAAGCCAATAGGTGTCGTGCTATTAGTAGCATCCAGAAGTATAATCCTATCTTCCAATTTCACAGCTACTATCACGTAGTTGAACTGGCCTGTGATAGAATAACTCTCTCTTATCAGTCCATTGTCACGGGTGCTTATCAATACAGGGTCGGCTTGAAGATCCTGGTCTCGAAGCATTGCGGTCAGCAACAGGTTAATATCGGCAACCGAACCTTCCCCTTCTCTGTAGGCCTTCTCCGTATCGAACGTCGCGTATATACTGTTAAAGCGATTCCACTTCACGTTCTTTTTTACAAACTCGTAGACCTTAGCTATTTTCTCTTCGGGCGTCCCTGATACCTCGCCTATATCATTTTTTGTGAAGCGCGCGTGCTTAACCTGCAATCCAAAACGCCGTGTTTCCAGGAGTTTTTTGTTGAGAGTGCCCCACGTGTTGCGATAGTCTTTGTACTCGCCACCTGGAAATTGGGTAGACTGTAATTCAAAGTCTATTTTAGTTACATAGTTATCCATGGAGCTAACATAAGCTTCATCGCGCATGGCAGGTACGGACGTAGCTATCAGCTGAGTAGTGAAATCGACATAGCGCACCTCGTTGCTATTGGAAGATGACTCGCGATTACCAACATTAGATCTTTCAAATGACCGAAAAACAATACTCTTAGGAATCTGTTTTTCTTCATTTAGGCTCATGGGGTGATAACCCTGGGTAATCTTTCTAAAAGTGAAATACTGTGGTATGGCTGTATTGTATTCGCTGTAGACTACCGGGATATCATATTGAAACTGCCAGGGCTGGAGATTGAAAAAGAAATCTGACATCACAGTATAGGTAAATTCGATAACTGAGCCTTCCTTGACATTGGGCATTGTAAACTTCAGGACGTCCCAGAAATCATTTCTGTTCTCATAGAATATCGATTTCTTATCAAGTTTGGTCTTTTCTACTTTCCCATTTTCCAGATTGTAAGTGTTGCCTTTCAACGTAAAAACTTCCTCCTTATCAGCACCATCCTGATAAAGCTCAATCTCATGATCAGCCCAGTCATAACCATCTTTGGTTATTATTTTTATGATCGTGTGACGCTCAAATTGTAGTCTGAAGCTATTCTTATTTTGATCGTAAATAAACTTAGAGTCGCCTATGTCCTGGATAATAACAGCCTCAGCAGAGGGGTCATTTTCATATGATTGCATGCTAACCAGGTCATCATCTACTTTACCAAACTTGATAATGTCCTGTGCCGTGGCAATGCTAGTTGCGAAAACAAAAACCAGAGAATGTAAAAAAAAGCACTTCATGCTATGAGGAGGTTGGTGAAAAAATAAACATAGTAACGTCAGTGTTTTGTCACAACTTTTTGAAAATGTTATTTATCAGTTATTGCTAAATAGGAGGATAATTAGGTAATCTTCCTAGGCCGACCCGTTCAAACAAATCTGGACGAAAAGCGTTCGGTGAGGAGATATGAAGCTCACCATTTCCACTACCGTGAATCAGTCCTGGCAGCAAGTGACGGAAGGTTTTACTGAAAAACTGTTTTTGTCCTTAAACCCACCATTCCCTCCTGTGAAGTTGTTGCGGTTTGATGGTTGCCATAAAGGTGATGTGGTATCACTGGAGCTCAATTTTCTACTCTTCAGGCAAACGTGGGAAAGCCTGATCACCGCTGATGAGACTGGAGAGGAGCACTTGCAGTTTATCGATGAAGGTGTGAAGCTTCCCTTCTTCCTCAAGCGATGGACACACCGACATAGAATTGAACAATCGGGTGCAGGATCGGCTATCATTGATGCTATAGAATTCAGTACCGGTACCTGGTTAACGGACCTTCTCTTTTGGCCAGTGTTATACGGACAGTTTACGTACCGTATACCGATCTATAAGCGGTTTTTCCGGTAGGATCAGCTTTTAGTCCTGACCCTTTTCTTGTCGATATGGCGTTAGGTGGTAGCACTTAGCATCCCATAGGCATCAAGCTGCAATTGGGCGTAAAACTACCATTCCCACCAACGACCAATGGCTGCCAGCGTATCTTTGTCTTGTGATCACCCTGGACAAAAACATATTTCCAAAAACACGCTGGGTTCAGCACGTCATTTTCTGGGGTTTGTATCTGCTATTCTATGGCATTCTTTATGGAGCCTATGACGAGAATTTTAGACATGCATTCATAAAAGAGTTGATCTACCTCCCGGTAAAAATCATCACGACCTACTTCGCGCTCTATTTTCTACTGCCTCGTTTCTTACTCAAGGAGCGCTATATTTCTTTTGCTATCTGGTTTGTAGTGTCCGCTACAGTGGCTGGTGTGCTTCAGCGCTTTATCACCTACTATGTGGAATACCCCATGTTCCACCCTACCGGGCAAAATTATCCGTTGTTTATCCCCATCAAAATCATCAAGGGACTGGTGGGGGTGTATCCAGTCGTGTTTTTTGCGGTAGCGATCAAGATGCTCAAGTACTGGTACAAAAGTCGCCAGACTCAGCAGGAACTGAGTAGTCAGAAGCTGGAAGCCGAACTAAAACTGCTCAAGACGCAGATCCATCCGCATTTCCTGTTCAACACGCTCAACAATCTCTATGCCCTGACGCTCAAAAAGGCAGATACCGCTCCGGCCATGGTGCTCAAGATCTCTGACCTTATCAACTATATGCTCTATGAGTGCAATGTGCCGCGCATCGGCCTGGGCAAAGAGATCAAATTCATAGAAAACTACGTGGAGATCGAGAAGATGCGCTTTGGTGATCGACTCGATTTCAATCTTAGCCTGCATGGAGAAATAGCCGACAAAAAGATACCGCCACTACTACTGCTGCCATTCTTCGAAAATGCTTTCAAACATGGGGTGAGTGAGGAATTGGAAACCTCATGGGTAAGTGCGACTATCGGTATAGGGCAGGGTCGGATGAAGCTCAAACTGGAAAACAGCAAGGGTGACTATACCCCCTCACACGCCAATGGTGATAATGGCATAGGACATAAAAATGTCAAGCGAAGGCTGGAACTGCTATACGGTGAAGACTATCGTTTACAAATCCTTGACGAGCAGGATACGTATTTGGTAATACTTGATATCCCAATAAATCATTGATATGGAACTGAAATGCCTTGTGATCGATGATGAGCCATTGGCCATCGAAGTATTGGAGTCTTACATCAGCCGTATCGACAGGCTCACCCTCAGCACCACATTCAACAATGCTGTCAAGGCATTCGAATATCTTCAGCACGAGCAGGTGGACTTGATCTTTCTGGACATACAGATGCCCCGGCTCACCGGTCTGGAGTTTGTCAAGACGCTGACCCACCCTCCGAGGATTATTTTCACGACCGCCTACCGGGAATATGCGCTTGATGGTTTCGAGTTGGAAGCAGTGGACTACCTCCTCAAGCCGATCGCTTTTGATCGCTTTTTGAAGGCCGTAGGAAAGATCGTGCCCGAAACCAATGTGGTCACAGAGCCCACAGTAAAATTCTCCTCTGATGACCCATTCGTTTACTTCAAGGTAGACAAGAAAATGGTCAAGATCAGATTGACGGATATTCTCTATATCGAAAGTCTGAAAGACTATGTGAAAGTAGTCACCCCGGAGAAGGAGATTATTACCCATCAGCAGATCAGTTATCTGGAGCACAAGCTCCCTGAAAATCAGTTTATCCGGGTACACCGCAGCTTCATAGCAGCCATAGACAAAGTAGAAGCTTTTACCGCGACGGATATTGAGATGGGCAAGCACCATATTCCCATTGGCCGCAACTATAAAAATGATGTGACTGCCAAGCTCGGCGCGAACGTATTGTAACCGATTTGCTCTATTTTAGCTCACTAGAACCTAGTCGTCGGACGAGTATTGCACGAGGGTACTAAGCTTCTCATTCATTCGCAGTTCGAAAGTATAACACTCGTCCGACGACTAGTCAAAAACAATCCAATTGGCTAAAACCAAAACGGTATTTATCTGTCAAAGCTGTGGCGCCAACTCCCCCAAGTGGCAGGGCAAATGCCCCTCATGTGGAGAATGGAACACCTATACTGAGGAACTGGCCAACGATACGAAAAAGGTATGGAAAGGTAGCGCTCCTCCTCCAACCACTCCCAACAAGCCCGTACCTGTTCATGAAGTCAAAATTAAATCTCAGAAGCGAGTATCGCTCAATGATGGTGAGCTCGATCGTGTCTTAGGAGGTGGTTTGGTGCCCGGGTCATTGGTGCTGATCGGGGGCGAACCGGGCATTGGCAAGTCTACGCTGATGCTACAGGTAGCGCTCAACCTACCGCAGCTCAAGGTGCTCTATGTCTCTGGTGAAGAGTCAGAAAGTCAGATCAAGCTTCGCGCTGAGCGCATTGGCATCAAGACAGAGACCTGCTACATCTTATCAGAAATCTCCCTGGAGGCGGTCTTCCACCAGATAGAAGCACTACAACCGGATATCCTGGTGATCGACTCTATACAGACACTGCGTACTGAGAGCATCGAGAGCATTGCGGGTAGTATTTCACAAGTGAGAGAATGTGCCAATGCCTTAATGCAGTTTGCCAAGTCCTCCGGTACTCCGATCTTTTTGATCGGTCATATCACCAAAGAAGGTTCTCTGGCCGGACCAAAAGTGCTGGAGCATATGGTGGATACAGTCCTACAGTTTGAAGGAGATCGTCACCTCGTTTATCGCATATTACGCACTCACAAAAATCGGTTTGGATCTACTTCAGAACTAGGCATCTATGAGATGCGAGGCACGGGCCTCAGGCAGGTCACCAACCCGAGTGAAATATTGATCAGTCAAAGGGAAGAGGATCTCAGTGGTGTAGCCATCTCCTCTACCTTGGAGGGTAATCGACCGCTACTCATCGAAGTGCAGGCGCTGGTGAGCCCGGCCACCTACGGCACCCCACAACGCAGCTCGACAGGCTTTGATATCAAGCGCCTCAACATGCTCCTGGCCGTACTTGAAAAGCGGGGTGGCATGCGCCTCAACACTCAGGATGTATTCATCAATCTTGCCGGTGGCTTGCGAATCGATGATCCTGCCATAGACCTGGCCATCTGTGCAGCGATTATCTCGTCTTACCAGGAAATCCCCATTCCAGACAAAACCTGTTTTGCAGCAGAGGTAGGGCTGGGAGGTGAGATCAGAGCCATCAACCGCCTTGAAAATCGCATCGCAGAAGCAGAAAAGCTCGGCTTCAACAAAATCATAGTCTCCGGCTACAACATCAAAGGACTTGACCTCAAGAAGTTCGATATTGAGGTATTCGCTACTAATAAATTGGGGGGAGTGTTTTCCGAGATTTTTGGGTAATGAATGGTCATTGCCATTTATGAATCACATCGATTACTTCTTTTACCAACATCACAATTGCTCTAAGAACTCGCAAAACCTTTTCCAACCTCCTCATCGTCGATAATTTTTTCATGACAACAAGTTGAAGCGCTCTTGGTAAATTCGTTTTATACTTTGTTTACTTTCAGCCTAGGCAATCCGGATCAGGGAGTGTACTGTTAAAGGGCTCAACCTCAAGAAATTCAATATTGAGGTGTTCGCTGGGAGGAGTGTTCACGAAGACTTTTGGGTAGTCGAATTGGTTCTCACGATTTTAGAGTAACCTATTCCAAGTCTTCGTATCTCTTGAAGTATGGAAAAAAGCCAAAATCAGAATTTCATTTTGGTTGACTTCAAAATGTATCCCAAAAGGAAAGGTTGGGAGAAAAAATACTCTAATCTCTCTATATCTTATTTGAGTCTTTAATGGATTGCTGCGAATACTATCAATAGCCTGACCAAACTCCTGCTCCAACTTGCGACCTAGACCCTGTTGTTGATCTTCCTACCAAAGAAAGGCCTCATGAATATCTTCCTCGGCTATTTGAGCTATTGAAAGCTCATATGTCATTTCTTGAATACTTCCTTGCGTGCCTCTGACCATGGTCTGGCGACCATCTTACCCTCTTCATTTAGTGCCTTTCGTCGCATAACTTCTTCTTTCTGCCAAGCAGGAATCTCATCACTAGGCTCGATAGATACATAATCAAGAGTTTGAAGAAAGTTTTTCAAAGTGTCAAATTTAGCATCTTCAATATCGATTGTTAGTTTCATAGGCCACTCGCTATACCTGTTATTGAAAGTTAGAGTACTGCACGGCTTTATACAAATACTGCTTATTAATAAAGCTAATATGTGGTCTTCAATAACTGATTGATTTGTCAGTTTTTCTTCTTCCTCTTCTTAGCCTTCTTAGGCTTATACAGCTTGTTCTTACCTCGGTTGCCGCCTTCTTTGATGCGCTTTCGCTTCGGACGCTTCACTTTCTTTTGCTTGCTGGTAATGGTGTAGATACCATCACTGCCTTTGACTTTCGGCTTTGATACCCCCCGATTCGGATGGTCTTTGTGCTTAGGTGCTTTGTAAGGTTTTTCCTTCGACTTAGCGGCTTTGACTCTGGCCGGTTTTTCCGATAGGCCTCTGTCTTCACCTCTCTGCTCTCCAAAAATCAGGTTCACTCCAAACCTAAGGTTAAGCGCTTCGACGCTCGTGAGATTGTAGTTGCCAAAGACCTTGTCCGTACCCACATAGAACTGAGCAGGACCGGCCTCTACTCTGGCAGCCAGCCCGAAGTTGAAGAACTGCTGCGGTAGCTTCGTGACCGTTCCCGATAGGGAGAAGGCGGAAGCAAAATCATGGACATAGCCGAGCGACAGCATGGTCCGAACCTTATCCAACACAATCGTATTGCTCATAGTGGCATGAAATGCGCCCTCTTCCCAGAGTCGATAGGAGCCGTTGACCAGCAGCGAGGCGTTCATAGTGGTGGTAAAGGGCTTGACCTCTTCAAAATCCACAAACTTGTCGAGCAGTGAGTCTTGCACCTCCTCGATCAGGTCATTGACAGTCTCGAATGATACTCCGCGATATTCCAGATTGACGTCCGTGATGCCATAGATGGTGGTGTTAGACCGCCACCGGATCCCGCCTATATCGCGAATGGCTGCATTGATGTTGAGCTTATCATCGGGTCGCCAGTCCACGCCCAGGTCTGCGCCAAAACCAAAATTGCCATTGAGGAAGAAATAGCCTCCACTTGCTTCAAGGCCTGCTGTATGAAGGCGTGCGTTCTGGAGGCGGAAATTAAGCGTAAAGTTGTCAGGATTCGTTTGTACGCTTCCCTCAAAATCTCCATCTGTACTCGCATTCATCAGCCCCTGGTAGATTTTGAATCTGCCGCCAACTCGCCACTGTGCATTTATCGGTTGCATGTAGCCCAGACCATATTCCCGGTAGTAACGATTATCAGACTTTAGGCCACTCAGCGCTAGGGGCTTGTCCTGAAGATAGGTATTGCCATACCAGGCGAACTCTACGACGCTTTTTGGTAAATTGACAGAGGAGAGGGCCTTTTCCTGTATGTATGCCGTGATACCGCTACCCTTCTTGGTATTTACCCCCAGGTAGGCAAGCGTCGCTTCACCGCTGGAGTAGATAAAGGTGTCGTCATTCAGGTTACTGATCACCCGATCAATATTGAGCTCTCGCTCTCCGTCTTCATTGACGATAATCGCTTCATCATAGGATAGCTCATTGATGTAATTGAGCCTGACACCTGATAGTACGGGTACACCGACGAAGTATTTTCCGGTAGGCATCAGCGCCGGGTTCTCAAAGTTGGACTGTATCAGTCGATCTCCTAGATGGTAGAGGGATGCGCCCGTCTGTGCCAGAAGGGTAGCAGTCCCAAGGACGTGCAGCAATAGTCCGATGGCGAGTACCCGCTTCATAGTTTGATTCTAAAACTGCCTCTGAGCGCAACCTGCAGTTCTATCGAACTGGTGGTGAAAATGGTAACATATTGCTGACTTGCTAATCCTGAGCTATTGACGTTGATCGTGATATAGATCTTGATACCCGTCTGCAATGCTGCGATCGTCTCCGCACCAAGGCCCACTTCCGATATGGCGGTAGTAGCCCCGCCGATCAATCCGACCGAACCAAACCGAGGTGCTTCAGCGAATGCTACATCAGTTTGTCGCTGTACCACTACACTGTCGCTATTGAGTATCTCAATGTCAAAACTGGCCCCCACCGGAAGAGCATTGACTGTAAAAAACCTCAGATATAGAGAATCCGCCTCATCAAAATCTAGGCTGTCGAGTTTGTAGTCAATCGTTTTGGTTAGCTCTCGTACCCGAATGTCCAAAGGGATATTCAGCTCGAAGTAGGCATTTATCTTGCTGCTCTCTCTGTAGAAATTGGTTTGGGTAGTATCAAACGGATTAGAAACGGCACTTAAGTTGAGGTTAAACTGCTTCGGCGTGGCATTCACCATTTCTGAAATATTGGAGTTGCTGGGGCGAATCAGAATCTCTGAGACCGCAACCTCCCCGAGGGGCTCCAATGGCGCAGGGTCAACCAGCTGAAAATCATCACTCACTTCTCCTGTGAGAGGAATGGAGTCTCCGTCCAGTGTCAGTACAGACATTTGCGATAGATCGAGACCTATCGGAATACCATAGCCGTTTTCAAAGCCAAACTTGATTTGTGCATTTTCAAATTCGAAACCCTGACTTCCCAATTCCTCAAAAAAATTGAACTCCACTACGGTATTTTCGATAGATACCTCCTTGCGACCAAACTTGCCATAAAGCAGATCAAACTCAGGATTGCGGAAGGTAAGGCTGAAGTTGACAAAATCACTTGGATCAGCCGTCTGGCCCGGCTGGAGAATGAGCGTACCGTCAAATTGCAGGTTGAAAACATTCCCTGTTGTACCTCGATTGAGTATAGTTTTTAGCCCATCCAGTTCTCGGGTGCTTCGTGCCACAATGGGTAGAATGTTGCTAAACCTGATTCGGCTATCAAAAACAACGGGTTGATTGGTGGCAACATTTCTGGTTTCCTCAACGGTAATCCGATATGCCAAATCCGACCTAAATCGAGAACTCAGTTCCAGCACAAACGATCCGCCGCTAAAAAATATGGAGTCGATCTCCTCCCCCTCCACAGCATTGAACTCAAATGTGAATGACCGGGAAAATGGCACCTCCATCTCTGAGTTGGTGTTATTGATCACATCAAGCTCAGGGTTGATCGTTGCTTCGTTCGAGACAGTGCCCACATCGATGAAGTCAGCACTTGTGGTGAACTCTGTAGTATCCCGATAAATGAAAACCAGCGACCGATCAGGCTGCTCTTCCAGTATCACCTCCGTATCATCAAGGTCTTCCACTATATCAGCAAACGAGTAGTTGACATACCCGAGAGGGACAGCTAGCTCTGGTGTGTATTCCTGAATCTTGATTCCATCAAAGTCAAGCTCATCTACATTGCAGGAAGGTAGAAAAAGTAAGGTGGCGGATAGCAGCCCTAGCATAATGCGCCAGGTCCGGAGTTTCTTCCCAATATGTGCCTTGGATCTATTCATGGATCAAGTTTCCATGCATTTGATTAAAACCCTTGATCCCCTGAAGCCCTCCGGTATGCACCACCAGTAGATTGCTTCCTACCGGAAAATACCCCGTGCTGATCATGTCAAAAAGTCCGTACATCATCTTACCAGTGTAGATCGGATCTAATGCGATACCAATATTGAGCCTAAATTCATTAATAAATGTAACCAGCTCATTGGTGAATTTGGCATACCCTCCAAAATGATAATCCTTGATCAGTTGATACGACTCCTCACTATAGTGCTCAGAAAGTTGATCGTCCAGTTCATTGAAGTTCTTGATCACGGGAAAGCCCAATACTTTCATCTGAGTAGTACTTGCAGCCTTCAGCATTCCTAAAAAGGTAGTGCCAGTTCCAATGGCCAGCACTGCATAATCAAATGCCTGGTCTAATGAAGTAATGATTTCCTCACACCCCTGTTGTCCGAGATTGTTGGCACCCCCCTCCGGTATGACAAAACAGTCTCCAAACTTTTGCGATAGCGCATCCAAAAAATCTGGCTGACCTTTGAGACGATACTCCTCTCTGGAAACAAAGTGTAACCTCATGCCGTGCGCCGCTGCAAGCGACAAAGTAGGGTTGGTGGCATACGCTTCCTCTCCTCTAATAATGCCAATAGAACTAAACCCTGCTAATGATGCACAGACTGCTGTAGCCGCGATATGGTTGGAAAAAGCTCCTCCGAAAGTCAGCACAGTATGGTGGTCTTGCGCTTGGGCTACTCGCAAATTGTATTTCAGTTTTCGCCATTTATTACCCGAGATGTGAGGGTGGATCAGGTCGTCGCGTTTGATCATCAGGTTCACCCTGTGCTTCTCCAACAGTGGATGATTCACTATTTCCACCGGACTATTCTCTTGAATGTGCGAACTTTGCAGCATGGCCGCACAAAACTACGACAATTACCAGGAGGAAGATGAGGAGCTATATGAGCATCATCGTATCGTCGTGGATCCCAATCAGGAACTACTTCGCATCGACAAATTTCTCATGGACCGGCTGCCCAATGTGACGCGCAACAGGCTGCAAGAGGCGATCAAGTCCGGTTTCGTCAAGGTCAATGATCAAAATGTAAAGCCTAATCACAGGATTCATCCTGCAGATGTGATCACCATAGCGCTACCCGAGCCTCCTCGTGATACGGAGGTCGTACCCGAAAATATACCGCTTGATATCGTATTCGAAGATGATCATGTGCTCGTCGTAAACAAGGCCGCCGGGATGGTCGTGCACCCGGCTTATCAGAATTGGTCAGGGACTTTAGTCAATGCATTGACCTGGCATTTTCAGAACCTACCGACTATGCCCAACAATGACGGCCGGCCAGGGCTGGTTCATCGAATCGACAAGGACACCTCCGGCTTGCTCGTGATCGCTAAGACCGAAAAGGCTATGACCCACCTTGCGAAGCAGTTCTTTAATCATAGCATCAAACGCACATACTATGCGCTGGCGTGGGGAGAGCCTGACCCTGAGAAGGGTGCGATTGATGTCAACCTGGGTAGAAGTCTCAAAGACCGCCGGATCACCGCTCCATTTCCAGATGGTGATTATGGTCGGACGGCCATCACGCATTATGAGATCATCAAGCCGCTTCGCTATGTAAGCCTGGTCAAGTGCAATCTGGAAACGGGTCGAACCCACCAGATCAGAGCTCACATGAAGTACATTGGCCATCCACTGTTCAATGATGCCACCTATGACGGCAATCGCATTCATAAAGGCACGACTTTCACCAAGTATAAGCAGTTTGTCGACAACTGCTTTAAGCTGCTGCCTCGCCAAGCGCTTCATGCCAAGTCGCTAGGCTTTGTACACCCGGCTACAGGTAAGGAGGTTCACTTCGAGTGTGACCTACCGGAAGATATGAGCACCGTGATTGACAAGTGGGAGAAATATGTGAATACGGTTGATTAAATCCACTGACGGTTTGAGGTTCAACGATACCGTTCCCCTGAAAGGCTGAGTAAACCGCTCATCGTCATTCCGGTTTTCGAAGCGTAGCGCAGAAATACCGGAATCTGTATTTATGGTCAGCCAGATTCCGGTATTGTCGTTCCTCCAAACCGGAATGACGTAGCATATTCTGCTAATATCACACGTGCCTATATACTCGCTTTCGGAATAGCAGTCAGAAGCAATCTATCGACCTATGATCTACCAGGTTTAGGTACATGCAGCTACTTTAAACCAATTTCACATAGCTCCCCAGCCACTTAATGTTGTGCCAGTAGTTTTTCACGACCTTCTGCACATTCTTGTCATTGAAGTGGCCTTCAAAATCAATAAAGAAAATATACTTAAACTTACTGCCTTCCTTCGCAGGCCGACTTTCTACTTTGCTCAAGTTGATCTTGGCATTGTGAAACTCCTGCAGGAAGTTGGCCAGGGCTCCCGGCTCGTCCGGGAGTCGGGCAATGATGGACGTCTTATCCTCTCCACTCGGCTCGTTGTAGAAGCTTTTGCCAAGAATAACGAATCGCGTGAAGTTCTCTCCAGAGTCCTCAATGTTCTCAAAAAGGATCGGCAATTTATATTCTCTGGCCGCTATGTGCGCACATATCGCTGCTGCACCTTCTTCCTCCTTCGCCATTTTCACAGCCGTGCTGGTTGAGTTTACAGGTACGAGCTCGACGGACTTGTCAAAGTGATCTGCTATAAATGAGCGGCACTGCCTGAAGGCTATGTCTTTGGAATACACCTTCTTGATTTTATTGAGGTCTTCTTCCTCCGTGGCGAATGCAAAATGAATCGCCATTGGCAATTCTGCAACGATATTCAGATCGTATTGACCCATCAGGTCAATGGTCTCCTGCACTACACCCTCCTGATTATTCTCGATAGGGATCACTCCAAACCTGGCCCTATCGGTCTTCACCGCTTCAAAAACAGCTTTGATCGAGTTGAGTGCTGAGTAGGTGCTCATAGCACCATACCGACTTTCTGCAGCCTGATGAGTAAAACTGCCCTCAGGTCCCAGATATGCTATTCGCTCAGGCAGCTCTATATTTCTCGCTACCGCAAATATCTCAAGGAATATTGCTTCTATAGCCGCTTTGTTAAGTCGACCCTCATTAAGCTTCACCAACCTATCCACAATGGCCTTCTCACGCTCCGGACGATATACAGTGGTGTTAGTTTTGCGCTTCAGCTCACCTACCTGATTGACCACCTCCATCCTCTCGTTGAGGAGCTGCAAAATCTTGGCATCCAGGTCATCTATTTTCTTTCTTAGGTCGTTTAGACTCATATCAACGATGTTCGGTTTTCTAAATTGGCGGGCTATTGCTGTTCGGCAAATATTAAAAATGATCCGAACTATTTATTTAACAAGGGTGTCTAATAATTCCAAAGTGCAAAGGATCGTTATATTTGCACACCTTTGATAAGAAAAGTGAAAATAAAGATGAGAAAAATCATATTCCTAATGGCAGTGCTTCCCATACTGGGATGTGTTGATGATGACGCGCCTACAACTCTTGGGCAAGTCTTCGATCCAGAAAATCCGAACCTCTATGTGAATACCTGGATTCAAGAGGAGATGGACTTTTGGTACCTATGGAAAAGTGAGTTTCCTGCAGACCCGGACGAAACCCAAAACCCAGATAATTACTTCTCTTCTATTCTCTCATCAAAAGACAGATTTTCGTGGATACAGGATGATTATCTTGAATTGTTAGGCTCTCTCCAAGGTGTCTCCAATGATACCGGTCATGAGATCAGATATCTCAATGATGCCGAAAACCCAGGAAATGTAATTGGTCAAATACTGTATGTAAAACCCGGATCCCCCTCTGATTTTGCAGGTATGCAGCGCGGTGATCTCATCACGCATGTCAACGGTACCTTGATGACGAGCAGTAACTATCGCGACCTCAACAGCGATATGAATTCATCCCATGACATTGAGTTTATCAGATACAGCTTCGAAACTGATGAGTTCAGTACGCTTGGGCCTGTCTCTATCAACCCCATCCAGTTCAGTGAAAACCCTAATTTTCTGGACACCATTTTCAACTATGAGGGAGCTAAGATTGGCTACTATGTTTACAATCAGTTCTCCTCCGGTCCTACATCTGCCGATCAGTCTTATGTCACAGAGATGGATGCCATTTTTCAGAACTTCAGAAGTCAAAGAATTGATCACCTAATCGTCGACTTGCGATATAACCCCGGTGGAGCCATTACGGTAGCTACCAACCTGGGTAGCCTAATAGGCTCGGGTGTTGGCAGTCAGGATGTGTTTGCCTTACGTCAGTACAATGCAGACCTCCAACAGCTGATATTGAATGATGCCTCGTTAGGAAGCAACTTTCTGGAGAATAAGTTCGAGTTCAAAACAGCTAACGTGGGCGGTTTAATCGACAAGGTTTACGTACTCACTGGTTATAGAACCGCCTCAGCAAGTGAGTTGTTAATCAATGGCCTGAGACCCTTTATGGAGGTCTTTATGATTGGGGATACCACTGTGGGGAAGAATCAAGCCTCGGTATCGCTCTTCGAAGAGAATGATCCCAACAACACCTGGGGGATCCAGCCAATAGTGGCCAGCATCGGGAATTCTCTGGGTGAGTCGGATTATGAAGATGGGCTCTTCCCGCACATTGCGGATCAAGACCTTAGCAGGAAGCTCTACCCTCTCGGTGATATCCGAGAAAACCTGCTATCATTAGCCATCGAGAATATCACTGGTGTATTTCCAGCACGGATTAGGCGGGTCGATGATGGCACTCGTGCAATGACTCAACCAAACGATCCGAGACTTAATGCTCCCATACTACTAGATGATGAATTATCGGACTTACTGCTCAAGGAACTGAGGTAGGCTAGTTCACGACACATCAGCCTATTTTTATCTTTCAAATACGTTGGTACTTACTAACTTTGGCTGCTTAGAATAAGAGTACTATGCACCGAGACACCACCATATTTGATCTAATCAACCAAGAAAAAGAGCGGCAAATCAACGGCATTGAGCTGATTGCCTCCGAGAATTTTACATCCAATCAGGTAATGGAAGCCGCTGGGAGCGTGCTGACAAACAAGTATGCCGAGGGACTCCCCGGCAAACGCTACTATGGCGGATGTGAAGTGGTGGATGAAGTAGAGACCATCGCTATCGAAAGAGTGAAGGAACTCTTCGGTGCGGGCTGGGCCAACGTGCAGCCGCACTCCGGAGCTCAAGCCAATGCCGCAGTAATGTTGGCTGTGCTTAAGCCAGGAGATAAAATATTAGGATTTGACCTTTCTCATGGGGGACACCTCACCCACGGCTCAGCAGTCAACTTTTCTGGTAAGCTATATGATCCATACTTCTACGGTGTGGAGGAGGATACCGGACTGATCAACTACGACAAGGTAGAACAAACAGCGCTCGCTGAAAAGCCAAAGCTCATCATCTGTGGAGCATCAGCATACAGTAGAGACTGGGATTACGAGAGATTAAGAGCTATAGCTGACGAAATCGACGCGCTGCTGCTCGCCGATATCTCACACCCCTCGGGCCTTATCGCCAGAGGATTGCTCAATGACCCTCTTGAATATTGCCATATAGTAACCACTACTACGCACAAGACATTGAGAGGCCCGCGTGGTGGGCTTATCATGATGCGGGATGATTTCGAAAACCCATTTGGGTACAAGAGCCCTAAAGGTGAATTGCGCATGATGTCTGCTTTACTGGACTCGGGTGTTTTCCCCGGTACGCAAGGTGGTCCACTCGAGCACATTATAGCTGCTAAGGCGATTGCCTTTGGGGAAGCGCTCACGGACGACTATATGAACTACATCATGCAAGTCCAGAAAAATGCTACTGTGATGGCCAGGTCATTTATGGACAAAGGCTATAAGGTGATCTCCGATGGTACGGACAATCATATGATGCTCATCGACCTAAGGTCTAAAGGCCTTACCGGTAAGATTGCCGAAAACACACTGATCAAAGCTGATATCACGATCAATAAGAATATGGTGCCTTTTGATGATAAGTCACCCTTTGTGACCTCAGGAATGAGAGTGGGTACCGCCGCTATCACCACACGAGGCATGGGAGAGGAAGACATGGAGAAGATTGTCGACCTGATCGACAATGTATTATCCTTCCACTACGATGAGGGCAAGATCGAGGTGATCAAGCAGGAGGTCAACGAGTGGATGCGAAATTTCCCGCTGAATAAATGAGTAAGACTCCTCTAGACCAGCTTCCAGAAGATATAGATGCTGACCAATCGGAGATGTCCTTTTTGGATCATCTGGAGGAGCTCCGATGGCATATTATAAGATCGCTTGCCGCAATTGGCGTCTTTGCTGTGGCTGCATTTATCGCCAAGGGGTTTGTCTTTGGTGAAGTAATCCTGGGGCCATCAAGGCCCGATTTTTGGACCTATCGCATGCTGTGCAAGCTTGGTGAAATCCTACAGACGGATGCTATTTGCATTGATGCACTTCCTTTTATTATTCAGAGTCGACAGATGACTGGTCAGTTTACCATGCACATCACTTCTAGTTTTGTGGTTGGGCTGATCTGCGCATTCCCTTATGCTTTTTGGGAAATCTGGAGGTTCATCGCGCCCGGGCTCTATGCCCATGAGCGAAAGGCTGCCAGAGGTGCCACCTTCTTTGTGAGCTTATTATTCACAATGGGGGTACTATTTGGGTATTTCATGGTCACGCCGATATCTGTCAATTTTTTGGCGAACTATCAGATCGACCCAAGTATCATGAACGAGTTTGATATTGTCTCCTATGTAAGTACCGTATCTGCACTAGTACTTGCGGCTGGCATCTTATTCCAGTTGCCAATAGTGGTCTTCTTTTTGACTAAAGCAGGACTTGTTACACCAGCCATCCTGAGGCAGTATCGGAAGCACGCGATTATCGTTATCCTGATTCTGGGAGCAGTACTGACACCCCCCGACCCATTTAGCCAATTGCTTATCGCCCTGCCGTTGTTGGGTCTGTATCAGGTCAGTATCTATATTTCGACGTATGTACTGAGAAAGGAACAGAAAAAATTGAAGGAAGAAAACCTATAACAGAAGAGTCATGAAAATTGCCATTGGAGGAGACCATGCCGGATATGATTACAAAGAATCTTTGAAGCCCTACCTGGAAAGTCTGGGACATGAAGTGAAGGACTTTGGCCCTTACAGTGATGCTTCGGCAGACTACCCTGACTTTGTTCACCCGCTTTCCACTGCGGTCGAAGACAAGGAATGTGACTTGGGTATATTGATTTGCGGTAGCGGAAACGGCGTGGCAATTACGGCCAACAAGCACCAAGGCATCCGTGCGGCGCTTTGCTGGCAAGTGGAGCTGGCCGCTTTGGCCAGACAGCACAACAATGCCAACGTCCTCTGCATGGCCGCCAGATTTACTGAGCTCGATTTGGTGAAGGAGATGGCTAAGACCTTTCTGGAAACGCCATTTGAAGGAGGAAGACACGAACGCCGTGTGAGCAAGATCAGTTGCTAAAGCGCTTGCTTCAAATAATATTTCGGCTCGGACTTTGACCTTTGATAATGTCGGGCCACCAAAGGCAATCGCTGGAATAGCTTCGGCACCAGGCCCTCCTGGTCAACGATCACCTCCGGCAAATCCGACTGCAACCTCGCTTGCCCCAGTTCAATATAATAGTAGTAATCCAGACCCTCGAAGACCTGTGAGGCAAGCTGCCAATTTAAAAAAGGCGTAGCGAGGCTGTTGCCATTATAATATCTTGTGTCTGGACCCAGCACGAGTATCTTCTTTCCTTCGATAGTCTCAGCACCTACCGGAAAATTTGCATCCGCCTTTTCCATCCCAATCAACTCGTGCACATAAAACCAATTCTGAGCCAATGTCAGGTGAGTGCCAAGTACTGCGATGATAAACAAGAGGGTGATCAACTCCGCCTGCCAGGCCTTTCGAATCAGTAAGAGATAGTGGCTTCCAAAAAAGGCAATTGCCGGTACGATCAACACCAATTGGTAGAGCCCCCATTGGTCGGCAATCAATAGATTGATCAGCCCACCCAAAAGTATGAAAAGCATCACCTGTTGAAACTTGACCTGATAATTGACATAACGCCCAAGGCTGTAGGTCTTGATTATGGAAATCAGCAAGAGTACGCCAGGTATCACCGCACTCCATAGGAACGAGCTGCCAGAGATCAACTCCACCTGGTCAATCTGCCACCAAGACCTGACATAAAAATCCCACCACTCAAGATGAGCATCATACAGATAGGCATATATCCCTGACAGCACGAGTACCATAAAGTAGCCATGGATCAATAGAAAAATACGCCGGAAAATAGCGCCGGAAAATAAAATCAGCGACAGTACAGATATTACAAAAAACAGAAAATACGGTAAGTAAAAAAGTGATGCTATGCCAAGATAAATCCCAGTATATAGAAACATATCATCTCTTGTT
Source organism: Cyclobacteriaceae bacterium (assembly GCA_965229505.1). GTDB lineage: Bacteria > Bacteroidota > Bacteroidia > Cytophagales > Cyclobacteriaceae > UBA6059. Next base: position 1,603,190 of record OZ245881.1, read on the forward strand.
TGATTATCGATCCGCTTGAAGATATTGTTGATTGCGAGCAGGACAAACGTAAGACCCATCAACACGGGGGTGAGTGATAATAAGTCCTCAAAAAAGTGAATGAACAGAATATACATAAAGGCCGGAACGTAGCTGTTTTCTTTGTAGGCCTTATTGCTCAGCAATAAATGGTTGAAAATGGCCGCTTGAATGAAGACTATCAGCGTAGATAGCACGTGGTAAGCCCAGATACTATTCCCGAAGAGTAATGCAATGCCACGATAGACCACCACTGCCAGCGGGGCTGTCGTATCCCATACGTCGTAATACATCAACCCTCCATCAGCAGCTAATTTCTCTCCGATCAGCATCCACTGCATTTCCGATAGGGTCAGATCGACTCCCGCCCAAAGCAGCGGAATGCGTATAACCATGAGTAGAATGAAGAGGATGACTAGCCTGTAAGGATCGTTGATTCTGAAGAGCGAAAGCAAGTCGGCTGATTTTATAAAAACCCGAAATTAGGCCATATTTCAATGAATAAGTAAATAAATAGGGATATTTGCAGGTATGGAGAGTAAAAGACAAATGAAGTTCGAGAGGCTTATCCAACGTGAGGTCGGTGAGATTTTTCAGAAGGAAGCCAGGAATTTGTTAGGGAGCATTTTTGCGACGATCACAGCGGTGAAAATGAGCCCTGATTTGGGCTTTGCTAAGATATATGTCAGCATCATGCAGGAGCGCGATCGCAAGATGAATTTCAAAGTCATTGACGAACATAAAAGTGAAATCAGGAAGTATCTGGGCAGGCGTATTGGTAAAAGCGTGCGGATCGTCCCGGAGCTGGCATTTACGCTGGATGAGACAGAAGATCAGGCGGCACGAATCGACAGCATACTTTCTAAACTTGATATCCCGCCAGCACCGGAGGAGTAGTCTGTGAACCTGCCAATATTCATCGCACGCCGCTACTTCTTCTCTAAAAAGAAGAAGAATTTCATCAACGTAATCTCTATGATATCGATGGTGGGCGTAGCAATTGGGACGGCCACTCTAGTCGTGGTACTATCTGTATTCAATGGGCTGGAAGACCTGATCAGGGGACTGTACAACACTTTTGATCCAGAGATCAAGGTGATGCCCCTATCGGGAAAAACCTTCGAACTCCAAGCCGGGGTGCTCGAGGAAATCCAGGCCTTACCCTCCGTCAGCATAGTCACGGAAGTGATTGAAGATAATGCGCTGGCCAGATTCAAAGAGTCAGAGAAAGTGGTCAAGGTAAAGGGTGTCTCCGACAACTTTATAGAGCAAAACAGGCTCAATAATTCTATCGTCTCGGGTGAGCTGGTTTTCCGCAAGGACAATATCAACTACGCAATCATAGGACGTGGAGTCCAGTACGCACTTTCGCTCTCGCTAAAAGATGATTTCAATTCTTTACAGCTGTTCTCTCCGCGAAATATCAACCCTGGTAACCTCAATCCCCGACGACTTTTTAACCAAAAGAATATCTTGCCTGGAGGCATATTCGCGGTAGAGAAATTCTACGATGAAAACTATGTGTTCGTACCGCTGGACTTTGCCAGGAGTCTATTCAATACCGGAGGCCGCAGATCATCTCTTGAAGTACAGCTCGTACCCGAGGCGGACGTAGTGGACGCCCAGCAGGAGATAGCGGCTATCATGGGCGATGACTTCAGCGTTCAAAATAGCGACCAGCAACACAGCGACCTATTCAAATTGCTAAGCATCGAGAAGCTTTTCGTCTTTCTTACATTTTCCTTCATCCTCGCCATCGCTTCCTTCAACATCTTCTTTTCGCTAAGTATGCTGGCGATAGACAAACGCGCAGATATAGCTGTACTCAATGCTATGGGTGCTGACCAGACCGTTATTAAGAAGATATTCATTTCGGAGGGCATTATCATTGCTGTGATTGGCTCAGTGATAGGGCTTGGACTTGGGCTTATTATTTGCTGGCTACAGCAGACATTTGGCCTTGTGTCTATGGGCATGACTACCTCCATTCTCGATGCATATCCGGTGCGCGTGCAGTGGACGGATTTCTTATACACTGGCCTCTTGATCTTCCTTATCACATTTCTCGCATCCTACCGCCCGGCAGTCATTGCCGCCAAATCTCTCAATATTAGTCACTTGCAATAGTCCCGGTATTCGCTTAATTCGTTTGTGTAAAATCGGGACCGTTTTTATCTCAAGATCGTTAGATTGCAAGATTACATTGATCACAATTTTTTGAATGAAGGTATCTCCGGCTAGTCCGTTTAGACTTATTTATTCGCTGTTTCAGCATGAGTATCTTGGCTACTTGTTCGAGTCATTCGTAGTGCAAGTGGATCAGTTGGGTAAGCTTACCTATTCCCACCAAAATATCTCCTCTAAGAACGCCAAAGAGTTCGCCTCAGGCCTGGATGAGAAAGACTATACGCTGATCAAGGAGATGGACGCCATGCAGCAGGATGCTGTAGTCAAGCATTTCTACAAGAAGAAAATCAAGACCAACGAGTTTTTCCTCAAGATCTACGACAAGGAAAAGGGCAACAAACTATTGCAGCAAGAGATCGCGCAGTACCTGGAGCGACGAAGGTCCCATATCCTGCCCCTCCTACCGGGAAAAGACGTCTTCGAGATGGGCAGTGACGGGGAGCCGACATGGAAGCAACTCGAAATGGACGAGGAGAAGGCTACTGTGCTTTTCCATTTTCGAAAAAATGAAGAAAACACCCACTACTTCCCCACGATCAAGCACAGGGGAGAGAAGCTGGAGTTTCAATATCAGAATGCCTACATCGTCTGCAACGAACCTGCCTGGATGGCATTGGGAAATAAAATGATCAGCTTCGAAAAAAATGTGGATGGCAATAAGGTTAAGCCGTTTCTCAACAAGAAGTTTATCGTCATTCCTAAAAACCTGGAAGAGATCTACTACAAGAAATTTGTCTCGCAGATAGTGGGCTCATATGACGTCTATGCTAAAGGTTTTGAGATTAAAACACTCAATGAAAAACCTGTCCCCGTACTCACCATTCAAGAGCTTGCTACTGTACAAAAAGATCTCTTTTCGGATACGAAAGGCTCAAACGGAAGTGACCCTGAGCAGGGAAAGCTATTGATAGACCTCTGCTTTCAGTATGGTGAGCATCGATTTGCAGCGAGTGCGGAGCAAGCAGTAAATGTTAAGCTCAACAAGAAAGGGGAAGACTACACCTTCTACCGCATCAATCGCAACAGCAATCGCGAAAAAAGCATGCTCAACCTGGTACGGGGCAAGGGACTACCCATCAATGGGTCAAAGCTGACGCTTCCCAAGGCTCGAGCAATGGAATGGATTACAACCCACCTAAGTGATCTGGAGTCCGAGGGGTTTCTGATTCGGCAAGAGTCAGTGCAAAAGAAGTATTACCTGGGTCGTTCGGAAATCTCCATTGAGGTAAAAGAAAATATCGACTGGTTTGATATTCATGCCGTAGTGAGGTTTGGTGAGTTTGAGATTCCTTTCAAGGAACTTCGCAAATACATCCTCAAAAAGATGACGGAGTTTACGCTTCCCAATGGGGAGATAGCCGTCATCCCAGAGTCCTGGTTCACGGAGTACAGCGAGCTCTTTGCATTTTCTGAGGACACAACCGATCAGGATGTCAAGCTCAAAAAGCATCATCTGGCACTCGTGCAGGAGCTCGGCTCGAGCAACCTCGCCAAAGTCAGCTTCGACCGCAAGCTGCAAAACCTACAAGACTTTGACAGTATAGAGGAGTATGAGATGCCTCAGCATTTCAAGGGTAAGCTTCGCCCTTATCAGAAAGCTGGATACAACTGGCTCAACTTCCTCCAGGAGTATCGATTTGGCGGATGCCTGGCCGATGATATGGGTCTGGGTAAGACTGTGCAGACACTCGCGCTTCTTCAGAACACCGTCAATCAAAACAAAGGAGTGGCTAACCTCCTTGTCATGCCCACCTCGCTCGTGTACAACTGGGAGATGGAAGCCAAGAAATTTACGCCAAAGCTGAAGGTGCTCGTCTATACGGGCACTGACCGAAACAAGAATGTGGAGCGGTTTCAGAAGTACGATCTGATCCTGACCTCCTATGGCATTACGAGGCTGGATGTAGACCTGCTCTCAAGCTACTATTTCAACTATATCATACTTGATGAGTCGCAGGCGATCAAAAACCCTGACAGCATCATCGCCAAAGCGGTCAGAAAGCTTAATTCGAAAAACAAACTGATCCTGACCGGTACTCCAGTGGAAAACAGCACCATGGACCTCTGGTCACAGATGTCGTTTATCAACCCTGGTTTGCTCGGTGGGCAGTCGTATTTCACGAAGGATTTTCTGATTCCGATAGAGAAGAAAAAGGACGAGGCTAAGACGCAAAAGCTCTTCTCGCTGATCAAGCCTTTTGTCATGCGTCGAGACAAGTCGCAGGTGGCTAAGGACCTACCGGAAAAGGTGGAGAATGTCAACTACTGCACCATGTCGGAGCAGCAGCAGAAGGCCTATGATGACGCCAAGGACTTCTATCGCAATAAGATACTGGAGCAGATCGAAGTAGATGGTGTTGGCAAGTCTCAGGCCATGCTACTACAGGGGTTGACACGACTCAGGCAGATTGCCAATCACCCTAAGCTTGCCGATGAAGCCTATGCTGGTGACTCAGGTAAACTGGAGGATGTGACCTATTCACTGCTGAACGCATTAGGCAAGGGCCATAAAATTTTGGTCTTCAGTCAGTTTGTTAAGCATCTCAAGCTGGTGGAAGAGTTCTTAGTTGACAAGAACATAAAGTACACCTACCTCGACGGGAGCACCCGGGATCGTAAAGAGCAAGTGGAAAGATTTCAGAATGATGATGATTACAGCATCTTTTTGATATCACTGAAGGCAGGTGGCTTAGGCCTCAACCTTACGAAGGCAGACTATGTCTTCATACTGGATCCGTGGTGGAACCCTGCCGCAGAGAATCAGGCCATCGACCGGGCGCACCGAATTGGACAGCAAAATAAGGTCTTCACCTACAAGTTCATCATGAAAAACACGGTAGAGGAAAAAATCCTGAAGCTGCAAAAAAATAAGCTTGCACTTGCTAAAAACCTAATCTCGACCGAGGAGAGCTTTATGAAGTCATTGTCGAAGGATGATATCACTTCTCTGCTGGACTAACATCGCTTGAATATTAAAGGAATACAAGGTTTCGAACCTTGTATTCCTTGTCACTCCAACCATCCTTCACCTGTGGGAGAATAGTATAAATCACCATAGCATGTCACCTCGACGCAGGAGAGGTCGTCTTATGCAGGGTGTAGGGTGTTTCCTATCAGCAAATAGATTGGTAGCAGTGCACTATTCAAGTCAACACTTCGGCATCATAAAAATCCCATCCAGGGTTGATTGTGGCTATCAATGCCTCCTTCTTTTTCCTACTCCATTTCTTAAGTTCATTTTCCCTGTCAATAGCATGATAGACAAATTGATATCTTTCAAAGAAGATTAGATTGTAGCAGAAATATTTACCTGCATGCGTTTTGGGGTTTCCTTTATTCTCCTTGTGCTGTCTTATTCTTGTTCTTAAGTCATTGGTCATGCCAATGTAAAGCGAGGTTTTGGCCGGGTTAGTAGTTATATAGACGAAGTAGTTGTGGCCAGGCATATTATAAACATAAGAAGATTTCTCAGTCGTGCCTCCCTCGAAATGACAACTTGCATAGAGTTGAGCAATAACTTCCTATCCGAACCGACCCTCACAGCATGTCACCTCGACGAAGGAGAGGTCTTCTTATAGAGGATATAGGGTGTTTCCTATCAACAAATAGATTGGCAGCCATGCCCTATTCAAGTTAACACTTCGGGATCATAAAAATCCCATCGAGGATTGACACTTGCTATCAGCGCTTCTTTCTTTTTCCTGCTCCATTTCTTGAGCTCATTTTCTCTTTCGATAGCGTGATGGACAAGCGGGTATCGTTCAAAGTAGATCAGGTTATAACAGAAGTATCTTCCCGCATGGCTTTTTGATTTTCCTCTATTCGCTTTATGCTGCCGAATCCTCGTTCTTAAGTCATTGGTCATGCCAATGTAAAGCGCGGATTTGGCCGGGTTAGTAGTTATATAGACGAAGTAGTTGTGGCCAGGCATATTATAAACATAAGAAGATTTCTCAGTCGTGCCTCCTTCGAAATGACAACTTGCATAGAGTTGAGCTGTTACTTTCTACCTGCGCCAAGCATCACAGCATGTCGCCTCGACGCAGGAGAGGTCTTCTTACGTTGCACTCCAATCGATCAAACTAGCACTTAAGTTGCAAACAACTGCTTGCTTGGTCTTATAAGGATGCCGAGGATCAAAACACACCGTTTAAATTAATTTGGTCTTCACCTGTACACTTCTGATCAAGGTATAGTCCGCATTCGTACAACACTCCCATGCTAAATCTATCTTTATAGCCTTCTTCAGCCTATTTCGGTTACGGCACAGCTTTTGACCCTCATCAAATGATTAGAAACTTGAAGCTGAGACGATGATTAAGAACTTCCTGAAAATAGCGATCCGCAGCATAAGCCGACACGCACTTTACAGCACACTCAATATCCTTGGGCTGACGATTGGTATCACAGCCAGCATGCTCCTCCTCCTCTATGTCAATGATGAGCTGAGCTTCGATAGGTTTCATACTAATGCAGAAAACCTCTATCGCGTCAATACGCTGGCGACCATTCAGGATACTAACCTAAATGCGGCGACCACCATGGCTCCTCTCGGCCCGGCATTGTACAACGACTACCCTGAAGTGATGGACTTTTGCCGGTTCTTAGATGTGGGTGAAGAGCTCGTGATCAAGGATGAAAACCGTTTTTATGAGGAGGGCTTTTACTTTGCAGATTCTTCATTTTTCCGCATGTTTGATTTTAAGCTGGTGAAAGGTGATCCCAAGACCGCACTGGTCAAGCCAGAGTCCATAGTCCTCTCAGAATCAATCGCCAAAAAGTACTTTGGTGACGAGGACCCTGTCGGACAGGAGATCAAAACGGGAGCCGAAGAATGGACGCGAACTGTCACAGGGGTGATGGCTGACGTGAGCTCTAAAAGTCACATCAAACCTCGTGCCCTGGTCGCCTACAGCACCTTGCCAAATGAGCGTGCCAACTATTGGGGCAACATCAGCGATTTCCTTTATATAGAGCTGTCACCAGGCATATCTGCAGCACAGTTCTCCAAAAACTTTCCGGATGTATTCGACAAGTATGTACGCGAGCTTTTTAGTCAGTTTAATGCTCAAGCCGACTTTTCGTTGATCAATATTGCCGACATCCACTTAAAGTCCACCTCGGAAGGAGATCCAGAACCGGGTGGCTCAATGGCCTACATCTATACTTTTTCAGCGGTAGCCTTCTTCTTACTTCTGATTGCGAGTATCAATTATATGAATCTCTCGACTGCCCAGGCTACCAAGCGGGCGAAGGAAGTGGGTATTCGCAAAGTGATAGGCTCTCATCGGCGACAGCTCAGATGGCAGTTTTTAGTTGAATCTACGGTAGTTACGTTGTTTTCTTCCGTGACAAGTCTTATCCTGGTCTTCTTTTTGATTCCGGGTTTTAATGCCATAGCTGGAAAATCCATTTCCCAGCTTTTCTACCTCGATTCATCTATCATGCTCACCTTTCTTGGTGTGACGTGCTTTGTAGGAGTTTTCTCGGGAAGCTATCCGGCGTTCTACCTATCAAGGTTCAGGCCTGTGGAAGTGCTCAAAGGTCGCTTAGCCACTGGTGGCAATGCGGCTTTGCGCAAAGCGCTGGTGGTAGGCCAGTTTGCTGTGTCGCTGGTCATGATCATCAGTACCATAGTGGTCTATGAGCAGCTCAATTTCCTCAATACCAAGGACCTTGGTTTCAACAAAGACATGGTGATGCGCATACCACTCAATGGCAGTGCTGCTATGGAAAAATATGAAGTGCTACGAACCACCCTACTGCAAAATCCTAATATCGAATCGGTCGGTAGTGGATGGCACACACCCGGTACCAACAATCTCAATGTCCAGGCCATTACGGTAGAGACCGCCAATGGGGAAATGATCGAAAAAGTTTTTCAAACCATCTTTATTGACCAGCATTATCTGCCTACTCTGGAGATCCCCATAGTCGATGGACGCAATTTCCTTGAGTCAGTGGGCAGAGATACTTCTGATGTAGTAATTGTAAATCAGAAAATGGTAGAGCACATGGGTTGGGATGACCCTATCGGAAAAAAGTTTAGTGTGATTATAGATCAGGATCTCAACAGGAGAGACGTAAAGGTGGCAGGAGTGATTAAGGACTTCCATGCCCGTGCGTTACGCGAAAACATAGAGCCGCTGGTAGTTCATATGAATCTGACAAACGGACTAATGGTGGTCAGGATAAAGCCAAATAATGTTAAAGAAACGCTCGCCCAAATTGAGCAGGAATGGCAAAATATCGTACCTGATCGACCATTGGAGTACAGCTTTCTTCAGCAGGACTTTGAAGCTCAGTACACAGAGGATGAGCGTAAAGGTCAGCTGTTTGCTACCTTCAGCGGCTTGTCCGTCTTCATCGCCTGTATGGGACTATTTGGCCTTGCTTCTTTCAATTCCGCTGCTAAGCGTAAAGAGATTGGCATCAGGAAAGTGATAGGAGCAGACCTTGGCGACATCATCTACCTTGTGAGCTTTGACTTTGTGAAACTGGTGGCCGTATCTATGATTATTGCCTTCCCGATCGCTTATTACTTCATGGACAAATGGCTGCAGGAGTTCTCGTATAGCGTAGAGATCAGTGTAATCACGTTTGTGATTTCAGCGTTGATTACGACGGTCATCACCCTGGTAACCGTGGGTTATCATTCAGTCACTGCTGCATTGTCAAACCCCTCCTTTTCGCTCAAGGAGGAATAGCCGAATCAATCAGCTTTCTCTAACAGCTCGATCATCTCAGCATTTCGCTGAGCACGGGCCTGATCAAGTGCGGTATTGCCTTTGGCATCTTTGATGGAGGGGTCTGCACCATGGCTAATCAAGAGTTCGGCTATCTCAAGCTGTCCAAAAGACGCACAGTAGTTGAGGCCTGTCGCCCCCTGTTTGCTCACTGCGTTGATATCAGTACCTCGCTCGATCAACAGCTCAGCAATTTCGAGGTAGCCTTTAAAGCAAACACCCATCAGGGCGGTATTGCCGGCAGCATCTCGTGCATTGACATCAGCATCATGATCTAGTAGTAGCGTCACCGCTTCCTCAGACCCACTGTACGCCGCTAGTATTAGCGGAGTGAAGCCGCGGCTGTCAGGCTGATTGACTAATGACGCATCTGTCTTGATGAGTCCTTCAAGATTGGTCACATCATTTTCTCTCACCAATTGAAAAATATCCTTACTCATAGATAATTGTAATTTACCGTTTTAGCTATCGCCTTAGCCTATGCAATCAGGACACTTGTGGGTAGAACTGAAGCAATTAAAGAATAGCATTTTTTTGATAGCCCCAAACTTACTATTATTAAAAACTATAGAATAAATAAGTCAATAGGAAAAAGTTATGACTTTCACGCAATTACAATATGCTCTCGCGCTCCAAAAATTTCAAAACTTCAAGCGAGCCGCCGAGCACCTTTCTATTAGCCAACCTGCGCTCAGCATACAGATTCAAAAGTTGGAAGAGTCTGTGGGCATCAAGCTATTCAATAGAAATACCACACCCCTTGAAGCCACCAGTGATGGCCAGCTCTTCCTCATCAGGGCTCAGGATATTGTCAACAACGCCCGACAGCTTGAAAACTTTGCATCCGAGTTATCAGAAGACTTCACAGGCGAACTCAATATTGGAGTGATCCCCACATTGGCGCCATTCCTTATTCCGCTGTTTAGCAAAACTCTGCAGGCAGACTTCCCCAACATTCAGCTGATTTTCCGCGAGCAGATCACCGAACATGTCGTCAACAATGTACGCACCGGGGAGCTGGATGTGGGCTTGATCTCCACACCCATTCAAGTTTATGGCATCCAGTCTATCCCCTTGTTTTATGAGCGATTCTATGTCTATGCATCACATGAGCAGACCGATGACTCCCCGGACATTCGGCTGGAAGATATCAACTACGCCGAGCTCTGGCTACTGGATGAGGGTAACTGCTTTCGCGATCAGGTCAACGACTTCTGCGATCTGAAGTCAATCCTCAAAGGCAAGAAATTTATCTACCATAGCAACTCCATCGATGCACTGATCCGTATGGTTGACACACACGGGGGGATGACCATTCTACCGGAATTGACCACCCTCAGCCTATCGGAATATCAAGAAGAGAACCTAAAAACCATCAGTGGCATCCCTAAGGCCCGTGAGATCGGCATGATTGTCACCCACAACTATGGTAAGGCCCGCTATATAAAGCTGATCGAGGAGTACATCAAGTCCAATATCCCTCATCACATGCTCTCAGGAGCTAATTATGATGTGGTCGATCCCCATATTGCGATGGATTGATCACATCAAAATGTTTGCGAGGTTGTAAGCTAAAACCATTAACTTTATTGTCTATTTAGACAACACTGGATTGCCAACTTTGAAGATAGTAGATTCGATAAAGGTGGATGTCTACTCTCGTGAACATCCACCGCCACACTTTCATGCTATTTATGCTGAGCATGAAGAATTGATTGTAATTGAAACGCTTGAAAACTATGCGGGCTATCTGCCAAAGGCACAACGAAATAAAGTCATCGCTTGGGCTTCCGAAAGGAGGCCTTATTTGCTAGAGAATTTCAAAAGACTAAACCCAAGGCTATGAGAAAGAGACCGGTCATTCCAAGAATTATAAAAATTCAAGAGATCAGCGGGCATACTATCCGATGTATGTTTAACAATGGGGAAAGCCGATTACTTGATTTCAAGCAGATATTTCACGAGTGGAAGGTTACCAAAGTAGATCCTGAGTACACATTGCTCTCACTGTCGGAATTCCAAAAGGTCGAGCTTAGGAACTTCACATTATCGTGGAGCAACGTGACCACTTCACTAGTTTCCGAAACTGGTGAGGAAGAGTCTCATCCGTATGAGTTGAGTCCTGATGTTCTTTATAAGTTGAGTCAACCGGTAGAACGACAAGGAGCTGAGCGGTTCGGTAGTATGATAAAGTCTGCTCGAATTAAAGCTGGGCTGACACAAGAGCAACTGGCAGAAAGAAGTGGGACGTCCCGCTTTTATATTTCTCGTCTCGAAAATGACCGTACGGATGTGGAGCTCTCTACTTTGAGAAAAATTGTAGAGGCGGGTCTTGGGAAGCGGTTTAGAGTGATGATCGAAGAGTGAATCTGCCTTCTGCTATTTAATTTTAACACTTTTCCAATGAGTTATGGGGTGTAGAATATGCAAGTCAGAGAACTAAAAATCGAATCCTTTGAAGGTTTTTTGAAGTTTATTGACGCTCACAAAAATTATGAGGGTTCCAATATCCCTCATCACATGCTCTCAGGAGCTAATTATGATGTGGTCGATCCGCACACTGCAATGGATTGATCACAATTAACCAAAGAACAAATTTTGCGTACACATTTGTGTACATTTGGCAAAAGATATAAACTATATGAATACCGCTACCCTACGGGACTTAAGAGCGAATATGAAAGCTCATTTTGACAAACTCGAAGAGAATCAAGATATTCTACTAGTGCCCAGAAGCGGCAATAAAGAAGCAATGGTGGTAATGACGCTTTCGGAATACAACAGTATGAAAGAAACTGAATATCTCCTATCGTCTCCTGAGAATGTCAAGGTGATGGAGAAAGCGAAGAGAGAACTGGATGGCGATCAGACTGTAGCCTTTGACCTTTCTGATAAGTGAATATTCTCTTTTCGAAGACAGCCTGGGTACAATATCTGGATTGGCAAGAAGAAGACGAGAAGATAATCCTGAGAATTTATGAACTGCTCAAAGCAATATCGCGAGACCCGTTTAAGGGAATAGGCAAACCAGAACCACTTCGTCAGAGTCTGAAAGGGTACTGGTCAAGACGTATCAACTCAGAGCACCGATTGGTTTATAGAATAGTAGGTAAAGTCGGGGAAGGACAGAGAATTGAAGTGCTGACCTGTCGATATCACTACAGAAAGTAGTTGTTACTCCACACACTCCACCACCTCACCGCTATCACTAGCTGCGATCTCAGGGCTGAGGTAAGGGATGCCGAGGTTCATACCTCGCAGGATTAACGCGAGTGCCATCACCACTACGAACGCTGGGATGGCCTTCTGCACTTGGAGTTTGAATTTTGCCGGTAGGATATAGCTAGAGTAGGCGGCAAAAAGCATCATCGGTAGCGTACCCAACCCAAAGAGCACCATGAACTGCATGCCCAGGATCGGCTCGCCAGTGGCTAATGCGCCCGCCACGGCCATGTACACAAGGCCGCAGGGCAGGAAGCCATTCATGATGCCAATTAAAAAGGAGAAGGAGAGGCCCCTCTTTCGAAAAAGAGGAATGATCCTCGCCTTAACCTTATTGGGGAACGAATAAAAAAACTTCCATTTGAATACCCTTGGAAAGACCAGTCCCACCAAGAGCGCAACACCAAGCGCTATCGAAAGCCCGTGTTGGAAACCTGTCAATAAAATACCCTTACCTACTAAACCCAGAATGCCTCCTATTAATGCATAGGACATGATTCGGCCCATGTTATACAGGAGTCTGCCTCCTAGTATGGACAATTCGTGATAGCCCGTTTTTGGCAGGCTAAATGCCAATGGCCCACACATGCCCAGGCAGTGAAAGCTACCCAATAGTCCCAGTATGAATGCTGAGTATAGCACTACAGTATCAGGGTCTGCTCGTCATAGTAGCCCTTGCCATCAGCACTCCAAGACACCTTCACTTTCCAAAGGCCGGGTATCGCTTCGCTGAGATCAAGCAATTGAGCGCCCCCTCCGTCAGGATTGACCGCCACTTTGAAGTCCAGGTTTCCGTTAGAAGGTCTGAAAAAATGGATCTCTCCTTGTGGCTTATCCTTACCGCCTATCGGAAACTGAATGGATGCCCTCCGAGCTTCAGACAAATATTTGATAGCAAGCGGCTGCTCTAGTTTTTTGAAGTTTTCGATTTTGGTGATCTGCGATTGATACTCTATCTCCTTTTGATAGTAATCCTCTGATACAAGGTAAAAGTCCTGTCGAACACTTACCACTACCAGTGAGATGATGATTGCCGCAAATACTGCAAACGAAATGAAAATCTTTGTTCCCCAATTCATGACTTTAGTTCGTTATAGGTCCTAAAAAATTTGTTTTGATTTCATCAATCAATTGATCGTCTTTATACAGCTCTATGACCAGCTTGGTCGTGACGCCTGTGATTACTTCTTTCGGTAGCTCGATAAAGTAGACGCTCTCCATATTACCGGTCGCTGGTACTACCACAGCCTGTTCTCCTACCCTTTTGATAGTACCATCCTCCTGATCCTTAAGCCTCAGATCAAGGTGGACATCATCAAATGTCTTATTGATAAACTGGATATTGTAAAGGTTGCTGATACGGTTATTCTCCTGCTCCTGATAGAGCATTCCGGGTACGCGCATGATAGTCGCCTCTACATCCGTGCGCGTAGCTAGTAGAAAAGAGAATAGCCCAAGTAATGCTGCCAACACCACCGAATAAGCCGCCATTCTGGGTGTGAATCTGGTCTTGATTTGCTCTTTGATTCCGTTGTAGGAGGCGTACCTGATCAGGCCTTTCGGCTTATCAATCTTGGTCATCACATCATCGCAGGCGTCTATACAAGCAGTACAGTTGACACACTCCAGTTGAGTGCCGTTACGGATATCTATTCCGGTAGGACATGCATGCACGCAAAGCTTACAGTCAATGCAGTCTCCTTTCTCTTCTGCGGGGGCACTCTTCTTTAATTTACCTCTGGGCTCTCCACGCAACCAGTCGTAAGCCACCACGATGGATTCCTTGTCGAGAAGTACGCCTTGTAACCTGCCGTAGGGGCACACGGCAATGCATGCCTGCTCCCTGAAATAACTAAACACCCAATAGAAAACTCCTGTAAAAGCGATCAAACTCAGGAAGCCTGTCATATGCTCCGTAGGTGACTGAGTGACTATCTCCTTCACCTGGTCAATACCGATAAGATAGGCCATCAGCGTATGTGCTATCAGGACGGATATGGCTATGAATATACCATGCTTAGTGGCCCGCTTGATGATCTTATCCTTATTCCAAGGCATCTTATCAAGCCTCCGCTGTTTGTTGGCATCCCCTTCAATCCAGTACTCGATCTTGCGAAAGACCATCTCCATGAAGAGGGTCTGTGGGCATGCCCAGCCGCACCATATCCTCCCAAAAACTACCGTAAAAAGGATAATGAATACAAACAAGGCGATCATACCAATACCGAGGATATGAAAATCCTGTGGCCAGAATGGAACTCCAAACAGTATGAATTTTCGCTCAAATACGTTGAACAGAAACATTGGATTTCCATTCCAGCTAAGGAATGGTCCTGTGAATAATAACGAAAGCAGGATTATCGTGACGATAATCCTGGCATTGTGGAATGAGCCGGACGGCTTCTTTGGATAAACCCAGATCCTATTTCCCTCCTTGTCTACAGTCCCGATGGTGTCACGGAACTCCTCATCAAATTCATATAGGTTCTCCATAAATTGTCGCCTGCTCTAATTATTGGCTTGTACTTCCGTAGATGCTTCTTCTGTCGACTCTTCATCAGCCGGGGCTGCCGCAGGCTCATACAGATCCCCCTGAGGCTCCTTACCATTGGCAGGAGTGGTGCCCTGGAACATAAGGATGTAGCTTGAGACATCTCTCATATCTGCGGGGCTTAGTTGATCCTGCCAAGCGATCATACCTTTTTCGGGTACGCCATACTTCACTACTCTGAAGATATCTTGCATTGATCCGCCGTGTATCCAGTACTTATCAGTAAAGTTGGGGCCTACTAAGCCGCCTCCATCGTTCTGATGACATACGGCGCAGTTGCGCTCATAGAGTTTTTGTCCATTGGCAAGATGTCCCGGATCATCACTGAACTCTACTGTGGATTCATCTATGCTCTCCGTGGATGCGACCTGACGTGCTTCTACGGCTGATCTCGCCTCGGCAAGCTCCATCTGATACTCCTCTTCTTGAAGTGGTAAAGTGCCAGTCACGTGATAAACAATCAAATAAACAACACTCCAAGCGATCGTGAAGTAGAAAAGCCACTTCCACCATGGTGGTAGATGGTTGTCCAGCTCTCGGATACCATCATATTCATGATCTAGCAAAATGGTTCTTTCCTTTTCGATAGGCACTGCATCTGTCATAGTCTTGTTGAAGCTGGACCAGAAGTTAGGCTCGGCCTCAGCAGCTACGCCTGCCTTCTCCTTGTCTTTGTTAACAATAACTTTGAGAACGGTGAGTGTATAGATGGCTACCATCAACACCAGAACGGAGACCACTAGTGCAAGTCCCAGTACGAAAAGGATCAGCAAGTCCTGCTCGGTCGCTCGCTCAAAAAACGACGGCTCTGCTTCCTGTGCCTGTGCCAAAACAGGTGCTGTAAAAAGTACCACCAATGTGAACAACCCCTTCTTAAGTATATTTAGATTCAACTTTTTCATTTTCCTGATTCGGTTTGTTGGTCATCGATTTGATCATCTGAGGTCAGTGGAATATTCTCCATATACCCGATGTAGCTCTTATCAGTTCTGAAGACCCACCAGAGCAGGCCGACAAAAAACGAGAAGAATATGATCAGTGATATCACCGGCCATAACTCTATATTTTCGATTCCTCTTAATACTTCTTTATACATGACAAGATCAGTTAGCAGCTACGTCCTTAGCCTTTATATCAATACCCAGTCGTTGCAAATAAGCAATTAAAGCTACGATCTCCGCTTCCTTAGGCGTACCGATACCGTCTCCTCGTAGACTCTCAGCAATTGCCTCAGCCTGAGCGTCGAGCTCATCATTGGCACGTGCCTCATAACCCTCCTCGTAGGGTACCCCCAATGACCGCAGTGTGCTGATCTTAGGGCCGGTTTCGTCCTTATCGATCATTTGTGTCATTAGCCATGGATATGGGGGCATGATCGATCCGGGCGACATAGACCTTGGATCCAGCATGTGGTGGTAGTGCCATGAATCAGGGTACTTTCCACCTTCGCGATGTAAATCCGGACCCGTACGTTTAGAGCCCCATAGGAATGGGTGGTCATACACAAATTCACCGGCTTTAGAGTATTCACCATAGCGCTGGGTCTCTGACCTGAATGGTCGGATCATCTGCGAATGGCACGTGTTACAACCTTCTCTGATATAGATATCCCTACCGTGAAGCTCTAATGGTGAATAGGGCTTAACGGAGCTGATAGTTGGCACATTAGACTTAATGAGGAAGGTGGGGATCATCTCCACAGCCCCGCCAATCAAGATCGCCACCAAGGCTAGTCCGGTAAATATCACTGGCTTACGCTCAAGTTTGTGATGCCATCCCCCGCCTTCGATTTCTACATTCTTTTCGAGTGCGGGTGCTTCAGCGGATTCGTTGGCCATGAACGATCCTACAGCTGCTGTTTTCATTAGGTTGTACACCATGATGAACATACCCGCGAAATACATCAAGCCACCTACAGACCTTAGAATGTACATTGGAATGATTTGGGTAACAGTCTCTAAGAAGTTAGGGTACAATAAGAACCCGTCAGCAGTGAACTGCTTCCACATCAGCGACTGGGTGATACCTGCCCAATACAAGGGCAATGCATAGAAAATAATCCCCAGCGTACCTACCCAGAAGTGGACGTTGGCCAGCTTGGTAGAGTAGAGCTTGGTATCCCACATCTTGGGCACGAGCCAATACATCATTCCAAAGGTCAGGAAGCCATTCCAGCCTAGACCCCCAATGTGTACGTGAGCGATAATCCAATCCGTAAAGTGTGCTATTGCATTCACATTTTTCAGTGACAACATAGGTCCTTCAAAAGTGCTCATACCATAAGCTGTCACGGCCACCACCATAAACTTGAGCACCGGATCTTCGCGAACCCTGTCCCAAGCTCCACGAAGTGTCAGTAGACCATTGAGCATACCACCCCATGAAGGAGCTAGGAGCATAAGCGAGAATACAACGCCTATTGATTGGGCCCAGTCGGGAAGAGAGGTATACAGCAAGTGGTGAGGGCCTGCCCATATATAGAGAAAGATGAGCGACCAAAAGTGGATAATAGAAAGCTTGTATGAGAATACCGGCCTGTTAGCAGCTTTAGGCAAGAAGTAGTACATCAAACCCAGAAAGGGTGTAGTCAGGAAGAATGCCACTGCGTTGTGGCCGTACCACCACTGAACTAAAGCATCTTGAACCCCGGCGTAAGCAGAGTAGCTCTTCATGAAGCTTACGGGCAATGCAAATGAGTTGACAATGTGTAGAACTGCAACAGTCACGAAAGTGGCAATGTAAAACCACACCGCCACATACATGTGCCGCTCACGGCGCTTGATGATGGTGCCAATCATGTTAATACCAAAGACCACCCAAATCAGGGTTATCGCGATATCGATGGGCCACTCAAGTTCTGCGTATTCCTTAGAGCTAGTGTATCCAAGTGGTAAAGTGATTGCTGCTGCAACTATGATCAGCTGCCAGCCCCAGAAGTGAATCCAGCTCAGCATATCATTGAACAATCGTGCCTTCATCAGGCGCTGCAGGGAGTAATAAACACCCGCAAAAATGGCATTTCCGACGAATGCAAAGATCACCGCATTAGTGTGCAGAGGTCTAAGCCTCCCAAACGTGGTGTACTGCAGTCCAAAGCTGAGCTCGGGATAGTATAGCTGAATAGCGATAATCAATCCGACCAGCATGCCTACAATACCGAACACGACAGAGGCGATCATGAAATACTTCACGATCTTATTGTCATACTCAAATTTCTCTAAGGCCATAATAGTTGTAGATTTTAGTAATTAAGTCGCGCTAAAGTAAAGTGTATGTGTAGGGGGTAAAATGACGCATTTTGAAGCAAAGACTGACATTAATCAGTTTTCTGATTTTTTAGTCTCTTTTGTCGAAATGTCTTAGCTTCATCGTTAAACTATAGGGTGACCCAACGAGCACACTGTTATTGTTTACAGGCACATAACCAGATTTAGTTTGTACCCAATCCGATGATGAGAACCCTCTTTCTTATACTTTTTCTAATACTACACTTTGCAGATGTGGTAGCTCAGCAGAGCTTTGCACTCCGGGCTGGCTCCAGGAAAATGGAGATGAGTTTCGAACGTCACAATAACCTGGTCATCATTCCAATTACGCTTAATGATCAGATCACGCTTAGGTTCATTCTGGATACAGGCGTGCAAAATGCTATCCTCACTGAAAAGGGCTATGCCGATCTACTTGGACTGCATTACGATAGGAAGATCAACCTGGCTGGCCCTGGGGCTATCGATTCGGTAAATGCGCTTGTGGTCAAAGACGTCAAGCTCAACCTACCGGGAATAGTAGGCGAACATCAGTCACTGCTGGTGCTGGAAAAAGATTATCTCAACCTGCGAAACAATCTTGGTGCGGAGGTTTATGGCATCATTGGCTATGGGATTTTCAGTCGTTTTGTAGTTGAGATTAACTATGATGAAAACAAGCTCATTTTCTATGAGCCACACTATTTCACTCCCAAGAAATATTACAAAGTATTGCCGCTATCAATAGAAGGCACCAAGCCCTACATCCAGGTTCCTATCACTCAAACCAACGGTAAGAAAGTGAACACAAAACTCATGGTCGATACCGGAGCGAGTCACGCAGTATTGCTGGAAGAGGGTACGGATCCTGATCTCGTCCTACCGGAAAAAGTGCTCCGAACGTCACTCGGCCGAGGGCTTGGTGGTGAGATCGCCGGGGATGTTGGCAGGCTTAAAACTATCAAACTAGACAAATTTGTCTTCAAAGACGTATTAGCCAGCTATCCCGAAGATGGCGCTTATAAAAGAAAAAGTGATGATGGAAGAAACGGTACTTTGGGAGGTGAAATATTGACCCGATTCAATCCGGTCATCGACTACTTCGAGAACAAGCTGTACTTGCGCAAAAGTGAGGAGCACCGCAAAACCTTCGAGCATGACATGTCGGGCCTGGAGTTTACTGCTGTTGGGAAAGAACTCGACCAGATACTGGTGACCAAAGTGCGTCCTGATACACCCTCATTTAGGGTAGGGATGAAAAAAGGTGATCTCATTACTCATGTCAATGGCAACCGTGTAGGTTCGACTAACTTCAACTTCATAAACACCTTATTTCGACTAAAACCAGGCAAAAAGGTCAAACTCAAAGTACTGAGAGGAGAAGAAGAACTTCGCATTGACTTCAAGCTTGAGCGAATGATTTAATATCTATTTTAAATAATTAGCCGGGACAAGTAAGTCAACTCTGGTTTGATTAAGTCATCGAATAATAGACTAAATTTATCTTATGAAGCTTAATGCCATTATTGAAAAAACTGATGACGGATGGTTTATCGGGCAAGTGGAAGAGCTGCCAGCAGCCATATCTCAAGGCCGTTCGCTTGAGGAATTAATGACTAATCTGGAAGATGCGGTAAAGCTTCTATTGGCATGATATATGACTTTTAATCCATTTAAGAATAAGATAGCATGAAAAGCGTGGCAGATATAAAATCAGAAATACACCAGTTTGTGGCTAAAACAGATGACCTGGATTCTCTAAAGGAGTTGGAAGGCCTAATTCAAGATCTGATGAGTAAGGAAGAAGAAATAATGATCTATACTTCTAAAGGAGTACCACTCGACCGGGAAAGCTATAAAAGAGACATAGACAATGCCATTCAGGAGGTAAAAAATGGCCAGGTGGTTGACATTGAAGAAGTTGAAAAGGGCTTTGAGTAAAAAGGTTAAATGGACTCAAAGGGCTAAAGCATCCTTAAACACATATTGTGCTCATATTGCGGCAGATTCTCCCAGCAGCGCCGAGCGGGTCAGACAAACAATCACAACTACATCCAGGCTCCTATCTCAAAACCCAAACCTCTTCCAACTTGATGAGTACTATCCTGATAATCCTGGAAATATTAGAAGGTTTTTCAAATGGAGCTATAAAGTGGTCTATCTGGTAGAGGAAGATGAGGTGATAATTCTCGAAATCTACCATACCAGTCAATTCCCCAAAAAAATCTCTTAAGCCGACATTTCAACCATCTGGATTGCTAAACTCTTGAAAACTCTCAATGAGCATAACCCAATTTTCGTAGCAGCACTGTTTCTGCTGGGGGCTGTTGCGCTCTTTTTGAATTTGGGTTTGGAGCCGCTCCATTTCGAGGAGCCAAGGCGTGCGATAGTGGCACTTGAGATGGAGTTGACAGGCAACTGGTGGGTTCCCAAAATCAACGGAGAGTTCTACTACAATAAACCCCCTATTTACAATTGGCTTTTGATTATCCTCTTTAAGCTTTTCGGCTATGAAGAGTGGGTGACGAGACTTCCGTCAGTACTCTCTCTGATTCTTATTGCAGTACTCAACTTCTTCTTTTTTCGAAAGCGTATAGGAGAAAAGGCGGCTCTAGTAGCCTCCATTTTCTGGCTTACAAGCGCTGACCTCCTCTTCTATTTCTCCTTTCAGGGTGAGATAGATTTGTTCTATACTTTGATCGTGTATCTACAGGCGCTCGCCATCTTCTACTATGCTGATAAGGGGAAGCCATGGCAGCTCTTCTTGTTTTCCTACCTACTCTGTGGCCTGGGTTTTCTTACTAAAGGCCTTCCATCACTTGCTTTCCAGGCGCTCACTATTTTTGGTCTGCTGGTTTACAAAAGGCGCTTTTGGACACTTTTTCATCCTGCCCATTTTGCAGGAATAGCCCTGCTGGCACTTATGATTGGAGGCTTCTTCTGGAAGTACAGCCAATACAATGACCCTCTCCCTTACATCGTCCGGTTGGTTAGCGAATCAACTCGAAGGACAGCTGTAGGTGATCAAAGCCTCTGGCAGTCTATACAGCATCTTTTTGAGTTTCCATTGATGCTACTAAAGCTGCTATCGCCGTGGGTCATTCTGGTCGTTTGGGCTCGTCATGGCCTTACCAGAAAACATCTTGCCAGCAATCCCTGGATAGTGTACAGCATCATTTTCATTGGGGTCAACCTACCTCTATATTGGCTCAGTGCCGGGACAAGGGAGCGCTACTTGTACATGTTTCTTCCCTTCCTTTTCAACATCCTTGCCTGTGCGTTGAAAGAAGAATATCTAAAATCGAAAGGGTTACATGTCACCTTGGCAAGCATAGCCGGACTGGTCTCTGTTCTTATATTGACAATTCCATTTATTGATCAACTGGCCTTTATTGAGAGTCGATACTGGATCATGCTCGGGTTGCTGCTTGGAAGTGGCTTTTTGGCATACCAGCTTTATAGCCACCGTCATCATCCGATCCTGGTTTTTGCAGCACTCGTGCTGTTAGTTCGTATTGGTTTTGATCTTTTGGTGCTCCCCGTACGCTCAGAGAAAAGAAGGACAGAGAATTATGAGGCATTTGCTGAAAAGGTGATGGAAGCGACTGAAGGAGAACCCGTCTTATTACAGGTTCCGGTAGATACAGTCTACTACCCCATTCCTTTCACCGATGATTCTCTGGCTTATCGTGAGGCGCGGTGGCCACCCTATCAGCTGAGTTACTATCTCAGTAGCCTGAATAGGACGGTGCTAAGTAATCAGACAGAGAATTCAACTACATGGGTTTTAAGAGACACCCAGATAAAAAATTCTGTTGAATACAATGAAGTGATGAAGATTGAGATGCCTTCCAAAGACAGAAGGTTTATTCTGGAGCAGAAGTAATCTTCTCGCTTACTCTATTGGGCCACACCTATTTTGAGAGAATGGGCCAGTGATTTTAGCTTCTTATCATGGCCAAGAATACTGTAACCTGTTTTGAGTGCTAAAGTCAAATAGAGACAATCATAAACAGGATGTCTTGTTTGGATTGCGAGCTGCACCGCCTCATCTATAAGCGTTAGATCAGGAACAAATTCATCAATCATATCAAGTCCTGATACCAGCACTTGTCTTGCTTTTGGCTCACTCATATTTTGGAAACGGACATATTTCCACATTACATTTCCCAATTCTACCACGAACACTTCAGGTGCTATGATAAAGTCCGCCTCAGATAAATAATCCTTGAAGGTTCCTTTTTTTTCATCCTGTAGCAACGTAGATACAGCACCACTGACATCCAGTACGATGTTCACCGCTCTCTATCCTCTCGAATCATCGCAACTATGTCGTCAGGTTTTTTTAAATCTACCTTAGAATCAAGCATTGCTTGAATAGCCCGCTTTCTTCTAGTCTTGTTATGGTCCTCACTCAGCGCTTCCTCAAGGAGGACGACTGCTTGTTGCATTATGCTTCTGCGCTCTTCCTTTGCTCGAACTTTTAATTTTTCATAAAGCTCGTCAGGCAGATCTCTCATTTGTAATATCGCCATAGTAAGATTTTTGAATTGCTTATGTGAATATAATTCAAAATGAATTCATTCTGAATGACTTGTGCACTTATTAGGATAGCAAGGGATTTCGGAAGAGTTATTTCTTTGAAGAAGAATCTCCCTTCTTCTCATCATCGAAAAGTATCCTCACACTAGGGCCGTAGGTGTCTTCAAACTGGCCTGTCTTGGTAGCCCAAATGAATGCGCCAAGAAAGAAAGCTGCCACCAATACGCTTATCAATATCAATCCTACGATGATTAGCATAAGTCTAGAGTTTCTTTATTCTGGTAAGTAAGTGTATAGAAAGGGTCGCAAAAGCTACCACCGTGATACTGCTTACAGGCATCAATATAGCAGCATAAACTGGCTCTAACAAGCCCGTAACCGCCAAAGACAGGCCTACAATGTTGTACAAAAATGAAATCACAAAGCTGGCAATGATGATTCCTTTGGAGGACTTGGCAAAATCCATGAATGCCGCCAACCTCGAGAATCGTGATGCCTCCAAAATACCATCGCAGGCCGGTGAGAATGATGAGATGTTCTCAGTCAGCGCGATCCCTACCTCACTTTGTTTCAGCGCACCGGCATCATTGAGGCCATCACCTACCATGAGCACTTTCTCACCTTGCGCTTGCAGCGCTTGCACATAAGCGAGTTTGTCCTGAGGCGACTGCTCAAATCGCATCGTCGTGTCTGTCGGAAACTTTGGCTTCAGTCGACCCTCCTCGGCGGCATGATCACCCGAGATGAGCGACAATCCATGGCCGTCCTTCAGCGCATCGATTAGCTCATCCAGACCTTCTCTGAAATCATTCATGATTTCAAAATAGCCTTGCTGTTCTCCGATAGCATAGTAGACCCGTGAGGCGCCATTGAGATCGCCGTTTGCGCCCTGCCAGCCTATGTAGTTTGCTGACCCAATCATGCCGCTAACATCTCCAACTCTACCCTTCAGACCTTTGCCTTCAATTTCCTCAAAGCCTTCAAGGCGCTGAAGTTTAGGGCTATTCTGCCTTGTAAGATGATCGAATAGTTTTCGGCTCAGCGGATGAGTCGACTGACTCACTAAAGCATAAACTATTTCCATACCGCTATGATCCAGGTCACCTATCTGGGCAATAGCTGATTGCCCTGCTTCTGTGATCGTCCCAGTCTTGTCGAAGACGATGTGCGTAATCCCTGCCAGCTTTTCTATGATGGTAGCATTCTTAAGGAAAAAACGCCTTGATCCAAAAGCACTCATGGCAGTACCTAGCGTAAATGGTGTCGCTAAGGCCAGCGCACAAGGACAAGCTACAATCAGCACTGCCGTGAATGCCGTAAACATCACAGTCGGGTCTACCAACCACCAGTAGATAGCAGTAGCAGTGGCAATCGCCAGTATGATCCCTGTGAAATATCGGGCAATCTGGTCTACCAGACTCTGCCATTTACCTTCATCTGACTTGCTAAAAGTATCCTGATTCCACAGACGGGTAAGGTAGCCTTGAGCAACTTCTTTGTCCACCAGCACTTCGATACGTTCACCAACCAAGCGACCCCCGGCATACAGATACGCTCCTTTCTTCTTCTCCACCGGCTCTGACTCCCCAGTCACAAAGCTATAATCTACGCTAGCTTGCGAACTCAGCAGTACACTATCGGAGGGGATGATTTCACTATTTCTGATAAGTAGTGTGTCTCCGACCTCTATCTCGCGAAGGGATATCGCCTCCGTGATATCATTTGCAGTGCGCGTGATCCCTAGCGGGAAATAACTTTTGTAGTCACGCTCAAAGCTCAGACCCTCATAAGTCTTTTGCTGAAACCACTTCCCAATCAGCAGGAAGAAAAGCAGGCCACCTAGCGAATCCAGATACCCCGGCCCTGTAGCAGAGATGATCTCATATACGCTCCTCAGGAACAGCGTAAGAATCCCTATGCTAATGGGTATATCAATGTTGATAAAGCCCTTGCGCAAGCCGCTCCAGGCAGAGAGGAAATAATCTGTGCTACAGAAAAAAATTACCGGTAGGGCAAAAACGATATTGAGGTAGCTCATGAAGGTTCGAACCTCCGCGTCTGTTGGCCCCTGGAATCCCAGGTACTCAGGGAAGCTCAGCAACATAATGTTGCCAAAGCAAAAGCCAGCTACCCCAATCTTAATAAACAGCGTACGATTGGGATTATAGGGCTTCTTTTCCTCTCCATTATTAAGGCTGATGTGGGGTTCATAGCCGAGTGACGCGAGTTGCTCTACCAACTGTCTTAACCCTATTTCGGTAGGGTCATAGCCTACCGTCAATTGCTTCTTTACAAAATTGACGCGACTCTGTTTGACCCCAGGTTGTAAGCGGTATAAGTTTTCCAGTAGCCAGATACACGAGCTGCAGTGAATAGCCGGGATGTAAAGCGTTAGTTTTTCAAAAGTCTCACTTTGGAAATCCAAAAGCTGCTTCTGAATATCGGCGCTTTCGAGATAAGAGAACTGATCGTCCGAGGGCGCGGACTTCAACTTAATCCCCGGAGCAGCCTCCAGGTCGTAGTAATTGCAGAGACCATTCTCATCGAGAATCTGATAGACCATCTTGCAGCCGTCGCAGCAAAAGCTCTTTTCATCCAGGCAGATCTCACCAGGCACGCAAGGATCACCGCAATGATAGCACTCCTCGCGCTCTGCTGCATGTGCAACGGTCTCTTTCGTCCCCAATAAAGTCTCCATCAGCCACAAAAATGTACTCAATTAGTGAATACCTGCATGATGAGTCATTTTCAAAAACCTGATATTGATCAGGTTTTAGCAACTTTAGTCCCGTATCGTTGTTGTTCAGACATGAGAATACTCCTAACAGGTGCGAACGGCTATATAGGCCGCCGACTACTCCCACTCCTCGTGCAGTCGGGCCATACAGTTATTGCACTTGTGCGGGACAAGAGGCGAATTGAGCTGGAAGAGGCCATATCCAGCCAGGTCGAACTGTTAGAGGCCGACCTGTTAGATCGGGAATCTCTTGCCCACCTACCGGAAAATATTGATGCCGCTTACTACCTGGTGCATTCCATGGGAGGCTCATACAGTTCATTCGATCAGATGGAAACGTCCATGGCGGAGAACTTTGCCAATTATTTAAAGGGTACGAATTGTCGACAGGTGATCTACCTCAGTGGTATTGCCAATGATGACGAGCTCTCCAAACACCTTAGCTCAAGACTGCATACCGAATCTGTACTTAGAGATTCTGGAGTACCGTTAACCGTGCTCAGAGCCGCTATTGTTATCGGATCAGGAGGAGCCTCTTTCGAGATACTTCGCGATCTGGTCGAAAAGCTACCCGTCATGGTCGCTCCGAGGTGGCTTAACACCAAATGTCAGCCTATTGCTGTACGTAGCGTCATGGACTATCTTCTTGGTGTGCTCAATCGTGAAGATACTTTTGATGAAGTCTATGATATCGCAGGTCCTGATGTACTCACCTACCGGCAAATGTTATTACAATTTGCAGAGATAAGGGGGCTAAACCGATACATTGGTACAGTACCTGTCCTCACTCCAAGGCTCTCCTCTTATTGGCTCTATTTTGTGACTTCCACCTCCTTTTCTTTGGCCAGGAGTCTGGTTGATAGCATGCGCAACGAGGTTGTTGCCAAAAAGAACGATTTGGACGAAAAGCTCGGTATCACTCCCATATCCTACAAGGATGCTATCGAAATGGCTTTTAGTCGGATTCAACAGAACGAGGTGGTTTCCAGCTGGAAAGATGCTTTTGTCAGTAGCACGGTCAAATCTGATGTTTTCAATTATGTTCAGGTGCCTGTACATGGCTGTTTTATTGACAAAAAGAAAAAGACGCTTACCAGACCGGTCGAAGAGGTATTAGATAATGTTTGGTCGATTGGAGGAAAACGGGGTTGGTATTATATGACAAGTCTTTGGAAAATCAGGGGGTATTTAGACAAGCTGGTTGGTGGTGTCGGGTTGAGGCGCGGACGGAGAAGCCCCACTTCACTGATAGAGGGAGACGCCCTGGACTTCTGGCGGGTACTGGTGGCCAATCGAAATGAGGGGCGGTTGTTGCTATTTGCAGAAATGAAGTTGCCCGGAGAGGCCTGGCTGGAATTCAAGCTGGACAAATCAGGAGATAAGCCACAGCTCGTCCAAACAGCTACCTTCAGACCCAAGGGCATACTTGGCCGGCTTTATTGGTATTCGGTCTTACCGTTTCATAGCTTTATCTTCGAGGGTATGATCAGCTCGATCATCAGTTATAAAGCGCAGTGAGTTGAAAGCAATAGGGATTGTAGGAGGTGGATTGGCAGGTCTGGTAAGTGCTATTCTATTGAACAGAAAGGGTTTTTCAGTCACTCTTTTTGAAAAAAAGACCTATCCTTTTCATCGGGTCTGTGGTGAGTACATTAGCAATGAAACTGTGCCCTTCTTAAAACGTGAAGGTCTCTATCCAGCGTCGTTCGATCCACCTATTATAAAGCAGTTTATTCTTACGTCTATTGGTGGTGGGGAGGCCCGAGTACCACTTGACATGGGAGGCTTTGGCATAAGTCGTTATACCTACGATAGCTTCCTTGCTTCTATCGCGAAAAAGGAGGGAGTGACCGTAAAGGAAGCTACTGCCATTACAAACATCACCTTTCAGGATTCATCCTTCCTTTTGGAAGCAGGCACGGAAGCATTCGAAATGCCTGTGGTCATTGGGGCCTTTGGAAAGCGATCGAAGCTGGACAAAACGCTCAGCCGCAATTTCATGGAACAGCGCTCACCCTTCGTAGGTGTGAAGTATCATGTGAAAGCAGACTTCCCCAATGATGCGGTGGCACTTCACAATTTTCCGCTAGGGTACTGCGGGATCAGTCGGGTAGAGGATGGAAAGTACAACATGTGCTACCTCACACGCCGTGAAAATCTGAAGGAGCATAAGGATATAAAAGCCATGGAGGAAGCCACGGTTTACCAAAACCCTCATCTTAAATCTCTGTTCGAGAATTCCGATTTTCTACTGGATCAGCCGGAAGTCATCAACGAAATTTCTTTTGCGCCCAAGCAGCTGATCGAAGATCATATCCTCATGACGGGAGATTCCGCGGGTTTGATCACGCCCCTTTGTGGTAACGGTATGGCCATGGCGATTCATGGTGCCAAAGTACTTTCCGACTGTATTGACAAAAATTGGAATGGTGGTCTCGACCGCTTTTCTCTGGAGTACGATTACCTCCACGAGTGGAATGCCCTCTTCAAAAGGCGACTGTGGGTAGGCCGTAAAACACAGAACCTTTTTGGTACCCGAATGACTTCTGCCTTGGCTGTAGGTCTGGGTAAGTATGTGCGACCTCTCACCAAAAAGCTGATCAGTTTGACACACGGTCGAGCTTTTTAAGCGGGGTTTTCCTAATTTGAGCGTTATGAAATCGCTTCCCTACTTTCTTCTCGCAATTATTCTCAGTGCTTGTCAAATGGAAAAATCTAATCAGGAATACCCACTTGGTACGATTGCGGGATTTGCGGAGCTCGTAGCTGCTGATGTGAAGCAGATGGCGCTGAGTGATGTTATGACCACCGAGGAAATGGATGAAATCCTGCCAAAAGCACAGGAAATCGCCGACCGATACGGTGTATCTCTCTATCGGGAAAATGCGCTCATCAAGACCGATCTCTTCCCTAAAGATGTGGCGGAAGGAAAGGCGGTGCTACTTATTTATAAGGGCGCAACTATCGATGCTTACCATGACCTTAAGAAAGCACAGCTGGCAGGTGAGCTGAGCTCAGAAGAAGTTGCACGTCGCTTTGGTAGATTACTCAGCTATCCTCCCCATAAGCTCAATGACCTTCTTGCCGAACAAACCGACTTTCGGGCCATGACCCACTTTGGCATCCAGGCTACCAATGTCTTTCTCTACTATCGTGATCTGGAAGCCGCCAAAATCTTCTACAATACAACCCTCGGCCTGGAGATCGTGGCTGATTATGGTTTTGCAGCTACTATCCGGTTGGCACCACATGCCTATGCCATACTTGTGGACGAATCCATCGGCATGCACAGCGCAGATGAGCCCAAGACGGTGGCGATAGCGTTATTGACCGATGAGCTACCGCAATGGTATGCCTACCTCCAAGACCAAAATGTGCCCATCAAATACACTTATAAACCTCGTGAAGGAGGCCCTCATGATGGGTTTGTGGCCATCGACCCTGAAGGATACTTGCTCGAGTTTGAGGAGTTTAAGCAGCATCCCGAGAATGAGAAATTTATGCCCCTGCTTCGACAGTATGAACCCTTAAATAGGGTGGGAAATGGTACTGGACCGGAGAAGACATTCTATGCTGCGATTACCTGGATGTACTATAAGGATATGCTCCAGACACAGCAGTTCTATGAAGAGAAGATAGGACTCAAGGAAATCGTAGATCAAGGCTGGGCCAAAGTCTATCAAGCCTCACTCACAGGGTATATCGGACTGGTGGACGAGCGGAGAGGTATGCATACATTCAGCCAGGACAAGGCCGTCAATGTCAGTTTCTTCTTGGAGGACGTAGAGGGTTGGTTTGCTTATGCTCAGGATAAGAAGCCTTTCGAACTTCGATCCGACAGTCTGGAAGTAGGCCCGGAAGGGAAATACAAGGCCTTTGTCGGTTTTGATCCAGAGGGCTACTACCTTGAGTTTGACCAGTTTTATGAGCATATTGACAATCAAAAGCTGCTAATGCAACTTGGCCAGGAGAAATGAACAAAACTGTAGCGCTCGACGGGAATAGCTTTTTAGTCGAGAAAATAAATCATCGAACGAAGAAAACGGCTCAACAAATCTATTCGGTTTTTCAGCGCTCTTACCGCGTAGAAGCAGACTTACTTGGGGTCACCTCTTTCCCACCTCTCCTCAACACGGTTCACGACATTAGTCTGAGAAAAACAGATTTCTATGGGTATTGGGTAGGTCGGGAACTTGCGGCCGTAGCTGAGTTGGATGTCTCAGATCATCTTGTAGATATATGCAGCTTTGTCGTCGATCCAGCCTTCTTTAGACAAGGAATTGGTAGCAGATTCTTAGATGTAGTACTCTCCCATTTTCCCGATAGGGATAAGGTAGTCGAAACAGGCGTAGACAATCATCCCGCAATAGCACTGTATAAAAAGAAGGGCTTTAAAGAAAAAGGTCGATGGCTTACTGAAATAGGGATTGCCAAGGTGAGGCTAACGATGAAGGACTAGTTCAGAAGAGCGACCGTCATAAAAAAAACGTTCAGCATCACTGCAGACAGCATATTGAGCTGCATGGTGTGCTCGAAATTGGCCTGAGACTCCTCCCTCCTTACCCTGAGATACCACCAAAGAAAGAATACCAGCACGGGTAGCAAGAAGGCCTGAAACATCATTGCGGTAGTGAGTCCAAAATAGATGTAGTAGTAGGCCAGAAAGCCAGCATTGGATAAGCTGAACATCGCGGCAGTGAAATGGAATGTCCCTAAGACGCCAAGCCTCAAACTGATCGTCTGATCTCCTCTGGCCGCATCTTCCTCATGCTGGTAGACTTGGGTCATCGGATAGGAGCCCCACAGCAGTAGGCTGCTAAGGATGGCTGGTAGCTGTACTTCTGCAGTCCATATTTCCGGTAGGGGAGACTGCCCCACGCCAACAATCACCATCAAAAACGTAAAGTACCCCTGAAAAAAACCGGCCGTAATCCACCCAATGATTGGCAGCCTTTTTAGCCGCACCGCGGGATGACTGTAGGCCTTGGATACCAGTCCGTAGATGAGTAGCATCAAGGCAAACTGCCAACTGATCCATAGCCCCAGCACAAGTGCTATCCCATCAAAGATCAGCGCCATTACATAGAGCTCTTTTGAGACTTTAGGCGGGTGCCTGAGGCCTCCAATACTGCCTTCGTCTTTATCAAAATAGGAATTGTAGCCGTTGCTGGCGGGGTAGAGTAGAAGGTGTAGAATCGCACCAACCAAGATGACAGGCCACCAATCCGGGTTTTCCAGAATGCTGATCGCAAAAAGGAAAACCGGAAGTAGAAAAAAAGAAAATGGAATCCTAAGATGGAGCCAGGTTGAGCGCTGCATTTATTCGAATTATTGCGGAACAAGTTAGTTCGTATTTGATTATTATGTAACGAAGCTGAAAATCTTGACTGATATGTTCGTCGGTCACTTTACCTTAGGCACCCCATATGACCTCTATCATCTCATCCATCGGTACGGCCAATCCTAAGCATCACCTCACACAGCAGCAAATCAGCAGCTTCATGGCTGAGGCCCTGGACATGGATGAGGATCAGCAGCACCGACTGGAGGTACTCTATCGCGCCAGCGGCATCCAGTCGCGATACTCCGTGTTGCCAGACTTTGGTGCGCATCGAGATGACTATGAGTTTTTTTCAAAAGAGGACGGACTGGAGCCTTTTCCAACAGTGGGTGACCGCATGAATCTCTATCAAAGAGAGGCACTACCACTTGCCCTAGGCGCAGTAGCTGATATGAAAAGGAACCTTGAGGGGGTCACTCATTTGATCACCGTCAGCTGTACGGGTATGTATGCGCCCGGGCTCGACATCCAACTGATCGAAGAGCTGGGTCTCCCAACGACCATACATCGGACAGCCATCAACTACATGGGTTGCTATGCTGCCTTCAATGCACTGAAGCTGGCTGACTCGTTTTGCAAAAATGATACAAACGCTAAGGTACTGATCGTTTGCCTTGAACTGTGTAGCATTCATTTTCAGAAGCATAATGACGAGGACACCTTGCTTGCCAATGCCCTCTTTGGGGATGGTGCCGCAGCAGTACTGGTCGAGTCTAAGTCAGAGGGCCTGGGGCTTTCGCTTGAGCATTTTCACTGCGATATCGTCCCAAGCGGGAAAAAGGATATGGCCTGGCAAATCAGCGATTTTGGTTTTGAGATGAAGCTTTCTTCATACGTACCAGAAATCATCAAAGGCGGCATTCATTCCCTAACGCAATCCTTGTTGAGTCAACTCGGCATGGCGCGAGCGGACATTGACCTATTCGCGATCCACCCTGGTGGCAAGCGCATCCTGCAAGTCATCGAAGAAGAGCTGTCTATGTCAAAAGAGGATAATGCTTTCGCTTATCACGTGCTCAGAGAGTTTGGTAATATGTCGTCTCCCACAGTACTGTTTGTGCTGAGACAGCTGATGGATAGCCTATCGGAAAATGATCAGGATAAGAATATTCTCAGTTTTGCTTTTGGGCCAGGGCTCACTCTCGAGAGCATGCTATTGAAGGTCCGGTGCTAAACTTCGAACACAGGTCGCACGAGCCGGAGCTCATGGATGATCTCGATTGCTCGGGTGAGGTAGTCATTCAGACCCTCAAAGAGCTGGACTACATCAACAGAAAGCTCGGGGGAAATCATATCAGCATTCAGAGCCTAACCCAACTAATACCAAAAAACCATGCAGGAGAAGTCACGATCGTCGATCTGGGCTGTGGTGGTGGGGACATCCTGAAGGAGATGGCGGAGTGGGGTCGCAAAAGAAACATCAAGCTTCAGTTATTGGGTGTGGATGCCAATCCGGCGATCATTGAATATGCCAGAGAAAATTGCCAGTCATATCGTGAAATCAGCTTTGAGGCCGTCAACATCTGGAGTGAGGAATTCTCGATCAGAAAATTTGACATCTACCATTCGAGCCTTTTTACCCATCACTTTACAGAACAGGAGCTGATCAAGCTCTTCAGCATTTGCTACCACAATTGCTCGCTTGGCATTATTGACAATGACCTACAGCGGCATTGGTTTGCCTACTATAGCATCAAATGGTTGACAGGCCTGTTTTCCAGCTCTAGTATGGTGCAGAATGATGCCGCGATCTCCGTCCAGCGCGGCTTTCATAAGTCCGAGCTTATCGACATTCTCGATAAGGCAGGTATACCACAATTCTCCATCGATTGGAGATGGGCCTTTCGGTGGCAGGTCGTCATTAATAAATTGAAAATGGAGAATTGAAAATTACTTCTCCCACCTCACCTTGTCAGCAATGGGCTTGCGATTGCTTTTGGGCCATGCGATCTTAGGCATGCCACAGTACATAAAGCCAAGCAGCTTGTCAAAGCCGAAATGCTGAGCAGCTTCATCCATGTAAGTCACTCCTCCGCTACCCCAGTAGCAGCCTACGCCATGAGCGGTTGCGGTTAGGTACATGTTCTGAACTGCCATAGCTACGGACTCCACCTCTTCGATTTCCGGTAGGCTCTCTTTCGGATCGCGCTTCATCCCAATAGCAATGATATGTGATGCCATCATGGGTTTAGTTGCCAGCTTGTCATATTGATCCTGGGCAAAGTTGCCATTGGCAATAGCGACCTTTCTATACAGCTCGCTCTGGAAAGCGGCCAGCCGCTTGATTCCTTCCCCTGTGTGAACCACAAACCTCCATGGTTCGGTCAAACGGTGCGTAGGTGCCCAGTTGGCATTCTCCAGCATCTCCTCAATGACGGTATCGGGCACTGGATCACCGCTGTAGAGCTTGGGATAGATTGAGCGACGGTTGCGTAGGAGGTGCGTGACTTCTTGTGGGTTCATTTAATTGATGTTTTGCGTAAGGATAAAACAAACCTTCATGAAAAACATTCAATTCCGATTCCAAAGAAAAAAGCAGCCAAATAATTGGCTGCTTTTCAAAGTGAACCGCTTTTGGTTGGTGGTTCTACTTCTTCACCATGAATCTCACTGTAGTTACCTGGTTGTTGCTGCGGATATCCGGATCAATAATGTTGAGCAGGTAAATGCCGTCAACCAAACTGGTGATGTCCAGCTGGAAAGCTTGATCAAAACCACTAGGAACTTCTCCACCCATCATCTGCTGACCATTGAGGTTAATGACTTGCCATTGGAGACCTGCTTTATTAAGCTGCTCGTAGGTCACATTGAGCACGTCTTTGGCAGGATTAGGGAAGACATTAAACTCGTGGAAGTAGTCTGCGAAGACTGAAGTTGTCTCTATTTTCTCTACTACTATTCCGGTAGGTTTGATCTGTGCAGAAAGCTGTAAAAATTCAGATTCCACACTGCCGTCTGACCCAAGTTCAAATTCCACGAAGGAATTGGGATCCATCGGTATACCGGGATATTCAATGTTTATTCTATAGAGGCCGTCCGGTAGATTGGGCTGACGGAATTGACCATCTTCATCAGTCTCTGTATAGGCGATCAGTTCAAAGACGACATCATCCTCTCCTCTATCTACAAACCGCGCACGGTTAAACGCACAGCCCGCTCTTTTCACTCTACGGCGTGCCAGAGAGCGACCATTGGATGGGAAGTCATCATCATCGATCTCTACAATACCCACGATCTCATTTGCGTCGGGCCCTGGTACTAACGGTGGCGGTTGGAAGAAAATGAAACCGTCGTAAGGCGTATTATCATCACGTCTCAGACGTACCGTATCTGCCAATGACCAGGTAGAAGCCGCCTCTACGTAGGTAGGGAAGTAGGTCTCCAAATCAGCCCTCACCCGTACCAAGTAGTCTCCTAGAATTGCTCCTTCAAAATTGTAGACTCCATTAATCACATCTACAGAGGTAATCGAATCATATGGCGTACCGACCTCTCTTACCCTATACAATGTCGCTGTGCCTTGGTCAAGGGGCTGGTTTGCCAATGTTCTGATCGTACCTCCCAGGTCGGCTATCGCCAGAATCTCGAAATCGCCAGTACTCAGGGCAAACCCGGGAACTGCTGCTGATACCGTAGCATTCTGAATATCACAGCGATACTCGCCCATCTGCTCAAAGTCGATATCTATGATGTTGTAAACCGTACTATCCGCACCGGGGATCGCTTCTCCGTTGAAGTACCATTGATAGGTAAGATCACGACCATCCACGTCTATCGCCAATCTAAAATCTAAACCTTCGCGAATACGCTCCTCAACCTCCACGGTAATTTTCGCCTGATTCTCAAAGTTGAAACTGTCTAAAGGCAGGTTCTTGAGTATGGCGTCAAACTCCAGGCTGTTGTTCTGAACCACCAAAGTATCCAGATTGTCCATTACTGTGAAGTTGGGCAAACCGTCGACCTCATTGTCCGATAGGTTGATATAGGTCACTGACGACATGGTGGCAAACTCCGTCGGAATCACCCCGGTAACACCTACTCCCCCCAGATCGACTCTCCTTACTCGATTGCCCGAAACCTCGATATTACTCCACTGCGTGATTGGCAATTGTGTCCATCCTGTTACTCCGGCCCAGTTTTCACCGCCATTGTTATCATAGAGCGCTACCAAAGCAAGACTATCTCGTTCCAGAGATGACACGAATACTTTAATTGAATTGGTAGTAAGTATAATGTTCTCAAACTGGCTATTGCTAACCTCTGCGTAGTAATCTCCCTGATCATCAAAGCCAACGCTCTCGTCAGTGAAAACAGGACTGGTAAAGCCTTCTAATGCATCTCCATTTTTAAACCACTGGTAAGCATTGCCCGTACCACCGATTGTCCTGTCGAAAATATAAGCATCATTCTCATCGAGAATCACTACCGTCTCATCGAGCGGTGCTTGTTGATCAGCAAAATTGACAACTGTAAGGTTGGACTGTGACTGGAAGTCTCCAAAGTCAAGCTTGTTGCCACTCAGATCAGCCATCTCCAGATTGCTCAGACTTCCAAGGTCGCCTAAGCCGCTGAGGTCATTGTCCGACAGGTCAAGGGCAGTCAGAGCGGTCAAAGACGCAAAGTTGACTGTTGACGCATCACCCAGCAATCGGTTATCAGCAAGGTCTATTGCTGTGATGCGTCGGCCATCGAAGGTCACGCCTGCCCAGTCAAATCGATTGTTCTGAAGCCATCCCGCTCGGTTTCTCCAGTTGGGGCCATCGGTAGACTGATAGAGTCCGACAAGCGCCAGTGAATCGGCCGCTAATTCCGAGGATTCCAGTAGGGTGACCTGAATAACATTGGAGTATTCTGAGAATTCATCTTCTGTGTATGCCAATCTTATTCGATAGAAGTACGACTGCTTATGATAGAGCTCAGCTGCATCTACCAAGAGGAAAGTATCCTCAAGCGCTACAGTCTCAAAGCTCTCCACAGGTTGTGTGAACTCAGGATCATTGGCTACTTCGAGTTGATACCCGGAAACTTCAAGTGCTCTCTCCCATCTAGCGACGAAGCTAAAAGGCTCGATTTTGGCTGCTTCTGCGGCTATCGCATTGAAGGAGACGGTGAGTTCGAGTGTGGTCTCGTCTATGGCCGCATTACCGAGGGTATCTGTTGCCGTAGCGATGATCTCATATACGCCATCGACTAGTGGTGGAGCAATGATATCCTTAGCCACCACCCAGGTATTATCATCATTTACGGTAGCCGTGTAGATCGGATCAAGTCCTTCGATCTGTATCTCTACTGTTGCCGAGGCGTCATCAACCATACCGGTGAGCGCAGGCATGCCATTTCTTGCAATTACAGGATTGACCGTGACTACCGGAGGTGTGCGATCAACACCGAAGGTCAATGTGTCACCTACGTTGGTTTCAAGCTGAGTCGTCAGTACCCTAATCTCGTACGCACCGCTCTCGAGGTTTTCAACACTAAAGTTGAATTCTCCAGCACTGCTCGTGCTGGTTTGTGGCGACACGAACGCATTGGCACCTACGGCTCGGTAGCTCACCTGCACTGGCTCATCACTAAGATTCGTGGTTGTCCACTTCAGCGGTATGATACCCTCACCACTCACGAGTGTATCAGGCTGAGGTGATGTGATTGCCAGGGTGGATACCTCGAGTAGTTCGTTGACTTCCACCGGTAGTGTTATGGTCGCGGCACTCGTAGATGTATGCACGATGTTGCCATTGTACGACCTGCCATTATTTGCGGCATTTGTTGCCCGTACCCGAATGGTGCCTGTAGTCCCTGCAGCAACAGTGGCTGTTGTGCCGAAGTTGACACCATCTGTGGATATCTCGAATCCGGCAACATCAGTTGATTCAATAGTAAGGTTCACTACACCCAGGAGATTGGTGCCGCTGACGGTGTAGGTCACCTGAGTATCCTCCAAATCAGCAGCATCCGAATCATCAATGGCTACACCTGTAGTGAGATTGACACCTGTCACATTGATAACAGGCACTGGCACTATCGAGAATACCTCATCACTTATGTCTTCAATACCATTGGTCAGGCTTCTCACTTTGATCAGGGCTTCTGCGCTCAAGGTAGTAGGTACCTGCCATGCGAAAGTACCATTGAGGTTTTCGAATGTCTCAGGGCCAGTCAATATTGAGGTGTAATTGTCACCATTATCTATACTCACCTGAATGTCAATTTCATCTGTAGGTGGGATATTCAGTGAAGTCCAGGTGATATTTGAAGTTGTCCCAACCACAAGGTTTTGGCCACCATTAGGCGCTGTAACCTCCAGTTCTGCCACAGCCGAAATATCGTCTAGTGTAAATATTGGAGACGTATTGTTGTCCAAGTCTTCCATCACAAAATGGAAGTCATATAGTTGACCCAGCGTGAAGCTACCCGCTGCATTGAAATCCACACCGACAAATGGTGCGGCAATGACGGTCGTGCCATTAGACGTCTGTCCGGTCAGGGTAAGTCCACCGATGGCGGCATCCTTGATTTGGGCATCAGATGGCACAGCCTGTCCGTCGGTCAACGCCACAAAGTAGACGGTACCTGCTTTATCTGCTGTGACATTGCCATCAAAACTGGCGTCTACGATTGTTGCGGTAGCGGAAGTGATGGCCGGCGGATCATTTTCAGACTTGGTGTACAGGAAGTCATCTACAGAAAATGCCTCAACCCCACTTAAGCCCACGCTAATTTTACCTGTCTCGGTATTAGGTACCGTCGCAACGATCTCGGTATCACTATTGATATTGAAGCTGGCAATGACACCATCGAACTTCACAAATGTAACTGTCGACAAGTCCGTACCCGTAATGGTCACCTGATCACCTTCCGTACCGGTGGCAGGGTTGAATGCCGCGATGGCAGGTGCACCTTTCACTTCAATCGTACCTGTGCTCGTACCGGTACCGGATGGGGTAGTGATCTCTATATTGCCAATACCTACATTGTCAATGTCCAGGAGTACATTGACAAACTCCGAAGATCCACTCTGGATGGCGGCAGCATTGCCGTTGACGGTCACCGCTGTGGCACCTGTCAAGGTCTTACCATTGATCCTGATTTCACTACCAACCGTGGCGACTGATGGGAAGCTCAGCACTTTAGGTGTCACGCTAAACGTAAGGCCGGTATTGAAATCAACACCAGACTTAGTAATGGCTACTTCACCTGTAGTCGCAGCATTTGGCACAGTCACCTGTATGCTGGTACCATCAGGGTCTACATCGAAAGTGGTAGCCGGAATACCATTAATGCTTACTGCCGATGTGCCATTGAGGTCTGTACCCTCGATGGTGAAGGTTGATGCTACTGGGCCACTTGTCGGGTTAAGCGAGAAGTTATCGGGACTAGCGAGTACATTGAAATTGGCGCTGCTGATTGCTTCCTGACCAGAGGTGGTGTTGACAACTCGGATCGGACCGGTCACCACGCCCGTCGGTACGGTGACAGTCAGCAGGTCCGCAGAGGCACCATTAATTGTGGCGAAAACCTCAGGCCCGCTGACACTTGAGAAGAATACCTGGTTAGTACCGATAGTGCTTCCAAAATGAGATCCGTTGATAGTGATTTCACTTCCTTCCAACCCACTATTCGTAAAGCTGAATATCCTCGGCACTACATTAAACGATAGTCCTGCAGTCGTCACCCCATTGGTGGTAACGGTAAGCTGGCCTGAAGCCGCTGCGGCAGCAGGTACAGTCGCGGTGATGTTGCCACCGTTGATGACACTGAAGCTGGCTGAAGCACCATTGATGGTCACGGTCTCTACATTGGGCAGGGCCAAATTAGACCCCTGGATACTGATGGTCGCACCCGCTATTCGAGCATTGGGCGTGATCGTCGTAAGTGCGGGTGGCGCTGAAATGACCAGTGCCTGGGCGCTTTGAATCTCAAGTCCTCTACGAGTAATAGCTACTTTACCGACTCCAGCACTACCGCCGGGCACGGTGACCTGGATACGGTCATCATTCTGATAAGTGAATGCAGCGGTAACACCATTGATAGTAATGGCCGATATCTCACCGCTGTTTTCGAAGTAGTTGCCATCCACATAGATCACCTGGCCCTC
Source organism: Cyclobacteriaceae bacterium (assembly GCA_965229505.1). Taxonomy (GTDB): domain Bacteria; phylum Bacteroidota; class Bacteroidia; order Cytophagales; family Cyclobacteriaceae; genus UBA6059. The sequence goes on from OZ245881.1 coordinate 1,641,874, forward strand.
AACGACTCGTCTGGTCGAAGGGTTAAAAGACTGAAGGTTTTCATCCCTAAAGCCATCGATCTGATGCTCCACGAAAAAGTCGTCACTGGCGGTAATGTTGAGCCCAGCTCGGGTAAGTACCACGTTGTTGCTGTTTGCAAAAGCTCCCGTACCATTTTCAATGACGAGGGTAATATTGTTATCATCCTGGATATCGAACGAATTATACGCTCTTCCATTGACGGTCACCTGGGTCACATCAGGGTTGGTGAAGCCGTCTCCTACTACCGTGATCGTACCACCGACAGGCGCACTCGCTTCGGTGATCTGGGTGATAGTTGCCTGCGCATCGAGAGTGATTTGTTGCGGTAGCGTCAATACCAGGTCTGTGGCCGGTTCGGTATTGATCAACTTGACATCAAACGTACCTGTGCTAAGTGGCACATTGGATTGATTAGTCAGCTTGAAGGTAACGGCTACATCGGACGCATTGGTGATGGGCACTGAGATATCATTGACCGTCACCTCATTAATGCCCCCCAAGTTACTTCCTGAAATTGTTACTACCTGACCTGTCACATACGGGTCTGCTGAAATGCCATCGGTAATGGTTGGCTTAAGGTAAAACTCAAGGTCTGTTGACTCAGTATCCAGCTGGCTCACATCCAGACCCGCTCTTCTTACTGTGATTGTTCGCTTGCCTTGTGTCGTACTGGTAGGGACGCTAAATATGATCTCCGTACTACCATTGGTGCCTGTAATATTAGCCGAGACGCTTTGTATCAACACTGCCGGGCTATTATCAAAGTTGGTGCCTGTGAGGGTGATAGACTCGCCTCTGGCTGCCCATCCTCCGAGCACAGTCGTGTCCGTGATGGTATGCGCTGCTACTACCTCAATGTCTCCGGCACTCTCCAACCCGTCTGTATTATTGATCCGCTCCAGTTCAATTTCATTGGTGCCCAGTGAAGTGGCCAGAGGAACGTCAAAATTGAGATTACCAAAATTAACAGATCCGTTTGCCGATACGGGATCATCGGCTAATGTGATGGTCACTGTGGGGCTAGTGAAGTAGGTACCGGATACATTGACTGTACCTCCCAAAGCCACAGTGGTAGGCGTGACATTGGTCACAGTATGTTTCATAGTGAATGTCGAAGAGGTCTCAGTAAGGCCAGCCCTCGTGATGGTCACCACACCCTGTGTAGATAGAGGGTTAGTCGGTACTGTTGCGGTGATCGCAGTAGCATTGTCTACCATAAATGAAGCTGCCCTTCCATTGATCGTAACACTGGTGACATCAGGTGCAGTGAAATTAGTGCCATTGATTACAATGGTATTCCCAACTGCTTCGATCACCTTGTCCAGAGAGCTCAACACGGCTCTTGGCACAATGTCGATCATGGTAGCCGCCGTGACATCTCCGATAGGTGCCGGGCTGGTGATAACCACCTCGCCATCTGTACCTACCGCGTTGGGAATAGTTACCGAAATAGAGTTGTCATTGCTTACGGAGAACGATGCTGCCGCTCCATTGATGGTCACCCCGGTTACGTTTGGAAAACGGAAGTTGCTACCGCTAATGGTCATCTGCTGATCCACGACGTAGTTGGTCGTAGTAAAGTCAGTGGTGATTGCTGGTCGTACAAAAAGATCATCGCCAGAATCAACTGTAAGGCCTGCTCTGGTAATGGAAACTTTGCCCTGACCAGCATTGAACATATTTGCCGGCACGGTGACCACCAGCTCTGTGCTAGACGCAGATACAATGCTCGCTGTGACTCCATTGAGCTGTACCTGGCTTGGTTGGGGTGCATCCATATTGGTACCTGTGATGGTGATCTCCTCTCCCAGGTCAACTACGGAAGGAAAACTGACAATGGTGTGAGGAGGGACTACCGTTAATTGCACATCTGCCACGTCTTGCAAGCCTTCCTTGAACACTGTCACATCGTAGGTGCCTGAAGTCATAGTGGGTACTGTCACTGTGATCTGGTTGAAGTTGCTATTGTTGGTAATCGTAGCGTTGACAGTGCCTATCTGCACCTGATCAGCATTGCTCAGGTAAGTTCCTGTTAAGACTAAGCTTGCACCTGAGGCCAGTGTAGTGGCTGACAATCCAGTGATGTCCGGCGCTATCGCAAAATCTGTCGCGGACTGACTCACGCCACCAGCGCGCTCGATAGTAATTCTGCCGTTCGCCGTGATTCCGGGTACGGTGGCAGTGATCTCTGTAGCCGAATTGACATTGAAAGACGCGGCTGTGCCATTGAACTTTACGGCCGTTGGATTAGGTGTATTGAAGTTCTGACCCGTAATAGTTACCTCGGTCTTATTGATTTGGCCACTAACCGGAGCAAACCCTGCGATCTCCGCAGCAGGCACAACAATAAAGTTGGTCGTACTTGTCCCCGTTTCATTAATGGCATTATTCGTCACCGAAATAGGCCCTGTCTGAGCACCTGTCGGTACCGTGATCGTGAGGAAGGTGTTGCTTCCATTTATAATCTCAGCCGTCGCTCCACCAGTAAACGTCACTGTGTTGCTACCTGCTGTTGGGTTGAAGCCATTGCCGCTGATCGTGACCGTGGCACCCACCACAGCGCCTGTTGCCAGGGTGAAGCTATTGATCTTAGGCACTACCGTGAATAAGGCCGGGCCATCAACCTTCAGTGCCCCCTTAGTCAAGTCCAGCTCACCAATCCCGTGGATATTATTCGGAACGGTGAAAGTGATCGTGTTGTCATTGACGACATTGAAGGAAAGCCCCTGCTCATTGTACCTCACCGAAGTGGCATTAGGATTGGACAGGTTCTGACCGGTGATGGTGACGGTCTGACCGGCTGAAGCTTTGAGTGGAGCAAAGCTGGTAAACACAGGTGCTGGTACCGCATCAAAGCTGGTGGTAGAAACGCCTTCCTCAAATGCATCGTTATTTAGTACACGTATCGTACCATCAGCAGCATTTTGGGGTACCTTCACTTTAATAGATGACGCACTTTGCGTAACGATAGCCGCCGGTACATTATCCTCAAAATAGACGGTATTGTCTGTAGCGCTGAAGTAAGAGCCGCTTATGGTGACTTCCGCTCCAGTGGCAGCCTGATTGGGGCTGACGCCTGTTATCCTTGGTATGATCGTAAAGTCTTCCGGACTTTCTACTTCTACCCCTCCCTGGATAACGACCACTTTGCCTGTACCTTCTGCTGTATTAGGTACTGTGAAAGTGATAGTATTCGCATCCAATCGTGTATAGTTGATCACCGGGAACGGGCCGAAAGAGTTGAAAAGTGTGACTCCATTGACTTTGATACCTCCAGTTGATGGAATGCTGTTGAAATTGCTACCGTTAATGGTGACCTGGGTTCCCCGCCCGGCCTTGGTCACCGAGAGGCTGGTGATCTTGTGAAAGTCGACTGTCAGATCATCCGTGGATTCAAAGAACCCATTATCTGTACTGATCGACACGCGTCCGGTATTTGCACCTTGGGGTACCGAGAAGCTGATCTCTGTATCCGAAATAATAGACTTGCTGGTTGCCTCTACACCGTTGACGAAGACACGGGTGTTGTTATTGAGGAAGGTGGTGCTCACACCTGTGATAGTGACCTGCTGGAACACTCCTGCAGTGGTAGGACTAAACTCGAATGACTGCACGCTAAAGTCCTGTGGTGAGGTGTAGCTGCTGGCATCTACAGCTACCGTGATGTTGTCTTTGCTTGTTACCCCATCAGGCACCACTACTGAAAGTACCTCAGCAGAGAAGACATTGACCTGAGTAGCCTCGACAGGAGATCCGGCATTGTTAAAAGTCACGGTGACATCCGGGCTGCCTGCCAGAAAGTCCACTCCACCGCTGGCATTGACGTAGATCGTCTGTCCGATCTGGCCTTGAAGCGGTGAGATGGAGATACCATCCAACACCAGTTGATCCGGTGAAATAGCTGTGCCCTTGTTTAGCACATTGACAGTAACGAAACCGCTCACTGCACCCTCAGGCACATCGACGACCAGTTGGTTGGTCGATGCGGTCTCCGGATAAGAAGTGATGTCAGGGAAGCCAGGAAAATTGATCTCATTTTCTCCAGCATTGGAAGAGAAACCCGTACCGTCTATTTGCAGTTGGGAGCCTCCACTGATCAATGAGATAGAAGTAATCGACGGGGCTGGTAATATGGTAAACTCTGCCTGCTGTGTGATGGCAGGGTCCACCTCAGCCTGATCTACGATACGGATATTGGCCGTGGTATTGGTCGCTACACCAGGTACGAGCCATTCAAAACTTGTAATGTCGTCGGACAGGTTGTTGGCAATTAAATTCCAGTTTGTCCCACCATCGAGGGTATACTCTACAGATAGCAGATCCACTAAGTTGCTCGTCCACGAAATGTTGATCACCTCATTGGATACAAACTCATCATTGGTCTCCGGGTTGGTCAGTACCATTAGTGGCGATCCTGTCGCCTCGCGACCAATCACACTTACATTTTGAACAACATCATCAGTGTTGCTATCCTCAAAGGTGTTTTCAATTGTTCCCGATAGGATATCGCCACCATTGTTGTCTTGTGTGAATTTGACATATATCGTAGTGGTATTGACACCAGGGTCGGCATTGATATTAAGGCTACTGGAAAAACCACTGATTGGGTCCGTAGAGACTGTAAATTCTGATAAGGTGGAGCTAACGGTGACCGCCACATCGGTGATCTCCAACTGGTAGCTCAATACAGGATCATCATCTGCGACATCTACCACTCCAAAGTCAAGTGAGTTGAGCGGGTTGCCACTTCCATTTTGTACCTGGACGGGATAGACAATGTTGAAATAACCGGAAATTAAGGATTCACTTCCTGCTACTATTTGTAGTCGTGCATTTTGAGCGACCAGGGCCGGAGTGTAATCATACGCAATCTCCTCACTACCATTGGTAGGTTCAGCATCCACTACTTGCAATGGTGCCAGACCAGGTCGGATAATGTTGATATCAAAACTGCTGTAGCCATTATTGGTAAAACTAATCGTGGCAGCCTGGTCGTAGATGAGTTCATTGGTATTGGGGAAGTCGATGGTCAGCCCAGAGATCGAGCGCTCACCGATGCTGAATTGTCCACTAGTACCTACGGTTTCTCCAGCAACTTGTGCTCTGAGCACTGCTTCGGATGTAACGAAAGCAGGGTTGTCCAGGGTGTAATCGAAGAAGTAGTCAGGACCATTCTCAAAACTCGAAAGCGGGTTGGACACCAACTGGTACGGGTACGTACTACCGCCATCAATTGACAGTTGGAACGTCACTTCGTCGGTATCATCTATTCCGGTAGGCGTAAAGTCTACATCCAGATCATTACCGAAGTAGAGTACATCATCTGCTGATGGGGTATTGAAGCTAATGGCTGCTGGGGCTGAGGCGGTAACTGATAGAAAATCTTCTATGTCAGAAAGGTTACCAGCAGCATCCTCGGCCACATAATAGACGTGGTAAGTGCCGCCTGCCGACACACAATTTGGGCATGGAAAAGCAGTAAGGCCAGAGAAATCAAATGATCCGTTGGCGTCTTCTACGGCCACACTACCTCTGATGAATAAGCCGGGTGTGAAGCCCGTGGACAAAGCGGCTTGCTTGACGGTAGCAGCGTCAGACTGAGGAAAGGCCGTAGAATACACCGTATAATAAAGCGTACCGGTCTCATCAACTGTCGCTGAGCCATTAAGATCGGGTGCGATCAAGTTTGCGGTAGCGGCAGAAATGACCGGTGCGGTATTGTCAACCACAGCCTCAGTGCCGTCAGAGGAGAAGTTGTCAATCAGAATATTCTGATCACCAGAGCCGAGGCTACTAATCCGGATGTATCCTGTAAATGTGGTAGAAAAAGTATGGGTGTATTGTTCGTAGGTATCGGAGAAAGTACCATCGGTGTTGATCTGAGTGAAATCGGTACCGTCAGTGCTGGTCAAAACTTCAAATTGTGCACCATCACCTCCGGCATTTTGCGCTCGAAAGTAAAAATCAAATTCATCTGCATCTTCCAATAAGGGTGTTTGAATATAGCGACCCGTGGTACCTCCGTTTATTTTTGCAGCACCTTGATCGCCCTCGAATCCCAGGGCTGGATTGTCTTCCCAGAACACCTGAGCCGGATCGCTTACTGACCAACTGGATGGGATATCAGTAGCAAAATCTTCGAAGAAGTTTGGAGAAGGTGTATCGTCAAATGATGTACTTCCACTCGGCTGATAAATGTAATCAAACGTGAATGAGGTAGTCGCAATAACCTCAGTGATTTCCATGATGGCATAGTTACCCTCTCTTGTATATACTGCCCAGACCTGTCCAATTGATATGGGTGAACCGTCAGTACCATCACCTTCCCATGTGGTCTGAACCCAAGGCGATGCATCAACACGTTCTGGTACTGAGGACACTGCTTCTAGTGATTCATCTGATAGCAACAAAATCCGACGGCCTGTCCCAGAAAGGCTTGTGCTGTTTTCGTTACCAAAATTCACTCCTTCATTGTTGGTGTAAGCAAAGTCGAGCAGATAGTCCCCTGCATCGTTGTTGTCGCCGGTTTCTTCACGAGAAAAATCAAACCCTGAACCGGATGTACTTGTTGCGGTACCTGAGATGAGGCTACCTCCATTTGGTTCGGTATAAGTCAAACTAACTTCCCCGGTATTGGGTGCATTATAGCTGATCGACCAGTCATCGCTGGGTAGGTTTACTGTGCCGAAAGTGCCCGATAGTGTACCCGCATCTACGATGACTATCTCATCACCGTCCTCAGGGGTGTAGCCGAGTATTACATCAAGCGTACCGCCCAGATTGGCCGTACCCACTACCGTAATCTGGTCATGCTCGGTACATGGTGTTACTCCATCTATCTCTATTTCAAGTGTACCGACGTTAGTGAAATCTGCACCAAAATTGGTGCAGCCTGGTGTAAACCCTGGTGCGAGCGTACCAAGCATCGAATTGGAAAAATTATTTACAAAAGTTCCGCCCCCTTGTAGGGTTCCGTTATTGGTAAATCCGCCCAACGGATCTTTGATTTGAGTTCCTTGCGCAAAGGTGATCGTTCCGTTGTTAACAAATGTCGCCCCATTCTGTAGGTCTAGTGCGTTGTTGTTCAGGTCTATCGTCAATTGCGCTCCTTCTTCTACGATGAATTCCACGCCATTAAGGATAAAATCCTGTAATTCGGAAATGTCGAGATCTCCTGACACGATAATGTCCTGTGTAATATTGAAAGGAGAGGGCACCACACCACCACACCAGTTAGCGGCATTGTTCCAGTCATTATCGACTGTACCGAGGAACTCACCTTCTGAGCAAGTTGGAGCACCATCAAGTTCTGGCCCACTTACCCATCCTGTTGTGCTGTTGATATTGTTGAATTCTGCCGTATTTGAATTTGGAGAATCGTCTGAAGAGCCAGATCCTGACCCTTCCTTAAATTGATAATAGGCAATTAGTCCTGATTCGTCCCCATTGAGGATGTTGTCTTGATTATTGTTGATCTGCTGGGCTGATCTGGCCGTATTCCAAAACCTCACTTCATCCATCCGGCCATCAAAATAAAATGGGCTACCGTTTGGCTGCCGACCGAGGTTCATTTGCTCAGCCGAGCTTACCGTTCTGCCATTAAGTCCTGCCGTAGATGCTTTTTCGGTTCCATTGATGTAGAGTCGTGCATTGTCTCCATCACGAACAAGAGCGATATGATTCCATTGGTTCAAAGTCACTTCGCCACTTGCCGTCTGAATATCAAAACTGCTCCCCCCAATCCAAGCTACGAGAGTACCACCGCTCGTAGTAGCTATGCCCATTGATCCACTACCTCCGTTCCAGTCGGAAATCAGGACGTGAGTTGAGCTGAGGTCCTCAGGATAGATCATCGCTTCCATAGTGAAATCACCAGTGCCAAAATTGAAGCTGGCAGGATTGGCCAGCTCTATGAAACTATTAGAAGATGCGTCGAAATCAATTGCGTAGTTGCTTATTGTGGCAGCACTGATTTCGAAAGCCGCATCACTGAGGTCGCTAAGCGTCAGGGTAGTGTTTTCTATTTTGACGAACACGCTGGTACTCACTGCATTTGGCACTGTCCACTCGTAAGAGCCCTCAAAATCTGTAGGTACTCCTGTGGTAATCTGTGTAAAAGGTCCGCCAGTGCCATTAGCGCTGTAGCTGATGACCAGGTTGTCCTCTGAGTCGAATCCCTCTTCATCCCAGGTGATGTTTTGGGTACTGCCTACCAACCAGGTCTCGTCACCATTGGGAGCGGTGAGGGTGATTGAAGGCTCTGGAACTATCTCACCAACAACGATATTGTCGATAATAACAGGGTCACCTCCGTTGTGGTCAAGTTGTAAGACCACATTGTTATTGGTCTCATTGATTTGGATCGTGAACTCGGCAAAGTCCGTGCTATTTGCCTCCGTACCCCCAACATACTGATACCCTCCGCCATTGATAGATTTCATCACGTTGACAGATCCTTCGAATCCAGAGACTTTCGCATATTGGAATGTGATGCTCTGCGGCTTGTCTAAGGGTGGAAGTTCCAAAAATGATGAGGTGACATTGAGGATAATTGCCTTGCTACCACCAACACCACCTGTCGTGGATTCCGTTAGTTCACCGGCCTGATATACGCCACTTGCTAGATTGAGCTGACCCGAATAGTTGGGTTCAGGGATGCCAGTCCCACCCTCAAAGTTTTCTGAAAGTGTACTTGGGTTGGGAACGACTGCTTCTATTGTAAAAGAAGCGTCACTTAAGTCGGTCAACGTTTGGGTAGTGTTCTCTACTTTGACGAACACGGTCGTACTCACCGCATCCGGTATAGTCCACTCGTAAGAACCCTCGAAATCAGTTGGTACACCTGTTGTGATCTGTGTAAAAGGACCATCATTCCCATTGGTACTATAGCTGATGACCAGATTGTCCTCCGAGTCGAAACCCACCTCATCCCAGGTGATGTTTTGAGTGCTGCCTACCGGCCAGGTCTCAGCTCCATTTGGTGAGGTAATAGTAATGCTCGCAGGAGGAGCTTCCTCCGTAGTAAATGACCAGGTCTGGAGGTTTTGAATGCCGGAAAAGTCTACCTGACTGGCATTCTTAACAGCTCCCGGATCTACAATCACACCATACTCAACCTCATAGTCAACTCCTGAAAGCACGAAATAAACACTGTCGCCACTGATGGAAACATTTCCTGATCCGACCGTCTGTACTACCGTAGAATCAGAAACACGAACTACATAAAAATTGCCCGTGCCTTCCAGTAGAGGTTGGTCAAAGACAATGGCCAACGTCGAGTCCAATGCTACGTCTGCACCATTGTCTGTAGGATAGGTTTTGCTGATAAGTACTGGGGTAACTGCTGCCCCAGTGAAATCATCAATCAGTAAGTCCTGATCGCTTCCGGCAGTCTGGTCAGTTTGTATTTTGAGCCGAACCGATGCATCACCTTCGTTAAGTTGAGTAGTGTATTGCTGGTAAGTAGTTGATGATGTAGACTGTGAGCTGATCTCTACGAAGGACCCCTCGTTCACAGATTTCAATACTTTAAAATGTTGTTCGCCGTTTCCCGGTAGGGCATAAAAAAAAGATACCTCTGACGTACCCGAAAAGACCGGAGAAATGAGCTCTCCATTCTGCTTTAGAATCCTGGCCGCTGCACTACCGCCATTAACAACACCGTTTTCGGTAGCAACATTGACCAAATCCCAATCGCCTGAAGCGAGGGTAAACATACCTGTGCTGTTGCTCACTGGAAGACCCGTCTCAAAATTTTCTGATAAGACCTCAGGATAAATGGTGAAGTCATGGGTCTCATAAATGCCCCACGCGCCTGTCTCATCCCGCGCTCTCATAAAAAGTGTGTGGTCGCCCACATCAAGGCTGGAGGTAGATACGGCCACCATATCCTCATAAGAAGTTTCTCCGTAAGCCAGCTCCAAAGAGGTGCCATTGCCAAAACCCGGGTCCGTATCTATGAAATATTCAATATCGCTGATCGTACGGACTTCCTGAGGATCTGTGGGGTCGACGAATAAGACTCTCGACTCATACGGACCCCAGGTGCCATTGGTCGCTTTGCCTCTAACAAACAACGTGTGAAAGCCTGCTTCAAGTCCATCAGCATCTATTGCTTCATCCAGTTTTGTGACTAGTTCACTAGCGCTAGCCACTATGATACTTTGGCCATTGCCAAGGCCAGGATCCTCATCAATGAAGTACTCAATAGCATCAATCTGAACCACGTCTCCAGTACTAGCATCCGGGTCAATAAAGATCAGGCGAGATTCATAGGGCCCCCATGCACCTGCACTCGATCTTCCCCTGATAAAGAGGGTGTGGAAACCAGGGGTGAGGCCATCTGTCTCAATGTCCGCATTAGATACCTCGACCAACTCTGTACCGCCGGTAATAGTGAGAGAATTGCCCGCACCAAGTCCGGGATCGGTATCAATAAAATACTCTAACTCTGAAATCTCAACCAAATCATTAAGCCCTGCAGCGCCTTCAATAAAAATAACTTTGGATTCATACGCTCCCCAGGTGCCAGATGTAGACTTGCCCCGGATGAAAAGAGTGTGGAAACCCTGAGTCAAACCATCGGTATCAATAGTCGATGTGGTGGAAAAACTCGTCGGTGTACCCGTAACCGCAATGGCTGTACCACTCCCAAAGCCAGGATCAGCATCAATGAAATACTCCATCTCAGCAATCTCCACCAAGTCATTGAATCCTATTGACCTATCAACAAATACAACCTTTGACTCATATGGCCCCCAAATAAAATTGCTGTTCCTAGCCCTCAAATAGAGGGTATGAAAGCCATGATCCAAGCCACTCGTATTGATGGTCTGATTATCCAACGAAATGGTCGCCCCGGAGGAAATGGTAAGGGAAGTACCCGCACCCATTCCAGGATCAGTATCGAAGAAGTACTCAACTTGTATAACGTCGGACTGTGCATGGAGATCCCCAATGGATAACATTAGACTAATCCCCAACACTATAGTGGCTAAAAAGCGCATAGCTCTTTTGGTTTGGGGTGATTATTAATTTCCTGTAACTACTATGTCTGCCGTAGTATTGGTGCCCTGTTGGATGGTGGTCGGTAAGTCTAAAGTTTGAACTACTGGAACCACTGACCCTGAGGTCTTGAAAGGGGATGAGCCTCCAAAAATCCCTAATTCAGATGAGCCGTCCTTTGATGATGTTGATAAATCCGGAGTTCCGCTGAGCGTGGCATCAAACGAAAAATCCCAATTGGTTAGGCTGGTGTTAATGGTAATAGTGCCGTTGAAATTGGGGTTGGCAGAGGTAAGATTATTACTTCCGGTTACGTTCGTACCAAAACCAGATAAACTACTACTACTCAAATCAGTAGTTGTACCTCCAAAGGCCAGATTGTTAAAGAACTGAACATTCGTGAGGCCTTGACTAGACGTTGGGTTTCTTCCATAGAAAATATTGTTTCTCACTTCTGCTCCACTAAGCTGTCTGAAGGCATATGAATTCGAAACTCCAGTTCCAAGAAACAAATTATGTTCTACCAATATTCCTCCATTTGCATAGATAGAAGCATGCGTATTATTGGCTGATCTGGCAAAAACATTATTGCTGATAATAATATTCGATTGGTTGGTGACATTGAGCGAAATACTCGAAGCACTACCAGGGTCATTAAAGACATTTTGTCGGATAAAAATATTCGCTAAAGTCGTCGTTGAATTATGTGTAACATATGAAGTAATCAAACAATTTTCGATTACCACATTAGATAAGCTTGTCGCAGTTGTGTATCCCAGATAGATTACATTAGATATTTCCAACCCGATTATTTTGGTTCCGTCTGATCCGTTCTGAAAATATAGGCTGCTAACCTTGGATGTAGTGCCAGAACTTGATGCTGGGTTAAATCCGATTCCCAATAGCGTAATCTCCTTTGTAATTGTGAGGCTCCCATAGCTCGCAGTACTTGGAGTAAGTAGAATGGTATCTCCAGCCTGTGCATCTCCATGCGCACTACTAAACGTAGAATATACTCCAGAGGGAGCATTCCCATTTTGGTCAACAATACGTATGGTCGCATTTGCCGTCAAGGCAAAAAATGCTAAAACAGCAGAAAGTAAAATTGATTTCATGATGACGTAGTTATAGTTTCCACCTTAAAACTAGATGGATGATACGCCTGTCTCAATACCCTCTATTGGGTATATTGATTGAGTAAAGAGGGTATAAATGCAAAAAGCCGCTATTCGCGGCTTTCCGACTTTGGTTGGCAATTGTATTTATCGTTCTATGATGAACTTCAGAGAGGTAATACTTCTAACACCCTGTTCCTTGTCCATAAAGGTCATAATGTAAATACCCGGTGTAAGATGCGACACCTCCAGCTGGACGCTCTGGTCAAAGCCCTTAGGTATCTCCTGCTCGATCTGAATGGCCCCATTGAGATCCATCACCTGCATCATTATACCCTCTGTGTTTAGTCGCTCATAGGTGATTTCCAGATAGTCATCCGCAGGATTAGGGAAGATGTTCAGATCCTTGAAGTAATTGCGATAGATTCCAGTTTCTTCGATCTTGGTTACCACAATTCCGGTAGGTTTGACCTCAGCCGCCAGGTTGATCTGATTTTGATCAATAGTGCCGCCACCGCCTAACTCAAACTCCACGAAAGAATTCGGATCCATGGGAATACCGGGAAATTCTATCTGCACCCTATACAGACCGTCCGGTAGGTTCTCTGCAATGAAATTGCCATCGTCATCTGTGAGCGTGTAATAAATCAGCTCAAAGACCACATCATCCTCGCCCCGATCTACGAAACGGGCTCTGTTGAACGCGCACCCGGCTCTTTTAACCCTTCTTCTTGCCAATGTACGGTTGCCATCACCAAAGGTACCTGGAGGAAATAAGTCCGGATCTAATTCAAGGAATCCCGCAATAGTATTGTCATTGTCAGGGCCCGGGAACAAAGGAGGCGGTATATTAATGACCCGGATATCCAGGTCGCTGATATTCTGCCTAAGGATAACAGGGTCGGCAACCGACCAGGTAAACGAACTCTGATAGTATGTTGGTAAATGTTTGTTCAAGTCGGTTATCACCCAATGGATGTAGTCGCCCAATACGACATCAGGAATCAGATACTCATTACCCACGTAAGGATATGAGCCTATAGAATCATATGCCGTTCCAATCTCCCTGATTCCCCAGAGAGACACCTCACCATCATTGACTGGCGCACCATCAATGTCGAACACCCTACCGGAAATATTTGCAGATGCCAGGATCCTCTGTGTTTCACTCACCAGTGAAAAAGATGGATCAATGGCACTTATCAAACGATCCGTCACTATGAGATTGTAATCACCCATGTTGTCAATTCCTATACTCTCAATAGTGTAGGTGTTATCAGTTGTAGATGCAACAAGATCCCCCTTGTAAAACCACTGGAAAGTCAGCTCTTCGCCTCGCACATCTACTGTGAAGTCATAATTCTCGCCTGCAGGCACTTTCGTGGTGCTTGCTTCCAGCAGAACTCTTTGGCCTGAGAAATTGTATTGAGCAATGCCTAAGTTTTGTTGCAGCGATTCAAATTGGAGGCTGTTGTTGCTAATATCCAGGTCAATCAAACTCCTCATGACGGTCAGGTCAGGCACATAGGTGAGGTTGTTGTTGGCAAGATTAAGGCGAGTAACAGAAGTCATCGTGGTAATGACCGATGGCATGTCGCCAGTTAGCCCTACACCGGCCAAGTTGACCTGCTCTACCCTTGTCACTCCAGCATCCAGGGTGACAAATGACCATTGGGTAATAGGTGCTCCATCTCCCCAACCAATGATTGGGCTTCCGGAAGGGTCTGCCCAATTCTCTCCACCAAGGGATTCAAACAACTCAAGGAGTGTCGCAATATCCCGCTCCAACGAGCTCACGAATACCTGAATGGGCTGAGTCTCAATGATGAGCCCTGGTACCAGGCTATTTGTCACCCGAACGCTATATAATCCTTCATCGACAAATTGTGCATCATTAAATCCTAGTAGCCCGTCATCACCACCATCTATTGGCACTCCATTTTCAAGCCATTGATAATCGTTATTGAGTCCACCAATCCTGCGATCAAGCTCTCCGTCCTCTCCTTCATCGATGAGCAGGCTCTGCTCATCCAGAAGCACAGCTTGTGGGACATAGTTGACCAGGCTCAACAATCCTCCCTGAAGCTCCAGTGATGCGAAATCAAGTTGATTGTTTCTTACATCTAAGCTTACCAGGCCATCCATGACTGCCAACGTAGGCATAGATGTAATTTCATTACCTGACAAATCCATTATATCCACAACATCCAGGTTATTGATTGACTGAAGTGTCAAATCTCCTTTGAGGCCATTGTCAGGTAAGCTGACTGAAGTCACTCTATCACCTGTCACCGTCACGCCAAACCAGTCCTTTACCAGACCTTCCGTCCAGTTAGTGGAAACGATCCAGTCTTCACCAGCAAGTGCTTCATATAGTGTATGAAGAGAAGTAGAGTCGGCTACCAATCCAGCCGACTGAAGGGTTTTCACCGCGCGTGGTTCGCTGAACTCAGAAGCAGTTCCATCTTCATAGTTTAGTCTTACTCGATAGTAGTAAGTGGTATTATGATAAAAAGACTCATGGGACACCTCGGATGTCGAGGAGGCAACAGCCAAACCTTCAAATCCAGGTATCAAATTGGCAAATGCCAAATCTTCAGCGACCTGAAGCGTAAAATTCTCGGTGACGTCAGACGCTTCCCAGTCAGCTGTAAAAGTGAGCGTTGTAATGTCCGAAGGCTCCAGTGTCATGGCAATGGCATCAACAGTAAGTTCATCAACTGCCTCTTCAATTCCAGCGTTATCCAGACTATCTATGGCGCTGGCAATCACATCATACACTCCGTCTTCCAATGGCGTAGTAAATACCTCTCCGGGTAGTTCCCAGGTTGATTCACTGGTATATTGTGCCTCATAGACTATCTCATTAATAGTGATAGATATAAGCGCCTCTGGATCGTCTACTGTACCTGTGATCGTAGGGGTGTTATCTCCCGTGAGCAACACATCAACTGCTATTGTAGGTGCCGTTGTGTCAAGGAGTATGACTCCATCGGTCCCACTCAATGTAGGGTTACCGGCGGCATCAGTCGCTGTAACTTGTATATCAAGAACTCCATCTGTCAGGTCAGACAAGAGCAGTGATCCCGGTAATATCCAAGTACCATCACCATTGTTAGTCGCTTCATATTCATCACCATTAATCACAAGTGATACCAGGGCTGTTGGGTCATCAATAGTACCTGTAATGTCTGGCCTTGGCAGGTTGGTTGTCAAACTGTTTAAGGTAACCACCGGAGGTTGTGTGTCAATGGTCAATTCATCGATCGTTTCGTCGAAACCTTGAATGTTGAAAGGGCTCGTGGCTACCACAGCTACGTCATAAATACCATCATCCAAGGTTCTGAAAATAGTAGCCCTCCACGTGCCATCACCAACGTTAGTACCTGTATAGTTTTGGCCATTCAAAGTAATCGCTATTGTAGAAAGACCATCGTTGATCTGGCCTGTGATGACAGGACTTGCGTCATTGGTGCTCAATGGGTCTACTGACACTACCGGGGCGAGGGCGTTAACAACCAACTCATCGGTAGTCACATCTGTCCCCACATTGGTAGCTTCATCGGTAGCAATAGCAATGACATCATACGTTCCGTTAGGAAGTATATTGGTCACGTTTGCAGACCATGTACCATCGAGATTATTCACTGCATTGTAGTTCTCTCCATTGACTGTAATGACAATGGTCACGAGATTAGCATCTGTATTATCAGTAATCGTACCCGTAATGACCGGTGTTGCATTACCTGTGCCCAGAAGATCTACGGTGACTACAGGAAGATCAATATCAATATTGTAAAGCTCACTCGTAACAGGCAAACTGATAATGAGCGGGTCGACTCCTGTTGAGTTATCCAGATTAATTCCCAGATCACCATTTCCGGTACCCACATTGGCCGTTATTCTCCAGCTGGTCCCGGCTCCAAGATCTACCATCCCACTAATGCTCGAACCTACAACCCCGGTCTCGGATATACTCAAGTTACTTGTGTTGAGGCCTGTCACGGCTTCTGTAAGCACTAGATCCCAGGATAGGTTCAATGCATTGCTCGGTGTAGCAGTAAGTCTTGTAAATGAAACTACTGAAACCGTTGATTCCACGGTGAGGACTACCTCATTGGACAAGCACCCGGTTATGTTATCAGTGATTTGCAGCGTGTATTCACCCGGAAGCAAATCGGTAATAACTGTAGCATCACCAAGATTATTGCCGCCGATACCATTGCCCTCATACCATGTGTATGTATAGTCTCCATTGACGTTAGTCACCATAATCCATCCATCTGCTATAGTAGAACCTGTAGCCGGTTCTATATCTATTTCAGTTCCAGGATCAATCGTAGGGATTACCGGATCACTGAGTGTGACATCCACGTCCTCCAAAGAGGTACAAGCGGTATTCGTCACTGTAATGTCATCGTATATTCCGGCGACAAGGCCCGTAATTGTCGCCGTACCACCAGTCACAAGCACCCCTGCGATGCTCGAAGGTGAACCCCCATCAAAATAATCAATGATATAAGTTCCGTCAGGTAGATTGGTAAAATTCAGAGTGATCGTTCCGTCTGTGCCTTCGCAAGTCGTTGGGTCTGTGGAACCCGACAAAGCCACAGTAGGTGTTGGTGGATCTGTCAGTGTAGTAGTTGCCACAATAGTATTAGATGGTATACTGTTAATCGTGACCACAAAGTTGTCATAATCCCCTGCCGGAAGTCCACTCAGCAGAATGTTGCCTGACCCATTAGCGACAAGGCCAAGGCTGGTATTCGGTGATCCGTCTAGTTCATAGTTGAGGTCGTAGCTCTCCCCTACATCTAAGCCAGTGATTTCAATAGCACCATCAAAGCCGAAGCAAGTAGAAGGGTTTGTGACAGTCCCTATGGCAATGTTCGGTGCATCGGTGATGCGTGGAACATCGGTACCTAAAGCAGTATTTCCTGCACCATCAGTCACTGTTACCACAAAATCATTATTCGCATTTTGCGCTAGCGTCACCGTTATCGTGAAGTTGGTATTGCCACCGGTAAGCTGCTGTGAACCTGCCAATACCCCATCTGATGGATCTCCATCATTATTGGGATCAGTAAATACTTCCACCAAAGCATCAGCCTCGGCCGTACCAATGATATCATACGTGTTTCCTGTAACTGTCACCGGAGCAGAAGGATCAGAGACCGGAGGGTCTGCAGGGACGGTTAAATCCAATTCTACGTTGGTGCTTGCTTGAACTGCGGCATTACCAGCAATATCAAGAACATCAGCTGTGATGATCAATGTCCCTTCCACGAGCCCACTCAGGTCCGAAACCACGCTGAAGGTTCCACTAGAAACTGTGGCAAACTCTGGCAGTGGTGAAAAGCTATCGTCAATAAGTATGTTTACCTGTTGTCCATCTTCAGCATTGGTGGTACCACTAATCGTCACTGCACCCGCTTCGCTTTGATTGACAATATCATCAACGGCTATGCCTGTGTTGAGGGTGATTGTGGGTACTGTATTGTCTACGGTCACTGTGCTACTCGGTCCGGCTCCTAAATCACTGTTCAGTGCTGCATCCTGACTCGTGCCTGCATTTACATTGATCGTATAGCTGCCGTCACCCAGTACTCCGTCGATCTGGATCGTCGGGGTGGTCGTCGTGCCATTCACTATCGTAATATTTCCGCCACTCGTTCCCGTATGGTTGATCACCACATCGCCAGAAGTCAGGTTAACTGTACTTGCTCCACTATAGGTTACTCCAAAGTCTACTGTCGCTGCACTGTTGGCATCTGTCACACTTGGGCTACCTATTACTAACGTTGGTACAGTGTTGTCAACAGTCACTGCGCTGCTTGGGCCTGCCCCAGCATCACTGTTCAGTGCCACATCCTGACTTGTGCCTGCATTTACATTGATCGTATAGCTGCCATCACCCAGTACTCCGTCGATCTGGATCGTCGGGGTGGTCGTCGTGCCATTCACTATCGTAATATTTCCACCACTCGTTCCAGTATGGTTGATCACCACATCGCCAGAAGTCAGGTTAACCGTGCTTGCTCCACTATAGGTTACCCCAAAGTCTACTGTCGCTGCACTGTTGGCATCCGTAACACTTGGGCTACCTATTACTAACGTTGGTACAGTGTTGTCAACAGTCACTGCGCTGCTCGGGCCTGCTCCTGCATCACTGTTCAGTGCTGCATCCTGGCTCGTGCCTGCATTTACATTGATCGTATAGCTGCCATCACCCAGTACTCCGTCGATCTGGATCGTCGGGGTGGTCGTCGTGCCATTCACTATCGTAATATTTCCACCACTCGTTCCCGTATGGTTGATCACCACATCGCCAGAAGTCAGGTTAACCGTACTTGCTCCACTATAGGTTACTCCAAAGTCTACTGTCGCTGCACTGTTGGCATCTGTCACACTTGGGCTACCGATTACCAACGTTGGTGCCGTGTTGTCTACCGTAACGCTACCGCTTGGGCCGGCCCCAGCATCACTGTTCAGTGCCACATCCTGACTCGTGCCTGCATTTACATTGATCGTATAGCTGCCATCACCCAGTACTCCGTCGATCTGGATCGTCGGGGTGGTCGTTGTGCCATTAACTATCGTAATATTTCCGCCACTCGTTCCCGTATGGTTAATCACCACATCGCCAGAAGTCAGGTTAACCGTGCTTGCTCCACTATAGGTTACTCCAAAGTCTACTGTCGCTGCACTGTTGGCATCTGTCACACTTGGGCTACCGATTACCAACGTTGGTGCCGTGTTGTCTACCGTAACGCTACCGCTTGGGCCGGCCCCAGCATCACTGTTCAGTGCCACATCCTGACTCGTGCCTGCATTTACATTGATCGTATAGCTGCCATCACCCAGTACTCCGTCGATCTGGATCGTCGGGGTGGTCGTTGTGCCATTAACTATCGTAATATTTCCGCCACTTGTTCCCGTATGGTTAATCACCACATCGCCAGAAGTCAGGTTAACCGTGCTTGCTCCACTATAGGTTACTCCAAAGTCTACTGTCGCTGCACTGTTGGCATCTGTCACACTTGGGCTACCGATTACCAACGTTGGGCCAGTCTGGTCACTGGTGATGCTGAACTGGGTCGCCGCGGTGTTGTCATTGCCAACGCTATCTGTCACCTGATTAGCCGCCAGATCAACTGTCACTAAACCATCTGCCAGTGGAGTTATATCTACGGTCCAGGTCTTCCCGTCTGAGGATGGATTTTGAGCATTACTCGCCGTGCTATTGCCCAGAGTCAAAACCCCAGTATTAAATCCAACCACGCCTTCACTGAACACTACATCCAATACGAAGGGTGAGGTATTGGTCGGATCTGTTTCTCCACTGCTCAATGTGACTGACGGAGCTACAGCATCACCCGCCCATGTAAAGGATAGCGTATAAGGATCTTCATCTGCATCATCATTGTGGATAGACAGGTTAACGGTCTGAGAAGGCTCTGAAGATGGGGTGATTTCGAAAGTAAATGTCGTCTGACTTGCTCCCGCAATTGACGCGGTGGGTTGTGAAGTAATATTAAAATCTCCCACATCTCCGCTAGCGACTATCAAGTCCGGGGTGCCCGTTAAATTCAAAGGAGCATTACCTGTATTCTCGATAGTGATCGTCACAGGAAACGCCACACCTACTTGCAAAGTACCTAAATCAGTTGCCCCCGCACCAGAAGCAATAGGGTTATTCAGCGCGTCTTTTACATTAATCTCGGCAACAAAGGACTGAACTGTGGAGAATGGTGATGTACCATCAGTTGGGTTCGTAGCTGTGGCAACTACTTCATCTCCATTCGTTAACGATAAACTACCCACTGACCAGGTACCTCCGGCGACAGCACTCGTTCCGAGATAGGTCTCTCCCTGACCATTAGCATCTGCTAAATAAAGGTCAATAACGTCTGTGCCACTACCCGTACCGGAGACAGTGGATGACGAACCAATGGCATCAATCGACGGAGCGTCCTTATCATTGTTGGCGCCTGTTCCCAGCACGATACCCGTGCCATTACTAAATATAGAATTTCGCTGAATAAGGTTGCCATCGCTATTAGCACCCTCAACGAAAATCGCATCGGCTGAATTATGAGCGATGATGTTACCATCCGATGTGGTGGAGCCAGATCCTATAGTATTGGCTGTAGAAGCCGTACCATCCACGATGTGGATACCATTGAATGTGTTGCCAAATGGGGTAGTGTCGTCCGAGGCAACCCCAATATTATTCCTCTGAATGATGGTACTAACTGCACCGTTCATTAATATTCCTGATGTGCTCGCACCGACAATTACATTGTCTGTGATTGTGCTGTTTGATGAGGCCACCACACTTATTCCGGTAGATCCACCATAGGCTGTGGTCTCAGCCGGGTTGAGTCCAATAATGTTTCCAACAACATCAATATTATCGGCATTGCTGATACTCACCTGGATACTCGTATTGTTGGCAATCACATTGCTCTCACCAGCCGAAATACCTCCGAGATCTACCTGATCAGCATTCGTTCCAATAAGTACACCGACATTATTGGCATGAGTAGCCACTGTGCCATCAGGAAGGATACCGATGTAGTTGCCTTGGATGGCACCTCCGCCAAGGTGGGAAAGAATGGATATTCCATTCGTATTGTCTGTGAGTATGTTCCCTTTGGTCGCTGCACCCAAGACATAGCCATTGCTATTAGATGATACAAAGTTGAGATTGATGGCCTGAAGGTCGAACCCACTGATCCATAGTCCATACACTTCTACATAATCAGCCTTGATATCGAGACCAGTAAACAGACCCGTGGTTCCGATGATATGAGGAATGGTACCTGTAGCAATATTCCAACCTGGCTGAGTAGACCCATCGATGATGGTGCCAGCAGCAGTAATATCAGGCAGTTCGGAAACTAAGTTAATCTCCCATGGTGGGCCACCAGATATGTCGAAAGTGATCGTGCTTCCCGGGTATGCATTGGCGGTAGTAATCGCAGCACGCAATGATCCCAAACCGGAATCTGCCAGGCTGGTTACCACCGTGAGACCTACCGGAATGCTAAACTCTGAAGTACCATTCGTTGCATTGGTCATCGTGGCAACCACTGCTGCGCCGCTTGTAAAGCTTAAGCCAGATATAGACCAGTCACCTGCTCCATCTACAGTCGCAGAATCAAGAATTGTCAAGCCCTGGCCGTTACCATCATCGAGGTATAAATGGATTTTGTCACCAATCGTACCGGTACCGTCTACCTGAGTAGCAGTTACGGAAGTTATGGTCGGAGGCAAAATTCCACCGTTGGCACCATTCAGAATAATACCATCACCATTGTTGAAAATACTATCTGCCCGGATAAATACTCCTGAGGTGGAAGAACCTTCGACCAGAATAGCCTCCTCACCATTGTTGGCAATGATGTTTCTATCAGCAACAAGACCACCGATCTGCACATTTGAAACACCTCCAGAGCTTGGTAGTCGGATTCCCTTGCCAGAATTACCCAGCGCATCACCGTCTACATCTTCTCCAATGACGTTGTTGCGTACGTATAAATCCTGAATACTCACTAGTACAACTAGTGCGGCATCCGTACCTGATTTATATCCAGTGCCCACTATGTAGTTGTCAGACACCAGGGTGTTACCGCCACCCTCCAGTATGATACCACTTCTCATAGAAGGAGTCACATCAGCTGTACTACCGTCAGCAGTCAATCCTATATAGTTACCACTAATGGTATCTGCCCCAACACCTCCTGTACGATAGATCGCATCGTATTCTATATTGTTGAAGACATTATTGGTGATATTGATATTAGTGACATTTGATTCAATGAGCAGACCGTTTCCGGTAATATCTCCAGCCGTCGAACCATTGAAGTCCACACCAAAATAGTTGTTATTTACTATGGCATTAGTCGCCTCATCTACGGTCACTGCTTCTTCTGTAGAGGACAATGCCAAATTGACAAATATATTCTCCTCTAAGATATAGCTATCAAATACCGGAGTGACGTTAGTTCTGGAAATGGCTGCATTGGTGAAGCCGGTAAATCTCAATCCTCGGACTGAAAATGCCTCTGCTCCCGCGGCTGGTGCCAGATTGAGGCCATGACCCGCTGTACCACCACCATTGAGCGTAAGCATGATGCCAGAAGAGAAATCATAACCCGGTACGGTAGTAGCATCAAAATCAATACCCTTTGTGATATTCGGGAAGGTGCTTCCCATATTGATGGTCCATGGGCCCGTGCTCTCAGAGGATAGGCTGAAAGTGACCGCAGCATTATCGTTATTAGAGGCTTCTATATCCGTGATCACCTGTCGCAATGATCCAGCACCTGTATCGTTGACATTCGTCACGTCGTATTGAGCAAAGGACCCAAACTGAGAGGTACCGTCGGTCGGATTGGTCTGGGTGGCGAATATCTGTTCTGTTCCTGATAAGCTTAGACCACCCAAAGTCCATACGCCGCTGCTCACTGTAGTCACGCCGATGAACTCTATACTCGCTCCATTGAGTCTATAGACATGAATATCATTGCCATTGTCTCCGGTACCAAACGCGGTAGAGGCACTGATACCATCGACGAGCGGAGCGGCTATATCATTGTTGGTGCCAGTGGCATAGTTGAAGTTATTGGCATTGCCAACTAACGTATTACCGATAATTTGAACACCAACTGTTCCTGATGAAACTTCGAACGCATCACCAGATGCATAGCCCACTATATTAAGTGAGTCCGCCACGATTGAGCCAATGATAACATTATCAGAGAAGGATGTAATGTTGTCGACGTTTCCAAGGTTAGTCTCTGTACCTGCTATGCCAACACCAATATTGTTGCCATAGACTTGTGCCCCGTCGGCATTAAATAAGTTAATACCGCTGCGGCCGGAACCGGAAGCCACGATGATATTTCCTCGTCCCTGGGCTCTGCTACCGCCAATCACGACCCCTGTGTTGGTGCCCGCTGTAGCTATGCCATGTTGCGTGTTAGCAGATGGGTCAGTACCATTAATAGTACCTATCCTATTGCCCTCGATGGTAGCATTAGTGGAGCTGACCAGATAAATCCCTGAGTTAGCATTACCATGAATGGCGTTTCCTTTGTCCGGCCCACCTATGATGACATTAGTAGCTCCGTTGACTGTAATACCTGCATTTTGAGGGTTGCTAATAATAGAGCCCGTATAGCCCGTGATATTCATGCCATAGATAGCTGAATTATCCGCGTCTACTCTTAGTCCAGTCTGATTGCCACTCAACCCACTACCGTCTAATCGTACCATTGCATTTTCGTCTCCAAAAATCCAGCCCGGCTGGGTAGCACCATTAATGATAAGAGGACTGGTAATAATCGGCATGCCTGAAGTGGCAGGGGCTATAATCCAAGGTGCGGCTTCATCAATAGAGAAATCGATGAAATCAGTATCCGTATCGGTGTTTGACTGAGCTATGGCGTACTCCAATGATCCTGGGTTACTGTCATCATTGGTATTGGTTACTCTCAAGGACCAAAACGCCCCATTAAGTGTACCATCATTAGTCGTGGTGTTCGTTTGGATGTCAGCTGCTACTGTCTGATTGCCAGCAGCAAGGTCATCGTCGAAGTTCCAATACCCAACCATATCGGAGGTGTTTATAGCCGTGTTGTACATATCAGCCTGAATCTGGATTTCCGTGCGGGCTGCATCGAAGATTTTCACTTCATCCACCTGACCACCAAACTCAAATCCAGTTCCCGTCCCGTTACCCATTGTGAAATTTCCGGTAGGTGCCCCTGCTGGTGCCGGGGGAGCACTGGATAATGCCGTCGATACACCATTGATATAAGCACTCCACACACCAGCGTTCCTTACAATAGCGACATGCACCCATTCATTAACCGAAGGGGTATATTCTATGGCATATTGACCGATACTACCAAGCATGATCATATACTTACCAGTAACCGACTCCCGGGAGATACCATAGCCATTCGTACCGGAATTACCATTGTACAATACAACTTCAAGACCTGCTGGCGCTGGGCTTTTGATCCATGCAGACATGGTGATATCGTCCACAGCCGTGGTGGGTATTGCTGCTGAAACATCATCATCTACCCCGTCAAAATAAATACCCGTAACACCAAGTGGGGCTGGAATAGTGGGCGCGATGTAGACTGAGTCACTGCCTTGTAGATCACTCCCTGCGTTGACAGCCGTCACGAATGTAAAATCACCAAATACTGGTGCTTGAATACCTACGAATCTTCCTGGTACTGCTCCCGAACCAGTATTGGCTGTCAGGAACAAATAATTGGTAGTGCCACCGGCGATCACAGGATTGGAGGCACTAAATGTCATCGGCTCTCCCGTACCCGCAGCGGCGGAGTTGAAAGTACCCATAGAGGTATTGTCGCCTGTAGTGGCCAGATCATTATCTACCGAGAATACCAACTCAAACTGAGCAATTTCAGCAGGGCCGGTATAGTCACCTGTTGTCGTAAGATTCACCTGATTGAGCGTAATCGGATCTATACTGGCCTCAAGGCTCATTGAATAAATGATATTCCCATTTGTACCTGCCGGTATGTTGCCATTGACAGTGGGGAGTGTGGTGATGATCATCTGCTCTGTTGCACTTGGTGCACTAATCGCCGAGGTACCGTCTATCACAGTCGTAGCGGTAGCCACCATTATGTCAGTGGGCAAAATCGTGACGGTGAGCGGATTGACTGACCCATCATCAAATGTCCACGTGCCTCCTGTGACAGTGGTAGTGCCCAGGTATTCTTCAGCCTGTATACCAGTAGCACATAAATCTGAGTCTCTATAGACATCAATCAGCGTACCATCTGCATGTCCAGAAGTACCTGTCACATTGGCGGTAGATGCTATACCTGTGACAACTCCACTTATCGTCGGAGCTTGCAGTCCATTGTTTCCGGTATTGGGAGAAGATACCTCCAATAAAATTGCATCACCTGTATTGCAGTAGATACTATTTCCTCTCACTGTATTACCAGCTGCTGTTTGACTGCCTGGATCAATTCTCACTCCATCACCTGTGTTGTAGGCGATAATATTACCTTCTCCAACAGTCGTCCCTCCAATGATATTGTTATCTCCTGTTGTTCCCGTGCTAAATACACTGATTCGTACACCACTGCCAACATTAGCCAAAGCACTGCTACCCGTGATATCGGTACCAATCTTGTTACCAATGATAGTATTATTGTCACCATCAAGAATGCGAATACCATAAGTCCCATTCCCTGATATTAGGTTATCCTGTATTGTGATATTGTCGCCCGGACTAGTGAAGCCAATTGTAATACCTCCATCGTCGTTAGGAATGGCAGACGTACCATTAATATCTGTGCCGATGAGGTTACCAATCACCTGAGCGTTACCAGAGTTGATAAACCTTACTCCGTAGGCCGCTGCACCACTCTGCCCGGAGATCAAATTGGCCTGACCGGGAGAATTGCCACCTATGATTAATCCCGTGGAATTGTCATCAATTCTAATTCCAGAATTGGTGTTTCCTAAATCTACCGTTCCTGTGACATCTGTTCCTACATAATTGCCATATACTTCTACGTTCAAAGAAGTATTGATCCGAACTCCAGAGCTTTGATTAGCTGAAACTAGGTTACCTTGACCCACATCGCTACCACCAATGATGGTACCGTCAGATTCATCAATAAATATTCCGGTACTTGCATTAGCTAATGCAGAAGTGCCGAGACGATCAGTTCCGATACGATTACCTTGAATTATGCCATTGTCTGCTTGCAATATTCTTATTCCATATTCATTGCCACTAAGGATATTGCCTTTGTCAGGAGCTCCAATGACATAGCCGTCTGCCGCATCATTGTTGGCAAATATGCCCGCTCGACCAGAACCGGTGAAGCCGGTAATCTCCAGTCCGTACACTTCAAAACTGGCAGCATCGAAAGTCAGTCCATTAAAGTTTGCACCGCCACCGTCAATAATGATCTGAGGGTCATAGGCTGTGTAGCCCGGCTCTGTGGTACCGTCAATGGTTACTCCGGCCTTGGTAATAGTAGGCAATGTGGTAGCAGGGGAAATGGTGTGAGGTCCACCCCCAGCAATGTTGAAATCAATCGTCACAATCCCTGCTGAAGAGGCGTTAGCATCTGTGATTGCCTGACGAAATGAGCCCGCCCCTGCATTTGCGGTGGTAGTAACAGTGAATGACTCATTGAAAGAGGTGGTATACTGTGGATTTCCTTGTGCTTCGCCATTATTAGCATTGACGCTATTGTCTACTACATCAGCGACCAGACCAAGGTCAGCTTCATCAAATTGGTAATAAGCCACAAGGCCTACTTCATTTCCATTGAATGAAGAGAAGCGATCAGAGAAATCAGCTTTGGTTGCATTCCATACTTTGATCTCATCAAGACTTCCATTCCAATAATTGCAATCACAGGTATGACCCTGTCTTGCTACAAACATGGGCAATGCGTCTCCATTATCGCTTGGTGCAAAACCATAGTCATAGGTACCGTCTGCTACACCATTGAGATAGAAGGTCGCGGTTGTACCACTGAAAGAAACCGCCACGTGAGACCATTGATTGGCAGGCACATCAGTTGTACTATAGCCCCACTCGGAACTCGTTGGTTGTGCCAGCCCATCGCTTAGTGAAAACCCTATTTTGTTGTTTACTGCAACGCTAAAAATAAATACATTCGGGCTTGCACCACCGTTACCATCTCCTTTACTCAGTATTGTTCTTTCCGTTGAACCGACTGAAGGATTGACCCAAGCCTCAATCGCAAAGTCAGCATTCACAATATTGAGCATTGGGTCATGGTCTATCTCGATATGATCATCGCCATCAAAATCTATTGCATTGCCTGGGAAAACCACCGTTGATCCAAAGTCCACTTTGCTGGTATCAGAAATAGCACCCTTGTAGGCTGCTACACGATAAAAGTTTCGGACATCCGCACCTACCGTATGCACATGGAAAGTGTCCGTAATGCCGGTAGCGACTTGTGTCCAAGGACCGTCATAGCTCGAGGAACTCACTACCGTAAAGCCGTCTTCACCAGTGGACTGATCTGCCCAGTTGATCTGTAGATCGCCGGCGGCTACCTCATAGACGTAGAGGCTATCCGGTGCTTTGATTGTATTGATAAATACCGTGTTGAAAACAGTGCCCGACATGCTACCTGTGATGGCCAGCAAATCCAGGGTGCTGTTCTTATCGAAATCTGCAACATGCAATCCGGACATTCCGACCAAAGCGGCAGCATAAAGCCCATCCTCGCTGAATGATGCAGAACCATCATTGTCATACAAGCGAAGATCACCACTAGCGGCAGATCCCGTAGCGATATCCAGATCTCCATCACCATTGAAATCCGCCAGCTCAATCGCACTATGTCCAGCGGAATTGATCAATACAGTACTGAAGCTGAAGGCACCTGATCCATTGTTGAGGAATATCTCCACATTGCCACTGGCATCAGATAGCACCACATCCACAAAACTATCTGCATCAAGCGGACCTACTTTGATGTTTACCCTACTCGCCTGGCTACCACCACTAAATGTTGTCTTGGTGAAACCTGCAGCACCATTGTTAATCCACACGCTCCAGTCCCCGCTCACTTCAGCAGTGAATGCATCCAAGTCTCCATCATTATCCGCATCTGCCAATTGCACGTCGCTAATGTCAACGGTGAGGTCAGGCAGTGTAGTCAGCAGATCATACTCTGTGTTGGCATTATCATAAACATAAACTCTATTGCCATTACCTGCGCTGGTAGTTCCACCGACGAAAAGATCTGGATGACCATCTCCATTGAGGTCTCCGAGATCAAAGTAGTTCTGACCATCATTGAGAGACACCTGTGTATCACCTATTGTACCATTAGTAGATGATACACTACCCAATCCATCATTGAGGAATAATTGGACTTGATCAGTATTTATGTCCAAAACGATCAGGTCTAGCCAACCGTCCTTATTGACATCCGCAGTGTGCATATCACTGTATTCTGTAAAAGTTCCGTACAGAGAGGTTTGATCTAATAAACCTGCATCATTGTAATGCTGTATCAGTCCATTTTCATTGCCAAGGAAAACGTCTAAGTCGCCATCAGCATCCTCATCTCCAATAGTTGCAGATATTGTATTTTCAAACTCCGAAGGGATCACGTACGGGACGAAGCTGGGTTGAATATCACCACTTTCTGTATGAAACTGACTGGTATAGGCTACAGCTACTTCACCTCCTGTACCCAATACATCTATCGTGATGTTGATACTCACCAGCTCGCCTGCCTTGAGGTCAGTAGCAGGTGTAAATTCGACGATCGTATTATCACCTCCTATCGCCCAGGTACCCTCGATGGTCCCTGTCTGGCTACCGCTAATGATGATGTTGTCGTCAAAGGTCTGATTAGGGGATACCGTATTATTATTCACGGTAGTGAGGTCGACATCTGCGTCAAAATCGATGCTGATCACCTGATTGGCGGGTACGCCGGTAGCGTTAGCCACAGGCGTGGTAGATTCTAAGTTAAGCAGGTCTCTTGTGAGATATACCAGGTTGGGTGACCCGTTCTTAGCCAGGGCAATATCCAGGTCCTGATCATTGTCAAAGTCGGCAAGTGCTACACCATAGGTATCTCCGGTATTGGAGTTGATAAGTAGACCCGGATCGTTGGCCACACTTTCGAAACTACCGCCATCATAGTAAAATACACGGTCTGACATGGTAGAGCCGGATCCGGCATAACCCACCACGAGATCAAGGTCTCCATCATGATCCAGATCACCCAATGCCAGGTCTTGTGCAAAACCTGTGGTCACAGTGGCGGCAAGAAAACCAAACGTAGAACTGGCAGAAAATGGCGAACCTGTTTGATTGTTTTCAAAATAGATGAGTCTGCTAGAGTTGCGAGAATCTACTGCGACAAGATCCAGATAGCCATCATTGTTTACATCTCCTAAGGCGATATCGTCCATCTGGGCTGCTGTAGACCCAAACAGACCAAATGAGCTCAGGTAAGGTGCTACTCCTGTGTTGAGATAGTACGCACTTCGAGCATTTTCAAAACCCGCAGGTGTAGTATCTGTATTGCCCACCACAAGATCCAGCAACCCGTCATTGTTAATATCTCCGAGCTCAAGTCCCAACGGACTTGGAAATCGTCCCGAATTTTCAATAAGATTAGCAGTATAGTTGGTGCCAGTGCCATCATTTTCATATAAGTAGATAGCACCGCTAGTCGTGTGTTGTGTAATGAAGTCGTTATCTCCATCATTGTCGATATCCCCAATGGCAATATCGTAACTTGAGCCAGAGATTGAGCCGGTATAGTCTTCTGTATCGTCAATGGTACCGGTACCATCGTTGAGATATACCAGGATCGTACCCGATGTACCGACTACCATGTCCAGGTAGCCATCTCCATCCACATCTCCTAGTGACATACTATAGTCAACCACTCCTCCTGTAATCGTCTGCGTAGTACCAGCATCAAAGGGGTCAACGATATTACCCGCTCCAGCATCGTTCATGTAGATGAGAATATCGGTAGTCGCTCCACCAGCGATCGCCATGTCCACAAAGCCATCCTGATCTATATCACCAAGCGCCACGGCTCTGGACTGCTCTGTCGTACCAAATGTTGTGTTGTTTGGATCAAATTCTTTACTCTCTCCTCCGGTAATGACTGTGAACTGGAATGCGTCGGAAGCTGCAATCTCACCTCCAGTTCCACGGACGTCACTGGTCACCGTGACGGTCAATAATTCACCCGCTTTGAGATCAACAGATGGTATAAAATCTACGATGCTATTGTCTGATCCAAGGGCCCAGGCGCCTTCGATGATACCGGTATGGTTTCCACTGATTTTAATGTTGTCGTCAAAAGTCTGATTAGGTGAAACCGTACTGTTATTCACGCTAGTGAGGTCGACATCAGCATCAAAGTCAATGCTGATCACCTGATTAGCAGGTACATTGATCGCATTTGCGACTGGCAGTGTGCTTTCCTGATACATCACCATAGCATTGATCCACAATTCATTGATGCCACCGTTGTTGGCAATGATCGCGTCCAGATCACCGTCACCGTCTACATCCGCTAAAGAAACTGCACGGCTTTGAAGTGCAACAGTTGGATATAAATTGGGAGAAAGTGAGAAACTTCCAGCGCCGTTATTGATGTATACTTCATTGACCTCATTGCCGCCGGTACCATTGGTTACTATAGCGTCCAAATCACCATCACCATCAATATCACCTAAGGCAATATCCGAACTTGGGTTGCTGTTGGAAGTCAATGCGTCAGTGGCAAGGCTGAAGTTGCCATCACCGTCATTAGTATAGAGGTAGTTGGACGTGTTGCTATTCGCAAATACTATATCGAGATCTCCATCGCCATCGACATCACCCATCTCCACGGCCGTAGTATTGGTAAAGGTCACTGGGAATTCCCCTTTGTTGGTAAATGCCCCTCGTCCGTTATTAATATACAGCTTATTAGCGGTCCCGCTGGTCTGGTTGGCAAAGACCACATCAAGGTCACCATCGCCATCGACATCACCGAGTGCCAGGTCCTCTGTGTTATCACCATCATTAAACAATCGTACTGTTCTGGTGGTGAAGTCGCCTGTCCCATCGTTGAACTGAATGGCATTGGACTGCCCACGCTTGGCAATCACGATATCCAGGTCACCATCCATATCGAGATCTCCAAACTTGGCTTCATATTCGTCATTACCAGTCTGTGGAAGATCAGCAGCACCATCATCTGTAAATCCGCCAGACCCATCATTCGTATATAAGTTGTTGTCAGCAAAACGGTTGATAACGAGTAAGTCCATATCAGCATCCGCATTGACATCACCGAAGGTAGCACCCCAGCTGTTGGCGCTGGTCGTAGGAAATGTGCCAGATACGGTATAGCCACCAGATCCGTCATTAATCAACAGATCATTGGCACCTCCAAAGCTTGAAAATAAGATATCAAGGTCATTGTCGCCTTCAACATCAGCTACTGCCAATTTATAGTTGACATCTGTGTCTGCGGGGAAAGTTCCGCTAGTATTGGCAAATGCTCCACCTCCCGCTACGGCTACCTGAAACTCAAATGTCGAAGCTTGAGTACTTGCACCAGTGGTGCTCAGTACATTTTCTGTCACGATGACATTGAGCTTAGATCCAGCGGGTTGATCGGCATCAGGATCGAAGGTAATAGCAGCTGTACCGCCTCCACTAAAAGTACCGCTCACCAATCCAGTCTGATCATTATAAACAAGTATGCTCGTAGCGTCAACTGATGCCCCGTCTACATTGTCATCGAAGTTGAGCACGATATTGCCATTGGCCGGGAAGTTGACGGCATTCGCCAATGGACTGGTTGTATTGACCACCATTGGTGGCGTCTGCCAGAGCTTTATTTCCACGCTATAGTCATTCAGGATCGTGGTGGCCAGGTCAGCATAGCCATCTTCATTGAAGTCTGCCGTCACGACCTGGTCATTATAGTTTGATAGCGGAGAGCTGTGAGCCAATGTGAAAGCACCTGTCCCATCTCCCTGATAAATATCGATCGTCAGCTTGTCCCCATTACTAAGCGCCATATCCTGATGGCCATCACCATTGTAGTCACCGACGGCCAGGTTGTAGCTGTCATCAACAGTCACTTCGTTCTCACTAAAGCCACCTATACCATTACCGGTAAATATGTAGTACGCCCCAAAGGTACCTGCAAGGATATCAAGATCACCGTCTTCATTGACGTCCGCTATGGCCAGCTCGGTTGGATCATTGCCAAAGTAGCCGCTGGTATTTGCTCCAGCAAAACCGCCAAGACCATCACCAGCAAGCAGAGACAATTGATCATCATCGCTGCTTCTACTCACAATATCTGCAAAGCCGTCGTTATTGAAATCCCCCGTGACCAACAATGCGGGGTTTGTACCGGCTGTGAAGTAGGATGCGGAACCAAATGTGCCATCACCATTGCCTAGTGCTACGGCTATTTCGGTAGCCTCAGGAGTGAAATTATACATACCCGATGCGATATCCAGATAGCCATCACCGTCAAAGTCCGCTACCGCTACATCACTTGCTGCATCCGTCAGCGCAACGAACTGATTGGTGCCATTAAACTGGCCAGTACCGTCATTGGGCATGACGATCATCTGATTGGTAAAGCCATCTCCTACCAGCACATCCTGATATCCGTCATTGTCAAAGTCCCCCAATGCAATGGAAGTAGAGTTGGTCCCCCCCGGCAACAAGTATTCATTAAAACTTCCAAACGTGCCATCACCAACACCTAGCGCCACGTTGATTTTGGCGTGCTGTATGTAGCCGACTACCAGGTCCTGATGACCATCATTGTTGAGATCGCCCACGAGTATATCATAGGGCTCCTCATTGTTGCTGACAAACTCCAGCGACGACTTGTAGGACAGGCCTGCAGGAGGCGCATTCGTTACCACAAATTGTCTGTCAATAGCTGAAGATATAGACTGAAGACTGTTCGATGACTTATCCTTGTCTAAGTCGACTACCTCAATAGACGACACAGAGGTCGCCCCTACCGGAATCTCAAAAGTCAGCTGGGTATTATCACCAGAGGTTGGTACAACCCGGATACCTCCGAAAACTATCTCGTTGAGCGAGTATGCAGGGTTGAAGTTGCTGCCGAGCACAGTGACTGTAGTACCCGTAGGTCCTGAAGTAGGCGAGAAGGAAGCAATCACTGGTGCCAGACCCGGACTAGCTCCAGACAGTACCCACTCCGGCTCGGTAAAGGGAGAATTTGTCCCTGTCCATATGCCGCTATAATCATTCGCTGATCTATCTACGATCAATTCACCAACATTTTCATCGAAAGGATAATAAGCCGCAAGATCAGGATCATTCGGTGTTGGAGCCTCTAGATACTCACCATTTGTAAAATACGTGGACGGCTTGGCCGCATCCCAAACTCTGACCTCATCGACCTGGCCATCAAGAAAGTCAACAGCTGAGAAAGCAGCTGCTCCTATCCGCATCGGGACTATCGGTGTAAGGGTAAATGTTGTCTTGGTATCTGTGTCCACCTGCACTCCATCGAGATAGAGGAATAATGTCCCGCCATCGCGTACGTAAGCCAGGTGATACCACTGATCTGTGTTGAGCGAAGGTGTAAGTAATGAGGTGATCGCCCCCGCACCATCTCTGAGATCAGCCTGAATAACATTAGAAGCTCCCTGGTGATAAAAGGTCCAATAGTCCTGGCCGCTACCCCCATCCATATCGACGATGCGTGCCTGATCCGTAAAGTCGTCAATGGAGAACCATGTCTCTATTGTAAAGTCATCCAGGTTTTCCTGGAATGGCGTCACGACCTGGTCATCTGTACCATCAAAGTTGAGTGCATAGCCTGGGAACGCTGTAGAGGTGCCTGACTCGATAGCAGACTGACTCTCATCATCTCCTTTGTAGGAACTTACCACGTAGAACACACTGGTGTCGGCTCCTATGTTGTCTGTGAAGGTCAGTGTATTTGGATCAAGTGATGCTACAACGGTCGCATTGGTACCGATGGCATCACTGGCTCTCACTACCGTAAAACCGTCCTCATTGTTCGTATTGTCCTGCCAGGAAAGCTGTACCGAGGTGTTGTCCACTCGCTCTGTGATCAGCTGTGTAGGCGAGGTAAAGTCGGAATCAACATATACCGGCCCATTGGTCAGTGTGCCGTGATTGGCATTGATACTTCCATCAATAGCAGTAATACCTGTGTTTTCATCAAACGGGTAATAAGCTACAAGCTTGGCTTCATTGCCTTCGAGCCGAATGAAACGATCTGAAAAATCTGACTTCACAGAATCCGCCCAGAGCCGAACTTCATCTACTAATCCGCTGTAATATGCTGAAGTATTTCTGGCACTGCCTATACTTACATCAGTACTTGGTATAACACCTCCTGCACTTACTGTGAAGTCTTGCTGACCATCAATGTAGAGCATGCCATTTGGGTTATCATTTACATAAGCTACATGGTGCCAGTTACCATCAAAAACTGTCGCTGTGCTAGTTTGATCAAGCTGTATTACTCCATCCGCACGTCTTTTGAAGAGTCTTATGCGATCCTCAGAGCCACCATTGCCAGCTACAAAGCCAAAAAGTGTGTTGGACTGTAGGGGATCATACTCACTATATATGTAAGTACCAGCCGTCGGTGTGCCCTTCACCCACATTTCTATGGTATAATCAGCATTTGTGGTAACCGGAATGCCTGTAGAAATGGTTGCCGCTACATAATCATCCGTACCGTCAAACTCCAGCGCATACCCCGGATAGTCTTCAACTGTCGCAAAGGTGGTGTCAGAAGGAACTACATTAGATCCTGAATAGGCTAAGACCTGATAAAAGTTGTCTTCTCCCTGGCTTACATCATGCACAAATGAGGTCTCATCAACACCTACTTCTCCCACCTGTCGGGCATTTGTGGTAAAATCAAAATCATCAGCCGCCAGGATACGATAGCCTGCCTCTCCGGTATTATCCGTCCATTCGACCTGTATCTGGGTATCCGAGACTTTGTAGGCGATGACATCCGTGGCTGCTTGAGGAACTGATCCGGTCATGGCGCCAGAGGCAACAATAGTTGCATCAGTATTCGTAGCATTATTGAGATTGGCAGTTCTGTCCCAAACCTCAGTGCCCGACTCTTCATCAAACTGATAGTAGGCTACCAGGCCAGGCTCTGTGCCTGTGAGTTCTTTATTGACGTTATTCGCAATCTCCGTTGGGGTACGTACTAAATCCCAGATACGTACCTCATCAATCGTGGCTCCAAGTGCTCTAGTAGGGCTTGGGTTAGAATCTATGCCGATGTGGATGTCATTTTCTGCTGAACCAATTGTGGAAGAAGTAGCCGCCACAGGTGCAGAAGCCACCCCATCTATGTAGAAAATAATATTCGCACCGTCATAGGTCACAGCCACATGATGCCATGCATTATCGTTAATGGCCGTGGCTGAAGGGTCAGCGGTAAATGTTAACGGATCACCGGTGTTGCGAGAATAGAAGTCCATCACACCGGCGGTGTTCGCCCCGATTTCCCAGGAGAATCCGTTGAAATTACCAGTCTCCTGAAAATGACTTATAATAGCTCCTACTCCATCCGATGGAATGAATACCCAGGCCTCTAACGTCAATGCACTTCCAAAGTCATACATCGGATCTGGTGCCGTCACTTGTTCAGTAGATCCATCGAGTGTCAGCGCATTGCCCGGCAGCAACCTCGTCGTAGCTGCCTCGACAGGAGTATAGCCTGTTGCAACCGCACCCGGCAACTCCGCTCTTGCACGATAGAAATAGTCATTATCAGCTACCAAAGTTCCCCCGAGATCGGTGTAGGTAGTCTCATCAGCATTGGTGGTGCCGATCTGCGCCCAGCCTGTCGACCCATCATCAGATCGCTCTATAAAGAAGCCCGTCTCATTGTCAATGTTATCCGTCCAGGTGAGGTCAATCTGATTGTTGGAGATATCCGTGGCAACCAGGGCAACAGGGGCAATCGCCCCAGAAGGTGTGTAGGTAGGTGAGCCAGCCGGAGTTCCGTTATTGGTGTTCAAACTGCGATCTATCACCAAAGCATCTGTCGTACCTTCGTCCATTGGATAATATGCAACCAAGCCAGACTCGTTACCATTGAGCGATTGGAATCGATCAGAAAAGTCAGTCTTGGCTATATTCCAGATTCTTACCTCATCCATTTCTCCATTGAACCGTCCTCCCGCACCAATCTGATGACCAATGATAAGCGTGGACAGCTGGACATTCAATACTCCGGGTGTATCCGACCCAATCTGTAATCCGTCTAAAAACAACCGCCTTGTAGTGCCGTCATAGGAGACCGCCACATGATGCCAGCTCCCCGAAAGATCGTCTATTGGAATGGTCAAATCATTTGCATAAGCATAATGGCCAATTGAGGTCGGCCCAGTTCCGAGCAGGAATCCATTGGCCTGATCCGTTACATAAGATCCCCATTCCGTGATATTTCCAATATGAACAGAAGGCTTAATCCACGCTTCAATGGAAAATGCTTCATTGCCGATAGGCAAATCGGGGTTTGTTGCCATAACGTCATCATCAGTACCATCAAAACTCAGTGCCTGGCCCGGGTGTAAATCAGTCTGAGCGAAAATGACATCCGATGGTGATGAACCATTGGCATTGGCTGCAGATACGCGGTAGTAGCCCGAAATATCGGCTCCCTCTTCAATCGTTATACTAGTGCCATTAGTACCAGTGCTATCCAGCTTTACAATATTGACGTTGAACGCGAAATTGTCCGCCCGCTCTACGATGAATTTGGTCTCATCATTGGACTGATCATTCCACTCCAACGTAAGCTCAGTGGCTGAAGCACGGTAGACGATCAGGCTGTCGGGGGCTGAGGGTGCCGTAGTACTGGTAAGGGCAGTAGAAGTTACCCAGTTAGATGAGGTGCCTGATAATGCAAATAAGCTACCCAGGTCACCGTCATTTGAACCTGCCAGATCTGGTAGAACGGTTATCCCTGTATTGGTACCACTGCCCGTACCTTCATCAAATCTATAGTAAGCGACTAAACCATTTTCATTACCCGACAATGTTGAAAACTGTGTCTCCTCAATTTCTGTTAGTGATCTTTCTATTTCCCAAATTCTGATTTCATCCAGTTCTCCTGTCCATTCAAAAGAGGTGGTCTGAATGGATCCAATTTGTACCGGATTATTGCCTACAGGCGTCAATACGGCTGGCCCGGCTTCTAGCACCCCATCCAAATACAAACTATAAGTCGTACCAACCTTGGTAACTGCCACATGATGCCATGAATTATCTCTGACGTTAATACTTCCATCAATTTGTTGTCCTGCAGCAACCGTGAATCTTAATACGCCAGAGGTTGTTAACGTTCCCAGCCACCAAGAGTCTCCACCAGATAATATCACTTTATTCCCTGTAGCACCAGCCTCATCCTTAAACCATGCCTCTATTGTGTAATCTCCACTATTGTTTAAAGTGTAAGCCGTAACAATTTTATCATTGGCTCCATCAAAATCCAGCGCATTACCTGGTCCCGCATAAAAACTCACCGTATCAGAATAGGCGCTCTGGAAGTCGCCTTCCTCGATGTAGATGCGTGCGAAGTATTGCTGATTCGCCGATAGGCTGGCCGTCACTGTGCCCGTAGTATCGCTACCTGTACCCACCTGAGCTACATTCACCACTGTCGTACCCGAAAAGTCTGACGCGTCATTGACATCCACCAAGACATTGCCGGGAGCATCAAATTTTCCCCAGTTGACCCGGAAGCCCTGATCAGAAGCTTCGGAGATTTGGTATTGGACTGGAGCTAAGGCTCCTGAAGTGATCCACTCATCACCGCTGAACCCGGAAGTCGTACCATCATTGCCGTTAGGCGACAAGTCTTCAACGACAGTACCAGAAGTCTCGTCAAATCGATAGTAGAATAGTAAATCTTCTTCCTGCCCTGATAGTGTGGTGTAAAGGTGACTTTGAATTTCTGAAGGTGTACGCACATCTGTCCATACTCTGATCTCATCCATCTGGCCTCCCCACCAGCTGACGCTATTATGAGCTCCGATCGATACAAAATTACCCCCTGTATAATCTAGCACTGATCCTGCCTGATCCACTTGTATACCATTGCGATAGAGGGTCATTACGTCAGAGACTGCATCGTAAGTCAACGCTACATGTTGCCACTTACCAAATGGCAAAGGATCAGGATCTTGTACCAAAGTCCAAGATCCGTTGTGACCAGCAGATAGCTGATAATTGAAAGAGGATGGAGCAAATAGTGCGTGATTACCCGTTGTGCCGCCAGATATAATATTATTATCAAGGCCATTATTATCCGATAAAAGTACCCATGCCTCTTTAGTGTAGCTCGTATTCATCACGTTACCAACATCGATATAATCAGTCGTACCATTAAACTCAAGCGCATAGCCAGGTGTCACCCAAAACTCGACAGGCTCTGAATAGGGGCTAAACACCCCACCATTATCCACTTTGAGTCGATAATAAAGCGGTTGGCCGATATGTGTGCTTAAGTTCTCCGCAACAAAAAAGCTCCCTGCGGTAGGGTCTGATACCGCTATATCGACGAAGGTCGCATCCGAAAAGTCCGTATCGGTATCCCAGTCGATCCATACTTGAGCGGCTGTAGTTATTGGTCGCCAGTTGACACGGAAGCCGTTAACTGAGACATCAGTGGCCTGGTAGGTTTGGGGCTTCATGGCATCAGAGTTCACCCACTCGTCTCCATCTTGATTATTTAATGTGCCATCATACCCATTGTTGGTAAGGTCGGAAATAGTCGTCCCGAAAAGCTCGTCCATGCGGTGGTAGGCTTCAAGCCCCGTGTCGTTTCCTACTAATTCCTTGAATCGGTTGTTTTGAATTTCTATCTCGGATTTGGCCACACTCCAAATCCTCAATTCGTCGATAGACCCATCGAAGAAACTGCCAATAGAGAAGGTCGCTCCGAGGGTATAGGAGTTGGCTGTGTTGAGACTCGAGGCAAAATCCGCACTACCATCTTCATCGCCATCAACGTACAAAGTCATGTCAGGGCTGGCCAATGGATCATAGACTACAGCCACATGGTGCCATTGACCATCATTGATAACTTCCGAACCCGTCAATGCCTGCACTCCACTCTGAATATTGAGATTACCCGAACTAGTCACGGTAAACGTGAACCTATTAGGAACACCGCCACCATTTCCTAGCTGCAAGATAGTCTGCTGTCCTCCACTGCTGCTGGTTTTTATCCATGCCTCTACCGTTCTGGCCACATCTCCCTGGACAGGATTAGTAGCGAATGTCACGTACTCACTATTGGATGACTCCAAGCCCAGGGCATTGCCCGGCGTGACCATAAAGGCATTGGAGATCACATAGTCACTCTCAGCACCTCCAGCATAGACGGTCTTGGCGCGATAGTAGTACTGAAGGCCTTCCGATAGGGCCGAACTCACATTGACGGTAGCATATCCCGTGGTACCGACTGAAACATCCTCGGCATACAGCACACTCATAAAGCTCGGGTCTTCGGATACATCCACCACTACATCAACAGCCCCAGACGGTGCAGTGAAATCTACGACCAGCTCAGTGGTCGTCACTTGTGTAGCATTGAATACCGCTGGACCGGGCGCCATCATCGCCTCAGAGGCCACCCAGTTGGAGATGATTGGTACGATGGCATCTGTCAAATCAAAGTTTTCAAGACTGCCATCATTATTTCCTGCCAGATCAGGAAGGGTAGTGATCCCTGTATTGTCGCTTTCGGTTAAGCCCTGATCAAAGCGATAGTAGGCTACCAAGCCGGCTTCATTTCCCGTTAGGGTGTTGTAGAGGTTATCCTGGATTTCAGATTCAGATCTTGCAGTACTCCAGATACGAACTTCGTCCATCGATCCGGTCAGGTACTCTGTGGTGGAATAACGGCCTAATTGAACGTCCGACGATAACGTAGGCGTAGAAGAGGGCAGTACACCTTGAAAGGAAAGTGACTGCTGCACACCATCGACATAAATGTTGATCTTCTCTTGATCTGACGTCCCACTTCCATCAAAGACGGCAGCAATGTGATGCCAGGTATCAGCGACAAGGGGCTGAGAGGTGGTATAGCCAGCCGAATTACTGCCGTTACCTACTCTAAAGAAAACATCTTGGTTTGTTCCTGAAACTCCACCTCCAAGAATCAAATCCATAGACTGTGAAGAAGTTGTAAACGTTGAAATAATGCCGTCAAAGTCTTCGAAGCTGGAAAGATTAATCCATGCTTCAAATGTAATGGCTGTCTGACCGTCAATATCATTGATATCTCCCAAGTTGACGTAATCATCATCTCCGGCAAAGTTCAAAGTATTCCCAGGTGTCAGCATAAACTCAACCACGTCTGAATAGGGGCTGGTAAAGCCGCCATCTTCATAGTGCAATCGGTAGTATAGCTGTTGATTGACGTAAGTTGATAAATCCTCAGCTACTAAAAATGAACCCGCCGTGGGGTTGTTGACGGCAATATCCGTAGCAAAAGGACTTAGAAAATCCGCATCATCATCAATATCGATGGTCACACTGGTAGCATTGGCTACCGCAAACCAGTTAGCTGTGAATCCGTCAGTAGAGGCATTGGTGGCTTGGTAGATGACAGGTGCCTGAGCATCGGATGACACCATATCCGCGCTCCCTTCAAGGAATCCACTGATGCCACTATTGCCAGTCAGGTCTGCTACTTCAGTAAATTCCCCAGCCTCCTGATTGAAACTGTAGTACAGGGTTAGGTTTGATTCAGACGAAGGATCCGTAAGGCCGAAGCGGCCGTTGGCTATTTCCGACTGAGATTTTGCCACATCCCAAACCCGCACTTCGTCGATTTCGCCAGGCAGGATGGTACCTGTTTGAACATTAAAACCATTCCAGCCAGCTCCAACTATGAAATAAGTCCGGTTAGAATAATCTCCGGGATCATCGGTAATTGTAGTACTTAATGATTGTGCTACCTCTTTACCATCCAGGTACATTCGGTAATCTGATCCGGATTTTGATAATGCCGCGTGATGCCACTGATCTGCAATGACAGAACCACCGGAAATATCTACAAAATACCCACCCCCGGAGCTGGATCGTACCAAAGCTCTCAAGGCATTGTTTTCAATATTTATTTGCAGATGAGGCTCAGTCGAACCGGCATCATCTCCCGTGAAGCCAGCTATGGTTTTAAGCGTAACGACCTCTGAGCTCTTAAACCATGCCTCTATAGTATAATCATCTACCTCCTCATTAGGAATAAAAGTCAAATCAGAATCATATGCGATCATATAATCTGTGGTACCGCCAGTAGCTAGGGCATTTTGTGGTGGGTCTGCGAGTATGCTGAAATTGGCTGCAAGGTTACCACTAGCCACACCTGCAGGCAGTTCAACTGTCACTGTTCCTGGGTTAATCGGGAAAATTTCAACGGTATATGTGATATTATCACTTGTAAACAGGAATTCAGGAATGGCATTTTCAAAAACGAGATCCTCTATCTCAAAGTCGAATACCGTTCCACTAAAAGCTATGGTGACTTCAAATGGTGAAAAACTGGTACTACCAGATTCCTCGCCAGTGATTAACGGGGCAGAGGGATCTATATATTGGATACTCACCTGACCTGCCAATGGAGTATCGTAGCTGAGCGTCCAGTCACCGCTGGGGAGATTGACGGTAGTGAACGTGCCAGAGACCGTACCCGCATCAATAATGACAATCTCATCGCCGCTGGTAGGAGTATATCCCAATGTCACATCGAGCGTCCCTCCCAAAAATGCTGTGCCAACGACAATGAGCTGATCATGTTCAGTGCAGGGGGTGACACCATCTACTTCAATCTCCAGCGTGCCTATGTTGGTGAAGTCTGCTGCAAAGTTGGTACAGCCAGGTGAAGCTCCTGGAGCTACTGTGCCTGGAGCCTGGTTGATAAAGTTGTTGTTAAAAGTAGGAAAGCCTGTAATCAGGCCATTGTTGATAAAATCACCGCTAGGGTCATTGATCTGAGTACCTGCAGCAAAGAAGACCGTACCGTCGTTGGTGAAAGTGGCGCCATTCTGGAGGTTGAGGATGTTATTGCCAAGATTCAGGTCGAGCCGGGCTCCAGCCTGGACAATAAAGTTATTGTTGTCCAGTATCAGGTCTTCTGATTCGGCGATATTGGCATCTTGAGAAATGATGACGTCTTCCGTGACATTGCTCAATGTTGGTACCACGCCACCACACCAGTTGGCCGGATCATTCCAGTCACTGTCTGAGGTGCCGGTGAATTTTCCGCTAGGAGCGCACACAGGGACGGTGGAGCTCACAGTTGTTGGAGGCGTTCCCTGTAACGTGCCCGTGTTTCCATTACCGCTGATGTCGTTGACCGTGGTTCCAGAAACCACATTGAAATCATATGCTGCCACAAGGCCAGGTGTGGTCAACAATTCGGTGGTCATCGTCGCTATTATTTCTGCTTCACTACGTTCAACGTTCCAAATCCTGACGTTATCTATTTCTCCACTAAAAAACTCATCAGTACTCGGACTGGCATTCTGCCCTAGTTTTAAGTTTTGAGCAGTTGTGTTAAGGTTGACATTGGAGGCTGTTATGTCCAAAACTCCATCGACATAGAGGTTTATCGTTCCGTTGGAGCCCCCACTGTAGGTAAATGCGACGTGGTGCCAATTGTCATCATCAATGTCAACAGTGCCTGTGTAATCATTATTTTGACCAATGAAACCAAAGCTTTGGTCTCTGATGGCTATGCTATTTCTTTGGTTTGTTGTGCGTGTTCCCCAACTAACAATATTGCCAATGGTCGCTTGCGTGGTTTTCACCCACGCTTCGACTGTTCGGGCTTCATTGCCCTGAGGCAGGCCACTTGAAGTAGCCGTGGCATCTACAAAGTCATTAGTACCATTGAGGCTAATAGCATTTTCGGGAGCGGTGTACACGATACTGTACTGCATAGCCGGCCCATTGCCATTGCCTGTGAAGTCGGTAAGTATATCCGCCGGTAGGTCGACCGTCACTGTAGCACTCGTAAGTGGGGTAATATCGGCTGTCCAGTTGATGCTATCAGAAGTTGTAAGATTGGATGCTGATCCTCCAACCACTGCGAGATCACTTGCTTCAAAGTTGGTCACCTGCTCATCGAATGTAATGGCGATTGCAATTGGGCTGGTGAAGGTCGGACTCGAAGGGCCTATGATGGAAGTGATAGAAGGTGCTTGACTATCAAGAAAAGCCTCACCAAACATCTCGCTGCTGACGACCTGCGCAGGTCCGGAAATAGTACCATTCTGAGCACCTCCTATTGCGGCCAAATCAGTTAGTGTGGTATTAACCTCCATTGGGTAGTAGACAATCAGGTCAGGCTCATCCCCAGTTAGTTCGACATCTTTGAAGGCGTTGATTTGTGATTCGGAGCGAGGTGTATTCCAAACCCGCACCTCATCCATTTCACCTATATAGTAAGAAGTAATAGTACTGCTGAACCTTCCCAACTGCAAGCCGTCTGTTCCTGTAATTGGATCAGCTGTTGGGAAGCTTTCCCCAGCCAAAGACCCATCCACATATATTCTCAGCGTATTATTGGTATTGTCAAAAACACCTGCCAAATGGTGCCAATTATTGTCGTTGACATTAAAGCTGC
Organism: Cyclobacteriaceae bacterium; assembly: GCA_965229505.1. Classification (GTDB taxonomy): domain Bacteria; phylum Bacteroidota; class Bacteroidia; order Cytophagales; family Cyclobacteriaceae; genus UBA6059. The sequence continues at coordinate 1,685,253 of OZ245881.1, forward strand.
TTTCAGCAAATTGTCCTCCTCCTCCATCAAACCTTACATGAGCCTTACCATTATGAACGGCTAGTGAGTAATTCTGTCCACCACCCACTGGCTTGGTAATTATTCTGCGATAAGAAGCTGCTGACTGTCCAGTTTTTACCCAAGCCTCTACCGTAAAATCACTTAGTGTAAGCTCGCTCGTATGTGTGGCCTGAACAAAGTCATTGCCATCAAAGCTGAGGGCGTAATTGGCTGAACCCAATGTCGGACCAGAAGTGACGTACGTGGGAGTTCCGGCAGAGACGGTTGCAAAACCATTCGTTACCTTGTTTTGCAACTCACTCCCGGGAGTATCGAAATCATAGAGTGCTATCAGATTAGGTTCATTGCCCTCCATCTCAAGATCTTTGCTAGCCTGTATCTCAGCTAGCGTCTTGTTGACATTCCAAATTCTTATTTCATCCAGATCTCCGTTGAAAGGTGAGCCAAAAGACATTTCTATGGTTGAAGCAAAAGTACCCGTAGGGCCAACCAAGTCTTCAAATATTGTCGTCCCGTCTACTACTCCAAACCATCGATTGGTAGTAGTATTATAACTAATAGCAAAGTGATGCCAATTTCCATCGTTGATTGATGGGCCGGTTACGCAACCCGATTGCATACATACTCTTGCATTCCCGCTGATTACAGCTAAAGGATGATGACCTCCTGAATTAATGATTTTCTGATCCCCAGTAGTAGTTGTTCTTAACCATACCTCCATTGTGAAATTTTGAACATTAATGCCTGTTCCACTGATATCCGATAATAGGGTGGTAGTACCGTCCAATTGAATGGCCCTATTTTGCCCAATTCCTGATAAGGAGTATCCAAAAAAGAGAATAAAAAGTAAAGTCCTGTGAAAGCTAACTAGGTTGGGTAATATCATATTTTCAAGAGCTATAGCCGCTGAATAATCTAGGTTAAAACTGGTTTTGTAATAAATCAAGAAAGCTTCTAACGGCCACTCTGGAATTGTACAAATCAGCCTTGGAATATAATAAAATCATGAACCCTACCGTTGGCTAAAACATTTTTTTTCGATGAATATCTCATATCACCAGACCAGTGTGTGCAACCAATGCTCTATAGTCTCTATTCAATTCTTTGCTGGAATAATACCATCTATTTTTCCTACCTTTATTTTGGATAAAAATAGTTTCCAATGAAATCACGTACCTCTATTCTGCTCCTTGCGCTTCTTTTTTCATTCGCTGCTCAAGCGCAGTATCCCTTTGCCTCCAATAAAGAAGAAAAGCTCTATGAACAGCTTGAGAGCTACTACAATGACTATGACTATGAGAGTATTCTTGATGAAGAGGAGACGATACTCGAACTATTTGAATCCAAGCAGGATACCTTGACTGCCCTGATGTATTCTTTTCTTAGTGAGGGGTATTATTATGTGGGTGCTACCGACCTGGCATATGATTACTCCAAAAAGGAATTCGACTTGCGTCAGCAAGTTGACGCGGATAATACGGAAGGCATCAAAAACATCGTCTTCTTGCTGACTCAGTATGCGGACGAGATGGGACTCTTTGAAGAGGCAGAAGAGTACTACAACGACCTTCTGGAAAGTGATAGAAAAACCTACGGTGCAAAGAGTGAGCAGTATATTCAGACCGCTCTGTCAGCTGCCCAGCACTACGGATATGTCAATACATTCGACGAGTTGCGCAAAGGGGTAAGACTGCTTCGACCGATCTCCCGAGGTTTGGCCGACGAAGATCCTGTTAAGCCCGCAACATTTAGTCAATTGGGCTACCTATACGGTCAGCTTGGGTCAAGACGACAGGCAGAACGACATTTTGAAGAAGCGGTAGCTGCTTATGACATACAAGGTCGATATGCCAGTAGGGAAAGTGCCCTAACATTAAACGATTATGCGATTTATTTACAATCGATTGGTGACTACCCCAGTGCAGAAAAGGCACAAACAGAAGCTCTTTCAATAGTAGAACGCCTGCCTGGAGATAACTCGGATGTCCAGGATGTGGTTTATGGGAATATTGCCAAAACCTATCTCGCCATGGGCAATTATGAAGCTGCCGAAGAGAGCTTACTAGCCTCAATCGAGCTGGCCAAAGATTTCTATGGTGAAGGTTCTTATAATGAAGTAATCAGTACCATCGGTCTTGGTCTGAGCTATCGTCGACAAGAAAAATGGGATTTGGCTGAGGAAAAATATAGCGAGGCATTAGCTACTCTCGAATCGCTGGGAGCCAATTCCACTTTCGAATATTTCACCGTCATCAACAACCTGGGGAATGTTTATAAAGATAAGGGAGACCTCAACAAAGCGCTTGAGTACTCAAATACGGCTGTCCAGGGTTTCAAAGAAGTATCTGGCAGCAAGAGCCAGACCTACGCAAAATCAATATATAACCTTGGTGAGATCTACATGATGCGCGGTGAGAGCGAAAAAGGTGAAGCGTACCTTAAAGAAGCTCAGAAAATAGTGCAGACCGAGCTGGGAGAGTTTCACCCGGAATATGCTCGCATGACGATCAAACTTGCCATCAATCAATGGGATCAGGATAATTTTGATGATGCGCAGGAACTGTATTCAGAGGTTTTTGCCAACTACTTCCAGCAGTTGGAGAGCTATTTTCCTACTCTCAGCGAGGAGGAAAAGACCAAATTCTATAACAATAAGATCAAGCCGGCCTTTGAGCAATTCAATTCCTTCCTTGTGGAGATGAGCCGTGATGATGAGCCGTTGCTTGGGCTCATGTACGACTACCAGCTCGCCACCAAAGGCCTGCTTTTTTATGCTACTAACAAAGTACGCGCGGCGATCTTAAACAGTGGCGATAGCCTGCTAATAGAGAAGTACGAGACATGGGTCGACCAGAAGGAACAGTTATCAAAACTATACAGTTCTACGAGCGAAAGCCTGGATGATCGTAATCAGAAAATAGACTCGCTAACGCAAACAGCGAATCAGCTGGAAAAAGAGCTTGGAGAAGCTTCGTCTGTATTTGCAGGAGCATATACGCAAGGTCAGAAAACATGGCGGGATGTTAAAGCCGAACTTGAACCAGGGGAGGCGGCCATCGAGATGATCAGGTTTAGGAACTTCAAACCATCGAAAGGCGGAGAGTATACGGATGAGGTGTTTTATGGTGCATTGATCGTGACGAGTGAAACTGAGGATCATCCACAAATGGTCTTGCTCAGAAATGGTGCTGAAATGGAAAACCGCTTTCTCTCCAACTATCGCAATGCGATCAAATTCAAAATGGATGAAGACTACTCTTACAGACTTTTCTGGAGGCCGATTGCAAATCGCCTTGGTGATATAAAAAAGGTATATTTCTCTCCTGACGGAGTTTACAATCAGATCTCAATATATACTTTGCTCAATTCGGCTACTGGTAAATTCCTGATAGATGAGATTGATCTAAAGATCATCACCAACACCAAAGATCTCACTCTCAGTGGTGCTGGAACAACTAATGGAACTGGTAGGGCCTATTTATTTGGTTATCCCAATTATAATCTGGGTGTCATAGAAGACGATGTGGATCGGGAAGCACTTGCCTCAGAGGTGGCGCAGGCAGTGAGTCAGGGTCGCGGAGATAGCCGAGAAGTGCGCGGAACACGCGGCGGCTCCAGAGGTGGCCGGGGAGGTGACGCTGGTACCCGCAGCTTCGGCGACCCCAACGGCGGGGGACTTAGCCGTGGGCTGAGAGGCAACCTTCAACGCTACATGAGTGGGGGCAATCTCATGGCGCTCTTACCAGGAACAAAAGTAGAGGTCGAATCGATCGCTGAGATCTACTCCAAAGCTGAGCTTGATCCTGCATTATTTTTATCAAATGAAGCCACGGAACAAGAAATCAAGACCGTCAACAACCCAAGAACACTACATATCGCTACCCACGGCTTTTTCCTTGAAAGCGAAAAGCTAGAAGAGGCTGGTGGAGAAGTAGACACTTATGTAGAGAACCCGCTGCTCAGATCCGGATTGATTTTGGCAGGAGCCAATAGTTTTATTGCCTCTGGGCAGATTTCAGAGGAATACGACGATGGTGAAGACGGTATTCTGACGGCTTATGAAGCAATGAACCTCAATCTTGACAACACGGATCTTGTGGTACTTTCTGCTTGTGAGACAGGTCTTGGTGAAGTAAGCAATGGCGAGGGTGTCTACGGTCTGCAGCGCGCCTTTCAGGTAGCTGGAGCAGAGAGCATCATCATGTCAATGTGGACAGTAGATGATGCGGCTACCCAAGAGCTCATGACCAATTTCTATAATGAATGGATCAAGACGGGTGACAAGCAAAAGGCCTTCGTCTCGGCACAGAAGATTTTAAAAGAGAAGTGGAAAGCTCCTTATTATTGGGGTGCATTTGTAATGGTGGGGCAATAGATAGTTGATAGTTGATAGTTGATAGTTGATGAGAAACTCTGAGGTTTGTTTTAGGTTCGTGTTGATGTTCAAAAAAGCGGTATTAATTACTGTTATACTAGTGGGGTGCCTGTCATGTGGCAGTGATGATGAAGGCGAGTCAGTGTTGCTCCCAATAAGTCCCTCTGACATTACAGCCTCAAACCCTGATTGGAGTATAGTCTCTTTTATCGATGGGGGTCAGGACAAAACCTCTGATTTCTCAAATTACTCTTTTGAAATATTCTCGAATGGCGATTTTCTTATCAACCTCAACGGTACTAACGACTCCTTTGGAGGATGGTCAATAAGCAGCGATGAGCTAGTTCTAACTATTAGCATTTCCAACCCCAAACCGGCCACTTCGGGAATTGACGGGGACTGGCACATGACTGCTAACACGGCAAGTGCTTTGACGCTGGAGTCCGCTGATGGCAGCAACAAAACCTTTCGTCTGAGCAAATAAAAACCCCGACAGAGCCGGGGTTTTTAACCGAATGATTAGAACTTGAAATTGAGTTTAATGTCTTCTAATGGGTGCGTGAAGCCAAAGCCAAAACCATACCCTCGATTTTAGCTGGCAATTCCACGCCCAGGGCTGTTGCGCTCTCACATTTTATTTCTGCCAAGTTGTCTTTGATCCATTCATTGGCATTCACGCTAGTGAACGCTTCAAGAGCAGATGAGGAAACTGCTTTTTCGGTTTCCCACAGGAGGGCGAATGTAGTAAGGAGTATTACGAGGGTATATATCTTCTGCTGTTTCATAATCATCGTTATCATTGATGTCCTGGATACTTGTCTTTGATCAATTAGTTACAGGAATTTCTCATTTATTACAGTCTGGCCTTCCGACCACTCTTCAAATGAACGCAAAAGACCGAATGAAAGAAACCTGGACTAGACCAACTGCTGGATCAAAGGACTGAATGGGGGAAATAGAGTAATGAACCGGAGGACCGATTGCGCTGCTGTCGGCCCTATTCATTTCGAAGGGTCTCAGTAGGGTTTTTGAGGACGGTGCGAAATATACTGGCCGAGACCGTGGCAATGCATACCATCGCGACGGTGACAAGTGCTGCAGTCGGTATCCATGGGTTAAAGCCCACATGATACTCGAATATGGCATACCAATCTGTAATCCAATAGTAACCAATAGGTACGGCTAACAGAGCAGAAAATAGTATGAGGCTAAGAAATCGGCTATTAAAGTACGCAAGCAACTCTGCATAGCTCGCCCCTAAAATTTTCTTGATGCCGATGTTTTTGGCTGATTGATGAACTGTGAAATTGGCCAGTGCGGCTATCCCCAGCACGGTCATCAGCAAGAGCAATCCCGATAATATCTTGAATAATGCTCCAAGCTGATGCTCAGACTCATAGCTCGCCAAAATATGATCGTCAAGGTAGGCGTATCGCATTGGGGTACTAAAGCCAAGTCCATCCCAGGCTTCAGAAAGTGATTCATGAATGGGCCTGCTCCCTGGTACAAAAGCCAGCGACAGTCTTGATTTATAGCTATTCTCATCCATCAATAGGAATAGGGGCTCTACCGACTGGTGCAAGGACCGATAATGATAGTCATCGAATACACCAATTATTTTTCCGACCCGCCTATCTTCTTCATAGCCTCTGGCCACTGTCTGGCCTATAGCCTCCTCCGGACGCTCAAAGCCCATCATGCCGAGAGCTTTGGCATTGATCATAATGTTGCCTGACTGATCACCAGCATACGAGGGTTGGAATTGTCGTCCAGCCAAAAGGCGTACACCAAAAGTCCTAAAAAAGTCATAGTCAATGGCCAGATAATTGACCAAACCCAGCCTTACTGTTGAGTCCGTCTCTAACTGAAACTCATTCTTAGCCGTCTCATCAAAAATGTCTCGATTCGTAATGGTTCCCTCGCTCACTCCTGGCACCCTTAGCAAGGACTCTTTTATTAACTCAGCATTTTCGGCATTCTCGGGCTCCTCCATTCTGACCGATATTATTCCTTCTCTCTTGAACCCAAGGTCGGTGCTGTTGATATAATCAAACTGATCAGCGACCCCCCAGCTTGCCTGGAGTGCCAGTAGGGCTAGCGCAAATTGAAACCACAGCAAACCTTTAGCCACCCAGTGCCCTTTAACACCAAAGCCAGTCGGGGCTTTTACGATGGCAATAGGTCGGATAGCTGAAATTGAAGCGAGCGGGTAAGCGGCACAAATAGTCGTCAACATTACCCAATAGACGAATAGTGCGAATATCAATTCCGGTAGGCTCAATGGCCATCCGTAGTTCCTACCGAGGAAGTCTTTAGTTGTTTGCTCAAGTAGAGCATATACAATGAGACTAAAAGTAATAACCCCCGCAAGTCGAATGCTCGTCAAAGCAAATACCTGCCGATTGAGGCTATTCTTCCCCATACCAAGGAGTTTCATCAATGCATACTGACGAAGTTTAGCATTTTCGATGGCCATGGTAAGGTTGATGAAGTTGGCGATGGTGATGGCCAGGATCAAGACAAGGAGTGTAGTCAGAGCCCACAGGTTGTACCTATTCCCGCGAACCCCGAAATCAAAGCTGAGCTTATCCGCGAAGTAAACATCCTTTAAAGGTTGAAAACCAAATTCGGTTGGCTCGGCTAGTGGGCCAAGGTATTTCTCCTCAAATGCCTCAAGCCCGGCCTTAATTTTCTCAATGCTTTTATCGGAGCTAACATTGAGGTAGGTGGTAAAGCCGCTGATATTACCATAGCCATTGGCCAAATGTTCCACGATAGTGGGCATACTACCGACAATGTCAAATTGGATTGTGCTATTGGTGGGTGGTGATTCGATGATGCCATTGATCATGACAAGCTTGGATTCCCAGGTGGTTTCCACACTCAGCATCTTACCCAATACATCGCCAGCTGTTACATCCAATCCAAACAGTCTTTCAACAGCACCTTCAGTCAATAATGCCATGCCCGGCTCACCAAACCGCTCCCCTCCTTCTGTCACACGAAAGGAAAAGACATCCAGAAACGATGAGTCTGCCCATATCATACCTATATTCTGACTTTCTGTGATCGCTTCCGTATCCGGAATAGATATAGCTCCCGTGTGCCAGCTAAAAGTACGAACGGTCCTCACCACTTCAGGGAAATGCTCCTCGAAGGATTGTGCGATGGGCCTGGCCGTAATCGCCATATGCTGTTGTCCATTAAAGCCATTTGTCAACCTGTAAATTCTTTGGCGCTCAACATGCTGCTGATCATAACTCCAATCATGGAAGACGTACTCCCCAAGCGTAAACACTGCAGTAAGCCCAATGGCCATACCGATGAACTGTAGCGTACGCATCATATCAAATTTCCTAAGTTGTCTAAGCTTTAGCCGCATATTCCTAAAAATTTAGTTACTAAACTAAGTTTGTAGTTTTTAAAATGCAATCTGTGAAAATGACTAACTTTCGGTATGTCCGATGCATATCTGGAATATCTCATTTCCCCAAGGTATGGGTTCCTCCCGGATAGCCCTCCCTTGGCTCGGTTACCGCGATACTACGTCGCATGGGATGAGTTGGCCTTTAACTTGCCGGACATAGTCACTGCAGGGCTGATCGCCGATGAAGTCAATCGCCTCCCTTTAATTCATCCTGATCAACTGGGCTCTCATCTGGCTTATGAGCGTGCGATGATGGTGCTTTCTTTTATAAGTCATGCCTATCTCAACGACCCTAAAGAGCCGCGAAAGATCCTACCGGAAGTATTGGCCGTACCATGGTCTAAGGTCGCCAAACGTCTGGATAGACCTCCGGTGCTGTCCCATGCCTCAGCGGTGCTGCACAATTGGTCACTCATCTATCCCGACCAGCCGTTCTCATTGAACAACCTGGCGGTGCTTCAGAGGTACCGGGGAGGCGTAGATGAAGCCTGGTTTTTCCTTGTGACGGTGATGATCGAGTATCGGGGAGCTAGGCTGATTAATCATACGCTTAGATGCTATGATACCATGGTCGATGACCTGGATCAAAGCCTGGGGCTACTAGATGAGATCATTCAAGGAGTGAAAGACATTATAGATACTCTTAGCAGAATGGTCGAGCAATGTGACCCGCACGTATTCTACAATCAGACCCGGCCCTTTCTGGCTACACTTGATGGTGTTGTATACAAAGGAGTCTCATCAGAGCCGCAACGCTGGGTAGGTGGAAGTGCGGCACAAAGCAGCCTCATCCAAATGTTAGATATTGCCTTTGGCGTAAAGCACGATGAAGAACAATCCAAAGCTTTCCTCATTCTCATGAGATCATACATGCCGCTTCAGCATCGCCTGTTTCTAGAATATCTGGAAAGCATACCCAGTCTCATGTCAATGGCTCATCACGATCATCAGCTCCAAAAAATATCAGAGGTTCATCGAGAGCTCCTAAACTTTCGTAACTCCCACCTCAAAATCTTTCACCGGTATATAGCTGCTCAATCAAAGAAAGTAGGACCTGGAGATACTGGTACCGGGGGTACTGATGCCAGTGCATTTCTAAAACAGGTCAAAAAAGACACTGAGAGGCGCTAGTTGCCATCTGCATAAAATTCGCTGATGCTAATTAAAGAAAGTCGTTTGTTGATTATCTTTAGAGTATTAACCCAATTGTGATGCAAGCACTTACTATTGTATTAGCTACAGTGGTATGGTCTACCCTACCATTAAAATCCCATCTAGATTATCGCAACTATAATCATAAACTACATAGAGGCGCCAAGATGGAAGCTCGTCACATACCAGTCACAAGAGTTTCGGATAATACCTACCTCGAAAGCAATCGTAAAATTCGAAGAAGAGGCACGGACCTACGCGTAAAGCCCGCCGCCACTCAACCGCGTAGCAAAAGCTGGAAGTCAAACAATCGAAAATTCCATAAGAAGTAGCTTGTAGCTGTTTTTGATTGCACCGAACGTCCATTGGGTCACAGTCATCCGCTCCCAACCATCGCAGCTTTTACCATTGTTTCTCCTTTCAAACGGTAATTTGACCCTTCAAAGATTAAATTCATCTTTCTGAGTCCACTCCTCTGTCATTTTCGCAAAATGGATCCAGTCTGGTAGGCTTTTAGTGCAGTATTTTCATTTTTTACGTAAAACTTATTTTTCTTGGTTCAATAATCACCCATCCTCTTTACAATTAAGAAACATGGTCATAACATTGGGGCTGCTTTAGAAATATTTCATCGAAAAGCTTATTTCGTCACTAAATATTTAATGTAAACCCTAATTATTGATCATTATGACAGTTTTTCTACAGTATTTGTCATTACTGAGCGGAACCAAAGGCCTGTTGGCCTCCACACTAGCGACTACCGAGACAGTTGCTAGTACCGCAAATGCAGTGGCTGCAACTTCCGGTGAGGCCGCAGAACTTAACTTAGCTATTACGGATACGCTGCTAACTGCGAACAATATCTGGATGATGCTCGCCACAGCGCTCGTGTTTATTATGCACTTGGGATTCGCAGGTGTTGAAGCTGGCTTTGGACAGAGCAAGAACACCGTGAATATTCTTTTTAAGAATACCCTTACACCAATTATTGGTGTGCTGACCTACTTCATATGTGGGTTTAACCTAATGTACCCAGGCTTTGATGTTCCTGGCTGGTTTGGCTTTGCCGGATTTGGATTGGAAACATCCGCAAGTGCAGATGTAACTGCCGCATACGCAGGTGCCGGATATACCTATTGGACCGACTTCCTGTTCCAGGCCATGTTTGCCGCTACCGCGGCGACTATTGTCTCTGGCGCTGTAGCTGAGCGCATCAAGCTCAGTTCCTATCTGATTTTCACTGTGATTTTCGTTGGGTTGGTCTATCCGATCATTGGCAGCTGGAAGTGGGGCGGTGGTGTCCTCGATGACTGGGGATTTTATGATTTTGCCGGATCTACCCTAGTACACTCAGTTGGTGGCTGGGCTGCCCTTGCGGGAATAATGATTCTTGGGCCTAGAATAGGCAAATACGTTGATGGAAAGGTCGTGGACAAACCAGGCTCTAGCGTGCCTCTTGCGGTAATCGGGGTGTTTCTACTATGGTTAGGCTGGTTTGGTTTCAATGGGGGCTCTGTACTCTCAGGTGATCCAGGTCTTACGTCATTTGTGCTAGTTACCACTTCCCTGGCCGCATGTGCTGGTGGTATTGGTGGCTTTGTCGCGGGTTACTTCGTTTTTAAGCGATTAGATCTGGGGATGGTACTCAATGGAATACTTGCGGGGCTGGTAGGCATTACCGCAGGAGCAGATGTCATCGAGCCGATGAGCGCCATTCTGGTTGGCCTGATTGCAGGTGTATTGGTGGTGCTCTCTGCCGTTCTGCTTGATAAGCTCAAGTTGGATGATGTTGTTGGAGCTGTATCCGTTCACCTCACTTGTGGTATCTGGGGAACATTGGCCGTAGGTATATTCTCTATCAATCCTGATCACTCCTTCCTGACTCAGCTTACTGGTGTTGCCATCTGTGGCGCAACTGCCTTTTCTGCTGCTTTTGTCATCTTCACTGTACTAAAGATGACTACCGGAATCAGAGTATCAGAGGAGCATGAAACAGAAGGTCTCGATAGCCATGAACATGGCATTAGAGGCTATACAATTATCACAGAGTAACAAAAAAATAGGTCTCCACATCATCGAATTGGACACTCAGCGTGTGGAGACCCTACCATTCATTATCAATAACCATTAAATGATTAACAAATGAACTTTTCAAAAATAATCAAAAACAGCCTCCTTGTAGGCATGATAGCAATACTTTCATCCAATGCTTTTGCACAGGAAGATGAAGGGTCTGGGCTTATTATTAGCGGCTCAGTTGACACTTATTATACTTACGACTTCTCAGGAAATGACAACATAGGGACGTCATTCGCTAATGACCGAAATTCCATATCTATTGGTATGCTAGACCTTGGCCTCAGCCATTCCATTGGTAAGGCAAGCTTTGTAGGAGAGGTGTCCTTCGGCCCAAGAAGTTTTAAGTCCATTCCCTTATTTGATCTTGGCGATGGCGATGACGCAATCATGGGTATTCAAAACCTATATGTATCCTATGCGGTTAGCGACGTGGTATCTCTTACGGCTGGGTATATGGGAACCTTTGTCGGCTATGAGGTGATCTCACCCGCAGGTAACTTCAACTACAGCACGTCTTACCTCTTCACCAACGGACCCTTCCAAAACTCCGGCCTCAAAGCTGACTTTGCCTTTGCCGACAATTTCAGTGTAATGGTTGGCTTGTTCAACGATTGGAATGTTTACACGGATGATAACGGGGTATCAGACTTTGGCGCTCAGATTTACTTCGCTCCAACTGATGGATGGGATATCTATCTCAACTTTGTGAGTGGCTCCCCTTCCGGAACAGTGCTTGATATTACTACAGGTTATCAGATCACCGATGGTTTCTACCTTGGCCTGAATGCTGCTGACTATAGTATATCGGCAGCAGGAGATGCAGCAGGAGGCTATAGTGGTGTAGCACTCTACCCACAGTTCGGTCTCACAGATAATTTTTCTCTAGGCCTGAGAAGCGAATACTTCACTTTCAAGGATGAAATCGATGAGTCTGGTGCTGTGGTGACACCAAGCGAAAACGTCTTTTCAAATACCCTAACGGGTAATTTCAGTCTTGACCAGCTTACTTTCATTGCTGAAGTAAGGCTAGACGGAGCTTCAGACGATGTATTTATGGACAGTGATGCACTAGCCAGTTCATCCGCTTCTCAAATGACCCTAGCAGCTATTTACAAATTTTGATTTTTTCTGGTGTCCCAATGAGTAACTGTTAACAGTGGGTCATACCAACCCCGTTGTGTCATGATATTTATAATATTTTCAACAAAGGGTTATTTATTAGGCTCTTTTCATGACATTTGCACACTATAATTACTAATAGCCCTTCTTTTTACCCAATGGGATAAAGAAATACGAAAAACATAAACCAATAGATAAAAAAGCAATTGCTATGTCAAAATCTAAACTCGAGTACATATGGCTAGACGGTTACAAGCCAACTCAGAGCCTAAGAAGTAAAACCAAAGTCGTAAGCGACTTTGGTGGTACATTAGAAGAGTGCCCCGAATGGTCATTTGATGGCAGCTCTACTGAGCAAGCTGAAGGGGGTTCTTCAGATTGCATTCTCAAACCTGTCTTCATTTGCCCCGATCCCGCTATGGCAAATGGTTACCTTGTCATGACTGAAGTGTTGAATGCCGACGGTACTCCGCATGAAAGCAACGGTAGAGCAACTATTGATGATCCCGATGATGATTTCTGGTTCGGTTTTGAGCAGGAGTACTTCTTAATGGATCCTGAAACAAAACTACCTGTTGGATTCCCTGCCGGTGGCTACCCTGCTCCTCAAGGGCCTTACTATTGTGGTGTTGGAGGACAAAACGTATTTGGCAGACAATTCAAAGACGAACACCTTGATCTTTGCATTGAAGCAGGCCTTAATATAGAAGGCACCAATGGCGAAGTAGCAGCAGGTCAGTGGGAATGGCAGATTTTTGCCAAAGGCGCAGCTTCGGCCGGAGACCAAATCTGGGTTGGGCGATACCTTATGGAAAGACTTTCTGAACAATACGGTCTCTATATCGAGTATCATCCAAAACCTTTGGGAGAAACTGACTGGAATGGCTCAGGCATGCATGCTAACTTCTCAAACACCTACCTACGAACTGCTGCGTCAAGAGAGAAAGTAGAAAAAGTGTGCGAAGCATTCAGAGACGTTGTGAAAGAACATATCGATGTGTATGGTGCATACAACGATCAAAGGCTGACTGGAAAACACGAGACAGCTTCCATTCATGACTTCTCCTATGGTGTATCCGATAGAGGTGCCTCAATAAGAATTCCCCTTTATATGAAGAATAATGGATGGAGTGGATACCTTGAAGATAGAAGGCCAGCTTCCAACGCTGATCCGTATAAAGTGGCCGCAAGAATCATCAAAACTGTAAAGCCAGTGAGTTAATCACATTACAAAACTGGATGAATTAAAAAGAGTGGCTAGCGTCACTCTTTTTTTATGATTTTAATAAAAATTGAATTGTTTGATCGGCAGTTTGAGGTTTAAAATCAACCCCACTTTTGCAAAATTCTTGATTTGCATAGTTGTCTATTCAAATATTTTTAAAACTCGCTTCATCCCTGTTTGAAAACACTCTCTCTCGAGTTTTTCTCAATATAAAATTCTGCCATTAGAACTTGTAATGTAGCTGGTGGAATTCTTTATTTGAAGGTTCGATCAAATCGAAATTGTAGATAAAACCCTAGTGCAAACGTTTTTCTGAAGAGATAGGCGGGAATACTGAAGGATAAACGGAATAAACGGAATATGTGGGAGAAAGGGAACACGCTTTACACACCAGAACTTGAGCATGACGCCTGTGGCGTTGGCCTAATTGCGAATATCAAAAACCACCCATCTCATAAGGTGGTGTCCAATGCCCTTGGCATGCTCGAAAGTATGGAGCATCGTGGTGGCCAGGGAGCAGAGCCGGAGACTGGTGACGGATCGGGTATCATGATCCAGATACCTTATACATTCTTTGAGAAGGAGGCCTCCAAGCTTGGACATCTCCTACCGGAAAAAGGAAGTTACGGCCTTGCTGTCATTTTTTTCCCTAAAGATGAGCGGAAGCGAAAAAATATCAAGGCGCAGTTTGTGAAATCCGTAGAGTCGCTATCACTACAGGTGCTCTTTTTTCGCGACACCCCTACCAACAATAAGTATGCTGGTCCTACTGCATTGAAATATGAGCCACATGTAGAGCACTGTTTTATTGCGGATGCTAAAGGCAAGCTATCGGGCATTGAGCTTGAGCGCAGGTTATACCTTCTCAAGAAAATCACCAACAGAGAGCTTGGCCAGGAATCCCGTTTGCTCGGAGAGGATTTTTACATCGCTTCAATGTCGACGACTACCATGGTCTACAAAGGGCAATTAAGAACAGATCAACTAAGATTTTATTATCCCGATCTCAAAAATCCTGAGTTAGAGTCCTCTTTTGCCCTTGTGCATTCGAGGTTCTCCACTAATACCTTTCCACGCTGGAAGTTGGCGCAACCGTTCCGATACATCGCTCACAATGGAGAGATAAATACCATTCGTGGTAACGTCAACAAGATGAAGTCTAAGGAAGTAATGATGGAATCGCCTTACTTCTCTCCTGAAGAAATCCAGAGTCTATTTCCTATCTGTGATCCTCTCAATTCCGATTCGGCCAATCTCGATGAAATGGTCGAGCTATTGACGCTTTCAGGGAGGAGTTTGCCTCACGCCTTGATGATGCTTGTACCCGAAGCATGGCAGGACAATAAAGCCATGGATGAGAACACGAAGGCTTTTTTCAAATTTCACGCCTCACTCATGGAGCCATGGGATGGGCCGGCAGCATTGCTATTTACAGATGGACGATACATCGGCGGCACGCTGGATCGCAATGGGCTGAGGCCATGTCGATATACCATCACCAACGATGACTTTTTGATCATGGCGTCAGAGACCGGGGCGCATCAGGTAGATCCGAGCAAGGTGGTTCAAAAGGGGAGGTTGCAACCCGGTAAAATGCTCATGGCTGATCTGCAAACAGGTCAGATAATTGAAGATGAACAGATTAAGTCTGAAATCTGCAACCAGCAACCTTACCAGCAATGGATCAAGCAAAATCGGGTGAAACTACGGTTGATTCCTGATCCCGAAATCGAAGAAGATGACCTGACCCCTGTAGACCTGCTGCACAGACAGAGACTACACGGATTCACTCAGGAGGACCTAAAAATGGTGCTGGAGCCTATGGCTGGCACATCCAAAGAGCCATTGGGTTCAATGGGACTTGATATTCCTCTGGCTGTACTCTCGTCTTTTCCTCAGCATCCAGCGTACTATTTCAAGCAGATGTTTGCGCAGGTCAGCAATCCGCCAATCGACCCCATCCGTGAGAGACTGGTCATGTCACTCTTTACGCGGCTCGGTGGCGCCAAAAACCTGCTATCGGAGAGCGCTGAGCACTGTCGGCAGATTCACATCACCCAACCGGTGCTCAAGCAGACCATGATCGATAAGATCAAGTTGCTCAACCCCGAATATTTCCGCTGGAAAAAACTCAACATCACCTTCAGTCTTGATCAAGGGCTCGAGGAGGGTATCAAAAGGCTCTGTGAAAAGGCTGAAAAAGCAGTAATGGACGGCTTCAATGTCTTGATTCTTTCCGATAGGAAGATCAGTGATAACAGAGCACCCATGCCTTCACTGCTCGCTACAGGTGCGGTCCATCATCACCTTGTAAGTAAAAAGCTGCGCGCCCGCGCCGGATTGGTAGTAGATGCAGGGGATGTCTTTGAAACACATCAGTATGCAACACTCATTGGCTATGGCGCCAGCTGCGTGTATCCATATATGGCGTTCAACACTATAAGATCGCTACAGCGCAAAGGTCACTTTGGTGATCGAAGCTTTGAAGAACTACAGCAGAACTACATCAACGCCGTGGGCGGTGGGCTACTCAAAATAATGTCCAAAATGGGCATTTCTACGCTACAGTCTTATCAGGGCGCTCAGATATTTGAAGCCGTCGGCTTATCAGAAGAAGTCGTTGACAGATGCTTTAAGGGTACGATCTCCAGAATTGGGGGAGCCACTTTTAAGGATTTTGAAAAAGAGGTGGTGCTGCGTCATAGAACAGCACATGACCTTAGGGGGCGGCAGGGTCTTGAAATTGGTGGCGTATATCAGTGGAAGCGGCAAGGCGAAACTCATTTACTGAGTCCCAAAGCCATTCACCTCCTCCAGAAGTCTACGAAGCTCAAGGACTATGACCTCTTCAAGGCTTACACCAAGGCGGTGAATGAACAGTCTGAAAAAGTTATCACATTGAGAAGTCTTCTTGATTTCAAAAAGCGCAAGTCCATTCCTATCGATAAGGTCGAGCCAGTAGAAAATGTCTTGAAGAGGTTTGCCACAGGAGCAATGAGCTTTGGCTCTATCTCACATGAAGCACACTCCACGCTGGCTATCGCAATGAATAGGATAGGAGGCAAAAGCAATAGTGGAGAAGGGGGCGAGGATGACGTTAGGTTTACCAGGAAACCCAATGGCGACTGGGAACGCTCGGCGATTAAGCAGGTAGCATCCGGCAGATTTGGTGTATCGAGCTACTACCTCACCAATGCAGAGGAAATTCAGATCAAGATCGCCCAAGGTGCCAAGCCCGGAGAAGGAGGTCAATTGCCCGGTCACAAGGTAGATGACTGGATAGGAAGAGTGCGTAACTCCACACCCGGAGTAGGCCTCATTTCGCCACCTCCACATCACGATATTTACTCGATAGAGGATCTGGCCCAGCTGATATTTGATCTCAAAAATGCGAATAGAGAGGCTCGAATCAATGTAAAACTAGTCTCTGAAGCGGGAGTGGGTACTATCGCTGCTGGAGTAGCCAAGGCCTTTGCGGATGTGATCCTGGTATCTGGTGGTGATGGGGGCACGGGTGCTTCTCCATTGAGTTCGCTGCGTCATGCCGGACTACCATGGGAGATGGGATTGGCCGAAGCACAGCAAACGCTGGTAAAAAATGGCCTCAGAGGTCGGGTCGTACTACAAACGGACGGCAAGATCATGACAGGAAGAGACCTGGCAGTAGCGGCATTGCTGGGAGCGGAAGAATGGGGCGTATCTACTGCTGCCCTCATCGTAGAAGGCTGCATCATGATGCGTAAATGCCACCTCAACACCTGTCCCGTAGGTATCGCCACACAGGATACCGAACTCCGAAATCTGTTCACAGGAGACCCTGAGCATGTGATCAACATGTTCACCTTCATGGCAGAGGAGCTCCGCGAGTATATGGCAGAACTTGGCTTTGCCACTGTACAGGAGATGGTGGGTCAAGCCAATGCGCTGAAGCTAAAGGAAACCACGAACCTTCCTAAGGCTGTAGATCTAAGTAGCCTGATCACTCAGGAAGCAACATGGCCAGAGGATACTTACCACAATAGCCGAAAGCAGCAGCATCGAATCACCGACGTGCTCGACCTTAGGATGATCAAGGCCGCAGCTCCGGCGTTGGAAAAGGCCGATTCGGTTTCCGATACTTTCAAAATAGTCAACACGCAACGCGCAGTTGGCGCCATGCTTTCCAACGAAATATCTAAGATTTATCATGGGGTTGGCCTTCCTGAGGGCACCATCCGCTTTTCGTTCAAGGGTTCGGCCGGACAGAGTTTTGGCGCGTTTGCAGCGCCGGGCTTGACACTTATGCTCGAAGGTGATGCCAATGACTATTTTGGTAAAGGACTATCCGGCGGCCAACTCATCGTCTACCCGGATGTGCGCACCAAGATCGTCCCCAACAAAAATATCATCATTGGCAATGTGGCCTTATATGGCGGTACAGCAGGAGAGGCGTTCATCAACGGCATGGGAGGAGAGCGCTTTGCCGTTCGTAATTCGGGTGTTAACGCTGTAGTCGAAGGTGTTGGTGATCACGGCTGTGAGTACATGACCGGCGGCCGGGTAATCATTCTTGGTCCTACCGGAAGGAATTTTGCAGCTGGCATGAGTGGCGGTATCGCCTATGTATTTGACCCTCACAACAGCCTGGCCGAAAACTGCAATATGGAGATGATCGACCTTGACCCTATCGATCATGATGACACCAAGTTGATGAAGGGCTTGATTACAAAACACCTGAGGTTCACCGGTAGCAAAGTCGCTGAAGAGATACTTACGGACTGGAGCAGGTACGCATCCTCATTTGTCAAGGTGATGCCAAAAGAATACAAGGCCGTCCTACTCAATAGGGCGAAGAAAAAAGTAAAGGAGAAAGCATAATGGGAAAGCCTACAGGATTTAAAGAGTACAAACGAGAGCTTCCACCCACACTAGACCCCCAAACCAGGGTCAATAACTACAAGGAGTTCTATCTGGAAGTGAGTGAGGATAAGTCCAAGCAGCAAGCCGCCAGGTGCATGGATTGTGGCATCCCTTTTTGTCACAATGGTTGCCCTCTTGGCAATAAGATACCGGACTTTAATGATGCAGCGTACAACGGCAATTGGAAAGAGGCCGCTGAGATATTACTCTCGACCAACAACTTCCCCGAATTTACCGGTAGGATCTGCCCTGCGCCATGTGAAGCTTCCTGCGTCCTGGGTATCAACAAGCCTCCGGTGGCCATAGAATTCATCGAAAAGACGATCATCGAAAAGGCCTTTGAGCTGGATATGATCAAGCCTCAGCCACCTAAGGTGCGGACTAGTAAGAAGGTGGCGGTGGTAGGCTCTGGGCCGGCAGGATTGGCAGCTGCCGCTCAGCTCAACAAGGCAGGTCACAGTGTGACAGTCTTCGAACGCGATGATAAGATTGGTGGCTTACTGCGGTATGGTATCCCCGATTTTAAGATGGAAAAATGGACGATTGATCGCCGTATCCGAATCATGGAGGTAGAAGGCGTCAACTTCAAGCCTAATACGAACGTGGGTGTAGATGTCACCGTTGATGAGCTTCAGTATAACTATGATGCTATGGTACTCTGCGGGGGATCCACTATTCCGAGAGATCTCCCCATTCCCGGTAGGGAGTTGAAGGGGGTGCACTTCGCCATGGAATTTTTAACCCAACAAAATAGGCGAGTTGCAGGCCTTGAAGTAACTGATGAAGAGATTTGGGCTACCGGAAAAAATGTAATCGTCATCGGTGGGGGTGATACCGGCTCTGATTGTGTCGGCACTTCCAATAGGCATAAAGCCAAGTCCGTCACACAAATCGAGCTCCTGAGCAAGCCCCCGGAAGAGCGCGATGCGCATAATCCATGGCCGGAGTGGCCGATGACCCTTCGCACATCCTCTTCGCACGAAGAAGGTGCTGAGCGCAAATGGTCAATTCTCACCAAGGAATTTGTCGGTAATGACAAAGGAGAACTGACCGGTCTCAAGTTGGTAGATATTGAGTGGGAGGATGGTAAACTCAAGGAACGACCCGACTCAGAGCGCCTGATTCCTGCCGATCTGGTGCTGATCGCCGCTGGCTTTACCCATCCGCAACGCGAAGGTATGCTTGAGCAACTCGGCGTAGCTCTCGACAGTCGATCGAATGTAAAGTCCGATCAATATCATACTGATAAAGAAGGGGTTTTCGTCGCAGGGGATATGCACAGAGGTCAGAGCCTCGTCGTGTGGGCCATCAGCGAGGGTCGCGAGGCAGCACGGGCCGTTGACGAGTATCTGATGGGCGCTTCCTTGCTTGAGTCCAAGGATCATTCCCTTCTCGACTTAGCAGAATAGACCCTTTGTCAGGATGTGTGGTTCAAGGAGCTCGTTTGGCTTGCTTTTGATCATCAGTGGTCTTTTCTTAGAGACATGATCAAACATTCGATTGAAAATGATTGGCTCAGGGCTACTATCGCTGAACATGGTGCGGAGCTCACCAGCCTAGTAGCTAAAAATACCAGTATAGAGTACCTATGGCAAGCCGACCCAAGCCATTGGGGAAGGCACGCGCCCATTCTATTCCCTTTCGTAGGCAAGCTCAAAGACAATCAATATCACTACAGGGGCAATACTTACCAGATGGGTCAGCATGGGTTTGCTCGCGATCAGCGTTTTACGGTAGTGGAAAATACGGCCATATCCATAAAACTCACGCTGAAGTCGAGCACTGAAAGTAAACGCGTATACCCATTTGATTTTGAGCTTACCCTGGCTTACACCCTATCGGAAAATAGTATCAGCGTGAGCTATGAAGTGCTCAACCCATCGGGAGAGCCGCTATACTTCTCCATCGGTGGGCATCCGGCATTCAATTGCCCACTTGAGGCCGGCAAGCAGCGCAGTGACTATCACCTCAAGTTCAATCATACAGAAGATACTGAGGTACATTATCTCACTGATGGCTTATTTGCGGGAGCCACCGAGCCTTTCAGAGGAGATGTCCTTTCCCTACCGGAAAACCGCTTTGACCGAGATGCGCTGGTCTTCAAATCCCTGCAGTCCAAAACCATCAGCTTGATTGATAATGATAATAAGACATGGCTGACATTCGACTTTGAAGGCTTCCCATATCTGGGTATTTGGTCCAAGAGCAGAACTTCCCCATTCGTCTGCATTGAGCCTTGGTTTGGCATAGCGGACCAGGCTGATCACGATGGAGATATCACGAAAAAGGAAGGCATTATGAAACTTGAAGGTGGGAGTCACTTTGACTGTAGCTATACTCTTGAGGTTTGCTAGAGATGATCTTAGAAGCTACTAAAGCTTATTAGACGGGGCTGTGCAATAAGTCCAACCGCTTTAAAACTCACAGAATTTTGTATTGCTTGACATCTCAAATACACCCCTATAATCCCCTCAAGGGGATAAATTCCGCCCTTGAGGGCGGTTAGGTGGGTGTTGCCCTGCAGTATGCAGAAGATTATTTTGCCAAGTGTGAGCTTAAATGACTTATTGCACAGCCCCGTCTCTCATGAGTCTGCTCATCAAACTCTCCTTTGATCAGACAGTTGCAATTCCTATTTTGACGGAAAGCCTAACTTCATGAGACCGCCATACCTTCTCCTCGCTCTTCTATTTATCGTATCATGTACTTCCAAACCGCTGCTGGAAGCGGATATAATCATCGAAGGTGGGCAAGTCTACGATGGTGCTGACGAGGCAGCAAAAGCCTGGGTGGTTGCCATTAAAGGAGATAAGATAGTGTATGCCGGAGATGGCACTGCTTACAATCTGAAAGCGGAAAAGATAATCGATGCTACAGGCAAGGTGGTCTCTCCGGGTTTCATAGACCCGCATACTCACACTACCCAGGATCTAAATGACTCTGTCACAAGACACAACCTGCCCTTCCTGAGCCAGGGCGTCACTACTGTAATTACCGGAAATGATGGCAGGAGCCCTATTCCGGTAGGGCGAGCTATGACACAATGGGGATCGTCAGGAGCGGGCACCAATGTGGGCGTCCTTCTCGGTCATGGAAATGTACGAAGGATAGCGATGGGCATGGAAAACCGTCCCCCAACTGAGGAGGAAATGGTGGAAATGCGGGGGATCGTAACGCAGGCCATGGAAGATGGCGCGCTGGGAATGTCTACCGGGCTTTACTACACTCCGGGCAACTATGCCTCGACAGAGGAGGTCATCGATCTGGCAAAAATAGTTAGTCGCTATGGGGGAGTCTACGATACGCATCAGCGTGATGAGAGCAGCTACTCTATAGGACTGCTCAACTCCATCCGTGAGGTGATCAGGATAGGTGCAGAGGCAGAACTGCCGGTGCATATTTCTCACCTCAAGGCCCTCGGAGTGGATGTTTGGGGTCAGGCACCTGAGATCATTGCGCTATATGACTCAGCGCGGGAAGCTGGTATAGACCTCACCGCCAATCAATACCCCTATGTGGCCAGTGGCACGAGCGTCGGAGGTAGTACCTTCCCCAACTGGGCTCGCGCCGGAGGAACTGACGAAATGATCAAGCGTATCGATGATGAAGCTGTAGGTCAGCTTATCAGGACTGAGATGAAAGACAATTTGAGACGAAGAGGCGGTGCTTCGTCCTTACTGATTACAAGAAGTGGCACACCAGAGTGGCTTGGCAAAACACTGGAAGAGATAGCGAGGGAATGGCGTCTTGATCCAATCGAAGCGGCTATCAGGATCATCAAGGAAGGTGACGCCTCCGTGGCTAGCTTTAATATGACCGAAGAAGATATTGGACTGCTGATGTCTCAGCCTTGGTGCATGACCGGCTCAGATGGGTCAGCCGGGCATCCGCGGAAATATGGCACCTACCCTCGTAAGTTCAGAAAGTATGTCCTTGAAGATTCAGTATTGTCTTTTGGAAGGGCGATAGTGGCGAGTTCGGGTCAAGTCGCCGAAACATTCAAAATCAAAGACAGGGGACAGATTAAAGAAGGATATTTTGCGGATATCGTGATCATCGACCCAAAAACCATTCGTGATAACGCCACTTTCGAGAAGCCGGAACAATTAGCTTCAGGAATCGATTATGTGTTTGTTAATGGCAGAATTGCTATCGACAATGGTCGATACAATGGTGTGTTGGCCGGTCAGATACTCAAAAGAGATTGATGTTCGATTATTATTTTCTGGGATTCATTCAATTGGTGATTGGGCTATTCTTCACTTTCAGTCCACCCAAAAAACCCAATGACATGTATGGCTACTGGGGCAAGGCTGCCAAGAAGAGCCTGGATCATTGGAAAGTGGCTCACCGCACCGCTGGTCCTTTGTTTATCCTTAGTGGCTCTATCAGCCTGATCAGTGGTTATTATTTTGAGGGTTCGGATTTTGAATATGCGAGAATGATTAACCTTCTCACTGGCCTGACGCTAGGCATCATCGTGATCCTAATAACTGAACGGAAATTGAAGACAATCAGCTCTTAAATACATTACCCGCTGCGGCCTGACTACCGTCAAATACTCTGATGGCTACTACCTCTGCTTCAGCGGTCTTAACCCCTTCGTCTGAATAGAAGTTGCACCACAGTACGGTCTTCTTGCCCTTTACCTCAGTAATCTTAGCTCTTAATTGCACCTTGCGGTTGGGTGTGGGCTTGAGATACTTCACATTGAGTGTGCCTGTGGCATATCGGTACTCCGGATGGGTATCCATGGAGCGGTCTTCAACCTTATAAGCATGAGCCATAGCCGCACCCATACAGTGGCAGTCAATTAGGGTGGCCATGATGCCACCGTTCATGAGGTCAGCCCATCCGTGGTATTTTTCTTTTGATTCCCAATCCAGCACAGCCTCTTCGCCTTCCCAATAACTTTTGATTTGAAGTCCATGTGCATTTTGAATTCCACAGCCGAAACACACGTTCTCGGGCATATGATCCTGGAAATAATCTTTGCTCATAATGGGTTCTTTATCGATTAAGTATATTCGTTAAAAATACATGTAGTCAACGAAACTATCGTCCATACTCATGATTTTGGCATAATACTAAGAGGTCTTATGCTCACTCATTTCATCATTAAAACACCTCTTCTTCTATGATTCATCCGCTTGATTTACACTTCCTCGGACACGAGCATACCATTGCCAGCTATCTCATTGAGACCGATGAGGGCCCGGTACTGGTAGAGACTGGGCCACATTCGACCATTGGGTTCCTTGAAAAAGGGCTAGCGCAACATGGCTATGTGCTCGATGATGTCAAGAAGGTGTTTCTGACTCATATTCATCTTGATCATGCTGGAGCTGCTTGGGCATTCGCCAAAAATGGCGCAACTATCTATGTCCATCCATTTGGAGCTAAAAATATGGAAGACCCATCCAGGTTAATGGAGTCAGCCCGACGGATCTATCAGGACAAGATGGATGAGCTCTGGGGTGAGATGAACGCCATACCTGCCAATCAGCTTTATGAAGTAGCTCATGAAGAAGTGTTTGATCTGGGCAATGTGGAGCTCAAAGCATGGTATACCCCAGGACATGCAAAACATCACATTGCGTGGCAATTGGACGATAGCCTCTTCACCGGTGACGTGGCGGGTGTAAAAATCGATAAAGGAATTGTAGTTCCACCATGCCCACCCCCCGACATCAACATTGAGGATTGGGTGGCGAGTATCGATCTTATCAGAAAGATCAAACCCTCAAAGCTTCACCTCACTCATTTTGATGCTATCACGGATGTGGATGATCACCTGGATAGCCTTGAGTCCATTCTTTGGGACTGGGCCAACTGGATGAAAAAGCCCTTTGAAGAAGGTCGGGCAATGGAAGAGGTGACACCAGAGTTTATGAAATACGTTGCTAGCCAGCTCAGAGCTGGGGGTTTGGGAGAACATGAAATCCAGCAATATGAAGCAGCTAACCCATCCTGGATGAGTGTCGCAGGACTGTTGCGCTATTGGAAAAAGAAGAGCGAACAGGCTTGATCCAATTCCTCTCTTTCGAACTCACCTATTTGCAGGTAGGTATAATCGCCCTGGTGGGTGTCTTGATTGGCACTGCCAAAACGGGCGTACATGGGGCTGGTATGGTAGCCGTACCTCTGTTGGCCTCCATCTTTGGTGGAAAACTATCCAGCGGATTGCTCCTCCCTATTTTGTCTATGGCAGATGTGTTTGGAGTAATCTACTATCACAGACATGCCAGCTGGCCACATCTTAGGAAGCTGTTCCCTTGGGCTGCTCTCGGGGTTGTACTGGGCACAGTTACTGGTGCCTATATTGATGATGAAGCTTTCAGGCTGATCATGGCGATTATCATCTTTGGTAGTGTAGCCATCATGCTTTGGCTGGAGCAGGGCAACAAAGAGCATGTCCCGGACTACTACTGGTTTGCCATATTGATGGGAGTAGCCGGTGGCTTCACTACCATGGTGGGCAACCTGGCCGGGTCGGTCATGGCACTTTATCTGTTGTCCATGCGGTTGCCTAAAAACTCATTCATCGGTACAGCCGCTTGGTTCTTTTTAGTAATCAATTGGTTTAAAGTGCCCTTTCACATTTTCGTTTGGGAGACCATCACACTTGACTCTTTTCTATTAGGCCTGATGACTCTTCCATTTATTGCGGTAGGTGCCGGGCTTGGCATTTTGATCACCAGGCTGATTCCAGAGAAGGGTTATCGCTACTTTATTATAGTAATGACACTTGTTGCAGCTATCTTCATGGTTGTCTAACTAGGGTCAAGCCTTGCTGTTTCCAGTTGATTTAGGTTACTTTATTCCTACACATTCATTTGTCTAAAGATTTTATATGAACAAATTTCAATCAGCCGTAATAGCACTGTGCATCCTACTACTCACTGCTTGTGGAGATGACGATAGCAGCACTCCAAGTACTCCGACCAACCCTGAAATCGAGGTGAATAGCTCAGAAACCCTTCCAGGGGATTTTGGCGTTGACCAGCGCATAGATTTCTCAATCGTCTTAACTGCTGATCCAGCTGTCGGCATTGCCAGCTTTGTTATTACGAAAGGTGGTGTAGAGCTGGTCAACGAGACCACTTTTGGAGGCAACATTGTGACCTTTAATTATCCGTATACGACCTCATGGGCAGATGCTCAATCAGGTTCTGCAGCATTGACAATGACCATGACAGATGCTAGTGGTAAGTCTACAACACAAAGTGCGACTATTAATGTGAGTGTAGAGTATGGCTACTTCAATGATAACCTTATCCCTGTTCCCGGCTATGACCTGGTCGACAATGAAATTGCAGATCCGGCGACTGACCCTGATATGACAGACCTTGTCCGCACCACCGTCTTTGGAGGTGGAAGTTTGTACTCTACCGAATCTTCCACTGAGTACTACGAGATTTCTTCGGGAACCGTGAATCTACTTGACCCGAACCTTACCACTGCTCAGATAGAAGCGGCAATTGCAGCCTCAACTCCAGCCACTAGCCTGACAACACTGCCATTTGTAGCCAAGCTAAGGGGTACCAATGAGTACACTGTAATTAGTGAAATTGATACTACTTTCAATCCTGTGAGGTTAGGCTACCGCAAGACTTCAGCCAGCGCCGGACAATAAATTCAAAGATGGCAGACCCTGAGAAAATCATGACCCTCCATCCGCAAGGGAAGCAGGGAACCCGAATTGACTTGAAGAAGTATGATCAAATCAAGTCTGCCATTCTAGCAACATTGGAGGAACTCAAGGAAGCAACACTTGACGACCTGGTCAAAAGTGCTGATGAAATCCTCAGGGGTCAGTTTGATGGGAAAGTCATCTGGTATGTAGTGACGGTCAAACTTGACCTTGAAGCGAGAAAGATTATTGAGCGAATACCTAAAACCAGCCCTCACCGTGTCAGACTCACCTAAATTCGATTGGACAGCCAAGATCAAAGGAAGCCCGGACATGCCGGGAGCGTCCTGGGTAGATCTTCCTTTTGATGTGCCCACTACTTTTGGCACCAAGGGTTGGGTCAAGGTTAAAGCGACATTTGATGGCGTGGAATATAGAGGCTCTCTCGCCGATATGGGCCAAGGCCATTTTCTATTGTTGCGAAAAGATATCCGTGAGAAAATAGGGAAGGCCGTGGGCGATACAGTGCAGGTCACCTTAGTGCGCGACCTGGAGGAAAGGGTGGTAGAGGTGCCTGAAGAGTTGGAATCCTTATTGGATCAAAATCCAGACCTGAAAGCATTTTACGATAGTCTCTCATACACCAACAGGAAAGAGTATGCGAGGTGGATAGCTGATGCCAAGCGACCTGAGACCAAAGAAAAACGCCTGAATCTCACGAAAGAAAAGCTCAAGCTCGGGAAAAAGAATCCATTCGAAAAATAAATGAAGGGCCCAATCCTACTCAAGCCCTTCCGTTCATGAAGCAAATTACAGTTTCGTAATCATGAACTTTTCTTTGTTTTGCTGATGCTTATGGAAGCTTTTAAGCTCCTTGTTCAACCTTTTGATATTCTTTCGGTTGAGCTCTACTTTCCGCTTACCGAGGTTTTGCTCGAAGACCAGACTATCTGAGGTGCTATAAAAACTGACCGTTGCATCATTTCTGCCATCTACATGATCCTGGACGACCCAGTATCCAAGCCTGGCTTTCTTTGGTTTCGCCTCTGTATTTTCACTTATCAGAATTAGTAGGGCTGCAAGCCCGAGGGTAAATAATATTTGTTTCATCATCGCTTTCTATTTTGGTGTTGATGATGAAAACGTGTGCTGTTCGACTAGTTTTCGAGGAATCCGTGAACGACCAGTCTAAGCCGTAGTATAGCGCTGAGTGCTCTTGATTGGGGTGTAGTATTAATGCTGAAGTGCCAGGGCCACCCGATCCTTGTATGTTCTTCCGATAGAAATCTCTGCACCGTCGATATACACGGTACTATGGTCAAAAGCGCTGACCTTGTCCTTCATGATAAGAAAAGAGCGGTGTACTCTCAAGGCCAGATCATTTGGAAGCTCTTTTTCGAAATAGCTCAGTGGTTGATAGCAGGTGATGGGTCGCTCACTGCCGTGAATGACCACCGTCTCGTTGATGCTCTCCAGGTAGGTGATTTCGTTTACCTGGATTTTGAAGGTCTTGTTTTCAGCTTTGAGTAATAGTGTCTCCGGTCTGGCGCATGAATTTGTAGACACAGACAATTTATCCAATGCCTGCAAGAACCGTTCAAAAGCGAATGGTTTGACCAGGTAGTCTACTGCATTCAGCTCGTAGCTCTCTACTGCAAATTCCCGGTAGGCTGTAGTAAATATCACCTGAGGAGGAGAGACCATGGTTTTGAGAAAGCTGATGCCGCTAATGTCGGGCATTTGTATATCCAGCAGCAAAAAGTCTACGGTCTTTTTACGAATGAGGTCGGCAGCCTCCAGGGCGTTCTCGCATCTACCAACCAATTCCAGATAGGGCACCTTCGCAACGAAATGCTCAAGCAAGTCGAGCGCCAAAGGCTCATCGTCTACTATTGCACAATTAATTTTCATCCGGACTGGTAAACTTAGAGAGGTTTAAGGTCAATGATGCTTCATACGTGTCTTCTCGCTCTTCGGTTTGCAGTGAGAAGGCCTCCGGATACAAAAGCTCTAGTCTTCTTTGAAGGTTTTCGAGCCCTATACCTCGTTGTGTTGTCTTCTGAGCCTTATCCTGCGACGAAGAGGCGTTCTTCACCACATACTTGAGTTGTGAGTCCTCAACTGAGAGTTTGACCTGTACCCAGTTATCCTCCTTGCCCTTGCCTACTCCATGCTTGAAGGCATTTTCTAAAAAAGGCAACAACAAAAGAGGGGCAATTTGCTCCCTGCCCAGTTCGGTGGGTACTACCAGATCAACTTTCAGACCGGCAAACCTCAGCTTTTCCAGTGAAATGAAGTTTTCGAGATTTTCAACTTCTTTGGCCAGGCTGACAAGCGGGTTAGAAGCCTCGTAAATCATGTAAGACATCAGATCACTCAACTTGAGTAATATAGGCCCTGCCATATCATCCTTGCGTTCTACCAGGGAATACAGGTTGTTCAATGTATTGAAGAAGAAGTGAGGGTTGATTTGGTTTCTCAGAAACTTCAATTCCGTCTCCAATTTTTCCCTTAGCAGCCGCTGTGTATTCTGTTGACTGAAGTAAAAGTCTTTAAGCACTTTGATAATGAGGGTCACGCTGGCTATGGTGACAAAATGATTTGCTCTGCTCAGAACCTTCCAGGGTGTCCAAAAATAACTGTCAGGGTAATAGTGATAAACACCTATCGAAATGCAGAACTTAATGATAAATGTCTGCAAAAATGTAGCCATCCCGATCAGTAAAATATTCGCTGCGAAGAAATAGAGTGTCTTTTTCTTCTTTAAGAGGAGAGGCAAGAAGATATAGAGGTTGATATAAACAACCGGCACTTTGAGAAGCAGTTCAAACGCCTGTACATAAGCTACATTCTCCCAGGTATTGACCACATCACCGTAGATCAATACTCTATAGATGTAATATGATACCCAAAAACTGAGGTGAAGTGTCGGTCGACTATTGAGCCAGTTATCCAGGTTGGGTTGCTTCAAAAGCTGCATTCATGATTCGAACGAGGAGGATAGGAGTACTGTTGCGATATAGTAGGATTGACTAAATTTAATCGGTGAACGACAACTTTAATTCCCTGAACCACCATGAAAATATTCAACAACCTTGACCAACTCGAAGCTAAAGAATTGATTCCTGGCTTTCATGGCAAATTTGTCCAAGGCGAGCAAGTAACCATGGCCTATTGGGAAATAAAGCGGGGCAGTATATTACCAGAGCATCATCACGTACATGAGCAGGTCGCTACAGTTTATGAGGGGGAGTTTGAATTGACCGTCGATGGAGACACTCAGATACTGAGCCCGGGTCAGCCTGTGGTTATTCCTTCCAACGTTCCCCACAGTGGACGAGCCATTACAGACTGTAAGATCACGGATGTGTTCAGCCCGGTGCGACCTGAGTACAATTCTGATTGATAAACTTGGTAGAATGCTAGCCGGACTGTCAGCGGGAGCCCCGAAGGATAACCTTTACTAGCACATTTGCTTCTGTTTGATCAGAGTGGCACCTACCAACAAGTCTTCGACGAGCTCAGACTGACAGTTACGTTGGCTGAGTGCGTCTGCAATTGTTGGTATTAAGTATTGCCTAAATTAGGAGAGTGAAACACTACACAGTGTATATACTTAAGTGTTCCGACGACTCTTACTATGTTGGGATAACCAACGATATAGAAGCCAGGGTTGTTCAATACAATGACGGGCTAAACACCAAAGCCTATACACATTCAAGAAGGCCAGTAACGCTGGTGTTTCAGGAACATTTTAATGATGTTAATCAGGCTATCTCCTTTGAGAAACAGATAAAAGGATGGCGTAGAGCTAAGAAAGAAGCTCTTATTAGACGTGAATGGGATAAGCTGCCTGAATTAAGTCTAGCTTATTCTAAAAGAGCCGATAAATGAATTTATTGATTCAGTTCTATTGAGATTGATTCTGTGACAGCCATTCAATTACTGGTTGTTTCACGTTCTCTTCGCAGGTGTCACCCTGAGCTCGTCGAAGGGTGCCTCTGCCGTTTGACCAACGAGTCTTCGACAAGCCTGCCTGCCTGGCGAGGCAGGCTCAGACTGACAGGTTCGGCTGACCAGTTATTAAATCAACTAATAGAAGCTGAAAATCAGTGCGGTTTCTCAAACTGCGGCATATCTTCATAGAGGTGGCCTTCGTCAAACTCTAGTTGAGTGTCTTCACCATCCTTCAGTATCCTGATAACCATCCAAATCGTGACTATGGGTAGGAACAAAAACATGGTGATGACCAGTTTTTCAGGCACTCCCACAAAAGGTCCAACGCTATAGACAAATAAATAGAGCGTGGCGAAGATGATCGGGAACTTGATGTTTTTCATAACGATTAATTAACCACTCACGCAAAAGGATTGTTTCTGAAGCCTAAGACAACTTTACACGCATCCTGTGAGTAGGCAAGAACCAAGGAACAGTTAATACTACAACTCCTCGCCCATATAAACTGTCTCGCCTACTTCTCGAGATATTGGGATGGGCGAAGCGATGCAGCAAGTAGACCCGAGCAAAAAGGTGCCAAGCTCGTCTATCTGGTTGACGGTGTTGCCGATCTGAGTATTTTCATCCAAAACTATCGTACCTACTGCTGGGCCTCCGACGATGGAGACATACCACTTTCTGCCTTCTTCATCGCGTAGCGTAACATTCACACGTTCGTTGCGGAGCGCGGGTAGTGATGGATCATTTTTGTACACCCAAGGTCTTAGCAATACCAACTCACCTCGGATATGCTCGATATTGATGATCTCACCAGTGATCGGCGCATGTATGCGGTGATAGTTATTGTTGTGCAGGAAGATGTTGGTGAAGTAGTAGTCTGCGGGTATCTCTTCCTGCGATTGGCCAAAGATGACCCGTACTTCCTTCTTTTCTCCTTTGATATTGATCAGGTCGAGATCATTGATCCTACCGTAATCGCAAATGAGTCCTTCGCATGGCCAGGCGGCTTTTTCTTTGATTTGCGGTAGCTCCTGATACTTGCGTGTGAAGAAATCCTGGAAACTCTGATAGGTAGAAGCGCCACTGGCAGGTGCAAACAAGTCCAAATAAGTCGGGTCTTTGTAATGAACTCGGCTATAGGCCGGAATCACGTGACGGGTCCAGGGTTGATTGTAAATACCGGCATAAAGCTGAGAGATTGTTCTTTGCCACGAGGCAGGAAAACTGCCCCACACATGCAGCGATAGGAATCGATAGAAATCAGTCATGGCATCTCTGTTTTGGTAGCGTCCGCCTGCACAGCGAACTATTACTAATCACAACGAGGTTGACCGACATCAAGGTGTAGATTACGCTCCAACGCTACTTTAGACCCGCCAAATAGCATCCTATCGGGAATAAATTACGTTCATCTTCTCAGAACAAAAATCAATATGATAGTAACGACAACAAACACCATCGAAGGTAAGAAAGTAACCCGCTACATCGGGATCGTAACAGGTGAGGCCATCATCGGCGCAAACTTCGTCAAAGACTTTTTCGCAAGTATTACAGATATCGTAGGGGGCCGCTCAGGTAGCTACGAAAAGGGGCTCAGAGAAGCCAAGGACATTGCGCTAGCTGAGCTTCAGGAAAATGCTCAGCGCATGGGTGCCAATGCCGTACTAGCAGTCGATCTGGACTATGAAACGCTAGGACAGGGTGGCAGTATGCTCATGGTCAGTGCCAGCGGTACGGCTGTGGTAGTCGAGTAGCTATCGGGGGCTGACCTTAGTTGCCAGCCCTCAATAGTACATCTCCACTGATAGTTTCAAGTCGGTGAGGCTCGCCCCCCTGATTGATTTTGGCGTGGACTTTCTCTCCAACAACTTGCCGCAAACCCTCTTTGTCGTCCAAATGGTCGAGTGAGACATTGGCATACATCGCACCGGATATCGTGCTCGCAATCAATTCTGCACCTATTCCGCTAGGGACGGTCAGGTCAATATCTCCAGAGATCGTCTTTATCGCGTAGGGCTTGGTGCGCAACTCACTGGTCACATTGCCCGAGATCGACTCCACGCTGACGAGCATCCGGTCCGGCACAGCTACTTCGACCATGATATCCGTGCTGTAGCAGTTAGTGCGCCTACCGGAATTCTTCTTGAAGAAACTATCCAATCGTGCGCGATCCGTACCTATCAGGATGCGATCTCCGTCTCTCTCAATGAGAAGTTCATAAGCTTCATTATTTTCTCCATCATTGATAGAGGCATTGACATATATCTCGATTTCATTGCCTTGTGCAGTGCTTAAGCGAATGTCTGTTGCATAGGGGAAATCCAGCGCCAGCTCCGTGCTACCCTCCATCGCAATCGTCTCTTTAATGATCTTGGCAGGGCTGGGATTGGTGTCATCAAAAGCTGTTTGCTGTCCAAATACACTTAAGCTGCTTAGGAGTATCGGAATTATCAATAACCGTCTCATTTGGCCCTCCTCATAAATACATCCCCACTAATACTGTTGATATTGAAGTCAACACCTCCTCCATTGAGGCTGCCTTTAGCTCGTAGTTGGCCTCCAATATGGCGCATCTCTTCCTTCTCTGGAAACGTCATGTCCAGATCCGAATAGATCTCACCACTGATGCTTTTCATATCAAAAGTACCCTTGCTATTTCCCGGTAGGGTCACGTCGATCTCACCGCTAGTAGATGATATGGAATGCGGACCCGTCTGGCTCAGCGCTGCGTAGCTCACCGTGATATCTGAGCTCAGTGTCCAGATCACCAACGGCCCATTCACTTTAACCAAATCGATATCCCCGACATTGGAGCGTGCCTCCACTTCACCAGACATCCCCTCTATCCTGATATCACCACCGGACCATCTCATCGCTTCTACTTTGAGTTTCATCCTATTGGGAATAGTGATAGTATAATCCGAATCGTTGGCCACACGAGACGCTCCTGTCAGGATAAACTTGTCACCAGACTTGGCGAAGTACAGGCCAAGGTCGGTATTGTCCTCACCTGTAGCAGATATCGGCTTTAGGCCTTTGGCCTTCTCCGGTATTCCTTCGTAATCATTGGTCTCTATGATGATCTCGGTCCCATCATAGCCTTTGATGATTATATCATCACCTACGTCGCTGATTTCCATGGTCATTCCTGACGCTCCTTCCAGCGTTGTTTTCCATGTCGCTGCTCTCTGAGCGACGAGCCCGTTGGCTATCGCCAATACAGTTAGTAATAATGTTAACTTTTTCATTGTTATTATTTTGAGTGTTGTTAAATCAATATCTGTATTGCGGTCTCGGCACTTTGCCTGACTACCGGTTGTGTGTTTTCATCCTCAGACAGTCTTTGTAGTTGCTTAAGGGCACTTTTCTCATCTATCCGCACCATCATTTGGATGAGTGTGATCTGGATAATCGGATCTTCCTGATAAGAGAGTGATCGGACCAGGGATGCGCGCACCAGTTCACTATCGGAATAGTTCATTAGCGCTTCGGCTGCTGCTAATCGCACATTAGGGCTATCATCTGTATTCAGCGTCTTGACCAAAGTCCCAATGAGCTCTGCATCCGGGTTATTGATAGCTCCGGTCAGGCTTACTGCTTTTATGCGGTCACTTGCCGAGTGATTCTTCAATGTCGATTGTAAGACCATGCTTTTAGTTTCACTCAACTCCTGCTGCATTGCCATCAGTTGAGCAGAGTTGTCTGTAGGCTTATTGATCAACAAGCCTATCGCAATGCCGCAGATCAACAAGGCAAATCCAGCCACAAGCTGATAAGTCCATGGGCTTGTGCTTGCCGTTTCCCTAGGAAGCATTGCCTTTTCTTCCAACAAGGCTTGTCTAAACCTCATCTTGGATGCATCACTCGGACTTAAGTCAGGTGTGCTGCTTAGACCTCCTGAAAGTGACGCTAGCTGCTCTAGTTCTTCTTTGAGGTCGGGATATTGCTGAAGAGATCTTTCGAACTCCTCTCGTTCATTTTCTGATAAGCTGCCCTCCAGATAGTCTGGTATTAGCTCTTCTATTTTGCTTCTCTCCATATCAGTTCAATTGAAAATAGATTGTTCTTAATTCCTTGAGTGCGCGGTGCACCTGTACTTTGACATTGGCCACTGTGATCTCCTTGATCTCAGCAATGTCATCATAGTGCATCCCTTGCATTTTGCTCATGACAAGTAGTTCGCGCTTTTCGATAGGAAGCTTTTGCATCGCTACTTGCAGCTGCGCCTGTTGTTCCTTATCATAGCCATCATCTGTTGTCAAGTCATGATCTCGCATAGTTGTTACATCTGTGAAATCATCACGCTTCTCTACTTCTTTGCGGTAGTAGTCGTGAAACTGATTTCGTGATAGCTGGTAGATCCAGGTCTTGAATTTCAGATTTGGGTTGTATGAGCTTCGGTATTTCATGATCCTCACGAACACGTTTTGTATCAAATCCTCGCTTGCCGCCTGATCATAGGTCAGCCGCATAAAGAAGTTGAAAAGCTTCTTCTGGTAGCGTTCAAATAATTCCTCGAGATGATCCAGGTGTCCTTTTTGGACCTCTGACATCAACCATTCATCAGTTTGTTGCAAGTCGATTTGTGATCGTATTCAGGTGGGTTACACCGAAAAATTGAAATGGTTACAAGGTAGGGAAAATCTTTTCGAGTCGAAGTTAGTGACGCTAGATAAACTCCATACGAAATGAATTAAGGATATCGGGCTGTGCAATAAGAATGATGCTGATAGAGAGAATCAAAGTTTTATTTCGTCTCTCACCAATAAACACCCCTGTAGTCCCCTCAAGGGGACAAATTCCGCCCTTGAGGGCGGTTAGGTGGGTGTTGGTCTGAGTCAAGCCAAACATTATTGGGTAACTAAAATGCAGGAAATGACTTATTGCACAGCTAGGTTTTAAACGGGATGTTATGTCAAACCTCATCCTCGCCCAACTCTGGAGCTTGCCACTGAATCCTGGACGGTGTGGCGGAGAACTTGATGGGTTGGTTAATCAAAGGAATAGAAGTGGATCGATCGAACATCTTCCTTGATTGGAAATGGGGGTGTTCTTCCACTTCTCCCACTTCGAGTATTGGAGTTAGGCAGATATCGTGGCTAGCACCTAGCTCGGCCCATTCTTTTCTTGTTCTGGATTTGAAGAGGTTGGCCACTTCATGTTTGGTCTTATCCATCTCAGGATGGTTGGGAAGCGCTTTTTCTTTCCAGTCAGGTCGATCAACTAAGTCACAGAAGATGGACCAGAATTTTGGCTCCAAAGCTGCCATGGCGACCCATTGGCCGTCAGCAGTTTCATAGACATTATAGTTAGGTAGACCACCGCTCAAAGCCATAGTCTGATTGGTAGGTTTTTCTCCTGACCAAAGGGTATTGAAGGCGATGGTGGCGAATGGAAGCAATCCATCTGTCATTGAGACATCCACGTGCTGACCTTCACCCGTTTGGTGTCGGGCAAGTAAAGCTGCCATCACTGCTTGTATGGTCTGATAGGTCCCAGAGGCGATATCTGCCAGCTGTGTGCCGGGAATCACTGGTTTGCCCCGCTCATCTTTATTGAGACTCAGCACTCCTGAAAGCGCGAGGTAGTTGAGGTCGTGTCCTGCGGTTTGTGCCATAGGTCCTGTCTGGCCAAACCCCGTCAAGGAGACATAGATAATCTTTGGGTTTACCTTCAAGGCTTCTTCATAACCCAAACCCCACTGATCGATGACTCCTGGCCGGAATTGCTCTACAACTACATCGGCAGACTTGATCAGCTCCATGAATTTCTTTTTTCCTTCCGGGGTACGGAGGCTGATTCCTACGCTTCTTTTACTCCTATTCCAGGCCATATAGTT
Organism: Cyclobacteriaceae bacterium; assembly: GCA_965229505.1. Classification (GTDB taxonomy): domain Bacteria; phylum Bacteroidota; class Bacteroidia; order Cytophagales; family Cyclobacteriaceae; genus UBA6059. The sequence continues at coordinate 1,720,979 of OZ245881.1, forward strand.
GGCTGACTTACCATCGATGATCGGTGGGTAGTCCCGCACATAATCAGGCGACTCTGAATCTTCTATTTTAATGACTTCAGCGCCCATGTCCGCCAGCATTGCGGTAGCCCATGGCCCTGGAAGTAGTCGACTCAAATCTAGAATTCGATATCCTAGAAGTGGTCCGGAAGACGGCTTGCGATCTTTTTTCTGAATACTCTCAGATGGCTTATTGAACTTGTAATAGGGAATGAAGCATTTCGAGAAGCGAAGCATCTCATTGATATTACTGACCTTCACCTTCCCCGTAAGAATGGCGAGTTGCGGGTTGATCTCACCAGACTCTAGTGCAGCGTAGTGCTTAGCCTTGGCTCTAACCACGCAAACAGCCTCACCGTGTAGCCCTTCCTTAAAATTACAATGCTGATCTGCTATCTCCACTGTAAATTGTGTGCCTTCGTCTCCCGATATTTCGAAGTGCACAGTGGTTTGATATCCTTCAGCTTTCTGAGGGCGAAAGCGTACCGGAATGGATTGAATTATTGAGTTGCAATTTTCAGGAGTGCTACTCATTCTTCAATTTCTCTATCTCTTTCTTAAGCCTACCGTTGGCTTCTCTAACTGAAGCTAGCTCCTCTTCTAATGTTTTTATTCGATGAGCATACTCACTATTGTCATCGTGTTCTAAGAAGTCTGGATTTGAGGACCCTTTGCTTTGTTGGGCCAATTTCTTGGTCTCTGCCAAACTTGCTCTGTCAAGTGCAAGCCCTCGTTCCATTCTCCGAGTTTGTTTTCGAAGCTCAATTAAATCCTTTTTCATTCTGCGTAATACTGATTTGTTCATAGTTTGCTACTTGTGAACTCAAGTCTAACACTAAAAACTGCGATTAACTGTACCTTAACTAGTCCGTATAACTTTAGATAAATTAACTTTATTGGCATGACTATTCAAGAACTAAATAAGAAAGTAGAGCAAATTCGCGCGGTTACAGGTGCTAAAATGCAATTTCTAAGAGATAGGATAAACGCTTTAGATCAAGCCTTTGAAGAAGTGGAAGCCGTGAAAGACGCAGAGCTAGATATCATCCATGCAAAAATAGAGGAGCTAAATCTCAGACTGGAAAAGCTAGAGAAATAGCTCCATTTAATTCTTAAGCGATTACGGGCTCACTTTTTCGGGCTCGCTCTCTCAAGGAATCAGGTACGTTGAAGCGGTCACCATACTTCTGCGCAAAGCCATCACAATTCTCTACAAACTGCTGAACACCAACATAGTCAATGTAGCTAATGGCGCCACCTGTATAGATCGGGAATCCAAACCCTAGAATAGATCCTACATCTCCATCTTCTCCTTTGGTCAACACACCTTCTTCAAGACATCTGTAGGTTTCCAAAGCCATAATAGAAAGGTATCTTGTCTTGATTTCTTCATAAGATGGGTGGTCATCCTTTTCAGGGAAGTGGCTGCTCAATTCCGGCCACAAATACTTCTTACTCTTTTCAGGATACTCATAGAAACCTTTACCCTGGCGCTTTCCTGGTCGATCAAACTTCTCTACCATGATTGGCGTGACTTTGGCAGCTGCAGAGTCATCCTTTCGGTCAAGGTCGATCTCCGTTTGACGGAGAATCTTCATCACCAAGCCGAGATTGACCTCATCGGTCACTGCTAGAGGCCCAACAGGCATTCCAACATCCAGTGCTGCATTTTCAATTAAAGCTGGAGGTGTTCCTTCAAGCAACAGTCCCATGCCTTCATTGGTGAAAGTGCTAAACACTCTCGAAGTGAAGAAGCCACGACTGTCATTTACTACGATAGGCGTCTTCTTGATCTTCATCACATAGTCAATGGCAGCTGCTAAGGCATAATCAGAAGTCTTCTCGCCCATGATTATTTCAACCAATGGCATCTTGTCTACAGGGGAGAAGAAGTGCAGACCAATGAAGTTTTCAGGTTTCTTTGAAGCTTCCGCTAATCCAATGATAGGAAGTGTGGAAGTGTTAGAAGCAAAAATGCCGTTCTCCATCATCACAGCCTCCGTTTCCTTGGTTACCGTTGCTTTAAGCTCACGGTTTTCAAACACTGCCTCGATAATCAAGTCACAACCTTCAAGATCAGCTACCTGATCAGTGGCTTTAATCTTGGAAAGAATTGCTTCCTTCTTCTCTGCCTTTCCATAGCCTTTTGCGATAGCTTTGTCCAATAGGCCTGTGCTGTAGGATTTACCAGTATCAGCAGCTTCCTGCGTGACATCCTTGAGCACACAATCAAGGCCAGCCTTAGCCGTCACGTAGGCTATACCGGCACCCATCATACCGGCACCAAGGATACCTATCTTCTTAAATTCAAATTTTTCAACGTCCTTCGGACGTGCTCCCCCTTTGTTGGCTTTGCCAATGTTGAAGAAGCCCGTACGAATGATGTTACGTGCCTCTTTGCTAAATAGCGACTTTACAAAATAGCGTGCCTCCACGATAATTGCCCGCTCCATTGGAAGCTGAAGACCTTCGTACACGCAACTCATGGCATACTGCGCAGAAGGGTAGTTACCTTTGGTCTTCCCACGCGTCAGTGCTGTACCCGCTCCGAAGGTCTGTGCTATTTTAGGAGACATCACTTCTCCGCCGGGCACTTTGAATCCCTTCGCATTCCATGGCTGCTCCTTTGTGCCGACCTCCTTGATCCAGAGCTTTGCGGCAGGCACAAGGTCTTCGAGGCTATCTACCAGCTGCTCGATGAGCCCTTGCTTCATTGCCGCGTCAGGTCGCAGTTGCTGACCCTGAACAATAATTTGCAGTGCTTTCTCAATACCAATCATTCGCGGTAGCCGCTGTGTTCCTCCGCCCCCTGGCAATAGGCCAAGCGTGACTTCCGGTAGGCCAATCTTATAGCCTGCGTTGTTCCAGGCAATTCGGTGATGGCAACCGAGCGCTACCTCATATCCGCCTCCTAAGGTATTACCATTGATGGCTGCCACAAAGGGCTTACCACTGGTCTCCATCTCGATGAAGCCTTTGTTCATTTCTACGACTTGCTTGAAGACCGCTTCCTGGTCAGTCAAGCCTATGAAATGCTTGAGATCGGCTCCTGCGATGAAATCCTTTTTCGCGGATGCGATTACCACCCCGATGACCTTATCATCAGCTATGGCTTGTCTTGCAGCGTCAAGTATCGCTGGTATTGTTTTATCGTTGAGGACGTTGGTTGGGTAGTCCTTCATATCGACGGTGATCATTGCGATCCCATCATTGTCTACTTCGTATGTAAGTATGCTGTTGTCTATTTTCATTTTTGGTGTCATTATGTTCAAAAGACACCCCTCCAACTCCCCGTTCCACGATGGCTCAAGGGGAGAATTCCTCCCTTGAGGGAGGTTTAGGTGGGTGTATCCTTTCGCAATTTTTCTATAGTGTAATAAATATGATTCAGGACTTCTTTGATATCTTTGTCATCAAACCGGAGAACGGCGACTTCATACTTTGCTAGTCGTTTATCTCTTAATCTGTCCTTTTGATAGCCATGAGATGCGCCATCAACTTCTATCGCAAGCTTCAACTCATGACAGTAAAAGTCTAATATGTAATCGAGCATGGGTACATGGCGATGAAATTGATATCCTAACAACTGCTTCTTTCTGATCTCCTGCCATAGCAGAACTTCAGAAAGCGTCATTTCCTGCCTCAAGTCTCTAGCAAGAGACTTCAAATAGGGCTTGTATGGAATCAAATCATTGCTCACTGTGGCTAGACTCTCTCTACAATTGTCGCTACACCCATACCTCCACCGATGCAGAGGGCCGCAGCACCTACTTCTTTGTCCTGAGCCTCGAGTTCGTCGAGTACTGTACCCAGAATAATGTTACCAGTCGCACCAAGGGGATGACCCATTGCGATAGCACCGCCGTTGACATTAAGCTTATCCTGATCAATTGGTACATCATCCAGAAAGCGCATGATCATACCTGCAAAAGCCTCATTCACTTCATATAAGTCAACATCATTTTTGTCCATGCCTGCTTTCTTAAGGGCCTTATGCGTAGCTGGGCCAGGACCTGTCAGCATGATAGTAGGCTCTGTTCCTACGACAGAAAAGGCCTTCACCTTCGCGCGAGGAGTAAGGCCGAGCGCTTCACCCATTTCTTTTGATCCCATCAACATAAGTGCTGCTCCATCCACTATCGCCGAGGAGTTACCCGGATGGTGCACATGATTAATTTTCTCGAGTTCGGGGTATTTTTGTAGCGCTACATTATCAAAACCACCCATAGCACCCATCATCTCAAAGGATGGGTTGAGACCTGCGAGGATCTCTTTGGTCGTTCCAGGTCGGACATTTTCATCTCTATCGAGAATAGTGAAACCGTTAATGTCCTTAACAGGAATAATGGATTTAGCGAATGCTCCCTTTTCCCAGGCCTTGGCAGCTCGATCCTGAGACTGTACGGCATACTGATCGAGCATGTCTCTACTATAACCCCACTTGGTGGCAATCAAATCAGCTGAGATACCCTGAGGAACAAAGTACTGATCGAAAGACACAGCCGGATCCATGAAAATGGAACCTCCGTCACTGCCCATCTGCACGCGTGACATGGATTCAACACCGCCCGCAATCATTAGGTCAATCTGACCAGACATGATTTTTGCCGCTGCAATATTGAAGGCCTCCAGGCCTGAAGCGCAGAAGCGGTTGATAGTCATACCAGAAACCTGGTTGTCATAACCTGCCTGCTGAACAGCTGTCTTAGCGATATTTCCTCCTTGCTCCATTACCTGCGTGACACAGCCAAGGATCAAGTCTTCTACCTGACTGGTATCCAGGTCGTTTCTTTCTTTTAGCGCTTTGAGTAGCGTAACCACCAGCTGTGTAGGAGTCACCTCCCACATCGAGCCTTTGCGCTTGCCGCGGGGTGTACGTACCGCGTCAAATATGTATGCATCTGCCATTGTTAATGTGTTTATTCTTTTGTGTAATTAATTCTTTGCTGATATCGGTTGGCTATGCGCATTGTCCCGAAGCGCATTGCGTATAGGTTAACTTAGTTGCCGGCTTTTTTATTTTTCTTTAGTTCGTCCACTTGGTTTTGAAGCCGTTCTCCCCAAAAGTCAAATTGTCGATAGAATTCTAAACAGTCTTGAATAGTCTCAAGTCCATTTAGTTTCGGTAGAATATCGTTCTCAAAATCATTTTTAAGTTCATTTTTAAAGTCGTCAAGGTCGGTCTTGTCAGTCAATAAATACCCAAGCCAACTGTCCTGTCGATACTTGTGCTTGTTCCGTTTGTCCGATAGGTATGCATCTTCTCGTAATTCCGTTGCTACGTCAAAATAGGTCGCCTTTTTCTTGTTAGGGTCGCTCAGATTCTCGGTTAATCCAACTCCGATATTGAAGCAAAAGCTTAATTCTTCTTTACTGTTCCATTGTGAGTTTTGAAGATTGATAACGACAAAGAAGTCATCATTAATTTTCCACCAGGTTTGTGCTGAAGTCCGAAAACCTTCTTCTTTGAGTTTCGGCTTCAAGTAAGTCTTTATGAATTCTATCTGTTTGTCTTTAGCAGTCATCTTTGCAGCTAACGGTTGCTAAAACAACCGATGGAAGAGCTTGGAAAACTTCAACATCTCGCCAATGTTGCTGATTTTGATTTTGCCCATCATCACAGCCATTTCTGGATTTCGTTTGCCCAGTTCTATTTCTTCATAGACAGTATCCTTCGTAGCTACCGTACATGTTGCATCTCCCTCGTGACCTTCCTTGACCTTGCATTCTCCGTTACCGATGACAGCTGTAAACTGACCGCCGTTGTTTCCTGCAATGTCAAAGTGGAATATGGCTTCAAAATCTCCTGCCTTCTCAGGTCTGAACCTTGATTCCAATGATCTGATGATTTCCTTAGCTACTTCTGGTTTCTTATCCATAACTGGTGCTGCTTTTGTTTCCTGTTTATTTGTTTGTGCTTTCGGCTTATGGTCTTCCTTGTATGCTGAGTCGTAGTTGGTATCATCAATGACCGTCTTGGAAATAATCTCACGCATGATCTCGGAAGTGCCTCCTACAATCGTACCGACTCTCGCATCACGGTACATTCTTTCAATAGTAAAGTCCTGCATGTAGCCATAGCCACCGAACATCTGAAGACATTCATCTGCTACCTTCTTACCGAGCTCAGAGCCTAGCAGTTTGGCCATAGAGCATTGCTTGACAGCAAACTCGCCTTGCTGATGTAGCCAGGCGGTATGATGGACAAACTGCTTCAATGATTCGGTCTCAGCCGCTAAGTCAGCAATCTTATGTCGAAGTGCCTGGAACTTGGCGATAGGTCGGCCGAATGCCTCACGCTCTTTCATGTACCCAAGAGTCGTTTCCAGCGTGTCTTCACACCCACCGACCGCCATGATAGCACCCACAAGCCGCTCTAGCTGAAAACTATCCATGATGTAGTAGAAGCCACGACCTTCTTGTCCGATCAGATTCGAAGCAGGCACTCTTACGTTTTCAAAGAAAAGCTCCCCTGTATCGGAGCTATGCCAGCCCATCTTCTTGAGCTTATTAGTAGTGAAGCCAGGAGTATTCTTATCAATCACCATCAGGCTAATACCGCCTACACCAGCATCCGGATCAGTCACCACGGCTGTCGTAACAAAGTCTGAATAGACACCATTGGTGATAAAAGTCTTTGACCCATTGACGATATAATGGTCGCCCTCTTTGACCGCCCTGGTTTTGATGCCCGCTACATTAGAGCCGGCATGTGGCTCTGAAATCGCCAAGGCGGCAATCATATCACCTGCAATTGCGGGCTTGAGATATTTCTCTTTTAGTTCTTCCGAACCCGCCTCCGAGATATGCGCTGTAGCCATGTACTGGTGAACACTTACTGCTGCAGGTAGACCGGCTGCACCGCATCTGGCAAGTTCCTCGACAAAAGCTACTGAATAGAAGAAATCCGCTTCACTTCCCCCGTATTTCTCCGGGTAGTTGAGGCCCAGGAAACCAAGGTCTCCCATTTTCTTCCAGACAGCTCTGGGGATTTGCTCTTGCTTCTCCCATTCCTCGATATGAGGCCTTACCTCTCTATCGACAAAGTCCTTGACCGACTGCCGGAAAAGGACGTGATCTTCATTGAAATACGGTGATTTCATATATCTGAATTTTGCCTACTTTGTCATTCTAGATTGACTGTCACCTTAAGAATCTCGAAATGTCTATTTGATTTAGATTTCGACAAGCTCAATCTGACAAGGACACTGCATGTGCACAAGCTTGACAAAGTAGGGTTAAGCGAAAATTTCAGTACGATCGGTAATCGTCAGCACCTCATCATCCATTAAGCGAGTCGCGAGACCTTGCGTCTTTGGCATCTCATAATGGAACCAGTACTTCATCGTGTGTACTTTACTTTCGTAGAAGTCAAGCTCAGATCCTTGTGGGTTGTTGGTGATGATTTCTTTCTTCGCTACTGCGGCTTGCTTCAGCCACTGCCATCCGATTGTGACAATACAGAAGAGATCCATGTACAAATTGGCATCTGCCAGGAATCGCTCATTGTCACCTTTTAATGCAAACTGTAATAGGTGTGAAGTTACCTGCCCCATTCTTTGTACCTCATTATCGAGTTGATCCGCGTACCGTTTAAGATCGTCATGTGTCTTTGCCTCCGTGATGGTCATGCCGATCATCGATCTCAAATATTGTAAGCTTTTACCATTGGACTGTGTGACCTTTCTACCGAGAAGATCGAGTGATTGGATTCCGGTAGTGCCTTCATAAATAGTGGTAATTCTAATGTCTCTGTAGAACTGCTCTAGCTCAAAATCAGTAGTGAAGCCATAACCGCCAAATACTTGAAGTGCATTACTTACACTTGTGATACCGTATTCACAAGGGAACGTCTTGGCAATTGGCGTTAGCAAATCTAACAGTAACGCATATTTGTGCTTTTCATCTCCTGAAGTGGTATGAGAAAGGTCATGATACTTCGCACACTCCAATACCAGCGAAAGGCTCCCTTCAACAATCGCTTTTTGCATTAAAAGCATACGCTTCACATCAGGATGGTTGATGATCATCGTAGGCGGCTTCAGTGGGTCTTTCTCATTGAGCTTACGTCCCTGAGGTCGTTCGTTGGCGTACTCAAGCGCTGAGTAGTAGGCTGCTGATGCTATAGCAACGCCAGTCACTCCGACCATGATCCTGGCTTCATTCATCATCTGGAACATGTACGTCAAGCCCTTATTGGGCTGTCCCACGAGGTAACCTACGCAGTTGTCCTTCTCACCCATCACCATGTGACAGGCAGGCGCTGACTTCTGACCCATCTTATGGAAGATGCTTGCGGCTATTATATCATTGGGTACCATTTTATCGTCTTCATTGCGAAGCTTGGGCACGACGAAAAGAGAAATCCCTTTTGTACCCGCTGGTGCTCCATCTATTCGCGCTAGCAAGAGGTGAATGATATTGTCTGCGTGCTGGTGATCACCAGATGTAATGAATATTTTTTGGCCTTTGATTTTGTAGCTGCCGTCAGATTGAGGTGTCGCACTTGTCTTCATATCTGATAGTGAGCTGCCCGCATCTGGCTCGGTGAGGCACATGGTACCAGTGGACTTGCCAGCGTACATATTGGGCAAGTATTCATCCTTCAACTCCTGGGTGCCGAAAGACTCAATAAGATTAGCCGCTCCCTTGGTTAAGCCGACATAGGGATAAACGCCGTTATTTGCAGCCTGGAAAATAAAGCTGAAGCAGGACTCCAGGGTCGTAGGTGCCTGCATTCCACCTGAGTCAAGTGGGGCGTTGACACCTAGCCACCCACCTTCGCCCATTTCCTTGAGCCATGTGCCCACTTTGGGGTGCACTGTTACTTTGCCATCTTTTGCCTCTGGCTCTTCTCTGTCCATTGGCTTGAGCTGTGGATAAAGGTGGGTATCACCAATCTGCTGCGCTGTTTCCAGCATCATATCCATCGTCTCTTTGTCCATATGCGCAAATCGCTCATACTGGAGAAGCTCTTCTGCATTGTGAGTTTCATAGAGTAGAAACTTCAGGTTGCGGGGGGAGTAATATTGCTTTGCCATATCTTTTAAATAAAGTCTGTTTGTAAATCAGTATTGATTTTAGGTAGCTATGTTGCCATCAGCTGAATGCTAATTAGTTGGTCTAGGGGCTCCCTCGTTGTAAAATTTTTTATTCGTTTTTGCGTACTCATCGAGTATCGGTGCGGCTGTAAAGCGCTTACCTTTTGTCAAAAGTTCATTCATTTTATTGACGATTTCTTGAGCGCCAACAGCATCTACATACCTGAATGGACCACCTCTGAACGGTGGGAACCCAAGGCCAAATACTGCGCCGATATCTCCATCTCTGGGCTCTTTGATGATTTGTTCTTCCAGACATAGTGCCGCTTCATTGATCATAATAAGTGACATGCGTTCCTGGATTTCCTCATCGGAAAAAGTCTTTCGCTTTGAACCTCCAAAATACTCATAGATCTCTTCATTGGCTTTGCCGCGTACTTTCTTGCCTGTCTTATCATCGTAATGCAAGAACCCCTTTTTATTCTTTCGGCCTTTGTAGCCAGCCTCCTCCAGGGCAGCCATGGCATTGGAGGATTCAGCACCTCGCTGATCGAAGAATGTCCGCAGTTCACCTCTATTGATATGCGCACCGACATCTATACCCACCTCATCCATGAGTGTGATTGGCCCTACCGGAAATCCGAATTTCTTCATGGCCCGGTCTAGCTGAAGAATGTCTGCACCTTCTTCAAGAAGTAAAAGCGCTTCATTCATGTAAGGCGCAAGTATCCTGGTGGTATAGAAACCAGGGCCATCTTTCACTACGATGCATGTCTTGCCTTGCCTGATGCCTACCTCCAGCGCAGTAGCTGTTACCCAGTCTGCAGTCTTCTCTGTTACCACAATCTCCAAAAGTGGCATCTTCTGCACTGGAGAGAAATAATGCATTCCGATCACGTTCTCAGGTCGCTTAGCTTTATTGGCGATAGCCGAGATCGGTAGCGCTGAGGTATTACTGGCAAAGACGCATTGCTCACCAATAGCCGCTTCCGTCTCTTGGAGTACTTTATGCTTGAGGTCAAGATCTTCGAACACAGCTTCTATGACCATATCAGCTTTGTCATATCCAGTGAAGTCAAGGCCGGTATGCACATTGCCAATTAATCGCTCTGCCTCAGCGCTAGGAATAGTCTTGTACTTTACCTTTTTAGAAAAAGCCTTCCAGATGTTCTTCTTTGCCTGTGTGAGCATGTCCAGGTTGATGTCTTTAAGTAAGACTTCCATACCATTGTTGACGCTCACTTCAGCGATACCCTCACCCATGAGACCCGCTCCGAGCATCCCCAAAGTTTTGACAGGCTTCACCTGATCCTTCATTGGGTTTTTCTTCAAGGCATTCATACCGAAGAAGATATTGATGAGCTGCTTGCTCTCGGGGGTTTGCATCAATCCGTCAAACTTGGTGGACTCCTGCTCCCAGGCTTTTTCTCTGGGCTTGCCATAGCCATCCTTCACGGAAGCTAAGATTTGAAGTGGCGCAGGGTAGTTACCATAGGTGGAGCACATGACCATTTGACTGGCCTTATCAAAGATGATATTGCGAGTGACAGAGGTAGCTTCCAACAATTTCTCTGTGGTGGTTCGCTTGTCTTTTCTTTTGAAATTTCCCGTTGCTATTTCAAGGGCAAATTTCTTAGCTGCCTCTAGTAGCTTGGGTTGATCAACTAGTCTATCGACCAATCCCATCTTGTAGGCCCGATGTGCATAGATGTTCTTGCCTGTGAGCATCATATCTAGTGCTTTCTGCAAACCGATGAGTTTGGGAAGTCGGTAAGTGCCTCCCAAGCCAGGTAATAGGCCGAGCTTCACTTCCGGTAGGCCCAGCACCGTGGAGGAATGAGAGGTAGCTATGCGAGCAGCGCATGCCAGTGAAATCTCAGTGCCCCCACCCATACACGCACCATGAATAGCAGACACAAAGGGCTTGGCGCAATCCTCGATTCTAGCAAACAGCTTGTGTCCAACAACGGCCGTCGACTTAGCTTCACCTGGCCCCATCTTTAGAAACTCCTCGATATCAGCACCAGCCATGAAGCCTTTTTTCTTGCTGATCAACACTACAGCCTTGATGGCTGGGTCGGTCTCAATGGCGTCCAATATACCTTCAAAGTCACCGACCATACTTAGCGTGACCTTGTTCCATTCCTCGCCCTTGAGATCCATCCAAAGAATGCCTACACCATCGGCTATCTCTAAGGACAGAAAGTCATTCTCAATAGCTACGTCAGTGTTCATATCGTATAACTAAATTTAGTATGCATGCAGAGTATAAATATAGATTAAAAATAGTATGCATGCCGAATAAATGTGGAAATATGTACTTTGTCCCGCACAACTCTCGACCTATTGACAAATCCACAAAGAACACCTCGTTTCACTGATCAAAAGGTAATTCTACGATTGGATTTTCTATTGTGCCTGCTGATGCTTACATTCTAAGTCTTCAAAACGAAGGAATATGCTAGAAAACTATAAATGTGAAGGAGACCTTTTTGATGAAATGCTGGCTAAAACGCCAAATGCGGTAGAGCATTATCAAAAGTTCGTCAAGCAATTTGCAGAATATGATAAATCAGATTTTCTACGGCTAAAGGACGAGGCTAAGATCCAGTTTTTCAATGAGGGCATAACTTTCGCGACCTACAATAACAATGCAGAGGGAACCGAAAGGATTTTTCCTTTTGATATGATTCCAAGAATTATTCCTGCTAAGGAGTGGGATACCGTAGAGAAGGGCCTTATCCAACGGAACATGGCCATCAATGCTTTTTTGGATGATCTCTATCATGACAAGAAAATCCTCAAGGAAGGTATAGTCCCTCTTGATTTGATTCAGTCATCCGTTAATCTCCTCGCACAAATGCAGGGAGTTGATCCTCCTGGTGGCATCTACAACCATATCTCCGGTACTGACCTTATTCGCCACAATGATGGTGAGTATTATATACTGGAAGATAATGTGAGGGTCCCGTCGGGAGTGAGCTACGTACTGGCCAATAGAAACTCGCTCAAAAAAACACTCCCTAAGCTTTTCAAAGAATGTGAAGTGCAACTGGTTCAGGAATATCCTGACAAGCTACTGCAAATGATGCAGTCGGTGGCGCCACAGGGTGTGGATGAACCTAATTGTGTACTGCTCACTCCGGGAATGTATAACTCTGCTTATTTTGAGCACAGCTTCTTAGCTCAGTCTATGGGTATTGACTTGGTAGAGGGTAGAGACCTTTTTGTTGACAACAACTTCGTCTACACTAAGACGATCTATGGTCCGAAGCGGGTAGATGTGATTTATCGTAGAGTGGATGATCTGTTTATTGACCCATTGGAGTTTCGACAAGACTCAGCACTAGGTACTGCCGGCCTAATGCACGCTTATCGCGAGGGAAATGTTGCTATTGTGAATGCGCCAGGTACAGGAGTCGCCGATGATAAAGCTGTGTATATCTATATGCCCGAGATCATCAAATACTACCTTGGTGAAGAGGCCATTCTCAAAAATGTGCCGACTTACAGATGTGAGAAGGAAGATGACTACAAATATGTGATGGAAAACATTCATCAGCTGGTGGTAAAGCCGGTAGATGAAAGCGGTGGTTACGGCATTTCCATAGGCAGTGCTTTGACGAAAGCCGAGATCGAAGAAGTGAAACAAACCATTAAAGGGAACAGAAGAAAATATATCGCTCAGCCTATAATGTCACTGTCTGTTCACCCTACATATATTGAAGATTCTGATCAATTCGAGCCGAGGCACATTGACCTGAGAACCTTTTGCCTACAGGGCAAGGACTTTCAGTACGTCTTGCCGGGAGGCCTGACGAGGGTAGCCCTGAAGAAGGGAACTTTAATAGTAAACTCATCCCAGGGCGGGGGCTCCAAAGACACCTGGATATTATCATAATAAGCCAATACGGCTGTCCGCCTATTGCGGTAGTGGAAGAAGGACTTTAAGAAAAATCAACTATGTTATCACGAATAGCCAATAATCTTTTCTGGATGGGCAGGTACCTTGAGCGGGCAGAAAGCATGACCCGATTTACCAAGGTCAACTATTTCTCTGCGCTGGATGGACCAATTGCCGTAAGCAGACAGCTTGCGCTTGATGCCATCCTGCGAATGAACGGGACGTCTCAGACAGACCTTTCTGAAGAGGACACATTGCATCAGGTTACTTTCGCCAAAGACAATGCCGGATCCGTTATAAGTGGCGTCATCGCAGCTCGTGAAAATGCCCGGAGTGCACGAGATGTCATAAGTAGCGAGCTATGGGAGTCCATTAATAAGTACTACCACTTTATGCTGGATTACAAGGTGGAGGATTACAAGAAAACCCACCTCTATGACTTTTCACAGCGTGCTACCGATATGGCCGTGATCATCAAAGGAAAAATTGACAGTACCCTAATGCATGACGCCACCTGGGATGTGATCAAGGCAGGACTGTTCGTAGAGCGGGCCATTCAGATCATCCGAACGATTTCTGTTAAGTACCAGGATATCAAAATGTTGGAAGCGGAGGACCCTTCACTGGCAGTACGGTCATATCAACTGGCGACATTGCTCGATACCCTCGAGTCGTTTGACATGAGCAAAAAGTATTGCTCTCGCGCACCAGACTTACATAGTGTGATTGATTTTCTAGTGCTCAACCCTGGTTTCCCAAGGAGCTTTCTATTCTGCTTTGAAAAAGTTCGGTTTCATACCAACCGACTGAGCCCCGAAAAGCACCCATCTGTTAGCTCAGTTGAACATTTTATTGATAAAAATTACAGTAAGGTGAAGTATATGACTGTAGAAGAACTGGAGTCTAACTTTGAGGAAGAATTGAATCATATGACTAACCTGATGTTTGAAACGGCAGGAAAGATCGAAAGTCAATACTTATCATAATGCATGACTACCACACAGGTTATCACGCGCACAATAAATATGAGCTAACCGTTCGGCAAGCAGTCTTTCAACTACTGGTGCTGCCCACCGCTGAGCACGGACAACATCTTCTTGACTTCCAGGTAAAAGCCAATGTCCCTCACGAGTGGTGGACAGGCAGCAACGCCTTTGGCGCCAGCTGCATCATACTCGCTCCAAAAAATGCCTTCACGGACATTGAAATTGATATTTCCACACATGTTCAGCTGGAGAGCGTCAATTCATTTGAACGACTGTTGGTAAACCCTGAGGAACAATGGAGCAGGCTGTCTGACCTGAGTTTTAGAGTTGAGCATGCTATGTACCTGACTCAGACTCCACTCACTGCTTTTCCTGATAAGGAGAGCCTGAGCCTACCGGCAATAGACAGGGAGCAGCCGATGATCGACTATATCGTTGGACTTAAAGACACCCTGTACGATCAACTTCAATATGATGGAGAGGCCACAGATGCTCATACACCTGCCCATTCTGCATGGGCTCGTCGCAAGGGTGTCTGTCAGGATTTCGGACATGTTTTTATTGGCTGGTGTAGGATGCTCGGGATTCCTGCGAGATATACTAGTGGCTACCTCAGTCAGGGCCACCAGTATCGTGGTGATGGACAGCTTCACGCGTGGGCCGAATGTTACCTACCGGAAGACGGCTGGGTCGGCGTAGATGCCTCAAACAACCTGCTGGTCGATCATCATTATATCAAGATTGCACATGGCAGGGATTACTACGATTGCTCCGCTATGACCGGTGTTTTGATTTCAGGGGGAAAGCAGGTTTCTTTACACAGTGTGTCGGTGGACATGCAGCCAAACCAATAAATTTCTATGACATATTGCTTAGCAATCCGCCTGAAACAGGGCATTGTGGGGATAGCAGATACGCGAATCACGACCGGCACTGAGACTACCAACGCCAAGAAGCTTTTTACATACGAAAGGGACAAAAGTTCCCTTTTTTTGATGACTTCCGGACTTAGGTCGGTACGGGACAAGGCCTTGACCTATTTCTCTGAGGTTTTGGATCACCGCCAGCAGGAATTCGATAAAATGTACAAGGCTGTCAACGCCTTCAGTGAGGCCATCAAGCAAGTAGCCAAAGAGGATAAAAGGTCACTTCACGAGGCTGGTTTACACTTTAATATTCACACGCTAGTGGGTGGTCAGATGTCGGGAGATGAGATACATAAGACCTTCCTGATCTATCCGGAGGGCAACTGGATCGAGGTTGGTCCTGCTACACCTTTTATGATCATAGGAAATTCGGGGTTTGGAAAACCCTTGCTCAATCGCTCTATCACCTTCGAATCAGACATGCGGTTTGCGTTAAAGACGGGTATCCTCTCCTTCGACTCCACCAGAGTGAGTGCCAATGATGTCGGCTATCCAATCGACGTATTCTTATACCCAACCAACAGCTACCAAATCATACAGCGACGCTATGAAGAGAAAGAACTTCGCGACCTAAGCTTGCTGTGGGCCGAAATCCTTAAACGTGGAATACATGAAGTTCCGGATGATTGGATGGAGGAGATGTTTCAAAGGAGTTCACCATTCTCAGTATGACATTTATGAAGTAGCGGATAGCTTTTGCTTTTGTGTCTTTCATAGTATCCCGTCATTCCAGCCTGCCTGTCCGGCTAGGCAGGTTTGGAGGCACGACAATACTGGAATCTATATGATGATTGATTAGGACAAGTGCCGAGAAAATCAAGCGTTCGCACATTTAGCAACTCTCCGATTCCTGACTTCCGCTACGCTTCGCCGAATCTAGTGCGGGGCATGCTATCAGGAATGACATCCGTCTAGGCCCTTTCGATTAGCATCGCGTGACCATGCGCACCCGCAGCACAAGCCGCCACTAAAGCCAGCGATCCGTTCTCACGGTGCAGTCGGTTGATTGCGGTAGTGACCAGTCTGGCCCCCGTCGCTCCAAAGGGGTGGCCAAGTGACAATGACCCGCCGTGGATGTTAAATTTATCCATAGGTATTTCCCCAAGCTTAGAGGACAAGTTCATCTTGTCTTTGGCAAACTCATCTGAGTCGAGACATTGTAGATTGGTCAGTATCTGTGCTGCAAACGCTTCATGGTATTCAAAGACATCAATATCTTTCAACGCAAGCTTTTCCCGATTAAGCAGTTGATATGTGGCATAGGCCGGACCGAGTAACAGCTCTTCATCAGGATCCTGCCCCGTAAAAACATAGCCCTTGATAAAAGCTTTGGGTTGTAGACCTAGCTCCTTAGCCTTCGACTCACTCATTAGCAATACGGCTGCTGCCCCATCAGTAAGAATACTGGAGTTGCCTGCGGTCAAGGTTCCGTTGCGCTTATCAAAGGCCGGCCTCAACCTGGCTAACTTTTCCGTTGTAGTATCTCCTCGATAGGTGTTATCCTCAGCTACAGGCTTGAAGCTTGGTGGAAACTCCGCCTCGCTGATTTCTTTTGCTAAGATTCCCTCCTGAGCAGCTTTAGCGGCCAACTGGTGCGATCGAGCAGCAAAATCATCCTGAGCCTCTCGATCAATATGATATCGGGCAGCCATCAGGTCACAGTCCTGTCCCATCGTGCGCCCTGTAGTAAATTCCGCGATTTGGGGTACCGCTGGTTTGAAGTCCGCCGGCCGCAAACTCAAAATAAACTTGAGCATCTCAGCTGGCTTTTTGATTTTCTGAGCTGCAAACAGTTTCTTCCGCATCTCTTTGCGAAAAGGAATCGGGATATCTGAAACAGAGTCCGTCCCACCGGCCACAATCACATCTGCCTGACCCGTAGCAATAAGGTCCGCAGCATGGCTAATCGCAGCATTGGCTGATATGCAAGCCTGGCTGATGGTGTGAGCCGGTGCAGTCTTTGGGATACCGGCGGTCAATGCGCATTCCCTTGCTACGTTGGGGGTGGAAATATTGTGCACGACCGTACCCATAATAACTTTCTGTACTGCTTGCGTATCCACGGCTGCTTTTGTCATCAGCCCCTTGATGGCCATAGCACCAAGCTGATAAGACATTAAGTCTTGATAGGCCGTTCCTGCTTTTAGAAATGGGATGCGACTACCGTCAATAATGGTGACTCTCTCTGTTTTCATATTATTAGCCTTCAACTTGAACTATTGTCCACCTTCTTTTTTCTTTTTCTTGAGCAACCCTTTAATAAGGTTCGTTGCTTCTTCTACAGGTGCCGATATCGTAGTGTCTTTGAGTGCCTCCTGGAGCTCTTTAGTCGCTTTTTCTTCTAGTTTCTTCTGCTCCTCTTTCAACTGTGCCTCTGCCTCTTTCTTCTGAGCGTCGAGTTCTTCCTTAGCCTTCTCTTTCTGCACTTCTAATTCTTCCTTTGCTTGCTCTTTGACAGCTGTCTGTGCTGCAGTCGCAGCTCCTTTTACTCCTGGCTCAGCGCCCGCTATTCCTACCTTCGGATTATCGTAGGTCCCAGTTATTGCCAGTTTCAAATTGATATCCTGACCAACTACATTGTTACCCCCGGTTATAGATGCCAAAGCCTTGTTAACAGCATCTCCCGCTGCACCGGAAGGAACTACTGTGCTCAAGACATAGTCAAGTCCACCATCCAAGCCCGTACTTCCTGAAACATTCGCTGTTCTTCCTCCAAGATTAATGTCAAACGGGTCGACATAAAACCTACCACCAATGATCTCGGCAGACATAGCCAAATTGGTGATATCAGCAATGGTACCTGAGCTGAGGCTGCTGTTGGCCCCTAATTTTGTAAGCGATGAGACCTGCTGGAGTATTTTCACATCCTTGATAGCTGCCTTAGCGACATTCAATAGACCTGCACCATTGATGCTTTCGTAGATCGGCATCATATCTTGCCCGAGTGCACCGCTCATTTTAAAGTTGGTCGAGAAGTTACCGGTAATATGCTGCGCAATTGGCGTTAGCATCTGGATCATATTGAAGGCCTGATATGATTTTGCAATTGACATGCTCTGCACTCCGAAATCAAAATCAAACTCCGGATTTTCCAGGTCTTTAGTCACATAGGATCCGTCCATCTTAAACTTACCATCCAGCAAGTTAAACCCGACTCCACTCAAGTTAACTGCCCCATCTCTGACTATAATGTTACCCGCGAGGTTGGTCAAAGTGAGGTTATCATAGAGCACTTCATCGATAGATGATCGCAATACAAACACAATGTCCTCTGGTACCCTAATCACCTCCAGGCTCGTCGTATCCTCCCCTGTTGTTGTAGTGGACTCCTCATCCGTCATCCACTCGTTTAGATCAAACCTCCGAGACTTGAATATGACCGTTCCTTCCAATACCGCATTTTCATTGAGTGCGTAGGCCAGGTAATTAGTGATTGTGCCATTGACTTCCATATCACTCCTCCCTACTTCAGCATCAAACTTGGAGAGCTGGATCGCTTTAGGGTCAAAGGATGCTTTTGACTCGATGATTTTAAAGCCTTGAGGCAAATCCTCACTGACAAAGTACAGGTCGTTAATGGCGATATTTCCGCTAGTGGTCAGTCGACCATAGCGCTCAGCTTCAAGGTCAGACATTTTCCCCTTTGAGTCGACATCTGCTTTGATCTTACCAGAAAGTTGCATGCCCTCCTGTGGGAAAATCTTCATCACTTTCTCAAGATCTACGCCACCATGCAAAGCCAGATCCCATGTATAATCATTGAGGTTTTCCAAAGTCAATGTAGCACCTATTTTCTCGCCATCGAGTAGCATCCCAAACTGATCTACTTTGATGAGCGTCTCGGCCATCTTACCAGAAGTATTGAGTACACTGGCCTTCATTTGTATGTTCTCCATAGGTATAGGGTACTCGTCATATTTGACGAACCCATTTTGCAGCGCCATTTGGAGGTTTACGGTAGGTATGATCTGTGCTATACTATCGTAAACTCCACTCGCTTTGAGGTTCGCAGAAAACATGCCTTTCATGTTCAGGCCATCCATGGGCACCATAGTGGCTAATTCTGCCAGGTTAAGTCTGGCACTGATATCGGCATCCACGTCATAGTTGACCAGGTTTTTGATTAGCAGCTTTGCGTCGACAGGGTTGTTGCCCATGTCCATATGAAATTGACTTATGTCGATAACCGTATTGTCAATGTTGCCATCCTTGTTATCAATGCGCATGCTGGTATTGATGTTGGTGATAGCGGTCGGGAGATCGGGATACTGGAACATCGCGTCTGATACCTGAAGGCCAATATTGAATGCCGGCATTGTGGTCTCATTGTACGTCCCGACCACCTTGCCGTCAAACTTGAAGTCTCCAGCTGTTTTCATCTCTTCAAACCCCTCCAAAAAGACTCCAGGAACAAGAGACAACACATTTTTGAAAGCCGTCTCCTTAGCAGCAAAGCTCATATCCATGGTAATGTCATCGCCGGGCATTTCGATAAAGCCATCAAAGCCAAGACCAAAATCATTCAGCATGATATTGTTTTCCTTGAATGTGAATTTCATGGCATTCAAATCCATACCCATGGTCACCTCAGCCAACAGCTGCTTATCAGACAAGTACTCAATACCATCGAATGAGACATCCATATTTGCGATAGAAGTAGTAGAAACCATATCAAATATGTTGGAGCCAAAATCACCACTACCGGAGTGGCTAAGCCCTTCCAGTTTCATGTAAAATGGCATTGATCGGTCGTCATAGATGACCGTAGTATTCTTGATCTCCCATCTATCAATACCAATATCAACCGACCCACTTGAAGAGTCTTCTGTCGTTTCAGCCGTTTCTTCTGCGGCTACCGCAATGTCGTAATTTGCGCTACCGTCCTCCAAGACGATAACATTGACTTTGGCATTGTCAAGGTAAATGCCATCGACCGATATTTTATCCCCAAAAAGTGAGAAAAGGTTAACGGCTACTTCAAATGAACCAACAGAGACCAGCGTGTCTCCTTCAAAGTGATCTATCCCGACTATTCCAAAATTACCCATGCCCACAGAAAGACTTGGGAAATGGGATATCAAGGATAAGTCGAGATTGTCTACATCATAAAAGACTTTTGCGTTGAGACTTTCGTCGATTTGTTTATCAATAGCTGCCTTGATATCATCTTTAAAAATGATTGGTAGCACAGATACCAACACTATTATCAGGCCCAAAAAGACTGCCAGCCCTATCAATAATTTTTTCATTGTTTACGGTTTTGAATTTGCATTTAGCTTTTCACAGCTTATAACG
The DNA here is from genome assembly GCA_965229505.1 of Cyclobacteriaceae bacterium. GTDB lineage: Bacteria > Bacteroidota > Bacteroidia > Cytophagales > Cyclobacteriaceae > UBA6059. Next base: position 1,741,149 of record OZ245881.1, read on the forward strand.
TCCCATTATACTTTGTAATTAGATTTATGGGCTAATTATCTTACGAAGATTGCGATGAATCGCTCATTTATCCTAATCACAACAGACTATTAATTGTTAACCCATTACGATTTATTAGAACATGAAGAAGCAGCCCATGTCACTAGACTTTGACCCCATCAGGTTTAAAGCCCTTATTGCGCAATGCGCAGACATCATCGACCAATGGTACGGGTCGCACCTTCGAGGGACACCTATATATAATAACCATAGCCCGGCGGAAATCCAAGCCGTTTTCGACGAGCCATTACCCGGCAAGGGAGGTGAAGCTGAGGAGCTACTTGAGGTCATAAGAACGAAAGTGTTCGAGACCTCCAACTTCAACCCGAGCCCCAACTACTATGGGTATATCACAGGTGGCGGCAATCAGGCGGCTATCCTAGCGGAAATGCTGCGCAATGCCCTCAACCAGAACAACCTAAAGTGGCACAGTGCACCCGCCAATTCAGAGATTGAGAAAATCGTGATTCGATGGATATGTGCCTTTATTGGATATTCTGAAGATGCTGCGGGAATCCTTGTCAGCGGGGGGTCAGTCGCCAATTTCCTCAATCTGGCGGTTATGCGTAAAGTCAAATGCCCGATTGATATGGCTAATGACGGCATGTACAATGCCCCCATCATGACTGTGTATGTTTCTGAGCAAGGGCACTCTAGCATCGATAAGGGCATGGACATGCTCGGGTTGGGTAAGAAATACTTGAGGAAGATACCGGTTGATATTGATTTCAAGATCGACCTTGAGTTGCTTGAACAGGCGATCATAGAAGATCGCGAAAAGGGGTATCTGCCCTCTTGTATAGTTGGGATTGCGGGTACTACGAATACTGGCTCGGTAGACCCGCTCCGAGCATTGGGAGAGCTTGCGCAGAAACACAACCTCTGGTACATCATTGATGGGGCCTATGGGCTGCCCGGTGCAGGTACTGAGTTAGTCGGAGAGCAATTTGATGGGTTGGAATTAGCCGATTCGATATTACTCAATCCACACAAATGGTTTTTTGTGCCTTTTGAAGTGGCCTGTGTTATTGTCAGGAACAAGGAGCATCTCCGTGATACCTTTAGCATGGTGCCAGACTACTTGAGGGGAGGCAAAGAACAGTCCGATAGGGAAGATCTAATGGACTTCAACCTTCAGTTGACCAAAGATTTCAAAGCACTGAAGGTATGGATGACATTCAAAACTTATGGCGCTGAGCAGTTGCAAAAGGCCATCGAAAATGATTGTGAACTTGCCAGATATGCAGCAGACACAATTGCGAATAGCAATGACTTTGAGTTGTTGGCACCAGTGCCTTTATCCATCGTGTGCTTTCGCTACACTGGTGGGATTTCTCATGACATTGAACAGCTCGATAAAATCAACGATCGTCTCTTAGAACTTATTGAAGAAGATGGTCGGGTGTTTTTTGCAGGCACTAAAATCAAAGGACAGACTTCACTGCGCATCAACCTGACGAACCACCGACGAACCAGAACGGATATTGACTTTCTTTTCAAGGTGCTCAGAGAACTGGGTGCCAAAGCGAGTACAGAATTAAAGTGTTAAACTAGTACTGCTGTATTCTTTTGATAAAAATTTCTAATGCTCCTTGAGATCTGATCAGTCTCTACCAAAAACCCATCGTGACCGTATCTCGAATCAATAATATCGAGCGCCGACCTTCGTGTATTGGCGGCCAGGAAAATTTGCTCTTCGATGGGGAACAAGATATCCGAACGTATCCCGATATACATTGACTTAGCCTTGATTTTCCCCAGTGCCTGCTCAATGCTTCCTCTATTACGACCCAAGTTGTGCGAGTCCATTGCGGTAGCTAACGTCCAATAGGTAAAGGCATTGAACCGCTTTGACAGTTTTTCGCCCTGATATCGCTGATAGGAAGCAGCCTTGAAGTCTCGTGTTTTATATTCCTGGCTGTCGTCCTGAGTATCCTGATAGATCCCATAATTCCGGTAGGAGAGTAGCGCAATCCCGCGAGCTGTCTTCATACCGTTGATCCCGGCTGTATCGGAGCTCTCATTCCAGGTAGGGTCATTGGCAATGGCCATCCGCTGCGACTCATTGAAAGCGACCCCCCATGGAGAATGGACTGCATTCGTCGCTACGCCGATCAGGTGCTCGATTTCATTGGGACATTGAATGGCCCACTCGACCGCATGCTGTCCACCTAATGAGCCTCCAATCAATACATGAATCGATTGGATACCAAGGTGCTTGCGAAGTAGGTCAAAGGCCTGTACAATATCACGATTGGTCAACTCAGGAAAGTCGTGATAGTATGCTTGACCTGTTTGGCTATTGGTGCTTAGAGGGCCCGTTGAGCCATAGCACCCTCCGATTGCGTTAGCACAAATGATGAAATAATCCTCAGGATCGAACAGCGCTCCCGGCTCGAACAAGCCGGGCCACCAGTCCTGAAAATCCGCACTCCCCGTCAGAGCATGGCAAACCCATACGACATTGGACCTATCGGAATTGAGGCGACCAGCTGTGGCGTATTGCAACTGAAAACCAGGAAGCACACCCCCGGTTTCCAGCTCCAAAACATCTTGATATGCAAAAATGTGATTGTCTACCATGGTTTACGCTAGTGCCAATACATCCTCAGAAACGGCCTCAAACGCTTGCTCGAAATCGGCCTTGATATCATCGATATGCTCAATCCCCACAGAAACGCGAAGCAGGTTCGGATCGACCCCAGCGTCAAGCTGTTCTTGCTCACTGAGCTGCTGATGCGTAGTTGATGAAGGGTGGATAATGAGGGTCTTGCTATCACCGACATTGGCGAGGTGACTGACCAGCTTAAGTGAATTGGCGAACTTCTCCGCGACTGCCTTTCCTCCTCGGATTTTGAAGGTGAATACACCACCAAAGCCCTTTTTCAAGTACTTTTTAGCTGATTCATGATACTTGCTACTGGCCAGACCCGGATAGTTCACACTCTCTACTAGTTCATGGTTTTCAAACCACTCCGCCAGGTGAAGTGCATTATCTACAGTGCGCTCAACCCTCAGTGATAAGGTCTCCAAACCTTGAAGCAGCAAGAATGAGTTGAACGGGCTCTGCGCAGGACCAAAATCTCTCAGGCCCTCTACACGTACCCGAATGGCGTAGGCGATATTGGGTAGACCAAGTGGATTGCCCTCGCCGAATACTTCCCAGAAGTTAAGCCCGTGATAGCCTTTAGAGGGCTCAGAGAACTGAGGGAATTTACCATTGCCCCAGTTGTAGTTACCTCCGTCAACAATCACTCCTCCTATTGACGTGCCATGACCGCCGATCCACTTGGTGGCTGACTCCACGACAATATTGGCGCCATGCTTTAATGGCTGGAAGAGATAGCCCCCAGCACCGAAGGTATTGTCAACGACTAGCGGAATATCGTGCTTCTTTGCTACTGCTGCAATTGCCTCAAAGTCCGGCACATTGAACTCTCCATTACCAATGCTCTCCAAATAGATGGCCTTGGTGGTTTCGTCGATTAAATTCTCGATAGAGTCTGGATGATCATCCTTGGCAAAGCGCACTTCTATACCCAGTCGCTTGAAGGCTACTTTGAATTGATTGTAGGTGCCTCCATAGAGATGACTTGTCGATATCAGGCTGTCTCCAGACTGCAATATATTGTTAAGCGCAAGGAACTGTGCGGCCTGACCAGAGGCTGTGCCAACGGCAGCCACGCCACCTTCGAGCGCTGCGATGCGCTTCTCAAACACATCGGTAGTCGGGTTCATAATCCTGGTATAGATGTTGCCAAACTCCTTGAGTGCAAAGAGGTTAGCACCATGCTCTGCATTCTTAAAAGTGTAGGATGAGGTCTGGTAAATAGGCACTGCACGAGACCTTGTGGTTTCGTCTACTTCCTGGCCAGCGTGGAGCTGAAGAGTTTCAAATTTTAATTCTGACATGATTTAAGATGTTTATTGACTAAATAATTTGTTTAGGGAACAGGCGTACGCGCTTCCGCAGAGCTAAGTCTACGGCTAAGGGTACTGTGCTAGAAAAGGTTCAAGCCTTATTAGCAACAACAGCACATACAACAGCGGTTGTATGAAGCATTGGGAAATAAAATTGAGATTCGTCCTAACGACTGGCCGTCGTACGGGAATTTGCTCGAAGCGTTACTTGGTGTCTTGTGACTTTTCATCAGTAATTTCCATTTATATTCTCCCATATGGGATCAGGAATTAGCACCTTGGATTTGCATCCTGGTTGCTAGCGCTTCATAGAGCCTGTCTCTCCACGCTTCTTTATAAATCAACTACCGGAATAATTGACTTGAGGGGACAAACGTAGAGGTGGATTTTAATGTTTCCAAACTTTCAGATAAAATTTTTCTTGAACTTCATTTTCAACTCATAGTTTCAATCATATGTCGAAAACACTAAGACTGATTCTCGGAGACCAACTCAACTACCAACATTCATGGTTCAAAAAAACTGATGATGACGTGCTCTATGTCATGATGGAAATGCGTCAAGAAACCGACTATGTCAAGCACCATATTCAGAAGATCGCCAGCTTTTTTGGCGCAATGAGGAATTTCTATCAACATATTGATAAGCAAGGACATAAGATTAAATATCTGACACTTGATTCCCCCGAGAACACTCAATCTCTAACGGATAATTTGAATTGGTTAATCGAGAATAATCGTATTGATAAATTTGAATACCTCCTGCCGGATGAGTACCGGTTGGATGAGCAGTTAAAGGACTATTGTGATTCACTCAGGATTGAATGGAGCGCTCATGATACAGAGCATTTCATGACAAAAAGGGATGAGTTGGCTAAGTTTTTTGAGGGCAAAAAAACTTTCCTCATGGAGTCGTTTTACCGCCAAATGAGGAAAAAGTATGACGTGTTGATGGATGGTGATAAGCCCCTGACGGGTCAGTGGAACTATGATCAGGACAACAGGGAGAAGCTAAATGATGATGTGTGTCTACCCAAACGGCTACACTTTGATCATGATGTATCTGACATTTACGAGATGGTCGAAGCAATAGGAGTGCAGTATATTGGAAACATTGTAGAGGAACATTTGCGCTGGCCATTGACGCGTAAAGAAAGCCTCGAGGCACTCGATCATTTTCTAGAGGTCGCTTTACCTGCTTTCGGGAAATACCAAGATGCTATGCATACTGAGCACAGTTTTCTCAATCATAGTCTGATTTCATTTTCGTTAAATACGAAGATGCTCAGCCCGCTCGAAGTAGTAAGAAAGGCAATAGAATATTGGGAGCAGCATCGGAATGCCATTTCAATTGCACAGATAGAAGGCTTTGTTCGCCAGATCATAGGGTGGCGAGAGTACATGCGTGGTATCTATTGGGCGAAGATGCCGGAGTTTAAGCAATTGAATTCTCTTGGGCAAAAAGCTCAGTTACCCAACTGGTACTGGACGGGTGAAACGAAAATGGCCTGTATGAGGCATGCTATCAGCCAATCGCTGGATCACGCCTATGCGCATCATATCCAGCGACTGATGGTCACTGGCAATTTCGCTTTGCTGGCCGGAATAGATCCTGATGAGGTTGATCATTGGTACCTCGGCATTTATGTCGATGCGATTGAGTGGGTAGAGATCACCAACACACGAGGGATGAGTCAATTCGCTGATGGTGGGATCGTTGGCACCAAGCCATATGTATCGAGTGCTAATTACATCAACAAGATGAGCAACTATTGCGGTAGTTGCCACTACGCTCACACTAAGAAAACGGGTGACGGTGCTTGCCCTTTCAACAGTCTCTACTGGCATTTTTACAACCGGAATGAAGACAAGCTCAAAAAGAACCCGCGCATTGGCATGGCTTATCGAACACTAGACAAAATGAAGAATAAGGAGGCCATTCTGAAGCAGGCGGAAGAATATCTTGCTAATATTGAGGAGTTGTAGACAAATCACAAATGAGCAATTCAGGTAAAGTACAGGGAGTTGATAAGCTGGTAATGAATGGGCTTTTCATCGGGTTGTTGATATGGGTTTCGTTTTTCTTTTCTAATTCCGGGGGTGATCCTGGTTTTGCTATACGTCATATTGGTATCGCTACCTTTTGCCTGATTTATTCTCTTTATTTTTTTGTCGGTAAGCATCTACATGGCCCAAAGTTGGGAACCATATCCAGATTCAGCATTCTGAGTTTTGGTGGTTTCATACTAATTGGAATGGTCTCCTCATTTTTTGCCATTAACACAAGTGCGGCTCTACTGCCTATAGTTACCTCTATATGCTTCTTGCTCCTTATTGCAATATTTATACATTCGTTTCAAAGTGGTTTAGTATTTGTTTTTTTTGCAGGTCTGATGACTTCTATTGGCGGGTTGATGGCAATCCTCGGAATTCTACAGTTTTATGAGTTTTTACCTGCCGGACTCCAGACGGCAAGTCCCCCGTCGGTTTTGCAGTTTAACCGCAATTTTTTCGGCTCCTCACAAGTCCTGTTTTTGCCTTTTGCGCTAAGCTGTGCTTACTTGTTAAAGGGGGCAAAAAGAGTCCTTTCCATAGGGTCTATTGGTCTTATTATATGGAGTATTTCTATTTCTCAAACCAGGTCTGCCGTGATGTCAATGTTAGTGTTCGGCTTTCTGCTAATTCTGCTAGTTGCTTTGAGATCCTGGCGCAACATCACGGATAATAGGCGTAAGTTCGCTTTTGTCGGTCTAGCATTTCTGTTCATTGGTTTCAGTGCGGTCATTAGCAATAATTATTTTGGGGGTATTACCAAAAACATCAAAGTGTTTTTCGACCATGACAGTACGAACAGGGCACAATCTTCAATTGAAGAAAGGCTAACTATTTGGAAAGAGTCAATTGATATTATAAAAAAGAACCCAATAATAGGTGTCGGGCCTGGTAACTGGCAAATACATATCGCTGATGCTGAAAACCAACCACATCGTGTGAAAAGTGGTAGGGTATCTAGTAATCGTGCTCATAATGTTTACCTAGAAGTGTTGAGTGAATCAGGTACTATAGGATTGCTTTTTTATCTTTCTTTTGTCGTTCTATCCCTGATCCTTTTGCTAAAGTATTTCCTCAAAGAAAGTAACGGCATTTTAGTTGTATTCATGGGTGGCGGATTTATTGGTTTCCTGAGTGACCAGTTTTTCAGTTTCCCGAACCTTCAACCTACCCATATTGTAATGGTGGCTTTCTTTCTTGGGTATATTTACTATCAAGAGTCATCGGTTTCTTTGAATAAGGTGACAAAACCGGCCCTTAAGCTATTTCAGATAGCCTTACCTCTTCTATCTTCGATTGCTCTATACTTATATATCACTTTTTTCTTCTTTGAAAAGAATATGGCATCTGCCGGGAAGCATCAAGCCTTGGGTGATGTAAATACAGCTCTATACTACCTTAATAATGCATCACAAAGTATTCATTCAATTGATCGATCTGGGGATCCACCCGAGCTGCGCAAAGCAATGATTTACAATCAAATCAATAAGCCAGAAATGAGCTTGGAAGCCTTGCACATAGCATGGAAAAAACATCCTACGAACCCCAGAATATTCGCGACTTATGGCGATGCATATTCCAGACAAGGAGATATAAAAAATGCTTCCATTTACTATCAAAAAGCATTTGCAGTGCAATCTAGAAACTTTGTTTTAGGCAAGAACCTTGCAATTGCATACTTCGAACTACAGGAGTTTCAAAAATGCCTTGACACGCTCACAAAACTGGGCAAAACTGCTGTACAAAATGACCCCAAGTTGATTTCAATGTATCGGCTTTTACAATTGAAAACCGGAAAGCCACTTAAATAGCTAAGGATTTTATGCTTATTTTGATAGGGTGACAGTAATGTCATCCATCAATTTTAGCTTAACCTGATCCGAATTGATCTCAAGAACACGATATGTCATTCCATAGATATCTCCTTCGTTGACGAGGCTGAGAGTATCATTAGACAGCTTCCAATTGAGAGTATGAGATAGTGTGTCTGTGCTAAAGATGCAGCCGGGAAAACCGAAAGCGGTAACCGTTACCTCATCTCTATCAAAGTGAAAATTTCCATTCATCGTATAAATGGATGCACCCGAAACCTCTGGAAATGAGCTTGGATCTGTATCCCATTGAGCGACCCATTCGCCTTCGAGCAACTCACTTGTTTCTTCTTTTTCACCCGTACTACAGGCTACTAAAATTGCCAATATGAACAGCACGGGGATGTTGTTCAAAAATTTCATATCACTTCTGCTCTCAAACATATTTCATCATAAAATCCACCATCTTTTGCTTCATCCCATTGTATGGTGGGTATAAAGATTTTGCAGAGGTGAGACCTATTCTTTGTTTTAATACCGACTTCTGATTGGAAAATTCCATGAATCCAAATTCTCCATGGGCTTTGCCTATTCCACTATGGTTGACCCCACCAAACGGTAGGTTGGGTTGCATGAACTGAAGTACGCAATCGTTAACACATGCAGAGCCCGAACTTGTATTGTTCAATACTCTATTGGTCACAGAATCATCCTTGGCGAAGACATAAAGACTAAGTGGTTTGTCATTCCTATTGATATAATCGATGGCTTGATCGACACTCTCATATTCAACGATAGGTAATACCGGGCCAAATATCTCTTCTTTCAATAGTTTGGAGTCCTCCGGGAGGTTCGATAACACCGTCGGTTCAATCAGTCTCTCGCTCACATCTGATTGCCCACCATGCTCAACTGTAGCTCCGTTCTGAACCGCGTCGTTAATCATATCACTCAAACGACCAAAGTGCTTGTCATTAACTACTCTGGAATAATCTTTGACCTCCTTTAGTTGTTGGTTTCCGGTAGGGTAAAGGGTGTCAATGGACGATCTGAGATAATTGACAAACTGATCCTTCTTTGACGGGTGAACCAAAACATAATCTGGTGCAATACAGGTCTGGCCGTTATTTACCCACTTACCCCAGGCAATTTTCTCTGCGGCATCTTTGAGGTCAGCCGATTGGTCAATAATTGCCGGCGACTTTCCTCCAAGTTCCAGTGTAACCGAGGTTAGGTTTTCAGCGGCTGCTTTCATAACAAGTTTACCTATCGCCGTTCCTCCGGTAAAGAAAATATGATCAAAAGGCAGCTTCAGTAAGGCTTGAGTCTCATCCACACTCCCTTCTGTGACGAAGAGTTCATTCGCTGGAAAATTATCATTGATCAATTTCTTCAGTAATGCTGAAGTATGAGCCGTGATTTCTGATGGCTTGAGAATAGCTGTATTCCCAGCTGCTATGGCCGATACGGCAGGGCCCAAAAGTAGGTTCACGGGATAGTTCCAGGGCGCTATTATTAAGCAAACGCCTTTAGGTTCATACCGAATCTGACTAGATGTACCAAAGTAGGTAACGTTACCGGATACGGACCTTGGGCGAGACCAACTTTTGAGATGCTTGATAGCATGCCTGATTTCTGAAATAACCATATAGGTCTCAGACAAATCAGCTTCAAGGGCTGGCTTTTTAAAGTCCTCATAGACGGCATCACGTATTTCCTGACGGTATCGCTCTAGTAGCAGTTTCATCCTTTTAAGGGTATTGATGCGATCATCGATCGGGCGAGACCTCATTTCTATGGCTTTCTCCTTTTGCTGATGAAAAATTGAGTTGAAGTCGAAATCTGCCATAGTATTCTCTATTTCCTGAATAACAAAGGAGTCTTTAAAAGACTGAATATAACTAAAGCCTTCAGGAAAAAGAGAAGTCTCAAGTACCAATTTTAATTTGTATTAATTAATTGTTAATTTTGTTAACATACAGGTAACATTGGAACTGCTCTTGTACAGATTAATTACCATATCGACTTATCTCACCCTATTTACAGGCTTCCTTTGCATTGGGCAAACCACGCCTAAGGCTACTTCTTTTGTTCAGCATGTCACGATTTCGAAACAAGAGCAAATCGAACAGGAGCTGGAGGCGGAGGTCTTGAGCTATTCTGAGCTACTCCAAAAGGCTAAAGATCAGTCTCGGTTTGTCAAAAAGCTGTTTTACAAAATACAGCGAGACCGCCTAACCAACTATGCCAACAATGCCCGATTGGATGATCTTTTCATTGGGCAAAAAGACTATGATTGTGTGACCGGCACTGCTGTGTATGCCCTTGTCCTTGACGAATTGGGTATTGACTATTCAATTAAGGAAACCGATTTTCACGTTTATTTATTGGTTCATTTACCTGGCAAAGACATTCTTCTAGAGCCTACAGATCCAATAAATGGGTTTATAGATAACCCGATTGTAATTGGTGACAGAATTCGTGCCTACCGAAATGGAGACGCCTTTGGCGCTTCTGATAATAGCCGATCAGAAAGTAGCAAGGTCGATTCGTACAGCACTTCCTTTTTTAGAGATCGAATTATCTCTCTTACCGAACTAGCGGGACTTCAATACTACAACTTGGCGACAGATGCTTTTAACAATGGAAAATATGCAGAGGCCAATTCCTTAATTGAGATTGCTCTTACCCTATACCCCAATGATAGGTTTTACGGCTTCAGAGACATTCTACTCATAGATATGTCACAATCTATGAGTACTAACTTTTCTCCTCGTCAGGAGTAAAGGTTATTCAATAATCTTGAACTCTACCCTTCTATTCTTCGCGCGATTTTCAGGAGTATCGTTAGCCACAGTTGGATCTGTTTCCCCATATCCCTTTGACTCCATCCTATCAGCGTCAATTCCATTATCTCTAAAGTAAGAATACACAGCATCCGCTCTTCGCTGAGATAGGCTGAGGTTGTAGTTATCATCGCCTACCGAGTCAGTGTGGCCACTAATTTCGATTTTCTTAATGTCATTCGACTCCATGAAGTTCAGAATTCGCTCTAACTCTGGGTAGGAAGCCGTTTTCAAAGTAGCCTTGTCAAAGTCAAAGAATATGTTGTTGATCACAATCTTCATACCCACCTTGATAGGGGCAAGAAGCAGATTCTTTTCATACACCTGCTCATCTTTAATGTCATTGAGGTCTACATTCTCATTGACGGCAATAAAGCCGGGTTTTTCCGCTAGGAAACCATACATAGCGCCCGGTCGCAACTTGAGTTGATAGTCACCTGTACTTGCCTGAGAAACGGTCTTACCAACATCAACACCGTCTGGCAGTCGCTCCACAATAATATCTGTAGATAAGGGCTCATTGGTCTCTGCGTTGAGAACTTTACCCTTGACGGTTACGAAGATGATATCCGGCTCTGGCTCATCAGTCGTGAAGAACTCGTCCACGTTGAACCTGAAAATGTCCGTATCCTCTTCTTTGTTTCCTCTGGTGAAGTATATATGTGTGCTTGAGCTTGGCATGTTGAAGTACACATCATCGTCCTGCGTATTCATTGCAGCACCCAAGTTCTGAGGAGCTGACCATTTTGTCCATGTGTCATCAAGCCTCTTGGTCACATAGATGTCCAGCCCTCCATGACCACTGTGACCTCTGGAGGAGAAGTAGACAGTATTATTATCATCAGAAATAAATGGGGCCGCCTCTTCGTCAGCGGTATTAAGGTCTGACCCAACATTCAGCGGCTCACTCCATGACTTATCAGGATTTTGAAAAACAACATAAAGGTCACGGTCTCCGTAGGTCTCATCTCTTTCTACCGACATGAGCATAACATCGTTGGAGGCATTGATGAACTGATCAACGCGCGGGCTATAATTGTAGTAATTCTCGATCTCCAGATTCTGAGGCTTAGAGATTTGTCCATCTGCAGTCATCGTAGCTTTTGATACTCCCACAGACATGCGATCTCTTTTACCATATCTATTACCTAGCAGAAATGTGGTGTTGCCATCTTCATCCTGCGTCACTGAGCTAATAAAATTGGGGCCCGCGTTGTTAAGCGGTGGGCCGAGGTTCTTCGCTGGAAGCCACTCTCCTGTCTCCTCATCTAATTCTGAATACCAGATATCTTCATTATCGTCGACCCCTCCAACGTTATCAGGGTGGAATTGCCGGCTGAAGTAGAGAGTCTTGCCATCGGGAGATAGAATCGGACTATGCTCGATGTATGTAGAGTTTACATTGGTGCTCAATCGCTCAGCTTCAAGGTTTTGGTTCACTCCCGGAGCAATATTTATCAAGACATTAATGGGAATGTTTGATGCTGAAAGGCCTACTGCATCGATACTGTTAAAACCTGGAACAATCGCACAATCAAGCACAATCTTTACATATTCAATCTCATAGCTGGTCATCTCAAAAAAGAGATTTAGCAGTCGGGTCTCAATAGGTAGAGGTCGGGCTGATAATTCGAAAAGTAGGTACTCTCTATCCTGAGAGTCATATGCATAAACCGCCTTAACCGCTCCAGGATTTTCTGTCTCCGCAATAGCCACTTGCTGGGCACGGATAGGAGTATCAAATGCCAGTACGATAAACTCCTCCTTATCATCATGTCGAGGTTTCCAGGCATTGGGGCTATCCCCGCCTTTAGGAAACACATTTGGTCTATGCAGGGCTTGTATTGCCGAATACTGTAGTGGGCCGGTCTCTGATGAAACCTCAAAAACATTTGAGGCCCAGACGACCGTTTCTTGTGCTTCTGCAGACCAGGAGATGATCAATGCGAGCGTCAAGGTCAGAATTCTATTGTACATACGATCCATTATTAAAAGTACATTTCATGTTAAGCGCAAGACCAGATTCCTAGTTAATTATTCTTACCTCCACCCTTCTGTTCATAGCTTGCGCTTCATCAGTTCTTTCAGTGGAAAGTGGTTGTGTGCCGCCGAAGGCCTTAGTCAGAACGCGGTTCTTCTTAATGTTTTTTTCTATTAGATACTCTTTCACAGCATCTACTCGCTCTTGAGATAGCTGCATATTGGCTGCTGCATTACCTTGAAAATCGGTGTGCCCCTCCAGCTGTATGATCTTGCCTGGCCTTTCTTCCAGCCATTGAACCAGACGGTCGAGCTCTTCAAAAGAATCGGAGCTGATTACAGACCTTCCCCTTGCGAAAATCAAATTTTCCAACTTTATAATCCTGAGCTCTTTGCTAATCGGCAGATAAAAGTCCTTTGTAATTTCAGTGTCTTCCTCAATGCTTGGCACCAACTCCGATTTTACAGTTTCATAACCTGACCCACTTACCTCAATGTTGTAAGTGTTTCCTCTTAATAAATAAATACTATAAATGCCTTCCTTATTACTTGATGCCATACCCATGTCATCATAGTAGGGCATTTTCTCATAAAGAATACGTCCTTCAATCTTTGAACTATCCTCAAGGGCATACAAAGTGCCTGAGACCTTTACCATGGACGCGCTAGAGGTTTGAGCATAGCAATTTGCGGAGAGTAGCAAAAGAAAAATAAAGGCCAAAAACTTATCTAGGAATTGCATCGAAGTAATGGTTAACCAAATCAAACTTTAAATAACAAAAAATATTCCTCAATAGTAAATAATTGAGCTTTCTACTGAGTCTTTATCGACTAATGTAGATATTTTCCCTATGGGTTGATGGCGGCTGCCAGCACAGGCTTGGATTCTCCCTCTGAAAACGGAATCTCTTTTAGCTGTGTCAAAATTTTATTGCTCACGTAATTGAATGTCTCCCTATGCTTATTGTTAATTGGCTCTGAAGGAGGGACATCTACTTTCAATGCATCCACTTGTACGCCACTTTTCCAAAATCTAAAGCAGAGATGTGGTCCTGTGGCCAGTCCGGTACTCCCCACGTAACCAATAGTCTGACCCTGAGACACATGCGTACCCTTGCGGATTCCGCTGGCAATTTTAGACATGTGCAGATACTGAGTTGTATACGTGCTATTATGCTTGATTTTTACATAGTTGCCATTTCCCTTGTGGTAAGTGGCCTCCACAACCACACCATCTCCCACGGTTCTTATTGGGGTACCAGTCGATGCGGCATAGTCTGTGCCGAGGTGGGCTTTGAACCTTTTGAGTACCGGGTGGTATCTCCTACCGGAATAACGTGAGCTGATTCTGGTGAAGTTGAGAGGTGCACGCAAAAAAGCCTTCCTTAGGCTATTTCCATCTTGATCGAAGTAATCCACTCCACTGCCTTGATCATAATGAACAGCATAATACTCTTTACCAAAGTGCTCAAAATACCCCCCCTTAATCCGACCAATGCCAACGCTCTCTCCATCAACCTGCTCCTCCTCATAGATCACCTTGAACTTGTCGCCTTTTTGTATCCTGAAAAAGTCAACCTGCCAGGCAAACACATCAACCAGTCGATTGACCAACTCTGGAGAGGCACCCTTTTCCATCATCGTCTCGTACATCGAGGATTGAATCTCACCGCTGAGCGTCTTCTCAACCAGACGAATGGGTTTATCCTGACGCTGCGCATATATCGAATCACCCAAGCCGTATACCACATATTCATAAGAGTTGGGCTCGTGCACAAAATATTGAGCTTTAGGGAGTGAGTCTTTGGTTAAGAGCAAAAAGTAGTCTTTCCCAGCAACAAGCTTTCGTACATCAAACACTTCTTTTGCCTCGTTGACCAGCGTGTTGATAGTTGTATATTCCACTTCGTAGGGTAGAAGAATATCAGCGAGGTTTTGGCCCCACTTTATTTTCTTTTTTACAACGTCAAGAGAATCAACGGTCAATCCATAAAATTGCTCCCTAGGCGGTGGGGAAGGCATCATTGGAAGACTGTCAACTGCAGCAATTTCCGGGTCCTTGCTCCCTTCAGGGCTCAGACAAGACGATATCGCAGAAGTCAAAAGTGAAAATAGAACAAGCCGTAGGGTCAATGGCGACATACTTTTTTGCTAGGGGTTAATTACGGTTGATGAAGCTTTAAAATTGTTAATGGCGGTCGTTAAGAATGCCTTAAAGGCTGTAACATCAAGGTCATATGCCTTGGGGCTAGTTAATAAGTTCTCCTTACTGTCCAGTATCACATAGTATGGTTGCGCGTTGTTATTGAACGTCGTAATCTGGAAGTCTGCATTCTGCTTACCAATACTCTTTTTGACTTTGTCATCATAGGTAGAGGTATACCACTCCGACTCTGAGAGCTCCGTTTTCTCATCAACATAGAGCGCAACTACTACAAATTCATTTTTTAAGAGGTTTAATACCCCTGGATCAGACCATACTCGTGCTTCCATCTCACGGCAATTGACGCACCCATGACCTGTGAAGTCAATAAACAAGGGCTTATTTTGAGCCTTGGCACAGGCGAGTGCCTGATCATAATCAAAGTAGCCTTGTATTCCGTGTGGAAAATGTAGAAGGTCAGCGTATTTAGGCTCTTCGCATAGTTCGTTTTTTGCGGTAGCTGCGCTTGAAATATCGCTACTATTGTCTCTAACAATTTCGGTGATGTTAAAATCGTGTGTCGACATAGGGGGCAGGTAACCCGCCAATGACTTCAGCGGTGCACCCACGAGACCAGGAATCATGTACACCACAAAGGTGAAAGTCACCATGGCTAATAATAACCTGGGGACACCAACAGACTCCATTTTGCTGTCGTGAGGGAGCCTTAGCTTCCCTAATAGGTAGAATCCTAGCAGCGTAAATATCACGATCCAAATCGCTAAATATATCTCTCGATCAAGAATCCCCCAGTGATAGGCCTGATCTGCAATGCTCAGGAACTTGAATGCGAAAGCGAGCTCCAGAAAGCCCAGAACGACCTTGACGCTGTTGAGCCACCCTCCTGATTTTGGTAGATTGTTGAGCCAGTTGGGAAATAGGGCAAATAATGAGAAGGGTAATGCAAAGGCCAGAGAGAAAGCGAACATGCCAAGTATAGGCTTCAGAATAAGGCCTCCGGCAGACTCCACTAAAATACTACCAACGATGGGTCCCGTACAGCTAAAAGAAACAAGGACAAGTGTAAAGGCCATGAAGAATATACCCACGAGACCCCCTTTTTCCGATTGTTCGTCAACAGCATTTACGAACCGGGATGGCAGTGTAATCTCAAAAAGGCCTAGAAACGACAGGGCGAATATTAAGAAAACCAGAAAAAAGAGAACATTGGGAATCCACCCTGTGGCCAAATCATTGGCTACCTCCGGCCCCATGAAAGGGGCGATAACCGACCCAATGACCGTGTAAATCAGAATGATGAAAAAGCCGTAGAGCAATGCCTTCCGTGTGCCTCCCTTTTTTGAGCCATCTCGACCTGTGAAGAAGGTCACTGTCATCGGGATCATGGGGAATACGCAGGGTGTCAATAATGCCGCCAGCCCAGCCAAAAAAGCTACAATCATGAAGGACAAGAGTGAGTAGGGGTCCGATACATCTCTTTGCTGAAGCATCGCCGGTTTTGAATCAGGCTCGACGGATTGGTCCGATTGCTCACTCGCACTAGCCGGCTCTACCTCCGTAGGTTGGGTACCAAACACTGAGGCGAAATCAAATGTGTCATCGAACGGGATACATTTCCCATCGATATCGGAACAAACCTGATAGGAATATTCACCAGAGATTTTTAGCGGTAGCGAGAGCACTTTCACTTCTTGAGTGAACAAGGCATTTCCCGTAAAATAGTTGACGTCTCCCTCCCAGATATCGTCATATTTAGTCTTAGCACCCACGGCTTTCACCTCACCAATCAGCTCGAAGCTCTGATCGCTTGAAAATAAGATCTCCGTGAGCATTGGCCCCAGGTCCGGATCAAAATCATTGGAATAGAGGTACCAATCCTCATCAATGGTTACCTTGAAGCTAAGCGTGATTTGATCTCCGACATTAGGTTGTTGAGTACTCGCCTCAATGCTCCAGGCAGCAGGTTGTAGTATTTGACCATGACCCCAAAAAGCCGATAGCAGGAAGATTACGGTAGTAACAAGTTGTCTCATATATGCTTTGTTGGCATAGCCAACGCGCGGGTATTTCGGGGAGTTCATCAAATCAACACTTATGTCGTGTAATCTCCATTAGTTTTTGTGCTTAGCAGCAAAATGCTTGTAGAACAAAGCAATCGTTTCAATGCCTTTGTAATAGTTGAACAGACCATAGCTTTCATTCGGTGAGTGAATGGCATCTTCATCAAGGCCAAAGCCCATAAGCATCGAGTCAAGCCCCAGTTCTTTTTGAAAAAGTGCCACGATCGGGATACTGCCTCCTTCGCGCATAGGGATGGGATCTTTCCCCCACGCTTCAGTAAAGGCATCTTTGGCAGCCTGATAAGCCACAGAGTCTGTAGGTATGACGGCAGGTTCGCCACCGTGATGAGGCCTTACCTCCACTTTCACGGACTTAGGAGCTATGCTTTTGAAGTGGGATGCGAAGAGGTCTGTGATCTCCTTACTGACTTGGTTAGGCACGAGGCGCATAGAGATTTTGGTGAATGCCTTTGATGGCAATACCGTTTTTGCCCCTTCTCCGGTATAGCCTCCCCATATTCCGTTGACATCCAGCGTTGGCCGGATGCCTGTTCTCTCCAGAGTAGTATACCCCTTCTCACCAAACTCTTCCTCTATTTTCAGTTCCTTCCTATACTGATCAAGATCAAACGGTGCTTTGGCCATCTCGGCACGCTCGGCAGCAGATAGCTCGGCTACCTTATCATAAAACCCGGGAATAGTAATGTGTCCGTTTTCATCCTTGAGCGATGCGATCATCTCACAAAGCACATTGATGGGGTTGGCTACTGCACCGCCATACATGCCCGAGTGTAGGTCACGATTTGGCCCGGTCACCTCTACCTCTACATAGGTCAATCCACGTAAGCCTACCGTAATAGAAGGGTTGTCATTATTGATAATCCCCGTATCCGAAATGAGGATTACGTCTGCCTTCAGCAAGTCTTTATTGTTAGCAACAAATTCAGCAAGGTTCTCACTACCGACTTCCTCTTCGCCTTCAATCATAAACTTCACATTGCAAGGAAGTTCAGCACTGCTCACTAATGCTTCAAAAGCTTTGATATGCATGTACATCTGGCCCTTATCATCACTGGCCCCTCTCGCATAGATGCGTTCGTCACGAATGGTCGGCTCAAAAGGGGGCGTTTCCCACAGGTCATAGGGGTCTGCGGGTTGCACATCATAGTGGCCATAGACCAGTACTGTTGGCAAATCAGGCGAGATCATTTTTTCAGCATAGACGATCGGATGACCTCTAGTAGGTTTGATTTCTACTTTGTCAACACCAGCTTCATTGAATTTGCCCTTTAGGTAATCTGCAGCTCTCTGCACGTCTGCTTTGAACTTGGAGTCGGCACTGACTGAGGGTATGCGAAGCAGCTCAAACAGCTCGTCCAAAAACCGTTGTTTATTTTCTTCTATGTAGGCTAATGTGGTCATAGTCATCTATGTTTTGTATCGCAAAAATATAAGGAAAATGCCAAAGAGGGCTAGAAACCGAAACCATCCTTGTCCTTATCTTTATCGATAGTGTCGAACGACTCGTCATCGAGAAAGATATCGTCGGGAGAGGATAGGTTGTAGGGTTCTGTGATACCAAAATAGTCTTGGCGGAAACGGTTGATAAAGCTCAGGGTCTCGTTTTGATCTCCTACCACCGTAGTGTATTTTCCAAAACCGGCCTTAGCCACATCACTACGCTCCTTGATTACCGTATTGAATTCTCCGTTGGACGAAAACATCAAAAGTCGCCCTCCTTCATAGTTGAAATAATACCATGAGGCTGGGGAGATCTGAAGAAAGAGGTTGACGATATCTCCACCATCACTGTCCTTCCTGAACTCCATAAACCCATCTACCATACCATTAATATCATTGCGGTAGATGTTGGATAGTCCAAGCTGAGAGGTGTTGTACCATGCATTTTGGTCTTTCGAAAAGGCCATATCGACATTTGAAATCACGATCGTCTTGTCCAACTCTGACGAAGCATTATGAAAAGGCACGTAATCTCTTTCTGACCTCCGCTCATAGTTCTTAGCACCCTGATCACCTATCAGGTCTGCCAGCTTATATATTTCATCCGCTTCATTCGTGTGTGCAATGGGGGCACCTAATCGCTCAATTACATCAAGGACATCTGACACCATTACATCTGTGATTTCAGGATGTAACTCCATGTTAAAGGCCATCATGGCATCAATTGTGTACAACCCAGAGTCTGGTTTTGCCGCGCCTAAAGCGGATGCGTTAACATTAAAGTTCTCGTTGTTTTGAATAAACTGTACAGGGCCCTCGAAGATGAGTGTGTTGGTATTGTCATTGTACAAAAAGGTCGTACCAGCATATGATTCGCCACTTGTCTTATTGGCAGGCTCAATCTTGAATTGCTGCCCTTCTAAACTATACTGCAACAGGCCAGTCGGTTTGAAAAACGGTGAATCATCGAAAGAGCGTCGGTCCTCAAGGAAGGCCATGTATACTTCTCCCGATCTTGCGGAGGTAAACAAGCCAGCCGTCATGATTTGCCCGCCATCTGTCAATGCTGTGGATACATCTATTTTCACCTCCGGGCTTTCTGCATCATGCTTGTAACTAATCCAATAGTCATAATCGGTTCGACTATTCAATATCGCCTGAACGTAACCTTCCAGCTGCAGCGACTCTCTGTTAGCATACATGGTGGCATCTCCTTTGAAATAAAAGCCAGGAGAAATGATAACGTTTTCGCGCTCAACAATGCTGCCACCAGAAACAGTCATCCGCTGGGTTTTATTCTTGGCTATCGGAACATCTTGCAGGTTAAACTCTCTGAATTTTATATTAAAGGAGTCATTGGCAGCATTGACCAGCCGATAGGTTGCACTACCGATAAATTGGTTTCTGGAAAGAATTTTAATATCTCCATCAAAGAGGTTATGATACTCATTGAGTGTGTCGATTACCAAGGTCGCATTTTCAAAGGGGGTCAGCTCAGCATTTTCCAGGATAGTTGTTTTTCCTCCTTCGGGAGTAATCTTAGCATCAGCTACGATGATGTATGGGATGCCTTCAATATTTAACTCATAAGTGTTGATGTCATATACCGCATTCGTTGCATTGAATGCTAGACTATCAAGCTCAGGTCTCGTTGTGTAAAAGTAGGAGTCCTCAATGGGCACATTGGGAGGCTTACTCATTGTCACAACAGAGTCTTCCAAATGCCAAACCGCACTCGTGATTGAGGTCTTCATCTGTGCATATGGAAAAC
Source organism: Cyclobacteriaceae bacterium (assembly GCA_965229505.1). GTDB lineage: Bacteria > Bacteroidota > Bacteroidia > Cytophagales > Cyclobacteriaceae > UBA6059. The sequence continues at coordinate 1,761,253 of OZ245881.1, forward strand.
CGATGGAAGGTACGCCAGGGCGCTCAGGGCTCAGTTGTGCTATATTCTCGATTAGGTCAAAGTCAATACTGATGTCCTCACCATCCATCGCTGGTTTTTCAGGATCTTCAGTTAGCACCTTAAAATTTGCATGGCGTGCAGAATAGTCGTTCTCCTGAAAAGCAAGCTCATCCGATATCGCCTCCGATCCTCTGGTAAGGAGAGTGCCTCCTCCAAAAACACCAGTTGCAGTTACATTTATCTCTCCGTCAAGTGTTGCGCTTGAGTCATAGAAGTTGAATGGGGGCCCAATATTGGCGATGTACATGCTATCCTTTTGCGGTAACCACTTCATCTTAAATGCGCCAAAGTCAGCTTGAGGATAGGAGCCCGCACCCAGTGTCCCAGGATCTATTGAGCCCTTGCTACCTATTGCGCTAGTGGAATCAATATAAAATATAAAGTCATCGGAGGTTACGGAGGTGGTCAGGTAGTCGATCCTGCCGTCTGATCTGAGTCCATCGTTGGAGAGACTTAGCTCATTAAATATTTTACCCTCACCACCGTACAGCTTGTAGCCTTCTTCGGATATTTTATGAACAAACCCGAGCGAGTTGTCCGGTTGGATGGTCAGCCGTTCGTCTATTGGCTCAAGTATGTTTCCCGCATAGAAAGTTCCCTCAAACGCAATATGGGACAGATCTCCCCGATCAAGGCTATCCATTTCGAATGGTGGAATGAAAAATCTTATGGACTTATTGTACGCCCCACCCAGCACTTCAGGACTGTCGAAGTACACAGATGCCGGAGATGTACTTACAAAATAGGGATACTTCAATAGCTCCTCTCCGCCTGATTTGTTTTGGGGATCATTGATATAGAGTGTACCGGAAGTCTCATTGAGGTGATTGTGCAGAGTGGTTTTCTCTTCGCTTACACCCCCTTCGGCCAGGGTATCTATCACTGGGATTTCTATATGAATGCTATCAATAGTGGGCATGTCCAGTATGAAGTCGTCGTATGAAAAGACAAAATCCTTTCCCTTGTACTGAAAGTCTCCAGACGCCACCATTCCATCAAACTTGATGTCACGCCCTTTCAATATTGTCACTACTTGACTGTCCGGCTCCATGTAGACGTGCTGGTCGGTAGTCAGCAGTACTCGCTCAACCCCCCGCACGGTCAACTGCGAGCTGTCGAGCTTAAAAGTAGCATTGGCAGAGGATTGGATAAGTGAAGGAATGATCAGGTTGTCAAAATCCTTCTTTTTCATGTTGGATTGATAATAGTGATCCGCTTTGTGCTTCACTAATATTTGTCCAGTCTGCGGCTCATACTCGATGAACCCAAATTGCCAGAGGTTCATCATGGCTCCTTTCATCACGTCAATTCGCGTATCATAGAAGCCTGCCAACTCGGCTACATAAAAAGAAGGGCTCTTTGTCTTTTTAGCATAATTAACTACCGCTACTAATGGGTTAAAACCATAAATGCCAGAAAGCTTAATGAGTCTGTTTTTATGAAAATAGTCATGCGACTCGAAAACGGCTGGAACGAGATTACCTGCATTTAATATCGAAATGTCCATACTGTCACTCTTCAAATCCCACTCGATCATGTCAGCATTGAAATCCATCTTAAAGAATGAAGAGTGATAATTAGTATTCTTAAAACCCCCCTCTTCCTTTTGCAATACCAATCGAGACTTCCCATAGTTGTATGTGAACTTTACGGCGGGGTGAAATATGGAGTCTTGGTCATGATAAATAACTATTGATGCATTGTCGGCATGGATTAGCGAATCTCTAAACTCAAACTTGGTGCTTTGAGCAATAAAGGAGCGTCCCTTGCCATCGAGTACCTCTACAGTGGATTTCTTACCAGAAACTGATTCACCCGTCATCACTGATCCCGCCAGGGCAATACCCCCGGTATACTTCAGTCGCTCAGCCGGTATCGTCAGCTCGACATCATTGTGGTGAGATTTGAACTTTGGGTACGTAGCAGGATCTCTGCCACGCCTTCTTTTGACACTTCTAAACACAAAGAATCCATCGACCTCTCCTTCAAAGAATTGACTAAACCGAAGCTTAGACTTTACTGCCTTGATATAAGGCGTATTAGTTTTCAAATGATACTGCTCAAGATCAACTTCCACGCCATCCATCCCGGGAATCTCCGTTGGCCATACCACCGTCCCAGACTCACCTACGAACACACGCTCTTTCATGATTAGAGTGCCATTGGCATTGTTGATGCCAATCGAGTCGTAGATAGAGCTCATCGACATGTCGATATCATGAAAATGTATTAGCGCACCCTCCATAGGTGGTGTGATATCCTCATTGATTAATTGGGCTACCAGATCAACATCTACCTCCTCTAAGTGGGTATTGTCATTATCGAAGATTGCTTCTTCCTCTTCTTGTGTCCAGCCTGACGACTGCTGCTGTGGAGCTGATTCTTCCTCTTCTGCCCATGGGTCATCTCCCCAACCAGTGTCTGCCCACGGATCTGCCTCGTCGGTCGTACCCCAGGTATCATTTCCCCAGGCATCAGGATCAGCCCAACTGTCATCAGTCGCCCAGGAATCATCATTTTCGTCGGTATCCCCCCAACTGTCATCACCCCAACCATCATCTTCTTCGATGATTTCCTCTTCAATTATTTCTTCCTCTATGGGTATTGGCTCCTCTTCGGGTACCTCATCGAAGGCAGGTGCGCTGGGTGCACTGGCTACATATTCAAAATCAAATGAGCCATTTTCAAACTTGAGGTTGTTGTAATGATGTCTGTAAAGCCAGGAACGCCCAAACAAATAGGCCAAATCTGTGTAAAACTTGAGCAGCTGTTCGCTATTAGCACCAGCCATTAGATCCTTATTGATCTTCAGCACTGTAGTAAGCTGATCCCCGGTTACTCCGGCCTGCTCGACGGCATATGTGATGTAAAGAAAGTACCTGGTAAAATATGGACGGGTGGGAAGGCGCATTTTACGCATCTGTTGAGCGATTTCCATTGTCATGGTTTTCTGCTCAGGCGTAAACCTTGACCAGTTGGAAGTCAGGTCACTTGCAATCTTGTCAACCGCCTCGTCTCCCACTTTTCTCAGGCCCTCGGCCACCTCGGTGTGGAACTTCTCAGGGTCTTGAGAAAAGTTGAAATGCTGCGCACTTACCGATACACCACATGTCGATAAGATTAGGAAAAGCCAAAAAGATTTGATTTTCAATCGCATACACCCAATCACAAGAAATAAAATTACCTAATAGTCGAGTAACAACCTATTTGAGGTTATTCGGATTTCACGAATGTGAGTTGTGCCCAATCATCTTTTATTTGCTGTGACTGGATCACAAAGCCATATTCTTTGGCACTCAGGCTGATGTCAATTATGTCCTTTTCATAAAACCCGCTGAGCAGCAAATGACCATTCGGCTTGCAAAAATCAGCATAGCAGTGCATCTCATCGAGCAGTACATTTTTATTGATATTAGCAAGTACTATATCAAACGGCGCGGAACAATGAAAATTTTGAGCAGCAGTCATTTGTAATTTGATATCTGACAATCCATTGAGCGCAAAATTCTCTCGACTATTTTCGATACACCATTCATCAATGTCCGTACCCTCTATCTGAGTGGCTCCTAACTTGGCTGCCATGATGGCTAATATCCCGGTACCTGTACCAAGGTCGAGGACTGACTTAGCAGAATGGTCAATATCAAGCTGGGCCTTGATCATCTGGTGAGTCGTAGCATGGTGACCCGTACCAAAGCTCATTTTTGGATCAACCAGGATTTCGATTGGATATGAGGGCAGGTCTTTATGAAAGGTTGCCTTTACCAACACCTGATCATCTACTATGATGGGATCGTAGTTTTTCTCCCAAGTCTCGTTCCAGTTCTCTTTGGGGATGACCTTGGTTTCGTAGGTCACCTGGTACCTATCGGAAATCTCATCAACAAAAGTCTGGTTGAACCTGTCTTCCTCAGTATAAGCATGAATGCCCCCATCAAATTCCTCAAAAGTATCAAAATCCCCCGTGCTCAGTTCAGCGAGGATGATGTCAGATAATGCTTGTTCTACGGAGAAGCTGACCTGGATAAAGTTCATGTTGAGAGATTTATTCTGATAAGAAGGAGGGCTACTGACAGCCCGCAAAGGACTCAAAAGAGGTGAAATACACTGAAAACTCAGCATCCCGTGACTCCTCTGTGAAATAGACAATGAAGTCTGCCAAATCTCTGTTTTCTACAAAACTCCAGTGACCGGGCTTAGTGGCATAAAGCCTGTTCTCTTCCTCGAAAATGATGATCCGCGCAAACGCTTCTGACCCCTCCTCATAGACCTTAAAGTGTGCTTCATAGGGGTCGTCTGTTTCGTATATGGTTCCGTATATATTGCAATAGTTTGGTTGATCATTTTCGGGTAGGAGCATATTGCTCCACCAGCTTACCAACCACAAAGAAATCCAAAGCATTAGAAGGACTTGATGATGTCAACAAAGTCGCGCGACTTCAATGATGCTCCGCCTATAAGTCCTCCGTCTACGTCGGGTTGGCTGAAAAGCTCTTTGGCATTGGAAGGCTTGGCACTTCCGCCATATATGATGCTTGTACCCTGCGCGATCTCAGGTCCATACTTACCAGCAATATGATCGCGCAGCTTCTGATGCATTTCTTGCGCCTGCTCTGAAGTAGCTGTCTTGCCCGTACCAATCGCCCAAATGGGCTCGTATGCAATAACCACCTTGGCAAAATCATCAGAAGAAAGGTGAAAAAGGCTATTCGTTATTTGCTGCGTTACAAAATCGTATTGCTCATCCTTCTCTCTAATGTCCAGGGACTCTCCACAGCAGAATATTGGGATAAGGCCATGCTTCAGCACCTGGTCTACTTTTGCTGCGAGCAACTCATCGGATTCTGCGAAATACTCACGTCGCTCACTGTGGCCCAGGATCACATAATCTGCACCGACGGAGGTGAGCATACTCGTAGAAATCTCTCCCGTGTAAGCTCCGGACTCATGCTGGCTACAGTTTTGAGCACCAAGAAACACGTTTTTGGCATCTCCTATCAAACCATGGGTCACCCCTAGATGGACGTAAGGTGTGCATAGGACAGCAATAGTATCATCCGTCACCTCGTCTTTCACCATATTGACTATTTCAGAAGTCAGCTTGCGGCCTTCTTCGAGCGTATTATTCATTTTCCAATTGCCTGCGACAATGTGCTTTCTCATAATTATCGTAATTGCTTGTTAGTTGAATTTCTTGAACATACGAGCGATGGTACTTTTTACTCGCTCTTCCATCTTTTCAGAAGGATTATCATCCATGATCCTTGAAGAGGTGCCTTGCCAAATGGCCTGATTGTTCGACGCATCAATCAAATTGATAAGTAAGGTGCCCTGCTTAAAGTAAACTGTAGGAGCATCGTAAGTCTCCCAATAGTAGTAAGCCGTCTCTGGTGAAGTGAGTATTGCCGTTCTTTCCTCTATTATCACCTTGAAGTCCACCAACATCTGAGGGTTCTCCTCGGTATAGGTGAGCCCCTTTTTCTCCAGCTCGGAAATGATCGATTCTCGGATAAGCTCGCGGGTCTCCGGATTGTCATATTCGGGAGCTACCTGTGAGAACTCGTCAAGGCATTCCATACAGTAAAAAGTCTCGTATTTATTGAAATCAACGGCTTGATCGCTACGCACCTTTACAGAAGCACAGCTTGCAAAAAAAACCAGGGCAATCAACAGAATCTTGTACATGGCTTCAAATGATTTGAAATCTTGCTTTAAAGGTAGCTATTAATGGTAATGATACGCCCGGACCTATCGGAATAGTCATCAGCAATCCAGATGACCATTATCAGTTTAACGTTCTGGGTGTAGCATGATCTTCATGCTCTGATCTAGTTTTTGATCGAATATCCTGTAGGCTTCCACTCCTTGGGAGAGCGGCATGTGATGAGAGATTATTCTATTTAGCGGGTACTTACCGCTTCTCACTGTCTCCATAAGTTTGTCCATATAGTGCCTTGCAGGACACCTACCTGACCGATAAGTGAGGTTTTTGTCATACGCTTCGACAGGAGAGAAGCTAAGCCTATCGGAAGTATGAACTCCCACAGTCGAGATAGTACCTCCCGGTCTCACCAGATCATACGCCAGTCTGGCCGCACCAGGATTGCCTACTGCCTCAATGGCAATATCCACACCTCGGCCATTTGTATTCTGCCTTACTTCTTCTGCCGAAGTATTGCTGAGTTTTATGGGAGTCGCTCCAAACTCAGCTGCAAGGGTGAGACGCTCCTCAATACTATCAATGATCATGATATTTTCTGCACCAAGGTCTCGCGCTCCAAGTACTGCCATCAGACCTACAGGGCCTGCTCCCACGATGGCCACATTTTTGCCTTTACTGGTGCCTCCATTATCCGCCGCGAAATAACCTGTGGAGAAAATATCCCCAATCATCAAGAGCTCGTCCTTGTTTCCGGTAGGGTCTATCTTGAGTAATGTACTATCTGCCAGTGGCACTCGCACGTACTCGGCTTGGGCACCATGCAATCCATGCCCATCACTCACCCAGCCATAAAGCTCGCCCTGCTCACAGCGGCAGGTCAGGCCTATTTTGCAGTAATAGCATTCACCACAACTGGTTGTAAACGGGCTGACGACAGTATCTCCTTTTTGGATAACTCGAACGTCAGATCCGATATCCACAACCTCTCCCAAAAACTCATGGCCCATAATTGTGCCGATATCCAGGCCTTTCTCATTTCCCCGATAGACATGTAGGTCTGATCCGCAGATGGCTGTGATCTCGACTTTGACTATGACATCCGTACTCCGGACAATGCTTGGTTCTGCTACTTCATGGTACGCCAGCTGCTCTATCCCCTGAAATGTTATGGCCTTCATGGACTTATTTTTTCTGCTAAGAAACGCGCTGTGTGGTTGTTTTTCAACTTGATCATGTCTTCCGGTAGGCCTTCAAAGCACACAGTACCTCCACCATCGCCACCCTCCGGGCCCAGATCAATGATCCAGTCAGCAGATTTGATCACCTCCATATTGTGCTCAATGATGACCACAGAGTTGCCTTGGTTGACCAAAGCGTTGATAGCGGTCAGAAGCCTCTGGATGTCGTGAAAATGAAGCCCTGTGGTGGGCTCATCAAAAATGAAAAGAATATGGTCCTTTTTTGATGTGCCCCCCTTGCCAAGGAAGCTCGCCAGTTTCACCCTTTGTGCCTCGCCTCCACTCAACGAATTGGACGACTGACCCAGCTTGACATAGCCCAGACCTACATCAGCAAGCGGCTTCAGCTTATTCACGATTGGTGCTTTGTCTTTGAAGAAATCGAGACTTTCTTCAATCGTAAGATCAAGCACTTCTGCGATATCCAGGTCGTTATACTTGATATCCATGATCTCGGACTTGAATCGCTTGCCCTTGCAAGTCTCGCAGGTAAGATGGATGTCGGCCATAAACTGCATCTCGATCTTCACTACACCTTCGCCCTGGCACGTTTCGCAGCGGCCTCCATCTACATTGAAAGAAAAGAACGACGGCTTGTAACCCCGCTGCTTAGCCATCGGCTGATCGGCGTAAAGCTGACGGATGACATCATAAGCCTTTACATACGTGACGGGATTAGATCGGCTGCTTTTCCCGATAGGGTTTTGATCTACAAACTCGACTTGAGTGACCACTTTGTAGTCTCCTCCCAGCCGCTCAAACTTGCCCGTAGATTCACCACCAAGTCCCAGGATTTTAGAAAGCGCAGGGTTTAATATCTTCTTGACTAAAGTTGACTTTCCCGAACCGCTAACTCCCGTCACGACAGACAGAGCACCTAGCGGAATTTTCACATCGATGTTCTTCAGATTGTTTTCGCGCGCTCCAATGATCTCGATGGATTGATTCCATTTGCGCCGGTTTTTGGGAATCTCAAGTAGGTCAAGGCCATTAAGAAACCTTGCCGTATGCGACTTGTCCTCCGACTGGATTTGCAGCCAATCTCCCTGGAATACCAACTCTCCACCATGAGCACCAGCATCGGGACCAATATCTATGATCTGATCAGCTGCTCGCATAACTTCTTCCTCATGCTCTACGACGATAACAGAATTTCCAAGATTCCTCAGCGCCATAAGCACATCTACCAGCCTTTGAGTATCTCTGGGGTGGAGGCCAATGCTCGGTTCATCGAGGATGTACATAGACCCCACCAAAGCGCTTCCCAGTGAAGTGGCTAATTTAATTCGCTGATACTCTCCTCCAGATAGGGTATTGGTCAGACGGTTCAAGGTCAAATATCCTAAGCCCACTTTATCCAAGTACTCAAGACGGAACTTGATTTCCTTAACCAGGCGCAGGGCGATTTTAGCGTGATGATCGGGCAGCTCGAGGCGATCTACGAACTCAATCACTTTTTTGACTGGAAGTAATACCAACTCTGAGATAGATCGCTCTGCAATCTTCACATAGCTCGCATCTTTTCTAAGCCTTGTGCCCTTGCACTCCGGACACACCGTTCTTCCTCTATAGCGAGAAAGCAGCACTCTATATTGAATCTTGTGAGTCTTCGACTCAAGATGCTTGAAAAAGTCATCCAGTCCTTCAAAATAAGCATTCCCTGTCCATAGCAATTCCTTTTCTTCGGGGCTTAGCTCATTGTAGGGCCGATGGATTGGGAAGTCAAACTTCACTCCGTTCTTTAGCAGTGGCTGAAGCCAGAGGTTCATCGTCTCGCTTCGCCAGGGAGCAATAGCGCCTTCATATATAGACAGGTTTTGATCGGGTATCACTAAATCCGGGTCAATTCCCAATATTCTTCCAAACCCTTCGCATCGCCTGCATGCGCCATACGGATTATTAAAGCTGAAAAAGTTCACTGACGGTTCTTCGAATGACATACCATCGAGTTCGAACCTATCGGAAAATTCGAAGCGCTGGTCATCCGCCAGTTGAACTATACAGGTGCCTTCTCCCTCGAAAAAAGAAGTTTGCACTGAGTCTGATAATCGAAACAGCGCATCTTCATCTTCCTTTTGTACTGATGACCGATCGATTAATATCTCAATTTTATCTTCCGGCTTGACCACATGATTTTCAAGCAAGTCCTCAATGAATTGTGTTTCTCCATTGATCAAAAGTCTTGTGTAGCCCTTGCTGAGGAGTATTTCCAGTTCATTAGTCATGGTTCGATCTTCTTTTTTGACCAATGGGCAGAAAATCATGAACCTGATCCCATCGTCAAATGAATTGATCTTTTCTACAACCGAAGTAACTGTATCCCTCGTCACTACATTACCGCTGATTGGCGAATACGTAGTACCTACCCTCGAGAAAAGTAGTTTTAGATAATCGTAGATTTCTGTCGTAGTGCCAATAGTTGAGCGTGGATTTCTTGTGTTCACCTTCTGCTCGATTGCGATAGCGGGAGAAACTCCCTTGATATAGTCTACCTCTGGCTTCTCCATCCTGCCGAGGAACTGACGGGCGTAAGAGCTCAGACTTTCAACATACTTCCTCTGACCTTCAGCAAACAGTGTATCAAAGGCGAGAGATGACTTGCCCGAACCCGACAAGCCAGTAATTACCACCAACTTGTTTCTTGGTATTGCTACCGATAGGTTTTTGAGATTATTAACTCTTGCTCGCTTGATGATGATATAGTTGCGCGGATCAAGATCGTCAATGTCTAATGAAGTGCTTGTAGTGGTTTCTAACAAGAGGCTTGTTTATTTATGGAATATGGCGCAAAATTATCGAATGATAAGTACAATTAATATGCACTGCTCAATGATAACCAATGAGTTTGGCAAAGAAGTTGTTGTCAGTAAGGTCGACAAAGAAATCCCCCAAGGGTATTTGGTATTCTGGTGCTTATTTACATAGATTTGACTTTATGCTAATTAAAAATCTCTCACCCTTTAACCCCGCTCTATGATTTAAACCTCTACTTAACTTTAAACAGGTAGACAGATGATTAGAAAAGAAGTAAGTGACAGCCAATTGGTATCACTTTACAAACAAGGCGATGAGACAGCTTTCGAAGAACTAGTAGAAAGGCACAAGTCGAGAGTTTTCACCACTATTTATTTAATCGTAAAGGATCAATACACTGCAGAAGATTTGATGCAGGATGGTTTCATTAAAGCCGTCAATACTATCAAGTCGGGTAGGTACAACGAAGAGGGTAAATTTCTGCCCTGGTTACTTCGTATAGCCCATAATCTTGCGATTGACCACTTCAGAAAAGCGAAGCGATATCCCACTATCGTCATGGAAGATGGTAGCAATGTATTCAACACATTAGAATTTTCAGAAGATTCTATTGAGTCGCTGCAAATAAAAAAGGATACTCATGCGTTATTAAGGAAATTAATCCAGGAGCTTCCCGAATCACAGAAGGAAGTACTGATTATGAGGCACTACATGCAAATGAGTTTTCAGGAGATAGCAGACGCTACGGATGTAAGCATCAATACTGCTTTGGGGAGAATGCGATATGCCTTAATCAACCTTCGGAAGAAAATGCAGAAAACGAATATCGCGTATGACCAAAACTTTTACAGAAAATGACCTTCTACGCTATGCGTATAGCGAAACCTCTAAAATCGAAAATGTAGAAATTGAAAATGCCCTTCTCTGTAATGAACGCTTGCAGGAACGCTACCTCCAATTGATAAGCACACTATCCGACTTGGATAAATGTGTGGTAGCGCCAAGCAATCGTGCGGTGCAGGGTATTCTTGATTACTCCAGATCATCTAACTTACCGTCTGTACTGAAGTAATTTCAACAGATGCTTAAGAAGGAAAGATTTGAGGCCTTCATAGAACACTTTAGAGAGCGGTTTCCACAGGCAGAAACCGAACTACACTATTCGAATCCTTTCGAACTATTAGTGGCCGTTGTGCTGAGTGCGCAGTGTACGGATAAGCGTATCAACCTGGTAACACCAGAGCTGTTCGCTGACTTTCCTACGCCTGAGCGATTGGCTAGCAGTAGTTTCGATGAGTTATTCCCCTATATCAGGAGTGTTTCGTACCCGAATAACAAAACGAAACATCTCTTGGGCTTGGGCAAAATGCTGGTAGAGGATTTCAATTCAGAGATTCCTGAATCACTGGAAGATTTGCAAAAACTACCAGGCGTTGGAAGAAAAACAGCGAATGTGATCGCCTCGGTAATCTATAATCAGCCAACCATGGCAGTGGATACGCATGTGTTTCGAGTTTCAAAGAGGTTGGGCCTGGCTACACTCAGTGCCAAGACTCCACTCGAGGTAGAGAATCAACTCATCCGGCACATTCCCGAAGAGCATGTTCCAAAGGCGCATCACTGGCTCATACTTCATGGCCGATACGTTTGCCTTGCCCGGAAGCCAAAATGTAAGGAGTGTGATATTTCTTACTTCTGCCGGTATTACGAGAAAAATTATGGTCAGGAAGCTTCTTCTTGATTTATGAAAATTCTCCTTCTTCATCAATATTTCAAAACACCCAGAGAGGGGGGAGGAATTAGGTCGTACCACATTGCCAAAGCGATGGTTTCCGCCGGCCATCACGTGACTATCATAACTTCCAGCAACGAAAAGGCTCGTTCCGTCCTCATTGAAGGAATTGAAGTAGTCTACTTACGAGTACCCTATCGCAATCATTTCTCTTTCTTAAAAAGACTTTGGGCTTTCTGGGCTTTCTACCGTAAAGCGCTCTCGAAAAGTCAGTCATATTCAGAGGTTGACTTGGTTTATGCCATCAGCACACCACTATCTGTGGGATGGCTTGGTAAAAAAGTTAGCCGTAGAAGGAAGGCTCGATTCTTTTTTGAAGTAGGGGATTTATGGCCTGAAGTACCCATCCAAATGGGGATAATCAAAAACTCCGTGCTAAAGAAATGGCTCTATCATATTGAGCAGCAGGTTTACCGGAGTGCAGACCTGGTAGTCGCATTATCCTCAGGTATGGTTGATTATATTCAGAAAAATGGAGCTAGAAAAGTGGTGGTCGTCCCAAATATGGCTGACGTCAGTTTCTTCTCAGATATGAAGGAAAGAACTGGGACGAGCTGCGCTTTCAAGGTTGGCTACTTCGGTACTATCGGCCTAGCCAATCATCTGCAGTACTTACTTGATATTGCAGAATTGTCACAAGAGGAAGGTCTCGACCTTGCATATATTATCGTAGGTGATGGTGCTCAAAAGCAAGCTATTAGAAAGGAAGTAGCTTTAAGAAAATTGGAGAATACGACTCTTCTTCCCTGGCAAGACATGGAAGGTGTAAAGCGGTTAATGGAACAATGTGACGCAGTTTATATCTCATTTCAGAATGTTCCCATTTTGCATTCCGGTAGCCCGAACAAACTCTTTGATGGCTTAGCGGCTGGAAAAATCATTGTTTCCAATCTTGGAGGATGGTCAAAAGCCGTCATTGAAGATAATGAGGCAGGAATCTGTTATGATCCCACCCATCCCAGGGAATTCATAACGAAGATTCAACTATTGTTGAGTGATAAGTCAAGAGTAAGTCAGCTTAAGGTCAGTGCTCTTAGACTAGCATCATCTTTTGACATAGTCCGGCTTACTCAAAAAGTACTTGATGAGATCGGTTAGTTCCTTGGCTTGTAGCGCGAAGACTGAAATATCTTGTTGGCATCTTTCTCGGCCATAAGATCTGTCAAACTAAGATCGGGGTTTTGTTCCATGTAGGTTTTCACAATCTGCCAACCCACCCATCTACCTATCCGACCAGGGCACCTGTCCCCTATTTCAAATATATTGGGGCGTTCACCTAGAAACTTGTTCTTGAGGACATGATCTGTCTCATATAGTAGCTCATTCTCGATAAGGTTTGCCCAAATAATTCCATCATTGTCAATGGCATCTTGCCACTCCTGAGAAGTGTAACCAATGATCAACCGCTCTTCCGTACACGGAAGAATATGACTTACGAAATAGAACGACTTTCCATAATCAATCATTTCAGCGAGCATGGTTTTGTCAGCATAGTTGGTTTGATTAAACCAGCCTGCCATAAAACTGATGATAATAGGCACCATGTGGTCCTCATCATACCTTCTCAAAATATAGTCCGGTACATCCAGAGGCTTGTACTTCGAATCTGTACCCAAAAAATGGTCAAGCCCGATGACAACCAATGAGTCTGAAATCAATAGGTCTTTGTACAAGCCCGTTATTACTGTTTGTAGCTTCGGGGTTTGAAATTGAGGGTAGTGGCTGTTCATCCGAGCAAATGCGTCGGCCAAATCCTGAGCCAGCCATTCGAGATCCCCATAGGTGCTTTGGGTCTCCTGGTATAGCGTATCAATAAATGGGTCATTAATTAACCCAAAAAGCTTTCTAGCTACGATCTGATCCGAAGGATACTGATCAGTGTCCAGGAAATACCTGGAAAAGCCTGGGTTGGCCCTGAGTAGTTGATTGACCTGATCTTGATTTTCAAGACCAAATAGCTCTTGATCGAGTCTTTCAATCAATATTGGCTGTTGAGCTGCCAATTCGGGTACGTCTCGGCAGGTATCTTCTGAACATCCTAGCAAGAAAACCGCGAGCGCAACAAACAAAAAATTCCCTAACCTTCCCATTTACTATCTTTAAAGGCAAAACTATTTATTTATTTCACCTGCATGCAAAATTACCTGATTTTACTACTGCTCACGATCAGTCTGAATGTTGCTCAAGCACAGACCAAACTCGGTCTGAAGTTTTCACCAACTGCCTCCTTGAACCGAATTAGTAATCAGTCCGACACACTTGATTTTTCTGATGACGGTGCAGCTATCAGATTTCTATTTGGGTTATCCGCAGACATGGAGATTTCGGATACCTATAGCTTTAGTACCGGTGTAATTTATACGCCTAAGCATGTGAGTTTTGCTGTCGTTGGAGAAAACGGTGGATCTTACATTATTGACCTGGAAGAGTATCGCTTACACTATTTGATGGTGCCAGTCAGCCTCAAGCTGTATACGAATGAAATACAGCCTGACGCAAAATTGTATTTTCAAATTGGTGCAACTGGTGAAGTCAAAATATTTGATGAACCAAGCGATGAGAGATATGAGGGCATTGAAAAATTCAACCTTTTCAACGCATCGGCACTACTGGGCATGGGTCTTGAGTATCAAGTAGGTCTAAATACTATCCTGACTGGAGGGTTTAGTTACTATCGTGGGTTACTCAATGCGCTAAACGAGACTATTCCGATCGATGACGAGCTGATCATAAAAAATGATATGATCAGCTTTGATATCGGTGTAAAATTTTAAGGCAATAATTCTATTACCTCGCCTCCCTTATTCACAAATGTGAATTCAGTAAGTGCCAGGGAAGAGTCCTCAACTAAGGTCACCCATTTGTGATATTTGAAGAGCCATTTGACTTGCCTGGAGATCATCCCATTTCTAAAAAAAGCATACAAATAAGGGTGAAGGGCCAGTGTCAAGTCAGTCTCATTCTGGTTTTTGAGTAAATGATCGACATTCTTTTCTATCTCGTCCGTAATCATAATCGACGCAGAAATTTTCCCTGAACCATTACACGATGGGCAAACCTCTCTGGTCTTTATGTTCAACTCAGGACGCACCCGCTGACGGGTAATTTGCATCAAGCCAAACTTGGAAAGCGGAAGAATAGTGAATTTGGAGCGATCATCTTTCATCTCCTCCTTCATCTTATCAAAAAGCTTCTTTTTGTTCTCCGCTCTTTTCATATCAATGAAATCAACCACAATGATTCCACCCATATCTCTCACTCGGAGTTGTCGGGCGATCTCTCTGGCCGCATCGAGATTAACATGAAGCGCGGTATTTTCCTGATCATCCTGGGCGTTAGACTTGTTTCCGCTATTAACGTCAATAACGTGCAAGGCTTCAGTATGCTCTATAATCAAGTAGCCTCCACCAGCTACACTAACCGACTGGCCGAAAAGTGACTTCAGTTGCTTTTCTATATTGAAAGCTTCGAAAATCTTGGCTTTGCCGGTATACAGTTTGAGTATCTTCTCCTTAGAAGGGGCAATGGTCCGGATATAATCGCGAATCTCATCATGGAGCTCTTTGTCGTCAACGTGAATGTTGTCAAAGCCCTCATTGAGCATATCCCTAAGGATCGAATTGGCGCGATTCATCTCACCAATTACCTTGTCCCTGGGTTGCACATCTGTTAATCTTGCAACTCCTTTTTCCCAGATAGAAACAATGTTGCGTAGGTCTCGATCAAGCTCAGCAACATCCTTATTTTGTGCTACTGTTCTTATGATGATACCGAAGTTCTTCGGCTTAATAGAGGTGATTAGCCTTACCAGCCTCTTTCGCTCTTCGCTACTGCCTATTTTCTTAGATACGTTTACCGTATCCGAAAATGGAACCAATACCAGATATCTACCTGGTATGGACAACTCACAAGATAATCTTGGGCCCTTCGTGGAAATAGGCTCTTTCACCACCTGCACCAATATCTTCTGGTGTCTGGTGAGTACCTGACCTATCTTACCTAGTTTGTTAATGTCTGGCTCTATTTTGAATGTAGAGAGCTTCGGGTTAGGATTATTGCTACCGAGATTGCTTTTAACAAACTTATTTAATGACTGTATCTGGGGACCTAAATCCAAGTAATGCAGGAATGCGTCTTTTTCGTATCCAATGTCTACGAATGCTGCATTTAGACCTTGCACGACTTTTTGCACCGTGCCAAGGTAGATATCTCCTACCGTAAATTTGGTTTCATCTTTTTCCTGATGAAACTCAACCAGTTTTTTGTCTTTAAGAAGGGCAATACGAGATTCATCCTGAGTTGAATTGATAATTAGTTCATTGCTCAATTCTTCTTGATTTACTCAGTTGATCACTTAATTACCTATTACTTCTTCTTGTGTCTATTCTTTCTGAGTCTTTTCTTCCTCTTGTGAGTAGCAATCTTGTGTCTTTTTCTCTTTTTACCGCAAGGCATAATTCAATGTCTTTAATTAGTACTAAATATCTATTTCCTTGAGATAACCATCCACTGTTGCTTGAACAGTTGGATCATCATCCAATTCCTTTACTTTTTCCAGGGCCTGCTTCGCCTTTTCTTTATCGCCAACTTCCAGGTAACTCAATCCTAAATAGAAATTGGCCTGAACATCTTCTTCGTCAAGGCTCACCAGCTTCTCAAACCTTTCGACAGCCTTGTCATACTGTCCAGACTGCATCGACAAAATTCCCAGATTGTAGATCGCTTCTCGATTGTCCGCGTCTTCCTCAACCACCTCTCTCAGCATCAGTATTCCTCTCATTGGATTGGAAGATGACACGTAAGTCATGGCAATCTTTGTCTTAGCATCAAGGTTTTCAGGATCCTCATCTAGAATCCCTCCAAGTATCTCTCTGGCCTTTTCGGCAAATTCATTGGCTTTGCTAACGTTAGGAGCAAAACTAAATGCCCTGTAATACGCATCACCAGCGAAATTCTTCCCCTCATCGCCATAGTTCAGTGCCTGCTCAGCTACCCAGGCCGCACTGTCGACAAGTCCTAAATTCAAATAGGCGCTCACCAAAGAGTCCGCAAAAATAAAATAATTTTCTGATTTATCCGTGCTTAGCTGGCTTTTCCAGAAACTGAGGTCATTGTTAAAGTTTTCTGGAAGCTCGTGAGCCGCACTTGGCTGCTCCTCAGAGCTTTGCATGATTTGGCCTGCGGCCTCTTCCTCGTCATTTTCTACAACATACTTGGGAAGGTTGTATAGCAGTATAATCAATAGCACTCCGGCTATACTGATTACAATTTGCTTGGCTAACATCTCAGGTCAGGTTATTTAACCTTGACGCTTTTTTTCACCTTCTCAACGAATACTTTCGAGGGCTTAAAACTGGGAACATGATGCTCCTCGATCACCATCGCGGTATTTTTCGAAATATTTCGCGCTATCTTCTTTGCTCGCTTCTTGTTCACAAAACTGCCAAAGCCCCGTACATATATGTTTTCCCCATTGGCCATAGAGTTCTTCACTACCGAGAAAAAGGCCTCTACCGATGCTTGTACATCTGCCCTATCTATACCTGTTTTATCAGCAATCTCGTTTATTACGTCCGCTTTCGTCACCTTGTGTTTCCTTTAATCAGATAAAAACAATGAAAATCAATGGTCGCAAATTTATATTTGGCACCTCTAAAACAAAAAATTACCTGACCTTTTTTAAAAGCATTTATTTGTGCTAACTCCTTGAAAATCTTTGCCAAACAAATTCTGGAATGGTATGCCAGGCACAAACGGGAGCTTCCCTGGAGAGACTCTGCTGACCCATACAGGATATGGCTCTCGGAGATCATCTTGCAGCAGACCAGAGTTGCTCAGGGATTGCCTTACTACCTCAGTTTTGTAGACACTTTCCCTACCGTAAATGATCTCGCTGCGGCTCCTCTGGATCAGGTACTGCGATTATGGCAGGGTTTGGGCTATTACTCTAGAGCACGAAATCTACATGCCTGCGCCAAGCAAGTGGTTTCTGAATATGGTGGGGTATTTCCTAATTCTGCCAAGGCGCTCCAAAAGCTGACTGGAATAGGCCCATATACCTCCTCGGCGATTGCTTCGATTGCCTTTGACGAGCAAGTGCCCGTCGTAGATGGTAATGTGTACAGGCTCCTCTCCAGGCTCTTTGATGATCCTACTGATATATCCGGAAGTGGCGCGTACAAGCATTTCTATAACAAAGCACTGGGCCTCATTCCCAAAGATCAGCCCGGAGAGTTCAATCAAGCAATGATGGAATTTGGGGCTACCCACTGTAAGCCAAAAAATCCGGACTGTCAATCATGCATATTTGTTGCGCAGTGCGCGTCATATATTAATGGCTCAGTGAGCCAAAGACCCGTCAAGCTTAAAAAAGTGAAGGTGACCAATCGATTTCTAAACTACTTCATGTTCGAGTTCAGAGATCGCATCTTGGTTAATCAACGGGCGGGTAAAGATATTTGGCAGGGTTTACATGATTTTTACTGTATAGAAGGCGATCTGCCAGAAGAAGAACTACTTTCGCGGCTGGCAGAGGCAATAGGTGATGATGTTGTCAAGGCTTGTGTGATAGAAAGCCAATCAGCAACTATTAAGCATGTTCTTACTCATCAACGGCTAAACGCGAGGTTTTTTCGGCTATCATTGACCGATAGGGAGGTATATGAGGAGCTAGCGCAAAATCATCTGCTTCTCGACGTGCCGAAGGCCAAATTGAAGAATTTAGCCAAGCCTATTTTGATTGAAAATTATTTGAAAAGCGGTGCTTTGTCGCTATTTTAGATAGATGTTAAAAAAATAACATAGTAGATATGTCTGGAGTAAACAAGGTCATTTTAGTAGGAAATCTGGGTAAAGACCCGGAGGTGCGTCATCTTGATAATGGTAGGGCTGTTGCCAATTTTTCGATTGCAACGAGTGAGGTGTATAAGAATCGTGAAGGTGAACGAGTTACGAACACGGAATGGCATAATGTGGTGCTTTGGACTCCACTGGCTGAAGTGGCTGAGCGCTTCCTGAAAAAAGGAGGGCAGGTCTATATTGAGGGCAAGCTTACCACACGATCTTACGATGACAAAGACGGCATTAAGAGGTATGTTACTGAAGTTGTCGGTCGGGAAATGACATTACTTGGTCGTCCGGGCGGAGACAGTAGCGGTCAGCCAGGTGGTGATTCGACATCCAGTCAACCCGGTAATAGTGGCAGTGCCGCCCCTGCCTCGGAATCGAACGAAACGGATATCGACGATCTTCCGTTTTAATTATATAACCAACTAGCAAATTATTGGAACCTGACCCTGGTGAACCCCTGACGGCAAGCTTGTTACTAGCAACACAGCTGCCTTTTTACATTTTCTCTGGTTCTTTCTTTATAGTCTTATTGCTCCTTTCCGGACTGATTTCTGGATCTGAAGTCGCTTTTTTTTCCTTATCTCAGGAAGAAATAGCAAGATGCAAAGGCTCTAGCAACCCCTCAGAGAAAAGCATCGCTGCGTTGCTGTTGCATCCACAGAAGCTGCTGGCAACCATATTGGTGCTCAACAATCTCATTAATATTTCTATTGTCACGCTTTCGGCTTTTGTGACATGGCAGATAACAGGGACAACCACACCAGAAGGAACCGTGATAGTGCTCCTTTCAGTAATCATAACTGGGTTCATTGTTTATTTCGGAGAGATCATTCCCAAAGTATATGCTAATCAGAATCGCATTCAGTTTGCTCGCTTAAGTAGCGCCTTGATCGCATTTTCTTACCGACTGCTCAGCCCGTTGACCTGGTTCCTAATCGGAATTGGTAATATCATAGAAAAACGAATTGAACGGAAAGGATATAATATCAGTGTGGAGGAGCTCAACGAAGCACTTGAACTCACAGCTGAAAAAGAAGCCACCGATGAGGAAAAAGGCATCCTAAAGGGAATTGTGAACTTTGGCACACTGTCAGTAAAACAGGTGATGAAGTCACGTGTTGATATCACGGCCTTTGATCGTGAGACTGACTTTCATGAGCTGATGGATCAGATTAACAAGCGGGGCTACAGCCGCCTACCTATTTATAATGAAACGGTGGACAAGATTGAGGGGATACTCTATATCAAAGATCTCTTGCCACACCTCGAAAAGGAGGACGACTTTAGCTGGCAGTCACTACTGAGACCTGCTTTTTTCGTACCCGAAAGCAAAAAAATCGATAGCCTGTTCAAGGACTTTCAAGAGAAGCACGTGCATATGGCTATAGTGGTAGACGAATATGGCGGCACCTCCGGGCTTGTGACCTTAGAGGATATTATCGAAGAAATCGTAGGCGAAATCAACGATGAATTCGATGAAGAAAATGAAATAGCTTACAACAAGCTGGACAGCAACACCTATATTTTTGAGGGCAAGACCTCCCTAAATGATTTCTGTAAAATTATTGAGGATGACATTTCGTTATTCGAAGAGGTGAAAGGGGAAAGTGAGTCGCTGGGTGGTTTGCTTCTCGAAATCAATTCGAAATTGCCCCATGCAGGCGATAAGATTAAATTCAATAGATTTGTTTTTACGGTAGTAGCAGTTGATCAAAGAAGAATTAAGCGTGTCAGAGTTTTTGTCAGTCCTCATTCGAAAGAGCTACAATCCGATTTTACAGACTAGTATTTTGTTTTTTTTAGGAGCGCTGCTAATGAGTTGCTCTTCGGACTATGTCCCCAAGCCTAAAGGCTATAATCGCATCATACTTCCTCCGCATGAGTACCTGGCTATCCCGGATACTTTTCCCTACCAGTTTGAGACCTCCAGGTACGCCGTGCTACTTCGCGACTCTTCCTGGATCAGTGAGCGCTATTGGATGGACATCCACTATCCCGAGCTGGATGCGAACATCCAAGTGACCTACAAGCCAGTGAAGAGCAAGCAAGACTTGCTCGAAGGTTATCTCAACGATTCCTACAAACTGACCTCTCAGCATAATGTAAAGGCATACGCGATCGAGGAAAGTATCGTGGCTCTAAAAAATGGAAATATTGCTTCCGTATCCGAATTGGAGGGAGAAGTTCCCACGCAGTTTCAGTTTCATATCACTGATTCTACACGCAACTTTATGAGGGGGGCGCTTTACTTTCAGACAGCTACTAAAAATGACTCTCTCGAGCCTGTGATTGAATATCTGAAAATAGATATTATGCACCTGCTGAACACCCTAGAGTGGAAGAATGATTTTCAGCTAGACCTCAACTGACTTCCGCATGGCGCGATTCTTTGAAACCAAAATTGAGTTTCTCAAAGGTGTCGGGCCTCAGCGCGCCGCATTGCTCAACAAAGAGCTCGAAATATTCACTTATGCCGACCTGATCCAGCACTACCCATTCAGGTATGAGGATAGGACACAGTTTCACGAGATCGCTCAGGTCAATGAAAACATGCCCTTCATCCAGATTAAGGGAGTGATCCGTCACATCGAGACCATCAGCGTAGGTAGAAAAAAGCGGCTCGTAGCATACCTCAAAGATGGAACCGGAGAGCTCGAACTTACCTGGTTCAAAGGTATCCCATGGGCACTGAAGCGGTTGAGTCCTGGAGCCGAATATGTTGTCTTCGGGAAGCCCAATAAATATGGTAGGAAATACTCGATCGCTCACCCTGAGGTCGAGCCGGCTAGCACCTCTAATTTAAAAGGGGGTTATCTACAGCCCGTTTATCCGACTACTGAAAAACTTAAAGCGCGATATATTGACAGCAAAGCGATCAGCAAATTCATCAAAGCGCTGCTCGTACAGGCTGTGGACAGGTTTGAAGAGACCTTGTCCAACGACTTGATAGCAGCGCTAAAGCTTATGGATAAGCGTACAGCGATGATCCATATCCACTTCCCAAAAAATAGTCAGACGCTACAAAAAGCGCAGTTTAGGTTAAAGTTTGAAGAGCTGTTTTATACTCAGGTCCGGTTGCTAAAACTCAAAATTGCCCGCATCGAGAAGTTTCGTGGTATAGTCCTTGACAACTCTCAACTACTGACGCGCTTTTACAACGATCATCTGCCCTTCGAGCTAACTGACGCTCAAAAAAGGGTGATTAAAGAATGCTATCGCGACCTCAAGTCTGGTCAACAGATGAATCGGCTGGTACAAGGTGATGTTGGAAGTGGAAAAACGATCGTGGCGTTCATCTGTATGCTGGTGGCGATAGGTAGCGAAACACAAGCCGCGCTGATGGCGCCTACCGAAATACTCGCTGAGCAGCACTTCAATGGCCTGTTACCATTTTGTGAAGCTATGAACCTCAAGATGGCCAGGCTCACCGGATCTTCAAAAAAGTCCGAACGAAAGATCATCCACGAGCAGCTCATGAGTGGAGAATTGAATATCCTGGTTGGTACGCATGCGCTGCTCGAAGATGTAGTGCAATTCAAAAAACTTGGTTTGGCAGTGATTGACGAGCAGCACCGGTTTGGTGTAGCTCAGCGCGCTAAGCTTTGGAGCAAAAACAAAGGGTCTTATCCACATGTGCTGGTCATGACAGCCACACCCATTCCGAGAACTCTCGCCATGACACTCTATGGTGATCTTGACATCTCCCAGATCGATGAGCTCCCTTCCGGTAGGAAACCCATCATGACCACACACCGATTTGACTCGCAGCGGCTAAAGGTATTTGGGTTTGTAAAAGAGCAAATAGACCTGGGAAGACAGGTCTACATTGTCTATCCGTTGATTGAAGAATCTGCCAATATGGACTACAAAGACCTTATGGATGGTTATGAAAGCATTGCCAGGGCATTTCCAAACACTCCTCTGAGTATCGTCCACGGGCGGATGAAGCCGGTGGACAAGGACTTTGAAATGCAGCGCTTTGTGAAGGGTGAAACTAAAATCATGGTGGCAACTACCGTCATAGAGGTGGGTGTGAATGTCCCAAACGCGTCAGTCATGATTATAGAAAATGCCGAACGATTTGGCTTGGCACAGCTGCACCAGCTACGGGGGCGTGTAGGTCGAGGTGCCGATCAGTCCTATTGCATACTGATGACCGACTACAAGTTGAGCAAAGAGGCCAAAGTGAGGCTTGAAACCATGGTGCGCACCACCGATGGGTTCGAGATCGCGGACATTGACTTAAAGCTTCGAGGACCTGGCGACCTGACAGGCACCCAGCAAAGTGGGATTATGGATTTGCTGTTGGCCGATCTTAGCAAGGACGGAGAGATTCTCAGCCTTGCCAGGGAGAAGGCCATCAATATGCTGGATATTGACCCTCATCTTGACCTACCGGAAAACCAGCCCATCAAACAGCACATAGCGTCTCTGACTAAAAATGTCGTCAACTGGTCAAGAATCAGCTAGCGCCTCCTCCAAACCATTCCTTGAAAGCGCTGACCCTATCTCTGCTCACAATAATCTCTTCTTCGATTTTAGCGTCAACGGATATCTTCAGCCTACTATTGGAGTAAACCAGCACGTCCTTAATCGCATCGATATTGATGATGAAGGTGCGGTTAGTTCGGAAAAATGACTTGGGATCAAGCATCTGCTCAAGGGACTCCAACTTATAATCTATGGTGTATTTGGCTTGTTGGTCGGTGATCAGGTATACGATACGCCCGTCAGCATACAGGAGACTAACTTCCTTAGTAGGGACAGAGCGAATGTGCTCACCAACCTTAACAAGAAACCGATCTTTGTACTGCTTACCACCCTGTATCTGTTGCATCAATGACTCAATCGTCACTGATGATGGTAGTTGAGCCTTACTGAAGTTTTTCTGCAGAGATTTCCACTTATTGAGGCTCGCTGCTAACCCTTCCTCGGTTAGTGGCTTGAGCAAATAGTCTATACCATTAGACTTGAAAGCCTCAATGGCGTATTGGTTATAGGCAGTGATGAAGATAACAGGCACCTGTACTTCGATCTGCTCAAATATCCTGAAACTCAAGCCATCCGTTAACTGGATATCCATAAAGATCAAATCAAGCTCTTCCTGATGCTCTTGTATGAGCGAAACTCCACTTTTCACGCTAGTGGCAATTCCGGCTATTTCGCAATTATCTACAAGATCAGACAGTAGTCGTTGCAGCTTATCTGCTGCTGGCTTTTCGTCTTCTATGATCAATACTTTCACTTATGTGCTTTTTTGTGATAACTAGTTTTAAGCTCCCTGTACTTCCAGCAGTGGGATTTTGATAAAGGTGAGCTCTCCTGCTTTAATGTTCATGAATGGCTTGCTCGTGAAATATTCGTACGCCTTAACAAGCATGTCCGACCTCTTCTGCATCTCCGGATTGGTAACAAACCGTTCGTTCAAGTTTGCCTCAAAAACGAGGTAATTGTCAGCTTCATCGATGTAGCATTTGATTCGCAACGGTCGCTCTTTCGAAATAATGGTTTTTCTGGTAAGCAGCTCTATCACGGTCGCCAGTGTATTGGTTACCACCAATTGATCGGGTTTGATGTCCACTATCTGATTGTCGATCTCAATAGCGTGCTGATGTTGCTCTTTGAACAAGAAGGATAGGCTGTCTAATGTCGGCAGCTCCTCTTCGAGTGACTTGAGTTCCTCTTGCTTGTTTTCAAGCACATATCTGTAGCGTTCTGACAAGTGATAGATGTATTTGTCTGCCAGCTTGTGATCTCGATACAAGAGGATCAGAAACTGCTCCATGCTCTCATAGAAGAACAGGGGATTGATATTGTTCTTGAAGGTCTGCACCTGAAAATCCAGGTTCTGCCGAAGTAGCTCCTCCTCCCTGATCTTTTGAATATTCTGCGAGGTGAGTAGGACTATTGATAAATGGATGGCATTGAAGAGTAGGGTGAAAACCGAGAAAATCGATATAAACGCCATGAGCTCCGTATCGAACCCTCCCCAGCTATAGTCCACTAAGTAAATGAAGTAAGCACTAAGCACCCCTCCAATAATAAGAAACACACAGGCAATAGATCCAAGCGTTTGAATCACGAATCGCGTGCCATCGATTCTGCTGGGTAAGAATTTGTTGAAGAGCCATATCCATAACCTGATCGACTCATTGAGCAGAAAGGATAGGATCATACATAGGTACATTTCTGAGTTGACAAAGTTGCTCAGCAGCTCAGCAACATTATCAAAGACCATTAGCAAGAGGATATACACCAGGAGGCCCTGTATGATGGGCCAAATCAATCTGAACTTAATATCATGAATGTATTGACTGTTCATGCTGCGACTGATTTGGGAATGAGAGGAAGTGTGACCTGGAATATTTGCTTGTCAGAAACGCGAATGGGCTCCTCTGTGAAGAATAGATATCTCCGTCGGATATTTTCCAATCCAATCTTGAAGGAATCAACTTGCTCATCCTTTTTTCTATTATCGTTTTTTACAATCAGGTTTCCGTTTTGATCAGTATCGATAGACACCACTAACGGCTCTTCGGCAGAAAAGAAATTGTGCTTCACGGCATTCTCTATCAGTATCTGTAAGGTCAATGGGGGAATCTGATGGGTCATAACAGACTCATGAATATTGATACTCGTCACGATAGACTCATCAAACCGAACTTTGAGCAAATACATGTACGCCTTTACAAAATCAACCTCTTCCTTGATTGGCACTAGCTTCTTGTCTCTAGATTGGATGATATACTGGTAGGTCTGTACAAGCCTTCGCGCAAACTGCTCAGCAGGCTTTGGGTTATCACTAATCAGGGACGAAATCGTATTGAGGCTGTTGAATAAATAATGTGGGCTGAGCTGTGTTCTTAATGCTTCATATTGTAGTTCTAATTGCTCGCGCTGCAGCTGAATACTTTTGATTTGCCCTGAAGAGTAGTAGTTGAATGAATAAATGGTAAAGTCTACAACGGCCGTCAGCAATACCAGAAAAAAAGCGATTATACCCAGCTTTAGGATCAAATCAGCTTCTACCGAACTCCATTCCAGCAATAGCCATGGCACTAGAAAGATCAACGCAAACTGGGAGATAACTCCTAATAGAAATCTAGACTTGAACTGACTTTTCCAGCTCACAAGGGCATCCAGTTTCGGCGTGATAAGTCGCCAGAGCGCATCGACTATTGCTAAATAAACCCCTGAAGCAATAGCGCGATAAAAGTCTGTAGCAGTATGATCTCCCGAGCCCCACTGAAGGTAGTAGTAGAGGCTAATGCCAAGCAAAAACGATATCGCTGTTCTCACCAGTCTCAAAGCTTTTCAATCACCCTGCGGTATTCTGAATCTGAAGATATGTTACGTGCTGCTTGCTTGTAGTCCTCTCTAAGCTCAGGAAATTCTGATAAGTGCTCAGATACCTCAATGAGAACCGAGGCAAGCTCGCTACTTGAGGAGATAGACCGAGAACTAGTCATCACACCTCTCAGCAAGTCTGCGGTGACATCCGTGCGCTTGATAATGTCTCTTAACAACCCTCCCTGCTCCGAAGTAGAGCTGATAGACTCTACCGTCTCAAAATATGCATCCAACACTCGCGGATTGCTGGTATTGATGTTATCAATGACACTTCGCAAAACTGAGCCCTTCTCACTGCTCGAAGAGATATTTCGTGACGTGTAGAGCAGTAAGATTACTGATTCGTCAGACAAGTCGGCATCATTAATAGCCGCTCTCAGGACAGAGCCCTGCTCCGAACTAGAGCTGATAGATCGTACAGCGGAGACATAGGCACTGGTCAGTCGCTCATCAAATTCATCCAGCTGAGCTGCGGCTCGTCTTAAGACCTCACCCTTTTCAGAACTACTGCTGATCGACTCTGTAGCGCGGAAAAGGCTGATCATACTTTCTTGATTTAAGCTTTTTCTTGAAAGTAAATCTCTGAGTACTGAGCCTTGCTCAGAGGAGGATGAGATCGTCTCAATAGCTCTAAAATAAGTTCGTCGTATCTCTTCATCATCTAGATAGAGGGTGTTGAACGATCGTAGAACTGAACCCTGTTCGGAAGAGGAGGAGATGTTGCTTATTGTCCTCAGTAATTCAGGGTACTGACTTTTATCAATACGCTCATCGGCCAGCACTTTGCGCAAGGTTTCTCCTTTTTCCGAACTGCTGGAAATCATGTCAACCGATCGGAAAAAGGCCTGACCACTTACGTCACTCGCCAAGAACTTATAAGCATATCTTCGTAGCAAAGCGCCCTTCGAAGAAGACGAGGATATTTCATCGCCGATCGCACTGACGATTTCAGCCAATTGATTTCCGCTAAGGCCATTTCGCTCTAGTAAATACTCAAAATAAGTGGCCTGACTACTGGAGGAAGATATCTGAGATATCTCTCTTAGCACTGCACCTACACCCCCTTGTGCAAAAAACCGATTGACGCGATCCAGGGCCGCCACGTCTGATGATCGTATCACCTCCAAAAGGACGTCTTCCAAAAACTGCTTCCCTTCTGGGTCATAAGGTGTATTTCGCCGATTCTCTTTATACGTGTGCTGAAGTGTGCCGTTGACATCACTCTCGATGAGTAATTCCCGCTTACTGCCGAAAGCCTTTTTACTAATTTCCAGATATCCGCCAGGCGTGATATAGGTGATATGCTTGTCGTCATCAGATACTTTGATATTGCCTTTGTATCTGACATTGATGGCATAGACAGTGCCGATCATCTTGATTTCGGAGCTGTAGCTGCGCTCTCTGAGCGTATCGGGCTCGGTGGCTTTCGCTTCTAGACCGGTAAATACGAGTAGGATGCTTAGTAATGTCCACATAATGAATTTGTTATTTTTGACCGATACAAAAGTTTACATTAGTAGCATCATTTGAAATCATAATGTAACCAATCGTAGTTATACTGTCTTCAAGTTCGCAATTCATCTCACCAATCAAAATACACCATTAACATGAAATCCATACACTTAGCAATCATCGCAGCGATGCTCATAGCCAGTTGCAGCCAGCCGGGCAATGAAAACAAAAAAGAAGAAACTGTGGAAACAGAAACGGCAAACCCTCCAGCACCAGGCTTTGATGAGGCTGGATCGGACGCTCAGGCTATTGCGATAGCGGATGAAGTGATGCTCGCCATGGGAGGTCGAAAGGCATGGGATGACACTAAGCTACTGTCGTGGGATTTTTTCGGTGCTCGCAAGCTCCTTTGGAACAAACATACGGGCGATGTGAGGATCGAAAGTGGTCGGGACGACCTTAAAATCATCATGAATATCAACACCAAGGAGGGTCGCGTTTATAAGAATGGCTCGGAGTTTTCCGATAAGGATTCTGTGGATTTTTACTTGCATCGTGGCGAGCGTATCTGGATCAATGACGCCTACTGGCTCGTCATGCCATATAAACTTAAGGATTCGGGTGTTACGCTGAAATACCTTAGGGAGGATACCACAGCCACCGGAGACGCAGCTGATGTGCTCCAGCTCACATTCGATAATGTCGGCGTGACTCCCGAAAATGTCTATGAGGTGTATGTCGACAAATACAGTCGCCTGGTCACGCAGTGGGCCTATTTTCGTGAGTCTGGTCAGGAAGAACCCAACTTCATCACCCCATGGGGTGAGTATGCTCGCTACGGGGAGATCATGCTTTCAGGAGATCGCGGAGAGCGAGACCTGACTGACATCAGTGTGCTGGATATCGTACCCGAAAAGGCTTTTAGCAGCTTTGACGACTATCAACTCTAAAGGCAGGATATGTCCCAAGCAATAAGCCGCTAATAAAATGACAGCACTCAGGCGTATACTGACCATCTTCATTTTGGCTATAGTGGGATTTCTTTATCTCTCTTACCAGAATGATATACCTGTTGAGGATCTGGTTGCTGAGTATGGCCAAGCACCCTCTCAGTACATGGAGATTGATGGAATGCCCGTCCACTACAGAGTAGAAGGTGAGGGCATGCCACTAGTCTTGATACATGGTACGGCGGCTTCATTGCATACCTGGGATGCCTGGACAGAGCAGCTTTCGTCGGACTTCAAAGTGGTGAGGTTTGATCTACCGGCCTTTGGTCTAACAGGCCCGTCCCCTGAAGGCAATTACAGTCTCGACTTCTATGCGGAGTTTGTGGATAAGGTCTTGGTGAATTTGAATATTGACTCGTGTTATATAGCTGGCAATTCTCTTGGAGGTGCTGTTTCATGGTATTACACCACTCAGTACCCCAATAAAGTAAAGAAACTGGTGCTTGTAGATGCTAGTGGTCATCCTCGTGTGAATGGGCAACCCACTATATTCAAACTAGCCCAACAGCCCGCATTTGCAGCGATATTTAAGTCCTTTACGCCCAAGTTTATTATTGAAAACAACCTCAAAGCAGTTTATCACGACCAGTCCAAAATTAGCGATGAGCTCGTAGATCGCTATTTTCGAATGGCTTTGCGAGAAGGAAACCGGCAGGCCTTCATTGATCGTGCAAACACAAAATTCACCACCCGCAGCGAACTCATCGAAACACTCGATGTACCAACTTTAATACTTTGGGGAGAGCATGATGCCTGGGTACCGTTATCTGATGCCTACCTATTCAACAAGGAGATCAAGGGTAGCGAGCTAATCGTCTATGAGGACGCAGGTCATGTGCCGATGGAGGAAATCCCTTTTAAAACCGCTCAGGACACTAAGACATTCCTTCTTAGGTAGTTCCCCGATGTACCTACGTGTATCATGGTATTTGAAAATACCCTATTTGGGTGATAGGCGTTGAGCCCACTTATCAGGAATTTAGCTCATGTCTTTTCTTCCTTAGCTGTTTGAAAAGACACTGTTATCAAGGATGATGACTGGTTGTAGGGTCACCTTTCGGGGTGGCCCTCATTTTTTCTGTCGTTCGGAAAGCCGGTACATAGGATTTTCAGATCCCCGCTGATGATGGGATTCTATTCTGTTATTGGGCATTTTGCTAGCTTAGGGTCTATGAAAATAGGAATCGTCCAGCATAAACCAGTTTTCAATAAGCTTGCTGCCTCGATTGAAAAGGCGCTTGCGCTCATTGAGGAGGCAGCTGATCAGTCATGTGAGTTGATCATTTTCGGGGAAACCTGGTTTTGTGGGTACCCTGCCTGGCTAGACTATGCACCTGAGGCAGGCCTTTGGAACAACCCCGCCACGAAGGAGATCTTTGCTGAGATGCATGCCAACAGTCTTTCCACTGATTCCAAAGAAATAGATCAAATCAAAAAGCTAAGCAAAAAACTGAACGTCGCAATAGGGTTTGGCTTCAACGAAGCGGTACATGGTCAGCCCGGACACGGTAGTATCTATAATAGCTTTGGGTTAATCTCTCTGGGAGAACTCGTGATTCATCACCGGAAGTTGATGCCCACTTTTACTGAAAAATTGCTCTATTCTTTGGGCGATGGTGCCGGCCTGACTAGCCAGCCGGTCAACAATGCGCGGGTAGGAGGTCTCATCTGCTGGGAGCACTGGATGCCGCTCTCCAGACAAGCGCTTCATGATACAGGCGAGCAAATCCATTTGGCACTTTGGCCAAAGGTTCATGAAATGCACCAGATAGCTAGTCGCCAGTATGCTTTCGAGGGACGCTGTTTTGTAATTGCGGTAGGTCAAATGCTCTCCGTCTCTGATCTTCCAACCCAGCTGAACTATACAGCTTCCCAAAATGAACTACTGGATGGTGGCAGCTGCGTCATTGGACCAGATGGTCATTATTTGCTCCCCCCGGTATTTGATAAGGAGGGAATATTCACGGCAGAACTTAACCTTAATGAGATCAAAAAAGAGCAAATGACCTTAGATGTGTCTGGGCACTATCAGCGCCCTGATGTTTTCAGCTTCACTGTCAATAAAGGGAGAAGATGAATTATTCTCCCGCTTCCTTTCTGCGCTTCTGCTCTATTTGATAGGACGCAAATAAGCCCCCTCCTCCAAAAATAAAGAGCATTGAGAAGTAGACGGCCTCTTCGTTCAAGGACATAAAGATCGCATCCAATACTGTACCCATTAAAAGGCCTACTCCTGCGCCTACAAAAAGGAGTCCATACCGCAGAGGGGTAAACTCTCCGGTGTTTCTAAATATTTTGGAATCAACACCCTTTTCGATCATGGCCATGCGCTCGTCGTTTATGAATTTTCTAATAAAAATGATAAGTGTCACGATTGATAAGACAGACACTACTGGGACTATAATTGCTACTTCCATTTTTTCTAAATTTTAAATTTCGGCTCTATGACGCTGGGGTACTCCTAGCGGTTACAGAAAGAAATATTTTTTTCGCTGTAACTTGTATGATGCTCAAAGCGTCACATGTCCAGTGAGATCCAACGCCTCTGATCAGGAACTAATATCTGCCATTGTAGATGGTAACAGTACCGCTATCAATATGCTTATCGATCGGCATAAGCAGTACGCATTTACACTGTCATTTAGGATACTAAACAATAGAGAGGAAGCGGAAGAGGCTAGCCACGATGCTTTCCTGAAAGCGCTGAAATCACTCGCCAATTATCGAAGTGATGCCAAGTTCACCACATGGTTTTATAGAATAGTGGTGAATACGGCCATCAGTAGAAAGCGAAAGATGAAGGTCTATCTTGAGGACATTGATGATGTCCATCATCAAGGAAGTTTTGCTATTTCTGATAAGAGTCTGCTGTCAGAAAAAGAAAGGAATCACTACATTAGTTTGGCGCTGAGCAAACTGAATGAGATAGACGCCACCTTAATCACGCTCTACTATTTCAAAGAAATGAGCGTTGAAGAGATTGAGGGTATCACAGGGTTTGACAAGAATAATATCAAAGTAAAGATGTTCCGGGCAAGAAAAAAGCTTGGAGAGCATCTCAGCAATACATTGAAGACAGAAGTAACCGCATTGTTATGAAAGCTGAAAGTGAAAAAGCACTGATTGAATTACTCGATGATAATACGAGCGAGAGCCGAAGAGCTCAACTCATAAGCCAGCTAAATGAAGACTCAGAGGCAATAGAGACCTACGACTTAATATTAAATACTGACGCTTTCGTTGGTAAGTTGCCTTTAGAAGACCCTTCACCAGCATTTAATGAAGGTGTTCTATTAGGATATCGTCGATTAAAGACACGAGAAGCGAATAATCGGTTGATGACCTATTTTGTGGGGATAGCGGCTGCAGTAATAGCGATAATCCTGACTTTTAGCGGTAATACCACCACCACATTGCCTTCACAAGCTACCCCAATATGGCAGCAGATAAGCAACAGGCTGCCGGACCTGTCCATCACATTAAACAATGACGGCCTAATCCAGCTTGCACTTGTCCTCAATGCCGGATTGCTAATTGTGCTAATTGAGAAAATTGTGAGTAAGAAGAAAGTGCTCGGCATTCATAGCTTTATCTAGCCGTCAGACTCGATAGAGTCACAATACACAATTGTTAGATGCTCCTTTGCACTGAGTAAGATTCGTTGAATTTTAAATATCAGTGCTTTACTAATACAAAAAATGAATGTAAATTCAGTGTCCAACATTCATTTCGACCATGAACATTCAAACTCAACTCCAGCACCTGATTAATCTTGCTTTGATAGATCATGACTTTTCGGTCAAAGAGAAGAACATGATCGTAAGCCTCGCCAAAGCCAACAAAATACCTGAAGCCGACATCAACGCGATGATGGAGAAGTCCATGAAAAAGAGCGGAGATGAAGAGTTCAAAGTGCCCGTGCTGACCGATGATGAGAAGTTTGAATATCTCTACAATATCGTGCAACTAATGAAAGTGGATTCTGAGGTGTTTTTGAGCGAGATAAAATACTGCGAACAGTTAGCTGTGAAGCTTGGGTATAATCGCAAGGTAATCTCGGCATTATCTCAAAAGATATTCAGTGACCCTGCAATCACAAGTGATAGAGATCGGCTAAAAGAGACGGTAGCGAAATTCTCGATTAATTAATTACCTTTATCCAATGTTTTTTTGAACTATAGTAATATTACTCCCATAAACACCTAAACAATGAGTATCAAATCCCAACTAAGTGCACTGATTGGGCTTGCCAAAATCGACGATGATTTTGCTGATCAGGAAAAAAGCTTGATTTACATGCTAGGTAAAGCAAATGGCATGACTGAAGGAGAAATCGATCACTTGATTGATGACCCTGAGGAAATGGCTCCTCTTTCGACGCTATCTGACGATGACAAGTTTGAAATTCTTTACAATGTCGTTCAGCTAATGAAAGTGGATCGTGAAGTGTATCTCAGTGAGATCAAATACTGCGAAGAACTAGCAGTAAAACTTGGTTACAATAAGAAAGTTGTTTCAGAGCTGTCTTCTAAGATATATAGTGATCCCACAATCACTGCAGATCGAGAGGCGCTCAAAGCAGCTGTTAAAAAACATCAACAATAACCAGCTCGATATGGAAAGGGATTAACTATCCCTTTTTTTTATTTCCTCCTCGAATAACTTCTCGTAGTTATCGATCACCTTTTTTATTTCAAACTCTTCCAGTGCCGTTTTTTTGCCATTAGCAGTCAGTTTTTGGCGTAAGTCGCTGTTGGAAGCCAGCTCCGCTATGTCGGCGGCCAGCTCGTCGACATTACCATCTTCAAATAAGAGGCCGTTCTGCTTATGAACTATCAAGTCCGGATTTCCTGCCGCATTAGTGGCTATTACAGGTATTCCGAGCGCCATAGCTTCTAATAGTGATTGCGATAGCCCTTCCATAGTAGAGGGCAGCACCTCCAATGTGAGCAAGCCATGATAATAAAGCACTTCCTCTCTTGGCACCATACCGGTGTATATCACCCTGGCCTTTTGATCTGGTGAAAGTGGCACTTGCCTTAGCTCTTCATCTTCTTCTATGCCAATAAACATGAGCCATGCTTTCTCGGGCAATTGTGCATATGCCTTGAGCAGTTGCTCTTGATTTTTCCTCCGGGAAATACAGCCGATCACGAATGTGCCTTCTGGTAAGCCGTACTTTTCACGAAGCTGTTCGGTCAGTTGTGGTCTGGTGAGCTCGTATTTCGATCGCGGAGTGCCATTCTTAATCACTCTAATGTGATCTGCCGGTAAACCCAGGTCAACCAAAGCACCTTTTACTCCCTGGCTCACGGCCACCATACAATCTGTGGAGGCTTTGTAGTACCAATTCTGTATAAACAGCCCGGTGCTTTTCGGAATCTGACGCCTGGTATGTATGAGCACAACGGGAAGACGGTAGAGCCATTTGGCAAAGCCACTTGTATATCTGTCCAGGCTTGATTGAGCGTTGATCAACTGAATATTATGCTCCTTTACAGCTTGCCTGATCTGACGCATGTTGGTTAAGTCAAACCTTCCATTGAACGTCATCGGAATGGCCACTGCCTTGGAGTTTTGCAATAATTCGAAAAGCAGCGACTCCTGTCGGCAGCCCACAAATACCTCATGTCCTTTGTCAGCCAAACCACTCGATAGATAAAAGATACTATTGGTAGATCCCGCCAAGTCCCCTTGATGTGTCAGAAATAATATCTTCATAACTCAAAATTACCTATTCAGGACTTAAAGATTCCTTTTCTTTGATGCAGGGAGAATATTCCTGAACTTGGGTCTAGTAACCATTATCATCAATGTCCACCTGGCAGCAACTGACCATCAAAGATTTTGAAGCATTAAGGGTCATAAAAGACCAGTTTCATCTTGGTGTACAAAACGTAGCAGCGGTAGGGCGTAAGTTTCTGGAGGCTAGTAAAGGTGATGAGAATGCCACGCTGGTCTGGATCCCAGAATACGGCCGCCTTGCGGGCAAGTGGATAGATGCTAACATTCGGTTTCGTTCGTCCATAGGATTTAATGACTTTGCCGTTCACCTTGTGGATGAAAATGTCAATTCTATATCATCCTTTCAGCTAGAGGGAAAGTCTCACGGCCAGGTAATGGTCTGGCTGGAGGAACAGATCGCGCTGTTTGGGTTGGACACCTCGCAGTTGGTACTCAAGCTACCATACGACCTACCGGAATATCTTAGTTCCGTGGGAAAACCCTTTTCGATAGAAGACATGAGCTTGGCCAGTGAGCTTGGCAAGTACTTTCACAATGGACAGCTTATCGCCGAGGAAGTAAAAAAAGCTTTCAATTCCGATGATGTAAAGTGTTGGCCGCATCATTTTGATGTCACAACGAAGATCACTGTTAATAATACAGGCAACCCTGAGACCTCAAGCTATGTAAACGTTGGGCTCTCTCCAGGAGATGAGGAGTTTCCCGAGCCCTACTTCTTTGCTTCTCCATGGCCGTACCCTCCCGTAGAGGAACTGCCGAAGCTCACTCATGGCAAATGGGTAGATGAACATTGGGTAGGCGCGGTGCTCTCCGCTCCGGAGCTCTTGGAAAAGGAGGATCAATATAAGAGCGTGCGCAGGTTTATGAGTGAAAGCTTCGCCGTATTCAGAAAATTAATGACCTACTGAAGCCTTCGCGGTAGCGTGATCCCAAAATGATGCTCAAGCTTGGAATAGAATTCATCCTGGTTCAGAAGCTTTGTTTCAGTCTCCTCTCCAAGATGTGTCGTTTTTAATAGTTGATCTGTGAGTGTGATCCTACCTGACTTGGTCGCTATAGTAATCATTTTTTTCTTGCGAAAGGGTGAGTCCGAATCTGTCTGGTGGTAATCACACATGTCCAGAAACTGAATGTACTCCTGCGTTTTCAGTGAGAAAACATACTTCCGCTCGTAATCGACCCCTTCCTTAGACATGAGCAAGATGTAATTTTCATCAGGGTCTTGTTCAAATTTGAAGTAGCGATTGTAATCCAGCATGGACTGATAAGGCTCAATCAGCTTAGGCTCAATAAAAGAATCACCAAAACCTACATCCACCAGCCACTGCTTGCCATCCATACGCACAACGATAGCCATATGGTCATACTCAGGACCGAGTGATCCATCCTCGCGAAAAACCCGGGCCGAAATAAGCTTGCAATCAAACTTAAGCTGAAGCAGTAAATGGTAAAACAGTCCATTCAGCTCATAGCAAAAGCCTCCTCTCTTGTTCTCCACTACCTTTTTGAAGGTGCGCTGCACATCGAGCATAATCTTGCGACCATGATGGATATCCAGGTTTTCAAAAGGGATAGCAAAAAGATGAGACCGGTGCAGCTGCTTTAAATATGCCAGGGTCGGCTGATAGCTTTGACGGACATTGATCCTTTCCAGATAACGCTCCACATCCAGGTGCGGCAGTTTTGGTCTTATCTCCTGATGCTCCTGTTGGTTCATTTTGCCTCAGATAGATAATCTACCGCCAATACGGAGAGCGCCTTCACTCCAAGTATCAACCCGCTCTCATCTATATAAAAATCCGGAGTGTGATGAAAAGCCACCGTGCTTGGATCCGCTCCTTTGGTCTTGCCTCCCAACCCAATGTATAGCCCAGGCACATTATCCTGATAGTAGGCGAAATCCTCCGCTGGCGTCACCGCCTTGATCTGGCTGACGTTGGCATCTCCTGCGACCTTTTTGAGCGAGGGCACCATCTGAGTTGTCAAGACAGGGTCGTTGTATACGATGGGGGCTACCTCATCGATCTCCAATTCCGCTCTGGCACCATGTATCTCCGCCATTCCTTCGGCAATAGCTCGCATACGCGAATGAATTTTAGCTCGCATGTCCTTATCCAAAGCGCGTATGGTGCCCGTCATTTCCACTCGCTCAGGGATGATATTGCTTCTCACACCACCATCAATGCTGCCAACTGAAATCACAGCAGCTTCATTGGTCAAATTGAGCTCCCTGCTGATAATGCCCTGGTATTGATTAATTATCTGGCTTGCGATATAGATTGGGTCAACTCCCGTCCATGGCGTAGAACCGTGCGTCTGCTTACCAGTAATAGTCAGTTTCCAGTTGTCCGCGCTGGCCTGAGCTCCTTTGGGCTTGTAAGTGATTTGCCCAACCGGTGTAAGCGCCGAAATGTGCAAACCAAAGATGGCTGAAACATCGGGGTTACTCAGCACACCCTCTGCCACCATCATGCTTGCCCCACCTTCTTCTCCTTCCGGAGGACCTTCCTCTGCGGGTTGGAAGATAAACTTCACCGTACCCGAAATCTCCTCTTTCATTGAGGAAAGCACCTCCGCAACACCCATTAAGATGGCCGTATGCGTATCATGTCCGCAAGCATGCATCACGCCCACCTCGCGATCATTGTAGACTGTGATGACCCTGGACGCAAACGGTACATCCGTTCGTTCCACGACTGGCAAGGCATCCATGTCCGCTCTGAGCGCCACCACTTTTCCCGGTAGGCCTCCTTTCAAAATGCCAACTACCCCCGTATGTGCAACTCCTGTCTGCACTTCCAGCCCCAATGATTTCAGATGATTAGCCACCTTCTCAGAAGTTCGAAACTCACGATTCCCAAGCTCAGGGTTTTGGTGGATATCACGCCTCCACTCGATCACTTTAGGTTCAATAGACTCTGCCTTAGATGAAATCTTCTTTGTAAAATCCTCCTCAACTCCGACAAAAAAGGTCAACAGATAAATAAATAGTGTTTTCATTGCCTATTTCTTGTTCATGTAGTCAACCGTGAGTTGGCTCAATGTTTTAATCCCCAAAAGCATGCTGCTGTCGTCCACAAAAAAGTCTGGTGTGTGGTGAGGAACAGCAGTTGCCGGATCCTGACCTTTGGGCATACCACCGAGCATAAAGAAAAAGCCCGGAACTTCCTTCTGGAAGAAACTGAAATCCTCAGCCCCGGTAATCGCCTTCATGAGATATACATTTTCCTCACCGGCAGTAGCATTTAGCGTGGAAACAACGCTGGCCGTCAATTCGGGATCATTATAAGTGACAGGGTAGCCAGGGCGTATGATTAATTCGGCTTCCGCTCCATTACTTTTAGCCGTGTACTCCACGATCTCCTGCATTCTTTTGAAGATAGTCTTCTGCATATCCATATCCAGTGCACGGATGGTGCCTTCCATGTAGACTTCTTCTGGAATAATATTACTTCTGACTCCACCAGAGATACGACCAATACTAACTACAGCACCTTCTTCGGTTAGTGGAAGACTTCTGCTAACTATGGTTTGAAGGTTGTTGACGATCTGCGTAGCTGTGACTATAGGATCAATACCCGTCCATGGTGTGGAGCCATGGGTCTGTTTGCCCTTGATTCTAACCTCGAAGGAATTGGCAGCTGCCAATATGCCTCCCGGCTTATAGGAGATGGTACCTACTTCAAAGCCTGACCAAATATGTAGTCCGAAGATGGCGTCCACATCAGGAGATTTTAGCACCCCTTCTTTGATCATTAGTTCTGCTCCTCCCTCTTCTCCGACCGGCGCACCTTCTTCTGCCGGTTGGAATATAAACTTGACAGTTCCCTTAAGTTCCGGTTTCAGCTCGGTAAGCACCTCTGCTACTCCCATCAATATGGCAGTATGTGTGTCATGCCCGCAGGCATGCATTACCCCTACATCCAGGTCATTGTATTTGGTTTTGACTTTTGACGCCCAGGGAATATCGACTCTCTCCACGACTGGCAGAGCATCAATATCTGCCCGTAATGCCACTACAGGCCCGGGTTTACCACCCTTCAAAAGGCCGACGACTCCTGTGTGAGCCACTCCGGTCTGCACTTCCATGCCCAGGCTCTCCAAATGAGCAGCAATTTTTTCAGCCGTCTTAAACTCCCGATTTGACAATTCAGGGTACTGATGGATATAGTGACGCCAGGCGATTACCTTCGGCTCCACATTCTGAGCTAATTTTTCTATTTTGTCATTCCATTTGCCTTGCCCTATGACAGGCACAATGAGGGCTGAGCTCAATAAAAGGCTCAGGACTGCTGTTCTTATCTTCATATCATGTTTCATTGACCCATGAAAATACTAAAAACCCTGCTTCTCGTACTAGTGATTCTTTCTTTTAGCCTTTTGGTTATCGGATACTTCTATATCAGCGGCAAAGAACCCGCTTATGAGGGTTCCCTTAATCTGAAGGGTCTCGAAGCTCCGGTAGAAGTCGTATTCGATGATTATGGCATCCCCCACATTTATGCCGGGCAGGACAAGGACGCTTTTACGGCATTGGGGTACCTACACGCCCAAGATCGGCTCTGGCAAATGGAACTCATCCGGAGGATTGCCCCCGGTAGGCTGTCTGAGGTGTTCGGTAAAGACCTTGTAGAAACGGATCGGTTTTTCAAAACACTGGGAATTAACCACTATAGCGTCAAGAGTGCCGAGGCACTTAAAAAAAGACAGAGTAAAGAACTCCTTTATGCAGAAGCGTATATCGCTGGGATCAATCAGTTTATGGAGTCTGGCTTCACACCAATCGAGTATGACCTGGTAGGCCTGGAGAAGGAGCCTTTTACACTTCAAGACATGTATAACGTGATGGGCTATATGTCCTTCAGTTTTGCGATAGCGCACAAGACAGAGCCAGTCATCTCCTATATGCAGGCCCTACCGGAAGAATACTTAGCAGCTTTTGAGCTTGAAGTGCCGAAGGCAAGCACCATCATTCCGAGTAATCCGACCATCGATACCAGCTATGTGAGTTTGTCCTCAGCAGTCAATAGCATATTCGATCAACTGCCATTAGCACCATTTATCGGCAGCAACAGCTGGGTGGTATCACCGGCCAAGTCAGCCTCTGGGAAGGCAGTCTTGAGCAATGATCCGCACATTGGCTTTTCACAGCCATCAGTATGGTACGAGGCGCATATTTCAAGCCCTGGCTTCAGCTACTATGGTTATCATCTGGCTGGGACTCCTTTTGCAACCTTGGTACATTCCGAGCACATCGCCACCGGCTTGACCATGTTCGAGAATGATGACCTGGACTTTTATAGGGAAAGAGTAAATCCAGAAAATAAAAATCAGTATTGGGCGGTTGACCAATGGGTGGATTTTGAGACAAGGCAAGAGACGATAGTTGTAAAAGATGGTGAAAACGTGAGTTTCACTGTGCGAGACAGCAGACATGGTCCCATCATGAACGACGCGGTTAAGACATTGGCCAATGAAGCTCCGGTAGCGGCCTGGTGGACTTATTATCAGTTTGACAACTACGTCTTTGAGGCTACTCATAAAATGGCCGGAGCTAAAAGTATCGATGATGTACGTGAGGCGGCTAGTATGATTCACGCCCCAGGGCTTAATGTGATGTTTGCTGATAAGGAGGGAAACATTGCATGGTGGGCAGCTGGTCGACTGGTCAAGAGACCCGATCACGTCAACCCAAAAGCGATACTCGATGGTGCTTCGGGTGAAGACGATCCTTTAGGTTATTATGATTTCTCGGAAAACCCACAATCTGAGAATCCTTCATGGGGCTATGTATACAGCGCCAACAATCAATCTGAGATGAATATTGCGGATACGACCATCCTCTATCCCGGGTACTACCTTCATGAGGGGCGCGCCAAACGAATTGTCGATGTGATGGAGACCAAGGAAAAATTCAGCCGTCAAGATTTGAAGGAGTTGTTCATGGACAACTACAATCCTATTGTAGCCAACCTTGCTCCCAAGATGGTCGAGCTGCTCTCGGGGCGTGACCTCACAGCTACGCAGCAATCCTTCGCCGATGCGCTTAAAAACTGGGACGGAAAACATGAAAAAGAGAGCGTAGGTCCACCTCTCTATTATGCCTGGGTCATGTACATGTTTGAGCATGCCATGAAAGATGAGTTGTTGCAGCTCAACCCTGAACTAGGAGAGGATGTCTTCGCAGACTTCATGAGCACGCACTTCCGCAAGCGCAACATCTTCACCTTGATGCAAAACGACTCCACGATTTGGTGGGATGATGTCAGTACTGAAGCTGTTGAGTCAAGAGCGGACATCATGTACACCAGCTTTGTTGCGGCAGTAGACTACCTATCGGAAAGGTTTGGTCCGGATGCGGCGGAGCTGAGTTGGGAGAACTTCCATACGCTTGAGCACGGCCATGCGATGGGTCAGGTTGAGTTGCTGAGACCCTATTTCAATGTGGGTCCATTTAACCTTGCTGGGTCTGATGAAAACTTGAATAACCTTGGCTTCCCACTAACTGAAGAAGGACTGTTCAAAGTGACTTTTGGGCCATCCACAAGGAGGATCATAGATTTTGCAGATGTGGGTTCGTCTGAGAGTATCCTGCCAACCGGTCAATCAGGCAATATTTTCAGCGGTCACTACAAGGATCAAGCGGAGATGTACGCAGAAGGACAATGGCGACCCATGCTATTCAACGAAGAAGATATTAGAAAGTCTGATTTCAGAAAGCTCACGCTGAGCCCAAGTCAAAATTAGAAACAGCCATTTTCTTTAGCAGGACACTTCTAA
This sequence comes from Cyclobacteriaceae bacterium, assembly GCA_965229505.1. Classification (GTDB taxonomy): domain Bacteria; phylum Bacteroidota; class Bacteroidia; order Cytophagales; family Cyclobacteriaceae; genus UBA6059. Next base: position 1,801,945 of record OZ245881.1, read on the forward strand.
GAATGAGGTAAGCCAGCAGGCCAATTGGGCCTAGCAGGAAGGTGAAGATTAGCGGCAGCACGATGTAGATATGCTTGATGTCATGCTTCCGCGCATTGGAACTAATCCAGAGACCCACCATAAGGTCAAAAGCGAGGTAGTGTATCCAGCCAACCAGTACCACTTCCCGCTGAGAGAACATAGCCGCGACGCTATCCAGTGAGCTGAAGTCCATTCCTCCTTCAGCGGGAAAAGCAAACATGGCAATCAGGTATGCTGCGCACAGCAAGGCCGGTACTAATAACGAAAACAGTAGTTTTCTGGTAACATGCCAATTGGGCGTAAAGAGCAGCAGCGCCCAGCCTAATGTGGCCAGGCCATTCGTCAGACTAAATACTTGATCAAGTGTTATTATCTCCGCCATGGCATCTTCCGTTTAGAAGATGCAATCTATTCATACCTGAGAGATTCCACCGGGTTTTTCCTGGCAGCAACAAGGATACGGCCGCTGCTCGTGAAAAGTAGAATACCCAATATCAGCAGAGCAGGTACAACCATGGAAGTCCAACTGATAGGCAGGTGATAGGCAAATACCTGAGCAATCAAAAAGTCCGTCACCAGATAGCCCAGACCCAGACCTATCACAATACCTAATCCTAGTATCCATGAAAAATCAAGGTTAAGTAAGGTGACAAGTTCAGCAATTTGCGCCCCCAGCACTTTCCTCACACCTATCTCCTTCATCCTTCGAAGGATACTCAAGGACACCAAGGTGAATAATCCTACTGAAGATAATAATACCGCGAGTAAGCCTAGAAAAGAGAAGATGACGACAATATTCTTGTTGACCATCTGTTCGTCGCTGAACCGATCCTCTTGATAGAACCCTTCAAACGGTGTAGTGGGGAAAGTAGCCAGCCAGGTACTTTCCAGGTATTCGTACGTCTCGAGAGATTTATTGCCGGGCACTTTAGCTAGCACAAATTTAGACCTTTCGTCATCCGTCACTCGCATCGCGAGCGGAGTTACCGGATCCCAAAACCCATTGGAATAAAAATTCTCCGTCACGCCGATGACTGTGAGCCTGGTGGTGTCATTGTAGGTGATCCTTTTCCCGATAGGGTCATCCCAGCCGAGTTTCTCCGCCATCTTTTCATTAATGATAATCGCGGACTCTTTCTCGCTCTCCACCAGGTCTGGGTTGAACGATCGTCCGGCAACAATATCAATATCCATAAACTCTAGATAACCAGGAGTGAACGACATCATTAGCGTTTCCAGCTCACGATCTTCAGTAATCAACGTGTGCGCGTAGTTGGAATAAGTCACATGATATGGCGAGGTGTGTAGCTCCGTGATATTGGGGTTCTGACTAATAATATTTACCAACTGCCTTGCCTCCATACCATCAGCGACCCTGACGCCCAGTAGGTTACCACGAACGAACCCAACATCCAAAGACTGCTGATATTTTGCATTTTGAATAAAGGACATACTCGTCACCAGTGTCATGAGTGTAAAGGCCACTTGAAGTGTCAGTAATGCTTTGCTCAATCTGCTGGTCTTGCCAAGGCTCAGGCTGCCCCTCAATATCCTGACTGGCTCGAATTTGCTGACGTAAATGCTCGGGTAGGCACCAGCAACTAGTCCCGTGAAAATCAACAATCCGAATAAGAACCCAAAAATCTCCGGATCCCGGGTGAAGTTGAGCTCCAACACCATGCCATCCCACATCGCACCATAGGCTGGAACCATATAAATGGCAATCAAAACAGACATCAGTATCGCGATGAAGCAAATCAGAAGGTTTTCAAACATGAATTGGAACATCAGCTGGCTTCTGTTACCCCCGATCACTTTGCGTATACCTATTTCTTTGAGCCGCTTACCAGAAGTGGCAATAGCGGTGTTGGTATAGTTGAAGCCGGCTATTAATAGCATCATCAGCGCCAATACCAATGGCGCATAATAGGAGACTGGGTCGGGCGCCTCACTCAACCAGTTTGCATAGAGGTTGTGTGCTGTCTGGGCGAAGGTAGCCAATGGCTCCAGATAGTAGTCAGCGACCTTCCAGTCTGGACGAGCCTCATTCTGCACAGCTATGTAGTTTGCCAATAATTTCTCTATGTCCCTGCTGGCAGCTTCGTCCGTTACCTGAATAAAGCTAGCTGCAATCAGTCTTGTCCAATCATTTCGCTGTTTGTCCTCAAGGGTCAGATAGTTATCGAAGTTCATTAACACGTCAAAGTGGAGGCTGGAGTTTTGAGGTTGATCTTCCAAAACACCTGCCACAAGAAACCCCTGGCTCTTGCCATTATTATCAACTAGCGTAATGATTTCCCCGATAGGGTCATCCTCGCCAAAGTATATACCTGCAGCTGTCTCAGATAAGAGCACAATTTTCTCGTCCTTGAACGTATCGATCGTACCGCGCTTCACGGGAAGCGTGAACATTTCGAAAATCTCAGGGTCAGCAAAGCCTACTCTTTTTGTCAGCACCTTATCCCCATGTAAAATCACGAAACTTCCTGAGTGATACTTCGCGGCACTTTTAATTCCAGAAAGATCTGACCTTATTGCTTCTACTAGCGGCAATGGAGAAACTCCGTAGGGCGTAAATTCACCTGACGCTTCTTTTCTGATATGAACCTTATAGATTTCGGTATAATTCTCGTGGTTGCGATCAAAATCCGCTGAGTACTTGTAATTAATAAAGGCGACAATGCAGCAAGCCATGGATAAAGCCAGGCCTGAGACGTTTATCAGCACAAAAAGCTTGTTACGAATTAAATTGCGTATTGTGATTTTGAAAAAGTTCTTGATCATGGTACCGCGGTATTAATGGATAATAGTCACTAGACTACAGTTATACCCCGGAGGTTGCATCGAATAGTGTATAATTCTCTATTGGCGCCCAAGAAACCGCCGTTTGCGACGTGGTATTAAGAAAATCACTTATATTAGGCTTTCAAATCAGCAGTTGGAAACCATAAATCGCACCGTAACCAATTTAACCTATGGGTATTCTAATCCCTCTGATTCTTATTAGTATTTGCTGTTTAGTGATTTGGCGTGCTGGAGATGGTTTCATGACCGCATCTGAATACATTGGTCGACATTTGTCTGACGGTGTTCGCGGAGCTACTATTAATGCCATAGCCAGTTCAATGCCTGAGGTATTCACCTCACTTTTTTTCCTCTTCATTTTAAATGATGCCAACGGGTTCTCCGGGGGTATTGGTACAACCGCTGGTAGCGCCATCTTCAACGGAATGGTGATTCCGGCTGTATCAATCCTGGCTGTATTAGGTATCGGGCTTGCCTCGAAAATTGAGGTATCTAAGAAAGTGTTGAAAAGAGACGGCATTTCATTGATTCTGGCAGAGTTGATCTTTCTAATCCTGATCAGTGGATCAGAGTTAGATTGGTATCATGGATTACTGCTCATGATGGTCTATGTGGTGTATATCATCTATATGTTTTCCACTATGGACAAGTCCATGCGTGCTGAGATGCTCGCAGAACCTGAGGTGGAAGAGGATTTTGAGCTAGATGATGAAATTAAAAACGAACCCTTCCTTAAGGCCCTGTTTACCCTGGATCTTGAGCGCCTGTTTATTGGCAAGAATAAAATCAGCAATGCCAATGCATGGCCATTGTTAATCACCGCTACGCTATCTATAGCGGGTGTTTGTTATTTGCTGGTAGTGGCTTGTGAATGGATGGGTGAAGAGACATATCATGTTCCCTATCTTGGCGAGTTTCATGGTTTGGGAATCCCAGTCATGTTTGTGGCATTGATCCTTGCCGCAGCAGCAAGTAGCTTCCCTGACACCATCATTTCGATCAAAGATGCCCAAAGAGGAAAGTATGATGACGCTATTTCCAATGCCCTGGGTAGTAACATTTTTGATGTGTGTTTTGCATTAGGATTTCCCTTGTTCTTATTCACCTTGATCAATGGCCCGCTGACCATGCCGCCTGAAATTCAGGCATTAAGTAGCGAACTTCGGTTGTTACTTCTTCTATTGACAGTGCTTGCGGTATTCATTTATACTACCGGAAAGTACATGGGAAAGGTCAAGGCTCTGATGCTGCTTTCTATCTATTTCCTTTTCGTCCTTTATATCATCGGCAGGGGATCTGGGAATGAGTTTGCGGAAAGTATTGCAGGTGTACTCAGAGGAATTATCGACCTATTCAATATAGGCTAGCTATTTTCAGAGTCCTGTTTGCTCGGCACTAACCTGCCATAGTTTATCCATTAGTTTTTCGTCTTTGGCGAGTGGGTTAGACTCCTGCTCTTTGCAGTTGTCATAATACCTCCCACTTATGCTATTTAGCTTTGGGTCTGATGCAAGATAGATTGAAGTGCGCGCACCTTGCTCTTCAGTAATCATGAACAATTTCCCGATTTTCCATACGAGACCAATCCAACTATCATTGTTCTTATCACCGATTGAAGTTTTCACCACTCCCGGATGAAGGCTATTGGCTGTCACTTTTGTTTCTTTCAATTTTCTGGTAAGGTCATTAGCAAAAAGAACGTTGGCTAGCTTGGACTGGGCATAAGCAGCAAGACCGACATATTTTTTCTTGCGATTGAGATCCTTGAAGTACAAAAACCCTTTGTAGTGCCCTTTGGAGCTGACATTGATAATTCGGCCTTGTTCTGATTTCTTAATGTTTTCGAGTAGTAGATTCGTTAGCAGAAATCCAGAGAGGTGATTAATCTGCCACTGGAGCTCATAGCCGTCTTCGGTCTCCTGATAATCAGTAAAAAATGTACCCGCATTGTTGACTAATACATCCAGGGTGGGATATTTAGAGTCTACTTCCAACGCCAGAGCTCTCACTGATGCAAATGATCCTAAATCTCCGGTCAAAACATCTACAGTGTCGCTCCCGCTGGCTGCCTTAATTTCTTCGACCGCTGCTTCCCCTTTTTGCGCGTTTCGAGAGACAATGGTGACGTGTGCCCCTTTTTTAGCAAGGCCAATCGCTGTGTGTTTTCCAATTCCAGTATTCCCACCTGTGATCAGTACCGTTTTTCCCTTCATAGCAACAAATATTCTTGACTTTAGTATTTTTATCAATCTAATTGATTGAATATGAAAACCGTAGCATACATCATTTGTTTCTTGACACTGAGTTTACCTCTGTCTTCTCAGGACTTAGGTCTCGGAAAACTCGACTTTCCTAACTCTGGATCGGAGGCAGCTCAACCTGCCTTTGTCAGAGGCATGTTGCTTCTACACAGCTTTGAATTTGACGATGCTGGCGAAGCTTTCAGGGAAGCGCAAAAGATCGATCCCAATTTTGCGCTAGCCTACTGGGGAGAAGCAATGAGCTACAATCACCCATTGTGGTTTAGACAATATAAAGATGAAGCCTTAGAAGCACTTGGCAGACTTGCTCCCTATGAAGAAAACAGAATAAACAAGGCACAGCTGCCCATAGAAAAAGACTTGATGCGTGCTGTCCATGTGTTATACGCCGATGGCGAAAAAGAGGCTAACGACGATAGTTATGCTGCATACATGGCTGAGTTGTACGAGAAATATCCTGATCATCTCGAGATTATTTCATTTTATGGCCTGGCCCTGATGGGCACAAGCCATGAGGGTAGAGACTATGATACTTACCAGAAAGCTGGTGAAATCATTGCAAAGGTCTATGCTAAGAATCCGCAGCACCCGGGAGCACTACACTATTACATTCATGCTTATGACGATCCTTACTCGGCCCCAAAGGCCCTGGATGCTGCTAAAAGATATTCCAAGGTTGCACCGGAAGCGTCTCATGCGCTCCATATGCCCACACACATTTTTGTTGCCATGGGGATGTGGGATGAAGTAGTGGCTGGGAATATAGATAGCTGGGAAGCTTCAGAATCAAGAAGATTGAGGAAGGACTTGACATTGCAGGATCGTGGGTATCACGCTTTCCATTGGCTGGAGTACGGTTTGCTTCAGCAAAAGAATTTTGACCAGGCCAGAGTGGTTCTGGACTCTATGGTTTCCGATACAGAAGTGCTACCCTCGAAGCGCCTGCGCCAGCATTTGGCTATGATGCAGTCAGGATACATCATCGAATCTGAGCAATGGAAGTCTGATGTTTGTGATATAGAAGTTGACTACACGATAGTAGGCAAAGGCATACGAGCAGCCAACAAATTTGCCAAGGGGATGGCCAGTATCAAGAGAGGTGATGTGGAGTATGCACGTACTATGCTAAAGGAGATGATAGAGGAGAGGATTCTTGAAGAGCCGATAAGGGTCGATGAGGACATGAGCGTCTGCCATTCTGTTGGGGGTAAGTATTACGATGAGCTGGAGCTCGATTCGAAAGTAGCAGCTATCATTGAGTCTGAGTTAGAGGCTCTTATCCTGATGACAGAGAATCGTAAGGAAGAAGCTTACGCACTCCTTGATCAGGCTACTGAAGCAGAGTCTCAGCTCCCTCTTGCTTATGGCCCACCGGATATTGTCAAGCCATCACACGAACTATACGGTGAAATACTTTTACTCCAGGGTAATCCCGGTAAAGCTAAGGAGATGTTTGAAGAAGCACTAAAGCGCGCTCCAAACCGAAGGCTTTCTGTGCGCGGGCTTAAGATGAGTCAAAGCATGGCGAAGGACTCAGAGTAGCCAATTGTATCTATAGAAGTTTCCGCTCTCGCAAGTACGCAAAGAAGCCCTCCTTGTAGGTGTCGCTAACGGGAACTATCTGATCACCGATGTGTATTTCACCTTTTTCAATGAGCGTAATTCTGGTAATCGGTACCAAATAACTCTTGTGGACTCTAAAAAAGGAATTAGCTGGCAGCATTTCCTGCAATTTAGCAAAGCTCATTAGGGTCATAACCGGCCCATCATCGGTGTGGATTCTGAGGTAATCCTTCATACCCTCCACATATTTGATGCGGTCCAGCTTGATTTGCTGCAGCTTATATTCCGTTTTGACGAAAATGAAGTCTGTAGGATTCTTATCACTATCCGGTGAAGATGATTGATTTCCGGTAGGGCCCTGAGCCGATTGATAAACCTTGGTAACGGCTTTCAAAAACCTTTCAAAGGAAATTGGTTTGAGCAGATAGTCTGTCACTTCCAATTCATAACTCTCCAGCGCATACTCACTGTAGGCTGTGGTCAGGATCACTTTTGGCTTTCGCTTAAGCACATTCAGCAATTGGATACCTGTAAGTCCTGGCATTTGGACATCCAGAAAAACAAGGTCTACATTTTCCTGTTGAAGATGCTCCATCGCTGATAGGCCGTCACCAAAAGTCGCCTGACATTCCAAAAAAGGCACCCTCGAGACATAGTCAGCTATTTTCTCTGCCGCCAAAGGCTCGTCATCAACAACTATGCAAGTTATCTTCATGGATTCAGTCTCAGCTCGACCACAAATTGGCCATTTTTCCGGGTTATCTCCAAACTGTGCCTGTCAGGGTAGAGTAATTCGAGCCGTCTTCTTACGTTGCTCAGGCCTACCCCCCCGGCTTTATCCTTATGATCGACCTTGACCGGATCATATTGATTGGTCGTCTTAAATACCAGTTCCTCGGCACTTCCCGATAGGTTTACTTGCACATTGAATGTCCCCTCGGACCAGTGGCCATGCTTGAAAGCATTCTCCACAAAAGGAATGAAAAGCATCGGAGCAACTTTAAGTTGATCGGTCTCAACATTCACTGATAAGTGCACATCGTGATGCTTCAATCTCATCTTCTGTAGGTCTATAAAACTACGCAGATGCTGAATCTCCTGACTCAGTCGCACCACATCGGCATTGGCATCATAGAGCATATACCGCATCAGCTCCGACAGCTTAACGATGGCGTCAGAAGCCTGTGGTGCTACCTTGTAGACCATGCTGTCAATATTGTTTAAGGTGTTGAATAAAAAATGAGGGTTGATCTGGTTGCGCAGCAGCGCCAATTCACTCTGAAGATTCTGCGACTCAAGCTCCATCTGTCGTTTGTAATTGCGAAACCAGTCTACCGTGAACCTCACAAATACAGCTAACGGAATAAAGAAAAATGGTGTGAAAAACCTCCTCAGGTACTCGACCATCAAACCGGTATAAGGTGCTATTGGGTGGCTCTTATCATGATCTACATCTACGACGATGACGGCCAGTGATTGAACACCAATCAAGGTGTCCCAGCCGTATTTAGCGATTGGATACAAGAATAAAATACTGATGGTCCAGGCCCAGAAGACTCGGTTCTTCCTCCCCAGATATTCGGGTACGAACTTGTAATAATAGCTGTAAAATATCGTCAAATAGGACGCCAGTGTCATTGGCAGCCACACATAGTAATCCTGAGCTCCTACATGCTTTGGAAGGTTGTACATGATATGAGTGAGCAATACCAAAAACAACCACGGCAAAACATGTAAGCCAATCTTCTTCCAGTTCATATCCCAAACATCTCTGTTTCTGGCAGCATCTCAAGATGATTCCTCGGCTAATATACGTTTCTTGGTATTCTATCGATGAACCGGGTGGTCACCTCGACCACCAATACATCCCGACAATCAGAGGAGTCGCATAGATGATCCTACAATTGGTCTATTAATGGTATCTCCTATCGGAAAAAGGATGTTTATTCGATTGTAATAAATCCTCGTTGCGAGATACTAACATCAAAGTGCCATCGCACATGTGCTGATCAAAACTCAAATATCAATATGGAACTAACGATTAAAAACCTTTCGAAAACCTATGGGAATGGTGTCCATGCCCTCAAAGGCATTGACCTCAACATTGGTACTGGTATGTTTGGCCTGCTGGGCCCTAACGGTGCAGGCAAGTCTAGCCTTATGCGCACCATCGCCACCCTGCAAGAGCCTGACACGGGCAGCATTACTTTTGGCGATATAGATGTGCTCACCCAAAAAGATGATGTGCGGAGAATCCTTGGCTACTTACCGCAAGAATTTGGTGTTTATCCAAAGGTGCCCGCTGATGTGCTACTAGATCACCTTGCCGTACTCAAGGGGATTTCCAATAGGAAAGAACGTAAAGCGCTCGTAGAGGCGTTGCTCCATAAAACCAATCTCTGGGAAGCCCGAAAGAAGAATCTTGGGGGATACTCCGGGGGTATGAAACAGCGATTTGGGATAGCCCAAGCGCTACTGTCAGCCCCAAGGCTGATCATCGTTGATGAGCCTACTGCTGGTCTCGATCCTGCCGAGCGCAATCGCTTCCTCAATCTCTTATCAGAACTGGGAGAGAACACAGTGGTAATTCTATCCACGCATATTGTGGAAGATGTGAAAGAGCTATGCACGGATATGGCTATTATCAATCAAGGTGAGGTGGTGCTAAAAGGCAATCCACTTCAGACCATCGACTCTATTCAGGGTAAGGTATGGTCCAAAACGATAGACAAATCAGAGCTGGAAAATTACAAACAAGAGTATGCGGTGATCTCGGAGCGGTTGATCGCCGGTAGGCCTGAGATACATGTCTATGCTGACGCTCGTCCTGACGATAGTTTCAGCGATGTGCAGGCAGATTTAGAGGATGTCTACTTCTCTAAAATTTTTGGAGTTCAGGAAGTAGAGGCACTAGCTTAATCGGGAGGTAACTATGTGGTATGAAATACTAAAATTCGAACTACAGTATAGGAAGAAGCGCCCCGCTACTTATCTGTACTTCCTGATCCTGTTCCTTATATCATTTCTCGCTATCTCTACGGACACTGTGAGGATAGGTGGAGGTGCCGGCCTGGTAAAAGAAAATGCCCCAACGACCATCGCCTTTATGATGGTCATTATTTCTGCTTTCTTCATGATGATCACCTCGGCCATTATGGGTGTGGGTGTACTTCGCGACTTTGAGTTTAAGACCGAGTCAATGATGTTCGTCAACCCCATCTCAAAGAAAGATTATCTACTTGGACGATTCCTGGGCTCATTGATCATTTTGATTTTCGCCTTCTCGGGATCACTCTTCGGTTTCATCATGGGAGAATTCATGCCCTGGCGAGATGCGGATAAGCTGCTGCCATTCAACCTGTGGAACTACCTTCAGCCATTTCTGACCCTGGTCATCCCCAATCTCATTTTTAGTGGCATCATCTTCTTTATCTTGGGCGCGCTATCGCGAAAAATGGTGGTGGTCTACTCCAGCTGGATTTTTCTCTTTGTTTTTTATCAGGTTGGTGTTAACATGACTTCCGAATTGGAGGATCAGACAATTGCCTCCATCATTGATCCCTTTGCCTTGAACACCGTCCAGATCACCACTCAATACTGGACAGTAGCCGAGCAAAACAGTCAGGTAGTACCGCTATCGGGAAATGTGCTGCTCAACAGGATCCTCTGGTTAGCCCTTGGCCTTATCATAGGTATAGCAGGCTATTTTTCGTTCAGCTTCAACGTGGTGAGAAATAGCTGGTTCAAGCGAAAAACCACCAAGAGTAAAGAAATCACCAATACACAAATCACCATACCGAAAGCTGCGATGAGCTTTGGGTTGGGTACTTATTTCCGTCAGATGCGTATGCTCAGCTTGTTCTATTTCAAGCAGGTTTTCAAAGGTGTTCCATTCCAGGCGATGGTGCTATGTGGTATAGCGCTGATGGTGGTCAACTCCTTTTACGTTGGTGAAGTCTTCGGTACTTATACCTATCCTACGACTTACAGGATGCTTGAGCTTATCCAGGGCTTCAACCTTTTCTTTCTGATTATTCTGGTATCCTACACAGGAGAGCTCATCTGGAAAGAGCGTGAGGCAAATATCAATCTGATCTTTGATGCCATGCCAATGCCAGATACCGTCAGCCTTGTTTCCAAGTTCGTAGGGTTGGTGCTGGTATACCTTGTGCTCCTAGCCGTATTGATTGTCACTGGTGTAGCCATCCAGGCCGGAAATGGCTACTTCAACTTCGAGTTTGGAGTCTATTTCAGCAATCTCTATACAGACACGCTGTTCTTTCTTATTCTCTACACGCTGCTGGCACTTTTCATTCAGGTATTGGTAAACAACAAGTTCCTTGGTTATGCATTGATGGTAGTGTTCTTTGTCGCTATGGCAGCATTGAGAAGCTGGGGAGTAGAGCATGCGATGTTCAGCTTTGCAGCGGCTGACTTAGGCACCTATTCCGACATGAATGGATTTGGTCACTTTGTCCCCGGCTTCAGCTGGTTCAACCTTTATTGGTTTGGTTTAGCCATTCTGCTATTTGCCGTCTCAGTGGTATTTGCCGTTCGCGGTAGTGAGGCGGTCATGAAGGTGCGCTGGAGTGTAGGCAAGCTTCGACTCACCCGCCCGATGGTGACATTTGCGATAGCGTCGTTCATGATCTTCGCCCTTTCTGGTTGCTACATTTTCTACAATACCAATGTGCTCAATGCTTACCAGAATAGTGATGATCGTAATGCAGACTTGGCACGATACGAGAAGACCCTTAAGAAGTATGAATACTTAGCTCAGCCTAAAGTGAAAGATGTAAGCATGAAGGTAGATCTGATGCCAAAGCAGCGCGATTACTTAGCGGAAGGTATCTATGTCATGAAGAATGAGCACAATGAGCCCATTTGGGACATCCACATACAGCTCAACCCTCAGCCTAATTTCAGTTATGAATATGTGCGATTTGATCAGGAGGCTATCCTCAAGGAGGAATTTGAAGATTTTGGGTACATGATCTATGAGCTTCAAGCGCCTTTGAATCCAGGAGACTCGATCAGCTTTGAATTCAAGACCAAGTTCGAGACCCGTGGATTTGAAGAGAGCGGAGGCAGCACCAATGTGGTGTACAATGGCACCTTTTTCAACAACTTCGACTTTCCCGGCATTGGCTACAACTCCGGTGCTGAGCTAAGCTCAGATGATGATCGAGAGGAGAATGGGTTGGAGCCCAAAGACAGGCAGCTACCTCAGGATGACTCGCGCGGACTGGCAATGAACATCTTCGGTGATGACGCGCTCGGCGGTATCAACTTTGAGATTGTGATGAGCACTGATGTAGACCAGATTGCGATAGCTCCGGGCTACCTGCAGCGAGAGTGGGTAGAGGATGGAAGAAAGTACTTCCACTATAAGATGGACGTGCCGATGGAGCCATTCTTCAACATGGTTTCTGCTAAGTATGAGGTGATGCGAGATAAAATGACCGTAGAGATGGATAGTTCAAGCCAGGAAATCGACCTGGAGATATACTACCACGATGGTCATGAGTACAACCTTGGGAGCATGATGAAGTCCATGAAAAAGTCATTCAACTACTTTGCGAATGCCTTTAGCCCTTACCAATATCGGCAGATGCGAATCCTGGAGTTTCCCAGATATTCGACGTTTGCTCAATCCTTCGCCAACACGGTTCCGTTCTCGGAAGGTATTGGCTTTGTTCTCAAGATCGATGATGAAGACGATGTGGATGTGGCGTACTATGTCACTGCACATGAGCTGGCGCACCAATGGTGGGGTCATCAGATCATCGGGGCAAATGTACAAGGGTCTACAATGCTAATCGAGACATTAGCACAATACTCAGCTTTGATGGTCATGAAAGCAGAATATCCTCAGGAGCACATGCAGCGGTTCTTAAAGCAGGAGCTGGATCGATATTTATCCGGTCGGTCAACAGAGCAGAAAAAGGAGCTCCCACTGCAGTATGTTGAGAATCAGGCTTATATCCATTACGGCAAAGGTGCGGTCAACATGTACGCTTTCCAGGACTACATCGGTGAGGAAAATGTCAATGCAGCACTGAAAAGGTTCATCGCTGACTGGCGGGATTATGACAATAATGGTCGATATCCTACCTCCACTGATTTGCTGGGCTATTTCCGTGAGGTCACACCTGACTCGATGCAATATTTAGTCGCTGATCTATTTGAGAAGATTACGCTCTTTGAAAACAAGACGGACATGGCCACCTATCAGGAAGTTGGTGACAAGTATAAGGTGAACCTTGAAGTCAGTGCCAAAAAATTTGAGGCGGATAGCATAGGTAATGAAATAGAGGTTGCTCTTGATGATTGGGTAGACATTGGCGTCTATACTAATGGGTCAAATGGTAAAGACAGTCTGATCTACCTACAAAAGCATCAAATTTTAGATAGCCAATCTACTTTTGAAATAGAGGTGGGCACAGTTCCGAGCAAAGCCGGCATTGATCCAATCAATAAACTTATTGATCGAAACCCGAACGATAATATTAAATCAGTAAGCCTCAATGAAGAATTGAGTTCATAATAATTATTTCAAGTTCAAATAGTAAAACCCCGGAGGGTCACTTCGGGGTTTTCTGATTTTTAGCCAATAGTCAGGCGACCTACCCCTCAAATCCAGCGGAGACCATTGGCGGAGGGTGATAATTGTCTATTTTCATACCCTAAACCAACAAAGACATGAAGCAAATACTCCTATTTCTCCTCGTAGCTGGCCATTTCGCGCTAGCGCAAAAAGACAAACAACAGATGATGGCCAGCATAGAGGCCAAAAAAGACAGCTATGCAGAACGAGCCATGCAGATCTGGGACTGGTCTGAAGTCGGCTATCAGGAAGAAAAGAGCTCTGAGAGCCTTCAAGAGCTCCTCAAGAGCCAGGGGTTTGAGGTAGAGGCAGGTGTTGCCGGAATACCTACCGCGTTTGTGGCTACCTATGGAAGCGGGTCACCGGTGATCGGGGTGTTGGGTGAGTATGATGCGCTACCGGGCTTATCTCAGGCTGCCGTACCGGAAAAACAACCGAGAGAAGGTGTAGATGCCGGCCATGCATGTGGTCATCATCTGTTTGGTGTTGGGTCTGCAGCCGCTGCTATCGCAATGAAAGACTGGCTGAAGGACAACAAAAAATCAGGTACTGTAAAGTTCTTTGGCACCCCTGCAGAAGAGGGCGGTTCTGGTAAGGTCTATATGGTAAGGGCAGGTCTGTTTGATGATACCGATGTGGTCTTACAGTGGCACCCCGGGAGCGGGAATGGCACGGGCGCCACGTCTACTTTAGCCAACAAGACGGGTAAGTTCCGCTTCTATGGTGTATCAGCCCACGCAGCACAAGCGCCACACAGAGGGCGATCTGCTCTTGATGGCGTAGAAGCTATGAATAATATGGTCAACATGATGCGGGAGCATGTAACAGACCCTACTCGGATTCATTATGTGATTACCCAGGGAGGTAGAGCCCCTAATGTGGTGCCTGACTTTGCAGAGGTCTACTATTATGTGCGTCACCCGGATGTCCAGGAAGTGAAGGATGTTTGGGATAGGATCGTTCTCGCCGCTGAGGGTGCTGCCATGGGCACAGAAACACGCTATGAGCTGGAAGTAACGGGTGGCGTCTACAACATCTTGCCTAATGAAGTGCTTTCTAAGAAAATGCATGAAAACATGAAACTCGTTGGTGGCATTAGCTACACCGCCGAAGAGACGGCCTTTGCAGAGAAAATATCAGAATCACTCGGGCAATACAGTGTGCCGCTATCTACGGCCGAAGAAATTATGCCCTATGTATCCGGTACAGTGGGTAGTGCCTCCACAGATGTAGGGGATGTCAGCTGGGCAGTGCCGACCGTAGGGATGAGGGCGGCTACCTGGGTGCCAGGTGTTGCGGCTCATTCATGGCAAGCAGTCGCCTGCGGCGGCACGACCATCGGCGTAAAAGGAATGATGGTAGCGGCCAAGTCCCTCGCCATCACCGGACTTGACCTCCTGACCGACCCAAAGCTCATCGAGGCTGCAAAAGCAGAATGGATGGCTAAGCGAGGTAGTGATTTCAAATATGAGGCACTTGTGGGAGATCGTGCTCCAGCACTAGACTATCGCAAATAATGGCAAAAGCAAAAACCTGGAAGTATTGGGTCGGGAGATCAATACTGGTACTATTCTTACTAGGAGTAGCCTGGATCATCAACTTGATTTGGTTCAAGCCCCTAAGTGTTCGGTTGTTCTATGACAAGGTTTTCCTCGAACTAGCTCTGAGTAACCCAGAGTTGGTAACCCAATTGGGAATTCCGGTCTTATACGACATAAGCAAGGATGAATTGACGGATGTCTCAGATGCCACTCAGTGGGAAGAGTTCGAAAAGCTCAAGGATAACTACGAGACACTCCTAAGCTATAACATCGAGAGTCAGTCTGAGGAGAATCAGCTGAACACTAAAATTTTAGCTTGGTTTCTTGGCAGTCAGGTCGAAGGGGAACAATGGTTCTACTATGATTATCCTGTCAATCAGATGTTTGGGGTACAAAGCAATCTGCCCAGTTTTCTCGAAAGCTCACACAAGCTTAGAAATGAGAGTGATATTGAAGCCTACCTGACAAGACTTTCCAAATTTGATGTCAAATTTGATCAGGTATTGGAAGGACTAAAAATACGAGAAGAGAAGGGTATCATTCCTCCCAAGTTTGTCATCCAGCGAGTACTCAATGAAATGAACGGTTTCATTGGTCAAAGAGAGTCCGGTGAAATTACCCTGGAGGGCGATGCAGGCCCTGTGCGATCCAATATCCTCTATACCAACTTTGCCAAAAAGGTAGAGGAAATAGAAGATCTGACTGATGAGGAAAAAGAAGCTTTTATGCTACGAGTGGAAGATGCGGTAGCAGAAAAGGTATTCCCTGCCTATCAGGGTCTGATAGATTATTTTTCTTACCTGAATGCCAAAGCCACGACTGATGATGGTGTTTGGAAATTCGAAAATGGTGGTGAATTCTACAAATATCAGCTAAAACAGAATACAACTACAGACCTGGATCCTGAAGAAGTCCATCAAATAGGTCTTAGCGAGGTGGATCGAATCAAAAGCGAAATGTGGCAGATACTTGAGCAGGAAGGTTATTCGGATACGACCAAGACCCTGGGAGAAATAGTGCAAGCCCTGAACAAGGAAGACCGGTTCCTGTTCCCTAATAACGATGAGGGTCGAAAGCAAGTCATAGCTGAATACAACAGAATCCTTGACGATGTAAGTGCGGGACTTGATGATGCTTTTGATGTAAGGCCTAAAGCTGAGCTGGAAGTAGAGCGAGTTCCTGAATTCAAAGAGGAAGGCACTGCTGGAGCCTACTATAGTCAGCCCGCTATGGACGGCTCTCGTGGCGGAATTTTCTACACCAACCTTAGGGATCTCAGTGAAATAGTAAAGTTTGGAATGAAGACCCTCGCCTATCATGAGGGTATTCCAGGCCATCATTTTCAAATAGCCATTCAATCAGAGCTCGAGGATGTGCCCATTTTTAGAACTTTTGGGCTTTTCACAGCCTACGTAGAAGGGTGGGCTTTGTACGCAGAGCAGCTCACATGGGAGCTTGGCTTTTATGAAAATGATCCCTTTGGCAATTTAGGACGCTTACAAGCTGAAATGTTTCGCGCTGTTCGCTTGGTCGTAGATACCGGTATACATCACAAGCGCTGGACGAGGGAGCAGGCGATAGACTACATGGTGGCCAATACGGGGATGACTACTTCGGAAGTAACCACTGAGATCGAAAGATACATTGTGATGCCAGGTCAGGCTTGCGCCTATAAAATCGGAATGATGAAAATCCTGGAGCTCCGAGAATTAGCAAAATCCAGACTCGGAGATCAGTTTGATCTAAGAAAGTTTCACAATGTGGTACTCAAAAACGGAGCAGTTCCACTAAGTATCCTTGAAGAAATAGTGACTCAATATATCAACGATGAGCTGGCCGTCTAACCCAGAAAATGGATTATTCTAAGAGCTTTATAGAAAAAACAGCTGTTTTTTTAAAAGCTCAAGCTAGGCTAGTTTTTGAAATCCTAGTAACTTAATGACGAAATGCCTTTATTGTAGTGCTAAACTCTTACGAACAATGACCTCTCTCTACACCCTGATCAGACCACACCAATGCGTTTCGAAGATTTTGGGTATTGTACTTCTTCTAAGTACCTGTCTGGCATTGCCTGGAGTAGCGCAAGAATCTGATCCCGTGGTGCTCTTCTTTAAGAATGGGGAAGGCTTCAGAGCGCAGGGAGAGTATCGTCAGGCTATCACTGAATACGAGAAGGCATTGGCGATAGATAATACACGTCCTATCATTTTCTACTGGAAAGGTATCTGTCATTATCAGTTGAAAGAGCATGACAAAGGTGTAGAGTCATTGGAACACGCCATTGATCTCAATCCGAACTACAATCAGGCCTATAATGCGCTTTTGCAGGGATATACCGAAGTATATAATACCAATAAAATAGTTGAAACGCTCTCCAGAATGGCTTACGTAGAGGAAGATGTTCTCAAGCAGATAGAGTATTACAAAAGGATAGCTCAGATATTGGTCAAGCAAAGGGAATACAGCAAAGCGCTACCTCATATAGAAGATGGGCTCAAGGCAGACCCGAATAATTTAGATTTGCTTTACGCCAAAGCTCAATCTTACAATGGTGTCGCTCAGTACCAATCAACA
The DNA here is from genome assembly GCA_965229505.1 of Cyclobacteriaceae bacterium. Taxonomy (GTDB): domain Bacteria; phylum Bacteroidota; class Bacteroidia; order Cytophagales; family Cyclobacteriaceae; genus UBA6059. The sequence goes on from OZ245881.1 coordinate 1,819,317, forward strand.
ATCAACACGGTGAAGCCTGTTCTTCCAAAGCTCACCGCCAATGACCGAGACAATATCACAAGGTTCAATTATGAGATAGGCTATGCATATTATAAGTTGGAGAATTACAGTGAGGCAAACAGCTACTTTGAAAGGGCATATTACGGGCCATACAGATCGCTGATCTCCAAGCTTCAACCAAATCACTTCTATAATGTGGCGTACGGCTTCTCCATGATCTACGAATATGAGACTACTGAGAGAATGCTGGAAACCGCGCTGGAAATTGATCCCGCTTTTGCAAAGGCATATGATCTGTTGGCAGATATCGCCATAAAGCAGGAGCATCATCACAAAGGCATTCTGTACTATGAAAAGGCTGTAACTGGACTAGCTGAGCAGGATGAATATTTGGAAGAAATCTATAATAACAAACTTATCCCTACGCTTATCAACGCAAAGGAATACAGAGAAGCAGTCAGAATTTGTGATCAGGCCCTGGGTAAATTTCCAAGTAGTAGAAATATCAAATACCTGAAGGCCATAGCCCTGCATCATCAAGATATCAATGTAGACGCTATCGCAATAATGGAAAATATCATTGCAGAGCAAGGGGTTCCGGCTCTCGAAAAAAGCCTCTACAGTTTTGCTATGGGTATCATGTACAAGGCCAACAACCAGATGGAGGAGGCTAAAGAAAGCTTCAAGGCGGCTAGAAACGGTGCTTTTACAAATGCCAGCTTATACGCTTACGAGTTGATTCTTGAGGAGGAGGTTCTCAGCAAGAACACGACAGGATTCTAATAATCCGCAATACCAACCGTTATTTAGCAAGAATATTACGGTAGAATTAAACCTCTGCCTTAGGAATGACTCTTAGTCAGTGAGGTCACATTGTTATCTAAACATCGTGTTGTGAGTGAATTCAGAATCCGAGTAGGTCAGTATCGACATAAGCAGGAACTTTATCGAAAAGTACTGCCACCAAAGCTTAGCACTGCCAGAGTTCTAAACGATCTGCCCAGCGCCAGAAGCCTTGATATTGATGCAGGACTATCACCATATACCGGTCCATTTGGCGCCAAGGAACTTGCCCACCTGATCAAGAGAACTCAGTTTGGCTGTACTAAAGAGGTGCTCAACAATCTATCGGGCCTTTCACTTCAAGAGGTCCTTTCCGAGATATTAAGGTTAGACCCTAAGCCCGCCCCACCCGTCAACGACTATAATGGAGTGGAAGATTTGGGTTCTGATCCAGATGTGCCGTTGGGAGAACCGTGGATCACAGCAGCGTTCAACGAAGAGTTCGAAGGCCTTAGAAATGTAAGCTTAAAGTCGTGGTGGATTCGTCGAATCATCGATCAAAAACCGACGATTCATGAGAAAATGATTCTCTTCTGGCACAATTTCCTACCCATTCAGATTTGGGATATCTTCATTTCAAAAGCCTCCTACCAGTACCTGGATATGCTCCGCACCCATGCACTTGGTAATTTCAAAACACTTATCCGCGAACTCACGCTGAACCCTGCCATGCTCATTTACCTCAATGGTGCCTTCAACAATCAAGAAGCACCAGATGAGAACTATGCCAGGGAACTTCAGGAACTCTTTTGTATAGGTAAAGGGCCTGGTTCCAACTACACGGAGCAGGATGTTCAATCAGCGGCTAAGGTGCTTACGGGTTGGACTTTGCGCTGGGAAACCCTTGAGTTTGAAGGTTTTCCGGAATCATATTTCGAACGATGGCTGCATGACAATTCTGATAAGCAATTTTCTTCATTTTATGGCAATACGTTAATTGAAGGCAAAGTTGGGGAAGGAGGTGCTCAAGAGTTGGACGAGTTGCTGGACATGATCTTCGATAACCAGGAAACTGCAATGCACCTCGCCAGAAGAATGTACTCTTTTTTTGTTTACAATAGTATTTCAGAAGCAACGGAGCAAAATGTGATTGCTCCATTAGCGCAAATAATTCGTGATAATGATTTCGAAATACTCCCGGCGCTCACCGTTTTGTTGGGCTCTGAGCATTTCTTTGACCCAGAAATCATGGGTGCCCAGATTAAAAACCCTGCAGATTTCACGCTGGCATATTGGAGAATATTTGGCCTGCCTGCGGAAACAGAGAGCAGTGCGGCAGCTCTAATAGCACAAAGCGGCATTCTATGGCAAATGGCCAGTATCGGTATGGAGTTAGGTGACCCTCCTAATGTTGCGGGTTGGCCGGCTTACTATCAAACCCCTCAATTTGATAAATCCTGGATTACCACAGATAGCATTACCAATCGTGCTGTTCAGACAGATTCAATGGTTTTTTGGGGGTTTTGGTTGTCAGAGGATCAAGTGGTAACTGCCGATTTACTACAGTTTTTAGAAACGCTGGATAGGCCCGATGATATCAACCTGATGATCAATGAGGTGACATCTTTGCTGCTGGGAATTGACCTCACTCAAGACCAAATCGACGAGATTAAGGGTACATTACTCACGGGTCAACAAAATGATGACTACTGGAATACAGCCTGGAGTTTATATCTCCAGAACAAAAATGACATGCAGTATGTCGCGGTGTTGAACAACCGAATAAAGCCGGCCTTTCAACTCCTCCTACAGTTAGGTGAATCTCAACTTATGTGAGCCATGAAAAGACGATCCTTTTTAAGACATGCCTCTCACGGACTAGCCATTCCATCTCTCATAGGGGCAATGGGCCACCACCCGACTTCTGCTCAATCGCTTCAGAAACTCCTCAACCTCAGTAATGAGACAGATAAAGTCCTCGTCCTCATCTTTTTAGAAGGTGGCAATGATGGCCTCAATACAGTGGTACCCTTGTCAAGCTATGACGCGATGACTAAAGTTCGCCCTCATGTTATCCTACCGGAAAACAGCATCATTCCGGTAGAAGGCACTGATTTTGGGTTGCATCCGGAGCTCTCAGGTTTCAACAGCCTCTACAATGAAGATCGGCTACAAATCATACAATCTGTAGGCTATCCTCAACAGGACTTCTCACACTTTAGATCTACAGATATTTGGATGAGTGCCTCCAATGCGGATGAGTTGATTACCAGCGGCTGGTCCGGAAGGTACCTTGAAGAAATACATCCCGGCTTCCCGGAGGAATACCCCAACCCGGACTTTCCCGATCCATTAGCGGTAGAGCTTGGTCGAGGCTCTTCACTTCTTTTTCAGGGTAGGGCGGCTTCCATGAGTATGGTACTCAACGATGTGTCATCATTTTATCAGTTGATCCAAAACGAAGAAGGAAGCACCCCTGACACGTTAGCAGGGGATAAGCTTCAATACATCAGGCTTATTGCACGCCAATCTCAAAAATATGGTCAATCAGTCATCAATGCTGCAGAAAAAATCACTGACCAACGTCCATATCCCGAGGACAATCGATTAGCTCAGCAGTTGAAAGTCGTTTCCAGGCTCATTGCCGGAGACCTTAAGACGCCCATTTATATGGTCAGCCTTGGAGGCTTTGATACACACGACGCTCAGGTATTGAGTGGCGACCATAGGCAAGGTGAGCATGCACAACTTCTGAAAACCCTGAATGATGCCGTAATGGCTTTCATGCAGGACCTTGAGCATTTGGGAATTGACGATAGGGTGGTAGGTATGACCTTTTCGGAGTTTGGTCGACGCATCGTTTCTAATGCCAGTCTCGGAACTGACCATGGCTCATCAGCTCCACTATTTGTGTTTGGTAATGGTGTGAGGGGAGGTACTATTGGCCAAACTGCTCAAGTATCAGGCGAAGAAACCTACGAGGACAACTTATCCATGGAGCATGATTTCCGACAAGTATACTCCTCGGTTTTAAGTCAGTGGTTTGAGACGGAGGGCACTACCGTAAATGAAGCCATGCTACGCGAGTTCAATCAGCTCCCCATATTTGGAGAACAAGTTACTACGGCACTTGATATAGTCCCGCAGCAGTCGCTGAAGCTCTATCCTAACCCCGTCCGATCGCTCGCCACACTGGAATTTACAGCAGCCAGAAGTAGAATAGTAATCGATCTTATCAACCTGTCTGGAAAGAAGATGAAGCAACTTTACCAGCAGTCACATCCTGGAGGTAGGTTCTCCTTACAGTTTAATGTTTCAGGCCTGACACCTGGTCGATACATCGTCACCATCAATGCAGATGGTCAAAATAGCTTCAAGCACCTGATTAAGATTTGAGATTATGTCTGATCGACTTAGGAGTCCGAGAGTTTATACGGGTTCATCTCCATTGATGTATTTGCTGCAGTATTCAACAGGTGCTTCTGGTGTCTTGACGTTTATTTCAAATTCTTGTTATTACTTCTGTTTTCAACCATTCAAAAGCTTCTTGTTGCTTGTATTCTATTTCCGGCCGTAATAAGGCTTCCATATCTCCTGTAAAGTCCGGATCATTTTCCTTCGCTTCTATGTTTTGCAAAAACTCTTTTTGGCTCGGAGGTCTATTCTCAGTGGCAAACACAATGTACTGTCGAAAACACTCAAGGATTTCATCAATGTTGATGCCCATATTGCGTCTGGCATAATCCAAATCAAACAAGTCGCGTCCTTTACTTCTTTGGTACAAAGCCCGCAGTTTGGTACCCAACAGTTCGTTGATGTTGTAGGTACGTATTTTACAATTCCCTTCAAACCATTCACTTTGCACTGCATAAGGAAAGTCTACCCAATCCAATACATTGAAATGTTCCCGACAGTTGATTTCAAGTTTCAATCGCATCCGAATTTCTTCATATTCAGATGTAAATCGGTACAGTGCTTTAATTCCATGGCCTCTGTTTTGCGTTTTTCTGTCTTCCTCAAAGAAGGTGATCACCTCACCAAGCCTTTCCATGATTGGCTTGATGGGACCTTCTTTGATCTGAACTAAGTCAATATCTTCAGAATATCGTGGGGCTGGGTGCAAGTAGAGTTTGTGTAAAGCTGTACCTCCTCTAAATGCTAGATGCTCCCTGAGAAAGTCATCAGAGAAAATTTCCACCAACGCCCTACTGATAATTAAATCTTGTTCTATTTGGGAGAATTCTTTCCATGGAGCATGTTCCTGCCATTTTGCTATGTAAGGTTTGGCAATCATTTATGAAATGGGGCTTTACGCATAGGCTTACAAATCGCTTTCCAGTTTAATGTTTACATCTACTTTCCATTTGTTATCAACCGCTCCGGGCTTTTGGCTTTTCTTGGGACTCAGCAATACCGGAAAGCAGGGTTGCAGTTTTAACTTTTCATAGATGATGTCGGTTAAAGTGTTTTCCCCAATCAGTTCTTCCAGCAAAAACCCCGCTCTTTGAATGGTGCTCTTATGAGGATACCAAGAGGTAAGCTCTTTCATATCTATTTCGTGCATTTCTTCGGCGAGTTCTTCTAATGAGGCCAGCATACGATTGAGTCCCCCAGTTTTAGTGTGGTGATGGATCAGATCGATAAAAGTGAGTGCAGGAGAGGATATCTTAAATTCTCCCGCATCCGATTTTTTGATTTCAATATTGCTCTTTGGCCAAGCTCCTGTGGTGAAGAACTGAATATCAAAACTCTTCTTTTTAATGGTATTGAGTTTTGGAGTTTCTATAATGAGATAGTCGCGTTGTGATTGCTGATGACTCGCTCCGTGATATTTTGCAGCAGCATATAGTCCAACATAATATTTCCGATCAAGATATTTGAATAGCTTTTCAGCATACAATTGAATGGGCAACTTTTCTGAAGATGAGTATCTGGGTGGGATGATTAGATAAAATCCTTTTCTAAGGTTAAGTATTTCATTTTTTTCTGCCAGTCTATATAGCTCAAATTTTAAGGAGGTCCCTTTACCATCAGTATTTCGTTCAATCTCTTCCAATGAGAATGAATATTCCTCAATAGAGGATAAATAGGTGATGTATTCTCTTGCGTTCAGTTTAGTAAAATTTCGAGAAAGGTAGCGAAAAGCGCTACTAATCTCGAATTAATACTACGATAAATATGGTGGGGGAAGATTTTAGCTTCCCAGATCAAGTGTGGGACAGGCTTTTTGGTTTCTTGGAAGGGATTTGTGTATTGGGTTAATGGTGCCAAAAATAGTTGGTGGATGTCTGACTAAAATGTGCGGTGGGTGTCCCTATATCGCGGCATGAAAACTAACACAGTGCCACACGACTACTGCGCCAGACTCTTTTCGATTTCGTGGAAGACTAAGGCTGACTCCTCATAAATAGCATTCAAAATCCCGCTGAACGAGGTGTTGAACCCAATAAAGTACAGTCCCGGATATTGATCGAGCCAGGCGGCCTTAGGAGCTCCCCGATGGTCAAAATGAGTTGGATCGATTTTGACGAATTCTGGCAGGTTAGCCCGATAACCAGTAGCAAGTATGATGTCATCAAATTCTACTCTCTCGCCTGATGTAAGAACAACTCCATCTTCGGTGAAGGATTTGATATCCCCGACAACCAATATCTCACCATTCTTTATTTTCGCTACAGTACCCAGGTCGATCACTGGAGTCTTGCCATATTTCCTTAGTTGAGCGGTCGGAGGATCCGTTGGTGTCTCTATTCCCCATCGGCTTAAATTCCCTACCGCAATTTTGCGGAGGAGCACACCTACCTTATCTCCCAGCCAGGTGGGTAGCTTTCTTAGCATCATGGCGGTTTTTTGTGTTGGTCGTCCATGAAAGTCGCGCAGCACGATATTCACCGGTCCTCTTATGCTAATAGAAGGGTTAGCCCCCTGCTCAGCAAGGTCCAGTGCGATTTCCGCCCCGGTATTCCCCATACCAATCACCAGTACCTTTTTGCCATGATAGGGTTTCGCATTTCGATAGTCTCTGCTGTGAATAATCGAGCCTCTAAAAACCTCTTCACCGATCCACTTTGGAACGACGGGCACTCTGTTAAAACCAGTACTGACGACTACCCTGTTGGTAAGGAATTGCTCACTGGAAGCGGTAATCACCTTCCATTTATCCCCCTCTGCCAATACTGCATCCACTTTTTGATTAAATTTTACCGACAGGTTAAATCGTTTAACATAAGCCTTTAGATGGTCTATGAGCTGATCCTTTGAGATATACTGCGGCCATTTTTCTGGTAAGGGGAAATGTGGGAGATGTGAGTATTGCTTGACCGTATGCAGGTGCAACCGATCATAGTGATTGGCCCATGAGCTCCCTACCTTGGAGGACTGCTCAAGAATTAGACTGTCGATACCTGCATCCTTGAGCCTTCCAGCAATCGCCAGCCCGGCAGGGCCTGCACCAATAATAATGATCTCATGCTCAGTATTGTGCATTGATCCAATCTAGATATTTAATGTAGTACTGACAATAATCATGAGTCACATTTGAGAATGCTCATTGTGTTGGAACTTTCCAGTTGATACATTGTGCACATACTAACAAGCCCGGAAAGGAGGCCTACCATGTTTGAAAGAAGAACACCTTCACAGAATGTATTTCACAGAATTGGGAATAGGTTCAATGACTACTTCGATGGTCAGCATTTTATGGGACAGGATGCTTTCGGCAGCTATAAGGTAAAGCACATGCCACCTGTCAATATAAAGCAGCAAAAAGACATTTATCTGCTCGAAGTGGTGATGCCGGGGTTTAAGAAGGAAGAAATAACGGTCAGCCATGAAGGAACTCACGTAAGAGTAAAAGCTGAGTTTGCAGAGGGTCGCTTAAAGGACGAGTACCTGGTGAAAGAGCTTCATTGGGAAAGTGTAGATCAGATGCTTTGGATACCGGATAATGTAGACGCAGAAAACATAGACGCCTCTTATGAAGATGGCATATTAAGAATAAAGCTTCCGTACATACGGGAGGAAGAGCCCACCTCAATAGAAGTAGTTTAGGTTTTAGTTAGCCCCCTCCCCGGGGGCTTTTTTCTTGTTTGAAAAACCAAAATAGATATTAGTTCTGGCGATAGATTTTGCCATCTTTCATTACAAAGCGTACTTTTCGCAAAGCCGAAATGTCTGTTTCGGGAGTTCCCTCTACCGCAATCAAATCTGCCAATAGACCCGGCTTGACCGAACCCAGCTTTTCTTCGATTTGCAGAAGGCGAGCATTGTCAGATGTGGCTGCTTTAAGAACAGCCATTGAAGACATTCCATAATCCACCATCATCTCCAGTTCGCGCACATTGTCGCCATGAGGGAAGACACCTACGTCCCCACCAAAAACTAACTCTACACCAGCGTCCAAGGCCATCTTAAAACTCTTTTTCTTATTGACAATTCTTGCTGGGTCAGGGTCTACACCCTTGTTCCAACCTCCATACTGAGAAATGGCGTCACCAGCGGCTAGTGTCGGACAGAGCGCGACCCCCTTGGAAGCCATGAGTTCGAAAACCTCCGCCGTGCCTCCATCACCATGCTCAATAGTGTATACCCCGGCATTGACTGCCCGACGCATTCCTTCGGCTGTAGCCGCATGGGCGACCACTGGCCTGCCACTACTGGCTGCTACTTCTACGATCGTCCTGAGCTCCTCTTCACTGAAGGTCGGCATGGCTTGCCCTTCCGGACCCCATCTGTAGTCAGCATATACTTTAATGACATCTGCCCCTTTTCCAATCTGATCGCGCACGATTCTGATAAGGTCATCATGCCCATCGGCAGGCTCTGCCCCCAGCGGTACCATGACCCTATCGTGAAAGCCCTTAGGGCCATAGCTGCCGGTAGCCACAATAGCTCTACCCGCCACAATCAATCTTGGGCCTGGAATGACGCCCTTTTCTATCGCTTGCTTAACACCTACATCTGCATACCCTGCGCCCTCTGACCCAAGGTCTCGCATTGTGGTAACACCAGCCATGAGTGATGCCTCACAGTGAACGACGGCACGAGCAACGCGCTCGGCTTCTGACTCGACAAGCACCTGATCGTTCCAATTAGTCTCGTTGTAGGGGTGGAGGAGGATGTGTGAATGGCCCTCAATCAGACCTGGCATAAGCGTACGGCCAGAAAGGTCTATTTCTTTCGTGCCCTTTTGCTGTTTGTATTGACTTGATGGACCTGCCCAATCGATTTTGTTGTCTTGAATAGCTACCCACCAGCCTTCCTTGATCTCAGTGCCATCAAAAACACGGTCTGGTTTCAACAAATATCGCTGCGCCATGGTCGAAAAGGTGATCGCAACCTGTGCAATCACTATTAGAAAAAATGTTTTAGGGATGGTTGTAATACAATATTTCATGCTTGGAATCGACTAGTTGATATTGAACTAAATGACCGGAATATACGTACTTATTGGACTTACGCCGTAATTTTCAACATATGAGTGAAGAACTTCTACCGCCAGAATATAGATTCCCGTTCAAAACAAGCTTGAGTCTGAGCAATATCATTGGATATTGGCAAGCGAAAACGAACGACCCTAACCTGTTTATCGCAGGACATGCCAAGGAAATTGTGAGGCAGCTGGAGGAGGCCCCAGAGCTTTTTAACCCAATAGAGAATCCGGCGATACTTGACAATCACCAAGACCTTGTCAACATGCTCATGTCGGCATTGGTACCACAGGCGCTGGTGGACGATATTCTTACAGCAGCCGTAGAGCCTTATGGCATGAATATCTTCTACCTCACTCGGCCTATGCAAAAAATCATGGATCGTGCAGGGTCTTTCATGGGCATGCTTAAGAACATGGATCTCCAGGAGATGTACGAAAGTAAGACGATGTACGCCTATGCAACCGTAATGGAGCAGTTTTATGGTGTTTCGCTGAACCTCGACCGGCCAATCATCGCTGAAATCACTGATGAAAAGACCCGGCTGAGAAAGTACTACAAGGTAGAAATCAATCCAAGATTTTGCGAGACAGTACTACACGGTGACCTACCGGAATTATCAGATGAAACAATAAAGTACCTGATTGACAATCTTTTTAACGTGGATGTCTGGAAGGAGCATCTGCCTCCACATCTGTTCGAATTTCGCGGGTTTGCTATGTATAGCATGGTGGACGTCACGAGACAGGAAGTGGTTTCTTCTATAAAAGAGCTCCTTCTTAAGAAAGATAGTATCGTCCAGCAGGAGAGCTTTGTCGCCCTTCAGGCGAAACTTCAGTCTTTACTGCAAATTAATAATCTGACGCTTGGTATCTCTGGCTACCAAAAGAACAAGCGTTCATTTGTCAATTTTGGCAAAAAGGTTTGCCGCAGTATCGTAATGGATGCAGGTGAAGGCCTGGTCTGTGAAAACGCTCAGGGAGAGATGTACGACTATTTTTCGGCTAACAAGAAGGCCAGAATCATAGAAGACCTATCGAAATCAGAAGATATGGGTGGTTTTGAAGAGATTCTCATGGCTGAAGGTATCATGAATCTTGTACTTGCCCCGCTATTTTATGATAATGAATTTATCGGCATGTTAGAGCTGGGTAGCCCCAAGGCCGGGGACCTCAATATGTTCGCGGTATCCAAAGTCGAAGAGATATTACCCTTATTCGCGGTAGCGGTAAAACGAAGTGCAGAAGAACTAGAAAGTAGGGTGCAGGCTGTCATCAAAGAAAAATATACCTCTATCCACCCTACCGTGGAATGGAAGTTTATCAACGCCGCGTACGACTATTTAGAAAAAGAGGAGCAGGGAGAGTCGCCTGAGCCTTCTCAGATTGTTTTTGAAAATGTATATCCACTTTACGGAGCTTCTGACATTCGTAACTCCAGCACCGAACGGAATAAGGCTATTCTTTCGGATCTACGGAAGCAACTACGCCTGGCAAGCAAAGTGCTCGACAAGGGTTTTGAGATCAATCAGCTTCCGGTAATCAATGAGGTGCAATACCGACTGGATAAGCAAATTGCCAAGATCAAAAGGGGCTTACTGACAGGAGACGAAGTAGCCGCCCTGGATTTTCTGAGAGAAGAGGTGGAGCCCATCTTGCGCAATCTGGAGGAAAACCATCCGGACTTCAAGGCTGTGACATCTGCCTACTGGAATGAGTTGGATCCGAAACTCAACGTTGTATATGAATCAAGAAAGGCGTTCGAGGAGAGCCTGACTCAGATTAATGATGCCGTGGGCGCAATCATCGACCGAGAGGAAGAAATCGCACAAAAGATGCATCCTCACTTTTTTGAAAAGTATAAAACCGATGGCGTAGAGTACAACATCTACATCGGTGAGGCCCTGGCGGAGACACAGAAGTTTGATGACTTTTACCTTAGAAATTTACGTCTCTGGCAGTTGATTACGACTTGCGAAATTGCGCGGCAAACGTCCAGGATCATACCTGAGTTGAGCTTGCCGCTTGAAACTACCCATCTCATACTTGTACATAGTTCGCCTCTGGCCATTAAGTTTAGGATGGATGAAAAGCAGTTTGACGTAGATGGCGCGTACAACATTCGCTATGAGATTGTCAAAAAGCGAATTGACAAAGCGCTGATCAGGAATACCGACGAACGCCTGACTCAGCCCGGCAAAATAGCCATTGTTTACAGTCAGGAAAAGGACGCTGTAGAGTACACTCAATACCTGGAGTACCTACACAGCAAAGGTTATCTTGAGGATGGTATAGAGCATCTGGAGTTGGAAGAGCTGCAGGGCGTGAGCGGATTGAGGGCACTCAGAGTGAAAGTTGTAGATTCTTCAAAAAGTGTAATTGGAGAGCTTGAAAGGCTAATTCAAAAAGTCTGACACAAACTATCCGTTTTATGCCCACAGCTTGTAAGAGTGAAATCTTCCGAGACTCACAACGGTTCAAAGTGGTTGAACGTTCAGAAAGATAAAAACATCTGCGCTCCACTCGCAGTAGAAATCACTATCATTTCCTAGGGCAGATGCCCTGTCAAGTTGTACTGAAACCTGCTAGAAAGCACTTTCGAATAGAGTCGGTAGCCTTGTTCGATTTTCGTTTTACTTTTTGAACTTGTTAATGAGATATATTATGTCATTTGGCTTGTATTCTAGGTAATTGATATAGAAGGATTCAGGCTTTACCGCATTCTTTCTGTAGATTTTTACAAAATGAGCCCCTAGTCCGAGATTTCGATAATAGTGATAAGTTGTAAGAACATTATCCCATCTTATTGGCTCTTTTTTAGATTTTCGAAATTCGATATGCTCTTCCGTGAGAATGATTTGTGCTCTTTTATCTAAAAGATCAATAACTGCTGGAATTGAAAAAGGCGCTAATAGAAAGCACGGAACGTACATCACAATAAATGAATCCACATAAATTGACAATACACCAAATAAGAGAAATCCTCCTGTAATAAAATAGAGCAACATTAAAGGAGGTTTAGAGCCTTTTCTGACTATTATCGGAAGCCCTAAACAATCAATCTTTTCATCAATTGGAGTTAATTCAATTGCTTTAGTTATTCCTTTCGGATCGTCAAAACCTTCAGGGTTGGTTTGAGAGTAATACCAATCAACCACTTCAATTGCTCGTTCAAAATCACCATTCTGAAGGTGATTCCATAATGTTTGTTCATCGAGAGGTTGTTGGTAAATGCGCATAGAAGAAATCTAACGTTTTCTGACCCACTGGACAAATTTGAAAATAACAGGATCGCTCAATAGCTTTTCAAGACTGTTGAGCTCCCTACCCAAGTGCTTTTCACCATAGTGCTTGTGAATGAACAAGTGGCAGTCCTTGCATATGTCAATGCCTTCATCAAAAGCCGCTCTTTCAAAATTCTTTTTGAACCATTTGTTGGTGCGTGTAGTACGGGGTATCAAATGGTGAAATGTCAGCGGCTTTTCCCTTTCGCACATTGCACATTCTCCAAATTTACCGGCACCTCTACCCATGGGTGATTAGAGTTCATCCATTACCTGAAAGCGGGCGAATAGCTCTTCGCTGTACCACTGACGGTCTCTGGTCTTGGTGATGACTTCTTTGTGTTGCCTGCTTTTGTAGGCATAAGCCTTCATATCATCGAGGCTATTCCAAATACTAAAAGTCGCTTGCTGCACCAGCGGCCATTCTCCTATCCCTACTGAAAGCCTGAGGCCAGGTTGATTTTCAATGGATTTACTCACAGAAGGCACATGCCTCCAAAACTCCAATAGCCTTTTGAAACTGATAGTAGCGCGAGTGACCACAGCCCAAGGCCTGGCCTTTTCTATTGGTTCCTGATAGGTAAATGGTTCAACCCCATCCCACAACCCATGGCCGTGCACAGGCCTCAAAAGGAAAACCTGTCTATCGGCAGACCTCTCTGCATATACATCCTGAAATGGGTTATCCGCAAAAAACGCTCTCGCTGCATCTTCATCCCGCCAGACACAAAGCATCGCATATTGCCCAAAGTTCGGGTAGATACTAAAGCCATTGCCAGCACCTGTTCCCAGTATTTTGTGAAACTGAAGCCCCTCGACCTTAGCCAGCTCCCGGTATCCCAATTGCATTTGGGTGAACGCCCAATACTTATACTCGGAAAACTTATAGATCGCTACTGTGGTGACTTGAGTGGACGCTGTGGTCATATAGGAAATAATCGCTTGGAAAGCCAATTGTTATTGATCATCGAATTTAATTTAGACAGAACTAATCTGGTGAGATTATAATCACCAGAATTCCATAAGATCAACACTCAAATGAAAAAAGTGATTGTCGCCTCAAAAAACCCTGTTAAGATCAACTGTGTACGAGAAGTGCTGACAATAGCCTTTCCTTTGGATGATTTTGTATTCGAAGGAGTGAGCGTCTCCTCAGGGGTTGGCGATCAGCCAATGACAGATGCCGAAACGCTGCAAGGTGCAATCAATCGCGCATCGAACGCCCAAAAGCGTGATCATGGTGATTTTCACATTGGAATTGAGGGTGGGGTCTCTGATGATGGCAAGGTAATGACGGCCTTTGCTTGGGTCGTGATATTATCTGATGGTAAGGTGGGCAAGGCTAGGACGTCTACTTTTGAGCTACCGCAAAAAATTGCTGAACTGGTTCGTCATGGTGTAGAGCTGGGACATGCTGATGATCAGGTATTCAGGCGTGATAACTCAAAACAAAAGGATGGAGCGGTCGGAATATTAACCAACGGGATTCTTGACCGGGCGGAATACTATAAACAGGCTGTATTGCTTGCTCTTACTCCTACGCTGAATTCAGAGCTATACTAGCGTTTAGCTGCAGCTAGGTTGTTGTCGATGTAGTTTCTCAAGCCCTCTTGCCAGGTCGCTCCCGCATCCCACTCATCGCCGAGGTATACATTACCGCTGATGGTGTGCTGGATGTAGTATTTGTGCACTGGCTGATCTGCGGGAAACTTGTTTGCGATGGGCTTACCATCAACAGTATGGATACTAATGTAGTGTGTCTCATTTCGCGATAGCTCATAGTCGAGCATCTTGCGCAGCGTCTTGCCCCGAGCATGTACACCCATCAGCAAAAACTGAAAGCCATTGGAAAAATAAAACCTGCCATCTTCGCGATAGGGAACAAGATCGTATTTGTATGGATAAGTAGACATGAGTTGTCTCAACTCTCGGTTGTTGCTGGCCACCTTCCTATTATAAGCATTAATCTCTCGCATTATATTTTGAGGGACTGACTCAGGGTTCTTCACTTCAATAGAATCAAATAGTGGAATGGCAAGCTTCTCAATACGGATGTCTGTCGAATAAACGGGGAAACGACGCTTTTCCAACAATTGCGTGTCGTCAAAGAACTCAGGGAAGTCGGCGATCAGGAAATTCTGGAAAGGCATATCCGCCCTTAGTATGTCCTGGCCAAGGATACGCACCATATCCCGAAGCTCGTGACCTTCTATCATCCAGGCCGATTGACCATTTGCGAAGGGGCTTTTTTCAGTGTCATATGCGGTAATCTTGATGGCAAAGTCAGTAGCGGCCGTATCCGGAAAGTAGTCGAACAGTATCACATTTTGAATGTTCCGCTGATTGAGCATGTCGGTGAAATTGGCGGTAGCCGTACGCCCGGCCTTGAAGTCCTGCCAGTAGAAATAAGCCACAGGGTCGACTTTCACATTGACTAAAAACTTATGTAGCTCGATCGCCTTTTCTCTCCATTCTCCGGAGATCAATTGCTCGGGCCCTGTGTTGATCATGACCACCGAGCGGGAAGAGATCAATGTTTCGGGTAACTGTTGATCCCTTTGTAAATAGGCGCCTCCATAGTCTTCCAAAAACACCATCTCCTGAGCTGAAAGCAGGATGGGGAAAAGTAAAAATAGAAAGAGGCTTATTTTGATCAATAACTTCGAGCCAAAGTGGTATGAGTCGTCCACAAAAATTTGTTGGTTACAGGTACTCGGGTTGAGGTTTTTAAATCCCACTTTGTGGGTAAATTGCGGGTGAGGCATATCCTTCGATGAACGAAAATCTCTATTATTTAAGTGTCTAAATTTATCAATAAATATTTCCTCCGCGTCTTTAGCGTCCTGATTTTCATTGGGCTGTACCCATGTAGCCTTACGCTAGCGCAAAGTGATTCGACCAGATTGCTCTCGACGTTGAAACAACTCTGCACTGAAGTGGCGGGAGGTCGCAAACCTGGCACAGAGGGCCACCGATGGGCGCTAGATTTTATTCTTGATGAGTTTAAGAGTATCGGTTTGCAACCTGTCGGAGAGAGTTTTCTTCAAAGCTCCCATGCCCCTAATGGGCTCAGGCTGCACAATATACACGGGATGATCCGCGGCAAAACTGATCGCTACATGCTTGTCACTGCCCATTATGACCATCTGGGTGAAACAGAAGGTGGTCTTTACTATGGCTGTGATGATAATGCCTCCGGCGTAGCAACCATGCTGGAAATTGCCCACTACTATGCAGATAATACTCTGGAGCATTCATTGATATTCATTGCCTTTGACATGGAAGAACTGGGCTTGCTAGGCGCAGAGCATTGGGTCAACCACCCACCAGTGCCACTAAAAAAGATAGACCTAATCCTGAATATGGACATGGTGAGCAAGAATGCTAAAAACGAAATCTTTGCTTCAGGAACTTCTCACCAACCGAAATTGAAGCCCTCGGTACAGGCCGCAGCGAAAGGGTTCGAGAGTCTTTCGGTAAAGTTTGGACATGATAAAGCCAAAACAAGAGATCAAGACTGGACCTACTCATCAGATCACGGCCCGTTTTATTCCAAAGGGGTGCCTTATTTATACTTTGGCGTAGAGGATCATCCACATTATCACCAGCCTACGGACACCTTTGAGCGCACCAATTTCTCTTTTTATTGGCAGGTGACTAACTTCCTGATAGCGACTGTTGATCAACTTGATAAATATCTAGCGAATGAGTGAGCCAAAGCGATGTGGGTGGGTGGAGAATACGTTTGATCTCTACTATCAGTACCATGACAAAGAATGGGGGGTGCCTGTTCACGATGAAAAGCGGCATTATGAGTTTCTCATCCTGGAAGGTGCTCAAGCGGGTCTAAGTTGGAGCACAATACTCAACAAAAGAGAAGGCTACCGTGAAGTTTTTGCAGATTTCGATCCGGTGGAGGTGGCCAGGTTTACCGAATCTCAAATTGAGGGTGCGCTGCTCAACCCTCGAATTATTCGCAACAAGCTGAAGGTACGCTCTGCGGTGACTAACGCCCAGCGATTTCTGGAGGTGCAAAAGGAGTTCGGTACTTTCGACAAGTACATCTGGTCTTTTGTCGATGGAACGCCAATCATCAACCATTGGAGGTCTATGTCCGAGGTGCCCGTTACCACATTTATTTCTGATAAGCTGAGCAAAGACTTGAAAAAGCGAGGCTTCAAGTTCGTGGGCAGCACGATCATCTATGCACATATGCAGGCTATCGGCATGGTCAATGACCATACAGTTGACTGCTTCAGACACAAAGAATTACTATGAAAGGACTACTGGTTATCACAATGCTCCTCTTAATGGCTGCCGGTTGCAAGAAGGATGACTTAACTGAGTGCATCGATCAAAGCAAAATCAACCCGACCGCCATTTGTACAATGGATTACACTCCTGTCTGTGGCTGTGATGGCAAGACCTACAGCAATGTCTGTGCAGCTGAGAACAATGGGGTGACTTCCTGGGTGGAGGGCGAGTGTGGCTAAACGTTTCAGCTTCGTGGTGCTTAGCGCAGGGTCATTCCTCACTTAAAAGGCAGATTCCCCAAATCGACATTGCCCCCGGTGATGATGATACCGACCTTCTTACCAGCAAATACCTTTGGGTGCTTAAGTACGGCAGCTACGGGTACCGCGCATGAAGGCTCGATAATGATCTTCATCCGCTCCCAGATCATGCGCATGGCATCAATGATTTCCTGCTCGCTCACCGTGTAGATTGCTTTCGCATGCTCTTTGATGATCTCAAAGTTGCGCACGCCAAGGGAGGTCTTTAATCCGTCAGCAATAGTATCGGGGTTTTTGACAGGTATCAATTTGCCTTTGGTGAAAGACTCCCAAGCATCATTGGCATTTTCTGGTTCTGCGAGAATAACGTCTGTGTTGGGACTCAAATAATTTACCGCTAGGGCGGTACCAGCTGCAAGGCCTCCTCCACCTACGGGTGTCATCATGATATCCAGGTCTGGATACTCCTCGATAAACTCTTTAGCTGCAGTCGCCTGACCTGCGATTATGCCATAGTTATCAAAGGGATGCACGAATATGGCGCCAGTTTTAGCTACCACCTTATCACAAGTCGCTTGCCGCGCCTTTTCATTGGGCTCACAAAAAATTATCTCAGCCCCATAGCCAGCGACTGCTTTTTTCTTGACTTCCGGCGCATTCTTTGGCATGACAATATACGCTTTGGTACCTGCCAGTTTCGAAGCGAGTGCTACCGCCTGGGCGTGGTTGCCGGAGCTGTGTGTTGCAAAGCCATTCACACGCTCTTCAGGACGATAGGACATGATGACGTTTGTCGCCCCGCGCATTTTGAAGGCGCCAATCTTCTGGAAGTTTTCACACTTGAAGAAAATTTTCGCGCCAGCTATCTCATCCACACTGTGAGAAGTCAGGACGGGTGTGTGAATGATGTAACTACTGATACGCTGATGCGCACGTTTGATATCGCTTAGGCTGGGGATCTTTTCTTCACTCATAGTGCAAATGTTAACAAAAGTGCGAGCACGAACAATCTCTTTTTGATGAGTTCACTATTTGGTAATCTCCAGGGACTAGTACGTGCCAATGTAGATTCCATCCTGGCGGGTCTCGATGGCGTAAACCTCCAAATCATCGCATCTGTTCTCCGCTTCTTGACCATTGGAGAGCTTGAATCGATAATAGTGGAGTGGGCAGATAATTTCACCAAAGCCATTAAGTCGTCCGTCACCGAGTGAAGCTTTCATATGAGGGCATTGGTCGTTGACGGCCCACAGTTCTTGTTGATAGCGGATAAGGCTCACTTTCATTCCATCCACAGTGGCTCGGCGTATACCAGCTTCGGGTATAGCCTTCTCAGCAGCTTCCCAGTTGTCAAACAGTTTGTGCCATCGTCGTGTCATTGAGTACAAGATTAAGCCATTCCGGTAGGGAAAAGAAAATGTCACGAGCTTGATAGGTCATAGGGTATACCTTATGCCGATCTCGTAATATTCAGTGAATCATTCCAACTCAAATTGAATTTGTAATAAGTTAGCCGTTCTACAAACCTCCCTCAAGATGAAATGTCAGCGCGCTAAGTTTATGCTCCCCAGAAAAATCGCTTACCTCAACTGTGCGTACATGTCGCCCATGATGAAAAAAGTGGAGAAGGCGGGCATCAAAGGCATACAAATGAAGCGCAAGCCTTATCAGGTAGGACCAGACGACTTCTTCCATGATACCGAGACGCTGCGGGCGATGTATGCGGAGGTGATTAATGCTCCTGATCCTAATCGAATCGTGGTGATCCCATCGGTATCGTACGGCATGGCCAATGTTGCCAACAACGTAAAGTTGAAGAAAGGTGATAAAATCATCGTCATCGGAGAGCAGTTTCCCAGCAATGTCTATCCATGGATGGCCGCTTGTAAGGCCGCTGGCGCTACACTACAGATCATCGAGCCGCCTACCGGAAATGAGTCCCGTGGTGCACAGTGGAATGCAGATATCCTGTCGGCAATTGATAGTAGCACAAAACTCATCGCGCTCGGACATGTACACTGGGCAGACGGTACCCGGTTTGACTTGACGGCTATTCGCGCAAAAACCAAAGAAGTCAGGGCTCTGATGGTGATCGATGGCACACAGTCCGTAGGTGCACTACCTTTTGATATTCAGGAGTTTGAGCCTGATGCACTAGTCTGCGCTGGATACAAATGGCTCATGGGGCCTTACAGCATCGGCTTGGCTTACTACGGCCCAGCCTTTGATGATGGTGCCCCGGTCGAGGACAACTGGATCAATCGGTTTGAGAGCGAGAATTTCGCTAATCTGGTTAACTATCAGGAGAGCTATCAACCTGGTGCTTTGCGCTATGAGGTCGGAGAGCATAGCAATTTTGTGTTGCTTCCGATGATGCTACAAGCAGTAAAGCAGATCAGAAGATGGGGAGTAGATAATATTCAGGGCTATTGCAAAAACTTGTCTGCTCCTTTTCTCGAAGAAATAAAATCATTAGGGTACCACATGGAGCAAGAGGAATACCGAAGCGCTCACCTCTTTGGAATAAGGCTCGGTGCTGAGCATAGCCTCGAGAAACTTGAGAAGTCGCTCAAGGCTAACAAGGTAAGTGTTTCTGTTCGCGGTAGCGCCATCCGCATCGCGCCCAATGTATATAATGATGCATTAGATTTTAAGCGGCTGATTCGTGCACTGGATATTTAGAGGGTCTACTTTGAAACCTCTACACCTTTCCAAAAGGCTACATATCCTTTGATGTTTTTTGCGAGTTCGCTGGTCTCAGGATAGTACCAAGCGGCATCTTTATTCTTCTGTCCCTCTACATCGAGCGTGTAGTAACTCGCTGTGCCCTTCCACGGGCAGACTGTATGCGTGCCTGATTCCTCAAATAGGTCCCTATTGATCGACTGTGGTGGAAAATAGTGATTGCCTTCGACCACTACTGTGTCATCACTTTCTGCTAAGACCTGTCCGTTCCAAATTGCTTTCATATCTGTTGGTTTTTTAACTCAATCGATACAACGATCATTTGTTCAGTTTGGATCAAAACTTTGGTCAGGTCTCTGACACTAAAAGCTACTTTGGCGCATTTTGTCGAGTAGGGTCTGCTGGTCCAGCACTTCTGTGAAGTCCTGATAGGGTATCCCCTGCTCGAACAAGAATGCTGTCGTAAGCTTCTTCACTGCATCATGAAGTGCCTCTGGCTTATATGGCTTCTCCAGGTATTGGTCGATGTTGGCCTTGTTGATAGCTGTAATGGTATCCTGATGTGTCGCCAATCCGGTCAAAAGCATCTTCTTCGTGCCATCAAATCGACCATCATCATTTACCTCAATCAGGAAATCAACGCCTGTCTTACCCGGCATGACGTGATCCGATATGATCAGGGCAATCAGTTCTCCATTGCTATCCATTTCATCCAGTAGCTCCCAAGCCTCATCCGCCGACTCGCATTCTTCGATGGTATAATATCGCTCAAATGACTCCAGGTCAGTCATCAAAGAGGACAACACCGTGCGCTGGTCGTCAACACATATAATGTTAATCTTTTCCATAATCGTAGGGGATTTCAATGATAAAGGAGGTTTCTCCGGGTTGACTTTTGACTGTTATCTTTCCTTCATAGCTAGTGATCAATCGCTGCACAATAGAAAGGCCTAAGCCCAACCCAAACGAGAGCCCACCGACTTTTGTAGTAAAGCTCGGTTGAAAAATTTTGGCCTTGATGTGCTTGGGGATGCCTGGCCCATTGTCTCTAAGGATGATTCGAATATCCTTTTTCCTCTTTTTCGTTACCACAAGTAATGTCGGTTCGGGGGTCCCGGCCTGCTGCATTGCCTCACACGCATTCTTAATAATGTTGATCCACACCTGTACAAACTCCCCGCTATTACCATAAATCATGGGTAATTCATCAAATTCAGTTTGTACGTTGATTGTGCGCAATGGAGAGGTAAGGATGCCCATGGCCTCTCGGATCGTCTCGTTGATCTGGAGTCCGTCTTGCCGATCCGAGCGATTCGCACCAAGCTGCTTTACAGACTTGACCACATGGATCGCATGCTGTGCGGCCAACTGCATGTCATTAAAGGCCTTTCCGAGTTCCCAATATTGTGCGAGGTTGGTTAGCTCTGTATCGTTTTCCGATAGGATCTGATCGATTGGCAGCCCTGTGCGAGCGAGCTTTTTGGCCAGGCTTCTATCTAGTTTTCGCTTTTTCTGAAGTTCTCCGGCACGTTCACGCACCTCTGTAGTCGGCAAGGGAATGGCACTCTCCGTTCCGGATTTGTAGTATTTCTGATATTGTGGTACTCGCTCAGCGATAAGCTCCTCTATTCGACCTGAAATCCAGTCCGTATTTCTCTCAAGTACCATAATGGCATTGTTCAGCTCATGGGCCAGGCCGGCAGCCATCTGACCCAATGTTGCCATTTTATCTGCTTCAAAGAGCCTGTTCGTAGTATTCCGATTCTGAATCGAGACCTCATGCGCAAGTTGCTGGCGAGCGGAAAGTTCGTGCACAACCACCTGTAGGGCATCTTCCAGCGCTTTTTGATACTTCCCATGATCCGCCACAATCAGGCCGTCCGTTTCAATATACGCCAATTGACAATCCGTCTGAGCGATGATGCGGGTAGCGCTTATATATGTCCTTGAGAAGAAACTGTAGACGCCTACAAACATTCCTTTTGTACTACGAAAGAGTTCGTAATAGTTTTCATCTTCGTCACGGACGTTCCCAGTCAATGTGCCCTCCTGAATCAGGTAAAGGCGCATATTGGGTTCGCCCTGATCCATCAACACCTCATCTTTTTTGAGGATCAGTTGCTTGGAGGGGTCATTGAAATACTCCTGAAGCAATCCGCCGATTCTAGATTCCGCTGGCATCAGAAGAAGTTAGTGATTTTCAGAGCAAACATCAGCGCATAGATTCCTATAAGGCCTATCAGGCCGACCAGCACACCTACCTTGGTCATGTCTTCTGTCTTGATTAGACCTGTGGCATGCGCCAATGCATTGGGAGGGGTGGAAATCGGTAGTGCCATACCCAATGATGCCGCCATGGCCACTGAGAGTATAAGCATCTTGCTTCCTCCTAACCCTTCTAAAGCAGGTAGTGCCGTTCCAAGGGCTGCTATGATGGGTAATAGCAAGTTCGCGGTAGCGGTATTAGACATGAAGTTCGCCATGAGTGTCGCTAACACTGTCGCTGCTACCACAATGAGGTAGGGTGAAAGCTCATCGAAAGCGATATTATTGATCAGGTTGGACGCTAATCCAGTCTTGTCCAAAGCCAATCCGAGAGCGATACCACCGGACACCAGCCAGAGCACATCCCAGCTGAGTTTTTTTAGGTCTTCTTTGGTGATAATACTCGTTGCTAGAAACACACCTACCGGAATAAGACCAACAACGTAGGCGTTCATACCATGAAGGAAGTCGAACAGCCATAGTAGTATGGTTAAGCCAAAGGTCACATAGACGATGTATGCTTTTGATGACCTTAAAAACTGACCTTTGATATTCAGATTCACCGCTGAAGTGGTAGATGGATAGAACCACATCAAGAGTACCCATACCACAAAAAGCATCACCACTACGTAAGGCAAACCAAAAACCATCCATGAGCCGAATGTAATGTTGTCTGCCCCAGTCAGGTATTTTAAAGCTATTGCATTGGGAGGTGTGCCGATGGGCGTGGCAATACCTCCAATATTCGCGGCAAAGGGTATGGCCAGCGCCAGCCCAATTTTGCCAGCATCTCCCTTGTCAAATGCTGCTAAGACTGGGACCAGCAGTGAGAGCATCATTGCGGTAGTGGCTGTATTACTCATGAACATGGAGAAAGTAGCAGTAATGGCCATGATGCCCAACATCAAATATTTTGGATTGGTACCAAAGGGCTTGAGTAGCACTCTCGCCAGATTTTGATCAAGCCTGTATTTGGTAGCGGCCATGGCCAGGAAAAAGCCCCCAAGGAAAAGCATAATGATCGGTGAGGCAAAAGTGGCCATGATAGTCTGGTATGGAATCAACTCACCAAAGCTCGTCGTACCAGCACCCGCGATCAACGGCGCAAGCCCGGAGGTCGACATAGTTATAAGCTCTAAAACTATGATGATCAAAGAGGTCGCATAAATAGGAATTGGCTCCAGTATCCACAGCAGGGCCGCCAAAAAGAAAAGGGCAATAACTCGCCGCTGGATAATGTCAAGACCTTCGATTCCGAATGACTCTACGGGTATTAGAAGTATAATAATCGGTACCAGAATTGATACCCAAAGTTTCCAGTTCGTCTTCATGTGCTGTAACTGCTATGCAGCAAAAGTACACCAGCATGAAGCTTGTAAAATGAACATTTGGATGTACAAAATATGACTTTCGACATGATATTGCGCAGTGTCTCTTTTGCAAAAACGCTCAGCCTGTATATTCCAATATCCCCTCTTTGATTCTGCTGAAAGTTTCCTGAAGCATCTGCTCATCCTCTTCAAGGAGAGTGACGCGGAAACCCAGGAGGTCAGAGCAGAATGAGGAGATCGGCACCACGCACACATTCTTGGCCGCCAGTAAATAGTAGACGAACCTTTTGTCCAGCGCGACCGTGGGTTCATTCAGCCATGTATCCAACAAAGCACTCACTCTTTGATCATTAACCTTCATCGTCTGACCAGGTTTCAGTACACCTGCTTTGAATATAATGGTGTTGTAGAATGCGCCGTTGGTTGGATTAAACTCTATCTGCGGCAGGTTACCCAGAATATCGGTAATTAGCTGGCTCCTTTTTCCTATTCGCTCATTAAGCTCTAGTCTAAACGAAGGGTATTTCTCATGACCGAGCAATTTAGGGATGGCCACTTGGGGTAGTTTGGTGCTACTCACCTCGATCATTTTGGCATTGTCCAGTGTCTGACACAAGCGGTCAAATTCACTATCGTGCTTTCTATTGTAATATTCTGCCCATCCGCAGCGTGCGCCTGGCCATGGTATTTCTTTGGAGATACCCTTGAGCGCTATTCCCGGTAGGTCACCAATGATCTCAGCCAAGGCTGTGGCGGTCGCTCCATTATAAACTATATGCTGATAGATCTCATCGCTGATGATAAAGAGGTCAAACTCCCTCGCGATATTGACCATCTCCTCAAGTATCTCCCGAGGATAGACCATTCCTGTCGGGTTATCGGGGTTGATGATCAACATTCCCACAATGCTCGGGTTGTACTTGACCTTATTGTACAAATCCTCCATGTCCGGATACCAGGAGTTTTTGGGATCGAGCTTGTAGGTGATCGGGTGGTGGTTCGCATGGGCCGCCTCAGCAGACGAATGCGTCGAATAAGCAGGGGATGGTCCAATGACCCGAGAAGTTGGTAACAGGTATTGGTACATTTTGGCAATAGCATCACCCAATCCATTAAAGAAGGTAATATCCTCCGGTTTGATCTGAACTCCATTCATTCTATTGGTCCGGTCGGCCAAAAATGCTCTGGTTGCCAATACGCCCTTGGAATGACTGTAAGAATATGTATCGTCTTCATTGAGTAGGTCGGTCAAAATGGTTTTCATCCATTGTGGTAGCCGCTGATGTTTCTGAATAGGGTCGCCAATATTCTCCCAAAGAATCTCATAGCCTAACTCTTGTAGCTGCTCCGCCTTGCGAACAATCCCCCGAATTTCATAGGATAATTCATCTGCTCCCGCCCTTAATAATCTTTGTCGCATGCTGCTCTAATAAAATGAAGTGATCAACTATCCCGGAGCAAATGCCCTGAGATAATAATGGGTCAAAATTAATATCTTCGATACAAGAAACTGGACTTTTAAACCCCGCTCGTGGGTAAATTTCATAAAAAAAGTGAAACACTAAAGGAATCAAACCGTTTCAAAAATTGACCTATAAGTAAAGAATGGCCGGTAGAAAAAAAATATTCAAAGAGGAAGTTGCGCTAGGGCAAGCTATGGAGGTGTTTTGGAAATACGGATACGAAGGGGCCTCCATGCAAAAGTTGCTGAAAGCGATGGGATTGAATAAGGGGAGTCTCTATTACAGCTTTGGTAGCAAAAAAGAACTATTCATAAGAGTGCTGGAGCTCTACAGCCAGCAGCTACTAGACTACCTTGAAGGCCAACTTCGTTTTTCTCAGGAACCAATAGTGTCGATTCAGGAAATATTTCGTGCCTTGATCTGCGCAGACGACCAGGACAATATCAATAAAGGGTGTCTCTTGGTCAACAGTGTTTCAGAGCTTGCGTTTATTGACCCTTCGCTCAAGGAAATGGCAGCTCACAAGCTGCGAAATGTGCAAGAGCTGTTTATCAAACATCTCAATATTGCCAAACAGAAAGGTCAGATTGACCCTCAAACACCCACCCAGCAGGTCGGGCTGCATCTCGTCACCTTGTGGAGCGGTGTGCAGGTCAATAGAAGACTATATCCTGAACAGGATGGACTTATCACTATGCTGAACACCAACCTACAAGTACTCAACATCTACAAAACTGATGATCAATGACTTCCTCGAAAAAAGCTATTCAAATTATCGATAAGCAAATCCAGAAACTCGATGCAGAACCTTTTGACCTTGAGGCCTGGAAGAGTGGCGCTCAGTCGATGCTGGAAATGCTGTTCGGCGCTGGTCATCCCTCGATAGCACAGATTAAAGCCTTAAAAGTCGACTACAGCAGTTGGGCCTTGCGAGATGCTACCGCAAAATATAATCCGGTCGCAACTTGCAAACTGATGGGCAAGGAGCTGCTGGAAAATGCAAAAGATGAAGTGGAACTGTACGGTCTATCTAAAG
This sequence comes from Cyclobacteriaceae bacterium, assembly GCA_965229505.1. Taxonomy (GTDB): domain Bacteria; phylum Bacteroidota; class Bacteroidia; order Cytophagales; family Cyclobacteriaceae; genus UBA6059. Next base: position 1,845,106 of record OZ245881.1, read on the forward strand.
GCGAACAGTCCTCGTCCAAAAGCGAGGAACGTATAACTATCAGTCTCACAGCTACGGAAAAGAAGAAACTTTCCAAAGCCATGGAAATAGAACCTACGGAAAAGAAGCTCGCCGAACTGACGAAGGTTGTCGGCAAGTGGAAAGCTGAAAGATCCGTTGAAGTTCTGGCTTCAATTTTGGCCAGTCACCCCGACACTATTTCATAATCTCAATTCCTTTTCGGTAGCCGTTAGCCAATTCGTTAAACGGCAGCACCACATTCAGCGTGGTTCCTTCAAAATATGCGCTGATGTTGTGAAAATCAACATCCGTAGGAATGGGTAACACCTCGACTGGAAACGACAATGCCTGAACATCACCGTCACGTTGTTCTGCAAGGAGGAAAATATATACTGCTTGATTGATGATCTCTAAACTAAAAGACCGCTCATCGGTACCCGCAATACGAAGTGTCATGCGGTAGTGGTCTCTTTCTTTCGAAAAGATAACCTTAGGCTTAGCCATACCTCCATTGAGCGTATTCGCTACATTGGCCGCCTGTGCAAATTTTCTTAGGTCCTTCATTTTATATCCTTTCTGAGAACGCTGGTGTTACAATTACCAGACCAGTCACTCCATTCAAATTATTTTACGCCACAATGGCAACCTTCACTAGTCCTCATTGTCATTTTGACACTGAATTGTCAAATGACAAAACAGTCTAAATCAATTCATCATGGTAAGGTTGACATTGATCCTGCTTACCCAACACTTCGTCTCCAGAGGTTGTGGCGCAGCAGGCGGATGCCTAAATTGCCATGAGATCAAAATTCAAACTTTTAGATCTTATGAAACATCTTTTTCTCGTATTCACCACACTTCTACTAAGCGTCTCCTCATTACTTGCGCAGCGAGACGATCCTCCACAGACTTTGGTCGGTAATGGCGTAGAGTCTGTCTCGGGGTTTGGTGGTATGATGCTACAATTTTCATCCATAGATGGAGATGCTGCTGTATTTACCGGCGGTGGTGGTGCTGTCCTCTTTAACCGTCAATTCTACTTTGGTGGATATGGTCTTGGGCTCTCAAGTGATCTCAAGGTAGATGTTGATGGATCAGATTACACAGTAGATTATGGTCATGGCGGTTTTTATCTCGGATATATTTTTGCTCCTGAGAAACTTGCCCATTGGTCCTTTTCTACAAAGTTGGGCTGGGGTCAGGCCAATCTCCGCAACGTCTCACAGTTTGTGGGCCCCAATTACTCAGACAATACTTTTTCGATCACTCCTATGATCGAAGGTGAGCTGAACGTTACCAATTGGTTTAAGCTAAATGCGGGAGTAGGCTACCAATACACTGTAGGTGTGGACAATGACCTGTTCGATAAAAATGCTTTTAACAGCCCCGCTGTGGGCTTATCATTCCTTTTTGGGTGGTTTAATTAAACAAGAAATCAGAGTGGCCCCAGGCTCTCATTGAAAATAGGATTATGGAGACAAACAGAAAATCAATCTTTGGAGTGGTGCTCATCATTTTGGGTATCTATTTCCTATTGGAAAACCTTGATATCATCGACATTCAACTGCCCTACTATTTTTTCACCTGGCAGATGCTCTTGATTGGTCTGGGCTTTATTAATCTCCTCACAGGCAACCGGAAGGCGGCTCTGGTTCTATTTAGTATAGGTGTTTTCTTTTTCCTACCGGAATTCTTCGATTTCAAGATCCGAGACTATTGGCCGCTCCTTTTGATTTTCATTGGGGTATCCTTCTTTCTAAGAAATAGAAACACTCCGAGCTCTTCGGTCTCTGATGCGATCGCCTTCGATGATCTGACTTTGTTTGGAGCCAATGAGAAGTCCGTGACGAGCAAAAAGTTTGAAGGAGGAAAGTCAACTACCATGTTTGGCGGCACGAAAATAGACCTTCGAAACGCAGAGTTAGCGGGTAATGACGCTGTAGTAGATGTTTTTACGATGTTTGGAGGAACAGAAATCATGGTACCCAATGATTGGGTGGTACAATCAAATGTCACACCCATACTCGGAGGGTTTGAAGACAAGCGGGGTAGTGCAGTTAGTACAGTGGGAAGCAAAAAACTAATTGTCAAAGGGCTGGTAATGTTTGGTGGGGTAGAGGTCAAAAGTTGATTGATATTTTTTGCCTTGATAGACATCAGCGCCTCTTTTGCACTATATTCGCAATAGCATTAAAACAATAGAAGCATGTTCAATCCTGCAATGACCGATGGAGTTTCTTTATTTGTTTGGATCGTAGTGATCCTAATTAGCTTTGTTGGTGCCCTATCGTTCGTAGATTTTCGCAAAAGCAACGCGGATAACGACGAATAGTCACTCTCCCTATCGAATAAACCTTTTGGCCATTAGTTCGTCATGAGCGCTGGTCTGGGTAAAAATGTTGCTCTGCCTACCGGAAGACGGCTTGTCATTCCAGATATTCACGGATGCGCGAAATCACTTGAAGCGCTCGTTAATCAGCTGGATCTTTCCTTCACCGATCAACTTTTTTTTCTAGGAGACTATATCAACAAAGGCCCGGACAGCCTTGGTGTCATTACTTTAATACAGGGGCTAATCGATGATGGATATAGTGTTTTTCCCTTATTAGGGAATCACGACCAAATGATGCTGCAATACCTGGAAACCAGAGAAGACGCACTGGCCAGCACCTTATCAAAACTCAACCACAGCGGTTCAATTGAACTTCAGGAGTTCGAAAAGCATCTTCCCTTTTTTATGCAACTCGCTCCTTATTACGAGAGTGGAGACTACTTGCTGGTACATGCAGGTTTTGACTTTGACCAAGCTTTGCCTTTTTCGGATTTGGATGCCATGCTAAATATCCGTGATTTTAGATACGACGCTAGTAAAGCCGATGGGCATAGAATTGTGCACGGCCATTACCCACATTCGTTTGATCAGATTCAGTCAGCCATTCGCGATAGTGCTCCTATCCTCCCGCTGGATAATGGGTGCGTGTATGAAAATAGAGAAGAGCAGGGCAACCTTCTATGTCTCAACCTTGATAACTTTGAGCTATGGGTGCAGCCCAACGTAGAAAGACGATAACCGACCTACAGCAGAGTATTGAAACGCTTGAAAAAATCGTCGCTCGTGCGAAAAAATACGACGGTAAATTTTCTGAAGAATTAAAGCGGATTCAGCCCAACGCCAAGTTCAGTGCTAAAAACTTGCTGGCCTATCTTGCTTTGCGACGCAAGGATATTCGCAAGCTTCAAAACTACCTTGGAAGTATTGGAGTATCACGACTGGCGAGGGCTGAGAGTCATGTGCTCCCGTCTATTCATGCTTTACTGCACATTCTCTATGCACTGAGAGATGGTCAAAAAATAGCCCTGGATCCCTCTCATCAGGTTTCATCTGAAGGTAAGTCTACCATTAAATCAAATGCCGAAACGCTATTTGGTAAAACCAAAAAGCAGCGATACGTCCGGATCATGGTGACAATACCTACGGAAGCTGCTCAAAAGGAGTCCATTATCACTGATTTTCTCAAAGCCGGGATGAATGTCGCCAGAATCAATTGCGCTCATGATAACCCGGATGTTTGGCTGGCTATGATCGAGAACATTCGGCGACAGAGCAATGAACTGGACCAGCCCTGCAAAATCACCATGGATTTGGCCGGGCCAAAAATCAGAACAGGACCAATGAAGCCCGGCCCTAAGATCATCAAGCTTAAGCCTACTCGGAATGAGCTTGGTGAGGTTTTACTTCCCGGTGAGTTAATCGTCTCAACAAATCCCCATGATGATGGCCCGAGATTAGTTGGGGATGTCGACTTGGCTAACGCAACAGAGCTTAGGCTGAGAGACTCCCGTGGTAAAAAAAGAGTTCTTCAGATTTCGCCCATTGATGAATATCGGTATTCACTTAAAACCAACCGCACAATCTATCTGCAGGATGTCAGCACCCTTAAAGCCTACCGTCTTGAAGAGAAACTCGGAAAGGTTAGCATTGAGGGAATTCCATCATTGGAAAGCTCTTTGGCCCTGGACCATGGTGACTTCTTAAAGCTGACCAGAACTGACCTTCCGGGAGCGAATGCTGAGTATGATGAGAATGGGCAGCTCATCAACCATGCTTTTGTATCGTGTACTCTCCCCAAAGTAATTGATGAAATCAAAGTCGGTGAACCTGTCCTTTTCGATGATGGTAAAATAGGAGGAGTCATTCGGGAGGTCACCCCAGATCACGCAACGGTAGAAATCACTTTCGCCAGCCCCGGAGGAGCCAAACTGAAAGCGGACAAAGGCATCAACTTTCCAGAATCACAATTCTCATTTTCCGGATTAACAGAAAAAGATGAAGAAGATCTGGTATTCGTTGCTCAACATGCGGATATGGTCAACCTTTCCTTTGTCAATGATGTCTCGGATCTGGAGAAGTTCTTTAGCGTTCTCGGTGAGCTACAAACATCAAAGCGGTTTGGTCTGGTTCTTAAAATTGAAACCCGGCGGGGGTTTCTCAATCTACCCAGCCTATTGATGAGAGCAATGGAGCATTATCCGGTAGGGGTCATGATTGCACGAGGAGACCTGGCCGTCGAATGCGGGTGGCAACAACTCGCTGAGGTCCAGGACGAAATTAGGAGAATTTGCGAAGCGGCCCATATACCGGTCATTTGGGCTACTCAGGTATTAGAGGGTCTTGCGAAAAGAGGCCTGCCCAGTAGAGCGGAGATCACGGATGTGTCTGCAAGCCAGCGCGCTGAATGCGTAATGCTCAACAAGGGGCCATTTATGACCGAAACCATCAAAACGCTGGATTATATCTTAACACAGCTACAGGGGTATGGCATAAAGCACAACAGGATTCTTCCTTCGCTACAAATGCCCCCTAGTTTCTGGGTTGACTAGACTTCACTGTCTTTCTGGTGGTTGCTCACCGCGCTGTTGGGCACTACATAAGCACACACGATAGCTGCAATAAAAAGTACGATAATGAGGCCAAGCATGAACATAATCGGTCAGATTTTGATTGAGCACAAATATAGATTCGAATTAACCAAAGAGACAAATCTATATTCGAATGAGTCCTAATCTCCTTGATGATAATGCTGTTGACATAAAAAGGCTATCAGGTTTCATTCAAAACCATTAATTTCCTCTTCCTGAACTAAAGAAAAGGTCAAAATATGGGAATCAAAAAATGGATAATGGGTCATTCGCAAAATTCGCTGGCGGATCTGGCCCTTAGGTTGTTTGCCGGATTATCAATGGCATTTGGACATGGGATAGGGAAAATCCCTCCATCAGAAGGCTTTATCAACAACCTTGACGGTCAGGGTTTGCCAATGGCTTTCCTTTTTGCATGGGCTGCCGGCCTATCGGAATTTCTTGGCGGCTTATTCTTAGCACTTGGATTTTCGACTCGCCTGGCCGCATTGTTTATGACCCTCACAATGCTTTACGCTGGCTTGATCCACCATAGCGACGATCCTTTTTCCAGCAAGGAGAAGGCGTTGCTATATGCAGCTATTGGCATTTTCTACACCTTGAGAGGTGCTGGACAATACAGTATCGACAGGATGCTCGGGAAATAGTGATGGGGAAAATCACCCCTGCTCCCTGGGACCTCAATGGCATGGGCATCATGCATTTCTTTTGGGGCCCCAAGAGAATCGATCCTTTTTCTGGTGAAGAGGTCTCGGGGCTCGGTGGGTTTATCATTGCACGATATGACCACAGCCCGGTAGGTCCTTACAATGAGCTTCTCTACATTCCCGGTAGGCACTTGATAAATGGAAAAAAGTCCTTTTTCATCAGTAAAATCTACGTAGATAGCATCGACAGTGTGGTCAGCGGACAAGCTAATTGGGGTATCCCAAAGGAACTGGCTGAAATAAGTATTGAGAAGAGCGGAAGGAAAATAGTCGTAAATGCTTCTGTGGAGAAAAAGCTGTTTTTCGATGCTTCTTTCACTCAAGGGCGCATTTCTTTTCCGGTCAGCACAAAGTTGATCCCCATCCCACTGCACCAGGACTGGAAAGGCAGTTACTACTTCACCAAGTTTATAGGTTCTGGGAGTGGTGCATTCAGCAGCCTTGTCCTTAACGCGGTGGATGAGGAGAGTTTTGCGGATACACAGGGTTTTCGCTCGCTAGCAACCATGGTCGTCGATCCGTTCAACCTTACTTTTCCGCTGGCCGTGATCAAAAATCACGATTTAACAATTTTATAATAATCATAGTGTCACATTAGGACGTTTAATTGTGTGTGAAAATATAAACGCCATGACACAAGAATTACAAAACTCTATCGCCTATCTCGATGAACAGGAGAAGCAAGTAGTAATGAACTTCATCTCGTCACTAGATCCCCAGAGAAACATCTCCAGAAAGGAGCATTATCGAAGGGAAGCCATGAGGGAAATCAGACAGGCTCTTGAAAAAATAAAGTAACCAGGTCTACGGCTAGTCTTCAGACAGGACAATGACCATATCACCCGGTGAGAAATCGACCATCTCGGTTTTCCGAGGGTTCACGACGACACCATAGCCTTCTTCGGCATTTTTCGCATCTGCGATGATACGGTAGCCTATTGCCACTTCTTGCTTTCTGGCTGCAGACTCCAGTATAGTGTAGAAGTTGACCGGCTGTCCCAGCGTGACATAGTTCTCCACGGGTTTGATGTAAATCTCCGATCCGTCGGCATCAAATAGGTCCTCAAACACACGCATGAGGTATTTGTTTTCCGACACCTGGCTCATTAACAAGCTCAATAGCTTATCACTTACGATGAAGTCATCCGCACTTGTGATATCTGCAAGCTGTCTATTCCTCATGTCCAGCATCTCACTTACTATTTTGAGCCTTCTGGTCTTATCAGAAATACTTCTCAAGTGAAGTAGGGTGATCAAAGTCTGGGCATCCGCCTCCTGGATAGGGAAGTACTCCTGATAGCACAACAATATGATATAATCATATTGCGGCATATCCATCTCTTCCAGCGTATCTCTATCCGTAGTATCCGTTACCTCAAACTCTATTGAGATATTCTGAAGCGTATCAGCTACTCTTCTGAGCACATGTTTCGCGTCATCAAACTTAGAAACCACTTTCACAATCGATCCGGGAGCGACATAGTTGTCCAACTCTCGAATGATATGACGTGCTCGGGCGTTCCAGCCCACAATCAATATTTTCTCCTTGTCAAACTTTGTAGGGGGAGAGCCCTGAATTCGATGCTCCTGGATCTCCAGTTGTGTTTTCGCGTTAGCGACCAAAGTATCATCATCCTCGGTGATACCTATTACCCGGTCACCTTTCTGCATGATCGTTTCCATAGGAGGATTGATCTCGACAGTATCGTCCGCATACTGGATACCCATTATCGCAGAGTCTTCGAAAGCAAAAATCACTTCACGGAAAGTCTTGCCTACCAGGCTCCTTTCCTCAACGAAGTATATCTCGTCACCACCAAAGTCCATCAGCTCTATGTACACCACACTAAGGCCTGGCTGGCGGCTGGTTTGTACCATGATTTTGGATACAAAGTCATCTGACAGAATAAGCTCTACCTCGTCTTTGCCTACCATCTTCGCAACGTCGTAGTTTTTCTTGCTCTCAATTTCCGCGGTGATGTGGTATGGCTTTTTCCTTCGCTTGGGGTTTGTGACGATAGCTACTATTGTCTTGATGATCTGAGAGTCCGAGTTCTCATTGTCCTTATCTACGATGATAATCGACTTAGAATCATGCAGGTTGGTTATATTGATATCATCTACATCAATAGGATTACCGGTTCGGCAAATGACCTTGGTGTTTTTGGTGTCGCCAATCTTATCTCTTATCTCATCCTCCATGTCCACCTTATCCTTGTCTGCAAGGATTACAATACTTCCGTATTTCTGATTTTCGTTGGCAATCACTATCTCAGGGATGATCGTAAATATCTTTGATGACCAGCCAAGAATAATTACGTGATCATCTTCCAAAACAAATGATCGACCCTTTCTCAACTCATCAATCTTGTCCATGATACCGTTGGAGATAAGACCAATCAGTGTGGACATCACCACAATACCTATCAAAGTCACAAAGAGCATAAATACGCGATAGCCCCAATACTCCTCTGCACCACCTATGACTCCCGGGTCAAGGATGTGGATAGTATTCACCCATACTGTAGAAATGAATGACTCTTGCGGATCTGGGCTTAAGCCAATCACCCAAACAAAAACCGCAAAAATTACAATTACCAGCACTGACAGAATACCGAGCCAAGAAATCAGCGACGCACTACCACGTGCTATGAAGTTGTCAAATTGATATTTCGCTCGGACTTTAAATGGAACCTTTTTCATTCAGGTCGAAAAGTTTATTTGGAGTACAACAAAAATAGTAGCCTCAAGGGATATAAATAGATATTAGAATATTAATAATGCCTTGGACTTGCTATTTGCCCATTTTGTTAGTCGCAATTTACGCCCTTTTTGCCATATGAACCATTGTCATCCAATTGACACAGCGCATAGTACGTACATCCTTGCCATAGATAAATGCGTGACAGTCTTCAATCAACCTAATTTGAATGCAATTAAAAAACATAATTAATCTCGTGCTGATTGCTTTTGTATTCTTTAGCTGCGAGAAACCACCGACGCTTAAAGTCATCTACACAGTAGATGAGCCGATTGGCGAAATAGTAAAGGCGTTCGAAGCGCAAATGGAAGAGTCCCTTGGCTATGATATCGAGCTGATTATTGGAGATGGCTCTCATAGCAATATTGATAGCCTGGAAGCTGGCGCGGCTGACATCACTATTGTAGAAAATAGTATCTCGTATCAATCCAAGCGCGGCATTAATGCCATTGTGCCCTTCTACCCTCAGGTGCTCCATATCTTCTACCAAGGCGAAGTAAAAGCAAACACGGTAGAAGAGCTTTTTTATGGTAAGAAGGTATTCATTGGTCAGCCTGGGTCGGCCACCTATGAGTTTCTAATGGAGCTCTTCCATATTCTGGACATTGATACCTCGAAGTTTGAAATCACCCAAAACATCTTCGAAAACGAGGTTTTCTGTGGTTTTACGGATATAGTGAATGAAGAATATCTCGCCGGACTTTCAGGGTATCGACTATTCAGCTTTGACAACATTGAGCAGTTTGGTAGAGGTTCGCTGGCAGAGGCCATCAGCTTAAAGTTTCCACAAATGAAACCCTTCATCATTCCACAGCGCACCTATGGTGGCTTGACTGAAGAAGCCGTGGTAACTATCGCTACGGATGCCGTACTGGTCACTCGCGGTGATCTGCCGGAAGACGTCATATACAATATCACCAAGACCATCTTCCAGCATAAGGAGCGATTTACCTCGATAAGCCCTTTGATCTATCTTGATCTTAAAGAAGATTTTGAACGGACAAGGCTCAACTTCCCACTTCATAATGGCGCTAGAATATACCTTGATAGAGATGAGCCGAGTATTTTCGAGCGGTATGCCGAACTGATTGGTGTCGTCTTTTCCATTCTGGTAACCCTCATTTCTAGTGGTCTCTACTTATCAAAATGGCAAGCTCAGCGCAAGAAGGACCGTGTAGATATCTTTTATCAAGATATAATGGATATCAAGAATGAACTCTCCAGCCTTAAAAAGACCAGTGAGGTAGCACAAAGAATTAAGATGCTAAAAGACTCACAACATAAGGCCTTTAAGATGCTGATAGATGAAGAGCTGCGTGCAGACGAAAGTTTCAGAATCTACATGGAGCTCTCAAAAGAGACTATTCAGGAATTGACCGCTCGCTACAAGCGCCTGAAGCGAGCCGCTCACTAATTTTCGTCTTTGTCTGCTTTTGAGCCATCCCAGAGGTGGTCGTCTTCATCCATGTGGCTGGAACGGAGGTCTGCTGAGAGTAGTGCCTCCTGTTGAGCAATTTCAGTACGAGCCTTTGAAATATACTCCTCACTATTGAGGTTTTGCTCAAAAAGCCTCCTCATACTATCTTCATCATACTTGATAAACTGTTGTGCCTGACGTAGCAATGTATACCGTCGCTTACCCAACATCTGCATTACATCTGAGGCTAATCGTACCGATGTATCGATCGACTCACGATAGATATGATCCACCCCAAGCTTGAGCAACTCATAAGCATCCACTCGATTTTTCGCTCTCATTACAAGTAGGAGGTTCGGGAAACGCTTCTTCAATGTCTTGACCAGACTGATATTGGTTTCCGGGTCGTCTATCGCCGAAATCAAAATCTCCGCTTGCTCTACCCCGGCTGATTCTAATAAATCAATGCGCCTGGCATCACCGTAGTAAACCTCAAAGCCCATTTTTCGAAGTAAATCCACTCGGCTGGAATCGTGATCAAGAATTGTAGGCTTTACTCCATTGACTCTCAGAAACCTCCCAACTGTACTGCCAAAATGTCCAAAACCCACAAGCAGGATTTTGCTCTTTTTTTCAATCGTATCAGCAGGCTTTTCCTCAGACTCTTTCGTGCCTACTCGAGGCAGGATGATTCTCTCGTTGATTATCGCAAGAATTGGAGAAACCGTCATACTGATTGCTGTCACTACCAGGAGTAAATCCAACAGGTCCTGATCAATAATACCCAGCTGATTAGTGAAGCTCAACAGTACGAATGCAAATTCGCCTATCTGACTTAGACCAATGCTAAAGAGCAGGTTTTGGTCAGTACCAAGTTTAAAGAACCTCCCTACTCCGAACAATATGATTGCCTTGATGGCTATCACACCCAGGACTATTCCTACCACCAGACCTGGCGATTGACCAATAATCAGGAAGTTGATAGATGCGCCTACCGCAATGAAGAACAGGCCTAACAGTAACCCCTTGAATGGCTCAAGATTGCTTTCCAACTCATGCTTGAACTCACTGTTGGCCAGAACTACACCACCTAGAAAAGCTCCAAGCGCCGGACTAAGGCCAACCAATTCCATTAAAAAGGCAATGGCCATCACGATAAGCAGGGCAGAAGCCGAAAAAAGCTCCCTCAATCGAGTCTTGGCTACTAGCCTTAAGATCGGAACAAAGAAATATCTACCCGCGAGGATCACCAACCCCACGGAAAGCAAGACTGCTAATGTCTGAAACCCGATGGGTAAGTTTCCCAAAAAAGACTCATGTCCACTGGTAGTCTCCACCACATTCTTGGTAAAAAGAGGAAGCAGGGCCAGCATGGGGATAACAGCTATATCCTGAAAAAGCAGCACCGAAAATGATGACTGACCGTAGGACGTCTCCATTAAGCCCTTCTCCTTGAGTGTTTGCAAAACGATAGCGGTAGATGAAAGAGAAAAGGCCATGGCAATCGCTAAAGCTGTTGTCCAGGCTATTCCTGATAAGAATAGAATGCCAAACACGACAAGCATCGTCAAACCTACCTGGAGCCCCCCCATCCCGAGAATAGATCGTCGCATTCTCCAAAAAGTCTTTGGCTCAATCTCCAGTCCAATCAAGAAAAGCATCATCACCACGCCAAACTCAGCGAAATGCATGATGTCCTCACCCTCCTCGCCGATAAAGCCAAATACGTAGGGGCCAATAAGGATGCCTGCGAGCAAGTAGCCTAGCACGGAACTCAATCCAAAACGCTTGGCTAGGGGAACGCAAACCACCGCAGCGGTTAGATAAATGACGGCCTGAAATAAGAAACTGCCGCTCATTTGATTTTGGTGTTTTTGATCCCGGTCAGATCATTGAGAAACTGACAATTGTCTCTGGCTTTGAGCCCAAGGCTGCCATTGCGCAGTGATTCCAGTAGGTTAGCATACTCTGCCTGATGATCGAGTATTCCCTGACGGTCGAGCCTGTGTGTACCCAATACCGCAAAAGGAGGGAGATACTCCATGCCGCAGAGCACAGCTGTCTGCTCAAAGGGTCGCAAGAATTCAGAGACCGTATAATTGTTGCTCCCTTCAGCACAGTACACTTTCCTGGTACCACCGGCCGTGATCGCGTTGAGGGCTATTTTACCAGAAAGCACGTTCCCATTTGGGCCATACGCCCAATTATACTCGAGTACCAGGTCTATCCAGTGCTTGAGTAGCGGTGGACAGCTATACCAGTAAAATGGGTGGTGCCAGATGATCGTATCATGTTGTAATAGCTCTATCTGCTCAGCTTGTATGTCAATATTGAAATCCGGATATAGCTCATATAAATCCCTGATGGTCACGTCATCAGCGGCCTGTGCCGTTTTGACAAGGGCCCGGTTTACCCTGGACTCTTCAAAACGAGGATGGGCAAAAATGATCAGCGTTTTTTTCAAGGCTCTTTTGGTTTTGAAAGCAGCGGGCTTTAGTCAAAAAGCCTACTACCTCTATTAAACCCAAAGTGTCGAAAAAGTTCAAAGGATGGTATAAATCCTACAAATCAACCCTAATCAATTCTCTTCAGGTGTCCAGTAGCCTTCTTCTCAGTTAGTCCCGAATTTGTCTCGGTAATTCTTCGTGGCAGATATTTCGTGGATATCCGGGTCCTTTTCCCATTGGGTCTTGCCATTGTAAAAGGCCTTGACTTCAAAGAAGAACAGCTCACCGTCCTGGATCTTAAACATATTGTAATCTGGCGTCACGTATACATCGGAAGAGACCGCTGTGGCACACCATCCACCGTAGGCCGGCATAAATTTTTCAGGGCTTTCTTGAAAAGTAGCGAGGTTCTCAGCATTCGCAAAATACAGCTTCAGGCCATCGTACTCAAGCTGAAAGTCTTCCACACCTGGCTGTGCGGTACCCGCGAAATAAGCAACCAGGTCGTTCCCGCCAAAAGCTTTCTCCTCGGCAGTACAGCTGTATTTATGCTGTGCTTGCAAAAAGTTGACGACAAACAGGGCGCATATTAGGAGAGTAAGTTTGATTATTTTCATATTTCAAGGGCTTGTTAGACCATTGTACGTTCACCGGCACGCTAAGGACGCCCTGCGTATGCCAGGTGTCAGTAAGTTGACATTCAGGCTAGCGGATCAGATTGATAAGTTTATAATAGTCAAGGACTGTCTTCCGCAACACTTCCCTATCCTCGAACTTATCGAAAATGGGTTTGGCGACTTGCCCATCATAAAAATATAGACGGTCTTCAGCCGTCAATGCTTGAAAAACACGATGAGCAAAAGTGACCTGATCCTTCATATTACCCATAGCGTATCGAATGATCGTTGTGTCCTGGCTTGTCAGGTTAATTCGCAATAGCTGAAATTCTTCTGGGTTTGTAATGTGCTCGTTGGGCTCTACCATGAGGAAGGCCTGATCATTTCTCCAGTTATAAGCTATCGCAAAATTAATCAGTGGATAGTCGGCCTGGTCATTCCGATCAGACATTCTAAACACATCCATACCTGCTGCGGCTATTTCCTGCTTGTCATAATAGGATTGTCTGACATTCTTAAAAAATATTTCGGACGCATCATTCGTCATAAAGTCAATGTCCTCAATAGAAATGGATTCAGGACTGTTGGGTTGGCAGCCTAAGATCATTAGACTTAGCAAAAGGAGAAGTGCTTTATCGATGTGCATAATATTCATGAAACCAGAATTTCTGATAAGAGTTTACTAAGCTAAAATAGGTGCGTACATTTGTTTAGAATCATAAAAGAAATGAAAAGACTATTCATCAACATATTCGTGCTTGCGTTGGCAGCACAGCTTTCATCTTGTGGGTACAATGAAATGGTGTCTCGCGAAGAAGCCATCAGCGGACAATGGGCGCAGGTAGAAAACGTCTACCAGCGACGAGCTGACCTTATTCCCAACCTGGTCAATACGGTAAAAGGTTATGCTGACTTTGAGCAGGAGACATTGACCCAGGTGATAGAAGCCCGAGCCAAAGCGACCAGCACTACCATCTCAGCAGACAACTTGAGTCCCGAGAGCCTTGCCCAGTTTCAGCAGGTGCAAAATGGATTGGGATCTGCACTATCGAAGCTAATGGTGGTCGTTGAGCGATATCCAGACCTCAAAGCCAACCAAAACTTTCGTGACCTACAGGCTCAGTTAGAGGGTACGGAAAACAGGATTGCGGTAGAGCGAAAAAAATTCAATGATGCCGTTCAAGGCTACAATACTTATATCCGAAAGTTCCCCCAGAATTTTGTGGCCGGTTGGTTTGATTTTGAGAAAAAGGGGTATTTCGAAGCGGATGAAGGTGCCTCCAAAGCACCCGAGGTAAAGTTTTAAGATATGGCGAAAGAGTTATTTAGCGATGTAGAGGGCAGAGCCATAGTCGATGCTATCAAGGAAGCTGAAAGAGCTACTTCTGGAGAAATTCGCCTTCATGTAGAAAACAAGTGCAAAGGAGATGTACTCGATCGAGCTGCTGAAGTATTTAGCCTCCTCAATATGCACAAAACCAAGCTGAGGAACGGTGTGCTTTTCTATTTGGCCGTAGAGGATCACAAGTTTGCCATCATCGGTGATGCCGGGATAAACCAGAAGGTAGAAGATCACTACTGGGGAGACATCAAGGAACATATGATGGCCCGATTCAAGGCGGACGCGATTGTGCTTGGCCTATGCGAAGGCATCAAAATGACCGGTCAAACGCTCAAAGAGCATTTCCCGGCATTGGTCGATGACAAGAATGAAATTACAGATGAAATCTCCTACGGAAACAATTAGATGAAGCGGCTTTTTATATTCCTATTGCTCCTCACTACCGTGAATGTCTTTGCGCAAGACTTCCCTCAGCCAATGAATCCTCCGAGGTTGGTAAATGATTTTGCACAGGCACTCAACGCTCAGCAGCTTCGTCTATTGGAAAACAAGCTTCGCAACTACAATGACAGCACGTCCAACGAAATTGCGGTTGTGATCATCGGGTCAACTGGCCCGTATGACATCAGCCAATATGGTGCAGAGCTGGCTGAGAAGTGGAAGATCGGCAAATCCAAAAAAGATAATGGTGTGCTGCTACTGGTAGCTATGGATGATCGAAAGGTCAGCATCAGTACAGGATATGGGTTGGAACCGGTGATTACTGATGCGGACTCAAAGCGGCTCATTGACAACTATATCCTCCCCAACTTCCGAAATGGAAATTACTTTGAAGGGATGGATCAGACCACCAGTATACTGATGGCCATGGCCAGCGGAGAATTCAAGGCCGATCCCAGCCAGCAAAAATCTCTTGGGCGACCGTTCTTGTTTGTTGTGTTTATTATTTGGCTGCTGTGGAATATCTCGCGAATGAGAAGAAGAGGTAAGCGAACCTATGGTACCCGACCTCTGGATACCATGACTTCTATGTGGATGCTCGGCGGACTCAATAGCCATCGGGGTAGAGGCTTTGATAGTTTTTCGAGCGGCAGTGGAAGTTTCGGTGGGTTTGGTGGCGGAAGCTTCGGTGGTGGTGGTGCCAGTGGATCCTGGTAATCAGGCCAGCTTTTTTAGCTTCTCGAACTCCCTATCAAAGGCATCCCGGCCGCCCTGGATCATCTCTTTAGCCTTATAAAACTCAAAAGTCGTACAGGCTTTCTTGGAAAAGTTGATCACCAAATCCGGCTTGTGCTGTGAAATCTTTGCATTGGTCAATTGATCCTGCATCAAATCAAGCGAGCGGTTGACTAACTCTAAAAAACCAAGTGTTTTAGCACTGGTGCTGGTAGTCGGTACTTTAGAACTCCATTTCTTCACAAAGCTATTCAGCTTGTCTGTGTAGTCCTTGTCCACCTTTTTCTGTGTTTCCACCTCCAATGCCGGACGCTCATATTCGATATTGGCGTTGATGTTGACCACCACCATCAGGTCGCCGGGTGATCTCTTCACTCTGTCCATCGGCATAGGATTGATGACTCCTCCATCTATCAGCTCTATTCCATCTTTGACTACCGGACGAATTACCGTAGGTATTGCGGTAGAAGCTCGCAACGCAGTGTACATGCTACCTGACTCAAATAGCACTTCCTTTTGGTTGACGATATCAGTGGCAATCGCAGTGAATGGAATTCGCAATCGCTCCAGTGGCCGATCATCAATCAGTTCCTCCAAAGAGCGAAAGAGTTTGTCCCCTTTGATAAAACCCTTAGTGCTGATTGTAAAGTCAAACAGATTGAATAAGTCTAATCTATCTAGGTTGAGCACCCACTTTTTGTAGGTCTCCAGCTGTCCACAGGCATAAAACGCCCCAATGACCGCTCCAATCGATGACCCGGCTATAGCCGCTATCTCAAAGCCTTCCTCTTCCAGTCGCTCAATCACGCCGATATGTGCCAAGCCGCGGGCACCTCCGCTCGATAGTACCAGCGATATTTTCTTACCCTCTGCCATGTCTTCCTGTTATATGAACGGAATTAAATCCGTCCCGTATTTGTTTATTTTTGATCAAAATCTAAACGCTATGAATACTCCTTTTCACCTGGCCTTTCCCATCAAAGATATTGAAGAGACCCGAAATTTTTTCGGAGAGTTGTTGGGCTGTGAGATTGGTAGATCAACCGATCGCTGGATTGATTTCAACTTTTTTGGTCATCAACTAAGTGCACACTTGAAGCCTGATGAACTCAAGAACGCACAGACTAACCAAGTGGATGGGAAGAACGTTCCCGTTAGGCATTTTGGAGCCATTCTGGAATGGCAGCAATGGCATGATCTTGCTGACAAACTAAAGGCACACGGTATTGAGTTTGTCATCGAGCCCTACATCCGCTTCGAAGGTGAGGTGGGCGAGCAGGCCACCATGTTCTTTTTAGATCCTAGCGGAAATGCGCTGGAGTTTAAGTCGTTTAAGGATCCGAGTCAGATATTCGCGAAGTAATAAGGTTATTTCTTTAGTGCACGTAGCTAGCAGCATTGATATCGATTGTGCTGCCCGTAGCGTGATCTGCCATACCACTCGCCAGGAAAGTCACCATAGGTGCGATATCCTTGGGTTCCGTTAGGCGCTCCAGTGCTATGTCGCCCGTAGCATACTGCTCTCCGTACTTCTCGATGAACTCACGCGCCATATCTGTACGGACAAATCCCGGTGCAATATTGAACGCCTTGATCCCATCTTTTCCGTAGGCCCTGGCTATCGATCGGGTTAGAGCCACTACTCCTGCCTTACTGGCGGCATAGGCCATATAGTCCGCAGTGTCTCCGCGAAAAGCCGCCCTCGAAGTGATGTTAATGATTCTACCTGTGCTGTTACGCTTGATGATATGCTCTATCACCTTTTTGCAGAGAATGCCGGTAGCGGTCAGGTTGACCATCATGGTCTCATTCCACTCCGCTATCCACTGATCATCTTTTGTCTCGATTGGTGAGGCGATGGCGGTTCCAGCATTATTGACCAATATTTCTATCGAACCAAACTGTAGCGCTACGCGATCAAAAAGTGAAGCCACTTCATCAGGGCTAGTTAGATCGGCTTGAAATGGCTTTGACTCGTTACCTAATACATGGGCAAGGTTCTCGGCCTCCCTCACATTCTTGTTGTAATGCACCGCGATAGTAGCTCCAGCCTCTGCAAGCTTGGAAGCGATTGCTTTTCCTATTCCTCTACTTGCCCCAGTCACGAGCACATTCAGACCTGATAAATTGATATACATCCTCTGAGCTTTGAAAGCCCTAAAGGTAACACGCGAGATGGATTAATCAGAGAAGTGCAGATCGAAATCATACGACCAAGGCGACAGAGTATCGGTTGGGCTTCAACTGGTCGGGCACTAGTAAGGTCTCATCGACGATTCAACGATCATCGTTGCTTTTAAGAAAAAGGTCAAAAACATAAAGGTGTGAACTGATCGCCCTATGCCTTGATTATTGTGAAATATGGAGCTAAGCAGTTATATAAAGCTCTTTTCTTTCTCGTACCCGAATGACCGCTGTGCTACCCGTAGATTTCGTTTAGAACACCTGCAAGCCGAATACCAGCTTCCACTAATCTTCTATCCACGATATGCTTGTGATCGTATATATATCTCCACGATAGGTTACCATCCTCCGGGAAATCATAGACTTGAGGTCTTAGATCTTTGGACTCATTGATCCAATCCATGAGGGTGCTACTCTGAAGTTGGGCCACTCTGGCATCAGAGAGTCTGTCTATATCCGCAGTGTATTCCGTGTAGCTCAACTGCTCATGGTCAATCATGCCACTATCCCAGATGCTATGAAGATTGCGGTCTTCTCTGAAAAATTTCAACCTGACATCATTGCCCCCCTTATCCTCACCATTTCCTACGTGCAATGGTTGGTGTATATCACCAATCAAGTGTACCAGGCATTTAAGTGCAAAAGCTTCATCTTCATCTGTGAACTTCTTGCTCTTCAATTCTGAAATCAGACGATTGATGGTTTGGATGGCATCTCCTTCCTCCGGAGCACCTACCTCTTCGTAAGTGCTACCATCGGGTATGGTACAGTAGTGCCATGGGTTCATGTGATTGTACGAGCGCTCGGTCTTGATCCAATCCATGAAGTTGGCTGAGATCGCCAAACTCTCTCCCTCCAAAATAATGTCAATTTGCTTCCTGGCCTTCTTTGAGAGATGATTCTCGGCGATTTGTCCTACAATCCTATGACCTGTCTTGCCCCAAGTGAGTCCGTTGCAATGAATGATTAGTACCAGAATGAATGAAAGGAGAAATCGCTTGGCCATCTTTTTTATTTCAAAAATAGGGAACGGCAACTATAAAGGAAATGAACATACGATAAGCGTTTGTTAATTTGCGATAGCGACTCACAGAAAACAGAACAAAGAAAAAGCGCGCCCGGAAACCGGAACGCGCTAAATCACCAACCTAACCTAATTTTTAATACTTGAAAAGATTCAAAGTATACCTCTCTTATTTACGATAATTAACGAGACGGGTTTAGCATTATTATGACTAGTTGTTAGTAGCTAAAAAGAAAATAGAAAAATACCAGTACCCAGGTGATATCAAGATAATGCCAGTAGGTCACCAGCAAGTTCATTTTTAATTTATGATACGGGTTAGTTGTACCCACCAGACTCTTAATCGGGTCTTTGCTCATCTTGGCGATTTCTATAAAAATCAGCAACAAGAAAATGATCCCCCCTATCATATGGATCAAATGCAGACCACTCAATATGTAGAGATATACACCACCCGTGCGACCTTCGAAAAGTATCCCCTGATGCACCATAGACAACCAACCTGCATACTGGCTGATGGCAAAAGCGAGGGCGAGGATTAGCCCAATGCCCAAGTTGTTTCTGAGTGTGATAAGTTTCTCTTCGCGAAAAAGTTTGTTCACCGTACTCATCACGTAGCTGGACAATATGATGATCACAGTGCTTACGACAAATTGCTTAGGCAGCTTGAAGTTTTCCAGAGCAAGATCTGCAGGTCTGGTGGCAAAATTTGCGATCAATAAGAATAGGAATATAATCCCACTACCCATGAGTGATAAATAAAGTATCAACTGATAGGGGTGTAGCTTTTCAATCCGCTCCATCGTGGACTGTGGCCGATCCTCCTTATCCAAATATTTACTCTCCCGTCCTCCTTCAAAGTATTCCATCATAGTTGATAACCATTTTTTGACCCTCAGGTTTCAATTAACAACCCAAATTAGACAAAGCCCTATTATTGGGGTACTAACGGAGCAATACGAGCCATGTACCAATTAACGGGTACTTTTGCGTTCCCGTAATTATTGAAGTGACATACATTGAAAGCAAGCGATTTAATTAAAATCTACAAGGAAGACGCCATCGTCTCCAGCCTAGCGGAATATATCAAGCCCAACGAGGGCTCCAAAGTTCATCTAAAAGGATGTACGGGTAGCTTAGACGCAGTGATTGCGGCGGCCGTGTACAGCAAGCAGCACCAAAACCATCTTTTCATACTCCATGAAAAGGAGGAGGCTGCCTACTTTGCCAATGACCTTCAAAACCTCCTACCCGGAAAAAATGTCTTTTTGTTTCCTTCCAGCTACAAGCGGCCCTATCAGTTTGAGGAAATAGAAAATGCTAATGTGCTCATGCGAGCCGAAATTCTCAATCAGATCAATCATAAGTCATCGACTGGCGAACTGATTGTCACCTACCCGGAAGCACTTACCGAAAAAGTCATCAATAAATCTTCTTTGCTTAAAAACACATTTTCGGCTTCAAAGGGGGAATCACTTGATATCAACTTCTTAACAGAATTGTTAACCGAGTACGACTTTGAAAAAGCTGATTTCGTCTATGAGCCCGGCCAATTTGCTGTGAGAGGGGGAATACTTGATATCTACTCTTTTGCCAGTGACCTGCCCTATCGAATAGAGCTTTTTGGAGATGAGATTGAGAGCATCAGGTCCTTCGACCCTTCCAACCAACTATCAATCAATGAGCTGAAATCCATCAATATTATTCCTAACATTCAGACCAAACTGTTGGAAGAGAGGCGTCAGTCCTTTCTGCAGTTCATTCCTAAGAACACCAAGATCTGGTTCAAAGACGAGCAGCATACCCTGGATGTCATTGACAAATACTACGAGCGTGCTGAGGGAAGCTTTGATGAAATTCTTCGCGCTAGCGGAAACACCAAGGTAGTGCTGGATCCATCTGCTTTATTCGAAACGGCCAGCACTTTTTCTGAGAATATCGGAAGCTTTGCTCAGGTTCATTTTGGTAATCGTTTTTATGGCTCTGCCGATCATTCGATCGAATACCTGTGCAGTCCTCAGCCTTCTTTTCACAAAAACTTTGAACTTATCGTCAAAGACTTGAACGAAAATCAGGACAAGGGTCACGATCTAGTCATTTCTGCTGACAGTGTCAAACAGTTATCCCGGTTACAAACAATATTCGAAGAGCTGGATCCTTTGCTAAGGTTTTCAGAGCTCAATGCAGATTTAAGAGGGGGGTTTATTGATCAAAACATTGGGCTGCTTTGCTATACCGACCACCAGCTTTTTGATCGCTTTCATAGGTATCAGACCAAGTCGAAACAGAGCAAATCCAAAGCACTAACCCTAAAAGAATTGCGCAACCTTCAGACGGGTGATTTTGTAGTCCATGTGGACTATGGAGTGGGTCGATTTGCCGGGCTTGACACGGTCGAAAACAACGGTCGGCTTCAGGAGGTAATGAGGCTAGTCTATCGAGATGATGATCTCCTCTATGTCAGTGTACATTCGCTGCACAAAATCTCGAAATACACGGGAAAAGAAGGATCTCCCCCGGTAGTGAATAAGCTGGGCACCCAGGATTGGGACAACAAAAAGAAAAAAGTAAAAAAGAAGGTCAAGGATATAGCCAAAGAGCTTATTGGCTTGTACGCAAAGCGAAAGGCCGCAAGGGGTTTAGCCTTTGATCCAGATGGGTTTCTTCAGGCGGAATTGGAGTCTTCTTTTATCTATCAGGATACTCCCGATCAGGCATCCGCTACTCAGGATGTAAAAAATGACATGGAGCAGCCACATCCAATGGATCGACTGGTTTGCGGCGATGTGGGCTTTGGGAAAACAGAGGTTGCTATCAGAGCAGCATTTAAAGCTGTCGCCCAGGGGAAGCAGGTAGCTGTGCTAGTTCCTACCACTATCCTCGCCATGCAACATCAGCGTACTTTCAAAGAGCGGCTTGCGCAGTTTCCGGTAGAGATTGAGTACATCAACCGCTTCCGGTCTACCAAAGCCATCAAGGAGACGCTAAAAAGACTGAAAGCTGGAGAGGTCAATATCCTTATCGGAACGCATCGCATTGTCAATAAAGATGTGCACTTCAAAGACCTTGGGTTGCTGGTCATTGATGAAGAGCAAAAATTTGGGGTAAAGGTCAAAGAGAAGCTTCGGGAATACAAAGTGAACGTTGACACGCTTACGCTGACCGCCACTCCGATCCCAAGAACGCTGCATTTTTCACTGATGGGCGCACGTGACCTGAGTGTAATTGCCACTCCACCACCCAATCGTCAGCCGGTGACAACCGAATTGCACACTTTTAACAAAGAAATACTTAGAGATGCCATATCATATGAGCTTCGTCGCGGTGGTCAGGTATTCTTCGTACACAACCGCGTTCAAAACATTGATGAGATTGCCAATATCGTGCACAAGCTTGTTCCCGACGCTCGCATCGGAATTGCTCATGGTCAGATGGAAGGTGACAAACTTGAGAAGGTCATGCTCAAGTTCATCGAAGGTGAATACGATGTATTAGTGAGTACCAATATTATTGAGTCGGGACTTGACATACCAAATGCCAATACCATTATCATCAACAGGGCGCATATGTTTGGGCTTTCTGACCTACACCAAATGCGAGGACGCGTGGGACGATCGAATAAAAAAGCCTTTTGCTATTTGCTTAGTCAACCAACTGCGAGCCTTACCAGCGATGCAAGGAAGAGGCTTTCTACCCTAGAGGAGTTTACCGATTTAGGAGATGGGTTCAAAGTAGCCATGCGTGATTTGGATATTCGCGGTGCGGGAAACCTGCTGGGTGGAGAACAAAGTGGGTTTATTAACGATCTGGGTTTTGATATGTATCACAAAGTACTGGATGAGGCAATACAGGAGTTGAAGGAAACGGAGTTCAAAGAATTATTTGAGAATGACTTCAAGCAGAAAGTAAAGGCTCTTGTCACTGACTGTAGCATTGAGACTGACTTAGAGATTCTGATCCCTGATAACTACGTCTCTAATATTTCGGAGCGGCTCAGTCTCTATACCCAACTCGATAACATCAAGAACGAAGAAGAGCTGGCTGCTTTTGAAAAATCCATTACCGATAGGTTTGGACCCGTACCCGAAAGTGTTGTTGATCTTATCAAGTCTGTAAGGTTGAGATGGTTAGGGATTCAACTGGGGTTTGAGCGTATTTCCCTCAAGAAGGATGCATTGAAATGCTACTTTCCACCCTCGGAAAGAGAGGACTACTTTAAGTCTGATACCTTCGGACATATACTCACCTACGTTCAGCTACATGCCAAAAAGTGTAGAATGAAGGACATCAAGAATCGACTTATCCTTATCATTAGTGATATCGAAGAAATCGATTCTGCCATAAAAGAGCTACAAATGATCACAAAAGAATCTGAGGTCGCAATACAATAAATGACCTGATATTCAATTAATAAGGTACCTCCTATTTGATTTACAGTGCAAAGTTTTATTTTTAGGGGTTGATAAATTTAATTTGAATGTCCATCTTGGGGCAGAATGAATGAAATGACGGTGTAATCCGATTAAAATTTGAACAGGTTATGAAAAATTTTGTGAGATCGTTAAACGCAGCTGTGATGGGTATTGCACTCTCGACGCTCGTTTATTCTTGTGGGCTTCTCGGAGGTGGTTCCGGACAACCTACGAGCTCAACACCCGGTAAGTCTAGTACCTCAACAGGTCTGGAATACAATGAAGAAGGGGGTTTTGAGGTAAATGACTACAGAGGTCAGCCCGAAGGACCCAACTTGGTCTATATCGAAGGTGGACGAACAGTCTTAGGTAGTTTCGAAGAAGATGTAATGCAGACGCGTGACAATATCGAAAGAACCGTGACTGTTGCTTCGTTCTACATGGATGAAACTGAAGTAGCTAACATCCACTGGCTTGAATATCTGTACTATGTGCAATTGGACAGTTCTGAAGAGTTTTACCAGAGCGCTATTCCAGATAGCACAGTGTGGGCAAAAGAACTTGCATATAACACTCCTTACGTAGATCATTATTTGAGATATCCTGGTTTTAGGTTCTATCCTGTGGTTGGGGTGAATTGGTTACAAGCCAATGACTATTCAAATTGGAGAACTACTACGGTAAACTTAAAACTAGCTGAAGATGCTGGTCTTGAGGAGTACTCACTTGCAGAAAGCGGAAATCAGAGAATTCCACTGGAAACTGGTGTTGTTCTTCCTAACTACAGATTGCCAACTGAAGCAGAGTGGGAATATGCCGCTCAAGCATTGATAGGAACTCAGTGGCTTGATGAAAACCAAACTCACAGAAGACTTTATCCATGGGACGGTCACGCATTGAGAAATCCTTATGGAAAAAAAATGGGTTACTTCCTGGCCAATTTCAAAAGAGGTCGTGGTGACTATGCGGGTATTGCTGGTAAGCTGAATGACGGTGCAATGATCACCACATATATCTATGATTACCCACCGAATGATTTCGGACTTTATAATATGGCAGGAAATGTGAATGAGTGGGTACAGGATTTGTACAGACCACTTTCATTCCAGGATTTTGAAGATCTGAACCCTGTTAGGGTAAATGATTTCCTTGATTCGGAAAGAGGATATGATGCAGAGGGATATAACTCACTGATCACAAATACGATTAGGGTGTACAAAGGTGGTTCATGGAAAGACGTAGCTTACTGGATGTCTCCAGGTACAAGAAGGTTTATTGAGCAGGACTCATCTACCGCGACTATCGGTTTCAGATGTGCAATGATCCAGGCTGGAACTAATTACTAAAAGAAATTATCCTTTCAAGGATAAGGCCGCTCTTAAAAGGAGCGGCCTTTTTTATTGTCCGGACGCCAAGGCACAAACGCTAATTGCTCTAGGTTTGGCTCGCCATAGGCAATTGACTGCTGACTCGACCGTGGCTCCTGTGGTAATCACATCATCCAAAATTAGTACATGCTTTTCCGATAGATTCATATTTTCACCCAGCTCAAATATTTGTTGTGTACTAGTCCACCTCTCTGACATGCCCTTCTGAGTTTGGGTATGAGTATAGACGGTTCTTTTAAGTAAACATGGCGAATGATCTGTCTGAAGAGCTTCGGCAAGACCTTCAGTGATTTTCTCACTTTGATTGTATCCTCTTCTTTTCAGTTTGAGAGGATGAAGGGGAATTGGAGCTACTACATCGAAAGTGTTTTCCATACCGGCAATAGTTAGCTCTTCACCGAACCATTTACCAACCAGGACGCCAACCTCACTATTACCGTTGTATTTCAAGTCTTTGAGAATTTTCTGAGCTATTCCCTTCCGATAGTACTTGAGATAGGCAAATGCATGATTAACATTGCAGGTATTTCTGAGTTTCTGTGCGATGGGGTTTTCAAGGTTCTTATGATAGTTAGTCAGTGGAAGACTCAATCTACAGGGCAGACAGATGTGCTCTTCCACGCTATTAAGCGATCTATCACAGGCTAGACATACCCTCGGATAAAATAAGCTTACAAATTCTTTCCACATGATTACTTTTAACGAAAATGTAACGCCATGAGCCTAATCAAAGAGTTCAACAACTATAGAAGCAGGATGAATGAACGCATACTTGCCTCAAATAATAAGATAATAAAAAGAATTTTCAACTTGGATACAAATGCCTTTGAATCAGGAGCATTACCCATAAAGACAAAAGAGCTCATAGGTCTGTCAAATAGCATGGTATTAAGGTGTGACGATTGTGTGAAATATCACCTCGGGAAATGCTATGAACACGGGGCGAGCCGGGCGGAGATCGAGGAAGTATTTTCGATCGCAACACTTATTGGTGGTACTATCGTCATTCCACATTTAAGGAGAGCTGTAGAGTTTTGGGATGAACTAGAGGCCCAAAATGCTTAAAAAAGACCTGGAAATGGACAGAAGTTGGCAGCAACTGCTTGCCAAAATCGGAAGGACACTTGGAAAAAAGCCTGGAGACCTTAATGCTGTGCTGTTTCTCATTGGTGTACAGGAATTAGGAAAGGGTCCGAAAAACTTCTCTAAGGAAGAGAAGCAAGACCTGATGCACATAGCTATTTGTAAACTGATGAGCCTATCCGGCTATTATGAGCTTGAGGGGCTAGATGAAAACGGATGGCCTCACTGGAAACTCGTGCGAAAACTTCCCCATTTTGATCTTCTGGAGCAAGAGAAGCTGCTCAAGATGCAAGCCATAGAGTATTTCGAAAATGAAATTCAGTTGTGAGTAGATTCATTAAAGCAGTGCTGGTTTTATTATTTCTTGTCTCGTGTGGAGAAGGAGAAAAAAAGGTCATTCAATCTGACGACCGCTATGGTGGAATCTTACACATTAATGTTCCGGATAATATTTACACGCTCATTCCGAGTAAGATTACCAACGAATCAGAATGGTTTATTGCCAGACAGGTATATGAGACCATAGTAAATAATGATGCCAACCAGATCGTCCCAAATCGCGGTTTGCTAGGGGCGGTACGGCAAGTTCATCCCGATACTATCCAGTATCAATTTCGAAAAGACGTCCTTTTTTCAAACGGAAATCAGTCAGATTCTGTCGCTATTGAGGAATGGGTTAAACATTTGAAAATCAGTGGGTTAGATTGTGATTATCAAACTTCATCAAATAGTCTAATTGTTCACATGACCAGTATTGAGGAGGCCAATGCAGTGCTAAGCGAAAGAAATAGCTATCTCTACAGCATTGCCGATGGTATTCCGGTAGGTACAGGACCGTTTGCACTCAGGTCTATTAACGAGGACATCTCGATTGATCTAGAAAAGAACCTCAATTATCATGACCCATCTCTGCCTTATCTCGATGGTGTAGAGGTAAGGATGATTAAGACAAAAGATACGGAAGTAGAAGAGTTCATTAATGGATCTCTTGACCTCATAAAGCTCACTCCGCTCCACAGACTGCAGTTCGAAAACATCCTATCACTAGACAATCATCCCAACTATCAACTACGTACTACTGATGAGAAAGCCTATTGCTTTGCGCTCGTCTCTAATATGGACTCAGTTGAAGCCTATCAGCTAGGAAGGGTCTTGAATAGTCAGCCTACTGTATTTGATATGTCCGAAAAGCCAAGGCGACTAGACTTTCCTAATTTATCTCAAGCGAAAATTACTCAAGACCTGGGTGTAGATTCTGATAAGTCCATATTTAGTCAATTAACCATCGAAAGTCTCATCGAAAAAGGGGTATCCCTGAATGCCATAGATCAGAACTTGGGCGATCAAAAATCTATTTTTTTGACCACAGGAGAACTTGGAGTCGATGGAACTCCACAGCTTGAAGCGCCTGCTGAAATCCTGAATGTCACCGATTATCTAATAATCCTTAACTCATGGAGTGGGTTAGCCGTTTATCAGTATTACTTAAAAACTGAAGATCAAACAGATAGAGGTATGATTGATCTGAAATCTGTTTATTTTAAGCGACCTATTAAACTGGAGTGAGATGACGGGTATAGAGGGAATCAAGAAAAACCTTAGCGATTACAAGAGAAAGTATTACATCAACAAACTGCTGAGGGGCGTCTTGATTTTCTCCACGTTGCTTCTCAGCTATTATTTAATCATAGCCTCCATTGAGTATACGTTCAGGTTTAACTCAATGGGCCGCACCATTCTTTTATTCAGTTTCATAGCTATCCTATTATACGTAGGCTATAAGTGGATAGGAGATCCTTTGTTCAGGTTGTTGCTACCGCAAAAACAGATTACAGACGAAGAGGCTGCCCAACAGATTGGTAATCATTTTCCGGAAATCAGTGATAAGTTACTGAATACCATACAGTTACAGAAAAGTAACGCTGGCGATTCTTCACTGATCATGGCAAGTATTACGCAGCGAACAAATCAACTGTCGATAATACCATTTCCGAAAGCCATAGATCTATCAAAGAACAAGGTCTACCTAAAATACCTGGCCATTCCCACAGTGGTCATTGCGTTAGTCGCTCTCATCCTCCCGCAGCTAATTACAGAAAGCACAGGTCGAATTATCAAATTTCAAACTGAGTTTGTCCCCGAAGCTCCATTCACCTTTCAGGTTGAAAACAACTCCCTTACAGCCTTTAGGAATGAAGATTTCGTATTGAAGGTTAGTACTGAAGGAAATGCTCAGCCAAATCAAGCCTTTGCAGTGATAAAGGGTAGAAAAATCAAACTAGATCCGGCAGGCCCGGGGAAATTCACTTACAACTTTCAGAAAATCCAGCAGAGCACCAGTTTTTTCCTTGAAGCTTCAGGGTTTGCCTCTGAGAACTATGAGGTGGAAGTGCTTAACCGGCCCAATCTTCGAAACTACAACGTTCTTCTTGATTATCCCGCCTACACTAAGCGACCCAATGACAATCTCGCTAATTCGGGAAACCTTAATGTACCAGAGGGCACCAATGTAACGTGGCAGTTTGGTACGCTTCATACAGATGGAGTCGACATCACCTTTACCAACACAGAGGAAACACTCTCAGCAGAAAGTGTTGATAATCAACTGTTTCAGATCAAAAAGAAAGTGCTAGAAGATGATTTTTACGAAATCAGGCTGAAAAACGAGCATGCCGCTAATAAAGAGAACATCGGCTTTAATATAACTGTGCTCAAAGATCAGCTACCGCAAATCACGCTAGAGCCCTTTCAGGATACGACTATGTATAATTATATCATACTGGGCGGGTCGATCAGTGATGACTATGGTATTTCACAACTTCAGCTCAAATACAAAAAGCTAGATGAAGACAATTTTCAAAGCCTCAACTTAGCTTTTGCAAGCAATCAAAACAGCCAGAGTTATTTTCATAATTGGAAGCTGGATTCATTTGCGCTAGCAGAGGGTGAGGGCCTGGAATACTACGTGCAAGTATGGGACAATGATGGCGTAAATGGCTGGAAGTCTGCTAAGTCAGGAACCTATACAATCAAAGTCCCGACGAGAAGTGAAATCAAAGATCAACTCGAGAAGGAATCCAAAGCTGCTGAGAATCAGATTGATAAGTCGGTCGAAAAAGCAGAAGAACTGCGAGAACAACTAGAAGAAATTGATGAAAAGCTTAAGAGCAAGAAAGAAATTGACTGGCAAGATGAGAAGCTGCTGGAAGAGTTGATTAATAAAAGAGAGAAGCTGGAAGAAGAGATCAAAAAGCTTCAGGAGCAAAATCAACAACTTTCTGATAAGAATGAGCGCTTCAATGAACAGTCTCCTCAAATCAAAGAAAAAGTCGAAAAGCTCCAGGAGCTCATGAATGAACTGCTCGATGAAGAAACCAAGAAACTCTACGAAGAACTGAAGAAGTTGCTTGAGGAAAAAGGCAACATTGATGAAGTCCAGGAAATGGTCGAGAAAATCGACAACAAAGAAGAGAATATGGAGAAAGAGCTTGAGCGAGCTCTGGAACTGTTCAAAAGGATGAAACTTGACTACAAACTCGAAGAAATCGTCCAGGATCTCGATGAAACAATTGAAAAACAAGAAAAGCTAGCTGAGGAGACTGAGGAAGGAAAATCTGATAGCGAAGAGGCTCAAGCCAAGCAGGAAGAACTAAAGCAAGAGTTTGAAGAAATTAAGGAGTCGATAGAGGAGCTCGAGGAAATCAATCAGACTCTCGAGGAGCCTACACCACTAGAGGATACAGATGAAGAACAGTCCGAAGTAGGCGAGAAAATGGACGAGGCAAAAGAAAACCTCGAGAACAATAAAAAGAAGAAGGCCAGTGAAAGTCAGAAAGGTGCGGCTCAGAAAATGGAGGCACTCAAGCAGAAGATGATGAACATGCAACAGTCGATGGAAATGACCATGATGGAAGAAAATCTGGATCATCTGCGCGATATACTTGACAACCTCGTGAAGCTCTCTTTTGATCAGGAGCAAATCATGAATGACTTCAAGCGTGTGAATCAAAGTGATCCCCGGTTTGTCAAGCTTTCACAGGATCAACTTCAGCTCAAAGATGACGCTGCAGTTATTGAAGATAGTCTATTGGCACTAGCCAACAGGGTCTTCCAGATCAAGTCCTTTGTCACTCGTGAAGTTGATGCTATGAATGACTACATGGATGAAAGCATCGATGCGCTGAAGGAACGGAATAAACCACTGGCTGTAAGCAAGGAACAGTTTACGATGACTTCAATGAACAACCTTGCCCTGCTCCTCGATGATGTAATGCAACAAATGCAACAAGCCATGGCTGATGCAAAAGGCATGGGAAAGGGTGGTAAAAAGGGCAAAAAGCAGCAAATGCCGGGCGTCAGTGAGATGCAGAAAGAGCTGAATCAGAAGATCGATGACCTCAAGAAGAGTGGCAAGTCTGGAAGGGAGCTATCCGAAGACCTGGCCAAACTAGCGGCTGAGCAGGAAATGATCCGTCAGCAGCTCAATGAAATGAATGAGATGATGGAAGAAAACGGTGGTAAAGGTGCGGGAGGAAGCTTAGAGCAACTACTCAAAAAAATGGAAGAGACCGAAACAGACCTGGTCAATAAGCGGCTAACGGAACAAATGCAGCGGAGACAAGAAGATATCCTGACACGACTACTGAAAGCTGAAGACGCTATGCGAGAACGTGAATTGGATGATGAACGAGAAGGAAAAACCGCCAAGGAGCTTGCTCGCGAAGTACCTCCTGCCTATGAAGAATATATCAAGGCAAAGGAAAAAGAAATCGAATTATTGAAAACTATACCTTTGCAATTGAATCCTTATTACAAAAAGGAAGTTAATGAGTATTTTAGACGACTTGGTAATCAACCACAATTGTAGATCGGAACGATGAACTCCATGACAATCGAAATACCCTCTCTCAACGACAACATCAGGATAGTAGAGAGCTTCATTGACAACACCAAAGACCAGTATAATCTGGACGATGATATCTATGGCAACATTATGATTGCTGTGACGGAATCCGTGAACAACGCCATTCGTCATGGTAACAAAAGTGATAAGAACAAGAATGTGACACTCACACTAGATCTTTCGGACTCCATGATCAAGTTCGTGATTAAGGATGAAGGGACAGGATTTGATTACCAAAACCTACCTGATCCTACAGCTCCTGAAAATGTCAGTAAAGTAAATGGCAGAGGAATTTTTCTCATGAAGCATCTCTGTGATGAAGTCAACTTCATAAACGATGGCCAGTCTGTTGAGCTGTGCTTCTATCTGAGCTAATGCATCACATTCATTATTTCACGGAGGATATTGAGTTCTCTTTGAAAGATCAACCCATCATTTCCCAATGGATAGTTGATTCCATTGCCGCCAGTAAGTTCAAGCTCGAAGAGATCAACTACATCTTTTGTTCAGATGAACACCTACTCAATATCAATCAGCAGTACCTAAATCATAATACGTACACAGACATCATCACCTTTGATAACTCCTCAGAAGAGCTGTCTATAGAAGCTGATATATATATAAGTATAGATAGAGTCCGAGAGAACGCAGAGGAGTACAGCATTCCATTTACCCATGAACTTCACCGCGTAATGATACATGGAATACTCCATTTACTCGGCTGGGGAGATAAGACATCCGCTGAGCAAAAGGCGATGAGAGAAAAAGAAGACGCTTGCTTATCTTTGCTTCCAATATCAAACTAAGTGTTTCACGTGGAACACTTTTTTCTTTTATTCAGTTAGTGTTCCACGTGGAACGTTTCGGATATGTTTAAAGAATATGATGTAATCGTAGTGGGTGCCGGTCATGCCGGATGTGAAGCAGCTGCTGCAGCAGCTAACATGGGCTCTAGTGTTCTCTTGATTACCATGAACATGAATACTATCGCCCAGATGTCTTGCAACCCGGCAATGGGCGGTGTGGCCAAAGGCCAAATCGTAAGAGAAATAGACGCTCTCGGAGGTCAATCCGGTATCATCACCGACAAAACCATGATTCAATTTCGCATGCTCAATAAATCCAAAGGCCCTGCCATGTGGAGTCCCAGAGCACAAAGCGATAGAATGCGCTTCGCAGAAGAGTGGCGATTGACACTGGAGCAGACTCAGAATGTTGACTTTTGGCAAGAGATGGCCACTTCCATAATTGTCAAAGACAAACGAGTTGTCGGTATAAAGACTAGTCTCGGACTGGAAATAATGGGAAAATCCGTAGTGCTCACCAATGGTACATTTTTGAATGGGTTGATACATATAGGTGAAAAGCAGTTTGGTGGTGGTAGAACAGGGGAAGGAGCGGCAAGAGGTATTACTGAACAACTTGTCTCGCTGGGCTTTGAATCTGGTCGAATGAAAACAGGCACTCCTCCAAGAGTTGATGGAAGGTCACTCAATTACAATATCATGGAGGAGCAGAAGGGCGATGAAGATCCAAGCAAATTCTCGTATAGTGACACACCACAGTTGACCAATCAAAGAAGCTGTTTCATAACCTACACCAATCCTGAGGTACATTCTACGCTTGAAACGGGGTTCGACAAATCTCCAATGTTCAACGGGCGAATCAAAGGACTGGGCCCCCGCTACTGTCCATCAATAGAGGACAAGATTAATCGATTCGCGGAGAGAGATCGTCATCAAATCTTCGTAGAACCAGAGGGCTGGAATACAGTTGAGGTATATGTCAATGGCTTCTCCACTTCTCTGCCGGAAGATGTGCAGTACAAAGCGATGATCAAAATCCCGGGTTTCGAACAAGCCAAAATGTTCAGGCCTGGATATGCCATAGAATATGACTACTTTCCACCTACTCAACTTCACCACACGCTAGAGACGAAGTTGATTGAAAATCTGTATTTCGCAGGTCAGATTAATGGCACTACAGGCTATGAAGAAGCTGGTTGTCAAGGCCTTATTGCCGGAATCAATGCTCATCTCAAGGTTGCAGAGAAAGATCCATTCATACTCACCAGGTCAGAGGCTTACATTGGGGTACTCATAGATGACCTCATCAATAAAGGTACTGATGAGCCCTATCGTATGTTTACCTCCAGGGCCGAATTCCGAATTCTGCTAAGACAGGATAATGCTGATCTACGCCTAACAGAAAAAGGTCATCGACTCGGTCTAGCTTCTGATCAGCGCCTTGAGAATATGATCGACAAGAAGCAAGACACTGCAAAACTCATCAATGATCTCATGCAGAAAAAAGTTGTTCCCGAAGATATCAATGACACTTTGGCCAGTTTCAACACTGCCACGATAAAAGAAAAAGTTGCCGTACACAAGTTGCTTAAGCGCCCCGAGATCAGCATCAGCCATTTAATGGAGTTTGATTCTGAACTGCGGGACTACCTGAAAAAGTATCCAAGAGAAATACTCGATCAGGCAGAGATCCAGATTAAGTATGACACCTATATCTCCAAAGAAAAACAGATCGCTGAAAAGATGACCCAACTCGATGATCAACGTATCGATCCAAATTTTGACTATCGCAAGATTTCTTCTCTTTCCTCCGAAGCAACAGAGAAGCTACTCAAGATAAAGCCCGCCACTCTCGGACAGGCATCAAGAATCAGTGGTGTCAATCCTTCAGATATTTCGATCTTAATGGTCTACATGAGTAAATAGTGTATGTACGAAAAAGTAGATCAATGCCCCGTGTGCTCAGGGAAAGAGTTCACGAACCAAATCATATGTGATGACCATACGGTAACAGGCGAAAGCTTCGCTATCGTCTCATGTAATCATTGTAACCTCTGGATTACCTCACCCAGACCCGCACGAGAAAGTTTGGGTAAATACTATCAATCTGACACTTACATTTCTCATTCCAACAAGGGGAATAGTTTAGTCAATGTGATCTATAAAATGGTGCGTAGATATACGATGTACCAAAAGACTCAGTTGATCAAAGGCTTTATGGGTTCAGGAAAACTCATCGATTATGGCTGTGGTACTGGCGACTTCTTAGCGGCTTGTCAGCACAAAGGCTATAATGTCCTGGGAATTGAACCGAGTGATATTGCCAGGAAACAAGCGATAGCCCAGACCAGTACGACAATCTACCCTCATCTTGATAATCTGGCAAAGGACGAAAAAGTCGATATCATCACTATGTGGCATGTCCTCGAGCACGTTCCTAACCCCAAGGAAACACTCGCACATCTTAAAAAGCATCTAAATACTGGTGGATACTTTATCATCGCAGTACCCAATCGAGATTCTTTTGATGCTAAATACTACAAAGAGCATTGGGCGGCATACGATGTTCCCAGACATCTTTTTCATTTCAACCCATTGAATATCAAATATTTAAGTAAAGAATTGAAGCTTTCATTTGTAAAAATGATTCCTCAATACTTTGATGCTTACTATGTTTCTATGCTTAGTGAGAAATACCTCAAAGGTAATTCAGCGTTCATTAAGGGAATGATTAGAGGTCTGCAATCAAACCGATCTGCGGTTAAGAATAACAACAATTACTCCAGCCTGATTTACGTTTTGCGTAAGAAATGAGATCCATCTTACTTGCCATAGTATGCGTCTATATGCTCAACCAACTCTTCCATGGTTGCGCTAGCCCATCCACTATCAATGGCGGACCACAGGATACCATCCCACCAGTACTTCTTGAAGCAAACCCACCTATCGGAAAAGTTGACTTCACAGGAACCACAATTGAACTGATCTTTTCCGAAGACATCAGTGCATCAAAGCTTAAACAAGAGTTGATTATTACACCTTTTATTGAAAACGAGTATAAGTACATTACCAAGAAAAGAGCAATTCAGATAGAGTTCGAAAATACATTTCCAGATTCAACAACCTTCATTCTCAATTTTGCCAATGGCATAGGCGACCTCAATGAGAATAATCCAGTAGTCAATCTAAAATATGCATTTAGTACAGGTTCCTTTATTGACTCACTCACAGTCTCAGGATATGTCTTTGATCTAATCACTAATGAACCTGCTAAGAACTACCTGATATCTCTCTATGACAAGGATACTTCATCAGTCTTTGAACACAAGCCAACATATTTCGCATATGCGGATAAGGAGGGGCTCTTCACTATAGAAAATATAAAGAGCGGATCCTATCACGTCTATGCCTTCGATGACGAGAACCAAAACCTCATTCTTGAATCAACCACTGAAAAGCACGGGCTACTCACTGATACACTGCACCTTGACACAACTTCTGTACAATTAGAAATACCTGTTATACTTCAGGATGCATCCAACCTTACCCTCGTTAGAAGTAGATCTCAAGCCAATAGGTTTGATGTACGATACTCCAAGTATATCAAAGACTTTCAGATTGTTGCTCTCGACTCTTCCAAAAGTCACCTGGATAGAAACCTCGTTGAAAACAATGAAGTCATCAGATTTTATCTAACCACTTTAGCACCTGGTGATAGTGTTGGATATTATATCACCGCCACCGACAGTCTCGGTAGCACGGTAAACGATAGCATTTATGTCAAATTTGAAGGAACCACTTCGAGAATCGATCCCTTTGAAGCAAACATCAGATCTGAGAAATACAATCCTAGTCCTGATACTATGCGCTATCGAGTCATTACCAACAAACCTATAAAGCTCTTTGATCCAACGCTCATTAGGTTCACTGTTGATTCTGTTCAGCTTCCATTTAGTCTGGACTCCTCTGTGAACTATACCTCGAACAGATTGAAGACAGAACTTGTCTTTAAACTACCGAAGCTATTTTCCACAGCTGCTCAATATTTAGATACCCTTACTTCTACTATGAGTGCTGATACCGCAAGGATCAATCAAGATTCGATCTTTGCTCAGTCACTCAAATACTACAAGGATTTACCCCGAAACAGGTATGAGCTACGATTTAGAAAGGGATGGCTCATTTCGATAGAAAAAGACTCTGCAGAAGCATCATCAGTCAATATGATACTACCCAAACAGCCTGATGCCGGTCTCGTTCGTGGGTCTATCTATACAACAGAGAAATCATATTTTATCGAACTGATTGATAAAGATGGTCGAGCTATAGCGACCGTCAATAGCCCCCGGGAAACCTATGAATTCAAAAGTATACCTCCAGGTAAATACGGACTCAGAGTTAAAATAGATAAAGATGAAGATGGTCAATGGTCGTACGGAAATATTAGAAAACATACAGGCCCGGAACCCATTTACCATATGGAGGAATCCTTCGAAATTCGTGCTAACTGGGAACTAGAAGGCATTGATCTTTCCTTCTAAACCCTGTGGATAACCTGAGGATTGTGGTGGTTAAAATCACTAATAACTCGATACTTCTCAACATCAATGAAGCACATTATACTTATCACCCCTCAAAGTCGATCAAACCGACCTTCATCAACATACAACTTGAAGCATTACAATATGATAATCTATCAACACCCATCTATCCACAATTCTCTCTCGAATGTTAATTCATTCATTATCATTTAATTAGAAGTTAATACCAGTCATCAAATCAAACTTATAACCCTAATTAATCCACAACAACTTTTCTATTTTGCGTTTAATATAGCTTATCAACATATCCACAGTCTTAATATTAAATAATAGGATTATTAATACTTTACTTTTAGTTATTAGCATGTGGACAAATGAGTATAGAATGAGAAATCTGTTATTAGCGATAGCCTTGCTGCTCTGTCATATTGCCTTGAGTCAGGACAATCAAAAAATCCAATTGGCCAATGAATACTATATGCAAGGTGATGCAGACAAGGCATTGGATATTTATGGTGAACTCTCTGGCGACCTTAGAGCGATACCTCTGATTCATACCAACTACTTCGGATTACTGCTCTCCACCAAAGATTTTAAAACCGCCAAAAAATATATTCAGAGACTCAACAAAACGTATCCGAATAATATCTATTACCAGGTTGATTATGGAATTCTGTTAAGTGAGCAATTTGAGGAAGAAGCGGCTAAAGAACAATTCACCAATGTCATAGAGCTAGCAAAAGAAGATCAGTACAAACTTCGTGTCACCGCGCAGTACTTTCTAAGTAAGCAGCTGTACAGCTACGCGATGCAGACCTACATGGTGGGAAGGAGAAGCAATAATCAAAGCTTTGCGTATGCACTTGAGTTGGCGAACATTCACCGGGTAATGGGTAACAAGGATTTGATGGTCGAGGAATACCTCAATTTCGCTAGCGCTAATCCGTCCAACCTCAACTATGTCAAGAACATACTACAAAATCTACTGACGGAAAATGAGGACCTGGAAAGTCTGGAAACCATATTGATCGACAAGGTGCAGAAGAGGCCTAACGAATCTATTTATAGCGAGCTGCTGATATGGGTAAATCTCCAAAGAAAGAATTTCTATGGAGCCTTCTTGCAAGCTCGGGCTCTAGAAAAGCGCACCAAGGGAGATGGAGGAAAACTGCTGGATATAGGAATGATTGCATTGGATAATCAGGCCTATGATGATGCGGTGGAGATTTTCACCTACATCACCAAAGAGTACGAAGGCACTATCAATTATATACTCTCACGCAAGCTGACGATAAATGCCCGAGAGGGAATTGTTAAAAACACATTTCCAGTTAATCCAATAGAAATCCGTAAGCTGGTGAGCGATTATCAACAACTCGTGGATGACATGGGGATAAACAAGAATACACTGGAAGCACTCCGAAATAAGGCGCTGCTTCATGCTTTTTATCTGGACGAGAAGGACATTGCTACTGAAATCCTACAAGATGTAATCAACACGCCAAGAATCGATCGGCAGCTTCAAGCTAATTGCAAACTGGATCTGGGAGACATTTATATACTTATTGACGAGCCATGGGAGTCAACACTTCTCTATTCTCAGGTTGAAAAAGCGAATAAGGATACCCCCACCGGCTACAAGGCCAAATTAAAAAACGCAAAGCTCAACTATTACAAGGGTGATTTCGAATTAGCCAAAAGTCATCTTGATATACTCAAACTGGCAACAAGCAGGGAAATTGCCAATGACGCAATTGCTTTGGGTGTGTTGATACAGGATAATACGGCACTTGACACTTCCGACTATGTGATGAAGGAATATGCCAGAATCGATTTACTGCTTTTTCGAAACCAATACGAAGCAGCAAAGCACGACTTAATGGAAATGCTTGAAAAGTATCCTGGTCACAGCCTGACTGATGAGATTTGGTGGTCATTGGCCAACGTTAACAAGCAACTTGGAGAATTTGAGGAGGCGATTACCTATCTGGATAAAATTGTTTCGGAATATGAGTATGACATCCTAAGTGATGATGCCTATTTTCTAATGGCCACTATCTATCAAGACCAACTCCGCGACAATCAGAAAGCGATGGAACTCTACCAGGAATTTCTTAAAACCCATCCGGGAAGCAAGTTCATTGCCGAGGCAAGATTACGCTTCCGCGAGCTTCGTGGGGACTTCATAAACTAGCTCAAATTTGAATGCATACCGAGAGCTCTCGTGATCGGAAATAGTATGCATGCATAACAAATTTTGTATATCTTTGATTTCACCTCAGTGTGAGGTCAAAGTAGTTGCTTATGAAGAAAGAAGAAACTGTTGACTACAATGTGAAAGTCACCTGGCACGCCATTTCCAGGATGTACAATCAGCAAGGACTACCTTTTGATATTACTGCATCCACAGGATTTGTGCTCATCAACATTGATTCTGAAAATGGAACCCCTGCAACGAAAATTGCGCCGCTACTTGGATTAGAAGCCCGCTCCCTTACCAGAATGCTCAAATCACTGGAAGAGAAGGGGCTCATTTACAAGCAACAGGATCCTAATGATCGCAGATCGGTGAGGATCTTCCTCACTGAGTCAGGAAAATACAAAAAAGAAGTATCACGCCGTGTAGTCAAGGATTTCAATAAGAAAATACGCGAGCAGATTCCTGAAGATCAGCTGGGCATTTTCTTCAACGTGATAAGACAAATCAATTTGATCATAGATCAGAACAATATTTATCAAGAACTAGAAACCACAATTAATACACTGGAAAAATCATGAATAGACCCATTAAGAAAGTCGCCGTATTAGGCTCAGGAATCATGGGATCCCGTATTGCATGTCACTTCGCCAATATTGGGGTAGAGGTATTGCTACTCGATATCGTACCTAGAGAGTTGTCAGAAGCGGAGACTAAAAAGGGCCTTACGTTAGAAAGCAAACAGGTCCGAAACCGTATCGTGAATGAAGCATTTCAGGGTACGCTAAAAGCAAAACCTGCATCACTCTATCGTGCGTCCTATGCATCTCGAGTTTCCCTCGGAAATTTCGATGACGACATGCCAAAAATCAAGGATTGTGATTGGGTAATCGAAGTGGTTGTTGAAAACTTAGATATTAAGAAGCGAGTATTTGAGCAAGTAGAAAAACACCGTACTCCGGGGACACTTATCACTTCCAATACTTCAGGTATACCCATTCACCTGATGAATGATGGCAGAAGTGAAGACTTTCAAAAACACTTCTGTGGCACGCACTTTTTCAATCCTCCAAGGTACCTGCGTCTGTTGGAGATCATTCCTACACCTAAAACAGATCAGAAGGTCGTTGACTTTTTGATGCACTATGGAGATCTCTTCCTGGGCAAGGAGACAGTACTCTGCAAGGACACACCAGCATTCATCGCCAACAGAATCGGCATCTATTCGATTATGTCTGCTATGCATACCATCGAAGAGATGGGCATGACGGTGAGCGAAGTGGATAAGTTAACCGGACCATTGATCGGTCGCGCAAAGTCAGCGACTTTCCGTACCATGGATGTAGTTGGTCTGGACACTACCGTGAAAGTATCCACGAACCTCTATGAAGGATTACCGGAAGATGAGTCCAGAGATAAATTCAAATTACCAGGGATCGTCCAGGAACTCTACGACCGAAAATGGTGGGGTGATAAAACCAAGCAAGGCTACTTCAAGAAGACTGTAGATGCTTCTGGTAAAAAAGAAATACTCGAGCTTGACCTCAAGACCTACGAGTATGGGCCAATGAAAAAGCCGTTCTTCAAGTCCCTCGAGGCAGCCAAGAGCATAGACAATCTTAAAGAGCGCATTCCTGTATTGGTCAACTTCAATGACAAGTCGGGTGAATTCTATAGAGCGACTTTCTATGATATGTTCAGGTATTGCTCGATGCGCATTCCCGAAATATCAGATGAGCTATACCGAATTGATCAGGCCGTATCCTCAGGTTTTGGCTGGGAGCTCGGGCCGTTTGAAGTGTGGGATGTGCTTGGTCTGGCAGATACGGCAGAAAAAATGAAAGCCGCCGGACATACGCCAGCACCCTGGGTACAGGAAATGATAGACGCTGGTCACACCAGCTTCTATAAATTCGAAAAAGGCCAGCGCAAGTACTACGATATTCCTTCGAAGAGTTATAAGACCATTCCGGGTACGGAAGGCTTGATATTGCTCGACGCATTCAAAGAAAACAATGTCGTATGGGAAAATGCCGGTACCACATTGTATGATATTGGGGATGGAGTCCTCAACCTTGAGTTCCACACCAAAATGAATTCGCTTGGTGCCGAAGTGGTGGAAGGAATTAATACGGCGATCAGCATGGCGGAGAAAGACTTCAACGGATTGGTCATCGGGAATGAAGGACAAAACTTCTCGGCTGGAGCCAACCTGGCGATGCTCTTCATGTACGCCGGCGATCAGGAGTTTGATGAGATTGAGTTGATGATTCGCCAGTTTCAGGATACTATGATGAGAGCGCGATTCAGTTCTATTCCGGTAGTGGCCGCTACATCGGGCATGGCGCTGGGTGGTGGTTGCGAGCTATCCATGCATTGCGATAGGATACAGGCACATACGGAGACTTACATGGGTCTCGTAGAAGTCGGCGTAGGATTACTACCCGCTGGTGGGGGTACCAAGGAGCTGACGCTTCGTGCTTCGGATATGTACCAAAAGGGAGACCCTGAGCTTAACATCTTGCAAGAGTTTTTCATGAATATTGCTACCGCAAAAGTGTCAACATCGGCCTTGGAAGCTCAGGACATGAACTTCCTGCAGCAAGCAGACCAGTTTACACTCAACCGGGCGAGATTATTGGCGGATGCCAAAAAGGCAGTACTTGAACTAGTAGCTGCGGGCTACAGCCAACCTATCCAAAGAACGGACATCAAAGTACAAGGTAAGACTGGATTAGCCATGTTCGAAGCGGGTATTGCGGGAATGAAGTTTGGTCATTACATCAGTGATCATGACATGAAGATAGCACAGAAAGTCTCCTGGGTAATGAACGGCGGGGATCTCTCGTATCCGACAATGGTGTCGGAGCAGTATCTGCTAGACCTGGAGCGTGAAGCTTTCTTGAGTTTGACCGGCGAACAAAAAACGCTGGAGCGGATTCACAGTATTCTGTTCAAAGGGAAACCATTGAGAAACTAGTTGTTGTTATTAATCGATTAAGAAGAAAATTATGGATGCATATATTGTAAAAGGATATAGAACAGCGGTGGGCAAGGCCAATCGTGGAGGTTTTAGGTTTACACGTCCAGATGATCTGGCGGCCGAGGTGATACAACACCTGACTGGATCTATTGAAAATTTTGACGCGAAGGAAGTTGATGACCTGATTGTGGGTAATGCCGTGCCAGAAGCAGAGCAAGGCATGCAAATGGGTAGAATGATTTCTCTGCTTTCGCTACCGCAGGAAGTGCCGGGCATGATCATCAATCGCTATTGTGGTTCGGGTATTGAGGCCATTCATTTAGCAAGTGCCCGAATTCATGCGGGTACTGCTGACTGCATCATCGCCGGAGGAGCCGAATCCATGTCTATGGTGCCTACCATGGGATATAAAACTGCACTCAACTGGAAAATCGCGCATACTCATCCTGAGTACTATCTGGGTATGGGACTAACCGCAGAGGAGTTGGCCAAGGATTATGATATCAAGCGTGAAGATGCTGATGAGTTCTCCTACAACTCTCACCAAAAGGCGATAGCTGCGATTCAAGCTGGCAAATTCAAAGATGAGATTGTACCGGTGACTGTGTCTGAGACATATGTCAACGAAGAAGGAAAAAAGACCACTCGCGAGTTTGTCGTGGATACGGATGAGGGACCAAGAGCAGATACATCAAAAGATGTGCTTGGCAGATTAAGGCCGGTATTTAGAGCTGGTGGCCAGGTCACTGCGGGTAACTCTTCGCAGACTTCTGACGGAGCGGCATTTGTTATGGTCATGTCGGAGAAAATGGTCAATAAGTACGGACTAAAGCCAATAGCAAGAATGGTTTCTTATAGTGCTGCCGGAGTTGATCCACGCATCATGGGAATCGGCCCTGTGGCGGCAGTGCCCAGAGCATTGAAGCAAGCCGGACTGAAATTGGCGGATATTGAGCAGATCGAATTGAATGAGGCATTTGCAGCGCAATCGCTGGCCGTGATGAAGGGCCTTGACATAAACCCGGAATTAGTCAATGTCAACGGTGGAGCTGTGGCATTAGGCCATCCACTGGGATGTACAGGGGCAAAGCTTTCAATTCAGCTCTTCAATGAAATGCGAAGAAGAAAGCAGAAATATGGTATGGTCACGGCATGTGTCGGTGGCGGCCAGGGTGTTGCAGGAATTTATGAGTTCCTCAACTAACGACATCCAAATCCAATATAATCAAGGCTTCTTCGGAAGCCTTTTTTGTTGGTCAGAAGCGAAGTAGCTCAGCGCATGTTTTAAATGATCCTAAAAGCACTCATTGATCATACGCTTTGATGAAAACCATCATGGTCTAAGAAAAAATCTAAAAGTACTTTTGACCCAGAAACTTCTTTTGAGTTAACTTCTTCGATTGTAAAGAAATCAGGGAGGAAAACGAGTAAAAATTTATGGCTGTACCAGATTCAAGTAGGGAGCAGAGACTTCAAGCCATTATCGATAGCGCCATTGATGGCATCATTACCATCAATGATCATGGGCTGATAGAATCGGTAAACCCATCAGCCGTGCGGATGTTTGGATACACGGAGGAGGAACTGCTCAATCAAAATGTGAACCTGCTCATGCCCGAACCTGACAAGTCACGGCACGACTCCTACATCAACAACTACAAACACACCCGCAATGCGAAGATTATAGGTATTGGCAGGGAGGTTACCGGTAAAAGAAAAGACGGATCAAAGTTCCCATTCTACCTAGGTGTTACAGAAGTTGAGCTTCAAGGGGAGACCATATTTGTTGGTGTGGTTCATGATCTCTCTGAGCTGAAGCTATCCAAGGAAAAGTTACGCAGGTATGCCGCGGAGCTCGAGCGGAGCAATCGCGAACTTCAGGATTTTGCCTACGTGAGTTCGCATGATCTCCAGGAACCTCTCCGCAAGATACAGGCCTTTGGTGATCGTATACTCAGGAAGGAAAAAGAGAACCTAACGGAACAAGGTCAGGAGTACTTGCAGCGAATGCTAAATGCTGCTTCCAGAATGCAGACTTTGATCAATGACCTACTCTCTTTTTCAAGAGTTACCACTAAGGCCCGTCCTTTTCAGCCCATAGATTTGAACGTGACAATTGCCGAAGTGCTATCCGATTTGGAAATCATCATTGAGAAAAAGGGCGCTGAGATCAACATGCCCAAATTGCCGACCATTGAGGGAGACCAAACCCAGATTCGACAACTTTTTCAAAACTTGATACACAATGCACTGAAGTTCTCAAAAGAAGACGTACAGCCTCTCTTGGAGATTTCATGCCGTGAATTCCGTAAAAACCAACACCTCTCATCAACTCCCGGTGACGAAATGGTGGAGATATCAGTTGTTGACAATGGAATAGGTTTTGACACTAAATACCTTGATCGCATTTTTCACATATTCCAGCGCCTCTTAGGTCATAAGTATGAAGGGAGTGGGATTGGCTTGGCGATATGCAAGAAAATTGCGAACCGACACGGTGGAATGATATCAGCCACGAGCAAGGTAGGTCAAGGCTCAACTTTTACAGTAACTTTATCGAAACATCAAACCCCAGAAAAAACAAGTCATGACCAATAGGAAGAACCCCGTCATTATACTAATCGCAGATGATGACCCAGAGGATCGAATGCTGGCCAAAGATGCGCTTGAGGAAAACCGACTTTCAAATGATCTGCACTTTGTGGAGGATGGAGAGGAGCTATTGGACTACCTAAAAAACAAAGGTCGGTTCACAGACCGCAAAGCATATCCGCGCCCAGGGCTTATCCTTCTGGACTTAAACATGCCAAAAAAGGATGGCCGGGAAGCGCTAAGAGAAATCAAACTCGACGAAAACCTCAGGCAGATTCCGATAGTAATACTGACCACATCTAAGGCTGAAGAAGATATCGTGAGATCCTATAACCTTGGTGTTAATTCGTTCATCACCAAGCCTGTTACGTTCGATGCGCTGGTGGAAATAATGAAAACTTTGAGTAAGTATTGGTTTGAGATCGTACAGTTGCCAACGTTGGACGCAAACCCAAACTAGTTGAGCGATAAGGTAAAAATACTGCTGGTAGATGACGATGAAGAAGATTATCTCATCACAAGAGACCTCATAGATGACTTTCCTAACGGGAAGTATCAGCTTGACTGGATCAACAACTACCCTGAGGCGCTGGCGGAAATAAAAAAGGATCTCTATGATGTCTACCTAATCGACTACAGGCTCGGTCCTGATAGCGGTCTCGACCTGGTAAAGACCGCAAT
This sequence comes from Cyclobacteriaceae bacterium, assembly GCA_965229505.1. Lineage (GTDB taxonomy): Bacteria > Bacteroidota > Bacteroidia > Cytophagales > Cyclobacteriaceae > UBA6059. Next base: position 1,889,287 of record OZ245881.1, read on the forward strand.
GGATGAAGGGCTGGTACGACCCTTCCTCTTGCTGACGGGTCAGGGGGATCAGGAAATAGATGAGCAGGCCAGAAAGACCGGAGTAGTAGATTATGTGGTGAAGGGTATCATTAACCCAAGCGACCTGGAGCGATCTATTCGATATGGAATCCAGCATATTGAGAATCTCGAACAAATCCGAAAACTTAACGAAGAGCTTGAGGAGCGTGTAGCCGAACGAACCAAAGCACTAGCGGTAACCAACGAGGCATTAAGGGAAAGCCAGCGACTATACATTACCATTGCTCGTAATTTCCCGGAAGGTATTATCAATGTATTTGACAAAGACCTCAATTATGTATTCGTAGATGGAAAAGACCTGGATCGGCTGGGGCTAAAAAAAGAAAACCTGATTGGAAAAAACATCAGAGAAGTAGCGAACGTCTCCCAGCTCGATATGCTGATTAAGAATCTCAAGCGTTCGTTTGGAGGTGAAAGTGTTACACTGGAATACTCTACCGAAGATAATCTGTATTATGAGCTGAGTGCTGTCCCGCTTCATGGGGGGGATGGTTCCATAGATCAAATAATGGTGGTGTCAAAAAATGTGACAAAGCAGAAAATAGCCGAGCAGGAAATTAGAAAGTCACTCGAAAAAGAGAAGCAGCTTGGGGAGCTGAAGTCGAGATTTGTGACCACAGCGTCCCACGAGTTTCGCACACCACTGAGCACGATCCTATCTTCTGTCTCAATCCTGGGCAAATACATAGCCGCGGAAAACTTTGATAAAACGAAACTGGGTAAACATATCCAAAGGATTAAGTCATCTGTCAATAACCTAAACCAGATTTTGAATGACTTCCTCTCTATGGGCAGATTGGAGGAGGGAAGAATTGCGATAGAGTACTCCCAATTCGATATCGAACTTCTTGCAGGAGAAGCGATCTCGGGGGTCCGCCCATTGTTGAAACCGGATCAGCAAATTGATTATGTTCATGATTGTGGAGATCCGCTGGTATATCTTGATAAGCAGATGTTGCTCAATATCATGATCAACTTACTCTCCAATGCCATCAAATACTCAGAAGAGAACAGCACCATTACCTTAACAACCCGTTGTACAGAAACCGAATTGGCCATTTACGTAAAAGATGAAGGTATTGGTATTCCAGAGGCGGATATTCAACATATCTTTGAAAGGTTTTTCCGTGCACACAATGCGGTGAATATTCAGGGTACTGGCCTGGGCCTCAACATTGTAAAAAAATATGTGGAACTCATGAATGGAGAGATAGAATTCACCAGTGAAGAACAGAAGGGCACAGAATTTTTTGTAAAATTACCTCTTAATACAAGCTCAAAATGAAGAAAATCCTGTTAGTCGAAGATAACGTAGAGATGCGTGAGAATACCGCAGAGATTCTGGAGCTATCCAATTATGAGGTGATCACAGCTGCCAATGGTAAGGAGGGAATAGAAGCGGCCAAAAAGGAATATCCGGATTTGATTATTTGCGATATCATGATGCCTGAGCTGGATGGGTATGGCGTGCTGCGTGTATTGAGTAAACTACCTAACACCGCTAACATCCCTTTCATTTTCCTAACGGCAAAAACGGAGAAAGAAGACTTCCGAAAAGGCATGCGGATGGGTGCTGACGACTATCTCACCAAGCCTTTCGACGATGTGGAGCTACTGGATGCCATCGAGCTAAGGCTGAAAAAGCATAGCATTGCGAAAAAAGAATTCAGCCCGGATCTGATTGGCTTGAATGAGTTTATTGATGATGCGCGTGGACTCAACGAGCTCAATCAACTCTCGTCGGACCGAACTGTACGCCGATTCAAAAAGAAGGAAGTGATCTTCTATGAAAGCAACCTTCCTCATGGCTTGTTCTTTATCAATTCTGGTAAGGTCAAAACATACAAGACCAACAATGAGGGCAAGGAATACATCACCGGCCTGTTCAAGGCTGGGGACTTCATCGGCTATATGGCGCTACTAGAGGATACGAACTATACCGAGTCCGCCATGGCAATGGAAGAGTCCGAAATCTGTATGATACCAAAGCAGGACTTTTTCAAACTGATCAATAGCAACCGGGATGTCTCCAACCGCTTCATTAAGATGATGTCCAACAACCTGATTGAGATTGAAGAGCGCCTACTTAAACTGGCTTACAATTCGGTGAGAAAGAGAGTCGCGGAAGCCTTGATTTTTCTAAAAGACAAATTTGAGGAGGACAGTGATGGCAACTTCAACATCAGTATCAGCCGGGAAGATCTCGCCAATATAGTCGGTACCTCTCCCGAGTCCGTCATTCGGACATTGTCGGATTTTAAGGAAGAGCACCTGATTGAAATCAAGGCAAGCAACATCACCTTGGTAGATGTTCCGAAGCTCGCCAATATGCGAAACTAGAGACTGGCTTTTACGTGCCTGCCAAAAGGTACCAGCGCCAGGTTGGCCATTTTCAGATGCTGCATAGCAAACGGTATCCCAATGATCGTGATACCGAATATCAGCGCAAGCACAAGGTGAATAATTGCCAACTCGATCCCCGCGAATAGAATCCAGATAATATTGAGTATCAGGCTCAATATCCCACTACCAGTATCCGTCGACACTTCATTGCCGAATGGCGCCAGGGCAAACCCGGCCAACTTGAGCGTCTGAATGCCAAAGGGTATCCCTATGATTGTGATAATAAGAATGAAACTGCCGAACAGGTAGAAAAGTGCGGTGAGAAACCCGCCGAGGAAAAACCAAAGGATATTGCCGATAGAACTCATAAAGTAGACTGTTGAGGTGATTACACTACCGATACTTACGTATGCCTACCGGAAAAGATCAGAAATCTAATCGAACTGTTCGATTGGAAACAACCTGCCCAGGCCCGATACCACCGGCAATGATCATCGAGTTTTCACCCACCTGTGCTACCCCGCGCATGTCCATCACTTTGAGCGCAACTTCTTGCGCTACCCATGTATCTGACGAGGGATCAAAAGGCCTTACTGTTTCCAGGGGCTCGACGGCATTACCGACATAGGCTATTCCGTTGTAATTGTAAGATTGCGCTGCTCCGCCAATCCAGATAGGCCGATGATTGATGGCGCCAACGCCAGGTCGGTACAATCTGGCATTTTCGTTTTCCGAAGAAGACCATGTGATCTGAGTCGGCTGGTCAGGGTTGATCGATCCAGTACGGAGAAAAGGCTGCAGGGGAAAGTTGCCCTCCTGGCGATTGCCCGCACCACCTGCAAAATAAATTTGATCATCGATACATACACCTGTTGAGCCAAAAACTGAAAACTCGGGCGTCAGCGGGAGGTCATTCCCCATTTGCCATTGATTGCTGGCAGGATCGAAAATCTGCACTTTGTTGATATTGAGACTGTCACTCCACCCACTGATGACATAGATGAGCTTGTCTTTCCAAACCACCTGCACCTGATCGTCGATAGGGATCGGAATGTTGGCCGCATCTGGAAGAAATCGATCAATCACAGGGTCATAGACATGAACTTTAGCCGAAGACTTTTCATGACCATCAGGAAAAACGTGGTATCCACCGATAATATAGATTTTGCCGTTGACGGTGGAGGCGGCTGCTGCAATCTTGCCCATCGTATCTGGAAAAGAGGCAATTTCACTCCAGATATTGGCTGCTACATCGTACTTGAAAGACCTGAGCGTAATATCCTGATGTGTTTTCCCAGCACCCAATCCACCAAACGTATAGACATAGTCTTTGCCATCCACCTCAACCGCGGCAATCGCATGATTGGTAACCGCTATTGGCATAAGGGCGAGCTCGGTGATTTGGATTTCCGTCGAGCAGGCTGCCAAAAATGAACCCATTAAGAATAAAAATTGAAGAGTGGCTTTGTTCATAATCTTAGCATTACGCAAATCCCTTGTACAGTCCGTAACGGTCAGATTCCCGCCTGCGCGGGATTTCTATGGATTAGACAAGGAATGACGTTCAATTTTTCATTCTCCATTCTCAATTAAGGTTACTCCTCGACTTCTACGATCGCTTCGATCTCTACAGCTATTCCGCTAGGGAGTGATCCCATGCCTACTGCCGCTCTCGCATGCTTGCCTTTCTCGCCAAACACCTCTACCATGAGATCGGAGAAGCCGTTGATTACTGCGGGCTGCTGCACAAAATCCGGTGTGGAGTTGACCATGCCGAGTACCTTCACGATACGCTTCACTTTATTGAGATCGCCGAGTTCCGCCTTGAGCACTGACAACTGTGCGATAGCGACGAGACGTGCGGCTTCATAGCCTTCCTCCACAGTCAGATCCGCGCCGAGCTTACCAGTGACATAGGTGCCATCTGCTCTGCTAGGTCCTTTACCCGCCAGGAAAATCAGATTGCCTGTACGTACGGCATTGACATAGTTGGCCATCGGTGGAGGTGTTTCGCGTAGCTCGATTCCGAGTTCTCTGAGCTTCGCTTCCACATCTGTGCCTCCCGTCTGCGCTTTCAGGACAGGGGTATTTTCCTTAGGAGGAGCGCTGCACGCTACCGCGAACACGAGTAAAATGAATAGGTTTTTCATAGTCTTGTTTGGTTTTATTGGCCGACAAAAAAGACGGCATTACAAAATAGCAACTTCCCGTCATACCAGAAAGCCCGGAAGAGCGGGTTGTCTACCATATACACAATTTGGCCCTTGCCAACCGATTCTGTACCGAAGACCATGGAGTTAGTTACGGCCCTTTTGACATACTGCCCGGCAAAGCCCGCCATGTGATCGTCGCTGCTATCGATGATACCTACATTCCAACCTTTATCGAGATAGCCAAAGCGGTGATTGTCAGTCTTGAGTGAAAAATAGTTCTCGCCGTATCCGAATGCCAGCGGGTGTGTATTGTCAAGCGTGACACGGAAGATTGCCCCAGGCACGATCTCCTTTGCTCTTTCTCTTTCCCGATTTCCATACTTGAGGGTCTGGCGCTTTTCGGAGATTTCAGCCTTCATCTTGTCGAGCTCGTTTTTTTCCTCATCATTTCCATGTCCGCTGAGCGAGGTAAACTCTGTTCCCTGCAATGTCTTCACCACATCTTGTACAGCGATGAGCTTGCCTCCATTCTCCACCCATGTCTGAATCTTCTTCCAGCCCCTATCCCCGATCGTGCCATAGTCACCACTTTGCAGGATCAGTACATCGTAGGGGCTGAGATCAACGCCTCCGAAGTAGTGGGTGCCGAGCACAGTCACGGGGTATCCCAACTGTTGTTCGAAGAAATGCCAGGTGGCCCCAAAGTCCAGGGAACTTGATCCATCTCCACCGAGGAGCGCCACTTTTGGTTTTTTGAGGTAGACGATATCGCTGGAGCCAAGGTCTGGCCCTGCATCTGCAAAACCTGTTCGAATGATGAAGAGCCGCCGCTGATGCTCGTTAGCTAAACCCACCACCAGGTCTTCAAACCCACTGCCGAGATGAGCATTGTCTCTTTTGGCTACTACTATCGTTCCTGGGTTATAGCGCTTACCAGAATAGGTAAAAGGCTGCTCGGAGAAACGCGTTTTTACATCTGCTTTAAGTAGCGCAGATAGCAAGCGCGCATCTTTTAGGTTCTTCCATTCCAGAAGAAATGCATAGGCATTGTCCGGTGTTTCGTTTGCTACGAAAGAGGCAGCATCATCACTAGTGGTTACGGCCAACCTTGTCTTGGTGGCGAATGCCTCAAGGCCGAAAGCATAAGGAATGGACCATGCGGTGATATCATAAGTCAAAGAATCTTCGACCATCGTCTGTGGTTCCATCAATATTTGGGCGAGTACTGACTTTGGCTGGTAAGCACTAATGACAATATCCTCCGAGTCTATGGAGAAGTTTTGGTTTGACTTAGTCGAATATCGATAGCCGGAAAGGCCTTTTGAAGATGAGCTTGTGCCATACTGGATGCCCTGGATATCCAGCCAGTTTTTCAAGTCTTCTGTCCTGGTGGGATCATCACCAGCCTTGATGACAAAGCTTTTGTAGTTCCCGGTAGGGTTGTTCAATTCATTGTCATAAAACTTCTTGAACTCCGAAAGCATCTGGTCGCCATTAGCTACTGCTGTTTCGACGGTGGATATTCCGGTAGTGTAGTGATGAGCAATTCGATCTTTGAGGGTGAGTGTATCCCCTTCCTGAGTGATCACGCCAAGGCCTGCCCGGCCAGAGCCACCCTGCTCGTAGGTCATCCCAATCGCGCCACTGTAGGTAGGGTAGGTATCACCATAGCTCGGATAGAGCAAATCAAAGCGCTGTTTGGTGAAGTAGAACCAGTTTTCCTGATCAAAATACTTTGCGTGATTCTTACCGATGGTGACCTGGAAGTCTCTTTGCCATTGGGTAATCAATTCATGGTAGGGCCTTGCTGCAGGTGCGAAGTAGTAGGGATTATTGACACCTTGCTCGTGGAAGTCGACATGAACCTGCGGTAGCCACTTGTTGTATTGCTTGATGCGGTGCTGGCTTTCGATTTGTGACTGCCACGCCCAGTCACGGTTGAGGTCAAAGAGGTAATGGTTAGCGCGACCTCTGGGCCAGACTTCATTCAGCTCCATGGCTTGTGGATCCGGATTATAGGGCTGATTGCCATATTGCCAATAGTAGTTAACATAGCGCTCTCGACCATCGGGGTTGATGCAGGGGTCGATCATGACGACAGCATTTTCAAGCCACTCCTTTCGGTTGGTCAGCAGTTCGTAGATAGTAGCCATGGACGCCTCGGTAGAGACTGACTCATTACCATGAACATTATAACTCAGCCAGATGATCGGAATGTTCGTGGTTGGCTCTCCATCCATCAGGCCGGCCCGTTTCAGATTGTCCTCTCTGATGGTTTCAATATTCTGCATGTTTTCGGGAGAGGAGAGCACCGCCAGCAGCAATGGACGATCTTCATACGTACGACCATACTCCATGAGCTGGATATGAGGAACCTGCTCCGCGACATGGTTGTAATAATCTACCACCTGGTGATGACGGGTAAACTGATCTCCCAACGCATAGCCGTGAAAGGCCTCAGGGCTTTGAAGTTGGGCAAAAGTGGATGAAGTGAAAAAGACCACCATGGCGGTGATTTGAAGGAGTCTTTGGATCATGATAAAATGGATTAAGCAGCAGAGATAGCTATTTGGCAAGTTTTTGCCAATAGTTATTATTTGAATGATAACAGATTGACAAAATTGAAAAGTGAGGTTTGATAGAAATTTACGATCTTAACCCTATGGAAGATATCCGCTGGAAACAACGGTATGACAACTTATCGAAGGCATACTCTAGATTGAAAGAGGGGTTAGGTTCAGTTGATTTTGATATTTATCATGAACTAAGAAGGAAAGCAGAAAATGATATTGCTACTGAACAGGATATTGAAAGAATCAATCAGCTAAGCTTAAGTCTAGAAGGGATAATCCAGAGGTTTGAATATACCTACGAGTTGTTCATCAATACCTTACGCGATTTAGAGATGTATTACGGTATTTCTTCTGAGTTTCTGAAAGGACCAAGGCATGTACTGGAACAGGCCTTGCAAATCGGACTGATAAGCGATCATGACGGATGGAGGAAAATGGTAAATGCTCGTAACCTTACGTCTCATACTTACAACGAATCGACTGCAGACGCTATCATTGGTCAGATTAGGAATAGCTTTGTTCCTTTGATGGATGTTCTTTTTGACAAACTAGCAAATGAATACCACCGAACAAATTGATTTTGGACTATCACCAGAGGTGATAGAGCTACTGGAAGGTCTTTTTACTGCTAGAGAAAAGGTTAAGAAGGTGTTGGTCTTTGGCAGCAGGGCGAAAGGCAATTATAACTCTGGATCGGATATTGATCTCGCGCTGATCACCGATGATTTCAGCCATGATGACATGATGGAGCTACTGCTAGCGATCGATGATCTTGACCTGCTGTACAAAGTCGACTGTCTTGACTACCACAAAATTGATAGCGCCGCACTGAAGGCCCATATCGATCGGGTAGGGCTACCCATTTATACTAGCGCAAAATAACTTTAGAACGCAACGACGATTGGAGAGGTCCATTGAGGAGCGCTCAATGACAACAAGCACGCTTTTGTGCAACATTGTTAATTATGACTGAAGCTACTTCAGGTCAAGCTCTCCCGGAACGTTGAGAAGTTCATGCAAATGAGTAGCAAGTGTGTTTTATTAAGGAAACTTAACAATCCTCCAACTCACAATTCTCATCCTGTCCTTCAAACTCTATGGTAATGTGATTAATGGATTCAGCTTTGAGTTGTGATCGTACTTTCTCCTTGAGTTTGGCTTGTTCTGATAGCTTATAGTCTTGGTCTAGCTGTAGGTGAATCGTAAGGATATTGTATTCTCCATCCATTGACCAAACGTGATTGTCATGCACATCTGTTATCTCAGAAATGTCTTTCAGTTTCTCTTTGATATCCTCCAGAGAGACCTCCTCGGGGATACCCTGCAGGATTACCAACATGCTTTTACGTAGGTTCTTATAAACATTGTACAGTACAAAAAGGGAAATTAGAACGGAGAGTAGTGGGTCTATAAATGGTGCATCTGTGTACATCATGATGATGCTACCGATAAGAACTGCTACCCATCCCAAGACATCTTCCAATAGATGTAATGAAACAACCTTTTCATTCAGAGATTCACCTTTTCGGAGTTTCAAAACAGCAGCTCCATTGACCACTATTCCCAAAATAGCGAGATAGAGCATCCCTTGAACATTGGTTTCTCCTGGATTGAAAAGTTCAGGAATTGCTTTCGTGAGTATGAATATGGATCCGGCAACTAAAACGATAGAATTGATGATAGCACCTAATAGAGAAAATCGCTTATATCCATAAGAAAACCTCTTTGTCCTTCCTTTCTTGGAGAGATTTTGAAAGTACCATGAGAGTCCCAAACTGAGGCTATCTCCCAGATCATGCAATGCGTCTGAAAGGATAGCTAAACTATTGGTATAGAGCCCACCAATGACTTCAATAATGGTGAAACTCAGGTTGAGGAAGAAGGCTACTTTTACATTGCCTTCTTTCTGATTATGTGAATGATCGTGATTATGTCCCATTTTCAACAACAGTTATCATTACAACTAAGTCCATTACCCTTTGACTTTTCAAATGCTTCCTTTCCTTCCTTAAACGCATACCACGCAATACCCAAACTTCCGATGGCATCAATGTAAGGGATAGAAAAAATCTCGTAAGCTAGACTTGAGCCTAACAGGATGAATGAAAGGTAGAAGCATGTTTTGGTGCAATTGGCATCAGAGATAATTGGTGCCGAATTGAGTTTGTGGCCTACATCCAATTTTGCTTTATAAAGGAAGTACATTGTCAGAATAGATAAAACTGATAATACAATTCCAATCATAGTGGTTTCAGGTTTTGATCCATAATACAGACTATTGGTTGCCCCGAAAATCAAGCCCGCAGTTAATAAGTAGAATGCTGAACCAGTCACTTTCAGAGCTGTTCTTTCAAACGAGTCCCTCATGGAAACTTCATGCCTCTTCATCCTCCAGATCATGTGAGCTATACCGATACCTGAGAGCACTTCCACAAAACTGTCAAGACCAAACCCAAAGAGTGCCAGGGTTTCATCTTGTGCTCCATAAAAGGTAGCCACACCACCTTCTATCAGATTGTAGAAGATGGTGATCAGGCTTAGAATGTATGCTTTTTTTAGAAGTTTAGTGTTCATGTTCTGTATCTCCCTTTTTCATTTCCGAAATAAGATAGTACGCATTATTCCAGGCGACTTTAGTTCCTTCGGGTAACTCTTCCAGCAACTTGATCTCTACCCATCCTTCATCGGTAATGCCTGTGCGGATTTCAATGGAAGTAAATTTCCATTCTGTTTCCCCATCTCCCTCCGGTGGCTGTGCCATAAAAATGTAAGGCTTGCCTTCTTCTTCAATAATGGCTTCCGAGGGAAGTGCAAATACCTTCCTGCCTGTGGTGTGGATTTTACCATTGATGTACATCCCGGGAATAAGAAAGTCCTCCTTGTTCTTTATCTCCGCATGGACGTGAACCGCTTTTGGATTTTGCTCAAACTTCCTACCCACCGAATAGATTTCTGCTTCCAGTCGTTTGTCAGGAACCGATTCTACGGTGAAGGAAACCATCTGACCCTCTTTCACTTTAGAGACATCTTTCTCAAACACCATAAGGTCAGCATGAATATGCTCTGTGTTGACAATCATGAACATCTCTGATTGTGGATCTACAAACTGGCCAATCTGAACTTTTACCTTCTCTATGTATCCACCTATCGGACTTACAACTGGAACGTTCTGATATATCTCTCCAGTCTGAACTTTTGTGACATTCAAGCTGAGTTGTTTTAACTGAACTTCATACCCTTTCACTTCACCTTTCATGCCCTGGTATTCAGCCACTGTTTCCTGATAAGCCTTTCCTGATCCAACTTCTTCTTCATACAATCGCTTTTGTCGCTGCATTTCCTTTTCCAAATACTGGAAGCGACTATACGCCTTGATATAGTTGGTTTGAAGCTGTGACAAGTTTGGATGAGAGAGGTATGCTAAGACCTGTCCTTTCCGCACTTTATCACCTTCAATGACCTTGATGGAAGTGATGTTTGCACCAAGTATGGCAGTGACGGTTGCCTCATGTTGGGGCGGAACTTCTAATTGTCCATTGGCTTCTACTATTCCGGAAAGAGCTCTTAATGGAAGCGTGTCAATTTTAAATTCCAGGCTATTGAACTTTAGTTGTGACAAGTGAACAGTTCCTACTGATTCTTCAGCATGTCCTTCTTCTGCTTTTTCATCGCTGTTTGGGTTAGTGCTTTTACTACCGCATCCTGTAAATGCTGCAACCACCACCGCTAGTGTCAAGATGTATATGATTTGATTTTTCATTGTCTTTATATTTTCAAGGATCATTGATCCGTATATTTTAGTTCGATTTTTTTAAGAAATACTCCAATTGATAGCGGCTATCCAGGTAGTTGCCAAAAGCCTTCCACGCATCCACTTCCATTCTTATTGCATCCCGGATGTTTTGCAAAAAGGATACATAATCAATGGCTCCTTCCCGGTAAGCCGTGATGGCTCCTGAGCGTTGTTCCTCTGCAAGAGGTAGAGCCGTATTCTGGTAATAATTCCAGGAATTTTCCCATTTCAGATACTGCTCTCTTGCATTCAGATATGCTGCATTGAGCTCCAATTGTGTTTGGAGAAAGTTCTGATTCGCTATATCCCGTTGAATTTTTGCCGCCTGTGTTCTACCGAGTTCCGGTCCAAACAGGAGCGGAATTCGAATGCCAATTTGATATTGATAGAACCCGGACTGTCCGGCAATTTGCTGTCGGCCATACTGACCCTGTAGCTGTGGAAAAAATTGCGATCGCTTTTCTTTGACCAAAGCATCGGCAACTCCTAATTGCTGCTGAGACACATCTAATAGCGGATGCCTTCCCAGTGAATCAGATATGTAGACAAGTGGCTGATCCAAATCATTTGCCGGTATGTCAGGAACTGTAAAAAGCGAATCACTGACAAACCATACATTGAGTTGCTGAAGTGCGCTCAGATAATCTCGATAGGCTTGTTCTTTCTGTATCTGAACCTGACTGGCCTGATTGGAGGTGGCCAGGTATTCCAGTCTGGATGTTTCTTCTGTTTCCAGTCTGATCCTTGCAGCCCGCTCAATATCTGTGAAAATGGAGTCAAGCTGCTCATACACCAAGTAGGTGTTTTTAGTGGCATAGACCTTTGCCCAGGCCTTGCTCACTTCACGCTCCAGCTCAATAACTGTGAGGTCTAAAGCGGATTCAGCCAGTGCAACCCGTTCTTTTTGCAGATTCAGCTTGGGGGCAATTCCAAAAATGTCAATTTGCTGTTGCTGAATACCAATCTGCGTATGAACACCTTCTGAGCCATTGCCAACTTCCTCTTTTCCTGTGAATACTTGTGTGTTTCCAAAATCCCAGGCTGTTTTCTTCAGCGCCTCCTGACTTTCAATTTCCAATCGTGCTGACTGAATTTTAGGGTAGTTTTCAATCGCTCTTTTTCTGGCTTCCTCAAGCGTGATTGTTGGAAGGTTGTCATTCCTATTCTCTTGAGCGTTTGCAAAAGCAGGCATTGCAAAGAGGCCGCCGAATACGATCAAAGTGAGGATCACATTGGCATTAGGAGCTTTTAATCTTCGCTCATCTCTACCCTCTACAAATGTGTAGAGCACCGGAAGAACGACAAGTGTCAGCAATGTAGCTGTCAACATTCCTCCAATCACCACGGTAGCCAATGGCCGTTGAACTTCTGCACCTGCAGAGGCTGAAAATGCCATAGGCAGAAATCCGAAAATGTCTGTAGTTGCTGTAAGCATAATAGGTCTGATTCGTTCTTTTGTTCCTGTTAGAATTCTCTCTCTAATACTTGTCACTCCTTCCTCTTTCAATGAATTGAAACGGTTGATCAATACCAGACCATTGAGAACAGCTACTCCAAACAGTACAATGAATCCGACACCTGCCGATATACTAAATGGCATGTCTCTTATCCATAAGGCAAACACACCTCCAATGGCCGCAAGCGGAATGGCGATATAAATCATGATGGATTGCGTGAATGAACCCAAAGCGAAATAGAGTAAAACGAAAATGAGGAAAAGAGCTATTGGTACGACAATGGACAATCGGCTCTTTGCCCGCTCCAGATTTTCAAACTCTCCACCATAGGTGATGTAATATCCAGCGGGTAAGTCGAGCTCAGCATCTAATTTTTGCTGAATGTCTTTCACTACCGACTCGACATCTCTGCCTCGGGTATTTACTCCAACATACGTTCTGCGGTAGGTGTTGTCCCTGGAGATCTGCATCGGCCCTGGCACGTAGCTTATATCAGCTACTTCTTTGATGGGAACCTTTGTGCCGTCTGGCAGATCGATATACAGGGTTCTCAAGTCATCGATGCTTTGACGGTGTTCATTGTCAAAGCGAATGACCAAGTCAAATCGCTTCTCACCTTCAAAGACCACCCCGGCAACTCCACCAGCAAAAGCAGAGCTGACATACTCGTTCAATTTTTGAATATCCAGTCCATACTGGGCAACCTTATTTCGGTTGTACCTCACAGTCATCTGAGGAAGCCCAGAGGTGCGTTCTGCATTGACATCTCCTGCGCCCGGCACAGTTGATATGATATCCGCCATCTCTTGAACTTTGGTAGCCAAAACCTCCAAATCTTCACCGTATAGTTTTACTGCAATATCTTCTCGCACTCCCTCGAGTAACTCATTGAAGCGCAGCTCCACAGGCTGTGTGAATACGAGGTTAACACCTACCAAGTGTTCATTGAGTTTGTCCTTGATTTGATCAATTAGCTCGTCTTTGGTCACTGAGGAAACCCACTTGTCTTTATCCTTTTCCAGAATGAGATACATATCCGCAATGTCCATCGGCATGGGATCTGTCGGTATATCCGCCACCCCGATTCTCGCTGTGACCGTTTTGATCTCCGGGAAATTTTCAAGTAGGAGCTTTTCAATTTTAATTGAGACCTCTTTGGACTCTGTGAGCGAACTCCCCGGCCTGATCAATGCTTGCATCGCAATGTCACCTTCATCTAACTGAGGGACGAATTCCCCGCCCATTCGGGAAAAAGTAAAACCTGCAATTGCGAGAAGTAAAACGGCTACCATGATCACCATGGCCTTAAATCGCAAGGCGCTTTTCAAAACAGGAAGGTAAACTCGTTGAAGTCCTCCAATGAGTTTATCACTTACCTTTTCCAATGATCTTTCAAAGCGACCGAACCAATTCTTTTTGTTCTGAACAGGCTTCATAAGGAGCGCTGACATCATTGGTACGTAAGTCAGGCAAAGTACAATTGCTCCAATCATGGCAAAACCAAAGGTGTAGGCCATTGGCTGGAACATCTTGCCTTCAACACCTGTGAGAAACAGAATAGGAGCGAAAACGATTAGAATGATAATCTGACCAAAAAAGGCGGAACCCATCATGGTGCTTCCGGACTCATAAGCTACCTCATCCATTACTTTCTGATTGAAACCCACCTTGCCAGCTCTGATTCTTTTCTGGATTTCATAGACCGTGCCTTCAATGATGATCACCGCTCCATCGATAATGATTCCAAAGTCAATGGCTCCTAAGCTCATCAGGTTGGCCCACACATTGAATTGCTTCATCAGAATGAAAGCAAAAAGCAATGAAAGTGGAATGGTTGTGGCCGTGACGAGACCGCCTCGTAAGCTTCCCAGCAGGATAACGAGCGCAAATATGACGATGAGTGCTCCTTCGATCAGATTGGTTTGAACAGTACTGGTAGTTCTGGAAATAAGATCACTTCTGTCTATGATGGTATTGATTTCCAATCCTTCAGGAAGCGATTTCTCAACTTCCTCCATACGTTCTTTTACATTCTGTATGACTGCATTGGGGTTGGAACCTTTGAGCATCATAATGATGCCTCCAACAGCTTCTTTACCATCCTGCGTGAATGCACCATAGCGTACCTGGTGTCCAAAATGGACTTTAGAAGCCACATCACCAATCGTTACAGGAATGCCATTTTCGGTTTTGACCACAATCTTTCGAATGTCATCCAATGACCGAATCAATCCTTCTCCTCTTATGAAGTTGGACATTCTATTCTTCTCAATATAAGCCCCTCCGGTATTGACATTATTTCTCGCTAATGCCTCATACACCTGTGAAATACTCACATCCATGGCGTTCAGCTTGTCGGGATTGATGGCTACCTCATACTGCTTGATGTAGCCTCCAAAGGAGTTGACTTCAACTACTCCATCCAGTAGTGTGAGCTGTCGTTTTACAATCCAGTCCTGGATGGTTCGCAGGTCTGTTGGTGAGTATATTGTTTCAAATCCCTCCTGAGGTTGGATGGAGTATTCGTAAATCTGACCCAAACCCGTGGAAATAGGCCCCATAGACGGGCTGCCGAATATTTTAGGTATGGTCTCTTGCAATATGTTGAGCTTTTCCTGCACCAGCTGCCGTGGCAGGTAGGTGCCCATGTCATCTTCAAAAACGATGGTCACCACAGATAGCCCAAACCGAGAAATGGAACGAATCTCATCTACTCCAGGAAGGTTACCCATGGCCAGCTCCACCGGATAGGTGACAAACTGCTCGATATCCTCAGTAGCCAGATTGGGTGAAACAGTCATCACCTGCACCTGGTTATTGGTGATATCCGGGACGGAACCCAGATTGACCGTGGACATGGAATAGATCCCCACACCTATGAGTGCAAGTGTGAGTAAGCCCACAATAAATTTGTTCTTTATCGAGAACGATATGATTTTATTGATCATGTATGAAATGATTTAGTATCAGTTAAAATGATTCTGTTTTCGGCCCTTATAGAAGGATCGATGGACGGAACTGTCCCAATGAAAACTGATACTAAACCTGTGGTGGCTGCAGTAGTGTGCCAATAAACCCTGAGGTTATAGGGTCTGTGTAGGTGCTTCTCTGGAGAGGAAATGTAAGGACACCTATCTCACTAATAAAAATTTGCTGAACAACAAGGTGTGAATGGCAGCAATGACAAACGCATAAGGGAGAGCACAAATCTTCGGATTCATTGTGGTCGTGACCAGATCCGGATTCTTCGTAAGAAACCTCGATGCTATCTGCTGTGGTTTCATCCGCGCAAGATGCCACTGACAGCCCTAGCAGAAAAAACGATAATATGAATGTAGAAAACTTCACAAAGCAACAATAGGAAAATAGGAGTGCAACCTGTTTGCAAAGTTGCTATGGGCAATTGGCACAAACCCCTTTGTAGACCATGCTGGCACTAGACGCCCTAAAACCAGAAGGGATTTGGGTTTGAGGGATTTTTGACTGGGTGAGGCAATAAGTTTCACCACACCCCACACAATGGAAGTGAATGTGTTGATCTTGTGGTTCGCATTCACAGCCTTCTTCACAGAGCGCATATTTTACCGCACCGGTTCCATCGTCAATACTGTGAATCAGCTTTTTGTCTTCAAAGGTTTTGAGAGTTCTATAAAGTGTGGCTTTATCTGCTCGTTCAAACTTCGCTTCTAAATCACTGAGACTTATTGCTGCTCCTGATTCAACGAGCTTTCTTAATACCAACAACCGCATGGCTGTTGGCTTGATATCTCTATCTTCTAGTTTTTGTTCAAGCATGACTAAAAATACGAAGAAACACCAAACTGGATACCTGAGATCTTAGCAGGTGGATTGCCCAGAATATCGGTTTGCTCCATGAATCGATAGTTCAATCTAATTACCGTTTGAGCGGTGGGGCGAAAACTTATCGCAGGGACAATCGCCCAAATTTCATCTCCGATATTTCCTCCTGTTTCACGGAATGTCCCGTCATTCCAATCGACATATTCCAATCGCATGGCCACATTAAAAGAAGCATTATTAAAGCCAAACAAATCCCCGGTAAGAATTGGCTGAACAAAATCAACAAAGCCACCTTTTTGTTGATCTCCAAATTGCTGAGAAAAAGTGCCAGGCACATCGATATTTATCCATGCCCATTCACCGATAATAAAGGTCTTGGTTACAGGAATTGTCGTATTAAAATCAATCGCATAAACGTTCAGTCTCCTTTTATCATCCAATATCAAGCCGTCTTTTTCATAGGTGTTGTAAATACCTCCCATATATGAAAGGCCAACTTCACCAACCTTGTTATGTCTTACAGCTATTTTTCCGGTCAGCAATGGCTCTCCGTTAGAGGATTCTTCGAACCGCTCTTTATTTTCTTTAGATGCGGGTAAAAACGTGCGATTCTCTCCGTTATTGATAATGGCATCATTGAATCCATTAGTCAGGTAGGCTTCATATCCAAATGCCCATTCTTTCAGATAATATTTACCATAAAGTCCAAAGCCAACATTGCTCCAGGTTGCTGGCAGCATATCCGTTGCAGCTATTGGGCGATCCACAAACTCCCATTTTGGCCCGTCGTGATTTTGATTGAATGCTCCTATTGGATTCATCACGATACCCCCACGTAGGTTTAACAGAGGATGCATACTGATGTCGAGTGCTGCAAACTCTATGGCTACCTCTTCTCCACCTTCCTCAAATTCTATCTCAGAAAGAAACTTGATTTTTCTATGTATGGAGGAAGCAACAAAAAGCGTCATTCGAGGGATTCGGAAGCTATGTCCATCCGTCATACCATCTTCACCAATGTATCCATAATCTGCCTCAATATATCCACCTACCGATACCGGTAACTTACCAACCTGCAGGAAAGGTCTGTTGTAAACAGCATCCATATTGAGCAAGTTTTTTGCCGTATCAACTGGTGTACGCTTGAGTAACGTACTGTCGATTTGAGCCTTTGCATCTATCGAAAGCAGAGATGATATTGTTATAAGGATCCAACCATACTTCCTCATGATAAATCGATTTTAAGGGTTTTACTTTCTTTTATAATTGGGAAACTTCTAAGTGATGTATCAGCCGGGCCATTTTGAACACTCCCATCTTGAGTAAACTCACTTCCATGAGCAGGACACTGTAGGCGGTCTCCAAATACCTGAAGTTCCGTGCCTTGATGTGTGCATTTCATGAGCAAGGCTTTGTACTCATTGTCATTGAAGCGGAAAACAACTACCGGATATTGTAATGCTTCATTCTGCACCACTACATACTTTAAATAACTATTTTCCTCTTTTAAAAAAGCGGCTTCAGGCAGACTCAGATAGGAGCCATCTATGTTGCCGGAAATGTAGCGGGTTCCAGCACATCCTTCAAGGAGTAAACCTGTCACCGCTATCCCGAGGCAGCCCATTCCGCATTTCCTGACAAATTCTCTACGCTCCATATCTAAAGGGATTTAAGAAACTTAATGAGTGCCTCTTTATCATCTTCAGAAAGAGAGACAAATTGATTTTTGCTGTTGTCAGCTTCTCCACCATGAAGCAGGATAGCTTCTTCAATACTTCTGGCTCGTCCATCATGCATTAAGAAGAATGACCCACCTTGCGAATTGGGGGAAAGCCCCAAGCCCCATAATGGTGGAGTCCGCCATTCGTATGTTTCAGCAGACCCTTCGGTGACACCATCATCCAGCCCTGGACCCATATCATGCAGCAGCAAGTCGGTGTATGGGTAGAATGTCTTATTCGATAATGCTTCGATATCAGACTCTGGTGTTGTCCATTCAGGGATATGACATGAGGCGCATTGAATTTGGGTAAATATTGACTTCCCTTGAAGTACTACTGTGTTTTCTTCTGACCTAGGAATAGGAGCCTTTAATGTTCGGAGATAAAAGACCACATCACGAATCGTTTGATCAGATACTTCCGGATCGGTTGAAAGCTGGCTGTAAGGATCAACGGGCTCAAAAGTTGAAGTAATTCCCATATCCTGATTGTAGGCACCTACGGTCTGCTGAAGCAGATCAATAGCCGCAGCTTTCTTCCCAAAACGCCCAATAATTTTACCATTGACAGGCTGATGAATCGATTTCTGTTCAAAATAGTCGGGTGGTGTTATGTAATTGGGTTTCCCTGAAATACCATCACCATCTTCATCAAGAGAATCCACATTTTGCAGAATCTGTTGATCTGATAGTGCTGCCAGAAATCCCAACCCAGTAACAGCCGGTGGAGTAAACTTCATGAAAGGAATACCATCTGGTAATTTTTCAGGTTCGAACCCGAGTATTGCTCTATTTTGAAGTTGAGGACCTCCAATAGATAAATCCGGCAATGTGTTTGGCATTGATTGACCAAATCTAGTGAGCGTGGTAAAAGGATGACCTTTGCCATCTCCTGCATGACAGCTTCCACAGGACGTGGCAACAAAGCCTGGTCCCAGTCCATTTTCCATTGAAAACACCTCGTCATTAAAAGCAATATCTCCAACCAAAAATTGTCTTTGTTCTGAATGAGATAAACCTTCTGTAGGGCCATCCAGCAGCTCATTTTCAGCAGGAGCAGCTGGTATTATTTCTTCACATGAAATAACCAACACAAAAGCGACAATGCTCAGACCCAGTATTATTTTATTCATCTCAAAATAATTTTATACAAACCTATTAATTAAAGTTAGACATCTCAAACTTTTAAATAAGGCATGCGATACTTACTTTTGAAACATGATCACTATCACCGAGGAGAATTACCTGAAAGCCATCTACAGCCTAAACCTGGATCGCAACGGGAAGGTACTTGGTACTAATGAACTTGCGAGTCATCTTGGAATATCTCCTGCTACTGTGAGTAGTATGCTAAAGAAGCTGAAAGAAAAGGGATTCATTGATTACAAAAAATACGGTGCTATATCACTGCTGAAAGAAGGCGAAACAATTGCCTTCTCTGTTATAAGGAAACATCGATTGTGGGAAACATTTTTAGTTGAGAAAATGGAGTTTACCTGGGATGAAATCCATGAGGTAGCTGAGCAACTGGAACACATTAAGTCAAAAAAACTGGTAGATCAACTGGATAAGCTCCTGGGTTTTCCTGAATATGATCCACATGGTGACCCAATCCCGGATGCCAATGGCAAGATTAGAGGAATGCCCAAAACCACTTTAGAAAATGAATCAGTAGGCAAGCCGCTAAAAGTTGTCGGGGTTAAGAATGATTCACAGGCATTCCTCCAACACATCACGCAATTAGGGCTTGTCATCAACAGCAACATCCTAATTAAGTCGCAACATGAGTTTGATGGTTCTCTGGATGTGGAAATCGAAGGAGAGCCTCAAATGATATCTCAAAAGGTCGCTGAGAATGTGTATGTATCAAATGTCCTTTAATGGCTTGACTGATGTCTCTTTAAGTTTCTGTTCAAATATGTCCTAACAGCTACACGTTCCATTTTGTACCGGTGGACACTTCTTAGTGCCATAACTGCAATACACACAGCAATCACCAGGTTTGGATTTCAGCACCTGATGGCAGTTTTCACATTCATAGAAGTACTGGCATGCATCCATAGGCATGGTTTCTTCCTTCTGATGTCCACAGTTAGGACAAGTGATCGATGATTCTAATGTTATCTCTTCTTCCATCCTATTGATCTTTTGGCTTCTCAATTACTGTGTATCCCGTTTTATTAATCGCTTCTATGATTGTTTTTTCTTCGAGCTTTGATGGTAAATACTCTATGGTGGCAGAACCTTCCGCATAGATGGCATCCACAGACTTCACACCCTGAAGCACTCCAACCTCATGTTCGATTGAAGCTTCGCAACCTGCACAGGTCATTCCCTTTACATCCAGAACAATCTTATTTGTTTTGATGGAATCTTGTTCAATGAAGGCTGCATGTGTCTGGCTTCCACCATTAGAATAGAAAATATGAGCATAGCTGGGAAACGAAAGCATTAAAGCTGCAAAGACTGTAATGATTCCTAAGAATCTTTTTGATTGCCAGAAAGATGGTTGCTCATCCGTTTCACATTCGCAAGCTATTTCCTCTGTGGTTTTGGGTCTAAGTTTCTGATACCATGAAAATCCGAGTACTAATACTGTGATACCCACAAAAAAAGGGCGAGCGGGATCCAGCCATGAAAAAGCAGTAGCTATCCCGCTTACACCTGCCATCAACGCAAGCACAGGAGTAATACAACAAATGGAGCTTAGCATAGCGGACAAAATACCGCTGGTCAAAAGGGAGTTTCTCATAGTTCTTCCATCTAAAAAAGGAAGGGCTTTACGCCCTCCTTGTTACTTTTTCTTACAGCAAGCGGGTACTTCAGCCAATTTTATATCATAGGGACAGTCCGGAGTTCCTGCCAAAGGGCAGTTAATTTTTGGACATTCCGGGGTGCCTTCTAAAGGGCAAGCTTTGGGAGTGGTGTTGATTCCGTAAGCAAGACTGCCGATTGCGAGAATACCTGCGGCAGTGAAAATCATAAGTTTATTTTTCATATCATTCAATTTTAATGAAACACTTCGCCAAAGATCAGTCGCGAGGGGAGGGGGTATCCAAACTTTTTCGCGATAAAAATTTCTTCAATTCTTCTTCCACCATACGAGCCTCCTGTAGCTTTTCTGGGACTTCTTCTAATTTATACTCTGGAAACAGGTTTCTCAATCGTTCAATCGTTTCTTCATTGCCACAGTTTCCAGGGCAACTTTGATATGTAGAGGAGATTTTTTCTGCCAAGGCTTTTCTGTAGGTGTCATCTAACAACTCAAAAGTGGTCTTGGTCAATGTGGATTGAACAGCTTTTAACTGTAAAAGGATATTTTCAACCTGGTCCTCATCGTCAAGCTTGTTGAGGATGTATCCCAACTGCCCTGTGGCTGTTTTTAAGGAAACCTTTATGCCTTCTGTTAGATCACGGGGTATCATATCATCAGATGTTTTTCTTTTTGAATCAATAACTCTATTAACGTATTTAACATTGTCATTTTATTCTCAGGTATGGAATAAAAAACTGTTTGACCGACTTTCTTAGATTGAACAAGTCCTCCATCCTTCAGTTTTCTTAAATGCTGAGAAACACCCCCTACAGATATATCCAGGATATCGCTCAGATCGCACGGACACATTTTGCCTTCTTTATGAAGAAGAAAAAGAATTTTTAATCTGGCAGCATTCCCTGAAAGATTAAATATCTGGGTCGCCTGGTGTAGCTGCTCATCGAGCTGGTGTAGGGATTCCTTGCATTCCTTAATTTGGACGGGATCGGCCAATACTCTAATACAGGTCTTGCTCATCTTTTAATGTCTTAGGGATTACTAAAATGTAAAAATACAAGATAAATATTAGTATTTAAGCAAATACTAAATAAGGCTCGGCTATTGCTTTTATATGGAATACCTATTGAGGGTGGTAATTATTTTACTACAAGGCATAAGCTTTGGTATTCAACGATAGTGTCACGGAGAGTCTGGACGACCCTTTCCAGGAGCAGCAGTTTATTGGCAAGGTGACGTTTCTCAAACAGTTTTAGAAAAGTGGGACCGGATAATGAGATAGGTAGGGCATCCAAGAAACCAACGAAGGGATATCCCTGTTCGTCATATATTCTTTGCAACGCAGTTGCATTTCGCCTAATCTTGCGTTCTTAATGAAAACCCTACTTCGAACGGTCATTTTTTTACTCCTCTCTCTCCTGACTTTTAACCTTCGGGCACAAGGCGACTGTACCTATAGTCTTCAGGGTCAGATATTTGATGCGGTGACCAAGGAGCCGATTCCTTTTGCTTCGGTGAGAATCCTGGACACTACTAAAGGCGTGATCAGCGAGGAGTCAGGAGAGTTCTTGATTACCGGGATTTGCAATGAGGACTTTGTGCTTGAAATAACTCATCTCGGATATAAAAAAACCACGCATCACCACGACCCCTCGCATGAAGATCCGATTATCTATCTCGCAGCAGATGAGCAGATGTTGGAAAGTATTGTGGTAGAGGCAGAAGGAATAGCCGGTCAGCTAGAGACCATAACAGCCAACAGCCTGTCTCAGCAAGAGCTCAGAACACGGCAGTCTGAGTCACTGGGAGATGTGCTGGGCCAAATCTCTGGAGTGAATACCATCCGCACAGGTCAGAATGTAGTGAAGCCGGTGATCCACGGTCTTCATAGCAACCGCATACTGATCATCAACAACGGCTTACGCCACGAGTTTCAAAATTGGGGTACCGATCACGCCCCCGAAATCGACCCCTCGCTCGTCGATAAGATCCAGGTGATCAAAGGTGCCGCGGCTGTGCCCTATGGGCCCGACGCACTCGGAGGGGTAGTCCTGATAGATCAGGAAGAAATAGAGCTTTCAAGCCACTTGCACGGCGAGGCAAGGTTGACGGGCAAATCCAATGGGCGCTCAGGTGAAGGTACGATGTATCTACAAAAAGGCTTTAAGCATTTTGGGGTGATGGGCCGGGGCTCCTGGCTCAAGCAAGGCGACCTTCACGCGCCTAACTACCAACTTACCAACACCGGTAAAAATGAAACGAGTTACGCGGCGGGACTGAGGGTGCATCCCGTGCACTTTTTGGACATATCTGCCTATTATTCTCATTTTGATCAGGAATTGGGCGTATTGCGCGGTGGGGTAAATGGTAACCTCGATGACCTGCTGATCGCTTTGGAAAGCCCTGTACCTAATGAGACAAAACCCTTCAGCTATGACATCAATACTCCCAAGCAGGAAATCACGCACGATCTATTCAAGGCAGTGGCGACTTATACGGATGACCATCAGTCTTTATCTGTGAGGTATGGACGGCAGTTCAATCACCGCAAGGAATTTGACGTTCGGAGAGGCAATGATCTGGAGACACCCAATATCAACCTCGAGCTGCTGACCAACACACTTGACGTAGATTGGGCTCACCCCATGATTGGGCCGCTCCAGGGAAAGGTGGGCTTTCAGTGGCTGCAGCAGGACAATGAGAATATTCCGGGTACGAATACCATACCGTTTGTGCCAAATTTCGACACCAGGCGATTGGGGTACTACCTGATAGAATCTCTGGAGCAGGGTGATAATACCTATGAGTTGGGTGTAAGGTTCGACACTCAGCACAGCTCCATTGCCGGTAGGGACCGACAAAATGATGTCTATCGTGATGAGTTGGATTTTGAGAATTTCACCGCGAGCATTGGGTGGATCAAACGGCTTAACCACAAATCGAATTGGAGAATCAACTTCGGCACGGCATGGCGCCCGCCTAATATTGCAGAGCTGTATCGCTTTGGCCGACACCTGACCTTCATAGAATATGGGCTTTGGCGCTACCAGTTTACCGAAGCAGGACAAATCACCACCCGCGACGTACTTACACAGGACGATAAGCCAATCACTCCCGAGAAGGGATACAAATGGATTAGCTCATATAACTATAGTCACAATAACCTACAGTTCGAAGTGACCGGGTTTGTGAATTACATTGAGAATTTCATTTATACCCGGCCTGCCGGCATTACCACTACGGTACGCGGCACTTCACCCTACTTTATTTACGACCAGGCTGACGCACTATTATGGGGGGTGGATTTGAGCGGTCAATTGGTACACAACGAGCGGTTTAATTCAGTCTTTAGGGGGAGTTATCTTTGGTCGCGTCAGGTCAACCCCAAGGACTACTTCGCAGGACAGCCACCCGCTAATGTCAGCTACGCATTGAGCTATGCCCCGTCCATACCAATTTTCAGTACGTCAGAGATCAGTGTTGAGTTGGACTATACCTTTGAGCAGTTTCAAGCGCCAAGAGTACTGACGGTAGAGGAGATACTTGATGCAGGCCGCAATGGAGATGACTTATTTATCAACCAACCGGATTTTGATATTCTGCCCCCACCACCCGGCTATCTGCTGACCAACCTGAACTGGCGCTCAAGTATCAAACAATTCGAACTGCAACTTAGGCTGACCAACCTTTTCAATGTAAGCTACCGCAATTACACTGATCGCCTCCGCTATTTTGCTGACGACCTGGGTCGCAACTTCACCCTCAGCCTTTCCTATCAACTTTGAAAGGCAGGAAATCTTAGCCTTGGCCGCTCGTATAAATAGGCCATTTTTAAACCATATCGAATTGTGTTTTTGCTCTTTTTGCAATAATGTTGCAAAAACAAACCTTAGGAACAATGAAATACTTACAGAGTCTACTCGCACTAACGATCATTTTTGGCGTCATCAGTTGCGGAGATGATGATGAACCGTCAGCGCCAGTTGAAGAAAATGCAGAAGAGGTAATCACTGATGTAATGTTGACCTTTACACCACAAGGTGGAGGTGCTACGGTCACGGCAAGGGCGCAAGACCCGGATGGTGATGGGCCCCAAGATCTACAGGTTCTCGGCGACATCACCCTGCAATCTGCTTCCAACTATGAGTTGACACTCTCCCTTACCAATGAGGAGAACCCTATAGATATAGAAGATATTACCATTGAGATTAGAGAAGAAGCGGAAGAGCATATGTTCTTTTTTAGCTGGACTGATGGCTTGTTCAGTGATCCTACCGGAAATGGAAACGTTGATAATCGATCAGATGGAGTCAACTATGACGATGCGGACGGAGATGGATTGCCTTTGGGCTTAACCACTTCATGGTCCACAGGCCCATCAGCGTCAGGCAGTTTTAGGGTAATACTTAAGCATCAGCCTGACGGTATCAAGACCGCTACATCAGGCACCTCCGAGGGAGATACAGACATTGATATCTCCTGGCAAATAGTCTTGCGCTGATAACTACTTTATCCTGTTGCCTAAAATATACTAACCTGAGTTCGATTTTACTCATTATTTAATATGCTGATATTCAATTGATTGATATTTCGACAAGCTCAATATGACAGTTAATTCTTCGAATATTGTCATGTTGAGGCTCTCGAAACAGTTCTACTTACTGACAAAAGCACAAATCAATTGAATATCAGCATATTTTGAAGGCATTTAGCTCGAACTCAGGTTATATTATGTCAGCCTCTGGCCACTTGTTGGTTAGAGGCTGTTTTGGTTATGTGCCTACTTTAGGACAATATTGAAATGATGACCTATTACTGTTCTTCGATACCGGAGAAGTTGCATCGAAGATGATGTAATTTTAAGGTATGGGACATCATCATGACCACCACCATCCTACCGGCAATATCAAGGTAGCCTTCTTCCTCAATCTGGCATTCACCATTATTGAAATTGTCGGCGGGCTATTGACCAACAGCTTGGCCATCTTATCTGATGCGCTCCACGATTTAGGCGATAGCCTGAGCCTCGGCCTCTCCTGGTATTTTCAAAAGCTATCAACCAAAGGAAGAACGGAGACCTTCTCCTATGGCTACAAGCGGTTCTCTCTGCTCGGCGCGATTATCAATGCTTTGGTACTGGTGGCAGGCTCGGTGATTATATTGGTTCACGCCATTCCCCGCCTGGTCAATCCGTCAGAAACCAACGCGCAGGGCATGCTGGCATTGGCCGTACTGGGCGTCATCATAAACGGGGCAGCAGCACTTCGCCTCAGGAAAGGAGAATCGCTCAACGAAAAGGTAGTTTCCCTTCACTTGCTGGAGGACGTTTTGGGCTGGGTGGCCGTGTTGATCGGCAGTGTTTTGATGATCTATTTTGATTGGCCATTTATCGACCCGCTACTGTCGGTGTTGATTTCAGTTTTCATGCTGTACAACGTGTACAAAAGTCTCAAAAAGAGCTTAGTCATCATCTTGCAGGGTACGCCCGAGGCAATGGATATAGAGGAGGTGTGAGACAAGCTGCGTGAGATCAAAGAGGTGATTGACGTTCATGACTGCCACGCCTGGTCAATGGATGGTCAGTACAATGTGCTGACTATCCATCTCGTACTGGATAAAGATTACCGACTGAGTGAGCAAGCCGCCCTTAAAAGAAGGATCGAAGAAAACCTGCAAAACGAGTCAATCCATCACCTCACGATTGCTTTCGAGACTCAGGACGAACATTGCGCCCACATAGATTGCTAACCACATTTATTTTTAGACAAGACTAAATTTTGTTTTTGTGGATTCTAATAATTTATTTTGAGTTGCAAAACTAAAGCAACGCTATGCGCATTCTGTTGTTAGCTATATTTTTCCTCGCTCCCACGCTCAATGGTTGGGCCCAATCCGCCAGCATTGGTGGTCAGGTGTCCTCAGACAAGGAGCCTATTGGTTTTGCGACCGTTCAGCTCATTGGAGAGCACAAGAGTCAGGGTGCTTACACTGACGAAAACGGAAATTTTACCTTCACCAACTTGCAGCCCGGGGAGTTTACCCTGGTGATCCGCTCTCTCGGTTACCGTACCCACGAGAAGCAGATAGATCTTAAAGCCGATAGCAAAGTTGCTCTGAATATTGACCTATCTGTCGATCGATTGAGTCTTGATGAAGTAGTGGTCAGCGGCACACGCTATGCACTGGATCGCAAGGAGTCGCCAGTGGTAGTAGGAGTCCTCAGCCCCAAGCTGTTTGCTGCGGTACAGTCTACCGCCCTATCGGAAGGATTAAACTTCCAACCCGGCCTCAGGGTCGAAAACAACTGCCAGAACTGCGGTTTTACTCAGGTACGACTAAATGGCCTGGATGGCGCCTACTCTCAGATCCTCGTCAATAGCCGTGCGGTATTCAGTGCTTTGAATGGTGTCTATGGCCTTGATCAGATCCCAACCAATATCGTAGAGCGAGTGGAAGTGGTGCGCGGTGGAGGCTCTGCGCTCTATGGCTCCAATGCCATTGGGGGTACCATCAACATCATCACCAAAGAACCTGTGGACAACTCATGGCAAGTCGGGAGCAACCTATCGCTGATTGATGGCCAGAGCATTGACAAGTCCATTAACTACAATGGCACGGTGGTGAGCAATGACCTTCGTAGTGGCGTGACGCTATACGGCCTATACCGAGACAGGGAGAGCTATGATGCCAATGACGATGGCTTTACAGAGATCACAGCATTAGAAAACAACACTTTTGGCATCAAGGCTTTTGTAGAGCCCGGCCAAAACAATCGGTTAACGCTGGACTTTAATGCCATAAGGGAATATCGCAGAGGAGGCGATCACCTCGATCTGGCCCCTCATTTTACAGACATCACCGAAGAGTTGGATCACAACACGGTCATGACTGGCGTCACGCTTGATCAGTACAGCAGGGACAACCTCAATAAGTACTCCGTTTATTTTTCATCACAGTCTACTGACCGGGGCAGCTACTATGGAGGCCTTGGCGGTGGCCGTACTGCTGCTGATAGCACACTAGCGTTGAATGCGTACGGCACTACCGATGACCTGGCTTTGGTTTCCGGTTTTCAATACATGAGGAGTCTCGGTGACCTTGGTGCGATTACGGCTGGTGTCGAGCATCAGCTAGCTGATGTGGAGGATAAGATCCCCGGATACAACCGACTGATTGATCAGCATGTCAGTACGATTGGGCTGTTTAGTCAGCTGGAGTGGAAGCCGAGCGTGAAGTTCACCACACTCCTTGGCGCTCGCTATGATCGCACTACCGTGAATGGTCAATATCAGGTGGGAGAAGTAAGTCGAGCGTCAGATGTCGAGCTGGGGGTACTCAGTCCAAGGTTGACTTTTCTGTACAAGCCGACCAGAGCAGTGCAGCTCCGGGCGGGCTATGCGCGAGGCTTCAGAGCACCTCAGGCATTCAATGAAGATTTACATATTTCATCGGTGGGTGGCGAGCCGCTCTTCGTCATTTTGGGCGAGAACCTGGATAAGGAGCTGTCCGACTCCTTCACAGGCTCCATCAACTACGTCAAGGATCTTGGGAAAACCCAGTTCAACTTTCTTGTGGAAGGATTCTATACCGACCTGCGCAACCCATTTACGATAGTGAGTACGGGAGCAACATTGCCCAATGGCTCCATCCTCGAAGAGGTGCGCAATGGAGACGGGGCATATGTGACAGGTGCCAACTTTGAATTGACCGCCGCGCCATCTCCACGATGGTATTTTCAGGCCGGGGGTACTGTGCAGCGATCCATCTACCGCAATGGGCAAGTGCTTTTCGAGTCGGAAGCGGCCAATGAAGAAGAGCAGACCATCATCGTCGATGAGTTTATGAGAACGCCGAATGTCTATGGCTACTTTGCGACGAATTGGTCAGCGACAGACAAGTTTCAGATTGACCTAACGGGAACCTACACCGGAAGTATGGTGGTGCCAAGAGTCGTAAGCGAAAATGGCTACTTAGACCTGATCGACTCCAATCCATTTCTGGATATGAATATCAAGCTTACCCGCCATTTTGAAGTGTCCGATCATTTTCACCTGGAGCTAAGTGGAGGCGTGCAAAATGTTTTCAACAGCTATCAGGATGATTTCGATACTGGACCGACGCGTGACTCAGATTATGTCTATGGTCCTAATCGTCCCAGGACTTTCTTCTTCGGCATTAAGATCGGGGATTTTCATTAGAGGAAAATTTACTCAAGCTACCAACCATCATATTTTTTGATAGCTACTGACTACATTTTTGTCGGATGAACAGTTCTTCCGATATTCTTCAGCAAGCCATAGACCGTCGATTTGACGGTGCTACTTCAGCCAACAGCGATGCTGTGGCTATTAATAATGATTTCTACATGGACGTGTTGAGCGTATTCCATGCGCCTGAGCGTTTTGATGCTGAGGACTTCCAGAAGTATCCGGTTGAGGTAATTCTCGACTACCTCAGAAGAACGCATGGGTTCTATCTTACGAAAAACTTACCCGAATTAGACTTTGCCGCTGCGACTTTGGCAAAGCGAGAACCACGGTTGGTAGCATTGCAAGAGACGATTCTTTCCTTTTTCACAGACTTTAGATCAAAATTGGAGAAACATATCTCTGAGGAAGAGTCTCAACTATTCCCCTACCTGGACATGCTCATACAGGCAAAGGGAAATGACCAAAAAGCAGACAATACACGCAGCAAACTCATTGACTTCATGGTACACCATAGTGATGACCTTGAGGATGAACTCAATGCGACGGTCAAAAAAATGGAAATGATAGCTGAAGGTACAAAGGACAGCTTTGCTTTAAAAATGATGATTACCCGCCTCACTTTTTTTGAACTCGACCTAAGAATCCACGGACGCCTTGAAGATGAGGTGCTGATGCCACTAGCCCTCCAATTGGAAAAGGACGTTGTGGGGTCTGATAAATTGCGGTATTAGGCTTAGGCCTGCTGCGGGTTGATTGTAGGAGTGGATCGGTATTGAGAATACTGTCTAACGAAAGAGGTCTGAATGAGATCCAACTCGTATGAGCCGAATCTCTTTAGGGCTCTCGATTTGTATCCAGATGATAAGTAAATCAGGTTTCACATGACACTCCCAGTTATCAGCGTAGTTCCCTTTAAGCCTGTGTGGTTTCATTTGCGTAGCTATTTCCTTTACTCCATTAACTTGCAATTGCTTAAGAACACTTGCAATCAGTTTGAAGTCGCTTGGCCTACCTTTGACCTTTTTTAGATCCTTTCTAAAACGGCTTGTGGTTACGAGTTGATACATCCAAGCTACAAGTCCTCTAGAAACTGATCCACATCTTCAATAGGCTTAAGTCCTTTGCTCTCTCTAGCATCTTCGATGGCTTGATGTGTATTTTCATTGGGTATGTCCCCCACTTCTTTGTATAGCAAGTATTCGATATAGTTGTTTAGGCTTCTTTTTTCAGCAGCGGCTTTTTCACGTACCATATCAAGGAGTTCTTTATCAAATCTAAACGCGGTTTGTACTTTCATAAACATTCCAATGGGTAGGAAAAGCAAAACTATGTGTTATAAGACTGTTATACAAGTGATATGTATTTCTACGGATCGTATCTTACCAGCACCTTTTGCGATAGATAGCCGCTACCACCGTCGTACACCTCGATCCAGCCGTTTTGCTTCAGGTATTTGACCAGGTAGTGATTGAGTAGACCGTGGGAAACCAGCAGTGCCTTTCCTTTATCCAGAGCTTCCTTTTCAAGAAAAGTAGTACCCGCTCTGGCTCTGTTCTTAGCCTCTGAGAACCGTTCGATACCTTTTTTATTCGTTCCCATAAACCAGAGTATCCTCGATGTATTGAGCCACCACTGCAGCGGCATCCTGATATTGAGAAAGGGGTACACCTTACGCTCAAACTCTC
The DNA here is from genome assembly GCA_965229505.1 of Cyclobacteriaceae bacterium. GTDB lineage: Bacteria > Bacteroidota > Bacteroidia > Cytophagales > Cyclobacteriaceae > UBA6059. The sequence goes on from OZ245881.1 coordinate 1,919,855, forward strand.
TAAACAGCGGATCAGGTTGTTGGATATCCTCATGATCCAAAACCAATTTTGCGGTAGCGATAGACCGTGGGAGACTACTCGTATGAATGACTGGAAGTTCACCGGGCTCCAAATGAACGGGTATAAACTCAGGAGCATAGATGCCGACATTATCATAGTCCTTGACGAACTGTATGGCCTCTTTGCGCTTTCGCCAACCGGTCTTATTTAGCGCGGGCTCACCATGCCTTAGCAGAATGATCTGTGACAGCTTGCTGTAATCATCTACCAAATTCATGTCCTCTTGAATAAACCCAATTGTCTGAGGGGTAGACTTGGACAGCCTTTCCAATCGCTCAAAATGGCTTTCAACACTAATCAGCTGCCCGGTCGCTGTACAGGCTATACCCACCCAGAGTAGTGTGATGATCAAAGGCTGAGATAAAGGCTTGCTCATGAGAACTACTACGTGCCATACTCATCGAGGATTACAAATTGTTGGCATTTTTAGCTCTGACTTAAACCATCAATGTGCGTTTGTACTATTGATCAACTGCCGCCACGGCCTCCACCTCTATCAGGCAGCCAAAATGTAGTTCTCTGGTTGGGACAATCGCCCTGACTGGTTTGTGATCACCGAAAAACTCCGTGTAAATGTGATTGACGGCATCCCAGAGACCAATGTCTGAAATATAGATTCTTACCTGGATGACCTGATCAAGCTGGCTGTCTCCAGCTTCGATGACCGTTTTAAGCTTCGACAGCACGAGCTGCGTTTGCGGCTTGATTCCTTTTGGAGGCTGCTTGGAGGCAGGATCAATGGGCAGCTGACCGCTGATATAGAGTAGGCCATTGTGCTCAATGGCCTGAGAATAGTGGCCGTTGGCCGGGGGAAGAGTTGGTGACTCGACGATTTTCATAATGCTAATAACTGATGGTAGACAAAGATTGATTTTTTAAAGCATTGTTAATGGTTTCAAGCTCTGCTTTCAAGAGCTGTTGATAATTAGCATGAATAACCTTCAGTTCCGCCTCTAACTGTGTCTTCATTTCATACATTGAGATGGGCGGTCGCTGATCGCCGACATTGATAAAGCCATAAAGCCCGGATAAGCGATTGTTGAGCTTGATGGGAAAGGCGATCTTGTCTTTAGGACTTTGGTTCCGCACTTGATAGAGGGTTGATTCTATGGCCCTCAGCTTGGCTGCTACCATTTCCACTTCTTCCAAAAGATCACCGGATAGCTCAGGCTTGAGTTTTTCAATCTGCTCATTGATTTTTCGGATATCGATGACATCCTGATTGGCCAAAGAAGTGAGGTCCCGCACTTCCATAGCCAGGTCAAATTGCGCTTGCAGGTCTTCCAGGCTTACTTCGGCTGACCTTGGGTCTTTTTCGACGATCATGGTCTCCTTAAATGTCTGACCGTTCACTTTAAGCTCGACTGCATACTCACCAGGTACAGCCATAGGGCCATAGGCGGGTACGGGCCCCTCTAGTATGATACCTGCAAAAACTGTAGCACCCGGATAGTGGAGGTTCCAAATCAGCTTGTTGATCCCGGCTTTCACATCATTCCTTTCGTACTGCTTGACCACTCTTTGTTGCGCATCGCGAATAGTGACGGAGACATTGTCCGTATCATTGGCCAGATGGTAATGGATAGCACCGTCATAGGCGCCTCTGACCGCTTTGCCCGGGCGAAACAGTTTCGTTTCACGCTCAGTCACTTGTGGCATTTGCCTCAGTGGCGCAAGGTTATCTAATGTCCAGAATCCTCTACCGTGTGTAGAGATGACGAGGCTGTTTTCCAGCGCTTCAATACCAGAAACATGCGTATCGGGTAAGTTGGCTTGTAGCGGTTGCCACAGATCCCCATCATGAAAACTCACATAGACGCCATGCTCCGTACCCGAATAAAGCAGACCCGCATTTATCGGATCTTCCGCGATCACATGGGTGAAATCTTCTGCTGTAATGCCGGAGGTTATTTTTGACCAACTGGTTCCATAATCTGAAGACTTAAACAGATAGGGCTGCCGATCGTCCATTTCGTATCTTCGGGCAGCAAAATAGACCGTCGCAGGATCATGCACAGACACGACTATTTTACCAATCCGCGAATGTGCAGGCAGTGTTTCGGGCGTTATGTTCTCCCAGCTTTGCCCTTTATTTCTGGTAAGCTGGATAAACCCATCGTCCGAGCCTGTGTAGATCGTGTTGGCATCATGCGGTGATGGCGCTATCGCGAATAATGTGCCGTAGATCTCAGGGCCATCCTGATCCTTGATGATCGGCCCTCCAGAGTCATCCAGCGTACTCGGTTCTGCTCTGGTGAGATCAGGGCTTATTTTTTTCCATGTCAGGCCTTCATCTTCCGACTCCCACAGATGTTGAGACCCGACATAGAATCGATGTGGGGCAGCTTTGGAAAAAGCTATCGGATAGACCCAGTTCCAGCGCTCGGGCATCACAATGGCCGGCTCACCCATTACCATATAAGGATAAGGGTTGCGCAAAGTAGTCTTGCCCGTAGTGCGGTCATACCTGATCAGCGCATTGGTGGCAGCCGAGTAAAAGATATCCGGCTGACCGGGCTTGGTGACGATGTAAGCATTTTCTCCACCACCCACATCATACATCCAGTCGCCATCCGGTTCTCGTGGATTATGTAGAAAACCTCCGTCAGCCGCTACACACACCGTTGTATTGTCCTGCTGGGATCCACAGGCGTGGAAGGGAAAGTCTTCAGTGACAAATAGCCTGTAGATCTGCCCGGTAGAAAAGTCTTGAGCAGTCCAGTTACTACCACCATCTACAGAGACACTGCCACCCCCATCATTGGCTACTATCATGCGTTTAGGGTCATCCGGATCAATCCACAAACCATGATGATCAGCATGCGGGGTGCGAATGTACTCAAATGTCTTACCCGCATCTGAAGACTTCATCAGGACAAAATTCATGATGTATACTACATCCTCATCCCTGGGATCAGCCTCGATGCGCATAAAGTAAAACGACCTTTGCCAGAGGTCGCGATGATTGTTGACCAGCTGCCATGTATTACCGGCATCATCCGATCGGTAAAGGCCGCCCTGTTCTGCTTCGATGTTGGCATAGACGCGATTGCTGTTGGCGGGAGAAACCGTTAGCGTCATTTTCCCAAGTACCCCGCCCGGAAGACCTTCATTGTTGGTGAACTCTTCCCAGCTATTCCCGCCATCCGTAGATTTATATAAGGATGATCCTGGTCCGCCACTCCACAGCTTCCATGGTTTGCGGTAGACTTCCCAAAAGCTGGCATACATAATCTCAGGATTGGAGGGGTCCAGCACCAGATCTATTGCTCCGGTCTTCTCATCCTTGAAAAGTATCTTCTCCCAGGTCTGACCACCATCCGTTGTTTTGAAAATACCGCGCTCCTCGTTGGGAGCATAGGGATTACCAAGTGCCGCGACATACACAACATTTTCATCGCTGGGATGAACAACCACTTTGCTGATTGCCTTTGTGTTCTCCAGGCCAATATGTGTCCAGGTCTTCCCGGCATCTCGCGACCTATACATGCCATCGCCCTGCATGACATTGCCGCGGAGCTGCGCCTCTCCCATACCGGCGTAGACGACATCCCCATTTGAAGGAGCCACTGCCATTGCCCCGACTGAGGAGCTGCCTAGTTGGCCATCAGATACAGGCGACCAATGACTACCGCCGCTGGTGGTTTTCCAAATGCCACCCCCTGTCGCCCCAAAGTAATATTCATTGGGGCGGTCTTTGTGTCCTGCTACCGCAATAGACCTACCACCTCTGTTGGGCCCAAGGTTTTCCCATTCCCAGCTCTCATCGAGCCATTTTTGGGGTACCTGAGCTAAAAGAGAACCAGATAGAAACGTGAGAAGAAGTAGTAATAGGCGCATAGAAGTGATGATTTGTGCTAACTGAAGTTAAGAAAGAAATGGCTGATACATACTTACACTGTGAGGGATGGATGAAAATTCCGGTAGGTGGATTAAAACTTGATGAAAGTCAGTTTTAGTTTCGATCAAATAAAGCATATTTGCATTCGTTTAGAATTAGTCTAAATAGTTATGAGCGATTACCTATTGAATGAATCTTGTGAGAGGGAAGGCAGCAGGCCATGGGATGAGCGAGGGTTAATGCCTCAGCAGGAATGTGTATTCAAGAAATGCTGTAAGAAATACAAGAAAAAAGGACGTCATTGTAAAAAATGCCCGAAACTCTAATTAACGAATACCCTAGCGACGAAACGCTACTTTTTTTGACGGAAAACACCAGGTTGGTGCAATCTGACAGTCGTGAAAAGTTCGTCCTCACTTTTTGTGGAGAACAGGTAGAGTTACGAGTATGTGAATTGATTGCCTTTAAGCGAAAAATCGAACAGATCGATGTTGTGCTTTTGCTCTCAGACAGAACACCCGATATTGAGGTCATTCATTTGATTCAATGCGATAGGTTCTTCTTACTTGATATCCGAATGGTTCTTGAGCTGAAGGCACTCATGTCAGGAGCGTTTGCCATGCTAGAGCTCAACAGCATCATTCACAAGAGCATTGTTCGTCAACCAGTTTAAGTTTGATCAAGCTTCGCTTACGCTCGACTAGAGTTAAATCACTGGCTAATTCAGAGAGTCACATTTATTTAGACCTAATCCAAATTCGGATTTTATCGACCCTTTGTTCAACTAATCGCTTTTTTTAGTGGTTTGAAAGCGGATAGGGATATACAGTAATTTTATCCGACAGTGTACAAGCGTTTAAATATTGAGTTATGAAAGATATATTAAGATCCAAAAGTGTCCTGAAACAGGAAATCGTTGATATCATCAACAAGCAAATCAAAATGGAAGCGCATTCGTCTGCGGCGTATCTGGCGATGGCAGCCTGGTGCGACAAGGAGGGCTATGATAATAGCTCTGAATTTTTCTTCACACAGTCTGAAGAGGAGCGTAAGCACCAACTTAAGCTTTTCAGATATTTAGTAGACATGGAATGCGCGGCGATTTCCCCAACAGTCGGAGAAACGCAGCATGAATTCCCTACACTACGTTCAGTCTTTGAGACAGCTCTGGAGATGGAAATCACGGTGACGGATGCGATTCATGATATCGTAAGGGAATGCAGGAAAGTAGGTGATATTGCTACAGAAGAATTCATGCGCTGGTTCGTGAATGAGCAGATCGAGGAGGAGTATGTAGCCAGGAAATGTATAGAGCTATTTGATACACTAGGCGAAGACAAAATAGCTCTGGGCATGGTCGAAGAGCGCGTGCTTGGTATAGAGTACAATCCGGAGGGCTAACACCCACGAAGCTCTGGTGGCCTACACGAGCCACTTAGACATGTCGACAACAGATTTATGATAATGGTGTCCAATTTGGACACCATATTTTTTTAACTCATAATCCGGAAGTTCGGCTGGATGATGGATTTTGTATCCGGGGATTTGTGCTAACTCCGGCAGCCATGTCCTCACATATTCTCCCTTCGCATCGTACTTCATCGCCTGACTCATGATATTGAAATATCGATTCTCTCGTGGGTCGTTACCCACGCCAGCCACATACATCCAGTTGCCCCAGTTGCTACAGACATCATAGTCGATAAGCTGAGACTCAAACCATTCAGCCCCCCAGGTCCAATTGATTTGTAGGTCTTTGATTAAGAAGCTGGCCACATTCTGCCTTCCGCGATTGGACATAAAGCCTGTGGTGAGCAGCTCCTGCATATTGGCATCAATGAAGGGCACACCCGTCTGGCCGGTCCGCCAGAGTTCGAAGACTTCAGTGTTATTTTCCATTTCAGGACGTTGGAGTTTGATACCTCCGGGGAGGAATATCTGCGATCCATACTTTCGCGCGACTAACCTGAAATAATCCCTCCAAATGAGTTCAAAAACAAGCCAATAGGTCGATTGGTTTTTCTTGACCGACTGCTCATATTTCCTGACTTCTTCATAGATGTATCGGGGTGACAGGCATCCTAAGGCCAGCCATGGTGAAAACTTAGAGCTGTAGTCCTCACCCAGCAAGCCGTTTCTGGTGTATTTATAATTCTTAAGTTCGTCTCTTTGCCAGAAATACTGTTGCAGCCTTTCCACACCGTGGCTTTCACCGCCTACCGGAATAATGGCCGCTCTTGAGTCAGCAGCTACCAAATCGAGACCCAGTTGTGATAGACTGGGAAGATCACCATAGTCATCTACCATGATCGTTGGTATAGTGGTGGGAGAAGGCAGTGCTGGCCTCACCTCACTTTCGCGTTCACAGGCTTTTCTAAAGTTGGTGAAGATGTTGGGCAAATTTCCAACAGGCCAGGGAATGTCTTCAATGTGATAGAGGGTGGACTGCCATTCGAGATGGAGCTGAATTTTCGATTTCCAAAGCTCTTTTTCCAAAGCATCTTCTACATCTGTTTCCTCCTGCCCCACCTCTTTCGACCCATAAACCATCTGACAACCATGTTCCGCGCATACGTGCGGAATGATTGCTTCTGGCTTTCCCTGAAGGACCAGCAAATTACTACCTAACCCAATCAAGCTAGCTTTCAGGTCTTCTAGCGCCTCAAGGAGGAACTTGGCTCTGAAACTGCCTGTCTTTGGAAAACCCAAAGGGCGTTCCTCAAAATGACGCGGATCTAAACAATAGATAGGCAATACCTCATCACATTCGTCTAATGCTCTCGAAAGCGCGATCTGATCGTGTAGTCTCAGATCATTTCTAAACCATACCAACCCTATTTTCATACCCGTACAACAGAGTGTGGATTTTAAAGGTTTGAGAAAGATATTCAGAACTCATACCCAATAAAGGCAATAAAGGTCTCAGAAGATTCTTGAATGGAAAATAAGTTACTCGCCCCAGGCGGTGATCACGATACTCCTCGAACCGCCATAGTCGCGATGCTCACAGAGATAGATCCCCTGCCATGTGCCCAGGTTAAGTCGCCCATCAGTAATTGGGATGGTCACCGACGATCCCAGTAAGCTGGATTTGATATGCGCCGGCATATCATCAGGCCCTTCATAAGTATGCTTATAGTAGGGCTGGTTTTCCTTTACCATTTCATTGAAGTGTGACTCAAAATCCTGCCAGACTGTAGGATCCGCATTTTCATTGATGGTCAGTGAGGCGGAAGTATGCTTGATGAAGACATGCAACATGCCGACCCGCAGCTCTTTTATTTCCGGTAGGGCCAGCTCTATTTCACGGGTGATCAGCTGAAAACCACGCCGGGCAGCAGGCAATCTGATTTCTTTTTGAAAATGCATCTATGGCTCGTTTGGTACCCATTCATACGCTCCGATATCCGGGAGACTGTCGCGTTCATTGGCGAGCAAATCAATCTGAATATCTGAAGGCAATGCACCATCCCGGGCATTGGCCAATGAGTCCAGTCGATAGTCACGGCTAAGTTCTGCTACAAAACCTGGGAAGTTTGGCTCCTGACTCAGAATGTTGCCATTCACATCAAAGGCCGCTTCGGTCGACCTGAGAATATTGTTGGTAAGGTTGAAGGATACCACCTGACCCCCTTCATCACCCAGCAACAGCTCATCGCGCTCACTCCCCCATATGATCGAGTTTTCGACTTTCACAGAAAGTGGCGAAATAAGCGCCTCCCCGTTATCGAGAGGAACAAAATCGGAAAATTGCACTGAGGCGTCCTCCCTAAACAGCGAGGAGGGGAAGTTGGTGAAAGTGCAATGCTCATACTGGTAGTTACCTCCTGCGAAGTTGCCGACGAGATAGCTACCGCAATTGTGGATGAGCGTGTTTTTGGCGGAAACGTCTGAAGTAAATGCGAGAATCCCAGCCACTGACATGTTCTGTATAATCGTATTTTCGATGATCAGATCGAACTCAAAATCATCATCGGGAGAACCTACGCGGAGGCCATAAGTGCCATTGCGGATCACGGCATGCTGCACCCTGTTTCCTTTACTACCCTCCAGGATATAAATACCATCCCATTGACCGGGAGCATCAGCAAAATCTTCATCAAAGCGCGTGTTGCTGAAGATGATCGGCTCCTCAGGACTACCCAGTGCGGTCAATGATCCCTGAACGTACAAACCTGCTAGTGGCTCAAATAGCACAGTGGCTCCAGGAGCAATATTCAGATTGACCAATGAGTCAACTAATACGATATCGGTGATTACATAGGGCTTTCCAGCGGTCCATGTAGTATTCTCCTCAATAATAGTCGCGTTCAGAAAATTAGCGTCTTGCCCCCAGGCGATCACTTTGATGTCCTTGGATCGGCTATTGTAATCAACAATTATTGAGTCTTTGACGATATAGGGATTGGATTCATCTCGCTGGTCAATGGTCGCTTCCACCAGCACCAACAAGCTATCCCCACCGAGCAATTGCAAATCTTGAAAACTGTCGTCTTGCTCTCCATTTACTGTGAGAAGAAAGGGGCTATTGGCAGTAGCCAACCCAAGACGATTGATAATCACGGCATTTTCGCTTGGGTTGAATAACCTGACCCGACGAGTGATGCTCTGTACCTCCGTCAGTATGGTGTCAAACTTAATGGTATCGACAGAGAAGGAGATTTCGATTCCAGGATCGGTGGAGATGACTTCATCATTGGGTGTGCAGCTCAAAAGCCCAGTTATACTTATCATTAAGATGACTAAAATACTTTGGACTAGTTCGCGCAAGATGAGACCGAGTTATGTGACTTTAACAGCATCGCTGATTGCCCTGCTTTGATAGAATTAACGAATTGACAATCGCTAGATTACTCTGCAGCACCATCTTTCATCTTCTCCGCATTCTCCGCAATCCTGAGCTGCTCTACAAAGTCGCCGATTTCTCCATCCATGACATTCCCCAGGTTGTAAACGGTATATCCGATGCGGTGATCTGTCACTCTCCCTTGAGGATAATTGTAAGTTCTGATCTTATCGGATCTGTCTCCACTTCCTACCATTGACTTTCTCTGCCCGGCGATGGCGTCATTGTGCTTTTTGAGCTCTATCTCGTAGAGTCTAGACCTCAAAACTTTGAGTGCCTGATCGTAGTTGGCGTGTTGAGAGCGCCCATCCTGACACTCGACGACAAGGCCAGATGGGTTGTGCGTCAATCGTACCGCTGATTCTGTCTTATTGATGTGCTGCCCACCAGCACCCGATGCACGGAACGTATCCTTCCGTATATCGCCCATATTGAGCTCGACATCTACTTCTTCAGCTTCCGGTAGGACGGCCACCGTAGCAGCGGAGGTATGAACGCGTCCTTGAGACTCAGTGGCAGGCACGCGTTGTACGCGGTGGACACCCGACTCAAACTTGAGCTTGGCAAAAACATCTTCTCCTTCTATTCCGGTGACTATTTCCTTGTAACCACCCGCAGTTCCCTCGGTGAGATTCATCATCGACATCTTCCAGCCCTGGCTCTCTGCAAACTGCATGTACATCCTATAGAGGTCACCGGCGAAAATGGCGGCTTCATCCCCGCCCGTACCTGCGCGGATCTCCAGAATTACGTTTTTGCTATCATTCGGATCCTTTGGGATGAGCATCTGCTTCAGCTCATCTTCCAAGACCTCCTCCTGAGGGACGAGTTCTTCAAGCTCCATTTTGGCCATTTCCCGAAACTCAGGATCCTTTTCTTTATCTAAAATCTGCTTGGCATTAGTGATATTTTCTCTAATGAGTTGATACTCATCGTACTTTTTGACCACCTTCTCCAGGTCTTTATACTCTTTGTTGAGCTGCCCGTACTTTTTCATATCAGACATAGCATCAGGCTGCACTATCAGTTGACTCACCTCCTCAAACCGATGCTTTATCTGTTCCAGCTTCTCAATCATATTCGATAAATTAGGTTGGCAAAAATAGTAAATGCCGAAATCAAATCTGCCCAACCTTTGTTCTTTAGAAGATATGAAAGCGCACATCCAACTATCCTTCCTGTTCATCATTGCGGTAGCCCTAATCTCCTCATGTGATACAAAGAACCTGGATGCGAATCAGCGTGCGGAGGTGAAAAAAGAGATGGATAATCGCGAGTTGCGCAAACTGGCCGATGTGGACATCCTTAATGCCGGACAATCGCAGGCGGCCATGATTGCGGATACGGCTCAGAAGCTCCTGGGTCAAACCTTGATGAAGACGATCCAGCAGGCAGGCGTTCCCGCCGCAGTTGCTTACTGCAATGTAGTGGCATATCCATTAGTTGATTCCCTATCTAAGGTCTACAATGCCTCTATCAAAAGAGCCTCCTTAAACACCCGCAATCCTAAAGACCAACCGGAACCCTGGGAAGCGGAGATGCTAGAGGCCTACCAATTTGGAGTAGACAATGATCAGTCCCTATCGGAAAATGCCCAGCTTGATGACGATCGTAAATACGTCCTCTATACCAAACCGATAGCCATCACTAATGGAATGTGTCTCAACTGCCATGGCACGGAAAATCAGGTCTTACCTGAAACACGGTCACTTTTGGAGCAGCTTTATCCTACTGATAATGCGCTTGGTCATAAAATGGGAGACCTTAGAGGTATGTGGAGCATCAAGATTCCTGTTGAGGAGATTGTCAAGAAGATGTAGCATCAAGCCATGGCCTTTATTGGTTGATACTATCTTCAAAGACGTTCGGATTAACCAATACCTGGGATTAATCCTCCACTGATTTTTCTACCTTTACTAGCATGAGCAAACCCGACAAAAAACTGTTTTTGCTAGATGCATTGGCATTGATTTACAGAGCCCATTTCGCCTTTAGCAAGAACCCTCGTATCACTTCCAAAGGTATGAATACAAGTGCCGTATTCGGTTTTACCAACTCGCTGTTGGAGATCTTATCGAAGGAAAAGCCAACCCACATTGCGGTAGCGTTCGATACTCACGCTCCGACTTTTCGACATGAGGAGTACCCTGAGTATAAGGCGCAGCGAGAGGCCCAGCCGGAGGACATAAGGATAGCCATCCCTATCATCAAAGACATGCTCAAGGGCTTTAACATTCCAGCGCTTGAGCTGGATGGCTTTGAGGCAGATGATATCATCGGTACGTTTGCTAAGCAAGCCTCTCAAAAGGGTTTTGAGGTATTCATGATGACACCAGATAAGGATTATGCGCAGCTTGTAGAGGATCATATTTACCTGTACAAACCGGCCTATATGGGCAATGCTGTGGATGTCCTGGGTATACCGGAGGTGCTGGCCAAGTTTGACATAGAAAATGTTGATCAGGTGCGCGATATACTGGGTCTACAAGGGGATGCCGTTGATAATATCCCGGGGATTCCGGGCGTAGGGGCAAAAACGGCAGTGAAGCTGCTTAAAGAATTTGGCTCAGTTGAGAACATTGTGGCTAACTCGGATAAGCTCAAAGGCGCGCTTCAAAAGAAGGTCATTGAGTTTGGTGAACAGGGTGTGTTCTCTAAGAAGCTGGCAACCATTGTCACTGATGTGCCTATACAATTTGTTGAGGACGAACTTGTTTGTTCTGCTCCTGATGAGACCATTCTCAGACCCATTTTTGATGAGTTGGAGTTCCGCACGATGGCGAACCGCGTCTTTCAGCAGGAAGTGGCCGGAGCGACGACCAAGTCAAAAAAAGCGGATATTAACCAACTGGGCTTATTTGGCGGAGGCGCTGCGGACGAAGAAGAGCCGGCCATGGCAATCGCCGAGATCAAATCTCTGGAGAACACCAAGCATGACTATCATCTGGTAGATACCAAGGATAAGCGTACCAAATTGATTGCCGCGCTAGTGCAACAGAAAGAATACTGCTTTGATACAGAAACTACAGGGCTCGAAGTAGTGGAAGCAAAGCTGGTAGGGATGGCTTTTTCCTACAAGGTCGGTGAGGCCTGGTATGTGCCTACACCTGCAGATGATGCTGAGGCTAAGGCCATCGCTCAGGAATTCAAATCAGTTTTGGAAAATACGGAGGTGATGATCATTGGGCAGAACCTGAAGTATGATATTCAGATCATGCGCAACTATGATATCCACATCAGCGGAAAAATCTTCGATACCATGTTGGCGCATTATCTGATCGACCCGGAGACGCCTCATAAAATGGATGTGCTGGCGGAGAATTATTTGGGGTACCGACCTGTACCTATTGAAGAGCTCATCGGAAAGAAAGGCGTGAAGCAGGGTAATATGCGGGACGTTGAGGTTGAAAAAGTCGTGGAGTATGCGGGTGAGGATGCAGACATCACGCTTCAACTTAAGTACAAACTCGAAGCAGAAATCAAAGAGCGAAAGCTGGAAAAGCTACTTCATGAGGTGGAGGAGCCATTGTCATATGTGCTAGCAGATATGGAGTACACCGGCGTAAGTATCAATGAAGAGGCCCTAGCGGAAATGTCAAAGGAGCTGAATGAGCTGGCTGCCAGTGCTCAGGAGGAGATTTATAAAGTAGCCGGCACAGAGTTCAACATCGCTTCACCGAAGCAGCTGGGGGAAGTGCTTTTTGATAAAATGAAATTGGTCGACAAACCGAAAAAGACCAAAACAGGGCAATATGCCACTGGGGAGGATATCCTGAGCAAGCTGGCCAACGAGCATGAGATTGCGGCGAAGATTCTCGAATTCCGGGAATATCAGAAGCTCAAATCAACGTATGTAGATGCACTGCCAAAGCTGGTGAGCCCTGTGGATAACAGAATTCACACCGACTATCGGCAGGCGGTAGCGGCCACCGGCAGACTGAGTTCCAATAACCCTAACCTGCAGAATATTCCGATCAGGACGGCAAAAGGCCGTGAGATCAGGAAGGCGTTTATTCCGGTATCGGATGAGTATGTGATGATGTCCGCGGATTATTCTCAGATCGAGCTGCGTATCATGGCGGCTTTCTCTAAAGATGAGAGCATGATAGCCGCCTTCAAGGAGGGCCGTGATATTCATGCAACCACCGCGTCCAAGGTGTTTAAGGTACCGATTGATGAAGTCGAACCGGGCATGCGCCGCAAAGCGAAAGAAGTCAACTTTGGTATTATCTATGGTATTTCGGCTTTTGGGTTATCGCAAAACCTGAGTATCCCTCGTGGTGAAGCTCAGGATATCATTACGGCCTATTTCGAGGAGTTCCCCGCAGTGAAGACCTACATGGACAACTGCAAAGAGGAAGCAAGAAAGAATGAATACGTAGAGACCATTCTCGGTAGAAGGAGATACCTGCGAGACATCAACTCCCGCAACCAGACGGTGCGTGGGTTCGCAGAGCGAAATGCTGTAAATGCGCCCATCCAGGGTAGTGCAGCGGACATGATCAAAGTGGCCATGATCAATATCCATCAATGGATGAAGGCAGAGAAACTAAAATCACGAATGATCATGCAGGTGCATGATGAATTGGTCTTTGAAGCACATAAAGACGAGCTCGACCTACTCAAAACTAAGGTCGAACATCTGATGAAGCATGCTATGGAGCTGGATGTGCCTATGGATGTGGGCATGGGTGAAGGATTGAATTGGCTGGAGGCACATTAGGGTTGCTTCAGTGACTAAACCGGCATAGTATCACCGCTTTATCCCATTGGGCATGAGTAATTCCATGCCAAAGCCTAAAAGCAGCAATATTTTGCCGATATGTCCTTACTCCAGTGTATGATTTTCTGTGTACCCGTATTCATTCTCCGACTGAATCAGACATGGCACTCACACTTTTTAAGGATCGTTATACCAAAGCCTTTCTGGCCTATGGTTTCTATACCTACCAAGACATCTACGAATTCGGTCAACAAATTGGCATTAGGGAATCCTGGGTTAGAAGGATCATTGACGGGTTTAAGAAGACCTCTGAATTGTTGAATATACTGATTGAACGGTCTTTCTTGAAAGAGGAGTTAAAAGCCGTTTATAAAGAGCTCTATGCTGACAAGGTGAAGAGGTTGGGGATGATTTAGTCTTGATTAAGTCCGTCGGAAATAAAAATCCCAAGCACAAAGGGACATCATTCAGCACGCTATTTCCTAATAAGCGCTAGTGTGCTATTAAGCACTACATCCTCTCCTTTCTCAAGATCATCGACTTTGGGAACAACCTCAATATCGGGAATCACACCCCTACCCAACAACCGCTCAGGGTCAGGAGCCGTGTAGTACTTCCACATTGGTATGCTGATGTTGATACCGGAGTGATCCAAAGTCACAGATTTACTGTATCCACTCGTATTGCCGCCGCTACCACCACCAGTTTCTTCTCCGATGAAGACACCTCGCCGATTGGCTTTGAGCACAGAGGCCACATCTGCACAGGTAGAGAAGCTCAGTCCATCGATCAATATGTAAAGCGGGCCATCGAATGAATTGTTGTCGGGCTGTTGGACATTGAGCCCGTCATGGCTGGTCATCAGCCTGGCTCCTTGTGCTTCTTGGATCGTCCCGTACCCGGAATAATCCTTCGTTACCTCGATCTTATCAAAATACCGGAAGGGCTTGTCTACCAGATAGGAGACCAACTTCGCGCCATAGAGATCATCACCACCGCCATTGCCGCGGAGATCCAGGATGACAGGTTTTGGTGAGGCGCTGATCTTGGCGAATGATTCGGAAAGAAATTGATAATAGTCCTGATCGGACCGGTTAATGCCAGAGCTGCCAAAGGAAGAAATTCTTAGGTAGTGATGATCCTGGTTTTCTGTCAGCTCAAGAACATCATCATGCCTATTCTGCCTGCTTCGACGATTGATCTCAAGTAACTCATGTATGGAAACCCCCGATAACTCAACGGACAAATGGACATCATTTCTCATCAAGTCCAATTGATATTGATCAGCCATCTTATCCATAAACAGCGAAAAGAGGTAGCTGAAGTTTCTGGCCGTTATTTGGTATTTCAAAGTCTCATTGAAGCCATCGGCAGACAGATGATCAAAAATGGCAGGCATTATTTCTGACATGGGTCTACCATTGATAGCCATAATTTGATCCCCGATTTCCAGCCCCTTGCTGTTGTGATCCGCAAATTTGACGTAAGCGCCCTTTTCTACAAATGCAATCGAGAGAGGAACAAACCTGGTGCGGGACTCAAACGCCAGCCTTTGGGCTTCAGTCATTGAAGCCCTGGTATGCCCACATCGCACTTGAGCGACTAGCTTTCTGACCATCCCAAAGAAGGCTATTTCATCAGTTGCTTGAGCATTTTCAATGGCCTCATCAAACTGATCGGTGAGGCTTACCTTAGACGTATACCAGTCATAGCCCGGATGGTAGCGCTCAAGTTCGGACTGAAGTTGGAGTAGGTCAGACCTTACCTGATCAGTGGTTAACTCTTTCGTCCCGCTTGCACGACTGCAGGATACAATGCAGAGCATGAGCAAGCAAAACATGGAACCTCGAAGATGAGTGAAGTGCATACAAAGTATACCGAGGCAGATAAGTTTGGTTGATTCAGTTGGCCAGACGACCAGTCTGCAATGATCAATAGCAGGAAGGGACGCTTTGTTCCAAACGACCCTTATCGAATATCTGCGAGGATATTGTTCAATCCCCGCCACATTTTTCCGGTAGGAAGTAGGGAACGTGAAACATTACTTACTAAATAGTAGAACATATTAAGAAACTCTCCGTATATTAGTTCTACAATTTAGTATTATATGATAGAAACACGTTTAGGAGAATTTGAAGAGGTCATCCTCTTGTTGGTGGGTATCCTGGGAGAGGATGCTTATGCCCTCAACATTGCCAATGAATTTGAAAATCAGACCAAGCGTGCGGTATCCATTGGTGCTGTGCATTCCACACTGACCCGTTTGGCAGAGAAGGGGTTTCTGGATTCGCAGATGGGTGCTGCTACCGCCGAGCGCGGAGGTCGCCGCAAGCGAATTTTTACGATCACAGCCAGTGGTCAGGGAGCGTTGAAGCACTCTCGTGAGTTCAAACTGTCACTTTGGAAGCAATATCCTGCTTTTTCCAACCTCTCATTTTCCGTCAGCTAGCTTGTCAAAACAACAACATATTCCTCCGAGGGTGGCAGAACGCCTTATCACCTGGCTGCTCAAAGACGAGCTGGCTGAAGAAGTGCTGGGCGATCTGGAGGAGAAGTTCTACCAAACCGGTGAGGCCAAGTCCTGGTCTCGCGCTCGGCGCAACTACTGGTATCAAGTCATCCACTATCTGCGCCCCTTTGCCATCAATATTTTTAGGTCAAACCACTCAATACAACTCATCATGCTTAAGAATTACATCAAAATAGCGTTGAGAAACGCACGCAAGAATGCTGCTTATAGCGGATTAAACATTTTCGGTCTAACACTGGGCTTTACAGCTTGTATGCTCATTTTTTTGTGGGTACACCATGAGTCGAGTGTCGACCGATTTCATGATAATGGAGAAAACATCCACCGAGTCTGGCGGCATATGCACCAGGCTAATGGTACGGTGATTTCCATGGGCTATACACCCCAGCCCGTCATGGATGTCCTTCTTACGGAGTATCCTGAAGTCGAGCAGCTGGCAGCCCTCAGCTGGAATATGGATGTCCTATTTGAGCGAGGAGAAGTAATTGGCAATGAATATGGCATGTATGCCTCCAGGGACTTTTTTGAAGTGTTCAGCTACGAATTGCTCGCTGGTTCCGGTGATGTACTGGCGGATCCTACTAAGATCGTGATCAGTGACCAGCTCGCACGGAAGTACTTCGGCGCGATCGAAGATGACTTTTCCAATGTGATCGGAGAGACGATTGTAGTCGATGAAGCAGAGTCGTACATGGTTAGCGGTGTGGTCCGTTCACCCGGCCACCTTAGCTCATTGCAGTTCGATTGGCTGCTACCACTCAAGGGCTTAATGGATACAAATGACTGGATGCGTAGCTGGAATAGTGGGAGCATCCGCATATTTGTTGAGCTGACACCCGGTACGCAAGCTGCAGTTGCGCAGCGGATAGAGCAGGAGATCAACGATCATGTGGAGGAAGATATTGATGAGCGCCTCACGCTGCAACCGCTCAATGATCAATATCTGTATTCGCAATTTGAGAACGGCCAAATAGTTGGAGGCCGCATCACCTATGTACGCATCCTCAGCGCAGCAGCGATTTTCCTGTTCATTGTGGTATGTCTCAATGCCATGAACCTTATTACCGCTCAGTCTACCAAGCGCACACTAGAGGTGGGTATTCGCAAGGTATTGGGAGAAGCTAAAGGCTCGGTCCGCCTCCAGTTTATTGTAGAGTCTATGCTTTTCGCATTTGCCGCCACCCTGCTGGCACTCGCTACCACATGGTTGTTACTCCCTTATTTTTCCACGCTCATCGATACTCCGATGAGTATCACTAGCCTCGATATTCAGGTATGGGTTTATGCATTCCTGCTGGTGATAGGTGCCGGACTGGTCATGGGCTTGTATCCTGCTTTACTGTTGCCCGCCATGAAGATCATCTATGCACTGAGGGGTACAGCCACCCGCGCATTGTCAGCTGGCAGCTACCGCAAAATACTGATCGTCTTCCAGTTCAGCATCTCTATTATCATCGTGTTTGCCGCCATGATCATCAGCGATCAGGTAGGCTACATACTCAACAAAGACATTGGTATTGACAAGGAAAACCTTATCCTCGTCGAGATGGAGGGAGCATTGGCTGACAAGTATGATACCTACCGGAATGAACTCCTGCAGATCCCCAAGGTGAGAAACGTGACCTCCGCCTCTGGCAACCCTATCCAATATGGCCGCTCAACTGGCTCAGCTGTCTGGGCAGGCAAAGACCCATCTGACAACACCGATATTGGGATTATGCTAGTCAATGATGATTTTATCGAGACGGTGGGAATCGAATTGCTCCAGGGCAGAACGCTCTCTGCGAGCTACGGTGCAGACACCAGCAACTATCTCATCAACGAGGAGGCTGCCAAGATCATGGGCTTTGAAGACCCACTCAATCAGCGGCTGTCAGTCTGGGGAACGGAGGGCAATATTGTCGGGATCATCAAAAACTTCCACACCCACGACCTCTATGAGCCCATCGGCCCCATGATCATCAACTACTACCCAAAGAACACTGAGGTGGCGCTCATCAAACTCGATGATGCAAACAGTGATGTTATTGCCAAGATAGAGGGGCTCACGACCACCCTCAACCCCAAGTATCCATTTGAGTTTGAGTTCCTGGATCAGTCCTATGCTGAGAGCTACCGCAATGAAGTGGTGGTTGGCCAGATCATCAAACTCTTTGCCGTCATTTCTATCATTGTCAGCTGCATCGGTCTGTTCACGCTGACTACTTACTCCACTTACCTCAGGACTAAGGAGATCGGCATCCGGAAGGTGTATGGGGCCGGAGTAGACCAGATCATCCTGATGCTTTCCAAAGAGTATTCCATACTCATTCTCATCTCGATAGTACTGGCCCTACCGGTCACGATCATCTATGCCCAGGAGTGGCTGGAGCAGTTTCAGTACCGCATCGACCTCAGTGCCTTCAACCTGGCGATCGGCGCTATTGTCGGCATGGCAATTGGATTGATCACCGTTGGGGTCAAGTCCTATCAGGCCGCTACCGCCAATCCCATGAAGAGCCTGAGAAACGAGTAGAATCCGTGATATGTAAAACGAGAATATTGTTGTTCGTCATTCCGGTTTGGAGGAACGACAATACCGGAATCTGTATGCTTGACTAGACGAAGAATATAGAAAGAGATTGTGGAATTGGTCAAGAGTCTCCTACTCAAAAACTGAAGTGCTATCTCCTAGTAACAGATTCCTGACTTCCGCTACGCTCCATCAGGAATGACGATGTGGCCAGGTATTCGTTAAAGCGTACTAAGGAAGACAGGGTTTCAAACCCTGTCTTCCTTTTTCCTAATAATCACCCACCAAGCCATCCCGAAGGGATCTTATGCGTCTTGCAAGACATTGTAAAACTGTATAATAGGCGTACAGCATGGCGGTGCTAAGTGTGGTCTGCTGTTGAGCAGCATTTATTCCCGGTAGGGAAAAGAAAAATCAACCAGCCACCCGGAAGTAAGAACCCCTCCAAAATGAAGCCTGCCCTCTATTTAACCCCCTTTTCCAATGACTAATTTCCAACAACCAACTACTAATATTTATTAAAACTGCAATTACGAATAAAACAATGTAACTATATTTACTGCAATTACGAACAATATAGCATTATGAAGAAAACGAAACTCGGAGAATTTGAAGAAATGGTGCTGCTGGTGGTAGTCGTCCTTCAGGAGAACGCCTACGGCGTAGAGATCAAGCGTGAACTCGAGTCACGTATGAAGGAGCAACTTAGTGTGGGGTCTATTCAATCCGCTTTGAAGCGCATGGAGGAAAAAGGGTTTCTCAATTCTGAATTCGGTGAAGCTACCAACAAGCGCGGAGGTAAACGCAAGCGCATTTACACGGCCACCCCATTTGCGCAGATGGTGCTTAAGGAACTCAGAGAAATTCGTGCAGGACTATGGGAAGCGATTCCCTCTTCCGAAGTGGTATTGAAAACCATATGAACGAGACGGCCCGGAATCGACCTCCTCAGTGGCCTATCAAGCTCCTACGAAAAGTTCTCAATCAGGACTATCTCGAGGAGATCGAAGGAGACATGGAGGAGATTTTTCTGGATAATCTGGAGCGGTATTCTGAAAAAGAAGCACGGCAGCTCTACATCAAAGATTCATTAAAGCTCATTCGCCCGCAACTGCTCAGGCATTTTGAGGGCAGACAACAACTAAACACTTACGGCATGTTCAAGAACAATCTAAAAATTGCCATCCGGGTATTCCAGAGGGATAAAGTCTACACATTGATCAATGTGCTGGGTATGGCCACAGGGCTGGCTATCGCTATGTTGATACTGCTCTATGCGCAGTTTGAAATGAGCTATGAAAGCTACAACCCCAATGCAGACCGGGTGGTACGGATTACCATGGATTACCTGGATGGGGAAACATTGGTAGATCAGGACAGTGAAACTTATCCTCCCCTTGGGCCAAAAATAAAAGAGGAATTTTCTGAAGTTGTGGACTATGCAAGGGCATATGGTCTTGATGAAGTGACTTTGAATGTGAATGAGAAGAATTTCAGAGAGTCGAAAATCTACGCAGCTGACCCTTCATTCTTTGACATGTTCAACTATCCATTCATTCAAGGTTCCGGCCAGGGCATTTTCCAGGATCCTATGGAGGCTGTGTTGACAGAGTCAATAGCCCTCAAAATGTTTGGGACTACTGATATCGTTGGCGAACGCATGCTTATTCCAGATATGGAGCAAAACCTCAATGTAGTAGGTGTGATACCCGATAGTCCCGATAATACTCACTTCAAGTTCCACATACTCATCTCATTTGAGACAATGTACAATTTTGAGGAGGACCTTGACAACAACTGGAATGGTAACAACACCTTCACTTACCTGAAGCTAAATAGTGCTGATCAATACGACATTTTTGAGTCGAACCTGAGAGCGTTAAACGATCAGCTCCATGAACTTGATCTGATCCCGGGCGAAGAAGTGATTGGACAAAAAATAGAGGACATCCACCTCTATTCTGATAAGTCATTTGAGCCTGAGCAAAACGGAGATGCTAACCAGGTATATTTTCTGATCGGTGTGGCATTGCTCGTGATTTTCATCGCTATTGTCAATTACATCAACCTGTCTACGGCCAAGGCCATGGATCGCGCCAAGGAAGTGGGCGTTAGGAAAGTGATGGGCTCTACGGTCTCGGAGCTTCGATTTCAGTTTTTCACAGAGTCGCTATTGGTCAACCTCATAGCCGGAGCACTTGCGATAGCCATGATGATCCTGTCACTAGGCTTTTTTCGACACACGGCAGACCTACCGGAATCTTTTACTTTTCATGATCGGCCGGATTTTTGGTTACTCCTGACCAGCATTCTGGTGATAAGCACCCTTGTTTCCGGAGTTTTTCCAGCGCTTGTTCTTTCTTCTTACAAGCCCATATCAGTGCTCAAAGGTAAATATGTACACAGCCGATCAGGTACGATACTCCGTAAGGGGCTAGTAGTTTTTCAGTTTTCAATCACCATATTTCTATTGGTGCAGACCCTGGCGGCCAACTGGCAGATAGATTTTATGAGGACTAAGGACATTGGCCTGAACATAGAAAGAACGATTGTCGTCAGGACTCCCCATACAGATGAGCTAAGAGGAAAATTCACCACTTTTAAAAATGAGCTACTGAATCAGAGCAGCTTTAAAAATGTGGCCGTCTCCAATTCGGTCCCGGGCTTACCGAGCTCTCAGATGAGTACAGGTACAGGGATCAACCTAGTAGAAGCTTTGGAAGAGCGTAATTTCAATTTCTATATCAACTGGATAGACGAGCATTATCTCGAAACGATGCAAATGCAACTTCTGGCCGGTAAGAATTTTATCCCAGGCAGCCCTAATGAGAACATGGTGATTGTCAACGAAGAATCAGTAAGGCTTTGGGGGATTCCATCACCCGAAGAGGCGATCGGCAAAAAGCTTGATATGTGGGGAGCGCAAAGGACAATCATCGGTGTGGTTAAGAACTATCAGCAATTGAGTGCTAAAAGCAGCTACCTGCCTGTTATTCTAAATTACAGCGACAAGTTTGATGCCTATGCCAGTATCCGTACCAACCCGGGAGACCTTAAGGAACAGCTGCGCACCGTAGTGGAAGTATATGAAGCGAACTTTCCAAACGCGCCATTTGAATACTTTTTTCTGGATCAGCAGTTTGACCAACTATATCGAGCGGACGAACAGTTTCAGTCGGTATTTGGTCTGCTCACCGGGTTTGCGCTCTTGATTGCTTGTCTCGGACTTTTTGGATTGGCGTCATTCACAGTAGCTAAGCGCGCCAAGGAGATTGGTATCCGGAAAGTGCTTGGCGCTGAGGTTGCACAAATCATGGCACTGGTATCAAAGGAGTTTATTTGGCTTGTGCTGATAGCCATGGCTATCGCCATTCCCACTGCCTACTTCATGGTTGGTAACTGGCTCGATCGCTATGCCTTTAGAATGGATGTCAACATCTGGCTTTTTGTTATTCCAGCGTTGGGAGTGGTGTTTGTGGCATTATTAGCTGTTTTCTCAAAGACGCTGAGTGTGGCGACCACCAATCCGGTGAGCTCACTGAGAGATGAGTAGCCAATGATAATGTTGAGCCACCATTACTCGCTCTCCGTGAGAGTTAATAGAAAAGAGGCTCAACAATAGCATTACATGGATGTTGGCTGAAGTAGTAACCTAATGAACAAGTACTAATTTTGAAGGATGCCCCAAGTGAGCATCCTTCTTCCTTTTTTCAATGCTACCGCAACACTTGACCGAGCCGTTGAGAGTATTGTCAACCAAACCTTCAGCGACTGGGAGCTACTCCTGATAGACAATGCCAGCACTGATGATGGCCCACGCCTCGCGGAAAATTGGGGCGGGCAGGATAGCCGTGTTAAACTAGCTTCCTGCACGGAGCGAGGTATCGCACATGCACTGAACCATGGATTAAGTCTCGTTAACAGCCCTTTTATTGCCCGAATGGATGCTGACGACTGGAGCAACCCCAGCAGGCTTGAGAAACAAGTGGCTTTTTTGCACCACCACGAAGAGATAGGTGTAGTGAGTTGCCGGACTACTTTCGAATCAAGCGCTGAGAAATCGGAAGGCTATAAATACTTCGTTGATTGGCAGAACAACATCCTCTCACCTGAGGAGCATTTCGTCAATAGGGTCAAGGAATCTCCAGTGGCTCATCCAAGCGTGATGTTTCGAAGTGAATTGGTCGCCTTGCATGGTGACTATAGCACGGCAGCTGTTCCTGAAGATTATGAGCTATGGCTGAGGTGGATAGAGGCTGGGGTGAGCTTTGCGAAAATCCCTGAGGCACTGCTTACATGGAATGATGATCCGGGCAGACTTAGCCGCAATCACAGCAACTATTCCGAAGAAGCTTTTTATAAAGTGAAAGGCCAATACTTAGCCAGATGGATGGAGCAGCATGTGCATAATAACACGAAAGTAGTGGCTTGCGGGACCAGCAAGGAATGTCGCCAAAGAGCACACTGGCTCATGGAGCAGGGAGTACGGATTGACTTTCTGACCGATGTGGTTCCTAAAGCGCCGGAGGGCTTTAAGTCTTTACCTTATGAAGAGATAACATCACCTGATAAGTTCTTAGTGCTCAACCTGATCGGGAAGCGTGGGGTGAGTGAGGAGATTGAAGGCTATTTCTATAGCAAGGGATTCATTACAGGTTTCGACTTTTTCACTCTCGCCTGAGACCTTTAAGCCCTTGTAAAATACAGATAGTCTAACGCCGGAGGCACAATATCCTCAGCTCTCAACCACGCCACAATCTGTCCCCGGTGATGTGTGCCGTGATTCGCAACATGGGTCATAATATCCCTTAGCACAGTATTGTGATTATCGCCTTTCGTGTCTACATAGGAGATGTATTCTTTGAAGGCTGATTTCGAGGTATCAAGGACCAGCTCTTGCCAGGCGACATTGCTTTTTTCATTGAGCTCAAGTAGCAAATGCGTTGGGATCGTATCAAAAAGCCCCCACTTTGCTTTCTCTTGCCCTGTGATACGATGGTGCCATAGGATTTGGGCTACCGTGATATGGCTAAAGAGCTCATTGATCTTTTGATTCTGATAAGCACCCTCTCGTAGGTACGAGTAGAGCATTTCGTTGGCCCAGGCATTGTACGTATATAGGCGACTGAAGTATTTTTTAGCGTTCATTTCGATTTTGATCAAAGAGCCATTTCAGGAGTGATTTTTCAGCAAAGGCATTGTCCCAGCTATCATGCTTTACCCCTTCATATTCGGTGTATTTGGCATTGCCGCCCTCAGCCTTGATGAAGTTAGTGACTTCTCTGCTTAAAGCCACCGGCACCACATCATCATCTGCCCCATGAAAGACCCAAAGAGGGACATTTATAAGTTCTGCAAAACGCTGAGGGTCTGCTCCTCCACAAATAGGAACACCCGCTGCAAATACTCCCGGCTGTTTTTGCAATAAGTCAAATGTCCCAAAACCGCCCATCGACAAACCCATTAGGTAGATGCGATCATCATCGATCTTATACTGCTGCTGTAGTCGCTCCATTAAGTTCAATACCTGTATCATGGGTTTTGAGAAGCCTTCTTTCCACACCAGCTTATTGACACCATATTCATTTTCGTACCCGAATGTCAGATTGGCCCAGAACTCCTCTTCACCGCACTGCGGAAAAAGTACGTAGGCCGGATATTATTTTCTGTTTTTTGGATCGAGGAACAGTCTGCTCCCGTGGGTCATTTGAAGCTCATTATCGTCACCTCGCTCACCAGCACCGTGCAGGAAGATGACCAAAGGGTAGCTTTGGGACTCATCGATATTCAGAGGCTTTAAGAGTTGGTAGGGTAGGCTGTCCTCATCTTGTATATGCCATCCCTTTTCGAATTGTGCGACGGTAATAAGCGGACTAAAAAAGAGTAAGAAGAATATCGTTTTTCTCATATTAAGCGGCTTTGACCCTTGTCCACTTTAACGCAATAATCGTCAGCGGGATTACCCAAATCAGATCGTTCATAATCACGTGGAATAGAAAGCGTTTAGTGTATAGGCCATCGAGGAGCATATAGAACGTCCAAGGCCCTCCGGCCAGTTTAAATCCAATGGTCACCCAAATCAGATAGCCCAGCTTGTGAAAATAGATGGCTGTCCATAAGAAGACACCAGCGAGCAGTAGCACTCCAAGTCCCTGATAACCTATGATTGGACCTGCCGCGACAATTGTCCCCTGGCTGAGCCAGGAGATAAAGGCTTCAGGGAAGTTGTAGATAAACAGCCCCCAGGCCAGGTTGTAGATACCTGCCAATAGCAGCACGCCTCTCATCCATGGCTGTACAGTCATATTATTCTCCATCTTTCCGTGCTTTGATATCCTGTAGGATACCGTCCAAAGTATTCGTCCATGAATTTATCACTTTGCGCTGTGCATTTGTTCAGGTAATCTCTACTTTGATCGCTTCGTACCCTAAGAATTATGAAAAAAATCATCCCTCTTCTGTTTTTTGCAGGAATCGCCCTGGGCTTTGCCGTCAGTGAAACCACCAAACTCTTTGATCAATCGGACATCAAAGCATCACAACGCCTGATAGGTGTGGACTTCACAGATGCCGAGATCGATACGATGCTCACCTATCTTGAGCGTAACCGCAAAGGCTTTGATTCTATGCGTACCCGCAAACTCAATCCCAACGTGGTGCCATCGATGGTATTTACACCTTTTCCGGTAGGGATAGACATACCTGAAAATGAAGGGTCGATTGACTGGGAAATCGACGAGAACATCAAGATGCCCAAGGAGAAAAAAGATCTGGCGTACTATCCGGTTTGGAAACTGGCAGGGCTCATCAAATCGGGGCAACTCACATCGCTCGAACTGACGCAGCTTTATCTTGATCGAATCAAGAAGTATGATGATCAGCTGCTCTCATTTATCACCGTCACGGAAGGCCTGGCGATAGCACAGGCAAAAAAGGCGGATGAAGAAATTGCTGCCGGTAATTACAAAGGCATTCTCCATGGCATTCCCTATGGAGTGAAGGACCTGGCGGCCGTACCGAACTACCCTACGACCTGGGGGGCAGAAGCATACAAAGACCAGGTGATTGACGAGACAGCCACATTAGTTCAGAAGCTTGAAGACGCTGGAGCCGTGCTGCTGGGTAAACTAGTCTCAGGAACACTCGCGCGAGGTGATGTGTGGTTTGGTGGCAAGACCAAAAACCCATGGGACCTGGAGCAGGGTGCCAGCGGCTCATCTGCAGGCCCGGGCTCAGCCACTTCAGCAGGATTGGTGGCCTTTTCCATTGGCACGGAAACATTAGGCTCGATCGTATCCCCCTCTACTCGCTGTGGTATTACAGGCCTACGGCCTACCTATGGGCGAGTGAGTCGCGCTGGTGTAATGGCGCTTTCATGGAGTATGGACAAGGCTGGTCCTATGGCGCGAGATGCAAGAGACTGTGCCATCATACTCGATGCGATCAGAGGGATCGATGGTGTAGATATGACTGTGGTGGATGCGGGGTTTGGCTACTCCAAAAACGTAGATATCAGCGATATGAAAATTGGTTATTTCTACGAGCAGTTTGAGAATGACAGCTCTGATAACTCCGTCAACAACGATATTACGCTAGAGACCATTCGATCGATGGGCGTCAGCTTAGAAAAGGTGGAGCTGCCGAAAGACTTTCCGTTCAACGCCTTCGATATCATATTGAGAGCTGAGGCAGGCGCCTTCTTTGATGAGCTCGTTCTTACCAGAAGGGACAGCTTGCTGGTAGAGCAGCACAAAGGCTCCCGGGCCAACTCTCTTCGCCAGGCGAGGTTCATTCCCGCAGTGGAGTACCTCCAGGCCAATCGTCATCGACGACTGCTGATCGAGGATATGCACGAGAAGATGCAGGGTTATGACCTGGTGATCTCACCGACTTTTGGTGGCCGCCAGATGCTGATTACTAACCTGTCTGGACACCCGGCCATGGCCATTCCTAACGGATTTGATGAAAAAGGAAGACCAACAAGTATTACTCTGGTAGGCAACTTCTTCGATGAAGCTAAGCTCATTGCCTTTGCAGAAGCTTTTCAGGCGGTTACCGACTTTGAGGAGAAGCATCCACCGCTGTTTATGGATTGACATCCGTTCTCAACCCACCCCTGCCCCTGTTCCACGACGGCTCCCAAGAGGGGAGTTCAACTGGCGAGCTGCAACAGAACCATCAGGTAGGGTGCTACATTTACGAATTACGTGATTGTCAACCCAAAACCCGCTACTGATGCTGCGGTTTCAATAAATCATTAACAGCCTTGACCGGATTGAACGTAATCAAAGGAACCTCTACGAAAATGGTATTCCAGTCAGACATGGCGCCATTCCAGAGACCAGGCAGCTCTTGCGCTTTGAGATCACGTCCACTTTTCGATTTTTGGGTAATGAAGCCGGTCATGGGATCGCGAAACTTCAACAGATCAAATTTATTCCCCTCATAGTCCCTTAGACTACACACCAGATCTACTGGATTGAAGTGGGTAGCTTGATCAAAAATCTTCTTTTGATCAGGATCATCAAGGTTAATCTGTGCGGTCTCCACTACCTGGAGCGATACCGACCCATCACTATTGCGTGCCCAGAAGGGGCCTCCACCAGTGTCACCTTCATTTTTCACCATTCCGCATACGCGAATGGGACGATTGAGCTTGTCCCTGAGAAGTTTTACTAAGCTGGCCTTATCATTCGCGCCAGCATTGAGCTCCACACAAAGGCCCTTTTCCACAAACGAGGCTATTTCATTGATGAGCTCTTCAGTAAGATCATTCTCCAAAAGCTCCAGATAGTGGAAGATTTTGTGCTGATATTCGGCCAGTAGGCCAGCAATAATTTTTTTGTAGGTATAAGTTTCAGCCTTAAGATGATCAGGCACTACATTATCAATGTTCTTGATGATAGCCACATCAGCATCGAGCTCGTTGAGGTTCTCGATCAACGCGCCATGACCTGCAGGTCGGAAGAGTAGGGATCCATCGTCTTCCCGGAAGGGCTGATTGTCCATATCTACCGCAATGGTATCCGTAGATGCCTTTTGCTGAGAAAAAGAAATCTCGTACTGTACACCAAACTGCTGCTCGTATTTAGGACGCACCTCCTCAATATGTGCCTTGAACTTTTCCTCATGCTCAGGAGAGACTGTAAAGTGGATGGCCACCCTACCCGTCTTGTCCTTAGCATAATGCGCACCCTCGACCAAATGCTCCTCTACCGGCGTGCGGTTATAGTCGTCATATCGATGGAACCTCAATAGACCTTTGGGCAGGCTCCCATAGTCCAGCCCCTCCTCAGAAAGCAGACTCTTCAGTATTTTGACATATTCGCGCTTGACGTGAGATTCTTCCAACGCCTCGCCCGTTACCTTTTGGTGCGCTACTTTCAGGTCATCATAGAAGGCAAACTTCTCAAGATGCTTGAAAAACCCGAAGACGGAAGCGTCGCTTTGATCCTCAAGCATTTTGTTGTAGTCGGTATCAGTCCCGGAGTAGCTTTCCATAAATGAAAACAGCAGCTTGAACATTCGGCTTGCAGCTCCTGAGGCCGGCACAAACTTGACGATCTTTCGGTTTTGCGTTAGCACATCAAAAGCCTCCATATACTTGTCCACGTCATCGGGTGCCACTACTTTGATACCATGGTCCCGTACGGCGGGTTTTTCCAGCGGCAAAGGGGGGAAGCCAGATTTAAAAAAATCTATTTGCTTCTCTACGTTGCTCAAAGATGAACCTCTGCTTTCTATGAATTTTTTGTCTTCCGGACTGAACATATTAGTGAATATTTAAAGCTGACTAAAGTAGATAATATAACGGATGTACCAGAATATGGCAACATTAAGAATTCTTTAATGCGTGGTAATTGAAGAAAGCATGAGCATTCAGACTTTTGATAATTACTTTTAATAAGTATTTTGTATTGGCATAACTGAGAATAGAAATGGAATCGAAAAGAGATCTGATCAATATTGCACCTGTTTTTTATGGGATAACAATGGTACCAAAGCATCATTGGAAGAATTATGGCTATGCGCTATTGGCCATAGCAGGAGCTGATGGAGATGTGTCTGACCCGGAGATGGACTGGTTGCTTGAGGATTTGGCCACTGCCGCAGGAGTGCCGGAGGATGTGGTAGCCGCATGGGAAGACTATAATTTTGAAAATGCCGACCTTGAAGAAATATTTCATACGTTCAATATCCATAGCACGGTCAACTTCTCTAAGGTGTTGATTTATGATGCGATTAGGATGGCATCAGCGGATGATGAGTTTGCTGAGGACGAACGTGATAGTATGGCAGAAGCCGCGCGAATTCTGAGGGTTTCACCGGAAGTGATGCTTTCGATTGAAGCGCTTGTCGATCTGGAAAAAGCATCGGAGAAGCTAAGAGTAACATTATTCTAAATTATGGCGGGTAAAACACACACAGTCAAGCTCATACACCTTTACTGCTACGCCAACGAAGAGTTAAAGGAGGATGAAGTTTTTATCAAGTACAAAGGGCGTAGAATCTGGCCTGTGAACAAGAAGTATGCAAGGCTCAAGCCTGGTGAGAAAACTGAAATGAATGTTGAAATTCCGGATGTCACCGAAGGTGAAATGCTCACCCTTGAAGTGTGGGATTGGGATTTATTTTCAGCGAATGATTTGCTGGGAAGCGCAACGATGAAAGTAGATGGGCCAGGAGGGCCATACCTAGTAGACATGCGACCCTCAAGTGCCGAGGAGACGGCACGCTACTCCATTCAGTGGCAAGTGCCCTGGTCTGAGTGATCTCGGCTTAAGGCAACTTTTCCATGTGCATGACGGTCGCCTGGCCGTCTACCGCAATCTTGTTTCTGTCTTTAGAAAAAATCTGAGTGGAGAAGACACCTCTATGCTTGCCTTCTTCGACGGAGATCAATTCAATTTTAGCATAGTATTCTTTATCCGGGTAGACAGGGCGCTTAAATTGAAACTGCTGATCCAGATAGACGCTCCCTGCACCGGGAAACTCCGTCCCCATGATCTTAGAAATAATAGACACAGAGAATATGCCATGAACAATGGGCTGCTTGAAAGGTGTCTGAGCTGCAAACTCCGCATCGAGGTGCAATGGGTTTTTGTCTCCGGATAGCGCAGCAAATTCATTAACCATCTTCTGGGTGATTACAAAATCAGCTTGATATTGATCTCCAATTTTCATCATTGTCCTAGCACTTTGTTATACAGTTTTCTTGGCGGAACTAAATATACAGTAAATTCAACAGTATAGGCTGTAAATGGGCTTGCTGAGATAATTGCATCAGCTCGTCGTTCTTTCCTTTCGGATACGAAAAAGTTAAGATTGCGAAGGGCACCAATGCCCACACTTGCCCATATGAAGTCATAAATTTCACGATTCATTCCTATCAGGAATCTCAGCTCTGACTGCCGCAACTCCAGATTGCTATAGCCCGGTAAGACTTCCTCTTGCATGTGGTAGCTGGCTCCTGCTACTTCCAGCCGGGCGTTGAATTGCGTCTTCTGATCAGGAGTGTAGATGATTTTTGCGCTTTTGGGAAGCACCAGCTCCATCATCCAACTTGCACTCAAGATTTTGTTGTAATTGAAGACCGGAAAGATTGAAGGAATACCCAAGTCATAACCCGCATACAGACCGAACCCGATCTCAGTGAAGGCATCTTTTTGGCGGCCATAGACAACCGAGATGTTACCCTTGAAAAAACGACTGAATCCAATGGCTGTGATTTTGTCTCCATTTAAATCTACACCAAACCTCGACTTAAGGAAGCTGCCATTAGCAAGGTCACGCTTGAGGTAAAAACGCATCCCGAAACTCCTCAGGGATTTGTCTTCAAGCCGGTCATAGAGCGGGTAGTCTGCATCCTGAATATTTTCGAATCGGAATTGCTCATGGGCATAGGAGAGGCCAAGGGCCAACCGGAGCTTTGGGTTGAAGGTCAGGGGGACATTGAGTTTGAATCTCAGCCGGCGATTGTTGCTGACCTCAGCTTGCGAATCTCCAAACTCATCCGAGGATAGCAGCATGGGGTAGTCACGAACCCCATTGTACTTAAACTCAAAAAAAGTAGGCCGGATAGACTGAATTACTTTTAGAGAAGGGACACTACCGGACGTAGAATCAACAAGGGTGATTTGAGCATTTGCCCAAAATGGCAAGCAAAGAAATATGATGAGCAGAACCTTCAAACCCGACGGAGATTCAAGATGTAGTGAATGCTATGGTAAGCCAACATTGGCCTTAATATACTTGTTTTTGTGGGGTCAGGAAGGCTAACGGATCACTAAGGCTATGAAAAAATACCTGAAGATTTAGCAAAAGCCCCGATTTGGGCCGTGTTGGTTAGGTTCAACTTGCGCAGAATGTTTCTCCGGTGGGTGGTGACCGTGAGCTCGGAAAGGTTGAGCAGCTGGCCTATCTCTTGGGTAGACTTGCCCTCTGCAATGTACATAATGACCTCTTTCTCTCTTCTGGAGAGCTTGATGTTTTCCTTGATGTTGGGCCTATCGGTAATGATGTTTTCCAAATCGTCGGAGACTTCCATGTCATTGTACACTTCATGGATTACCTGAACCAGCCTTTTGGTATCGGTGTTTTTGAGCAGAATAGCTTTTGCACCTAGCGCCTTTAAGCGACGAATGACGAACTCTTCCTGATAGACCGTAAGGAAGATCACTTTTTTATCAGGATAGGTTTTGTTGATGATCTCCATGCAGTCCAGGCCATTCGCCTTCGGCATGTTGATATCGAGTATCAGGACGTCAACGTCACGGCCTTCCGGCCTGGCTAATATGTCGAGCACCTCCTGCCCGTTAGATAGTTTATAGGTGACCGTCAGGCCGCTGCTGGCCTGTAGGACTTTTTCTATGCTCTCCATTATTAGCGCATGATCATCCGCTAATAACACATTAATGGCTGGTGACATTATAACTTTATCTCTATAACAGTTTCGGTTCCCTTAGCTGAGGCAGAAGATACATAAAGTTTACCATTCAATGAATCCACGCGATCTTGAATTGAGGATAGTCCAAGACCATGTTGCTTTTGTGAGGTGTCAAACCCTTTCCCGTCATCGGTAAACATGAGGTTGCAATACTCGTCTTTGAAATAGTTGATGTCGATGTTGACCTCTGAAGCCTCGGCATGCTTGATGGTATTGGAGAGGAGCTCCTGGATGATACGGAACAGCTCTCGGCCCAGGTCCTCAGAGTCGTTTTGCTCAAGTCCGTGACTTTGATAATGAACGACTAACTCGGTGCTTGCCGTGATGGTCTCAAGGACTTGCTTGATGGCCTGATCAAGACGAGCCCCTCGAAAAAGACCTCTGTGGAGTCGGTGGGAGATGTTTCTTAGGTCTTTTAGTGCATCGTTGACCATAGCTTCGATGCGCATAAGAGGTTCCTTGTCAGCGGCAGACAATCCTCTAAGCTGCAATCCGATGATTCCCAACTGGCTACCGAGACTATCGTGAAGGTCCGTGGCTATACGCTGCTGCTCTTTCTGCTGACCTTCCAGGAAGCTATAAGTAGCGGCGATTTCCAGGTCATTGAGCATCTGCTGGGTCTTGCGGAGCTCGAGTTCCTTACGAGCGACCTTACGCTGGTAGAGAAAGACGAAGATAATAATGGCAACTGCCATAAGGAGCATGCCAGTAGTACCAAGGATGAGAATTAGTGAAACGTCACTCAAGAAAAAAAATTAAGGTTGACTAATTTGTCTTAGATAAAAACCAAAGCCTGTGGCGAGAATTAGACATTTTACTATTTGTACAGCGGATAGCAAAATCCAGGTGCCGTGGGTAAAGTACCAATTCCCGTTATTATTGAATAACGATTCATAAGATAGCAGGAATGCAAAAAAAGTCCCAGAGGTGTACATCAAGAAGGCACATGCAATCCAAAAGTCTGGAGCGGTAGTTATTTCAGTTAGCGCTTGATTTTTATATGTTTCATAAAAAGAATATAGGCATAATGTCAGTAAAAACAGAATGGAAACTCCCCTTGCTAAAGCATTGATCTCTTCTAAAGGTATGAAAAACATAGATTGCGATATGTAGAATGCCAGGATGATCCAAAAAGTGACCTTCAGGAAAGGAGTGATTCGGAGTGAAGAACGGAAGTAGAGGTATATAAAAATAAGCTCACATAGTCCAATGAGGTGATAGACCCACATGTTATTCGACCCCAAGCGAGCCAAATAAATGGAGATTATAAGGAGAAATAAGTTACTTATTAAATATGCTGACAACCAGACTCGTTTATGCGCCAAACTCTTAGAAAACAATAAGAACATAATTGGAATTAGGTCCATCAAATCAGCAGCTTCAGTTATATAGTCTGCTAATGGGCCTAACTCCATACTACTTCCAAATTAATCATTACAGTATACAGGACAAGGTTTACCTTCAGCCAAGGATGTCCCTGCATCCATATCCTGACCAGGCTCCTTGCCTTCAAACACCGGATATAGATCCTTGCCATCCTTGGTCACGGGCATGAATACTAAGTCTGTCTTGTCTGGGTGAGGACTGTTGCTATTCCATCCGAGATATAGTCGAATACCTTCAATAGGCTGCTTCGGACTACCGCTATTGTAGTTGCTGATGAACTCTATTAGCTGATTGACTCGATCAAGCCCGTACACGTGACCAAGCGCCATTTGGTTAGGGTCTTTGCCCTCATCTTTGAGATGCTGGATGTAATCATCGATTTCTTTTTTGGCGGCTGCTACATCGATAAACTTGCCGTCCTCATTGATAGGTGTTGCCATAACTTTTTGTTATTCAAAATAATCAGTGTTGTGGAAGACCCGTACTCGAAGGCAAACTTTTCGATGAACTTTTAAAGTCACAAATAACGGCTTTTTAGAATAGAACAAAAGGTTCTTAGAATCTTATTGTTCATCATGGAGAACCTCCAATTAGAAAAAGAAACCAAGACTGAAGTAGGCTCTAAAGTCTTCGAAGTTGATCAGGCTGGCCTCCAGCTGGATGGGGCCCAGGAAACTCATGTAGGCGAGGGAGGTGCTTATAGATTGGAGCCAAGCTGAATCGACGAAGCTTTGGCGCTCATTTGTTTGCCATTCGTCTAGGCTGCCCAGGCTGCTATAGTACTCTTCTGGTGACCCTTGACCAAAAGCGGCGACATTCAATGAAGGGATCACATAGGTGTTGGGGAAAATATTCCATTGCCAGGCAATATTGACCGTACCGACCTGGGAGGCCGGAATCTGTCCCGCCCTCAGCCCTGCAAACGGAATAAAATGATTATCGCGCCGCTGTTCCAGCCCTCCTAAGAAGAAATACTGAAGCCATCCGTACTCGTAAAAATCAAGCGTCTCTGAAGGTTGAGAGCGCTGGAAGTTGTGCCCGAAATACAGCCGTGTTAATAGTTGAGATTTTGGACTGATAGGAATGATCTGCTCATAATCAAACTCGAGCTTTAGGTTACTTCTAACCCCATCTGAGAAATCTACGACTTGATTGGAGTAGTAGTCAATATCAAGGTGGTTTTGGAGGTTGTATTGGGCATCCCAAAAAATAAATGAGCCGGAGCTGGGGAAGAAGCGTCTGTTGTAGCTGTTGTGCTCGAACCGGACGTACATGCCGTAGTTGTGGTTATCGGCAAGATTGATCTCAGAGGTCACCGAATCCGGAGCAATACCCCGGTCCGCCGCGTTAAATTTTGGTGAGAGTTGGTTTAGCTCCATCTTCAGACCCGCACCGATGTAGTTATTTACTGAAAGTTCCTTATTGAGCTGCAGCACGCCCGAGCGGTATACATAGAAATAATCTTTGGTGAAACGATTGTCCACATAGTACTGTTGTAGCACTTTTTCGGACTTGAGTTCGGCGCGCGCCCACCACTTTCCCTTTTCGCCGATAGGCTTCTGGAGTTGGAAGCGTACCGCCGGGTTCTCAGCGACATCTACGGTCGTGAGCATCCTTGAGCCAGGGCCGATCAGGTTGCGGGAGGTGAAATTGAAAAGGATGCCCGCCCCGCGATCGCTATCGTAATGCAATGCGGACTTAAAGCTATGTTGACGCTTTTCACTGGTGGTGATCAACAGGCTGTCCCGGCCACCCTCTCCTGATACCTGGTAATCGAGCTTTTTGAAAAGTCGAAGGCCATACATGTTTCGGATACGCCTTTCCACCTCCTCCAACTGATAGTCTTGATGGAGCTCCAGCCCCATCCTGCGGAGCATAAGGGACTTCATATTGGGCCTGACACCCTCTATGTCGATATGCACCAGGTTGAGTTTGTTTTCAGTGGAGAGAGCAGAAGACATTACAGACCGATCCTTTTGTCCGGCCGACAGTTCTGCAAGTGCCCCCAGTTCATTGATCACAGCTACTTTACCTTGTGAGATGATTTGTCCAGCCTGTTCAAAGTCACCAGCGGTATAGGTTAGATTGGGCGTGTGATTGATAAGTACTGTGGTGTTCTGCTGATTTTCCTCGTTGAGCCTCAGCGACTGAATCATGCCTGTCTGAAATACCAGGTTGAGCAAGGAAGTAGAGAGCTCCTCCTTAGAAGCTGGTCCACCCGACACGTCGCTCCCGATGATGATGTCAGCACCTTCCGCTATCGCAATATCTACCGGAAAGTTGTCCAGCACGCCACCGTCGACCAGTAGCGTTTCTTCATACTCCACCGGCGTGAATACGGTGGGTATAGCCATACTCGCCCTGATGGCTTGCGCAATATTTCCTGAAGCAAACACCTTCTTACGGCCATTGACAATATCAGTAGCCACACAGCGAAAGGGAATTGGCAGATCATCAAAATCCCTGACTTGCCTCACAGGATAAAACAGATGAGACAGGGTCATCCCCAGCTCTTGTCCCTCTATTACCCCTAGCGGAAACTCGAGTTTGCCGCGATAGACATCCACCTCCAGGGCATATCGGTCAAACTCGTCCTTCTCCGACGTGCCAATCGAACTCAGGGGAATCTTATTGGACAAAAGGGCACTCCAATCCATCTGAGATGCGATTTGTTCGAGTGTATCGCCAGAGTAGCCCATGGCATACAGCCCACCCATCACTGCTCCCATGCTGGTACCGACGATGAGGTCAGGTACTATTCCCAGTGAGTCGAGCGCTTGCAAGACCGGGATGTGCGCCATGCCTTTAGCTCCACCACCACTGAGAACAAGGGCAACCTTTGGCTGCTCCTGAGTATAGCCAGTGTTGATTAAGACGACCATCAATAGGCCAAAGAGAAATGCCCGCTTCATGGAGCTAAATTAGCGGATGGAGTATGGCTCTGGCAGCTTTGCGTCACTCTATTTACAATCAGTCGAATACGACAGTGCGGTTGTTGAAAACCAGAGTCTTGTGCTGTAGGTGCTGGTACACTGCACGCGATAGCACAATCTTCTCTAGGTCACGACCTTTACGTACCAGTTCGCTCACAGGATCCTTGTGTGAAATGCCGGTTACATCTTGTGCGATAATGGGGCCAGCATCCAGGTCGGCGGTCACGTAGTGGCTGGTCGCACCGATCAACTTTACACCTCTTTTATGGGCGCTATGATAGGGCCGAGCCCCTGGAAAAGCTGGAAGAAATGAATGGTGGATGTTGATGATGCGATCCGGGAATTGATGGATGAAATTTTCCGATAGGATCTGCATGTATCTGGCCAACACGATAAAGTCAACCCTGGCGGACTCCAGTAGGCGCAGCTGCTCGACTTCCTGCACTGCTTTATTGTCAGCGGTAATAGGGAGATAATGGAACGGTATGTCAAAACGACCTGCCAGCCTCTCGAGCTGCCGATGATTGGAGATGATCAGTGGGATTTCCACTTTCCACTCGCCACTTTCAT
Source organism: Cyclobacteriaceae bacterium (assembly GCA_965229505.1). GTDB lineage: Bacteria > Bacteroidota > Bacteroidia > Cytophagales > Cyclobacteriaceae > UBA6059. The sequence continues at coordinate 1,956,202 of OZ245881.1, forward strand.
ATCGAGCGAGCAGGTCATGGAGGCAATGGGACATTTTGGAAACGAAGATCGCCATTCGCGGTAGCCGATCACTAAAGTGCAGTGACCAGGTCATCTTCAATGGCGCTGCAATCTCTGTGGCAAAGGTCGCGCGTGTCTCTTCCTTGGTCAAGGAAAAGCCCTCCATCTGCCAGGCCACTCGCATAAAGAAGATTTGCTCTTCTGTATCCACGTGCTCATCAAGGTCGATAATGTTGCCATGGTGTCGAGACAGAAACTGAGTGACTGTAGCGATGAGGCTGCCCTGATCCGGACAATGGATGAGTAAGGTGGCCGTTTGTTTGGAAGATGTCATTTGGCTAGCGCAATTGGTAACTAAAAAGTCCGCAAATGTAAATGGTTTGGCTCCAATGCAAAAAGCTGGCATAGTATTGGTTCCGTTTCAACCCAAATTGAATACGATGAAAAAGCACATATTATCAACTTTATTGATGGGCCTATTGGTCACTTTAGCAAACAGTGAGTTGACCGCCCAGTCGGTCATTACGGTAGTGGGTCAGTCGAAAATAGAAGCCTCTCCGGATCAGGTGAGAATCAACTTGTCCATCAACCAACAGTCTGCCAGCTATGATGAAGCTGTGGCCATGCTGAATCAGCGCACTCAGAAATTGGTGCAAGTCCTCCTCAAGCAAGACTTTGAAGAGGAGGACATCAAAACCACGGGATTTAATGCTCAGCCGTACTATGAATACCAAAATGGCAAGCGTCAGCAGAAAGGATTCAGCGCCTCACAAAATCTCGAAGTGGTCTTTGTATATGACCAGGAGCGGTTGGGAGCGATTGTCAAAGCGCTTTCCAAGGCTGATGTGGAGCCTAATATGAATATTTCATTTCTGCTAAGTGATGAAAAGACGGCTTCCCTCAAGCAGCAACTCCTGGAGAAGGCGATGGCTGATGCTAAAGCGACCGCTGCAGTACTCGCGGGGACTCAGGGGAAATCGCTGGATGGCTTTGCTGAAATAAGATATGGCGTAAGTCAGAATGTGCCTCAGCCCATGTATCGTGCTGAAGCGATGATGATGAAAGCGGAGGCTGATGCTGACTTTGGCGGGTTTGAAGCCAAGAGCATCCCGCTGACAGAAGAGGTCACTGTGATCTGGAAAGTGAAATAACCCCTTCCAACCAGGTTAGCATTTTTAGTGTCTTTCAACCTATGAAACTGATTGGTATATTCTGCACGCTGCTGATACTCGCAGGTTGTGGAGAAGATGAAGCTACTTCTTGCCAAAAGCGGGGTAGGTTAATTGGAAGGGACTTGACAAAATGGGCTTGTGGAGGAGGGTGGATACTTGAAACGGATATGGGCGATACGATCAACCTGTACTTCGCAAACAGCTTTAAAGAGAAGCTGCAGTCATGGCCTGACGATGCTCTACCTATCAATGTGAGCTATACTCTCAAGTCACTGGAGGTGGCGAATTCCTGCTCAGAATTTGCATCTGACCTGGCTTGTATTAATTTCATAGAAGAGCCGTAAGTCAGGTTGGTGAGTCGAGCAGTTCCGGTAGGAGGCGCATATAAGCTTGTCCTTCAATATCGAAAAGCCAGATAAACCGCCCTCTCTCAAAAATAAGCCGGTCTTCTTTGATGCTATCGAAAACAAGGTCCAGCTCAATTTTCTTACCCGTTCGGGATTTTTCAAGGGCACCCATGATTTTCTCATCGAGTGTAGACAGTAGTGGGTTCAGATCCACTTTTGTTGCATCAGTGAGGTAGCTTTTCATGGTGGCATTGGAGAGCCAGGCAAGCGTACTCATCAACTGGTTGTCGCTCAATACCTCTATCTCAATGTCCTCTATGCTGAGCTGGCGGTCGGCATCCAGGTCAGGGCGGGCTTTCACTGCTATGGTAGACTCGATATCCCCAGTGATATCAATGATGAAAGACAGGTGATCTTTTTTGATTGTGGCCTTAACGGATTGGATGTCGATGCTGACACCTTGATAGCTGAGGCTCAGTCCTTCGAGTTTTGACTGAAGCAGTTGGTTGAGAAGCTCCTCAGGGACTGTTACAGCAGCCTTTAGATCCAACCCCTTTCCAGCACTAGCAGTTGTGCGGTTCAGCGGTAACTCGGCAGGCTCATAGTCCAATGGAGCTTCGGGCGAAATGGCCAGCCTACTGGTACAGTGTATATTGACCCTGATCGTATCTTTTACATCGGTATCGAACATAGCAGAGAATTCATCCGGATTGCTATTGAGCCATAGCTCTACGGGTTTTTTAGCCACCCTATGAGGATCACTCATGAGTTGCCATACTTTCTTGACTTCATCCCTGATGGGCACAGCATTGTGAATCAATTCGCAAAGGCTGGATTCCAGCTTGTCCTTGTTTTTTTCTATTTGCTTTTCGATGATCTTCTCCAGATTGACTTTGACCAGCAGCAGATCCATTTCTGGTTTTTCGATCCAGGTCACTTCGGATAAGGTACATGATGGGTTGAGCTCCCATCTATCGTTGAATGCCAGCTTGGTTTCAACACTAAGGTTTATGGAAAAGTCTATGGGCTGCTTATTAGACAGCTTGATGCCGAGCACTTTTTTGGTGATGACCGCAGATACCAGGAGTGGGATCGAAGTGTAAAGTTTATCGCCAGATGAGAATAAGGTGGCTCTTCCTAAAGACTCAATAATGATGGCCAGACTATCACCCTTTTCGCTAATACTGATGGTTTCATCGACCAGTACTTTTGGCAGCTTATCGTTGATGACTTGCTCAAGATCTCGGGTCACAAAATCTAGTGGAAAGTCGAGGTGAGATATACTGGCTATGTCGCTTTGGAAATCATACGCCTCCTCTATTTCTGGCGGCACCTCCATTTCAGGTTGCTTCTTGCTGTCACAACAAGCCAGAAGCGTCAAAATCCATAGCCAATACCAGTAGGAGTTCATTTGCTTGAAATTAGCCAAATCTTTGAGATACGACAGACTATTGTAGAAACAATAGAGCCCTGAACTTGGATCGGTTCAATCATAAAAAAGCCCAGCCATCTCAGGATGGCTGGGCTCGACCCGTTATTATCTCAGGCGCCTTACTTCTGCTCCCGGATATAAATGTTGCCGTTCATGTTTTGCATTTTATACTCGGGTCCACCGCCGTTGATGTCACCATATACCCAGGCATTGATCTCTATTTTGAACTCTCTGCCATCACGAGAGCTTTTTGGCTCGGACTGCCGAACCTTCATATCAAAGTCACTGAAGATCTCGCCCCGCTCGGATTTCATCTTGGTAGTCGCTTTTATTCCGGTAGGAAAGGACACGTCTATGTCACCGTTGAGCGTAGTGAAGGCCATGGGCTCATTATTGTTCACCTTGTTGAAATCAGCCTTTATATCTCCATTTACTGTATTGCCAAGCACTGAACCAGCAATATTGGTTAAAGTAATTGCTCCATTGACATTGGCGACATCTATTGCACCATTTACTCCGGTTACGGTGATATCTCCTCGATTGACCGTTGATAGCTTCAGGTCAAAGTTGGCAGGAACTTTCACTTCCAGGGTGATTCCGCGCTTCCAGGAATTGCTTTCAATATCTACCACATTATTGTTTTCTGTCGCCTCTAGCTCGATGGGGTTGGAAGAAATACGCTTCATGCCACTACTCCGATCGTCATCCCGGTCGGCGGACCTATCCTTGTCTTTATGTTTTGGGCAGCCCTCACATTCACTGTTGATTTTATGCATGGCCTCATCAGCGGGCATGGCTGTGATGAGCACCTCACTACCGGTATAGCCCGTTACTTTGATACTACCATTGACCAAATCTATGAGAAGCCTGCCACGCTCTCCCGGCTTGGAAAGCGGTATGGTCAATGTTTGCTTTTCACTGATTTGCGCTAGTGCACTTCCTATCGGAATGATCAAGGCAAGCGCTATTGTTATTATACTTTTCATGATCTCATTATTTTCTTTTGACGTACATGTTACCGTTGAGCGTCTCGAACTTCAGCTCTACGCCTCCGCCCCCTACGCTTATCCCGGACTTTTCTTCTAGTTTGTATTTCGTTCCAGAGCCATTTTCTCGAACTTTTAATTCGCTTGCTTTTTCGCTCCGAGCAAATGGGAAGTCCGTAAAAAACTCTCCATTGAAGCTCTTGAAGGCAATATCAGCAGACAGGTCATTGGGAAACTCTGAGGTGATATCACCATTCAAAGCATAGAACCTGCCCGGCACTGTGGGTGCCTTGTTGAACTGAGCGGTGAGTTCACCATTGATGGTAGTGGCCTTGACCACATTGGACACTCCCAGCAGGTGGATTGAGCCATTGACATTGTCGACGCTTACCCTACCGGAAACATCGATCACATGGATATCACCGTCATTGACCGTTGCGGCCTCTACATTCAGCCCTTCTGGTAAGTTGACTGTAAAATCGAAGTTGAACTCACCATCTTCATCACTATCCCAGCGGAAATTGCAATTCTTCTTGCAGAGATACCGATCGCATAGCCAGGCCACCTTGCTGTAGATCAATAATGTGTCGGAGAGTCGCTCCACGCCCAATGTCATACCATTTTTGAGCTTTTGAAGCTGCTCGTCATTATTACCTCTCATGACCACATCTGCCACGACACCAATCTGATCACCATCGTTTCCCTGAATATCGATGGCGCCATACACATTGGAAATGATTACCGTATTGATGCCCTGAGCTGCCAGTGATTCGTCAAACCTGGTCTTGTAGGTCTGGCACCAGCCGTAGCTGGCGACTAGCATCAGGAGTATAGTTATTGATTTCTTCATGATTAAATGCTTTTGATACTTTGAGTAATTTTTTCCTTAGCATAAGGATTGATATCAGGGCTGTTGATCAACGCTTCAAGCTGCGACTTGGCACTGGACTCTTCGATCCTGACCATTAGTTCCGCTATGGCGATTTGCACCATGGGATTTTCCTGGTAGGCTATGGCATCCACCAATGCCTCTCGAACCTGCGGGTTGCTCACTTTGGCCGACAATGCCTCCAGAGCGGCGAGCCTCACATTGACGTTGTTGTCCATCCGTAGCGTCTTGACCAAAGCGGAAATCACAGCCTCATCCGCATTCGAAAGCTCATAAGTAATATTCACCGCTTTGAGCCGGTCTTGCGCCCTGGGTTGCTCGATGAGTGTGAGCATCATCACTTCCTGGAGCTGGGCTACTTGATCTGTGAGCTGAGCCACGGAGTGTTCCCTCGGCGAGCTCATCCACCAGCCGCTGGCAAAGCCAATGATAAGCAGCGAAACAGAAGCCGCCATCATCCAAATCCTCGAAACCTGACCGGGTTGATTTTGTCCATGAGATGACAGCATCTCATAGAATTGATCATCCATCCGTTGCGAAGGAGGAGCTACGGGCATATCGAGGGCCTCCCATAGGTCTGACGAGGCTTTCAATTCCTCAGCCAACTCAGGTCGCTCTGATAAGTATTGCTGTAATGCCTCCTCTTGCTCAAATGATAGTTCCCCTTCCAGACTATCCAACCAGAGCTCTTTGGCCATGCTGTCGCTTTGTATATTCATTGCATTCCCAGATATATCGTCCTTAATTCTTGTATTGTTCTATGTACCCTCACCTTGAGAGCTCCTACCGAGCAGTCCATCATCTCTGCGACCTGCTCGTACCTTAGTTTCTGAAACTTCACCAGCACCAGTAGTTCCTGCTTGTCCTTAGGAAGCTGCTTCATGGCCTTTTGCAAGATTTCCTTGTCCTGCACCTCGGTCATTTGCACTTCGGCAGTCTCCTCATGCCCCAGTCGATTACCCCAATCCTGATCACCCATGGGCTGATAGCGATTATTCTTTTTGAAATAGTCAGCCATCACATTTCTGGCCAGATGATAATACCACGTCGTGAACTTCCCCTGCCCATTGTAGGTATGCTTGTACTTGAGTATCCTCAAAAAGACATTTTGTACTAAGTCTTCACTGATGTCCCTGTCGGAAGTCAAGCGGTAAAAGAATCCGTACAAAGGCCCTTTGTGGCGCTCATAGAGGAGGCTCAATTGATCCGTCTTGCCTGCCTTGACGCTCAGCATCAAGCTATTATCATCCAGTCCTATCAAATCGATCGTTTGTGTTTGGCGGTAATCATGGTCGGAAACTTCACATGTTCCGATAGGTTACAAGCATTGAGGAAAATACATAAAAAAATCCGGCCCTCTTGAAGAAAGCCGGATTCTGATATGACAGGAAATCAGTGTTTATAAGCCAAAAGCAGCTTTTACCTGATCAACAAAATCTAGTTTTTCCCACGTGAAAAGCTCCACTTCTTTTTCTACCCTGGTACCTTCCGGAGATACGAATGTCTTTTTTACTAACTCAGGCGTTCTACCCATGTGCCCGTATGCAGCGGTCTCAGAGTAGATCGGCTCCCGTAGCTTTAGTCTGCGCTCGATAGCGATTGGTCGCATATCGAATATCTGTTCTACTTTTCGAGCGATCTCACCATCGTTGGCGCCTACTTTGGCTGTGCCGTAGGTGTTCACATAGATACCCATTGGCTTTGCCACGCCGATAGCGTAGGAAACCTGCACCAGTATCTCATCGCAGATACCAGCGGCGACCATATTTTTGGCGATATGTCTTGTAGCATAGGCTGCCGACCTATCCACTTTTGATGGGTCCTTACCAGAAAACGCACCACCACCATGCGCACCCTTGCCACCGTAAGTGTCAACAATGATTTTGCGACCAGTTAAGCCAGCATCGCCATGAGGCCCTCCGATCACAAACTTCCCGGTAGGATTGATATGATAGTTGATGTCTTCGTTGAACAGCTTCTGAAGCTCTGGCTTCAACTGTGCTTTGACCCTTGGGATGAGAATGTTGATAATGTCTGACTTGATCTTGGCCAGCATAGTCTCATCATCTTTGTCAAAAGCATCATGCTGAGTAGAAACCACAATCGAATCAATGCGCTGCGGCACATTATCATCGCTGTACTCTATGGTAACCTGCGACTTGGCATCAGGTCTCAAGTAGCCGATTTCCTTCATTTCCCTACGGAGCGCGGCTAATTCGATCAATAATTTGTGAGACAGGTCTAGTGCCAATGGCATATAGTTCTCAGTCTCTTTTGTGGCATAGCCAAACATCATGCCCTGGTCACCAGCACCCTGCTCCTCTTCCGAAGCACGATCTACACCTTGATTGATATCAGGAGACTGCTCGTGTATTGCCGAAAGCACACCACAAGACTCTGCCTCAAACATGTACTCCGACTTAGTATAGCCAATGCGCTTGATCACATCACGTGCAATCTGCTGCACATCTAGATAAGCTGAAGACTTCACTTCTCCCGCGAGCACTACCTGACCTGTGGTCACGAGCGTTTCGCACGCCACTTTTGATTTGGGGTCAAAAGCTAAAAAGTTGTCGATCAACGCGTCGCTGATCTGATCTGAGATTTTATCTGGGTGACCTTCAGAGACAGACTCTGAAGTGAATAAATACGGCATATGAAATATCTAATTGTTAAGAAGAGCGCAAAAATATACTAAATGACAGATTATAAAAACCGATCAGCCTTGAAGGATAAAGACGGTCGGTATCTTATGTAAGTCCAGCTTTTTAGCCTTCCACTGAGCAATTGTATTCGTCTTTATGAATTGGTTTGCTCCGGTGATGTCTGAAGCAATACAGAGACGCGTACTTTTGTTGCAGCAGCCCAGAATATCTTCCAGCAGGTGGTTATTACGATAAGGGGTTTCCATAAACATCTGTGCTTCCTGAAGTTGTCGGGCATCCTTGTCTAAGGACACAAGGGCAGCCTGCCTTTTAGGTCGATCGATCGGTAAGTAGCCATGGAATCTAAATCGTTGACCGTTCATTCCAGATGCCATCAATGCCAGCAGGAATGATGATGGTCCTACTATAGGGACGACCGGAATGTTAAGTTCATGCGCTCTTGCTACCAGTGCTGCTCCTGGGTCCGCAACGCCAGGGCTCCCTGCTTCCGACATTATCCCCACAGATTTGCCGGCTGCAACCAGTTTGAGATATTCATTGATTTTTTCAGAGCTTGTTTTTTTGTCTAGCTCATGAAAGGTCAGATCTTCGATAGTCAGCCCGAGTTTCAGACTGCTAATGAACCTCCGGCTTGTTCTGACATTCTCGACTAAGTAGGTGTCTAATTGCTTAATTGTGTCGAAAGCTTGCTGACCCAGCACCTTTTCGCCTGTTGAGGGTGCGAGCTCTGTAGGAATAAGATAAACAGCGCCTTTAGTCATGCAGATAGTTGGTCAAAGCGTGTAGGAACTCAGTAGGGCGCTCAGCATGTACCCAATGACCTGCATTAGGAATGATTTCTAGTTTATGCTGTGGAAACCTGATGGATAATTCTGGTAAGTCCTCATCGAGGATGTAGTTTGAATTTTCACCTCGGATGAAAAGGCAATTGCCATCATAGATTTTCTCAACGGGTAATGCCAATCCGACATTCTCTATTTGTTCTTCAATGACCTTGAGGTTGATCTTCCAGTAGTAGTGGTTGTCTTTGTCTCTCCCGAGATTTTTCAACAGAAATTGTCGGACACCCATCTCGGGGACGTTGTTTTGAAGTTGACGATCCGCATCTTGTCGCGAGCTTAGTGAGCTCAGATCAATGCTCTTGAGGCCTTCAAGTATTTTCTTGTGATGGACGGGGTAGTGTTTCGGACCGATATCAACGATGACAAGGTCAGAGATCATTTCCGGGAACCTACCGGCAAAGGTCATTGCGACCTTACCGCCCATTGAGTGCCCCATGATGATCGCCTCTGACATTGCTTGGTCCTCCATGAACTCTTTGACATCTTCGGCCATCACTTCATAGTTCCAAATATCACTGTGTGGAGAGGATCCATGGTTTCGCTGATCGACTAAAAAGACCTGATATTTATCTTCCAGCTTCTTCGCGATGCTCAACCAGTTGTCGGACGCCCCAAAAAGGCCATGAAGTATAATTAGTGGCTGCCCTTGACCTGATGATCTGTAGTTTAACTTCATGATGCTATGCCTCTAGTTGTCTTCGATACATTTGAATTGCATTCTCAAGGCCAAAGTATAAAGCATCGCAGATCAATGCATGGCCTATGGATACCTCATCGAGGGATGGTAGCTGCTCGTACAAGTACTTGAGGTTGTGGAGGTCCAGGTCATGACCGGCATTGACACCCAGACCGATATCGTGTGCCTTTTGGGCCGCTTTTATATATGGAGCTATGGCCATCTTCCTATCGGAATGATAGCTGCGAGCGTAGGGTTCCGTGTACAGCTCGATGCAGTCTGCGCCGCATTCTCTGGCTCCTTCGACCATTTTTAAGTCCGGGTCTACGAAGATGGACACTCGCACACCAGATGCTTTTAGCTTTGAGATCAAACCGGAAAGCAGTTCCCCATTGGCAACTGTATCCCATCCAGCATTGGAGGTGAGTACATCCGGGCCATCCGGAACCAAGGTGGCCTGAGTTGGGCGCAGGTCAGCGATGATCTTCATGAACCGACTGTCAGGATAGCCCTCAATATTATACTCTGTAGTCACGATTTCCGCTAGGGCGTAAACATCGGTGGTAGTAATATGACGCTCATCAGGCCGGGGGTGAACAGTAATGCCCTCAGCCCCAAAACTTTCGCAATCCCTGGCCACCTGAACTACGTCAGGATTATTGCCACCACGTGCGTTCCTCAGAGTGGCGACTTTGTTGATATTCACACTTAATCTGGTCATCCTTATTATGTACCTTTGGCGGCAAGTTAATCAATCTCAAGAGTAAGAAATCGCAATAACATGGCATTGAAAGCTAAAATAGAGGGAGAAATAAAATCGGCAATGTTGGCCAAGGATAAGGACAGGTTGCGCGCATTGCGATCGATCAAGTCGCTCATCATGCTGGCAGAAACGGAAAAGGGAGTGGTGGCTGAATTGACGGAGGATGCTGAGATGGCCATACTGGTCAAAGCGGCCAAGCAAAGAAAGGATTCTCTTGATGTCTTCGAAAAGCAGGGAAGACAGGACCTGGCCGATGTTGAAAAACAAGAGTTAGGTGTCATTGAGGAGTTTTTGCCAAAGCAGATGTCTGAGGATGAAATGAGAGTGGAGCTTGAGGCTATAGTTAAAGATTTGGGCGCGAGCTCAATGAAGGAGATGGGCAAAGTAATGGGCATTGCTTCCAAGAAATTGGCAGGCAGAGTCGATAATAAGAAAATGTCCGAAATCATCAAATCGTTGCTGAGTTAGTGAAACTCCTTGATATCATATTGATAGTTATTCTGCTCTTTGGTGCCTTTCGCGGCTATCAAAAGGGGCTTCTATTAGAGCTGATCAACTTTATCTCTTTTTTCCTGGCATTACTACTCGCCTTCAATTTCAAGGACTGGGGCACGGGGATCCTTCAGAGTTTTTTGGATCAACCCGAGGGCCTGCTCAACATTGTCTCCTTTGTGGCCATTTTCATCATAGTGATTTTAGGACTGGATTTACTTGGTAAGGCAATCAAATCTCTACTGGACTTGACCCTTCTGGGAAGCCTTGATGATTTGGCGGGCGCTCTCATTGGCGCGCTCAAGTGGGCATTGATGATCAGTATTTTCCTATGGATCTTTGAGCTTTTTGATATTGGGATATCCCCGTCATATAGTGAAGGAACTATTGTGTTCCCCTATGTGTATTCCATCGCACCTTTTCTACTGGATATGCTCGCGGTTGTCTTTCCTTTCATTCAGGACATGTTGGATAATGGCAAGGAGCTCCTAAAGGAGCAGGAGCAGGTGGCTCAGGCCTTTGTTCGAACAAAGATGTAATCCAAGTAGTATCATTTATTTACAATTCGACTATATTAATGTCGAAAACCGACGAGTAAATCATGAGTATCAATCCCGTATTAACGGAGGAAGGTGGCTTCAAATACATTGAAAGAGGGAGTGGTGAGGTCATTCTCTTGCTACACGGACTATTTGGCGCCTTGAGCAATTGGGAAGGAGTGATCAGCAGATTTTCCGATAGGTATAGAGTGGTAATACCAATGCTCCCCATCTATGAAATGCCCATCAGGGAGGCAGGCTTGGACGGATTGGTTGATTTTCTAGAGTCATTCATCGCGTTTAAAAAATTAGATGAGTTTAACCTGATGGGGAACTCGCTGGGGGGGCATGTGGCCTTGATCTATACTTTGGCAAATGCCGAGAAGGTCAAAAAACTTGTTCTAACCGGAAGTTCCGGCCTATTTGAAAACTCGATGGGGGGAAGCTTTCCTAAAAGAGGCAGCTATGAGTATATCAAAGAGCGCGTCGAATATACCTTTTATGATCCTAAAACAGCTACAAAGGAGTATGTGGACGAGGTGTTCGAAACAACAAAGAGTATTCCGAAAGCGCTTAGGATAGTGGCTATTGCAAAGTCTGCGCAGCGCCACAACATGGCGAAGGACATTACCAGAATAGAGGCACCTACCCTGTTGATCTGGGGGCTGAATGATACTATTACACCTCCAATGGTTGGGCATGAGTTTAATAGATTAATCAAAAACTCTAAATTGAGGTTTATAGATAAATGCTGCCATGCACCTATGATGGAGCACCCGGAAAAGTTTAATGATCTTCTGGAGGAATTTTTAGAATCAGAAGTACTCGTATGATCGCCAAAGAACTTATCAATTATATGATCCCGCCACTAAAACCGACCGATGAGGTGGACAAGGCCATAATGTGGATGGAGGAGTTGCGTGTCTCTGAGCTTCCTGTCGTGGATGAGGGTAAATTTTTAGGCATTCTCAATGAAGATCTGATCTTCGACAATAATAGCAATGAGACCTTTGTTCAAAACTTAGTGTTGACGGGGAATAACAGCTTTTTAAAGGAGCAGAGCCATTATTACGAAATACTCAAGATGTCTTATGATGAAAGCGTCAGTCTGGTTGCGATTCTTGACGCAGACGAAAGGTATCTTGGGGTAGTCTCTATAAGAGATGTAGTGGAGGCTTTTGCCCAAACCTCCTCTATAACCAGTCCCGGTGCGATCTTCATTCTTTCAATGGGTGTTACAGACTATTCTTTGACCGAAATTAGCCGGTTGGTGGAGTCCAATGATGCAAAAATCATTAGTTCACACACTGCTGTGGATGAAGATGACCCCTCCATAGTGCGTCTGACTTTGAAAATTAATACTGAAGATGCTTCTAAAGTGCTCGCCACGCTTGAGCGTTTTGGTTACACAGTGGTATCCCAATTCAGTAACCAATCCACAGAGGATAAGGACAAAGATCGCTATGACATCCTCATGAAGTACCTCCAAATCTAGGGTACTATGAAAATTGCCATTCATGGACGTAGGTTCACACCTGACATACTCCCCTACATAAAGGAAATCTTTGAGGAGCTTGAAAGCAATCACATCGAGATTGTCATCTCATCGGAATTCAAGAGAAAAAATGAGGATGGAGGTTTCGACTTGGCCAAATTTTCAACTTATAGTAGCAAGCAGGAGTTGGAATCGGCAAACTTCATCTTCAGTCTCGGGGGTGATGGAACACTTCTAGAAACGATCACTCATATTGACCGGCTAGAAATTCCCGTACTAGCAATTAATATGGGGCGACTGGGGTTTCTTGCGACCATAGCCAAGACAAATATTAAATCCGCACTTAAGCTATTCTATGAGGGGAAGTATAAGCTGGATGCTCGTTCTCTTATCCATATAGATAGTACCCCAAATGTATACGGGGACTTAAATTATGCCCTCAATGAATTTGCGATAATGAAAAAGGACTCCTCATCAATGGTAGTAGTCAACTGCTACATTGATGGAGAATATTTGAACACCTATTGGGCCGATGGTTTAATGGTTTCTACACCAACAGGGTCTACTGGATACTCATTATCCTGTGGAGGGCCAGTTGTATTACCTCAGTCGCGCAATTTTATTATTACTCCGGTGAGTCCTCACAACCTTAATGTGAGGCCAATGGTTGTGTCGGACTCAAGCGTCATCTCCTTTGAGATAGAGAGTAGAGGCCTAAATTTCTTAACATCCTTAGACTCAAGATCTTATACTGTAGATAATCAAGTAAAACTCTCTGTTAGAAAAGAAAACTTCGTGGTGAACCTCATTAAATTGGAGGGATATACATTTCTCGACACACTGCGTAATAAGTTAAATTGGGGTTACGATTCCCGTAATTGATCGAAAAATGGTTTTTTTCTTAAATATCATTCATACATTTGTTAGCAGTGTAAATGCGCGGTAGTATGAAAAAAGTTATAGCATTTGTAGTAATTCTCCTATTGACAGGAAGCTTCTTGGCCGAAGAAGCGGAAGCGCAAAGGAAGCGGAGATATAAGCCCAGCGTCAATCGTCGAATTGATAAATACAAAGGCAGTCGATCTGCAATGAGCAACTCTCATAAGTATAAGATCCTTGGCTTTTCAGTTAACGCCTTCAATTATTTCGGCGACTTGGCTCCTGTAAGTAAAGCCGCAAGCACAGATATCTCATTTACAAACCCGGGGTTTGGAATTATTTATGGCCAGAGGATCAGCCCGTGGGTTACCGCTAGAGCGGGTTTCACATTTGGTCAGTTGGAAGGAGATGATTTTGAGTCGCAGGATGTTAACAATTATGAGAGTTTAACCAGATATGCAAGAAACCTTCAGTTTAAGAACAATATTTATGAACTAACAGCGGGCTTGCAAATAGATCTTTTCCCCAATTACAGGGGCCCATATTCTCGGGCTCCATTCGCCCCTTTTGTTTTCGTTGGTATAACGGGATTCTACCACGAGCCAAAGGGTTTAGCACCAGATTCAGATCAAGCAGGAAACTCACTGGCGGAAGCGGGTCAATGGGTTAAGCTGCGACCTCTGGGAACAGAAGGTCAAAACCTGAGCGTGGGTAATGTTGACCCGTATAATAATATCCAATTAGCCATACCCCTTGGTCTGGGCATTAAAGTAAGACTGCCAAACAATTTTGACATTGCTTTGGAGTTAGGGTATAGGTACTTATTCACAGACTACATTGATGATGTGGGCACATCATATGTCGATTTAGGTGAGTTCGAGAATAACTTAGCTCGAGCAATGTCCGACAGGTCGGCTGAACGTAATGCTATTGTATCAGGTGATGCTAGAAATATCCAGGCAATAGAAGAAGCTGGTGTCGGAAGAATAATTACTTATACATCACCCATTGACGGCAATCAATATGAAGCAATTATTGGCTATGGATCTGGTACTGGTAATGTTCGAGGTAACAAGGATAATGACATGTATTTCATCACATCAATCAAGATTCACTATATCATTTCAAATGGCCGAGGTAGCGCCAGGTACAGATAGAAATCCACGTGATATATAAAGAAAGCTTTCAAAAGGCCAGGCGAATATTCGTCTGGTTATTTTTGTTTTTGGGAGTCGGTTTTAACTCCCAGGCTCAATTTCTGGAGTATGGTGGAGGTATAGGAATACTTAATTACTCTGGAGATTTGGATCGCGGCTATCCCATTGACAACATTCGATTCGGTATTCGAGCATTTCATAGAATGAACCTAAGCGATATCGTAGCGGTAAAATATGCAATTGGATATGGCAAGATCGCCGGAAGTGATGACAATCCTATAGATCCCTTTGCTGCCATCAGGAGACATTCCTTTGAGCGAGGTGTTTTTGAAGGCACAATGACCTTTGAGTATAATTTTCTCGATTACAAAGATGACCACTCTCCTATTCGCTGGTCGCCTTACCTATTCGGCGGAATTGGCTTTGCCAGGGTATTTGGTGAACGAACAAAGGATTATAATAAGATTCAGCCAATGATTCCTTTTGGGCTAGGGTTTAAGCACCTTATTGGAAAACAATTTGCACTTGGCTTAGAAATCGGTTTGCGAAAGACTTTCTTCGATGAGTTGGACGAAGTAAGTGATGGAGATGTTGCCATTAGAGATTTTAGATACGGTAATCCGGAAGACGATGATTGGTATTCCTTCACCACTTTCTCTGTCAGCTATATTCTCTACAAAATTCCTTGCCCATTCCGCTACATTCCAAATCGCTCCATATATCAGTATTGAGCGGGCTTAAGTTTCTTATTCACTAAAAAAAACCCCAAATTTGTGCTTCGATTTTAAGAAGGGCACTTTTTTGCATTAATGGAAGAGGTCATTGACAGAGTAAATTTGCCATCCCATATAGCGATAATCATGGATGGTAATGGGAGATGGGCTAAGAAAAAAGGGGCTGCTAGAATTTTCGGGCATCAAAATGCTATCAAAGCCGTCCGGGAAGCCACAGAGTTTTGTGCAGAACAGGGAGTATCATATCTGACACTTTATGCCTTCAGCACTGAAAACTGGGCAAGGCCGAAAGAGGAGGTGGATGGTTTGATGTCACTTCTGGTTTCGACGATTAAAAACGAGCTTCCGACACTTTTGGAAAACAACGTGCGTTTGTCAACCATAGGTGACGTGAGTACGTTACCACAAAAGACACAACGAAAGCTTAACGAAGCGATCGATTTAACGAGTGCTAATGATGGCCTTAACCTGATATTGGCACTTAACTATAGTGGAAGATGGGAAATAACCGAAGCAGTAAAGCAACTTGCAGAAAAATGCCTTACTACTGACCTGACACCTGACAAAATTGACTCCCGTCTGATAGCTGAGCATCTGAATACTAGGGGTATCCCGGATCCGGAATTGTTAATCCGAACAAGTGGAGAACTTCGTATTAGTAATTTTATGCTTTGGCAACTCGCCTATACAGAAATATATATCACTGATGTCCTTTGGCCCGACTTTAGGAAATCTCATATGTTCGAAGCAATTGCTGCTTATCAGCAACGCGAACGGAGGTTTGGTAAGATTAGTGAACAAGTAAACTCCTAACCGCGGAATGAAAGGAAAGATTATTGGGTTTGTGTTAGTGATATTGGTATGGACGGACGTCAGTGCTCAAATCAGGTATAACTACAACCGTAGGCAAAGCAACGATATAGAAATCAACTATTCCAACCCGAAGGAATATGTAATCGCCAATATTGAAGTACTCGGATCAAAATTTCTGGACAAGAATGCGCTGATCTCTATTTCGGGTCTGAAAATTGGTGATAAGATTAAGATACCGGGAGATGCTATCTCAGGAGGTATCAAAAAGCTTTGGAAACAAGGAATTATCGGAGACGTAAAAATCTACGCCAACAAAATTGAAGGGGAAGAAGTATCAATTACTATTGAGTTATCTGAGAGACCAAGGCTGACACGGTTTGCTTTTGAAGGACTCACACGTACTCAAGAGAAGGATATTCGCGAGAAGATCAACTTGATCAGGGGACGTGTCATCACTGATGCGCTAGTGCGAAATGCCGAACTTACCATTACAAGATATTTTGCTGATAAGGGCTACCTTGATGCTGACGTGAAAGTGGTTCAGCAACAAGACACGCTTCTTTCAAACAGTATCCAACTAAATGTAATGGTGGACAAGAAGCGAAAAATCAAGGTTAACAAAATCAATATAATTGGAGATACAATATTCGCGGATGCAAAACTTAAAGGGCAGCTAAAGAAAACCGGTGAAAAACCACGCATCTCAGTCTTTGAAGACCTGGCTAAAAAGACTTTCTCCCTTTTCAAGCCTAAGGAGCTTAAGGAGTTCATCACGACGAAAGAAAAGGTTGATCCGAAAGAGTATATCAATACTCACGTGAAGCTCAACATATTCAAGTCAAACAAATATATTGAGTCTGATTTTGAGACTGACAAAGCGGGCCTAATCACTTTCTATAATAGCAAAGGTTATCGGGACGCGGCAATAATAGATGATTCGGTCTATTTGTATAATAATAAATCTGTCAACCTTGATCTTGAAGTCGAGCCTGGTCAGCAGTACTATTTCAGAGATATTATTTGGTCGGGCAACTATGTATATCAGGACATTACCCTCAATAATGTGTTAGGTATTAACAAGGGAGATGTTTATGATCTTGAGCTAGTTAATAAGAAGCTAAACTACAACCCTACCGGGACGGACATTAGCTCTCTCTACATGGACAATGGTTATCTCTTCTTTAGTGTCAACCCTGTCGAAGTTCGAATTGAAGATGACTCCATTGATTTGGAAATGCGCATCTATGAAGGAGCCCAGGCCAAAATCAGCAAAGTAATGATCTCAGGTAATGACCGGACTAGTGATCACGTGATTCTTAGAGAGCTGCGAACCTTGCCTGGAGACTACTTTAGTAGAGCCGAGTTGATTAGAACACAGCGCGAGCTATCGCAACTAGGGTATTTTGACCCAGAGCAAGTTAACCCTGTACCTATGCCTAACCCTGCGGATGAAACCGTGGACATTCAATGGAATCTCGTCGAGCGACCAAGTGATCAAGTTGAACTATCCGGTGGATGGGGTGGTGCTTTTGGTTTTGTAGGTACACTCGGTCTGGTCTTCAACAATTTCTCGTTGCGGAATATCGCTAATTTTGACAAATGGCGCCCTTTGCCGGTAGGTGATGGTCAGAGACTATCGATAAGAATGCAAGCCAATGGCAGGAGGTTCCAGAGTTATACATTCTCCTTCTCCGAGCCTTGGTTGGGCGGAAGAAAGCCAAACAACTTTGGTGTTAACTATAGCTACTCGGTACAAAGGAGTGTAAACACAATAACCAACGAAGTTTTCGGTTCTTTGAAGGTGCAGGGAATTACCTTAAGCCTCGGCAGGCGCATCAAATGGCCTGATGACTACTTCACCTTGAGTAATTCTCTTTCTTACCTGAATTATGACCTTTTCAACTTTGGCCAGACATTGGGTTTTGAAACCGGAGTATCTAATAATATAAACTTCAATACCACGCTTGCGAGAAACAGTATTGACAACCCGATGTTCCCTAGATCTGGTTCATCAATTTCATTAAGCCTGGCATTAACTCCGCCGTATTCGCTGTGGAATGATTTGGACTTTGACACTGCCCCACCTGAAGAACGCTACAAGTGGGTAGAATACCACAAGTGGATGTTCGATGCAAAGTTCTATACCAAGCTCGTTGGGAATCTTGTATTAGAAACAAGAGCCCACATGGGTTACATTGGCAGCTACAACGATAAGTCAGAGGTGGGGCCTTTTGAAAGATTCTTCGTAGGTGGAGATGGACTTACAGGACAAAACTTCCTATTAGGCAATGATATCATTGGACTGAGAGGATATGAGAATAACTCAATCGTACCGCCAGCCGATGAAAATGGAATCCAGGGAGGTACTGTATACAACAAGTTCGTATTTGAGTTGCGCTATCCGCTTTCGCTCAATCCGTCGGCTACAATTTATGTGACCTCCTTCCTTGAAGCAGGGAATAACTGGAGCGAAACCAACAACTTCAACCCATATGATCTTTATAGATCAGCGGGCTTTGGTGCAAGGATATTTATGCCAGCATTTGGTCTATTGGGTGTTGATTGGGGCTATGGCTTTGACGTACCACCCGGAGGCATTGGTATATCCGGGCCACAATTTCACTTCTCTATTGGTCAACAGTTAAGATAATGGCATGAAATTTTTCGGCACAGTAGTTGTACTTCAGTTTTTCGTTCTTGGCTCCTTGTTCGCTCAGAAGTTTGGTTATGTTGACACGAAGTATGTGCTGAGTAAGATGCCGGAATATGCAGCAGCTCAAGATGAAATCAACAAGCTGTCGCTGGCATGGGAGGAAGAAGTTCAAGAACTGTACAAGGGTGTACAAGCGATGGAAGTTCAGCTACAGGCGGAGGAAGTGCTGCTGACCCAAGAGATGTACGCAGAGAGGAAGGAAGAAATCGATTTGAAGTGGGGAGAAGTAAAAGACTATCAAAAAAAGATATTTGGCTTTGAAGGTCTCTTTTTTTTAAAGAAAAAAGAATTAATTAAACCAGTTCAAGATAAAGTATTTGAAGCTGTAGAAAAGGTAGCAAAAAACAATAGATTGCAGATCGTTTTTGACAAAGCTGGGGAACTGGTGATGATTTATACAGATCCAATCCACGACTATACAGACTATGTGCTGGAAGAATTGGGGTTAGGGGATTCAAATGATACAATTAAATAGGTTATTAATTATTAAAGTTATGAAAATCAGAAGTTTAATTATTCTGGCGATCTTGGCCCTGGGCACAAGTGCCATGGCTCAGCAGAATTTGAAAATAGGATACACCAATGTAGACTATGTGCTCAGCTTAATGCCTGAAACAAAGCAAGTGGAGGCGGAATACAACGCTTACCAACAGCAGATAGAGAATCAGCTTCAGAGCAAAATCACGGATTTCCAAACCAAAGGTCAGCAGTTTCAGCAGCAAGCGGCTACTATGACAGACCTGATTCGTGCTGATAAGCAGGCGGAGCTACAAGCACTCCAAGCCTCAATTGAGCGTTTTCAACGAGACGCTCAGGGCTCACTTAGCAAGAAGCAAGGGGATCTGTTTCAGCCACTATTTGACAAAATAGGAACCGCAATCAACGCGGTAGCGGAGGAGAATGGGTACACTCACGTTTTTAGCTCAGGAGTACCTGGCATGGATATCCTTCTTTATGCTACGGAGGAGAATGACGTATCTCCCTTAATCCTTAAGAAGCTAGGAATCGATCCTCCTGCAGAAAACTAAGAGATCGATAAAACCACAAAATATAGAAGGCCTCAAGTGAGGCCTTTTTTTATATCAAAAAGCCGAGAAGCAGACCAATAGCAATAATCCAGGGAGCTCTTATTTTGGTGAACAATAACGCAGCGAGCGTGGCTAGTATAATGCCATAATTGAGGATGCTTACCTCTATAGGCCTGGCGAGAAGAAATGCAGCCGCTATTACCATCCCGCAACTGACAGCATTAACTCCTTCAAGAGAGGCCTTAATAAACCGATACTTCTTCAAGTCTTGCCAGAATCGGCTGACAAAGAAGATGAGGAATGTGCCCGGCAAGAAGATACCGGCGGTAGCCATGAATGCGCCGAGCAGCTCTCCACCAATCCCAAACTCCCTCATGGAAAGAGCTCCTACGTAGGCGCAAAAGGAAAATACCGGACCAGGGACTGCTTGGACAAGTGCATAGCCAGACAGGAACTCGGGAGAGCTCAAGTATTCTTTGTACTCAACAAACTCTGTGAATAGAAAAGGGACAAGCACTTGCCCACCACCAAAAATCAAACTTCCGGTTCGGTAGAAGTTTTCAAACAATCTGACCGGAAGATAATCAGTTAATCCACCTAAGGCAGCAGCAAACAGCAACACTAATATCCAAAGAATGAAGTTCGACCAATTAATCTTAAGTCGGCTTTTCTCTTCAACATCTTGTTTCTTGTATTTCAAACCGGTGACCAAGCCTCCTGCAACAATTATTATAGGGTACAGAAAAGGATTAACTATGAATGCAGAGAGGATAATGGCAAGGACTAATAGGACCTTGGCGGTGGTCGTGTCGATAATCTTTTTTGTGATAACGAATGCCGAATAAGCCACTATGCCTACAGCCATGGGCTGTATGTATTTGGTAAATGACAATGAAATCTGTTCGTCACTTAGATAATTTGTAGCAATACCGGCAGTGGTCATGATGACGAATGCAGGCATCATCCACACCAGTAATGTCAGGTAGGCAAGGTTTGGTCCTCCGATTTTGAATCCCAGTGCAGTGATGGTCTGCGTAGAGGTAGGCCCAGGGAGAATCTGACAGAGGGCGTTTAACTCGATCAGATCTTTCTCGCTGAGATACGCTCGCTTCTTGACTAAAACATCAAAAAACATTGCAATGTGACCTTGGGGGCCACCAAATGCTGTAAGCGAGAGAAGGAATACGTCTCTTAAAAAGATGTAGTAGCGTACCCGCTTGATCATCTTTGAGGATTATTTCTTCAGGCCTATTTCAACTAGTCTCTGATGTAGGAAGTCACCCGCACTGATGTCCTCATATCTCTTAGGGTTTTGCTCATCAATGCAGCCTTCCAGGCAGGTCAAATCCATCTCTGATCTTGGGTGCATGAAAAAGGGAATCGAGAAACGCGAGGTTCCCATTAGCTCTCTGGGAGGGTTAACTACCCTATGTATGGTTGACTTTAGTTTGTCATTAGTCAGCCTTGCAAGCATATCTCCCACATTGACCACTACCTGATCAGGAAGTGCCGTAATTGGAATCCATTTTTGGTCTCTGCGTAGAACTTGCAACCCATCCGCACTTGCACCCATGAGTAGGGTGATCAGGTTGATGTCACCATGCTCGGCAGCCCTCACCGCATCGGATGGAATGCTATCCGGGTCTTCTATTGGGAAATAATGGATAGGACGAAGTATACTATTGCCGTATTTGACTTTGTCCTCAAAGTAGTCTTCCTCCAAGCCCAGATAGATTGCGATAGCGCGTAGTACCTGCATGCCGGCATTTTCAAGCGTCTGATAGGCTTCCACGGTTACGTCTGCCAAAGCAGGCAACTCTTCTGGCCATATGTTATCCGGGTATTCCTCGTTGATCTCTACCCCCTCGGGTAGCTCCTGCCCAACATGGTAAAACTCTTTTAAGTCACCTGTACTCCGGCCTTTGGCGTGCTCTTTACCTTTTCCTATATAACCCCGCTGACCAAAAAGCTCTGGTCTTTCGTATTTAGACTTTACCTCTTCTGGTAAGTCGAAGAACGCCTTAACGGTTGCGTAAAGCTCTTTGGTCTGCTCATGGGTCAAGCCATGATTCTTAATAGCGACAAAGCCAATGTTATTGAAAGCATCGCCTAATTGCTTGACAAAAAGTTGTTTTCTGAGCTCGTCACCTGAGGTAAAATCGTTTAGGTCTAACGATGGGATTTCTTCCAGTAGGGCTTGAGGCATGATCTTATTGGATTTGATACAACACTAAATTAACGTTAATGCACAAAAAAACCATTGATGGGTCATCAATGGTTTAGTTTGAGGTTGACTTAGGTCTACTCTACCGTAACCTTAATGGATGCAGCCATAGACTCACCATATGAGGCATGTACGCCATCGGCAAACTGCAATGTCAGCGTGTACTCTCCTGGAGCCAATTCCAAAGAAGTATCTGTTTGACCCTTACCATAATGAATTGTGGTATCACTCATAGGGATTACTTCGCCCATCGGCCAATGAGTCTGATTGATGAGAATGTGATGGTGTCCAAAGCCTTCTTTTACAGCTCCGGCAGGTTCTATTTCCATTCCTTCTACACCCATTTCAACATACACAGGGCTACCTACTGTAGCTCCGTCTTCCGGATACTTAAAGAATACTCTCGGTTCTACAGCCTCTTCGACGGCTTCTTGCGCAGGTGCCTCAGCAGTTTCAGATGCTGTTTCCTGGCTTTGATTGGAGCCTCCGCAGGCCCACATTAGTAACATTATAGCGGGTATAAATAATCTCGACTTCATAATTGATGTTTAGTTGATTAGTAATAACTACTTAAAATTAATGGAATCATGACCTAATGGAAAATCTGTCCCAGTACTTTCAATGACTTCATTTCAGACCAGTGGTCATATTGCTTTTCAAAATAACCCATTAGCAGCCCGAGTGTTTCCGATCTTATGGCTCCAGTAGCATCGACATGCTGATTGTAATTGGAATTGATGAGGCTATCGACGAATGTGTCAATCTTGGTGTTAGAACTTTGGGTATCAGACTGAGCAATTAATTCCTGTGAATTGGTAAGACCATGACCTAAATATCTACTGAGCTTGATAATCAGCTGAAGATGAAAGTTCTCATATCTACTCTCCAATTCATCCAGTACCATGAATGAATTGTATAAGAAGTCAAACTGCTCGGCCTGTTCTTCCTGTTCTTTCAGCACTCGAGTCAAGAATTCCGATAGGAAAATAGCCATGCTCATCTTGCGCACATCAAAAGGAATGGTGGTATACGTATCACTTATCTTAAACTCTGAGAGCCTATTGATATCTGCGTCTTTTCGATGATAGGCCACAAGGTCGAGTAGGGTCAGCGGCTGGAAAAACCCTAGCGTTTTTTTCGATTTGGTGCTTCTCAAGCCGTTGACGATATAGCTCTGGAGCCCAAAAGAACGGGTGTAAACCCTGACAATGATGGAGGTCTCCTTAAACTTGATATAGCTAAGGCAAATGCCCTTGGTCTTGAATAGCATTACCGCACTACCGCAAATTTGCCTACAAAAGTTTCCTCTCCGAGAGCGTCACTGCAAAAGACCAGATAGACTCCTGTCGATACGCGCTGGCCATTGACATCCAACCCATCCCATGATGCTGTTCCTCCATTGGCAAAAAATTCTCTCACCAGCCTACCGGCAATGTCAGTGACCTTTACATTGACATTGCTAGCCAGCCCAGAAAAACCGATCATCCCCCGATAATCGGGGGTGACAGGATTGGGAAATACCTTGACAGTTGAAAAAACCGTGCTGGCATCCGTAGCATCACTTCGATAAGATACAAGGCCCTTAGTAGTAGAGATGAAGACCTCTCCACTGAGCGGATTGATGGCCACATTCGTAATCGAATCGGAAGGAAGAGGGCTGTTGGCCCGGGTGAAATGATAGACCAGCTCATCTCCATTCTCAGAGAAAAGCCACAATCCAATGTTGGTTCCAAACCACTTTCGATTGCCTCCATCTACAGCTACCGCAGAGATAAATTCATCTTTGAGAAGCAGCTCCCCATTGAATATAGGAATGATCGCATCCGCGAAATCGGGAATGAAAGGACTCAATGAAGACTGAAAAAAGGCAACTCCGGCTCTGGTAGCTACCCACACTTCGTCATTTTTGTCTATGGCCAAATCATTGACCTGACTTGAAGGCAAATCATTAGCAGCGGAGGTGACATAGCGGACCGATTGCTGCTCCGGACTATACACGTAAATTCCCCCGCCTCTATCAGTGTCTATTCTTGCCCATAAGGCTCCTGTCCGCGCACTCGTCGTAAGCTGCTCGGGAAATCTGGCACTGGTAGATGCGCCCAGCGAGACGCTGCTCCAGTTCCCCGATTCTTCGAGTACATGCACTGAAGGGTTGGCGTCATAGTTGGCCACCCAGAGCTGTTTGTCATCGTCATGATGGACTCCTGAAATCAAAGGCCCAAAATCACTATTGGGTGGAGGAAGCAATGGGCTTCCGGGAGTCTGTTCGTCTATTAATTGATCCCCCGTCTCATTGTAGACGCCCTGACCATATGCACCCCATACTACCTGCCCATTGAAGCTCACGCCAGACAAATCAGTGATGCCATTGATCTCTTCTATACGCCATTGACTTCCATCGAAAATGGAGTAGGTGGCCGCATTGCCCAGAGGTTGTCTGAGGAAGTCACGATAAGCTCCAATGCCATAGACCTCTCCTCCCTGCCATGATAACTCTGTGAAGTGATCTGTATGGGGACCGGATGGGGAAAGGCTTTCTTCCGTCCCTTGGGTTGAACGAATAAGGCCTGCTCCCGAGCTCGCTAGAAATAGGCTGGAAGAGGAGCCAGACACATCATACAAAATCTGGTTTGAGCTACTGACTAGTATAAACTGATCATTAAAAACGCTGGAGGAGCCCTGTTTTCTACCGATAATCAATCGCTGAGTTTTGGATAAGAGGATACTTTCGTATGACCCTCCAGATAATTCAGGTGTTCTGTCGGTCCAAGCGCCATTTCGATAGGAGAACAATACCTTACCAGTACTGACTAGCAGGTCACTTCCCAACCATTGGATTTGTCTCAATTGGAGGTTGCCAGAGCCAGGTGACTTGAGGCTCCAGTTATTAAAGTCTTGCAGGTTGAGCGAAGGGTCTAGCGATGCAACCAGCAGGCCAATCGGTGTAGCGAGGTAAATAGAATCTGTACTTATGGCTATATCAGCGATGGGATGAGTAGATGCATCGGGTCCAATTTCGACATAGCTTTCTATGATTTCCTTAGTCTCTAGATTGAGGACTACTACTCCGATACTTGTAGCAATGTAGACTCTGTCGTTGTTGAATTCTACATCGAAGATCGTTCGATCCTCAAGCTGAGAAGCTATGGCCAAATCCGGGAATGGTGTGAGTTCATTGCCTTTCAAGAAATCAATTATGCCACTCTGATAGCCTATGGCCAATTCACTTCCGTCAGCATCTGATTTTAGACTACTAATACCAGCATCACTTAGCCCATCAACTTTCGTAAGCTTGTTAATGCTATTGTCATCCTCGTCAATGTAGAAAATAGCATTTGCGGTAGCAGCATATACCTTACGCTCTCCGGCCATATGGGTGACATGGTATACATCTGTGTAGCTGCTATGTGTACGCCATGTGCCTATCGGAATGTCTCCCTGCGCCAGAGCCAGTTTGCCCGGTAGAATTGACAGAGCAAAAAATAAAATGACCTTAACCCTCATAGTAGCATTTCCTACAGCGTGCTTCGTACTCCTGATTTTCTCCAAGAAGAACCTTTTCTTTTGAAGCCTTTAACCGGTACGAATAGTGTGCGACTGCCCCACATTTCATACATATGGCATGCACCTTGGTGACAAATTCTGCGATAGCAATGATCTCCGGCATACAGCCAAATGGCCGACCTTGAAAATCCATATCGAGCCCGGCAAGTATGACTCGCTTTCCCGAATTGGCCAATTTATCAACAACCTCCGTGAGGCCAGCATCGAAGAACTGCGCTTCATCGATACCCACGACATCACTGTCGCCGGCCAGCAAAATAATGTCATCCGCGAATGAAACGGGCGTTGATCGAATAGCAGTTTCATTGTGCGAAACCACATTGTATTCGTGATAGCGAGTATCGATCTTAGGTTTGAAGATTTCTACTTTTTGTTTCGCGATCAACGCTCGATTGAGCCTTCTGATCAACTCCTCTGTCTTCCCGCTAAACATTGACCCACAGATCACCTCAATCCAACCTGCAGAATGCTGGTTTTTGCTGCTGTAGCGACCAATGTGAGGCTCAATGAACATCCGGGCAATTTAGTCAGAATAGGACAGATGAGGTAATTTGTAAACCCTGGGTACTCGCACCTCTATGTCACCAGAGCATATCGTTTGGCAGGCCAGGCGCGTATCCTCAGGCAACCTGCCCAACTTGATGAATCGCTGCTCATTTTCGGTGTAGGGGTTGAGGTTTTCGCGCCCCGATTCGACGATCATGCTGCAGGTGGTGCACTTGCCCTTCCCTCCACAAGCATGCATCCAGTCTTGATGGTTGGCCTGAAGAATGGATAATACAGATCGACCGTTGTTCTGAAAAGACACCTCCTTTTGGCTCAGGTTTTTGATTACGATCTTTGGCATATTCTGTAACTTTATCCAAACAAGATAATTCCATGGTTGGAGCACAAATTAACCATTCTCAGATAGAAGATTACGCAAAAAAGATCGCTGAAATACTCGGCGAAAATCATTTTGCCGAGCAGGAGACGATCAATGGCCAGGAGATTCTTCGACTATCAGAGATCAAGCAGATCAACTTCTTCGTTCTCAAAATCTTATTTGAGCGATGGCAGGAGGAGACAAGGAACTTAAGAAGTCCTTACTTCAACTTCAAGAGTGAGAAAGTAACCAAGGCATTGATGGCGTTTATGAACATACTCTCTCAGAATATTGAGATAGAGAAATCAGCCTTTATGCCACTCTTAACCACTGCTGTACAAGACACACTCTACCTTACCTTGACGCCATTCGACCATTTTTGGGCGGACCTCTCTCAGGGACCGGATACACTTTCTACCAAAAACCTGAAGGCTAAAGGAAAGTATATAAAGCAAAACAAGCACATCTACGATGCTTTCATTCAAAGTGTGATGCAGGCCGCCGACGATAAAATAGCCAAAGCCGACGCACTTGATCTATTGGAAGGGTTGATCCAGGATGGAAACCTTGAAGTTGAGGAAAATGAGACCATCATAGGGGATCTTTCGAAGATCCATCCGCTGGATATCGAGGCTATCTATGCCCTACCCGAATCGGAGGAAGTGGTAGTTGAAGAGGAGCCTCAAAGTGATGAAGATTTATTAAGTGATCTTTTTGATGAAGACACTCTGGTCGAAAGTGAAGAGCCGGACGAGGAGGAACCAGCCGACGAAGAGCAGGCCCCAGAAAGCGAGGAGGACTCTTCTGAAGAGATAGAGGAGTCAGAAGAGGAGGTTGATGAACCCGTTGCTGAAGAGGAACCAGCACTGGTCGAGGAGCCGGAGGTTGACGAACCAACTTACCTCAGTGATGAAGAGTCAGAACCAGAGGCGGAATGGGATGAAGAACCTATTGAGGAAATAGCCCCAGAAACAGAGACATCACAGGAAGAGGAAGCTCAAGCTCCCCGAAAGCTGGTGAGAAAACCAACGGATACCAGCGATACTGAAGAAGATGATATCTCCGACCACAGCGACAGTCTGAATAAAAAGTACCGTCAGGAAAAAACCACAATCAATGATCAACTCAAAGATGATGAGAAGGTCACCATCGCTGATATCCACGAGACTCAGCCTACCGGCAAAATGCAAGAGAGTATTTCGGTCAATCAGCGCTACACATTTATCAATGAGCTCTTTGGTGGAAGCGCTGAGCAGTACAATAAGGCCATCGGCGACATTGAAAGATGCGAATCTTTTGATGACTCGGTAGAGTTGATGATTCAGAAATATGCTAAGAAGCTAGACTGGAATATGAACAGTCCCGAAGTGAAAGATCTTCTCAAAGTAATCTTCAAGAGGTACAGGTAAGCACTACCTCATCAGCACCTGCATGCGGTGCGCATCCAGCTTCAGGAACACAAAGAGCAGTATGGTAAATGCCCAAAGCGAGGAACCCCCATAACTGAAAAAGGGTAAGGGTATACCTATCACAGGGAATAGTCCTATTGTCATGGCAATATTGACTGCAAAGTGGAAGAAGATTATGGAGATCACTCCGTAACCGTAGATTCTGGCGAAGTTTGATTTTTGTCTTTCTGCTAAGTGAATAAGTCTGAAGAGCAAGAAAGAAAAGCCTCCTACCAGAATAAGGCTACCAATCCACCCATGCTCCTCTCCGATCGTACAAAAGATAAAGTCGGTGCTTTGAGCAGGAACAAAATCGAATTTGGTTTGGGTCCCCTCGAGAAACCCCTTGCCAAAAAACCCACCTGACCCAATCGCAATTTTTGATTGAGTTACATTCCATCCAATTCCTAGCGGGTCGGCACTTGGATTGATCAGTGAAAGCACCCGCTTCTGCTGATGGGGCTTTAACACCTCTGTCATCACAAAGTCAACGCTTTTGACCATTCCAACGACCAAAATTGTGCCGATTACTACCGCAACAATATTCTTTGGCGACTTAATGGATAAGCCGATGGCGATGAGCCCCAACACAACTAATGAAATAATGAGAACGGTCTGATTTACCAGCAGCGTGAGAATAAATACCAGTATGCCGAGTATGCCAAGGATCAATATCATCGGTGACATACCCTCCCTGAAAAAAACAAGGATAAACGCCCCATAAACCATGGCCGTACCTGTATCGCCTTGCAGTATGACAAGTACCATTGGGACACCAATGATAGCAACGGATAATATTTGCGTTTTTAGCTGTGAAAACTTCACATTAGGGGTACCCAAATACTTAGCTACGGCAAGTGCAGTAGCAAATTTGGTGAACTCAGATGGCTGCAACCTGAAAGAACCAATCTCAAACCATGACCTAGAGCCGGCTACCTCCCGACCAAAAAGCAATACGAATATTAAGATAAGGACTAAAAGACCATAAAATGCAAAGCCAAAGGAGTCGTAAAACTTATAGTCCAAATTCAAGATTCCAACAATAATGAGGATGCTACTGCCTATAAAAAGTAGTTGCTTACCAGAATCAAGGCTCAGGTCAAAGATGCTTCTATTGACCTCCTCGTCGTATACCGCCGCGTATATGTTGAACCAGCCAAGAAACACCAGCACAAAGTAGATGAGTACTGTGACCCAGTCTAGATTATATACCGTTCTGTCGCCTTGTCGTATCAATACAAAAAGTCTCCTTTCAACACAAAATCTTCCAGCCAGGGTCGGGTAATCTCGCCCCGGATATAATATTCCATCAATAAGCTGCCAATGGAGGCAGCCGCTCTGCCACCCCACCCGCTATTTTCCACATAGACAGCTATCGCAATTTGTGGTTGCTCTTTTGGGGCAAAGGCCATGAACCCTGAGTGGTCTGCTCCCTGGGAGTTTTCGACAGTACTGGTCTTTCCGCAAATGGCAATGTCCTTGAGATACGCCCGTCGACCTGATCCGGATCTCACGACTTCCTCCATACCATCAATGATCACTGGATAATGGACCGAGTCTATACCCGCCCACTTAGGCTTTGTGAATATTTCCCTTTTTGTGCCGCGATCATCAATAGACTTGATGATATGAGGCACGTAATAATGTCCACGATTAGCCAGTATTGCTCCAAGATTTGCCATTTGTAGTGGAGTGACCAGTACCTCTCCTTGTCCAATACTAAGGGAATAGATATTGGAGAATTTCCATCGATTAGTGCCATAGACACGGTCATAAAACTCTACTCCGGGGACATATCCACTTTTAACGGTAGGAAGGTCTGTTGGAAGCCGTACCCCGAGCCCAAAATTATTGATGTAGGACTTCCAGCGCTCCAGTCCTATCCTGGAGTCTATATACGTGTTAGGGTCATTGTCCTGATTGATGATGCGTCTAAAGACTTTGTAGAAGTAGTTATTAGAAGAGAGCATAATGGCTCTTTTCACATCATAGAAGCCATTAGGCGCTAGATCGCCTATCAACAGCCCATTGCTAAATATTTTTTCCTCAGGTGTAATAACCCCTTCTTGAAGTGCAACCAAGGCTTGTACGGTCTTGAACATTGATCCCGGAGGATACATGGCCATCAGCGGCCGATCGAATAGTGGCTTGAGGGTATCCGAATTAAGCATGTTGAAGTTGGCGGAGAACTCCCTACCGGAAAGCAGGTTGGGGTCGTAAGAGGGGCCTGAGACTAACGCAAGGATCTCACCCGTGGAGGGCTCGATGGCGGCAACACTGCCAATTTTGCCTTTGAACAAATACTCTGCATACCTCTGCAAGTCAGCATCAATGGTACTTATCAAATCATCCCCTGGAATGGATAAGGTGTCATAAGTCCCATCTTTGAAGTCACCTTTCTCTACTCCGCGGACATTGACCATTTTATAGCTTACACCTCGCTTTCCTTTGAGCACATCCTCGTACTCCCGCTCGATACCACTAATACCGATAAAGTCCCCTTGACGGTAATAGCCAGTTGTATCTTGCTCCAATTGCCTTCGATTGATTTCACCGACGTATCCCAGTGCATTAGACAAGGTGCTTTCGGGATAGCTTCTGACCGTTCTGGCGAGGACGTAAAACCCGCCGTAGTTGATCAACTTGTCCTGTACGCGCGCAAACTCTACATTCGACAGCTTCTCAATAAACTTAGAGGGCTTGATGTACGAATATCTTTTTGCTGCTGCGATCTTATCCTCAAACTCCTCTTTAGTAATCCCAAAGAAGTTACAGAAGTCTGTAGTATCACTGACTGCTACTTCCTTCGGCACCACCATCAAGTCATAGATGGGATTGTTGTAGACCAGCAACTCTCCATTGCGGTCATAGATCAACCCGCGATAAGGATATTCTATGATCTTCTGAACAATATTATTTTCCGCCGCTAGGCGATAGCTACTATCGAGCACCTGGATAAAGAATAGCTTTATCAGGAACACAACTGCGACTATAAAAATGAAGCCCTGAACGATATATCTGCGACCGTCATTCATTGATCATCAGCCTCTGCTGCTACTGGAAAATATATATTGGAAAATTATCATACAAACAAAGCTGTATAGGGTACTGTAAAACACTTTCTGGATAGTTAACCAAAACAGGCCAAAACCACCAGCCTCAATAAAGAATAACGCAAAATGATGAACAAAAGTGAGTGGCAATGCAAATGTTAAAAACCACTGAAAACCGAGAGGCATCAAGCCCAACTTGACATTGGTATCACTACTCGAGCCACTGAGCGTGACATCAAGCCAAAACGGCCTTATGAATGCGATCAACACACAGCCCGCAGCATGAATTCCCGGCGTATCATAGAACATGTCAATAAACAGTCCTATGAGAAAAGCCACTACTAAGGAGGCCACCCTATTGAAATTGTACGGCAACAGTAAAATGAGCATCACGTATGGCAGACAAAAGGCTACCTGGAATAGTTCAAGGTCTTTGAGGATCATGACTTGCGCCATGATCAATACTGCTCCGGTGATGATCTTTCTTACCATTAATTATCTAGCGAAACCTGCTCAAGGGAGTCCTTTTCTACCCTTCCGTTATTCTTAATAAAGTAGACATGCTTTAAGCTGCCAAAGTCTGTGGCCAGCGCAACATCTGCATCGTAAAAGGCGGCATTGTCTGCCAGATCGATGGCTGATATAGTTCCCACGAGCAAATCAGGCGGGAAAACTGCATTGAACCCAGAAGTGAGTATACTGTCCCCCACATTGAGATCTATATGCCTCGGCAAAAACAAGAGCTTTGTCCTAAGCGGGTCCAACCCATCCCACTGCACACTGGCAAATGTTCCGCTAGGCTTATGGTAGACGGAAGTCAGCAAGTTCGTATGGATCAGGGTGTAGACTGTTGCGTAGCGATTAGATACATCCTTGACTTTACCCACAATGCCGTTTTGTCCCATGATTCCCATATCGGGCTTTAGTCCATCCTTTCGGCCTTTATCGATGGTAATAAAATTGAGGAGTCGGCTGGTAGATTTGTTTACTACTTCGGCTGGAAGGAATACGTACTGATTACTATCCAGCACGGCACTATCAGCAGCCATATTGCTTTGAGCTTGCATGTTGAGTCGGGCCAGCTCCCTCCTTAAGAAGGCGTTTTCTTCGGCCAGGTCAGTATTTACCTCAGTCAATGAGAAAAAACTACTTATATCAGAGGACACCTGGTTGACCCTACCGGTAAATGCATTGGCGGAGTTGAAAAAAAGCGCTCCCTGGTAACTATTGCTACTCGTGATCAACCACGCGGAGATGGCTTCAAGAAAAACGAAGATTAAGAATGCCCTGTATCGATAGATTAATAGGAATAAAGTCTGCATGAACTAAGCTGCATCACGTCATCAGCACCGCTTTATATCCGTTAATGTTTTTTAGTGCGATACCTGTGCCCCTTACTACAGCTCTCAACGGATCTTCAGCAATGTGTATTGGCAACTTGGTCTTCATGGCTAACCTCTTATCCAGTCCTCGGAGGAGAGCACCACCACCGGTGAGGTAGATGCCGTTATCATAAATATCGGCGGAGAGTTCAGGCGGGGAGATTTCAAGTGCTTTAAGTACAGCCTCTTCTATTTTAGAGACGGACTTGTCTATCGCAAAAGCGATTTCTGAGTAGGAGATTTTGATGACTTTTGGGATACCAGTCATCAGGTCTCTACCGCGAATTTCATAGTCATCCGGCGCATCATCTAACTCGGTCAGTGCAGAACCTACTTCTATCTTCACTCGCTCAGCAGATCTTTCACCAATCAGCAGATTGTGCTGACGCCTCATGTAGTCAAGAATATCTTTATTGAATGTATCTCCTGCCACACGGATTGACTGATCACATACGATTCCCGATAGGGCAATCACAGCGATCTCTGTAGTACCACCTCCAATGTCCACAATCATGGAACCAATAGGGCGCTCTATATCGATACCGATACCAATAGCCGCGGCGATTGGCTCATGAATCATATATACCTCTTTGGCACCCGCGTGCTCAGCAGAGTCACGCACCGCGCGCTTTTCTACTTCCGTAATACCGGAAGGAATACAGATCACCATTCGGTGAGATGCCGGAATAAATCGACGGCTATTGCTGTCGATCATTTTGATCATGCCCCTGATCATGTGTTCAGCAGCGTGGAAATCAGCAATTACACCATCCTTCAATGGGCGGATGGTTTTGATATTCTCGTGGGTTTTTTCATGCATTTGCATGGCTTCACGGCCTATGGCTAGCACTTTGTTGCTGTGCTTGTCAATGGCAATGATGGATGGTTCGTCCACAACGATCTTATCCTTGCTAATGATCAAGGTGTTGGCCGTGCCTAAATCGATAGCAATATCACTTGAGAAAAAATCTAAAAACCCCATCCTTAGTCCTTAATGTATTAAGCTGATTAAAATAGTAATAAGCTGCAAAAATAGTCTTCTTAACGAACAATACTAGTGGTAAAAATGCCTGAAACCAGTAAATACCATTGACATTCCGTTTTCATTGCAATAATCGATCGATAGCTGGTCTTTTATCGAGCCTCCAGGCTGGATGACCGACTTAATTCCCTCGCCCTTAGCAATCTCTACACAGTCAGGGAATGGGAAAAAAGCATCGGAAGCCATAACCGCTCCATTGAGATCAAAGTCAAAGCTCTTCGCCTTCTTGATGGCTTGGTTGAGCGCGTCAACCCGTGAAGTCTGACCCACCCCACTGGAGAGCATTTGACCGTCTTTGGCCAGCACGATGGTGTTTGACTTAGTATGCTTGGCAATCTTAGATGCGAAGAGGAGTACTCGCTGATCATCATCGCTGGGCGCCATTGTAGTAACAGTTTTCAGGTCTTCAAGACTATCCGTTTTCAAGTCTGACTCTTGTCTGATCACACCGTTGAGCAAGCTTTTGAACTCAAATGCGTTCCGGGCGGAGGCTTTCTGCTTGAGGATGACCCTGTTTTTCTTACCAGAAAGCAGTGTCAACGCCTCATCGTCATAGTCCGGCGCGATGAGCACTTCACAGAAGAGCTTGTGAATTTCCTGGGCTGTGTCTTTATCCACCTTTTGATTCGTGATCAGTATCCCTCCAAATGCTGAAACAGGATCAGCGGCCAATGCTTTCAGATAGGCCTCCTTGAGGGAGTCACCGAGTGCTACGCCACAAGCGTTTGTATGCTTGATAATTGCGAAAGCCGTATCACCAGAGAACTCGGCAATGAGTTTCACCGCAGCATCCACATCGACCAGGTTGTTATAGGAGAGTTCTTTACCATTGAGCTGGTCAAACATCTGGGAGAGGTCGCCGTGGAAAAACCCCTTCTGATGAGGGTTTTCTCCGTATCGAAGCTCTTTAGATACACGAAGGCTTAGCTTGTGACTATCAATCTCCTGATCAGCATTGAAGTAGTTGAAAATAGCTGAGTCGTAGTGCGAGGAGATATCAAACGCATACCCGGCGAATTTTCTCCGTGTTTCGATGGAGGTCGTGCTGTTGTTCTCAGTGAGGAGCGCCTGTACCTCTTCATATTGTTCTCTGGAAGAGACGATAAGGACATCCTTGAAGTTCTTTGCAGCAGCTCTAATCAAAGAGATACCACCAATATCAATTTTTTCGATGATATCCTGCTCCACATCAGTGCTGGCAACAGTCTCCTCAAATGGATACAGATCAACGATAACCAGATCTATTTCGGGTATTTCGTATTGTCCAAGCTGCTCATTGTCAGAAGCGAGCTCCCTTCTACTCAAAATCCCACCGAAAACTTTAGGATGCAGCGTTTTTACTCTTCCCCCAAGGATGGAAGGATAACCTGTCAGGTCTTCTACTGCGACTACCGGAATACCTAGTCCTTCGATAAAACTTTGTGTTCCTCCTGTACTGTAAATCGCCACACCATCTTTGTGCAGCTGTTTTACGATAGGCTCAAGGTTGTCTTTGTAGAAAACGGAGATAAGGGCGGATTTAATCTTTTTCATGCGTGTGTGATAGGCCTCAAATGAAGGCGCAAAAGTAGGTTTTTATTGGCAATAATTGGCTTGACGTCAGCGCTTTACTTCAATCTTTAGCGGATTGGCTTAATACATACTTTTCCACAGCTACCGGAAAATGAGCATATTCTAACTGATGTATTTTTTGTGCCAGGGATTCGGGTGTATCTGTTGTACTAAGCATGCATGTCTCCTGAGTAAGAACAGCACCTTCATCGTAAGCTTCATTGACCAGATGTATGGTGATGCCACTTCTCCATTCTCCATTGTTGACCACTGCCTCATGTACTTTCGCACCGTACATACCCTTACCACCAAAAGCAGGTAATAACGCAGGGTGAATGTTGATAATCCTATTAGGATACCAGGCGACCATGGAGGAGGGGATGAGCCAAAGGAAGCCCGCCAGTATGATGTAGTCTATTTGCTCATCGGCCAGCTGATCCAGAAGGCGGCTGGATCGGTAAATGTCTTCTCTACCGAAAACACGGCTAGGGACACCTAACTTGGAAGCACGATCTAAGACGAAAGCATCTTTCTTATTGCTTAGGATGCTTGCTACCTCGATTTGATCATGATCGGAAAAGTACTCGACCAATCGTTGTGCATTGGTACCGCTACCAGAAGCAAAAATCGCCAGTTTGATTTTGGACATTTGACTAAAAGAATGACATGCTTAATACACCGCTGAGCATCATCAGCTTGCAGTATAGACTTAAATAAGTGAATTGCTTTCTCGAATCCGCCTTCATTAACCGATAGGTGAAATACAAAAATGGAATCGCGAGTAGCGCAAAGTAGCTGGTCAGCACGATGCTGTGAATATGAAATGTAAAATAGAAGATGCTCAAAATAAATAACCCAATGATCCAGTAAAGGAGGGTTTTGGTTTTGCGGAGGCCCCAAACTATGGGAAGGGTGAGACAACCATGGGTAGCATCACCTCGCCAATCTTCGAGATCCTTGATGATTTCCCTGATAAGGGTCAAAGCAAAAGCAAAGAAGGCATAAACGAAGACCAGCGGTTCGAAGGAACGATAATACACAGATACGATCAATATAGCGAGCCCGGTCATCAGTGATACTGCGAAGTTGCCGATGAAGGGGAGTCGCTTGAGCTGATTGGAGTAGAGCCAGAGGATGAATGAGGAAAGGACGTGAACAGCTGCAACCCAGGGACCGACATAGATGCCAATGAGCACTGCTACCATGTTGAAGCTTGAGTGTAATAGCATAATCACCCGCCGCTTGATCACCTTCCCTACGACTACCCGGTCAGGCTTATTGATCAGGTCGATTTTGACATCATAGTAGTCGTTGATGATGTATCCCGCCGCGGCTATCAGCATCGTGCTGATTACAAGCAGGTGTAGCCTCAGGTCTTGACCTAGCGGGAATCGCGGTTCTGGAAAAATCAGAAAAATGGCCACCAGGTATTGGCTCAGTGCAATGATGAGCAGGTTAGGAAATCTCGTGATTTTGAGAATGCCTGGAAAAGAAAAATTGGATGGCCCGGAAGTCATGAAGTGCAAAAGTACGCCGCTCTGTGTAGACCGTCAATTCATTTGCTGAAATGACGCTTGATTTGATCCGTAATCAACTGGTAGAGTGCCTGTGCATCTGGGTGATCAGAAAGTGACTCAATGTGGGTCTGTATCGTGTTTCTGTCGCCGCGTCTTGCCGGACCTGTCTGGCTTGCCTCCGGCCCGTCTTCAAAAGCCTTGAGCAATGTTTCCATTACCAGTGGACGCAATAGTGCTTTATCAATGTCCAGTACAGCGAGCTGATCAAAAGCAACCCTGAGTAGGTGATTGGTAAAGTTGTTGGCAAAAACCGCAGCAAGGTGGATCCGCTTCCTGTCTTCCGAAGAAACATATCGAACATGATGGCTGAGCTCATGAGCCATGGCCAAAAGCCTGCTTCTTGTCGTATAGTCAGAAGCTTCAATCATAATAGGCACTTCTGAAAAATCAACATTTCTATGTCTGGAAAACGTCTGTAGCGGATATAAAACCCCGAAAGAAGAGTGAGACTTTAGAATCTCAATTTCTACAGTACCCGAGGTATGAATCACAGTGGTGGTAGGAAGTACTTTGAGTTTTTTTGCGACCTCAGCTATTGCATCATCAGACACGCACAGCACGACCAGGTCAGTATTGCTCTCACGGAAATCCAGATCTTTTTTGATCGAGCTGTCAGAACCCAAGGCTTTAACAAGCTCCACGCCAGACGCCTCCTTACGAGCACTTACTTCAAGTATGTCCAAGCCGGCTGCTGTCAACGCATGCCCAAGATGAAGGGCTACATTGCCTGTGCCGACCAGGCTAATATTTGCTATATTATTCATCAAATGTGAGGCAAATCAAGACACCAGGGTAAAATATCTAAATGGAATATACGATTGCAGATTGGTATGAAAAAGGAGAGCTGTCATTAATCGACGGGCATCAGATATTTCATCTGACAGAAGGTGACGGCCCGGACCTTATATTGATACATGGATTTCCTACATCTAGCTGGGATTGGCAGAAGGTTTGGGACGAGTTGATCCAGAGATATCGAGTTATGGCGCTTGATTTACTGGGCTTTGGCTATTCTGATAAGCCCAGGAAGAATCAATATACCATACATCAGCAAGCCACTATCCTCGAGAAGTTGATAGCCCTGAAAACTATCGATTCGTTTCATATCCTCGCACACGACTATGGTGACACTGTAGCGCAGGAGCTGCTGGCCAGGCATCTAGATGGCCCTATCGGAATCCTCTCATGCACCCTCCTCAATGGAGGCCTTTTTCCCGAGACCCATCGGCCAAGAGCAATCCAGCGACTTTTAGCCGGCGCATTTGGTGGGCTGGTGTCTAGACTATTGAGTTATCACAAGTTCGCCAAAAGCTTTAGCGAAGTATTTGGGCCAAGCACACAACCTAGCGAGGAGGAACTCAGGGCATTTTGGGAGCTAATAGTCCTCCAGAACGGCCAGCGTATTTATCACAAGTTAATTCGGTACATGCGAGAGCGACAGGAGCATCGGGCAAGATGGGTAGGCGCACTGCAACAAACTTCGGTACCGCTAGCGCTCGTCAATGGCTCGGAAGACCCGATTTCCGGTAGGCATATGGTCGACCGCTATCGCGAAATAGTGAACGATCACCACATCTACGAGCTGGAGACGATCGGTCATTATCCTCAAACAGAGGCGCCTGAGCAGGTACTCAGCGTTTTCTTTGATTTTCAAGCATCAATCCTGTAGTTCCTTGGCCAACTCGGGATCAAGATCCTCAAGCGAAAGCTCTTCCACTCCTTTGAATAGATCAGAACCGTCATCTTTATAGATGTCGGCGATCACTGCGCTGTACTTGTCTTTGATAATGCGTCGCTTGAGCTTTAGCGTAGGAGTAAGCTCGCCACTCTCCGGAGACCAAGTATCCGGCAGTATCCTGAATTGCTTTATTCTCTCCCATTGACCGAGGTGCTTGTTCAGCTGATCGATTTCTTTCTGAATCTCCTTGATGATGGTCTCATTTTCAACGAGTTCTTCGTGATCGGAGAATAGGATAAAGTTGCTGCTTGCTATTTCATTAAGCTTATCAAAATTGGGAGAGATCAAGGCAGCAGGATACTTTTTTCCCTCTCCAATCACCATGGTCTGGTCGATTAGTTGAGATTCCTTCAGCTTGTTTTCGATGATTTGAGGGGCTATGTAGAGACCACCGGAGGTCTTGAAGAGCTCCTTCTTCCTATCGGTAATTTTGAGGAAGCCGTCATTGATTTCACCTATATCACCGGTGTGAAACCACCCATCCTTGATTACTTCAGCCGTCAATTCAGGATTCTTGTAGTAACCTACCATTAGGTTTGGCCCTTTGCAGAGGATCTCATTGTCCTTGCCCAGCTTGATACTTACGCCTTCTACTGTCTTCCCGACATGGCCTATTTTCATTCCTTCGAGCTGTGTGGCGGTCACCACTGGTGAGGTTTCTGTTAGGCCATATCCTTCCAGCACTTTGATGCCAGCTGCCCAGAAAACCCGAGCGAGTCGTGGCTGTAGTGCGGCGGCACCACTCTGAATATGGAGTACATTTCCACCCAATGCCTCCCTCCATTTCGAGAAGATCAGCTTATCAGCAACAGCCAATTGTCTTTTGTAAATAGCACCGGGATTCTTATCCGGATCGTATTTCAGGGCCAGGTTGAGCGCCCAGAAAAAGATGCCTTTCTTTACAGTACTCAGCTCTTCTCCCTTCGCGATGATCTTGTCATAGACCTTCTCCAGGAGCCTGGGGACGGTATTGAATGTGTGGGGCTTTACTTCTTTGATATTGTCGCCTACCGTCTCAATAGCCTCGGCATAAAAGATAGAGACCCCCATATACAGGTACATATAGACGCCTGTGCGCTCATAGATATGATTAAGCGGAAGAAAGCTCAGTGCCCTTGCTTTCCCGGGGGTGATATCAGATACTTTAGATGCACTGATGGCATTGCTCACCACATTTTTATGTGACAGCATCACTCCTTTAGGATTGCCGGTGGTACCCGAGGTGTAGATTATGGTCAGCAAGTCATCCTCGGTGATACCCTTTCTGATTTTGACTAATTGCTCCGGGTCTTCTTTACCGCCAGCAACACCTATTTCGGTCCAGTGCAGACAGCCTTTGATCTTATCAAACGAGTAAATGTGGTCGGTATCAATCGAACTCGCGGCTTCAGCGATTTTATTGAGATGTGCCGTATTGGATACGAATGCCAGCTTAATTTCTGCCTCGTCAAGGATATAGCGGTAGTCTTCGACGCTAAGATTGGGGTACATAGGCACAAGTACCGCACCGATCTGCTGGACGGCAAGGTCAATGAAGTTCCACTCGGGTCGACTTTCGGAAACCAGGGCAATGTTGTCCCCTTTTTTAATTCCCAATTTCAACAAGCCAAGACTGACTTGATTGCAAATTTTTACGACCTGTTCTGTGCTGTATTTTTTCCATTTCCCTTCGCGCTTAAAACTGATAGCATTGGTCAACGGATATTTCAATTTCTGATAAGTCAGAAAATCGAATGCTCTTCTAATCTCCATAGCTCAAGTTGGTAACAACCTCAAAAGTAGTATGCATGCCGAATAAATAATCAGCATATTAGAAAATTGTGATCAAAGGAGAAGAATGGTGGAATCAATTAATGTAGAAGTCCTCGATGGTTGCCTCGTACTTCTTGTGGATGATACGTCGCTTAAGCTTAAGCGTAGGTGTCAGCTCGCCGGAATCCACACCCCACGGTTTGTCAAGAATCTGGTATTTCTTCACTTTCTCCCATTGTCCAAAATTCTCATTAAAGAGACGGACCTCCTGATCGAATAGCGCCTTGATTTTGGAATGCAAGATGAGATCGGAGGGCTCTACCATAGGTATCTGATGGGTTTTGCAGTACTCATGAAGCACTTCGAAGTTGGGCACAATGAGCGCGGAGGGGAACTTCCGACCTTCACCGATGACAATGACATACTCGATGTAGGGAGATTCCTTGAACTTGTTTTCAAGTAGCTGTGGAGCGATGTACTTGCCACCGGAGGTCTTGAACATTTCCTTTTTCCTATCGGTAATCTTCAAATAGCCATCTTCTGATAGATCACCAATATCTCCAGTATGAAACCATCCGTCTTTGATTACTTCGGCCGTCAGGTCAGGCTGTCGATAGTATCCCTGCATCACGTTTGGCCCCTTTACCAATATTTCTCCGTCTTTAGCTATTTTGACTTCTACTCCTTCGATAAGCTTCCCGACGCTACCCACTCTTATGTCTTCCGGCGTGATCACAGAAGCACTCACTACCGGCGAGGTTTCCGTTAGGCCATACCCCTCACCTATCCTGATACCTGCCGCCCAGAAGACTCTGGCTAGTCTAGGTTGTAGTGCCGCGGCACCCGACGCAATACTCTCGATGTTGCCACCTAATGCCTCGCGCCATTTTGAGAAAATCAGCTTGTCCGCCCATTTGTGCTGAAACCTGAACCAAGCGTTATACTCTTTATGAGGCTCATATTTGAGACCGAGATTTACAGCCCAAAAAAATAATTTGCGTTTGACTCCTGTGAGTTCATAGCCTTTGGTGATTATTCGATCATAGACCTTTTCGAGCAGTCTGGGTACAGTATTAAAGGTATTGGGCTTCACCTCTTTGATATTTTCCGCTATACGATCCATGCTCTCGGCAAAGTAGATCGAGATTCCAAGATAGATATAGACATAGAGGGCGGTGCGCTCATAAATATGGCACATAGGGAGGAAGCTCAGCGCTCTCGATTCGCCACGCGCCACCAACATCCGGGGAGATACCCCCAGACTATTAGAGACAATGTTTTTATGGCTGAGCATGACACCTTTTGGTCGACCCGTAGTACCGGAAGTATAGATGATGGTCATTAGATCGTCCTCATGAACATTATTCATCAGCGCTGTAAGCTGATCATCGGTCACCTTCAAGCCTTTGGTAGAGACATCCTCCCAGTGAGCAACATCATCCACTTTGTCAAAGCTGTAAAGCTGTAGCTTCGGATCACGATCAGTAGCAGCCACCACTTTTTTGACCAGCTCGGTATTTTCTGCAAAAGCAACCTTGACCTCTGCATGCTCAAATATGTATCGGTAGTCCTCTACGGTAATGGTCGGATACATCGGTACAGAGATGGCCCCAATTTGCTGGATGGCAAAATCTATAAAAACCCATTCTGGTCGGTTGCTGGAGATGATTGCCACTTTGTCTTGGGGGCGGACACCTAGCCCGACAAGCCCTTTAGCGACAGCATTGACTGTATCGATTACTTCCTGAGTCGAGAAATGTACCCAAAGGCCCATGTTTTTATGGGCGAGGCAATCATATTTCTCATAGGTGGCTTTCTGATAATAGAGAAAGTCAAAAGCTCTGGTCAGTTCCATTTCTCCGGGATTTTATCCCAATGAAACTAATCAAAAAAGATGACTTGGTGTAAAAGAGTTGTTATTCCAGTCCTTTGTCACGGACTTTGACAAACTCACCGTAGCGGCGGTGAATAGCCACCGACAGCCCGATAACCAAGAAAAAGGTACCCAGCCAGAGTACATTGATTAGCGGCTTCTCTACCGCCTCCAGTATGATGTAGTCTTTTTGCCGAGTATTAATGCCAATCGTGAAATTGTTATCCTCCGGGTTCACATTTAGTAAAGTCAGTTTAGCAGCAAGGTCGTTGACCTCATCGGGGATGCGCCCGACCAGCTTGTCTTTGATCAGATAAATGGGCTCTGCCAGATAATCACCAAAACTTCCCATCAGCGTGATTTTTGCCTTGATGGCTACATCCTGCTCTCCAAGAATGAGCTGCGGCACTTCCTGGATTCTTTCGACAGCCTCAAACTTGGCGACATAGTCATTGACGAAAAACTGCTCTCCAACCTTTACCGTCTTCTCCTCCATTTCACCCCACTCTTGCTCCTCTTCGGGATCCGGGAAGGTTCTTACGTGTGTATAGAGGTCCTGCCCAATGTTTCGATCGATATCAGGTGAGTAGACAATCATGCCCATGGTTTCGTTGATCTGCACCCTTGGATATAGTGTAAATTCCTTGCCATCAGACCTTAGATAGTGTACCTCAAAGTAGCTGTTCTCTTGGTTGATAAAGCTGACCGTATCGCCTGCGTTGACATAGGTTTGTCCATCACTTATAAGGTCACGCTTGGCCTTCGCCTTACCAGGAATGGGTAAATCTTCAAGATGCTCTGTTTTTACATATCCGGGAACTTCCTTTACGATTTGGCGCATGCCCATATAGGTGAGCTTATAGTCGCCCATGTCACGTGGCTCATGAATGAAGAGGAGCAGGTTGTTTCTATTGACCTCTTCGGGGAAATCTTTGTGCCAAATGAGTCCCGTATTATTCATACTGACAATGTTCGAATATCCTGAGGAAAACAGGATACCAATGAGCATCATGGCTATACCAATATGGGCGATCGATCCGCCGGACAGCTTGTAGTTGCTACGAATAACCGATGAAAGTATTTTAAGGTTAGCGACGATGGAGTATACGCTTGCAGTCATCAATAGCATATACGCCGGGTCTGTCATCTTACTTACCAGAATCACAGCGCTCGACAGAATCAAAGCCACGACTACCGGCATCAGCATAGCATCTTTGAGCTCAGCAGGCGTCATTTTCTTCCAGTAGAAGAATTGACCGGTTCCCGATAGGAGCGCTACCGCAATGGCAAACCACATCTGAAATTTGGTGTAAAAGCCTATCTGATCTGCTGGTGGAGCGACATTGGAGATACCACCGAAGAGCTCAACTATGGCATTGTAAACGGGAATCGAAGTAGGAATAATCACCTGGAAGCCCATCAAACATAGGGTAGTCGTACCTATGAATATCCAAAACTCTCTGGAGTAGGTGGAAACCTCTTCCTCCGCACTAGGGATCTGCTTCCACGCTCTTATCAAGAGGAAAACAGACAGAGCAACAAAGGCCAACAGATAAATAAGGAGCTGTCCGCTGAGGCCAAGATCAGTGAAACTGTGTACAGAGGAATCACCTAGAATACCGCTTCTGGTAAGAAAAGTGGCATAGAGTACGGAAATGAAAGTCGTAATAGTAAGAATCAATGCAGCCTTAAGCGCCGTATTACTCTTGCGAAAAACGATCATCATGTGCACGGACGCCACAAGAATTAGCCAGGGGACATAGATGGCATTCTCTACAGGATCCCAGTTCCAGTAACCCCCAAAATTTAATGTCTCATATGCCCAGTAAGCCCCCATCAGAATGCCCACGCCAAGTACGGCCGTTGAGAAAAGCGCCCAGGGTAGTGCTGGTCTCACCCACTCTCTGAGCTTCCCGATCCACAGGCCAGATACAGCATAGGCGAAGGGAATCATTGTGGTAGCAAAACCCAGGAATAGCGTCGGCGGATGGATGACCATCCAGTAATTTTGTAGTAGCGGATTAAGTCCTGTGCCATCCTCGGGTATGAAGTCAGGGTTGATCTGGAAGATAGGTGCTGAAATAGCATCGCGCAGTAGAATGAAGGGGGAGCTTCCAAGCTTGATGTCAAAAAGGACAATGCCCAGTATCATAGAGGTAAGGAATGACTGCACCAATGAGAATACGGTCATCGTTGGGCCTTCCCAGAACTTGTTTGTGTTTATGATGATGATGCCAAGAAGGACATTCCAAAAGAGCCAAAGCAGGAAAGAACCCTCCTGTCCTTCCCAGAAGCAGGATATCTGATAGTAGATAGGGAGTAGTTTCGAAGAGTGCTGGTAGGCGTAGTAGTACTCGAAGTATTGACTATTGATAATGTAGAACAATGCGAATACTACGCCGAAAATGGCAAATCCATGAAAGTAGAAAACGGCTCGTGCATAAGCCCGCCACTTCGGCTTTTCTATTTCGGGGCTTACCGTGTATTGGAAATAAGCAAAGGTAGATACGAGTGACAGGACAAAAGCCCCAATGACCAGGATATGGCCAAGATTACCTACGAAGTAGTGCATTCAAATCCTTGATTATAGTACCGAGCCCACCTGAACTTCCTCCTCTTGATACTTAGAAGGGCATTTCATAAGTATCTTATCAGCAACGAAATAATCTTTCTTGTAGGAGCCAATCACAACAACTTGCTCAGAGCGCATAAAGTCCGCT
Source organism: Cyclobacteriaceae bacterium (assembly GCA_965229505.1). Taxonomy (GTDB): domain Bacteria; phylum Bacteroidota; class Bacteroidia; order Cytophagales; family Cyclobacteriaceae; genus UBA6059. Next base: position 2,000,614 of record OZ245881.1, read on the forward strand.
GGCATGGGCTCATTGTAGATCACGCGCTGCTCATTCGCCTTATCATCAATCATGACAAAGGCAAATGAAAGCATATCACCACTTGTCTCTATTCCCTGGACATTACCTTCCGCATCCTTCTTCAACTTACCCACCACATGAATGAGGTTATCACTTCCTTCATCGGCTAGCTCCTTCGCCTCGTCAAAAGAAACGTAGGTGCTGGCATCTCCAGCAGTAGAAATTATGATCATAATGGCAATGCCAATAACTATGATTCCGAGTATGTGCGTTTTCTTCATATCAACAGCCAGTTAACAAGTCGTTAGCCCTCGTGTTCTTTTTCCTTTAGCCTTTTTTCAAGCTTTCCCAGCTTCTTGTCCATAATGATGAGGTAAACAAAAAACCCAATCAATAATGTTCCAATCACGGCAATAACCACATAGATTTTGCCATCAGCGCGAAACTGATCAGCCATTTCCACAGATTGTGCTACCGCAAAATTACTTAGCAAAGCTAAGAGAACTGTCATTAGTGCCTTCATATACCGTCTTCTTCTAAAGTCTCTTCTATTCTCCTTGTTCTAAACCTAATCGTGGCTATCCAAAACCCTAACAAAGTCCAACCCAATACTGCGGGATAAAATACCAATCTTAAGTTGGAATCAAGATCGTAAGCATTAAAGCCAGGGTTACCTCCATTACCAGGGTGTAGGGAATCCGTCAACCTCGGTAAAATGAAAAGCAGTGGTATCAATGCCGCATAAGCGAAAATGTTATAAATAGCGCTGATTCGAGCACGTTGCTGTTCATCTTGTAACGACCCTCTCAATATGAAGTAGGCAAAGTAGATGAGCAGGCCAATGGCCGAAGCATTCTGCTTTGGGTCGTTGCTCCATGGAGACCCCCATGTATAATTCGCCCACACCATTCCGGTGAGTATTCCAAGTATTCCCAGAAAAACCCCAACATTAGCTAGTTCAATACTCAAATGGTCATCCTCGATTTTATTTCCCGATAGGTACTTAATCGCATATATCATAGAGGTAGTAAGCAGGATGATCATCCCAAACCACATGGGAACGTGGAAATGCAGCACTCTGATGGTCTCGTTGAGGATCGGCAATCGCGGCACCTCTCCAAGCAGCCCGGCGATGAGCACATAACAGAGCAGCGGTATGCTCAGGTATTTCCACCAATTTTGATAAATGAGCTTCATAATATTAACTCCGCCAAAGGTAGGGGAAGAGCAGGAATGACAAAGTGATAATAATCACGTTTATCGCCAGGAGAACAATTATCTCATCCAAACTACTTGCACGATCCAGCCCGTCAATGGCGTTTTTAGAAGCCTTAATAATCATCAGTAGCATAGGAAGGACAACCGGGAAACTCAAAATCGCCATTAGCACTGCATTGTTGCCGGCCTTGGAGGCAATGCCGCTAATCATCGTCAATGACCCGGCAAAGCCAAACGATGAGAGTAGTAGTATTAAGAAATACAATGACTTGTCCTGAACAGGGTTGCCAAGTACCAGGCTGAAAAAGCCATAGCCTAGCAGGCACAGAAGCAGCATGAGGAAGCTATTGTAGATAATTTTCGATAGAATCAAACCCTGAGGAGAGGTGATCTGATAGTAGTAGAAGTTCCTCTGGTCGTTTTCTTGAAAGAAGCTCTTTGCGATAGCATTCATGGCGCTGAAGAGCATAATGATCCAAAAAAGTGCATTCCAGATGATTGGACTAACAGCGGCCCCCATTTGGAAGCTCAGGTAGCAAATGAAAATAGAAGCAGCAGTATAGAGTAGTATCCCATTGATCGCATATCTATTTCTCCATTCCAGAGAAATGTCTTTGCTGATGAGCTGTCCGATTTCTTGATACAATTTCATGCTAAGCTGCAAATCTAGTCCAAATCAGCTCATTTGATGGGAATCGATAGGGATCACCTTGTCAATCAATCATATTACCCTTAGCATTGCAAAAAAATCTTAATGAGAGTTCTTGTTACTGGGGCTGCAGGCTTCATCGGCTATCATTTATGTAAGCGTCTACTAACTGAGGGCTATACCGTAGTGGGTATTGATAATCTCAATGACTATTACGACCCGAGGATTAAGACCGATCGCCTTGAGATGCTCACTGGCAATGAGAGGTTTACCTTCAATAAAGTTGATTTGGCAGATGCCGTAGGACTGAAGGAGATTTTTTTGGAGGACAAATTTGATGCAGTCATCAATCTTGCTGCCCAAGCAGGTGTTCGATACAGCATTGAGAACCCGGCAGTTTACGTCAGTTCCAATATTGTAGGATTCGCCAATATTCTGGAATGCTGTCGTCATCATGATGCTGGTCAGTTGATTTTTGCCTCTTCGAGTTCGGTGTATGGGGCAAATACGCATATGCCTTTCTCGGTGAAGGACAATGTGGATCACCCACTCTCTCTTTACGCAGCATCCAAGAAATCCAACGAACTCTTGGCCCACACTTATGCATCCCTTTACAACCTTCCGGTTACGGGACTAAGATTCTTCACTGTCTATGGTCCTTATGGTCGGCCTGACATGGCGCTCTTTCTTTTCACGAAGGCGATCATCGAAGGCAAGCCAATAGATGTTTATAATCATGGTAAGATGCGACGTGATTTCACCTATGTGGACGACATAGTAGAAGGTATTTTTAGACTTACCAGAAAGCCTAGCGTTGCGAATCCTAACTGGAACGGTGATACTCCAGACCCATCTTCGAGTTTTGCGCCTTACCGGATATATAACATTGGCAACAACCAACCCGTGGAGTTAGGCTACTTTATCGAAGTAATAGAACAATCCATCGGCAAAAAGGCCATAAAGAACTTTATGGACATCCAGCCTGGGGATGTTCCTGCTACCTTTGCCAACATAGATGCACTCGAAGAAGCTGTAGGTTATCGCCCCGCCACGTCAATTGAGACGGGGGTCAAGCGCTTTGTAGAGTGGTATTTGGATTACTATAAAGTGAAGCTATGAAAGGAATAATACTAGCGGGAGGTTCGGGAACCAGATTACATCCACTCACCCTTGCCGTGAGCAAGCAAATATTGCCGGTTTTTGACAAACCGATGATTTACTATCCCTTGTCGGTGTTGATGCTGTCCGGTATTCGCGAAATTCTGATTATTTCTACTCCCAGAGACCTACCTGTTTTTAAAGACCTCCTTGGCGATGGCTCCCAACTGGGGTGCTCTTTTAGCTATGCGGTACAAGAAAATCCTGAGGGGCTGGCGCAAGCTTTTATTATAGGAGAGTCATTTATTGGGAATGACAAGGTGGCTTTAATACTAGGAGACAATATCTTCTATGCTTCCGGCTTATCTAAGAAATTACAGGCCTGCGTAGACCCTGATGGAGGTGTTGTTTTTGCCTATCATGTGTCGGACCCTGAACGGTATGGTGTTGTGGAGTTTGATGAAGCACACAAGGTGATTTCGCTAGAAGAGAAACCTGAAAAACCCAAATCAAGGTATGCCATCCCCGGTCTCTACTACTATGATCAGCAGGTAGTAGAAATAGCGAAAAACCTTGAACCAAGTCCAAGAGGAGAATTAGAAATCACGGATGTCAATAAGGCCTACCTGGAAATGGGGAAGCTTAAGGTAACCGTATTTGATAGAGGTACGGCTTGGCTTGATACTGGCACAATATCATCACTTCTTCAAGCGAGTTCATTTGTAGCGGCGATTGAAGAAAGGCAAGGGTTGAAAATCAGTTGTATCGAAGAGATTGCCTATAAGATGGGCTTTATCAGTGCGGATCAGTTAGAGCGTTTGGCTCAACCCCTCGTGAAAAGTGGATATGGGGAATACTTGTTAGATCTATTATGAAGGTTTCGCCAACAAGCATATCCGGACTATTGACCATCGAACCAGCGGTTTTTGAAGACCACCGCGGCTATTTTTACGAAGGCTTTAATAATGAGAAACTCAATGAAGCCTTGGGTACAGACTTTACGGTGAAGCAGTTGAATTTCTCAAAATCATCGAAAGGTGTACTTAGAGGCTTGCATTTTCAACACCCACCTTTTGATCAGTCAAAGCTTATATCCTGCAATGCCGGGGAAATCCTTGACGTAGTGGTGGACATGAGGAAAGGCTCTCCCACCTACGGACAGCATGAGAAAGTCTTGCTTTCCGGAGCAAACAAACTGAGATTCTACGTGCCAAGTGGATTTGCCCACGGGTTTTTAGTACTGAGTGAAACTGCGGAAATTATGTATGCCGTGAATCAGAATTACTCCCCCGCCCACGACGCAGGAATTTTTTACAATGATCCGGCTTTATCAATCGATTGGGGTATTGACCAAAACGACTTAACGATTTCTGATAAGGATAAAAAACTACCGACACTCGAAGTTGTCGACAACCAATTCAACTATCATGTCTAAAAAGACCATTCTTATTACAGGAGGTGCGGGCTTCCTTGGTTCTCATCTCTGTGACCGATTTTTGGCTGAGGGCTATCGCGTGATTGCCATGGATAACCTGATCACAGGCAATATTGCCAATATCGAGCATTTGTTTAAAGACAAGGATTTTGAATATCATCACCATGATGTTTCGAAGTTTGTTTTTGTCCCTGGCAAGCTTGATTACATCCTACATTTCGCATCACCAGCAAGCCCGATTGACTATCTAAAGATGCCCATTCAGACCCTTAAAGTAGGATCTCTGGGCACACACAACCTTTTGGGTCTGGCCAAAGACAAGAAAGCACGAATACTGGTTGCATCCACTTCGGAGGTATATGGGGATCCTCTGGTACACCCACAAAAAGAGGAGTATTGGGGTAATGTCAACCCTGTCGGCCCTCGGGGGGTTTACGATGAGGCCAAGCGATTTCAGGAGGCTATCACCATGGCCTACCACACATTTCATGGACTGGAAACCAGAATAATTAGGATATTCAACACTTTTGGCCCGAGGATGAGGCTCGACGATGGCCGTGTGCTACCAGCATTTATTTCGCAAGCCTTGAAAGGAGAAGATCTTACCGCTTTTGGTGATGGGTCTCAAACCCGATCATTTTGCTATGTTGATGATTTAGTGGAGGGTATCTACCGACTTTTGTTGAGTGACTATCCTCAGCCAGTCAATATTGGCAACCCGGATGAGATCACTATCAACGAGTTTGCGGAGGAAATCATTAAACTGACCGGTAGCAAGTCTCAGGTCATCTACACGCCGCTTCCTAAGGACGACCCTAAGCAGCGGAAACCAGATATCACCAGGGCTAGAGAGGTGCTTGGCTGGGAGCCTAAATTTACCAGATCAGCAGGGTTGAAGCCTACTCTTGAGTATTTTCAAAAGGCATTAAAAAAATAGTTTAGGAGAGATGATGAGGGAATTGAGAGTAGCGGTAATCGGCTTGGGCTATGTAGGGTTGCCTCTGGCGGTGGGGGCTTCAAAAAAATATGATGTACTAGGTTTTGATCTTAACCAGTCGAGGATAACCGAGCTGAAGCAGGGCAAAGATCGAACATTAGAGGTTGAAGAGAAAGAGCTTAAAGAAGCAAAAAACCTTAGATTCTCAACTACTGAAATCGATCTGGCAGAAGCTAACTTCTACATTGTTACAGTACCTACACCAATAGATCAGTACAAAACACCCGACCTGAGCCCGCTGAAAAACGCCTCAAAGACAATCGGCAAGTACCTTAAAAAGGGGGATATTGTAGTTTATGAATCCACTGTATTTCCTGGCTGTACGGAGGAGGAGTGTGTACCCATATTAGTTAGGGAAAGCGGATTGATCTATAACGATGATTTTTTCTGTGGTTATTCACCAGAAAGAATTAACCCAGGAGATAAAGTACACCGACTTACTACTATCAAAAAGGTAACAAGCGGCAGCACACCAGAAGCCGCAGAAATCGTGGACGGATTTTATCGATCGATAATAGAAGCTGGAACTCACCTCGCGTCTTCTATTAAAGTAGCTGAAGCGGCAAAAGTGATAGAGAACTCTCAGCGAGATATCAACATTGCTTTCGTGAATGAGTTGGCACTCATTTTCGACAAAATGAATATAGATACCCTGGAAGTGCTGGAAGCCGCTGGCACGAAATGGAACTTCTTAGGTTTTAGGCCCGGTCTGGTTGGCGGGCATTGCATAGGCGTTGACCCCTATTATCTTACTTACAAGGCAGAAAGCCTTGGTTATCACCCACAAGTGATTCTTTCTGGCAGAAAAATTAATGATAACATGGGGCCACATGTGGCAGCTTCAGTAGTCAAGTTGCTAGCGCAAAAAGGAATCGGCGTTGCTAATTCTAAGGTTCTTGTTCTTGGAATTACTTTCAAGGAGAATTGTCCGGACATCCGAAACTCAAGAGTAATCGACATTATCAGAGAGCTGATGCAATTCTCCATGAATGTAGATGTTCATGATCCTCATGCTGATTCGGATGAAGTTGGTGAAGAATACGGGCTTGGCCTTGTTGAAGAAGTTGAGTTGAAAGATTATCAAGCAATAATTTTAGCTGTTTCACATGACGAGTACACGGAGCTTGAGTGGTCAAGAGTGGACGTGACGCGAACAGTTATTTATGATGTGAAGGGCATTGTACCTAAAGAATACATCGACAAACGACTTTAATGCCTTAATTTTGCGGGCTTAATACTCACGATGAGCCAACTTAACATTATACCTCACGATCATGAGATCAAGCTTCCCAATCGTATTCAGCGATTAGGTAATAAACCTTTGCTTGTTTGGCTCACTGGATTATCCGGCTCAGGGAAGTCAACTATCGCCAATGCACTGGAAAAGCGCTTGTTTAGTGACGGCTATCAAACCTATATACTCGATGGTGACAATATTAGAAGTGGGCTGAACAAAGACCTGGGTTTTGATGACAATGGCAGAGTTGAAAACATCCGTAGGATTGGAGAGGTAGCCCGATTGTTTGTTGACGCTGGTACTGTGGTGATTACCGCATTTATCAGCCCATTTGAAAAGGAAAGAGAACTGGTTAGAGAAATCGTAGGAGCGGACAACTATTTTCAAATTTTTGTTGATTGCCCACTGGAAGAATGTGAAAAAAGGGATGTCAAAGGCCTTTATAAGAAAGCGAGAAAAGGAGAAATCAAGAACTTCACTGGAATAGATTCTCCGTTCGAAAGACCCATGCATCCGGATTTGATAGTAAATACGGTGACGTCATCACTGGACGACTGTGTTGACCAGGTTTTTGATCAAGTCATAAAGCGAATAAAGCAATAAGTATGAGTAAGTACAATCTCACCCACCTCAGAGAACTTGAGGCGGAATCTATATATGTAATCAGAGAGGTTTTCTCTCAATTTCAAAACCCAGGTATTCTTTTCTCAGGAGGAAAGGACAGTATTGTGGTCACACACCTTGCGAGCAAAGCTTTTGAGCCTGCGAAGATTCCTTTCCCTTTAGTGCACATTGATACAGGTCACAACTTCCCTGAGACAATCGCCTTTAGAGACAATTTGATCAAAAAACTGGGAGCTAACCTCGTAGTGGGAAGTGTTCAGGAATCTATCAATGATGGCCGAGTGCGAGAAGAGCGAGGTAAAGACGCAAGCAGAAACTGGCTGCAGATTACCACGCTTTTGGATACGGTTGAAAGAGAAGGGTTTGATGCGCTAATGGGTGGAGCTCGCCGGGATGAAGAAAAGGCCAGAGCAAAAGAGCGTTTTTTCTCTCACAGAGATGAGTTTGGCCAGTGGGATCCTAAAAATCAGCGACCAGAGCTCTGGAATATTTTTAACGGGAAGCACCATACTGGTGAGCATTTCAGAGTATTCCCGATCAGCAACTGGACGGAGATGGACATATGGCAATATATCCTGATGGAAAACATAGCCATACCTTCACTCTACATAGCCCATGAGCGTGAAGTTGTTTGGAGAAATAACACCTGGTTGCCAAATTCAGACTTCCTTCAGCTTAGAGAAGGAGAGGAGGTTGTGAAGAAAATGGTGCGCTTTAGAACTCTTGGAGATATTACAATCACGGGAGGGATCGAATCGGAAGCAGACACGCTTGAAAAAATAGTCGGCGAGGTATCAGCGGCAAGACAAACGGAGCGTGGCAATCGTGCAGATGATAAACGATCCGATACAGCAATGGAGGACAGAAAGAAGGAAGGATACTTTTAATAGCTTTTGGCTGAGGCCTTTGGCTAAATAAATGAGAGATTATACTAAATACGATATCTGGAAAGATGCCATAAACATCTCTGTGGAGGTCTACAAATTGACAGGTTCTTTTCCTGCGGAAGAGAAGTTTGGTTTGACTAGCCAGCTTAGGAGGTCCGCAGTTTCTGTAGCATCGAATTTTGCCGAGGGGTGTAGTAGAACCTCTGAAAAAGACTTTGGACGATTTCTGGAAATTGCGCTAGGTTCCGCGTTTGAGCTCAAAACACAACTAATTATTAGCAATAAAATAGAGTTGCTCTCCGATGAACTATTGACCGATTCAATTACAAAAATCGATAAAGCATGCAGGCAGCTAAATGCCTTAAGAAGTAAATTATCTACGAATAAATAAAGCATTATGATCAGCCAAGAGCCAACGGCCCAAGCCAATACTTACTTAGACATGGAACTGCTCAGATTTACTACAGCAGGCAGTGTTGATGATGGCAAGAGCACATTGATTGGAAGGTTACTCTATGATTCCAAATCAATATTTCAGGATCAGCTGGACTCTGTAGAGAGCACAAGTAAGAAAAGAGGGCTTGAGCATATTGATCTTTCCCTCTTGACAGATGGGCTCAAGGATGAGCGTGAGCAGGGCATTACTATTGATGTCGCTTATAGATATTTTGCGACACCTAAGAGGAAGTTCATCATTGCGGATACGCCGGGGCATATACAGTACACAAGAAACATGGTGACTGGCGCTTCTACCGCCAATCTTGCACTAATTCTTATTGACGCCCGTAAGGGGGTAGTAGAGCAGACATGCCGCCACAGTTTTATTGCCTCCCTGCTTCAGATTCCGCATATCATTGTTTGTATCAACAAGATGGATCTGGTGGATTATGATGAGCAGGTTTTTGAGAACATCAGAGAAACCTACGAGCAGTTTGCAGCGAAGCTCGACATCAAAGACATTCGCTTCGTCCCTATTAGTGCATTAAAGGGGGATAATGTAGTCAATAAGTCCACTAATATGGATTGGTATGAGGGCGCCACCCTGCTCTACACCTTGGAGACGATACATATCGGCAGTGATTACAACCACATCGACTGTCGTTTTCCGGTTCAGACAGTGATAAGACCGCATTCAGATGAGTATCATGACTATCGCGGATACGCAGGGAGGATTGCGGGAGGTATTTTTAAGCCGGGAGATGAGGTAATGGCTATGCCTTCAGGACTAACATCACGCATTAAGGCCATAGATTCTCCTACCGGAAAGTTGGAAGAAGCCTTTGCTCCTATGTCTGTTACACTGACATTAGAAGATGATATTGATATCAGTCGGGGAGACATGGTCGTTAGGGCCAACAACACTGCACAACCGACACAGGATATAGAGGTCATGCTTTGTTGGCTGAACCAAAAAGGGCCATTGCCAAGAGCGAAGTATACGATATTGCACACTTCAAATGAAGCCAAGGCGATTATCAAAGAGATCTACTACAAAGTTGATATCAACACACTTCATAGGCTGGAGGAGGACAAGAGCATAGGCATGAATGACATCTCCAGAGTCAAGCTGCGCACGACAAAGCCACTATTGATTGACAGCTACCGCAAAAACAGGTCAACCGGAAGCATAATACTGATAGATGACAATACACATGAAACCGTCGCAGCGGGAATGATCATATGACATTGGACTATCAACTACTTATTGATGTTGCAAAGAAGGCAGCAGTGGATGCAGGCGGGGCAATACTGGAAGTATATCATTCGGCTGACTTTGGAGCAGAATTAAAATCAGACAACTCACCTCTCACACTTGCTGATAAGGCTGCTCATGATGTCATCGTCAAAGGGCTTAAAGAAACAGGTCTTCCCATTCTAAGCGAAGAGGGTAAATCCATTGATTATGAAGAGAGAAAATCATGGGAATACTTCTGGATGGTTGACCCACTGGATGGTACTAAAGAATTCATTAAAAAGAATGGCGAGTTCACCGTCAACATTGCATTGATTAAAGGAATAGAGGCTATTGCAGGGGTAGTATATGCACCTGTTTTGGACTGGTTGTACTGGTCTAGTCCTGATAAGGGCGCCTATAAGAAAGCAGGAGCAGATGAAGTAAAACTTATTTCAGCCGCGTCATTTGACCCGAGCAAACAAGGTATAAAAGTAGTTGCGTCGAGATCGCATTTAAATGAAGAGACACAATCATATATTGACACTTTAGTCGAGCCAGAGTTAGTCTCTATGGGCAGTTCGTTAAAAATATTGCTGGTAGGTGAAGGAGCTGCAGACGTATACCCCCGATACGCACCTACTATGGAGTGGGATACAGCGGCAGCACATGCTGTGATAAAAGGTGCCGGTGCTAATGTTTACCATAAGGCTGGTCAAGTAGAGGTTAGATACAATAAAGAGAATTTGCTAAACCCGCATTTTCTGGTAAGGGCAGTGTAGTCTGGGAATTCGCCAATACTTATATCTTTGCGCTTAATTTATGAGGAAAAACATAATTGTTAAGGCTTTCCTGCTCTGTTGCTTGATAACTACAGCACACATGTCTGTGAATGCTCAGACAAGTCAAGCCCCATCAATTGATAACCTGAGCCAGGTAAGAGTCGATGATCTCACAGATGATCAGGTACTAGAGTTTCTCGAAAAAGTGGAGGAGAGTGGCTTAAGCCAACAACAGTTGGAGATCTTAGCTAAGCAACGAGGTATGAGTAGCTCGGAGATTGCCAAATTGAGGACGAGAATCCTTAATTTGAAAACCCGAGGTAGCAACGACACAGAATCTCGTGATCCGAACGAACTTAACAGGCTAAGAGAAGATCCTCTGGACGATATGGAACAGGATCAGTTCGCATTCTTTGAGCAGTTAATTTTACCAGACTCTCTTAAAGATGATGAACTTGAAATTTTTGGCCTCTCCATTTTTCGAAATTCCAACATCAATTTTCAACCTAGCGTAAATATCCCTACTCCTAAAGACTATACCTTGGGCCCAGGAGATGAGGTAATCATCGATATATATGGTGCCTCTGAGCAGAGTTATCAGGAGATCATTAGTCCGGACGGCAACATTCTAATCCCAAACCTGGGGCCTTTGTACCTTTCAGGCTTGTCCATAGAAATGGCCAAAGATAAAATTGTAGCCCGACTGTCCAATATCTATGCTGGACTGAAATCTTACGGAGGCAATCCGCCGAACACCTTTGCTCAGATTAGTTTAGGCCAGCTGAGGAGTATCAAAGTGATCGTCGTAGGTGAGGTCCTGCAACCAGGCACATATACTACCTCTTCCCTATCGGGAATTTTCAACGCCCTCTACTATGCTGGTGGTCCTACGGAGACCGGATCATTGCGCAAGGTGGATGTGTTAAGGGAAGGGAAAGTCCTGAAGTCAGTGGATCTCTATGAAGGACTTATCGATGGTAAAATCAACCAGCAGTTTAAACTTCAAGACGAGGATGTCATTCTGATAAGACCCTACCTCAATCGTGTAGTGTTAGATGGAGAAGTAAAGCGGCCGGCCATTTATGAGCTGAAGCCAGGAGAAACGCTAGGGGACGTATTGAGGTTTGCCGGTGGGTTTAGCGAGCGGGCGTACAAAGAAGTCATAAATATTTCGAGAAAAGGTGCTCAGCGGCGATCAATTTCCACCGTAAGGCAGGAGGATTTCAGTACCGCCCAAATGCAGAATGGTGATGAAATCATGATTGAGCCAATCAGGAATTTCTTTTTAAATAGAACCATCATAGAAGGTGCTGTCAATCGACCCGGCGAGTATGAAATCACTGAAGGCTTGACGCTAAAGTCGTTGATCTCAGTAGCTGGAGGCCTAAGAGAAGATGCCTTCAAAGGTAGGGCCATCATTATCAGACAGAATGAGGACTTCACCTTGACGAGTTTGTCGGTACACCTGGGTGATCTGATGGAGGGGGCTGTTGATGATCCATTACTAAAGGCCGAGGATTTCGTGAAGGTAAGTTCAATTTTTGACCTCTCTGAAACGCGTATTGTGAGCATTGAAGGAGAAGTCAATAAGCCGGGTCAATACTCCTATGTTGATAACCTGACCGTTGAAGACCTTGTTACGCTGGCCGGAGGATTAAAGGCATCAGCTTCAAACTCGTCTATTGAGGTGGCGCGAAGAATAATCGATAACGGAGATATATCAGTCATTTCTCAGGTCACTTCCATACCTATCCGCAAGGATCTTGAGCTCGGGGATGGGGCAAGTGTCTTTCGCCTAGCGCCCTTTGATCTGGTGTTGGTGCGGCAGTCCGCTGGCTACAAAGAGCAGGTAATAGTGGAAATCGAAGGTGAAGTAATGAACACGGGGAAATATGCTCTGGAAAAGAGAATAGAGCGAATTTCTGATGTTGTGCTACGTGCAGGTGGGCTTACTCCTTATGCCTATGAAGACGGTGCGACGCTAATCCGAAGGACGGAGTTTTATAAATCTCCAGAAGAAAAAAGAGAAGAAGCCCGACAATTACTTCAAGCAAAGAGAGATGCTAAAAGTGAAGGCCTTGACATCAATGATCTAGGGGTTACAACAAGTACGAACTCTGAAAGCGGAGAAACAGATGCTGCATCTCAATTGAAAAGGGAGGCGTTCGAAATTCTCCAGGATCAGGACACTTTATTGAGAAATGTGCGTGTGAAAGAGCGCGAGTCTATAGGGATTGATTTAAAGAATATTTTGAAGAACCCTGGTTCCAAATATGACCTAATACTACAAGAAGGTGATATTATTAGTATACCGAAGCAACTTGAGACTGTCCGGCTACAGGGAGAGCTGTTGTATCCATCTACTGTGAGATATGATGATATTTACAGTTTTAAGGACTTTGTTTCCCAATCCGGAGGGTTTACAGATGAGGCAAAAAGGGGAAAAGCATACGTGGTTTATGCTAATGGGAGCGTGTCGAGAACTAAATCATTTCTTGGCATTAACAGCTATCCTGATATTGAACCTGGTGCTGAAATATTCATTCCTAAGAAACCGGAAAAAAGAAAGCTAAGCCCAACAGAAATAGTAGCTATTGCAAGTGGGCTGGGTACCATTGCCCTAATTATTAACAATCTTACCACAAATTGATAGAGCGTATTCAATTTTTGAATGTGCTTGTAAGTTTGAAAGAATAAATTGATAATAGAATAGTTCAGGACACCCTTAAGCAATGCAGGAAATCACGATTGCACAGATATTGGACTTTGTCAGAGCTAAAAGAAAAGCGCTGATTGTCACAGTAGTGATCTGGGCTATCTTGGGTTTGATTATTGGCTTCAGCATGCCAAATCAATATAAAGCATCCACCACTCTTTTGCCCGAAGGCAATGAGATGGATGGGTCCCTCCTGGATAAATTTGGTTCAATCGCCGGGTTGGGCAATTTAAAGCTCGACGATAATGGTATTTCACCGGAGCTATATGAGAAGTTTGTCTATAATTATCCCTTTCTGGATACCCTCAGTAGGTCTCCACTGACCTATGCCCAGTATCAGTCATATGCTAGCTTCTATTACGATGGGGGGTATAAAAGCAGCCTAACTGAAAAAACCTTCAAGGGAATTAGTCAGCTGATCAACTCCATCAGGAGCATATTCTCTAACCTTGAACCAGTCGAGCAATCGCAATTGGGACAGGAAGTGGTCTACTATAACCGAGAAAGAATCGAGTTACTTGAAAACTTGAGAGATCACATAACAGTGGAGGTTAGCGAAATCGACGGATCAGTAAGTTTGGCGATAGAATCGACCGATCCTATATTGTCCAGTGAGCTGCTCGAGATTACAGTGAACGTGTTACATCAAAAGTTGTACGAGTATAAGACTAAGAAACTTGTCAAAAACCTCGAGTATATCCAAAAGACATTCGAAATAAGCAAGGAAAGGCACGACATCAGCCAGCGTGAATTGGCGCTTTTTGTTGATCAGAATAGAAATATTTCCTCCCAATTATTTCAGGTTAGGCTAAACAAACTTGAGTATGAGGCAGAGCTGGCATATGAAATTTATAGAAGCGTATCTTCAGAAATTGAACAAATCAAAATGTCAATCCTGAGGCAGTCAGTCCAGTTCAGTAAGATTTCGCCTATAGTTGTTCCCGTAGAAAAAAGTGGCCCAAGGCGACTGTTTATATTAGTAGGCCTGGTCATTTTGGGTCTGACACTTTTCGCTACGGTGGCGTATTTGAAGCACGTATACCTGGAAATGAGAAAAACTTTTCAAGATGTCTAAAGTAATGGTAACGGGAGCCGATGGCTTTATTGGTAGTCATTTGACAGAACTACTCGTGGCTTCAGGGCATGATGTTCGTGCATTTTGCTACTACAATTCATTTAATAGTTGGGGTTGGCTTGATACGTTGGACAAACAGGTACTTGATCAGATTGATGTATTTACAGGTGATATCCGCGACCCAAATGGTGTTCGAAAGTCAATGGAAGGGATCGAAACGGTCTATCACCTTGCAGCATTAATTGCCATTCCTTTTAGCTATCACTCTCCGGACTCCTATGTCGACACTAATATTAAGGGAACCCTGAATGTGCTTCAGGCTGCAAAGGATCTGGGTACGGCAAGGGTTTTGGTGACTTCTACATCAGAGGTATATGGCACAGCACAGTTTGTGCCGATCACTGAGAGCCACCCAAAACAGGGACAATCTCCATACTCAGCCACGAAGATTGGTGCGGATCACATGGCAGAGTCTTTTTTTCGAAGCTTTAACCTGCCAGTGACCATCGTGAGGCCATTCAACACTTATGGTCCGAGACAATCAGCAAGGGCGGTTATACCTACTATTATATCTCAGCTCTTAGCAGGAAAAGAGTCGATCAAGCTGGGTGACACTACGCCTACACGGGATCTCGTGTACGTCAAAGACACTGTGGCGGGATTTTTGGCCATACAGGCCAATGATGAGCTAATTGGTCAGGATGTCAATATTGCCACACAATCGGAAATATCCATTGGTGATCTCGCTCGCGCGATCATTAATCAAATTAATCCCAATGCTGAGATTATCACTGATGATCAGCGTTTGAGGCCAGAGAAGAGCGAGGTGTTCAGGTTATTTGGGGCAAATGATAAGATTAAAAAACACACCTCATGGCGACCAACCTACTCACTGGAGGAAGGTCTCGAAGAGACCATACAATGGTTTGCTGAAACCCAGAACTTAGCTAAGTATAAAACAGATATTTATAATGTCTGATTTTCAACCTATAATAGATTTCATCAAATCAAAGTTTCCAGATACTCCGTTCATCCCACTCCATGAACCTCGCTTTCAGGGAAATGAAAGGAAATACGTTCTTGATGCAATTGACTCTACCTATGTGTCATCAGTAGGTCGATACGTTGATGACTTTGAGGTAAAGCTGGCGGAGTACACTGGGACAAAGCATGCTGTGGCGATGGTAAATGGCACTGCGGCCTTGCACTTAGCCCTCTTGTTGGCAGGGGTTAAAAGGGAAGATGAGGTATTGACGCAGGCACTGACATTCGTAGCTACCGCCAATGTGATCAGCTATACGGGTGCTAAGCCTACATTTGTAGACGTAGATCTGGATACAATGGGTTTGTCGGCGGACGCAATTGAATCTTATCTCAAAACGAATGTCGTACTACGAGGTGACCGGGCTTTCAATCGCCACTCCGGTCGTAGAGTAGCAGCTTGCGTGCCTATGCACACTTTCGGGCTCCCATGTCGGGTAGAACGATTAAAGGAAATTTGCGATGAGTGGCACATTCCGATAGTAGAAGATGCAGCTGAGTCTCTAGGTAGCTATATCAATAGTACTCACACAGGGAAGTTTGGACTGATGGGAACGCTTAGTTTCAATGGCAATAAGACCATCACGTGTGGTGGTGGTGGGGCGATTGTTACCAATTCCAGTACTTTAGCAAAAAAGGCCAAGCATCTTTCCACGCAGGCTAAGGTTGCTCATCCTTGGGCTTTTGAGCACGACGAGATAGGCTACAACTACCGTATGCCAAACCTCAACGCTGCTTTGGCTTGTGCACAACTCGAAGTATTGCCATCGTTTGTGGACAACAAAAGAGAGCTGGCGTCTGATTATCTCTCATTCTTTAAAAAACAAGAAATTGTTTTTAAATCAGAAAGGTCTGGAACAACATCTAACTATTGGCTCAATGCAATTCAATTTGCCAATAAGGATGAACGCGATCAATTCTTAAATGAGAGCAATCAACAAGGAGTAATGACGAGACCCATTTGGAACTTGATGACTTCTCTAAGCATGTATGCAGATAGCACTCACGATGGTTTGGAGAATAGCAGGTTTCTGGCTGACAGGATTGTAAATATACCCAGTAGTGTCAGAGCATAAAGAATACGCGGCACTGTTAGGATATTCAGGTCATGCTCTTGTCGTGGCAGAAGCAGCATTATCCAACGCCACTAGGCTAAAGGGTTATTTGGAGTTGGAGCGCAAACAGGAGAACCCTTATCAACTGGATTTTCTCGGTAGAGAGGTCGACCTGATCTCTCCGGAAACAAGTGGATTTGACCAAATATTACTGGGTATTGGAGACAATGTCATCAGAAGGAGGTCCGCTCAACTGCTTAGAGCTAAAGGGTTCAAAATATGTAGTGTGGTACACAAGGATAGTTTGGTTTCGGATATGGCGATTATCCATGCTGGTGCTTTTATTGCGAGAGGAGCGATTATCAACCCACTAGCGGAAGTTGGACAGGATGCTATAATCAATTCAGGAGCGATTATCGAGCATGGCGTGGTTGTAGGTAGTGGCTCGCACATAGCACCCGGGGCAGTGGTCTGTGGAGAGGTTTTAATTGGTGAGATGTGTTTTATTGGAGCGGGGG
Source organism: Cyclobacteriaceae bacterium (assembly GCA_965229505.1). GTDB lineage: Bacteria > Bacteroidota > Bacteroidia > Cytophagales > Cyclobacteriaceae > UBA6059. Next base: position 2,017,618 of record OZ245881.1, read on the forward strand.
CCGTGATCAAGCAGGGAGTTAAGATAGGAGATGGAGCAGTGATAGGAGGAGGAGGAGTAGTACTAACTGATGTCCCAACAAAAGAGCGCTGGCTAGGAGTACCAGCAATGAAAAAGCCGTGATTAATAAAGTAACCATAATAGCAGAGGCCGGAGTAAACCACAATGGCGACATGGAGATGGCCAGGCAGCTCATTGATGTGGCCGCTGAGGCAGGAGTAGATTATGTAAAATTCCAAACATTTGAGGCCAAGACCTTAGTGTCTGCATCCGCTAAGAAGGCTGACTATCAGTCCAGAAACATTGGCGACAAAGAAGAATCCCAATTCTCAATGTTGAAGGCTCTGGAGCTTTCCAAAGATCAGCACAGTTACCTGGTACAGTATTGCGAAAGCAAGGACGTAACCTTTTTTTCAACTGCATTTGACCTCACAGGCTTGGATTACCTAAGAGCGCTGGGTTTCCCATTTTTCAAAGTCCCGAGTGGCGAGATCACCAACTACCCCTATTTGAAAAAGCTGTCGGAATTTGGGCTACCGGTGATTCTTTCTACAGGAATGTCTACACTGGCAGAAATAAAAGACGCCTTAGGGGTACTCACCTCAGGGACTTTGACGAGAGATGACGTTACCGTATTGCACTGCAACACGGAATATCCCACGCCGATGATGGATGTGAACCTGTTAGCCATGAAGACCATCCAAGAGTCATTAGACGTAAAGGTGGGGTACTCGGATCATACATTAGGAATAGAAGTGCCCATTGCAGCTGTGGCCTTAGGTGCGTCCGTCATTGAAAAACACTTTACTCTTAGCCGTGACTTACCTGGCCCTGACCACAAAGCATCACTCGAACCAGGCGAGCTGAAAGCTATGGTGACGAGCATTCGTAACATTGAACAGGCAATATCTGGTAACGGACGAAAAGTGCCGTCGATAAGCGAATCAAAGAACTTACAGATAGCTAGAAAGAGCATTCATATCAACAAGAACTTGCCTGTAGGACATAAGATCCAGGAAGCTGATTTGGTCATGCTCCGGCCGGGTGATGGCATTTCTCCAATGGAAGTGAATGACGTTATAGGTAAATGCATCAAGGAACATCTTGTCGAAGGACACAAATTGACATATGGCGACCTGATATGAGAACGATAGGTGTACTTACGAGCTCCAGGGCAGACTATGGTATTTATTTGCCACTGCTTAAGAGGCTGTCCGAGAGCCAGAATTATAAACTAGAATTAATAGTCTTTGGTACTCATTTGTCAGCAAACTATGGGCATACGCTTGACGAAATCGAGCGTGATGGCTTTGATGTCAAGCACAAAATTGATTCCTTGCTCGAAGATGATACACCTTACGGAATAGCTAGCTCAATGGCTAAGACAATGGCGTGTTTTTCAGATTTTTGGGCTTCCAATGGAGATGACTTTGATCTTGTTTTTGCACTGGGAGATCGGTTTGAAATGTTCTCCGCAGTTTATGCCAGCACTGCGTTCGGTATACGAGTCGCACATATTCATGGAGGTGAAACCACACTTGGTGCTATTGACAATATATTTCGACACGCTATCTCACATGCCAGTGATATACATTTTGTATCTACTGACAGCTATGCCAATAAGGTAGCGGAGCTTACCGGAAGTGATCAGATATATAATTCAGGCGCGCTCAGTCTTGACGGAATCGAGCACATGCAACTATTGGATAAGACCCGGATGTTGGAGCAGTGGAAGATTGACTTTGATATACCAACAATACTGATCACTGTCAATCCAGAGACTAAATCATACGAAAAAAACACCGAGTATTCTCTGGTTTTTTCAAGTACGCTGGAAGAGCTTTCCAAGAACTATCAACTCGTAATCACCATGCCCAATGCTGATACCAACGGAAGTCTCTATAGGAAAGCTTTTCAAAACCTTGCACTAAAGTACCCGAAGCGCATTGTGCTTGTCGAGAATTTTGGACGACAGTCCTATTTCTCAGCTATGAAGTGGAGTAGGCTTTTGTTAGGTAACACCTCGAGTGGTATTATCGAAGCAGCAAGCTTCGGAAAGTATGTGATTGATTTGGGCGACAGACAGAAGGGCAGAATGACTAGCAAAAACACATTCAATGTGTCATTTGACAAAGGACAAATCATCCCACTCGTCGAGGATCTACTCGAAAGGGGCGTCTATGAAGGTGAAAATGTTTATTTTCAGGAGTCCCCATCTTTGAAAATCATGAAGGTATTGGATCAACTGTTATGATAAAGCATTTTCATGAACACTTAATCAGTGAATCGAGTACGATACGTGATGCACTTCCTGCATTGGATCGTTTAGCGTCCAATGCCATACTATTTGTAGTATCAGCTAATGGAAAGCTAATTGGATCGTTAACCGATGGCGACATTCGGAGAGGCCTGATGCGCAACTTGTCTCTGGATGCCGGGATACTTGATTTTGTTCAGACTAATCCAAAATATATCCTGAAAGGTGACTATGACTTGGGCTACATCATAGAGCTAAGAAGCCAGAACATCAATATTCTACCCGTAGTTGACAAAACTAATAAGGTTGTCAATGTGATTAACCTTCGTCATCTGAAATCCTACCTTCCCGTGGATGCCTTGGTGATGGCTGGAGGAAGAGGTGCTCGACTTAAACCTCTTACGGATCAGATACCTAAGCCTTTGTTGCCGGTAGGTGAAAAACCCATCATTGCTCATAATATAGACCGGTTAGCTGCCTATGGTATTGATGACTTTTGGATAAGTGTGCGGTATCTGGCAGGTCAGATTGAGGACTACCTTGGAGATGGCAAAGAGAAGAACTTGCGTGTTAAGTATATTCATGAGAAGGAGCCTCTGGGCACTATTGGGGCTATCACTTTGATCAACGAGTGGCAGCATGATTACATTTTACTCACCAACTCGGATATCTTAACTAATATGGATTACGAGAATTTTTTCTTGGATTTTCAAAAGAGAGGAGCTGATTTTTCCGTGGTGTCTGTACCTTATAAAGTGGATGTACCATATGCCGTGCTGGAGACAAAATCGGGCAAAATCCAGAGCTTCAAGGAAAAGCCAACCTATACCTATTATGCCAATGCAGGCATCTATCTGATGAAAAAAGATGTAATCTCCGAGATTCCCACCGGCACTTTTTACAATGCCACCGATTTTATGGAGTCTCTGATTAATATGGGCAAAGAAGTGATCACTTATCCGATGACGGGGTATTGGCTGGATATTGGCAGCCCGGAGGATTATAAAAAAGCCCAGGACGATATTAACTATATACGCTTTTGAAAGAGGTATTATTCCTTATTCCTGCAAGAAAGGGAAGCAAAGGCCTTCCTGGTAAAAATGTAAAAAGGTTAAATAATAAGCCGCTGATTCAATACTCTATTGAGTTAGCACAGAGACTCACATCTAATGATAGTATTTGTATAAGTACAGACGATCCACAGGTCATATCAATAGCAGAATCTCTGGGAGTAAGGGTCCCATTTGTACGTCCATCAGCGTTGGCCAGTGATAGTGCAAGCTCTTATCAGGTAATAGCGCATGCCCTTAGTCACTATCGTGAAATCGGAAAGACATATGAATATGTCATTTTACTTCAGCCAACTTCTCCATTTCGTAATACGGAGCATGTGCAGGAAGCGTTTGATCTTATGAATCCAGATGTGGACATGGTGGTAAGTGTTAAATCAAGCAAGGCCAACCCCTACTTCAACCTTTTCGAAGAAGATGCTCAGGGCTTTCTTTCGCTATCTAAAGAAGCGAACATTACAAAGAGGCAGGAAGCTCCGGCCGTATACGAGTACAATGGTTCTATCTACGTCATTCGTACAGAGTCTCTCCTGCGTGAAGGCACTCTCAAGCTACCGCGAATCAAGAAGTATGAGATGGATGAAAGATATTCTGTCGATATTGATACTTCGTTTGACTGGTCAATCGCTGAATTAATAGCCAATGCTGATAAGAGTACTTCTTAGGCGGATATTTACCATGAGGGTTCGCCGACAGGCCAGGTGTGCAGGGCCCATACTTCATGTCAACAAATACTCGTCAGTCACGGGACACACGTCACTTGGGAACAATGTGAACTTCAATGGTATGAAGATAAGAGGCAATGGGACCGTGTCAATAGGCGATAACTTTCATTGTGGGGAGGAATGTATCATACTTACCGATAATCATAACTATGACAAGGGTACAGCCATACCCTACGATAGCACCTATCTTGTTAAAGAAACCATCATAGAAGACAATGTGTGGCTCGGTTCTCGGGTGATATTGCTGCCTGGAGTGCATCTAGGGGAGGGGTGCATTGTCCAAGCAGGCAGTGTGGTGACTAGGTCAGTCCCAAAATTCGCAATTGTCGGGGGAAATCCGGCTAAGCAATTCAAGACGAGGGATGTTGAACACTACAATAGATTAAAAAGCGAGAAGAAGTTTCATTAGCCATGATAATGAATAAGCCGGGTCTTATCCGCTCTTTTGGAATTTATACAACAAGCACCCTGCTCAACGGCTTGGTTCCTTTCTTGCTCCTGCCTATTCTCATTTATTACTTAGATCCGCAGCAATATGGTATAGCCCATTTGTTTGTGACCACTGTTGGGGTTACCAGAATGATCGGTGTGCTTGGCGTGACTAATATTGTACAGCTGTATTTTCATCAGAAGTCACTAAGTGAGTTTAGAACCTATCTCACATCTTCATGGATAATGCCCGTGCTGTTTTCGGCACTACTACTTATCGTAATAGTGACTTTTGAAAAGGCTATTGCCATGTATCTACGTGTCGACCCCTTTTGGATTTACAGTATTCCCCTGATGGGAATATTATTTTTTGTGATTCAGGTATCGGGAGTTACCCTGCGCAATCTTGAGAAGCCAATTCACTTTGGGCTTGTGCAGTTGTCTAATACGACGATTAACCTAGGCGGCTCGATCATACTTGTAGCACTATTTGGCTGGGAGGTAGAAGGGCGACTGGCTGGCTATGGCTTGGGATTGTTTCTGGCAGCATTGCTCGGCGCATACTTACTTTTCAAAAATGGACTTATAATCAGAAGGTTGAGTTTCAACCGTGGTGTGGAGTTGTTCTGGTTGGGCATCCCACTGGTAGCACATGGTGTATCAGCTTTGATAATTGAAAAGTCAGACATATACTTCGTCAATGCATACCTCGGAGCAAACAAACTAGGCGTATATGTGGCAGGCTATCAAGTGGGTATGGCCGTGATGTTGTTGCAGGCAGCTATGAGTGATACGCTTCAACCCTATTATTTTAAAAGGCTAAAGAACCCTACTATAACTTCTAACATCACACTCGTAAGAATAGGCTATGCCTTTATAGTCATTTTAATATTGGCAGCCCTTTTCGTTTCTCTTGTAAGTCCCTACTTTTTCCAATTCATAAGGAGTGAGTACGTTCAATCGAGCACCTATGTACCCATTATAGCCTCTTCATATGTCTTTTTAGGTATGTATAAGATTTTTTCAATGCCACTTTTCTTTCAAAAGCGAAATAGGCTTATTTCTACTATAACGATAATATCGGCCATAACTAACCTGGGCCTGAACTATGTTCTAATAGAGCAACTGGGCCTCTTAGGCGTGGCGTGGGCGACCTTGGTAGCAATGTTTATGTTAATGATTTTGTCTTTGGTATTCACTTTGAAATACACCGACTTACCGTGGTTTGCTTTTGATAAAGTGCTATTCAAAAATTTAGTGTGAATATATTCTTAGTCAAATCCCCTCTTCAACTGCTAAACGCAATCGAGGCAGTACACAGCTTCTCTTTGTCGCATTGTATACTAGTAATCAACTATGAGGCAAATGAACAGAACAACAAGCAAATTGAGAGTTTGCTAAACCTGCATTCGTGGTTCGCAATCATTCGGGTTCGCAAGGATAGGCGTCCCCAGTTTTTGATTCACTACCTGATCATTAGACGGATCATGTCGTTTAGTGTTGAGGTTCAGGGAATTTATATTGGTGATTACAGGATGGACAACTTTGTGAAGTACCTAGATGCTATTCCTGCTAAGGAGTCCGTGCTGCTGGATGATGGAGCCGCTACCATCAGAATGTATAATAACTATATATCACAGAATCGACTACCTAAAAAGGGAGAAGTAGAAAAGTGGATAAAATTTGCCGCGTCGACCCTATTGGGAATCAGAGGGGGCAAGCCATATGACTTAAGCCTCTTCACAGTATTCGACTTCCCTGATAGCAAGAACTGTAAGGTGTACAAAAACAGCTACCGCTTTCTTTCATCAGCTTTCGCAGATGCTCGTGTAAGCCAGACAAAAGGTATCATTATTGGCGCAAAGACTGCTGAGTTGGGGATGCAGTCGGAGGAGAATTATATTAATCTTCTAAGACATACTATCGATCAACATAAGGAAGTCTCCTGGGAGTATATCCCTCATCGGGGAGAAGACGCTGTGAAGCTGAGCTTAATTCAGGACAAGTTGAAATTGAAAGTCAATATGATTGATGTGCCAATTGAGGTGTACATACTGTCTATGGCAGACCGACCCTATTTTGTTTGCGGGTTTGTCTCGTCTGCTTTGCTCAATATCAAATGTATCTTACCACAACTCAAAACAGAGGCGTATGTGGATAGAGAGCTTTATGCTCAATTTGAAGATGTAATTGGGGTACTTAGGCAGATGAACGTAGATGTATATCAAGTCAATTAGCGGTTTTGTATCTTCGGACTGTCCGGAAATCGTCGTAACGCGCCAGAATATTGGAAAAGCTCGAAACCCGTATTAATAATACCACCGAAGCAAACACGCCACTCCTAAACCGATGGGTTCTTGTTACTTGCCTGATTTCATTTGTACTGGGTTATTTGAGTTTTTTTACCAGACCCATCTACTATTTAGAAATCGTTCTCTTAACAGCCATTACCTATATCGTTTTCATCGAGCAGATAAGACGTACACACCGGGTTCCATGGGTGAACATACTACTTTCTTTCACTTTCTTTTTTTGTGTGATTCTTGGTCTTGTTTATTACAAGTTCTTTTTTCAGAATTATATTTTCCTTCTTTTTCTACCTGCAGCTTTTGCATTGATAAAGGCGTATTATGCAGGCGATAGGGTTGGCCTTTTTTTTAGGACGTACAACCTCGTGTTTATCATCTATTTATTCTTGTCGCTGATGGTTTATCTGGACATTTTGCCTATCGGCAGAACAAAGAACATCTTCGAATTAGAGTTTCTGGGAAGAAGATTAAACACACTAATTGGTTTGTTCGGTTCTACTGCTTCCATTGATGCCTATGCAGCAGTTACGCTGTTGATCAATTTATTTTTCTACAAAGGCAAGTATCGGCGTTTCTTTATAGTAGCCTCTTTCCTGGCCGCTTTTTTCACTTTTCGGGCGTCTCCCTACCTGGTTATTTTTGGGGCACTGAGCATTTACTACATAAGAAAAGTGATAAAAACGCCCCTTACTGACTTTCTGGGGTTGTGCGCAATATTCCTTTTGTTCGTCACCCCGGTTTTTGTTAAGATGTTTTTTGGTCAAACAGGTTTACTGCTTTTCGATTTATTCTTGACTGGCCGAGCATCGTTGTGGCTAGAAATGTTAAATATTTATCAGTCTTCAGATATTTTGGAAAAGCTCATTGGCTTTGGTGTCACAGATCGTTTTGAGGTTATGCCTTGGGGGCACCTTACGACCAATCCTCACAATACCTTCTTCAACATTTTGCTACTGTATGGAGCGCCAGTCTTTATTATGTGCTTTGGTTTTGTTTACTATGTTTTTAGAAGACTTAATGACCGCTATGCGATGTTGTTCGTGGGGGTGCTCCTGGCAGGAGTGGGCAACAGCCTCCTCTTTAGTTTCATGAGTTTACCTCTGGTCTTTACTTTCTTAATTTGTTGCACTCAACTTGATACACATGCTCGGGAAGGTTCGTAACGTGCTGGTTGTAGGTCAAGTGCCTCCGCCCTATCATGGACAAGCGATATCTACCGAAAGGTTTTTGAGGGGGAAGTATAAAAATGCTCAACTTTTTCATACTAAGATTCAGCTATCGGAAACCATGCAAGAGGTTGGCAAATTCAAGCTGATCAAGCTGCTTAGAATATTCTCTTCCCTTCTTAGGGTGGTCGCAGATAAATTCAGGTATGGGAGTGATACGCTTTATTATATGCCCTCAGGAGGACAAAGGGTAAGCTTGTACAAGGATTTTATTCTTCTGATACCTTCTAGGTGGCTGTTTCGTCAAACGATTTTTCACTTTAGATCTGCTGGACTGTCACAGTGTTATCAGCACCTTACGTTACTTGAAAAAGGTCTGTTCAGGCTGGCGTATTATCATCCGAAAATAAGTATAACGCTATCCCTATTAAACCCACCTGACGGAGAATTTATAAAATCTGAACGGAATGTAGTCATCCCCAATGGGATTGAAGACAACTGCGACCCCACTAAAAAGCTTCCTTCAGATCATGGCAAGATCACGTTTCTTTACATCGGATCAATCAGGCAAACCAAAGGGGTGGTTGATCTGATAGATGCGGGCAAGCGGCTAAACTCTTCCTTTGCCGGCAGGTTTAACATCATTTTAGCAGGCCGCTTCCATGATCTGGCTTTCAAGGAGTACGTCAATTCTCAGGTAGCAGCACTTGATTTTCTAAACTATGAAGGGGAGGTCATAGGAGAAGCTAAGTGGGAGTTATTCTACAGATCACATGTTTTGGTCTTCCCAACATATTACGAAAACGAGTCATTCGGTTTGGTCAATATTGAAGCAGCACAATTCGCAATGCCCGTTATTGCCACAGATTGGAGAGCAAACCGAGACCTCATCGAGGATGGCAAGACTGGGTTTATTATTCCTGTGAATAGTCCTGGAGCCATAGCTGAAAAAATGAGACAACTAATTGAAGATCCCAAGAGTATTGATCGACTGGGTAAGTCAGCGAGGGACAAATACCTTAAGAGTTACACCCTTGAAGACTTCTACAAAAACTTCGATGACTTGTTCAAGTCTATATCATGATTACACTATTTGGACTAAGGATTCAAACGGGGGAATATATGGCCTTGGTAGAAGGCCTGATTAGAGCTGGGAAAACCTCGAGTTCCACGATGTATTGCTTCCTCAACAGTCACATGCTCTACGAATATCACGAGACTCGTGTCTTGAAGGAAGCACTTAATGCTGAGCAGACTGTGCTCTTACCTGATGGCATGCCCGTCCTTTTGTCCCTCAAGTGGTTGCAAGGGGTAGTGTCAGAAAGAATAGCCGGCAATGACGTTATGTTTTCTCTGATTGATAAGGCGGTAGAGCGTGAGCTGAAGATTTTCTTGTTAGGTGGCAGGCCTGAGGTTTTGAATACCATTTCTGGTAAGCTCAACGCTCGTCACGTTCAGCACCAATCTTATTCTCCGCCATTCGCACCTATCGAGCAGTTTGATTTTGAATCGCAGGCTACTATTATTAATCGCTTCAATCCGGATATTATTCTGGTAGGTCTGGGCTGCCCTAAGCAGGAGCTCTGGATGTATGAGATGCGGGAAAAGGTAGAAGCCCCAATGTTTGGGGTCGGAGGGGCATTTGCTCTCTACGCCGGTCTTGACACAAGAGCACCAAGCTGGATGCGCAATCTCTCCTTAGAATGGCTGTATCGTCTGAGTTTAGAGCCTGGGAGGCTCTGGAAACGGTATCTTGTTACTAATTCTTACTTTATCTTCTTATTTTTGCGTGAATTTTGGAGGGTACGCATAAGAGGAAACCAATGAAGAAAGCATTAATAACAGGTATTACCGGACAGGATGGGGCGTATTTGGCAGAATTGCTATTGTCAAAGGGTTATGAAGTTCATGGCATAAAACGACGCGCATCACTTTTCAATACCGGCAGAATTGATCATTTGTACCAGGATCCGCATGAAAAGGATCTAAAAATGGTGCTTCACTATGGCGACCTTTCAGATTCGATGAATTTGACTCGGGTAATACAAGAAGTTCAGCCCGATGAAATTTACAATTTGGGAGCAATGTCGCATGTCAAGGTGAGTTTTGACACACCGGAATATACCGCTAATGTTGACGGTATAGGCACGCTCAGGATCCTGGAAGCGGTAAGACTGTTGGGTCTTACGGAAAAGACCAGAATCTATCAGGCATCTACCTCCGAACTTTACGGGCTTGTACAGCAGGTACCCCAATCAGAAAAAACACCCTTTTATCCAAGGTCACCGTATGCTGTAGCCAAGCTGTATGCTTATTGGATTACTGTGAATTATAGAGAAGCCTACAACATGTATGCGTGTAATGGCATCTTATTTAATCACGAATCGCCCAATCGTGGCGAAACCTTCGTTACCAGGAAGATTACAAGAGCTGCCGCAAGGATAGCGTTAGGCTTACAGGAAACGATGTATCTCGGTAATCTCGATTCCCAGCGTGACTGGGGCCATGCGCGGGACTATGTCGAAGCGATGTACCTAATGTTGCAGCAAGAGACAGCAGAGGACTTTGTGATTGCTACTGGCATTACGACCAGGGTCCGTGATTTTGTTAGACTGTCTTTCGCAGAAGTGGGGATTGAATTGGAGTTTACAGGGGAAGGCGTCAATGAGACGGCTCAGGTTAAAGCTTGTACCGGGGATTACAACATTCCGATAGGTCAGACGGTGGTGAAAGTAGACGAGCGTTATTTCAGGCCAACGGAAGTGGATTTACTGATAGGAGATCCTACAATGGCTAAAGAAAAACTGGGTTGGCGCCCGAAGTACGATCTTCAGGGGTTGGTAACAGATATGATGCAATCGGATGTAGCATTGTTTGCCAAGGACAAGTTCTTGATGGATAGTGGGCACGATGTTTTTACCCCTTCAGAATAATGAACAAACAGGATAGAATATATGTAGCCGGCCATCGTGGTATGGTGGGAAGTGCTATTGTGCGAAGGCTGAAGTCTGATGGGTTTACAAACCTCATTGTAAAAACATCCGCTGAACTAGATCTTCGAAATCAACGGTCAGTGGCCGAGTTTTTTGCAAAGGAGAAGCCCGCCTACGTTTTCTTGGCAGCCGCCAAAGTGGGTGGTATCAATGCCAATAACACGTACCGCGCTGACTTTCTTTATGACAACCTCATAATAGAGGCAAACGTGATTCATAGTGCCTACGAACATGATGTATCCAAGCTCCTTTTACTTGGAAGTTCTTGTATCTACCCAAAGTTTGCCGAGCAGCCGATCAAGGAGGAAAGTCTTTTGACGGGGAGTCTCGAGTATACCAATGAGCCCTACGCTATCGCTAAAATAGCTGGCATTAAGCTCTGTGAGACATTCCGGCATCAATATGGGTGCAATTTCATTAGCGCTATGCCCACCAACCTCTATGGCCCTAACGACAACTATGATCTCGAAAACTCCCATGTGCTTCCAGCATTGATAAGGAAGTTTCACACTGCGAAGGTAAATGGTGATAATGCTGTGACAATGTGGGGTACGGGATCACCCTTAAGGGAGTTTCTTCATGTTGATGATTTAGCAGAGGCATCCATTTTTTTGATGGAGCATTATAATGAATCCGATACTATCAACGTTGGCTATGGTGAGGATTTGACCATCGCGGCTTTAGGAAAGCTTATACAAGAGATAGTGGCTTTCGAGGGGGATGTTGTTTTTGATACCTCTAAGCCAGACGGCACGCCTAAAAAGCTGATGGATAGTGGTCGTCTGAATAGTTTGGGTTGGAAGCCTAAAATCTCTTTGAAAGAGGGCATTCGACAGGTATACACCGCTGTAGATAAATCAGGTTGGTGAGTGAGATAACAATGAATTCACAGATTCTTTGTGATTTTTCGTATAAATTGCGGTTTCTTTTATAAAGTCTACAATGCAACGTAGAAGATTTTCTAAATACTTCCCGATACTATTTTTATTGGCCGACCTGCTGATGTTGAATATCGGGTTTATTATTTCAAACCTACTCAGGTTTGATAGCATGTGGTTTTCGTCCAATAACTATCCACTGCTGTTGTTATTCCTTAATCTGTCATGGACGGTGGTCTACTTTTCGTCAGGCCTCCACAACCCTGATAGGGAGGCAACTCTCACACAACAGGTCAACAAAATACTAACTGCGCTTGTCGTCAACATTGGTATTGTCTTTACTTTTTGGGCAGCAACAAAATCATACTACTACTCCAGAGAGCATCTTTTCTATGCCTATCTCATTTTTTCAGTTTTATTAGTTAGTTGGCGTGTTTCTTTTGATTACTTCATTAAGTACTACCGTACTAAAGGATACAATATACGGCGAGTAGCCATTGTAGGCTATGGGAGGATTGCTAAAAGCCTTGAAAAACATTTCAATGAAAACCCACAGCTTGGTTACAAAGTAGTAGGCTTTTTTGATCATGTGAATAGTAATGAGGAGGTCATTGGATCAGTTAATGACTTTTACCCTTACGCCAGACAGCAACCTGTCGATATTGTTTTTTGCTGTCTACCAAAACTTTATCACGATGACATCAAACAGCTGGTAGACTTTTCAGAAAACAACTTAATTAAGATAAAGCTGCTATCAGATTTTAGCGCTTTAGGGTCCAGGCACATGACCGTGCAGCAGTACGGTTCGATCCCTGTGATCAATGTCAGCTCCATCCCATTGGACAGCAAATTGAACAGGTCTATAAAGAGAACTTTTGATGTGATCTTCTCTTCGGTCGTGATCGTTTTCTTACTATCCTGGCTACTGCCGATAATTGGGTTGTTGATCAAATTGGAGTCTCCAGGGCCTGTATTCTTTCGACAGTCTCGACACGGTAAAAATAACCGCTCATTTCTCTGCTATAAATTCCGGACGATGGTGGTGAATAGAGACGCGGACTCCAAGCAGGCCGTGAAAAATGACCCCAGAGTCACGAGCCTTGGAGGATTGTTGCGTCGAACGAGCGTCGATGAGCTACCGCAATTTCTCAATGTGTTTTTAGGAGATATGTCTGTAGTGGGCCCTCGTCCTCATCCTATCAAATTGAATGAAAAGTACTCTCCAAGGATTGATAGGTTTTACCAGAGACATGCCGTAAAACCTGGCATCACAGGGCTGGCACAAGCGAAAGGATATCGGGGAGAGACCACTCACTTCCGAGATATGTATGGACGTGTTAAGTTGGATAGGTTCTATATTAAGAACTGGACTTTATCTCTGGACCTTAGAATCATTATTCTCACACTACTTTCAATAGTTAACAATAATGACAATGCCTACTAGCAGTACATCGACTGTATTGCTAAGTTTGTGTCCAGAATTCATTTTACATGTTTGAAAAAGTAGAAGCATACAAAAAGGAGCTGCAGGAAATTGCGGTAAAATCTGGTGATGAGCTTGAAGAGTTCAGAAAGAAGTTCATTAGCCGAAAGAGTGTCATAGGTGATTTGTTTAATGACTTCAAACAAGTTCCTAATGAGCACAAGAAGCGCTTTGGGCAAGAGTTGAATCATCTTAAGGAGCTCGCACAGCAGCGATTTCATCATTTTGTTAGCGAGTTGGAAGGAAGCGATCAGGAAGCAGCCCAGACTTCTCTTGACCTGACCTTGCCCACTCAACCGGATAGCCTGGGCGGCAGACATCCTATCAGTATTGTTTCGAATAAGATCATAAGCATCTTTGAGCGGATTGGCTTTTCTGTGGCTGAAGGCCCGGAAGTAGAAGATGATTGGCACAATTTCTCAGCACTGAATTTTGCAGAAAACCACCCTGCGCGTGAAATGCAGGATACCTTCTTTATCACAAAGAATCCAGATACAGTACTAAGGACGCATACCTCCAATGTGCAGATCAGGATGATGGAAAATCAGAAGCCACCATTTAGATCAATTATGCCGGGAAGGGTATATCGCAACGAGGCTATTTCTGCTCGGGCGCACTGCTTCTTTCATCAGGTAGAGGGGCTGTATGTTGACAAAAATGTGGGATTCAAGGATCTGAAGGATACACTATATCACTTTGCCAAGGAGATGTTTGGTAAAGAAACTAAGGTTAGATTTCGACCATCTTACTTTCCATTTACCGAGCCAAGTGCTGAGATGGACATATCATGCTTTATCTGCGGAGGGAGCGGCTGTAAAATCTGTAAGCAAACAGGCTGGGTTGAAATTTTGGGCTCAGGCATGGTTGACCCAAATGTGCTTCAGAACTGCAATATTGATCCGGAAGAGTATACAGGATTCGCATTTGGCATGGGCATAGAGCGTATCGCCATGCTCAAATACCAAATAGATGATCTACGATTGTTTTCGGAGAACGACGTTCGTTTCTTGAGACAATTTACAGGAGCTGATACCTAGAGTAACTTCTCTATTATTTGATCTACCGTCAAGCCTTCAGCCTCAGCTTTGAAGTTTCTAACGATTCTGTGACGGAGGATAGGCTTAGCTACTGCTTTCACATCCTCTATGTCAGGTGAATACTTACCGCTGAGTAATGCGTTGCATTTGGCACCTACTATGAGGAATTGTGAAGCTCTGGGGCCTGCACCCCATTCGAGGTAGTTATTGCTAAGCTCTGGTGCCTGCTCTGTACCCGGGCGGGTACTTTGAACTAGTTTTACTGCATATTCCACTACATTGTCAGCCACCGGAACTCTCCTCACCAGTTTTTGATATTCCAGTATATCATCGCCTGTCACCACTGACTCCACCTTTGACTTAAGCTCACCAGTGGTGTTTTTGACAATGTCAACCTCAGATTGGTAACTGGGGTAGTCTAGCTTGATCATGAACATGAATCTATCCAGCTGTGCTTCTGGTAAGGGATAGGTACCTTCTTGCTCAATTGGGTTCTGGGTGGCCATTACGAAGAAAGGCCGCTCCAAGGGGTAATTCTTACCACCGATAGTCACAGAGTACTCCTGCATGGACTCGAGTAATGCTGCTTGCGTCTTAGGGGGTGTACGGTTGATCTCATCGGCCAATATGATATTTGCGAAGATGGGTCCCTTGATGAACTGTAGGTTACGATCTTTATCAAGTGTCTCAGCTCCGAGAATGTCAGATGGCATTAAATCGGGAGTGAACTGAATTCGATTGAACGACAGGTGCAGAGAATCAGAAATGGTGTGAATCAATAATGTCTTTGCAAGACCCGGCACACCCACGAGCAGGGAGTGCCCCTCGCAAAATACAGAAGTAAGTAGTAATCTAACTACTTCTTCCTGACCTATGATTACTTGAGATATTTCGCTGGTAAGCTTAGTATATACCTCATGCAGGCTATCAGCTGCAGCCACCTCAGACTCGAACTCCTTCATCTACTAATTTGGTTTTTGTAGTATGTTACAATAGTCGTATTCGCTATCGACGTTAATATAGACATCCCCCTGCGCTTTATTAAACCACTCAGATAAAATGCCATTTCTTTTTTCAGCCTTGGTCGCGGCATAGATTTTTTGGTAGTCATCACGCAGGTTAGCTTGGTGTGGTGCGATACGATCTTTGTAGTAAATGATCCTGACAGCTTCTGTGCCATCGTCCATCCTGAACTCCATAGGAGGGGTGATCGATCCGACCTCCAGGGTGTCGATAGTGAAGAAGACGACAGGGTCTAGTTCCTCTACCGAAATCCGGCTTGCACCGGTAGCATCGGAGAAAAAACCACCATTTGACGATGTGACCTGATCATCGGAGTATTCTTTAGCCGCACGAGCGAATGTAATTGAATCGTGCTCTATTACACCCTTCAAGCTATCGAGGTAGACTTTAGCGTCTTCAACGTCTTGCTGGGAAGAGTTGGGTATGATAAGGATGTGTTTGGAGTTAAACGAATTTCCACGTCGCTCAATGAGCTGAATGATGTGAATACCAAAGTCTGTCTCTACGGGATAGGAGATTTCTCCCGGCTTCATGCTTAAGGCCGTAGCTTCGAATTCGGGAGCAAGCTCACCCCTTTTGAAAAAACCGAGAACCCCACCAACAGGACCTGAACCCGGATCCATGGAGTATTCCTTGGCCAGCGCTCCGAAATCTTCTCCTGCTAATATGCGTGATCGGATATCATTGAGCTGTGCTTTGACCTCATCTTTCTTTGCACGGCTTACTTCCGGTATCTTCACGATCTGCGCAATAGACACTTCAGTAGAAAAATAAGGCAAACTATCTGCCGGGATTTTTTTGAAGAATCGCCTAACCTCAGCGGGGCTTACTTCAGTATCCTTAGTGATCTCACCTTGCATTCGCTGTACGACTAACTGCTCTTTGATGTCATCAAAAAGCTCTTGTCGAAACTCGTCGATTTTCTTACCATAATACTCCTCGATGGCTTCTTCAGAGCCTATCTGAGAGACGAAGTACTGCATTCTCCTATCCAGATTGTCATATACCTCACTGTCTGCAACTACCACACTATCGATCTCCGCCTTAGCTACCAGAAGTTTATTGATAATCAGTGATTCGAATATTGAACATTTGGCGTTACCATTGTTGATTTCACCACTAGCGAGAAAGTCCAGGTACGACTGCTCCAGCTCCGACTTCAGCACTATGTAATCATCCACCTTCGCAATAATTTTGTCGATGATCACTCCTTTTTCTATCTCCTTCTTGGCCTCAGGCTCGGTTTCTGTTTGAGCCAGCAAGGGTGAGCAGAAAAGGGCTACCAATGCAGCTGTTATTATGTATTTAATAGATTTCAAATGTCTCATTTTCTAACGCCTCTTTGTAGATGGTCTCTTGCAGCTCTTTCTTCAAAGCCACTTTTCGTTTATTAATGATAATGTTTTCAATATCATCCCTGATGAACTCCAACGGAGATATCTCATCAGAGATTTTATATTCAAGCAGTTTTAAAAAGTATATATGGGTTTCATCAGAGCTTTCAACAAAACTATTGGTCCTTAGAAACTGCACTTTATTTGGGATACTCGCCAACGGAGTATTTAATATCACGTCATCGAAATTGACCCAGATAGAGTCTTCCATAAAAGATTTGGCGGCAAACCTGAATGCATATGATCTGATATCTTCGATATCACCTCCAATAGTAAAAGCCCTTATCTGACGTCTAAATTCGCTTACCCTCGGAGCTTCCTTCGGTATTTGGGCAAATAGACATTTGACAATGTTCTGCTTGAGCAGGAAGTTGTCTTTTTTCTCTTCATAATACGAAACGATTTCCTCCTCACTTACGGATTTGCTCAATCGATCTTCTATCCAATACTTTTCATACTCATGGGTTATCAATGCGTACCTGTAGTCTCTTACTCTACGATCGATTTCGGCTTGGTCAATCTCGATAATACCGTTGGCCTTATTGATCAATAGTTGTTTGCTTACCCAACCTTCTACGTACTTTTTTGCGATAGCGCTACTATCCTGAGTGCTGGCACCAAAGCTTAAGCCGGCAAGGTCATCTCTGTAAAGCGTTACATCATCTACGCGTGCTACAGGCTCCCTGTCGGTCACTGCCTCCTCCTCAATGCTCAGTGGTAGCATGTCACATCCTGATGTGATGATCAGAGACAGGAGGCTCAGTTGTAAGAGGTATGATTTACCCATAGTTTTCAAGGGCGCAAAAATAGAGTTTAACGTATGATTATTAATGACTTAGCTCAGATTCTTTACTAATCGACACACATTTTTACCCGACCTTTGGATGAATTGTATGTCGTCCATAATGCGTTTCACCAGCAGGAGTCCCACTCCTCCTTTGCGTTTTGACTTGATCAACTCATCCATTGATGGCTCTTTGTATTGACTAAGGTTGAAACCTTCTCCATGGTCGAGGATTTCAAACACAATCCTGGAAGCATCATATTCGATGCTGAGTTGCAGCGTTTCGCTTGGGTTACAGTGATTTGAATGAATAATGAGATTTGCGCACACTTCGTCTACTGCGAGGATCACTTTATTTGACTCAGCCTCTGGGAAACGGTGTTTCGTCAGTATATCACTAACAAACTGCCTGATTTCCTTCAGTCGATCTTTGGTGCACGATATCTTCAGCCTATAGGTCATTGGCACTTTTGATAGCCTCTTCTTTTGTATCTACGATGGTTAGTAATTGATCCAGACCTAGAATTTGAAATACCTGAAAAACCTTTTCCTTCATCCCAAACAAGACCATGGTCATTTTCTTGGCCTCCAGGTCTGATATATAGGACATAAACACACCTAGCCCCGCGCTAGAGATATATTCCAGATTCGAAAGGTCTACCGCGATCTTGGCTCCTTTCTCCAGCGCCTTACCTACCTCTTCGTCAAGAAATATCGACGAACTCGCATCAATCTCTCCTGTCACTTGTAGCACACTTACTTCTCCTTCTATACTGTGTTCAATGTTTAACATTTCTTATTATCTAAATTTTACCACCACCATCGAATAGTCATCATCCAGCGAATCCTCCTCGCAGAACTCATAAAGCGCCCCAAAAATTCCGTTAGATATCTGTTCTGGTGTTTGGCTAGTAAATTTCATCAGTGCGTCGCTTAATCTTTCGTACCCGAATTGTTCATTGCGGCTGTTGACGGCCTCTGTGATGCCATCGGTGTAGAGGACGATGACATCTCCGGCACTGTACTGAAACTCATTGACTTGTACGTATTTTTCAAAGTTGGAGTTTCTCAGTATCCCAAGCCCCAGGCCTTTGTTTTTGAAGTATTCGAGCTTTTTGTTTTGAGCCGAATAGTATAATGTCGGACAGTGACCCGCTCTGGCAAAAGACACCTTTGACTTGCTGGTGTCAATTTCAAAGTAAGTTGCTGTGATGAAAGAAGTCTTCTCCAAGCATCGACTCAGGGCATTGTTGGCAGCAACGATAAGACGCTTAGGGTCGAGGTTCATTTGTACCAGGCTATGAAAGATCCCTTTCATTTGCGACATATGAAAGGCTGCAGATGTCCCCTTACCAGAAACATCCGCAATGATCAGGGCGAGCTTGTCCTCGTTGAGTCGGAAGGAATC
Organism: Cyclobacteriaceae bacterium; assembly: GCA_965229505.1. Taxonomy (GTDB): domain Bacteria; phylum Bacteroidota; class Bacteroidia; order Cytophagales; family Cyclobacteriaceae; genus UBA6059. The sequence goes on from OZ245881.1 coordinate 2,036,573, forward strand.
ATAATAATCGCCCCCGACCTCATCTGCCGCTACTGAGATACCATGGATGTCAAAATGATCACTTTGCTCCAAAGCACTTGGCAACAGGCTCTGCTGTACTCTGCTGGCAATCTTCAACTCTTCCTTATACCGCTCGTTTTTTATAGCCTCGTTGATCAGCTGAAAGTTCTCAAGGGAGATGCTCGCCTGATTCACAAAGGTATTGATGATGTCGACCATCTCCTTGTTGAAGCTGTCTCCTACCTCCTTCAGCAGTGCAATGGAGCCAATTTGCTTCTGCTTAATGATGATCGGGAAAAGTAGTATCGACTTGAACTTAACTCCCTTGAGTGTGGCAGATAGCTTCTGGGAGTTAGGCACCTGGTCAAACTCGGTATTGATCACCTTTTTTAAAGTTGTATTCTTGACCGCCTCTTTGACGCCTGCTATTTCAGTATCGGTAATATTATACTTTGAAAGTACCGGACTGCTATCTTCGGTGATTTCCAGCCATGCCGCATCCGCGAATACTGCACTAATGGTGCTATCCAGCAGGATCTCATATATCTGCTCCTTTTTTTGGCCGGTAGGCTGTGACTGACTCAGACGTTGAAAGTTCATAGCCTCCTCAAGCTTCTTTTCGAATACTGAGGAAGTTGGAAGGTTAAAAAGGATAACCAGCGCCGAGATCAGCGAGTAGATGGAGATAAAGCTGAAGGACGCTAGAATGTATACCGAGTCCAGGAGGTCTGTAACCAGTACATCCTGATTAGAGTAATCCACCAGACCATCCAGGAAATAGAACAGGTAGATGATAACCAGTACGATGAAAAGAATACTTTTCCACTTCTGTCTGAAGTTGAGATAAGCCACCCACTTGAGGTTGAAACTAAGCACCAACCCCATGAGCATCAATACCCCGAGGAGGACATTGAAAAAGGGGTCAAATAGTGCATAACCTAAGATATCAAATGCGAGCGCACCGAGAAGTGAATACTCAAAGATGCGCCAAAAGGCCAGCAGGGTTTTCGTTTTTTGGTAGAGAATCAGTCGTTTCCAGACGATCAATGTTGAAACGGTAAATGCGATGATCAACCCCAGGTTGATATGATAGAAGAAGTTGATGACCAGTGGATTCTTCGCCAGGCTGGTGTCTCCAAAAATCGAAAAGATGAACTTGATAGCCAGTGAAACCACTGTCGTGATCAGGCCGGTGACAAACACCCGCCAGAGCAGGTCGATGAAGTTCACGCTCTCGGCTTTATTGATGCGATAGCGATAAAAGAGCACAATGCTCAGCACAAAAAGCCCAAGCGCAATCTTGGGGGCAAAGTTGGGGAGGCCAAAAGCGATGTTGTTTTTGGCACTGAAAAGTGCGGTGAGGTCAAGCAATAGCAGGAGCAGCCAGGTAATCACACCCAGAATGACGCTCAATCTTATAACTGCCTTATAACCAAACATACACCTGAAACAAGAAAGGGCAATTTAACAATAATTGCCCTTTGATAACCTTAATGAGTTTTGAGTCGAATAGTTGCTTATCGACTGTAATTCGGCGCTTCTCGTGTTACGTGCACATCATGTGGATGACTTTCAACTGATCCGGCATTGGTGATCTTGACAAACTTTGCATCGTGCAGTTTGTCGATGTTACCAGCCCCACAGTAGCCCATACCAGCTTTCAGGCCACCTGTCAACTGATAAAGCACTTCTTCTACCATTCCCTTATATGGAACACGGCCGACGATACCCTCCGGCACGAGCTTCTTGATATCATCTTCAGCATCCTGGAAATACCTGTCTTTAGACCCATCTTCCATGGCTTCTACCGAGCCCATGCCGCGGTAAGACTTGAACTTGCGACCTTCATACAGAATCACCTCGCCGGGAGCTTCCTCTGTACCTGCCAGCAGTGAACCAATCATCACAGTGTGAGCACCTGCGGCTATCGCTTTGACCAGATCACCGGAAAAACGGATGCCGCCATCCGCGATAATCTTCACATCTCTGCCCTTCACAGCTTTAGCAGCTTCAAACACTGCAGTCAATTGGGGTACCCCAACCCCGGCGATGATCCTGGTCGTACAAATACTGCCAGGCCCAACTCCCACTTTGATGCCATCAGCACCCGCGTCTGCCAAAGCGACTGCAGCCTCTGCCGAAGCGATGTTACCAACGATCACGTCCAAATCGGGATTTTGCTTTTTTATCAACTTGCAAGTATCAATCACGCCTTTCGAGTGGCCATGGGCTGTATCAATACTTACCACATCTACCCCCGCTTTTACGAGTGCAGCTACACGCGCTTCAATATCCGCTGTGATACCTACAGCCGCCCCTACGCGCAATCTTCCATACTGGTCTTTACAAGCGTTGGGCCTGTCTCTGTTCTTGAGAATGTCCTTATAGGTGATCAGTCCGATGAGCTTACCATCCTTATCTACAATGGGCAATTTCTCAATCTTATGCTCCTGGAGTATTTCTTCCGCTTGATCCAAATCAACACCAGAATGGGCAGTGACCAGATTTTCCTTGGTCATTATTTCGCTTACCGGGATTTTTAGATTTTTCTGGAACCTCAAATCTCTGTTGGTAATGATGCCGATAAGTATGCCGTCCTTATCTATCACAGGGATGCCTCCAATGCGATACTGGTTCATGATGGCCACTGCATCACCCGCCTTGCTATCGATATTGAGGGTCACAGGATCGAGGATCATTCCGCTTTGCGAACGTTTCACCTTGCGTACCTCACCGGCCTGCTGTTGGATGGACATATTCTTATGAATAATGCCAATACCTCCTTCAAGAGCCATTGAGATCGCCAGTCCTGATTCCGTTACAGTGTCCATCGCCGCGGACACCAAAGGAATATTCAGCTTGATATTGGGAGTAAGATAAGTGGAGGTATCTGTGTCTCGAGGTAGGACCTCAGAATACGCTGGCATCAACAGTACATCGTCGTAGGTTAATGCTTCAAAAAGGAGTTTGGATTCGTCGGTAGTCATGCAAATAACAGGGGTTATTATTTGCAGTGCAAAATTAGAGAGTACCGAGCACATATAATAGCAGTGCTATCTTTTCTTTTCGCAAGAATGGCTAGGTTCGCCCTATGGACTATATCCTGGAAGGGTTGAGCGCCGGGCTAGCGCAAATGACATGGTTGGAAGCCATAGCTGTGATCTTTGGTTTGGCAAGTGTCTGGTATGCCCGATTGGAAAACATACTGGTTTATCCTACCGGAATCGTAAGCGTCATCATCTATGTCTACATCTGTGCTGGCGCTAAGCTCTATGCCGATATGGGTATTAACGCCTACTACTTTGTCATGAGCGTTTACGGCTGGATAGTGTGGTCAAAAAAGGTAGACCCCACCCATCATATTCCTATTTCTCGAAATTCCCTATCGGAAAATATAAGTGCGTTGATTATTCTAGTGGTGTCCTTTTTTGTTCTTCGATACGTCTTGGTCAATTATACAGATAGCGATGTGCCTATCTGGGATTCTGCTACTACGGCCATTTTTTTTGTAGGGATGTGGCTGATGGCAAGAAAGAAATTGGAGAACTGGGTTGCCTGGATAATTGCCGATGCGATCTCTATTCCGCTGTACTTCTACAAGGGTCTGCTACTAACGAGCTTTCAGTACTTAGTCTTCCTCGTGATAGCCATCCTGGGGTATATAGCCTGGAAGAAGGACATAGAATCCAGAACCGCAAATGCTTAAGCGGATCGCCATCATAGGCCCTGAGTCCACTGGCAAGTCTACCTTGGCCAAAGATTTGGCAGAGGCGCTCCATACTACTTTCGTACCCGAATATGCGCGTGAGTATATTGAGGAGCTCGAGAGACCTTATCAGTACGAAGATCTACTCACCATCGCCAAGGGGCAAACCCGCGTGGAGGATGAATTGAGTCTGAATGCCAATGCAGTCCTGATTGTCGATACGACTTTGACCATCGTTAGGGTATGGAGCGAGCACAAGTATGGCAAATGTGATCCGTGGATCATCGCTGAAGAGCAAAGACGAAAGTACGACCTTACACTCGTTTGCGATATAGACCTACCCTGGGAAGATGATCCTCAGCGAGAACATCCACACCTGAGGCAGCACTTTTTTGAGATCTATCAAGAGTATGCTGAGAACCACCCACCATGGCAGCTTATTTCCGGCGATCGGCAAACGCGTCTACAGTCGGCACTGGAAGTCGTTTCTCAACTCTCAAGGGGTTCAAAACTCTCTGGGAGTTAACAAGACTTACGAAGTTTTATAAACTTCGTAAGTCTGGCTAACCTGGCTGCCTTCAAAGAACCAACGAGGCTCTTTACTGCTCGGTGGCGATTACACTACAATACTTAAACCAGTCACCCCAGTCATTTCCGATAGGAGATCCGTCAGGCGGGCCGAGTGGCTGATTTTGCGGCATCTCCATTTCTCCATCTAAGTAGCTATCGATTTGCGCTAGCATGAAGTTGTAATGTGCCTTGTCCTGTTCACTACCTGATTTGGCTTTTCGCTCTGCGATGGACTGCACCTCCATAATTTTAGCATGTGTGATGGCGCGTACCTGCTCATGAGCACGGGTATCGTTGGCCAGCTTGATCATATGCAGGAGTACCTGGCCGTTGGTGATGTACTGCAGCTGTCGGAGATAGCCCGACTTGGCTGATGCATTGAAGCTGGCGGCTATCACTTTGTCAATGACGGCTGACAGCCCTGGTTGCTTGGCATCACGGGAGTTGTACTCAACCAATCGACCTGCGCGCTCGGGATGGAAAATGAAGAAAGCTGGAAGGCTGGCGGCTGTTTCCGCTGCTGCCATAGGATCAAAGGTCAGTCCTGTGCGACTTTTGAAGGTTTCGCGGGTACGCGGGTAACCGAAAGGTCTTGGGGGTAGCTTCTGAAGCAGCGATTCTGGTAAGGCCAGCTCATCGGCGCTCATGGTTCGAATCAGCGCATCTAGTGCTTTCATCTGGTCGACGGGAGGCACCATTTCGGTGACCATTTGGCCATCCCCACGAAGCGCGTAGGTGTAGTTAAGTCCACCCACTACCTTGGCGGCTGCCTCGACCTGGTAGCGATGGAACAGGTACATCGGAACCAAGGCTTCTTCTATAATCGCCATCGGCATTCCTTTGCGGATAGCCTTCTCAGAGAAATTACCAATGATCTGCTTTCGAATGTCCATCATGCGATTGAGCTCATCAGCTGCGCTCTCGCCATTGTCCCATAAATGGGAATGAGGGTGCGCACTTCCTGTAGGCCGACTATCCTGATCGGTGATATGCATGATGTCCTGATCAAAGGCTTCATTAAGAATCTTCTCCAGTTCCTCATCTTCGTTGACGCCATCAGCAAAATCACTGTAGCCATACTTGATAGCGATCTTATCCCACTCCCCAATATTGACATCATAAGCTTCGGAAAGGTCAATATTGCCATTGGCATCCATCTTCACGAGCGGATGAGGGTAGTCCATGACAGATGCTCGATCTGAGCGGTTAGACGCATAGCTATGCACCAATCCGATCGTGTGGCCTACTTCATGGGCAGACAATTGCCGCAATCTGGAAATGGCCAACTGCTTCATTTCTTCTGGAGCTTCAGTGCCGTTTTCATAGGGAGAAAGCAATCCTTCCGCGATCAAGAAATCCTGACGTACCCGCAAAGAACCAAGGCTAACGTGCCCTTTGATGATCTCGCCAGTGCGAGGGTCAGCAACGGATGCGCCATAAGACCATCCTCTGGTAGAGCGGTGCACCCACTGAATCACGTTATATCTGATATCAAGTGGATCGGCATCTTCTGGCATCACTCTCACCTGGAAGGCATTGCGGTAACCGGCTGCCTCAAAGGCCTGATCCCACCACTTGGCTCCATCCAGCAAAGCAGACTTGACTGGCTCTGGGGCACCTCTATCGAGGTAATAGATGATCGGCTCCACCGGTTCACTGATTTCCGCATTAGGATCTTTCTTTTCTAATCGATGACGATTGATGAACCTCTTGACCAGGGGCTGATCAATCGGTGTGGCATAGTCATAGTAGGAGGTTGCATAGAATCCGGATCGTGGATCAAACTTTCGCTTGGTGTATTTGTCGTCGGGAAGCTGGATGAAGCTGTGGTGCATGCGAACGGTAACAGCATCCGGCGAGGGAGTTACAGACCTGATCCAATCGCCTGTCGGATCACCGGTGAAGGTGACAGTTGCCTCAAATTCCGAGTTCTGTGGAAAATTCTTGGTCATTGGTAAGTACATCGCTGACCGTGACTTGTCCAGCTTGTAGTTGCCTTGCTTTCGTCCACTCAGGCGATTGGCAACACCGTGTGCATCTCGCATAAAGAAGTCGGTAGCATCTACTAGTACACTCCAATCATCGTGTGCGTCTATGGTAAATCCCCAGAGCACGCTTTGTGCGAAGGCCTGCTCTACGGAAGCAGCCTCTGCCGGATTGTCGCTAATGGCCCGGAAGCCGTAGTTAGGTTGTACCATCAGTACTTTCGGGCCTGACCGCACGAACTTCACGATCCGTTCATTGCCGAGCTGACCTCTGTCCAAACCTATATCATTTGATCCTACGCCTGCAGCCAGTGCATTGACGTAAAGAAACTCCTGATCGAACTTGTCAATCTGGAGGAATATTTTGCCGGTCTTGCTATCCCAGTAAAAATCGAAATATCCGGTATACTTATCCATCCCCTGAATTTTGTCGGTAATGGAGGTACTACTTGCCGGAGCTTCGGCCTGACCAGGCTTCATGGTAGTGATGCCAGTGGTAGGAGCATTTTGAGAAGTCTTGCACGCAAAGAGCAAGGACAAGCTGAGTAGAAGCGAAAGTTTATTCATGCCAATTTGAATTATGATCGAATGACTAATTTAACCTAACAGTGTCAGGAATCACGCAAAAACATATCAAAGGTCAAATAGCTGTGGCTGATGGCAAATCTGAAGAGGGTCTCTTCTTTATTGCGATTGTCCCTCCACGGACAATTCAGACCCGGGTAACCCAATTGAAAGAGGAAGTTCGTGATAAGTATGGTTCAAAGCATGCCCTCAATTCTCCTGCTCACATCACCCTTCATATGCCTTTTAAATGGAAAATGAAGAAACTGGATTTGCTCACTGAGACGCTTAGCAAGATGTCAAGTGGTCACCATGAGTTTGATATTCAGCTAATGGGGTTCAGCGCATTTCCACCAAGGGTGATCTATATTGATGTTGTACCGAATGAAGCATTGAGATCACTTCAAAAGCATGTGGTCACGATAGCCAGACGACAACTTGGTTTGGATAATGGGGACTACAAAAACCGAGGGTTTCACCCCCATGTGACCATTGCTTTTAGAGACTTGAAGAAGGCAAAGTTTGAGGAGGCCTGGAATGATTTTGAGAACAGGGCCTTTCAGGTTACTTTTTCAGCGTCAAGCCTTACCTTATTGAAGCATGATGCCGGGAGATGGTCAGTATATCATGAGCTTCCTTTGGATACATAATTTCCCTAGCGGAATAGAGCACAACGTGTAGATGATGTGATCGGCACTTTGGCCTGCCATTTGCAGGACACCATTCAGAAAAACACACTTAAACAATCTCTTATGAAAACTTCCATTCTATTTATTCTGCTTACAATCAGCGTTGTGCCGCTGACTAGTGCACAAGAGTACAAAGTCATCACGACAGTCGAATCAATTATACCCGCCGGAATCGGCCGATCCAGGATGATCAGCCCGATTGAGGAAGTGAGCTCAGATCAATTCACAACAGAACGAACCAACGGAAAGAAGGGAGGAGCACAGGGAGATGTAAGACGGAAGGATCTCAAAGTCGACAATTTCGAAGAGACCAAGATGCTCAACTTCTTCAGCGTCACAGGCATCAATTTTCAAAACATCGCTTCCAATGACGCTATGATAAGTGATAAACTCTCTTCGATGGCCAGAGAGGGTTGGGAATTGGCCTTTGTCACTAGTGGAGTGGAGAGTGATGCCGGCGTGGATGATGGTCAGGGCATCTATATCACGCGATATGTCTTTAAGCGCTAGCGCAACAGCACTTTAAGGAGGAGGTTCGCCTGATTAATTCCGTGAACCTTCTCTAAAATTGAATCTCGCCCCACTCGTTGAACTGGTAGAGCTTCAGGCTCTTTGTGCTGCCAAAGGCTTTCATGTGAACCAAATTCATCTGATCATCAAATGAGTCAAGTAAGAGTTGGTTTTCTATGGCTATGCTTTGCAGTTTTTTGACTTTCGGAATTTCGATGTAGCACCACATCACATCACCGTCCATTTCTTCACCCAGATAAGTCACTTCCTCTTCCTTGCCATTTACTGATATTTTCACTTTTTCACGAAAGTACTGCTCAAGGGCTGTGTGCACAGTCTCTTTTGAAGTCTCAGCCATGATGTCAAGCTTATCATCTCCTGTATAACTGCGAAGCGTTTCCTCCAGATCATCAAGAAAAATGCGACAGCTGATCTCAATAGCTTTGCTGTCTTCGTCATACTCCATATCGAGCACGCTGATATGAAATGGATGAAGCAGCGAACCTATTATCACTTGCAAGTACACCAACAAAAAAGACAGCATAGAAGATTAAGTTTGTCTGCTTAATTTTAACAACAAAGCTATACGAAATACATTTTACGAAAGATGTCAGAATTTGAACTGTTTTTTGGCTTGGGCCTTGATCATATCCTGGATATAGATGGATACGATCACATCTTGTTTGTGGTAGCACTATGTGCGATCTATGAGGCGCGTGAGTGGAAGAAAATACTCGTTCTCGTGACCGCTTTCACGATTGGTCACTCTATAACATTGGCCATGGCCACTCTCAAACTCGTATCCCTCGATGCTGAACTAATTGAGTTTTTGATACCTGTCACCATTTTCATCACTGCGTTGATCAATATCATCCATCGTGACCATGAACTTTCACCCAAGCAAGTCAGGCAGAATTACGGGCTGGCATTGGGCTTTGGGCTGATCCATGGGATGGGTTTTTCTAACTATCTCAGGAGCCTACTCGGCAAGGACGAATCTATCGTAAACCAGCTATTTGCCTTTAATGTAGGGTTGGAAGTAGGTCAGATAATAATAGTTGCAGCCTTCCTACTACTCGGCGTTACTTTGCGCACCTTTTTCTTTCTTGACAGGAGGGATTGGGTGACGATAGTATCTTCAGCGGTGATGGGTGTCTCCATTACACTGATGATCGAAACTAACTTTTGGTAATTAACAAGAAATAATAATTATGAGAAAAGGACTAATCATCATTTTCTGCCTTATCGGTGGGTATGCCTTTGGACAGGGCAAGTGGGAGCAAAAGTTTGAACAACTCGGGCCCATGCTACCTTCTCCGAATAGCTACAGGACTGCTTCGGGAGCTCCTGGCGTAGACTATTGGCAGAATCAAGCCGATTATGATATTGCGGTAGAGCTCAACGATGCGAATCAAAGCATCACAGGATCTGAAACCATTACCTACTACAACAATTCCCCTGATCAGTTGAGCTATCTATGGGTACAGCTGGATCAGAATATGCGTGCACCGGATAGTGATACGCCCCTTATCCGACCTACCGGAATGTCAGATAGCATTGCTGGTAAGACGCTACAGTCTATCGCCAATAGTGGTGACTATGAAGGCGGCTTCAAGATAGCTAAAGTGGTCAATGTTAACGGAAGCCCACTTAAGTACACTATCGTGAAAACCATGATGCGCGTTGAACTGCCTGAGCCGATGAGCAACGGTGATCAGTTCTCCTTCCAGATCGATTGGTCTTATACTGTCAATGACCGAATGGTTGATGGCGGTCGCTCAGGCTATGAGTACTTCCCAAAAGACGGCAACTACAACTATACTATTGCCCAGTTCTACCCAAGAATGGCGGTGTATGATGACAAAGAAGGCTGGCAGAACAAGCAATTCCTCGGTAGGGGAGAGTTTACAGTTCCCTTCGGTGACTTCAACATGAAGATCACAGTACCTGCAGACTTCATCGTAGGTGCTACCGGAGAGTTGCAAAATGCTTCAACGGTACTGACTTCCAAGGAGCTTGAGCGTTTCAACAGTGCAAAAAACACCTTTGATAAGCCTGTGATCATCGTGACACAGAAAGAAGCGGAGGCAAAAGAGAAGAAGCCCGTAAGGAGCGAAAAGAAAACGTGGGAATTTAAGTCTGAGATGGTGAGAGATGTAGCTTTTGCTGCGTCACGTAAATACATCTGGGACGCCATGGCGGTAGATCTTGGTGATAAGAAACCATTGGCCATGTCCTATTACTCTAAAGAGGGCAACCCACTTTGGGAGCAGGAGTCTACTCGTGCTGTTGCCAACACTTTGATCACTTATTCTAAGCATACTGTTGACTACCCTTACCCGGTAGCGATCTCGGTACACGCCGCATCTATCGGTATGGAATACCCCATGATCTGCTTCAACTTTGGTCGTCCTGACGAGGATGGTACTTTCAGCCCGACGACAAAGTGGAGAATGATTGGCGTAATTGTGCATGAAGTAGGCCACAACTTCTTCCCTATGATCATCAACTCTGATGAGCGTCAGTGGACGTGGATGGATGAAGGCTTGAATACTTTCACTCAGTCCCTAACGCAACGTGAGCACTATCCTGACATGCCTGCAAGACGCGGTACGGCAGCCAGCATCGTTGACTATATGAAAGGTGACAAAGAAGGCATTCGACCTATCATGACCAACTCTGAGCAGATCCTTCAGTTTGGTAACAACGCCTATGCAAAACCTGCCGCGGCATTAAGCATTCTTCGTGAGACCATCATGGGGCCTGAGCTTTTCGACTATGCATTCAAGACCTACGCTGAGCGTTGGGCATTTAAGCACCCGAGCCCAGCTGATTTCTTCCGTACGATGGAAGACGCATCGGCCATCGACCTTGATTGGTTCTGGAGAGGCTGGTTTTACACCACTGACAATGTGGATGTGTCTGTGGACAATGTCAAATGGTACCGCATGAAAACGGATAATCAAAAGTTTGAAAACCAGGCTACCGCAAAAAATGAACGAATAAGCGGAGGAGGAGAAGGATCAAAAGCGACCAACTTTGAGGAGGCTGCTGAGTCATTTACTTTCACGAGTACGAGCGATCAGGCCTACCGTGAATTCAAAAATAGGGTGGACGATGATGCGATCAAGAGAGCAAATGCCGATAAGAACTTCTATGAAGTTACATTTAAGAATGTGGGTGGTCTGGTGACGCCATTGATCATTGAGTGGACTTACGCAGATGGCAGCAAAGAGAAGGAATATATTCCAGCTGAGATTTGGAGGCTGAATGAAGAAGAGGTGACTAAAGTGTTTGCCAAAGACAAGCAAGTCGTCAATATAGTGCTGGACCCTGATAAAGAGACAGCTGATACTGAACTGTCTGACAATGTGTTCCCAAGAGCTGATATGACCTCAAGGTTCGATCAGTTCAAGAGCAAGAAGTAGTAGCATTACGTGTTTGCAATACGAGGGTGTCGGTAAAAAATCGACACCCTTTTTTTGTGCCTTCGACCGCTGATGTATTTATGTCTTTGCGCTACTCATTTCCTATTATTTTTAGGGGTTAAACAGTCAAAAACCAATCATGATGAAAAGGATATTAGTTGCTGCTTGCCTCTTAGCTTCAGGTCAAGTCTGGGCGCAGGGTGAGTGGAATCAAAAATTTGAGCAGCTGGGTTCGATGCTGCCCTCACCCAATGAATATCGCACTGCCTCAGGTGCTCCGGGGGCTGATTACTGGCAGAATGAGGCCAACTACAATATCGATGTGGAGCTCAACGACGAAACACAAGTCATTACCGGTAGGGAGACCATCACCTATATCAACAATTCTCCCGATGTACTGGACTACCTCTGGGTACAACTAGATCAAAATGTACGGGCAAAGGATAGCAACACCCCATTAGCGACACGATCAAGCATGTCAGACTCAGTGGCTGGTAAGAGCCTGCTGAGGATCACGAGTGATTACGAATACGATGGAGGTTTCAAAATCAGTGCGGTGACGACTACAGGCGGTGAGCCGCTGCGAAAGATGATCAACAAGACCATGATGCGTGTCGACTTGCCCAAAGCGCTACAGCCAGGGGAGGAGTATAGTTTCAGCATCGCCTGGAACTACAACATCAACGACCGGATGCTCGTCGGTGGGCGATCTGGCTATGAATACTTCCCAAAGGACGGCAACTACCTCTACACGATTGCTCAGTGGTTTCCTCGTATGGCGGTCTATAGCGACCTGGAGGGCTGGCAGAATAAGCAGTTTCTCGGTAGAGGAGAGTTTACCCTTCCTTTTGGTGACTACAAAGTGCGTATAACTGTGCCTGCTGACCATATTGTAGCTTCTACCGGCACCTTGCAGAATCCAGGGGATGTGCTGACCGAAAAGGAACTTGAGCGCTTTGAGAAGGCGAAGAACTCATTCGACGAGCCGGTGATGATCGTCACGCAAAAGGAGGCTGAGAAGAAAGAAAAATCTAAGTCCAGGGCCAAGAGTACCTGGGAGTTTCATGCTGAAGATGTTAGAGATTTTGCCTTTGCTTCGTCGCGGAAGTTCATCTGGGATGGCATGTCAGTGAAGTTGAGCACAACTACTCCATTGGCCATGTCCTACTATCCTAAGGAGGGCAATCCGCTGTGGGAAGAGCGCTCAACTATTGCGGTAGTAAATACGCTCAAAACCTATAGCAACTTCACGATTGATTATCCTTATCCAAAGGCTATTTCAGTACATGCTGCCTCTATCGGCATGGAGTATCCTATGATTTGCTTCAATTTTGGCAGGCCCAACGAAGATGGTACTTATTCACAGCGCACGCTTGAGGGCATGGTCGGTGTGATCGTCCATGAGGTGGGTCACAACTACTTTCCGATGATCATCAACAATGATGAGCGCCAGTGGATGTGGATGGATGAAGGGATCAACACTTTCCTTGAGCACATGACGCTCAAGGAGCATTACCCTGACTTCTCACTCACCTGGGGTACCCCAAAAGGAGTTGTCTCTTACATGAAAGGTGATCCCGAGAGCATGCGCCCCATCATGACCAACCCAGAGCAGGTATTGCAAGGCGGCTACAACGGCTATGGAAAGCCTTCGGCTGGCCTGGTGATGCTACGCGAGACGATTATGGGACCTGAGCTATTCGACTATGCATTTAAGGAGTACGCTAAGCGATGGGCGTTTAAGCACCCCTACCCGGCAGACTTCTTCCGTACCATGGAAGACGCCTCTGCGGTAGATCTGGATTGGTTTTGGAGAGGCTGGTTTTTCAGCACAGACCACACAGACATTGCTATCGACAATGTGGCTTGGTATAGGATGAAGACCGACGATCAGGCTTTCGAGAACCGAGTATCCGCAAAATCTGAAAAAATCGGAGGTGGTGAAAGCGAGCAGAAGGCGTCCAACTTTGAGGAGGCCGCAGAGACCTTCACCTTTACTGGCACGAGCGACCAGGCCTACCGGGAATTTAAAAACCGTGTGGATGATGAAGCCATCAAAGCCGCTAACGCGGACAAGAACTTCTATGAGATCACCTTTAAGAATAAAGGTGGGCTAGTCATGCCGTTGATTATCGAATGGACCTACAAGGATGGAACTAAGGAAGTCGAAAAACTACCGGCTGAAATCTGGAGACTCAATGAAAATGAAGTGACCAAGGTATTTGCTAAAAGCAAAGAGGTTGTGAACATTGCGCTTGATCCGAATTTTGAAACTGGCGATACAGATGAAACCGATAACGTATTTCCGCGTCAAATGACCGGATCACGATTTGACAAGTACAAAAACTCGAATAGGTAAACGACGATCTAAGAATAGTTTTTGAATACAGTAGACGAAGCGAAGGGTGAAAGCTCTTCGCTTTTTTTATGAGCCCTATTGGCCTAGCGAAGTGGTGGGACAAGTGTATTAGGAAGGAAGCGGAAATAGCGTAGGAAGGAGGAGAATTCTATCAATACTCGTCCCACCACTATCGACTTCTATGAATCGGCTTATTTTATGTCCAATGAATCAACCCAGATTTTGCTGCTAAGACCCTGTTTGTTTCTCAAGCTTAGATATCCGAGACTCATGATCAGCATATTTCTCAGCTGAGAAAGACAAATATTCTGTGATGTCTTCTCTGAACTCCATGAAAGAGTCGCTTAGTCCTTTCACATCCTCTTGTATGCCGTGAAGCTTTGACCCCATATGATGGAGGCTTCTATTAACCTTCTTTTCAAAATCCCGATGCTCCATATCTGTGAATTTTACAACATTAAAGATAAGGAGAGTCTCAAGGAGATTGATATTTATTCTATGTAAATGGGTTCTGTTCAAAGCTGCCATTAGCAAATTCGACAAAAGCGAAACTAATCTGTAACTTTCTCGTTTTGGTTTAGTACTATCACTAAATCTCACGTAAATGAAGGGATCACAAATCGGAGAACTTGAAGAACTAATCCTCCTTATCACCGCCTCGCTCTATGATGACGCCTATGGTGTAGCCATCATGAAGGAAGTAGAGCAACGGGCCAACCGCTCCATCACCATCAGCACCGTACATGCTGTACTGAAGCGCCTTCAGGAAAAGGGGCTCCTCAACTCGCGCTATGACGGGGCTACCTCAGAGCGTGGAGGTCGTCGAAAGCATTTGTTTACCGTCACCGTCGCTGGTCAAAAGGTACTGGAGCAGAGCCGGGAACTTCGCAATAACATTTGGGATACCATACCTAAAGTAGCCTTCAACAATGGCTAACCATTGGCTACTTCGCTGGCTTGAGCGCTTCTGCAGTCCCGTCTTGTGGGAAGGGATACAGGGCGATCTCGATGAGCTATATGCCTATGAGGTAGAGCTGATCGGTGAGCGAAAGGCTAAGCGGCGAATGATCCGACGGTCCATCGGATTTTTTCGACCCGCTTTTTATCACAAGCAGACACAACTCAAAAACTCAATAGAAACTATGTTACGCAACAACCTACTCATTACGATCCGAAACCTACGCAAGCACAAAGGCTATTCGGCGATCAATTTGCTTGGCCTTGCCATAGGTATGGCGGCAGGCTTTCTCATCCTGCAGTATGTAGCGTATGAGCTGAGCTATGATGACTTCCACAACAATAAGGAAAACATCTATCGGATGCGGCTTGATCGAAGTAACAATGGAGAAATCCGGTCTCAATGGGCAGCTGGGGCAGCTGGTGTTGGGCCAGCAATGCTGGAAGACTTTCCGGAGGTTATTAACTACACCCGCTTACATTCAAGCCAGGTGCATATCACCTATGATCAACAGTTCTATAATATTGAAAACGGATACTTCGCTAGCGAAACATTCTTCGAGATTTTTAATATTCCGCTTCTTTCCGGAGTTGATTCTCTGGTACTTAAGGATCCCTACACCGCCGTTTTGAGTGAATCACTTGCAAAAAAAATATTTGGCAATGAAAACCCGATTGGTAAAGAGTTCAAACTTTCCAATGCCTACGATGTACTTATCACCGGGGTGTTTGAGGATCTACCCGATAATAGTCATATGGATTTTGATATTCTGTATTCATTCGAAACCTGGGTTGACCGGACTGATCCAAGTGCTCGTACCAATTGGTATTGGGATGGATATTTGACCTATATCGAGCTGTTACCAGGAATCGACTACAAAGCTTTCGAGACGAAATTACCAGAATGGGTATTGCAGCGAGAGGGTGATGAATTGGAACAATTCAATGAAGGCATGACTTTTTACCTTCAGCCACTTGACCAAATTCATCTCATCTCTGATTTCAGAGGGGAGATCAAGCCTACTGGCAACAAGAATGCCACCTATTTCCTGGGTATTGTAGGTCTATTTGTTCTGGTCATTGCCTGGATCAACTATATCAACCTTACTACAGCCAGATCAATGCAGCGAGCTAAGGAAGTAGGTATCCGAAAAACGCTTGGTAGTTTCAGGTCTCAATTGGTGGGTCAATTTCTGTTCGAATCTACATTTATGAATTTGATAGCACTGCTTATTGCGACGCTGCTTGTCCTATATCTATTTCCCCATTTCAATGCATTTGCCGGTAGGTCCTTGGCCTATACCTGGCCTACACAACTTTTTTTCTGGTCTGCCTTTAGTGTTTTGGTATTGCTGGGCACTTTTCTATCGGGGTTTTATCCTGCCCTGGTACTTTCAGGGTTTAGGCCACTGGTAGTACTCAACGGATCATTTTCAAGGAGTAAATCAGGAAATAATCTTCGGCACGGGTTGGTAATATTCCAGTTTTTCGCATCCCTAGTGCTTATCACGGGCACGTTTATCGTCTATAAACAGATGTCTTTTATGCAAAACCAGGATTTGGGAGTGGATATTAATGAAACGCTTGTTCTTGAATCACCAAGGTATGAATCAGACTCTGTTTATTCCTCAAGATTCAAAGTGTTCAAAAATCTGTTAACTCAGGAGTCTTTTGTCAAGGACATCACTCGCTCTAACTCTGTTCCTGGCGGGAGTCCGGGATGGAATGCCGGAGGAATTCGTTTGTTGACTCAAGGTGAAGAGGAGAGTCAACAATTTAGAGTGATTGGACAGGATGACAACTTTATTGACTTTTATGGTATTGAACTGATTGCCGGCAGAGGTTTTGACAATTCGTTTAGTACCGAAGAGTCCAATGTGATTTTCACGGAGAAAGCTGTCAATCTTATTGGACTGGATGACCCCCAAAAAATCCTCAACCAAAAAATCGAATTCTGGGGAGACACTTTCAATGTGATAGGAGTGGTTAAAAATTATAGACAGGAGTCACCAAAATCTGACTTTGACGCGCTGATATTTCGATATTTTGATGATCCATATGGCTTTTATTCTATTGATATCTCAAGCAACAATATACGTGAAGTGATTGCTACGGTAGAACGGCATTGGCAAGACTCCTATGATAATCAGCCTTTCGAGTATTTCTTTCTTGATGATCATTACAATGAACAATATAAAGCTGAAGTGCGTTTTGGCTCCATCTTTGGGGTATTCGCTGGTCTGGCGATTTTTGTCGCATGCCTTGGTCTGTTCGGATTGGCCTCTTATATGACGACCCTACGTGCCAAAGAGGTCAGCATTCGCAAAGTACTGGGGGCTGCCAACAACAACCTCTGGCTGCTGCTCACTACTGACTTCTTAAAGCTAGTTGGGATTTCGATTGTGCTTTCTGTCCCACTGACCTACTACCTGATGGGTGAGTGGCTAGGCAACTTTGCTACTCGAATTGGGCTGAATATATGGCTATTTCTTATTCCTGCGCTCGTATTAGTAGTTATAGCCATAGCCACGGTCAGTTATCATACACTGAGAGTGATTTTCACCAATCCGAGTGAGAATCTGAAGTATGAGTAGGTGATGGACTAGATCCAGGCAATATAGGTAGTCGTGGGACGAGTGTTCTTACCAGAAGTTGAGAGGCTGCATGTTCACTGAACTATTGATCTATACTCGTCCCACGACTTTTCTCAAGAGTACAATGTCTTCAATTCAACCCGGCCATCCAATTTTTAAATTCGCTGCTTTTCTCCTGGCTGACGGTGACTTCCTCACGGACTTCCGGCGTTAACGATACTATCATTTTCCCTTTGCCATCACTGATGAATTTATCTACACCCTTCAGGTTGGCCAGGTACTTTCTGTTGAGACGATAAAAATTGGCTGGGTTCAGCTGTGACTCCAGATCTGACAGGCTTTCATCGACCATCATTTTCTGGCCGGAGGCGTCTACCGCGAATGTCACTTTATGCTCGGAGAAAAAGTAATGAATGCTTTCAGTCGTAATGGAAGTAAAGTGGATTCCCTTTTTTACCAACAGGCGGGTCTTAAATCTTGTCGCATTTCCCCCCTGAAGCATTTTGGTTAATGACTGTATATCCGGGGTAAAGTGGTTTTTTAGCCTGTCATATTTTTGAAGGGCATTTTCCAGCTCACGCTGCTTGATGGGTTTGAGCAAATAATCGATGCTGTTCTCCTGAAAGGCCTTGAGCATATACTGGTCATAGGCCGTAGCAAAAATCACAGGGCACAGCACCTCGACTTTCTTGAAGATATCGAGAGAAAGGCCATCATTGAGCTGTATGTCTAAAAAGATAAGATCGAGCTCCGGTTGTGGTTTGAGATAGTTGACTGCTTCTTTGACGCTTGCGGCTTCAAAGACCACTTCAATACCCCTTCCAAGCTTCGAAAGCAGCGAGATTAGCTGTTGCCTCGCGGGTAGTTCATCTTCTATGATCGCGATCCTCATATTTCCAGATAGGGCAGATACACTTTGAAACAATCCTTAGTATGCTCGATGCTAAGCTCTTTACCTAGCGCCAATCTATATCGTTCCTTTAGGTTTCTCAAACCAATTTTGGAGCTATTCTTTACCTCTTTGGGCTGGAGGTTGTTGCTTACCTCAATTACCCCATTGTGGATGTGGAGGGATATCCTCAGGGGATGCCTCTCACTGAACTCATTGTGCTTTACAGCATTTTCCAACAGTAGCTGCAGAGAGATTGGCGCTAATAGCTTGCCCTCAACATCCATTTCCTGGTCCACCTCCAGCACTACTCCCAGGCCAAACCGTATCCGCATTAGCAGGAAGTAGTTATTGGCAAACTCGATCTCCTCTCTCAGGGAAACCAGCTCCTTGTTCTTGTTGAGCAGTATGTATCGATAGACGTCAGATAGGCTCTCGTTGAACTGCAATGCTTTGCCCTGATCATGTTCAATCAAATAGGAGAGGGTATTCAGCGAGTTGAACATAAAATGTGGATCGATCTGACTCTTCAGCGCTTCCAGCTCAGATTCGACCTTCGCCCGCTCAAGCTGTTCAAAGTTGAGCAAGTCGGACTGACGCTCGCGGATCAGGAATATCGTCTCATAAGCGTGAGTGACAAAAATCACGCAAATGACATTGGCCAGCGTCACCACCTGGACGATTCGCCAATCAATTGGTGAAATGCGCGAAATCAGATACCAACCCGCAATTAAGCCGATGGTCAAAGGAGCAGTGTAGAAGATATTAGCGGCGACCAGCATGGTCAGCTTGCGTACCGGGTTGCTGAACCAGTTCATGTTCTCGCGCTGCTTGAAGAGCAGCCAGCGGTTGCCCTGCCAGATACAATAGGCGATGAATATGAAGTAGGCATAGCCGAACCAATACATGCCGTCGGAATAGTCAAGCGTACCAAATAACCCTGTAAAATTGGGGATGGTGATGCCAAAGCCTGGTATCCCAATCAACCGAATAAGGCGATCATCGATCTTCTGTAGATGGGTTGAGTTACTCATTTTTAGACTTCAGTCAGCAAATCTTGATGTTGGGTAAAAGGCATTTTCCGCCTCAAAATTATGGGATTAGCTTGGTCTAAAACTAATACAATTATGACCGACATATCTCAACTCAACTACCTCGCCATCCTTGTTGCTGCCATTAGCACCTTCGTACTTGGAGGTGTGTGGTACGCTCCTTTCCTTTTTGGTAATACTTGGATGAAGGAGAACAACTTCACCCAAGATGACCTCAAAGACGGATCTGCACGAATTTTTGGGGGCGCTTTCGCCCTCGCCTTGTTGATGGCCTTTAATCTTGCCGCGTTCATCGGAACGGAGAGTGATGTCACTTTTGGAGTGTTTGCAGGATTAGCCGCAGGCCTTGGCTGGGTAGCTTTTGCCATGGGCATTACCTATTTATTCGAGCGCAAGAGTTTCCGACTATGGGCGATCAATGCAGGCTATCATGTGATCGCCTTTACCATCATGGGAGCGATCCTGGGTATTTGGCATTAACGTCAATTCTTGATCACAACGTAGAATAATGTTAACTCAAACCCTACTTTGTCAAGTTTCCCCAAATCATCAAAAGATGTCAGATTGAGCTTGTCGAAATTCTTTAAATATTGATGTTTCGAGAGCCTCAACGTGACAACCTGCTTGAGTTGACAAAGTAGGTTAAGCCACAACAAGACACCAATCTTGGAAAAGCGAAAAGGCGAAAGTGGCATGATTATCGAGTGTCTCCACTGGTTCAAGCCTACCTTAGAAGGACATTAAACAAGACCGATAGATTTTGCAGCCCTTGCCTAGATATATAACTATTTCCTCAAGATGAACCCAATCAGGAAGAATGATGTAACCAGAAACACATAAAAGCTGAACATATAAATTCTGAGTCTTTTCTTTTTTGAAAGGCTATACGTTTCAACTTCACTGAGAAGGTTGAAATATTTATTCCCTATTCTGAGGTAGATAGATACACTTAGCAGAATTACAAGAGATAAATAGCCATGATATTGACCATAGATGTTTATTTGCTGTGGTCTCATTATGAGTTCAAATATCTCCAGCACTAATACAATTACTGTCGTAAATGTCATCGAAAGAATTCCAGATGCAAAGAACCATGGAAAGTCCTTTTCTTTGAAACGTCTTATGGCAAGATTGTAGAACCAAAAAAATATAAATCTGAGTAAATCCATTTTCAATTTAAGATTTAATCTACAAGAGCTTAATTTTCCTTTAGGGCGTTCTTATTTATGAATGTACTGCGGTATTTCTAATCTTCAAATTTCCCTATCTTCGCCTTATCAAAAGGGGTGCCTTACTATCAGGCTGAGATTAGACCCATTGACCTGATCCGGGTAATGCCGGCGTAGGAACAGAGATCATCTCAATACTGACTGTACGAATCCGCTTTTGATGGGGTGCCCACTCCTGCACGCAGGTATACGGGCTGAGATCATACCCATCGAACCTGTCCGGGTAATGCCGGAAAGGGAGGTATGGTAAACGTGTGCTCGGCTTCCCCAGCAGAGCGTATGGTTATACCAAAACACAAGTACAATGAAAATTTTATGCACTGGCATCCTCGCGATGCTACTCGCCGTGCCCTGCATGGCGCAATTTACCCTATCGGGAAAGGTCACCGACCCTACCGGAAATGGTCTGCCTGGTGCGACCCTCGTCTTGAAGATGTCGGGTCAGGCCAAAGCCGCAGATGAAAACGGCAATTATCGGTTCGTAGGATTGGCCGAAGGCAAGTACGTCATGAATGTCAGCTATGTTGGTTACGCTACCGAGAATATCACAGTGGAGCTGTCAGGAGATCAGGTTGTCAATGTAGAAATGGTAGAAGACATCCAGCTCAAAGACGAAGTGATCGTCTATGCTACCCGGGCCAATGAAAAAACACCGACGACCTACACCAACATCTCCCAGGAAGAGATCGAAGATCGAAACATGGGGCAGGACATGCCTTTTGTGCTCAACTTCACGCCATCGGTGGTGACCACCTCTGATGCCGGAGCAGGTGTAGGCTATACCGGTATACGCATTCGCGGTAGTGATCCTACCCGCATCAACGTCACCGTCAATGGCATCCCGCTCAACGACTCAGAATCGCATGGCGTCTTCTGGGTCAACATGCCGGATTTTGCCTCATCGGTCAATAACATCCAGGTCCAGCGAGGAGTAGGCACCAGCACCAACGGCGCGGCAGCTTTCGGTGCATCCATCAACCTCCAGACCAGCACACCCTCCACTTCGGCATTCGGTCAGATTGATAATAGCTTCGGCTCGTTTGACACGCGCAAGCATACCGTCATGATCAACAGCGGCCTGATCAATGATCACTGGGCGTTTGAAGGACGGTTATCGAAAATTGCCTCTGATGGCTACATTGATCGGGCAAGCTCAGACCTGAAGTCGTATTATCTGTCGGGAGCCTACTACGGTGACAAGACGATCGTCAAAGGCTTGGTGTTTGGCGGGGGTGAGGTAACGTATCAGTCGTGGTGGGGCACTCCTGAAGCGCGCCTCAACAATGATGTGGAAGGCATGGAAGCCGTGATTGCCAATAATGGCTACACCGAGGAGCAGGCTGACAACCTACTCAACAGCGGCCGAACCTTCAACTACTACCTGTATGACAATCAGGTGGATAATTACAATCAGGATCATTATCAGTTGCACCTTAGTCATCAGTTCAGCGACTACTTCAACTTGAGCGGCGCATTCCACTATACTTATGGTCGAGGGTATTTTGAAGAGTATCGCGACGATGATGATTTGTCTGACTATGGGCTACCTCCGGTTATCGCTGGTAGTGACACCATCGGGTCTACAGACTTGATCCGAAGGCGTTGGCTGGACAATCACTTTGCTGGCTTCACTTACTCGGCTAACTATTCTAAAGACAAGCTCGACCTGACATTGGGTGGCGGCTACAACAAGTATGATGGTGATCACTTTGGCGAGATCATCTGGGCACGCTTTGCGGGAGATACTGAGATTCGTGATAACTACTACTTCAACGTCGGTGAGAAGTCAGACTTCAACATTTACCTGCGCGGCAATTATCAGCTCAGCCCAAAACTGAATGTCTATGGCGACCTACAGCTGAGGACGATTGACTATTTCACACAAGGCAATGATAATGATCTGCGTGAGATTGACGTCCAGGATAATTTCACCTTCTTCAACCCCAAGTTTGGATTGACCTATGCTCCAAACGTTAGCACTTCGCTTTACGCGTCATTTGCGATAGGCAATAGAGAACCAGTAAGAGGCGACTTCATCGACGCACCAGAAGGTCGCGTACCG
This sequence comes from Cyclobacteriaceae bacterium, assembly GCA_965229505.1. Lineage (GTDB taxonomy): Bacteria > Bacteroidota > Bacteroidia > Cytophagales > Cyclobacteriaceae > UBA6059. The sequence continues at coordinate 2,059,167 of OZ245881.1, forward strand.
GAGCATGAGACCCTGCGCAATCTGGAAATAGGCATTAGAAAGCAGTCGGGTAAGGCATTCTACAACATCAACTACTATTTGATGGACTACAAAAACCAGCTCGTATTGACTGGAGAACTCAATGATGTAGGCTCAAATATCCGTACCAACGTAGCGAAGAGCTATCGGATGGGTGTTGAGTTTGAAGGAGGCATTCAACTCAGCCCCAAGCTGCAGTGGGTAGCGAATCTGACGCTTAGCCAGAACAAGATCCAGTCATTCACAGATGTGCTGTACGACTATGGTCCTGCCTTTGATGAGTTTAATGTGGTTGAGACTGAGTATGAAGATGTGGACATTAGTTTTTCACCTGCTGTTATTGGAGGAAGCCAGTTGACTTTCCAACCAACTGAGGCATTTGATATTGCTTTGCTTTCGAAGTATGTGGGGTCTCAGTTTTTAGATAACACTGGCTCGGATCAGCGATCCATTGAGGCCTATTTCATCAATGATTTAAAGCTCGACTATCGCTTTAATATTAAAGGACTTAAGCACCTCAACTTATCCCTTCTGGTCAACAACATCTTCGATGTGATGTACGAGTCGAATGGATATACTTTCGGCTATGCCGGCGGAGGTGCAGAGATCAGAGAGAACTACTACTACCCACAGGCGGGTACCAACTTCCTGGCGGCTTTGTCGGTGCGATTCTAAGAAATTTATTCTAAACCTGACAGGTCTTCAAGACCTGTCAGGTTTAGCTTTGTTCCCATGTCTTCCCATCACATCATCCGAGACGAGCAAGAGCCGGCCTTATTGGTACTTGACCCACTAGCCATCGAAAGAGAGCACCTTGATGGGCTGCTCGAATGGTCACCAACACTGTTGGTCACAGAAGCGCATGTTAACACGCTTCTGGATTGGGGCATCAAAGTAGATCGAGTGCTGGCCAAATCAGGTTCCGGACTACTCAGCACCAAACAGGAGCTTTATGATGTGATAGAACAGCCTAAGGGTAGTTCCAGCTTAGATGCAGGTTTGAGTTTCCTTCGTCAAAAGAACCATCATTCGGTCAACATTATCGGCAATCCGGAAAATGAGCTGATCTTTCTGCACCCGTTGGTGGCTCAAATGAATTGCGTGCTCTTCGAAGCTAATCGTAAAATTGTATTCGCTAAGAAGGGTGTCTATCGGAAGTGGTTCAAGGCATACACCTCTTTGAGCATCCAGCCTTTTGAGGTAATGTATCTTTCGACCGAAGGGTTGATGGATGATCTTGACAATGAGAAACTAGAAGATGAGCTTCAAATCATAACCACCGATGATGGTATGTTGAGCGTACGCAGTAATTTGAAACCCTTTCTAGTAGCGGAGGCGCTTTGATTTATACGTGTAAACATTATATTTTTACACGTAAACTATTGTTATGGATACTAAACTAACATTGAGCTTAAAGAAGGAAGTTATCCAAAATGCTAAAGTCTACGCAAAGGCGAATAATACAAGTCTCTCAAAATTGATAGAATCATATTTATCCATGTTGGTGAAAGATAGGGCAGAAAAGCCAGCGGTTACACCATTGGTTAAGAGCCTCATAGGAGTTGTTGACCTAAAGGGTGAGGATCCAAAAGAGGCTTATCGGGATCACATTGCTGAGAAGTACAAATGAATCGCTTATTCATAGATACGAATGTTCTATTAGATTTACTGGCCAACCGAAAGCCTTTTGTGGAAGATGCCTCTATCTTGTTTTCTAAAGGCGATACCAAAGAGGTACTACTTTCAATTTCATCCTTGACATTTGCCAACACGCATTATGTACTAGCCAAGATGAAGTCTCCAAAACAGGCCAAGTCCATTCTCAGGAAATTCAAAGTGTTGACGGAAGTACTTCCTTTAGACGATAAGATCATTGAGCTGGCCTTGAATGACGACAATTTTGGTGATTTTGAAGATGCCTTGCAATATTATGTAGCGCTCGAGAATGGTCAGGAGATCATAATCACCAGAAATAAAAAGGACTTCAAAGGGATCTCTATCCCGGTAATGACGCCAGGAGAATTTCTAGCATCGCTACCGTGATCTGACCTTAAGCCAATTGGCAACTCACCATCCGATCCTTGCCCTGCATATCCTGGAGAAGCTCTACCTTTTGGTAGTTGTGCTTTTTAAACAGCGCCACCGTCTCTGCCCCAAAGTGCTCATTGATCTCACAATAGATCCACCCATTACGTCTTAGCGCATGCCGACCCTGTTCAGCAATATGAGCATAGAATTTCAGAGGATCTGCGTTAGGAACAAATAGTGCAAGATCCGGCTCATGTTCCAGGACATTTTTGTGCATCAAGTTCCGCTCTGAGTCGGTGATATATGGTGGATTACTCACAATGATATCGAAGTGCACTTCAGCTAAAGATGCACAGGTAATGTCTAAATGTACAGTTGTGAGATTTACCGCATTTAGCTTTGCGTTTTCTTCCGCTACCGCCAATGCTGCTTCACTTATGTCGACAGCTGTGACCTCTGAAGATGGGAGTGCTGCTGCCAGTGAGATAGCGATGCAACCACTGCCCGTTCCGATATCTATTATCTTCAGACCCGCTGCTCGCCTATGTCTGTCAACAATCAATGCTACCAATTCTTCTGTTTCCGGTCTTGGAATAAGCACACCTGGGTTGACTTTAAACTCACGACCGAAGAAATGGCATTTGCCCGTGATATATTGGACGGGCTCGTGACTTTTGAGTCGAGCTATCGCCTTTGAAAATGCCTGCTCCGCTTCCTCAGACAACTCGATCGTAGGATTTAGCGGCAGCTGATTCGAGGGTACCCCAAGAAGATCCTCCATGATGATCTTGCCGATAGATAAGCACTCACCACTGTGATAAATATTACCTAGCGAGTTCACGATCTCTGTTAAGAGCGATTTGGCAGTAGTTTTCACAGGGCTAAATTAGTCTGTCTAAACTCGAATCCAGCCCTAGAACGAAAACCTATTCAAGAGCAGGCTGGAGACGCTCTTTTTACAATTGTCTCATCAACTGCATGTAACTTTGAGCCAATGGCTGATCAACACGAAAAATATATGCGACGGGCACTGGAGCTGGCAGCTTTAGGCCGACTGTATACCTCGCCCAACCCTATGGTAGGGTGCGTGATCGTGCAAAATGATCTGATCATCGGGGAGGGCTGGCATCAGCAATATGGTGGCCCACATGCGGAAGTCAATGCAGTCAACTCAGTTAAGGATACTACAAGCATTCACGGTAGTACGGTCTATGTGACCCTCGAACCATGCGCTCACCATGGAAAAACACCTCCGTGTGCTGAACTGCTGAGAGGCCTGGAGCCTGATCGGGTTGTGATAGCCGCGATAGACAGCAACCCAAAAGTAGGAGGTAAGGGCGTTTCGATACTAGAAGATGCTGGAATTGAGGTAATCACAGTGGTGCTTTCTGAGGAGGCCCGGAGTTTGAACTGCAGGTTTTTCACTGCTTTTGAGAAAAAACGGCCTTATGTCATATTGAAATGGGCCCAAACGATGGACGGTTTCATCGCCAGAGAGAACTATGACTCCAAGTGGATATCTAACCCTTCTTCACGCAAGCTCGTTCACAAATGGCGGGCTGAAGAAGATGCAATTTTGGTCGGTTACAATACGGCCCGGTATGATAATCCAAGCCTAACTACACGCGATTGGCAAGGGAAAAACCCCATTCGCATTGTGATAGACCCTAAAATGGAGTTGCCGAATGATACGAACCTGTTTGATCAGGCTGCTCCAACTTATCGCATCGCTGTAGATCAGGAGGAGCAGGAAGGGGTCATTTCCCTACCGGAAATCACGCCACATCGAATACTTGAAGCACTGGTGAAAAAAGATTTACACTCCATCATTATAGAGGGGGGCAGCAAGACTTTGCAGCAGTTTATCGCAGCGGAACTATGGGACGAAGCTCGGGTGTTTGTCAGTGATGCTGAATTTAAAAAAGGTATTGTCGCCCCTGTGCTGAAGCAAGCACCTCAAAGAACAGAACAAGTATTTGGTGACCAACTACATTATTATTACAACTAAAAGATGGCTGAAGAACTGATCATATCTAAAGGTACCGATAAGAAAGAAAGGTACGAATCTCTATTACCACAAATCAAAGGACTTACCTATGGTGAGGACGATATGGTCGCCAATTTGGCCAACATCGCCGCAGCTTTGAGATATGGTATGGGTTTTTTTTGGGTAGGTTTCTACTTAGTCAAAGACGAACAATTGGTACTGGGACCTTTTCAGGGACCTATTGCCTGTACCCGTATCAACAAGGGCAAAGGTGTTTGTGGGACTGCCTGGGCTGAAGCCAAGACATTGATCGTAGAGGACGTTGATGCCTTCCCTGGTCACATTGCTTGCAGCTCCGCATCCAGGTCAGAGATTGTGCTTCCCATCATCAAGGATGGGAAGGTTATTGGAGTACTGGATGTTGATAGTGATCAACCCAATGATTTTGATGAAGTTGATCAGAAATACCTCGAGCAAGTTGTGAGCTTAATCTAAATTCAAACGTCCCCGACAGCTTCGTCCTTTCTGACAACCAATGCTCCTGCGACGATATCGTGTAGAGCCTGCTTCTTATCAGTAAATCCGGCCATGATGTAGCCGATTAATAGAATCATTCCCGATAGGATCTTGGCCAGGTTACGAATAAAGGCCTTGGGGAAGTCGAGTGCATTACCCTCCATATCTGTCACCTTGAGGCCAAGGACAAGTTTACCTACAGTACCTTGATATTTGCTTGCTTCCATAAAAGTGTAATACAGCACTTGAATCAGTAAGGCAATAGTAATGGCAGCTCCTGCAGCACCTATTGCGGTAGCAACTAGTGCGACGATCTCTCCTTCGGACATGTACTCCCAATCAATATCTTCATTGAATGAATAGAAACTTATGCCAAATATGCTAAGAAGTGGAAAGATGATGATCGACTGAGCAATCTGAATAATGATGTAGTCTACAATGTAAGCGACAAATCTGAGCCAGAATCCGGCGTAGGCGGTAAGGGACATGTGAGTGAGTTTTGATTTATTTCAAGATAAAAAAATAAATCAAAGTTCTAAAGCTTGATGTGGTCAGGCCTGACTTTTTAGCGCCGCTACTACGGTCTTTCCCCCTTTGGTTTTATCACCAATATTCACTTTCACTTCTGCATCGAGTGGCAGAAAGAGATCGACACGACTTCCAAACTTGATGAACCCAAATTCAGTGCCCTGCACTACCCGATCGCCTTGATTGATATACCATTTGATCCGGCGCGCCATAGCACCAGCGATCTGACGCATAAGTACTTCAGTACCACTTTGCTTTTGGATTACGATAGAGGTACGCTCGTTTTCAGTGCTGGATTTTGGATGCCAGGCTACAAGGTATTTACCAGGGTGATATTTGAAGTACTTGATGAATCCCGAAATCGGATTGCGATTGACATGGACATTGACCGGAGACATAAAAATGGAGACTTGCTTACGCAGCTCATTGAAATACTCGGTCTCCTGGGTTTCTTCGATAACTACCACTTTACCATCTGCAGGAGCATAGACCAGCCCATCATCTATGGGGGTATGAAGGGTCGGATTTCTAAAAAATTGAAGGACGAGCAGGTAGAGCACCAGGCTTACCGCTATAATGATATTCTCCACCCATCGCTCGGGAGAAAGGTAAGTGCTGATGCCCCAATTGATGGCCATCAGCACTACCAACATGACAAATAAGAGCGTTCTTCCTTCTTTGTGAATGGTCATAGGCTAATTAGAATCCTCCACGATAAGTATATGTCTTGGCTACTTTATCGATAGCCACTATGTAAGCAGCAATCCTCAAGGAGACGTTATACTCCTGAGATACGTGATAAACATTGTTGAACGCCGTTTTGATAATCCTGTCAGATCTTCTGTTGACACGCTCACCGGTCCACTTAAAGCCAAGTCTATTTTGTACCCACTCGAAGTAAGATACTGTCACACCACCGGCATTCGCCAAAATATCTGGAACGGCCATGATACCTGCGTCATTGATGATCGAGTCAGCCTTAGCTGATGTCGGTCCATTGGCACCTTCTACGATCAATTTTGCCTTTACGTTGGCAGCATTCCGGCTGTGGATTACGTCCTCTTTGGCTGCTGGTACAAGTACATCCACCTCAAGTTCGATCAACTCCTCATTGGTGATCTTGTCAACACCGTCAAAGCCGTCTAGTGATCCATTGTTCTTATCTCTGTAGGCAATAGCATTATCTATGTTGATGCCTTTTTCATTAATATAAGCGCCGGACAAATCACTGATGGCAGTGATGCTCGCTCCTCTTTCTTCAAGTAGGCGAGCTGCCCATGAACCGACGTTACCAAATCCTTGAATGGCAATTTTTGCCTGGTATGGATTGATCTTCAGTTTTTCCATTGCTGCTAAGGCAGTGATCATCACGCCACGCCCTGTTGCCTCAGTACGACCCAGGGAGCCTCCAAGGACGAGCGGCTTACCGGTCACTACGGAGTTGATGGTCATTCCTTTTGATCGAGAGTACTCATCCATCATCCACGCCATCTCTCTCGGGCCTGTGCCCATATCAGGAGCAGGGATATCTCGATCCGGACCAAAGACTTCATGCATCTCCTGGGTGTACGCTCGTGTTAATCTTTCGATTTCTCCCGGTGACATCTCCCTTGGGTTACAGCGAATACCACCTTTGGCACCACCGTAGGGAATGTCTACAACGGCACACTTCCATGTCATCCATGCAGCCAAGGCCTTAACCTCGTCGATGTTGACATCCATGTCGTATCGGACGCCACCTTTTGATGGGCCGAGGATCGTGGAGTGGATCACTCGGTAACCTTCGAATACCTTAATGGATCCGTCATCCATCGTGACGGGAAGAGAAACAATAACCTGCCTGGTAGGGGATTTAAGCACATTGTACACTTGCTCGTCCAGACCCAAATGTTGAGCGGCGATACGGAAGCGTGACATCATTGACTCAAAAGGATTTTCCTTATCCTTTATAGGAGCCGGTTCTATGTAGCCCATGGGTTAAAATTTGAGGGTTAAAAAGTTGTTGTTTATGCGAAACAAATCTAATGATTCGGCATTGATTACTAGCTTTTTTAATTGAAATCCTGATCGGCGGTCATTTGAGCAACTTGAAGAAAATAATGATGAAAGGGACGGACAGCAGCAACCCGTCAAAGCGATCCAAAAACCCCCCATGACCTGGGAGTTTGGTTCCACTATCTTTAATTTCCATGCTTCTTTTGAACAGGGACTCTACCAGATCACCGTAGGTTCCGGCTATGATAATAATCCCCGCAACTACCATCCATTGCCATAGCATCATATCCAAAAAGTACATCGAGAGCACGTAAGCCATGAGTACAGATGTGATCGCACCGCCCATGCTTCCCTCCCATGATTTTTTGGGAGACACACGCTCGAAGAGCTTGGTCTTTCCAAAGTTGACTCCAGCAAAGTAGGCACCCGTATCACTCGCCCATAGCAGGAATAATGGACCTACGATGAACTGATAACTATACTCCTCATTCGAGAATGCAATGATGTTGAGTAACGCAAAGGGCACTGCGATATAGAGAATGCCTAAAAATGTGAACCCGATATTAGTAAACGGGTTTTCCTCATCACGCTTATAGAGTTTGATAAAGTAGATGAGCGACACCACTGGGAAGATGCAGTAATACCAATTGGAATGTAGGACATTACTCTCCACTAAAAAGGAGAGTATGTAAATCAATGCACCCGAGGTGGTACCGAGGTATTTGAGAGGAACTATCCCATTTGCCTCGATGAGTTTATAAAACTCAAATTGGGCTACCACAGTGACGAAAAGGAAAACAGCAAAATAGGACCACTGACTATACACCACACAGAAAATCAGAACAAAGGCCCCAATCAATGCAGTGATCAATCTCTGCGTGAGATTGTTGTACCTATTCAAAATGGATATCATCCTCTATGATTTTCATGCCCTTCATTACATCGTCCTGATCGACCAGTACCTCAAAGTGGCCGAACTGATATGCCGAATCTTTCTTACTGACCACTACTGCCGGTATGTCTTTGTCTTCAAGAACAGCCTTCACTATTTCCGCTCGGTGCTCCAGGTTGTCTTGGTAGACCTTCTGCCATTTACTCATTCAGTAGTGTAGGTTTCTTTTGGTGGTAGCGAACGAAGATGTATGTAAGAATTCCACCGATAATAAGGAAAATAACCACGGTTTCCAAAGGTGTGGATTCGGTTTCCTGAATGTCAAATGAGATTAAGCCTTGCTGGTATAGGTAAAGCATCACTAGCGTAAACCCATTATTGACAAAGTGCGCTATGGAGGCATAAGTCAGGCTGCCCGACCAATAATAGAGGTAGCCGAACAAGGCGCCCAATAGCATTCGGGGTACCAGCCCATAAAACTGCAAATGGAAAAAGGCAAAAAAGAAGGCGGAACCCCAGATCGCCAGGTGGATATTTTTGGTGGCATTGAAGAATTCATTCTGGATTATTCCTCGGAAGAGTAGCTCCTCACCGATGGCCGGGACCATTGCGATGACAATAAAAGCAATTAGAAACTGCCAGAAATTATCAAACGAAGTGAGAAAGATGGTCACCTTTTCCAGGGTCTCCTCCTGCTCCATTGCGTATTGCTCAAACCAGTCGAGTGCTTCAGGAAAATCAACGGCCTGATTCCACTCAATGAATATGCTGTTGACAAACATGAAACTGATGGTGATGGCCACCACAATAGCCGCTGGTAAAACAAAGTCAGAGGGTGTGGCAAAAAGCTTGGTGAGCGTGGAGGTCTTGTACTTCTGCAAAAACCAATAGGGGGCTAGGATGAATGCGAATAGCGCCGTGAGCCCCTGCATGATCATCAAAGGAAGTCGTGAATCCGGATTGCTTACGTTGGTGATCTGCACAAGCGCCTCCATGGGATCAAATCCGTAAAAAGGCAAGACAGCAATGAGACCCACAAAATTTCCGAGAAACAAACCAATGATCGCATATACCACGATCATGAGCAGATTGAACCAATGATTGGTTTTGCTGGTTGTATCTGCCGGGTTGTCGATGTTCATAGAGCGATGTACTTTTGCAGCCGAAAAGTTAGCAAGTTTCGGGTTGGCAAGTGGAGCCTCCTAAGGGTAATTTCCCGAGCTGATAACTTGGATACGAATTCGATTATCATGGTGAAGATAGGAGACATAGAGGTTGGTGATTTTCCGTTGTTGCTAGCGCCAATGGAGGACGTGAGTGATCCTCCGTTTAGAGCGGTGTGTAAGGCCAACGGAGCTGATCTGATGTACACTGAGTTTATCTCCTCTGAGGGGCTCATTCGTGATGCAGAAAAAAGCGTTCAAAAGCTTGATATCTATGATTACGAGCGACCTATCGGAATTCAAATCTTCGGTGATAAAATAGACTCTATGCGTGAGGCGGCCGCTATCGCAGAAGCAGCCAATCCGGAAATTGTAGATATTAACTATGGCTGCCCGGTAAAGAAAGTGGCTTGCAAAGGTGCTGGCGCGGGTATTCTTCTTGATCTACCGAAAATGCAGGCCATGACAGCCGAGATCGTCAAGCGCGTCAACAAGCCGGTGACGGTCAAGACCCGACTTGGGTGGGATCACAATACGATTAAGATCGTGGAGGTAGCCCAAAGACTGCAGGACGTAGGTATACAGGCGTTAAGTATTCACGGTCGTACCCGACAGCAGATGTACAAGGGAGAGGCAGATTGGACACATATCGCTGAGGTGAAAAACCATCCTGACATTCACATTCCAATTTTTGGAAATGGGGATATTGATTCTCCGGAGAAGGCCGTAGAGTACCGCAATCGGTATGGTGTCGACGGCATTATGATCGGTCGTGCAGCGATTGGCTACCCTTGGATATTCAATGAGATCAAGCACTTCATGAATACAGGGGAGCACCTTCCACTTCCATTACTCAGGGATCGCATTGATGCGGTCAAGAAGCATCTTGATTTTTCAGTACAGTGGAAAGGTGAGCTGAAGGGTATCTTTGAGATGCGCCGACACTACACCAATTATTTCCGAGGGATTCCTCATTTCAAGCCCTACCGCACCCGTTTAGTTGAGAGTGATCAGTACCCTGACATACTTGCTACATTAGATGAAATCCTTGAAGAATTTGATGGGGTTTACGCCATGGCCTAGGTAATGGAGAAGAGCCCCAGCGTCCTGGCATGGTCCATGCTCATCCTGCTCTCGCTAATCTGGGGTAGCTCATTTATATTAATCAAGCGAGGCTTGGAGGTTTTTACACCAATAGAGCTCGGTTCTTTGCGCATAGCCTCAGCCTCATTGTTCCTGGCACCTATTGCCATCAGCAGGTTTTACAGAATCAAGCGCAATCACCTCACATTACTTTTTATCATTGGTTTTATGGGCAGCCTCTTGCCGGCCTTCTTTTTTGCGATAGCCCAGACCAGACTCAACAGCAGCCTGACGGGAGTATTGAATGCGCTGACCCCATTGTTTGTGCTGATGATGGGCATCTTCTTCTTCAAACAAAAATATGTCCCCGGTAAGCTTGTGGGAATGATCATTGGGTTTGCTGGAACTGTAGCTCTGATCTTAAGTGGTAGCTCAGGACAGTTTTCTAACTTCAACTACTTCGCCCTCTTCGTTATACTGGCGACCATTTTTTATGGTGTTAATCTCAACGTTATCAAGTACTATTTAGCGGATCTCAAGGCGCTGACCATTACAAGTGTATCGCTACTCTTCATGGGCCCCTTAGCAGGAATGGTCTTGTTTGGATTTACGCCCTTCAAGGATACGATGCAATACACCGAAGGAGCCTGGTTGGCCTTTGGCTATGTCATGACATTGGGTGTGGTGGGCACAGCACTGGCATTGATTATTTTTAATAATCTGGTTCAGATGACTACACCGGTTTTTACCAGTTCGGTCACCTACATTATCCCTATTGTAGCGGTGATCTGGGGGGTCGTGGATGGAGAGGAGCTGTACTTGGTTCACTACATCAGTATGGCAGCTATACTGGCTGGGGTGTACCTGGTCAATCGAAAGCGGACCTGAACTCATCGGGAAAGCTACCCAGATCAATCCCCATAACCAATGGTAGCAGAAAGTAGATGGTAGCTACAATTAGGAAACTGGAAATAAGGTTGAGCCTAAAACCCGCTCTGATCATGTCACTGATTTCGAGCTTGCCTGCTCCAAAGACGATGGCATTGGGTCCGGTAGCAATGGGAAGCATGAAAGCGCAGGAAGCGGCGAGTGTCGCTGCGGTCATCAGTGCGTAGGGATGTACCCCGACAGCTGCTGCTAATGCCGCTAATATCGGCAGAATAATGGATGCAGTGGCGACATTGGAGGTCACCTCCGTCATAAAATTAACGAAGACCGCAATCGCCATAATAAGCAAAACCACATGGATGCCCTCGAGTAGCGTAAGCTGTGCCCCAATCCAAAGTGCTAATCCCGATGATTGAAATGCGGCGGCCAAAGACAACCCACCACCAAAAAGAAGAATAATACCCCAGGGCAGTTTCACGGCAGACTCCCAGTCTAAAATCTTTCTGCCAGGATCTGATTTTGCCGGTAGGAGGAACAGCACCATAGCACCAATCAAAGCGATGACCGTATCGTCAATGCCGGGCAGGAGCTTTTGTAAGACGAACGAGCGCATGATCCACGCCAATGCCGTCAGTCCAAAAACTATGGCAATGGCTTTTTCCTCGGACGACATTGGACCCATATCGGACAACTCTTTTTGAATGGTTTGTTTACCACCCGGGATTTCAATTTTATCCATGGGGAAGACGATCTTCACTAGCACCCACCAGGAGAGCATAAGCAAAACCAGCACCATCGGGAAAGCAAAAAAGAACCAATCGGCGAAAGTAACTTCTACCTTAAAGATCTGCTCCACCATCGCTGTGAAGATCACATTCGTGGGTGTCCCGATGAGCGTTGCTAGGCCTCCAATGGACGCAGAGTAAGCAATCCCCAGCAGGAGCGCTTTTCCGAAATTGTTTTTGATCAGCGCACTCTCGTCCTGCATATATTCCAGTAGCTGAGAGATTAGCGCCATACCGATAGTCACCATCATCAAAGTGGTGGCGGTATTACTTATCCACATGGATAGGAAGCCAGTCGCCAGTATAAATCCGAGTACTATTCTTCGGGCGTTGGTACCTACTGCCAGGATAATATTCATAGCGATACGCTTATGCAGGCGCCATTTTTCGATCGCTATCGCAATCATGAAGCCACCGATGAACAAAAAGAGCATCTTGTCTCCGTAGACAGCTGTGGTATCTTTTACTGTTGCACCACCTGTTAGCGGTAGCAGGACTATGGGTAATAGTGAGGTGGCAGCCATAGGAATAGGCTCGGTCACCCACCATGTCGCGATCCAAATGGTGCAGGCAAGTACCGCCTCTCCACTATCGGAAAGGTTAGGGATATCCGATATCATCACCAATGCAAAGGCCAAAGGGCCGAGTACTAACCCAACATTCTGCTTAGTGATCTGCATCATCCCAATGGAAGTCTTTTTCTCCTGCCGTGATCGATAAGGCCAGCTTGTTTTGTGAAGGGGGAAGTGGACAGGTAGCATTCTCGGTGAAGGCGCAAGGTGGATTGTAGGCTTTGTTGAAGTCGAGAATCACCTTCCCGTTACCATCAGGGGGGTTCGCGTACAGATAGCGCCCTGCGCCATAGGTTTCTTCATCGTTGGTGTCATCGCCGAATGTGATATAGAACTGATCTCCGTCCATAGAGGGATCAAGGGAGTAAGTTTCGCCATCGATTTCAAAAACCAACTGTCCGGGGCATTCTACCGGGTAGGTAAGGCCGATGATGTTTTGTATCATTAAAGTTTTGGGAGGATCGTAGGGCTCAAACTTTCCTTCGATGACCCAATCTTCATCAATGGGGTAATAGGATATGTCCAATGTCTCTTTAAGTCTCGGGTGGTCGTAGTTCTTGACGCGCAACCCGAGCTTATCAGCTCGCTTAATTACATAAAATCGATAAGCGCCCCAGCTTAGCTCTTTAGGTTTCCCGGCACCATAAACAGTGTCTTGAGTGACTTGTTGGCCATCGACCAAGAGTCGATCATCATTGATCGCTGAAATGATAGCTTTGTCGCCTGACCATTCAATATTGGCCAATCGGGGTGGGAAATCACTCGGTAGCACTACATCATTTGTTTCCGCGGAACCAAGTGTATTGATCCCTTCAGCAAACCAATATAAGCCTGCCAGATTAACAAACCCCTCCTCACTTTTCAGGAATTCGATCCGGTCACCCCGCCATTTCATCAGCTTGTCTACGTACGCCGGATCAGGCGTATTTTCACATGCAGAGAAGAGTGTCAGGCCGAGGATGCAAAATGTTAAGAATCTCATAATCACCGTCAAAATAAAAAATAATGGATGCGAATCATTTAATTATTTACTTAATGGTAAATGAAGAGGATATATATGAAAACTAAACTACTCCTGCTGGCCATTGGCTTTGTGCTGATTGCGACGGCCTCTTATGGCCAGGTCAGTTACGACTTACCGATAGAAGAACATGTATTTGACAATGGTCTGCGACTGCTCGTAGTGGAGCGGCCCGACGATCACCGCGTATCCGCAAAGATATTTACGGACTTTGGCGCGATGGTCGAAGAGCCGGGAGAGCTAGGCTCAGCGCACTTTTTGGAGCACCTGATGTTCAAGGGTACCAGGACACTCGGCACGACCGACTGGGAAAAGGAAGCTCCATTAGTAGAAAGACTCTACGAACTGGAAGCTCAGCTTATCGCCCAGATGAATAAGGATCGCAATGCCATTCGTGAGCGAGCCGTTTTTCATAATGATGAGTGGAGAGGAACCACCCCGGAGATCGAAGCAATTCAGCAGCAGATAGCCGATATAGATAAGCAAATCAACGCAACCAGAGACCCTGGAGCGGTGATGCGCTGGTATCAGGCTTTTGGCGGGACCGGACTGACGGCAACTACTGAGCAGGAATACATGAAGTTTGATATTATCCTCCCCAAAGAACGGGTTGAGCTCTTCCTGAGGGTGGAGGCTGATCGAATGTCCAACAGCGTATTCAGAGGCTTTGATGAGGAACGCATGATTTTGGTGGAACAACGTTATGGCGACCTCAACAGACTTACCACACCGTATAATGAGCAGATGAATGCAGTAGTGGGACTGGTCCACCCGGTGTTTTGGCCCGAGGGCTACTTACCCGACTTCTATCAATATACGCGCACTTATGAGAAGGACTTCTATGAGCGATATTTTGTAGTGAATAATACCACGATTGTACTGATCGGGGGCATTGATATGGCTACCGCAAAACCACTAGTGGAGAAATACTTTGGCTGGATGGAGCGAAAGCCTGAGCCTATGCGGATCAAGTCAGTCGAGCCTGAGCCACAGGCTGAGCGTAGATTGATCTATCGAAGCGAAGAACTGGCTCCCCGAGTAGAGGCAAGGTTTATGATCCCCGGCGTAGGTCATGAGGACAGACCGGTCTTTGATGTAATGATGGAAGTGGGAAAGCGCAGGCTGGAAGACAATCTTGCCAAGGCAGGCATTTCCGGTAGTGTGGATGTGAATACCCGAGTCGTACATACCTCCATTTTCGGGGTACCCGGTTCGATCAATTTTGCCCTTGTCGTACCCGAAAATCAAGTAGTTCGTGCGGAAGAGATTCTGCTAAGCACATTAGAAGAGCTTAAAAATGCTGGCCCGACCAGCACCGAATTGACGGTAGCCCAAAAACGAATCAAAGCGCAATGGGAGCGTGCCACACTCGATGCGAGTCGTCTCAATTTTGCCATCGGGCACTTCCAGGTAATGGATGAATGGGGAACTTTGGAGACCTACCTCAACGCACGTGCAGCAGTGGACGAAGCAGCAGTCCAGCAAGTGGCGAACACTTACTTCATTCCCGAAAACAGAACAATTGGCCAAGTAATCCGACCTTAATATGAACTCATATATCAAATATTTAATATTCCTTATTGCCTCAATGACGATCGCGTGTACACCCAATGCCGATCAGTCGACGAATACCTCACCGGAAGTGTTCAAAGCGCCCAGAGAAATGGGATTGCCCTCCTCTGAGTTCACCATGCCCAACCCTGAGGCTCACAGAGTAGCGCTTGACAATGGACTGGTAGCTTTTGTGGTAACTGGAAACAAGGCAGATCTTGTAACCATAAAAGCTGTAGTGGGGGCCGGATATGCCTATGACAAAAAGGGTGTTGGTCAATCCTTGAAGACAATACTGCAGCGTCAGCCAGTGTGTGATATGAGTACCCAAGAGTTTGGCAGATATCTGTATGATAATGCTTTCGAATACAGTGTCACTCAGGATGAGGAGATGACCACTATTTCGCTCAACGCTTTGGCAGAAGATTATGACAAGGCCATGGCGCTATTTGCAAAGATCATCACTCAGCCGTGTATCAATGGTCAAACCAGCCGCTTGTTCAATGGCTATGCAGGCGTGCCCAACACTGATTATGTGAAGAATGGATCACTTCCCAAGACGGTTGAGTTACTGAAACAGCACCTTTACGGAGATCACCCCTTTAATGCACAGGTGACGGCAGCCGAGGCAGCTGCTATTTCAGTGGCTGACTTGAAGGCTTTTCACCAAAAATATTTTTCTTCAGGAAATATGGCTGTGGCTGTGAGTGGGCAGATCTCTGCTGATCAGGTTAAGAGCGACCTGGCTAATGCCTTCGCTGATGTGAGTACTAGTGAGAGACAGCAGGCCAACTTTGATTATATGACATCATCCAAAGCCAGCATAGGTCATACGACCAATAAGCTGCAAACTTGGATCGTCGTTGGCTCGCTCCTACCGGAAATAAGCCCTGAGGAATGGCCAGCTCTGGAGGTGATGAACTACATCATCGGTGGAGGACACTTCGACACACGCCTTTACAAAGAGACGCGCGACCTTCGGGGACTTACCAATGATGATAGTGGTTTCCCGGAATGGAAACAAACCGGACCCGGTATTTACACTTTCAGAACTTACGGCAGGCCTGAGGTAGCTGATCAGTTGATCGATCTAACCATGACGGAGATCAATAAAATTAGGGATACCAAAGTGACAGAAGAAGAACTATTTGTGGCCAAAGGCGCCTTAGCCGATGGAGTATTCCAGATGTGGTTTGAAAACAGCCATACCACAGCGGCGACATTTGCGGAGCACTGGGTGCGCTATCAAAGTTTTGATCATCTCAGCAAGTATCCGGAGAGAGTAAACGCTCTGACGATTGACGAGGTGCAAGCCGCAGCACAGAAATACCTAAACCCTGAGGAGTTGGTCACTTTGGTTATGGCTTCACCCGGTAATTAGACTATAGATCCCAAAAGCGGTAGCTGTAGGCAAACTCAAAATAGGTTTGGCTATAGCTCTGCTCAAAAGACTCTGGGCGGATATCATCGAGGTAGGTGGAAGCGTCAAACTTAGTCACTCGGTGCACGACATTGACACTGAAATAGGCCTTAGGGTTGAGTAAGACTTTGAGCTTTGCCCCGAAATTATATTGTGTTCGACCAGTAAAGAAGTCATTGAGATTTTTGTCATTGAAATTTTCAAAAGGCTCAGTAGCGAAGTAGAAATATTTGTTGAACCCGCCAGTGGGGGCAATTCTAAACTTCCTTCCGATGTTCACATTATAATCAGCAAAAAAGCCATAATGAAAAATGTACCTCGGCCAGGCACCAGTATTGGGAGATCGAGTTACATAAGTATTGTCATCGAGCCAGATGTAGTTTCTACTGTCTCGCAACCTCTGAACCACGACCGGATCCGGTTCACGAAAAGTGCTGCGCAGAATTTGTTCTCCTACCTGATACACTTCAGGACCAGCCAGTACACCAAACTGCAATTTCTTGTACTGAAAGGAACCGCCGATACTGTATCTGAAAGAGGTGTTGACAGTGACCACATATTCCTGATTTACCAGCTTTGGGTTAGGCTCTTCAGGAAGAAAGACCATGCTGCCACTTCCACTTCCAAAGCCAAGTGAAGAATAGAATTGTACCCCATAAAGAAAGTCAGGGTGTCTAAGTTCACTCTTAGATTTAATTGTGACTACTGGTGGAGGTAGATTGGGGGTGTTTTGGGCTACTATCTCTCCAAAACAAACAAATATGAGGCATAACGCGAGTATAACTCGTAGCATAAAAGGACTGAAATTTAGGTCTACAGAGGCTTTTAAGTCCATCGGTAACACTGGTTAACAAATTTACCCTTAACCCCCTTTGGGCTAAAAGCCTGCAATGATAGAATTTTTCTTCTTTTTGCCATCTTATTCCTTTAATTCATTCAGATCGCATGTATATGCATCGGTGCTCCGATGTGATCCCAAATGAGGAAGATGTTTACTTAAGGTAAAATTAGCGGATCATTCTTTTCGCTCTTGCTAAAAATGATAAGCGGAAAACTTCATCACTAATAGGTAATTGTGATCGTGTCACTTGGGCTGCTAAGCCTAAAGGCTGCTTGATCAAATGAGGGTGGGCCAAAATTGCTCTCTGGATTCATGCTAAAACCGTAGGGCTCCTTTGGTATGCCTAAAAAATTGGTGTCCAGTTCACCGTTCTCATTCTTGTCGAAGTAGGTGCTTATCGCATACACACCATAAGGAACGTTTTCCAGCAAAAAAATGGCTTTTCCATTCTGAATATAGGCCTCCTTTCCCAGATATATCTCATCACTGAGAAATTCAGCTTCACGAGTATACAAGGCAAGGAGGATTTTACCCTCCTCCGCCTTTATACCTTCAATTCTTACTGTTAAAGTTGTTTTCTGAGCAATCGCTTCAAGAGAAAACAAGCTCAGGATGAAGCAGAAATACAGCCTCAAAATTATTGCGTATTACTTTTTGTCCGAAAGCTCGTATTGTCCGAGGAACCTTTGAGCCTCTTCAAGGTTTTGGAACTCAAAATCCTCCATCACACCAGTGTTGTCAAAGATTTCGACTTTGACCATTTTTACATGCCTCTGAGCAATTACTGGATCAATCGATGCTGCGGCAGCATCACTCACTACATAAGACCCATCCTCAGACTTATGCTTTGGAATGATCATGGTCTCACGCTTGATTCTACCGCAATAAGAGCATTTGTAGTGCTTTAGCGTCTCTCCATCTTCTGTCTCGTTGGCTATTGTGATCAATTCCTCACGCTCCAGCTTAAGCGTATGAAGGTTACAACGATCACACTGCTTCACTCCAAGTCGACCCTGGTATTTCTCAATTTTCGTAGCGCCTGTTTGCTCGTCTATCCATACATCATAGTCCACTGAGAAGACACTTTCCTCAGCTTGCATTTTTTCGTCCAAATACTCATCCTCTTCCTCTTCACTGAGAAGCTTCATTTTGTTGCCTGTTTCAGGATTGACCCTGGGAGTGTAACGAAGCTTGTTAAGTTTCTTATTGAGTCGGGTTGGGTAGTAATACTTCAGGATCAGATATGCGACATATCCGTGCATTGTGCCTAAGGCAATACCGATGAACATACGAATGAAAAACCATGCAACACTTTTCTCTACTACTTCGGTATTGTAGGTGTTGACAATGAAAAAGATGCCCAGCGCAAATGAAATGTGAGTCGCCTGTAGGTATTTTACACTCATTTCACTTGTGACATCATGCTTGTCCTTCAAGTCGCTCGCCGAAGCGATTTTGATCTTGAGGTATAAGTAGAGTAGGATACCGACCACCACAGCAGCGGGCGACAGTATGTACATCGCCTGGTTCCAGATTTCTAAAAAGTTGTGCATGCTTTGTTTTATTTTTAATTAATTCTCGTAAAACTAATTATTTGCGTTGAACTGATTACTACACTTTTGTGAACAATGAACAAGTCCAGCACCCCAACCCTCTCCCCCGCCTTTGGTAAGGGGCCTTTAGCCTCAAAAAAAGTTAAAGCATTGACACCCGGTGATAGTGTAGCAGTGATTGGGGCAGGCTCATTTGGCGGCTGGACAGCCTTGATGCTTCAAGAGAGGGGCTTCAATGTCACATTGATCGACCCATGGGGACCGGGCAATAGCAGATCTAGCTCTGGCGGAGAGTCCAGACTCATGCGAATGGTCTACGGTGAAAACCAGCTTTATACTAAGCTAGCGACCAGAGCCTACCACCTTTGGGAACGCTATCAAAAGCTATTTGGCAAGAGATGCCTTTATCCTACCGGAAATTTGTGGCTTTGTCCCGAAGATGATCCGATTATCGAAAGGGCCATCGACATACTGGATGAAAATACGCTCCCATATGCCAGAATGAACCAACACAAGGCGGCTCAGCAGTTTCCAAGTTTAAATTTCACGGATGTGGGCTTTGTGCTCCATGAAAAGATGACAGGTTATTTGCTTGCGAGAGAATCTACCATAGCAGTTAGAAACTACTTTGTGCGCAAAGGAGGAAAGTATCTCAGATGTGTTCCCGATATTGATGGGCTGGTTGATGATGGCCATCAACTACCTACCTCTGATGGTAGTGCTTTGAGGGCGGATGCGTTCATCGTGGCTTGCGGACCATGGCTATCATCTGTTTTTCCGAGTTGGCTTTCCGAGGCACTGACAGTGACGCGTCAGGAGCTGCACTATTTTGGAATACCACTAGATGTTGCCCCACAGATTGAGAGTATGCCGACCTGGATAGACCACATCTCTGATCAATACTATTACGGCATCCCCAACACTTTGTATCGAGGACTAAAAATAGCTTCGGATGTGAGGGGGCAGGTTTTCGACCCGACTAACGGAGATCGGTCAACCACTAATGAGGAAGTGGAGCGAGCCCGTGAGTACATAGCTCATCGTTTTCCCGCAATGAAGAGCCCGCCTTTGTTAGAGTCGCGTGTTTGTCAATATAGTAACACCCGGGACGGTAATTTTATTTTTGACCAGCACCCAGCCCATGACAACATTTACGCCTTAGGTGGGGGCTCAGGCCATGGATTTAAGCACGGCCCGGCATTAGGGGAGAAGGTAGCCGCTATAGTACTAGGAGAATCAGAGATTCCCGGAGACTGGCTGGTTAGTTAGCGTTAAACGAAAGCGCGATTTCCTTTTCAGCGACCATTTCATTGAGATGGTAGATGCATCTCGCCTGGCCTCTTGGGCTTTTCATTTCAATTCGGTAGCGGTTGAGCACTTTCCTCAGCTCTTTGCGCGAAATGTTATAGATAGCCATGGCCTGTTTTTCGAACTTCTTAATCTCCTCAATCTTGCCATCATAATATAAATAGTACCTCACCAGATCTATTGTGCTGGAGTTTCCCGTGATGCCAATATTCCCGTTGTATTGCTCAATTGATTCGAAAGTGCCCTTTTTTAGATAAGTCACTGGCCCTGTGATAATCTCCTCATACATGACCTGTACTTCATATCCATACCTATTTACGATAGGATAGTTGGCATAAATGTGAGTTACTCTTGTATTATTATTAAATATCTTGACCGTGTCCAATTGGTGCGTTGGGATGGTCTTGATTTCGTCGCTATCCTCGGAGGAGAGGTATACGACTTCATATCGGTCATCGTAGGCTACCTCACCAGAAATGCGTTTATTTTCGATGATAACCAGACCTTTGTGCCAATCATAGTCGTCTATATTGACCTTTTGCCCCCATGCCCACTGCAAAGGACACATCAACAACCCCGCTACTACCCACTTGAAAATGTTCATAATGTCTGTGTTAACAGATTATTCTGAGGATACCCTCATATGAATATTGTTAACTAAATTCGCCCAAAACTAGCTATAAGGAACCTATGATTAAACAACGTTGGGGTATAATTGGTTTGGGGAAAATAGCAAACAAGTTTGCAGAAGCTCTTCGCGAGTTTTCAGAAGCCCAACTCATTGCGGTAGCGTCAAGAGACTCCAGTAGATCCGAGGTGTTTGCCTACAAGCACAAAGCGGATCGGTACTATGGCGCCTACGAGGATCTGATCCAGGATCCGGAGGTTGATGTGGTATATATCGCTACACCTCATACGACTCACGCCGAACTTTCAAAGCTCTGTCTTGAGCATGGTAAGCATGTCTTATGCGAGAAGCCCTTCGCGATGAACGAGCGAGAGGCTCGGGAAGTTTATGAGCTCGCTGCAGAGAAAGGTAAGTTTGTGATGGAGGCGCTGTGGACGCGCTTTTTGCCTACCTACAAAAAGGTGAGGTCACTAATTGATGATAATGCCATGGGCAAAATCAGATCGATTAGTTCCGATTTCGGCTTCAGAGCGAAATTTGACCCCTCCAGCCGCCTCTTTGATCCTAAATTAGGTGGAGGCTCTATTCTCGATGTTGGCATCTATCCAATTTTCTATGCTGTCAGCCTACTCGGAGAACCGAAGAACATAAAGGCAATCGCGAGTTTCGGCGTGACCAAAGTTGATGAAAGTTGTGCCATGATCTTCGAATATGAGGATGGTGTGCTGGCGCAGCTCTTCTCATCCATAATCTCTAACAATACCCAGGAAACAAGTATTCATGGAGATGTCAGCAGGCTACTAGTCAATCACCCGTCACATGGTCTTACCACTCTCAATATCTCTCAGGATTGGAAGCCAAGAGGTCTGGTCAAGGTGAAAACGGCGGGCAATGGTTTCAACTATCAGATTGAAGAAGTCATGAATTGTCTCGCGCAGGGGCTTACCAATTCTCCTTTGTGGACCTCAGAGCACAGCCTGGTACTTCACAGGACGATGGACAGGGTACGCAAGGAGGCGGGTATTGTCTATCCTCAGGACAAGTAGCTATCAATCATGGTTGATGACGGTGAACATTTAGCGTTTCAGATTCATGCGGAGAATGGATTTGTAAAGATTAGAATTCTGGAGGTGTTTGATTTTCCGGAGAAGACTAGTTTTTTAGGTGGATATGACACTTTTTCCACCATAGAAATCAAAAGTTCGGGTTTTACGGCCAAGGTCAATCTATACATAACAACTCGTAACATAGTTGATTTTTATAGAATGATTTCGAAGTGTTATGACTCCCTGGAAGGTTCGGCATATTTGAAATCTTATGAGGATGATTTTTCTCTAGCTGTACAATTCGACAATCTTGGACATGCTAGAGTATTTGGAGAGCTATCTGAGCATTTAAACACTTCAAACACCTTAAAATTCAACCTTCTTACAGATCAAAGTTATTTGAAGAAAACGATAGAGGAACTCAGAATCATTTGCGCAAAATATGATAGAAAAAATGAAGGATGACCTCAAAACCGTAGCAGTTATCTTAAGGCATTATAGAGCACTTCTACGGGATGAAGTGCTTTCCGCCCAGTACCGTCTTTGATTTGGTGCCTGCAGCTGGTGCCTGCAGCTGCCACAATCGTATCGGTGCTAAAAGACCTAACCGCTGGGAAAAGCACTAACTCGCCAACCTTCATAGATAGATCGTAGTGTTCCTCTTCGTACCCGAATGATCCCGCCATGCCACAACAGCCGGAAGCGATCATATGCACCTCATAATTTTCCGGTAGGGAGAGAATCTTTTTAGTGGGCGTCATGGAGGAGATGGCCTTTTGATGGCAATGACCATGCACTTTTACCAGCTGCTTTTCTTTATTGAAATGCTTGGGTTGAATCATCCCCTTGTCTACTTCTAAGGCGAGAAACTCTTCAATGGTATAGACATGCTTGCTCAAGGCGATGGCAGCATCTTTGAGGGTTGGGCTGCAGAGATCAGGATATTCATCGCGGAAGGAGAGAATGGCCGATGGTTCAAGGCCCACCAATGGGCTGTTTTCTGAAATGTGACTGCTGAATAGTCTGATGTTTTCGTCAATAATCTCCCGTGCATCCTTGAGCAGGCCTTTTGACAAATAAGTCCGACCGCTTTCAGCATGCTCAGGCATGTGCACCTTATAGTTGAGGTGGTCGAGAAGCTTGATGGCCTGGATACCAATCTCGGTATCGTTGAAGTTGGTAAACTCATCGCAAAAGAAGTAAACGCTGCTTTTGCGTTGATCTTCGTAGGTCTTGGGTTTAAACTTCTTGTTGTACCAGGAGCGAAGTGTAGTGTGGTAGAGTTTAGGAAGTGATCGCTGACTTGCAAACCCAGCGTATTTTTTGAACAACCCAGCGGTCAGCGGCGTGCTCACAAACACATTATAAAGCCATGGAGCCATGGACGCCAGCTTATTGGACTTAGTGTAGTTGCTGATAAGCTTTGCTCTTTTGGGAACACCGTGTTTGTCATAATACTGCTGCTGAAACTCGCCCTTCAGCTTGGCCATATCTACATTCGACGGACACTCAGACTTACAGCCCTTACACGACAGGCAGAGATCCATCACTTCTTTGATCTCTTCGCGTGCGAACCGGTTGGCCTGGTAGGGCTGATTGAGCATCTCGCGTAGTATGTTGGCTCGCGCACGAGTGGTTTCCTTTTCATTGCCGGTGGCCATATAGCTAGGGCACATGGTACCTCCAGATTGGGCAGATTTTCTGCAGTCACCTGATCCATTGCACTGCTCAGCGGCACGCACTACGCCGTTGAACCGTGACCAGTCATAGTAAGTCTTGATTTCTGGAGTTCCCTGACCAGCCGTATACCTCAAGCTGGTATCCATCGGAGGGGTATCGATTATTTTACCGGGGTTGAAGATATTTTGAGGATCCCACGACTCCTTGATTTGTCGCAGGAGCGAATAATTATGATCTCCTACCATAAACTTGATGAACTCTCCTCTGAGGCGTCCATCTCCGTGTTCCCCACTAAGTGAGCCTTTATATTTTTTGACCAGTGCAGCAATCTCTTCTGCGACGACTCTGAATAGCCGTGTGCCCTCTTCGGTCTTAAGGTCAAGGATGGGCCGCAAGTGAATCTCACCACTTCCGGCATGTGCATAGTGGACACAGTGAAGACCATACTTGCCAAGAGTAAGGTTGAACTCTCGGATGTATTCCGGTAGGTCATGAACATCTACAGCAGTGTCCTCGATGACCGGCGCGGGTTTAGCGTCTCCCGGGATGTTGGATAGCAGGCCTAGTCCTGCTTTTCTCAACGCCCAAATCTTGGGTATATCAGTGCCTGTAAGAATTGGGTAATGATTTCCGAGATTTTCTTTTTTCAGGTGGGCGATGAGTGTCTGCACTTGTAAGTCGCGTTCTTCTTCATCGTCTCTTGCGATCTCTACCACCAGTATCGCTCCGGGATCTCCCTTGATGAAAAACCGATTTTTGCTTTGTTCAATATTCTCTTTGGTACAATCGAGAATAAACTTGTCAATCAACTCGGATGCACTTGGCCCATACTGAAGTGCGACGAGATTGGCTAGCAGGGACTCATGTATGGTGTCACAGTGGATGCAGACGAGGGCATTGTGCGGTGGAGGGGTAGGGTCACAATGAAGCTTAAGCTCGGTGAGAAATGCGAGCGTCCCTTCTGATCCGGCAATGAGCGTACAGAGATTAATATCTTCGCCTTCCGGAGTAAATGGTTTCGACCGGGCCAGTAAATCAATGGCATAACCTGTATTGCGGCGCTGAATGTTGGGTTTTGGAAACTCTGCCTCGATGGAAGCTCGATTGTCCGCATTCCCCAAGACCTCCTCTATGGTTCTGTAGATATTCGTCTCGTACTCAGATTGCTGGCCTCCCCCGGCACATTTAGCCCGAAACTCAGATTCACTTAATGATCCGAATCTGGTGAGCGTACCATCCGCAAGGAAGGCCTCAGCCTCAAGCAAATGATCTCTCGTACTACCGTAAACGATGGAGTTGGAACCGCAAGAATTGTTGCCGACCATACCTCCTACCATTGCCCTGTTTGCTGTAGACGTTTCGGGACCGAAGAAAAGGCCATACTTGGCAAGGTGTCTGTTGAGATCGTCTCTGACCACCCCAGGTTGCACGCGCACCCAGCCCTCTTTTTTATTTACTTCGAGGATTTCGTTGAAGTATTTTGATACGTCTACGACAATTCCCTGACCTACGACTTGTCCGGCAAGAGAAGTGCCAGCCGTCCTCGGAATAAGCGAGACATAGTGCTTTTTAGCAAAGTTGATGAGGGTCCTGAGGTCATCTTTGTGCTTTGGAAGGGCCACTGCCAGGGGCATTTCCCGATAGGCGGAGGCATCAGTGGCATATAGCCGACGCATCGTCTCATCGAAATAAAATTCACCCTCAAGTTGTTTTGCTAACTCTTCTAATCGCAACTGACTCATTTTCTGACCTTACCCACCTTTATCGAGCAGCAAAATTAAGCCATTCGCTTCAATCTTATCCTTTAACGCGCTTCAAAACTAAGCAAGTCCTGTTGGGCAAATAAGTACTCAGAAAATGCTCCCCAAAAAGCGTGACCGTAGGGTAGTTCATTGCCTCATCTACTCGGTTGAAACCACCATATTTTGCACTATCACTGTTCAAGATGATTTTATATTCGCCCTTTTGATCTAGTCGAAAACGGTAATCCGGTATAGCATTGGAGTGGTGGAAGTTGAACATGAAAATGAGATTTTGCCGTTCGAAGATGATGGTTTGGTTGTCTTCATCCATATTGAGTTGCTTGGCCTGATCCGAGGCTAGCAAGTGATTGGACTTGGCTACCTCAATCATATCCTGATCAAAAGCATTGAGATACTTATACTTCAGGTCTTGATTATCAGCTAGCGACCATTGTCGTCGGGCGTATTTGTAGCTCCAGTTATTGCCCTCTCTGGGAAAGTCTATCCACTCCGGATGACCGAACTCATTGCCGATGAAGTTAAGATAACCCTCACCACCTAAGCTAAGACTGAACAGCCTGATCATTTTGTGCAAGGCGATACCACGATCTACGACTATGTTTTGATGATCGACGTGCATGTTGAAATACATCTCTTTGTCCATCAACCAGAATGCCATCGTCTTGTCACCAACTAGCGCCTGATCATGCGACTCAGCGTACGCAATGGTGCGCTCTCCATAACGCCTATTGGTCATGGTGCCCCACATTTCATGAATATTCCAAGCGTCATCCGTTTTCTCTTTGAGATACTTGATCCAGAAATCAGGAATACCCATAGCCAACCGGAAATCAAATCCAAGGCCACCTTCCTTGACTGGTCTGCAGAGACCCGGCATCCCGCTCATATCCTCAGCAATGAGAATGCTTGACTTTTTAACCTGCTTTGCCAGAGTGCTCGCCAGCTGCATATAGGTCAGCACGTCCCAGTCTACACCTGATTCGAAGTATTTTCCGTAGTTATCAAAGGAGATATTACCATGATGGAAATAGAGCATAGAAGTGACGCCATCGTACCTGTATCCATCGAAGTGAAACTCCTCGAGCCAGTATCTCACATTACTTAGCAGGAATCTCAATACCTCATGCTTACCGTAATTAAACAGTTTGCTGTCCCACCCCTCATGATAACCTTTGCCTCCAGGATGAAAGTACTGATCATCTGACCCATCAAATTCGTTCAGGCCCTCTGCGATATTTTTAACAGCGTGGCTATGGACAATATCCATGATCACGGCAATGCCCATTTCATGAGCTTTATTGACCATGTACCTTAGGTCGTCGGGATTGCCAAACCGGCTCGAAGGAGCAAAAAAGCTGCTCACATGGTACCCAAAGGACCCATAATAAGGATGCTCCTGAATGGCCATTACCTGTATGGCGTTGTATCCCTGCTTTTTTATTCTTGGTAAGATCAGGTCAGCAAATTCACGATAGGTGCCCAATCCCTCTTTTTCCTGAGCCATTCCCACGTGGCACTCATAGATGTAAGGTTCTTCGAGCGCTTTTGTGCTTTGAAAATCTTTGTCTGTCCAATCAAATTTTTTCTTAGGATGATAAATCTCACCTACATAGTCGATTTCCCCTTCTGGCTGTACTGTGTATTTGATATAGGCTGGTATGCGGTCTCTTGGCTCTTTATCGGAAGTGATATGAACTTTTACCCGACTACCATGACCGAAGTTTGGGACTTCAGTAGAAGAAAGGAATATCTCCCAAATGCCCTCATTATTTTTTTGGAGTGGGTGTGCATTTCGGTCCCATCCGTTGAAGTCTCCAATTAGCGATAGCCCTTTGGCCTTTGGTGCCCACTCTCGATACCACCACCCCTTTTTCTTATTATCATAATTGAAGCCAAAATAGGAATAGCCCTCTGCAAAGCTCTTTAATGACTTATGTTCCTTTTTGATCTCCTCAAGCTTGTTTTTAAACCGATCAATTCTTCCTTGAATATCATCGGCATAAGGCTCTAGCCAAACATCATTTTTTGCAAGGATGGGGAGTTTTTTCTTTGCCATAGTTCTGCCTGATATGATTTAATAAGTTGATTTCGACATTGACAAGATAATCTATTTCAGAATGCTTACACAGCATCCTTAAGCGCGCAGCTGTTGATTCTTGACGGATCATGTATACTTTTGAGCTCTTTTCCGTTGGAATAGGAAATCCGTTTGATATGCAGAAGAAAAGAATTGTGTGGGTGTTATTGGTACCAGTGATGATATTGGGAGTGTTTTCTTTTTCACCTAAGAACGATTATTTCCCAATCGCTCGGAATCTCGAGATTTTTGCAGGTCTGTATAAGGAGGTAAATACTTACTATGTGGACGAAATCAATCCCAATGAAGTGATAAAAAAGGGGATTGATGCTATGCTCAAAAATCTTGATCCCTATACCGTCTATATCCCTGAAGACCTGATTGAGGACTATCGTACAATGGCCACTGGAGAATATGGCGGCATTGGCGCGACAACCAGCATTATAGATGATGAGCACGTGGTGGTAATGATTTATGAAGGATACCCTGCTTTTGAGTCTGGGCTCAGAATCGGCGATAAGATCCTTGAAGTAGATGACATTACTGTGACGGGACTCAGACATGATGAGCTTGGCAAGCTGCTGAAGGGTCAGTATGATACTAAGGTGTCTATGAAAGTGATGCGCTACGGTATAGATCAACCCATAGATTTATCTCTTACCAGAAAGAATATCAAAATAGAGAGCGTTACCTATCAGGGAATGCTGACCGAAGACATTGGTATGATTAAATTATCAGAGTTCACCAACAATTCCGGTAAGGCGGTAAAAGATGCTGCTAAAGCGCTAAAGAAGTCGGGAGCAACGAAGCTCGTGCTCGACCTGCGAGATAATCCAGGAGGCCTGCTTCACGAATCAGTCAACATTTGTAATTTATTCATTCCGAAGGATGCCGTGGTAGTGGATACCAAGGGTAAAATTAAGGATCTCAACAAGACCTATGCTGCACTTGATGCCCCATTTGATACGGAGATTCCATTGGTAGTCCTTATAAGCTCCGGGAGTGCCTCTGCTTCAGAGATAGTTGCCGGGGTGATGCAAGACTATGATCGTGGTGTATTGATAGGCGAAAAATCTTTTGGTAAAGGGCTCGTTCAAGCCACGCGCCCCCTTTCTTACAATTCTCAATTGAAGGTGACTACCGCTAAATATTATACGCCAAGTGGGAGGTGTATTCAAGCTTTAGACTATTCACATCGCAATGATGACGGGAGCGTAGGCAAAGTTCCTGATTCCCTCAAAACGACGTATTATACCACCAACGGCAGAGAAGTTTTTGACGGGGGGGGTGTAGACCCTGACATAGTGATTGAGCGCCCTAAGAGGCCTTCCATTGTCTCTGTGCTGTCACAAAAAGGACTGTTGTTTTCCTATGCCAACAAATACGTGAGTGAGAATGACTCTATAGCTGATCCAAGAAGCTATGAGCTGAGTGATGCGACCTACCGTGACTTCAAGGCCTGGGTGGGCGAGCATTCACTGGAATATGCCAATAAAACAGAAGGAGCCATGGAAAGATTGATAGCATCTGCCAAGCAGGAAAACTATTATATCGACATTGAGTCAGCATTGAACGACCTGAAAGCATCAGTTCTTGAACAGAAAAGTAGTGATCTTGACTTGTTTTCCACGGATATTAAAGAGGTGCTTGAGGAGGAGATTATCTCTAGGTATTATTTCGAAAAGGGAATTATCCAGTCGACTTTCAATGAAGACCCAAATATCCTGACGGCCATTGAAGTATTAAATGATCCTATCAGATACGACTCAATCTTGGGGAAATAAAAAAGGCCACATTAGGTGGCCTTGACGGTTTGATGAGTGCAGATCTTAACTAAGCTGCTTCTCCTTGTGCTTTTTGAGTTGTCTTCTCAACGCTTCTACCGCTTGATCAGCAGCAGCCTCAAACGACTTTGATTTCTCACTGGCAAAGAGTTGATTGCCAGGAATGTTAATCTTTATCTCAATAGTCTTATTTTCCCTTGAGTCATTATTTTCCACTTTCATGAAGACCTCACCGTCGATTATTTTGTCGTAGAACGTTTCTAGTTTATCAGCCTTTTTTTGGATGAAATCTATGAGCTTAGTGTCAGCATCAAAGTGGATAGAATGCATTTGTAACTTCATACTTCTCAGGTTTAATTGTTAATTAATTAAGCTTTAGGGTGCGCTTGATCAAACACTTTCTTGAGCTTGTCGAGCGAGTTGTGTGTGTAGACTTGGGTCGCAGCTAGGCTGGTGTGTCCAAGTAATTCCTTCACTGCATTTAGGTCTGCACCTTTATTGAGCAAATGAGTAGCGAAGGTGTGCCTCAGCACATGGGGACTTTTCTTATCAGAATGGCTAAACTGCTCCAAATACTTTCTTATTAATCGGTAAATAAAGACTGGATAGGTTTGGTCTCCTTTGTCAGTCAATATCAAATATTCGTTTTCGTTGGCTTCCCCCATTTGGAGTGCGACTTGCTTCGCGTATTCTTTAATTAATTTAACGATAAAAGCTGAAATGGGGATGATCCTTTCTTTGTTTCTTTTACCTAGTACCTTAATATGATTTTCGAAGAGGTTTACATCGGCTTTCCTAAGATTAATCAACTCGGACAGTCTTATTCCAGTACCATAGAGCAGCTCGATTACCAGCCTGTCCCGATATCCCACAAAGTCTTCTGAGAACTGAAAATGATCAAGCATTTGATCCATTTCACTCTCCCGAACAAAGGAAGGTAACTTTTTCTCAACCTTCAGGGGCTTAAGTCGCTGTGTAGGATTTTCTTCAATAACCTCCCGCTTGAGGAGGAACTTGAAATAGGATTTTAGGGCAGCTATTTTCCGGTTAATGGATCGTGCACCTATTCCAGATTCGGACAAAAAAATAATCCAGGATCTAATCACTGCATGATTAATCTCCTGGATTTGATTGGTTTGATATTCCTTATTTACAAACTGGAGAAACCTTTCAAGGTCACCCTTATACGAACTAACGGTATGTGGACTATACCTTTTTTCGTATTCAATGTACTTTAAGAACGATTCCAGCATCAGCGACCCTACATAAGAGGAGTCACTAACTTAAGGAATTTGCTACTCGTAGTAAAAGGATTAGTAATTATCCTTCGCGTACATTTTTTGTCTGTAGGCAGCTTTGATTTTTTCTTCTCTAAGCTTTACCGAGTCCTTTACGAAATAGCCGCGTCCTCTCAACTCTCTGATGACACCTGCTTTTTCGAATTTCTTTTTGAACCTCTTAAGCGCCTTGTCGATAGACTCGTTCTCTTTTACGTTTACTGTTACCATATCTTAATTATACTAATAAGTCGAAATTGGGATGCAAAAATATAACTTAATGCGAACAAACCAAGGGCCTTATTTAAGAATTGACCTGGAGATCACGAGTTTTTGAATCTCCGAAGTGCCTTCTCCAATGGTACAAAGTTTCGAATCCCTATAGAACTTCTCCACAGGATAGTCCTTGATGTATCCATATCCTCCAAAAACCTGCACTGCCTCATTGCTCACATCAACGGCGACTTCTGATGCGTATAGCTTGGCCATTGCCGACTCTTTATTTACGTTTTTCCCTTCATCCTTCATTTTTGCGGCCTGGAAAGTCAGCAGCTTGGCAGCCTCTACTTTGGTTGCCATATCTGCCAGTTTGAAAGAGATACCCTGAAAATTGGAAATGGGCTGATTGAATTGGTGCCGTTCCTTGGAGTACTGTATGGCTTCAGCCAAGGCCCCTTCTGCTATTCCGAGACTTAGTGCCGCAATAGATATTCTGCCACCGTCGAGCACTTTGAGGGATTGTATGAATCCATCCCCAACCTCACCGAGTACTTGATCTTTAGGAATTCGGCAATCTTCGAAGATCATTTCACAAGTCTCGGAAGCTCTCATGCCAAGCTTGTCTTCTTTTCTGCCGGCTTTAAAGCCAGGAGTTCCTCGCTCAACTACAAATGCAGTCATTCCATGTGAGTCGCCGGGCTCTCCGGTTCGCGCGATCACCACCGCAATATCGCCGGAGTTACCATGGGTGATAAAGTTTTTTGCTCCATTGAGGATCCACTCTTCGCCTTCCAGTTTGGCAGTAGTTTTCATGTTGCCTGCATCAGATCCGGTATTTGGCTCTGTCAGGCCCCAGGCGCCTATCCACTGACCGGTAGCCAACTTTGGCAACCATTGGTGCTTTTGGCTTTCGCTACCAAATTGCAAAATATGGCCTGTACATAGCGAATTGTGTGCTGCAACAGACAAACCAATGGCACCATCGTGTGCTGCTATTTTGGATACAGCTGTCACATATTCCTGGTAGCCAAAACCAGACCCTCCATATTCGTGCGGAACCAGCACTCCCAACAAACCCAACTCGCCCATTTTATGGAAAAGATCCTTAGGGAAAATCTGATTGTCATCCCACTCTCGTCGATGGGGTTCTATCTCTTTCTTGCTAAAGTCATCAACCATTTGAGCAATCATTGACTGATTTTCAGCAACTTGTGAAGGTGAATATTCGCTAGTATCTACACTCATAATTCATTGATTTTCAAGGTTTAAC
Source organism: Cyclobacteriaceae bacterium (assembly GCA_965229505.1). Lineage (GTDB taxonomy): Bacteria > Bacteroidota > Bacteroidia > Cytophagales > Cyclobacteriaceae > UBA6059. Next base: position 2,091,060 of record OZ245881.1, read on the forward strand.
GATTGCTTTTATTATTTTGTTCGCTAAAATAGATCAAAAAGCTATTCTTGAGACCAATTTTTACAAGAAAGGGGGAAAGGCACATCGTTGGAATCTATTTTGGTGGGGGGTACTTTTGCGTCCTGAATTTCACAATAAACAATTGAAGGTATGCGGATTGCGGTAGTTGGTACTGGTTATGTCGGGCTTGTTACAGGAACATGCTTCGCTGAAACAGGTATTCACGTCACATGTGTTGATATAGATAAGGAGAAGGTAGAGAAACTCAACAATAATGTTATTCCAATTTATGAACCAGGATTGGATGTGCTCTTTGAGAGAAATGTAAAACAAAAGAGACTGGAGTTCACTACTGATCTTAAGGAAGGTATTAAAGGAGCTAAAATTATCTTTTTGGCTTTGCCTACACCTCCCGGTGAGGATGGGTCTGCAGATCTTCAATATGTGCTAAAGGTAGCGGAAGATCTCGGCCACATGATGGAGGAGTATGCCGTGATTGTCGATAAGAGCACTGTTCCGGTAGGTACAGCCGAGAAGGTGGCGGCCAAGATATCTGAAAATGCAAAGGTCGATTTTGACGTAGTGTCCAATCCGGAGTTTCTAAGAGAGGGAGTAGCGGTAGAAGATTTTATGAAGCCCGACCGAGTGGTGATCGGAACATCATCTCCTAAAGCCCGACAAATAATGGAGACATTGTATGCTCCACTAGTGCGTCAGGGCAACCCCATCATAGTGATGGATGAGCGCTCAGCGGAGCTTACCAAGTACGCTGCTAATTCTTTCCTAGCGACTAAGATTACTTTCATGAATGAAATTGCCAATCTCTGCGAGCTCCTGGGCGCTGATGTGGATATGGTGAGAAAAGGAGTGGGTACAGATACTCGAATTGGTAAGCGATTTTTGTTTGCCGGGATTGGGTACGGTGGCAGCTGTTTCCCAAAGGACGTTCAAGCATTAGCCAGATCTGCGGAGGACACCAATTACGATTTTAAGATTCTAAAGTCGGTAATGGGAGTAAATGAAGATCAAAAACTTCGGCTATTTGATCAGCTATTAAAGCATTTTGGTGGTGACATCAAGGGCAAAAAATTCGCAATTTGGGGGCTTGCATTCAAGCCTTACACAGATGATATACGCGAGGCACCAGCATTAGTCAACATTAAGCAACTTCTTGCCCACGGTGCGGAAGTATCTGCATACGATCCGGAAGCGATGGATAACGTGAAGGATCAGCTGGGAGACCAAATCGAATATGCCTCCAGTCCATATCACGCGGCAGAAGAAGCGGATGCTTTAGTTATTATGACCGAATGGCCGGTATTCAGAACTCCAGAATTTGACGTTCTTGAGGGAGCTTTGAAGAGCAAGTTAATTTTTGATGGACGTAACTTATATGACCTTCATACCATGGAGGATCTTGGTTACACCTATTATAGTATAGGTCGAAGAGTGGTTAGGAAATCTTGAAAATGAAGACCCTACTAATTACCGGCGGAGCGGGATTTATTGGTTCACATGTTGTGCGGCTATTTGCTAATAAATATCCAGATTATACGATCCTCAATCTGGATGCGCTCACCTATGCTGGTAATCTCGAGAATCTGAATGATGTCGAGACGCTTCCAAATTATACATTCATAAAGGGAGATATTACTGACGCGGCATTTATAGATAAGCTATTTCAGACACACGGGATTGATGGGGTCATCCACTTGGCGGCAGAGTCGCATGTAGATAGATCTATCGAGAATCCGATGGCGTTCATAAATACGAATGTGGTCGGAACGGTCAACCTTCTGAACGCCGCACGTCATGCCTGGAAGGACAATATGGCTGATAAGAGATTTTATCATATCTCCACAGATGAGGTGTACGGCTCACTGGATGATGGTGGTTATTTCCTGGAAACTACTCCTTATGACCCCCAGTCACCCTACTCTGCGTCTAAGGCCAGTTCTGATCATTTTGTGAGAGCTTATCAGAATACTTACGGGCTTCCTGTAGTTATTTCCAACTGCTCCAATAACTATGGCCCCTATCAGTTTCCCGAGAAACTAATACCACTCTGTATTCATAATATTGAGCACAGCAAGCCGCTCCCGATCTATGGCAAAGGAGAGAACATCCGAGACTGGCTCTATGTAGAAGATCACGCCAGGGCCATTGATGTCATCTATCACCGGGGCAAGCTTGGCGACACCTACAATATTGGCGGCTTTAACGAGTGGAAAAACATAGATATCGTGCACCTACTCTGTGAGATCATGGATCGTAAGCTCCACCGAGAAAAAGGAGGTTCTGCTAAGCTGATCACCTTCGTGAAAGACAGAGCAGGTCATGACATGCGATATGCTATAGACGCGTCGAAGCTGAGTCAGGAGTTAAGTTGGAAGCCTTCACTTCAGTTTGAAGAAGGTATTGAAAAGACAGTGGACTGGTACCTTGCCAATACCGACTGGATGGAGCATGTGACTTCCGGGGCTTATCAAAGTTACTACAGTCAGCAGTATTCCGATAGGTAGGCTTACTCTTCCAGCGCCCACTCTACACCATGCTTCATATCTTTGATAATGATGCCCTGTGATTTGAGTTCACTTCTGATTTCATCCACTTTATCATAATCCTTGGAAGCCTTCGCTTCTCCATAGATCTTGAGGAGCACCTGGATCAAGCCTTCTTTATCGGCTGAGTTCTCTTCTTTCAGACCAAGTACATCAATGACAAAAGACTTGTAGGTCTTTTGCATCCGATCAAAGGTCTCTTGGTCTAACGTACTTGCATCCAGGCCACCAGTGTGGATAGAGTTGATTTTCTTGAGCAGGTTAAATAAATGGGCGATAGCCTGAGCCGTGTTGAAGTCATCGTTCATGGCCCTGGAGCAGTTATCACAAATCTGATTGATTTGCTGCACAGCTTTTTCGTTGATCTCAACTTCTGAGGATTCCTCTCTTTGAAGGCCTCTGGAGACTCTTAGCCCATTCATGAGCTTATAATACCCTTTTTGAGCAGCCCGAAGTGCAGAATTGCTAAAGTCAAGCGTGCTGGCATAATGAGATTGCAGCATAAAAAACCTAACCGTCATGGGGCTATATCCTCTGTCAAGTAACTCATGACTTCCTGTGATCAGTTCGTGTGGAAGGTAGGAGTTGCCCAGTGATTTGCTCATCTTCTGGCCATTGACGGTCAGCATATTCGTATGTAGCCAGTACTTCGCTGGATCTTTGCCACAGGACCCCACTGACTGTGCGATCTCGCACTCATGATGAGGAAATTTTAAATCCATGCCACCACCGTGAATGTCAAATTCCTCCCCCAGATATTTGGTGCTCATCACCGTACACTCAAGATGCCACCCCGGGTAGCCATCTGACCAGGGTGATGGCCATCTCATGATATGCGCTTCACTTGCTTTTTTCCACAGGGCAAAGTCGAAGCTATTCTTTTTTTCTTCTTGCCCATCCAGCTCTCTTGTGTAGGTATAGAGATCTTCCAGCACCCTACCGGAAAGTTTGCCGTACTCGTGAGATTCATTGTAAGCGAGCACGTCGAAGTACACTGACCCATTCTTCTCATAGGCAAAACCCTTTTCGATCAACTTTTCGATCATCTGTATCTGCTCGATGAGATGACCAGTAGCAGAGGGCTCAATGCTTGGAGAAAGCGCATTGAACATGTCCATCACGCTGTGAAAGCCATTGGTGTACCGTTGTACAATCTCCATGGGCTCGAGGTTTTCAAGCTTTGCCTTCTTGGCAATTTTATCATCCCCTTCATCCGCATCATTTTCCAGATGGCCCACGTCGGTGATGTTTCTTACATACCTTACCTGGTACCCCAAATGCAATAGGTAGCGATAGATGACATCAAAGCTGATGAAGGTTCTCACATTTCCCATGTGTACATCACTGTAGACAGTCGGCCCACAAACATACATTCCTACGAAGGGTGCATTTCGAGGCTCGAAGATTTCCTTTTGCTTGGTTAGCGTGTTGAATACACGAAGTGGGTTTTGCATGGCAGCAAATTTATCAGAATGTGGGTAAAATACGAGTAGTCCAACTACAGAATGGATTATTCGTTATTGCGCCTTATTTGTTTTGGATAACAAAAAACTTTAATTTTGCAAAACATTAATAAAGGGGACTCGAGTCCCCATTTTTTATGGTGTAAATTTTATCTGACGTGCTGGAAGAGAAGATTACGAAAGTAGTAGAGGAATACCTGAAGGAGGATAAAGATTTATTTTTGATTAGCGTGCTAATCAAGGGCAAAGAACCAAAGCAGAAGGTTTTGGTAATCATAGATGGTGATCATGGAGTCAATATAGATCAATGTGCGGGGATCAGCAGATCACTGAGTCATTATCTGGATGAAAATGAACTTATTAGTAGTGCTTATCAGTTGGAGGTGACTTCAGCAGGTATTGATAGCCCTATAGTCCTTCCTAGGCAATACAGAAAAAATATAGGAAGGGGCCTAAAGATCACCAAGAATGATGGTTCCCTACTGGAAGGCAAGTTGTTGGACGTGACCGATGAGGACGTTCTCAAGCTGGAATTAGCGGCGGAAAAGAAAAAGCAGGCAGCATCACTAGTGGATGTAACCTTGGATGAAATAATGAAAACATTTGTGACAGTATCATTTAAGTAGCAGAATGGACACCAGTATATTAATTGAGTCATTTGCCGAGTTCGCAAGAAACAAGAATGTAGATCGTCCAACGATGATCAGGATTCTCGAGGATGTATTTAGAACAATGATCCGCAAGAAGTATGAAGTCGATGATAATTTCGATATTATCATCAATGCTGACCGTGGTGATTTGGAAATATGGAGATTCAGAGAGATCGTAGATGATGACTCAGAGGATATATGGGATCATGACAAAATCTCATTGACCGATGCTCGTAAAATTGAGCCTGATTTTGAAATTGGTGAAGAAGTAGCGGAAGAGATTAAACTTGAGCATTTCGGCCGGAGGGCTGTCATGACAGCTCGACAGACGCTTATCCAGAAGATTAAAGACCTTGAAAAGGACATCCTTTTTCAAAAGTATAAAGATCTGGCCGGAGAGATAATTGTTGGTGAGGTTTACCAAATCTTGAGTAGAGAAGTCTTGTTGATAGATGTAGAAGGAAATGAGCTGATCATTCCAAGAAGTGACCAGATTCCAAAAGACCGCTATCGCAAGGGAGACAGTGTCAGAGCTATAGTGCACAGGGTGGAAATGGTCAATGGTAACCCAAAGATAATTTTGTCGAGGACTAGCCCAACATTCCTAGAGCGTTTGTTTGAAAGCGAAGTTCCAGAAGTATATGATGGGCTGATCACCATAAGAAATGTGGTGAGAGAGCCGGGAGAAAGAGCTAAAGTGTCTGTAGAGTCTTACGATGATCGTATTGATCCCGTTGGTGCTTGCGTAGGTATGAAGGGGTCTAGAATCCATTCGATCGTGCGAGAGCTACAGAATGAGAACATTGATGTTATCAATTTTACGGATAACATGGACCTTTATATTACCAGAGCATTGAGTCCTGCAAAAATCGTCAGTATCAAGATAGACGAAGAAAATAAGAGGGTTTCTGTATTTTTGAAGCCAGATCAGGTGTCGCTTGCCATTGGTAAGGGAGGTCAAAATATCAAACTAGCAAGCAAGCTGGTGGGTATGGAGATCGATGTGTTCAGGGAGCTTGACGGTATCGAAGACGAAGATGTCGACCTGGATGAATTTGGCGATGAAATAGAAAGCTGGGTAATCGACGAGCTTAAGCGCGTAGGATTAGACACAGCCAAGTCAGTGTTGGCATTGACCAGTGAAGACTTGGGAAGAAGGACCGACCTTGAAGAGGAAACAATAGGTGAAGTATTAAGAATCCTTGGACAGGAATTTGAATAAAGAATAATAGTAGGCAAACTTATATGGCAGAAGAAAAAATGATGCGTTTAGGGCAAGTAGCCAGAAAACTGAACATAGGTCTACCGACCATCAGGGAATTTCTGTCTGAAAAAGGTCATGATGTTGACAGTAACCCTAACGCCAAAATCAATGGTGAGCAATTTGCATTGCTTGCCCGTGAATTTGCCGATTCCGCCCATGACAAGGAAGAGGCATCCGGACTGACCATAGGTACTAAGCATGCCGACAATCTTGTAATCAAAGCAAGCTCCTCACAAGCCCCTAAAAAGGAAGATGAAGAAGAAATTCTCATCAAAGGATATGGCCAGGGGAATGAAGCAGAAGCTCCGGCCGAGCCGGCCGCTAAAAGTGAACCTGAAGAGGAGGTTACCAAGGTTGAAAGCCCTAAACTTCAGGGTTTTAAGGTCGTTGGAAAAATAGATCTTGATAAGAAGAAGCCTGAGGCCAAAGAGGAGCCCACCCCTGAAGCGAAGGAAGAAAAACCGTCTGCGCCAGCCGCTCCTGAGGCAGTAAAAGAGGAAGAAGCTCCTGCCCCTGAGGCTAAGGAGGAGACTCCTGCTAAAGAAGAAGAGAAAGTCGAGGCGAAAGAAGAGGAAGCTCCGGCTGAAGAAGCGGCAGCTCCGGAAGAGCCCGCAACTGATACCGAGGGAGAGAAGCCAAAGAGCTCTGTTATTTCGGCCAAAGCGGACTCCCTTAAAGGGTTGACCGTTGTTGGTAAGATAGAGCTACCCAAAGAGAAGTCGAAAAAAGCTAAACCAGTAGCTTCATCTGACGATCAAAAAGATAAAAAGAAACGCCCTCGCAAGCGGATTAGAGTTGAGAATGATCGCAGGTCTGGTGGAGGTTCTGGAGGAAAAAGAACCGATAGCAGACCACAGAAGGAAGAGCCTTCTGATAAGGAAATCCAGGATCAGATTAAAGCAACTTTAGCCAAGCTAAGTGGAACAAAGAGCACCACTGGCAATCGCTCAAAATATAGAAAAGAGAAGAGATCTACCCGGGCGGAAGCCAACGAGGAAAAGATGCTTCAAGAGCAGGAAGAGTCAAAAGTACTGAAGCTTACTGAGTTCATTTCAGCCAATGACCTGGCGAGCCTGATGGGCGTTTCAGTAAATGACGTAATTGCTTCTTGCATGAGCCTTGGCATGTTTGTGTCGATTAATCAGCGATTAGATGCTGAGTCGATTACGATCATCGCCGATGAATTTGGATTTGATGTTGAATTCACGAGTGCAGACGATGAGGTAGAGATTACCGAAGAGGCAGATGCACCGGAAGATCTACAGCATAGAGCACCTATTGTTACCATCATGGGTCACGTTGACCATGGTAAGACATCATTGCTTGACTACATCCGAAGTGCGAAAGTGACGGAAGGTGAAGCGGGTGGTATTACCCAGCACATTGGGGCCTATGACGTTACCACCAATGATGGTAAGCGCGTTGCGTTCCTTGATACACCTGGTCACGAGGCGTTCACAGCGATGAGAGCAAGGGGTGCGAAGATCACCGACGTGGTAATCATTGTGGTAGCGGCTGACGACTCAGTGATGCCACAAACCAAGGAAGCCATCAATCACGCGATGGTCGCTGAGGTGCCTATCGTAATTGCTATTAACAAGATTGATAAGCCAAATGCCAACCCTGACAAGATCAAGGAGGATTTGGCAAATAATAATATACTAGTAGAAGACTGGGGTGGTAAGTACCAGTGCCAGGAAATTTCTGCTAAGACAGGTCAGGGTATTGATGAATTACTTGAAAAGGTAATTCTTGAATCAGAACTACTAGACTTAAAAGCGAACCCCGATAAGCCAGCGGTCGGTAATGTGATTGAAGCGGAGCTTGATAAAGGTCGAGGTTATGTTACCACAATAATGGTCCAAAATGGTACGCTCAGAATTGGAGACGTATTGTTGGCTGGCTCGCATTTTGGTAAGGTGAAGGCACTATTCGACCACAGAGGTCGCAGGATGCAGGAAGCCGGACCATCAACGCCGGTTTTGATGCTTGGCCTTGACGGTGCACCACAGGCTGGCGACAAGTTCAATGTGATGAGTTCCGATAGGGAGGCGCGTGAGATTGCAACGAAGCGGGAGCAAATCCTCAGAGAGCAGTCGATGCGTACTAAGAAGCACATTACCCTTGACGAGATCGGTCGAAGATTGGCAATAGGAAGTTTCAAAGAACTCAACGTTATTATTAAAGGTGACGTGGATGGTTCTATTGAAGCATTGTCCGATTCTTTGCTCAAGTTGTCAACTGGTGAGGTACAGGTCAACATTATTCATAAGGCGGTAGGTCAGATTTCCGAATCGGACGTGCTACTGGCATCAGCATCAGATGCGATCATTATTGGTTTCCAGGTGAGACCATCTCCTGCGGCACGAAAAATTGCCGAGAACGAGGAGATCGAAATCAGACTATACTCTATCATTTACGACGCAATCAATGAAATCAAGGATGCCATGGAAGGTATGCTTGCACCATCTGTAGAGGAGGTTATTACGGGTAATATCGAGGTGAGAGAGGTGTTTAAGATCACTAAAGTAGGTACAGTTGCAGGTTGCTACGTGACCGATGGATTTGTCAAGCGACAAAATCAAATTCGACTCGTTCGGGATGGTATTGTGGCCTATACAGGCGAGATTAATCAGCTCAAGCGATTCAAAGATGATGTCAATGAAGTCAAAGCCGGTTATGAATGTGGTATCAGCATCAAAGGCTACAATGATATTAAAGTGGGTGATGTGATCGAAGGTTTCGAAGAAAGAGAAGTCAAGAGAACACTGTAAATAAGAGCCCCTCAAGGGGCTTTTTTATTGCCTTTGAAGCGATAGCTCTCGTGGATGGATTTGATAAAAGCTTTCTTTTGGATTTATCTGGGGCTGACGATTGTCGGCCTTTATCGACCGTGGATTGTATTCTGGTGGTCGGACTTTAGTAACCGGTACAAGGTACTTCGGGTGTATGGCATTCCGCTCGTCTCGCTAATAGTTATACTACTCCTGCGATAGCTTTTCACAAACCAACACCGCCTTATTGTTATTTGCCAGGGTGGTTGCAAATAAGTATTGATCTCCACCATCTCTGATTGACCATTTTTTCTTCAGCTCTGCCACGCTCGTTGGAAAATTCCGCGTTGCGAGATTGGCTTGGCAGCCTTTGATCTCTTTTCCGATCGTTTTTTTATCCGCACCGACCACTTTCCTCAATTGAAACACCCTACCGGGAAAATTCGGTAACAGGTGGTCGCTTGTGTACAAATGAGTGCTGGGGTGAAGCTTGGGTAGCTGATATTTAAACGCAATAGACTTAAATGCCCCAGCCTTGGTAATGGCACTATTGGGTTCATAGATATACGCCTGTGGATCGCCAATTTCAATGGCCGTTTCAGCTTCGAGATCATAATTAAACTCGAATCGACCCCAGCTTCCTTTACTATGATTTGCAGCTATAATTGCAGGTGTGCCTTGCGCTGTATTGGAAATATAAAAGAGCACTTCTTTGCATTCATTATCGACGCTCACGATATGCACCTCTTTCACATGGCTCAGCCCCTTGAGCCCTTGCTTAACATCGAGCATGGGAGAAGCTTTCAGCAAATAGCCCTTAGCCTTTTCCAATAAAACCGGGTGAAGCGCGATGATATTGGGATAAGTGTCTTCTAGAAAATAAGTTTTTCTTGTACCCGCCCTACGTGCCGGGTCGATAAAGAAATAGTCGACTGCACCGGCAAAATTTTTGAGGAATTCTTCGGCAGTGCTATTGTGACAATGGATTGTGTTTGATCCCAGCTGAGGAAAATTATGTTCGGCTGCTTCCACCAATCTGGAGTCTTGCTCGACATACTCCGCCAATTCAAATTTTTCCGATAGGTAATAGGTATCAACCCCTAAGCCTCCGGTCAGGTCGACAAGATGATTTCCGGAAATAATACGCTGCTTGTAGCGAGCAGCATGTATCGAGGAGCATTGCTGCAAGGAAAGCCTGGTGGGATAGATGATGTTGGGATTGTCGTGCCATTCGGGAAGTTTATGAGCGGCTTTCCTCTTTAACTCAATTTGCAAGAGCGCATCTTGTATCGGAAATCCCGCTGCAGAGCTGATACTCAGCGCGAGCTCAGGGAGATTGTTATTCTTGTGTTTAGCTATGAATTGCTGAACATCAGCCTGAAGTAATCGCTCAATCCAGCCAATCAAGCCAGTATTAGACTATGCTCAACAAGATACTCCGCGATTTGCACAGCATTGGTGGCTGCTCCCTTTCTCAGGTTATCTGCTACTATCCACATGTTGAGCGTATTCGGCTGAGACTCATCTCGTCTGAGCCGCCCGACAAACACCTCATCTTTCTTGTGGGCGTTGATAGGCATGGGATAGACGTTGTTGTACGGGTCGTCCTGTACTACCACCCCAGGCATCTCACTGAGCAGTTGTCTCACCTTCACAAGGTCAAAATCTTTGTTAAACTCCACATTTACGGCCTCAGAATGCCCGCCCATAGTAGGAATTCGTACGGTCGTTGCAGTCAGCTTTATATCCGGATCACCAAATATTTTTTTGGTCTCGTTGACCATTTTCATTTCCTCTTTGGTGTATCCGTTTTCTATGAATACGTCAATATGAGGAAGTACATTCATATCTATTTTGTGTGGATATACCATTTGGGCTTTCTTGCCCGCGCGCTCAGCCATCATTTGCTCCACAGCGTCTTTTCCAGTGCCTGTCACTGACTGATAGGTGGATACCACTATTCTTTTGATGCCATATGCCTTCTTCAGAGGAGCTAGCGCCATTACCATTTGGATGGTGGAACAGTTAGGGTTCGCTATAATTCTATCGTCAATGCGAAGTACGTCGGCATTGATTTCGGGTACGATGAGCTTGTGTTTAGGGCTCATTCGCCATGCTGATGAGTTATCAATGACTATAGTGCCGGCTTCCTGAAATTTTGGTGCCCACTCCAACGAAGTATTTCCGCCAGCTGAGAAAATAGCGATATCGGGTTTCTTAGCCACAGCATCGTCCATTCCAATAACCTTGTAGTCCTTTCCCTTGAAGCTGATCGACTTACCGACACTCCTCTGTGAAGCGACCATCATCAGTTCATCAAACTTAAAATTTCTCTCAGCTAGAACTTCTAGTATTTCCTGGCCTACAAGCCCTGTAGCTCCTACTATGGCTAATTTCATAATTCAATAATTCTATTTGGATTTATCGAAGGGGCAAAACTAGTATATTTAGCCTTCTATCCACTTATTTGATTGAATGATAAGGACAATCTTCGTATTGGTTTTTGGGCTCGGCTTGAGTGGCTACTTTCCTCTTTATGGGCAGCTGACCGATGATTTTTCCGATGGAGACTTCACTGCCAACCCAGCTTGGGTGGGAGAAACATCACAATTCAGTGTAAATAATGGCAGACTTCAATTAACATCATCGGGTGAAGATGAGTCAAGCTTAGTTGTTTCAAATACCTTATTTGGAAGCACGATCTGGGAGTTTACCGTAGAGCTTGATTTCAATCCAAGCAGCGGAAACAGAGCATACATTTATCTGAGCTCAGACCAAGCTGATTTAGAATCCGACTTGAATGGATACTACGTCATATTGGGAAACTCAGCTGATGAGGTTGCACTCTACCGACAATCAGGAAGTTCAGTCAGTAAACTAATTTCATCGGATGATGAGGTAGATAAAATACTTGACAATTCAAGTAATCTGGTTCGTGTAAGAGTTACGCGGAGTTCTTCTGCCCAATGGGAATTGTTTGCAGATGTTTCGGGTGGCACCACCTTCGTTTCATTTGGTGAAGCCATAGACAATACTCATACTACTGCTACATATTTCGGAGTGAGGTGCGACTACACTAGCACCAGATCAGATAAGTTTTTCTTTGACGACATTAGTATAGTAGCCGGATCTAATACATTGGATTTAATGCTTGAGTCTCTCACTCAGACCACTGCCAACAGCATGGAGCTCACCTTCAACCAGGAGGTGACAGCCACTAGTGCAGAGTTGGAGAGCAACTACACCTTAGCAGGAATAGGATCACCAACTTCTGCGCTGCTCAACAGCACCGATGCGACCAAAGTCACACTAAATTTTTCCAATCTCTCCAACCTGAATTATCAGCTGACAGTAGATGGCGTAGACAATGCAGACGAGACTTCCTCGGCGGACAATCTTACCATTAATATTAAAATGAATCAGGCCATCAGTTCGAGGGCGATAGTGATCAACGAAATACTCGCTGATCCGGAAAACGGCCTCCAGGAAACAGAATATCTGGAGCTGCTTAGCAGAAGTAATGAACCCATCGAGCTAGAAGGCTTTGAGCTGGAAGGATATGGCAATACGCTGGGTACCTTCGTCCTGAATCCTGGAGCATATGTCGTCATTAGTGCCTCTGCGGAGAATTTCACAGTTCCGGCTTTGGATATCAGTTCGGGAGCATTGACTAACGGAGGGGAGCAGTTGACCCTCAAAGATGCCAGTGGCAATATTATAGATCAGGTTATCTACTCTGATGATTGGTACACGGCGGACTTTGAAGGCAATGGCTACTCACTTGAGCGGATTAACCCAAATCAGGAATGTAACGGAAGTAGCAATTGGGGATCCTCTACCAATGCGACTGGAGGGACTCCCGGCGCACAAAACAGCATTTTTGGGACGTCTATAGATACTACTCCACCTATGTTGCTCTCTTTCGAGGTGGCTGATGAAGACTCGGTGGTGCTGACTTTTAGTGAGGAAGTGAGTCAGGCGGCTGTTGATGCGGCAAGTATTGCGATAGCTCCGAACATCACTATCGACTCAGAGACGGTAGAAGATGGGCTGTCATCAACTGTCAAGTTGGATCTACGTGATGAGCTGATCTCTGAGCATAGCTACATGCTCAGCATTGCGAACCTGGAAGACTGTGCTGGAAATAATGCCACCAGCATCGACACCACTTTTTTCTATGATGTCACACCTCCGTTGTTGATAGGCTATTTCCTAAAGTCTGTAAACCAGGTCGACCTGATCTTTTCCGAAGAACTCAACACTTCTTCAGTTTCAGAAAAGGATTTTCTGGTCGATGATAACGTAGAACCTGAAGACGAAACGGCTGATTCTACTCGTGTCTCGCTGTTTTTTGAGCAGGACTTTATAGAAGGAGAGACGTATGAGGTTACAGTTACAGGCATTGAGGATCTCTATGATAATGAGATTGAGGAAAGCCAATCCATCAGCTTTACCTATAAAGACGAGTTGGACACAATAAGAGTAGTAGCACCAAATGCCATAGAGCTCTCATTTGCTAGAGATGTTGATATGGTCAGTGCTGCCGAAGTGGCAAACTACCTTCTGGAAGAGGAAATGGCCCCTATGTTAGCTGCTCGTGTTGAGGGGATGAACAACCAAATTCGCCTTTTCTTTGAAGAGAATTTTAGAGAAAACCGGGAGCTGGAGCTTAGTGTAGAAAACCTGACAGATATTGATCAGAACACTCTTTTCACTCCAAACTACATTTTCATCTACGATACCGAAGCACCTGAGATTGAATCTGTTGAGGTGCTTGATGAGCATTCACTTCGCTTGATTTTTGATGAAAGGCTTGAGCCAGTAGCCGCTGAAATCACGAATAACTACCAGCTGAATGATGAGGTCTTTGCCACAGCAAGTGAGCTTCAAACCGATCAAAATTCAGTTATTATAGATTTCAATGTCGAGTTTCCTCTTGAGCAGGAACAAGAGCTGTCCATCGACAACTTAAGTGATTTGTTGGGAAATCAAATGACCAGAGCTGAGAATGTGACATTTGTATATGATACACTGGGCCCTCGGGTCGACTCAGTCAAGCTCTTATCAGAAAGGCTAGTTGAGCTTGTTTTCAGCGAGCCTGTTAGTGCCTCATCCTCAACGGAAATTACCAACTACACATGGGGGACCAGTACTCAACCCATTCTCGCTGACCGTAAAACTTACGACAGCTCCATTGTGCAGCTCAGCTTCGCGACACCTCTGACAAAGGGAACGATGGAGACTCTACGAATAGAATCCATTATTGATGTGAGGGGCAATGTGATGGAAGCTCCAATATCCTTATCGCTTAATAGTCTGAACCCATATCTCAGCAGCTATCGATTTGAGAACGACACCACTCTGGCGCTTGGTTTTTCCACCAATGTGGTGACTGACTCTCTTGACATTATCCTGGAACAAAGAATTTTCGAATTAGGAGCAGTGATTGACAATGAAATCATCCTTGAGCTGAGCGAGCCTATTCAGGATGATAACACAGCTGAGTTGGCGGTGATCAAAGTGCTTTCCTCACAAGGTGACAGCAATCTGGAAACACAACAATTGACCATTGTTTTCGATAGTCAGTTCGACAGTTATCTTGTGCGCGAAAAGCAGGTGGTAGATCTTCACTTTGAGGTAGAGCTTGGTCAGGTTTCAGACGGTCAGTTTATTTCTACCAAGCCACTAGTTAACATCACCCAAGATGCTGACGATCCGAATATTATTCGATTATTCCTGGTAAGCCCACTCAGCGAAGGGGATATGTTGGAAGTACAGTGGCAGGGTCTTCAGGATACATTTGGCAGATCACTTCCTGATTTTGCGATAGCCATACCCTATGACCAGACACCTCCCGGGGTGGCAAGTTTTGAGACGCTGCTGACCAACCAGATCCTGGTGAAATACACCGAAGCTGTTGATGTAAATACAGCCAAGGCACTAAACCACTATACCCTCAACGGTGAGCTGAACTCAGCCGAAGTGACACTCAGTGGGGACTCTACGGTACTCCTGGACTTTCAGCAGGCTTTCATTGGCGACAGCAGCTATCAGTTGTCCATCAAAAACGTTCGCGACCTTTCCAGCAATACCATCGTCGATACGACACTCTCTTTTCAGTATATAGCTCCCTATGTTCCCATTATTGGTGATTTGATCATCACAGAGATTATGGCCGACCCATCTCCGGTTGTTGGCCTACCGGAATACGAGTATATCGAGATACAGAATACATCGAATCAGGCGATTAATCTATTTCAGGTGACGCTTTCAGATAATCTCACCAGTCAAGGCTTACCAAACATTGAGCTTGAAGCGGGAAGCTATGCCATTCTCACAGATGATAGCCGTGTCAGTAATTTTCAAGGATTTGGGACTGTAATCCCGGTAGGAACCTTCCCTTCTCTCGGCAACAGTGGAGATAGTCTGGTGCTGTCAGTAGAAGGAGCAGTGATTGATCAGGTGCAGTATAGCAGCAGCTGGTATCGCGATAGCAACAAAAATGATGGCGGTTATGCACTGGAAAAAATAGGAGTGGAAAATGGCTGTGATGTGTCTACCGACTGGGCCGCCTCATTGAGTCCGCAAGGTGGAACGCCGGGGCAGCCTAATTCATTGATGGTCAATTTTATAGACAGTATTCCTCCTGAGCTTGTAGCTACGGAATTGATCGAAGATGTTATCCATCTTGAGTACAGCGAAGCGCTGGATCCGACATCTGTTGTAGAAGATAAATTCACTTTCCCGATCGAGATAGCGGACGTGACGATTGGTGAAACCGCCAATATAGTGTTGCTAACCCTGGGTGAGCCATTTCCGGTAGGCAATGAGCTCAACCTGGTAGTCAGCGGGCTACAAGATTGCCTGGGAAATGTATCTGAAGAAACCATGGTGGCCATAGGTGTGGGTCGGGCACCAGGCTTCAATGAGATTATCATCACCGAGCTCATGGCCGACCCTGAGCCTGCCAAAGGATTGCCAATAGCCGAGTATTTGGAGATATATAACCCAACAGATGTCTTGATAACCACGGCTGACATTGTGCTCTCAGATGGCACATCGGAGACCACATTGCCGACTTTCAATATAGAGCCTCAATCCTATGTCATCCTTACGCCTACGAGCAGTGTAGATGATTTTGAACCCTATGGCGAGGTAACAGGAGTGACTAGCTGGCCATCTCTAAACAACGGGGGCGAGCGAATAAGCTTGAAGCTAAATACGGAGTTAATTTTTAGTGTTGAGTATCAAGATGACTGGTACAACTCGGATGAGGCAAGCGAGGGAGGCATTTCTCTGGAGATGGTAGATCCGGCAAACCCATGTGCTGAAGAAAGCAACTGGACGGCTTCAGAGGCCAGCCTGGGAGGCACTCCCGGCCAAGTCAATTCAGTCAATCAGCCCAATCCTGACAATACTGGTCCCAAACTCACACAGGCGATAGCCATAGAGACAAAGGGCACCCTGTTGATTTTCGATGAACAACTGTCCGACAACACTACTCTTTGGGGCTTTGAGATCAATCCGAATGTAGGGATCATCGGAGCGGATTTGCTTGAGAGCAGAAAGCAAATATCCCTTGTTTTGTCAGACGAGCTAGCGCTTAATCAACCTTATACAATAGAAGTAGAGGGAATGGCTGACTGTCTTGGCAATCTGATTGGAGAAGAAAGCACGCAGACCTTCGTACTTCCTGAACCTGCCGTTCCTGGTGACATAGTCATCAATGAGGTGCTTTTCAATCCTCGCTCCGGTGGAGTTGATTTTGTGGAGGTCTACAATGTTTCTGAGAAGTATATCAACTTCAAATTCTGGTTTACCAGCAATGACCCGCTCAATGAGGAACTCGTCCCACTTTCAGTCACCGATAATATTTTGCCTCCCAAAGATATAGCAGTGTTTACCGTTTTGCCGGACGTACTACGTGATCAATACCCACAAGGCGATCATAGCCGCGTCTTTCTTGCGCCTCTGCCGACCATGCCCAATGAAGAGGGACGCATTGCGTTCTTTTCTGCTGATACCATGCTGATTGATGCATTCGACTATAGTGAGGATCTTCACAGCAATCTGCTCAATGACGTAGATGGGGTGTCCCTGGAGCGGGTAAGTGTAGATGCACCTACCGGAAATGGATCGAACTGGCAATCTGCATCAAGTGCTGTCGGGTTCGCTACTCCCGGGAAGCCCAATTCTCAAGCGCGAATGCCGGGCGCACCAGCCACTACTATTCAGGTTGAGCCCAAGGTGTTTATTCCGGGTACGAACAATAGTTTCACCACTATCTCCTATCAGGATGATCAGGCGGGGAGTTTCGCCAGCGTCATCGTCTATGATGTGGAAGGACGTATAGTCAAGCAGCTAGCGCAAAATGAATTATTAGCAGCCAATGGCTTCTTTACCTGGGACGGCACCAACGAAAATGGCAACAAAGCCCGAACGGGAATATATGTCGTCTACTTTGAACTCTACAACGCTACCGGTGAAGTCGAAATTATCAAAGAAACGGTTGTTGTCGGAGCATCTTTCTAGACCGTCATGAGATTCCGAAAGGACAGGTTTTTCTTTCTGAGTCTTTAAAGAATCAGGGGCTGAATTGGGTAATTCGTATTTTTTTATTTCAGTTGATCAACTACATTAGCAGGACATTTTAAGGGCATATGATATGAGTCAGGAAGGAAAAAATCGCTATTCTGATGAGGAATTGAAAGAATTTCAAGAGCTCATCAATGAAAAATTAACTCAGGCCAAAAACGAGCTTACTTACATCAAGGAGTCGTTGACCAGATCCCATGAGTCCGGAACAGACGCTACACAAGGCGCGCTGAAGACTCTTGAGGATGGTGCCGATACTATGGAAAAGGAAAGCATGAGCCAGCTTGCAGCTCGCCAGCAAAAGTTTATCAACAATCTTGAGAATGCACTAGTCAGGATCAAGAATGGCACTTATGGTATTTGTGTGGATACCGGAAAGCTGATCTCGAAGGAACGGCTAAGAGCAGTTCCGCATACTATGCACTCTATTGAAGCCAAGCTCAATAAGAGATCATAGTTGGACTATCTGACCAATCATATTGAGGCGCTTATTTTTTGTGCGCCGGCCCCTGTCAAGGTCGAGGAGATTAAAAGCTGTCTTGTGGAGATGTTTGAGGCAGATATTCCCCAAGAGGATATCGAATCCTCTATTCAATTGCTCAAGGAGAAGTACGCTGATGACACGCATTCATTTGAGCCAGTGGAGAGTGGAGGGGGTTATCAGTTTCTGACCAAGCCGGCTTATCAGGCGAGCATCAGCATTCTGCTTAAGCAGCAATCCAAGAAAAGACTATCCAGTTCCTCCCTGGAGACATTATCTATTATTGCTTACAAACAGCCTGTGACCAAAAGCCAAATGGAGCAAGTCAGAGGCGTGAACTGTGACTATGCCGTCCAAAAGCTGCTGGAGAAGGAGTTGATAGAGATCAAGGGTAAATCAGAAGGAGTCGGACGACCTTTGCTATACGGCACCAGCCAAAACTTTATGGATTATTTTGGCATCAATGACCTGAAGGATTTGCCTACGCCTAAAGATTTTGCCAAAGAGGAGAATCAGATCGGGGAAAGTACCGAACTTTGAGGCAAATATTTTCAGTAGTGATACTGTACGCCCATGCAAAGAAAGCCATCCGGCAAATCCCCAGGAAGGGGTAAGCCCACCGACCCACCCCAAGTAGAAACCATTCGGCTTAATAAGTATATCTCTCAGTCGGGCCTCTGCTCGCGCAGAGAGGCAGATACTTTGATCGCCAAAGGCAAAGTAAGTGTCAATGGAAAACCAGTCCTCGAGGTAGGTACCAAGGTTCTTCCAAAAGATAAGGTTCAAGTTTCTGGTAAGACCATCAAGCCTGAGCGAAAAGCTTACGTGCTGCTCAATAAACCCAAGGACTTCATCACGACGATGACTGATCCGGAGGGTCGCAAGACCGTCATGGATTTGATTAAGACCGCTAGTGATCAGCGAATTTACCCGGTAGGGAGACTTGATCGAAACACGACAGGTTTACTATTATTCACTAATGACGGGGAGCTTGCCGAAAAACTCACTCATCCGTCTTATATGATAAAGAAGATCTATCAGGTAGATCTGGATAAGCCACTAACAAAAGAGCATTTCAAACAAATTCAAGAAGGACTTACCCTTGAAGATGGTCCCGTGAAGGTCGATGAAATTGCCATACTTGATAAGGAGCGACAAATACTAGGTTTGGAAATACATCTGGGCCGAAACAGGATAGTTAGAAGAATTTTTGAGCATTTGGGATACGACGTGAAGCGACTAGATCGCGTGATGTACGGGCCATTGACCAAAAAGGATCTTCCCAGAGGGAAATGGCGTCTTCTCGATGAGAAGGAGATCGTGATGCTGACCCGACTTGGAGGATCAAAGAGCAAAGCTCCAAGACCCAGAAAATTCAAGGGAGGCAGGCTAGAGGAGTAGCGCAATCACAGTATCGGTCTTCTGGTAACTCGGAAGAGCACATGCTTAAAAATTTGTTATGCATGCATACTAAATTGACAGGATATGTTAATTTAGTGCTACTCAGAAAAAGGTATAAAAAAAGCCACCCAATTGGGGTGGCTTAAGTGGTGCTGAGTGGATTCGAACCACCGACTCACGGATTTTCAGTCCGATGCTCTACCAACTGAGCTACAGCACCTCCTTTTAAAGAGGTGCAAAACTATAGAAATATTAAAAAGCGGCAAATTATTTTAAGGAATTTAAAACTTAGCTAGCAGACCATGCAATACCTTCCTCAAATCGCGTTTCTGGCAGTATTTGCCGGTTTTGGATACTTCATTTATCAGCGGATCGCCAGAATCAAAGGCAATATATTGCTGGGTAAAGATCAGGACTTCTCAGACCGGGGTAGTGATCGATTGCAGACGATGCTGCTTGTCGCTTTTGGACAGCAAAAAATGTTCAAAAGATTGATCCCTGCTACTTTTCACTTCTTTATATATATCGGCTTTGTCATTATCAATTTGGAGGTGTTGGAATTCGTGATCGACGGGATCGCAGGTACGCATAGGATTTTTGCGCCATTACTCGGTTCAGTCTACACATTTGCGCTCAACTTCTTCGAGTTTCTGGCAGTGCTGGTCGTACTGGCATGTGTGGTATTTCTCGTGAGGAGAAATGTGCTAAAGGTCGAGCGCTTCACAAAACCAGAGATGAAGGGCTGGCCGGCGATGGATGGTAATCTGATCCTGGTAATAGAGATTATATTGATGGCGGCCATTTTTACCATGAATGCCACGGATCAATTGCTTCAAGCTGCGGGACATGAAGCTTACCCCCAGACAGGCGCATTCTTTTTCAGTAGCCTGTTAATACCATTATTCGATGGCCTTAGCGTCTCTGCATTGGTGATGGTTGAGCGTATTGCGTGGTGGTTTCATATTGTTGGGATACTTGCCTTTGCACTGTACGTCACCTACTCTAAGCATCTCCATATCTTCATGGCTTTCCCCAACACCTACTATTCCAGGCTTCACGCCAAAGGCAAAATGGAAAATATGCCCGTGGTGACTAATGAGGTGAAAATGATGCTGGGTATGCCTGTAGAGAATGCTGAAGAACCTCCCGCGGAAGTAGCTAGATTTGGAGCGAAGGATGCCATCGATCTTTCATGGAAGAATCTCATGGAATCTTACGCTTGCACGGAATGTGGCAGATGTACTTCCGAGTGCCCGGCCAATCTTACTGGCAAGCAGCTCTCTCCACGTAAGATCATGATGGATACACGTGATCGCATTGAGGAGATTGGAGCGGCTACCGCAAAAGGTGGTCAACCGGGTGAGGATGGTAAATCACTACTTGGTGACTACATCACCAAAGAAGAAATTAATGCTTGTACCAGTTGTAATGCGTGTGTGGAAGCCTGTCCGGTCAATATCAATCCATTAGATATAATCCTTCAAATGAGACGCTATGTAGCGATGGAAGAATCCGGTTCCCCCGCTTCATGGAATGCGATGTTCCAAAATGTAGAAACCAACTTTGCCCCTTGGAAATTTGCCCCTACGGATAGATTCAACTGGGCTGACGAACTTAAAACTGAGAAATAGGATGGAATATAATGTACCCACTGTTGCTGATCTGGTTGCCAAGGGCGAGACCCCAGAAGTATTGTTTTGGGTCGGTTGTGCTGGCTCATATGACGATCGATACAAGCGTGTAACAAAAGCGTTTGTAAAAATTCTTAATCACGTAGGGACCAAATTTGCAGTACTCGGTGCGGAAGAGACTTGTACGGGCGACCCGGCAAGAAGAGCAGGCAATGAATTTCTATTTCAGATGCAGGCCATGGCCAATATCCAGGTACTGGATGGTTATGGCATCAAGAAGATCGTCACCGCATGCCCGCATTGCTTCAATACCTTGAAAAATGAGTACCCTGAATTGGGCGGGAACTATGAAGTCATTCATCATTCTACTTTTCTTCAGCAGCTGATCGATGCGGGCAAGATCACCATAGAAGGTGGTGGAGTTTTCAAAGGGAAGAAAATCACCTTCCATGACTCTTGCTATCTAGGCAGGGCCAACAACATTTATGAAGCTCCGAGAGAAGTCTTAAAAGTTCTTGATGCCGACTTAGTAGAGATGAAGCGTTGCAAGACCAAGGGTTTATGCTGTGGTGCTGGTGGTGCTCAGATGTTTAAGGACGCGGAAAAAGGCAACAAAGAAATCAACATCGAGCGAACAGAAGAAGCACTGGCTACTGGTGCTAATATCGTTGCTTCAGGATGCCCTTTTTGCATGACCATGATGACCGATGGTGTCAAAAACAAGGAAAAGGAATCCGAAGTACAGGTGAAAGACCTTGCAGAGTTGATTGCCGAGGCGAAAGAGCTATAGTCGGGCAAAAGTTCATAGTTGGTTATCCATAAGCGTCTATAAACTATCTTTCCTAGATTTACGTTTTCAAAGCAAAATCGGAAGATATGTACGTACCCTTTGATCAGCTACCCGATCATTCACGACTTTGGATATATCAGTCTAGCAGGCCCTTCTCACAGGAGGAGCAGTTACAGATTTCTGTAGCACTAAAGACATTTTGCGAGCAGTGGAATGCTCATCAACAACCACTCAATAGTTCTTTCGATATTCGCTTCGATCGATTTATCATTTTGTCGGTAGACGAGGGGGTACATGCAGCCAGTGGGTGCTCCATAGATAGCTCTGTGGCGGTGATCAGACAGATAGCAGAACAGTTTAGAGTGGATATGTTTAACAGGCTGGATCAGGCGTTGCTGCTGGATGAGCAAGTAGTGGTGAAAAGCCTGGCGGAAATAAAAAAAGAACTGGCAGCAGAAACGCTTTCCGAAGACACGAAAGTTTTCAATAACTTAGTAAAGGACTTAGCAGAATTTAAGTCAGGTTGGATTGTACCGATTGCGGACTCCTGGCTGTCAAGGTTTGTGCCTGTCAATTAGGGGCATAGGTATTATGATTTGTTTTCTGAGCACAATTTGGGAATTATGAAAAAGGGGTTTGTCTTTCTGTGGCTTTTGGTACTGGCAATTGGATGCAACCCGCTCAAGAAAGCAGAAAAGAGCTTTGCAAGAGAGGAGTTTAGCACTGTAATCGACCATTACAAAGGCTCAGTAAAGCCAGGCGATGCGGAAGTGAATTACATTCTGGCAGAAGCCTACCGACGCTCCAATCAGATAGAAGAATCTACTCCGTATTATGAGGCAGCTATCAAGGCTGGCATTGATAAAGAAATCGCTAATTATTTCTATGCAAAGTCACTCCAGGCCAACGGTCAATACGATAAGGCGGCCCAGGTGCTCGATAGTTATGTGCAAAGAGGTCAGGACGAGGAGGCATTGGCAGTAGCCAATAGCGAGATCCGAAACCTGGCCCGAATTGATGAGGTAAAAGAGAAGCCCAATTACTTCAGGGTTAAAAACCTGGAGGCAATTAACACACCCCAAGCTGAATATTCAGCAGTTTACAATCAAGGTGAGATCTACTTCACGTCCAACAGAAAGAGCAACCGGATCTATAAAGGCACAGGTACTGGCTTTACAGATATCTACAAAGTCAAGTCACGTGGTGCTGTAGTAGACATGAGCTCACTCAAAGCACTAGAGCCTTTGATCAATGATCCGAGTGTCAATGAAGGTTCCGTTACTTTCTCATCAGATGGTACCTTAATGATTTATGCTAAAGGCAACAGTGGCAAATCCAGCGGCACAGAGAATGTCGACCTCTACTTCGCGCGCTACCGCAATGGTAAATGGTTCACCCCGCGCATGCTCAGTATCAACGACGATGAATTTTGGGACTCATGTCCGTCACTGACTGCTGATGGTAAGACACTTTACTTCGCCTCCAATCGACCCGGAGGGTTCGGAGGTACGGACATTTATTCTGCTAAGCTCAATAGAAGAGGTCGCTGGGTCGATGTTCGCAATGCTGGCCCTCAGATCAATACAGTAGGCAATGAAATGTTCCCTCATGTCGATGAGAATGGAACACTCTACTTCTCCTCCGATGGACACCCTGGCCTTGGGCGATTGGATATCTTCACAGCGCGCAGAGAGTCGGGGGTGATCACGATAGAAAACCCTGGGGCACCTATCAACTCTACCGGTGATGATTTTGCTATGTATATGTACGATCCGGTGCGAGGCTTTCTTAGCTCCAACCGAGAAGGCGGTATGGGCGATGATGATATCTACACATTCGTGAATGATGATCCGGATTTGAAGCTGGTCAACTATTTCCTTACAGGAGTAACGTTTACCACCGATGAAACAGGTGCACAGGTGCCTCTGGCGAGCACCAAAGTGATGCTGCTGGATGATGAGGACAATATGGTCGATGAGGTTTTTACGGGTACGGATGGCGCCTACAAATTCAGGGTTTACACGGAAGAAGACTATTATCTTATTGGAGAGAAGGCGGACTACTTCACTACGCGCACTGGTTTTTCTACAGTCGGGAAGTCGGTAGATAAGTCAACCTTAACAGAAATGGTGACTGACATCACTTTTGAGAAGGACTTAGTACTGCAGCAGATTGTCCTTGAGAAACCAATAGCCCTGGACAATATCTACTATGACCTGGACAAGTCGGACATACGCGAGGATGCGGCAAGGGAGCTTGACAAGCTGGTCACTACCATGAAGGATAATCCTGAGATTTCTATCGAACTGAGCTCTCATACGGATGCTCGTGCGGATAATGATTATAATATGAACCTGTCTCAGCGCAGAGCACAATCAGCCGTTAATTACATAGTCTCGCAGGGTATAGAGCAGGGACGCTTGGTGGCGAGAGGATATGGAGAGACGCGGTTGATCATTGCGAATGCCGAGACTGAAGATGAGCATCAGGTCAATCGACGAACGGAGTTTAAAGTGATTCGCTATGATCGCAGATCAGAAGAGGACAGTGACTATCTCGATGAAGACCGATTCTTTATCAACTCCGGCGATGAAGACATCAATGATCCTGGTAGAGGGGGCAATTGATCGTGCTTACCACATTCTATGATTACTGAAAAAGTGACGACAGCACAGAGAATAGAAGAAAAGATCAGAAAAGTTAAGCCGATACTGGTAAGAGAGTATGGAGTAAAGAGTATTGGATACTTCGGATCTTACGCCAAAGGGAATAGCAATGAATCTTCTGATGTAGATATGCTGGTAGATTTTTCAAGTTCCATCGGTTGGAAATTCTTTGATTTGAAGGAATATCTTGAAGAAGTTGTGGGTCAGGACATAGATTTGGTCACTCCGGGTGCATTAAAGAAGAGGCTAAAAGAATCCATTTTGAAAGACATTGTTTACATATGAATGAGCGAAGCTTCATTTTGTATGTAGAGGATATGATAGAAGGGATTGACAAAATACTCCGCTACGTGGAGGGCATCAATGGGATAAATGAGTTTCTATCAAACGACATGGCAGTGGATGCCGTCACACGCAACTTCGAAATCATAGGTGAAGCGTCCAAAAAGGTTCCACAGCAAATCAAGCTTAAGTATGATGAAATTCCTTGGAAGCAGATGTATGGACTCAGAAATTTTGCGATCCATGAGTATCATATCATTGATCCAGCGATACTCTGGGATATCATTGAGAATAACCTTGTCCAGAATAAAATCAGCCTTGAGTCTCTGATCGAGCATGAAACAAATGCTAAATAGAAGTCAAAGCTAGGTAGCCATTCAACTCTGTCACATCCTCTCAAAGGAGGCTTTTTTCTTTAAGACCGAAATCTCAAACGTATTTTCATCACTATTTAGGGAAGTGCTCCTGAAGGCTTTATTTTTGCCCGATGAGTGAGAAATACGGCCAACGAGGAGTTTCGGCAGACAAGGAAGATGTTCATGCTGCCATCAAGCATATCGATAAGGGCCTCTTTCCGAAAGCATTCTGCAAGATAGTACCCGACCACCTTGCCGGTGACCCTGACTACTGCACCATCATGCATGCAGATGGAGCAGGCACAAAATCCTCACTTGCCTATCTCTATTGGCGTGAGACAGGAGATATTTCCGTTTGGAAAGGGATCGCACAGGATGCCATTATCATGAATACTGATGACCTGCTTTGTGTAGGTGCTACAGATAACATACTACTTTCTTCTACCATCGGTCGTAACAAGCAACTCGTCCCAAGCGAGGTGATTTCTGCGATTATTAATGGGACGGAGGAGGTTCTTCAAATGCTTCGTGATCATGGCATGAACATCGTCAGTACCGGTGGTGAGACCGCAGATGTGGGTGACTTGGTGAGGACCATCATCGTCGACAGCACGGTAACCGCTCGGATGAAACGATCTGAAGTCATCGACAACAGCCATATTCGACCAGGAGATGTCATTGTTGGCCTAGCCTCTGATGGCCAAGCCTCTTATGAGGATCAGTACAATGGCGGCATGGGGAGCAATGGGCTGACCTCTGCTCGGCATGACATGTTTGCCAAGAAGTACAAGCAGCAGTACCCAGAGAGCTGTGATCCAGCAGTACCTGATGAATTGGCTTATATCGGACAATATTCGTTGACCGACCAGCATCCAGATGCTCCTGTGGATATTGGCAAGCTGGTGCTTTCCCCCACCCGCACCTACGCGCCAATTATCAAGGCCATCTTATCAGAATATCGTGAGGTGATTCATGGAATGATCCACTGTAGCGGCGGAGCACAGACCAAAGTCCTTCATTTTCTGGATCAGTATCACGTCATCAAAGACAACCTTTTTGAGACTCCACTGCTGTTCAGGTTAATTCAGGAGCAAAGCGGGACCAGCTGGCAAGAGATGTACAAGGTGTTTAACATGGGCCACCGAATGGAGCTTTACGTGCCCGAAAGTATAGCTGATCAGATCATCGCTATCTCCCGATCATTCGGGGTACCGGCCAAAATCATAGGACGTGTCGAAGAATCGGCCACTAAGAAAGTGACGATTAAGTCTACACATGGGGAATTCAGCTATTCCTGAGCTTATTGTACAGAAGTATTCCGATAGGACTTATCAGAAACACGAAAATTCCAGCGTAAGAAGTAAATGCGCTGAGTAGTAGATATTCCAGGTAATAAACCGAAGGGAATAGAAATATGCCGATTGCTATTTTGAGCGAAGCATGAAACATAATGTCCGGAATATACCGGGACACAATCCATCTCATTATTGCGATAGGTAAGATGTTGACCAATAGTCCTAAGCTCCTGAGTGCTTTTGTAAGCAAGCCCGAAGGTTTTCGATTGGGGCCAGTATCCTCACCCTTGACTATTTTTTCTACCACTTCGTTGGTAGGGTCAGTCGTCACTATGTTGTCACCAAGCGCTTCAATGAGCTTATCTTCTATTTCCTGATAGGGTTCCGGTATTTGCACCAGCGCTTCTCCCATTCTCTGAGCGGTCAGTTCTTTGAGATCATGGGCCGCCTTGGCAGGGTTTTCGGCGTACATGTCTTGGTAGTCCTTCAATGGTATAGGCGGGCAGCAAGTCATGTGTACGCGACTGCCGGCTTTGGTATGCTGACTATAGTTGAAGCCTACCGGAACAATATGAAGGTCAGTCTGCCAGTCATTGGCCTCCATTGCCCCAAAGGCGATTCTGGTAAACCCCTTACTCAACGGAGGCACCCTGCGATGCAAATCATGATTTCCCTCCGGGAAGATCAACAGTGATTTCCCACCATTAAGAAGGTTATAGCAGTTGTTAAAAACAGCCTCATTGCGGCCGAGTGATTGATAGCCGTCTCGTATCCGAAAAACAGGCATCATGTTGAGTGTGCGCAGCAGCCATGCGAGAAAGGGTTGATTGAAGACAGAAGCTCTGACCATGGAGTGAATCTCCTTATCAGAATGGCAAATCAGCATCAGAGCGTCCATGAAGGCATTTTGGTGGTTAGGCGTAAAAATGACCGGGCCTGTTGGCACGTTCTCCTTACCACAAACCTCTATGCTTTTAAAATAAAAATGAAGGCCCGTTTTAACGTAAAGCCTTAGACCTTGGAACCATATCTGTTGAATGACCCTACCCATATCAGGACTGCACGGGCATCATTTGTCTCGACCAGTAAGTGGCTATCGATAAGCCCGCGATCAGGTGCCAGATTCCCCACCACGCTGCTACTAGCGCCATTCCTCCCAGGCCATCAAAAAAGCTAAAAATGAGCAGTAAGCCCAATCCGGAGTTTTGTATTCCCGTCTCTATGGACAAGGACCTGCAATCAGACTCCTGAAGTCCTGACAATCTACCGATTCCATAGCCAGTGCTCAGGGCGACAGCATTGTGCAGTAGCACATAGAATAGCACGAGATAGAGGTAGTTTACGATGTTGTCGAGATTGGCCGCAATTGCCACTACTATTAGCGCTGCAAAAATCAGAATAGAGATAGGCTTGATTATTTTCTGGGCCCTATCGGAAAAAGAGGGCATATATTTTCTGGTAAGCATACCGAGGAGCAAAGGAACTCCGAGGATCAAGGCAATGGTCTCGAAGACCGACTGGGAATCGATAGAAACCTGCTGTAAGATCATTGCCGTAGGCTCATAGAGGCCTGCCCAGAAGGCCAGATTGAATGGGGTCATGACCACAGAAAGGGCAGTAGAAAAGGCTGTGAGGCTTACACTCAAAGCAACATTACCCTTGGACATAGCGGACATGAAATTGGAGACATTGCCACCCGGGCAAGCGGCCACCAGCATCATGCCAAGCGCGATACTGGGAGTAGGTTCTAATAAGATGATCAGCAGGTAGGTCAGGAGCGGCAGAGCCAGGAACTGAGAGATTATTCCGGCTATGGCTGACTTGGGATGGCGAATGAGGTAGAGAAAATCGGTGGGCTTTAGCTCAAGGGCTACCCCGTACATGATAAAAGCCAGACAGACGTTGAGCCAAAAGACATTGTCTTGGTTGAAGTTCAGTATGATTTCATCAACAGGCGTCCCGGCCATCTTTTGGGGTTAAGTTGGGATTTTCAAGATAGTGAAAATTATATTTTGGGCAGATTTAAAAAAAGCAGGTTAGCCCAATAGCCAGAACCTGCTCTTTGATTACAATTAATGTCTGTCTATAAAGTTATGAGTCTTGTTCAGATTGTTCGAGATCGAGGCTTGCGATGTTTTGAAAATGTGAGTTTACGTATGTAAATGATCATCTTTCAAAACTAGCGTAACGAATAGATCGACGGTTCCACGATGGACATTATGGGCAGACTCTAATTAGTCACCCCACCTCCAGTCTCCAGCAATCTTCAGCTTGAGCTTGAGTCCGTGACGCTCAAGGAATGTCTTAGTCGCAGCGTCATCGAGCTTAGCAGCAGGCAGTTGATCGGCCATTGCGAGCTCATAGAGCGCCATAGAGCAAATGCGTACATTGTTTTCCAGGTGTTGCTTATTGACCAAGGCAATATCATCACAGTCGGCATGATAGCAGTCGTAGATTGAGCGGTCGCCTCCACCCATGGCAGAGAAGTAAGGGATACCCTCCATCATGAACGGCTGCTGGTCACTATGCAGACCTGCGCGGTTGGCAAAGTCATTGGCAAATGAAGTATCAACAGCCTGAATCTTAGCTCCTACAGCTCTGAAGAACTCTTCAGCCTCTGCTCTACCTCCTGCGCTTAGTCCTCTTGGGTCAGTACCAGAGTCAAGGTTCATGATGTACTTGATATTATCTATCGTACCCGCTTCTTTGTTTACACGCACATAGTCGCGAGAACCAAGTAAGCCTTGCTCTTCACCCATCCACATGACAAACTCGATGGTACGTTTTGGCTTGATGTCCAGCGCCTTAAAAGTACGCGCCATATCGATGACGGAGAATGAACCTATACCATTGTCAATGGCACCTGTGGCCAAATCCCAGCTGTCGAGGTGCCCGCCAACGATGATCTTCTCTTCAGGATAATCGGTACCCTCCAAAGTGGCAATGACGTTTCGTGCTTTGATATTGTCAGAGATATTAGTCATCTCGATTTTCGCTTTGACGGTCTCTTCAAGCAATCGCTCCTTTAGCGCAAAGCCATCTTCATAGCTGATGCAAACCGCAGGAATAGGGATCAGCTTACCCGTAACGGATGCCGTGCCTGTTAGCAATACTCCACCCGGCACCTGGTTGAAGATGATCAGCCCGATCGCACCATAGTCGGTAGCAAGCTTAGTCTTTTCAGATCGATGTAGATTCTCCACATCTCCACTTTCCGGTAGGATACTGATGTAGCACATGGCAATCTTGCCTTTGACTTGATCTTTTACTGCTTCGAAATCGGCTTCCAGCCCATTTCCTACATCAATGATCTCCGCTTCGATGTTGGCTTCAACAGGGGAGTGTGCAAGGCTGATCACGCTTACATCAGCGAATTGGCCATCCGCATCCGTCACCTGAAGGTCGACTTCACCGCGTGTCCAGGTTTCGACTTCAAAGGGATGATATTTGACATTGTCATAGCCATAGGACTTAAATAGATTATACGTCTCCTCCTCGGCCATTTTTGCGTTAGGAGAGCCGGTAAGTCTGTGACCAATGGTCGACATAGACTTGGCCAATGTTTCATAGACTTTGGAGTTGGCCCTGACCTCCTGATCAATCTTTGTAAGCATATCCGCCTCAGGAGCGGGGCTACATGCAGCCAGTGCTGCAACGAGAATTGTGATTATTCGCTTCATATTCTTTTAGTTAGGTACCCCAAATTAGCACAGCATGATTTGGGACGCAATATCATTATATAAATGGTCTGATTTCCAACCATTATTGGGTCTGAGCGGTCTTTACCCCAAATCATGAAAAATGAAAAACCTACTCATTGCAATAATAAGTTTATCAATCTTGGGATGTGGTGAGGATCATATTGTACAGCCTCTCCAAACCGGGCTTGGAGGGTCATCTGAGGTGACTGTTATCTCGGCACCTACCCTTCAGATAGATGAACTCTTTTCTGATGATTTCAATATCATCTCGGCCACTCCGTATGAAAGCCATTTCGAGATAATTGTGCAGTACAGTGGTGGTTGCGCAGATCATCAGTTTGAACTGTACTGGGATCACCTGGTAGCCGAATCTTTTCCGGCTCAGACGTGGATGATATTAGCACATCTGGAAATTGATGATCCTTGTGACGGAATAGTCACTGATACCCTGAGCATTGCCTACCAAAGCATCGATGGCTTTAGCAATCAGGACATGATCGTGCACCTGGTCAACGGGAGTAGCGATCAGGCTGTGATGATAGATTCGCGTGGTACGGCACTGATGACTGACGGTTGCACCCTTGAAGTCGACCTGGAAAGGGCTATTTGTGGATACGGGATTTGGGGTGATCTGTACTTTAAGCTACCACAAGGTATGGGTGCCTGGGAGCATGTATGGCTGCAACCTTTGGTGGGCACAGAAGAGATGGAGCTGATGAACCCGGCCGCAGGATCAGGTGTAAAGGTGCAGGTAAAGCCCATCTTCGGTTATCAATGGCAGTCAGATCTGGGTATGTGTCAGGCCCTACCGGAAGGGTTGATCCTACCGGTGGAAGTGCTCTGTATGGAGTAAGACGAGTTGTTAATATACCGTTTCCAACGGCTCATATTGGTCTGACCACTCGCAGTGGTCTGACCAATTGGTTTTCACCTCCACTGAAGCGCAGTTGGAGCGAAAAAAGACCTACGAAGTTTTTGAAACTTCGTAGGTCTTCGTGCTAATCCAGTATCAGGTCAAAGCGAACCGAACCTCCGAAGCATATGTAGTTGGACTAAATCATCCTTCGCTAAAGCTTCGGTCGATCAAACGCCCTCGGCTATGACTTCCTGTACCTCCGGTACCATTCGCTTAAGCAGGTTCTCAATGCCAGCTTTTAAAGTAATGGTGGAGGAAGGACAGCCGCTACAAGATCCCTGGAGGAGTACTTTCACCTTGCCCTCTTCGAAAGAGTGAAAAGTGATCGCTCCACCGTCCTGCTCTACGGCTGGACGGATATACTCATCAAGGATACCTTTGATCTTCTTTTCGGCCTCAGTATCATCTTCGTTGATCTCATTGCCATCAGCAACTGCATCTGTCAGCAGCGGCTTTTCGGCTTCCAGATAGGCTTTGATATAGTCTTTGAGTTCGTACTTGATTTCCTCCCATTCCTTGGACTCATCTTTGGTGATGGTCACAAAGTTGCTCATGTAGAATACCCGCTTGACATAAGGAAAATTAAAGAGCTCCTGCGCGAGCGGCGCACTGGCCGCACTTTCCTGATCAGGAAAATCCTGGCTTACACCTTCCGGCATAAGCATGAAATTCACCACAAACTTTAGCGAGTTGGGGTTGGGATTAGCTTCTAGATATATATTGACGACTCTGGTCTCTGTCATGATCGTGATCTTTTGAATCTATATAAATGCAAAACTCGGGCAATAGTTCAATAGTTCGGCACAATTCTGAGAAGAATTGATCTGTCGGGGAATTTCAGCAGTTCGAATTTTGACTGACTTATGGTCTCAGCAAGACGGTAAGACCAGTGGCGGGCCAGACTGGGAAGTTTTGACTTGTACCTTATACCACCTTAATGTTCTATTCCTTAATGAGATAGCCTATTTGAGGATTTTCAGTCCTGTATTTAACAACATAATCTGAGTTGTTCAGAGAGTGGCCTCTAAATTGTGCCTTTCTGATTATCAATTCGTCTCCAACTCTATATGTAAAATCTAAAATGGATAAACGCTTTGAAATTGATAGACATGCGGTCTGAGAATAGTTGTATTCTTCAGATAATACAGGCAGGTCAAAATGAACTACAACAGATTTAGGATCTAAAGGATCGTAATTTAGAAGAAACTCTTCTCCATCTTCAATATTTGAGTACCCCTTTCCAACGGCATTTGTGTATTCATTACCATTGATAACATACTTTATTTTAATCATCCTTTTGCCTTCATCGTAAACTGAGCAAACTGTAGTTTTTCCTTTGCGGGCCACATCAACTTGTCTTTCTTCTTCAATTCGAAAAAGAAAGAAGAATGTCCCAAAAAGCACTAGAATGGCAACAATTGGAGGAATATATTTGCTTTTGAAGAATATTGGTAGATTCAATTTTGTTCTTCAGTTATTATCTCTCTAACCTGGTCTTAGCTTCTCGCGGAGACCAAATCCAGTTGGCTAATCCACATACTTCTGCAGCTCTCCTTCTGACTTAGCGATCAGGGTAGACACAGTGGCATCACCGGATACGTTCACCACCGTGCGGAACATGTCCAGAGGCCGGTCTATTGGGAAGATGATGGCAATCCAGGCAGGGTTAAGACCCACAGACTGTAGAACAATGATCATCATGATGAGTCCGGCACTAGGAACCGCCGCAGCACCGATGGAGGCTAGTGATGCGGTCAATACGATCACCAGCTGCTGCCCAATCGTCAAATCGATCATATGAAGCTGTGCCATGAAGATCACCGCTACAGCTTGATGCAGGCTGGTACCATCCATATTGACGGTAGCACCGATGGGCAGTACGAAACTGGAAATAGATCTGGGGACACCCATATTGTCCTCTACACATTCCATGGTTACCGGTAGGGTAGCGGCACTAGAGCTTGTCGAGAAAGCCAGAAACTGAGCAGGGCTCATGTTTTTGAAAAATTCCCGGTAGGTGAGCTTAGGTACAAAGCTGGTGACGATCAGCGGATAAAGCACGAAAACAACGAAAGCCAATCCAGCCATCAGGGTAATGGCATAAGAACCCAACCCAAGGAAGAGCTCAAACACTTCGCCGGGTGTATCCGCCATTTTAGCGACAATTCCGGCCAATAAGGCGAAGACGAAGAATGGTGCGGCTTTCATGACGAGCTCTACCATTTTGAGGAAAACCCCATTGATACCTTGTATGAAGTCAATGACAGGTGCAGCCTGATCCTTGGGGATAAGCACCAGCGTGATACCAAAGAAGATGGCGAAGAATATCACCTGCAGCATGAGTTGATTACTTGAAATGGACAGAATGATATTTTCGGGTACCATATCGACGATGAACTGCAACGGTGAAGCCTCTTTTTGAGCCTCTGCCGTACTCTGCATCTTCTCAAGGTTTTCTCTTTCCGCTTCACTTAGTTCGCGTCCCTTCTGGGCATCCGACAGGTAGCCTTGATATTGCGGATCAGATAAGAAGGACTGCCCATCCTGTGATAGGCCCATGTCATTGTCTTCCAGCCAGATTTCATAGGAGAGGCGATTTTTGATCCGCTGCTCCTCATCCATGTAAGTGCCCGGCTTGATGATATTGACAAAAAGCAATCCCACGGTCACTGCCATGAGAGTCGTACCCATATATGCGAGGAGCGTCTTACCTCCAAGTCGACCAAGTTTGGATACATCACTGAGCCCTGCCACACCATTGATGATGGAGAATAGTACAAGCGGTACCGCGATAAATTTGAGTAGACGAATGAATATCGTACCGAAAGGGTCTATCCAGTTGATGGTAAATTCATTCCAACCCAACAGACTCGAAATGAAAGCCCAAACGACTCCCAATACGAGCCCGATCATGATTTTGACGTGTAGAGGCAACTTCTTCATAATGCTAATTAGCCAATTTCAAATTCTTCTCAATCCAAAAAGTGGATTATTCACCAGAATGCTCGTGTGCAAAGTCGACATCCAGTGCATTCTCGGTAGAGGCAACTACTACTGCTACGGATGCATCACCGGTAATATTGACCATAGTCCTGATCATATCCAGAATGCGCTCTGGTGCCATGATCAAAGCAATGCCCGCGGTGGGTATCCCTACCGCCTCAAGCACGACGACTAACATCACCATGCCAGCGCCAGGTACGCCAGCGGTACCTACAGCGGCGAGTGTAGCCGTGAGTACGATAGTGAGCTGTGCACTGAGCGAAAGCTCCAGGCCCAGCGCCTGCGCAATAAACAATGCCGTCACGCCTTGATATAGACTGGTGCCGTTCATATTGATCGTAGCACCTAGCGGTAATACGAAACTCGAAACCTCCTCAGAAACGCCCAGATGCTTTTCTACTCGATCCATGGTCACTGGCAGTGTGGCTGTACTTGAGCTGGTGCTAAATCCTAGTAGCATGGCAGGCCTGATACCTTTAAAGAAATCCAGGTATTTGATCTTCGAGAAGAATCGAATAAGCAAAGGATAAATCAAAGTCATCATCACAAGCATGCCAAGGACAACCGTCACGGAATACCATAGTAGCGCCTGTAATAGCTCCCAGGCTCTGCTTGGATCATCACCAGCGATCTCTATAATCAGAGAGGCGATCAACGCAAAAACCCCGTACGGGGCGATCATCATGATGTACTCTACGATTTTGATCACGACTTCATTGAGGCCATTGAAGAAACTCAAGACCGTTGCGCCTTTTTCCTTGGGTACTTGCAGTAATGCCACGCCTACGATCAAGGCAAAGAATACAATCTGGAGCATAGCTCTGTTGTCAGTGGCTGCCTGGAAGATATTGTCAGGCACCATGTTGACCAATGGCTCCAGTGGACCCTTAGGCTTGAGCTGAGATGCCACATTGATCTGACTTTCGGCATTGTCATCAAACTCGCTCATGAGCTCCATTCGAGTCTCTTCAGACAAGCTGTCTCCCGGTCGCATGATCGCGACAAGGGAAAGCCCAATGGTAATTGAGATCACCGTAGTGATAACAAAGATGGCGACTGTCTTTCCCCCCATTCGTGACAGCTTGGAGATATCCCCAATATTGGCAACTCCAATGATCAGTGAAGCAAGAACCAGCGGCATAGCGATCATTTTCAATGATCGAATGAAGATGGTGCCGATAGGTTTAATAAAGTCTACGACAAAGCTCGACAACCCGGGGGAGTAGATACAAATGATCCCGAGGATCAGGCCAAGGGCCATACCAATGAGAATCTGAGTATGAAGAGCGAGCTTTTTCATATAAAAATGGAGTTTAGGTCAGCTGAGTAATTTATTTGTTCTGCTTATCAATAGGAAATCAGCTATGACGAGTGCCCCCATTGCTTCTACAATCGGCACGGCTCGTGGTACCACACAGGGATCGTGGCGGCCTTTGCCGGAGACAATAGTTTCGTTTCCTTCTTTATCTACACTGACCTGATCGTCCATGATCGTGGCGACTGGCTTGAATGCTACTCTGAAGTAAATGTCCTCTCCGTTGGAGATGCCGCCTTGAATGCCGCCGGAGTGATTGGTGGTGGTTCTGACCTTATCGCCTTCTTTGACGAAAGCATCATTGTGCTGGGAGCCGTACATCGCCACTCCATCAAAGCCACTTCCGTACTCGAACCCTTTAACTGCATTGATGCTCAGCATGCCCTTACCGAGATCAGCATGCAGCTTATCGAAGACAGGTTCGCCAAGTCCGGGAGGAGTGCCTTTGATGACACAGCTGACCACACCACCAATGGTGTCCCGGTTCTTTCTGGTCTGATCGATGAGCTCGATCATCTCTTCGGCTACTTTAGGATCGGGGCACCTGACGATGTTGTTTTCGACATCCGCCAAATTCATTTCCTGATAAGGGGTCTCCAGCCTCATCGACCCAACCTGTGACACATAGGCCTCTACGCTAATGCCCAGCTGCTTAAGCCACATTTTTGCGATGGCACCTGCGGCGACACGTGCGGCAGTCTCTCTCGCCGAGCTGCGTCCGCCTCCTCTGTAGTCCCGATGACCATACTTGGTCTCGTAGGTATAGTCGGCGTGAGAGGGGCGAAACTTATCAGCAATATGGCTGTAGTCTTTGCTTCGTTGGTCTTCATTGTAGATGACCATGGAGATGGGCATTCCGGTAGTCTGACCCTCGAATACGCCTGAGAGAATATCAACGATATCTCCCTCCTTGCGCTGAGTGGTAATCTTAGATTGGCCGGGCTTGCGCCGATCCATTTCTGACTGTATAAAATCCTGATCTATAGTGAGGCCTGCAGGACATCCATCGATGATTACACCGATTGCCTTGCCATGTGATTCCCCGTAAGTCGTGATTTTGAAAAGCTTCCCGAAGCTATTGCTCATCCAATTATTTTCTGAATACGATAAAGGCTGTAGCTACGAACATAAGTAAAATAAGAATGTTCGCAAAGAGCTTGAAATAGCCTTCTTTGTCGCGGCTGACCAGCTTGTTATCCTTGAGATCAATGAGATCGTAGAAGGAGCCCATGTCTGTAGCCAGAATGGATTCGTTCTTTTTGCTCTCACCGGTCACCACGAGCTGTACATCGGAAGAAAGTGTGTCATATTGATCAGTAGTTGTGTTGAAATACACCCATGAAAAGTAATCGCCCAATTGGTATTCACCGGGTTCATTGGGGATACCATAGTAGTTGAAGCTTTTCGTTCCACGGACACGACCATTTGACCTCATAATGTCCTGCTGCACATTGGGAGGATAGAAGTCAAAGTCACTGGTCTCATCTATCTCAGGCTTGTTGATCGAGGAGATATTGCCTTCACCCATCACCTGAAAGGAATAGTTGAAGCTATCTCCGGTTTTGAGCTGATTGGTTGAGATATTCTCCTTAAGTCGATAGTTACCTACCGCAACAGATTCCTTCAGTGGATGTGGAGGCAGGTCCACGACTTTCACCGCTTTAGGCTTAGAGTAGAAGGTCTCGAAATCTTCTTTCTTGTTTTGTCCAAAGAAGCTCGGGTTTTTAGCGACCTGATACTTGATCAACTCCAGGCCGACGGAGGGGAACGAAATATCTTCGCTATTGAGCGGGTAATAGGTAGCCTGAAAAATCTTGTACTGACTATATCTTTTGCCACCCAATTGTACAGGCTCACCATTGATATTGTCAATGTTGAAGTTTTCTTCCCAGCAATTGGAGGGCTTGATATCCTTAATGATGTCAGTGATCTGACGACCCAATTCGTAGAACCTCATGTCTGCTCTATTGCTCTCCGATACATAAAAAGCCAGCGTGAGTGTGAAGCCCTCTCCCTGATACACCTCATCCTTGTCTGTACTTAGTGCCAGGAAGGCATCAGCCTCTACATCCACATATTCTTTCGGGGCACTCTGGCGCCCAAACATATCTTGAAACGGATCTCCACTGAAGGGATCATAGCGCTGCTGACGTTGTACTGGCGGCCCCACCACGATTTTCTTTCCGGGACTGCTCACCTTCTCACCGTTAACAGTGATATCAAAAGGTTGCAAAGTATAAGTACCCTCCTGGAGCGGCAAATAATTTTGGGTAATGCTTTGAGATGAAGAGATTCTTCCATTCACAAAATTGGTAGATGATGATGAAGATGTTCCTCGCTTGGCAAACCCTTCTATCTCAGGAAATCCGTTGTAGCTCTCCAGGCGGTCATTCTGTATGGTAATGGTGATGGTGAACTGCTGATTGGCGGCTATTTGGTCGGGACCAAGGTCAATTCTGATATCTTGACCATTTAATTGAAACCCTGCAAAAAGGATCATCGTTAATAAGCCCAGGACAATTTGTGCAAACGATTGTTTCATTCGAATTAGCCGATTTTCGTTCTTTGATTAATTGCAAAAGTATTGGGATTTGATTAAATTCTAAAGCCCAATAAACATACAGTCTTTACGTTAAGTCAAAACATATGTTTAACCGTCAAAACTAAAGTGTGAGATGTTAGAATACTTCAAAACTATTCTTAGTAAGGTTAGCTTTGACAGGTTTCTTTTCGAAAAGGAACTGAGAAAAGCAATTCGGGCTCTGGTAGCTCAAGAGTTGGCAGAGTTCAGAGATTGGTGTTACAGCCAGTTTGGGAATCGATATCCCATCATACTAGACAAAAATTTTAATGCGGTTGCCGCTTGAGGCGACATTAACCCAAAAAAAGCCCCGATCAGGGGCTTTTTTGATTAAGCCCTATCTGCTGAGGCGTTACTTTTTATAAAGCTGATATTTCGCTTTAGTCCCGCATACTTGGCACGCTTAACGGCACTCTTCTTAAAGACTTTTTGAAATACCTCTTCAGTCATTTCAGTCCAATCCTTATCAGAAAACTTCTCCCAGCCCTGAGGTTGAAACTTTGGCTCGCTGTGTGGTTTTGAAAAGCGGTTCCATGGACATACGTCCTGACAGATATCACAACCAAAAGCCCAGTTTTCCATCTTGCCTTTGAACTCTGAGGGGATCTCTTCTTTGAGCTCAATTGTCAAATAAGAAATACAGCGACTCCCATCCACTACATAGGGCGCGGGAATTGCATCTGTGGGACAGGCGTCCTGGCAAGCAGTACACGTACCACAGTAGTCTTTCATAGGCCCATCGGGCTCCAGGTCAAGGTCAATAATCAGTTCTGCCAAAAAGAAGAAGCTCCCCATCTCCCGATTGAGTAGCAGGGAGTTTTTGCCTACCCACCCGAGCCCGCTTTTAGCTGCCCAGGCGCGCTCATGGACTGGAGCTGAATCTACAAAAACCCGCCCCTCTACTGCGCCGATTCGATCCTCCATTTTTTCCATGAAGATCTTGAGTTTGTCTTTGATGACGAAGTGATAGTCTTGACCATAGGCGTATTTAGCAATTTTGAGCTGGTCGTTTTTTTGGTGCCGCTCTTGTGGGGAGTAATTGTAAACAAGGGAAACCACTGACTTTGCGCCCGGGACGAGCTTGGTAGGGTCTAGGCGCTTATCAAAATGGTTTTCCAGATAGCCCATTTTGCCTTGATACCCTCGCTTGAGCCACTCTTCCAGTTTTGGGGCTTCTTCCGATAGAAACTCAGTTTTGGCTATGCCACAGAAAGAGAAGCCCAGCTCCCTGGCAATTAATTTTACGGTCTCCGTGTTGGAATGAGGCAAAACTTACTGCTCGAATAAAGTGCCCATGCGCTGTGGAGGGATCTTTCCCAGGTGCTGGTAGGCCAGCTCGGTACACATCCTGCCCCTGGCCGTACGCTTGATGAAACCCTCCATGATGAGGAAGGGCTCATATACCTCTTCTATGGTTTCGGATTCTTCACCACATGCTGTGGCAATTGTCGATAGACCCACAGGGCCCCCTTTGAATTTATCAATAATGGTATTGAGGATGCGGTTATCCATCTCATCCAGGCCATGATCATCCACATCAAGGGCTTTTAAAGCAAACTTTGCAATTTCGAGCGTAATGTCGCCATCGCCCTTGATCTGCGCGAAATCTCTTGTTCTGCGGAGTAGGTTGTTAGCAATACGCGGCGTTCCGCGACTCCTCCTTGCGATCTCATAAGCCGCATCATCATCGATAGCTGTTTTTAGGATATCCGAAGATCGCTGCACTATTCTGGTAAGGAGCTTGGCGTCATAGTACTCCAGGCGGGCATTGATACCAAATCGAGCTCTTAAAGGGGCAGTGAGCAAACCTGATCTTGTGGTCGCGCCTATGAGCGTAAATGGATTCAAACCGATCTGAACTGAGCGGGCATTGGGGCCGCTATCGAGCATGATGTCTATCTTGAAGTCCTCCATTGCTGAATAGAGGTATTCCTCTACGACAGGGTTGAGTCGATGGATCTCATCGATAAATAAGACATCATGATCCTCAAGGTTAGTTAGTAAGCCCGCAAGATCGCTGGGCTTGTCTAAGACTGGCCCGGAGGTCACTCTAAGACTTGATCCCAATTCATTGGATATGATATGTGAGAGTGTGGTCTTGCCAAGGCCGGGAGGGCCATGCAATAGCACATGGTCTAGCGGCTCTGCTCGTTGCTTCGCAGCTTGCACGAAGATTTTAACATTCTCGACGACCTTATACTGCCCCGTGAAGTCTTCAAAAGATAATGGACGAAGTGCCTTTTCAAACTCCTTTTCTGAAGAGTCGAGCCCCTCACCATCTCCCTGAAGATAATCTTCTCTCATGCACTGATTTTTGCACTAAAATAAGGATTATTCGTGTGATAGCGAGAAATGATTGTGGTCTTCAGTCAATGTGACTTACCCGGCGATCAACTCTGCAGGTTATCCATTAAATTGCAGCAAAATCTCTTTTATGGCCGCAATTAAAGGTAGTAGGGTAGCCGGAGCACTGATCCTGGGTGTCCTCATTATTTTAGTCGTCAGGTTTACCAATCAGCAAAGCGACCTCACGATGGTAACCCTGGGAGGGACTACCATGGGACCTATTCCCTACACGATCAAGTACCTCCACCCTGAGAGTACAAGTTATCAGACCGAGGTGGATTCACTTCTTATAGCCTTCAACAACTCACTAAGTACCTATATCCCAGACTCGGAGATTAGCCTGTTCAACGATAGTAACACCATTACTTTTCAGTCTGAATTTCTGAAGACCATTCTCGTGAAGACCAAGGAGATCTATGAAATAACGGATGGGGCTTTTGACCCGACCGTCGGTCCACTCGTCAATTCCTGGGGATTTGGCCCTGGGAGTGAGCAAAACTTATTGGATAGTGCAGTAGTTGACTCGCTGCTTACTTTGGTGGGTTTTGATCAGGTCCAGTTTGATGACTCGGGTGCGACCAAGACCAGCGCAGAAGTCTACCTGGACTTTAGCGCTATCGCAAAAGGGTATGGAGTGGATGCGGTAAGTGAATTCCTCGAGAGCAAGGGGATAGCCAATTATATGGTAGAGATCGGAGGGGAGGTTAGATGCAAGGGGAAGAATTCCACTGGTAAGAATTGGCTGATCGGAATAGATGATCCTAATGTCGAACAAAGCGAGCGCAGATTGAAAGCCACTGTCTACCTTGAGAACATGTCATTGGCCACTTCCGGCAACTATAGAAATTATTACATTAAAGAAGGGCGCAAGATATCTCATACCATCAGCCCTTTTACGGGATTCCCGGTAGAGCACTCCTTATTAAGTGCTTCTGTGTTTGCCGCCGACTGTATGTCAGCAGATGCATTTGCCACCGGATTTATGGTAATGGGGTATGAAAAGAGCCTTGAGGTCCTGGAAAAGCTCGATAATGTAGAGGCCTTTTTAATCTATTCCGATGATGAGGGGGATATTCGTACCTACGCTACTCCGGGAATCGAAAATTTTCTTAATGTCGAGTAATTCATGACAAGAAAAGAGTGGTTTGGTGAGTGGTTCAATTCACCCTACTATCACATACTGTATAGCCATAGAGATTATCAAGAGGCACAGCTTTTTATCGACAATCTGATTGAAATGTTGGCTTTACCCAAGGAAAGCCGGGTGCTGGACATTGCTTGTGGTAAGGGTCGACATTCTATCTATCTCAATCAAAAAGGATTTGATGTCACAGGAATTGACCTATCTCCTGAAAACATCAAGGAAGCAAGCAAATCAGAAAATGAACGGTTGAGATTTGAGATTCACGACATGCGTGAGGTATATAAGAAAGACCGCTTCGACTTGGGGCTGAACTTATTTACCAGTTTTGGCTACTTTAATACTGAAGAAGAGCATGCCCAAGCTATTCGAGCTATTGCTGGATCGATCAAAACTACTGGCTACTTTCTACTAGACTTTCTCAACCCCTATGTTGTCATCAACAATCTGGTGGAGGAGGAGGTCAAGAATGTTGAGGGAATCGATTTTTTAATTAAAAAGAGCTACGATGGGGAATTTATTCTCAAGGATATTCATTTTAATGTTTCTCAAACACAATATCATTATCAGGAAAAAGTGAAAGCCATTAGACGCATCGAGTTTTTGAGCTATTTCGAGCAAGCTGGATTGGAAGTCGTCGAGCTCTATGGCGACTATATGCTCGGAGCATATGAAGCGGAGACTTCTGATCGCCTTATTTTTCTTACCAGAAAATGCTGAGTAGCGCCCTTATACTATTTTTGACTGGTCTTTTTGGTGGCCTGGCTGTTTACCTCTTACCAAAGTTGACGGGGCAGCAGCTGAAAATGCCTCTGGTATTTGCGGGATCTTACCTTTTTGCGGTGACCATCATCCACATCATGCCGGAGCTTTTTGACTCTGCCACCGATGGTAGTACAATTGGTATGATGGTGCTTCTGGGATTTTTCTTTCAGTACTTTCTGGAGTTTTTTACGGCTGGGGTTGAGCATGGCCACATGCATAAGCACACCCATGATCATCATCATTCGACAGGGTCGATTTATATGCTGATGATTGGGCTATCCCTTCATGCATTTCTGGAGGGTACGCTGATCTCGCATCCATCTGCGATCCATTCAAAACACGATTCTTCTGCGCTTTTGCTCGGTATCATATTGCATAAGATGCCGGCGGCCTTTGCGCTCATGTCAGTACTTACCTGCGAGTTTAGCAAGCGGACGATCCCTATTGTATTGCTAGTGGTTTTTTCATTGATGAGTCCTGTTGGCCTCATTTCAGGAGATTTTATACCCCTATCGGAAAATGGAGTCATTCTGCTTTTTGCATTCGTCAGCGGCAACTTCTTGCATATCTCTACAACGATTTTCATAGAGTCGAGCCCGGAGCACAGCTGGAGTCTACCCAAGGTCGTGATTAGTGTGCTTGGGGCGCTATTCGCGATAGCGGCGGAGATGGTTTTTTAGTGGATCAGGTACCCCAATCTCAAATCAAGATTGTCGGCAACATGGCCATGTGCAATGAGTGATGTGCCTACTTGCCAGCGCTCACCAAGGCGATAAAGTATTTCATAGCGTTGATAAAAAGTGCGGTCGTCGGCTGCTTTACGATGAGCATACCAGCCCAACTGTTGATTGAAGGTAAGCTTCCCAAACACAAAATTATGGCCTAGCAAGAGCCCGATTGCATATGGATCTGATGGTATATCATTAGCGATGGGAACTCCGGATTTTGATCCATCTCTGATGAATTCCATTCCAAGATTCAATGCGTTGGTGTGTGTAAAGTGATAGAGGACTCCTCCCGCTATTCCCAGTAATAGGGCTCGGCTATTACCTGTATTCGACAGAGTATCTGTATCAACTTCCGGAAGTGTTCCAAAAAGCCGAATGTACCCTCCCAACTCGTTTTTTTGATCGTTCTTTTTCGGCCTTACTTCTAGCTCAACAGGTTGGGGCAGGTATTT
Organism: Cyclobacteriaceae bacterium; assembly: GCA_965229505.1. GTDB lineage: Bacteria > Bacteroidota > Bacteroidia > Cytophagales > Cyclobacteriaceae > UBA6059. Next base: position 2,134,217 of record OZ245881.1, read on the forward strand.
CACTCCAAGGGTCACCGTTGGAAAATTCATGCCCTTATTGGGTTGTTTCATCCCGCCGTTAGAGATATGGTTGTAATGCAGACCTGTGGTTAGCGTGACTTTTTCCGTTAGGTGATAATTAGCGTTGAGACCCAGAATAAGTAGGAAACTGACGGGAGAGCTGTAGAAAGTATTCTCCGGGTTATCAATGGGGTCATGTACCTGATCGAGATAGGAGACTCCCGCCCCGGCTCGTAGGCTATTGAAAAGTCTTTTCCGATAGGAGAGGTAGGGCTCAGCAAAATAGGTGAGGTTGTAGGAGCTGCCAAGTTGGTCTTGGTTTTGGTAGTTGTAGTAATTGAAGGCTACTCCTACCTGACTGTAGCAATTGCAACTGTCCCAGGCTTTCTGGCCGGTTTTGATGTTACTCCAATCCAGTTGCAGGCCAATAGGAGATGACTGTGATAAGGTTTGTAAGTCGCTGGAGTGGGGAATGATCCAGCCGTAGTGACCGGATAGCCCATAGACCGGATGGCGCTGGGCACTAAGCTGGTTTGCCACACCAGCCGTAAGTCCGAGGATGAGAATTATAAAGCGCAACATTGCCATAACGATTCTGCTGCAAAGTTAGTGGACGCTTCTTAAAGGGAGAGTTGGTGGGCTTAATGAAAAAAGCCCCGACTCAATGAGTCAGGGCTTCAAAACAATTAATTCACATTCAAAATTTTAGCCACCGCACATTTCACAACCATCTGGGTCATCCAGCGAGCACTGGATCGCTTGTTGATTTGATGATTGTTGTGAGGTTACTTCCTGAGCAGATTGAGCCTGCTGTGACTTAGGCTGCTCTTTTTGCTGCTTCTCTACCGTAAACTTGATCGCGTCAGCGGCTGCCTTGGTTCTCAAGTAGTACATGCCCGTCTTTAAGCCAAGCTTCCAGGCATGGAAGTGCATAGAAGTCAGTTTACCGAAGTTCGCATCAATCATGTGCACATTTAAACTTTGACTCTGACAGATGTAGGCACCACGATCTGCACTCATTTCCAGAACCCTCTTCTGTGAGATTTCCCACACTGTCTTGTATAGTGCTTTGATCTCATCAGGAATCTCAGCAATTCCCTGCACAGAGCCATTTGCTTCAATGATTCTGTTCTTCATGCTATCGTTCCAAATACCCAGCTTGATCAGATCCTTCATCAAGTGCTTATTGACAATGATAAACTCTCCTGAAAGTACTCTTCTGGTATAAATATTCGAGGTGTAAGGCTCGAAGCACTCATTATTGCCGAGGATCTGAGAGGTAGAAGCTGTCGGCATAGGAGCAACCAATAGCGAGTTGCGCACACCGTGCTTCTTCACCTTTTGCTTAAGATCCGTCCAGTCCCATCTGCCAGCGTCAGGAGTTACGCCCCACATGTCAAACTGGAAGATGCCTTTAGACACTGGAGACCCTTTGAAAGTCTCATAAGGGCCTTCTTTGATCGCGATCTCCATTGAAGTCTCCATTGCACCAAAGTAGATGGTCTCGAAGATTTCCTTATTGAGTTGCTTGGCCTCAGCCGAGTCAAACGGCAGTCTTAATAATGCGAAAGCATCAGCTAAACCTTGTACACCCAGACCGATAGGTCTATGGCGCATGTTAGAATTCTTAGCCTCAGGCACTGGGTAGTAGTTCACATCGATCACCTTGTTGAGGTTACGTGTGGCTACTTTTGTGATCTTGTAAAGTGCGTCATGGTCAAACTTGCCATCTTCCGTCACAAATTTCGGTAGAGAGATAGAAGCCAGGTTACAAACAGCCACCTCGTCAGGCGCGGTGTACTCTATGATTTCAGTACAAAGGTTGGACGACTTAATTGTACCTAGATTCTTCTGGTTAGATTTCTTATTTGCGGCATCCTTAAATAGCATGTAAGGAGTGCCTGTCTCAATCTGAGATTCCAGCACTTCAAACCAAAGCTCTTGAGCTTTCACGGTTTTTCGGGCTTTGCCTTCTTTCTCATACTTCTCGTACAGCTTCTCAAACTCCTCACCATAGCAATCCGCAAGTCCGGGGGCTTCATTTGGACAGAAGAGCGACCAGTCCTCATTGGCCTCAACTCGCTTCATGAATAAGTCGGAAATCCAAAGCGCGTAGAATAAGTCCCTGGCTCTCAATTCTTCCTTACCATGATTCTTTTTCATCTGAAGGAAATCGAAAATATCTGCATGCCATGGCTCCAGATATATTGCGAAGCTTCCTTTGCGCTTACCACCTCCCTGATCTACATATCTTGCAGTCATGTCGAAGTTGCGAAGCATTGGTACGATACCGTTGGATACGCCGTTAGTACCCTTAATGTAGGAACCTGTTGCCCTCACATTGTGAATGCTAAGTCCAATACCTCCTGCTGACTGAGAAATCTTAGCGCATTGCTTTAGTGTATCGTATATGCCATCGATACTGTCATCCTTCATGGTCAGCAAGAAGCATGAAGAAAGTTGTGGCTTGGGTGTACCCGCATTGAATAAAGTAGGTGTAGCATGTGTAAACCACTTTTCACTTAGTAAGTTGTAGGTTTCTATTGCTGCACTGATGTCTTCCTTGTGGATGCCGACTGCTACCCTCATCAGCATGTGCTGCGGGCGCTCCACTACTTTGGTGTCCAGACGCATTAGATAAGAGCGTTCTAATGTCTTGAACCCGAAGTAGTCATAGTTGAAGTCCCTATCGTAAATTATGCTAGAGTCAAGAAGAGCTGCATTCTTTTTGATAATACCATACACCTCAGTTGAGACTAAAGACGCATTCTCTCCTGTTTTTGGATCAATATAGGTGTAAAGCCTTTTCATCGTATTAGAAAAAGACTTACTAGTGGTTTTATGAAGGTTGGATATCGCTATGCGAGCTGCTAGTGTAGCATAGTCAGGGTGCCTTGTTGTTAATGAAGCAGCGGTCTCTGCCGCCAGGTTATCCAGTTCCTGAGTTGTGACACCATCGAAGATCCCGTCGATTACCTTCTTGGCAATATCAATGGTCTCCACGTACTGCATGTTAAGGCCATAGCATAGCTTATCTATGCGCGCAGTGATTTTGTCGAACTTTACTGATTCGCGTCTTCCGTCTCTTTTAATTACAAACATTTTGCTCTTCTGGGTTTAATAGGGTCTAGAAATCTTCGTCAAGCGAGAATTTTGGTGATTTATTTTCTCCTTCTTTATTCAAAACGCCGGCTTTCTGGTATTCTGCTACGCGCTTCTCGAAAAAGTTGGTCTTTCCCTGAAGCGAGATCATTTCCATGAAGTCGAATGGATTGGTAGCGTTATATATTTTGGGGCATCCTAATTCTAATAATAATCTATCAGCTACAAACTCGATGTATTGGCACATGAGTTCAGAGTTCATGCCGATGAGCCTGACTGGTAGGGCCTCTGATACAAACTCCTGCTCAAGTTTGACCGCATCACGAATGATCTCTATTACCGTTTCCTGAGGAAGCTTATTGTTTACATGCTGTGTATATAAGTGGCAGGCAAAATCACAATGCAGTCCTTCATCACGAGAGATCAACTCATTGGAGAAGGTCAAGCCAGGCATAAGGCCTCTTTTCTTGAGCCAGAAGATGGAGCAGAAGCTACCCGAGAAGAAGATGCCTTCTACGGCTGCAAAAGCAATTAGTCGTTCGGCAAAGCTACCTTTGTCAATCCATCTTAGCGCCCAATCTGCTTTCTTCTTAACAAGATCCATTGTTTCAATAGCATGGAAGAGTTTATCCTTCTCCGCTGGATCTTTTACATAAGTATCTATAAGTAAAGAATAAGTTTCAGAGTGTATGTTCTCTATGGCAATTTGGAAACCGTAGAAAAACTTGGCTTCTGTATACTGTACTTCGGAAACAAAATTTTCCGCCAGGTTCTCGTTGACTATTCCATCGCTTGCAGCAAAGAAAGCAAGGACGTGCTTGATAAAATGATGCTCACCATCATTGAGATTAACCCAATCTTTGAGGTCTTGGCCCAGGTCTATTTCTTCGGCGGTCCAAAAGCTTGCCTCGGCTTTTTTGTAATACTCCCATATATCAGAATGTTGAATGGGAAAGATGACGAATCGGTCTTTGTTTTCTTTTAAAATTGGCTCCTCTAACTCAACTGGGTGACTCATTTATTTTACTGTATTTATACTATTAAACATTACTTCAATTTCTTCCTCCAAGGAGCTAATACATTAAACAAAGCATTATCAGCGAGCGAACTCAGTGATTCCTCTGTTTCTTTCATAGCTGGCATGTATTTTTCAGGAGTCTGACCAGAAAGAAAAGAGCAATTTTTTCTGATCGAGCGATACAAATATTATAAAAAGGGGACTAAAAATCAAAGCTCGAAAACGGTCTGACAGGAGTAAAAAACCAAGCCGCACTTTGGCTCATAAAGCACTGAAAATAAGGGTACAATGAAAGATTAATACAATCTTAACTTCTATGAATATGAGGCGTATAACGAGATGAGTGAAGGCTAATTTTTTTTTAAAAACTTTTTCAGGGGTTGTTATGGGGCGCTGGGTTTGAATATTTAGAGGATTACCCTATCTTTGCATTCCATTTTTGGAGAAGTAATACAAAAAGCTATATGTACGCAATTGTTGATATCGCTGGTAAGCAGTTCAAAGTTTCTAAAGACCAGTACGTTTACACACCTAAGTTAGAAGGTGATGAGGGGGCGGCTGTCGAGTTTGATAACGTGCTGCTAGTAGATAATGATGGCAAGATCAAAGTAGGTAAGCCTACGATTAAAGGAGCGAAGGTTTCTGGTAAGATACTTGGTCACGGAAAGGATGACAAAGTCATTGTTTTCAAGAAGAAGAGAAGAAAAGGATACAAGAAGAAGAACGGTCACAGACAGGAGTTCTCTAAAGTATTAATTGAAGACATTAAATAAGAATCAACCATGGCACACAAAAAAGGAGTCGGTAGTTCGAAAAACGGAAGAGAGTCGCATAGTAAACGACTTGGTGTAAAGATATTTGGTGGTCAAGAGGCTATCGCTGGAAATATCATCGTACGTCAGCGTGGCACAAAGCATCACCCAGGTGCCAATGTTGGTCTAGGTAAAGATCATACGCTGTTTGCCCTTACTGACGGCACGGTAGAATTTAAGAAAGGAAGAGAGAACAGATCTTTCGTATCTGTTGTTCCTGCTGAGGCTTAAGGCCAACTATAAGATATTTAGTAGAAACCCATGGTTCGTAAGGATCATGGGTTTTTTATTTGACTCTGGTCAGTTGAAACCGATGAGGCCTTTGATTACTTCAAGCTTACAGTAAAACATCTTCGTTAGCCCGAACGAGGGGATTTTCTTAATCGTTTTGATGAGAGTTAGAAGATGCTCAGTTCTTCTTGAAAAAAATCTCTGAATTGGTGATTAGGAAGTTGCCTATAGTACCTGTAAACTGACTGCCTGTTAATAATAGAAACTCGCCTCTATAGCTGGGATCAAAACGATGAACTGATGTACCGTTGTTGTAGTTGATGGTAATCCGACCAAGGCTGTCCTCGGCCCATAGGATGTCCTGATCAGTGGGTAAACCTATAACAGGCACATCCAGAAGAATGAAACCGGTACCATCACTATTGAATTGATAGGTGCCCGTCTCGTAGTAAGTAGCTTCAAAAACCACCTCTCCTCCACGAACCTGCTCGACATCATGAGTCAAGACATTCCAGGAGCCAACGACGGAATTGTTGTCTTCCTCTTCCTTGCATCCAGTAAGTAGAACATTGAGCACTAACAGCGCAATAAAAAAGCATTTTGAACTCATCAGTAGAGCATTTTTACAGCAAACGAGGCGGCAAAAATAATGTTATATGTTGGATCAGAATATTCTGTAAGTACTTATCTGCTCCACAAAAGCGGGTAGTGCGCCGGGGCTGATGATCACAGTGAAAATCACCCCAAAAAGTGCTCCAATGAGGTGAGCCTGGTGGTTGATATTGTCCGACATGGACTTGCCCTGATAGACCGAGTAGATGATGTACAGTATGCCGAGCACAAACCCTGGCAGACAAATGAACCCATAGAGGCAAATATCACTTAAGGGCATGTAGAGGATGCTACTAAACACTACCGCGCTTACCCCGCCAGAGGCTCCAAGGGCATTGTATCCTTGAAAATCCTTGTACTTGAAATAACTCGGGAGGTCGGATATCACGATTGCCGATAGGTACATGACTACAAAAACTATGGGGCCAGAGCTACCAAGGACATAGGTGAAAATCTGCTCCACATTTCTACCGAAGAAATAGAAGGTGAACATGTTGAAGCCGAGGTGAACCCAACCATCATGGATAAATCCTGAGCTGATGAAGCGATACACCTGACCGTTTTTCGAAATCTGGTAGGGGTTGAACATAAACCCGTAGTAAATGGCCGGCTTATTCCAGGCCGCAGCACTGATGGCGACTGTTACAATGATGATAATGAGCGTATATGACATTGCTATTTTTCTCTGTGATATAGATAGTCGGCAAATTCTTTGAGCGGCGCTTTTCTCTTATCAGAAATATCGATAGCTGCGAGTGCAGTATAGCCCTCATCAAAATAAGTCTGAATGGCTTCTTCAGTTAGTTGCTTAATGGCAAGCTGTTCGTAGATTTCCCTTACTGCCATGACTTTCTCTTCTTTGTCAAATTCTTTTTTGGCTACCCAGTCAGTCAACGTTTTGGCAGTTTCTCCTTCTGCAGATTTCAAGGCGTTGATCAATAGAAAGGTCTTCTTATTGGAAATGATATCTCCACCAACCTGTTTGCCAAACTTCTCTTGATCAGAAAACACATCCAACAGGTCATCCTTGAGTTGGAAGCCTACACCGATCTTCTCACCAAAAGTGCAAAGCAGCTCTGTATCCGTTTGCGATAGCCCTGCCAGCGTGCCACCGAGTCGTAAGCTCATGCCTAACAGCACTGCTGTCTTGAGCCGAATCATCTCCAGGTATTCATCAACAGTGACGTCTGATCGTTGCTCAAAGTTCATGTCGATCTGCTGACCCTCGCATACTTCCAGCGCGCATTTGTTGAACATGCGAATGACCGAAGGGAGCATCGACGGATCCACCTCAAGCAATAGGTCGTATGCTTTCACCAGCATGGCGTCCCCCGATAATATAGCAATGTTCTCATCCCAATGCTTGTGTACCGTGGGCTGTCCGCGGCGGATAGGTGCTTGGTCCATGATGTCGTCGTGCATCAGCGTAAAGTTATGGAAGACCTCCACAGCTAGTGCCGGCTTGATGATGGACTCCCAGTCATCTTTGCCAAGCTGATAAGCGAGTAGGGCAAGCATCGGTCTCAACCGTTTCCCACCAAGTTTTAGAATATAGCGAATAGGCTCATAAAGTTCCTTGGGATGTTTGCCGAAAGGCTCATTTTCGATCGCCTCGCTAAGCTTGGTAAGATAGGGTTGGAAGGTGTTGCTCATGCATCAACAAATTCTAAATCAATCGTTCTGCGGTCAATGTCTGTTTTGGCCACCGTTACCTGTACTTTATCACCCAGGGTAATCATTTTCTTGTTGCGTCTGCCCACTACGCAGTAGTTCTTCTCATCAAACTCATAGTAGTCGTCAGTGAGGTCTGCCATGCGAACCATGCCTTCACACTTGGTCTCCACAATCTCAACATAAATACCCCATTCGGTGACACCAGTAACGATACCATCAAATACCTTTCCTTGGGTATCAGACATGAACTCTACCTGCTTGTACTTAATGGACGCACGCTCAGCATCGGCAGCACGCTTCTCTCTTTCCGAAGAGTGGGCGCATTTTTCTTCGAATTCATCCTTATCTGCTGGCTTACCATTGTCCAGATAATGCTGGAGGAGCCTATGCACCATCATATCAGGATAGCGGCGGATAGGCGAGGTGAAGTGTGTATAATGCTGAAATGCCAAACCAAAATGCCCTTTGGGATCCGTAGTATATTTCGCCTTGGCCATAGACCTGATAGCTAATGACTCGAGTACGTTCTGCTCAGGCTTTCCTTCGATATCCGTCATGAGCGTGTTGAGCTCAGTGGAAAGTGCTCCCCCGGCAAGATTGAGCTTATGTCCAAATCGCGTGGCGAACTTCGCGAAGTTGTCGAGCTTTTCTGGATCCGGATTGTCATGGGTGCGATAGACGAATGTATGTTCCTTACCCTCTTTGGACTTGTGGTGGATAAACTCAGCCACTTTCTTGTTGGCCAAGAGCATAAATTCCTCAATCATCTTGTGCGCGTCTTTACGCACTTTTTGGATGATCCCAAGCGGCTTGCCCTTCTCATCAAGTTTAAATTTCACTTCGACAGTCTCAAAGGCTATGGCTCCATTCTTAAACCGGAAGTCCTTAAGCTTCTTGGCCAGCGCATTCATTTGATTGATTTCCGTGGCATATTCACCCTCGCCTGATTCGATTCGCTCTTGTGCTTCTTCATACGTGAAACGCCTATCGGAATGAATGACTGTACGGCCAAACCATTGTGATTTGATTTCTGCATTTGGCGTTAGCTCAAATACTGCTGAAAAAGTAAGCTTATCCTCATTGGGCCTAAGTGAACATAAGTTGTTGGAGAGCTTTTCGGGAAGCATAGGTATGGTACGATCCACGAGATACACCGAGGTAGCTCTGTCAAGAGCCTCTTGCTCCAGCAGCGTGTTGGGTCGCACGTAGTGGCTCACATCGGCGATGTGGATGCCAACTTCAAAGTTGCCGTTATCCAGCGTTTTTAGCGATAGCGCATCATCAAAATCCTTGGCGTCTGCCGGATCGATGGTGAAAGTGGTGATGTTTCGAAAGTCCTTGCGGTAGCCAATTTCCTTCTTGGTGATGTCCTCAGGGATTTTAGCCGCTGCGTCTTCTACCTCTTTGAGGAAGGAGAAGGGTAGCCCAAACTCTGCCATGATAGAGTGAATCTCAGCCTCATGCTCACCGGCCTGCCCCAATATGGCTGTCACTTCAGCGGTGGGGCTCTTCTTTTCATTCCCCCAATCCTTGATACGCACCATGACCTTATCGTTGGCTTTGGCGTTTTTCAATTTCTCTGGGTAGACGTAGAAATCCGAATATATTTTCCTATTGTCCGGGATGACAAATGCGAATTTTTGCGATAGCTCTACGCGACCGACAAACTCCGTCTTATTTCGCTCAACTATCTCGGTCACTATGCCTTCCGGCCGTGCTCCGTGTCGTTTGCCCTTGATGCTGATACTGACGGTATCGCCATCTACCGCGCCTCTGAGGTCAGAGGTCTTGACCCATACATCCTCATCCCTACCGGCAATGACCACATAGGCGAACTTGGCATTGACATGATCGACTTTGCCCTGAAGTGCATCAGGGTCTTTGGCACTGCTAAAGTTGTTTCTGGACTTATGCAGTAATTCTTGTCGCTCGAGTGTGAAGAGCATGTCGGGCACCATGTTTTTACTGATTTTGTCTCGGATACCCAATGTCTTGATTACTTGCCTTACCGTGTAGGTCTGGCCGATGTTTTCATTAAATAGATTCAGTATTCTTGTCTTGAGCTCATCTTGATGTGGGCTCCCTTTTTTGCCCTTTGCGGGACTGTGATGTTTTTTTCTTTTACTCATGTTGATGGAGGCGTGCTCCTTAGATTGAAAAATATTATGGACCTAGCAATGTGAAATTGGTGTTTCATCATTTTCGTTGAAGTCCTTTGGTGGGTCTGAGGGGGGATACCACCTTGTAATTGGATGCGAAGTTATAGCAATTGTAGCGTCTGATTTCAGTTTGGATATTAATTCTTGGTTATGAGCTTTCTTGTCCCATCACTCTAACTAATAAACAGGCGGTTAGGTTATGACAATTGTGAATGCCTTACCGGCTATGTTATCACCTCTATGTTTTCTTCCGGGATTAGGTCTTTTCCTTGCAGTTTGAGATACAACTGCGCAGTAGCAATCACATCATTGCAGCAATATCTGGCGATTCTGGCCAGCCCATTTTCCTTGTAGTAGACTTCATTGACCATACTACCGTCAATATCATCCTTGCTGCTCGGTATCCCGAATATGGTGGTGAGCAGCTCTAGCGAAGTATAGCTCTTCCAGTCTCCAAACTTCCATAGCTCCATGGTATCGATATGATTGACTTCCCAGGGTTTTTTTCCGTGAAGCTGAAGCGAATAGGGAAGAGAGATCCCATTGACGAGCATTCTGCGGCCGAGGTACGGGTAGTCAAACTCACGTCCGTTATGAGCACAGAAGGCGAGTTTGTTCTGATCAAACTTTGACTCAACAAGCGATTTAAATTCTCCCAACAAGACACGCTCATTGTCATCCGCTATAGCTTTCACTCTCAAACTCAGGCCGTTTTCCTCATGCATATAGTAGATGCCAAAGGCAATGGTGACTATCTTCCCAAACTCAGCATATATAGCACCCTTGTCGGAAAATAGCTCCTGTGGGGTTAATTCCTCGGGGTTTTTGAGTTGGCCAGCTTTTTTTGCCCAGAGTGCCTGCATCTCTGGGGAGAGCTCATCGAAGTTGCTTTTTCCGGATACGGTCTCTATATCAATGACCAATACATTACTATCCATAGCTGGAATATAATAAAAATGCTACGGATGAAGAATACCCTTGGCGTTGAGTGCCTCGATATAGGTTAGGTTAGTTTCCTGGATACTTTCGGGTACGAAAATGAACTTCTTATCAAAGATCTGATCCATGATGTAATAGCTGACCCAGTACTCGTTGGTGAGTGCAAAGACTGACGGGTCGATCGGCTCTATCTTGGCAAAGCTTTCCTGATTGAGTTGCTCGATCACATGCCGCAGTGTAGAGGTCTTCTTGCTTTCGCCGTTCATGCTGCCATATCCTTTGGAGGTGACCATGACTGTCTTGAGCTCGATTAGATTTCTGTTGATGATGTACACATCCCATGGCTGCTTGAGATCCGACTCATCCTGAGGCACTATCGCGATTAATACTCCGGTGACAGGTTCAAATTGGATGTCTTTTTTCATGGATAGTTTAAAATGTATCTGATGATAATAACCCGAATGTGATCAATATCATTCGATCACAAAATAAAAATCCCTTTCATCAACATCCTAGTGATTTCGCTACCGCAATTCCCTAAATTCAGATTTTATCCCTCATGGCATGATTGCTTTTCGCTACAAAGTTTTTCTCGAGGTAGCTCGACACTTGAGCTTTTCAAAAGCCGCTGACCGACTCAGTATGAGCCAGCCAGCAATTAGTAAGCATATCAAGACACTTGAGCAAGAGCTCAAGGTCAATCTATTCGAAAGAAAAGGCGGCAGCATTTTCCTGACAAGACCTGGCGAGGTATTGATGAATCACCTACAGGAGGGGACTAACCTGGAGGCGAGACTCATGTTTGATATGAGCTCCTTACTGGACTCGCAAAATGCGGCTGGCCACTTAAAGCTCGGGGCTAGCACGACCCTGGCACTCTACATCCTGCCTAAAATTCTTTCCGGCTACCGCAAGCACTATCCTAAGCAGTTCATCTCAGTAGTGAATCGCAATTCTGAGAATATTGTCAAAGCTCTTCAAAACAAGGAGATTGATCTGGGCATTGCAGAAGCATTTAGCAGACTGACGGAGATGAGTTACACACCATTTACCAAAGATGAAATTGTCCTGGTCGGCTCCAAGCTCAGCCCATTTTCCGATGGTCGATCACTGACTATTCCGCAGCTCTATCATTTGAAACTGGCCTCCCGAGAGCCAGGCTCAGGTACGCTCCAAAGTGTGAAATATGCTCTCAAGCAAGCCGGCCACACCTCCCATAACTTGCAGGTAGAAGTACAGCTTGGCGGTACAGAGGCCTTAAAAAACTTTGTGTTGTCGGATTCCTTAGTTGCCTTTCTTCCTCTCAAGGCCATCAGCAAAGAAGTAGAGCGCGGTGAGCTGGCCATCATACCAGTCAGCGGACTCAAGATCGAGCGTCAATTCTTCTTCATCACACGGCAGGGAGAGTATGCTTTGCCGACCACAGAAGCTTTCATCAAGCACGCGCTTAATGGGATAACCTCCGATTATACTTCATAAGCAAAGAGCATATGTATCGCCTCAACTGAGGCCTGACCCATCGCTAACTTCGACTGATAAACAGTTGAGATGATGGAAACAGTGATCAAAGAGACTAGCTACTATTCAGAATTAACGTGCAACCATTGCGGTAAGCCCTATCCGCTTGATGAGATACAGTCCTATGCCACCTGTGATGAGGGTGCCTGCGCACGACCGCTGATCGCTCAATACGATTTGCCGATAGGCAGTCATCCATCTGATGTCATCGTCCAGCGCAACGATATGTGGCGTTATCATCGACTCATGCCGGTTTTTGATCACGCGAAGTTGGTGACGCTGGGAGAGGGTGACACACCACTTCTGACTTGTGAAAACCTTCGAAAGGAGCTTGGCCTGACTTCACTACTGATCAAGGACGAATCGGGCAATCCTACAGGCTCATTCAAGGCACGCGGCTTGAGTGCCGCCATCAGCAAAGCCAACGAACTAGGTGTGGAGGAATGCGTAATCCCCACAGCGGGTAATGCCGGTGGAGCGATGGCAGCCTACTGTGCTAAAGCTGGTATCAAAGCTACCGTCATCATGCCGCGGTTTACGCCGAAAGTATTTCAGATGGAGTGCCAGTACTTTGGTGCGGAGTTGATACTCGTGGATGGCTTCATTTCAGACTGTGGCGCCCTTGCGGGCAAAATCGCGAAGGAGAGGAATTGCTTCAATGTCAGCACGATGAAGGAGCCCTTCCGGTTGGAGGGAAAGAAAACAATGGGTTATGAGATAGCTGAACAGCTCAATTGGCAGGTGCCTGATGTAATCCTGTACCCCACTGGTGGTGGCACAGGATTGCTGGGTATTTGGAAGGCATTTCATGAGATGAAGAAAATGGGCTGGATTGAAGGCAAGCTACCGCGAATGATTGCTGTACAGGCAGAGAGCTGTCAGCCCATCGTTAGCCTCATGAGCGGAGGGCGACAGCTGGGAGAACCCTACGCTGGCCAAGTCTCGATAGCCAATGGATTGGTGGTCCCTGCAGCATTTGCCGAGTCTATGATCCAGGACGTAATCAACACCTCGCATGGCTTGGCTATGGCAGTAAATGATGCTGAAATGATGGATGGTGTCAAGCAACTAGCGCGAAATGAAGGCCTGTTTGTTGCGCCTGAGGGAGGGGCCCTGGTCGCTGCATCGAAAAAGCTGATCGCTGATGGCACCATTGATCGTGACGAGCAGGTGCTAATGCTCAATACGGGTACGGGCTATAAGTATGTTGATAATATGGGGTAGGCTTCTCCTTACCATCGACTTTTCCAAGCACATGGTAAATCATTATATTTGATAAAGTAATGGGTAGAATTGAAGACTATATTTCCACAGATCTGGACGTTCAAAATGGGCAGTCGGTCTTTGCTGGTACGAGAGTACCAATTCAATCACTCTTCTGGCATTTAGAAAAGGGTATCACGATTGAAGAATTCTTAGAAGATTTCCCTAGCGTATCAAAAGAGCAGGCTATTGGGGTACTTGAAATTGCTAATAAGATTGTAGGTTCTGCACAGCTTGGCAAGATTTATGAAACTGTTGCTTGATGAAAACCTTCCCAAGCGCTTAAGATTAAAAATCCTGGCACAGGAGATAAGTCGCAGATAGTATGGGTTAATCCACTTTCGACGAAATTGGCTATCTACATACTACTTCAGGAACACTAGAAATAGTGCCAGAAGTAATATTGCCAACAGAAATACCACATAGAATTTCCAGCTTACTTTATTCCAGGGTATCAACGACATTATTTCATTTCTTAACGGGTTTAGAATTCAATTTATCTCCATCCCAAACAATTCGCCGATATGCATCTTCACCTTTTGTGAAACCTCCACTTCATCAAGCTGTCGACCGAGTTCCTTTTGCATCGAAGTGACGGCCTTATCATCAATCCCGCAGGGAATGATATTGTTGAAATAATTCAGGTCGGTGTTGATATTGAAGGCAAAGCCGTGCATGGTCACCCAGCGGCTTGACTTGACGCCCAGGGCGCAGATTTTTCTGGGATTTTCCTGAGCTATGTGATCCAGCCATACGCCAGTCAGGCCATCTATTCTGCCCGCAGGGATGTTATATTCTGCTAAGGTCAGGATGACAGCCTCTTCTAAGAGCCTCAGGTACTTGTGGATGTCTGTAAAGAAATTATCTAAATCAAGAATGGGATAACCCACCAGCTGACCAGGCCCGTGATAGGTGATGTCCCCACCTCGATTGATCTTGTAGTACTGTGCATTTTTTTCAGCCAGGCCTTTCTCATCAAGGAGAAGATTCTCAGGCTTGCCGCTTTTCCCAAGTGTATAAACATGAGGGTGGGAACAAAAAAGCAAATAGTTGGGTGTGGCTAATTGATCCTCTTCTGTTCGTTTGCGATTCGCTATTTTCAGTTGGACAGTGTCCGCAAACAACCGCTCCTGCTCATCCCATGCAGCTTGATAGTCAATCAAGCCAAGGTCAAAAAATTGGGTCTGCTTATTAATAAGGTAATTCACGAATCAGGCGATGTAGGACTCCAACATCTTAAATCCAGCTTCCGTTTCAAGTTGAATAGATTTTACTGTAGCAGGTAGGAGCATGGCTTCTCCTTTTCCGATAGGGTAATCTGAGCCAGAAACTTTCACATCAGCAGACCCTTTCATGCAGACAAGTATTTTAAAAGAATCCAGGCCAGCGTAATCCCGGAAGGTAGATTGATCAAAATCGAGTTTGTTGGTAGTGAAATACTCACACTTCACTAACTCCACGGCCTCATCCTTTCTATTTTCATAGCGGGTCTTGTACTCAGGATAATGCTTGTAATCAATGGCATCTAAAGCTTCTTCTACGTGGAGTTCGCGCTTGTTGCCTTGATCATCGGTCCTGTCAAAATCATAGATGCGGTAGGTGACGTCTGAGGTCTGCTGTATTTCCGCCAGGAGGAGGCCCTTGCCAATGGTATGGACACGGCCGGCGGGTAGAAAGAATACATCATCGGCCTGGACTTCCTCCTGATTGAGAATATCCATCAACCTGCCATCATTGAAATATTTTAGATATTCTTCTTTGGTTAAAGGTCGATTGAAACCTGAGATGAGCTTACTACCGGGATCCGCCTGGAAGATGTACCACATCTCGGTCTTACCAAAAGAATTATGGCGCTGCTTGGCCAACTTGTCATCCGGATGCACCTGTATTGACAGGTCATCGTTGGCATCAATGAACTTGACTAACAGTGGAAACTCATTACCGAATTGCTTGTACACTTTATTTCCAAGGAGGTCAGCGCCGTAGCTAAGGATAATCTCGTTCAGATTCTGACCGGCCAGGGGCCCTTCTGCCACAACTGAAACATTGCCGGCCACTCCAGAGATTTCCCAGGTCTCGCCACAATTGGGTAAGTCGCCAAAGTCCTTACTGAGTACGGTTTTGATCTTTTGACCTCCCCATAGTTTATCTTTAAATATGGTTTTGAACTTTAGTGGGTATAGCTCCATTGTGACTTTTTTGGTAAATATAGGATGAGCACTATTGATCGGAAAGGGATTGGTAACTCAGGTGAGCAGAATGCAGAAAACTACTTGCTTGGTAAAGGCTATGAAATCGCTACCACAAACTTTCGACACAAGCGCGGGGAGATCGACCTGATCGTCAAAAAGGGTGATCTCATGATCTTTGTGGAAGTCAAAACCCGTAACAACCTGAAGTTTGGAACACCGGAGCAATTTGTATCGCAGCGTCAGCAGGAGGTGATCATCGAGACAGCTAATGCTTATCTCTCAGAAGTTGATTGGCATGGGCCAATCCGTTTTGATATCGTCGCAATAGTACCCGGAAAAGAGATAATGCATTTTGAGGATGCGTTTTATTGACTATTGACCAAGCGAGCGCTGGTAAGTTTCTCGATCATAAATGACTTTACCATTCTTGTCCCATTCCTTCATGATATATGGATGGTTGACCGTATCGAATGCATATTCTGGATATCTTATTTCCCTTTTCCGACGGTTTTTGGTAGGATAAAATTCCCTCCAGATACCCACCTTATGATCAAAATGATACTCTCCCATTGCGGCCAGGCTGCCATTTTCGTGAAAGGCGTAGTAGTAGCCTTCCTTCTCACCGAACTGAACAGGAATAATCTCACGAATTTGCCTCGTTTTCTTGTCCCAGTAGGCCACTTGAGACTCCTTAGGCCAGCCTTTATAGTATTTCTCTTTTACCTGCAGGATATCATGGCGGTTGTACCGCATCCAACGCGCGTGTTTTGTTCCCTTATAAAATATCCCTTCTTCCAGCACCTGGTCACCGAGCATTTTCTTGTAAGGCCCATGTAGAATAGCCCCATTGTCCAGATCGATTTTTCTAGAGTTGACGATTTTCTTCTTTTTGAAATTGTACCAATAGATATCACGTACATACGGGTCAGGGTCTTCATGCTCCTTGAGGTAATAGAACAATTCGACGACCACATTGTCACCAAATCCCGTCTTGGTAAATCCTTTTTTGGTTTTAATCCCGTAGAAAACCTTCTTCTTTGGCTTCTTTTCTTTGCGCTGATCAAGGCTGTCGAGCATATCCTCTTCGGCATCCAGGTCAATGGTCAACGGAGTACTATAGTCTACTTCAAACCAATTGTCTTGTGCATCCTGAGCTTTGACATAGGTCAAAGACCCAAGGCATACCAGAAATGATAATAGAAAAGCTGCTATGAATGAGTGTTGTTTCACAGATTGAAAGTTAATCATACTGGCACAAAACGAAAAAAAGGCTGCATTATTGAAATGCAGCCTTTTCATCCCTGGTTGTGATTATCTATTTATGAATTGAGCTCGACGCTCCTCTTGATAAAGTTAGTAAGACTTGCACCTTTCAACATGTTCTGACCGAGTAGGGCAAGATCATAAGCTTGGTTGGCCAGCCTCTTCTTTTCCTCTTCACCTTCAGCACTGAGGATGTTCTGCACCATCTTGTGATTAGCGTTGACCGTCACGGTGAGCATCTCCGGCATATCGCCCATCATGAACGGGCTGCCACCTCCACCAGTCTTCTGCATATCTTTCATTCTACGCATAAATTCCGGTAGGGTAATGACCACAGGGAGCTCATCAGGAGAAAGTGACTCTACGCTTACGCTGGCGTTCTTATTGTTGATCGCACTGTCAAACACACCTTTTACATCTTCCTTTTCCTTATCAGAAAGAACAGACTCCTTAGTCTCACCTTTGTCAATAAGCTTGTCAAGAATGTCGGCATCTACGCGCTTGAAAGTAGTCTTTTCAAGCTTCTGCTCCATATGGTTGATGAAGTGACTATCAAGCACACCGTCCATTTTCAGCACGTCATAGCTTCTGCTTTCAGCAGCCTGAACAAACCCATGTTCCTTGTCCGCATCAGAGGTGTAGAGCCAGACAGCAGTTTTGTCTTTGTCAGTTTGATTGTCCTTGACTTTGTCTCTGTACTCATCGAGCGTATAGAACTCGCCTTTTGTGTTTTCCACTAGCGCGAAATCTTTGGCCTTCTCGTAGAACTTCTCTTCGCTGATCATACCGTACTTGATGAACATGCCGATATCCCCCCATTTGTTCTGGTAAGAATCGCGTTCTTTCTTGAAAAGCTCGCCTAGCTTATCCGCTACCTTCTTGGTGATGTAGGTATTGATCTTCTTCACGTTGGAGTCAGACTGTAGGTAACTCCTGGATACGTTCAGAGGAATATCTGGTGAATCAATCACTCCGTGCAAGAGCATCAAGAATTCGGGTACGATATCTTTTACCTCATCAGTAATGAATACCTGACGCGAGTACAACTGAATCTTGTTCTTCTGTAATTCAAAATCATTTTTCACCTTGGGGAAGTAGAGAATTCCGGTAAGGTTGAATGGGTAGTCCACATTCAAGTGAATCCAGAACAGAGGGTCCTCTGAAAATGGGTAAAGCTCCTTGTAGAAAGCGAGGTAGTCCTCATCTTTCAGGTCATTGGGCGACTTAGTCCAAAGGGGCGCAGTATTGTTAATGATATTGTCCTCTTTGACGGTCTTCCACTTCTTGTTGCCATCTTTGTCTTTACCATCTTCTACGCTCTTATCTTTTTGTCCAAAGCGAATAGCAACAGGCAAGAATTTACTGTACTTGTCGAGAATACCCTGGATACGAGCATCTTCCAGGAACTCCTCAGAGTCGTCAGCGATGTGGAGAATGATCTCTGTACCACGCTCTTTCTTCTTGGCAGCCGAGATTTCAAATTCAGTCTCACCATCACAAACCCACTTCGCGGCTTCAGCACCTTCTTTGTGAGATAGTGTGATGATTTCCACCTTCTTAGCTACCATAAAGGCAGAATAGAAACCAAGTCCAAAATGACCAATGATCTGCTGATCCTCACCTTTGTCTTTGTACTCTTCAAGAAACTCAGTGGCTCCTGAAAATGCGATTTGGTTGATGTATTTCTTGATCTCATCGGCGGTCATGCCAATACCTCGATCCTTGATGGTGATGGTCTTTTTCTTCTTGTTGACAGAAACATCTACCGTGGTGTCACCAAGTTCACCTTGAAACTCACCCAACGAAGCGAGTCTTTTGATTTTTTGCGTAGCGTCTACCGCATTAGACACAAGCTCCCTGAGGAAGATTTCATGATCTGAGTAGAGGAATTTTTTAATTATTGGAAAGATGTTCTCGGTGTGTATCGAGATTGTACCTTTTTCTTTCATATTGATGATGTTTTAGATTCTACGTTTCGCGGGCAAATAGCAAAACGCGTTCCACAGTAAAAATGGTGACAGGATGTCAGGATGCTAGCGCAGAATTGGCAGCTACTACCTGATTCGGTCTGACTCCCGGACCAGTTTTTCGTCTTTGCGAATAAAGCGATTGGCCAGTGAGTTGAGCAGCAATGCTACCATACCAAGATAAAAGCCGAAGAGGTATTGTCCTTGTTGCATCACTGAGAGCATCTTCTCCGCCTTCAGGATGAAATAAAATGAGCTACCGACGACACCTGCCATAATCAATGAGTTGAGAGCACCCAACTTGATTTGCTTTAGTCGATAGTTGTACTGGAAAATAGAAAAAAGTGCTATCGCCGCTGCTACGATTGCCAGAATAGAAATGACAATAGTGCTTTTCTCCGATATCAATGTCCGATCACCAGTATCAGGATCGTAGCTTTCATATACCAACTGAAACGCGTTGATCGTAACGACCTCATGAACCTCTCCATCTACCTTTTGCCAAAGCGGGAAAAAGAGATAGACAATCATGCAAACGGCTACTAAAAACAAGAATATGGTCTGTATGCGCTGAATCATGGTATGCGAATTTTGGCGCAAAGTAAGTTGAATTCAGCCTCTTATCCAATGCTTGGCACCACCTGCCCGACATTGTGAGGATTGGACTATTTTTGAGTTTCTATGCGCTACTTTCTTGACCTATCTTATCTTGGTACAGCCTATCACGGCTGGCAAATACAGAAAAATGCGCATTCCGTGCAGGCGGAAGTTAATCGTGCCCTGAGGACTTATCTAAGAGAAGAAATCAACGTGACCGGCAGTGGAAGAACGGATACGGGTGTGCATGCCAGGCAGCAAATCGTGCATTTTGACCTGGAACAAGAGATCGACCCTCAACAGCTGATATTCAAACTCAATGCACTCCTTCCCAATGATATTGCCGCTATGGAGATCAAACCAGTAAAAAAGGAGGCTCATGCCAGGTTTGATGCAGTGAAGAGAAGCTACCAATATATCATGCATACCCGGAAGAGCCCTTTTGAGGAAGGCTTGTCCTATTACTTTCCCCATGCACTTGATATTGATAGGATGAATCAGGCCTGCCAACTCCTTTTAGGTTCACAAAACTTTCAGTGCTTCAGCAAGGTTAAGACGGAAGTCAATACTTTCGATTGTGACATCAATACCGCTCACTGGATTTTGGAAAACGAAAAGCTTGTCTTTCACGTTAGTGCCGATAGGTTTTTGAGGGGCATGGTTCGCGCGATAGTGGGGACATTGCTGATGGTGGGCGAAGGAAAAATGACACAGGAAAGCTTTCAAAATGTGCTAGACAGTCGAGATAGGAGAAATGCCGGCAGATCAGTGCCCCCTCATGGGCTTTACCTCACCGAAGTAATATATCCAGCAGAAACCTACACCTAAGTAAAACCAACCATTTTGGCTAAAGAAGAAATTAGTGGTAACGTACTCGACCTCACCGTGCTCAAGAGGTTATTTAAGTTCGTCAAGCCCTACAAAGGATACTTTTACTTCGTTGTTTTCCTTACAGTAGCGCTAGCATTCCTGGTGCCGGCAAGGCCTTACTTGATCCAGATCACTATTGACGAATATGTGGGTATCAAGGACTATAATGGACTGGTCTCCATGGTCTTGCTGTTGATCGGCTTATTGATCCTGCAAGCCATTGTTCAATACCTGCACACTTATTTCTCGGGCTGGCTGGGACAGCATATCATTCGTGATATTAGAGTCAAGCTATTTCGCCATATTGAGAACTTACGGCTTCAATTCTTTGACAAGACACCAATCGGCCGGCTTGTCACACGTAACATCTCAGATGTGGAAACGCTTTCTGATGTGTTCAGTCAAGGCCTAGCGGCAATGGTGGGAGATATACTCCAACTCATAGTGATCCTTGGGGTCATGTTTTATACCAACTGGAAGTTGACGTTAGTCAGCTTGTCGACCCTTCCTCTGCTGATCTTGAGTACCTATGTCTTCAAAGAGAAGATCAAGATCGCCTTCAACGAGGTGCGCAACGCTGTTTCTAACCTCAACTCGTTTGTACAGGAGCATATCACTGGCATGAATATCATTCAGATATTTAACAGTGAGGAAAGGGAATATGAGAAGTTCAAAGAGATCAACAAGGAGCATCGTAGAGCCAACCTTAAATCAGTCCTTTATTACTCGGTATATTATCCAGTAGCCGAGGTGATCCAGGCGGCTGGTATCGGCCTGGTCGTATGGTATGGCGCTGGGTTGGTGATTCAGCAGGAAGTGACGCTGGGGATATTGATTGCATTCATCATGTATATCCAGATGTTTTTTAGACCTATCAGAATGATTGCTGATAGGTTCAATACCCTCCAGATGGGTATAGTGAGCTCCAATCGCCTGTTTAACCTGCTTGATAGCAAAGAGTACATCTCTGACAATGGCACCTTCGCCCCAGACATGATCAAAGGTGAAGTGAAGTTTGACAAGGTATCATTTGCCTATATCGATCAAGACTATGTGTTGAAGGACATTTCCTTTGAGGTTTCACCAGGACAGACCGTTGCACTGGTGGGCGCTACGGGAGCAGGCAAGTCATCAGTGATTAATCTGTTGAGTCGTTTTTATGAGATAGATAAAGGTGCAATCACTATGGATGGAGTGGATGTCCGCGAGTACGATCTGGCAGCCCTTAGAAGACAGATTGGTGTGGTCTTGCAGGATGTCTTTCTATTTTCGGATACGATAGCCAACAATATCACCCTCGGAAATCCGGATATTCCTCGAAGCAAGATCATGGAGGCGGCTGAGATGGTGGGTGCTGCTGAGTTTATCAATCGCCTACCGGGAAAGCTGGACTACAACGTGATGGAGCGTGGCTCAACCCTATCAGTGGGTCAGCGACAGTTGATATCCTTTGTGCGGGCTATGGTCTATGACCCTAAGATCATTGTCCTTGATGAGGCCACATCATCCGTAGATACAGAGACGGAAGAGCTCATTCAGAACGCTATTGGTAAGCTAATGGTTGGGCGCACTTCGATCGTTATAGCTCATCGATTATCGACTATCCAAAAAGCGGATAAGATCATCGTGCTGGAGAAAGGAGAAATCGTAGAGTCCGGCACTCACGATGAGCTACTTGATCATGAAGGATATTATGCCCAACTTCACCGCATGCAGTATAAAGAGGTCGTTTAACCCGGTACGATGAGCAGCGTTTTGCTTAAGTACGTCTACTACGGTATCACGGTAGTTTCATTGATTGTATTGGGCCTATCGGTAAAATACCTGCTGGGTGGCTATGATGAAATCATCATCGAGGAAACGGATGCCATCAACTACGTGATTGCAGGAAAGTACGTTGACCAGCAATGGACTGACGAAGAGGTGGAGGCATGGGACCTGGAGCTCTCAAGCAAGCTGGAAGAAGGAAAGGTCAAAGGTAGAATCGCAAGTATTGCTTTTTTCCCGGATTCACTGAAGACAGCTTCTGCTGTCAGATTTTCGGGTATTGCCATGCAAGGAAACATCGTCACTATCCCCTCAGGATATAAAGTAGTGGACATATATGAACCCAAGGGGCTCAGGACTGTGCTAAAAATGAATCCATTAGTCAGACCAACTCTTGAAAAGCTTCGAAGCATAATGATGAAATCGGCTACTAAAAACGGCCAGGAGTTAGATGATCGGCTCTTGTTATTTCATGGTCAGCAGGACTCACTGACCGTGATGGCTGGGATGCGATGATTAGTCTTCCACTTCCTCTGCAGTAAGCTGCTTGTCAAACAGCTCTTTGTAAACCCCATTCCGTGCTAGTAATGACTCATTGGTGCCTGCCTCCACGATTTCTCCATCATCTAACACAATGATTTTATCTGCCAGCTTCGCTGAGGACACACGGTGAGAGATAATTACTGAAGTTCGCCCTTGCATGATCTTCTTCATGCTATTGAGTATGGTATTTTCTGTCTTGGTGTCCACAGCAGACAAGCTATCATCAAGAATTAAAATCTTGGGGTTTCTAGCGATCGCTCTGGCGATAGATAGCCGCTGCTTCTGACCTCCGGATAGTGTGATGCCGCGTTCTCCGAGGGTAGTCTCAAATCCCTTTGGAAAGTCAATAATATTGTCATAGAGGTCAGCGTCTTTTGCGGCTTTGAGTACAGATGCTTCATCAATGCCAGTTGCGCCAAATGCGATATTGTTGCTAATGGAATCGGAGAACAAAAAGACATCCTGCGGTACATAGCCTACCTGGCCCCTGACGCTATCAATGGAGTATCTGTTGATGGCAATATCATCAATGAGGATTTCGCCATCGGTACTATCATAAAGTCGACAAATGAGATTGGCGATAGTGCTCTTACCAGAACCAGTCGTCCCGATGATGGCAATAGATTCTCCGGGAGCGACCGAGAATGAAACATTTTTAAGGGCAGTGATTCCCGAGTCAGGATACACAAAGCTCACATCTTTAAACGCTATGGCACCCTCTATTTCTTTGGAGAGATTCTCTTCAGAGATGATATCTGTCTTAGTCAACAGAAATTCGTTGATCCTCCGCTGAGAAGCCGCTGCGCGCTGTATGATACTCGATATCCATCCAAGAGATGCTACAGGCCATGTTAGCATATTGACGTAGATGATGAACTCAGCAATATTGCCAGTACTGATAGCACCATTAAAAACTTCTATCGAGCCAATATAGACTGTCAGGATTACGCTCAACCCGATGAGCCCCATAATCAGAGGAAAGAAGAGGGCGTTAACAAACTCAAGTCTGAGTGATTTGTGCTTGTAGTCATCACTGGCTTTTTCAAAGTTTTCACTGAAATCAGTTTCGCGAACAAATGCCTTGATTACGCGAATACCAGAGAACGTTTCCTGCACAAAAGTGCTGAGATCGGACAAAGACTTTTGTATCTCCTCCGAGCGCTTATTGATAATATTATTGACAAAGTAAATGCTGAAGGAAAGTATAGGTAGAGGAATCAGCGAGTACATGGTAAGCCTCGGATTGATATAAAACATGAAGGGGATCACCATCGCAAAAAGCGTAATCAAGTTGATGCCGTACATGATCGCAGGCCCGATATACATTCTAACTCTGCTTACGTCCTCGGAGATCCGATTCATAAGATCACCTGTATTGTTTTTACGGTAAAAGCTGAGCGGTAGCGTCTGGTAGTGATGATAGACCTCATTCTTGAGATCATACTCGATGTGCCGGGACATGACGATGATGGTCTGACGCATTAAGAAAAGGAAGGCACCACGCAGCAAGGCAGCTGCTAAAATGATGACTCCCGCAATTAATATACTGGAGGCGAATATGCCGTAGGATTCAGACTGGATACCAAAGCCCTCAAATAGAGAATAAACCTCATAGCTGCGCTGGAGAAGGTCAAATGACTGTCTCACGATCACCGCCGGCACGATACCAAAAAAATTGGAAATGATGATGAAGACCGTGCCTAGAATGAGGTGATATTTGTACTTATATAGGTACTTGTTGAGGTAGGCTAAATCTTTCACTGTACTTCTAAACGACCCAGTTTGTAAATAGTTATTAAAGAATATAGCATCTTTGATGCACTCTCAAAAATGGAGTAAGTTTGCGTCTTTTTAGCCCAAGAATCAACATTAATGTCAATGGCAGCATCTGCACTAAAGGAATTGGAGAGCCAGTCAGTCTTTGCTCAGGCTGAGCTCATGGATCACGAGCAAGTGGTCTTTTGTCAGGATAAGGCGCTTGGATTGAAAGCGATTATAGCCATACACAATACAGTGCTGGGGCCGGCCATGGGGGGCACCAGGATGTGGCATTATGTAGATGAGGCTGCAGCTGTGACGGATGCACTCAGACTATCCAGAGGTATGACTTTTAAGTCTGCTATCGCCGGGCTAAATATTGGAGGCGGAAAGGCCGTCATCATTGGAGATGCTAAGAAGATCAAAAACGAGGCGTTGATGCGCCGGTTTGGTCGATTTGTTGATAGCCTGGGCGGGCGATACTGGACTGCAGAGGATGTCAATATGACTACTCAAGATATGGAATGGATTCACATGGAGACCCCATATGTCACTGGTATCCCTGAGAGTATGGGAGGGTCTGGTGATCCGTCACCCGTCACCGCCTATGGGGTCTATGTTGGAATGAAGGCAGCCGCAAAGCGTGTTTACGGTAGTGATGACCTATCGGGAAAAAAAGTGGTAGTCCAGGGAGTGGGCAATGTAGGCACCTACCTGGTTGAAAATCTGGTCAAGGATGGCGCTGAAATATTCATTACTGACATGAATGAAGATAAGGTCAATTCCCTCGTCACTAAGCATGGGGTCAAATCAATCGACATGTCAGACGTGTATACCACCGACATGCATATCTATGCCCCTTGTGCTCTGGGCGCTACGTTGAATAGTACTACTATCGGTCAGCTGAAATGCGCTATTGTGGCCGGTGGTGCTAATAACCAACTTGCAGATGAAGCGATAGATGGAAGGGCATTGATGGAAAGAGGGATCCTATATGCTCCTGATTTCTTGATCAACGGAGGGGGCATCACCAATGTGTACTACGAGCACACTGGCAACTACAATCGACAGAAGGTGATGGAGCAGACAGAGAGGATCTACAGCACCTGCCATGCGGTTTGGGATCAGGCTGAGGCAGATAATATTACCCCACAAGCCTCTGCGATGAAGCTTGCACTACAAAGGATCAATGATATTGGGAAAGTGAAGCTGCCTTACTGATATTTGCGGCACTTACAATTCGTTCTTTACTATTATGCTCAACCGAAGGATTCTTAGAGTCAAAGCCATGCAAGCCTTGTATGCTTTTAATCAAGCCAAGCAAGCAGGTAAAAATGTCGTTCTGGAAGCGATCAAGGCTAAGTTTGACCCTGACCTCAACTCTATGGAACTGCAGCCCGCTGAAGAGGAAGTAGCAGCTAACAAGAAGTTAGCTCAGAAACTTTTCAACGATCTCCTCCCGAAGGATAAATGGGAATTTGACGCTGAAACCCCCGAAAACATTAGAGAGGCAGTCACTGATGGTATTCAATCTTATCAGAATGCACTGAGCAAAGACCGCAAGCATTTTAAGCAGCTCATGGTCAGAGAGGTAGAGGATATCTACAATCGATTTTTGAAGTTGTTGATTTTGCCGGTAGCATTCGCAGAGCAAAATGCCCTTGAGCGTGAGAAGAGCGCCAGCCGACAGGTGAAGCAGGCAGAGACTTTTGGTAGATACAACCTATCGGAAAACAAGATCATCAAGGCCCTCAAAGAAGATAGCGGCTTGGAAGCGCTGTTGCTAAAAAAGAACATCAGCTGGAAAAATGAAGGGGATGAGGTAAAGCAGTGGTATAGGTCGATCCTGAAAGAGGATGAAGAGTACCTGGCGTACAGCTCCAAGAAAGAGACGACCGAGGAAGAGGACATGGAGTTCCTGAGCTATATCTTCCGGGCAGTTGTTTTCAAAAGTGAGGAGCTCAACAACTATTTTGAACTTTGGGATATCAACTGGGCTGAGGATAGGGATATCATCAGAAGCCTGATCAAAAAGTCCATCAAAACCTATGATCCGGAAGGAGATCCAAAGTTCACGCTTCTGGAGCTTTCTATCAATTGGGAGGAGGATAAGCAATACTTCGAAGACCTCTATAAACATACCATAGAGAATGCTGATAAATATGACGAAATCCTGGCCGAGAAAAGTAAAAACTGGGATATAGATCGAATCAGTATGACGGACAAAATCATCATTGAGATGGCCCTGGCAGAGATGATTAATTTCCCCAGCATCCCAGTGAAAGTGTCTATCAATGAGTATATTGAACTATCAAAAAATTACAGCACACCTAAGTCAAAGCAGTTTGTTAATGGTGTGCTGGATGTTCTCGCAACCGAATTGCAAAAAACAGGTATAATAAGGAAGAGCGGTAGAGGATTAATTGACAATCGATAAATAGTTAGTGTTATGAGTAACAATTCATCAAATTCATTTTTAGCATTCCTGATTGGATCGATCACGGGTGCTGTTCTAGGTATATTGTTTGCTCCGGATAAAGGAGAAAATACGCGTGATAGACTTTCTTATCGCCTTGATAAGTATAAAGTCAGGCTCGAAGAGCTCGTAGAAGATCTTGTAGAAGGCAAAGACAAAGTAGAAAGTGAGGCTAAGCAGGAAGGTGAAAAGATCATCAGTGACGCGAAGGAAAAGGCTGAACGGCTGCTGGATGATGTGAATGGATTACTTAACCAAATTCAGAGTAAGTAATCTGTTAATGCTTTGTTAATAAGTGATTTGAGGCGTTTCAAATAGCCTTTGTTGCTTAACTTTAGGGGCTTATTAAGATTTAAAAAAACGAATAATCATGAAAAATTTATTTTACAGTGTAGCTATGCTAGCATTGGTTGGAATGACTTTCTTCAGTTGTTCTGACAAGGACGTAGAAGCGAGGATCGCCAGACTAGAAGGTAGAATAGCCGAATTGGAAGCTAAAAATGGTGGAAGGACTCCTTCTCCGATTACTTCTACAGCTGCTGCCACCAGTTCAGTAGTGGATGAGGTTCCAAGTGGACCACTACCTGCATTTCAGTTTGCAGAGGAGGAGCACGATTTTGGTTCTATCACTGAGGGTGATATAGTTGAGCATACGTTCGCTTTCAAAAACACAGGTGAGGCACCATTGATCATTTCCAGTGCAACAGCATCATGTGGATGTACCGTGCCTAGCTGGCCAAGGGAGCCTATTCCGGTAGGTGGAGATGGTGAAATCACAGTTAAGTTCAACTCCAGAAACAAGCCTGGCGTACAGAATAAGACTGTTACCATCACAGCTAACACAAATCCTAAAATCAGCCGATTAAGAATCAAGTCTACTGTCACTCCACAAGGAGGAGCAAGCGGACCTGTTAAGTAATCACTAAAACAACCTAACTACATGATTCTATTGCAGGCAGGACAGGGTGATTATATGCAGTTCATCCTGTTAGGTGGCATGGTGGCGGTGTTTTATTTGTTCTTCATTCGCCCCCAGCAGAAAAAACAAAAAGATCAAAAGAAGTTCATCGAAGCAGTAAAGAAAGGAGACCAGGTGGTCACCGTTGGAGGCATTCACGGCAAAGTCTTTTCTGTAGCTGATGATACGATAACCATAGAAGTAGATCGCGGTATGAAAATCACTCTTGAAAAGTCGTCCATTTCATTGGATGCCAGCAAGAGATTAGCCGGATAACAAATAGCTAAGGCTTATGGCCAAAAAGTCCCCTTTTTTGGGAGGAAACCTGAAGGTAGTAATACTGTCACTTGTGGCAGCTACTACCTTTTGGTTTTTTAATGCCCTGAATAAAAACTACGACGCTCGGATCAACTATCCGCTGGAGTTTGAGTTTGCCAGGGACAGTGTGGTCATCGTCGAGGAGCTACCTGATGAGGTGTTGATAGACGTCTCTAGCGGAGGGTGGAATCTGCTCAGGAAGACTTTTTGGTTTAGCGTATTGCCAGTGGTGATTACGCTGGACAATCCAGCCGATGTGAAGTTCTTAACCCGCTCTTCATTGATACCGATCATCTCAGACCAAATCCTTGACCTTGAGTTGAATTTCCTTTTGACCGATACGCTCTTTATCAATGTGGAGCATAAAGTCCAGAAGAGGGTAGCGTTGAATGTTGATAGCTTAAGGATACCCCTTGCTGACAATCATCGTTTGGTTTCTCCAATTCGAATTACACCCGACACCATCACTGTAGTGGGGCCTGCTTCAAGGATCAGCGCCCTACCGGAAAATTTGAAAATTGATATCCCGAGAAGAAATATCAATAGTGATTTTGATCGGGATGTGGATGTTGAGTTGCCGGATGGTAGTTTGATGACCTCACAGCCTGAAGACGTCCGGATTCAATTTGCGGTAGCGGAATTCACCAACGTCACGCTTCCGGTTAATTTGGATCAGCTCAACTTTCCTGAGGACTCTTCTGCTTACCTTGAAGATTCCATTATTTACGTAAATTATTGGGTGAAGGCCGATGAGCTCAACACAGTCAAGCCAGAGGACTTTGTGATCTCCGCGGATTATACGATGATAATCAAGAAGGACAGCACCCTTCTTCCCATATTGCTAGAGTCGCCTACCAACGCCTACGACATGGAGTATTTTCCAGATACCTTGCGGATTAGCTATGCCCCGGGAAAGTAGCAACCAACTACTTGTTGGTGTAACGGGAGGCATAGGGAGTGGCAAGAGTGTTGTATGCAAAATCTTCGAATGCCTTGGTGTTCCTATATATTATGCTGACCCGCGGGCCAAGTGGCTGATGAACAATGATCCTGATCTCAGAGCGCAGATCACCACCAAATTTGGTGAGGAGAGCTTCATTGATGGTCATCTTAATCGGACATTTCTTGCGAAGCACGTTTTCTCTGACAAGAGAAAACTAGAAACACTGAACAGCCTGGTTCATCCTGCGGTAGCAATGGACGGCCTGACCTGGCAGAGGGAACACTCCAGTGCTAAACTATTGGTCAAAGAAGCGGCACTCTTGTATGAGACAGGATCATATAAGCAGCTGGATCAAATCATCGTTGTGGCAGCAGACCTTGAGCTGAGGGTGAGCCGGGTGCTGGCCAGAGACCAGCAAAGATCTCGGGATGAAATTCTACAAATTATTGAAAAACAGATGCCCCAGGAAGAGAAGATGAAACAAGCTGATTTTGTTATTTACAATGATGACCAGCACGCATTGATCGAACAGGTACACGCATTCCTGAATAACAACAACCTGCAGCTATAGCAGACCTGCCGGGAGCTTCACCTGATCAGCATAGAATTTAGATCGGTTGCTAGAGCTATCATAGAGATCGATCTTGTCGATTTTATCTTCTTTGTGATTGTAAAACACCTCAATGTAATAGCCCTTCATCAGGTAGAGATTCACCTTGTGCTTGTAGTATCGGATCGCCACGATAAATGTACCCTCCACGTACAGCGCACGCAGTTGGTCATAAAATGATAGCGATAAAAAATCCTTGTAACTCAAAGCTGATTCTTTAGACTAAAAATAATGGTTTTAGGCTACTCTATTGGTAATCAAGAAAATCTTTTAGGCTCTTATCGAAGATTACGTCATGCTTGTCCTGAAGAATCTCGTCAAGGTGATTGTGATACTCTGCGAAAGAGGGAAGGTCATTGTGTCGACCCCCATGTATGGGGATAAGGCGGGTGTTGAGAGGTGCCTCTCGCCTCAACCTCACACTGGACCTAAATGGGATTAAGCGATCTTTGGTACCATGAATGATATAAATAGGGCATTTCACATATTTGATCCAAATGTCCGTTCGAATATGAAAACGTAAGACTATCGAGAGCGGCAGAAAGAAAAGAAATCGACTCGTAAGCTGCGAGAAGCTATAGTAAGGAGCATCAAGAATCAACATTTTGGGATTGTTCTTTGAAGCCAGCTTGGTAGCAAAACCCGAGCCCAGTGACCTACCGTAAATGAGAATTTTGTCCTCAGGAAATTTGGTTCTTAGTTTATTGTAGACGAATTGACTGTCTCGAAAAAGCGCTTTTTCACTTCTTTTCCCAGTGCTTTTTCCATACCCCCGATAGTCGACCATCACTACGTCAAAGTTGTTGCGTGTGAAATCTCGGGCATATTTACTCCAGCCCTTGATACTCCTGGTATTACCATGAAAGTAGATGACCAATCCATCCGGGGCTTTCAGCTTGAAGTGAAGGCCATTGAGCTTCACACCTTCTTCCACATCAAAGAACAATTCCTCAAAGGGCGCATCGTATTTATACTCGAAATTCTCAGGAAGCTTCTCAGGTTTGAATATAAAATACTCCTGAATAAAGTAGACGAGTACGGATAAGCCAATGTACACAGCAACACCAATAATGATCCAATCCGTCATGGATTGAATTTAGCCAAATCGCCGGGGAAATAAAATTAAGCGGATCCCTGGAGGCCTGACCACCAGCGCGCTAGTGGACATAAAAAAAGCACTCACAATGCTGTGAGTGCTAGTTCCAGATGGGTGGAAGATGGGGCTCGAACCCACGACCCTCGGTACCACAAACCGATGCTCTAACCAACTGAGCTACAACCACCATGTAAAATGGAATGCAAATGTAGAGGATAGTCCAATTATTTCAAAGGCTATGATTACCTCAATATGTTGACAATTAGATTCTGTCGAAAGTCAATCTTTTTCCAGTGGTGCCGTCGTTCAGTTTTCCATCTTTACACGCGTGATGTCCTGATACCCAGGTGTCGGTTACACGCGATTTGAATTGATGCTCTTCAAATGGCGACCAGCCACATTTAGCCAAAATGTTGTCGGTAGAGACACTCCACGGCCTATCCAGATCCACCAACACAAGATCGGCGAAATAGCCTTCTCTAATATATCCGCGCTCGACAACATCGAACAATATGGCCGGGTTGTGCGCCATCTTTTCGACAATCCGCTCAAGGCTGATTTTGCCCTGATGGTAGAATTCCAGCATGGCAACAAGTGAGTGCTGAATGAGTGGCCCTCCCGACGGTGCTTTGAAGTAAGTGTTTTGCTTTTCTGCTAAGGTATGCGGGGCATGATCAGTGGCAATCACGTCAATATTGTCGTTAAGCATACCTTGAAATACAGCCTCTCTATCCTGGGCGGTTTTGACAGCAGGATTCCATTTGATTAAGGTGCCTTTTTCTGCGTAATCAGAATCATCAAACCACATATGGTGGATGCAGGCCTCAGCCGTGATTCGCTTCTTGGCAAGGGGTATTGAATTGTCAAATAGACTTATTTCTTTGGCGGTAGAGATATGAAGAATATGTAATTGGGCGTCAAATTGCTTTGCCAGCTCCACGGCCATAGAAGAGGACTTATAACAAGCCTCAGCACTACGGATTAATGGGTGCGCTTCGATAGGTACTTCCTCGCCATATTTCTCACGAAAGTCAGCCGTATTTTTTCGGATGGTCGCCTCATCTTCACAGTGGGTAGCGATGATCAGTTCAGCATTCTTAAACACGTGAGAAAGCGTTTTCTCATTATCTACAAGCATGTTGCCAGTGGATGATCCCATGAAGATCTTAAGGCCGCAAACATTCTTTTTGTCAGTTTTTAGTGCCTCTTCCGCATTGTCGTTAGATACACCCATGAAGAAAGAGTAGTTCGCAAGCGAAGATTTGGCCGCTATATCATACTTGTCCTGCAGTAGACGCTGCGTCAATGCATTCGGGACTGTATTTGGCATTTCCATGAATGAAGTCACCCCACCAGCCACGGCAGCTCTTGACTCGGTAAATATATCTGCCTTGTGTGTGAGTCCCGGCTCTCTGAAATGGACCTGATCGTCAATTACGCCAGGGAGAAGGTATTTTCCTCCAGCCTCTATCACCTTCATTGATGAATTTGCGGAAATTGAGCTATCTACTTTTGCTATGCGCTGATCGTCGATTAACAGATCCGCCACTTTGGTAGCGCCCTCATTGACTATCTTTGCGTTTTTTATAAGTGTTTTCATGGTGCCTTATTTCTATCGTGAAAGTTAAAATAAAACCATCTGATGTCTGACCAGGAGCTAACCTTTCGCGATTTCAAACTGAATAAACAGCTATGGTCTGCTCTCGAGGAAGAGGGGTTTGAGATTCCAACACCCATTCAGGCAAAGGCTATTCCGCTAGGTCTGGCTGGCCATGATGTGATGGGGATAGCACAGACAGGCACGGGTAAGACAGCAGCCTATGTGCTACCGCTAATCATGAAACTAAAGTACGCACAAGGCCAAAATCCAAGGGCAGTGATTTTTTCCCCTACCAGGGAACTAGCCACCCAGATAGAAGATGCAGCCAAGAAAATGGCCAAATACACGGACCTGCGGATCGTTGGATTGCTCGGTGGTGCGAGTATCAAGTTGCAGAGAGAAAAGCTGGAGGACGGAGTGGATATTATCATAGCTACACCAGGGCGGTTCATGGATCTTTATCGTGAGCAGCGATTTGGAGTGAAGCAAATCAGGACATTAGTCCTTGACGAAGCTGACAAGATGATGGACATGGGGTTTATGCCGCAACTTAGAAATCTATTGGAGGTCATTCCTGTTAAGCGTCAAAACATGCTTTTTTCAGCGACCATGGCCGAAAAGGTGGTACGATTATCGGAGGAGTTCCTGGAATTTCCTGAGGTAGTAGAGATTGCTCCGCAGGCCTCTGTAGTGAAGACCATTGATCAGGTGGCCTACGAAGTGCCCAACTTCCGAACCAAGGTAGAACTCTTGCTTCATATATTGGATCAGCGCAGACATCAAAAGGTGATCGTTTTTACTAAAACTAAACGCATCGCAAATAACCTGTATAACTACCTTGAGCGCAAGTTTTCAAAGGCGATCCGTGTAATTCACGGCAATAAAGATCAAAATACGAGACTCAACGCTATTGCGGACTTTAGGAATGATAAAATCGACATTCTAGTGGCGACCGACGTGATGTCCCGAGGTATTGATGTGCGTGAGGTTAATCTGGTGATCAATTTTGATGTGCCGCTTATTTATGAAGATTATGTTCACAGGGTAGGGCGTACCGGTAGACATTACGATGAAGGGCGTGCGATTACCATGATCAATCCGGCTGAGAAAGTTCATTTTGAGCGAATTGAAGCACTAATTAACAATGCCGTCACAAGAGCCCCTCTACCGGATACGGTGAAAATCCACCCTACTCCAAAAGAAGAAAAGCAGGAAATGGACAGGGAGATGGATATTGTCAAAAGGAAAGCAGACCCTGATTTCAAGGGTGCTTTTCACGAAAAGAAGAAGCGCCCTGCACTGAAGAAAAGCAGGGATTTTAGAAAGAGAAGGCGCTAAACCGACCTTGACTTTAGGGGAATTACCTATAAATATTGTAAGTATTTCCCCTATTATTTTCTTTAATAATACAAAATTCCCTTACTTAGCAACGTGGACGTTGCAAGACACCCACACTTTCCATAGCTGGTTGTAAAAATCTTGGGGGGACTGTCGGTCTCCCCAATGATTCTAACGCAATCACTTACTCTCCAACTACATTTCAACCTTCCCCCGCTTAGAAAAATCGAAACATTTTTCTGCACATTTCATTTAACTTTGCGTGATTATTTCGGACAGATTTCCCACGTACTAGATGAAGATTGATTTAACCCAGCGGGTCTCATTTGAGAGCCGTCACAACAGTGCTACACCAACCGATGTAGCATCCATGTTATCAGCTGTGAAAGCCGACAGTGTAGACCAACTCATTGAGCAAACAATTCCTGCTAAGATTAGGCTCAAAAAGCCTCTCGATCTACCAGAACCTTTGAATGAATTCCAGTTTTTGAATCATTTCAAGAGTATTGCTACTAAGAATAAACTGTATAAATCGTTCATCGGTCAGGGATACTATAATTGTGTTGTTCCATCAGTGATTCTCCGCAATATTCTTGAGAATCCCGGCTGGTATACTGCATATACGCCCTATCAGGCAGAGATAGCTCAAGGTCGCCTGGAAGCGTTGATCAACTTCCAGACCATGGTGACTGATCTGACCGGTATGGCTATCGCCAATGCATCACTACTTGATGAAGGTACAGCCGCCGCGGAGGCCATGACCATGCTTCATGGGTTAACAAAAGGGGCTAAGCGAAAAGCGAACAAGTTTTTTGTTTCGGACAGGCTTTTCCCACAGACCATTGACATTCTAAGAACCCGATCCACGCCTGTAGGCATTGAGCTGGTCATAGGTGATATCAATGAGGTTGATTTGACTGACCCGGAGCTCTATGGCGTATTTATTCAATATCCGGATAATGACGGGGGACTTGCTGATCGTAGCTCATTCGTAGACTCGGCTAAAGAGCACGACGTGTTTGTTGCGGTAGCAACTGACCTGCTCTCGCTAGCGCTATATACTCCTCCCGGGGAGTGGGGAGCTGATGTAGTAGTGGGTACTTCTCAGCGTCTGGGTGTGCCCATGGGATATGGGGGTCCGCATGCAGCTTTCTTCGCTACACGGGAAGACTTCAAGAGACAGATTCCCGGTAGGATCATCGGGGTGTCCATGGACAAGGAGGGCAAGCCGGCTTATCGAATGGCACTGCAGACCCGTGAGCAGCACATACGCCGCGAAAAGGCTACTTCTAACATTTGTACGGCACAGGTATTGTTGGCAGTGATGTCTGGAATGTATGCTGTATACCATGGTGCTGAAGGCTTGAAAGAGATCGCATTGCGTGTGCATGGCTTAGCTAAACTATTAGATAAGGCAGTTTCCAAAATGGGCCTTAAACAGTCTAATGATCACTTTTTTGATACCGTAAAACTTGCAACAACTGCGGAGCAAGCATCAAAAGTGAGGGTGGTGGCTGAAAAGAACGAAACCAACTTCAGATACTTCGAAGATGGAGCCATTGGGATTTCTTTTGATGAGACCAATAATATGGCCGACGTTCAAAATGTCATGAACATTTTGTCTGAGGCATTATCAATCGAGGCTACAGACCTGGTCAGCCTGTCCGGGGATATTTCTTTTGATGCGCCTGACTTGCTTACCAGAAAATCTGAATACCTGAGCCATCCCGTCTTCTCCATGTACCATTCAGAGCATGAGATGCTGAGGTATATGAAACGATTGGAGAATAAGGATCTTTCGCTGGTTCATTCGATGATTTCTCTAGGCTCATGTACGATGAAGCTGAATGCAACTTCAGAGATGATTCCTGTTACCTGGCCGGAGCTCAATCTTCATCCTTTCGTTCCTAAAAATCAAGCAGAGGGCTATAGCGAGATAGTTGATAACCTCGAGCAATGGCTCAAAGAAATCACTGGTTTTCATTCCGTTTCTATGCAGCCTAACTCCGGTGCTCAGGGTGAGTATGCCGGCCTTATGGTTATTAGAGCTTATCATCATGCCCGAGGGGATGCGCACAGGGATATTGCTTTGATTCCATCTTCTGCACACGGTACCAACCCTGCTTCAGCAGTGATGGCAGGAATGAAGGTGGTCATTGTCGGTTGCGATGCGAATGGCAATATTGACTTAGACGATTTGAAGTCCAAAGTGGAAATGCATAGTGAGAACCTCGCGGCATTTATGGTGACTTATCCATCCACTCATGGCGTATTCGAGGAGGCTATCATTGAGATATGCGAGATGATTCACAGTCATGGTGGTCAGGTCTACATGGATGGTGCTAATATGAATGCACAAGTAGGACTGACCAGTCCGGCAAGAATCGGCGCAGATGTATGCCACCTTAATCTTCACAAGACTTTTTGTATTCCTCATGGTGGGGGTGGGCCTGGCATGGGGCCTATCGGTGTAGGTGCTCACTTGGCGCCTTTCTTACCAGGAAATGTCTGTGTAGAGACTGGAGGCGACAAGGCGATTTCAGCGATCTCTGCAGCGCCCTATGGTAGCACGAGCATCCTGGCCATCTCATATGCCTACATCGCGATGATGGGATCTGAAGGGTTGACCAATGCAACCAAGATGGCCATATTGAACGCCAACTATATCAAAGCGAAACTGAACGGACATTACAAGGTGCTCTATACTGGAAAGAACGACAGAAGTGCACATGAGATGATTATCGATTGTCGCGAGTTCAAAGCTGTGGACATTGAGGTAGAGGACATTGCGAAGAGATTGATGGACTATGGCTTTCACGCTCCTACAGTCAGTTTCCCAGTAGCCGGAACCATGATGATCGAGCCTACAGAGAGTGAGGCGGTCGCAGAGTTGGACAGGTTCTGTGATGCCCTAATCCAGATTCGAGCTGAGATCGAAGAAGTACAGCAGGGGATTGCTGATCCTAGTAATAACGTGCTCAAAAATGCTCCTCATACGCAGCGAGTTGCCCTGGCGGAAAAATGGGAACTACCGTATTCCAGAGAGAAAGCAGTATTTCCTATAGCCGATTTGAGGTACAATAAATTTTGGCCATCGGTCAGTAGGATCGATAGTGCCTACGGAGATCGAAACCTGATGTGTAGCTGTATTCCACTGAGTGAATATGCTACCGAAGAAGCCGAGGCTTAGAAAAAATGCCAATGAATTTTAAGGGAGCAGAAGCTCCCTTTTTTATTCGTCGCTACAGACGTTGAGGGCAAAGCTTCCTTCGGCAAAGTTGCCATCATCAAAGCGTGCTGTCATGCTCCCAGCGACCACTGATCCGGTAACTGATGAGATGGTTACTTGTCCACTTTCACTGATATAGGATGAGCCATCAGCCAGCAGGAAGGTTACTGACTCTCGCTGACTTTCAAAAGGCAATGAGTAAACTCCTGGTTCTTTTGGCAACCGAGCTTCAAGGCTTGGGAAGCCGGAGAAAAAAATATCACACGGATCAGCTTCAGTGCTCTCAGAAGAGAAAAAGAATGCGGAAATTCGAGTGTCAGAATCACTTACCTCTGCTTTCCCATACTTCATAGTCCATGGCTGCCCACCAATTTGACCACTGAGAGAAATTGACTCCAGGGGATCGTCTTCGCCACATCCGGTGATGAACATCATCCCAATCAATGCTGAGACCAAAAACGACAGCTTTATTATACCTTTCATGATTGTATTATTTCGTTGAAGATATGGATTATTGACCTAAAAAGTTAATTGATATTTTTTTTTCGCCTCCTGCCTTCCGCCGACGGGATGTGTGTGCTCAACAAAATCTACAACCCCGGCACTACTGAGACGGAGCACTGTAGTTATAGAGGTACCGTATTCAGGACTAGAGATAAACATCGCCGACAAGGCTTTTTCCCATTCGTAAGGCATTCCTGTAGAAGGTAGCTCTTTATCATCAGCCAATTGATGATCGAGCATTTGCTGCACGAGCTCATTCAAATCGAGCCTATCGCTTTCTACGCTTTGCTGTAGTTTACGCCTGGCATTTTCGACTTTTGGCCAGGCTGTGTTGAGCAGCCCATTACTAAGACCATGCACCCCAGGAGCCACCTGCAAGATCTCATGGTTGACGTTGTTATAGTAGCCTAATTCTTTTGCATCGCCCACTAGTAGGTTGAAGCCATTATACACCTTACCAGAATTCTTAACCGATGATAAGTACTCTGCAACGGAAAGGTCTGAATTAAGAAAATTACTAGTCAACTCTCCTCTGGATGGCGCATTGGACAGGATAGATTTAGGGTCACGATGATTGGTGAGTGCTGCCCATCTGCCTTTGGTGGAGACACCCATCCATGTGCCGCCGGCTTCAAGATCCCTACCGGCTAATATATGCGGATGATC
This sequence comes from Cyclobacteriaceae bacterium, assembly GCA_965229505.1. Classification (GTDB taxonomy): domain Bacteria; phylum Bacteroidota; class Bacteroidia; order Cytophagales; family Cyclobacteriaceae; genus UBA6059. The sequence goes on from OZ245881.1 coordinate 2,172,240, forward strand.
TTCCCAATAATCCGCGGGCTTAGTTGGCCTTTTGTAAAATTCATCTCTATTGGCTAGCACAACCAGTGGATATTCCTTGTGGCATTGCCATGCAAAAGTGATCAGACACATGTGACGAAAGTACATAATTCCTCATTCACCCGTGGGTCACAAATCGGAAACTCGCGGTTACCCGACTCTCTAATTTGATTAGTTTTGAGCTATGGATGGACTTGAGATTGGCCTGTTGGTCATAGGCTTATTAGCAGGTGCGGTCATTGGGTATTTGGCTGCTAGACTGACCATGAGTAAGGGGGCCGATGATGCTACCGCAAATGAATTGGCAGATGTCAAAACACAATTGGCGATAGCTCAGGAGCAGGTGCAGCGACATTCAGAACTAGTAGCACAGCTCGGGGACGAACTGAAGGAGGAGCGTGAGAAGTCATTCCAGCTAGGAAATCAAAAGGCCAGCATCACGGCGGAGCACAAAAACCTCGAACAAAAACTGCTTGATCAGAAAGAAGAGCTTTCCAATTTGCAGGCAAAGTTCGCAGTGGAATTTAAGAACCTTGCCAATGAGATCTTCGAAGAGAAAAGTAAGAAGTTTACCGAGCAGAATAAGTCCAATCTTGGCGATATCCTGAATCCGCTAAAAGAGCGCATTGAGAAATTCGAAGAAAAGGTAGAAAAGTCGAGTAAAGAGAGTCTCCACTGGAATAGCTCACTAAAGGAACAAATCACGAACCTGAAGGAGCTCAATGTAGCGATCACTAAAGAGGCGGAGAATCTGACCAAGGCGCTCAAAGGCGATAGCAAGAAGCAAGGCAACTGGGGGGAAATGCAGCTGGAGACGATCCTGGAGAGGGCAGGTCTTCAAAAGGATATCCACTACTTTAAAGAAAAGAACTTTAAGACGGAGGATGGATCCAATCAGCGGCTGGACTACATCGTGAAGCTACCGGATGACAAGACACTGGTCCTGGACTCTAAAGTATCTCTGACGGCCTACTCCAATTATTTTGACACGGATGATGAGCATGAGCAAGCCCGCTATCTAAAGATGCACCTGGACAGCATCAATGCCCACATCAAGTCGCTTGGCGACCGAAACTATCAGAATCTGTACGACATTACTCAGCCAGACTATGTCATGATGTTTGTGGCTAACGAACCTGCGCTCACTATGGCGTTGCGCGAGGATATGACACTGTATGAGCGGGCGCTGGAAAAAAATATAGTTCTGGTGTCCACTACCACTTTGCTTGCTACGTTAAGGACGATTTCTTATATCTGGAAGCAAGACCTACAAAACAAAAATGCCTTGGAAATCGCTAGGCAGGCGGGATCTCTTTACGATAAGTTCACCAACTTCACTGAGGATCTAATCAAGGTGGGAAAAAGCCTGGATCAAACGCAAAAGACCTATAAAGAGGCTGCAAAAAAACTGTATGACGGTCAGGACAATCTCGTTAGAAAGACAGAGCGTCTAAAAGAATTGGGTGCGAAGACCAGTAAGCAAATGGATAAAGGACTTCTCGACAAGGCAGAATTAAGCGGCGAACAAACAAGCCTCCTTGACTAACGGTTTTTAAGCTTGAAGTTTTTGGGGCTACTTTTGCAGCTTAATTAGGCAGGTATATGGAATTGACAGCAGACAACAAGCTAAAGAATATCATAGTAGTCGGTGATCGCCTGCTGGTGAAACCGAAAAAGTCTTCCGAGAAGACCGAGAGTGGCCTATTTCTCCCTCCCGGAGTGAAAGAGAAAGAGAAAGTCCAATCAGGCTATGTAGTAAAAGCGGGTCCGGGCTACCCTATTCCCCTTCCTGTGGAGAGCGATGAGCCTTGGAAGACTGATGAGGAAAAAGTAAAATACGTGCCTCTTCAGGTGAAGGAAGGTGACCTGGCAGTCTTCTTGCAAGCTGGCGCCTACGAAATCCAATATGAAAAAGAGAAGTACTTTATCGTACCCCAATCGTCAATTCTGATGATTGAAAGGGAAGAGGATTTATTTGATTAAATTCACTTATGTCTTTCTTCACACTAAATGTGCCTGATACGATTTCTTTGACGGATGATCAGCTTTTTGAGCTATGTTCATCAAACAAGGAATCAAAGATTGAGAGGGACAAGCATGGAAATATCATTATTATGTCACCAGCCGGAGGTCAATCATCAATAATTAATGCGGCGATAACGGCTGTTTTTTTCAATTGGAACCAGCAAACAAAGCAAGGAGTCGTATTTGACTCCTCCGGTGGTTTTATACTCAAAGATGGGTCTATGAGATCAGCCGATGTAAGTTGGGTTTCAAATGAGCGTTGGAAAGGCTTATCGGAAGATCAGAAAGAAAAATTCCCTCCCCTTGCTCCTGATTTCATCATTGAAATAAGATCCAGAACTGATCAAATTCAAACCCTTCAAGACAAAATGAAGCACTGGATGGATAATGGCGTTTCTCTTGGCTGGCTGATTGACCCAGTAGATAAGAAAGTCTGGATCTATAGCAGGGGCAAAGTTGAAAGCACCATCGACTCATTCAAGTGCAAAATATCCGCTAATAAGGTGGTAACTGGTTTTGAGTTGGATTTGGAAAATTTGTTATAACTGAGCGAACTCCTTCGCAAAATAGCTGAGGATGATACTCGCTCCGGCGCGCTTGATGCTAAGCAGAGATTCGAGCATAGCCGCCTCACCATCCAACCAACCCTTTTCAGCAGCAGCTTTGATCATAGCATATTCACCACTCACATTATAAGCCGCTATCGGAATCTCATATTCTTCCTTGAGGAGCTTAATGACATCCAGATATGCCAAGGCTGGCTTCACCATCAAAAAGTCAGCTCCCTCATCAAAATCCAGGTCCGCTTCGATAATGGCTTCACGCTGGTTGGCGGGATCCATCTGGTAAGTTTTCTTATCTCCAGCCTTAGGTGCGGAATCCAGTGCATCACGGAATGGCCCGTAAAAAGCACTTGCGTACTTGGCTGTATAGGCCATGATTGACACATTGGTGTGCTCAGCGTCATCAAGCTCCTCTCGGATATGACCGATCCGGCCATCCATCATGTCCGACGGGCCAATGATATCCGCTCCGGCATCAGCCTGTGCTACGGCCATTTCGCCCAATATCTCCAGCGTCTCATCATTGAGGATTTCACCATTCTCAACAATACCGTCATGACCGTCACTACTATATGGATCCATCGCCACATCCGTCATCAGGCACGCTTCGGGCAGCTTCTCTTTGATATTCCTGATGGTAGAGAGATACAGTCCATCAGGGTTTAGGCTCTCACTGGCCAGCTTATCTTTGAGGTTTTCACTTATCGCCGGAAAGAGCGCAAATGTTTTGATTCCAAGCTTTAGGCACTCCTCGATCTCACTGTGTAATAAGTCGGCACTCCATCGGTAAATGCCCGGCATAGAGCTTACTTCTATCTTTTTAGCTTTTCCTTCGATCAAAAACAGTGGATAGATAAAGTCTTTTTTGGAGAGCCGGGTCTCCTCCACCATCGATCGGATGACTGCAGATTTGCGATTTCTTCTTGGCCTTCTCATAGGTTCCAAAGTTAACTAATCAAGTGCTCTTGTGAGATCAATCGTCTGTGATTGGCAGGCACTATTCCCCAATATTAATTTTGATCAAGCGACCGTTTTTTCCGGACGCCCATCCGATTGACCTACCGGAATCAAAGTGGACTACCCAGTAGTTGGCGGTATCCAGGTTTTGCCAGGACTTACCATCATCGAATGAATAATCGATTCCGTTTGGTCCACTGACAAAGAAGTAGTCTTGTCCATTGGTGCTGGCGATAGATGACCCGTACAAGGCGCCTTTGGTAACTGGCGAGGAAGTCAGCTCCCAGGTAAGTCCATTGTCTCTGCTGACAGCACAGTTATCTGTGTATTGTTCCATCATACTAAGGTTTCCACCCGTAATAAACCCCAACCCCTCCTCGGTAAAGTCAATTGAGGTGATGCCGGCGGCCTCACGAGAAATCAGCGGACTTGCTATAGCTTTCCAGGTTTGTCCATAGTCTTCGGTCAGAATGACGCGGGCAGATGATCCGTTTCCAGTGCCGACCCAGGCTCGTCCACCACTTGCGGTGGTGACGCAGGTGCCACTCGATGCAAAACCTCCTTCACCTTCCAATGCTTTGGGCAGATTTTCTGGTAAGACCCGAGCCCAGCTCCCTCCACCATCTGCGGTGCGTAGGATAAAAGGATAGCCATCAAAAGAATCGCCATAAGCCACCCCTCGCTGATCATCCCAGAAGTCGATGCAGTCCAGAAAGCCATCCGGATGAGTCATCACGTAGCTGCGCGTCCAGGATTTCCCCCCATCTGCGGTCAGGAAAATCTGTGAAGCCTCACCCGTGCCTATACTCATCGCCACCGCCTTACCCTCGGTCAACCCCTGGATGTCTCGAAACTGTAATGAGTCGGGGCCTGTCCATAAGTTATCAGACCATGTAAGACCTTCATCATTGGACTTCATGATGGTGCCATTCGTCCCACTGAGCCAAAGCGTTTCTGCGGTTGAACTCATGGCTATCAACGTAGCATCGGTATGAGTATCAATCACCTCGAAGGTGACTTTGGGCGATTGCCAAACCAGTACAATCAGCGGCAGTATAAAAGTGAGAATAGTGTTCATGGTGAATGATTTAGTAGTGTTCCAGATTAAGGGCGTCTTTGTAGAACTGACGGATCTCCTTGGGATTGACGCCTTTCCGGTATTTGCGAAAGGCCCTAAAGTTGATCCACTGAACTTTGAAGTAGTTGTTGTGTGCGTACTTACGTGCGGACACAATCACCTCATCAGGCATGATGACAAAGCGAGTTACCGCTTTGATTCTGGTAAGTAGGTCAAAGTCCTCCATGACACAGTAGTAGTCATCGAAACCTCCAAGCTGCTCAAAAAGGGCCTTGGTGATATACAGCGTCTGATCTCCACCGCGACACCACATCATAGGAAACCTCGTGAAGAATGCATTGATCCTGAGTAGCCAACTCGACGAGTCAAATCGATACTTGTAGACGCCAGCGGGTGCACTGCTAAGGCTCTCTGTGATATCTCCTGGAAAACTCCGTGGCAGTCTTACATCTGCGTGCACAAAATAAAGAACCTCGGTTGTGGCATTGGCAGCACCGAGATTCATCTGGATCGGTCTGGAAGGGACTCCACTTTTTTGTAATCTTACGCCGGGATATCGGGCAATAATATCGCATGTATCATCCTGACTGCCACCATCTACTACAATGATTTCAAATTCCTCATGATTTGGATGTCGAGTGAGGAAGTCGAGTAGCGCACCTATATTATCCTCTTCAAAATAAGTAGGGATAATGACGCTCAGCTTCATAAGGAGCTGCTCAGCTATATGAGGTTATTCGCGTAGGCGAATTTGATGAGGCCAACCAGGGAGTTGGTCTTTGTCTTGCGAAAGATGTTTTTTCGGTGCGTCTCTACGGTACGCTCACTTATAAATAATGACTCGGCGATATCCTTGTTGGTGTATTCCTTGGCAATCAGTTTCAGGATTTCACGTTCGCGCTCTGTCAGCAGCCGCTGCTCATCTGATCCATGAAGGCTTTGGATCAGCATTTTGTTGATTTCATTGCTCAGGAAGGTCTTGCCGTTCTTCACATCATACAGCGCTTGCACCAATTCACTTTCTGAGTCTTTTTTAAGTACATAGGCATTTACCCCCTCTTTGAGTATTTCCTTGACCAGATGGCTTTCATCGTGCATGCTCAGCACAATGATCTTCATATCGGGATAGAGTCGCTTCGCCTTACGAACCAATGTCAGCCCATCATCATCCGGCAGGTTATAGTCCGTAATAAGCACGTCAGGCTGCTTACTGCGAAGGAAAATGAGGGTATCCTCAACATTGCCGGCAGTGCCCACCACGTCAAAGTCATCATTTTCTTTGAGTATTGAAACCAGCCCATTGAGTAGGATGGCGTGATCATCGACGAGGAATACTGTCTTCATATGCTTCGACGAGGAAGTTCTGAAATTTCTGAGAAACCCTGAAATTTTCATACGGGGAATTTAGATGATGCACAGTGTTCACGTAATCCCCGCCTCGCCGTACTTAGTTATCCGTGCATCACGGTATCCGGCTTATTAGTAGAATTACCTACCGGTAAATTCATCACGAAGGTGCTACCCTGGACTCTTGGTGTGGAATCATACTCAAAATGCCCGTTTATGAAGTTGGCGCGGGTGTTTAGGTTTTTCCAACCATTACCTTTCCCTGATTTCATCACCTGTGGGTCAAAGCCCTTGCCATCATCTTCGATCATCAGGGTGATCTCAGATTCATCCTGCGTTAGTTGGATGGTTATATTACTGGCTTCAGCATATTTGAGGATGTTGTTGACGACTTCTTGAGTGATTCGATACAGCGATATCTCTTGGATATCTTCGAGTCGGTCATCAATATCATAGATCAGTACCTCGGTGCGTATGCTCCGCGTAGCATTCAACCTATCGGCAAATTCTTTGAGCGCAGCGGGTAATCCATGCTTCACCAAAGTCTGAGGCATTATGTTGAAACAGACATTGCGCAGTTCGGCATACATCTCATCGATGATTTTCACCGAGCCCTCGTAGAGTTCTTGTCGAGTTTTTGCTCCATTGTTTCCATCACCAACCTTGTCAAGACTGGAGAGGTTAATTTTTAGTACCGAAATGAGTTGGCCGAACCCATCATGAATATCAGCAGCGAATCTTTTTCGCTCGTTCTCCTGAGAGGAGATCACAGCCGTCATTTGATCGCGTTCGCGCTGCGCTCTTACCTCTTCCGCCATTTTTTCACGCTTCCACTTTTCCTTTCTCCAGGTCAAAAATGCCAGGCCAATTACCAATAAAATCACCGCCCCCGAACCGGATAGTAAAATTCTATCACGCTCTAGTTCCAAGTCTTTTTCCCGAATAGTCGCTTGCTGAATCTCAATCTGCTGTTCTTTTTGAGCGGTCTCATATTTGGTTTCGAGCTCTACTATGGCTCGAGTCTTGTCTTTTTCAAAGAGACTATCCTGCCCAACGGTCGAAGTGAATAGCTGACGGTAGGCCTGATCGTACTGGCCCAGTGCGGCGTAGCTTTCGGCTTGTATTTTCATTGCCCTTACCAGAAACTCCGGACTGCTGGAGGATTTTGCATATTGCTGTGCCTGGTCAGCCAGACTGACACTTGATTGGTAGTTACTTTGGTGGAATTGATTGTATGCCAGGTTGGTATAGACACTGGCGAGCTCATAGTTATTTTCATTTTCTAAGTGGAGCTCCAGGCATTCGCGATAGAGGGACTCGGCCTTTTCGAACATAGACAGACTGTCATAGGCAATAGCCATATTATGCATTGCATAAGGTACGTACCTGCGGTAGCCCAATTCTCTGTATCGTGCCATAGACTGCTCTGAGTAGTTGATGGATTCCTCATACTGCTTGAGCTGTATGTACAATGAACCGATGTTTCCAGTGGTCACCGCAACTCCAAAATCTGAGCCTTCAGTTTCATATATGGACAGGGCGCGCTGATAATAGGACAACACTTTTTCATATTGCTTCTGTTTTTTAAGTACAATTCCAATATTGCCAAGTACCATAGCAATCTTGTAAGGATCACGCTCTGACGATTCGTAGTATTTCAAGGCATCAAAATAATGCGTCAAGGATTTTTCATGCTGCCCCATCTCATCGTAGACTATTCCCAGGTTATTCAAGGTATTGCCAATAGCTGTTGAGTCTGAGTACTCTAGCTTGATGGTAAGTGACTTGTTGTGGTAAGCCAGGGAGCTATCAAGTTGTCCTTTGGCCTCATAGGCGCTGGCGATACTATTATAAGAGGAGGCCTTTGCTATATCCTCTTGCAGCAGTTTACTTTCTTCAAGCGCCATCCTGGCAAAGAGCATCGATGAGTCGACATCAATATTTTTGTAGATCCATGAGAGGTCATTCAGGGATTGCACGAGCTCTGCTCCCTTTTGGTTTTTGTATACTGCCAGCAAGGAGTCTTGCTCTGAAAGTTGCGAAAAGCAATATGTGAAGGATGTATATAGAAGTAGAAGGGCAATTGGTCGTTTTTTGCTGGTAAAATCCATGCGGAAATCTACCTATTTCGCACTTGCTCGACAAGCGAATATAGCCGCTCCTAGTAAATAGGAGCCGCGGCTTTTGGCTCAAGGCTCACCGGGGCATTCAAGATCAGTGTATTGCCTTTTATTCCGGGAGTTGTATCCAGCTCAAGCTCGCCTTTGATCAGGTTTGTCCTTGAATTGAGGTTTTTCCACCCGTTACCTTTTCCACTTGTCAGCAGTGACCGGTCAAACCCAGCACCATTATCTTCAATCATCAGCGTAATCTCAGATTCATCTTTGGTCAGCTGGATATTGATCTTGTTAGCGTCCGAATATTTCAGAATATTGTTTACCCATTCTTGGGTAATCCTGTAAAGTGAAATTTCCTGAATGTCTTCCAGGCGCTCGTCTAAACCAAAAATGTCCACTTCTACCATCGTATTACCAGCAGAATTGATCCTATCCGAAAACTCTCTGATGCCATTAGCTACTCCCTGTTTTATTAAGGTTTCCGGCATGAGATTGAAGCAGATGGTTTTCAGTTCACGATACATTTGGTCGAGCACTTCAGCGCTACTTTCAAAAATCTGTTCCTTATTACTATTACCTTTTTCAAGGGACTTAAGGTTGAGGTTCAGAACCGAAATAAACTGTCCAAACCCATCGTGAAGATCCCTCGCAAATCGCTTTCGCTCCTGTTCTTGGGAGGATAATGCAGATTCGATCTGCGCTTCTTTGAGTTGCAACTGTGTTTCACGTAGCAGGAGCTCTTGTTGCTTTTTGGCCCGGCTCCTACCTAAGAGTGCCACCACTATGACCAGGAGTACGACAAGTACCAACCCGATGATCAGGATGAGGTTAAGCTGGATTTGCGCTTGCTGCTCAGCAATTTGTGCTTCCTGCAGTGCTATCTGCTGTTCTTTCTTTTCCGTTTCATATTTTGTTTGCAGCTCGGCTAACTCCTCGGTATGTGATTGAGTATAGGAGGAGTCTTTCTCAAGGCCCCATTTGTGGTAGTACAGCGCCGTGTTTTGGTGATCATTCGCTGCTTCATAGTTTTCAGCTAGCGCCAAATAAATGTTCTCGAGTTTGTAATCGAGCTTGTTGTCTATCGTCATGTTCAGGGCCTTCTGCCCATACCCGATCCCTTTTTGTGGTTCACCAAGCTTCGCATATAGGGTAGCAATGTTAGTGAAGTCGGCTACCTGCATGGCGGGGTTAGGCACCTGGCTCCTGATTTCTTCTGATTCCAGAAATAGCTCCAGCGCCTTTTGATAATCCGCCTGTGACATGTATATGTCCCCCTTGATCTGCAGCCCATTGGCTAAGGAATGTAGGTTTTCTGCCTCACGAGATCTCCGGATTCCCCAGTCGATATAGTGAATGGCAGAGTCGATCTCATTGAGACTTCCATAGCATGAGCCGATATTATTGAGCACGACCGGGTGAGGTGGATTGGTTTTGACTAAGGCTTTTTTGAAGTTGCTGATAGCCTCTTCATATTGATGGAGCTCCATAAATACCAAGCCGATATTGTTGAATGACCGGAGCTGTCCAAAATCACTTCCAGCTTCCTCATGAATTCTTAGCAGAGAATAAAATATCTCCTGTGCCTCGCCAAACCTTCGTTTGGATACCAGATACAGACCCCAAGCATTTCTTAGCGAGACATATGTGGCCTCATCATCGATGGATTGTGCCAGGTCGATGGCAGTATTGAAGTAGTACTGCACGGAATCGTCATTCCGGTAGGACTCAAAATAGGTGGTGAGGTTGTAGAGCGCCTTGACTAAGCCCTTGTCATATCCAATTTTTGAAGCCAGGTTTTTTGCTTCAGTGCTATAGCGATACATCTTCTCTGATGAGGAATAGCGCATACTTTCCCCAATGCTGGTCAAGATGTTGACCCTTGTAGTATCGGCGATCTCCTGAGTAAGTAGCGTCTCAAGACTATCGATATTTTGGCTTTGAGCGGGCCATCCACAAAGGAATGAAGCAGCGGCGATTACTATACTCAGACGAACGTTTCTCATACCACTAAACTTTGGTTACCCAATGGTAATCAATATTAGTGTATCACGTTAATCGAGCAGGATTTGGCTATAAACTAAGCCACCAACTCCTGCGGTTGCCTGACCGGGCAATTGAGAATAAGCGCGCTTCCTTTGATACCAACTGTGGTGTCCAGTTCCAGCTCTCCTTTGATCAGGTTGGCTCTGGAGTTGAGGTTCTTCCAGCCATTGCCTTTGCTACTCGTAAGGAGGGACTTGTCAAATCCCATACCATCATCCTCAATCATTAGTGTGATTTCGGACTCGTCGCGGGTCAGTTGGATGTTGATTCGGGTAGCGTCAGAGTATTTGAGAATGTTGTTGACCCACTCCTGAGTGATTCGATAAAGCGAGATTTCTTGCAAATCTTCCAATCGCTCGCCCATTTCAAAAGTATCCACCTCTATCGAGACCTTGCCTGCCACATTGATCCTATCGGAAAACTCCTTGATGCCATTGACGATACCTTGCTTTATCAATGTTTCGGGCATTAGATTGAAACAGATACCCTTCAGCTCTCGATACATTTGATCCAATACCTCTGCACTGCTTTCGAATATTTGCTCCGGGTCTTTAGCTCCTTTTTCAAGTGATTTGAGGTTGAGGTTAAGTACCGAGATAAACTGCCCAAATCCATCGTGAAGATCTCGGGCAAAGCGCTTTCGCTCTTGTTCCTGAGAAGCAATGGCTGATTCGATCTGAGCTTCTTTGAGTTGGAGCTGAGCTTCACGTAGCAGTAGCTCTTGTTGCTTTTTGGCGCGACTTCTGTTGAGTAGAGCTACCGCAACAATAAGGGCTACCACTATTATTAAAGCAATGATGAAAATAAGATTGAGCTCAAGCTGAGCCTGTTGCTCGGCAATTTGGGCTTCCTGCAATGCGATCTGCTGCTCTTTCTTTTCAGTTTCGTACTTTGTCTGTAGTTCACTGACGGCAGCTACCCTTTCGGTATTGAATATAGAGTCCCTGTAAGCCACATAATTGATATGATTGTCCAGGGCTTTTTCAAAATCAGACTGTAGTTCATACATTTTAAAGAGATTGTAATAGGCATTCTCGATATCATGAATAGACTGAGCGGCTTTACTGTAGTAGAGGCTACTGTCAAGATACATTTTGGCTTTTTGGTATTGGGCATCCTCCATAGCAATCTCTCCCAAATTGTTGAAAACAGCAGCTATGGCTTGAGGATCGCCAAATTCCTTGTCGATCTTAAGTGATTGCTCGATATAAATCAGAGCACTGTCATAATCACCTTTGTATTGTTTGACTGATCCAATATTAAAAAGTGATTCAGACTGACCCCTTCTATTATTTAGCCGTTGCTCGACCACAAGTGACTTTCTAAAATTAACCTCCGATGACTCCAGGTCACCTTGATTGGCATAGACTATCGCAATGTTATTCAGAGCTTCCGATTGGCCTTTCAGATTGTCGAAACCGAGATGCATGTTGTATGACTTTTGATAGTAGTCCAGTGCTGCCTCATAGTCTTCAAGATACATTGATATCACTCCCAGGTTGTTGTAGGCAGTGGCCGCCTGATCCAACTGTCCGAGCCGCTCGTAGATTTCCACAGCGGCCAGGGCCAGACTAGTGGATTCCTCATACTGTCCCATGTATCTTAAGCATACCGCCTTATTAAGAAAAGCCGATGCATTGACATCTTCTATTCCATAGGTGATGGCACTGTCAGCATACAAAATACCAGCATTAAAATCACCCTGAAGTCTATGAATTACTCCGAGTAGGCTCAAGGTATTCGCTGTGATGCTGTCCACATCTTCCAAAGCCAAAATACGCTGAGCCAGATGCTTAGCAGAATCAGGGTAGCTAAAGGCCAGACTTTTAATTGACTGTAGACTGTCATAACTGACTTGCGCCACGACTCCATTCAATGTGAAGAAAGAGAGCATGGCGACTGTAAACATCCGTTTGATCATGATTTCTCGAATTTAGGCTGGAACATGAGTGGCCATCCGTATGGGTACATTTAATATCAAAGTATTCCCTTTGATTCCCGGGCTGGTGTCCAATTCCAGCTCTCCTTTGATCAGGTTTGCCCTTGAATTAAGGTTCCTCCAACCATTACCTTTTCCATTGGTCAAAAGTGATTGATCGAACCCTGTGCCGTCATCCTCAATCAACAATGTGATTTCCGATTCATCTCTGGTGAGCTGAATGTTGATTTTGGTGGCATCAGAGTACTTTATAATATTATTAACCCATTCCTGAGTGATTCTGTAGATGGAGATTTCGTGAAGATCTGCCAGCCGATCTTCCATCCCGAAGGTATCTACCTCTATAGCTATTTTACCTGTGGTTCTGATCCTATCGGAAAACTCCCTGATGCCATTCACAACTCCCTGCTTGATGAGCGTTTCTGGCATTAGGTTAAAGCATATCGTTTTAAGCTCACGATACATCTGATCAAGCACTGTAGCACTGTTCTCAAACACTTCTTCTCTATTGTCAGCTCCTTTTTCAAGTGATTTGAGGTTGAGGTTAAGTACCGAGATAAACTGCCCAAACCCATCGTGAAGATCTCGGGCAAATCGCTTTCGCTCTTGTTCCTGAGAAGCGATTGCAGATTCGATTTGAGCTTCTTTGAGTTGAAGTTCGGCAGCTCTTAAGAGCAACTCCTGCTGTTTTTTGGCGCGACTTTTATTAAGCAGCGCTACCGCAACAACTAAGACGACCACTACAATTAAAGCTATGATAAAAATGAGATTGAGCTGAAGCTGAGCCTGTTGCTCTGCAATTTGGGCTTCCTGCAATGCTATCTGTTGCTCTTTCTGTTCCGTTTCATATTTGGTTTGCAGTTCAGCAATTGCCTTCTGGTTTTCTTGAGAGCTTAGACTGTCTTTGTACGCATGTTGCAAGCTTTGAGCTTGAAAAGCTGATTCAAAGTCACTGATTAAGAGGCTTAGCTCTTTTCTTGACTTATAAATATTCGTCAGATGAAACAGTAGCTTATCCGCTTCCGCTATCGCTACAGCAGAGTCCAAATAGGCATATCCCGCCGACTTATCATTAATATAATATGCCGGTTTGGCAGCATTGATATATGCGTTAATCAGATTGTCCGTACTATTAACTCTTTTAGATACATCAATAGCCTTAGTAGAATAATAGAGGCCCTCTTGATAATTCCCTATATCAGCGTTCAGAGCCCCTAAGTTGACATAGCAGAAGTTAAGTGCTCCCAGATTGCCAGTAGCCTCATACATCTCTTCAGCTAATTCAAGGTAATATATACAGCTATCGAATTGAGACCTTGCCCAGTGTGTACCCGCTAGGTTATTATAAACATTAGCAATTTGGAGAGTATCCTTCAGGGCAATATATCCGGGCAGTACTTCTTTATAGTTCTTCTCAGCCATTGCTGGTTCTCCCATATTCATGTGGACGATTCCCAGGTTGGTCTGAGCGTTTAGACAATGCTGTCCGGGGACTGAGTCGCATGAGAGCAAGACTTTTAAAAAGTAGAATTTAGCTGAATCAAACTGTCCGGAATATGAAAACGCCTGACCAATATTATTGTCCATCCCCAAAAACATGTCAAGTATTGCAGCCTCCTCAAATAGCACTCGGGCTTCTTTGAACGAGGTGATCGCTGAATTAAAGTCTCCGGCGCTTAGTAAGGCCAGACCTTTGTTTTGAATTGATCGTGCGACAAACTCCGTACTTCCACTTTGAGCGTAGTAATCTCTGGCTTTGTTGTAGAAACTGACAGCACTATCGTATTTGAACAGATTCAGTTCGTATTTCTCAGCTAGCGCAAAATAGAGAGCGCCCAATAGTCGCGAGCTATCTTTTTCTATCAGTTGATCTTCAATGGTTAGTAAATATGCCTGAGCGGCTTGTGGATTTTCTTCAAGAATTTCCTTGAATTCCGCTCTTAGGTTGTCGTTTCCAAGAGTAGTTTGTGCTAACAGCAGTACAAAAAATAGTATTGATAGGGCAGGTCTCATACCCTAAAGTTAGGAATTGAAGCTGTACTAGTAAGAAAGTGCCGTATTTCTAATTTTTATGCTCGGCAGCCTACAATCGTATCTGATGCGCCTTTGAGAATACCTGGATATTCTGCTTAAGGTTGTTCACAACATCTACGAGGGAGAGTTCACGATCTTCAACTCCCTCACAACTCTCATATAGGTTTTGAATAAACACCTTCAAAGCAATGTTTTCTGTCCTGCACTTCTCTAAATCAATTTTAGTTAGAAAGAGCTCTTCCTTGTGGTCGGCAAGCAGTGTCTCAAGTTGAAGCCTTTTATCTTCTTCTACCCCCATTCCATAAAAATAGAAAATGCTACTTAATAAACTGAATAGTCAGCGGGTAGTTGAAGAGCTCGCCCTGATCTGCCTTGATAGCCGCAACCACCACGCAAACCAGATTGGTGACTACCAGAAAAATAAGGAAAGGAATGCCTACAAGTATGAAGGCAAAGAAAATAGCAGGGATCATGTAGATGGCCATGGAAATCTGAAAATTTAGAGAGGCCTTTGCATGTCGGGTGATCTCTTCATTTTCATCCTTTTTGGACAGGTAGATGACCAACGGGACAATGAAAGTCCCAAAAGCCACGGCGTACCCGAGCAGAGTGCCCAGGTGCGCCAGTATAATCCATTGCCGATCCGTCATTTAGGCGTTGGCTTTCTCGTACTCCGTAATAGTACGCTCTATGATATCGCAGCATTCGTGGATTTGCTCCTCGGTCATGACAAGCGGAGGTGCAAAGCGAATGATGTTGCCATGAGTAGGCTTAGCAAGCAGCCCATTATCTTTCAAGGCTACACAGATATCCCATGCGGTAGAGCTATCTGGATGATCGTTGATCAATACAGCATTGAGTAAGCCCTTGCCTCTGACAAGCTTTACAAGGCTGGACTTCTCCGCAAATATGCCCATTCGCTCTCTGAATATTTTTCCAAGTTTACGAGCATTTTGAGTGAGGTGCTCATCATCAATGACCCTCAGTGCGGCCAGGGCCACTTCACAGGCGATTGGGTTACCACCAAATGTGGAGCCGTGTGTACCGGGGGTGATCACGCTCATGACTTCATCATCAGCTAGTACAGCCGAGACCGGATATACACCACCCGAGATAGCTTTACCTAAGATGAGCATGTCAGGCTTGGTATATGTGGACTGTCGCTCACAGTGGTTTTCACAGTTGCAGTTACCACAAACAGCTAAGAAACTTCCCGTCCGGCCTATGCCAGTCTGTATCTCATCGGCGATAAATTGGGCGTTATGCTTTTTACAAAGCTCACCAATAGTCGGTATGAAGTCTTCATTGGGCACATTCACACCCGCTTCTCCCTGGATAGGCTCAACGAGTACACCTACGACATTCGGACGTTTGAGCGCTCTCGCTAACTCCTCGACATCATTGTATGGGATCTTGACAAAACCATGCGTGAAGGGGCCGAAGTTTTTCCTGGCATTATCATCACTGCTGAAAGAAATGATAGTGGTGGTTCGACCGTGGAAGTTTTGATCAAATACGATGATCTCCCCTTCGTTTTCGGGTACGCCCTTTTTTTCATAGCCCCACTTACGGCAGATTTTGATGGCTGTCTCTACAGCTTCGGCACCAGTATTCATCGGAAGCACCTTGTCAAATCCGAAATACTCGGTGATGTATTTTTCATAACTGCCAAGCGCATCGTTGTAGAAGGCACGGGAAGTTAGTGTGAGTGTCTCGGCTTGATCTTTCAACGCACCTACAATACGCGGATGGCAGTGACCTTGGTTCACCGCAGAATAAGCAGAAAGGAAATCAAAATATTTTTTTCCCTCAACATCCCATAAGTGCACACCCTCGCCTTTGGAGAGTACTACGGGCAGTGGATGATAGTTATGCGCACCATATTTATCCTCCAATTGCATCGCTTCTTTGCTTGTCGCTACGTTGTGAATCATGTCTATTCTGTTTAAAGTAGGTTTATGTCAAAATGAGCCTCAAAATTAATGAAATCGCCCTGATTTTAAAATTCAAGGCGATTTTCGAACAATTGCGAATGGGTGCAGTTTGGGAGGGCAGCAAGGAAATGACAAGGAAAAATTCAAAATCAGGGTATAGGGGATTGTCTGAGGATGAGTACTATTTCAATGAGCAGGGTTTCATCGTATTCACTGCTAAGTACCATCTCAAAAGAGGCTATTGCTGCAAGTCGGGCTGCAAGCATTGCCCATACGGCTTCCAGGATCAAAAAAAGTAGCTTAATATATTGCCGCCCTATTGTAAATCAAACCGGATTTACGATATTTGCAGTCCGTTTTAAAAAATCAACAGAAATGTCTAAGGTTTGTCAGGTAACAGGTAAGCGTCCACAGGTTGGAAATAACGTTTCTCACGCCAAAAATAGGACCAAGAGAAAGTTTTATCCGAATCTGCACACGAAGAGATTCTACATCCCTGAAGAAGATAAGTGGGTCACTCTAAAGGTGTCTACAACTGCCCTTCGCACGATCAACAAAAATGGTATCACTGCCGTATTGAAGAAAGCTGCTGAGGAAGGTAACGTACTAGTTTAATATCATAAATAATACCAAGCGATGGCTAAGAAAGGTAATAGAGTACAGGTAATACTTGAGTGCACTGAGCACAAAGAAACAGGTGTGGCCGGTACGTCAAGATACATCACTACTAAGAACAGGAAAAATACCACTGAGCGTCTTGAGCTTAAGAAATACAATCCTGTATTGAAGAAAGTAACAGTACACAAAGAAATTAAGTAACCATGGCAAAGAAAGTAGTTGCATCGCTAAAGCAAAAAGGCGGAATCAAATACGCTAAGGTAATAAAGGCTGTAAAGTCTGATAAGACAGGCGCTTATACCTTTAGAGAAGAAATGGTAACGGAAGATCAGGTAAAGGAAGTATTGGCCAAGTAATCCTGATACTTGTGTTTAAAGAAGTAGTAAAAGTCCCTGTAAGGGACTTTTTTTGTTAGTCCACCTTAAACCAAATTCATCATGGCCTTATTCGGGATATTCTCAAAGGAGAAAAAAGAATCGCTTGACAAAGGGCTGGAAAAGTCCAAGCAGAGCTTCTTTGGAAAACTATCGAAAGCGGTAGTTGGCAAAACGAAGGTTGATGATGAGGTATTGGATGAGTTGGAAGAGGTGCTGATCACCTCGGATGTTGGTGTCGATACTACACTCAAGATCATTCGGCGGATCGAAGAGCGGGTCGCGAAAGATAAATACCTGGGTACGGAGGAACTTGACGAGATCCTTAGAGAGGAGATCGCCGACCTCCTATCGGAAAACAATATCGTGGACTTGAAGGATTTCGATCTTCCCGCGGACAAGAAACCCTACGTACTCCTGGTAGTAGGTGTTAATGGTGTGGGTAAAACCACTACTATTGGTAAACTGTCTGCTCAGTTTAAGAATTCTGGTAAGAAAGTCATCTTAGGAGCGGCCGATACTTTTCGTGCAGCAGCCGTGGATCAACTCATACTTTGGGGCGAGCGTGTAGGTGTACCTGTAGTTTCTCACGGTATGAATACGGACCCGGCAAGTGTGGCATTTGATGCGGTGAAGCGTGGTGTCGAAGAGGGAGCCGATGTAGTCATCATTGATACCGCAGGGCGACTGCACACTAAGGTCAATTTGATGAACGAGCTCACCAAGATCAAGCGAGTGGTACAAAAGTTTATTGAAGATGCGCCACATGAAGTAATGCTCGTACTTGATGGCTCTACCGGCCAAAATGCTTTCGTACAAGCACAAGAATTTACCAAAGCTACGCAGGTCACCTCCCTTGCCATCACCAAACTGGATGGCACAGCCAAAGGAGGTGTAGTCATCGGAATCTCCGATCAATTCAAAATCCCCGTCAAATACATCGGTGTGGGTGAAAAAGTTACCGACCTGCAAGTGTTTAATAAGAAGGAATTCGTAGATTCTTTTTTTAAGCGCGTCTAGTTTTACCGCTAGTCATAGCTCCAGGGGGCAGCTCGGAGTTTCTACTATCTTTGACCGCTAGGGAAAAACCAATATACAAGCATGCTAGAAAACCTGATTGTCGAAGGTGCCAACTTCGTTTGGGGCACTCCACTACTCATAGTACTCCTTGGAGGAGGAATCTTCTTTGCTATCTATTCACGGTTTTTACCCTTCAAATACTTCAAGCATTCCATAGACATCATCCGCGGTAAGTATGACGAAAAGCATAGTGCCGGCCAGATCAGTCATTTTGAAGCACTTTCAGGTCATCTGGCCGCTACGATTGGCATGGGCAATATAAGCGGTGTGGCTGTGGCGATTGCCACTGGAGGCCCTGGGGCAATATTTTGGATGTGGGTGAGTGCTTTTTTCGGGGTAGCCACCAAATTTTTTACCTGCTCTCTGGCCGTGATGTATCGAGGCAAGGACTCAGCAGGCGTGATGCAAGGCGGGCCAATGTATGTCATCAAAGAAGGCTTGGGTAAAAAGTATATGCCACTGGCTTATTTCTTCGCCATCACATGCTTCTTTGGCATGACGCCAATCTTCCAAACCAACCAAATCGTCCAGGTCTTCAACGATGTGGTCATGCAACCCAATGGCTGGGTGGGGGAAGATATCTTCATGAATAACTTTATCCAGGGAGTGGTGATCGCCATCTTAGTGGCAGTCGTGATCTTCGGAGGTATCAAGCGAATAGGTGCAGTGGCGGGCAAGATGGTGCCATTTATGGTCATCATCTATGTTGCGAGCGTCCTGTACATTATGCTCATCAACTATACTCAGATACTGCCCACATTAGGGTTGATTATAACAGATGCTTTTACAGCAGATGCTGCATTGGGAGGAGCCGTTGGTGCGTTGATCATCACAGGAGCCAGGAGAGCAGCTTTCTCCAATGAGGCAGGAATAGGTACCGCACCTATGATGCACGGAGCAGCTAAGACTGATGAGCCGATTCGGGAAGGTTTGGTGGCAATGATCGGACCTGTAGTTGATACGATTATTGTATGCACCATGACTGGTTTGGCCATATTGATCACAGGAGTCTGGCAGACTACAGAAAGCAACGGAATAACACTAACCGCCCAAGCCTTCGAAATGGCTATGCCGGGCTTTGGCCCATATATCCTGGTGATTTGTGTATTGACCTTCGCGTTCACCACGCTCTTTGGATTGGCGTACTACGGTCGAAAATGCCTGGCCTTCATGGTTGGCGTCAAGTGGAGCTTTTTGTTCAATTATTGGACTATCATACTCATTCTAATCGGATCGGTTTCCAGCCTGGCAGTAGTCGTCAGTTTTGTTGATATGGTTTATGGTTTGATGGCGTTTCCTACGATGATTTCAGCCGTGTTGCTAGCGCCAAAAGTGATGGAAGCAACCAAGGTCTACTTTCAGAAGATGAATTCTGGTAAGTAAGCGCTGGCTCAGGGCTTAGGTATCTCAACTTCACACTGGCTATCCAGATAAAGAGTGAGCTTGGAGTGGAAGTATCTACTGGCTGGCGATCCTACCTCATCACAGGAGAGTAATCCTTATTCCTTTGGAGGTAGCGGAAAAAATACGCTGGTCTTTCGTTGATACTCAGCATACTTGTCATTTTTACCCAATTTCTTTTCGAGCAGACCTACCCCGGAGACTTTAAGCAGGAGGAAAGTTATAAGTAGAGGTCCGATGATCGTCCAAAGGTCATCGATGCTAGTGAGGGTGAATAGGAAAAACCCCCACCAAAGTACGGTCTCTCCAAAATAATTGGGGTGACGCGTATAGCGCCAAAAGCCTTTGTCCATGACCAAGCCTTTGTTCGCTGGATCAGCTTTGAACCTTGCTAACTGCCAATCACCACCTACTTCGAAGATAAGGCCGATCAGCCACAGCCCCAGTCCGAGGTGATGGACAATGTCATTAATAGGTACAGGATCGACTTGGGAATTGATCATCATGATCGGGAAGGAGATCACCCACATGAGTATCCCTTGCAGCATGAAGACCTTGAAGAAGGCTTGCAGGCGGTGACTGCTGCCCCAGTCTTTGCGCATAGCTTGATATCGATAGTCTTCTCCTACTTTGCGATTGCGAGACCAGAGATATACTGATAGCCTAAGTCCCCATATCAACACTAGTATATTGGCAATAAAGTGGAATGTGGTGACCTCATCCAATGTGCCCAGACTGACCCTGCTAATCACTACAAAGCCTAGGCCCCACGCCGCATCAACAATACTGTAGTCGTCCTTGAAGACAGCTACTATGTAGAAGACTGACATGAAAAGGAGCGTCGCAATAAGCGAATAAAGGAAGACTTCTACTGTGGCCATGTGATCAGTTGTTTTTTGATAGGATCATACCTGAATTGGTTCGATGAAGTACCTCCGTAGGTTGATGCGGGAAGCTGATCGATATCGCCCCCGCCCTCTATTAACGAATAACCATATGGAGTCAATTGTCCATTTTTCCAGTCAATGCAAGGCGTCAATGCATTGATCATATTGAAGTATTGCAGATCACCAAAACCGTAGAATCCATTGTTTCGAAGGCATTTGCCGACCAGCTGTCTATCCGATGTAGTACCATCCCTTATCCAACTCAAAATTTGCCGTTGATGTTCACTGAGGTGATCTGTCGTCCATGGAAATCTGCGAAGGTGGGCTCCTATAGCTTCAGCGAGATAAGGTAAATCTGCTGCTCGTGAAAATGACAAAAGTTGATCGTGCGCACCGGAGCAGTATATGCGCCAGATTGCTGAAGCCTGTTCTTTTTGAGAGGATGTCAGTAGCTGCCTGCCTTGATAAAATTTTGGATAGTCTTCAGGCACATATTCACCAAGGCCTTTGAGCTTACCTGAGACATTTACACCAGAGCAAATGATGGAAATTTTATCACCAGGCCGGTTTTTTGCCAACCAATGGATCATAGCCATAAAGTTGATCTGGCAAAACAGATCGTACTCATACCAGCAAACGATTTCGTCGAAATGGTTTTCACCAGCCAAAAAATCCCAGATACCCCAGACGATCTCATCATAGTCATGCCCTGAAAACTGATCTTCGGTGTAGGTTTTGCGCAGCACCTCCTGCCCGGGGCTGGAGATTTCCGGTAGGGAGGGGCCCTCACATAGTATCTCATTCCACGCAATCGCTTCTCCTTCGATCCCACTCTTGTTGAAAATAGTGAGGGAGGACATCCCATTGAGAATATGAAGTGTCTGAGGCATTGGTTAAAGATACTGGCTTCCTGATGATTTAATGATCTGAATGTGGTAGCAGAATGGACAACACCCCAGCTCATCGAAAAATAGCAAGCCCGACATTGGACAGGTAGTAGTTTTCGTATATTTGCACGCTTATAACTAGCTGCAAAATTGCATGAGGATTATTATTGCTGGGGCAGGTGATGTTGGCTTTCATCTCGCAAAGTTGCTAGCCTACGAGGCGCATGATATTGTAATCATCGACCTGGATACCGACCGGCTTGAATATACAGCCAATCACCTTGACGTAAGTACGATTCGGGGAAGCGCCACTTCATTCAGGGTACTGGAGGAGGCCAAGGTGGCTAAGGCCGACCTGCTGATCGCAGTGACAGAGTCTGAAGAGACCAATATAGCCACATGCATCATCGGTAAGAATCTAGGCGCCATGCGTACAATCGCCAGAATCTCGAATACAGAATACCTTCATCGGAAAGATAAGCTTGACCTTAAGGACATAGGTATAGATGAGATCATCTCTCCCGAGTCGCTAGCGGCACGTGAGATTAAGCGATTGCTAAAAGAATCTGCTACGACTGATTCCTTCGAATTTGAGAAAGGCACTTTGTCTCTGATGGGAATCACGGTAGAGGAGGACAGTGAGCTGAACGGTAAAACACTCACCGAAACGGCGCATCTCAACCCAGACCACAATTTTACTACAGTGGCCATTCTGCGCGATCAGGAGACCATTATACCCTACGGCGAAAATAAGTTTAAAGTAGGGGATCATGCTTATTTCGTGGCACAGCCTGATGGAGTTGATCGCGTACTGGATCTGACTGGAAAGACACGGGTACCAATTAAGAATATAATGATACTCGGGGGCAGCAGGATTGGATATAATACTGCGAAGAACCTCAGCAAAAAATACAATATCAAGCTGATCGAGGAGGACAAGGAGAAGTGCATTGAAATGGCTAACAGCCTGCCGGATACACTGATCATCAACGGAGATGGGCGTGATGTAGAGCTCCTATCGGAAGAAGGCATCAAGGATATGGACGCTTTTATTGCCGTCACGGGTAACTCAGAGACGAATATCATCTCCTCGCTGGTGGCTAAAAATCACGGTGTAGGCAAGACCATCGCATTGGTGGAAAACATGGATTATATCCATCTTTCGCAGAATATTGGTGTGGATACCATGATCAACAAAAAGCTGATTGCGGCCAACTTTATCTTCCGATATATCAGAAAAGGAGAGGTGCTCAACCTAACCTCTATTCATGGTGTGAATGCCGAGATTCTGGAATTTGAGGTGAAAGAGCAGTCGAAAATCCTTGAACACGAGTTGCAGAATATCGAGTTTCCCGAGACAGCTATCGTGGGAGGAGTCATTCGTAATGGCAAGGGCTACACCGTCCGAGGTAATTTTATGTTTCAGCCTAAAGATCGAGTAGTCGTATTGTCTCGACCCGAGTGTATCCACAAGGTGGAAAGCTTCTTCAAATGAGATTTAACTATCCCGTAATTGGTAATGTGCTGGGCCTTCTGTTGATGCTCAACGGGGCTTTTATGTTGCTCTGTATCCCTTTCAGCATCTATTATTCAGAGGGGGATTTTCTGCCAATACTTTCTGCCGGAGCGATTACTTTGGCTTTTGGGGGATTGCTTTATTTCCTTACCAGAAACCCCGACTCCAAAGAACTGAAGAAGCGGGATGGCTACCTCATCGTGACAGGTGGTTGGCTGGCCATGTCTCTTTTTGGAATGCTGCCTTATCTGCTAAGTGGGGCAATCCCATCGGTTTCAGATGCTTTTTTTGAGACTGTTTCGGGCTATAGCACTACTGGGGCAAGTATCCTCACAGATATAGAAGCCGTGCACAAAGGCATACTTTTTTGGAGGAGCCTCACCCAATGGATTGGTGGCATGGGAATCATTGTATTGGCGGTAGCGATACTCCCCATATTGGGCATTGGAGGCATGCAGCTTTTTGTCGCTGAGGCACCTGGCATCTCGCCTGACAAACTACAGCCCAGAATTAAGGAAACAGCAAAGCGACTTTGGCTGATCTACCTGGGCTTGACATTAACCGAAACAGTCCTGCTCTGGATTGGTGGCATGGGCTTTTATGATGCCATCAATCACGGATTGACCACCATGGCAACCGGAGGTTTTTCAACCAAGAATAGCAGTATTGCCTATTTCACCTCTCCATTTATCCAGTACGTGATCATCGTATTCATGCTATTTGCTGGTACTAATTTCACGGTGGCTTATTTCATCCTCAAGGCCAATTGGGCCAAAATTTCCAAAAACGAGGAGCTCAGATATTACCTTGGCGTCTGTATAGCCCTGACCGTGTTGATTGCTACCACGCTCTTTTTTATCGACGCAGATATGGGTGTGGAAGAGACTATTCGTACCACCCTCTTCCAGGTAGTTTCAGTGATTACTACGACGGGCTATATTACGACTGACTATACGCAATGGACTAGCTTTATTACGGTACTTTTCTTTCTGATGATGTTTTTGGGCGCGTCTGCTGGCTCTACCGCCGGCGGGGTGAAGCTCGTAAGGCATATTATACTGATCAAAAACTCTTTTCTTGAGCTCAAGCGCCAGCTTCACCCCTCGGCAATTATTCCCGTGCGATTCAACGGACAGGCGGTGAGCCGGGACATTACCTTCAACATCCTCGCTTTTATCATGATCTACATTAGTATCTTCGCCCTCGGCTCTTTGGTCATGGCACTACTTGGAGTAGATTTCATGACGGCTATTGGAGCTACAGCGACTTGTCTGGGTAATATCGGCCCTGGCATTGGCACTGTAGGTCCGGTTGACAACTTCGCTCATATCCCACAAGCCGGTAAGGTTTTCTTGGGGTTTTTGATGCTAATCGGCCGACTAGAGTTGTTTACCGTATTAATGATATTGACACCCTATTTTTGGAGAAAATACTGATCCATGTCTTCTATGCTTTCCTTTTTTTTGATCTGGAGTCCTGATCCCAACATCTTTCCCGGCCTGGATGTGCCACGTTGGTACGGGTTCTTTTTCGCCCTTGGCTTTATCATTAGCCAGCAGATTATGTTTTTCGTCTATCGCAAAGAAGGGCTGAACGAAAGGGCTGTCGACAAAATCACACTTTATCTGGTCATTGCGGTAGTGGTAGGTGCGCGTCTTGGACACTGCCTATTTTATGATCCCGGCTATTATTTATCCAATCCGCTGGAGATATTGAAAGTTTGGAAGGGTGGACTGGCGAGTCACGGGGGTGCGATTGGTATGCTTGTCGCACTTTGGCTTTTTGCCAGAGATCAAAAGATCAAATACCTCTGGATTCTCGACAGGATTGCGATAGTGACTTGTATCACAGGAGCCTGTATCCGCATGGGTAATTTCATGAACTCTGAAATCCTCGGTATGCCAACCGATAGCGGCTTTGGAGTGGTATTCGCAAAGAATGTCGAGGACTTGTTGACTTATCGCAGCGGTGAGAATATCGAAGAGGTCACCTTTGAAAGAGGGGGTAGGGCGGTAGCAGAGCAGCCTGGCCATGTCCCCATGAAGGTTATTATTAAGTATAAGCGTGGACTGGCGATTGACGAAATTAAAACGGTCGACTACTTAGAGACGAGTGTCAAAAATGCCTTTATCAACTACAAAGAAGCCAGTGACCATCTTTATGAAGATCCTGACAAACCACTAATTGTGGATTTTTATCAACTAAAACGTCACTACTATGCTGAAATACACACGCTTGGCATAGCCAGGCACCCCGCACAATTGTACGAGGCTTTCTATTGCCTGATCATGTTCTTCTTATTTGCCCATATTTGGTACTACCACCGGGACAAGCTCAATGATGGTTTCATCTTTGGCCTGTTCATGATGATGCTCTGGTCGTTGCGATTCCTGGATGAGTTTGTCAAGGAAAACCAAGAGGCCTGGGAGGCTGATATTCCCCTCAATATGGGGCAGTGGCTCAGTATCCCGATGTTCACGATTGGCTTGATTGTCTTTATCAGAGCTTTGGGGCCAAAGAAGTCAAAGAGCTAAAGGTAGTTTTCCTGAATTTGTTGTGACAGAATGGGGTAGAAGTCAGTGGCTTACCGTTCATCTCCTCTTCTGGAATGGTTGAAACCATTTCCATTCCGACTCCAAAGCCACGGGTTTAAACCCGTGGCTTTGGAGTCGGTGGTTCTCACAGCCGTTTCAACGGTTTTGCATTACATCAACCTATCAAAGTAACTCATTAGGTACTACCGTAATATCCGTATTGATTATTCGCGATAGCTCAAGCAGTTCGCCTTTGTTGAAAAGCTCATCATGTTTCCCGATAGGGGTGTCTTTATCCTCAGCCTTGTAGTTGATGTAGTTTTGAAAGATGATGCCATCGATGACCTGCCGATCAATAGCTTCTCTAAATCGCGTGCCCCCGCCATCGACACTAAACTCATATCCCAGGTAGTCGACGGTGAATTCGTCTTTGTGGATCCAGTAGATGTAGACATCATCAAAATCCTCCCCACCGCCGGCTTGTTTGAAAGTAACCTGAATCTTGTGGTATGGCTCATCTTTGATGGTCGCTTCACCAAGGTATTTTTTCACTACTGCGGGATCGTTGAGACCAAAAGGCAACTGGGTGAAATAAAGTACCGAGTTGACCGAGTTGCCAAGCCGTCTTTGCCATTCCTCACTTAGCTCTTGTAACTGTCCGTCTCTATGTCTTGTGAAGTTTGAGCTATTCACCAGGGTATCTTGTACATAGCCGAGACTATCACTCTGGAATGTGCGCGTGTAGATAAACTTGTCAGCTGTCCGTATAGCGCTGTAGTGAATTTTGCGAAAATCAAACTCGATGGTACGACCTACAAACCTATCTCCGCCATGAACGATGATAGCGTTATCGATAAATATCTGTGAAGTGTCAGCACTGGCAGCTTTTTCTTCTTCTATCATCTTCTGCCTTTCGGGACTGCATGAAGCGGTTACAGCAAATAAAATGGAGAGGTAGATTAGTGTTTTCATAGAGTTGGCGCTTGTTCAGATTTAGATACGTTGGGCTGGAAGACAAGTTAGTAAAAATGATGTCAGTGTTGGGACATATGGGCAGTGCACCGATCAAACTTCATTTTAGTGTCTACGGGGTATTGCCAAGAGCGATTATCCGGAGCTTCAAAATCCGACCAAAAAAGAAATTAGCCTTCAGCTGACGTGATTATATTGCTTATGATGTCAATAACAGAATTATGATTCGACTTACCTTTTTAATAATCACCTGCTGGATGGTCAGTTTTCAAGCGAAATCACAATCTCTCAAAATCGGAATTGTAGGCCTCACGCACACGCATGTCCACTGGCTGCTGGGCCGACCGGACAGAGGAGATGTCGAGATCGTAGGCATAGCCGAGCCGAACAAGGAGCTCGCCGACCGATACATCGCCCAACATGGATTGAACCCGAGCCTATGGTATCCTACCATGGAAGAAATGGTCGAGTCTACCAAGCCAGAAGCTGTGACGGCATTTGGATCCATTTATGAGCACCTGGCGGTTGTAGAGCATTGTGCGCCAAAGGGCATACACATCATGGTCGAGAAACCTCTGGCTGTCAGCAACGAGCATGCTGTGAAAATGAAGTCGCTGGCCGAGAAACACAGTGTCCTTCTTTTGACAAATTATGAAACCACATGGTATTCGACCCACTTTTGGGCGAAGGATGAAGTGGAAAAAGGGAATGTTGGTGAACTAAGAAAACTCGTCATTCACGATGGTCATCCCGGCCCGAAAGAGATAGGCGTTAACGATGAATTTCTGGAATGGCTGACTGATCCAGTACAAAACGGTGGAGGTGCTTTGACTGATTTTGGCTGCTATGGTGCGAATCTGGCTACCTGGCTCATGGACGGAGCGCGCCCCTTATCAGTAATGGCGCTGACTCAGCAAATCAAGCCGGATACCTATCCCAAGGTGGATGATGAAGCCACGATCCTTTTGGAGTACCCCAAAGCCCAGGCGATCATTCAGGCTAGCTGGAATTGGCCCGTTTCTCGGAAGGACATGGAAATCTACGGCGCTTCCGGTCAGATCCTGGTGCACAATCGCAACGAACTCACTTACCAGTACGCAGAAGGCGAGGAGCCCATGTCGCTTACACTTGATGAAAGGAATGCGCCGCTAGACGACCCGTTCGCGTATATGGCGGCCATAATCAGGGGAAACCTTGAGATGGGGCGCTTCGACTTATCCTCACTTGAGAATAATATGCTCGTCGTTGAAATACTAGAGGCTGCCAAAGAGAGTGCAAAGACAGGTCAGCGTATCGAGCTATAGTCCCCTTTTCCTTGCCTGGTGTAGAATTAACTTATATCCGCAGACCTATAGGGAAGTATATCAGAATGAGTGTTTCAGCGTATAATTCACTATATTCATCATAGGAAGATTGAAGATAAGGTGAGGCAACATGATGAGTTGATCGGCGAATTGAAAGCTCTTCATCAAGAGTCGTCCAGACGCTTGAAGATCATGAAGAACATTCAAGCGATCGTTATCCCTGTTTATACCATACTTGGATTGGGTGGTGTTGCTGCGTTGTTGAAGGTATTTGGAATTTTTTGATTGGATTAATGATGTTGGAAGCAGCGAAGGAGAGCACAAATACAGCCAGCACGTGAAGCTGTAACTACGTAAGATCCAGCTTAGCCCAGAAGCTTTCTTGAGGGGGCTCGTATTGGTTCATGACAGGGATCAATTCTTTGTGATCATCCCCGACAATCAATAGATCAGCATTGGTCTTCTTGAGGAGCTCATCTTCCATCATTCTGCTAATTTGGGATACCAGATGCGTGTAGTAGCCCTTCCAGTTGAGTACGGCGACCGGAGCTTTGATGAGCTGTAGCTGGGCCCAGGTCAGTATCTCGCATAGCTCTTCCAATGTTCCGAAACCACCGGGCAAGGCAATGAAACCTTCAGCCAATTCAGACATTTTCGTTTTGCGCTGGTGCATGGTCTCTACCGTAATGAGTTCCTGAATGCCGTCATGTGCCACCTCTTTTCGGGCAAGAAATTTTGGAATAACGCCGGTCACCTGACCGCCATTTTCTATTACCCCCCTGGCCACTTCACCCATCAGACCCACCTTTGATCCTCCGAAGATCAGTCTAATATCGTTTTCCGCCAGGTACTGACCCAGCGCATAAGACTGCTCAATAAAGAAGGGCTCAGCACCTCGACTAGAAGCACAGAAGACACAAACACTTTTCATAGGTCGAATTTTAGCCCAAGATAAAGTGCTTGGGGTATTTGTCGGACTGTAGCTGTTGTTTTCTGGCTCCCGGTCCACTAAAAGCATCTGGTAACTACAATTGTCTCATGGACTCCATGTAATTTAGTGGATGCTCCTTCCCAAACACCAGATCAAGCGGCAGCACATCGCTACTTATGTCCAGGGCATACCCGACCTGGAAGGTAAAAAGGCGGTGATCAAAAAATGGAAAGGCTTAATAGAAAAAGGCCGCATATTAAAGCGCAAAGAGGAGAGTATCAAGGACGATTTTATCAAGGATATCTTTGTTACGGTTCTTGGATATGACGATGAGCAGTCGGCGGATCAAAAGCAGTGGCATCTTGAAAAAGAGCTGAAGACTCAGTTTGATGGTAAGAAGCCTGACGCAAGTATCGGCTACTTCTCCACCGACCACAACAACGAGCTGATAGAAGATGTGCGGATGGTGGTCGAGATCAAAGGCCCGCAGGTCAACCTCGACAAAAAACAAAATAGAAAAGACTTTAGTGGCTCTCCCGTCGATCAGGCATTTGGCTACTCGTATCGGGTGGGCAGTAGCTGCAAGTGGGTGATGGTCACTAACCTGCTGGAGCTTAGGCTTTATCGCGCCGATGACATCAACCAGTACCACCAGTTCAACCTGAGCGATCTGGGTGAACCCCATAATAAGCTAGACGAATTTCTGTTCTACTGTGCCTATGGGCAGCTATTTCTGGAGCACGGAGCATCACGTATAGAGACGTTGTACGGCGAGCGGCAGAAGGAGCGCGTGACGATCTCCAATGAATTTTATAGTGCGTATCACGATCATCGTAGCACTTTGTTTTTCACCCTGCTCAAAGGGAACCCAGAAGTACCCTGGAAGCAACTCTTTGCCAGTACGCAAAAGCTCATTGATAGAATTATATTCATCTGTTTTGTGCGTGATCTTGACCTGGTAGGCAATGTGCTCAAGCAGGCTGACGAGTCAGCTCGTGGAAGTTTTGATCAGTCGAACAGTAGTTTTTGGAGAGAGATACTTCATCTGTTCGATGCGCTGGACAAGGGCTATCGGGTCAAGAACATCCCGCCCTTCAACGGGGGCCTTTTCCGTCCTGATGAGGTGATCAACAACCTTAGGATTACTGATGAGCAGATCGAACCGTTCGTCAGGTTCGCTTCCGATTATGATTTTCATAGTCAGCTTGATGTAAACATTCTCGGTCATATTTTCGAGCAGTCGATCTCAGACCTGGAGGAACTAAAGTCATACGTACAGCGCCAAAACCCAATACTGGCGGGTGAGGTCAAGAGCATAGATCAGGCAGGCCTCAGCAAGCGCAAAAAAGACGGGGTGTACTATACACCTGACTACATCACCAAATATATGGTACAGGAAGCGGTGGGTAGCTGGCTGGACGACCGAAAGCGCGAAATACTGGCAGACATGGGGATCGACGAACTACCAGAGCCCGACATAGAAGACTACATAGGTATTGGCAAGGAAAAGAATAGGACGATAGATACTTTGGTGAGCTACTATCAGGCGTATGAGCAAGTGCTGTCCACCATCAAAGTACTTGATCCGGCGTGTGGATCGGGGGCTTTCCTTACGCAGGTATTTGACTATCTGTACGGGGAGTGGAAGACGCTCAGGGAAGAGCTCACCAACCTGACTACACCGCTACAGACGCGCCTGATAGATGAACTGAACCCGTTTGGCAATGGCCTGCGCGACGAATGGAAAATCAAGAAATCCATAGTGCTTAACAACCTCTATGGCGTAGACCTCAATCCCGAGTCGGTAGAGATCACCAAGCTGAGCCTCTGGCTCAAGACGGCCAATCGCACTGAGAGCCTGGCTGACCTTACCGACAACATCAGGCAAGGCAATAGCATTGTCTCTCAAAAGAAATATGCCGGGGATGACGCTTTTGACTGGCAGGTATCTTTTGAGCCAATTCTCAGGCAAGGTGGGTTTCATATTATACTGGGAAACCCTCCCTATTTTTCATTATCCAGAAATAAAGAATGGGTACCCTATTTTGAGAAAGGTGGATATAGCACCTATGTCAAATCCACTGATATCTACGTGCTGTTCTACGAACTGGGTGTCCAAATGCTCGCACCGAAGGGCTATCTCTACTTCATCACCTCCAACTCATGGCTTAGGTCGACCTACGGTGAACCGCTGCACAAATATCTGCGCACTAACACCCAACCGCTTACGCTGGTGGACATTCAGGATAAGCAAGTCTTCAAAGATGCCACCGTGGAGTCTTGCATCCTGGGACTACAAAAGTCAACCTACCAAAGGCCATTGCAAGTCACCCGGCTCAGGAACCTGGAGCACAGCGAATCATTGGGGGCCTATATCAAGCAGCGATCATTTGAATACGAAGTACCTGATGGCAAGCCATGGGTGATCGAAGATGCAGGTGTATCGAGGCTAATGGAAAAAATTGAAAAGGCGGGCGCGAAGCTTGGTGAACTGGAGGCAGAAATCAATAGGGGATTCTTGACTGGTTTCAACGATGCTTTCATAATTGATGCTGAGACAAGGGCCAGGTTGATCAGTAAAGATCCGAATAGTGCTGATATCATCAAGCCAATCCTGCGCGGGAGAGATATCTCCGCTTATAGTTTCATAGACCCTGGGCTCTATATCATTGCGACCTTTCCAAGCCTTCACCTTGATATAGAGTCATATCCGGCTGTCAAAAAGCATCTGTTGTCATTTGGCAAAAGGCGACTGGAGCAGAGTGGCAGGGAAGGATCACGTAAGAAGACTTCCCACCAATGGTTTGAAACACAGGATTCCATTGCCTACTGGCAGGAGTTTGATAAGCCCAAAATCATCTGGGGAGAGATTTCTGATAAGCCTAAATTCACATACGATGATGGTCAATATTATCAGGAAGCCACTACCTTTTTACTTACTGGAAGCGATCTGAAATTCATATTGGGAATTCTTAATTCTCGGCTATCCGCATGGTATTTTCACCTTATCGGAACGACGACAGGAATGGGGACCAATCGTTGGAAAAAATATAAGATTGAGCTATTTCCGATAGCCACGGCCAGTAAAAAGGACAAAGCGGATTTCTCCAAACAAGTCGACAGTTTGTTAGCCCTCAAAAGTGAGTGGACGAATAGTATCAAAAACTATCTGGAGGTACTTTTAGCCAACTATCCAACTGAACTCGCACTAAGCGGCAAGCTCAAATCAGATCTATGGTCGATAGAGTTTATCGATGTGATCACAGAATTGGGGAAGTCTGGGGTTACCATTCCGAAGCGTGAGCAAAAAGAATGGCTGGACCTGTTCAAGGAAGGCAAAGACAAATCCGCCACTCTCCAGTCACAGATTGTAGCCGCTGAGACGGCCATCGATCAGCAGGTTTACCGGATTTATGGATTGAGTACCGAAGAAATCAAAATTATAGAGCAGGGGGTAAAATAAACCCAGCTAGCCCCACATAGGGGCTGCACCATTATTGTGGTAGGTCATTGAGCTCCCAACTGTAATCCATATAGTCCACATCGGTCGATTCGGTGATCTTGATGTCGGTGTATTGATTGATGTATTCCTCTACGGACATATCATCGTTGAAGTCACCGCTGTACCAGCTGAATATCTTTGAGAGCTCGGCCTTCTCAGGAGTAATGCGATTTTTCCTGCTATCGTTGATGAATATCCTGGCTTGCTCATCCAGCTGTTGATCCAGCTTCTCCCCGGTATAGGCCTCAGCCCTTAGCTCCGGGCAGCTATATGAGGCGCAGTTGACTGCAAAATGAATGCGCGGCTCTTCAAAATCTTCCCGTAGAATACCATGTTCAAGATTATTGAGGTCATACTCTTCACCACCTATCTTAATGAACTTGATGTCCCAGGGCGTATTTACAAAGGGTATCTGAATGGTGCTTCCTATATCCTTGATGCTCTGCACCGGATAGTACTGGAGAATCAGGTCTACCGTGTAGGCGTTGTAAGCATTGATCCAGTAGGCGATTTGCTCCTCTTCGGTCCAGGTCGCTGTATTTGGAGGATTTGCTTCGAGTAACCTCAAATAGCTATCAAACTTCTCCTGGTCACTTTGTATACCCTTGTAGTCTACAAAGCCGTCTTTGGTTACATACTGTTTGAGCAGTGAATCCCAGATCTCATGTGAGACAGGCGCCCCACCACCTTGCGTCACCGCCACGTTGGAACAGCCTAGTAATACGATTAGCAAAAAGACAATATTGAAATACCTCATAGGCTGTAAGACGCACATTTTTCAGGGGGGTTGTTAATATCCCAATATATGGAAAACTTATGTCGGCTGGCATACAGCCACTTAGCAAAGGTGAGGTGAAGCCTGAAGTGTATACATTGCAATTGAGGCAATTACGACTTAATATTAATACACTGAAGCATACTGTATTTGGATTTTTTTCATCAACATAAGGAGCTTATTATCCTCGTTGGAGGGTTTCTGGTAATTGCTGTAGCGGCTAATCAGATAGCTAAAGTCTTTCAGCGAATTAAGCTACCGCTAATCACGGGGCTTATCATTTCCGGGATACTGGCGGGACCCTATGTCCTTGGGCTTATCCCTGTGGTCTCTCGCGAAAAACTGAGCTTTATCAATGAGATGTCCCTTGCCTTTATTGCGTTTGCGGCGGGGGCAGAGCTTTATCTGAGGGAGCTGCGGTCCAGGATCAAAAGTATCAAGTGGAATACTTTTGGTCAGTTGGTAGTGACCTTCGTGCTGGGTAGTCTTGGGGTCTTCTTTATGTCTCCATACATCGAGTATATGGCAGGCATGAGTGTACCCGCCCAGGTCTCTGTGGCCATACTTACCGGCACCATCTTCGTAGCTCGTTCTCCTGCCTCTGCCATAGCTGTGGTCAATGAGGTCCGTGCAAAAGGGCCATTCACCCAGACTGTGATGGGAGTCACAGTACTCAAGGATTTCCTGGTGATTATCCTCTTCGCCATCAACCTATCCATAGCTCAAACTTTGATCGATGGTGATGAATTCAAGTTTTGGAATATTCTGGTGATTATCCTTGAGCTTTTACTCTCCGCCAGCCTGGGTTATGTACTGGGTCGACTGATCGCATTGGTGCTATCGCAAAAATTCGGGACGATGTACAAGTTGATACTTGTTCTGCTTCTGGGTTACTCTGCTTACTTATTTTCGGGAGAGTTCAGATCACTAACCATGGACTATTGGGGACATGAAGTGATACTGGAACCATTACTTATCTGCATCATTGCCAGTGTTTTTGTTACTAACTACACAAAGTACAGGCCGGAGTTTCTAAAAATATTGCATGATGCCGGCCCGACGATCTATGTAGCATTTTTCACACTCACTGGTGCATCAATGTCTATCGATGTGCTTTTTGTGGTTTGGTTCGTGGCGTTGATTCTTTTTGGTATCAGACTGATCACAATGGTGCTGGGAGGTTACGTAGGCGGCACGCTGGCGGGTGATCCTATGAACTATCGTCACCTTGGCTGGATGCCCTACGTCACACAAGCAGGTGTGGCCCTGGGTCTTTCTACGGTAGTAGCCAATGAATTTCCGGACTGGGGGACTCAGTTTTCCACAGTGATCATTGCCGTGATCGTAATTAATCAGTTTCTGGGGCCGCCCCTGTTTAAGTGGGCTTTGGGTAAGGTTGGAGAGGATCATAGCCGCGCTTCAACACCGGAGTTTGATGGCATCAGAGATGCAATTATTTTCGGATTTGAACCTCAGTCTGTGGCATTGGCTAAGCAACTTGTCTCTAAAGACTGGATGGTGCAAGTAGCGACGTTTAAGAAACAGGGCTCAATTGAAGAACCGGATGGCATACCTGTTCGCTATATCAGCAAGATTGATTTCGAAACCTTTATGGAAATGGATGCAGACAAGACGGAAGCCATTGTCTGTATGCTTTCTGACCAGGTCAATTTTGAAATCGCGGAGCTCGCTTACGAGAAGCTTGGTACGCGTGATGTTATTGTAAGACTGAATGATCGCGCGAATTATGATCGTTTTTTGAAGCTGGGAGCTAAAATCATCGACCCCTCAACGGCTATGGTCAGCTTGATGGATCATTTTGTGCGCTCACCACAGGCTACTTCTCTGCTCCTCGGTATGGAGGGGGATCAGGATACCCGCGACCTGGAAGTACTCGACCCCAACCTGCACGGGATTACGCTTCGGGATTTGCGATTGCCAGCAGATGTATTGATACTTTCCATCAAGCGAGGGGGACAGGTAATCATATCCCACGGCTACACCAGACTGAGGATCAGTGATGTGGTGACCTTCGTTGGGTCTAACAAAAGCCTGGATGAGCTGACGCTCAGGTTTGATAATTGACCAGGTGATTATGGCAAGGACCGGATTCTGATCTTTGCGGGAGTAATAGTGGTAAACTTGCCGAAAAGCTCTAATCCTCGCGTTTTGAGAATTTCTAACAATTTAGTTTTGATTTGTTCCTTATCAGGAAATCTATAGCGCAGCAGAATAACACTGATTTCATCTTCACGATGGGCAAAGACCCATTCTCCAAAATCCTTATCCTCTGTCAAAATCAATCTTGCCGGGGATTTTGACATTTGAATAATTTGAGCATCAGATGAGCCAAGACAAGATTCTTTGATATAGTCTACTTCTATCGAATTGCTTCTCAGTTCTGCAACAATGTCCGAATCAATGTTCTCATCTGCGAGAATCATGACATGATGATCTCCTCATTGGCTATGGTGTCAGAAGCATACCGTAAACACTCATAAATATCCCCCTCACTCAGTTGTGGATAAGCCAGAACCAATTCCTGAGTGGACATGCCTTCGGCGAGTTTTTTGAGAATTAACTCTACCGTAATTCGGGTGCCTTTGATCACCGGTTTTCCAAGCATTATGCCTGGGTCGTTAATGATGGAGCTATACGGTTTCATATTTAGTCAGACTGGATGATTAGAATGCATCGTTTGATAAAGATAATCAATAGCCCAAATATTCGCCTAGAGAACCGTTCAGATAGCATTTTATATATCTTTGCGGCCATGGCGAAGACTGACGATAATCCATTAAAAAATATAATAGCTCATACCAAAGAATATGGCTATATCTACCCTTCAAGTGAGATTTACGAAGGACTGAGTGCTGCATACGATTATGGAGTATACGGCTCAGAGTTAAAGAATAACATCAAGGAGTACTGGTGGAAATCCATGGTACACCTCAATGAGAACATCGTTGGAATTGATGCTTCCATCTTCATGCATCCGACGACATGGAAAGCCTCGGGTCACGTGGACGCTTTCAACGACCCTATGATTGACAATAAGGACTCCAAAAAACGCTATCGTGCTGATAACCTTATTGAAGATTATGTGGCCAAAATAGATGCGAAAATTGACAAGGAGGTTGAAAAGGCCAAAGGACGCTTTGGTGATGCCTTTGATGAGGCACAGTTTCGGGCGACCAACCCAAGGGTGACCGCTAATCAGGAAAAAATAGATCAGGCCAATGGTCGCTTGAAAACAGCCATGGATTCGGGAGAATTGGATGATCTCAAAGCACTGATAGAGGAGGTGGGTATTGCAGATCCGGTCAGTGGATCAAAGAATTGGACAGATGTTCGTCAGTTCAACCTGATGTTCTCTACAGAGTTGGGCTCCCTGGCAGAAGGTGCCAGTAAAATCTACCTGCGCCCGGAGACCGCCCAGGGCATTTTTGTGAACTTCCTCAATGTGCAAAAGACAGGCCGAAAGAAAATTCCTTTCGGGATAGCTCAAATCGGGAAAGCCTTCAGAAACGAGATTATCGCACGCCAGTTCATCTTTCGCATGCGCGAGTTTGAGCAGATGGAGATGCAGTTTTTTGTGAAGCCGGGCGAAGAAATGAAGTGGTACGAGTACTGGAAAGAGCACCGTATGAGATGGCACAAAAACCTGCAGCTGGGCGAAGAAAATTACCGGTTCCATGATCACTTGAACCTGGCGCACTATGCCAATGCCGCTTGCGATATTGAATACAAATTCCCGATGGGATTCAAAGAGCTGGAGGGCATCCATAGTCGCACAGACTTTGACCTTAAGAGTCACGAACAGCATTCTGGTAAGAAGCTCCAATACTTCGACACTCAGTCCAATGAAAACTATGTGCCCTATGTGGTGGAGACCTCCATTGGGTTGGATCGCATGTTCTTGGCAGTGATCAGTAGTGCCCTACAAGAAGAAACACTTGAAGACGGTAGTACACGATCAGTGATGAAGATTCCACCTGCTTTGGCGCCAGTCAAAGTAGCGGTCTTGCCCCTGGTGGCAAAGGATGGCCTACCGGAAAAGGCCAAGGCGATCATGGAAGACCTCAAGTTTGATTTTAACCTTCAGTACGAGGAGAAAGACAGTATTGGCAAGCGATACAGGAGGCAGGACGCCATAGGCACACCCTACTGTGTCACCATTGATCATGACTCGATGGATGATGATGCAGTCACAGTAAGAAATCGTGATACCATGGAGCAGAAGCGAATTTCTGTGGCTCAGCTGAAGGCGGAACTTCGTGAGTCTACCTCCATGACCAACCTGCTTAAGCAGCTGTAGATACTCTTTTTGATGAAGGATCAGGCTGAACACTTGCAAATAGTCATTGGCGAGTATGTTCTGATCCTTTTCATGAGCCTCGCCTTGCTATATGTGCTTCAGGCAACTGGAAGGGTCAATCTGGGCATCAAAATTCCTGGTAAGTTACCGCCGCTCAAAAAGACCTACCGGGCAATACTCAAGAAGTATTTCACCTACTATCAATACCTGTCTGCCGAGGACCGGAAGCGGTTTGAGCGCAAGCTGGTTAGATTTCTCCATACCAAGCAATTTGTGGGTAGGGGGATGCAGATCACGGATGAAGTAAAAGTGCTGATCAGTGCCTCAGCCGCTCAGCTGACCTTTGGGTTACCCAATGTGTATCTGTCACATTTTAGCAAGGTGCTGGTATACCCCAATGATTACTATTCGACGATCAACAATCGCTACCACAAAGGGGAGGTCAACCCAAGGCTGAAGTTAATTGTGTTGTCATGGCCCAGCTTCGTCCAGGGCTACATCGAGCATGACTCGGGGAAAAACCTAGGCTTGCACGAGATGGCGCACGCGCTGCATTTAGAAAACCGCATAGCCAATCAGGAGTTTGGTTTTTTTGAACCTGTCGTGTTTAAGACTTGGCACGAGCAAGCACATAAAGAAATGAAGGCAATCAAACTTGGGCAAAACCAGCACTTAAGAGCCTATGCTTCTGAGGATATCTATGAGTTCTTTGCGGTCGCTGTGGAGCATTTTTTTGAACGTCCAAAAGAACTGTTAACGGCTATGCCGACCACTTACCAGTTGCTAGTGAAGTTGCTCAATCAGGATCCTGTCAAATTGTATAATTTGACCTGAGTTTGACTTTAAAGACACCACAAAATTGTCTTTTCGAGACCTAACTTTTGGATTTCAAACGCTCAAATTCCAATGACGTAAAGTCCCCCGATATTGATCATCCTGAGGCTCTCGAAGGATTCTTTGCAGGGTTTCGCAACAAGTCTTCGAGAGCCTCAGACTGACAGCTATAAATACGTCATTGGTACGATAGGAGCCCGCCTGCCGGAGGGCAGGAAACCTTATTAATGGTTATAACTACAATAAAAGCATAT
This sequence comes from Cyclobacteriaceae bacterium, assembly GCA_965229505.1. Lineage (GTDB taxonomy): Bacteria > Bacteroidota > Bacteroidia > Cytophagales > Cyclobacteriaceae > UBA6059. Next base: position 2,210,482 of record OZ245881.1, read on the forward strand.
TTCTTGCTTCTGTTTTAAGAAGATATCTCCATTACATTGCGATAGGACAATTTTGTGGTGCCTTTAAAGCATTCATTAATCGAACTCAGATTAATTTAGATGCTTGATTATGGATAGAATGAAGTGGATCGATCTCATGCAGCCGGTAAGGCAGAAATCTGGTGCTAGTGATCATGAGGATATCAGGAGTGCATTTGAGCGAGACTATGACAGGATTATTTTCTCTGGGGCATTTCGTCGGCTGCAGGACAAGACCCAGGTCCACCCCATGCCCAAGTACGACTTTGTCCATAATCGCCTGACCCACAGTTTGGAAGTATCTAGTGTGGCCAGGTCATTGGGTAAAAAGGTCGGTCGCACTGTAATCGAAAGAGCCCCGGATCTTACAGAGGCAGGTTTCACCTATCACGATTTGGGCGCTGTGGTGGCTGCCGCGGCATTGGCCCACGATGTAGGCAACCCTCCATTTGGGCACTCTGGAGAGTCGGGTATTTCCGACTATTTCAAATCCAGCGCACTACGGGACAAGCTGCTTCAGCACCTATCGGAAAATGAGTGGGCAGACCTTACCAACTTTGAAGGCAATGCTCAGGGATTCAGGATACTGACCCAGATCAACGGTGGATTGCGCCTGACGTATCCTGTGCTGGCAGCATTTACTAAATACCCACATGGCTCGCTGTTTGACAATGCTGACAAGACACGAAAAAGCCATAAGAAATATGGCTACTTCCAGTCAGAAGCAACGCTATTTGGTGAGATGGCAGAGCAACTTCAGTTGCTAAGCTATGAAGGTGAGAAGGCCGTGCGGATGAGGCACCCTTTGGCATTTTTGGTAGAGGCAGCTGACGATATTTGCTACAGTATTATAGACCTGGAGGACGGACATCAGCTTGGTCTGGTTTCTTATCAGCAAACAGAAGAACTGCTGGCAGCTATACTGAAAGAGGGTTTTCAGCCAGAAAAACTACAAAAGATGAATGGTGATGCGGAGCGCGTGGGTGTACTCCGAGCCTTAGCAATCAACAAACTGGTGGATGAGTCCGCGGACATATTTTTGGCTCATGAGTCCGAGATACTTTCCGGTAAGTTTGATACAGCGCTGACTGACATTATTGACAGTAATGAAACCCTTCAAGAGATTACGAAGCTTTCAGTAAGTCGTATCTACCGGTCTCATCAGGTGCTTCAGCGCGAAGCGGCAGGATTTGAGGTGCTGGATGGTACCATGGAAGCTTTTACTAAGGCAGTTTTTTTCAGCTATCACGAACCCACTCAGGCCACCAGCCGGCACAAAAATATTATTCGACTTCTTCCGGTAGAATATCAGTCGGCCCTGGAGTCTTCCGAGACCCTTTATCAGCGCCTGTTGGTTATCACGGATTTCGTATCTGGAATGACTGATTCAGCGGCCCTCAATTTCTTTCAGACCATCAAGGGGATTTCCCTTCCCGGGATCAAGTAGAAGGCCCAAAATGAGGCTTTTAAGTGCCTCATAATTAAAAGGAAAGCACCCCTGACAAAAAGCTAAAAACATATACCTTTGGGGCTGTTTTGACATGTGGAATTGGCTCGCTCATATTATCCTTCGTTTTAGGATACCCCTCATCATCTTATTGATTGGCATTACCGCCTTCATGGGCTATCAGGCGAGGTATATCCAGTGGTCATTCGACCTTGCTAATATTGTGCCTTCCACCGATCCTGAGATGATCTATTTTCAGGAATTCAAAAATGACTTTGGGGAGGATGGCAATATCCTGGCATTGGGGCTCAAGGATAGTGCGGTCTACAACGCTGACAACTTCCGAAAATTTAACTACCTGGTCGAGGAGATATCCTCACTACCAGGTGTCAATGGTGTGCTTGGCTTACCTAACCTGAAGGTGCTGAGTAAGAACACTGAACTGAAGAAATTTGAACTGGTCAAGGTCTTTCCTGAAATCCCAACTGATCAGGAAGAGCTGGACAGCTTGTTGGCTGCAGCGTATAATTTGAAGTTCTATTCCGGCCAGTTGCTGAATGAAAATAATGGGGCGACCCTGGTACTGGTTACCATCTCCAAAGATGTCCTTAACAGCAAAGCGAGGAACACACTCGTAGAGGATGTGATCTTCGCGGCGGAGGCATTTTCTGAAAATACTGGCATCAAACTTCACTATGCCGGTTTGCCCTACACCCGCTCGATCATGACTACAAAGGTCAAGAACGAACTCAATATGTTCCTGATGCTATCTGTGGCGGTGACCGGGCTCATATTGTTCCTTTTCTTTAGAGCTTTCAATGCGGTACTCGTGCCTATGGTAATCATAGGGGTGATTGTAGTCTGGGTAATGGGTGCGCTGGCATTATTTGGGTACAAAATCACCATCCTCACCGGACTCATACCACCGATCATTGTAGTCATTGGCATCCCCAATGCGGTGTACATGCTCAACAAGTATCATCAGGAGTATCAGGCCAATGGCGATCAACTTCAGGCATTAAGAAGGATCATCAGGAAGATCGGTATCGTCACTTTCATCACCAACTTCACCACGGCGGTTGGTTTCCTTGTGTTAGCGAGCACCAACATCACCATCCTCAAGGAATTTGGCATAGTGGCGGGCATCAATATCCTGGCAACCTTTTTTGTGAGCATCATTTTGATACCCTCATTCTACAGTTTTCTGCCACCGCCGAAGGAGCGTCACCTCAAGCATCTCGATTTCATGCCACTGGACAAGGTGCTATCATGGCTCGATGTGGTGGTCCATAAGCACCCGTACTACATTTTCACCACCACTTCGGTGATCATAATTGTAGCTGTTTTTGGGCTTACCAGAATAACATCAGTTTCCTACATGGTAGATGACCTACCGGAAAACAGTGACGTAAAGAAGGACCTGACCTTCTTTGAAAACAATTTTTCAGGAGTGATGCCGCTGGAGGTGATCATAGATACAGGGGTAAAGAAGGGGGTTCAAAACCTTCGAAATCTGCGGAAGATTAATGAGTTTGAGCTATTCCTTGACTCTCTGGAGAATATCTCTCAGCCCGTGTCAGTAGTGAGTTTTGTGAAGGCCGCCAGGCAAGCCTTCTACAATCAAAAGCCAGCATATTATGCGTTACCCAATAGTCGGGATCAGGCTTTTATTTTACGATACCTATCGGAAGAAGCCGATCAGGACAACATAGCGACCTCTTTTGTGGACTCGACAGGACAGAAGTTGCGAATGTCGCTGAAAATAGCTGATATAGGTTCTAACCGTATGGACTCACTAGTCAATCAGGTGATCAAACCTCGAATGGACCAGATCTTTGCTGACAGCAAGATGGAGGTGAAACTCACCGGTACTACGCTGATGTTCATCAAAGGCAACAAATTCCTGATCAGGAATTTGATTCAGAGTATGGTCATTGCTTTTGTGATTATTGCCATTATCATGGCAATGCTATTTGGCAACTTTACCATGATCGTGATTTCATTAATTCCCAACATGATTCCGCTATTGATAACAGCGGGGATCATGGGATACTTCGAGATACCCCTTAAACCGAGTACGGCACTGGTCTTTAGTATCACATTTGGTATTTCGGTGGATGATTCCATTCACTTTTTAGCGAAGTACAGACAAGAGCTTTATGCGAACAACTTTTTTGTGCCGATCGCAATCAGCAAGAGTATAAGGGAGACAGGGGCGAGTATGATCTACACCTCGATCATTCTTTTCTTTGGTTTCGTGATCTTTGGTGCCTCTGAGTTTGGGGGTACCGTGGCACTGGGAACGTTGACCTCCATTACCTTGTTAGTGGCCATGATGACCAATTTGACATTGCTACCAGCGCTTTTAATCAGGTTTGATAGCGGTAAGCGCAGTGGTAAAAATCATCCATTGATAGAGCAGTATCCCAATTTCTATGATGAAGAGGAGGATGAAGAAATCAATCTCAATCGTATCGAAGTTTCGGAAGATTCGAAAAAATAATTCAAGTGAAGTACAGAGAGTATAAAGGCATCAACTACGCTGAAGTGGCTCAGGAAGTCCTAGATTTTTGGGAAGACAAAGGAGTATTTCAGAAATCCATAGATGAAAGAGAGGGCCAACCGACCTTTACCTTCTATGAAGGCCCCCCATCTGCTAACGGTACGCCGGGCATCCATCACGTGATGGCACGTACAGTGAAGGATATCTTCTGTAGATACAAGACCCTCAAGGGATTTCAGGTCAAACGCAAGGGAGGCTGGGATACACACGGATTGCCGGTAGAGCTACAAGTCGAGAAAGAGCTAGGCATCACTAAAGAAGATATCGGCACTAAGATCTCCGTGGAGGAGTACAACAATAAATGCCGGGAGGCGGTGATGAAGTTCAAAGATCAATGGGATGATCTCACGGTCAAGATGGGCTACTGGGTAGATCTCGACAACCCCTACATCACTTTTGAAAGAGACTATATGGAGAGCCTTTGGTGGCTCTTAAGCAAGTTTTACGAGAAAGGCCTCCTCTACAAAGGCTATACTATACAACCGTACTCTCCTGCTGCAGGAACCGGACTTAGCTCGCACGAGCTCAACCAGCCAGGCACCTATCAGCAAGTGAAGGACACCTCGATTGTCGCGCAGTTTAAAGTTGAGAATAATGGGAAGTCTTCTCATCTGTTCAAAGATGTAGATACGGACTTATTCATCCTCGCCTGGACGACCACTCCCTGGACCCTACCGGCTAATAATGCATTGGCGGTAGGCAAGAACATCGAATATGTGAGGGTCAAGACCTTCAATTCCTACACTTATTTGCCTGTGACTTTGATCCTGGCAAAAGATCGAGTGTCGGCCTACTTCAGTTCCAAGGCTAAAGATGTAGCTCTGGCAGACTACAAGGCTGGAGATAAGCTGATACCCTACGAAGTGACTGGAAGCTTCAAGGGAAGTGAGCTTGCGGGTGTCGATTATGAGCAACTTCTACCTTACGTACCGCTTCCGAAACCAGCATTCACGGTAGTGATAGGTGACTTTGTGACTACAGAGGACGGTACTGGTATTGTACATACATCACTCACCTTCGGCGCTGATGACTATCGGGTCTCTGTGCAGAATAATGTCCCTGGTGTGTTCGTCAAAGACGAAGAGGGAAAAGAAGTGCCCATTGTTGATAAACAAGGGCGATTTGTCAAGGAGATCACGGACTTTGCCGGTAGATATGTCAAAGAGGAGTACTACAGTGATGACGTACGAAAGGAGGCTGATTTCAAGCCAACTGATGTGCTCATTGCTATCAAACTCAAGGAAGAAAATAAGGCTTTCAAGGTTGAGAAGTACGAGCACTCGTACCCGCACTGCTGGAGGACGGACAAGCCGATACTCTACTATCCATTGGAGAGCTGGTTTATCAAAACGACCGCTTTCAAGGAGCAACTGGTAAAGCTGAACAATACTATCAACTGGAAACCTGCCTCTACGGGGCAGGGACGATTTGGCAACTGGCTTGAGAATCTAGTCGACTGGAACCTGAGCCGCTCGCGTTATTGGGGTACCCCATTGCCGATCTGGCGCACAGAGGATAAAAAGGAAGAGATCTGTATTGGTAGTATAGCGCAGCTTGGTGAAGAGGTTGATAAAGCAGTCGAGGCGGGCTATATGTCAGCGCCTCTGGCCGATGATTTTGACCTTCACAGACCTTATGTAGACGATATTTTTCTGGTAAGCCCTAGCGGGAAGCAGATGTATCGTGAGCCCGACCTCATTGACGTGTGGTTTGACTCTGGGGCCATGCCCTATGCGCAACTTCATTATCCTTTTGAGAATAAGGAGGTATTTGAGACGAGCTACCCCGCTGATTTCATCGCGGAAGGTGTGGATCAGACACGAGGATGGTTTTTCACATTGCACGCGATAGCTGGAATGCTGTTTGATAGCGTGAGTTTCAAAAACGTGATGGCCAATGGCCTGGTATTGGATAAGAATGGCAATAAAATGTCGAAGCGCCTGGGCAATGCGATTGATCCATTCGAAACGATCAACACGTATGGTCCGGATGCTACCCGCTGGTACATGATCGCCAATGCTAATCCCTGGGACAATCTGAGGTTTGACCTTAACGGGGTGGCAGAAGCGCAGCGCCGATTCTTTGGCACCCTGTTCAATACCTACAATTTCTTCGCACTGTATGCTAACCTGGATAAGTTTACTTACGAGGGGGACAGCATTGCGCTAGCGCAAAGAACGGAGAGTGACCGATGGATCATCAGCAAGCTCAACAGTCTAATCGGGCTGGTAGACGAGGCGTATGATGACTATGAGCCAACCAAAGCTGCCCGTGCCATCCAGGACTTTGTGATCGATGACCTGAGCAACTGGTATGTTCGACTTAACAGGAAACGGTTTTGGAAAGGGGAGTACAATGAAGATAAAAAGGCTGCCTATCAGACGCTATACGAATGTCTGAAATGTGTAGCCAAGCTGGCTTCTCCTATTGCACCTTTCTATACAGAGCGGATATTTTCTGACCTGAATAGCATCAGCAACCTGGAGCAGTCGGATTCTGTGCACTTAACCAACTTCCCCCAAAGGAATCAAGACGCTATCAACAAGGACCTTGAGCACAAAATGGATCTGGCGCAGGGTATTTCTTCTTTAGTGCACTCCCTTCGCAAAAAGGAGAAAATCAAAGTGAGACAGCCGCTTTCTAAAATACTGGTGCCGATCCTGAATGCAGATGATCGCGAAAAAATTTCGGCGGTAGCCGATGTTATTATTAGCGAGGTGAACATCAAGGAGATCGAATATATTGACGATACTTCATCAGTATTAGTAAAGAAAATCAAGCCTAATTTTAGAAAGCTGGGAGCTACTTACGGCCCTAAGATGAAAGACATTACTCAGGCGATTGGTAAGTTTGGACCGGAGGACATTGCCCAACTTGAGCGAGAGGGTGTTTACGATTTGGCACTTGGAGATGAAACCATTAGTCTGACTTTGGAGGATGTAGAAATCACCTCAGACGACATACCTGGCTGGCAAGTAGCTAGCGAGAACGGATTGACAGTAGCACTGGATATTACGATCACTGATGACCTGCGCAAGGAAGGTGTAGCGAGGGATTTGGTCAATCGTATTCAGAATGTACGAAAGGATCAAGGGCTGGAAGTTCAAGACAAGATCAATATAATACTGGAAAAGGGTAACGAATGGGTGGATGGTGCTGTCCAGGATTATCGTGACTATATCTGCGTAGAAACTCAAGCAAGTAGTCTGGAGCAGGTGGATAGCTTGACAGATGGATTGATGCTCGAGATTGATGACATCACTGTGAAGGTGAAGATTAGTAAGTAAGTCGCGTTCATAAAACCATTAATGGATCGCCACGTTGTACAATAACAATTACAAAAACAGGAAGTGAAATACGGCAAATATTACTTACTCAGCTTAGGCATTATCCTACTCGATCAAGTGGTGAAACTGCTGGTTCATTATAATATGGACATGGGCGTCAACGGTCAGATTCAGATATTTGGTGAGTATTTTAAACTTCACTACTTGACTAACCCTGGGATGGCGTTTGGTATGCAGCTGGGTTCAGAGTATGGCAAACTCTTCCTGACACTCTTCCGCTTGGTGGCCATGGTGCTCATCTCATATTACCTCTACTATCTGGCAAAAAAGCAAGTGCACCAAGGTCTTCTGTGGTGTGTGGCGCTTATCCTTGGCGGAGCTATTGGCAATGTCATTGACAGTACTTTTTATGGGGTGTTTCTGAATAATGCTCCGTACAATGCCCCCACGCCTTGGTTTCACGGCCAGGTGGTCGATATGTTCTACATTGATATCTGGGAAGGGCGTATTGCAGACTGGGTGCCTCTTTGGGGTGGCGACTATATGGCGCTGTGGCCGGTATTCAATATTGCCGACGCTTCCATTTTCGTTGGGGTAGCCATAATCCTAATCTTTCAGCACAAGTTCTTCAATGAAGAAAAGAAGGAAGATAAAGTAGCTGTTTCACCGGATCTACAAGAGCAGTATGTAGAGTCTGAAGAATAGCGAGAGCTACTTGAAGACGATATCATCCAGAATCTGATCGTTGAATTCTCTTCTTATTATCTCCAGCACCTTACTTTTTGACAAGGTCAATTCATGCTTTAATGGAGCCGAGGTGAGTTTTACATAAAGTACCTTCTTATGGACAAAAAGCTGACTTGTGCGGTTAGCAATAGGCTTACCCATCAGTCGACCCCAAGCTGAAATGAGCTCAGTCTCCGAAAATTTCTGATCTATCCTATAGGTCTCCAATAGCTGTCCCATCACATCTTTGAGGGACGAAGTATTCTGATTACGATAGGATTTTTTCATTTGGTTTACGAAGATAGCAGCATTGGTGTGATTCGCCCCTCATCGACTTCAAAAAACTGGACATCCCCCTCATAGTTGGATAATATTTCTTTGGTCCGCTCTGGCCTGGCATCCGTGAGAAAGATTTGGCCAAAGGACTTATCAGAAATCAGCTCGATGAGTACAGCGATCCGGTAGTCGTCTAGCTTGTCAAAGACGTCATCCAGCAACAGGATGGGTTTGAGCCCGAGCTTTTTTTCGAGCATCTGAAACTGTGCAAGCTTCAAACTAATAGCGAATGATTTTTGCTGACCCTGTGAGCCGAATTTCTTGATGGGCTGGTCGCCGATTAAAAACAGGTAATCATCTCGATGAATGCCCATCGTAGTACGCTGAAGTGCTTTATCCTTCTCGATTTGTGCTTTGTACTTCGTTTCAAAATCCTTTTTTTCGGCTTCCGTCTCGTAAATAATATTGGTTTTCTCCTGCTCGCTGCTAATCCTTTGATAGTGACTATTGAAGTTTTCTATTATTGATGCTGCGAATTCCCGCCTGACGGCACTTATGAATTTCGACAAGGAGATAATCTCAGAATCATAGGCATCAATGAGCGTCATGTCCCATCGCTTATTTATTGCACCTTCTTTGAGCAGTGAATTTCGCTGCTTCAGGAAGCGGTTGTACCTGATCAGCTTTTCAAGATAGACCTTGTCAAACATGCTGATGATCATATCAAAAAACTTGCGCCGGAGCTCACTGCTATCTCTGATCAGATCTGTATCATAGGGACTGATGAGGACCACTGGCAACCTTCCAATATGCTCACTAAGCTTCTCGTAAGGTACTTTATTCCATTTGAGTATTTTCTTTTGCCCACTTGGCAGGCTGCACTGCACGTCAATATTGTTGTTGTCGTGTTTGATCTGGGCCAGGAGCGAAAGATAATCCGCACCATGCCGTATATTCTGACTATCTACACTATTAAAAGCGCTTTTGGCAAATGCCAGATAATAGACAGCATCAAGAAGATTAGTCTTCCCACTTCCATTTTTACCAACCAGGCAGTTGACATCCGAAATGCATTGTATGCTTTGGTCTTCATAGTTTTTGAAGTTGATTAGACGGAGTTTTTGAAGATGCATTACCTGAAGCTCAGTTTGTTAAAGATGAGGATTCGTTTGAGATTAAAGTTTCCAATATATCCTTATTCTTTAATTGGCTCATGGACTCCATGTAATTTGTCGGATGGGGGTTTTTCCCTTATTTTCGCAAGTCCTTGACAGACCCAAAAGCATAAGCTCAAACTGTGTCTGAAATAAAGCAAAAACTATGGCAAGTGTAAAGGAAAAGAAGCAATCTGGTTCAAAGGTGAAAGACGATTTTTCGAAAGAAACCTATATGTATTGGTACGAAAGCATGCTACTCATGCGCAAGTTTGAGGAGATGGCTGGAAGACTTTACGGACAACAAAAAATCAGAGGTTTTTGTCACTTGTACATCGGGCAAGAGGCGTGCGTTGCAGGTGCTGTGTCAGCGTTGAAAGAGGGAGATAAGTACATCACAGCATACAGAGATCACGCACACCCACTGGCATTAGGAACTGATCCTAAGCGGCTAATGGCAGAGCTTTATGGAAAAGTGACTGGCGTATCCAAGGGAAAAGGTGGATCGATGCACATGTTTGATGTGGAGAGGCATTTCTACGGAGGACACGGTATCGTAGGCGGCCAAATTCCGTTAGGTGCTGGGCTCGGCTATGCTGAGCAATATAAGGGCACTGACAACCTGTGTATTTGCTATATGGGTGATGGAGCGGTTCGGCAGGGTGCGTTTCACGAAACGCTCAACATGGCGATGCACATGAAAATTCCCGTGATTTTCGCGATAGAGAATAACGGCTATGCCATGGGTACATCTGTACAGCGCGTGTCTAACGTGCATGAGCTCCATACTCTCGCGGAAGGGTACGATATGCCTTCAGCAGCCGTAGACGCAATGTCGGTTATTGAAGTGCACCACGCTGTGGCTGAAGCAGCTGCAAGGGCACGGAAGGGGGACGGGCCTACTTTATTGGAGTTCAGAACCTATCGATATAAAGGGCACTCAATGTCAGACCCGGCCAAGTACCGAACCAAAGAAGAACTTGAGGGATACCGCCAAAGAGACCCCATAGAGCAAGTCAAAAGCATTATTCTAAAAAAGAAGATAGCTACAGAGGCTGATCTAGAGGAAATTCAAAAGAAAATCAAAGAGGTAGTGGCCGAATCGGTAACATTCGCAGAGGAATCTCCCTATCCAGAGCCAGAGGATGCACTAAAGGATGTGTATGTTCAGGAGGACTATCCATTCATTCTTGATTAATAAGGTCAGAAAGGTTTATTATCTGGGATTTTCACTTAAATTTGCAGCCTTAAATTGTGAAGAATGGCTAAGACTAAAAAATCTGCCCCAAAGAGTTCGGGTAATGAACTACTCGAAAACCCAGAAGTACTGGCAGAGCAGTTATCAAGAACTGAAGAATTTCTAGAGAAGAATAAGAACGTAGTTTTTGGTGTTGGCGGCCTTATCGCAGTGATTATCGCTGGATATATCCTTTTCAACTATTATACAAGTGCGCAGAACGAAACTGCTCAACGTGAAATGTTTCAGGCAGTGTACTATTTCGAGGCTGACAGCCTTGGAAAAGCATTGAATGGGGATGGTAACAGTTATGGTTTCCTAGAGATAATTGAAGAATTTCCGCTTACAGATGCTGGAAACCTGGCTAACTTCTACGCCGGCACAACTTATTTGAAACTTGGTGATTACGAGAGTGCAATTCGTTATCTACAGGATTTTAACTCCAATGACTATTTAGTTCAGGGAAGAGCATACTCGCTCATTGGTGATGCCTATGCTGAGACAGATCAGCTCGGTGAGGCAATTACTTATTACGAGAGGGCTGTAGACTACTACCCAAATAAGGAGTTCACACCTATCTATTTGACGAAAGCAGCTGTGACCTATGAGGCTAATGGTCAGCTTGATGAGGCTTTGAGGTGTTATAAACAGATTGTGGATGAATATCCCCAGTCCGCTGAGCAAAGAGATGCTAAAAAGCACAAAGCACGAATAGAAGGATTACTTTAAGATATTTAGCTTTGATTGAAGGGGGGATAATGGCTGAAAGCTTTATCCCCTTTTTATTTTAACCTAACTGAGAAAATGGCTAGTTCAGAAAAAAACCTGAGTTCATATACTGATAAAAACACTGCTAAAGTGTCGGATAAGAAGTTTGCTGTGATCATATCTGAATGGAATGATGAGATCACAGATGCCCTATATCATGGGGTCGCAGCTACGCTCGCAGAGCATGGTGTGCAGAAATCTCATATTATAAAGAAGTATGTCCCTGGTAGCTTTGAGCTGACGCTAGCTGCTCAGTGGATGGCTCAGTTAGATGATATTGATGCCGTGATTTGTCTTGGATGTATTATTAAAGGAGAGACAAAGCACGACGAGTACATTGCCAATGCTGTGGCACAGGGAATTACCAATGTTGGCTTGAAATACAACAAGCCTGTAATCTTCGGAGTATTGACGCCAAACACTAAGCAGCAGGCGCTTGATCGTGCCGGAGGCAAGCATGGCAACAAGGGCGATGAGGCTGCTATCACTGCCGTTAAAATGTTAGGCTTCAAAGTATAGGATGATGTTTGTTTACAAATTTGGAGGCACCTCAGTGGGTTCCGCGGAGCGCATGAAGCAGGTACAGCGCTTGATCACTCAAGATAGTGAGCGAAAGATTGTCGTGCTATCCGCCGTGTCCGGCACTACTAATTCACTGGTTGAGATTACCGAGCATTTTGCCATGGGTAGCGACCAGACTACAGCTTTGACTGCAACTTTGAAGGCCAAATATGCGCCATTAATTGATCAGCTCTATTCCACGCCTACCGGAAAAGAACGAGGTAAGGCGATTGTCGATAAGCACTTTGCTGATTTGTCAAACATACTTTCTCAGCCGTATTATAATAAGATGGAGAAAGTCATAGTTGCGCAGGGCGAATTGATCTCCACACAGCTTTTTACCGAATTTTTGCTCGAGCAGGGTATTAAGGCAAAGCTACTTCCTGCCCTTGACTTCATGTATATAGATGAGAACGGTGAGCCAGACCTTAAGCAAATTGAAGAGCGCCTGACCAAGTCCCTTCGTCAGGTTAGTGATGCCGATATCATTGTGACTCAGGGCTACATATGCAGAAACAACACCGGTGGTATAGACAACCTGAGAAGGGGCGGAAGTGATTACACGGCCACCCTTGTGGGAGCAGCGATTAAAGCCCAGGAAGTACAGATTTGGACAGATATAGATGGTGTTCATAACAATGACCCCAGAATAGTAGACAACACACGACCTATTGCGCAGCTTTCTTTTGAAGAAGCTGGAGAGCTGGCCTATTTCGGAGCGAAGGTGTTACACCCGAATTGTATCTTCCCTGCTCAGCAACGCAATGTTCCCGTCCGCCTTAAGAATACAATGAATCCCGAAGCGGCAGGGACATTGATAACCGGAGAGAAGAACCCTCAGGCTGTAAAAGCGATTGCGGTAAAGGACGGGATTACGGCCATCAAGATTAAGTCAACACGGATGGTATTGGCCTATGGTTTCTTGCGTAAGGTTTTTGAGGTTTTTGAGAAGTACAAGACGCCAGTCGACATGATTACCACTTCCGAGATTGCAGTATCATTGTCCATTGACAACCCTGAGTATCTGGAGGATATTATTCGTGAGATTTCTCCTTATGGCTACATAGAGGTGGATAGGGGCCAGTCGATCGTGTGTATCGTGGGTGACTTTGTCGCAGAGCGAAAAGGTGTCGGTAAAGACATTTTTAGGGCATTGGAGAATATTCCAATCCGGATGATATCCTATGGTGGGAGTAAGAACAACATTTCAGTCCTTATAGACACCCAATACAAGAAAGAAGCCTTAATCACGCTCAACAAGGAGCTGTTCAACCTTTAAATAGGTTCGAATGCGAAGAACATTAGCCAGATGAGGATGAACAGTGGCAGCAGAATAGGGATAGAGAACCTGATGATGTAGCCAAAAAACGAGGGCATCTTGATACCCACCTGCTCGGCGATGGACTTCACCATGAAGTTAGGGCCATTGCCGATATACGTCATTGATCCAAAAAATACTGCAGCTACTGAAATAGCTTTCAGGTTGAGTATAGAATCATGATAAGAGCCGTTGGAGTAGGCTACAACCTCACTGAGCGTACCGATACTTGCCCCTTGTGAGGCCATTGCGGCTGTTAGAAAATTGATATAAGTAGGGGCGTTATCCAGGAATCCTGATAAGACCCCAGTACCCCAGTAGAGTGTGTTGTGGGTGATCATAGCTGCACCCTCCGGAGACTGAGCATAGTTGCCAACCAGCTCCAGTGCGGGCATCATCGTGCCAAAGATGCCTATGAAGATGAAGGCAACTTCCCTGATAGGCTCGAAGTTGAAATCATTACCATCCAGAGCGTTCTTATCAGCAAACTTGAATGATAGATAGGCAGAGCCCAACATTATTAGTTCACGCACATAGGAAAACTTGGTGCCGTCATATTCGATAGCCGGCACCCAATCAAGCACGTTTGGATCAAGGAATACGGCACCTACGACCACTGCCAGCCACAGAAAGTTTCGCGAACCTACTAACGCAATCTTATCTGTAAATACAGGTTGATCCTCTCCGAAACTATAATCTGATTTATTACTTCGGTCAAATAAATAGAACAGAACCGCCAGGATTATTAAAGCAACTATCCACGGGATGAGGTTGTGCTCCAGCGTCCAGAAAAACGGAACACCTTTCAAGAAGCCCAGAAATAATGGAGGATCACCAATTGGCGTTAGCGAACCCCCAATATTGCTCACCATGAAGATGAAAAAGATAATGTGGTAGGCCTTGATTCTATTCTTATTGAGTCGAATAAAAGGTCTAATCAAAAGCATGGAAGCTCCCGTAGTACCTATGACATTGGAAATCACCGCACCTACTAAGAGTAGTATCACGTTCGTGATAGGGGTAGCTTTCTTATCCACGTTGATCATGATACCACCCGATGCTATGAAGAGTGCCGCGAGTAGCGAGATGAACTGCACATATTCCGCCAGGGCATGAACGGGGGCGTGGGTATTGTGTAGCATGAACAAGTAGTAGACGACTACCAGTACTGCTAAGACCACCGCGACAATCGGATAGTTCTTGTGCCAGAAATGCTCGTAAAACAAGGGGCCCGTCGCAATCATGAGCAGCAAAAGAACGAATGGGAAGACCAGCCAGGACGGAGCGGTCGGATGAGCTCCTCCGTCGGCCTCTACCTCTTCGACATCCACCACAGCGAGTGGAGCAGACATCTCTACATTGGCTTCTATAGCCGCAGGATCCGAAGAACTTACTTCTGCCTTAGTATAACCGATAGTAAGGAAACTGGTCAGAAACCAGATAGACGCAACAATCACAAATCTACTCATGAAGAGGAATTGGGTTTTAGTCCTTTAATATTACAATTAGATGCTTCAAAACCAAATGACTGAGCGAACTTCTCCTTAAAAACTCATAATCCTGAATGACTAGACCAGTTGTCTCAGCGCGATAGAAAAGGCCGTCTGAGCAATCTTCGTTTTTTCCTTGCTCTCGTCATGAGCGGCTTTCAAACTTGCTCTTATTATCTTGGATACATCATTAAAGATGGCATCATCAGTAATTTTCGCATTACTGGTCTGTCCCATCAAATAGGCAAACACCCTTGCCATGCCGCAGTTGGCAATGAAATCGGGAAGTAAACTGATATTATTGTCAACGTACTCCGTGATCGGTCCAAAAAAGATTTCCTTGTCCTGAAATGGCACATTGGCACCACAAGAGATGACTTCCATATTTTGTTTCACCATTCGCCTTGCCTGATCTTCGGAGACCAATCGAGAAGCGGCGGCAGGCACAAAGATCTCAGCAGGCACATCCCATATCTTATCATTACATTCTTCAAAAGAGATCATTTCGTCGCTGACCAGTTTGTTGCCATCCCTATCGTGAAATAACTGCTTGATACCATCAAGATCAATTCCTTCGGGGTTGATAACCCCACCATCTTTGTCGATGATTCCGACGATTTTCACACCATACTTGGCCAGGTAAAGTGCCGCTGTAGCTCCTACATTACCCCAGCCCTGGATAATGGCTCTTTTCGAGGCTACATCTCCACCCCAGATTTCGTAATAGTGACGGATGGACTCTGCTACACCAAAGCCCGTGATCATATCAGCTACCGTGAATTTCTTGGGTGAAGGCGTAGGCACATAGCTCCAATCTTCCAGTATCTTAGAGACACCCTGTCTCAGACGACCTATCATGTGGATCTTCTGCGGCTTGGGTGGATCGAAATGCCCGTTGACTATACCCTCTTGTGGATGCCATAGTCCATAATCTTCTGTTATTGGAATTACTTCATGAATCTCATCGACGTTCATGTCTCCTCCTGTACCGTAGTAATTCTTAAGTAGTGGATAGACGGCTCTATACCATCGTTTGAGCACCTCTTTCTTTCGGGGGTCTCTTGGGTCAAAGTCAATACCCGACTTAGCACCACCTATAGCAGGACCTGATACCGTAAACTTCACTTCCATGGTTTTGGCTAAGGATTCGACCTCCCTTTTGTCCACGCCGACACGCATACGCGTACCTCCACCAGCCGCTCCACCACGTAATGAGTTAATAACTACCCAGCCCTTTGCTTCGGTCTCAGAGTCGTGCCATTCAAATACTATTTCAGGTTCTTTTTCTTCAAATTTCTTTAGTAGGTCTCTCATTGTTGTTTATTCATCATTTTGGGTTCGCGAATCTACCTAATTAATAGATGGATGGCCGATTAGGATTCCACCAACGTTATCCTGAGTAGCACCGGTGGCAGAACTGAGCACATTTACCTCATTTCTGATTCTCAATACGCCAAGCAGGCCAAATATCATGGCCTCCTTAAATTCTATAATTACCGGATCAGGCATAGCCCAGATGATTCGGTCACCGGATATTTCTCTCAGACATTCCATCAGGAAATCATTGTAGGCACCCCCTCCGGTAACGAGAACTTTTTTCGGTTCTTCAGCATTCAGGTTACTGCTTACTGCATTTTCAATTTGCCAGGCAGCATGCACGCAGTAGGTATTCATAGTATCCGTGACAGCTTGGTCTTTGAGAGTGGGTAGTAGGTATTTTTCAAACCATTCGTATCCCAATGACTTGGGATAAGATTGATGGTAGTAGTCAAGCTTATTCCATCGGTCAATCAACGCTCTGTCCAATTTGCCCCCTCGAGCAAGAGCCCCTTTGTCATCGTAAGCCTTACCGACCTGATTGGAGAGGTGATTTAAGACCATATTGACAGGTACAATATCAAAGGCCCTTCTTAGCCCTGATTCATCATCAAACGAGATATTGGCAATGCCCCCAAGGTTAAGGCAAGCATCATAATCTGAGAACAGCAGCTTATCACCAATAGGCACTAATGGCGCACCATCGCCACCATAGGCTAAATCCAGACTTCTGAAGTCGAATACCACGGGTATGCCCGTCATGGCATGAATAGAGTTTCCATCACCTATCTGGTGAGTCAGTCCGATTCGGGGTTGATGGAAGATAGTATGGCCATGAGAGGCAATTATATCAGGTGAAAGCCCATTGTTATGAATAAACGCAGAAGTCTGGTTTCCAATAAATCTGCCAAGTTCCAAATCAAGTTTTTTTAGCTCAAGACCTGAGAGATGGGTAGCAGCGCTCAGCTTCGTGATGAGTTCATCAGGGTAAGGGACTATGGTTGTATGTAGCAGGTCAAAGCTCCAGCTACTTTTATGATAGGAGTATTGACAGTAGGCCAGGTCCAGTCCGTCTAGCGAGGTGCCGGACATTATGCCAATGGCTTTGAATGTTTCCATTTGATTTGATCAGTTTTGCACTTGGAACTTAAGATAATTGATGAACAATTGCGTAATCGACTGGGGTAACACCTTAATAAAGGCGGGCATTTTTTTTAATGGGGAACTTCGGGAAAGGTATGAAGCTCCAGGGGCAAAGGAGCTTATTGATAAACTTGACTTTGCTCATATGCACCAGCTCATTATATCGTCGGTCAGTCACGATCCTGGGGTTATCCTTAGCGCTATGTCTAAAGTAAAGCACAAAATTGTGTTGGAGGCCAGCACACCTTTACCGTTCGTTAATCATTATATCACCAAGGACACACTGGGTAATGACCGCAAGGCGGCTGTAGCTGGTGCCCAAGAGATGTTCCCTGGCCGATCCTGCCTGGTCATCGATGTAGGCACTTGTATCACCTATGATTTTGTCGAAAATGGACGTGACTATCGAGGCGGGATGATTTCGCCGGGCATCCACATTCGACTCAAGGGTATGCACACTTTTACCGGTAGGCTACCGCAAATAAATCAGGTGGATGAAGTACCGCTGTGGGAGGGGCAGACAACTAGGGAATCCATGCTCAGCGGTGTTATAAATGGCATCACCATGGAAATCGAGGGCATGATCAATACCTCGAAAAGCAAAAAGGGTGATTTGCAGGTAATAATGACAGGGGGTGATCGGTTATTCTTTGAATCTAGGGTAAAAGAAGACATCTTTGTAGCCCCCGAATTAGTTCTGATCGGTTTAAATGCGATTTTGGAGTTCAATGAGAAGTAAGATTTTAGTGCTGGGATGCATGTTAATGGCATTTTCAGGGTATTCGCAGTTGGTATTATCTCCATACACGGTCAGTGGCATAGGTGAAATAAACAACATGGGTGTGGCGCAAAATGACGCCATGGGAGGGTTAGGTATTAGCTATTCTAACGTATGGCATATTAATAATATTAACCCCGCATTGTTGGTAGGAAATTCGTTTAGCTCATTTCAGATGGGAATAGAGGCTGACGTTCGATCAATCTCTAATGAATTCACAACGGATAAATCAGGCACAGGGAATCTAAAATATCTAGTTTTTTCATTCCCGATTGTAAGAAACAAATGGACGTCATCTTTTGGTGTGATGCCTTACAGTTCCGTAAGCTATAATATTGTGGACGAGGAAGTGATAGCTGGATCAAGCACCGTAGCGACTTTCAACTATTTAGGAAATGGCGGAATCTCTCAGGCCTATTGGTCAAATGGATTTAAGCTTTTTAAAGGATTTTCGATTGGTTTTCGAGCCGCCTATGTTTTTGGTAATATCCAAAATGAGATCATTTCAAGTATAAGCAACGAAAACACTTTCCGTACGGCTTATGTTGAAAACACATCGTACAATGATTTCACTTTCAACTCCGGATTGTACTACCGTAAGAAGGTAAAGGACCAAACTTTCCTCAATTTTGGGGCGATTTTTGATCTCAGAGGAAACCTGGTTGGGGAGCGATTGGGAGTACTCGAACGCCGAGATTTTGGTAACCGAGTCACGCCCATTGATACGGTGCTTAACTACGAAAGATCCGAATTTAGACTTCCTATGAGCTATGGTTTCGGATTCACTTACGAAAAACTAAACAAATTGGCCATAGGGATAGATGCCAGCTTCCAGGAATGGGAAGGTGGTGCCGGCTTTGAAAACACCAATACCGATTTCAACAATGTCATGAGACTTGCCATTGGTGGTGAGTATACGCCGGATGCACAAGATGTGAACAGCTACATAAAAAGGATAACCTACCGGACTGGACTTTCTTACCAGACGTCCCCATATTTGGTGGGCGGAAATGAGATTCAAGACTTTGGCATCAATTTTGGCTGGTCTCTACCCGTAAGCAGGGCAAGCACGCTCGACATGGCCTTCAAACTCGGACAGAAGGGTACATTGAGTGACAACCTTGTAAGAGAACGATATTTTAAATTTGTAATAGGAGCCACAATCAATGATCGTTGGTTTGTCCGAAGAAAATATGACTAAATTGCCTTAATCATGAAAAGAAAAATCACAATATTCCTATTCCTTTTCATCTCTGGGGGTGTTTTGCTAGCCCAGCCAGGATGGAACTGGCCGGAGGACAAATCCACAGCCGAGGAGAAAAATGTGCTCTATACTGATTATCTGAAAATGGATAATTACAAGGCAGCAATAGAGCCGCTCAACTGGTTGCTTGAGAATGCGCCTGATCTCAATGAGTCCATTTATATCAACGGAGCTAAGATTTATGAAGCTCTTGCTGATGATGAGACAGATAAGGCTATCCAGACTGGATATGAGGAAAAGGCCATGGAGATGTACGACAATAGGATTAAGTACTTCGGAAATGAGGCTGATGTACTCAACAGGAAAGCTTATAAAGCTTACAAATACTATAGAGATAACCAGCCCAAGTACGGCGAGCTGAAGGAGCTTTTTGATAAGACCTTCGAATTGAACGGTGCTGATGTACTGGACAATAACCTGGTGGCTTACATGGATGTTATTCGCAGGTTTAAGTTAGTGGGTGGCGAGATTTCTGATGAAGATGTGATTGATAAGTACACAGCGATCAGTGATATTATTGCGGAAAAATCCGCTGACGGATCCAATGATAGTCGTTATGCCAAGATTCAGGACAATGTCGACAAAATCCTAACCGCGACTATTACTGTGGACTGTGCCTTCGTAGAGAGCACGCTTGGACCTAAGATGAAGGAGACAAAGGATATCAAAATGGCAAAGAAGGTCTTCCAGCTTCTACTGACAGGCAAATGCTCTGATAGCCCGCTCTTCCCTGAAGCCGCCAAAATGGTCAACGACGTAGAGCCATCATTTGGTCTTGCCAAAGTAATTGCAATCAAAGCTGGCGGTGAAGGAGATTTTGAAACTGCTGAGAAATACTACAACCAGGCGGTAGAGCTCACTGACGACAACACCAAGAAGGCGGAGATTTTCCTGAACCTCGCACAGCTATACTATTCTAACGGAAGCAAAGTAGCGGCTAGATCTAATGCCAGAAAGGCGATTGCAGCGGATCCTTCAACTAAGGAAGCTTACACGCTCATCGGTAACCTTTACATGAACTCTTACCAGGAATGTAAGGCAGGAGAAAGTAAGGTAAAGGATAGAGCGATATTTATCGCAGCTTACAAAATGTACAGCAGGGCCGGAGATTCTAAGAATATGGCTAACGCCAGGTCACAGTTCCCTTCAATGGAAGAAATGTTTGGCGAAAACATGAATGAAGGCGATAACGTAACAGTAGGCTGCTGGATCAATGAAACAGTTGCACTTGAGAGACGCCCTCAATAATAGATTTTCAAACCGAATTAATTGGCCATTGATTTCAATGGCCTTTTTTGTTCATGCTAAGTAGGTGCTTATACGCTTTTGGTTTCTTGGCCTGCTTCATCGTTTCATGCGATGAAAAGACGCAAGAATTGCTTGATGAGGAAGTGTATGATGGGCCGAAGATAGAGATGCGCAATGTGGAGACACTTTTTAGTGACTCAGCGGTGATCAGGCTAAAATTGAGAGCGCCACTACAGCAGATCTATGATAATGGTGATGAGAACTTCCCGGAAGGTATGAACCTGGAAATCTATGATGCACAGGGGGTACTAAATGCCACCTTCAGATCAAACAAAGCAAAAAAGGTGGCAGAAGAGAACTACTATCTTGGCGAAGGAAATGTGATAGTTAAGAACCTTCAGAATGGTGATGAACTCAACACCGAAGAGCTTTATTGGTATCAGGCAGAGGCACTTTTCAAAACAGAAAAGTTTGTCACCATCAAAAGTGAGGGAGAACTTCACACTGGAGAAGGCCTTGAGGCGACTCAGGATTTCTCCTACTACACCATAATGAAGCCAACGGGCACCATATCAATAGAAGACGAGGCATTCTGATATGTCACTAAAGAACATTCTACTACTAACAGGTAGCGCAGGGTTCCTCATCATCGGCATCCACCAGACGATGCTCTATGGCATGATGGCTTCTTATTGGATTTTTATGTTAAGCGTCGGACTGTTACTTTTATATAAGTATAACAAAGACCAGCAGACCTAATTTGAAACCAGTACTCCATCCCATATATATCTTTAGTCAAGCAAGCAGCTAATGGATCAAGATCAACTGCTGATTATTTTTGTTTGTCTGTTCTTTTCAGCCCTGTTTTCCGGGCTGGAGATCGCCTTCATCACTTCTGATAAGCTACATTTCGAACTCCAGAGCAAGAAGGGGGGCTTTACTGGAAGGATACTGGCTTCTTTCCACGAGCATCCTTCCCACTTCATTGCCACGATGCTAGTGGGCAATAACCTTGCCCTGGCATTGTATGGCCTGTTTATGGCGCAGATACTGCAGGCATCTATCTCACAGGCCCTACCGGAAGTCCTGAACACCGACTTTGTAGTGCTAAGCCTTCAGACGGTCATATCTACGATCATTGTGCTGGTCACCGCAGAGTTCACTCCGAAGAGCCTATTCTTAATCAACCCGGACTATCTACTTGAGTTTTTTGCCATTCCGCTCGCGGCATTATACTATCTGATGTACCCGGCGGTATTTTTGATTGTGGCGGCTTCTAGGATATTCATCGTCCATGTATTGAGGCAAGAGTATATCGAGGACAAGCCCGTTTTTGGACTGGTAGACCTCAATATCTACATTAAGAAGACCATTGCGCAAGCGAATCAATCTGACACCCCGGAGGTCGACACCAAGATTTTTAACAACGCGCTTGAGTTCAAGACCATTCGGGTACGGGAGTGTATGATACCTCGTACCGAGATCGTAGCTGTAGATGTGGAGGATGGTATAGATGAGCTCAAGCAGGCATTTGTTGATAGTGGACATTCTAAGATTCTGGCATACAAGGAATCCATCGATGATGTAAAGGGCTATTGCCATTCGCTGGAACTGTTTAAAAAGCCGAAGGACGTGAAAAGCATCCTTACCCCTATACTTATTGTGCCTGAGACGATGCTGGCCAATGAACTATTGATTCAGTTTATCACTGAGCGGAAGAGCCTGGCCCTGGTCGTAGATGAGTATGGCGGGACGTCAGGTGTCGTGAGTATTGAGGACATCATGGAGGAGATCTTTGGAGAGATCCAGGATGAGCATGATGATGAGGATCACATCGAGGAGCAGATAGATGCTTTCAATTATATTTTTAGTGCAAGATTGGAAATAGACTACTTAAACGAAGAATATAGCCTGGACTTACCAGAAGGTGAGTACGACACCCTGGGAGGGTTTATTCTGAGTATACACGAAGATATACCTGAGATTAATGATGTGGTGCAGCACGATCAGTTCGAGTTTACGGTGCTTTCTATGGAAGATACGCGCATCGACAGAGTCAAGCTGAGCATCAGCGAACTCACCGATAGAGAATAAGTCCTTAGTTAACTCACTGGCTTCTTGTGAATTGTTGGTTGAAACCCTATTTTTGCGCCTCTTAAATCAAAACTAAATGGCATTAATCAATACGCTTAGAGACAAAATGGGTAAGGTAGTGGTAGGCGTTATCGCGTTTTCCATTGCGTCATTTGTCCTTGCAGACCTCTTAGGTCCCAATTCCA
The DNA here is from genome assembly GCA_965229505.1 of Cyclobacteriaceae bacterium. GTDB lineage: Bacteria > Bacteroidota > Bacteroidia > Cytophagales > Cyclobacteriaceae > UBA6059. Next base: position 2,233,356 of record OZ245881.1, read on the forward strand.
CATTGCTTGGTGGAAACGATACTACAGTCGGCGAGATCGACGGTGAGACCGTAAGTTTTCAGGAATTTCAGGTAAAGCAGGAGCAGGTGGCCTACAATTATGCATTGAATACAGGTCAAAATCCTTCTGGTGATCAAATGAATACCGTGCGTCAGCAGACGTGGGAAGCACTCATCAATGATATTGCCTTCCAAAATCAGTACAACGAACTCGGCGTTGAGGTCACTGAAGAAGAGGTCATTGACATGGTGCAAGGAAACAATATTGCACCTGAGATCAGACAGTCTTTCACAGACCCTCAGACCGGACAGTTCAATAGAGACCAGGTAATTCAGTTTTTGCAGAACCTTGCAAATCAACCTGCTCAGCAGCAAGCGTCATGGTATGCTTTTGAAAGCAACTTGGGTCCGGCGAGAATAAGATCGAAATACGAGAATTTAATGATAGCCTCAAACAATGCTACTACCCTTGAGGGTAAGGCGGAGTATTTGAGTGCTGCCTCTAATGCTTCGATCAATTACCTCTATGTGCCATACCTATCGGTAAATGACACTGAGGTCGAAGTAAGTGAAGCTGAGCTCAATGCTTACTTGAAAGATAATGCTGATCTGTATCAGCGCGAAGCATCAAGGAGCGTTAACTATGTGATTTTTCCGCTGACTCCTTCTGCTGAGGATTCTGCATACATCGAAGAAGAACTTGAGCAAATCAAAACAGCTCTTGCCACTTCATCTAACGACTCCACATATGCCAGAGCTAACTCTGACGGCTACAATGCTTATCGAAATGTAAATGCAGGCCAGGTGCCGGAGCAGTTAAAGGAGGATGGTGAGATTGTTCCTGAAGGGACAATTGTCGGCCCGATTCTTTTGAACGATAAATACACCATTTATAAGCTTTCGAAAATATCTGAAGGTGGTACCCCTTCTGCAAAAGCGAGTCATATCCTTATCAACTGGGAGGATGACAGTGATGAAGCCAAAGCGGTTGCAAGAGCTGAAGCCAACAGAATTCTGAACGAAATTAAGCGAGGTGCAGATTTTGCGGAACAAGCAAGACTCTATGGCACTGATGGTACGGCAAGTCGTGGTGGTGATTTGGGCTGGTTCGAATCAGGCAGAATGATTGCCGGGTTCGAAGATGCGGTCTTCAATGCGAGCAGCACAGGTCTACTTCCTAATGTTGTTGAAACGCAGTTCGGTTACCACATTATCGAGGTAACTGAGACCATGACTACTCAGCGATATGGGATCGTACAAATTGAAAAAGATATCATCGCAAGTGATGAAACCAGGGATAGAGCCTATCGTCAGGCTGACATGTTCGCTGCTTCAAGTGATGACCTGGCTAGTTTCAGTGCGAATGCAGCCGAAGCTGGTGTAGAGCTGAAGTCTGCCAACAGGGTTGGTCAGAACGATACACGAATGGGCACTATCATCCAGGCAAGAGGTATTGTAATGTGGGCCTTCGGTCAAGCTAGCGTAGGAGATGTCTCCGATGTATATGAGCTTGATGAAGGATATGTTATTGCCGCATTGACTGGAGAGCAGGACAAAGGAACGGCTCGATTGGAAGACGTAAGAAACGAGATCGAGAATAAAGTGAGAAACCAAAAGAAAGCTGAAATCATCAGTGAGAAGCTGGCTGGAGCGAGTGGCACGCTTGATGATGCCGCTGCTGCCTATGGCGAAGGTGCCACTGTTTACTCGATGACCGACCTCAAATTGAGTGCTAACTCGCTTACGAGTGTTGGTTTTGCACCAGAAGCGGTGGGAGTCGCATTCTCGCTAGAAAATGGCGAAAAGACTGCACCATTTGCGCTAGACAATGGTGTGATTATCATCGAAATGGAAAACAAGACGGTAGGCGCAGATCTTAGCGACTATAAGCCATATGCTGAAACCATAGAGGTAAGAAGAAGAGGCAGGATTGCCTTTGCAATCGATAATGCAATAAAGGAGTTTGCAGCAATCGTAGACGAGCGCTACAAGTTCTTCTAAAAGAAATAAGGAATTATTGGAAGAGCCCTTATGAAAGTAACGGGCTCTTTTTTTTATACTATTGACCATGAGTTGGAACAGAGTATCATTTAAAGAAAAGCTGGAGTCTCAGCATACTTTTCCTGGTAAGTACATGTTCAAGTTTATCGTGCCGATAGCTGCAGAACAGCAGGTGCTAGGCTTGTTTGACGGAGCTGAGGTGTCTTCGAAGCAATCGAAAACCAAGAAGTACGTGAGTATCACAGCGACTGTTGATATTTCAGCCAGTGAAGAAGTGCTTGCCGTTTATGACAAAGCCTACAAGATAGAAGGGATTATCTCACTCTAGTCATCTTGTCTTAGTTGTTGATTATTTTTGGGGCGAACTAAAAACAAGCAACATATGTGGCAAGAGAAAGACAACAAGCTCACCAGAGAATTCCAGTTCGATGATTTTGTCCAGGCTTTCGGCTTTATGTCCAAAGTGGCCATTGTCGCTGAGAAAATGGATCATCATCCCAACTGGAGCAATGTCTACAACAAAGTCATCGTTGAGCTCACAACTCATGATGCTGGCAACACAGTTACCGAGAAGGATAGAGCATTGGCGGATGCCATAGACAAGCTCCTCTGATGTCAGAGACTGGGCTTTACCTGATACCGACTCCTATCGGGAATCTTGAGGATATTACGATCAGGGCATTAAGAATGCTCAGGGAAGTCGACCTCCTGCTGGCAGAGGATACCCGGACGACTTCCCATTTGCTGAAGCATTACGAAATACAGCAAAAGCTGAAAAGCTTCCATATTCATAATGAGCACCACATGATCAAGGAAGCCGTAGCTCGAATCAAGGAGGGTCAAACACTTGCTTTGGTCAGCGATGCGGGCACCCCCGGGATTTCTGATCCTGGATTTTTACTAGTAAGGGAGTGCTTAAGTGAAGGGATTAAGATTGAATGTTTGCCTGGCGCCACGGCGTTCGTACCGGCATTGATCAAGTCAGGTTTTCCGACGGATCGATTTATCTATGAAGGCTTTCTACCGCACAAAAAAGGAAGGCAAACGAGGATCAGCGCATGGCTTGAGGAAGAGCGCACGGTAGTGCTCTATGAGTCCCCCCACCGCCTGTTAAAGCTTTTGGCTCAATGTCAGGAGCTACTGGGAGAGGAAAGGAAGCTATCGGTATCGAGAGAGCTGACCAAAATGTATGAGGAAACCATAACAGGAACAGTCCTGGAGGTGTTAAACCATTTTACTGAGCATCCTGTAAAGGGAGAGATTGTAGTGGCAATAGCAGGAGCGAATACTTAAGAACATGGATATACAGCAGATCTGTAAGTCAACAAAAGAAATCACACTCGAGGTAGGGGAGTTCATAAGACAGGAATGTGCGGCGTTTGATCTGGGCCGTGTAGAGAAGAAGGGTAAAAATGATCTGGTATCCTACGTGGACAAGGAAGCCGAGACGCGTCTGGTAAAGCAACTTCGAGCGATACTTCCATCCGCAGGTTTCATTACGGAGGAAGGCACCACTGAGCAACTTAGCGCCAAGCACAGGTGGGTGATCGACCCGCTGGACGGCACCACTAATTTCATTCACGGGCTGCCTATTTTCTCTATCAGTATTGCACTGATGAATGAGGATAAGGTTGACCTGGGGATCGTGTATGAGGTGAATCGGCAAGAGTGCTTTCACGCGATAAGAGGCCAGGGTGCCTGGTGCAACGATGCGGAAATGCGCGTGAGTGAAGCCACCAGTATTGGAGAAAGCCTGCTAGCTACGGGCTTTCCATATTATAATTTTGAAAAACTGAGCGAGTACCTCAGTATCCTGAATGAACTGATGAAAAACACGCATGGCCTCAGGAGAATGGGTAGTGCGGCAGTGGATCTGGCATATGTGGCCTGTGGTCGTTATGAAGGCTATTTTGAGTTTAACCTCAATTCCTGGGATGTAGCAGCAGGCACCTTACTTGTTGAAGAGGCCGGGGGACGTGTTACGGACTTTTCTGGAGGGGATAAGTTCGTTTTTGGCCGAGAGCTGGTGTCAGGTAACCCTGCCGTACAGCAAGAGCTCCTGGGAATTATTAAGAAGTTTTGGTAAGCTTGAACTAATATTGAACTGGGCAAGTTAGACTAATATGTGGCAGGAAATCATCGTAGGACTTATCTTCTTAGTAGCACTAGGATTCCTTGGGCGAATGGTATGGCGTGCTTTTGCGGGTAAGCCTTCGTGTAGTGGCGGATGCGACTCTTGTCATGCGATAGATGTAGAGGCTATTGCTAAGCAGATTGGCTCAGCTAAGTCTTAAGCCCACACTTGCGTACCTTCAGTGCAGTTCTTGCACATTTCTATGGTACTTCTTGACTGGAATAGCTCTTTCCGAAAACTGTGATACGCATTGCTATTCCATATTTCCTCAAAGGTTTGTTGGCTGCAGTCACCCATGACATGATGCGCATCTTTGTCAAAGCAGCATGGTACGACTTTGCCATCCCAGGTGATCACACATGAGTGCCACATCTTCCAGCAGTGATCGAGTAGCTTGTTCTTGATGGTGAACTTCCCGTCTGACTGTTGCTTGTACCGTGAGTATTTATCGATGGTAGGGATCAGGTCATTACCCTCCTCATAGTCATAGATTTGAGCAGTCTTAAACTTCACTTCATCAACCCCAATCTCCTTACCCAGTTGCTGCACCTCTTCAATTTGATGCTCGTTGGGCCGAACTACCAAAAACTGGAAAATCACATGCGGAGTGCTTGACTTCAGCCCCTTCTTAGCCATCACCATTTCTTTAGCACCTGCTATGACTTTATCAAGTTGTCCCCCGATCCTGTAAGACTCGAAGGTCTCCTGGGTAGTGCCATCTATCGAAATGATCAGCCTATCCAAGCCACTTTTCACGATTTGACGAGCACTTGATTTGGTAATAAAGTGACCATTGGTAGAGGTAGCCGTATAAACGCCTTTATTGTTTGCGTAGCTTACCAAGTCCAGAAAATTCTTATGAAGAAAGGGCTCACCCTGAAAATAGAAGGTCAAATAGCTGAGGGTTGGTGACAGCTCATTGATGACTTTATGAAAGAGTTCAGGTTCCAACATTCCGGTAGGGCGCGTAAACGAACGCAGGCCACTGGGGCACTCCGGACATCTCAAGTTGCATGCCGTGGTTGGCTCGATGGATATGCTGATGGGTAAGCCGCCGTGATAGGGCTCGCGGGACGATCTCGAGCGCATATAACCCACATAGTTTTGCAGGATATTTTTACTCCGCTTCCAAGTCAGCTTACTTATGAAATTAAGCCCATCTTTGCCCTGCTCCCACATGTGAGTAATATATTTAGGGCGGAAATTCGATCAAAGTATATCCGAGGTTTTCGACCTTGGTTGTTGACAATAGCGTAATGATGAGACTGATATTATTTTTTATGGGGTGTCTGATGGTCACACAGTCCATGGCCATCGAGCTTTCAGAGCATTCTCAAATCAGAGTGATGACGATGGGCCCGGATCAGCGCGAGCTTTATTCGGCATTTGGTCATAGTGGCATACGGGTGATCGATCCCGTCAACAAGGTTGATTGGGTGTATAACTGGGGTATGTTTGACTTTGATCAGCCCAATTTCTATCTCAACTTCACGCGAGGAAAGCTGCTCTATAAGCTGGGTAAAGGCACCTATGCCCGTACTCGGGAGTATTATGAGTATTACAACCGCTCTATCAGGGAACAGGTGCTCAATCTTACGCTGGAGGAGAAGCAGCAGCTCGTTGATTTTCTTGAAGTCAATTTCCTACCGGAAAACAGAGAGTACTACTACAACTATATCTATGACAACTGTGCGACCAAAATCAGGGATGTCCTGGAAACTGTATTTTCCGGTCAAATCACCTTTAACGACAACTACGTTACGGAGGATTTGAGCTACCGCGACCTCATGGACATGTATCTGCAGGAGCAACCTTGGGGTGATGTGGGCATTGACATTTGCCTCGGCGTACAGATTGATGAGGTCGCACCAGCACGCGGATACATGTATCTGCCGGATTATGTCTACGCCGCATTGGATGGGGCGACCCTATCATCGGGTGGCAGTGCAAAGCCTCTCGTCGCTGATCATGTGGAAGTTTATCGTGCAGTCCCTGCACCCGACGCATCTTTGCCGATTAAACCGATTTGGTTTTTTGCCGTACTGTTTCTGATAGCCGGAGTGCTCACACATAGAGAATTAAAGTATGGACTTTGGGCAAGATGGCTGGATGTACTCCTCTTGACTATTGTTGGCCTTGTGGGCTGGGTGCTTGTTTTTCTGTGGTTCGGGACCGACCACCTTTCGCTCTACAATTTCAATTTACTGTGGGCCATACCATTTCATTTCCCTATCGGAATAATCTTACTTAAGCGACCCTGGGCAGTTAAACTACGAAAGTACTTTCTGATCGTGGCGGTTGTTCAAATAACGCTGATCCTGAGTTGGGGGCTGCTACCACAGGCACTCAACCTCGCTTTTGTTCCGGTAGTTTTATTATTGGCGCTCCGCAGTTTTGTGATCTATCTGCGGTTGGGGAAGTCATAGCAACCAACCATAGAAAGTGTAGACTGATAGACTCATCAGAATAATACCAGGCAGTCGGTACATCAAGAATGAATTTTCCTGAAGATGCTTTAATCTAATGCCCAGCCTTGAGGCCTGCAAGAGCAGAATAAAAGTGCCTGATGAGATTCCGAGGAGGTAGAAGACAAAGTTTTGGTCTGTAATCAAAAGCCACTCTGCTGATTGCAGAGCCGCTGTAACTGCTAACCAAAAAGGAATGGCCATAGGATTGAGGCAACTGAGCAGAAAGCCACTCCAAAACCCACCTTTGGCTGATAGATCTTCAGAGGTGTCTTCTCGACCTTTGCGACGATACAGCAGATTAATAAGCCCTATGACCAAGAGCAAAGACGCGGTGACCAGTTGGAAATATCCTGAAATGGCAGGGTTGGACGTCAGGTACAGCTGAGCCTTGACGGCAATCCCAGCGTAGAAAAACTCGACTAAGGCACTTGCGAAGGCAAAGTTGAGCGCGGCGCTGTGTTGCTCCTTAATACCGAGCTGAATGACCGTGAGGTTTAGCGTGCCAGGGGGTATGGAGCCGAGGTAGCTAACCACCAAGCCGATGACCACCACTCCTAGAAAATGGCTCATGAGCGATAGGTCTTGTTATAAAAACGAATGCCACGCAGAAAGCTCAGACCGTCTTTGAGGCCTATGGGCTTCACACCCAATCGCATATTTTCAATACTGATATCGGCGAGCAGGTCAAGGTGAAATATAATGTCGCGATAAGCGGATAGCAGCGAGTTGCCAGGATTATACACATGCCCGGGCTCTGCTCCGGCTCCATTGAGCTCCATGATCTTGAAGTGCTCGCCTCGCTTCAATTCTTCAAAAGATGCACACCTAATGTCGAATCTACCAAAATAGAACCCATCGATTCTTTTGGAGATATTGTCAAATACAATCTCCAGAGCATCATCTATTTCATGGCCGGCATCCAGAAATGCCGTGCCCTTACAATGATTCCCGATAGGCATCAACTGTACCTGGTGACCATTAGGAGGAACAGCGTCGATCTCACTTCCGAGCCTTGCTGCAATGCTAGGTACGTATCGCTGTGCACGGTCGTCTTGCAGCATCAGCTGACGTATGCTGCTCCTTCCGTCACCTACTACCGCAAGCAGGCGCTTTAGGACGATGCTGGAGACCTTTCCTTTTTGCATGGAAGGTTTGCGATAGTAGAAAACACCCAGCTCGATCGGGAGGTCAACATACTCCTGCAGCAGAAGCGCTGGCAGGTTTGCAGATAGATACTCTTTGAGCCTTAACTCATCTGTGATTTTCTCTACCCCCCAGCCACGTTCGCCAATGTCAGGCTTCAATATGATCGGGAAGTTCAGTCTGGCTTCTTCCATGGCTTGAAGCACCTCTTGGGCGTTGATTCCCTCGTTTAGTTTGACTGTGATGGGGAGGTATTTGGAGTCGATTGTTCTCAGGATTTTCTCCTTGGATTCTCCCAGCATCCCTCCAAACTCGATTCCGGGGTTGGCTGCCGTAAAAAAGAAGAATGATCTGGCCTTTATAGTGAGCCAAATCCAATAGGGTAGGATTGGAGCATAAAGTAGGTTGAAGGGCCAATACTCCCACTGCAGTAAGCTTGATAAGCGCCATTTCCTAGATCGACTAGGAGTACTGATGCTTTCTTTGGATACTGCCACTTGAGCCATAGTCGGGCTAGTTCGAATGATGATGATAGCGTACCGTAGAGCTTGCTATACCAAAGTTGCTGGGTAGCTGTATGTGGTCGCACAGCTCTTTGATGCCTACTTTGATCAGGGCCATGTGATGAACAGCGTGCTCTATATTATAGGCGAGTTCTCGGTAGTAATTGGTAGGAATATCAATAGTGCTAAGTTCGCCTACACCGTAAGTTGTTTTCAGGTTGAGAGTTTTATTGGTAGCGGTAGAATTGAGCTGATTGATTATTTCGTCGATAGTCTCTAAAGCCTTATTTCTATCTGATTCCAGAATAATATCGCGCGCTCTGAGATCATAGTTTACTTCGCCATGACTCAGTTTGTCCTGAAGGCAGGTAAAAAACTCTAATGTATGCCTGACATGCTGCCCAATGGTAGCATGACTGAGGTGAATAGACGGTGCTTGATATTCAGAATCAGTCATCTGAGATAGCACATCTTTCAACTGATAGAGTACTTCAATAGCAACTTTTGTAATCATCATAAGCAAAGCAGGATTACTGCCTGAAGGAATTTAAGAGCGATTTGATTTTATCGATGTTGAGTAGTGCAACGATCGATGAGCATGTCAGAACTACCAATGCCAGAATGAACAAATAACCTCCATCGCCTTGAACCTCAATGCCAAGGACAGTCAAGTGAGAAAATAGGGCACCTGCCATTAAGCCAATGCCCAGTATGCCTCCGATGTAGTTCCATTTTCTGGTAAGAAGTGCTACTCCCGCTACTAGTTCCACGAACCCTGTAAAATATCGGCCCCAGGGCTCAATACCAATTGTGCTAAAGATATAAATAGACTCTGCCGCGCCACTAAACTTGAAGTACAGCGTTTGAAGCATGATGAGAGCCGCGGTGATCTGCAAGACCCAAGAGATCTTATTCTTCATAGTTGGTGTTATTTGGTGAGGATGCCGGCCCAATACGTATTGGCTCTGACAAGGAGATTTGACTCGTCCTTGTTCCAATCGTCAAGGGTATTGTACCCTTTAAAGTTGTAAAACAAATACAACTTACCATCGAGTATTTTATAAGTCTTCGGGTCAACTTTGACTTTGTCACCGCTGGCACCAATCGCATAGGCACACCAACCACCATATTCCGGTAGGTAGCTGTCAGGGCTAGCCTGAAAGTCGCGCTGATGCTCCTCCGAAACAAAGTAGTAAGTCACCCCGTCGTGTATAGCGCTTATAGACTTGATACCCTGGAGGGGTTGATCGCCTTCAAAATAGGTCACAGGATCATAGCCTTGAAGGCCTACGCCATTTTTGACGTTGGCATGCTCTTGGTGCTGTGAAGTTGCGGCGAAAAGGAGACTAAAAAATAGGAAAAGGATCTTCATGGCGACTTTTGACTTCTATACGCGATTTTGCACGCCTTGGGTTTAGAATAAGTGTAGCAAGCCCGACATCTATGAGCATCATTCCTTGCCCATTGATCTAATGGCCGTCCAGACCAGATCAGACTCATAACCTTTGCCTACTATAGATTGAGCAGTTTTATTGCTCTTAATATAAGCATTTTCGCCCATGACCGACTTATATTTTCGCTCGACCAAATGATCGAGAGTATCCAAATATTCCTGCTCAGGGATGCTTGACAGACCTTCTTCAATTAGATCGGAGGACAGCTGCTTCTGCTTCAAGTATAGCCTGATCTTGATCTTCCCCCATTTGTTTTGGCGGAACTTATCTTTAGCATAGGCCTGAGCAAACCGCTGATCATCTAAAAAGCCTTCAGCCTCGAGGAAGGTGAGTAATTCATCTACCTCATCGGGTTGGCATTCATAGGACGTCAGCTTATCCCGCACTTCGCTAGTGCACCGCTCGCGGTAAGCGCAGTAGTTAGCAATCTTGCGCTTGACCTGCTTCAGGTATTCTGGTCGATCTCCCAAAGCTCCGGCACCCATTACTCTTTGATATAGCCCTTGCGCTTGAGTATGGTCTCGGTAAACTTGATCTCATGCTGAGAGTTGAAGATTTTGAAGGGTAGATATACTATCTGTGCCTTGCTCATGGCTAGCACAAAACCAGATTTCCCAATTTCAGCACGCTTGATCGCTTCCCATTTTAGCGGCATGCCCTGCTTGGCATTCAGCTTAATGAGTACTTGCTGGCTGGATATCTCATACGACAGCCGCTCAAACATGAACTTGCCTTGCTCCAGCTGAGTCACACCGGCAAACTGGATGAGCCAGAAAAGTAAATAGAGCACTAATGCAATCACAGCGCTAATAGGCCACCACCAGCTGGCAATCCAGAAGTATCCGGCACAGATGGCCAGAAAGATAAGGCTCACCCACCATTGCTCTTTCAGGATATTTTTGAACCCGAGTTTCATGTAGGTTCCGGTAGGGAGTTGATATTTTTTAGTCTTAACGATCATCTTTAATTACTATATAAGTCAGATAAATATGGTTGCTAAATAGCTTCTAAGTGAGAGCTTTTAAGCTTAAGTCAATACTTTCATAAGAGTGGGTTAACGCCCCGACGGAGATATAGTCTACGCCAGATTCGGCCACCGCAGCGATAGTCTCACCCGTGATACCGCCGCTCGCTTCGGTCTCATATCTCCCATCGATGAGCCCAACTGCCTCTTTCATTAATTGCGGAGACATATTATCAAGCATGATGATATCGATACCGCCTTCCTTCAACACCTGCTGCACCTCGTCGATGGATCGGGTTTCTACTTCTATCCTCAGGGACCTATTGGTTGACTGGAGGTAGGATTTAGTAGCCTGAATAGCCTGCGCAATACCACCTGCAAAGTCGATGTGATTGTCTTTCAACATGATAAGATCGTACAAACCGATCCGATGATTTTGTCCTCCTCCAATTGCCACAGCCCACTTTTCCAGTAGCCTGAAATTAGGCGTAGTTTTTCTCGTATCAAGAAGCCTGGCTGAAGTATGGCTAATCAACTGGTTGAGCTGGTGTGTCTTGGTAGCGATCCCACTCATGCGCTGCATGCAGTTGAGTACGAGACGTTCTGCTTTGAGGATGGATTGGGTATTGCCCGTTACCACAAACCCCTCTTCGCCTTTCTTGACCAGATCACCATCAGCCTTGAAATACTCAATCTTCAGGTCTTTGTCGATGGCTTTGAAAATTGCATCCGCCAGTTCAACACCTGCCAGCACCCCATCTTGCTTAATGAGCAAGCGTGCTTTACTTTCTTGATCAGCAGCAATAGCCGCCAGACTAGAGTGATCACCATCACCTACATCCTCCTGAAGGGCGCTAGCGATGAACTGATCTAAAAAGGCTTGTGTGATATAGGGCGGTTTCACGCCGCAAAAATATACAAAGGGCAGGATTTTAGCCCTGCTCCGCTACTCTTTACTGAGGTTGAATGTATCTACTGCGAAACTGTCTCCAAATTTCTTGATGAACATCACCACCCGGTAGGATCCGGTTTTGTAAGAATACTTACCGATAGTATAGCTTAAACCCTCTTTAGAAGCACCTTCATGAATATATTCAAAGCCGGTGGAAGGGTTCTTCTGGAAGAAATCTCGAATGACTACCTCTGCCTGAGTCTGACTATAGTTTGACCGCTCACCATCGATATTGATCTCCACTACCGAATGGAAATACTTAACCAACTCCTTGGCACTTCCGGCTTTCATTGCCGTGCTCACATTTCTTAATATGTCTTCCTGGCCAAGGGAAGTCACAGATGCGAATATGCACAGCGAAAAAAATAGTATCAACCTCTTCATCCTGCTCGTCGATTAACCACAAATTGTGCCAAGAAGTGAATTTTGACTTCCCGTATTGATCAAATTAACACAACCCCAATCAAGCTACAAACCTAGGGGCTAATAATTATATTTGTGGCATGAACAAGAAAGTGATACTAATGATCCTTGACGGCTGGGGCATTGCGACCAACACCAAGGTTTCTGCTATAGATAATGCTAACACACCATTTGTAGATGGTCTATATGATAAGTACCCCCACAGTAGGCTGGAAGCATCTGGTCTGGCTGTTGGCCTACCGGAAGGTCAGATGGGCAACTCGGAAGTTGGTCATATGAATATTGGGGCAGGTAGGGTGGTATATCAGGATCTGGTTAAGCTCAACAAGGCTGTGGAGGAGAATACCCTCGGCAACAATGAGGTGCTGGCCAAGGGACTAGAATATGCCAAAGAAAATGGTAAGGCTGTGCATTTTATCGGTCTGGTCTCTAACGGTGGTGTACACTCTCATGTCAATCACTTGAAGGGGCTGTGCGGTCTAGCGGCCGACAAGGGTCTGTCGGATGTTTTTGTCCATGCTTTTACAGATGGTCGGGATTGTGATCCCAAAAGTGGCCTTGGCTTCATATCGGAGCTTCAAGATCACATGAAGAGTACGACAGGCCAGGTTGCATCGGTTACCGGTAGGTACTTCGCCATGGATCGTGACAAGAGATGGGAGCGGGTAAAGCTCGCCTACGATGCTATGGTCAATGGCGCGGGAACAAGGACTCAAGACCTGATCGCGGGAATGGAAAAGTCATATGCAGATGGCGTGACAGATGAGTTCATAAAACCCTTGATCCATACCGGGGCGGAAGGGGAGCCATTAGCCAAGATCAAGGATGGTGACGTAGTGCTGTGCTTCAACTTCCGAACGGATAGAGGTCGTGAGATTACAGAAGTACTTACTCAATCTGACTTCCCAGAGCACCAGATGCACAAGCTGGACTTGTATTATATGACCATGACCAACTATGATGACACATTTGATGGTGTTCATGTCATTTTTGATAAGGACAATCTTAAAAACACACTAGGTGAAGTACTCAGTAGAGCGGGTAAAAAGCAAATCAGGATAGCTGAGACAGAAAAATATCCCCACGTGACGTTCTTCTTCTCTGGAGGCCAGGAGAGCGAGTTCGAAGGTGAGCGTAGACTTCTCTGTCCATCGCCTAAGGTGGCCACCTACGACCTGCAGCCTGAGATGAGCGCCAATGATATTAAGGACAAAATCATACCTGAGCTCAAATCTGGAGATGTGGATTTTGTTTGTCTCAACTTTGCCAACCCTGACATGGTGGGACACACCGGCGTATTCGAAGCGGCCGTAAAGGCATGTGAAACGGTAGACAAATGTGCCCAGGAGGTGGTCGGAGCGGCGCTGGAAAATGGATATACTTCCATTATCATCGCCGATCATGGCAACTCTGACATTATGATCAACCCGGATGGCTCACCCAACACGGCTCATACGACCAATCTGGTTCCCTGCATACTCGTAGATAATGATTTTCAGGGAACGATTAAAGATGGGAAGCTGGGAGATTTGGCGCCAACGATTCTTAAGCTGATGGGGCTGGAGGCACCCGCAGAGATGACAGGTGAGGTATTGATATGAGGGTGTTAACCGGATATGTGCTCGTCTGTCTGGCCTTAGCTTCTTGCCGCCCGGACAGTCAGGTCAGGCTTACCACCTACTACAACATGGACTCTTTGCTTACGGCTCAGGTGGACTTACTTACCAGAAATGAGCAAGTGCCATTCAAAGTAGCGCAGGTAAATCAGCAACAGGAGCGAGATACCCTTAACGCTGATAGTGCCTCCTGGGCTGGTGAGCTTGCGACATTCAGGATACTGGATCTCAATAAGTCCAACCTGCTGAACGCTTATGAAATCACCAAGTCTAACAGGGGCTTCACTTACAAGTTGAAACCGGATGAAGCACAGCAGGGAATCCTGGAGTTGACGATTGAAGAGTTTAGCAACGGTGATCCCGCGACCATCAAGGCGAGTTTTGAGGAGACCAATAATCTATACTCTAGCCAGCGCGAGTATACGCTGCACATGGATGGCAAAGGCTTCCTTCAATTCTACAGGATAGATGGACGACAAAAAGTCGCCTTTGGTGAATGGGTAGATTACGATGTGGAAGGGCATGTGGGCGAGAAGCCCTAAGAAAAGAAGTGGGTTGTACTGGATTCGAACCAGCGACCCCCGCCCTGTCAAGGCGGTGCTCTGAACCAACTGAGCTAACAACCCTTCTTAATGGATGTAAAGATAGTTGGCAATATGGAATTAGCATCGATTCAAGGCCATTTTAAGAGCCGAGATGATAACCTCCTGGTAAGTTATTATGATTCCAATGATAATCCCCGTTGTTATTACTACAGTAGATCGGTGATTGGCAAACATGTGTTTGCGTGATTCATAGAGAAACGGGTTTTTAAAAAGGGAATAGGTGGCATGATCATGCCACCTACAAATATCACTCTACTGTGCCCCTTAGGCTCAGCTGTATCGGATCTCCTCCGGTATTGGCATAGACCATCACCGTTTTATTAAAAGGCCCACTTTTCGCAGCGTTGTAAGTGGCTTCCACCGTACCCGTTGCGCCAGGTGAGATAGCACCCTTTGTAAATGCAGCTACAGTACAGCCACACCCGGCCTTCACCTCAGAGATCACCAACGGAGCTTCTCCTTCATTGACAAAAGTAAAGGTGGCAGTGGCAGGTACATTCAATTCAATGGCTCCAAAATCATGGATGGTTTTCTCCCACATGAATTTTGCGCTAGCTGGGGCTTCCGCTAATGTGGCAAAGCCAATCAGTGAAAGCGCGAATAGAAATAGAATTTTAGTTTTCATAATGTCTAATGTTTAGTTTGAAATAATGATCATCATGCATGATGTTCCAAAGCTGCCAGCATCCGAGTGATTCTTCTGTTAATGAAATCCTAACATTTGTTAATGACTTGTTAAAGCACCCTCACTGACAGCCGCTTTCTCTAAATTTGGTCATGTCTCGGAAAATGCTTCGACTAGTAATAGTATTGGCGACAGTCTCGCTTGCCGGGATTCTCACCACTCAGATTTTCTGGCTGAGACGTGCATTCGACCTTAGAGAGAAGCAGTTCACACTTAATGTTAACCTAGCATTAAAGAACGTCGTGGAGTCCCTGTGCAACTATAATGGGAGCGATTATCCAGGGGACAATCCTGTGGAGCAACTGGGCTCGAACTACTTCATAGTTCGTACCAATAATATGATTGATCCCGGCATATTGGAATACTTTCTTACGGCCGAGTTTGAAAAGCGCGCTATCGCAACAAGTTTTGAATATGGCATTTATGACTGTCGCGATGAGCAGATGGTTTATGGCAATTTTGTCAGCCTGGTCGATGATGCGACTACTCCCGCCGCGATTACGGATTTCCCGGACCTATCGGAAAATGATTATTACTTTGGCGTATTCTTTCCTGAGCGACCTTTTGATCTTGCCGGACAGATGGGTATATGGACTTTCAGCACCCTCGTATTGATCATTGTGGTTGTTTTCTTCGCTTTCACCCTTTTTGTGATATTCAGACAAAAGCGCCTATCGGAAATACAGCGTGACTTCATCAATAACATTACGCACGAGTTTAAAACACCAATTTCGACGATTGCACTATCTGCCGATGTGCTCAAAGACCCTGATATTGTCAATAGCCCCGAGCGGCTGAGAAACTATGCCACGATTATAGAAAGCGAAAATTTAAGACTTAAAAATCAGGTGGAGAAAGTCCTGCAAGTGGCAAGTATCGATAGTGATGAAATAGGCTTAAAGAAGGAGATTCTTAATGTGAAGGATCTGATCGCAGAAGCTTTGAGTAGAATATCGGTACCTCTGGAGAGCAGACAGGGAAAAATAGAATTGATAGCAGATGCGAAGGAAGCTCTCATCAAAGCGGATAGGCTGCATATCACCAATATTATTTTCAATCTCCTTGATAATGCTGTTAAGTACTCGGAGGACAATCCTGACATTCTGGTAAGGATGAGTGCTACCACAAATGACGTTAGCATTGAAGTCAAAGACAATGGGAAAGGGATCGCCAAAGAAGAGCAATCACGCATTTTTGATCGATTTTATCGCGTCTCTACAGGCAATCTTCATGATGTGAAGGGTTTTGGGATAGGACTAAACTATGTGAAGATCATTGCGCAGGCACATGGAGGAAAGATAGCTGTCTCGAGCAAGTTGGGTCATGGAAGTGTGTTTAAGGTGACATTACCATTATGGAAAGAATGAAACAAATACTACTGGTGGAGGATGACGCCAACCTGGGGTTTGTTGTGAAAGACAATCTTCTCCAGCGCGGCTATGAGATTGTACATGTCATGGATGGTGAGGCCGGTTGGACGGCTTACAGCCAGCGAAAGTTTGACCTTTGTCTTCTGGATGTGATGATGCCAAAACTTGATGGCTTCAACCTTGCCCGGCGCATGAGGGAGGAGGACCGGGACATCCCCATACTCTTTCTTACCGCTAAGTCGATGCTAGAGGATCGTCTGGAAGCTTTTGAGCTTGGGGGTGATGATTTCCTTACCAAGCCCTTCTCCATGGATGAATTAGTCATGCGCATGGAAGTTTTTCTTCGTCGCAGTATGGTCAGGGCTGAGTCTACCTCTCAATCTTATCGGCTGGGAACGACTACTTTCCTTCCAGCTGAGTTGTGCCTACAAACGAATGGCGGCAAGCAGGGACTCACGCAGCGTGAAGCCGATCTGTTGTTATTCTTCTGTGCCAACAAAAACCAGGTCTTGAAGAGAGAGTCCATTCTAAAGGCGATTTGGGGGGATGATGACTATTTTTTTGGAAGAAGTTTAGATGTATTTATCTCAAAGCTCCGAAAGTATTTGAAACAGGAGCCTACGATTAAAATCGTCAACTATCACGGTGTGGGCTTCAAGTTTGAAGTCACCGAAGCGTGACACGAAAGACCGCTGTTGTTAAAAAAGGTTAATTCCATATCTTGAGCCTCATTCACGCGTAAATTTGAGGCATGAGTATTCAAAAAATCCGTTGGATCATCGGGCTGATGAGCTTTGCTCTGCTTGGCCTGATCTACTTTCAGTTCTACTGGATAGATAGTGTACTCAAGGCAAATGAAGAACGATTCAAAAGCGATGTACGTGAGGCGCTCAGGGTTGTGACATTGAAGCTGGAGAAGCAAGAAGTACTTGATGTCACTTTTGATAACCTCAAGACAACCTTTCAATGGCAGAGAACCAACGATAGCAGAGAGATCGAGCTGATCGAAAGCACCTTTGAGAAGCGCATTCTCAATGCCTCTGATATTGACCCGATAGGAGAGGTTGATTCAGTGGCAGATATAAGCAGCCAAAAGGTTTTATTCAGTATCACGGATGGGGCTACTGATATAGCCCCACATATTGATCATGTGAAGGCCATGGCAGGGATGGAAAACGAAGATGATGGCTCTAGGCGCAATGTATATTTTAAGAAGCAAATTGACTCGGTAGGATTTGCCTCTTTGAAGCTCCAAAAGGAACTGCAGAAAGTCGCTAATAAGTCTGAGATGGTTCAAGTCGTCATCCATGAACTTCTTACCAATGACCGAACTATCGAAAAACGAATAAGCGAAGAAGCGCTTGACTCACTGCTCCGAATGGAACTGAGGAGTAAGGGGATAGACATCTATTTTGAATTTGCTGTACTTGATCCCACCGAACCGCGGTTGATACTCTCATCTGTAGATCAACCTGAGCCCCCACCTGTGCTCATGGACACAGAACTACGCGCGAGTCTTTTCCCAAACGATATACTGGGAGAGAGCAGTTTGCTTCTTATCAACTTTCCAGATCAGAAGGAGTATTTGTTTAGGAAAATATGGCTGACGTTATCCTCTTCAGCATTTTTGATCCTCGTGATTATTTTTTGCTTTGGTTATGCCATCCACACCATTTTACGGCAGAAGAAGCTTTCTGAAATCAAGAATGATTTCATCAACAATATGACCCATGAGTTCAAGACGCCAATTTCGACAGTTTCTCTGGCCTGTGAGGCGCTCCAGGATACAGAGGTGAATACAAGTCCCGGATTGATGGAGCGCTATGTGGGAATTATCAATGACGAGAATAAGCGACTGGGCCAGCAAGTGGAAAAAGTGCTGCAGATGGCGGTGATTGAGCGCAAGGACTTCAAGTTAAAGCCCGAGCTGCTAGATATCCACGGCATAATTGATAAGGCGATTGAGAACATCAAAATTCAGGTAGAGAAAAGGGACGGGAGTATCCTCTTTCAGGGTCAGGCACTACATACACAGCTGTATGCTGATGAGATGCACCTGACCAATATCATATACAACCTGCTCGACAATGCTAACAAATACAGTAACGACAAGCCAAAAATAACGGTCAGCACTATTGACAATACCGAAGGCATTAAGATTGCGGTAGCGGATCATGGCATAGGGATGTCCAAGGATCAGCAGTCTCGGATCTTTGAGCGATTTTATCGAGTGCCTACCGGCAATATCCATGACGTCAAGGGATTCGGACTTGGGCTGGCTTATGTACGACGCATCGTCAACGCACATGGGGGTGACATCACCGTCAGTAGTAAGCCTAACGAAGGTAGTACCTTCGAGATATTTCTACCATTTGAGCAGCAATATGAAGAGCATTAAAATACTAGTCGTGGAGGATGACCCCAATCTAGGTCAGATACTTAAAGAGTACCTGGACCTAAAAGGGCATGCTACAGAATTAGCCGCTGACGGGGAAGCTGGGTTGCGTCGGTTTGAAACAGGTAATTTTGATTTTTGCATTCTGGACATCATGATGCCAAAAAAAGATGGGTTTACCCTGGCTAAGGAAATAAGACAGCAGGATAAAGAAATTCCGATCATTTTTTTAACTGCCAAGTCGATGAAGGAAGATACAATTGCCGGTCTTAAAGTGGGAGCTGATGATTATCTCACTAAGCCGTTTAGTATGGAGGAGCTTTTGCTAAGAATCAAGGCGATCATGCGAAGAACCAAGGATAAACAAGAGCAGCGCGCTTTCGAGCCGCAGCAGTTTACCATGGGGGATTGCACATTTAACTACGATCATTTGTTGCTTAAGACGCCTGTGCGAGAGATCAAGTTAACCGCCAAGGAAAGTGACCTGCTGCGGGTTTTTTGTAAAAACCTGAATCATACTGTCGACCGTAGCATTTTCCTTAAGGAAGTTTGGAAAGACGACTCATACTTCAATGCACGGAGCATGGATGTGTACATAGCAAAACTCCGGAAGTATTTAAAAGATGACCTCACTTTACAAATTTTAACTGTGCATGGACAAGGATTTAAGCTTGTAACTTTGCCATAAGATTTGTATTTTACTAATTCGCCCAAAGAGAAATCCGCCGCTCTCAGTTGAAATCAGTTCAATATGATTTTCATTTGCGCTAGTGAACTCATAGGCTCAAAAAAGACGTTTTAACAAAAAACCATCAAGACAATCAGTAATGAAAATTGTACCATCCATATCAGTCATAAATAATAGAAGTGTCAGACTCACCAAGGGTGATTTTGACAATGAAAAGGCTTATAAGGATAGTCCGATTGATGTTGCTCGTCAGTTTGAGGAGCATGGTATTGATAGAATACACTTTGTAGATCTAGATGGGGCAAAGAAAGGCGCTCCGGTGAACTATCATGCGCTGGAGATGATCGCTAATTTCACCAAACTAAAGATTAACTATTCCGGAGGTATTCACACTGACGGAGATCTTAGTAAGGTGTTCGAACATGGAGCAGAAAGCGTTACTTCAGCAACGATAGCCGTATATAATAAACAACTATTCGCTGACTGGCTGATGTCCTACGGTCGCCAAAAGATAGCGCTGGGAGCCGATGTGCTCGACGGCCATTTGAGAGTGGGCGGATGGCAAAAAGACACAAAAATCGAGCTATTCGATCACATTCGATATTTCCACGAAAGAGGACTTAGGTTTCTAAAAACAACTGACATATCTCGAGATGGGTCAATGGAAGGCCCGGCTTTCGATCTTTATGAGAGTATTCTGAAAGAATTCCCGAGTCTCAGCCTTTTTGCTAGTGGTGGCGTGCGCTCAATAGATGATATTAAGAAGCTCGCAGACATTGGCGTCTATGGAGTAGTGTTTGGCAAGGCTTATTACGAAGGAAAGATAAGCTTGAAGGAGCTAGATCAATTCATCGCCGTACAGTAGTAGAAACAACACGGCACAAAAAAAGGGCTACTCGCCCTCACTCACTTTAATATCAATTAGAAGTCCTATTCCTCAGCTATAGCTGTCTTGTTCTCTGAGACAGGATCCATATCTCCATACTTCACTTTATATACCATGTAGAATAGGAAGTTGTACTTGCTAATGGAGTGAAAACTTGAGTCGGTCTGCGACTTGTTCTTGACAGTGGTATACTCTGCCTCCTCTAGTTTCTCTTCTTTTTCGTTCTTATCACTTTGTGTATCCTCAGTCCCGGTTTTTTTATCCTCTTTTGTACCATCTGCGAAGGCAGTGCTTGCACTGATGAAAGAGATTAGAAATACGAAAGACAGAAGTTTTTTAACCATAAGTGCGAATTCGTAATAGGAAACGAATATAGCTAAAAATTGTTTAATTACTTCGAGTATTCCTTTAACATATTTCCTTTTGTACAAAGAAAAACCCATTCATATACGTTTATTGGCACTAGCCGACTTATCGCAGCTTTATTATACTTTTTTGGAGGCCTTTAGTGACTACAGTATAGATATGAGTTTGGGTCAGAAGGCATTCGAGCGTAGGATGCTCAATAAGCTGAGTATCGAATGGCCCTTATCTGTTGGCGCTTTTTCAGGTGATAAGATGGTAGGCTTCATCGTCCATACTTCCAACAACTACCAAAATGAATGTTATGCATACAACGGTGGTACAGGAGTAATACCTGAGTACAGGGGTTTGAATTTGACGGAGCACATGTATGGTCGCGCTATCAGGCAGATGCAAGAGTACGGCATCCAGAAATGTGTACTTGAGGTAATTGACACCAATTCGAACGCGATTAAAGCTTACCAGAAGGTAGGATTTCGAAAAAAGCGAATGCTTAGATGCTACAAGTTGGTAAGGAGCATTGTTGCTGCTACGAATCACACAGAGAGGTACTCTGTTGAGACTTTAGATACGAGAGGACTTGAAGCCTTGCCGAATCTGACAATTCCGAGTTTTATGGACACCTGGGCTCAGCTTACCAGAAATAGTGCCCACGAAAAAATGCTCCGAATTTATGATCAGGACGATACATTGAAAGGGTATGCCATCTTTCAACCTGATAATGGCAGGATCGCCAGGCTATGGGTGCACGAAAAGTATCGGAGGATTGGGATTGGAAGATCGCTCCTATCTACCATAGCGAGCAAATGTCCAAACAAGTCACTCACTGTGATCAATGTAGATGAAAATGACCAGGCCGCACATCAATTTTTGATAGCTTGTGGTTTTGAAAATCAGATCAACCAATGGGAGATGATACTGGAAATACACTGACCACCTCGCAGCTACCAGAAATAGCCTCTGGTCGGTGGCTTTCTTTTGTTGAGGATCGTCCTTTGGAGCGGCTCATCACCGATACACGCCACCTACCGGAATCTGATGTGGCGGTCTTTATTGCCATAGACGGAGCGAATCATGATGGACATCACTACATCGATCAGGCATATACTGCCGGCATTCGCACGTTTGTCATTGAGAAGAAAGTTGCAATTCAACAATGGCCAGAAGCTAACTTTTGGCTGGCTCCATCGTCTGTGGGTGCTCTTCAGCAACTGGCAGCTTTCAAAAGGAATCAGTATGCAATAGCTGTTGTCGGCATCACAGGCTCCAACGGAAAGACTATCGTCAAAGAGTGGCTTTCAGCAATACTCCAGGACAAGCGAAGAGTGGTGAAGAGCCCCAAAAGTTTCAATTCCCAAATTGGGGTACCGCTATCGGTATGGCAGATGGGCGGGTCGCATGATTTGGGGATTTTTGAAGCAGGAATATCAAAGACTGGTGAGATGAGTGCCCTGGAGCATGTCATCAAACCAACGATTGGGCTGCTTACGAATATAGGCAGTGCTCATGATGCAGGGTTCAATTCGAGAAAAGAGAAGCTTCAGGAAAAAATCAAGCTCTTCAAGGATTCAAAGGCGATTGTCTATTGTGCTGATAACCCTATGATAGATAGGGAACTGAAGGCCACATATCAGGATAAAGAATTGATCAGTTGGTCGACAAGACCTGGAGAATCAGCCATTGATATTGCCTATCAAGAGAATATAATCACTCTGGATGGGGCCCTGGGACAATATTCATTGACGTCACCATTTACTGATAAGTCGTCACTTGAGAATCTTAGTCATATAGTGGTACTGCTTAGGCACCTGGGGTTTGATTTTTCATTTATCCAGCAAAAGATTTTGGGTCTAACGCAGGTGAAGATGCGACTGGAGCTCAAAGAGGGTATTCATCAGACCTACCTCATTGATGATAGCTACAACAATGACCTCAGCGGACTGAAAGTGGCCCTTGGCTTCCTGGCACGGCAGAAGCAGTACCGGAAAAAGACATTGATATTAGCACCCATCGAACAGGCCTCAGAGTCTGATGATGCTTTATATATTGAAGTGGCTAAGCTGTTGTCCGAATTTGACATCAACCGACTGATAGGGATAGGGAGTTTGATAACCAACCACCTTGGCGACATGCCAATAGAGAAAGAGTTTTATCCAGATCTTGAGACCTACTTTCGGAATAAACCAAAGTTCACACAGGAGGTCATACTAGTAAAGGGAGCAAGGAACTATCATCTCGAAAAAATAGTCGCTGACCTTCAGCAAAAGCGCCATGATACATTGCTCGAGATCAACCTGGAGGCAACGGTTCATAATCTCAATGTATATCGTCAAAGGTTAAAGCCCGAAACCAAGCTGATGGTAATGGTCAAGGCCATGGCTTACGGTTCGGGTATACGTGAGATTGCGCAGGTACTGGAGCATCAAAAAGTGGATTATTTGGGTGTAGCCTACACCGATGAGGGGGTTGAGCTCCGTAAGAATGGGATTACCCTACCCATTATGGTAATGAACCCATCTGCCGACAGTTTTGAATTGATCGATGAGTATCGGCTTGAGCCGGAGATATACGATATCCCACAGTTGGAGGCTTATATTAACCATTTCAAAAACTCAGGGTCTAAGCCGAGTATTCATCTGAAGCTAGAGACGGGAATGCATCGGCTCGGTATTTTGCCTCAGCAGATGGATGATCTCATTGACCTCCTATCGGAAAATGAAGTGCCTGTGGCCGGAGTTCTGACTCATCTGGCTGGAGCAGAGGATCCTCAGCATGACAATTACTCCCATGCTCAAGTGAAGCAATTTCTGGAGGGCTATCAAAAAATATCATCTGTTCTTAAGAACAGACCTCTACAGCATGTAGTGAACTCGCCAGGCGTTTTGAGATTTCCTGAATATCATTTTGACATGGTGCGCTTGGGCATTGGTATTTATGGATTTGACTCCTCTGAGGAAATTCAGGAGTTGTTACGGGAGGTGGGTACCCTAAAGACTTATATTTCACGTATTGAGACTATCGAGGAGGATGAATCTGTAGGATATGGCCGATCCTGGAAAGCATCACAAAGAACCACTGTGGCCACATTGCCGATTGGGTATGCTGACGGATACAGGAGGGTATTTAGCAATGGCATGGGGAAGGTCGGCTTAAATGGGAGATTGGTACCTGTCATCGGCAATGTCTGCATGGACATGTGCATGATCGACGTATCCGAGGTGGCGTGTAAAGTGGGTGATGAGGCGATCATTTTTGGTCAAAACCCAACTATAAGGGATCTCGCAGAATGGTCCGATACGATTCCTTACGAAATACTCACGAATGTAAGCGCCAGGGTAAGGCGTACCTATGTTTCGGAGTAGCCAATGAGCAGCCCGGCAGCTTCTGAGAGTCGATTTCGGACTTACCCATGTGAACAGATTTTGTCTGAGACAATCCGATTATCTCTCAGGTTACCTTTCTTAACATTTGCTTCCTTATGATCAGCTGCGACAGATTTTTACTTTTTCCCATCACCATAACCAGATTTTAAATTGAGGTTCTGATCAAAATCATTTTTTGAGCGTAAGCTATCTTCTCCAAAACATTGGTCAATTCCTCAGCAGGACTTACCTTTGGCTCCTATCTTTAATCAATCTAAATAAACAAAGCATGAGGACAGCCGCTCAATTGAAGCTTGGAGAGAAAGGCATAGTTGCCGGATTCAGCGATAGCGACATGTCTCTCAAGCTTATCGAGATGGGTGTACTTCCAGGGCAGGAGATCCAGTTTCAGTTTGCGGCACCTTTCAACGGTCCCAGGTGCTTTAGGCTTAGAGGTTACAGTCTTTCTCTACGCCTCAATGAAGCGGAAGCTATTTCTCTCAACTAAGAATGGCTGGTTCGATGCTCAAAGTAGCCCTTGTAGGCAATCCCAATTCTGGTAAGTCATCGTTATTCAACCAGCTTACTGGCCTCAATCAAAAGGTAGGAAACTTCCCAGGCGTCACCGTAGATATGAAGTCCGGTATAGCACCTATCGGGAATGGCTCTAACATTGAATTACTCGACTTACCCGGAACCTACAGCATCTATCCAAGGTCACTGGATGAGCGTGTGGTTATCAACTTACTGAGCAACAGTGCTCATCCGGAGTATCCTGATGTGGTAGTGGTAGTAGTGGATGCATCTAGTCTGGAGAGAAATCTGCTGCTTTTTACAGAGATCAAGGATCTCGGAATCCCTACCGTCCTTGCACTCAATATGATGGATGTAGCAGGGAAGTCAGGTTTTGAAATAGACTCAGAAGCATTGGCCGATTCCCTGAGCTGCCCTGTAGTTGTGATTAACGCGAGAGAGGGTATTGGTCTCGATAATCTCAAAAAAGCCATCGCCGAAATAGCTGGCGATAACGTGGCGTTCAAAAGTTTCTACGCTGCTGAGGAGCTGTCACCTGAGCTTGTTGGGGCTATTCAAGAGCGATATCCACATAAGAATAGCTACCGTGCCTATCAAATGGCACAGCAGCTCAATGACCTCAGCTTTCTATCACCTGAGGAAAAGGAATGGGTCGCCGGGATCAAGGCGCAATATGACTTTCAGGATAAAAAACTACAAGAGCAAGAGACACTAGATCGCTTTGCCCTTATCAGGAAAATGCTTGACAAATCCTTAGTGATCCGGCCGGTGAAAGCAGGCCGGTCATTGACGGATCGACTGGACAAAATCTTTACCCACAAAGTCTATGGCTATGCCATATTTCTAAGTGTACTTTTTCTGATTTTCCAGGCCATTTTCGCCTGGGCAGAGCCTTTCATGGATATAATTGATAGTGGGTTTGGTGAACTGAGTGGCTGGGTTCATAACAGCTTGCCCGAAGGCATACTCAATGATCTTATTGCAGAGGGGATCATTCCAGGCCTTGGAGGGGTAGTGATCTTCATTCCACAGATTGCTTTGCTTTTTGCATTCATTGCGATACTCGAGGAGTCTGGCTACATGGCCAGAGTTGTCTTCTTGATGGACCGTATTATGATCAAGTTTGGTCTCAATGGTAAGAGCGTTGTGCCGTTGATTTCAGGGATGGCTTGTGCTATTCCCGCCATCATGGCGACCCGTACGATAGATAGTTGGAAAGATCGGCTTATTACCATATTCGTGACCCCCTTCATGAGTTGCTCGGCCAGATTACCTGTCTACGCGATCTTGATAGCCTTGGTCGTGCCTGACAAGACTTTATTCGGGCTGATCAATCTTCAGGGCCTAACCCTCATGGCCATGTACTTATTGGGTTTTGTGATGGCAATATTGTCTGCATATGTCATGAAGCAGCTCCTGAATACCAGAGAGCGCAGCTACTTTATGATGGAGCTGCCCATTTATCGTTCACCACGCTGGGGCAATGTGGGCATCACGGTATTAGAGAAAAGCAAGACCTTCGTTTTTGAGGCTGGAAAAATCATCCTTGCGATCTCGATTGTCTTATGGGTGCTGGCAAGCTACGGGCCAGGTGAAGAGTTTGATCGAGCAGAAGAGCAGGTACGCACGGCACAGCCCAAATTAGACGAAGCTGCCATGAATGATGCCATCGCGGCGTATCAGCTGGAGCAGTCATACGCAGGCCATCTTGGCAAGTTGATCGAACCCGTGATCAAGCCGCTGGGCTATGATTGGAAGATCGGCATTGCCTTGATCACCTCATTTGCAGCCAGGGAGGTGTTCGTAGGTACTATCGCGACTATTTATAGTGTAGGTTCTGATTTCGAAGATGAAGGCACAATCAAGAGCCGGCTGAGAGATGAAGTTAACCCAGAGACAGGCGGCCCAATGTATACGCCTGCTTTAGGATTCTCACTTATGGTTTTTTACGTCTTTGCCATGCAATGTATGAGCACGCTAGCCGTCGTATATCGAGAAACAAGAGGCTGGAAGTGGCCGATGCTTCAGCTGATTTACATGTCAGCAGTGGCGTACTTGTCTGCTTTTATTGTTTATCAGTGGCTAAGCTAGCCCTGGCTGATTTGTCGATTCTGTAGCCGCCTACGCCGGTTCCGACAAGCCCGGCAGTACTGACTCCCTCTATTTTCAGGTTTACCCAGGTATTCCTATCGGAATTATAAAACTCTACAAAAGCTTCACCATTTTCATCAAGGGTAATTTCCGGTTCCCAATGCAATGTATTTCTTAAGTCCGGTTCAGCATTGATGATCTCCATTTCAGTTTCGTACTTGCGTCCTTCAAAAACCCTGGGGAAGGAGTAGTTATTGACGATAGTGAAATGTGCCTCCTCGTTTTCGATAGTATTCTCTAACTCCTTCTTTGTGGTAACAAACACTACTCCTGCCTGCGCGCGACCACCGTAGACAGTTGCTGCGCGGCTACCTTTCATTACTGTCACAAACTCGATCATTTCAGGGCGTAGGTAGTTGAGGCGGTTATAGTCATGACCCACTGGAGTGCCATTCAGAATAAAAAGCACACCATTGGCCTCATCAAAATTATCCTGTGTCGTCTGACCTATTTGTTCGACAGCACCCGTAGCATCATCTACACGAGTCAATGTGAACCCACCGACTGTAGTCGCCCGCCCTCGCAATGACCGGAAGAATACATTTCCAGTTGAAAAATCAACACTCGGCACGTTAGTCACCTGGCGTAAGATGCCAAGAAAGTCATCTGAATTTCGCAACTCCTCCCCTGACTTAGAATCGGTTGAGAAGTTCTTAAATTCCTTGACGACCTCATCTATTTTTTCTGGTAAGAGACGCTTTTCTTCAATCAATATCTCCTGAAGAAGCTTGTAATCTCCCAGGTCTTTGAGAAAGCTCAACCGATCGCCGGTATAATAAATAGAGTTGAAGCGAATTCTGTCTTCGGAGATTTGTTCTGCATCCTTGAGAGGATGGTTCTCCAGATACTGTGGAATAAACTGATCATCCAGGTACTCTTTCAACTCTATCTTCACGTTCTGCTTACCTTTTCTTGACAGGGCACTAAAGAGCACTTCCGAAGGATTGTGGTCAAGGTTGGTTTTATCGAAATAGAAAGACCCGTTTACTCCGGTGTTCACATCAAAGCTCTGATAGGTCCCGGACTGGACGATACTGATTTTAGCGCCCTCAACCGGCTTACCCCAGTTATTGACCACCTGACCTTCGAAGTAATCTCGGCTTATGGCTTTTTGATACTTTACAGAGTCACTTAGGATTTGACTGAAGTCAAACTTGCGCCAGCCATCAGTCATCAGCACTAGGTCTAACTCTTCTCGTGCCTCTTCCGACTCATCAAAGTAGTCGGAGACATTGGGAACCCCACCTGGCATCTCAGAGTCGAGGTACAAATGACTGAATATATCCGTGCCCTTATTGCGAGAGAGGAAGGAGTACATATTGTCATATGCCGTCATGGATAGGTTGGCAGTTACTGGCTGACCCTCCGGATCGGTAACTTTTATTTTAGCCCGCACCTTTTCTCTAGGACCGTAGGTGCGCTTATCTGTGATGAGTTCCACATATAGCTTTCTATTCCGATTGACAAATGCCAGTCGCTCGGCTTGGGGTATACCATTGGTATCAAAGAGCGTGATTTGTACTATTCCGGTAGGGAGGTTGCTCGTAGGTATGGTGACAAAGGCTTCATCTTTTAGATTACCGGAGAGCGACCAGTAAATCTGATTGCGCACCATCGCTGTGAGGAACACGCGTTCCTTCCTTTTGGTATCAGAGGAGGATACACGCACGTTGAGCACTTGGTCGGACTGACCGACCACACTTAGTCCAAGACCGCCTTGAGCTATATTTCTAATCGGGAATTTGTTTTCCTTGATCTCGGGAGAGGTGACTACCAGATGGTAGAGGCTGTCATTGGGAAAGAAATTAAAATCTCCCATACCTCTGTGCCTTGTAGACACATTCGCCACTTTCTGTCCCGAGCTGGACTCTATCCTACCGGAAATTGCAACCGGGTTCCCAAACTTGTCGGTAGCCCTAAACGCAACCCTCGAGCTGACACCTTTAATAATTTTACCCCCCTCAGGAAAAAAGTCAACACTGAGGCTAGGTACATCTACGGGGATCACAGCATCTACCGCGATAGTCTGATCTTCGTAAAGTGATGAGATTTCTGCGGTATAGCTGCTGGCCTCTTGATTTTCTGGTAAGGTGTATCGTATATAGAAGCTACCATTGTTGAGACCATAGCCACTGCCAGTTTGAACCTCTTCTCCATCCGCCTTAATCGAAAACTCATATTGCAATTCTTTGGTATCGGAAGGCGCTGTAGTAGAAGTTAACACCTTGATCACCACCTCCTGACCGGGATAGTAGATCGAGTCACTAAAGGCTAAATCCAGCGTTACCTTAGGCATGATCATTTCCACCGGGGCAAGTTTCTTCACCTGCACATACCTGCTGAAGATCTGAGGGTCATCATAGTTCTTCATCCAGCTGGTATAGGCTGTGATCTGATAGTTACCATCATCCATCACTTCCGGTAGAGTGAGATCACCGGCGCTATAGCCATTTCTGATAATAAACTTATCCTCACTCACCAGGCTACCCTCATCGTCAAGTACGCTCACGAAGAGCGTCTTCGATCGTTCAATTGGCCGGAAAGAGATAGCATCCAGAATGTACCCCTTAAACCAAATGTCATCACCCGGTTGGTAGACTTCCTTGTCTAATTGTAGATATATTTTTTCCGATGGCCGGGCGTCATTGAACTTTGACAGCCGATCGCTAAGTTCTATAATGAATCGCTCGTCGATCGAAATAAAACCGACAGTGGCAATGAGTAGTATCGTGCCTAAAATAAGTTTTGGCAAAGCAGTCTTGTAGCGGTTTACCATAGGCGAATTGGTTTATTTTTGGTGGTTTATTACTCTCCTACGTAGGTGTAGATACGTGACTACACAACATATAGATTAAACAATGACGTCCCTCACTAACCCTTATCTCCAATTCCAAGACAAAGTCAAAGTCTGCGAAGCACAAATAAAAGTACTTAAAAAGCGGCTCAACTCTCTGACCATCAGCCGACTGGTTGTTTTTTTGCTGTTAGCTGCGCTTACTATCTATTTCTTATCAGAAAAAGAGGGTTTGGCATTGGTTGTTAGCATTGTGCTAATTGGTCCCTTATTCATTTGGCTTGTCTTTTCATATCACAAGACGAAGACGCGACTGCAAATCTCAGAACACCTTAAGCAGATTAATGAGGAAGAGCTTCAGCGGTTAGCAGGAAATTTGACGGATTTGGATGACGGTATGCCTCATCTTGACAAAGAGCACCCCTTTGCGCTCGACCTGGATATCTTTGGAAGTCCCTCGCTTTACCAGCTGATCAATCGGACAACTACCAAAAAAGGGAACAGAAAGCTGGTCGAAGCGCTTCTCGAGCATATCGACAGTGGAAAAATCGGCGAAAGACAACAGGCACTCAGGGAATTGAGCGAAGAACTGGAGTTCCGGCAGGAGCTGGAGGCGCAGGGGAGATATTACAGGGCGAAGGACGAGAAGGCCAGGATAGACAGCAATGATACTGCACTCATCAACTGGATAGGTGATAGCGAGCGGTTGGGTAGCAAAAATCTCTTTAAAGCATTCAACATCATATCACCACTAACGTCATTCATCCTGATCGGACTATATCCGGGGTATGCTGTTCACGTGGTTCTAGGGTTTATCTTCTTTCATTATGTCGTCATGGTTGGGTTTGTTTCCAGGGTTAGCAAAATGTCCAGAGAAGTAACCAGATCACTAAACCTTATCAGAACTTACAAGGAGATCATTCTAAAATTTGAAGCTCAAAAGTACAAGAGCTCCGAGCTGGTAGGCCTCCAGGCCAGGCTTGGTCAAGACGGAAGGTCTGCGAGTAAGATCCTGAAACAGCTGGAAAATATCCTTCAGAACTTCGATAATAGGGCCAATATGATCTACGGCCTTGTCAATGGAGTGCTACTCTTAGATCTCTACTGGTACGTCAAGGCACTGGAGTGGAAAGATCAGTACGGCCAGTTGATGCTTGACTGGATTGAAGTGGCAGCTGAGCTGGAGATGATGAGCAGCCTGTCGGCCTTTGTATATGCGCATCCTCAGTTCGTATTTCCAGAATTGAGAGCAGAGGGGCAGTATCATATCGAGGCTGATGACTTAGGACATCCGCTCATCCCGCAAGACAAACGTATCACCAATAATTTTAAAGTGACCGGAGAAGGCACGGTTGGCCTTGTGACTGGCTCCAATATGTCTGGAAAGAGCACTTTCTTACGGACAGTAGGTCTCAATATTGTGCTAGCGCAAATGGGCTTACCAGTATGCGCTACCAAGTTCGTCTGGTCACCCATCAAAGTGTTTTCAGGTATGAGGACCCAAGACGATCTTGGTGAAAGTGTTAGCTCATTCTATGCAGAGCTTAAACGTATACGGCAGCTACTCGACCTGACGAGCGATACGCCGGCGTTCTATCTGCTGGATGAGATACTAAAGGGTACCAATTCCGACGATCGACACAAGGGTGCGATGGCATTGATTGCACAGCTATCAGAGCGATCGGCCATCGGGTTGATCTCAACGCACGACCTGGCGCTGGGTAAGCTGGAAGAGACCAATCCGAAACTGATCAACTACAGCTTTAACAGCCGACTGGATAATGGTGACCTGATATTTGACTACCGCATATCCGACGGGATATGTCGTAGCTTCAATGCCTCTGTACTGATGCAAAAAATGGGTATCATCCCAACTTCTCCGGCCTCTTAGATTCTATATCTTTGCCGACCAACAATCTACGAATGAGTACAGGTAAACAACTTCCGAGAATAGGCGTGCTTGGTGGCGGTCAACTGGGCAGAATGATGATCCAGTCCGCGATTAATTACAACCTAGAGATTCATGTAATGGATCCTGATGCCAATGCACCATGCAAGGACATTGCCACATCCTTCACCCATGGTGCGATAACCGACTATCAACAGGTTTACGATTTTGGGAAAGGATTTGACTTTGTCACTATCGAAATAGAGAATGTCAATACATCGGCGCTCAAACAATTACAGCAGGAAGGCGTCAAGGTCTTCCCACAGCCTGAGATCATCGAGCTTATTCAGGATAAAAGAGTCCAGAAGAAATTTTACGAAGAAAACGGGATTCCCACATCACCATTTATCCTCACAGAAAATGCAGCTGATGTGAAGGCTAATGCGGAATTCCTGCCAGCTGTCAACAAGCTTGGGAAGGAAGGGTACGATGGTCGTGGAGTAAGTGTGCTTAAGTCTGAAGCTGATCTTGATAAGGCCTTTGATGCGCCCGGGTTGTTGGAAAAATTCGTCGATTTCGAAAAAGAGCTGGCAGTGATCGTGGCTCGCAATGCCTCAGGAGAAATCAGAAGTTTTCCCGTTGTAGAGCTGTCGTTCCATCCAGTGCACAATCTTGTGGAGTATCTTTTTAGTCCTGCCGCAATCACTAAGGAGATAGAGGAGAAAGCTCAGGAAGTCGCACAAGACGTCATTGAGAAACTCGGGTTGGTAGGTCTGTTGGCCGTTGAATTGTTTCTTACTAAAGATGGCAAAATCCTGGTCAATGAGGTAGCTCCACGTACACACAACAGTGGGCACCAGACTATCGAAGGCAACATTACCTCCCAGTTTGAGCAGCATCTACGAGCCATTCTTGATTGGCCGCTAGGTGATACTGGTATCAAGATACCATCGGCGATGGTCAACCTGTTAGGTGAAGATGGCTACACCGGGGAGGCGCAGTATGACGGGATGAAAGATATACTAGCCATGGATGGTGCGCACATTCATCTCTATGGCAAGAAACTAACTAAGCCCTTCAGGAAAATGGGCCACATCACTATCGTCGATGACCATATGGAGGAGTTGAAGAAGAAGGCTAAATTGGTGAAATCAAAACTTAAAGTAATCGCATGAGCAAGCCAGTAGTAGGAATCATCATGGGTAGTCAGTCAGACCTCAGTATTATGTCCGAGGCAGCTGACATTTTGGAGGAACTGAAGGTTCCGTTTGAGCTGACCATCGTATCGGCTCACCGCACACCACATCGTATGGTCGACTATGCAGAAGGAGCAGCTGCCAGAGGTATCAAGGTCATCGTCGCGGGTGCAGGTGGAGCGGCCCACCTACCGGGAATGGTGGCGTCATTGACCACATTGCCGGTCATTGGGGTACCCATCAAGAGCCGCAACTCCATCGATGGGTGGGATTCGGTGCTTTCAATACTCCAAATGCCTGGTGGCGTGCCGGTGGCAACTGTGGCCCTGGATGGCGCTAAGAATGCAGGTATACTGGCAGCTCAGATCATCGGAACGGCAGATAAGGCCACATCGAAAAATATTGCCGACTATAAAGCCAAACTTGGTGATGAGGTCGAAGAGTCTGCTAAAAAGGTAGAGGCGGATGGTTACAAAGGGAAGTCTATTGGGTTCAGATGATTACTCGGGTTCGTTGTTTGAACGAACGTTGAAAAACAGGCCCGTCTCTACGAATAGTCGATTTTGTGATTGCCTTGTGAAATTGTCAGTGCGATAAGTGAAGCTCAATTGTAGTTTGGTGACATCACCAAAAAGGTAGCCTAGGCCGGAAGTT
Source organism: Cyclobacteriaceae bacterium (assembly GCA_965229505.1). Classification (GTDB taxonomy): domain Bacteria; phylum Bacteroidota; class Bacteroidia; order Cytophagales; family Cyclobacteriaceae; genus UBA6059. Next base: position 2,266,584 of record OZ245881.1, read on the forward strand.
ATTCGGTTGCCCCAGGGGTTCGAATGATTTTTTCTAATCTCATAGGTTACTTCATTGGACGCCAGGAAGTAGAATTCATTCCGATCTAAGGACTCTCCTGATAGTGGAAAATCTATCGAAAATCGATACCTAAGCCTTTGAGCGAAGGAGCGAGTAAATATGCGCTGTTCAGAACGAAATCGGCTGGATAATCTAATTGTTTGCGTTCTGTGAATCATGGCGATTTGTTGGGTGATACGATGCTCAAAGAGTCGCTCGTCTTCAGTTGGTTCCAACCAGCGATACTTATATCCGACAGACGCTTTGAGTTTTGGATGGATTATGTAGGTCGCAAATTGGTTAAGTTCGGCAAACGCTAACCTGACATCAAGGCCGCTTTCTCCAAACTGTTTATTGTCTAGCCAAACCGTACGGTGTGCTAGCGAGCTATTAAAAGACCAGTCTTTACTCAGCTTATAGTTAACCGAAGTTGAAGCCTCCCAGACCAATGCGGTAGTACTCTGTGCGTAAGCTGAGTATGAGATGAAACAGGACAAAATCAGGATGATTGAGCATCTCATCGATAAAGAATATTATCTGTTTGGCGTCCGATGACCATTCTCTGCGACAAGAAAACTCCTGAATGATCAAAGAGCATCTCGTAAGTAGACCATCCGTTTTCGTCTTTAATGTCCACAACGATCTCATGATTTGGGGACTTCAGATTTCGAGCTTTGACAATCTCATCGATCAACCGTGCGTCGGTCGTACTATCAGGTTTAAACTGAAGTTGCACACGTCTAACCCGAAACCTTCGAAACTGCTGTAAATACTCAAGAATCTTATCATGAGCTTCAGACGCTACGTTCTCTATACTGACGAGCACTTCGATATCCTCAAGCCTCCCTTGAGGCTCAAACTCTATACTGAAGCGTAGACCTTCGAACTTAAACTTGCATTCATAGCTCTCATGATCTATATCTGTTTCCTTATAGTACTTAATACCCGTGGCTGTCTTAAGGTAAGGCTTGAGGAGGGATAGTGCAGATTCAGGCATGTCAGCAGCTCGAATCTTCTTCTCTACTTCCTGCTTTTGGTCCTGACCGAATGCTACATTCGGTATCATGGGCAATAACAAGATCAGAGAAAAAGCGAACCACTTAGTCATCGGTGTAGATGTCTTGGAATTTCTTGATGTCCTCTCGCGACCCCAATAAAATCATGACATCATCTGGCCCAATGAGCATATCAGGAGAAGGGTTGAAAATAAAGCCCTTAATATCATCTTTGAAGCCAACTAAAGTAGCGCCAGTCTGATTTCTCACGTCCAGTTCTCGAATCGATTTGTCCTTGTATTTGTCCTTCAAATCTTGATAAGGGATATCTTCCAATATGAACTGATTACCACCAATCCCGGTGAACAGGTCCAGAAATTCGATTACATAAGGCTTAGTTACCAGTTGCGCCATGTGTATTCCTCCGACGGCATCAGGCATTACCACCTTGGTTGCACCTGCACGGCGCAGCTTGTTGGTTGTATTTTCCTCTGAGGCACGAGCGATTATTTTAATCTCTGGATTTAGCTCCTTGGCGGTAAGTGTGATGAAGACATTATCCGCATCACTGGGGAGTGTAGTGATGATGGCCTTTGCTCTTTCAATGCCTGCATCAAGCAGTATATTATCATGAGTGGCCTCACCTATGAGCACGTTGTAAGTCGAAATGATCGATTGCACATTTTCCTCATCACGCTCCACCAGCACAAAGGGCACATTGCTATTGGCCAATTCTTCACATGCCCGACTACCATTTCGACCAAAGCCACAAACAATAACATGGTCGTGTATTTTTTTCAACTCCTTGCTCATGCGATATTTTTTTAGAAAATGATTGAGCTCGCCTTCAAAAACATAGGTGGTAATAACTGATACCACGTAGGCGAAAATTCCAAGATTGAGAATAATATAAAAGCTGGTAAACAGCCTACCTCCTTCCGAGAGCGGCTGGACTTCATTGTATCCAACTGTCGACAAGGTAATGACCGTCATAAAAAAAGCGTTGATCAATCCATAATCCTCAAGGCTCATGAATCCAACTATGCCCAGGAGAATACTTCCTATGAGTAATGCAATGGACAGGAAAACTCTGTTGAGACCTTTTAGCATCAATGACTGTTTATCATAAAACTAGAGCTATTTGATCAGGCAAACAATTGCAGATAACCCGGCTCCAATAAAACATTAATTTGCGACAATCGCTTATCACCTTGAAATACATGTGGAAATTAGTTAATATCGTTTAAGGCAATTATGCACAGCTACATTTTCGATATGATCCTTTGTGGAATAGCCTATCTATTCCTGGTTTACTTCATGTTCACTTTGCTCAAGAAGAGGCGCAAGGGGTTTGATGGGGATGACGATGATGATGGTGGGCTGCCTGTTTCCACTCCACCCGAGATTGATCTGCCTCCCGGAGTTTGTTTGCCAGATGGTAGCCCAAAGTTGAGGATTGTCAAGGACGATATTCGGGAGGATTGTCTGGTTTGACCGCTATCCACATTCAGGACAGATCCCACTTACCAGCAAGTTTGATTCTTTATAATGATACCCCGCAGGAAGGTTGACCCTGGGTACATCTATGTTGTCGATGCAGGTGGTCTGACCACATTTCTCACATTTGAAGTGCACATGCTCGTGGTGATGTTCGGTTTCCGCGCATTCCTCAGAGCACAGAGCATATTTAGGAGAACCCTCATCGGATAGGATTTTATGGATTAACCCTTTCTCCAAAAAAGTCTTGATGGTTCTGTAGACCGTGACACGATCCAGGCTATGGCTCAGATGATTTTCTATATCAGATTGTGACAGGGCAAACTCATTGTCGATGAAAAGCTCCAGTATGTCTTCCCGGCTCTTTGTTTTACGCAAGTCAAAATCTTTAAGAATACTTTCTGTCACCGGCATCAGCTACTAAGTTTAGAGCAAAGTTACTCGATCATCACAACATTTCGAAGATAGCAAATAGAACCAAAATCATCGAATGGGGTTAGTATGATAGTCACACTATCATTAAAGATCAATTTACTATTTTTGTTTTTTGCTTGAAGATTAAAATATGGCAGCAATTGCTACTATCCAGATTAATGTAAACGAAAAGCTTTTCCTTCGGAATCCGGAGCACACTGAGCTTGGTCGAAATATAGTTTCGAACAGCATCATTCTTATTGAGAAGATTGGGTTCGAGAATTTCACTTTCAAGAAGCTAGCGAAGGAAATCAACTCCACCGAAGCGTCGATCTACCGCTACTTTGAGAATAAGCACAAACTCCTGATCTATTTGGTATCCTGGTACTGGAGCTGGATGGAGTATCAGGTGGACTTCCAGACCAATAATATTGAGGATCCTGAAAAGAAATTAAATATCGCGATTGATATACTTTGTCAGACTTCCCGATTTGATCCGGAGTTCCTACATATCAACGAAGATGCGCTCCATCGTATCGTTGTGGATGAGTCATCTAAGGCATATTTAACCAAGGATGTAGACGCTGACAATAAAGAAGGCTTTTTCCATGGCTACAAGTCACTTTGCAGAAAAATCGCCGGGTTTGTTACTGAAATTGCCCCTGACTTTAAATACCCACGGGCACTGATGAGTACGATCGTGGAGGCCTCTCATCATCAGAAATTCTTTTCCGAGCATCTTCCTTCACTTACAGAAGTATCTGAATCTGAGGGAGGTAGTGGCGAGGTTTCTGAGTACCTACGCTACTTGATCTTCAAGCTGCTCAAGGGCTAGACCTGAACGGCTTCTTCGGCAAACTGTAGCTTTACAAGCTTATTGTAAACACCCTTTTTCATCTCAATGAGGTCCTCATGAGTACCTGATTCGACGACCTGACCATCCTTAATTACGAATATATTATCTGCCTGACGGACGGTAGATAGCCTGTGAGCGATGATAATAGATGTCCGACCTTTCATGAGTTCGTCCAGCGCATCTTGCACAAGCTGCTCAGACTCGGCATCAAGAGAGCTGGTCGCTTCATCCAATATTAGAATGGAAGGGTTTTTCAATATAGCCCGGGCAATGGCGATTCTCTGACGTTGACCGCCGGAGAGTTTTACGCCCCGTTCCCCTACCAGCGTCTCGAACCCTTCTGGAAAGGATTCTATGAAATCTAATGCATTTGCCTGCGCCGCTGCTTGCTTGATTTCGTCCATAGTTGCAGATTGCTTGCCATAGGCGATGTTTTCTTTAATGCTACCGCCAAATAGGATAACCTCCTGGGGCACGACACCTATGTTTTGCCGGTAGGCACGAAGTGGATAGTCATAGACCGCCTTACCATCAATGCTGAGCCCCCCGGCATCAATTCTATAATAGCGCATCAAAAGCTGGATGATGGTAGACTTACCAGCGCCACTCGGTCCTACGAGCGCTACCTTCTCTCCGGGTTTTATTTCTATATTGATTTTATCAAGCACGGTCATGTCTTTGCGTGTAGGGTAGGAGAACCCTATATCGTCCATTTTGATATGACCATTGAGCTTTAGGTGCTGATCTGGGACGATGACGTCTTCAGCTATTTCTTCATTGAGCACTTCCAGGATGCGCTCGGAGCTGCCTACAGCCTTTTGTACTTGCCCATATAAGTCTCCGATTCCGGCAATTGAGGCTCCTATAAAGGTGGTATACAATACGAATGAGAGCAGCTCTCCGACAGTCATTTCCCCGGACTGCACTAATAGCGCACCATACCACATGACAGAAACTATAGCACCAAACAATACGAAGATTACAAATGAGACAAACCCAGAGCGATAGCGCGCAGTTTTGAGCGCCATCACTATCACGCTATCCAGGGATTTGCGGTAGCGCATGGCCTCAAATAGCTCATTAGTGAAAGCCTTTACCGTTCCGATTGACTGTAATGTCTCCTCCACTACCACGTTCGTTTTGGCCAACTCATCCTGGGTATTTCGGGATAGCCGTCTTATGTATCGACCAAATACTACTGCAATGACGATCACCACAGGGAAGGTGCCGATCATGAACAGGCTCAGCGATGTAGTGGTAGCAAAGATGACCACCATGCCTATAATGAGAATTGAGAACTGACGAATGAGCTCGGCTACCGTCACCGACAGTGTATCCTGTAGCATGGAAACATCGGAGGTGATACGGCTGATCAACTCACCGATCCGGCGCTTGTCGTAAAAAGAAAACGGAAGAGACATTAGCTTCTCATACAAGGAATAGCGAATGTCGGCCATGGTATTCTCACTCACATAGGCAAACAAATACACGCGCAGAAATGAGACTATGCCCTGTAGAAAAAGTATCCCGATAAGGATGCCCGCTATGGTGTTGATGTCATTGATAAACCAGGTATTCTCTCCCGAGGCAGCATCCAGCAGCTTACCACTCATGAAGGGGAAAGCCATGACCATGGCACTAGTCAGCAAGAGCAGTGCAAGGCCAATTGCAAAGGGCACCTTGTAGGGAAGTACGAACTTGAAAACACCAAGCAGCTTCTTAAGGCCATCTTTGTTGAGCTTCTTTTTTTCGTCTTCTGTATTGATGTTTTTTCCTCTTCTGGACATATGGATAAGTTCTCAGCGAAAGCCTGGAGATTTGTATTGGGAGCGCAAAAATAAAACTTTAGAAGTCATAGACTAACCGTATTGATCGGTCTTGGGTTTGCATCTTTGTCCAAAAAATTCATAGATTAGATAGACTTAGGATTCGACATTATGCTATACCCTCTCAAACGACTTTTGATCTGCCTGGACTTAACAGAAATGGATGACGTACTCATCCGTTATACTGCACTTTTCGCCAAAAAAATGAACGTAGAAAAGCTCTACTTCATTCATGTGGCTAAGTCGTTGGAAATACCCGAGGCGCTCAAGAAGGAGTTTCCAGAAATGGACACCCCCTTAGACGAGACGTTGATAGACCAGATCAAGCCGAAGATTAAAGAACATATCAATACCGATGAGATCGAATATCAGATTGGTATTAAGGACGGAAATGTTACTGAGAATATTCTAAAGTGGTCAAAAATCAAGCAGATTGACCTGATTGTGATGGGGAGGAAGAAGCCAGACGATGGTACTGGAGCCAATCCATCACGCATTGCTAATATTTCGCTTTGCTCGGTGCTGATAGTCCCTAATAACCCCGCGCCAACCTTGAAGCATGTTTTTGTGGCCATTGATTTTTCAAGCTATGCCAACCGTGCTGTTGCCCGTGCGTTGGAGTTTAAGGAAAAGTGTGGTGCTGATGTCACTTTACAGAATGTGTACCGCGTACCAAAGGGATATCACTACACAGGAAAAACCTATAAAGAGTTTGCTAAAATAATGAAGGACAACTCCCAGAAGGACCTTGATGTTTTTGTCAAAAAATACGACCTGGATTCATCTGCCTTTGACTATGTAACTACGCTGGATGATGATGATAAGCCGGCGGATAAAATATTCGTGGAGGCCAGTCGCTGTGGGGCAGACTTAATCATGGTAGGCTCGAGAGGAAGAACTACTGCAGCCTCGCTACTGCTGGGAAGTGTGGCAGTTGCCTTGCTGCGCTACAACTTCACTACACCATTTTTTATCGTCAAAAACAAGGATCAAAACCTGGGCTTCTTCCAGGCTTTGATGAGGATCTGATTGGCTCTAGTGTTTTCCTTTGATTGACTTTTTCAAGTCTTCGATATAGCGCTCCTTGGATTCGAGGATCGTTTTTACTGCGTATTCTTTGTCTTCCCAGCCTTCGATACCTACTTTCTTTTTCTCAAGGTCTTTGTACACCTGGAAGAAGTGCTCGATTTCCCTGATCAGGTGAGGGTTCACATCGTCAAGCTCTCTTATTTTATCCCAATTTGGATCGCTGACTGGTACGCAGAGGACTTTGGCATCCGGGCCCTTTTCATCGGTCATTTTAAAGATTCCGATAGGGCGAACCTCTATCACACAACCCGGAAAAGTAGGCTCAGTCACCAACACCAATACATCCAATGGATCTCCATCCAGCGCAAGTGTATCTGGCACAAATCCGTAATCGCTTGGATAGAACATAGATGAGAAGATCATTCGGTCGAGCCGAATTACATTCTTTTCATGATCATACTCGTACTTGTTGCGGCTACCCTTAGGAATCTCTACAACTACATCTATCGAAAGGTCGGACTTGGTGTTCATTTTTTTATTTCAAATTAAGCAATATGGACAAAATGAGTTGCTCTTCGCACTAGAAAAGGAAGCCAAACTTGAAAACCAACAGGTCTTCTTCCTCAGTAAAGGCCATATTCAATGACAGCACCGCCTGCCCTAGTGGAGAAAGCCAAACACCGAATCCTGCACTATCATGCAGTTTACTGGATTCTTCACCAGTGACCCATACACGACCGAAATCGTAAAAGCCGTTGATGCCGAAGCTGCCTGGGAAAAGATAGCTTCTGAAACTTCCAAGCTTGATGCGCAAATCTGTGTTGTTGTAGACGGCACTCTCACCCCAAAACCTGGTTCGTCTGAAGCCCCTCAAATTGGAGAGGCCGCCAAGTTTATTGTAAGTGAAATACTCAAAGTCTCCGAAATTTATAGCATAGCCTGTGCGATTAGCAATAGTCACCTTAGCGGGAAACTGGAAACTGTAGTAAAACGAGAAGTCACTTACCAATTGACTGTAGTTGTTGGAAATGTCATTAAGTCCAAAATTGCCAGTCAGGGTCGTGTTGAACTTCATGCCTCGTGTCGGATAGGCCGCATGATCGGTGTTGTCAAAAGTCAAGCTTGACTGCACTCCGGAGAAGTAGAACTCCTCAAAGGCAGTCTCAGGATCGAGCCCGTTGATATCCGTATCATAGATGTACCTATCGGTAAAATCATCATCTTCCTCGCTCTCTACATGTACCTGAAACCTTTGCGTCTTCGATCCGATAGTGAAAGTGCCGTGCTCACCCAATCGCTTTCTTAAGTCCACCGCCAGATAGCCTGATTGATATCTTGCCCTGTAATACTCAATGTCTCGATTTTCGAAATCATAAACCGACTCATTACCCAGACCAAAAAAGTTAGCCACATTAAAAGGTTGATTAACTTCTAATTCGGTTACGATATCCCATTTGCCAATAACCTGCGAAAATTCAGAGCGATACTTGATATTGAAGGCCTGAGTTGCAAAGGCAAAGTCACCTAGTAACGTATGTCGTGACTTGAAGACAGGCTTTCTCCAGCCATATTTTGTGAATATAAATCCACCTCCGATAAATAGTCCGTCATCTGCATTAAGCGCTCCGGTCAAAAGCGGCATGAGCACGTCATATTGGAAAGCCTTTCTGTCGTAAGCATTCACCTGCGGATCGTCGGAAAGCCGCTTACTAAATGCAGTTCCATTTTCGAATTCTGTATTTTTCTTAAGGTCATAAACTTTGGTCTTCTTTCCGCCATGTGCGGTTTCAGCGTTGCTGATCATAAGGTCATCGTCTTTGCCACCAATGATTCGTACCCTGATTTTATTCTTCGTCAGGCCGATCTGCTCAAAGATGTCTTCATCATCAAAGCCGTAGAGCCTGATTTCTTTGGTCTCATCAGCGAGGAATAGCCGTTCATAAATGACCTTCTGTTTTTCGAAATCTTTGTCCGTCTTCCAGACGGTGATTTTGGTCTGATCAGCTGTGATACGATCTATAATGAAATGCTCGTGCTTGTCGGATCCAAGCACCTCTACTTCTTTCGCTAGAAATTCATAGTGCTGCAGTGCGTATTCAGTAAGATTGTTCCTTCTCGACTTTAGCTTGGCGATCACTTCTTCTCCGGATAGGGCATATATTTCTTCGGGCCACTTTCGTATGGCGTTTTCTATGACCTCATCTGTCAAGCTCGCCTTGAGGTCATTGCTGATTTCTGTCCATTGCTCGCGAGTGAGCTCCGTCAGGAAAGTACGGTCGAAATATCGCGCATTGAACATGAGACCTGATGGCCAGTCCACTTCATAGTCAAAACCTTCGAGTTTGGGGAGCGCCCATTTTTTACTTGCAATTTTGGGGAAGAAGCCCTCATTGAGAAAAAATGCCTGATCCCGATCTCTGGGTATAGGCTGATAGAGGTCGCCTTTCTCATCCTTTTTTTCGAATGTAGCCCAGCGCCACTGATCATCATGACGATCCCAGTCACCAATGAACATATCGAATAATCGATTTCTAAGTACAAATGGCTGGTCGACTTCATTATCGTTATCCTTTTTTAGCCTTTTGATGATCTTGAGTGTGTTCTCTACATCCTCTGAGTTACCAAAAAAATCCTGATGGGAGGCGTCACCAGCAGGGCGCTCTTCATACAGGGCAAGGGTGTTTGCAAATTGCGTTTGGTGTGGCCCAAACCTTGGATCATCCGGGATGTATACTACCTGAGGATTGGTGTGATAGATACCAGCGGCCTCAGCCATGGGAGGTATGACAAAAGCCCCATAGGGATGCCCCGCGGAGATTTGATCCTGGACTATATCTACCGCGAATGTCTTTCTCAATTCTTCGGGAATAGCATTTTCCGGATACTTTTCGATAGAGCGTAGGACGTACTGCTGGCCGTCATCAGCCTCCAGTCTGAGCGACTTAGTCTGCATACCTCCACCACGCTGGACGATCTTGAGTCCACCTCGCTCACTGCCTATGTCAAATACCGGTACTTCAATTTCCTGAGCCCATTCTTTTCTGTAGTTTTCACCGAATAGTCGCTGCTGGCCTTTCTTTGACTTGTACTGATCACTGGCATTGACTACCACAGTGCTGTCTGTAAAGTCATTGTTTGCGACATACTGCGCTATGCTGGGAGGCGCCTCATATGGACGATTTCCCAACGTCTTCTTCAGAGCTAATTCACCCTTTGGATGCGCCTCGTCTACCGTCCAGTATTCGGATACGATATCACCATTGTCGTAGTAATCGACGATCACGAAACCGTTTTTGCTTGCCGCATATTCGGCTTTGCCTTCTTTTTTGACATGGGTGGTTTTGGATCCTGATCCGCTGACGATATAGTTGACATTATTTTTTTGGAACAATTGAAGCGTATGCTCATGTCCGGCGGCATGGATCGTGTGTGGGTATTTCTCAAACATCCCCACCATTGCATTGCGAATAGCCTTGTACTTAGGATGCTGGATGTCCTGGATGTTCCCTATGACCGATCTGTAGAATGGCGATATCGAGCCAATGACGGGAAGAGGAATGTAGAGAGACTCATTCGCCTCCGTCAGTGGGAAAATGTGATTTTTGAAAGGGATATGGCCTCCGTGGATGCCGTCTGAGAACATCGGATGATGACTCACGATCATTACTTTCTTGTGTGCGTTTTCTTCCAGCATATTGCTCAGGGTGGTCAGCACCTCAGCCGTACCTGCTACACCGCACCCATCTTCCTCTCGGGGCTTATCCCAGGGATGGAGTAGCCATTGCGTATCAATGATGATTAGTGTGATTTCTTCATTCAATGAGATTTCGATAGGGCCGGGACAGCCGTCGGCAGGAAAGAATACCTGCTCACCACCGAAGTACTCATCGACAAACTCACCTTGCTCCAAGATTCGGGTGAGCCCATCTTTATTGCCCTTTTTCCAGTCATGATTACCCGGAATCACAAATCTTCGTCCTTTAAAATCCTGAGTAATCTCAATTTGCTGTACTATCTTATGCTCCATCTCTTCTCGATCGGGATGGTCTTTTGGCGGCAGTCCTTTGGGATAGATATTGTCTCCAAGAAAGATCACGGCGCTCTGTTCATTGGCCTGCGAGAGCTTCTCCCTGAGTAGTGCCAGGTTGAGGTCTACGGGAGCATCAGGTTCCCCGGCATCTCCCATGAGATAGACAGAGTATATTTTTTCTTGCGCTAGCACTGGAGCACTAGCCAGACTAACCAATAGCCCCAATAGGAATATCTTCCCAATCCCTTTATTCATTGTTACGCTGCATTTTATACTCAATGATGTAGCCACGATCTCCCTCTCCTTCGCTGGAGATTAGCATATTTCCGTTAGGCAAAAAACATAGACCCTCCGGCTGACTGAGCAGTCGTGGTGGTATGGGGTAAGAAGCTTGAATTTCCCCATCATCATCTACAACTATTAGCAATTTCCCGACGGATGCGATCATGTACCATTGTCGTTCGAAGGGATGTAGGGCAATACCAGAAGGCCTGAAGGTGATCTTGCCAGCATCATAGCCTTGATTTTTTGAAGCTTCAAAGAATTCCGCGAGCTTCTTTTTACTTATTGTGAACTCCGGATTTTTTTTGAAATCCTTCTGGTCAAGATCATAACCATAGATGGCCTGGCCTTCTACTTTGTCTTTGTCGATTTCCGACTTCCCTTTACAGACAAGCATCAGACGATTGCGCTCAGGGTCGTATCCAAGGCCTTCAAGATCATTATCCTTTGACAATGGTGTCTCGATTTTGTCAGCATCTACTTCCCGATCTTCTGATATTTTGAAATGGTACAGATCACCATTGCTTTTGAGCACGTACGCCGTGTTATCTACTATTTCCACACCTTCATAGTCGCCACTTCCGGCAAATCGTATGGCTTTGTCAATGTCTTTTTTGTTGAGGTCGTAGAGAAACATCCGCCCTTCTTCATCGTTGATCATAGCGACCTGTGCATCCTTGTAGTAGGAGAGTCCCGACACTTCCTCCAGCACATAGGGTAGGAAGTACTTATTCTCTACTGCATTGAGATTGTAGCTGTAAGACTTACCAGAAACATGATAAAGTGAGTCTGCTAAAGTACGATAGGGCCGCTCACAGCTAACCTGCGATGAAAGAATTAACAAGAGGCATAGAATAAAAAGGGGTAGTATCGTTTTACTCATATCTATAAAATTATATGTTCGGGAGCAATCAGGCTGGCGATCTGGCCCAAAGGGCAACAATTAATTTTAAAAAGACATTCAATATATCTATTTTCCTTTTTCATCTTACGAAGCAAGTGTCGCATAGGCTATCCATACAAGGTTTAATTACCAAATCAATGAAATGCTCATGATTTCGAAGAAGGAAATTTTGGTTGAGGTAAAGGATTATGCCGAACGTGTACTCAAAGAGGAGTTCCCGGAAGGGCTTGTTTATCATGGGCTCGAGCACACGAGGAATGTGGTCAATGCGGCCAAAGAGATCGGCGAGCATACCCACTTGAGCAGCGAAGAGATGGAAATCGTAGAATTGGCTGCATGGTTTCACGATCTTGGGTATAAAAACTCTATTTCAGACCATGAAGAGCGTAGTGTCGAGCTAGCGCAAAAGTTCTTGAAAGAGCACAATCTGGATGACGACAAGATAGTAAAGGTCATGGGCTGCATCATGGCCACTAAAATGCCACAGTCTCCAACCAATATGTTAGAAAAGATCGTCTGTGATGCGGATCTGTTGCACCTGAGTACTGATAAGTATTTTGAGCAGTCTTCTATGCTCAAAAAGGAGATCGAAAACCTATCAGGCGAGCAATACTCCGAGATCGACTGGATGGACTCCAACAAGACTTTTTTCAAGAAACATACGTACTTTACAGACTATGTAAATGAGAAGTACGCAGATCAAAAGCAGGAGAACCTCAAAAAAGTCAAGAAAAAATTGAAGTCTGAGAAAAAACAAGAAAAGTACATTGAAGACCTTGAGAAGTCTGTTGCGAAACTCGAGCAGAAGCTTGCAAAAGCAAAGGACCTCAAGCCAGATCGAGGTATAGAGACGATGTTTAGATTGACTTCCAAAAACCATCTGGACCTCAGCTCTATGGCTGATAATAAGGCCAACATCATGATCTCGATTAATTCGATCATCCTGTCGATCTTGATCTCCGTGCTCTACCGTAAGCTTGAGGAGTATCCACACATGCTCATTCCGACTATTATTTTGACCATTGTATGCTTGGTCACTATTGTATTCTCTATTCTGGCTACCAGGCCAAATGTGACCTCAGGACTCTTCACCAGAGAAGATATTCTCAATAAGCGCACTAACCTTCTTTTCTTCGGCAACTTCCACAACATGAAGCTGGATGACTATGAGTGGGGGATGAAAGAAATGATGAAGGATGCGGATTACTTATATGGGAGTTTGACAAAGGACATATACTTCCTCGGAAAGGTGCTCGGTAAGAAATATCGAATGTTAAGAGCTGCTTATACCATTTTCATGTTTGGCTTTGTGATCGCGGTGCTCTCGTTCGCGATAGCCGAGACATTTTTCAAAGCACCGTATCCTTACTGATCTATCTCTTTTTTTCTGACCCAGGCGTAAGTATCAGTCTGCGCTCTAACTTCCGACCCGTTGCTTTCTTGTTTGATCGGTAGATTATTATGCTGAAAGTCGAGTCTAACGGCTTTGCAGTTATCCTTGAGTTGAAGTTTAAGGATGTTCATGATTTCGTCCTTAAGAATACTATCGTAAACAGGGAAGGTCACCTCCACACGACGATAGAGGTTACGCTTCATCCAATCCGCCGAACCCATAAAAAACTCAGGCGACCCGCTGTTGTGGAATACAAATACCCGAGCATGCTCCAAATAGCGATCGACTATTCGCCTGACCTTGATATTAGCACTAAAAGGTTGATCTGGGACGAGGCAGCAAATACTCCTTACCAACAGATCAATTTTGACCCCAGCCTCACTTGCTTCATAAAGTTTATCAATCATCCCTTGCTCCTCGAGATTGTTGATTTTGATGATTATGCTTGATGGAAGCCCTTTCCTGGCGTTGGCGATTTCCCGATCAATAAGCTCAGTGAGGCGCTCAACAATGTTGAACTGGGAGACGAGCAGATGGTCAAATTGGCCTGGACCTTCTTTTTCGCTCAGGTACAGAAAGACTCGCTTTAGCTCTGAAGTTATCTCTTTGTGACAGGTGAGAAGTCCGTGATCGGCATAGATTTCGGCGGTCTTTTCATTGAGGTTTCCAGTGCCCAGGAAGCCGTACCTTTTTTCACCGGTAGGGGTCTTTTTGGTGACAAGGGCTACTTTCGCATGTACTTTTAACCCAGGGATACTGTAAACAATTTTAACTCCGGCTTCTTTCATTTTGGCTGCCCACCTCAGGTTGTTAGCTTCATCAAACCGCGCCTTGAGCTCCATGAATACCAGCACCTCTTTACCATTCTTTGCCGCGCTGATCAGCGCATCACCGATGAACGAGTTGGAAGCCATCCGGTAAAATGTTACCCTTATGGTCTTGACATCCGGGTCAATGGCTGCCTCATTAAAAAACTGCAATACGTAATCATAGCTGTGATAGGGGAAGTGCAACATTTGATCCCCCTCATCTATGGCTGAGAAAATCAATCGATGGCGGTCAAGTACCCTGTGTCGGACAGGCTCCAAAGGGTCATTTTCCAGGCTTGGGCCGATCACATTGGGCAATTGCCAAAAGTCATGCGAGTTGTGGTACCTGCCACCGCTCACAAGGTCTGTATTGGATAACTGGAATGCTTCTTTGAAATGGGCCACCAGACCTTTGCTGGCTTTCTTATCAAACAGAAACCTGGAGGGTATTCCCAAATTCCTTTTATTAATCTGATTTTCAATCTTTTTGACCAGGTTGCCATCAAACTCATCGTCTATCTGAAGGTCAGCGTCTTTGTTGAGCTTGATATTGACGGCTTCCAGTACTTCAGCATTGGGAAAAATCAAGTCAAGATGGGCACTAACCACATCATCCAGGAAAACGAAATGATGCTGATTCTCCGTTGAGGAAAGCTTCACAAATCTCGGTAGCTTATCCGACGGGATATTGACATACGCATACCGGATTTCACCATTTTGCCTGAACTTCAGTTTTACTGCCAGGTAGAGCTCGCGATTATTAAGAAATGGTGGATTCTCATTCTCTCCAAAAATATAAGGCTGCAGATAGCCCAGCACTTTGGTCTTAAAATAATAGAGCAGCGGCTCATGATGTATGGTAGGAATGCGTTCAGCGAAATAAAGCTTAAGGCCAACCTGATCAAGTTTCCGAATCACCGATTTTACAGAAGTACCATAGCGATCTAATTGGTCAGATACAGCGTCATGGATGATCCTGAGTAACCTCTTGGGTCGAATGCCGGCCTCCTTATTGAGTTTCTTCTTGTCTATATAGGCGAGACTCCTGATGTCCGCCACGCGTACCCGAAAAAACTCATCGAGATTGGAGGAATAAATGGCAAGGAACCTCAGTCGCTCCAGGATCGGTACCCGTTCGTCTTCGGACTCCATCAGCACCCTCTCATTAAACCTGAGCCAGCTCAGGTCACGGTCAAAATACCGGTTGATGATTTTAACCTCTTCTGATTTGCCTTCGGTCTCCGGGACTTGCTCCATAGTGTACAATTCTATTCTCGCCTGTTGCTAAAATAAGCGATCAAGGATTATCGTATTGTTAACGTTCTTATTTCAATTGAATGACTTCTACGGGTTCACCAATGCCTTTGATATTGATTTCTCCCAGTTTCTTGTAACTCGTGACCTCAGATTTAGCCGCTTCATAAAAAGCACTTGAGACAAGACAGCTGGACGCGTATTGCTTATTGAGCTGTTCTAGTCTTGCCGCTACTATGACTGCCGTACCCGAAATAGAATACTGCTGACGGTTCTGCGTGCCGATATTTCCTGTTACCACCGGACCAGAGTGCATACCTATGCCAACTTTGACTTTTTGGTGATCATTGACTTGTTCCAAATGAGAAAATATAGCTGTTGCCGCTCTAAGTGCCAGCAGGCTATGATCTTCTCGCTCCAAGGGCGCACCAAATGAGGCCATAAAGCCATCTCCCAGGAGTTGGTTGACTACTCCATGGTGCTTGTTGATGATTTCAATTAATGGGCCAAGCACGGCGTTTTGAAATCGGTTGATCTGCTCAGGCGACATATGCTCCACGATGTTGGTAAACCCACGGATGTCCAGAAACATGATGGTGACCTCCAGCTGTCGTGTAATCTGATTTATGTCCTTAAGTGCCGCGACCACCTCGGTCGACACTTGTTGATTAAATAGTGCCTCGATCCGTTCTGATTCGGCAGCATTTTTGATTGCCAGCTGGATTCTTAGCCGTATCTCGCGTGCTACCGATCCGGCGATTAGTCCACCTAGTGCGAGGAGAAAAGAACGTGCGTGGTACGCAATTTCAGGAAAATCAAAGTCAGGTGTATGGACGTAACTAATAATGCCGCTGTAGGAAAGACCAGCCACCACACCAGATAATACTGATACTTTGGGGTTGAGATAGAATACCGAAGAGATCAGAAACAGAAAGTAAAAGGTGAAGGCAGGAGAGTCGATCATGGTGCCTTTACCTTCTATATAAATCAGAATTACAAGTGCCAGGGTGGGAAAGCTGATTTCTGTAATTGCCGATAGGAATTGATAACCCAGAGGGAGCCTATCGAGCCTATGCTGTGCCTTGCTGATCCAGAGATAGCGGCCTGCCAGAAAGACCATGAAAAGAACCGAATTGAAGATCACAAACGCATAGTTGCGTAATGAGCTGAAGTACTCCAGCACCTGCTCCTCAGCCAACAGGAAATTCAGGGTACTGAGCAACGTAATGACGCCAAAGAGTAGGAATAACATCTTGATCCTCTTTAGCTCGAAGACCAAGCTCTCACTTCCAAATGTATTTCCTTGCTTATTTTTTGTGGGCACTTACGAATATGTGGACAATTCTCGGAACTGACAATTGTCACCTTATGGTATTGCCATCATCATTCCGTGATATTGGTCGACTGCCTATTTTGACGGCTTCAATATATTAGCAAGACCATGGACATACAAAACATACTCATTCCGATAGACTTCTCACCCTGCTCTAAAAATGCGGTAAAAGTGGCGGTAGAGCTTGCAGCACGCTGGGAGGCACATTTGCATTTGCTCAATGTCATCGCCATGCCTGCTCCTCATCCCGACATTGGTAGTCATGTGATCATCGAGCCGATGCTGGAGGAAAGTCACGAAGAGGTTCATCAGTCATTCGAAGCACTCGAGGATGAAATACCCGGCTTGAGAGTGGTCAATTATCACGTTAAGGATATTGTGGGTCAGGTCACGGTGGCTATTCAAGAGGAGATCCAAAGCAAAAAAATAGATATGGTCATCATGGGAACCAAAGGTTCGCATGATCGTCTGGAGCGATTGCTTGGCAGTATATCCAGTGAGGTGATATCATCTTGTCGACTACCTGTACTCGTCATACCTGAAAATATCTCACACCTCAATGTCAGCAGGATTGGTTACGCTGCAGACTTCCATAAGGTGATTATGCCAAAGAAACTTGAAATAGTCAAGCATTTGATGGAGACGTTGGCTGCTGAGCTGGTAGTGTTCAATGTGCACCATAGTGATGAGGCGATGGCCTTTGACAAAAGCAGTACTGCCCGGATATTGAAGAAAATTATTGGGCGGTCAAAATTTGAATTTCATCAGGTGGCGGTAGACAAAATCGAAAAAGGCATTATCCAGTTTGTGGAAGAGCAGCAGCTGGATATGCTGGTCATGATGCCGCACCAACACGGACTGCTGGAGCGCATATTTCACGGTAGTATGACCAAAAAAATAGCCATGCAGCTCAAAGTGCCCCTGCTGGCCATCCACCAATAGCTTAGGTGCCGTGTCAAATGCTCCTCTGATGTAAAAGCACTTGAGGAAGGAAAAATCCTTGGCTAGCTTTCAAATAAAAAAACATGAAAGCCAGACTCTTAATTCTTCTCCTACTAGTGGGTATCAGTCCCATGTTTGCTCAACAGGAAATGCCCAATCTCCTTTCGCTCAGAGAGCGCGGAGCAGTAATGGACGAGATTCTTGAAGACCGCCTGACTAACCTACTTCCTGGTCTTATGGAGGAAGAGGGTGCAGATATGTGGTTGGTGATCACGCGCGAGTACAATGAAGACCCGGTCTTTTGGTCGCTCAAGCCATCATGGTGGATCAATGCTCGCCGTAGGACGATTCTTGTGTTTTATCAGCCCGAGCCGGGTGCTCCTGTGGAGCGATACTATGTACAAAAGCATGGCATCCCTGGCTATACCTCAGCCTGGACGCCTAAGGAAAGTCCTGCCAAGTGGTACGAGGAGGATCAGTGGCAGGCACTCGCTGATCTCATCTCATCAAAAGACCCCAAAAAGATAGCAGTCAACATATCCGAAAACTTCAAGCATGCGGATGGTTTGGCTACCACCGACTATCGTGGTATGATGAGCAAGTTGCCTAAGAAGTACGCCGACAGGATCCATGAAGGGGGAGGACTAGCCGTGCGATGGCTGGAGACCCGTACTGAGCGGGAGATTGATCTCTACGAGCAGACTTGTAATGTGGCGCACACTATCATCGCAGAGGCTTTTTCGCAAAAAGTAATTACGCCTGGTGTCACTACCGTAACGGACGTACGCTGGTGGATGCGCGAGCGCGTCAGAGAACTCAAGTTGACGGACTGGTTCTTCCCGTCAGTTACCATCCAGCGATATGATGAGAGTAAGAATGAGGTCATCAGCTACCGCAATGATGAGGAGGTAATCCAGTATGGCGACCTGCTCTGGTGCGACTTTGGCATTACCTATTTGAGACTGAATACCGATACTCAGGAGAACGCTTATGTGCTTCGCCCGGGTGAGACGGACGTGCCTGATCATTTTAAGAAGGCCCTGGCTACTGGCAACAGGCTCCAGGACATCTTACTGGAGAACTATGCCGAAGGCAGAAGCGGAAATGACATACTCCTGGGTGCGCTGGATCAAATGAAGAAAGAAGGAATCGACGGGACGATCTACACCCACCCTATCGGCTACCATGGCCATGGTGCTGGTCCTACGATCGGCCTATCGGAAAAGCAGGAGTTTATCAATGGAGCCGCGGAATGGCCGCTAAGACCGAATACAGCCTATTCGATAGAGCTCAATGCCAAAGTGCCCATCACTGAGTGGGGTAATCAAAAGGTAAGAATCGCGCTTGAAGAAGAGGCGATATTTACGCCCGACGGGATCCGCTTTATAGACGGTAGGGCGAAAGAATGGATTCTCATTCCTAGACGGAATAGTCACCTCGGCAATTGATTATGATGAAATTTCGAGCTTTAGAAAAACACTCCTTCTCCTCCTTTGAGGGAGGCTAGGAGGGTGTGAATACAAGAAATAGTTTTTCTAAAGCTCGAAATTTAATTGCGATCAGGGTATTTCAAAAGGAGTAGCAATTCCTTGAGAACAGCTCCACTACTTTAGCATCCTATGGAACAGATAATTAATACGCTGAGAGTTACTCGCCAGAACATACTTAATATAGCAGAAGCCTTTTCTACAGAGCAACTCAACCATATTCCGGTAGGATATAGCAACAACCTCGCATGGAACCTGGGTCATGTGCTTGTCACGCAGCAGCTGTTGGCTTATCGGCTATCTGGCTTGCCGGGATACCTATCTGATGAGTTGATTGATCGGTATAGAAAGGGCACTAAGCCTGAGGCAGTCATCTCTGAAGTGGAGATCGCAACAATTAAAGAGCAGCTTCTGACCCTGGTCGACCAGACAGCCATTGATTGGGCGGAGGGCAAGTTTGGTGAGTACAAGGAATATCCAACGAGCTTCGGGGTGACATTGCGGAGCACGGTCGATGCGATGCAGTTCAACAACAGCCATGAGGCACTGCACCTCGGCTATATGATGGCGATGAAGAAGTTGGTTTAACTAGTGGAACCTTTAGAAACTTGTCTCAATGAGCATTTCGCCAGGTAGGATTCAACGCTAAGAAGGGCTTATGAAACTGTCATTATAGCGCAGTTTCTTTCGGGGTTATTTTTTCTAACAGCTCTTTGTTTTTCAATTGCGTTCTACGAATGTCATATTGAGATTGCAGATTCATCCAGACCTCTGCCGATGTTCCAAAATATCTAGCCAATCGTGTCGCCATATCGGCTGTGATACTAGTATTTCCTTTGATAATTTGACTGATTCGGGTCTGCTGCACTCCTATTGACTTAGCCAATCGATAAGCAGTGATGCCCATCGGCTCCAAAAAATCCTTCTCGAGGACGACCCCAGGGTGAATGTTCATTGGTTTTTCCATTATCATCTTAATTAATGATAGTCAATAATTTCTACCTCAAACGCATTGCCATCTTTCCACAAAAAAACAATTCGCCACTGCATGTTGATACTTATGGAGTAGTAGTTCTTCAACTTCCCTTGGAGCTGATGGAGACGGTTGGAAGGAGGAATTTGCAAATCTGGTAAACTGACTGCAGCATTGAGGTAGGCTAGCTTCCTCATGGCCGTTATTCGAACTTGTTTGTCCCACTTTTTGGTGTATTCACCATTTCCCACCTTTTCAGTATCCTTACACGCATAGCTTAGTATCATTGAAATATACTATTGAGCAAATATAGTATAATAAAGCAGTAGTAAATCAAAGCTATGTGTTAACTATCACAAGCTGCTTTAGGAACCAGCTCGCCGATAACCTCTCCAAAACTGGATCGGCAATGCAAGTGGCCCTAGGATCAAGACCCACATCAGCCACTCAAAGTAAGACTGGTGGTAGATCCTGGCCAAAATGACGCTGACGATTCCCGGTAGGATGAGGAAGAGTATGAAGACCCACGTGCCCATACCTTCAAACATGAGGTGGCGATAATAAATTCAATGCCATTAAAGCATTCTCCCGAGCATAACTTGAGAAAGATTGTGGTGTGTGACAGAATTAAGGATGATCGAGCAAATTCATTACCTGACCTAATGGCAGGCACATTACCATTGAAGGGCCGCTGGATGTATGTTGATTAAAAATCAACCACTGACGATCTGCAGAAACAATGGCCCCATCCTCATAGATCTCAGAATTCACCAAAGGACCTAAATTGATAATAGGACCCCATGAAGAGCCATCAAATTTTGAGGCGTAAATGTCATCCTTTCCCAAAGTATCTGGCCTTTTCATACTATTGAAAAATAAAAATCCGGTTTCTTGATCGAAATAGCTCGGCCATTGCCAGGCATTCTTAATGTTTAGCGCCTCAACAGCATCCATTCCAAGCATTTGCCACTCCAGAGTATCATTTACATTGGCTGAGAACAACAATCTGTCCCCTATTGGGGTAGGACAACACTCCTCTCGATTAGAATTGACCCTTGACGGATAAGCCTGTGACCACTCCTGGCCGTCGAAATCGGACCGCCAAATATTCCATTCATCTGTGATATCCGGGTCGGGATGTGGCCTGTTCGATGTAAAGTAAAAAGTAGTGCCATTCGATGTTAGACGACCGCCCATATCATCATAGTCACCTGAAAAAGGCAACTTCTTTTCATTAGTCCATCTGCCATCGACTTTTGTCGCCTGATAAATAAGAAGTTTGTCCAATGTTGAGTCCTCACGAATAAAGTATATGATTTGCCCATCTTTGGAGTACCCGCATACTGCTCCGGACAGATGATCGGGGAACAATTCGGGAGCATATCTACTCGGTGAAGCCGGCTGAAGAGATATTAAAAAGTGGAACAGAGAGCTTAACAAGAGAACTAATGACATATTCAATTATAAAAACTCCAAAGGATAAACTAATACCGCGAAATGTATGATTTATTCATGATCGCCGAGCAGTATGGCGTTGAGGAAAAGCTTGTGAATACTATACCAATAGCCCCTGAAGGTAGGGTCGGAAGCAAAGTAGACCACATGCCCTTTACCCACATTAGTGCGAAGCATGTAGGGTGCGCCTGCCAGTTTTTCTCGGTCTTCGTCCAGCATGAACCCATCCAGCAGGAGTTCTGACTTGTTATCACCATAGGCCAGGACGATATTGTCCTGATTTTCCGGAGTGAGCACTATGGGGTAGGCGGCAGGTAGTCCCATCGTCTTGGCGCTGTATCCTGTAGCCAGAATAGACTGCCCCATTTCATTCATGCCGGGCTGCCATGCGACTCGCTCAGTAGGTATTGCCTCCGTATTCGTGAAGGCACCCTGCAGAATCGTGCCATTTGAGTACTCAGCAAACCCCTCGAAGGTCACTCCGGACCCCAGTACCTCATCATTGGCAATCACTTCTCCGGCAGCATGAGATGCGATCAACGTTCCTCCGTTGAGGACATACTCCCTCAGGTTATCGAGTTTCAGTGTGCCTTTGTAGCCTTTGCTAAAGCCTGGTCCACCACGGATATCAAGACCCGCATTGGGTAGTACGATAGTAGAGTATTCTGATAAGTCACCTCCATTGAGTGTCGCCAACATAACCGGAGAAAAGGTAAAGCCATAATCGCGCTCAAGCACATTCCTGATGCCGCCATAGTAGTGGTCCTGCATCACTGGCCAGTCTGCGAGCACAGCCACTTTGGGTTGCTTGATAGGAGCTAATCTGACATCATCTCCGAAAGTGACCCCAGCATCCGTAAAGGGATTGTCGGTTGTGTTGATTTCAACATTGCCTTCCTTGGCGAGCTCGATGAGCCGATCATAGAAGTGGTCAGGATTGCGGAGAGATAATGCTGCAAAAGTGCCTTTTGGGTAGGTCTTGTCACCGATTTGAAACCAGCTTTTGAAGACTCTCCATTTGTACCCTTCCTGAGCCATTTTCATCACGAGCTTGTAGCTGGATTCCTGTTCAGGTGATAGGAAATACGCATAGGCCTTACCAGGAATAGTCGGTTGGGCATTTGCGATCGAAATGGCGGCAGTGCCGACACCAACGGCAGTGCTTGTATGATATGCCTCCACACCGAAAATAAGCGGATAGGTATTCCACGTCACATCATAGAACGGCATGTTGCGGCCTGCGGGCACCCAGGTCTCAGGATTGTCATCATCGATACTGGGATCGAAAAATGATCTTATCAGTCGTGCTTGCGGCTGATCCAGATCAATGATAAAGTCTCCAGCCTTATAAGACTTTTTTATGTTGGTCAGGGAGCGGTCGTAGCTGTTGGATACAGCAGTGAAGTCAGCCTGGGCTTGTTGGACTTCAATATCCTGGATTTGGAGTCGCTCGATCATACGATTCACCTTCGATGGATCCTGTGCTGCTGGTATGATGATGTGCTTTATGCTGCTATTCCTTGCGTCGGTTACACCTTTGAGCTGGGCTTGATACGTATCTTCCAGCAGTTGCTCTTTTTTGCGGGCTGCCACTTCCATCAATGTCCAGGCTCCCTCCGCATGCCGATCCATCGCCATACGCATGGTGGCCAAGGTGCCGTCAGTCCTGATAAAGGCGGTTGACCGACCAGGGCGGCCACCGAAGGTTTCAAACAAAAATGAACTCAAACTAGGGCCGAGCATCGCCCATGATAGGCCAAACCCAACATGGCTGACACCATCAAACTGGTTGCGACTAAAGAGCGACCAGCCCTTCTCTCCAAATCGCTCACCAGTCTCCTCCGCAACATCTACCCACCAGTCATAGGATTTTTCTGGCCAGAGTTTATGATAGGGCGGTGCAAAAGGCGGAATAAAATGTGTAGTGGGTCCGCTGTGTACATCTAGCACGAGATTGGGTCGCCATTCCATGATCTGCTCGCCCAACGCTGACATCTCCGGTGTAGCGAAGAAGCTGAAGTCACGATTGACATCCAGGCCGATCGCATTGCCGTCGGTATTCATGCCCCAGTGTGCTCGGTTTTCGACCGCATTGGGGTCGACTGATGCGCCAGGAACATTATACAACCCCTGCCAGGTGACATAGCGTGCGTGGGCATCAGGATTTGTTAAGGGGGAAATAATCACCACCAAATTGTCACGTATACTTTTTGCTGTAGCATCCTCTCTGGTAGCGAGATCATAGGCAACTTCTGATAAGACCTCTACACCTGCTTCCTCATCGGTATCCACGATGAAAATGTAAAGTATGGAAGGGTTTTCCGATAGGATACGCTGCTTCTCCGTATCCGAAAGGGCCCCTTCGAGTCGGGTAAGCGTGCGATTATCCACCTTGATTTTTTCGATGTTGGCCAGATTCTCCTCACTGCTGATGATCAACTGAACCAAATCTCTATTTTGGATGCTCTTGCCATACGTATTGTGCATGACCCGATCACTGGATGCCAGATGTTGATAATACTGGTAGTGGTTGCCAGTGACGGTGTATGTAGTGCCCCCTGCATAGCCATTAAATTCCTGAGGGCTGAGCAATTGTGCCTGGAGGAGGCCGGGTAGCAACGACAATACAAGGAGATAAAACTTCTTCATAAGGTTGGATTTGCGAAGAAGATCGGGATGGATAGGAAGACTACCAACTGAAATTACATCGAAGGTGGGCTATTCTTCAGACAATCTCAGCAGGATTTTTTCAAGTTCTTCCTTTTGAATCGGCTTGGAGATAAAGGCGTCAGGTTTGATCATTTGTACTGATTCATGTGACGACTCGTGCGAACTGATCACGATGGTCTTCGGGCGGTGCTTAAGCATCTCTATAGTCTCAAAACCGTCTACATAGGGCATCTCGACATCCAGGAAAAGAAAATCCGGTTCATGATTAACTACCGACAAAGCCCCTGAAACGGGATTGGTATGCGTTTCGACTAGTTCCACAAAACTGATGCTGTTCATCAACTTCTGAAGAATGGTCAAAAAGACCTTGTCATCATCAATAGCTATGGCGGTATACTTCTTCACTGTATTGGCAAAGTACCAAAAAATGTTAGAAAAATAAAATAGCAAATAACTGTTGCTTACCTCTGTGTTATACTTCTGTAAGATACTCGTGTACAAACTTAATTGCCATGGCCCCCTCACCAACAGCCGAGGCTACTCTATTCATTGCGCCAGCTCGTACATCCCCAGCCGCGAAAATCCCTGGAATACTGGTTTCGAGTAAAAAGGGTTCCCTTGGCAGTTTCCATGACTTTTGGAACTCATCGTGCTTGTGAAGGGACGGCCCGGTCTCGATAAATCCTTTTTCGTCTTTTATCAAATCTGTGATCCAGTCAGTGTAGGGTTTTGCGCCTATGAATATGAACATAGCAGCCGCACCAACCTCGCGCTGCTCCTTTGAGTCAGTATCTTCGAGTGTCACCTTCTCCAGATGTCCATCTCCTGTCACCTCAATCACATTAGTCTTGCCGAGTACCTCTATATTTTCAGTTCCCGAGATCTGATCGATCAGGTATTGCGACATGCTGGAACTAAGATCCGGCTTCCGGATGACGATATGAACTTTACAGGCAAATTTGGATAAATACATGGCTGCCTGGCCGGCCGAATTTCCTCCGCCGATAACATAGACATCCTGATCCTGGCAGGCTGTTGACTCAGTCATTGCCGCCCCGTAGTAGACACCTGCCCCACTGAAGTCATCGATTCCCTTGGCAGTGTGTTTACGGTAGTCGACACCACTCGTGATCACGACTGCTTTGCAATTGACTTCACTACCGTCGACAAGCTTGATCTTTTTGTAATGACCTTCGGCAGTAATATCGGCTACCTCCTGAGGTGATAATAGCTCCACTCCGAACCTGGTCGCCTGGGTGATTGCCCTGTGTGATAGTTCGGCTCCACTGAGCCCTTTTGGGAAACCCAAATAATTTTCAATACGACTACTTGTTCCAGCCTGACCGCCCGGAGCGCGCTTTTCTATGAGAAGCGTTTTCAACCCTTCGGACCCTCCATAAACACCAGCTGCTAATCCGGCAGGTCCAGCACCGATAATGACTACATCATAGAGTTTTTCAGTGGCTTTGGATTTCAATCCTATCTTCCCGGCTAATTCCGCCAGGCTGGGCTTAGTCAGCTGGCTGCCATCTTCAAAGAAGACTGCCGGAAGCTCTGCGGCTGTGAGTTTTGCAAGGCCTACTAACTCGTTGGCTTTGGAACTGCGCGTGACGTCCAACCATTGATAAGGAATGAGGTTTCCTGACAGGAAATCTTTGATTTGATGGGATAAAGAGGAGTACTGGTAGCCCACCACTTTAATGCCTTCAAATTCCGGTACAAATTGCTTTTGCCATTCGTCGAGCTGATCATATAGCACAGGGTAGAGCTTTTCGCTCGGAGGATCCCACGGCTTTAGCAGATAGTAGTCTAGCTGCACGTCGTTGATGGCCTTGATGGCCGCTTCCGTATCCGAATAGGCCGTCAGTAGTATCCTTTTAGCTGTTGGATAGATTTGACGAGCCTTTTCGAGAAACTCTACACCGAGCATCTCAGGCATACGCTGATCTGATAAGAACATGGCGATCACCTCATTCTTGAGCTTGAGATCTGCAATGGTCTCAAGTGCCTCGCTGGCAACAGTCGTGCTGAGTACGCGATACTGCTTCCTAAACTCCTTGCGCACATCTCGCTCAATAGCACGCAGTACCTGTGGATCATCGTCGAGTATTAGTATGATGGGAAGTTTCATGGTGATTGGTTACTGGGATTTAGTAAATGGTCGCTAGTGAGAATTTGGAATTGCAGAATTACAATTTACGATTTACGAAGTGTTTTTAGGGAAGAAGTTATGATAGCCAGGATTTCTTTTGATTCCTCCATCAAGAATTCTTTTTCTGCCGGTAGAATCTGGCTAACACCTCCCAAAACTTCCAGAAAAAATATGGTTTCATCGCACTCTTCTTCAACAATTTTGAGCTTGTATATGAAGTCAGCTTTTGATTTTGCTCTGCAAGCGGCTCGATAATTTGCCCCAACTGAGGTGGCGCATCTAATCAGCTGGTTTTTAATGATTTTATATTCAGTGTCATTAGCAAGCTTTCTACAAAAAAGAATCGTTTTAATTCCAAGATGTTGCGTGCGCCTCTGAAGTTCGAACTTATCCATAACCAATCTCTAATTTGTAAATCCATAAATTGTAATTATACAACAGGAAGACATATCTCAAACCTCGTATTTCCCGGTTCGCTGAAAAGCTTGATGCTACCGTTGTGGTTGCTAATGATGCGCTGCACTATATCCAGACCGAGACCAGAGCCTTTACCCACCTCTTTGGTTGTAAAGAAAGGATCGAAGATTTTCTCTTGAATTTCCTCAGGGATGCCAGGGCCGTCATCTATGATATCTACTCTGGCAAAATCAGTCTGATTGAAAGTCTTAATGGTGATCGTCCCTTCATTGTCGAGGGCATCAATTGCATTATCAAGGATGTTGGTCCATACCTGATTCAACTCACCAGGGTAAGCATTGACGGTTCTAAGATCATCCGCATAATCCCTAATTACGTTGATTTTTGTGTTTTTGAGTTTATGGCCTAATATGGCCAAGGTACTGTCGAGCCCATCGTGAAGCTGAGTTTGCTCTCGATCCGGAGACTTATCCATGTGAGTATAAGTCTTAATAGATCCAACCAAATGTGAAATACGCTCGGAGGCTTCATGAATCTCGACTGATAATCTCTCTGATTCAATAGTACTGTTGATCCAGGCTAAGGCATCTGAAAGTGATGCTTCAGGGAGTGATCGGGCCATCTCATCCAGATCTTCGACCTTCACCCCGGCATTGAGCAGTGCCTCAGCAAACTCAAAGCTGTCCTCAATATCTCGGTCATCCATCCAATCGACCAGGGCATCTTCCCATTCACCTCTTTCGATCATCGTCAAAGGAGTTTTGTTGGTAAGATCGCATTTGGCAGTCACAAGGTAAGTCACTGCTTGAAGCTGGTCCCTGGTCAGCTGGTGATCGAGTAGACGCGCGGTAAACTCGGGTATCTGCTGAAGTCTTTCGCGAAGGGCACCAGATGTCCGGCTAATTGCTGCAGCCGGATTGTTGATCTCATGTGCAAGCCCAGCTGACAACTTACCTAAGGAGGCCATTTTTTCCTGCTGCTGCTGATTGCGCGTAGTGCTCCTTACCCTATCGGAAAGATGAGCGACCAATGCCTGCATCAGCTCAGGACTCACCTCTCCCAGCTCATGGAAATGTTGTCGGTGCAAAGATAGGTAGGTGCAATCCTCTAAAGCGATCCCATTGCCACTCGCCACTTTCATCCGCGAGAAAGGCAACAATCCAGAAATGTCCCCGGCTTGAGCCATTGCTACCGGCACAAAGCTCTCGCCTTGTTTAATCATAAACTGTAGTTTGCCTTCAAGTATGACATGCATTTCATCTGCAGGATCTCCAACTTTGAAAATAGCGTCACCTTTTTCAGTATGTTTTTTTTCTGCATTTTCTAAAAACCACTTTTTACCATCTTCAGAGACATTTTCGAAGACCTTGATATCATTGAGTGTGAGCATAGAAGTTGAGTAATTCCTTGAATAATGGAAGATAAACAATCAAACACAACAGATTAATTCCCGGTAGGGAGAAGCAGACCTGGGAGAGCTTCTAATCATTTTACGGGAACTACTGGAACCTACCGCAATTAGCGCATTTTCATATATTTGTCGACACACAAATGACAACTATGATGACTCGATTGACCCTTCTATTGCTATTGGTGACGCAGACTGTGCTCGCTCAAAAGAAGATTGAAATAGCAAATATCTCAGATGGCACTTTTGATCAAAAGACTATAAGCAACGTCAACTGGATGAATGACGGTCAGTTCTACACTGCGCTTGCCGACAATAAGATTGTGCGCTACGATATAACCGGCGAGGAGCCGGACAGCATCATCTTTGATGGGTCTGAAAAATCAGTAGTAATCGATGAGTATGAATTCAGTGCAGATGAGAAGCAAATGCTCCTGATGACAGACCGCCAGGGCATCTATCGTCGTTCGTATACAGCGCTGTTTTATACAGTCAACTTCAAGGACAAGTCATTTGAGCCCCTATCGGAAAATGGGCGACAGAGCTATGCGACGTTCTCTCCGGATGGCAAGATGGTGGCTTTTACACGAGACAATAACTTATTCTTGGTGCGCCTTGTCAACATGGCCGAGACTCAGATCACGGATGATGGGAAGAAGAATGAGATTATCAATGGTAGCACAGATTGGGTGTATGAGGAGGAATTCAGTCTTACCAAAGCTTTTTTCTGGTCACCGGACAGCCGACGCATCGCTTTTATGCGATTTGATGAGCGTGAGGTCAAGGAGTACAACATGCAGAAATGGAACAACGTGAGTCTTTATCCTGAGGACCATAAGTTCAAATATCCAAAAGCCGGGGAGGCCAATTCTGTGATGGCGGTCAAGATTTTTGATCTCGAAGAAAGTGAGTTTGTCAACGTGAATCTGGGCAAGGAGACGGACATCTACATTCCCAGAGTACAGTGGACGAAGAACAACACACTGCTGTCAATACTACGCTTAAACAGGTTGCAGAATCAACTGGATCTGATACATGCAGACGCCCGCACGGGTAGCTCAGAGGTGGTATTTACCGATAGGTCGCGGACCTTCATTGACATGAACTACGTCGATGACCTGATCTACCTCAATGACGGCAAATACTTCCTGATCTCCAGTGAGCGGAAGGGATATAAGCATTTCTTCCTGCACACCATGGATGGTCAGACGGCCAATCAGATTACTTCAGGACTTTGGGAAGCAACGGAGCTTGTGGGGCTGGATCAGTCATCCAGGACACCAGTACTCTACTACACCTCCACTGAGCTGTCGCCAAAAGATCGCGCGCTCCACAAGATCAACATCAAAGGCTCGGGCAAGGAACTGCTATCCCCCGAGACAGGTGGATGGGTCCGTACGGATATGAGTAAGGATTTCAAGTATTATTTGCAGTACCTCACCCTACCGGAAACTCCGGTGCAGGTGTCGTTAATAGAAGCTAAGAGCAATGAGCCGGTCAAGGTACTGGAAGACAATGACGAGCTGATAAAGAAGCATGAGGAGTATGGCTTAGCAGAAAAGCAGTACTTCACCTTCGAAACAGTGGATCGGACTAAGCTTGATGGCTATTTGCTACAACCTGCTGAGTTTGACAGTACGCGCCAGTATCCGGTGTTGATCTTCCAGTATAGCGGGCCTGGCTCGCAGAACGTCACGCACAACTATGGCGGAGGACACTATATCTGGCACCAGATGCTAGTTCAGCAGGATTATATCGTAGCAGTGATAGACACCAGAGGAACAGGAGGTAGAGGTGAAGAGTTTAAAAAACTGACCTACAAGGAGCTGGGCAAACTAGAGGTGGAGGATCATATCGCAGGTGGGAAATTCCTCGGATCACTGCCTTTCGTAGACAAAGACCGCATAGGTATCTGGGGGTGGAGCTACGGTGGCTACATGTCATCACTGGCCATGTTTAAGGGTGCGGATGTCTTTAAGACGGGCATTGCGGTAGCACCTGTCACCACCTGGAGGTTCTATGACACTGTCTACACTGAGCGCTATCTTCAGCGCCCGCAGGACAACCCCAGCGGCTATGACAACAATTCTCCGCTTTCACATGTGGAGAAGCTCAAGGGGGATTTTCTTTTAATTCATGGCACGGGTGATGACAATGTGCACTTCCAAAATAGCGTCGCGATGCAAGAAGCGCTGATCAATGCCGGTAAGGATTTCAGATCTTTCTACTATCCAGACAAAGCACATAGTATTCGTGGAGGCAAGACCAGGGATCATCTCTATATGATGATGACTAACTTCATCAAAGAGACACTTTAACATTGAAAACAGCTTCTGACACTTTGTCTTTTAAGACGTATTCAGAGGGTCACTGGTAATTTTTGCTATTAAGCCAGAAGGACTTTCCCTATCTTAATGTCAATACACCGACATACCCATTTTGCGGGATGGGCGTTGTAAGTCTTAAATTGCTACCTATGAAGCGTTATCTATTCTTTGGAAGTATTCTTCTACTCCTGCAATCCTGCATTGGTACGGATATACTCGATGTGCAGCCCATACCTGAGCGTGTAGTTTTCACAGCTTCCCTGGAGGCGATAAAGGTGGGTGAGGCTTTCACTTTTGAGGCCACTCATTATGACAAATTTGGGATGGCAACCTCCAATCCCATCGCCTGGTCAACCAGTAATGCTGCTGTGATGACCATCGGAGCGAATGGTCGGGCGCTGGCCAATAGTGAAGGCATGGTGACCATCACTGCTCGATCTGGAGAAGCGGTTAATAGTATTGAGATAGAAGTGGGGGACGAGACCATAGGAGCCACCACTCAACGGATGGGCACATTGCAAGGCTTGAGTGATTATACTGTAGAAGGTGGATTTACACTCTTCGAAGACCAGGGTGGCTTGATATTGAGACTAGAGGATGATTTTCAGGCGTCAAACGGTCCGGGGTTATATCTCTATCTGGCCACCAGTGCCACCAGTGTCACTGGTGGAGCTCAATTGGGGCCTCTCGAGATGAATTCAGGTTCTCAGCTGTACGAAGTTCCCGAAGGAGTGACGCTGGAAACCTATGATTTTTTAATTGTTTACTGCCAGCCTTTCGGTGTACCCTTCGGCTTTGGAGAATTTGATAATTGATATGAAGAAACTAGCACTAATTCTCATCCTATTATTCTCCATAGATGCGTATGCCGGTGGAGGATGGTCACAGCCCAAAGGCAAGGGGTTTTTGAAGCTGAGTCAGTCGGCTATCATTGCAGGCAGCTACTTTTCTCCTTCGGGAGATATTCTCGACATTACCACTACGTCACTTTATTCCTCTAGCGTTTTCCTCGAGTACGGTTTGACCGATCGCCTAACGGGAATCGTCTACATGCCTTTTTTCGTTCGTTCAACACTCAATAGGCTCGAAACATCGGATGGGGATTTGGTGCAGGAAGGTGATGAGCTTAACTCTATAGGAGATACTGATGTGACCATTAAATATGGCCTGATTCAAAACAGTACCTACGTATTGAGTGCCAGTCTTACTCTAGGTCTTCCCCTTGGAGAAGCAAGCGGTGGAGAAACACAGCTCTTGCAATCTGGTGATGGAGAGTTCAACCAAATGGTAACTTTGGAGCTGAGTCGTGGCTTCAGCTCCGGCTTGTACGCAACCGTGCTAGCCGGCTTCAACAACCGCACGAACAACTTCTCCGACGAGTTTCGCTACGGCGGGGAGATCGGCTATGCCAAAGGCAAAGTAATTCCGATACTTAAGATTTATGGAGTGGCTTCACTTATGAATGGAGATGATCTTGGCGTGCCGAACAATGGCGTCTTCAGCAACAACATCGAGTATCTGTCATTCACCCCTGAGGTGCTGTATAATATTAATGGAAAATTTGGCGTGACTGCCGCCATAGGTATGGCAATTTTTGGCAAACGCCTGCTAGCCGCACCCAATTTTATGGGAGGCATTTACTGGAATCTATAGCCGCTTATCAGCAACCACTTCGAGCAGTTCTGAGAGCGAGTCTACAGATTTACTAGCACCCAGGGACTTTCCCACCTTCGAGATTAATTCTTTTTTATTGGAGCCTGTCTTTTCATATGAGGGGGCATTCTGTGACTTGCTCAGCTTGAGTTGATCACTCCCCTCGATCAGCTCATGATGTACGAAAGTCGCTTCGGCAAAACCCTCGTATCCGACGAGATTGGCTAGGTAAGTCTGCGTCAGGCTTGAGGTCCACAGGTCTTTACCCCTTACCAGAAAATTGACACCCATATTGGCATCATCCGTAAGAGAAGCGACCTGATAGGTGGGCACACCATCTTTCTTGATCAGCACTGGGAATGGCATCAACTCATGGATAGACTGCTCACTAATCAATTCACCCTGCTCCTGCAGTCTAATTTGTGATGTTTCGTCAGTGGCCAGACGCAGTACGGTTGACCCCTTAATTTGCGGTAGCCCAAGATGCTGACAAGTGCCCTGATACAGTCGCTCTGGTGATAGTCTCTCGATATCCTTGCGAGAGCATTTGCAATAGAATGTTGGAGCCGTCTGTATGATTTTTTCCACCGTACTATGATATTCAGAGATTCTGAAGGTCTGAGAATACTGAGCCTTGAACTCACCTACATCGGCCGGCCCCCGGTCGCACTCCATTCCCAGCCAGTCCAGTGCATAGAAGATGTCATCGAGGTAGCGATCCCGAACCCGTGACTGATCCAGGTCATCAATGCGAAGTATCAGCTGGCCACCTTTCAATCGCACATGGAGCCAGGTAAGGACGAAATTGTAGAGGTTGCCGATGTGGAGGTATCCGCTAGGGGTAGGTGCGATGCGGGAAACGATCTGTCGAGGAGGATGACCCATAGCTCAAATTACCTCTTAAATCCGGAGACCTACGAGGTTTTTGTCTGTAAATCACGGGTATTAATTGACATAATTTTTACCGGTAGTTATGTGCTTGAGTGAAACCTCGTAGGTCTAACACACTGATATTCAAGTCTCGGCAGAAAGTATTGCGAATTCCAGGAACTAACTCAATCACCCGCTCTTTTTACGGCATTGGGCTATCACCTTGGATAGGGTAGCCGTATAACCCCGGGGATTAATTGGAAGAAAGATTATTTTCAATAATGCGAAATACGATACTACTTCTCTCCTCAATTGCCTTTTTTGGCTTTGCCAGTATTTATCAAGTCAATCAAAATCCTCAGTTGCCTGCACAGACAAAGCAAGATAGCCTGGCCGCACAGCGGAAAGTCCATATGGATGAACTGCGAGCACTTATTGCTGGCAAGGAAGACCTGCCTGCAGAGGAAGTCTTCACGAATATCCAATACTTCAAAGGCAGACCAGCCAAGACCCTACTGGCGATCATGAATTTTGGCTACAGCCGCGGGTTGGGCGTCAGCTGTGAGCACTGCCACAATACCAACGACTGGGGGTCGGATGAAAAAGTCCAAAAGCAGATCGCTCGCGAGATGAGTGAAATGTCCAAAAAAATCAATGGTGAACTATTAACCAGTATCGAAGGACTACAATCCGAGCAGCCGGCCGTCAACTGTACTACCTGCCACCGAGGTGAAATCATACCTGCCCAGAACTTGCCCAGGTAGGGGGTATTCCAGCGAAGGCAGATTGGATAATCCCGACCCGTTCATCACATCGGATGGTGCCAATCCGAAATAACCCTTTGCCTTTAGGGAATCATTCTCTTTATTCATCTATTGACCAAACCAATAATATCATGAAGAGACTCTTAATCATTGCGCTATCCCTGATGAGCATGGGGGCGATAGCACAAAAGAAATATTCCAATAAGCAGGTTGCGGCGCTTAAGGCCGATGCGGCTAAAAAGGTGGAAGCGAATGCCAAACTAGCTCAGGTGATGGTGGATAAGGTATTCAGCTTTGCGGAGCTTGGATTCCAGGAGGTGGAGACCTCCAGGTACCTAACGGGAATACTGGAGGAAAATGGCTTCACCATTGAACGTGGCATCAGCGGTATACCCACGGCCTGGACAGCTACCTGGGGAAGCGGCAAGCCAGTCATTGCGATAGGTAGTGATCTGGACTGCATCCCAAAAGCCTCTCAGAAGCCCGGTGTGGCTTATCACGACCCCATACTGGAAGGTGCTCCCGGACATGGTGAAGGTCACAATTCGGGTACGCCCCTCAACATTGTAGCGGCGCTGGCAGTGAAAGAGATCATGGAGCGTGATGGCCTATCGGGAACGCTCATGCTCTGGCCGGGTGTGGCGGAGGAGCTCGTGGGCACCAAGGCCTACTACACACGTGACGGCTATTTTGACGATGTGGACATCAGCATATTCACCCACGTGAGCAACAATCTCAACGTGTCCTACGGACAGGCGCGTGGCACGGGACTGATCTCGGTAGAGTACACATTTGAAGGTGAGGCGGCACATGCTGCAGGATCTCCATGGAGAGGACGCAGCTCTCTGGATGCGGTGGAGTTGATGAGTGTGGGCTGGCAGTACCAGCGCGAGCACCTTGATCCCCTACAGCGCTCACATCATGTGATCAAAAACGGTGGTGATCAGCCCAATGTGGTACCTTCGAAGGCCTCCATTTGGTTTTACCTAAGGAACGTGACGTACCCGAAAATCATGGAAATGTACGATCGTGCTAATGAGATCGCAGATGGTGCGGCGCTGATGACACAGACTAAGGTGACGCGTAAAGTGCTGGGGAGTGCATGGCCGAGACATTTCAACAAGGTGATTGCTGCCACCATGTATGACAACATCCGTGAAGTAGGCCTACCGGAATGGGATGAAAACGATCAGGCGCTGGCACGGGCACTTCAGCAGGAAGTAGGAGCGATCAACGTAGACGGTTTGGAGACCAAGCTCGACACGATCGGCCTACCCGTAAGGTCATTCATCAGTGGAGGATCAGATGACATAGGCGACATAAGCTGGAAGCTACCGACGGTGACGATGAGGTTTCCTTCTAACATCCCCGGCCTACAGGGCCACCACTGGTCCAATGCAGTTGCGATGGCCACCCCAATCGCGCACAAAGGTGTGGTAGCAGGTGCCAAAGCGGAAGCCATGACGCTGCTTGATTTTATCCTCAAGCCCGAGCTCGTAGAGGAGGCATGGACTTACTTTCGTGAGGTGCAAGGGATGGAGTTTGAATACAAGCCAATGATCCCGGATGATGAAGTGCCGGCGATTTATCTGAATACCGAGATTCAAGGAGAATTTCGTCCAGAGCTTGAGAAGTTCTATTACGATGAGACAAAATACGACTCCTACCTGGAGCAGTTGGGGATCAAGTATCCTACCGTGAGGGAGGAGAAGTAACAGCTTTACCCCCCGACCTAATGGACCCGTCAGCCTTAAAAAGTTGACGGGTCTTTTTTTGCAATGAGCAGTAAAACCTGTCAGGTCTCGCACCTCAGCTTTTGGAAAGTTTTAGCCATGAGGATAGAACTTTCCAAAAGTTAGCTGTGAAAGGAGTGGTCTGACCACTAGTCCTCATTTCGACTAAAAATCTACTTTTCAGGATACCACTCCCTCAACCGCACTTCGATCTTGTCATTTTTACTGTTGACCATGGTCTTGAACTGATCCACATCCGCCAGGCCTTCGGTACCGCGAAAATGGAAAGGATAAACAACAGCAGGCTGGAACTCCAGCACTGCATCTGACGCCTGATCGATGCTCATGGTATAGGGCAGGTTCATGCAGACAAAGGCCACATCGATATTTTTCAAGGCGCGCATTTCGGGGATATCCTCCGTGTCACCCGAGATATAGATACGCTTACCACCAAACGTGAGGATATAGCCATTGCCTCTGCCTTTGGAATGTCGGAAAGTTTCATCATCCGGCAGATTGTACATCGGGAGAGCTTCTATCGAGATACCTTCCCAGGACCATGTATCTCCATTGGCCATGATCTGTAGATCATATTCGACTTCCATTTGATCAGCCACAGCTTGTGGCACCACGAACTTTACTCCATCAGTTTTTAATACCTCTAAAGTCTTAGGGTTGTGATGGTCGCCGTGAATATCGGTGATGATGATCATGTCAGCATCTGGCAGGCCTGCAAAGGCTTCTTCGCCACCATAAGGATCAATGTAGATGATCTTGCCGTTCCACTCCAGGCCCAGCGTGCCATGGAGGATAGGCTGGACGGTTAGGTCACCATTGTCAGTAGAAATTTTATCGCCGCTAAGTGATTGAGCAGACAGATCAATGCCCAGCAATAGAACAAATGCAAATATTAAGGTTTTCATAAGGTCACTTTTTTCGTTTAGATAAAACTAACAAGGATAGCCCGGATTGGTATTAACTATCAGTTATCCTCTATTAATTCCACGGCTACACTGCCCAGCCTTCACGGTCCAGACTCCTATATTGAATGGCTTCAGCCAGGTCCTCTATGATGATTTCATCGCTCCCCGATAGGTCGGCAATGGTGCGGGAAACTTTGAGGATGCGATCGTAGGCGCGTACCGACGGATCCAGCCTGTGGTTGGCTGAATACATTCAGAGAATGTTCTATACAGAAGTTAAAATATTTTAAAGACTATGTTTGGACAGAGACATACTTTAAGCTTTTAGATGGCTTCTTTGTGGAAATTTATTTTTTTATTTGCTATCGTACAATGTTAAGTTAGGTAATAAATTTTCAGGCCTCATATTTCATTATAGTGTTAAAATTATTTTCAGCCCTTTTTCTTGTGCTTGGGCTAACCGTCCAAGCACAAGAAAAGATTCATTTTTTAGATGAAAGTTATAGTATAACAATTGATCCGGAGTTCTACAATTCCACAAGATTGACGGAGAGAAAACTGCATTTAGGAATACCCTATGACGGTACTAATCGCCTTGATACACTGGTAATTCCTCTATTTGCCAACGAAATGGTAGCTAGCTTATCAGCAGAGATATTCGCATCTAGGAAGAGTGCTGAAGACGGAAGGGTTTCACTTACAAAGTTGTCGAATGAGCATTATTCGATTACAAATGATGCTGTAGTTATTGACTGGTCTGGTTTTTCCCTCAACTTGTCCATCGAACTAGAACTCACCCTGATTGGTTCGGTAAAAGGTTATCCTGAAATACGTGACTTTCCGTTGATTGCACCGAACGATAAGCGAACCGTGTCTGTTCAGATGATCTATCCAGATTATATAGAATTTATTTTATCGGATGAGACACATTTTGATTCGCCGAGGGAGCATGAGACCAATACGTTAAAGGGGATCGATGGCCGAATTCGTTACCAGAGTTTTTTAGTGGGCAATGAATATATGGCGGTCAAAGACCTTAAAAGTCTTATCGCAAGGCCAACAGTGCATAGTGAGCGGTTTGATCAACTTGCTTTAGGAATGGGTTACCCTACAATTAGTGAATACGACTTAATTCATGAGATGGATTCAACAGCTCCGGCAGGAGTAATCCTTGACAAGGGGTCTATCATGGAAATGGCGAGTTATTCCGCTTTTGAAAGGACAACCAAAATATACATCGCCAACCCTCTTGCGTATAACATGGCCAACTTTACAACTCCCAGATATACAGGCACATCCAGAAACTTTGTAAAAGTCAGTGGTACCGTTTTTAATCTAACGCAAGAAGAAGGATTTAGCGTTTCGGAGATGTCTAAGGACAATGTTCATGAGGAAAGAGTGTTCGAGAGAGTGTTTAGGAAAAGGGTTTCTCTACCAAATGTAAAGTCCGGTAGCATCGTCGAAATCAAAACGGAAAGTCAATTTCATCGCTATTTTACCCGATATACGTGGGATTTTCAATGGGATGTTCCGGTTAAGCAGAGTGAATTTTCATTTTCATACGATAAGAACAAGGAGTACCGAACCGACTTTAGAGGATATATAGCATTGGCGGATAACGAGCGATTTGAAAAGGGTGGTAATGTTCATCATCGATGGCGTGCCTTAAATGTTCCAGGTTTGAAAAAGGAATCTTATGTCAGGTCATATGACAATTACTCTTTTAAGGTGGTGGTCAAACTCAAATCTGTCCAGGCAGATCCCTATATGAGTACCTGGAAAAGTGCAGTTGAAGAGCTCCATTACAGTTCGAACTATTACAAAAAACAGCCGCACTTGAGAAAGATTACTGACTCGTTATCGGTTATAGAAGATCCAAAGCTAAGAATGATAGGAGCGTATACATTCATTAGAAATCGAATGAATTGGAATGGTGTCGACGGCTACCGTCTTTATGATCACTTGGCCGAAGGGTTTAAAGACGAGGCAGGCTCGGCTGCTCAGATCAATATGAACTTGGTTGTATTGCTTAAGAATTTGGATATTGAAACGTATCCTGTCCTAATAAAGAATGCTGAAAATGGACACTTGGATACTATGTCGGTAAGTTTAAATGAGTTCGACAAGGTAATAGCACAGGCCAGAATCAACGGGCGAAGATACCTTCTTGATGCCACCTGCAGGCATTGTGAACCGAATAGGCTTTCGATTGAACAGCTTAATAACCTTGGCCTTGTCGTGAAAAATACTGCTCCGAATGCTGGAAGCTATGATTGGGTAGAAACTCATCTGGCTAACGAATTTCGTGAGGTCGATATGATTAACATGACTCTTAGCACTCAAGGTATTCTGAGCAAGAAATATATGAGAGATGTGAAAGGAATTGAAGCGATAAGTATCAAAAACCAAATCGATTCCACCTCATTGGACAAATATTTGCAAGCTGCACTTGTTAAAAGAGACAACAATCTAACTTTGGTTAATAGTAGCTATAAAATGAAAGAGGGTGGTATTAGATTAAACATTGACCTGGAGTCAGCACCATCGATCGAAGAGCTTCAGATTATTGATTTATTAGGACTGTGTAGGTCTGACTTTAATTTTACTGATAATGAAAGGCACTATCCTATAGATTTTGGAGCACCGTTTCATAAAAAAGTCATAGTCAACCTCGAATTGCCAGAGAACTCTGAAATAGTGGCAACACCGGCTAGTGAGGTGATAGCTATCAATGAGGACGCCAAGTACTCTTTTTATATTCAACAAACTCAACGTAAAGTTCAACTCTCCGTGTCCTTTGATCTAAATAAATCGCTATGGAGTACTTCTGAGTATGAAGATCTAAAGTATTTTTTTGATAAGATATTAGACAAAGAGAAAGAAGAACTTATACTGCAAAAATTATGATAAGATTATTGATTGGCCTTATAGCTGGTTTTCTTTGCCTGCATACCACTGCACAGGATATAGTCATTCTTAAAAGTGATATAAAGTATGAAATAGTATCTGTTGAGAATTCAATTTATACCTACCAGGCGACCAGCCTCATCAATAATGCTATTGGAAGGCAGAAGGCTTTGCCAATTATACCCAAAGACTCGTATCATAAGCTGAAGTCTGTACAGGGTAGGATTCTAGATAATAGTGGTAAGGTGATCGAGAGGTTTAATAAAGATGACTTTGTTGATTACTCGGCTAATTCCTCTGTGACTTTTAAGGATGACCAGAGATTGCTCGTGTATTGGATAGAGTCTCAAAGCTATCCGTATACATTAGAGCTTGAGTATACTGTGGTTCAAAAAGAATCTTTGTATCATACATCGTGGACGCCTCAGGTGAGTGAAGGCATAGCCGTGCTTGAGAGTTCTTTTACAATCGAGAACCCGTTACGTCTCAAATTAAATTACTACGTTAATGATTATGGTAATTCTATCAAGACGCTAAACTCCACACCCGAATTGCGCAGGTGGCGTGTTGATAGTCTTGATGTCTACACTTCAAATAAACTCTCTAGAGACTGGTGGCATTATAGCCCGGGAATCATATTTGCTCTTGAAGAGTTTAAGATCTCCGGTACTGTTGGAAGCTTTGCCTCTTGGGAGGAATTCGGTAGTTGGTATCATGAGTTGAACAGACCCGCACTTGATCTGAGAGCTGATATGGTACCACTGGAAGAAATAGTGGGTGCTGCGAACAATAGGCTAGATTCTATTAGATTGGCTTACCAATGGGTGCAAAAACAGACTCGGTATTCAAGTATTCAACTTGGCATTGGAGGTTGGAAGTCTCTCCCCGCTTCTGAAGTATTAGACAAAGGATATGGGGATTGTAAAGCGCTTTCAACAATTACCATGAATATTCTTGATCTACTTGGTATTGAATCCTATTACGCCCTGGTAAAGGCAGGGAGAGGGAGGGATATAATTAGTGAATTCCCGGCATCACAGTTCAATCATGTCATTCTAGCTGTTCCAAATAGGAAAGATACCATTTGGTTAGAGTGCACCTCGCAAATAATCCCTTTCGGACAACTTGGATCATTTACCAATGGCAAGACCTGTCTAATAGTCAAAGAGGAGGATAGCTACCTCAAAAGAGCAAGTAACCAGAGTGAAGTTCCTTCTGAGTATTCACGTGAATTACATTTCGCAATAAACGATTCCAGTGCTAATCATATAGTGATAATAGAGACATTGAAAAGTGAAATGATGGAGGCAGATAACTTGGAGTACATACTCTGGCAGGATCGGGAAGCTCAGGACAGGTGGCTCCAAAACCGATATGCAAAATTTGGAGATTGTAAAAATCATGAACTGCTGAGAGTTGATCCTTATACCATTTTGGCCAAATACGAATTGACCAATGATAATGCGATTAGAAGAACTGGTAACTTCTATGTTTTAAGCAGGCCTGACCTAAAAGTTCTTGAAATGTTTGAGCAAGATAGGTTTGGATCGTCTAGTTCTTTCAAAATCCCTGAAACCCTAACCCTGCGGGAAAAAATAATTATCGAGGGTGAATTGTTGATGATTCGGGGGTCGATGTTCAAGCAATTGGATAGCAATTTCGGTAACATCACTTATGATAGTAGCCAAAATAAGAATGGTACGGAAATCAATATTGTAGCCACAATTTACTCAGGTGATTATACCATATCTGACTATGAAGAGTTCCAGTCTTTCCTCAGCAAAATTAGAAACTCCATACAGGGCAAACTTGTCATGAACCCGAAAACTTAGGTTTGAGGTGTTGCAATCGTTGATTTAGATATCGCAATAGTCAATGAGTAGAATGGACCAGCATTTTGATTATTCCATTTTCATACGCTCCTAGTCTAAAGTGGTGTTAACCCCTGCCTGAATAAGTAAAATTCCAGATCGTGAAATCAGGGTATTCGAATTCCCATCATAAATAACCAAAGCATTACTCGTTTCCTCAAAGCCTGCCTACACTCTCTCGCTTAGATTATATAATTCTAGAGAGCGATTGTAATTCTTAACGTCAATTGCCCAGGCTCATTGAGGGATGCCAGTAAAATGAATATTGTTTGCCATAACGATCGTTTACCCCGCCCATCCCTCTCGGTCCAGGCTCCTATACTGGATCGCTTCAGCCAGGTGCTCGATGCTGATTTCATCACTTCCCGATAGGTCGGCGTGATTGTTTAGCCAAGTTTAAAAGTTATTGGCAGTGCCATCTCAAGGAGGTTTCCGTTGGGATAGTTTTCTGGTACATCCCATGGTGGAGCAATATCTAGTACTCGAATTGATTCTTTGATTAGTCCTGGATCTTCGCCCTTAATACACTCGAAATTTATCATCTCACCATCTTCACTAATTGTGAACTGGATTACTATCACACCTTGAATCCCTTTTCGTCTGGATTCCTTCGGATATATGAGATTTTGAGCTATAAACTGGTACAGCCGAGAAAGTCCTCCAGGATAACTTGGCATTCCATCTGGCAAACCTTTGTTCTCATTTTTCTGACTAATGCCGGAGTATTTTAAGCTTGCAGCCTTTTCCCGAGAGAATGATTCAAACACGCCAAAAATCGTAACATCAAATAAGCTGCTTGTAAAATAACTTTCACTCGAGTATTCATCGAGGTTAAGCAAAGGGCTCTTATATGAATCAATTATTTGACCCTCTTTGTAGGTTTCAGTGATTCTTTGTCCACTGACAGTATAAACCCATTTACCCGACCTTTTCCCATCCTTGAACTGAGCTTTTAAAATGGCAGGGCTATAGTAGGAGCCGAGATTTTTTGTCCATTTTCCATTACCATTTTTGACAGTTCGTCGACCATCTTCATTGCTCGCTTCAATCACTATGAAACTATCGTCAATAAAATTAATTGACTCGGATATCATACCATTGGTATGATAATAATTCCATGTACCGGCCATTTTGTCTTTATTGTAGGATCCCTTTGAATATAGCTTGCCAGTAGCTGTATAGATGGTAAACTCGCCATGTTTATTGCCAAAGAGGTCGTATTGGCCACTTGCAAGGACCATCCCGTCTACATAATAGTCTGTAAATTCACCCTCGAACTGTCCACTATATAGGTTGAACTGACCTATTCGGTAGTATTCTGCATCTTTAGAGTTCGAGAATTCGAATTGTGAATTAAGAAATATTGTATCTCCATAAAGGCCGAATGATTCGAATGGTTGATTGTTCAGCTCTTGCTGATTCTTGGATATAACCGCATCGAGATTAAAATCAATGACATCATTCTGCTCGGAAATATCTGGATAATTGACAGCCCTACAATTGCTGTCCACAGCTCTTTTGCCAGCCTCCAGACCAAGGTTCGATGCTGCGCTAAAATTGCTACAAGCAGCTTCCATATTCTCAATTCTTTTGTAAGCCATTCCAATATTATAAAAGGCTTCTGCGAACTCTCCATCTTCATTAGTTACAATCTCCAAAGACTTTATGGCTTGTTCATATTGCCCAGTTGTGAGTTGTGCCACACCAAGGTTATAGTAAGTGTTGGGCACATTGATTTTCACTTCGCTTTCTTCATTAAGTGCCAGAGCTTTCTCATATTGATCTATGGCGTTGACAAAATCATTTAGTCTAAAGTAGGCTGTGCCTGCAGCATAGTGAAAATCAGATTGTCCCGGTGCATAAGAAATTGCTTCGAGTATGTCCTGAACTGCCAACTCAAAATCTTCCCTTTGAGAGAAGATTCTGGATCGTAAAAGAAGGGCATCAGAATTTCCATCATATAGAACCAAAGCATCATTACACTTTTGTAGCGCTTCGGAATAATCCCCTAATTCCATAAGCTCTCTCGCTTGATTGTATAATTCTATTGAGCGATTATAAACTTCGAGATCCACTACTTCCGATTGAGCCTGAATAGGCTGTTTTGAGAATAGGAGTAGTATTGAAAAGGCTAAAATTTTTTTCATTACAATTATTTATCCTGCCCAACCTTCGCGATCAAGACTTCTATACTGAATCGCTTCAGCCAGATGCTCTATGCTGATTTCATCACTTCCCGATAGGTCGGCAATGGTGCGCGAGACCTTGAGGATGCGATCGTACGCACGAGCAGATAGGCCTAGCTTTTCCATCGCGGTTTTGAGAAGTGTTTTGCCAGCAGCGTTGATCGTGCAGATTTCTTTCGTCATCTGGGAGTTCATCATGGCGTTGTTGTAGACCTCCTTATTGTTGGCAAATCGTTCTGATTGTTTGTCCCTGGCCTGGATGACGCGCGTTCTGATTTCTTCGCTACTTTCTGATTTTCTATTGGCGGTCATCTCATCGAATGAAACAGGCGTCACTTCTACGTGCAAATCAATCCGATCGAGCAATGGGCCACTCACCTTGTTGAGGTAGCGCTGGACTGCTCCAGGAGGGCAGACACACTCCTTATCAGGATGATTGTAGTAGCCACAAGGGCAGGGATTCATGCTGGCGATCAGCATGAAGTTGGCCGGATAGTCGAGACTGATCTTGGCCCTGCTGATGGTGACCATTCTTTCTTCCAGTGGCTGACGCATGACTTCAAGCACCGTGCGTTTAAATTCCGGTAGTTCATCTAAGAAAAGCACACCATTGTGCGATAGTGAGATCTCACCCGGCTGAGGAATACCACCTCCCCCGACCAGTGCGACATCCGATATCGTATGATGAGGGGCGCGAAACGGCCGAACGGCAATCAGCGAAGTGTCCCCGCCGAGTTTGCCTGCCACCGAGTGAATCTTGGTAGTCTCCAGCGCTTCCTGAAGTGCAAGTGGTGGAAGTATGGAGGGCAGCCGCTTGGCCAGCATGGTCTTGCCTGCACCCGGTGGGCCTATCATAATTACGTTGTGACCACCAGCTGCC
Organism: Cyclobacteriaceae bacterium; assembly: GCA_965229505.1. Classification (GTDB taxonomy): domain Bacteria; phylum Bacteroidota; class Bacteroidia; order Cytophagales; family Cyclobacteriaceae; genus UBA6059. Next base: position 2,310,863 of record OZ245881.1, read on the forward strand.
GCGATCTCGAGTGCCCGCTTTATGTTCTCCTGCCCCTGTACGTCTGCAAAGTCTGCAGCGTAGTTGTCCTGATTGTGATAAAAGAGATCACGGGTGTCATAGTCAAGGGGCTCGATATCGCTATTGCCTTCTAAGAAATCGACTGCTTCAGCGATCGTCTCAACGCCTATGATGTCCAGATTGTCAACGATTGCGGCTTCATAGGCATTTTCCTTGGGTAGAATAAAACCCTTGAAGCCTTCTTTTCTCGCTTGTATGGCTATGGGTAAGGCGCCCTTGATGGGTCGAAGAATGCCATCGAGCGATAGCTCACCCATGACGATATACTTCTCCAATTCCTCGAGTGTCCCCTGTCCGGATGCTTTGATAATGCTCAGCGCAATGGGAAGATCGTAAGATGAACCTTCCTTGCGAATATCGGCTGGGGCGAGATTGACCACCACCTTTTGGCGTGGCATGTGATAGCCGAAGAATTTAATCGCTGATTCTACACGCTGCTCGCTTTCCTTGACCGCCGAGTCGGGAAGGCCTACCATGAAAAACTTAGTACCCTGACCGACATTCACCTCGATGGTAATGGTATTGGCATCAACGCCATGTACGGCACTTCCGAAGGACTTAGCCAGCATAGTAGGTGGTGTTATAACAGAAAGGAAAAAATAGCAATAATTTGATCAAATTACCCTCTTTGATGGAATTAACAAGAAAGCGTCGATGGTAAGGCAGTGATAATGTCCTATCTCTTCTTAACAGTCAACCGCTCGATCAGCATGATCAGCGAGTGGATCACCTTAATATGAATCTCCTGAATACGATCCGCATAGCCAGAGTGAGGCACCCTTATCTCTATATCTACTATCCCGGCCAGTTGACCCCCACTATTGCCTGTAAGTGCTACAGTTTTCATCCCCTGTTTCTTAGCCGCTTCAACAGCATTTACAATATTTTTAGAGTTGCCGCTGGTGCTGATGCCAAGGAGTACGTCCCCCGACTGACCGAGCCCTTCCACATATCGGCTGAAGACATATTCGTACCCGAAATCGTTGGAAACACAAGAGATATGACTAGGGTCAGAGATGGCTATTGCCGGGAGAGATTTACGATTTTCGCGGTAGCGGCCGGTCAGCTCCTCTGCAAAGTGCATGGCATCACAGTGAGACCCCCCATTACCACAAGAGATGATCTTTCCTCCATTGAGGATACTTTCGCTCATCAACCGGGCGGCTGAGGAGATCGCCGCGATAGCGCTGGGATCATTAAGAAAGTTGTCTAGCGTCTCTTGCGCCTCTTGCAACTCTGCTTTGATTGCTGCTTCCAGATCCATTTATTCAGCGTCGTTTTTGTCATCTGTATCGTCAGTGGGCTTATCAGGAGGAGCCAACTGCACACTGGAAGGCGCCTCTACCGGAGTTGGCTCATTAGTCGACATTACTTTTTTCTGCATTTCGTACAACTCTGACTTCAAAGACATCACTTCTTTTTCCAGTTTTTTATTCTTGCGACGAACCTGGTAGAGATGGATATTTTCAACTATCCATTCGAAGAGTAGCAGGAGCATTCCAAAGGCTCCCCAATACTGAAGAAACTTCAAGAAACTAAACATGCCAAACTGCTTGAACATCGCATCCGTATTCATTGCGAAATAGACGGAGGTGACAATAAAGCCGAAATAAATGATGTAAAAAACGATCTTGAACTTTCTCATATCGGTCTGACTGGCTGAGTTTTGACGAAGGTAATTTAGTCAGATTGCTGAATTATTCTTCCTAGACATGTCATGCAATTGAGCCTGAGCCATGTCAATTGCTCAAAAGCTCTGCATTTGTGTCAATTTGTGGTAGACACCTCCGACCTTCATGAGTTCCTGATGCGACCCATGTTCGATTATCTCTCCTTGCTGGATTACTGCGATTTGATCTGCATTCTGAATAGTACTTAGTCTATGCGCGATGACGATAGAAGTTCGATTCTGCATCAGGTTGGTGAGTGCCTCTTGTACCAGCAGCTCTGATTCCGAGTCCAGGGCACTGGTGGCTTCATCCAGGATCAGAATAGGGGGATTTTTTAGCACAGCTCGGGCGATAGACATGCGCTGGCGCTGACCACCTGAGAGCTTCAATCCCCGATCTCCGATATTAGTTTCATACCCATTTGACAGAGCAGAGATGAACTCATGCGCATTGGCTACTTTGGCCGCTTCCACTACGCGCTCCATAGATACCTCCGGTGACCCAAATGCGATATTGTTGTAGACACTATCGTTGAACAGGATGGACTCCTGCGTCACGATACCCATCAGCTTGCGGAGCGACTCTATCTGGTATTCACGGATGTCAATACCATCGATGCGTATGCATCCCTGAGTAGGATCGTAGAACCTTGGGATGAGGTCTGCGAGCGTGGATTTTCCACCTCCCGAAGCACCTACAAGTGCTAGCGTGCTGCCTTTTGGGATGGTGAGCGATACATCTTTGAGGACATCATCTACATCATACCTGAATGACACATTTTCGATAGTAATATTGTCATTGAGCGATTTGATTTCGCGAGCATTGGGCGCTTCATTAACAGAAACGGGCGTATCTATCACGGTGAATACGCGCTCGGCAGAGGCCAATCCGCGCTGAATGTTGGAGAAGGCATTGGAGATGGCTTTGGCTGGATTGAGGATCTGTGAGAAGATGATGATGAAAGCGATGAACTCTGATGCCGACAGGGTCGACTCATTGTTGAGCACCATGCTACCGCCAATGAGGAGCAGGCCCGCTACCGCAAATATCCCCAGGAACTCAGAGATGGGGCCAGCCAATTCAAACTTGGTGGCTATTGACATGTTTTGCTTGCCATAGTTTCGCACTTCCTTGTCGAACTTGTCGATCATGAAGGTACTCGCTGTGAATGCTTTGATGATTCGCATTCCTGTTAAGGTCTCATCGATGATAGAGTTGATTCGACCAAGCGACTCCTGACTCTTGGTGGCTCGCTTTTTAAGTTTCTTCGCGAGGTATGAAATAATGCCTCCGGAGACAGGAAGCAGGAGCATGGTATAAAGGGTGAGCTCGACCGACATGGTGAAAAGGATACCGAAAAAACCGATAATCAAAGCGGGTTCTTTGAAGAGCACTTTGAGGGTGCTGACGACTGAGCTCTCTACCTCTAGAATATCCGTGGTGACCCTGGAGATGATGTCTCCCTTGCGCTTTTCTGTAAAGTAGCCGATGTGGAAGCTGTTGAGCTTTTGATAAATTTTATTGCGGAGGTTGGTGACGACCCGTATCCGGAATTTTGCCAGAAGGATGGCTGATAAGTAGCGGAACAGGTTGGCTAAGAACACCGAGACTATGATGACCCCACAGACATATTGAAGCGCTCCCCGGCGACCAAAGTCCCGAATGATAATCCCGAAATAATGATAGAAGAGGTTTTTCAGATAGTCTACGCTAATCGAGAATTCCGGTAGGGAGCCGGCATTGCTCATCTTCTCAGAAGCGACCTGATCGAAGAGCACCTCCAAAAGGGGAATCAGAATCGAGAAATTGACAAGGCTAAATGCCACATACAATATGGTGTACAGAATGTATTGCGGTAGATAGACCGAAAACGGCCGGGCATGGGACAATATGCGCAGATAAGTATTCATTCTCCTATTGTGCGGCAAATGTAAAGTTTATCGAATCAAAAGAGGTGGTTGATCCTCGGGGCATTGAGGCGGATGGCAAACTGGATAAAACTTGTGGGTTCTGTACCTGCCAGCAGCTCATTCTCCTCGTTGCGGTAAGTGAACGTGAGGTCGATGAATAGGTTGTGCCGCCACTGGTAGCTTGCCACTAGCTGAGTCATGAATAGGTCTGACGCCACACCCTGCCCGGTCACATTGCCATACTCCTGCTCGTAGGTGGTGTAGTCGAGCAATACGTTTTTGCCCCAGTTTTCGCCAGGTCTGTCTTCTCCGTAGTTGGCAGAGATAAGCCGCCCCATTAATGTCAGTCGATTGATGGGCTGATATCTGAGCACGGCCATGAACTCCTTGAGGTTAGCACCAATGGGATGGGCCAGCGGCTGGCGATAATTGGAGTAGCTGGTTTGCAGGTTATTATGTGCGTAGGTGTAGGGTCTGGAGAAGTTGTATTCAAGCTGGAGATCAAGATTGGGTATGTTGAGTACGTCAATGTACTTGCCTCCCAGTTGAAAACCGTACTTGTTGGACCACCATCCATCTCCGCTGAAGACCTCACTCAGTACAAATTCGTCGAATAAGAACTGGCCATAGAGTTGGTAGCTGCCGGCGATATTCCATCTGGCATCCATACCCACCACTACATTGTCTGCGCTCCCAGCTTGCTGCTCGATGGCTGTGTAGAAGATCAGCGGATTGAGATAGTTTAACTCAAAGCGGCTGTTGCCCAGAGAGTCTTCTTTATTGAAAATGATGCTTTCGAAGAAGCCGAGGGTGAAGTTGTCTGACAAATTGATGCTGAGCTGATGCATGGTCATGAACTTTTTGGGGTATTCTCGAGTACCGAGAGACCCACCGCCATTGGCGACATAGAACTGATCAGCAATCATCTGTGCGTACATGACCTGATACTGTAGTTTCCAAACCTGCACATTGAGCTTGAGAAAGGGGTAGGAGCTCGAGAAGTCGGAGAGCAGCATGCTGCGCTGGCCACTGCCGATGACATTTTTGTCATAGCCCAGCTGGATGCCGATGTGCCTGGTGGCGTTGAAGTTGACATATCCTCGCACACTGAAGTAGTCAAAGCCATGATCACCATAGCGCTTCCAAAAACCCTCACCCGGCACGACATTATATCTTCTATTCCAGCGTTGGACATATTCAGGAAAGACCGCTTGGTTTTCCCCTACATAGGTATAAAAAGCAATTTTGTCATCGATGACGCCTCGGATCTCTGCTCCACGTGTATTGATGAAAGGAGTGGAGCCGCTATTATCATCCTGCCCCAGTCCAAAGTAAAAAACAGGACTTAGATGCACATCGAAAGACTCTCCATGATGGGCATAGAAGTCATTCTGATATTTGTAGATATTCTTCAGCACAGGTTTTTTTGAATACCTGCCCTCATAATCAGTAAACTCCCAGTTGTCGAGCTTCAGATAGTTAAGATTAAACTCGTCTGCTGAGGATACGCTCACATTTTCCGGTAGGCTATCCAAAAACTGTGCTATGCCCTGGCGGCCATAGGGCTTAAAATTGCTGAAGAAATCGGTAGAAAATGCGCGCTGCTTTATCTCATATCGATCGAGTAAATGATAATAGTCCTCATTGAGAGGTACATTTGCGCTCTGGGTGAAGGCAAGCCCCGTAGATATTAGAATGAGCAGAAAGCTCAAAGGAAGCTTTAGTGTGTTGAATCTCATTGCGGGTAAATGTAAGAGATATTATAATTCTGACCGTTGCTTTGCGAAAGTTAGATTTATACCTACTTTTGCAATCCTTTTGTGTAGCGTAAAACAATAATAAGATGAAAAAAGACATTCATCCATCATATAGAGAAGTGATATTCCATGACACTTCAAGTGATTTCAAATTCATGACCAGGTCTACTATTGAGACTGAGGATACTATGAAGTGGGAAGATGGCAATGATTACCCATTGGTAAAAATAGAAGTGAGCTCTGCATCTCACCCTTTCTACACTGGTAAGAAGCTATTTGTGGATACTGCGGGTAGAGTTGAGAAATTCAACAGAAGGTACAAGAAGTAAGAAACTACTTGCTAAAATATTAATTGAGGAAAAGTCTCCTGGATCACGATATCCAGGAGACTTTTCTATTTTTACCCCATGAATATCATCCTGTATGATCAGCCCCAAACCGCAGGGCAGCTACTACCCTTTACCTATACTCGGCCGATCAGTGAAATCAGAGTCGGTATCCTGAAGATTTCTGAAAAATGGAAGTATCATCTGGATGGCGATATCTCCTATCATACGCAGGACTACCTTCAAGATAAGTATCCGCTGATCTCGGCAGATGAAAATCTAGTCATCAATGCAGCAGCTTGCCCTTCAGAAACCTTGTGCGCCAAGTTAAGAGCCCTTCCTGTTGGTTCAGCGCTGTTCTCAGGAGCCATTTTCCTTGGGGCGAATACCAACCGAACAGGGTTATCCAATATCTGGAATGAAGATTTTTCCGCCTTAGAGAAGGTGGAGTTTGAAGATGCGGTGATGACTATCGAACAGCCCTGGCACATCTTTCAGAAAAATGGGCAGGCGATTAAAGACGACTTTGACCTACTCACCAAAGGAAGAAAGTCTGCTGCAATCAAGGATCCCCATACTGTCGTCTATGGAGAACAGAATATCTTCATTGAGGAAGGTGTAAGCATAAAAGCAGCAACTATTAATGCTGAAGAAGGGCCTGTCTACCTGGGCAAAAACTCTAAAATTCATGAAGGGGCTCTAATCAAAGGACCTCTGGCGCTCTGTGAAGGAGCTCAAATCAACATGGGCGCGAAGCTCAGAGGCGACAACACGATTGGGCCTTACTCGAAGGTGGGAGGAGAAGTCTCCAACTCCGTGATTTTTGGCTACAGCAATAAGAGTCATGACGGCTTCCTTGGCAATTCGGTACTGGGTGAGTGGTGTAACATCGGTGCAGATACCAACACCTCCAATCTCAAGAATAACTATACGCCCATCAAACTTTGGAGCTTTGCCAAAGGAAGATTCGTAGACACAGGCTTGCAATTCTGTGGACTGATGATGGGCGATCACTCGAAGGCCGGTATCAATACCATGTTCAACACCGGAACGGTCGTGGGTGTCGGATCCAACATATTTGGTCATGGTTTTCCGAGGACTTTCATCCCTTCTTTCGCCTGGGGTGGAGCTTCCGGGTTTGTCACTTTCAAATTGCCAAAAATGGTAGAAGTAGCCGAAGCAGTGTTGGCACGCAGAGAAAAGAAATTAACCAATGCTGATCACGCGATTCTTACCCATATATTTGAGGATACCGCCCGCTACCGCAATTGGGAGGACGCATAGTACATGAGATTTTCAGAGATTCCGGGTCTAGAAGAAGAAAAGCAGAAGCTGATTAATGCAGTTGGACGTAATCACGTCGCACATGCTCAGCTTTTTTATGGCAAAGAAGGCTCTGCCAATCTTGCCATGGCGCTGGCCTTTATCTCTTTTCTCAACTGTGAGCAGCCCATAGAAAATGACTCTTGCGGAGCGTGTGCTTCATGTCGCAAAATAGATAAGCTTGTACATCCGGATCTCCATCTCGTTTTCCCGGTGGCACCTACGGCTAAGATTAAAGGAAAAGATGTGGTGAGCGATAGGTTCGCTACAGAGTGGCGCGCTTTTGCTACAGAGCACCCCTATGGAGGAGCAAGCGACTGGCTGGGTTACTATGGATTTGAAAATAAACAGGGCAATATTTCCAAAGAGGAAAGTCGACAGATTGTCAGGCATCTTTCATTGAAAGCATTCGAGGCAAAGTATAAGGTCATGTTGATCTGGCTGCCCGAGTATATGAACGCCTCAGCTGCCAATGCAATCTTGAAAGTACTGGAAGAACCGCCTGGTGGCACCATTTTCATTCTGGTAAGTCATAATTATGAGCAACTCCTTACCACCATCACTTCGAGGGTGCAGCTGTTTACCGTTAGGCCGTTTGAAGATCAGGAGATCGTAGGCTTTATCACGGCCAGACAGGAGCTCACGGCAGACAAGGCCAATAAAGTAGCCACGCTGGCTGAGGGTAGCCTACATGAGGCGTTGAAGCTGATAGGTCAGTCGGACGATGATCAATCAGACATCTTTGGTGAGTGGATGAGAGACTGCTGGCAGATGAAGTTTAAGGAACTGATTGATAAGTCCAATGAATTTCATCGCAATAGCAAAGTTTCGCAAAAGTCGACACTGGCCTATTTTCTTAATATGCTGCGTGATGCCCTGATTGCTCAGTATTCACCTCAGTTGTTACGGGTTAGAGACGAGGAAAAGGACTTCATACTCAATTTCAGCAAGGCCATGAATAGCGATAAGCTGGAGTTTATGATCAAAGAAATCAACAGTGGTCTTTATCATCTTGAGCGAAATGCCAATGCTAAAATTCTCTTCCTCGATATTTCGCTGAAGATATCTTCAATCATAAGGCGGAGTTAGATATGGCGAAGAAAAAAGAACTGCCATTGATTGGTAGGAGCGATATTATTGACCTACCGGAATTCGATTTGTACGACATTCCTGCTAAGGTGGATACCGGAGCTTTTACCTCTGCCATCCATTGCTCCTCGGTCAAAGTGAAAGAGGTAGATGGACAGAAGGTGATCAACTTCAAAATCCCTGCTGCGAAGAAAAAGGGAAAGATATTCCAGACGAGTCACTATGAAGAAAGACGGATCAGAAGCTCCAACGGTCATATCGAAACACGTTTTGTGATCACTACGGACATTTTGATTTATGGCAAAGTTCGCAAGACAGAATTTAGTCTGGCGGACAGGAGCTCGATGAAGTACCCGATCTTATTGGGGAGAAAATTATTAAGTAAAAGGTTTGTGGTAGATGTCTCTAAAAAGAACCTATCTCACAAGCAAAAATCAGAAGAAACATGAAAATCGTAGTACTCTCAAGGAAACCAAGCCTATACTCTACCTCTCGTCTGGTGGAGGCGATCAAGGCTCGTGGACATGAGGCGTTGGTGTTGGATCACCTCAAGTGTGACATAATTATACAGCAAAAGAACCTGTCCATCATCTATGATGACAAGGACCTGGGGAAAGTTGATGCGGTTATCCCGCGAATAGGAGCGTCCGTGACTTTCTATGGAACAGCGGTGGTGCGTCAATTTGAAATGATGGATGTGTTCAGCGCAACCCAGTCGCAGGCAATTGTTCGATCAAGAGACAAGCTTAGGAGCCTGCAAATACTCGCCAGTGCAGGTTTGGGATTACCCAAAACAGCTTTTACGAACTACTCAAAAGGGGAAAAGACCATTATTGAGAAAGTGGGGAAGGCGCCCCTGATCATCAAATTATTGGAAGGTACGCAGGGGCTGGGTGTCGTCCTGGCCGAAACCCAGAAGGCGGTGAAGTCAGTTATAGAGGCTTTTCACGGTCTTAAGGCCAGAATTATTATACAGGAGTTTATCAAGGAAGCCAAGGCGGCTGACATTCGTGTATTCGTCATTGATGGGGAAGTGGTCGGCGCTATGAAGCGCCAGGGGCTCGAGGGAGAGTTCCGGTCTAACCTGCACCGTGGAGGATCGGCCCAGGTGATCAAGCTTTCCCGAGCTGAGAATTCCGCGGCGATCAAGGCGGCCAAGGCTATGGGTCTGGGTATTGCCGGTGTTGATTTACTACAATCAGACCGTGGACCACTCATTTTGGAGGTCAATTCTTCTCCGGGCCTTGAAGGCATAGAGAAGGCCACAGGTATAGACATTGCTGATAAGATAGTGGCCTACATAGAGCGAAATATCAACAAGAAGACCAAACTGACAAACGCTTAGCGGAGATGAACATAAGGATAGGTACAAGGAAGAGCAAGTTGGCCCTATGGCAAGCGTATTATGTGCAGGAGAAGCTGGAAGCAGCCGGTGCAAGCACCGAGATCGTCGAGATAGAGACCAAAGGGGACAAGATTCTTGATGTCACTATTGCTAAGATTGGTAGCAAGGGCGTGTTTACAGAGGAGATCGAAGCACAGCTCAAAGCCGGTACTATCGACATAGCCGTACACAGCGCCAAGGATATGCAGAGCGTCCTACCGGAAGGTTTTGAGATACTGGCCTTCACCAAGCGAGAGGTCGACAATGACGTACTCGTATCCGAAAACAAGGCGATGACTTTGTCCAAAGTAGCCTCATTTACGATAGGCACCTCATCGACCCGTCGCGTGGCATTGCTCAAGCACTACTACCCGAATATTAAGACAGTGGACATGCGCGGCAACCTCCAGACGCGACTTCAGAAGCTTAAGGCTGGTCATTGTGATGCGCTTATACTGGCGTATGCGGGTGTGCATCGGATGGGATATGATGACATGATTACTCAGCATCTGTCAAGGGAAGAACTTACCCCACCCGTTGGTCAAGGCAGCATCGCTATCGAGACCGTCACTTCGCTGAGTGAGGAGAAGAAGGAGCTTCTGAAGTCCGCACTTAACTATGAGGATACCGCTGCTTGTTTGGCGGCAGAGCGTGCCTATCTGCGAAAACTGGAAGGCGGCTGTAGTATTCCGGCATTCGCCAATGCTCAACTTGAGGGCAATACAGTGGCAATCTCGGGAGGTATCGTGAGTCTTGATGGCAGTCAGATTGTCAGGCACAAAGTAGAAGCACCCAGAGCCGAGGCTGACCAGGCAGGATCTCAGCTGGCGGATTATATACTTGCCCATGGAGGCCAGGCCATTCTGCATGAAATACGCAGACAGCAAGCCTAGTTTTTCATTCTATGAAATCCGTCTATTTTTGCTGCAAAATTTGAAAATCGAATATTAAGCTCATGCGATCACTACTCATTCTGTTTACCCTTGCACTATTTGTTTCTTGCTCCAATGAAACCGATTACCTCGTGACCATCAAGACTCCCTATGGTGATATGAAGGCGATCTTATACGAGGAGACTCCTCTCCACAAGCAAAACTTTATCAAGCTGGCAGAAAGTGGGCAATACGATAGCACGATATTTCATCGGGTGATTCAAAACTTCATGGTTCAAGGTGGAGATATCAATGCCAAGCCTGGCAGTGAAGGGACCATTGACTACACCATCCCTGCGGAGTTTGTGAGCAAGTTTGTGCACGAAAAGGGAGCACTTGCTGCAGCCCGTCAGGGCGATAATATCAATCCTCAGAAGGAATCAAGCGGATCGCAGTTTTACATAGCGCAAGGGCAGGTTTATGATGAAGCCGCTTTGACTACTGACTACTACAAGCTTAATATGGCCATCCGCCAATTACTACAGGACTCTGCCTACAGTGGACTGAAACAGCAGTTTATTGACTTGCAGCAAGCTGGTGATAATCAAGGCATCCAGGACTTGACTTTGCAATACAAAGACACGGTCATCGCCCGCTACAACGCGCAAGTGACCAAGCAAGTTGCTCCTGAGCAGATGGCGGCTTATACCACTGTGGGTGGCATTCCACACCTGGATTACGAGTACACTGTATTTGGAAAAGTGGTGGAAGGTATTGAAGTAGTGGATAAGATCGCGGCTCAGCCTACTGCCAGAGGAGACAAGCCAGTCACGGATATCTACATGACCGTAGAGGTAGAGAAAGTACCCAAGTCTATGATTACAGAGAAGTACGGATATGTTTATCCGGCTGATCCTTCATGAAAATCCTTATCACAGGAGCCAATGGTCTCCTCGGGCAAAAGCTTGTCAGCCTTATTGCTGGTAAGCAGGGAGATACACTGATCGCAACAGGCCGAGGTGTCAATCGCAACCCTATGCTGGACGGAGCTTACCACTACCGTGAAATGGACATCACCGACGCTGATCAGGTCATGAGCGTCATCACCGAAGAGCAACCTGATGTAGTGATCAACACGGCGGCAATGACCAATGTCGATCAATGTGAGACGGACAAAGAGGGTTGCTGGCTGATGAATGTAACAGCGGTCGAATATCTCATCCAGGCCTGTCAGGAGAGCGGAGCTTTCCTCCTACATTTATCTACTGATTTCATCTTTGATGGAGCCAATGGACCCTACAAGGAGGAGGATGAAGCCCACCCCATCAGCTACTATGGCGAGAGCAAGCTGGCTGCAGAGCAGCGCATCATGGACAGCCCTATTCGATGGGCGATCGCCAGGACAGTGTTAGTCTACGGTATTGCCCATGACATGAGTCGCTCCAATATCATTCTCTGGGTGAAGAAAAACCTGGAGGAGCACAAGCGGATTTTTGTTGTCAATGATCAATGGCGCACACCGACGCTGGCTGAGGATTTGGCAGAAGGCTGCTATCTCATTGCTTCCAAGAGAGCTGAAGGGGTATTCAACATTTCTGGTAAGGACTTGCTGACGCCCTATGAAATGGCGATCAAAACCGCTGACTATTTCGAATTGGACAAGTCGTACATCACCGAAACCGACGGCAGCCGATTCAGCCAACCAGCTAAGCGCCCACCACGAACAGGATTTGTACTTGATAAGGCCTATGAAGTGCTGAACTATGCACCTCGCTCATTCGATGAAGGGATCTCCGTATTGGCAGATCAGATTTCGGATCGAAGCTAGGCTAGACTACTCCTCACAATAGATTTTGTCATATTCCGCTGATCTGAATGCCTGAGAGCGGATGACCTTGCCGTGCCTATCGGAATAGGTCACCACGTAAAATTCTGCACGTGGCAGGTGCTGCTCTGCGAAGTAAACAGGGTCATCGACTGTGCCTAGATTGACAATATCGTTGTACAACGGAGGCAAGATCTCGCCACGCTTGTTGCTCATGATGCCAAATCCATCCCTCCCGAGGATACTCAGCACAGTTTCTTCAGCTGTTTCTTTGATCGGTTTTATTCGTCTGATGTCTTCTATGACAGCTGAGCCATCTTCGATATTAATGAGCTGATATCCATCATCGAGCCTTACCATGGCTGTGGAGTCTGTCCAGTATTGGACTTCATCATAGTCAAAGCCAGTGATGCTTTCACCTGTGGTTGATTGGATTATCCCCTTCTTGTTCCCAATAGTGGCAACCAGCATTTCACTATTGTAGGGCTGGAGTCGCTGAGTATACCTGGGTGAGATCGTCTTGCGACTATCAAGGTGATAATAGCCAAACTTGCCCCCATCAAGGATCAAAGCAATCTTGTCACCGACAAGGCCAATAGCATCATGTTCCGCTTTCTGCACCACCAAACCATTTTCCTTGATGATGCCTTTTTTGCCTCTCCAGGCGATCTCGAAAAAGCCGGGTGCCAGGTAGCTCACATTATCAATACGTTCCAAAAAGAGCCTTTTCCCTGCATCATTATAGACCACACATGCGATTCGATTCTTTACCAGGAAGTACTCCTTCGTTTCCGTTTGATTCGGATCGTTTGATTTGATGATCGTCACGACCTGGTCAGATTCCAGATTGATGGACTTGCCATTGGAGAAAATCAAAGAGTTGCCGCGCCCACCTCCCAGGAATACCGCAGACTCCCCAACAAGATTTACCGTATCAAGATTGGTACTTGGATCACCTCCGAGTGTCTTTGGAAAGACCGACCACTTTTCATCCTGCTTTATGGCTATCCACGCGGAGTTATATCTCACATCGGCATACAGCTGCAAATTCTCTTCCTTGTCCGAGTCTTGCTGTATCCTATAGCCGAAGGGTTGTTTCAAAAGCCATCCACTTGGCATAGGTGATATCTGATGATTTCGCCAGGGTACGATCTCTTGGAACTGAGTATCCAGAATGGCTTCAAAATCATCCATGGCTACAAACAAGTATTGCTCTCTGAGCAACTCCACATCGTCATATTTGAAATCAGGTGTGAAGGGCTTTCGATCAGCCATTTGCGCTAGCTGATCCACTGCCGCTACCGCAAATCGCCTGTCCTGCTCAATAATCCAAAAAGGCCCCTCTGTATAGATGTCATCATAGGTGGGTGAGATCAGGATGTCACCAAAAACGGTGGCTAACCCGGCTTTATCATTGTCATAGAACACGAAGAACTGTTCATTGGGAAAGGTGATGTCTTCATAGTTGCCGCTGAGTACTTCCTGACCGCTCTTGTGAACCAGCACATGCTCAGTAGGTGAGGAGATTAATAAATAACCTGCTCCAAGATCCTCTACAGCTTCGTAGGCCCCTTCATAGATGGTCGTACCCGTGCGATTAATAATCTTCGGCAATCCATCTTCGGTGACCAGCAAGTAGTCTGACCTGATCTCACCGCATAGATAATCCTCATAGACCGCCTGATAGGTAGGAGGATAGACTTCCTTGCCGGCGTAGTTGATAAAACCATAGGCCTGGTTCTCATAGATAGTCAAAAGTGGAATTGAATCAAGTTGAGAGGATCTCGTAAGTGAATCCTCATAGGGTCTGAAATATTGATCGAGATTGACATCAGGGGAACCCTTGGCGTTTTGATAGAGCCTGTTGGTCGCTAGCCGATTCCAGACTGACTCGGGATAGGCATCAATAAAACCAGTAAGGCCATTGATAGAATTATCAGCTGCCATGATCTCTAGAATGCGAAGTTCCGCTCTGGGACGATAGGGGGTCTCAGGAAAATCAACAAGAAACTTACGGAACGCACTCAGTGTATTGCCGTTGGTTTTTTCTTCGAAGAGCAGCTGCTCATATCGGGCTTCAGCATCCGGTACCTCCAGTGCAGCTGGATAATTTTTAAAAAACTCCTCATAGGCTTGCCAGGTGTTCTCCTGCATAACTTGAGCATAGACCAGAGCGTTTCGGTTATTTGTTGCCCGCTCTACTTGAGAGGCATTTGGATAGCGCCGTAAGAAATGTTCGTATTGCTTGATAGTATGAGCAGATAATGCTTCTTCAAAGGCCAGGCTGTCAATTTTTGCCTTAAGCGACTGCAAATCTTCAAGGCCTCTTTCGAGTTTTACCAGCTCCCTCAACTGCTTCTCATCAGATCGCTCATAGTCTTTGAGACTCCTAAGTATAAAGTGATGCGCTGTATCTACAGCATATTCGGGAAACTCCTGCGTGCTGTACAATAGGGCGTAGACGTAGTAGGAGCTCGTGTTGATGCTGTCCTTTTCAACGGATTTTTCAAGATCCTCCAGTGCCTCATAGTAGGCTCCCTCCTGAAGTGACTTCAATGCTTTTTTACTACGATCAGCGGTCGCTGCACTTACCAGACAGGCACATAGTGTGATAGTTAAAAAAAGGCGTAAGTGGGGTAGAAAATTGATCATGATACCAAAATGGTAGTAGGTAAAATTAAGTAGCGTACCGCAACTAAACATGACTAATGGGTTTTATTCGTATCTTTTGGGCCTTAACAGGATATGAACAAGCAGGGTAAGACAAGACGCTTCAAAAAGAGGTATCTGATAGTGGTCTTAGTGGTGGTGATAGGGGCGATTTCGCCGCTTCTGTTACAAAAACTGCGGGAATACGAAGGAGAACTGGCAGGGAGACTATTGCGTGAAGTAGTTGAGCGGGAGAGTAAGGGATACTATACCGTTACCTTTGATGAAGCCATTCTTTCCTTACTCAACGCGGATATCAAGATTGATAATTTTCGGTTGATCCCACATCCCGGTGCAGACAATGCAACCACCCCAATCAATACTTTCGAAGTGATGATTCCGCAGGTAACATTGACCCTTGAGAATATTTTCAGCATTCTTTTTTACAAGGAACTTACGATCAAGTCGGTTAAGATAGTAGATCCTGAAATCTCTATGCTAAGAACCAACGAGCCCGAGGTACGCAGACCGTTCTCGCTGGAAGCAGGCGACCTCTACTCGGTGATCTCGCAATATCTCAAGTTTTTTAAGATTGAGTATTTTCAGATTGCGGACGGGGCATTCAATTATGACAGACCTGGAGTGATGGAAGACACCTCGGCACTCGCTATATCCAAGCTCAATTTTGAGGCACGCAATTTCCAATTGGACTCTGCTGCAAAAGACCTGAACCGTGTGTTCTATACCGATGAGATAGAGCTGGTGATTAATGATCAGTCATTATTTCTTGCGGATAGCGTGCACAAGTTCAGCTTTGGAAGGTTGCATCTGTCGACGGCTGATCAGCTGGTAAGGTTCGAAGGGATAAAGGTGGCCCCACGGACGGACCTGGATGTATCCTTTTACGAGAATCCCGACCTGATCAACATTTACGATATCACGATTCCATCATTGCACCTCAGTGGGGTTGACTTTCTCAATGCTTACGCCAACAATCAACTGCATATTGACAGTATCGCACTCGATCGCCCCTCTATTTTGATCAATGATCAGGAAACTAACACAAGCAAGGAGAATGAAAATAGCCTGACAGCCATTCTGATCAACTATTTCGATGAAGTGTATATTCGTTCGGCCAATATCACCAAGGCCAAAATGAATCTTCACTTAATTGCAAACGGCAAGGGTCGTGGGGTCAAACTTGAGAATGCTAATATCCGGCTTGGAGAGTTTAGGGTAGACAGCACATTTTTCGGTGCTGGTGCCACGAGTCGTGAGTACTTCCAGGATATCGAGCTCAACTTTGATAACTACAAAGCCAATTTACCCGATAGTGTTCATCAGATCTTTGTCAGGCATTTCAAGCTATCCTCGTTTGACAATCTGATAGAGATTGACAGCTTTAGGTCCTATGTCAGGAAGGATGTAGAGATTAGAGGCACCCCTGACAAGTATGAAATCTACCTACCGGAAATCGGGTTGACGGAGTTCGACTGGCACGCCATTGCCAATCATCAAGAGGCTGACTTTGGTAAGTTCTACATGGATCAGCCGGAGGTAAGGGTGCATAAGTACACAACTAACCGAAGTGATCGGGAAAAAGAAAAATTCGACATAAGCGTCCTTCTGGCCAGGTTGAACCCCTATGCAGAACTCATTTCATTCGACTCGATCGCCGTAGATAATGGGCTCTTCCACTGGATCGAGGATGATGAAGAGCTGCTCGGTCTCGAGCATGTACAGGTGGATGTTACAGGCTTTCACTTTGATGAGCATGCCCTGGGCCGAAAAGATCGCTTTCTCTTCTCTGATGAGATTGCATTGAGCTTTTCCGACTTTGACATTGAGACGCCAGATCGTACTCATGTGATCACTTTTGATGAGTTTGCGATCAATTCCCTGCACAGGGAGATGCACGTCAATAACATTGTCGTTCGTCCGATTCATCAGCGGTCTATAGCCCGCAACATATCGCTAAGTGGCAAGGTAGAGAAGGTTTCATTCGAGGGCATCAGCTTTTTAAACATGCTTCATGAAGCGCATTTTATGTTTGAGCACATTAGTCTCATCCGGCCACAGATAGATATTGACAAGTTTACCAACCAACCTGGTAAAGTCCGAGAGGAGCAGGGGTTCCCGGACTGGATTGATTTTGTCAATGTAGGCAAGTTCGATATCAGGAATGGACTTCTGCGATATGCGCAGGACGGACAGCCTCTGGTCAACCTGGGGCGATATGATCTTTCGGTGAGCAATTTTTCGCTTGATTCGGTACTGTTGAGTAAGGATAAGGTCGAACATACCATGGACAATCTGATTTTTGGAGGGCAGTCATTTACAGTCCACCTACCGGAAATCCACCATGCCGTCAAAATCAAATCACTCGATATCGATCAGGCGCAGGGGCGATTGGCAGTCAATCAGGTAGCATTCTCACCACTTCATAAGAGCGACTCCATTAATCGGTACAATGTTTTTTCCGATAGGATTATCCTAGAGGGGTTTGACATGGAGCGGGCCTTCCTCGACAATGAATGGCGCGTTGCGAGCGGCTATATGAGCAAGCCCAAGGTCAACCTCAGCCTTGTTGCCGACTCCACCAAATCATCACAAAATATAAACCTTGATGTCGATGAGTTATATCAGAAAGTTGGCGAAAAACTAAAGCTGCTTTCTATTGGATCTTTCGGCTTTGACTCTGGTGGGCTTGTACTGCAGCAAGGTGAAAGTCTCGTCAAGATCCCCGTGATCGATTTTACATTAGATGATTTAGAAGTGATTCGGGGTGGGGTAAGAGACACTTCCAGGTTGCTATTTGCCAGGGGCCATTCACTTACGCTTACGGATCCGTATTTTTCGCTACCGCAACTGGATGATTCTGTGCATGTCAAAAGGATCAGCCTGAGCTCAGTTGGAAAGCAGCTGATATTGGACTCTGTATACTTTAGCTCTGGAGAGCACCGCGGTAATAAAGTTGAAATAAGACTACCTCAGCTTTCAATGAGACTGCTGGAACTGCCACGGCTGCTTGACCAGAGAAAGCTACACATGCAGTCGATCAGCTTTAGAAATCCACACTTGAGCTATGCACAGCGGGTAAAAGGTGCCGGGGAAGGGTTTCCTGAGAAGCTACCATTGGGCCTATTGGGCATCAAAGAGGTAGCCATTGATTCCATCAAGATAGAGGGAACCACCTTAGGATATCGCAATTTTTCACAAGATGAACTGACCGGGCTTGACTTGAGAAACCTGAATATTACGATAGTCAGACTCAACGCAGATACGGCTACACAGATCGATGGTCAAGGGCTTTTGTGGAATGATGACATTATTCTGTCAGGATCAAACCTGGAGTACTTCATCACTGACAGCCTCAACAAGATAGAGATAGGTAGTTATAGAACTTCCCTTAGGGAAAAGCGGCTAACACTTACAGATATCAAAATGAACCCTACACTTGATCAGGATGCTTATGCGATTGCTTTTGGTGAGCAGACAGACTGGATCAACGCTTCTATTGATAGCATTGATTTTCGAGGGGTTAATTGGCGGGCATTGATATTTGATGACAAAGTGGACATTGAGAGCACCAAAGTGAAGGGGCTTGAGATGTCTGTTTACCGAGACAAGAGAATAGCACGTGGTGAGGAGCGATTTAAAGGGCTTCCACATAGAAACCTTCAAGCACTGGACATACCTATTGAGGTTGGCCAATTTGACCTGGTGGATGGCAACATTAGCTACACAGAACATGTCGAGGAGTCATCTTATGAAGGCACTATGACCTTCACAGACGTTGATGCTTCTTTTCTGAATCTGGTCAATACCTCTGAGGCACTTTCGAAAAACGAAGTGCTGAGCATCAATGCAAGGGCGCAGCTGATGGGGCATGGAGCATTGACGCTGAATGCTACCGCGAACCTGAAAGATGAGAAGGGCAGTTTTCTTGTGGTTGGAAAGCTCGACAAAATGGATTTGACTGAGCTCAATCGGATGATGGAGCATGTCGCGTTTGTCAAGATCCGCAGCGGACTCAACAACAAAATGGAGTTTAGCATTGAGGCCAATGAAGACTTTGCTCTGGGAGAGATGACCTTCTATTATGAAGACCTGAAGATCTCGATGATCTCCAAAAAAGATGAAAGTGACAAAGGCATGGGGCCTGCATTGGGCAGCTTTTTCGCGAATGCGTTTATCATCAACTCCAACAACCCGCGGTGGCTCTTCGTTCGAGATGGCAACATCTTCTATGAGCGCAACACCACTCGCTCCATCTTCAACTACCTAAGCAAGTCTGTACTAAGTGGAGTCGTCTCCAGCATAGGAGCACGGAGCAACAAGCGGGATATCAAGCGCAAGAACAAGGAGGCCATCAAACAGCTCAAGGAGCAACGCAAAGAGGAAAGAATGCTGGAGGAAAGGGTCAGCGTCTATGAATAAACGCCTCTTTGTTTACGGCACCTTGAGAAGCGGGCTTGAACATCCTGAGGCGCGATGGCTGTCGGAGCATAGCGAGCTCATCGGGACCGCTACCGCAAAAGGCAGACTTTTTCGTATCGGCTGGTATCCCGGATTAGTCGAAGCTGGTGATGAAACGGTGACTGGAGAACTCCTTCTGCTTGATGACCCGGCGCATGTGTTGGAGCGGCTGGATATATATGAAGGAGTGGCTGAAGGCGAGTATGTGCGCAAGGAAGCAGCGATCAACCTGGACGGAAAGGCGATCAGCGCCTGGGTCTACTACTACACGGGTGACACGAGTGACTTGCGATGGATACCTTCCGGAGATTTTCTTCAAGATCTCAACACTCATTTTGATTAACATCCAATAGTAAATAGGAAAGGTTATTACTATTTTTGCCATCCTTTTTAGGGGATCGGGATGTAGCGCAGCTCGGTTAGCGCACTACTTTAGGGTAGTAGGGGCCGCTGGTTCGAATCCAGTCATCCCGACATTTCATTACGTCGGACTAACCCGACATAAATCAAGCTCTCAATTCATTTTGAGGGCTTTTTTTATAAGGTAGCACCACTTTCAATTGTTTGATTCAACCTCAAGAATCTAATATCTATAGGTGAGAGGGTTTACTACTTTCCCAAGGTCTGTGGCACACAGACCTTACACCAAATTTCCTTTCTCGAAGAATCAAGACTGATCTTGTGTGCCACAAACCAGGCAGATGAATAAAAATACACGTGTATAATTTTGTTGCCAGACGACCGAAAAATGTGTGAAGTTTGTACCACTTGACACAGTTTAGTTCCAGGTAGGTGATTGGTTAGTATTATCAATTCAAAAGAGTTCGATTTGTAAATGGCAGACTTATGACCGGTTATGATGTAGTTATTGTCGGAGGAGGCACAGCAGGATTGTTTTTGGCTAGGGAGCTGGGTAGGAAGAAACGGAAAACACTAGTCATTGACAGGAAAGATGATTTATTGAAGTCTTCTTTCAAAACATTGGGGAGTTTTATCAACCTGGAAGAATTTGATTTAACCGAAAATGTAGTCGCCCAGAAGCTGCAAGGAGGGGTGTTGTACTCTAAGAGTTTTAGGAGAGCCGTTGAGGGTAGTGTATACATTCTTGATAAGTCAAAGGTCCATCAAGAGTTATTAGAAGGTGTGAATAGTGAGTACGTTACTATCAAATTGAAAGTTGATATCAAGAAAGCAGTGCGAGGCGACCAGGGCACTTTCAATGGGGTTATTGATAAAGAGGGGAACGAGTATTCAGGGAAAATATTCGTGGATGCATCTGGCACAAATGGTGTGATAAGTAAGCACGTTGGGTTACAGGAAAAAAGAATTAGACATGCCACCGGAGTAGAGTTTAATGTTAAGTACCTCGGGAAACCTACACAAGCACATTTATTTATCGGTAAACAATATCAGGGCGGTTACGGATGGATTTTTCCATTGCAAGACGAGAGAGCAATTATTGGTTTTGGATCATTTGATAATGCAGTTAGAAAGGATTTAAAAACGAGATTGAATGCGATATTGGAAACGCCTGTGATAAAAAATCTAGTTGTCAAGGATAATCAAATAGTAGAAGGTGGAAGTATTCCTCTAACTCCGGTATTGGAAAAATTTGTTTTGAATAATCTGATCTGTGTAGGTGACAGTGTTTCCCAGGTCAACCCTGTGGCGGGGGAAGGCTATAAGTTTATTTTTGAATCGGCCGTTATGGCAAGTAAGGCCATTGATACGTCTCTCGCAACAAATGATATTAAAGACCTTTTGACCTACGAATTGGATTGGAAGAATAGATTTTCAGAAAGCTATAAGCGAGCTAAATTTTTACAAGAAAAAGTGTTTCGGTTTTCTAAAAATGATTTTTTGATGGACGCAGCAATGTTATACCTAAACCTACTGTCTGATAATAGGATTTTAAACGCCTTATCCGGGGAATTTACTAGTACGAAAAGGTAATTTCTCTAGCGTAATAAAAAGCGAACACGGTGGTTTACCCAAGGTATGTAACTCACAGACCTCACATCAAATTTCCTTTCTCAAACAATCAATGCTGACCTGCGTGACCACAGAGCAGAGGATGGTAAGCCGACCAACGGTGGTCGGCTTTCTTGCTTTCTAATTCCCTACCGGAGGAGGCCCATCGGGTACAATCCCCTTATAGACATAGTCACCCTTGCGCTCTTTAAACTCTGCTTTGACACCCTCACGCAGTTTAGCATCTTCAAATAGATCAACCATGGTCATCGACAATGCTTTGGCTGCATGCCCCATACCTTTATGACCGATCGACATTCCTCCACAGGCTACTACCGCCCAGCTGTGCCATGGGGTGTCCTTTGGAGCCACAGTTGCCGATAGGCGGATGGTAGGCACCACCCAGCTCACATCACCCACATCCGTAGATCCACCACGAGGATGCTCGAGCGTCACTTCCATCGGACTGATTTTGGTATCCATACCTACCTGAGGTTTGCCCGTGGCTTCCTGGATAGCTTTGGCAAAAACTGTTTCTTCTTCGGTGAAGCTTATTTCACCGAGGTATTCGAGGTTAGTTTGAAGCCTCGAAGCTCCCGTGCGGTTGACCAGCACCTCATGCACACCTGAGATCAGATTGATCTTATAGTCGACATTGGCCATGATGGATGCACCTTCTGCCATACGCTCTACCTGCTTCCAGACTTTCTCCATTCCTTCGCGACTCGTATCCCTTACCCTCGTCCAGATACGGGCATAGTCGGGTACGACGTTGACTACTTTACCAGCGTCCTGGATATGGTAGTGGATGCGCACAGTAGGCTCGATGTGCTCACGGTACATATTGATGCCATCGGTGTATAGCTCCAATGCATCGGAGGCGCTACGTCCATTCCAGGGGTCACCAGAGGCGTGTGCCGCCTGCCCGTAGAACTCTACCATGAAGTCGACCAAGGCCAGCCCTTTCTGAACGTTGACTTTCGTCTCCGCACCCGGGTGCCAGTCCATGACAATATCAACATCGTCAAACAACCCTTCGCGGATCATCCACAACTTCCCAAAATATTTTTCCTCCGCGGGCGTACCGTAGAACCGGACTGTTCCCTGAAGTTCACCTGCTTCGATGAGTTCCTTGATTGCGGTAGCGGCACCAAGGGAGGCCACCCCGAAGAGATTGTGACCACAGCCATGGCCGGCACCACCTTCATGAACAGGGTCTTTGTACGGAACTGTGTTTTGCGATAGCCCAGGCAGGGCATCAAACTCTCCCAAAATGCCTATAATAGGGCTGCCCGAGCCATACTCGGCTACAAAAGCTGTGGGAATCTCGGCGACACCTTTTTTGACTGAAAACCCTTGTTGCTCTGCGTAGGCGATCAATGCCTCGGCGGATTGAGTCTCTTGAAAAGCGATCTCTTCGTAGGACCAGATTTTGTCACTGAGCGCGGTGAGTTCAGTGAACTTTACATCGATCGAGGAAATGACCGCTTGTTTGTTCTTTCCGATTTTGGGCTTCTTCTGCGCATGCGCTGGCGCCAGCAAAATGAAGCAGCTAAGGATAGGTAGTAGGAAGTTTTTCATAGGATTGATTTAATGATAGTTATTCTGATTCTATAATATCAATGGCATTTTGAAGCTTCTTGTCAAGTGTCCAAAGCGCTAAATTATTATCTATCGCTGCTGCCAGGATATAGCAATCGATAAGGCCGACACCTTGCGCGTAAAGCTTGTGCTGGTTAGAAAGCTCACCTGCCTTAATGAAGAGTCGTTGCTCTTCCACCTTGGGCAAATTTTCCCAAAGGGTGGTGACCAGTGATCTTTCGCGTTTGCTTTTCACTCCTTGCAACAACTCTCCAAATACGGCACTAATCGCGTATACATGATCATTTTTCAGATAGGCTTTAAGCATATCGACAGTATCAGGATCACTTTTTCTCAAGAAATTAATCCATACAGAAGTGTCGGCTAATATCATCGATCGCGATTGATCTTTCGTGGGCCGTAAGGTGCAAACCCCTCCCTAAACACCATTGGCTCCTTGTCAATTTCGTTGATCACATTGTCGATATTGTATTGCCTAAGGTAGGTTTCCAAAGCAATGATGAGACTCTCAGTGATGTTCTTTCCGCCCGTGGCTTTCTTGACATCTTCGATGAGCTTATCAGGAATAAGTGCAGTTACTTTCATGGGTATACGATTTAATATACGATGATACGATAGCCGGTCGTATTTAGCAAGAATTATGTTGATAGAGTTATAGGGAGAACCTTAATGCCACCGTTTGTGTCTTCACAAACGGGTAACCACTTCCAGCTCCGAAAATATTATCAAGTGGGGCTGTGCAATAAGTCCAATTGCTTAAAAAATCACAGAATTTTGTTTTGCTTGACATCTCAAATACACCCCTATAA
This sequence comes from Cyclobacteriaceae bacterium, assembly GCA_965229505.1. Lineage (GTDB taxonomy): Bacteria > Bacteroidota > Bacteroidia > Cytophagales > Cyclobacteriaceae > UBA6059. The sequence goes on from OZ245881.1 coordinate 2,334,589, forward strand.
TCCCCTCAAGGGGATAAATTCCGCCCTTGAGGGCGGTTAGGTGGGTGTTGCCTTTCAGTATGTAGAAGATTATTTTGTCCAGCGGGAGCTTAAATGACTAATTGCACAGCCCCTAGAGGAGAAAATTTGGAAGAGTCGTGCGACGAGTTTCTTCCAAAAAGCAAAATAGCTACTGAACCAGTACAACCTCCGTACTATACTCGTCCAACCACTACCTAGCACTGAATCAAAAAGCCCTACCAGAATCATTCCGGTAGGGCTCAAATAAGATGGTAGGTAGTCTTGTACTAAGAACCTACTTTCTCTTCTTCCTTCTCTTTAGGAGCAATGAACGGTGTGTCCTTCTCCTTGATCAATTGGTTGAGTGCAGGCACATCCTTTTGGAGGATTTGATCCGCATCCACTTTGATGTCCATCCATACTTTGTGCAGGTCATCATAGCGAACCTGCTCTCCATTTGTCAGCGGAGGGATATTATCGTCAATCGTCTCCATCAAATAGTACATTTGATTGTCTAACTGATTTCTGAAGTTGATCACATCCTGGAAGGTCTCTTGCTTTGGAGAGATTAATCTATTCTCCACATTGCCGATACTCTTTTGTATCTCCTTACCCTTTTCGGTGACGTCTTGCATCGACTCGTCATCTCCAAAGCGCTCATTGAGGCCTTTGATCTGACCCCTTACCTGCTGCATCTGAGTCAGATTATTGTAGATCGCGTCGATTTCAGCTTTGAGCGTTTCCAACATCTGACGCTTCTGTGCATACTGATTGGCTGTGATGGGCTCCCTTGGATCCGGCAATACACTAAATGACTGCTCCATTGAGATATCACCATAGGTCATCTTCACCTTGAAATCGCCTGGCGTCACTTTGTAACCAGCCATACCATTACCGCCCCTTGAAGCCATTACGCCTTCGGCAGGATCAAAATTTTCAATTCTGAGGTTCCACTCAAGAATATTCATTCCTGTCTCCTTGGAAGCTTTTGCCCACTTCTTATCAGCATCGCTACTAAAAGAGCGGATCACCTCGCCACTGTCATCCATGATCTCAAAAGTCACAGGGATCGTGTCTTCCTCAGCTACTTCTTTCAGATAATACTTGATTTCAGCCCCGGAGTATGGGTTTTCACCCATTGGTGGCTGTCTTCTCATTGCGGAGCGCTGAGCAGCGACTACATCTCTTGGTTGGTAGAGATACGCCTCGCTATTGGCTACTTCGCTTGATAGTTGATGCAATGGCGTGAGGTCATCCAGTATCCAGAATGCTCTGCCTTGCGTACTGGCCAGCAGATCATTTTGATGAACTTTTAGGTCTGTAATAGGTGTCATTGGAAGGTTGGACTGCCATCTTTTCCATTGGTTGCCACCATCAAAAGAAACGAACAAACCTCTCTCAGTACCTGCATAGAGCAAATCCTTCTTCATAGGATCTTCTCGAATCACTCTGAACCAGGCCATATCCTCGATCCCGTTCGTGATCTTCTTCCAGGTCTGACCATAGTCAGTCGTTTTGTAAGCGTAAGGCGCAAAGTCGCCAAACTTGTATCTGGTGAATGCTACATAGGCCGTAGCGGGATCATGCGATGAAATGTCAATGGCGTTGATCATGCCTTCACCGATACCGGGAGGCGTGATGTTTGTCCAGTTATCCCCACCATCTCTGGTGATGTAGACAAGTCCGTCATCCGATCCGGTATAGATCACGTCCGGTGTGTGCATTGACTCGGACACATAGTAGATGGTTTGGTAGATTTCACCACCGGCACCTTCATTAGTGATAGGGCCACCTCCGGGTCCAAGCTTGGTAGTATCCGAGCCCGTTAACTCAGGGCTTACTTCTTCCCAGGTAATACCTCGGTCAGTTGATCTTAGCAACATTTGCGCTGCATGATAGATTACGTCGGAGTTGTGCTGAGACACTAAGATTGGCGCGTTCCAGTTGAAGCGATATTTCTGCTCACTTGATGGCTCGCCAAGACCGTTTTCAGGGTACGCTTTGATGTCTTTTACTCGGTCTACCTCCAGGTTGTATTCCTGGATGATGCCTTGGTAGCAACCAGCGTACATCAAATTAGGGTTGTTGGGATCAAATGCTACATAAGAGCTTTCGCATCCACCCACGCCTGAAATCCAATCTTTCCAGCTGATACCATTGCTGAAAGTACGGCTTGGTGTAGCCACAGATGAGTTGTCTTGCTGACCACCATAGACCCAATAAGGGAAGCGGTTGTCAGCCGTAACACGATAAAACTGCGCCGTTGGTTGGTTCTTCTGGTCTGTCCATGATTTACCTCCATTGAAGGTGATGTTTGATCCACCATCATTGGAGTTGATCATGTTGTTGGGATCATGGGGATTGATCCAGAGATAGTGATTGTCTCCATGAGGTACTCTCACCTGCGTGAACGTCTTACCACCATCAATAGACTTATTGAAAGGAGCATTCATAATGTACACTTTGTTCTCATCTACCGGATCAGCGAAGATGTGCATGTAGTACCACGAGCGTGTTCTGATAATACGGTCAGAGTTAAGCAACTTCCAGCTTTTACCGGCATCATCTGATCTGTAAAGGCCACCTTCATCAGATTCGATTACTGCGAAAACTCTATCAGGATTAGCTCTCGAAACGGATACTCCGATTTTACCCATCATGGCTTTAGGAAGACCTTCGGTCAACTCATTCCAGGTGTCACCACCATCTGTACTTTTCCAAATACCACTCCCGGGACCGCCACTGCGCGCATACCAGGGTAGTCGCTGATAGTCCCACATCGCCGCATAGAGGATGCGAGGGTTGGTCATATCCATGGTCAGATCAACAGCACCAGTGGTGTTGTCGATGAAGAGCACTTTTTCCCAAGACTTACCACCGTCTTTTGTGCGATATACACCACGCTCAGGTGTCGGATTGTATGGGCTACCCATTGCGGATACGAAAGCCACATCGGGATTATCCGGATGGATACGCACTTGTGAGATGTGCAACGTCTTTTCCAGACCGAGATGCTCCCAGGTCTTGCCTTCATCGGTAGATCGGTAAACACCGTCTCCTGAGGTGGTCATTACACCTCGGATGGGTGCTTCACCCATTCCTACGTAGATCACATTAGGATCTGACTCTGCTACCGCAACAGCTCCTACAGAGCCGGTTTGGAAGAATCCGTCTGAGACGTTTTTCCAGTTGAGTCCGGCATCTTCTGTCTTCCATACGCCACCTCCGGCGGTACCCATGTAGTAGGTATAAGGTTTGCCGACTACACCAGTGGATGTAGTAGATCGACCCCCTCTGAACGGCCCAATGTTGCGCCATTTCATCTTGTTGTAAAGGGCAGTATCATAGTCTACGGTAGGCGCGGCGGTAGACTTGCCTCTTCGCTGCGCATCGGCGGTGCTGAACATCAGCCCTACTGCAAGCAGCATCAATAGCATTTTTATTTTCATAGGATTGTGATTTTTGTTCAAGATAATCGATTGAATTTAGCTTATTAGAGGTGGTTGGACATCAGTATTTATGCTAATGGTTCATAAGTCATGATGATGGTCTTATTTGACCTATGGCTCAATTATTATATCTCTAAAATGCGTTGATAAAAAAGCTCATTTTTGGAAAATTGATGGCAGAAATGACTGTTAGCCAAATGAAATTCTGGTCAACCAAGATTAGCCTTAAATTTTTCCGCAGCAAGCCCCTTTTTGCCGTTATTTTGTCAAATTTGCCCCTCTTTTGAAAATATCGAATTATGAAGGTCTTGAAGTTTGGCGGCACGTCCGTAGGTTCCGCTGACAATATTAGAAGGGTTGGAGATGTAATAGCGAACTATCAAGCTAGCAAGAAGTCCATATGGGTAGTTGTTTCCGCCATGGGCGGAGTGACGAATAAGCTTATTCAGACAGCTAACCTTGCACTTGATGGCGATGAAAATTATCTGGTAAGGCTGGAGGAGTTGAGGCAGCTTCACTTGTCCACCCTCAAAAACCTCAATGGTGGCAAAACCCATGAGCAGGGGAAGAAGACCATAGATAGTCTTATTCACGAGCTGAAAGATCTACTGCATGGGATATTTCTTCTCAAGGAGCTATCTCTCCGTTCACTTGATATTATCCTGAGCTTTGGGGAGCGCCTATCGGCAAATATCATCGTGCACTACCTCAATGCTCAATCTGTATATTGCGACTTTTTGGATACTCGTCAGTTGATTAAGACGGATAGCCATTTTGGCAATGCCAAAGTTGACTTCAAGAAAACAAATGCCAATATCCAATCTCATTTTGAAGATCATCCAGGTCTTCATATCGTCACTGGGTTCATAGCCAGCAATGAGGCCAATGTCACCACCACATTGGGAAGAGGAGGGTCGGACTACACGGCCTCCATAATAGCCGCGGCATTAGAAGCAGAGGAGGTTGAGATTTGGACGGATGTAGATGGCGTGATGACTGCCGATCCGCGCAAAGTAAAGGAGGCCTACTCCATGCCACACCTCAGCTATGTGGAGGCGATGGAGATGTCACATTTTGGCGCCAAGGTGATCTACCCACCCACCCTACAGCCTGCTATCAATAAGAAGATTCCCCTGAGAATAAGGAACACCTTCAATCCGGATTTTGAAGGCACGTTTATAAGCAAGAAAAGTAGTGAGTTGAAGTTTCCTGTAAAGGGCGTTTCCTCTATCGAGCAAGTCTCGCTCGTGAGTCTTATCGGTAGTGGAATGGTGGGTGTGCCAGGTGTGGCTTCACGTTTATTCGGTGCGCTAGCGCGAAATCAGATCAACGTAATTCTCATCACACAGGCCTCTTCAGAGCATTCTATCACTTTCGCTGTAAGTCCGGCGGATACTGTCCATGCCCAGAAGACGCTAAAGGAAGAGTTCTCCCCGGAACTTCGAAACAAAGAAATAGAGACGATCTCGATAGAAGAAAACCTAAGCATCGTCGCGATCATTGGTGAGAACATGAAGCATACGCCCGGTATTGCCGGGCGATTGTTCAATGCCTTTGGCAAAAATGGTATTAACGTGGCGGCCATAGCCCAGGGATCTTCAGAGCTCAACATTTCGGTAGTAATCAACCGTCCCAACCTGTCTAAGGCGCTCAACGCACTGCATGAGTCCTTTTTTTTATCCGATCAAAAGTCGCTCAACATATTCTTGCTAGGATCAGGATTGATTGGTGGTACTTTACTGCGACAGATTTCTGAGCAGCATGATTACCTGCTCAACGAGCGAGCATTAAAAATTAATGTCGTCGGGGTGGCCAACAGCCGTAATATGGCCTTTGATGAGACTGGAATTGACCTAAAGGACTGGAAGAAGTTGATCGATTTTCCCGGCAAGAACTCACACATTGATGAGTTCATTGCCAAGATGCGAGAGATGAACCTATCCAATAGCGTATTCGTCGACTGTACGTCTAACCAATCAGTGATTAAGCACTATGAAGAAATACTGAAGTCCTCCATCTCGATTGTGACGCCTAACAAACTCGCCAATTCCGGCAAGTTTGCTAACTACACTAAGCTGCGCAAAGCAGCGGCTGATCATGGCTGTAAATTTCTCTACGAAACCAACGTTGGTGCGGGCTTGCCGATCATCAGTACTATGAATGATCTCAGGATCAGTGGCGACAAAATCCGCAAAATTGAGGGCATTCTTTCGGGTACGATCTCCTACATCTTCAACTCTTTTGTCGGCGACACCAAGTTCAGTGATGTGGTCAAAGAAGCCAAAGAAAAAGGCTTGACTGAACCGGATCCTCGAGATGACCTCAATGGCATGGACGTAGCGCGAAAGATACTTATCCTGTCCCGTGAGGCGGGTTTGCAGTTGGAGCCGGAGGATGTAAAGCTAGACCCCATCCTACCGGAATCATGCTTCAAAGTGAACTCCGTCGATGAGTTTTTTGCAGAGCTGGAGAAAGTTGACGACCAACTTTCAAACCTCCGTGACGAGGCTGCTGCTGAGGGAAAAGTGCTTCGGCTTATCGCTTCCATGGAACGAGGACAAGCGCAGATCAAACTTGAGCAGGTAGGGCCTGACCATCCCTTTTACAGCCTGTCAGGCAGTGACAATGTCGTCTCATTCACTACCAAGCGCTACTATGAGCGACCATTGGTGGTGAAAGGACCAGGTGCGGGGGCGGAAGTGACCTCTGCAGGTGTGTTTGCTGAGATCATCTCGATCAGCAACCACTTCATTCAGGATAATTATAAATTTGGTGCGGCGCATGTCAGGTAGGGTCAAAGTATTCGCTCCTGCCAGCATAGGCAATGTGGGTTGTGGCTTTGACGTACTGGGCCTTTGTCTCGAAGCTCCCGGCGATGAACTTGAGGCCTGGATCACCGATGAACCGGGTGTTCGCATCAATGAGATCACTGGCGATGAGGGTAAGCTGTCCAGAAATGCATCCGCAAATACTGCTGGTATAGCCATTCAAAGCTTTCTCGAAGCTACTGGCGAAGAAAAAGGAGTGACCTTCGATCTTCACAAAAAAATGCCCTTCGGCAGTGGCCTGGGTTCAAGTGCGGCAAGTGCCGTAGCGGGGGCCTTTGCGGCCAACGAATTGTTTGGACGACCTCTGACTAAAAATGAGCTGATCGTCCATGCACTTGCCGGAGAGAAGTACGCATCTAAGAGTGCACATGCCGATAATGTTGCTCCTTCTCTGATGGGAGGATTTGTACTTGCACGGGGTGAAGAGCCATTTGATATCGTAAAAATACCTGCTGCATCAGAGCTGAGAGTAGTGTTGATTTATCCTCATGTAGAGATTAATACCAGTGAGGCTCGCAGAATTATCCCATCAGAGTTGCCCCTGAAAAAGGCCATCACCCAGTGGGGAAATGTAGCTGGTTTGGTAGCAGGTATGATGCAAAATGATTTTGAGCTGATTGGGCGTTCGCTGACGGATGTGATCGTCGAACCGCATCGTTCAAAGTTGATTCCCGGCTTTGATGAAATGAGAAAGGCGGCTATGGAAAGTGGTGCTTTAGGGTTTAGTATTTCCGGTAGCGGGCCTACCTGCTTTGCTCTCACCTACAATGAGCACCTTGCACAAGCCATAAGTGACGCCATGAGCACCATAATGAAAAACAAGGGTATTGGCTTCACCATATACCATTCGAGAGTCAATGAAGCCGGACCAAAAATATTGAGCGTATGAGATTGTACAGCACAAAAGGACAAGCAAAGGAAGTGAGCTTTCAGGAAGCAGTATTCAAAGGGCTGCCTGAAGATAATGGCCTCTACATGCCAGCCGAAATACTGCGGCTAACTCCTGGTTTCTTCGACAAACTTCCTGAGTTGACCCTACCGGAAATCGGCTTTGAGGTGAGCCAGACATTGATTGGCGATGAAATACCTGAGGCTGCACTTCAGGATTTGATCGAGGACGCTATGAATTTTCCTGTGCCCGTCATCAACCTCTACGATCGGTTGTATGCATTAGAGCTATTCCAGGGCCCCACGTTGGCTTTTAAGGACTTTGGAGCTCGCTTTATGTCGCGTGTGATGGCACATTTCCTTCAGCAGGAGAATCGTGAAATCAATATCTTGGTCGCCACATCCGGTGACACTGGTAGCGCAGTAGCACAAGGCTTTTTTAACGTACCGGGTATCAAGGTGACTATCCTTTATCCAAAGGGTAAGGTGTCGTTCGTACAGGAGCAACAGCTGACCACCAATGGCGGCAATATCACGGCGCTTGAGGTTGACGGTACATTCGATGATTGTCAGCGTATGGTGAAAACCGCTTTTTTAGATGCTGATCTGAAAAAGAAGATGAATCTCTCCTCAGCCAATTCGATCAACATAGCAAGGCTGATACCACAGTCATTTTATTATTTCTATGCCTACGGTCAGGTAAGGAAGTCCACGGATTTGCCAGTTGTATTTTGCACCCCTAGCGGAAATTTTGGGAACCTCTGTGGTGGCCTGATCGCCTTTCGAATGGGCTTGCCAGTGCATCGGTTTGTTGCGGCTACCAACGCCAATGCTATCGTACCTGAATATCTAAAGTCAGGACAGTTTAATCCCAAGCCGTCAGTTCAGACACTTGCCAACGCCATGGATGTGGGCAATCCGAGCAACTTCCCGAGGCTGCTGGATCTTTTTGGAGGAGAGCATGCAAAAATCGTAGAATGGGTCGATGGCGCTCACCATACAGATGAGCACATCAAAGCTACCATCAAGGCAGTCTATGATCAGTACAACTACACGCTTTGTCCTCACAGTGCTATCGGTTATCAGGCACTAAAGGAGTATCAGGAGGCTCATGCTGAGAAAACAGCCGGAGTGTTTTTGGCTACAGCGCACCCCGCCAAGTTTGCAGATACGGTCGAGCATGCCACCCACAAACCATTGGCTATGCCAGAACGCCTGGCAGCTCTAGTCAAACGAGAGAAGAAGGCTGTCTCTATGAAGGCTAACTTTGAGGAGTTAAAGGAGTGGTTGCTTGAATAGTCAGATCATTTTGTTGATACGCTGAAGTTCCATGATATCTAGCAAGTCTTTGTTGCGCTTGGATTTAGCTTTGCTCATGATTAAGTCGTCCAAAGACAGCACTTTGTATACGGCTAATCTGTAACCTTCAATTTCGGCAGTTTCTGCATCTTTAAACGCTTCATCAAAGGTTTTGCCAGGGTTAAAGTTGGTGATCAATTCCAATTCCTGATAAGGGCTGATTTTGACACTTATATTTTGATTTCCTTCTACAACTTCTTTGGGGAATTCATCTATTTCGTAACTCATGTTGTTTAAGACTTTCAGGAGCTTCGACATATTATCTGATGAGGTTTTGATCCAAAAATCTACATCAGCCGAATGACGCTGATAACCATGAAAATTCACAGCCCCACCACCAACCAGGATCATTTTTACGCCCTGCTCATGAGCACCTGATATAAACCCAATTACAAGATCGTCGAATATCACGGTTTTCTCTTTTCAATCACAAAATTACCCTTCGACCTGTCTTTGGCTCTTGTTTCGAACTTATTGAATTGACCAACCATATTGAGAAAACACATGACTCTCTGACTGGGCGAGAGTGCGAGAAACTCTTTTTCTCTGCGCGAGTTGTTTTCCTCTTTGGTAGCAAAAATGATCTTGGACATCAATGATAAATTTAACTCATAATCTTCACAACTATCGATTTGCTAATCGGTGTGCGGCTACCATCCGCGAAATGGTTAATGGGCACTAGCATGTTAGTCTCAGGGAAATAGGCTGCCAGATTCTGCCTGGGAATTTGATATGGAATGACCTTGAAGTTCTCTGCTCTTCTGACTTGCCCATCATACTGACTTTCCAGATGGACTATCTGCTCATTTTTAAGACTGTGACGATCCATGTCCTCAGCATTCATGAAGAGCACTCGCCGTTCATTAGTTATTCCGCGGTAGCGATCATCAAGTCCATAGATAGTCGTATTGAACTGGTCGTGCGACCTGATGGTCATTAGCATAAACTCATCCTGGGCCAGATCGTGCTTTGGCAAAGGGCAAATGCTAAACCTGGCTTTACCTCCCGGCACCACGGAGAAGTCCCCGGCCCTGGCATTGTTAGGAAGGTAAAAGCCTGTGCCTGATGACTTGGTCGAATAGTTTTCAAAGCCGGAAATCACCTGACTTATTTTTTCCCTGATGAGCTCATAGTCCTGACCCAACTCCAGCCAATTAATCGTCGTGTCATCCATGAAGTAAGCATGAGCTATTCTGGCCACTATCTCAGGTTCGCTAACCAATTGTTCTGAAGGGGGTTGTCTGACGCCCTGCGATCGGTGGACCTTGCCCATACTATTTTCGACCGTAACGTAGCGTTTTTGCCCATTTGACACATCCGTTTCAGATCTGCCCAGGGTTGGGAGGATTAAGGCAGTCTTACCAGTAACTAGGTGAGTACGGTTCAGCTTTGTGGTCACCGAGACTGTGAGATCGCAGTTTTGCAGCGCATGAGCCGTATAGGCTGTATCAGAAGCAGCGGACAGGAAATTGCCGCCAAGGGCGATGAAGACTTTGGCCTTGCCTTCATGCATAGCTTGTATCGATCCGACAGTGTCAAGTCCGTGATGCGCTGGTGGCTTGAAACCAAAAACTTCTTCCAGCGATTGGTTGAGCTGCTTTGACACATAGTGCATGATACCCACGGTGCGATCTCCCTGTACATTGCTGTGTCCGCGGACGGGGCAGGTGCCGGCACCCGCTTTGCCGATGCTGCCTTTGAGCAACAGCAGGTTGACGCATTCACGAATATTATCAACCGCATTTTTGTGCTGGGTCAGACCCATCGCCCAACAAATAATAACACGAGAATTAGTGGCAATCAACTCGACTGCCTGATCTACCAGGGTTTCTTCAACTCCGCAATTTGTGAGCAGTACCCGTTCATCATGGTGGGATAGGTCTTGAATCAACTCATCATAACCGGCTGTCTTTTCTTCAATAAAATCAAGATCAAAAACCTCCCGCCCTTGATTCTGTAGCTTTACCAGCTTTTTTAGTATCAGCTTAATCAGCGAGACATCCTGATTGATTTTTACCGGTAGGTGGATATCGGTCAACAGCGTACCACTCCCTATCCAATCCGCTACACTTTGAGGGTTTTTGAATCGTTTCAGACCCGCTTCTTCCAGCGGATTGATGGTGACGATCTTGCCACCATTTTTCTTACACTTCTCTAAGGAGGTCAGCATACGAGGGTGATTCGTGCCCGGGTTTTGACCTATGATCAGGATCACCTCTGCATCCGGCAAGTCGTCTAATGTCACCGATCCTTTGCCGATACCCAATGTCTCTTTCAGCGCTACTCCGCTAGATTCATGGCACATGTTGGAGCAGTCGGGCATATTGTTGGTGCCGAACTTCCGCGCAAATAGGCCATACAGAAATGCGGCTTCATTACTTGACCTACCGGAAGTATAGAAGACAGCCTCATCCGGAGAATCCAGAGCATGCAGCCGATCAGCGATCAACTCAAAAGCTTGCTGCCATTCGATTGGTTCGTAATGGATGCTGTCAGACCGTAGGACAAAAGGCTGGGTAATGCGACCGCTCTTACCAATCTCATAGTCCGTCCATAGCGATAACTCCTCTACAGAATGTTTGGCGAAGAAGGCTGCATCAACTCGATTATCGGTGGCTTCCTCTGCCAACGCTTTGGCTCCATTTTCACAATACTCGCCCAGCTTGGATCGCTCATCCGGGTCTGGCCAAGCGCATCCGGGGCAGTCAAACCCATCCTTCTGATTCATATTCGACAATGTCTGGAGCGACTTGAATAAGCCACTTTCCTTTTTGACGTGCTCGAGTGCCACTTTGATTCCCGGTAGGCCCGCGGCATAGTCTGATGGTGCGTTGACGGTAAGCTTCGAAAAGCTGGTATCTCCGGTGATGGATAAGTTACGCTTCATTGGAAGACATCAATTTATCCAAAAGATGGGAAAAGTGTGGTGATACAGTTGTCCGGATCAATCGATAATCGCCGACTCACACACAAAGTTGGGTATGATTCCAGCCGATTTGATTTTGCTATCAGCCTGATCAGCGAGTGTATTGCCGGTGAGAACCAATACTGTATCCAGGCCAAACTTGTTGCCTCCAATGATATCTGTTGAAAGGGTGTCACCTACCATCAATATCTTGTTTTTGTCGGTGGTGCCACCAAGTTTGATCGAATGCTGATAGGCGTAGATGAACATTTGCGCGTCAGGCTTGCCAAATCGAATGAAGTTTTTCTTCACTATGTTTTCTACCATATTGGCAATACCACCAATGGCAACTGCCACCTCCTTGCGGTTGACTGGATAATACTTATCCGTATTGGATACGATGGTAGGGATATTGCGCATCCGCAGTAGGTTGACCGTCTTGTTGATATGGTGATTCCAGTCAAAACCTTCATCATCCAGAAAGACCAATACACTCACGTCTTTGGCCTGCTCCATATCCAGATCGGCAATGGAGACTGTCTTGAGACCAACTGTTTCTATGTAATGAGCAGATTCTTTTGTTCCCAGGTAGGCTACTGTTCCCGATTTCACTTTCATTTTGAGGTATTCCCGGGCCAGCATCCCCGAAGAGATAATCTTACTTTTGGTGATGTCTAATAACCCTGCATCCTGATATCCCTGAGCAAGTTCCTGAGGGCCTTTGCTGGCATCATTGGTTAGGATGTAATAGTTGATGCCATTATCCTTGAGATAGCCAAAAGTATTCTCTATTCCCGGTAGGAGGCCTTGATGGTTTTTGAGTACCCCGAATGCATCAAAAAAGATCGTTTCGTACTTGTGAGCAATGGCTTTGAAATCTGTGATTTGCATGGTCAAAGATTGAGTAATCTGATGAGGGACTCTTCATCGAATGAGCGATCTAAATTAGGGAAATAAATCTCGTGGGCTTCCTTTTGTAGCCTGGAGGCATAGATTTCGTTGAAGAAATAGCGTCCGTCTTTGACAACATAGTTGAGAATAAAAAAGCGATAGGCTTCCTTCATAAAGGAAATTTCCGATGGGGTCAGTGGGTACACCGCATGATAGGCCTTAAGAAATATACCGAACCTGTCCTCCATGAGCTGATCAATGGTGTAGCTAAACATAGTCTGGTCGCCGGCGGCAGAGCAAACTCGCGCGAAAAAGTAAAAGTCCATAACTCGGCTGCTCATGCGGAACCAGTCATAGTCCCATCGCGAAAAGAAGTTAAAATCATCATCGACGGAGAAGTTGCCGATGTTCCAGTCCACAAATACCGGAATCGCGTCAAACCTCTCCATACCGAGCTTATCAATGTTTTCCAGGAGGGTATTGCACTGAAACTTGATACTGTCTATATGACCTCTATGCTCGTATTGACCCTCTTCCGTTTCGAGGATTTCGAGCAGATGGTTCACGTCGTGAGTGATTGACTTAGAGTTGGAAGGTAGCGTATTGCGTACCTTGTGACAGGCCTTGTGAAACCTGGCCAGCTGTTGGCCGAGTGTTTCAATTTTCTTTTTGCTCTGTACTTTCCGGGGCTTTTTCCCCACCCTGATAGGATTGTAAAATACTACCCAGGCCTTAAGCAGACCATGGTCATACTTGTAGGTGTAGAGCTGGCCATGCTTGGTGAGCGACTTGGCCAGAAAATTTTCAAAAGGGTCACTGAGATTAGTAGCTAGCGCGTTGATGATGGCATGATCCTGAACGAAATGCTCGTACTTCCCAAAGTAAGAGAGCTTACCGATGATAGTTCCTTCGTCTTCGAACCAGATGCGATAGACATGGTTGGTAGAGACCTTGGCACTGATATCCTCGATGTATTTGATAGGTCGAGAGCTGTCATAATCAAGCCATGCTTGCTCGACGATATTGGTAAAGTTGATTACTCCATTCATGCGCAGTAGCTGCCTTTTAGATTAGCTGCCGAAGATATCATTCGTTGAGATATTAACCAATGAAAATGCTCGCTCCAGGATGACCTATCAGAATCATTTACCCTGAAAATTGAAAATACTACTTTCAATTTTCAGGGTAAATGATTAACTTTATCCCTGATATATGAAAATCATATTTTCAATTTACGGGTATGATTGATAGAATTCAGTATAAAGACAAGCTCGTGTATAGGCTCAGTAAGTACCCTGTAACGGGAGTCATTGGGCCCAGGCAGGTTGGAAAGACTACCTTGGTGAAGCAACTGACCTTGACCAGAAAAGCAGTCTATATTGACTTGGAGTCTGATCAGGATCAAGTTAAACTTACCGATCCAGGTCTCTTCTTTAGATCTAATGCAGATAAGTGCATTATCCTTGATGAAATACAAAACCGTCAGGACCTCTTCGCCTTGATTCGATCAATAATTGACGAAGATCGTCGGCCGGGAAGGTTCGTGTTATTAGGCTCTGCTTCGCCTACACTCATGCGCAAAAGTGCTGACTCATTAGCTGGCCGTATTGCGTATGAAGAAATAAGTTCATTTGGTTTGACGGAGCTCGGTGCAAAAAGCCAGGAGCAGCTCTGGATCAGGGGCGGATTCCCCAATGCGTACTTGGCCGATGACTTAAGAGATAGTCTCGACTGGAGACAACAATTCGTTAAGACTTACATAGATCGCGATTTGCCAGCCTTGGGTCTGGACACCAACTCAAGGACACTTAATAATTTCTTGAGAATGCTAGCCTCGTCTGTTGGACAGCTATGGAATGCTTCCACTTTTTCAAAATCTCTGGGTGTGACTGCACCCACGGTGCGCAAGTACCTGAACTTTTTGGAGCAGGCATTTCTAGTCACTGTATTGGAGCCATATCATGTCAATATCAAGAAAAGACTGGTCAAGACCCCCAAAGTATTTTTCAATGATACAGGAGTGCTCCACGCTCTGCTCAACCTCGAAGATCTCAAGGCCCTATCGGGAAATGTGGTTGTTGGTAGCAGTTGGGAGAATTTCGTAGTAAGACAGCTCATACAATCACTAGGAGATCAATATGAGTACTGCTTCTACCGTACCCATGAAGGTGCTGAAATTGATCTGCTTTTGCTCGAGAATAATCAGCCTGTCATTTCAGTAGAGATCAAATATAGCAACGCTCCAAAGCTGACTAAAGGTTACCTTAATGCTATAGAAGATGTAGACACAGTAAGGAATTTCGTGGTAACACCCAGTAGTGATCATTTCCCAGTGCACTCAAAAGTAGAAGTCATTAATCTATGGGATTTGATCAATTTACTTAGCCAAAAGTAGCATTCGCGACCTATCTGCATTGAAATCTCCCCACTCACGGAATGGTTGATTCCGGTAGGTGTGACTTTTACTATCTTCCGAGAGTCAAATTCTAAAAACCCCGAAGGATGAGCTTAACAAAAGACTACAAAGGATATCAGTCATTCCAATACCTGGAAAAAGATGTCGACTATAAATATTTCCCTCTGGCCAGGGAGGTCGAAAGAGTCAACTCGACCAAGGTGCCCCTATCAGAGGCTGAGGAGGCACGTGCAAAGGCCTTTATTGAAAACAATATACTTATCTCCATGCATGAGCATCTTGGTGTTTTTCCGGATGATATCATGCAGACGCCAGCCTATGTCAAGGAAGGTCGCATGGCCACAAGTTTTGAAGGACTTGCAGCTTCGCACTGGGACTGTGTCTTTGACAACCTGATGGATGGTGTATGCCAGATTCACTCAAAGGGTGGCTGGAAATGGAGCGAGGTGACCCATGATCTGGGCATGCGCCTTTGCGATATTGCACATCAGGATTTTGTGATTCATGCACGGACGGTTGAGGACATCCTCAGAGCACACAGGGAAAACAAGATGGCCTGGGTGGCAAGCATGGAAGGTGCCATGATGATCGAGAATGAGCTGGATAGAATTGATCTGCTATATGGGTTTGGTGTTCGCCTGCTTGGCATCACCTACAGCGAGTCTAACGCCCTGGGCTCTGGATTGAAAGAAGATAATGACGGAGGCCTGACCAAGTTTGGTAAGAGAGCCGTGGAGCGAATGAATAAAGTGGGTATGCTCATCGACTGCTCTCACACAGGAGACCAAACCGCACTGGATACCATAGCACATAGCAGCAAGCCTATCGTACTCAGCCATATAGGGGCAAAGGCACTTTGGAATACCAATCGCATGGCGCCAGACGATGTGCTCAAGGCATGTGCTGATAAAGGAGGGGTCATCGGCATGGAAGCGGCTCCTCATACGACATTGACACCCTCTAAGCGCGTACACAATCTGGATGCGGTGATGGAGCACTTCGAGTACATCAAGGATATGGTGGGTATCGATCACGTGTCATTTGGTCCGGATACACTCTATGGTGACCATGTAGGGCTCCATACGGCCTACACCGCAGCACTTTCTCTCAAGGAGTCTAAAGGCAAAGACATACCCGGGATGGAATATACGCCTGTGGAGTTTGTTGATGGATTGGAGAATCCAACGGAGGGTTCATACAACATCGTCCGTTGGTTGATTAAACATGGCTACAGCGATCAGGACATGGCGAAGGTGATGGGTACCAATACACTTCGAGTCCTCAAGGAGGTATGGGCCTGACAAGAAGTATTTGGTTGTTGGTATTTGGTTGTTGGATTTCTAGTGGAGTCCTTGGACAGGGGATCACTGAAAGGTTTGATGCCAATATCAAGCTGCTAGATGAGCACTCCGCTATCGTTACGACCACTATTGCGGTAGCACCGGATAGTGGAGTGTCGATGCTGCCACTGCAAGCCATCAAATATGAGAATGCCTCCATCACGGCTGCTAAGGTCGATGGTCAAGCTGCTGAAATAATTGATTATAACCATCTCTGGAAGATTGAGCAATATGATTTTTCCGGTAGGTCTGTCAACCTGGAATATGAGGTGCAATGGGAGGGCGATGAGGTGGTCATTCCGATCCTGTATGTGCCATGGAAGGCACAGGATACCGAGGAGGGTAAGATGGTGGTGAGGATATCGCTACCGCAAAACCTGTTCATCGGCAATCATTTTCCTGATGTGGAATTCAGTCAAGCTCCAGACGGAGTTTACTCGTTTGACTTGCCGGTGGTGACATCATTGGTGAAGTTTGATTTGCGCCAGGATGATGACTTCTATATTTCGGGTACGACAGTTGTCGACTTTTTCATTGTATTCTTACTTGCCGGCCTTGGCATATTTGGCTGGCAAAGACGAAAAATGCTGATCTGATGGGTGTAATATTCTGGGGCTTGTTTGTGGTGCTAGGGTCCATCGTTGTGGGCTACATGATATGGATGTACCTAACGGAAAAGCGTAACCCATGACGGTCCAACTGCTCATATTCTTTCTCTATTTCGCCGTGGTTTTCGCCATTGGCTGGTACAGTATGCGCGCTACCGCAAACGAGTCAGACTATTGGATTGCTGGTGGCAAGCTGGGCTGGGGTGTCGGTGGGGCTACCATGGCCGCAACCCATACCAGTGCAGGCACCTTTATTGGCACCATCGGAGTGATCTACGAAGTGGGCTGGTCCTTCACGTGGGTGCTGATTTCCATTCCTTTGTCTTATTGGTTTATGGTGGCTGTATTGGCGCCTCGCTTCACTAAAGTGAAAGAACTCACCCTTCCAGCATTCCTACAAAGAAGATACAACAGTAAGATGGCCAGAGGTGTTGGGGCCGTGATCATCCTCATTGCGACGGTGGTTTACATCCAGGCCCAGATCGTAGCGGGTGGATTAGTGGCCAATATTGTTTTTGGTATACCCACGACCCAAGGCATGGTGATTTTTACGATCATTCTGCTAGTCTACACTGTCATTGGTGGGATGCTGGCGGTGGCCTATACGGACTTCTTGCAGATGGTGATCATGGTATTAGGCACGGTGGTCTCTGTCCCGATTGCCATCCATCACTTCGGCGGGCTGGACAATATGCTCAATGCCGTCGAGGCTGTAAAGCCTTTGACATTTCAATGGGGAGGATTCCCAACTAGCCTATTAATCACCATGAGTTTAGCGTTCTTTCTTGGATCAGTGGCCACACCGGAAAAAGTAGTGCGTCTCTATGCGATGAAGGATATGAAGACGATACGCAAAGGCATCCTAATGACCATTATACTGGTGACAGGGATCAATCTACTCGTATTTTTCCTTGGCCTGGCGGCTATGGCATTGTTCCCTTTGCTGCCTACGGGTGATTTGTCTATGCCTGTGATAGCACGGGCTGTCCTGCCTACTTTCATCGGCACGATCATGCTGGCTGCTCTGACCTCTGCAATGATGTCCACAGTGGACTCACTCCTTTTAGTAGCTGGATCGGCACTATCGGAAGATATTTATCAGAATCTGGTTCACAGCAAGGCTACCGAGGAAAGAAGACTGCAAGTCGCTCGAATTGGCATTTTCACTGTGGGTATTATTCCACTATTCCTTGTCCTGACTGGTGTGGGAGAGGGAGAGCTGATTCAGTTCATCGTGGTGCTGTTCACGGCCATCATGGCCGCCGGCTTCTTTACCCCTGTCGTTGGGGGTATTCTCTGGAAGCGCGCCACCAAAGCCGGTGCTATCTCCTCCATGATCGGCGGGGTGGTGGTCACAGGACTTTGGAAAGCTTTCGGAGATCCGCTGATCTACCCTGTACTACCAGGCTTTATGGTGAGCATCACGCTTTACGTAGTGGTAAGCCTGGTCACCAGGCCCCCAGGTGAGGAGAGCTGGGGAGTTTATTTTAATGAAGAGTCTGATAGAGGCTGAAGATTAGAGCCAATTAATCTATCAAGCCTTGGGTCGCTTGGCCTAAAGGTATTATTGGAGATAATTCTGCCATTTGCGCTGACTAGTGTGTAATGTGGTATCCCATTGATCTTGTATGAATTGTTAAGCTTCTTTGGCCACTCATCTGCTGCGAAGAGATGCTGTCCTGGCATGGACTTCTCTTTAATGGTTTTTAGCCAATTTGTCTTTTTGCACTGAATACAAATGTTAATGATCTCAAAGGGTTCTGAGCCATATTTAGTCGCTAATTTCTTTTCATCAGGTAGTTGGGCTAGACATGGCTTGCACCATGGCGCCCAAAAGTTTAGCAATAGCAGTTTGCCTTGATAATCTTGGATTGATAGAAATTTTTCCTCTGGAGTTTCCAGATAGAAGTAGGGGGCTTGAACTCCATCCTTAAGGTTTTCTTTTGGCTCAAATTCGTTATCCAATACAGCTAGATAGGGATTATCAGAAAATTCAGATTTGTAGTGTAGAAGTGCTATTCGCGCTTCCTGATAATCTGAATGCCCTATTTCGATCTGCGCCTGTGAAATCAGAAATAAATTGAAGTTCTCCTGACCTACAAGTGGTTTGAGCTTGTCGATTTCATTAAACCATGTTTGTCTCTTAGCGATCGAGAATAAACTATCCCGATGCGCGGATTCAGTTATATTCAGGGAGTCGGTTATGAAAGAAAACATTGCTGAATCTTGCTTGGCTCGAATTAGGTCAATAAAGCCTGGAATTTTCATGTTCCAGGACCGCACATAGTTGTGGTAGGCAACATTTGAAAGAAAAAAGGGATAGTAGAAGGTATATCGGCCATACGGGTTGCCCATCTCCATCTCTTTCATGAAATCATAGTAATCATCAGAAGTCTTGACTACACTTCCAATTTGAAACTCTCTAAACCCTGGTTGCTTGATTTTACTCTCTAAGGCCTTATAGCTGATGGCAGCCTTTTCTGTTTGGTAGAATAATTCGCTCAGTTGCGCCACTTGATTCATTGAATCAAGGAACCGGAATTCTAAATGCATCAAGGAATCTGTGCTCGCCGCAAATTTTTCAAGACTAACAGATGAGTTGTTAGCTATTCTTGCGAAGACCATAGGATTGAAACGCTTGGACTTTTGAGTGATGTAGTAATTCTCAAGGGCATATTTTCCTTCGAACTCTAGCGCAGTAGTTGAGTTCTCACTACCGTAGTGTTTTATTTTTTCATGTTTGAGAGACTTGTGGATCTTTTTAATTCGAACTGTCAGAGTATCATCATAGTAGAGATATAACTCCTGATTGTCTCGCTGGATGGCAATCGTGTATACCTGTGGAATGGGTATATCGTAGATTAATAAGGTGTCTTTTGTGGCTTTTAGTTTAACGGATTTTATATCTGGTACCCGGGTAGTTGTGCCGTACAAGGCCGGGTATAGCCGTTCTATTTCTACTGAATCTTGTGCTTCATTTATAAAATGCACATAAGCCTTTCCATGTGGCTTAAAGTCAGGAAGTTTAACTGATAATGAGGTTGCTTGTTGCTTTTCTTGTTGACAGCCCGCCAGCGTAATCATAGCAATTAACGCCAAAAATTGATTCTTCATGGCACATAACTTTAAAACATGAATATAGCAGGACATTTCGTTTTGTCAAATTATCAAATGTTATCATATTGATGATCGATGAATTGGATCAACATTTTACTGGGCACTTTCCTTTTCTTGGGAAGTTTCCTAAGGATAGGACTTAATGCCCATATTTACAATCAACTTCATGGTACAAACAAAAGGCTGTTTGTCACGAAAGACGAACCAGGTGGTGGTGAGGATGAGTCGGTTGAGTCGTTTCTTTTCTTAATGTACTGCCTGCTGGCGATCATATGGTTTCGCTACGATAGGCAACTGATTGTCCATGCACTCTGTAGCAATTTGCTCGGTGTACTCTCCCTTGCAGCGACTATTTTCTTGCAGATCAGTTGATAACGCCCTGGAATCCATGTTGATTTGCCCCGATGGCGCAAAAATTTCTCTACTTCATTATTCATAAACCTTATAAGGTGCTCAGTCAGTTCACTGACGAAGATGGCAACCTTGGGCTGGGCTCTATTTTTGATCTGCCCAGGGACATTTACCCGGTAGGGCGCCTTGACCTGGATAGTGAAGGGCTGCTGCTGTTGACCAATGATCGCAAGCTCAATCATAAGCTGCTTGATCCTAAGTTTAGCCATTGGCGGAAGTACTGGGTGCAGGTAGAAGGCGAGCCAAACGCAGAGGCGCTAGACAAGCTGAGGTCGGGCGTTGAGATCAACTTAAAGGGTAAGAAGCACACGACCCTGCCTGCCCGTGTGTCGGTAGTGGAGCCTACCGGAATAGTAGAACGAGATCCACCCGTTAACTACGGTAAGCACCCTGTAACTAGTTGGTGGCAAATAGAACTCCATGAGGGCAAAAACAGACAAGTAAGGCGCATGTTTGCTGGTGTTGGTCACCCCGTATTGCGACTCGTTCGCGTGGGGATAGAAGACCTGTCGCTCTTTCCGCTGCTAAGTGGTGAGATTAGCCAGATTTCACCAAAAGTCTTGCACAGGAAACTGTTTGGATCGCAGGCTTCTTAGAAACCAGAGAGTTTGCTTTGCGAAGCAAAAAATATTGACCCAAGGCTTGGGTTCTTAGCTTTAATGAATAAACTTATTACCAGAAATTCCATTTAACCTGCTGACTATGACCGCTGCTGCCAAATCCTCCACTAAGAATAAAAAAATCACAAAAAAGGAAATCTCTGGCAGCTTGTTGGTGGAAATCGCCTGGGAAACGGTCAATCAGGTCGGCGGGATCTACACTGTTATTCGTTCGAAAGCACCAACGATCACCGAAGAATGGGGAAACAACTATTGCCTTCTGGGGCCCTACATGCCTCAGAATGTCGCTTCGGAATTTGACCCCATTGAGGATGCCAAAGACCCATTTTCCAAGGCAGTAGCCAGAATGAAGGAGAATGGCTACAAGGTACATTACGGTCATTGGTTAGTCACGGGACGACCGAAGGTGGTGCTATTTGATTTGACAAGTGTCAATAATCGATTAGGTGATATCAAGTATTCGCTCTGGCAGGATCATGGTATATCTATGCCTGGAGATGATTTTCTGCTCAATGGCGTGGTGATGTTTGGGGAAATGGTCAAGCTATTCCTGATGGAACTTGCAAAGCCTGAAGTCACAACCAAAAATATAATTGCTCATTTCCATGAGTGGATGGCGGCCTCCGGATTGCCGTCACTTCGAAAGAATAATATCCCAATTAAGACGGTATTTACCACCCATGCCACGATGCTGGGTAGATACCTGGCCATGAATGATCCTCAGTTCTACGACCATTTACCCTTTGTGGATTGGGCGAAGGAGGCCAAGCATTTTAATATTGAAGCCAACGTGCAGTTGGAGCGTGCTGCAGCGCATAGTTCACATGTATTTACTACCGTAAGTGAGGTGACAGCTGAGGAGTGTCGCTATTTACTCGGAAGAGAGCCCGATGTGATCCTGCCCAATGGTATTAACAATGAGCGCTTTGAAGCTCTTCATGAGTTCCAGAACCTCCATATGGAGAACAAGGAAAAAATCCATCAGTTTGTGATGGCGCATTTTTTCCAGAGCTATACTTTCGACCTTGACAACACCCTCTACTTCTTTACTTCCGGTAGGTACGAATACCTCAACAAGGGCTATGACCTTACGCTTGAAGCATTGGCGAGATTGAACTATCGGTTGAAAAAAGAGGGCTCAGATACGACCATCGTCATGTTTTTTGTCACAAAGCAGCCTTATCATTCAATTAACCCCGAGGTGTTGCACACACGGGCGCTGATGGAGGAGCTGCGGACGACTGTGGATGCTATTAAAAAACAGGTTGGGGATCGACTTTTCTATCGGGCGGCTTCCAGTATGGATACTAAGCTGCCACCTTTAAATGAGTTTGTGGATGATTACTGGAGATTAAGATATCGACGGACGCTGCAGTCCTGGAAAACGGGGCACCTGCCACCGGTGGTTACCCACAATCTCAAGGATGATCAAAACGACAGTATCCTGAATTTCCTTCGATCTTCGAACCTGGTCAACAATAAGGAAGACAGGGTCAAAATCGTGTACCACCCTGACTTCATCAACTATACTAACCCACTATTTGGCATGGAATACGGTCAGTTTGTGCGAGGTACTCATATGGGTATCTTTCCGAGCTATTACGAGCCATGGGGCTACACACCTCTTGAGTGTATTGCCAGTGGTGTACCCACGGCGACCAGTGACCTTGCAGGCTTTGGTGACTATGTGAAAAAGAACATGCCTCACCCGGAGAAGAGCGGCATCTACGTAGTTAATCGTGACCAGAGATCATTTGACGATAGTGCCAATCAATTGGCTAACGTGCTCTATCAGTTTGTACAGCTTAATCGCAGGGAGCGGATTACACTCCGCAACAGGACGGAAAACTCAGCAGTTTACTTTGATTGGGATACCTTGACCAAATACTACAGCATGGCGTACCATCAGGCGCTGAATGTCTAGTAGAGTAGGTCGAGCTCTACATCATCGAAAAAAATGGTGCCTGCTGTGACGGGCTCCATCCTAAGGATTACTTCGATTTCGTCGACCGGTTCATTGATATCGGGGTAGAGTGTGCCGAAGGAGCCAAACTCTATGATTCGGCCATTGCCATTGATCCAGCCTGAGTCAGAATAGCCAACCTGGACACCTTGCCATCGGAGGCTGATGATAAGAGAAACACCTGTACCCGTCACATTCTCTAGCTTTATTTGAGAGAGCAGCCTGATCTGCGCTCCACGTGGGATATCCACACCCGTGAGGGTTTTGCGCCATTCGGCAAAATCATAGAACCCTTCGCTGGCAGCAGCCACATGACCCAGGCGTTCAATCTTGAGGGAGTGATTGCTTGACCCGATTTCATCAGTGGTTCTAATACCTTCAAATTTGAGCCTGGAACGCGGATGACTTATCTCAAATACCCAACCGTGATCATCATTCTCAAATTGTTCCAGCTCGATTAATGGGACTATGTTTTCTTTTTGCTCCGGCTGATCTGCTTCGGGGAAGCTAAATTCGGGTCTATCCAGACAACTGCTGCAAAACGCCAAACATAAAAACCAGGAGACCTTGCCCATAATAACAATTTACTCATTTTTAAGAGAAATTGTTTGAGCGTTTCAGAGATCAATCCCCATTACCGGCAATGGCATCTGCTTCGTCGAATAGCTTTAATGCCTCCAGGAAGATTTCATTGGTCTGGTTATAAATAGGGAAGAAACCCTCATTGTCCCAGACACTACGTGCGATTTGAGCTTTAAGGAATGTCTGTATAAAGGGACGAGACTTCATGTATTGCTGCTCATTGAAGGGTGCTCCATTAGCTTCGCCAAGTTCGATGAGGTCATTCATCATCGCCTCGCTGACTTTGAAATCATCTTTGAATTGAGCGTAATCATACTTTTCAAGGCGACTTTTGTTCTCCTCAAAGTACTTGAGTGCGTATTCACGGATCGTATTGGTGTAGAAAAGTTTGTTGAGATATGGGCTATTGTCGGTAGAGTCCAGGGAAACAAAAACATCCGGCATGATCCCTCCACCACCATATACGGTTCGTCCCTTTAGGGTTTCAAAAAGTAAAGAGTCTGTCACCTGCATGCTATCGGCAGAGTAGAGTTCTCCACTTTGGATACGGGTGGTAAAGTCACTGTAGTAGTCGTCCTGCTCACCCAATTCATAATGCTTTTGAATGGACCTGCCACTAGGAGTGTAATATCTAGAGATCGTAAGGCGCAGCTCTGAGCCGTCATTCAGACTGATAGGCATCTGTACCAGCCCCTTGCCGAAGCTACGTCTACCCACAATGAGCCCGCGATCATTATCCTGAATAGCACCCGATACAATCTCCGAAGCTGAAGCACTACCCGCATCGATGAGCACGATCAAAGAACCCTGCTCAAATTGCCCCTTGCGATACGCCCGGTGCTCCGCGTTGTACCGTGCCTCTTTTCCTTTAGTATATACGATCATCTTATTTCCCGATAGGAACTCATCGGCAATATTGATGGCCTTGTCCATATAGCCACCAGGGTTCCCTGTCAAGTCGAGCATCAGCTTGGTCATGCCCTGATCGTTCAACTTCTGTAATGCTTCTTTGAACTCATCGTAGGTGGTGGCTGTAAATCGATTGATTTTCAGATAGCCGATCTCCTCATCCACCATGTAGGCGACATCTACAGAGTATTGAGGGATTTTATCCCGCTCAATTTTGAAATCCATCAGTTCGTCAACATTGCGCCGCTTGATGGATACGACTACTTCACTTCCTTTTGTACCTCTGAGCCTATCAAATACGCCACGATTGGTGATGCCGATACCAGCTACGACTTCATCATCGACTTTGACGATCTTGTCTCCAGCCTTTAGCCCGACTTTCTCAGAGGGTCCGCCTGAGAGTGGTGATACTACATAGATCGTGTCGTGAAAAATGTTAAACTCAATACCGATCCCCTCAAACTTGCCTTCCAACTGTGAGCTGACCAGCTCTTGATCCTTAGCAGGAATATAAGAAGTATGCGGATCCAGCTTCTCCAACATATCATTGATGGCCGTTTCCACCAGATCATCCGTATCCACCTCGTCGACATAGTTGCGATCGATGTAGCTCACGATCTCACGAAACTTATAGATACTTTGATAAAGATCCTTTTTGCCATCACCGGTATTGACCATGGTCGCGCCTATGAGCACGCCGGTGGCAATTGCGATAGCGAGTAAGATAGGAAGTCGAATGACGGATTTTGAGTTGTTGATTTCTTTCACCGAATTGTTATTTGAGTTTTCGCAGTAAGTAAAAATAGCAGAAAACAGCCATTTACTTTCTAGTGAACGGGTGTTTAAAGGTCTGTGTTTTTATCGATGAGAAGAATATCACCAATAGTGATGTGTTTTATGCTTCTTTGATTTTGGAAAATTTGACGATCTAATCCTTATCTTTGAGGTTATGCTCGGGATGCAGGCAAATCAGTCTATTGGGAAACTAGTTAAAGCAGACTTCACGTTTGCTCGACAGCTGGATGCTTACGGCATAGCGTTTTACAATTGCGAATCATTACCTCTAAGTGAGGTGTGTAAGCAAAAGAATATAAAACTAGAGAGCCTGCTCAGTGATTATGGAAGCGCCAGTCCTTTTGAGATTCCGGCTTTCTCCCACTTAAATGGACAGTCAGCAGTTGCCATTATACAGTACCTCAAGCACCATCATTATCTCTTTATCAAAGATCAGCTCCCCTTCATTCAGAAGTTGATCTCGCATTTGACACCTAAGTGTTTGGCCGACAATGAGCTCGTGGCTGATTTGAAGTTCGTATTCCCTTTGTTTCAGGAAGACTTCATACATCATATTTATGAAGAGGAGGACACCTTATTTGCGTACATTCTTCAGCTCAACAAAGTGCTGCAAAACGGAGGCTACAATGGGGACTTGTACTATGCCATGGAGCAATTCTCAATACAGGAACTAGCACTTGAGCATGGAGAAGATGATGATGAGATGAAGGGCATCAGAGGCATCATCGACCAGCATAGCGTGGATGAGCTGGAAGATCTTCACCTCAAGGTGATTTTCAAAGAGCTCCAGAGCTTCGATGCTCAGCTTGAGCAGCATGCAAGGATCGAAAATGAGATACTTTTCCCTAAGGCACTCAACATGGAGAAAAAAGTGCAGAGTTTGCTCTCTACGAAAATAGGCTTTAACTAAATGGGCCGAATTGTAGCCGTTGATTACGGCTCAAAGCGTGTAGGTCTGGCGACTACTGACCCTCTCAAGATCATTGCCACTCCTATCGGAACCTACCACTCTGCTGAAGTATTGGATTTCCTTCTGGATTACCATAATCGCGAAACTATTGAAACCTTGGTGGTAGGAATGCCACGAACGCTTGCCAACGAGGACACTAATGCTACTCCATTGGTGAAAGGTTTTATAACTTTGCTAAAAAAGAAATTACCCGGGATACCTGTGGTGACAATTGATGAGAGGTTTACCTCCAGGATTGCGTCACAGGCCATGCTCACCGGCGGGATGAAAAAGAAAGACCGACGCGTAAAAGGTAACGTAGATAAAATAAGTGCTACGCTCATTCTGCAATCCTATTTAGCCTCTCAACCCATATGATTTACCCAATAGTCGTGTATGGCGACCCAGTATTAAAAAGGAAAACCCAAGACATAGAGAAGGGTACCATTGATGTAAAGGAACTTTCCGAGGACATGTTCGAGACCATGAAAGCTGCCCATGGAATCGGTCTTGCAGCTCCGCAAATTGGAAAGTCACTGCGCATGTTTATCGTAGATGGTCGACCGCTTGAGGAAGATGACATGATGGATTTTGTTAAAGTCTTTGTCAATCCGCACATCATAGATGAGTCAGGTGATAAGTGGAACTTCGAGGAGGGCTGTCTCAGCATACCTGGCATCCGCGAGCCCATCTCACGCTTACCTAAGATCAAGATTCACTACTTTGATGAAAACTGGGAAGAGCATGAGGAGGAGTTTGATGGGATGAAAGCACGTATCATCCAACATGAGTACGACCATATAGAAGGCATACTTTTCACGGATCATCTCACCCCATTTAAGAGGAGGTTGCTCAAAGGTAAGCTGACCAATATATCAAAGGGGAAGTGCGATACGGAGTATCGCATCAAAGCACCGCTGAAGACAAGATAATTTTGCAAAAACTAAGGGTCAACTATATCCAATCAGATCTTCACTGGCAGTCGGTGGAGGCCAATCTGGCATCTTTTGAGGAGGCTATATGGCGTATAGAAGGAGACTCTGATTTGATTATCCTACCGGAAATGTTCTCTACTGGCTTTTCCATGGAGGCGAAAGAATTGGCAGAACCAATGAACAGCAAGACCTTTCGGTGGATGAAGCAGCAGGCGTCACAGACTGACGCGATGATCCTGGGGAGCTATATCGTTCAGGAAAAAGGCAATTATTTCAATCGCCTGTTTGCGGTAGCACCGGATGGACAGCATCACACTTATGACAAGCGACATTTATTTGCGCTAGCGGGAGAGGATGAGCCATACACGCAAGGAGTGAAAAAGCTGGTTTTTGAATGGCGGGGCTGGCGTATATGTCCGATGATCTGTTATGATTTGAGATTTCCGGTGTGGTCGCGAAGTGAACGGAAAGCAGACGAACTGTATGAATACGACCTGCTGATCTATGTGGCCAACTGGCCATCACCACGGATTCACGCATGGGATATACTACTGCAGGCACGTGCAATAGAAAATATAGCTTACACAGTAGGGGTAAATAGGGTCGGCTTAGACGAAAATGGCTATGAGTACAGCGGCCACTCGGCAATAGTGGACTACACCGGAAAGACACTGTGCAGGCATGATGAAGATGCGGGTATCGGGTCTGCTGAGCTAGACGCTGATTTATTGCAGAAGTTTAGAGCTCGGTTTCCTTTTCAGGCTGATGCGGACCAGTTTCAAGTCCTTTAATCCAGCTTTCAAAGAAGGATTTTGACTCCTTCACATCCTCACACCTACTGGCTTTCAATACCTTGAAAAAGGGGCGTAGTTTCTCGTTTCCATATAAATACGCCACCGTTACTTTAGGGCGGGATTTTCTTGTGACACTATTGAAAAACTTCGAAATACTGCCAGGTTCGTCTACCTCCTGCGTTTGATTCACAAACACAAAGCATAGATCGGTATGATCAATGAGTTTGAGTGCCAGATCAATGGTATATGCCTCGGAATAATTGTCGAAATCAAATCTCGTAATACTCGAATCAGGGCCCACCCAGGACGCAGTTTGACAGGAGAAATTGGACAGCTTATCGGCCGAAATATTAATTTCAATAAGCGCATATTCAATAGTGCTACTCATCAATAATAATTTTCAGATGCGTGACTGACTTGTTGTCAGAGATGAGCTGCAGCAGGTACAAGCCCTGGGGGAGATGGGAGAAGTCCACCTGCTGTCGACCATTCTCGGAGATGGAGATCCCATCGAGCAACACCTTGCCAGAAAGCCCTATAAGCCTGGCAGTTGCCGTCTGTGATGATTGGATCGTCACTCTGCCATCTGAGGGGTTGGGATAAGTACTCACTTGCCAATCACCCGACGGTGGTTGACCTGAATCCTCTACCGGCATGCTGAAAGCTTGAACGCCACCCTGAATGCTGCCTACTAATATTGTTTTAGATGCTCCGCCATCGAGACTACCTTGCGTGAGGCTTCCTATTCGACCGAGGCGAGTAGTGGATTGAGTAGCCGCAATGATCAATGGTTCTGAAACTTCAGCTTGATTGATATCCGAGAATATTCGCAGCTCGCCAGAATCATCATAAGTGATTAATCTGGTGGCGTCAATGGTTTCCTGGATCATGATGGAGAGGTTAGTGCGAAATGGGTTGACGGTAAGCCCGAGAAAGCCCTGTTCCTCCAATTCGTATATTGGAGACAAGTTGGTGCCGACATTATAATACAGATCCAGCCGACCACCAGAGGTGCCTACGAGCAAATCTATGTTGCCGTCTCGATTGACATCATGCAGGTCATATTGATCAAGCTCATTCAGATGGGCGTCTTGAACTGTGAGGTTGGATAGGTCTAGCCCTGTTGCTTGGCCAGCGACGATGAACATCCGATTGGTGTATTCGCTTAATCCGGTGAATACCAGATCGGTCAATCCATCGCGATCCAGGTCGAGTAGTTTGGGTTTGAGGTAGGCCAGCTCAAGTGAGGAAAGAGCCAGGAAATCAGAGGTTCTGAACTGGAACAGTGGGTTTGATCTGGTGCCGATATTCTCGTAATAGACCAGAGTGGCAGGCTTAGTTATTTGGGTGATGCTACCTCTGTTACCAATCAACAAATCCAGATCACCGTCATTGTCCACATCACCAAGCGTAGGCACAGACCTTTCGCCCACATCGATCATCCCGGATTGGAGAAATCCCGCCTGAAGATCGGTGTACTGTCCAAGCTCATTCTGATAAGCGTAGACCGAGTTCTCGAAATCATGTAAGTCCAGCTCATTACCACGATCATTTGGAGATAGTACTAAGTCCTTTTGACCATCATGATCGATATCTACAAAATATGCCGCGGGAAAGGTCAACTGATCGGTAAGTTCCGGAAAGGGCACCTGAGCTTCGCGAAAAAGGGAAGTTTCCAGTGAGCCTTCATTCTCCAACGCGAAAAGATCACTGCAAGCTTCTTCTCCAAAGAGAATATCAGGAAGCCCATCCTCATTGATATCTTCTACAGTAAGTGCTTTCCCACTTACGTGCAGGGTGCGGTTGGTGCCGTCACAGGCCTCACCATCGAAGGCAAAAGTTCCACAAAAGCATTCTTGGAAGTCTCCCCATTCACGAGTCACGCGCACATACTCCAGGCTATCACAAATGCCATAGCGGTCCATACTCTGATTTTCATGAAATTCTACAAAACCACCTGTAGCAAAGTTGAAAACCAGAATGTCCAGATCATCATCATTATCGACATCCACGATTGCCGGTAGGTCGGTGCTATTGACAAATAGGTTGATGGCGGAGTTTCCGAGTGTAATCACCGGATCTGCCGCCAGACGCCAGGAGAGTGAGTCTGTTGAAGTATTTTCATAGACTTTGATCCCGAGATTGGTAGAAGTAAATAGGTCAGGCAGTCCATCGCAGTTGTAGTCTCGAAGTAGTACCCAGTTGATCAGCTGACCAGGGAACTGGTACTCGTATTGAGGGGCATGTTTATACGTGTCATTCGCGTACCTGTAAGTGGTGAGCTTATTTGACGTTCTGTCAAAGACCACAAGATCTAATACTCCGTCCAGATCAAGGTCAATTTCGCTAAACTGCCCTGAGTTGATACCACCCGCCAGAGGGCGTGGTAAAGGTGAGCCATCTGCTGTGATTACATCAAACTGAGCAAAACTTAGCTGTCTTTGCTTAGCCTGGAGCGAAGTAGAAACGGTGCTCGCGCAAAGCAATAAACCAAAACAATATGACCAGTCAATCTTTAGCACGACCTATTAACACATCCATGACCAATTATACTCATACCCAACCTGATAAATTTCGCGAATATCTATCTTTAACCCCTAACTGACCCAATATGGACTTTGAAGTCGAATTTTTATATTCCAAATTTCTACAATCCAACGGCGTAAGCATTGATACCCGCACCCTACAGGAGGATAATCTCTTTTTTGCGTTGAGCGGACCTAACTTCAATGGTAACGAATATGCGACCAGGGCATTGGCTGCCGGGGCAAGTTTTGCGATAGTGGATGATCCTGACTTTGACACGGAAGATCGTACGGTGCTTGTGGATGATTCATTGAAAGCCCTGCAGGAGTTGGCCACCTTTCACAGAAGCAGGTACAAGCGTCCACTGATTGGCCTTACAGGCAGCAATGGCAAGACGACAACCAAAGAGTTGATCAATGCCGTGCTATCGCAAAAATATATTACTCATGCTACTACCGGCAATCTAAACAATCACATTGGGGTACCACTCACCCTCCTCCACATACACCCTCAGGTCGAGGTTGCAATCATCGAGATGGGTGCTAATGCTGTGGGTGAGATAGCTCAGCTGTGCACTTACTGCAGACCGACTCACGGCCTGATTACCAATATTGGCAAAGCCCACATTGAAGGCTTTGGTGGCGTAGAAGGCATCATTCGTGGCAAGTCTGAGCTTTTTGACTTCCTGAAGAAAAATGATGGTGAAGTGTTGATCAATACGGATGACCCTGCACTAGCGAATATGGCCAAGCGATTCAAGCATCCCCACCTCCTACCGGAAAAGGGGAGTTTCGCTCCTTGCGAACTGGTATCCGCAGACCCGTACATAGTCTATCGCACTGAGAATGGAGAGGAAGTGGAGACACAGCTTATAGGTGCTTACAACATACACAACATTGCCTATGCTTTAGCTATGGCAAAGTACTTTGATGTCCTACCGGAATTGGCGAACCAGGCGATTCGAGACTATGTACCATCAAACAATCGCTCACAACTACTTGAGCGAAATGGCAAGACCATCATTATGGATGCATACAACGCTAATCCTACCAGTATGGCCGCCGCTATTGTCTCTATGCGGGAGTATTCTGGTAAGAAGACCGTAATACTCGGAGATATGCTCGAGCTGGGTGACCAATCAAAGAATGAGCATGTGCAAATCGGATCATTACTCAAGGCACAGCAAGTAGACGAATGCCTGCTCGTGGGTCCGCTCATGAAAGAGGCAAAGAGTGAAGTTCCCCATGGCCGACACTTTAAGGATAAAAACGAATTAAGTCGCTATCTCGAGAATAACAGTTTGGTTGGACAAATTGTACTGGTAAAGGCATCTCGCGGTATGAGCCTTGAATCAATTGTTGACCTAATCAAATAATAATGGCGGATCTGACTAGCGTAATGAAGTTTTTGAGTGACCTGGAAAAGAATAACAACAGGGAATGGATGCAGGACAATAAGAAGGTCTATCAAAATGCTAAAGACGAGTTTAGCGGGTTTGTTAATGAGCTGATTAACGGTATTGCGGGATTCGACCCTGACCTTACAGGATTAGAACCAAAGCAATGCACCTTTAGAATCAATAGGGACATTAGATTTAGTAAGGACAAGTCTCCCTACAAGAATAATTTTGGGGCTTATATGGCCAAGGGAGGTAAGAAAGGTGAGGGTGGTGGATACTATATTCATTTGCAGCCCGGCGAAAGCTTCATGGGTGGAGGAATCTATATGCCACCATCAGATGTGCTGGCCAGGATAAGGCAGGAAATAGACTATAATCCTGAGCCGCTTTTAGCCATTCTCGCGAACAAAGACTTTAAAAACTTCTATGGAGGGCTGTCTGGAGAACAGCTGAAAACAGCACCCAAGGGATATGAAAAGGATCACGCAAATATCGAATTACTTAGGTTCAAGAGCTTTGTTGTATTCAGGAAGATCTCAGGGGATCAAATCGGCTCAGCAACTTTCGTGAATGATGTGGTCAAGGGCTTTAAATTGCTTAAGCCTTTGAAGGACTATCTTTCTGTCGCAATCGACGAATAATATTTTTAACTAAGGGCTTGTATAGTAAAGCAAGTCCGGTAAATTTGCCATCCGATTCAGGAATAGCAACATAAACGCTATAGTTTCCATTCGGAATTTTTCAAATAAGGGCGCTTAGCTCAGCTGGTTCAGAGCACCTCGTTTACACCGAGGGGGTCGGGGGTTCGAATCCCTCAGCGCCCACACAAAGACAGTCAGAAATGACTGTCTTTTTTTGTTTACACTGTACTGTTCGTAACTAATTGAGGGAGGAGAACCCAGGTTCGAATCGGCTGAAAGTATCGACCGTAGGGAGATTCGCGAGGGGATGTGCGGTATGCCTTACGCGTATGAGCAATCCCTGCCTGCGTCAGGCAGGCTTCAGCGCCCACACAAAGACAGTCAAAAATGGCTGTCTTTTTTTGTGCTTATTTTTTGCGCAG
Organism: Cyclobacteriaceae bacterium; assembly: GCA_965229505.1. GTDB lineage: Bacteria > Bacteroidota > Bacteroidia > Cytophagales > Cyclobacteriaceae > UBA6059. The sequence continues at coordinate 2,367,336 of OZ245881.1, forward strand.
AGAGCTGGCTCTGGATATCAGGGTGGTTTTGATTACTTCCGTCATCATTGACAATTCCTGATCAGTATCAATGCGCTTTAAGAGCCTGGAAGTCGCTATTTTTCCAATGTCATACCCCTTCTGATCAATGGTCGAAAGTGCGGGCTCAAAAATTTCGCCTATCTCCCAATTACTGAAACCAATCACAGCGATATCATCAGGTACCCTTAGTCCTGCCGCTTTAGCATTTTTTATTACCCCTATTCCAAGCATATCCGTAGTTGCAAACACGCCATCTGGTTTTTGCTCCAGACTGAAAAGCTCTCTTGATAGCTCAAGCCCTTCATCGAAATTGCCGCTTGTACCATGGAGAATGAGTTCTGGATTTTGATCCAGACCATACTTTTTTAGAGCATCCCGAAACCCCAGGAGTCTTTCTTGATTGATGTTCAGGTCTTTGGGGCCGCCCACAAATGCAATCGTCTTACAGCCTTGTTGGATTAGGTGCTCAGTGGCCATAAACCCCGCATGAAGATCATCTATGACGACTTTGTCTGTATCAATAGTGTCTGTTACGCAATCAAAGAAGACCAGTGGCACTTGTCTATTGACGTATTCCTGAAAATGCTCAAAAGTCTTCGTCTCTTTGGTGATGCAAGCGAGGAGCCCATCAACACGACCATTCAGTAGTTCTTCTGCATTTTTAAACTCCCTTTCGAATGATTCATTTGAAGAACTGATCAATACATTATACCCTTGATTATAAGCCACATCTTCAATGCCTCTGATCACTTGCGCAAAGAATTCATGTACGACTTGAGGTATCAACAGGCCGATGGTACGGGTTTTTCGTTGGCGAAGGCTCAGCGCTGTAAAGTTGGGATGATAATTCATCTCCTTGGCGAGCTTCTGTATAGCCTCTTTCGTTTCCTGTTTTACAAGGGGATTGTTAGCTAGTGCACGAGATACCGTAGATATGGATACGCCGAGCTCCTTGGCAATGTGCTTGATGGTTACTTGCTCACGGTTCATTCCAAAAGCCCTTGAAGGCCATATTCAAAATTTCATATTTCTTCTGGCTGGTGTGCTATATACACTATCCACCAAAAGAATATCAATAAGATTGTTTTAAGTGGATTTTTGAGCACCTCTATAAAGTTTGGCGTCTTAGAAAATTCACAATATGAAAATTAGGCATTTTTTTCCGTTTGAAAACGATTGCATTTACATAGTTGCTAAAATCAAGTTGTATTTATTGAAATTCCTTTTTAATATGCTTGGCAGTATTTCAATGGGAAAATACTGTTCAATAAGTATTGCTTTAAATCTTTTTTAAACAATTAATCACAAAGCGTATCAATATGAAGAAGTTTTTACTACTAATTCTGGTGTATGTATCTGCTTTGGGCGTAACACTCGCGCAAGACAGATCTATATCTGGAACAGTGACAGATGCGGAAACAGGTGAAGGAATACCTGGAGCAAATGTGGTGATTAAAGGTACCTCGACTGGTACCATCACCGATTTTAACGGAGAGTACAAGCTAAATGCGCCGGATGGTGCTACACTGGTTTTTACTTACGTGGGTTATGCTACTTCTGAAGTAGAAGTAGGTGCGAGGAGTGTAGTAGATGTTCAGTTGGGGCTGGACGTACAAGCTCTCGAAGAAATTGTCGTAGTGGGTTATGGTACTCAGGAAAAGAAAGAGATTACCAGCGCTGTGTCAAGTGTGAAAGAGGAAGACTTTAATAAGGGTACTGTAAATGACCCGGCTCAGCTGCTTGCTGGTAAAGTCCCCGGTCTAAACGTAACCCGTGCCGGTGGCGACCCTAATGGTGGGTTCAACATCCGACTCAGAGGTGTATCTACTGTAGGTGCGAATTCAGAGCCTTTAGTGGTTATTGATGGTGTTATTGGTGGTTCACTAAGCACTGTTGATCCTAACGATATTGCATCTATTGATGTATTGAAGGATGGTTCTGCCGCTGCTATCTACGGTACCAGAGGTTCTAGTGGTGTAATCCTTATTACTACTAAGACAGGTAAAGAAGGTAAAGTACAGGTTGACTACAATGCTTCTATAGCGGTAGAGAATGTAGCTAACCAAGTAGATGTCATGAATGCCAGCGAATACACAAGCCAGCCTGGCTCTAGAGACTTAGGTGGCGACACGGATTGGATAGATGAAGTGACCGAGGCTGGTGTTACACAGGTGCACAACCTTTCAATGTCTGGTGGTACTAGCAATACGTCTTATCGCGCTTCGGTAAACCTAAGAGATGCCGATGGTATTGGTATCAATTCAGGGTTTACTCAGCTGAATGCCAGATTGAACTTAAGTCAAAAGGCTTTTGATGACAAACTAACTTTAAGCCTTAATTTATCAACTACTACTAAGGAAGCACAGTTCGGATTTGAAGAGTCTTTCCGTTACGGAGTGATTTCTAATCCAACCATGCCTGTAAGAATAGATCAGAGTGGTAATGGTCTAACGGAGCAGGGTGGATATGCCCAGAGAGATATTTTTGACTATTTCAACCCTGTTGCGATATCAGAGCAAAACATCAATGACGGCAGAGATACACGTTTGTTAGCAAGTATTCGCGCTGACTATTACCTGCTGGATAACTTGAAAGTTGGTGTTTTCTATTCTACACAGACTGAAAATGAGTTAAGAGGTGAGTACTATTCTAAGGAGTCTCGTTTCAGAGGAGCTAATAGAAACGGTATTGCACTAAGAACTACAGAATATGATTACAACGAGCTTTTCGAATTAACGGCCAACTATGACCAGACTTTCGGAAACACTGATTTTGCACTCCTTGGCGGTTATTCTTATCAGGATTTTGAGGAGGAGGGTTTTGGTATGTTAGGAGGCAACTTCCTTACAGACGCCTTCACTTACAACAACATGAGCGCGGCTTTGGATTTTGCCAATGGCCTAGGTGGCGTAGGAAGTTACAGAAGTACCAGTAAGCTAATTGCTTTCTTTGGTAGAGCCAACTTCAACATTGATGGCACCTACTTTATTTCTGCAAGTGCGAGATACGAAGGTTCTTCAAGATTCGGAGATAATAACAAATGGGGTCTTTTCCCTGCGGTGAGTGCCGGTGTGACATTGAGCAATCTTTTTGACATCACTGGGGTTGACAACTTGAAACTAAGAGCTAGTTATGGTAGAACGGGTAACATCCCTGCTGATCCATATCAGTCATTGCAGCGATATGGCCCGACAGGAAACTTCCTGCAAAATGGTAGCTATGGTCCATCATACGGCCCTCAGAGTAATGCCAACCCTGACCTGGCCTGGGAGACTAAGGATGAGATTGATATAGGATTGGACTTTGCTGCTATGAATGGTCGACTAACCGGTACATTCGACTGGTACACCAGAACAACCAAGGACTTACTTCTCGATGTAAACGTTCCTGTTCCACCAAATTTGTTCAATACAACTTTGATCAACATTGGTGAATTGAAAAACAATGGTGTGGAACTGGCATTGAATTTTGCTGCTGTTAACAACTCAAACTTCTCATGGACGCCCGGTGTAAACTTCGCCACATTCAATACTGAAGTAGTGAGCTTAACTTCTGGAGATCTTTCATTCGGAGAAGGTGGTCAGTTGTTTAGAGCTCCTATGGGTGCACCTGGTCAGAATGATACAAGACTTGTAAGGGTTAGAGAAGGTGATCAATTAGGCCAGCTTTGGGGAGCGGTACAAATCGGTATCAACGATGACGGAACTCCTGAATTTGCTGATCTTGATGGATCCGGAGATTTCTGTAATTGTGATGATGATCGTCAGGTTATCGGTGATGGTCTTCCAGCATTTACAATTGGTATCAACAACAGCTTCACTTTTGGTAATTTTGACTTGAACTTCTTCTTAAGAGGAGCCATGGGTCATGACCTAATCAACACTTACAGAGGTTTCTATGAAAACCTTGATCCTACTACTGTGGGTAACTACAACGTAGTAAACACTGAGAACTTTGATCCCAACGTAACGGCTGCTCGTGTGAACAGCATCCACGTTGAAGATGCAAGTTTCTTGAGATTGGACAACATGACCTTAGGGTACAATGTTGCTTTGAATCCTGGTAGCGCATTTAGAAGGTTAAGGTTGTTTATTTCAGGTCAGAACCTATTCACGATTACCGGATACACAGGTGTTGATCCGGAAGTTAGATATACAGACCCAGGTTCTGTTGATAATGGTGGCGGATTTGGTATCAACTTCGATGATGATGAAGATCCACTTTCTCCCGGTATCGAGAGGAGAAATACATATTTCACGACTCGTATCCTAACATTTGGGTTAAACCTAGGTTTCTAAAAACGAACTAAGAATTTACTATTATGAAAAAAATGATAACTAGACGTATAGCATTGGTTTTTGCAGGGTTAGCCTTGCTAAGCCAGTCTTGTACCGATCTTGAGGAAGAACTCTTCAGCCAGGTGACTGCTGAAAGCTTCTTTCAGACAGATGAGGAATTTATTGCAGCCCTAGGTCAGGCTTATTCAGCATTTGGCGGCCTTGGTAACCATTCAAATCTATGGTCTACCAATGAGCTTGCTTCTGATGAGTTGGTAATTACCACTAAAGGTGGTGACTGGTTCGATGGTGGCGTGTTGATTGATTTGCATAGACATGAATATGATGCAGATAATGGGTTTTTCAATAATACCTGGACTTTCTGCTACGGCGGTATTAGTACTGTGAACAGATTGATATTCCAATTCTCAAGTTTGGGAAACCCCGAGGCGGAGGCTTTTGTAAGTGAGTTGAGAGCGGTAAGAGCACTATGGTATTACTGGTTGCTTGATTCTTTTGGTAACGTACCGTTAGTAACCGACTTCACTGATACTGCACCGAAGGGTAATTCAAGTAGAGCTGAGGTATTCAACTTTGTTGAATCAGAGCTTAATGCTGTTATAGGTGATTTGTCAAAAGACAATAATGCATCTACCTATGGTAGAATGAACTATTGGGCTGCTTTGGCACTGCGTTCTAAGCTTTATTTAAATGCCGAAGTATATACAGGTACTGCCAAGTGGTCTCAAGCGGCCGCTGATGCACGTGAGATCATGAACGATGGTGGATTCAGCCTGGCAGGTATCTATGCTGATAACTTCTCAGCGGATAACGAAGGTTCACCTGAGAACATTTTTGTTGTTCCTTACGATCAGGTATTCAGCCCCGGATTCAACTGGCCTGCAATGACATTGCACTATGCGTCTCAAGGTGTATTCAATTTGACTTTCCAGCCATGGAATGGTTATTCAGTTGTGGAAGAGTTTTATAACTCCTACATTGATCCTGATCAGAATCCTGGCCCACAGGGTTTTGTATTCAAAGGTTTGAATGACGATCCTAATGCAACAGGAACGCAGGATGAGCGGCTGTCCAACTTCATTGCTGGCCCCCAGTTTAACACTGATGGTACGCAAGCTGAGGATCCGGGTGTAGAAGATTCTGATCCTGATGGTCCTGGTCTCAATTTCACTCCATTTATTAACGAAATCTTCCCGAATGGTTGGAGACAAGGTGGAGTGCGTATTGGTAAGTACGAGTATGAGCAAGGTTCTACTGAAAACTTAAGCAATGACTTTGTCGTTTTCCGATTGGCTAATATCATGTTGACTTTGGCTGAAGCTGAGTACCGTCAGGGTAACACTGCTGAAGCGCTAGCTCTTGTTAATCAACTGAGAGCTCGTGCTGGTGTTGATCCTTTCACTGAACTGAACGATGACAACTTCCTGGCGGAATGGGGTCGTGAGATGTTCGCCGAATTGACAAGACGTCAAGACCTAATCCGATGGGGTAAATATGGAGAAGCTTGGTGGGAGAAAGATCCTTCTGCTGAGTTCTACGAAATATTCCCAATTCCACAAGCGCAGCTAGATGCTAGTTCTGCTCTTCAGCAGAATCCTGGCTATAATTAATAGGAATTAATACTATAGTTAAAGGCAAGTGGCGAGAGCCACTTGCCTTTTTTGTGCCTTAATATTTTACTTTTGTTGATCGAAGTTCTTGTGTAAGGTTGATATGCGCACGCAGTTTTATCCTCTGGTTTTCTTAGCATTAATTGTACTCTCATGTGACAGTGTGGAGGATCAGCGATTATTGTTTTCTGATATTAGGCCATCTGCATCGGGAGTGGATTTCATTAACCAACTCGACTACACCGAGGAGATAAACCCCTACACCTACAAAAGTTTTTACAATGGTGGTGGTGTAGGACTGGGGGATTTCGACAATGACGGATTGATAGATGTTTTTTTTACCGGGAATATGGAGTCCAATCGACTCTACAGAAACCTTGGAGACTTCCGGTTTTCGGATATTACTACTGAGGCAGGATTGACGACTGACGAGGTATGGAGCACAGGGGTGAGTGTAGTGGATATAGATGCCGATGGCTGGCTGGATATCTACGTGTGCAAGTCGGGTCCACCACAGGGGAATGAACGGAGCAATGCACTATATATCAATAATGGCGACTTAACCTTTACTGAGCGGGCCAGCGAATTTGGGCTTGATAACAGGGGCTTATCGGTTCATGCCGCTTTCTTCGATTACGATAGAGATGGAGATTTGGACTGCTACTTGCTCAACAATTCAATTAGATCTGTTGGCGGATATGACCTTAGAGAGGGGGAACGCGAGATTCCGGACAGCCTGGGAGGAAACAAGCTGCTAAGAAATGACAATGGAAAATTTGTAGACGTCTCCGAAGAGGCAGGTATATATAGAAGTCAAATTGGTTTCGGTTTGGGTGTGACCGTGAGCGACATCAACCGGGACGACTGGCCCGACTTGTATATCTCAAATGATTTCTTTGAGCGAGACTATCTATACATTAATGATAAGAACGGAGGTTTCCGGGAAGTACTGGAGGATAATCTAAATGAGCTGTCTATGGGTTCCATGGGCGCTGATATGGCGGACATTAATAATGATGGCTTTACAGAACTATTCGTGACAGAGATGCTTCCGGAGCGTCACGATAGGCTGATGTCCAAGACTGTTTTTGAAAGTTGGGACAAATATCAGGTAGCCGTAAATCAGGGATATCATCATCAATTCAGCCGCAACGTACTGCAATTGAATAACCGAAATGGATCTTACTCGGAGATTTCAAGGGTAGCTGGAGTAGAAGCCACCGATTGGAGTTGGGGAGCATTGATTTTTGATATGGACAATGATGGTTGGAAGGACATTTTTGTAGCCAATGGTATTTACAAAGACCTACTCGATCAGGACTACATCAACTTTATGGCCAACCCGGCAGAAGTGAGAAAGATGATTCAATCGGGCGGTAATGCAATAAAGAAATTGATTGACCTAATACCATCAGAGGCAGTCCCCAACTACTTCTTCAGAAATAATCAAGACTTGACCTTTTCGAATAAAAATGCGACCTGGTCGAGTGCTACGCCCACTTTCTCAAATGGGTCTGCCTACGGGGATTTGGACAATGATGGTGACCTGGACCTGGTGCTTAATAACCTCAATGAGCCGGCTTCATTACTTCGAAATATGACCAATGCGGATGATGTAAACCGTTCCTTTCTCAATATTGAACTAAAGGGGGAAGGTGCCAATGCAAGAGCAATCGGCGCTAAGGTCATTATTTATCATGGCTCTCAAGTCTATTTTCAGGAATTGTCACCGATGCGTGGTTTTCAATCGAGTGTTGATTACAGGCTAAACTTCGGATTGGATACACTAAACCGGATCGATAGACTCGAGGTGATTTGGCCAGACGGAAAACTTACGACATTATCAGATGTAGCTACTAATCAGTTTTTAATAATTGACAAGGGGCAATCAAAGGTTGACCAAAGAACAAGGACTGAGACAAGAACCAAGGGCTTGTTCGTTGAGCACAATGACTTAATCGACTTTATCCATGAGGAGAATGACTATGTTGATTTTGACAGGGAGCGGCTGCTTTATCGCATGAACTCTAACGAAGGGCCATGCCTTTGCAAAGCAGACCTCAATGGAGACGGCTTGGAGGATATTTACTTGGGAGGAGCAAAAGATCAGGCAGGTGAATTGTTTTTGCAAACAGCAAATGGGTTCGAGCGTATACAGAAGTTTGAGGCCCAATCCACTTCTGAAGATGTCGCTTGTGCCTTCTTTGATGCTAATGGAGATGGTAGCATTGACCTCTATGTCGGAAGCGGGGGGAGTGAGTTTGGGGACGTTTCTACAGCTTTGATTGATCGCCTTTATGTGAACGATGGGCAGAATAAATTCACAAAGACGGATCAAATCCTACCGACAGGAAAGTTTATCAACACTTCAGTCGTTGTTTCGTGGGATTATGATCAGGATGGTGACAATGATCTTTTTGTTGGAGGAAGAATGATTCCCGGTAGGTATGGACTGCCTGCGTCGAGTTATCTCCTGAGCAACAACGGTGCTGGTGAATTCAACGATATAACAACGGAGATTGCCACTCAATTCTTAGAGATGGGTATGGTAACTGATTCGCAGTTGGCCGACATGAATGGTGATGGGCAAGATGAGCTGGTTGTCGTGGGAGAATGGATGCCAATCAAGGTATTTGAGTTGCAATCGGGAGCAATAGTCGATATATCAAAAGAATTAGGCCTGGCTAACACCAATGGCTGGTACAGCGAGCTTCATATCGATGATCTCAACGGAGATGGACGGCCAGATCTGGTTGCCGGAAACGCAGGATTGAACACCCGACTAAAGGCCAGTCTGAGCGAACCTCTGACCTTATTTATCAATGATTTTGATCGAAATGGCACATTGGATCAAATCATGGCGATGTATTATGATCAACAGCTATTCCCGCTTCCCCAACTAAAAGAATTGGGCATGCAGGTGCCATCAGTAAAGAAGGAGTATCTGCGGTTCTCAGCTTACAGGGATGTCCCAATGGAGCAACTTTTTGATCCGGCTGTATTCGAGCAATCTTTGAAACTGGAGATATACAAGCTCAACACAAGCTTATTCTTATCGACTGGTGATGGCGGGCTTGTGGAGCATGAACTGCCCATCCAGGCACAGTTTACTCCGATCTATGGTATCACGACCCTAGATGCGAATAACGATGGCAACACTGATTTACTAATGGGGGGTAATATGTACAAGATGAAGCCTGAGCTGGGAATCAATGACGCCAGCTATGGCATGCTTTTCACTGGAAATGGCAAAGGTGATTTCGAGTATGTGAATTATACCGAATCGGGCATTTTCTGTAAAGGAGAGGTTCGGGAAATTGTGGAAGTCGCAGCTGGTGAACAGGCCTATATTATTTTTGCACGCAACGATAGGGAACCCTACGTAGTGCAGTCAAATACAAAGAATAGAGTACAGTAATGGGAAGTATAAAGACAGTTTTGATTTTGGCTGTTGGAGCGCTGATGATGCTCGGTTCTTGCGAAAATGATCCGTATGCAGAGATGAAATCAAGGGAACTCCAATCTGGAGTCAGGTTTGATTCTGTCTTTCTGGGATTGGAGTTCGGAATGAGCAAAAAGGATTTTTTTGATAGGTGTTGGGCACTTAACAGACAAAAGATTGTTCGTGAGGGACCTGCCAACTCCAGTGTACAATACCCGCTTAAGGATGAGCTTGGTGCTGCGGGTGTATTGCAGTTTTATCCTAATTTCCATAGAGACAAAGCCTATGAAGTGCAGGCCAGTTTCTACTATGATGGATGGGCCCCATGGAATCGACATCTGTTTGCAGATTCTTTGCAGCCCAAAGTCAGAGACCTACTTGCCGATTGGTACGACATTGAGTTCACGGAGATCAAAGACACGAAGCTTGGAGATGTGTTTGTCACAATGGATGGCAACCGCCGCATCGTGATAGGTGTTCGGGATGAACAGATCGTAGATGTATCTATCACCGATATGACCGTAGCTGATCAGCTCCTTAAAGACCCTTTTATTAAGTAATAATAAGATGAGAAATTTTTTTATAGTGCCGATTGGCCTTTTCCTATTCTCAGCGCTCTTGTCCTGCGACTCGTCTGATCAAAGAGACACGCTCTTTAGAAAACTGAGCCCTCGCCAGTCAGGTATAGACTTTACCAACGAGTTGAGCTTCGACCAGCAGTTCAATATTTTCACCTACCGGAATTATTACAACGGAGGTGGGGTAGGCCTGGGTGATGTCAACAATGATGGTCTTTTGGATGTCTACATGACCGCTAATCTCAAAGAGAATAAGCTCTATCTTAATCAAGGAGAGCTAAGTTTTGAAGACATCACTGCTGATGCGGGTGTTGCCGGAGAGCGCTCATGGAGCACCGGGGTGAGTATGGCTGATGTAAACGGGGATGGCTATGTAGATATCTACGTTTGCAACTCCGGAGATATCTCCGGAGACAACAAGCAGAACGAATTGTTTATCAACAATGGAGACCTGACTTTCACAGAATCTGCTGCAGAGTATGGCTTGGCTGATCCGGGATTTTCTACCCATGCAGCTTTCTTCGACTATGACAAAGACGGTGACCTTGACCTGTATTTGCTCAACAACTCCTACCAGGCAATAGGCAGCTTCAACCTACGCAAGAACGAACGACCTAACCGCGACCCGGTAGGTGGGGATAAGCTTTTCAGAAATGACAATGGGAAGTTTGCTGATGTGAGCGAAGAGGCAGGTATTTACGGTAGTGTCATAGGCTTTGGTCTTGGCGTAACTGTAGGTGACATTGATATGGACGGGTGGCAGGACATCTATGTGTCTAACGACTTTTTCGAGCGTGACTACCTCTATCTCAACAATGGTGATGGCACCTTTAGAGAGGAGCTGGAAAGCCAGATCAGAAGCCTTAGTGCCGCTTCTATGGGAGCGGACCTGGCAGACATCAACAACGACGGTCAACCCGACATTTTCGTTACAGACATGCTGCCCGAGGTAGAAGCTCGAATTAAGACAGTTACCACATTTGACAACTGGGACAGATATCGGTATAACCTGGATAACGGCTACTGGCACCAGTTTACCAGAAACGTACTTCAACTCAACAATGGTGACAATACCTTCAGTGAGATTGGACGCCTTGCCGGGGTAAATGCCACAGACTGGAGCTGGGGAGCGCTCGTTTTTGATTTTGAGAATGATGGGCTCAGGGACATCTTCATCGCCAACGGTATTTATCAGGATTTAACGAACCAGGATTTCCTGCAGTTCGTGACGGAGGAAGAGGTGGCTAAAAAAGTTATCTCCAACAAGGGAGTCGACTATGAGCAGTTGATCAGCTACATCCCTTCCCAGGCGGTACCTAACTATGCTTATCAGAACAATGGCGATCTAACGTTCAGTAACAAAGCCGCTGATTTTGGTTTGGCAGAGCCCTCATTTTCCAACGGTGCAGCTTACGGCGACCTTGACAATGATGGTGACCTTGACCTCATTGTCAACAATGTCAACATGACATCTTTCGTCTATGAGAATACCGCAAACCTTAAGTACCCCAACAACCGATTCTTAAGATTTGAGCTGAAAGGCGAGGGCAAGAATACCATGGCGCTGGGTACTAACGTAAAAGCGTATGCAAATGGGCAGATGTACTACGCCGAGCAGATGCCAATCAGAGGTTTTCAGTCGACAATGGATCACAGGTTGCTTATGGGGCTTGGCCAAATTAGCACCGTAGATTCCGTAGTGGTGACCTGGCCTAATGGGACGATCACCAGACTAGAGGGTGTTGAGACGAACCAAACAATTGTACTTTCTCAGACAGAGGGTACAGCCGGGACACAGATGTCTTCATCGACCGATAAACCAAAGCTATTCGAGCAGAACGCAGACGATGCTTTTGACTTCAGGCATGCGGAAAACCAGTTTGTTGATTTTGATAGAGATCGACTCGTCTATCACATGCGGTCGACCGAAGGCCCATGTCTATGCAAGGGGGATATCAACAATGACGGCCTGGAGGATATCTACATCGGGGGTGCCAAGGACCAGTCGGGTCAACTGTTTGTTCAGAGTAGAGGCGGTGGATTTCAGCCCATGATTGCTGAGGCTATTGCCAAGCGCTCCGAATCAGAGGATGTTACGTGCGTCTTCTTCGATGCTAACGGCGATGGCTTTGTGGACTTATATATCGGCAGTGGTGGTTCTGAATTCTCCAATGTATCAACAGCATTGGCGGATGCCTTATATATCAATCAGGGAGGAAGAGATTTTACCAAGACCAATCAAATTTTACCTGCAGGTAAGTTTGAGAGTAGCTCAACAGTCGATCCTGTAGACTTTGATGGTGATGGCGATGTTGACTTGTTTGTAGGCATTAGGCTAAGGCCCGGCCTCTATGGATTGCCCAATGACTCGTACCTATTGGAAAATGATGGCACGGGTAATTTCACCGATGCTAGCGCGAAATGGGCACCAGACCTGAGTGAGATTGGTATGGTGACGGACGCTACCTGGTCGGATATCAATGCTGATGGTGCTGTCGACCTGGTGCTGGTAGGCGACTGGATGCCGGTAACGATACTCATCAATGAAGATGGCAAACTTGCCAGGCAATCACCAGGGGGTTTGCAACAATCAAATGGTTGGTGGAATCATGTCCAGATGGCGGATGTGAATGCGGATGGCTTGCCCGATATCATCGCCGGCAACCACGGGTTAAACTCCCGGTTCAAGGCCAGTGCAGATCGACCCGTGAGTATGTATGTTAATGACTTTGACCGAAACGGGACCGTCGAGCAGGTCATTGCACAATACAATGGCGCTGAGAGCTACCCGATGGTGCTCAGGCATGATCTGGTGATGCAGATGCCTCACCTCAAAAAGAAATATCTGAAATATGATAAGTTCAAAGAGCAGCGAATTGAGGACATCTTCACTCCTAAGGAGCTGGAAGGCACGACGAAGCTGGAGGTGTACGAACTTGCCTCTTCGGTATATTTGAACAAAGGCAATCTTACTTTTGAGAAGGCTGCACTGCCAATCGAGGCACAGTTTTCGGTGACCTATGACATGGAGGTGACCGACTTCAATAGCGATGGTCATGCTGATATACTTCTTGGAGGCAACCTGTTTGATGTAAAGCCTGAGGTCGGCAGGTATGACGCACAATACGGCCTCATCCTACTGGGTGATAGCAAGGGAGGGTTTACCGCATTCCAGTCCTCAGCATCTGGTTTGAGATTAGAGGGGCAGCTGAGGGCTTTTGAGTTTGTGGAGACACCTACCGGAAAAATGCTGCTAACTGCACGCAATAATGCCACGATCCAGTCCTTTAACTTCAATCCGGAAGCTTTGGTAATTCCTGATAAGTCAATCAATCTGAAATGATAAAGAAGACGCAATATCTATGGGTGTTGGTCCTTGCAATCTGTATTTCAGGTTGTGGGCTGACGGATGACAAGCGCTTTCAGGAGATTCCATCTTCCGATAGCGGATTGACCTTCTCGAATGACCTAACGGAAAATGAGAACTTCAATCTTATCGACTATCTCTACTTCTACAATGGTGGCGGTGTGGCAGTCGGAGATATCAACAATGATGGTCTGGACGATATCTACTTCTCTGCCAATCAAAAGCCCAATCAGCTTTATTTGAACAAGGGAGATTTCCAATTTGAAGACATTACTGATAAGGCAGGCGTGGCGGCTCCCGGTGACTGGAAGACAGGCGTGACAATGGTCGACATCAACGCAGATGGACTTTTGGACATCTATGTCTGCCAACTTGGCGACTACAAAGGCATTGAAGGCAAGAATCAGTTCTACATTAACAATGGCGATCTGACCTTTACCGATAGAGCCGAGGAACTCGGACTCGACTTCAAAGGATTTTCCACACATGCCGCGTTCTTTGATTATGACAATGACCATGACCTGGATGTATATCTGCTCAATCATTCGGTACATACCAGTCGCAGCTATGGTAAGTCAGACCTGCGCAATGAAGTGGACAGTCTCGCTGGAGACAGGCTCTATCGCAATGATGATGGCCACTTCACCGACGTAACAGCTGAGGCTGGGATTTACTCTTCACATATCGGCTATGGCTTGGCGGTAGGCCTCTCTGATGTCAATATGGATGGCTTTACGGACATCTATATTTCCAATGACTTCCATGAGAATGATTACCTCTACCTCAACGATGGCGATGGCACCTTTACTGAGTCCATTGGAGACAGGATTGATCATACCAGCCGCTCATCCATGGGCAATGATATCGCCGACTACAACAACGATGGCTGGCCTGATATTCTCTCGTTGGATATGCTTCCCGATGATGAGGTGATTGTCAAGATGTCTGCCGGAGAGGACCCCTATGATATTTACCAACTGAAGCTGGGATTCGGGTACGAGAAGCAGTTCGCACGCAATACACTACAGTTGAATCTCGGAGGCGGTAAGTTCTCAGAGCAAGGCATCATAGCCGGTGTGCACGCAACTGACTGGAGTTGGGCACCTCTCATTGCTGACTTTGACAATGACGGCCTGAAGGATTTGTTCATTTCCAACGGGATCGTGCGTCGACCCAATGACATGGACTACATCAACTTCATCTCCAATGAAAGCATACCCAACGGTCCTGCCAACAATCCGGATATGAAGGATGCTGAGATAGCCGCGATGATGCCCGAAGGCTCGGTGGTCAACTACCTATTCAGGAACAAGGGTGATCTCACTTTCGAAGATGTGTCGGCAGAATGGGGGTTAAGCAAAAAGACCTTTAGCAATGGCTCAGCCTATGCTGACTTTGACAATGACGGGGACTTAGACCTGGTAGTCAATAATATTAACGAAGCTGCAACATTGCTCAGAAACACGACTATCGAGACATCTGACGAAAAAAGCGGTAACTACCTTAAAATTAAGCTTAAAGGCTTAGGGAGCAATCCTAACGGAATTGGCACAAAGCTGTTGGCCTACGCAGGAACGAATGAAATACTACAGGAGGCCTATGTCACCAGAGGATATCAGTCTTCTGTAGCACATGATATCATCATCGGACTAGGGGAGGTGAATAGCCTCGATTCGCTCCGCATCATATGGCCCGGAGGAGCAAGCCAACTGCTCACACAGGTGGCTACCAATCAAACCCTGTCTGTGGAAGAAGCCAATGCCAGTGGGAGCTTCGAACTGAAATCGACTAAAATAACACCCTTGCTTATTCGGGATACGATTGCCGGCCCTGACTTTGCGCATCGGGAGAACCTGTTCGTGGATTACAACAGAGAGTACATGATCCCGCACATCTCTTCAGAGGAAGGCCCGAAAATAGCAGCGGGTGATGTCAACAATGATGGGCTTGTTGACCTGTACATCGGTGGAGCGACGTACAATGAAGGGGTACTGTACTTACAGTCAGCTGATGGCCGATTTGAGAAAAGCGAACAACCCGCATTCACTGAGGAGTTGGCCTACGAAGAAGTGGGCGTCAATTTCTTTGATGCCAATGGCGATGGGTTGGATGACCTCTATATGGTCAGTGCTGGAAACGAATATGAGTTTCCGCACCCAATGACGCTAGATCGTCTATTCCTCAATGATGGCTCAGGCAATTTCACGCTGGCCCCAGAGGCATTACCGAAAGTATTTCAGCACGGCTCAGTGGTGGTAGACAATGACTTTGACCAGGATGGAGACCTTGACCTGTTCATTGGTGGACAGATCGTGCCCGGCCAGTATGGAGTTGTTCCCATCAGCGTCATCCTTCAAAATGACGGCTCGGGAAAATTTACCAATATGACCGATAGCCTCGCTCCAACTTTGAAGCATTCAGGTATGATCAAAGATGCGCTCTGGACCGATATCAATGCCGATGGCTGGGACGATCTGATGGTAGTTGGAGAGTGGATGGCGATCAAGGTGTTCATCAACAAAAACGGAAGACTGGTCGAAGCGCCTATTCAGGGTCTGGAAAAATCCTATGGCTGGTGGAACAACCTGGAAGCGGCGGATATCGATGGTGATGGAGACATGGACTATGTGGCCGGCAACCTCGGGCTCAACTCCAAACTAAAGGCGGATATGTCCAATCCCGTGCGGATGTACATCAATGATTTTGATATTAATGGTAAGGTCGACCCCATCATCAGCTATATGGATGAGGGTCGGGAATACCCCGTGGCGACTAAGGATGAGCTGGTCAAGCAGATGCCAATCATCCGAAAAAACTATGTAAGACATATCGACTTTGCAGGTCGAAGCATTGCCGAGATTTTTAGTGAAAAGGGGCTTCAGGGAAGCAACATTTTTGCAGCGACCATTTTTGCTTCGTCTATTATTGAGAATGTTGGTAATGGTCGGTTTGAGGTTCGACCGCTACCGCTAATGGCGCAAGTAGCACCAATAGCGGCTATGGCCATCTATGACCTCAACGGAGACGGTCACCTGGATATCATAAGTGGTGGTAATAGGGAAGGTGTATCGCCATATTATGGCACCTATGATGCCAGTAAAGGACTGGTTATGCTCGGTGATGGTGCTGGAGGTTTCACAGCGCTATGGCCTGAGGAAAGTGGCTTGCTGATCGACGGAGAGATCCGAGACATCAAAGTCCTCGAAACAGCCAGTGGACCCCTGATCATCTTCACCCGCAATGACGATACTAGCTTGTCTTATCGCTTATCAGAATAGGGAGGCATTTTGCGCTGAGCGTGGGGCTGAAAATTCGGCGGGAGTGTGTTGGCTATTGGGTGGATAGCGTTCGAATTTTCTTGACTTTTTTGATACTTTTTGCTTCAAGGCAAAAAGTAATGAGTCAAATGCCGAAGTTAACATCACGGATGTTGAGAGATTTTAGAAGCCAAAAGAGACAGGCTTCACCAGACATATTTTAGTGAAATATGAGTATTTAAATACCTTTGTAGCAAAGCGAAGAACATGAGGAAGTTGATCATTTTTTTAGTGGGTGTTATCACCCTGGGTTGCTCATCCGACGAGCAATACCGCGAGAACTTAGCCGAGTTCAAAAACCCGGAGCTTTTCAACACATCGATGAAAAAGCTATCCGATATCATCGTGCATGATATCTTCTCTCCGCCGGTGGCTAGTCGCATCTACGCCTACCCGAGCATTGCGGCTTACGAAGCGTTGATCCACGATTATCCGGACTATGTATCACTCTCGGGCCAGCTAACGGATTTTACAGCACCGCCAAAGCCGGAGCAGGGTGTAGAGTACTCCTTTCCGCTAGCGAGCTTTCATGCCTTCCATATCGTAGGCAAGGCGTTGATCTTCTCCGAGGAGAAGATGGAAGCTTATCAGGAATCATTTTACCAGGATTTCCTCGATAAAGGCATGCCGCAGGATATTTTCGATAGATCAGTTGCCTATGGTGATCAGGTGGCAGCTCACATATTGGCATGGGCCAACGAAGACAACTACAAGCAAACACGCACCTTCCCAAAATACACGGTGATGCGTGATGACTATGCCTGGAAGCCTACGCCACCGGATTACATGGAAGGTATTGAGCCCCATTGGAATAAGATTCGTCCATTCATGATTGACTCTGCAGCGCAGTTCGTACCCGAACCACCCACGGCATTCGACATGGACAAAGCGAGCCAATTCTATGAAGAATTGATGGAAGTGTATGAAGTGGGCGTCAATCTCGATGACGAACAAAAAGAGATCGCCAGCTTCTGGGACTGCAACCCTTACGTCTCACACCACAGGGGGCATGCGATGTTCGCTACCAAGAAGATTACCCCGGGCGGACACTGGATAGGCATTACGGCTATCGCATCACGTCAGGCCAACCTCGACCTGATGCGCACTGTCGAAACTTACGCGCGGGTATCGATTGCGCTAGCGGATGCTTTTATTGTCTGCTGGGATGAGAAGTGGAGGTCTATCCTGATCCGACCAGAGACGGTTATCAATGAGTATGTAGATGAAGACTGGGTGCCATTCCTACAGACGCCTCCTTTCCCTGAGTATACCAGCGGACATAGTGTGATCTCTACAGCGGCGGCCTATACGCTGACGAATCTCCTCGGTGAGAAATTCCATTTTGAGGATACTACCGAAAAGGAGTATGGGTTGACGGTTAGGGAGTTTGACTCCTTTATCGAGGCGTCACAGGAAGCTGCCATCAGTCGCTTATATGGAGGCATTCACTACATGCCCGCTATCACCAATGGTGTTTCACAAGGCCAGAAGGTTGGTAACTTCATCAACGCGAATCTTGAAACGAGGAAATCAGCAGTAGCAAAGAAGGACTAGATTTAGTTGAAAGCTGACAACTGATAGTTTAAAGTTGGATAAGATTAGATTGAGGGGGGACTAGATAAGATCGGATTACCTTCGTCATTCCCTTGCGAGTACGTAGCGCAGCAAGTACGAGACTTGGGAATCTGACGGGCAGTCATATCAGATTCCCGAGTCTCCTAAGCTTCGTCTACCTGCGGTAGCCTTACAAAGTAGCAAGGGAAGGACGGTTCTTTTAAGGCCAATGCCGTATAATTCCGAACATTCGACGTGAAGGTGGGCGAGGAGTGCCAAAACAGAACGAAATATATTTGTACGAGAATTGGCCTTATTCATTTTAGTCATTTGATAGTGAACAATTGGATTAGAAATAAAAGCTGTTTGAGCAGAGCGAGTTTTTTTATTTCCCAATTGGAGCTAACAAAGGGCGTTAAGAAATGAATTAAGCCTTGATTTTTTGGTTCTTTGGCATCAAGGCAAAAGAATACATAAGAGAAACCTTAATGAATTGGTCTTCCAAAAAGACCCTGATGACCTTCAATCGCCCCCAGCGAAATGCATGTACATAACATATAATACATATCGGGCCACCAGCCTCATCAGGTATTTCGAACTAGTTGGTTCGTCGATAATTATTTATTTTCACATCATGCAAACCCTCAACAGACTCTTCCTTCTCACCTTCTTGTTCCTTGGAACGCTGGCTTGCCAAACCGAGCAGCCATCCGCAGAAACATCAACACCTGAAGGTCATACCCTATACTACCCGGCGCGGGACTTAGGGGAGCTGTTTGAGCAGATCCAGACAACCAAGGTCTTCGATGATGGCAAGTACTTTGTCGACTTCAGCCCCAAAAGAAATCCAGCGGATATCCTCATGGACTATCAGGCACAAAAAGATGAGGCTGACTTTGACCTGAAAGCCTTTGTCATGGCCAACTTCGACGAGCCGACAATGCCTGAGGCCAAACCAATAGACAGCAAGCCCAGTTTGGAAGAGCACATCCCCAACCACTGGGACTATCTCACTCGCTCAAGCGATGAGATCAATGGTTATTCTTCGCTGCTTCCTTTGCCCGGGCCTTATGTCGTACCTGGCGGCCGCTTCCGGGAGATCTACTATTGGGACAGCTACTTCACCATGATAGGTCTGGGAGCGACAGGACGTACCGACCTCATGAAAAGCATGATCAACAACTTCGCCTACCTGATCGACGAGGTGGGCTTTATCCCTAACGGAAACAGGAGCTATTTCCTGGGGCGCTCACAGCCACCGTTCTTCTCAGCGATGGTCAACCTGCTAGCGCAATATGATGGGGATAGCTCAGCCCTCAAATACCTACCAGCCATGCAGAAAGAATACGACTTCTGGATGGCAGGCACTGACCAACTCAAGGAAGCCGGTGATGCACACCGACGTGTGGTCATGATGGAGGATGGTGTGATCCTCAACCGCTACTTTGATGATAAGGCAGAGCCAAGATCAGAGTCTTATGCTGAGGACGTAGAGCTGGCGCATGGCATGAATGAAGAGGAGAAAACCCAACTCTTCAGAGACCTGAGAGCCGCTTGTGAGTCAGGCTGGGACTTTAGTAGCCGCTGGTTTGCTGTGGAGAAAGACTTCTCTACCATCATCACGACGCAGCTGCTACCCGTCGACCTCAACAGCCTGATCTACAACATGGAAGTCAACCTGAGCAAATACTACAATGTGCAGGGCGACATGGACAAGTCAGAGCAGTACGCTCAGGCTGCCGAACAACGTAAAGCCGCCATCCTCAACTACTTCTGGAATGAAGCTGCTGGCATGTACACCGACTACAACTTCCAGACGTCCACCTTATCAGAAAGAAAAACATTAGCGGGGCTGTATCCACTTTACTTCAATGTCAGTGATGATGAGAAAGCAGCCAAGACTAAGACGACTATCGAGAATGAGTTTGCCTTACCCGGAGGTGTGACCACCACCCTGGTAGAGTCAGGCCAGCAGTGGGATTACCCTAACGGCTGGGCACCCCTTCAGTGGATGACCATCAAAGGCCTGGAGCATTACGACCACACCGACCTGGCCAGCACCATCTCCTCCAACTGGGTCAATGTCAACCGCAAGGTCTTCGACAACACCCAGAAGATGATGGAGAAGTACAATGTATCCGACACTACCCTCCTCGCCGGCGGTGGCGAGTATCCCAACCAGGACGGTTTCGGCTGGACCAATGGCATTGTGATTTCTTTGATTAAGGGTGTTGAGAAGTATTAAGACTCACCCCTTCTAGCACTAAACCCCCCACACCCTCGTCACTTCGACCGAAGAAGGAGCGAAGCAACGATTGAGTGGAGCCTGTCCGCCGATGAGGCGGGAAGTCCCCTCAAACCAGCACCTCAATTGTGTACACCTAATCATTCTACCCTTGTCGATGAGACTTCTCCACTCCATGCTTGTTTCACTCGCATTCCGGTCGAAGTGACGCTGTTTGCCTTGATATCAACTCCTCCAATCCATTTGATCCTAACCACCAAACTCTCTACACCCACGTCACTTCGACCGAAAGAGACGCACCGCGTCGACTGAATGGAGAAGACCACATACTCTAGCACTGGCCTACCACCTGCTAAGCACGACCTTAAAACGTATTATAGGATATTCCTGATGTGATCATCCGTCAATTCGACCTCCAACAGCTTAGAAAGGGTTTCATCCTTCAAACTTCTGAGATAGTCCAGAGTTCTAGCGCCACTCCTCAGCTGGGCATCATAGTCAGGGTAACTGGCTGCAAAAATGATATAATGGATTAATGCCTTTTCGCTAACCTTATCAATTGTATTTGCTATGATCAGGCTTTGGTATTTAATGATAAATTGATTGATCAACCGCTTCATTTGACGGGGGTTAGCCGGTATCCATTGAAGGTAGTCGAGCAATAAATGATCATCTTCTTCAATTAATTCTTCCACTTTGGCGGCTGCTTCTTTCCGTTGTTCAAGAGACGTATCACCTTGAACAGCCGCACGCACGTCTTCTGTTGTCTTGGCTTTTGCTATTTTATCGTCGAATTCTTCCTTTTCACTTTGGTTAGGGTCCTCTTCTTCTTTGTAAATGCCGAGGTATTTTTTCCATAATACCTCATGCTGATCCGCTCCAATCTTAGGAACATCTACTACCATTTGAAAACTCTTTTGCAAGAATTGATTTCCTATTGAGTGACCTTCACTACCCAGATTTTGAAATTCTGCATATTTCTTATTGAAGCAGTTGCTCACCCAGTTGCCATCTGCCGCGATGACGTAGAGCACCTTGGTCTGCTTAAAGAGGTTCTGAATACCTTCTAGTAATTCGACAGTAGGCTTGATCTCACATCGGTCGAGATCATCGATAAAGATCGCGACTTTCCGATCTTTCGTCACTTCTTCAAAGCGATCTTTGATCGGCTTATAAGGGTCAGAGGAGTGGTTAGTCGCCAAAGTAGCGCTATTCACTTTTCGCTTAAAAATGTTTTGTACAATGCCGGTGAACGTCACCCAGATCGTACCTAGTATGCCTATGAGACTTCCATAAAGCGTGAAGTCATCACCCTCCAGAAGAAAGAAATCGGCTAGTCCATATCCGCTTGCGAGGAATATGGCGGCAAGGAGGATTACAACTAGAGTATTGTGATTTTGAAGCTTAAAGCTCCACCAACTGTGGGAAGCGATATCTCCTCGATTAGGCAAATCGGAGATCTGTTTACTCACTTTATTGACCAGCACCCACCACTGATCGTCCAGGTGCTGGTGCGCCCATGCGTTATACTCTACGACCGTCCATATGTCTTTTTCTAGAAACTCTTTGAGGTATAGTAGCATGGACGACTTACCACTGCCCCATTCACCGTTTAAAAGCATGGTGTAGGAGTCTTTAGGACTAAGTTCTGGCCAGAGATTACTTACCTTATCAAAAACCAGTTCCATAACAGCCTTCCTGCCCAGTTCATCGACTGATGATGGATTATCGGACAAGAGGTCAGCATCTGTTACAATTTGAGACCCTGATTCTTCCTGAAAGTCATAATTGAGGGAAGCACTACCTTCATCTTTGGAGTACTTGGGATCCCACAGCACTCTGATTTCCTTGTCATATAATATTTTTGAATAAAGAGCAGTTGTGTTGACGGCTGACCTAGGTTCTATAGGTAATGTTGAAAAGAGCGTATTAACTAACTCCGTAAAATTGCTCTTTTGATATTTCATACCAAAGAGCCGTTCGGATATACGTAGCTTATGAGATTCCGACAGGATGGAGAGATTAGATTCTGGGTCAGATAGAAATCTTAGGGCATTAGCGACATTTGAAGCCAAACCTTTTATTTGATTGTCCTGTAGTTTGTATTTGATCAGGTTTGTGGTCCAATCAAATTGCCGAACATTACTCTTGGCAATGACCCGTTTGTCTGGGTACTGATTCCATTCATCTTTATTGTATGCCTGAAGGTCAATGTACGCCACCAACATGCCAATCCTATCAAAAACTTCTTGAACCTCTGGCTCAAACTTAGATATCATCAGAAAGTGTTGGTAAGGCATTCTTCCTGATCTCCTATTTTTCTCTTTGTAATATGAAATTGCTTTCATAGCGGCTTCAAGAACCGCTTTTGGAAACTCCGTCTTTCTGAAAGTTCGAAATTCTAGTTCTGCGAGATCGAAATAGAACTGCTTAGAGTTTAGAATATCTTGTATATCCTGTCTGCTAAGAAGTGATAAGACCTGATCACCTATTTTTTGAGCGACTTCAATTACTCTTGAGGGTCTAAATGAATTGGGTTCGCCTTCCATTTGCTCACTTCAAATAATTGACAAACAAACGACTCTCATTGGTAATCTGGATCTTGATGTGATCATCGAAGGAGCCATCCTTTAGCTTTTCACTAGCATTGGCACCCCGCCATTCGTCGTTGCAGGGGTTTCTGTCAGTGTCGATGGGTAGCAGGCCTCAATCCGTGCGAAGCAACTGATCGGCGGGAATGCCTCCATAGGATTGATAGTTCATCGCAGTGAGCTTGTGCGGATGTTTGTGTGAATTGCCTGCCGAGAAGATGGCATAGTCAGCATTGACTGCCTCTATAAAATCGGGACAGCTCGCATTTCGAGCGCCATGGTGTGGCGCGATGATGACATCAGATTCCAATAGGTGGCTAACAGTATCCAGCAAGAATTTCTCGGTAGAGATGCAGGTATAATCACAGTCACACCTCTGTTTGTCTTCACACTCCTCCAAGCCCACAGCATCGCCGGTAAAGAGGACCGACCTACCAGCATATTCCAGTTTGATCACGATGCTGGCAGCATTGCGAAGCTTCGAAGCGTCCTTTTGGATTTTAGCCCCGAATAAGCTGTCATAGTCACCAAAACCTGATAAAAACCTCAGCTTAAGACCATGGTCATCATATATCATACTGTCTGGGGCAGTAGGGTAGTCCACCAAGTCACGCAGGTATATGCCTGGTTCCTGCTCAAGTGCTTTTTTACCGTTTTCGACGGTAGTGGGCAGGCCATCTGGCCGGTAGCTGGTAATGAGCGCATTTTTGATATTGTAATCACGTGCTATGGGCTCGAACCCCTCCCAATGATCAGAGTCGGTATGGCTGGCGATCACCAGCTCGATATCATTTCCGGTAGGATAAATGGAGCGAAGGTACTTATGTACATGATGTCCATTGCCGCCATCATAGATGATGTATTTGTCATCGGGTGTCCTGATGATGCAACCCAGCCCGGCACCCACATCGACGATATGTACTTCTACTCCCTCAGCGTCCGCAAGAAATCGGGGCAACTCTCCGGGCATTTTGCGCGCTAGCGAACGGTAAATCCAACCTTCAATACTAGTGCCCATGATTTTCACACGGTAGTGCGCGTTGGTCTGTTTAGCGCTATCCAGCAGCTCAAGGAGTTCACCTGCCTTCAACTCACCACCAATCACTTTAGCAGCACCCCTCACAGGCTGGGTCTTAATCGTGGTATTGCGGTTGACCATGAGATAATCGGCATGAGCGGATAGCGCAATCAGGATGGCTATCCAAAAGGTAATGGCTTTCATAACCTGAACTTTTTAGCCTGATTCACCGCATAAGGGACAACACCAATACCCAGTGCCAATAGTACATTAGTAAAATCTGTGAGGTCCATCCCGGTGTTGCAAGAGATACAGTAAATATTCATGTAGAAATAAAAGGTAGTGATACAGACACCAAGTATGAGGCTAGTAATTCCTGATAAAAATAGGATCAACCGGCTGGTACTGTGCTTTGGACTTGGAGGGGCTGCTTCCTCTCCAGCTGCAATTGCCTCTTGGGCATTGTTCTGATTGGCAACAACTACCTCAGTTTCTGCCAGTAGGTCGGCCAGCCCAACATCCGCATCGCGCAAGCGAGCACGAATGACAAGCATGACAAGAGAAAAAATAATTATTGGGGCTAGGACAATGAACACACCTAGCCATTCGGGTACGTTTTCCATGATAATGGGAGGTTTGGTTAAATAAGAAAATTTGATTTCAACCCACATCAATTCATGACGCATCTGGTCACGCTGGATTCCTACTGAATCTCAGATGAAGGAGGAGGTAATTGTACGCTTTGGTCTTCTTCAACAGACTCTACTATTGGATCTTGTTTCAAAGCGGCTATTTGACTTTCTTCTACCTGTCCCATAATCAATCCCATATCTTGTATCATATTTTTGGTTTGAAAAGTGGATAGTCTTTGCTCTAGTAGCCCTTCCTTGAGCTCATCAATCGCACTTTCCTTTACCGTAATTATGACATTTTTGATCATGACTGGATTCTTTAGAAGAAAGTTAGTCGATTCACGGGGCAATTGCCAGACCGACACCTACATCTGAAGCCGTTTGCATAAGCCGCCTGGCGTTAAGCGACAGGTGCCACCACAATTCTTTAGCGGAGATAGAGGGGGTTTTTTCTCTGTAGAGTGCGGCGATACCTGCTACATGAGGTGTGGCCATACTCGTACCCGAAATGGTTCGATACCTTTTTGACATAGGCCATGATGAGTAGATGTTGACCCCCGGTGCGGCTATGTCGACCTGACCAGTGGGATTAATCGACCTGTTGGAGAAATGGGCCATATTGAGCTGTGCGTCTATTGCTCCTACTGCTAGTATGCTCGGACAGTTAGCGGGGCTACCCACAGGACTGAAAATTCCCTGATGACGTCTACTTTCGTTACCTGCCGCGGCGATGATTAAGGTATTGTTTTCAAGAGCAATTTTTGCAACTCGCTCATATGCAGGACTGTAGCCTTGTCCGGGAAATATCCTAGAACCCAAAGACATTGAGATAATGTCGCATTTGCTCTTGATGGCCCATGACATTCCGTTGAGTACTCCCGATTGAGAACCGCTACCCGCATTGCTCAGCACCTTACCCGCATATATCTCAGCATCTTTGGCAATACCGTATCTCATCCCGCTGTTGTCAGTATCTCCGCATGCGGTACCTATGCAGTGGGTGCCGTGACCGTTTCCATCCTGTACTGACTCACCGCTTATAAAGCTCTGGTGTATTATCGTACGCCCTTTGAAGTCAGGATGCTTTAGATCCATACCTGTATCCAGTACTGCCACCTTGATCCCCTTACCAGAATAGCTGCTACCTACGACCTTGGTCAGGTCTAATCCGAATGTGGCCTCAGCTCCGGCCATCACGATAGGATCGGGGGCATACATGATCTGCTCAGGCTCGACAATGTAGTCGGTGGCATTGTCTTCCATTATGCTCAGTTGCCCCTCATCGGGGGAGATTAGCGCGATACCCAAATCATCAAAGATGAGGGCGTTGGCAGAGCCAAGGTCGTCCTCTGTAATGTAGGCCTGATTATAATCGCTATCCATGGCCATGAGTATGCCCGCCTTATCAGAAATTACTTTTTGAAGATTGCGTGAGTCGGTGGCTCCTTCCCTTAGACTTGCGATATATCTTCCGGTATACAATGGCTCGTCATCTTGGGCCAGCCGTTCAACTGAAATTTCTGATGATCCCGATAAGCTGAAATCATTTGATGGTGGGTTTAAGTTTGCTTTTTTCATAATAGTTGTGTTTTAAGATGGTTCTACAATCCCTAACATTTCCAAATACTGCGGTTGATCTTCAAGGGCGATCCTTGCTATCGCGACAAAATCGCTGATCCAGTCTTGCAGTTCGTCTAAGGCTGCATCCCGCTCCTGAGTAGCGGCTTGCGCTTCTCCTTTTTCTTTGAGCTGGGCTGATAGCTTGGCCTCTAACGCTAATATTTCTGCCTGAGCACTCTCCAGCTTGGCTTGATCGATACCGAATTGCGCCATGGCAGGTAATGTCCCATCTCCTGAGTGGACATTGGAATAGAAGGCCTTAGCCTGAGATAACCATCCTGAGAAAGATTCTTTACGCTTACCAGAAAGCTGTAAGCTAGCCTCTGCGGTTTTGTTGTCTCTTAATGCGATGCGTGCGATTTTCAAATGGGTGGAGTAGCTCTTGTTAGCATTGGCCCGAGCTAGATTTAACTCATCCGTAGCGGCGAACTGCTCACCATATTCTGTCATCTGTTTGTTATGAAGGTCAGAAGCCTGGGTGAGTAATGCTTCTCCTTCTTGGAGCTTGGCTTCATCATAGCCAAAAGCGGCGAGCTCTGAGGTAATGGTCTTCGCATTTTCCAGAGCATTTTGGGCAAAAAGTAGTTTGCCCGCGATAGTGCGATCTTTCATGGTATATAAGATTTAGAAGTAAATGGATAAAAAAAGGTGCCCGAAGCTGACAGCAGCATTGACCACCTCTGCAAAATGGTATACCACCACTGCAAAATGATTCCTGACCAGTCGGAAGTCGTTTTGAAAGGGTCGGCAGTGAGAGTGTAACGGTGGTGAGTCATTCTGTGGCGGTAGTTGATAATTTTGTTCTGACTGTCAGTGATTTTGGAAGGATCGGTTGGCATTATGTAGGTGTGGGCTATCATTTTGGGTGAGTGGAAGTGATTCCCCACGAAGTTTCTTGGATTTTGATTTTGACTGTTGATTTAGACTTCAACCAGCTTCCATAAAGCCCTCCAAAGAGCACAACCGCGCGATAGTAAAGAGATGACCACATGAACCCCGCGTCTTTCAAGATGATTAGGAAGATTTTATCCGCCTCTGCACGACTGATTGGCAGCTTATCTTTATACTGATATATCGCATCATGAAGCATAGAGGCATAATAGGTGATGGGCTTCTCAGTACTATAGTCCAACTTTCCATCTGGTGTTCCCATTACTAAATGCAGGAAATGCCACTTCGGAGAGCAGCCGTCCCAGGCATATCCATTTTCATGACTGCCGAGCACGGTCATCATACCATCCTTATCTAGCCTGAAGAAGTCCGTCTCTTCTGCTCGACCTGTCAGATTGGTCTTTATGGTCACATCCTGATTATGGACATACTTGTAGACTTTGTTGGCGATGGTGCGGGAGCTTTTCATTTGGGCCTATTTGTAGAAGAAAAATCGTTTAACAATCCACCCATCGGCATACCAGCTTCCCATTTTCATCACGTTCGAGGACAGGTTTTTTACAATCGGAATTGTCTTTTTTTTGCAAAATGATTCGATCGAAGACTATACTCCCTTCTATGTTGAGGCTTTTAAGAGCCCCATTAAGAGCATTTTCAAATTCTTTGGTAATGTGCTCATCACTGATTTTTTCAAATTTTGACATGTTCATATTATTTAATTGAGTAGATATTGACTGAATTAGATATTTGGCCGTTAATGCCTATTGTGCTAGCCTTAAGTTCTATAATTCCGGTATGTGCAGTATCCGGTGCAACTGTGTATTGCGAGATACACTCGCTACTATCACACTGGGTCACCTTCACTCTAAAAGTACCTATGGCATATCCTTGCTCGTCTAATGCTTCCAATTCAAACGGGTGATTGGATGATACAGCACCTTTATCAGATTTAAGCAAAACAGTTACACTAATTTCTGAATTAAAGCTGGGTGAAATACCAAGAGTTGAAGGAATAACCTCTATTTCCGTAGGCAGATTTTTTCGAAATTCTATCGCAGAAACCTCTCGAATAGTAGATACTTCGGCAACCACCGTAGCTGTACCTGCTTTCAAGTCAGACTTTAGAATTGTTGAGAAGAATCTTTGCTTTTTGCCATCTAGTATTCCAACCTTTGGATTACCTTCAATTTTTTTGGTGCCGTTGGCAACAAAAGTACCCTTTGTTGTTTCAAGCTTCACTTTGGCCAAAGAGTCATCTGCGTCCTCATTTACGACAACATAGACAATAGCAGTATCTGATCCATTAGCTATCATATCCGGCTTGCTATATGAAATGTCCTCAACAATCTCATCTAGAGGGAGTTTTTCAAAACTATATTCATCCTCGAAATAGAAAGAACAAGAGGTTTGTAGTCCAAGAATAAGAGCAAATAGCTTTTTCATCGAATTTTATTTAAATATTCCAATAATTCCGTCTAGGAGATCTTTGAGTTCGGCATCTATCGAAATTCCTACAAAAGGTGTGGCAGTCAAATCTTTGTTACTAATCACAGGGTTTTCGTTTATTCTATTAAAGAGTATGACCCCTCCGGTAATCTGAATAACATGAGAGTAGGGTTTAATTCCGACACCCAATAGGAAAGATTGATTGTTGAAAAGATCTTCTCGCTTACCTTCTTCACTAAGGCCTGCTAAGGTCCACCCTAACATTGCAGACGTATAATGTTTGATGTTCTTCTTAGGATATTTCCTCCATGGAATGCTTTTGTCAATAGGGACAAAGTTGAAATGTACACCTAAGTAGGGAGTGAAACCTGTAAAATCTTCCTGAAAACCATAAGCTGCCAAACCAAAGTCTGGGATAATACGAGCCTTGCCTCTAGCGATTGCATTAAAAACCGAAGTGGTCGCATTTATGCTGACAGGTACATTAAAAAATTGGGACGTTATCGTTTGGATGATCACTTTCCTAGTATCATTAATCTTTTCTAGGAGTTTTAGTGTGTGTGCCAGTGCTTCATTTACTTTTTTGATGGGCTCAATTGAAGCCTTAGGGCACTGATCAGATAATGCAAGAACATTTATCCTATAGAAAGTGGCTTCAAGGGCATTTAACGTTTCCTTGATATTGCTGATTCGTCCTTCATAGTTATTTTTTGGGACCTCCGTTATGATTGTAGTGTTGCCATTTACTAATTCTTGAATTTGATTCTTATTCAGTGAAGACAATCTTACTAACGAATTCAGATCAGGACAGTAAGAACAATTTGTTTTGAGAGTGTCATAGATTATGCATTTGAAGGTTTCTACCCAGTCAGTTGAAATCTCGAAATTATTGACAAACCTTTGGAGAGAATCACTCAATAACTCCCATTCAACGTACTTTTCGTATAACTTGGGATTCTTTTTAAACAAACTATCTACCTGATTTATACTATTCTTGTTATCGCTAGAATCAATTTTAAATCTTGGCAAGGTGTAGCTAAAACCGAAGCTACGCCTTTGTATGCTATCCAGCTTATCGAGTTCTTTGGCCCACCCGGCAGTGGCTATAGTATCGTTATCAAAATACTTATCTATAAGTTTTATTCCCTGAAGATCAACCCTATTGATAATTATGGCATAGTCTTTATTGGGCTTAAGAGTATGTTTCTCATTGAAATGCAAATAGTGGTATCTTTTCTCGCCTTCTTTAATTGGTCGAATTAGCCCTTGGTCAAGTTGATTGACTTCAGGAGTCTTCTTTTTATCGAATTGATTTTTAATTTCTTGATGCCAGTTACGTCCATTTCTAACTTGTAAATAATTCACGTACATTAAATCCTCGACATAAGGGACTTTAATGATGAACGGTTTATCATAAGGCAACCCGCTTTTCAAGCTCTCTTTATCCTCATCGTATTCAATAATCGGTATATCTTGGGCTACAATGGAGTTTGCCAGGGCAAGAACAATTATGACTAGGAATAAATCTTTCATCTTCATTTGTTTGATTTCAAAAATTGATTGTAGACCCACCCCTCGGTCTCCACCACCACTTTACTCCAGCCGCCGCTTTCCTCCAGTACTTTGACTAGGGTGCCTTTTTTCAAAGGAGGAGCTACTTTAGACGCTGAGCTATTGGGAGCTGACCGGATGTTGAGCAGATCAGCGGCTACATACCCCTGAGTTTCATTATTATTGGTTGCGAGATCATCGAAGGCTATGGAATTGTCTTGCTCACGATCACTGTAGAGCAGTTGGTTACGCAGCTTGTCTAATGGAAACGCAGGTCCTGGGTCGACTTTACGGCCAGGCGAGATCTCCTCATGACCAAGTATCCAGCTGATGGAGGTGTATTGCATCAAGAGTGCGCAGAGTTCTTGGGTGGTATTGATTTGTTCTTCGGTGAAGGCCTGCCAGTAGGCGGGATCAGTCTCGTTTCTATGAATAGCTTTGGTGACCTGGGCATTGGGCACCTGGGTGCCAAACCAAGTGTAGTACCCTTCCTCGCGCTGCTCTAGTTTACCTGCATTATCGATCTCTATCCCGATGCTATAGGCGTTGAGTCCCGACCGGTCTTGCCAGCTACTTCTACCAGCATGCCATGTAATGGTATCAAAGGGGGCTAATTGGATTACCTCGCCCTTTTTACCCACAATAAGGTGGGCGGAGGCTTTGGCATCTGGGTTACATAGCCAGTCTGCTGATGACTGTGCTGACCTTCCGCCAGTGAAGTGGATGATGATGGTATCCGGCTTACCTGCGGAGAATTTGCCGCTGATATTGGGAGTGGCTTGCTGTGTCACATTGGTGCCGGTCAGTATGTGCTCTTCGATCTTCACCCTACTGCCGTATCGTTAGGTTTAGATCCCGTGATGGCACTCACCACTTTGTTGCGTACACCGGTTTTTTCAACTGTGCGTCCTACACCGTAGACGCCTACCACGCTCGCCCAGGCAATAAGGAAGTACTCAAATACATCATTGGAGTTGGCCATGATTTCTACGTAGTTGGAGCTAGCAGCGTCATATACCAAGGATAAGACGAGATGCCTAAGGCCCAGCACCTCTAGTAGTATGAAAGCCAGGCCCATATAAACGATGGTTGGTCGCGCTCTTTTGGTGTAGGTATCACCCTGCGCGAGCTCTGCCTTCATTATCTCCATTTTGGCCGTGAGTTCCTGACGGTAGGTTTCCTCTAGCTCAGTTTCCTGTCGCTGAAGCAATGCCTCCATCTCCAGCTGAAACTGCTGCTTCTCAGAAGGGCTCAGTTTGAACTTACTGATGATCTTGTCAGCACCCATTAGGATACCCTGAAGCCCACCCCCAAATATTTTTGATAAGAAGCCCATTTAACACATTGTCTTTTAATGTTAAGGTTGCCAATCACCTAAGCACTAGGTGGATTTGAAACCTTTATGATCAATCGATCAATAGGTAACTCTGTTAGTAAATTATTTTTTCTCTTCGTGTACTCAAGGAGCAACAAAGTACCGTGATCAGACAGACTCATCTGATTAGCCCTGGCAGGTCTATTTATCTCTTTGGAATGGGTATTAGCTCGGGTAATGAATTAACTGGTGAAATGAAAGTGGGTTTTATTATGCTAAATGTCAAGGTGATAAAGAAAGAATAATATGAATAATTATTCGATTCTAAGATCAAATTGTATTCTGAGGGAATTAGGCATCAATTTTAGGTAATTCTCCTAGTGGATGATTATGAGATAGGTAGCCATTTCACTTATTAGGGGCCCTTACCAGAGGTTATGTTCTTGGCATGAGTCTTGACTTTCTGGTCGCATAAGATGCCTAACAGCATGACTTGCGTGGTGTGCTGGTATCCATCGTATGGAGATTACGTTCGGTGAACGAGTATTTAGCCTTCCTGAAATGCTCCTAAACCCTCGTCACTTCGACCGAGAGAGGAGCACAGCGACGACTGAGTCGAGCCTGTCCGCCGATGAGGCGGGAAGTCTCCTATAGCTGAGTACTGTTGCGTACACCGATACCGTTCTACCCCTGTCTATGAGACTTCTCCGCTTCGTATTCGCTATGCGAAAACTCCGGTCGAAGTGACGCTGTTTGCCTTGATATCAGCTCCTCCAATCCATTTGTTCCTAACTACCAAACCCCCTATACCCGCGTCACTTCGACCGAAGGAGGAGCAGCGCGACGACTGAGCGGAGAAGTCCCCCGACTCTAGCTGTAAAAGTCCCTAAACTCTTGTCAATTCGCGCTAAATGCAGGATAGCCGAGCCTGTCCGCCGATGAGGCGGGAAGTCTCCTATTGATTGCAGTACTGCTGTGTACGCCGAATCATTCCACCCTTGTCTATGGGACTTCTCCACTTAATGCGAGTTGGCACTCGCATTCTGGTCGAAGTGACGCTGTGCTATGACCATTACTACTCCTTCGAGTGTCACTTTTCAATCGTGCATTGATGAATTCCCGCGACTCATTCTGGAAGGTCACCCTTCACCTCGATAAACCGCACCCACCAAATCATCCCGATCGTTTCCCGGTAGGGTCTTTCAGGAACCTTTTTGAAAAAAATTCAACATACAATCGTTTACATTTCAGGGTTGGCACTCACGCCCCCAAAATGCTGCGGTTTTTTGTCAGTTTCTTATTAATATGCTTGTCCTGTCACTAGCCCTTGGGTGCTACGTGTCGGGATTGGGCTAACCAAAACTAGAAATAGATGGCACGCAAATACATAGTAGCATTTGACCAGGGCACGACCAGCAGTCGCGCCGTACTTTTTGACGAAAAAGGCAGCATCGTTGGGGTTGACCAACGAGAGTTCACACAGATCTTCCCAAAAGCGGGATGGGTAGAGCACGACCCCATGGAGATATGGAAGTCTCAAATGGATGTCTTTGCCAATGTCCTGAAGAACAACAATGTCAAGCCAGATGAGGTAGTAGCTATTGGTATTACCAATCAGCGCGAAACGGCAGTGGTATGGGACAAGACTACCGGAGAGCCCGTTCATAATGCCATAGTCTGGCAGGACAAAAGAACTTCTGGTCTCTGCGATGACCTCAAGAAAGAGGGCTTGGAAGAGTATGTGAAGAAGACCACAGGTTTGGTCATTGATTCCTATTTCTCTGCTACCAAGATCAACTGGATACTTGAGAATGTAGAAGGCGCTAAAGCGGAAGCCGCGGCAGGTAATCTACTCTTTGGGACTATTGATTCCTGGCTCATCTGGAACATGACCAATCGGGACGTGCACGTGACCGACTACACCAATGCTTCACGCACAATGATTTTCGATATCAGTAAGCTGGAGTGGGATGAGAAGATGTTGACACGATTAGCGATACCAAAAACCATGCTTCCGGAAGTGAAGCCTTCTTCCTATCACTATGGTGACCTGGATTTTAAGGGCGCTAAGATTCCTATTATGGGTATTGCCGGTGATCAGCAGGCGGCTCTTTTCGGGCAAGCGTGCTTTGAGCCTGGTACGGCTAAGAATACCTATGGCACAGGCTGCTTCATGCTGATGAACACGGGAGAGAAGCTCCAGTACTCCAAGAATGGACTGCTGACGACCATGGCAGCTACTGCGGATGGGACAGTCCACTATGCATTGGAAGGAAGTATCTTCATTGCCGGTGCTGCGATTCAATGGTTGCGTGACTCGATGAAGATGCTCGATAGTGCCTCAGACTCTGAGTACTTCGCCAGCAAAGCAGGGGACTCTGATGAAGTCTATGTCGTTCCGGCATTTGCCGGACTCGGTGCTCCGTATTGGGACATGTACTCTCGGGGTGCCATCTTCGGCCTGACCCGCGATTCTGGTAAGAACCATATCATCAAAGCCACGCTGGAGTCGCTGGCTTACCAGACCAAAGACGTATTGCTAGCCATGCAGGAGGACTCAGGCATAGAGCTTACCACACTCAAAGTAGACGGAGGGGCATGCGCCAATAATATGCTTATGCAGTTCCAGTCCGACATCCTCGGTGCGAGCGTCGAACGACCGGAAGTGATCGAATCTACCGCTATGGGGGCTGCTTATTTGGCCGGGATTAAAGCGGGCATCTGGGAGAAGGAAAATATCATGAAAAACAGGGCAATCGACAGAACATTCACCCCTGAAATAGATGTTGCCAAAAGGAATGAATTATACACCGGCTGGAAGAAAGCTGTCGAACGAACACTTAACTGGCTTAGCTAGCAATCATCATGGATACTCATCTTTTTTCATCCCTCAACCGGGGCGAATTGATCAATAAATTGAAATCAACATCGTACGATCTCATCGTGATCGGTGGGGGCATTACCGGATCAGGAATTGCCCTCGATGCAGCCTCCCGGGGTTTGAAGACCATGCTGATCGAAAAGAAGGATTTTGCCTCGGGCACGAGTAGCAAGTCCACCAAATTGATTCATGGAGGTCTGCGTTACCTCAAGCAGTTTGAGATCGCCCTGGTACGCGAAGTAGGACGAGAGCGAGCGATTGTACATCGCCTGGCGCCTCAGTTGGTCAAGTCAGAGAAGATGCTCCTTCCTATGATCAAGGACGGCACTTTCGGAAAGGTAGCCACCAGTGTCGGTCTGATGGTATATGATGTACTGGCTGGTGTGGAGAAGGCGGATCAGCGCAAGATGCTTTCCAAGGAAGAGACCCTGGCCATAGAGCCGCTGCTGGATGAAAGCATTCTCGAAGGTGGTGGGATCTACGCGGAGTACCGTACGGATGACGCGCGCCTTACTGTGGAGGTGTTGAAGACAGCAGTAGCACATGGAGCCGATGCGATCAACTATGTGGAAGGTGTTGACTTCATCTATGATGGTGCCAAGGTGATAGGTATGAAGTGCAAGGACCGACTTACCGATGAGGAGTTTGAGGTCAGCTCTAAATATGTGGTGAGCGCCGCTGGCCCGTGGGTCGACACACTCCGCAAAAAGAACCACAGCTTCAAAGGAAAGAAGCTGCACCTGACCAAGGGAGTGCATATCGTGGTACCGCATAAGAGATTACCAGTCAGGCATTCCCTGTACTTCGACGTGCCTGATGGTCGCATGATCTTCGCCATCCCGCGTGACAAGGTCACCTACATCGGCACTACAGATACCGACTACAGTGGTGATATCAATGATGTCAGATCCAACGTCGAGGATGTTGAGTATCTGCTGGATGCGACGAACAATACCTTCCCTACCGTCAATCTGACTATCGCAGATGTCGAATCGAGCTGGGCAGGACTCAGGCCTTTGATCGAAGAGGAGGGCAAGTCTGCCTCTGAGCTATCGCGAAAGGATGAGATATTCTTGTCAGATACCGGTTTGATTTCGATAGCTGGCGGTAAGCTCACTGGCTACCGCAAAATGGCTGAGCGTATCCTTGATCTACTATCGGAAAAATTTGAAGAGGATCACAAAATTGAGGTAGCTAAGGGCAAAACGGATGAGATAGTAATTTCCGGAGGCCCATTCGAGGGATCTAAGGAAGTAAATAAGTACGCTGATGAACTGGCCAAAAAACTGGGCAAGGAGGGCATTGAACCTTACTACGGACAATACCTTGTCTCCAACTATGGTAAGCAGAGTGAATTGATTGTTGAGCAAATGTCCGCTTATAAAGATAAAGACCCATTAGTGAGGTTGGGCAGGGCAGAGCTCTGGTATACAGTGCATCACGAGATGGTACATACGGCCATGGACTTTTTCAACCGCCGTACGGGTCGCCTCTACTTCAACTTGCCTACGATTGAGCCGCTGATAAAACCGATCATGAAGGACCTCAAAAGCTATTTTGGTTGGAAAAAGAAACGCCGGCAGCAGGAAATGGAGGAGCTTGAAAAAAGCCTCAAGCTAGCGGCCAATTTTGAGTGACCTCTATGATTGATGCTATGAATCGAATAAAGACCATCGCAAAGTTATGTCAAGCGCAATGAGCTTTTCTCTTGTATTGCAAAGACTAGTCTTCAATTATAAATTTTAAACTGTCAATTCCTTTGTACGATCCTAATTCACAGACATTTCTGGTAGACCGCTTGTTTAACAAGCCCAAGCTGGATATTCATTTTCAGACCCGCCTGGCGGCTAACTTAAGCGTCATCCGAAACAACTTCCTAAGGCTCTACGGTCAACGTGAAGACCTGAATGATCAGATAGGCAAACTGGTTGATGTGCTGTCAAAAGCCTATTCCGATAGGGACAAAGCACTAAAGAAATCTGATCTCGAACGGGAGCGACAGCCCGACTGGTTTGTAAGTGAGCAAATCGCGGGCATGATGTTTTACGTCGATCGCTTCTGTGGTGATCTGCCCACCCTTCGCCAGAAGCTGGATTATTTCGAGGAGCTGGGGATCAACCTGCTGCATGTCATGCCAGTACTTGAGTCCCCCGCAAGCAAGAGCGATGGTGGCTATGCTGTGTCTAACTATCGTAAAGTTGATTCCAGATATGGCGCCATGTCCGATGTGAACGGACTGGCCAAAGACCTTCATAGAAAGGGGATGTACCTCATGATGGACATGGTAGTCAACCATACGTCCGAAGAGCATGAGTGGGCAAAAAAGGCAAAAGCCGGAGATCGCCAATATCAGGATTATTTCTACTGCTATGAGGATCGCAATATTCCTGATCAGTTTGAGCGATCCCTGCCACAGGTTTTTCCAGAGACAGCTCCGGGCAACTTCACCTACAATGAAGAAATGGGTAAGTGGGTGATGACCGTCTTTAACAACTACCAATGGGACCTCAACTATACTAACCCGGCCGTGCTCATTGAGATGATCGATGTGATCCTCTTCCTGGCCAATCAGGGGATCGATGTGATTCGACTGGATGCACTGGCCTTCATGTGGAAGCGAATCGGTACGGACAGCCAAAACCTGGACGAAGCGCATATACTGATTCAGACCATGAAAGCATGTGCGCAGATAGTCGCTCCGGGCACGATCTTCCTGGCAGAAGCTATTGTAGCGCCGCACCAGATTGTGCGCTATTTCGGTCATACGCAGACCGTCAGCAACGAATGTGATATTGCCTACAACGCGACTTTGATGACCCTGCTTTGGGATAGTGTAGCAACCAAGAGCAACAAGCTGATATCCGTATCTCTGGATCAGATACCTCGCAAACCCAGAGGCACCACATGGCTCAATTACGTAAGGTGTCATGACGATATAGGATTGGGTTATGAGGACGGTCATGCGCAAATGGCGGGCTATGACGCCTGGACGCACAGAGGGTTTCTGACCAATTTCTTAACAGGAAGAATTGATTGGTCTTTTGCAAGAGGGTTGCCTTTCATGGAAGACAAAAGCAATGGCACGGCCAGGATCAGCGGGTCGTTGGCTTCATTGGTAGGCCTGGAGCGAGCATTACACGAGAACGATAAAGCAGCGCAAGAGTTGGCAATCAAGCGGATCATATTGCTGCATAGCATTATCATCTCTTTCGGAGGGATACCGCTGCTCTACGCTGGAGATGAGTTGGCGACATTGAACGACTATGCTTATCAGCAAAACGAAGAGCATAAGCATGACAACCGCTGGGTGCATCGCCCCAGGATGGACTGGAAGCGTGCGGACCTGAGAAAGAAGAAGGGAACAGTGGAGCATCAGGTCTTCCAAAGCCTTAGCCAACTTCTCAAGATCCGCAAAGATTCACCTGAGTTTGCAGATAATGATAACTGTCATCTGATCAACTGCCACAATGAGCATTTATTCGGGTACGTAAGGGTATCGGACAATGAGAAGACATTCGCGGTAGCTAACCTCAACGACCACCCTGAGTCGCTGTACCTCGATCTGATGATCAACCTTGGCTTTGATATGCGGGCGGGTGTACGGGACAAAGTGCGCAATACAGCACTTGACTTTTCAAACTATGAACTCAGGCTCGAGCCCTACGAGTTCTACTGGATTACGCAACAATAGGCTGAAAGCACTGTGGTGGAAAGAAGGAGCACCTATCATGAGCCGGCCAGTTTGACGATGGTAGGTTTCCCCAAGGAAGCCGTGCTTGATCAGATTAATCGGTAGTTGCTTGATTAGCACTTGATCAATATTGTATATTACGATGGTACGAACGTATACTGAAACCATTCGTACGCCTGTATCAACTATTACCTAAACAGAATACCTATGGCAATCTGGGGAGTCGATCTTGGGGGCACAAAAATCGAAGGTGCGGTACTCGAAAGCGCACAATCACCGGAAGTACTCATCCGGCAAAGAATAGCGACAGAAGCTGAGCATGGCTATGAGCATGTGCTCGGCCAGATCAAGAAGCTGGTGCAGATTCTCGAAAGTGAGGTAGGTCACTATCCTGACAAGATCGGTATTGGTACTCCGGGCTCTACAGACCCGGGTACCGGACTTTTGAAGAACTGCAACTCTCAGCATCTCAATGGGAAGCCTTTCAGGGACGATATCCAGCAACTCCTGGGCATTCCAGTGGCATTGGCAAATGATGCGAATTGCTTCGCCTTAGCAGAAACCAAGATGGGTGTAGTGCAGGATATAGCGCCTGATGCCGAGGTAGTATTTGGTGTGATCATGGGCACAGGTGTAGGTGGCGGATTGGTCGTGAACGGTAAGGTCATCAACGGCAGACAAGGCATTGGGGGCGAATGGGGACACAGCTTTCTGGATGCTTCAGGAGGCAAATGCTATTGCGGTGATACGGGGTGCGTGGAGCGTATATTAGCGGGCCCTGCACTAGAGCGCTTCTATCAGGACATTAGTGGGGTAGAGGTCACACTCAAAGAAATATATCATCGCTATACAAGTGGACGGAGTGACGACTTTGCTGTCAAGACGATGCTCAGGCTCACGCATTTTTTCGGTCTTGGCATAGCCAATTTGGTGAATATCATCGACCCTGATGTCATTGTGATTGGAGGAGGTGTAGGCAACATTGATTTGCTATATTCTGATGGATTGCAAGAGGTACGTAAGCATGTGTTTAACCCGACCTTCAGTACTCCAATCGTAAAACCTAAGCTGGGCGACAGTGCTGGTGTATTCGGAGCTGCGTTTTTGGTGGCTTGAGACTACATTAAATGCAGCTTGAGTTGTACCAGTTCCTAATACTTGATACCTAATACCATCTCGATAACTATCGGGAACCATCTACAGTCTAATATTCCTCAGATTGATCCGATCACTAAAGCGAATAGGAATCTTCATGTTGACGCCCTTTACCTTGGCATGCGCCATACCTTCAAATTGTATAGGCAGCTCCTCGCCCAGTAGTATTTTCAGCCCCTGCTTATTCATGATCTTTTCTACAGCCCGTAGGTCAATACGGCCTCTTAGCGGAATCGGCGAATCTTCATTGGGAAGGATCAGGTACTCGGACTCCTCTTCGATTACCGCTATTTGTTGACCATCGATGCTCACGTTCAGATCGATTTCATTGAGCATAGCTTTGAAGGAGTTAGGGTTGATAATCACAGCCTCACCAGATACGTAAAGTTCATTGTTGAGCACATTGCCCACTTTGATATTTCTGATCTCCTTGAGCACTGGTGCTTCCGGTTCTTTGCACCCGACGAAGCAGATCAATGGAAAAATGAATAAAAAGTTTTTTATTGCTGTATAGTTCATAATGTTGTTGCTGACGGGCTAACCTAGGCAATGGCGTGCATATTAGATCAACGAATCAATCATTTTCATCACGAACCTAACGACAATGAACCCATATTTAGCCGAAATCATAGGCACCTTTGTATTGATCAGCCTTGGCTGTGGAGCAAATGCAGGTGTCACCCTTAAAAAATCATATGCCAATGGGTCTGATTGGATTGTAATCTCCGTGGGCTGGGGGTTGGCAGTCACACTGGCGATTTATGCAGTAGGTAGCTTCAGTGGTGCTCACATCAACCCGGCGGTAACAGTTGGACTGGCCGTGGCTGGAGAGTTTCCATGGGCAGATGTGCCAGGATACATTTTCGCTCAGTTCATCGGAGCTTTTCTTGGAGCGACCACTGTGTGGGTACACTATATGCCACATTGGAAGGAGACCGAAGATCAGGCCAGTAAGCTAGGCGTATTTGCCACTGGCCCGGCTATTACCTCCAGATTTTCCAACCTTGTCAGCGAGATTTCTGGCACATTCATATTGCTTTTTGCTTTGATGTTTATTGGGGCTAATCAGTTTACCGAAGGACTCAACCCCTTAGTCGTCGGAGGTCTGATTGTAGCCATAGGCATCAGCTTAGGAGGCACTACGGGCTATGCCATCAACCCCGCAAGGGATTTAGGCCCGCGCCTGGCGCACTTCTTTTTGCCCATAGCTGGAAAAGGGCCCTCCAATTGGACCTACGCCAGCATACCTGTTATTGGCCCACTGATCGGTGGTGCCTGGGGGGCATTGACCTACAAGTTTCTTTTTCAGCAAGCGCTAATGATACCCTTCGTAATCGTGTCGGTGATAGTGTTCGTCTTTATTTTATTGAGCTATCAGGAGTCCAAAAAACTACCATGAGATTAATATTATTCACACTTATATTCGGGTTGCTATTGTCTTGTAGTGATAAGCCTCAACGGTTATCTGATCAGCTGAATATTCAAGGTCATAGAGGGGCGAGAGGTCTCCTACCGGAAAATACAATTCCTGCATTTCTCAAGGCACTAGAGTATGGAGTCACCACATTGGAGCTCGACTTGGCTGTCACTGCTGATGGTGAACTGGTCGTTTCTCATGAACCATGGATGAACCATAGTATTTGCACCGATTCATCAGGGCAGACGATCACTGAGGAGGATGAACGCGAGTTCAATATTTATCAGATGACCCTGGCCGAAGTACAACAGTTTGATTGCGGTAGCCAAGGCAATCCAAGGTTCCTGGAGCAGAAGGCGATGAGCGTCACTAAACCCACCCTTGCTGAGCTCTTCGATGTAGTCAATCAGCAACTCAAAGGCTCCACCATCAACTACAACATTGAGATCAAGAGCTCGCCGGAGGGTGATGAGAAGTTTCATCCTGCTCCAGCAGCTTTTTCTGACCTGGTCTTTCAATTCATTGATGGTAAAGTTGATTGGAAATACATCACCATACAGAGCTTCGATTTTAGGGTACTGCGTCACTTCAATGAAACTTACCCAGATGTGCAGCTAGCGGCGTTGATTGAGAATCAGGAGACGCCCGCTCAGAATATCTCCACTCTAGGATTTACTCCTGATATATACAGTTCATGGTACAAAGATCTCTCCGCTGAGGATGTTGACTACTTACATCAGCAAAATGTGCTGGTCATCCCATGGACAGTCAACGAAATCGAGGATATGAAAATGCTTATTGATTGGGGTGTAGATGGGATCATCACCGACTACCCGGATCGGGCTGCTGAGTTAAGATAGTTTAATCTACCTTTTCTGATTCGGACAAGTACACTAATCAGCTCAGCAGGCTTTCCATCTAGACGGGAGGGACGAAAATTCAGCGGGGCAAGGTTGGTATTGGGATGGCCAGCTTTGAATTTTCTTGACTTTTTTGTCCCTTTTTGTGTCAAGACAAAAAGGGAACTGGTTCAAATTGACCTTAGTTGACAGAGTCAATTTGAACCACTTCAGCAATTCCTCAAAAATTATTTCTAACTCAATAATTCATATAGTTTTGCGCCCTGATTCTTAAAAGCTCCAAATCAGAGACTATTCCCATGAGTAAGAAATATGACGTTTACGGCATAGGTAATGCCTTAGTAGATATAGTTGTTGAAGTTGAAGATCAGTTCTTCGAAGACCATAATGTTGAGAAAGGTCTCATGACCCTGGTCGATGAAGATCGCCAGCACCAGCTGGTCGACGCGATGCACATCGAGGAGGAGCGCATGCAGTGCGGAGGATCAGCTGCTAACAGCATTATCGCGACAAGTCAGTTTGGGGGCAATAGCTACTATGCTTGCCGTGTCAGCAACGATCGCTTTGGGAAGTTCTACTTAAAAGACCTGAAGTCAAACGGAGTAGACACCAATCTCACTGACGCTACAGCTCCAAATGGCATTACTGGTAAATGTCTGGTAATGACCACACCTGACGCTGAGCGCACTATGAACACTTTCCTAGGAATCACGTCTGACTTTGGTGTAGCTGAGCTTGATCTTGACGCACTTAAGAAATCGACCTACTTATATATAGAAGGTTACCTGGTCACCTCGCCATCAGCGGTGGAGGCTATGAAGTTGGCAAAAAAGACAGCTGAAGAAAATGGGGTGAAAGTAGCGCTGACTTTTAGTGATCCTAGCATGGTCAAGTATTTCGGCG
The DNA here is from genome assembly GCA_965229505.1 of Cyclobacteriaceae bacterium. Lineage (GTDB taxonomy): Bacteria > Bacteroidota > Bacteroidia > Cytophagales > Cyclobacteriaceae > UBA6059. Next base: position 2,409,739 of record OZ245881.1, read on the forward strand.
ATCAGATGAAAGAGATCGTGGGTGATGGTGTAGACCTGCTTTTTTGCAATGAGGAAGAGGCAATGCTCTTTACTGGCACGGACAACCTGATGGACGCTCGCGAGGCATTGAAAGCATTCGCAAGTCGCTTTGCTATCACACTCGGTTCAAATGGAGCGATGATCTTTGATGGAGATACATTTATCGATATCGAGCCCTACAAAGTAGAAGCCATAGACACCAACGGAGCGGGGGATATGTTCTCCGGCGCTTTCCTTTATGGAATCACACACGGGCACAGCTACGCCGAGGCTGGAAAGATCGCCAGCCTTGCTTCCTCTAAAGTGGTTTCCAAATTCGGACCCAGACTAGAGTGGCACCAGGCCAAAGAGATCCTCAATCATCTTTTTGAGTCCTGAGCCATTGGGCACGTCGTTGACGAGCTGCTCCTGATGCTTCGACTTGGATAGAGACTTTGGGACTACCATAATAAGCTTTGGTTTCCACCTCAACTTCAATTTGAAGCTTTTTGCCTAGGCGGGTAATTTCTAAACTGTTTAGGCCAACTTTTATTTCCTTGAAGGGTGTTTTGGCAGGAGTGCCGTTGATGGCGATGATTTCATCTCCTGCTGTGAAGTAAGCTTCCCCTAAGCTTTCCGGAACTGTTGAGGTTACGCTAAGGTTTCCTGCTGTATTGGACTGAGTTTTTAAACCAAGGCCAGACATGAGCTGATCTTCGGGATAAGACAGATCCATTTTCAACCCTACCCAAGCCAATAGTTCGCTAAGGGCATGCTCTAATGGTTCGACACCATCAACGTAGTTTTTGAAGAATTCCGATAGGTTCAGGCCACTGACCTTTTCCGCCAGAGTACGTACATCCTCATTCAGATAGCCCTCTGACCCTGGTCCGAATTGCTCCCAAAGTGCCCTCATGACATCATCAAGGGATTGCTCACTATCGGTAGCTTTTCTGATAGTAAGGTCTAGCATCAAAGCAAACAAGGCACCCTTCACATAGATAGAAACTTTGCGATGTGGTGCTCCATTGCGGTAGCCATCAACCCACAGATCTAGCGAGGAGCCCGCCAGGCTAGCCGCGTGTCGACCATAGTTCTCAAAATGGCGTTTGAGCAGGCGGTTCACCTCACCGAGATACCAGGCCTCATCGAACACTCCGCCTCTAACCAGAAATAAGTCACCATAGTAGGTAGTAAAGCCTTCTGCCACATACCCCGTATCGAAGTAGTTCTCCTGATCAAATTGATAAGGACTTAGCTGCCGAGGGCGTATTCGCTTGATATTCCAATAGTGAAATAGTTCATGGCTTGAGACCCCCATGAGATTCTCGTAGAATTGCACATCATCCGTAGGTCCGAGTAGGATAGTCGTCCCTTCCATATGCTCCACGCCATGATAGATTTTGAATGGAAAGAACATCAACTGATATTCATAGGTCTTTAAATCCTCCCACGGCAGTACTTCCCGCTGCGCTTGAGTGTACTTTCTGATGTCATCGACGAGCTTTGTCCGATCCAATGCATGGTCGCCATATATCGCTAGGACAAAGGGCTTGCCATCTACCGTAAACCCGAGTTTCTCAAGTCGATCACTTGCGAGAATTGGACTATCTGCCAGCTCATCATAGGATTTCACCAGCCAATGTTCACCTGATTTCTGGAGTGAGGTAGATACGTCATAATCCTTCGGAAGTGCTATTTCCAGAGTTGCTTCTTGGTCTTCGTATCCTTCGACTGATAGGATAGTATTGACTGGATTAACTAGCCAAAAATCCTCTCCAATATAAGTGCCTCCAGCATCAAGTCGATTGGCGTACACCTGATACTCTACAGTCAACACCCCAGTGTTTGGATGGTCTATAGTCCATTGATTCGTTGAATTTTTAGTTACCACAATGGCACCACCATTTGGAGCCTTAGCTTTTATCCCATAGATGTGGCCTGGGAAGTTGCCGAACTCGTATCTGCCCGGCCGCCACTTGGATAGGTTAAGCACCAAGGGAGTGCTGTCTGGCTTTTCAATCGTAAGTGATACATCAAGACGCTTGCTCAATGGGTTGACACAGGACAACTTATACCTCATTTATATTTAGATTGCTGGTTTGTAAAAAGCCAAAAGCTACATATCTTTGCAGCCCGTCTGAGAAAACGCTCTGATTTTGTTGCTTTTCAGACTCTAATAACGGTGATCAAACTAAGAAAAAATGAAAAGAACATTTCAACCTTCACAAAGAAAGCGTAGAAATAAGCACGGTTTCAAGTCTAGAATGGCATCTGCCAGTGGAAGGGCTTTACTTGCAAAAAGAAGAGCTAAGGGAAGAAAAAAATTGTCTGTATCTGACGAAGGAAAGCATAAGCGATAAGAAATTGTCGTTAGCCTTTCTTTTGTTCCTAAGATAATGGATCAAAAAAAGGCACATATAGAAAAACATTTGAACACCTTTCGCAAGCATGAAAGGTTGAATCAAAAAAAACTGATTGCCCTTTTGTTTCAAAAGGGCAAATCTTTTTTTAGCCATCCACTGGCCACTAAGTACCTACCGCAGGAGCATGATTTGGGTTACCATCAGATACTCATCTCCGTCCCCAAGAAGAAAATAAAGAAGGCCCATCAGCGCAACCTGATCAAGAGAAGGATGCGTGAGGCCTACCGGCAAAACAAGACGGCATTCAGCTTTCAAAGGCATTGGCTGATTGCTTATATTTATTCGTCCGAAGACATCTTGTCGTACAAAGAGATCGAGGATAAACTAAAGGATTCCTTACTACGTTTATCCAAGACTGAGGAGAATTCAACAAAATGAGGAGACTAACAACCAAGCTAATTATAGCCAGTACAGTGCTGATATTATCATTATCTGCATTTACGGTATCAGATGACAAGTACTTCCAGATCGCGAAGAACCTGGACATTTTCGCCACATTATTCAAAGAGATAAACACATACTACGTCGATGAGATTGATGCTAAGTCGCTGCTAAGAAGCGGTATCGATGCGATGCTGGTTTCACTTGACCCTTACGCTGACTTCATTGATGAAGAGGATCTGGAAAACTACAGGTTTGTTACGACGGGACAATATGGTGGTATAGGAGCTTTGGTGGGAAAACGAAATGGTAAAAACATCATACTAATGCCTTATGAAGGATTTCCCGCTTTTGAAGCAGGATTGCAGATAGGTGATGTAGTGACAGAGATTGACGGTCAGCCAATTAAAGACCTTAATTCAACTGAGACTAGTAATCTACTAAAGGGCAAAGCTGAAACCCCCGTAGTGCTGACCATCGAAAGGTTTGGACAGGAAGAACCCTTTGAAGCCACTTTGCAACGCAAGCAGATCACCATAGACAATGTGCCCTACTATGGTATGTTGGACGATGAAGTAGGCTACATCAAGCTCACGGACTTTACTACTGAGGCCGCTCTTGAGGTAAAAAATGCTTTGAAGGATTTAAAGGATCAAAACGCGACGAGCCTTGTGCTGGACTTGCGTGGGAACCCCGGGGGGTTGTTAGATGAAGCTATCAATGTTTCTAACATCTTCATCAAGAAAGGCGCTGAAGTTGTTAGTACAAAGGGCAAAGCCGATAATTGGAACCAGTCCTATCTGGCCCTCAACGAGGCTGTTGACACAGAGATACCTTTGGTGGTCTTGACAGGGCGTGGAAGTGCATCCGCCTCAGAGATCGTCGCAGGTGTGATGCAGGACTATGACCGTGCAGTATTGGTAGGTCGACGCACATTTGGAAAAGGACTGGTACAATCCACCCGCCCATTAGCATACAATTCCCAGCTCAAGATCACTACCGCAAAATATTACATTCCCAGTGGGAGATGCATTCAGGCGATTGACTACAGTCTCCGCAACGAGGATGGTAGTGTAGGGCATATCCCCGATTCTCTCAGGGTAGCGTTCGAGACGCAGAATGGCCGTACTGTTTATGATGGTGGTGGGGTGAATCCCGATATTGAAATAGAGTCCACACAATACTCTTCCGTGGCAATTGCGCTAGTTAACTATAACCATATTTTTGATTACGCCACTGAGTATAAGTTTGAGCATGAATCGATTGCTCCGGCTAAAGAATTCTCCTTGTCGGAATCGGAATACCAGGAGTTTTTGTCGTGGTTGAAGGGCAAGGAGTTCGATTACACCACCGCGGTAGAGCGTCAGCTCAAGCAACTGGTGGCCAGTGCAAAGAGCGAGCAGTACTATGAAAAGATTGAAGATCAAATCTCTGCACTTGAGACCCAGGTAAAAACGAATAAAGAAGCTGACTTGATCAAGTTTAAGGACGAGATCAAGCTGTTACTTGAGCAGGAGATCGCGAGCAGATATTATTTTCAAAGAGGTATCATTGAATCTACCTTTAAAGAAGATCGTGATTTACAGGCAGCAGTTCAAGTGCTTAAAGATGATACACGGTATGGTAAGCTTTTGGCACGAGCCCAATGATTAGAATCCTCAGTATTGAGACTTCTACAGAAGTTTGCTCTGTAGCAGTGCATGAAGAGGAACAACTTTTGGCGTATGCCGAATCACGCCGGCAAAAGTCCCATTCCAGCCTGCTCGTTCCTATGGTCGATCAACTTCTGGCAAACTCCAAAATCCAAAAAACGGAACTATCGGCGATAGCTGTTTCTAGGGGGCCTGGTAGCTACACCGGCTTAAGAATTGGCAGCTCTACCGCCAAAGGCCTGTGCTATGCACTGGATATACCATTGATAGCCATTGATACCCTTCAAGCGATGGCATTGGAAGCTAGTCAGCATCTACATCTACCTTCTTATATCATCCCGCTGATAGATGCGCGGAGAGCTGAGGCGTACTCCCAGATATTCGATCAGGATATGACAATGATTTCTGAGCCTTCTGCTGTTATTCTTGATGAAGCCAGCTTTAAAGAGTTGGATCAATCAAATCACCAGGTTTTTGTTGGAGATGGGGCAGCTAAGGCCAAGGGCCTGCTGGGCCGAAGAGATAATGCTAGTTTCTGGGGCCATATACTGCCTTCAGCGAAGTATATAGGACTATTGGCAGTTCAGAGTTATCACCGAGCCCTATTTGAAGACCTGGCCTATTTTGAACCTTTTTACTTGAAAGAGTTTTATACTCCTAAGCCACCAAAAAAATTGGTGTGATTATCGAGCATGGAAGAAATAGTAAATAGAGTCGCAAAAAGCCCATTGATCACCCTCGATCTCAAAGAGTATCAGGTACCTGGTGAGCGAGTCTTTCTTGACTTGAAGGACTGGCTTTTTC
>OZ245881.1:2420000-2660000 GCA_965229505.1 Cyclobacteriaceae bacterium
AAGGTTAAGGGGGGACGTTAGGGGTAACCCAAAGCGTTGAACTGAAGCCCCAGTAAACGGCGGCCGTAACTATAACGGTCCTAAGGTAGCGAAATTCCTTGTCGGGTAAGTTCCGACCTGCACGAATGGTGCAACGATCTGGGCACTGTCTCAGCCATGAGCTCGGTGAAATTGTAGTAACGGTGAAGATGCCGTTTACCCGCAACGGGACGGAAAGACCCCGTGAACCTTTACTATAGCTTTGCATTGGTATTGGGTAAATGATGTGTAGGATAGGTGGGAGACTTTGATCCTGTGTCGCCAGGCATAGGTTAGTCGCTGGTGAAATACCACCCTTTATTTATCTGATGCCTAACCCCATAGTGGGGACATTGCATGGTGGGTAGTTTGACTGGGGTGGTCGCCTCCAAAAGAGTAACGGAGGCTTTCAAAGGTTCCCTCAGTACGCTTGGTAACCGTACGTAGAGTGCAATAGCATAAGGGAGCTTGACTGTGAGACCTACAAGTCGATCAGGGTCGAAAGACGGATATAGTGATCCGGTGGTTCCGCATGGAAGGGCCATCGCTCAAAGGATAAAAGGTACTCCGGGGATAACAGGCTGATCTCCCCCAAGAGCTCATATCGACGGGGAGGTTTGGCACCTCGATGTCGGCTCGTCACATCCTGGGGCTGGAGAAGGTCCCAAGGGTTGGGCTGTTCGCCCATTAAAGTGGCACGCGAGCTGGGTTCAGAACGTCGTGAGACAGTTCGGTCCCTATCTGTTGTGGGCGTAAGAAGTTTGAGAGGACCTGACCTTAGTACGAGAGGACCGGGTTGGACGAACCGCTGGTGTACCGGTTGTGGTGCCAACTGCACTGCCGGGTAGCTACGTTCGGAAGAGATAAGCGCTGAAAGCATCTAAGTGCGAAACTCCCCTCAAGATGAGACTTCTTTAAAGGGACGTCAAAGACTATGACGTTGATAGGCTGCAGGTGTAAAGCTAGAGATAGCAAAGCTGAGCAGTACTAATTACCCGTAAGCTTCCGTAATAGGTTGCAAGGTTTACTTGTGAAAAGTTTTTTCTTCTATAGTATGTTATGATATTAACTATCAGCCCTGAGCTAATGAATTAGCTGGGTACTGGTAACAAAGTTCTAAGAGAAGCTTAGGACACAGAGAATTTATGGTGATTATCTACCTATGCTGAAGCTACGGTAGACAAGTTGCCAGGGCGCAAGCCCAAAGATTTTATGGTGATTATTGCGGTGGTGTCCACCTCTTCCCATTCCGAACAGAGAAGTTAAGCCCACCAGCGCTGATGGTACTGCTGTAACAGGTGGGAGAGTAGGTCGTCGCCAGATTTTAATTATTCACTGCAACTTAATGTGTAAGTGGAAAAGCCTTTAACACAACTGTTAAAGGCTTTTTTTATGTCCTGAAACCAACCAACTAAAAACTAGGAACTCACTTTCATTTATAAAAGATGAGAGTCAGAGTTGTTGGAAATTGAGTTTTGTGATCGAGTTGGTGTCTGGAAAGCCATTGATGAGCTCTTACCTTCTGACAAAAGGCATATTCACGGCAATATAATCCATTGATCAAGCCTCAACCTGAACTGTTGAGAAGTCGACTTTGAGAATTGAGCAATCTATTTACTGTTGATCTCCTGTAGACCTAACTGACTCAAACTTTTCTTTTCTTAGCTTGACTAAATCAATATCCTCATCGCCTTCTTTGTGATTTACATAGTAGATGATGAGGTTCATCATTTCATCTTTTGTACCCCAACCATAGGTTACGTCCCTAGGTGGTATGTATGGATTGAGAGGATTTGACATAGTATTGTCAAACGAGGCGTTAGCTATAATAGTGGAACCAGCCGGAACTTTCACTAATGATTTGAATTGATAAGTGGTTTGCCAGTTGAAATCCCATTTAGGTATTTTAATAAGGGGTATTTCAGTGCTATCAGGGGTAATAGCATAAGCATGAAATGACTGCCCTAAATAGTGCATATGAGGCTGTACAGATATCAATGAAATATCTTCATCAACCTTGTATTCGATCCTAAATGATGGACGAGTATTTGCCCTAATAAGGAAAAATTTATCGACAATGTGGCGTTCAACCAAACCTAAGGTGTATACTTCTCGCTCAACTTTGCCCTTGTTGAAATAGAAGTTGATCGTCGATTGATCGGTAGTATCGATGGATGATGGCGCATAATGCATATTAAGGATGATATCTGTATTAGCATAAAGCTTCTTGCCTGTGCCAGGAGGGTAAAAGACAGGAAAGTTTCCCGGAACCCAGCCATACATAAATTCATCAGAAAGTGGCTTGGTTTGATAATCATAAACCTTGGGGTCAGTTTCTGATAAGCCATCAATACCGCGAATATCATTGGTAGTATCAGCCATTACCCGACTATGGTGTACATACCTCTTGTTGCCAGGTATGAACTCAATAGCCTCCACATATGTATCTTCCGGTAGGTCGGTGGGGATATTAAAAAACCTGAATTCTTCCGTTTGATTCCCAGGTATATCAAATGGCTTGGTCATACTAAAAGAAGCATCCGGTTTTCGGTAGGGGTTAGGGCCAAAAGAGACTGGTGTATTGTGATTTGGCTTTTTTTCAACTCCTTTGGCCATCCCATTTGCGATCCACGCATATAGCTTTTCCAGCTCTTCTTCCGGAACAATACGCTCATTGAGGAAGGTTTGGTATGATGGGTCTGCCTGCCAAGGGGGCATGTAGTTGATGGCGGTGACGTAGGAAATGAAGTCTGCTCTTTTTGCCACATCCTCATAAGTAATCAAATCGAACGGACCTGAACGGCCGGGTTGATGACACGGGGTGCAGTGAGTGTGAATAATGGGCTGTATGTCATCATAAAATGTGAGAACAGCTTCCTCATTCTGCGCATGACTGGATAGGCATACAGTTAGGAATAACAGAACAAGGATTATAGGGATTTTAGTCTGAGGTGTCAATTGCTCTGGTAGCTAGTCATGTTGATGAAACAACCGATGGGTTCTGTTTCTTTTACCGTAATCTCGTTTCCTTCAAGATAGGCACTTAGTGCATCTTCGAGGTAGTACTCAGTTGTAACTCTTCGATACTTGCCGAGTGCATAAAACCAATTATCAATCATCCCTCGGTAAATCAGATCACCATTGTTGTCCACTACTACCACCTCAGGTGTAACGGTAGCTCCAAAGACGTCAGTCAAAATCCTCTGTTTATCTGAAAGCACTGGAAATTCGAAACGATACAAAGCAGCATATTCAGCTATGGTCAATAATCCGACATCTCTTAAGGGAACGACTCCAATTAGATCAATATTTTGCTGCTCAAATTGGTTGTGGAAAGTGCGCAGCTTATGTCCATATTTCTGACAAATAGGGCATTGATGTCCAAGGAAAATGTAGACTGTGAGCTCTTTATTCCGGTAGGTATCCAGAGAGAATATGGTGCTGTCGTAATTGAAGAGGCTAATCTTGTCGAGTGCCGCCGCATAGTTGGGCTTGATGTCGTCAAGCTCTACCTGAGCCTGCGAACTGAACACCGTAGAAAATAATGCCATGCATACAATGATGAGGAAACGACTCATAATACAAATCTAACGAATGATGGGCTGATTTAATTCTGATAGTTGTCATGGAAGCCCTTAGAGTCCGCTAATAAAGAATTTTGAACAGCTAAATAAATGATGCGTTTAATATGGTCAGCTTACTTAGTTTTACCACTCATGAATTTCTTGTATCCGGCTTTTTTGTGGGCGCTGACGGCCCTGGCCATCCCAATAATCATTCACCTTTTTAATTTCAGACAGCCTAAGAAGGTTTTCTTCTCGAATGTTAGGTTTCTGGATTCGGTAAACAAGAAAAGCAGCTCGAAAATTAGACTTAAGCATCTGCTAGCGCTAGCGGCGCGACTTCTGATGATTTTTTTCCTGGTGATGGCCTTTGCTCAACCGTACCTATCGGAAAACAGTGCCGGACTGAATACCCGACAAGTGTACTTCTACATGGACAACTCCCAGAGTATGTCTACACCTGTATTAGGTAATGCGACTGCTTTTGACGAGGCTTATAGTTTGGTCAATCAAATTGTAGACTTGTACCCAAGAGAGACGCAATACAAATTGCTGACTAATGATTTCGCGGCATTCAGCAATAGCTTAAAGAGCAGAGATGAAATCAAGGAGCTTACTACAGAGTTGACACTTTCTGATAAATCCAGGTCATTGACCGAAATAGCGAGCCGAATGGAGATAGAGCAAATAGGTGAAGACGCTTCTGATGTGTTCTTTATCTCCGACTTTCAAAGGTCAACTATTGGAGAATATTCCTCTAATTTTTCAGCGGACACTCTAAATAACTATCGTATTCTACCGATACCGGCTAGTGGTGTGACCAACCTTTTTGTAGATACCGTCTACTTAGAGAAGCCTTTCCTTTTTAATAATGAGGAAAACAAATTGCTAGTGACTATCAGGAATGGAGGAGAAGTAGACGGGTTGGGCATACTAGTCAAGTTTTTTATTGCAGATAATCAATATTCGTCAGCCACTGTGGACGTAGTGGCGGGTGGGGCTACAACTTTAGCTTTTGACCTGAGCGGGAATTTCGCTCCATCCAATAATTGTAAGATCACCATTGAGGACTATCCTGTGGTGTTTGATAATGAGCACTACTTCGTATTGAAATTGGCTAATCGTGTAGATGTGGTAGAAATAGGAAATACATCCAGCTCTCCTTTTCAGGCGGTTTTTGCTAATGGTCAGCTGTTCAGGTATCAGTATTTTGATGTTGGCAATGTTGACTACAGTGCAGCGGCTAGTGCCCAATTGGTGATTTTCAACGGAATAGACCGGTTTAATTCGGCGCTGGAGCCCCTCTGTGCGGAGTTGCTTCGAAAGGGTTCGTCTATGATGATTGTTCCTTCTAGTACGCCAGACTCTCTTTCTTATAGCCGAGTTTTGCAGATGCCAGTGGAGTTGAACTCATCTGCGAGGGAGGCGCCTCTGTCCACTGTGGATGTCACCAATCCCTTCTTCGAAAATATCTTCGAGGAAATAGAGGGTCGCTATGATACGCCAAAAGGCACGGCGCTGCTCAGTTGGCCCACAAGAGGAATCGATCTTCTAGAGTTTCGTAATGGTGACCCTTTTCTCTCATCAATGAACAGAGCCCAAGGTTCAATGTATCTTCTGGCTAGTCCCCTATCTCCAGACTTCTCCGACTTTTCCAGGCATGCCCTTTTTGTGCCGGTGATGTACAAGATTGCTTTGAGTAGTGCAAGTACCGGGGATCAACTGAGTTTTTCTGTAGATGATGGATTAATAAGTCTCAAGCTTGATTCGCTAGTATATGAGACCGTTTATCAGCTCAAAAATGAGACTGCCGAACTCATACCTGATCAACGTATTGTTAATAATAGATTGATTTTAGAATTGCGGTCAGACGAATCCTCTGTCGGGTATTATAACATCATGCAAGGTGAGGAAAAGGTAAGCTCGATAGCTCTAAATCACAACAAAAGGGAATCTTTGATAGGATCTCTCACCAATCAGGAATTGGCGGTAGCCTATGGAGGGCAAGGTAATGTTGAAGTCAGTGAAGTGATATCATCTGAGCAGTATACACAGGAACTCAGACAGCAGTATGATGGCAAGAATTTATGGAAATATGCGCTAGTTTTGTCACTGATTTTTTTGCTAGCCGAAGTGCTGATCTTACGATTTCTTTAGAAGAAAATGTCAATACTACTCAAAGGAGCCACTGTTCTCATACCGCACTCTGATAAGCATAAGCAAAAAGTAGATGTATTGATAGGTGCGGATGGGCTTATCGAGAAGATAGACAAGACGATAGCATCCAGCGCTGAACAAGTGCTGGACTGCCAAGGCCAATATCTAACACTGGGTTGGTTTGATATGAGAGCTCATTTCAACGATCCGGGTCACGAGTACAAAGAAGATTTGCGATCGGGGGCCAGGCTGGCCCAGACCTCTGGCTTTACAGATGTAGCCATATTGCCAAATACCCAGCCTGTACTCCAAACAAAGAATGATTTGGCCTATGTGAAGGGCAGAACTGCGGATATGGTCTGCCAGATTCATCCTATGGCTACAGTGACAAAAGATGCGAAAGGCGAGGAACTTACCGAAATGATGGATTTGCATCATGGTGGTGCAGTGGCGTTTACCGATGGCGCTCAACCTCTTTGGCATACAGACATATTGCTCAAGTCATTGCAATATCTTCAGCCCTTTGGTGGTACGCTCATCAATCTTCCTCAGGACAAATGGCTTTCTATGTTCGGAACCATGAATGAGGGTATGACCAGTGTGATGCTAGGAATGAAGGGAATCCCCGGGATGGCTGAAGAAATAATGATTGACCGAGACCTGAAATTATTGGAATATGCAGGAGGGAAGATTCATTTTTCCTGTGTCAGTACTGCTGGCGCAGTAGATCTTATCAGAAATGCGAAAGCGAAGGGGTTGCAAGTAACCTGTGATGTTGCCATCTATCACTTGGTCTATGACGATACCGCTGTTGAAGACTATGACACTAACTTCCGGTTAAGCCCACCATTGAGAGGAAAGGAGGACAAAGAAGCCCTTATAGCGGCGCTTGCCGATGGGACTATTGATTGTATAGTTTCTAATCATACTCCTCAGGATGAAGAATCCAAGAAGCTCGAGTTTGACCTGGCAGATAATGGTATGATTTCGCTCCAGACCTTCTGGCCATGGCTGGTATCCCTACAAGAGAATTTACCTCTTGATATTACTATCAATAAGATTACTACTGCACCAAGACAAATCCTGGGTCAATCAGTTCCAGAGTTAAAAGTTGGAGAGAAGGCTTGTCTGACCATAGCCAACCCAAATGAGAAGTGGCTTTATAATAAGAGAAGTAACCAGTCAAAATCTCAGAATTCCCCATTGATGGGTAAGGAGCTGACTGGAAAAATAACAGCTGTAGTTCGAGGATCACAATTGGTGATGAGCCTTTGATGATGAAGAACCAACTCATCGCCGTGCCTATTCGATTCGGATCTATTGCGGGCGCACTAACGATAGTCCTCTTTTTGGTGTTGTACTCGATGGAAGTCAATCCATTGGTTGAGGCCAGGGTAGTAGATCTTGTATTGATCCCGATGTTTCTGTATTTCGGACTCAAGGACTTCAGGGACTATCGCAATGCTGGGGTTTTACATTATTGGCAAGGCATGACAGTGGGAGTGATCATCTACCTACTCATGGCACTGGTGTCTTCAGTGTGGATTATGTCTTTTTTGGAGTTCATAGATCCAGACTTATTGAGCAAATATATCCTTGATAGAGCGGAATTGCTTGAAGGAAGCAAGCTTCAAATAGTAGAACAGATGGGTGAGCAGGCGTATCTGGAGTCAAAGGAAGAAATACAAACAATTACCTCATTCGATTTAGCACTTGATGACTTTCTCAAGAAATCTATAATAGGGCTCATGCTGACTATAATGATTTCGGTAATTTTAAGAAAAAAACCTATCTAGAATGCCCGAGGAAAACGATCAGGTGTCAAGCCAACTGACCCATGCTGCGAGAAATGGACTCCTGATGGGTTTTATCAGCATAGTCCTCACTTTGCTGATTTACATGGTGGATATCAGCATCATGGTTGAGTGGACATTCTCACTATTCACTTTCCTGCTTTTTGCGATATTGACGGTCATCTTTGGAAGGGGGTATCGCACTCAGGTTGGAGGCTATTTGAGCTACGGTGAGTCGTTTCAGTATGCTTTTGTGGTTGTAGCGGTTTCCGGATTGATTGGACTCATGTTCAATATTATTCTATTCAATATCATCGATCCGGAGTTGCCTGAGACTTTGACCAGACTCATTATGGAAGCTCAGGAAAAGATGCTTCTTAATTTTGGTGCATCCGATGACATGATAGACGATACACTGGAAACTATGGAAAGAGACTTGCCGACACAATATACACCCCTGGGGCAGCTGAAGTCTTCCTGGGCTATTGTCTTGGGCGCAGGTATATTGGGGGCGATCACCGCTATTTTTATCAAGAAAAAACGACCGGAATTCTCTATTGATGATTGAAAAAGCCAAGAAAGACCTGTCCATAGTAATCCCGTTGCTCAATGAGGAAGAGTCCATTCCCGAATTATGTGCATGGATTGAAAGAGTAGTGATGCCACTAAAATACGATTATGAGATCATCATGATCGACGATGGCAGCACTGATGACAGTTGGGAACGCATAGAAGAATTGTCCAAGGCAAACTCCGCCATCAAGGGGATTAGGTTTAACAGAAACTACGGAAAGTCAGCTGCACTAGATATTGGGTTCAGAAATACCAAGGGTAAGGTCGTGATTACGATGGATGCCGATCTCCAGGATAGTCCGGATGAGATCCCTGCACTCTATGATTTGATAGACAAAGAAGGTTTTGATTTGGTGTCAGGGTGGAAACAGAAACGTCATGATCCAATCTCAAAGACCATCCCTTCAAAGTTTTTCAACTTCATCACGAGTTGGTTTTCAGGGATCAAACTGCATGATTTCAACTGCGGTCTAAAGTCTTACAACTACAGAGTAGTCAAGAGCATAGAGGTATACGGTGAAATGCACCGGTATATTCCATTCATCGCCAAAGGCCAGGGTTTTGGTAAAATCACTGAGAAGGTCGTAGAGCATCGTGCGAGGAAATATGGTGTCACCAAGTTTGGTTGGGAACGGTTTATCAATGGCTTTCTGGACTTACTCTCGATCTCCTTCGTGTCTAAGTTTCGTAAACGACCGATGCATTTCTTCGGCAGTCTGGGAACCCTTTCATTTCTGACAGGAAGTGCTATTACCATCTGGTTGGTCTTCGAGAAAGTATATAAGATATATACGGAGCAGCCAGTCAGAGAAGTGGTTGATCAGCCGCTGTTCTTTATTGCACTTGCCGCCATACTAGTAGGAGTGCAGCTCTTTTTAGGTGGTTTCCTAGCGGAAATGATGATAAGACAGACTGCAAGAAAGAACGATTATCTGATAAGCGAGAAAATAGGAATTTGAACCCACAGTTCTCCGTCATCATCCCTGTTTATAATCGACCGGACGAGGTAGATGAACTTCTCGATAGTCTGACAAAACAATCCAACAAAAACTTCGAGGTAATCATCATCGAAGATGGTAGTGATCTGAGTAGTGAATCAGTTGTCGAGGGCTATCTTGATCAGCTTAAAAAGCTCATTTATGAGTATATCCCGAATGGAGGTCCTGGGCCTGCCAGAAACAAAGGAGCCAGCTTAGCCCAAGGTGATTGGCTCGTTTTCTTTGATTCCGATTGTATCATTCCGGAGGAATATTTTTCGCTTCTTGCCCACCATCTTCAGAACCATAAAATTGACGCTTTTGGTGGCCCTGATAGGGCTCACCAAGATTTTAGTACTATTCAAAAAGCGATATCGTACAGCATGACTTCCCTACTTACCACCGGTGGTATCAGAGGGTCAAAATCATCTGCTGAGAAATTCAAACCCCGAAGTTTTAATCTGGGAATTAGGCGCCCGGTCTTTGATCAATTAGAAGGGTTTAGCCATTTGCGCTTTGGTGAGGACATGGACCTAAGCTTTAGGTTGGAAAATCAAAATTTTAAAACCGCACTCATTTCAGAGTGTTGGGTATATCACAAGCGAAGAACGAAATTTCAACAATTCTTTAAGCAGGTTTTCAATTCGGGAACGGCGCGTATAGTGCTGGGTAAACTACATCCCCGCACGACCAAACTCGTACACCTGTTCCCAATGGTTTTTACGATAGGATTGGCGGTAAGCTCAATAGCGAAGGTTCTGGGGCTATCTGTTTTTTTTAACCTTTATGGAATGTACGGTATTGCTCTTTTCCTACACGCACTAGTAACGGAAAGGAATCTGCTTGTTGCGGTAGCGGCAGTCTGGGCTGGCTTCACACAGCTCGTCGGATATGGATGTGGCTTTATCTATGGATTTTACAAGGTGCACATCCGGGGACAGGAAGATTTCGCATTTCGCAATAGCTTCTACAGCTAGGCTTGCTTCGAGACGAAAAAGACCTCTTCGTCCATGGGTAGCGCAAAGCGCTTAGATTTTTCTGCCGGCAACTCCGTGACGAACTGGTCCACCTTCACATTGAAGCCAGCTGTTCTGAGTCTCTCTGGATAATCCTTTCCATAGAGGCGCACATGATCTGATTGACCAAAGCGACGCTCGCGCTCGTTGGGGTCTGTAATAGAAGTGCCCTCATCAGTCACATCGGGTACGGGATGGAAAATCGGGATCTGTATAATACCCCAGCCACCAGGCTTCAAAACCCGCTTTAGTTCGCTCATTGATCTGATGTCATCCCTGACATGCTCCATCACGTGATTGCAGAAGACTACATCGAAGGTGTTCGCTTCGAAAGGGATATCATGTATATCCATCTTGACCTTAGCGAGAGGAGACTCTATATCCGCGGTGATATAGTCAAGGTTTTCCATCGCCTCAAAACGCTCGATGAAGCAAGCTTCGGGAGCCACATGTAAGACTTTTAGGTTTGCGGTGAAAAAGTCGGTCTTTTCCTTGAGGTAGAGATACATCAGCCTGTGTCTTTCCAGGGCCAGGCAATTTGGGCAAAGCGCGTTAGCCCGGGATACGCGACCATAGGGTAAAAACTTCTTGAAGGTCTTACTGCAAACGGGGCACTCGACTGCATTGCCGCTGTAAATCAGACCCAGGAGTTTCAAAAAAGGGGGGCTGATAATCTGCAAGTATTTCCTGGGAATTCGCCTGATCAGTAGGCTGATGATCTTTTTCACAATCGTGCGGAATGAATTTTTGCAAAGATAGCATTGCAATGGCTATTCATTTAATTTGGTGCTAAATTCCTGATATGAGGCCTATTGATTCTTGGCGTTTCTGTCTCCTTATGATGTTAATGATAAGCCTGGCTAGTGTAGAATGCCTGGCTCAGGAGTCTGAGGAGATCAAGAAAGACCTGCCTACCGAAAAAGTAGGATTCAAGGTGGAGGATGATAGCAAGGCCAACAGGCCTAAGAAGAAGAAAATAAGGTACATCATAAAAAATGGCACCTCAGGAATACTCTATGGTAACCCATGCGTGCTACAGGTAACACGCCGAATGGGCTTTGAATATGCAGTTCAAACACCTCTGCTGCCCGGCAGCACAATAGAGCCAAGACGACTCTGGAACAACTTTAAGGTTAAACTACTCCTCACGCTCAAACACGGGCCATTTTGGAAGATATCGCTCAATAAGCGTCTCAAAGAATGTGGAATAAAGAGTGGCGATCGGGTGGGTTAGCTACCGCAATGCCTCAGGTAATATGCCAATGTAGTTAAAAGGAGTAATGGCTCGAAGCTCCTTTTTAATAGCGTCATCTAAATCTAATGTATCTATAAACTCTGAGAGTGTGGACTGGGTCACTTTAGCATTTGTGCGGGTGAGACCTTTCAAAGCCTCATAGGGATTAGGATAACCTTCTCTTCTCAGGATAGTCTGTATCGCTTCTGAGACTACCGCCCAGTTGGCTTCCAGGTCTGCTTCGATAGCATCAGGATTTAGCTCAAGTTTGTTCAATCCTTTCTCAATAGACTGGAGCGCAATGAAGGCATGAGCTATTGGTAATCCAACATTGCGCAGGACAGTGCTGTCGGTAAGGTCGCGTTGTAGTCTGGAGATGGGCAGCTTTTCTGATAAGAAGGAAAATACTGCATTGGCCATACCAAGATTTCCTTCTGCATTCTCAAAGTCGATGGGATTGACCTTGTGCGGCATGGCCGATGAGCCGACCTCTCCAGCTTTGATTTTTTGCTTGAAATAGTTCATGGAGACATACTGCCAGATGTCACGACACATGTCAATCAAGATGGTATTGATTCTTCGTAAGTTGTCAAAAAGAGCTGAAATATGATCGTAGTGCTCGATCTGGGTGGTAGGACTGCTCCTCGTAAGCCCCAAATAATCACTCACAAAATCGTCAGCAAACTGCTCCCACTGGATATCAGGGTAGGCTACATAATGCGCGTTGAAATTGCCGGTGGCACCCCCAAACTTTGCTGCGAAAGGAATGGTTTTGAGCAACTCTATTTGCTGCTGTAAGCGCTCGCAAAACACGAAAATCTCCTTGCCAAGGCTGGTGGGAGAGGCCGGCTGTCCATGAGTCTTGGCCAGCATGGGTATATCCCTCCAGGACTTGGCGAGATTGGTCAGCAGGTGTACGATCTCCTCCAGTTTTGGGTAGTACTCACGCTCCAATGCTTCTTTGACCTGCAGTGGAACGGAGGTATTATTGATATCTTGAGAGGTCAGGCCAAAGTGGATGAACTCCTTGTATTCTGATAAGCCAAGTCCGTCAAATTTATCCTTCAGAAAATACTCAACAGCCTTTACATCGTGGTTAGTGACTTTTTCTTTATCCTTGATGACTTGTGCATCCGCTTCGTCAAAATCTATAGTAATTTGTCTTAGCTTCTGGAAGTCGCTGCTATTAAAGCCTTTGAGTTGCGGTAGCGGAAGCTCACACAACGCGATGAAGTACTCAACTTCTACGAAAACGCGATAATTGATAAGGCCGAACTCCGAGAAGTAAGGCATTAATGGTGCAGTGTTTTTGAGGTATCGCCCATCCACAGGGCTAATCGCGGTAAGTGCTGATAAGTTCATAGCGTGTAATTAAGCCGCAAAAGTAAAGCATAAAGCCCAGTTGGACTGACTGCATTCCGTTAAAACCGTCCATGGAATAATCCTATAAAAAGCATCTTTTCCAAAACGTTAGCGTCTAATGGCTTGTTAGCTTTGCGAACGATTTTTTTAACAACCTGAACCTACTAGTGAAATATTTGATAATCATAGGGTTGAGCCTGCTCAGCAGTTTTTTGCTTAATGCAAATGATAGAGACAAGTCTGGAAAAGATAAGTCTGAGCCATTTGCTGCTTATCAATTGAGCGCTACCCGTATAGATGAGGAAATAAAGCTTGATGGTATACTAGATGAAGCCATCTGGCAAACAGCAGATAAGGCGGATGGCTTTATGCTCAACTTCCCCAATGATACCATGGCACCCAGTGCCAAAACTGAGGTGATGGTGGCGTATGATGATCAAAACCTCTACATAACCGCCGTGCTTTACGATGATAGGATGGACGAGGATTTTATCAATACTTCTCTTCGTAGAGACTATGATTTTGGACAGAACGATCTTTTTGTCGTCTACATCGACCCATTCAATGACGCGACCAACGGTTTCACATTCAACGTGACTCCTTATAATGTACAGCGAGAAGGACTGGTTTTTAATGGTCAGCGAGTCGACTCGGACTGGGATAACATCTGGTATAGTGAAACTAAAATATATGACGACCGATGGGTTGTCGAGATGAGCGTCCCTTTTAAAACTTTTCGCTTCAAGGACGGAGCTGATTTTTGGAAAGTCAATTTTGGAAGAAACGATTTGAAACGCAACGAGCGATCTTCCTGGATACCTGTACCGATCAACTTTTGGATATCCTCACTCAACTTTACAGGTTCAATGAATTTTGATCAACCGCTAAAGAAGAATGGGCCTAACATGACGGTAATACCTTATGTGGCGGGTAATGCTGCTCGTGATTACGAAAATGGTGTGCCTACCAAGGTCAATGGTGCGATCGGCTTTGATGCTAAAATAGGAGTGACCTCTTCACTGAATCTGGACTTAACAGTTAATCCGGACTTTTCACAAGTGGAGGTGGATCAGCAGCAGACCAACCTCAATCGATTTGAACTGTTTTTTCCTGAGAGGAGGCAGTTTTTCTTGGAAAACCGTGACTTATTTGCTGAGTTCGGTTTTAGTCGGGCTAATCCATTCTTCTCACGAAGGATCGGCATAGCGAAGGATACAGCTGACAATACAGTAAGCAATAGGATTCTTGCAGGAGCGCGACTAAGTGGCAAAATCAATCAAAACTGGAGGGTTGGCCTACTCAACATGCAAACTGAGCAGGATGAAGCCATCGGTATACCTGGTCAGAATTTTACCGTGGCTACTGTACAACGACAGGTATTTGGAAGATCCAATATCGGATTCATTTTTGTCAATAGGGAAACGACTAGCGATGCGAGCTTTGAGAATGTTGATGATGAAGATGAATTGAGTGCTTATAATAGGGTCGCAGGATTAGATTTTAATTTGGCCTCTAACGATAACAAGTGGCGCGGTAAGGCATTTTACCATCAATCTTTCTCGCCGGAAAATCAGGCAGAAGAGGCATCACATGGTTCTTTTCTGTCCTATAGCTCAAGAAACCTTACAGTAAGGGGCGGTCACCAATATATTGGTGAGAATTTCAACGCAGAGGTCGGTTTTGTTCCCAGAAAGGATATTTGGAGGACTAATCCCGAGATCGAATACAGGTTTTATACCAGAGGAACAAGACTCATCAGCCATGGTCCTGGTGTTGAGTTTGAGTGGATCACAGATAGGGATTTCAACTTGACTGATCAGCGCCAGCGACTTAGGTATAGCTTCCAATTTGCGAATACTTCGCAGCTTTCATTTATTGGTTTCAACGAATACGTATTGTTGAGAGACAGCTTTGACCCGACCAATTCAGATGGGTTGGAGTTAGAGGAAGGCGAAGACTTTGACTACATCCGCTATGGTGTTTCTTATGATTCCGATAGGCGCAGCTTGATCTCTTACTCACTCGACGTGTTCAATGGTGGTTTTTTCAATGGAGACCGGTTCTTCTTACGCGGAGAGTTGAGGTATCGCTTCCAGCCATTTGGCAGTATATCGGCCAACTTCCAGTACAACAAAGTGACACTTCCGGCTCCATACAATTCTGCAGATTTGTACCTTGTAGGGCCGAGGCTGGAGATATCATTTACGGACAAGATTTTCTGGAGCACTTTCATCCAATACAACAATCAGATCGACAATATCAACCTCAACACCAGGCTGCAATACCGCTTCAAGCCCGTGTCGGATTTCTTTATCGTCTATACAGATAATTACCTACCGGAAACCCTTGGGTCTAAGAACCGTGCACTGGTATTGAAGCTGTCGTATTGGCTAAATATCTGACCCTCCTTTCTTAACTTTGCACCGCAACATCTTCGCTCAGCGGACGGTTTATTACCATAAATATTTTCATTCATGGCATTTGGGTTATTTAAGAGAAAGAAAAAAGTAAAGAATACTAAGGATAAATACCTTAACCTCACAGTCAAAGAGGTAATCAAGGAAACTGATAAAGCGGTGAGTATTGTCTTTGATACCAATAGCACAGAGATGCCTTATGAGGCAGGTCAGTTTTTGACATTGATCGAGACGATCAATGGTCAAAAAATCAGGAGGGCTTACTCATTGTGTACTTCACCTTTCACCGATGAGTTTCCAGCTGTCACTGTCAAAAGAGTAGCAGGTGGCGCCATGTCCAATCATGTGAATGACACGCTACTGGCCGGAGCTCAAATAGAGGTGATGGAGCCAATGGGTCAGTTCACTACCGATTACAAATCAGGTAGGAAGAGACATCTCATTTTATTCGGTGGTGGTAGCGGTATTACCCCACTAATGGCCATTACCAAATCGGTGCTTTTTGAGGAGCCTCAAAGTATCATTTCGCTGGTTTACGCCAACGAATCTGAGCAGGATATCATCTTCAAGGACGCCTTAGCAGAATTACAAAAGCGATATGAAGGCCGGCTCAATGTGGTACATGTTCTTAACAACCCTCCTGAGCATTGGAATGGCAAGACCGGTTGGATGACTACTGACAAAGTGAAGACTATCATTGATGAACTACCCAAGTTGGACGCAACTAATACAGAATTCTTTACTTGTGGCCCTGGCCCAATGATGGATATTGTCGTAGAAGGATTGGAGGCGATTGGCGTACCAAAAGATCATATCAAGCTGGAAAGCTTTGAAGCTGGCAAAACTTCTCCCAAAGAAATAATGGGTGATGACGTAGCTTCCGGTGAAACCCGACCTGTAAAAATTATTATTGATGATGAGGAGTTTTCACTCTCTGTACCGGCTGATAAGACGATCTTGGAGCAAGGCCTGGAACAGAGTGTAGATATGCCGTATTCTTGTCAGAGCGGCCTTTGCACGGCCTGTCGGGGTAAGCTGATAAGCGGAAAAGTCAAGATGATCGAATATGATGGGCTGTCACAGAGCGAGTTGGATGACGATTATGTGCTTTGCTGTCAAGCTCATCCCGAGACAGATGATGTGGTCATCGAAATCGGATAGACATCACCTCTTGATCAATATATTTGTTATTGCTGACTTGTGACCTCCAAGCCTTATATAATAAGATCATGTGGGTAGACGAGAGATGTTTCTTCACTAGTCTTCTTGCACCCATCGGAATTCAACCCATTTCTTAAAGCTTCGCTTTTCTATAGCTACGGCAATCGATTTAAATATCGGAAATATTCGATTAAGCTTAAAAGCTACCTGAAAGATCAGTGACGGGTATGTGGCTTTTTGTTTGGAGCGGATTCCTTTCAGCATTGCTTTGGCCACATGCTCAGCGGATTGGGTCATCAATGGTTTTGGACTATGATCAGCTCTGTCAAAAAAAGAGGTGCGCGTTCCAATAGGGTAGACTAGCTGGAGATGCTGGCCTTGGTCAAGCTCATGTCTGTAGGTGACAGCAAATGCATGTAGCGCGGCTTTGGTACTGGCATACTGTGCGTACCCCGGCAATGGCCAGTGAGACATAGCACTGGCGGTGATCATGACCTGGAAAGGTTGGCTCCCAAGCAATGCTTTCATCTTGTGAGCGGAGTAAATGGGTGAGATAGTGTTGACTTTGTAGATCCTTTCCGTTCGCTCCCAATCGGCCGTCTTGGTTTTTTCAAAATAGGCAAACCCTGCATTCGCGATGAAAATGTCTATTCGGCCAAATTGCTCAAGAGCAAAGTCAAATAGCCGATCAACCTGCTTGTGATCGCTGACATCACAGCTAAAGCTGCGATATTCTTCATTTTCCGGTAGGGAGGAGAGGTCGCTAGCAACCACCTGATAGCCCTCTCGTACGAGGAGAGGTAAGAGCGCAGCGCCTATGCCCGAGGCTGCCCCCGTGAGCACAACTACGGGGTTGCTACTCATTGAGATCGAGGACAAGGAAGTGATCATCCATCACATTGCCCACGAATACTTTGCCTTGATAAACGGGCGCAACGGTAGCGGCGGCCATATTGCTGCCATCGTCGAGGTACAGGGTAGTTTGTTGATAATCGCTAGTACCATTATAGTTGATCTTGATTACTTCCGAAGCGGAAAAGGGCTTCTTGCCAGCTGCGTATGAGGTAAAGGAGAGCAGGCTCGGGTGGCAACCTATCCACAACGCACCTTCCTCATCAAATTCAATATTGTCGACTCCTGTGCCTGCGTCAATATTCTCTACAAATGTAAGGTTACCGGTTGCTTCACGATTATAAACTTTGACCATAAAGTCTCGTGGGGAAGCGACAAACATCAGGGACCGCTCATGATCATAGTTGATGCCGTTCGCATAGGCAATTTCTTCAGCTACTATTCTATAATCTCCGTTTTTTACATGCACGACATTCGAAGCTCGGAGGCCGAGGTAGTTTTCGGCCAAGATGCCCAGGTTGCTTGTGTTGCCATGATCATTGGTGTAGTAAAGCTCGTTTTCCGAAAGCGCGACCACATCATTGGGACTGATCATCAGCTCATCTTGCAAGGTCTCGACATAGACCAGACTATCACTATGGTATAAATCAAAAACCTCAATAGTATGCTTGCCACTGACATGGTTGATTGCCCAAATCCTATGTTGGTCCGTGGCAATTGACAGCATGCTGATGCCGTGTGGATAGAAGGGTTCTTTGAAATTTTGCGATAGCAGAATGGGGCTGAATGTGAGGCCGTCTAACCTCATAAGATAAAGGCCTCCCTGCACTGCATTGCCATCTCGGCGAGCAGCGCGATCATCTGATGAAAGAATTAGGAAACCCTGCTCACGATCAATCTCTATATCTTCAACGCCAGCTAAGGCTACTTTAGCGATGATCTTATCTGTATTGATAGGATCGATAGGCCTGAAAAACCCAGTGGAATAAAAAGTATAACCAACGAAAACGACGACTATCATAATGATGATGCCGAGAATGGATAATGCTTTCTTCATGCTTCCAATATAAGCAAAACCTTAAGACCTCAATTAATTGATTTTTAGCCCATTTATCATGTAGTAAGACTATTCATCAATGGAGTTGAAAATCGTCTCAAACTATTTCCTACCTTCAATAAATATCCAACTAATCAATACTATGAAAAAACTATTTCCGATAGGAGCCCTCCTATCACTTCTAATGTTTGCTCAATGTCAGGCCCCCAGCAGTGGAGATAGTGCCTCACCATTGACATTCTCGGTGACCTATGACGAATCGCTCGGTGCGGAGGGATTTGATGGTCGAATGCTACTTTTGATCTCTGACAATGATGATCGGGAGCCACGATTTCAGATTAATGATAACGACAACACGCAGCAGGTCTTTGGCTTGGATGTGGAAGGCTTGAAGCCTGGACAGCCTGCTGTATTCACAGCTGGGGAAATTGGCTATCCCATTAAGAGTCTTACGGAGCTGCCAGCAGGTGAGTATTATGTGCAGGTGCTGCTACATAAGTACGAGACTTTCAACCTTTCTACTGGCTACACGGTGAAGTTGCCTATGGATCAAGGGGAAGGCCAGCACTGGAATATCTCACCTAAAAACATTTACAGTACTCCGAAAAAGGTGCGAATCGATCCCTCTAAAAATGAAGTGATTGAAATAAAGATAGACCAGGAGATACCTGCGATAGAGCCTGTGGCTGACAGTGAATATATCAAGCACATCAGAATTCAGAGTGACTTGTTGACCGAGTTTTGGGGTCGCCCGATGTATTTGCAAGCGAATGTGTTAGTGCCTCATGGCTTTGACAAGGATTCAGATACTGAGTATCCATTGATGGTGTTCCACGGTCACTTTCCAGATACTTTCGGTGGGTTTAGAACTGAAGAACCTACTGCTGATCTCGATGATGGGGTCTATACGGCACGATTTGGAATCACAGGATATAAGTACATCCAGGAAAAGGAAGCCTACGATCTCTACCAAAAGTGGATCAGCGATGACTTTCCCAGGTTTATCGCTATCGAAATCCAGCATCAAAATCCTTACTATGATGATAGCTATGCCGTCAACTCGGCGAACATTGGTCCTTACGGTGATGCCATCACTTATGAGTTGATTCCTCACGTAGAGGAGATGTTTAATGGAGCAGGAGAAGGCTGGAGTAGATTCCTCTATGGTGGCAGTACCGGTGGCTGGGAAGCATTGGCCGTGCAGGTATTCTACCCTGAAGAGTACAACGGTTGCTTTGCTGCATGCCCTGACCCAATTGACTTTAGAGCGTATACTCAGGTAAACCTGTATGAAGATAAGAATGCTTACTATACTGAAGGCACATTCAGAAAGACTGCCAGACCAGGCAGAAGGGACAATAAAGGTCGACTATTTGCTACGCTTGAAATGATGAACCATCGAGAGATGGCGTTGGGATCAAAAGGAAGATCGGGTGACCAATGGGACATTTGGCAGGCCGTCTACTCTCCTGCGGGTGATGATGGCTATCCAAAGCCGATCTGGGATAAAATGACCGGCGAGATAGACCCAGAGGTTGCCAACTACTGGAAAGAGAACTTTGACCTGCGCTACATCATGGAGCGTGATTGGGCCAAGATCGGCAAGAGCCTTGAGGGTAAAGTCAACATCTACTGCGGTGATATGGACAACTACTATCTCAACAATGCTGTGGTGCTTACGGAGCAATTCCTTGAGAGTACAACAGATCCATACTACGGCGGAGAAGTCGACTATGGCGACATGGCCGAGCACTGCTGGAACGGTGATCAGGAAAATCCTAATTATATCTCTCGCCTCAGATATAATACAATGTACCTACCGAAAATTGCCGACAGGCTGAAAGCAACCGCTCCAAAGGGACACAAACTTAAGAACTGGGGTATTTAAGCAGAAAATTATCCAGTAAGTAGGGGGCCAATTCACATTAGTGGGTTGGCCTTTTTCTTTTTTATATTTTTCTGAAAGAATCGTATATTCATGAATACGAGTATTGAGCGTATGAAAAGACTAGTTATAACTTTATCCATTTTCTTGATCACTTTTGTGACTACAGCTTCATTTTGTGGCCAAGTCACCTCAGTATCTGAACAAGAATCTAATAATGTTATCTCAAAACTAGAGAATCGTGTTGTTTTATTAGAGAAGGAATTGGCTGTGCTCAATGCGAAAGCTTCTAGCCTTCGAAGTTCGAATAACGATGCAATAAATATAATAAGTGCTTTTGGAGGAGGTTTAGTCGTCGTACTAATTACATTGGCAATTTTCAATATTAGGGTTAGTAGCGTTGCAGCAAGAAAAGAGGCTCATGAAGAGATAAGTAAGACACTTTCAAAGCTGGATTCTGAACTTTTAGAAGTTGAAGGTATGAAGAAAGAAATAGAGGAAGTACGGGACGAGATTTTAATGGAACTTGAAACCATAAAGATGGCTTCTTCTGTTAGAGAAGATAGGGGCTCAGGACAATCCAAAAAATAAGAATCATGATACAAGCAGGAGTAGTTGATAGCAAGCAGGAGTTTGATCAATTGTCAAATAAGATTAAGCATAATTCTGCAACTATTGATGACTATTACAGGTATGAAAACGTTCTTAGGAGTAAAGGTTATTCTGATGAACAAATATGGTCCAGGCTAAAGAATCAAGGGATATACTCTTGGGAAGAATATCTCGACAGAAGAAATAAGGCCCAAGGCAGGGAAGAAAAAAACACCCTTGAAGTACTAATCTTGGGTGGTCTTCTGGGTTTGGGTTTAGCGCTTGTTTTGGATGGTTTGTTTGGTAATCGATAAAAAAAGGCTCACCGGTTCTTAATCCAGCTTCTTCAACCTGGATTTGACCTCTGCGACCCAATCAAGTGAATCTGGAAGCTCAATGTCTGGCCTGATACCAATCTGGTCGATTGGGTTATTCGGGAGCCTGTTAGACTTTGAAGTGGCGTAAAAGAGCTTGTAGGGAATCTCTTTCATGTCAACGGATCGCATGTTAGCATAGTCAAGTACACCAGCTGTGGATTCACCAAAAACAGTAACTTTATCACTCTGCTTAGCCACAAGGATGAACTGCTCCGTGGATCTTGCACAGGACTTGTCTACGATGATACCAATTTTTTGAGGGTTGGAATAAACGGTATCATGTCTCACCTCTTCGCCAGGCACATCCACAAAGCCATTCAAATTGGACTTCATTTTATCAACCAGTTCTTTAATTCTTACCCTAATAGCAGGGGAAAACTTAGGGTCATCAAGCAGTACTTCCCAGCTTTTGATATTATCCTCGGATGCATAGATGGATACACCGGCTGTGAAGATCGGGTGTGTGTAGAGTATGGGGACGATAGGTGCGTAGCAGAAATCACTACCACCTGGATTTCCTCTTAGGTCGATAATGAGATTTTCAGAAGAAGTAATATCCGTCATGTGTGTATTGATCAGGGAATCAATGACTGAAGCATGCTGGCCTCCAAATGAGGGAAGTGTTAATAGTGACGCCTGATAATCGAGCTTGATAAATGATGGAATCGGGGGCTGATTACTTTTTGAAAAATAATCCGGATCGACAGTGATACCGGCTGCTTGTATCACAGGCGGATATTGCTTTCTCCACTGAGATATACCAGAAAACTCAATCACTTCATCTCCATACAAGTTAACGTCTACCAGCTCCGGGTGATGATCCCTATAATAGTAGTTGGCAAGCAGCCTTCCTTCGGTTTCTGTTACCTCGACTTTAATATTACCCGGCATCCAGTAGATACTGTCTGCTTTGAGTACGATACCGATAAAGTCCGAAGTAGCATCGGGGATAGGGGACCTGATAATAGCAGTCCTATAGCTTCCCGAGGCATTTTGCCAGATACCCTCGATAGGATGGAGTGTATTCTTATCTAAGTACTTTCTGACTTTTTTCTCTGACCACTTATTAGCAGATTGAGTAGAGGCGTACATTTCTCTAATCTCATCTTCAGAAAGGTCACTAAGATCGGGCCGGTCATGATTGAGCTGAATATGGCCATCTTTGAAGTAGGCTAGCCATTTTCTGATAAGTGCAGCACAGGCATAACGATCCTCTATGGATTGAGCCCGCTTTGCTATTTCGTTTGTAAAACCTTCATAGGAGGCTCTATTAGAGTCATTGACCTTATCATTAAAGCCGGCATAGTTACTTTCAATCTTCTCTTTAGCGAAAAATAATTCGTCACGGCACTCACAAGGTTGAGCTCCCGCGTTAAGTGCCATCGCGAAAGGCAAAAGAATAAGTAGTTGCTTGAGAATTTGACGGGTCACTTCAGCAATTTGAAGAATATTATGGATGCTGTCTAGTGAGAGTTGATAATCGGTTCTAATTCTTTCTCAATAATGAATGAATACGATTGCATTTAAGAATTTTGGTGACCTGCTTTCCCTGATCGGTATATTATTCAAAATACTTCAACTCGAACTACCCGTATCCAATCCCAAAAAGCTCTTCTGAAGGCCTTTTGGGTAAGGCAGTAGTATTATGAAGCTTTTGTCGGGTTGATCGAGCATCTGTACTAGATTCGCATCCATAGTCTTAGAGATATGAGTTGGAAGTTTTCTTATCAGAATGGGGAGCAGTATTACAACAGACTTCATCTGTACTTCAACGGCTTGATCGCTGTTACACTTTTTCCTTTTGCGATAGTCTATCTTGAGCTGGATCGTGGCACTGCCGGGGCACGAGTCTTTAATGAAACTCTAAGTATGATACTTAGCTATACCATGCCTGTAGCGGCCGGAGCGTTGATGATTTTTGCCTTCAAGACCTACCGGAAAAAGATAGCCAGTGCTCCTGATCTTCCCACCCTCAGAGCCAAACTCGATCTATACTATCAATCTGCACTCCAAAAATATTTGGTCTTGAGTGTGGCGGCATTAATCACCATACTCTGCTTTTACGGTACACAAGCCTCCATTTTCATAGTAGTTTATGTATTCGTACTCATCGCTTTCTCCCTGGGCAGACCGACGATTAAAATGATCGGCGAGGATTGCAAGTTGGACAAGGGGGAAATGAAGATTCTCCAGGATAAGCTTCCTATTGAATAGTGGCCTGCTCCATAGCCGATAATAAAAAACCCACCAAATATTCAAGACATGTGGCGGGTTTAAATCAGCGATATATTTAGCGCTACTCCTTCTTCTTGGTGGTTTTAGATCCACCTTTTGACGGCTTGGTGCCCGCAATAGAATCTCTCATGTCTGTATCCGCCTGGATGTTCTGGAATTTATAGTAGTCCATGATACCCAGGTTACCACTGCGGAATGCTTCGGCCAATGCTTTTGGTACTTCTGCTTCCGCCTCGATCACCTTAGCACGAGCTTCCTGGGCTTTAGCGACCATTTCCTGCTCCTCAGCGACAGCCATGGCTCTTCGCTCTTCCGCTTTCGCTTCAGCCACTTTCAAGTCAGCACTTGCCTGGTCGGTTTGAAGTTTCGCTCCTATGTTGGCTCCTACGTCTACATCAGCAATATCAATCGACAGAATTTCAAACGCTGTACCAGCATCTAAACCCCGCTGTAGCACAAGCTTAGATATTTTGTCTGGATTCTCCAGCACATCTTTGTGTGAGGCTGCCGAACCAATAGAGGTAACAATACCTTCGCCTACCCGGGCAAGAATGGTGTCCTCACCGGCACCACCTACGAGTTGCTGGATATTGGCTCTTACAGTTACTCTTGCCTTAGCAACCAACTGGATACCATCAGCAGCTACAGCAGCCACGGAGGGAGTATTGATCACTTTAGGGTTTACCGATATCTGTACCGCTTCAAATACGTCTCGTCCGGCTAGGTCGATCGCAGTGGCCTGCTTAAAAGTGAGGTTGATGTTGGCCTTGTCAGCAGAGATCAATGCCTTAATCACTTGGGGGACGTTACCACCAGCGAGATAGTGAGTCTCCAGGTCTGAAGGTTTTAAGCTTCTTCTGGGACTATCCACATCGTCGGCCAGAGTCAATCCAGCTTTAGTCGCAGTAATCAGAGAGTTGACGATTATTGATGGGGGTACTTTTCGGATGCGCATAAATACGAGTTCGAAAAGGCCAATTTTCACACCTGAGAAGATCGCTGTGATCCATAGGTTGACCGGTACAAAATAAAGGAACACGAAGAACCCTATGATTCCGGCGAAAATGATAAAGATGAGTGACAGTCCTGCCATTGATATTACGTTAGTGGTTCAACAAATATTTTTCGGCCGTCCACACGGATAACCTTGATCTTATTGCTTTCACGAATATAGTCACCATTCGTACGTACTTCGATGACTTGTTCGTTGAAAATTCCTTTTCCAATTGGCTTGAGTGACGAAAGGCTTTCTCCAACATCTCCCACTTTGATATCGACTTGATGATCATCATTGACCCTGCCCTCCATACTACCCTTGAGTGAGAAGCGCTCCCAAGCGCCGGACTTGAATGCTCCCACGATGGCGATTGCGGTAGCTAAAAACCCTCCAGCGAGGATATAATGACCAGTGGGAGTGCCAAAGTAGTCATAGCCGAGGTATACCCCGTATATGCTGATGATAAAGCCGAGTATACCCACGACGGTCGTACCCGGAATGAAGATCACCTCTACGATGATGATGCCAATTCCAAGTAGTATTAATCCAAGTACAAAAAGCCATTCCATGGACATACAATTTACAGGATATTGGCCAGACTTGAGTCGGTAGCCAAATAAAGAATCGACTAATAGGCACGCGCAAAAACCACGCGTTGGGTTGATGGCTTACCTGTCAAAATGCAACGACCTTCTTCCTGAGGATTGTCCAGAGGAATACACCTGATAGTCGCTTTGGTCTCACCTTTAATGCGCTCTTCAGTTTCGGCTGTACCATCCCAGTGAGCATAGATAAACCCACCCTTTGTGTCTAGCAATTCTTTGAACTCGTCATATGAGTCTGCAGTGCTGGTCATCTCACCTTTGAACTTGTCCGCCTTGGCGTAAATATTCTTTTGCATCTCATCGATGATGCCAGCAATCTTTTGCGGGAGTTCATCGTCGAGGGTATACGTCTCTTTCTCTAGCGTATCTCTTCTGGCGATCTCTACCGTACCGTTCTCCAGGTCTTTGGGACCTATCGCAATTCGGATAGGATAGCCTTTGAGCTCATACTCCGCAAACTTCCAACCTGGCTTGTGTGTATCACGATCATCAAATTTCCAGGTAAGCCCTTGCTTTTTCAACTCAGCGCCGAGTCCGTTCGCCACTTCACCAATAGCGGCCAACTGTTCTTCACCTTTAAAAATAGGCACGATCACTACCTGAGTTGGTGCGAGATTAGGTGGAAGCACCAGCCCTTTGTCGTCTGAGTGTGCCATGATCAAGGCACCCATCAACCGTGTACTTACGCCCCATGAGGTACCCCAAACATGTTCCAACTTACCTTCTTTGTCGGAGAACTTAACGTCAAACGCTTTAGCGAAATTCTGTCCAAGAAAATGGGAAGTGCCAGCTTGCAACGCCTTGCCGTCTTGCATCATAGCTTCTATGCAATAGGTCTCTAACGCACCGGCGAATCTTTCGCTTGGTGTTTTGACCCCCTTCAATACAGGGAGAGCCATGTATTGCTCAACAAAGTCGGCATAGACGCCAAGCATTTTCTCTGCTTCGATCTCAGCTTCTTGTCTGGTGGCATGAGCAGTATGACCTTCTTGCCAGAGGAATTCCGCAGTGCGGAGAAATAGTCGTGTGCGCATTTCCCACCTTACTACATTGGCCCATTGGTTAATTAACAATGGCAAGTCGCGGTAGGACTGTACCCAGTTTTTGAAACTATTCCAGATCACAGTTTCTGAAGTGGGTCTTACTATTAACTCTTCCTCCAGCTTTGCTTCAGGATCAACCACCACACCTTTTCCATTCTCATCATTTTTCAGACGATAGTGGGTGACGACAGCACACTCCTTTGCAAAACCTTCTACATGATCAGCTTCCTTGCTTAGGTAGGACTTAGGGATGAACAGTGGGAAGTAGGCATTCTGATGACCAGTCTCTTTGAACATTATGTCCAGCTGTGCCTGCATTTTTTCCCAAATGGCGAAACCATACGGCTTAATAACCATACAGCCTCTGACCGCAGAGTTTTCTGCCAGGTCAGCCTTTTTAACCAATTCATTATACCATGCCGAATAGTCTTCTTCTCTGGTAGGTAGCCCTTTACTCATTTTTATTTTTTTGGTACGGATATTGCTTTATTCCTGTCAAAAGCAGGAGACAAATATAGTTGAATGCGATTGATTAAATTTGGATACAAAGCAAGAAAGGAGCCTAAAATGGATGCGTTGAAAACTATGATGGTAATGGCGATTGTAAGCTTAACAGCAGTCGCGGGGTATGGACAGGAGTATGATGATATGTACTTCACTCCTCAGGATCGGCAGCAGGTGAAATATGCGAAAAACCTCAGTGCTAGCAATGCGGCTTCCACTACATATCAGTCGTACGCGAATAACACCTACAATAGTAGTTATTCTGCTAAGCAGGTAAATCCTGAATTGATTGAGAAATATAGCCTTGATAGCAGGGCGGCAGTTGCTCAGGAGGCAACCTACTATGAGTTGGACAACCAAAATCCGACCTACAGCAGCACTGACTATTATCAAGATGACTTTAATGAACCATTGTATAACAGGGATGAGCCTGTAGTCGTGAACAACTACTACGGTGGGTCAAATTTCAATAGCCCAATGTGGAGCCAAACGCGTTTCAACGTTGGTTTAGCAACAGGCTACAGCCCTTGGGGCGGATGGAATACCGGTTTTAGTGTTGGTATAGGCTTTGGCTGGGGGGATCCGTTTTACAACCCATGGGGCTGGGGTAATAGTTGGGCTTTCTACGATCCATGGTATAGCCCTGGCTGGGGCTGGAACGACCCATGGGCATATAGACCTGGCTGGACCTACGGACGTCCTTGGGGATGGGGCGGTAATCGATGGGCCTACAACAGAGGGTTCAACGACGGACTATGGTACGGTTCCAACTATTGCTATGTGAACCCTAGAAATGTGGTACGAGGAGGGAGAACAACGCGTGGCTCTGGACAGTATTATAATGGAGTCGCTAGCAGAAACACAAGATATCGTAATGCTGAGCTGTCTTCTAGTAGACGGGCGGCAAGTGCCAATAATTCGGTAGCAAGAACGGCGACAAATACGAATGCAAGAACGAGAGACTATAGTGCTACTCAGAATGAGTATTACAACAGATCACGTCGTGCCTCTACTACAAACAGCAGAGTGGTGTCAACCACGCCCAGCAGGGCTACCAGAACAGGTGCGAATACCTCTGCTAATAGTCGTGTGAATAGCACAACTCAAAACAGAACTTACACACCCTCGTACAATAGCCGAACTAGATCAAACTCGACCACTAATAGAACAAATGTGGAGCGATCAGCTACAAATACGCAGCGTAGATATACCACTGGATCGTCAAACAGCCGATATAGTCAACCACAATCTGGTTCGAGGAATTCTTCAAGATCCTTTGATTACAATAGCAGAGGTAGATCTGATAGCAACAGCCGCACCTACTCACCGAGTCGAAGTAGCGGGTCTAGATCTGGGTCATATACGCCAAGTCGCAGCTCAGGTGGGGGATCGCGCTCAACAGGAGGATCAAGGAGTAGTGGAGGCAGCTCAAGCAGGTCTCGAAGAGGCGGCAATTAAGAAATAGGAGGTTTCGATGAAGACATTTATAAAAGTTGGATTGCTTTTAGCAGGAATGGTTTGCCCATTCCTGTTGAATGCGCAGGTTTCTCCCGGGGCATTTGGTTATTACGAAGATGCACTCAGATTCAGTTCGACCAATCCCGGCGGATCAGCCAGAATTCAAGCACTTGGAGGGGCTCAGACTGCTCTGGGGGGTGATGTCAGTTCTGCTTACTCCAACCCGGCAGGTTTGGGGTTTTTTAACCAGTCGACCTTTGTGGGTACACCAGGGATTAATTTTCAGACGGCCACTTCTGATTATCTGGATCAGTCTAATCGAAGTACCAGGTCTTCATTTAATATTAATAACCTGGGAGTAGTCATAGAGAAGACCACCGGTCCTTATGCCGAGGACAAATTCAAGGGAGGCTCTTTTGGCTTTTCAGTGACCAGAACAAATGATTTTCAGTACAACTATGGCTATGAAGGCTTTAATGATTTTAATTCTATTATTGATTTCTTCCTACAGCAATCCGATGGCATACCTGAAAGTGACATAGACAATAGAGGGGCAGTTTCGCTAGCCTATTACAACTATCTCATCAATCCTGTGCCCGACAAGGTAGGGCTTTATGATTCATTTGTCATTGGATTTCCTAGACAGGCCGAGGTGATAGAGTCAAGAGGGTCACAGTATCAACTTAGCGCTTCATATGGAGCTAACTATGATGATAAAATATACTTTGGAGCAGGGGTAGGTATCCCTGTGCTCGGACAAACTATCAACAAGATTTACAGAGAAGATTCATTCGAGTTTTTTGATGAGGAGTCGGGAACGTGGATAGTTGACGATGCTATTAATGAAGTTATTTTGGATGAGTCGATTAGGTCAGACGGTATAGGTATCAATGGTACATTTGGGCTGATATATCGACCCATCAATCTTTTTCGGGTTGGACTGAGCTACACCACGCCTACCATCATGAGTATGAGTGATGAAAGCACATCCACTTTGTTGACTAACTATAATGAGTACTACTTTGCTCCCGAAGACACAATCTTGGGCAGCCTCTTTTCAGAAGGAGAAATTATCATTTCCAACTACACACTTACTACTCCTGGTAGACTTAATGCCGGTATTGCGCTTTTCTTAGGTAAGAATGGCTTCATTACTGGCGATGTAGAGTTTGTCAACTACGGTGGAGCAAGCCTTAGCAGCAATGATTTCTCTACAGCTGGCGATAATGAGACAATCGAAACCCTTTATACCAATGTGATTAACTATCGATTGGGTGCGGAACTTAGGTTTAATGCTGTGAGACTAAGAGGAGGCTACAGCTACATGGCTGATCCGGTTGCCAATAGTGCTTTCGATGCTTCAGTGAGCAGCTATAGTGCAGGATTGGGGTACCGTACAAAGGACTACTTTGTAGATTTGGCCTTTGTCAATAGAAGCAATAATCAGCTCTATGCCCCTTATGCCTTAGTGGGCGGAAGTCAGCCTGTGGCTGAAATATCCAACAGGGTCTCATCCTTTCTACTAAGTGTAGGATTTAACTTTTGATCAGAGCAAGAATAGCTTCGGGTGTCTGCTTGTCAGTAGTGTAGGTCGCTTTTTGATAGTAGGGAAGACGATCCGCGTAGACTTGAGTCATTTCCTCTCTAAGCTCATCAATATTGTCTGATACGATCAAAGGACGATCTTTATTCGTATGAATACGGCTGACTATTTTGTCCAGAGAAGTGTCTAAAAAGACGGAGACCCCACTTGCATTAATCACATCCATATTATCATGAAACCTGGCAGTGCCACCACCTGTGGCCATCACCATTCTAGGGTATTTGTCCAGTGTTTTTGCTAGTGCATAATGCTCAATCATCCTGAACTGATCTTCTCCAGAGTGACGAAAGATATCTTTGATCAAAGAATTCTCCTGCTTCTCAATTATCTCGTCAAGATCAATGAAAGGACAGTTTAATAGAGCCGCTAATCGCTTGCCTAATGTAGACTTGCCACTTCCGGGCATACCCACAAGAATGATTTGCTTTGGTAAAGACATGTTTACAGTAGATTCAGAACTTCGTCTGCTGATGGAACATCATTGTAATGCCACTTGCCCTTCACCGTACCATCTTGCATGAGCCAAAGCCCGGGGTTTGACCTCACAATTGTTTTCAGGACGGTAGCATCTGCATAATAGTAGGGTATGGCAAGCTGTACCTGATGTCTGAAAGCTTCAAAACTGGCGTAATCAGATGCTGTCAAGACTGCCACATCCACCTCGCCTCCAAGAGAAGCTGAGAGTTGGTTAATAGCTTCAATCTCATCTGCATCGGCCTTCTGAACGTTGTAGATGATGATATAAAGTTTATTTCCTTCAAAGCTTGCTTCTGTATACTCACCTTCGTCATTCCAGATGCTGTAGTCTGTTATTTTCGGCTGTACTTCCGGATTCAGTACTAACAGCTCCTTAAACTCATATGATTTGTCAGTGGGGTATTGATCAAAAGAGAATTCGTCACCATCCTTCTCCATGATATAGGCATACTTCAATTCTCCCGAAGGTTGCATGGCGCTTGGAATGTGCGTGCCGATTTTGTAGGCTCTAAAATCAATAAACGGTAAGTGTTGAATGGCGACAATAGCGATAGCCAGATTGATGACAGTGACGCCAGCAATGATCAGATCATTTGATCGAGTAGCAATGAATGCTTCGAACTTATCTTTCCTGATAAAAATGAAGCCAATGAGCACCACCAGAATAACATCCTTGGTAAAGGACTCCCATGGGGTGAGCTTGATCGCATCGCCAAAGCATCCGCAATCCGTCACTTTATTGAAATAAGCTGAATAAAAAGTCAGGAATGTGAAGAAAACGATCATGAGAAGAAGCACCCATGCCGTCAATTTCATCCTATAGTTGAGTAGCACAGCTACGCCTAAGAGTACTTCCAATACACATAGAAATACAGATAATGGGAGGGCGGCAGGAACGAAAAACTCAAAGAATGGAGCAAAGTCCGCTGCGAATACCTGGAAGTACTCTTCCAGTTTAATGGCCGTACCCACCGGGTCATTAACCTTAATTAGGCCTGAAAAAATGAACAGGCCGCCTACTAGAAATCTTGATATTTCACTAATCCACTTCATTGCCAGCGAAATTAAGTTTTATGAGGCAAAAAACTGCATAGTTCATCATATCCTGATAGTTGGCTTTTACACCTTCGGAAATAATCGTCTGGCCGGCATTATCTTCTATTTGCTTCACTCGATAAAGTTTCATGAGTATGATATCGGTAATGGAGCTGACCCGCATATCGCGCCAGGCTTCTCCATAGTCGTGATTTTTATCCTTCAACAAGTCGAGCGTTTCCTGGATCGCCTGATCATACTTGGGCTCTAGCTCTTCGTACGGTATTTCGGTAGGATCATTTTCTGTTAAGTCAAGCTGAATCATGGCAATCAGACAGTAGTTGATGATGCCCACAAACTCAGAAGTGATATCCTCTTCTATCTTTTGTAAACCTTTGTCCTGAATGGATCGAATTCGCTGCGCTTTAATGAATATTTGATCAGTGATGGAGGGCAACCGCAGTATTCTCCAGGCGGTACCATAATCAACCGTCTTCTTTTCGAATATGTCTTTACAAGCCTTTACAACTTGCGTATATTCGCTTACCGTTTTATCTATCAATTCCTTCGAATTTTCGTTGTAGGGCAATAAAACTAACTAATATTGGAGTCAAACAGGGGCAAATCTAATTCTAAAAAATCACTCAACCTTAGAGGCATGTTGATGGATCTCTCTAGCCCTGTGATCATGGGTATATTGAATGTGACTCCTGACTCGTTTTACGCTGGTAGTAGGGTACAGTCCCGAGGGTTGATTCTCTCCCTAGCGGGAAAAATGCTAGAGGATGGGGCGAATATCTTAGACTTAGGTGGATACTCTACAAGACCTGGCGCAAGTAATATTCCTGCTAAGGAAGAAGCAGAACGAGTAGTCGAAGCGATCAAGGTAATAAAGCAGGAATACCCGAAGGCTGTCATCTCTATTGATACCTTTAGAAGCGAGGTGGCTAAGAAGGCAGTAGCAGCCGGTGCAGATATCGTCAATGACGTATCGGGGGGACAGCTTGATCCCACAATGTTTTCCACCGTGGCTGAATTGGGAGTGCCCTATGTGCTCATGCATATGAGAGGAACCCCAGAGAATATGACGACTCTTACCAACTATGATCACCTGCTCAATGATCTGGTTGATTACTTTCAAAAGAAGCTCCATGCACTTCATGCTTTGGGAGTGGCGGATGTCATCATTGATCCGGGAATCGGGTTTGCCAAGACTGCCGAGCAGGGATTTGAGGTGCTTCGATATCTCGATTATCTGGAGGTCCTCGGGACGCCTATTTTGGTAGGTGTTTCAAGGAAGTCATTGATATATAAAAGCCTCGGCATCACACCCGAGGAGGCCCTCAACGGCACAACCGCACTGCACATGCACGCGTTGATGAAAGGAGCTCGAATATTGAGGGTGCATGACGTGAAAGAAGCCGCTGAGACAGTGAAATTGTATAACTTACTACGTGCGTGACATTGCTATTTAAAATAGGGTTTTTGGACATTAGCTATGTCGATATATTCGACATTCTACTTGTGACCGTGCTTCTGTACAATGTGTACAAGCTCATGCGAGGTAGTGTGGCCATCAGGGTGTTTCTGGGCTTCCTATTTATCTACCTTGTCTACTTGGTGGTCAACGCTGTGGAGATGGAGCTACTTGGTAATATTCTCGGACAGTTTATGCAAGTGGGTGTGATAGCGGTCATTATTCTGTTCCAACAGGAGATTCGTAAATTCCTCCTTATTATAGGCAAGATTACGGTTTTTGATGAGGGTAATTTCATCACTAGTCTCAAGAGCATTTTCGTCCGTCAAGAGGATGTCCATTGGAAAAATATCACCCCCATTATTGAGGCAATGAAGACACTTGGTGGCTCTAATACCGGGGCTTTGATTGTGCTCTCCAAGAATTCTGAGCTTAAGTTCTATGCTGAGTCTGGTGATCGAATGGATGCGTTAATCTCTAAGCGACTGTTGATTTCGATCTTCAA
Source organism: Cyclobacteriaceae bacterium (assembly GCA_965229505.1). Lineage (GTDB taxonomy): Bacteria > Bacteroidota > Bacteroidia > Cytophagales > Cyclobacteriaceae > UBA6059. The sequence continues at coordinate 2,452,973 of OZ245881.1, forward strand.
TAAGTATAGCCCATTACATGATGGTGCAGTGATTATTTATGAAGGCAAGATCATTGCCGCGAGGTGCATCCTACCGGTAACGGAGAAAGACGACCTGCCTGCTCAGTTTGGGTTGCGCCATCGTGCAGCCATAGGTATGTCGGAGGTCACGGACTCACTGGTACTGGTGGTGTCCGAAGAGACAGGCCAGTTGTCCAGTGTGCGCAATGGATATGTATATCACAACCAGTCGACACAGGAAATGCGGAAGGTAATTAATCGCTACTTATCAGAAAATGAAGACAATGGTGAAGAAACCGAGCCAGCGTCGCAAGAGTCTGTTTTGACAAAAGTCAAGGAAGAAGCCAAGTCAGCGGTATAGCTTACCGAGCTTCCAGCTCTCACTTGATTACGCCTAATTCTTTCCCAACCTTTATGAATGCGTTAATGGCTTTATCGAGGTGAGCCTGCTCATGAACGGCAGAGATCTGAACCCTGATTCTGGCTTGTCCCTTAGGAACAACTGGATAATAAAATCCAATTACATAGATACCTTCTTCTAGAAGCTGAGCGGCCATTTTTTGCGATAGCACCGCATCATATAGCATGATAGGGACAATGGCATGCTCACCGGGCTTGATGTCAAAACCAGCAGATGTCATTTTCTCTCGGAAGTATTTGGTGTTTTCCTCAAGTTTATCTCTCAACTCAGTAGTCTCGCTGAGCATATCTATTACCGCAATGCTTGCTCCGGTGATGCTGGGGGCCAGCGTATTTGAGAATAGATAAGGACGTGATCGCTGACGTAGCAGTTCGATGATTTCTTTGCGGCCACTGGTGAATCCACCCGATGCACCACCCATGGCCTTACCGAGCGTGCCGGTGATGATATCCACTCTGCCCATGACATTGCGGTACTCATGCACACCACGACCGGTCTTCCCCATAAAGCCCGTGGAATGACATTCATCGGTCATCACCATCGCGTCATATTTTTCCGCCAGGTCACAGATCTTATCCAACTGGGCGATAGTGCCGTCCATAGAGAATACACCATCCGTTACGATGATTTTAGATCTGGCGCTGGAAGCCTCTTGCAGTTTCGCTTCCAGATCTGCCATGTCGTTGTGATTGTAGCGAAATCGCTGTGCTTTGCAGAGCCTCACACCATCGATGATAGAGGCATGATTGAGCGCATCCGAGATGATGGCATCTTCCGGGCCAAGTATGGGTTCAAATACACCACCGTTTGCGTCGAAAGCCGCTGCATACAAGATGGTGTCTTCTGTACCCAGAAACTCCGAAAGCTTCCGCTCAAGCGTCTTATGTATATCTTGGGTACCACAGATGAAGCGTACTGACGACATCCCGAATCCATGCGAATCGATGCTTGCTTTGGCCGCTTCGAGTACTTTGGGGTGAGAAGAAAGGCCGAGATAGTTGTTAGCACAAAAGTTGATCACCTCGCGACCTTCGCTGGTTTTTATATCAGCACCCTGTGGGGTAGTGATTATTCGCTCTTGCTTAAATAATCCAGCCTCCTGGATTTCCTCTATTTCTTTCTGAAGTCTTTTCTGAGTAGATGTATACATGTTTCTATTTCTTTTTGGGTAATGCCATTTTCGGTCTTGGACGGACTTTTTTCACACTTGCCTCATCCTCTGTTTCTTTTTTTCCTACCGGAAACTTCCTGCGAATCTCATTAATTAAGAAAAGTTTCTGTGCGGTAAAACTGTTGGGATGCATTTGCTTAAAGAGCATTTCGAATTCAGCAAACCTGCGGGGGTCCGCTTTTGAGAAGGTTTGACTATTAATTTTCTTTTGGTTCAAATACTCTTCGAAATCCATGAGACAAATATACATTGACCACAGCAAAAGGAGGCGAACTAATGTTTTGACGGATGGTCGCTCGTAGCAAGGTGAAGTCCCTATCTTTACCGACTAAACAACATCACCCATGACAAAAGTCTTAGTGATCGGAGCAAACGGCCAATTGGGGTCAGAGCTTACGGCTGAATTAAGACGATTGCACGGTCAGGATCGTGTGATCGCTTCGGATATTAGAGAACTACCCGACAATAAGGATGAGCACTTTACGCTGCTTGATGCCACAGACAGCAAGGCACTCTTTGACACGATAAAGAAATCCGGAATTACGGAGGTATACCATCTCGCTGCTATTCTCTCTGCTAAGGGGGAAAGCAATCCGCTATTTGCCTGGGATCTCAACATGAAAAGCCTGCTCAATGTGCTGGAGCTGGCGCGAGAGGGTCACCTCAAAAAGATCTACTGGCCAAGCTCAATAGCCGTTTTCGGTCCTGATACACCTAAGGTGAATACACCGCAGCGTACAATCATGAATCCCAATACAGTGTACGGTATAAGTAAGCTGGCTGGTGAGAAATGGTGTGAATACTACCATCTGAAATATGGTGTAGACGTCCGTAGCTTGCGCTATCCCGGTCTCATCGGCTACAAAGCACAACCCGGAGGAGGAACTACTGATTATGCCGTGGAGATTTTCTTTAAAGCGGCAAAAAATGAGCACTTCACCTGTTTTCTTGGAGCTCATAGCATGCTACCGATGATGTACATGGATGATGCCATTCGCGCTACCATGGAGCTGATGGCTGCTGATCCGGAAGCCGTCTTAGTACGCAATAGCTACAATCTGGCGGCAATGAGCTTTACACCGTCCGATATCCACCGAGAAATTGTTAAATACGCACCTGACTTTACTATTTCCTTCGAACCCGATTTTCGGCAGGCCATAGCAGACTCATGGCCGCAAATCGTCGATGATGCTCCGGCGCGCAAGGATTGGGGATGGCAGGAGAAATTCAACCTGGAGGCGATGGTGAAGGAGATAATGAGTCAATTGACAAAAAAATAGCTGCACGCATCCTGTTCGGTTTCAGGAGTTAAGATTGCGGTTCGTCCTAATGTGCTTTCTGGACTTTTAATTAGGCACAGCAGGGTCTTCCGGTAAGAATTGCAGAGGTCATCGAGATTTAGATATGCTACTCAACAGTCGGCAGATGATCTTTACTGAGATTTTTTTGCTACCTGACTACTAGCCGCTGCGTAAAACGCTGATGACCTACAGTTATGTTGGTAATATAGAGTCCTTGGCTCAGTGACGGACTCAGAATAAGACTATTACCATGAACGCCCTGTCTTAAAACATGCTGTTTCCCATCAAGAGAGATAATTTCAATGTCAAATGGGTTTAAAGCATCTAAACCTTTGAACTGAAGCAGGTAGCCATCAGAAGGGTTTGGAAACACCTGAGGCCTGAGCTGTTGATTGAGTTGAACAGCGACAAGAGGAAAAATTTCCGTATAGCCGTCATAGTCGACCGATTTAAGTCTGTAATAATTCAATCCATGATATGGCGCTGGATGTATGAAGTTGTAGTCGTGTCTTGTGGTTGTATTACCATGACCAGCGACAGTACCGATAACATCAAAATCCTTTCCGTTCAGTGAATGGGCTATCTCGAAGTATTCAAAGTTTTGTTCGGTTGATGTTGCCCATGTAAGGTTCACATTGTGCACACTGCTGGCATATCCTGAGAAAAAAAGTAAGTCTACAGGCAAGGGATCAGGAAAAGCGCCACTGTTTTTACCATTTTGATCGATGACACTCGGTCCAGCTTCCGCTACGGCATTTCCATTAATAATACCGACTTCATCACCATCCCCATTATAAAACCTAATCTTTTCGCTGCTGCCTGGTCCGGATGCGAATGTTTCAGACCCATCATATATGTACAAACCGGATCCTTCGAAAAGATTCAATTTTCCTGAGAAATCTATAAACCCGTCACTGCTACCATCTTCTGTACCAAGTACTATGGTGAGCAACGGGGCATTTTCATCTTCTGCGTTGACATTTCCGGTCACATCCACCGTAAAGCCACCGTTAATCACAACAACATCACCTCCCTGCGGTACTCTTCCACAACTCCATGTTCCGGATGTGCTCCAATTTCCACTTGAAAGTGCTGTACAAGTATCCGCAAAACCTAAAGAAGGGATAACGATCAGTGAAATGAATACCAAACAGAATTTCATAGCACAAAAGTAGTTAAAAACTTGATTTTTTAGATTTTAAAGTTTAAAGCCAATTGATTTGAGCCACTGGGGAGGGGTTTTAGGGATTGGCTCACGTTGGATTAAGCTTTGGCATTTTTGCCAATTGATTTGATTACGGTAGCAATAATGGATATACTTGAAGTTCGAATCAGCTAAGCATATATGAGTGACTTAAAAAACCTATCTCTGGCGTTGAAGGAGGGCATCCTGACGGTTACTATTAATCGTGAAACCCAACTGAATGCGCTGAATCAAGATACGCTGGCTGAGCTGAAAGAAACATTTCAGTCGATTTATGATGATAAGGATATCAAAGGAGTGATTCTTACCGGTGCTGGTGAAAAAGCCTTTGTTGCTGGGGCTGATATCAAAGAATTTGCCGAGGTAAATGAGGTCAATGGCCGTAAGTTTTCAGAGAGTGGCCAAGAGATATTTGACCTGATAGAAAACTGCCATACGCCTGTGATAGCTGCGGTTAATGGATTTGCGCTAGGAGGAGGTTGTGAGTTGGCGATGGCATGCCATGTGCGACTGGCCAGTGCCAATGCTCGATTTGGACAACCTGAGGTAAATCTGGGCATCCTTCCCGGATACGGTGGTACTCAGCGGCTTACGCAACTCGTCGGTAAAGGCAAGGCACTCGAGCTCATGATGACTGGGGATATGATCAATGCGGAAGAGGCTAAAGACCTGGGGCTGGTCAACCATGTTTTTCCTGATAAGGAGACACTCATCGAAAAATCCCATGAGATGCTCATGAAAATCACTTCCAAAGCACCTATCGCAATCGGACTGGTGATCGACTGTGTCAATGCCGTCTTCAACAAAGAAGAGAATGGCTATCAGACCGAGGCTAATGCATTTGCGAGATGCTGCGGCACGGAAGACTTCAAAGAAGGGGCAGCAGCGTTCGTGGAAAAGCGTAAGCCTGACTTCAAAGGTGAATAAACTGGTGACCGCTTGAGCCAACTCAAAAAACTGGCCGGCGAGACTGCCATTTATGGCTTAAGCTCCGTAGCTGGTCGTTTACTCAATTATCTTCTCGTCCCACTATATACAGCGGTTTTTTTACCCGCAGAGTATGGAGTGGTCACCGAGCTCTACGCTTATGTGGCCTTTCTCAATATCCTCTACGTCTTTGGTATGGAGACGGCCTATTTCCGGTTTGCAAGTAAGTCGCCGGAAAATGAAAAGGCCTACTTCAGTAGCTCTGTATTATTTATCATCATCATCTCGCTGCTTCTTTCAGGAGGAATAGCGCTAGGTGCTACCGCAATTGTCAACCTGCTGCAATACCCCGGTCAGGAGCACTATCTCTATTGGTTGAGTGTGATCATGGCCGTGGATGCCATGGTGGCCATACCATTCGCACATCTAAGGATTAGAGGCAAGGCGATAAAGTTTGCGATCATCAAGCTTTCCAACGTAGGTCTTAATATTGGCTTCAATCTTTTCTTCTTGTTGGTCCTACCTGCACTTGGGTTCGAGTTTTTGGGTGTCAGTTTCACTTCGGACCTTGGAGTCGGATATGTCTTTTTGGCCAATCTTATTGCCAACGGCATGTTGATACCGATGCTTTGGAAGGAGCTCAGGCGCATACACTGGACCATCGATAAGTCAGCGTTAAGGGAGTTGTTGGTCTATGGATTCCCCATGTTGATCATTGGTTTTGCGGCGGTGACTAACGAAATGCTTTCCAGAGCCATGTTGAAATATCTCCTACCGGAAGGGTTCTATGACAACCAGACGAAATTAGACGCCCTTGGCATTTTTGGAGCCTGCTACAAGCTCTCCATATTCATGAATCTGGGTATTCAGGCATTCAGGTATGCAGCCGAGCCATTCTTTTTCAATCAGGCAGCAGATAAGAATTCCCCAAAGTTGTTTAGCCAGGTGACTGATAAATTCATTGTGTTTGGCTCCCTGGTATTTGTTGCCATATGTATCAATTTGGAGCTATTGGCGACAGTCTTTCTAAGAAACCCGGCTTATCATGAAGGTCTGGTAGTAGTTCCTTTCTTACTCATGGGCGGGCTTTTTCTCGGCATCTACTACAACCTCTCTCTGTGGTATAAACTCACGGATAAGACACAATATGGGGCGATTATCTCCGTATCCGGGGCATTGTTGACTGTAGTGCTCAACCTCATTCTCATTCCCATCATGGGTTATTTGGGAAGTGCTATTGTGACATTGATCACCTATGGTAGCATGACAGCAATTAGTTACGTGTGGGGTGCAAAAATTTACCCTGTTCCCTACAAAGTGACCAAGGGGTTGAGCTATTTGATTCTCGCAGGAGCTATGGTTGCTGCTTATGAATTAATCGCCTGGCCCTCCCTGATGATTCAGACTATTTGCAATATCGTATTGCTTGGAGCACTTTCATCAGGAGTATATTATCTCGAATTCAAGAAGTTAAGCTTCAAATAATTAATTTTGCCAGCCTAAATTATAATTCCCTGGGCTAATGGCTTCCAAATAAGCTATTTGATACCCTGGGACTCCAAGACTAACTCATTATATGGGATTGAATATAATAGTACCAATGGCCGGCATGGGCAAAAGGCTAAGGCCTCATACCCTCACCGTACCAAAACCACTCGTACCGATTGCTGGTAAGCCTATCGTGCAAAGATTGGTGGAGGACATTGCCGCCGTATGCAATGAGCAGATTGACAATATAGGCTTTGTGACAGGTCACTTTGGTAAGCCTGTGGAGGAGCACCTTTTGTCGGTAGCTGAGTCTGTTGGTGCGCAGGGGCACATTTTTTACCAAGAGGAGGCGCTTGGTACAGCGCATGCTGTTTATTGTGCGGCATCTATTATGAAAGACAATGTGATTGTCGCCTTTGCCGATACACTGTTTAGGGCAGACTTTAAGCTTGATATATCACAGGACGGCATCATCTGGGTGAAGAAGGTGGACGACCCATCTGCATTTGGTGTGGTACAATTGGATGATCAGGGCAAAATCACTGACTTTGTAGAGAAGCCGACTTCTTTTGTGTCGGATTTGGCGATCATCGGTATATACTATTTCAAGAGTGGAGCGCGGCTCAAGGAAGAAATCGCTCATGTGATTGACAATAATATCATGGCTGGTGGAGAGTACCAGCTCACCACAGTACTGGATAATCTGAAATCTAAAGGAGTACAGTTTAAGCCTGGGGAGGTTAGCGACTGGCTTGATTGTGGTAACAAAAACGCCACCGTTGATTCCAATAACCGCTATCTTGATTTTCTTGATAGAGACAAGCTGGTCGATGAATCGCTCATTTCTGAAAACAGTGTGATTATACCTCCGGTTTTTATAGGGAAAAACGTGAAGTTGAAAAATACTGTAGTAGGCCCGCACGTTTCGATTGGAGACGGATGCAATATCACTGACTCGAGGATTGCCCGAAGTATAGTCCAGAGTAACAGCAATCTCGACCATGTAAACCTCGAAAACTCAATGGTTGGGAATTTCGTTTCCGTTAAGATGTCTCCAAGGGATTTGAGTGTTGGGGATTACACAGACATAAAAGTTTAATGAAGGGAAAGCAAAATTTAGTGCGGCTGGTAGGCTATGGGTTGATTGTGCTCTTGAGTATGAGCCATTTTGTGGTAACGGCTCAAAAGAAAAAAGACAAAGAGGTATCCGCAGATGTGCCTAAGGAGATCTCCGATAATGACAAGCTCGAAGCGGAGTACTATTTCATAGAAGGCGAGAAGTACTTTATGCTTGACAATTTTGCAAAGGCATACGAGTACTATATGATGGCATATGAGAAGGAGCCCGACAATGCCGCCATCAACTATAAGCTTGCGGACGTACTCACGAAAAACAACGAGCTCGTCAAAGCGCTTGGCTTTGCTACAGCGGCCATGGAGCTCAATCCAAATAACAAGTACTACTATCTGGTAACTGCCAACATATACACGAGCATGTCGAGCTTCTCCGAAGCGGCCAGCACCTATGAAGCACTGCTGTCCAATGTGCCAGACACGGAGCAGTATCTATTTGAACTGGCGGCCATTTACCTCTATCAAAAGGATCTGACCAAAGCACTAGAGACTTATGACAGAGCGAAAGCAGCTTTTGGCCCAATGGAGCAGATCACTGTGCAGAAGCAACAGATCTATTTGAGTCAAAACAAGCTTGATGAAGCTATAAGAGAAGGAGAAGAGCTGATTGCTGAGTTTCCCGGGATTGATGAATATGTGATCTCGCTTGCCGAAATACTAATAAGCAACGAAAGACTGGATCAGGCACAGTTGAAGCTTGAGGAAGTGATAGCCGACGATCCGGGCAACTCTCAGGCTGGGATTCTCCTATCGGAAATCTATCGAAAAAGAGGAGATACCGAAAAGGCTATGGAACTTTTGCAAAGTGCCTTCGGAGATAGATCGCTTAATTTTGAAGCGAAGGTGCAGATGCTGGCGGGCTATATCGCCCAGTTACCCAATGAGGCGCTGGAGCAGCCTGCCATTACGCTTAGCCAGCTGCTCATCGAGGCACACCCCGATGAAGCCAGTGCCTATGCGATCGCCGGGGACTTGTACTACCAGCTAAGTCAAAATGAGCAAGCACTTGAAATGTACAATGAGGTGCTCGAGCGTGATAAGTCCAATTTTGGTCTTTGGCAAAATGTGCTGAATCTGGAGATGTCAATGAACAAGTACGATGCTGTGATCGAGCACAGCGAGGAGGCGCTGGAGCTGTTTCCAAACCAGTCGGCGCTATATTACTACGGAGGTACTGCTTACCTCATTCGGAAGAATTACAAAAGTGCGATTCGCCTGTTGGAGCAGGGTACGAAGTTCGTGGGGGCTAATCCTGACCTGCATAGCGTTTTCTATGGACAATTGGGAGATGCCTATAATGGTATCGAGGATCATGAAAATTCTGATAAGTCCTATGATAAGGCCTTGGAGATCAAGCCAGACAATGACCATGTGCTCAACAACTACAGCTACTTCCTATCGCTAAGGAAGGAAAATCTGGAGGCCGCCTTAACCATGTCGCAAAAGCTGGTGGAGAAATACCCGGACAACTCCACTTATCTCGACACCCATGCCTGGGTACTCTATGTCAAAGGAGACTACAAGCAGGCGAGAATATATTTGGAAAAGGCTATCACCGATGAAAATGTAAGTGGTACCATTGTGGAGCATTATGGAGATGTCCTTTATCAACTTGGCGAGGTAGAAAATGCCGTTCGCCAATGGGAGATCGCCCGCGACATGGAAGATGCCTCTGAAAATCTCGACAAGAAAATCGCCGACCGGAAACTATATGAATAGCAAACTGCTCATTTTGAGCTTGCTGACCCTAGTTCTTTTCTCTTGTAAAAGAAACCCAGCACTAACGGATACCAATATTGTCAACCTATCGGAATTTGAGATAGCTGACATTGAGTTTGAAGACCTATCGGCAAAGACCAAGCTTCAGTTTGAGACCGAGGGCTCTAATGTTTCCGCTACCGCAAATATCAGAATCCGGAAAGACAGCTTGATTTGGTTTTCATTAACTCCGGCATTGGGAATAGAGGCTGCCAGAGGTATCATATCCCAGGACTCGATGGTGCTGGTGGATAGAATTAATAAAACGTACTCTGTCTACAGCTTCAATGAATTAAGTAAGAAATTCAACTTCAACCTGAATTATCATCTCATCGAATCTCTCATACTCGGCAACTCAAGTCAGCCACTATCAAATGAAGATCAGGCCTACCGTGAAGGGACAGACTTCCGATTGGATCAGGTGACAGGGCCTGTGAAAGTACAGGAGCGTATTGATGGGAGCACTTTGAAGATTGAAAACGTGATGATGGTAGATGATGTGACCAAGAATTCGCTCGCCATTAACTATTCTGAGTTTGATAAGCTGGAGGAGTTTGATTTCCCTTATCAGGCAATCATCTCGCTTAACTATACGCCCACCACCGGCGCGGGACGACTAAATACTCAGGTCAATCTCGATCACAACAAAGTGGTCATTGAGACAAAAAGGCTTAAATTTCCATTTAATATCCCTTCGAAGTATGAGCGTAAATTATAAGTTGTGGTTGGTTTCAGGCCTTGTTTTTTGTCTGTCTCTCTCCATCACTTTTGCGCAAAAGTCAAAGTCACAGCTCGAGAAAGACCGCAAGGAAAACCTTGCGCGCATAGCCGAAACTGAGAAAATCCTCGAGGAGACCGAGTCCCAAAGGAAAGCCTCCCTGGGCCAGCTCACGGCCATCAATAAACAGATACAATCGCGGGAGTCCTTGATTTCATCCTTGAAACAGGAAATTGGGCTACTTGACGGAGAGATTAGCGACCTGACCATAGTAGTGAATGCCTTACAGCAAGACCTGATCAACCTCAAGGAGGAATATGCCGCCATGATCTATGCCACCTACCGGTCAAATTGGGGGTATCAAACCCTCACATTTCTTTTCTCCTCCAAGACGTTCAATCAGCTTTTCAGAAGGCTGGAGTACCTCGATCAATACTCTGAAGCCCGACAGCTTCAGGTAGAGCAGATTGAAGTGGTCAGCCAGGCACTTGCAGAGCAGCGCACAGATGTACAGTCGAAGAAAGAACAGCAAAACACCTTGCTCACAGAGCAGATAAGGCAAAACAGGAATTTAATTAGCCTGAAAGACAAACAATCTAAGCTGATCACAGCGCTTGGTAAGAAGGAAAATCAGCTTCGCACAGAGGTGGCGGATAGGAAGAAGTCAATATTGGAACTAGATAAGCTGATCGCTGATCTGATCAAGAAGGAGCAGGCCGAGAAGCAATCAGCGGCCAAGTCCTCCGCACAGGTAGCCGCAATAGAGAAGGTTTCTTCATCTTTTGAGGCAAACAGGAATAAGCTTAACTGGCCAGTGGATGCGGGCTTCATCTCTTCACCTTTTGGGCAACAGCCACACCCTGTCCTCAAAGGGATTATGGTCGACAATCAGGGAGTAGACATACAGACCAATAAGGATGCTCTGGTAAAGTCAGTGTTTGATGGTAAGGTAGCCACCGTGGCTTTCGTACCCGGAATGAACAGTGTGGTGATCTTACAGCACGGCGACTACTATACGCTGTATGCTAAGCTGAAAAAGGTAAATGTGAAGAAGGGGCAGCAGATTAGCATCGGAGATCAATTAGGAGAGGTGTTTACAGATGCTGAAGGAGTGTCTGAAGTGCAATTCCAGGTATGGAAAAGTAGTAATAAGCTTGATCCGGCCAAGTGGCTTTCTGCCAGATAAGCAGGTCAAACAACAATTATTAGCCCACGGAATTTCTTTACCAGACTCAAGCCCCTGAATAATATTATCTATCTTTACTAATACATTTAATAATGCTGAAAGCTTAAGAATATGCAAACTGTATTAGCCTTTGGAATGCCTGGTGGATGGGAATGGATCATCATTATTCTTTTTGTAATTATTTTTTTCGGTGCTAAAAAAATACCTGAGATCGCAAGGGGTCTGGGCAAGGGTATCAGAGAGTTCAAAGATGCCACGAAAGAAATAAAAACAGAGATTGAAGAAGGTGTCAAGGACGAGCCTAAGAAGTAATTTTCTGTTACATAATAGTGGTTCGCGCGGACCACTAAATTAAACCGGCAACTTGTCGGTTTAATCTTTTCTGATCTTCACATCTTTTTCAATAAGGTTCTAATAAATACTCAAAACCAACGTAATGAATAATGGGTATCCCCTGGATATGAAGAAAACCTGGTTTACACATATTTTATTGGTTATCGTCACTGTGACGACTGTTTTTGGGCAGGAGTTTCCTGATGATGAGATCAACCACTATGATTATATTCCAGACTTTACCTATGATGAGATTGGCCATCGTCTTGAGTCAATAGAAGGGGAGATTCCACTCAATTACAATGATAGGGTTAAGGCATTCATAGACTATTTCACGATTAGAGAAAGGGGCTATACGCGTCATATCCTAGCTCAAAAGGACATTTATTTTCCGATCTTCGAGGAGTATCTCAAAAAATATGACTTGCCCGATGAGTTAAAGTACTTGTCGATCATCGAGAGTGGCTTGAACCCCAATGCGCTTTCCAGAGTAGGTGCGGGTGGACTGTGGCAATTTATGCCGAGCACGGGCCGGATATTTGGGCTTCAAAGTGATTGGTACATTGACGACCGCATGGACCCTTATGCTTCTACCGAGGCGGCATGCAAGTATCTTAAGTCCCTTCACAAGCAGTTCAACGACTGGGAATTGGCACTAGCGGCATATAATACCGGTCCTGGAAATGTGAGGCGCGCGATCAGAAGATCAGGATACAAGAAAAGTTTTTGGGAAATTTACAGATACCTGCCAAGGGAGACCAGATCTTATGTGCCTCAGTTCGTGGCAATGATATACAGCATCAACTACGCTGAGGAGCATAACCTGTGGATGCCCGAAAATCATATGCCGGCATACGATACCATCATGGTGTCTGACTATTTCCACATGGAAACTTTCGCGAACCTGCTCAATGTTTGTCTGGATGATATGATTGCCCTCAATCCACAGGTGAAGCGAGGTGCCATACCTGAAGGAAGAAAAGACTTTGCGCTAAGACTTCCTTCGGAACTCAAACCAATCGTCCTGGAAAACAGGTCAGCGTTTTACGATAGTGCCTCAAAGGTCGGGAAAGTAGAGCTTGAGTACCTCGCACGCAACCTTCCGGGAAGCACATATGGTCGAGAGCGGCAAGTCTACAGAGTGAGAAGTGGTGATGTGTTAGGCAAGATCGCGGGCGACTATGGTGTGAGAGTCGTAGACCTCAAAAAGTGGAATAACCTTTCAAGCAGTATGATCCGTGTCGGCCAGCCTTTGAATATCTGGGTGCTACCGCAATACAATAGCAAGACCAAAGATCAATACGTTGTTCAAAACCTGCCTCAGCAGGTGAAATCAAATGACGGCTACTATAAAGTCCAGTCTGGTGACACGCTTTGGGAGATCAGTAGAAAGTATCAAAACGTATCTATTGAGAAAATAAAGAGCCTCAACAATCTGTCCAACAACAGTATCCAGCCGGGTCAGGTTCTTCGCATTAGCGAGCAGTAATTAAGCTGCTCAAGGGCGGGAAATCACTCCATTTCTCGATAAATTGTCCTTTGAGCTAATAAAATCTAATTCTATGAACTACACACGATTCTTTGGAGGGATAGTCACGTCATTATTTATGCTTTTTCTGATAAGCGCATGTGACGATAGCTCCAGGAAAACAGGGGGCGCGGAAGAGAAGTACTACTTGCCGGATGCTGGAGGCAACATTGGTGAAATGCTCGTGCTGATGGATTCGGCCAAATGGCAAGGAGCCTTGGGTAAGGCCGTGCGTGAGACTTTTGCGGCCAGCGTCCCGGGTCTGCCACAGGATGAGGCTTACTATGATCTCAAATACATAAGCCCTCGCAAGTTCAATAACGTGCTGAAGTTTGCTAAGAACGTGATGATCGTGATGACGCTTGACAGCAATAGCCCTGATTCACGCGAGTTGAGAAAAGACTTTACCCCCCAGTCGCTTAACAGAATCAATTCTGAGCCGGATCTTTTCATGACGACTCGGACGGACGAGTTTGCTCGGGGGCAGGAGATACTCTATCTATTTTCCAAAGATGAAGCGTCACTAATCAGTAAGATCAAAGAGAATAAAAGCCGCCTCGTAGGGCACTTCAATAAAATTGAGTCTGATCGGATTGCTGATAAGATTTTCTCAAGGCGTGAGCTGAATATAGAGAAGAAATTAATGGAGGATCAAAAGTTCAATTTCAAAATTCCTTTCGGTTATGATTTGGCTAAGAACCTACAAAATTTCACTTGGGTGAGATTCCTTGATGCGGAATATGAGAAGAACGTTTTTGTCTATCATGAGCCTTATACCTCCGATGAGTTGTTCAAGACAAAGGACATTGCGGCTTTTCGCGAGAAAATCACGGGTACGCTCATGAGGGATATTGAGAAACCCGAAATCTATATGACCTATCAGCCTGAGCTCGATTTCGATGTACGGGAAATTAACTTCAAAGGTAAATTCGCACTGGAGACCAGAGGCCTGTGGAAGCTTAGCGATATCTCTGGTGGAGGCCCGTTCATCAGCTATACTTTTGTAGATCAAGAGCTCAACAGACTCTACTATGTAGAGGCATACGTCTTTGCCCCTTCAATGGATAAGTTTCCATTGATGAGGGAGATGAACACTATCCTTAAGACTTTCCAAACGGAAAGTGAGCTGAAAGCAGCGACCACTTCACAAACACCCTAACCCACCATGGCCAACAACTTCAGAAAAAAGGAGGCGCTCGATTTCCACTCAGATGCCCCGGCAGGAAAGATAGCCGTGACGCCCACCAAGCCACTGTCTACTCAACACGATTTAGCACTAGCTTATTCGCCTGGAGTGGCTGAGCCGTGTCTGGAGATTGCCAACTACAAGGATGATGTGTACAAATACACCGCCAAGGGCAACCTCGTGGGTGTGATTTCTAATGGTACGGCTGTACTCGGCCTTGGTAACATCGGGCCTGAAGCCTCAAAGCCAGTCATGGAAGGTAAAGGGGTGTTATTCAAGAAATTTGCCGGAATTGATGTATTTGATATCGAGATCGCTGAGGAGGATCCGGATAAGTTTATAGAAATCGTCAAAGCGCTTGAACCCACTTTTGGTGGAATCAATCTGGAAGACATCAAAGCTCCAGAGAGCTTTAAGATAGAGAAAGCACTAAGGGATCAGATGAATATCCCGGTCATGCACGATGATCAGCATGGTACAGCAATTATCTCAAGTGCCGCATTGCTCAATGCTCTGGAGATTGCTGGTAAGAAGATCGGTGAGATTCGGGTGGTAGTCAACGGAGCAGGTGCTGCGGCCATGGCATGCACTGACCTGTATTCTATGTTGGGTGTGAAGGTGAGCAACATAGTGATGTGTGATAGCAAAGGTGTCATACGAACAGACCGCAAAAACCTTCCGGAAGACAAGGCTCGATTTGCAACTAAGCAAGACCTGAACACACTGGAAGAGGCGATGCAGGATGCGGACGTTTTTTTGGGTCTCTCCAAAGGAGATGTAGTTACGCCGGCGATGCTCTTGCAGATGGCCAAAGACCCGATCGTATTTGCGCTAGCCAATCCGGATCCTGAGATCGCCTATGGTCTGGCCATGTCGACCAGAGATGACATTATCATGGCAACAGGCCGGTCGGATCATCCTAATCAGGTGAATAATGTACTGGGCTTTCCATACATCTTCAGAGGAGCACTGGATGTGCGAGCGACCTCTATCAATGAGGAAATGAAGATGGCGGCTGTCAACGCGCTGGCAAGTTTGACTAAGGAGCCCGTACCCGAATTGGTGATCAAGGCTTATGGCGGCAAGCCAATCAAGTTTAGTAAAAACTACCTGATCCCCAAGCCGCTTGACCCAAGGCTCATTACCACAATATCACCTGCAGTAGCAAAGGCAGCCATGGACTCAAAGGTATCGCGGATTGATATCCTTGACTGGGAAGCTTATAAGACAGAACTCCAGGAGCGTATCGGTATAGATCAACGCATCATGAGCCGCATGATCTCCCGTGCGCGCAAGGACCCTAAGAAGGTCGTATTCGCAGAGGCCGAGGATGCTAAGATTTTGAAAGCAGCTCAAATGGTGGTGGACGAACGCATCGCTGAGCCCATCCTATTGGGCAATAGAGAGCGGATTCTGGCCCTTATTGAGGAAAATGAACTGGAAATAGGTAACTGTACCATCATAGACCCCAGGGAGCATCGGGAGCGAGCGGCGGAATATGCCGAGCTGCTCTTTGAGAAGCGTCAGCGCAAGGGGTTGAGCCGATATCAGGCCAACCAACAGATCTACGATCACAACTATTTTGCTGCAATGATGCTCGATCAAGGTCAGGCAGATTGTCTCATCTCCGGCTTATCCAACGATTACCCGAAAACCATCGCCCCTGCATTGCAGATCATCGGCTGTGAAGAGGGAGTAGATCGTGTCGCCGGCCTATATATCATGAATACGCCTAAAGGGGCCTATTTCTTCTCCGACACTACCGTAAATCTTAACCCAACTTCAGATGAGTTGGTGGACATCATCGGGCTAAGTACCCGGGTGGTTAAGTATTTTGACTATGAGCCGCGAGTAGCTGTACTGTCGTACTCCAATTTTGGCTCTGCTAAAGGTGATGTGCCTAAGAAGGCGGCAGAGACGGTGAGAAAAGCAAAAGCCAAATGGCCAAACCTCATTATCGATGGCGATATACAGGCAAATGTGGCCGTGAACAAAGAAATCGTGGAGGAGAATTATCCTTTCAGTAGTCTTTGTGGGACTCCAGCAAATACCTTAATTTTCCCTGATTTAGCGTCTGGAAATATTGCTTACAAGCTCTTGATGGAGATAGGTGGTGCGGAAGCCATCGGCCCGATCCTCATGGGGATGAAAAAGTCAGTGCACGTATTGCAAGTAGGGAGTACGGTAAGGGAGATTTTCAATATGGTGGCCATAGCGGTGGTAGACGCGCAAACAGCTGATTCGAGACAACAAATATGATAACATACCTTCATGGTAAGCTTGCCTACAAGGATCCCACATTCGTCATTGTAGACGTTGGTGGAGTAGGCTATGAAGTCAAGATTTCACTCACCACATACTCCGCAATCAAGGACAAAGAAGAGGTTCGCATTCAGACCTACCTGCACATCAAGGAGGATGCACATACGATGTTTGGTTTCTATGACCTATCGGAAAAAAAGCGGTTCCTGGATCTGATCTCGATTTCCGGTGTGGGGCCAAGCACCGGCCTGATGGTTTTGTCCTCTCTGTCAGCTGATGAGCTACAGCAGGCTATCGTGCAAGAGGATGTCAAGACTATCCAGGGAGTGAAGGGTATTGGATTGAAGACTGCTCAGCGCATCATCCTTGAGCTGAAGGATAAGATGAAAAAAGAAGGTTTGCTCGATAAGACCCTTGAGTTTGCAGCTCAGCCGCGCAATAGTTTACGCGAGGAAGCGTTATCCGCCTTGGCTACTTTGGGCATTCCCAAGGCGACTGCCGCAAAGCAGGTGGATTTGATCCTTAGAGAGACAGGTCCGGATATTACCATTGAAGACCTCATAAAACGCACGTTGAAAAGGGCATAAGCAAATATCGAGAACCGTTTTGAGGAGTATCAAAGCATACATTTTTTTCATCAACCTGATCTTGATAACTCCCGGGTTAATCTGGACTAGTGCGGGTAAAGAATACGCCTCATCCGGTTATTTTCAAACACGCCAGGATACCACTGCAGCAGATTCCATTGCAGCAGATACCCTCGATGTTCCTTACACACCGACACCTTTGCCTACTTTCGAAGAGTACGATAGGTTCGGAGACCCTTTTTCTAACTATACCAGCCCGTCCCCCTTGCTCCTGCAAGACCCTGCGAGCCTTGAGCTGGATGTGGAGATCGATACAGGGATGAACTATACGATCTACGAGAAGATCGGAGATATCAATTATCGTCCTACGTCGACTATGACTTTCGAGGAGTTCAATGAATATCAGAATCAGAAACTGATAAAGGACTACTGGAAAGAAAAATCATCAGGTCTTGATGGCGAAAGTGCGGTAAGCGGGAGGCAACTCATCCCCAAGTTATACATCAGCCCTGTGCTCGACAGGATATTTGGAGGTAGCTACGTTGATATCCAGCCTAATGGTTTTGTGAACTTAGACTTTGGCGGGCGTTGGCAGAAGGTAGAAAATCCAAGTATTCCTGTAAGACAGCAGCGCAATGGTGGCTTTAACTACAATCAGCAGATCAGCATGAATGTCGTGGGAAAGGTGGGGGAGAAGCTAGCCATCACTGCGAATTTCGATAATAATAATTCTTTTGATTTTCAGAATAACCTGAAGGTCGAGTTTACCGGATATGAGGAAGATATTATCAAAAAGATCGAGATTGGTAATGTCAGCATGCCCGTCAAAAACAGTCTTATTACGGGAGCTCAAAGTCTGTTTGGTGTAAAGACCCAGCTACAGTTTGGTAAACTGTTCGTTACAGGCGTTGCATCGAGACAGCAAGGCCGTAGCGAGGTAATCAATGTTGAGAGCGGCTTCCAGGGGCGGGAGTTTGAAGTCCGGGCCTCCAACTACGATGAGAACCGCCATTTCTTTTTAGGGCACTTCTTTCGACAGAACTATGAGCAATGGCTGGCAGGGCTACCGCAAATCATCTCAGGGCTGAACATTACCAGGGTAGAGGTCTACTCTCTTAACAGAAATAATGATACCCAGACCTTGAGAAACTTCGTAGGCTTGATGGACCTGGCGGAAGGTACCGTCATTGGAAGGCCTGACAATCCAAACATTGGAAGTGGAGTGGGTGGGGCTAATGATAATGCCGCAAACTCGCTCTTCCAGATACTGAATGATGACCCAAGAGTGAGAGATATTGATCAGGTGAGTGACCTGCTGGAGAACGAGTACGACCTGAGAAAGTCCACGGACTTTGAGCGCGTCACTTCGGCGCGACGATTGGATGAGCGTGAGTTTACAGTTAATAAGGAATTGGGCTATGTGACGCTTTTGCGTAAGCTTCAGAACGATGAAGTGTTGGCCGTTTCTTATGAGTATACCTACAATGGACGCACCTACAAGGTTGGTGAGCTCACTGAAGATTATCAAAACAGGCCGGAGAGTGATGCAATTATCCTAAAGCTGTTGCGCCCGACCAGGATCAATACAACCGTACCCA
Source organism: Cyclobacteriaceae bacterium (assembly GCA_965229505.1). Classification (GTDB taxonomy): domain Bacteria; phylum Bacteroidota; class Bacteroidia; order Cytophagales; family Cyclobacteriaceae; genus UBA6059. The sequence continues at coordinate 2,471,775 of OZ245881.1, forward strand.
CTTGGGACTTGATGATGAAGAACATCTACAACCTCAATGCCAGCCAGGTTGACAGGCAGGGCTTCACTTTGAGAATCCACTATCGGGATGATCTTACAGGTATTGACAACCCCTCCTTGCACGAAGGTGCCCGTACTAAAGATCAACCTTTGATTCGCTTGCTAGGTCTTGATCAACTTAACCCCAACAATGATCCTGCTCCTGACGGAAACTTTGACTACATCGAAGGCATTACCATCGACCCTCGGAACGGAAACATTATCTTCCCAGTGCTTGAACCATTTGGCAGGACGCTAAAGACCTACTTCGATCCGCTGACTGAACAGAATCTTATCTCCAAGTATGTATATGATACACTCTATCGTACCACAAGGAATGATGCGGAGCAAATAGCCTCAAAGGATAAATTTTTCATTCTTGGTAAGTTTATGTCCGGCTCTGCCAGTGAGATTGTCCTTCCGGGAATCAATATTGCTGAGAATTCGGTAGTCGTGACCGCTGGGAATACGCCCCTGACCGAAGGTCTGGACTATACGGTCGACTATAACCTTGGAAGGGTAAGGATAATCAATCAAGGGGTGCTCAATTCTGGTAAGCAAATCCAGATCACCTACGAAAAGGCAGACTTATTCAACTTTCAAACAAGGTGGCTTACCGGAGCGCATTTTGACTATCGTGTATCTGATGATATAGGCATAGGTGCGACTATCCTACATCTGAATGAAAGGGCTGGAGGTGTGTCTCGATTCAAAGTTGGTGATGAGCCAACGCGCAATACGAAGTACGGCTTTGATGTCAATTTTGATAAAGAAAGCAGAATGCTCACCAAAATTGTAGATGCACTTCCGTTCGTAAGCACAAAGGAAGAATCGCGCATCAGTTTCAGTGGGGAGTTTGCGCAGATCATACCCGGAACTTCTAACCTAATTGATGGTGAAGGAACTTCCTATATTGATGATTTTGAGACGGCTATTACGCCGATTAACCTTGGGAACTCCCCTCTTTCATGGATGCTTGCCAGTACTCCTGAGACTCCTGACAACCGCTTCGACCTGAGTAGTCAAGGTACAGGTAATTTGGGGTATGCATATAAGCGGGCCAAACTGGCGTGGTATGTGATTGACAATACCTTCTACCTAAGTGGGGGGCCTAATAAGCCTGCAAATATTACCAGTGAAGATGTCAGAAATCACTACGTAAGGGCCATATCACCGCAGGAGATTTTCAGGCAGCAGGACAGACAGCTAGTAAACACGAACCTCAATGTTTTTGATATCGCCTACTTTCCGAGTGAAAGGGGGCAGTACAACTATAACCCTGACTTGACACCAAACGGACTTCTCAAAGATCCGTCGACGAATTATGGAGCCATCACCAAAGCGATTACCAATGAGGTGGACTTTGACAAGACGAATGTGGAATATTTGGAATTCTGGCTCATGGATCCCTTCATTGAAGGGGAGAACGGCCGAGTCCTGGATGGGATATTTAATCAGAATAACGTCACCGGTGGAGACCTGGTTTTTCAATTAGGAAATGTCTCTGAAGACATACAAAAGGATGGACGACATGCATTTGAGAATGGTCTTCCCCCCGACTATGATCCTGATCGTACTATCCAGAATGAATGGGGAAGGGTTACGGATCAGCAATATTTGAATGACTTCTTCGACAACAATGCCAATACGCGTGAAAACCAGGACGTAGGTCTTGACGGCTTGAAGAGTGAGGATGAGCCGGACTATTTCAAAGAAAGCTTTCTTGATCGTCTCTCAGTTAATAGTCAGGCACTCCAGCGTATCCAAAGGGACGTTTCGGCGGATAATTACAATCATTATCTAGGTGATGAGCTTGACGCCAACGATGTAAAAATCATCGAGCGCTACAAAAACTTCAACGGTATGGAGTCTAATACTGCGATCAATACCGAAAACAACTTTACCATTCAAGGCTCACCAACTCCAGAGAATGAAGATCTCAATAGAGACAACACACTTTCAGACTTGGAGGAGTACTACGAGTATACAGTTAAACTAAGACCCGGAGAACTTGAAGTAGGCAAGAACCACATCGTCGATCAGATCCAGGATCAATCGGGAGAGGCGACATGGTACCTGTTTCGGATACCAATCAGATCTCCCGATCGCATCCAGGGAGACATTTCCGGATTCAAATCAATGAGATTTGTAAGGACCATGATGACGGGATGGCAACAGCCTGCGGTCATGAGAATGGTAAAATTTCAGTTGGTAGGCAGCCAATGGAGAAAATACCTTGAAGCGCTCAATGAGAAGGGCTTTAATGAAGTGCCGGAGTCATACACTTCAGACTTCAATGTTTCAGTCGTGAACATTGAGGAGAACAGTATAGCCGCAGAAGGGAAGATCCCGTATGTCGTGCCCCCTGGAATCAACCGGGACTTTGATAACACAACAGTGATACAGCGACGTACCAATGAGCAGTCATTACAGATATGTGTGGAGGACTTGGAAGATCGCGATGCTCGAGCAGTCTACAAGAATGTAAGCCTTGATCTTATCAACTATGGTCAGATCAAGATGTTTTTTCATGCTGAGGCGCATGCCGGTGACCGGGTAGAGGATGATGAGACTACTGCATTCATTCGTTTCGGTACTGATTTTACAGAAAACTATTATGAGGTGGAGGTACCGCTTAAAGTCACGCCTCAAAACATTAGCGGTAGCGGGGATGAAATAGCCCGACAAGTGTGGCCTCTCGAAAACGAAATTGATCTAAAGATCGATGAGTTATATGCACTTAAGTCAAAGAGAAACAGGGAAAATTTTAGTGTGGAGCTACCCTTTACCGGGAAGTCTGAAAATGGCCAATACAATTTGAGCATTGTCGGTAGACCTGATATGACCACTGTGCTCACCATGATGATAGGAGTCCGGAATCCAGCGAGCGATGACAGGGCACCCAAGTCGATATGCCTGTGGGCCAATGAACTACGTGTAACGGATTTTAACAGAGAAAAGGGCTGGGCGGCTAATGCACGCTTATCAGCAAAATTGGCAGACTTAGGCACCATATCGGCATCTACACGCTATACCTCGTTTGGGTTCGGAAGTATCCAACAAAGGATCGCCGAAAGAACGCGAGAAGAGACCACTCAGTATGATCTCTCTGCCAATATGCAACTGGATAAATTACTTCCTGGTGATCATGGTATCAAGATACCCATGTTTGTGAGCATGGAGAAGCAGCGAGTAACGCCGCGGTTTGATCCATTGGATCCTGATATTCCGCTGGAGGCGTCACTCCTCGCCTTTGATACTGATGAGGAATCTGCGAATTATAGAAGCCTGGTTGAAGATCGATCTGAACGACGAGCGCTCAATTTCACGAATGTGCGAAAAGAACGCACCAACCCTGAGTCGAGGAAGGATTTTTGGGATGTTGAAAACTTAGCATTTAGCTATTCATTTAGTGACTTAAGGTCGAGTAATGTCAACACTCAGTCCTACGTATTGAAGCAGTACAAGGGTGGGGTGGCCTATAACTTCGCCCCGCAGGAGAAGTCGATAGAGCCGTTTAAAAATGTCGCAGCATTGGATGGTAAGTATCTTCAGCTTATCAAGGACTTCAATATCAACCCTATTCCCAGCAATTTCTCCGTACGTGGAGATCTTGACCGCAGATTTATCAAAACCCAGCTAAGAAATGCTGATCTGACAACTGATGGTATAGACCCATTTTTTGAGAAGTTTTTTACGTTCAATAGAAACTATAACCTTCGATGGAATCTGTTTAAGAGCCTGAGCCTGGACTATTCCGCCAGGGCCAATGCCATCATTGACGAGCCAGAGGGTGATATAGATGACCAGGTGAAGCGAGACTCGATATGGAATAATGTGAAACGCTTTGGCCGGATGAAAAACTATAATCAGACTATCTCGGCCAACTATCGTTTACCTCTGGACAAGATTCCCATCACCGATTGGGTCAATGCGGATGTGCGCTATTCGGCAGGATATAATTGGTTGGCAGGAGCCATTGGACAGTCTGATACGCTGGGTAATGTGGCAAGTAATAACCGCACCCGTGATATCAATGGCAAGTTTGATCTTGTAAAACTCTATAATAAGGTTCCGATCCTGAAGGAGATAAATACACCTTCGCGGCGTAAATCGACCCGCGGAGCAGGACCCCAGCAGAAAGCGGATACACTGGAGTTGAAAAAATCTCAAGGAAAGGCTGGGAAAGGATTTCTCCGGTTACTCATGTCAGTTAGGTCTGTCAACTTTACCTACAGTATAAGGGAGAGCACCACACTCCCGGGCTTCCTGCCGTCTCCGTATCTTCTAGGTGCTGACAAAGGTTTTGAAGCCCCAGGTTGGGACTTTATTACAGGTAGTCAGGATCCGAACATCCGATTCAAGGCTGCTGAAGAGGACTGGCTGGCCAGGAGCAGTTTTTTAACCATGCCGTTTTCTCAAACGAGGGTTGAAGACCTTAACCTGAGAGGCACAGTCGAGCCACTCAAGGACTTAAAAATCCAACTAGATGCGAAGAAGACTTCTACCGGAAACTTCCAGGAGATCTTCCGGTTCGATGGTGATTCAATCAATGACTTTGTTTCGCTTACCCCTTCACGGACGGGTAGCTATAGCATCTCCTTCATGGCACTGAAGACGACATTTATCAATGATCTGGATCAAGAGGAATATATCCATCCGACTTTCAACGACTTTGTAGCGAATCGTGAGATCATCAGACAAAGGCTGAACAGCCTGAATGGAAATGGTGAGTATCAACTCAACAGTCAAGATGTCCTGATTCCTTCGTTCATAGCTGCATATTCTGGTAAGGATCCCTCTGAAGTAAATCTCAGCCCGTTCCCCAAAACACCTCTACCCAACTGGCGTCTCGACTATGCGGGGCTATCCAACATTCCCGCCTTGAAGGAGGTGTTTTCATCTGTCAATATTACCCACAGCTACCAGTCGACCTTCAGCGTTGGTAATTATGCCAATTCACTCTTGTATGATCAAGACCTTGAGCTGACTAATGATATCGTCGACTATCCACTAGCTTCGGTATCTACCGACAATGGAATTGTACCGGTTTATATCGTCAATCAGGTAGCTATTACAGAGCGGTTTTCGCCACTTATTGGTGTCAACGTGAGAACAAAAAACAGGCTGACAGCCAAAGTGGATTACAAAAGGGAGAGGAACTTGTCACTGAACTTATCCAACGCGCAAGTCACTGAACTCAGGAGCAGTGACATCTCATTTGATATTGGATTTACAAAGGACAAATTCAAACTTCCATTTAAGGTACAGGGCCGTACTGTCACACTGGAAAATGACATTCAGTTCAGGATGAGCTTCACTATTAGGGATACAAAAACTATCCAGCGGAAGATTGAAGAAACCAATGCCATTACCAATGGCAACCTTAATTTTCAACTAAGGCCTACTGTGAGTTATGTGCTCAATCAGAAGCTGAATTTGACAATGTACTTTGAGCGAAATATCAATGAGCCGAGATTGACGAACTCATACCGCCGGACATCAAGTGCATTTGGTGTACAATTGCGCTTTAGTTTGTCTCAGTAGATGGCTCGCATATCTCAAAAACAACTATTTTTGACGACCATTAATTAAGAAGAGAAATGAATACACCAGATGACTTGAAATACACCAAAGATCATGAATGGCTCAAGATCGATGGAGATGTGGCCACTATCGGAATTACGGATTTTGCACAAGGAGAACTAGGGGATATTGTCTATGTCGAAATAGAGACTGTAGGTGATGAACTTGGCCATGGAGAAGTCTTTGGTACCGTTGAAGCTGTAAAAACAGTTTCAGATCTGTTTATGCCGGTTTCAGGCGAGGTGATTGCATTTAATGAAGCGCTTGAGTCTGAGCCCGAGTTGGTAAATAGCGATGCTTATGGTGAGGGTTGGATGATTAAGCTTAAAATAGCGGATACAGCGGAGCTTGATAATTTACTTTCGGCAGAAGCTTATAAGGAGCTAATAGGTGCTTGAGTAGGCTAAAGTACTCCCTGAGTTTCTTGCTTTGGCTGGGCTTTATCAGCTATTTGTCACTTACTCCGAGTAGCCCCGTGTCATCTCCAATTCCCGGATTGGATAAAGTTGTACATTTTGTTTTTTATCTGGTGCTCACCTGGTTGTTGGGTAAGAGTTTGAGGGTCGAATGGAAAGCTAGTTCTTATTTCTTCTGGATAGTGTTGATATCAGTGCCAATATGCATCGGTGTAACGATAGAGATGATTCAGTCAACTGTCCCTGGAAGAACAAGAGAAAACTTAGATATAGTTTTCAACATAATCGGTACCTGTACAAGCGTGATCCCATTTGTCAAAAGAGCCGATTAATGTCAAGGGTTTTCTGATTTTTCGATATATTTGACGTTACTGGAGTATCAAAAAGACTTTATAATAATTAAACAGACCTCATGGAAGCTAAGAAGAATCCAAAAGCAGATCTTGAAAGCAAAAGCCTGATGTTTTTACATCTTGGTTTGGTGATTAGCCTTGCGCTCGTCATTACAGCGTTTGAGTGGAGATTTTATGACGAAGGTGCCACGATGGACCTTGGCCAGGTAGATGACAACTTTGAAGACCTGATGGAGATACCTCCTACAGAGCAGCCGCCTCCACCCCCGCCTGTAATTCAGCAGCCAGAGATCATAGAGGTTCCCGATGAGGAGGAAATTGAAGAAGAAATTGAAATAGAACTTGATGTTGAGATTACAGAAGAGACTGTAATCGAAGAGATCATTTTCGAAGAAGCTCCCGAAGAAGAGGAAGTTGATGAGATTTTTACAATTGTAGAAGATCAGCCAGAGCCTCCAGGGGGAATGTCAGCGTTCTATCAGTACATTGCTAAGAATCTGAAGTACCCATCTCAAGCAAGAAGAATGGGTATTGAAGGAAAGGTATTTGTACAGTTCGTAGTTGACAAAGATGGATCCATTACTGAAGTACAGGCCGTGAAAGGTATAGGTGCCGGCTGTGACGAGGAAGCTGTCAGAGTAATTGGTGAAGCAAAAAAATGGAAGCCGGGTAAGCAGAGAGGTCGTCCGGTGAAAGTAAGAATGATTTTACCTATCACGTTTAAGTTAGGTTAAGAAATATGAGACCAGCCTTCGAGCTGGTCTTTTTTTTGATCAAAACGAACTAAAAGTTTAGTTGATATGCTGACTGATTTTTGGGAGTTTGATGCGTGACGACAATCAGTTGACGGACTATAGCTGGTCATAATTAGTTCAGTCTAAATATTCTTACTTCATGGTGTAAAAGCAAAAGGCTAATACCATGGACACATTAACTAAACAGAAAAAAGTCTCCCCTAGCTCTCAGAAGAGGAGGGTCGATGACACAAGATTGGATCATCTTGATCCTGTTATCAAGCAGCTCGTCAAACCAAGGGCTCCTTTCAGTGTTTCAGAATACGAAACGTTGTTGTCTCTAAAAAGAGAAAGGGATGAGGATCAGAACACCCTTTCAAAACTTTTCCTTGCTCTAGGCCTTGTTTTAAGCCTGCTATTTGCGATTACAGCGTTCGAATGGAAGTTTTACGATAATGGACTTATTACGGACTTGGGAGAATCAGATATAAATCGGTTTGAAGAGGTCTTTGAGATTCCAAATACTGCACAGCCACCCCCACCTCCACCGGTCAATAACCAACCCCCTGTAATTAAGGAAGTGGAGGATGAAGTGATCCTTGAGGAGATCAAGCTCAATATTGATGTTGAGATGACTGAGAATACGGCCGTGGAAGAGATTATATATGTACCAGAAGTGGAGTTGGAGGAAGAGAAGGCCGAAGAGATATTCACAATAGTAGAGCAGAGACCAGAGCCGGTTGGAGGTATGAAAGCTTTCTATAAGTATGTGGCGGATGAAATGGAATATCCGGCTATCGCCAAGAGAAACAATATCCAGGGTAAGGTTTACCTAAGATTTGTTGTCAACCAGAGCGGCGCTATCGCTAATGTGGAAGTATTAAAAGGAATAGGAGCGGGTTGTGATGAGGAAGCGGTTAGAGTATTGGAGAACGCTCCAAAATGGAATCCTGGTAAGCAAAGAGGACGTGCAGTAAGCGTTTACATGACGCTCCCTATGATTTTTGTTTTGAAGGAGTAGAAGAGCTTTTTTAATGTGTCTGCGAGCAGTTGCTACACTATGTTGAGCAACTGCTCTTTTATTTTCTCTAGTTCTTCTTTCATTACCACTACGTGCCTTTGAATAGCAGCATCGTTGGCCTTTGACCCGATAGTATTGATTTCTCTTCCTATTTCCTGAGAAACAAAGGCTAGTTTTTTACCTGGAAGTTCTTCAGTAGTAATTACTTCCGTGAAGTAGTCGAGATGATTTTTTAGTCTTACTTTCTCTTCACTGATATCAAGCTTTTCGATGTAGTAAATAAGCTCTTGCTCGAATCGGTTTTGGTCAATGTTTTCAGAGCCGACGAACTCATTTAGGTTGCCCCTGATCCTGGACTTTATCCGTTCTACCCTCGCTGGGTCAATTTCTTCAATGCTATTCAACTGTACACCGATTGAGGTAATATAAGCCTCTAGCTTGCTTTTGAGCGCTTCTCCTTCCTGAGTCCGGAAATCCAGGCAGCTCATGAGGGCACTATTCAATTGTGCTTTGAGTTCGTCCCATGAAACCAACTCATCTTCAGACTCTCCACCCACGACCACCTCAGGCATATCGAGTGCGATCTTGAAAAGATTACTATTATTAGTATCTCCGACCTCCCTGGCTAAAGAGGTCAAGTCCTCATAATAGCTTTTGAATAAGGCCCGATCGAAACTGAGCTTTTTTAGATGATTACCCTTAGGCTGAATATCGATGGTCAACACCACCTTCCCACGTTTCAAAGTATCTGTTATGATAGCCCTGATTTCCAACTCACGATCACTGAACTCTTTGGGGATTTTTAGCTGAAGGTCTAGAAACTTTGAATTCAGTGTACGAAACTCTACCGAAAGTGTCGATTTTTCGTTTTCGTACTGTGCGGAACCATAGCCCGTCATGGAATAGATCATGGGCTAAAATTAGCGGTATGCGGCGCTAATTAAAAATCATAACCCAGAGTAACGTAGAATCTCGTATCACCCACATTGAAGTCCTCTATAGGCTTAGCCACGTCAAACTTGACATAATAGCCAAGCAGTACAGTACGAACACCGAAACCATAGCTTTGCAGCCAAGGGCTCTTGGAATTATTGAGTGTGGCCTGGAAAACGGATCCTTCCGGTGCTATGACCTTCGTGTTAACGTCATTGTCCCGACGGAATGGAGACCTGCCAGTCCAGGAAGAGCCAATGTCGTAGAAACCGACGAGCTGAAAATTCCTAAAGAAGTTGGAGGAAATGGGACCCCTGATAATATACTTGAATATAGGTAGTCGGAGTTCGGCGTTCACCAAGATCACATCACTTCCATTAAACTTATTGTAGCTGAAGCCTCTGAGGTTGGTTATGTATTCAGTGAACAACAAGTTGCTATTGTCTACTCCTGTTTCTGTCCTCAGCGGATCATTTTGACCTGTCGACTCTGTCTTATTGAAAAGCCAGTTGTTCATACCCCCCAATAGATAGCTCGGTGTATTATTTCCAAAGAACTTGCCATAGAAGAGCCTGGTGGCAAATATGATTTCTCTATGCACTTTCTGATAGTGACGTGCATCCAAATAGAAATTGTTAAAGCTTCGGTCACTATTGGTGATACCCGTGTAATGCTTGAATCCCAATTTAGCTCGCGTGCCTTCATAAAGGTTGAGGCCATGAACGATTGAATTATCGAACACTACAGATGTCTCTGAGCCGAGAAAAGTCACACCATTGTCTGTTTCGAAACTTGGGGGGCTCGGAGATAGTGTTCTGAAATCCAAATCTAAATAGCGTGTATAGGCCAAGTAAGGACTAAAATCAACTCTCAAGGAGTTGCTAATGGGAAGACTTGCCCCTAGCGTAAACTTGTTAAGAGAGTATTTCTGAAGCACATTTTCAGACTGCTCAAGTATGACTCTTCGATCATATCGAGCCTTGAAATCAACTCTGTATTTGATAAACTTATACTCACCGAATATATCTCCACTCTTAAGGTCCGAAATCGCCAGTATCCCTCCGTAGAACTTGTGATTTTCGAGCATGTCGTTCATAGAGGTTTCCAGTAGGATGCCAAAACCTCTCATTGGATCTATGACAAAGCTGGTCACGACATTGTCCGCACTAAACCGTGTATCATAAGGTAGCGGCCCGACTACACTGGTGGTCTTTTCAAGTTTACGATAGTTGGATAAGAATGAGAAGTTGTTGTTACTGGTCTTTTTTTCCAGCTCTTCTTCGAAGACATAGTTGTCAGTATCAATGAAATCTTCGGAAGTCTGCTGCTCACTTAATTCTTCATTTACCTCCTCAACCGGGTCTTCAATAGGAGGATTGTTTAATGTCTCTTCCTGAATTCGCTCCCTCAGATACCGCGCTTGCTCTATTTCTTTTCTCAGTGTCTGAGGAGTGAAGATATTGTTGTTGAGGTTGTAACCCTTATAGAGAAACACCTTTTCAGCTCCATCCAGCAGCATCGTAAAGACAATCGAATTAGATGCGAAGTGAATATCATAATTCTTAATACTGGAGTTAAAGTTGGTCACCTGATGAAAGGTGCTATCAAAGATATTATAGTGATAGAGGTTAAAAATCCCTTTTTGGTCACTTAGGTAGTAAGTCTCAAAGTATGTGTCTGGCTTAGGCTTGTAGTCCTTGCTAAGTGTATTCGTCAGACGAGTATATTGAGTCTTAGTAGTATCAAGGTCATATAGGAAGAGATTGTAATTGTTGGACACCTCTGCTATGTCTTCTACTTTGTAATTGATTGAATCCTTGGTACGATTTGAGCTCCAGATGAGCACGTCCCTACCGGGTAAAAATTTAGGAGTGATGTCATCCCACTGATCTTTGGTCAGTTGTCGTATCGCATTGCGACGCATGCTGACTAAGTAGAGATCATTAGCACCATTTACATCAGCACTGAGTACTGCTAACCTACCATTATCATTAAAGGCAAAGTCTTTGACATGATCAAATTTCTCCAACGACTTACGCTGAATTTTCTTACTAGCGACATTGATCGATACCAGATAGTTTTTGCCAAAGTAAGCTTGTACTATACCAAGGTTCTCATTGTCAATCCAATTGATTAGCGGGATTTCATAATCCACTTCCTGATTGATGACTCTGTAACCGCCGTTAAGCAATCCATCTTTCTTACCACTCGCAATGTCCTGTACGTAGACTGTATACTTACCCCCATAGTTTTCAGAAAAAGCAATCTGAGTACCATCAGGACTGAATTTCACCTGGTTGTAGATTACGTTCGGTTTACTATCTACTGCAATATTTGATACGCTTGGGCTGATATAGTTGCTCTCAATTCTTTGGCTGGCATCCTTGTAATATTGTTGCCAGTCCACTAAAAACTGCCTGAAAGGAAGTCCTAATGTGCTGGCAATACTGTTCTCCTCATTCCTGATTATTCTGGTAAGATTCAGCACATTACTAATGTTGCTCTTCCCATACTTATTAGCGATGTAGTTCCAAAGGCTCTGACCTGCGATTTCTGCCTCCTTGCCCTGGATTTTTGAAAGCTTCTTGACCGTGTTGCCTCTAAGCAAATCACGCATAAAATCATCCATCTCTACGCTCCACCCTTCGGCTACATAGCGAGCGGCACCCTCAATGAACCATCTGGGCAAAGTGAGTAAATAGGAGCTTTGGAACATATCGGCCAGGCTACCGCCAAACATCATGTCATTGATGAGCATTCGCGAAATACGCAGTACCAGCTCTCGCTTGAACTCCTCTATCGTTCCCGGAAATGGGATTTCCGTTCGGAGTTTTACAAAATTGGTCTGACCGCCTACCGTAAATACTTCGTCATCAATACCAATATTGCTCTGCTGTAGATCCGTGACACTATTGTAGATGAAGATTTTTGTTTTTGCATAGGGAGCATATCCCAGCACATCTGTGATGCGGTCGAACTCTTCTTCCAGGTATTGGATCGCTACATTGGCGTAGTTCTTACCTCCGCGGTAGTAGTAAACATCGAAGTTGTCTGTACTGTAATAGGACCAGTCGAAGTTCTTATACTGCACTCGGTTTTTGCCATACTCACGGCTCCCAATGACCTGGGACCATACATCGGTCCAGAGCCCATTTGCCATCACTATCATCAGTACCAGTACTACTCTTTTCATGCTCACTTCTCGAACTTATGAAGATAATGAATAATAACGTTGAATATCCACCTCTGCGTCTATGCCTTCACCAAAAACAAGGTGTCTGGCAAATTGGTGCGCGAAATAAGGAGTCATTGACACGCCCTTAGATCCAAATCCGTTAAAAACACCCAACTGAGGATGTTCAGGGTGCAAACCGACAAACGGCTTTCTATCTTTGGTCGCCGGACGTATTCCTACTTTTCGCTCCTTCACAGAAATTTCTTCTGAATAAATAACCGATAATTTTTCCTTAAGTTCCTTTTCAGCCCCATCATCAAAAACCTGCGTGCTACTTCTTGTGTAGGTTGATCCCAGTCGAAACTTTTCATCGCCCAGTGGCACCAAAAAAACACCTCGATTGAGAATAAAGTCGAAACCCGCCTCACACTTCACATCCATCAACTCGCCTTTAACCGGAGTGAAGGGAAGCCAGCTAAAGAAACTATCATCTTCATCCATACCTCTGCAATAGATGACTTTAGCAGCCTTGTATTTCCCATATACCACTCCGTCAGACAACAACTCCAGATTGTCTGACTTGAACAAGTGATTGCGGTAGATTCCCTTAGCATTGAGCCATTTTTTATATCCGTCCAGTAGCCTGCTCAGATCAACATATCCAGCCTTGCGGAGCTTGATCCCGCCCAGAGGATCATTTATCCCGGCTACCGCAATTGACTGAGATTCTACCGATGCTATGTAAGGCGCATACTCAGGGGCCGACATTTTACTTTGCCAATCATTACATTCCTCATTGGTGAAAAACGGCCTATAAATGCCCGTAGGATGCAGGCTATGGATTTTGAGTAGCTCGTCTAGTTCTGAGTAAAATGGCTCAATCACCGGGAAAAGCTGATCAGCTTTCCACGTCTTCACCATATTCCTACCGGTAATCGGATTGTACAGGCCTGCGGCTACTCTGGAGGAGGATTGTGGGTTGGTATGATCAAGTACCAATACACGGGCACCAATTTTTTGTAGTTCCCAGCTCAGTGCTGTTCCGGCTATCCCCTGTCCTACAATAATAAAGTCTACCTCCTCGTGCACCTGATCCCCCGTTTGATAATTATTGATCAAATTTGCTTACAATTTTGATATCCGATAGATGATTAAGATCAAAAGTTTCACTTTCAATCCATTCATGGAAAACACCTATGTGCTGAGTGATGCCACCGGTGAATGTATAATCATAGACCCGGGATGCTATGAAACCGCTGAGCGAGACACCTTGAAATCTTACATAACCAAGAATGGGCTTAAGGTGGTGCAATTAATAAACACACATTGCCACATTGATCATGTTTTGGGTAATGCTTTTGTGAAGCGCGAGTACCAGGTTGATCTTGCTATTCATTCCAAAGATGAAGCAACGCTCGAGTCCGTCAAGATTTACGCACCTAATTACGGCTTTGCAAAATATGAACCCTCCACTGCGAACCTTATGATCGATGAAGGTGATCAAGTCAAGTTTGGGGATAGCATGCTCGAGATATTATTCGTGCCCGGGCATGCTCCAGGGCATGTCGTCTTTTATCATGAAGGACAGTCTTTTTGCATAGGTGGAGACGTGCTCTTCAGAGAAAGCATTGGCCGCACGGATTTACCGGGAGGCGACCATGATGTATTGATACATAACATTCATGAGAAAATGTTCAAGCTGCCCAATGATACCACCGTCTATTGTGGTCACGGACCAGAGACGACTATTGGACATGAAAAGAAGTTCAACCCATTCTGCGCGATTTCTAAATAGGTAATGAAAAGGCACATACCCAACTTTTTGACATGTTGCAGCTTATTCTCAGGATGTTTTGCCTTAGTTCAGATCAGCAATGGCAACCTGCAATGGGTGCCATATCTTGTTTGGATAGCAGCCTTTTTCGATTTTATTGATGGATTTGCAGCGCGTCTCCTTAAGGTTAGTTCCCCAATGGGAAAAGAGCTGGATTCTCTTGCAGATATGGTCAGTTTTGGAGTAGTGCCGGGTTACTTTGTTTACGCCCTATTGACCGCCCAGACAGATAATCTTTGGATACCTTTTGTTGGTTTTGCTATCACGATAGGATCTGCCCTGAGGCTTGCAAAGTTCAATATTGACGAGCGTCAATCTGATCAGTTCATTGGATTGCCTACGCCGGCCAACGCGATTTTCATTACCGGACTGATCTGGCTGCCAGAGAGTTGGTCGTTGCTATTGACGACATACGTCCTTATTGCGTTAGCACTTGTTTTTTCGATCCTGCTTAATGCAGAGCTACCACTCATTGCCCTCAAGTTCAAAAGCTACAAATGGCTGCCCAACACCTCTCGCTATCTGGTAATATTTTCGACACTTGGACTGATAGTTTTCCTTGGGCTACAGGGGGTATCCCTGTCAATTGTTTCTTATCTGGTTATATCTATAGTCTTTAGTTTTACAAAGTCTAAAGACTGATGCAGGACAATTCAATATACTTCGGATAGTAGCGTTACTTTTATTTATTCGTGAGACCAGCCCTTTACATACTTCTAGCCCTATTATTAGCCTCATTAACCTGCCAGGGTCAGTCTTCCGTGCTCGGTCAAGGCACGTGGAAAAAGCTTGCGACACCTACGAAGGGCATCTATAAGCTAGGTCGGTCTGACTTTGAGGCTATGGGCCTCAATCCCGGCTCACTTGACCCTAGGGAAATTCAGATTTTTGGAAGTGACGGAGGCATGCTACCACAGTCGAATGCCGTAGAACGCCCCCTAGGCTTATCAGAAATAGCCATTTATGTCAGTGGAGAGCAAGATGGTAGCTTTGATGAGGGGGATTTTGTCCTTTTTTACAGTGATGGGCCTGATGAACTCGCCTTTCAGACATCCACGGGAGCTATTACTTACCAGAAAAATCTGTATGCTGACTCTGCCTATTATTTTCTCACGGTATCTCAGACCGCAGGTCTCCGCGTTTTAACCAAAGATAATCAGCCACCAAACGCTGAACGGATATCCGTATTTCCTGAATTGGTAATTCATGAAGTAGATGAAACGAACATTATCAGTTCAGGACGATATTGGGTTGGAGAGTCCTTTTCCGCTGGCGGCAATGCCATCAAAAGATTCACACTTGAGACTCCCGGTAGGCAGTCTGGCAATGTCAAGCTCGTTTCGCAGGTCATAGGACGATCCCCGTCAGGCAGCCAGTTTGCGGTAGGCATAGATGATGGCAGTACACTTGGAGTGCATTCCACAGATCCATACCCCAACGTCACCTATGGAGAAAGAGGGCAATTTGACTTGCAGGTGTTCGAAGGCAGCTTGGCTGGTTCTGGTGACCAGGTAGAGTTGACTTATGCCTATACGGGATCTGATGTCGGAAACCTGGATTATTTGGTATTCCAGTATCCTAGAACACTGTCTTTCGGGGCTAAGCCCGTCTTTTTTCGAGGACAGAGTGATTTTACCGGTTCCAGGACTTTTGCGGTAGCCAATGTCTCAAGTAATGCAATGATATGGAATGTCTCAAATGCCACAGCACCGTACCAGCTAGAGTACTCTACAGAAGGGGGTACAGCGCTCGTCACGGAGGTGGTCAGCCAGTACCAGGAATATGCTGCTTTCGAACCAACCAACGCCTCGTCTCCGACCTACATCGGTGATGTGGTCAATCAAGACCTAATAGGTTTCAATACTCCGGAGGCTGTTTTCGTGACATATCCGGGGTTTCGCTCACAGGCTGAGCGCTTGGCGAGTTTTCGACGGACTAATGATGGTATAGATGTAATGGTTGTCACCACCGCCGAGATATACAACGAGTTTTCCTCCGGCCGTCAGGACATTACAGCCATCAGGGATTTTGTACGATACCTGTACCAAAAATCTCCCAACACCCTGAAATACTTGCTGTTGTTTGGAGATGGATCATATGATTACAAAGACAGGACGATCGTTGATCACAACTTCGTGCCGGTCTATGAGAGTAGGAATTCCACTCATAGAATTTATAGTTACTCTTCAGATGATTACTATGGGTTTCTGGAAGAGGACGAGGGAGAGTGGTCGGAGGCCAACAATGGTACGGGAGGCGATCATACACTGGAGATAGGCATAGGCCGCCTACCGGCAAAAAGCTTAACCGAGGCAGAACAGATGGTAACGAAGCTCATCAGATATCAAACCAGCAACAACAGGCTAGGGGACTGGAGAAGTAAAATTTACTTCCTGGCTGATGATGGGGATTTTAACATTCACTTGAATGACGCTGAGGGGCTTGCGCAGTTTGTAGATACAGCCTATAGTTTTTTTGACTTGAATAAAGTTTACATCGACGCTTTTGAACAAGAGCGTACCGGAGGTAATGAAACGGTACCCGGAGCACGGCGCATAGTTGAGAATATATTTGATGAGGGGGCATTGATCGTCAATTTCACTGGTCATGGAAATGAAGGGCAATGGACCGAAGAGGATTTACTGGTTGAATCGATGATCCCTCAATTCCGTAATCGCGTGAAACTGCCACTATTAGTTACAGCTACATGCGAGTTCGGCGCGTACGATAACCCCCTACGCCTATCAGGAGGAGAGCAGATGCTGCTCAACCCTGAAGGAGGAGCTATTGGCTTACTTACCACGACCCGTCCTGTATTTGCACATACCAACAGGCCCGTGAATGAAGCATTTTATCGGAATGCGTTTAAGCTGATCAATGGTGAACAGCCGAGGCTTGGAGACATTATCAAAGCAACTAAGAACAATAGCCTCAGAGGATCGGTCAATCGTAATTTTGCCCTTTTAGGAGATCCGACCATGCGACTAGCCTATACTGACTATAGCGTAAGCCTGGATTTACAAAACGATCAATCGGATACCTTAAGAGCTCTTGGCACCTACCAATTTTCTGGTCAGGTGGGCAGTCTGGATGGCACAGTCAATGCTGACTTCAACGGGAGAGTCAAAATCAACATTTTTGATAAGCCTTTAGAGGAGCGCACTCTAGGAGACGAGAGCCAATCAACAACCTATGAAGTACGAACCTCCGCACTTTTCAGGGGAGAGGCTACCGTGACTAATGGTCGTTTCAGCTTTGATTTTGTAATGCCAAAGAACATAAGCTACAAATTTGGAAGAGGCAAAATCAGTATGTATGCCCAGACAGATGATGGTTTGGCGGATGCCAATGGAGCACTAACGGAATTTATAGTCGGAGGCAGTGCTATTGAGGTGCCGATTGATGATGTGCCACCACAGGTAGACCTATTCATCAACTCGGAAGGCTTTACCAACGGGCAAACGGTCAGTCAAAACCCATTACTACTGATGAAACTATCTGATGAAAGTGGGATATCGCTTTCTAGTACTGGCATTGGCCAGCAAATGACCGCCGTGCTCGATGACGATCAGATTATCGAATTGAGCGACTTCTATACCGCCGATATTGACACCTACCAGACAGGGTCAGTGAGATACCCTTTAGGAGAGTTGGAGGAGGGATTGCATACCATCACAACAAAAGTTTGGGACAATCACAATAATGCTACTACCAACACAGTTGAATTCTACGTGGGTAGCGGTTCCTCTATTGAGATCAGCGACCTCAAAAATTACCCAAACCCGATGCGAGAAAAGACAACCTTCTCATTCGGGTACGACAGAGCAGGTGAAGGAGTAGAAGTCACACTTTCGATTATTTCCATTGGAGGTGAGCTGGTTTTTGAGCAGGTGTATACCATTGATGAGGCTGATGCAGTGATAGATCAGATCGAGTGGGACGGTAGGTACCCCAATGGAAGTTTAGTGACTAATGGGATTTATATTTATAAGCTTTTAGTGAGGAGCACTTCTGACGGCTCTAAAAGTGAAGCCTATGAAAAGCTAATAATAGCTAATTAACTATCTTTACGAGTTCAAATCACAACCGAATGGCCAAGTCTTTCAGATTACTGTTCCCAGCAATCTTCCTTTTTCTTTCTTATACGGCATTTGCGCAGAGTTCAGCGATTATTTCCGGACAAGATACCACCAGAAGACCTATAACTACGGCGGTTCCTTTTTTGACCTTTTCACCGGACTCCAGATCATCAGCCATGGGTGAGACTGGTGTAGCCACCAGCCCGGATGCTAACTCCGTTCATTGGAACAACGCGAAACTGGCTTTCATAGAAGATGAAATTGGCTTTTCAGTATCGTATGTACCTTGGTTGGGAAACATCGTTGACGATATGTCGGTGAGTTATCTGTCAGGGTTTAAGAAAATCGACCGTGTACAGACCGTAGGTTTATCGCTGAGGTACTTTGACTTAGGGGAGATCCAGTTGACTAACGATCAAGGGTTTGCAATAGGGTTGGAAAACCCCAGAGAGTTGGCGGTAGACGGCACTTACTCCAGAAAGCTCACTGAAAACATGGGTATAGGAGTAACCGGTCGATATATCTGGTCTAACTTATCAGGAAGCATCTCCAACAATTCAGATGGCAAGCCCGGAAGTAGTGTGGCAGTCGATCTTGGCTGGTACTACCGTAAGGATCTGCTACTCAGTGGGCGCAACTCCAACCTGGCCCTGGGTGCCTCAATTACCAACATAGGAGCGAAACTGACTTACAGCAGTGAGTCAAATGAAGACTTCTTACCTATCAATTTGAGGATTGGCTCTGCATTTACTACCAATCTCGACCCATACAACTCGCTCACATTTGCGGTAGACTTCAACAAACTACTTGTAC
Organism: Cyclobacteriaceae bacterium; assembly: GCA_965229505.1. Classification (GTDB taxonomy): domain Bacteria; phylum Bacteroidota; class Bacteroidia; order Cytophagales; family Cyclobacteriaceae; genus UBA6059. The sequence continues at coordinate 2,490,757 of OZ245881.1, forward strand.
CGACACCCCCGATCTATGAAGTGGATGAGGATGGAAATTTCGTCACGGACCCGGTCACGGGAGACAATGTGATCAGACGAGGAAAAGACCCGGATCGACCATTGCTTAGCGGAATGTTTGGATCATTTAGTGATGCGCCTGACGGCTTCTCTGAAGAGATGCAGGAGATCATGATTGCATTTGGTACAGAGTACTGGTATAGAGATGTATTTGCGGCAAGAGCCGGCTACTTCTATGAAAATGCCAATAAGGGGGCGCGCCAGTTCATTACAGTTGGACTAGGCTTCCGTTACCAGGTATTTGGCCTGGACTTCTCCTATCTTGTTCCTACGGAACAAAACCATCCTTTGGCAGAAACTTTGCGCTTCACTCTCATGTTCAACTTTAACACCGAAGACGATCCCGTCCCGCCAACAGAGTAAATCAATACATGCTGAATAGAACAATAGCTCCTGCTGCAGGGGAGATACAAAAGGTAGACTTGCAGGAAGCGAAAACGACAAGGCTTGCTAATGGCCTTGATCTGCACTATCTCTCTTCAGGTCAACTTCCTGTTATTCGAATAGAACTTATCTTTAAGTCTGGAGCCTACTATGAAAAGGGTAACGGCCAGTCTTTTTTTGCTGCTAAGATGCTGACTGAAGGCACTGCCGAGCTCACCTCTCAGCAGATAGCCTCCAAGTTTGATTATTACGGATCTTTTGTGGAGATCAACCCTAGCCTAGATCATGTGAGTGTGGTGGTCTATACCTTATCTAAGCATCTCAAGCCAGTGATGGCGCTCCTGATGGACGTATTGACCAATGCCACATTTCCTGATAAGGAGCTACAAATACAAAAGAGAATCAAGAAACAGTCGATAAAGATCAATCTTGAGAAGACAAGCACGGTGGCCTCAAGAAAGATAAGAGAGATGTTGTTTGGTGCTGGGCATCCGTATGGTAAGTCTTTGGATATCGCAGATGTAGATGGGATAACAAGAGGCTCGCTACAGGAATATCGGGGAAGTGGTTTGTTTAACCAGCCCACTATTGTAGTAAGTGGCGGCATCTCCGATCAAGATCTGAAGGTAATAGACAAGGCCTTGACTACTTTGCCTCAGGCGCATCTGGCCAAACCTACAATCGAGCCTCAGGAGACAGGAGATGAACATCAGGTGATCGAAAAAGAGGGCGCACTTCAATCTTCGATAAGGCTGGCACAAAGAAGTATCTCCAAACACCACCCTGATTACTTTGGCCTAGTGGTGCTCAATGAGATATTCGGGGGCTATTTTGGTAGCCGTCTAATGAAAAACATACGCGAGGAAAAGGGGTATACTTATGGCATTCATTCATCATTGGTTCACTTGATTGAAGATCAGATGATGATGATAGGCACGGATGTTAATCGAGAGTTTACGAAGGCTACAATTGAGGAGATAAGCCTGGAAATGGACAAGCTGCGTCAGGACCTTGTATCCGATGGAGAGCTTTCTTCTGTAAAGAACTATATGCTTGGGAGCTTTCTGTCATCGATCAATACACCATTTAGCCTGGCAGATAAATTTAAGAGTATCTATTTCCACGGGTTGGATTACTCGTACTATGAGTCCTATGTTGATGGTGTCAAGAGCGTTGGAAGTACAGAGATACGTGATCTGGCAGGCAAGTACCTTGTCGAAGACCGCTTCTCGAGCGTGGTGGTAGGTGGCTATTAGCTACCGCAACGGAATGGTGTGTCGAGCCCCTTTGGTCTTGGAAAAGATAATCTCGTTGATGGGGTCATAAGCCACATTATCATAGCTGAGGGATAGAATATCCACATTGCGATCATCTTTGATCCCGCTCTTACCACGTCTTCTTACATGATATAGTCCCGGCGCTAGTTCTTCCAGATGATCATATATGGTAGCTAATGATTGGCGCCCTGAGACTGTTGCAAGACCAAGTTTATTTCCCTTTCTGATCAGATAATTGCCCGATGGTAAGCGAGAAATAAGGTCATTTTCAAATTCGACTACTTCTGTGCCCTCTTTGTCGAGCAACCCATAACTGGTGCCTTTTCGAGCAATACTCACTCCCTTAACAAAGGGAGAAACCTCATCGTAGTATGGCTGGATGACCAGTCGTTCCTGGCTATCCACAAACCCCCATTTTCCTTTGAGCATCACCGGCCCCCTATCCTCTTGCCAGATACCCACCATCTCATACTGGTTGGCGATTCGTAAGCGACCATCGAGATCAAAGTACCCGTACTTGCCGCCTTTTTGCATACCGATGAAGTCTTGCGTAAACGGAAAGATCTTCTCAAACTGACTGTAGTCAGGAATGATGATTTTACCATCTAGTGTCACCAGCGAGTAGTAACCATCTCTTATCAGAATCACATATTGATCCGAAAGCACGTCGGATATTGAATCATACTCAAGTCGCAGTTTTGGATTTCCCTTCGGATCAATGAATCCTAGCTTTCCCCTGGAGTCCTTTTCCACGAGCCCAATGGGGTGATTGATGATCGAATTGTAGGTTTCGAACACTAGTTCGTTTCGCTGGTTTCGCAGTTGCTTGAACTGACCATTTTGGATCAGAAATAAGTTAGGCTTGATAATCTCTACCCGCTCATGTTGTGCGGATACCACCCACTCACCAAATGAGTTGATGATGCCATATCCGCCCAGGTATTTGACGACCGCATGCTCTCCGACAAAGGCGCCAGCTTCATCGTACTTATAGCCAATGCTAACCTTTCCGGTGAAGTCGAGGTATCCCCAATATCTTTCCTCTCTGGCAGCAATGAGCAACTCTCCCTGTGGTCTAAGCTCGGCTAAGGGATCCATGGTCAGTTGGCGCTTGTACTTGTCGAAAACATGCCAGCCTTTAGTGGATTGGGTATAAAAAAAAGGGTTGGAGTAAATAATGGTGTCATGCCCCACTTCCAAAATGAACTCACCACTGATATCTTTTACGCCGTAGGCTTGTCCATCTCTTACCAGAAGCAAGTTGCTATCTAGTGGTACAATTTGTTCATAGAAGATGCTATCAAGAAGTAATCCCTGGGCGCTAAAAAGTCTCCCGCTGCTTCCACTATAAGATAATAATAGATTGTGCGCAATGGGTACTACAGTGTCACTTTGAAAGTAAAACAGCTCTTCCTTATTAGTGGTAGTAGCTTCCCATCGGTCATACTCTTGTGCGATGGCGGTATTGGCATTGGCCAATTCGATAGACTTGTACTCTGCAGGGAGTCTGACTTTTCCTTTATTATCGAATAGCCCAATATGCCCATTCGAAGAGAATTTATATAAGCTTTCACTCTGAGGTTCTAGTTCGTCTATGATGAAGGGGGTTAAAGACATGCCTTCTTTGTTGAACAGAGCGGCTTTTCCTGTTTGGATAGTTACTGCAAGGATCTGGTCATTGATCAGGGTGATTGCTTCATATATGATAGGAATGATGGGTCGCTCCTTATGATCGATCATACCGTACCTCGGTCCCGAGTTGATTGTCTGGGAAACGATCAGAAGCTCATCTGTTGGTACGATAGACTCATATTGAAAACCAATCTGAGGATTACCGTTTGTGTTAAGTAGGCCATAGAGTACATTGTTACTGTACTTCCCTTTGAGCCCCGCCATTATTTTTTGGCCCTTTGTCGGGACAAGAGAAACATATTGAGCCTCGGTTACTTTTTTGTTGGAAGTGGTGATCAGACCCCAGAGGCCATTTTCTTTGTAACCCACGACCTGATCACTGGGAGAGATATCTCCGGAGGACCAACCGAGCTCATCGTAAATCGCCGGAATAAGCAGATTACCATCAATATCCGTCATCCCCACTTTTCCATTTTCTCTAATGAGTTTTACATCAGAAGAGGCAGCAGTAGTTAGAGAGAATAGGAGGAGCAAAACCAACGTCATCGGGACATAAATCTAGCGAATCAAGAAGCCCTAAGCGCGACTAATAGTAGAAATGGTAAATACGTAAGATGAGTTGATCAGTCAGCCTTAACCTGATCTTTCTCCAGGTCGAATAGGTCATTGAGAAGATCGATCAAAGTCTCCGCTTCTCCTCGTTTGCAAGCAGCTTTGAGTTGAAGTACCGGAAGCTTGATGATTTTCTGCATCATGCTCTTCGTCGCTTTATTCAGAATCTCTGACTCCTTATCATTAAGCGACTTGAGGTATCTGGACAGTTCTTCCTGACGGATTTGCTCGAGTGCATTTTTGAGCTTCTTGATAGTTGGAGAAACCTCCATCTCCTTTGACCAATCACTAAATTCTGATAAGGCCTCATCCACAATGCCTTCCACCTGAGGAATAGCCGACATCCTCTTCTCAAGTGTAGCATTAGCCTTGCTGTGAATATTGTCGATGTTGTACAAGAGAACTCCTGGGATATCCTCAACGGCATTCTCGATGCTTCGAGGAACTGATAGATCCATTAGAACTTTGTGGCTCAAGATCTCGTGGTTGCCGATAAGTTCTTTGGTAAGAATGGGCTTGTTCATCATCACAGAGGAGATGATTACGTCCATATCTCCTAAAGCATCAGTGAAAGACTCAAAAGGTATTGTCGAGAAGCCACATTCACTTGCAATTGAAAGCGACTTTTCCAGCGTTCTGTTTACAATATAGACTTCAGCCTTGCTGTACTCCGCCAGGTTTTTGCAGACATCCTCACCGATCTCTCCAAGACCAAGCACCATTACCTTAGGCCGGGCGAAAGAGGCAGTCAATTCCTGAATGAGCTGTACTGCTGCATAGCTCACTGATGCCGCGCCATCTCGAAAAGGCGTTTCCTGTACCACACGCTTGTTAGCAAAGAAGATGGTGTGCATGAGCCGATGAAGAAATGGGCCTGCCATATTCTCATCTGCAGCCCATTGATAGGCATTTTTGACCTGATTACTGATCTGCATATCACCGACGACCTGTGCTTCAAGCCCAAGAGAGACTCTAAATAGGTGCTTAACAGAATCATCAGGATTTTCTACCAGTCGAAAGTATTGCTGATAAGAGTCAATATTGTCTATCTGTCTTTCTAGCCCAATGAGCTTAATGATTTCGTCACTGCAATCATCTTCAGCTATATAGTACACCTCAGTTCTATTACATGTAGATAGAACTAAAGCTTCAGAAATTGGTGTGAATTCTTTGAAGTATTGAAGCAATCTTTTGCAAGCAGGCTCATCAAAAGACACCAACTCTCTGATATCCAGAGGGGCACTTTTATATGACAAACTGATGGCTTTAAAATGTTGCTGCATACCCTGCTTTCTTTCAGTGAGCAAAATTAATTCGTTTCGCTTCAATAGTAATGACCTTAGTCATGAGCTATTTAATTTGGAATGGTTTTAAATAAGAATCTGTCGAGTGTCATGGCTCTATCTGGCTAATGTTAATATTTATTATATTAATAGGATAGATAACTGACTCGTGGATGATTCGTAAGCTGATTTATCATCTTATTTCTATTTATGCCGTTTCCAGATCGGAATCAATTGGATTTACTATTCTAATCCCAGTTTTGTTTATTGTTATTTTTACTCCTCTCTGGTTTAAGTATTTATACGAGGCGGAGGGTGTTGCGGATGAGCGTTATCATCTGGAGTTTAAGGAATGGATAGCTGAATCGGAAGCATCAATTCAAAAAGAGAATGACGTCTCGGAACCAGAGTATTTCGAAGAATCGCCAAAATACCATGACTTTGATCCCAACTTGGCTGAGGTAGCCGAGCTCAAGGCATTAGGATTCAAACCCTGGATTGCCGAACGAATTGTCAAATATCGAAATGCTGGTGGGAGGTTTAACACTCCGGAAGACTTGAGCAGGATATACGGGATATCGGAGGAACAGCTGGCTTTACTGACCCCCTATGTAAAAATTGCTGCTACTAATGAGCCAGTAGAAAAGAATGCTACGGCCATAGAGAATAAGAAATATCCCGAACCAGTTAAAGTAAAAATTCCAGTTAAGAGCATAAATTCGGCAGTGGCAGAAGATCTGATCTTTATGCGAGGTATTGGTCCTGTATTATCCGAGCGAATTGTAAAATATCGGGACATGTTAGGTGGGTTTTCGTCCCTGGATCAAATTGACGAAGTATATGGTCTTGATAAGGCTATTGCGGATAGCCTGAAACAATATTTTTACCTCGATACGGCTTTGGTTAGAAAATTGAACATCAATTATCTGAAGGCTGAGGAATTGAGAAAGCATCCGTACATTAATTATAAACTTGCCAATGCGCTCGAGCAATACCGGATTCAACATGGTGACTATGCTCAGCCTCAGGATTTACTCGCCATTAAAATATTGGACGATAGTACTTTTCAAAAAATCCTTCCTTATCTTAAAATCGACTAATCAATCTCGATTTGGTACAAGATATACTCAAGGCCTACCTCCGGAGATTAACTAACCTTTCTGGTAATAACCGATCTCTTTTCTTGCTGAGGTTGGTATCCGACCAATTCATTGACCTACATGATTTTGATTTTGCCAATGGCCAGCCCTCGTTTCAGTTGATGGCGGATCTGATTGCACAAAAAAAGGATATCAAACTATGCGACAATCTGGATACTCGTGATGAGTCCAACAACAAAATAAGCCAGCGTCTCAAAAAGCTCCATCGAGTTGAAAAATCGATTTTTGAGGAACGTGGTGCAAAGGATTTATATGTAGGTTGGCCGTTTGTCCATGGCAAACTAATGGATGGCACTGAGATCAGGTGTCCGCTCCTTTTTTTCCCGGTAGGGATAGAGCTTAAGGAAAACCGATGGGTGCTGAACCTGCGTCGGGATGTAAACCTGACGTTGAATAAAACCTTTTTACTGGCGTATGCTCATTTTAATCAGGTGAAGCTGGATGATGATTTGGTTGAACGGGTCTTTGATGATTTTGATAAAGATGCTAAGGTCTTTCGTACAGAATTGTACGAGTTGATCAAGGAAAGTAGCCTGGAGCTAAACTTCAACCAAGACCTTTTCGCAGATAAAATTGCCACTTTCGGCACTTTCAAAAAGTCTGAATTTGGCAAGAATCATAAGCAGGGCGAACTCAAACTTATGCCTGAGGCTGTGTTGGGTATTTTTCCTCAGGCGGGCTCCTACCTTGTTCCAGATTACGTAAGGTTGATTGAGCAGTCAGACATCAACTCACTTGAGCAGTTTTTTACGAGTAGGACCGTGGATAGAGAAGAAGTTGACTTGAGTAAGCACTCAGAGGCGTACCGATTTCTGGATAAGGTAAAGGAGGAGCAAACCTTTACACCATTCAAGCTCGATGCATATCAGGAAAATGCCATTAAGGCAATAAAGAAAGGCAATTCTGTCGTTGTGCAAGGCCCCCCCGGAACCGGAAAGTCGCAGCTCATTTGCAACCTGGTCGCTGACTATATCGCTCGAGGCAAGAGCATCTTACTAGTCTGTCAAAAGAAGGCGGCTTTGGATGTAGTATTTGAGCGGTTGAAGGAAATAGACATGCAGCAGTTTATAGGGCTGATGCATGATTTTAAAAACGATCGCAAAACCATTTACGAGCAAATCTCGGATCAAATAGATCGACTGGATGATTACGAGCATAGGAACAACTCGCTGGACACCATCCAACTTGAGCGCCAGTTCCTCAAAGTCAGCAGACGCATTGATCAGCTGGCCGAAGAGCTAGGAGAGTTCAAATTTGCCCTCTTTGATGAAGCTGAGTGTGGAAAGTCAGTGAAAGAGCTTTATCTGACTTCTGATCCAAATGACGAATCCATTAATGCCAAGCAGTACTATAAAGATTTGTCCTTTGACAAGATTGATGCTTTCAAAAGCAAGCTGCGTCAATACGCGACCTATGGCGAGCGGTTTTTGAGCGAGGAGTATGTGCTGTCAAACCGAAAGTCATTTGCCAAATTCGGGATGAATGAGTTCAATGAGATCAAGAGAAGCCTCAATGAAATACCTGGGTATAGCCAGACGATAGCCAACAAAACTGAAGAGCTGGCTCATCAATCCATCACACTTGAAGAAGCCAACTCTGTGCTTGAGAAGAAGCCTAAAGTGGAGGAATTGCTTGCCATATTGAAGGATAAGACCGTCTATCAATACTTCCGCCATATGGTGGAGGTAGATATCACGCCTGACCCACTTTGGATTGCCAATATGGAGCGGCTAGTGATGCAATGCTACAAGGGAGCCGGCCCTGAAATCAGCCTCGAAAAAGAGGATCTTGGTAGATTTCAGGAGGTACTGGAGCGTGCGATAAAAACACGGAAAAGTATTTTTAAATGGTTTTATTGGAGGCTTTTTTCGAAGGACAAGGTTTTTATCACCAGAGTACTAGTGGCAAATGGTCTGAAGAATAGTTCGAAAGATAGTTTTAATATGCTCATCGAAAAGGTAGATAACCGACTCAACCTGGAGCATAATCTATCCAAGATCAAAGCGCAGAAGTGGTTGCAGGACTTCCCCGTTAAATACCGTAAAATTGAAGTCCAAAACTGGTTTTACTTTCAAAAGCAGGCGGTATCCGCGGCATTGATTTTTTCCTCTTTAAGAACTTTTAAGTCCTTTTTACCTGTCAATAAAATGTTCTACGAAGAGCTGAGTGAGCGATTCACGCAGCTGCTTGACATTTATGAGACCATACCTGAAAAAATGGCTGACTGGTCGAGGTTTCTGACGAAGAACCAGATCAATGCAGTCGCCACAACACCGGAAAGGAGCGACCAAATCCAAAAAGCCCTGAAACAAGACTTTGATGCCCTGTGTGAATTCGACAAGTTGGCTGAGGCTTTTTCAACATCAGAGTTGGAGTTGATTGATAGGTTGTTTGAAACTGCCGGACAGATAGATACTGAAAAGACGATCGGCTTGCTGGACAATAGCATTGCACTAGCGTGGATTGACCATATAGAGACCAAATATCCGATGCTACGAAATGTATCGAGTCAGAAGCTCATTGAGCAGGAGCGGGAGTTGCAGGAGGCTGTGATGGAAAAAATGAAGATCAGCAATGAAATATTGTTGATAAAGGCTCGTGAAAGAACTTATCATGACATTGAGTTTAACAGGCTAAATAATAGGGTAACCTACCGCGACTTACAGCACCAGGTGACGAAGAAAAGACGAGTATGGCCTGTAAGGAAGCTTATCAAAAACTATCCTGACGAGGTGTTTAGCCTTGTTCCGTGCTGGATGGCATCACCTGAGTCCGCATCGGCGATTTTCCCAATGGAGGAGCTCTTTGATCTTGTGATATTTGATGAAGCTTCTCAATGCTTTGCTGAGAAGGGTATTCCAGCAATGTATCGCGGAAAGCAAGTGGTTATCACAGGTGATGATAAGCAGCTTATGCCCAACGACCTGTACAAGGTGCGATGGGAGGACGATAATGAAGACGATGTGCCAGAATTGGAGATTGACTCATTACTCAATCTAGCCAATCAATATTTGATGCAACTTTACCTAAAGGGGCACTACAGGAGCAAATCAATTGAGCTGATTGAGTTTTCGAATAGGCATTTCTATAAGGGTAACCTTATGCTTCTACCTGATCACCGAGTGGTGAATGGTAAGGAGCGGCCGATTGACTATGTCAAGGTGAACGGATTGTGGGAAGACAACATCAACCTGAAGGAGGCTGAAAAGGTGGCGGCTCTTGTGGTCGAGTATTCTAAAGACGAGCCTGATAAAGAGGTTGGGGTAGTTACTTTCAATGCAAGACAACAGGATTTAATCCTTGATTTGATCGAGCAGCGGGCAATGGATGAGGAACTTTTGATTCCTGGAAGCCTATTTGTCAAAAACATCGAGAACGTTCAGGGTGACGAGAAGGATATCATAATTTTCTCGATTGGATACGCACCTGATGCTGATGGAAAATTCAATATGAAATTTGGCTCTTTGAACGTAGTAGGGGGAGAAAACCGACTCAATGTAGCCGTGACTAGGGCACGAGAGAAGGTCATTGTGGTAACGAGTATCCTACCCAACCAACTCGCTACGGACAATACCCGAAATGAAGGTCCAAAGCTGCTCAAACAATACCTCGAATATGCTCACAATGTGTCAAAAGGCAAGTTTGAAATGGCAGCCAAAGCACTCCAGGCACCTACTCAGGAATGGCATCTTTCCAGTAAACTATCAGAGCTTTCTCTTAGTGGGTTCGAGCAGGTAAGTATGACCAGAGCCCTGCCGTTTGCTGATCTATCGGTGAAGGTAGGTGAGGCTTACGAGGGGCTGATCATTACCGATGACACGCTGTATCACGACGCGATTTCAGTCAAGGAAGTACATGTTTACAAGCCCTTGACTTTGAGTAAAAAGAACTGGAAATTCAGAGGTTTTTTTAGCCGGGAATATTGGATGGATCGCGATGCTCTTAAAGAGCGCCTTGACAGGTTCGTATCTACTCTGGTGTGACCGGAGTGACGGCAATGCCTATCGAAATGATGAAGGGCAACTCTTCTTGCCTCATAAACTGCTTCAAGCGAAAGTGATACTGTCCGGCCTTGGGAAATTTTACGCTGGGTAACCCCTCAACCTGATAATCGAAGATGTCGCCCAAGCCACTGCCTTTTGGTTCACCGGTTTTAGAATCGAAGAGAATGATCTCCTGAAGGTCTGAGGAGATAAGATTGTCAGCATCATCTTCAAGATAGTAGGTGACATAGAGGTTTTGATAAGGGTACCCCAAAGCATAACGTACCTTGTACTCGATCTGATAGTTCTTTGAAGCATCTTCGACTTCAAACTGAAAATGTGGGAGGCTATCTACATGCCAGACCTGGTTTTCCAAATCCACATAGTCATCATAAATCTTGTCAAAATCGCAAGATGAGATACTCATTAAGACAAACATCAAACAGACGAAAGACAGCCCACTCTTCATGCTAGTTTTTAGGTTTTTTGTTTTGCTTGTTATGCTGGGGCCTGCCTCCGCCTCCGCCAGCATTTTTTGGACGATTATCTCTCCCTCGTCTTTTATTACGCTTCTTTTTGTTGCGATTATTGGACTTGCCCTTGAACTTCTTGTCGAGTCGCTCAAGGTCACTATTCAGGGTCTGAACCTCAGCCTGCTCCATCCCAAACTCATCTTCATAGAGCGTGACCGGCTTCTTACCGGCCGCATTAAGTGCGAGTATTTCATGTACCCGGGCAGCTTCGACAGGATGCCAGGCATTTTCTCCACTGTAGCCAAACCACATGATCTTTTTGAAAATGTCGGTCTTTTGAAGGCGAGCCTTGCCTTTTTCGGTCTCTACAGATTCGGCTTTCGGGATTCCCTTTAGGGCATCCATGTAAGTCTCTAGTTCATAGTTGAGACAGCATTTGAGTCGACCACACTGGCCTGAGAGTTTGCTCGGATTGAGCGATAAGTTTTGGTATCGCGCAGCACTTGTGGATACTGTTTTGAAATCGCTGAGCCATGTAGAGCAGCACAGCTCTCTACCGCAGCTACCAATACCGCCAAGACGGCCTGCCTCCTGACGCAAGCTAATTTGCCGCATCTCGACACGAATCTTAAACTCTCCGGCGAGAACTTTGATCAGTTCGCGAAAGTCCACCCGGTCTTCGGCAGAGTAGTAGAATGTCGCTTTTGTATTATCTGCCTGATATTCGACATCCGTCAGTTTCATGCCAAGGTTTAGTTGGCTGATGATCTCCCTGGTGCGGAAAAGTGTGGGCATCTCCCGATTCTTGACGGACTCCAGCTTTTCGAGATCTTTCAGTGTCGCAACACGGTAGACGCCTCGAATGTCTTCACTATCAAGGCTGATTTTTTTCTTCTGCATTTGTAGCCGCACCAGTTCCCCTTGCAGGGACACATAGCCAATATGATGACCATTGGGGACGTCCACCACCACAGGTTCTCCTGTAGTCAACTCCAGTCCGCTTCCGTTTTTGAAAAACTCCTTGCGGCCATTCTTAAAACGGATTTCGACTATATCGAATTTATCAATTACCGGTAGGTCCATGTTGGACAACCAGTCAAATACATTCATCTTATTGCAACCCCCAGTACCACAGGCGCCATTATTAGCACAACCTGATACGCTCCCGTCGGCAGTCTTCGTAGCACATGTACTACATCCCATCGTATCTTGTGTTAGCGTTGTTCAACTTCTTTACAATTCACTAATATAACCACTGTGATTAACATCAATGGTCATTTGACTTTCAAATCGGATTAGAGGTCAAAGCCTATATCTGATCTGAAGTTTTTACCTTTCCATTGGATCTTTTCAGCGGCAGCATAGCTCGCTTCGAGCGCTTCAGCCATAGTTGCTCCCATACCTGTACAGGCTATCACCCGACCTCCATTGGTCAACACCCGATTATTGTCAGCCTTTGTGCCCGCGTGAAAAACCATGGACTCACTCACCTGCTCTATTCCACTTATCTCATGGCCTTTTTCATAGCTGCCAGGGTAGCCCTCACTTACTAACATTACGGTAGTGGCAGTGCGCTCGTCAATCTCCAGGTCGATAGTGTCCAACTGTCCGGTAGCAGTAGCCTCGAACATCTCGACCAAATCTGACTTGATACGCGGCATCACTACTTCGGTCTCTGGGTCACCCATGCGCACATTGTACTCGATGACGTAGGGCTCACCATTGACATTCATCAGACCGATGAATATGAATCCCTGATAGTATATCTCATCTTCTTCCAGGCCTTTGAGTGTGTTGTAGACTACTTTATCCTCGACTTTTTCAAGAAAGCCATCATGTGCAAACGGTACTGGCGAAACAGCTCCCATCCCTCCTGTATTGGGTCCGGTATCTCCTTCACCTATGCGCTTGTAGTCTTTTGCCTCAGGTAGGATTTTGTAATTATGACCGTCCGTTAGCACGAATACGGAAAGCTCTATACCTGATAAAAACTCTTCGATGACGACTTTGGCACTGGCATCACCAAACTTCTGATCGAGAATCATCTCCTTGAGACAGTCCTTCGCTTCCGATAGGTCTTCAGTAATAATCACACCTTTTCCGGCCGCCAGTCCATCAGCTTTCAGGACATATGGTGCAGTCAGCGACTCCAAGAACCGCATACCCTCATCGAGGTTGTCTTTATGGATAGTCTTGGAGGCTGCCGTAGGCACACCATGTCTAACCATGAAGTCTTTAGAAAAATCCTTACTACCTTCCAGCATAGCACCGGCTTTTGATGGTCCGATGGTCATGCAATGCTTGATATCAGGATCTGCTTCGATAAAGTCGATTAACCCCTTTACCAAAGGATCCTCCGGGCCAACCACCACCATTTTGATGTCATTGTTGAGGATGGCGGCTTTGAGAAACTCAAAGTCATCAACTTTGATGCTTAGATTAGTGCCTAATGCTGCCGTACCGGCGTTTCCAGGTGCGAAATACAGATCGTCGCATTTAGGGCTTTGGGCGAGTTTCCACCCGATAGCGTGCTCTCTTCCACCAGCACCTACTACCAATATATTCATAGAAATAAAGTCTTAGATTAACAAAGGCCAATGTTAAAGACATTGAACCAAAGGGAAAAATCAGTGAGCGTGTTCTGACATGAACTTAATTCTAACCAGGCGGATTTCGTCCTCCGAAAACTCATCATCCCCCAACTCTTCCAACGCCAGGTCAATGTCATCTGACTCTGCGCCCATAAAGTAGTCATAGATTTCTTCTGTGCGATCAGGATCCATCATATGATCAATGTAATAGTCCAGATTGAGGCTGGTACCGGAATAGCAGATATTCTCAATCTCTTCGATCAATAGCTCAAAAGCCATCCCCTTGGTCTCGGCTATCTCCTCCAGATCTATTTTTCTATCGATTTGGGAGATGATAAATATTTTATTCTTCGACTTGAAACCAGTCGACTTAACAAGAACATCTGAGGCCGTCAGTATATCATTTTCCTTGACGTACTTGTCGATAGCATCCAGGAAGGGTTGGCCAAACTTCTTGGCTTTGCTTTCTCCAACGCCGATTATTTTTTTGAGATCATCGATCGATTGAGGATACACAGTAGCCATCTCTTCCAATGAGGGATCCTGGAAAATCACATAAGGGGGCAATCCTTTTTCTCTGGCCACCTTTTTTCTAAGCCCCTTGAGCAATTCGAATAAAGCTTCATCTGCCGCCTCGACCCTTGCGGCCGTTTTCTCTGACTCTTCCTCCTCTACGCCATCAGTATTGTAGTCATGATCTCTGGATAAGATCACTTCATAGGGTTTTTTCAAAAATGCCTTTCCCTTATCAGAAATCTGTAGCAGACCAACGTTCTCAATATCCTTATAGAGCAATCCGAGCATAAGCGCTTGCCTTACTACAGACCTCCAGAAGGTTGTGGTTTCATCACCACCCTTGCCATAGGACTCTAGCTTATCATGACCATAGCTCTTGATATGAGCGGTTTCGCTACCGGACACTACATCTACGATATGTTTAATGTCAAAGCGTTGTTCCGTTTGCAAGACAGCCTCAAGCACATGCTTTACTTGTTTCCTGCCATCAAACTTCTCTTTTGGATGGAGGCAGTTATCACAAAAGCCACAGTCCTCCTCAAACTCTTCACCAAAGTAATGCAGCAGCTGTCTCCTGCGGCAAACAGATGATTCCGCATAGGCGGCTATTTCATCAAGTAAAAGTCGAGCGTTCTCACGCTCAGTGACACTCTTGTCTTTGTTAAACTTTTCTAGTTTCAGTATGTCATTGTAGCTATAGTACATGAGGCATTTGCCCTCAAGACCATCTCGCCCTGCTCGACCAGTTTCCTGATAGTAACCCTCGATGGATTTTGGAGCATCATAGTGCACGACGAACCTCACATCAGGCTTATCGATCCCCATGCCGAAGGCGATGGTTGCCACGATCACGTCAATGTCTTCATTCAAAAAGCCATCCTGATTTTTCATTCTGACCTGCCCATCCAGACCGGCATGATAGGGGGCAGCTTTGATATCATTGACCTTTAGAAACTGAGCGATTTCTTCCACTTTTTTTCTGCTAAGACAGTAGATGATCCCGGACTTACCTTTATTCTCTTTGACGAACTTTGTTAGCTGCTTCTTGGCGTGCTCTTTCGGTCTCACCTCATAGTAGAGATTCACCCTGTTGAATGAACTCACAAATACATCCGCATCCTCCATATTGAGGTTCTTCTGGATGTCTTGCTGTACTTTGGGAGTGGCTGTGGCCGTAAGGGCGATTAGTGGAATGGTGCTGTCCAGTTGGTTGATGATAGCCTTGATTTTGCGATACTCAGGTCTGAAATCATGCCCCCACTCCGATATGCAATGCGCCTCATCTATAGCCACGAAAGAAATCCTGGCTTTTTGCAGAAAGTTAATATTGTCCTCTTTTGTCAGTGACTCAGGTGCTACATAGAGCAGCTTGACATCACCACTTAGGGTTTCCCGCCTTACCTGAGTGATTTCGGACTTATTTAAAGTTGAGTTGAGAAAGCGCGCATTAATCCCGAAGGCATTCATTTGATCCACCTGATTTTTCATCAAAGCGATAAGAGGTGAGATCACTATGGCCGTACCCTCCTTTGTAATGGCGGGGAGCTGATAGCACATAGATTTGCCTGCTCCCGTAGGCATTAATACAAATGTATTATGGTTATTGAGTAGGTTCTGGATGATCGCCTCTTGATTCCCTCTATAGTTATCAAAACCGAAAACTTCTTTCAGTTTTGCTTTCAACATCACCTCTTGACTTTCAATCATAATTCTCGATATGCTGGGTTACCCTCTTTTAAACAAGGCGTACTGAATTTAGCAAAATTCGGGTGCAATAGACCCAATTATCTTTCCTTTTTTAATGCGGCCTGTTAATAGATCAAGCATCAATTGACTGGATCGTATCTCCTCAGCATTGAACTTTATGAGGAAGTGTTTTAGTATATATTTGTCAGCGGACAATTACTGAACAAAAAAAGATGAGTCAGGACAAATATGTAGTCATAATGGCGGGTGGCATTGGAAGCCGATTCTGGCCCTATAGTAGAAACTCCCGGCCCAAACAATTCTTAGATATTCTGGGTACAGGAAGGACGCTGTTACAAATGACTTATGACCGATTTCTGTCGATTACTACTCCTGACAAGGTTTTTGTGGTAACGAATACTCAGTATGGTGACCAGGTGGCAGAGCAACTACCAGAGCTTAGCTCGGATCAGATACTACTCGAGCCGGAGCGTAGGAATACCGCTCCTTGCATTGCTTACGCCGCATACAAAATCAGAGCAAAGGACCTGGAGGCTGTGATAGTCGTGACGCCCGCTGACCACACCATTTTCAACGAACACATGTTCATTGATAGCATCAATATCGCGGCTGAAGCAGCGCTTGACGACAAGCTCATTACGATAGGTATCAAACCCACTCGTCCGGAGACGGGCTATGGCTATATCCAATACCTCGATACTGATGATAGTCCGGTAAAAAAGGTGAAAACTTTTACGGAAAAGCCTCAGCTCGACCTTGCACAGAAGTTTATCGAGAGTGGGGATTTTGTGTGGAATGCAGGAATTTTTGTTTGGTCAGTCGGCGCTATTGTTAAGGCTTTTGAAGAGAACCTACCGGAAATCAGTGAACTGTTTGAGGAGGGCAAGGATGTCTACTATACAGAAGCTGAGCAGGCTTATATTAATAAGATTTATTCCCATAGCAAAAGTATATCTGTAGACTATGGTATCATGGAAAGTGCCAGTAATGTCTATATGGTCATGGGTGAGTTTATCTGGTCTGACCTGGGTTCCTGGGCATCACTTCATGACGTCAGAGATAAGAGTGAAGATGGAAATGTGGTGGAGGCCAACGCCTTATTATATGATTGCAAGGATAGTTTTGTGAAGGGTCATAAAGATAAAGTGATGATCCTACAGGACTTGGAAGGGTATCTTGTCGCTGATTTTGACGATGTGTTGATCGTATGCAAGAAGGATCAGGATGCTAAATTCAGAGAATTCTTCTCTGATGTGAAGTCAAAGAAGGGCGATAAGTTTATGTAGCTCTCTGGCGGATGGCTTCATAGAGTAGCACAGCAGTTGATACCGAAACATTAAGTGAGGCAATCTTCCCAAACATGGGGATGCTAACCTGATCGCTGGCTTTTTCTAAATATGCCGGAGATATCCCATCTTCTTCTGATCCCATCAGCAAGGCCAGTGGCTGTGTCAAATCAACATCATACACACCTTTTTCCGCCTTCTCCGTACATGCGACTACCGTCAATCCGCTGTTTTTCAGATATTCAATGGTCGTTTTGAGATTGTCCTCGCGGCAGACCGGTATGTGGTTGAGCGCGCCTGCAGAGGTCTTTACCGCATCGGCGTTGATCTGCGCACCTCCCTTAGCAGGAATAACGATAGCGTCGACTCCCGCGCATTCTGCTGTTCGGGCGATGGCGCCAAAGTTGCGCACGTCGGTTACCCTATCCAGGACGAGGACAAGTGGGTTTTTTCCAGCCTCAAACGCCTGTGATACGATGTTATCCAGACTCTTGTAGATGATGGGGGACATAAAAGCGATGGCGCCCTGATGATTCTTTTTTGTCAGTCGGCTTAGCTTCTCTAGCGGCACTTTACTGAAGGGGATGTTCTGTGCTGACAGCTCTTTAGTCAGTTCGGTAATTAGCTCGTTTTGAATGCCTTTTTGAATGAGCACTCTTTCGATTTCGCGTTCAGCGGAAAGACTCTCTATGATGGCTCGCGTGCCATAGACCATATTGGCATTGCTTGGTTTGTATCTTTCTACCTTCCTGTTCTCCATTTTTCTATTGATCTAAACCAAATTCCCGCATACTTATCATTGCGAAGTAGGTCGTAATGATGGCGACTAAATAGGTCTTTTACCTTCACAAAGGTAAACGTAACATTAGATCTGAACTCATCCTGATCATAATACCATTGCTGAAAATTTGCACCCTTCACCAGTTTATCTGGAGTGCCGTAGATTGTATAGATGATACCCTGGTCAGTTTTCCACCCCTCCTTGTAGCTGGTAAAGAACGAATTGGCCTCTTCGATCCTATTATAATAGCGACGGATAAGTGCTCTCGCCTTAGAAGCACTCCCCGCTAAGTCCAACCACAAGGCATCAAAATCGGCCTTTGAAGGGTCTCTGCTCACATTTTTAAATTCGTCAGCAGTGGTGATATACCGTGTGCAGGCTACTAAGGATTCCAAATCCCGATACCTGGGGAAATAAGGGTCTAGGACCAGATGGGCTTTACCTGTCAAAGAGCTGGAGTCGGTTTGAAAAAAATAAAGCCCGGGCTTCTTCAATTGGAAGGGCTCATTGCTGGTAAGTTCCAGCACCGAGTCTATTTTAAATTCACCAACTCTCGGGAACTTCTCCTTGGACATGGGTGGAGAAGCTGGTGGGAATTCATAACTATAATAATAGGCGTAAGCTTTTGAAGAGTTGGTCTTGACCAATAATGTGTCTGTGGTAAGAGAGAAGTCCCGGATGACAGGTTGACCTTTTACGGTAGTCAATCCCAGAGTAGGGAGAGGGAAGTTATACTCTGATTTGACAGCTGTCTCATAAAAATAGGAGACCCCCACGCGCTTATCATACACCTCAATAATCACAAGGCTATCGGCAGCATAGTGCGGTACGGCGACTTGGCTGATCTGCCCTCTGAAAAGCTGAGTTAGCACCCGTGGCTTGACCTGAGCTGTGATGTCCGTATGGCTCTTGGTGTCAAGGGCTGCCTGCGCAAGAAACCTCAATTCTATATTGTCAAACTTTTGTTGGGGGCCTAGTGAGATTTTGTAGAGTATATAGGCTGAGTCAGCATCAGCTCTGGCGGACAACTGTACCTCTATGCCATTGTAGGGGTTGATTTGATAATTGAGATTGAGCTTGGTAAGGTCAACAGCCCTGGACGATAAGCTGACAAGGAATAATAACAGAATTATTAAATATCGGATCATAGAACAGATGCGTCTCTGATTGACAATTTCGGTTATTTTTGCTGAAAAATTAAAAATGGCGGTATATACCACAGAAATCGCTTCTGATCAGATTAGTTCGGACAACCCTATCCACCAACGCTTGCTGAAGGCGTATGTGGCAGTTTTGCCCTACATCAAAGGTAGTGTCCTGGAGCTTGGGTGCGGCGAAGGCAGGGGTGTAGAGCTGCTGATGGAGCAAGCGGACGACTTCACCGGGCTTGACAAGATTCAGGAGGTGATTGACAAGCTTACGGCTAAGTATCCTCAGGCTACTTTTAAGCAGGCTGTCTTCCCACCTTTCAGTGATATTGCCGACAATACGTTTGACACGATTGTCTCTTTCCAGGTGATCGAACACATCAAAAATGACAAACTCTACCTCCAGGAAATACAGCGGGTGCTAAAGCCAGGAGGGCAGGCCATTCTTAGCACACCAAATATCAAGATGACCCTTAGCAGGAATCCGTGGCATGAGCGTGAGTATACCGCCGATGAGCTGAAGGCGCTAGCGCAAAAATATTTTTCTGATGTGGAAATGAAGGGTATAGCAGGCAATGAAAAGATCATGCAATATCATGATCAGAACCGTGCCTCAGTACGCAAGATTACACGTTGGGATATCTTCGATCTTCAATATCGCTTGCCCGCTCCGGTATTGCGCTTGCCCTATGATATACTCAATAGGCTAAATCGCAACTCACTGGAGAAAACGGCCGACGAGTTGGTCGCCAGTATCACCCATGAAGACTACCTGCTCAGAGATCAGCACGAAGAAAATCTCGACCTTTTCTGCATTCTGACGAAGTAATAGTTTGTGCTAATGCGGTGATAACTATAAGTCATCGCAATCGCCGCACTAAAAGTCCGGTGATGTGTTATATATAATAAAAAAGGAGATGAACCACTTAGCAGAAAAACTAAACACGCTACTTAGCGATTATCAGATTTTTTATCAAAATCTTAGAGGCTTTCACTGGAATATCCAGGGACGCAACTTTTTTGAGTTACATGCGAAGTTTGAGGAGCTGTATACGGATGCGGCAGTCAAGATAGACGATGTAGCCGAGCGAATTCTCACCATTGGAGGGACACCACTGCATGATTTTCAAGACTACCTTGATCAGACTCAGGTGAGCGTCAAAAAGAATATTCATGATGGTGAAACAGCGGTAAAATCAATCAGTGAGACTTTGACACATTTGATAGCTCTGGAAAAGGAGATCAAAGAGGAGGCGGTAGCCGCGAATGATCACGGTACAGAAGACCTAATGTCAGACTTTATCGATGAGCAGGAGAAGACACTTTGGATGTATAATGCCTGGTTGAAGTAATCAGGACAGGGTACGTCTGTACCACGTCTGAAATACGAACAATGCCCACACCTGAGCGTGACTATCGCCCGGGTTGTGGGATTTTATTTTTGAGGCTAGTGGCATAATGTGCTCAGGATTGAATAGTCCCTGATCGATGAGGAAGTCTTCATCAAATAGCACTTTCTTCACCTGACCGTTGAGCTCATTTTTGAGCCATGAAAGTAGTGGCACCTCAAATCCTTTCTTTGGTCGGTTGTATAGTTTTTCTGGTAGGAGGTCCCTGAAGGTGTCCTGCAAGATGCGCTTTCTCATCTGTCCGTTGATCTTGAAATCATCAGAAAGCTGAAAAGCGAAATCGACCACATGATGATCGAGGAAAGGGACGCGTACCTCCAGGCTATTGGCCATAGACATCATATCCACCTTGGTGAGCATGTCGTTGGGCAATACGAGCTTCGAATCAGTATGCAAAAAATGACCAATGTCTGGGGGATCAAGCTGGGCAAGGTAGTCTTGCTTGATTTGCTCGAATTGCGACGGGTCTTCAAGTTGCTTGCTTAGCCAGCTGGCAGCCGTCTCTACATCGGTGATGGCCGCCCATCGCCAATAGCGCTCTTTCGGTGATAGCTTAAGCCCGGCTCCAAATCGCTCCAACTGACGAAATAAGTTGCCCAATGCACCTGAGCGAGATTTTGGCATCAGCTTCCAGACAGGAAGCAGAGTAGAGATGAGCGCGTTTGTCGGATTGCGCTGAAGCGACCGAATCCAGGCGGAGTGCTTATTGTAACCGGAGAAAATCTCATCTGCTCCGTCTCCGGATAATGCCACAGTCGCCAGCTTGCGTGTTTCGCGGCAGAGCATGTGCACCGGGATCGCTGAGGAGTCAGCAAACGGCTCGTCTATAGCCGCCAATACCTCGTCAATACTTTCGAGCATATCCTGTGAAGTGATGGAAAACACTTCATGTGACGTCCCAAACTTCCTGGCGACCAATCGCGCGTACTCAGTCTCGTCGAAATATGGCTGATCCTTAAAACCGATAGAGAAGGTAGCCAAGTCGGGTTTGTGTCTACTCGCCAGACCTGCGATCACTGAAGAATCGATCCCTCCACTCAAAAATGAACCCAGCGGCACATCCGACACCAGTCTCGCCTGCACGCTCTCTTCCAGCACTTTCTCCAATTGTTCCTTTGCTCGGGCATAGTCGGTTATTATTCCGGTAGGGAGCGGCAGTTGATAGTATGGTTCTACTTCGACTGATTTTTTACATACCCGAATGTAGTGGCCGGGCTCCAGCTTTTTGACCCCTTGGATCATCGTTAGGGGAGCGGGGGTATAGTTGAGCTGGAGATAGCTGAAGAGGGCGGTATGATCGATCTCTTTTGGGATGCCATAAGCGAGTAATGCCTTGAGCTCAGATCCGAACAGGAATTTGTCTTCATCCTCAAAATAGAGAAGTGGCTTAATCCCGATACGATCACGGGCAATAAAGATTTCTTCCTTTTCCTGGTCGAATATCGCGAAGGCGAAGAAGCCATTGAGTTTTTCGAGACAGTCGCTACCCCAGTGTATAAAGGCTTTTAGCAGGACTTCAGTGTCGCCTTCAGTGATGAAGCTATGACCAGCTTGTGCAAGTGTGGCTCTGAGGCTCTTATAGTTGTAGATCTCGCCGTTGAACACCAGGTGATATCTGCCAGATGGATCAGCCATGGGCTGGTGGGAAACCTCACTTGTGTCTATGATGGACAGGCGTCTATGCCCAAGGCCTACATGATGAAATAGTGATGTGTTTTGGTGATCGGGACCTCTGTGCTGAAGTGTGGACGTAGCATTAGTGAGGTGGATGAGATGAATTCTCCCCACTTCGTTGAATGCCATGACGCCAGTGATTCCACACATAAAAATTATGTAAAGGTTAATCTAGAGACAGAAGTTTTTTCTCGCAGAGATGTATCTAGAAGCAGTATTTTGTGCATTTGCCTCATGGGCTCCATGTAATTTGAGGCTATGTTAACGATATGCTGGTGATTTGTAAAGGTCGTGGTTAATTTTAATCCGTGCGATTATCTTTTTGGTGTGCGTTATTTTTCTCAGCGGCTATGCTCATAGTGTCGTGCAAGAGCAGTCGCAAATCCAGGACAGATCCTGCCGATGTATTAGTGAGGACAGCCAGATCCTATACGGGAGTCAAATATATGTATGGAGGGACATCCCGATCCGGAATGGACTGCTCGGGCTTACTTATGCGTTCGTTTGAAGCGATAGATGTGCCTATACCCAGAACCTCAGCAGAACAGAGTAAAGCAGGGCAGGGTGTTTCCGTTAAAAAATTGAAGAAGGGTGATTTGGTGTTTTTCGCTGCGGGGAAGAAGAAAAGAAAGATCACCCACGTGGGACTGGTGACAGATGTGCGAGGGAAGGATGATGTGCGCTTTATTCATGCCTCCACCAAGCTGGGTGTAGTGGAAGCCAACCTGATGTCAGATTATTATCAAAAGATTTATATCAAGGCGCGGCGAGTATTAGATTAGTAAAGGCAAATTATTACTTTTGCCTTCCTTATGGGGGATTAGCTCAGATGGCTAGAGCGCTACACTGGCAGTGTAGAGGTCATCGGTTCGATTCCGATATTCTCCACTTAAAGCACCTTTAGAGGTGCTTTTTTTATGTTCTATGTTTACATTCTATATAGCCCTTCGAAAGATCGATTTTATATTGGTCAATGTTTTGATCTTGGGAAAAGATTGAAGGATCACAATAATGGTCGTTCCGGGTATACAAAGACGGCCAAGGACTGGCAATTGAAATGGATGCAACCCTATGATAGCAGGATAGAAGCGGTCCAGATTGAAAGAAAGATTAAATCCAAAAAGAGTAGAAAGTACCTATTGTATTTGATCGATGGAGGACGATTGGATTAGCCATATGGTTGGAGCGTCCCGATGGCGATCGGGAAGGTCATCGGTTCGATTCCGATATTCTCCACTTAAAGCACCTTTAGAGGTGCTTTTTTTATTTTACTAAGCTTATTCTGGGGTATAAAAAAGGCTCAATCTGAAAATCAGATTGAGCCTTTTGATTTTAGTTATGATTTAAACTTATAGATCAAACTTAATTCCCTGTGCTAGCGGAAGCTCAGAAGAATAGTTGATTGTATTGGTCTGTCTGCGCATGTAGGCTTTCCAGGCATCAGAGCCTGACTCACGTCCACCGCCGGTCTCTTTCTCTCCACCAAATGCTCCGCCGATCTCAGCACCGCTGGTGCCGATATTCACATTGGCGATACCACAGTCAGATCCTGCATTAGTCAGGAACTGTTCGGCTTCTCGTAGATTCAATGTCATAATAGCGGATGACAGCCCTTGAGGAACTCCATTCTGTAGCTCAATCGCCTCATCTAGCGTCTTGTACTTCATCATGTACAGTATAGGTGCAAAGGTCTCGTTTTGAACTATATCAAAACTGTTCTGCACTTCGAAGATGGCAGGCTTCACGTAGCAGCCTGATTCGTATCCTTGGCCTTCGAGTACGCCACCACCTACTATTTCTCTTCCACCTTCTTTTTTGACAGCAGCTATTGCCCTGTTGTAGCTGGCCACAGCATCTGTGTCTATGAGCGGACCTACATGATTGTTCTCGTCAAGAGGACTTCCAATGCTGAGCTGGCTGTAGCCCTTCTCCAGTCGTGCAGCTACCTCATCAAATATATCTTCATGGACGATGAGACGCCTTGTCGTAGTACATCGCTGACCAGCGGTACCTACAGCACCAAAGAGTGCTCCTAGCACTGCGATTTCAAGATCAGCTTCCTGACTAATTATGATCGCGTTGTTACCACCAAGCTCCAGCAGGGATCGACCTAATCGAGCTCCAACTGCCTGAGCAACAGCTTTGCCCATTCTCACTGAGCCTGTAGCTGAAACCAGAGGGATGCGCTGATCATTTGACATTTTTTCGCCGAGCGCGCGACCACCAGTCACGATACAGCTCACGCCTTCAGGCACATCATTTTTTTCAAATACTTTTTGAATGATGTTTTGGCATGCGATAGAGCAGAGAGGTGTTTTTTCTGACCCCTTCCATACACAAACGTCACCAGCCACCCATGCGATCATAGAGTTCCAGCTCCATACCGCGACCGGGAAGTTGAATGCAGAAATGATGGCAACTATTCCGATAGGGTGCCACTGCTCATACATGCGGTGACCTGGACGCTCAGAGTCCATGGTAAGGCCGTAGAGTTGTCGAGATAAGCCTACCGCAAAATCACAGATATCGATCATTTCCTGCACTTCACCCAGACCTTCCTGGTAGGATTTACCCATCTCATAAGAGACTAGTTTGCCCAGGTCAGCTTTATGAACGCGTAGTTCTTCACCGATCTGTCTTACTATTTCACCACGCTGTGGGGAGGGTTTTGCTCGCCATACTTTATAAGCCTCGGCAGCTTGCGATATGATTTTTTCATAGGCGGCATCATCGGTCTCTTTTACCGAGCCGATTTTCTGGCCGTCGACCGGAGAGAATGAATCGATGTAGGCACCAGTTGAAGGTATCCATTGCGCACCAGTTGATGAACCTTCATTTTGGTCCGATAGGCCAAGGTTCTTGAGTGCGTCTTTAATTCCAAATTGATCAGACATCTATTTTATGGGTTAAAATGTTGGTGCAAAGCTAAAAAAAATGGCTGCTCAAGGCAGCCATCTGATTTCATTTATTTCCGGTAGGAGAGTGGACTACCAGCCTATACCGTAGTAGGCCTTGTCTCCATTGGGATATATACCTTCAATGAGTATTCCATTGCCACGATTAAGTCGCTGGAGCGTGGAAGATAAGTCCTGGACGGTAGCAATAGGCCGCTTATCAATACTTGTGATGATATAGCCTTCTTTGATGCCTGCGTCCGCAAATTTCCCCCTTTCAATTTCAGTGATGCTGACACCTCCCTCGAGCTCAAGTTCTTCCTTGAGTTGGCTGGAGACTTCCTCAAAAGTCGCTCCTTCGATGATCACTGTATTCCTTGCTTCGACCACTTCAGTAGTGCCTAAGGTATTTTTGAGTGTGGCTTCTACATTTCGTCTTTTTCCGTCCCTGATGTAGTCAACTTTGACTTTGTCTCCAGGCCTGTTGACAGCAATCTGCTCTTGGAGCTGAGACACACTCTTCACCTCGCGTCCATTGATCGCAACAATCACATCTCCCGATTCCAGCCCGGCATCATGGGCCGCACTACCATCATTGACAGAGGCGATGTACACGCCAAACATGACGCCAAGATCTTCTCTTTCAGACAACTCCGAATTAACATCTGTGATGGAGATACCAAGAAGTGCGCGCTGCACTACACCAAACTCAATCAGATCATCGACCACCTTTTCAACAAGCGAAGTGGGCACTGCGAACGAATATCCTGCGAAAGTGCCTGTTGGTGTGGCTATGGCCGTATTGATGCCCACAAGTTCGCCTCTCAAGTTGACCAATGCGCCACCACTGTTGCCAGGGTTGACAGCAGCATCAGTTTGTATAAATGATTCGATCTGTAGGTTATTCCTATTTCTAAGGATGCCTATATTTCTAGCTTTTGCACTTACGATACCCGCCGTTACTGTCGAGCGGAATTCAAAGGGATTGCCCACGGCTAGCACCCATTCACCTATTTGCACCCTATCGGAATTACCGAACTGGAGTGTAGGAAGATCATTTTGATCTATCTTCAAAACAGCCAAATCTGTGGTTGGGTCAACCCCGACGACTTCTGCCTCGAATGTACGATTGTCATTGAGTAGCA
Organism: Cyclobacteriaceae bacterium; assembly: GCA_965229505.1. Taxonomy (GTDB): domain Bacteria; phylum Bacteroidota; class Bacteroidia; order Cytophagales; family Cyclobacteriaceae; genus UBA6059. The sequence goes on from OZ245881.1 coordinate 2,516,771, forward strand.
CTTCTATTTCCGAAGCATTATCCACCACATGGTTATTGGTAACAATGTATCCATCAGGTGAGATGATCACTCCGGATCCCGCTCCCATACCTTGTCGCTGCTGGGGCCTGCCCTGCTCTCCAAAATAGTCTCTCATCCAGCTGTCAAGCGGATTCCTTACCGAACCCTCTGGTGCATTCACGATAGTCCTGATGTGCACTACAGCTGGAGTCACCGTATTGGCAGCATAAACAAAATTTAATCCTGCCGGCACAATCGCCTCGGTAGTATCTATGCTGTAGTTGGTAAACTTAAGGTTATCGTTTTGCTGATTTTGAATCAAGGGATCAGAGGGTTCCTGCAGTAAGGAATATCCTCCTATAGCTACTAATCCTCCAAAAAAGGAGGAAAATAGCATTCCTATCAATATCTGTTTCTTATCCATATTACCGTTTCGTCTTTATAAAATTTGATCGTTCCTGTTAGAACGTGTCCTCTAGTACCAAGGATATGCTGTTAACATTATTTAACGAAAAAAGGCGATCATATCGCCTTTTTTCGTACTTCACTGATTTGACTACTTCACGCTGATTTGTCTGGTCATCAATTGCTTTTCGTCTTTCGGCACGGTTACATACAAGATGCCATTTTCATATTTGGCCTCCACTTTATCTGCTTTGATTTCCTTAGGCAGATGGAAGCTCCTCTTGAATGAACCGTAGTGTGATTCGATAGAATGAAAGTTCTTGTCATTCTTTTCTTTCTCAAACTTGCGCTCTCCGCTGAGTGTCAACATTCCGTCGTTCATTTCGATGGCGAAATCGTTCTTGTTCATTCCGGGTACAGCCAATTGAATTTCAAAGGCCTTCTCATTCTCGAAGATGTCTACCTGCGGAGTGAATCTGCTTCCGCCAGTGGCTGAAGGATCAAAGCCCTCATTGAAAAATCTGTCCAGAAAACTGTTGAAACTTACAGGTCTGTAATCGCTGGTATTGTATTTAATAAGTGACATAATATTTAGAGTTTTAAGGTTAACAATTATTACAATTCACTATTAGTAAATTCTGTGCCATTCGATTTTTATAGAGAAATGAGGCCATAATGGCAGTATTGTGTGTGTGATTGCTAAATATTCTGCCTTATTGGCAGTATTTTAAGAATTAGCCTCGTCCATTTTGTCCTGAGTCAAAGACAATACAACAATATTCATGGTGGCATGAAAAAAAGCGTTGGCTTGTTTTGAGAATACTTAGCTTACCTCTAATATTGCAAACCGAAAATCATTCCTCCTTAGCTCAGCTGGTTAGAGCATCTGACTGTTAATCAGGGGGTCCTTGGTTCGAGCCCAAGAGGAGGAGCTTGATAAATTCAAAAAAGAGTTATACAATTTGTATAACTCTTTTTTTTGTCCACCCTGATCCGCCCAATCTTCTATTTTACCGCTGCTGATTGATTCTGAATTACTAAAGGGATTTTTACTGAAAGTCAATCGTAGTAATAGCGAATAGGTAGTTATGTGATGATCGTCTGAGGAAATGAGGCTATCAATTCCTTAGCGAACATTACGCCAAAGTATCTCTATTACTTAATGAACCCGTTCCACGCTGGGCTCAGTACGAGACCCGTAGTGCCTATGCTGAAGCATCGGCGTAAGCATACGCACGGTGGTGTGAGGCGGCCTGCAAGGAGGCACACTGTGGGCTTATGGGGCGCGCCAAGTGGCTCACGGCCGTCTACGCGATTATGCGGCGTTCTAAAATCTGCCCGGTGTTGCTCAACGCCTTGACAGGACACCAGTAAACAGCTACTCAGACGGTACGGCCAGGTGTCGGTCAAAGTATTCGATGATCTTGCCAAAAAGGTAGCGTTCGTAATTCCGCTCACGGCTCCATCCATGCGTCGCACCCGGTGCAAACGCAAAGTCGAAGTTCTTGCCCTGTTTAATCAGTTCTTCAGCTAACACTGCCGTCGTTTTAAATGGCACCACATGATCCTGGATGCCATGGATGAACAAGAGTTTATCCTCCAGGTTCGCTGCATAGTTGAGCGCTTTTCTTTCAAATATCTCCGGGTGTGTCTGTGGTCGACGAACAATCGCAACATCGTCTGTGCCAAAGAACATCGGGTCAACAGCCGCCGCTGCAGCAACACCCACCTGGAATAAGCCTGGCTTCATCAACAGCGAATAAACAGAGAGCGTGCCGCCGTAACTGCTGCCCCAGATGCCGATGCGATCAGGATCGACATAATCCAGTGACTCCATGTAGCTAACTGCACTCGCATAATCCTCAATGTCTTGATCGGCAAAGCCTAGCAGGAACTCTTCGCGGAATGCTCGGCCGTAACCGTTGCTACCACGTGAATCCACCTGCACAATAATATATCCCTTCTTGACCAAGAATTGCTGTATGAGGCTGTAGTTCCCGGCCCAGCGGTTCCTAGCTGTATTCGAATACACGGGCCCAAATAGCACTGGATACTTCTTACCGGGCTGCATGTTGGTAGGTTTCATAATTCGGGCATGCAGCGTGTAGTCATCTACAAGACTGGGGAAACTAACGTATTCTGCAGCTGCCCAGGTTCGCTCCGTGAAGGCCGGTAATGGCGAGTGGGTTACTCGGGTAGCGTCACCACCCTCGCTGCTTACCACGTAGAGCTCGGGCGGTGATGTGTCGTTGCTATGCATGAACACCAGGTGCCGGCCATCCGGTGAGGGGTAGCCCACGTTTTGGCCAGAAAGACGCGTCACCTGCTCGGGATCACCGTCGGACATACTCAGGCGATACACATGTTGCTCATACGGATTCACGCCGTTTCCTGTATAAAAAAGTGCATTACCAGCAATAGTAGGGGCGGACAGCACATCGTAGGACGGATCTGTCAGGAGCTTCGGAAGATCTTTAGACGGTGAGGCATCAATCGTATAAAGGCTGTAGCGATCACCCATATCGCTTAAGAAAACGACGTTCTTTCCATCCGGATGCCAGCTAGATCCAAACGAGGTATACATGCGTGTCTCTCGAACACCTTGCCAAATCTCGCGAAGTTGGCTTTCTCCGGGTGCAACGACGAACAGCTTACGTTCAACAGCTGTGTCGGATGCGGTATCCACCAGCAGCGCACCGTCCGGTGACCAGTTGAAGTCTATGACCTGGTTGGCGTGCGGGTCTGGCAAATCGAGGTACGTAATGGTACCGGTCTCTACATCGAGTAGGCCAACCCTGCGAATCTCGTTTGGATCGCCCGGGTAACTTCGGCGTACCTCGTTGGGATTGGTTTCCTCAGCTAGGTAATCCGGGAACGGCACTTTTCGCATCTCGCGTCGGTCAACGACGTGAAACGCGATGGTCTTGCCATCTGGAGACCACTTGTACGTTGGTCCACTCCAGATACCTGGACCGATTTCACGTTCCGGACGGCTGTAGCGCCCCTTCTGTAAGCTCGAGAGACTGGCAATGCCGATCTCGGTGAGCTGACGATTCTGTTTGGAAGGGAAGTCAGCAAGCCACAGGTCACCGTTCCGTATGTACGCCGCTTGCTTACCGTTGGGCGATATAGACAGGTTATGTGCACCTTCCTCAACGTGCATAAACTGGCGGTCATCTCCTTGGCTCAATGATGTCTGCCACAGGTCGTTACCTCGCAGGCTGACGATTGTGTTTGCGTCGGTCCAGACAATATCGCGCACTGACGCGGATGCCGTATCGGAAATGAGGCGCACTTCCTTCCCATCACTTGTGGATACCCAGAGCCCTCGCCCAGGGTTTCCTCGTTCACTCCAGGAAAAGGCGAAGTGCTCGCTGTTAGGTGCCCACGCAGGTTGGGACGGGGTTGTTCCCGTCAGTTTTGGTGTGGTGAACAGGTCATCAAGAGTGAGCTCACCTTCTTGTGCTGTAACTGTTGCGGTCATCGCCATCAGCAAGCCTACCACTACCCATGTTTGCCAAAAAGAGATCTGTTGCATGTGTTTGCTTTAGTAACTGTTTAGAAATCATCTCAAAATATCCTTTGACCTACAAAAGGGTCTTTTCTTGCCATACTGCGTTGCGAAAAGCGTCGCGTAGCTATGGCTATGCTCCGTTTTAGCGCCTTGTCTAACAGCAAAATCTTCCTTTTTTCGGTATCAAAAACATTTTGAGATGGCTTCTGGTAAAATAATCTTATTCTGCTCAAATAGTGCTCTCGCCATTGGAGAGTGCGCTTTCTGAAATTTCCAAGTCGGATTTTTTGGTTTTCTTGTCACCGTTTCCCTAGCATATAACATTTAAGTAACGCTCACTACGTGCGTTATCTACCTTTCAAATATACCCTTCTATCTCATTAAACCTAATGGGCTTTTGACATCATCTAACTTGCTTGTACTTACATGGGTATAGATTTCGGTAGTCTTCGGGTTTATGTGATCGAGTAAGGTTTGAATGTATCTCAGATTAGTTCCACTCTCGAGTAAATGCGTGGCAAAACAGGGCTTCAGAGTATGTGGCTTAACTTTTTGTAAGCAATTGTATTCCGGGTAAACCTTAATCAAAAATATGGACATGAAGCCGTTTGATTTCAGCAAGACTTCCGGGAATAATCCCTAAGATGTCAAATTCATCAAAACCCAATCCAGAACAACCAAAAAACCCAATTCAAGTAAAAAAAAGTGAATTTGTGCCGCAGCTTTCGTTGAACTTGAGATCACCTCCCACGACTCACCCACACCACACCTCCTATCACCACTACCGCACCTATCACCTGATACCAGTCGAGCGACTCTCCTAGAAAGAGGATTGCTAGTAGTATAGTGGAAACCGGGCCAAGGCTACCGATGATAGACATATTGGAGGCTCCCATTCGTCTGATGGCGGCAGAGATGAGAAATGAAGGTATCACGGTGGCAAAAACAGCCATGGCCCCTCCCAGATAATAGACTTCAGATGGATGACTTAGAATCGACGCTTGTGATGTCAGGCCAAAATGTATCATGACGCACATCGCCGAAATGCTAAGCGACCATGCGGTGAATCTCACTGTACCAAACCTAGGAACGTATTTGCCACTGGTTACGAGAAAGAAAGCATAGGTCAGCGCACTAAGGAAGACCAGGCCTACTCCTTTCCAGAATTCAGGGTCGGGTGAGATAAAGAGCCGCGGAGAAAAAATTATGAGCATCCCAAAGTAGGTGATGCCTATACCTAGATACTGTCTTGCACTGATCTGTTCTTTAAGGAAGAACCTGGAAATGAGGATGACGATAGTTGGATAGGTAAAAAGGATGAGCCTCTCCAGGCTCGCAGAAATGTAAAGAAGACCCTGAAAATCAAAAAGACTGGCGAGGTAGTAGCCCACGACTCCAGCGGTTATTACTCCGAGGTAGTCCTTAGGACCAAGCTCAACCTCCTCTGGTTTTTTGTTCCAGAAAAAATCAATCACCAGGTAAATGGGTAAAGCAAATACCATCCTGAGAACCAACAACGATACGTGATCTACACCATAAGGGTAAGCCAACTTGACCATTACCGCCTTGGTGGAGAATAGCACCACGCCGGTTGCGGCCATGATAAGAGCGATTGGGGTGGCGATTTTAGCGGGCATAAAACCTACATGATTATTTGTTGGGCTCAGATGGCCAGATTCGCAACCTCAACAAGTTGTTTACAGGTAATAACCATTCTTCACTCAATCCAGACTTTATTTCCGGAATGATCCTGTCATGTGAAAAAAATACTTATTGAGTCATTTCGGTTTTCAAAGAAAAAAAGTCCCTCGAAGTTAAGCGAGTGACTTTGATTCTCGTTGGTCTTACGAATCAACTTTCTTGTAAAAATGGATAGCGATAGTCATGAGGGGGCACCAAAGTCTCTTTGATCGTCCTCGGGCTTACCCATCGCAGCAGGTTGAGATAAGATCCTGCCTTATCATTTGTACCAGAGCCTCTGGCACCTCCAAATGGCTGCTGACCTACGACAGCTCCAGTTGGCTTGTCATTGATGTAGAAGTTACCAGCGGCATTCACAAGCTTCTTGGTAGCCAATTCCACGGCGTAGCGATCCTGACTGAAGACCGCACCTGTGAGCGCATAAGGAGAAGTTTTGTCCACAAGCTCCAATGTCTCTTCGAAGCGCTCTGACTGATAAACATAGATTGTGATAACAGGGCCAAATATCTCCTCGCACATTGTACGGTACATCGGATCATGTGCCAATAAGATTGTGGGCTCCACAAAGTAGCCAACAGATTTGTCATAACCACCTCCTGCGATGACCTCTACCATTTTATCATTCTTTGCTTGATCAATGTAAGCGGCGATTTTGTCAAATGACCTTTCGTCAATTACGGCATTCACAAAGTTCGTGTAGTCTTCTGGTGTACCCATCTTGATACTCTTGATGTCTTCGAGAAGGTACTCCTTTACTTCAGCCCACAGATTATCAGGAATATATGCTCGCGAAGAGGCGCTGCATTTCTGTCCCTGAAACTCAAATGACCCACGAATAATACCAGTAGCTAAAGCTTTGGCATCTGCAGATTTATGAGCGACAATGAAGTCTTTACCACCTGTCTCACCCACTATTCTCGGATAGGTTCGATAGTTTGTAATGTTCTCACCTATAGTCTTCCAAAGATGCTGGAATACACCAGTGCTTCCCGTGAAGTGCAGTCCCGCAAAGTCCGGGTGCTTGAAAATAACATCACCGGCTACCGGACCATCCACATAGATCAGGTTAATGACACCATCAGGAAGTCCCGCTTCCTTGAATACCTGCATAATCACCTGAGCAGAGTACACCTGCGTGTAGGCCGGCTTCCACACGACCGTATTACCCATCATTGCGGCTGAAGCTGGAAGGTTTCCGGCGATAGCTGTGAAATTGAAGGGGGTGATCGCAAAAACAAAACCTTCCAATGGTCGGTACTCAAGACGATTCCAAACACCGGGAGAAGACTCAGGCTGACCTTCATAAACCTCAGTCATGAAGGCTACATTGAACCTCAGAAAATCTATGAACTCACAAGATGCATCGATCTCCGCCTGAAAAGCATTTTTAGACTGCCCCAGCATGGTGGCAGCATTGATTTTTGCCCGGTAGGGCCCGGCGATGAGGTCTGCAGCCTTTAAGAATATGCTTGCTCTGTGCTCCCAACTTAAGTTGGCCCAAGCCTCCTTTGCGCCTAGTGCAGCGTTGACCGCCAACTCCACATGGGAGGCATCACCCTCATGGAAATAGCCCAGCGTATGCTTATGCTCATAAGGAGGCGACATACGGATTTTATTACCTGTGCGGACTTCTTCGCTTCCGATATACATCGGAGCGTCGATTTCCGTCTTTCTCATTTCTTTTACAGCGGCTTTCAGGGCTTCCTTTTCATCAGATCCCGGCGCGTAGCTCAGCACCGGCTCATTCGATGGAAGCGGCACTTCATATACTCCTTTTGGCATTTTTTTATGGGTTTGTTGCTATCAAGAATTACAACACAAATCTAGGCATTACCATTCAGGCTTCCTTAGAATAGTGACTTCAAATGGGAGAGACAACTGATCTCCTTTGTCACTTTGTAATTATGTGATTTTCCGGTAGGATTGAAGTACACCTGATCGATATTGGCGTTGATGGCACCTTGTATATCAGTATTGAGGTTATCACCAATCATGATACACTCGCTCCTATCGGCATTTATTTTTTCAAGGGTATATTCAAAGATTCTTTCGGAAGGCTTTTTTGCTCCGCAAGATTCCGAGGTAATCACCTGATCGAAGTACCGTGCAAGACCCGATTTCTCTAATTTGACGGACTGAACATCATTGAAGCCATTGGTGATGATGTGCATTTTATATTTAGGTAGCAGGTAGTCCAGCATCTCTTTGGCATATTTCATAGTGTGAGACTTTTGAGGACAGCCGTGCACATATCTGTAATCAAAGTCCACCGGGAAATGCTGAAGCGGGAGGCCGAGTTTATCAAAGACCTTCTTAAACCGCTGTGTTCTGATGGCATGCTTTGAGATCTGCCCCGTGTTGTAACTCGCCCAGAGTTGCTCATTGACTTCAAAGAACACTTCGACCAACTGCTCAGACGAAAAGTTGCCTGTTTCTTCAAGACCGAACTCTTCGTAGAGTTCAGTTAACGTCTCGGCTGCATTTTTGTCATAGTCCCAGAGCGTGTGGTCCAGATCGAATAGAAGATGAGTATATTTTTGGTCTGCCATGGCCTATCAACTATGCTTTCCAGGACTTGTTCTCAATTTTGTTGGCGGATAGCTCTCTATTGGAATACATCGCGTCATAGGCATCCAGATCTTTTTCCAACTGCACATCTCTTTTCAGAAATCTGAATATCTGGTTGACAATGTCGTACACCTCATCTTTTACGGTGTAGAAAATGAATTGGTCTACTTTTCGGGAACTCACAAGTCCCGCATTGCGTAGATAGGAGATATGCCTGGAGGTTTTCGTTTGCGTAAAATCAAGGATTTGCTCCAGGTCGGAGATGCACGCTTCCTGGCGGTAGAATAGCACGTTGAGTATTCTGATCCTCGACTCATCCGAGAATGATTTGAAGATTTGACTACCGTAATAAAGAGTAAAATTCTTGAGTCTCATGGTTTAATTCAATGGAAGTTACATCCTCAAAAGCACAATGCAAATATAGTGGGTATCAAGGCAAATGGTTTTTATTTGCTAGTTTTGCCGCTCTCCGGTCAACCGAAGTTTGCTTCCATGCATTATATGTTTAAAAGCCGATGATCAACCTCCTAAAATACGTTTTTGTAGCTGCTCTTTTCATCATTTTGATGACAGAGGTCACTGTTGATGCGCAAGCACAAGGGGGTCGGAGAGTGATCCAGTTCTCAGGTATTGTTGTTGGTGAAGATAGTATTTCCGGAGTGTCAGGCGTCCATATTTACGTGCCAAAGGCAGGACGAGGTACGACCTCCAATCCCTACGGATATTATTCAATGCCGGTACTGCCCAATGATAGTGTGGTGGTCAGTGCGGTGGGCTATGAAAAGCAAAGCCTGATCATCCCGGAGGATCAGGGAGATAAGATTACTGTGATCATTGAGTTGCTACCTGACACAACGATGCTCCCTGAGATCACGATTTTTCCATATCCGACAGAGGAGCTTTTCAAGAAAGCGATTTTGGCCTATGAGCTGCCTTATCAGGAAGACCTGGACAATATGCAGCGATCGCTGGGTGATGAGCTACTGAGGAGGATGTATGGCAATGAGCCGATGAGTGCTGGAGCCAATCACCGTTACTACATGGATCAGCAGATGCTATCAGTACAGGATCGCTACCAACCCCGATCTATTCCTCTTCTCAACCCTTTCGCCTGGGCTGAGTTCATCAAATCTATAAAGAGGGGAGACCTTAAGAATAAATAATCAGCCTACTTGTCTTAGGTGTGAAATCAGGTTGAGCGAGTCTTTGCCTTGTTCGGAAAGAGAGATAGCCCTTTCATCAAATTGAAGCAACCCTTCACTTTTCATCCTGATCAGTTCATACTTCGCGGCAATGTCCAGCTGTTGCATCAGGGGGTCACTTTTTTCGATTGAAAGCTCTTGATAAAGCTTGGCCAACATCTGTCTGAAAGTCAAATCGGTTCGAAGTAAGTATTCCATCTGTTAATTGTGGTTTGTCTGACACCCTGGTCACAGCTTCAAAGATGAGTCAGTCTCTGAGAAATTTTCCTGACCTTGATTTTCCATCAGCATGACAAAAATCAGGTTTTTACCATATAGCTGTGCCCACTATCTAATACCCCTCACAGTTGACGGCTATGATCTCATTGGCAAAGTCCAGGCCTAGGCTTGCAGCAGTACTCCAGTCCCTACAAGCACCACGAGTATTACCTTGCTCAAGTTTGACGGTTCCCCGGTTGAGGTAAGCCTCTACATAGTTGGGGTCTAGCTGTATGACCTTATTGTAGTCCTCTACTGCTTTGTCAGACTGCCCATTGATAAAGTAGCTATGTGCCCGATCAAAGTAGGCTTGCGCGTAGGAGGGATTTATGGTGATACTTTTGTCATAATCCTCAATCGCCAAAGTCGATTCATTGATAAGCGAAAAGTAGTAGCCTCTGAGATGAAAGGCTTCAGCGGATTCGTTTTTGCGAATGGCGTCATTGGCTTTTTTGAGCGCTTTCTCATATTTCCCTTTATCGATCAGCTTAGCCACTTTTCGCTCCTTAGCTCCCTGACCAAAAGTGGACGAACAGATCATAAATAATACCAGCATTAGGTTATACCTCATCATGCTCCAAAGTTAGTTGAAACGTCATTTTACCCGCTAATGGTGAGTTAAAACCAAATTATGCTTAACAAATCCCCCATTCCATGGGGTAAGACTGCCCCCAACCATCGTGTTTTTACAGGGAAGGCTTTTCTACAGCTTTGATATGGGTCGAAAGAACACTTCCGGCCCAATCGAAAAATCATTTTGTGAAACAACTAAACGATTACTGTATGAAAGCAAAACTACTAATGATCATCCTGGTACTCGGCGTATGCGTGCATACGTCCTGGGCGCAGGAGAGAAACATTACCGGTAGGGTAGTGGATGAAAGCGGCGAAGGGTTGCCGGGCGTCAACGTTATTTTGAAAGGTACGACGACCGGAACTACTTCAGATATTGAGGGTAACTACAAACTTACCATACCCTCATCCGGGGGGGATGCAAGCAACACACTTGTTTTTTCCTTTATCGGACTAGCGTCAACCGAAGAAATCATCGGCGCTCGGTCAACTGTAGATGTCACTATGGTGGCGGATACTAAGCAACTATCCGAAGTGGTAGTGACCGCCATCGGTATTGAGCGCGAGAAAAAGGCACTCGGATATGCGGTGACTGATGTGTCAGGTGATGCGCTAAAGCAGCGTGCAGAGCCTGACCCTATTCGCGCTCTATCGGGAAAAGTCCCCGGTGTGAATATCACAGGCTCTGGTGGGGGCGTAGGTAGCTCTACTAACATCACCATTCGTGGTAACTCATCCATGACGGGAAATAACCAGCCACTATTTGTAGTGGACGGTGTGCCTTTTGACAACTCTGTGACTAAGTCTACTCAGACTCAGGACAACTTCAACCAGGGTAATTTCAACTCCAACAGGGCTTTTGATATCGACCCTAACAATATAGAGTCGATGACCGTGCTGAAAGGAGCTTCTGCGGCAGCACTGTACGGTTCAAGAGCTGCTAATGGTGTGATTGTAATTACCACAAAAGCAGCCTCTAGAGGAGAGAAGAAGGGTATGGAAGTGACTTACAGTACTTCCTATAACATTGAGCAAATAGCCATGAGTCCCGAGTATCAGGGCGAGTATGCCCAGGGTAATATCAACGGATCGGTCAATTTCAACTTCAACAATGGATTCTTTGGTACCTGGGGACCTCCCTACTGGTTGATCAATCAAGAGATCCAGGCAGGTAGAACGGTAAACCATCCGTTGTTCAGAAAGTATGGCGATCCGTCAACTGCTCTCTACGCTGGTGACCAGTACCCTGAAATCCTTGAAGCACAAAGTGAAGTAAGAGCTTATACAGACAACTTCAGCAACTTCTTCCAGGACGGCAAAGTGCAGGAAAACGCTGTACAAATAACGAGTGGAGGTGCCAATACAAGCTTGACCGCTGGTATCTCCAGAACTAACAATGAAGGTATTATTCCTTTTGATGAGATAACAAGGACGAGTGTCAATTTTGGCGGTCGTGCACAACTTGCCAATGGACTGTTCATTAACGGTAGTATCACTTATGTAGAGACGGATCAGCGTACCTCTCAGCAAGGTGCACAGATTGCTGCCGGTACTAACGCTGGAGGCTCATCAGTAATAGGGATGTTATACCTATTGTCTCCTACTTACGACCTCACTAACAACCCATACGTCAATCGACGTACAGGAGGTAGTATTTACTACCGTAATGGATTTGACAACCCCTATTGGGTGGCGGAGTTTGCCCCTTTCAATAGTACCGTTAACAGATACTTCGGTAATGCAACTGTAGGGTATGAGATTTTTGATTGGATGACGGTGACCTATAAGTTTGGCTTTAACGCCTACACGGATCGTAGAAGCAGCCTAGTGCCAGCTGGTGCGGAAACTACTCCTCAAGGCACCTATACCATTGATGACATCTTCAATGAGGAGCTGGATGGCAACTTGCTGATTTCGATGGAAAAAGACCTAAATCAGGATCTGAACCTTCGGGCTTTAGTTGGTCACAATGCCAACCAGAGAACCTTTGAGCAGACCACTGTAGTCGGAGCAGGCATCATTGCTCGGGGCATCAATAGAATAGTCAATACTTCAACTCAGCTGATGAGGAGGGATTATTTCCAGCAGCAGAGGTTTCATGGAGTATTTGCCGATATCTCTGTCAGCTATCGCGACTATGCGTTCTTAAACGTAGTAGGTCGTAATGACTGGTCTTCTACGCTTCCGAAAAACAACAGGAGCTATTTCTATCCTGGCGTCAGTGCTTCAGTAGTACTTAGCGAAGCGCTGAGTTTGCCCTCAGTAGTAAACTTTGCAAAGTTGAGAGCTGGTATTACCCGAGTTGGAAATGAGGCAAGCCCTTATTCGACCACCACGCCATTCCAGATCAATACGGCCTACACCAATTTCCAGTGGCCATTGAGCAACAGGTTCGGCACATTCAACATGGCAAATCAGGCAGAGGTGCAAGGAAGCCCCGGACTATCTCCAGAGTTTACAACTGAGTTTGAGGTAGGCGCTGAGGTGACGCTACTCAACAATAAGGTAGGATTGGATGTGACTTATTACAACCGAAAAACTACTGATCAGATAGTGCAGGTAGATGTGTCTTCTACACAAGGCTATCGCCAGCAAGTAACCAACCTCGGACAGGTTGACAACAGAGGTATCGAAATCGGCCTTGACCTTACGCCGGTAGAGCTCGCTAATGGGTTTAAGTGGAATATCTTCTCTGCATTCACCAGAAACATAAGTGAGGTAGTAGATATCGGAGATGCCGAGCAGATTTTTGTGAATGGATTTAGTGGTAGCGGTGGAGCCATCGTACATCAGGTAGGTCAGCCCTATGGTCAGATCTTCGGTACGACATGGCAGAGAGATGAGGAAGGAAACCCTCTGGCTAATCCCGCAAATGGTAAGCCATTCACGAATAATGAGCTACAAGTGATTGGTGATCCCAATCCCGAGTGGACACTTGGAGTGACCAACTCATTCACCTGGAAAGGTCTCAGCTTATCGATACTCATGGATTATGTGCATGGTGGTGATATGTACTCAGTCACTGCGGATCAAATCATCAGTAGAGGTGTACTTGACGATCCTGTAAATACAGACCGTGTACCTAAGCTAGGACCAGGCGTACTAGGTGATGGTGCTGGCAATGCATTGCTTGATGAAAATGGCAACAAGATTAGAAACAACGTCATCAACACCTCAAACGACTGGGTATTTGTGAGTGGCTGGGCTGCTGGAGGAGATGACAACACGCTAATCTACGATAGAACGACTATTCGTCTTCGTGAGATTGTGCTGTCTTACAATGTCCCACAGCTCTTACTTGACAAGACGCCATTTGGGAGTGCCAGAATATCATTCTCCGGTAGGAACCTATGGTATGATGCTGTCAACTTCCCGGATGCGCTGGATTTTGATCCAGAGGTCAGTGGTCTAGGCGGTGGAAATATCCAGGGCGCGGCTCAAGGGCTTGACTTCATGGGTATACCTACTACGAAGAGATATGGCGTCAACCTATCAGTGACTTTTTAATCACTTAAATGATGAGAAAAATGAAATTTACTAGAAATATATCTAAAGTCTTCGCAGTTGTTTTTGCTCTGACTTTGGTGTCATGTAATGGGGATTGGCTGGATATTAATACAGATCCGAATAATCCCGTTGAGCCTGATTTGGAATTGTTGATACCCTCTATGCAGGGTGGATTGGTCAATGCACTCGTGGATCGCTATGACCATGTTGCTCCCTTGGGGCACAACCTGGAGGCGGGTATTTCAAGATATGCGCTTACTTCAGACGGTGGGTTTGACTTGGGTTTTGAGGAGATCTACGTCGATGCGTTAATCAACGCAGAGCGGGTCATTGCTGATGCGCCGAGCCAGGATCCACCGCTTCCTGCATATTCAGGTATAGCCAAAATGATCAAAGCGTACAGCTTCGGTTTTCTGATTGATATGTATGGTACAGTTCCTTACGAAGAGGCTCTCTTGGGTGCAGAGGGGCCACTGTCTCCTCAGTACGAAGATGGTGCTCAGGTTTATGACAAAGTCATTGAGCTAATTGACTCTGGCCTGGCTGATTTGGCACAAGGCGGAGTAACACCTGCCAATGACATCATCTATCAAGGTGATATCGATAGATGGATCAAGTTTGGCAACACGCTCAAAATGAAGCTATTGCTTAACCTGAGATTGGTAGATGCTGGCAGAGCCAGATCGGGTATCAATGAACTGCTCGCTAGTGGTAACCTAATGTCAGATAATGGTGATGATGCCGATTTCTTCTTTGGTTCGGGAATTACGCCTCAAAACAGGCACAGGCTGCACCAGACGCATTATCAGGGAGCTAAAACCTTTTATATGAGCAACTACATGATGCACACCATGTACAACAAATATGATAACACTGATCCTCGCATGCGGTATTTCTTCTACCGTCAGATCGAACAGTTTGATCCCTCCAGCCCCAAGCTGGTAGAGGATGACTTCCCTTGCTTTGGATATGGAGCCGTGTATGAGGATGAGTCTACCTGGGCAACTACGTGCCCTTATGGATATGTGGGTGATGGCTACATAGGCCGTGACCATGGTGATAATTCGGGGATTCCTAATGATGGTGGGTCACGAACTACATTTGGTGTTTATCCGATCGGAGGCTTGTTTGATGATGACGGCTACAGAACGGTCACACAGTCAGATGGTACAGGAGCTGGGTTTTATCCATTGCTAACCCATTTCATGGCCAGGTTTATGGAAGCAGAGGCGCAGCTGGTACTGAACAATGATGCAGCTGCTGCTCGCGTTGCTTTAGAGGCCGGCATCACTGCTTCTGTCTCCAAAGTACTCGACTATGGAGCTGCGAATGCTGGAAATTTTGACCCTGAGCTTGCCCCGACTAGTGATGAAGTGGACGCTTTTGTGGATGAGATATTAGCGGCATATGATGCCGCATCATCCACGGACGATAAGCTGAACGTTATCATGGAGCAATGGCAAATTGCCAATTTTGGTAACAACTCTGAATCGTGGATCAATCTTAGAAGGACAAAGCTGCCATTTATCGAGCCTGCAGTCAATGCTTCCGGTAGGATGTCTATCGTGCCTTCTAACACTTACCCTCGCAGACTGCCATTTGCGGCAAGTGAAATATCCACAAATACAACCTTGCCAGATGCCAATGAAGTGCTGTTTTTCCAGACACCTATTTTCTGGGATGCTGCACCATATCCAGCGAGGTTTTAACAACTAAATGAGAAAATCATGAATAGAATATATAAACACATATTGACGGTAGCTGTCTTAGCGCTAGTGCTAATAGGCTGTCGTGATGAAGATAAGGTGTACGCTCCGGAGGCAGTCGTGCCTGTCGTGCTGCAAGCAACCGACCGCACGGACAATACCTTTATACTTCAGAACTTAGACAATGCCAGCTTTTCGTTTACACTGGAATATGAAAACTGGGATGGATCTGCTGATGGGCATCCCTATTTCGTCGGTCGTTCCGGGCCGGTCTCATCACTTATTGATGCCACGCTGTTGGTTTCATACAGTGGAGCTGGGGGCAGTTTTGGACCCGTGGAGTTCGGTACTTTCAACGAATCAGATTTTCCGGTAGGCGTGCAAATGACACCTCAAAATCTGGTGGCGGCATTACCAGGCCTTTCTATGGATGACCTGGATGGTGGTGACCGGTTTACGGTCTCTTATAGCTACACCATAGATGCGAACAATACCGGTGATATCCGTGAGATAGGAACACCGGCATTGGAGTATTGCGGTGGGTTCACGGACGAGGGTGAGTTTTGTACGCTCAACATCGACATTGTATGTACCTCCGACATGGCGACTACTTACGACTTCTCTACTACCAACCTGGTGGCTGGAGGAGGTGCTCCGGTAGCAGGGCCTGTGACAGGCAGTGGCGAGTTTCTGGAGGTTGTTACCGGTAGGTATACTATACCAGACGCTAGTTTTGGCTTGTTTGCAGAGCTCTATGGCGACACACCTGCTGTTGGCCTTGAGTTAGTTGATGCTTGTGAAGTGATTTCGGTAGAGGGGTCAGATCAGTATGGCGATAGCTACACTTATACCATTCAGAGTATCAATGGTGATGAGATGACGATCAGCTGGAGCAATACCTTCAATGACTCTGGTACCACAGTCTTGACCAGAACGGATGGAAGTGACTGGCCTCCAAACCTTTCGAACTAATAATTCTCTTCAGTTTTTTAATCGAGGGCGCCTACGGGTGCCCTCATTTTTTTCTTATCAGAATAGTGTGATTTAGTCCGACGGTTGTTACAGTTTAAATCATAAGATCATGCTGTATCAATCTTCAAAAAAGCTAGGTGGAATGTACTCAATGAAGCGCAAAGTATGCCTTGTCGAAGATGACGATATTCTTCGAAATAGCTATGAACTTATCATCAATAACCATGACAAATATTACGTCGTTGGGGCATACGACACGTGCGAGGGTTTTTTGAAGAATGCCATTCGCGATTCTCCGGATGTGGTACTCATGGATATCAACCTACCGGGAATGAATGGGATCGAGGGGATCTCTAAACTCAAAAAGAAGCTCCCTAACGTTGAGATCATAGTCTTCACTGTGCATGAGGATAAAGACATCATTATAGAAGCACTGAAGGCTGGCGCCACGGGGTATTTACTCAAACATACCAAGTACGCAGAGGTGATCGAAGGGCTTGATAATATTCTTGAAGGCGGAGCGCCGATGAGCAAGGCCATTGCCAGGAAGTTGGTAGGGTCATTTCACAGAAATCATCAATCCCCATTGACCACACGTGAGACCGAGGTACTCAGCCACTTGTCAGAAGGGAAGAGCTATACTGTTATTGCTCAGGAACTTCATATTGGTAAGGAGACCACCAAGACACACATCAAGAATATCTATTCCAAACTTCTTGTCAACTCCAAGGCAGACGCTATCAAAGTGGCCAAAGAGCATCGCTGGATATAGCAAAAACTGCTTAAAGTGGTGCTACCCGGACAAGATTGTCAGTGGCTAAATATTCGTTATTCTCAGTCCTGTACCATGCCCGTGAGGTAGGGATTTTAATATTTTGTGCTTCCATTTCACCTTCGAGATAGATCACCTCTCCTTTTTGATTTGGCTCATCCTTATAGAACTTATAGGCCTCCATGGCAAAGGTCTCTGGATTGATATAGTAGTACCAAGTGTCCTCGGGGTAGGTTACTTTCAGTACTTGATAAGATTTGTCATTTAGTGTTTCTGAGTAGACCTTCTCATCAAGGTCTGTCCCCTCATCCATCAGCTTCATCGGCAGACCCCAGAGGTAGACATAGTAGTTCCTTGACCGTGCTATTCTATCGCAGGCTTGCTCCTCCCCGGAGATGTGATAGCAGGAGTCCATTTTGATACCAAAGCTCCGGTCAGGGTTGGTATATTCGAATAGACCGGTTGTATTGTCGATCTTGACCTGGCTGGTCCGCTGGCTACCATCAGGCATATCTGTTTCAAAAAAGAGTTGCTGTTGTAAAGTCGACCACTGACCCTGTGGATCATGATAGGCGATGGTTTTTTGGAGGAGCTCAGCAGCGGGCATGGATTGCGCCGCTGCGCCTAAAGAGGCTACTATGAGGTAGAAAAAGGCAAATGATCGAAGCATAAAAAAACTTTTGAGGTATTGTCCAATGATGGATGGCTTGTTCGTCTAAGGTATAAAATCAGTAAGATAAAGGTTGACTATTATGTCAATTCATGAGTCATAATTGAGAGTTGAAATGAATAAAGTTGATAAGACATACCAGATCAAAGCAACAAAGTCGGAAGTATTTGACGCGCTGACCAATGTTGAGAAGATAGAGCAGTGGTCAGGGGCTAGCGCCAAAATGGACATAGCGACGGATGGAGCATTCTCTTTATGGGAAGGTAGCATTCATGGGATCAATCAAGTGGTATCAGAGAGTAAGATTGTTCAACTGTGGAAGGAAGCGTCCTGGGAAGCATACTCAAAATGTACCTTCACTTTGAAAGAGGAGAATCAATCGACGATACTATCCTTAGAACATACGGATATTCCCGAGTCGTCCCTGGCGTCAATTGACAAAGGGTGGGATGAGTACTACCTGGGACCGTTGAAAGAAATGCTTGAAAATCTGGATCAGTAATATGGATAGTGAGAAAATACATTTTTATTTATAACCTAAATTTTTAGAAACCATGAAAGAGTACATGTACTTATTTAGAGGAGGCGATGGCCGTGAACTGAATTTATCTCCTGAGCAAATGCAAGAGCATATGCAGGCCTGGGGAGTATGGATGCAGGAGCTTGGTAAGTCCGGAAATTTTGTAACAGGACTGCCCCTACAGAGTGAAGGTAAGGTTGTCGAGAACTATGGCGAAGTAATTACGGACGGTCCATTTGCGGAAGGTAAGGAGCTTGTCGGAGGATACCTTATCGTGAAGGCCAATGACCTGGATCATGCCACAGAGCTGTCAAAAAAATGCCCGATTTTCGAAAGAGGGGGTACGGTGGAAGTGCGCGAGATTATGCCGATGGACCAATAGTACCGGTCTGGTCCTGACTGTTGATAATGGTCAGGGCTTTTCCTACTTTTAAAAATGCCTGCCCCTCCACAAGAGCCCAAAGCGATTGTTGACCACTTCTTCCGTCACCAATGGGGGCGTGTGGTTTCTCACCTAACGGCAAAGTTTGGCGTACCCAATCTTACGCTGGTCGAAGATGCGGTGCAGGAGGCATTGACCAAAGCCATGCAGTCCTGGGCATTCCAGGGTATCCCTGACAATCCTGCCGGATGGATTAGCCGCGTCGCACACAATCATGTGATTGACACGCTTCGCAGAAAAAACAACTTCGAGAGAAAATCAGCTGAACTTGGGCAAGAAGATTCAAGCTATGCTATGGATTGGGATATGGACGAAGAAATAAAGGATGATGAGCTGAAAATGATGTTCGCGTGCTGTCATCCGGCGATTAGTGCTGAGCTTCAAATCATTTTGACTTTGAAGATTCTTGGAGGTTTTAGTAACGCCGAAGTTGCTCGTCAACTGCTCAAGAAGGAAGACGCCATAGCGAAGGCGTATACCAGAGGAAAGAAAAAACTGGTAGAGGAGGGCATCACGCTTGAGGTGCCGTTTGGCAAGCACCTTTCCCAAAGGCTCTCCAAAGTATTGCGAATATTATACCTTCTCTTCAACGAAGGCTACAGCGTCACCGAAGGGGATCTGCTAATAAAAACATCTCTTTGCGAGGAAGCCATTCGACTTGGCAGCTTGATTCTTGAGTGCAAGCGCTTAGTCAAACCTGACGTGCATGCCTTGATGGCATTGATGTATTTTCAGTCTTCACGCTTCAATGCCCGACTGGATTCCAATGGACAGATGGTTGCATTGAATCATCAGAATCGATCGTTGTGGGATTATTCGAAGGTTGAGCTTGGTAGGCATCACCTGGAGTTAGCGGCCGCATTCGGTCATATCAATGATTACTTCATTCAGGCGTCTATTGCCCGAGTCCATTGCGACGCGGATACTTATGAGAGCACCAACTGGCAACAGATACTGATGCTGTACGACATCCAGCTGCAGCTCAACAATAACCCGGTTATTTTCCTCAACAGAGTAATCGCCTACGGTAAAGTCTTTGGAGCAAAGGCCGCTTTATCAGAACTTGATGGTTACGGTGGAAAGAAGGCGCTTCAGAAGTACCCTCTGCTCTACGCTGTGCAAGCCGAACTCCTGGCGGAAATTGATGATTATGCTACCGCAATAGCCACAATCGATCAGGCCATTTCGCTGAACACCAATGTACGAGAGGTAGAGTATATGCAGTCGAAGAGAATCTCGTGGGTTGAACGTAATACTTGAATTTTCCATGCATGAAAAGCTATTTGAGGAGCAATAGCGTGTATTGTGAATCGAATTGGGGGATAAAGGAGTTGAATTCTTACAATATTGGGTGATGACATCCCCCAATTATCTTCGATGCAAATAGGGGGATATGAACCCAAATTTCATATGCCTTATTGCCAAAAACCATCTTTTTGATAAGGAATTAATATCAAAAACGGCTTAATACTATGTTTTTGGTTTCATTTTCAAGAACCTAAGCCCTAAGGCCTATCTCACAAATCCCTTATATCATCCCCCAAAATGGATGATTAAAACCTACCACTTTTGGCTAAAAGTGTGTGTTTCAATGCACTGAGAATTCAGAGAGATTTACGGATTAAATAAATGTCAAACTTTTAATCAAGACATCCGTATGAAGAGAATTTTACTCATGATTTTGTTCCTGGGTTCGATCTCCCTGTATGCACAGGAGAGGACGATTTCGGGACGGATTACTTCGGACGAGGACGCTAGCGGACTCCCCGGGGTAAATGTAATTTTGAAAGGTACTACCACCGGTACGACAACCGATATCGATGGTAACTACAAATTAGCGGTTCCCCAGGAAGGTGGAACTTTGACGTTTTCGTTCATTGGTCTGGCTCCTCAGGAGGTAGCGATCGGTGCTCGATCTACAATTGATGTTGTGATGGCTAGTGATGTTAAGCAATTAACAGAAGTAGTTGTAACCGCAATTGGTATTGAGCGAGAGAAGAAAGCATTGGGATATGCGGTTTCTGAGGTTTCGGGTGATGCCCTGAAGCAGCGTGCAGAGCCTGATCCGATTCGTGCACTTGCTGGTAAGGTTCCAGGCGTAAACATTTTAAGCTCTGGTGGAGGTGCTGGATCAGCAACCAATATCACGATTCGTGGTAGCTCATCTTTGACTGGTAACAACCAGCCATTGTTTGTAGTAGATGGTGTTCCATTTGACAACTCTGTAACCAGAACCAACGAAGGTTTTAACCAGGGTAACCCTAACTCGAACAGAGCATTTGACATTGACCCTAACAACATTGAGTCGATGACTGTATTGAAGGGAGCATCTGCTGCTGCACTTTACGGTTCTCGTGCTGCCAACGGTGTAATTGTTATTACCACGAAAGCTTCAGCCAGAGGCCAGAAGAAAGGCCTTGAAGTTACCTACAACACTTCTTACAATGTTGAGACAGTAGCAGGTAAAATCGAGAAGCAGGGCGAGTGGACACAAGGTGCACTTTTCGGATCTCATAACTTTACTTTCAACAACGGTTTCTTTGGAACCTGGGGTCCCAAGTACGACTGGGTAAACGAAATGATCCAGAGTGGATTTACTGCTGATATCATGAGTGAAACCCTGGGCGGATCTTCTGGTATCAATCACCCACTTTTCAATAAGTATGGGTCTAATCCCAGCAGCCCACTTTATGCAGGAGATCAATATCCTTTTATTCTGGATAAAGTAGATAGAGTGTATCCTGATGTTGATAATTTCAACAACTTCTGGCAAGAAGGTAAGGTTGTAGAGCATGCTGTACAGGTGAGCTCAGGAGGAGAAAACACAAGTATCACTGCTGGTGTATCGAGAACTCAGAATGAAGGTATTATCCCTTTCTCTGAGATCACAAGGACTTCTATGAACTTTGGTGGCCGTGCGACGCTATCTAATGGCATCTTCCTTAACGGTAGTATTACTTATGTGAAGACTGATCAGCGAAGTGCTCCTCAGGGTGCAGAGATTGTTGCAGGTAACGCTGGTACATCTATCATTGGTATGTTGTACTTGATGTCACCTACTTATGACTTGACCAACAACCCTTATGTTAACAATAGGACCGGTGGTTCTATCTATTACAGAAATGGATTTGACAACCCTTACTGGGTAGCCGAGTTCGCTCCTATCTTTTCAGAGGTGGATCGTTACTTTGGTAATGCCACTGTGGGTTATGATATTTTCGACTGGATGACAGTGACGTATAAGTTTGGTTTCAATGCTTATACTGACAGAAGATCTGCACTAGTTCCGGCTTTCTCTGAGAACATTCCTGCGGGTCAGTATTCTATAGATGATGTGTTCCGTCAGGAAAGAGATGGTAACCTACTGATCAGCATGGAGAAAGATCTTAGTGCAGATATCAACTTCCGTGCTTTGGTTGGACATAATGCCAACGAGAGAAGGTTAGAGCAAACTACTATCATTGGTAACGGTATCATCGCAAGAGGTATTGACCGTATCACCAATACTGCCAGCCAGTTGATGCGTAGGGATTACGGTGAGATTCAGCGATTCCAGGGTGTATTTGCTGACCTTTCTTTCTCTTACAGAGACTGGATGTTTGTCAACGTAGTAGGTCGTAATGACTGGTCTTCTACATTACCCCCGGATAACAGATCATTCTTCTATCCTGGTGTAAGTACTTCATTTGTATTGAGTGAGGCAATGACACTACCTTCAGTGATCAACTTCGCTAAAATCAGAGCAGGTATCACTAAGGTGGGTAATGAGGCTTCTCCTTACCAGACCAACACGCCCTTCCTGATCAACAGTCAGTATACCAACCTCCAGTTCCCGTTTAGTACGCCTAGAGGTTCGTTCAACATAGCGAATCAGGAAGAGACTTTGGGTTCACCTACATTGAAGCCTGAGTTTACTACTGAGTATGAGATTGGTGCAGAGATAACCTTGCTGAACAATAAGATTGGTTTGGATGTGACTTATTACAACAGACAGTCTACTGACCAGATTATCGAGGTAACCGTACCTTCTTCGACTGGTTTCCGTGAGGGAATCACCAACGTTGGACGAGTTGATAACTATGGCTGGGAGATTGGGCTTGACCTGACTCCAGTAGAGCTTTCTAACGGGTTCAAGTGGAATATTTACAGTGCATTCACAAGAAACAGAAATGAAGTGATTGACATTGGAGATGCAGATCAGATCATTGTTGGTGGATTCGCTTCTGGTGGATTGTCAGTAGTACAGCGACCAGGTCTTCCTTTCGGTCAATTGCTAGGAACAGATTTCCAGAGAGATGAAGAGGGAAATATCCTGGTTAACCCTGTTTCAGGTAAGCCGTTCGAAGATAACGAACTACAGATCATTGGTGACCCTAACCCTGATTTCACTTTGGGTGTAACTAACTCATTCACTTGGAAAGGTATCAGCCTTTCAGTATTGATTGACTGGACACAAGGTGGAGACATTTGGTCTTTGACTGCTGACCAGACCTTTAGCCGAGGTATACTTGACCACCCATTGAACACCGACCGTGTTCCCAGAGTAGGTCTTGGATTCTTTGGTGATGGTGCAGGTAATCCATTGTTGGACGAAAGTGGCAACAAGATTCCTAACAGGTCATTGACTACTGCCAATGACTGGGTATTCTTTGATGGCTGGGCTGCCGGTGGTGTTGACTGGCATTCAACTTACGATGCTACTGTGATCAGGATCAGAGAGGTGTCATTGAGTTACAACTTCCCTACAGCATTATTGGACAAGACACCATTTGGAAGAGCGACAGTATCCTTCTCAGGTAGAAACCTGTGGTACAATGCACCTCATTTCCCAGATGCTTTGAACTTCGATCCTGAAGTTTCAGGTCTTGGCGGTGGTGATGACAGTGGAGCATACAGAGGTTTCGACTTCATGGGCGTACCGACTACCAGAAGATATGGTGTGAACCTATCAGTTACTTTTTAATAGGTAAAACCAAAACGTAACAAAATGAGACATATAAATAAGATAACTAAATATATAGCGTCCCTGGTCATTATTGGCTTAGTGTCGTCGTGTAGCAGCGATTGGTTGGATGTCAATGACAACCCCAATGCTCCTACTGAGCCGGACCTGGAACTTTTGATCCCTTCACTGCAAATTGCAATGGGTCAAGTCCTTACTGATCGTTTTGATGCGATCGGTGTAATCGGTCAGAATGTAGAATCAACACTTTCTCAGTATGGTCTGGGTAGTGATGGTGGAGTGCCACTAGGTTTTGAGGAGTTCTATGTTGACGCGCTTGTCAACGGAGAAAGAGTAATCCTTGATGCAGAGTTGAGCGACCCTCCATTGACTACACATCGTGGTATTGCAAAAGTCCTTAAGGCTTATATCTACCATGTGATCATCGATGTATGGGGTGCTGCTCCTTATGATGAGGCTTTGTTAGGTGCTGAAGGCCCTGCTGCCCCCGTGTGGGAAGATGGTGCTGAGGTTTATCCTAAACTGGTTACCTTGATAGATGAGGGTATTGCTGATCTTCAGGTTGGTGGTGTATCTCCTCAGAATGACGTTATTTATAACGGTAATGCTGCTAACTGGATAAAGTTCGCTAATACCTTAAAGCTCAAAATGGCTTTGAATACGAACAATGCGAGTTTGGCCAATTCAGCGATAGCCGGAGGTGTGATTTCGAGTAACTCTGAAGATGCTGACTTCCAGTTTGGAACAGGTTTAGCTCCTGAAAACAGACACAGGATGCATCAGTTACACTACACTGGTGGTACCAAGACCTTCTACATGAGCAACACATTGATGTACAAGATGTACAGAAGTTATGGTGTTGATGGTGATGCGGATGTACCTGATCCAAGGATGAGGTATTATTTCTTCCGTCAGATTCCTGACTTTGATGCTGCATTGGCTGGTGGAGCTGTTGTACCTGATGATTTCCCATGTTTCGGTTACGGAGCAAGGCCTAATGACGAATCAACCTGGCAGATCAGATGTTCTTACGGTTACGTCGGTGATGGCTATATGGGTAGAGATCATGGTGATGGAACAGGTATTCCTAACGACGGTGCTGCAAGAACAACATATGGTGTGTATCCAATCGGAGGTCTATTTGACGATGGTCCTGGCCGTGCTGTAGCACAGCAGTCTGATATCAGTACTGGTGGTATTTACCCTATTTTCACAAACGCCATGGCTAAGTTCATGCAGGCTGAGGCAGTGTTGAGACTAGGAGTAGCCGGAGATGCGCGAGCATTGTTAGAAGAAGGTGTAAGAGCCTCTATCAGTGATGTGATGGCTTTCGGATCAGGAGCTTCCAATTTTGATGCTTCACTAGCACCAACATCGGGTGATGTAGATGCTTATGCAGATGCTGTACTAGCCAAGTATGATGGCGCTTCTACAGGTAATGCTGTGGGTGCAATAGGATCACAGCTGGATGTGGTTATGGATCAGTGGTTCATTGCCAACTTCGGTAACAACACTGAATCATGGACAAGTTTCAGAAGAACGAAACTTCCTGAAGTACGCCGCTCTACGGATGATGGAGGACAGCCACAGAGGATGTCTATTATTCCTACGAACCCGTATCCAAGAAGATTCCCGTTCCCTCCTAGTGAGATAGCAACGAATCCGAATGCACCAGATCCTAATCAGATCGTATGGTTCCAGACTCCTGTATTTTGGGATTCTACACCTTATCCTGCTAGATTTTAATCTTAAAGTTGAAATTGATTATGAAAAATATATCAAGAAGTTTTATCCTATTTCTCGGCGCGGTGGTCATGCTATCTGCCTGTGAGAATGAAGATAATTTGAGAGCACCGGATTTTTACACCCCGGTGGTATTGTTGGCGACTAGCGTAACCAACAATGTTTGGGAAACCAGCGAACTTCCAAATACGGCGTTTACATTCACGCTGGATGAAGAGAATTTCGATGGTGCTGCAGATGGCCACAAGTTTTTTGTAGGTCGAAGCGGTGTGACTTCCACCTTATTAGATGTGACCTTGCTTGCTTCTATGAATGGTGGTCCAGCTACTCCAATTGCTACATTCCAGGGGAGTGAATTGCCTGCTAATGTGAGTATCAGTGCTTCGGATGTGGCCAGTACGTTTGGAATGAGTGTTGATGATTTGACTTTTGGTGATGTGATAGCCATTACCTATGAGTACAACATTGATGCAGACAATTCGGGTACGGTATATACCCTAGGCACTCCAGGTAATGACTACTGCGGTGGCTTTACCAATGAAGGAGAGTGGTGTACTTTCACCATTTCGATTGTATGTACATTGACAGATGAAGTTACCGGAGCGTTCGGTGGCAATTATGTCGTTGACATGCAGGATTCATACGGAGATGGCTGGAACGGTGCATCGATTGATGCAACAGTGAATGGTGTGACTACCTCGTACACAATTGCTGCGGGTTCTAGTGGATCAGAAACAGTAGTTGTACCAGACGGTGCATCACTATCATTTGCCTTCACTTCAGGTGACTGGGATAGTGAGATTACTTATCAGATACTTGATCCTGAGGGAAATGTGATGGCTAGTGATGGTCCATCTCCTGCCGTAGGAACAATTACTTTGAGTAACTGTCTATAATAATTATAATTGGCGTTCTACGTCATTAATTGAAGCCAGAGCAATAAGCTCTGGCTTTTTTGTTTTCGAAGGTATTTTAGATCTACGAATACTATCAAAAAAGGAGGTGCGTTGGCACCTCCTTTTTTGATATCAATAGAATAATTGAATGTGTACGCTACATTTTGTAAACTAGCGCTACCACAGATTAGATAAGATTATCTCCTTTTGCTTTGGAAATAACAGCAGATTTGGTGTTTACCTTGAGTTTAGTGTAGATATTCTTAGTGTGAGATTTTACTGTCTCCTTTGCAATGAACAGCTCTTCGGATATCTGACTGTAGCTTCTACCTTCGGCGATAAGCCTTAGTACATCGGTCTCTCTATCGGTGAGTGGTGAGTTGGGATTGATGTGAAACTTACCAATGACCATTCGCGCTATGCGAGAACTCATAGGTGCCCCTCCCTTTAGAATATCCTCCAAAGCATTTATGAGCTCCATGAAATCAGCACTCTTGGTGATATATCCGGTGGCACCTGCCCTTAGGCTGTCAAAAACCAGATCTGGATCCTCATACATGGTAAGAATAATCGCTTCCGTATGTGGAGAAATCTCTTTGATTCTTTTGATCGTCTCTATACCATTGATGCCCGGTAGTTCCAGATCAACTAATGCTAAATCCGGCTGAATTTTCCTAACTTCCTGTACAGCTGCCTCACCGGATTCATAAGTCGCTTTCACCGCGAACTTATCAGAGCCATTGATAATAAGTTCGTAGGACCTTCTTAGATCTTCATTATCTTCAATTATGATAAGTTTCTTTTTAAACATGCTCTATGGGTATTGATAATGAGAAGGTACTACCCTTACTGGACTCTATTGTATACGCAAAGTCAGAACGTTCTGATCGTTTTTTCAAGTTAACCAATCCTCCACTTGATTGGATTTTGGTTAAACTAAA
This sequence comes from Cyclobacteriaceae bacterium, assembly GCA_965229505.1. GTDB lineage: Bacteria > Bacteroidota > Bacteroidia > Cytophagales > Cyclobacteriaceae > UBA6059. Next base: position 2,544,124 of record OZ245881.1, read on the forward strand.
TCCGCTCCCATCATCACTAACCTTAATATGAAGTGTGTCCTGCAAAACGGTAAAATCAACAGTAATATGCTTTGCTTGAGAGTGTTTCAAGGCATTCGTAATTAACTCTTTCACTGAGAGCGTTACATCCCTCACGCTGGTATTGTACATGTAGCGTACCACCCCTTTTTCTATACTTGCCTTAAAACTGATTGGTGATGCATCAAAAAGTTTATTTCCAAAATCACTGATTTCCAAATGTACATCTTGACAAGATATGGGCTCAGATTGAATAGACCAGACCAACGCCCCGAATCCAGAAAACATAGATTGAGCGGATTGGATAATCTTGTCTAAATATTGAATCTGGTCTGGGGCATCTAGCTTCAGCCGTAAAGATCCTGCCATACCTATGATTTTTGCGAGGTGAGAACCAACTTCATCATGAAAATCATGACTAAAGTCGCGACCTAACTCACTACGGAGGTTTGCCTTGAGTTTATGTTCCTTCCTTAGCCGGTATCGGTGATACAGAATAATGCCTAGGACGTTAAAGATTACAAGCCCGAGAAACACAAAAAGAGCAGAGGTGCTAGACATAGATCAGTTGCCCATAAGTATGAAAAAAACACTATTTGTGCGAGAATGCCGAATCTGTGTGACTACCACCGATTTGATGTTCAAACATACTAGGTCAATGCGATAGGTTGGTTGCAAAGAGGTAATGGTTTTATGCACAAAACTTCCTCTTGAATCAATAGAACCAATTGCTTTGAAATGTAGGCAAAGGGCCAAAGTCAGAAAAAAAGCACACTTACAAGTAGCTTTCTGACTCAATTATTGAGCCGCCATTACTGAAAATAATGGCTTTTTAAATAATCTCTAATTTACTAAATATGGGTGGTATAAACGCACAAGGCCTCAATAGAAAACCTATCAATGAGCACAAAAAAAGCAGCTTTATTGGCTGCTTAAGGTTGTGGTCTCGGCAAGAATCGAACTTGCATCTAAAGTTTAGGAAACTTCTATTCTATCCATTGAACTACGAGACCAATCAATTTGGGAAGGCAAAAGTAGCTAATTGGTCATGGTAGCACAATAGCAAAGAGATTTTTGTAAGATGATGCTAGTTCATCGAAAGACAAGAGCACAGAAACATTGAGTTGGCTCGATGAGGTACATCACCAGTTCGATCCGTGTTTTGCGGCTGATTTTTGGTTTTTGGATGATCAACTTGGCAGGCTCTACGATGCAGAACGAAGAGCCTTTAGCGTTTTTAACCTCTTTGCCGTAATCGCTCTGTTTCTTGCTTCTATCGGGCTCCTGGGGATTGCGTATCTGACCATCGCGCAGCGCAGAAAAGAGATCGGAATTAGGAAAGTGCTTGGCGCAAGAATTTTCCAGTTGCTGGCTTTCGAGAATAGACCATTCTTACGTTTGTTGGTCTTAGCCCTGACTGTGGGCATGCCCCTGGCCTTTTTCATTATGAACGAATGGCTGAGCGAGTTTGCCTATCATACCAATATCGGTTTTTCACCCTTTATATTTACCAGCCTTGTCTTGATTGCGGTAGCGATCACAAGCGTAAGCTTTGCAGTGCTCCGGACAGTTTTACAAAACCCATCCTCCTCATTGAGATTCGAGTAAGATGCTTGGGCACTAAATCAGTTTTAGTATCGTTAGAAGGCATTCGATTAGCTGGTATCAGATAATTGAATGCCTATCTTTGCGCTAAAATTGAGTGGGTTGAGGAGTATTGCTGTTTTTTTGTTGTGGTTAGCCATTCCGATAGGTGCCATCGGGCAGTCTGTGTTGGACTCGGCTACTGTTGATGTGGCCTTCTATACGGCTGTCAGTTCAGATTATCAGCCTTTTTGGTTTGGTGCCAATAGAGATGGTCTTATTGCGGAAAACAAGCAAAACATAGGAACCTCATTAGAGGCCTATATTCCCTACGAACTAAATGACAATTGGTCTTTCGAAGGGGGCGCTCAGTTAATTTTCAGGAATAGCAGAGCGAATTCCTATTTTCATTCTCAGGACTTTGGGCTGATCCCAAATCAATATTTTCTGAACACTAAGTTTAAAAGTCTGTCATTGAATATTGGGTCATTTACGGATCGTCGATCGATCATCTATCATGAATTGTCCTCCGGAGATCTGGGGGTATCGCGAAATGCAAGACCTATCCCCAAAATTTCAATTGGATTTGACGACTATGTAGATGTCCCATTTACCAAAGGATGGATGAAAATCAAAGGAGCCTTCGCTCATGGGTGGATGGAAAAGGATCGGTTTGTTCCAAATGCATTGCTACACGAAAAGTACCTTTTTATTAAGATACTCGAACCCTGGATATTGAATCTGGAGTTTGGTTTGTCTCACTTTGCATTGTATGGCGGTGACAAGGAGGGCATAGATACATCTGTTTCCAGTGGTGAGTTTTGGAATATTGTAACGGGTGATGAGGGGCCTGGAGTGGCATCCGGTAATTATGTGCCAGGCAGTCACCTGGGTACGCTTGACTTAGCGATGAACTTTGAAGTAGATGACCGTGATTTCAAGGTGTTTATTCAAAAACCATGGGAAGACTCACAACAGATAGGCAAGCAGAAATTCTTCCAAAAATATGCGGATAACAAGGATCACCTTATCGGTCTTCATATTAACAATCCCATCAAGAAGAGCTGGCTGAGCAGTTTGGTAATCGAGTATATGCACACAAAACTCCAAACCGGCCCGGGTCTATCAGATGTACCTGGAGGGGGAGCACCCGCAGAGCTTGATCCCGATGGCACTTTGTTTAACCAGGGGTACCCTTATGGACAGAGAGAGAATTATTATAATAATTGGTTTTATGGTTCAGGGTGGACCCATTATGGGCGAACTATTGGTACGCCTTTATTCTTGACCTCTCCAAGGATGAAAGAGATTTATGATGATGTTGACTTTGGACTCGATTATGAGCGCACCTATGTATTCAACAATAGGGTGGAAGGAATCCACATAGGCGCAAATGGTGCGTTCAACTCAAGAATGAGCTATGAGCTACTTTTCACCTACACGCGCAATTTTGGCAACTATTATAGCCAATACGGTCGCTTTTGGGAGCGACTGGGTGAGCCTTTCCATTTTGAGGAAGGCCGCACCCATTATTATGTGATGGCGTCCATAGATTATTTAATGAATAATAGACTTTCAGGCCAGGTATCGTTAGGGTATGATTTTGGAGAACAAAATAACAGTATGGGGATCCTCGCAAAACTGGCCTACCGAATCAAGGGCACCTATTGATTCTCGCTGTACTCCCAGTATTTGTATTCCCCATTTAGAAAATTGGGGTAGATCATCAGATGCTTTTCTTTCACATTTTCATAGACCAGTTTCTTCAACTCATCGATATTGATCTTTTCTGCTGCGGAAATAAATATGGATGGGTCATCATCGTTTGATGATTTCCGCTGCTTAATTTCTTCCAATGTCTCAGCGGGCAGCTTGTCCACCTTATTGTATACAGTGATTACCTTTTTGTCTGTTACTTTCAACTCAGCCAAGGTCTCTTCTACGACCTGCATGTGCTCTTCAAAGCCCGGATGAGATACATCCACTACGTGAAGCAAAATGTCAGCTTCCCTGACTTCATCAAGTGTAGATTTAAAGGACTCTATTAAGTTGTGGGGTAGCTTTCTGATGAATCCGACGGTATCACTTAGCAGAAATGGGATGGTGTTGATCACCACTTTCCTCACGGTAGAGTCGACAGTAGCAAACAATTCATCCTTAGCGTAGATATTCTCCTTGCTGAGTAGGTTCATCAATGTTGACTTACCAACATTGGTATATCCCACTAGTGCCACTCTAGCCACATTAGCCCTGGATTTTCTCCTGGTCACGCCCTGACGATCGATCTTCTCAAGTTTTTTCTCGAGCAAGGTGATTTGATTTCTGATGATTCGACGGTCAGTTTCTATCTCTTTCTCACCAGCTCCTCCACGAGTGCCTGTGCCACCGCGCTGACGCTCCAGGTGAGTCCACATTCTGGTAAGTCGTGGCATCAGATATTGGTAGCGAGCCAGCTCTACCTGGGTCTTCGCCTGAGAAGTTTGAGCCCTCTTCAGGAATATATCGAGGATGAGTAAGCTCCTATCGTAAATCTTCACTTTGAGGGTATTCTCCAAATTGCGGAGCTGAGAAGGGGATAAGTCCTCATCAAAAATGACAATATCAGTATTGCTGGCCTGTACAAAAGCATCAATTTCCTCCAGCTTGCCTTTACCTATGAACGTGCGTGTATCCGGCTTGTCCAGTTTTTGAGTGAAGGTGGCCTGAGTTTCGATACCCAGCGTAGAGGCCAAAAACTCCAGTTCATCTAAATACTCCTGTGTAGTATGGTCAGACTGTCGTTGACCTACCAGCGCAACAAGTATGGCATATTCCTTTACAGGAGCTGTTGACTTAATCTTTTCAATCATATATTATCAATCCCTCTTTGATGCTACAAAGTTCAGCATTATCATTGATTATCCGCAATTTTTCAACTGGCATATGCTCATCGCCATCGTCATCAATACTTCCTGGAACATCTATAATTTTCGCCGAGGCTTGATCGAAGGTTTGAAATCAGATGGTCACGAGTTGCTGCTCATTGCCCCTATTGACGATTACTCCAATGAGATTGGCAAATGGGGCGAGTATATCCCGGTGAAGATGGACAATACTGGGTCCAACCCCTTCAAGGATATTAAGTTGATGTTTCAGCTTCGAAAAATATATGCGCGGCGTAAACCGGACGTAATACTTCATTATACAATCAAGCCTAATATCTATGGTACGTTGGCGGCAAGGTCATTAAGGATTCCTTGTATCAACAATATAAGCGGTTTGGGCACCATCTTCATGAATGAGAACCTAACGGCAAAAATAGGCAGGGGGCTTTACCGAATAGCTTTGAGCAAAGGCTGCCACGTTCTTTTTCAAAACGAGGATGACAAGCGAGACTTTACTTCTAAGGTCAAATTAGGTGTTCCGCATTCACTTGTTCCGGGATCGGGAATTGACACTTCTCATTTTGAATATCATGAGCCTCCCGACAATGAAATCCCAAGGTTCTTATTGGTAGCCCGATTATTACTTGATAAGGGCATATTAGAGTATCTGAAATCAGCTCGTCAGTTAAAGGCAAAAGGCTGCAAGGCAGAATTTGCGCTAGCAGGTGAAGTAGATGAGAGCCACGTGAGAGGAGTCTCTCGATCCGAAATTGAGGAGTACCATAGCAGTGGTGATATCAACTATCTAGGGCCTGTCAATCCGATAGAGGATGAAATGGTTCGGTCAGACTGGATTCTGTTGCCCAGCTATCGGGAAGGTACCCCGAGGACTTTGCTCGAGGGTGCGGCGCTTGGTCGGCCCATCATTACTACAGATGTACCGGGCTGTCGTGAGGTGGTGCAGCATGAGATTAATGGCCTGCTTTGCTCGGCCAAAAGTGTGGATGATTTGACCCGAACAATCGAAATAGCTCTGGGTAAAACCAAAAATCAGACGCTCGATATGGGGAGAAAAAGCCGGCAGTTGGCGGAGGAAAAGTTTGATGAAAAGATCGTTGTTAATACCTACCAAAAGTTAATCGATGAGTTGGCCGGACCAATCTAAGCAGAGACTCAGTACGACCCATTGCGAAATGATCCGAAAACTTTCATTAATTTCACCATTGGTAAATTTCGACCCATTTTACTAACGCGCATGAAGATTTTGAAGGGAATGGTGCTGTTTTTGGCACTGTTGGTTTGTGCTTCCTCCTGCAAGATGTACTATCAGGATATTCTGTTTCAATTAGACGATGATTTTACGGAAGAAGACTTGAATGAGCGTGTCTTTCTAATGGAACGAAACTATCTGATCAAGCCCAACGATCTATTGATACTTGATGTCTTCACTAACGATGGTGAGCGTATTATTGATCCCAACAACGAGCTGGGTCAAGGGAATCAACAGAATCGCATGAACCAAAATCAGAACCAAAACCAAAATGGTCAAAACATAAATAGCTATTTGGTTCAGAATAATGGGGAGATCAAAGTGCCAGTGGTCGGCATGGTCAGTGTGGAAGGAAAGACCTTGATTGATGCCGAAAGCCAGTTGCAGGAATTATTCAATGTCTATTATAAGGATAGCTATGTTCGCTTAAGCTTTAGCAACAAACGAGTATTCGTTTTGGGTGCAAATGGAGGTCAGGTCATCCCTATTCAAAATGAGAATACAACATTGCTAGAAGTGCTGACGCTATATGGTGGATTTGATTTTGGGTCGAAGGCAAACAACATCAAGGTGATACGAGGCGACTACACCAACCCTGAGGTTTTTGAAGTGGACTTGACTTCAATTTCAGCTATGAAAATGTCGATCGTGTCAATCAACCCAGGGGATGTTATATACGTGGAGCCATGGAGAAGACCAGTTTATCAATCTATCCGAGATATCAGCCCGATTCTGAGTTTAATATCAAGCGTAATTGCCTTGACGTTCGTTTTCACCAGTTTGTAGGATCACATGTCGCCTAACGATAGCATAACGAACCCTCAGATCCATCAGAATGCCAGTGATGATGATATCCTGGCCAATATCGATTTTGAAAAAATCTTCTCCATTCTGAAGAAGAGTGCTCCCTGGGTGCTGTTGATATTTGTTTTGTGCAACGTGGGGGCCTTCATGTATGTGAGGTATACCAAGCCCGTGTATGAGTCTGTATCTACACTCAAGCTGGATATCAAAAGCGAATCCAGTCTGGTTGGTGTCAATAATCCACTAATTGGATCTGATATAAGTGGGTTATCTGGTGAAATCGAGCTGTTGAGATCCAATTTGTTTTTCGGGAAAGTGGCTGATGAAATAGAAATGGATGTTTCCTATCATTTTTATGGTCGATACTTATCCGATGAGCGCTACCGCAACAGCCCTTTTAAGGTTGAATTCATGCTTCGGGACCCAGGACTTTACGATAGGGCGTTTGATGTAGAAATCCTGGATGAGCAAACCTTCACTTTGGAATATGGATCGGGTGGTCAGCTAAATAGTAGCACACATAAATTTGGTGAAGAAATTAGCACTAACGCCTTCGATTTCCTTATTAATAAAACGGAGAACTTTTCTAGCGAGAATGGAGTAGGCCAATATTATTTTACGATCAATAGTAGACAAGCTGTTATCGACTACTTGAAGAGGTCAGTAGCCGTGGAGCCCCTTAATCTTAATGCGAAGACGATCAGCGTCAGCCTTAAGGATTTTAACAAGTATAAGGCGCGTGAACTGCTCACTGCGATTGATACACTCTATTTGGATTATAATAAGGAGACAAAAAATCAGGCCATCGAGCAGAAGATCGCTTTTGTAGAAAGACAGATTAATTCTACGGAGAGCAAGCTGGAGTCTTATGAAACATATTTCGAAAACTTTACGATAGAAAACAGAACAGTCAGCGTAGAGGCCGATATTGCTGAAGCGATTGGAATCCTGGACAGATTTGATACCGCTCTATTTGAGTTTCAAAATAAAATTGCTGCTGTAGATCAGATTATTAGACAAATCGAAAGGGGCGACCAGATTTCCATTGATCCTTTCAGCTATGAATTTTTCCCGCCTTTCATAATTTCTTCATTAAATCAATACAAGTCCTACCAAACGCGGAAAGCAAAGTTGCTCGATTCGTACAACGAGAACACGCTGGCTTATAAGCAACTGGAGAATGAAGCAGGAAACCTAAGTGTTGATCTTGTCGAACTAATAAAGCTATATAAGGTCAATCTTGTTGAGTCAAGACGTGAGCTTACTACCAGGCAGTCTCAGATTGGCCAATCTTTCTTACAACTCCCATCTATGGGGACAGAGTACAACAAGCAGCGACGTTCCTACGGGTTAGAGCTTGACTTTTTTATATCGCTTATCAAGAGTAAGTCCGAGTTAGAGATTGCGCGGGCAGGTACGGTTACTAATTTTGTAATTCTTTCACCCCCCAGCTTGCCGGGCGAACCCATCCATCCACAGAAGCTCATCATATATGGCATAGGCTTAGTCGCTAGTATCTTCCTGTCAATCTTCTTTGTGGCGATTCGCTATCTCTTACATACGGAGATTAGTGGATTGAGGGAGTTGGAGAGATTGGTGCCATTACCAGTTTTGGGTTCAGTACCAGCGTATAAATATGATAGAAAGACCCAGCACACCCAGTTAGTCATACATAAGAATCCAAAATCTATCATCTCTGAGGCCATGAGGTCTATCCGTACGAATATGGATTTCATGAAAGTAGGCAATGGCAACAAGATCATTTCGATTACTTCGACTATCAGCGGAGAGGGTAAGACTTTTGTTTCAGTTAACCTAGCGGGAATCATTGCCCTAAGCCACTTTAAAGTTGTGATACTTGACCTTGACCTGCGCAAGGCTAAGGTGCATCTAGCCTTTGGTGATGAGAAGAGCGAAAAGGGAGTCAGTACTGTTCTGATCAATCGACACTCTACTAAGGAGGCCGTTCGCAAGACGATCATTGAGAACCTTGACTACATGCCCGCCGGCCCAATTCCACCAAATCCATCAGAACTCCTGATCAGCAAGCGTTTTGATGAGCTCATTGAAGAGTTGAAGAAAGATTACGACTATATCATGATGGATACGCCCCCCGTCGGGTTGGTTACCGATGGCATGCTTGTAATGAAAAAGGCGGATTTGCCGATTTATATTGTGCGGGCAGGTTATTCAAGAAAGGCATTCGCCAATACCATTAAGAAAGTAGCTCAAGTCAATAAGTTTAATAACCTCGCCGTAATACTCAATGGAGCTAGTACTAATGGAGGCTATGGCTATGGATACGGCTATGGATACGGCTATGGATATGGTCATGGATACTACGAAGAGGATAGTGAGAAAAAGTAATTCTTAGCGTACCAATTTCATACGACACACGTTGTGATAGGAGTGTCTCAAATTTTTACCATTAATTGCCTTAAAGTATTTCACAAGTACCTATCTTAGGTTAAACCAACGGTAAATGGGTCACATCCTAGTGTACAGTTCCATTGCTTATGGGTTTTCACACCTAGAGGGATTCCTATCTAGATTTCTAACTATCTTTGCGGGCTTAAATTTTGACTACAATGGCTGAAAACTATAAACGTCGGGAAGAGGAGGTGAAAGAATTGATCAGAAAGTTTGAAGCTTATATGAAGCATCAGGAAAGTCATTATTTTGATTCTGATAAGCTGGAAACCATCATCCAGTACTACCTGGACAATCAAAAAAATAAGCGTGCCCTAAAGGCAGCCGAGATGGCGGCAGAATTATACCCTTACAATGCCGACATTACCATCATGAGAGCTCAAGTTTTCAGCAGTCTTGATAATTATGAAGAGGCACTGGATATCCTTACTGAGGCACTCAACCTTCATCCTAGTGATGATGAAATAATGATCATGAAGGGCAATGTGCACTCTGTACTCGGTCAGCCGGAAGAAGCAATTAACAGCTTCGAAATGGCGCTGGATTTTGCGGAGGAGAAAGATGACATCTACTATCACATTGGTCTGACCTATCAGACTCAGTCTGATTACAATAAGGCCAGTGAATACTACAAAATGGCCATCGAAGAGAATCTCAATCATGAAAGCGCACTCTATGAGCTAGCTTACTGCCTCGATGTAATTGGCGAGCTGGAGACCAGCCTCAACTATTACGAGCAGTTCATCGAAAAGGATCCTTTCTCGGAGTATGCATGGTACAACATAGGTATCGTGTACAACAAATTGGCTCAGTTCGAAAAGGCGATTGATGCCTATGAGTATGCACTGGCAATAGACGACACCTTTAGCTCCGCGCACTTCAATATGGGTAATGCCTATATGAATCTGGGGCATTTTACAAAGGCGCTTGATTCATACAAAAGCACCTTGGACATGGAAGGAGCCAGTGCTGAGACTTATTGTTGCATCGGTGCGGCTTATGAAAAACTGGGGCAATTTGACCTGGCGATAAAGTATTACCGTAAATCGGTGAAGCTGGATCAGTTTTACGATGAGGGCTGGTTTGGCATAGGTATTTGTATGTCTTTCAAGGACAAATGGTATGAGGCAGTTCATTTCTTCAATAAGGCCCTGAAACTAGACGCTGAAAATGCAGTGTATTGGAAGGCTGTGGCTGAGGCAGAATCAAAAGTTGGAAATATTGTCTCTGCTGTTGATGCATATGAGGAAGCTTTGGCGCTGGACCCTACAGATTACGAGACATGGTTGTCGCTTTCAAATATATTTTTCGAACAAGGCGAATACGCCAAGGCAGCACAAACCATTGAGCAGGCCATTGATGAGCAGCCTGAGACGGCAGACTTATATTATCGTATGGTGGCCTATCTCATTACAGATGGCAAGTACAAAGAAGCCTTCAACATTTTGGAGAATGCACTATTTTTGGACTTTGATAAGCATACAGCCTTGTATGACTTTTTTCCAAAACTGGAGACTCAGAAGGCACTTTTTAAAATTATAGAACAGCACAGAAAACAAAATTCTTAATGAATTACACTTTGAGTAAAATCCCTGAGAGGAATAAAAAACCTCGTCAGTCGGGGTTGACTATGGTCATGGATAAAGGCTTAAGCCTGCGTGAAGTTGAGGATATGCTGAGTATCAGCTCAGATCATATGGATATAGTTAAGTTAGGCTGGGCCACTTCATATGTCACACCCATTCTCAAAGAGAAAATAGAGCTTTATCATTCAGCGAATATCCCAGTATACCTGGGAGGAACGCTCTTTGAGGCATTCGTGGTAAGGGATCAGTTTGAGGATTACATTAGAGTGCTTGAGAAATACAATCTGAAGTATGCCGAGGTTTCAGACGGCTCGGTCGTTATGGATCATGACGTTAAGTGCGATTATATTTCGAAGCTAACGCAACATGTAACCGTATTGTCTGAAGTAGGATCTAAAGATGCTGCCAAGATCATTCCACCGTACAAGTGGATCGAGCAGATGCAAACGGAACTTGATGCAGGAGCATGGAAAGTAATAGGCGAAGCAAGAGAAGGGGGTAACGTTGGGCTTTTTAGAGACTCTGGAGAGGTACGTCAGGGGTTGGTTGAAGAGATATTGACTAAGATTCCCAATGAAAAAATCATGTGGGAAGCTCCTCAGAAGGCACAGCAGGTATGGTTTATTAAGCTGCTAGGCACTAACGTGAACCTTGGAAATATTGCACCCAATGAGGTAATTCCTTTGGAGACCATCCGTTTAGGATTGAGAGGAGATACTTTCGACTTCTTTCTGAATAAGCTGTAGGGGCACTCAGTTTTGAGACAATTCAAAGACTATATCATGCTTATGCTGAAGGGCATAGCCATGGGGGCTGCTGACGTGGTGCCCGGCGTGTCTGGCGGTACGATCGCCTTCATTACGGGTATTTACGAAGAGCTCATAGATTCGATTAAGTCTATAGATGCCGATGCGTTTAAGCTGATTTTTAGTTTCCAGTTTAAGTCGTTTTGGAAGCATATCAATGGCTCGTTTCTAATAGCTGTACTTGGAGGTATCCTCATCAGCATATTATCATTGGCTAGGGTGGTGACTTATTTTATGGAAAACCACCCCATTCAGTTATGGTCTTTTTTCTTTGGCCTGATTATCATCTCTGCGCTGATGGTGGCTAAGGAGATCAAGCAATGGAACCTTTCATCAGTCCTCGCCGTATTGGCGGGAATTGTTATCGCATATCTGATCACCACCGCTACACCTGCCACAACGCCTGATGGGTTATTTTTCATTTTCCTATCGGGAATGATTGCTATATGTGCCATGATCTTACCAGGAATATCTGGGAGTTTCATCCTTTTGATCTTAGGTAAGTATCAGTATGTCCTGGGTGCGGTGAAGGAGTTCGATTTGTTGGTAATAATTGTGTTTGCCCTGGGCTGTCTGGTGGGCATACTTTCTTTTGCAAGACTCATATCATGGTTGCTCAAGCAATATCATCTTGTTACCATATCTGTTCTGGTAGGTTTCATGATTGGCTCACTCAATAAAATCTGGCCCTGGCGAGTAGTCACTCAATATAGACTGAATAGTAAAGGGGAGCAGGTGCCATTCCTTGAGAATAATGTACTCCCCGCAGATTTTATAGAGGCTACAGGGCAAGAGCCATTGTTTATGCAGGCTTTGTTGTTTTTCGCGCTTGGCGTAGGGCTGGTTGTGCTAATCGAGAAAATTGCTAAGCTAACCTCTCAGGAGCCATGAGACGGTTTGGGCTGATTGGAAAAACACTAAAACACTCTTTCTCAAAGAATTACTTCACAGAAAAGTTCTCCAAAGAGGAGTTAACTGACTGTCGCTATGACCTTTTTGAGCTGAGCACAATCGATGAACTCAGCAGCTTGATACAGTGCACGCAGGGTTTAGAAGGCTTCAATGTGACCATACCCTACAAGCAGGAGGTAATACCCTTTATCACGAATCTGGATCAGAGCGCAGAGAGAGTGGGAGCTGTTAATGTAGTGAAGCTAGTCGGTGAGAACTTGGTTGGCTATAATTCTGACTATTACGGCTTCAAAACCTCAGTCAGTCATTGGCTGGCGGATGAAGTGAATACTGCTTTGGTGCTCGGTACAGGTGGTAGCTCGAAAGCGGTGCTGGTAGCACTTGAGGATTTAGGGATCGCTTATCAGAAAGTCTCAAGGTCACCCAAGATGGACTGTATTACCTATGCGGATATCCATGAGAACCCTGATCTGCTTTCTGATGTACAACTGGTCATCAATACCACCCCGCTAGGCACCTATCCGAATGTCGATGAAATGGCGGATCTTCCGGCAAAAGCATTTCATTCGGGGCACTACGTTTTTGACCTGGTGTACAATCCATCAGAGACTCGGCTCATGAGCGCCGCACGGGAGCAGGGTGCCAAAACAAAAAATGGTCTCGAAATGCTGGAACTTCAAGCTGAGAAGTCTTGGGAGATATGGAATAGCTAGTCTAATTTGTAGCATCAGAGAAAAGCTTAACAAGAAAGATTAAGCTCCGTTCTATATTCTAAAATCTCTACTACTTTGGAATTCCAACTTACTTCAGAATACGTACCAACAGGTGATCAACCCAAAGCCATTGAGCAACTTGTAGAGGGTCTCGAAAACGGTGAGCCTGCACAAACCTTGCTGGGAGTTACCGGGTCAGGTAAGACATTTACGGTAGCTAACCTTATCAATCGGGTAAATAAACCGACGCTGGTGCTGAGTCACAATAAGACTTTGGCGGCTCAGCTATATGGTGAGCTGAAGCAGTTTTTCCCCAATAATGCGGTCGAGTACTTTATCTCCTACTACGACTACTACCAACCCGAGGCATTCCTGCCAACAACTAATCTCTATATAGAGAAGGACCTATCGATCAATGAGGAAATTGAGAAACTAAGGCTTGCAGCCACTTCTTCACTTTTAACGGGTCGGCGTGACGTGATCGTAGTAGCCTCAGTATCCTGTATTTATGGTATTGGTAATCCTGAAGAATTTGGGAAAAATGTAGTCAGGCTTCAGCAAGGAGATCGGGTACCGAGAAGTAAACTCCTCCATGACTTGGTCAACATCCTGTACAGCCGATCGGAGGTAGAGTTCAAGCGAGGCAATTTCCGGGTCAAGGGAGATACGGTAGACATTTTTCTGGCCTATGCCGATTTTGGATACAGAGTCATTTTTTGGGGCGATGAGGTGGAGGAGATTCATCGAATAGAACCATCCACGGGTAAGAAAATCTCAGACGAAGTAATCATCACGATATTTCCGGCCAATCTGTTCGTGACTGGTAAGGATTCCATTCATCAGGCGATCAGGGAGATACAAGATGACATGGTTGGGCAGGTGTCGTTCTTCGAGGAAGAGCAGAAGTACGTGGAGGCTAAGCGACTCAAGGAACGAACGGAATTCGACATGGAGATGATGCGTGAGCTGGGATACTGCTCAGGTGTGGAGAACTACTCAAGATACTTCGATAGACGAGAGCCGGGTACACGCCCTTTCTGCCTGTTGGATTATTTTCCGGATGACTACCTGATGGTGATTGACGAAAGCCATGTGACCGTACCTCAGGTGAGGGCCATGTGGGGAGGTGACCGGGCAAGAAAGGTCAATCTGGTGGATTATGGCTTTAGATTGCCATCGGCCATGGACAACCGGCCGCTCACATTCAATGAGTTTGAGTCCATGCTCAATCAGGTGGTCTTCGTCAGCGCCACACCCAGTGACTATGAACTTCGTAAGTCTGAGGGCGTGGTGGTCGAGCAGCTCATACGCCCTACTGGCCTGCTGGACCCTGTCATCCATATTAGACCTACCGTAAATCAGATTGATAACCTGCTCGAAGAGATTCACGGTAGGATCAAAGTAGAGGAGCGCGTACTGATAACTACCCTGACCAAGCGCATGGCAGAGGAGCTTTCGAAATACCTGGATCGCGTAGGTGTGAAGTGTCGATACATTCACTCTGAGGTGGACACCCTTGATCGCGTCGAGATCCTCCGTGAGCTACGATTGGGTGTATTCGACGTGCTTGTAGGAGTTAACCTACTTAGAGAAGGGCTCGACCTACCGGAAGTATCTTTGGTGGCAATCATGGATGCAGATAAGGAGGGGTTCTTGAGAAACGAACGATCCCTCGTGCAGACAATCGGGCGAGCAGCGCGAAATGTCAATGGAGAAGTGATAATGTATGCGGACAAGGTCACAGGCTCTATGCAGGTAGCGATAGATGAGACCAACCGCAGGCGCTCAATCCAGCAGCAATACAATCAGGAGCATGGTATCGAGCCCAAGACGATACTGAAGTCGAAGGAGCGTATCATGGAGCAAACCAGTGTTGCGGACTCTAAGAAGAGTACCAAGCGTAAGTACTATTTGGAGAACGAAGAACCCAATGTGGCGGCTGATCCTGTAGTAGCGTACATGAGTAAGGACGAACTGACCAAGCTGATCAACACCACCAGAAAATCAATGGAGAAGGCGGCCAAAGACCTGGACTTCATGGAAGCTGCCAGACTTAGGGATGAACTGCTTGCGTTGGAGGAGCTGAAGAAGACGAAGAAGGACTGAGCTGGCTACCCAGACCTACGAAGTTCCAAAAACTTCGTAGGTCTCTCTGGAAAGCGCATAAAAAAACCCCGACAAGCGGGGTTTCAATATTTTGTGGTTAATCAAGACTCAAACGCTACTCCTAGCTCCCACAACCAACGCATTCGATGGTCTGGTTCATTGGTTTCGCCCCACTCAATCTCATCTTGAGATTGTGAATTTTGTCACGGATATCCATGTCTTTAAACATGTCGCCGCTCAATTGGCCTTCCAATGTGCTAATTTCCTGTTCGATCTGTTGTGCACTCATAGTTTATGTTATCTGTAATTAATGAAGATTGAATATAAAAAACATATTTTTTCATTGCTACAAAAACGGCCAACTTTCTAATAAATTTTATTGACCACAATATGCTTCCGATTTAGTAGTTTGAGGTTTATTGGCTGTAGAATCAATCCTAATGAAGCAAAATAACAATTCAAATGCTGATCTGAACAACTACTCCAAGTTGCTGGAGATCATTATTCGCCTTGTCATGTTGGCGTTGATGGCTTTCTGGTGCTTTCAGATTTTGCAGCCCTTCATGACGATTATTCTATGGGGGATCATCATTTCCATTGCCCTCAATCCTGGTTATCAGTGGCTGAGAAAAAGGCTGAAGATAAGAGCAGGCTTGGTTTCCCTTATTATCATAATAGTGTCGCTGGCCATATTTATTATCCCGAGCGTCATTCTTACCAACTCATTAATTGACGGGGTACAATGGTTCAATCGTGCTTACCAGCAAGGGGGATTTGAGATACCAGAGCCGAATCCGGGAATCGCTGACCTACCGTTAATTGGAGGCTACCTGATGGACCTCTGGGTCAAGGCGTCTGAAAATCTAGAGAGTGTCTTTATTGAGTATGGTGAGCAATTGCGTGCAGCTGGAGGCTGGATACTTTCGCTGATCACCGGAACGGGCAAGGCCCTATTAGAAATAGTAGTAGCACTCATCATCGCTGGAGTGATCCTTGTCAATGCCAGCAAAGGGGAAAGCATCGCCAGGCTCGCCTTTGGCAAGTTAGCCGGTAGCAAAGGAGTTGAGTTTGTCAAAGTCTCCGAAAGAACGGTGCGCAATGTGGTCGTTGGCATACTGGGTGTAGCCATTCTGCAGGCTATTTTGGCGGGAGCTGGGTTTGCATTTGGGCGTGTACCGGGAGCCGGTATCTGGGCCTTTATTTGTTTATTCCTTTCGATTATTCAGGTAGGTATCGTTCCGGTCGTACTGCCAGTAGTGATTTACTTGTTTTATACTACTGATTCACTGACCGCTACCCTGATCACTATTTGGTTGATCATCGCCACCTTGACGGACAACATCCTAAAGCCCTTTGTACTTGGTAGAGGAGCGGCAGTTCCCATGATGGTCATTTTCCTGGGAGCCATTGGCGGTTTTATCTCAAGTGGCTTCATTGGTCTTTTTACTGGATCATTAATTCTCTCCATCTCCTATATTCTGGTCAAGCTATGGCTGACTGATGAAGTGAAAGAAACTGAGAAGCCCTATGGTGACGGATTCTTTGAATAGGGCATAAAAAAACCCCGACTGAGCGGGGATTAATTATCTTAAGTCTAGCAGAACTTATGCAGCGGCAAATCTCTTGGCCACCTCATCCCAGTTTACCACGTTGAAGAACGCTGAGATATAGTCAGGTCTTCTATTCTGGTAGTTGAGGTAATAGGCATGCTCCCATACATCAAGTCCAAGGATTGGGGTACCACCGCAACCCACTCCGGGCATCAATGGATTGTCCTGATTTGCACTAGAGCATACTTCCAGCTTGCCATCTTTTACACAAAGCCAGGCCCAGCCAGACCCGAATCTGGTTGCAGCTGCGTCGGCAAACTTTTTCTTAAAATCATCGAATGATCCAAAAGCAGTATCAATAGCGGCAGCAAGGTCTCCGCTTGGATTACCTCCACCATTTGGGCTCATGATAGACCAGAATAGTGTATGGTTGAAGTGCCCACCACCATTATTTCGGACAGCATTGTTGTCGGAGTGATTCTTGCAAAGGTCTTCAATAGACTTTCCGTCCATGTCAGTGCCTTCTATAGCGCCATTGACCTTAGAGACATACGCAGCGTGGTGCTTGCCATGATGTATCTCCATGGTACGAGCGTCGATATGTGGCTCAAGTGCATCGTGTGCGTAGGGTAAAGCGGGTAGTTCAAATGCCATAATATGTTTTGATTTTTTAGTTGAAAAACAAATTTTACTTAGTGCCAAAAATAGCAATTCTCAAGTTAAGAGAGCATTACTATCATACGGCACGCTCCAATAACAACCATTCCAATTGGGCTATTGTTCCCCTCGCAGCTTTGAAAAAAAACTGCTTACCAGTTCAGCACATTCTTCAGCGTGAATACCAGAGGTGACCTTTGTTTTTGGATGGAGCAGCTGTCCTTTTAGTCTAGAGAAACCGCGTTTCGGATCTGAGGCTCCATAGACCAGCCCCGCCAATTGGGCCCAGGCAGTCGCTCCGCCGCACATGACGCAAGGCTCAAGGGTCACAAACAGCCGACACTGAGTGAGATACTTTGAGCCGAGATAATTCTCAGCAGCTGTGATGGCCAGCACTTCAGCGTGAGCCGTCACGTCATTGAGTTTTTCTACTTGATTGTAAGCTCGAGCGATGATCTTGTTCTCACATACTACGACAGCACCTACCGGAATCTCACCCTCCTCGAACGCGATCTTAGCCTGATTGAGTGCCTGCGTCATGTAATGCTCATCAGAGTGAACGCTGAGTGTCATTTCTTGATCTTAACAGAATTCATAATCTCACCTGCTATAGGTTGCCACTGCTCCTTGTCCCTCATGGGTACGGTGAAATTGAACACCCAGGATTTACCATTCACGATAGTGTACTGTATATAGGTATACTTTCTAATGTCCGGCTTTTGACTGAAGGCATTGTCTTCATCCTTGACGATAGATTCAAACTCAAACACTGCGTATGACCTGCCATTAATTTCTTCAAGTCCTTCTCTCAGGTAGTTGACCTCCGTATATAGTCCCGAAATATTGGCCTTATAAAAATCTTTTAGAATAATAAGGTCCTCTTCCGACCACTCCGTCTGACTCTCATTTACACCCAGGTCTACCACATTTCTTGGGTCTGTATACATCGCCACGGGCCTCCTGGTAGTGAAGTACTTATCAGCAATCTGATCGTCCGTCATTGGTCGGAAATCACTCGGCACTGCCAATGTGATATTCTTGGTAGCCTCTACCTGCATCCACGACTGACTCTGTCCCATAGCAGGTATAAGCCAGGCAAAAACGAGGAGGGTCAGAAATACTTTCTGGCGAATATGAAATGCTGGGTTCATCATAAGATTTCCGATAGGGGTTATTTCGTGACCTTGGTCGCTCAAAGCTAAAACTATTGCTATTTTTGCGGCTCATATTTTCGAACGAACTTGAATTAATGATAGTATGCTGAGGACACACACCTGCGGAGAATTAAGATTGGAGCATGCCGATGAGCATGTAGTCCTTACTGGATGGGTACAGAAACTGCGCGATAAAGGCGGTGTGGTGTGGATTGATCTTAGAGATCGCTACGGCATCACTCAGTTAGTTTTTGAAGAGGGTGTTACGGATGTAGAGATAATTGAAAAGGCCAAGAAAGTAGGTCGCGAATTCGTTGTGAAGGTGGTTGGTAAGGTCGTTGAGCGGTATTCGAAGAATTCGAAGATTCCTACCGGAGAAATCGAGATTAAAGTAGAGACATTCGAAGTGCTCAATGTTTCCAAAACCCCACCATTTACGATAGAGAATGAAACGGACGGTGGAGAAGATCTGAGGATGAAATATCGCTACCTCGACCTTCGTCGCGAGCCTGTGAGAAACAACCTTGTCCTACGTCACAAGATGATGCAGGAAACAAGACGGTATCTGGACGGCCTTGAGTTCATAGAGGTAGAGACACCTGTGCTGATCAAGTCTACGCCAGAGGGTGCCAGAGACTTCCTGGTGCCTTCACGCATCAATGCCGGCGAGTTTTATGCGCTACCGCAATCACCTCAAACATTTAAGCAGCTCCTGATGGTGGCTGGCTTTGATCGATATTTTCAAATCGTAAAATGCTTCCGGGATGAGGACCTGAGGGCTGATCGTCAGCCGGAGTTTACTCAGATTGACTGTGAGATGTCTTTCGTGGAGCAAGAGGATGTTCTTAACAACTTCGAAGGTTTGGTAAAACACTTGTTCTCTGCGGTCAGAGGAGTGACTGTTGATGACTTCCCACGAATGACTTATGCGGATGCGATGAAGTATTACGGTAGCGACAAACCGGATATTCGATTCGAAATGAAATTCACTGAGCTCAATGATGTAGCACAAGGCAAAGGATTCGTAGTATTTGACAGTGCCGAGCTTGTAGTGGGCATAGCGGCTGAAGGATGCGCTGAATATACCCGCAAAGAGTTGGACGGCTTGACAGACTTTGTGAGAAAGCCCCAAATCGGTGCGAAGGGTCTCGTGTACGTAAAGTGTAATGCTGATGGCACATTCAAGTCGTCTGTAGATAAGTTTTTTGATCAGGAGCAGCTCAAGGCATGGGCTGATATGATGGGCGCTAAGCCGGGTGATTTGCTGTTGGTATTGGCGGGAGATGCCAACAAGACAAGAAAGGCCTTGAATGAGTTGCGACTCGAGATGGGAAACCGTCTTGGTCTAAGACCTTCGGGTAAGTTTGCACCACTATGGGTGCTGGACTTCCCGCTGCTCGAATGGGATGAAGAGACTGAGCGCTATCACGCCATGCACCACCCATTCACCTCACCAAAGACCGAGGACATGGCACTGCTGGACACGGCACCTGGTGATGTGCGCGCCAATGCTTACGATATGGTCGTCAATGGTGTCGAGATCGGTGGAGGATCGATCAGGATACATGACAAGGCTACTCAGCAGCTCATGTTCAAGCATCTTGGGTTCTCTGACGAAGATGCCAGACAGCAGTTTGGGTTCCTGATGGACGCCTTCGAATATGGTGCCCCGCCACACGGTGGCATAGCCTTTGGGTTTGATCGTATCTGTTCGCTGTTTGGTGGTCAGGAGTCGATCAGGGATTTCATCGCGTTCCCTAAGAATACCTCCGGTCGCGATGTGATGATCGATTCGCCTTCTCCTATTGACAATGCACAGTTGAAGGATCTGCACATCGCCAATATCGCTAAGTAAGAGACTTGCTTTTGCTTATCAGAATAGCCAAAGGCATCATTGCCAATCTTCATCAGCAGTTTCAGAGATTGTGTTTGCTGGCTATTTTTCTCTTGGCGGCCTGGCAACTACAGGCTCAGGAAAGCGATACGACCAATCAAAAGGACTGGGACTTTGCAATTTATCCCGCGATCGTTTATCAGCCAGAGACCAGGCTACAGCTCGGCTTGGTAGGCTTTATAGTCATCAGCGATGAGGAAGATGCTCAGCAGGAATTCTACAGACCAACATCTATTTCCCCCTACATCCTCTATACGCTCAACAATCAGTTCATCAGTTCGGTAGACTATGAAGGATATCTTAATAATGGTTGGCTGGTCAGGGCCAACCCGCGCTTTCTCGACTATCCCGATTTTTATTATGGGATAGGCATTGATTCTAAGCTTGAAAATGAAGAGCGATTCGATGACACATTTTTTCAGCTGGAGGCAGCTGTTCTCAACGAGAAGAAGCCAAACTTTTTCATAGGCGGACGGGTTGATTTTAGAACTGACCGGCTCTCCAGCTTTGATGAAGACGGCAGGCTGGTTGTAGATCGACCTACCGGAATAGGTGGCGGTCAAATACTCGGGATAGGACCAGCCATGATCTGGGATACTCGCAGTAATGTGCTTTGGCCTACCAGTGGTCATTTACTCAATGTAGAGCTCTCCTACTTCACAGACGCGCTTGGCATGGACTATGAGTACGGACGCTACCTGATTGACTATCGTCGATACAAGTCACTGTGGAATGAAAAAAATGTTTTGGCATTTCAAGCGAGACTCAATGGTCGTACTGGAAACAATGTGCCCTTCTATGCAATGCCGAGACTTGGCGGTGACGAACAACTGAGAGGTATTTCCAACCGCAACCTCTATCGCGATAATAATTCTATATACATGCAGGCAGAGCTACGTAAGGATCTGTTTTGGAGATTTGGAGGCGTGCTGTTTGCGGGTACTGGCACGGTCTTTCAAGACTGGGGCAATCCGATAGAGCAGATGCGTGTGGTCTACGGACTTGGAGGACGAATGCAAGCCTTGCGGGATCAAAAGCTCAATATCCGGGTAGACTTTGGGTTCTCTCAAGATGGTCAGAACGCTCTGTACGTATCCATCAAGGAGGCTTTTTAAACCTAGACTCATGTCTGAAGTAGCTGCTCAAGGCAGCTGCGATAGTTGCGACTCAGGTTAAGCTGCTTACCATTGATCATAGTCACGCAGTAGTCACCATTGTTTTTGGACTTTAGCTCCTTGAGATGTCGCACATTGATAATGCTGGACTTGTGTATCCTAAAAAAATGTGCCGAGGGAAGTAACTCCTCCATGCTTCTCAGGCTTTTCCTTACCAGGTAGTATCGCCCTTCCACGTGAATCTTGATGTAATAGTCATAGGCCTCTATCCAGCAGATATCATGAAGATCTACAAAATGGATTTTACCCATAGACTTGATCACCATTCGCTTGGACAGGTCTACCTCATTGGGTGAAGCGTGAATGATCGCATCATTTTCTTTGACCAGTTTATCCTTCTGATAATCATTGAGCAACTGCCTGAGCTTGTCGTTCATGGCACTCTGGTCAATCCTGCTCTTGGCATGAGTGAGCGCCTGAAAGAGCCGTTGGTTGGTAAAGGGCTTCAATATGTAATCAACAGCATGGTGCTCGAAGGCCTTTAGTGCATACTGATCAAAAGCCGTCACGAATATAATGGCCGGGATAGGTTCTTTCAGATTGTTGAGTACATCAAAGCCATTGATCTCAGGCATCTGAATGTCGAGCAGCACAGCATCAGGTTTTTCGCGGTTGATCAAATTGACTGCTTCCAGCCCATTGCCCGCTACATCTATCAATTCGTAATTCTCCGAATTGCCAATAAGCGTTTTTAAACCCTCTCTGGCTTCTTCTTCATCATCTACAATGATTACGCTGATTTTGCTCATGATTGCTGAGGTTTTATTGGAAACTTCATTTTGACTACCACACCCACCGGTTCCTGATAAACAATCTCAAAACTATGATCCCCCTTATAGAGCTGCTCAAGTCGCTGCTGGGTATTGTTGAGACCAATGCCATTGCCATTTTCAGGATCTGACTGGGTGTCGAGGTATGGAGCAGTGTTCATGACTTCCAAGTATAGACTTTCGCCTTCCACGGCCGACTTTATTTTGATGCAGCCTTGACCCATGGTTTTGCTGAGTCCATGTTTGATGGCATTTTCAATGATCGGCTGCAAGAGTAGATTGGGCACCATGGCCATGCGGCTCTTCTCTTCTATTTCATAGATCACCTTGATGTTTTCTTTGAACCGTACCTGCTCGATATCCAGATATTTTTGCGCTAGCGCTAACTCATCATTTAGTGGCACGAGCTGATCATTTTCTCGGGTAAGGGTGGAGCGAAGAAGGTCGCTTAGGCCTGATATCATATCCACAGCTTGCTCGTCCTTTTTGCGCCTGACCAGCATGCTGATGGTGTTAAGCGCATTGAATAGAAAATGTGGTTGAAGCTGCATCCTCAGCGTCTGAAGCTGGGATTGCGAGAGCTGAGACTCAAGTTTGAGGTTTTGGATGTACTGGTTTTTGAATTTGCGGTAGTAGTCCCACCCGAAAATAATCAATGTCAAAACCCAGTAGACAGTGATGCTGCTGGTCATCATTGGCCAGTCCCACTTGATGCTCATTAGCCAGGATTCGGCCATAGAACTATCGACAAACATTGGGTGATCCCACCAAGTGGCCAATACGGTCATGAGAGAAGCCATGAGCACAAGATGTGTGGCACTGAACAGTAGGCTATTGCCTATATGAAGATGCAGCACCCTCGGCCAGGCCACATCTTTGGTTTTCTGGTAAGACCAATAGATATAATAGCTCAGCGCCCACATCGGGTAGTAATAGGAGAGGTTGTAGCCCAGCTGATTGAACAGTGAGTACTCATTGCCCTCGGACTGACTGAAGGCATAACCTCTGAGCAGGCTCAAACCGACGAGTAAATTCCAAATAATGGAATTAACAATTGCCAAGGTTCTTTTTGTAACTTTTGGGGTGCTTTTCATGATGGTGCGCTACCGCAATAGATAAAAAATCCTGTTATCCCAGCTGAACTATGCAGCGAAGTGAGGTTAACCACGGATATGGTGATCGAAATCTTATTGTACGTTCATGGAAGCGATTAGATTCGTCTGCAAAGTATGAAGAAATGAAACTGCCCCGACTACTGTTCTACTCACTTCCCATATTTGCCCTGCTGCTGGCTGTTTGGCTATTGGAACCAGTGATCTATTATTATTTTGTGCCCATAGAAGAAAAGATAGAAGTGGATGGA
Organism: Cyclobacteriaceae bacterium; assembly: GCA_965229505.1. Lineage (GTDB taxonomy): Bacteria > Bacteroidota > Bacteroidia > Cytophagales > Cyclobacteriaceae > UBA6059. The sequence continues at coordinate 2,567,780 of OZ245881.1, forward strand.
TCGCAAATAGAAAAAGTGAAGGTGATCGCGCACCGAGGTGCTTCCGGATATGCACCTGAAAATACCATAGCCGCGATAGAAAAGGCATTGGAGCTTGGCGCTGACATCATCGAGATAGATGTGCATTTGAGCGGTGATGGTGAGCTGATCGTCATTCATGACGAGTTGCTCGAGCGCACTACCGATGGAGAAGGTCCTGTGCACGTGAAGGCATTGGCTGATTTGAAAAAGCTAGATGCCGGCTCATGGTTCGGCAATATTTTTAAGGGCGAAACAGTGCCGACCTTGGATGAAGTACTGGGAGCCATCGATGGCAAAGCTACTTGTCTGATTGAGATTAAGTGGGCCGAAGCGTTTTTGTATGAAGGTATTGTACCCAAAATTCATCAGTCTATCTCTCGCAATCGAGCAGAAGACTGGGTCATGATCCAATCATTCGAAGCGGCCTATCTCGATGAATCTCACACGTTGAATCCGGCGATTCCAGTTCAGAAATTAATAGTTTTTGAGGAGTCTGCGCCTCTGATCAGCTTTCATCTCGACAATGAATTCCATCTTGGAAAGGTAGAGGTAAAGCCATTTTATGAAGGTGTCAACCCCTTCTACTTGAGCATGACCCAGCGCAGGGTGGCTGGTCTTCACACTCAGGGGAAAACAGTCTATACCTATACCGTCAATGACACAGAGGATATGAAAAAACTTCTTGTCATGGGCGTAGATGGGATCATTACCAATTTTCCCGATAGACTTATCAAGCTTAAGTCAGGTTGGCTAAACCGTCGTTGACTGCAGATTGATTTTATCCTACCGCAAAAGTTTGTACATTTCAAGAGCGTTTATTTGCTAGAATTGTAATTATGAAAAACCGACCATTTATCATCCTTACTGTACTGGTAGTTATTGTGTCCAGTCTGTGGTTGCTAGAGCCTATTATATTTCAGACCCTCTTCGTGAGCACTGAGATCACTGATAAAATGAAGGGCCATGAGATCGTGAATATTGCCCACCGTGGTGCTTCGGGCCATGCACCTGAAAATACTATTCCTGCCATCGAGATGGCGATAGATATGGGCGCTGATATGATTGCACTGGATGTGCATGTGACCAAGGATGGGGAAGTCGTCGTACTCCATGATGAGCTGCTCGACCGCACCACCGACGGAACGGGCAATGTGCATGAGTTCACCCTGGCAGAGCTGAAAGAGCTGGACGCAGGAAGCTGGTTTAGCGCCGAGTTTGCAGGTGAACGAATCCCCACACTGGACGAAGCATTAAAGCATATTAACGGCAGAGCTAAATGCCTCATCGAGATGAAGTCCAAGGGTACAGTCTACTATGAGGGCTTTGCTAAATTGGTCGTTGACGTAATTGAAGATAACAATGCTGTGGACTGGTCGATACTAGAGTCCTATGATGAGCATTATCTCGACGAAGCACACGAATACGATCCTCGAGTCCAGATCAAGCAAATCCTTATCGGAGAAGATAACACCAACGTATTCAGCTATTTCATTCGTACCCGAAATTTGATGAACACCCGGCAGAAGCACAAGTATTTAAGTGCGGTAAACCCTCCATTCCATGCTTTGTCTGAGCGGAGAGTCTACGAGTTACACTCCAGAAGGCTTCAGGTATTTACTTTCCTGGTAGATGAGCGTGAGGATATGATCAAAGTGCTGAATATGGGAGTGGATGGTGTGATTACCAACTTCCCTGATAGACTTCACGAGATTAAGGAGGAGATAGAAGCGTTATAGGTTATCGCTGTACGAGCAGCAGATTATTCAGCTCTACCTCCGAAGCGATGTATCCAAAAGCTGGCCAGTAGCTTGTTTCAAGCACCTGCTGGAATATTTCCCTTGCCCGGTTGATATCACCCTGGATCATAAACCAATAGCCAACACCATAGCCTTGTGTCGCCATTTGGAGCTCCGATGCTTCGTTGGTGACTTCTACATCCAGTAGGTCTTCAGGCTCAATCTCGCCTTTGTACATCAGTAGTCTCTTGTGATAGGCGCTGTTCTCGATGATTCGCATCTTATCATTGATTGGCTCGAGCAGAGCGGCTGCCGCATCGACGTTACCTATTTTACGATAGGTCATATATAGCCAGTCTGAGGTAGCTACGAGCAGATCATCATTGGTGCTTACTTCCATGCATTTTTTGTACGCGGAGATAGCCTTATCATAGTTTCCCTTCAAGTAATAGGCCAGACCGAGATGATACCAGACGTTAAATTGGATGGAAGTAAGCGGTTGATTGAGCCTGTTTGGCACTCCATCTGGTTCAACCTCGGTCTCCGTTCCTCGGATGAGAAAAGCAGCCTTCTCCAGATCTGAGATGGCATTGTCAAACTGCCGGATGGTGATGTAGCGATGACCTCTGTGGCGCAGCAGTTGGTATGATTCCGGATGTTTCTTTAACCCTTCAGAGTAGACGCCAATAGCATCCTTGTATCTTGACAGATAGGCCAGCCTGCGACCATACCAAATGATGTAGTCAAGGCTATCTGGATTACTATTATAGTTATCCAGAGCAGTAGCGAGCTCTCTTTCTTTCTTGCGTAATGAGCTGCCAGTAAACTCTTGTCTCGGCAGGGGATTGCCTAAGACCGACATGGCCTCATACTCATCAGCACTATCTTCTGTAGGTGTAATTACGGGACGAGTGATCCTGCCTTGACGTTCGTCACTACTATTGCTGGACTCGGTTTGTACACAACCGACCAGCACAGAACTCACTGCGAATACACCTGTTAAAATTAAAAATCTGATCATGATCGAGGTTCAACAACAATAACATTTGCTGACATTAGATCCCTCAACTGGCTGGTAGTTTAAAATTACTTCATTCCCGGCTGTTTGATCTCAAATCCTGTCTTTTCTTTTTCTTCTTCTACAATTTTTTTAACGTCCTCCAGGAGCGCTTTAGCGTCGTATATGATGCCATCTTTGATAGTGTACTTCACCCCTCCGACACGCACGACTTCATTATCCTCAGTCAGTTTGATCGCCCCTGTTCCGTAGAGCACCTTCAGATTCTGCAGTGGATTTTCTTCCAAGATCACAAGGTCAGCCAGTTTTCCTACTTCGATCGACCCGATCTTATCTTCTGCTCCTAATGCTTCAGCACCTTTGAGGGTTGCCGCTCGGATAACCTCCAGCGGATGGAACCCCGACTCTCTCAATAGTTCCAGCTCTCTGATGTAGGCAAAGCCGTAAAGCTGGAAGATGAATCCAGAGTCAGAACCAGCGGTGACCCGACCACCCCTGTTCTTGTATTCATTCACGAAAGTCATCCACAGTTTATAGTTTCTTTTCCAGGCCACTTCCTCTTCGGTACCCCAAAAATGCCAGTAGGAGCCATGCGAAATTTTGCTTGGTTGGTAGAATTTCCACAACGATGGTAAGGTGTAGTCCTCGTGCCATTCGGCTCTTCTTGCGCGCATGAGGTCCCTGCTGGCTTCATAGATGTTGAAGGTGGGATCCAGCGTAAAGTCGAGCTCTAGTAGCCGGTTCATCACCTCATTCCACCTATCGGAATAGGGTTCGGCTGCTTGCTCCCAAAGTCTGCCAGCTTCACTGAAGCGATCCTGCTCATTCATATAGTTGTAGTCCGCTGGGTAGTTCTGAATAGTGCGGTCTGTAAACAATGCTTCGGGTAGACCATACCAGTGCTCCATGGACGTCAATCCGTATTCGGCCGTCTGAAGGACATTGAGCCATGCTACATCCGTCTGTGCGTGATGACAGGCGGAGCGTAAGCCGAGCCGCTTGTTTTCTCTGAGTGCAGCTTCCATGATATCAGGACGCGCTCCAAAAAACTTGATACCGTCAGCGCCGTTCTCAGCATTTTGTTGGACCCATTTGACCGCTTCCTCCGGTGAGTTGATACCATTTTTTGCACCTTGACCAAATGAAGTATATGCATAGATTCGTGGTGCTGTAATTTGATTCTTATTACTTTTTTCTTTGTGGTCAAGCACCCAATCGAGTCCATTGCCGGCTGATGGGTCTCTGATGGTCGTAATGCCATGCGCCATCCATAGCTTAAAAACGTACTCCGCTGGTGTTCCCTGAGAAGTGCCACCAATGTGCCCGTGCATGTCGACCAATCCCGGCATGACATACATTCCCTCAGCATCGATCAACTTCGCACCCTCTTTAGGCTTGGGCCTTCGATCTTCGGAGATCTCCACTCCGGGGTAGCCCACTACTTTTACTTCTACGATCTTATTGTTTTCGACCACTATATCAACTGGCCCCATTGCGGGTGCACCAGTTCCCCTTATGACAGTGGCGCCTCTGATGATGAGCTGCTCGAAAGGCCCCTCACCTTCGGTACGATCTGGTGCCGGAGTGATAGAATTTTGCGCTAGCGCAAAAGAAGTGCTCAACAAAAGAGAGAGGGCGAAATGAATGAAGTGTTTTTTCATTGAAAGACTTGAGATTGACTACTAACAATAATATCAACTAGGGAAGCCGATTCCAAACCGTCTGTCAATTGTGTAAGTCCCAGGACATTCTTTTGAAGCGGATCAAATTTGATATTTTTACCTCAAATTGATCATTATGTCATTGACACCTTCCAATATGATGCCTTTGGGCACCCACGCGCCGGGTTTTGAGCTACCAGACACAGTTTCTGGTAAGCGATTATCGCTATCCGACGTGAGGTCAGACAAGGCAACAGTCATCATGTTTATCTGCAATCACTGTCCCTACGTTATCCATATTCAGGATGAGATGGTCAAACTGGCTCATGAATACATGGCAAAAGGAATCGGATTTGTGGCGATCAGCTCAAATGATGTGGCAAACTATCCTGCCGACTCACCTGACAAAATGAAGGAACGCGCCACAGAGTTGGACTTTCGGTTTCCGTATCTCTATGACCAGACCCAGGAGGTAGCCAAAGCCTACAGGGCGGCCTGCACACCAGACTTCTATGTTTTCGATAAAGAGCTTTCCTGTGTCTATCGCGGCAGAATGGATGATGCTACACCAGGTAATGGGAAGCCCGTTACTGGAAATGACCTGAGGTCAGCATTGGATGCGATATTGTCAGGGAATCCAATCGCCGGGGAACAAATGCCAAGTATGGGTTGTAATATCAAATGGAAATCTTAAGCTCGTCATGTCAGTACATAGTAACGTAAAAAAAATTACCACTCACCAGCTCAAGGAAATGAAATCCCGAGGAGAGAAAATCTCCATGCTGACGGCTTACGATTTCTCCATGGCGCGAATTCTGGATGGATCAGGTGTGGATATACTCTTGGTTGGGGACTCAGCCTCCAACGTGATGGCAGGCAATGAAACTACTCTACCCATCACCCTGGATCAGATGATCTATCACGCCTCCTCGGTAGTAAAAGCTGTGCGGAGAGCCTTGGTCGTGGTTGACGTGCCATTTGGAAGCTATCAGGGCAATTCTTCTGAAGCTCTCAGATCATCAATCAGGATAATGAAAGAATCTGGCGGTCATGCCGTCAAAATGGAAGGCGGAAGTGAAATCAAGGAAAGCGTACTTCGCGTGCTAAGTGCAGGTGTACCAGTGATGGGACATCTGGGATTGACTCCTCAGTCTATTTATAAGTTTGGCACCTATACAGTGAGAGCAAGAGAGGATGCCGAGGCTCAAAAGTTAATTGAGGATGCACTGTTATTGGAAGAGTGTGGCTGTTTTGCTATAGTGCTGGAGAAGATCCCTGCAGCATTGGCCAAAAAGGTGGCTCAGCAACTTTCTATTCCGGTTATCGGAATCGGAGCGGGCGCTGACGTAGACGGTCAGGTGTTGGTCATGCATGATATGCTGGGCATTACACAGGATTTTAAGCCACGCTTCCTTAGGCAGTATGCAGATCTCAATACGATCATTACCCAAAGCGTAGGTGAGTATATAGCGGACGTGAAGTCTGGCAGCTTCCCTTCTGACAAGGAAAGCTATTAGTATCGCGAAGTAGTTAGAAGGTATTTGTGGTAACCCTCCTTGGGATTTCCTAAATTCGCGACTTCTGGAAACAGAAATATTAGAAGTCTGAATCCTTCTAATGACTAATGAACGAGATAGTTAGCCCTCGATGTTTGGTCGGGGGACACCAAAAAACACGACATATGACAGCACAAGCATCAAAGATCATCTACACTAAGACAGACGAAGCGCCGGCCTTAGCTACCTATTCATTACTACCTATCATTCAGGCTTTTGCTCGCCCGTCAGGCGTAGAATTTGAGACGAAGGACATCTCTTTGGCGGGAAGGATTATCGCTCTCTTTCCTGAGTATTTGAAAGAGGATCAGCGGATTCCGGATGATCTGGCGCTACTTGGCGATCTGGCCAAGACGCCCGAGGCTAACATCATCAAGTTGCCCAATATTAGCGCATCAGTTCCTCAGCTCAATGCTGCGATCAAAGAGCTGCAAAGCCAGGGCTATGCACTTCCGGACTACCCTGTGGAACCCAAAACTGATGAAGAAAAAGACATTAAATCCAGATATGATAAAGTAAAGGGTAGTGCAGTGAACCCCGTGTTGCGTGAAGGTAATTCTGATCGACGTGCCCCTCTATCGGTAAAGGCTTACGCAAGAAAGCATCCTCATTCTATGGGGGCATGGAGTGCTGATTCAAAGTCTCATGTGTCCAGCATGCCTGGGGGAGATTTTTACGGTAGTGAGAAGTCGGTCACTATCAGTGGCGCCACTACCGTGAAAATAGAGCATATCGCCAATGGTCAAACCACGGTGTTGAAAGAGGGCCTGAGTTTACTGGATGGCGAGATCATAGACGCCTCTGTGATGAGCAAAAACAAGCTCAGATCATTTCTCGCAGAGCAAATCCAGGATGCCAAAGATAAAGGCATACTATTCTCAATTCATCTAAAGGCCACTATGATGAAGGTCTCTGACCCTATTATTTTCGGCCATGCAGTAGAAGTGTACTATGAGGAGGTATTTAAGAAGCATGCGGATGTATTTGCTGAGCTAGGTGTGAATGCCAATAATGGAATCGGTGATGTCTATGCCAAAATTGCTTCCCTACCGGAATCGCAGCGAGCGGGAATAGAAGCCGACCTTTCGGCAGTTTACAATAGCCGCCCTGAAATGGCGATGGTGAATTCTGATAAGGGAATTACCAATCTGCATGTCCCGAGTGATGTGATCATTGATGCCTCCATGCCTGCGGCCATACGTACTTCCGGACAGATGTGGGGGCCAGACGGCAACCTCCAGGACACCAAGTATGTGATTCCCGATAGGAGCTATGCTGGGGTGTATCAGGAGGTGATCGACTTCTGCAAGGCAAATGGCGCCTTTGATCCTACGACTATGGGTAGTGTGCCCAACGTAGGACTGATGGCGCAGAAGGCCGAGGAATACGGTTCGCATGATAAGACCTTTGAAATACCAGCGGCTGGAACCGTGCAAGTAGTGGATGCCAATGGTGATGTGCTCATCTCTCAGGAAGTGGGAAAGGGAGATATCTGGCGCATGTGTCAGGTGAAAGATGATCCGATTAAGGATTGGGTAAAGTTGGCGATCACAAGAGCTACTGATACTGGAGCACCGGCTGTTTTTTGGTTGGATGAAAATCGTGCTCATGATGCGGAGTTAATCAAAAAAGTGAATCAATATCTGCCAACTCACAATACAGAAGGGTTGGAAATTCATATCAAAAGCCCTGTGGACGCTACTCGTTTTTCACTTGAGCGTATCAAGGCAGGTAAGGATACCATCTCAGTCACTGGTAACGTGCTTCGAGATTATCTTACCGACCTATTCCCAATACTGGAGCTGGGCACAAGTGCGAAAATGTTGTCTATTGTGCCTTTGATGAATGGTGGTGGCCTCTTTGAAACGGGAGCAGGTGGATCTGCACCTAAGCATGTGCAGCAGTTCGAGCAGGAAAATCACCTGCGTTGGGATTCATTGGGTGAGTTCCTAGCACTCGCTGCTTCTCTCGAGCACATGAGCAAGACCACTAGCAATCCCAGGGCTCAGATATTGGCTGACACGTTGGATAAGGCGACAGGCAAATTCTTGGATAACTCTAAATCTCCGTCACGTAAGGTTAAGGAGCTAGATAACAGAGGTAGCCATTTTTATTTGGCTATGTACTGGGCCGAAACGCTGGCGACTGAGTCGGATGACGCTGAGTTGAGAGAGAAATTTGCGGCTATCGCTAAAGATATGGAGGCCAATGAGCAAAAAATTGTCCAGGAGCTAAATGATGTGCAAGGAACGGCAATGGATATAGGCGGCTACTACCAGCCCAACCCGGAGTTGGCTTCAAAGGCAATGCGACCAAGCGCAACCTTGAATGGCATATTGGACAAAATTTAAACACCGAATGAAAATACTTCAATGCTTGCCTGTACAACCTGAAGCTTGTTTTGAAGCATTTTCATTATCTTCAAGAGCAGCAACACTGCTATATATTGCCTAAAACTTTCGGCACCTGATAGGAGTTAGTTCATATGATGGAAAAAGAACTCCCATTGTTTCCACTTAACTTGGTGGCCTATCCTGGTCATGAATTGAACCTGCACATCTTTGAGCCAAGGTATCGCCAGCTCGTCAAGGATTGTCTGGATCAACGGACGACTTTTGGAATACCTTCTTTTGTCCATAAGAAGATGGAATACGGTACTGAAGTCAGAATTTTAGAATTGTCGCATACCTACGATGATGGAAAGATGGACATCAAGACCGAAGGGGTCAACATCATTAAGGTAATTGATTTTCAAAACCCTTTTCGCAAGAAGCTGTACGCAGGTGGTCCTGTGCAGGTCTTTGAAAACAATATGGAGGGCAATGCCATGCGTCAGATGGAAATGCATGATTTGGCACTTGAGCTTTTTTCTTGGTTAGGAACGGAAGACCAGATGGAGATTACCGCTGAGACCAACGTCTACGCATTGGCACACAAGGTTGGTCTTTCGCCTGAGCAGGAGTATGATCTTTTGCAGATATTGGATGAAGAGGCGCGTCAGGTATTCCTGATTGAGCACTTGAAAGGTATGATCCCTGCCCTCCAAAAGGCAGAGACCGCACGTGAGCGCATCCGTCAAAACGGTCATTTCAAGCACCTCGATCCCCTCAAGTTCTGATATGGAACTCTCTCCATTTGGTACGGTACTATTGTTCCTGGTAGGCGGTTTAGCCTTCCTGAGCATCACGCTGGTCGCGGGAAAGCTTCTCCGACCGGATCGACCGAATGAAGAAAAGCTAACCACTTATGAAAACGGTGAAGATCCGGTCGGTTCAGCCTGGGGTCGATTCAACCCCAGATATTATATTATCGCATTGATTTTCATCTTGTTTGAAGTTGAGTTGGTTTTCCTGTTTCCGTGGGCCATCGTATTTGGCAATGCCGAATGGGTCAAAGAAACCAATGGAGCGTGGGGCTGGCTGGCGATCGTGGAGATGTTTATCTTTATCCTGTTGCTGTCGTTGGGGCTTGCCTGGGTATGGGCAAAGGGCTACTTAGAGTGGGTAAGACCAATGCCTGTGGCAAAGGATTTTAAGGGCAAGGTGCCTTTAGAGAAATACAGAGAATTCAATAGCAAGGCTTAATGGGCGGATTTTTGGATCAGCAGTTTGGAGAAGGTGGCATCATCGTCTCTCGCGTGGATGACCTGCTCAACTGGGCACGCCTGTCCAGCATGTGGCCGATGGGATTTGGTCTGGCGTGTTGTGCTATCGAAATGATGGGTACCAACGCCTCTGGCTATGACCTGGATAGGTTTGGCGTGATCCCAAGGCCCTCACCGAGACTATCTGACGTAATGATCGTTGCGGGCACTGTCACTTTCAAGATGGGTGATCGTGTGAAGCGCCTCTACGAGCAGATGTCAGAGCCGAGATATGTGATTTCTATGGGGAGCTGCTCCAACTGTGGAGGGCCCTACTGGGAACATGGCTATCATGTGGTCAAAGGCGTAGACCGAATTATCCCAGTCGATGTATATGTACCCGGCTGCCCCCCGAGACCAGAGGCTTTGATTGGAGGAATTCTTAAACTTCAGGAAAAAATCCGGAACGAGTCGCGAATGAAGCCAGCGGCATTGGAGAAGATATTGGCGAAGAAGAAAGCCGTGGTATGACGTTCGAAGAGTTACATAAATATCTCACTGAGCAGCTAGGCGATACCGTCATCCTAGGAACTGACCAAAATGCCACGCCCAAAGCCATCTTGGTTGACTCCAGGTCGATCGTTGAGGTGATGACTTTCCTCCATGAAGATGAGCAATGCTATTTTGATATGCTCTCATGCCTTACCAGTTTGGATAATGGCGTTGAGGCGAATACCATGGAAGTCATCTACAACCTATACTCTATTCCCTATGACCGAGGCTTGATGGTCAAAACCACCCTACACAGAGACAAACCAGGAATCGAATCAATTGCCACCATCTGGCAGACCGCCAATTGGCACGAGCGAGAAGCATTTGACTTACTAGGCATCCAATTCCTCAACCACCCAGACCTTCGTCGCATCCTTCTACCCAATGACTGGGAGGGACACCCCTTACGAAAGGACTATCAGGAGCAGGAGAAGTATCATGGGGTAAAGGTGAAATACTAAATGAGCTTAGAGATGGCAGATGATAGATTTGAGATGGTTGAGAACCTATTAAATGAACCTTTATATGGTTACTCTAAGGGGAAAAGTATCTTGAGAGACAAGAGCTATTCCTTCGCTTTGAATATCATTAAAATCAGTAGGCAACTTCAAATAGAGAAGAAGGATTTTGTACTGTCTAGACAAGTCTTAAGAAGTGGAACGGCAATAGGAGCATTGCTGGAAGAAGCAACTCAAGCAGAATCCAAGGCTGATTTTATCCATAAATTGTCGATAGCAAGTAAAGAAGCTAACGAAACCAAATATTGGCTATGCCTACTTCGAGATTCAAACCTTATTGCGCGAACTGATGCAGAAATGTACATCAATGACATAGAGGAGATAATTAAAATGTTGATCTCCTCGGTCAAAACCTTGAAGAGCAAAAAACTATAATCTATCAACTTTCAATTGTCCATTCAGTATAAATATCGCCCAAATAACCTCTCGCTCTCAGAGCCAACCAAGTACAGCCTTGCTGACTTGAAGACAGAGGAGATGCTGATCAATATCGGTCCGCAGCATCCCTCTACGCATGGTGTGTTGAGGCTTGAGGTGATCACAGATGGTGAAGTAGTCGTGGATGTGGTGCCGCACATGGGCTATTTGCATCGATGCTTCGAAAAGCATGCTGAAGCTCTGCCTTACAATCAAATCATCCCCTACGTGGACCGCATGGACTATGTCGCGGCGATGAACTCCGAGCATGCCTATGCAATGGGAGTTGAGCGAATGCTGGGTATCCAGGATCAGATTCCTAAGAGAGTTGAATATATCCGGGTCTTAGTTGCCGAGCTGAACCGATTGGCTTCTCATTTTGTAGCGCTTGGCACCTATGGGATGGACATTGGTGCGGTCACGCCATTTCTATGGATGATGCGCGATCGCGAGCACATCCAGCGGCTCCTCGAGTGGGTCTGTGGTGCGCGTATGCTGTACAACTACATCTGGATTGGCGGTTTGTTCTATGACTTGCCGGTAGGTTTTGAGGAACGCTGCTCAGATTTTGCTAAGTATCTCAAGCCGAAGCTTGTCGAGTTGGAAAACCTGTTGATCAACAATAAAATATTCATCGATAGAACAGCCAATGTGGGGGTATTACCATTGGAGCTGGCCATCAACTATGGTGTGACAGGGCCAATGCTTCGGGCATCAGGGCTCAAGTTTGACCTGCGTCGGGTAGACGGTTATTCTGTCTATCCAGAGTTGGATTTTGAAGTACCTATCGGGAAAGGTGAGATGGGTGAGACAGGCGATTGCTGGGACCGAAGCTGGGTAAGAGTCCGTGAGTGCTTTGAGTCCCTGAAGATCATTGAGCAGTGCCTGGCCCAGCTTCAGGGCGATCACAAAAGAACCAGGGAGTTTGATCCCAGAGAGATGGTGCCTAAGAAGATCAGGCCTAAAGCGCAGGATTTGTATGTTCGGGCTGAGAATCCAAAAGGAGAGTTAGGCTATTTTTTCAGAGCTGACGGCCGTGCTGACATTCCATTCCGCTGCAAGGCGCGGGCATGCTCATTTAGTAACCTTTCCGTCCTACCGGAAATAGCCAGGGGACATCTTATCGGCGACTTGATCGCTATATTAGGCTCAATCGACTTTGTACTGGGAGAGATTGATCGATAGTCAGGACCTTTTCTTTCTCTTGAGGAAGTTTCTCCTAATCACATCCTGCACAGGTACGCCTTCTATCTTACTTTCCAGCCAAGAAATAATGTCAAGGTAGAGGTAAGGCCTGATTTCGAAAGGTTCAGTGGCGATTTCCTGAAGGCGGGACTTTAAAGAAATGAATTCTCCGCGCACGTCAGCCTCCATCATTTTGGGTGTTCTCCTCAGCCATTTGATGATCTCTTTCTGTACCTTTTGGAGGTTATCCATCTTGACGAGAAATCGGTAAGTGGATTTGATCTGATACTCCAGAAGATCGTTATTACCGAGCTCGTAGTGGGCGATAATATTAAGAATCCGGGCAAAACAATGAATGTCCTCTCTGAGATTGACATCTCTGAAATTGATAATTCTGTTGAGATACTTGACAGCATTTTGGTTGTCTCCGCTACCGAAGTAGAGACACGCGATCTTATAGTAGAAGAGCAATACGCGATGGTGATCAAGCTTTCCTTCTAACTGCTCCATTTTTTTCTCAAGTGGCTGAATAAGCTTGAGACCATCGGTAAACCTTCCTTCCAAAAAGTGAAGGTTAATTTTACCGTTGTACGTGTATAAGAAGGCCAGGATGCTAATATTCTCATTTGCAGGCTGAGTATTGAGTGCCTCTAGCTCGTTAAGAACCAGGCGATACTTATCATAATGCCGAATATTGAACAATGCGGCCAAAAGATTGTGAAGCCCTTTGATATACAGATCGGGTTTGGAGGACTTGAGTTCCGGATGGCTATTAAATAAATCAACCCAAGCCTGGCCGTACCTATAGCATTTCACAAAGTCCTGAACGATATAGTGAAACCAGACCATCGCCTGGTACAGGTAGAGTTTCTCATTTACCGATAGGTCTCCAGCATCATACTTCGGCATCTGACGGTAGTAAAACCGACTGACCATTTGATAGTCAGCCTCATTGCGTACACTACCGAGTTTGAGGTACAGTCCATAGAGAGAAAGCGAGAGGTTCGAAAACTCCTGAGTTCGGGCGATTATTTGAGTGAGACGGGTAGTCTCTCTGGTCAGGGACTCAGCCCTGTTTTCCATACTGTGGGTGATGTATTGGCCTTCAATCAACTTTTCGAAATCCACAATTTCTAAGTGAAGGACATCTTCATGATGCTCAATCGCTTTCAGCTTGATGCGATCCAGGATTTTAAGACTTTGTCGATAGAGCCCTTTGCTGTAGAGTACACGAGCATAGTCTATATGTTCTCGAATTTCTATGTCAGCATTTTGATTGATCTCCAGAAGTCGGAGACTTTTTAGGATTTGTCGATAAAGATGGGCTTTGGTGTTTGAGAGTTGCGAAGGTTTGATTTGGCTGGCCTTGCTCATTACGGCCTTCTCATCATACTCCCTGAGTTGATCTAAAGTGTCAAATAGCTGAATGAACTTAGTGTCACGATCGGCATTTGTACGCTTAGCATAAAGCTTGAAATGGCGCTTTTCTGCTTTTGAAAGCGATTTAATCAAATAGAAAAGCGAGTCTGGTTCTAATTTGGGCATTGTAATTATGAATCCATATTATTGGCGTAAATCACTGATGGTCAGAAAGTTGTTGTTCGGGTAATGCCCTTGGATATCGTAATAACTCCCTTTTTTGAATTCACCATCCTACCAAGTTAGGGTACTTTTAAAATCGAATGAAAATTTAATAAGCTTAATCTTAAGCTAACACTGATTACCATGAGTAAAGATAAGATTCACATATTCGACACCACACTCCGGGATGGAGAGCAGGTGCCCGGCTGCCGACTCAATTCTGATGAAAAAGTAGAAGTCGCGCAAGCACTGGAGCGGCTGGGAGTGGATGTCATAGAAGCAGGCTTCCCTGTGTCTAGCCCTGGTGATTTCAACTCCGTGGTGGAGATCTGCCGAGCAGTTAAAGAGCCGGTGGTTTGTGCATTGACCCGAGCGATTGTCATGGATATAAACCTGGCAGTGCAAGCGCTTCATGATGCGAAACGTCCAAGAATTCATACAGGAATTGGTGCTTCTGATGTCCATATCCAGCACAAGTTCAGATCCACAAGAGAAAAAGTACTGGAGCAGGGTGTGTCAGCGGTCAAGTATGCAAAAAAATATGTTGAGGATATAGAGTTTTATGCAGAGGATGCAGGTAGGGCGGATATAGAGTTTCTAGCGCAAATGGTGGAGGCAGTAATTGCAGCTGGAGCTACGGTTGTTAACATTCCGGATACGACGGGTTACAACTTGCCAGATATGTTCGGTCAGAAGATCAAATACCTGATGGACAATGTGCCCAACATTGACAAAGCCATTATCTCTGTTCATTGTCACAACGATCTTGGTCTGGCTACCGCAAATGCATTAGCTGGATTGCAAAATGGCGCTCGTCAGGTTGAGTGCACGATCAATGGCATTGGGGAGAGAGCCGGCAACACATCTCTTGAGGAAGTGGTGATGGCCATCGAGTGCCACCAGCACCTCAACATGGAAACAGGGGTGGATCCCAAGCAGATTTACGGCATTAGCAACCTCGTCTCAGGAATGATGGGCATGCCAGTACAGGCTAACAAAGCAGTGGTAGGTGCAAATGCATTTGCACATTCGTCAGGCATTCATCAGGATGGATTTTTAAAGCATCGCGAGAACTATGAGATCATGGCTCCAGAGGATGTGGGAGTTAATCAGTCATCGATCGTATTGACAGCTCGTAGTGGTAGGGCCGCTTTATGCCATAGGTTGGAGAATCTTGGCTATGAATATTCCAAAGAAGAGATGGAAACCTTATATATGCATTTCCTTGAGATGGCCGACGAACGCAGGGAAATCAAAGATGAAGATCTTACTGAATTGGTCAATATTGACGAGGTAATCAAGATGAATAAACAAGAGAAAGTTGAGTCGTAATACACTTTTTGATAAAGTCTGGGACGCCCATGTGGTTGAGCCGATACCCGATGGCCCGGACATACTTTACATAGATCAGCACTATATCCATGAGGTGACCAGCCCACAGGCATTTACCGGTCTTGAGAATCGTGGGTTATCAGTTTTTAGAAAACAAAGAACCCTGGGTACGGCGGATCATAATGTGCCGACCAGGGATCAACATTTGCCTATCAAGGAGGCACTCTCTCGCCATCAGGTCGAGAAACTCACTGAGAACTGTGAGAAGTTTGACGTTGAGCTATTTGGCCTGGGTCATAAGTACCAAGGCATAGTCCATGTGATTGGCCCTGAGCTGGGTGTGACCCTACCGGGAATGACCATAGTGTGCGGCGATAGTCACACCTCAACACACGGGGCATTTGGAGCCATTGCATTTGGTATAGGCACAAGTGAGGTGGAAATGGTGCTAGGTACGCAATGCCTACTGCAAAGTCGCCCAAAGACCATGAAGATTGAAATCAACGGGGAGTTGGGTAAAGGAGTTTATGCAAAAGATATTATCCTTTACGTGATTTCAAAGATATCAGCCTCAGGAGGTACGGGGTACTTTGTGGAGTACGCCGGTTCTGCCATCCGCAGCTTGTCCATGGAAGCCCGCATGACCATCTGCAATATGAGTATTGAGATGGGTGCTCGTGGAGGAATGATTGCGCCGGATGATACGACATTTGAGTATATCGAGGGTCGCGAGAGAGCGCCTAAGGGGGCTGATTTTGAAAAGGCCAAAGCCTATTGGTCTTCTTTGGTGTCAGATGAAGATGCTGAGTACGACAAAGTATTGGAGTTTGATGCGGCAGACATTGCGCCGATGATCACCTATGGCACCAATCCCGGAATGGGTGTCAAAATCTCCGACAGCATTCCGGTAGGTGCGACTGATGGATCGAAGGAGTCATTCGACAAATCACTGGCCTACATGGGACTGACACCAGGCCAGTCATTGCTGGGCAAGCCCGTCAACTATGTATTCATCGGCAGTTGCACCAACTCGAGGATAGAAGACCTGCGCGAGGTAGCCAACTTCGTGAAGGGCAAACAGAAGGCTCCTAACACCAATGTGTGGATCATTCCCGGCTCTAAGCAGGTAGAGAAGGCCGTAATTGAAGAAGGGCTGGACAAGATTTTGGTTGAAGCGGGATTCGAATTCAGGCAACCGGGCTGTTCTGCCTGTCTTGGCATGAATGAAGACAAAGTGCCAAAAGGGGAGTATTGTGTGTCCACCTCCAATCGGAATTTTGAAGGCCGACAAGGCCCTGGAGCACGTACCTTTCTAGCCAGTCCGCTCACTGCCGCGGCTACCGCAATCAATGGCCACATTACAGATATTAGAGATTTTTTATAAATGCAGAAGTTTACAAAGATTCAATCGGAGGCTGTAATACTTCCGATAGAGAATATAGATACAGACCAGATTATCCCAGCCCGTTTTCTGAAGGCGACAGACCGGAAGGGTTTTGGAGAAAATCTCTTTCGTGATTGGCGATATAATGATGACAATAAACCAAACCCTGATTTCATATTAAACCAACCGGGAATAAAAGGCGAGATTCTTGTCGCCGGAAGGAATTTTGGCTGTGGATCAAGTAGAGAACATGCGGCTTGGGCCATCTATGATGCGGGGTTTAGAGTAGTGGTGAGCAGTTTCTTTGCTGACATATTTAAGAATAACGCCTTAAACAATGGCCTTCTACCGGTTCAGGTGTCGGGCGATTTTTTGAATGCCATATTTTGGGAAGTGAAGCGAAAGCCCGACACCATGTTCGAAGTAGATCTTGAGAAGCAGCTATTCTCATTTGCCCGATTAAAAGCAGGTGAGGAGTTTGAAATTGGTGCATACCACAAGACCTGCCTCATCAATGGCTATGACAACATCGATTATATCCTTAGCAGAAAAGAGGCAGTCGAAAACTTCGAAAAGAACCGGACACACGCCTGGTAATCATTGGATGATTAAAATATTGTGCAATGTCGTTGAGTTAAGCTCCAATAGTCCCTCTTTGAAGAGGGTAGGGAGATGTTAACCAAAACATTGCTTAACTAAACGACATTGAATAATAAAATGACAAAGAATATAGCAGTACTCGCCGGTGATGGCATTGGACCAGAGGTAATGACCGAGGCGCTCAAAGTGCTGGACACCATAGGGGAAATAGCCGGAGTAAGTTTCAAATATGAGCACTGTCTGGTTGGAGCAGAGGCTATTGACGGTACTGGCGATCCGTTTCCGGCAGCAACGGAGAAGGCTTGTTTGGAAGCTGATGCCATCCTATTTGGAGCCATTGGGCATCCCAAGTACGATAATGATCCATCTGCTAAGGTAAGGCCGGAGCAAGGCCTACTAGCCATGCGCAAGAAACTGGGATTATTTGCGAATATCAGACCGGTCAACACCTATGAGGCACTGGCTGAAGCTTCACCACTCAAGAGCCACCTCGTCAAAGGAGTCGACTTTATCGTTTTCAGGGAGCTGACTGGCGGCATTTATTTCGGTCAGCCAAGAGGCAGGTCAGAAAATGGCGAAATGGCGTTCGACTCGTGCACCTATACAGCGGAAGAGATCACAAGGGTTGCCAGATTGGCTTTTGATGAGGCACGAAAAAGAAACAACAGGCTGACCTTGGTCGACAAAGCCAATGTGTTGGCAACCTCCAGGCTTTGGAGGGAGGTAGTACAGGCCATGGCTGATAAAGAGTACAAAGATGTGGAGGTGGACTACCTTTTTGTTGACAATGCAGCGATGAAGATCATTACGAATCCAGCGTCTTTCGATGTAGTCTTAACAGAGAATATGTTTGGAGATATCCTTACCGATGAGGCCTCTGTTATTACTGGCTCTTTGGGTATGTTGCCGTCAGCTTCGGTAGGTAAAGACAAAGCGCTGTACGAGCCGATCCATGGCTCTTATCCTCAAGCCACCGGAAAGGGTATTGCCAACCCGATGGGAATGATCCTGTCAGCAGCGAGCATGCTGGAGTTGAGCTTCGACATGCGCTCAGAGGCCGCCACGATCAGAGCAGCGGTCAATGAAGCCTTAAATGAAGGCATAGTGACAGAAGACATCAACTCGTCTAATCCGAGCACCACCAGCCAGGTGGGTGACTACATTGTAGACAGAGTGAAGGCTACCGCTACCGCGAATGGCTAACAGAATCCGGCCAATGTGCTATTTTTGGTAAAAGCATTGGCCAAGATTCTCACAGCTGAACAAACCAGGGCTGCCGATCAGTACACGATTGAGCACGAGCCCATCGCCTCAATCGACCTGATGGAGCGGGCGAGTATCGCTTTCACGGATTGGTTTAAAGATAGATTTGCACCAGGCCAATCAGTTTTCATTTTTTGTGGGACTGGCAATAATGGTGGAGATGGGCTGGCCATCGCACGACTACTTAAAGCAGACCACTACGAAGTAGAAGCCTTCGTGGTGGGAGACCCCAAAAAAGGTTCTGAGGATTTTCAGATCAACTACGATCGTTGGACTAAACCTGGAACCCCGATTAAGGTGATCGACTCTGCTGACGAGTTGGTTGATGATTTTAGTCCGGATATCATCATCGATGGAATGTTTGGAAGTGGCCTATCCAGACCTTTGACGGGAACATATGCTGAGCTGATAGAAGTGCTCAACAGCTTAAATTCGATTCGCGTTTCGATCGATATTGCCTCAGGGCTCTACACCGATAGACCGGCCCAGGGAGCCATTTTTCAACCGGATTACACCGTATCATTTCAGTTGCCCAAGCTGGCGTTCCTCCTACCGGAAAATGCGGCATATGTGGGTAAGTGGACGACAGTTGATATTGGACTGTCTACCCAATTTATCCAGGCCGCACCCTCAACCAAGCACTATATGGACAGAGGTTTTGCAAGGGCATTGCTAAAGTCACGAAAGAAGTTTTCGCACAAAGGTGACTTTGGGAAAGTATTACTCATCGCAGGGAGTAAGGGCAAAATGGGAGCGGCAGTACTATCCGCAAGGGCGTGCTTACGAGCAGGAGCTGGTTTGCTCACAGTGTATGTGCCGGGTATAGGGCTGGATGTAATGCAATCTTCTATTCCGGAAGCGATGGTCTTGACTGATCCCGATATGGATTGCTTAACAGCACTTCCAAAGGAATTGGATGCTTTTGACACCATAGCCATTGGACCAGGTATTGGTCAGGATCAACAGACCCTTCAAATGTTGACTGCCCTACTACATGAAATAGAAACACCAATGGTCATCGACGCTGATGCACTCAACCTTATTAGTGCTAATCCAGAGTTACTACATTCGATCCCAGCGAACTCCATACTCACTCCTCATCCCAAGGAGTTTCAACGGCTTGGAGGAAATTATTCTGATTCTTTTGAGCGCTTGGAAAAACAACAGCAGTTAGCCGTAAAATACAATTTGAATTTGCTGGTCAAAGGCGCACATTCTGCCATAGCTGCGCCGGAAGGAAGCACATATTATAACAGTACCGGCAATCCTGGTATGGCCACTGCGGGTAGCGGGGATGTGCTCACCGGAGTTGTTACGGGTCTGCTAGCCCAAGGGTATAATGCACTGGAAGCGTTGCAATTAGGAGTATACCTTCATGGTAGTGCGGGAGACTTGGCGGCAAGCAGATTGGGACAACCATCACTCATCGCCTCTGATATTATCGAGGAACTTCCGCAAGCTTTTTCCAGCCTGGCATTATAAGCGGCACCCTTTTTGTTATTGGGATATTAATATTTGGAAAAACTTGAAGTGGCGGCTTAACGAAAGAATCACACAAAAATTTCATAACAAAGGTCGAACCAGGGTATTTTTTTTCCGTTATTTGTATTAATTTATGTAACAAGTATAGTTGCCAGACTGATTTGAAACCTGTTTCCTACATATTGTCCCTTTTGATACTGCTCTCCATCACATGGAGTGCGTCTGGACAAGATCAGTCTTCTAGCAACCTCCAGGCTGAAAACCCCATTCTTCAGCAAGCCTCCATCGATATCAAAAATCAGATTGAGGTTTATCCTAATCCAGCTGTCGAATTTCTAATCGTAGAAATTCAAAATTCAGATTTGGTAGATACGGAATTCGAAATGCACAGCCTCATCGGAAATCAGGTCACCATTGATCCTGAGGAGATCGGCTACAACCTTTACCGAATCCCCGTGAAAAATTTTGCTACTGGATACTATTTCCTCGTAGTGAAAGATGAGATCTCACGCTACAAAAAAGCCTTTAAGTTCTTGAAGAAGTAAAGCTTACTCTCTTTCGCGGCAGCCTATCTGATTCGTGACGACCATCTAAGTTTCTTACCAGATCAAGTTTCTAGTGCTATTAGCTCGGAGTTTATTCAACAATGCATGGTGGATCATTTTCAATTATCAATCATGCATTGTCAATTCTTATTACTGCTGAGACACCCCGTAGTGCTTTCTGAAAATCTGCTGATACTCAGTCGCCTTCTCCGTTTCACCCACGCTATTAAATGCCCTGGAGAGCTCATTCAGTGAAATGAGGTTACGCTGAATTTGGTAGGTGTCATTGATGTTGTTCTCAAAGAGGTAAGTCAGCATCTCATCAGCTCGGGCACTGGTGACTTCCGCTATTTGATTCGCCAACTCCTCTTCCCCAACTCTCAGAAGCATTCCTACCTGCTGTACGGTGAAATGATCAAATCGGATAGACTCATCTGGAATCAACTCGATACACTTAAGGAGCGCCTCTCTAGCCTCGCTGTATCGATTTTCAGCCATTAGCTCAGTTGCCAGGGTGTTGAATGTAGCACGGTGGTTGAGGACAAAGTTTCTGTAGTCTTCAGAATAGTAGACATTAGGGTTATCAAGCTCTCTCCAGTAGAAGTTGTTCATTAAGTTGTCATACATGATGTCGGCATTGACAAGCAATTGAGAAGGGTCAGGATTTTCGATGGGTAGTAATCTATAAGCTGTGCCTTCCTGTACCACATATCTGCGCAGATCAACATTTACTCCGGCAAGTGAGGTGTTATTAAAATAGATTGGGCGCTCCCAGTTGTTGGAGGCAATAAAGTCGATGATCGCCAGATCCTTCTTTTCCAGGCCGCTACCCTTAATGTTCCAGGACATCCTGCTGGTCATTAAATCCCTCATATCATTTGGTATGATTCCTTTGCTCAGAACATCTGCTGTGTCGACGGCCATAAACATTGACTTAGCAGGAACAGAATTGTAGCTGCTGATGCTCGTGGGTACGCGAAGTGCCGGGTGATTATCTTTCAGCAGTTTGAGGTACTGCTTCACGTTGATGGCACCTTTGACGCTAGGGTTCTCGACCACCGGTAGGTAGTCATTAGGTCCTCCCTGGATATAGTCCTCCAGGCTCAGTGTAAAGGGTAGCGGGTCAGACTCATACGCCTGACGGGTCATCTGCTCGATGTACCAGTCGGTGTTGAAGTAGCTCAATACAACTACGCGTACGTCAGTACGGAAGCCTTCGACCTCCTGAGCATACCATAATGGGAATGTGTCATTATCACCACCCGTGAAGATGATGGCATTAGGTGCGCAGCTAGCAAGGAAGTTCTTAGCAGAATCAACAGAGAAATATCGGTCAGAGCGATCATGATCATCCCAGTTCTCTACCGCCATGATGACTGGTGCAGAAAGACAAAGTACCGTTGCGATGGCTGGCGCTGCAGCACCCTTCATCGCTTTTTTAAGCAAGTCATAAAATGCCAGTACAGCAAAACCTATCCAGAAGGCAAATGCATAATAAGAGCCGGCATAGATATAGTCCCTTTCACGAGGCTCTACGGGTGGTGAATTAAGGTAGAGTACCAGGGCGGCTCCTGTCAAGAAAAAGAGCAACGCCACTACCGCAAAATTCTTTCCGTCTTTTCGATACTGGTAAAACAGTCCTATGATACCTAGAAGTAGCGGGATCATGAAATAGTTATTGCGCCCTTTGTTTTCAGCTAGTTCGCTGGGTACTTCTTTGAAAGCATCATTGATGCTCATCCAGTCGGCATTCTGAATATCCGACTCTCTGCCTGCAAAATTCCACAGGAAGTAGCGCATGTACATATGACCAAGCTGATGCTTGAACATAAAGCTGAGGTTATCGATAAAAGTTGGTTTTTCACCCTGCTTCAGCCCTGTGATTTCGCGATAGCGCTGCACATGACTCCCCGCAGAGCTATACATCCTGGGTAGGATGGTTGTGTGCTGAGGGTCATAGACATAGTCGACCTTGTAGTCGGTGATTTCGTACTCATCATCACCCTTGCGTAGTATTGGTTCACCTTTCTTTTGCTCTACGATCTGAGCGGTATAGTACTGGCCATGCACCAATGGTCGAGACCCGTACTGCTCACGTTTCAGGTATGAAACGAAGCTCAGCGCGTTCTCCGGATTATTCTCATCGATTGGAGGATTATAGGCAGAGCGGATGAGTACAATAGAGTAGGCAGAGTAGCCGATTAAGATAAAAGCGAAAGAAAGCATCACGGTGTTCTGCCATACCATGCCCTTGAGCTGGGTGTAGTAGACACCATAGGCCACCACGCCAAGAAAGAGGATGGCGAATGTCGCAGCACCAGAGCCAAAGGGCATGCCAAGGCTGTTGACAAAGAACACCTCAAATGATCCCGCAATACTTGGCAAGCCAGGGATCACGCCATACATGATCACTAGGATGATAGCGCCACTGGCGAGCATTGTGGTAACAATACCCTTGGTAGAGATCTGCTCACGATACTTGTAAAGAACGATCAAGCCCAGGGCAGGGATAGCGACAAGGTTCAACAAGTGTACGCCGATAGAGAGGCCCATCATGAAGGCGATCAGCACCATCCATTTGTTGCGATCAGCTTCATCTTCGATATTTTCCCATTTCAATATGGCCCAAACCACGAAAGCGGTAAAGAAGGAAGACATGGCATATACCTCAGCCTCTACAGCCGAAAACCAGAATGAATCCGAGAAAGTATAGGCCAAAGCTGCCACGCTACCTGCTCCCATAATGGCCAATGTGTCTGCGCCACTGAGCGTTTCAGAGAAGAGTTTCTTAGCAAGGTGAGTAACCGACCAAAAGAGGAATAGTATGGTAAAGGCACTGCTCAGCACGCTGACCATGTTGATCATGAAAGCGACTTGCTCGGTATTATTCAATGCCAGAAAGGAGAAAAGCCTCCCGATCAACAAGAATAATGGCGCACCGGGAGGGTGAGGTACTTCGAGCTTATAGGATACGGCGATGAACTCCCCACAATCCCAGAAGCTGGCGGTAGGTTCTACGGTTAGGAAATAGACCACAGCAGAAATGAGGAACATAATCCACCCCGTTATGACATTTACCTTTCTGTAATCCTGCATTTAACCTGTTTTTAGTTCTGAAGTACATCGGACGGATACTCGTCACGATGCTGATAAGTTGCACGCGAAATTAGTAAGAATCAACAAATTACTGGCTTGAATCAGCCATTTATCCAGCCTTGGAAAGCGCCGCGATTTGACGGTCGAGCACGGCTTTGTACCTACCGGAATGTTCCCGTTCTCCGTGACGTGTCATGATTTGGGCGCAGTAGTTGATCATGGTAAGCTCCCGTCGTATTTCTTGAGCATACTTTTGATGGTCGGATAGATAGTAATTGATATCATGATCTGCTCGCTTTACCAGCGTATCCGTGATATGCAGCGCCTTATCTTTTTCGCCCATCATGGCCAGTAGATCGCTCGTCTGCACAGCCGAGAAATCATACGGAATGGTATCATCAGGAATTAAGTACAGGCTATTCTCCAAAACAGCAAGTGCTTTTGACTTGTCACCTTCCTCAATCAATGTAGCCGCCAGTCGATTGAAGGCAATGCGAGGATTAATCAGTTGGGCTTGGTAGTAGTCACTATAATAGATGCTACTGTCATTGAGCCCTCTCCACTGAAACTTCTCCATCATGTTAGTGTACATCACCTTAGTATCTACCGGAATGTTGTCAGGGTCAGGATTGACGATAGGCAGTAGACGATAAGTCAGCCCTTCCTGCACCACATAAGGTTTCAGGTTAAAATTGATATTGGACAGCCCCGTATGGGTGAAGTAAATAGGTCGCTTCCAGTTGTTGGTGGCGATCATGTCAAGGAGCATCAGGTCCGCTTTCTGCAAGCCATTGCCTTTGATTTCAAATACCATGCGATTGCTTTTTAGGTGTTGCATAGTATCGGGGATGATGCTTTTCTCATCAGTGGCACCAATATTCAGGAAGACTTTTTTGGTAGGAATGGACATATACTCCTGTCCACTTCCTGCAGTGATCGTCAGACCTTTGTGCTTTTGTCGGACAAGTTTCAGGTACTGATTGAGATTAATAGCATCGCCTTTCACGCCAGGGTTGTCCACGACGGGGACATAATCGATGAGACCGCCCCGTCGATACAACTCATTGTCGATAGAGAAGGGTAGCGGCTCAGACTCATAAGAGATGCGCAACATCTGATCGATGTACCACTCCGTATTGAATAGCGTGGTGACAATCACCCGCACATCCGTCCGATAGCCCTCTACATCCTGCGCGTACCAAAGCGGATAGGTGTCATTATCACCACCGGTAATCAGGATGGCATTTTCCTTGCAGGAAGCAAGATGATTAATCGCCGAGTCAGTCGAGTAGTACCGTCCGGATCGATCATGATCATCCCAGTTTTCAAGGACAAGTATCACAGGCACTGAGAGCCCTGTGACCCCTGCTACCGCTACCGCAATAATCGGCTGCCTGACAATTCTACTGATGGCGTCTTTGACCAGCAAAGCTCCAAAGCCGATGGTCAATGCAAAAGCATAAAAACTCCCAACATAGATGTAGTCACGCTCACGTGGTTCTGTAGGCGGGGCATTAACATAAACCACCAAACTGATCCCCGTGATTACAAACAGGATTAAGACCGGCAGAAACGCTTGAGGAGATTTTTTAGCCAGGTAGACCGCTCCGAGTAGTCCGAAGACAAGCGGCAGCATCCAGTAGTTGTTCCTGCCTTTGTTTTGCGCTAGCGAGTAGGGAAGACCTTCATTTTCTGCCATTGGAGAGAGCCAGCCTGCTCCTTGCACATCTGACTCCCTACCGGAAAAATTCCACAAGAAGTACCGCAGATATTGAAATCCTACCTGATGATTCCAAAAATAGGAGATGTGATCTGTCAGCGTGGGTTGTGCACCTACCGGAAGACCGGAGATTTGCCGGTAGGCCTGCTGATGGTCAGGTCTGGAGCTGTACATGCGCGGAAAAACAGTGAGATCTTCCTTGGCATATTGGTAAGCGGGCATGACGTCAGCCAGTTCGTAGCGCTCGTTAGTCTTACGATAGATCTTGTTGCCGACTTGCTCACCGACCACCTTGGCATCAAAATGCTCACCATAGGCCAAAGGTCGCGTGCCATACTGCAGCATATCCAGATAGAAAATGAAGTTGGGCAGGTTCTGCGGGTTGTTCATGTCGATCAGCGGATCCTTGGCTGACCTTATCAGAATGAGACTGTACGAACTATAGCCAATGCTCAAAAAGCAGACGGCAAGAAGTATTGTGTTAAGGTGTACTTTGAATCGCGCCTGAGTTTGCGATAGCAGATAAATCATCCCGCCAATGATGACCGCCGCACCGACGATAGCCCCAGAAGAGAAGGGCAGCTCAAGACTGTTGACAAAAAACATCTCAAGCTGCGCAATCAGGCTGATGATGCCTACCCTCAGGCCATACATAGTAAAAAGGATCAGTCCACCTCCGGCAATCAACGCGACTGCCAGCCCACCGAGGGAGTATTTGAATCTCTTGAAATAGTACACCAAGGCTATGGATGGCAATGTCAGTAGACTTAAGGGATGCACGGCGATCGACAAGCCGATGAGGTAGGCAATGAAGATCAGCCAGCGATTGGCCTGGGCCTCATCTTCTATTTTCTCCCATTTCAGGATCGCCCAGAAGGAAATCGACATGAAAAAGAGCGAAAGTGCATAGACCTCAGCTTCTACTGCTGAAAACCAGAAAGTGTCGGTGAAAGCAAATGACAAAGCGCTAATCAATCCGATGATCAATTGTGAAGTAGTGTTTTGGGTCACCTTGCTAGCCATCATTACGACTGTCCAGTACATAAACATGATCGTGGCAGCACTACTCAGGACACTGAGGAAATTGACGGCTAGCGCAATCGAAGACTGATCAACGGCGAAGAGACTGAAGAGCCGCCCGAGCAAAAGAAAAACCGGCGGGCCTGGGGGATGCGGTATTTGCAGTTTGTACGCCGCAGCTATGAATTCGCTACAGTCCCAAAAACTAGCCGTCGGCTCAACCGTGAGACCATAAACTATTGCACAAATTATGAACAGGCCAAAGCCAGTCACTTGATGAATTCTTGATGTAGCCATAAGATGAGTTTTGAGAACCCATCAAAAATAATTTTGTGTGAGGCCATCTCCAGATTCAGTGACATCTTTTGACAATAGAGTTAAGATAACCTGAGTTCGATGTAAGAGTAAAGAGAAAATGCCATCAATCCCATCCCTGGAGGGGTTGGGGGTGGGTTTTGAGAAATCATTTTCTCTTTATGTCAATTTTGATTCAAAAATGACAATTTGATTATTGACCCACCTCTTGCTCCTCTCTAAAGGAGACTATTCGTGCCATTTTTGAATAAAAATTGACTCTCTTATATCGAACTGACGTTAAGATAAGATCCCAGCCTCGGCTGGCAGGCCTATTGGATGACTCTCAGCCTTAATCCCCCACGCCCTCGTCACATCGAGCGCAAGTTGAGATGTCTCCTAACTCTGGCACACGGAGGGCTCTCGGTCAAACATTCATTAAAGGACTTACTCAAACTATTCGTCACTGCGAGCTTTTCAATAGGAAATGCGCGGCAGTCTTAAGCTTCTTTTGACACCTTGAAGACTAAGCTCCCATACCCATGTCACATCGAGCGCCAGCCGAGATGTCTCCTAACTCTGGCACAGACTGCTCTTGGTCAAACATTCATTAAAGGACTTTCTCAAACTATACGTCCCTGCGAGCATTTCGTCAAGAAATACGCGGCAGTCTTAGAATCAATATAGTGGAACACAAATTGGAACATTTCTCGCATAACCGTCCGTCGGTGCACCACGCTCAAAGCTGAGAAAGTCCCGTCATGGCGATCAAAAAAACTGCGTGAAGTATAGGATGCCTCCGGCATGACTGTTCCGGGGATTTTGATGCATCATCTAACCTATCCTATGTAAGTCCAGCGCTAAAAGTAATGATGTAGACCCGCTAGCTGATTTCCAATCATCCATTTTCAACTATAATCTATCTTCCGCAACTCATCGCGTAGACCTGCCAGCCGAGGCTGGGATTTGATACATATAGCAGGACTTTCACCACCCCAACTAACCCCAAGCCCAAACAAACTATCCGTCACTGCGAGCATTTCAATAGGAAATGCGCGGCAGTCTTAAGCTTCTTTTGACATCTTGAAGACTAAGCCCCCATACCCGCGTCACATCGAGCGTAAGCCAAGATGTCTCCCTAATCTAGCAGACTGCTGGGCTACAGACATTTTCAATTATCCATTCTCAACTCTCAATTTGAAACCTACCACCTTCTCCGCTTACTCACCTCATTCCCACTGATGCTCCTCTGTCTGCTACATTTAAACCGCTGATCATCCACCTGACTCAGCATTTTATGCTTAGCGCTACGCCCTTGTACCCGCGCTCGCCACATTCGGAAACTCGAAGGCTTCATCTCCCGCCGCATCAGCTTGATGACCTCTTTTTCCGGTAGGCCAAACTGTGCCTCTATAGCATCAAAAGGCGTACGATCCTCCCATGCCATCTCAATGATACGATCAATGTCTATGTCAGATAGGTGTACCATAGGAGTGAAACAAGAGTGGGGAGAAACTTGTTTTCGCAGGGTGAAAAAGCAGCATTTACCTCAAAAGACCTGTGCCACTTGCGGTCGACCCTTCGCTTGGCGCAAGAAATGGAAGACCTGCTGGGAGGAAGTGAAGTACTGCAGCGACCGGTGCAGAAGAGGAAGGAAAATGCTTTCAACGCAGTGAAGAAGTGGTCGGATGAGTTTTCTACGCACTTATATCTTCAGTCGGACTGTCGCAATACGAAGGCACTATACTCATATGACTGCCCACAAGTTCATTCCCGTACCAATACCCTCTTCATCGTCACCCCATCCTGATGAATAAACCTCAGCTGATAAACTCCAAAAGGTAAGTTGGAAACGTCCAGATAGACGGGGTTCAATCCTTCCGATAGGTCATTGAAAGCCGCACGACGGACGACCTGCCCGCCAAGGCTGACCAACTCCATGACCACCGGAGCAGATTCCGGTAGGGTAATATCAATGCGCGTACTGGAGGCGCTGGGATTAGGATAGGGATCGGTGAATAACGCAGTAAACCTGAAGCTGGCACACGCCTCATTGTTGTCAGGGCGCTCATCAGCAAAGGTGTCATAGGTCGCTGGAAGGCTAATGCAGATTTGCTCAAGCGGCGTATCGGCAGGTAGCTGTGTGTTGAGTGTCTGGACGATGCTGGTCTGATGTAGAATCGGCTGATCAAACGGTTCCGATAGGGAAATGCCACCCGGCAAGTCGATGTTGATGTCAAAACCGTTGATGTCGATGGTGCCATAGTTGGTGACGCGGACGATGATATTGATCTTATCGCCTACTACCTCCGTCTGGATGTTGTCAATAGATAGGTCGTAAAGCGGAAAGTCCACCCGTATGGACTGGCTTGTCGTATCCGTGCAGCCGACGGCATTGCGCGCAATTAATGTGACGGTATAAGTGCCCAGTTCTGTGAAGGTGTAACTGGCATCCTCCTCACTCGAGATGGGCTGGGTGGAAGGCTCCACAAACCATAGATAGTCAGTGGCGCCCTCACTACGATTGAAGAAGTTTACCTCCAATGGTGGAGGCCCGAAGTTGGTCGAAGGTGAGAAGTCCGCAATAGGAGATGCGTTGACGACCACCTCCTGGGTGCTGGTAGCGGTGCAGCCTTTGAGTGTAGTGACGGTCAGCGAGACATCATACGTACCCGCTACCGCAAAATTGAAAAAGGTGGTAGGGCCATTGGCAGTGCCCAGACCGGCAAAGTCCCAGGTACGTGAGATGATTGAGTCGCCAGGAGCGACTGAGCGGTCGATAAACTGCGCAAAATCATTGTCACAGGCAGTAGTATGCTCAAAGGCTACCGCAATGGGCTCCTCGATGATGACTTCTGTGGTGGTTGTCACTGAGCAAAGGTTTTCATAGTCGACGGTCAGGAGAACAGGATAAGTACCTGGTCCAGGGAAGTCATAGCTGACAGAGTCATTTTCGAAGATAAGGTCTTCGATCTCCCATAAATAGCCGGTGATAAGATTGTCTTCATCCTGCGTCGTGTTGTCAGTTAACAATACGGGATCACCGAGACACCCTTGCTCCACAGCGATGGAAGGGGCAGGTGCCTTAAGCACCTGAATAACCGTAGTGGTGGTACCCACACATTCAAAATTGCTGGAAGCGGTCAGCTCGATTTCATATTCGCCCGGAGCAGAGAAAGTAAACTCCGGGTTCTGCTCACTAGAGGTACCCTGATCAGCAAATACCCATTCCCACTGGGTGATATTGGCATCCTGTACCATGGTGGTATCAATGAACCTGACCGGTTGATCTGCACAGGCCAGCTCTACTTCAAACCCCACCTCAGGAAGTGCGTGGATGACCAATGTATCTACCTCGGTACTTGAGCAACTCAAATCGTTGGTGGCAGTTAGACTGACCGGATATTTGCCTGGTGCCTGGTAGGTATAGCTCGGTTCGTTGATAGTCGCCGAAGTACCATCTCCAAGGTCCCAGAGATAGCTCTCCACACCATTACCACTGGTCTCATTGATGAACAGCGTCTCTTGACCTAAGCAGTCGTTCTGCCAGTCAAAGGCTACTTCCGGAGAGGCATTGACGGAGATCGTTCTGAGCGTGTCACTTTCACAGCCTGGGATGCTAGCCGTCAGGCGGATGGGCTGTTCTCCCGCTTCGCTAAATACCACACTCGTGTCTCCTGTTGCGGTAAAGCTCTGGGTGGTGGTAAGCCAGTGATAGGTCACCACGCTATCCGGCCCATCGAAGGCGGAAGTATTCGTCAGTAGGATCTCATCATCTGCGCAATAAGCCTGATCTGCTTCCTGGAAGCTGGCGATGGGAGGGTCATAGATGGTGATGGTTTGGGTGGTAGAGTTGGTGCATCCGTTGGATGCTTCTACATCAAGTCGGGTAGTATAGTGTCCGGTTACGGGGAATTGGAAGGAGGGGTTTTGAAGGTCACTATCTTCAGTGCCGTCGTTATCAAAGTCCCAGGAGTAGGCATCAATATTATTAGAGTTGTTGATAACAATGAATGAGTTTTCACTGTCAATGCAATTGTTTGACGAGCTAAAGCTGATGTCGGGGGCAAACGATGGAGAAACATTGACAGATTTGGTCAGATAACTACTTCTTCCCAGATCGTTAAATGCTGTGAGGGTAATTGAGTAGGATCCATCTTGAGAGAAGCTAATATTTGTAGGATGTGATTCGTCACTAGTTGAGGTATTTGCAAAACATGGATTGGGGAAAGATATCCGCTGCAATTGCTGGCTGGATTGGTTCATTCCAAAGAATGTGTATTCACTTTCATTTTTCACTCCGTTGATAGCAAATAAGTTGGCGGAGAAAACGCCAAGTTTGTCAGAGGTGATAATGTTACCGGAGTTAAGCGATAAATCAGTACCCAGATCCACAACTTTCAGATTGCCGGATGTAGACCCTGAGATGAGGTAGAATATGCCTTGATCGACAAATAGGTTCATGTCAGTGGCATCATTGATAGGGGTATCGAGAATTAGTTGTTGATTAATGGTCGGAGGCTGATCTATCCCATTCCCAAAAGTTAAATGAGTGATATTTCCAGCTGAAATAAACCCATGCCAAATACCTGTGGTTTGTTCGAAGAATAGTTTAACACCAGTAGGGGATCCTGAAATAGTTATTGGACTTCCAGTAGCCGAGTTACCAATAGAAGTCCCAAAAGAAATAAGGGATACCCGGTTAGTGCCATTAGCAAGCAATCCATAGAAGTTACCAAAATGTTCGACCACATCAATCATTCTGGTATTTGGATTTATCGGAGTGAAGGTGATCGGTGTAACAATGGGTTCATTCGAAAGGCTTTCGCCAAAATCTAGTTTAATGAGGGAACCATTAAAATTGCTCAGCACACCTACCCAATTGTTCTGATGTTTGACAATACTGATTTTGTATGTGTTGCCCAGAGATACCCCACTTAAATCCAACTGCTCAACGGAAGGCGCAGGGTTAGTAAGATTTGTACCGAAGCTGATTCTGTTGACTACATTGCCGAATCTGGATACGAATCCGAACCATCCTTCGTCACTATGAACTAACTCTAACCCTACATAGTCAGTAGCACTAGGAACAGCGAGTGCAGCATCGGCTGTAGGTGTCAACGCAAGATCACCTTCACAGAAGTCCCACAGGTATGAAGTGGCGTTGGATGAGTTGTTCTCAATTTCTAAATTTTGTCCAATACAAATATCACTTTGTATGCTGAAGTCCACGTTAGGGAACACTGCTTCCTGTACTGTGACTTCCTTATTCACCTCAAAAGAGCAATCCTGAGATGTTTCGATGGCCAATTGAACATCGAATTGCCCAGGTTCACCAAATGATAATAAAGTTGACTGTTCTTCAGAGAAATTATTTTCATTAACTGTCCAAAGCCAATCAATAATTTGATCACCGTCCAAGGTTTGATCAATGCCTTCGAACGTATAGTTAATGTTTTCTACTAGGTTATCAGGAACGACAAAATCGGCTAATGAACCATCATTTACATTCAATACCTTAGAAGATGTAATTGTACAGTTTTCATCACTGACGTTTAGTGATACGATGTATTGACCACCTTGCGCATATGAATGCGTGGGTTCGAATAAAGTGCTGGTCGGGATTTCATCACCAAAGCTCCATTCATAATTAATATTAGTCCCGACATCTGATTGGTTGATAAATTGAACAGGTTCTTCAAAGCAGTTATTCGTCCAATCAAAAGAGGCAATAGGTCCGTCAAGTACGTTGACTATTTCAATATAAGAGTCAGCGCAACCATCAGCGAGCGTTGCTGTTAGGCTTAATGATTTTGATCCAGGCTCATCAAACCGAAAAACAGGATTTTTTTCAGAGCTATCTTCCTGACCGTCATTATCAAAATCCCAACTCCATTCAATAGGAGCCTGAGAATCCACAATTGTAGAATTGGTAATAGTGATATCAGTGTTAGTACAAGTCGTCCCCGAGAGGGAAAAATCCGTAATAGGTGAGTCATAGATGGTTATCTCCTGGGTGGCGAAGTTGTTGCAGCCGTTGGATGCTTCTACATCAAGTCGGGTAGTATAGCTTCCGGTTGCAGGGAATTGGAAGGAGGGGTTTTGAAGGTCACTATCTTCAGTGCCGTCGTTATCAAAGTCCCAGGAGTAGGCATCAATATTATTAGAGTTGTTGATAACAATGAATGAGTTTTCACTGTCAATGCAATTGTTTGACGAGCTAAAGCTGATGTCGGGGGCAAACGATGGAGAAACATTGACAGATTTGGTCAGATAACTACTTCTTCCCAGATCGTTAAATGCTGTGAGGGTAATTGAGTAGGATCCATCTTGAGAGAAGCTAATATTTGTAGGATGTGATTCGTCACTAGTTGAGGTATTTGCAAAACATGGATTGGGGAAAGATATCCGCTGCAATTGCTGGCTGGATTGGTTCATTCCAAAGAATGTGTATTCACTTTCATTTTTCACTCCGTTGATAGCAAATAAGTTGGCGGAGAAAACGCCAAGTTTGTCAGAGGTGATAATGTTACCGGAGTTAAGCGATAAATCAGTACCCAGATCCACAACTTTCAGATTGCCGGATGTAGACCCTGAGATGAGGTAGAATATGCCTTGATCGACAAATAGGTTCATGTCAGTGGCATCATTGATAGGGGTATCGAGAATTAGTTGTTGATTAATGGTCGGAGGCTGATCTATCCCATTCCCAAAAGTTAAATGAGTGATATTTCCAGCTGAAATAAACCCATGCCAAATACCTGTGGTTTGTTCGAAGAATAGTTTAACACCAGTAGGGGATCCTGAAATAGTTATTGGACTTCCAGTAGCCGAGTTACCAATAGAAGTCCCAAAAGAAATAAGGGATACCCGGTTAGTGCCATTAGCAAGCAATCCATAGAAGTTACCAAAATGTTCGACCACATCAATCATTCTGGTATTTGGATTTATCGGAGTGAAGGTGATCGGTGTAACAATGGGTTCATTCGAAAGGCTTTCGCCAAAATCTAGTTTAATGAGGGAACCATTAAAGTTGCTCAGCACACCTACCCAATTGTTCTGATGTTTGACAATACTGATTTTGTATGTGTTGCCCAGAGATACCCCACTTAAATCCAACTGCTCAACGGAAGGCGCAGGGTTAGTAAGATTTGTACCGAAGCTGATTCTGTTGACTACATTGCCGAATCTGGATACGAATCCGAACCATCCTTCGTCACTATGAACTAACTCTAACCCTACATAGTCAGTAGCACTAGGCACGGAGAGTGCAGCATTGGCTGTAGGTGTCAACGCAAGATCACCTTCACAGAAGTCCCACAGGTATGAAGTGGCGTTGGATGAGTTGTTCTCAATTTCTAAATTTTGTCCAATACAAATATCACTTTGTATGCTGAAGTCCACGTTAGGGAACACTGCTTCCTGTACTGTGACTTCCTTATTCACCTCAAAAGAGCAATCCTGAGATGTTTCGATGGCCAATTGAACATCGAATTGCCCAGGTTGACCAAATGATAATAAAGTTGACTGTTCTTCAGAGAAATTATTTTCATTAACTGTCCAAAGCCAATCAATAATTTGATCACCGTCCAAGGTTTGATCAATGCCTTCGAACGTATAGTTAATGTTTTCTACTAGGTTATCAGGAACGACAAAATCGGCTAATGAACCATCATTTACATTCAATACCTTAGAAGATGTACTTGTACAGTTTTCATCACTGACGTTTAGTGATACGATGTATTGACCACCTTGCGCATATGAATGCGTGGGTTCGAATAAAGTGCTGGTCGGGATTTCATCACCAAAGCTCCATTCATAATTAATATTAGTCCCGACATCTGATTGGTTGATAAATTGAACAGGTTCTTCAAAGCAGTTATTCGTCCAATCAAAAGAGGCAATAGGTCCGTCAAGTACGTTGACTATTTCAATATAAGAGTCAGCGCAACCATCAGCGAGCGTTGCTGTTAGGCTTAATGATTTTGATCCAGGCTCATCAAACCGAAAAACAGGATTTTTTTCAGAGCTATCTTCCTGACCGTCATTATCAAAATCCCAACTCCATTCAATAGGAGCCTGAGAATCCACAATTGTAGAATTGGTAATAGTGATATCAGTGTTAGTACAAGTCGTCCCCGAGAGGGAAAAATCCGTAATAGGTGAGTCATAGATGGTTATCTCCTGGGTGGCGAAGTTGTTGCAGCCGTTGGATGCTTCTACATCAAGTCGGGTAGTATAGCTTCCGGTTGCAGGGAATTGGAAGGAGGGGTTTTGAAGGTCACTATCTTCAGTGCCGTCGTTATCAAAGTCCCAGGAGTAGGCATCAATATTATTAGAGTTGTTGATAACAATGAATGAGTTTTCACTGTCAATGCAATTGTTTGACGAGCTAAAGCTGATGTCGGGGGCAAACGATGGAGAAACATTGACAGATTTGGTCAGATAACTACTTCTTCCCAGATCGTTAAATGCTGTGAGGGTAATTGAGTAGGATCCATCTTGA
Organism: Cyclobacteriaceae bacterium; assembly: GCA_965229505.1. Taxonomy (GTDB): domain Bacteria; phylum Bacteroidota; class Bacteroidia; order Cytophagales; family Cyclobacteriaceae; genus UBA6059. Next base: position 2,602,850 of record OZ245881.1, read on the forward strand.
GAGAAGCTAATATTTGTAGGATGTGATTCGTCACTAGTTGAGGTATTTGCAAAACATGGATTGGGGAAAGATATCCGCTGCAATTGCTGGCTGGATTGGTTCATTCCAAAGAATGTGTATTCACTTTCATTTTTCACTCCGTTGATAGCAAATAAGTTGGCGGAGAAAACGCCAAGTTTGTCAGAGGTGATAATGTTACCGGAGTTAAGCGATAAATCAGTACCCAGATCCACAACTTTCAGATTGCCGGATGTAGACCCTGAGATGAGGTAGAATATGCCTTGATCGACAAATAGGTTCATGTCAGTGGCATCATTGATAGGGGTATCGAGAATTAGTTGTTGATTAATGGTCGGAGGCTGATCTATCCCATTCCCAAAAGTTAAATGAGTGATATTTCCAGCTGAAATAAACCCATGCCAAATACCTGTGGTTTGTTCGAAGAATAGTTTAACACCAGTAGGGGATCCTGAAATAGTTATTGGACTTCCAGTAGCCGAGTTACCAATAGAAGTCCCAAAAGAAATAAGGGATACCCGGTTAGTGCCATTAGCAAGCAATCCATAGAAGTTACCAAAATGTTCGACCACATCAATCATTCTGGTATTTGGATTTATCGGAGTGAAGGTGATCGGTGTAACAATGGGTTCATTCGAAAGGCTTTCGCCAAAATCTAGTTTAATGAGGGAACCATTAAAGTTGCTCAGCACACCTACCCAATTGTTCTGATGTTTGACAATACTGATTTTGTATGTGTTGCCCAGAGATACCCCACTTAAATCCAACTGCTCAACGGAAGGCGCAGGGTTAGTAAGATTTGTACCGAAGCTGATTCTGTTGACTACATTGCCGAATCTGGATACGAATCCGAACCATCCTTCGTCACTATGAACTAACTCTAACCCTACATAGTCAGTAGCACTAGGCACGGAGAGTGCAGCATTGGCTGTAGGTGTCAACGCAAGATCACCTTCACAGAAGTCCCATTCATAGGCAGAAGCATTTACCGAAAAGTTATCAATTACTAAACTCTCACCGATACATACTTCATTTGGAGTGTCGAAATTGGCCTCTTGCGCACTCAATTGTACTGAAAGTGCTAGGAGCACGCATGAAAACAAAAATCTTACAAATAAATTATGAGCCATTCATTAATCAGACATTCTTTTATAAGTCCTGTATTGGCTAAATTACATCATATTTCAATGTATGAATCAATTGACATCTCCTATTTCAATTTTCGTTTACAAGAGACCTGAACATACCCAAAGAACGTTAAAATCATTGGCTAGAAATGTAGGAGCCAGCAAATCAGATGTAATAGTATATTCTGATGGATTTAAATCAAAGGAAGATGAAACTGGGGTGAGACAAGTTAGGGAGCTAATCCGGTTGCCCGAATGGATGAAATCATTTGGTACTTTTACTGTTATTGAGAGGAGATCGAACTTAGGTCTTGCAACCTCAATTATTTCTGGCCTTAACGAAACATTCAAAAATCATCCATCGACAATTGTACTTGAAGATGACATTGAGACTCATCCTCGTTTTCTTGAATATATGAATGCTGGTTTGGACTTTTACAACGACCACCCCAATGTTGGATCTATAAATTCTTGGATGAGATCGATCATAGGCTTGCCACAATTTATGCTAATTCCTGGGGGTGATTGTTGGGGGTGGGCTACCTGGAGAAAGAAATGGAAATTATTTGAACCAGATTCTGCCGAACTGATTAGATTGATTCGAGGACATCCACTAAGAAAAAGGTTGGAAAAAGACTGGATTAATCTGTTAATTGAAAATGAACGTGGTAATAATGACTCGTGGCACATTCGTTGGCTAATATCACAAATTATCAACGACCAATATGGGCTTTTTCCAGGAAAATCGATGATTAGGAATATAGGCATGGACGGTTCTGGAACACATTTTAAGACCTCAATTCAGGTCAAATTTGATAGTTGGGAAGAATTTGATTCGGATTTCAGTTTCCCTTTGCTATCTAGTCCATCAAATGGAATAGCATATAATAAAATCCGCCATGACCGCTTAAAAAAGAGGATGTTGCATCAATTATCTGTACAAAAATCCTTGATAACGAAAACGCTGAGAAATGTATTTCAATCTTAATAGATTGCGCTACTCTGTTAATAGAAATATTGAATTAGGAAAAAGCACATTGATTTCTCCTGAAGCAAAAATTCAGGTACTGAACGGGGGGTCAGTAATAATTGGAAGCAACACCGAAATTCACCAATATTCAATGCTTTTCACTTATGGCGGAAATATTAAAATAGGAGATGATTGTAGCATAAATCCTTTTTGTGTGTTGTACGGTCATGGGGGTTTAACAATCGGGAATAAAGTGAGAATAGCATGCCATACAGTAATTATTCCTGCGAATCATGATTATCGAGATATGAGCAAACCGATAATGGAGCAACCAGAATCGCGAAAGGGAATTTCTATAATGGACGATGTTTGGATTGGAGCGGGATCAAAGATTCTTGATGGCGTTTCAATTGGCAAGGGGAGCGTGGTTGGTGCTGGATCGGTTGTCACTAAATCAATACCCGAGTATAGTATAGTGGCTGGAGTTCCGGCTCGGATCATAAAAATGAGAGGTGAAGCGGGTTAGGAAGTATTTTTCTTATTGGGAAACCAAATATTGGCTTTTCAAGAATCGATTGAATGAAGCGAATTCGCTATTTACTCACTTGACGCTTGAAGAGAAAAAAGCACTTCATGGTTTGGCAGGCCAAATTCCGGCTAACGGTATCTGTGTGGAAATTGGAAGTTTCATTGGGGCCTCCTCAATATTTCTGGCCTCTGGAGCAAAAAAAGGGACAGTTTATTGCATAGACACATGGCAAAATGATGCAATGACTGAAGGAAGAAAAGATACGTTTGAAGAGTTCTGTAGAAATACAAAGAGATTTAAAGATCGAATTGTTCCGAAAAGAGGATATTCAATCGAGTTAGCAAAGACTTTTGATATGAAGGCTGATTTGATTTTTTTTGATGGAGACCATTCTTATGACGGAATCAAAGGAGACTGGGATTCTTGGAAGGGATACTTAAAGGAAGATGCTTGGGTGATTTTTCATGATATTGGTTGGGCTGAAGGTGTTCAAAGAGTTATTGAGGATGAAATAAAGCCTATAGCAAAGCAATCTGATTCACTTCCGAATTTATATTGGGCCCGTATTTAAGAAAGAATAGAGGTTGGTTTCCATAGTCATTCCCACATACAATAGATGTTTTAGTCTTAACCTGACGATACAATCAATCTATGACTCTTGCGACACAGAGAAATTTGAGTTAATTATTTGTGACAATAACTCCACAGATGACACAGATCGGGTTGTGGCAGATTTTAAGGATAATCATGAAAATATCCGGTACGTGCTGGTGCTCAGTCCAGGCCTTCATGAAGGAAGAAATAGAGGTCTTATGGAGTCCAAATTCGATATCATTTCTTATTTGGATGATGACGTCATCGTCAAAAAGGGTTGGCTGGAGGCCGTAATTGAGAGTTTTCAAGATTATGAAGCGGCACTCGTAGGAGGGAAGGTATTGCCGAATTTTCTTTCTGATCCACCAGATTGGATTTTAGATAGATGGGAGCAAGATAAGATGATCCCTGAAATTAGTGTAATTGACCATGGAGACGAACTTATTGAAATTCCTCCAAACTACGTTTTTGGATGTAACTTCTCTGTATTAAAGAGCATAGTGATTGACGCGAAAGGCTTTCACCCTGATGGCATGCCTGGTCACCAAGCCTATTTTAGGGGTGATGGGGAATCTTACATCTCTGAATATGTAGAACAACATGGATTCAAGTGTCTCTATCACCCTGAAGCTAGTGTATTACATGAGGTCTCTGAAATCCGCATGACTATAGAGTACTTTGCTCAAAGGTCTTTTCGAGAAGGAATAACTTACTCATACGTCCATCTTCGGAATAATTCACTAGATATAATCTTCCTTTTAAGAAAGCTCTATTCTTTCTTGAGGTTAAAATTGGCTTTACAATCACCTGACTTGCAAGAAAGTCAGCGACTGAATTTCTTAAAAGGGTTCATTCTTCATCATTGGAATTGCATTATTAGACCCAAACTTTTGAAATGGACCAGACAACCTTCATATCTTGTGATGAAATGACTAAAAGGATTGTGAACCTCCAAGATAAATCAACTGATCTTGGAGTAATGCACTTGATCCTCCTTTTATTGGGCCGAATAGCAGTAAATTGAAGTATAGATTTGAAGGAGCTATACTCAGTGCAATGACAAAACAATCATAGCAATAGGTCTAAGGGAGTGACATGATTAAAATGCAGCACTTTCGATTTTAAACAATATTGAAAACCTTGGCACGGATTTAGAAACATCAACCGGTTAACTTCTAGCAGACAAGTAAGGTTTAACTTTTTGCATAAAACTATGATAGAGAAGGTTCTTCTAAGCAATATGGAACTAGCTGCGTTAATCATCAGAACCAGCTTTACAAGGGATGGAATTGAGTTTTTTACTCCAAATGATTTCTCGCAGCAACTAGGATATATGAATAGACCTAAAGGTTATGAAATTGAACCACACATGCACATCCTTCATGAAAGGAAGGTAACCATGACTCAAGAAGTTCTGCTGATTAAATCAGGCAAGGTTAAAATCAATTTTTATGATCTTGATAAAACTCCTTTAGAATCAAAGGTTCTGGAAACTGGCGATGTGATCTTGTTAGCTAATGGCGGACACGGATTTGAAATGTTAGAGGCTACTGAGATGATAGAAGTCAAACAAGGCCCTTATATGGGAGATCAAGACAAGCAGAGATTCTAATAATGATAAGACTAATTAAATCCGTTCTTAGAAAAATTGGAAACAATCTGTTCTCGATTGAAACTAGAGATGAAAGACTTGATTTGATCCATCAACAGAATCAAGTACAAATTGTGCAAACTTTTAAATCAGCCATCGCTAATGGAAATGTTCCTATCATTGAAGAAGTTGGATTCAAGTTATTCAGCCAATTCGAGGAAGATGGAATCCTTTTGTATCTGTTTACCATATTAGGAAGCAAAACTAAAATCTTCGTTGATATTGGTGCCAATGACGCACTTAACAGCAACTGTGCGAACCTGGCCATTAATTGGGGATGGCATGGCCTTTTCATTGAGGGAGATGATTCGATTCTTGACAAAGGCAGACAGTTTTATCGTAACGACATACGCACGGCTTTACACCCACCTATTTTTAAGCAAGGATTGGTAAATGCTGAGAATATCAATAATATTATTGAATCTGAAGGCCTTGGAGGAGAAATTGATTTGCTGAACATTGATATTGACGGTAACGATTTTTGGGTTTGGAAGGCTATAGAAGTAATAGATCCCCGAGTTGTAATAATTGAAACACATGTTGAATTCGGGGATCGGTCAATTGTTGTCCCGTATGATCCAGATTATGTCTACCCCGGTAAGCATGCTCAATATCATGGTGCAAGCCCCAAGGCCATGATTAAACTTGGGGAAGAGAAAGGATATCGCCTTGTTGCAACGAATCGTCTTGGTTTCAATTTCATTTTTGTAAAAGAATCGGAAGGTCATGCGGATATTCTTCCATCTATAGCAGTTGAAAGAATTCTTGCCATTCCAAGAAATTTAGAAAGAAAAATGCTCGTTAAAGAAATAGAAGATTGGGATTATATTAACTACTGAAATGATTCCTGTAAATACTCCTTTGCTTCACGGAAATGAAAAGAAATACGTAACCGAGTGTATAGAAACGGGCTGGATATCAAGTGAAGGACCTTTTGTTGGCCAATTCGAACAGGCTTTTTCAAAATACGTGAATAGAGATTTTGGCATTGCCGTTTCTAATGGTTCAGCTGCTTTAGATATCGCATTGCAAGCAATTGATTTAAATCCTGGGGACGAGGTGATCGTTCCGACCTTTTGCATAATTTCTCCAGCTAATTCAGTTATTCGTCAAGGCGGTCGGCCAGTTTTTGTCGATACGGAACCTCATGGGTTCAACGTTGATGTAAACGCGATTGAAGTCCAAATCACAAATAAAACAAGGGCAATAATTGTAGCACATATATACAACTTCCCTGTCGATATGGACCCCATCATGTGTCTGTGTGAAAAGTACAACTTGATATTAATAGAAGATGCTGCAGAACTTATTGGTGGATCCTATAAAGGACGAATATGTGGCTCGTTTGGTTCACTGAGTACATTCAGCTTCTATCCTAATAAGCATATCACAACCGGAGAGGGGGGTATGGTATGCACAGATGACCCACAACTGGCTGAAAGATGTAAAAGCATTCGAAACCTGTGTTTTCAGCCTACAAGGAGATTTGTCCACAATGAAATAGGGTGGAATTATCGCTTAACGAATATGCAGGCCGCCTTAGGGTTGGCTCAACTCGAGCGAGTCAACGAACATCTGAGCAGAAAAAGAGAAATTGGTCAATTATATTCTAAATACTTGAAGGAATTAGACTGTTTCCTTTTACCTCAAGATAAAAATGAATTCGCAGAGAATCTTTATTGGGTATACCCAATAGTGCTAAATGATCAGGCCAATTTCACTAATACGGACTTGCAGGACTTTCTTACCTCTAAAAAAATTGGAACCAGACCATTTTTCTATCCCTTGCATTTGCAGCCCGTATTCAATTATCTCACTGATAACAGAGTATTAGAAAACTCTGAAAAGCTATACAATAGAGGCTTTTACATCCCTTCCGGATTAGGTCTCACAGATGACAACATTAAAGAAGTGTCGTCTTCCATTCATGAATTTGTTGATTCAAAGTCATGAACATTTTTAATTCATATGGCAGGTACTACGACCTATTCTATGCTGATAAGAATTATTCTAAAGAAGTAGATTTTATAAAAGGTCTGATTAAAAGGTTTCAGAAGAAAGAATCAACTACACTCCTTGATATTGGTTGTGGTACTGGAAAGCATATTTCTTTGCTTTCTGACTCTTTTAAATGCACTGGAGTGGACACATCTGAGCAGATGATACAGAAGGCCAGGAGTCTATATGGGAATCAGGCTGAATTTTTGGTGGGATCATCTGATAAAATAGATTTCCAAAGTGACTTTGACATTGTAACTGCCTTGTTTCATGTTGCAAGTTACTGGTCAAGCAATGCGTTGCTCCACGACAGTTTTCAAAAAATACATAGCGCATTGGAACCAAGCGGGCTCTTTATCTTTGACTATTGGTATGGTCCCGGAGTTTTGACCCTGAAGCCTGAAAACAGACATTATGTTAAAGGCAATAAACCGGAGCGAGTGATCAAACTCGTAACTTCTAATCATATATCTGACCAAAATCAAGTAGATGTGGAATACGATATTTATGTGGAGAGATCAGGTGGGTTAGATCATTTTAATGAACACCACCTGATGAGATATTTCTCTATACCTGAAATCGAATTTATGGCTGCAAATGTAGGTTTTGAGATTTTACACCACGCTGGATGGTTGAGTGAAGAATACCCAACAAAGGAGTCATGGGCAGGTATAACGGTTCTAAGTAAGAGGTGAAAGTAGGTATTTACACAGGTACTATTACGCCCACTGAAGGGGGAGGGTTCACTTACCTGGACTCTATTCTTGAGGCCTTTGAAAGTCTCCAGCAGCATGAAATCATCATCTTAGGATATGTCAACCATCGCTCAGGTTCCCTGCCCTACCATCGGCTATCCAACCCCAGCTTGCTTAGAAGGATGGCTAAGAAATTGAAAAACAAAGGACGTTCAATCTCCAATTTACAAGTAACAGCAGAAATCCTCGAAATAGACCTAATCTGGTTTCCTATATATGAAATGGAGGAAGTGAGCATACCCTATGTCATGACTGTATGGGATGTTCAACATAGGGTTTATCCGTTTTTCCCGGAGTTTCAAGGAGCATGGAGGAACAGAGAAAAAAGACTGCTGGAATGCCTACCTCGAGCATCTTTTATTGTTACCGGGACTGAGTATGGGAAAAGGCAGCTAGAAAAGCTTTACAATATAGAGCCAGGTAAGGCGAAGGTTATTCCCTTCGCTACACCGTCTGATTGTCTGAGAAAATCAGACTTTGTTGGCGAAATAGACAATATATGTCGATTTAATTTGCCAAAAGAGTATTTCATATTCCCGGCTCAATTCTGGGCGCATAAAAACCACATTGCAATTATCAAGGCTCTAGCGATTCTTCGTGATCGAGGTAAGAAATGTCATGTTGTTTTTACGGGAGCAGAAAAAGGAAATTGGGAGAGCCTCAAACAGAGAATTGAAAAAAGAAATCTCGAATCTCAAGTGCATAACCTTGGCTTTGTCAACCGTGACGAGCTTATAGAGCTTTATCTTAACTCAAGCGGCTTGATTTTCCCATCTCTTTTTGGGCCGGACAATATTCCTCCCTTGGAAGCGATGGCACTGAGAAAACCAGTTTTGACTGGTGACATACCTGGAGTTAGAGATCAACTTCAAAATAACGCCGTTTATTTTGACACCCTTGCTCCTCAAGATTTGGCCAATAAAGTTGAGAGTTTGCTTGAAAATGGACCTAAAAATGACAGAATTGAAAACGCGAAAAAATTTGCTGCTAAACTTGATACAGAAATGTTAGCTAAAAAGATTAATGGCATATTGGATAGCTTTTCACCATATCTGGATTCTTGGAAGGAGAACTAAAACAGGTTCTTGTAAACCCGATTGAATTCATTCACAGAAAACTGATTTTTATATTATGAAAAGTGCTGAGTTCTATTAGAGGGTAAAGGTGCAGGTTACGAAAATGTCTTGGGCGCATCTCGGAACTCAGGAGTCTAACATCCCCAATATCATTACCTATAACTTCGAGTCCCATCGCCATCATCTCTCCCATCTTCACAGCGGATGACGCCTTCTTGGAATACACTGGTTTGATAAAAAATGCCCAGGGTACAAATCGATAAATGAAGAGGCACTTTGTTCCGTGGAGAAGACGTAATTCTTAGCTGGTCTTGATCAATACCCAACCGATGAGCAGCATTAAGGATCATACGGGGATATTCTTTGGTCACAAAGAGGAAAGCTGTTCCTAGGTGTTTCTTGATATTCCTGCAAATAAAGCAACATCTCGTCCAATAAATGCCATGTGTCCAAACTCCCGAGGTAAACAAGCACGTGCTCAGCTTTTTCCAAATCTAATGCCCTCTTTAAGGCCAGCTGATCTGTCGTTTTGATCTTTTTGGGGTTAAAAAGTTCTAAATCTATTGCGCAGGGAATCACGGTAATTTTTTCTTCTGACCTGACCTGGCGCTTTTCCCTGGAAGAGATTACCTGAGACGATTTCCGCCTTCCCCTCATGAGTCAGACTAATCACGTGATCGGCTCCTTGCATCATGGCTATTTCCTTTTTCTTAAAGAATCGGTAAATACTTTGGTAAAGGAGATTTGACAAGGGCCATAATCCGCCATCCATCCGTTCATTTGCCCAGAAACCCCTAATATCAAACAGGAATTTTACCCCGAATCGTTCTTTTAGTTTCAGCCCGACAAGTCCGGCCAGATAGCTTCTGGCATGCACAAGAGAAATATTCTGCTCGCTCACTAATCGCTTGGACGCCCGTCACATGGTTCTAAGGTCCCAACGGGTAAATAAAATCGGTGTTTTTTATGATAGACTTTGGGGTGCCAACGGCTGGGGTGACCGGAAATGAGTTTTCGGAGAGTTTCTTCTTCCTGTCTATAGTTGACCGGTTTCTCAAAACTTATAATGTCGAATCCCTCATTGCAGAGCCCCAGGAGGTAAGGCAATACCTGTGACTGACCCAAAGGATCTGTAATCCCATCGTAAGAAAGGTAGATTACAGAATTTACTGATGGTTCATTCAATGCCTTTGACCTACCTCTTGATACAAGCTATTCAATTCCGTCACGTACTTTCTCATGCTATACCTGGCTGCTCGTGTCCTTGACTTGGCAGAATACCTACTGCGTAGATTATTGTCTTCTGCCAATCTGGCCAGCTGATTGCGTAGATCCCTGTCATTACCCTTTTCAAAATAAAGTGCATCATCCCCAAGTACCTCTCGAAATGTGGGAATATCAGCCAAAAGACATGGTAAGCCTGCCGCCATCGCCTCCACCACAGATATACCAAATCCCTCAAAGGTAGAGGTTGACACGTAAATATGATGATCAGATAGTATCTCTACTACCTGAGTAGTGGCGAGAATGCTTACTCCTGGCATCTCTGTGTAGTCGGACTTCTCAAAACCTTGACCCACAAGCGTCAACTCATAATGATCTGGTAGCTGTATAAATGCCGACATCAATGTGCGATGGTCTTTTTCAGGTCGATAATTGCCCACACAAATCAGACGCCTAGGAGGTGTAGCATGCTGGTTGCTTTTCGCGTTATAAAAAATAGGATTGACATAATTATAAATCACACGACCACTCACTTTTGAGGATACCTGGTGCTCATACATGGCTTTCACCTGATTACTTACATAGATGTGGTGGTTGGATCGAAAACACGTGATGCGGTCTAACCACTTCCATGTAAAACGATATTGGTTTGATTTAGGATCATGCAAGAGGCTATGGTAACTCGAAATCAACGAAGAGCCTGAAGGTTTTGCCATTCGGCACAAAAAGGTGCTGAGCATAAGATGCGAGTGGATAAGACTGACTTCTGCTGCCTTCAGGGTACTCCTCAGACGGCTGATACATCCAATCACATCCCAGCTGCCTTTGTAGCGCAAGTTGATAACCTGTGTCTCTCCCGGGATGTCACTCAAATCAACTGGCTCATTCAGTATGATAATGAGATGTCGATACGCCTTTAACTGCTTCAAAGGTGCACGTACCATCTGTTCAGCCCCGCCCCTCCCCAGGGAGTCGATCACATGTGCGATCAATGGTTTGCTGTGATTAGGATTCTTCATATCGGTACCCGATATACGAGTATGCCCCGTAGAGCGCATTGACAATTAAGAAGTAAAGGTGATCGAGTAACGAGTTGCTTGGAAATACAGACAGTAGAAATATAAAAAGCTCTCTTGATTGGTAAATCGCTTGATAAACCAAGCGTTTCCATGGTAAATAGTCCAATTCAAGCTCCTCATACCCCAGATTAACGGCTACTTTACGAGTCTTTCCTCCTCGCTTTCTCCTTTCCAACCAAGGACGCACTGTTGTGCGATCAACTTCATTATGATAGGCCATGGTGAAGGGAATCACTAATATCTGAACTCCTTCCTTTCTCAAACTTTCAGCAAAGGCGTAATCTTCAAAACCTGCGAGCGGGAAATCCTCATTATATCCACCTAGCTTTATGAAAACATCCTTTTTAATGAACAAGAATTGACTTGTCAAAGAAGTGGTCTCGAATACCTTTTCATCATCCCAAGCTGAATTTTTATTCCATCCCTTGAAACTTGTGAAGCCATAATGATTAAGAAACCTGCCGAATGGTGTCTTTAATATTTGATTTAGCACGGCATCCGGATATTTCCAGTTGATATTGAAACAGGCATCCTTCGTTTTCCCACATGCTACTGCTAGCACGGTAGTGATGTTGTGCTCTTGAATGAGCATGTCATCGTCCAAAAACAATAACCATTCTCCTCGAGCTTTATTTGCACCATAATTTCTTGCTGCCGCTACACCCTTGCCCGCATTGCGATGGATTAAAATTTTTTCGCTATTTCGCATTTTCACATCAATGGTAAGCGCTGAATCATTGACCACAATCACTTCATAGTCATGATTGCTAAGAGCCTGGCATGCATGATCCAAACTCACCTCCAATTGAGCCCATCTATCTTTAGTTGGTATAATGACACTAATCAATACCTTATTTGTCTTATGAGATCTATCAGGGGCCTCACCAAACTGCCATTCCTTGTCTTTAGCTTTCTCAATAAAGACTGATCCTCCTTTCCCACTAGGGTTTTACGTACTTCAGCAAGGCATTTCTTGGCCCCATTATAGTCTCTTTTATAGTAGCATTCATCTCCTCGCTTTAAAAAGTAATAGGACAGCACCTTTTCCATAAAAGAAGGGGTAATCTGATTCGGTATTTTCATTTCGTAGTGAGTATGCACGGGCCCCAACTGTTTAATAGTCTCGCAGGATTTGGACATTCCGAATTGACTCGCCATAGAGTAAAAAAAGCTATTGTGATCAATTTGAAATTGATCGGGTTTAGAGACAGTTTTTGAGCCTTCATGCAAGCGAAAGTTAATAAACACGTCCTCTACCTTCTTAATTCCAGTAATTCCAAAGCTCAATAAGTATTTGATCCAGATGTCTCGATCCATTAAGAAATGGAGACGCTCATCCAACAGGCCAATTTCATCCAAGACTGATCTCCTAAAAAAAGTCTCTGGCTGATCCATACGCGCCCAGCCAATAGTTTTGCTTAAGGACTCATAAACGTCAGACCCCCTTGATTTTCTTACAAATGTACCATCAGCCTCAATGATATTTCCAATTCCGCAAACGACGAGCACAGACGGATCCAGAAAGTGACTTGCTAATCTTTTAAACGTATTCGGCTCATAATAGTCATCCGAGTTAATCCAATTAAACACTTCTCCAGTCGCTCGGCTTAGTCCTTTGTTTATTGCATGAGTTTGTCCTCTATCTGGTTCGGAGACCCAATAGGCCAGATGTTTTTGATATTTCTTGATGATCTCTACGCTTTGATCAGTACTGCCACCATCAATAATGATATACTCGAGATGCGCATAGCCTTGCGACAATACAGAGTCGATCGTCTGCTCCAGGAATTGACCCTGGTTGTAAGAGGGGGTGATGATGGAAAGTTTCAAGTGTGTTTCTTATCTGTAATAATTTCAATTGAGTATTGCTTGCTCATCTAAGCTCACCTGTGTAGCGTGAAAATATGCAGTAACCTTTTCCTCTTCCAAACCGTCAATTTTTTCTGTTAGCCGGCCTATGGCCAAATGTTCATCATAGTAAGCCACCACTCCTTGTCTCAGCTGACCTATCTCAGCTGTCGACATATTAAGAGCTTTTCGAACTGCTCCTATTAGACCTTGTTCAGCCTCAAAAGCAATACAATTAACGCCATCCCTAAGTGTAGGACTAAAGAATTCAGGATATTCTAATATTGGAATAGTTCCTACCGACATAGCTTCTATGATATTAAAACAGAGTGGCATACGAATTCCAGGAGTTGCAATGAAAAAATCTGACTTTGCTAAAAACTCCAGCCATTCAGAATTATCTATTCTGAGATCCAGACTCACTGAGCTCGAAGGAGACCATATCCATTTTATCCAAATTAACTTTCTAATGTACCGTGTCTCTTTCAAAAAATTTAAATCCAATTTTGGATCCTCTATGATGTCCATTTCATCAAGTGTCAAAGACTTTGATAACGATTGAAGAATTCTGATCCTTGAAAGTTTTTGAAAATGTATTTGGAGAATCGGGTCATCGTATTTCTGCGGGTCGTGATTACCAGAGAAAATAATCCTGTGGGTTCTTTGCTCACTCCTGAATTCCGACAGTTTGGTGAGGTCACTTTCGATTAACACCGCCGGACTCATGGAAAAAGGCAGAATTAGATATGGTGTTGACCTTTGAGTCGAAAAAACATTGGGATCCAGAAGAACTATTTTTTTCCAATTGCCCATTGCAACAATCGAATGCTTGTCATATATATAGACGAACTTACTCTTGTGCTTTGGCACAGTGCCAATTTTCACATTTGACAGTCTAAAAATGTGCGTTTGATTTCCCCTGAAATTCCCGATAAACTTAATCCTGTTCTTAATTAGAATATTATAGCCTGCTGTGTGAAAATGATATATCAATTGGAAGTAGTATACACTTACACGCGGGTCAGCCAGGTCGAAAAAAACGTGCCTGTCATAAGTCCAAGCTCTTCCTTGACTAAAATTGAGAATAAGCAATTTTAGGTAGTTTAATATTATTAGCACAACTAAGCGTATCCTCTGCATGATCTTAATTCTTCATTTGCCGGATCAGGCCCATTTCGTTTTTTATGAACTGATAAGAAATTTGAACCAATGAAACCCTCCATGCTTCTGTCATAGCTTCTGAAATCAACATGATTTTCACTTATGGCCATTATCAATCAAGAAAACCATGACTTGAACCTAAAAAATTACGATCTAGGCCTACCCACCTGACTTAATAAAAAATTCATTGTATTGCCCTTCAACTTCCTCATATCCTATTGGTTTAAAACCAAACTCTTTAAAAAAGTCATAGATGAATTCTTTTGAGAAATTGATTTCAGCCAAATAAGCTGGAGATATTTCAACTATGAAAACAGACCTGGCCAAATGAACCATTTTATCTCTTAGACCTTCAAGCACTAAAGGCTCATACCCTTCAACATCAATTTTGCAAAGCCTGGTTTTACATAAAATGTCATCAGTTAATAAAGTTCCAATTGGATGGAATTTTGCTTTTTCTTTACAGTGTACATTGGCTATTTCGCTTAAATCCACCACTGAATTCATACCGGGGTGTGCCAGCGTAGAAATATTTAATACTAATTCTTGTGATTTATCCGATATGCCAAAAGGGAAGAGTACGATTTTATCATTTGCTTTATTAAGAGAAATATTCTTTGCTATTCTACTAATCTCTCTTTTGGAGGGCTCAAAAGCGAACACATGTGCTTTTTTGTCTATAGCGGCGATAAGGCTGAAATATCCAATATTGGCACCAATATCAATAAAGACGTCTCCTTCTTTCAAATATTCAGATATGCCCCTTTTTACATCATCATCGGTCAATCGATTATTCATGAGATTTCTCCAGAAAAACTCATGTGGGTTTAATGCTAACTTGATACCGCCAATTCTGTAAACTGCGGTTCCAAATATTCGATGGAGAAGTAGAGATATTCTATGTTTGCCTCGATTAAAGGGTAAGTTTTTGTCCAAAAAGTACCAAAGTAAGAAAATAGCCTTTTTAACTCCATTAATCATATGTGCAAGTCCAATTTAGTCATGTCTTTGGGTGCAAGTTACAAGTACCATCATTTAGAACCGCTATTCAGGAGCCTCAAGCATACAGGATATTCTGATCATTTTGTGTTTTTCTATGATGACCTTGCGGGATCCACAATAGAAAAACTGAAGCGGTTTGGTTTTACGCTCATACCCTATACTTGCTCTTATCCGTATGTGAAAGACCCAATTATCGAACAGTATTTGGCAGACCAACCTGATTTTACTCCACACCCAAAAACATTAAGATATTTTTTATATAATGCTTATTTAAGGGCCTACAGAAACACTTACCAAAATGTATTTATCGGAGATTGCCGGGATTTAGTGTTTCAAAAACAGCCATTTGATGATTTTATGCTCGAAGGGCTACACTGCTTTGCTGAAGATAACTCTCAATCGATCGGAAGTAATCAGTTCAACTCCCAGTGGATCAGGGAAGCTTTCGGAGAAGAGGTGTTGAATCAGATTGCCAATAAGCCAATAATTTGCTCTGGGACTACATACGGGAACATAGAATCTATGGTTGACTACACAAATCTGATGATTGAGCAAATTAAGCGAGTGAAGGATCGAGGCTGCAAGGATCAGGGCATTCATAATTATCTAATCCATACTGGAAAGATATCCGACGTTTCTATACACTCGGATGATTCAGGATCAGTTTCTACACTGTCTACTTTTAAGGCTTACGATAAGATTAAATTGAACCAGGAAATGAATGTCTTAGACCTTAATGGATCGGTAATACCCATTGTCCATCAATATGATAGACATTGGAAACTACTTTGGAAGCACAATAAAAGGGACTATTTCGAGAAGAGAAAAAATCTCGTGAAGCAATTTCTTCTTGCCGTTTCAAAGCAAGGTCTCAAAAAATCTTATCTGACGAATCTAAGGATGATTTTTACGGAGAAAATGTTGAGGAAGTATGATTGGAATTGAGAAAAATAGCCCTCGACTTAAAGAAAGTGGCCTGAGTTCTAAGGAATTTGGATGCCCAACAAGGCCGATTTCTGCGGTAATAAAGTAATGAAACTTAACAATCAAAATTCCAGCTAGCCACTGGTAAAACCAATCCGCTATGCTCGTCAGCGACAAAAAAACTGTTTGTACTGTTCTCAATTTCCAAACTCATAAACGATTTTTTTTGATCTAGATATTCTGTTAACTGTACTGCATTTATTGAGACTTTATACTTGCCTGGTCGAATATTCAAGGATTCGATTGAAAGTGTAATTTCACTATTTCCAACCAAGGAGTCATGAGTTAAGGGGTTCTTAATATTTTTTGTTGACAGATGAATAATTAGTTGATCATTGATGTCCGATAAAGCAATTGAAAAGTGACATCCGTTAAAAACATATTCTTCGTCCCTGATTTCATATTTAATTGTGAATTGAACAGAATCCCCACTAAAGATTGTATCAAGCGAATTAGAGGGAATAATTTCGAAAGATCGAAATACAAACTTGGAAGATTCAGAATAATCGAATTCATGATGCAACGAGCCATCACTTACCACATTTGAATCAAAATAATGAGAGATGGTTTCCTTGGTGCCTCCCTGAAAGGTTACAGAGCCGGCAGTTAAAGCAATCCCTCGCGTGCACAATTTCTCCACGGCTGCCATGTTATGGCTCACAAATAAGACAGTGCGGCCTTCGCCCGTGACATCTTCCATTTTTCCTAGGCATTTTTTTTGGAACTCTGCATCCCCTACGGCCAGCACTTCGTCAATAATGAGAATCTCAGGTTCGAGGTGTGCAGCCACTGAAAAAGCCAAACGCACTTTCATTCCGCTGCTATAATGCTTCACCGGGGTATCGATGAATTTTTCCACCCCACTAAAGGCTACAATCTCGTCAAATTTGGAGGTGATCTCGCTACGCGACATGCCAAGTATGGTGCCGTTGAGGTACACATTCTGCCGTCCGGTCAACTCAGGATGAAAGCCCGTGCCTACCTCGAGTAAGGAAGACACCCGCCCGTTAATTTCTATTCGGCCCTTGGTAGGATAGGTGATTTTACTCAGCACCTTGAGCAACGTGCTTTTTCCCGCTCCATTCTTACCAATAATTCCTACCGCCTCCCCGGTCTTCACCTCAAAGTTCAGCTCCTTAAGCGCCCAGAAATACTCGGATTCACTTTTCGAAAACCATTGACCTATACTTTCACGAAAACTTGCTGATTTGGGCTGTCCCAGTCGATATTGCTTCCAAAGGTCTTCTACATAAATGGCTATCTCACTCATACCAAATCAGCCATTGTTTTTTCCATACGCTTAAAATACCACACTCCGGAAATAAATAAAACAAAGATCATGACAAAGGAAAGAACCGTCATAGCATGAAAGCCTTCTTGTCCAAAGAGACTCCACCGAAAACCGGAAATAATTCCAGTCATTGGATTCAAATGGTATAACCACTGGTACTTCTCAGGCACCATGCTTACAGGATAGGCTATTGGTGTTGCGTATAAGCCAATTTGTACCAAAAAAGGCACCACATGCTGAAAATCCCGGTAACGAATGGTCAGCGCACTCAACCATATACCTACTCCTAAGGCACCAACCACATTCAGTAAAAAGAATACCGGCAGAAAGAGCACATTCTGAGAAATGGGCACCTGATAAAAAAACATAAGGACGATTAATAGCAATAGGGTGATCAGGAAATCAACTATGGCCACCAGAGCCTTACTCAAAGGAATCACTAATCGTGGGAAATAAATCTTTTTGACCATCTCTCCTGCGCCTATAATCGAGCTACCACTTTGACTCATGACAAAAGAAAAATAGGCCCATGCGCTCATCCCGCTCAAGGCATAGACGGGATACGGAATAGATCCAGTGTCTACCTTGATGGCTCGACCGAAAATCAAGGTAAAAATCAGGAGGGTGGCCAGTGGTTGAAGAATTGCCCAAAGTAGCCCCAGAGCCGTCTGTGCATAACGCACGCGCAAATCCCTGTAAGCCAAAATGAAGAACAAATCCTTATAATGGATGAGCTCGTTGATATTTATCTTCCGAGACGAATTTGGGGTAATAATGGTTTTCAAAAAAGAGGTTTGATTTGGTGGAGCAAAGTCATTTTATTGAGAGCACAAATATGGATTCGAAATTAGCTTTATGCTTTTCCAACTCAAAATGTTATTGACATTAGGAAATTGGATCAACACTTGGATATGCTTTCTTCGAAATTAGGTTTGTTTCAACTAATATCGAATGATGAATATTCTTTATCTCACCTATGACGGCCTGACTGACCCATTAGGTCAATCTCAGATATTACCATATATATATAGATTGAGTGAGCATGGGTATAGATTGACCGTCATCAGCTTCGAAAAGGATATAGAGACGAAACAGATGGAGGTTCTAAGGATACTATTGGACTCCAAGGGAATAGCATGGACTCCTTTGAGCTATACGCGACGGCCACCTGTCGTTTCCACGCTTTATGATATATGGAGGCTACAGAAAACCGTACATGATCTTCATCAGCGAGTTAAATTTGATCTGGTACATTGTCGTAGCTACGTTACCGCACTGGTTGGCCGAAGGCTCAAAAGGAAATCTGATGTACCATTCGTTTTCGATATGCGTGGTTTCTGGGCAGATGAAAGGGTAGATGGTGGACTTTGGAACTTGTCGAACCCCATCTACAAGGCGGTTTTTTACTATTTCAAAGGTCAGGAAAAAGTACTCCTTCGTGAAGCAGATCATATCATCAGCCTTACTCATAAGGCTATTTCAATTATCCAGAATTGGGTGCCTGATCGTGTACCCTTACCGGTAACTGTAGTACCGACCTGCGTGGATACAACGCAATTTGACCCTGAGATTGTTGATCAAAGTGATATTAACCATCTCCGTGCGCAGTTGGATATTCATCCGGACGAATTTGTACTTACTTATTTAGGTTCATTAGGTACCTGGTACCTTGTGGAAGAGATGCTTGATTTTTTTCTCCTTATTCGAAAAAAAATCCCAAAATCTAGAATGTTAGTAGTAACCAAAGACGATCCTGAGATGATTTTGAAATTTGCTGTTAATCATGGCTTAACGAAGGAGGCAATCATCATCACATCGTCTGATAGGGAACAGGTACCGCTCCATATTCTGATAAGCAACTGGACGATCTTCTTCATCCAACCATTCTTCTCTAAGGCTGCATCCGCCCCGACGAAGATGGCGGAGATCATTAGCATGGGTAAGCCTATAGTATTCAACCTGGGAGTAGGGGACATGGATAAATTTAATTCCGAATATGACCTGGGTAGAGGTGTTGAACTTTCGAATCTGGAGGCAGTTGCCGAGGCGGTTGATTACATATGTGCAAATCCCTTCAAGAAAGTAGAAACGACACTGGTCAATGACCACTACACCCTCTCCGACGGTATCAACAAAATTGATAAGGTTTATACGATGTTAACGAGCCAAAAGCCTCGAACGAATGATCAATAGTCCACTCACAAAAAAGGGTATGAGCGGCAGTTTATACCTGACAAGCGTACCATAGTTGTAACTCGTAATACCGATTGCGAAAGCAAAAATAATTGAAAAGATAAAAGCAAACTGCAGGTAGGGGTGGCTGACAATTAAATTAAGTACACTGGCCCATCGAAACTTGAATATCACATAAAGCACAAAAAATAGCAATAGCGTGTTTTCAAGTGCAGACAGGAGCATAACCACATTGTTGACTTGCCAAAGCTGAGGGCCAAACAACGCTACCCATACCGCTGAGGGTGCATACCTGAAAGTACCAGCCAATGTGCCGTCCAGTTCTCCAAGATAATAACCCGAGCCCCCCTGCTGCTCACTCACGTAGTAGAGGTATTCGGCATTGATCTTAGTGTACTTTCCGATATTGTCCAGATCATATTGAGCGTCACCTGCGGTGATATTAATTCCAATGTAATATGCAGTGTAAAGAGTGGGCACCACAAGAATGGGAATAGCCATCCATTTGAGTATTTTATTTTTTACGGCACGCATATTTTCACCATAGATCCAGAAAATAGCAGGCGGAAGAAAGGCCAATAGCATAAAGGACCGAATGCTTCTCAATAGCAGAAAGAAGACTATGAAAATCAACAATGAAATCATCAAGTCTTCCCTGACGATAAAAAGCTTGTAAAATCCGTAGAACATCCAGGCCAGGCAAGCCAGAGCAATAGTGTCCTTCATCAATCCTGAACCCCAGAAGAAAACTGAAGGGATAAAGAAGATGGCGATCGCGAACTCCCTATATAAACCTTTATAAAGTCGATTAAGCACGCTGTATAGAGCCCACAAACCGGAGAAGCAAAAGGCAGCAAAACAAAGTGCAATAGAAGAGTAGGTGTTAAACGTAAATAGACCAAATACCGCGCTAATCCTTGATATTGTAAACTCAGAAGTAGCTCGATACCAGATTAATCGCCTTGTATAGAGATAGGTATCAGGCTCAAAAGAACCATTGGCTAACAATACTTTGACTCCCGTGAATGGAGAGTCTAGAAAGGAGCTGAAAATGATAGAGCCATCGCGATAGTAATTGTAGGTGTCACCACCGCTGTAATAAAACTGGTAGATCATCCCTAGCGCTATCGCTCCGAAGAATTTAGCCGATAGCGCGGGGATAAAGTACTTCTTGGTTTCTGGAGTAGTGACACTCGGACGAATGATATAGGCCAGGAAGTAAAAAATGGCCAGATAGATAGGCGTGATGAGTAAGTCCTGAATTGTCATGGGGCATCTCAAATATAGCAGTTCTACATCATTCATATGAAACAAGCCGGGTGTGGCTAAAGATTTGATTCACCTTTTCTTTAAGCCCCTACAAGTCACCCCGTAAGGGGTTTTATACATCGAGCCAGTCAGTAGTATTTATAAGATGCCTCCGGCATGACTGGTTTGGGAAGCTTTGCTGTGAACATCAACCTATTCTTTCCCCCCTCAGTGTCGCTCGTAGAGAACCATGAGAACCCTTAACCAAAGTGGGTATAGTCATCATCTTTGGAGGTTGGTCGACTTAACATGAAGCTATGTGTATAAAGTTGGCTATTTTTGTGTATCAATCTTCAGATGAAATGAGAACGAATATCGAGTTAGATGATGAACTTCTAGAGGAATACATCAAGTTGAGTGGTGCTAAGACGAAAAAAGAGGCTGTCAATGATGCTTTAAGGAAAGCTGTTGCCTATTATTCAAGGCTGGATATACTCTCTCTAAAGGGGAAAATAAAATGGGAAGGCAATCTTGATGCTGTGAGATCCTATGATAAATGGCAGGACTGATTTGCGACACATCCATTTGGATTGATTTCTTTCATGGGGAGGACACTGAAAAAGTCAATTACTTGATTGATTCGATTTCAAATGATAATCCAATCTATACGTGCCCAACTATTATTCAGGAACTACTCCAAGGAATTAGGAATGATGGTCAATTTGGCTTGGTAGAGGAAAAAATGGCCTTTTTCCCTTGCCTGGACAACCAATGGCTCAATGCTAGTATAGGAGCTGCTGATCTTTATCGAAGAATACGAAAAAGGGGAGTGACCATTAAAAAACCCAACGATTGTTTAATAGCATGGTATGCCATTGAATACAATCTTCCTCTCCTTCATAATGATAAGGATTTTGAACTGATAGCTGAATTTTCTGCCTTGAAATCGCTCAATGCATGAACATCCTCTTCCTCACACCGTACCCGAAAGGTTCAGCACCCTCACAGCGCTTTCGTTTTGAGCTATTTTTTGAAGCGCTGAGAGCAAAGGGATGGAGCTATCAGGTCAAGAGCTTCTGGGATGAGAAGACATGGCACAAGCTTTATGAAGGAGGCTCGATTTGGATAAAAACCATTGGGTTGATCAAAGGCTTTGGCAGGCGCAAATGGCTTATGCTTAACCTCAAGGGTTATGACATTATTTTCATCCATCGTGAAGCCGCTCCTATAGGCCCACCGGTATTTGAGTGGTTCATCGCCAAAATGCTCAGGAAGAAGATCGTATATGACTTTGATGACGCGATCTGGCTACCCAACACCTCTGACCATAACAGCATTGCAGGCCGACTGAAATGGCACAGCAAGGTAGGCGCAATATGTCGATGGAGCTGGAAAGTATCGGTAGGAAATGAATACCTCTCAAACTACGCGATGCAGCACAATCAGCGTGTCAAAATACTACCCACAGTTGTCGACACGGCCGTTCATAAACCTACCGTGGAAGGGCAAGAGCCAATGGCCAAAAACCAAATGCCAGTACTTGGCTGGACGGGATCTCATTCAACACTTAAGTATCTCACACTATTAGTTCCGGTTCTTCAGAGGCTTCAGCAAAAACATGAATTCACCTTTTTGGTAATAGCTGACCAGGATCCTGGGCTGCCATTGAAGCACTATAGATTTATCAAATGGTCAAAGGATAAGGAGATAGAAGACTTAAATGAACTGGACATTGGCCTGATGCCTCTCGAAGATGATCAATGGTCCAAAGGTAAATGTGGCTTTAAGGCCATTCAGTATGGAGCAGTCGGAATTCCCGCACTGGTTTCTCCGGTAGGAGTAAACCAGGAGATAGTCGAACATGGCGTTACGGGATTTCATTGCAGTACTGATAAGGATTGGGAGACAGCCATATCAACCCTAATTGCAAATCAAGAACTACGCCTTAAGATGGGCCAAGCCGGCCGAAAGCGAATTAGCAAACACTATTCGGTCGAGTCTGAAAAGGAAAGGTTCCTCGCACTTTTCGGCTAATATTAAAACGTACCAGTTCAGCTTCCGTGAAAACAACTAACAACTAACAACTAACAACTAACAACTAACAACTAACAACTAACAACTAACAACTAACCTACATTTCCTTCATGGCCTCCCGTGCTCGCTTATTAGCATCATCACTTCGGCTTGTACGCTTTCTTACCTCTTTGTAGTAGTCTTTAGCCAGTGCATCGTCCTCTTCATTTTCAGCAAGTTTGCCCAGGCTGAGTAGGGAGTAAACCGTATACCCTCGTTCTGTATCTCCCGTGGCATCTCCGTACTCTACAGCAAGCTGATAGTACTTCTTGGCTTTCTCGGGCTTGTTCCAGTTCTTATAGATCTCTCCTAAAAAGAAAGTAGCGTATCGTGCACTGTTAAATTCGTAACCTGTGTAAGCACTATCGAGCCGGTGAAGTATCGAAAGCGCCTCTTTTTCGCATGCCCTGTAGCGGCCAGTATGATACAAGAGCCTTGCATAGTAGCGGTGGAAATAGGGGTTCATAGGATAAGTCTCCGCCAGATACTGCGAGATTTGGAGACTTTCCAAAGATCCATCGGGCTCAGTCGATAATATCCTCATCAGGAAGTATTGTGCTTCTGTACGGGTGTAGAACGCATTGCGAGAAACTTGTTTGAGCTGTTGTATCCCAAGTTCTTTGTCGCCCTTTTCGAAGAATATCATCATCGGCTTCAATATCGGATAGTTCTCCGGCACCCATTCACGGTAGTAGTTGAAGAGCCCATCCCCGAAAAGCAACTCCGGGCTGAATTCCTCATTGTCTCTTATTTCATCTAGATAGTTGAGTGCGTTTTTGCCGGCTACAGCCGCTTTCCGCCAATTACGGCGCTCTGATTCCAATCTTCCTATGAAGGAGTAAGTAGCAGCTAAAAAAAAGGCTCCTTCTACCTCACTACCTTCTTCATAGATGCGCTCGGAAAGCACCAATGCAGTATCCATATAAGCCTTGAACTCATCATCGTATCGTGTCACATCCAGATCTGGCATGATTCTCCACCACTGACTGAGGCCCATTAGAAAATAGGGTAATGGATGCCAGCCGTACTTCTGTTTTAGCCACCGAAACTGCTTGTCGGCCTCTCCAAACTGGAAGTTGTACATGTCGTTGATTGCCTGATTGGCGTCCATCTGTATCTGCTCATCAAGGAGGAGCAAAGGGATCGAATCAGGAGGGTTGGACAAGGTGCGTGATCCTGTCGCATGCTCACCTTCTGTGGCCTGAACATACAGAAACTGAAAGCATAATAGCACACCAATAATCACTCGCCTCAACTGCATTCTACAAATTTCTCAAACACTGCCTCAAAATTCCCTACAAAGCACATATAAATCTGTTTTGAAAACGTACTTCCGGAGTTTTTAGTTTTGTGACCGGCGAATCAAATTGGGTATAATTGATCTAATAGCTGAGTCTTCTTTTTCTGGTAAGCACAGCGCAGCTTTTGACCCTACCGGAATAATGTTTCGCCCTAACTAGAGCCTGTCCGTAAAGTCAAGAGTCTGGTTTAGAATATTCGATATCGGATATTATATACTGACTCTACATAAGGATATTTGGCAAATCGGTTGTTTACTTCTAGAATGTAATTATTTGTATCTATCAATGAATTGATTTTAGAATAATTACTAATGTTGATACATTTGCGGCAAATAATATTTTGTAATTAGTCAATAGAGATGGCGAGTAACATAAAAATTGATCAAACAGACAGGAAAATACTGGAGATTCTTCAGGCCAACGCAAAGATTACCAATGCGCAGCTCTCCAAGGAGATTGGACTTTCTCCGGCACCTACCCTCGAGCGCGTCAAGAAATTAGAGAACTCGGGTGTAATCAAAAGCTATCATGCCAAATTGGACACGGGTACCATCGGACTTGGTGTCAATACATTCGTGATGGTTACCCTCAAAGGACACAACAAGAAGAATATTGATCTCTTCCTTGATGAGATTAACAAGATAGAGGATGTAATCGAATGCCATCATATCACCGGTTCTGGAGACTTCATCCTTCGTGTGATCGCCAAAGACATCACAGAGTATCAGAAACTGATGCTGGAAAAGGTCAGCGAGATAGAGGTAGTCGATAGCTTGCAATCAATGATCATCTTATCTACTTTCAAGGACAGCAAAGTAATGCCTATACCTTAGGCGATAATTCGGCAGTTGCCCCATGAGAGATCTCATATACAGTGCGGATAAAGTAAAGAATACCATCCTGAGGATGGCCTTCGAAATTTATGAGCACAATCTCCACGAAAGGGAGATTGTCATTGCAGGGATTAGAAATCAAGGCTATGAGTTAGCCCGACTCCTGAAGACAGAATTGGAGCAAATCTCCCCGATGAACATTTCCCTGATAGGAGTCAAGATGGATAAGCGTCAGCCCTATGCCAGCGATATCATTCTTGAGGGTGTGGAAAATGTAGCTCTGGATGACAAGGTAGTGATTGTGGTAGATGATGTGCTCAATTCCGGTAGGACCTTCGCCTACTGCCTCAAAGCACTCCTCAAATACAAATTTCGGAAGATCGAACTGGCCGTATTAGTCAATAGAAGCCACAAGCAGTTTCCCGTGTCAGCCAAGTACAAAGGCTATGATCTGTCCACGACCATCAGTGACTATGTAGAGGTGCAGATCACCGACAAGGTCGACATCCAACTGCACGATTAAGACTTAACTGTCGCCGGGTTCAACAACTAACCAGCCAAGGTTTGTGTCTTTCTCGCCAAGGTTTGTGTCCTCACAAACCTTAACCTAACCCTAATATCTGAAACTCACTTATATAAGTCTCCTAGGCCAAGGTTTGAGTCTCCACCAACCTTATCCTGTGGCGAAGTTTGTCTCCCTTAGCCGGGGCTGTGCAATAAGTCGAACTGCTTTAAAACTCACAGAATTTTGTATTGCTTGACATCTCAAATACACCCCTATAATCCCCTCAAGGGGATAAATTCCGCCCTTGAGGCCGAACTGGAAGGGCGGTTAGGTGGGTGTTGCCAGCAGTATGCAGAAGAATATTTTGCAAAGTGTGAGCTTAAATGACTTATTGCACAGCCCAAACCTCATAACCGCCACTCACTTATACAAGTTAGGCCTCCTAAAGACCATCATCAGGCTCAGTTTAACGAGATCACCCATATTCCGACATTTCAGAAAATCTTTGTCGTCATAGAAGCGATAAAGATCATCTTTAAGGCTATCGATGTACTCCGGACGAGAGATTGTATCCACGCACATGGCTTCCATCAGATCTTTGATTTTATGCCGCGCCGAGCTCATACGATTGGCGATGAGGGATCGCTCCTCCCGCTGATACTGACGGACTGTCGCGGGGGTCATGTGTCGTAAGCCGAGCTCAATCAGCGGATTGTTTTGCTTAAAATATTGCGGTAGGTAAATCGCCCTGCGCCCCTCATAGGACTGCTGGTCAAAATCTATGGCCCTGATCCGATAGGAAACTTCCTCAAAATCAGGAGTCACATCCACCACAAAATTGCTGGAGTGCATATCCCCAAGCAGCCGTACAAAGCAGCGCTCATTAAACTTGACAAACTCTTTGGCCAGCCGGATCTCATTGAGGGTTTTATCCTTGAGGTGATATTTGATGAACTGATCACCCGGTATCCCAATAATATGCTCTTCGATCAAGGTGTCCTCATGGACAATGTAGTTCATTCTATTGGGCGAGAGCAGGTGCTCCAGCTCCAGACCATAGAGCCTCGACGCGTCGGCATTCTTGATGTAGAAGTAGTCGAAGTTGTCGTTGATATTATTGACTATTCGGATACGAAAGGGCTGTGTATTACCATAAACGCACAGGTCGATGCGGTCGATATAGAGGTGCTGCATGACATCCATATCACCACTGGCTTTGATGATCGAGTAGATTTTCTTCAGAGAGTGATGGATCTGGGCCATATCATCCTGAGAGTAAAACACCGTCTCCCAGAGAGTATCGCTTCCTGTCTTGTCGTAGAGCGGTATAGAGTTTTCATACCTCAGCAGGTCCTCATAATGGATGGGCACATCGATCACGCGCTCATACCGCTTGAGATACGCGCGGAGAGTCTTAGAGATTTTGTAGGGTATCTTTTTTTTGCTGATGATGGCCATGACCTTCGCTATGTACCATCAATTTATAGAATGGTGCTGAGATTATTCTCTTTTTACCCTACCGGGAATCGCTACCAGCTATTTGTGCTTAGGTCGACGATCCCCTGAGCGACCGAAGTGATGCAAGTATCATGTCCTTCGACTGGTCTGCCCATTGCCGGAATTGTGCGGACTGATCCTGATGATCAGGCAGGTAGCTCATCAGTATATCCAGGTCAAATGAGTCATGTGAAGTCCCAGCACCAGAGTCAATCGCATCTATGGCATTGCATGCCTGCTCAAAATGCCCTTCGACGGGCACCATCATGATGGGTTTGCCCAGGTACATCGCCTCACAGATCGATTCAAATCCGGCAGTGCTGACATAAGCCTTGCTGCCAGCCATCTTTTCAAGAAACTTCACATCATTTATCTGATGAAAAGTCAGGTGCTTATCAATGACTGTCTCCTCCGGGGCTCCTTTTTTATCCCAGAAGAACTCCAGCGGCACCTGGGGATTCTTAGTATGCCAGGTCATAACTTCTTCACTGTATCCATCATTGAGCAGGTAGCCATGGATATAATCACCATTCTTCGGCGATAGCGTTTTCAGCTCTTGCCGAAGTAGTGGAGGCACGATGGTCAGCCCTTTATATTCCCGATAGGGTCTAAAGGATAGCGCGAGCTTCATCCTGGCCCTATATCCGGTGATCCAGTTGAGCATGCGAAAGGTGAAGGTGTCGAACCTCCGATTGGGCACAAACTTGAAGTCAGGATGCTCTGCCAGGAACTGATGAGCGACCCCTACCCAAGGGATACTGGGACGGTATCGCATGCAGTAGAGCCCACCGAACATATCGTAGAAATTGATCACTACGTCTGGTTGATAGTACTTAATAACTTGATGAATTCTGCCCAGCTCGTTGAGGTAGATGCCTGCTTTTAGCAGATTTTGTAGGATGGTAGGTCCAAGTCGGATTGACTTGTTGTGCTTGTCTGATACAAAGTTCGGACTCTGGAGCAACGTGATGGGACTTTTGATCTTAGAAGTAAAGTAGGCCGGAATCTCTCGGCGGCTACTGCTCCCAACAAAGACATGACCTACCTCATGACCATCCTCGACTAACATCTGATGTAGCGCCAGCGCCTGGGTCATATGTCCACGACCCTCGCCCTGAACGAGAAATACGAATCGCATGGGAGTACTCATTGGCTTATGCCTCTTTGCTATATCTCTGGGTCAAGATATGCAAAGGTATCGGTTCGTCCTCATCGTCATCTTCATCATCAAGATGATAGTGACTATCATTGATGGATTTGAGATAGGAGTTGGATTGAGCGTAGTGGCTGATCTGCCAATGCCCGTTGAGGTCTTCAGTGAGCGCACTCAGACTCTCTACCCAGTCACCCGAGTTGAAATACTGCGTATTGTTGATGGTCTTCATGGCTGGCTGATGGATGTGGCCGCAGATGATGCCATCATAGCCTTTGGCTCTGGCCAGGTCTGAGAGTTGCTCTTCAAAATCATCGACGAAGCTTACAGCGGCCTTCACTTTGGACTTAATGTTTTGCGATAGCGAGTAGTAGGGCAGGCCCTTTTTCATTCTGCGCTGATTGTATTGGTAGTTAAGCCAGAGCAGGAAGGTATAGCCCACATCGCCAAGTTTAGCGATCCAGGTTAGGTTGGAGGTAATAGAGTCGAAAACATCCCCATGGACGATATAGTAGCGTTTGCCGTGCGACTCGTACGTCATCTCGCGCCTGATTTTTATTTTTCCCAGGTCGAGTGGCATCACCTGATCCAGGAAGTCATCGTGATTGCCTCTGAGATAGGTGACCTCAGTGCCATCCTCTTCCATCATTTTGATGACCCGCTTGAAGAATTTTGTATGCTTCTTCTTCCATTTGCCCGATTTCCTTAGACGCCAGCCATCTATGATATCGCCGTTGAGGATGAGGTTATCACATTTATATTGCTTGAGAAAGTTGGTGACCTCTTTTGCCTTAGACCCTTTAGTGCCCAAGTGAAGATCTGAGATCACGATTGTCTTGAGATGCTCTTTCACTTTGTTCTGGTTTGAACAAAGGTGCGCAACATATGTTTCTTCGTGGTTATTCCAGCATTAAGTGTCCAGTACATTTTTCATGACAGTACCTACCGGAATTTACATTGAATTAACACTTGGGCCTGATTAGGCACTGAAACGAAGCGTAAATTCAGTGCCCTCATTCATAATCGAATTAACAGAAATGGAGCCTTTGTGCTTCCTCATGATCTGCTTACTCAAACTTAGTCCTATACCTGAGCCTCCTTTTTTCGTAGTGAAGAATGGAATAAAGATTTTCTTCAGTGCCTCTTCCTCAATTCCCGGGCCATTGTCCTCTATTTTGATCATCACACCACCCCCGTCAATCTGCTTTGCCAGGACGGTCAGCTTGCGATCCTTTCCTTCTATATCATCTTCCGCTAGCGCCTGTATGGCATTCTTAATGAGATTGATCAGCACCTGTTCTATCTGCTCCTTGTCGACGTTGATCTTTAAATCCTCCGGCTCTACCCTGAAGTCAAGAGCTATCGACTCTTTCTCCATCTCGAATTTGAGCAGGAGTAAATTCTGACGTAGCATATCATGCACGGAGACCTCAGCGATATTTGGAATCGGTATTCTGGTAAGGTTTCTAAAGTCACTTACAAACTTGATCAGCCCCTCACTTCTGCGATGGATGGTTTTGACTGCCAGGTGGATATCTTCAACCTCTTCGTTGGTGATATGATTGATATTCTGATCATTGTTGAGCTGAATCTCGAGCTCGTCTTCTACAGTTGCCGCCAGCGAAGAGATGGGCGTTACGGAGTTCATGATCTCGTGAGTCAGTACCCTAATAAGGTTTTGCCACGCCTCCATTTCTTTCTCTTCCAGCTCACTCTGGATGTTTTGGATAGAGATGAGCTTAAACTCCTTGTCGCGCAGGGTCAGTTCTATGGCGTAGATAGCAAGTTGTACCTCATCTCCTTGTTTAGAGATTTTGACCAAGTCACGCCCCCCGGTCTTGAGCATATTGAAGCTATCGACCAGCTGAGGGCTTACTGTTCCCAGCTGCTTAATGTTTTTGACCTGGGTGATGTTGAGCAAGTTCCGCGCAGCACTATTGATGATCTGAATTTCACCTTGACGATCAAAGGTGATAATGCCTATGCCGACATGCTGTACAATAGTTTTGAGGTAGTGGTACTGTGCCTCCTTTTCGGCTCGTATTTCACGAAACTTCTTAATTACATTATTGAATTCCTCATAGATAGCATCTGCGGGAGTGCCGGTAGCATGGGTAGTGTAGGTATGAGAGAAGTCATCATACTTAATGGAATTAAGGAATCCCTTCAATTCTGTATTCGTCTTATCTAAAAATTTGAAAAGCGAGTGCACTTCAAATCCTATCAGTACAAAAACCAGGAACTTGGTCAAATCATAGGACTCATTATAGACCAAATGGGTAAATAGAAAGATGGTGGCCACCAGGACGGCCACCCTAAAGATTAAGTTGTTCCTAAAATTATTAAAGCCCATGTTTTTCTAATCGGCGATACAGCGAAGCTCTCGTCAAGCCAAGGTCTTTCGCGGCTTTGGAAATATTTCCATTGTGTTTGTTAATAGCTTTTTGGATGACCGTCTTTTCGACATCTTCCAGGTTGAAACTATCAAGCGATTGCTCTGATCCACCTTCAGACTTTTGCTGCAGGAAAAAGAAATCATCAGGATCGAGCTGATTGTCCTCACTCATGATCACCGCTCGCTCAATGGCGTGCTGCAGCTCTCTGATATTGCCTGGCCAGTGGTACTTCTGTAGCTTCTTAGCAGCGCTCGCAGATAGTTTTTTGACTGGCTTCCTATATTTATTGCAATAGGTCTGGATAAAATGCTCAGCTAGCAGGTCTACATCCTCCTCCCGATCCCGAAGTGGAGGAAGGTGAATTTCTACAGTATTGATTCTGTAAAGTAGATCTTGCCTGAAAGTACTTTCCTCAACCATATCATAGATGGGCATATTCGTTGCACAGATGAGTCGAATATCTATGGGTATAGGTTGGTTGGCACCAATGCGCGTCACCTCCCTCTTTTGAATAGCCGTCAGCAACTTAGACTGCAATGGCATATTGAGGTTACCAATCTCATCCAGAAATAGCGACCCCTGATTTGCGACTTCAAAACGACCCGCACGGTCATCCTTAGCATCAGTGAAAGATCCCTTCTTATGACCAAAGAGTTCACTTTCAAAGAGTGACTCGGTGATAGCACCCATGTCTACAGTCACGAATACATTGTCTTTTCTCAATGAGCGCTGATGTATAGCCCTGGCTATGAGCTCTTTGCCAGTGCCATTCTCGCCCAGGATTAGCACATTTGCATCAGTGCCTGCAACTTTATCTATTAGGTTGAAGACCCTTTTGATAGCAGGGCTATCGCCAATGATATCTTTAAACGGCTGATTGATTTCCTGCTCCAGCTGCTTCTTCGCTTGCTTCAATTTGTCTACTTCATTGTAGGACCGCTTGAGTTTGATGGCACTTGACAGTGTGCCAATCAATTTCTCGTTCTGCCATGGCTTAAGTACAAAATCAGTTGCACCTTCCTTCAAAGCGCGTACGGCCATTTCCACATCTCCGAACGCAGTGATCAGTATGACTACTGCTTGAGGGTCTTTTTCGAGAATTTGCTCCAACCAATAAAACCCTTCTTTGCCACTCGTGATGTCCTTGCTAAAATTCATATCCAGCAGGATGAGATCATACGTGTCGTTATTCAGGAGGAATGGTATTTTCTTTGGGTTCTTCTCGATTAGCACACTTTGCGCGTGTTTTTTGAGAAGCATCTTCGCAGCTAATAGTACATCTTCGTCATCGTCGATGATCAATATTTTTCCAAGTTCTTTTTCGTCCACTTCTAATAGAGTTTAAGCGTGTTTAACATCAGGGGTCATTTATTATGCCATTTTAATAATAATGGCCATAAGGCCGCTATGGCCTAATGGAATCTGAATTTAGAATAAAATGTTCATAATCGTACAATATGTGTGTCTCAATTGTGGACAGGTGATTTTGGGTGAGGTCAACAATTGTATGATGGATTGGTTATTAGACTTTAACTTGTACACTATCACTTAAAAGCAGTGGCATCACCAAACATTTTTTACTTGCTATCGTTCCCGATAGTATTACTATCACGAAAATATGAATCAGGCTGATATCAAGTGGGTAATCTCTGAGCTCTCTGAGCGGATGGGGCATGATTATAATGAGACAGAACTCCGCAAAGTCGACTTGAATCCCCAGGAATATGGCGAGGATGACTTCCGTGAGTTCGTTCATCATCTAAATGAGTTTGCCAACAGGGTGAAAATAGTTTTTCTCGAGCACTCAGTAGACAAAGACACCCTACCGGAATTCTTAGAAACTATTGGTTTTCCGATCCTGGCATTTGCGAGAAATAAGTCTGAGAATATAGACCCTGTCATATTGTATTCAAAGGCTGGCAAAGCTTATGGAGATTTGCATCATGAAGACACTTTTGCGACTAAGACTTTTGACTTAAATGGTATCAACAACTTGCAGGTTAATGACAAAGGAGAGGTTATCTATCTTGCGGCATTTAGCTATGAAAGCCTTGTGAGTGAAGAGGAGGACGAGACAGGAGAGTATGCAGAACTATCGCCGGTGAGTCGCTTAGTAAGACTGCTGGCCAATGAGCGCAAGGACATCCTTTATGTGTACATCTATGCTGTGATTATTGGATTAGTGAGTTTATCACTGCCATTGGGTATTCAGGCCATTGTCCAATTGGTCAGCTCGGGTATGCTTTTTAATACTGTCCTGTTCTTAATAGCATTTGTGCTCATAGGAATACTGGTGGCTGGTGGCTTGCAAATCATGCAAATATCCATCGTGGAGGTTATTCAACGACGGGTATTTACAAAAGCAGCATTTGAATTTGCCTTTCGAGTGCCGAGGCTGAGAGTAGAATCCATACTCAACCAGCACGTCCCGGAACTAATGAATAGGTTTTTTGATGTATTGACCATACAAAAAGGGCTCCCAAAACTGCTGGTAGACCTATCTGGGGCGCTACTTCAAATACTATTTGGCCTTATTCTTCTGGCATTCTATCACCCATTCTTCGTGTTTTTCGGACTTGGACTAGTTTCCGTGCTCGTACTCATCTTCTATTGGACAGGACCAAGTGGGTTGAGATCGTCGATCATGGAGTCGAAGTATAAATACAAGGTGGTCTACTGGCTGGAAGAATTGGCAAGGACTGTCAATTCATTCAAGCTCGCGGGGAATACCCATCTACCGATGAAGAAGGCGGATGAAACAGTAAATAACTATCTGAAGAATAGAAGTATCCATTTTAGAATATTGATTTCTCAATTCTCCTACATTATACTTTTTAAGTTCTTTGTGACTGGTGGCATGCTCATCATCGGTAGTCTACTGGTAATAGACAGGCAGATTACACTTGGCATGTTCGTGGCATCTGAGATCATCATTATTTTGATTTTGGTCTCGGTGGAAAAGATCATCACCTACATGGATGTGATTTACGATCTTCTTACAGCCGTGGACAAGATTGGCCATGTTACTGACCTTCCATTAGAGCGTTATGGCGGAATCAGGATTGTTGATAAACTCAAGCAATACAGAGGTTTCGATATTCACATCAAAGGGCTTAAGTACAAATATCACGGACATGAAAAAGCTACGATCAACGGTATAGATCTGGATATTAAGGCGGGTGAACGCATATGTGTTACAGGCTTTAATTCTTCTGGTAAGAGTACATTCCTTAACATAATGGCTGGTATATACAATGACTATGAAGGGATCGTAACGATGAACAATGTATCGCTGCGCGATTTTGATTTGGTCAGTCTTCGAAACAGCATAGCGAAGAATATTTCGACAGAGGATATTTTCGAAGGGACGATAATGGAAAACATTACGGTAGGAAAAGCCAATACTACTTACGCTGATGTAATGTGGGCGCTCGACAGTGTGGGATTAAGTGACCAAATACACGCTCTACCCGATGGCCTCAACACTACTATGAATAGTGCAGGTAAGACTTTCTCGGGAAGCATGGTCAACAAATTAATTTTAGCAAGATGTTTAGCTCAAAAACCACAATTGCTTATCCTAAATGACTTCTTCCATAATTTCCAAAAAACCGAGAAACTCAGGTTGATTAAGTTTCTTACCGATCCCAAGCATCCCTGGACGCTGATAGCATCTTCTGATGATCCGATTATTCTTTCTGCATGTGATAGAATAGCGCTGATGAAGGACGGCACCATAGCTGAAGTTGCAACGTTCAAGGAAATTCAAAAAAGTAAAATTTTTAACGAAATAGCCTACACCTCCTAGTCATGTTGAATTTGTCGCACAATAGGATCAAGGGTAAAGTAGCGCTCGAGAATCTCTATTCCCTCAGAACGCTCAAGACACCACCATTTGCAAAATACCTGGCACGTTGGATTATGGGTCTCATGGGACTGGTCTTTTTAGGCCTGTTTATTCCATGGCAGCAGAATATTCATGGTTATGGCAAGGTGACCGCCTTTACACCGTCCAACAGGCCGCAGCGGGTTGAGACGGTGATAGGAGGTAGGATTGAGAGCTGGAAAGTAAGGGAAGGAGAGTACGTTATTGCAGGTGATACGATAGCTACCATTTCGGAAGTCAAAGAGAAATACTTTGATCCAGAGTTACTTGACCGGTTGATGGAGCAGATTGCTGCTAAGGAATCCAGCCTTGATGCGAAGAAGGCTAAGGCAATGGCGCTGGAACGACAAGTTGTCGCGCTCAAGGAAGGAATGAAGTTTAAGCTTCGTCAAACAGAAAATAAGGTTCTGCAAATGAATTTCAAGGTGACCAGTGACAGTACGGATTACCTGGCGGAAATGGTCAATTTTGAAATAGCTGAGAAGCAATTTGATCGTCAGCAAAAGCTTTATGATCAAGGGCTAAAGTCACTTACAGAGCTGGAAGGACGTAGATTGAAGTTTCAGGAGGCACAGGCCAAGCTGATTTCGGTAGAGAATAAATACTTAGGTAGCAAAAACGAACGAGTTAATGCGATCATCGAACTCAGTACGCTGGAAGCCGAATTTTTGGATAAGATCAGTAAAGCGGAATCGGACCTTGGTGCCACTCGAGCCGATATATTTGAGACCACTGGAGAAATCTCGAAACTTCGAAATGAATATGCCAATATGCGTATCCGAAATGATCAATATCACATCCTCGCCCCTCAGGATGGATATATCGTGCAAGCCCAATTGGCCGGACTTGGAGAGACAATCAAAGAAGGAGAGCCAATTGTGACCATTATGCCCGAGTCGCCTGACATTGCGGTCGAGATGTATGTGAAGGCGATGGATGTGCCTTTACTTAGCAAGGGGCGAAAGGTGCGAATAGAGTTTGATGGATGGCCGGCCTTACAATTTTCAGGATGGCCCAATGTGGCCGTGGGTACTTTCGGAGGCGTGATTAGTGTGATAGACTATGTCAACAGCACCGGTGGTATGTTCAGAATACTCGTCACCCCAGACCCTGAAGAAGACCCATGGCCGACGCAATTGCGGCTTGGCTCGGGAGTAAAAGGATGGGCCATGTTGGACGAAGTGCCGGTCTGGTACGAAATCTGGCGACAGCTCAATGGATTCCCTCCAAGCCTTCAGCAAGAACCGCAACCTGAAACTAAAGTGGCCAAGAAGTAATGAAATACTTGTACCTGTTGCTTTTTTCATTGCTGATCCAGTCAGGATTTGCACAGAGTCAAGATTCGGTCAATGTATTAAGCATAGACGATTTTTATGGACTAGTACTCCAAAATCACCCTGTGGTTCGCCAGGCAGCACTGCTTGAAGCCAATGCCCAGCAAGAGATTCGATTAGCGAGGGGTTCTTTTGACCCCAAGCTCAACTCTAACTATGACTACAAGACACTGAAGGGCACAGAATACTGGGATCAGTGGGATCACGAGCTGAAGGTGCCTGTCTGGTTCAATACTGACTTAAAGGTGCAGTACCAAAAGGCCTATGGTCAATATCTGGGCGAAGATTTTGTCAATACAGAGAATGGGCTGCTGGCAATAGGTGTCTCAGTTCCGATAGGTCAGGGTATGTTTATCGATCAGCGAAGAGCGTCACTAAGACAATCACAGCTGATGGTGGATATGGCCGAGGCTGAGAAAATAAAAATGATCAATAAAATACTGCTCTCTGCGGCCAAGGACTATTGGGATTGGTACTTGAAATATGCCGAGTATAAGATCAGAATAGAGGCCCTCGAGCTGGCACAGTTCCGACTAGATGGTATCATAGAAAGTGTATTGAATGGTGACAAAGCTCCAATAGACTCAGTGGAGGCCGAAATCACCCAGCAGAATCGTGATATCGAAATGCAGCAAGCACGGATTGCTTTTTTGAATGCCGGGCTGATACTTTCAAACCATCTTTGGTCACCAGACAATGAGCCCGTAGAGCTAAGCGAGACCGTGGTTCCTTCTATCACTACCGGAAATGAATTTCTAACGACACAGGAGTTGCAGCTGCTATTAGATATTGCCCGTGACCAACATCCTGAGTTGAGAAAAATCAATGCGAAGTACAGCCAATATGAAATCGAGCAAAGATTAAATCGCGAAATGCTTAAACCTCAACTAAATCTCAACTACAACTTCCTTCGTCAGGAGGGGGCCAATAACTCGGGGAACGAATTTCTTTTTGATGATAATTATAAGTTCGGGCTTGAATTCGCCTTTCCGCTACTCCTACGAAAGGAAAGAGCAAAACTGGCCAAGACCAATATCAAGTTGATGGACGTTAGTCTTGAGCGAAATAGACTTAGAAGAGAAATCCTCAATGACATTCGCACGAGCTACAATCAGCTGATCAATACCACAGATATGATTACGCTTCAGCAAGCCATGGTTGCTAACTATGAGGTGCTTGTGGCAGGCGAGATGATGAAATTTGAAAACGGAGAAAGTTCACTCTTCCTTGTCAATAGTCGTGAGTCGAAGCTGATAGAGGCGCGTAGCAAGCTGCTCAAGCTGGAAGTCAATTACGAAAAAGAAAAGGCATTCTTAATGTGGTCGGCGGGCACGTCCAACCTCGGGATTGAGCTAGTGGCTACCCAGCAGTAACTTTTTTGATTCGGGCTACCTCCTGATTGTCCACTTTGACGACAAACAGTCTTGATCCGCTTTCCGATAGGTCATATTGACGCTGGATTTCCTCATGATTGCTATCCTCTTCCAGTAGCAAATTGCCGATCACATCATATACCTGAATACTTACCTCATCCTTATTGAGATTGTCATAAGTGAGCTGAAACTGCCCTTTGCCGGTAGGAGTGAGCTGAAATCTATTGCCTGTTTGGATGGCATTGAGTTGTAAAGAAATGGCGTTTTCGGGATCATCGCTTATGAAGCTGGTCAAGCTGCTCTGCGGAGCTGATTCGACCCTCTGGATTTCTTGAGCGGCATACACAAGATACAAGCAGATGCCCAGACTGATGATCAATATTAGTACCTGTAGTTTTTTCATTTTTATTTACTCCTATCGCAACCAATACTATGCCAAGTATCAATGAGGTTAGCGGCCACAAAGTTGCCCCTTTAATGCGTATTTCAGATTTTTTTTTTCAAGTGAATCAGTGTATATTCGAGTGTTGTTGTGGATTAAGATTTGATTAGTCCTTTTTATTTTGAGTTTTTGACCTTGGGGTTCAGGCTAGTAGCCGAACCCCTTTTTTTATGTCTACAAAGTAGTGAACCCCTTGCTCAAAAGTGAACAGTGACTGTTCTAATGTGTACATAATCGATACACTAAAGAAGCCTTAAATTCACCTAACTATCTGATAAACAATTTTTTATAAAAATGGCACCCTTATTGAAATAGGTGGTACCGAACTTGAAATAATTTTAATCGAATGGATCGCAAAATCAAGAAAAAGAAATGGACGATCGGGAGGATTGCCGCATTCGGGCTGGGTGGTCTGTTTGTGGTGTTCGTGCTCTACAGCTTCATCTTTGCTGACAAAGGAGCCAAACTAAACGTCGAAGTAGAAAAAATTAATATTTCTGAAGTGCACCAAGGCGAATTCCGTGAATTCATACCTGTAGATGGCACGGTGATGCCCATCAAGACCATTCGTCTTGATGCAATCGAAGGTGGTAACGTGGAGAAAAAATACTACGATGGTGGTATTATGATCGACGTTGGAGACACGATTCTGAAGTTGGCGAATAATAACCTTGTACAAAACTTCATCAGAGAAGAGACACAAGCCTTTATCCTCATCAACAACCTGGAAAATACAAAACTAAGCCTTCAGCAAAACCAGTTTAACCTTAGGGCGAACTTAATTGAGCTGGGCTTTCAAATTGATCAGGCCAAAGATGCTTACCTCAGGGGTAAAGAACTTTATGAAGAGAAAGTGATTTCGGAGCAGGAGTATCTCAATCTGAAAAGAGAGTATGACAGACTCGAGGCTTCCCGTAAAATCGCGATTGAAAGTGCACGTTTTGATTCATTGAATGCTGTAACTCAAATTGCCCAGACAGAGGCGACACTGGAAAGAACGAGCAGCAACCTCGAGATGATTAAAAAGAATCTTGAGAATTTATACATCAAAGCACCGATTTCAGGGGTGCTCTCCTCGGTGAATGTTGAGGTAGGTGAGTCCATCGCCCCGGGTCAGAATATTGCTCAAATAGATGATATGAATGGCTTTAAAGTCAGGGCGTCAATTGATGAGCACTACATCGCACGTATCTATGAAGGACTTGCGGGATCGTTCCCTTTTGCGGGTACGGACTACAACCTGAAGATCACTAAGATTTATCCTGAAGTAACCAATGGATTATTCGAGGTGGACATGGCATTTGACGGTGATGTTCCAGATGGAATCAGACGAGGACAAACGCTACAGATCAAGCTACAGCTAAGCGAAAATATCCAGGCAGTACAGATACCAAGAGGAAGCTTCTATCAGACTACCGGAGGCAATTGGATATTTGTAGTCTCTCAGGAGGGTGATTATGCCATCAGAAGAAACATTAGACTAGGTCGCCAAAACCCGAGGTACTATGAAGTACTCGAGGGCTTGCAACCTGGAGAACAAGTAGTTGTCTCTTCTTACGAAGGGTATGAAGATAAAGACAGATTAGTATTCAAATAGCATTTTTAAACAAACCATAAATCAAATGGAAAACGGAAAAAGTTTGATCAGAACGGTAGGCCTTAAGAAGTTCTACTATACTGATGAAGTGGAAACGACCGCTTTGGCAGGCGTAAATCTGGAGGTCAAAACTGGCGAGTTTGTTGCCATCATGGGACCATCCGGTTGCGGTAAGTCGACACTCCTTAATATTGTAGGTCTACTTGACAATCCTTCCGAAGGTGAATTTCACTTCAAGGATGAGGAGATCTCCACCTACTCTGAAAGAAAGAGAGCCGACCTTAGAAAAGCCAACATCGGCTTTGTATTTCAAAGCTTTAACCTGATCGACGAACTCACTGTGTATGAAAACATCGAGCTTCCTTTGATCTATCTAAAGTACTCTTCTGCGGATCGTAAGAAGAGGGTGGAAGAAGTGATGGAGTCTATGAAGATCATGCACCGTCGCAATCACTTCCCACAGCAGCTTTCTGGCGGTCAGCAGCAGAGAGTAGCTATTTCAAGAGCGGTAGTCGCTAAGCCAAAGTTGATCCTTGCGGATGAGCCTACCGGAAATCTTGACTCTGCCAACGGACAGGAAGTGATGACGCTTCTCAGCGATTTGAACGAGTCTGGCACCACAGTCGTGATGGTGACACACTCCCCGATCGATGCAGAGTACGCTGACAGAATTATCCACTTATTTGATGGTCAGATTGTATCTGAAAACATCAATGCTAAGGATAAGTCTTTAGTCTAGACAACTCAACTTAATAAGCAACGCTAGGGCTTTGCTGATAGATCACAAGTATCTATTGGCAAGGCCTTTTTGCGTCTTATGGAATCTGTCGTATCTTATTTGCCTAAGGCAGGCCTATGACGACAGTTGAGAAAGTACGGGTAGTGATAGTGGAGGACAATGATGTGGTTCGCGAGGGGCTTAGTTTGATGATCAACCATACTGACAAGTTTAAGGTGATCAAAGCCTACCGGAAAGCCGAACCAGCGGTGAAAAACCTTCTCGAAGATCAGCCGGATATCGTATTAATGGATCTGGAGCTACCGGGCATTCATGGGGAGGAGGCGACATTCAAGATGAAGGGCATCCGACCTGAAACTAAGATTGTGGTAAATTCTGTGAGGGATGAGCCTGAGTCAGTATTCAAGGCGCTCTGTGCTGGAGCCATTGGCTACATTAAGAAAGATGCACAGTTTCGTAAAGTGATAGAAGCGCTTGAGGATGTAGCGCAGGGAGGAGCACCCATGAGCCCGGCTATCGCCAATATGGTGGTTTCGTCATTCCAAAA
The DNA here is from genome assembly GCA_965229505.1 of Cyclobacteriaceae bacterium. Taxonomy (GTDB): domain Bacteria; phylum Bacteroidota; class Bacteroidia; order Cytophagales; family Cyclobacteriaceae; genus UBA6059. Next base: position 2,643,274 of record OZ245881.1, read on the forward strand.
GAATCCTGTAAGCCCACTTTCAACCAGGGAAACTGAGGTGTTGAGCCTACTGGCCAACGGCAAGAGCTACAGTATCATAGCCGATGAAATCTTTGTACACAAGGAAACGGTCAAGTCTCATATCAAGAGCATTTATCAAAAGCTGCAGGTCAACTCTAAGCCGCAAGCCATCGAAAAAGCGATAAAGAACAAGCTCATATAGGCTGTGAGACGGGATAAAAGTTAAAAGACTCATCCAATTAGTGCGACCGGAGACCCCACTGTAGGGGGTACATTGCCACCGCTTGTTACCACAATATTGAGGGAATGGGCTGCAAAAAAATATTTTCCTAAGCGTATTTTCATTTATCCCCCATTATAGGGGTTGGATACTACCACTATGAGAACTTACTTTTCAAATAAGGTCAAAAACAACTATTCCATGTCATCAGATAAAGTAAGAATTATCATTGTAGAGGACAATGAGCCTATCAAAGATGGGTTCGCTCTAATAATCAATAGCTTCTCAAAGTACTATGTAGTCAACACCTATACTAACTGTGAAGCAGCGCTAAAAAACCTACGGAAGGATGATCCGGATATCATTCTGATGGATATAGAACTGCCCGGCATGAGTGGAATAGAGGGAATCAAGCGAGTAAAGAAAGTATCACCGCAAATTGATATTATAGTCAACACTATCCATGAAAACCAAGAGAAGGTTTTTGAGGCCTTATGCGCTGGAGCCTCAGGCTATATCACTAAGAACTCTTCCCATAATGAGCTTCTCAATGCACTAGACCAAATATCTAGCGGCGGAGCTCCATTAAGTGGAAACATTGCCAAAATGGTAGTAAAATCATTTCAGAAGAACCTCCAGTCTCCCCTCACCTCCCGCGAAACGGAGGTGCTTGAACTCCTCTCAAAAGGGAAGAGCTATTCGATCATCGCAGATGAACTCTTTATCACCAAGGAGACCGCCAAATCACATATTAAGAACATTTATTCAAAGCTCCATGTCAACAGCAAATCCCAGGCAATTGACAAAGCATTACGTGAAAAATTGATCTGACAGCCCTTTTTCGGCTTCACAAAATCATACATAATGGGGGATTAAACACACCCCTCGAATCCTCACCTTTGAAATATTCCCAAGGTGGGGATTGAGTGAAATATGCCTTTTCATGGCATCAAAAGCTCTCTACTCACGGCGGGGTTAAATGTTTAACCTTTTAAAACTATTACTGTATGAGAGCAAATCTACTAAGCTTCCTGCTCGCTTTTGTGGTGTCAGTGACATCAACATTTGCGCAGGAAAGAACGATTTCCGGTAGGGTAGTGGACGAAGATGGTGGGGGACTCCCAGGGGTGAATGTCATCCTAAAGGGTACCACTACGGGTACTACTACTGATATCGATGGTAATTACAAGGTCAACGTACCGGCAGAAGCCAACACGTTGACATTCTCTTTTATTGGCTTAGCCAGTCAAGAGGTAGCAATCGGAGCGCGATCGACCATAGACGTGACCATGAGTTCCGATGTGAAACAACTTTCCGAAGTGGTTGTCACGGCGATCGGTATTGAGAGAGAAAAGAAAGCACTTGGCTATGCTGTATCTGATGTGTCGGGTGATGCATTGAAGCAGCGTGCGGAACCTGATCCAATCAGGGCGCTGACTGGTAAGGTGCCGGGAGTAAATATATTGAGTTCTGGAGGTGGTGCTGGTTCAGCAACAAACATCACCATTCGTGGTAGCTCATCACTTACTGGTAACAATCAACCACTTTTCGTAGTGGACGGTGTGCCGTTTGATAACTCTGTAACCAGAACCAACGAAGGTTTCAACCAGGGTAATCCAAACTCTAACAGGGCATTTGATATTGATCCTAATAATATCGAGACCATGACTGTATTGAAAGGTGCGTCTGCTGCTGCCCTATACGGTTCGCGTGCTGCCAATGGCGTAATTGTAATTACGACCAAGGCTGCTGCTCGTGGACAGAAAAAGGGACTTGAAGTTACCTATAACACTTCCTATAATGTTGAAACAGTAGCTGGTAAGATTGAAAAGCAGGGCGAGTGGACACAAGGTGCATTGTTCGGATCACACAACTTCGTATTCAACAATGGTTTCTTTGGAACATGGGGTCCCAGGTATGAGTGGGTAAATGAAATGATTCAGAGTGGATTTACTGCTGACATCATGAGTGAGTCGCTTGGTGGCTCGTCTGGAATTAACCATCCATTATTTAACAAGTACGGATCTAATCCTAGCAGTCCACTTTACGCTGGTGACCAGTATCCATTTATTTTGGATCAGGTTGACAGAGTATATGCTGATACAGACAACTTCAATAATTTCTGGCAGGATGGTACTGTTGTAGAACATGCAGTACAGGTGAGCTCTGGTGGAGAAAATACTAGCTTGACAGCTGGTGTATCCAGAACTAATAATGAAGGTATCGTTCCTTTCTCAGAGGTTACGCGTACTAGCATGAACTTTGGTGGTCGAGCCACTTTGGCCAATGGCCTTTTCCTTAACGGTAGTATTACTTATGTACAGACCGATCAGAGAACTGCACCTCAAGGTGCGGAGATTGCTGCGGCAAATGCTGGTACCTCTTTCATTGGTATGTTGTACTTGATGTCTCCAACCTATGATTTGACGAACAACCCTTATGTAAATAACAGAACGGGTGGTTCTATTTACTATAGAAATGGTTTTGATAATCCATACTGGGTAGCAGAGTTTGCGCCTATCACATCTCAGGTTGATCGCTACTTTGGTAACGCCACTGTAGGTTATGATATTTTCGATTGGATGACAGTGACGTATAAGTTTGGTTTCAATGCCTATACTGACAGAAGATCATCGCTGGTTCCTGCATTTTCAGAAAACATTCCTGCAGGTCAGTACTCTGTGGATGATGTCTTCAGACAAGAACGAGATGGTAACTTATTGATCTCAATGGAAAAGGAGCTGAGTTCTGATATCAGCTTACGAGCGCTAGTTGGTCATAACGCCAACGAAAGAAAGCTAGAGCAAACGACTATCATTGGTAATGGAATTATTGCCAGGGGCGTCAATCGCATCACCAACACTGCGAGCCAGTTAATGCGAAGAGACTATGGTGAGATTCAAAGATTCCAGGGAGTATTTGCTGACCTTTCGGTTAGTTTCCGTGATTGGGCGTTCGTGAATGTCGTAGGAAGGAACGATTGGTCGTCGACACTTCCAGAAGACAACAGATCATTCTTTTATCCTGGTGTAAGTACTTCTTTTGTATTGAGTGAGGCAGTCACGCTTCCCTCAGTTATCAATTTTGCAAAGGTTAGAGCTGGTATAACTAAGGTAGGTAATGAGGCTGCTCCATATGACACTCAAACACCTTTCTTGATCAATGATCAGTATACTAATCTTCAATTCCCATTTACTACGCCTAGAGGTTCATTCAACATTGCGAACCAGGAAGAGACCCTCGGTTCACCTACACTCCGACCTGAGTTTACCACAGAATATGAAGTGGGTTTGGAGGCAACTGTTCTTAATAACAAAATCGGTATTGATGTGACCTATTATAACAGACAGTCTACTGACCAGATCGTTCAGGTTACTGTTCCTTCGACTACCGGGTTCCGTGAAGCACTTACGAATGTAGGGCGTGTTGACAACTACGGATGGGAGATTGGCTTGGATGTGACACCTGTCGAACTTTCTAATGGCTTTAAGTGGAATATATATGGAGCATTTACCAGAAACAGGAATGAAGTGGTGGATATTGGAGAAGCTGATCAAATTCTTGTTGGAGGATTCGCCTCTGGTGGTCAGTCAATTGTTCACAGACCAGGTCTTCCTTTCGGTCAATTGCTAGGAACTGATTTCCAAAGAGACGAAGAGGGTAATATTCTGGTGAATCCAATTTCTGGTAAGCCTTTTGAAAACAACGATCTCCAGATAATTGGTGATCCTAACCCTGACTTCACTTTGGGTGTAACTAACTCATTCAGCTGGAAGGGTGTGAGCCTTTCTGTCCTGATTGACTGGACGCAAGGAGGCGATATTTATTCTACTACTGCAGACCAGACTTTCAGTCGTGGTATCCTTGATCACCCATTGAATACTGACCGTGTTCCGCGTGTAGGGCTTGGTTTCTTTGGAGATGGTGCTGGCAATCCTCTGTTAGACGAAAGCGGTAATAAGATCCCTAACAGTGCATTGACTACCGCCAATGACTGGGTATTCTTTGATGGCTGGGCTGCCGGTGGTGTTGACTGGCATTCAGTGTATGATGCTACCGTCATCAGAATCAGAGAAGTATCACTTAGTTACAACTTCCCTACAGCATTATTGGACAAGACACCATTCGGAAGAGCGACAATGTCCTTCTCAGGTAGAAACCTGTGGTACAATGCCCCTCACTTCCCAGATGCTCTAAACTTCGACCCTGAGGTTTCTGGTCTTGGTGGCGGTGACGATAGTGGTGCCTTTAGAGGATTTGACTTTATGGGTGTGCCAACTACAAGAAGATATGGTGTCAACCTATCGGTTACTTTTTAATCAGTGGTAGAAATTAAAGGAATTCAAATGACACGATTTAATAAGATAACTAAATATATAGCGGCGCTTACCATCATTGGTTTGGTGTCGTCATGTAGCAGTGATTGGTTGGATGTCAATGACAATCCCAACGCTCCTACTGAACCTGATTTGGAACTTTTGATCCCATCTGTGCAGATTGGAATGGGCCAGGTACTTGCCGACCGTTTTGATGCGCTCGGTGTGATAGGTCAAAATATGGAATCTACTCTATCGCAATATGGATTAGGTTCTGATGGTGGCGTGCCCCTTGGCTTTGAAGAGCTTTTTGTTGATGCTCTTGTCAATGGTGAGAGAGTTATAGTCGATGCTGAATTAAGCGACCCACCATTGACTACTCACAGAGGGATTGCCAAAGTGCTGAAGGCTTATATCTATCATGTGATCATCGATATATGGGGTGCTGCTCCATTTGATGAGGCTTTGTTAGGTGCAGAAGGCCCTGATGCCCCCATGTGGCAAGATGGTGCTGAGGTATATCCTAAACTGATCACCTTGATTGATGAGGGTATTGCTGATCTTCAGGTTGGCGGTGTAGCTCCTCAGAATGATGTCATCTACGGTGGTAGTGCGGCTAACTGGATAAAGTTCGCTAATACTTTAAAGCTTAAAATGGCTTTGAATACGAATAATGCGAGTTTGGCTAATTCAGCAATAGCTGGGGGTGTGATTTCGAGCAATTCTGAGGATGCCGACTTTCAGTTCGGAACCGGACTTGCTCCTGAAAACAGGCACAGGATGCATCAGTTACACTACACTGGTGGTACTAAGACTTTCTACATGAGCAACACATTGATGCACAAGATGTACAGAGGCTATGGCGTTGAAGGTGAGGTAGATGTACCTGACCCAAGGATGAGGTATTATTTCTTCCGCCAGATTCCTGATTTTGATGCTGCATTGGCAGCAGGAGCTGTAGTGGCTGATGATTTCCCGTGCTTCGGTTACGGCGCTAGAAACACCGACGAATCAACATGGACGATAAGATGTTCTTATGGTAATGTCGGTGATGGTTACATGGGTAGAGATCATGGTGATGGAACTGGTGTTCCTAACGACGGTGCTGCAAGAACTACATTTGGTGTGTATCCTATCGGCGGTCTATTTGATGATGGGCCAGGTCGTACTGTAGCACAGCAGTCTGATATCAGTACTGGTGGTATCTACCCTATTTTCACAAACGCCATGGCTAAGTTCATGCAGGCTGAGGCAGTGTTGAGACTAGGAGTAGCCGGAGATGCGAGAGCATTGTTAGAAGAAGGTGTAAGAGCCTCTATCATTGATGTGATGGCTTTCGGGTCGCAAGCTTCTAACTTTGATGCTTCACTGGCACCAACATCAGCAGATATAGATGCTTATGTAGATGCTGTACTCGCCAAGTATGATGGCGCATCTACAGGTAATGCTGTAGGAGAAATCGGATCACAACTGGATGTGGTCATGGATCAGTGGTACATTGCCAACTTCGGTAACAACACTGAATCATGGACAAGTTTCAGAAGAACGAAGCTTCCTGAAGTACGTCGATCTACGGATGATGGTGGACAGCCACAGAGGATGTCTATCATTCCTAACAATCCTTACCCAAGAAGATTCCCGTTCCCTCCTAGTGAGATAGCTACGAATCCGAATGCACCAGATCCTAATCAGATCGTATGGTTCCAGACTCCTGTATTTTGGGATTCTACACCTTATCCTGCTAGATTTTAATCTTAAAGTTGAAATTGATTATGAAAAATATATCAAGAAGTTTTATCCTATTTCTCGGCGCAGTGGTCATGCTATCTGCCTGTGAGAATGAAGATAATTTGAGAGCACCGGATTTTTACACCCCGGTGGTATTGTTGGCGACTAACGTAACCAACAATGTTTGGGAAACCAGCGAACTTCCGAATACAGCGTTTACATTCACGCTGGATGAAGAGAATTTCGATGGTGCTGCAGATGGCCACAAGTTTTTTGTAGGTCGAAGCGGTGTGACTTCCACCTTATTAGATGTGACCTTGCTTGCTTCTATGAATGGTGGCAGTCCTGAACCAGTGGCTACATTTCAGGGAAGTGAATTACCTGCGGAGGTAAGTATTAGTGCTAGCGACATTGCCAGTACATTTGGGATGACACCCGACGACCTTGCGCCTGGAGATGTAATAGCCATTACCTATGAGTACAATATCGATGCTGACAATTCAGGTACGGTATACAAGCTGGGTACTCCAGGTAATGATTATTGCGGTGGATTCACCAATGAAGGCGAGTGGTGTACATTTACTATTTCAGTAGTATGTTCGTTGGCGGATGTAGTTCAAAACCCCGCACCCGGAGCTTATGTCATTGATATGCAGGACTCCTTTGGGGATGGCTGGAATGGAGCTACTTTAGAAGTTACTGTAGATGGTGTCACAAGCGTAATTACCGTTGATGCTGGATCCAGTGGGTCAGAGACAATTAACATAGCTCCCGGCACTTCTACATTTGAGGTGGCTTTCACTTCTGGAGATTTCGATAGTGAAGTTACATTTCAGGTAATAGATCCTGCTGGTAATGTGATGGCTGATGAGGGTCCGACACCTTCTGTTGGAACGGTTACACTAAGCGTGTGCTTATAGCAGATAAAAAATGAGTGTTATCGCTCATTCATCAAAGCCAGTTTCAATTGAGACTGGCTTTTTTTGACCTTTTCTTTATGCATAAACAAGGATTTGTGATTTTGCAACCCTGAACTCATAGCAGATAACAATCTAATACCGCCATATCACAAATACCAGTGCATGCACCGTCAGAAAAGCATTAACATTCAAGCCTATAAAGCAAAAAATAGCACCGAAGTAAACTCTGGCACTACCTGATATTTATGCTTATAATGCTATTTCAAGACTAGACCAATTAGAAAGAGACGATCCCCCTTTATTTGTAGCTGTGAGTAGTAAGGTATTGGGCGACATATTCCTCAACCCCATCTTCTAGCGTAGTAAAAGGTTTATCATAGCCGATGGATTTTAGTTTTTGCATGTCGGCTTCTGTGAAGTATTGGTATTTATCTCTGATGTCTGCCGGGGTATCAATGAATGAGATGTTCTCTTTCTTGCCCAGGGCTTTGAACACGGCCTTGGTCAAATCAAGAAACGTACGGGCCTTACCACTTCCAAGATTGTAGATGCCGGAGTTCTTGCGATGATGCATGAGGAAATAGCATACCTCTATCACGTCATTGACAAATACAAAGTCACGTTGCTGCTCCCCATCTTTGAACTCAGGGTTATGTGATCTAAACAGTTTCATAGCGCCTGTTTTCTCGATCTGATTAAAGGCGTGCATAATCACGGACGCCATGCGACCCTTGTGATATTCGTTAGGCCCATAAACATTAAAAAACTTCAGTCCGGCCCAGAAGAAAGGCTTTTGTTCCTGCTTGAGAGCCCAGATGTCAAATTCATTTTTTGAATCACCATAAGGGTTGAGCGGATGAAGTTCTGGAATCTTTGACTCATCATCTTTGTAACCCATCTCGCCCAATCCATAAGTAGCTGCTGATGAGGCATATACCAATGGCAGCTGATATTCTACGCACTTCTTCCAGACCTGCTTCGTGTATTCTGTATTAAGCTCTTCCAATAGTGCTCGATCAAACTCCGCAGTATCTGTGCGAGCACCAATATGAAAAATGAACTCTACAGTCTCCTGATGCTCGTCCAGCCATGAGATAAACTCCTTACGGTCTACTTTATGGCTGATTTTTTTACTCTCAAGGTTTTTGTTCTTTTCAGGGTTATCAAACTTGTCTACAGCGACCAAAGCGTTGAAGTTATGATCATTAAGCTTCTTGATTAGACAACTTCCAATAAAACCCGCGGCACCAGTTACTACTATCATTTCTATTTTGTTTGGCTCAAATTTAGAACATTTGGACACTATTGACCGATGATGCTTCTTCGTATATTTGCGTCAAAGTGGTACCCCAATGATTTACGTTAGTAGAAAAGAACACTTCAATGCAGCGCATAAGCTCTACAACCCTTCCTGGAGCCGGGAAAAGAATGAAGAAGTGTTTGGGCCATGCGCCAATGAAAACTGGCATGGGCACAACTTTGAGCTGATTGTGACGGTCAAGGGGAAGCCCAATCCTGATACAGGGTTCGTGATTGATCTCAAGGCCTTAAGCCAGCTAATAAAGGCGGAAGTGATTGACAAAGTTGATCACAAAAACCTGAACCTGGATGTGCCCTTTATGAAGGATAAGATGGCGAGTTGTGAGAATATCATTTCCGAGTTTTGGAAGATACTGGCGCCCAAAATTCATAGCATGGAACCAAGAGCACAGTTGCACTCACTAAAGCTTTATGAAACACCCCGTAACTTTGTAGTGTATTTTGGGGAATAGCGACCAGTCAAAAATCTTCATCCTTGCCGGAGAACGGTCAGGAGATTTGCACGGATCCAACCTTATCAAGTCATTGTTTGCCAAGCAGCCTACCCTTGAAGTTACTTGCTGGGGTGGTGATATGATGCGGGAGGCGGGAGCAAAGGTAAGTGTCCATTACAACCAACTGGCCTTCATGGGTTTTTGGGAGGTCTTTAAGAATCTTTTGACTATCCGCCGGCTGCTGAAGCAGTGCAAGGAGGAAATTTTAAACCTCAATCCCGACTTGATTGTGCTCATTGATTATCCAGGGTTCAATCTAAAAATCGCGGAGTTTGCCAAAGCTCAAGGTATTCCCGTCCATTACTATATTGCTCCAAAGGCATGGGCATGGAATGCTTCCAGAGCCACAAAAATCGCTCGTTTTGTAGATAAAGTATATGGGATACTTCCATTCGAGGTAGACTTCTTTAGGTCTTATGAAGTGAATATCGAGTATGTTGGCAATCCACTGATTGATGCCATTCGCACAACTGAGGTTTCACAATCATTTTCTGATAAGTACAATAAGGAAAAGACGGTGGCCATCCTACCCGGGAGTCGATACCAGGAAGTGACCAACATGTTGGGGTTGATGACTACCACCATGGAGAGGCGTCCTGATTACACCTTTCTGATTGCGGCAGTTGACAATCTACCCAAGGAGCTTTACGAAGCAGCAGAGCGACTGGCTAATGTGGAGTTGGTATATGATGCCACCTACGATATTCTGAGGAATTCGAAAGCCGCCATCGTAACGTCGGGAACTGCCACTTTGGAAACAGCCCTTCTAAATTGTCCGCAGGTGGTTTGTTACAGAACAAGCCCGGTGACCTATGCTATCGCAAAAAGACTGGTTAAGATTAAGTATATCTCGCTGGTCAATCTTATTGCTGATAAGGGAGTAGTGCGGGAATTAATCCAGCATGACTTTAATGAGCAAGAGCTCAACAGTGAACTATCCAGGCTATTAAACGAAGAAGGTTATAGAGCAGCTATGCTGAACGACTATAATAGGGTGAAAGAGATAGTGACTGATCAAAGTCCCTCAGATACCACTGCAAATCAAATCTTGCACGCTATTGGTGCCACTACTTAAGCAGCCCTAAGCTTATTGAATTTCGATTTCTCGAATTTCGCGCTGGCATAGCTCTTGGTAATTCGCAGTTCAGTGATCTCCTCCTGTGAAGGAATTTCGAACATAGCATCATTGACGATTGCCTCGCAAATGGAGCGCAAACCTCGGGCACCCAGCTTGAACTCGAGTGCTTTTTCTACAATGTATTGTAATGCTCCTTTATCAAATGAAAGCTTCACGCCCTCCATTTTAAACAGCTTTACATATTGCTTGACAAGCGCGTTCTTGGGCTCGGTGAGTATCTGCTGTAGCGCGTCCGCATCTAATGGATCAAGATGAGTAAGTACCGGCAGTCGACCAATGAGCTCCGGGATGAGCCCGAACGACTTCAGGTCCTGGGCAGTGATATACTGGAGCAAGTTCTCCTTGTCGATCCTGTCTTCATATTCAGCCGACTTTGAAAAGCCTAGCGGTCGGGTGTTGAGTCGCGTGCCTATATTTCGTGCTATTCCGTCAAAGGCTCCACCACAGATAAAGAGGATATTCTCAGTATTGACTGTGATCATTTTCTGATCCGGATGCTTGCGCCCACCCTGTGGGGGCACGTTCACAGCAGTTCCTTCGAGTAGCTTCAACATCGCCTGCTGAACACCTTCACCCGACACATCCCGGGTGATAGAAGGGTTATCACTCTTACGAGCGATTTTGTCAATTTCATCTATGTAGACAATTCCTCTTTCGGCAGACTCTACATCATAGTCAGCAGACTGCAGAAGCCTTGTGAGGATACTTTCGACATCCTCGCCTACATAGCCAGCCTCGGTCAGCACCGTAGCATCTGCGATGCAAAAGGGCACCTGCAGGATTTGCGCTAGCGAACGAGCCAGATAGGTCTTACCTGTACCTGTCTCACCCACCATGATGATATTCGATTTCTCAATCATTATATCATCTGGATCTTTCTCCTGCATCAAGCGTTTGTAGTGATTGTACACAGCTACGGATATTACCCGCTTCGCCTCATCTTGACCAATCACAAACTGATCAAGATGTGACTTCATTTCTTGTGGCTTTACAAGATTGAACTTGGGGGAATCTTTATCATTTTTGGTCTTCTCTTCCTCATTGAGGATTTGATTCGCCTGTGCGATACATTTATCACAGATATGGGCATGGATGCCTGAGATCATCAGGTCCACATCCTTCTTGTTTCTACCGCAAAATGAGCACGTAACTTGCGCCATAAGTTCTCCCTTAAATTCTAGTTTCTTGCGAGTACTTCGTCTATCAGACCATACTCTTTAGCCTCTTCTGCTCTCATCCAGTTGTCCCTATCGGAATCAGCCTCGATCTGCTCATAAGACTTCCCGGAGTGACTGGCCAGGATGTTATAAAGATCCTTCCTCAACTCCTGCATCTGCCTTAATGTTATTTCCATATCAGTAGACTGACCCTGCATTCCGCCACTTGGTTGGTGAATCATCACTCGGGCGTGCTTAAGCGCAGATCTTTTACCCTCGGCACCACCGGCGAGCAATACAGCTCCCATTGAAGCGGCCATACCAGTGCAAATCGTCGCTACATCCGGCTTCACAAACTGCATCGTGTCATACATGCCCAATCCGGCATAGACCGATCCTCCCGGACTGTTGATATATAGCAGAATATCTTTCTTCGAATCAACAGATTCCAAAAACAGCAGTTGTGCTGTAATAATATTGGCAATACCTTCTTCCACCTGCATGCCCAGGAAGATGATCCTGTCCATGATCAGTCGGGAAAAGACATCTATTTCCCTAAAGTTGGTAGGACGCTCTTCAATGACCGCTCTTGTCATATTATTGACTTGAGTATTCACTCTGGCTTCATAGGCATCAAAAGTAGAACCACTGATACCCTGTCCTTTTACTGCGTATTTTCTAAACTCGTCCTTATTGATCATTGAGGTAATTATTAATGAAGAAAGTTAAAACTAAAAAAGAGTCTCACCAAAGACTCTTTTCCTTAACTGAGATGCCCATTGATTAGTTCAGCGGCATTTCGCGGAACTCCTTCGCCGAGATCGCCTTGCTTTTGAGGGTGATATTTTCCTTTACATAGCCGATGACCTTTTCATCCATCACCTGGTTGTAAACCTTCATATAATTATCCCCATTCTCACCTTTGAGGTAGTTGTCAGCAAAGGCGTCAAGATTGGACTCAAACTGCTCTCCAGCCATGCCGGATGCAGCTAATTGACTCTTGATAAGCTTCTTCGCTTCAGCGAGTACTTCGTCATTCTCAACTTTGATCTCGTTGTTTTTGACGATCTTATTCTTGATGAGCGACCATTTCAACTCCTTAGCATAGCCATCATATTCATTAGCCACATCCTCAGGAGTCACTTTGCCGTCATTAGATCTTAGCAGCCATTCCTTTAAGAATTCGTCCGGCAAATCAAATTTATTGGCTGAAACCAGCTTGTTTTGGATAGCCACCTTTTCAAAGTTGGCCTCTTCCTTAGCGTAATTCTGACTGACGACCTCTTTGATTCGCTCTTTAAACTCTTCAAGACTCTTAACAGAATCTTTGCCAAAAGTCTTATCGAATAGCTCTTGATTTACCTCGGCGGGCTCAGTTCTATTTATATTTTTGATTGTAAAGCTGAAGTCTGACTTTATGCCTTTGATGGCATCTTTGTCCAGGTCGGTGATTTGGGTCACATAGTCATCATCTTTGATTGCCTTAGCTATCGCAAATGTGATGACCTCCTCTTTAGACTTATCGATAAAATCTTTCTGGGCCTTCTTCTCAATTTTCTCGATCTCCAGAAGCACGTCTTTCTCGACCCCTGCTTCCTCGTTCACAAGTGTTCCAAATAGAGAATCTCCGGCAGCACTCTTATCAGGATTAGTCATTTCACCCATCTGATTTTGCAGATTCTCAATGGTCTCCTGGATCACTGCATCATCTATCTTGATGGTATAGGTATCCACCTTGACCTTCTTATCTATGGTTACATCAAAGTCTTCGGCCAAGCCTAGTTTGTACTGAAATTCAAACTCTTTTTGATTGTCCCAGTCTACAGCAGAATTCACCTCTTCATCCGGAAGTGGGTCACCGAGTACCTGTAGCTCCTGCTCTCTGATATAGTCATATAGCTTGCGAGAGAGTATGTCGTTCACCTCTTCTGCCAGCACACCCTTGCCATACATTTTCTTAATTAGGCCCATAGGGACTTTGCCAGGTCTAAACCCTTTAAGGTTCGATTTTTTGGCATAGTCCTTAATCTTTTCATCAACCTTAAGTTGATAATCATCTTCGATTAATCTAATTTTAATTAAGGCTTCAGTTTTTGAAATTTTGTCGAGCGTAATTTCCAAGGTAGAATTATTTATTGTTCAGTAAAACTAAAAACCCTCTAACTCGATTGATATCGCGCAAGAGGGTCTTTTATTTGGTGCGGATGGAGGGACTCGAACCCCCATGCCTCGCGGCGCTAGATCCTAAGTCTAGTGCGTCTACCAATTTCGCCACATCCGCTTTCTAAAATTGGAACGCAAATGTATTGATTAAAATTTCTCAAGCCAAGCATTGATTTAAGAAAATTATGGAGAGTGTAGAATGGAGATAGAAACATTGGTGGAAGTCGATCAGGAAGAAGAAAAAAAAGAGATACTAAGGAGATATCGAGCACTGTTGAGGCACGCCAAACCTTTTCTGAAAGGGGATGATGCCAAGCAGATAAAAAAGGCTTTTAACACTTCGTTAGAAGCACACAGAAATATGCGGCGAAAGTCGGGTGAGCCTTACATATTTCATCCGTTGGCAGTAGCGGAAATCTGCGTTACTGAAATTGGCTTGGGAACTACTTCGATCATCTCAGCACTACTGCATGATGTCGTAGAGGATACCGAATGGGAGATTAGTGATATCGAGCGTGATTTTGGTCCCAAGATCGCTATGATTATTGATGGCTTGACTAAGATTTCGGGAGTATTTGATCACGGTAGTTCACAGCAAGCTGAGAATTTCAGAAAGATGCTTTTGACACTGTCGGAAGATGTGCGGGTCATCTTGGTGAAATTGGCCGATAGGCTTCACAACATGCGCACATTGGGCTCAATGCCGCGCAACAAGCAGCTCAAAATATCCTCGGAGACTATCTATCTCTACGCGCCGCTAGCACACCGATTGGGTTTATATGCAATAAAATCGGAGCTTGAAGACCTCTATTTGAAGTATACTGAGACCGATACTTTCAATTCAATAGTTGATAACATCGCCAGTACAAAAGCCTCCAGAACTAAGTTTATAGCCAACTTCATCAAGCCCATAAAGGATACTATTAAGAAGCATAAAATAGATGTGGAAATTAAAGGAAGGCCTAAGTCAGTGTATTCCATCTGGAATAAAATGAAGAAACAGGACATTCCTTTTGAAGAGGTTTATGATCTATTTGCAGTGCGTATTATCATTGACACCACCCTGGAGAGAGAGAAGGCGGAGTGTTGGCAGGTTTATTCTATTGTGACAGACTATTATCAGCCCAATCCTGATCGTTTGCGCGATTGGGTATCCACCCCTAGAGCCAATGGTTATGAGTCGCTCCACACTACCGTAATGAGTCCGCAGGGCCAGTGGGTGGAGGTGCAAATCAGAACCAAGCGAATGGATGAGATAGCGGAGAAGGGTTACGCAGCTCATTGGAAATATAAGGAGAACACAAGTCAGGAATCGGGGCTTGAGCAATGGATTCAGCGTGTGCGTGATACTCTGGAGCAAAGTGATGCTAGTGCTTTGGAATTCGTGGACGACTTCAGAGGCAATCTGTTCAATGAAGAGGTGTTTGTTTTCACTCCCCGTGGAGAACTGAAGACACTCCCTCATGGTGCTACAGCCCTGGATTTTGCATTTGATATCCATACCGAGGTTGGAGGGAAGTGCTTAGGCGCTAAGGTGAACCAAAAACTCGTTCCGCTCAATCATGTGCTAAAAAATGGAGACCAAGTAGAGATACTCACATCTAACAAGCAAAAGCCAAATGAAGGATGGTTAAGGTTTGTGGTTAGTTCCAAAGCCAAGTCGAAAATCAAAGACTTACTCAAAGAAGAGCGCAAGGCGTCCGCAGCTGAGGGGAAGGAAATAGTAAAGCGTAAGCTCAAGCAGTTGAAGCTTCAACTTACCCAGGAGACTATTGATCAACTTGTGGCCTATTTTGATGCCAAGACTCCACTTGAGTTTTTCTTTCAGGTAGGACTTGGAAAAATTGATGCTACCAGTATTAAGCGGTTCAAGGATGTTAGGGACGAAGCTGACTCTAAAGAGAAAGCCAGAGCTACTGATGCCAAGGAAGTAGAGAAGACGCTCAAGACGGCAAAAGGAACTGATCACGACATGTTGCTCATTGGGGAGGATATGGATGTGATCGACTACAAGCTTTCAAAATGTTGTAATCCGATACCAGGCGACAGTGTTTTTGGGTTTGTCACAGTCAATGAAGGTATCAAAATCCATAGAACCTCCTGTCCCAATGCCGCTGAATTGATGTCAAACTATGGGTACAGAGTGGTCAAGGCAAAGTGGACCTCCCAGAAGGAAATTGCTTTCTTGGCCGGTCTTACTATTGTAGGTACCGACCGCATTGGCCTCATAAATAGCATCACCACGATCATATCCAACGAACTAAAGGTGAATATGCGATCAATGACGATCGATACGGACAATGGTATCTTCGAAGGCAACATTAAGCTGTACGTCAACGATACACGCCATTTAGATGAGTTGATGAAAAAATTGGAAAAAGTACCCGGCGTAGTGAACGTTACCCGATTCAATTGAATTGATGTAAAGCGTACTATATTTACCAATCTAAATCAGGGAAATGGCCTTAAACGAGAAGATTTATGAAGAGGTCAAGAGAATTTTTACGAATTATCTTGAAAACAAGGGTTTAAGAAAGACTCCTGAGAGATACGCTATCCTAGAGGAGATCTATTCCCGAGACGGACATTTTGATGTGGAGTCACTCTACATTAGCATGAAAAATAAGAACTATCGTGTGAGCCGGGCTACTGTATACAACAGCCTTGATTTATTGGTGGAGTGCGACTTGGTGAGCAAACATCAATTTGGGCGAAACTTGGCTCAGTATGAAAAGTCATATGGTTTCAAACAGCACGATCATATTCTTATGCAGGACAGTGGGGAGGTATTGGAATTTTGCGATCCCCGCATTCAAAACATTAAAAACACACTTGAGGAAATGTTTGATATTGTCATAACCCACCATTCTTTGTATTTCTTTGCGAAGAAAAATAAGGTAGCCCAAAAAGAAGAAACAGAGAATGCAGACTAATTATTCACATGATTTGATTGATGATCTACTGGTTATCAATTTTGCTGGAGACCTTATCGGTGAGCAAAGTGGGCCGGAACTCATGGAGATTATCAATGACAGAATTAATCAAAAGGTGCTCTTCGCAGCAATTGATATTTCTGATATTAGATACATCAACAGTAGCGGTATTGGAGTGTTGATCACCATTTTGACCAAGTTCCGAAACAAGGGTGGTGAAGTCCTTTTGGTAAACCCTTCCGAGCATGTCAAGAAGCTACTGGTGATTACCAAGCTAAATGCTATTTTCACTATTGTGAATACTATCGAAGAGGCGCGAGCCACAATCAAAAAATAAT
>OZ245881.1:2665000-5407110 GCA_965229505.1 Cyclobacteriaceae bacterium
AAGGTCCAAATCCGAGAGGGAAAGAACCCAGAACTACAGCTAAGGTCCCAAAATCTGTGTTAAGTTGAACTAAGGCGGTCCAGTTGCAGAGACAGCCAGGATGTTGGCTTGGAAGCAGCCATTCATTTAAAGAGTGCGTAACAGCTCACTGGTCGAGCGACAGGGCATCGATAATAATCGGGCATCAAACACAGTACCGAAGCTTAGTCAGTATTTATACTGGGTAGGGGAGCATTCTATAGGCGGTGAAGCAGTCCTGTCAGGGATTGTGGAGCGTATAGAAAAGCAAATGTAGGCATAAGTAACGATAATGCAGGTGAGAAACCTGCACACCGATAGACTAAGGTTTCCTGATCAACGCTAATCGGATCAGGGTTAGTCGGGACCTAAGGCGAACCCGAAGGGGGTAGTCGATGGACAATTGGTTAATATTCCAATACTACCAATATCAACGATGGGGTGACGGAGTAGTGAAAGTCCTGCGTACTGACGGAATAGTACGTTAAAGGGTGTAGTTATAAGTTGAGTAGGCAAATCCGCTCGACTTGATGAACCTGATAGTACCACAATCCTTCGGGAGCGTGGATATGGACCTAATCAGACTTCCAAGAAAAACCTCTAAGTATATGTTATTGGTACCCGTACCGTAAACCGACACAGGTAGTCAAGGAGAGAATCCTGAGGTGCTCGAGTGATTCATGGCTAAGGAACTAGGCAAAATAGTCCTGTAACTTCGGGAGAAGGGACGCCTCCTCTACTTCGGTAGAGAGGCCGCAGTGAAAAGGCCCAGGCGACTGTTTAGCAAAAACACATGGCTTTGCGAATTCGAAAGAAGAAGTATAAGGCCTGACACCTGCCCGGTGCTGGAAGGTTAAGGGGGGACGTTAGGGGTAACCCAAAGCGTTGAACTGAAGCCCCAGTAAACGGCGGCCGTAACTATAACGGTCCTAAGGTAGCGAAATTCCTTGTCGGGTAAGTTCCGACCTGCACGAATGGTGCAACGATCTGGGCACTGTCTCAGCCATGAGCTCGGTGAAATTGTAGTAACGGTGAAGATGCCGTTTACCCGCAACGGGACGGAAAGACCCCGTGAACCTTTACTATAGCTTTGCATTGGTATTGGGTAAATGATGTGTAGGATAGGTGGGAGACTTTGATCCTGTGTCGCCAGGCATAGGTTAGTCGCTGGTGAAATACCACCCTTTATTTATCTGATGCCTAACCCCATAGTGGGGACATTGCATGGTGGGTAGTTTGACTGGGGTGGTCGCCTCCAAAAGAGTAACGGAGGCTTTCAAAGGTTCCCTCAGTACGCTTGGTAACCGTACGTAGAGTGCAATAGCATAAGGGAGCTTGACTGTGAGACCTACAAGTCGATCAGGGTCGAAAGACGGATATAGTGATCCGGTGGTTCCGCATGGAAGGGCCATCGCTCAAAGGATAAAAGGTACTCCGGGGATAACAGGCTGATCTCCCCCAAGAGCTCATATCGACGGGGAGGTTTGGCACCTCGATGTCGGCTCGTCACATCCTGGGGCTGGAGAAGGTCCCAAGGGTTGGGCTGTTCGCCCATTAAAGTGGCACGCGAGCTGGGTTCAGAACGTCGTGAGACAGTTCGGTCCCTATCTGTTGTGGGCGTAAGAAGTTTGAGAGGACCTGACCTTAGTACGAGAGGACCGGGTTGGACGAACCGCTGGTGTACCGGTTGTGGTGCCAACTGCACTGCCGGGTAGCTACGTTCGGAAGAGATAAGCGCTGAAAGCATCTAAGTGCGAAACTCCCCTCAAGATGAGACTTCTTTAAAGGGACGTCAAAGACTATGACGTTGATAGGCTGCAGGTGTAAAGCTAGAGATAGCAAAGCTGAGCAGTACTAATTACCCGTAAGCTTCCGTAATAGGTTGCAAGGTTTACTTGTGAAAAGTTTTTTCTTCTATAGTATGTTATGATATTAACTATCAGCCCTGAGCTAATGAATTAGCTGGGTACTGGTAACAAAGTTCTAAGAGAAGCTTAGGACACAGAGAATTTATGGTGATTATCTACCTATGCTGAAGCTACGGTAGACAAGTTGCCAGGGCGCAAGCCCAAAGATTTTATGGTGATTATTGCGGTGGTGTCCACCTCTTCCCATTCCGAACAGAGAAGTTAAGCCCACCAGCGCTGATGGTACTGCTGTAACAGGTGGGAGAGTAGGTCGTCGCCAGATTTTAATTATTCACTGCAACTTAATGTGTAAGTGGAAAAGCCTTTAACACAACTGTTAAAGGCTTTTTTTATGTCCTGAAACCAACCAACTAAAAACTGGAAACCCCTTCACGAGCTGATAAACTCATATAATCAGGCAGTGTCCCAATTAGGTGTCTTTGTTAAAAAAGGGTTTCCACGGAAATAACTTCGTTTTCAAGATTAATTAAAGTTTTGATCGAATCGAAAATTAGTGATTGGATAACTATAAGTTTTATCTCCCATCTCCATAAAAGTTGATGTTCAAGGTTGTATAACCTAAGGTCTTCGTAGAAAAAAGGACCTGTAGGTTTAATGGACCCTTCTAGCCAACATCACTTATTTCATAGCAATGACCCTATCCTGTAGAGGCATTCCACCCAAACCACTAATTCCATCAACACCAGTATAGCTTGTTTGAAGGATCATCACCTTACCATTGAACTTGATAAAGCTGTTATTGGTAGACAGAAGTTGCGTATTTGGGTTTCTATCAAATAGTTGAAAGTTGTCTATTGAGTAGTGCTGGCTTTCAACCAACTTCCGAAGTTCAACTGCTTGCTCTAGTCTATCTTGCTTTTTCAGCTTCTTTTTTGGGTAGTTTTCTGCGCTAATGAAAAATTGATTGTACAAAGAAGGGGTAATGCTAAGCCTAATAGCTGTCTCATATATATGGTTATAACGTGTTCAGTTAAAATACCTAATTATTGGCACCTTTGTAATTATCTTACATTAATTCCCCCTTAACGGGTGGCGCTGAGTTCTGTAGAAGGATAGTGCCCACATAATCAGTAATGGGTGAATAATAATCAGGCGTATCCATGAAATGATGGGTGAAACGCACAAGCCTTCAGCGACACAACTGCCTTCATGTATGAAATAAATATGTGATGGTACAAAAGCAATTAGCATTATGGTAATGCCAATTGTCGAACTCTTGATTGTTTTTTCCGATAGGAGTCCAGCACCGAGTAACACCTCGGCAATACCTGAAGCTATATTAACGAACCCCTTTTCTGGTATGTAGTCAGGGATAAGTGGGATATAGAAATTTGGATTAATGAAATGATTTAGTCCTGCAATGATATAAAAGAGACTCTGACCGATCAGAGATATTCTGTTAAGCAATGTGGTATCTGTATGAGACTTTGAGAATGAGTGCAAACGGGATCCACCAAATGAGATCATTAGTGATCAGCGTATAGGCGAACTCAGCGGGAATTTGATCGGTGAGATAATTGAAGACAAAGCCTAATGGGCCAAAGATTTTACCTAGAAAACCAACGGCTACAATCGGCCAGTGTACTAATGGAGAGGTGGACGCCCACCAATAGCCCAAACCATAAACACCGATTACCATGCCCATTCCTTGCCAGATCATAGGGTGATTGAGTAGTTCCATGCCAGTTAACTCGAAAAAATGTTGAGGAAATAGCACTACCCAAGCTCCCCAGAGGATATTGTATGCTGCGGCCAACTTGAGCACTAAGCTCATCCATCCGACGTTATTCGGTTTATTCATGCAAAATGAACCGATGAATAAGCATAGAGTTTAGTTAAGTTGACTCTTTGTATTAATATTCCTATCGAATGGGGAAGGGTACTTTAAAAATAGTGGGTTGTGGAGATGCCTTCGGAACAGGAGGCCTACAGGCAACATGCTTCTATCTAGAAACGGAAGATCACAAATGCTTGATTGACATTGGAGTTGGTAGTCTGCCGACATTGAAAGGCATGTTGATCAATGTGAAGGAGATTAATCTTATATGTCTTACACATTTTCATGGTGATCATTTCGGAGGGTTACCGAATTTTCTACTGGATGCTACCTTTATACAAGGCCGTGAGAAAGCATTGACGATAGTGGGACCATCAGGAGTCGAGAAGAGAATATGGGAATTGCAAGAGGCCTTGTACGGCGGGACTTCCATCATGGATTTTGGCTTCCCCATTAAATTCATAGAATATACTGAGAATGGGGTGCTCAACCTGTCGAAACAATTCACGGTAGAGGCAATACCAGTTGTTCATAGTGAGCCGAGTAATCCGCACGCGATAAAGATCATTGTGGATGGGAAATCAATTGTTTACACCGGTGATACCGAATGGACAGATCAACTTCTTTCTTTAACTAAGGGATGTGATATATTGATTTCCGAGTGTTTTGGCTGGGAAGGCCCGATGAAATATCATTTGAGCTATCAAGAGATATTGGCAAATATTAATCACCTAGACGCGAAAAGAATTTTGCTTACGCATCTCGGGCCTGAGCCATACAAAAGACAAGCGGAGATGGAGTTGACCGTATTACAACCAGGAATGAAAATAGAAATATGAAAAGGGATTCTTTATTGGAGTTGATTCTAATTGGGCTGTTGATAATTTGTGCCACTCCTAGCCAGTCTCAAAACGATGATCTTAGGTCACTGATCGAGCAGGGTCGAACAGCTTATGAACAAGATGATTTTGAGACATCACTGAGACTTTTCAAGCAAGCGAATGACATCCGGCCTAATCACCCGATGATCACGAGATTGCTTGTCAGACTCAATTCTTTAACCAATCGTAAGCAGGAAGCTTATGAGTCACTTGAAGACTTACGTTTGATTGATGCTGATGTTGAATTCCTACTACATCAAGATCTTCAGACACTCCAAGGAGATAAGGGTTTTAAGAAAGTGCAACAGGCATTTGACCAAATGAACAGCATAGAAGGTACGTTCGACACTGTGGCGGTTATTGCTAATCGAAAACTACACCCAGAGTCTGTTGTCATGCTTCCAAATGATGGAGGCTTACTCCTTGGAAGTGTTCATGAAAAGCGAATCGTAAAAGTTGCAGAAAACGGAGAATTAGAGGATTGGGTAGTTGCTGGGGAACATGGACTCTATGCCATTATGGGTATGAAAGTGGATGAAAAGCGC
Source organism: Cyclobacteriaceae bacterium (assembly GCA_965229505.1). Lineage (GTDB taxonomy): Bacteria > Bacteroidota > Bacteroidia > Cytophagales > Cyclobacteriaceae > UBA6059. Next base: position 2,670,150 of record OZ245881.1, read on the forward strand.
AATCTACTCTGGGTAGCCAGTACGGCAATACCACAGATGGTGTGGTACTCAGAAGAACTAGCCGGCAAAGCTGCGGTTTTTGCGTTTGACCTGGCCTCAAGGGCTTTGGTAAAGAAGTATGAGTCACAGGATGCAAGTGCACATTGGTTTGGAGATTTAACGCTAGATGAAAATGGTGCGGTGTATATATCCGACAGTCAGTCTCCAGAGATTTATAGAATTACTTCCCTAGAAGGAACCCTGGAAAAGTGGAGATCATTTCCGGAATTGCTTTCATTGCAAGGGTTGACCGCTTCTGGAGATAAACTTTTCTTTACGGATTATATCTATGGAGTTCATAGTGTTTCTCTGAATGACCAAGCTAGCGAACCCACTCGATTGATGTACCCAGACGGATCGAGCATGAAGGGGATTGATGGGTTGTATGCCGTTGATGATCAACTAATCACTATTCAAAACGGGGTTTATCCAAATAGGATTAGCGCATGGACCTTGAGCAATGATGCAATGTCATTGACCAGTATGAGATACTTGGACAAAGCAAATCCACTTTTTGGAGAGCCAACGCTTGGCTACATTCATGATGGATGGTTCTACTATATCGCCAACAGCCAATGGAATGGTTACCAACAAGATGGCACCATTCTCAAGGATGATCAGTTAGAGGATATTTATATTCTCAAAACTCCCCTTCGTCCAAATTAGAAGTGAATTTTCTTTAGATAGTCGCAAGTTGATTTTTTGACTACTTAGTTTAACCATATGGTTAAATTTTCGTAAACTTGCATATGACTGATTTGAAAGCCGAGGAAAAGATCAAAAAAGCGGCAAGTGAGGTTTTTCTACTGAAAGGGATGGATGGAGCTCGAATGCAGGAGATTGCCGATAGGGCAGGTATTAACAAAGCCCTCTTGCACTACTACTACAGGAGCAAAGAGCAGCTATTTCAGTCGGTGTTTGAAGAAAAGCTACTGACCTTTTTGCCGAAAATTTTCCAGATATTTCATGGCGATCAATCTATTGAAGAGAAAGTGCACACCCTGGCAGAGCGCTATATTGACTTCCTCAAATTGAATCCAGAACTACCACATTTTGTACTCGGTGAGTTGCAAAGAAGACCGGATAGACTGTTTGCCAAAATAGATGCAAGACTGTCCATGAATCTGGACGTGATCGGACTGCAGCTAAAGAAAGAGGAAGAGGAAGGTAAAATACGCCCTATTGATCCTAAGCATTTTATAGCCAATTTGATTTCTATGATAGTATTTCCATTTGTAGCGAGTCCACTTTTTATGAAAGTGTTTCAGTACGATAAAGAGGCATATTTTGATTATTTGGATCAACGGAAAAGAGAAGTGCCAGCATTTGTCATGGCCTCTTTAAGCGTCTAGTTTTTTTTGCCTTTACATTAACCAGATGGTTAAAATATGATGAATAGAGAGATGAATAAGAATAAAAGATATGCTGACTAAGACATTAATTTCACTCAGTATCCTGATGTCATTGTTCCTCTTTCGACTGCTGGCACAGCCCATGGGTAGTTTGACATTGACGGAAGCCTATCAGATGGTAGAGCAGAACTACCCAATGGCTCGCAATGCACCACTGCTTGATCAGGCCAGTGCACTTAATCAGGAAGTCATTAACAAGAATCGTTTGCCTGCACTTACCGCCAATGCCGAAGCGCGTATTCAAACTGAAAACGTGACTTTGATGAGTGGCGATCCCAATGGGTTAAACTTCCAGGTGCCGCTGGAGAGCTACAAGGTATATGTTGGGTTCGATTACAAGCTCTATGATGGAGGCATGTCTGCTGCACAAAGACAGATCGAAGAAGCAAGCCTTCAGGTCAATCAAAAGACGCTTGAAGTCAATCTTCGCGCACTCAAAGATCGCGTCAATCAATTGTTCTTTGGCATACTACTGGCGCGCCAGCAACAGACGCTGCTCAGGACATCCATTGAGAGTATCAACACCAATATCGAAATACTTCAGGCTGGGTATGATAATGGGACAGTACTGCAAAGTGAGGTTTCCAAGCTCAAAGTACGATCGCTTGAGCTTGCGTCGGATAATGCCCGACTTGAAGGTAACCTCAAAGCATACGCTTCAGTGCTGTCTGAGCTCCTCGGCACTCAGATAGCACTAGATACCCAGCTTGTACTCCCTGATGCTTTGCAGGCCCCCCTATCGGGAAATATGGAGTTATCCCGACCAGAGCTGGACTTATACGAACAGCAGTCAAAATTGATAAATGCGCAAGAAGGGATATTCGATGCAAGCCGCAAGCCGGTAATGTCATTATTCGCCCAAGGTGGCGTTGGATATCCCAATCCACTGAATTTTGTGGATATCAACTCGAGCACCTATGCCCTCGGAGGAGTACGCATGGGCTGGAACATTACCGATTGGAATAAGTCTAAGCGCGAAAAAGAAAAACTCCGGGTGCAGCAGTCTCAAAACCAGCTCTCTAAAGAGACATTCGTTCATGATATTCGTTCACGTGACGGGGAGTTTCAGGAAAGGATCAACGCACTCAAAGAGCAATTGGAGAATGACCTGCGCATTGTCGATCTGCAAATGGAAATATTGGAACAGACGGAAGTACAACTCGCCAACGGTGTAATTAACACCAATGACTACCTGCTGCAGGTCAATGCAGAACTGTCAGCGAGACAGCAGTACGAGCTACACGCTGTTCAACTTAAGCAACTAGAAATTGATTATCTCACCCTCATTGGATTACTCTAGGACTATGACACTACAAAACACCTTCCTTGTTTCATTAATGATGGCAGCATTGCTGTCATGTGACGAAGCAGATAAATCTGATGCCCACGGAAACTTCGAGGCGACCAGTATCACAGTAAGCGCAAAAGGTAATGGTCAGTTGGTCTATCTCAACGTGGATGAAGGTCAGCGTATAGCGGCAAACCAAATCGTTGGTGTGGTCGACACTACGCATCTTCATCTGGAAAAGCTAAAACTACAAGCGCAACTAAAGTCACTAGAGGATAAGCTGAGGGATGCTGGACCTGAAATAGCGGTTCTCAATGAAAGACTTGCCAACCTTACCCGTGAAAAGAAAAGGACAGAACTGTTACTCGAACAAAAGGCAGCTACGCAGAAGCAACTAGATGATCTGAATGGTGAGATAGACGTGACCAACAGGCAAATCTCCTCTGCCCGACGTGAAATAGCGATAGCCAACCGAGGTATTATGTCCGAGCGAGAACCGATGCTTGCGCAGTTAGCGATACTTCAGAATAGTATCCAGGATCATCTGGTGGTCAATCCTCTATCGGGAACGGTGCTTACCAAACTCTCAGAGTCCAGCGAACTTGTTGGATTAGGGAAACCACTTTACAAAATTGCTGACTTGGAAACCCTAAAGTTGAGAGCTTATACGAGTGCCAGTTTGCTAACGCAAGTATCACTAGGTGATGAAGTGAAAGTATTGGTGGATGATGGCATGGAGGGCTATCGCGAACTCACGGGCACGATAGCCTGGATATCCGAGGAAGCGGAGTTTACCCCAAAGACCATAGAGACTAAAGAAGAAAGAGTCAATCTGGTGTATGCGCTTGAAGTGAAAGTCAAAAATGATGGTTCGCTAAAAATAGGTATGCCAGGGGAAGTGATCTTTAACAAGCAGCAAAGCCTTTAAATATGACGGCTATTTCGATAGATCGCATCAGCAAGAGCTATGAAGGCATACAAGCGCTAAAGTCTATCAGTTTCAAGGTAGGTGATGGAGAGCTATTTGGTTTGATTGGGCCTGATGGTGCAGGTAAGTCGACACTTTTCAGGATACTGACCACCCTGCTACTACCTGATGAAGGAGAGGCTACTGTAGCGGGACATAACATCGTCAACGACTACAAGCTTATCAGAAAGGAAGTTGGGTATATGCCTGGTAAGTTTTCGCTGTACCAGGACCTGAGTGTAGAAGAGAACCTTTCATTTTTCGCTACCATTTTTGGGACAACTATAGAAGAGAACTACGATCTTATCAAAGATATTTATGTGCAGATTGAGCCATTCAAAAAACGACTTGCAGGTAAACTGTCAGGTGGGATGAAGCAGAAACTGGCGCTTTGCTGCGCGTTGATCCATAAGCCTAAGGTGCTTTTTCTAGACGAACCGACTACCGGAGTGGATGCAGTTAGCCGCAAGGAATTCTGGGAGATGCTGAAGTCCCTGGTCAAGAAGGATATCTCTATTCTGGTAAGTACTCCATATATGGATGAAGCTAGTCTTTGCGATCGTATCGCACTGATTCAGCATGGGGAGATACTTAGTATTGATGAGCCATCGGCAATGATCAAAGGATACCCCAAACATGTCTATGCTGTAAAGTCCGAGCGCTTTTATGAATTGCTTGAGCTGCTACGAACTCAGGATTTTACGACGAGCGCATTGCCTTTCGGTGATTGTCTACATCTGACTACAGAAGCTGAACTTGATGTCGAAGAGGTCTTGCATATGATTTCTGATAAGGGCTACTCCAATGTAGAAATGGCCAAAATACTTCCAACCATTGAGGATATTTTCCTTGGGTTAAGTGACATGCAAACGGAAAGCAGTCATGGCTAAATCGTCAACACATGCTATCAGCGTAGAAGGACTTACCAAGAAGTTTGGAGATTTCACGGCCGTGGATTCCATCTCATTTACCGTGGAGAAGGGGGAGATTTTCGGTTTTTTGGGAGCCAATGGAGCCGGGAAGACTACCGCCATCCGCATGCTTACGGGTTTGAGTAAGCCAACCTCAGGAAAGGGTACTGTTGCTGGCTATGATGTGTTGCGTGAGTCGGAGAATATCAAGAAGCGGATCGGCTACATGTCTCAGAAGTTCAGCCTGTACAATGACCTCACTGTCAAAGAGAATATTCGGTTTTACGGAGGTATCTACGGTCTCTCAAGGGTTCAAATCAAAGAAAAGACTGAAATGATCCTTGTTGATCTTGATCTGACGGAGGTGGCCAATAAGGTAGTGGCGGATTTACCGCTAGGATGGAAACAGCGATTGGCTTTTTCTGTCTCTATGGTGCACGATCCTGATATTGTCTTCTTGGATGAACCCACGGGTGGGGTGGATCCCAAGGTTCGGAGACAGTTTTGGGAGACTATCTACGACGTGTCTGCTAAGGGCAGGACCATATTCGTCACGACGCACTATATGGATGAGGCCGAGTATTGTGGCAGAGTCTCAATCATGGTCGATGGCAAGATCAAGGCGCTAGACACGCCACAAGCATTGAAAGCTCAGTACAAAGCGGAATCAATGGATCATGTATTTCTCCAACTCGCAAGACATACCAGCGCTAATGGATAAGTTGATTTCAGACCTCACCAAACCCACCACTTAATCAATTAAATGATGATCAAGGTATTTTGGGCATTTGTCAAAAAAGAAGTATTCCATATCATCAGGGATAAGAGAACTCTGCTAATACTCTTTGGGATGCCCGTGGCTCAGGTCCTGATATTCGGGTACGCAGTGACCAATGAGTTCAAGGATGCCAAGATTGATATCCTCGATTTGTCCCGCGATGTGACCAGTCAGCAGTTGATCTCACACATGACCAGTTCGGGGCATTTTGAGATCAATGAGATGCTCCTATCGGAAAATGATATGGAAGCGGGGCTCAAAGCGGGCTCGACCAAGCTCGTTGTGGTCATTCCTCAGGACTTCTCTTCTGATTTTTATGGCGCATCAAATGTCACGATCCAGCTCATAGCGGATGGTTCAGATCCGAATAATGCTAATACCTTGATGCAGTACGCCACGACCATGATTAATGACTTCCGGAAGGAGCGGCTGAATCAAGCTGCGAATCCTTACGTGGTGCAGGTGGAAATGCGGATGCTTTACAATCCGCAACTGGCCAGTGCGTACAACTTTATTCCGGGTACGATTGCGCTGATCTTGCTTATCATCTCAGCGATGATGACCTCTCTGACGATTGCCAAGGAGAAGGAGACCGGGACGATGGAGATATTGCTGGTATCACCCCTGCCACCTCTATTGATCATACTTGGTAAAGTAGCCCCATATGCCGTACTGTCATTTTTAGATGCAGTGCTTGTACTTATTCTAGGCTATTTCGTTTTTGACGTACCGATAGCCGGTAGTCTTGCTTTGCTGTTGATCATGTGTCTGCTCTATGTGGTCACAGCTCTTTCGCTGGGTACGCTGATCTCTACTGTATCCAAAACCCAGCAAGACGCCATGATGCGATCACTGATAGGGCTGATGATGCCGTCGATGATGCTATCCGGCTTTGTGTTTCCGATGACGAGTATGCCGATAATTCTACAATACATTGGACACATCATCCCGGCCACCCATTTTATTGAGATACTCAAAGGAGTGATGCTACGAGGAGTGGGGTTGGATGCAATATTATTGGAAGTCCTTGTTTTGATTGTAATGACGCTATTGCTGCTAGCGCTAACCTGGAAAAAATTCAAAATCAGATTAGAATGACGGCTAGTCAGTTAGTAGCCTAAATCATAAGCGTATGCGAATACTTGCCTATATCATACAAAAGGAGTTTATCCAGATCATTAGGAACAAAGCGCTCCTTCCTATGATGACGATACTACCCGTCATCCAGCTGATCGTGCTTTCCAATGCAGCTTCTAATGAGGTGAAAAATGTCAATGTAGTGGTCGTTGATCAGGACAGAAGCGAAATGTCCCGACGCTTGATCTACAAAATCAATGCTTCCAACGAGTTCTCGATAGTGTCTTCTCCTCCGGATGAGAAATCCGCTATGACCACAATTCAGGACAATGAAGCGGATATTGTGCTTCAGATCCCGCCCAATTTTGAGCGTGATTATCTCAGAGGGGAAGGGGCGAGTATCCAAATGCTTGCAAACGCGATCAACGGCCAGCAAGCGACTGTAGGTTCGGGCTATCTGGCTGCCATAGTTGGGGATTTCAACAAGGAGATCATGGCGGAGGTACCCATTCAGTTAATTAGGGAGCAGGGGCGAAACGGTCAGGTACTCATCGCCTCCCGCAATTGGTACAATCCAGAGTTGAGCTATTCAGACTTCATGGTGCCCGGCATCCTGGCGGAAATCACGGCTTTACTAACTATTGTCCTCACTGCCATGAACGTAGTGAGAGAGCGGGAGATCGGCACGATTGAGCAAATCAATGTTACTCCTATTAAGAAGTGGCAGTTCATTTTGGGGAAGTTGATCCCATTCCTATGCGTTGGGCTCCTTCTCTTAACAGTGGGACTTGCTGCAGGAAAATTGATCTTTGATATACCCATGCGTGGCAGTATTCCTTTGATTTTTGGTTATGCTATCGTCAACCTGATTGCAGTACTAGGTCTGGGATTGTTGATTTCAAATTTTGCGGATACGCAGCAGCAGGCCATTTTCGTCGCATTCTTTTTCATACTCATCTTCATACTCATGTGCGGGTTGTTTACGCCTATAGAGAGCATGCCCAAGTGGGCACAGTATGCCACTATTCCCAATCCTCTGGCGCATTTCATCTCGGTATCCCGAAAGGTATTGATCAAGGGCAGTGGTTTTATGGATATAAGGATGGAGTTTATCTACACTATCTTATTGGCGGTATTCACCAATTCGATGGCTATTCTGAGTTATCAGAAGCAGGAATAGGCCATTGCCCCGAGCTAAAGTCAGAAAGTGTCCATCCAGCCGTTATGAGACAATTATTTACAAAATAATCGTTGATTTCTATGCTTAATTGATGTTTTGTGAAGGTTATTGATTTGTTAAACAAGGGTGATGTCTTTATCATTGCGCCAATGAACGTGCAGCAAATATTCCCTCTGAAGAGGACATTAGTCATTTTGATTGCACTGAGTTTCTACTCTTTCTCGATGAAGGAAGAGGTCACTCCCAGGACTTTTGTCGCTCCTAAGGCCATCATACCGATGGCCCTTACTAACGAGATCAGTGATGCACCTAGCCTCAAGCCTCTCGATAGTACCTTTCAGCGATTTGTTGATGATTGGAGACTGGTAGGAGCGTCCGTAGCAGTGATGAAAGAAGGCAAGCTGGTCTATGCCAAGGGCTTTGGCAAACCTGAGCGAAGGACAGACGAGTCATTGCAGCCATATCATCAGTTTAGGTTGGCCAGCGTGAGCAAGCTGATCACCGCTACCGCAATCATGAAACTGGTCGATGATGGAAAGCTCTCACTAGACAGCAAAGTCTTTGGTAAAGAGGGCATTCTCAACTCGGAGGCCTATGCTAATCCCTACGATCGCCGCGTATATGACATTACAGTGGAGCATTTATTGCGACATCTTGGCGGTTGGAGCCTGTTGACTATAGGTGACCCCATGTTCAAGCCGGTCTATATTGCCCAGGAGCTTGGCATCAAAGGACCTCCATCATTTGACCAGATAGCTAGTTTTGTACTACGCTACCGGATTCCCTACCGGCCGGGTAGCAGGTATGAGTATTCCAATTTCGGCTACTGCCTGCTGGATCGTGTGATAGAGACAGTTACTAACATGCCTTATGAGGACTATGTGAAGTATCATATACTCCTACCCAACGATATCAATGATATGCACATCGGCCGCAATATGCTCGAAGAGCGTCAGGAGGGAGAGGTAGTTCACTATGACGACAGCAGGAGCAATGTGCGTGAGTCCTTTGACGGTAGTGGTGAAATGGTGCCTACTACCTATGGTGCAACTGACATCCGTACCCTTGAAGGCGCGGGAGGATGGATGGCGAGTTCTACCGAGCTGCTAAAGTTGATTAGCCTGATCGATGGCTATGCTGATAAGCCAGATATCCTAAGTCATGAGGCTATCCTCAAAATGGTAGATACCAACGTGCCAGGTCATTCACCTATAGGCTGGAGAAAGATCTACGATGAATGGACATGGATGCGCACCGGTACACTCGCCGGTTCTTCGGCTATCGTCATGCGTCAGGACGATGGCTTTACCTGGGCAGTGCTGGTCAATACGAGCAACTGGAGGAGCCGTCGCTTCAACTCTCGTGTGAAGTGGATGATGTCTGAAACACTTGCCAAGATTGAGGAGTGGCCCGAGAGAGATCTTTTCCAGTTTAGATAGCCTTCCTGCTAATTCAGCTTCACAGGTTGAAGCGTGTAATAGTCTTGTCCCTCTTTTCTGTAATAAGTTCTTACCAGAAAAGTATCGTTGAACCAATTTGTAACCCTAGGTTGGCCCATTCGATCGATGAGACCCACCTGGGGAAAGATGATCTGCTCACCCCCCATGATATCAAATGATCTAACTTCATCTCCATAGAAGCCTAAAATCTTCGCGCCACTTATATCAGCAAATACATTCTTGTTGTTGAGTGTGGAGAGGTGATCTACATCTTTGGTGATGTACTTATGACTTGAGCCTATTTTCCCATCTGAGGTGAGTGCCACCCTGATGTGACAGGCATATTCAAATCCGGTTGCCATAGCATTGTTGATCTGTGCGTCCCGGTACCGCATCTCTATGATCTGGGTGCCGGATCCGGTAAATCCACCTGTGCCGCCGAAGAAACTGCCCGGAGACATGAAGTTCTCGAAATTGCGGTAGTCCCGCTCGATCTCCTTTTCGGTCTGGTTCTTAGAACGAAACTTTTGTTGATAGACTTCCAGCCACATGATGATCGAATCGCCTTGGACAGACACTTCTTCAAACAAAAAGGCATTATTGCTTCTGACGATAGCTTTTTCATCAGCAACAGCACCAAGTATAGAAGCCTTGCTCTCACCCCATATATCCTTAAGAGGCACTTCTACATAAGATTTAGTAGCCAGGTCAATGGTGAAGAGTCCATCTGCCTTGGCCTCATCCTTGCCATATTGACCAATGATGTACCGACTTTCTATGAGTTGGATTTTTGAAAGCTCGGCTTTCGACAGTATGTCAATCGGAACGACCTCATATTCATCATTGACAAGACGATGAACTACCAGTCTGTTGAGCTTTTGAAGCTTATCAGCTACAATGAATTGAAATTCACCGTTGATGATCTGAGTAGAAACTACCTGAGCTTTAGCTTGATTGACATTTAACGGTAGTACTTCAGTGGATCTGGTAAAAAGGTTCAACTTCAGAATGGCCGGAGACCCGCGCAAAACTCCCTCTACCCACACATGCTCTTGCAATCCATGCAAGCTCCGGATTTCGAATTTTTCTGGTAAGATAAAACTAGCCGTATCTACAGCGCCGTATTGTGCGTCCATTCGCGATAGACGGATGTAATCTCCGGGCGTCTGAAAAAGCAGGTAGATGTGCTGACCCGAATTGTAGTTGGCAACAATGCGATCACCCTCTTGAAAGTAGATGAACTGCTCCCACTTTTGTGCAAAGCTGGTGTCGTACTGGGTGTACTTTAGATAGAATTCACCCTCACCTTTTTGATAGAGGAGTGAATCAAAAACGACAAAGCCATGAGATCCGGTCGGCATAGCCGTGACGGCCGACTGTTTGAGATCGACCGGGACGGTGAATTGTGCCGAGGAGGTAAGCGTGCTGGCAAAATAGAGGAGGAATGCAATAAGCTGTCGGCTGATATTCATGCGGGATTCTGATAAGGCATAATGATAACAATATCGAGCTGTTCACCCCTATAAACAAGCAATTTGCGTTACCTGATAATAAAAAAATCGAGCCTGATAAGACTCGATTTTAATGTGCCTGCGAGCATTAATTGCTCACCAGGTAGTTCCTTTTAGTTCTCTGGTAGCTCTCATGATGTCCCGACGACTCACCTGGCCTTTGAGGACTCCTTTATCATCCACTACCGGGAATCTCCTGAACTGGGTAGAAAGAAACTCGTCGGCCACTTCCACCACGTCCTTGTCCACTGAGATGGTTCTTACATTGGTGCTCATGTAATCAGACACACTGCCTTTATTATTAGGCTGATTGTGGTACCTGGCATCTACTATGATGCGCAGACAGTCCTTCTCGGAGAGCATCCCAACCAGCTCCTTTTTTTCATTTAGCACTGGCGCACCGGAGATTCTCTTCTCAAGCATGACATCAATCGCATCTTGTATTTCCTGATCAGGACTGAAAGTAATCAGATTTCTGGCCATGTATTTGGTGACAGATTCGTACTTGACCTCTCCTTTGGTATTATCTTCAACTTTTCTTCCCTGGAAGTTCATAGGCATGGTTTATTTAAAGTTCGACAATTGACTGCCCGCTAGAGAAAACGGGATAAGAATATACAATAATTTAGGTTGAATCCAAACAGGAGCAGAGGCCTGGAATAAATTAATAAATGATGTCTCCCCAACCTTCAGCTATTTCCGATAGGTATGATCTACCGATAAAATGATGATGAGGGATTTTAGAAAATAAATCTTGTGAATTGGAGAACTAAACCTCATATTGGTGCGTTAGCCAATGAGCGATAAAAAAAGACAAAAAGTATTGCGCTGTATATGATATTCTTCTACCTTCGCGGACTTTTGGCGTTAATCAGTTGAAAATTAATCAATCGCTGTAACCATTTAGCTACAGTCGGTGTTAAATCATCGTTATCATAAATTTTACATTAAGGACAACATATGCGACAACTTAAGATCACTCAGTCAATTACTAACCGTAGGGAAAGCCATACACTAGAGAAGTATTTTACCGAGGTTAGTAGCGTTCCGATGATCACTCCTGATGAGGAGGTTACTTTAGCAAAGAGAATACGCGAAGGAGACGAGCTGGCGTTAGAGAAGCTTGTCAAGGCCAACCTTAGGTTTGTCGTATCTGTAGCGAAACAATATCAAAATAGAAGTTTGCCATTGAATGACCTGATCAACGAGGGCAACCTTGGTCTGATTAAGGCGGCTAAGAAATTTGATGAAACGAAAGGTTTCAAATTTATCTCTTACGCAGTGTGGTGGATCAGGCAGTCGATCATGCAGGCGCTCGCAGAGCAGTCGCGTATCGTCCGTCTACCGATGAATAAGTCTGGTGCTATCAACCAGATCAGAAGAGCGTACGCTGAGCTTGAGCAGAAGTTTGAGCGTGAGCCTACTGAGGAGGAATTGGCAGACATCCTTGAGATGAAGCCTAATGAAGTGCGAAACACTCTCGGTGCTGAAGTGAAGCAGATGTCTATGGATGCTCCATTCGGTGAGGATGAGTCCGGTTCGTTGCTTGATGTGTTGGAGAACCATGCCACTGGTGCTACTGACTCAGGGATGGTATTCAGCGACTCGTTGAAAGTAGAGACGATGCGTGCATTGTCTACCTTGACCGCTCGTGAGCGTGAGGTAGTGATGATGAGCTTCGGTATCGGTCATGATAATCCTTTCACCTTGGAGGAGATCGGTGATGTGATGGGCTTGACACGGGAGCGTGTGAGACAAATAAGAGAGAAGGCACTACAGAAACTAAGAGAGCCCTCTAAGAACAGAAGATTGAAAGAATTCTGCGCGACCTGATCCGCAGTTGACTTAAAGCATATTGAAAACCCCGCACTAGCGGGGTTTTTTGTTACAATCGCACTCTGCTTGATAATAGAGCAATCGTGAGACAGAGAATGGCGACCACACCCATCGCCAACCCCAGACTGGTAGCATCAGCAATCCACCCTATCAGCGGAGGACCAACGAGAAATCCGGAGTAGCTGAAAGTTGCCACGGCTGCTATACCAGCACCTGAGGACATACCGGGCGTTTTTGCGCTAGCTGAGAAGAATACAGGCACGAGGCAGCTCAAACCGAGCCCAACAAATGAAAAGCCCACAATCGCCAAGATCGGAGAATTGACAAGCAAGGCAATGCTGATACCAATGAAGGCAATGGAAGCTCCATATACCACAATACGGCGGTTGCCCAGGCGGGGAATGAGCATGTCACCAGAAAACCTACCAATGGCCATCATCATGGCATAGCCTGAGAACGCCAAACCTGTGTAGAACGGACCACTCTGAAGTCCCTCTGTCATGTACACGGCGCTCCAATCCGCAATTACTCCTTCGCTAAACATGGTGCAAAAAGCGAGGAATGCCAACCCAAAAACAGCCTTCTTGGGAAGCGCAAAGGCATGACCTTCGACCGCTTCCTCATCACTGTATCTAAGAAGTGTAGGAAGCAAAAAGAGCACGACCACAAACAGAATTACTGCTATGGAGGTCAGGTGAATTTTTGGATCCACACCAAACCCGACGAAAATGCTTCCTATGCCTGAACCGACCATGGCGCCAAGGCTCCACATCCCATGACAAGTCGACATGATGGGATGATTGCGCTTTTTCTCCGTCACAGCTGCAGCAGCGTTCATCGTGATATCCATGTAGGCGGTACTCAGCCCATAGATAAATAGCACAGCCATCAGGCTGAACTGATCTATACCGTAGACGGGTAGAGATGCTGTCATCAGAAATAGGATAGTACTGAGTACTGTGGCTTTCCCCAAGCCTTGTTTGTTGATCAGGCCACCGCAGAAGGGCATGATGAGAATAGCTCCAACCGGCATACCCAGAATAGCCAGACCGAGATCTGCGGCGCTTAAGCCCAAGTCAGCTTTCATATCTGGAATTCGGGTAACCCAGTTCCCAAACATGATGCTGTTGAAAGAAAAAATAAGGCCCACCGTCCTGCTATCTCGATGGCGGAAGAAGCTCCAAAGATGATCAAGCATTGGACATAGGATAAGTAAGTTCTACCCTATTTTGATCAGGATCCAGTATGACACTTTCGTAGTAACCGTCTCCGGTAGTTCTGGGGCCATCGATGCAGGGATAGCCCTCTTTAACCAATTTTGCGGTCAACTCATCTACCGCATCTTTTGATGAGGTCTCCAACGCCATGTGGATATAGCCGGTGAATTGAGCGAATGTGTCATCTTTGCTCTCGGGTACCCCATCCATTGACATCAGCTCTAGCCTACACCCATCATCAAAGGAGATAAAGTAGGAAGCGAACTTCTTTTTTGTGTTAACATATTTCTCATTGGCAGTACCCTGAAAATAGTGGACGTAGAAATCCTTCATGACCTCCAGTTGGTGGGTCCAAATGGCAATGTGTTCTATTCTCATAAGAGTTGGGGGTGCTTGGTAGCGTAAAGTGATTTCAATGAAGGGTCAAGTGTGTCTTCCAGTGCGAGGTAGTCGATTGCGTCAAAATCACATACTCTGTATCGGACTGCTGTCTCTACTTTATCGTTAGTAGCTAGGACCAGCGTTTTTTGACTGGCTTCTATCATTTTCTGCTTCACAAAGTTCTCCTCTGCATAAGGTGTGGTGAGTCCTTGCCTGTGATGAATGCTACAGGCACCTACGACACATAGCTCAGGGTTAAAATTTCCTATTTGCCGAATCGTTTCCTGCCCTTTGAAAACTTTAGAAACGGGATCATAAGCACCTCCCAGCATATGAAGTTTGATGTTGTCCAGCTTTGACAGGTATTCTGCCAGGGGCAGGCTGTTAGTGACGATCTCGAGGGGCATAAGTGGAGGGAGGTGATGCACTAGCGTAAAATTGGTTGTGCCGCCATCTATCATGAGCATCATGCCTTCATCGATAAGCTTGAGGGACTTCTGACAAAGGTCTTTCTTACTCTCGGAGGAGAAGTCCAGGCGCTGATCAAAACCTTCCGGTGTGATAGGCTTGGGAATGGCTCCACCGTGTACTTTTTGTAGAATGCCGCGGCTGGCCAGCTCATGGAGGTCTCGACGGATGGTGTCATCTGAGACCTGCAGCTCTTCACTGAGTTGGGTTGAACTCACGCGATTATCCTGCCGCAGCTTGGCAATGATGGTAGTAAAGCGTTCTTCTTTTAGCAATGCAGTATTATGCGGTTAATTGCGGATTTGTATTAGCAATATTGCAGATAAGTCTGTAATTATGCAAATATGAATGGAATTGATTACCTGGGATTGTTTGCGGGAATGCTAACCACCATTTCTTTTTTGCCGCAGGTGATCAAGACCTGGAAGACCCAATCGGCCAGGGATTTGTCATTGGAGATGTTTTTGATCTTCTGTACTGGCGTCCTGCTGTGGCTGATTTACGGGGTGATCGTGGGTAATGTGCCCATCATCGTTTCTAACTGCCTGACCATTATGCTGGCAGGGTCGATTCTCTACTTTAAGCTATTCCGGGATAGATAGCTCCTCAATAACCTGCTGATGTTGCGGATATGTGCGGAGAAGCTCCGACCTGGGCACAAGCTCGAAATCTTCGAATTCAAAACCAGGAGCCACCATGCAGCCTACCAGAATATACAGAGACCCTTCCGGTAGGGTAGCACCAAAAAGGTGTCCCTTGGGTATTACCACTTGAAGATGATCCTCGGGACCAATCCGCTCCACATGGTACTTCCCTTCAGAGGTAATAAAATGAATGTCGGCCGGATCACCGGCATGGAAATACCAAACCTCATCAGCACCAAGCCTATGGAAATGTGACCGATCCCCTGACTCCAGCAGATAATAGATACTGGTCGCTGTACTACGAGTTTTGCCTTCAGGACTTGTGACATGCGCAGGAGATTTGAAGGATTCACGGTAGTAGCCACCCTCCGGATGAGGCTTCATTTCCAGCTTTTCAATCCAATAATTCGCGCTAGGCATGGCTATTGAGCATCAGTGTTGCCAGTTCCTTAAGCAGCTTGGCAGCCACCATTGCGGTAGCTCCATTGATATCACGAGTGGGGTTGTACTCTACCAGGTCCGCACCGATGATATTGAGATGAGACTGATTTTGCAGAAAGTTGATCAGTTGGCGCGTGCTCAAACCGCCCGGCTCGTAATGTGAAACACCTGGTGCAAATGCCGGATCGAGTGCATCAATGTCGAGGGAGATAAATACTGGACCGTCCAGCCTGATCTTTTGATCTTCTTTAAAGGCGTTCATGGGGATACATTCCACCTTGTGCCTGGCCATTTGCTCATGCTGATGCTTTGTGGTAGTTCGGATTCCTACTTGCGTGAGATGTTGCGCTAGCCCCTTCTCCATAATGCGTGCGAAAGGGGAGGCATGGGAGTAGGGGTTGTCCTCGAAGTTTTCATAGAGATCGGGGTGCGCATCGATGTGGAGAATGGATAGCTGAGGGTATTTTTCGGCATAGGCCAATAAGGTTGGGTAGGTCACGGAATGATCACCACCGAAGCTGATAAGTCCATTCTCCACGGAAATACATTTGCGAACGCCCGAAGTGATGTCTTGTTCAAAATTCTGAATATTGAGACTACCTTCATAGCTGAGGAAGGTGGCCAAATCCTCATGCTGCTCATTGTAAGTATTAGCGGATGGGCTATTGAAGGCCTGCCAGATGAGATCGGGAGCAAGTGCCGGACCTCTGAGGAATGAGCCATTTTGATCATAAGGGATGCCCAAACATTTGATGTGCTTCATTAGAATATGTTAGTTATTGCTGGAACTGCTTTTACGGTAATACTGAAGTACCTATTTTAACATGCGATTTTATAAAATGGGTATTTTGTAAGATACTGATAAATCGTATTTCAGATCAAAATATGAATCACTTCATCTCAATTCTACTCCTTACAATCCTCCTTTTTGAGGGATGTCGTAGTTCTGGAAAAACTCAAGATTCGGCAGATTCTAACATCACGGAGGAGAGCAAGAGCCTTAAGGTACTTGCAAAAGAGAAGCTCGGTGAGGGCGTGAAGATGGAATCGAGTGCTAATTGGGTGCTTTGCACTAAGGAAGTTGAAATGCGACAGTTGGTGTTCTTTGTGTATGATCAGAACAAATCAGAAATAGTCTATGAAGACATGAACCCGGTGAGATCCGTGAGTTGGGAAAGTAATAATAGACTGATAGTTAATCCTTATGATCGCATTGGAAATGGCGAAAATGATGCCAAGGCCTATTATATAGATGTGGCAACAGGAGAAAGAGTACAGAACAGTAAAAGAGACTAGAAACATGCTATTTAACAAACAAACAATTCCTTCACTAATCCTGGTCGGCATTCTTGTCGGAGTGGCACCCTTGAGTTACCGAAACGTTGAGCTCAATTGGAACAAAGAAAAAACAATGGTGAAGAAGAAATCAAGTCCCTCGGAAGAAGATGGCCTTGTAATCAATGGCACTCGCTATGATGGGTTTCAAAAGTATGCCTACATAGAAGAGGCATATAAGAGAGGACAGATAGACCTTACACAACCCCCAAGGTTTCCTCAATACAAGCCAGGTTATATCACCAATGAACTAGACAGATCGAATAAAAACAGCGCTGTTGCAAGAACACAGTCGACCGCCACATTTACAGAGCGCGGACCCGCCAATATTCCCGGCCGTACAAGAGCAATCGTCGTAGATGCGGCTGATGCCTCCGAGAATACTTGGTTTGCGGGATCCGTCGGAGGAGGTATTTGGAAGACAACAGATGCGGGTCTTTCATGGACCGAGCTGACCTCTAACTTGCCCAATATTGCCATCTCTTCGCTGGCACAATCCACTAGCAACCCAAATGTCCTTTATGCAGGAACCGGCGAAAGGATTTTTGCATTTTTCAGGACAGGAAGTGGTAACGGGATTCTAAAGTCGATTGATGGAGGCACAACCTGGGAGTTTCTACCAAGCACTGCATCTGCAGAATTTGAGAACATAGGCCGAATCATTGTCGACCCCTCGGACGAAAACGTGCTATTGGCAACTACTTCCGCTTATCGATTGAACTTTGATGAGCCTTCTCAGAACTATATTTTCAGATCTGAAGATGGGGGCCAAAGTTGGTCTCAGGTATACGAATCGGAACATTCACTACCGCAAATCATAGCCGATCCAAATAACTTCGATGTGCAATACACTACGGTTTATAATGGCACTATCGTAAAGTCAACAGATGGCGGATTGACGTGGAGTGATAACATTGAAATTAGTAAGGTCATCTTGGATAGCGAAACAGGGATTTTCAATCAATTGGAAAACCCGGGAATTGGTAGAATTGAATTGGCGATAGCGCCACAAAATTCCGATATCATTTATGCCTCACTTGATGTTGGTGGTTCTAGCCTCCACGTATCTCTGGATGCAGGACTTACCTGGAGCGACGTGGATGAGACCAATACCGGCCGAATCATCGACTGGTTAGTCCAGCAGGGTTCTTGGGACAACACGGTTATGGTAAGCCCTCTTAATGACTCTATTGTTTATTTGGGAGGTGTAGCCGTGGAGTCTTTTAGACTTAATGGTACAACTTCAACACAATCTGCGACCACTATCAACTTCGACCTGACAAACACTGATGAAGTAGTAGAAATCTTCAATCTGTTTGCAGATGAAGGCACAGATATCAATACCGATGAATTTGTGTCCGTAGAGATCAGGTTTGGAGAAAGTCAACTAGCACATAGATTCACCGTTCCTGAAGGTTCTACTTCAGGCGTACCGGCTGAAGATTATAGCTATGAAAACTATGTAACCGTACCATTTCAGGTATGGGATGTGGACAATGATCAACAACTCATGGTGTCATTCAGAGATAATAATGCGAACGGGATTTATGACCTCAACGATGATTTTAACTCAAGTCGAGAGTACATATTTGTTAACAACATTCCATATGATATTCGGGCAGATGAAAATATTAACAAAGATGGAGGGTACCAATATCGAAATTCATTCCTGCTGTGGTTAACCACGCCTGAGGACATAGAATGGTCTGAGGAGAATTTGACAGACGTTTCGATTACATTGGCCTTAGCTGAAGAGTCAATTTCTGTTGTTGGTGGAACCTACACCCTGGTAGGAAACCCTTATCAGTTTGAACCAAGTCTAGGAGGTTATGTCGGCCCTAATGACCTCTTCGAATTACACCCTGATCATCATCAATTGCAGGCCATCCATGTTGACGAATCAGGTTTTCAAATATTGAATACAAATGACGGAGGAGTTTGGCTTTCAGATAAATCTGAGGCCCCCGGTGTTGAAGACGGGAGCTGGACGTTGCGTAGCAGAGGTTACAATACCACTACTTATTATGGTGCGGATAAGTCCCCAACAGAAGAGAGGTATTTTGCAGGGGCGCAAGATCAGGGCTCTCACGTTTCGCCGACTGGGGAAATATCTAGCGCTTCTACAGACTACACTGAAGAAATAGGTGGCGATGGTTTTGAGGTCATCTGGCATAGTACAGACCCGAATCAATTAATAGGAGGTAGTCAGCTAAATGGATTCGAGAGAAGCGATGATGGGGGCGCCACTTTTGTGCCGGCAACTTTTGGGCTCGAGAATGATGGCCCGTTTATTACCAGGTTATCGAATTCTACAATTGATCCCAATTTATTGTTTGCTATTGGGGGTTCGGGAGTTTACCGTTCTACTGATTTTGGAAGGAATTGGAGTTATTCCAGAATTGACGATGAGCGATGGTCCTTTTGGTCTGCGGCGGATGTAGAGGTCTCTTTAGCTGACCCATCCATTGTTTGGGCTGGCGGAGGAATGGTTGAAGACAATGACGATTCCTTCAATATGTTCGTTTCTCAAGATGGCGGATTCAGCTTTGAAGCAACAAATAACTTTGGAGATGTAGGCCTGTCTATAGGCACTTATTCACACCCTTTCGAAAGAGAAACAGCATATGTGCTATTTGGGGTAGCTGATGGGCCAAAGATTTTAAAGACCACAGATTTAGGACAATCATGGACTGATATCACTCAGTTTGAAAATGGAGAAAGTCAAAATGGTTTTCCTGATGTAGCTACCTACAGCTTGCTTGTCATGCCACACGACACAACTATGATTTGGGCCGGTACAGAGATTGGAATTGTGGAATCTCTTGATGGGGGAGCAAGCTGGAATTTGCTCAACGCACCGGATTTTCGCGCAGTGGGTGTATGGGATATGAAGGTCAAGGGAGATCAAATAGTATTGGCAACTTTCGGGAGAGGCGTATGGTCGGCTACAATACCAGAATTGATTGATGCTCCAAGCCCCGTAGTAGTGCTGGGTCCAGTATTGTCTCAATTGGGTCAGTCGACGGAAGAATTTAGCATGGTGCTCAACTATGAACTAAGAGATCAATATGATGAGATCAATGTCTATTTTGGTGAAGAAATTGAACTAACCTTACCTGGGAATACAGAGATAGGACCTGCGTCTATTACCATTCCTCTTGTTGATATTGGCGATTATATAGTGAGAATAGAGGCCACCAAGGGTGATCTTGCTTTTAGAACTGCTGAATTGTCGATTACTATTAGCCCATTCTTCCCAACACTTGATGAATATGCCAATGACTTTAATGAGCCTAGTGACGATTTTACACTGAATCGATTTTCTATTGGGAGTACTCCAGGAATTAGCTCAGGAGTCCTTCAAACTGTGCATCCTTATCCTGAAGGGGATGCATTGGGTGTGCAATCAGTGAACTTAACGGCCAAGCTCAATATTCCCATTAGAGTAGCGGAAGCCGATGCTACCATTAGCTTTAGAGAGATTGTAATTGTAGAGACCGGAGAAGCTGGTACTACATTTGAAGATGAAGAGTTCTGGGATTTTGTAGTAGTAGAGGGGTCGATCGATGGAGCTACATGGATTCCGTTTGCCGATGGATATGATTCGAGTGCGGATCCCGATTGGGAAGCCGCCTATGCGGGAGGAGCTAATGGTTCGGATGCGCTTTTCAGAAACAGGACGATCAATATGTTGGATAAATTCAGTGCTGGAGATGTGGTTCAAATCAGGTTTAGATTGTTCTCTGATCCATTCGCCAACGCTTGGGGATGGGCTATTGATAACTTGCTAATTCAAACTGAGCCTGTGATCAGCGGTGTGAATGACCCTGAGATCGAAAGCGCTGTAAGCATTTTTCCCAACCCGTCATTTGGCAATGTCAATCTGACGATCGAGAATGTGCTTAGAGGAGACATTAATATGCGTGTGATTGACTATTCTGGTAAGCAGATACTCAACCAATCGCTATACAATCAAACAGGTAGGCTCGAGCAGAGAATCAATCTCTCACAGCTGCCATTCGGCATATATGTGATCGAATTGAACAACGGCCAGGATATTGTGACCAAGAAGATTCTCAAGTTCTGATCAACCGGCGATTGGACTGTTGAATCAGGCTGCAGGAATAATTTCTTGCAGCCTTTTTTTGTGGGGGTGGTTTTAGTCGTCGGACGATTTTTCTCAGTCGTAGCAGCAATTCAGTTGCGCTCTGCATCTCTATTACAATACTCGTCCGACGACTAATCCGTCACTCGTAAATGTTCATTCCGGCTTAATCCGCTTATTCAACTGTACTGGCTTTCGGTTCTTCCTGATCCGCATGTTGAGTATCTCTACGACAAGGGAGAAGAACACGGCGAAGTAGATGTAGCCTTTCGGCACGTGATAGTGAAAGCCTTCAATCAAGAGCATAAAGCCAATCAATATCAAAAAAGATAAGGCCAGTATCTCCAATGTTGGATGTTGGCTGATAAACTTGCTGATCTGACCGGCAAAGGTCATCATTACTATCATCGCGACGATCACAGCAATTACCATCAACACGATCTCCTGAGTAAGGCCTACCGCAGTAAGGATGGAGTCAAAAGAGAAGATGATATCGAGTAGTATAATTTGTCCAATGACCTGAAGCATCCCGGCGCTTTTGGACGTACCTCCTTCATGTTCTGCGCCCTCCATCTTGTGATGGACTTCCATTGTACTCTTGAAGATCAGGAAGACACCACCAGCCATCAGGATAAGATCCCTACCGCTGAAGTCGTGCTCCAGAATGGTAAACAATGGCTTAGTAAAGCCAATAATCCATGTGATGCCGAGCAGTAGTGCTATTCGAAAACCGAGGGCAGCCATGAGGCCAATATTCCGGGCTTTTGCCCTTTGCTCTTCGGGAAGTTTGTTGGAGACAATACTGATGAAAATGATATTGTCAACCCCAAGCACGATCTCAAGGAAGATGAGTGTGAGTAGGGCAATATATGACTCGGGTTGGGTAAGTACTTCGAACATATGACTTAATAGGTTTTAGATATAGTTCACAAAGTAATTGAAATTGTTATTCAACAACCTCATTAAGCCTACGGGTTAAGTGTTCATAGACCAACACTCATTCGTCATTCCGGCCTGCCTGTCCGAAAAGGTAGGTTTGGAGGTACAACAATACCGGAATCTGTATGCTATGATAGACGGGTATCGGTCGACTAATAGAGCATGTCATGTGCTGACTTTTGGCCTAAAAAAGGGCCCTCTATTTCACTCGTACTGGCAGATTCCTGACTTTTGCTGCGCTGCATCAGGAATGACGCGTGGCTAGGAATCTGCTCAATGCTTTAAACATAAAGGAGACTATAGTCCATATTGATCTATCAAATAGATCAATGAAGCCATCGCTGCAGCACCCAGCTCTAGCTCTCTCTTGTTGACTTTGTCGAAGGTATCAATACTCGTATGATGGTAGTCGAAGTAGCGCTGTGAGTCAGGTACAAACCCAATTAATGGCACATCCTGAGGCTTCAAAGGGCTGATGTCTGCTCCACCACCACCCGGCTCGAACATGGCGATTTGATAGGGCTTAAAAAGTGGCGCCCAGGCTTGCACCTTCTTCATTGGCTTCTCAGCCATGTCTAAGCTAAAACCAAGGGGTGTGAATCCTCCACGATCGGACTCCATGGCTGCTATGTGTTTCTCTTTATTTTGTTCGGCCAGCTCGGCATACTTGCGGCCTCCTCTCAGGCCATTTTCCTCATTCATGAACATGACTGCACGAATCGTACGCTTGGGCTGATAGCCTATGGCCTTGAGTGCCCGGAGCACCTCTATCGACTGTACGCAACCTGTACCATCGTCATGAGCGCCTTGTGCCAGATCCCATGAGTCGAGGTGACCACCCACTACGATATATTCATCAGGAAACTCAGAACCTTTGATTTCACCCACTACATTGTACGATAGCTTGTCTTCCTTCATCTCTCCATAGGTCTCGAAGTAAAAACTAAGATCAGCGTCATCTGCGAGCAACCCGGAAAGTAGCTCAGCATCCATCGTACTGATGGCTACAGCAGGAAGTTGTGGCACATTCAGCGCATACCTCGTGCTGCCCGTGTGCGGGATATCATCAATACCACTTGCCAGAGATCTTACTACTACACCGATGGCGCCATATTTTGCCGCTTCAGATGGACCAGCGCCTCTTTGATTTCCAGCGCCACCATAGGCCTCAAACGTATTGATCTTCGTGGGGTCGAGCGGACGGTTGAAGAAGACAATCTTACCCTTCACGCCAGCTTCTCCCAGCTCTGCCAACTCATCGAAATTTTGAACCTCTACGACCTGGCCAACTACACCACCCGCTCCGGTACCTACGGCATTGCCCAGCGAGGTAACATCTACTTCCAGAGTTCCTTGTTTTCTGGAGTTGACGATTTTGCCAATCGCCTTGCCGCCACGTACCCAGTGGGGTACCATTACCTCCTGTAAGAAGACATTGTCAAAGCCATAGTCTTCCATCACTTCCTTAGTATAGTCCACTGCGGCCGCAGCTTGGGGACTTCCGGCCAGTCTACCGCCAATCTGGGTGGTGAGGTATTCCAGTTTCTGATAAGCTTCTCCGTTGGTGAGGATCTCATCATAGATTTTCTTTATCATTTCCTCATCCGACTGTGCAAAAGCACCGGTAGAAAAAAGGACAGCAATAAGGTAGATTAGTTTTTTCATGAGCTTTTAATTCAGTGTTCTTAAGATAATTGATTTTGCACTTTACTCTCTGCAATGCGATTAAATCAAGCCGCCAATTATCCCTCTCATTGAGAGGGGTAGGGAGAGGTGATCGAAAAAGAGACTTGATTTAATCGCATTGGGCCAAATAAGGAAAGGGCTGAGCATCTGTACTAGTTGATATTCACTATGGATTGATAATTTCAGCGTCTTCAATGATATACATCAGACGATCGGGATCATCCGGATTTAGCTTCAGAATACCTCTCACGGTGATCGCCGCATCGGTAAATCTCACTTCTGATTTTGTCTTCACTTCAGCGACGGTCTCGGGACCAGCGCCTCCACAAAAAAAGCAAATATTAAACGGTAGTGCGGAAAGCACAAAATACTGCTGGCCGATCATATCATCCAGCGGGATCATATAGCCCTTGAGCGTGATGGGCTGGTTGTCCAGCTTAAGGACGGATTCTCCAAATTTCGGGTACGAAATCTCATAGCCCTGCTCCTGATCCATCCTGGTCAATATCTCTACATCGGTGAGCAGTTTCCAGTTGCCCTGTGCCAGTGTGGACACATTGCTAAGTATAAATATGATGAGTATGACGGCCCTCATGCCTCGAAGATAACCCTTAACTTTGATTGGCCGTTTTCAATTCGGTTGGTAGATCATAATAAAGAATGAATGTCTGAAATCATCCACACCAAGGATATTGCTCGACGCTACGTGATGGGTAGTGAGGTGATCCATGCGCTAAAGTCTATTTCTATCCAAATCAATAAGGGGGAGTATGTGGCATTTATGGGCCCGTCGGGTTCTGGTAAGTCTACGTTGATGAATATCATCGGCTGCCTCGACTCTCCTACCGGAGGAAATTATGTGCTCAATGGCAAGGATGTTAGCCGCATGACGGAGAACGAATTGGCCGAAGTGCGCAATAAGGAGATTGGGTTCGTCTTCCAGACTTTCAATCTGCTACCTCGAGCGTCGGCTTTGGAAAATGTGGCCTTGCCACTGGTCTATGCCGGGTATGATCGACGCTCCCGTGAGGAGAAAGCGCTCAAGACGCTCCAGGGTGTAGGTCTGGGTGATCGAGCGACTCATAAACCTAACGAGCTATCAGGGGGTCAGCGACAGAGGGTGGCGATTGCAAGAGCGCTGGTCAACAATCCAAGTATTATCCTTGCCGATGAGCCTACCGGAAATCTGGACTCGAAAACCTCTTACGATATCATGGACCTATTTCAGAAACTCCATGATGCTGGCAATACTATAATTATGGTAACTCATGAGGAGGATATTGCGCAGTATGCCCATCGGGTCATCAGGTTGAAAGATGGCTTGATAGAATCGGACAATATCAATGAGGACATTAGGCGGTCGGCACTAGAGAAAGCATAAGATGAAAATATATACTAAGACAGGAGACAAAGGCACCACCAGCTTGCTCGGAGGCACGCGAGTATCTAAGGGACATCTACGAATAGAAGCCTATGGCACTGTTGATGAACTCAATAGCTGGATGGGACTTATTAGAGACGAGAGCCCCTCCCAGGAGCGGAAGCAGCTCATCGCGGAGGTCCAGGAGCGGTTATTTACGCTAGGGTCACACCTGGCACTGGATGATGACCAATCTAAGATCAAGGTGCCCGACCTGAAGGAGGCAGATATACAGCTACTTGAGGAGGCCATAGACACCATGGATACAAAACTACCTGCGCTAAAGAATTTCATTCTGCCAGGTGGTCATCCGGCAGTTTCTCATACGCATATTGCGCGATGTGTCTGCCGAAGAGCAGAGCGCCAGGTGATCCGTTTGTCAGAGGAGGCACCCGTAGCAGAGCTGATTGTCCAGTATCTCAACCGCCTTTCGGACTACCTTTTCATGCTATCGCGAATGATTGCAGCAGAGGTAAATGCCGATGAAATACCATGGAAACCGCGGGGGTAGAATTCGTTTAATTACGGCAAGCATTTTGTATTTTTGCCGTCAGTATAGCCTTCTTAATTCTAAAACAATGGTCGAAACGTTGGACATCAAAGTCAAAAAAATAGGAGAATCTAAGCTGCAGACTATCGATATGAACGATATCCAGTTTGGTAAGAATTACTCTGATCACATGTTCATAGCGGACTACCGCAATGGCGAATGGCATGACTTCAGGATTGTGCCTTATGGCAACCTGTCGCTTTCACCAGCATGTACCACACTACATTATGGACAGACGATCTTTGAAGGCCTCAAGGCTTACAAGAATGTCGACGGTGAGATAGTAGTATTCAGGCCGGATGCCAACGCACGCAGAATGAACGTGAGTGCCGAGCGTATGTGCATCCCGGAGTTGCCTGAGGATATCTTCCTATCGGGAATGAGAGAACTCATCAAACTCGACAGCAACTGGGTGCCTGATCGACCAAATACCTCTTTATATATCAGGCCGTTCATATTTGCAACCGACCCATTCATCGGGATCCGACCTGCTGACAATTTCATGTTTGTCATCATCACCAGTCCGGTAGGTGCTTACTACTCCAAGCCTGTAAAGGTTAAAGTAGAAGAGCATTACACCCGCGCTGTGGCAGGGGGTACTGGATTTGCCAAAACTGCGGCGAACTATGCTGCGGCGCTATACCCGGCCGTAAAAGCTCAAAAAGACGGCTATGACCAGCTGATCTGGACTGATGGCAAGGAGCATAAACAAATCGAAGAGTCAGGTACGATGAACATCATGTTTGTGATCAATGACACTTTGCTTACTGCACCTATCGGTGATACCATCCTTGATGGCATCACCAGAGACAGTGTTATCACATTGGCTAAGGATGCTGGTATGAAAGTAGAAATCAGGCCGATCTCCGTAGAGGAAGTGATTGGTGCGATCAAAAAAGGAGAGGTACAGGAAGCTTTCGGATGTGGTACCGCAGCGACAATTGCTCAGATCAAGTCGATCGGACACGATGGCATTGACTATGAACTGCCAGAGGTATCCACGCGCAAGTACTCTAATGGATTTTTGCAAAAGCTTGATGATATCAAGCTAGGCAAAGAGCCTGATCCGCACAATTGGATATTCAAGGTATAGTCAGCTATTGCTTTTGGGATAAGTGCCACACTTCTTAAAGATATGATGAGCACTGAATTTTCAGCATTTCAAAAGCACCCTAAATCCCTCTTTGGAGAGGGTAAAGGGAGAGGTCATAAAAAAACGCTTTTGGCATGCTGAAAATGGAACCATCAAGGTCACTTAGTAAATCCACCTTTGGGTGGATTTTTGCATTTAGGAGATATGGGTCGTCTATGTTTCCTATTGATTCTGGTAAGTAGCCTATCGGCAACTGCACAAGACAGTTACCTCTACCTCAACAAACTTGGTCGCACGACTAAGGTCAAATTCTTTGAGCAAGAAACTATTCGATTTAAGCTCAAAGGAGATGATTACTTCACTTCCGGTAGGATCACTGGCTTTGAAGCTGAGGCCATCAAAGTGGAAAATGTAGCTATACAACTGAAGGAAATAGAGTCGATCGACATTCGTGACAAGAACTTCAGCATGTTTAGCTTCAGGAGTACGCCCGGTAAGCTAGCGTTTGCCGGATATGGCTATGTTTTCATCGATTGGTTCAATAGGAGGGTAGTGGCCGGCGAGCAAAAAGCCGGAATAGATATGCGTGTGGCAGCAGTGTCTACAGGACTAATTGGGACGGGTTATTTGCTCAAAGCACTCAGAAAGAAGTATTTTACGGTAGGTAGAAGAAAAGTTATAGCCATTATCAATACCAACTATCAAATCGACTCATGAACACACATTGGTCTCGATTTAAGCTTTCAGGTTTCCAGCTTCGGCTGCTTTGTACCGTTGTTATCTGCTTGGCAATTCACTTTGCGGCCAGCGCCCAACCGTATCTATACCTCAACCAGATCGGCAAAAGGGGCAATTACAAATACTTCGAAAAAGAGACCATCCGATTCAAACTCAAGGGGGATGACACCTTTAGCGTTGGACTGATTACCGGACTTGGAGATAATTACATCCGTTTTGATCAAAATATCATTTCGCTGGATAGCATTGAGATGATAGACATCAGAGATAAGAAGAGGGTACTATCTTTTCCGGCAACAGCCACACGACTGGCCGCCTACGGAGGATATGCTTACGCATTGATAGACTGGTTCAATGCATCTGTAGTCTACGATGATGGATCAAGTCTAAACGAGGGTGTGCTTATTGGAGCAACTGGATTGCTAGGATTGAGCTATGGGCTGCAGGCTATCCAGCGAAAATATTTTAGAGTGGGGAGGGGTAATTCTCTCACCATCATTAACCCTCCCAGAGGCTACTAACGCTCCCGAAGGTGAGTTGTCAAACCACCATTGGCGGCCTGATATGAGCGTATACCCACAATGGCATAGGCGAGTACTAAGGTGACCAGTCCAGCAGCAGCAAACAGTAGAGGGCTCAGTGTGATTCGATAGGCAAAGTCACTGATCCATGCATCCATGACCCAGAAAGCCAGCGGTAGGCCAATTGCATTCGCAATAATCACCAGAAGCAAGAAATTCTTCGACAACAGATGCACTACATGCTGCGTCTCGGCTCCCAGGACTTTGCGCACTGCGATCTCATTGAGCCGGTCTTTGATGGCGATGTTGACGATACCGAGCATGCCCGTGAAAGCGATGAATATCGAAAGGATGGTAAGACAAAGGAGGACCTTGGCTAAGCGCTCCTCATTGCTGTGAAGTTCCTCAAATGACTGATCCATAAAATAGCTTTCCATGGGGCTACCGATAGTGAGGTCACTCCAGACATTTTCGAGTTGCTGGATGTTTTGACTGAGGTTAGTGCCAGACAACCTGATCATAAGGTTAGGTAGAGACCTATCTCTGTGAAGGAATGCGAAAGGTCGAATTTCTGATTTGAAATTAGAGAAGTGAAAATCCTTTACCACACCGATGATTTTCCCATAGATGAGTGAGTCCTGGACATTATCCAGTACAACGCTCTGGCCTATCTGGTCAGGGCTGATTCCAAGTTCTTTAAGGGCGGTTTCGTTGACAATCATAGTCAGACCTTCCGCATCAGAGGAAATGGATTCGTCAAAGTTTCTGCCCTGGATCAAATCAAACTCCATTGTCTCCAAATAGTCTGGAGTTACTAGCGCATAGTTCATCAAGACATCATCAGGATAGCCAACGGAGAAAGTCCAGTTGATCCCGCCGATGATCCCGTTGCTAAGGCCGGTCGACTTCACAAATGGTAATTGATTCAGCTGGTTCATCAGCACTTTCTGATCAGCTACATCATCGGCATTCTCTACTACCAGCACTTGCTCTTTGTTGAAGCCCATGTCGGAGTTTTTAAAGAGCATGAGCTGCTCATAGACCACCAGGGTCCCGATGATCATAACTACTGAAATGGCGAACTGGATGATTAACAGGCCATTTCTAAGGTCGAAGCTTTTTTTGTTGCCCTTACCAGAATGAAGATTAACCTCATCCAGCCTTGAAAAATGCATTGCCAGATATAGACCAGTGAACAATCCAATAAACAACACAGTGCCGACAATACTAAAAAAAGGTGCGATGTGATCAGGATCAAACAAACTCATGCTCCTACCGAATAAGTCAGTCATCTGTGTAAGGGCGAGTTC
Organism: Cyclobacteriaceae bacterium; assembly: GCA_965229505.1. Classification (GTDB taxonomy): domain Bacteria; phylum Bacteroidota; class Bacteroidia; order Cytophagales; family Cyclobacteriaceae; genus UBA6059. The sequence goes on from OZ245881.1 coordinate 2,699,436, forward strand.
AGCGATCAAACCACCTACTACTACAGAAATAAGTGTAATGAGCATTGCCTCGACCACAAACTGTCCGATAAGGTTGGCTCTGCCTGCCCCAAAGGACTTGCGAACACTGACTTCTTTCACTCTTTTGATAAGTCCTCCGATGGTCAGATTTAGATAATTGATCAATGAAATAAGCAGAATGAAAATGCCGACCGCTTCAAAAATCCGAATGTTGCTCATACTGCCGTTGGCGCCAAGTTCCCATTTCAGTGAGGATTTTAGATGAATGTCCTCAAGGGCTTGAGAATAAAAAATAGGAGGAGATATGGAATCTGCCGGATTGTACTTGAGATAAAGGGGTTGCAGCTTTTCCTCAAAAGCACCTGGATCTGTGCCGTTTTGGAGCTTGACGTAAGTATAGTAGTTGTACCACCCCCACGACTCATCAATATTTCGATCAGGGAAATGTATCGGCATGAGAAAATCAAATGTGAAATGTGAGTTGTGTGGCACATCTTCAATTACGCCGCTAACGATCATTTTACGATTATCATCATTGAAGAGCGTGAGTTCCTGTCCAATGGGATTTTCATCACCAAAATACTTCCGGGCCATGCTCTGAGTCAGAACACTATTCGATGGATCGGAGAGCATCCCACTAGGATTGCCAGCTATGATTTTATAAGAGAAGACGTCAAGAAACTGAGGGTCTACCCGGAATACTTCTTCTTCGTAGTATTGATGCGCTCTATCCGTGCCGATGAGAAATTTCCCTCCCCATGAAGGAAAAATGCGGGTGACGCGCTCTACTTCCGGTAGGTCGGCCGCTAGTGCCGGAGCTAATGCCGGAGGGGTGGTGGCGTCAGGAATCACCTTGCCCTCAAAGACAAAATCTTTGACCACACGTCGAATACGGTCTGTATCCTCGTAATGGCTGTCGAAGCTCTTTTCGCCGCTCAAATAGATGAAAATGAATAGAAAGCACGCAATCCCAACGGAAAGACTTCCAATGTTGAAGAGCGAGCTAGCCCAGTGTTTGGAGATATACCGAAAGGAGAATTTGATGTAGTTGTTGATCATGATCCATTTATTTGAGTTTTGACTTTTCTTCATTGAATGGGGTCTCAGAAACCCCAGGACATAATACCAGTAGATCCAGTTGGCTTTGCGTAGGGAGGATTTTTCGCAAAGCAGTAAAAAGTATTCTTCCAGATCACCTTCGATTTCTTCCAGCAAATAGGGATCGCAGAACCAGTGGAGCAACCGTCTCGCAAGCTTGGGAGGGCGTGGTATGGGCTGGTTAGAAGCCACCGAGTTGGACGTTTTTCCAGGAGAGCTCTGGTATTTTATCCCAAAGCTGGTTGCGTAGGTCTCTATTGAGTTCGAGTGCTTTTTTACCCGAGGCAGTGATAGCGAAGAGTCGTTTTCTCCTTCCACCTCTTGCCGGAGTAGCACTGTCTAAGTCAGATTTGAGGAAGCCTTTCTCCTCGAGCCGACCCAGTCCGGCATGGATAGCACCCAATGCAGCGGCTCTTCCGGTGGAGGTTATGATTTCTTCCCTGATAGCTACACCGTAGGCATCAGGGTACAGTGATGCAACTACCAATAGCAGTAGCTCTTCAAATTCCCCAAGGTTGGTTCCCTTCATGTTTCGTATTTGTAGATTTGATAAATTCCGATTTATACAAATACGAAATATGGTGCCTCGGGTTACATTATTCCGATAGGATAGAATATCATTGAGCTTTTGTAAAGACAAGACGATGGGTTTGGATAAATTTGCGCTTCATTTAAAAAGACATACCTATGACAGTTGACCAACTGAAGGATGTGAAGGCGCGTATCTCGGCCTTGAGGAGGTATCTTTGACTATGATCGCAAGGTCAAAGAAGTAGAAGAAGAAGAAACCATCACGACTCAGCCTGATTTCTGGAACGATCCGGAGGAGGCAGAGAAAATCCTAAAAGGCATACAGGTCAAAAAGGCCTGGACAAGCAGTTTTGCTAGTCTACAGACCAAGCAGGAGGATATCGAAACACTCATGGAGTTTTATGAAGCTGGTGAGGTGGAGATGTCCGAGATCGATGTGGAATATGAGAAGCTGATGACTGCCGTGGAGGAGTTGGAGTTTAAGAAAATGCTCTCCTCCGATGAGGATCAGCTCAGCGCGGTGATGGAGATCAACCCCGGCGCGGGTGGTACGGAAAGTCAGGATTGGGCAGAGATACTCATGCGCATGTACATCATGTGGGGGGAAAGCCACGGCTACAAAGTCAAGCAGCTCAACTACCAGGCCGGAGATACTGCCGGACTAAAGTCTGCTACCCTGGAGTTTGATGGTGATCTGGCCTATGGCTACCTCAAAGCTGAGATTGGAGTGCACCGACTCGTTCGGATATCGCCGTTTGACTCTGGAGGCCGTAGACATACTTCTTTCGCTTCCATCTATGTGTATCCGGTGGCTGACGACTCTATCGAGATTGAGATCAACCCGGCTGATATTGAGTTTCAGACGTCCCGATCGGGAGGTGCCGGTGGTCAGAATGTCAATAAGGTGGAAACCAAAGTGCAGTTAACACACAAGCCTACCGGAATAGTGATAGTAGTGCAGGTTGAGCGGTCACAGCTGGCCAACAAAGAGCGGGCAATGAAGATGCTGAAGTCGCGACTGTACCAAATGGAGGTGGAGAAGCGCAATGCAGAGCGAGATAAGGTAGAAGCAGGGAAGATGAGGATCGATTTCGGGTCTCAGATCAGAAACTATGTGCTTCATCCCTACAAGCTGATCAAGGACGCACGTACCGGATTTGAGCGTACGGATGTACAAAACGTATTGGATGGAGATCTTGACGATTTCATGAAGGCGGTGTTGATGGGACAGCAGGAACCTACCGATTCATGAGTCACGCGATAGAAGCCCCAAAACAGTCCATTTACACCATTCAATTTACCCTTCTTTGTCTGAGTGGATTCTTGTTTTTTGGTAGTTTTAACCTGATCATCCCTGAGCTACCCAATTACCTAACAAGTCTAGGAGGTGCTGAATACAAAGGGTTGATAATTGCCCTCTTCACCGTTACTGCGGGGCTTTCCAGACCCTTCAGTGGCAAACTGGCCGATAAGGTGGGAAGAGTGCCTGTGATGATTTTCGGAGCAATGATCAGTGGCATAGCTGCGTTGATGTATCCCTTGGTTTCGTCAGTGGTAGGCTTTTTTCTGCTAAGGTTCTTTCATGGCTTTTCTACTGGCTTCAAGCCAACGGGAACTTCGGCTTATGTGGCTGATATTATCCCTGTGAGCAGGCGCGGTGAGGCGATGGGCATCTTAGGCTTTTTTAGTTCTATAGGTATGGCCGTTGGGCCGGCCATTGGAGCATGGCTCGCGAGCAGTTACGGTCTCAATGTCATGTTCTATGTTTCCAGTGCCTTTGCGATTTCCTCCGTAGCTATTCTGATTGGGATGAAAGAGACCTTGCCCAATAGAGAGTCACTGAGAGCAGATCATTTTATGATCAGCCCTTCAGATATTTATGAACCAAGGGTGTTTCCGGCAGCCTTGTTCATGCTACTATGCTTATATCCTTTTGGAGCTATATTGACGCTAGTGCCCGACTTTAGCGAGTATCTAGGTATCCAAAACAAGGGTATCTTCTTTACCACCTTCACCTTAGCCTCGTTGCTCGTGAGGTTTTTGGCAGGTAAAGCTTCAGATATTTACGGTAGGGTACCTGTACTCAAAGTAGCTGCACTACTGCTAATTACTGCCATGCTGCTGGTTGGCTTTGCTACCTCGCAGACGCAGTTCCTTATTGGAGCTTTCATTTTTGGATTGGGAGTAGGTGCAGGATCGCCCACCGCCTTTGCGTGGACTATCGACTTGAGTGACGAGGCACATCGCGGCAAGGGTATCGCCACCATGTACATTGCGCTGGAGATTGGAATTGGTGTCGGAGCATTCAGCTCAGGTCTCATTTACCAAAACAACATCGCCAATATGCCCATCGTTTTTGGTGTGGCCGCATTCCTGTCTTTTATGGCCTTTATTTATCTACACTTCTTCCTTGGTCGTCGAACCAACTCTGTATAAGTCAGCGAATTCATTAGTTTAGCGCTGATTTTTAGATATGAAGATACTCTTTGCCTTTCTTTTTTTCGCTGCTGTTATTATTGAGCTGTCTGCTCATCTGTTTGGGACTGGTCTCAACCTGTATTCCAAGCCGTTGCTGATGCCACTGCTCACGCTGTATTTTCTGGCCAGCTATCACTACAAGCCGGATCGACGGGCACTCATGGTAGTCCTAGCGTTATTGCTCTCATGCGCTGGAGATGTTAGTTTAATGGGGCAGAGCACCGCCCGGTTTATCACAGGTCTTTCATCCTTCTTATTTGCACACATTGTCTACATTTTAATATTCATTCGTAGCGAAGAGAGCCAGTCCTTCTCCTTTCGATTGAGTTGGAAGCTAATATTGCCGATGCTTGCTTACATCTTAGTACTCATGGTCTTTCTTTTACCGGGAAGCGGTCCTATGAAAGCCCCCATCATCATCTATGGGTTCACCATCCTAATGATGTGGTACACAGCAGCATTGCGCTTTGGTATTCGTTCTCCCTACCGGAATTGGCAGGTGATCGTCGGAGCGACATTTTTCGTGCTTTCTGACTCTATGATTGGCCTCAACCGCTTCTACACGGCACTGCCTCAAAGCGGCTTTCTAATCATGTCCACTTACATTGGAGGACAGTTCCTGATCGTCAATGGATTGCTTGAGTACTTCAAGGAGTCTGCTCCTATGAGTGGAGTAAAATCTCAGTCGATATAGACCTCCAGGCTGGTATCAAGAGCACGGTCATAGACCATTCTGATTTGTTCAGGATTGTTTCTTGGGAGAGATAGTTCCGGTAGGTCACCTATCGGGAAAAAGTTAATGTCTGTTGTTTCATGATGGCTGTCTACCCGATCACCTGCTACTTCACAGAGAATAAACAGTTTGTATACATAGTAGACATCCGCTGGGTGCTCATGGCATTTTTTATCCATCACCGCCAATAGTCTTTTGGCGCTGACTGTATATCCGGCCTCCTCGCGAACTTCCTTCACCGCCACTTCTTTTGGGCTGTATCCAATATCCGCCCAGCCGCCGGGAAGGGACCATTTGCCATCGACGGCCTCCTTGACCATGAGTAGCTCTAACCGCTTATTGAGTATGACAGCCCTTACGTCTACGTTGGGCGTGATATATCCCTTCGTTTCAGGAAAGGCATTTTTCAACCGTTGCACAGGTTGATCCATGACCAGGCTGAGCATGCGCAGACTTATGTCTCTAAGTTCCTGATAGCGTTCCTGGTCATAGGGATCTTTTTGGTAATGTAGACCTGTCTCAGCTAGGGATCGGACTTGCTTGATAAGGTCGACGAACGTATTTTGCATCATATTGACGAAGATCAATTCTTTTTAGGCGAATGCTCATAAAAAAGGGCGAGAACTTGAGCCATCTTCGTTGAAAGCCTTCCTAACTACAAAAGCCATGAGTGAAGTATCCCTTGTATCCCACCTGATGACCTCCAACATCGAGACGATCTCTCCTGACCTTACTTTGAAGGAACTGGGGCAGCTACTTAGCACCCGTCATTTCAGACATTTACCGGTATTAGAGGATGGCCACCTTGTTGGTATTATCAGCCGCACTGACTATGACAAGGTGCTGGTAGGGCTGCAGCTGGCGCATCGCTCAGATACCGAAATGGATGAGATACTGGCGACCACCCCTGTCTCCAGGTTGATGACAAAGGACGTAAAGACCGTTACGCCGAAAACCGCCACCGAGCAGGTGATGAAGATTTTTCGAGAGGTGAGTTTTCACGCTCTACCGGTAATGGAAGACGACAAACTGGTCGGTATTATCTCACACCATGATGTGTTCTATTACGTGTAGAGATTTTTTATTTACCTCATCGTCGCGCCGCTAATCACAGGTCCAAAAAACACAGCATTCGCCAATAGCTTATTTGTGCCATACCAGTAAGCCCTGAAATTGGTATTGTCATTGAAGCCAATGATGCGGCCACTGCCGACGCTTTGCAGAAGTATCGCTGGAGTGCCACTCAAAGCTGCCAGATCTTCAGGATGCGCATAACCGGAAATCATAGGGTTGCTGCCGTATCTGATGGGGTGCGCCATGGTACTCTTATCAGTGGAGTAAATCACCTTGTTAGCCTTGAAGATCGGCATCTTAGCTTGCCCATAACCAAACAGTAACGGATGGGTAGTATCTACATCTGCTTCCAATATCGAACCAGCCAACACTCGAGCACCCGTTTTTCTTCGGAAGAGCTCATAAGGTACATTGTTGACATCTGCTGATAGATTGGGCTGGTCAAAATCTATCCAGCCTTTAGCCTTTAGCCAATACAGCGCTCGCTCAAAGCCAATGAGGGTATTTCCTCGCTTTACCCAATCGCCAATCTCTGAGGTCACTTTTTCCGATAGGGCGTTGTAGTTGCCATCGACCATGATCATCGTAGTGTAATCATTCAGATCCAGACGATCCAGTTGATCCACATCTACCAGACTGACAGGTATCTCATAGCGTGTATCGAAGAGGTGCCATATCTCCCCGGCATCATAGCTATTGACACCACCACCGATCGGCACAATGATGCTGGGTTGATTAAGCCGCTCAAACTGGTTGCTACCGAGATTGGTGCCGGAGGTGTAGCCAGATGACAAGGAAGCAACCTCTATACCTGTGGCATCAGCTACCTGCTGCATGAGGTCTCTGAGTTCTGTGGAGGTCTGTGTCTGCGATTTAACAGCTACCGTGATAGTACCCCGGTCAAACTGTCGTCCACCCTTCTCACCAAATGGTACCATGGCCACCTTCGCGATGACCCCTTTTTTCAGCAGCATATTTAGGGCCTTTGGAGCGAGGTATTCGCTCCATTCGAAAGCGTAGGCATACTCACTTTGTGTCACTTTCGATGATGCTATTTCGGCTCGACCATAGGCTGATCCTTTGAGATCGACGGTATACTGTCTTGAGGATAAGCTCGCATTGGGTAGCCCAAATGCCAGTGGGAATGTCCAGCCGGAGATATCGTAGAACAGGCTGTCCTTGAATGTACTGCGCTTCTCAAACATGCCGTGGATGAGACGATACTGCGCTTGGTTCATCGGCACAACAAAGGCCTTGCCTTTCTCAAAGCGGGCGCCACCTGCTGATAGATCTTTAGCGAGGGAGAATAGCTCAATGCCATGACGATCAACTATTTCAGCAAGTTTGTGAGTAGAGTATTGGTCGTCACTTGCTCCAAAGACATAGGCTTTCACTGCATCGTTATTGGCCGCTTCCAGCGCGGATTTGAAGTATTCGTTTTGATAGTTGAGCAGTTCCTTGCGCATCTCATACCCTGCCTGTACGGTGGACTGACCCGCCGTGAAGTGGTTGAGGATACTGAACTGAAACTGTAGGATTCCATTATCACTGTTTTGCTCGAAACCCCGGCTACTGGCCTGTTCGAACAGAATAGCCACACCGCCATTGAAGTCAAGGTACGTCGGCCCACGACCAATGTAGTAGTCATCAAAGTTCTCCGCTGAGTAGTAGAGCGCTCCCCTGTCATCGAAGAATTTCGCATGATAGTCTGCGACCTTGTAAGTAAGGTCTTGGTTCTTTTGCGGGATCATCGGGTGTACCCTCGTTGGCTCACCCGGGGAGAAGTGGAAGGTAGAGTTGGTGCCCATCTCATGATGATCTGTCAGGATGTTGGGCTTCCACTCCTGGATTTTGGCAATACGACCTTGAGACTCTGGCTGAGTCAATGGAAGCCAGTCGCGATTCAGGTCAAACCAATAATGGTTGGTGCGTCCTCTTGGGAAAGTCTCATTGTGCTCCCGGGTATTGTTGTCCGGTACCTCTTGCTTGGACTTATGGCTGTTGACCCAGCTGGCGAAGCGATTCAAGCCATCAGGGTTGATCGATGGGTCGATCATGATGATCGTGTTGTCCAGCAGCTCTTTGGTAGGATCGTCAATAGCAGCGGCGAAATGGTAGGCGGTGAGCATCGATGCATTAGATCCACTGGCTTCATTACCATGAATACTGTGACCTAACCATACGATGGCAGGATCGTCTTCACCTAGCGTAATACTTTGGCTAGGATCGACATTTTGCAAATGTCTTGATTTAATCTCGTCTAACCGGGCGTGATTTCTCTCTGAAGTGATGATAGCGACCATCAGTGGACGGTTTTCATGAGTTCGTCCGTAGGGTTCGATGATCACTCTTGGGCTGGCTTCACCCAACGCACGGAAGTAGTAGGCTAGCTGATCATGGCCAACATGCCATTCGCCTGGTACATAGCCAATGATTTCTTCAGGAGTGGGTACATTTTCATCGTACTGATGCTTGTCAAGATCAAGATAGTAGTCCATGGTCAACTCCTGAGAGAGGAGCGTTCCTGATAAGAAGATAAGGGAGAGAGTAAGTAGTTGCTTCATAGGTCGATCAATTAGGAAATGAAGATAGAAAATTATTATTTGGGCATTAGCCCATCAATAGTGATAGGCTGCCGATAGTGTAATTCTGCTACTCATGAGACTAAAAATCCCCTTCTACTTGATGATAATGATTGCGGTAGCGTCCTGCCAGGATAAGCCCGCTCCAAAGACCGAGACATCCAAGCCAGCAACAAAACCCCAGCGCCCATCGGCATTAGCTAAAGGTAAATTCATCAATGAAGATGGTAAGAAACTGCTCTGGGGAGGTGAAGACAGCACCTGGCATTTCGATATCACGAATAGTGAATTGATCGACAGTCAGTATCACTATGGCATAGGACGGGAGCGCTTTCATGCATTGACCGATCCGGAGTTCATGACCGAGGAGGAGGCAGATGTTATTTATCCTGACTCTGCAAGATTCTTGATTTTCTCACTCAATGGTCAGCATCGAGCCTATGGTATAGATCTGCTTACCCATCACGAGGTGGTCAACGATGTGGTGGATGGCGAGCCAGTGGCGGCTGCTTATTGTATACTGGCTGATTTGGGAGCGATGTATAGCCGCAGGTCAGGAGATACTACACTGACTTTTGCCCTGAGTGGGTATACGTATTACGATCCAGAAGTTTGGGATGGTATGGATGGCTTTGTGTGGTGGGATCGTGAGACTCAAAGTACCTGGTGGCCGTTGATCGGTCAGGGCGTGTCGGGAGCACTGAAGGATGTTCCGCTCAAAGTGTTTGACGATGAACAATGGAAGCAGACGACCTGGGGTCAGATCAAAGGCAACTACGAGGCATTGAATGTGCTGAAGCCTGGGCAGGAGATGGAGACTCCTTCCGAGTGGCCATCATTTGATGCAAATGTGATTGCTGAAATCCGAAATAAAGAAGTTGAGCAGCCAGAAGCGCCACCCCAATGGGGTGAGAATGCTGAGAAGTAATTTATGGTTGATCTGTTGATAGACTAAGACTTACGAAGTTTTCAAAACTTCGTAAGTCTTAGTGCAATCTCACGCCTATAGTGCAATTCAATACTATAGACGTTTATAATACTGATATTCAGTTTTTATAGCTCTGCATCACGTGAAAAGGAACTCACTCACGTCCCAGCCATTTATTTCTGAGCTTCAATTGCTTGGGACTTGGATTGTCCATCAAGGTGAGCTCAAACTCAGTCATCGTTTCCACCTCCATGGCCTTAGCTTTCAATTTGACTTTTTTCATCTTGCCTTTGACCTCACGCAGTACGACTACTTGCACCTTGTCTCCAGGCTCAGCGGTCGCCTTGAATTCCTCGAAGATGGGCAGGTAATTATCAAAATTGACTTCTTGCTTGTTGAGAGAGAGTAGTTGATCGTTTGCTTGGTAGCCCAATTCATGCCCGAAAGGATTCATACCCACTAGGTTGCTGACGACAAACCGCTGAGTCTCATTATCAACGGTGAAGTTGACATTACCTAGCGTGATTGCTTTTACTGTTTCCGGTAGACGATAATCGATCCCGACGATCTCAAATAGCTCTTCATAAGGCAAACGATTAGGCTCTTCCACATACTTGATTAAGAAGGCCTCAATACTTGGGTCAGTCATTGCTCCAATCTCGCCAAACAGGTCTTCATCTTTGAAAGAGACGTCCTTCCCATATTTCTTAGAGAGATCGGTCATGAGCTGCCTGAGTGAGTATTGGCCATCCGACCATTCATGCAGCTTTATATCCAGCGCCATGCCTATCAACGCCCCTTTCTGATAGACGTTAGGGTACTGGTCTTTGTGTTCATCTAACGCACCCAGACTTAGCTCAGTGAAGGGAAGTTCGTCCTTATACGCCTTGGCTGCCTCAATCTTGGTCTTCAGCACATTTACATATTGCGGTAGCGGCATAATCCCCTCATGCACCTGGATATGACCGGCAAAGTACTCGGTCACACCTTCGTAAAGCCAAAGGTGCTTTGACATCTTGGGATTGATAAAATCGAAGTTGCCAATCTCCTCTGCGTGGATATTGAGCGGTGTGATAATATGCAAAAACTCATGGGCGGCCACATCGCGGATGCTCTGTGCGAGCATGGCGGGGTTGAATTCCGGTAGGCTGTACATCGAGGAATAAGAATGCTCGAGTGCCCCAAAACCGCCCGAGCCACTCATGCGATCTAGCAGATGGATGAGGAATGCATAGCGATCGACGGGTAGCGTGCCGCCAAGGTAAGATTGGGTCGCCTCGAGTATTTCACTCACATTTTCTGTCACAAAATCGGCAGTCAATACGCCGTTGGGAGAGTACACCGAGACCAGAATATCCGCTCCGCCCACTTCCACATTGACCGTATCCGGAATGCTGTACATGATGGGGCTGTCGGCCAGATTGAAGTAATTGCTTGCCGTAAACACATCCTTGATACTGTCAGATGCCGTTTTGATCAGCGCAGAAGCACCGTAGAAGCCGGTTGGTTTCTTGAAGACCACCTCATATGGAGTATCCTTCATACCCTCGAGATACCCAATAAAGCCATAGGTATTGAGGACAAAATTGTCACCCTCCTCTATGTTGGTACCTGCCGGTTCGAAGATGAAATTGTTCTTATCTGTATCATAGCTGTCCTCAATCCAGTAAGTGATTTGAGCCAGCGATTGTGCATCATTGATTTTGCGGCGATTAGGGGAGATGCTGTCTACGACCATCAGCTCTCCATCTAAGTTGAAGGCTTCAAAGCGACTCATAAACCTGCCGAAATCATAAACGGCGTAGGTGCCCGGCACCATTTTAGGCATTTGAAACTCAATGTAGTCACTGTCGACAGGTGGCGTCTGGATGGTTACTTTGAGTTCGTCATTCTGTACATCTGTGAGGTCGATGTACACGGCGTATTTATTGGAAGGATTGGATTGAGCGGTGACAGAGCCAACGGTAAAAACCAGTGCTATGCCCAACAGTGATCGAAGCATGTAAAAGGATGAAATTATGAGAAAATCTAATTTTGCGCTGAGCTGGCTTGATTGTAAATTGAGCTGCAAGGTAATCCAAGCCGCTCATCAATATCAATTCAAACGAAAAAACCACTAGTTGGATGAATAAGTACGTGAAAATTTTCTTGAAAATACTGGGTGTGTTGTTGCTAGGGCTGGTGTTTGGTTTACTCTTCGTTTATCTACTTCTTGAAATACAAGGTTTTGGACTGGTCAAAGAAAAATATGGTGCCAAGCTCATGCCTGAAGAACAGTTTGAAGCCTGTGGAGCTGACTTGCCTCTGGTTGCAGACACTACCGTGAAAAACGTGATCCTCTTCATCGGTGATGGTATGGGCATCAACCAGGTAGAGCTGACCCGATATCGCTATTACGGCCCTACCGGAAAACTCAACATGGAGCGAGCGCCCGTAGCTGGTCTGATGCAAACCAAGCCTGCTGGAGATAGCTTGATTACCGACTCAGCCGCTGGAGCTACCGCAATCGCCACGGGCTACAAGACGGACAACAAGATGATCGCCATGACTCCTGACAGTGTGGTGAGGTTGACGATATTGGAAGCTGTCCAGAAAAGAGGGTGGATGACAGGCCTGGTGACGACCAGCAGCATCACAGATGCCTCACCCGCTGCATTTGCCTCACATGTGCCTGCCAGAGATATGATGATTGAGATCGCCGTGCAGATGCTTGACCATCGTGTCAACTTCATGGCGGGCGCCACCGGGGGATTTGAAGGTATTTACCCCCTTCAGAAGAAGTCGGTAGAAAAAATGGCAACTCAGGTGGGCTATGATGTAGTGCGCAAGAAGGAGCAACTCGCTACCGCTAATGACACCTTAGTACTAGCACTTTTTGAAAACCTGGCCACAGATGTCAGAGAAGAGGAGGTGAACTTCCTGACTACTGAACCGACGCTCAAAGAATTGACCGAGGCAGCCATTACCAGACTGAACAAAAAAGAGGGCTTCTTCCTTATGGTCGAGCAGGAAGGCACAGATAATGGTGGCCATGTCAATGATGCGGACTATTTGACCGCCCATTTAAAACAGATGGATGACGCGATCGCAGCGGCATTGGCTTTCGCTGAACAGGATGGCCAGACATTAGTGATCATCACTGCTGATCATGAAACAGGAGGACTGACCTTCGCACAGGGTAACATGCTGGATGGAGTCAGTGTCAATTGGTCGACTACCGGGCATACCGGACAGCCTGTCCCGTTGTTTGCTTATGGTCCACACGCCGCGAAATTTGGTGGCAAGATTGACAATACGGAGATACCTAAAATATTGGGTGAGATACTTGGGTTAGTAGAGTTCCAGGAAATTGAAAATTGACAATGGAGAATTGAAAACACCCAATGATCCATTCTCAATTCTTCATTGTCAATTAGCCTTACCGTTTTTCCTTCCTGATCATAAACTTCAGCCCTGACCAATCATCACTCACTGCACAGACTTTGATATCCACCAAATCGGAGTTTTCAAGAATGTGAGTGCGAATCATATCCCGATTGATATCGGTGGGGATGCTGGAAGTGCCTTTAGGCCAGGACACCCAGACCATGCCGGTCGACTTCAGGAGCGGGATCAACTTACTCAGCTCATTTGACAACTCTTCATTGGTGGTCAAAAACCAATGAATAAAATCATAGGGTGCGGTGGCTCCTTGAAATTGAGCTCCTTCGGGGAGTTCTCCCAACCACTCCAGATAGGACGTAGGTGGATTGATGGCCAGACACTGAAAGTCAGGCTTGATGCCTAGTTTTTTGAGTAGCGGAGTGCCTGAGTAGCCTGGAGTCATAGTCGCTTTTCTAATAGAAAACGAGATTTCATCGGATCAGGATAAGCTTTCATTCCTGTGATGTAAAAGCCATTACGTACAGCAAACTGAAGCATGGCCTTATGCTCGTTTCGGGTTTTCATTCTCAGGTGAGTGTATTGCTGTTCACGGCAATAGTGCTCCATTTCATTCGCAAGAGCTCGTGCGACACCATTTTGTCGATAGTCAGGTAGTACGCCCCCCATCCATGAGTAGAAAGTGCCGTCACCTTCTCGCGCGTATCCTACCTTAAATCCGCAGGGTTCATCTGTTTCTGCCAGGACAATGAGATGGTCTCGGCCTTCCAACCTGTACCGATAGGTCTCCACACCGGCAGGATTTTCAAATTCCGGAATTAGTTGCGATAGTGCCACCGCCTCTTCGATTGTACCTCTCCTAATTTTTATTTTATTGCTGGGCATCTTTAGTGTACTCACCTTCAAATAGCAGCTTCCGCTCAGGGTCAATCTCCACTCGATCGACTGCACCATTAACCAGATATGAATATTCCTTGGAGGTGGAAGTGATCGGCATGGACTTGATCAGTGGCTCATCACGGTTGGCCACATAGATGGCGACTTCTACTTCAAGTCCGTCAAAAGCGCGCATCTGCGCCTGCTTGATCCTGATACTGGCCCTTTGATCACCTGGCTTTTGACGCCATGACCATTCCAGCTTAGGCAGGTCTGACCTATACAGCCAGGTCGTAAAAAACCCCTCTAGCTCCATACCGCTATTTTTCTCAACGATTGCTCTGAAATCGTCCGTCAAAGCGTTGCTATTCCGATAGGAGGCATAATACTCTCTAATAGAGGCTTGAAACACCTCATCGCCCACCTTATGACGAAGCATATGTAGAAACCAGGCACCCTTCTGGTAGCTATTGGCATTGAGCAGCTTAGTCAGCTCTACTATCGTAGTGTCGATGACCGAGCTCTTTGGTGATTTATTGTTGAAGTCCACCACACGGGTTCTGGCTTTTTCCAGATCAGCTTTCATTTCATCCCGGCCTTTTTCATTTTCTACATAAATCATCGTCATGTAGGTCGCAAATCCCTCGCTAAGCCACACATGATGCCAGTCCTTCTCGCTAGCCGAGTTGCCAAACCACTGATGTGCCGTTTCATGAGCGATCAGTCGATCACGAGGTTCTTCACTATTCGTGATATCTTCATAGTAGAATATATTACCGGCATTTTCCATACCCCCGTAGCGCGTAGTTGACTGTACATGAGCCAGCTTAGCGTAGGGATACTCCCCAATCCAATCCGAGAAAAGCTTCAATATATTGACGGTCTCGTTGAACAGTGGTAATCCCTTTTTAGCTTCTCCCTTGTAGAGCCAGGTGCTCACAGGTACTCCAGCTGCTTTACCTTGTTCAAATACCTCAAACTCTGCCGCACCCATAACCATCACCTTGGTCGGGATAGGCACAGCGTTGCTCCAATAATACTTTACTCTTTTGCCAGCCACTGACTCTTCCTTTTGAAGGAGGCCGGTGGCGATTACCTGGTAATTTTTCGGTGCGCTCACTGAGAAGTCGACGGTTGCCTTATCAGAAGGGTGGTCTATGGTGGAGAGCCAGTAGTGGGCACGATTAGGCCAGTTGTCACCAAATACAGTGATCCGCTTCTTGTCATTTTGGGAAATGATAAGGCCGTCCTTGGGTTGACCAGTGTAGCCTAGGGTCAACTCAAATTCAGCTCCCCGATCCAGGGATTCCGGTAGGTCGATCAGGATACGATCCTCCGAATGCACTATGTCAATGGACTTTCCATTATAGTCTACACTTGATATTTTCATGCCTGTACCATCCTCGTTGAGATCATCGAGATCAAGATAAAATTGCTGCAGCTGTTCACCCGCTACCGCAATTTTGATTTTAGCGACCACCTCGATGCGGCTTTCCTCTGGATACAGGTCGATATCAAACTGATAGTGCTGAATATCCACGTTAGGATTTATTGGGTAGGGATCGCTCGCAAAACACTGCGTACTCAGGAAGCAAAAGATGAGGAGAACTACTCGCATTTTTTTAGTTTAAAGCTAAGGGTACTTTAAGAGATAAGCCACCCGTCGATAAAATATGCAGCATCAGTCACATGGAGTGGGTAGTTCCAGACTACCGTCAAGTGCCTTTGCGATCTGGAAGTTTTCGCAGGCTAGCCGTGTTTTGTCTAGCGCCAATGCACTCTCGGCCATTACAAGATAGTTGAACGTACTATCCGGCCATATTTGGACTGACCATCTGGTTGCGTTGATGGCTTTCTGGTACTCACCTGTTTCGTAGTAGGACTTTGCCAGGCCGCAGTAGAGCTCATAATGTTTTTGAGGTATTACCCGCGCGTTGATGAGCAGCGGGTAAGCTTTACCGTATATGGCTTCATAGTCGTTGATGGCGATGCGATTGCCCCATTCATAGTAAGTGAGCGCCTTGCTGTGGTCATTTAACCTATCGGTAAAAATGTCTGCTATACGTACGAGTAGATCCACATCTCGCAGGCCGTTGTTGAGGATATCTCTAAGCTGCTGTAGCGCCTTTTCCGTCTGCCCAATGCCCAGATAGGCTTCAGCCATCATTTTTTGATGCTGAACGGTGCGGGTTTTCGAGAAGCCTTCTACAAGCGCAAAATTCACAAGTGCCTGGTCGTACTTTTTGGCTCTAAAATAGGTTAAGCCTTCACTATAGATATCATCTATCATTTTGCCTTTGTATTCATCGATATCATCTTCACCAGCCCTAAGACTACCCAGCCCGTTGATCAACATAATGGCTTTGTCGTATTTGTTTTCCTGATACGCTGCTCTGGCCAACTCATATGTCGAACGTCGCTCTGCCATCTGTTCGGCATAGGATAGCTCCTTGTACCAGTTGTTGATCTGTACGGCCACCATCACTATCGATCCCATAGCCACCGCAAAAATGAAAGCGAAGAGGGTAGCTTTCAGGTTCTCTTTTGACAATACCTGCTTGTCATAGCCTGGTCTCTGATAGTTGGGCCGGCGATAAAAACCTCGGGCTGGAGGTGGTGGTCTATGTCTGGCAGGTTCGGAAAACTGCTCTTCTCCATACTTAAGTTTCAGGTCATACCGGGCACGGGCATAGGGGTCAGAGAGTGTTTGATAGGCGTTGTTGATTTCCTTAAAAAGCTCTTCCGTTTCCGGATTCTTGTCAGGATGAAAATTAACAGCCTTTCTCTTATATGCCTTTTTTATTTCCTCTGCATCTGCAGAAGAATGGATTCCTAGCAGTTGATAATAGTCGATCAAGATGATTTACCGATAGGGGAACAATGTAGTACTAACGATAAAACTAGGAAATAGTGAGGTCAAGCCTCGATTTTTTACCAAAGAACAGATAGCAGTGCAGGCATATTTGGAAAACGATCATTGGTCAATGACCGCTCCTGATAGACGTGTATCTCTACCAGCCCTAGGGAGTGGATGCAAAGTTTGTCGTCGAGTCGCTCGATATCGCCGAGAAACGTGCCCAATCCGGAAACCTCATATTCTGCTATGCTATTGACAGGGATGTAAATGCTCAGCTCATAAGCCTCATTAAAAAGTAGCTTTTTCCAGTTTTGAGTAGTGAAGTAGTCCTCAGCATCCAGGTATAGCGTATTGTCTTTGATTGACAGAGACAAGTTTTCCACCACTGACTCAGGGCCCTCGATGGTGATCATAGAATCCTTGGAGTTGATGAAGTAGATGTTGCCGGGTATACTCAATACTATATCGCCAAACTCCTCCTTTGGCTGGTACCTTGTCACGGTCTGATCTGTGCTTAGGAGCTCCGAGCATTCATATACAATGCAGGCGGCAATGGAGATGACTAAGAACAGGTACAGGAAGAGGTTGGTCTTCATAGTTGGACATTGACGTTGCTTATTAGATGCGATTTCCAACCTCTTCGTTGCACCTCCACCTATAAAAAATGTTAATTTGTTCTGGAATACTAGACTCAAATGATAACTAATGAGTAATAAGGGAAAGAGACATAATAAATCATGGTTGATTTCGCGTCTAAAAACTTCTGGAAGTAAAAGAAGATATGTGATTGATGGGGATTATTCGGACACTCGCAACTCAAAGAGAAATAAAGATTGGGAAAACCTTCCTAAGTCTGAGGGTATGGGGCAAAGCTTTAAATTCTTTAACGAAAAGATAAACTACGGGATGCTGGTAAGGTTTCTTAAAGGCAAAGTAGGGGGTGATTGGAATGATATTCAAGTTGAGATTGAGCAACGAATACCAACAGACCTATTAGAATATAGGAGTTGTGTGAATTGGTTTGTGGCGGATCTAGTGGAAATTCGCTCAGACGGATTATGGGACAAACGCGAGCAGAAATATTTGAGAATTGAGCCTGAGAATGTTGTTGACTGGGATCTTTTTACTTCTAAAGAATTCTATGTTGAGCCTAAATCAAACCTTCTTAGAAGAATAGGAGACTTCCCTTCCAAACGAAAAACGAAAGGAATGGATAGTGATCAGTTAAGAGTGTTTAGGGAAAATGAAAAACGAGCTAAGATGGAAGAAAAAGGCATTAAAAAGGGAGAGCAAGAAGAGGTCAAAAAGAAGATGAAGGAACTTCTAAAGAAGAATGGCGACCAAGAATTATTGTAGATTCTCATGTAAACTGTATGGATGTCCTTTGGTCAGAACTGATATGATAAGTACTTGAATTTTAAAGAATAATTAATGCCTAAAGCAGTTGTCAGATAAAGTAACATCTAGGATAGTACTTCCTGAAAAGTACTATCTGGACTACTTCAGATATGTGGTCGACTTTATTCGGCAGATGTACCCCACTATGCTCGGAGCGCAGGAAGACTTCCTGAGGGCCTTTGAGGCTTTGAGCGAACCTGCGCAGTGTCTCTACCTTCGCATCAATGGCCGCAAGGGCTGGTATTTCCGACCGTCGAAGCTCGCTTACCAGGAAATAGCGGACATGCCGGGGACTGTAAATGAGCTCCTTGATAAGGACTTTGTGAGACTAGCGGACACTGTAGACCTACCGGAAATGATCACCCCGATCTTTACCAAGCAAGAGTTGCATGACTGGCTTTCAGAGCGCGGAATTGACCCCCTTCCTCGAAAAAGCGCTCCAAGGGTGGAGATAGCTGAAACTGTACTGGAACATTATGAGATTGAGCATTTTCAGGCATTTGATCAAGTGATCGTTCAGGAGCAACTGGCTCATATGGAGATCATCAAGATCATGTTTTTTGGGAATCCCTACGGCGATCTTAACCAATTCGTGGTGCGTGATGTTGGCAATGTGAAGATGCCCCACCAGAAGTTGGACAACTTCAAGCCCTTCTTCGAAAGTAGAGGGCAGATAGAACAGCAGTGGCAACTGCTCCAGTGGTATCGTGACTTTAAGTTACTTGTCGAGGAGGAAGTGGAAATGGCCACAATTTGGAGTTGGCTTGAAGATAAGACAAAGGTGTTCGACACAATATTTGATACAAGTCGTGTGATTTCAGATAAGTTCTTGTTTCGTGCGGGTCAATACTTCGAGAAACAAGAGGCACTGAGGGAAGCAACAAGGCTCTACAGTTGGTCGTACAGACCAGAGGCGTATGAGCGCAAACTCAGAGTACTTATCAAGCTTAAGGATGGTCAGGCAACAATGGACTATGCCGGATGGCTAGCCTCTCACGGCCCCAATGCCAAGCTTAAGCTACTGGGCAAAGACTATCTCAAAAAGAACGCTACGGGTCGTGTACTTAGAAGCACCACCGAAAAGATCAATACCGCACAAGTCATAGAAGTGGCTTATTCTCAGGAGACGAGAATCGAGAGGTTGGTACTGGACCACCTGGAAGGTCTGGGCTATTCAGGTTTCTTCTCAGAAAACTATATCTGGAGGAGCCTCTTTGGATTGGTGTTTTGGGATCAGCTTTATGCCGAGGATGCGGTCATTCATCAGCCACTACAGCGACTTCCTTCTGACATTTATGCTGGATTTTACCAGACACGCAAAGAAGAATTGACCGCTCACTTATCCAAGTTGAGAAGCAGGGCAGCATTGAAAAACTGGGTAGCGCAGAAGTTCGATAAAGTGGAAGGAGAGGGCAATCCATTTGTCTCTTGGCATCCTGACCTCAAGTCGAACATAGATGCCTTTTTAAGATGGATGAAGCCAGCTCAGATTAAGGCTGTGCTGTTGGAGATGTCGAAGAACCCCAGGGAGAATTGCACAGGTTTTCCAGACTTATTCGTCTATAGCAAGAGCGAATACTACTTCTATGAAGTGAAGTCACCCAATGACCATCTATCTGCACAGCAGTTGTTTTGGATAGATTTTTTTGATGAGTACGGCATCAATGTAGATATCTTAAGAACCAAATAAGTGAAATGAAAACTATACTGATTGTAGTGATTGTGTTCATAACTCTTGGAGTAGTGAGCCTCACTATAAGCATAGCTGAAAATGCCTCTTGGTCCATAGTAGCGTTCCAATTGGGCTACCTCATTCTGGCCTGTTCTTTTGGCTACATGGCTTGGAAAAAGCATCAAAATGCCTAGTGTTTAACTAAACCGTGACAGTTGAACATGACGATTAATGTCTAACTTTGCAATGTAAAAAAAGCTCGCTATGAAAGTATTGATGTTAGGTTGGGAGTACCCTCCAAAAATCTCGGGAGGACTTGGTATAGCCAGCCAGGGACTAGCCAGGGGACTGACTCAATCGGGCGTCAATGTAGACTTTATATTACCACAGACCAAAGGACTGACCTCTACCAAGCGACTTCAACTCCTTGATGCCAATGACTATCCTACCAAGGGCACGGAGATCACCGATGTGCTTGAGGAGATTACTTCGGAAATCAGATATCTGGAGGTAGGCACCCGATTGATGCCATATCTCACACGAGTAGAGTTCGAGAAGATAGCCTATGAGACCACTCCCGTAAAAAAGCAAGTGGCCGAGGAGGTAGTACTTGAAAAAATCAATTTGAAAGGGGGGTATGGCCCTGATCTCTTGCAAGAGATCGCCAAGTATGCGCTCGCGGTGGTAAATGCCTGCAAAGGTGCGGAGTATGATGTCATCCATGCACATGACTGGATGACCTATCAAGCAGGAGTCATGGCCAAGGCAGCTACCGGAGCTCCATTGGTGCTGCATGTGCACTCAACTGAGTATGATCGCAGCGCCTACCAGATTGACCCAAAAATATTCGAGTTAGAGAAAAAGGGACTGGAAAGAGCGGATGCGGTAGTGACTGTTTCCGATAGGGTAAAAAAAACCCTCACCAAGAAATATGGGCTGAAGCCGGCTATGGTGCAGGTAGTCCACAATGCAATATCTGCCACAGATGTGAAAAGTAAGAGGACGCCACGATCTATCAAGGAGGCGCCAAAGGTACTGTTCGTAGGAAGGCTGACCGAACAAAAAGGGCCATCCAGGTTTCTGGACATAGCGTTGGAACTGAGCCGACAATTCCCGGATGCTACTTTTACGATAGTTGGAGATGGACATTTGAGAAACGAACTGGAGGCCAAGGCGGAACAATTCAGAATAGCGGATAAAGTCAAGTTCACCGGATTCCTTTCTCATCAGCGCACACTGAAAACGATGAGTACTCACGACTTGCTGCTATTGCCGTCAGTGGCCGAACCCTTTAGTCTGGTCGCATTAGAAGGAGCGCTGGCCGGAGTGCCGGTGATCATTTCAAGAGAGGCCGGAGCGGCCGAACTGGTCAAGTCACTAAAGACGATTCCCTACTGGGATACACACACTTGGATCAAGGAAGCTGCGAGTATGCTGGACAAACCATCGAAAGCGACGCAGTACATGCAGCGAATTCATACTGAAGTAAGGCGACTCAGCTGGAAGTTGGTAGGTGAGCAAATGAAGGATATTTACTCAAGTTTGAAGTAGCCCTGACTTGATGCTAAGTTTCTGGGAAAAGAAGGAATACACACACTACGATTATGCTGTGATCGGAGCTGGCATCACAGGATTGTCGACGGCTATCTCACTTAAGGAGATGAGACCCACGGCGAGTGTCGTTGTACTGGAGCGGGGTTTTATGCCTACGGGGGCAAGTACCAAGAATGCCGGTTTCGCCTGTTTCGGGAGCCTTACAGAGCTAATGACTGATATCGAGGCAATGGGAGAGGAGGCCATGCTGCAGCTCGTAATGGACCGCTGGCAGGGGCTGCAGTTGCTCAGGTCCAGGTTGGGTGATGCCACCATTGATCTCCAACTCAAAGGTGGGTATGAACTGATCTCCAAGGATCGGAAGGACTGTCTGGATCATCTTGGTCGAATGAACGAATTGCTGAAAGGTCATTTTGAGCAGGACGTATTCCAACTCCGGGATGACCTCCTACCGCAATTCGGATTTAACCGCGACCAAATTCATCATCTTATTCTCAATCCACTGGAAGGTCAGATAGATACTGGTAAGATGATGAAGGCCTTGCAGGCAAAAGCTGCGAACTTAGGGGTGGAGCTTATTTTGAATGCACCGGTAGAGTCAATTGAGAAAGGTCAGGTAATTGCACAATTGGCGGGTGGAGCAATGCACACCTTGAATGCAGGCCAGATAGCAGTCTGTACCAATGCATTTACCAAAAAGCTACTTCCTGAACTACCACTAACACCGGGTCGCGGAATCGTATTGGTCACCAAACCCCTGGATCACCTTCCGTTTGAGGGTACATTTCACACGAACGAGGGGTACGATTATTTTCGGGATTTTTACGGTAGGATCATCTATGGGGGCTCCAGGGATGTTGATTTTGAGAATGAGTCCACCACAGAGTTTGGTATCAACGAGATCATACTAGAGGAGCTAAAGCGACGATTGACTACCACCATACTTGGGCATGACGAATATGAGATTGATTATGTATGGTCGGGTATCATGGCATTTGGTGAGGACAAAAGACCGGTCGTGAAGCGCATAGATGAGCATACAGTCGCAGGGGTCAGGTTAGGTGGTATGGGAGTGGCACTTGGGAGCCTGGTAGGTCAGAAGCTCGCTGAGCTACTCACTGCTGACACATGAGTACTATTTCTTTCAAGATTTCGGAAATAGGCTTTGCAGGTAGCTGGAGAGGTCGCGCTTAAATTCATTAAGGTTTTATTATCTTTCGTTTTTCATCCCATACTACAAATCAATTTTAATGGACAAAGAGAAACGCCAACCTTCATTACTGGAGGCCTTCATTCCCATTATTTTCCTGATCATCCTGCTCTCCTTCAACGTCAGTGTTTTTGGAGATGATGCGCTGGCAGGCAGCAATCAAATAGTGCTGATCTTGTCTACCGCTGTAGCGGCCCTTGTGGCCGCACGACTCGGTTTTGACTGGAATGAGCTTCAGGAAGGAATCGTGAAGAGTATCAGTTCTGCAATGACCTCTCTGCTGATCCTATTGTTGATAGGATCGTTGGCAGGTACTTGGTTGATCAGTGGGATCGTACCCGCAATGATCTACTATGGACTGCAAATCCTGAGTCCGGGGATTTTCTTGTTTGCCGCTTGCATCGTCTGTGCTATCGTAAGTATTGCTACGGGTAGCTCATGGACTACCGCTGCGACGGTTGGTATAGCCCTCATAGGTATCGGCAAGGCATTGGGTATTTCAGAAGGGCTTATTGCGGGAGCCATCCTCAGTGGCGCCTACTTCGGTGACAAGATGTCTCCACTATCAGATACGACCAACCTCGCCCCTGCGATGGCAGGCACTGATCTTTTTACCCACATCAGGTACATGGCTTATACAACCTTTCCGTCAATCACCATTTCCCTGATACTTTTTCTAATTATTGGCTTTAGCTCAGGAAGTGATGGAGCTATTTCCAACACAGCTGTGATGCTTAGTGCCATCGAGTCTAAGTTCAATATCACCGCCTTGTTATTCATAGTGCCTATTGTGGTGGTGGTGCTGATCGTAAGAAAGACCCCAGCTATTCCCGCGTTGCTGGTGGGTACGCTGTTGGGAGGAGTTTTTGCCTTGATTTTCCAACCCAATATTGTGCGGGAGGTGGCAGGCATCAGCGGCAGCACGCTTGATGTGATGTTTGTAGGCGTGATGAAGGCGCTCTACGGCTCTGTCGCCGTGTCTACCGACAATGACATGGTCAACGAACTTTTGAGCTCGGGAGGTATGTACGGCATGTTGGGTACCATCTGGCTGATCCTATCGGCAATGGCCTTTGGAGGGGTCATGGAGAAAGCCGGACTCTTGAAGCGTATCGCCTCAGCTGTTATTTCACTTGTTAACAGTACCGGATCATTGATTGCCTCTACTGTCGGCACTTGTGTATTTTTCAACATTACAGCATCTGACCAGTACTTAGCAATAGTCGTTCCCGGTAGGATGTACGCTGATATCTACCGCGAAAGAGGGCTGGCTGCTCAGAATCTTAGCCGAACTTTAGAAGATAGCGGAACGGTCACCTCGGTATTGATCCCATGGAATACTTGCGGCGCATATCACTCTACAGTGCTCGGAGTAGGTACATTGGCCTATGCCCCATACTGCTTTTTCAATATCATTAGTCCATTTATGACCATACTCTTTGCTTACCTCAATATCAGAATCAAAAGATTGGTGGGTGCTGAAAAGGTAGCCGCTTAATGTATCCTGAGAAAATCACAAAAGATGAGGTCAATGAGCTACCTCTGATCAAGTATGAAGGGCCAATTGCCTTGATTGACAAGGAAGAGGACTATAAGAAAGCACTTTCAGAATTGAGAAAAGCCACTGTTATTGGCTTTGACACAGAGACACGGCCAGCTTTCAAGAAGGGCCAGTCCTTCGATGTGGCGTT
Organism: Cyclobacteriaceae bacterium; assembly: GCA_965229505.1. Classification (GTDB taxonomy): domain Bacteria; phylum Bacteroidota; class Bacteroidia; order Cytophagales; family Cyclobacteriaceae; genus UBA6059. Next base: position 2,723,499 of record OZ245881.1, read on the forward strand.
GATACAGCTGGCGATCCCGGGGATTGTTTTTCTGATAAGGCTCAACTTACTTGGACTGAGAGACGGCCTTATCGGGATATTTGAGAACCCTGATATCAGGAAAGTCGGGATTAGCATCCGAGATGACATTATTGACCTTCAAAAGATGAATTCGTTTACGCCACAGAACGTATTTGAGATCAATGATGCGACAGCCAATATAGGGATCGTAAACCAGGGCGTCAGAAATCTTTCCGGGATTATTCTGGAGTCCAGAATCTCTAAAAGCCAGCAGACATCTAACTGGGAGAACCCTACGCTTCATCCGAAGCAACAAGTCTACGCAGCTACTGACGCTTGGGTATGCCTTGAGATTTATGAGAAGCTGTTGAGACAGGGTTTTATAGAAGACTGACCTTGATCAGACTGTTGAGCGCGAATGCTTCCGGAAGCCGATCCGCCTGACTTTTGAGTATCTCTCCCTGGATCAAACAATCTGAGGTAAACTCTTGATTCATGATGTCTACAGGCAGTTCGTTGAGTTTGCGCATCACCTCGTTGGTCTCAGTATAGGGGAATCGTACTTCAATCTTTTGAGTGATTTTCTTTTCAACTATGTTAGCATTTTCAAGGGCAGCAGTCGCTGCGGTACGGTAGGCGTGGATCAACCCACCAACTCCGAGTTTGGTGCCACCAAAGTATCTGACAACCACTATTAGCGTGTTGAGGACATCAAAAGACTTAATCTGTCCTAGAATGGGATCTCCTGCCGAGTGATTGGGCTCCCCGTCATCATTGGCTCTTGTCCGCACCTCATCAATACCTAGACTGTAAGCATAGCAGTGGTGCCGTGCATCATAGTACTGCTTTCGCAATTCCGATAGGTGCTCGCTCACCTCCTCCTCGGAGCTAGCTGCCAGCGCTACCGCAATGAATTTACTGCCCCTTTCTTTGTAAAAGCCTTCTCCAGAGCGCCCTATGGTCAGGTAGGTGTCCATCTACAATTCCTTCAGATATCTCTTGGCTTCCTTTTCGATCATGTCATTATCATTAATCGACATGGCCTTTTCAAAATTGGTTCTGGCGGCTTCTTTATTATTATTCTGCAAATCTATCCTGCCTAATCCCAGATAGGCGATGGCCTCATAATAGGAGCCCTTGTCCGTAAGCTTGCCGGTGGCAAGCGCGTCATTGTAAAACCTGGCTGCCGGTTCTTTTGCCTTGATCCACTTTTCCAGTAGGTAACCTTTCATGCTCTGTCCCAGAAGGAGGTAGTAGGGATTGTCTGCATCAAGGAATCTCTCTGCGATTGGCTCTGCCAACTCAAACTCATTATACATGATGTAGCATTCAAGCAACTTGGCCTTAAAGTATTGGTTGTTGGGATACTGATCAGTCAGTCGGAGTAAGTAGTCTTTGGCCTTCACAGGCTCCATCTCGTAGCGCAGGTAGATATAGCTCAAGTAGAGATGGGCCTCTACATTGGAGAGCACCGCCTTTTGAGTGGCTGTGTGAATCTGTTCCAGGCCCAACTCGATATCACCACTTCTGAAGAACCACAGGAAGGGTTTGTAGATTGGATGACGCTGAGGGTACTTCTCTCTGAAATAATTGTAGATACCTGTTGTCAGGTAGAATTCTGGATACTCTTCGACCAGATCAAACCCAGACTTGATGAGGCCATAAGTCTTTCTTGCCTCACCCAATGCTTTCATGTAATTGCCATCATCTGCATAATATTCTGCGAGCATTCCCCTGGCGGACATCTCAAAAAAGACTCCTTCCGCGTGATCTTTGTTTGCATCAAGTAACTTTTGGGCGGCTGTGATTGATTCCTGAAGCAGTGCTTCATGCTTTGCAAATTCCGGTAGGGAAGTCTTCATAGGAAAAACGGACCAGCTAATGGCCAAAGCCCGCATCATCGGAACCACTGGATGTCCGGGAAGTTGCTCGCTCACCTTGACAATGATCAACTCGGCAGAGTCTGGCTGTTGATTGTAGATAAATCGTGTGCCTTGCTTGACCAGTTTGATATTGTCAGGGTCATCAAATAGCGCATATTGAGCTGACACACTGTGCTCAAAAAATAGCAGAATGGCTGATAGTAGTACCCTAAGGATCATTGATGTCGATTGTGAGATAGATCGTTTCCCGCGATTGGTTCCATGAAACACTAACAGATTCTGACAAACATAATTGTTTTACTTTAGCTGAAGTATGTCTACAGCGGCTTCTTTTGAGGTAATTGATGGGTGGGGTGAGATGCCTGGAAAGCTTCTTTTCGATCCAATTCTTTATAACCAGAATGCATTTATCGAGCTGAAAGACTACCATAGTCAGAAAACTTTTTTGGCGCTTGATCAAAGAGGTCAAATATTGGCTCGATTGCGGCTTGCAAGGTCGCACAAAGATGCTAATTGGACTAGTCTACCAGGAGCGCCTTTTGGGGGTATTGAAGCCACCTCCCGGTACAACAGCCTTGATTTTTTGATTTACATAAAATCTCAGTTCAGAAGCGACGAGGTGATAGAGTTAAGAGCATCACCGGCTATCTATGCTGATCATCATCAAGCTATAATAAAGGCAGGGTTCAGTATATCTGGAGAAGAGATAAATCATCATATATCCTTAATCTCCGATGTACTCTTGCATACCATGGAGGTGCGTAGGCTGAAAAAAGCTGAAGAGGCTGGATGTATATTCAAGAAGTGGCCCTTGGATGGGGAAGGCGCAACAAAACTCCATGTCTTTATTTCGGATTGTAGAAAAGCTCAAGGTCTTTCGATTAATATCAGTGAGCGAGATTTTAAAAGAACTATTGATGCTCTGCTGTCTGCCTATCAGGCTTATGTTGTGGAGCTGGAGAACCAGATACTTGCAGCTACTGTGGTGGTCAAAGTGACAAATGATATCGCCTACAATTATCTACCAGCTTCTGACAAGGCCTATCATCACCTGAGTCCTATGGTGCTATTGATGGAGAGGCTCTATAAGGAGCTGAGGAATCAAGGATTCAAGACTCTGGACTGGGGAGTTACATCGATAGATGGAGCTGAACAAAAATCCCTTGCCAGGTTTAAAGAGGCGATGGGGGCGGTGAGGGGCAGGAAGCTTACTTATTGCTAAGTTTTATTTGAATGCACGTTTTCGTAAACGGCCATGATCTGCTGGCATATCATTTTGCTCGAGTATTTTTCAAGGAAGGTTTTCCTGATATGCTTTTCATCGAATGACTGATAGTTATTCATCATTTTCTCAGTCGCCAACCTGAGCGCTTCTTCATCGTTTGGAGAAGTTAGTAGCCCGGTTCGAGAAGTGACCATCTCAGGAATACCGCCAACGGCTGTAGCCAGGACAGGCAGTCCTGAAGCCATAGCTTCAATAATTACAAGCGGGTTATTGTCGAAGTGGGAGGGTAATATTAAAAACGCACTAGTTCGAAGATGCTCGCTGATTTCCGACTTTGTGAGTTCACCGGTCCATTGGATAGACGGGTGTTCCAATTGTCCAGTTAGTGGGCCGTCTCCAATAAGCTTTAGCTGCCAGTCAGGGTATTTTTCAGAAATTCTTGGCCATACCTGTAGCAGCTCTGGTATGCCCTTTTCTTTTACCATACGACCGACAAATGTTATGGTATTACCGGGCTTTCTAATCCTACCCATAAAATGATCCTCCTCAATGAGGTTGGGGATAACAAGGGGCTCTGAACGAGAGTATGGTTTTATTTTTTGAGCCAGGTCACCGCTTACTGAGATTACCTGGGAAGCTTTTTTTAAGGCCTCTTTCATAGGCAGAATAGGCGCACCACTGCCGTCTTGAAGGGAAGAAAAAGGAAAAGGCCCCATGTGCTCCGTAATAACATAGGGCACATCAAATTCTGCTGATAAGCGCATTGCGATCACACCGGCAGGATGACTCACGTGGGCATGAATCACGTCGATCTTTCCAAACTTGTTCTCGAAGGCTAGTAGGTTTTCGCGATTGGCTTTGATGATTTGAGATAGGTTCCCGTTACGCCATTTGCGGGTCCAGGTGAAAGCAGGGGTGAAGTACTCGTACGCATTCGTACTTAGTTGCTTAGAGTAGCTTTTTTTGCGTAAGCCTTCAAGCTTGGATGATAATCTCCACAAATTGGCTTTATCCCACCAGAGTGAGCGGTCGTGTGATCCCCACAGGCTGACCGCAAAATTGCTTTGTGGAAAGTACTGAGCCATGGCAGACACCTGCTCTTTTATAAATATTCCTGTGATGGGAAAGTAAGCTGTAGGGTACCAGGAAGGGATTATCAGCACATTCATCGGCATCAAATCTACAGAGTCCTGTGACACTAGGAAACATAAAGCTTAAGCTGTGTTAATTTTATGGATTGAATATTCAGCCCCTCTGATATGTCCCTCCCCAAAACATCTATCATTTGCCTTTGCTACAATCATGAGTCCTATGTTGAGAAGGCTATTGATTCGGCCTTTGGGCAGGACTATGAAAATATTGAAGTCATAGCGGTGGACGATTGTAGTATGGACAAGAGTAGGGATGTTCTTTCTGACCTTACCAGAAAATATCCCGGTCTACTACTTACCTCCAACTCAGCCAACCTAGGCAATTGTGCCTCCTTCAATAAGGCTTTTAATCAATCTACCGGTGATTATATCATTGACTTGGCCGGGGATGACATCTTAGCTCCTGACAGGGTCACTGTTGGAGTGAATGTGCTAGAGTCTGAGAGCGATGACATTGGCGTTCATTATTGTGATCACGAGTGGATAGACCCTACCGGAAAATCATTGGGATACCAATACGAGAGAAGCAAGGATGGAAGCTTAAGAAATCCACCACCGTCTGGAGATATTTACGTCGATGTACTTGAGCGATATTTCATCAGTGCGCCCACTATGATGATCCGCAGGCAGGTGCTGGAGCAGCTAGGCGGATATGACGAAACTTTGTCATATGAAGATTTTGACTTTTGGGTCAGATCTTCCAGAAGGTGGAAATACAAATTCTCTAGTGAAGTGCTGGTTAAGAAAAGGGTCCTCCAAAGTTCACTTTCTAAAAAGCAGTTCCGTTTTGGAAGTCAGCACGATCGAAGCACTTTTCAGGTATGTCAAAAGGCATTCAAGCTCAATAAAAGCATTCAGGAACATAATGCATTGAGAAGGCGAATCAGCTATGAAAGAAAGCACGCAATCGCCAGTGGAAATCTAAAACTGGCTAAGGATTATCATAGCTTAATTGGGGAGATAGATTTGCTCCTGAAGTCGCTCAAATATTAGCGACGGTTATCACTGTCCTGCATCATACTTAGATAGCTGTAGTAGCGGGAAGTATGGATTTCACCATTTTCAAGGGCCTCAAGTATCATACAGCCGGGCTCCTCCATGTGCTGGCAATCATTGAACTTACAGTCACCTAAAAACCTTCTCATCTCAGGGAAATAGTGACTAAGTTCGTGCTTTTCTATCTCGAGAAGACCTAGCTCTTTAATACCCGGCGTATCAATTATATATGACCTGGGAGCTACCTCAAACACCTCAGCGAAAGTAGTAGTGTGCACCCCTTTATTGGCAAAAGCCGATACCTCATTTACCTGCTGTTCGGCATCAGGAACAAGTACATTGAGCAGGGTGGACTTACCTACACCCGAGTGTCCTGCCATCATGGTGAATTTGTCCGTAAGGAGAGACTTGACTTTGGTCACATCAGCCTTGTCAAAAGCACTGACTATATCAACTTGATAGCCGACTTCCTCATACATTTCGACTAGAGGGCGCACTTGCTCGAGATCCTGATCGTCAAGTAGGTCCTTCTTATTAATTAAGATACGAGAAGGTATTCGGTATGATTCTGCAGTCACAAGTAGCCTGTCGATAAAGCCAGTAGAGGTCACAGGTTGCTTGATCGTGGCAATGATGATGGCCTGGTCTATATTGGCTGCCAGCAAATGTCCATGATCTGTTTTTTTAGGAGACTTCCTAATCATATAGTTAGTCCGTGGCGCTATTTCAGTAATGATCCAGGCATCATTTTGAACCTTGTCTTCTTCTATACTCACCCAGTCACCTACCGCAATGGGGTTTGTGATTTTCTTATTGACCAGCTTAAACTTACCTCGCAAGCGGCATTGGTAGTGCTTACCATCTTCAGCCAATACAGCGTACCATGATCCTGTTGATTTAGTGACTCTCCCCTTAAACATCGATTTTCTCGTTAAGGTAGTCCATGATTATGCTCGTTGCTCCGGCATTTTCTTCTACTTGTTGGCGAGCACGCCGACCAGCCTCTTTTCTTTTGTCCACATTATCAAGCAGTGATATAAGCAGTCTCTCAAACTCTGTGGATGAGGCTATTTCAAAGGCCGCACCATTCAGCACCAGATCGATTGCCTCTTGAAACTTGCTGTTCTTCTCATGCTTTGCGAATAATATTGGGATACCCCATGTGGCGGGCTCCAGCGTGTTGTGCAGTGCTCCACGTGCTCCACCACCTACATAGGCTATATCAGCATATCCGTAGAGCGATGAAAGCATGCCCATGTTATCAATAATCATTGGGGTATTCTTAGCAGGATCTTTTGCATCTGCCTCCGAATATCTTACTGAATCCGGGAACAAATCGAGTAATTCCGATACCGTTACCTCATCCACATTGTGAGGGGCAATGATGACGCTTGAAGTCTCAATCGCCTTCGATAGCCCGGACTTGATCAACTCTAAATCCGAAGGCCAGCTACTGCCTACAACTATGACAGGCGCATCTCCAATGAATTTTTCGATGATGGGTAAACCAGGTTGCTTAGCAGAAATATCGATGACTCTGTCATATCGCGTATCTCCTGAGATTATGCCATTAGTCACTCCGATAGAATTTAGGAGTTGAAGTGATTGATCATTTTGAACAAAGAATCGATCAAACTTCTTCAGCATACTCTTATGAAGCCCTCCGTAGAATTTGAAGAAGGGCTGTGATGGTTTGAAGATTGTACTAATCGACACCAAAGGCACTCTCGCCTCATGAGCTACTGATATATAGTGATACCAAAATTCATACTTGACGAATATGGCCAGCTGAGGTCTCGCAATATCTATAAAGGCCCGGGCATTTTTAGGAGTATCGAATGGAAGATACGTGACCAGATCCGCCTGGTCATAATTCCTGCGAACCTCATAGCCACTGGGAGAGAAAAAAGTAAGTAGAATTTTGGTTTTCGGGTGAAGAGATTTGATTGATTCTATAACAGGACGTCCCTGCTCAAACTCTCCAAGTGACGCGGCGTGAAACCAGATCGGTCTATCGCTTGATCCCGAGGCAAAGTAGTCCCGAAGCTGAGATAAGGCGCTTTTTTGGCCTTCATTCAATTTCTTAGCCTTTGGACTAACGACTGAAGCTACTTTGATAAGAGTGAAATAGAGCCGGGTGGCCAGGTTGTAGATCAGCAGCATTGTCACAAAAATAGGAAACCCTTGACTACTGGGTTACAGTTTGCATGAGAATGATAGTGGGATTGCTGCTTGATTATGGTAATAATTGAATAGAGTTCGTCCCTGTAGGATAAGTGTGTGGGCTTCAGAATGCTGGTAGCCGATTGGAGTGACTATAAATAGAAAGTCCGCCAGGAGCGGACTTTCTTTAATTTTAAACAGGTGTATGAATAAAATTTGTGTTATGTAAGGGTTAATACGCCTTACCCACAAAAGGTAACCACCTGATGAATTTTTTTTAGTTCATGCTGGAAGTCAATCCAGCAGAAGGGAATTTAGATAGACTTTTCGCAGTAGTCAGAACCAATGGAGGTTGTACTTCCTCAGTTTTAGAAACCTGAGAGTCAGCCGTAAGGACTTGAGTATCCTCTCTCAATCCCTTGCCAAGGACCAATAGCATAAGCAACACACCTATCTTAACCAAGAAGCTTTTTTGGCTTATCAACTTTACTATCATTGGGGGGATTATAATTTATTCTAGCTCAAAGAAACTATTATAATTCGAAGTAATGACTATAAATCGATTAATCCAACATCTTTAGGGTTAAAATACAATTATCATTCGACGAATCGAATTAATACTATGACGAAAATCAAAGTACTCTTTGTATGCCTGGGTAATATCTGTAGGTCACCATTAGCTGAAGCAGTTTTTTCTGATAAGGTAGGGAGAGCAGGCCTTAAAGAAAGCATGCTGATAGACTCATGCGGTACGGGCGGCTACCATATAGGGCATTTGCCCGATCCCAGATCGATGGCTGTAGCCAGTGACCATAACATTCCGATGGATCATCGTGCTCGACAACTTACCAAAGCGGATTTAACTGACTTTGATTATGTGATAGGCATGGATGATGAGAATATGTACAACATTGGAAAATTGAGCAGTAGTCCAACAGCAGAGATCTTCAAAATGAGGAAGTTCGATTCGGAGGGGGAGGATGAGGATGTCCCCGATCCATATTACGGGGGTGACGAGGGGTTTGAGAGTGTTTACCAAATGCTTGACAGATCGAGTGACGGGTTATTGGCATATATCAGAAACAAGCATGGGCTTGACCGATCTTAACGCAGAAGCATTTTTTGAGCAAGTTTTATTCCAAACCTGCGGATCAGATCTAGCTATCAAGGGCTATCAGTTTGTCTCCGGAGGATGTATCAACAATGCGGTGAGGCTCGATACGCAGGAGGGAGATTTTTTTCTCAAGTGGAACGAGTCTGAACCCGTGGACATGTTTGAGAAGGAGTCGTTGGGACTTGAGCTACTTCGTAAGTCCGGCAAAATAGCTGTACCGGAACCCATCGGGTTTGGCTCGTGCCAGAACAAGGCTTACTTGCTGATGGAATATCTGCCAACCCATCGCCAGTCGAGCAACTATTGGAGTCTTTTAGGGCATCAACTCGCCGATCTCCATCGGATTTCGAGTGATACATTTGGGCTGGATCATGATAACTACATAGGCAAGCTACCGCAACGGAATACCGCCTGTTCCCAATGGGTAGAGTTTTTCATTCAGCATCGACTGGAAGTTCAATTGGGGCTGGCCATATACAATGGTCACGTCGATACCGCATATGCTCTTCGATTTCGGAAACTCTATGCCTTGCTACATGATCAGCTTCCTGAGGAATCACCCTCACTATTGCACGGCGATCTCTGGAGCGGCAATGTCATGCCCGGCCGTGAAGGACAGCCCACTATTTTTGATCCTGCGGTATACTACGGCAGCAGAGAAATGGAGCTCGCATTTACCCAACTCTTTGGTGGATTTGATCAAAACTTCTATGCTGCTTATCACGAGTCATTTCCGCTATTACCTGGCTTTGATGACAGAGTGGATCTCTACAATTTATACCCACTACTCGTCCATGTCAACCTTTTTGGCAGCAGCTACCTCTCAGGTATAGATCGAACCCTGCGCAAGTACCTCTGATCAGCGATAAACGAAGTGGGCGGTCTTCCTTGATTTTTGCTCCAGGATGAGTTCCTTACCAGCAATCAAAGTATCCACAGTAGCTGGCTGATAATTATTGAGAGTAAGCAGGGTCAGCTCACCATTGTATTGGATCTCGAACTGATCCCTAAGCGCGTCGAATATCTTCGTCAGCTTATATGAATTGTCATCTATACAGATAGAAAAGGTGGTGGCGGAGTTTTGCATCAAATTGATCTTAACATTGAGCTGGTCAAGCGTATGAAAAATCAGACCCAGCGTGCGCTCATCAATAAAGGTGAACTCCCGTTTTCTGAATGAGATAAGGAGTTGTGAAGTATTGAATATGATGGCTGAGTACGGTTCGGAGCTTTTTTGATTGGAAATGACCGTACCCGAAGCATCGGTATTCTCAAATGATCTTACCCTGAGAGGTATAGATTTTAGGGCAAGTGGCCGCATCGTTTTGGGGTGAATTACCTTGGCGCCATAGTAGGTCATTTCACCGGCCTCCTCATAGCTCATCGAAGGAATCAGCTGCGCATCGGCCAGGCGCTTCGGATCAGCATTTAAGATACCCGGCACATCCTTCCAAATGACCACTTCTTCTGCATCGATGCAATAGCCAATTACTGCTGCCGAAAAGTCCGAGCCTTCTCTTCCCAGAGTGACGGTTTGGTTGGCACTGGTCGACCCTATAAAGCCTTGGGTAACTTGAACCTTTTGTGATTTATCAGCTAGCAGTTTTTGCTTGACAAGATGCTCTGTCAGCTCCCAGTTGATCTTCGCTTCTGTAAAAGCATCATCTGTCTTGATCATCTCCCTAGCGTCTACCCACGTTGCAGCAATGCCCGCCGATTGCAGATAAGCGCTGACTATCCGTGTCGAGAGAAGCTCTCCACAAGCAACCACTGCATCATACTGAGCAAATACATTTCCCGATAGGGAGGAAAGGTGGTGTGGCACTTTCGCGAACAAAGCCTCCACCTGGATATTGAGATGATTTTGGTCTTCCAATCCTAGCTCCTCGATGATGGTGAGATGCGCATGCCGCAGTTGCTCAAGAAGAGTCAGGTACTCCTGATCTCCTGAGTTGTACATTTTTATGATTTCTTCCAGTTTATTGGTTGTCTTTCCCATAGCAGATATGACAATGATCAGTGTATCCGTGGAGTGACTTCCCAATATTTCCGCTAAGTTTTGGATGGCAGGAGCATCTTTGACAGACGCACCTCCAAATTTAAAAACCTTCATTATGCAAACGTTTTAAATGATTCCAGAAGCATTTTTTGTTGTTATTCCTACCTTTGTAACCGTAAAGAAAATCTGATGAACAAAAGCAATTTAGGACTTCCTATCGGAACAACCTTAGACCGATTTATAAAGCGCAAACAAGACGAGTTTCCCTATGCCACTGGTGAGTTGTCACAGCTGGTGAGAGACATAGCCTTAGCAGGAAAAATCATTAACAGAGAGGTGAATCAATCAGGTTTGCTTGATATTTCCGGCGGTTTCGGGGAGAAGAATGTCCAGGGTGAGGACCAGCAGAAGTTGGACGTCATTGCGAACATCAGGTTCATCAGGGCGCTGAAAAATGGAGGTGAGGTCTGCGCGATAGTTTCTGAGGAGGACGAAGAGGTTATCAACCTCAATCCTCAAAGTCGCTATGTGGTCTGTATGGATCCCCTCGATGGTTCGAGCAATATCGATGTGAACGTATCTATTGGTACGATCTTTTCCATTTATCGGCGTAAGTCCCCATCGGGTGGACCCGTTCAGATGGAGGATATTTTGCAAAAGGGATCTGAGCAAGTGGCTGCCGGCTACATCCTTTATGGTTCTTCTACGATGATGGTATATACTACAGGCCATGGCGTACATGGCTTTACCTACGAACCAAGTCTAGGTGAGTTTTTGCTTTCTCATGATATTATGAAGTGCCCGACAGACGGCAAAATTTACTCAATCAATGAAGGATCTTACAATGCGTTTGATCAACATGTGAGAGACTACATCGAATACTGCAAGTCATCCAACTACTCTGCCAGATACATTGGGTCACTTGTGGCAGACTTCCATAGAAACATGCTCAAAGGAGGTATTTATATGTACCCCAGCACGCACAAAGCTCCCGATGGCAAGCTTAGGTTACTCTATGAGTGCAATGCCCTGGCATTAATTGCTGAGCAGGCAGGGGGAAGGGCCTCCGATGGTAAGCAGCGTATATTGGATATTGTGCCGAAAGCGCTGCATCAAAGATCCCCACTCTATATTGGCTCCAGAGCCATGGTAGATAAAGCCGAAGGCTATATAAACGGGGAATAGCTATTGCCCACTGTACTTCTGACGGAGTATAGCCTTTTGCAATTCTCTTTCTAAGATATGCTTCGCAAGTGAGGTGGCGATCTGGTCGGGCTCTTCATTTGCCAGTACCTGCTGGAAGGTAGATTCCGGTAGGTCTATCCGATACATGATGTTGATGAGTCGCTGAAAGTCTTTGTCCAGTAGGTATTGCACAACCTTTGTCAGCCGGGCTTCCAGGGTTTCGACACTGAGTGCATCTGCTAACTCAGTGTCGTCCAGCCCAAAATCTTTAGTGATGAGTTGTGCGCCGATCTGCACCATCTCACGGTCAGGCATAGCTTACTCTGACTTCTCCGACTCAGCGGCTTCCTCTTCCTTGGCAGTGAGGAGCTCAGGCGCCTCCCTCACGAGTATGCCATACCAGCTGACCATCTTCTTGATATCGCTAACGTAGACACGCTCTGCATCGAATGTAGGCAGAACGAACTTCAAAAAAGCGCGCAATTCTTCAGGATCTGATGAGCTAGACAGGCCTGTATCCCCATCAAATTCGGCATGTATTTTTTGAAACACCTCTTCCAATGGCACCACGCCATCCTCGTCGGTCGTGTAGACCGATATCTCCGCCAGTATTGACACTTTGGTGTGCCCGTTGACGATTAATTTCTTCTTCTTGTCATCCAGCGACTCGAGGATTACTCCAGTACGGGTCGGGTTGACTACTTTATATAACCCACCTTTTCCGCTGATGGTGGCAATCTCTTTAAATTCTATCATAGCTGTTTAATTCTGAGGCAAACATAAAATTTTTATGGCTTCCCTTGATTAATCTCTTCTATATAATTGAGGATTTCCTCCTTACCATTTTTGTCTACCGCAGAGGACCTGAACATTGGCGGTAGCTCCGCCCAATTCTCCTTCAACCCTCGCCTAATGGCAGCTTCATTCTTGGCTACCTGATTCTTTGAGAGCTTGTCTGTTTTTGTTAGCACAATAACCAGAGGGATTTGATGCTCTCCTATCCAGTTGATGAACTCCATATCCACTTTTTGCGGTGGTAGCCGTGAGTCCACCAGTACGAAAACCAAATGTAAGTTGGGCCGATATAGCAAATAGTCTTTGACCATCTTGTCCCACTTGTTGCGGTTTTCTTTGCTGACCTGGGCCCATCCGTATCCGGGCAAGTCGACCAGGTACCACTCATCGTTGATGATGAAATGATTGAGCAATTGCGTCTTCCCGGGCTTTCCTGAGGTTTTCGCCAGCTTCGAGTGGTTGGTCAGCATGTTGATCAATGAAGACTTACCCACATTGGATCTACCGATAAAGGCATACTCGGGAATCTTACTCTCCGGACACTTTTTGTAGTCGGTATTGCTGATGACAAACTGAGCTGTTTTGATTTTCATGGGTCTATTGCGCTAGTGCAGCCAGAGGCACGTATCCGAAAAGGGTAAAAACATGCCGGAACCACTAACAATTGAGGGAAACGACCTGTTTACGATTTATTGTTGCAAATTTGCACTCTTTCTTAATGAAGCAAAGCTTATGGCTGTAGTTCCCTACAAAGATAAAGATACCGGTAAGAAGCGCCAGGTCGCTGACATGTTCAACAACATCAGTAAGAGCTATGATTTCCTGAATCATTTTCTGAGCCTTGGTATTGATATCCTCTGGAGAAAAAGGGCGGTGAAGATGTTGAAAGACGATCAGCCCAAATTGATTCTCGATATAGCTACCGGGACAGGTGACTTTGCGATAGAGGCGCTAGCGCTAAATCCTGATAAGATCATAGGGGTGGATATCTCCGAGGGTATGCTGGCTGTAGGCAAAGAAAAAATGAAGCGTAAAAAGCTCGATCACATAATTGATATGCAGATGGGCGACTCTGAGGGGCTTCTTTTTGACGACAATAAGTTTGACGCGGTGATCGTTAGCTTCGGTGTAAGGAATTTCGAGGATCTCAAAAAAGGACTCGCCGACATGTTTAGGGTACTAAAACCCGGCGGTAAAGTGGTCATACTTGAGTTCTCAAAACCAAGTGTTTTCCCGTTTAAGCAATTGTATAGTTTCTATTTTCGCTACATCTTGCCTTTGATTGGCAAGTTGGTATCGAGCGACAATGCGGCCTATACCTATTTGCCTGAGTCGGTCAATGCCTTTCCATATGGACAGCAGTTTTTAGATATATTAGAAGAATCAGGCTTTCAAAAGACATCATGCAAAACCCTAACCTTTGGCATCAGCTCAATCTATACCGGAGTAAAGGGTTAGTCATTGCATTATTGCTACTAATGCTCTGCGGCAAAACTGCCCAAGCGCAGAATTCTGTCAGAGTCAATCTCCCCAACTATGATGAGAAGTGGCTGCACTATGGCTTTGTCATAGGCTTGCACTCCTCTTCTTACCGGCTTCAGTACAACGATCTCTTCGTGTCCACGGCGATGGATAGTGTCCATTCGATCGTACCCAGAAATCTCGGGGGCTTCAAGCTGGCATTTGTTTCTAATTTTCGCTTATATCAATACCTTGATTTTAGGGCTATGGTTCAGGTGGGGTTCTATGAGTTCCAAACGGCCTACAGGTATACTGACGGTTCCGAGTATGTCGACTTCCGTGATGCCACAATGGTGGAATTCCCGCTGCTGCTAAAGTATAAGTCCGTTCGGCGCGGTAATATCGGTATGTATATGGTAGGCGGCATCAATCCCGCTTTTGAGGCAGCTGCCAAAGGTCAGGACGAGGAAGAACAGGACAAGCTCCAAACCAAAAACTTCAACTTGTCATTTGAAATTGGAGTGGGTTTCGACCTGTACTTCCCATTGTTTAAATTCTCTCCGGAGCTGCGTTATTCTTATGGGTTGATCAACTCGCTGGAGCCCGAGATCAACTCACTCAACGCAGGCTTACAGCGATTGAGCCCACACAACATCGGTATTTTTATTAGTTTCGAAGGCGGGCCGTCCTAATAGGTATTTAAGCCCAATTTTGGCAATGACATACCTGCCAGTTTAGTTGGCAGAGGTCCTATTCAAAACTTGTTATATGAAAAAAATAGCCCTGATAACCGGCGCTACTGCTGGTATTGGCGAAGCAACAGCCAAGCGCCTCTCCAAGAATTATTCACTCATTATTTGCGGTAGAAGACAAGACCGCCTGGACAAACTCAAGGCCGACCTCTCAGCCCTTACAGATGTGCATACGCTTTCCTTTGATGTACGAGACAAAGCGGCAGTCTTTAAAGCCATCGAATCACTACCTGAGAAGTGGCAGAGGATAGATGTATTGATCAACAACGCTGGCAATGCCCACGGACTAGCCCCAGTACACGAGGGGTCACTTGACGATTGGGATGCGATGATTGATATCAATACGAAAGGTCTCCTTTACGTTTCCAAGGCCATCTTACCAGGAATGGTCGCGCGGAAGTCGGGTTTTGTGGTCAACATCGGCTCTATTGCCGGTAAGGAAGTCTACCCTAACGGAAACGTGTATTGTGCTTCCAAATTCGCTGTAGATGCCATTACCCAAGGTATGCGATTGGATATGAATCCTTATGGCATTCGGGTATGCTCAATCAACCCCGGCTTGGTGGAAACGGAGTTCTCGTTGGTCCGATTCAAGGGAGATGAAGAGCGCGCCAAGAAAGTTTATTCTACGATCACAGCGCTTACTGGTGATGATGTGGCGGACACGGTGGCTTACGTGATCTCAAGACCCCCGCATGTGATGGTGAGCGACTTAACACTTCTACCGACAGATCAGGCTAGTGCGACAGTAGTCAATCGCTCTTAGTGATCCAGGAGTGAAGCAGCATTGAAGCTAAAGGGCAAATAGTCTGCCGCTGAGTTGATCTTCAGCACCTTTTGATCTGGCATCATCAGATAGATATCGTATGGCGTCTGTTGTTGATGCTCATACTCGATCATCACCTGGCGGCAGTTGCCACAGGAGCCAGCGGAGACATAGTCTGCACCATCTTTGGGCTTGGCGGCTATCGCCAATGCGTCTATCGAGGTAGTGGGATGTGCAGACTTAGCAGCAAATAGAGCTACCCGCTCCGCACAAAGGCCGGAGGGGTAAGCAGCATTCTCCTGATTGTTGCCCGGTATGATGATGCCATCGGATAGCCTGACTGCTGAACCTACGTGAAATCCACTGTATGGGGCATATGCAGAATCTAGTGCTTTCCTGGCGGTCTCCATCAAATGAGCAACAGGCTCGGAGAGCTCCGTCCAATCATAAATGGTATAGTCAATATTCAACGTTCGTTTTTCCGCCATAGCTCAATCATTTGTGGGAGCATAATAATACTGATAATCTGATCAAAAGGTTTGATGACTCTTTGCAAATCCTATAATTTGGCCGGAACAACAAACCCATTTTTTCAAAGATGCAAACAGTACTGGTATTAGGGGCAGGGAGATCATGCACTTCGCTAATCAATTATCTTATTGAGGTTGGAAAAACACGCCCACTCAAGGTCATCGTGGCAGACCAAGATGTGGAACTAGCCCGTAAAAAGGTGACCGGCATTTCTTATGCTGAGGCGAAGCGCTTTGATGTATTTGATGAGACTGAGCGATTTGAGTTGATCAACAAAGCGGACCTGGTGATCAGCATGCTGCCCGCTGCTTTTCACATCCATGTAGCTACGGTCTGTGCCAGCCTGGGTAAGTCTATGCTCACCGCATCCTATGTGACACCTGATATTCAGGCCTTAGCACCCCAGTTTGAGTCCAATGGGAGCACGCTGATCATGGAGATGGGTCTTGATCCTGGTATAGACCACATGTCGGCGATGCAAGTCCTTGATAGGGTCAAGGCTGAGGGATTTGAGCTCACCGGCTTTGAAACTTTCACCGGAGGACTGCTGGCACCATCTGATGAGGATAACCCCTGGGAATATAAGTTTACCTGGAATCCACGAAATGTGGTGATGGCCGGGAATGGTTATGTCAAATTCATCCAGGAGGGGCTGTATAAGTATATCCCATATCATAGATTATTCAAGAGAACTGAGGTCATTCATATTCCCGGTTACGGCTATTTCGAAGGCTATGCCAACCGTGATTCACTAAAGTATTTGGATTCTTACGACCTCCAGGGAATCCGAACCTTGTACAGAGGTACCCTGAGAAGGCCGGGGTTTTGCAAAGCCTGGGATGTATTCATCCAGCTTGGCGCCACCAATGACAGCTATGAAATGCACAATGTAGGTGGCATGACGCACCGCCAGTTTATCAACTCATTCTTGTCATTCAATCCGAATGATTCCGTAGAGTTGAAGTTGGCGCATTATCTCAATCTGGAGATGGAGTCAGAAGTCATGTACAAACTGAAGTGGTTGGACTTGTTCGAGGAGATTCCGGTAGGGCTTGATAGAGGAACACCAGCGCAAATACTGGAGCACATCCTGAAGAAGAAGTGGAGCTTGCGATCTGATGACAAAGACATGATCGTGATGTGGCATAAGTTCGACTATCTGGATAAGTCTGGCGAGCCCTGCCAAATACAGTCACATATGGTGGTGACTGGTGTGGATGATGTGAATACAGCTATGTCGAAGACAGTGGGACTGCCACTAGGTGTCACAGCCAAGCTATGTCTGGAGGGGAAGATTAATACTCCGGGAATCCATATACCCACAAACAAGGAAATCTACGAACCTGTGCTGGCTGAGCTAGAGACCATGGGTATTCGTTTTGAGGAACGCGAAATAGAACTCACAGAAAAGGTTTAGAGGTGTAGATAGTAGGGCTTGAGGAGCTTGACAAACTGACTGGAATAGGAGCCATCACTTTCCTTAATAATGAGCGTTTCGCTAGACATAGTAGTCTTAGGCTCGTTTACTATCTTCAGTATTCTTCTAAAGACCGACTTGCCCGGCCTATCGTAAATGAGCAATTCTTCAGCCACAGTCATAGTAGTACTACCGAGCTCTTTTTCGAATTGCTGTGATTCTGATAAGGGATAGAGCACGAATGCGACACCTTGCGGACTGAGCAGCTTTGAGATACATCCCGCAAGGTCATTAGGGGACAGTTCGTCGCTATGTGTTGCTCGTGCTTTCTTGTTGTTAGTCGAGCGTTGGCTATTATTGAAGAATGGGGGATTGCAGATGATCAGGTCATACTCCAAACCGGAATTCATGGCAAAATCCTGAACCGATACTTGATGTAGGCACAGCCGAGAGGACCATCGACTTTTCGCGAAATTGGTGGCAGCCTCAGCGGCGGCATGTGGCTCCAACTCCACTGCATCGATGCTGGATTGAGGATACTTTTGCGCTAGCATCAGACTCAAAAGCCCAGTGCCCGCCCCGATATCAAGAATATGCTTTGGATCGTCGGCCTTGGCCCATGCCCCCAATATGCAGCCTTCAGTAGTGACTTTCATGCCACTTTGACTCTGATCGACCCTAAATTCCTTGAAATCGAAATACGTATTTGGCATATTGCGACAAACTTAGACAGTATTGAAGCCTAATCCATTCGCTCATATCGGAGTTTTTAGTGATGCCATTGGCAAGAGTCTAATCACCTCTTCATTGGTCATGATCTGTCTTGTTAGCATGATTCAGGCACAATCTATTTCGCCTTTCAGCGAAGTAGAGTTGCAAATCGATACCTCAACTTATACCTGGACGTCTGACACCATCATCGAAAATGGACAGCCAAAACTGGCCTTTGAATTTACAGAGGTACAGCCAGTCATAGAGCTGAGGCTTTTTGCATCGTCGACAGTACCTGGCGTGCGGCTTGCACCTTCCACCGACTTTAGGCTCGTGGACAGCCTTTTGTGGTTTGGAGATCACTATCGTGTAAAAGTGCAGCTCAGCAATCTGATCGAAACGCGGTTTCCGGCTTTCAATTTCATAATTGAGGATGAGGATAATCAGAGTGCGATTGCTATTCCGCTATTTCCCTACCGGAATACGCAGCTACAGTTCCGCCCTCAGAATACGGAGATGTACATAGGGGAAGAGAAGGTATTTGACCTGATGTGTAATGAGCCGCAAAACCTGCTCATCGACAATCAATGGAGGAGTCAGCCGGGTCTCGAATACCGTGTCAGTCTCCAGGGAGGTAAGCCTAAACTCCATGTAGTCCCCAACAAGCTCGGTCCGGTTACTTTTGCGACCCAATTGAGTGTCATTCGTCCGAATCTGAGTGAGCGCAGAAGGCCGGTCTATCGTTTGGATTCGATATCACAGATGTTCTTCATCAAGGCAAGCCGCCTGGCGTTCCTGGATGTGAATATCAATGAGGTGATCAAGACGGAAGAGTCAGGGCTGGAGGGTATAGAGATCCAGCTACAGGATCACAGAAGCTTGCAACTCGGCAAGACCTATAGGCTGGAGCGACAGTCAGAGCCGGGTGGTGCGATCATCGCCGAGATTCATACGAAAAGCCGACTAAGCAATAATCGAGTGCTATCATGGTTGCGCGTCTACAACTTTCACGACAAGACGGATGGATATCTCTACATGAAAGACGGGGATGACCCCAGGTTTATTACCAACTTCAATATCATCCACCGAACGGAAATCACCGACATCAGTGTGCTCTCCTCTCGAGGAGAGTGGAAGGCTACCACCAGAGTAAATCCTGGTCAAACGATTGATCTCAAGGTAGAAGGCTTTGGGATGGACAATGCGCCTTTGCTATTTGAGGATGTTCAAACGATCAATTTTGATTCACTGATTGGAAACAACACAGTAGCATATTACAGAATAGATATTCCGATAGATATCAAAAAAAAGGAGATTAGAATCTTTCAGAATGGACAACTGCTTAACAAGTCCCTCCAGGTAGTTGAGTATGATGAGCCGGCACCACTTTCTTTTGTAAAGCTCAACTACGGTGACCAGCCAATCAGTATCGTTGATCAGAACCAACCCATACTATATGAGAAGGTAATCAATGATTTAATGCTGGAGTTTGATTCAGATCTCATCGACCGTCCCAACGACATGCATGGGGTACAGTACCTGGATATTAAAGTCGAGCTTAGAACTGCCAAAAATGACCTTATTGATTTCAAAGAATTGGAGGATGTGGCAGTCTGTCCGAGTACTTCTTCGCCTCGTTTTGGGCAATATACTGAGCGCCGCTGTAGTGACGATCGACTGGCATTAAATCAATATCTCAACAAGAAGACCTATCAACTCGAAGAGTGGTCAAAGGCCCTGTTGATTGTGCGTCACAGCAAAAGTAAATATGGGACTAATGTAGAAGAGGAGCGCGTAGAGATCATGCAAAAACGACTCTATAGTTTTGATATAGATGTGTCCTTCCCTGCAGGACTGCTTACTAAGCGCTTTGGTCCGGATCAGGACGATGATTTCGACAATCTGGGAGGTATCAGCCTTGCGATGATGGCACAGTTCACCTTCTACCATCCTGAGAAAATAGCCATCGAACGCCCCTATAAGATAGGTGCAGGCTTTATTGCGCTCAATGCGTTCAACTTCTCAAGTGAAAACGACAATCGTGATATTGGCATAGTAGTACTCGGGAGCCTTTACCCTAGGAGCAATTCGAAGTTGACCTTTCCGCTCTTTTTGGGAGGGGGCTACCTCCTTTCTAATGCCGCATGGTTTGTCATGATAGGTCCGGGTATCAGGGTAAGCTTGTAGCGTTTCGCTACCGCAAATCAGCCAGGTAGTCCGTCAAAAACTTGGCGAATTCCTCAGTCAATGGAATGCTAGGATCTGTATAGGTAAGTAGATTGAGATTGGGATCCTCAGGTGCATTCTTAAGTATGTGGTTCATCCCATCGATGATTTTAAGGCTGGCATTCGCATTACTTTCCGCCAGGATGTTGGCCTGCTCTACCGGCACTTGTATATCTCTCGTCCCATGAATGACAGCCACTGGCATATCAAGTCTCGATATCTCCAAACTAGGATCATATTGTATCCAGCTGGTCAAATAGGGCTGAGCTGACTCCCTGAAAAGGAATTGCATATTGGGAGGTATGTCGGATACAGTGTTGCCTTTGCGCAATTCCGATAGGACATAAGCAGAGTACTCTATCACCCCTTCTGATGAACCCGCCAACTGCTCCAGGATAATCTTATCCGCTGACACCCCTGCACCCGCTACGGAAATGAAGAAATCGACCTCTGCTGAGGAGGCGGCAATCATGCCAATCAGAGACCCTTCACTATGGCCTAGGATACCCACACTCGAGTACCTTTCATCTTTTCTTAATATTTTGACCCAGCTAATGGCATCCGTCACATAGTCGTTAAAAGTCAGGCCGGCCTCAGTATTAGCCGCGTCAATGCTGGCACCCACGCCCCGCTTGTCATATCTTAGAGAGGCCACATTGGAGAGCAAAAGCTCATCAGCGATCATCTTGAGTGAATTGTTTGTTCCCGGTAGGGAAACCGTATTGCCATCTCTATCCGTAGGGCCCGATCCTGCTATAATCAGGACGATGGGAACAGCATTGGTCGTATTGGGTCGCAACAATGTCCCGAAGATATCCCCGGCACTGGTGGTAATAGATACCTCTTCCTCGAAGGTAGCAGGACCATCATCATCTCCACAGGATGTGAGGAGGAGAGTTGCTACCGCAAATATAAAAGGGAGTGCTATTTGTAAGAGACGATTCATATGTCAGTAACAAAGCTCTGTGCGCTTGCCCCTAGTTCTATCTAAAGCATTGGCCTTTGGGGATTTTACAAGCGGCTGATATACGATCTTAGCTACATGTAATCTACTCATTAGATCACTATATTGGCCTCAAAAAAAGGAATATGAATCGGATATTGACCCTAATAGTGATGATAGTCACATTGGCCTTAAGTGCCAAGGCGCAAAATAGCTACGTCCCCAAAATACTGCCGATGGAGGATCGGGCAAGAGTAATCAACAGTTGGCTGGCTGAAAGAGCAGAGACCGTGCTGCCAGATCTGATGCGCCGAACGGGTATCGATATGTGGCTGGTGATCGGTAGTGAGTACAATGAAGATCCGGTCATTAAGACCATGCTGCCGGCTACCTGGCTCTCTGCGAGGCGGACGACAATGCTGGTAATCTACGATCCGGGTGAAGGCAAGAAGTTGGAGACCTACGCTATTGCCCGCTATAATGTCGGCACGATCTTCCAGAAGGCATGGAATCCGTTGCAGCAGCCAGACCAGTGGCAGGCGCTTTCGCGGTTGATCCAGGAAAAGAACCCGAAGAAGATCGGGATCAACAAGTCTCCAACATTTGCGTTAGCGGACGGTTTGTCTGCCAGTCATTATGAGAAGCTGACCGAAGCATTGCCCAAGAACTTTCAAAGCAGGCTAACCAATGCAGAGATGCTGGCAGTAGGATGGCTCGAGACTCGCACGGATAGTGAGATGGCGGTGTACCAGCAGATCGTAAGGATCGCTCACCAGATCATTGCTGAAGGATTTTCTGATAAGGTCATCCAGCCCGGTATCACCACTACTAATGATGTAGTATGGTGGTACAGAGACCGTATCCGTGAATTGGGATTGACGACCTGGTTTCATCCATCTGTATCGATCCAGCGACAAGATCCAGAATCTTTTGAGCATTTGCGTTCTTTTTCCGAGCGACCTGAGGATGCGATCATTCAGCCCGGGGATTTGATTCACACAGACTTTGGCATCACCTATCTTAGGTTGAATACGGATACACAGCAGCATGCTTACATCCTAAAGCCGGGAGAAACTGAGCCACCAAAGTATCTGACAGATGCTTTTGCCAAGGGCAATGCGGTACAAGATGCCCTGACGGACAACTACAAAGAAGGGCGTACGGGTAATGAAATATTGAAAGCAGCACTTGATCAGTGTAATGCAGAGGGGCTTAAAGGCGTGATTTATACGCATCCCATCGGTTTCCATGGCCATGCTGCCGGACCTACTATCGGCCTTTGGGATCAGCAAGGTGGCGTTCCCGGTAGGGGAGACTATCCTCTGTTCAGCAATACGGCCTACTCCATCGAACTCAATGCAGGTGTGTACATCGAAGAGTGGGGCAAGGAAATCAGAATCATGCTGGAAGAAGATGGCTATTTTGACGGTACAGGATTCCGCTATATCGACGGGCGGCAGAAGGAACTGATGGTGATACCCAGACCACTCTACCCGAACGGGCAGTAGGCTATTACTTTTGTGATTTTTGCGACCAGTGCTGTCAAATATACCCAAAGTAGTCAGCCGTTAATTCTCATATATGCGATTACCCCTACGTGAGGATAATCGTTTATATTTATTGAGTAAAAAAAGTAATTATGGATATTCATAGCCGCAAGTTGAATTTTATCAACCAAGTTTTGAGCTTGACTAGTGAGCGAGTCTTAGAAAAACTGGAAGACGTTCTACAACAAGAGGGTGAGGATCAAGGTCAAAAGCTCTCGTTCCATGACTTGCTAGGGGTAATCAGTGAGGATGAGGCGCGCATCATGGAAAAGGAGATTGAAGAGTCTTGCGAGCAAATCCATGAAAATGACTGGAAGTAGTTCCTGTGCCCTAGACTCAAATATATTGATTGATCTCTTTCGTGGAAGGAAGGAGATTGCTGATAAAATCGATCAATATAAAACAGTATTTGTACCAATACCCGTATTGGGAGAATTATATCTGGGTGCGGAGAGCTCTGTCCGAAGGGGTCATCACCTCGACCAAATTGATGCTGTGATAAAGAGATCGGTAATTCTTCAGACTACAAATAATACAGCATCGATCTATGGAAGGTTAAAGTCAAAGTTGAAAAGACGGGGGACACCTATACCCGAAAATGATATTTGGATTGCTGCCTTGGTAATAGAACATGACACTACTCTAGTAACCAGAGATAGCCATTTCACCCACTTACCAGAATTAATTATTACGTTCTGGTAAGCGGTCTATCAACAGATCGAGTTTATAGCTGATGGTGATACCCAGACCACTCCCACCAAACGGGCAATAATCATCCCGCAAATGAGGGGATAGTGAAAAATGTCTGTTATTAGCAGAATAGCAGACATTTTTTTATGCCCCGACCTCTAGCTTTTGTATTCGTCCTTTTAAGCGTAGTATGTCCTTTTAATGGCTACAGTCAGCCACTTATTGATGAAATTGACATCAACAGACGAGGTGTAGATGCCATCCAAATCAAGGCTGGGTTTGCGGATGTCACTCTTACGCAAAGCAACGATCATATCACCCATGTGAAGGGTCGAATTTGGGGTAATTCTACCTCACGTCTCTACAGGTTTGTCACGAGCATCGAAAATAAGGTGTTGACCATCGAGGTAGTTTCTCCGTTGACGGTCAGGAATGATATCGGCGGTCAGGTGATGATTGGTCTCCCACCTCAAGTGAAAGTAGATATCACATCGGCCTCAGGGAAGGTGCATGTGGTGGATTACAGGTCGGATAGCATCGCGATCTATAGCAAGTCGGGAATCGTAGAGGTGCTCAAAAGTACAGGTAAGGTCAAAATTTTTTCTGATGATGGTGATGTGCTGTTCAATGCCTTTGATGGTGAAGTCACAGCCCAAACTGATGATGGTCAGATACAAGTGGTCAACTGCTCTGGTGGCCTTGACCTCACCTCCGATGGAGGTAGGATAGATGGTACGCAGCTCATACTCGACCGCAATAGCTACTTCACCAGCCAAAGTGGAGAAATCAACTTGTCCATTGACCAGCCGGAGACTTTTTTCAGCACTGATCTCATATCCAATGGCGAGATCATCTGGGATATGGTACCCATAGCAGATGACAGCTACCGCAAAATTATGGGTAAAGTGTATCTCCGCAGTGCATCCAACACCGGAGCTATTC
Organism: Cyclobacteriaceae bacterium; assembly: GCA_965229505.1. Lineage (GTDB taxonomy): Bacteria > Bacteroidota > Bacteroidia > Cytophagales > Cyclobacteriaceae > UBA6059. Next base: position 2,747,996 of record OZ245881.1, read on the forward strand.
GCATCAGTTTCAAAGAGGACGGACTGAGTAGGAGGTAATCAAGTCAATCGATCGATCCATCCAACGTGCCTCACCAAAGATCATGGATGTTTTTTCTGAAGTACCTGTCATAGACCGACTTCACGGCATCCATCTGCTCCTGAGGAAATGGCGGTAGCAGCAGGCTCTGGCTATTGCTCTGAACCTGGGAGGGGCTGCTGGCACCAGGAATGACCGTGCTCACGGCATCATGCATGAGTACCCATCTGAGGGCGTAGTGATAAAGATGCTCGGTGTTGTCGAAAATTTCCTTTAGCTCATCTACTGCCTTGAGTCCTTGCTCGTAATCCACTCCTGAGAAGGTTTCACCCTTATCAAATGCTTCACCATTGCGATTGAACTGGCGATGATCGTCAGCTCGGAATTTTGTGTCTCTTTTATACTTGCCAGTGAGTAATCCGCTAGCCAACGGCACTCTTGCCAGTATCCCAATGTTCTTCTTTTTCAGCAAGGGAAAGGATGTCTCCAAAGGCTTGTGACGAAACATATTGAAAATGATTTGAATCGTGCTCACCACATCATAATCACTTGCCTTTTCTGCCTCAGCTACAGTCTCTACACTCGCACCGAAATTGAGCACTTTCCCCTTTTTCCTAATCAAAGCCAGTCGCTCAAAGACCTCCTCAGAGTCATATACCTCAGGTGGTGGGCAATGCAGCTGCACCAGATCGAGCTCGTCAAGACCTGTATTAAACAATGCCTCATCGACGTACTTTTCCAGCACATCAGGAGTGTAGCCTTTGGCAATATGCGGGTTGATGCGTCGGCCTATCTTGGTGGCGATATGCGTACTTTGCCTGTTTTCCCTGACGGTTTGACCAACGACCTTTTCGCTTTGCTGATCATCATATACATCTGCAGTATCAAAAAAATTGATGCCCTCGTCCAAAGCCTGGTGTAGTATTGATTTGGCTTGCCTGGTATCGAACCTGGCTCCCCATCCGCCTCCGACTTGCCATGTCCCAAGGGAAACACTTGATATCTTTAAGCCAGTCTTGCCAAGTATTCTGTATTCCATGCACTCTAGTCTTTTTGTGAAGTTATCAAACCTCTATCTATCGGAAAACTATAATTCCGGGACGCGAGCCAGGCTCAGCCTAGCTATAAGGGTGGGCGCACAGGTCTTAATGCCTTTTTAGTCCTTAAGATTTGACACCTCTCTCAAGAAACTCGACCAAGGGCCTGACTACAGCCAATGATTTTAACAACTCCTGAGCCAACACTTGTGTACGATCGGTGTTGCGAGTCATGGCATAGTATTGCTTATGGAGCAGTAGTGGCATCTCAGCAACTTTATCTTTTAGAGGGCCATTGAGCCTTGTTACTTTATCTCCAAGCAGGTGTTCAAATTTGGATTTGAATTCTTTGTGACCAATAATCTCTTCCAGTTCGTCATAGTTTTCCGATAGGAAAGCGCGCAACCTGGCGAGCGTGGGTGTATCCAGGTCAAATTGTCCACCACCAACATGAACAGTATCCGCGCTTATGCCAATATAGTAGCCGGGCAGTCCTGACTTACGACCACCAGGAGCGAGAGCGGCTTTCATGATAGTGTTGTAGGGCGACTTGTCTTTTGAGAAGCGAATATCACGATTGATTCTGAAGAGTGATTTCTTGGGTTCAGGTTCGATCCTGGGGTCCCATTGACCGACCGTGTCCATGACATCAGAGATGAGATTTAAGAAGGGCGCCTTTACCTCGCGCTCGTAGGTCTTCTTGTTATCATTAAACCACTCTTTGTTGTTATTCACTTCCAGAGTAGCAAAAAAGTCTGAATAAGCTTTCGATATCATGTTAGTTCGGATTTTAGTTGAGTTAAGGCTTGATCAGCTAGTTGGGGCCATTCTCTGGCATACACAAAGTCCACCTCAAACCAGCCAGAGAGCGGCTTTTTGCTCTTGAATGGTGAAAACTCCTCTGTAGGAAAATTGAGTGTAGAGCTGTCAAAGCCTTTCCCCAGCTTGAAGACCATATTAAACTTTCTATTCAAAAAACAGAAAACCTTGTCTTGATAGACGACTGCCGGTGAACTCATCATTTTACCAACGGCTAAAGTTGGATCACGATCAATCATCGCTTGCCTGAGCTCTTCAAAATGTAGTTGTTCCTCTCTCATATGCTATTATGACGAATGAAATTTCTGCTATTGGACATTGTCCATGAATTAAAGTTAATATGATGAAGTGATATCAGCTGGAGTTGTGCCTATCCTTCCTTCCTTTTCGATTCTGATTAATCGCTGAAGCTTCCTACTTTTGCTCGACTTGGACCATTTCCACAGACTAACGAATAAGTAATTTGTACCTGCTAAGAAGGATTTACAGTATCTATTGCCTTATCCTATTCGTCAGTTTGTTTTTGATGATTTACCCAGGCTACCTACTGGCCATATGGGTTCCAAGCTGGTGGCGTCTGGGTTGCTACACCACTCGTCTGTGGGCTATGCTGTACTTCCCACTAATAGGCATGCCCATCAGAATGAAAGGTAGAGAGCACCTCAGGCAGATCAAAGGCAATGCTATTTTCTGCGTCAACCATTTCTCCTTTCTGGACATTGCCGTAATGGGATTTCTGCCACGACCGTTCGTTTTCGTGGGCAAAGAGTCCATCCGCAAAGTTCCACTGTTCGGGTACATGTTTCGCAAGCTTCATATCACAGTCAATCGCAAGAGCCTCAAGGATAGATACGCCACTTACCAGAAAAGCAGTGCAGCCATTTCGAAAGGCAAGGATCTGGTCATATTTCCAGAAGGAGGTATCGTTACTACAGCGCCACCTCAGATGGTAAAGTTCAAGGATGGGGCATTCAAGACAGCTATTGCCCAAGGCGTCCCCATTGTCCCCGTCACCCTGCCCAACAATTGGATCATCTTACCAGACAATGGGCAATTTCTACCCAAATTCAGGCGTTGCTCCATGATCATACATGAGCCTATCCTGACGGATGGCCTGTCTGAAAATGACGTGGGAGAGCTCAAGGAGAGATGCTATCAGGTGATCAACAGAGAATTGCAAAAGCATTTTCCAGATCAGCTTGAAGCTGGCTCGTAATTGATCTAAATTCGCTTCCCTCTGAAATGTTGATGGTCTCGAATCAGGCCATCTATCGCGAAAAGATCACGAGGTAAAATGAATATTTGATGTTCGGATTCTTATTTAGGAGTAATTGGGAGCAACCTTACAGGACCATTTTCTGGCTATACCTCACCCTTTTTATGATAGCCTGTGGCCTTGTGTTTCTGGCCTTCTTAGTAGGCCCATACAACGCCTTTGACTGGACAATCACTTCTGAGACTGAGCTAATTAAGGTTCCACTTCTTGAGTTTAACCTTGGACTATTTGAGATAGAGTTGCTCAATGACAATTATTTGCTCAAGCAATATTTTGGCGGTAGCGATCTAAAAATAGATCCACTCGACCATGCCTGGATGCTCCTCTTTGTAGCGTTAGGCTTAGCACTGCTCCTCACAGTCATCACCTATTTCAGTACATTTTGGTTTACAGTATCCATGGGTGTCTTCACTGTGATCCTGATTGCATTCCAGCTGAACTACCTTCAGCTTTTTGGCACCACCGGTCGGGAAGCATTGATCGGTTTTTCAGTCGTTTTTTTATCTACAGGGTTCTTTTTTCAAGCCATTCGACCACAGTCGCCTATGTTGATGCGACTGGTTACTTTTCTTGTCCTGATGGCCGTGATCGCCGGAGTTATCTCGCAATTCTCGGCCGTTAGTCAGCCATTCTTTTACCTGGCCAACTATGGAATGACTGGTTTTTTGGTGCTCTCTCTGTTTTTCATATTTCTGATAGGGCATGAGATTGTCTTCCTGATCTTGTATTTGGTCACCCAGTCTAAGGGCGATGTGGGCAGCAATAATTCCACTCATTTCATTGTATTCACGCTAGTGTACCTCGCCAATATTGGGCTTGTCTATGCCCGCAATGCTGGCTATATCGATTGGGATATTCTTTATGTTCACGCATTTATCCTGCTACTCTTGTCAGCATTCATTGGCCTTTGGACATTTGAGCGGCGGGAGGAGGCCTATCGGGGAATATTGAGTTTTTACCCCTATGCCGGGCTGATGTACCTGGCGATGGGCATCATTTGTATGGCGACTTTGAGATATCAGATGGTGATCGCCAATGACCCCATGATGGAGGTATTCGAAGATGCCATTATCTTTAGTCACCTGGCCTTTGGGGCGATGTTTTTCATCTATGTGATTGCCAACTATGTCAATCCGCTCCTTAAGAACCTCGCCGTGCATCGGATCGTTTATCAGGACAACAACTTTCCCTACGCTACCGCAATGTTGGGAAGCATGGTTGTGATCATCGCTCTATACTTTATCTCCAACCAGGCACCACGCAATCAGGCAATTGCCGGATACTACAACCTGATCGGGGATTTATACATCCAGGACAAACCTCAGGTGGCGCGCCAGTATTACTCACGTGGGAGTGATTATGGCTATCTCAATCACAGATCCAACTATATGCTGGGCCAGCTCGACCTATCGGAAAAGAAGGTGCCAGCGGCTATCGTCAACTTCAAGACCGCTATCGCCAAGCACCCGACCCCCCACGCCTACATCAACCTGGGGAATGCCTACCGAAAACAGAACATCTATTTCGATGCACTTTTCACCATGCAACAGGCTTATCGTGATTTCCCTGAGGATGGTGCAGTGAAGAACAATTTGGGGATGCTGTTCTCTCGTACAGATATCAATGACTCCACACTCTATTTTCTCGGAAATGTCTCTAGTGATCCGGTTTCGAGCCGAGTTGCTCAGGCCAATCTGATGGCAGTCCATGCGGAGAAGGCACTACCATTGAGTGAGGACTCCCTTAAGCAGGCTTACGAGAAAATGACATCTCTTCCGCTTAAGGCAAACACCCGCGCCTACGCCAATAGATATTTTGGAGGTTTAAATAATGAATTCGATGAAAGCTTTGCGGTGGACTCTATGCTCAACGCACATACGCTCTCGTACCTGATCAATGCCTCTACCGACCCGGCTAATTTCAATGCTAATCAGGGCAGCATAGCCCATGCTTTTGGTGAATACCCATTCAATGGGGCCTATCATGACCAATTGATATTTGCAGATGCCTGGATTCAGTACAACATTGGTAAGGTAGGGGCTGCCATACGTCAAATGGATGTAGTGAGCTTCAACACATCGCCACAGCAAAGCTATTATCAACATGCCTTGGGCGTGTTATCCCTTCATCAGGGTGCTCCGAGATTGGCAGCTGACTATTTTGAAGAGTCTATTCGCGTTAGACGCACTGATACCACTAATCTAGTACTGGCCTATCTGGAATCGGGTCAATTAGCAAAAGCCAGACCCTTTCTCTTCCAACTGCCTACAGGCCCGCTCAGGGATGATTTGATGAGTGCCGTGCTCCTTGATGATGATAAGCTCACTAACACATCAGATCAGATTCGATATTTGGCTCTTCGCTATCGAGTGTCAAATCTTGACTCCCTGACAATACAGGACATACTAGGGTCATTTGAGGAACCAGCGTACGAAGCAAACGCGCAATTGCTGGTGACAGAGCATTTTCTCAAACATGGCGATCTCAATAGAGCTCGTTTTCACGTAGGTCAGGTATCTCAGGATTTTGATGATAAGGTAGAACTGCAGCGCACACTCCTGGAGAATCTGAGCTACCTTATGGAAGGTGATATTGGGAATGTAGACCTTTCAGCATCGAGCAGATATCGAGGTGAGGGGAGCTGGGACGGGATGCAGAAGCTATTCTCCGCATTGGAAGCGAATATCTCTCAGGATACTGCCACAGCTACTGCACTTTTCGAGCGGTTGGCCTATGACAATCCATTCTTCGAGGAAGGTGTCCTGCAGTCAGTCCGCTACTTCAATAGCCAGGGAGATAAATTCAAGTCTTACGACATTTTGTTGAATGCGATCGATATCAATAAATATTCCGTGGAACTGATCAAGGCTTATTCCATGCAGGCCCTGGAGATAAAGCAGGAAGACTATGCTGAGTCGGCCATCATTAGACTTATTGATTTAATGAGCCCTGATGATTTTAGTGACTTTGAGCAGGAGTTCAACGATAGGAAAAATGAGGTGGTCAACAGAAATGACGAATCTGTTTTTGGCAGTATCCCCCTAGAGGACCTCTAAATACTTGGCCAATGCGGGGTTGGTATTGTGCTTCTTCCATATAGCGGATAGTTGCGCTCTTCGTTTCACTTTTTTGAGCTCTATGAACTTCACGTTCAGGTCAAACCCGTCCTTCAACGTGGTAGGAACAATACTTATACCCAGCTTATTCTCCACCAGTCGGAAGATGGTATTGGCGTGGACAGATCGATGAGAGACCTTAGGTGAAAATCCGTTTTCTTCAAACAGGCTCATAATCTGCTCATAGTAACCGTAGCTATAGTCACTTGAAAAGAGGATGAAAGCCTCATCTTTAAGCTGCTTAAGGCTTTTGAAATTTTTGTCATTGATGGAGTGATCTGACGGTAATACCAGCGAAAAGGTGTCCTCATAGACTGTCTTGATGTGAAAACCCTCGGGAACATGGCTGAGCCGTACAAAGCCGATATCCAGCTTATCATGAGCAATAGCATCTACCTGATCCCAGTTGGTCATTTCATCGAGACTCGTATGTATGTCAGGGTTATGTTGATTGAGTGACAATAAACTCTGGGGGATGACATGCTGCATAGCCGAACCCACAAAGCCAATACTAACCTCACCTTCATCACCGCTTTGAATGGACTTCAGGCGCTCAAGAGTGACACTCAATCGATTCATGAGCGAAATGGCTTCTTCCTTGAGATAATGGCCGGCAGGTGTAAGTACTACTGACCTTTTACTCCGTTCAAACAATGATACACCCAACATTTCCTCCAGCTGAGTAATCTGTCGGCTGAGGCCTGGTTGTGAGATGAACAGCCGCTCCGCAGCTTTTCTAAAGTGAAGTTCTTCAGCTACCGCCAAAAAATATCTCAGGTGTCTGAGTTCTATCTGATTACTTAAAGCTATCAATCGTTGATCAAATTGGTATTTAGAGTTATTAAAGATACCAATTACATTTGAAGACAGGTCATTAACCCTGATGCAAATGACGATATTCAAACTTGGAATTGATCACCTCACTACAGCACTGCTGGAGCGAATACTTGCAGGTGAACTGGACCTCACCATAGATCGCGCTGCTGCTGACAAGATCAAACAAAGCAAATCCTATGTTGACGACATTGTTGATAGGGAGGAGGTAGTGTACGGTATCAACACAGGGTTTGGCCCATTGTGTACGACCATTATATCGGCAGCTGATACTCAGCGACTTCAGGAGAATATACTTAGGAGTCATAGTGTTGGGGTAGGTGAGGCCGTACCGATCCGCGTAGCGAGAACGATGATGGTTACCAAGCTGCACTCACTTTGTCAGGGCTACTCAGGTATTTCTTTGGAAGTGCTTGAACGAATACTCTGGCTTTTCGAACATCACTATACGCCCTTTGTGCCAATACAAGGTTCTGTGGGTGCCTCGGGTGACCTGGCACCTCTGGCACATCTTTTTCTACCATTGATAGGCTTAGGAAAACTGCACGATGGTGATCAGTATGTAGACACCATGGAGGTCTACCAAAAAGAGGGATTGACATCCCTGGAGTTAGGAGCCAAGGAAGGGCTTGCGCTTATTAACGGGACCCAATTCATAGTCTCTTATGCGGTAATGGGAGTCAGTCGCATGCACAACCTGCTGGATAATGCGGACATCATCGGCGCAATGAGCCTTGAGGGTATCTTGGGTTCTGCTGCTCCTTTTGATCCCGACCTGCATTCATTAAGACCTTTTTCGGGAGCACAGTATGTCGCACACCGACTCAAGATGCTCCTGGATAAATCGGAAATGGTCGCTTCACATGCAAACTGTGGTCGTGTGCAGGATCCGTATTCTATTAGGTGCATGCCACAGGTACATGGTACTTCGCGTCACGCATGGCAGCACCTGGCGGAAATGTTGGAGACAGAACTGAATGCTGTCACGGACAACCCAATCATTTTCAATGCCAATAAGACCATCAGCGGCGGTAATTTCCATGGACAGTTGCTCGCACTTCCGCTCGACTATGCGACGCTTGCTGCGGCTGAGTTAGGCAACATTTCCGATAGGCGAAGCTACTTGCTTATCGAGGGTAAGTCGGGACTACCGAGACTCCTTATGACCAACACCGGCATCAACTCTGGATTTATGATTCCGCAGTACACCTCGGCAGCCCTGGTGAGTGAAAATAAATCACTGTGCTTTCCGGCAAGTGCGGATTCCATCCCTACATCACTGGGCCAGGAAGATCATGTAAGTATGGGTTCGATCAGCGGACGAAAATTCAATCAAGTGCTGGGTAATCTTGAAAATATATTAGCGGTAGAGCTTGTATCGGCGGCTCAGGCGTTTGACTACCGTAAGCCTATGAAATCGGGACCGATCCTGGATGCTTGCCACGAACTGATTCGCGAGAAGATAGATCACGCTGAAGAAGATCGTGTATTTGCCCACGATATAGCCGCAGCTTCCGAGCTCATTTCTTCGGGGGCAATCGTCACAAAAGCTAACGAGACGGCCACCAATCAAAACATTGACTTTAAAGGACAATACCATGAATTATACAGACTTCATTAAGACCTACGCTAGTCACCCTCACTACAAAGCACCTACCGGGAATGTGCTCAATACCAAGAGTTGGCAGACAGAGGCACCTCTGCGCATGTTGCTCAACAATCTGGATGATGATGTAGCCGAGGATCCCTCAGGACTAATTGTCTATGGGGGTACGGGCCAGGCCGCCCGGAATGTAGAATCACTTCAAAAGATCATTGAAATCCTGCTGAAGTTGGAGAATGATGAAAGCTTGTTGGTCCAATCCGGGAAGCCGGTGGGCGTGGTGCGGACCCACGAGCAGGCACCTCGGGTATTGATTGCCAACTCCAACCTTGTACCTGCTTGGGCGACATGGGAGCATTTTCAAAAGCTCAAGGAAGATGGCCTGATGATGTATGGTCAGATGACCGCAGGTAGCTGGATTTATATCGGCTCACAAGGGATACTTCAGGGCACCTATGAGACTTTTGTTTCTTGTGCCGAGAAGCATTTTGGCGGTAGCCTCAAGGGGCGCCTATTGGTAACTGCTGGCCTTGGCGGTATGGGTGGTGCTCAACCGCTTGCTGCTACTATGGCAGGTGCGACCTTTCTGGGCGCGGATGTTGACCCTGCGCGGATCGAGAAGAGACTGAAGACCCGCTACATCGATAAGATGACCTATGACTATGAAGAGGCCAGAGATTGGGTGATGGAAGCCAAAGCTAAGGGCGAAAACATTTCTGTTGGGCTCGTAAGCGATGCTGGAGATATGCTTGAGAAACTTCTTGCTGACAATATTATCCCTGATGTATTGACGGATCAGACCTCCGCGCATGATCCTGTCTACGGCTATGTGCCCAATCAGCTTTCCCTAACGGAAGCCAATGCGTTGCGAAACGAAAATGCTGAGGAATATCAGAAATTGTCGCTAGCCAGTATGGCCAGACACGTAAACTATATGCTGGAGATGCAGCGTCGTGGTGCCAGGACTTTCGATTATGGTAATAACCTGAGGGAATTTGCCAGGCAGGGAGGCGCGGAGAATGCGTTTGACTTCAATGGTTTCGTACCCGAATACATCCGGCCACTTTTCTGCGAGGGAAAAGGCCCGTTTCGATGGGCAGCCTTATCCGGTGATCCAGAGGATATTTATGTGACGGATCAGGCATTGATTGATGCATTCCCCGAGAATCATCATATGATCAACTGGTTACAGGAAGCCAAGAAGAAAGTTGCTTTTCAGGGACTTCCATGTCGCATCTGCTGGCTTGGAATGGGAGAGCGCGAGAAGGCAGGGTTGATCTTCAATGATCTCGTCAAAACCGGTAAAGTCAAAGCACCCATCGTCATTGGCAGGGATCACCTCGACTGTGGATCTGTGGCCTCTCCCAACAGAGAAACTGAGGGAATGCGGGACGGCTCAGATGCAGTATCTGACTGGCCACTGCTCAACCTCATGTCAAATACAGCCGGTGGAGCCACCTGGGTATCATTTCATCATGGAGGAGGCGTAGGTATGGGCTATTCTCAGCATGCTGGAATGGTAGTATTGGCTGATGGTACTGACCGTGCCGCACAATCCATTCGCCGTGTATTGCACAATGATCCTGCCTTGGGAGTGATGCGTCATCATGATGCCGGATATGAGAGCGCTACAGCCTATGCACAGAAATTTAACCTGGATGTCTGAGTTCCTGATTTTTGTCAGCTTATGGGTAAGTAGATATTTTTAGATTGCAGGCTGTGAAAAAAGCTAATAGTCAACCATCGGGCACTTTGTACGGTCCATTTGAGCAAATCCTGACCTTGGATGGGCTTCCAATGAGAGGGCCTTTGAATGATGAATCAATACAGATCATTACCAAGGGTGGAATTGTTGTAGAGAATGGCATTATCACGATGCTTGGCAAGTTCGAAGAGCTGAAATCTCAGGCGAAAAAAGTTAACGAGCTCGGCAATCATTTTGTATTAATGCCGGCCTTTGTTGACAGCCACACGCATATCTGTTTTGCAGGCTCTCGTGCACACGACTATGCAGCCCGTATTTCTGGTAAGTCCTATCAGGAAATCCTCCAACGAGGGGGCGGCATCTATGATACCGTCAATAAGACCAGACAGGCCACAGAAGAAGAGCTGGTCGATCTGATGATGGAACGGCTCGATCTACAGCTTAACCAGGGTATCGGAACTTGCGAAGTGAAAAGCGGCTATGGTCTTTCGTTGGAGCAAGAGTTCAAGATGCTACGAGCGATCAAACGCGCGAATGACCAGCATAAGGTGGACATAGTGGCAACTTGCCTTGCGGCGCACGTGCTAGGGCCGGAGTACAAGCAAGCAGACGAGTACCTTGATATGGTCGTGAATGATCTATTGCCGGTGATTGCGAAAGAAGGCTTGACGAATAGAATAGACGCTTTTGTGGAGCCAGAGGCTTTTTCGTTTGAAGTGACAGATAAGTATTTTTCCAAAGTGCGCGAGGCAGGCTTTGAGGTTACTGTGCATGCCGATCAGTTTACCAGCGGAGGTAGCGAGCTGGCAGTAAAGTACATGGCGAGTAGTGCCGACCATCTTGAGTCATCGACAGAAGAGGATATTGCCCGGCTCGGCAAGTCGACCGTGACGGCTACCGTTTTGCCAGGTGCTTCACTAGGCCTGGGAATGCAATATGCACCGGCGAGGAAGCTGCTGGATGCAGGTTGTAGCCTGGCTATTGCTACAGACTGGAACCCAGGATCCGCACCTATGGGCGATCTGCTCACGCAGGCCGCATTGCTGAGTGCTTCTGAAAAATTATGTGCAGCGGAGACTTTTGCCGGTATGACCTTCCGAGCAGCCAAGGCGCTCGGTTTCACCGATCGCGGTGTGCTCGCCCCGGGTAAAAGAGCGGATATGATAGCATTCAGCACTGACGACTATCGCGAAATACTTTATCACCAGGGTAAGTTGAGGCCAAAGCTGGTCTGGAAAGATGGTAGCATCGTTTTCTAGTTGGTGTATGGGTCGCCTACCGAGGAATTTTTGAGGATGAGACAATCACCTTAGCAGATACCGGAACGAACCTTAATGCCTGGTAGCCGTCACCGAATGCTTAAGTGAATCTATGTCCTGACCGTCATAGTGAATGATACTGGTCTGATACAATAGCCGTTTTTCCTCGCCACTTACTTCCCACATCTGCCTGGAAAGCAGCCGATCATTGGCGTAGTGAAAGTCTATTATTCGGGTACGGCGATGTGATATTATCTTCTGCTGAGCGAGCCTGCCGTCCTTATCATAAGTGAATTGAACTACCTCTGTTAGACGCTGAGGATAGTTGTTTTTGATGGTGGCCTGACTGACACGATGCTCGCGATCATATTCAAAAGTGCAAGTCTTATTTTTTGTTGCATTCCTGGTGTAGATCCGCTTTACAATATAGTTGCCCTCTTGCCTATACTTCCAATGTTCCGATTCTTCTTCAAGTAGATGAATCGGAGAGTACTGATAGAAATTTGAAAAGTAGAGCTGCTCCTTCCGATCATGAGCCATTGATTCCGAATCTATCTGCCCGCGATAGTCGAAGGGTATCGTAGCGAGCAAATTCCCGTATGGGTCAAGCAACTGCTCGGCCTTTGACAACTTGTCCAGATAAGCAAGATTGTCTTTGTAAATGATACCGACTGCATTGAGCTGTCGCGTCGTAGTACTATAGTAGTTGTCAGGAATTTCCTCACCTGAGATTACTTCGGATACGGTCTCCAAAAAGCTTTCATCATCTTCAATGATAGTGGACAGCTTCTCGTCCAATAGGATGATGCCATCATAACCTCTGCGACCCGCTTCCTGACCTAGTCTGTATATCAAGTCAGCAGTAGACTCACTCTCCAATGCTTTTTGTTCCAGCACTCCTATCTTGATGTAGTCTTCCTTGGGCGTCTCAGCCTGTAAGTAGATATCGACAGGTCGGTTATGCCCCACCGTGGGAATTTCGATAAGACGTCTGTCGGAGCTGCTGACATAATAGCTCATGCATCCGCTCAATGCCAGGAAGATACTGATTAACCCTATTGATATCAATCTGATCATATTCAAAAGAAACGTTCTTCGGCATGATTCCACTATTTTCAAAACAAAAATCACCCTTTTTGGAGTAGTTAAAAGGGCGTATTTTTTTTCAACACAGCTTAATTCTGCTTAAAAGCCAGCTAACTACTTTCTTAGTTAGTGCAGGACTTGCCGCCCAGACTAAATTGATTATTGATTGTGGTCAGAATGTATATTTTTGTTGGCTTCTAAACCAAAACTATAATATGCAGCAACTCAACGATATACTGGCCACCATAGATGGATACATCGGCGGTTCTCCATGGTTTGTCTACTTACTTCTGGGTACCGGTGTGTTTTTCACCGTCTATCTGAAGTTTCCTCAGATCCGGTATTTCGGCTTTGCCCTGAGCATCGTCAAAGGCAAGTTTGACAAGGAAGATGACGAAGGAGATACCTCGCACTTTCAGGCGCTCGCGACCGCCCTATCGGGAACCGTCGGGACGGGCAACATCGCCGGTGTGGCATTAGCTATTCACCTTGGCGGGCCCGCTGCAATTTTTTGGATGCTCGTCACAGCAGCTTTGGGTATGACTACCAAGTTTGTCGAGGTGACTTTATCACATAAATACAGAGAGAAGACTGGTGATGGCACGATGGCGGGTGGCCCGATGTATTACATGAAGAATGCCAACTTTGAGCTATTTGGTAAGAAACTAGACCTCAAGTGGATGGCGGCCATATTTGCCTTTGCTACGGTGCTCTCCTCTTTCGGGACAGGCAGTCTACCGCAAATCAACAGTATCTCCAACTCGCTCTTTGCTACCTTCGGTATAGATAAGATGCTCACAGGAGGAGTGCTGGCAATATGTCTGGGTTTGGTCATCATTGGAGGTATCAAGCGCATTGCGGCGGTGACTTCAAAACTCGTACCCGGAATGGCGCTCATCTATTTGATCGGCGCACTCGCGGTTATCTTTTACAATGTTGAAAACATCGTTCCCAGCTTCGTATCCATCTTTGCAGATATCTTCTCTGGAAGCGCGGCTACCGGTGGCTTTCTTGGCGCCACCATAGCTTATGCTTTCAATAGAGGGGTCAACAGAGGTCTCTTCTCGAATGAAGCTGGTCAAGGTTCCGCACCTATTGCTCACGCATCTGCCAAGGCACATGAGCCTGTTTCTGAAGGAATGGTTGCTATCCTGGAGCCATTCATTGACACCATTTTTATCTGTAGTTTGACAGGGCTGGTATTGTTGTCATCAGGCGTTTGGAATGAGAAACATGAGAATGTATTCCAGAATACTGATATGATCATTATGGCGGATACATATGATGATAACAGCGATGCGGATTCAAAAAGACTTTTCCTTCACATCAATGATCGTGAGGCACAACCTACTTACACTGGTGAACTGAATGTCGTCAACGGTAAAATTCAAAATGACCTGAGTATCCTGCATGCCAGATCCATTGCTGAGAACATTCAGGTGATCCTTGAAGAGAAACCTTACAGCGGTCAAATCGAAGTGACAAATGGTGTCGTCAATGATCAGGACGGACAGTTGACCTTTAGTGGTGAATCCCTCGTGCATAGTGCTCCCTTAACCACTATCGCATTTACGCGCAGTTACTTCGGCGACTTTGGTCAGTATATTGTCTCTATAGGACTTCTTTTGTTTGCTTTTAGTACAGCTATTTCATGGTCCTACTATGGTGATCGAGCAATGACGTATCTCTTTGGAAGCAAGTCAGTGGTCTATTTCAGAGTGGTTTACGTAGTTGCTTTCTTCTTTGCAGCATTTACGGATACGACGATTATATGGACCCTATCGGGAATCACCATAGCACTCATGACGATTCCTAACCTCATAGGAATCTTACTCCTGAGAAAGGAGATGAAATCTACAATAGCGGATTATTGGACCGACTTCAAGAAGGACTGGCCCGATGAGAAAACACCAGACTAGCAATAAAAAAAGGGAGCATTTGCTCCCTTTTTTTATTGCTCCTCGAAGGGCAGCTTGATTTCCTCGCCCCAAATGTATTTGCCAAACCATTGCCAGTTGTGCCAGATGGCTGCCAACCGCTCCTTCGGCTTGGTGATACCGTGACCAAAGCCCTTATAGACGATCAGCTCGGTAGGCACACCTACATCTTGCAGACCCTGGTATAGCTCATAGGCGTTTGGTATAGGTACGCGCTTATCAAACTCGCCATGCTGGATGAGCGTGGGTGTCGTAGCGTTGTTGATATTGGTCATCGGAGAGGTCTTGGCATAAATCTCAGGGTCACTCCATGGTGTTGCCTTAAGATACTGCCGTGTAAAAGGATGGATATCGGTATTGACGTAGTAGGTCATCCAGTTACTGATGCCTGCACCATTCGAGATGGCTTTGAAACGATTGGTGTTGGTAGTAAGGAAAGCAGAGATATAGCCACCCTGGCTCCAGCCCATGCTGCCCATGCGATCTTCATCGACAAAGCCCTGATCGATGAGATAATCTACCCCTGACATCACATCCCAGGCATCACCTACGCCCAGATTTTTCACATTCAGTGACCGAAAAGCTTCTCCATAACCCGCTGAGCCTCGATAGTTAGGACGTAGGATGACCGCACCTTTGGCCAGCCATTGATTGACGGGATAGACGTAGCTAAGAACTGGCGTAGGTCGATCCACCCCAGTTGGACCACCATGAATCACGACCAGGAGTGGATATTTTTTGCTCGGATCAAAGTCAGCCGGCTTATGAAGAACACCTTCTATGGTCGCTCCGTCTTCACTTTTCCATGAGATTACTTCTGATGTCCCAAGCGTCCAGTCAGAGATTTGCTCATTGAAGTTCGTTACTTTCTTGAGCACGGGTTTTCCCGTAGGAGAGTGGTAAACCTCATCAATATCATCATAGTTCTGACCTCTCAATGCGAGGTACTCCCCATTTCCCGATAGGGAGTAGTTGTAAATATTATCAGGTTTAGCAAGTACGGTAGTTGATGTTTTTTTCTTCCAGTCGTACTTGTAGAGATGTTGCTTGGTTTTTTGCCTTGCAAGGAAGTAGAGATGATCATTTCGCCACTCCATAGCTCTGATGTCTTCATCTATACCCAGATCGACAGTGGTTGATTCGCCACCAGCGGCTGGTATGGTTTTCACCACACTGTTGGTGTAGAAGATGGCTGTCATATCACCATTCGATGTGATATATGCGATCTGCCGGCCATCGGGTGACCACTCGGGACTTGCATCCGGCCCGGGGCTGCTTACCAGCGAATTGATGGATTGATCAGAGAGTGTTACTACCGAAATATCAGCCTGCATAAAATCCGGAATAGCCGTAGAAGGCTGATGGCTGAACGAAATCTTGCTACCATCGGGTGCCCAATCAAAATCGCCGACCGTATAGCTGAGATCTGTGGTCAATTGCACCGGTTCCGGTAGGGAAATACAGGTCGCACTGGAGTCGGACTTGTCACAGTGTGTCTGACTGGGTTGTGGGATATTCGCCGGATCAAAGGCAATGTAGAACAAATGGTTCTGTACAAGTTCCTGGTCCTCTACTGCATACTTTCCAAAGGCACCCTCCCTGGACTTGGTAAGTTCTTTGTCCTTGATGGGCTTGGTGAAGGCGATCTTATGGGCATTTGGTGCCCAGGAAAAGCTGCCTATTCCCTCTTCCTCATTGGTCACAGGGAGTGCTTCACCACCGCTAATGCGAATGACGTGAATCTGTGATTTGTTGCCGCGATCAGCGGAAAATGCCAGGTACTTGCTATCATGTGACCACTCCGGTCCGGTACTGCTTCCATCTTTGGTGTAGGTCAGTTGGAAGGGTTCGTCCATCCCGTTGTAAAGCCAAATCTCAGTATCGTAGCGGTTGTTTTCCCAGTCGGTTGAGCGGACGTGATACGCTATCATTTTTCCGTTTGGTGAGATGATAGGACTTGAGGGAGCCTCAAGGGAAAGTACCTGCTCAAAGCTTGGGCCGGGTACTTGTGCGAAACTGCCGGTTATAAGACAAATCGCTGCGATAGTGGCAAGGGTCTTTATATTCATGGGATCATTGGTTATCTTCATTGATCCACTCAAAATGCTAAAAATAAACGAATATGGCTAATATATTTATCCCCAAGGCTTGGCAAATCAGGGGCCTTCGGCCTACTGAAGAATCGGACTATTACAATCGCCGGGAGATTCTCAAGCGACTTGGGATAGCCACCGGAGGATTGCTGGCGGCAGCTCCCCTGATCAATGCCTGTAGCCCTGCTGCAGAGAAAAAGGCAGTGGAGGAGGCGACTGCTGAACCTATCGCCTCTAAGGGGGGCGACTTTTCCTTCGAGGGCATTAACCAATATTTCCCAGCCATTCGCAACGAGAAATATACTATTGATCGTCCTCTTACCGACGAGGAGATTGCTACTACCCACAATAATTTCTACGAGTTTATCACGCCTGGTGATCCTGATATTTACAATGTGCATGAGCATGTGGATCAGTTTGATACGAGCGAGTGGGAGATAGAAGTGACCGGCTTAGCAGCCAAAACGGGGAAGTTCGATTTGGCTGACTGGATCAAGCGATTTGGTCAGGAGGAGCGGGTGTATCGATTCCGTTGTGTGGAGCGGTGGTCGATGGCTGTGCCCTGGACCGGGTTCCCACTAGCGCAATTGGTTAAGTACCTCGAGCCGGGCAATGACGCTAAATTCATCCGGTTCTACTCCGCAAGTCGTCCTGAGCAGATGCCTGGCGTCAAGAACCAGGATTGGTATCCATGGCCATACACAGAGGGATTGCGAATGGATGAAGCGATGAACGAGTTGGTGATGTGTGTGACCGGCATTTATGGTAAAGTCCTACCAAAACAGCACGGTGCTCCAATGCGCATCATTACTCCCTGGAAGTATGGCTATAAGAATCCCAAATCTATTGTCAAGATTGAGTTCACCGATGAGCAGCCCGACACGTTCTGGAATACCATCCGACCTGATGAGTACCCCTTTTTGAGTAATGTCGATCCCGAGGTGCCTCATCCACGCTGGTCTCAGGCTGTCGAAAAGATGATCCCTGACGGGGAGGAGCGACCTACGCTGAAGTACAATGGATATGGGGAGTTGGTTGGGGCGTTGTATAGCTAACGTTAATTAGTAGCTGGACCTCCAATGGGCTTTATTGATTAAAAATTATATTTGGCAAAAAATAAAAATGAGAAAGATTTTAAAGGCCGTTGTTCATTCTACACTTATTCTGACGATGGGTGTTTATCTAAGTGGATGTTATGCTAGTCAGCATGTTGTAGGTACCGGAGGTACATACGCAGGAAATGAGATTGAAAAATACGATGTAAAGAAAAAACATTGGTATTTGTTCTGGGGCGCTATGCCATTGGATGATGTGAGCGCACACATGCTCGCTGGCGATGCTCAGAATTACACTTCGAGGGAGACCTCTAGCTTTGGAGATATGTGTTTAAGTGCATTAACCTGGGGTATTGCAGCACCTCGTACCATTCGCATTTCAAAGAGCGCAGCAGAAAAGTAAGAGCAACTTTTTTATGTGGTAAAGGTAAAGGCCTCAGTTATTCTTTAATTGAGGCCTTTGTTTTTTGACTCCAAAAGTGAATCAAGGAATGGCATTTTTTCTAGATATAATGCACAGAGTCTGGAATTCAATATTGATTTTTCAATTGATTCGTGCATTTAGGTTTTACGCATGATCTAGTTATTCAAACTTGTTTTGGTCAATAGTTCAATAAAGGCTGATACGCTAATCACTTCAGTCTCATTTGAGATAGGATACTGATCTTTTCCCGAGTATATCACAAATTTCCGATGGGCACCTATATCATCAGCAGCATGATGATAACATGCGATTTCAGCGATCGGAAAGTATGCAAATTGAAACTGCGGTTTTCAATTTGCATACTTTTAGAGATCATCCGACGGAACAAGGCGATTAAATTCTTCTGGGTTTTCCCCTTTGATTTCCAGCAATCCTCCCTGTAGCGACCTGTTGATCTTCATTAGCTCTTCCAACTTTGGTGTGTTTACGTGGAAAGGGACTTTATACAACCGCTCGTCTTTCTTGTCGAAAGGGCAGGTGAGCTTACTTTGAAAAAGATAGGGCCATATGGTCTTGGGGCAGCTTATGGCTATACGATCTACGTCATATTCCGATAGATAGCTTGTTGATCGTTCATTGATATTCTCAAAAAAGTCGATCGCATTACCCAGCCGCACACGAGACCCTGCTTTTGATTTACCCTTGGTCTTGAGATACTTGAGCTGGCTCATGCCCTGCTTCTTCCTGACCAGATAGGACTTAAGAACTTTGTGACTCACGTTTTCTCCTCCCTCGAAGTAGCCGATGGCTGCATGCCCGGTTTGTATGAGCAGGAGCAGGTAGTTCAATGGGCGGTCTTCCTGATAATGAATGGATACTGGCAAGCGCAATTGCGCTATTTCTTGTTCCTGGTGCACAAGCCGCAAGGAGTGCTTTTCATGCAGATACAGCATTTCAATTTCCGGATGGGATTTCAGCTTCTGAAGTAAAGTCTCGACTTGATGTTTGGAAAAATGCTGTTGCATAAACACAAAATCCCGACAGGGTAACCATCGGGACATTTAGAGCATAATTAACGCTATCAAGATAAGTACCTTTTATCCCTCTCATTGAGAGGGTGAAGGGAGAGGTTTGTATACAAGCCACTTATCTTGATAGCAGAAAAGAATAATATAAATCCTATTTAGCGAATGCTACCGAGCGGGTCTCCCGTATCACCGTCACCTTGATCTGACCGGGGTACTGCATGTCCTTCTCGATCTTTTGCGAGATGTGAAAGGAGAGGTCCTCTGACTGCTTGTCGGTCACATGATCTGCATCGACCAATACTCTTAGCTCACGACCTGCCTGTATGGCGTAGCATTTGTTCACACCGTCAAACTCAAGTGCTAGTGCCTCAAGGTCCTTCAATCTCTTGATATAAGACTCCATGATCTCACGTCGAGCACCAGGACGTGACCCTGAGATAGCGTCACACGCCTGAATGATAGGAGAGATCATAGAAGTCATCTCGACCTCATCGTGGTGAGCACCAATAGCGTTGCAGACCTCTGCATTTTCCTTGTACTTTTTGGCAAGCTCCATGCCGACTATAGCATGTGGCAACTCTGGCTCGTCAGGTGATACTTTGCCGATATCATGCAGCAGTCCTGCTCTCTTGGCCAGCTTAGCATTGAGGCCCAGTTCTGAAGCGAGGGTAGCGCATAAGTTGGCGACTTCTCTTGAGTGCTGGAGTAAGTTTTGTCCATAGGATGATCTGAACCTCATCCTACCCACCATCTTGATCAACTCAGGATGCAGTCCGTGAATGCCCAAATCAATGACCGTTCGTTCTCCAATTTCTACGATCTCTTCATCAATGTTCTTGGTGGTTTTACCTACAATCTCTTCGATCCTCGCCGGATGGATTCTGCCATCCTGAACCAACCGGTGAAGTGAGAGTCTGGCGATCTCCCTCCGTACCGGATCAAATCCCGAAATGATGATGGCTTCAGGAGTGTCGTCGACGATAATTTCAACACCTGTGGCAGCCTCCAAAGCTCTTATGTTTCGACCTTCTCTACCAATGATCTTTCCTTTGATATCATCACTTTCAATATTGAAGATAGATACACAGTTTTCGATGGCATGCTCAGTGGCCGTTCTCTGGATAGTCTGGAGAACTATTTTTTTAGCTTCTTTGGCAGAGGTCAATTTAGCCTCTTCTATGATCTCCTTGATATGTGATGAGGCATGGGTTCTGGCTTCATCCTTTAGCGTCTCCATCAACTGATCTCTAGCTTCATCAGCGGTGAGGTTGGCAACCTTCTCTAGTATAGCCACCTGTTGTTCTTTGATGCGCTCCATATCCTCTTTTCGCTTTTTGAGGATGTCCATTTGGGCAGATACGTTCTCCTTCATCGATTCCAGTTCTGCTTCAGCTCTTTTGTTTTGTGAGATTTGTTTGTTGAGCTGCTCATCTCGCTTTTTGAGCTTTTGCTCATTGGAGATGATCTGGTTTCGCTTACGATTGGATTCTTCTTCGAACTCGGACTTTAGTTTTAAGAACTTCTCCTTTGCTTCGAGTATTCTATCTTTTTTGATGTTTTCGGCAGTTAACTCCGCCTCTTTGATGATTAGTGCGGCCTTTTCCTCTGCTTCCTTTTTCTTCTTATCAGAGGATCGTTTGAGTAAGAAGCGGCTTATCAAAAAGCCAATTACACCGCCAAGCACGAGCATGGCAATGATATATATGATGTTATCCATATTGCTACTAATTAATGGGTTAATACTTGATGGTAGTCAACCCACGCACAGATAACTCAAGAATAAATGTTGCTATTAAAAATCTAAAGTGATTGAGAAACGAGTTGGTTAAGCCTCTGGATTTGCTCATGAGCAAGCTCATCAGTCGCGGCAAGCTTATCTTCAGTGCGGTATTTGTCAACAACACTATCAAAAGCTACCATTGCTAGTAAATCCTGTTTATCGTCAATACCAAATTGGTCTTGATAAGATTTAATTTGTTCGTTTATTTTCTTGCCCGCCTGGCGGATCATTTCCTCATCTTCTGCCTTAACCCTCATCGGGTATTCCCTATTCCCAATTCTTATTTTTATTGATAATTCAGCCATTGAGTCTTGTTCTATAGATTACTGGCTCAACTGAGCTATACATTTATCAACTTCTTTTATATAATCATTTATTACTTGCTTTAGCTCTGCAGTGTTATTGTCTTTCACTACCATGCTATCTACAATACTACTAATTTTTAGATTATTCTGAAAGCTACCGATTTGCTCGCTTTTGTGCTGTAACTCAGTCCTTAAGTCTTGATTTTGTTGCTTGAGCTGGACTACTTCCTCCTTTGTTTTCTTGTGTTCACTTATCAGTAAAAGCACTTTTCTCTCGAGTGATGAAAGCTCACCCCTTAGATCGGTATTTGCCATATTATTTACGAATATGTGCGTTTAAGTCGGACTCAAATTTCTTAATCAGCTGCTGCATGACCTTATCGATAGCTTTGTCTTGAAGTGTCTTATTTTGATCCTGGAGAATGAAACTCAAAGCGTAAGACTTCTTACCCTCGTCGATTTTTTCACCTTCATAAACACTGAAGACATTAATCTTCTTAAGTAACCTTTTTTCAACCGTTAAAGCAACTTCCTGGATGTCTTTAAATGAAACTTTTTTGTCTATGACCAATGAGAGGTCTCTCCGGACTTCCGGATACTTGGAGACGGGCACATAAGTCGGCTGCTTGCCAGCTGATTTCATCAGCGCCTTCCAGTCCATGTCTGCAAAGAATACCGGGGATTTAATACCGGAACGCTTAGCAAGTTGTGGTGAAACTAGTCCAAGGCTGGCCAGATGTCTTCCATTGGTTGATAGGGTTATTCCATACTTGAAAACTTCATCCTCCGTAGGCTGACTGTCTAGAGTGGTGACGCCCAATTTGGCCAAAATCGCCATGACCGATTCTTTTAGGTCATGAAAGTCAACTTCTTCCGAGGTTGCGTTCCAATGCTCCTCATAAGTTTTACCCGCAAGAAAGAGCACCAGATGCTCTTTCTCTTTGTATTTACCATCAGCCATGGTGTAGCTTTTTCCGAGCTCAAAGAATTTGAGGTTGGGCTGTCTATGGCTGATATTGTAGCGTAAGGATTCCAGTCCTGTGAAGAGCAGTGTAGGCCTCAGGATGCCAAGTTCTTCACTCAGCTTGTTGAGTACTTCTATATTTTGAGCCGCTGGCCAGTGAGAAGTATCAGCTGTCAGTTCCGGGTTGGACAGAGAGTTGGTAAAGATTTCAGAATAACCTCTGCTTACCAGCAAATTGGCCACTCTGCTCATGGTAGATGTCTTGTCCTTATCAGGGAATTCCGATAGGTAGGTGCTCCCCAGTTGAGATGACAACTCGATATTGTCGTATCCGTGAATTCTTAGAATTTCTTCGATAATGTCCGCCTCTCTTGTCACATCGACGCGATAGGGTGGAACGATAGCCTTGAAGCCGAGCTCAGTTGCTGACTCTATTTGGATATCGAGTAGTTTTAGCGTCTTTATGATAAAGTCTCGGTCAAGTGTCTTTCCAATCAGGCGATCAATGTTTTTGTACTTGACCGATACCTCAAAGTCAGCGACAGGAACGGGATAGATGTCGGTGAGGCTCGATGTGATCTCGCCACCGCAGATTTCAGTGATCAGTTTGGCTGCAACTTTGAGTGCATAGACGGTATTATTGGGATCTGTACCTCGCTCAAATCGAAAACTTGCATCAGTCTTGAGCTGGTGTTTTTGAGCTGTCTTGCGTATGTAGTCGGGTGCGAAACACGCACTCTCCAGGAAGATACTGGTTGTGCTCTCCTTGACGCCTGATTTGATACCCCCAAAGACTCCCGCGATACACATACCTTCCAGATTTGCGTTGCAAATCATCAAGTCCGTGGGGGCCAGCTTCCTTTCTTTTTCGTCGAGGGTGGTGAAAGTTGTGCCTTCAGGAAGTGTGTCCACAATGATCTTATCCCCTGTGATCTCGTCAGCGTCAAAGGCGTGCAGTGGCTGCCCCAGTCCATGCAGTACATAGTTAGTGATATCCACTATGTTGTTGATTGGCGAAAGACCAATGGCCTTTAGTCTATTTTGGAGCCAGTTAGGAGAGTCTGTGACCTTAAGCCCTGAAATGGTCAATCCTGAATATCTCGGACATGCGGTCGTGTTTCTTACCTCTACCGCAATCTCCCTGGTCTTGACAGTCGATGGAATATCACTTTCCGGTAGGGTGATAGGTCGATCCAACAGCGCGCGAAGATCCCGCGCCACTCCAAAATGGGAGGCTGCATCAGCCCGATTGGGAGTCAGACCAATTTCGACAACTTCATCTGTCGATGGTTTGAAATATTCTCTTGCTGGAGTGCCATTCGGGAGGTTCGTATCCAGCACCATGATGCCGTCATGAGAAGCGCCAATGCCAATCTCATCTTCAGCGCAAATCATCCCTTCGGATACTTCACCTCTGATTTTGGCTTTCTTGATTTTGAAAGACTCTCCGTCAGAAGGATAGAGTGTTGCCCCTACGGTTGCTACTACTACCTTTTGTCCCGCAGCTACGTTCGGTGCACCACACACGATGGGCGAGATAATATTGTCGCCAATGTCAACAGTGGTAACGGATAACTTGTCAGCATTGGGGTGTTTGTCGCAAGTGAGCACCTCGCCAATAACGAGACCCTCCAGTCCACCTTCTATTTCCTCATAAATCTCGACTCCTTCTACTTCCAAGCCGGTACCAGTTAGCCACTGGCTGATTTGCTCCGTTGATTCCGGTAGGTCAATAAATTCTTTAAGCCAGGTAAGAGAGATTTTCATCTTGCTATGAGGGGTTGAAAAATTGAGGCGTAAAATTAATGAAATGAGGATGCCGTGGCGAATGAAATCGAACTAATTGGATAGCGATTAGTCCGTATGATAGTTTTTCTCACCAGCCATGATCGCAATGGGAAGGATGTTCTCGCTAGGGGGCAATGGACAACTAAACTTGGGGTCGTATTCACAATACGGATTGTAGGCCTTATTGAAGTCCAACTCGATTTGGCGAGCATTTTTCAACTCAAGATCCAGGTAGCGGCCTCCTCCGTAAGTCTCTTCTGCAGAGGTGTCATCAGCAAAGGCGGTAAAGATGATAGAGGCACTTCCCATTCCTGCTTTTTTAAGAATAAGCATCTTGAGTCGTTGGCCTTTAAGGTCAAACACGGCATAGGCGAACTTGAGGTAGCGTTCCACTTTACCATCGCTCGTCGGAATGTTCATATATGCCTTTGTTTCTATCTTTTCGACCTTGGCCATTACCTTGTAGTCAAGATCTGGCTCGAAGTAGTTGAGTCCCTTGAAGGGCTTCCCCTTAAAAGGGGAGGTGTCTGAATTTCTTAGAAACTCATCCTTTTCCACTCGCTCTTTCAGTATTCTTTGCCGATAGGCTTCAGGGTCTTCGCCGGACGTCAGCAGTGATATAGCAATAATGAGAATGATCCCAGCGCCTAAGATCCAGATAAAACTCTTTTTCATATTAAATCATCGATTCGTCCGCAAAGCTAAAAAAGCTATGGTCAGTAAAGATAAGATGATCAATGATTGGAATATCCAAAGTGCGACCTGCTTCAGTCAATTTTTTAGTGAGCTGAATGTCCTGTTGACTTGGCTTGAGCTGGCCTGAAGGATGGTTGTGAACTAATATTACCGAGCTGGCCAGATGAGCTAGAGCTGCTTTGAAGATGATTCTGCTATCTACGTAGGTTCCTGCTACACCGCCGCTACTGATTGATTCTGTGCGTATTACCTGATTGGCTCTATCAAGCAGTATGATCCAAAACTCCTCATGATCAAGATCAAGCAGAAACGGTCTCATGTGCTGGTAGGCTCCTTCTGAAGTGGATATTTTGACTTTTACGGGCTTCTCCAGTAAACCTCTTCTTCTCCCCAGCTCAAGTGCACTTACGATAGTAATGGCCTTTGCTTCTCCAATACCCTTAAACTTCTGTAGGTCTTTTACTTGCAATCTGGCTAGTTCATGCAGGCTATTGCCAACTTCCGAAAGGATTAGTTTGGACAAATCCACTGCACTCATAGTAGTCGTACCTGACCCAATGAGAATGGCAATCAACTCAGCGTCCGATAATGCTGATTTACCTTTCAAGAGCAGTTTTTCCCTTGGCTTATCTTCTTCTGCCCATTGTTTTATGGTAAAGTTGGGTACTTTCATGATCCATCCTTTCTGTCCAAAGTAGAAGATAAAGATGAGTCGGCTGTATTCCCAGCCTCTAAAAGCAAAAAAGCCCGTTCCAATATGGAACGGGCTTCAAATATTCTTTGCCGAGTCTAATTAAAGCGCTTTGACGTGCTTAAATAATTTTGACTTCTGGTTTGCCGCTTTGTTCTTATGAATGATATTCTTTTTTGCAAGTTTATCAATCATGCCAGCCACGGTCTTATATAGCTCTTCAGCCTCCGCCTTATCACTCGTCTCTTTTAGACGCTTGATGAACGTACGCGTAGTTTTGTGCTGATACCTATTTCTCAAGCGTTTAGTCTCGCTCGATCTGATTCTTTTTAGCGCTGATTTATGATTTGCCATTTTCGCTTTTGCTTCTACTTAGAAAATTGAGAACGCAAACTTAGAGCTTCTGTGGATAATTACAAACATGCGCTGTGAATTATTATGTTCATTTTCACATTTCATTTAAAGTTTACCTACCGGAAAACGATTAGTCTTCGGCTTTTGCGATATTGGAGCCTGGAATGCGAAGAAGACTAAAAATATTCTGTTTACTGCTCTTACCGCTATTAATCTGTGGTAGTTCAACTATAAGATGGGGTTTTTTTGGGCATCAACGTATCAATCGGATTGCAGTGTTCACTCTACCCATAGAGATGCTGCCTTTTTATAAGACCAATATCCAATACATCACTGAAAACGCCGTAAATCCCGATAGACGAAGATATGCGGTAGCCAATGAAGCGCCGCGCCATTATATAGATCTTGATGTCTATGGAGACAGTGCACTCTATAAAATCCCAAGGTATTGGAATGATGCAGTAGAGCTTTATACGGAAGATACACTTCAGGCTTATGGTATAGTACCATGGCATATCAACTCAGTCAAAAACTGGTTGACGTCTGCATTTGTCAATCGAGACGTAGATGCGATATTAAGACTCTCGGCAGACCTGGGCCACTACATAGCTGACGCTAATGTACCTCTTCATACTACTGAGAACTACAACGGGCAGTTGAGCGGTCAATATGGAATCCACGGATTTTGGGAGTCCAGATTGCCTGAGTTGTTCTTTGATGAATATGACCTGTTCACCGGCAAGGCTGAGTACGTTGATAACGTCCAGTTAAAGGCCTGGGAGGCAGTAACCAATGCTCATCTAGCATTAGATTCGGTGCTCACTTTTGAGAAGGAGTTGTCCGCTCAGAGGGCAGAGGATAAGAAGTACAGTTTCGAAGAAAGAGGTACGACCGTTCAACAAGTGTATTCGAGGGAGTATTCCCGCGCTTATCATACCATGCTGGACGGGATGGTGGAACGGCGGATGAAAGCCTCGATCAAGATGATAGGCGATCTCTGGTATACAGCATGGGTTGATGGTGGCCAACCTGACCTCAGTCAACTCATGACTAAAGGACTGACAGAAGAAGAAAAAGCTCAGCTAGAGAAGGAAATTGAAGAATGGAAAATCAGAAAGTACAAAAGTAGGGAGCACGAGTCTGGCTCCCGTTGATCTTATTGCAGCTTTTTGTATCTAATCCTTGTTGGAGCACTATCCCCAAGTCGCTTCTTTTTGTTTTCTTCATAGTCCGTGTAGTTGCCTTCAAACCAAACAACCTTGGAATCACCTTCAAAGGCGAGGATATGCGTACATATTCTGTCCAGGAACCATCTATCGTGAGATATTATCACCGCACAGCCGCCAAAGTTCTCTAAGGCTTCTTCCAACGCACGTAGCGTGTTGACGTCAAGGTCGTTTGTGGGCTCATCGAGCAAGAGCAAGTTGGCTCCTTGCTTCAAGGTTACCGCAAGGTGGACTCTGTTGCGCTCACCGCCCGAGAGTAACCCAACCTTCTTCTCCTGATCAGCGCCTTGAAAGTTGAACTTCCCGACATAGGCCCTGGAATTCATTTGTCTTCCACCGAGATCGATAAGTTCATTACCTTCAGATATGGTCTCCCACACTGTTTTTTCCGGTAGGAGGTTGTCATGCTCCTGATCCACATAGGCCGTCTCTACAGTAGACCCTACCTGGAATGATCCGGCATCTGGCGTTTCCTTACCAGTGATTAGTTTGAAAAGAGTGGTCTTACCAGCTCCGTTGGGTCCGATGACTCCAACAATGCCACCCTGAGGTAGGGCAAAGTCGAGGTTCTCAAAGAGGAGCTTGTCGCCGAAGGCCTTGGAGACTCCATGAGCTTCAATCACCTGAGCACCAAGTCTGGGTCCGGGTGGGATATAAAGCTCGAGCTTATTCTCCTTTTCTCTGGATTCTTCGCTCACGAGCTTATCATAGGCACTAAGTCTGGCTTTTGCTTTGGCTTGCCGACCCTTGGGTGTCATCCTTATCCAGTCAAGCTCTCTTTGTAAGGTTTTCTGTCTTTTTGATTCTTGCTTTTCTTCTCCTGCCAGTCGCTTTTGTTTTTGGTCTAGCCATGAAGAGTAGTTGCCTTTCCATGGGATTCCCTCACCACGGTCAAGCTCCAATATCCAACCCGCGACATTATCTAAGAAGTAGCGATCGTGTGTGACGGCAATCACAGTGCCTGGGTACTGCTGCAGGTGCGCCTCCAGCCAATGTACTGACTCGGCATCAAGGTGGTTGGTAGGCTCATCGAGTAGAAGCACATCCGGCTCTTGAAGTAATAGCCGACATAGCGCCACCCTTCGTTTCTCACCACCTGAGAGAACTTTAATGCTAGCATCCCCCGGAGGAGTACGTAGGGCGTCCATCGCGCGCTCCAATTTGCTGTCGAGTTCCCAGGCATTAAGCTGATCCAGCTTCTCCTGCACCTCTCCCTGCTTCTCGATGAGCTTTTCCATAGCATCTGGATTCTCCAGTATTTCAGGCTCTGCAAACTTCAGATTGATCTCTTCGAATTCCTGGAGCAAATTCACAACCTCTGCCACACCTTCTTTGACCACCTCTAGCACCGTTTTATCGGGATCGAGTTGAGGTTCCTGCTCGAGGAGGCCCACACTGTAGCCCGGAGAAAAGACCACCTCACCCTGATATTCTTTATCGATACCGGCGATGATTCTTAATAGAGAAGACTTTCCAGAGCCATTAAGTCCTAGCACGCCAATCTTGGCACCATAGAAAAAGGATAGATAGATTTTATTTAGTACTTGTTTCTTGGGTGGATATACTTTGCCCACACCGGACATGCTGAAAATGATCTTTTCGTCGCTCATAGAATCTTGGTGATTAGTCTAGTAAAGATGCATAATTATGAAAATAATATAGGCGGAAGTACGTATGATGTAGAGAGCTTGGACAAACTTAGGTGATTGTATTGGAGTACCATGTTTATCAGGACAATGCCTGAGTATTTAATCATCAAATTTGTTTATTTGTACTAAGACTGATAATTGAAACCACTACTGTTTTGGCCAAAAAAGAAATCCCGTTCGGATATATTGAAGATGATAAAATTCATCTTAATGCTTACCTGGATTTCCCGGATAGAGTAATTGGTGAGGTCAAGGAGGGTGACGAGGACGCCTCAGTTCAATACTTCATCAATAGGTTTGAACAGTTTGAGGAGAAGGTAAGTGAGCTAGAGCGACTCATTGAAGAGTCTGTCAATAAGGGCTCATTCCTAATGAAGCTAAAGCACATGCTTGACTCGGTTGGACAGCATGATGGTTTGGGTGACTATGTACCTCTCATCAAGCGGATGAAGGAGGTAGAAACCAGTCTCAATGAGATCATATCTCAAAACAGGCAGAGGAATACTGAGATTAAGAGAGCGCTGATGCTCGAGCTAGAAGAAGCTTTGAATGTAGCTGATTGGAAAGCCTCCACTGAGTTAGTGCTCGACATTAAAGGTAGATGGGTAAAAACAGGAAATGCCCTTGAAGAATTTCAGGAAGGTTTCGAAGAACGTTTTGCGTATTTACTGAATGATTTTTTTGAGCGGAAAAAAGAGTTTTACGAGGAACGTCGAAAACTTATCGACATTAGGGTACAGAAGTATACTGATCTCATAGATCAAGCCTATCGGTCAAAGCCTGAGGACCTCTCTGCTATTCAAGAGGAATGGAGAGAGGTCGGAAAGATACCTGGGGCTAAGTTCAAGGAGTTACAGATGAAATTTAACCGTGCCGTCAAAAAGGCAGGTTACTCAAGAACTGAGCGCCCCTATGCGTCACCCGAAGAGCAACAGGAGAACTACGAACAGAAGCAGGCGATCATAGAACAGTTGAAGGAGTACCATCTGAACGTGACTGATGATACCGCTGATGAGGTAAAGCAGCTTAAATCAAAGTGGCGTCAAATTGGTAACGTGCCAAGGGAGGTATACCGACCACAACAGGAGGAGTTTAGCACCCTGAGTGACATGCTACTTGAGTTGAGCTTCGTGCAACGGCTAGCTGCAAATCGGGATGATGGATATGAACAGAAGAACTCAAGGGAGCAGGTGAGGGTGCAGATGAAGTTGTTAAGAGATCTTTTGAGTAGAGATGAGCGAGAACTACAGACCTATTATGATAATGCAAGTAATTTTCAATCTCAGCGAGGCAACTTTGGCAAGATGGTAGATCAGAAACTGGTTCAGCAAAAACACAAGGTGCAGGTAAAAAAGAGCCTTTTGCGCAAACTGAAGCTATCTCTCGATACCATCTGATTTTTTTGAAACATTTGAGTGTGATCTTCTGTATTACCTGATACGCGACACTCTTGCTAACATATTGGGTGTTAGCGAAATTAAGCTGGAATGGACTTTGAAATCATAATTTTAAATCTATTTTTGCGCAAAATTTAGAACGGCAAATAAGTAGAATATGTATTGGACATTAGAATTGGCTTCTTACCTCGAAGACGCTCCCTGGCCGGCAGCTAAAGATGAATTAATTGATTTTTCTATCAGGTCTGGCGCACCACTCGAGGTGGTCGAAAACCTCCAGGAGCTTGAGGATGACGGACAGCCTTATGAAAGTATTGAGGAGATTTGGCCTGATTATCCAACCAAAGAAGATTTCTTTTTTAACGAGGATGAGTATTAGCGTTTGAGCTATTTCGTACTATTGGTTCGCTTGGGCGAGAAATGCTTCCGCCCATATTAAATCGTCAGGAGTCGTTATCTTGATATTTCTGTAATCCCCCTCATAGAGATGAATCTGGCCTCCGTTAGCTTCTAGCACAGAGGCGTCATCAGTAAAGTTTCCCTTTTCTTCTTGGTTGAATGCTGATTTTATTTCAGCTATCGCAAATGTTTGTGGAGTCTGGATAAGATTAAAATCTGTCCGTGGTACATGTAGACTTGATTCCCCAGTTGTTTTTCGGATGGATTCTTTCAGTGCTACAGCAGCGATGGCATTGCCATGCTTTGACGCCATGTCGAAGGATCGCCCTATCATTTCCGAGCTTACAAATGGGCGAACCCCGTCGTGGATGGCCACAAGTCCCTCAGAATCATCCGGAATAGATCCCAGCCCGTTCTTTACCGATGAAAACCTACTATTTCCTCCTTCTACTATCTGATGAGGGACATCAAACGAATGCTCGTTTACGAGATTTTCCCAGAAGGTCTGTTCAGTGGCTGGTAGAACTAATATGATTTCGAGCTGAGCATCATATCGCCTGAAAGCTTCGAGCGTATGCATCAGGATAGGCTTTCCACCTATCTTGATGAACTGCTTAGGAGTAGTAGAAGACATACGACTTCCAGAGCCGCCTGCCACAATAATTGAGAATTTTTCCTGCTTATTCATTTGCAGGTTGGCTTGATCTGTATCTAGATGATGAGCATTGCATCACCATAGCTGAAAAACCTGTATTTTTCTTTTATGGCCAACTGATAAGCATCCATCATGAGATCATACCCACCAAATGCACTGGCCATCATTAGTAGAGTTGACTCTGGCATATGGAAGTTAGTAAGAAGCCCTCCACAGATTTTAAACTCGAACGGAGGAAATATGAACTTATCAGTCCACCCGCTACTTGCTTTAAGTTGACCTCCCGCTGACACAGATGTCTCGAGCGTTCTCATTACGGTAGTGCCTACTGCAATGACCCGCTTCTTTTCAGCCATAGTTCGATTTACAATATCGGCGGTTTTTTCCGGCACATCGTAGTTTTCAGAATCCATCTTGTGCTTCGTAAGATCTTCTACATCCACAGGTCTGAAAGTACCAAGACCAACATGCAAGGTGATGGGTTCGATATTAGCACCGATGATCTCTAGTCGCTTCAACACTGATTTTGTGAAGTGCAAGCCGGCTGTTGGCGCTGCAACAGCACCCACATGCTCAGCATAGATCGTCTGAAATCTTTCTCGATCTTCTGGTTCAGCATTCCTTTGAATATTTTTCGGAAGGGGTGTCTCACCAAGTGTATCTACTGACTTGTAGAACTCCTCGTCTGTACCATCATAAAGGAAACGAATGGTACGTCCTCTGGAAGTAGTATTGTCAATCACCTCCGCGACCAGCTCGCCATCTCCAAAGTACAGTTTGTTACCAACTCGTATTTTTCGAGCAGGATCCACAAGCACATCCCAAAGATGCATTTCTCTATTTAGCTCCCTCAAAAGAAAAACTTCGATTTTTGCACCTGTCTTCTCCTTATTACCGTACAGTCTAGCAGGAAAAACTTTGGTATTATTAATTACCATCGTATCTCCCTCATTGAAATATTCGATAACATCTTTGAATACCTTGTGCTCAATCTTGCCGGTATCCTTATGAATAACCATCAAACGCGACTCGTCTCGGTTTTCCGAAGGGTAAAGAGCAACACGATCTGGAGGTAATTCGAACTTAAAGGCGGATAACTTCATATTTAATGCTGCGGTATTAAATAGCTAAATAAATGAGGACGCAAAAGTAGTAAAAGTTTGTTTAACTGTTTTGGGATGATCATATTTAATTCATGAAGCTGGCACTTGTTCTACGGCTCATCGGAGAGAGCTTCTTATTCGCCATAAGTGCATTAAGAACCAACCTGTTGCGTACAGTATTATCTCTTCTGGGAGTAACCGTCGGTATTTTTGCGA
Organism: Cyclobacteriaceae bacterium; assembly: GCA_965229505.1. Classification (GTDB taxonomy): domain Bacteria; phylum Bacteroidota; class Bacteroidia; order Cytophagales; family Cyclobacteriaceae; genus UBA6059. The sequence goes on from OZ245881.1 coordinate 2,780,509, forward strand.
TTATAGCCGTGTTTACCCTGGTTGACTCTCTTGAAACCAAGCTTAAAAGCAGTTTTGATTTCTTGGGCACCAACAACATCAACGTTGAGAAGTGGCCGTACGGATTTAATGGGCCCTACCCCTGGTGGAAATACTTAAATCGACCGCAACCCACCTACGATGAATTTAAGTTTTTAGAGGACAATGTGAAGAATGCGCAAGGGATAACTGTCCTTTCCAGACGATCGCGTTCCACAATCAAATATGATAACAGCAGTAGCACAGATGTAGATTTGGTCGGTGCTTCCTATGGTTATGTCGATGTGGTCGATGTACCAGTTGAATCAGGAAGGTATTTTACCATACAGGAGTCAGCTAATGGTAATAACGTTGCTATTATTGGTTCAAGGGTCGCTGCTGATCTATTCCCATTTGGACAAACTGCTTTGGGAAAAAGGATCAAGGTCAAAGGGATTAAGTACACGGTCATAGGTGTGATGGAAGAGGAGGGAGAAGGCTTCTTGGGTCTGCCTAGCAATGATGACAAAGTACTGGTGCCGTATCAAAGTTTTCGAAAGCTCTATTATGCCGGAAGGTTTAGGGGGTTATCGACAACTATTTCACTCAAGGGAATGGATAGTGACGATGGTCTGGTTGATCTCGAAAATGAGCTGAGGGGTCTAATGCGCAGAAAGCGTGGATTGAAACCTCTGGAAGATGATAGCTTTGCGCTTAATCGCCCGGAGGCCATCGCTGGTTTTATTGGAGCTACCTTCGACGTTATCACAATAGCGGGTTGGGTCATTGGTAGTTTTTCAATCCTGGTAGGAGGGTTCGGCATAGCCAATATCATGTTCGTATCTGTAAAAGAGCGAACCCCGATTATTGGAATCCAAAAGTCACTAGGTGCCAAGAATTATTTCATTCTGCTCCAATTCCTTTTCGAAGCAGTTTTCTTAAGCGCCATCGGCGGACTTTTTGGACTCTTATTGGTCTTCTTATTGACCTATGTCCCTATAGGGTCGCTGGAGCTATCACTTACATTTTCCAACGCCCTGTTGGGTGTGGCGGTCTCGATAATCATAGGAGTGATATCGGGGATAGTGCCTGCCGGTATGGCCGCCAAGCTTGATCCGGTGATAGCAATTCGATCCTAAGACTTTCTCTGTCTACTTATCAGCTTTTTCTGCAGTTTCTTCAGGGACGTCTCCGTTGATGATTTGCTTGATTTTGCCTTCTACCTCTTCCATCAATTCTGGGTTGTCTAGCAGCAGTTGCTTAACAGAATCCCGGCCTTGCCCCAGTTTATTATCCATATAAGAGAACCATGAGCCGGCTTTCTTAATGACATTGAGTTCAACGCCTAAATCAATGACCTCTCCGACTTTTGATATACCCGCACCATACATGATGTCAAACTCCACAACCTTGAAAGGGGGAGCGACCTTATTCTTCACCACTTTAACCCTGGTGCGATTACCAAGAATACTGTCAGCATTCTCCTTGATCTGGCCAATACGGCGAATGTCGAGTCGTACGGAAGCATAGAACTTGAGCGCATTACCGCCTGTAGTAGTTTCGGGATTACCAAACATCACACCGATCTTTTCTCGAAGCTGGTTGATAAATATACAAGCGCATCCGGTCTTATTAATCGCACCTGTCAGTTTTCTAAGTGCCTGAGACATCAGCCGTGCCTGAAGCCCCATTTTGCTATCACCCATCTCACCCTCGAGTTCAGCTTTAGGTACCAAAGCGGCTACCGAGTCAATCACGATGATATCTATTGCACCAGAGCGAATTAGATGCTCAGCGATTTCCAAAGCTTGTTCACCATTATCAGGTTGAGAAATCAGCAAATTTTCTGTGTCAATACCCAGCTTTTCCGCATAGAGCTTATCAAAAGCGTGCTCAGCATCAATAAATGCTGCTAACCCTCCGGCTTTTTGAGCTTCCGCAATACAATGCATGGAGAGGGTGGTTTTACCAGAAGACTCTGGGCCATAGATCTCAACAACTCGACCCCTGGGAATACCACCGATACCTAGCGCAATATCCAGGCCTAATGAGCCGGTAGAAATGGCTGGAATATCCAACACTTTTTCGTCACTAAGCTTCATCACTGCCCCTTTTCCGTAGGTCTTCTCAAGCTTATCTATGGTTAACTGTAGTGCTTTTAATTTTTCTGATTGTTCGCTCATGGCAGGGTCTATTTAACTAACAGTGGTGATTAATTCATACTAGCGCAATTATCAACAATTCCTATTGATATTACTAAGGTATATAGCAAATAGTAAAAAAAACTAATAATATTAGCGCAACCTTCATATTTGCTAAGAAACTGGAAGAATGGTTTTCATCTCCAGCAGGCAAATATGAACCGTAGTTTACGTTGATATTATTGCCCTACTTGTTTCAGGCGGGTTTGTTGATGGACAACTGCGTTATTAAGTAAGCTGTCTAAACCGATTTTGGAGGCACGTCACTTTGCTCAGTTGATGAAGTGGAGTTCAAGCTAATTTTATTGACAATTTGGTCATCAAGTAGGCTGTAGAAAATATAGATAGCGAACCCAGTACCGAGTGGAAACTGAAAAAGAAATAGAACCGCTGAAAATAAAGCAGCTATTCTTGCCCATTGTTTTTGTGATAACAGACCCACTCCAATCACTATGTCTATCAACCCAATGATCATATAAAAGGTAGGAATCAAATAGAGTAAACCGAAAGGTGGGTGGTTTAAAGTGAAGATGCCAAATTCATAATTCCAACCTTCGAAATGATTTTCCAGAAAGCCTTCACTAAGCTGTATGAAATTGAAAGAAAATGAAGTGATGACTAGCACAAGAATGCCCAGAACTAGAAATATTTTACCGATAATCCTAGTGTGTCTTGCTTTCTGATCCATGGTATTGAGGTTTTTATGTATTGTATAGTACTATGTAATACACGTAAGTATACGAAACTTTTTTAATGTAGTTGTAGATTAAGTATATCAAAGCGTAGAGAATTGAAGAGGAAATGGAAAGTGGTGCTCGTATTTGCGGTCGCTTTAGCAGCAGTTGTTGTCATCTATGCTGACCTGTTGGAGTATGGGATAGGGCAGGCCAGAGGTCAGCTGAGGGTGATTATGGATGCCCAACCGATAGAGGTTTATTTGAATGATCCTGATTTTCCTGACTCCTTGAAAGCAAAGGTCAGGATCATTGAAGAAGTGAAGGCCTTTGCTATTGAGGAGCTGGGCCTCAACAGGTCTGGTAATTACACTTCGATATACGATCAGGAGGGTAGGGAGATATTATGGAATGTTTCCGCGGCGGATGAATTTGAGCTGAAGCCTTTCGAGTGGTCATTTCCGATAGTGGGTACTTTTAGCTACAAGGGTTTCTTTGAAAAGGACAAAGCCATTGCTGAAAGGGCGAGACTTGATTCGTTGGGGTACGATACCAACGTTCGAAATGTCAATGCCTGGTCTACCCTTGGTTGGTTCCGAGACCCGATCCTTTCCAATATGCTCTATCGTAGTGAAGGGCAGCTGGCCGAGCTAATCATTCATGAGCTGACCCATGCCACGGTATTCGTCACTGATAGTCTGACTTTCAATGAAAATCTAGCCTCTTTTGTTGGCAGCATTGGGGCTGAAGCCTACCTAAAGAAAAAGTATGGCGTCAATTCTGAGGAGCTAAGGTTCTATAAAGCTTCTGAAAATGATTACGAAATGTACCTGTCTCATATGATCAGAGGGTCCAAAGAGCTGGAACAGTTGTATCGAGCTACGGAAGGAATGGATGTCGAAAATAGGCGGAGGCTTAAGCAGGAAAAAATAAGGGAGATCGTCCATACCTTAGACACAGTGAGTTTCTACCAACCTCAACGATTTCTCAGAGTTTTTCAAGACCGACTTCCCAACAACGCCAACTTAATGTCATATCTACGTTACCACTCTCAGCGAGATTTGTTGGCAGATCAATATTTAGATAATTTTGAAGGAGATATTAAGGCATACATTTTGTACCTCAAGGAAAAATATGGTGTTTGATGATTATCCATAACCTCATCAGCCAGATTTACGATTAAGACAAAGAGTACACAGCCGTGAAAAAATTAAGAATATTATTCCCAGTACTGCTCCTTTTATTGCTGTCAGCATTTACGCTGGTGAGCGAGCTGAGCACCTACCGGAATCTTGAGAACAAGAGCTTTGGTAGCGGTGAGCGACTGGAGTATAAAATTCACGTCGGTCTATTAAATGCGGCTCACTCCACCATGTATATCAGCGATACCATCTATCAGCTTAATGGTCGTCCTTGTTTCAAGATAGATGTGCAGGGCAAAACCTCAGGTGTTTTTGATTTCTTCATTAGGGTACGAGACCAGTGGGGTAGCTATCTCGACACTACCGCCATCATACCACATCAGTTCTATCGCAATATAGAGGAAGGTAAGTATCGAAAATATGAGGTGGTCGAGTTTGATCACGATCTCGATTCTGCAATAGTATTGAAGATGGACAAGCATACCAGAAAGCTCAAAGAGCGTAAGTCATTTAATATTAAAGATGATTCTCAGGATCTGATCAGTGGATATTACTACATGCGGACGCTGGATTACTCTAAGTTCAATATAGGCGATACTTTGAAGGTGCCGGCTTTCTTTGATGATGAGAACTATGAGTTCAAAACCACATTTGTAGGAAGAGAAGAAGTACGGACTAAGCTGGGCAAGGTGCACGCCATAGTGCTTTCCCCGATCATGCCGGAAAACTCCATTTTCGATGGTGAGAATGCGATAAGAATCTGGCTTTCTGATGACCAGAATAAAATCCCACTAAAAGTGAAGGCAAAGATGTTCGTGGGTTCTGTGGAGATAGATATCACCGATAGCTACAATCTCAAATCGCCACTTGCTCTCGTTGAATAAGTATTATGAAATTGTTACCATTATTCTGGTAAAACAGATTTCTGACTAAATTTAAATATCATCGAAGGGATTGGTGATACGGCCCCAAAAATTGAGCATTATTCATTGGTCGTTAAGTCTTGGTCAACTAAAAGTTAATTTCCTATTAACTAACTAACCCATGGGTAATAAGAAAAACCAGAAGATACTGGTTGTAGATGATGAGTCGGATATTCTTGAGCTGCTGAAGTACAACCTCGAAAAAGAGGGGTATGAGGTGAAAACAGCATTAGACGGCATCAAGGGTGTAGAGATCGCCAAGTCTTTTCAGCCTGAGTTGATATTGCTTGATATCATGATGCCTAAGCAGGATGGTGTGGAGACTTGTCGCCAGTTGCGTGACCTACCGGAATTACAAAATTCGTACATCGTCTTCCTCACTGCGAGAAGTGAAGAATACTCTGAGGTTGCGGCTTTTGATATGGGTGCGGATGACTACATCACTAAGCCTATCAAACCACGCGCATTGATGTCCAGGATTAGCGCGATGTTTCGCCGTGAGTCTAAAAAGAAGAAAGATGTCAGTAAAATCACCATTGAAGATATGGTGATAGATCGCAGTAGCTATACAGTGACTGTCAAAGACGAAAAAATCAATCTTCCTAAGAAGGAATTTGAGTTGCTATATTTTCTGGCTCAGAACCCTGGCAAAGTATTCAGTCGCGACGACCTATTACAAAATATTTGGGGTACCGACGTATATGTACTCGCCAGAACAGTCGACGTACACATTAGAAAAGTAAGAGAAAAGATCGGAGAAGGTTATATTGCAACCGTAAAAGGAGTCGGTTACAAGTTCGACGAAAATTAATCTATGATCTTTAATGCGAGGGCAATTGCTCTCTTGTTGTCTACGAGTGTAGCGATTATCACTACATTCTTCCTGTCATTGGTGGCTTCAGTCTCCAACCTGGCTCTTTTTATTGCCTTTTCGATCTCATTTGCTGCCACCTACATTCTTACTACGTTGATTGTAGAGTTTCTTTTTTTTAAGGAGATCAACAGTATTTATGATGCGTTGGAAAAGCTCCAGGACAAGGATTTCTCTCAAATAAAAACCAAAACCAAGAACCCAATCAACCCTCTCAGAGGGATCAATCAGGAGATCTATAGTTATGCAGAAATAAAGCAGAGGGAGATTGAGGAGCTTAAGAGAATGGAAACCTTCAGGAGAGAGTTTTTGGCTGACGTGTCGCATGAGCTTAAGACTCCCATTTTTGCAGCGCAGGGTTTTGTGCATACCCTGATAGACGGTGCTGTCGAAGACAAAAAGGTTAGAAACAAGTTCCTTAAAAAAGCAGCCAAGAGTCTTGATGGACTTGATATGCTTGTTCATGATCTACTTACCTTATCTCATATGGAGACAGGTGAGATCAAGATGCACTTCGAGTATTTCGATATTGTTGAGCTCACTTCCGAAGTATTTGATCAGTTTGAGGAGAAGGCGGAGAAGAAATCTATCAAGCTCAAATTGTCGCAGGATATCGATGAGGCCATTTTTGTGCACGCAGATTATCAGCGTATCTATCAGGTAATGATTAATCTGACCTCAAACGCCATTAAATACACCAAAAAAGGTGGTGATGTAGTGGTTAACTTCGAAGTTGGGAAGAGTGAGGTCACCATATTTGTAAAAGATACCGGAAGGGGCATTCCTCCGGATGATTTGAAGCGTATCTTCGAGCGGTTTTACAGAGTAGAGAAGAGTAGAAGTAAAGATAAGGGAGGCACAGGGCTTGGATTGGCTATAGTGAAACACATTACAGAGGCGCACGATAGCCGGGTTAATGTGACCAGTACCGTTGGGAAAGGCTCCACTTTTAGCTTTAAGTTAAAGAAAGGAAAGCGTGTGGAAAGCGCACCGCGTAGATGGCATGATGACGATGATGAATAGCTAAGGTGAGTATGAAGAAGATAGATTTTCAATCCCTCATTCTTGATGAGACCGATGATTATATCATGGTCAACAAACCACCGTTTTTATCCACATTGGAAGACAGGGCTGACCGCACCAACCTTCAAAAACTAGCGAAAGAATACTGGCCAGAAGCTCAAATCGCCCATCGGCTGGACAAGGAAACGAGTGGTGTTTTGGCGATAGCCAAGAATCCGGAGGCGTACAGATCGCTAGCCATGCAGTTTGAGAAGCGTGAGGTGAGTAAAGTATATCATGCCGTAGTTGCGGGCATTCATGATTTCAAGCAAGAGGAGGTTAATGCACCCATCAAGAAACTGACGGTTGGGGTAGTGCGAATAGACAAAGGAGAAGGTAAGCCATCTATGACCCGCGTTTCTACCATCAGAACATTCAGAAGGCATACATTACTCGAATGCAGGCCAGTAACAGGGCGTATGCATCAGATAAGGGTTCATCTCAGCAGTATTGGGGTACCGATAGTAGGTGATACACTGTATCACGGAGCGCATTTATACTTATCAGAAATAAAACCCAACTACAACCTGAAGAAGTGGACCGAAGAGCAACCATTGATCAAAAGAGTGGCACTGCATGCATTTCAGCTCGAATTTAAAGATTTAAGCGGTCATCCTGTGAAAGCAGAAGCACCCTACCCCAAGGACTTTAATGTGATAGTGAAGCAACTCGACAAGCACTCTTTATAAATTTCATATTGTCAGTTGTATTTCCAGATTAATACTTCTATTTTTGTGTCCCTTTTCGAAGGAAGGGTGAATTATGTTCATAAAAATCTATACTAAAAAGTGGATTCATTAAGTTTTAAGACCATTTCTCTCAACAAGGCTACTGCGGATAAGCAGTGGGTTGTTGTTGACGTCAAAGACCAAATTCTCGGTAGAGTGGCGTCACACATTGCCATGTTGATCAGAGGAAAGCATAAGCCAGGCTACACGCCTAACGTGGATTGTGGAGATAACGTCATTGTAATCAACAGTGACCATGTGAGATTGACAGGTAAGAAATGGACTGATAAGGAGTATGTGCGACACACAGGCTACCCTGGAGGTCAGAGAAGAGCTACTCCGAAAGAAATCATGACAAGGAAGTCATCGACCATACTTATCGAAAGTGCGGTAAGAGGAATGCTGCCTAAGAATAAATTGGGTAGTGCGCTGTTTAAAAACCTTCATGTATATGCCGGTACCGAGCATCCGCATGAGGCACAGCAACCAAAAGAAATGAAATTTTAATTATTGTTTGAATGGACTATATCAACACAATAGGTAGAAGGAAGACATCTGTAGCCAGACTTTACATGGGTGCTGGCAAAGGTGACTTTAAGATCAACAACCGTGAGTTGAAAGATTACTTCCCTGCTGAGATTCTTCAGTTGATCGTAAAGCAGCCTCTCGAAACTACTGGTGAGAGCGGTAAATACGACTTTAAGATCAACGTAACTGGTGGTGGACTAACAGGACAAGCGGAAGCTATCAGGTTAGCGATCTCCAGAGCTTTGGTTGAGCAAGACGAAGAGCACAAGCCAGCTCTAAAGAAAGAAGGATTCCTTACAAGAGACCCTAGAATGGTCGAGCGTAAGAAATACGGTAGAAGAAAAGCTAGAAGGAAATTCCAGTTCAGCAAGCGATAATACTGATTCTGAAAGAACTTTATTAATGGATAAACTTAAATACAAAGACTTACTGGATGCGGGTGTTCACTTTGGACACTTGACCAGAAAATGGGATCCTCGCATGGCACCATATATCTTCATGGAGAAGAATGGTATACATGTGATTGATCTTAACAAAACCTTGGCGTGTGCTGAAGATGCAGCTGAAGCGCTTAAGGGAGTGGTAAGATCAGGAAGGAAAATCATGTTCGTCGCTACTAAGAAGCAAGCCAAAGAGGTTGTAGCTGAAGAAGCACGAAGATTGAAGATGCCCTACGTAACTGAGAGATGGCTCGGTGGTATGTTGACCAACTTTGCAACAATCCGCAAGTCGCTCAAGAAAATGGCCTCCATCGACAAGTTGATGAAGGATGAGGCTTACGCCAACCTTGCAAAGCGCGAGAGACTGATGGTATCAAGGGAGAAAGAGAAGCTCGAGAGAATCCTCGGTGGTATCGCTGACCTTACCCGTCTGCCTGCAGCACTTTTTATCGTTGACGTAAAGAGAGAGCACATTGCAGTAGCAGAAGCTCAGAAATTGAACATTCCTGTTTTTGGTATAGTGGATACAAATTCGAATCCGAATGTAGTAGACTATCCTATCCCAGGTAATGATGATGCATTTAAGTCCGTTGATCTAATCGTTTCTTACATTGGTAAGGCGATTGAAGAGGGCTTGATGGATCGTAAGAAAGACAAAGAAGATTCTAAGCTACAGGAGGAGGAAGAAGCCAAGAAGTTGGTGGACACAGCTCCAGAGGGCAAGGAATAATCATTCAATAAATATTTCATTAGTGAAAATTGAACATTGTCCCGCAGCACTTCGGGAAATGTTCAATTTTTGTTTACAGTAAATTCTAACTTAAAACAGAAGAACAAAATGGCTATTACTGCACAAGACGTCAACAAACTTCGCCAAATGACTGGCGCAGGTATGATGGATTGCAAAAAGGCGTTGGTGGAAGCTGACGGTGATTTCGATAAAGCTGTTGAAATACTAAGAAAAAAAGGTCAGAAGGTCTCTGCCTCGCGCGCTGATCGTGAAACCTCTGAAGGTGTTGTGATCATCAAGACAAGCGATGACAACACCAAAGGTGTGTTGATCGCATTCACTTGCGAAACTGACTTTGTAGCAAAGAATGATGACTTTGTAGCGCTTGCCCAGCAGGTGACCGATCTCGCTTTTGATAATGCACCGGCAGATATTGATGCATTAAAGGCTGTGTCAGTAGATGGAATGACATTGGGTGAGAAGATCATCGAGAACACTGGAAAGATTGGTGAGAAGCTTGAAATCAGTGCCTACGAAGTATTGGAAGGTGATGCGGTAGTTCCCTACATCCACTCTAACAAGAAGTTGGGTGTGATGGTAGCACTACAGAATGTCAATGGAGCCGATGTAGAAGAGGCTGGAAAAGATGTGGCCATGCAAATTGCTGCGATGAATCCTGTGGCTGTCAATAAGGATGGTGTGGATCAGACTATTATTGAGAAAGAAATAGAGATCGGTAAAGATCAGGCGCGTCAGGAAGGTAAGCCAGAGAACATCATTGAGAAGATTGCCATGGGTAAACTTCAGAAGTTCTTCAAGGAAAACACCCTTCTTAGCCAATCCTTCGTAAAGGACAACTCACTCAGCATCGAGAAGTATCTTGATGGTGTGAGCAAAGGCTTGACAGTTTCTAACTTCAAGAGAGTGTCTATCGGATAATCTCTGATATTTAATGAAAACAAAAAAAGCCCGCAACAGCGGGCTTTTTTTGTTTTAGACCTAGGCGTGAAGGCCACACTCTGACTTGGCCGTGCCTGACCATCTTCCTTCACGATTTCTCCCTTTTTTTGTACAATGGGTACAACCTATCGATTCAAAACCCTTCAAAATAAGAGGGTGGGGTGCTATCCCGTGTAGTTGGCTAAAAAGAGCTGCTTCCTCCCGACTAAAGTCAATGAGCGGGTGGAACCTCAATAGAGATTTTGACTGCTCGAAGATTTGTTTACCGGAGCGATTGGCATTCTGAAATGCCATGATACCGGAAACCCACACATCGTGCTCCTGCTTGATTGCATTCATGGGCTTGATCTTGTTGACAAAGCAGCAGTATTCCATATTGTGCCGCCATATTTGAAAGTCTGAAGTAAGTGTATGCTCTGTTGGTTCAGGTGCAACTTCGACCACATTCAGATTCAGTTTTTTTGTGAGTAAGGCCTTATAAGCCAGCGTTTCAGGAAAGTGATAGCCGGTGTTGAGAAAGTGAATTGGGTGACCTGGTGCCACATCATTCAACAACTTAAGTAATATTCCACTGCTCCCGCCAAATGAGGAAGTCACGAGTATTTGTTCTGCAGCATATTCTTTAAAGAGACGTTCCAATCTCTCTGTCGGGTAGAGTGATTGATAACTCTTCGATTTTATTGATGAACTGCTCATATCAGTTTACATTTTTTAGTGATGAGGTGAGCGCATTGAGTTTTATGACCTTATCAGAAAAGTCGCCCTTTAGGCGGTCCCGAATGGCTTTGAGATTGTTTAGAAGCTCATTTGTCTCTTCCGGGAGGACTTCTTCGAGAACCTCACGAAACCTTTTTGCGAAGGTGGGTGACTGTCCATTGGTAGAAATGCCAACCTTCAGGTTACCCTTAGTAACTGTAGAGCCTAGGTAAAAATCACAGAGGCCCGGGGTGTCAGCGACGTTGGTGAGGATGTTGCGTTTTCGGGTCTCCTTTGTTATTTCGATGTGAAGTTGGGGCTGGTCTGTAGCCAAAATCACCAGATCACGACCCTCCAGATCCTCAACAGCAAAAGCTCTTTGTATCAAATCTATTTGTTGATGTGATTGCGATAGCATTGAGATTTCTGGTAAGAAGGTCTTACTGACTATAGTAACATTGACCTCCGGATCGTTCTTGATCAAGGCTTCAAGTTTCTCAAGCCCTACATTTCCACCACCCACCAGAAGGGTGCTGATATTTCTAAGCTTTAGAAACACGGGGAATAAATTGTTTCTCGACTCCATTAGCTAATTCTGTTGACTGACCTACTTACTTCTACCAGCACTTTTTGATCGACAATGGCCTCACCGATCACAATCAAAGCTGGTGCCTCCAGTCGCTCCTCGTTTTGGACGGCTTCAATTTCATCGACAGTAGAGCGTATCACCCTACCGGAATCAAGGCTTCCGTTGGAAATAATCGCTACCGGAGTATCGAGCCGATTTAGGTTCCTATAGATATTCATGATTTGCGATAGCCGACCAAGCCCCATGAAAATGACTGCTGTAGCGGTGGATTGAGCGACCAACTCCAAATCTTTTGAGAGGTTGCCATCTCTGGTAGTAGCAGTTACCGCCCAGAAACTCTCATTCACGCCCCGCTGTGTGAGGGGCATACCATAGTATCCGGGCAGGTTGACACTGGAGATGCCCAGCACAGTATCACATGGGATACCAAAAGTCTCGGCATAGTTGATCTCTTCCTGGCCTCTGCCAAAGATGAATGGATCACCCCCTTTGAGCCTTACAACATGCTGATCGTTTAAGGCATGAAACACGATGAGTTCGTTGGTTTCATCCTGCGTCTTGGCATGGTTGCGGTTGCGCTTGCCAACGAAAATTTTAACACAATCGGGTGAAGCGTAATCCAATAGCTCGGGATGAACCAAAGCATCATACAGGATTACATCGGCTGCTTTAATGGCCTTGAGCCCTTTTACAGAGATCAATTCCGGATCTCCAGGACCAGATCCTACGAGAGTTAGTTTTCCTGTGCTCATGCTTTGTAAAAATTACTTACCACTAATTTTTCTTGTGAAGTGGGTGCAGCACTCAGATGCTGCTCTCTTGTTTGCTTGACCAACTCAATAAAAAGCTCAGCGCCGGAGAGATAGTCCCTGGCGAAAGTTGGTTCGGGTGACTTTTGATTAATATTCAAAACCCATGATGCATAGTTTGGGAATGCCTGGGCAATAAGGGGCAGCTCCAAAGACAGGTCTTGAAAGTCAGCTATGATTTTGTCATGCGTATTGCAGGCAATATCATGCTCAAGCAACAGTGCCTTAGCGCCGATGACATAGGCACTGTAAGCAAAATAGATGCTGTGACCGTATTTATCATGGCTAAAAGCCTCCTGGGCCTGGCCTATCTTTTCTACAGCTTCACCGATGATGGTAGCAATCACATCAAGGCTCACACCTGCACATTCTCCAGTACCTATTTTGGGTACGAAAGCTTCAGAGTGTCCCCAATCAAGATAATCCTCATCGGTAAGAGATGACTTATCAGCCAAATGCTTCAGCAACTGATAAAAATGTCGGTTGCCAAGACGCTGGAAGTACTCGTTAAACGATTCCTGACCAGGTGACTCCTGTACATAATTATTCAGTATCAGCTGGATAGCCTCAGGTATGCGCTTAGTTGGAAGCTTGATTACTTTCTCAGCAATAAAGCCTCGACCATCATCAGATACTCCTCCACCGATCACTACCTGTAGGGCGGGTATGACAGACACACCATTTTTGATACTACTACCGTGAAGTCCGATATTGGCGGCCATGTGCTGTCCGCAGGAGTTCATGCAGCCACTGATTTTGATACTTAACTTTTCCTGCTCGATAAGCTCAGGGAAGGAGGTCTTCACCATTTCCTCTATCACCTGAGCGATCTTGGTGCTATTGGTTACCGCCAGGTTGCATGTATCAGTACCGGGACATGAAGTGACGTCTGCGAGCGTGTCATAGCCATAATCCGCCAATCCGATATCAGCGAGTGCTCGATACAGAGGTTGAAGCTGGTTAGGTCTGACGAATCGGAGCAGTATGCCCTGATTGATCGTAAGACGAAAATCAGGGGCTGCATGTTCCTCGATTATAGCAGCAAGCTTTCGGGCATTGTGCGATGAGAGGTCGCCGTTCGCTACTTTGATATATACACCAAAATAGCCGCGCTGCTTTTGCTCGAAAGTGTTAGTCTTTAGCCAAAGTTTGAAATCAGGTGAACCGTCTAGAGTAGAGCCCTCAGAGAATGGAGCTTCGTCGACGCTAATTTCTACATAGGGAATCGGATGGGTCAGGGACGGTAGGCTTTTTTGCTCCTGAGCTACCAATTCCAGGTATTTTTCTAGGCCGATACCCTTTTTTGGATCAATCAGATATTTCATCCTGGCCTTGTATCTTTTTTCGCGTTCGCCGTACCTGTCAAAAACCCTAAGGCCAGCCTCGATAAATGGGATCAACTCATTTGCCGGTAGGAAGGAGTAGGCCTGCTGTGCCGCGAAAGGCTGTGCTCCCAGCCCCCCACCAATATGCACTTCAAAGCCGTGCTGACCGGATTCATCAAGTGCGGGTATAAAGCCAAAATCATGAAAGTAGGTGAAGGCAGAGTCTTTTTTGGAGGACGAGAAAGCAATTTTGATCTTGCGACCCATCTCCTGACATACCGGATGTCTAAGGAAAAACTCAAAAACAGCCTGTACATAGGGTGACACATCAAAGAGCTCCTCAGGATCAACCCCCGCAGTAGGGGAGGCTGTAATATTGCGTACAGTATTGCCGCATGCTTCTTTTGAGGTGACCCCTTCCTCTTCCAGCTTTGCCCAAACAAGTGGAGAATCTTCCAGTTTCACATAGTGAAATTGAATATTTTGTCTAGTGGTGAGGTGAAGATTGCCAGTCGCGAACTCATCGGAAACATCAGCCAGCCTGCGAAGCTGATTTGGCGATAGCCGACCATAGGGTATCTTGGTTCTGAACATGTGAACACCCTGCTGTCTTTGCCCATAGACCCCCCTTGTCAACCGAAACTGTTTGAATTTTTCCTCATCGATCTGAAGGTTTCTAAACCGTTGAATCTTCTCCTGAAGATCGAGAATGTCTTTTTTGGCTTCCACAGCGATATGTGGATTTGAGATGATTTCCATTATGATTTGAGTATAGATTGCACACAACTGAACTGATAAATCAACGAGAGTTGATCTCAACAGCAGTGTAAAAAAATTGGAGAGCCATCCCTCTGCTTCGAGAGGATAGGCCAGAACTAACTAATATGTATAATTGGCTAGATCAGATGTGCTTCAACAACAGCAACAGCAAGCACGCATCATCATACTATGATCAACTAAGGGGTTTAGTTGGCTTACTCTTGACTTCAAAATTGTTGTCTCAGTTTTCATCTGTAAAGATTTATAGTTTCCAGTAAAATGGAACTCAGGTTGAGCACCTTAACCCTACAGGTCAGGTTGCCAGCGAATCAATGAGCCTGTCTCTACTCGCTTCTTTATAAATCCACATTCCATTGTGAATCACAAACCTGATCATTTACAACGGCAATTCAAATGTTGGGTTCAGTTTTTTAATCTGAAGAGACTGTATTTATAAAGTGAACAATAAATACTCGACAAAATTTAGAAAATGGTAATTAATCATCAATTGTGGCTACACATTTTAGCTCAATCGCAATTGGTGTGGGTAGGCTGCTGATTTCTACCGTGGTGCGACAGGGCTGATTGTCCTTGAAGTACTCGGCGTAGACGCGGTTATAGGTCTTGAAGTCAGCCTTCATATTGGTGAGAAAAACAGTGACATCCACCAACTGATCCCAGCTGCTACCCGAGTCCTCGAGGATTAACCTTACGTTCTTGAATACCGAATGGCACTGAACCTCAATATCGTATTCCACAATGTTCCGATTTTCATCGAGCGTCACTCCGGGTATTTGAGAGGTTCCTCTTTCTCTGGGCCCCACGCCGGACAGGAAGAGTAGATTGCCCACCTTTCGGGCATGAGGGTAAAGTCCTACAGGCTCAGGCGCCTTGTTGCTATTTCTTATACTTTCTGCCATTACTTGTTCATTAGGTCTTCGATTTCTTCTGCATGGATGGGTATGTTTCTCATCAGATTGTCATGCCCTTCCCTGGTTACCACAATATTGTCTTCCAGACGTATACCTATCCCTTCTTCTCTGATATAGATACCAGGCTCTACCGTGAATACCATTCCTGCTTCTATGGGTTTGTAGAATGTACCGACATCATGAACGTCCAGTCCAAGAAAATGCGAGGTGCCATGCATAAAATATTTGCGATAGAGTGGATTAGCTCTGTCTTGCTTAGCCACATCATGTTTATCAAGTAGTCCTAGTGAGATCAGTTCTCCCTCCATGATTTTGCCAACTTCCTCGTGATACTCTTTTATCGTAGTGCCCGGCCTCAGAAGATCAGTAGCTTTAGTCTTTACATGGAGCACTGCATCATAGACTGCCCTTTGGCGCTTTGTAAACCGGCCATTGACCGGGATGGTGCGGGTCATGTCCGCGTTATAGTTGGCATATTCAGCCCCCACATCCATCAGGAGTAAGTCGCCATCTTTGCATTGTTGATTATTGGAGATATAGTGCAAAACGCATGCGCTCGCACCTGAGGCGATGATCGGATCATAGGCAAAGCCTCTGGACCGATTGCGTACGAATTCATGAATATACTCAGCCTCTATTTCGTACTCCCAGGCGCCTGGAGAGACTTTGTCAAGTATCCGCCTGAATCCCTTTTCTGTAATATTACAAGCATGTTGGAGCGCTTTGATTTCAAGTTGTGACTTGATCATACGCAATCCCTGAAGGATGGGGGCCAGGCGCGCATAGCGATACAGGGGATATTTATTCATGCACCATTTTACGAACCGGTCGCTTCTTGTAGCCACTTCTGCCCCCGCCCGTATGTGCTCATTGGTATCGAGATAGATAGTGCTTGACTCGGCTAATACCGTGTAGAGTATTTTCTCAAATTGCTCTTTCCAAAGGATCGTCTTTATCCCGGATACCTCTGTCGCTTCCTCTTTGGTCAGCTTATGTCCTTCCCAAATAGCGATATTTTCATCAGTTTCTCTTAGAAAGAGTACTTCTCTATATCTCTCATCCGGGAAGTCAGGCGCTAGCAGCAGTATCGATTCTTCCTGATCCGCTCCAGTGAGATAGTAGAGGTTATTGTTTTGTCTGAACGGCATGACACCATCGGCATTGGTCGGCAGTATATCATTGGAGTGTACTACCGCCACTGAATTGGTTTCAAGCTGTTTGCAGAGCCGCTCCCGGTTGTAAGTGAATAGCTGACTCCCTATTGGATGGTACTTCATAGCATATGGGTTATGTTCTCCGCAGCAGCGGAATGATCACGAAGTGAATTTAAATCTTACCACTTTCCGATGGGTAACACTGAGTTTATTATTTTTCAGATGGCATGAAATACGTACTACTCATATGGGCAAGTTTATCCTTTTCATTAGGGGTACTGGGACAAAAAAGACCTGTTTGGCTCTACCTGAATGATGAAACCGAATATGAAGCTGTACTTGACCTTGAGAACGACATTTTAGGAGATCACCATTATTCGAGATGGCTCCATGCTATAGGCGTGCAGCTGGAGGAGAAGGATATCCGGCGTATGTTGTCCGATGCGATGATCTCAGAGATCACGTCCCAGCACTACTTCTCTTACCAGAAATCGTCTGATCAAAGCCATAACATGGGCTTTGCGCTGGAACAGATAGGAGCAGATTTATTTTTTGAAAGAGGACTTGATGGTCGGGGGATTGCTATTGGAGTGATTGATGGAGGTTTTCTGGACGCGAATAAAATCGACCCATTAAGTGATTTGTTTGAAGCGGGATCAATCAAAGCTTATCGAGATTATATCACACCTGACTTAGAGCCTTATGCCGGAATTAAAGCGCTTGATGATCGACATGGGACGGATGTCCTTCAGTTAATAGGAGGCAAGAGTGGAGAGACCGGCGTGATCCACGGTCTGGCAACTGCAAGTGACTACTATCTGGCCAGAACCGATCATGGTGCATCCGAGAAGAAGATCGAGGAAATGTACCTGATTGAGGCGCTGGAATGGATGGATAGCCTGGAAATCAAGCTGGTTAACGTATCACTGGGCTATACAGATGGATTTGAAAACAGTGCAGATAACTACAGTCCACAAGACATTAACGGTACTTCGGCTATTGCTAAGGCTGTCCAGCACGCTGCGGATAAAGAAGGTATGTTGATCGTAATGCCAGCGGGTAATGACGGTAATACGAACTGGAGAGTACTCTCCACACCGGCTGATGCCAGAGGCGTATTGACCGTTGGTGCTACTAAGTTTAGGCATTGGGATAAGATGGATTTTAGCTCAGTCGGCCCGGACGGTCTACCTTATTTGAAGCCGGAAATATCTTGTTTTGCCAGCGATGGCACTTCCTTTTCAGCTCCCATTATTACGGGCATGGCAGCATTGATATGGCAGGCTGAGCCAGACCTCAGCAATGATGAAGTAAAGGACATCATTCTTCGATCCGGACATTTATATCCTTTTGGGAACAACTACGTGGGCTATGGAGTGCCGCTTGCCTCACGGGTAATTGAGCAGCTTGACGATAAAGCCCTTGCGACTGTCGAAAGTATAAGAGTCTACAAGGACACCTATCGAATCGCAGAGAAATGTGAACAACACTATGTGGTGTATCAAAAGGCCGATAAATGGAGGGTCACAGCTGAGAAATATAAGAGAACTAAGGGTGTTAAACCCAAAATCACGAGATTGAACAATGCGGCGTTCACGACAGTAATCCTGGACAATTCTAAGGTATACGAACTCCAGTGGATGAAAGAGTAAGGTTACTCGCTGTTCCCATCACCACTCTTTTGCTTATAAAACTCGAAATCACCCTCTTTTCCAATTTTGCGGTAGCTGTTTGTTACCATCTCCTTGAACCAACCGTATCTGTATTCTTCAGACAAAATGATAAAGTCGGGTTCAGTATTGAAGATCCTAACTAACTCCTTTTCTACATCTATCTCTAGTGTCTGAATATGAGAGTCCCTCATCATCAAGGTCGAGTGAACGTAAGGAGTTGGAGAAGTCTTGTCTAAGTACCAGTATAAAAACTGAGGTGCATCTCCTGCGTACAAAGTCGCATCCTGCGGCATCACATTTTCGGCGTACAAGGCTAACTCTTTAGTGTAATTTGGTCTTACGACATATCTCTTGTAATAGAAATAAAACAGAAAAATGATATAAACAAGCCCTATAGTGCTGAGTGCGGCAACCATATACCTTTTACTCATTAGCCGCATAACCCAGTGTAATGAACCAATCATCCCAACGGCAAAACTTACAGGATAAGATAGCTGAAGATAATAATGTGGATGTGCCATACCTGTAAATGAAACAGCCAACAGGTCAAAGATTAGTAGCAGGCCAATCAACCAGAGCGTTTTATTCCTCCAGCCTTCTGACGTTAATGACAACAATCCAAGAATAAAAAACGGAAGGTAGACCAGTATCCCCTTGAGCAGAAAGGTGAGCGTGGTGGACCACTCTTTCGGGTTCATATAATTACCTGGAGCGACATAGGTGACGAAATGATAATAGTCATAATAGCCCTTCCAGAAGTAAACTAAATGTGCGCAAGCGAAAGGAATGAAAAACCCAATCATCATTAGGGCCATATGGCTGAATTGCTGCCTAAACTCCTTTTTTACTATCGAGCTAATCAGGAAGAAAAGCCCGACGGCTGCAAAGTCAAAAATTGCCAGTTGCTTGATGATAAAGGCCAGACCAAAGATCAATCCCGCAGTGAGGTATTGTAGCGGATTGAAAGCTGTCAGAAACCTGTAAATACCGAAGGAAATAAAGAATAGGAAGAAGTTCTCAGCGTTCGATGCAAACCCAAAATAAAAATTGAACATCAAAATAAATACTATCGCGGATAGCAATGCTGAAGAGAAGCTAAGCTGGAGATGCCTTTTGGCCTTGTAAAGGAAAAAGGCCGAACCTGATACGAAGAGAACGGTTATGAGCCTTATTGCAAGCATGGACTTTCCAAAAACTAGCTGGATCAACGTGAAGATCAAAAAGACTCCCGGCTGCTTGATGTCGATTACGTCCTTGTAGAGTACAGCTCCATTGAGCATGTGATCGGCAATTACCGCATAGGTGGTTTCATCTGCATCGAGACTCCATGATGATAATATCATCGACCTCATGATCAGAGTAATGCCAGTAAGTATCACGAAAATAAGGAGATCGTTAGCAGCTAGCTGCTTACCCAGTTTATTGGTAGATGAAATAATGACAGGTTGGTTGATAATCGACTTGAAGATATGAAAAAATCAGACTCCTGATTCACCGCTGATGTAGAACTCCTAGCGGCTTAATCTATTCAGAAGCCCTATCGAGCAGCTGCTTTATTTCTATGGTATTAGCACAGTCGAAGTGACCTTTTGGGCATGCCTTGTGACCATGTAAACCACAGGGTCGACAATCCAGGTGCTGCTCAGTTTCAACAATCACAGCATTATCAGCCAATGGTCCGAAACCAAACCTCGGAACAGTAGAGCAAAAAACAGCAGTGGTTGGTGCATTTACGGCAGAGGCCAGATGAAGCGGGCCAGAGTCGTTCATATAGTTCATGGAGGCATCTCTCATAAGAAGGGCAGACTCTCGCAGGCTCAGCTTACCGCACAGGTTTGTCATCCTATCGTAAGAAGATTGCTCTATTATTTCCTGACAAAACCTGGCATCATTAGGGCCTCCTATCAGGAATACAGCCCCATCAAATGCCAATTGATTGAGTAAGTCAACCCATCGATTTTGAGGAAATTGCTTGGTAAACCAAACGCTGGTAGGT
Source organism: Cyclobacteriaceae bacterium (assembly GCA_965229505.1). Classification (GTDB taxonomy): domain Bacteria; phylum Bacteroidota; class Bacteroidia; order Cytophagales; family Cyclobacteriaceae; genus UBA6059. The sequence continues at coordinate 2,800,698 of OZ245881.1, forward strand.
GCGATAGTGATGTATTGGCCCTCGCTGAGATGCTTAATCGTCTGCTGATCTTGATCTGAGAAATAGATTTTTGGACGGGCGACCTGAGCATCCGTTAATGAGGCGATAATCCGATGGTTTCGATCTACCTCATGTGTGCCATCACCTATCGTGTGTCCAAACTTTTCACTGTAGTGAAAAGACAAAGGATTTTTGGTGTAGCCACGTTTTTCCTTTGCCCTTGCCAAAAAACTGATCAACCCACTTGAGGCATAGCGTTGGAGATTTACCGATAGGTCATAAGTATGCTCTCGTACAGCGCGTATGACCTGGCTCAGCGCACTATACTTACCCCTTGATTTATCCCATTCTATGATCCGATCAATATATGGCGCAGTTTCCAGCACGGATTTGACGCCTTTTCTCACCACATAGTCGACAGTAGCCTGAGGATACTGCTGGTGGAGCTTTTCAGCCAGAGCTGTCGATAGAATGACATCCCCAATGTAGGCTGTCTGAATGATGAGAATGCGCTGCAAGTCGTGTGTAGGTAGACGGTAAAAATAAGTAAATTTGCGCCCCTATCAAGATGACAAATGCTTGTCGTCTTTGGAGAACACAGCCCGGGAGCAAACGATGGATTACGAATTGATGACACTGCCCAACGGCATACGGGTAGTACATAAGCAAGTGGCCAACACAAAAATCGCGCATTGTGGAATCATGCTCGATATTGGCAGTAGGGATGAAGGGCCCGACCAGCAGGGGATCGCTCACTTCTGGGAGCATATGGCCTTTAAGGGTACGCAAAAGCGAAAATCCTATCATATACTTAGCAGAATAGACTCCCTCGGCGGAGAACTCAACGCTTATACGACCAAAGAGAAAATTTGCTTCTATTCGGCGATTATGGATACCCACCTGGCCAAGTCAGTTGAGCTTCTTGCCGATATTACTTTTCATTCCATATTTCCTCAGAAGCACATCGAGAAAGAGCGAGGGGTGATAATCGAGGAGATGGCGATGTATCGGGACAATCCTGAGGATGCTATTCAGGATGAGTTTGATGAAGTGCTCTTTGGAGATCATCAGTTGGGCAAAAATATCCTTGGAAATGAGACCAGTGTGGGAGGATTTCAGAGATCAGACTTTGAGCGATTTCTCATGGAGAACCTCAATACGGAGAAGGTAATTCTGTCTTCAGTGGGAAGTTATCCGGCGAAGAAGATATTCCGATTAGCGGAGCGCTACCTTGGAGATGTGCCCTCCGTTAAAGCGGACAAAATCAGGTCTGGTTTTGATCAATATGTGCCCAAGGCACTCGAGCGACCCAAGCCGACCTATCAGGCACAGTGCGTGCTGGGTACAACAGCTTATGCCATTGCGGATGAGAAGAGACTTCCTTTTTTCCTGCTGGTCAATCTACTCGGTGGGCCCGGCATGAATTCACGACTCAACCTGGCCATTAGGGAGAAGTACGGTTTCGTCTATTCAATAGAGGCGCATTATAGCCCCTATATTGACACTGGTGCGTTGGGCATCTTTTTTGGGACCGATGGGCGCCATGTTAAGCGGGTGTATCAGCTGGTGCTCCGTGAACTGGAAAGGCTTAGAAATCAGCCACTTGGCAACTTGCAACTACACATGGCCAAGGAGCAGCTAAGGGGACAGTTGGCCATGTCTGAGGAGAACAACAACAGTATTATGCTGATGCTCAGCAAAAGCCTGCTGGATCTGGGCGAGGTGCGATCATTGGAGCGCGTCTTTGAGCAGATCGATGCGATCACCCAGCATGACCTGATGGATTTGGCCAATGATATCTTCGAGCCCACCCGTCTGAGTACTTTGACCTACCTACCGGAAAATTAGTAGCGGCCTTCCACTTATTCCGATAGGTAAAGCCCCTGGGTACTTTTCGGTCAATACTGCATACTTTGCGTTTGATCCACTCAAAAGTTAATTTCGATACAAAACTCATCTATGGATTTTTTACCTGACGATCTCCAGGAGTATATAGAAGCCCACACAGAAGCAGAGTCCGCCCTACTTCAGAAAATCAATCGTGATACCCATGTCAATGTGCTGATGCCGCGGATGCTTTCCGGACATCTACAGGGCAGGGTGCTCAGTATGATTTCACACATGGTGAAGCCTAAATGTGCCTTAGAGATAGGCACCTATACAGGTTATGCAACACTCTGCCTCGCTGAGGGGATGGACGACAGTGGCGAAATTATCACCATTGATGTCAACGAGGAGCTGGAGGAGCGCGTACGTACGAATTTTGAAGCGGCTAGCGTTGAAACTAGTATTGATTATCGGGTTGGGAATGCTGTTGAGATCATTCCAACGCTGGACAAGCAATTTGACCTGGTTTTCATCGACGCAGATAAAATGAACTACAGCCGTTATTTTGATTTGATCATCGACAAGGTGAGCACGGGAGGATATATCCTAGCGGATAATGTGCTTTGGAGCGGTAAGGTGATCGAGGAAGGCGTGAAAAGTGGCGATAAGGATACTGCTGGGATATTGGAGTTCAATAAGAAGGTGCATGAAGATACGCGGGTGTCTAATGTGCTCTTTCCCATCAGGGATGGTATTATGGTGCTAAGGAAATTATGAGTAAACTCCTCGGTCTGATCTTCTTGCTATTGCTCGTCCAGCCCAATCAGGCCAGGTCTGAAAACACTGTTCCCAAAGTGCCCTCTCAAATGGAATTTGGTGGGATGAAGCTGAAGCTGTCAGAAGCTGCAAGAAATGAAATCCAGCGTGATGTTAATGCTCTCCATTCCAGTCGGAAGTATTTTGATATTAAGTTGGACAGGGTCAATCTCTACTTCCCGATTATTGAGGAGATATTTAAAGAGGAGGAGATTCCTGAAGACTTCAAGTACCTGGTCATCCAGGAAAGTGCGCTAATCTCCGATGCTGTGTCCTCGGCCAATGCCGTTGGCTACTGGCAGTTTAAAGACTTTACTGGTAAAGAGGTAGGTCTGCGCATCGACAAGCAAGTCGACGAGCGCCTCAACATCGTATCAGCTACCCACGGAGCAGCCAAGTACATGAAGCGGAATAATTTCTACTTCCGCAACTGGATCTACTCCCTCATGGCCTACAACACCGGTCGTGGAGGTGCGCAGCGTTATGTGAACAAGAAGAATTTTGGAGCGACTACCATGATGATTGATAACAATACGCACTGGTATGTGAAGAAATTTTTAGCTCATAAAGTGGCCTTCGAAAATGAAATAGGTGGATCGCATTCCGAGGGTCTGCGACTGGAGATATCGACCAAGTCTGGGGGTAAGTCACTCGAAAAAGTAGCCCGTGAATTTGGTATCGAATACAGCCTGCTAGCGCAATATAATAAGTGGCTGCTTAGAGGTGATGTGCCGGAAGACAAGGAGTATTCGGTGATTTTGCCCAGCTATCGCAGAATTAAATCAAAGGACCTATCGACTCAGCAAACTAAAAAGAATGAAGAGGAGGCTGGGAAAGTGTATGGCGAACTAGGCGAGGTGCTGGATGGCAAAGTAGCCGTGATGAGCATCAAGCTCAATGGCCTCCCGGCAGTAATGTCCACCGAAGATGACGATATGAAGACTTTGGCCAGTAAGGCGGGGATAGCTATCAAGCGATTGGCCAAATACAATGAGGTCAGTGAGCAGCATAAGGTGTTGCCCGGAGAGTTCTATTACACCAAAAAGAAATCCAGGAAAGCGAACATCTACTATTATACCGCCAAAGAAGGCGAGACACTTTGGAGCATCAGTCAGAAATTTGGAGTGCGCATCGGACAAGTAGCCAAGTACAACCGCATGGAGATCATCGATGATGTGGAAGCGGGGCGGGTGCTTTGGCTAAGGAAGAAACGACCCTCGGACGTTCCCGTGGAGTATAGAGATCTTGACCCTGCGGTGGCTGATAAGATGGGCCTTTATGAGCAGAAAATCGTAGAGACCCTACCTGAGCCAAAGCCAACTGTAGCGACGGATCCTTCAGAGGAGGATGAGCCGGAAGTCACTGCTACTCCGCCAAAGGCTACAAAGAGAAATACGCACATTGTACAGGGTGGAGAGTCGCTTTATTCCATTGGCCGACTTTATGATGTCGGTGTGATGGAGATCGCCGAGTGGAACAATCTTTCTGATTTTGTCATCCATCCGGGACAGCAGCTCATTATCAATGTCGGCGTACCCGAATCTTATGAAGAGGTCACCGAAGATCCGGTGAAGAAGAAGGTCATCTTCCATGAAGTGGAGCCAGGAGATACCCTCTATTCTATTTCAAGAAAATACGGGGTGACTGTCGAGCACCTTATGGAAATGAACGGCATGGACAACTACAATATCTCTGTTGGAGATAAGCTTAAAGTGGATGAGGATTAGTGCTGCTTGCTTATACTAGCCTTTGCTCAGAAGGTACTTTATTGCCGCTACGCTCTCTGATACAGGAAGCACGGAAGCAACTTCGTTGAAGAACTAGATGTAAAAGACGCTTGAATAAATTATGAAAAGAACACATATAATTTCTAGCCTAATCGCTATCCTCGTTATTTTTGGGATGACCCTTTTTGAATCTACGAAGAACCAACAAGCAATTGTTAACGACAATAATTTAAAGAATATCCGAGAAGTGGAGATTGGAATGGATACTTCTCAAGTATTAACCATTATGGGGTCTCCTTTATACAAGAGAACTTTTCAAGGAGAGTTGTTTTATGATTATGAAATGCCGTCAGGGGTATCTTTTCAATGTCAAATAATATTTGATAGTTCTGGTTCTGTTACTTTTATCAGCCCTGATCCCAACAGACCCTAGCGCGGAAGTACCTTCCACTTAAGTTCTTTTAAGTCTTCTTAGGAGACTTGAAAGGTTCGATGATCTTTAGTGTCTGCGACACGGGCTACTAGACTGGATCTTGTTACATTTAGGTGATGTCTGCATACAAGTTTAATGATCCGCTCGGCTATTATTTTGTGACATTTACGGTTGTAGAGTGGATAGATGTATTTACCAGGGAGGATTATCGTTCAGTGCTTTTGGAAAGTCTTCAGTTTTGCCAAGAGAAGAAAGGCTTAGTCATACATGCTTGGGTGATTATGTCCAATCATATGCACCTGATCATATCCAGAAAGGAAAATGGAATGCAGCTTTCAGATATTGTAAGAGACTTCAAGAAGTTTACTTCCTCCAGCATTATCAAAATGATAGAAGGCAATAATCGAGAGAGTAGGAGAAATTGGATGCTTTGGATATTCCGATCAGCGGGTTCAAAAAATAGAAACAACAAGAAGTATCAATTCTGGAAACAGGATAATCATGCCGAACAACTGCTATCCAATAAGTTCATGGAACAGAAGCTTGATTACATTCACAACAATCCTGTGGAGGCTAGAGTAGTCTGTCAACCAGAAGACTACATGTACTCAAGTGCAAGTACCTATGCAGGTAGAAAAGGTTTGTTGGATATCGAACTTATTCAATAGTTAACCGTGTCAGAGACACTAGATATTCATTGATAAATTCTAAGTCTCCCATAAGACTTAGAATAACCCAGAAAAAGCATAAAAGATGAAATATTGATCCCAAACATAGATAATAGTGGCAGGAAGACAGCTATGACAAAATTGAGGATGGGTTTATTTATAACCTTGATGATTAGCAAGGTTATAGCTTTTGTATACTCCGGTTATTTGATTTCATTATTAATAGACTGGTTTCCCTGGGGTAAATCGAATGACGGTCTATACTTATTGTTTATACCGATCGTAGTTTTACCTGGGCTCTTTTTGTTTAGCTGTTTTGAATGGATGATGGTCAGAAAGTTCGAGATTTCAAATATTATGAAATTAGGGATTTTCACACCTTTTCTCTTGGGGTTGATTGTAATGGAATTTTTGGACTATGATTTTTTCTGGTTGAGCTTAGTAATTACATTAGTAACATCCATTGCATTGATACTCGGGTCAATTGTATTTTGGTTGAACCCTCCAAAATTGAAAGATAACTAGTAACAAAGCTGACGCCAACTCTGGCGTGTTTGCAAAGTGACTGCCCTCTACGAGCGTCCGCTCTAGGATAAGACCGAAAGTAGTTCTAGTAGATTTCTAGCTTAAGAATCATAGTCCAGCCCCAGCTTCTCTTGCAGCAGCTGCAAGTTGCTATTCTGGCTGAGCATGTGCTCAAACTTATCCTTACTGGTGTAGAGCTTTTTAGACGCCTCTATTTCCAACAGTTTGGTGGTCACTTTGATGAAATCATTGCTCAGCTCCTCTCGTAGATGCTGGGTCAGTTCCGTCTCAAACCTCCCAAGGATATCCTTTTCCAGCTGATTGGTGATAATCACTTCTACCGTTTTGTCTTCCTTTAGATTGAGCTCCTTATTGAGAATGATACGATCGCTTTCATTAGCCTCTGCGCTCGACATCCGCTTTTCTTTGAAGCCTTCCCAGGCCACTTTCAGCGCGTCCAGCGTTACTGCTTCATTTTTCTTCTCATCTTCGGGAAGGTCCTTTCCTTCTTGATCAGAAGGTTTAGCCTGCTCAGGCGAAGGAATGGTGATATTGCTCAGACTTGGGGTTTGTCTTTTGCGATCCGGTCTTGACTTGATGGCAGTTGATTGCGCTGTTGTTTCAGCTGGGGTCGCATTTCCGGTAGGTACCGATGGAGGGCTGGTGGCAGCACCGGCTGGCTTGGATACGGCAGCATTTTCCGTCGAAGATGTCTTTGAAGCTTCGGCTGGGCTGGTGCCCGGTGTTACGCTACTTTTTTTTTTACCTCTTCACCATTCCCATTCGCAGGAAGGCTGGCGAGGTTGATCGCAGCTTTTAGGTTAACCAGCTTCAGTAGCGTGATCTCAATGTGGAGCCGCTGATTCTTGCTGGCCTTATATTGAATATCAGCCTGATTGATAATGTTGAGCGCGGATAAGACCAATCCCTTGGCTGCCTCCTGGGCTTGCTTGCCGTAGCGCTCTTTCACGCCACCGGGCACTTGCATTAGTTCAATAGTCTGCGGGTCTTTACAGACCAGGAGGTTTCTAAAATGCTCAGCAAGTCCTATGAGGAAGTTGTGACCATCAAAGCCATGCTTAAGGATCTCATCAAATAGCAGTAAAATGCCAGATGAATCCTCTCCCAATATCTGATCGGTCGCTTTGAAGAAATAATCATAATCAAGAATGTGAAGGTTCTTGATCGTATCCTGATAAGTAATATTACTTCCGGATGAGAAAGTGACGATCAGGTCGAAGATCGAGAGTGCATCGCGCATTGCGCCATCTGCCTTCTGGGCGATCAGATGCAGCGCTTCATCCTCGGTAGTGATCCCTTCCTTTTCAGCGATCGACTTGAGCTGAATTGAAATATCGGCAATCTCAATCCTGTTGAAATCATAAATCTGACATCTCGACAGGATCGTAGGGATGACCTTGTGTTTCTCGGTAGTCGCCAATATGAAGATGGCATAGCTCGGAGGCTCTTCCAGCGTCTTCAAAAAAGCATTGAAGGCCGCATTGGAGAGCATGTGCACCTCATCTATGATATAGACCTTGTACTTACCCTGCTGAGGTGGATAGCGCACCTGATCGATCAGGTTTCTAATGTCTTCTACAGAGTTGTTGGACGCAGCATCCAGCTCATAGATATTGAGATTGGCAGAGTTCTCCAGAGGATTATCACTCTCAAACCCATTGATCATCTTGGCCAGTATCCTGGCGCAAGTTGTCTTACCCACGCCTCTGGGACCGCAGAACAGGAGCGCCTGAGCGAGTTGGTTGTTGTCGATGGCATTTTTGAGCGTAGTAGTGATGTGAGACTGCCCCACCACCTCATCAAACCCAAGAGGCCTGTACTTACGCGCCGATACCACGAACTGATCCATGTATGCAAATTAACCAAAGGTGGAGTAAGTTGGAAGGAACAGCGCGGATGTTCACCACATTTCTGTTTATCCCGGCTATAGCCTACCGGAATGTGACACAATCGGGTTGTTCACGGCCACTTTCTTGCATTTGGCGGCAGCCGAGTGTGTAAGTTTTTGATGGCATAGAAATCTCAATTAGATTCAAAGTTGATTTCCACTTTTCTAATGCTACCGCAATGACCAAACGACAATCTCGCCGCACATTTCTTAAACTCAGCGCATTGCTCTCTGGAGCCACATTGACCCAGCCACTTCAAGCCTTATCGATCAATGATCCATGGTCGCTCAGAAGAGGGGCCCCTCAAAAAGTATTGATTCTAGGAGCAGGTGTATCGGGAATGTCGGCAGCAATAGAGCTACGTGCCTTAGGACACGACGTGACCGTCCTGGAAGGGCAGTTGCGTGCAGGGGGTAGGATCAGGACACAACGAGAAGGCTTTGCCAATGGCTTGTACGCCGACATGGGAGCTGCGCGTATTCCTGAGGATCATGAGTGGACGATGAAGTACATCAATAAGTATGGACTCAAGCTCCACCCTTTCAACCCAGCCGAGGGTAAGTACATCCATATGATGGCTGGGAAGCGGATTGATTATACGGCCACTTCTCCGGCACCCTTATCAGAATACCCCACGAAACTGACTGCTAAAGAACTAGAGATGGGCTGGGGCGGTATCTCCACCACGCCTTTCGGAAAGATCATGTCACAAGTCGGTGACCCGAAAGACTTGGCCTGGCCCCCATCAGAAATCGCTGGATTCGACAAATACTCGTTCAAAGAGTATCTCCTGGCAGAAGGGTATAGTCCGTCAATTGCGGATGTTTTGATGGTAGGTTGGGAGACCGAAAAAGGCATGGGTATGTCGATGCTGGAGTTGATCAGAGAGCTGAATCTATCTTTTGGTGCTACACGCAACAAGATCGTCGGAGGTAACGATCTCTTACCGACTCGAATGGCAGAAGAGCTTTCAGGTCTCATCCAATATGGGACCAAGGTGCTTGACGTCCGACAGGACGAATCAGGGGTTGAGGTCACGGTATCCCGAAATGGTGAGCGAAGTACATTATCAGCGGATCGGGTCATTTGTGGATTCCCATTGACCATCGTCAAGAAGATGGGCTTTTTGAATTCACTTTCTCCTGCCAAACAAAAGGCAATTAATGAAATGAGCTACTGGGATTTGTCAAGGACGGCTATGCAAGTGGATGATCGCTATTGGAAAAAGGAAGGCTACAACGGATTTGCTGCCACCGATCTGCCCAGTGAGATTTGGGATCCCAACTATGAAGTGGATTCTCAGCGCGGCTTGATAGCTGCCTATCTTAAGAACGATGACTCTCAGAAAATTACTGACTGGTCAGCCGACGAACGACTGAAGTATTCTGCGAAGCATGTCAATGATGTATTCCCGGGATTGAATGATCATCTGGAGGGTGGCGTTACCAAATGCTGGAAAGAAGATCCCTGGGCACTTGGTGCACATAGCATCGGTACTCGCGGACAGATGACGGGTGTCTTACCAGAACTGATCAAACCCGAAGGCCGCATCCACTTCGCGGGCGAGCATGCCTCGGCCTACCATGGCTGGATTCAGGGCGCCATCGAGTCAGGGAACAGATGTGCGAAGGAGGTGAATAGTTATTGAGGTTTTTGTTGCGTAGAGCTTGAGATTCCCAAGTCTCCTAAGCTTCGCAAAGTCGCAAGGGAATGACATTCCTTTAAGTTGTCGTCATTCCCTTGCGAGGGGAGCCTGCGCCAGAAGGGCGCGGATGACCGAGACTTGGGAATCTGGTGAGTAGCAAATGTAACAGGTGCCTAGCGCCACAGCACTTCATGACTATGAAAATCACTCTCTCAAGAACCTTTTCAACGGTTTTGTTAGGGCTTCCGTCCTCCTCTTAGAATAATAATTCAGAGCAATATTACAATTGTATCATTTCACTATATTTAATTTTGTGACTCTTAATAAAGCGTTATCATATAATGAGACTGATTGTGATAATTTTGGTACTGAGCCTAGGGCTTGGGTCATGTGGTGATGAAAATGAGGTGCCTGAAGTAGGACCATTGCGAAGTACCCCTTTAAGCTCAATTACAATTTTATTTTACTCGATATCTGACGCTGAAGGATCAGATATATTCGACAAGGAAGACTATAATATAGATAGTCTCAGGGTATTGTTCACTTCTGATGGAATCACTGAACCCTCGGGTGAAAATACGCTGCTTTCATTCGGTAGATCAGAAATGATTTTTCTTGAAAAGGATAATATGAATTTAATTGGATTTCAGATGAGTGGCTCATTTGAAACTTATTACTTTGATTTTGGAAATGGAGATATCGATACACTTGATCTTGTCAACAATCAAATTTTCAATAGTTTCAATAGATACAGTAACCGTCCTTTGGAATCTGGTACAGCCCAGTTTATCTTCAATGGAGAACTTGCTCATGAAGTAGAATTACTGGATGATAGCCTTACATTTTACGAAATGGTTGAGAGAGTGGAGACATATTCTCTGAACCAAAAATGGCCAGGATTGGATAATCCTTACGTTATATCTCTTATTAAACAATGAAATCTCCACTGCACTCTCCAGCACCGTCATGCCGGAGGCATCTTATACCTCCAGCAGGTCAAGCACTTCTGTGAGTATATGATCCCTGACGGGATGACTAGTTGGTGGAAAGCTATAAAATCACTCTCTCAAGAACCGTTTTAACGGCTTCTTCACAAATCAGGAAGCTCTTCATAATCCCCAGGTGTATCCACGTCGACCAGCACATGATCATTTTGCATTTCCACTTTGGTGAGATGCGCTGAATTGGCCTGGACAATACCTCTGCAGCCTTCTATATCCGTGTGGGTAAGTATGGCTTCCCGATAGAAGGAGGAGAAGATCACAGGGTTCCCTTTTTTGCCTTGATAGAAGGGGAGCAATATGCTCTTTGGGTTCTCGTGGTATTTTGCACTAAACCGAACCAACAACTCGTCATATTCCTGACTGGTAATCCGTGGCATATCACCCAGGCAGATCATAAAGCCATCCGTAGCTGGACCCGCCGCTTCTACCCCTTTTTGGATAGTGGTCGTCATGCCTTGCTTATGGTTAGGATTACAAAGTAAAGTGATTCCCGCTAGGGGCATGGCCTTAATCTGATCGTGGGTCAAAGGACTTGACACGATGATGACCTCACTAGCCTTAGAATCGAGTAGCTCAGTAACTACCTGCTCGAGTATGGTGTTATTCCGGTAGGGGAGAAAGAGCTTCTGTCGGCCATGCATGCGCGACGAAAGGCCTGCCGCTAACACAATGGCAGTCACCCTAGCCATGGATCAGCCGCTGTACCTGCTCGTATTCCTCCGGTGTGTTGACGTTGGTCAGTACTTCGGGGCTCGGGGCATCAAGCTCATTGATATCGCTATTGATGAGCACCTTGCGCACGCAGCTATGACCGATAGACAGAAAGTAGAGGAGGCGCTGGTACATGCGCGGTTCCCAGATCGTGATCATCGGCTCAGGGTGGCCAGTCGCCGGACTGTGGAAGCAGGTCGCAAACTTAGAAGTATCGCGCTGTTCTGTCAATAGCTTCAGTACATGCTGATCTACCAAAGGTACATCGCAGGCGAGGGCTAGCCAGGCGGCATTGGGATCATGGCGAAAGGCAGAGAGCAGCCCACCATAGGGGCCAAGATCCATGAAACTATCTTCGAGCCTGGCGTAGCGCGTATCGATATCACTCCCAGGCTGTACCGACATATAGACCTCATCGCACACCTCCGAAAGCAGGTCAGCAACGTGCTCGCGCTGCGGTTTGCCATGATAGTCGATGGCACCTTTATCACGGCCCATTCGCATGCTCTGTCCACCGGCATAGACCAGTCCTTTGATGACCGGCCTGGCGTCAGCCATCAGCTGATCAATTTGTTGGAGGATACCTTCAAGGTCTCCCATTTTCAGCACTGGTATGTTCGGTTTGTCTTTGAGATGCGCTTGAATAAAATCAAAAGGAGCTGTCATACCTTCGTCCAGAAGGATGAGCTTGACATCCGTAAGTCGATCTAGCTTTCTACTCAGCGATTCTTCCTTCTTGGCATTGACAATGACCACTTGCTGATCGGCTGGGAAGTGATTGCCATTGACCAGCACTAAGTCTGAGTCGGCGAAGACACCACGAAAATCGTAGGTCAAATCGCTATGCACAAACTGTACTTCATGCAAGGAGATTTTATCAGTGTAGGCCCTATGAAAGCTGTTTGGTGTTGCGCCCTCGCCATGGTCAGCATCGACATAACCGATGAGATATTGCGCTCCTCTCGCTTCAGCTATTTTTCTGGTAAGGTCTTGGATCACGCCGCAAGGCGCACCTAAGAAGGCGAGTTCTGTGGTTCCAAATTTGCCTCCTGACGGCCTGACTAATTTTGTATGCTTGCTATGCTCTTTCAAAGTCACTTTTTCCTCCTGTTTTTTTCATCAATTGTGTATGCTTGATCTGGATGTTGTGCGAGAATCCCTTGCACATGTCATAGATGGTGAGTGCAGCCACTGACGCGCCTGTCAGCGCCTCCATCTCTACCCCGGTTTTCGACACGATTGTCGCAGTGCAGGTGATGACCACCTCTTTCGCTTCGTTGAGAATGATCTCCACATGACAGCTGTCGAGCCCGATCGGGTGGCACAAGGGTATCAAATCTGGCGTCCGTTTGGCACCCATTACGCCAGCCAGGATCGCCGTTTGGAAGACAGGTCCTTTCTTGGTATGTATCTCATCATTTTCCAATCTGGCGATGATCTCAGGGTCGAGTATTACCACACTCTGCGCTACCGCAATGCGCTTCGACAACTGCTTAGCGCCGACATCTACCATGGTAGGATCACCGGTCTTGGTGAGATGTGAAAAGGACTTTTCCATATCGTATACTTCGTTGGTGGATTAACCGCGAGCAGCTACAGTTAGTTTCGCTCCTCATCCACATATGTAATTTAGCAATTCATTAGAACTGTTGTTTTCCCAAAGCAGTTTATACCTTTATCATAATAAGCCGCTTATGAAACTCACCAATCAGGAACTCGTCAGGTACAGTCGCCATCTCAACTTGCCCAACTTTGGTGTGGAGACACAGCAGAAGTTGAAAGATGCGAAAGTGCTCGTGGTGGGTACAGGAGGCCTTGGTGCACCGCTACTCCAGTACCTGACCGCAGCAGGTGTAGGCACTATAGGGGTAGTCGATTTTGATACGGTGGACGAGACCAACCTGCAGCGCCAGGTGCTCTTCGATACCAACGACATCAATCAACCAAAAACGGCAGTTGCCATTCGAAAGCTCAAGGCACAAAACCCTGCTATCGAGTTTCATGAGTACAATCTAAGGTTGGACTCCTCCAATGCGCTGGATATCATCAGGGACTATGATGTAGTCGCGGACGGCACGGACAATTTCCAAACCCGCTATCTGGTCAATGATGCTTGTGTATTGCTCGATAAGGTTAATATCTACGCCTCGATCTTCCAGTTCGAAGGTCAGGTAAGCGTCTTCAACTATACCTTCCCTACCGGGGAAAAGGGCCCAAACTACCGCGACCTCTTCCCAACTCCACCGCCTCCGGGTATGGTGCCGAGTTGTGCCGAAGGAGGCGTGCTGGGCGTCCTACCGGGAATCGTCGGGAGCTTGCAGGCCTCCGAAACGATCAAGGTAGTGACAGGCATGGGGGAGCCCTTAGCAGGAAAGCTGTTCCTTTTCGATGCGCTTGACTTCAGCACCCGCACGATGAACGTTCGGAAGGAGGCCAACAACCCGATCTCTGGTGACAACCCAACAATTACCGAGCTGATCGACTATGATGAATTTTGTGGTGTCAAACAGCTTGAAGCTAATGAAATCAATTCGATCACGGTCAAGGAGCTAAAAAGCTGGCAGGATGCTAATCATGACTTTCAGCTCATTGATGTGCGTGAGAACTATGAATATGAGTTCTCCAACCTCGGAGGCCTGCACATTCCGGTTGGGGTGATTGTCAATCACTTGCCGGAAATATCCAAAGACAAAAAGGTGGTGTTGCACTGCAAAGGGGGAGGGCGCAGTGCTAAGGCTATCGAGCTACTTCAAACCCGCCACGGCTTTGATAATCTGTACAATCTGGAAGGTGGAATCTTGGCTTGGAAGTCAGAGGTGGATGGTGAGATGGAGGTGGTTTAGAAGCCTATTGCTCGTACCACCGCTTTTCAAAAAAGCCCTTTCTGATACATTGAATTTCTTACATTGCAATAGAGTAAACCTTATTGTCATGAGCCAAAACAGCCGTAGAAAATTCACCAAATCACTGCTCACGGGTATGGCACTGCCAGCCGTATTTCCTGCAGTTGCTGCCAATTCTGATTTTTCCGATAGGAAGAAAGAGAACTTGCCCTGGATCCCGAAAGGCAATGGAGAGGCCTACTGGGAATCGGTGAAAGAGCAATTTCGCTTTGCGCCAGGGTTGAAATACTTCAATAATGCCTCGTTGGGCTCTTGCCCAGATGTAGTGCGTACTAAGACCAACGAGTACCGTGACCTACTCGACTCATTCCCCTCCAAATACATGTGGGGAGGATGGAAGGAGGAAATCGAGCAGACGAGACAGTCCATTGCTGATTTGTTTTCCGTGTCCAACGAGGAAATTGCACTTACTCACAATACCACTGAAGGTATGAACCTTATTGCTCAAAGCATCGAGCTTCAGCCCGGGGATGAGGTGATTCTGGCAGATCACGAGCATACCAGCGGAGCGATTCCATGGAAGTACTGGCAGGAGTCAAAGGGGATCAAAATAGTTAGACCCGTGTTGCCTATTTTGCCTCAAAGTGTAGAGGAGCTGGTGGAGGCTTATCGCGAAGCGATCACACCACGCACAAAGGTGATCTCCATGTGCCACATCGTGAATACCAATGGGATGATCCTACCGGTAAAGGAGGTGTCAGCCATGGCACATGACCGTGGTATTCTTGTGGCTGTTGATGCTGCACAGTCTGCGGGTATGTTCAAAATTGACCTGCATGACCTGGGTTGTGACTTCTATACAGCAAGTGCGCACAAGTGGCTTTTTGCCCCAAAGGGAATTGGCTTCTTCTATGCCAGACAAGAGAGTCAGAAATACTTAAAGCCTTTGGTCGTCTGCCGAGGATATCATGATGAGAGCATCAGGCGTATCGAGAATTACAATACGCGCAACCTACCGGAATTGCTCGGTATGGGAGAGGCAGTGAATTATCACAATCAGATAGGAGGTGATAAAATCACTCAACGCTCGTATGAGCTCAAGACTTACTTTAGATCAAAGCTCGAAGACAATCCAAAATTTAAATTGAAAAGTCCGGAGGCTGATGAACTGTCAGCGGCAATTCAGGTAGTAGAAGTCGTGGGTAAGGATGTAGTGGAGGTCAAAGAGCTACTTTTCGAAAAGGAAGGCATAGACTGCCGACCCATGACTACTTTTGGGCTCAATGCCCTTCGTATCTCATTGGCTATTTATATCACTAAGAAAGATATTGACGGATTAGTTGAGGCTTTGGAATCCCTTGTGTAATCTTTTAACTAAAGTCTAATTTAGAGATGGAGGTTTTTTTATCACCAAGGCCACTAAATGCAATATTTGACTAGTTCTCTCCAGGACTCCATGTAAATTGACCAACATGACACATACCAATCAACTCATAGCCTTTATACTATTGGCGATAGCCGTAGGATGCTCTAGCGCCGCAACTCAGGAGAACACTGCGCCGGTAGCTACTAATACACCTCCAAGCGGATATGATCCCGAGGCTAAGCTAGCCGAGTTGGGTATTACCCTACCGGAACCTCCTAAGCCCGTTGCTAATTACGTCAACGGAGTACAAACAGGGAACCTTATTTTCCTGGCTGGAAAAGGGCCTAAAGGAGCCGATGGTTCTGAGCTTCATGGCAAGTTGGGACAGGAGGTGTCTATCGAAGAGGGCTATGCAGGAGCGCGACTTACTGCGATCAATCAAATGGCTGTACTCAAGGACATGCTCGGTAACCTCAATCGGGTTAAACGAGTGGTCAAGGTATTGGGTATGGTCAACTCCGATCCTGATTTTGTGGATCAGCCTAAAGTGATCAATGGCTTTTCGGACTTGATCGTTGAGATTTTCGGTGAGCGAGGAAAACATGCTCGTGCGGCAGTAGGTATGGCCTCACTTCCCAGAGGACAATCCGTAGAGATAGAGATGATCGTGGAGGTTTATGAGTGAAAAACTGGCTTATGTTTTCCGTCACGTAGGTTATTGGATTCGCAATAAAATTGGTACTCTGCTCATTAAATATGTTGCCGTTCCAAATATTCTTGGCTCCAACGTAAGAATAGATTCTCTGAGACTAGTAAAGCATGGCCATCCACATGTCAAAGCCTTTAATGTAAGAAACACTCGTCAGGTTTTTTTAGTCAAATCCCTTAGGAACAAGGGTGAGTTAAGTAGGGAGCTTAAAGGCTCCATAATTCTATCAAAACTTGAACATGTTAATAAGCCAAAGCTCGTAGGACATCATAAGCATTTCATTATCCATGAATTTATCGAGGGTATTTCATTGCGGGATTTCATTAGGGAAGAGACTAATGAAACCGTCGATAATGTGGTTATTAAGGTATTAAAGGATTTACACTCTGTTCATCAGTCCCTGGCACGGGTCGATGGCGTTGAGCTAAGCTATGCCAATGGGAAGGATACGATTGCCAACCTGCTTGATAGCTTTATCAAGAATCTGTCAGCAATAAATATTGACATGACTGAAGTTAGTTTGAGGGAATGGCATTCTGCATTATCAAAAATAGACAGAGACAGCATCGTCAATGATTGCAGTGTGGACAGAGAGAACAGCGTCTTGATTCACGGTGATTTTAAGACTTCCAATATTGTCGTAGTTGATCGCCACATACCTTTTATTATTGACTGGGAGTACGTGAGCAAAGGTTCCATATGGTATGATTTGGCTTGTTTTATGAAAGAAATGGATGTCTCCAAACGTGAGAAATATTTGGCTGCTTACATGGAAAATGGTCTTCCAGGCAGTGATGAGAAGGGCTCATCATGGGGTGATGCAAAAAGAAAATTGAGCAATGGAATTATTTTTCGCCTGCTGCAAGATTCCAGCGATATCGTGGGAAAACTAAGAAGAACAAAGAGACACCATCACATCGAAGGACTTAATGATCATGTCAAATCATTGATTCAAGAAGTCAACAACTGGTAGGCCCTTTACCTGATCTATTCCAGTAGAGAAGAATTGTATCCTTCTTCCCGGCCTCCCAGACTAAATGCCAGCTCTTGCGCTCTCAACCCCCGCTAAGATCAAAAAGTGATGGGAGGTGAGTCCTGTTTTTCAATTGAGTGCTAACTTTCAAAATCAACAGAATTGCCATGCTACAACGAATCATACTATCCCTTAGCGCTTTATTCATTTGCCTCCTAAGTTGGTCCCAGCCCTTGCCAATGGATCAACTGCAATCACTGAAGATCCGAAATGTTGGACCCGCCAACATGAGTGGTAGGATTACGGCCATAGATGCCTTGCAGTCTAACCCTAAAATAATATTCGTAGGAGCGGCCTCCGGAGGGGTATGGAAGTCAGAGAATGGAGGCACAGCATGGAAGCCGGTGTTCGATGAACAGCCCACACAAAACATTGGCGCCATCGCCATACAGCAGGACAATCCTGATGTGGTATGGGTAGGAACTGGTGAAGGCAACCCCCGAAACTCTATGAACCTGGGTATGGGTGTTTTCAAAAGTCTGGACGGTGGTAAGACCTGGTCGCATCTTGGCTTGGAAGCAACAAAAACGATCCACCGCATCCGCATTGACCCTACCAACGCACAAGTCGTGTATGTAGGTGCGATGGGAGATCCATTCAACCCCAATGCAGATCGAGGTTTATACAAAACAACAGATGGCGGCAAGACATGGAAGAAGATCCTTTTTAGCAACAATCAATCTGGTATTGCGGATCTGGTCATGGATCCCGCCAATCCCAATAAGCTTTTTGCTGCGCTATATCAGCACCGACGCACGCCGTACTATTTCACATCAGGTGGTGCTGGCTCAGGCCTTTACATGACGGTTGATGGAGGAGACAGTTGGCAGCAACTTGGGGAGACGGAAGGGTTACCTGCCGGCGAGTTGGGAAGAATCGGATTGGCGATAGCACCTTCCAACCCTAAACGTATCTATGCGAAAGTAGAAGCCAGCAAGAACGCGCTTTACCGCAGCGACGATGGTGGATATCAATGGACGATGATTAATGACAATCCTCGATTTACCAACAATCGACCTTTTTACTTTCAGGAATTGGCGGTAGATAGCAAAGACGCCAATCGCTTGTATAATATCTATCAGCCGCTTTCGGTGAGCTATGATGGCGGCATCTCTTTTGATCCCACCCCGATGATCCCCGCTGACGAGACCAAGGGAATTCACGCAGATTTTCATGCCTTTTGGATGGATGACAATGACCCTGAGCATTTTATCATTGGGGGTGATGGAGGCATTGGCATCACCCACGACCATGGCAAGAGCTGGTACTTTGCGGAGACCATTCCGGTAGCCCAATTCTATCAAATCAATGTAGACGAGGATCGTCCTTACAATGTCTACGGCGGCATGCAGGACAATGGTAACTGGTCAGGGCCGGCCTACACCTGGAAGCGTGGAGGCATTCGTACGCTCTACTGGCAGTACCTCGTAGGTGGTGATGGGTTCTACATTGCACCTGACCCTGACAATTCACGATTCGGGTACGGAACGTCACAAAATGGTGACCTCTACCGCTACGATAGGATCACGGGATACTACCTCAGCATCAAGCCTCCGGGCCCTGATGCAGAGACGCAGTTGCGCTGGAACTGGAATGCGGGTTTTGCCACGGATCCATTTGATAAGAATGGGGTCTACTACGGCTCACAATACCTGCATGTATCGAGGGACAAAGGTGCCACCTGGCAAATCATCTCGCCCGACCTATCCTCCAACAACCCCGATCACCAAAAAGGAGATTACGGTGGGTTGACCTTAGACCTATCCGGTGCGGAAATGTACAACAGTATATTGGCGATAGCGCCCAGTCCTATAGAAAATGATAAGGTATGGGTGGGTACGGATGATGGACAGGTGCACCTGACCCAAGACGGAGGTAGTAGCTGGACCAACCTGACCGCTAACGTGAAAGGCATGCCGAAAGAAGCCTGGATCGCACGCATCAGCGCGTCGACCTATGATGCACAGACTGCCTGGATGGTGGTCAACAACTACCGCAAAGGCGACTATGCGCCCTATCTTTTTAAAACGACCAACGATGGGAAATCATGGGAACGGGTAGTCGATGGCTCTGATGTCAATGGTTATGCCCTCTCGTTTATACAGGATCCCGTGGAGCCTAACTTAATGTTTTTGGGGACTGAAAACGGCTTGTGGGTGAGTATAGATGCAGGAGCAACCTGGACACAGTTTGGCAATGGGTTTCCATCCGTATCGACCATGGACTTGAAAATTCAGCAAACAGAATCAGCCCTTATCGTGGGCACCTTTGGTCGAGCTATTTGGGTGCTGGACGATTTGCTCACCTTGCGTGAAATAGCCGGTAAGCGCATTACGAAACCTATCACCGCGCTACCTATGAATGATGCGGTGCAGGTAAAAGGGCTGTTCATCAACCCTCCCGGCAACATCTGGTCAGGATTCAACACGACTTTTGAAGGGGAGAACAAAGTTTTTCAGAAAACAGAGATCCCGGTTTTCATTAAAGATGCCAGTAAAACTAGTGCCGTCAGTGTGTCAATTTACGATAGTAACCAGCGATTGATCAATGAGTTGGAAGCTACTGATCTTCAAACCGGATTGAACTATATCATCTGGCGGCTGGACGAGCGGGGAGCCAGTCTACCTGGTGCCTGGGTGCATGAGTATTCCCGGGGCATCCCTGTATTACCGGGCACCTATTCGATTGTGGTAACGGATGAGAATACCGCCGATACCACTACCGTGAAAATCATCCCGGATCCAAGGTTCGATTTGGACCCTGCTGTAGATGAAGCGTTATATGCTTATCAGAAAGAGGTGGATATGCATGTGGCAAAACTATCCGGGGCTTTGAATGGATTGGATGACAAGATGCAGCGAGTAGATAAGCTGGAGCAACAATTGATGGCGATGGACTATGCTAAAGATCATGCGCTGATGAAGGAAGTAGCTGCCATCAAATCCAAAATAGAAGAAGTGAAAGCCATGGGTAGAACCCCGCGCCCTGATCGTCAGGTAGGTGCCTGGCAGACGTTGGAAGTCACGGCCTATTCTAAGTTGGGAGAGGTGATGTCGATTGCCAAATCAAGACTAGAGCCACCGTCCGAGCAGGAGCAAAAGCGACTATCAGAGGCAGGAGTGCTGGTCGATGCATTTGCCGATAGGGTGGATCAGTTTGATACGGAGGAGTGGAGTGCATTCATCGATACAGCGAAAAAGCATCCTGTTTCATGGCTGGATGAGTAACAATACTTTAATGGCCGAAGAGGGTCTGGCTTTTTGTTGCTACCCGACAGTGCTCTACCAAGACATGGACCATCAATTCATTGTTATAGCCAACGACAATTAGGCAGCTGTGACATTTGAATCCTCCCACGAGAAGTCTCCTAAATAGCGATGTGACACCTTACCATTTTCATCCATGGCGAATAGATAAAGCCAACCATTATCACAGAGGTCTCTCACCATTTTGTGCTTTTCAAGAATCGCGTTCATTGCTTCTTTAGGGGCTTCTATTATCACATTGAGCCTCAAAGGCTCGTGTTGGTATTTTTCTCCGTCATGAATGGATTGGAGAGGCAATCCAACCCGTAGATCACCTGAAAAACCTTCAAAAACACCCACACCAGCTGTTACGTTGTGAAGGGTTTTATTACCAGAACCCATATTCAAATTGTCTACAGCGGAACCGTAATATTGTAGGTTGATCCAACTGGTGACTACCATGGGTGCTGTCATGATTAACTCCAGAACAGAAAAATTTGAATCCCGTTCCCATTGATAGGAGTGTAGAAATGATTGACCTTCAAAGTTAATGCCCTTGGTTCTCTCGCGAGGTGCGACAACAAATGTATTACATCCTGCAAGCCCCCACTCAGGTCGTACCTGAGACCAGTCCTTACTTTTCATTACAATAGATTTATGAACATCTGATTTGGGGTCATTGGTCATGCGAAATGAACGTTCTGTTCGTGTCGCTATTCCAGCGGCTGCAAGGGATTTTTTCAATCCTTGCAAAAGTCCATGTTGTTCGCTCGGAACATCCTGCTCATTGAAGATGCTCACTTCATCAGTAGTGGTATCATGAAGGCATGCAAGAAAGGTCGTCTCTACCGGAATGAAAATACCCTCTTTTTGAAGGCCGGCCCTTACCTTCCGATTATTGAGCACTGCTGCTGCCACACGTGCATTGGCTTCTCCGGTATGCCCTCCGCATGCTCCGCAATCATATCCTGTGGCGTGAGGGTTGTTGACCATTGTCGAGCCATGCCCTACGATGAGGACGAAGTTGGCAAAGTCGTCTGTTAATGACATAGCCGTCAATGCATTTTTGGCCATTTGGATTTGTTGGTCCAGAGGGATACCGGCAGTTTCATCTTTATGCTCCCTGCTTTCCAGGCTAACACTTAGTTTTTTTAGAATGTTATCCGAAATACCGTTTTGAATGGGGTGTGGTACTGGTCTGGTCAACCCAAATGAATCCGTAAACAGCTTTGGTAGATAAGACAAGCCCATTGGACTGACAAAGCTGAAACAAGTGACTGCTCCTGATTTGAAGGATTTCCAAACCTGCTGAAAATGCCGTTGCATAATCCGACCATTCAACGCTTTCTGGTAATCCTCCTTATCCGGTATTTCTTCTAATATCGTAGGGCCTGTTTTTAGCAGCACGGGGCATTGTGCCTCACCCTCCTCATGACCAATGGGTACATACTTGATAGGGAAAGCAAAAAAACCGGCAAATCCGAGCGTTTCAATGGTATCATCAACAAGCTCCAGATTTCTGCGATATACTTCGGATCTAACGTCTATACAGAAGACGGCCTGTACCTTGGCTGCATTTTTACTTTTGGTTTTTGAGGATTCCTGCCCCTGAAACTTCTTTAGGATGTTACGCTGTGCCGTCCGGTCAAATGCCTCCTGAAGTATCAATTTGTGCGCCAACTGTTGGTTCAGTGTGTTTCGAGCATGGGCAATTGATAGCAACTCCTTGGTGTCATTCCATTTTTTGTTCAGTTCTTTATTGTTGAGACTTTCCAATAGGCACGCCTCCCAACAAGTCAGGATGGCTAAAAACTCAATTTGCTTCCCATCACGTCCGCCATTCAGCACATTGTCCCAGTCCAATCTTGCGGTATATGCAGACCAGCCACCAACGGAGAGTAAAATTCGATGTAGATAGATCGGTATTCCGTTGGTTGGGATTCCTAACTTTTCTAGTGCTAATGCAGTCGCATCTAACGGATTGTCAGGTATCGCCTTGATCAATTTTCTAAACCCGCTCAGTCCAGTTAACTCTGGTGTTCGATCCACAGCGGCTTCAGCTTTCCAAGACGCAAACATCCCTTCATTTTGATCAGCAGCAGACCATATAGCCTGGCCAGTATCAAAGTATGAGGCTGCCCAGGTTGAGACTCGGGATATTACGAACCGCTTCCAGTCTTTGTTGGTCACATGTGTAGCAACATCTGCTACTGACAGTACCGATTCGGTAAGCTCAGATGCTTCGGGGTTGCTTTCCAGTTTTTTTATAAATTCTGCGACATCAACTCTATCACCATGCTTTTTTAGCACTGATGTAAGGTCATCGGAGTTGATTTTTCCTTCTCGGAATTTTTGCAGATAGAAAGATACTGGCAGTGTCATTTGAATGCCCCCTGCAGTCGCCAAATCATGCGCCACAGTTTCAAATTTTTTGTCGATTTGTCCCAGGTATGGATTTACAGCAACAAAATTTTCTAAAGGCCAAACTGGTGCAATCTTTTTACAAGCCTGTCTTAGCGTGTCAAGCAGATTTTCTTGGTGGTTAGTTAAATTATCAGACATGTGATTTGTTGATGGATTGTTGCTGGTCATTTTTCGGTCTTCTATGATTATAAAATCTTTCTGAAATTAAGCTGGCTGTGGCTTATACTGCTCAATCTTGGCCGGGTCTTGTTGCTTGAGGTAATCTATACTTTCGGGTATCATTAATTTCTTGCTGGAATCGCGTGAATAGAGTGCACGAACGGAGCGATCAAATACTGTATTGACATACAGGCCATTTCTTAAATGAATAGCTAGCGCTTTGTAAAAAGCGGTGGAAGGAAGTGCTGGGCCTGCAATCTGAACAAAGACCGTCACTCCAAAAGCAATGAGAATCAAGGCCATCAGGACTATTTCTATTAAAGTGAGCGGAACTAAAGCCGGCAGTTGGGAAGATAGGAGGTGAGCTGTGCCTGATTCAAGAGCGAAAAAAGCGGTAGTCACAATTAGGGAATAGAGAATAGCACGCATCATGAGCGCGAAGCTGCCGTTGGAGTCTAGCGCAGATGTCATCAGCCTTGAGATCCCCATGACTATAATGCCACCAATAGCAAGAAGGGCAAGATCTTTATCTGGATCGACCCCCCAACCCAAAGCAAATCCGCTATAAATGGTAATCCCGACAAAAATCCCGAGAGCGATTCTAATTGGGCTACCTATTCGTTTCGCTGCTTTAACTTTAGATGATCTGATAACGTCAATCACGCTACCAGACGATAAGAATGCATGAGCTTTGTAGAAGGAGTGGGCAACCAGATGCAACATGGCTGCAGGGTAAACTCCGAATCCGCAAACCATCAAACTAAAGCCCATATGGGCAATGCTGGAATAGCTGAGGGCGGTTTTGATAGAAGTTTGCGTAAGAAATACCACTGAACCGAAAAGTGCGGTAAAACCTCCAATGACTATCATAACTATCGGAGCATAAGTACTGGCTTCCATTACATAGGCCATTCTGATAATGAGAAAGGGGCCTGCATTGAGTAATCCGGCATGAAGCAGTGCGGAAACTGGCGTTGGAGTTTCCATTACTTCAATGAGCCATCCGTGAGTGGGGAACTGGGCAGATTTTAATAAAGCTGCGGAGACTAACAGCATGGCTATAGCTTCAATGCCCTCAATGGCTGAACTGGACCCAAGTTCTACTTTCAAGGCATGAAATATGGACTCTAAGTTGCCCGTGCCAAATTGGATGTAAATCAATACAAAAGCAGCTAACAGACAAACATCCCCCAGGCGGGCCAGGATAAATTTTTTGCGTGCTGCTATGATAGCCCCGGGTCTTTCTCGATAGAAAATCAGTAACCTATGCAATGACATACTTGTCAACACCCAGGCTATGAATAGTAGACCGAGATTGCCCGAGAGTACCAAAAACTGAACAGACGCGATAGTAGCGGCCAGACGTCCTATGAATGTGCCTTGACGGGGATCCCCGTCAAGGTAATTGAAACTAAATCGTACCACAATGAACCCCAACAGTGCGATCATCAATAGCATCAAAATACTCAAAGCATCGAGTCTAAGACTGAGTCCAATCTCGTAGAACCCCAAAAGTGAAGTCTGGAGTAAATCATGCTGAAAAACCAAGTAGCCGCACACTGAGGCAATGCTAATACTGAATAGGGTGGATGCCATTGCCATATTTTTTACCAATGTAGGCCGCATGCCAGGTTGAAACCATGATGCGATGGCCGTGGCGATAAAGAACATTGGTGATAATATGGCGATCAGTGCAAGCAGGTTATGGGTCATTGCTTTTAGTAGTTAATCTGAATTGACTTGATTAAATGATTTCGATAGAGATGTTCGATGATATTCGCAGACTTTTGCCTTCTCCCTCAGCCTGCTGTATCAGCGTATTGATCGACTTTCTGCTTTGCTCGAGTTCTTTTGCGCGCTTGATTGAGTTGTGATCAACTTCACCAAACCTTATTTCGCTACTGAAATTTCGTGTTTCATGAAAATTGATTTTTTTGGAAATCAGGTAGTTGATGATCTCTCGTGCGTCTTCCGGTGAAAACTCACCTCTGATGAGATCGTGTTCGCTCGTTTTAATTTCCTCGTTGGTCATTACTTCTGTAGTTGTCATCATACTTTTTTTTGTTTGTGCGACAAAGTTTAGAAAAGTAATTCATAAATTTTTATTTATATTTATTATGATAAGCATAAACATATATTATGAATTATACGATTCATCAGCTACAGATATTTCTCAAGGTGATTCAGTACGAGAGTATCACAAAGGCCTCAGAGCAGCTTTTTATGACACAACCGGCCGTGTCTATTCAGTTAAAGAACTTTCAGGATCAGTTTGACATTCCGCTGACTGAAGTGGTCGGAAGACAATTGTACATCACCGATTTTGGAAAAGAGATAGGCGTCATCGCGGAACGGGTGATACAGGAATTGGAAACTATCAACTACAAAACACAGGCCTACAAAGGTGTATTGACGGGCAAGCTTAAAATTTCTTCAGCTTCTACGGGCAAGTACGTTATACCCTATTTTTTGTCCAAGTTTCTTGAAATGAATTCTGGCATTGACCTGGTGCTGGATGTGACGAACAAGAGTAAGGTGATAGAAAGCCTCAAAAAGAATGAAATCGACTTTGCTTTGGTCTCCATAATTCCCGATAGTCTGGATATTGAGGAAGAGCTATTGATCGAAAATAAGCTTTACTTATTAAGTAATCAGAGGGAAAGTGAAGAGGATAAACCTTTGATCTACCGGGAAGAAGGGTCTGCTACTCGAAAGGCAATGGAGAAGTACTTTGAAAAGTATCAGGGAAAACGAAGGAAACGCATGGAACTCACCTCTAATGAAGGGGTAAAGCAGGCAGTCATCGCCGGGCTGGGCAATTCGATCATGCCTTTGATCGGTATAAAAAACGAATTGATCGACGGACAACTACATATATTAAAAGCCGAGGGCCTGCCCATTAAGACTAGTTGGCGTTTGATTTGGCTTAAAGGGAAGAAGCTATCACCTGTCAGTGAGGCTTATCTTAGGTTTCTGAGAGCCGAAAAGGGAAAAATACTACAAGCTAAGTTTGACTGGTATTTGAAATATTGACCTTAGTCGCATTGTGTCTCCTCGACCGTAGCTCGAAGCGGCCATAACGTATTGATTTGGAGAAGAAAACAAAAGCTCGCCTACGCTCTGCTATTCGCGGAGCTTCGGCGAGCGAAGGTGGAGCCGGCGGGATTCGAACCCGCGTCCAGATAAGGAAATCATGTACCGTCTACATGCTTAGTTGCTTTTTGGATCTCGCAGGAGAGCTGACAAACAACAATCCACTCAACCTGCCAGTTGCTGGAGTCTCACTACCGCTTAGCAACATCACGATAGCCAGTCCTAAATGTCGACACCCCGTGATCCGGTTTAAAGGACGGAAACCTGGCGGGATGTGGCTGGGGGAACCGGTTTGGTTCGACCCTTAGTAATTCCTACTTAGTTCAGAATTAGGCAGCCATGGCGTAATTAGATTCGCCAATTAGCATATAAGCGAATTGTTCAAGGGTGTACACTCACCACCCTGCATGCAAGCCCATCATTCACACTTACTGTCAATTCCGGTCGGCCCCATATAGTCAAAGAACGGTAATGCAAAGCTAACGTAAAATGTGAGGACAAGGATGTAGGTAGGTGCTATCTATTTCAGATCACTGCGGCTTAGGTTTATCCCTCTGAGTCGCCCTACCGGAATGCAATACCTCCAGGGCAGCCTGCTTGTAGGTACGACTGATGGGTAACTCGTTACCGCCGATAGCCACTATCTCTTTTGTGTGGCTATCTACCTTGCGGCTGTTGATCAAAAATGATCGATGGATGCGGACAAAATATGCCGGGAGCTGCTTCTCCAGGTGACTGATTTTCTGCTTGGTAATCAACTCCCCGCCTGGTCGGGCAGGCCTATCGGAAATATGGACCTTCACATAATCAGCAAGGCTTTCGACATATAGCAGCTCATCCAATGCGATGGTGTGATGCTTGCGATTGGATGTAATCGTGATCGTCTCGACCTCAGTAAGTGCCAGCGCCTGGCTAAGTGATTGCACCCGCTCAGTGCTTGACAGGTTTTTCCTGCTAAGGAGAAAAAAAGAATAGGCGAATACGACAAAGTAAAGGATGAACCCCATTAACACCACGTCCCAAACGATAGGGTTCATACGAGCCGTATGATAATTGGCCAGATAGATAAACGCGAAAACCACTACGAACCCCGTGAGATAAAGTGATGCGATAACAGAATAGAAGGTGTAAAGCCCGAAACGGAAATGTCTGCCAGTGAGAAGGTATCTCGGTACCAGGTATGCATTAAAAAAAAAGGACGTCAACAAAATGACAGGTAATAGGAGGGTAGAGAAGTAGAAGGCCTCCGTATAGCTAGACCATTTCTGTCCAAACAAAAAGGTCAGTAGCAGGCAAATAATACTCCAAAAGATGATCTGTGATCTGAGACTCATGTGCTTAAGTAAACATCCCGGTTTTCTTCGAATGTCATGAATATCTTCATTATTATAGTCAAATATCGACGAATGACAGCTTTAGCTACGGATTCTACCTAACGATTCGGGGAAGTAGCTTCTAGTTTTGACCCCATCGTAAATCTTAAAACTAAAAAGCTATGTTGGAATTATTCTACACGGGAGGCCCATTGTTCATGGGCATCCTCACTTTGATTTTTGTTGCCATGCTCATCGTGGCATTGACCAATGGACTGCCTGTGTTTCGCGGTACATCTGATGACCATACCTACCGGAAAATCGGCTACATCAAAGAAGTTGGACTGTTCGGCTTGATTGTAGGGCTGCTGGGCACATTGATTGGTTTGTACTCCGCATTTGTAGCGATAGAGCAAATGGAAAGTATCTCTGCCGCTATGCTGGCGGGAGGGTTAAAGGTAGCTCTGATCACCACTCTTTACGGTTTCCTGATCTTCCTGCTTTCTTACTTGATATGGTTTGGACTCAGCTGGAAGCTCAGTAGGTAATAACCAATTACCCGATCGTCATTCCTGATGCAGCGCAGCTGCATTCAGGAATCTGTCTGCCTGATTATCAGAGATGGTCATTTATGTGCAGACCATCAGGAGTCCTTACTCTAAAACCATTGAGGTACGTCATCCTACAGATTCCGGTATTGTTGTACCTCCAAACCTGCCTCGCCGGACAGGCAGGCCGGAATGACGAATGGAATAGGTCAATTATTATACCAGACCGTCATTCCTGATGAAGCGTAGCGGAAGTCAGGAATCTGTATGCTTGTTAATAGCGATGACACTTAGGAACTAGGATGATAAGTGGTGTATCATCAGCCTTAGTTATGAGTGGCGTCTGACCGGAAGATTCAACTTTTGACAATCCTGGACTTCATCAAAGAAATCTCTCCATTCAGGATTGAAGCTGGCTATCAGATTATCCTTGTACGACCTCTTCCATTTTTTGAGTTGGTTTTCTCTATCAATAGCAGCCTCTATAAGTTCAAAGAATTCGTAGTAGACCAAGTCGGCGCATTTGTACTGGGAAGTGAAGCTTGATCCATATCCCTGTTTGTGTTGATAAATGCGATGGTAGAGATTACTGGTAACTCCAATGTAAAGTGTAGTTCTTCGTGCATTCGAAACGATATAGGTATATCCTCCTTTGGCCACTACTTCGAATATACAGATTCCGGTATTGTCGTACCTCCAAACCGGAATGACGGGTGGCAGGCCGGAATGACGAATAAAACAGGTTATGTATTAAAACCGATCGTCATTCCTGATGAAGCGTAGCGGAAGTCAGGAATCTGTCAGTTGGAATATTAGAGATGACTATTAGCAAGCAGACTGTCATTGGCCATTACTCAAAAAGTAATGAGGTTTTTCCAATCTACAGATTCCGGTTTTGTCGTACCTCCAAACCGGAATGACGAATTGATGGTGTAGTGAATAGTGTACAGGCGACATGAGCGGATCAACCCATCAAGGTCACTAATTTCATCCAGCCAATATTTTTAGTACTTTGATACGATGAAGAGAATGAAAAGGCACTCGTTTTGGCTGGTATATGCTGTTTTTGCGGGGTTGACTATCGCTACCGCAAAAGATCAACATTGGCTGCTAAGCGAGGGTTCATATGGCTGGGGTAAGCAGCTGACCTGGCTGGTACTGGTCGTTTTCTTGGTGTACACGATCTACTGTAGTGATAAGGAGAACTTCATAAGGAGCCTGAAGAAAATGTATTCGTTCCTATGGTTTCGGCAGATAGGGATCGACTTGAGTCTTGGTCTGCTGATGTTCGATTTTCTGATCTATCTACATACAGGCTCTTTCGTCACTTTTCTGATATGGCTGGTACCGCTGACGCTATTTGGGAACCTTGCGAGCTTACTCTACCTGGCGGTGAACTATGACAGTATTTTGTCACATTTCTTGTAATAGATGTAGGAGGTTTACGCTCGACTCAGGAAATCGCTAGTGCTGAGCACTTCGGCAAACTCACCATTGAGGCTGGCTAGTTCCGCCTGATGTATCGTCTCGGAAGGTATCGTGCTGCCATCCAGTGCTAACCGATCAAACGTTGCGGTAGCATCACTGATCAGATAGGTCTCGAAACCAAGATTGCTTGCCATGCGGGTGCTGGTCGAGATACAGTGGTTGGTAGTGAGCCCGACGATGACTACCGTCTCGATCCCGGCTTTCTTCAGGTCATCTTCCAGGCTAGTGCCGATAAAAGCGCTGTTGACATTTTTGGTGTAATGAGGCTCATTGCCTACTGGCTCAAGGCCTTCTTTGACAGCAAACCCAGGCTTGGAAGCATGTAATGGAGACTCTGGATTGGTAGAGCTATGGTGAATGTGGTAAACTGGCAGGCTTAGTTCTCTCCAATGTTGGAGTAGGGTCACCATATTCTCCTCAGCATTTGGGTTGTTGCGGTTACCTCCATAGAATTGATGATCATCCAACCCTTGCTGAATATCTATTAATAATAATGCTGTATTACCTGACTTAAGAGACATATCTGAACTACAATCTATCCGCTATCAACTACCAACTTATGTTATCCTCCAATGGTCGCCATGGACTCAGAAACAGGATTATTCTTACGATCATTCTCCGCCTCAAACCCATCTTTAAATCGATTGGAGAGGGTTTTTTTCAAATGATCCGTCAACTGCTGATCAGAAGCTCCTGACCTCATGATATCCCTCAGGCTTGTGCCACCACCTTCATATAGGCATGTCTTAAGCGTACCCTGAGGTGTGATTCGGATACGATTACAAGTACCGCAGAAAGTACGCGTGTATGCGGCTATGATACCAAAGTCACCTTTGAAGCCCTTGACCTTATAGTTGCTGCTGGTAGAGTTGGCAGGGTCATGTAGCTTCTCGACATTTGGAAACTCCGCTTTGATATGCTCCAGGATTTTCTTCATCGGCCAGAAGGTCGTATTGCCCTGACCTTCGGTACCATTAAAGGGCATTTCTTCGATGAACCTGACGCTCACTTTGTGATCCCTGGTCAAGGCCACCATAGGATAGATATCCTCGATGTTGCGTCCTTCCATGACCACAGCATTGATCTTCACATTGATGCTTGTCTCCAACAGCTGATGGAAGGTATCCATCACATTGTCGAATTCATTGCGACGGGTGATCTCAAAAAACCGCTCTTTGTTTAAACTGTCCAGGCTCAGGTTGATGGATTTTAGTCCAATAGCCTGCAACCGATCAATGTATTGACTGGTGGTGGTGCCATTGGTTGTGATGTTGATGTCATCTATTCCCGGTAGGGTAGAGATCGACTCCAGAAACTCCATAATGCCCTGACGCACAAAGGGCTCACCTCCTGTGATCCTGACCTTGTTGATGCCTTGCCCGGCAAACACCGAGAGCATCCGCTCCATCTCCTCGAAGGTCAACAAGTCCTTGCGATCCATGTACTTGATGCCCGACTCTGGCATACAATAGAAGCAACGGAGGTTGCACCTATCGGTGACCGCTAGTCTTACATAGTTGATCCGTCTTCCGTGATTGTCGTAAAGCATCTTAGCACATGACCTGGCTGGCTGGATAACATCCAGCGAGGGGAAATGATTTCATGAACGGTCTAAGCTAGCAAAGAGTTGTGAATGTTGCTGCGATCAGGAACCACAATAATCTTATAGCAATTCAAGTTTGTCTATGAGCGTCTTCCGGTGAGATACGCCTATCGGAATAATTTCATTGTTGATCTCCAGACTGTTCTGTTCGATATTGTCAATATTCACAATATAAGATCGGTGAATCCTTATGAACTCGGAAGACAGTTTTTGTTCCAGAGCCGTCATCTTATACTTGATAGTATATGTTTTGCCAGCAGTGATCAACTTGACATAGTCTCCGTAGGCTTTTACATAGAGCACATCAGTTTTGTCGATGTTGATAATGGTCGAATCCACCTTCAAAAAAAGTTTTGGGGAACTGGTGGCGGATTCTTTAGCCAAAGATTTGCGGGCTTTTTCTACGCTTTTTAAAAATCGTGCATAGTTATCAACGGGCTTGACCAGATAGTCCGTCACATCTAACTCGAACGCCTCGGCGGCAAAATTAGTAGAGCCGCTAATTATAATTATTGCCGGATTGTATGGGAGATTTCTTATGATGTCTGGTCCGGTTAGCTTTGGCATCTGCACATCGATGAAAACCACGTCGGGGTGATCAGAAACTATGGCTGCCACTCCTTCCTCTGCATCGTTGTAAGCCCCTAGTAATGCTAGCTTTTCTGTTTTATTTATCAATGTCTGCAACATTGTTGTGGACATTGGGTCGTCATCGATCACTATACAATTCAATATTCTCAATATTCTCCTTCCTTAGCTTGAGCTAAGCTATATTTTTGTCACCTAATTTTTAGGCAATTCTCTTAAAAGTGTAGGAAAAATTCTGATAAACGAATCAATAAAAATAGAGGCGGTATCAACCTGATATCCGCCCCTTCACCAGCTATGGAAATTATTGTACTTTGCTAATATCAACTTGAGGTATTAGGAGGTGATGGGATACCCCAATTTGGATGAATCTTTATAACTTTTTTTCGTTTCATTTGATTCTTTGACCGGGAAAGCTTTCATCTCGCCATCAATCAACACCCTCATGATGAGGTGCCCGCCAACTTTGTCAAACTCCAAAACCTGATTGCCGGGTTTCTGATTGAAATGACCGTATCTCCTGTCTTTCGACCATTTCTTATCCTCAGTATCCCACTTAGAATAATAGATGAAGCTCGGTCTGTTTGGGTGCTTCCGATCTTTGATGTGATAATACACGGTCTTATGATCAGGGCTATAGACCTTATGAATTCGGCTATATCGGTGACCTATTTTTTGAGGAAAGATGAGCTTACGAATGTCAAATTCTTCATGATCAGCTTTCTTTCTAAATATGAAGGATACAAAGCCCTCCACAGGAAATAGCAGCAATGCAAGGATGAGGTTGGTTACCACCTGGAAGATGGGAATCTCACCGGAAATCTCATCCAGATATGGCTCGAATCGGGTATGAATAGACTCGAAGAAGATAAAAAGACTGACGTAGATCAAGAGTCTGGCAATCAGTTTACTTTCTACCTTAGAAAGAAATTTGAAGGTGAGAACAATGACCAAGGTTACGATGGCCATTTCAAATAAGAGGAACCACCACTTGTTCCAATAGGGTAAATCCACAGCAAAGGATACCTCGGAGAAGTTAGGCTGCCAATAGTCATCGTGATCTGATTCCATGATTTGGAAGGTATAGTCCCCAGGGTCAAGATTGGTATAGGTGGCCAGGTTGGTTTTAGATATAGGGGACCATTCTCTATCGTATCCTTCCAATCTATACTTGTAATAGATGGCATCAGGATCTTTAAGGTTGATCGATACAAAGTCAAAGGTGATATGATTTTTATCGTGAGGAAATATAATTCCGGTAGGAAGTATATTGTCAATTTTGCTTTCCTCCGAGTAGGCTGTCAGATCTTCCTGCTTATAGAACAGCCGGATATCCGTAATGTGCGTACTCCTTGTGCGTATCTCATGATGTAAATGAGGGAGTACGATTTTAGTGATGCCATAAGGGTTTCCAACCCAAATATTACCGTCATCGTCAGTATCAATCGCATTGATTAATGATTCGGTTTCCCCTAAGTCTTCCGGATGATAAAAGGTCCTGATGATATCATAGTCGGCCTGAATGAGGCTCACTCCCTTGCGATGGCCTACCCATGCCTGTCCACTCTGATCGATGGTGATACTGTTGGCAAAGTCCGATAGTAGACCGTCGGCCTTACCATACCTGGTGAATGCCTCCCCATCATATCTGAATACACCCTGACCCGCTGTTGCTATCCATACATCACCATTACTATCCTCTATTATGCTATTGATATCGTAAGAAGGGAAATTGTCATCCTTGGTCAAGTACCTAATCTCATTTGTGGTACGATCCAGAAAGGCAAGTCCAGCACCATACGCGCCAAACCATATATTGCCCTCGGCATCCGGGTGTACTGCGAAAATCTCGTTATGATAAAACTGGGTCGTGGTATTCCATTCGTTTACTGCCTTCCAGTCCGGGTCATACTCGACTACTCCCATACCTGAAAATGAGATGAATACATTCCCGTTAGGGTGAACCTCCATCGTGCGAATAGGGTAGTCCATGACTTCTCCGGCCTTATTGGTGATGTTAATCGGCGTGCGGCTTTTTTCATCGAAGCTAAATAGCCCTTCATCTTCTACGCCTACGAGCAGCATATGCTTGTAGGATAAGAGTGCGGAGACATTTGCACCACTAAACTCATCGACCATCTCAAAGTTGAGACTGTCCCGATGAGGCTTGTTAAAGCCTCTGATTAGTCCAAGATTGGTGGCAATGTACCGCATATCATTGTGCATGACCAGCGCGCGTGTGCGGTCGATAGCGAAGTAGTCCCTGAACGAATAGTGGTGAAAGTCAGCACGGTTAAGCTGAATGAGCCCTTTGCCGAAGGTACCCACCCACACCTCATCTTCTCTATCGGAATACAGGTAATTGATCTCGTTGCTTTCAAGTCCATTACTCTCAGAGAAGTGGGTAACCTTATAACTGTCATCCTTGAAGATGACTTCAAAAAGACCATTATTGGCGCTACCAAGCCAAAGATTTCCACGCATGTCGGTAGTAATAGTGTTAATCACCAACCGATTAAATTCAGAGAACTCGCTAAAATTCAACTCTGACTGTGGTGAATAATAGAGCCCTTCATCGGTTCCCACCCAAATACGGTCTGTGAATTCATCAAGAAAAATTGACTTGCAATTGATATACTCCAGATCTTCGATCATCCTGTTGGGAGTAATCGTAGATTGGGCGTCTACATCATAAACAAATACTCCGTCGCTCGTAGCTACGAGGAGCTCGCCATTGATATGGGCAAGATCATGAATGATAAGTCCCGAAAGTTCTGCGATCGGTGTTTGGATCTGCTTCCCTTCTTGAAAATTGACAAAAATACCGTTTGACGTTAGTGCGAGGAGATTGTTTTCGCCGGGGAGGTTTATAATATCAATGACCTTGTAGGGGAGGTCATCCTTGCTAATGATCTTTCGGTATTGGCTGTGCTCGACGATACTTATGCCGCCATGATAGTAGCCTAAATAAAGATGCCCATCACTAGATACCTGCATAGCGGTGACTAAGTCACCGACAGTACTGTCCCTTTCATTGAGATTTATCATTTTGCGACCGTCGTACCTGTAAAGGCCGTCATCGCTACCTATCCAGAGAAATCCATCCTGATCCTGGACAACATTGTAAATGAAGGTGCCAAAGAAGTCTTGATTCTCATCTAATACTTTCTTGGTAAAATCTCGAATACCTGCTTCGGCAAACAGTACCTGAAAGCTTAAAAAAAGAAGGGCGAGGTGCCGTTTAATCATTCTTAGTTTTTTTGACATCCACTTTGTACTTGTATTTTGGTGGACCGCCTATGGGATTTGAAAAAAAGGCAATAGCCTCATTGTGTTGATTGGTAATATAAGCCACTACATCATTTTCTGCCTCTCCATCTGTTAATATTTGGACATCCAGAGTAGTGTTCTTTTCCGCATCCAGGATCTGATGTTGGCTTTGAATCCATACATCATTGCCGCTCTCTCCAGCGGTAATCCTGTTCTTTGCAACCGAATATAGCATCACATGTGCAATATTGTCTAAGTCAAAATTGTGTTGAATAATTGAAACAACATCTTCTTCTATAAACGGATACAAATGAACGACTTGCTTTGTATGCTCAGGAAGTCTGAAGCTATACTCAAAGGTAAATGCATTTGCGCCCTCTACTTCCTTGTTAATGTTGTGCTGAGTACTCAGAAAGTATTTGTAGAGATTGCCATCATCTCCAACCACTCCTTCGGTGATAAGTTTTAGTACGTGACCATCAAATTGTTCGACGAATTCACCTTCCAGAGGATTGATTGGACCAAAAGAATACCATTGGTCGTCATACTCAGGATCATTGCCGAAAGTCTTGGAGGCAATAAGATTGCCGCTTTTGTACTCGCCTATCGGGTCAATGTTTCGGGCATCCGGATTGCTATATGCACCGGGACCGCCGTACAACTGGTACTTCATTTTGGTATTGAATTGACCGTTTAGTACGTCATGATGACCTCCAACTTCCGGGTCATATACTCTAATGTAAACGGGATGTGTAAAGGCTTTTGGGATAATAAAAAAGAAGGTCTGACTGAAGTCATCGTCACCCCATTCTGTTGGGCATTCCTTACCAAAAGTCATTAAGTATTCAATATGCTCAAACTCGCCGGGTACGAGCTGAGCCTGCACTTGAGCGCCCAGACCCAGGTAAAGACCGAAGGCTATGAAAATCTTCTTCATCATGAATTGCTCGAGATATTATCTTCTATCGACTTTGTCAACTGCACTGCTTCACCATCAAATTCAAATAGAGCAGTCACTTGAACTTGATAAGACTGCTCAAGCAGGAATTCATGAGAGACAGTTGGAGCACAGTCATAATCTCCATCTCCGAAACTCCAGTAGTACTCGACACTTGTGCCCTCGGGTAGATTGTCAAATTTGGCAGTATAGACCCTTGTTTTATAATTCTTTCCTTCTGGCTGATAGGCTGCTACATCAAGCACTACGTTATCCAGTACTTCCAAGTCAAGTGAGTACTTATCATTAAACACATAAGTGTGCACCGAATCTTTGGCGTAAAAGTCAACATGATAGTTACCGGCTTTTTTATAGCAGTGCTTTGCTTGCATGCCGATATCTGCGGTGTGATCACCAAAATCCCATAGGAAATCTATGCCTTGGACTTCATTGGAATTGATGTCCGTAACCCTAAACTCATAGCATCTGCCAGACTCAGCAATATTTGATTTAGCGATGAACTCATTTTGATAAAAGTAGCGTGCATGACATGCTATCTCTCCCTCGAAATGATGGAACACTTCTTCCTCTAAATGAAGATTGATTTCTAGTATATCCTGATTAATTTCTCCTCCTCTTATGAGATAGGCAGAATTTCGGATTTTAGAATAGTGAAAGTAAGTGTCATCAGCTGTAGTGTTAACTTTTGGTCCGAGATTGATAGGCTCTGACCATTGATCCCAGGCGGTATCACTGAGCCGCTTGACTACAAAAATGTCTTTGCCACCGTATCCTCCAAGTCCGTCTGTAGCGAAGAACAGGTATTTGCCATTCAATAGGTATGGGGCAACATCATCGCCAAGTGTATTGACACCTTTCAGGGGTATCGGTGTAGACCACATTGATTCAGTGACCCTTTCACTGATGTATAAGTTTCTGTCATTTTTTCCTGCCTCGAGTATTGCCGACGTTAGAAGAACTTTTCCATCTTCTGTTACAAAATGGTCATCATTCTTAGAGTAGCTGTTATAAGTCACTATCTCAAACTTGCGGGGTTCAGTCCAGCTCTTGTCCTCAAACTTGCTGTAACTTAATTCCACTGTGGGCACTTTGGTTTTTGCATAGTCATTTCCAAATATGATCATATGAGTTCCTTTATCGATTGCTAATGAATTAATGATGTTAGCTCCAGAATTATTGAAATGGTAAAACTTTTGCGCTTTACCCCAAGCACCTGTATTGGGATTCCAATTCGCAAACCAGATGTCTTCATGAGTCTCATTCACTCTACCATTATCAGCACGGCCGACTCTACTAAAGAACATGGTTTTACCATCTAGCGAGACAATCGGATGATTCTCATGAAAAGGTGAATTAATACTTGGATTAAGTTTTTTAGCTGTTTCTGCGATACTTACAAGCTTGGAACTTGAATTATCCGTATCGGAAGCGATAGCATTGCAGGTTGAGACATAGAGCCCTCCCACAATGAGGCATAGCCAGCCCATTGTTTTTCGGCAAGTCAACATATAATCTTTCCACTAGGTTGACTATGAAAGTAGTTAAGAAGAAAAGTAAATATCGAAAAAGTCGATGAACGGGTACAAATCGTCGTTGAATTTAAATTATGAATAGTTAATCATCTATAAGTAATTGATATACAGTTAATTGTATATAGTACATTAAAGTAGGATTGCAATAAAAAAATCGTGGTAAATGTCACGAATGACAAGATCTAAGTTTGTGCAGAATACTTCTGTAGCTAGTCGTTTTTACGCTTGACATCTACTTTGTACTTGTATTTTGGTGGGCCACCTATAGGGTTTGAGAAGAAGGGAACAGCTTCATTATACTGATTGGTCACGTAGGCAACCATATCATTATTTGAAGGCTTGGTTTTCAGAATTTGGATATCCAATGTGGTGTTCTTTTCCTCATCAACAATTTCATGTTGGCTTTCTGTCCATATATCATTGCCACTAATATTGCCTTGATGACGATTTTTGGAGATAGAGTAGAGCATCACTTGAGCTTCATTGTCTAGGTCGAAGTTGTGTTGCCTGATCGAGACAACATTACGCTCGATGAAGGGATATAGATGTACAATTTGTCTTGCATTTTCAGGTAGGCGAAAACTATACTCATAGGTAAAAGCGTTAGCACCTTCCACATCCTGATTGGCATCATGTCTGGAGCTTAAAAAGTATTTATAGAGGTTACCATCATTGCCGCGGACACCTTCGACAATCACCTTGAGGACGTGTCCGTCCAGTTCTTCGATGAATTCGCCTTCCAGGGGATTGAAAGGTCCAAAGGAATACCAGTTATTATCATATTCCTGACTTTCACCAAAAGTCTTGGTAGCTAGTAGTGTGCCGCTTTTATAGTTTCCTATTGGATCAACGGCACGCGCCTCAGGATCGCTGTAGGCACCCGCACCACCGTAGACTTCATACTTCATCTTAGTGTCAAACTCTCCGTTGATCTGATCATGTTGACCGCCAATGTCTGGATCAAACACCCTGAGGTAGACCGGGTGTTCAAATGCCTTTGGGACTATGAAGAAAAATGTCTGGCTGTGGTCGTCATCTCCCCAACTTGTCGGGCAACCTTTGCCAAAAGTGATCAGATAGTCAATCTGCTCGAATTGCCCTGGAACCATCTGGCCTTTAGTTTCAACTGCGACCAGCGTCATTGCAACCAAGAATATTATAATAGCACTTTTCATATAGCAGGATTAACCTTTGTTTGAACTGATTGGGTAAGTTGAATGGTCTGGCCACCCATTTCAAAAACAGCAGTGACCCTTACTTCAAAGGCATCACCAAATATATAATCGTGCTCGACCATTGAGCCACAATCGTAGTTACCATCACCGAAACTCCAGAAGTAAGCCACGTTGGTTATGTC
The DNA here is from genome assembly GCA_965229505.1 of Cyclobacteriaceae bacterium. Classification (GTDB taxonomy): domain Bacteria; phylum Bacteroidota; class Bacteroidia; order Cytophagales; family Cyclobacteriaceae; genus UBA6059. The sequence goes on from OZ245881.1 coordinate 2,839,493, forward strand.
ATTCGGCAGATTTAAGAGCTTTGCTGAATATGCCTTATGATTCGTAGTAGAGTCGGCCGAAAAGGGAGATGTAAGCTCGAGAGTAATATCATCCAGCACGTCAACTTCAAAATTGTACTCATCGTTGAATTGATAATAGGTAGTATTTTCTACAACTGAAAAGTTGACCATGTACTTACCAGAATGGGTGTAACAATGTTCGGTGGAGATACCATAGCCGATCTGCTCATCTCCAAAATGCCAGATGAATTCTCGACCAGAGATATCTTCTTCCTTCAGTTCCAACACCTGAAAGTCGAAGCACTTTTGTGAGGCAAATGTTCCAGAGGTGGATTCATGAGTATTTTGATAGAATGATCTGGCAGTACAGCCATTTTCTCCTTCCAATTGACCGAAGATTTCTTCTTCGAGGAAGATATCTATCTCTACAATATCCATGTCATCATCATGCACACCCTTGGTGAGGTAAGCCTTATTTCTCATTTTGGAATAATGGAAATACACATTGTCGTTGGCATCATTGACCTGTGGGCCAAGGTTGATCGGCTCTGACCACTTGTCCCAGGCGATTGTGCTGAGCCTTTTCATCACGAAGATGTCTTTACCGCCATAGCCACCCAGGCTATCTGTAGAGAAGAATAAATATTTATTGTCGATCATATAGGGTGCTGAATCATCACCAGTAGTGTTTACCGCCTTGAGCTCTACAGGTGCAGACCATGTTGACTCATCAATTTTTTCACTCAGGTAAATGTTGCGATCGGGCCCGTGATAATCCATCATCCCTGAGAAAAGTAGGATGCTGGCATCTTCACTCACGAAGTAATCAACGCGCTCTGAGTGATTTGTGAAGTTTTCAATTTCATATTTCATTGGTTCTGTCCATTGGCCATCCACTAATCTGCTGTAAGAAAGCCCTGCTTTCATTTTTTTTGGATTGCTATAGTCATTACCAAGAATGAGTGTGGGCACGCCATGGTCTATGGCCACAGAATTGATGAAGTTAGGATATTCATTATTGAAAAAGGGGAAACGCACAGCAGCTTCCCAGATTTCTGAAGTTGCATTCCATTGAGAATACCAGATATCTTCCTGGTCATTTACCCCACCTATGTTATCAGGATGTAGAGATCTGCTGAAGAACATGGTTTGACCGTCGAGTGTTACCAGAGGGCCATTCTCTCGGTAAGGAGAGTTAACAAAACCTTGGACCTGATGCGCAGAATCGCTAAATGAGAAATGGGGTTTACTGTTGTTCTTACTTTTTTCCGATCCTGATACCTCAATTGACAAACAAAATGTGAGGCAGAATAGAAATAATACTTTTGAGTGGTTTAACATGATTTTTGCCGCTAGTTGAATGCAAACCTATATATGGCCTGTTTGGACAGTGCGGAAAGTCGTTGAACTAGCGCGGATCGTCGTTAAACCGATATTACATACATGTGTAAGTAAGTAGCCTTAATGCGCTGATAATGAGTTGTTTATTTTTATGAAATCGTTTGCAAAGTCCATATATTCGTTTGTTTGGCTTGTGCTGTACTTACAAAGGTGAAGTGCAACGGTGTGCCTGGCTGCTGCTGGGCCAAATAGGGAAGATCCGCTTTGATGACAGTGGCGATACGTGGATATCCGCCGGTAGTTTGGCCATCGGCCATCACGATGATGGGTTGTCCGTCTGGAGGCAGCTGCATAGTGCCCACTGTGATAGGTGAGGAGAGTATGTGTCGCGCTTGAATCGAAGGTGCGTTTCCTTCCAATCTAATACCCATCCGATCCCATTGACGGGTCACGGTAAAGGCTGTGGATTCCAGCCAATTGGACAGCTCTGGATTGGATTCGGCTGTTTCCATGAGCCTTATTTTCCGACCAGGCGCGAAAGCCCGGATTTGGTGCTCGGGTAGGGATTGAGTCTTTGCTGTGGCCTTGCACTCGAGTCTGATGATGTCTCCCTTTTGAAGTTGCCGGCCATCTATACCGCCGATTTTGGCACGTAGGAATGTAGAGGTACTGCCTAGAACTTTTGGAATATCCCATTGACCAGCGATAGCCAGATAGCCGATCATGTGCTTTGTAGTCTTGCCAAGCTCGAGCAGGTCTCCCTGATTTACTTCGATGGCTTCAAATCGTCGTACACTCTGCCCATTAAGTTGGGCTTCCATACCCGCACCTGTGAGTGCTATTGTCGCTGAGGTCAGAAACTCCAATGTAGCTCCCACCTGGATCATCTCTATGAGCGTTTCTCTGGTTGGGTTACCGACGATAAAGTTGGCTTGCTGAGCAGATAGCGCATCCATGAATCCACTGGTGGGGATGCCATAGCTTCGATAGCCATGCCTGCCACCATCCTGGAGGGTGGTCATCTGTCCCGGCCGGATCACCTTAAACGCTACCTGGGCCATCGTTAGTTAATTTCATTTGATGATAATCATCTAAACCAACAGCAGTGAATCGCACGACATCACCTTGCTGAATCGGTATGATTTCAGTACTTGAAAAATCCAGCATCCGGCTTGGAGTGCAGCCGATGATATTCCACCCACCAGGACTTTCTAAAGGATAAACGCCGGTTTGTCCATCTGCAATGGCTATCGAGCCGGCAAGCACTTTGGGTCTTGGCTTTGCCAGTCGGGGAAGGTGTAGGCGCTCATCAAGATCACCCATATAAAGAAAGCCGGGTTGAAATCCCCGCATCAATACCGTGTAAGAGTTACTGGTGTGCAGGTATACCAATTCTTCAAAATCCACCTTCTTTTCATCTAAGAATCTCCTTTGGTCAATGCCAAATGAAGGATCGTAGCACACAGGGATCTCCCAGGTGCTGATCTGTCCCTCCTCAGTGTCAACACTCTCCAGGTGATCTAGTACGAGCTTTTCCAGATCGGTATGATCTAATAATGAATCGTCAAAGTAGATGGCTAGAGATGCATAAGCGGGAACACATTCACCTATGTTTTCAATGGAGCTTAAATGAATCCCCAGTGCCTTCACCTGCTGGATCGTCTTCATATCAATAACCGATGGCCAACTCACGAGAAGGCAATCCTCGGACAAAGGACTAAAGCTTAGCTGATCAGCATCAATCATCGGCATGAGCCTTAATTGTTAATCCCTCTTTTAGCAATGCTGCCGAAATTCGCTTTGCGAAAAGTACTGCGCTTGGTTGGTCGCCATGCAGGCATATGGTATCAGCGCTGATGGCTTTCACCGCCCCTGAGATGGTGGTTACCTTTTGGTCGAGGGCCATCTGTACTACCTGCCGTTCGGCCTCTTGTTCCTCTGTGATCATGGCTTCCGGCAGTGCCCGGTTCACTAAGGTTAAGTCGTCATTATACCGCCTATCGGCAAATACTTCCGAAGCGTACTTTTGACCAAGTTGCCTGGCATAGTCTTTCATCTTATTCATAGCCGGACCAACGAATACGAGCTCGGAATCTATGGCAAAGACTGTGGAAATAAGCGTCTTTGCGATAGCTATATCTTTGGCCGCAGCATTATACAAGGCACCATGCGGTTTTACATGCTTTAGTCTTTGACCTGCTGCTTCAGTCAATCCTTTCACCGCCATTACCTGATATTTAATACAGGCAGTCAGCTCCTCAGCTGACATTACCATTTCCCTGCGTCCAAACCCCTGAAGGTCAGGAAATGAAGGATGCGCTCCAATCTGCACGCCATGACCAGCAGCCAGATCGATCGTTTTCACGATAGTGAGAGGGTCTCCACCATGAAAGCCACAGGCAATGTTGCATGAGGTGATATAGGGCATGATAGCCTCGTCATTTCCTACCTGGAAGCGGCCGTAGCTTTCGCCCAGGTCACAGTTGAGATCTATTCTTTTCATAAGACACCCATGACAGTTAAGATACTTTTTAACCCCAGCACTATCGTAATCACTACAATCGTGATGCCCAGAATATTTTGCGATCTTGAGTTTTTATACTGTCCCAGCAGGTCAGCATTGTTCATGATCCATATGAGGAAAAATGCCGTAACCGGAAGCAGCAGCCCATTGGCAACTTGCGCAAAGCGAATCACCTCAATAGGCCTGAAGCCTGTGAGCGAAGCAATAATACCTACCAGGAGTACTGTAATGCTGATCATCTTAAACCTGCTATCAGATGGATGGGACTTGATGCCGAGGATACCTGAAGTAGCATAGCCGGCAGCCAGGGGTGCTGTGATGGAGGAGGAAATGCCGGCGGCAAACAGACCGGCTCCCATGAAGTACTTTGACCAAGAACCGAGAAGCGGCTCAAGTTGCTTTGCAAGATCAGTGGCTGATGATATGTCTCCGTTGGTGTTGATGGCTGCCATGGCAGAGGTGATGATTATGGAGATAGAGATGAGGCCTCCGATGGTGATAGAAGCCCAGGTGTCTAGCCGTGCATCCGGTAGATCTTTAGCACCTTTCCAGCGCTCGGTGACAGCAGATGAATGGAGAAAAAGATTGTAGGGTACTACCGTAGTACCAATAAGGCCTATGACGAGCAAAGTACTCTGATCGGGAAGGCTGGGGATAAACCCACTGAACAGCTGTCCTAATGGCGGAGCAACCACAATAGCCGAGACAATGAATACGACACTCATGAGGAGTACCAATCCGATCATGGAACGCTCTATCCATTGATAGCTGCCTGATGCGAGTAATAGCAAGGCAATAACACCAATGACCACTACCCAGAGGGTATGATCCCCTGCGCCATCAGAAAGCACTGTGGTCAACCCTAGAGATGCACCACTGATATTTCCTGCCTCATAGGCCCCATTACCTATCAGAATGGCGCTTACCACGAGTATGACTCCCGACCATTTTAAGAAAGGAGTGGTCAACTGCTCACGTAAAGTTTCTCCGAGTCCCTTCTGGGTAATCACGCCCAGTCGTGCGCACATCTCCTGAAGGATGATGGTCGCCAGGATCGAAAAGAGCATAGCCCACAGGAGCGAAAAGCCAAACTGAGCTCCTGCGATAGAGCAGATAGTGACCGTACCCGGACCGATGAAGGCAGAGGTAACGAGTATGGCTGGGCCAAGTGACTTCAGTTTTTTGAGCATTTATTCGTGGACGTTTATATCACTTTCGGCCTTTTGTTTTGTTCGTCTAACGAAAGGCAGTTGAAATCTACTGATGATCCGATACCTCAAACACATACAAGTTCCTTCCCTCCTTGAAAGCCAGTGCTCTATATTTCTTCGTGATACGAAATTGCCACATGCCTTCATGCTTTGGCCTCAGGAGCTTAAGGTCGACAATATTAGGATAGCCTGACTCGATATAACCAACTGCCTTTTAAATCGATTTTTGAGATTTCTCTTAGACAGGTAATTTTCAACATCATCATTGTGAAAAACCTTCATCAAGAAGACTGATGGAATGAATCTCTATTTTCTTTTAGTGAGTGCTTTGCTTTCTCCATCTTCTCCAAAAGCGGTTTAGTGACGATGGTATCTTGGAATTCCGGGTCATCATAGTCGCCTGAGACTTTGGCTAGATGCTGCAACAATTCCAACTCATCCTTGAATTCCGTTTTGGTGAGGTGGAGGTCTTTGGCTATCGTTATTGTCGTCATTTCGGAGATTGCTTAGTCAGTAATAGTAAATTTAGTAAAACTCTGCATCGTTTCAATTCACCCAATAAATGTCGGTTAGGTAGTCTATCAACTGAAATCTATCCTCTACTATCTATTTGCGGTAGCCCTTCGCTGGCAAGGATGAAATTCTTGTACTTCCTGACGCCTGAGATTTCTTCTCCAAACCAGTCTGGAGGAGCGAAGCGATCACTCCCCTCTATGCTCTCAAACTCTACTTCGGCGACCATCAGCCCTGACAGGTGCCCGGTGTAGACATCCAGTTCGATGGTCTTTTGCTGATAAGGGATATTGTATCTGTTTTTCTCAAGGTTGCGACCTTGGGTGAGTGGCCATAGCTCGTAGAATAGTTTTTCGTCGATCGGTAGTTCAAATTCCAGCCGGCTGAGATTCCCCGGACTTTTGATAGTTTGCCAGTATTGACCACCAAAGCGTCTGATCCGCACTTCGGTCTTGTCCTCATGTACAGCGATATATCCCTGGAGTATGGGATTGGCGATTTGTCCTTGGAGCAGGTTTTCCGGTAGGGTAGAGATGAGGTATTTTCTTTCTATTTCAGTAGCCATAATATGATCCCAAAGACTCACCTAAAACTACTCATAATTCGTATACTTGATTGGAAACTTGGCAACCTCGAACAACCCAATCCCGCAATGAACAAATTCCAAAATATCAACTTCAGATCACTGGATGACTTCTTTGATTACCTACCGGAAAATGAGTTGGTGATTGTCGAGCAGCTGCGGGACCTGGTCTTAGCAAGTATCCCTGAGGTCAAGGAGAAGTTAAGCTTCAATGTGCCCTTCTTCAGAAAGCACCGCACGATCTGCTTTATCTGGCCGGGTGCTGTTCCATGGGGAGGAATTCGAGAGGGAGTTCAGCTGGGGTTTGTACAAGGGCACCTACTGACAGATGAACATAACTATCTCAGTGCCGGGAATAGAAAGCAGGTCAGAATAAAAACCTTCAATGACCTGCGTGAAATTGATCACGATATTGTCAGGTCGCTACTGTTTGAAGCGACAGTAATCGATGAGGAATATAGAAATGCTGCTAAGACTCGCAAACCATCCTAACCGACGCAGCTAAGATGATCTTTGCATTGGCTAAACCACTACGTCCTGTCTGAGAATAGTCCTTAGTCGTGCCGGATCAGTGTGGTGCGGATCGGATAGGTAGACTTCATGATGATGCCCGTCCAGCACCAAATTCTTTTGTTTGATAAAGCGGCGCATCAGTTTGATTGTATCTGCCTCGCGTGACCAGGGTCCGATATGCAGCATCTGCACGGCATCATGAGGGCTTTCAGACTCAAGTCTGATCCAGAGTGCAGCCATGACCCTGTCATGGATGATTGCATCTTTCTTGGCCTGCTCTACGACATGGGGCTCTACAAAATTCGGTACCCGAATCATCAACTTCCACTTACGTTCTTCTTTGGGAATTTTATGAATCGGTTTCCTACTATTGGCCCACCATTCACTTTCCAACTGTGGTATGATGAAGTCACGCCCTTGTTCACGGTAGTGATGCCTGATGCGTGAAGCCACCGGGTAGAGCGCCTTGATCCTTGATGACATGGCGCTGGTACCTGCTGACCCATTACCATCAATGGCGATAAACTTGCCCTTGTCAAGGTGTACAAACTCGGGCTGTGGGAGTGCTCTGAAATACTGAGGATACTCATCGTGTAGATCTAGCGGTTTCATGGCAGTTTATCATTTATCTACAATAAATATGAATCATGTCATCAAGAGATAAAATGATCAATGATCCAATCACAGGGTGAGTTTCATCATGCCAACAGGAACAAAATAGCTGGGCAGCCAAAGTTTTTTCATGTGCTCATACAACCCTCGAGGGACGCATCGATACTTTGACCATGAACAATCAAGAACCAAATGAAAAGAACATTTCTAATCTTCTCCTACGTGCTGATATCCTTAGTGGTCAGGGCGAATGGCGACTCACTTTCCATGAAATATGGTCGCCACTGGGTCACAGGACTTGGACTATCCGTGCAAACTGTGTGGGATGAAGCTATGTCCCCGGTGAGATACGGCGGCACTAGTTTTAGAGTCAATCCAAGTCTTCAAAAATTTACTGCCCGGCGCTGGCGCATCATAGATGTTGCCCTCAGTGTAGGCGGACTTAGGTCGGCCTACTATAAAGAATCGGAGCGCGGTAAAGCCACCAATTTTGGTTTCAACTTTGACTATCTGTATCTGCGACATCTTACGGATTTCGGTAAGGGCAATGAAGTCTTCCTTGGTGGAGGATTTCGTACCCTCAACAACGCGCGGCTGCACAATCAGTTGGATAACAGTGTACTTCCTTTTGATTCCTTTACTTCGCTCTCACTCGAGGGTGGGTTGCAGCGAAGCTTTCGATGGAAGAAGAGAGATTTTCTGGTAAGATACGCTCTGGGGCTACCGCTAATTTCCTTAGCGATGCGTCCCAATTTTGTCTCTGTCTACAATTTTGTGAATCCTGAGTCGAAGTTCTTTAATGAACGCATAGAGGAGCACGGATTGTCATCTTTTGGCAGCTACTTCCGAATGATTTCCAAAGTTGAGCTACTCTATAAGCTCCGATCAGGCAACCTGATGAGTCTGGCCTATCAATGGGACTACTACAGCTACAATAAAGTGCATCAGCTCAATGTCGCTACACACAGCATTACATTTTCCAGATACTTTAACTACTGATCGATGAGACATATATTATACATCTGCTTCGGCGTACTGATCTCGCTTGCCGCTTGCGAGGAAGTACTTATTGAAAAGAATCCATCTAATGATCCGGTTACGAACTTTGACATTCTATGGAACATCATGAATGAACGATACTCTTTCTTTGAGTATAAGAATATTGACTGGGACTCTGTCTATGAGGTCTACCGACCGAATATATCTGCCACGACATCAGATGTGGAGTTGTTTGACACGATGAAAGACATGCTCAGACTGCTCCAGGACGGACATGTCAATTTGCGATCAGACTTTGATATTGTAAGGTTTCCAGACCTCTATCTTGACTATCCGCAAAACTTCGACCGCAATATGCTCGAGCGCGTCTACTGGGAGAAGGACTACCGTATCACCGGATTTCTCATCAACCGCGAAATCCAGGGAGTAGGGTATATCTACTATGGCTCTTTTGCTGCTCCGGTCTCTGATGATGATCTAGATTTTGTGCTAGATCGATTTAAAGATTTACCGGCCCTAATAATTGATATAAGAAACAATGAAGGTGGTGACCCGCAGTATGCGTTTCGTATGATTGAACGCCTAATCACGAGGCGCACGCATGTCTACAATCATCAGTTCAAGAGTGGGCCGGGACCGGATGAGTTTTCTGAGTTGGAAGAGATCTACGCTAATACAAAAAATGATGTAGTAAAATGGAACAAGCCTGTATACCTGCTGACAAATCGCAATGTCTACAGCGCAGCTAACCTTTTCACCGCCATGATGAAAGCAGTACCTCAGGTAACCCAAATCGGTGACTTCACAGGTGGTGGCGGTGGTGTACCGGCAGGGGCGGAACTACCCAATGGTTGGGCTTTCAATTTCTCAAGCTCCATACTTTCACTACCGGACGGGTTTATCGTAGAGCACGGCCTGGCTCCAGACATCTTTGTTGAGCAAACCCCAGCTGATGTGGCCAATGGTGTTGATCCAATTCTCGATAGAGCGATAGAGCTGGCTAAGGGAGGGTAGTTTGCGCTGCTCGGTTTACGCTAGTTGCCAGAGATCTTTGTCTAATGTCTTTTTCTTAATTTTGATCTTATGAAGATCAGGAAGATTACACTTTATCTGGTGATTGGCATTGCTATGGGAGCCGTCTTTGGCTATGCTAACGATGACATGGGTACATACATTGGAATGGGAGCAGCACTCGGACTTATTTTAGGTTACTTCAGAGTAGGGCGCGGCTAGAGTGCGCTCAGTCAGCTTAAAAACTGATGCTGTTCATTGGTTGAGAATCCAGCCGTTAGGAAATTGAGCAGGTACTAACTCCTCAAGATGATGGCCAGACCAAAAACCAAGGCGCAGCTATTAGAGCAAAGTCAGCAGAATTATGATAAGCTTATCGAACTCATTCAGAGCTGTCCTTCAGAAGCAATGTATGAGGAATTCCCTTCAGGCTACCTCAACCGTAACATCCGTGATGTAATAGCTCACCTCTACGAATGGCATACTATGGTCATGCACTGGTATGAAGTAGGCAAGACGGGAGCTAAGCCTGACATCCCCGCAAAAGGCTATACCTGGAAGGCCACCCCTGATCTCAATAGGGCAATACAGGAGAAATATAGTGACATGACATTTGAGAAAGCGATTAGGCTTTTCAATGACTCACATCATCAGATGATGGATTTGATCAATAGCCACACGGATGATGAGTTGTTCGAAAAGAAGAGATATCAATGGACCGGCACTACTTCGCTAGGTGCCTATCTCATCTCTTGTACTTCCAGTCATTACGACTGGGCATTGAAGCTGATCAGGAAGTGTAGGAAGGCAAATGGTCATTGAGATTTACCACTCATTTGGTGGAATTTGAATACTGGTCTCAGCTTAGCTGATTATTTTCGCGGTGTATCTAAGAACGTTTGAGCATGAACATTGACCTACTTCGCACCATATGTGAAACGCCAGGAGCTCCTGGCTTTGAAAAGAAAATCCGTGATTTCATCATTGCTGAGGTTGAGCCACTTGTTGATGAACTCAAGGTGGATAACCTTGGCAACATCATTACCCTGAAGAAAGGCAAGGATAGCAGTAAGCGGGCGATGGTGGCGGCTCATATGGACGAAATTGGTTTTATCGTGACCCACATTGATGACAATGGCTTTGTGCGGTTTCATACGCTTGGAGGCTTTGATCCAAAGACGCTTACAGCTCAGCGGGTGATTATTCACGGTAGGGAAGATGTGGTAGGCGTCATGGGTAGTAAGCCCATACACGTGATGTCAGCTGAGGAGCGAACGAAGTTGGCCAAGCTGAGTGATTACTTCATCGATCTTGGGCTGCCAAAAGAGGAGGTAGAGAAACTGATTGCTATCGGCGACCCTATCACCCGTCAGCGTGAGCTGATCGAGATGGGGGAGTGTGTCAACTGCAAGTCAATCGACAATAGAGTGTCGGTCTTTATTCTGATAGAAGCTTTAAGGAAACTCAGGGAGACTCCCTATGATGTCTACGGCGTGTTCACGGTCCAGGAGGAGGTAGGACTTAGAGGAGCCAATGTGGCCGCACACAGCATCAATCCTGACTTTGGGTTTGGGTTAGATACGACCATCGCGTTTGATTTGCCAGGTGCTCAAGCGCATGAGATGATTACCAAACTCGGTGAAGGTACAGCCATCAAGATCATGGACGCTTCTGCGATCAGTGACTATCGTATGGTGGATTTCATGAAGAAGACAGCCGACAAGCATAGTATCAAATGGCAGCCGGAGATACTCACGGCCGGTGGTACGGATACCGCTTCGTTGCAGCAGCGCGGCAAGGATGGTGCTATATCCGGTGCGGTCTCTATTCCTACGCGCCACTTACATCAAGTGATCGAGATGGCACACAAGTCAGATATCCAGGGATCCATCGCTCTATTGTCAGCTTGTCTGGAGAGCCTGGATCAACACGATTGGAGTTACTAATCCAACGATAGTGTGTTGCTCACCTTAAATTTAGACTGGGGTGAAGCAAACTTTCTTCACCCTTCTTGTCTGATTGTCGGATTAAAACAGACTCGTCAGCTTCATAGCTACGCTCATGTCCCCGTCGATCTTCATCATGCCACCCATGAAGGCGCTCATCGGATCCAGGTCACCATCGGTCAGTTTCATGAAATCATCGAGATCAATAGCGACTGTACACTGTGCCTCCGAGTCATCATTACTTACACTAGGCGGAGATACAGTATCATCGAGTAGAATCACCCCTTCCGCGAATTTGAATTTTACAGATGAACCGAGACTGCCAGCACTAGATGCGGCCATCTCTTTCACCTTGTTGGTTGCATTTTCTAAGCTCATGTATGTTTATTTAGTTTATAATGTCTTTTTCTTAACCAGTTCGATTTCAAACAGTTTTGGCCAGAGTTTGCCGGTCACATATAACTTACCAGAATCACTGTCATAAGCAATGCCGTTGAGGACATCCAGGCGTCCGCTGACAGAACTGCTGTCCAGTATGCCGTCCAGATTGATGCGACCCTCTACCGCGAATGTCTGAGGATTGATGATAACTATCTCATCCGTTTCATAAACGTTAGCATAGATACTACCGTCAACGTACTCCAGCTCATTGAGCTTGAATATCGGACGCTGGTCATCACGTACCTGACCTTGCCTCACTACCTCAAATGTCTCCGGGTCTCTGATATACAGGTGGTCCGTGCCATCTGACATGACGAGCTCATCGCCCATTGTAGTGATACCCCATCCTTCTGTGGGATAGCTGAACTGCCCAATTTCCTCTAATGACTGAGCATCATAAATGAGACAAGTATTTGCTGTCCAGGTAAGCTGAAATAGTTTGTCTTGCCAGAGGGTCAGGCCCTCTCCGAAGTATCGATCATTAATATTCATTTTCTTTTCAACATTCCCACTCGTGATGTCAATGACTCTCAAGTCAGAGGAGCCACGCTCACCATTGCTTTCGTATATCTTACCATTATGCACTAACAGCCCCTGGGTATAAGCATTCGTTTGATGTGGGTATGTGTTGATTATCCGATAGGTGTACTCATCAGGCGCCCTATCGGCAAATACTTTGGTGGTGACACTGTACGACTCTGTCTTCCCATTACTCAGCGTAGCGCTTATGTTGAGTCGAATGTCACCCACTATTCCGATAGGTGGCAACAGCAAGTCCAGGGTGGTGCCGGTCGCTACTGTATCCAAGCCAACTCTCACGACTACTTCTGTGATACTGAGTGAGTCGCCCTTCAGGCCTACAGTGACCGGTATAGAGTCGGACAGTGTAAATCGATCACTGCTTTTTGGCGAAATGATGGAGGTACTGTTTTTTATCCTTGGGCTTTTGGGTTGCTCTTTTTCGCTACCGCAAGAAAGGACTCCAAAACAAAGACCTAAGGCCAGAAAATAGACAATATTCTTCATCGGAAAATTCTAGAAAACGAGACTCGTATAGCCTTGGATTTCGTAGGTGGTCATGACGGTTAATGCAGAAACGCTGAGTTTAATATTTGGGTTGAGGCCATCAATGGGATAGTCCCTGGCGATCATGCTCTGACCACAGACAAACAACTCAACACCCGCGTCAGTCAGCTCCTGGATCAGCCCGATGTTGGGGTTATCCGTACCAAATTTGGCTTGGTAGGTTGCATTATCGGCGATTGATGGAGTAGCCATATTGTGAATGACCGCCTTCACTTTGATTTTGTCTGGTGATGTACCCCCTACTGCATGTAGATTGAGCATACGTGCGATATTGTTAAGCGCTGGATTAATCTCATCCGGAGATGAAGGCCCGGATCTAATATCAATAACGATATTGTATTCAAGGTCGCCGGAAGGCGTTTCTTCTGCCGAGGGTATCACATAGATCCCACCATAATTCTTGATCACCGGATTTACTTTTTCCTGACCAAGTAAAGCATGACTACAGGCGATGAGGATGACCAATAGCAACGGGTTGCCAATCCAATTCTTGAATGTATTCGACATTAGACTTATCTGATTTGAGTGGGATAACTGCTTAAATGGAGTCTAGATTATGACCAAATTCATGGGTAATTTAAGGTCATATTCCTAAATTCCGTAAAAACAGATACTCAAATGAAAAGAATACTTGTTCCCATCGATTTTTCAGAAGAATCAATGAATGCTCTCCATTCAGCTCACTCGCTTGCGAAAGAAACTGGTTCGGAGGTATTGTTAGTCCATGTGATAGAGGATCCTACAGCTCAAAGCTTCAATACCATGGGCATTGTAGATTATTCACCCATGGATAATGTCTATGTGGTAAAACTCATGGAGAAGACCAAAGAACGGATGGATAAGCTCGTCAATGAGAGTGAGTATTCTGACATACTCTTGAAGTATAGAATAGAGATTGGGCATGCGTATGAGCAGATATCCAAGGTAATCGCCGAACACAAAAGTAGTTTGATTGTGATGGGGTCGAAAGGCGCCAGCGGTATTGTTAACCTCCTTGTGGGCTCTGTAGCAGACAAAGTCGTGAGGACGGCCGCATGTCCGGTAATCACGGTAAAGAGTAAATGCGACCTAAGTAATATTAAGAGCATCGTATTTGCCACCGACCTACGAATCGAGCAGGAGTCCATCATCGGAGAGCTGAAGAATATGCAAGCCCACTATGACGCACACTTGCACCTGGTGAAGGCCTATGACTCAGAGTGGATCTTAGAGAAAGATGTCAAGCGCAGAATAGATGAGTTTGCCGAGCAGTTTGGTTTTGACAACTTCAGTACCACAGCTGTCAAGGATAGTGATGAAGTAGACGCCATACTGGATTTTGCTGATGAAATTGATGCGGATATGATCGCGCTAGCTACTCATCATCGAAGAGGGTTGGAGTCGCTGTTTACAGGATTCATTTCCAAGAATGTGGTGAACAAGAGTGACAAGCCTATATGGACGATGGCAATCCCAGAGGATTAATATACGATACTAGTACCTGATTTTCTTAGAGTTTGTCCATCGAGTGGGCAAACTTTTCGGGCTGACTGACCTCCAATAGTCTGGTGACGGTCAGTCCCTGGTAGAGTATTGAGAGTAGCACTACGATGTAAGTCATGGTGACGATCACATCTTTACCCTGAAATTCCGGTAGGGAGAGCGACAATGCCACGGGCATACCACCGCGCAAAGCGCCCCAGGTCATTATGGGTATGGTATTTCTTTCAAAGCGGCGATTCTGAGCCATGATCTTAATGGGAATAGCCACACTAATCCACCTGGCTAATAGTACGATATTGAATGCAATAAAGCCTGCCGCGAAGTAATCCAGCCGTAGCGGGATGACCAGCATTTCCAGAGCAATTAGCACAAAGAGCATGGCGTTGAGGGACTCCTCCATCAGTCGCCAAAACTTGAACACATAGTCTCCGGCGGCATTTGAGGTAGTCTGCTTATAGCCTTCATTGCCAATGACCAATCCCATCACTACTGCCGCTTGCTTCGACGAAACGTGCGCGATATCGGCCAACTGGGTTCCGGCCATGACGAGTGCCAAAGTCATCAATATCTCTACCTCTACCTCATCATTGTCTATGTAGTCGAGCAGCTTGAAGCCGATATAACCCAGGAACAGTCCGATGATAACACCACCCCCTATGTCTGTCCCAAAAATGTAGACCACATCGAAGAGGCTAAGCGAATGCTCCTCACCTGCATGCTCAAGATCAAGCAGTGTCAGTGCCGTAACTACTGCCACACCGTCATTGAACAATGATTCTCCGGCAATACGCGTTTCCAGGTCTTTAGACAGGTTAAAACGCTTAATTACCGTCGTTACCGCTATAGGATCAGTAGGAGAGATCAGTGCTCCAAATACCAAACAGTAGAGGAAGTTGAGTTCAATGCCCAACCAGCCCAATAGATAATAAATAGAGGTGCCTATGATACCTGTAGATAGGAATACACCTACGGTGGCTAATACAAGAACTGGAGTTTTCTCCTTGGCGAGTTTTTTAAAGTCTATTTGAAGCGCTCCTGCAAAAAGCATGAAGCTGATAAATATCTGGTAGAGGATTTCGGAGTAGTTGTAATCTTCCATCAGCCGTACAGTTCCAAGCTGGAAACTGGGAGCTACCTGACCGGCAACAAAGATGATTACCGATAGGATCAACGCCATGATCATCAAACCAATGGAGGATGGCTGCTTGAGATAGTACGTATTAGTGTAGATGAATATCCCCGCGAGAAAAATGAAGAGGGCAATTATATCAAGTATATGCATATGTGCTAGGGATAGCTACTTTCGTTCTCTATGATTCTTGATTACAAATGGTGATCACCACTATTACTCGTCGTAATTTCGATACCATATTACAGAATAATTTCTAGAAAATTTAATCTTTTTCTTTAAAGTTGGCAGCTGAATACTACTATGCTATTCAAATAGTACAAATTATTATACAGCTGGCTTGTTACGGGTTGACCACTTTACTCTTATGAAAATCCTTCAAACTTTACTCTTTTGTTTATTCCTGTTGAATTTTGACTTGGTAGCCCAATCTCAAGAGCAGTGGGCCCCACGAAATATCGGGCCTGCCGGAATGAGTGGTCGCATCACCGCCATCGATGTAGTACTGGGTAATCCCAAGATATGGTATATCGGCACAGCTTCGGGTGGCCTGTGGAAAACGACAAACGATGGGACTACATTTGACCCGATCTTCGATGAGCAGCCCATCCAGAGCATCGGAGCAGTAGCTGTTTTCCAACCCAACCCCAGCACCCTGTGGGCAGGCACAGGTGAGGGCAATCCCCGCAATTCTCAGAACAGTGGCGCGGGTATCTACAAAAGCCTTGATGCAGGACGGACCTGGCAGCTTATGGGGCTCGAATTGACCAGGAACATTCACCGTGTAATCACCCATCCATCCGACCCCAACACTGTATGGGTAGGCGCTCAAGGCAACCCTTACACAGCTGATGAGCACCGAGGAGTGTACAAAACCATAGACGGAGGCAAGACCTGGCGTAAGGTTTTGGAGGCAAATAATAAAACAGGAGCAGCAGAGCTGCGTATTGACCCATCAAACCCAAACAAGCTGTTTGCAGCGCTTTGGCAGCTACAGCGCACGCCATGGGATATGACCTCCGGCGGGGAGGGCTCGGGCTTGTTCGTTTCTAACGATGGAGGAGAGTCCTGGGCCGACCTATCGGAAAAGGGAGGTCTACCGAAAAAACCTTACGGACGTATCGGCATTGCGGTAGCACCATCTAACCCCAATGTGATTTATACCCTCATCGAGAGTGAGAAAAACGCCATGTACAAATCCGAAGACGGAGGTGCTACATGGACGATGATTAATGAAAAGACCATCGGCAGCCGGCCGTTCTATTTTGCTGATCTCTATGTCGACCCTAAGAATGAAAATCGCGTCTACAACCTTTACTCTCGGTTGGCCAGGAGTGAAAACGGAGGCAAAGACTTTGAGGTGATCGAAGATTGGGGGTTTGAGGTACACGCAGACCATCAGGCATTCTGGATACACCCAAACGATCCGGACTTTATCATTGATGGCACGGATGGGGGGCTCTATTGGACAAAAGATGGTGCGGACCACTGGCGGTTTGCAGAGAATTTGCCGCTTGGTCAGTTCTATCATGTCACGCTGGATAATGAGTATCCTTACAATGTCTATGGCGGCTTGCAGGACAATGGCACCTGGTATGGCCCCAATAAGGTTTGGAATCGGGGCGGGTTAAGAAATGGCTACTGGAAGGAATTGGCCTTCAATGATGGCTTTGATGTGGCGATGGATGCGGAGGCTGACCATATTGTCTACGCGCTTTGGCAAGGTGGGATGCTGGTGCGGATTAATAAGCAAACCGGCCAGCGAAAGACTATTCGCCCTGCGGATCCTGAGCGAAAACTGCGATTCAACTGGAATGCTGCTATCGCCAGTGATCCTTTTCGGTCAGGCACTATTTACCTGGGCAGCCAATTCGTTCACAAGAGTACAGACTTTGGTGATAGCTGGAAGGTCATCAGTCCGGACTTGACTACCAATGATGCCAAGAAACAGCAGCAACTTACCAGCGGTGGGCTGTCCATTGACGCGACTACCGCAGAAAATCATACCACTTTGGTGACAATAGCACCGAGCTCAGTCAAAGAAGGCGTGATATGGACAGGCAGTGATGACGGCAAAGTGCATCTGACTAATGATGGCGGGGAGTCGTGGGTTGACCTTACCAGAAATATTAAAGGTGCGCCCGAGGCAGGTTGGGTGACCCAAATCGTAGCTTCTACTTACGATGAACAGTACGCCTATGTGGTGATCGACAATCACAGACAAGGAGATTGGAAGCCCTATGTATTTGAAACCACAGACGGTGGTAAGTCCTGGCAGAACTTGCTGCTCAACAAAGGCATTGATGCTTTCGCGCTCTCGTTCGTCCAGCATCCCAAAACGCCCAACCTGATGTTTGTGGGTACTGAGTTTGGGCTTTACTATTCAATTGATGGGGGTGATGCATGGAGCAAATGGGAAGTTGGCTTTCCCTCAGTTTCGACTACTGATCTGAAGATCCACCCACGAGAGAATGACTTGGTGATAGCGACCTTCGGAAGATCATTTTGGGTGCTCGATGACCTGGGCCCTCTGGAAGAACTGGCAAGTGCGTCCAAGGTCAAAGATCAAGCAGTTCATCTTTTCAAGACCAGACCGGCTTATCAGGCGATCATTGATCAGGCGATCGGTCAGCGGCTGACGCCAGCGCATATGTTCACAGGGGATAATCTGCCAAAAGGAGCGACGCTCAGCTACTGGGTGAATGAAGCGGATTCTGTCGAGTTGGCCATTAGTCGTGAAGGCAAGGAGATTTACAGCTGGAAGGAAAAAGCCGTCAAAGGTCTCAATCGCACCTACTGGAATCTCGAGAAGGCTGGTAAATCGATCTATGGCCCCTTGATGAGTCCAGTATTGGAACGGCCATTGGTCTCACCGGGAGCGTATACGGTTCACTTGAACTACGGCGATGCTCAACTGGAGCAGTCGCTTACTGTGCTTCCTGATCCCAGGATTGAATATGAGGCTATAGCATTTGAGGAAAATGAGAAGCTAAGGGATCGGCTGGAAGACATCAGCCAGGCTAAGGACGGCTTGATTGATAGCCTGAACTATATCGAAAAGATGGTGAGTGATTACGGTAGTGATGCCAACGAAGAACTTATCAATGGAATAAAGCAGAAAGTCGAGGAAGTCTGGAGTCTCATTGCCTACCGCAATGTACAAGGAGCCATTAGCGACTCACCTAGGTTGGAGCATCAGATCGGAAAGGCCTTCTACTACATGCACTCCCCCTATGAGCCTGTTAGTGAAAATGATAGAGCGGTAATTGCAGATTTGGAGAAACAGCTATCCGCAGTTCAATCGTACTATCGAAGTGACCTGCTGCCACATTGGCTGGAGTTCAAGAATGACGTCAGCAAGAACGGATTTGAGTTTTAGGGCGAGAAGGTCACACCATTCATCTCAAGGAAATAATCCCGATTCATAATTGGATCGAGTGACTCATAATATTCGCATATAATTTCGAATTTATTTCGAAGAGCGGTGTGACTGTCGATCGCATTCCAAAAAGCAGGCTTATTGATGAAGATATTCTCGGCGAAAGCTGCAAAATCCTCGAATTTGTTCATTACCGCATATTTATTGATGAACCCTTTGTCATACAGATCCGGTGCAAAATCACGGTTGTTGCTTTTGATTTCACCATACTTCAGGGTGTTATTCTTTTTCCAACTTTTCAGATCGAACCCTTTTCCTTCAAACATTTGTAGCCTATGGGAGATCTCATGATGGATCACCCGTTCAAGATCTAGCGTGTCAACTTGACCATTGTCCAGATATGGTATGGCAAATAAGAATCCATGTTTACCACGGTAAACGCCCATCAGATCATTTCCTTTATCAAACTGATCGTAGAGATAAAGCTTTTCTACATGCCTGTCGAGCACATCGCTTGTGTACTTCCGCAACGTTTTGTTGGTGATGCTTAGAATAGTCTCATGAAATTCTGCAGGCGTTTCGATTACATCATAGGCCGCAGCAGATCTATGCGGATGCTCTTTGAAGTCTTCTGCATCAATATGCAGGTATACGGTGGCTTGACTCAGCGAATCTTCCCATTTGATAGTCTGAGCTTGAAGCAGGGTGGTACTTAGACCGATTACCAGAATGGCTATGCTAACAAGGTATTTCATTGGATTAAAGGCATTAATTTAAAGAAAACCCTCGGACTTCCCTGATCAGTTCTTACTCCCGAGTTGTTTACTCCAATTAGCTTGGAAGTATAAGACTTCAGTTTACTATTACCTACCATTCTAATCAGAGCAGCTCTCTGATCCTGATGTTTCTGAAAGCTACTTTACCACCATAGTCCTGTAAGCAGATATGGCCGGTTTGAGCTTGCCCAAAAACGTCCCAGCCGGCGAAGGTCGAATTGGCGATAAGCGCATCCCACTCGGGCCCATGCACAGGAAACTCAACTACTTTCTCATCATTGAAGATTAGGTAGCCCAGATTCTCCTTGTGGTCGATGTGGAGTAGATAGCTGTTCCATTCACCGGACGGCTTGCTCACAATCTCCGATGGCGCGATCATGCCATATAGTGAGCCCGCCCGGTTAATATCACCGCGTTCTTCGATATAGGCAGTCCAGCCATCGTCTAATATTTGAATCTCAGCACCAGTCTGGTAGGGATGTTCAAACTTTGGGTCTTCCACTACGCCCCAGAAGAGTCCAGAGTTTCCATTTTCTCCGATCATCCATTCCAGCGCAAGCTCAAAATTGGTGTACTGCTGGTCGGTCATAAGATTGGTATTCTCGGCGGCCGTCCGTTGTGCCGGATCGAAGAGCAGGACGCCACGTTGGACATCCCAGCCATTGTAGTTTTGCGCTCCTCCATAGACATGCCAGCCATCCAGATTTTCACCATTGAATAGGTCGACCCAGCCGCTATCAGTACTACAGTTGGACAACAAAAATGAGAAGATGACAATGAGATATTTCATAGGCTTGACCGCAATTATTTGAATCCATAGTTAGTGAATTTTTTCGATTCATTATTCTTGTATTGGCGGATCAAGAAGTAGACTTAATGAGTCATCGACAGTATTTACAGCTATGCATTATTCCATTACTTGTAATATTGAGTTGTGGAAAGAAGGAGCAACAGAGCGATAGCTTTGATATCAATAATGTGACTTCCAGCCCAGTCCTTGATGTGGTCGAGGCATCCAGCAGAATTGATTTAACCAGTAAAGGAGTCGGCCCAATTGAGTCATTGGTCTTACCTGATACGATCGACCAGGCGTTTGCACTTACTGGCAAGCATATCTATGAGGAGAACTGCATGATCTGCCACAAGCCCACCGAAAAATTTATTGGCCCTGCCCCTCAAGGAATATTGGATCGTCGCACACCTGAGTGGGTCATGAATATGATCTTAAACCCTGAGCGCATGCTCAAAGATGACTCTCTGGCAAGAGATTTATTTCTCGAATTCAATGGTTCGCCGATGGCTAATCAGCACCTGTCGGAAGTTCAAGCCCGCGCCATCCTGGAGTATTTTCGGACTTTGTGAATGCTGGAAAGTCAACAACGAGTCAGGCATTGCGGTAGCTGCTAAAAGAAAAAACCAAGATTCACAATGAATGGGCTGCCACCGTCATTGCTGCTAGAGTAGGTCGCGGTGAGGACCCATTGTCCGAGGGGATTAAACCACAGACCTCCGCCATAGCTATGGTGCCAGCGATCTGACGACTCACCGTCATACCAAACCCTACCGTGATCATAGTGTAGCAAGACACCTACCGCAAAGGGCATGTAGTAGAATGGAATTCGAGCCAGCCGCGCCCGTACTTCATTGTTGTTGAAGAAGCTGGTACGTCCGGAAAACCGATCTCTTTCAAATCCGCGCAAGGTACCCGGCCTTGTCAGTCCGCCATTGTTACCGAGTGTACTCGCCTGATAAAAACGGAAATCCCCGGCGACACTTCGTACACCTACTCTTGAGGCGAAGGTAATCTTGGTCGGCTCATCAATGGAATAATACCCACTGAGTACACTTCTAAAAACGCTGAGCTGCGCTTGTGGACTACCAAACTCGCTCAACCAATTGATAGAGGTATTCCATCTTATGCCTTTTTCGGGTACGATATCATTGTCTATCGTTTTGATCTCAGCCTCAAAGGTTGCACCCCCGAAATGCTGACCCTTGAACACATCATCTCTTATGATGGGCAAATCCCGACTTACGAAGCGATTAAAGTCATCTTTGACCTCCACGTACTGATAGCTGGGCCCCAGCTTCACAAATCCCTTTTGGCCTAGCGGAAATGTCACCCCGGGATTAAAGTCGATATCAGTAAACCTTACCTCATAAAAGTCATCAGGCGCATTGGGATTGATAGTCGTCTCATTGCCGTATCCGAAAAAATTGGTGAAGTAGTTTGGTGAGCGGAGTGAGGCCGTAATGTTGACGCCTACTTCGCCGATCACCTGTTTGAAGTCCCCTTCATAGTCGAAGTTCCACGAGAAGTTAGCGGGCGCAACATTAGCCACTATTTTGTGATAACTGGCGTGGGGGCTCTGGCGAAACCCCTGCTTTTTGATCACCACTCCTCCTCCAAGATATAGCCCATCATCCTCGTTGTATCCAAAGAATGCTGCGGGCCCTAAGTAGTCATAAGAAAACTCTTCAAAATCGTAGGCACTGACGTCAAGCGATGGTTTGAGCATTAGCTTAGTTTCCTTCGACCGCTCCACCTTGGTCCCATCGGTATGATCATAGACCACCGTATGCCTTTTCATCCCGTTGACGCTCGACTGATCCTCAATGACATCATCGCCAGTTCCAGCTATGATGCGGACTAGTGGCGACTTTGGAGCACTTCCTGAGAGGTAGATGAAGTCATTGTCATCGAACGTATAGATGCGTATTTCGTCCGTTTCCCTAGGGTCGAATGTTCGTTCATACATCAGCCGCTTCTTCTCGCCATCATCTTCTGCCTCATACATCTTGACGCTGGTTCCTGTGGCCGCCCGCTCTATTTCCACCACCTCGTTTTGGTCACTACCGTGAATGCTCACCTGCCTGGCGAGAATGCGGTAGTAGCGACGGGCGTATTCCGGTAGGTAGGCTCGTCGCTCTTTCAGCTTATCAGCAATGTAGTCTGCGCTGATTTGCTGTGCAGCTTCCGGCATTCTCGTCATGGCGTTATCTATGACCTCATCAGTCAGACCATTTTGCAATTCTTTGGCTATGGTTATCCAGTCGTCTTCCGTCAGTGCCGTAATCAACCTGCGGTCAATATCCTTAGCGTTTTGATTAAGTCCGGCAATATCTCTTACCTGCGCATCATCAAAGTCCTGAAACTTCCGCATTGCCCATTTTCGATTGATTATGGAGGGCATCAAGCCGTCAAACCGGAAAAAAATATTATCGCGATCTTCCGGAATGGGTCTGAAAAGGTCACCATTTTCTCCTTCAAGAGTTGCCCATCGCCATTGGCCCTCATGCCGGTCCCAGTCGCCGACCCACATGTCAAAGAGCCGCGCTCGGGCAAAGTTTTCCTGATCCACTTCATTGTCGTTATTATCAAGCAGCTCTTCAATCATTGATGAAGTACTGATGGCTTCCTCTGTTCCGCCAAAGTCTTCATAACCCGACCAGTTTTCGTCTGCGTCCTGCTCGAGCATGGCCATGATACCGCCGTAGTTTTCCTGATACTCTCCCAGCTCTGGTGTATTGGGGATATAAAACAGCTGCGGGTTGGTGTGGTATATACCGGCAGCATCACCCAGTGGTGGAAGTGTGAATGCGCCATAGGGATGCGAAGCGGAAATTTGATCCTGTACGACATCATCCGCAAAGCTATATTGTAGTGGAAGTGGTAAGGTGGGTGACGGATCTTTTTGTATTGACCGAAGTGAGTAGAGCCTTCCGTTCTCCGCTTTGAGTTTGAGTGAGTAGGTCTGCATGCCACCACCTTTGTCGAGGATGGTGAGTCCCTGCTTCGCTGAGTCCAGATCTATGATCGGTATTTGTACAGGAGTCAGCCATACATCACGATAATGATCACCGAGCATGAATCTTTTAAACCGACTCGCCTGATATATTTCTCCGGCAGCTACAGTGACACTGTCTCCATTACTGTTTATCAATTCCTGCTTTACATCATCATTGAGAGAGTGCTCCGGCTGGGTGACTCTACAGCCAACAAAAGCAAAAGCACATAATAATCCAATGATAATAGTTTTACCTGAGCTCATTATTAGAGGAAATTGGTGTAAATGAAAATGCCCAGGAAAGCGACTACCGTGAGAGTAAGTCCAACCATAAAGATGTTGTATGAGATAGTGAGCAACCGATACTTTTCTCGCAGTACGAGCCCGAGGTTGTATAAGTCCAAAGACATACTATCATATAGCCTCTCCTGATCACCCTTGAGTTCATTGAGATAATCGACAAACTTCTGACGAGGAATCCCGAGGAAATTACCGAAGTAGAGAAGACTCATCTCGTTTTCGTTGACTTTCTCATAGTCTATTTCTTTTTCTGTGACTTTTGGTCGTGCTGATAGTACAGCAAACACTACAGAGGCCAAAGCACCGATCAATAAGATCAGAATAGGCACGGTAAACCGTAAGTTCTCAACTATGTAATTGCCCGTGAGCGAAAAGCTTGCCCCGGACAATGTGACGATGACCGAGATCAGGATGGTGTTGATACTGATCATCATATTGGCTTTGCCATCAGCGATAGCACTAAGGTTGATTTGGGTTCGATAGTTGGAGCGATAGAGCGTATCGATACCGCGACCGAAGTTTTTACCTGTCTTTTTTCTGGTGGTCACCTTGCGCGCCTTGATGACTTGCTGACGTTGCTTTTTGATGTTTTTCGCTAGCCGCTTGCTATATTTCTCTTTGGCCACTTTGGTGAGAAACTGTTTTTCGATTAGAAAATCATATTGACGTTCCTGCCATTCCAGCTCGGTCACATCAAGATTTTGGTAGTTTTCCAATTCGGCTCTCAGCAACTCACCGCGCCGAAAGAATCGCTTGCGACCAATGTGCGCAATATCCGCATCGTGTAGGAGCTGTGAGGGTATATTTTCTCTAAGGGCATCTTTGCGCGTGCTCTTAATGAGACTGTTGATCTCTTTCCTTTTGTCAACATCGTAGGCGTGCTTTTTAAGGAAGCTGTCGGCTATTTCAGCGCTCTTGTTTTCATGATCATCGTAAGAATGCGCATAACCAATGTCATGAAACCATGCAGCCAGTTGTAGTACTTCCAATTGATCGCTATCAAGATCAGCCTCCTTGCCCAGCTCCTTTACAATTTCTACTACATCCTCGGTATGCAGGATGTCATGGAAAAGCAAGTCATCCGGCATCTCTTCTTTAAAGTAAGAGTGCACGTATTGCTGTGCTTCATCGAGTATGTTCTTTTGTTCTTTTTGGCTCATGGAAAATGCTATTCTGCCGCTAGGCTGACAGCATCACTGACGAAATACTATGCCAGTGACTCTGGTTATGCAATGGAGCCGAATGGAGGGGACTTTACTGAAACAGCTAGAATATTTATGGGGAACATATTCCCCAATGCGGGGGAATTGTACGCAATAAGGAGCAATCGATAGTTCTATTGAGGAACTAGTCCATATTTATCGAGATGATGATCTTCCCTGTATGTTTGCCTTCACCAAAGTACTGGATCAGCCGTGGTGTTTCACTGAGCGGATAGGGGCCATCGATCACACAGTCCAGCTTCTTTTCACCGAAATGTTGATCAATCTTGTCAATATCCTTGTTGGGCTTCAGCGCCAGTGTTTCCACATACTTTTTGTGCAGTCGCTTCACCAGCGATCCGAAAAGTGCTGTCCGAAGGAGCGCACCCACTGTACCGCCAACGGTGACATATCTACCCCCAGGCTTCAACACACGGGCATAAGCGAAGGGGCCATGAGTGGATTTGGCGTCAAGGATGAGATCATACTGTGTTGCCAATTGGGTGAAGTCTTGTTGCTTGTAGTCGATGATATGATCAAAGCCCAACGTTTTCATTCGGTTTAGCTTCTCACCCGTATCTACGCCTGTGACTTCCGCATTGTACAGTTTGGCAATCTGAATTCCGAAGGTGCCAACGCCTCCGCCAGCTCCGTTGATCAGGACCTTCATACCCTTGGTTATTTGGCCTTTATCCACAAGACCCTGGTAGGCGAGACCGTAGGCGTGCGGTAGGGATGCAGCCTCTTCAAAGCTCAGGTGCGCTGGTTTTTTGAGAAGCGCCTTCTCATGTACACAGATATATTCTGCTAAGGTACCAAAGCCGAACTCCGAGGTGTCACCGAAGACAGCATCACCCACCTGATGCTGAGTGACCTTGTCTCCAACAGCTTCGACGGTACCCGACAGCTCCATTCCAGGTATGGGGTGCTTAGGCTTACCCACTCCATATAGCAGCTGATATAGAACAGGCCTGCCGCGCACCATACTCCAGTCATAGTCATTAATTGCGGTAGCATGAATCTTTACGAGCACCTGGCGGTCTGTAGGTTCGGGCTTTGGGACTTCCCCAACCTGTAGATCTGTGGGAGGTCCATATTTCTTGAGCAGTATCGCTTTCATTCGCTACCGCAATATCAATCGTAGACTCTGATGACCTGACCATTGCCCTTGCCCAGAATACTTCTGAGATAAGCGTTGATCATTTTCTCTGTAGAGATGGGATTATGTCCGGGGAAGTAGTCTTTGTACTTATCGTAAGCGTCTTCTACCATGCCTAAGGATACCGCATTGAGTCGCATGCCCTTTTCCATCTCCAGTGCAGCTGCTTGCACAAAGCTGTGGATCGCGCCATTGACCATGGCGGCACTGGCTGTCTTGACCACCGGATCATCCGCGAGGATACCCGTCGATAATGTGATGGAGCCCTTATCAGAAATGTAGTCTTTGCCTAGCCTCGCCACATTGACCTGGCCCATGAGCTTACTCTTGATGCCTAAGTAGTAGTCTTCTTCCGATAGGTCGTTGAAGTCGGCCCACTTCGCTTCACCGGCGATAGAGACGATCGCATCCAGCTGACCTGCCTTCTCGAGCATTTGCTTAATGGACGAGCTATCCGCTATATCTACCGTAAAGTCTCCTTGTGATCGACCGGCTGTGCGTACTTCGTGCGCTTTGGAGAGGTGGTCTGCGACGGGGCGTCCGATGGTACCGTTACCACCAATGATAAGTATTCTCATGTGTTATTCTTTAGCTAGCCAAGTGTACGCATGACAGGGGAAAGCGTTGCTCTCATTCAAAGTCAACCTTTGCATTGTGGCCGTCGATCGAGGCGATATAGTCATTGACCACAAACTTGGATCGATCGAAGTTGCCCGTGCGGATTTTCGATTGCTCCTGTCTTCTGATACTCCTGGCATAACGCCGAATACTATCTACCGAATCTAGAATTATTCCCGGAACGGGTACACTCTTGCCTTCTTTGTCTTTCGCCACCATGGTGAAGTACGACGAGTTACAGTGTTTCTTTTCACCTGTCTGGATATGCTCGGATTCTACTTTGAGTCCAATGACCATCGACGTACGACCGGTGAAATTGACGGATGCTTTCAAGGTGATGAGTTCCCCAACCTTGATAGGGTTAAGAAAATCCACCCTATTGACTGAGGCGGTGACGCAGTAGTGACCGGAGTGCTTAGAAGCACAGGCAAAAGCTACCTGATCCATCAATCCCAGGATATATCCACCATGGATGTTACCACTAAAGTTGGAGTGGGAGGGAAGCATGAGCTGTGTCATGGTGATCTGGGAGTCTTTGATGTGCTTGAAGTTCATGGTCTCGAGTTTTGGATGAGCATCCGTTCAAGATATAATTACTCTGGTTTTCTTCCAAGTCTGACCGCCTGCCTTTGTAGGTGTTACTGAACATCCATTCGTGGATGTCTCCATTACATCACTCGCAGACTGACTTCAGTCGACATAACGTATTGGGATGTCGAACTTTCCAAATTGCTTATGGCTACTCACCATACCCACGCCATTCCGACCATAGTGGAGGAATCCCGAAAAACTAGCATTGAGGATGCGGTGAGCAGCGGCTAAATGGATACGAGTCGATAGACTCTCTCCCGGAAGGGAGCAGCCACTACCTGATTAACTCAATGTCAAATCTCCAAGGAGTCCTGCAATAGCATTGAGCGGAGTAGTTTGTTTTTCGATGAACTCCCGATTGTTGATGGTTTGGGACAACCTGGGTTCAAAGAGCCCATGCTTGGTCCAGATGGCCAACTGCACCCTGTTTTTGCTAAACCGATAGATCAAAGGCTTTTTGGCGATTCCTTCCGCCTTCAGACGTTGGTTGAGCGCATCGATCTTTTCCAGGATGAAGGGCTTGAGTACGGATTTGGCCACCTCAGGGTCTTGCGCAAAGTATTTGTACTTGCGTATTGGATTATCTTCCAGCACGACCTTTGACAATTTTGAACCTTTCAATGTGTCATCGAACTCACTTGTCACCAGCCAGATTGAAGTTGGGAATGTCACATGCAGGCTGGCATTGAAATAAACCCCTTTAAAAATAGTCGTGTGGGTACTGCCACTCCCGCTGCTTTTGCTTTTACTCTTCACCAACTTGATCTCAGCAAATTTGAGGGTGACGCCATCAATGGTTCCCCGAACAAGGTCTTCACTATCGAACTTATTGAAGTCTGGGAAGAGTAGGCTATCGCGAACCTCAGTGACCGAGACATGCTGCTCGTGATCATAGGTGAAATCCGCTCCCAGATTGGTGACGATCTTTGGGACAATTTCTGAAATGAAGAGCTTCTTAAACTTTTGTTTGTAGTAGTCTCGACCAAACGCCCAAATAATGAAACAGATGAATGTGGTACCACAATAAACAGGTACATACCAATTCAATGTTGCGTCCAGTGCATTGTTGAGTAACCAGTAGAGCAATGCTCCACCACCCAGAAGCAGTGTGAAAAAGCCAATGTTGATGGGGTGCGTCTTTTTATACAACCTGGCGCGTTCGACATCAAGGTTGGCCAGGTCGGGGCTCAGGCCGGAATAGATTTCTGAAGCATTGAGCATTTACTAAAGATAGGCAATCAGCAGCATAATTCTGACTTTGACTAAATCAGACTGTCAGCAAAGAATTTCACTCATGGGTTGGGTAAGCTGGCACCTTCCTCGTCGTAAGGACAAATCAACCAAACAGCTATGACCATGATTCATCACCTACTCAACCTGACAGAAAAGCTTTTCTATAGCAGTACTCAATCAGAAGATAGCATCGACCTTCATATTCGCCGTATCAAGGAGCACCTGGCACAGTCCAAGGCTAACTAGCCTTGACATCTGTTAAGGAGATGTCTCCGCTACGGTCGACATGGCGTAAATTGATATTGAGTAGTCAACCTTGCGCATGGATTGTCCCCATACCCACGTCCTGTCGAGCCTGCTACGCCTTCAGGCGGGAGTAGCGCAGCGAAATCGAGATAGCACCTCGTTCTAGCACAGTAGATGAGGTAGGAGAAGTGGTTAAAGAGACATGGGTCTGGAGACTGGCGCCAGCTTAGGGGATTGAATGTATAAAACATTTCTTTTGTACCTAGCCATGCGTTTTTTGAAATTTCTTACTTGTGACGAACTGTCCTATCCAGATAAAACTTTCATGTCCGATAAGGTTTCAATCACTCATAGCCTTGATCATACAAAGTTTTTATGCGATTTAACCTTCGCAATGATTCCTTTTAATGCTCTAAACAGGTAATAACGTCTACTTCCCTTGACTCCCATACCGAAAGAAATTCTTCGTTTTCCTTCGAGTAGTATTGAACCTCCTTGACTGCCAGGATAGTTGAAGTTGCTTTGTTTTTCTCTTATGCTTGAGATCTCATCCCAAGTGAATTTCTTAGTTAGACCAATTGTGCCTATTCCGGTAAATGCTTTTCCTCCCTGTTTGTCCAACGTTAGTTCAACTTTACCCCAAATTGCCATCAAAGCTAAACTCCAAAAAATCACTGATCCAATCAAAAAAGGGATTCCAAATAATGACATAAAAGGATCAAATTCACCGTTTAATACCTGCGATCCATAAATTCCGCCAAGAGAACCGCCGGACCAAACCACCATAAATGGTACAAGAAAGAAAGCAATAGGGGATCTAGTTGTTGCTCCAATTATGATTTGATTCATTTCATTTCTTATCCATGTTCCTTTCGGGGGATTATTCAGATCAAATCCATCTGAATTAGATTCGTCAAGGGCTTCCGATATTTTAAATATGTTGTGACAACTTTGGCATTGAGCGACATCAGTTTGAATGTTGATGTTTTGACTCTGAACTTCTGTATTGCAGTTCGGACAATTCATAAGGTAAATTTTGTGTAATGATAATTTAGGATATACTTATTCAGGCTATTTAACTTTTAACGATATCTGTTCATGGATTAAATATCAAACACTAATCAGATTACAGCAGGTATTCTTCATAAGTCATGAAGTTAGTCCATCATCTTGATCCAACCAATACCTAGAAATGAGTATAATTCGCACTGTTGCTCATCGCGTTTCTGGCATTGACAAGTCGTCTGACCGCTCGAAGCGGTCTGACGACTGGCTCGGAATAGCACCCTCAACTCAGAAAGGCACCATCATTTTTCCGGTAGGAAATCCAACAGGAACAAGCCTTACTCATATCTCAAGTTATCAGCAGGATTGGTATGCGCCACCTTGGCGGTCTGCCAGTAGATAGACGCAAATCCCACGAGCAGTAGGAAGATGATACTGACGACCACCTCGGTGACCCCTAGTCCACTGCCATAGCGAATGAGGAAATACAGGAAGAGCTTGTCGTAGAACAAGTAGGAGAATGGAATGGCAATGAGTGCCGAGATCATAATCAGCTTGAGGAAGTCTTTGGTCAGCAGGTAGTAGAGGCTCTTGTTGGTGGCGCCCATGATCTTACGTATGGCGATCTCTTTGGTGCGGTTTTCGGTGGTGTAGGCGACCATGCCCAGAAGACCCAGACAGGAGATGGTGATGGCCAGCGCACTGAGGTAGCTGAAGATCTTGATTTGTGCCCTGAGAAACGAGTAGGCTTTCTCGATCTCATCATCAAGGAAGGTCGCTTCAAATCGAATCTCCTGGTCTATACCCGACCATATAGCATCCAGGTCATCGATGGTGCCTTTGAT
This sequence comes from Cyclobacteriaceae bacterium, assembly GCA_965229505.1. GTDB lineage: Bacteria > Bacteroidota > Bacteroidia > Cytophagales > Cyclobacteriaceae > UBA6059. The sequence goes on from OZ245881.1 coordinate 2,870,026, forward strand.
GTCGGTGGAGCTGATGGTGAGTAGCGCGTACTGGCTCTGCTCGAGTGATTGTCGAAATACAAGCGGACGGATGAGACGATGCAGTGGCTCAAAGTTGAAGTCCTCAAGGATACCAACGATACGGCATGGTGTACCATCGGCCAAAGTGAAAGTCAGGGAATCAGACTTGACGTTGAAGACCGAGGCTGACTTCAGGAACTGTTCGTTGACCAGAACCAGTTCTTGGTTTTTTGTGGACTGAGAGAGCTGTTTGCTCTCGCCCCATACCAGCTTCATACCCATATGGTCGATGAAGTTTTCCCCAATGAACACCTGACTGACCGGGATGGTATCAACTTCATTAGGTGTCACGTCGACCGTGCTGGGGAGGAGGATTCCCGGTAGGCTGGACGCGGTGGTGATCGACTTTACATCAGGGTGCGCTCCGAGCTCATTGATGGCCACTTGTTTGTCTATATCATTGAAGGGAATGGTCAGCACATTGTCTGATTCAAAGCCATGATTTTGACTCAGTACGTAGCTGTACTGTTTTGCGATAGTACCCACACCGATGATAAAGACAAGGGAAACAAAAAACTGGAAGACGAACAGTCCTTTTTTGATACCTGAGACGCTAGCTACGCCTGTGCTGAGCTTACCCTTCATGGTGTGAATTGGGTTGAGTCGCGAGAAATAGCGTGCCGGGAAAATACCTGCAAACAAGCCAACTAGTAGCGTGAACAGGATGAAAACAGTGATCTGCGCGGGCCCCATAGCCGTATCGAGTACTTCGGCTGCTCTCACCATATCGAGAAACTCCTCTCTCAGTGGGATAAAGATGAGAATCGAACCCAGCAGTGCCAGGAAAGCCAGGAGAACGGTCTCTACGATAAACTGTGCTTTGATCTGTCCCCTGTCAGCACCCACTACTTTGCGGATGCCGATCTCCTTGGCGCGCTTCAGTGCCCTTGCTATGGAGAGATTGGTATAGTTGAAGACTGCCGGCAGCAGGATCAAGAGTCCAATCGACAGAAAGAAGAGTATCGAAGGCTGGTCCCAGCCGATTCCGATGGCATTGCTGATGTTCCAGCGCGGTACTACATCTGTGAGATTGTAGGACTCCAGCTCTATGGTATGGTTGGGGTTAAACTCGCTGGCGACAGTTGATACCTGTGCTAGCGCGGCTGTCAGACTCCTCTCGTCTACGCCCGGCTGTAGGAGGAGGTAGAGGTAGTTATTGCGGTAGCCACTCCAGTCATTGGCCAGATTGGCATCCGGCACCAACTGCTCATATGTAGCGTGTGAAGTCAGCAAATCGAAGTAAAAATGCGTTTGCTTCAGGTCGGCCATGACACCCGTGACCTGATAGATGCCCTGCTCCGTCTCCAGGGTTTTCCCGATAGGGTCTTCTTCTTTATACAAGGTCTCCGCCACAGACTGTGTCAGCACGATGCTGAAAGGCTTGTCCAGTGCCGTTTGTGGATCACCGCTTAGCAGCGGAAAACTGAACACCTCAAAGAAGGATGCCCCGGCAAAATACCCATCAAAACTGATCGCATTGCCGTGATGGTTGAACTCCGGCGAAAAGCCCGATCGGATCTCGAGTGTTTCCTCTATGAAGGGGTACTTCGCTTTCATATGATCGGCTACCGCCGGAAATGTGGAGCCGAAAGTCTTGCTTTCCTCTTCATTCCAAATGTAGGTATTGACCTGATGGATGCGATCCTTGTGCTCATGATACTCGTCTGACCGATAGATCGCTACCGTAATGGATAGCGCGAGCAGACAGATCGACATACCCAGCGCAAGGCCGAAAATGTTGACCATTGTGAAGAGCTTGTGCTTTGAGAAATTGCGCACGGCTATTTTGAAATAGCTCAGGATCATCGAAAGATTGTTGCTGCTGTAGTAGTGAGAATAGGCGGCCGACTGCTTGCGCCGCTTGAGCGAGTAGGAGAGGATCAGCGATAGCGCATGACGGATGTAGCTCAGCTGAGCCGCGAACTTCCCCCGTTGCGTTAGTCGGTGGTCGAACTCCTCCTCCATATCTCCAAGTAGGTCTTCTATATCGGCACCTTTGGCCCACCAGCGCAGCAGATTCGTCGCAAACCTGGGTGGATTATGCTGTGATCGAGACTTCATCTGGACAGGTTGACTTTGGTGTTGGCCCAGAGCTCATCGCGGAGGGACTTCATATCATTCAGCGCAGTGATCGCGGTGCTCGTCAGTTTAAAGTAGCGCTTTCTGCGTCCACCACGTTCGTTGGTCGGCTCTCCGAGGTAAGAGGTGATGAAGCCCTTCTCCTCTAGCCGTGTAAGCGTGGAGTGCATCGCGCCAAGGCTGAGGTTGCGATTGGCGCGCTCGTTGATGTCACGCAGCAGCGCCGAGCCGTAGGCACCTTCTGCTAAGTTGGCGATGGTGAGCAGAACCAGCTCTTCAAATTCTCCTAGGTATCCCTTCATTATTATATATTTCTATTTTTGAGATGATATAGGATACGGGAAGAGGTTGGTATATGTTTCTGTTTTTGAGATTAAATGTTTTCCGCTAGTGAGGATGACTTGTGTGGGGGACTTAAAGGAGGCATTTACCAGCGCACTTTCAGTGCCATCTGATCCTTTAGAATCTTCACATCAATTCGTGAGATGTCTCCGTTGCGTTCTCCTTCAGAGAACTTCAGTCGACATGACGTATAGGGACTATGAATATTCAATCTGGCATATGCTCGTCACAATACCCTCGACATTCCGAGCCTGCCTGCTGCAGACAGGCGAAACGTAGTGGGGTCGAGGAATCCCCTCATTATAACACCATCTACACGGTACCAGGCTAATATGGATCGAGTGTAGGACTGCTTTCGTGAGGTGACTGACTAAAGCCGCTAGATTACTCAATCTTCATCACCTTGGCAGTCGTCAGGTAGGGATTATCAAACTCTACCATATCGCCAGCTTCCTTACCCGGAATTAGAAATAGTCTTGCAGAAAGTGCCTTGTCGGTATACTTGAGTGATAGTGAAGCAACATCTCGATAGATTCTCGCTACTGTTTCCTGAGAGGTATTTCCTGGTAGGGGAATCACATCCAGTCCCGTACCCGAAACGGAGGAAAACAAGAGTAACTCCTGTACTGTAAACCGATTCTCTCCGGCACGAAGGGCCAGCACCTTGTCCTCAATTACCGGAAGCATTAACCCGGAATAGCCGCAAAGCTGCAGATCAAGGCTTTTGATCACATCAGTGATCATCGCACAAGCACTCAAAGTCAACGGTCCGCCAAAAGGCTGCTTTGTCAAAGTTTCAATCGCTTCGCCAATGCTCGAAGTAAGCCCAGGTGCTGGTGAGGAGTCTATACCATCATACTTCCAACCTGATGTTCTGGACAGCTCCATCGCCATATTCTCAATAGGCAGAAAATGTGTTTCGAGTCCTTCTTTGAGGTTTTTCTTGGCTGTGTTCCAGTCGCCCTCTTTGAATATTTCAGTCATCAGAGCTGGATATTCAATGCCTATCCCAAAACTGTTTTCACCGATATGATAAGCAGCAGGAAAGAACGGAATGTTCGGCGGGCAGTTGGCTGAGGCTGTGAACCGAAAGTTGCCTTCTTTGCGTTTGGCAACTGCTAATGTTACTTCAGCGGCGGCTTTGATGCCATTGTCAAGAATACCTTGAGCTTTGCTAGATACCGGGAGGCTAAAATTGATCTGCTCTGTAGAGGTAATCAGCTGATAGGCCCAATCGCCAATTCCTCTCTGGTAAGTATCTGGCGGCAAGGCATATCCCACTGAAAAAGGCATGCCTTCCTTCTGAGCAATCTTGTCGAAAACTTGTAGAAAAGGAAGCGCTTCCTGAAGTGTTTTGCCATCGAGGTATTGATAGAGGTGCTGGGTGGAGATGCGTATGGTTTGCACCACATATCCGGTGGCTTCATACTCCGCTTTGGCTTGCTTCAAAAAGGTAATGGCCTCAAGTATACTGGTTGTATCTGACAAGGCTGAGACCGTCACGCCAGCTGTGATGGTTCTTATATTAAAAGGATAGGTAACTTCCTGAGTTCGGGCCGAACAAGCGACAAACGTAATAACCAGCGCAGTAAGAAGGAGTTTTATGGTCGACATCATGCATTGAAGATACACATTACTGCCTAAGGGCTAAAGCAGCTTCTATGGCTTCTCTAAATTCTTGACTGTCTTTCTCGTTCGTCAAGGGATAGCATTTAGCATATACTACACTATCATTTCTATCCACAATCATAGTTGTTGGGTAACAACGTGGATTGAAAGTTGGATAGTCTGTGAAACGTTCTACCATGGCTACATTACCTATGATTTCCCACTGAATAGGATGGTCAATTAAAAAGTTGTCCAAATCCTTTCCACGGTTACCAGTAATTGATAAAAAAGCCACCTCATCACTCATGTATTCATCTCTAAGCTGGTTGAGATAGTCAAGCTCTAGCACGCAACCCTGACAACCGATAAACCAAAAGTTGAATACACGAATTTTATCTTCTACGTCTGTCAGATAATGTTTCTCACCATCCAACAGCGGAATAAACTCAAGGTCGTATGTGTCACCTTTCTGGAATGTTTGAGCGGATAAATGAGTGTTTAGAAGTACAAGAATTAGTAGTGGACTTAGGCAGGCTAATTTGATGTTCATGGCTATAACGTCTGTTTGCTATGATTAACGAAGAGGAAAGCTAATTGGTATAATGCCATAAAGCCCTATCAAAAGAAGCAAATCCTCTTCTACTTAAACTCCACAGCCACCCTAAACATCACACGACTGTACCAGACATTGAAGTCGTGGGTGACCTGACCGCCAAACCATGGTGAGAAATCGACGCTGGTGCCTTGGGCATTGAGCAGTAAGTAGGAGAGGGATAAGTGTGGTTTGAATTTACCTTTTGTGGCAATGTGAAAGCCCAGCCCGGGCTGGAAGTAAAGCCCTCCTTTGTGACCTTCGCTGAAATCAGTGTCGTTGGCAAAGGCATAGCCAAGCTTGGAGTCAGCATAGAGGCGCCAGGTTTTATCATTGAGGTAGTAGCGGCCATAGCCGTAGACAGGGTTAAAGTTGAGAGTAGTCCAGCTGTTGCCGAGCGTGAGGTCATGGATGTCCGCGGCAAAGCCCAATCCCAGTGAGAGCCGCTCATCCAGACGATAGCCTGCCATCAGATCAAATTGGAACGATCCGTCGATGTTACTGGAACCCCCGGCTATCGAAGTGTACCCAAAGTAACCCGACCGGTAATGAAACTTCCCACGCCGCTTGATCAGATGATTGCTCGAGTTGACCATCTTATCGATCATGCCGATGTTCAGATTGATGGTATCTCCGGTGGACAGCTTTATTTGTAGCTTATATTGATTTGCGGAGACGATCGTACCCTGAAAGAGCGATCCGTCAGCATAGTCGATCACCACCTGCTGGCCAGGTGTCCTATCCTCTTGTGCATACGACGAATGACAAAGCCAAAAGAGGAGCCAGACTACCCCAGAAAGTGTAAGTACCCGCAAGCTCAGAATGCTACATTGCTGATAAGGAAGAACTCCTCCGCTTCACCAATGCGGTACTGGCTAAAGCCCGCAGGCCCTGCAATGAGGATGATATCAGCACGGCTAGGGTGTGGGATGATGTCGTAGGCTTCTACTGTAGCATCTCGCTCTATGAAGCTCAGGTTTCTGTTATCAGAAGCATCGAAGATAGAGAGCCCGTTAGCCCCTTCGCCAACATAGAGTCTGTTGCCGATGAGGCTCATGCCATAGGGGCTGGCCATCTCAAAGGACTGTATCTCCTGGGTATCCCAACCGCTGGTCACATCCAATACCAGCAGTTCATTAGTGTCGCCCGGGCACTCGCTAAAGTCGCCTGTACGAAGGGTTACGTAAGCCGTAGAAGCACTGATCGGAAGCACCGGATCGCAAGAAGTCTCATGGAAGTAGGCACCTTCCCGCTCCGGGCTGGTTGGATTAGAAATATCAAATACCTCCATTGAATTTCGGGTACCGATAAAGAGCTTGTTGTCAAGTGGATAAACTGTTTCCATATCCCAACTGATATTTCGCTTGGCCAGTAGGTCGAAAGCTCCAGTGCCATCGAAGATAGAAAGCTCACTTCTGCTGATGACATAAACGAATCCTTCGTGAGAAGCAATTCGATTGACTGTACCAATACCATTGCTACTATTGCCAGCGAATGAAGTGGGTACTGCCGAGGGAGGGATGAGTTGATTGGCAAAGTCGAAAAAGAAAACCTCATTGCCTTCGCCTAACCACTGAAGGTCGGGATCATTGATGCTGTACTCTTCGGTGACCTGCTCGTAGTTGAAACCGATGAGACCCTCGCCTTGATCGTTGTACTGCGGCTGGGCAAATACGTCAGTCACACGGTTGACGAGTTGAGGCTGGCTGATGTTGGTGAGATCAATCTTCACCATGTCGTAGACGCTCTCCGCATAAAGGTCATTGCCGTCAAGGAAGAACTCCCGATTACCAAAGATTTGAATAAAGCCGAGGTTAGTTGGATTCTCCGGATTGGCATTGTCGAAGATATGGATACCTTCCTCTTCCTCACCGATGAGGAGATAGCGGTCACCAATAAATATTTTGCCAGGATTGCTGATTTCACGCGAAGAAGTGAATAGCGGTTGATTTCTTAACCCTTCCAAATCACCATAGATGGCCGTAGCTTTCTCATAGGTGACGGTGGTCTTTCCAAAGTCTTCTGTACAACTGACAAACGCGAAGAGACTGAGGAGCAGTAGTAGTTGATGTGTCTTCATGGTGAGCTGCTTTAAGTAGGTAATAAAGGAACCTAACAAAGTATAAAGATATTGTATTTGGCGGATTATTTATGTGTTGTGAAATAGTGGTACAGAAGGTATTTTTTCTAAAGAGACGGGTTAGCACAAAATGGTTGGTTGAGAATAGATTTTTTTTTCGAGCTATTGGATTCCCAAGTCTCGGTCGTGCCTCCCTCGCAAGGGAATGACGACTTTACCAAGAGCCTAATTCCCAAGTCTCAGAGACCGTTAACCTTCAAAAACAGCCACAGCTCGCACGGGCGACCCGGTTCCGCCTCTGATTTTTAGCGGTAGCCCAATAAACCTAAACGGTGGCTGACCGATCAATTCATGCAGATTGATCAGGTTTTCATAATGGGTGAAGCCAAGTTCCCCACAGATCTGATGTACTTCTTTATTGCTCACTTTCCGTACACCGGGCGCCATGCTCTCCACACCAAAGGCTGCTATTTTCTGTTCACCGAGCCATCTTGCCGCTTCAGCACTCAAGCCAGGGTTTTGGGGCCATTGTGGCGTGTCGAAGTGTTTGCGGTAGTGGTCAGTGTAAAGCAGTACGGTATCGCCTGCTTCTATCTGACTACCGGAATCATCCAGTGCGCTTTTCAGATCAGTTACTTCTATATGTTCGTTGAGGTCTTTTGAAGATAAGTCAAGGCAGATGCCTCGCGTGTAGAACATACTCAAGGGCATCTTGTCAATAGACTGGCTGCTATATTCCTTGCCCATGTGGGAGAGCGCGTCTACATGGCTTCCGGTATGTTCGCTCATTTTGAGAAGGTTGACGCTGGGTGTTTGCTCCTGACTCCTGTTGTCACCAGCCCATTGTTCGTGGGTGGCATGCACTGATATTTCTACCGGCGGCTGGGTGTGGTGCATGGGTATACCTGGGTAGATTTCCTGGCTGAGGTCGATGATTTTCATTCGAGGCTTCCGCTTGGTGGTTTTTCTCTTACTTTCTGTCTTGAAACAGAAAGTAAGCAAAGAATTCAAGGCTTAATTCATTTCTGACGCCATTTGTTGTGTCCAATTGGGAAATAAAAAAACTCCCCCGCCTTCAGCGGGATCAAACAGTTTTTATTTCTAATCCAATTGAATCCACCAACTGACTAAAATGAATTAGGCCGCTGGAAGTACTGGTCATTCATGAAAATCTCAATTTGGAGTGAGAATTAGACGTTCACTTTGAGCGTCGACCTTCTCTCGGCTATAAGGCACGGTAAAGAACTCATCATTAGCCCAAGGCTTGAAGAGGTTGTCATAGTAGGGACTCTCTGGATCACCGGATTGTCCGGGTGAGTTTGCGCCAACAGACGCATCCCAGTCGTTGACATCTACGATGTAGCGAAAGGTAGCACCATGCGATTGGTTGAGTGAGCTGCCTGTTGCACCCGGTGTATATTGATTGCCGCCGCGTGGTGCCCAGTCAGTGTTGAGCTTTTCCCTGAGCTGAGCATTCACCACCTTACCCAGTGGGTGTACGAGTCGGACATGCTTGTAGTTGAGACCTCCGTAGCTCCAGTCTGCCATGTCATCACCCAGTGTGTCAGACAGAGATGCTAACGCTGATGTCAATGTGCCGATCAGGTAGTCATCTCTTCGCGCTGCTCCATCTTTACCCCAGCGCGCTCCTGGTTCCATGATCCACCCGATCAGTTTGGCTAACGAGATGCTTTCGATGACCTGCTCAGCTTCCGCATCAGGGAAGTAGTCAAAGTATTCATCTTTCAATGCATTCTCCCATGTCACATAGATGGCAGCTTCACTGGAGTTTTTATCCAGTATGAAGTCCCATTCACTCAGGGTTTTGATGGCTTTTGCTACACGACCCTCTTCTATCTCCAGCTTTGAGAGTAAGGGCACCAAAGTCCTCGCAGGGATCGACAAATAATCCGTTTGCAATGCTTTCATATCCTCCATGGTCAGCTTCTTACCAGAAGAGAGGACCTCATCGACCCTCTCACCACGATAGGGATCTGACCAGGAGAATCCGATCGCATCCCACTCGGTATAGTCGTCTGGTGTGACATTCTGATTGGCGGTAGCGATAAAGCCGCTGGCAGGATTATAGGCATTAGGTTTCTCAACAATGGGCAAGTAGCCATCCCATTCGAAGCGTCCATCTCCGGGTACAGGCACCATCCCACTGAAGTTGCGGCGTAGCGGTGCAATGCCCACGGCCTGCCAGCCGATGTTGCCTTCACGATCAGCCCAGATCATATTCTCTCCGGGGATATGGCTGTAGTTGCATGCCGCCCGGAATTCCTCCCAGTTCTTGGCTTGATCCATTCTCAGCGAGGCTAGATAAGGCGCACCGCCCGGTTCCATCCAGGCACAGCGCACAGCATAGGCCTTGAGCCTGGCGGAATCGATAAAAGTGACCGGCCCGTGTTGGGTGTAGCGAAGATCGATGGCCACATCCTCAGTGCCTTTTACTTTGATCTGCTCAGAGATGATGTCCATATCCACCCACTGATCCTGATACTTGTATTGGTTAAGATTCTCAGGGTTGAGGTCATAGACGTAGAGGTCTTCACCATCAGTCCTGAAAACGGTGAGTCCCCAAGCACCATGTTGATTGTGCCCGATCGAAACCCCCGGAATCTCTGGTTCACCACCACCGATGACGTCCCAGCCTGGTGCACTGAGGTGTACCCAATAGCGGAGGGAAGGTACCGCCAAAGTTCGATGGGGATCATTGGCCATATAGGCATGTCCATTGGCCGATAGGGCAGGGCTCGTCACCCAGTTGTTGCTGCCGATCCAGAGCTTTTCGGTTTCTTGTTCTTCGCGATAGTCATGATCTGTCACCGGATCAACCCATGCCAAGTCCGTGGCTCGGTATTCCGGTAGGATGTCATCGGGCTGAAAGACTACTTTGGTACGGTAGGCATTGTACAGTCCAAGGATGTCCTCCTCCAACATTTCAGAGGTGATGGACGGGTCCAGATTGAGGTCAGGATCTTTTGGGTGAAACCAGTTGTACTCTTTGACTTTGTCAACACCGATTTTAGCCACAGCCCTGCCCGTAGACAGCTCTGTGCCGATATTGCCGAGCAGTCCCTGATGTCTTGAGATCACCACTTCGGGTGTCCATTTTTCCGGTAGGATAGCGAGCGCTTTGAAGGTGACTGGTAGTAGCTCGGGGTTTTGCAATACCTCTTCAATATAGGCATTGACCCCATCGGTGTAGGCCGTGATGATCTCCACGCCATCCTCATGATAGAAGTTCATCTCAGTGGTCATATCGCCACGAAACTTGAATAGCCGGGTGCCTATGTCTCTTTTCAACTCCCGCGCTCCCAATATTTCAGCGACAGTACCGGTGGCTTGACGTCTCCATATCTCAAATTGGAATAACCGATCCCTGGCCGCACAATAGCCCTGTGCAAAGAACAGGTCACGCTGGTTCTGGGCATAGATATGATTGATGCCTGCAGAATCTCGAAGTACTTCTACCTCTTGTTGTAGACCGGGAACAATTAATTGATTGTTGCCGGGCTTAGGGTTGCTGCAAGCGAGTGTAAAAACGGTGAGAATAAAAAGATTGATTCGATACATTGCCGTGTATTCCTGATTTTGATCAGAAAATAGACAATGATGCGCAGATCTACAATCAAAGCTTGACTGTCGGTAAGCTTTGGTTAAAACCTATACTTCACCCTAAGCATCTTGAGGTCACGGCTGGCTGAGAACCCCATTTCCAGTCGGGGCTCCTCATAGGGCTTGGTGAAAAGGTAAGTACTCCCGATACCTATTGCAGCTCCCGCCAGTACATCCCACTTGTCATGATAGCCGTCTGGTGCTTCTATACGGCTGATACCTACGATGCTAGCCAATACATACGCCGGAATACCATAACCCCAGCCGTATCTGCGCTGGATGAAAGATGCTCCTGAAAAGGCAGAAGAGGTATGTCCTGACGGGAACGAGTCGAATCGATTGCGTCCCTCAGGTCGCTGCTTGTGGATAGTGTGTTTCAAGGCATAGGTCAGGGCGATAGTTGTGCCATAGGAGAATGCCAGCTGTTTAGTGCCTTCATAGTCCTTTTTAAGGATGCTGATTAATGCCCCGGTGGCTGGCAATGCCAGCTGGAGTATATCACCAGATTCCTCGAGCACGAACTCCCACTGCTCATGATCACCATCATCTGGTTCCATAGTTTGAGCTACAACAATATTGCTTGTGATAAAGATGACGGATAGGATGTAGATTAAGGCTTTCATATGATTATAGGTTTAGTTTCTAATTGATTATTTAAGACAGACCTCTCCTGTTGAGCATTATTTCGATGCTCAGTGGATCGGCTTTGGTATGTTGATAGGGTTTACCTGATGTTGAACCAGTAAGCTCCTCTCAGTCCAAGTAGATTGGGGTTGAGCTGCTCCACACCTTTATCTCCAATTCCCTTGCGGTAGAAGAGGGAGACTTCAAGGAATTTGTTATTCTGAAGGTTTTCACTGATGCCAAGCATCAAATTAATGTTACCGGGATATGATTTCCAGTTGTCGTAGTTACTGTCTGAGCGGACCGACCCTCGCGAGTCTGCTGTACCATCCTCATTGATGAGCTGATAGGTATGTTCAAACTCCTGCCTGGTATACCAGATGGCAGAAATACCTACGCCCGCCATCAGTCTGGTGGAGGCAGAAAGTGGAATTCTGTATTTGAGATTTAGGGGTACCTCAAGCGTCTTCGAATCGATCTCGACCCTATTGAGTGTTCCGAGATTCGGCTCAAGGTCCGGTAGATTCACTTGATCAAAATTATCTTTTACTGATAAATGTCGCTGCGAATAGATCGCACCGGTCTCCAGGCTCAGCAGTGGCGAGAGAATCGCATCTACCAGCACCCCACCACCGAGTGACTTATTGGCCTCACCGAGTCCATAGTCAGACCCAACAAACTCTACCGTAGGTGCGATGTTAAATCCTATACCTTTCCGATAATGCTGTTCAAGTAGCAGTACCGTCTTGGTATCCAGTTGCTGATGCTCTTGTTCGGGATATTCCTCAGGAGCAATGGAGGTCTCGATTCCAGCCCAGAGGGGCGTAACGGACTCCAGCAAAAACGAAGGTTCGGCTGTCATGTCTTTTTGCAGGTGCAGAGGTGGCAGGTCCGATACATAGACCTCACTGCCATCCGTGATGAGCACTCCTTGTCGCTGGAGCCACAGCACGATCTCTTCTGGTAAGTCCTCCTTCACGCCAAGATAGATCATGCCGTTTGGGGTACTGGATGCAGTACGTTGGACTATGCTACCGGAAAACGTAGGAGCACCAAGAACAGGTGCTACCGGTACGGACTGTATCTCGATGATCTTGATGGTGTCCGCTGGTCTTGCCCCTAACTTGGCCACTTCATTTTTCAGATCATCCATGCGGGACAGCTGGTCTTTCAGTAGCGTAATTTCCTGATTGAGTAGCTGCTTGTCTTGCTGATAGAAATATCGCTGACCCCAGAAAATCAGGAAGGCCAAAGCCACCATGCCTGCCGAGTAAATCAGCTCTGTCTTATAGCGCACATACCAGGGAAGCACGACCATACCCGTCATTTGCTGATGCAGACTGGCCAGGGCAGAAGGGTCGAATGACGGTCCCGCAAAGTTATCGGCCTTACCTTTTATGATATCATCAAATTCCTTATCCTCCATTTTGCTCCTTTCTTATTCCCTGATCATTGCTAGTGATAAGTATCCTCTTCAACTTGTTCCTTGCTATCGCGAGGTTCGACTTAGAGGTACCCGCACTGATACCCAGCTTGTGTCCTATTTCCTCATGCTTGTAGCCCTCTATCGCGAATAGGTTGAAGACCATGCGATAGGAGGGAGGTAGCTGCTGGATCGCAGTGATGATCTCTTGCTCCGACAGCTGATCGAGCGCACTTTCCTGGGAGGGCTCGTAGTGGGCATGAGAGATGTCGAGGTTGTGATAATGCTTCTCATTTCTACGGTAGTAGTCAATCGCCGAATTGATCATCACCCGTCTTAACCATCCCTTAAAGCTCAATCCGGGTGTGTACTTATCAAGCTTCCCAAAAATCTTGATAAACCCGTCGTTGAGGATTTCAACCGCCTCTTCATACGTCCGCGAATACCGGAGACAGATCGACATCCCATAGCCATAGTAGGCCTTGTACAGCGCATCCTGACTTTGGCGCTTGCCACGCTGACATTCTCTTAGGATCGTATGGAGTTGCTTGTCTTCGATTACACTGTCGTTTGTTGAGCGTTTGACCCATCACGCTCGCTACCGCAAAAAGGTTGGTCGGACGAATAGAAATAGTCTAAAAAGTATTTTTACCTGTCGCGAGTCTTAATAAATATACTGATTATCAGTGACTAAGAGACTTGAGTTCCCACGGTAATGGATTTACTACCTACCGGAAAAATATACTGCTTCTGAGAACATTGGGGGATGTTCGGGGTTGGTTGTTAGTCGTATATAACCTTAGCTACAATGAGTAATGCTGTAAAAAAACTATTGGCTGTTGGTGCGCTTTTGATCTTGAACCTGGGCCTGATTAATGGTGTGTCCGCCCAAGGCTATGCCGCGAATGTTTCCTTAGGTCTCGGAAATGTAGTGGGCTTCAACCATCCTCAAGGCAAGATCCAGCTGGGGATCATGTGCGTCAGGAGTATTCTCGAGGATAGAGTACAAATGGGTATTGAAATCAGTATGGGTGGCAACTTCATCCCCGGAGACTCGGAAGCAGATGACATTACACGAATTGAGATAATAGATGCAGCCAATGCTAACTGGACAGGCATCCAATACAAGGGTAGGTATTTTCTTGCAGGGGAGAGTTTGCGACCCTTCGTAGGTTTGGGCATTGGAGCTAATAACTACTGGTTCAATGTCAATACCGTGGAGGAAGAGACTGTCAACCGATGGAATTTTGGCTTTACGCCGGAGATAGGTTTGGGCATTAACAAATTCAACCTTGCATTGCGCTATATTTTCGGCGGGAGCACCCCGGAGTTCAAGGGTACGCGACCTGTAGCCTATGGCGGCAATGAGGTTGTCCTGACCAGCGAAAACCTCAATATTATTCTTCTGACCGTTGGGTATACCTTCAGTTTCAATTAGAAACCCCTAAGCATCCTGACTCTTTTCAATGACTTGAATTACTTGTACAAACACACAACAAATTTATATCTTGTTCGTTTGTACAACAAATATTCATACTATGAGAGGAGAAAATATTGGCGAGCTGGAGGAGCTTGTACTGTTGACCATCGGCTCGATTTACAAAGAGGCTTACGCGCTGGCGATCCTGGAAGAGATAAAGAGTCAAACTAACCGGACAATGGACGTCACCGCAGTACACTCGGTATTGCGAAGGCTGGAAAAGAAGGGCTTTGTGACTTCAGAGATGGGGGGTGCAACACAAGATAGAGGAGGTCGCCGTAAGCGATTCTTTTCCCTGACTCAAGCTGGACGCAAAGTGCTCGATGAGACCATGGAGCTCCGATTGAGCCTTTACAATAAACTCCCTCGACTGACCTTCAGTGCGCTCTCATGAACCAGACTCCCCCGAGGTGGGCGGATCGGTTTTTAGAATGGTATTGTAACCCTGACCTCCTGGAGGATTTGCAGGGAGATCTCTATGAGGTCTACTACAACTACCTCGACAAGCGAAAACCAACCAAAGCAAAGTGGCTTTTCATTTGGTTGGTGCTCAGGTCGTTCCGACCAGCCGTGATCCGACGCAATCAACAACACAAAAACTCATTTTTAGCTATGACACGCAACAACATTAAAATCGCTCTGCGCGTACTCTGGACGGATCGCACCAACACGGCGATCAACCTACTGGGCCTCACTATTGGCATCTCATGCTTTTTGTTACTAGGACTCTATGTGAAGCAGGAGCTGAGCTATGATCATTTTCACTCGAAAAAAGACCGTATCTACCGTCTATGGCTTAAGGAAGACTATGGTGAGGGCCAGATTTTCTTCAACTCTACGACACCTTTGCGATTTGAAAGCCTCATGGAAGACAACTTCCCAGAGGTGGAGCGGACCGTCCAGTACATCGAGGAGAACCATCTGGTAGGGAGAGGTGAAGGCCGCATAGATGAGAAAGTGGCTGTGATCAGTCCGGATTTTTTCGAGGTGTTTGATTTTGAGACCATCAATGGTAATAGCACGACTCCACTGCCAACAAGGAATCATGTGATCCTGTCAAGAGACTATGCGAGGAAGTACTTTGGGGAAGTCGACCCTATTGGAAAATCACTGGGAATCGAAGTGCTTGGTGAGATTCGTGATTTCAACGTCTCCGCTGTTTTTGAAAATATCCCAAAGGAATCAAGCGTACAATTTGACATGGCCATCTCTACCGAGAATGGGGGTGAGTTCTATGGAGATCGTATGTACCAGGCTTGGTTTAGCATTATCCCTGAGACTTATGTGTTGCTCAAGGAGCAAGTGGCCGTTTCTTCGGTAGAAGCAAAAATGCAAGATGTGGTCTTGAGTCAGATGGGCGAGGCGGGCTATGGTGAGGATGCCATGGAGCGCGATCAATACAACATCGGCTTTCAGCCATTGACAGACATCCATCTCAATCCCGATATTCCGCTAGGCTTTGCTCCAGTCAGCAACCCACAGTACGTATTTATTCTAGGAGCAATAGGCCTGCTGGTATTAGTCATCGCTTGTATCAACTACACAACACTGGCGGCTGGCCAGTCGCTCAAACGTGCCAAGGAAGTGGGCATGCGCAAAGTGCTCGGAGCAACCCGCTCGACCCTTGTTTATCAATACCTGACGGAGAGTTTGGTTCTGGCGCTTATGGCCATGACGATTGGCGTTTTTATCACTTTAGCGTTGATCCCCACCTTCAATGTCCTCACGGGAAGCGAGCTGATTTACTCTTTTGAGTGGTCACACCTCACCATTTTTATAGGAGCAGGTCTACTGATTGGCCTGGTTGCAGGAGCCTATCCTGCATTGGTCATTTCAGGCTTCAATGTGATCAGGATACTGAAGGGTACCAAAGCGGCTCCCGGCGGCCTGAATGTGCGCCGTGCCTTAGTGGTACTTCAGTTTGTGATCACAGTATTTCTGATAAGCACCGCCTTGATCATGCGCAATCAGATACAATACCTCATGACCAAAGACCTGGGTTACAGCTATGCGACTGCTCTTGCCGCGCCTTTGCCCAGTGTAGATGGAGACGGTCGACTGTCGACCATCGTATCGTCCGGAATGCAAAATGGGGAGCTCATCAAAGCTAAACTGAAAGCTTATCCTGAAATCTCCAATGTGGCCATGGGCTCACATCTGCTAGGCAGCAATGGCTGGGCCAATCTAGCCTATACCGATCCCAATGATGTTTTTCGACGCTTTAGGATATTGATAGTGGATGCACACTATCTGGATGCTTTCGATATACCGATCGTGGCTGGGCGTGGATTCGAGGCTGGCAATGGACTCGACCAACGGCAGTCGGTCATTTTGAATGAGACCGCCGTGAGCTATTTTGGATTTGATGACCCTATCGGAAAAAAGCTGCCCGGCAATGATTTCGAAGAGCACATCATCATTGGCGTAGTTAAGGACTTCAATTATTCCTCATTGCATTCAGAGATTGAGCCCTTGGTGATAGCTCAAAATATTGTTCCAATTGCAAGAGGGGCGTCTGATTTTGACTTCATGGATTCTGTTAGCCCCAAGCTTGTATTCATCTACTCGGGTTCTCAATTAACTGAAGCTACAGAGATATTGGAGCGGGAATGGGAAGCCACCTTTCCCAATGAAGCGCTGGAGTACGAGTTCCTGGATCAGCGCATCAAATCGCAGTACGAAAGCGAGGCTAGAATGAACAAGTTGATTTCAGTGGCCACTGTACTTTCAATTCTAATAGCGAGCTTGGGTCTGCTGGGTTTGATCATGTTGGTCGTGACGAGTAAGCTGAAGGAGATCAGCATCCGCAAAGTGATGGGTGCATCGCCTCTCACCATCCTGGTGGTTTTGTCAAGAGGTTTCTTTGTGCAGCTTTTGATCGCTATAGCGTTATCCGTGCCCTTCACGCTGTGGTTTGCCGCGAGCTGGCTGGAAAACTTTGCGTATCAGACCAAGATCGGCCCTGGGCTCTTTCTGCTCAGTGGACTCCTGGCTATCGCAATATCTGCCTTGGTGATCGGCTACCACGCCTGGAGAGCGACGAGGGTCAACCCCATCAAGTCACTACGGATGGAGTAATGCTATCAAAACAAAAGCCATCCCGAAAGCCTGGGTTGGCTTTCTTGAGATGGCTTTTTCATTGGTCTATTAGATATACGTTATTCAATGGTTGCTTCAATTTGACGAAGCTGGAGGGTGAGTCTGGTTAGCTCCTTCTCCACATCTTTTAGTTTATTAATGGCTGTATTTTCATGATGTGTCTCAATGAGTTTTTTCATGTCTTCTAATGCATTGAGGCACTGTGTCTGGTGAAAAACGACACTTTCGAGTTGTTCTTTAGTATCCATTGTTATGAGATTTAAGTTCTTTGGCCAAAGTAGACGCTGTGACTATCCCACCCAATGGTATTTCGTAGTGTTCGGCTTGATTAAAATCAGTTTTCCTTCGATGATTGAGAGATCACCATCAACAAGGCCATCTGACCCTGATGGTAGATGTCGTGGGCGATGAGGCCTCTGATGAGATAGGCGTAGGTGTAGGAGTGCCCATCACTGCTTTTTGATCCCGGTACCAAAGCATCCGTGTCTTTGACTTTGGGTATCAAATTTAGGAGCTCAGTATGGATAGATTTTAGTTGGGCAATCAGCTTCTCCCACTCCTCCTTTGAATAGTCACTTGGACCTGGCCAGTCATCCATGCTGTTCATCTTCACGGTGTAGTCCGCATTTCCTTTTAGCCGCTCGCAGATAAGCTTTCTCCAAGCGACAATGTGGGCTAAGCGCTCGCCTGCTGTTTTGGTTTTTCCGGTAGGGCGAAAGTTGACATCATCAAGTGTCATACGATCAATCAATTTCAACAGGGACTCACCGTACCAAGGCTGATTCTGGTAAGACTCTTCAAAGGACAATAAGGTCTCTTCTGGGCTCATAAGCTTTTGTATTTTTTTGAAAGTATCAAATAGAGCAAACCGATGTTGACGGTGATAATTAAGAAAAGGGAGGGCAGGCCTCCCAGATTGGAGAGCATCTTGATGCCATCTATTCCTGCCATATTGATCATGATAAACGCTACTGCTCCGATAGTCACCCCCCAGATCACCTTGATAATCGTAGGCGGACTGGGGGCTTCCGGAGAAATCCCTGTCGAGCTAATACCTCCCATGGCTTCTGTGTTGGAGTCAGCGGCTGTGACGTAAGAGAGGAAGGCCGTGATTAGAAATAGTGGCGCGATGACGTAGCGAAGTGGCAGGGATTCCAGCATGCGATAGATGACTGATTCGGGCCCCTGGCTTTGCAGAAGGGTTAGGAGTCCGATATTTTTACTCATCTCAAAATCCAGTGTCATGCCACTGAAGATACCCATCCATATCATCCCGAAAATCGAAGGGAGCACCCAGTTGAATAGCAGGAACTGCCTGATGGTGTATCCATATGCCAGTCGGCCCAGGAAAAGTGCCGAAATAGGTGCCCATGCCAGCCAGTTGGCCCAATTGAAGGAAGTCCAGCTCTTGGGCCAGGGATCATCAGGATGAAGTATCGACACAAGGCTCATTTCCGGTAGGGAGGTGATGTAGGAAGCCAGGCCCGCCAGCGTATATTTCAAAATGGCTAACGTGGGTCCAAAGGCTAACATGAACAGTGCCAGCACAATGAAGATACGGGCGTTGATATCGGAGAGTATGCGGATGCCTTTCATCAACCCGGAGATGGCCGAGATAATAAATGTGCCGACGATAAGCAATGTGATAATGAGCTGCAGCCAGCCACTCTCATAGCCGGTCAGGTTTTTGAGACCACCAGAAATGGTGAGTATTCCGCCACCGAGTGAGGCTGCCATACCAGCGACTAATGCGTAAAGTGAGATGCCGTCAATGAAGCTGGCGAGCCTAGGTTGATTGGGATTGCGTATGATTGGAAAGAGCGTCGAGTGAATGCTGAAGCTCCTTTTTCGATTGTAAAATGCCAGCGCAAACATGAGCCCCGGTACGCTGTAGATCGCATATGGGGTGAGCGTCCAATGCAGAAACATGTAGCCCATAGCATTGTTGGCCGCCTCTTGAGATCCTGGCTCAGCTCCACCAAACGATGGGGGTGCAGAGAGGTGAAACAGCGGTTCAGCAGTACCCCAGAAGATGATGCCTGTGGCGATTGTCGTGCACAGTACGATCGAAAACCATCGCCATCTGGTCAAAAAGGGTTTGGCTTCTGCTCCGCCAATCCTGATTTTCCCGATAGGGTGAAAACTGATCAGCAGACAGGTCAGTAGCATCATGGTAGTACCCGCGCTAAAGAGCCAACCAAAATTGTCAAGAATGAAATCGTTGATACGAACTGTGGTAGCAAGAAACTGGCTGCTATCGACAATGCTGTAAATCAGGGCTGCAAGCAGTAGCACAAAAGGAGGCCAGAAGACCTGAGGCCTGAGTTTTGAAAGGAGCGATGAGGGAAAACTGGATGGACTAGAGATAATTGCGAAATTGATGAGATAGAAAATTAGCCTTTAGTTGGGTGAGGTCAAAACCCAACAATCAATTGGTCGCGTACTCATCAACTACATGTGCCCCCAATTCTGTATTTTTCCACAAACGAATCATTATGCGCGTTTCGCTTATCCAGGATTCCCCGGTGCTGTTTGATAGGGCAGCCACCCTCGACAAGGTCAGATCACTAGCTGCAACGGCAGCTAAAGAAAAGCCTGATCTGATCCTGTTTCCGGAGGCATTCATCCCCGCCTATCCAAGAGGATTGACCTTCGGTACGGTGGTTGGCAGCCGGAGTGAGGAGGGACGTGAGACCTGGCTCAGGTATTGGAAAAACTGCATCCAGGTGCCGAGTGAGGAGACCCGAATCCTGGGAGAAGTAGCGAAGGAACATGGCGCCTATCTGGTCATCGGGGTGGTCGAGCGCGGTGATACGGGGACGCTCTACTGTACGATACTTTACTTTGACCCTACCGGGAATCTGATCGGAAAGCACCGCAAACTCAAGCCTACAGCGGCAGAGCGGATTATCTGGGGTGAAGGGGACGGTGATGATCTTGAGGTGTACGATACCCCAAGCGGGAAAATAGGCGGGCTGGTCTGTTGGGAAAACTACATGCCCAATGTCCGTATGAGGCTCTACCAACAGGGAGTTGAGATTTACTGTGCTCCAACGGCCGATCATCGAGATAGCTGGCAGCATACCATGCGCCATATTGCACTAGAAGGAAGGTGCTTTGTGCTCGGCTGTAACCAGTATGTCAAGAAATCAGAGTATCCTCCATTGCCAGGAGAGGATTACACGGACTTTCCTGAAATCATGAGCCGGGGAGGTTGTGTCATCGTTGATCCATTGGGTAATCTGGTGGCAGGACCGCTCTTCGACGAGCGTGGCATTCTCACGGCAGATCTAGACAGAGACCTCATCGCTAAAGGCAAGATGGACTTTGATGTGGCAGGGCATTATTTGAGGAAGGACGTCAAGTAGCTAATAATGACTAAATTGATAGTTGATAATTGTAGATATGATTTTTCATAGGTTATTTCTTACTACAGTTTGTCTCATATTTACCTTTCTCCTCAAGGCTCAGGATTACTCCACAGATGAGGCTCTTAATGATAGAATATTGAGTATTCTCGAACCTTATAAAGTAGTGCTTGATAGCCAAGAGGTGATCGGCCGGTGGAGCAAACAATACAGCTCTATCGAAATAAAACCTAACAACAAGTTCAAAGTAGGCTGGTCGCCAGGCTGCTGGAGTCCCATTATCTCTATTCGTAAAGGGGGCAAATGGTCACTAGTAAATGACAAACTAGAGCTACGCACTAAGAATAATCTAGATTTAATGGAAGTTTACTTCGTGAGTGGTAGTTATTTCTTGGTCAATTCAGATATAAACCATGATTCTTGGACAGAAGCGAAAATACTCTCTGCTGATATCCTGAACCAAAAATCTATTACCGATGAAGAGCTTCTTCGGATAGTGATTTCCTGTTTGCTCGAGAAATCCTCACAATTGCTTAAGGAGTAATTGAATCAAGTGTTTTAATAATTACTAACTTTAATACAGCACGTAAATACATCAGAATATGGGAGCTATAGTTATAATCACCGACGCTGAGAGTGATAAGCAATTGAAAGAGCTTGCCGAGAAACTTGAGCTTCCGTTTGATGATATTACCAATAAGCCGTTTCTTAAGGTAAAAATTACATCCAACAGAAATAATTGATGGACACGATAATTGACGATCAAATAGCCAATGAGATCAAAAAAAGGGTCAACAGCATAGACCCTAATTCTGAGACCTACCTTTTTGGCTCGAGAGCAAGGAAAGAGAATAGGTCAAATTCTGATTGGGATATTCTCATACTTGTTGACGATAAGAAGGTAACCAACGATGTTGAGGATAAATTCAGAAATGAACTTTACGAGATTGAACTCGAAACTGGTCAATTAATTTCTCCCATCATCTATCCAAAAGACTATTGGAATGATGTACTGGTTCACACTCCACTCTATGCTTCCGTTAAGCGTGAAGGTATTCTTCTATGAATATTGAAAATCGCAACGACTACATCAATTACAGATACCAGCGAGCTAAAGATACATTTGAGGAGGCCGAGATTCTGGCGCAATCTGAGCGCTGGAATGCGGTTGTTAATCGGCTCTATTATTCCTGTTTTTATGCCGTAACAGCATTGTTATTAAAAAATGATGTGGCGACTTTGACTCATGATGGTGTAAGAACGCAATTCGGACTTGTCTTTGTCAAAACAGGTCTTATTGATCGCAGGTTCGGTAGACTTTTTAGTAAGCTCTTTGATTATAGGAAAAAGGGCGATTATGGTGATCTCTTTGACTTTGATGACGAGATGGTCATACCATTGATGGAAGAAGTCAGGTTTTTTTTGAGGGAACTAGATCGACATCTGCGAACTTGATTTTGACCAAACTCGACTTCAAAACCACCCGCTACTTTCCAGGAACTTTCATCTTCCTTGGAGGACTGCTAGTGATTGGAGGGCTGATAGCGTTGACGAAGATATTGGCTTTAGGGCTTGTGCTACTGCTGGTTGCAGCTTTTCTATTTACTACCACTTATGGTATCACCATTGACCTTGGCCAAAAAAGGTATCATGATTATCTCTGGATGCTGGGTTTCAAAAAAGGAGAGTGGAGAAGCTTTGAGAAAGTTGAATACTTCTTCATCAAAAAGCGTAATGCCAGTCAGACCATGCATATGAAGTCCATCACCAATACGGTTCACAAACCAGTTTACGATGGTTATCTCAGGTTCTCAGAAGACAACAAGGTCTTCATTGCTACCTTCGAGGATAAGGCCAAACTGATAGCTAAGCTCAAGCCATTAGCCGATCAGCTTGGGGTAGATGTGATCGACTATGCTACATCCTGAGCAATAGCATAGGAATAGCTCATTCTTTGAACACACCTTCCTTGGTTAGTGACTCGGAACATCTGTTATCAGATTATTATACAGACTGGCTGTAACCTTTCCCATTTCATAAAGTCTTCCTGATGTAAAGCTCACTTCTATGATTCGATTAAAACGATTCATTCGAGATACAATTTTTGACGAATACATTGCAATAATAGGTACTATGTAATACATTTATCTGGTCAAAAACTCATTATCATGCTTAAAAACTACTTCAATGTGGCCTGGAGGTCACTGATCAAGCATCCGCTGTATGCTGGAATCAACATTTTTGGATTGGCGCTAGGCATCTCTGCCTATCTGCTGATCATGCAGTATGTCTCCTTTGAGGAGAGCTATGAATCTCACATCTCTAACGTGGAGGATATCTATCGCGTCCGGCTCGATATGTATCGCAATGGAGAGCTCATGTACAAGAGCTCCGAAAACTACCCCGGTGTTGCTCCGGCTTTAGTGGAAGAGTTCCCGGAGGTGCTGGCGGCTGCCAAGGTGTATAACATTGGTTCAAAAAACAATGTGATCATCACGCGTGATGATGCACCGGGTGGGCCGATTGTCCTGAAGCATAAGAAGTTCATGTACGCTGAAGAAGGCGTGCTCTCAATGCTAGGTTATGAGCTGATCCATGGTGACATTGAGACGGCTTTGATAGAGCCATTTTCCATGGTTATCTCCGAATCTACGGCCAAAAAGTATTTCGGTAATGACAACCCTATCGGGAAAAACCTGCGTTTGGAGGATGACGACTTTGCCAACGAGCTGAACAAGGTCACAGGCGTCTTTGCAGACCCACCTTCCAGTACCCACTTGAAGTTTGATGTATTGTCATCTTACAGCACACTTCTCACCAGAGGTGACTGGGCGTTGGGACGCTATGGCAATGGCTGGAGGAGAAAGGACTTTTATACCTATGTACAACTAGCCAATGGTACCAGTCCCGCACAGCTGGAAGCCAAGTTTCCGGCCATAGTGGATAAGTACCAGCCCAACAACAAGGAGCAAAATATTGTCAATGAGCTCCTTCTCCAGCCTATTGCAGACATACATCTGGACGATCCACTCACGGACGAGCCTGAAGTCAACGGCAACCGTGAGGCCGTATCCTACCTTGGCATCATTGCCATCTTCATTATCATCATCGCCTGGGTCAACTATATTAACCTAAGTACGGCTCGCTCGATGGACAGGGGTAGGGAAGTGGGGCTCAGAAAGGTGATGGGCTCTTATCGCCACCATCTGATCGTTCAGTTTCTGCTGGAGGCTTTCGTGATCAATGGCCTGGCCATTATCCTGAGCTTCTTAATCATCTTGATCGTCACTCCTTTCTTCGTGGCACTTGGTGGTACACCGAGTGATTATATTATCTGGCAGCAGTCCTGGTTTTGGGCGAGTGTCGGGATTTTGTTTGTGGCTGGGTCATTGCTTTCCGGGATCTACCCAGCCTTTGTGATGTCGTCGTTTAAACCGATCATGGTGCTCAAGGGCAAGCTCAAAAACTCGAGCTCAGGTCTCACCCTTCGTAAGGGTCTGGTTATCCTTCAGTTCACCATTGCGGTAGCCCTAATGATCGGCACATGGACGGTATACAATCAGATGGAATACATGCAAAATCGCGACCTTGGCTTCAATATCGATGAGACTCTTGTCATAGAGCGACCTGCAAAGCGAGATACCTCCAATTCGCTGAATACCAGTCGGGTGACAGCATTTAAGAATTCGCTGCGACAAGAGTCAGATATTGTCAATGTAGGGGGCGGGTCAGCCCTACCGGGAAAACAGTTGCGCTTCAAGACGCCTATTCGTACACGAGCACAGACTGAGCAGGATGCGATCCCATTTTCCTATGCCAACATGGATTATGGCTACTTCGAGACGATGAACATGAAAGCGGTGGCGGGCCGTCTGTTTTCCGAAGAGTTTCAAGATCATAAGAATCGGGAAAATGTGCTGATCAACGAGACAGGTGCTCGGCAGCTGGGATTTGATCCGCCTGAGCTTGCGGTGAATGAGATGCTGGCCATCGATGCATTTGAAGTGGAAGTGAAGGTAGTGGGTGTGCTTCAGGACTACCATCAGGAATCCTTAAAAGAAGCCAAGTCACCGATCATTTTTGCCGCGGGTCAGGGTGTGATGGAGTACTACATGGTGCACGTCAATACCAATGACCTGCCTCAGACAATGCAGAAAATTGAGGAGGCCTGGTTACGAGCTTTTCCAGGTAATCCGTTTGAGTTTTTCTTCTTGGATCAATACTTCAATAGCTATTATGAAAGTGAGCGGCAGTTCAGGGATCTGTTCTCTGCTTTTGCTGTGCTTGCAGCGGTCATTGGTTGCCTGGGTCTTTTCGGCTTATCTTCTTTCACTGCTATGCAGCGTACCCGCGAAATAGCCATTCGGAAGGTGCTGGGAAGTTCCGTTAAGAAAATTGTCATGCTACTATCAAGAGACTTCCTGATGCTGGTAGGACTTGGGATAATCATAGCCTGGCCGCTGAGTTATTTCCTAATGGACAACTGGCTGGCAAACTATCCCTACGCCGTGGATATTGGATTTACCTCCTTTGTCGCTTCGGGTTTGATTGTGGTAGGGGTTGCTCTCTTGACCATCACCTATCACATCCTCAAGTCCGCCATGGCCAATCCCGTGGAGAGCTTGAAGTATGAGTAAGTATGGGCATCCCAAATGCGCTCTATTACCGTCATTGCGAGTAATGATATGGTATTAGCGGTAGGGTTTACGAAGCAATCTTAATATCAGGAGACCGTTAGGCTCTTTTTTCAGTAATTTCTCTGAGTTGCTCTAATAATCAACCAAGTCAAGGCTTCAACCTTGACTTGGTTTAGAATTAACCCTCAGCTGTATAGAAAAACTGCTCAAGCACAATCTTACCGTCAGCTACTTTGTAAACGGCAATCTCGTCCATATCTATGGGCTCAGTTTGACCCTTCATGGTGATATTTGAGAACCAGGCCACCGAGAAATGATCCGCGGCGACCAGAGGATCAGACAGTGAGCCTGAGTGGAACTTCTCTACCATCTCATTCCAGCGTTTGCCCTTTTCAGCGATCTCTTTCATGCCCTTGGCCGTTCCAAACGGATTGCCCTCTGGCTCTGTACTGCAAGCGTCTTCGGAATAGAGCTCTTGATAAACCTGCTCATACTTGCCCTCTCGGCAAAGTGATACTAATCGATCTGCTATTTCTTGTGTTGTCATGCTAGTGTGTTTTAGGATTAAACATAACTCAAAGAAATGCCGCAGAGTGACAACCCTATGTCACTCACTTTTGGCTATCGCAAAAAACCAGCACGAATCAAGTCACATACCGCTGGCCTCTGTGGATTGCCCCTTCAAATACTGATCGAGGAAAGTCTTGATCTGGCCATAGCCTTCTATCTCGTTCTCCTTCTTCCTAAATCCATGTCCCTCGTCATCAAAGATCACATATTCGACAGGCACGCCATTGGCTCGCACACCCTCGACCATATCGTCAGATTCTACTTGCAACACACGTACATCATTAGCTCCTTGCAGCACCATCAATGGCTTGGTTACATTGCCAGCGTGGAATACGGGGGAGATATTAAAGAGCCTCACCGAGTCAGCTGTCGTCGGGTCGCCCATTTCATCGTACAATGCCTTTCTGAAACTCTCCCAATGCGGCGGGATGGACTTTAATGTCCTCAGCCAGTTGGTCACCCCGAAGATGTTAACCCCAACATCAAACTCTTCTGGCGCAAATGCCAGTGCTGCCATAACCATATATCCGCCGTAGGATCCACCAATGATGCCCACTTTGTCCATATCAATGACACCCGTCGAAGCGAAGAAATCTTTACCAGCGATACAGTCCTTGAGGTCTGCATCACCATGATTCTGGTCATCCATATGGTTGAAGGTCTTCCCATAGCCGCTACTACCTCGATTATTTACTGCCAGAATAGCATAGCCTTGATTGACCAGAAACTGGATCAACTCGAAATAACTAAGCCTGGACTGTCCCCCAGGGCCTCCATGTACCCACACCAAACCGGGAGCAGGATTTTCGGCAGTGGCGGTCTTAGGCTGGTAGTAGATCGCAGGGATCATTGTACCATCAAAACTGGCGTAACGGACGACCTTACCCTCCACCATATCGGATTGATCAATCTCAGGGTTGAGGGCATCAGTGAGCTTTGTGAGGTCACCGGTCTCAAAATCATAAACATATAAGTTGTTCGGAGATGCCGATGAGTTGACCGTTAGACGCGCCTTTTTTTCTGATCGGGAGATATTCACAGAGATGATTGACGCGCCTGGTATTTCCGGTAGGT
This sequence comes from Cyclobacteriaceae bacterium, assembly GCA_965229505.1. Classification (GTDB taxonomy): domain Bacteria; phylum Bacteroidota; class Bacteroidia; order Cytophagales; family Cyclobacteriaceae; genus UBA6059. The sequence continues at coordinate 2,896,683 of OZ245881.1, forward strand.
CGAGCTCCTTACCTGACTCCAGGTCGAAGATATGCACCACCGTCTGAGCCTCTTGATTGACACCTACCACCCGATACTTTTCATTGTAGCTGGAGTAGGCGTATAGCACGTCCCAATTGTCTTCGTACACTTTTTCGATCTCACCAGAACTCAGATCTATCTTGGCCAGATAAACGAACTCTGAGCCTTTGTCTGTAAGGAAATAGAGCTCAGTATTGGCGTTGTTGAAGTACTGAGGGCCGTACTGAACATCGCCTTCATGCTCACTGATGTCTTTCGTCTCTTCGGTCTCTCTATCGTAGAGATACATTTTAGAATCAGCACTGGTGATGGCCTGCGACAGGGCGAAAAAACGCTTGTTTTTAGAAATCGCACTAACATCCCAGCCATTGTTGTTTTGATAGATCATCTCTCCAAAGCTCACTTCCTCGTCGAGTGAAGAGATGCTACGCTCATAGACATCCATAAAGCGTGGGTCGCGCTTATTTGATCCAATAAACATACTTTTCAGATCGTGGCTCCAACCCATGAAACTGTTTCGTACACTATCGTAAGGGGTGAGGTCTTTCACAGCACCTGCGGGACTTTGCATAAACAGTTTATAGTTTTCATTGCCTCCTTCATCAGCTGTGAACAGGATGCGATCATCTTCGGGAAAATAGGAAATCGCCAGGTTCGTTTCCACCTCGCTGTTGGTCAGCTGTTCTTTGGAAGAACCGTCAGCGGCTAGCGCATAAATATTGAAAATGCCTGTTTCATTACTTGAAATCAACAGCTTGCTGTCATCCGGAGAAAAACTACCACCACGAACCTTGAGATTTTTATAGAACTGATCAATGGTATAGCTCTCGACTTTTGGTACCTCAGGCGTAGGGCTTGAACAGGAGTAAAACAATAATATAGTAAGGATAAAAATGAGGGTACGAGTCATGGTGTAGGATTTTAGTGTTAGGTGAGTTGTTCTTAGTCGAAAGTTATCGATTAATCACGTAAGTATTTCGATTACAGTCCGCCGGACATCATTCATTTTAGTTGCAGAGACAACACCTAACTTGTATAGAATAATCCCACTGTCAGCAGTGAATATTCGATTTGGTCGAATGTTACTCGAAACCTTGAGTTCTCCTTCCGATAGGTCAGCAGAATCGACAGAAACAGCATAATTATCCTTTATCATTTGACTGGTAATCTGGCAAAGAATAACATCATTGCCAGTTAGAGAGGCCAGAACCAAAGCTGGTCTTCTTTTGGAATTAGACAAATCCGAAAAAGGAAAAGGAACGACGACTAATTCTCCGGCTACAAACCTTGCCATGCTTTGTCTTCTTCGGGAAGATTCCAGTCTTTGGCTAATGCGGATTCGCTAGCGAAGGCTAATTGTGATGACTCCAATGTTGACGGCTTTTCTTGAGATTTTAGTTGATCAATAAACTCATCAATTTCCTTAATCATATTATCTGGGAGTATTTCGAGTTCGGCGCTTATCCGTTTTCTTCTTTCTTGTGTATTCATCTTCAGAGTAGTCTCTTACATTAGAACCGTAAATCTATAAGTACCAAGTTTACAAAGTATGAAGTTAAGGATTTCAAGCCAAAATTCTGAACCCATCAAAAAGCCATTGGCAAAATCGGCTAAATAGATTAACTAGGGTGTTCATGATAGAACCTACCGCTAAAACAGGCCTAACCAGACAAATGGGTATTGTAGCATTGGCCGCTACAGGAATTTGCTCAATGCTCGGCGCGTCAATCAACGTGGTGCCTTTCATGATCCAGCGCAACGTCCCCGGCATTGGGCCTTATGTATTGCCTGCCTTCATTTTTGCAGCCGTACCCGCAATATTGGCAGCATTCGCCTACAGCATATTAGCTTCTGCTATGCCTCGGGCTGGGGGTAGCTACATTTACGCTAGTCGCGGACTCAATCCCTATCTGGGCTTCATCGCCAGCTTCTCGCAGTGGTTTGGTTTATCTATTGTCATTGGGGTAGTGTCCTATGTGATCATACCGTTCGTGCGAGATGTAGCCGTAGCACTTGAATGGAGCGGTATGGCAGATGCTCTGGAGACGGGTGTCGTACGGGTAGGGTTAGCATTGATCCTACTTTGGTTGTTTGTATTCGTCAATATAAAGGGCGCCAAGATGTACGAGCGCACCGTGATCCCGCTCATGATCCTGATGTTCGGGTTAGGAGCGATTGTGATTGTTGCTGGTTTCTATTTTACTCCCGATGATTTTCAGGCTGGGCTTCAGGCCAAGGAGGGCAGGAGTTTTGTGCCTGCCACCGATGGGGAGTTCAATTTTGGCACCTTCCTCGCAGCTGCTGCGCTGCTATTCTCCAGCTTTATTGGCTTTGACTCCATCGCACAGGCGGGTGGGGAAGCCAGGAACCCCTCAAAGTCATTACCCCTGGCGATTGCGTTGGCGATTACGGTAGTAGGTAGCTTTTATATGCTTTTCACAGCTGCTGTTTATCATGCTGTGCCATGGCAGTTTGTGGCTGAGGAGGCCATGAAAAAAGACATTACCGCTCCTGGGATGCTGAGCTATCTGATGCCCTCTGGTTTGGCGATAGCCGTGCTCGTCGGTGCTGCGATCGCACTGATCAACGACCTACCGGCAATGTTACTGTCCGTCTCCAGACTGATGTTTGCCTGGGCAGAAGACGGCATCTTCCCAAGACAAGTGGCGAAGGTACATCCGACATTGCACACGCCACACATTGCGATAGTTATGAGCGGTGTGATGGCCAGCATTGGGATCATTGGCAGCCACTTCGCCGGGGATTTCTTCCTTGGGATTGATATTATGGTCACCAGCATGATGGTTAATTTCCTCCTCATGTGTGTCACCCTGATAAGCCTGCCTACCGTCAATCCGACCCTTACTCAGGAGATCAAAGTCATCAAGAACCGTGGCATTCAGAAGGCGCTGGGCTGGTCTGGCACCATCATCCTGACGGGCTTTCTCGTAGTACATACCTGGAAGGACCTCAACGCCGAAGTTGGTGCCTGGTATTTTCATTCGACACCTATCTGGCTGATTGTGATGGCCATTGCGACGGCCATTTTCTACTACAAGCATCAAAACCTCAAAAAGGAGGGCGTAGATACAAAGACATTGTTTTCAACATTACCCCCAGAATAAACCATGGTACAATACACTGAGCTGGCACCCGGACTGAAAATCTCTCGTGTGCTCACTGGCCTTTGGCAGATTGCTGATCTTGAAAAAGATGGAAACACCCTCGATCCTTATGAGACGGCCAAGTCGATGCAGCCTTATGTAGAGGCCGGCTTCACCACCTTCGATATGGCGGATCACTATGGCTCTGCTGAGATCATCACCGGGACATTCAAGAAGGAGCACGCGCTTGGCCCTAAGACCCAACTGCTGACCAAGTGGGTGCCTAAGCCGGGCAAAGTGACCCGGGAAGACACAAGAGCGGCTATTCAACTGTCGCTCGATCGGATGCAGCTTGACAAACTTGACCTGCTGCAGTTTCACTCCTGGGTGTATACAGACCCGGCTTGGCTCGATTGTTTGTTCTGGCTTCAGGAGCTCAAGGAGGAGGGCCTGATCGGGGCACTTGGCTTGACCAACTTCGATAGCGCGCATCTGCGGATTGCGGTGACTAGCGGGATAGAGATTGCATCGAATCAGATCTGCTACAGCCTGCTTGACCAGCGAGGTGGAGGCAAGATGCGGGAAACATGTGAGGAGTTTGGTGTGAAGTTGTTGGCCTTTGGTACGATCGCAGGGGGCTTCCTATCGGAAAAATGGCTGGGCAAGGAAGAGCCTGCGCTGGACAACAACCTCACCATGTCCCAGGCCAAGTACAAGCGCTATATCGATACTGCCGGAGGCTGGGAGAAGTTTCAGCATTTGTTAGCGACTGTAAAACAAGTCGCGGATAAGCATCATGTGTCTATCGCCAATATAGCCAGCAAGTACATGCTTGCACAACCAGCCGTGGCTGGAGTGATCGTAGGAGCTCGATTGGGTAGGAGTGCGCATGTCGAGGACACCTTAAAGATTTTTAATTACGACCTGGATCGGGCGGACCTTGAGCTGATCCAGTCTGCCCAGGCGCAGCTTGATCCCATTCCTGGTGACTGTGGTGACGAATACCGCAAGCCTCCTTTCCTGACGGCTACAGGTGACTTGAGTGATCACCTAGAGAGCATTCCCAAACCATTTGTCCCAGTCGAGAAGCTAGGTGGAGGGACCAAAGTCATGAGTGGCACCATATGGGAGGAGGACTGTGGCTACAGCCGAGCTACGCGCAGAGGTAATCGCATCTCCGTCTCAGGTACCACCGCTACTCACGGTACGAAGATGATCGGTGGGCTCGATCCGGGTGCCCAGGCGCATTTTGTGCTGGATAAAATCCAGGGCGCTATCGAGTCATTAGGCGGCAAGCTGGAAGACGTGGTACGGACCCGCATCTTTGTCAATGACATCAATGACTGGGAGCCGGTAGCATTAGCACATGGTGATCGCTTCAAAGACATCCAACCCGCCAATACTTTAGTAGAAGCCAAGTTGGTAGGAGAGGGATACAAAGTGGAGATCGAGGCGGAAGCGGAGGTTAGTGGGTAGATGGAAGTGGAGAGTTGATAGTTTTGTACATCCCTTTTCGGTGTTAGCGCACGCGTGTCGCGTGTGCTGACATCAAATAAAGTCAATTTCCAACAACCCTTTGCCCCCGCTATAATCTACGGCACTACTGTGCCTCCAATAATGCCATGGTTCCGCAACAAAGCCTGCTAAAACTGGATTGTTATGGATGTAATCGACTTTCTGATTAATTATTTCGGGACTCCACAATTCTACGGGCTTATTATGGTGCTGCCAAAACTGATACTTAGATACATTACTACTCTTTGACCCGGCCCTTTCAAACATCCATAGCAGCCAATCTTTCCTACTCTCTTTTGGGTTTTCTTTAATCTGTGCTACAAGTTTCTTTGAAGTGAACTCTTTGAATCTACCCAATACGATTTCCGGATTCTTTTCTTTCGCTCGGATGATTAGATGAAGATGGCTAGGCATTATTACCCAACTATAGATTTCAAGGCCCTTGTTCTTCCTACAGTAAGTAAGACTATCCAGTATGGTTTGACAATATTCATATCTGACCAATACGTCAATCCAGTAAACCGCCGCAAAACTCACAAAATAGAGACCTTCTTTATTTAAAACTTATACTTCCTGCTCAAGGATACTATTACATTGGTTTATCTGAAGATAGGCAATAAACGACAATTGGAAGTGAAGATCATCTGGTTGGGATATTGCTAAATGATATTTTAGACACACGCGACACGCGTGCGCTAACTTAGGGGTATAAAGTGTGTTGACAATAGTTTTTATTCGTTTTTGGTTCTAAGGACGAAAACTTGATACAGTTCGTTTCTGGCCAGGTTAATTCCATTATTAGGTTCATATGATTCAAATGTGTACTCCTGTCCAATATATCTATTCGCTTTATTGCTTATTTTATCTTCAAACGGTGTTGGAGTTGAAAATGCCTCTAATTCTTTCAATAGTCTTTCCCAATTTTCTTTGTCTGCTGTGGAAATCGAAATACTGGACAGTGCGCCCATATTTGTTACATGTATCCAATGCTTCGGTTCATTTACGCCCAACAATTCATTAGAAATGTAAACGCCATTAAATTTTTTTCTAAAATCATGTCTGGCCAGTTCGCTGGTAATGTATTCTTGATTGGTAATGTTTTCAAGCAAAACTATTAAGAGTTTGGCAGTAATAATTTTATCGAAAGTACTGTCCATGTTTGATTCTCTTTCGGAATTTGTACTTACCCTATCACATGAAAAAAGCAGTAATGCCGAGAAGAGGGAAAAGAGAATTTTATTATACCATGTCTTGTTCACTATTTGCCTTTTAGACTGTCCCCTATCATCGAATATCAAAAAAACAGGCAACTGACTCATTGTCAATTGCCCATTCACCCTTTTCAATTACTTAAACACTTGCGAATAATGCGCTTCTGCGGCAATATGGCCGAAAGACGCCCACACTGGTCCTTCGATCAGGCCTTCGAAGATCTCCTTCGCTTTAGCCGTATCTCCGGTGTATAAGTAGTAATTGCCGATTCCATAGGCCAGCGCATCACCGGCAGAACCACGATCCTTGTCTATGGTCATAGACTCCACAGGTGTAGTGCCGTTGTAGAGCAAGCACAGCTTGTGGTAGTCAAAGTTTTCGATAACATCCATATCGGCGGTAATGTCCGCTACTGCGGCGGCAGCCTCCTCATCACGACCCAGATTACCCGGTGTTAGCGCACGCGTGTCGCGTGTGCTGTTATCAAACAAAGTCAATTTCCAACAACCCTTTGCCCCCGCTATAATCTACGGCACTACTGTATCTCCAATGCCATGGTTCCGCAACAAAGCCTGCTAAAACAGGATTGTTATGGATGTAATCGACTTTCTGATTAATTATTTCGGGACTCCACAATTCTATAGGCTTATTATGGTGCTGCCAAAACTGATACTTAGATACATTACTACTCTTTGACCCAGCCCTTTCAAACATCCATAGCAGCCAATCTTTCCTACTCTCTTTTGGGTTTTCTTTAATCTGTGCTACAAGTTTCTTTGAAGTGAACTCTTTGAATCTACCCAATACGATTTCTGGATTCTTTTCTTTCGCTCGGATGATTAGATGAAGATGGCTAGGCATTATTACCCAACTATAGATTTCAAGGCCCTTGTTCTTCCTACAGTAAGTAAGACTATCTAGTATGGTTTGACAATAGTCATCTCTGACCAATACGTCAATCCAGTAAACCGCCGCAAAGCTCACAAAGTAGAGGCCTTCTTTATTTAAAAACTTGTACTTCCTGCTCAAGGATACTACATCGTTAGTTTATCTGAAGATAGGAAATAAACGACAACAAGAAATGAAGATCATCAGGTTGGGATTTTGCTAAATGGCATTTTAGACACACGCGACACGCGTGCGCTAACTTAGGAGGTAGATGATAGTGGAGAGTTGATAGTTTTGACTTGTGATCCTGAGTTACAAACTCAGGATAGGTAAAGATTTCTGGCACCTGATATAAGACTTAGGATGTGGACTGTATTAGTCTTTGATCTAATAGCCCCTTTAATCTTCTTGCCTTATCAGCCATGTAAGTATCAGTTAGCCACACGCCAAACTGGGCTTTTCCGTCATGAAAGATAATGCTAGCTTTCTTGTAGGATTCCGCATCCGGGAAAAATGGTACTACATTGCAAAAGCATGTGAAAACCCTTAGCCATTTGGCGAATCTGGGAAACCATGGATTATTGAGATTTATGGATTGTAGGTCTTCATAAGCGTGGTAGCCAGAGTGACTCTCTGACTGCTCATCTATCAATTGAAAGCCATTATCCAACAGCTGGAATTCAATCTTTGGATTTTTCTTAAGTAGAATGTTTTCCTCCATAATCTTTTAAGATAATGATTTGTGCTAAGGCAAGCAATAGTTAATGTAGTTTCACTACGCTGATTTAGGTACCCTTTTTCTCCACTTCCATCTTGATCCATTCCGGTAGGTAATCGGGTGTACAGTTTTTAGGAACTGGCTTTTCCTTGTACAGACCTAGAGATTCGCCAATGGCAATACATCTTGAGCGATGCTTGGGTTCGAAGATGCCGATTTGAGCGGCAGTGAAGTTCATCGCCCATTGAACTTCCGGAGCTTCTTCAGCCTGCCTGGCCTTAATGACATTTAAGAGCTTTTCCGCATTATCGATAGGCACCTTACCCATCCAACGCAACCTACCTTGATAGTACCAATAGACCCTACGTAGCAATGATTCGGTATGATTTTCCCATGTTTGGATCAATGCAATCGTCTTTTTGTCCTTCATCAGTTGGTTGGCCATGAGCCAGTCTGTCAGCTGATTACGCTCAATATCATTGTGTCGTTTTATGTCTTGGATCAGCCCATCGATTACTTCCTGGGTCAATTGCTTTTTATCTATGATCAGGATTGCAAGCTGTCTTGCCAAGAAGCTACCCGCGGACCAAAGTTCAAGCGCTAACTCATAATCCATTTTGATTTCGCCGGCAATTTTTCTGAGGTCACCAAGCTTTGTTTCATGACTACTAATTTGATCTAATATCTCCTGGGTGCGGGGGCTTGGAGTCATGGCACTTCATTTTGAGAATGGACGATATAAACAACTTTATCGCCCATTCTCCATTGTCAATTACTTAAACACTTGCGAATAATGCGCTTCTGCGGCAATATGGCCAAAAGATGCCCACACTGGTCCTTCGATCAGGCCTTCGAAGACCTCCTTCGCCTTGGCAGTATCTCCCGTGTACAGATAATAGTTGCCGATACCGTAAGCCAGCGCATCACCGGCAGAGCCACGATCCTTGTCGATGGTCATTGACTCTACAGGCGTAGTGCCGTTGTAGAGCAGGCATAGCTTATGGTAGTCAAAGTTTTCGATAACATCCATATCTGCTGTTGTATCCATCACAGAATTTGCAGCCTCTTAACCTCTCCCGGAATTTCGATGTATTGATCTATGCTGCCTGTTGTTTCCTCTTCCAGTTTGTAGATTCAATAACGGGATCCTTCAACGAATAAGGACTTATCACGGCTTAGGAATATTAAGCATTATTTATTGTGTTGTTGAAAGGGTTCCAATTTTTATCTCTTAGAGCTGTCAATGGTATCTCGTAGTACTTGTACAAAAGTATTGATCCAAACACGGTAAAAGTCCAATATAAAATGTATTCTGAAAGTGCAATCAAGTAGGGTGATGCAAACAGACTGCTCAAAGACAAATGTCGTATAATAATTAGCCTAACTACCGAGAGATTAAGAAGGTACATTGAATAAGAAATTAAACTTATCGTAGTAATAGTCTTGTAAATAACTCCTGATCCTGATTTCAAGTCGTTTAAATACGGAAGCAGGAATAATGTAGCTAATGAAGTACTAGAAAAGGATAAAACACACTGATAAAAACTATCAATACCAACCGTTCCGATTGACAAAAGAAATTTTTGCGATAAAAAGATGCCAATCCCTGAAATGAATAATGGAATTCTGAATTTATTCCATCTCTCGGTATAATAGTATTGCAGATATGCACCTACTACACCGTACATAAGCGAATCAAGCCGTGTAATTACCTGCTTTCTGAATATTAAATCCCATTCTCCAATAGATTCAATTTCTATAGTTGAGAATCTATAAAATCTAAATAAAGTGATTAATAGTATTATTGAACTTGCAGTTAAAAGTACTGAACGTTTTGGCTTTAGATGAAAAATAGAAATCAATAAGAAAATTATACATGGAATAAGGAGGTAGAACCACTCCTCAACACTTAAACTCCATGCCTCAGGAAAAAAACTTGCATGCGGATAAAAGAGGTTTTGTGAAAAGATGAAAAACTCCTTGTATTCGAAAATATCAAAATGAGGTCTTTTGATAGAGTAATAAGACAATAGTACTGTTAAAATTAAAAAATAGTTAGGAAGAGTTCGAAACCATCGACGTTTCCAAAAATCAAATAGAGTTTTTGTGTTGGCTTGTTGATGCTCAACTATTTTGATCAAAATACCTCCAATTAAAAAACCGCTGAGAACAAAGAAAATTGAAACTCCATCGAATCGAATTCGATTCAAAAAATCAAACCCCTGGGGGAGGAGATCCTGCCCATGTCCTGAAACGACAAAAAGAATTGCTAATGCTCTCAAAATGTCTAAGCCAAAAATTCTTTTGGAACCTATATCAATTCTCAAAAGACTTTTCAATACTTTATATTTTTTGTGAAGGTCATGACGGAGCTTTTTATGAATTTCAAGTTCTAGGTTCTCCGTTAGTCGCAATTGCCGAAATACCAAGCTCGTTTGTAACGAGTGCAAGACTGAGATGTAAAACGAGTATCAAAGTGATAGTTGGGTAGGCGTTGCAAACTCGCACCAGCCGTTTTTTCTGAGGTCACCAAGCTTTGTTTCATGACTACTAATTTGATCTAATATCTCCTGGGTGCGGGGACTTGGAGTCATGGCACTTCATTTTGAGAATGGACCATAGAATATTTTTATCGCCCATTCTCCATTGTCAATTACTTAAACACTTGCGAATAATGCGCTTCTGCGGCAATATGGCCGAAAGACGCCCACACTGGTCCTTCGATCAAGCCTTCGAAGACCTCCTTCGCTTTAGCCGTATCTCCAGTGTACAGATAATAGTTGCCGATACCGTAGGCCAGCGCATCACCGGCAGAGCCGCGATCCTTATCGATGGTCATAGACTCTACAGGCGTTGTGCCGTTGTAGAGCAGGCATAGCTTATGGTAGTCAAAGTTTTCGATAACATCCATATCGGCGGTAATGTCCGCTACGGCTGCTGCAGCTTCCTCATCACGACCCAGATTGCGCAGGCTCATGTAGTACCAGTGGGTGGAAGAAACTAGTTTATCCACGTTATCCGCAGTTTCCGCTTCATTTCCATAGACTCGGGCAGAGTTTTCATAGTCACCGTTAAGGTAGTAAGCCAGCCCCAGGTGGTAGCCCATGTTGGATCGAAGGCTGCCTATCGGAATACCCGCAGCATTCGGGGCGCCATCAGGCTCTACGATATCCTCCTTGCCGGCAATTAGTGAAGCGCCCAGCTCCAGATCCGCGATAGCTTTATCCAGGTCTCTTACAGAGATATAGCGGTGGCCTCTGTGACGTAGTAACCAGGGATCATTGGGGTACTTCTCCAAGCCCTCAGTATAGATGTCAATCGATCCCTTGTAGTCACCGGCATAGGCAGTGTAGCGACCGTACCAGATCAGATTGTCCAGAGACGGATCATTCTCGTACACAGCGCGAACAGAATCAAGGTTGGACAATGCCTTAGCCGAAGGCTCCAGCATGTAAAGTGTATCACCCAAAAAAGAAATAGCCTGATACTCTTTTACTTCTTTCGGAGCAGGTGCTGTTGCAGACTCTTCCTGATTTTTTCCGGTAGGAGAGCTACAATACATCAGCCCCAGGGCCAATACACCAATAGATAAGTTTGTCAATAGTTTTTTCATAGTTGTGATTATTAGGTTACTTACTAAGTACTGAGAAAAAGTAGTCTCTTCAAAGAGATATTTGATGACCAGTAGTATTATCGACGGGGCAATACAATATTGCGAGGTGCAAGTCGACATTACACCATGACCAAAGTCCGTTACTACTTCAAAACAATTCTCCTATCGCTGCTCGGCATCATTTTATTGCTTGTTGTTGGATTAGCCCTGTTCTTTGCCTTTGCTCCGCAGATAGGAGCACCCCCTACCGGGAATCATCTCGAACGAATCAGCGCATCGGAGCAGTACAGCGATGGGGAGTTTGTGAATAACGTGCCTACAGGGCTCGGCAATCCTGCTACCATTATGTGGAAGGCAGGCAGGCAGTACTTTACCGACACGGAATCTCGAGAGCCGCAGGAGGTCATCAAAACCATTCCGTTTGATGCGGCCAGGATCGCTGCTATGGATGAAGCAGAGGTAGCCATCACATGGTTTGGTCACTCCACCGCCCTTATCAGAATAGAGGGACATACGCTATTGGCCGATCCTGTGTTTGGAGCAAGGGCTTCCATGTTTTCGTTTGCCGGGCCTGAGCACTTCGACTATGAGCCGAGAGCTACTTTAGACGATCTGCCACCAATCGATGCGGTGATCATTTCGCATGATCACTATGATCACCTGGACTATTATGCCATTTCTGTTTTGAAGGATCGGGTAAACAAATTCTTTGTTCCGCTAGGCGTAGGAGCTCACCTTCAGTCATGGGGTGTCTCGGAGGATAAGATCACTGAACTCGACTGGTGGAAGGAAGCTGTTTTTTCTGATAAGCTGACTTTAGCCGCGACCCCCTCGCGCCATTTTTCCGGTAGGGGACTGACTGACAGGAATGGTACGCTATGGGCCTCCTGGTCAATCATTGGTCGGTCGAAGCGGGTGTTCTTTAGCGGTGATTCGGGTTATTTCCCGGGCTTCAGGGAGATCGGAGATCGATACGGGCCATTCGACTTTGTGATGATGGAGTGCGGCGCATACAACGAGCTGTGGGCCGATATCCACATGATGCCGGAGCAGTCAGCGCAAGCTTTCGAGGATGTACGTGGCAAGGTGCTGATGCCGATCCATTGGGGTAAGTTCAACCTTGCCCTGCACCCCTGGAAAGAACCAGTGCAGCGCCTGCATGCTGCTATGGAAGGAAATCAAAGAATAATAGCCCAACCGCGCGTCGGTCAGGTGTTCTACATCGATCGAGATATACCTACTGCCAAGTGGTGGGAGGAGTATAGGTAGTAGTTAGCCATATATAAGCACGCTTGCTCGTGTTTTGTTTCTATATAGCACGCAAGCACATGCCTTTGTACATGTTGTTAGCCATCTTATTTAATTCTTAATTTCTTCTATGAACCAGTTCAATGGTGGAATTTCGGTTAGGTTATGCTCACCGTAACTTATAAATTCTAATTCCGTCGGTATTTGGTCGTTTCCGAATAGTACTACCTCGATGGGTTCATCATTGTGATCCCATCCAACTAATTCGGCAATTATTTTCTGGTTAGAATATGGTTGATCGTTTTCATCTAGCCCGAAAAGAACTGTTGGGCACTCGTTGCAGCTGCAACGTGCAATTACCGTTAAGTTGTCTACTGTTTTCAGCCATTCAATATTCGAATTCTGGATCAGTATTAATAAGAATTGCTTCTCTTCGAAGCTCAATGGTCTCTTATAAGGGATACTGTATTTCATGCACTTATGAAAGCTAACAACTTGATAAACAAAAACCTATTCAAAAATCTTCCTCACCCCCAGCTCATGGTGATACCCGTGATACGCCGTGAATAGCATCATCTCTCTAATGGTCAGATTGCCCAGCAAGGGGTGAGGGATGACGAGCTGATCGAGATCTTCTTCACTGTAGCCTACCAGTAGATCGCAAAGTGTGTCCACTTCAGCGAGTAGTTTGCTGATGAGGCCTGCGCTCTGCTCAGCGGTTACCTCTGCGGGCAGAAACTGTGGTCGATCTTCATAGCCCTTTGCTAAGGTTTCCCGATAGTAGGCCACTATAGCGTCATAGTCGCGACTGGGGTGCTCCGCACGACCAAAGCTTTCGAGAATGGGACGAGCCTGCATCACTTTGTTCAATGGAGCGACGCTTTTCAGAAGGTGTTCCGCATGTTGACCTGCTGACCATTTTCCGGTAGGGGCAGTGACTAATTGCTCATCGGATAGTCCTATGATGTAATCCGCAAATTGCTGGTATTGCGACTTGAGCTTGGAGGTAAGTTGGGGTCTGTTCATTTCAGAGGAAAAATCAACATAGCCCATGGTTTAAACCATGGGCTATACGTCAATGCATCAACCCAGATTCTCTTTAAAGAAAGCTATCGTACGCTCCCAGGATAGCTTGGCCGACGGCTCATCATACCTGGGGGTGGTATTATTGTGAAAGCCGTGGTTGACATCAGGATAGAAATGAGCAACATACTTCTTGTCGTTGGCTTTCAGGGCTGCTTCATAATCAGGCCATCCGGCATTTACGCGCTCGTCCAATCCGGCATATTGCAGCATCAAAGGTGCGTTGATTTTGGGTACATCTGCATCATCAGGCTGGCTGCCGTAGTAGGGAACCGCAGCTCCAAGCTCAGCGATGCGGACTGCCATCATATTGGAGATCCATCCGCCAAAGCAGAAGCCAACTACGCCGATCTTACCGTTGCAGCCCTCATGGGACTTGAGGTAGTCGTACGCAGCGATAAAGTCTTCGAGCATCTCATCGCGATCACGCTCTCTCTGCATCGTGCGGCCGTCATCATCATTGCCGGGATAGCCGCCAAGAGGAGTCAGTGCGTCAGGCGCAATGCTAATGAATCCCTCTACCGCCGCTCTTCTTCCTACATCTTCGATGTATGGATTCAGCCCACGGTTTTCATGTACTACTACGATACCCGGTAGTTTGCCATCGGCATCCTTTGGTGAGGAGAGCAGCCCTTTGATACTCCCACCACCCTTGGGGGAGTCATAGTTGACGTACCCTGAATTGAGGCGAGGATCGTCCTGAGGCACCAACATCGTGTCTTTGTAGTTGGGCATCATAAAGCTCATCAGGGAAGGCACTGTGAGGCCTCCTACAGCATAGAGCGAGAGCTTTTCAATGAACTGCCGACGCTCCAGTTTATTATGGGCATAGTCATCATAGAGGTCGAAAACTTCCTGGCTGATATCTTCTTTTTTGATCTCTTTCATGGTAATGAATTTAAGAATTTTTTGAATTATCCTGATCAAGGAATGAAACGACTCACTACGAGTATCCCTCAACACTCCTTAAGAGCGCACAATTTTTTACGGAATACTCTCTTCAAAATCTGAGCTAATCACACCGACACCTGCGTTGTTTAGTGACTCATTGAATGATGGGATATCCTTATTCAGCATCTCCTGATATTGTGCTTCCAGTGTTTTCCATTGACCTTCCAGAAGCTGAAATTGCTCTTGCGCACCTTTCGTTACAAAGGGAACGTTGCTATTTAACTGGCCGTTGACGAATAGATAAGAGGCGGTGAGCTTGTTCTCAAAGTTGATCGTGTCATCGTAAGCCTCAGATTTGCGCTGGACGAGTTCTTCATCCCAGTTGACCAGTTTCTTTAACAGCTCCTTGCCCTGACTGATTAGGTCCTGATACTTTGGATCATCTGTCAACCTGTCGATGATGGCCTCCACTTGCTCACGCACTTTGGCCATACTATTGACCTTCGTATGTACATCATTGACCCGGCCTTCAATAGAAGACATCACCTCATGCTGCAGCTGATAGTCTGCATCGGACGCTTCTATCAACGGGTTAGGCATGATAGTGAAGCTCGACGAAGAGGATTGATCTCCAGCCTTCAGTGTGACGGTGTACTCTCCGGGAGCAGCCTTATGACCACTATAGCTGCCTTCGATATATACTGTCGGTACACCTGTCATCGTGGGGTAGCGCATATCCCAAACGATACGATTCAAGCCCACCTTGTTGGATAGTACCGGGTCTGCTGACGGACCTCCGGGGTACGAGACAAATGAAGGGTCTTTGGTGGAAGATAAAGTTCTTACGGTATTGCCACTGGCATCTTTTATTTCCAGCTCAAGGTCTAGTGAATCTGAATCCAGACTGTAGTAGATCACCACACCGGTTGCCGGGTTTACCCCACTAAAGGTACTCATCCCGTCCACATCCGGTGAAGAGCTGTCAAGCTCACTGCCACCAGACACCCGATAGGCATCCTCTGGTTGGTACAGTTTAAACTCATTGGTCCCACCACTATATTGTCTGATAAGACCCAGGTCATCCAGTACCCAGAATGATCGTCCCTGTGTGGCCGCCACCAGGTCACCATGCCTCACGATCAAATCGGTAATGGGTACGATGGGTAGATTGAGCTGAAGTGGGGTCCAGTTTTGACCACCGTTAAAGGACACGTAGACACCCATTTCCGTACCCGTAAACAGCAGGTCTTTTCTTTCCTCATCCTCACGAACTACACGGCCGTAGGATCCGTAGGGCAATCCATTGCTAATGTTTGTCCATGTCTGACCATAGTCGGTGGTCTTATACATGGCCGGAGTGAAGTCGTTGAACTTATAGCGAGTGGTCGCTATATAGGCAGTGGCCGGATCGTGAGGAGAAACCTCAATAGCGTTGATCAGACATTCTTTCAAGCCCGCTGGAGTGACATTCGTCCAGTTGTCACCGCCATCTCGGGTGATTTGCACATAGCCATCATCACTTCCGGTCCAGATGACTCCTTTTTCATGAGGAGACTCCACTACATAACTCAGTGTACCGTAGTTTTCACCCCCGGCTCCTTCATTGGTATAAGGAAAGCCACCCAGACCTTGCTTGCTATCCTCATTGCGAGTCAAATCCGGAGAGACTTCTTCCCAGGTTATCCCCCTATCTTTTGTTTTGAGCAATACCTGAGCACCGTGATAATAGACATTGGGCTCGTGCTGCGACCAGATGATTGGTGCATTCCAGTTGAAGCGGTACTTCATATCTCTGGCCTCCATCGCCAGGTACTGGATCGGTGCGGACATCACCCTGTTGCCTTCACCCAATCGAGTATCCAGTACATTGATAGAGCCCTGGTAACTTCCACCCATCACATACCTTGGATTGTCAGGGTCGAAAGCTAAAAAGGCACTCTCTCCACCGGCAGAATAGGTCCAGTGATGCTCGTCAATATCTCGCCCGTTAGGATTTCGATGAGGGATGACGACTGAGGAATTGTCTTGCTGACCGCCATAAATACGGTAAGGAAATACGTTATCCACATTGACTCGGTAGAATTGAGCCGTAGGCATATTGTCCTGTCTTGACCAGGTGTCACCCTGATTGAAGCTGATACCAGCGCCACCATCATTGGAGATCACGAGGTTCTTGCCATTGTATGGATTGATCCATAAGTCATGGAAGTCACCGTGTGTTCCGGTCATTCTTGACCAAGTCTTGCCACCGTCGATGGATTTTAGTGCATGAGGGCTGAGTACATAGACGGTGTTTTCGTCAGTGGGGTCTGCAAAGACCTCTGTGTAGTACCAGGCTCTCATGGTGAGGCGATGATCTCTACTCACACGGCTCCAGCTTTTGCCACCATTGTTCGAGGCGAACAGGCCACCCTGATCCTTTTGGGTGTCGCTTTCTACGATAGCATAGACCTTGTCAGGATTGTCTCGACTTACTGAGATACCAATCTTACCCAATTCTTTCGGGAGGCCTTCCTGAATCTTGAACCAGGTTTCGCCACTGTCTACAGACTTATAAATACCACTACCAGGGCCACCACTGACTACTTGCCAGGGCAAACGTCTGTGATCCCACATTGCTGCATATAGGATGCGTGGGTTGGTCATGTCCATGGACAGACTGCTAGCACCGGAATTTTCATCAACATAGAGGACTTTTCTCCAGGTCTCGCCTCCATCGGTACTCTTGTAAATGCCTCTTTCTTGTGTTGGGCCATGTACGGCTCCTTGCGCGGCGACATAGACTATATCAGGGTTTTTGGGATGAATTTTAATATTGGCGATATGCCTGGTGAGGTCAAGTCCCATCTTCTGCCAGGTCTTTCCAGCGTCGGTGGACTTATAAACACCATCACCGTAGGAGGTCATGACACCTCGTGGAGCGTGCTCACCCATACCCACATATACTACGTTTGGATCACTTTCGGATACGGCTATTGCACCTACCGACCCGGTCTTGAAAAAACCGTCCGAAATGTTCTCCCAGGAGTTGCCGGCATCATAAGTCTTCCAAACACCACCACCTGTAGTGGTCATGTAGTAGGTCATAGGGTCACCAATGACGCCACTGGAGGCTACAGAGCGTCCGCCACGAAAAGGGCCGATGTTTCGCCATTTCACGGGTGCATAATGCTCGTTGAGGTCAACCGTAGGCTGAGGTGGAGTGGATTGCTTTTTCCTCTGCGCCCATAGGGTTGATGAGGAGAGAAGAAGAATGACTATTAGATATCTCATAATATTAAGAAGGTTTGAGACAAGGTAGATTAACCCTGAATGGGTTGGAAGGACAATTATTTGGATGGTGATTGATAAAATAAATGAGCCATTGAGCAACTAGATTTTCCCGCTCATCTTGTACTTGTAACAGAAAAAAACATTTCATACGTTTGTTGCTAAATGATGAAGTTTCTTTCAGGCTTTCTTCTTGCACTGCATATATTCCTGCTAAGTGGGAATGTAAATCTTTATGCCGAGGCAAAGCACTACGAAACTGTCATCTCGGGTGAGGAGGACTTCACAAGTGCCAATTTATCGGACACTGAATTTCTAAAGGGACGCCAAAGCCTATACTTTAGAGAAGCTCCGAACAAATCCAGAAAGTCAAGCTTTGATTTCATTATTGATTTTGCGGAAGTTGAAGAAGAGGATGATAAGTCCGGTGCGCACAAGAAGTTACTGGAACGCAATCCATATTATACTTCGCTGTTCCTTGCTCATTTAACCGGGTTTTTCTTTAATTCCGACCTGAATCAGTGCTTTACATTCGTAGAGCATTTTTCGCTTGAAACCTCCTGCAAGAGACACGTCATGTGTCAGGTCTTCAGGATATAGTACCAACTCCTTCTTAGGTTTTTCTATAGGCCATTTACATTCAGACTTCACCGCTAATTAATGCACTGAGGTCTGAGGGTTAGCGCATGAATTTGCTTAATCCACTAATTAATCATCATCATTTAAAACCATACTATTATGAAACGAATTCTCGTATCTGTGATTTTGAGTGCTTTACTGTGGCACTCGAGTTGTGAACCACACAATGAGCATCATGAAGCTGAAGCTAAATTTTTAGTGACTAGTCCGGTCAAAATGGACACCTCTGTAACCAAAAAGTATGTATCACAAATCCATTCCGCGCAGCATATAGAGCTGAGGGCACTCGAAAGAGGTTATCTGGAGAAGATTTTCGTAGACGAAGGACAGTTTGTGAAAAAGGGACAGTTGATGTTTCAGGTCATGCCCAGACTCTATCAAGCGGAGCTTCAAAAGGCCGAAGCTGAAGCACACTATGCGGAAATAGAGTATCAAAACACCAAGAAACTCGCTGAGAGCAATGTCGTCGCACCTACAGAGTTGGCCTTGGCTGAAGCAAAGTTTGACAAGGCTAAAGCCGAGTTGGCCTTAGCTCAGGTACACCTTGATTTCACGCAAGTGAGAGCCCCATTTGATGGCATCATGGATCACTTTTATGTGAGACTAGGGAGTCTCTTAGAAGAAGGTGAATTGCTCACAACCCTGTCCGATAATCATGAGATGTGGGTGTATTTCAATGTACCTGAGGCAGAATACCTCGACTACAAAATTAAGTTCGATTCGGATCATCCCTTGCAGGTAAAGCTTTTAATGGCCAATAACAAGCTCTTCGATTATATCGGAGAAGTCAATACCATTGAAGCAGACTTCAATAACGAAACAGGAAACATCGCTTTTAGAGCGACATTTCCTAACCCAAAAGGGCTGTTGAGACACGGTGAGACAGGTAGTGTGCTGGTAGAAGCGCCACTCGTCGATGCATTGCTGATTCCTCAGAAGACAACTTTTGAGATTCTTGATAAGAAATATGTCTATGTCGTGGATGAGGACAATATCGTGAGATCGAGGCAAATTACCGTCGGTTCAGAGCTGACTCATCTTTATGAGGTAACCGCCGGCTTGAAAGAATCGGATAGAATAATCCTTGAGGGTCTACGAAAAGTGAGAGACGGTGACAAGGTCACTGCTGAGTTCGTTGACCCGGCGATAGTGATGTCAGAGCTTGAGCTCCATGCTGAATAATACCATTCACCTAACGAAAAAGAAGCGATGTTTTTCAGCAGAATAATACACAGGCCTGTATTGGCCATTGTCATTTCGGTAGTACTTCTCTTTACTGGAAGTTTAGCGATCAACGAACTGCCTATATCTCAGTTTCCTCAAATAGCCCCTACGACGGTCAATATATTCATTGCCTATCCAGGGTCGAGTGCCGAGGTGTTGGTTAATTCCACACTCATTCCCCTAGAGCAAGCCATCAATGGTGTGCAGGGTATGCGTTATATATCTTCCGATGCTACCAGTGCTGGTGAGGCGACTATCCGAGTCATTTTTGAACCCGGAACGGACCCTAATCAAGCAGTGGTTATGGTCAAGACACGGGTAGATCAGGTCATGCCACTACTGCCGCCATTAGTCCAGAGGGAAGGAGTCATTATTACCCCGATTCAGCCGAGTATGTTGATGTACGTCAACCTCTACAGTGAGGACAAGAATGCTGATGAGAAGTTCTTGTACAACTATGCGAATGTCAACATGATTCCTGAAATCCAGAGAATCACAGGCATAGCCAGGGCACAAATATTAGGTAGTAGGCAGTATGCCATGAGGGTATGGCTCAAGCCTGATAGAATGCGAGCGTACAGAATCTCTGCGGAGGAGGTCATGGAGTCCATGCTGGAGCAGAGCATCATTGGCAGGCCAGGTCGGCTGGGTCAGAGTTCTGGTAAGCAGGCGCAATCACTCGAGTATGTACTGGTCTATCAGGAGCGGTACAATAAACCTGAGCAATACGAAAACATCATTATCAGGGAGAATGAAGAAGGTGAGATCATCCACTTAAAGGATATTGCCGAAGTAGAGCTTGGTAGCGAGTTTTTTGATATTTACTCCAATCTTGACGGCTATCCCGCAGCATCAATAGTCTTGAAACAGACCGTTGGTAGCAATGCCTCAGAGGTAATCGAAGAGGTTAAGGCCAGGCTGGCAGAAATGGAATCTGATTTTCCTCCTGGCATGGATTATAAGATCAGCTATGATGTTTCCAACTTCCTTGATGCTTCTATTGAGCAGGTTACGCATACCCTGAGGGATGCATTTATCCTGGTTGCCATAGTCGTATTCCTGTTTTTAGGGGACTGGCGCTCAACGCTCATTCCGATTATTGCAGTACCTGTTTCCCTGATTGGTGCATTTTTTGTCTTGCAGGTTTTTGGCTTGTCCATCAACCTGATTACCCTGTTTGCGCTGGTTTTAGCCATTGGTATTGTCGTGGATGATGCCATTGTGGTAGTCGAAGCGGTGCATGCCAAAATGCATGAGAAGAATATCTCTCCTTACAACGCTGTGAAAGAGGTAATGGGCGAGATTAGTGGAGCTATCATCGCGATTACGATGGTGATGGTGTCTGTGTTTCTCCCAATTGCCTTTATGCCTGGCCCGGTGGGTACTTTCTACCGACAATTTTCGATCACCATGGCCAGTTCGATCATACTATCGGCGGTAGTGGCCCTCACACTTACTCCCGTATTGTGTGCGATGCTGCTAAAAAGCCCGCATGGAGAAAAGAAAAAGAAGTCAATATTGAGTAAAGCATTAGACGGCTTTAACAGTGGATTCGAAAAATTGACGGGTCGATATGTAGGGTTACTGAGACTCATTGTCAACCGCCGCTTGATCACATTCGGCATTTTGATAGCCTTCTGTATCGGCATCTACCTTGAGAATCAGGTGCTTCCTTCAGGATTTATTCCTAATGAAGATCAGGGAACAATCTATGCGATCATCCAGACACCTCCCGGAGCTACGCTGGAGCGTACCAATAAGGTAGCACTTGAGCTTCAGAGAATCTCAGAAGAGATCGAAGGAATCGAATCTGTTTCTGCTTTGGCTGGGTATGAGATCATGACGGAAGGTCGTGGATCGAACGCGGGTACTTGTCTGATCAACCTAAAGAACTGGTCGGAGCGCGAGCATTCGGTGCATGAGATCATGGAAGAGCTTGAGGAGAAGACCAAAGATCTGGGAGCGATTGTAGAATACTTTGAACCACCAGCCGTCCCAGGGTTTGGTTCATCTGGCGGTTTCTCGATGCGGTTGCTTGATAAAACCAACTCGACCGACTATCAGGAATTCGAGAAGATCAATACGAATTTCATGAATGCGCTTCGCGAGCGTGAGGAGATCACAGGTCTATTCACTTTTTATGCAGCCAACTATCCACAATATGAGCTGGAGATAGACAATCAGGCCGCCATGCAAAAGGGCGTTTCGATAGGAAGGGCGATGGAGAATCTCAATATAATGATCGGCAGTACCTATGAGCAGGGCTTTATTCGATTTGGTCGTTTTTTCAAGGTCTACGTCCAGTCAGGTCCTGAGTACAGAAGGTACCCATCTGACCTTGAAGATCTTTTTGTTAAAAATGAAGATGGCGAAATGGTGCCTTATTCTTCTTTTATGAAGATCAATAAAAGACAAGGCCCCAACGAAATCACACGGTACAACCTGTACAACTCGGCTTCCATCAGAGGTTTACCTGCTAAAGGGTTTACAACTGGCGATGCTATTGCTGCGATTAGAGAAGTAGCTGAGAATACACTACCTCGTGGGTATGATGTCGGATGGGAGGATTTGTCTTATGACGAGGCTCGTAGAGGGAATGAGGCAATATTCATTTTCGTAGTGGTACTCATATTCGTCTATCTGGTATTGGCGGCACAATATGAGAGCTTCCTATTGCCACTGGCGGTAATTCTGTCACTGCCCGTGGGAATATTTGGGTCTTTTTTAATGCTAAAGTCGATGGGACTGGCCAATGATGTCTATGCCCAGGTAGGACTGATCATGCTGGTCGGTTTGCTGGGCAAAAATGCTGTACTCATCGTAGAGTTTGCCGTCCAGAAACAGCAGCAGGGAGCTACGATACTAGAGGCTGCAATCGAAGGTGCCAAGGTTCGTTTCAGACCGATTTTGATGACCTCATTTGCATTCATTGCTGGATTGATTCCTTTGGTACTATCACACGGTGCAGGAGCTGTAGGTAATCAGACCATCGGATCGTCAGCTATGGGAGGTATGTTGCTCGGAACAGTGTTTGGGGTGATTATCATACCCGGGTTGTACTATGTGTTCGCCAAGCTGGCCGAGGGTCGTTCGCTAATCAGAGATGAACACCAGGAGTCATGGTCTGAGGAGATTGTCAGTACTATGCGGGAGCAAGAACGCATCTTCGATGAACATCACAAGCAAGTGGAGGAGGCTAAAAAGAACTCTGAAGAAGACAATAAGCTAAACAAAGACAAATGATCACATTAAATAAATATATCAAACAAACGTGTGTGGGTCTGGCCTTCTTAATGGTAGGACTGACTTCATGTGTCCCTGATTTAGCAGTGCAAAAATCAGCCGACGCATCTACACCAGAGGCCTTTAATCAATCGATGGATACAACGAATGTTGCTAACATTGACTGGAAGGCATATTTCACTGATCCTTATCTGATGGCGCTGATTGATACAGCCTTGAGCAACAATCAGGAGCTGAATATCCTGTTACAGGAGATTGCGGTAGCTCAAAACGAGGTACAAGCCAAGAAGGGGGAGTACTTGCCTAGTGTCGGAATAGGTGCTGGTGTCGGTCTTGACAAGGTCGGAAGGTACACCCGAAACGGTGCGCTGGAAGCAAATAATGATATCGCACCGGGCAAGGAATTTCCAGAGCCCTTGGGAGACTTCATGGTAGGCGCCTATGCTACCTGGGAAGTAGATATCTGGCGAAAGCTGCGCAACGCGAAAAAGTCAGCCTACATGAGGTATCTGTCCACTAACGAGGGGCGAAACTTCATGGTGACCAATCTGATTGCTGAAATCGCCAGTGCTTACTATGAGCTTTTAGCGCTGGATAATCAGTTGGCACTTGTCAATCAGAACATCGAGATTCAAAACAATGCCTTTGAGATTGTCAAGATACAAAAGCAGGCTACTCGTGTCACTGAGCTGGCTGTGAAGCGGTTTGAAGCGCAGGTACTCAATACCAGGAGCCTACAGTATGGCATCCAACAGCAGATCGTGGAAACGGAAAATGAGATCAACTTTCTGCTGGGTAGATATCCCCAGCCGATACCTCGAAATGCGGCTGCTTTTGACGATCCGGTACCCCAATTGATCCAGACGGGTATTCCGGCGCAGTTGCTGGAAAACCGTCCTGATGTCAGGCAGGCCGAGCTGGAGTTGGAGGCGGCTAAACTGGACATCAAAGTCGCCAGGGCACAGTTTTATCCCTCTGTGGGTATCACGGCAGGTATTGGCTACCAGGCGTTCAATCCGTCCTATTTGGTCAATACTCCCGAATCGCTGCTGTATTCACTGGTAGGTGATCTTACTTCACCACTGATTAATAGAAAGGCCATCAAAGCAGCCTATGCCAATGCTAATGCCAAGCAGATACAGGCGGTCTTCAACTATGAAAGAGCCATTCTCAAAGCATATGTAGAAGTGGCCAACCAGCTCTCCAATGTCAGTAACCTGTCCAGTGCTTATGAGCTACAAGAGCAACAGGTGGAGGCGTTAACCGCTTCAATTGATATATCCAATGTGCTGTTTACTTCAGCAAGAGCCGACTACATGGAGGTGTTGCTGACCCAACGTGAGGCATTGGAATCGAGATTTGAATTGAACGAGACAAAGATGAAGCAACTCCATGCTAAGGTCAGCATATATCAGGCCTTAGGTGGTGGTTGGAAATGATAGTGATTGTTGAGAAGTGATGTTTGGTTAGGGTGGACCCAGGTTGATTTATTTTAGCTTGGGTCCCTTTTTTATCTAGTTCGGGCGCGTACTTCACCACATTATTTTGCCGTATACCCAAGATCGCTCAATTCTGCAGCAGTCATGTCTAGTACATTGACTTCCATGGGCACATCGACCAGCGGCTTGTCCAGAGAGTCTACTTCCACTACCGCAATGGATTCCAGCACATCGAACCCTTTGAGCATCTGGCCAAAGATCATGTAGTTGCCATCCAACCGCGGGATGCCGTCCGGGTCATGGACGATGTACAATTGACATCCTGCGGAGAGCTTTTCGGCATTGCCGTCCCGACCGGCACCTAACGCGCCGTAGATGTGCTTGATCGTATCATTAAACTCCGGCTTGAGCAGGTAAGGGGAGTCCGCAAAACCCTCAGGCGTATCAGGACATCCGCCCTGGATTACAAACCCTTCCACCACCCGATTGAAGGTATAGTCATGCCAGTACCGCTCATCGGCCAGCTTGATAAAGCTCTCCTTATGGATAGGCGTTTCATTATATAGCCAAAAGAGCATTTCACCCTGCGGTGTTTTGATTTGCCCTACCGGGAATGTCTCAGGCTCCTTTGGTGGAGCAGAGCAGGCCAGGACTATGAGCAATAAAGCGAGAGGTTGGAGTCGGTGTATCATCTGCTGAAATTAGGTTTTGTTGGATTGAGTTGCAAGTGAGAATGCTGCTAGCTAATCGAAGGACATCAAAGACGGACTTACCTACCTGAGAAGTTCAGTTGGTAACCAAAAAGGCTAACAATTGTAGGTAAAAGAACCAATCGTTGACCAAAAAGGTTAACAAACTGCCTGTTGATCAGCACTTGGTAACCAATTTGGCTAACATTTTAATATATTTTGCGCGTTTGTTGATCATTTTGGTTAACAATTGTGTCTTTGAGGTGACTCTGCTAACCTCTGAGGTGGGCCGTTGAACCTGGGAAGTGGGTCAGCTTTGCTGTTGACGAAGCTGCTGTAGCTGGTGGGTGACCTGTAGATGCATCCACTCCTCCGCAGGTACATCGAGGATTGCTTCCAGTCGCAGCGCCAGCCTGGGCGTAAAATTGCGAGTGCCATTGACATATCGGGAGAGCACACCCCGCGATACGCCCAGTTGCTCTGCTACCTGCACATGCAGTATGCCTTTGCTATCCATCACTTGCCGTAGGAGTTGACCGGGGGTGGTGGGACCGGATGTCGGGTTAGAGGATGTATTTTCCAGAGCGTCCATCTTGGTATTTATGAAGGCTTATTCAACTTGTCAGTACTTTGCGTCTAACACTAAAATAGGGAAGTTCTGGCACATCCAAAGTAGAAAAACCGCACTCAGCTCGTTCTCGTCTGAGACGTGGATGACTAGTGAATCCTTGTCTTAAAAATATGACTATAGAGGGGGGGAGGTCACGCGTCTGGAGACGCGCGCCAGGGAGGGGTTGTTAGGGTGGAAACCTATAAGGTTTTTAAAACCTTATAGTATTGTAATACTATGAAAGGCTTAGAAAGATTTGAACCTGGGACTTACTATCATATCGTAAATCATGCAGTGGGCGATAAAAACCTTTTTCGTACCAATGAAAACTATCGCTATTTCCTCCAGAAATACGCCCAGCATATGCCCACGGTGTGTAGTACCCTTTGTTACTGCCTCATGCCCAATCATGTGCACTTTTTGGTCCGAACACATGAAGAGGCAGTGCTTATTGACCATCCAAAGTATAAAGACGATTTTCACAAGTTGATCATGCAGCCGCTTAGCAACCTGCTCAACGCCTATGCCAAAGCCTACAATATAAAGTATCATCGGAAAGGGGCGCTATGGATAGACTACACAAAGCGGTTTTCCGTCAAGTCCGAAAACTACCTTACGACCGTCATCAATTATATACACCAAAACCCTGTAAAGCACGGCTTCACACAGCACCTGGAAGATTGGCCGCATAGTTCGTTTCATTCAATTATATCTAAAAAACCCACCCTACTCACCAGGAAAGAAGTCATTGATTGGTTTGGCGGAGTAGATGCCTACGTTGATTTCCATACACAACATACGGCTATGTTATTGGAGGACTGGGAATATGACTAAACCTATAATGTTTTAAAATCTTGCAGGTTTGATGTTGTCAACCCCAAACTCTCTTAATAAACTCCGTTGCATTCTGATGGCTCAGCTTAGAAGCTGTGTCTGTAGAAAACCTACGCTCCACCTCTTCCATAATAGCCGGATAACCAGCAGCACTCTCATGTCCACTGTGGTAGAAAGGAACCCGCGTCTGATCGGGATGCTCACCTGTAAAAAAGAAATCTGCTCCCATGCAGATGGCATTTTCACCACCCAGCTCCAGACCGTGCTGGATATGATCGTATATAGCTTCCGGACGATCATCATTGAGGAAGGCCCTTAGGAAGTTGACACCAATGATGCCGCCGCGCTTGATAATTTCTTTGGCTACATCATCAGGAAGGTTTCGCAGGTGGTCAAAGACAGGCCGGTAGTTGGAGTGACTGGCGAGGATCCGTATATCGAGGCTATGCTTATCGATATGCTCAAGTATTCCCCGAGCCAGCGCATCGCTGGTGTGTGAAAAGTCGATGCAAATCTTCCTGCCGTTAATATAGTCGAGCAGTGCTTTTCCATCCTCCTTGAGACCTACTTCGCTATAATTACCACCACCAAATCGATTCTCGGAATGATGCGTCATACTGATGTAGAGTACCCTCTCGGTATTCGTGATGATCTGTTCTAGCTTTTTGAACCCATCGTCTAATGGCTCGTCCTCTTCACAAAAGCCCGAGCCGCTTTCTATCGCGGCGACCAAGCCGATTTTGGTCAGGTGGGGTACATCGTCGATATGGGTAGGAGTGATTAGTTCGACCTGCTGTTCATACTTTGAGAACAGCTCTTTGAAGATGCGACTCTGGTTGAGTCCCATCCCAGCGCTACCCTTCTTTGTAGCCGTATATATCGCCAACACCTGAAGCTTGACATTGCCTTCTTCCAAGGCTGGAAAAGAGCAACCCAGCGCATCTTTCCGCTGTGGATCTGGGTTGGGAGCACTATTGAGATAGGAGAGCAAGTCACAGTGCATGTCAATGATCGGGTAGGGCATATCGGGTTTCTTTATGATTATGTATGGTGAACTTCAAATCTATGCAATAGCCAGACGATTCTGGTAAGTAGATGAGATGGCGGTAGCTCACGCTGGATAAAAAATGTCCATCTTTATCGACAACCCTATATCGTGATTCTCGTGTAGCAGCTATGAAGATTTTTGAATGTGGTCACTGTCAGCATCCGTTGTATTTTGAGAACAACAGTTGCGAAAACTGCGGTCATCTTTCGGGCTACCGGGACACAGATCGCAAGATGTTGACCTTCGATCCACAGGGTACATCGCTCGTCTCTGATCGCGAGCAAATCGAATATCGATACTGCAAAAATAAGCAGCACGACGTTTGCAACTGGCTGATAGAGAAAGACGATCCGCATGAGTACTGCCGAGCTTGTCAGCTCAACCGGACAGTGCCTAACCTCTCTCAATCAAAGAACTTTGAGGGCTGGAGAAACCTTGAGATCGCCAAGCATCGGCTGATTTATCAACTTCAGAAGATTGGTTTGAGTCTCCCCAGCAAGATGATGCAAGAGGATGGACTCTGCTTTGACTTTGTGGCCAGGCAAGGCAATCCCAACCTGATGACAGGGCACGCTAGCGGTGTGATCACTATTCTGCTAAGGGAGGCCGACTCGGTACTCAGAGAGCAAGCCAGGCGGCAACTCTTGGAGCCGTATCGCACATTGATCGGGCATCTGCGCCATGAAGTAGGTCATTATTTTTGGGAGCGGCTGGTGATGATTGATCCTAAGGTGCAGGCTTCATTTCGTGAGATATTTGGTGATGATAGCGTCAGCTATACCGATGCTTTGCAGCGGTACTATCAGGAGGGAGCACCAGCGGATTGGCAGGCGGGCTTCATTAGCAAATATGCTACGTCGCATCCCTGGGAGGACTGGGCGGAGACTTGGGCCCATTATCTACACATCATGGACATGGTGGAGACGGCTCATTTTTTTAAGCTCAAGGTAGACCCTAAGGAGATGTCTGCTGATATGCAAACGAAGGTGTCATTTGACCCCTATACAGTGAAGAATTTTGACAGGATCATCCAGAAATGTGTGCCCTTGTCATTTGCCGTCAATAGTATCAACCGGGCGATGGGGATACCTGATGTTTACCCTTTCGTGATCTCTCCGGCGGTGGTGCGTAAGATGAAATTCATTCATCGACTACTGCTTCCTCTCCGAAGATGACTGGACTAGAAAATGGACAACTCGGAGTGCGTGGTGACTTCTTCGAGAAATCTCATTCCCTTATATGAGTTGCCATGTTCATTGAGGCTTGGGCTCCAGACGGTTATGGTATAGTTGTCAGGGTAGAGTGCTACTATGCCACCACCCACGCCACTTTTCCCCGGTAGGCCGACCTTGAAGGCAAACTCACCGGACTCATCGTAAAACCCACAGGTGAGCATCAAAGCATTGATCCGCTTGGACTGACTTTTGGTGATAATTTGCTTGCCATCGGATCGCTTCTTTCCGGCATTGGCCAAAAAGCTGAAGGTCTGAGAAAGCTCCTGGCAGTTCATTTCCAGAGAGCACATGTCGAAGTAAAAGTCGAGCACCTCTTCTGGTTCGTTTTGGATGTTGCCGAATGACTTTAGGAAATTACAAAGCGCAGCATTGCGGTAGCCATTGGACTTTTCCGAATCGGCGATCTTATCAGAATAATTGAGGGCGGGTAGGTCGCTCAGGTCTCTCACAAACTCAAGAAACTCCTGACGCGCACTGCCGAGCTCGGAAATGAGTATGTCACAAATGACGATAGCCCCTGAATTGACGAAGGGATTGCGCGGGATACCCTGGTGCGTCTCCAGCAATATGAGGGAGTCAAACTTAGTACCCGACGGCTCTACATCGATGCGCTCCCAGATACGCTCACCCATCAGCTTATAAGCGAGCGCCAGCGACAGCACCTTAGCGATACTCTGGATAGAGAACTTCTCGAGATTGTTGCCCACCCCACAGTCCTCACCCTCGAGAGGAGTCATATGCACCCCAAACATATTGGGATCTACATTGGCCAACTCCGGGATATAGGTCGCCAGCTTACCCTCTTCCTTGATGGCATGGGTAAGGTTGTACGCCTTCTCAATAATGTCCTTATAGTTGGCAGTCATAGTGTGATGGGTTTCTGTTCAGCGCTGCGAATGTAGTGGTTTTGCCAAGCACTGTCAATTCCTATGGCTATGCTTCAGCCTACCTAGTGACTGTCGTTGGCTGATGCCCTATCGGGAAATTGCAGGAGTTGGCAATAAAGCACATCAGGTTAGCTTCCGCATGCAGTGCCTCGGCTTTCTGTACATGTTCCTCATTTGCGATAGTGACGTGCGGATGCAAGGTCACTTCGATGAACTTGCCACTGCCATTGGCAGTCTCTTCCATGACACCCTCAGCTTGATCCACATAGCCTGTTACCACAATTTTGTTCACAGCGCAGAGGTGCAAGTACCAGAGCATGTGACAGGCAGAGATAGAGGAAAGGAACAAATCCTCTGGGTTGTACCGGGACTTATCCCCGAGGAAGGAAGGGTCGGAGGAGGCCAGGATCTTGTCATATTTTCCCTTACCAGAAATTGCGTGACTTCTGCTGTACGACTTATAATTGAGGGTGCCCTCGCCTTCATTTCCCGTCCATTCGACTTTGATTTGATATTGGTGCTGTTTCATAGGTGATGGTAAATGTATTGGAGAAATGCATTTCTCCAATACTCCACCACTAGTCTTAGCATCTAATGCTTGGTCTCAGGACGCTAAGACCAGTTTGCGGACTATATCACAGGGTTTGATATTAAATCAGCTACTTAGGTTTCAGCATCGGTAATCATGGAGGTACCAGCAGGAGAAAACAGAAAGTCTGTTAGAGAATCAACATCATAGAGCATCTGATGCGAAGTGCCGTCTTTGTCGCAAAAGGGAGTTATCAGTTTCACCATTTTTTGATAAGACTCGAGTGTCAGCGTGCAGGTGAAATGATGATCGTCTTGGGTGACCATGCCCAAATCTTCCGTTCCTAGTTCTAGAACTACTACGCAATTATCCGCTTGGATGTAAGCGAGCTGATTCAGATCCAATGGTTGCTGTTTGGCAAGGAGAGTGACGGATATTGCATCCTTGAATTGCAGCGCCTCGGACTTGCCGAAATCATATAATCGAACCACACAGTCTCCGAAATTATTGATGTCAGGAATATAGTCGAGTCTCATAGACGGTAAGATAGGTCAAGTAGTCAATTGGGATAGGCGTACGATACGAAATTTGTGGCTAGAGATGATGTATAGGGCGAGGGGATGCTAGGAATTCTCCACTAGTCTTAGCGTCTCGCTAAGACCTTACGATATTAAGTCACACTTCATCAATCCAAAAAATAGATGTCAATCAATCCTTTTTTTCCTTCGTAATCTCGGGCGCTGCTATAAATCCAATCACCAGCGTTTTCAACAAAACCTGCCTCGACCGGATTATTGTGAATGTAATCAACGCGTTGTTGCAAAACCTCATTTGTATTTAGCTCTATCGGGTGGTTATGCTGTTGCCAAAACTGGAAGTCTTTGTTGTTCGATTTTTTTGAGCCTGCTCTTTGCATCATCCAGAGCAACCATTCTTTTCTGCTTTCATGAGGGCTGTGTTCGATATATTTTCTAATGTGCCTTGAAGTGTAACTTTTTAAGTCTCTGATAGTGTCTTCTAATTTCTTGCCCTCCTCGACTCTTAGTGCTAAATGAACGTGACTTGTCATTATGCACCATGCTCCCACTTGCAGACCTTTCTCTTTTTGACAAAACTTTAGAGACTCTATAAAGATCGATTTGTATTCTTCTCTGATAAAAATGTCGAGCCAATACACTACGCTGAAAGTCACAAAGTAGAATTGATTTTGATCCCGAATGGCGTATTTACGTCCCATTCATTGAATATAGTAATTTTGAAGGACGTACTTCATTGGTCCTGCCACTAGTCCTGTGGTCTGAGACTTGCTTGGTCTCAGCGAGACGCTAAGACCAGTGTGTGAGACGTCAGGGCCAATGTAACCAGCCAACCTATTCGCGCTAGCATCAACTAAACAAACCCTACTTCAAATCCCTCTTGGTCAACCTGTAGTAAATCGCTGTGATGTAGATGACCAGCCATCCGGTGCTACTTAGTATCGCACTGATCGGAACATCATCCACGATCTCCTGGAAGATGTATTTTTTGAAAGGCACCTGTATCAGATTGTTCAGAGAAGAGATCGGGAAATAAGGGCCCAGGGTTTGAAACAGGGTGCCATCGAAATACGAATTGTATTGGAAGTTGAGCGTCAATATGGGCTCGAACATCAGGGCGTATAAAAACAGCGAGATGATGGCAAAACCGGACTTTTTGATCATCAGCGCTACCAGGAA
Source organism: Cyclobacteriaceae bacterium (assembly GCA_965229505.1). Taxonomy (GTDB): domain Bacteria; phylum Bacteroidota; class Bacteroidia; order Cytophagales; family Cyclobacteriaceae; genus UBA6059. Next base: position 2,928,338 of record OZ245881.1, read on the forward strand.
TGCCAGCGTGCAGAATACCACGATATCGTAGAAGTAAGCCACGATAAATTCCAGCTCGTCAAACATATGAACCATGCCATTGGGGTGAGAGTAGATGGAGCCGTTGATGAGTCCTGCAGCGAAGACAAACGCCGAGCTGGCCAATGCTAAAAACAGGATGAGCGCCAGCTTGCTGATGATGAATTCCCGCTTGCTGATCCCATCAATGATATTCTGCCTGAGCATATTGTAGGTCAGGTCGTTGTTGACTGATATGATCACAATGAACCCCAGGAGAACTTTCAGGAAGGAGGCGAGATAAGTAGTATTTTGCCAGATATCCGGGAAGTCATAGATGGGCAACATGGATGGATCGAGCCCTTCCACGTCTGCACCGACTTTTTTCAGCCATTCGAGTAAAAACATCCCCGAAGAAGTGGCCACTAATAGCGACAGCAGGTACATACCTATCAGAATCCAGAAAACCCTGTAATTCCGGAGCTTTAGCCATTCAAGTTGAAATGCTCTAACCATGCTCTTTTAAGATTTTGAGAAATTCCTGTTCCAGTGAATTAGTTTGTGTGACCAGCTTCTTGAGCACCACCCCTTTGTCGAATAGATAGCGGTTGACATCTGTAGCGGTCACATCCTTTGATAGCTCTATCTGTAGGCTACTGTTAACAGCTGTTACCCTGGTTGCACCTTTAAATTCTGCGATGGTGGCCGTCAGGGTTTCCATATCCTGGGCCGCTATTTCCACCGTATTGGTCTCATTGAGTATATCATTGACCGGACCTTCATGAAGCTTATTGCCGTTCTTCAGCACACAAAAATCTGTGCAAACCTTCTGTACTTCATCGAGCAGATGACTAGCGAGGATGATGGTCTTGCCTTCTTTTGCAATATCGGTGATCAGTGACCTGATCTCAGCGATTCCCTGAGGATCCAACCCGTTAGTAGGCTCGTCGAGGATAAGCACAGGAGGATCAGCGAGTAGAGCCGCTGCTATTGACAGCCGCTGTTTCATACCCAGGCTGTAGTTCTTGAATTTGTCGTTTTGACGATCTGCCAGGTCCACCTGCCGTAGCACCTTCTCTATTCTGCCGGTAGGCGCTTCTTTGATATGTGCTACTATCCTCAGGTTCTGCACTGCGGAGAGATAGGGGAAGAAGCAGGGCGTTTCGAGGATGGCGCCTATTTGCTTGCGGCTTTCTACGTTGGGTTTCCCATCAAACCAGCTGTAGCTACCCGAGGTGGGGGCAACCACATCCAGCAGCATGCCGAGGGTAGTGGTCTTGCCACTTCCGTTGGGCCCGAGCAGGCCATAGACTGTGCCGCTCTTTATGGTCAGGTTGAGCTGATTGACGGCCTTGATTTTGCCGAAGTGCTTGGTGAGGTCCCGTGCTGCTAATATCATTCCCATTCATCCATAACTAAGACGTTAAACAGATCATTTTCCGATAGGGTATTGATAAGGGTGGGTATCTTTTGCCAGGCGATATTCCCTATCAGAAAAAAGGCAAAAGTCTGATCATTTACCCCGAATACACCCACCATCTCATTGACGCGCTTTTCCTCCCCGAGGATCACCGCAAGGTTGCCGCTACCGTGCAGGTACATGTACTCTTCAAAGCCTTCTGCTCTGTACTCGCCGATCATGGGCATGAAACTGCGCTCGACCGCTGATACCGAGTCCAGTTCGTAAATCAGGAACTTCTCGAAGGAAGAAGCCAGTTCGTCAAAGGCTTCATTTTTGTTGATGTTGATCATGCGTAGCGTGCTCGGATATAGGCAATAGCTGCGGGTGTGATGCGCTTCGGCATAGTCCTTAAAAATGCCTTCCTGCGCCAATAGGGGCGGTGAAGCCCCCATCAGCATGAATATTATAATAAGTGATTTGACCTTGGGCATTATATATCAGTTAGACTACTATTTAGCTTTACGGTTACAAAGACCTGAAACTCCAAAAAAACTGTCTTTTCGACGCAGGAGCCCGCCTGCCTGAGGGCAGGAAATCTTCTTTAATTGAGGGTATTCACAACGCTTCTTAGAATTCCGCCTTTTGTAAGAAGATACCTCGGTTACACCTCGATATGACAGCTTTTTTGAGTTTTAGGCATAGACCGTACTACTATTTCTTAATTCTCTGATTCATCCAGTTTATCAAGACCATTCAGCCCCTGGACATTCATGCTTCGGGCAATTCGCGAGATATTCTTTAGGTCAATCTCTCCATAGAGACTTAGGACGGCAAATCCCTTCTTGCCACCCGAGACCATGATCAGCTCGGAGATGATGCCTGACTTTTCCTTGATGGCGAAGTGGAAGTTTTCCTCCGCATCGAGTACGGTCATCAGCTCTTCAAATCCTGCTTTGTTGACCTCTGCGATCCCTTCTTTGTAGAGCTTGCTGGCATTGGCGACACTGTCTCCATAAAGTACTTTCATGCCCTTCAGCTTGCTCACTGCTTCGAGGAATTCCTGCTCTTCCTCACTGCCTGCCTCCAGTTCTGTGAATAGTGAGAACATCTTGCTGCTGATCGATGCTTTTACATAGTCCTCGTTATCACTGAATTGGTCGAAATATTTGCTTACCACTTCTCCCTGCGCCATGGCGCCAAAGGCAAGAAATAGTACTACTGCTAATGTTGATATCTTTTTCATAATTGTGCTTCTTTTATAATTTCTTCTGCTTGACTAATCTTATTTAACTGTGTTGTATGCTCCTGTCCTTTGTTGAGTGAAGTGGACATTTTCGCCAGCACCGTTTGCGCTAGTTCATAGGCCTGCTCAGGATCATCAATCTCAAAATTGTTTTTCCTGCCAGTATCTCTCAGGATCATCGTACCCACGAGTATGCCGATGGCGATGGTCGCCGCTACCGCAAATTTTGATCGCGAGTACCAGCTGCCAGGTCGCTTGAAGCCCTTAGCAGAAACGACTTTCGCTTCTTTGCTCAGGCCTCTGAAGTACAATCCTGTCGGAGCGAGCGAAGGATTGGCTTTGTAGTAACCCTTCAATTCTTCCTCCTCCTGCAGAGACGTCTCTCCAGCCCAATATTTGGTCAATAGCTCTTCAATTCGCGATTCCATAGGCTTCAATTTTTTGTAATGACGACCTTACTTTGGTTCGTGCACGATGTAGATTCACTTTCACTTCGGATAGATTGAGCGACAACACCTCAGAAATCTCCTGATACGTCATCCCATCTATTTCCCGGAGGTGAAAGACCTCCTGCTGCTTTTGCGGTAGTGTGTCCAGCACAAGCTGGAGCCACTTCTGCTGATCCTCCATCAATGTATCATGGTCGGCCTTCACCTGATCCGGCTTCTCCTCCTGCTCCCGGGGCAGGATGGTAAACCGGTTGGTTTTTACCCAATCAAAGCATTGATTGCGAGTGATCCGCATGGCCCAAGCCTCAGTATTGTCCACCTTAGACAGCATTTCGCGCTTGTTCCAAATCTTCACTAAACACTCCTGAACCACATCGTGCGCAGTATCCCCGTCCTTCAGGATCGATAATGCATATCGATACATCCGTTGAGAGGCTGGCAGTATGTTTTGTTCAAAGAGTGACGACATTCTGTAAGGCAGACTGTGCGTCGCTAGGAAAAGTTACAGGTGGTGTGAAATTATTTTCGGTGAGGGATGGAGGTACTACCGTGAACAGGAAGAATTTTTAGTTGCAAAGTCAGGATGGTTGACATGCATGAAACCTAACATACGTCATTCCGCGCAGGCGGGAATCTGTATGTTGTTGGTACAGCTAAGAATAGAAGCAGCTGCGATGTATACAGGAAGCTCAATCTTCCTTGACTTGAGGCACAAGCGACACGCCTGTCTGTTTGCCGTCAAGGCAGGCTTGCACCAGCAGGGGGATAGCCTAGAGAAGGTTGGAGATACTACCGTGAATGGTAGCCTGATTTAGGTCTAGATAATTGCTCAGTCCTAGAAGGCCATTTTAGACGCTTGCCATAATCGAGTGAATATCCTCTGTCCAATCTTCGGTAATTCGAACATTGCTGTTAAAATGACTGGTGCATGAATCTTTTCTCAAAGCAAGATTGGAGGTTAGGTGAAATTTGAACTGCCACTTTTCAGTACAAGGGTGAAGACAAGCAGCTAAAATCTCAAAATCTGAGGGTTTATAGAAACGCGAACACGGATCTCCTTTTGACGCTCTCGTTTTTTGGAAGTCTAGTCTTATAGTCCCATCTGCCAATGTTTTTCTTAGAACATTTTTACATTCAATTAGCATCGGTTTGCCACCTTTATAGACTATTTCAAAATCAGGACGGCCATCTTGTTCCAATTGTGTGCAAGAATCAATACCCTCAGTATTCTCTAAAAGTGTTTTTAAGTGACGTTCGGCAACCCATCCTCTTACTGGCATAAGAAGTCTAGGTGTCCCGTGGATAATTTCTAGGAGTTCGTTAACCGATAACCCGAAGTAGTCCTCCGTTTCATTTTTGGCGTTATCGGAGATCAGTTTTCTATGTTTTGTAACGCTAGACGGTTGTTGCTTTAGATAATCTTGAAAATTCTCTGCCAATAGAGATCTGTGTCCTTGATCTAGTCCTTTTGCCGCTGTTTCGAAAAGAGCATAATTATAAAACGCTTCAATGGTTCCACCAACCATTGTCTCAATAGGAAAATCATCACTGCTTCTACGATCTCTTTCCCAGTAGTGCCACCCTTTCTCTAATATTTCCTCGACCTCTTTTTTCTTGAATTCAATGGAAATAAAGAACTTCGTGAGTCCATGTAGTATAGGATCAATACCAACAAAAACGTCTCTAATCGGATCAATTCCAACAACTAGTGTTGTGTATAGCTGGAACGGGTCTTGCCATATCTGATGCAACATACCATCCTTTGAGCCATATTTAATCTGAAATCTATGTTCATCCTCCGGTCTATTCTTTGTTGTTTTTGAATTGGCTAAGAAAGCATATACAATTATTCCGTTCTTCAGTCCATTTGAATCTTCAAACGTAATTCTAAAAGGAGCGCTGGAGTATCCAGAACTGCCCAGTATTTTACACCCCGACCGTTTAAGACTCGCAAGTATCCAGTCATGCAGTGGTTTCTTGCTAGCCCTACTTACCCGATATGATCGGTAGTCCATATACTTTGTTCAATTAGTATGATGCATTTAATCTTTCAGCTCCATAGCCCATTCCAGTACCTGGATGTGGTTCGTGTTCTCCAATTAACTCTAAGAACTTCGAAGGAACTTGAGAAGGGGTTATAGATTCGGGGAGTTCAGCCCTTTTTCTAGGAATCAAGGTCGCACTAGAGCTTTCAAATTCAAGCTCGTCAAAAAAGCGTGATCTCATTTTGAGTGCCACGATTTCAGCTAAAGCTGAAGGAACTGCGTTACCAATTTGCTTCTGAACATCGATTCTACTACCGAGCACTACGTAATTGGATGGAAATGTCTGTAGAGCTGCAAGTTCTTCCATAGCTAGGTGCCTACTATCCCAATGGAATGGGCCTGTTGAAGGGCCCGGTTGCGCTGTTAAGGTCCATGAGGGTTTGTCTTTTGACAGTTTAAGTAAAAAGTTCCAATATCTTCGCCTCCATCCGAATAATGGTTTGCCATCGCCTCGATCTGTATGATATAGGTAATTCTGGCCTTCTGGAATTGAGGGTAAAAGTTCTGCCCACTTACCTTTTACTGACAAGCCCTCCAAGTCTGGGTTCATATGACCAATTGCATCCCAAGCGGTGGTTGGTTCCAAGAGCCGCGAAGGCAGATTCAATGATATTTCCTTTCTATTTTTTCCCCATGCGTGCGTAGGTAATAATTCTCCAAACAGCTTACCATCTCGATGAGCAATAAGCAATACGCGTTCCCTAATTTGAGGAACTCCATAGCGCGCAGCATTAACACGTAAGCTTTGTACCTGGTAATTAGTGCCTTCTTCTTTGTTTATCTCGGCCACTCTATCCAAGATATATTGAAAACCCTCAGACTTACCTTTGTATGAAAGACCAGCAACATTCTCAAGGAGGAATGCTTGAGGTAGAGTTGCTCTTAAGACGCGTAAATATTCGTCGAGAGTCTTTGCTCTAGGATCTTCAAGACGTTTGGTTTCACCTGTTGCCCAAAATCCTGATTTAGAAAAGGGCTGACATGGCGGCCCACCAATTAAGACATGCGCTTCTCCTTTTTTGAGTTCACCTTTTTCTAATAGCTCGTTTGAAGAAACATCATGAATATCCTTATGAATTATCGGCCAATCGCGATTAAATCTTAGGGTGCGAACACATTTGTCATCTATTTCTACAGCAACGCTAGTTTCAAAACCCGCAGACTCGAAACCTAAGTCTAGACCTCCTGCACCAGTAAATAGACTCACAATTTTTTTTGGGGACGAATTCATATTCAAAGAAACAGAATACTAATAACTATTCATTTCACCTAATCTAATAAATCTCACTTAGCATTTCTTGCCTTAATAATCTCGAGTGCTACTATAAATCCAGTAAATGACGTTTCCTATAAAAAAAAATGAGCTCAGTGAGACGCTAAGGCCAGTGCTGCATTAAACGTGTAATTACATTATAATTACGTATTTTCGTACTATGATGGCAAGACTTATACAGATCGGTAACTCCAAAGGAGTTAGGCTACCAAAGAGTGTAATAGAGAAGTACAGCTTGGTTGATGAACTGGAAATCATCGAATCAGAGGAGGGGATCATCATCAAGCCGGTCACTACCAAAGTCCGAGAAGGATGGGAGGAGCAATTCAGGTCGGCTAATGCATCGTCAGAGAAGGATGATGATTTCTCAGACTTCACCTCTGTTTCTAACGAATTTGATTCCTCCGAATGGACGTGGTAAGATATGGTGTCTACTGGGCCAACCTGGATCCAACGATTGGACGAGAGATGAAGAAGACAAGACCCGTAGTGGTCGTTTCTCCTGATGTAATGAATACAAATCTGGGGACAGTGTTGGTTTGTCCGCTTACTAGTTCTGGTAAGAAATATCCAACCAGAGTGTCAGTGGTGGTAAATGGAAAAGCGGGAGAAGTGGCGGTGGATCATACCCGCTCCTTGGATAAAAAACGGCTAACTAGTCAAATAGGTGTCTTGAATGATGATGAGATTGATCGGCTGGTTGATACCTTGTTGGAGGTTTTTAGAAGGTAGCCTCAAACAAAAGAATGATCTCTAGAGCACCTCCTGTGCCTTTTTATTCTGCTTGAGGACTAAAGAATGAAGAAACTCTGGCGCAAAATCCGCTCCGCAATCCCAACCAATTGTCCATCGATCTTTTGTGAATGTCTTAAAGTAATTCACATCCTTAAGGGGTTCGAATACTTCTCCCCAGATTTCATCCCGCAGGTCTACCACCCCGTTGAGCCCGTCAGAAAAAGTGAGTTCGATTCTGTAATCGATTAGATAATCAGCCTTTTCGACCTTAATAAGTAACATCTCGCTTTTCATTAGTCCAGTGGTTTGATCTTATTTAACGGTTTTCTTTGCTCAATAAGTTTCCAGTTTTCTAATAGAGCCTGCTTGTTTTGATCTAACCAATCGTGGACAAGATTAATTGCTCTTCTTGACAGGTGACCCGTCACCTCACCAGTCTCAATATTGATAACCGCTTCATAATCCTGATATTCTACATGAAAATGAGGTGGGTTGTGCTCATTAAAATACATCTTGATGATAATTCCATAGAACCGACTTATCTCCGGCATATGATAAAGATAGAAAATTCATAAGACGTTCGGCAGTTGGATTAAGCTAATTCTGGTCTTAGAGACTCGCTGAGAACTCAGTTCATCTAATCTAAGAAATAGATTTCAACTAGCCTTTCTTATCTTCATTAGGGTCTGTCTAGCATACAATTCGACTCGTTACTAGTTTTCGTTTTCAAAACGAGGACTCCTGGGGCATCCCGGTCTCGGACGAGGTTTGCGCGTAATTAGCTAGGTAGCTTTCTGATACACCCTCACCCAGTCTACATACATGTATTGAGGAAAGGAGGTGGTCTCGTCGGGTCGACCGGCCCAGGTACCACCTACCGCAATGTTGATTAGGATAAAGTACTTGTTATGAAACTCGGTAAACTCGTCACCGGTGATATCCACAGCGGCGTACTCTTCACCATCGACCAACCAGCGGATCTGCTGCTCATCCCATGCGAGTTCGAAGATGTGAAAGTCATCGGCAAAGCGACCTTCTTTCAGTTTATAGTGGATAGCGTCGAGCATACCATGTTCACCCGCAGCGTCGGCATAGTGGATATTGGCCTCTACTACGCCATCATCTTTGGAGCCATATAGTTCCAGGATATCGATCTCGCCACAAAAGGGCCAGGGGGTATCACCGCCATTTTCATCGATATTGTCTCCAAGCATCCAGAAGGCAGGCCACATACCTGCGCCATGTGGTAGCTTCATTCGGGCCACTATCTTGCCATACTGCCAGGATTGTTTTCCAGCAGTATTCAGTCGGCCGGAGGTGTATTGATTCATTCCATGCGCATCACCCTCATGGATAGCTTTGATCACTAGCTTGTTGTCTTCGATGTAAGCATTGTCGGGGCTATCAGTGTACCTCTGCCATTCTTCGTTGAAGCGACCTGCTGGTTCGACTTGTCTGTTCCAGTTGGAGGTATCCAGTTCACTACCGTCAAATTCATCTGCCCAGACGAGTTGATAGTCACTGCCTGGGTTATAGGTCGTCTTAGCATTCGACTCGGTGGACATGTTGATATTCTCTTCTTCCATAGCTTCAGGTTGCGGTTTACTTCCGCAGGCGCTTATAAAAATCAATAAGGTAAGTGAGATTGTAAGTTGGTTAACCGTCATGTAGAATTTGATTTAACTCCTCTTCTCATGCCTCACCCAGTCCACTTCCATGACCCATTCGCCCTCCATAGGTGAGTCAGTGATCTTTGCAAAGTTGAGTATGGCGAACATCGGTTCAGGATACTTATCGCCTTCACCAGGATTGCGGTAGACTTCCTCTCCATCCAATCGATAGACTAAGTCACTCCCTTCCCATTCGACGCTATACTCATGAAACTCATTGAGTGTGGCTGGGAAGTTTCTGCGACTGCTCTCCCAATCTCCTTTGTCGCATTCACCAAGGCTGACAATAGCGCCTGTAGTAAACTCATCCTTCATATGGTCGCCATGGTGCTCGAAGATATCGATCTCTCCTGAGCCAGTGAGCGGCCAACAAACATTCTCATCCTCTTCCTGTACCGGAGGCTCATTGTTTTGTGCACCGAGTAGCCACCATGCCGGGAACTGGCTGGCCTCACCATTGCTTGACAATTTGAGCCGAGCGGTCCATCGCCCTTTGACAAACTCTTTGCGATTTTTTGAGCAGATGCGACCTGCTACGTACTCTGTGTCAGGGTGCTGATTGCCATGCTTATCAAAGTTGTCGCAAACCATCTTTTCACCAATATTGACCACTTTGATCTTTAACGTACCATCACTGACCTCTCGGGTGCCAAACTCACCGTCAGGTACATAGCAGTGGTTTTCATTGTTGACCCAAATCCGCTGGTCCTGCCAGTTATCAGGGTTGAAAGTTTCAAAATCGTCTTGAAAATCAACTATCCATTCAGGTTTTTCCATTGTTTCTTCTGGTTCGGAAGGCGTTTCTTTTTTAGGTCCGCTGCAGTTCATGAGGAGTAGTGTGATAAGTACAAGTAGTGAGGTAGTTAGTGCTTTCATGTCAATTGGATTTCATCACAAGATAGAAAAACAGAGCGCTTGGTGAAAGGGCAGATCAACATCAAAGTAACGCTGTGCTACAATCGACCTAGAGTTTAATCAGAGTACGGACTCTCAAACTTTCTACTACAGACCGAGATTTCAATCAGCTTTAGTCCTGTGTTTCCTTAATTCTGATAAGCGAATAAGCTCGCCCAAAAGATTAACCTCTCTTGAACGCCAGAAAGTTTTCCGAAGAAGCCTTGTCATCAAAATAATAGTTTTCATCCTGAAAGTTTTTCAAGGCTTCCACATCGTTGATCTGGTTTTGGATTATGTAGCGGGAGATCAATCCTCTGGCTTTCTTGGCAAAGAATGAGATGATTTTGTACTCCCCATTCTTGAATTCTTTGAATTCTACATCTACGATCCGGGCTTTTACACCTTTTTTCTCAATGGATTTGAAGTATTCATTGGAGGCCAGGTTGATGATGATATTGTCACCTTGCGCTTTCAGGTCTTTAAGCAAAAGCTTCAGTATCGTATCATCCCAGTATTGGTAGAGCGTGTTGTAATCATCAAAAGCAAGTCTGGTGCCCATCTCTAATCGATAAGGCTGTATCAAATCCATCGGACGCAGTAAACCGTAAAGACCTGATAGTATCCTAAAATGGGTCTGCGCAAAGGCCAGGTCCTGTTCATTGAAAGAGTCGGCCCGCAAGCCCTGATACACATCTCCTTGAAAGGCAAAAACGCTCGGCTTGGCATTATGCTCACTGTGACTTTTCTTATAAGATTGATAGCGATCAACATTCAGCTCCGCCAAATTATCACTGATGTCCATGAGTTCTTTCAGATCATCGGGTGACTTGGTACGCAGTATTCCAATGAGTTCGTTGGCGCATTTGAGCAACCTCGGTTTGGTTGGCGTTCCTTTGGCAGGCTTTTCGAAATTCAGTGTTTTAGCAGGGGAAACTACAGCTATCATTAATGTTCTAGTCTTTGTTTGAAGTTTGTAACTGTTTGTTGGTAGTATAGTTTGTCACCAAAATTAGAGTTGATCCTGGTATCGGCCAAGCATATTCCAGATAGGATAACACTGACCTTCATTTACGGTAGGGGGTAAAGATGATAGAGTCTTATTCGCGAGCCAGTCTCCGCCTCCAGTGACTAACGAACCCCAATCCCTGCCATCGCTTTATTGAAGTCGGCAAGGACCTCTTCGTGTTTGTTGTGGAAGCCATTTCTTATCTGCCATGCACCATTGGTGATGGTGCCTAATAGGAAGCCTGGATCACCCGCATAGATGAGCGTTGAAAGCAGTTTGTCAGGACCACTGGTAGCTATTAACGGACGAGTAGCGTCTATCACTATGGCGTTAAAAGGCCGCCCTACATTGAAGTATTCAGTAGCTGGATTTCCCATGGCCGCTCGTCCCGCTTTGAGCGACATGTCAAACCCGAAGTGACCGCTATCCCCGTTTTCGGAGTTGATCAGCTGGTCACGTCGGTGACTCGACAGCCGCTGACCGTAATCGAGGATTCTGAGTTCTTCCAATGGGCTTAAGCCGATATGGCTGTCCGTACCGATGGACCACTTGCCACCTGCTTCCTGGAACGCCTTCAATGGAAAAATGCCATCGCCAAGGTTGCCTTCTGTAGAGGGGCAGAGCACTACGTGAGCCCCGCTATTGGCTATGCCGGTTGTTTCTTCATGGGTCAAATGTGTAGCATGGACCAGGTGAAAACTACTGTCGATGGGTGTGTTCTCCAGCAGCCATTCTACTGGTCTTTTGCCATAATATTCCAGGCATTCCTTCACCTCTTTGAGCTGTTCGGAGATATGAATATGAAAGGGAAGGTCGCTAGTGTGTTGCTCAAAAAAGCCTCGCATCGACTCCTCATTTACCGCTCGCAGCGAATGAAACCCAACCCCCAGACGAGCCGAATTGTATTTTTGCACTACTCGCTCTGAGGAGGCTAACAATTCCAGATATGCCTCCAACGAGTTTGAGAGAAATCGTCGCTGCTCCGGCTCGGCGCTTTTACCGAATCCACCCATTTGGTAGAACATGGGTACCAGGGTGATATTCATACCAACACTGTCTGCCGCGGCTAGTAGTCTTTCACCCATTTCAGCTCTGTTCTCAAATGGGCTTCCTGATCGATCATGGTGCAGATAGTGAAACTCTGCAACGTGCGTGTAGCCGTGCCTCAGCATCTCGGCATAGAGCATGGCAGCTATAGCTTCCAGCTGATCGGGATCGATGGACAAGGCGATCTTATACATCGTATTTCTCCAGGACCAGAAATCATCCGATTTTGATGGGTCCGGATGAATCTCTGCAAGCCCGGCCATCGCATATTGGAAAGCATGAGAATGTGCATTTTGAAATCCGGGAAGACAATAGCCCCGAACGGTCTCAACCTCCGTATCCAGCGACTTCACTGTTGAGATATCAACTATTACTCCGTGGCGATCAACGGTGACAAAACGGTTCTCTTGCCAGCCGTTGTTTTGCAGCAATAGATCAAACTTGTAGGCTTTCATTGGTTGTTGAGTTTTTGTAATCCTTCAAGTAGTTGTTCGAATAGCGATTTGAGAAGGGTTCTGATTTTTTCTGCTCGCTCTTCATGATAAAGCGTTTGCACATCATTCATGTAAAGCGTCTTGGACATCTCCAGTTGGAAAGCATGAATGCCTTTTTGTGGCTTCCCGAAGTGCCTTGTCAGATTCCCCCCCTTGAAGGGATCATTGTGCTGAAATGAGTAGGAGCAACTGGCTAACAACTTTTCCGCTGTTTCGATTAAGCTGCCATCTGCTGAAGTCCCGTCTACATCTCCCAAGATCAGATCAGGGAAAGGTTCGTTCCTAATACCAGGGACATATTGTCTAATCGAATGCGCATCGAAGAATAATACATGATCTTGCTGTGCCCTTCTTTTCTCAAGAAGTTCATTGATCTTATCATAATAAGGCTGGTAGTAGGTAGCCACTCTTCGCTGAATCTCCGCCGTATCCGGCTGATTAGTTTCATAAATGGGTTCGCCATTGAAATCAGAAACTGGGGTGAGTGCCGTAATCACCCGACCATCATCATAAAGCGGTTGGTCTTTGGCATTTCTGTTAAGATCAATGACCCATCGACTGTACTTTGCTCTGATCATGGTGACCCCCATCTCAGTTGCAAAATCATACAGTCGATCGACATACCAATCTGTATCATCAATGAAGTCGATCTTTTCTGCTACATAGGACGACTTCAGGTCGGGCGGGATAGCAATTCCGCAATGCGGCACACTTAGGACTAAAGGAATTTTAGAATCGGGATTGATGATTTCGTAAGGCATACACGAAGATAATTGAATCTCGGATGCTTCAAATCCCCTGGCTCATTCATCTGTGTTCTATAAGGTTTGAGTTACCGTTTTCGGTTCGGAATTGAGTCTGCCATAATTGAAGATTATTTGAAATTTTAAGAAATATCAGCGGCAGGTCGTACTATGCCATTTTTAAAGGCAGTCCATGTCGCATAGAACATTGGTCCCGGTAGGATGATCAAAATGATCAATGCGACGAACCATCCGGATATCTGGAAGTACTCGCCTAGTTCGAGGCGAAAGTCCTGAATATCGCCGAGGACATCAATGAGCACCGGACCAGCGATCGTCACAAGAAGGCCAAGGTCAAAAACGAAAGCCACTCGCCACCACCTGCCCATGCGATCCTGCAGCGCTCTGGTACAGATTATAAAAGTCAGGATAACAATTGTGCCCACTACGATGGGTACCCAGATCCCTTGTGGAAGAGAGATCAGTCCAAAATTGTACCCGGCATAATCCGGATCTAAGACTCCTCGAAACGGAGCTACCAGATTGACCAGCAGATAGGGCATATGCGCCAGAGAGAAAAAGAGTAAGTGCTTCTTTGGCTTGTTTTGATAAATTAAGTAGCCAAACCAAACGAGATAAAATGTTACCAGAGGCAAACCGATCAATAACCAATTCATAAGCATTCAATTTTTTGTGATGCTTGTGTTTTCGATTAAGAAGACCAAGGAGTTGCGAAAAAAGGCGATTTGGGGTTAACGAAACTTTATTTGGGGTGAGTGAGGCGTTGGTCTACGGTAGGCTTATAAGATTGGGATACAGCGACCTCTACCTTGTGCGATTCATGCGCCAGGATAATGATTCCTTTTGACCGATGATACTGGTCAAAGTACTGCGTGTTGATAATGAAAGATCGATGGGTTCGGAGAAATTGCGGATACGGATCAAGTTGCTGGGAGACTCCTGACAGGCTAGACCGCAGGGAGTGCTTTTCCTGAGTGCACATGACAAAGTCTGAATAGTTGTCGTCTGCCTTGATGTACATCAGTTCTGATGGGTTGCATCTAAATGAATCTTTCCCTTCACCGGTTATGACCAATATGTCAGCGGAGGTCAAACCCTGCGAAAGCGCCATATGATAATAGAGATAGCGCGCATAAAAGGAATAAGGAAGGTAGACAATTGCAATCATTAGGTACATCGACACCCAGAGCTCGAAATACTCGAAAAAGTCAAGACACTTCCAGTCGCAGGCAAGCCCACGCAGCAGCCATACCACATGTATATACACGATCACCTTCGATAGCATCAAGAGCAAGTCCGCCAACACGTTTTTGTGTACCTCAATATGTAAGAGGTGACGGGCAATATAATCCATGCCATAAGCCAAAATGACCCATAACATGCCTATGGGAATCAAGAATAGGCAAATATCGAGTGTTGAACTACTTGTGACGCTAATGCCAAAAGGCTGGGCAAAAGCCAGGAATAACCAGATAAAGAGTCCTGTGGTAAGATTAAATAGTGCTCGCTTGCCCTGTGTAAAATAGAGCCATTGAAAATATTTGTGATGAGAGAGCACCAGGGAGTTGAATTTTTATCTGCTCAAAATAGGGATTATTTAAGGAGTTTGATTTGATACGAGGATAAATAGTGATGCATTCGGCGGTGATGGGTTTGTCTATCTGATAAGCAGCCAATTTCTTTTTTGGTCGATATAATTCCAGAATTCCCCGAATCATCCGGGTTATTCTAATTTGACAGTTTCATGGGAGGTTGCCCAATAGGTACGTCTGTTAGCATTTATTTTTTATTTGTAGGAGGATTCAAATTCACTCACGTTGATCTCAAAATCTTCTGGTGTGCACTTCGATAACTCACTTATGAGATCGAAGAAGTTGTCCTCATTACTCATAGCTATTCTTCGAAACTTGAAATCTGGGTAAATAAATTCCAATCGATACGGATATCTCGTTAGATTCTTTTTTATCGCAGTTATTCGGAGCAGTTCATTGAAATGTATAGTGTCGCATCGGCTTTTAGACTCTAGGATTACTGATTCAGCTTGCACTTTTAAACTACCTTTCAAATTACTTCTAACATCAAAAAGTAAATAGCTGATTAGTCCAAGAGTGATCGATATGCCAAATATTTTCAACAGCCAGTTTGGAAGAATATCCAAATAGTATGGAATTCTAAGTTCACTTGGCAAATATTTAAAAGGATAGTCTACTACGTACCATATCGCGAAACCAATGGCAGCAACAATTGCAATCTTGATAGATATACTACGCAGTTGCTTGTTGGTGAAGTTGATATGAATGTCGAAGGAAGCCATGAATTAATGCTAACATAAATGTAAAATACATAAGTGTGTGATCTTTACCTTTCATCGACCCGGCAATTTGACACAAGGCAGAGCCTCAAATTTATCCGAATTAACTCAGGACTATTTCTCGTTTCGCCATTACATAACTTAAGAATAACCGCACAACCAATAATAGCAGGATCCCGTCAGCCCAATTGCCTCGAACTAAAGATCTAAGTTCGATCTCATTTTCACTTCATAGCCTATACCGCCATTATTCGTGGTAGCTTTGCGGCTCAACACTGAAATGACACTTTGCCAAAGGATAGTCATTTGGTTAAAGATTTATTTATGTCATTCAAAGCACTCGGCCTATCCGACCCCCTATTGCGGGCGGTGGCCACCAAGGGCTATACTGAGCCCTCTCCCATACAAGCCAAAGCCATCCCAGTGATCCTCGAGGGTCGGGACGTGCTTGCCTCCGCCCAGACGGGTACGGGCAAGACCGCCGGTTTCATACTGCCCATTCTCCAGTTGCTCGCTAAGAGTCCACCTCAGAAGAGACGGCCCGTGCGGGCGCTGGTACTCACGCCTACGCGTGAGCTGGCGGCACAGATACTTGAGAATGCCGTGGAGTACGGCCGAAACCTCGATATGCGCTCTACCGTCATCTTCGGTGGCGTCAACCAAAACCCACAGGTCAATGCGCTCCGCAGAGGGGTGGACATCCTGATCGCCACACCCGGCCGACTGCTCGACCTCAACAATCAGCGGCTGCTATCGCTATCGCAAATAGAGATCCTCGTGCTCGATGAAGCAGATCGTATGCTTGACATGGGCTTTATCCATGATATCAAGAAAGTACTCGCACTCGTACCCGAAAAAAGGCAAAACCTGCTCTTTTCGGCAACATTCTCATCCGATATTAAGAAGCTGGCCAATGGCTTTCTCGACCGACCGGTAATGGTGGAGGCGACTCCTGAGAACACCACCGTCGAGAAGATCATCCAGAAAGCATACAAGGTCGACCAGAAGAAGAAGACCGACATGGTCATCGATATGATCGCCGGAGGCAGATGGCAGCAAGTGCTGGTCTTTACCCGCACCAAGCATGGCGCCAATCGACTGGCCGAGAAGATGAACAAGGCAGATGTCAGTGCGGCAGCCATTCATGGTAACAAAAGCCAGGGCGCAAGGACCAAAGCACTGGCTGGGTTCAAGGCAGGCGAAGTACGCGTGCTCGTAGCGACAGATATAGCGGCCAGAGGTTTGGATATTCCATTGCTGCCACATGTGATCAACTTCGAGCTACCCAACATCCCTGAGGACTATGTGCACCGAATCGGACGTACAGGTAGGGCAGGAGCGAGCGGTGAAGCCATATCACTTGTTGGTGCGGATGAGATGGAATATCTGCGGGACATTGAGAAGCTTATCGAGCAGCGCATCCCTACGGACATTATGGAAGGATTCGAGCCTACCGACAAGCCTACAGGTGTGAAGCCGGCCTCCAAACAAGGTGGCCAGCGCAATCATCGCCGACCCAAGTCCGGCGGTGGTGGAAACAGCTCAGGCGGTGGAGGCAAGAAAAATTGGAACAGACGACCGAGGCGGTAGTTCTGTCTTGGTGCTACCTGCTACTGGACTTGTCCTAGTTCGTAGATAAGGCATAACCGCTTAGGCCATGGTTCGTGTCCTCACGAACCATCTAACAGACAAGCACCTCCTCCGCCATGGTTTGTGTCCTCACAAACCATCTAAAGGAGTACCAGTTAAGATCCGTGAAGATATGAACCTGGCAAAAACCATCCAACGTTACGGTTCAGGTCCGTGAAGACACGAACCTTGGCAAAAGATCCGTGAAGATATGAACCTGGGTAAAACCCTCGCTAAAGTCTTCAAAACCATTTGTTAACACAAAACCCGTTGTAAGAAGGGGCTCAATCTGTTATCTTTTGGCTGACAAGCTAATTTGATGATATTGAGATTTTTATTGCTTATAACGGGGTTGTGGCTGTTTTTGAGTGACTGTCATCCGATCCTGGCCCAGTCTAGCCCAATAGTTTCATCCGACTATGGCTACCCGGAGCTGACCAACTACACCCCCAATGATTACAAGGCACATGCACAGGTCTGGCAGATGATCCAGGCCAGCAACGGGCTGATGTACTTTGGCAATGGCGAAGGGGTGCTGTCCTATGACGGCAAAGCCTGGAGCAAGTATCGACTACCCAATCTGTCGCTTGTGAGAGCCCTTGTGGAAGGGGATGACGACAAGATTTATGTTGGTGGAGCAGGGGAGCTGGGCTACCTGTCTCCCGACGAATATGGGGTGATAGCCTTTCAGTCTCTGACACTACGGCTTCCCCAGGATCAGCGTGATTTCGATCAGGTGCGTTTTGTGGCTTACAACAGTGATCAGGTCTTTTTTGCAACCCGGGATCGACTGATGATCTACGATATTGCTACCGAGTCTTTTGAGGTGCTGATGACAGAGGATCGGATCGCGATGATGGATCTACTCGGCGGACAGGTTTGGCTCACCACATTTGATCGCAACATCCTACGCTATGAAGATGGGCAACTGATCACGGAGCGCTCATCAGAGCAGCTCCCCAAGGGGACACTTTTTGGAATGACGGACTGGGGAGATGGTCGGATGATCCTTTTCTTTTCTACAGGTGTTTACAGCTATGGTGATGGAGAAATACAGAAGCTGAGCACTAACGAGAACTCTGACTTTGAAAATATACTGGTATTCAACATAGCCAAACTCAATGAAGCCTCCTTCCTGGCTTCTTCTAAAAGCGGATTGCTACATATCGGACTGGATGGTCGACTGATCAATAAGATAGGCCGAGATGAGGGTTTGCCCGAAGAGAATATCCATACGGTCTACCGAGATCGGTCCGGGGCGGTATGGGCTTCCCACAATTTTGGCGTGACACGGCTGGCCTACCATCAGCCATTTCGAAGATTTGATGAGCGCAATGGCCTCTTTGATACGGTCAATGACGTCCTGCGGTGGAATGGCGCACTCTATGTCTCCACGCATACCGCGCTGTACAAGCTCGATATCACCGAGAGCAATCAATTTCAACAAATGGGAACGGGCTATTTCGGGGAGTCATTCGCGCTGGAGACCATCGAAGATGAGCTCTGGGTTAGCACTTCACAGGGTATTTTTAAGATAAGCCCTACCGGGAATATAAGGAAGGTGTCGAACGTGTACAGCTACAAGTTTGAGCAGTCGGTCATTGATCCATCCGTGGTTTATGTACCTGGGGTCGATGGGCTGATCGCCATCAAATCTGAGAATGGCACCTACACAGTCCGGTCTTACCAGAATGAGCTGCCGTATGATGTGCGCTATTTACGACAAGATAGTCTCGGGACACTTTGGCTCGGTATACATGCCAATAAGCTATTCACCGTTGATTTTTACAACCAAGGAACCATCGATAAACCCGTGGTGACGGAGTACAGTACTGATGCCGGACTTCCGGCCACACATATCCCTGTGCATATTGTGGACGATGAGTTGGTCTTTAGCTCAGAATATGGCGTGTTTGATAAGATCGGTGAGCGGTTTGAGCGAAGCAGTCGTTTTCCCATGGAGCTGGAAGTGGTCTACTACATGTTGGATGCTTCCTCCGATGTGGTCTATGTCCTCAACGGGCTCCCGCCATTTATGAAAGTGATGCCATTGGTAAAGGATGCCGATGGAATCTACCGCAAGCAACACAACCCGGATTTAGCGGCTTATAGCGAAGTAGGTATCTGGGCACCTTTTGAGGATGTGGACGGCTCGATGTGGTTTGGCCTGACTGGAGGGCTGACGCACTATTTTCCCGGTAGGGAGTCATCGAATACACAGCAGCCCATCACCAATATCAGCAGCATCAAGCTCAATACTGACTCTGTGGTGGCCATGAATTTTGGACTCTTCGATCGCCAATGGTCACCTACGCTAGACTATGAAAACAACAACATCCGGTTTGAATATGGGCTGACGGCCTACGATAGGGAAGGTGACAACCAGTTTCGGTATCAGTTGGAGGGGCTGGAGGACGACTGGTCAGGTTGGTCTGGTGATCACATTCGTGAATACGTAGATCTAGGCGAAGGGGATTATACATTTCGCGTGGAGGGCCGAGATGTGTACGGCAATATCGGCAAAGCGAGTAGTGTCAGCTTTTCGATTAGCCCCCCTTGGTACCGCACTTCGTGGTTTATAGCGATTGCTGTACTGGCATTTGCAGGATTGATCGCGCTGATTGCCCGGTTTTTTGCTCAGCGCAAATTGATCCGACGTGTGGAAGAGCTGGAGTTGCAGCATGAGCTCCAAAAGGAACGTGAGCGTATCTCCAGCGACCTGCACGATCATGTCGGCGCACAGCTGACTAGTATCATCTCCGGACTGTCGATGACGGAGCAGGTCGGCGACCTATCGGAAAAGGCGCAGCTGTCTAAGCTCATTCAGTCAATCAAGGCAGACGCCCAGCATACCATGACCAATCTTCGCGATAGCATCTGGTCGCTCAACGAGCAGTCGCTGACCCTCACTGAGCTGTTTGATCATGTGGACAACTACCTGGAAGGCTATTTGAGGTATCACCCTCAGCTGGGCTACTCGATGCTGGATCATATCGATCAGGATACAAAGCTTGGTCCTAAGCAGGCACTGAACATCATCAGAGTAGTGGAGGAAGCTATCCAAAATATAGTGAAACATGCCCGTGCAACGCACATTACTGTAGCTATGACTGTGCGCAACGGCCTGACCGAGATGACCATCAAAGATGACGGTCAGGGCTTTGACCCAGGAGCTATCACGGGAGAGCACTACGGCCTTGACAACATGAAGCGGCGAATGAGTGAGATACATGGCACCATGAAAGTCACCAGCACTCCGGGTGCCGGTTCGACCCTGCGCCTCACCTGGTCAAATACCCACTAAGTGGTATTGGTAGTGTACCGGGCAGTACGCATATTTGACTCAAACAATTTGCTATGTCCATCAAGATAGGCCTGGTCGAAGACAACCCCGCATTGCGTAAGCGCTTCATCGACAACTTCAAATACTTTAATGACATGGAGCTTGTGATGATCGCTGCATCTGGTGAAGAAGCGATCCGTAAGCTGGAGGGCCTTGGTGCTGATGACCTACCGGAAATCATCATGATGGATATAGAGCTGCCGGGTATCAGCGGGATAGAGACGACCAGTAGGGTCAAGGCCGCCTACGGAGACAGTATTGATATCATGATGCTCACCATCTTTGAGCATACTGAAAAGATCATGAAGTCTATCAATGCGGGAGCAGTGGGTTATTTGCTCAAAGATGAGTCTCCACAGACCCTGGTCAAGGCGATCACCGAGCTCAGGGAGGGTGGCGCACCCATGTCGCGTAAGATCGCTCGCAAGCTCATCACCCAGGTCGGCAAAAGCGTGGATGTGAACCGTGAACTGCAACGCGAGCAAAAGATCGCCGAGTATGGCCTATCGGAAAAGGAGCTCCAGGTCATAGAGCAGTTAGTAGAAGGCAAAAACTATTCAGAGATTGCTGAACTCATGTTTATCAGTCCTCACACCGTGAAGACCCACATCAAGAATATCTACCGCAAAATGCATGTGCACACCCGTGCGAGTGCGGTGAAGAGTGCACTAGATAATAATATTGTCTAGTGTTTCCTCAACCCTCTCTAGCCATAGTTCGTGTCCTCACAAACCAACTAACATCCCACCCTAAAGGCCTGTGCCCCGCAGGCCTGCTTCTCTTTCGCAATGGTTGGTGTCCTACGCAGGGGCTGTGCAATAAGTCGTTTAAGCTCACGCAAGACAAAACAATCTTCTGCATACTGCAAGGCAACACCCACCTAACCGCCCTCAAGGGCGGAATTTATCCCCTTGAGGGGATTATAGGGGTGTATTCGATAGGTTAAACAAAACAAAATATTGTGATTTTTAAAGGGGTTGGACTTATTGCACAGCCCACTAACATCATAGGCTCAGGTCCGTGAAGACACGAACCTTGGCAGTTGAGATAAAGTATGCCCTTCGCAAGCTCACCCCAATGTCTGGGGCCCACAGACCTACCCAAGTGGACCTAACATCAGTGCCTTAACCAATCACCTGATATGTTCGTGAAGACACGAAGCTCGGCATTCGGGACATATTCTCAGCCCTTTATTGATCCGCAACATATTCCCCGAGTCTATCAAAGGTTAATGCCCACCCGTTGTAAAAGCCCATTTCTTCTTGCTGCTTGCAGTA
This sequence comes from Cyclobacteriaceae bacterium, assembly GCA_965229505.1. GTDB lineage: Bacteria > Bacteroidota > Bacteroidia > Cytophagales > Cyclobacteriaceae > UBA6059. Next base: position 2,949,920 of record OZ245881.1, read on the forward strand.
TTCCTCGGTCTCGTGCACCACACTGAATTTGAAATGCGTTTGTGCTTCCTGTTCTGTCAGTTCAACAATGAGCGTCACGCCTTCCGTCATGGGCTTAAAGTCAGCAGTGGTCACAATTTTCTGACCCTTCAAGATTTCCTGATACTCTCCTTCCGCTACGAATAGGTTGCCATCGGGCATTTGCATGACATACTCCCAGCGTCCTCCGACACGAAAGTCATGCGTCTTCACTTCTGTTTCCATACCTTTTGGTCCCCACCAGTTGGAGATGTGCGCTGGCTGTGTCCAGGCGTCCCAGACGAGTTGAATAGGTGCGTTAAAGGTGCGTTCTAGGGTTAAGGTGCGTTTGCTTAATTCTTGTGCATCACTCATTGTCTTTGGATTTAGATTGTAGTTCGTTTAGATAGTTTTCGAATGAGTCGAGTTTGTCTTCCCAGAGCTTGCGGTACTGCTCCAGCCACATAAATGCAGGCACCAGACTACTCGGCTGGATTTTGCAGAATCGTTCCCGTCCCTGCTGCTGAATGTCCACTAGTCCACATTCCTGAAGGATCTTCAGGTGCTTGCTGATAGCAGGTCGACTAACATCAAACTTATCAGCCACCTGGTTAACGGTCAATGGTTCCTCAGATAGATGCTCGATGATGTCGCGTCTGACAGGATCGGCTATCGCCTGGAATACGTCTCTTCTCATTATTGTGTAACTATTTGGTTACAAGTATAAATGTAATCATTCGGTTACGCAAATAAATTTTCACAAGCTGTCCTGAGTTTGAAACTCACTTCGCCACCGCGCAATGGTTCGTGTCCTCACGAACCATCTAACATCACTGGCTCAAATCCGTGAAGACACGAACCTTGGCAGTTAGATTATAATATCGTCTAGTTGTATATATCAACTCACTCCAATGTCTGTGGGCCACAGACATTCTTACTTGAGTCACAGACCTTCACAAGTGGACCTAACCAAAGAATACGCGCGGATAGACCACTGTGCCGCTTACACGGTCAAGTGTCCCCTCGATCAGCTCAACGGCCATGCAGTTCTCTTTGGGTACTTCGAAGGGAAGGCTAATCCCAAAAAGATGTGCGGGTCGATATCCGAACTTCGGATAATAGGTCTCATGCCCGAGAAGCACGACTGAGCCATGCCCCAGTTGACAAGCTTGGTCATGGGCCGCTCTGATCAACGTGCCTCCAATACCTTGCCCCTGGTATTCCGGTAGGACGGCTACAGGAGCTAAGGCGAGTGAGTCGAAATGAACATTCTTATTTTGGATTTGAATTTTGGTAAGCAAAATGTACCCTATGATTTTGTCGTCCATCTCAGCGACCAGGGACAGTTGCGGTACAAAGGCATCAGACTTTCTGAGTCGCTCCACAAGAAACTGCTCTTGATGATCGCTCATAGGTTCATTTTCAAATGCTCGCTCGATCAATGCAAAGACAGCTTGATAATCTGCCGCAGTTTCTTGTCGGCAGTTAATTCTTAAGTTACCGCTCATTTTGGTCCAACAGATTATTGGGAATGGGGTTTTCTTCCGATTCGTTTTGAGTAAGCCAGCTCGTGATCCACCAGCGGCCCTGATCGAAGTGAAGTTGGATGCTATTGACACCTCTCACTCCGGAAGCGACAGCAGGATCTGTCCGTAGCTCGTAGGCACTCCAGACCTGGGCGATCTGCCCAAACTGAGTCACCTCTCTTCCAAGCTCGATCTCATAGATGTCCTCCTTGGGAGTGAGTAGGTAGGGAATATATTCCTCCGCCAAGGAATGAGTCTCGGTACTGCCATCCTCCAGAACCCGGGTAATAATTGCGTCAGGAGCGTGCAAGAAAGCATCTCTATCATATTGCCATGGATCAGTGCTTGCGCCAGAGATGACGTCATAGTATGCATCGATGATGGCATCAATCGACCTCACATCATCCGCATATTGATCGGTTTGACTTTGAGCCAATGCATGAAGTGGTAATACTATACTCAGGAGTAGAACGAGTTTTGTCATGCAGCTAAAGTATGCCTTTCGCCAGCTTCTGACAACAGCAAATAGTTCCGAGTTAAAGCTCAAACCCCACTCTGCCTGATCTATGGCACACTTTCGCTATGGTGCGTGTCCTCACGAACCTTGGCAGTTGGGCCCAGACGTATCATGGCTTGTCGGCTAGGACTGATCTATCCAACTGTCGTACAGTTAATCTCCCGTCAATCAGCTTCAAGGTTGCATCCGGCTCTCCATAATTCAGCCCATCGACGTACAACTGGTCATTGCCGATAGGATAGGCGAGCATGGGTAGTTCATCATCAAGTTGATAGCTACCATGCTCAAAGATGCCTTGTACCTTACCTTCTTCATCAAAGTAGACGATGATGTCCAGGATTGCTTCCTCTCCTGTGATCCGCATCAGCCCATGACCTTCTTCGACATAGTATGGGACGATAGCGACTACTTTGCCGGTCTGCTTGCGCATCATCTTCATGCCAATGCCTAGGAGCCCTGAGTAGCTGACAAACTTCATCTCCCCATCAAAGTATTTGGCAGCTGCCCAATGCTTCTTTTTGTAAAGTAGCCTCGCTAGATCGTTCATCATATCTTCTTGTTGGGTAGCTCCTGAGAGTGGTGAATTAGCAATCAGTCGGGAGGTCATCGTACCCGCTACACTGACCCAGACTGCAGTATCATTTTCGCTAGACAATGTAAGCCTTGTACCATCGTCAAGGAAGTACTTACTTTTGATTTCAGGCATTGAAGTGATTTCCGGTAGGATATCTACCTCACCTCCCTCAAGTATGTCCCATGACTTGTCGACCAGTTCGCGCACATAGCGGGCACTCTTACCATAGCTGTGGATGTCTTCGAAACCGCGATTGGTGAGTAGGACGATCTGATGTCCGGAAGTAGGGTCAAAGCTCATAAAGCTCATGAAACCAGCCGTACCACCATCATGCTCTACGCGATCTTCTTTGGTAATCTGCCAGCCATATCCATAGCCGGCCTGGGTGTGGCTGCTGAGGTAATCCCGCCTCAATGAAGCCGTGAGAAAGGTATCCGACTGTAGGATGCTCAGCCAACGAGACAGATCACTTGCGGTAGAGTAAACACCACCGCCACCGATAGACCAGCTATGGTGGTATCCGGGGGCTGGACTTGACAGGTCTGATCTATAGCCGTAATAGGGTGTAGCATCAGCCTGCGAGCTACCAAAGCCAGTATGCTCCAGTCCATACTTTGCAAAGACACGCGCTTCCATGAATTGCGGATACGGTAGGCCTGAGACTTGCTCGATGATAGCAGCAAGGAGCACGTACCCGGAATTGCTATAGCTAAACTCTTCTCCCGGCTTGAAGAGTAGTTTTGCCTCCTGAAATTTTGAGATGAGTTCAGCTATTTCGATGGGCTTTTCTTCCGGGAAAAAGATGTCAAGTCCCTGCTCTGTTTGATAGATGCTCGGGATACCAGAAGTGTGCGTGAGCAGCTGATGGATGGTGACCCTATCCCACCGATCAGAGGCATACGGGCCCAGATGAGGGTTGACTTTATCTTGCAAGTTGAGATGACCTTCGTGCGCCAACATAAGTATAGCAGATGCTGTGAATTGCTTGCTGACAGATCCAATATCAAATCGGGTAGCTACTCCACTGGTAATGCCTCGTGTACTGTTTCCATAGCTTTGGTGGTAGATAAGACTGTCAGCGCACCTGATTTGTACCACCCCACTTAGGTGTTGATAGTTAGATTCCTGGGTGAATAGGTGATCGAGCATGTCCCTGGCTTTCGTCGCATCGGTCGAGTAATTAATGCTATTAGCCTGAGGTGAGGTGATCGGCTCCTGAGCTGAGCATGAGTAGATGCTGTTGCAAAGCAACCAAGCAATTAATCCATAGGTCTTTGTTTTCATGAGAATGTCGTTGAATTTTGAGTTGTGTTTGAGAGTTACCTATCGGCAAATCTGGGATGTAGGTTGACTCAAAAACGTACCTTGGGACGAACGACCAAAAAATGATGATCAACGAAGTATGAAGCAATTGAGCCTCACCAGTGTGCTGCCCACGAACCTTTCACGTATTGAGAAGTGGCTGCATCCGATGCTTTGGCTATTGGGTCTTGTCGTCCTCAATTGGCCCGGTCAGCAAATCACCATTGGCTTATTTGGTAGCTCTGAATTCGGTCTTCTAATACCAGGTATCTATGGGACGTTAATCAATGCTGCGATCGTCTATGGGGTGATCAACCTGATGCTCGAAAATGTCGGTAGTATTAGCACCAGGGTAATGCTGGCTTCTTTTGTTCTCTTTTTATCTGCTAGCGGATTTGAGACGTTGGTAGATGTTGCCTATTTGCTGATAGGGGGAGTTGTTGTGAATTGGATCGGTTTGATTGATATAGTCGGAACTAATCTAGTCATTCACTTTTTCTTCTTTTATGCACCAGCTTTGATCTATGGTGTCATCAAGAGCTCCAATCATGTAGAAAGGGCTGAGGTTGATAAGATCGAGATTCAGGACGGCCACAACAAAGTGTTGGTCAGTCCACATGAATTGAGCCATTTGGAAAGCGATGGCAACTACGTAAAGTTTCATACTGATCGGGGAGTTATCCTTGAGCGTTCGAGCCTGATCAATGTTGAAAGCCGATTACCGACTAATTTTATCAGATGTCACAAGTCGTTTATCATCAATCAGGGAGCTATCGAGAAAATCACAGCTACGTCAGTTGAGGTGAGAGGACACAAGATTCCGGTAGGAAGAAAATATAAGGAGAACCTTAAATGAGTAAGCGGTTGTTAAGAAATTCAAATGTTGACTACTCGCTTGCCAGTATAAACAGTTCTGCCAAGCGATAGGCGACAGTAAATAGATCAGAGGACTGACCTGACCTATTAGTCGCTACCGCAACGGTGACATTGTATTCTGGTAAGAGGATGAGCATGGCGATACCTCCTGCCGCACTTCCGCCATGGTGGTACATTCTTACTTCTCTATTATCCTGAATGATGTTGGTGCTCACATGATTGCGCCAGCCCAGGCCGTAGTTCTGCTCATTTACTTCGCCATTCGCGAGTACTATGGGGGTGTAAAGCAGCTCAGTTGTGGCTGTATCCAGCAGAGTATAGTTTAGGACAGCATTGCCCAATCGTACTAAGTCTGAGGGTGTTGAAAGAAAGCCGCCACCTGCCCACTTATTGCTGTTGTTAGTCGGGTAAGTGAGACGTGCTCTACCTCCACCTACTTCATAAAAATCAGCTCTATTTCGGCTCACGCTTGGGGGATCTGGTAGCGTTTGATACAGGCCCAGCGGCTCAAACACTTCATCTTGCATATAGCTGAGGAAGTCCTTCTTAGCCGCTCCTTCCATCACGCCACTCAATAACGTGTAATTGTAGCTGCTGTAGCTGAAATCAGTGCCCGGCTCGAAGAGTAGATCATCAGCGTTGAAGATGCCTATGCTCGCCTCAACTGACGAGTATTCATCATTGCTGTAGTACTCCCAGATAGGCAGGCACATACAGGTACCATAGTTTCGTATGCCTGACGTATGAGAGGCCAGTTGTTGCACGGTCAGTTGGGTCAGATTGTCGCTTGCGTAAGGCACAAAGTCACCGACCTCAGTGTTAAGTGATAGGAGGCCATTTTGAATCAGCCGGCCCAGACCCACGGACGTGAGACTCTTTGATATGCTGCCGATGCGATACATGGTAGTTGTATCCGCTGATATTCCATCTTTGATATTGGCATAGCCAATGGCATTGGACCAAACCAGGGTATCATTTATTCCAACGGCTACTGAAAGTGAGGGTGTCTCCAAATCAATGAAGTGCGCTTTGAGTATCTCATCCGCCTGAGCAGGAGCGTCGGCCTGATGTCCGATCGATGGTGCGAGGGTGGTGTTTTCCGATAGGTCGTCTCCTATGGATATGAATACGAAAACGGGCTCCACCATGAAGTACACAGAGACAAGAGTTGCACCTATGGCTAATGATATGATAGTTTTTTTCATCTTGATATGGATTGGAGAGTTACTTGGATAGCCAAGTAGGGCTGTCCTAGTAATAGTAAATTCAGAAAATACCTAGGCTACTCGTTAGTAGCACCCTGCTCTCTCAGGTAGTCCTCGATATCGCCATGACCGTTTTTACGGGCCATCTTGAGTGGGGTGCGTAGATTGGAAGAAAAGAAAGTTCCGTCCCTTGATGACTTATTGACATCCGCGCCATTTTCAACCAGGTACTTGACTAGGTCAAAGTGACCATGCTCGCAAGCGTTGATCAAAGGGGTCTCATCACCGGTCACTTCATAGTTGACATCAGCTCCCTGACTGACGAGGTATTTGACGACCTCTGTGCGACCATACTTAGCCGCCATGATCAATGGGTTACCATCACCCCGCACGCCCTTGTTGATGTCAGCGCCAAGATTGATTAGCGCCTTAATCATTTCAAGATCACCCTTCATGGCCGCCTGGATCATAGCATTGCCATCACCATCATAGCTCTCATTGATGTCTGCACCATTTTCGACCATCAACTCCACCAGTTCGATATCACCGCTTCTGGCGGCCAACCATAGTGGATAGCCATCTGAGAAGGTTCCGCGCTCCGGGTCAGCACCGTTACGGAGCAACACTTTGGCTACTTCCTTGTGATTGTACTGGACGGCATTGCTCAATGGCGTGCCATCTCCCCACACCTTTTCGTTCACATCGGCTCCTTCTTTGATCAACAGCTCTACTATCTCCAGATGCCCTCCGCGAGCAGCGACTAGCAGGGCAGTGCCATCACCCCATTCGACTTCATTGACGTCCGCCCCTTTATTGATCATCGTACGGACGACTTCTGTCATCCCCCTTGCGGAAGCAGCCATCAGTGGCGTTTCGTCGTTGCTGTTGTTGTGGTTGACATCTGCACCTGCATTGATGAGCAACAAGCTCATCTCCTTGTGACCTTTGCGAGCTGCCATGACCAACGGTGTTCTGGGATCATAGTCACCATCACTACAGTCTATATCTACCGTTTGGATTAGTTCCCTGACCCGACTGAGGTCATTTCGTTTTACTGCTTCGAGTAGATCTTCACAGCTCTGTCCCAGGAGCAATTTACCAGCGAGGAGGATCGGTATGATAATGATGAGTTTTTTCATGATGTTGTTGTTTAGACTGTTTTGTTGTTGTGCTGCATGATGCAGTCGCTTTTGTACGCTACAAATGTGCTCAGAGATCACAAGCCATTTTTAAAAAGAAGACCGATGGGCCGCTTTCGTCGAAGTTTATGTGGTTCATGCATACGAAGTTCATTTAGGGCCATTATGCACTCATTCGCTACCGCAATCAAGGTCTTCGTCGACGAATCGATATCTGTCTATCGAAACCCGTTATTTTGCACCTGACTTTAATTGACCATGTCAGCCTCAAGCAACATATACGACCGGCTCATAGCCAATCGCGTGCTCACCCACAGTGGTTTCTGGATGTCTATGGTGCTTGTGCTGGCCTACCACGGTAGCTTATTTGGTGGTAACCTTGGTGATAATCTCATCAACATGCTGGCGCTACTACCGGTGCAGATGATGGCGGCCTATGCATTGATCTACTATCAGATACCTCAATGGCTGAACAAAGGACAATATCTCATTTTCGTCATCAGTCTGCTTGTCCTGGCCTATCTGCTATCAGCATTAGCGCGTTTGTCTGTGATCCACATCGCACAGCCGCTGATCGGTATGGAGACCCTTGACGAAACGATAGGGGAGATACTTACGGATCCTTTGTACCTGATTCAGGTGTTCACGACTTCTGTATATATACCCGCTGCATTGCTCTATCTCCTGAAGATGACCAAAGAGCGCTTCGCACAGCAAAACCAGCTGATCACCCTGGAAAAAGAAAAGCGAACCACCGAGCTCGACTTCCTCAAGGCGCAGATCAATCCTCATTTTCTATTCAATACATTGAATAACATCTATAGTCTATCGAAGCATAAGGCGGAGCAGACACCCGAGATGATTCTCAAGCTGTCGGAGATACTTGACTATACCATTTATGAATGCAATGAGCCTACCGTACCGGTCATGAAAGAATGGGAGTTGATAGAAAGCTACGTTGATCTCGAGACGCTGCGATATACCGATCAGCTGACTATCCTGCTGGATGAGCAGGTGGATGACAAGCAGGTTCGTGTAGCGCCATTGATATTGATTTCACTGGTAGAGAATGCGTTTAAGTATTCGCTTAAGCGCGTGGATGAGGTGCCGGTCATTAAGGTATTGCTGGCAGTGACTCATGGTGTGCTCAGCTTTGAGGTCTTTAACAGTAAGGCGATGAACCTACCTGAATCACGGGAGCACAAGCGGGGAATCGGAGTTCAGAATGTGAAGCGGCAGCTGGACCTACAGTACCCGAATCGTCATTCTATGAACATTGAAGATAAGGCTGAAAGCCATAAGGTCAGCCTGACAATTAAATTGCAAGATCTATGAGCGAACTGATCAAATGCCTGATAGTAGATGATGAGCCGTTGGCCATCGATGTGATCAAAGGCTATGTCGAGCAGGTGCCGCAGTTGTCGCTGATCGACACCTGTAGTGATGCGATGAGTGCATTCCAGATCATTAATGACCAATCCATCGACCTGATTTTCCTTGATATCGAAATGCCGGGAATCAATGGGATCAGCTTTATCAAGTCGCTCTCCAATCCACCGGCGGTTATTCTTACTACGGCCTTTCGGGAGTATGCGATTGAGAGCTATGAGATAGAGGTAGTAGACTATCTACTCAAGCCTATCTCATTTGACCGATTCTTCAAGGCGATCAACAAACATCTGAAATCTGGCACAATAGTCACAGGAATACCTGCGCCCCCAGAGAAGAGTGGTGGTTCTATTTATGTTTATTCCAACAAGAAAAACCTGAAAGTCTACTTCGATGATATCCTCTATGTCGAAAGCATAAAGGACTATATCACTATCCATACTTCCGAGGCACAGATTACCTCCAAAAACACCATCACCAACTTCGAAGAACTCCTCCCTTCCGGCTTTTTACGAGTACATCGGAGTTTCATAGTCAATAGTTCTAAGATCACCGCCTTTACTCATCAGGATATTGAGATCGGTGATAAGGAGATTCCTATAGGTACAAGCTATAAGAGGGCTGTGCTAGATCAGTTGAAGGGGTAGTGTCTGATCTCACCAGATTCATGAGGACACGAACCTTGGCGATCGGATGGCGCTGCGAGAGCAGTTGAAGAGTTGAACTTCGGGAAATTCAATGAGCATTAACCCCTTGACCGTACCAGTACTTCCTCATTAGCTTGCTGTCTGCTTAGGTCCGGGTCCAACTTGGATTGAATGGCTCTGAGTTGATTAATGTAGTCCTCCGGAAAGCCATTTTCAGTGGCACCTTCTATCACGAAGTTTAGATACCAGCTATAGGGATCGCCGATGCTTAGATATTGAGATTCTGTGGCTACATAAGCGTAGATCAATTGCTCCTGATCTTCAATATTCAGTGGGAAAGTCATGTGCAGATAGCCATAGCCCAGCGCTTCGTATTGATCCAGGATGGGTTTGTCGGCCTGGCTGATCCTATGAATGACACCCCAGACTGAGTCGCTAGGATTTCCTGTTTCCACAAGATTGGCTTTGGTGGACCCGTCGATGCTTTGCTTGTTGAAAACGAGCTTGTATCCCTGGAGTTTGTGCTTTCCTGCGACCTTTACTGATGCAACGCGTTCTTTAATCCGTTGCAGGAGCAGGTTAGAGCCGTAGGAGAAGATGTAGGCGTGCTTATTATGCATTGTCTGCTTGTTCTATTAAAACGGTTACTTGTGAAGACCATTATGCGAGTTGAAAATGGGCTGTATAAGTATCGTTTAGATCAAATTTCTTGGAGAGTAATTCTACTGATATAAAACTATTTTCGTTTTCCTATCCAACAGTTACCACGTTTGACGCGGAATACCTTTTCAGGATTTTCTCCATGATTATCCCTAATCATTCTGGTTGGAGTATCGCGTTTTAGAAGTCGCTTGTAGTATCGTTGGTCCTCATAATAGTGTTTGGCCGAATGATACTCTTGAATTGAAGCATCGAGGAAATATGACTCAGGTAGCAAATCCTCATCGTCGGCCGATTTCCATGTATATTCATTAGTACGGGCTGACTCTTCCTTGAATAGATAGATAGGAAATTTCAAGGACTTTTCATGATGAAGCCACATATTATCATAATATTCAATGCGTTCGCCGATTGCCGTTACGACTTGCGAATGAATAAATCGATTGTCAAACACCCAAATCGCCAGATAGAAGTTGTCGTAGTTTGATTGCATTTGTTGACGCCATAGATCATAAATGTTTAGGAGCTTTGAAAATAGCTGTTTCCTGTAGTTTGAAGGATATTTGCTAGTAGTGAGGAGGTTCCACCAGGGATCAATTTCTGTCTTAACATAATAGGAATTGTTTTGCTCCAAATATTCAAAATCTACATTCTTGTGGTATTCAAACCATTGATCGATAGTCTTTTGCCTTCTCTTTAGACCTCTAATTTTTTTGTTTCTCATGACATTATTTTGGACAACTACTACCAGAGCGAACATAATACAATGTGAGATAATCTTACGTGCCTCTCGATGCAACCTAATGTTTTGAATAACTTATGATTAGGAGACGCGCTTCAACCCAAAAACCGGTCTTACCCATCTCCACCTCCTGATCAGGAACTCATAGATCACCCAGGCACCTCCGAAAGTACCAAATAGCATGATCGGAGCTTTGAGCGCTAACGACCAGTTAAGATCCATGAGATAATACCCTATGATGATCGTGATGGTCTGGTGGAGAATGTAGAAAGGATAGACCGCTTGGTTCGCATAGGACAACTGGCGACTCTGATGATTGAGAAAGCGGGCACCCAATCCAAGAATAGCGAGTATCCAAGCCCACAGGTTGGTCACTTTGATCAATGCTTCAACGAAGTGCACTAGCATCGAATCTTCCAACGTCAGCCAAATCAGAAGTAGGCTGGTAAACGATATTACGCCCGTCAGTAAAGCGTAATTCCGTATGCGATCTACGGCTTGCCAAAAGACATCTCCAATCGCAATCATGAGAAAGCCATAGAAGAAAAGCGTAAGGCTGCTCGTAAAGTTGAACCAGTCCCAAACCAAATTGTGCGTTACTTCAAAAAATGGCTCCAGCAGTGCTTCGTAGAAATAAAGCGGCACAACAAAGACAAAGAGAAAATAGGGCCTGGTACTGACGCGCTCTCTTAACCATGACAACATTTTCCCGCTAGGGTGACTCCTCAACCTCACAAAAACAGGTGTCAGTATTATCGAGAAAACCAGGAGATAGGGCAGGAACCACAGATGGTGCCAGCTAAAGTTGCCTTCAGGATAAACGCCTTGTAGGAAAGCGCCGGAGACGAGCCAATCGCCGTAGGTGCCCTGGAATACACCATCTACAAGACGCTCAACGTAGACCTGTGGAGGTACGATCATCAGCATCCCGAAGGCCAACGGTATGAATAGCCGCAGAAAGCGTTCTTTGATGAACTGGCTCGCAGTGCGAAATGACAGTGCATAGGCCGTACCCATACCTGAGATGACAAACAGAATGGGTAACCGCCATTGGTTGAGGAAGATCATCGGGTACCTGAGCCAGTCGTAGATCTCGTTGTTTTTGATGTGCCACCCCCACGGTACGAAGAACATGCCCACGTGATAGAAGATGAGCAATCCAAAAACCAATACCCTGAGCCAGTCTAAGTCGTGTCGTCGCATAGTTTTGTCTTTGATGTTCGGATAGAAAAGGGATTGGTCAGCTCAGTAGGTGCAATTCAGGCTTTAAAGGTTTACGCTATTCAAGAATAAGTCAAGTCAGTGGCAAGGCCAAAAACCACCTGGCAAAATCCTCCCAGAAAGGCAGCTTGATTTCCAAAAGTAGCACAGAGTGAATAAAAATAAATAGCCCAAATGCTGCTGGGAACACCCACCGGCCTTTGGGTTCATTCCTCTCCAAAATTATCAATACAATCAACGTGATATAGACAGTAGAGATGGCCATTAGATAACCAGCAGGAGGTCCGATATCCAGCACATTGAAGAAAACCCTCACCATGGTAGGCTCGATCAGGGCCATACCTGCCACGATCATGCCTCGGGCGTGGATCGCGAGTGTTTTGCGATAGTAGATGGCTATTCCGTACCCGAATGTAAATATCACCAGGTCTTTGTATGGAATCCATACTTCAAACGGGAAATTGGAGAGGTTGGGATCGATCCGATGGTGGGCTAATAGGATGACAGAAATGTAGAGAATCGGTACCAATAGATAGGACGCCTTACCGATGGTTCTGTGAAGCTGAAACTGCTTGCGCCTGATCAAGATCGGCTGAGCAATCAGCATCCCCACCCAGAGCGTTGCGGTAGCGGCATGGAAATGAAAATAATGCGTGAAATCAGCAGTGCCGTCAAAGAATTTTGAGAAATAGGACGGCCAGAAACCGATGAAAACAAAGGCCAAAAGGCCAATGAAAAAGTAGTCGGGGTATTTGAACTTCATGAATGAAGATAGCAAAATTTCTTAATGCTTCTCCATCGATGAAATTTCGCAGGTGTTAATTCAAATTCAATCTGCCCTTCACACGCTGGTCTACATCCTTGGTCTGTGGCACACAGACCAAGGACTGAGAGTAATCAACCCTATTTTCAAATTAATACATCGGCACATCAAAACTACTCCTCCATCTTCCAGAAGATGATACCGCCGGCCTGCTTGCCCATATCTACAGAGGCTATTTTTTTAGCAGACTTGAGCTCGATCACATCCATTGTGCCAGGCTCACCGCCGATCCCCTCGACAGAGACAAAAGCGTATTTGCTGTCCGACGAGATAGACACCCCATGAGGGATTTTGCGGGTATTTTTTACCCGGGGCATCTCCTTGCCCTTCTTAAGGTTCCAGACACCTGTTTCTTGTCCGCCTTTGTAGGTCACGACCATATACTGCCCATCAGGGGAAATGTCGACATTGTAAGGTGCTTTTCCGGTAGGAAGTCTATCGGTGACTTTCCATTCTGCTAAGTCCACTACGAGGATTTCATCTGAGCCATTGCCCGCCACATATACTTTGTTGTTGGTCGGGTGAGGGATGACCCAGGTCGGCTTGGTAGGGCTGTGGTACATGGAATAGGAGCGATTGGACATGGCATAGGACATGCTGGACTGGTAGTCACCATTCATGGATGCCACCTCGTCAGATTCCTTCTCAAGCTCTACGCCCTCCAGCTGCAGTGTTCTGTTGACACTCAGTGAGGTTGTATTGATCTCGTAAAGCTCGCCTGACATCATCGCAACAGAATAGTGAAACTTCCCATCCGGTGAGATGCGTGACCCGTGTGGCATGACACCAGTTTCAATTTTACTTATTTCGATCATCTCCTCAGGATCCACTACCGACACGGTGCTCGGCTTCATGTCTCCATGGAGATCAAAGTTGACGCAGTAGAGCAGGCCGGTGGACTTGGATACCTGCATGGAAGCCGGGAAGAGCCCCAGTTGCACTGAACCCACCGGTTCGTTGGTCTCGGTAGAGTATTTGTACAGCGTGCCGTAAGGGTTGCCATGGGCAAGCGACAGGTACCAGTACTTGCCATCAGGGCTGACATTGATGCCGTGAGGCCCCTCGATCTCCGCGGGCCAGGTACCTACCGCAATGGTTTCCTCCACCACGGCCTGCTTACCATCAAACCTGATCAACGCCACCTCATCCTCTGACTCTGCCGCGACATAGACATAGTAGTTTTGACTGTGCGCTGACAGGCAGAGCAAGAGTAGACCAGCGATCAATGCACTTTTCATCATTACTTGGTTTGCACTTTAGTGTTTTCAGGGAGTACAGGCTTCAGCTTAGCTGACCATAGCCCACTGTTCCAGTCGGAATAAAAGATGTGTCCTTTGTGCGGCTGGGCTCCCCAGGTAAAGGGTGCATTAGGCACATAACCTTCCGGGTCTTCGGGTACGATCCAGGCAATTTCACGACCCTGACGGTTGAGGTCACCAAGGAGTTCTCCGCTAAGATCAACCACCCTTACTCCGGCATTATAGAATGCTGCGTAGAGAATATCATCTTCGATCCAGTAGTTGTGTGATCCTGCGAATGGCACCTGAAACCAGGCCACTTCTTTAGGGTTTTTCAGGTCAGTAAAATCTATGACGTGCAGGTATCCTGCCGCTCTGCTAGGCTTTTTTCCGGTAGGGTCAAGACCGTAGGGAAACTGCTCATCACCCATGATCACGTAAAATTTACCTGTCTTCTCATCCTTGTAAGGGAAAGCGGCATGGTTGGCTTTGCTTGGATAGGCATAGCTCGCGAACTGCACCGGGTTGGAAGGTGAGCCACCTGCAATACCATTGCCGACATCTACCAGCTGCACGCCATCTTTCCAGTTGGAAGAGTAGGCGATCCCGTCATGGATCCAAACGTCATGGATGGCGTGACCAGGTGTGTTAAGCTCAAATTCGCCAACAATTCTTGGGTTCTTGGGGTCCTCAATGTTGATTGAATAATACTTTCGGCCAGCGCTCAATGCGTAGACGTGATCCTGATAGATGAATACATTGTGTACTCCCCCGGTAAGGTTTTCGGAAAACTCTGAGATGATACTCACGTCACGAGGATTGCTACTATCGATAATGACCAGACCATTTTTTCTGTTCGAAGCGCCTTCTCGCGAGATCACACAGATGGTGCCGTCTTCGGAGATTTTGACGTCATTGACTGTCCGCGCATCTACCTTGACCGAGTCGATCTTAGTGATCGCGCCTGGGTCAGTTACGTCCCAGAAATAAGCCGTGCCATCCGCACCCCATGTACCGGTGACAGCATAGTCGCGTCCATCTTTGCCTTCCCATATCCAAAGGTCAGAAGTGTGCTTATCATTGACCGATCCCCTGCCGACTAGCTCAATTTCACGGCCGATATTTCTATTATTAGCACTGACGGTGACTGACGCTGCTGCACCACCGGCTACCACATTGAGCACATAGAGACCGGGCTGATCAGCCACGAACTTACCCTCCTGGGTAATCAATCCGGACGGTGCTGCTGAGACATCATAGGACTCTCCCGTGAACGAATAAACGATAGGTGCATCATCTACTGTTTTGCCGTTTTTGTCACGGGCGATAGCAGTCAATGTGAAGACATCACCAGACCTGCCCTCGGTCATATCCGCAGTGAGGTCGATCTTTACGATAGGGTTTTCCACTACCGTCAATTCGATTTTTGTCATGACCTCATCGACCTTAGCAGTAATGGTCGTTTTACCTTTAGTGCCGGTGAGCAGTTTGTAGTAAGGAGCAACACGCGCCACTTGGGTGTTGGAGGATGATAGCTCCACACCAACTTCCGGACGCTCAAAGCCCGCTTCATCGATGACCCTCACCTCTAGCGGTACAGTCACGCCGGCATAGATATTCGATGGCACATCACCGATCTCGATTCTCGAAATAGCTGTTGGCTCGATGCTGACCGTAATCGTACCGCGCAATCTGGTGCCGTCATCAGTAGGGCTGATGACCCTGATATCATACTCTCCGTGCTTGAGAGCAGTCGCTTTTCCGGTATTGGGCTCCACAGTCACTTCATCATTTCTTGAAAAGAAGATAAATTCCTTGTCAGGAACCACATTGCCCTGTGCATCGATCACGGCGGCTTCAAGTTGGACGGACTCACCGATTTTCATTTGAACAGGTTCGTCACTGACTTTGATAGAGTAGTCCTGGGCCTGGCTAGCGCCAACAGCGACAAAGACAAGAAGTAATAGGAGATTTAGTTTTTTCATCTGGGTTTCGATTTAAGCGCCTGAAATTAAGCAATCTGATACAAAATGGTGATGATACTTTACCGCTGGTCTTTATTGAGTGTTGTTCGGGTATCTTCTCTTACCAAAAATCCGGTGGGGAGACTGTGATGGGAATAGGGAAATCAGCTCGCTACACTTGTCTGGGCGCTGCGGGCTTTGGCTGAAGCCAGGTTCGTGAGGACACGAACCTTGGCGATGGAGTGCATCACAGGAGTAAGTCTGTAGTATTAAAATGCTGATTATTGCCTGCCAAGTTTCGTGAAGACACGAACCTTGGCAGAGGAGAGATGAATAATTATTTGTCAGCTTGTCAATTCTTTCAGCACTTCCTCCAATTGATTCAGTCCCATGGTAAATCCTTCCTGGAAGCCCATTTGAATCACCATTTCCAAATCTTCAAGTTTGTCATAGGTAGCCACAACGGTCACTTTCGTTATACCGTCGGTTTCGGCGAATGAATTTTTCCATTCAGTACGCGGCATATCGGTGTTGGTGACCCCTTCTTCATCGCAGAAAGCATCCAATCCGGTGAAGCTCGTTTTTGGATCGATTTTCAGGTAATCATTCTTGCACCAGTGTACCTGTTCCTCGGGACTAATCATGCAGTAAAGCCATTGACCGCCCTCACGAAAATCCATGGTCTTGGTCTTGTTCTGATATGGCTTAGGTGCCCACCACTGGTCGAGGATTTCCGGCTTGGTCCAGGCATCCCAAACCAGGCCAAGAGGTGCATTGAATTCCCGTTGTACGTTGACGGTTCGAGTTTCCTTGTCCACCGTAAAATCAAATAATAAGGCAGTTTTCATTTTGTCTGTCGTTTAAGTAAGTATTGTTCTAGTTTGTCAAGGTTTTGTTTTTGTCCTTCCGCGGCATTCACCTCTCTCACCAGCGTTTTCAAAATTTCTTCTGAATCCAGCTCCACCGTCCAGTCAATTAAGGTTTCGTCACCCTGCGAAATGAAGAGGACTGTGGTAAGGAAGTGAGGACCGAAGTGTTCAAAGACGATCTTCTCTTTTGGCACGATTTCTTTGAAGACACTCCTGTTTGCATAGTCTTTTCCGTCTGGGCCGTGCATGGTAAATAGCCACTCCCCGCCCTCACGGAAATCCATGAGTTTATTGGTGTTGGTGAAGCCGGTCGGTCCCCACCATTGCATGATGTGCTCGGGTTGCGTCCAAACTTCCCACATTAGATCAATGGGCGCTTTGAAAGTCCGCGTTTGACGCAACTGTCGGTTTTCGATGTTATCCATTCTCTTTTTGAATTTTAGCCAAGTAGCTGTCCAGGTTGTCGAATCGGTTTTCCCAAATCTTGCGGAACTGCTCAATCCATTGATCGATCTCTTTCATTTTGTCAATCTTTATTTCGTAGAAAATCTCACGTCCTTTTTGGTTAGACTGCACAAGCTCACATTCATGGAGGATCTGCATGTGCTTGGAAATGGTTGGGCGTGCCACATCAAACTCTGAAGCAACAGCCCCGGCGGTCATGGTCTGGGTGGATAGTAAAACCAAGATCGCTCGACGGGTGGGATCAGCAATAGCCTGGAAAATGTCTCTTCGTAATTTCATCGTGTAGCCATTTGACTACAAGTATATATGTAGTTATTTAGCTACACAAATTTTTGAGAAGTTATTTTGGTGGGTCCTCCGCCCTGGTTCGTGTCCTCACGAACCAATACCCCGAGACATCAAAGCTCATTTCCAATATGCTTTAGAAATGGAAATCCGCATGCTCCGCTTTCATAGAATGCCGCGGAAGAATACTCATACTTGATAGGATCTGTTGCCAAACTCCATTTTCCGGCTAGTGGATTGTTATGGATATACTCCAGTTTCTGATAGATAACTTCAGGACTGTACAATTCTATAGCCAATGAGTCCCTTTGCCAAAACTCACATTGCTTGTTCGGTGCAGTCACATTATACAACGCTAGCTCCGCCGGAGGTAGCATTTGCTTGAACTGATGAGCTGTGAATTTAAGGAATGACCCACTTGGTAGCTCTTTACCATTCAATGCGTTGATCCTCCAAATCAAGTGGATGTGGTTGGGCATGATCACAAAAGCGAATACATCGATGAGATGTTGATCACTTAGGAAGTTGAGTGAATCAATGATCACCGTTTTGAACTTATCATCTGACAAAAGAGGATGCCAGTTTCTGATGGTGGCCGTCCAAAAATAGATTTTGCCTATTTCGATACTTGACTTACGATACTGCTGTGGGGACATTGGGGATTTTGGCTTAAGTCAGGTTCGTGAGGACACGAACCTTGGCGATGGGCCTATTATTTAATCGACACAAGTTCCCATTCCATTAACACTCCATCCATCTCGTTCGCGTACTTTACAACGCCCAATTTCTTAGCATATATTGTGTATCCTGAGTATTCTGTAGACTTTCCAATGAATGGTATAAAGCTATGTCCAACCTCAAAATTCAATGTTCGTTCGAAATACAAAGCATCAGTTTTAATGTTGTTCCAGTAATAAGTTGTGTCCTTTCGGAAATTATCAATGGTTTGGTATTCGGTTTCTATATTGTTGCATTCGTACTTGATTTGTGATTTTCGGCCTCCATATGGTGTTCCGTTGGCAAAGTATTCTTCTTGTTCAATGGATCCTACGGTTAATCCTTGGAAATTCCCGAGAGTATCATATTCGTATCGGAAGATTGACACAAGTTTGGGAGGTTCATCCAATGAGGTTATTGAAGAATCGAACTTAATGGATTCATTACCTACTACTGAAATGAAGAATTTTGTTCCTTCTTTTTCATTGATTTGCTGAGTTACTACTGTTTGTTCCGTTCCACCGACCTTTTGGTAGACGAATGATTTTTGGTTGTTTAGTTCTTCATATGGAAAGTGAAATTCTTCCATGCTCTTCAAATCAACATCTTGTGATTTTAAGCAGGACGCTAAGAATATAGCAGTTAATACGATTAATAATCTCATGCAGTAAAATTGAGGATAACATTAATGTAAAATACAAAAGTGCATGATATTTACCTTTCCCGCCCAGGTTCGTGTCCTCACGAACCAACCCTGTGCATAGACCTACTCCTCTACCCAAAATGGGATGTTAGCATGGGCAGTGTGCTGATTATCATCCTCTACATAAACGAATAATCGATAAGCACCTGACTCGGCGGGAGCGGTGAAGTTAGCGGTGCTATCGGCACTTGCCGCAAACAGATCCGGAATAACGGCAGGGACATACTCCCGATCTCCACCTGTGGCTTGGGAGTTGCTCTCTTCCATGATTTCCCAGCGATAGGTCAGTGGGTCATTATCAGGATCTGTGACCTTGACTTGTGCCGAGTAGTTGTTGCCTGCTTTCAGTTTTATACCGTTGACATCCCTCTGCCCCTCCAGGGTAAAATCATTCAATCGGGGCGAACGGTTTTCGGACCATTCTCCATTCCAGACATAATGCATCACATCGACAGATTCGGTCTCATTACCATCCGCCATAAATACCCCGAACCATGTAGGTGTACGCTCTTGCTTTTGGCCCCAGAGAAACACGAAAGAGCCCATCACCTGTGATTGAGAGGCAATGGAATTTTGGTATCGACTGAGATAAAAATCAGCTTTTACAGAGCTGTTGTTCTCCAGTGGCGCTCCCCATTCTGTGGTATCCACTTCCCAATAGCCGGTCGCACCCCATTCTGTTACCAGCAAGGGCCCTTCATAAGTAGACGTCTCAATCAGCTCCGGCAGGATCTCTATCACGCCATACAATTGGGTACTCACAAAATCCAAATCAGGTGCTCTGGTGGCAATTAGGTCTACATACTTCTTATTTATTCCTGCCAAGGAGGTGGTCGTGAGATGGTGCGGGTCAAGTTCATGGATCATCTTGGATAGGTCATTCACCGCATCCCATACTTTTGGGTTGGTCGAGTGGTGATTCAGCTCATTGCCAAGCCCCCAGATCATCAACGCCGGATGATCCTTAAGTGCCAGCACCCTTTCGCGGATATACTCTTGTTGCTTTTTGACAGCCGCTTCATCATCATAGTTGAACCCCTGACGCTCCAATCCGACCCAAATTCCCATCATTACCTTTAATCCCAGCTCGTGTGCTTTGTCGAGGACTTCTTCGCCGTTTTGAGTGGTCCAGGTCCTAAGGGAATTGGCCCCATGCTTGGCCAGGGCTTCAATACTGCCCTTCGACACGCCAGCTCCCTGAATGTAGAAAGGCTCTCCATCCAAAAAGACACGATAGCCCTCATCGGTAAGGCGAATTTCTGATTTAGTGATCGTGGTACCGGACTCCTTTGAGCTGGGCGCATTACAGCTATTCAGCAATATCAGGAGTAGAGAGAATGCAATACAACGGTTTAGGTACGATGAGAACTTCATATGATGTCGACAATTGGTCAATAAGAATTTCAAGATAAGGCCTTCAATTTAACGCTTCTTCATAGATAGCTTCCCGGCCTCCAGTGAACCCGATTAGCAAGTATGCTCATGCACAAATTCAACCTTGCAGTTTCTGAGCTATCGTTCCTCCCAGCCATGCCATGGGTATATAGGCGATTAGGATATCCGCTACCGCAAACCATATCGGACCTGGCAACATGTAGTTTACAGCGAGCCCTCCTAATAGGAAGAAGCACCCTATGCCCAGTGCAAATTTCATCTTGTGACTAGCAGCCAACAGGTAGGCTAGCGCCGCACCAACCAACGTCCCCAGTGCATGAGCCAGAAACGGAAAGATGAAATGCTCAGGACCAAGAGATGGCATTACAGCGGCTAATGCCTCCATATCGTTGGGGTCTATGCCATCTATCGGGTAGATATTATTCCCAAGCTGCACAAGCCCCATGTTGATGGCGCTACCGCCTAACCATCCAAGAATTGCGGCCAGTATATTTCTGAGGATCGGGTGCATAGGATAGAGGTTAAGGTTAGTGATGTTTTGTGAATTTGAATATAGCAATTCTTACCTAGCGGTCCAATTTGGCCTTGGAACGAGCACTGGACAGCTGTCCGGTGATTTTTGTACAGCAGATAACTTGTTCCTTAGTTCTTATCACAAAAACAGGCGTTTTTGATCCTCTCTTGATTTTCCCTACTTTGATTACAAACAAACGCTGGTTAGGATGGAAGCTTCGATACGCTTAATGGCCATTTTTCTTCAATTACTTGTCTGGGTGACTTTACCCCTGATCTCCACAGGACAAAACATCGACTCGCTGTTTGATGCCGTCAAGGAGCAATCTCCGGCGGATCAGGTCAGGTTTTTTGATGACCTGGCATGGGACAACATGTACATCAACTTCGCCTATGCGCACAATTATGCCTTGAAGGCCAACGAGATTGCGGTAGCTAACGGACTGAAGAAATCTCAAGGCAATACCTACAATACCCTCGGTGTAATCTGCAGGCGACAGGGGCTGTATGAAGAAAGCAAGGCGTACTATCGCAAAGCCAAGGCTATTTGGGATGAGCTGGGTATCGACAGGCAGAAAGTGACTTTTCACATGAACATGGCCAATGTGGTCAGAACACAGGGCTATACTGATAGTGCATTATACTATGGTAATAAAGGACTGGAGATCGCCATGGAAATGGGCGATAGTGTGAGGATGTCCAGCATGATCGTAGGCCTGGGCATCACCTACAAGAACATGGGCTGGTATGCGACAGCCATCGACTATTACAGCCAGGGAGCGCAGATTGATCAGGCACTGGAAGATACCGTGGGCTTGGGCATCTACTGGTCCAATATCGGGGATGTCATGTTTGAACAGGGGGATTATGAGGAAGCGTTGAGGTATTACCAGGATACGCGTGAAGTGGATCAATATGCCAACAACAAGCTCAATGAGGCCATTACCTTGCAGTCGATGGGCAGGGTGTATCAGGCCATGGGGAAATTCGATTTGGCTGCAACGAGATTTGATGAGGCCGTGGCATTGTGCCTACAGGTTGGCGATCAGGTGCTACTGGCAGACGTTAAAAAAAGCCAGGGTAATCTGCTGCTGGAGCTTGGAGAGACAGCAGGAGCACTGGCCCTGTTTGATCAGGCACTGGAAATCAACGAATCCTATCACGACCCGCTCATCGCGGCGGCCACTTATCTGGGAAAGGGTGAAGCGCTAAAAGCCAATGGCGATCTCCAGGCCAGCATTGCACATCTCGATAGTGCCAACCGTATCGCTTCACGCATCAATTATGACGATGTACTCCTCGCCAGTCATCGTTCGTTGGCAGAGGTATATGCGCTGACCGATCAAACCGGCTTGGCATTCGAGCACCTCAATCAGTTTGTTGTGATCAATGACAGCCTTCACAATTTGGCCATTGCCTCACGAGTGGCGGAGCTTGAGAACAGGTACGAGCTGAGTGATAAAGAGCATCAAATAGCGCAACAGGCATCCATGATCGAGCAGGCTGCCTTGACACGGCAATTGGATCGCACCTTTGCCGGGGCAGTGATTCTCCTACTATTGATTTTAATAGGAGGCTTATTCTGGTTCTACAAGCGCAAGCAATACAAGACCAAAATTGGGTATGAGGAGGAGCGAGCCCAACTCAAGTCAGAACAGATCAAGGCCGTGATCCAGTCCCAGGAGCAGGAGCGCAAGCGCTTTGCCATGGACCTCCATGATGATTTTGGCCAGCTGATCTCGGCACTACGCATTCAGGCCAATGTTGTAGGACTTTCCACTACCGTAAAAGATAAGATCAACGGTCAGCTCGATCAGATGTACGCCTCTTTGAAAAACATCGCCTTTAATCTTATGCCACAGACATTGGTAGACAAAGGGCTTAGCGCAGCAGTAGAGGAGTTTTGCCTTCAGCTCAATATGCTTGGCGGGCTTAAATTTAAGCTTCATGCATTTGATATCACTGAGCGACTGGACGATCAGGAGAAGGTGGCTGCCTACCGCATTATCCAGGAGATCGTCAACAATATCATCAAATATGCTAACGCCTCTAATGTGACCATCAACATGACAGGCCTGGGAGATAAGCTTTCTATCATGATAGAGGACGATGGTGATGGCTTTGACGTTGATCAGCTAACAAATGGACTTGGAAACGGCTGGCGCAATATCCAATCGCGTCTCGACCTGCTGGACGGAGAGATCGATATAGATTCCCTGGAGGGTAGAAGAAACACTACTGTATCTATCGAAATACCCTACTATCGATCGCAACGTAGAGCTGCATAGCTTCTGGGATTGACGGACTAAAGGAAGGATAACGGATCGATATTTTTGATGAATGGCTAAAAATGCTAACTTCTATATCAGTTAGCAAACAACCGTCATCCTATGAATATCAGATACTTAAGTGCCACCGTGCTCTACTGGCTCCTGGTGCTATCGCAACAATTTTGTTTTGCTCAGACCGAAAGAGATAGCTTATTAACGCTTAGAACCACAGCGGAAGCTGAAGCACTTCCCCGCTTGATGGCTGAGCTGGCGAACACTTACTATCGGGAAGATATCGGCATCATGAAAGCCTACCTCGATTCAGCTTTTTCAATTCTTGATGATGATACACCCGCCTTGGACATGGTTCGGCTCAATCATTATTATGGCGATTATTACGATAGGATAGCAAGATATGACTCTGCAATTTACTTCTACGAGGCTGCTGTCAACAGCGCCTCCACTGCTAAAGATGATGTTGGCAAGGCAAAGGCCATTTCGAGGATTGGATTGGTCTACTACAAATCGGGTAAATATGACCTTTCTTCTGAGCATTTAATTGAAGCAATCAAGATCGCTGAACAGACTGGCCACAGGGAGACTATTAGTAATTGTTATGGCTATCTCGGCCATCTCAACTATGGCCAAAAGAAGTTTGATGAGGCCATCAAATACCAAAAGATGGGCAAGCAGATCAACATCGAAGATGGAGATCTCCACAGAGCAGCCACCTCTGATGTCAATATTGGGAATGCTTACCATCAGCTCGACCAGCTTGATTCATCACTCTACTATCTGCAGAGCGCACTGGACTATTATGTTAGCATCGGAGACACGCTATCGCAAAGCTATCCACTCAACAATATGGCGATGGTCTACAACCAACAAGATAAATTCGAGGAGAGCATAGCTTACCTGGAGCGCGGCTTAGCGATCAGAACGAAGTACAACGAGCCCAGAGGCATTTGTTTTGGGCTTAACTACATAGGTCTCAACTATCGTGAAATGGGTCAATTTGAGAAGGCCATTGACTATTATGAGCGATCCATCGAGCAGGCGATTCCGATAGACTATGTCCTGTTGATGGAGAATAGCTATGAAGGCTTAGCAGAATGTCATGCCATGCTCAACCAGTTTGAGCAGGCCTATGAGTATCAAAAGAAACTTAATGTGATTTCGGATACGCTATTCAACCGCGATAAGCTTCAGTCATTGGCGGATGCCCAGACGAAGTACGAGACCGAGAAGAAGGAAAATGAGATCAAATTGCTCAATACGCAGAACCAGCTTCAGGCAGCTATCATAGAGCAAGACAATCTTTACCTGATTGGTGCGGGAGGTTTGATCGCATTTATCTTGATACTTGGCGGCTTGCTATTTCGCCAGCGTGACCTCAAGAACAGAGCAGCCCTTGAGCGGGAGAAGGCCAAGCTCAAATCCGAACAAATCCGAGCTGTTATTTCTTCTCAGGAGGAGGAGCGCAAGCGCTTTGCCATGGACCTGCATGACGACTTTGGGCAGATGATCTCCGCCTTGCGCATCCAGTCCAACCAGGCGGTAAAAGCGACTACCACTCGAGATCAGATCAATGGGCAGCTAGACCAGATGTACCGATCGCTCAAGGTGATCGCCTTCAATCTCATGCCGCAGACGCTGGCCAACAGGGGGCTAAGTGAGGCGGTCGCCGAGCTCTGCCTGCAACTCAACAATATCGGTAAGATAAGATTTAGCTATCACGAATACGATGCAGAAGACCATCTCGATGATGAGCAAAAAGTAGCTATCTATCGGGTGATTCAGGAGGTGGTGAATAACATCATCAAGTATGCTAATGCCTCTCAGGTGACCATCAATATCACGGGTTATGAAGATAGTATGTCGGTGATGATAGAAGATGACGGTGATGGGTTCGACCTTGATGTCCTCAAAAATGGTAAAGGAAATGGCTGGAGGAATATCCAGTCCCGAATAGACCTATTGGCCGGTGAAATAGACTTTGACACTCAAGTTGGCAGGAAGCATACCACCGTGACCATCCAGGTGCCATTCGTCATGCAACAAATGCAGGTAGCCTAGTGGGAGCCCGACCGACACAGCGACTATTGCTCGTGGATGATCATCAAATCCTCATTGATGGTATACTGGAGTTGCTGAGCAAGGTGGATGGAGTGGAGGTCACCGCAACAGCCTCCTCCGCAGAGCAAGCCCTGTCGCTGATCGGCCAAGGGCATTTCGATTTGGTGGTGACGGATATCGGCCTACCGGAAATGAAAGGAACAGAGCTGATCTATGAGCTCAAGAAAATGAAGCCAGCACTCAAGGTGATCGCCCTGAGTATGCATGAGGAGCAGCATGTGGTCAAGGATGCGCTAAAGGCCGGTGCTGATGGATACGTTCTCAAAAAATCTACCCACCACGAATTGGAGGAGGCTATTGCCAAAGTCATACAGGGGGAGGTCTTTGTCAGTGCAGAGATTACCAGGATGCTGGTTGATGAAGTGAAGTACCCTTCGGTCATCAGCCAACTCAGCGACCGAGAGATTGAGATCATTAGACTCATTGTCAAAGAGTTTACCACGAAAAAGATAGCCGAAGCACTCTTCATTAGTGAGAAAACGGTAGAATCGCACAAGACGAATATCTTCCGTAAGACCGACACCTCAACGTTGGTCGGGTTAACCAAATTTGCGATAGCGCACCAGCTCGTGGAGGAAAAGTAGAACCTATATGATAATCAATGAAGTGAGAACCCGCTAGTTGCTTATATGCAAGAACACCTATCTCTTCTCGAGCGAACTAGCCCTCAGACTGTATATGATCACTATGATCCCAGTTATTACCATTGGGATACTTAAAGCCTGCCCCATGTTGATGGTCAACCCTTCTTCGAATGCCACTTGATTTTCTTTGAAAAACTCGACTATAAATCGCTGTATGAAGATCAACGAGATCCCTGTGCCGAATAATAGGCCTGGATTTCTTTTTGAAGAAGTGCGGCTCCACAGCAGGTAAAGACCAAAACAGATGATGAAGTAGAAAATCGCCTCATACAACTGCGCCGGATGCCTTGGTGTGGCATCCACGCTCGTAAAGACAAATGCCCAGGGTACAGAAGTCGGAAGCCCGATGATTTCGGAGTTCAGGAGATTTCCCAGCCTAATGAAACCTCCCAATAATGCTGCTGCGATTGTCACTCTATCAAGAATCCAAAACATGGGCTGTTTGTATTTTCTTACATAGAGAAACAGGGCAACAAAAGCACCTAGCACACCGCCATGGCTTGCTAACCCTGCCAACCCGACGAACTCAAAATGTGGTTCGAGCCGGATGGGCAGTATTTCAATAGGGTGATTCCAATAATGGATCGGATCGTAGAACAGGATATGTCCCAATCGTGCTCCAAGAATAGCTCCAAGCATAAGATAGAGCGCAAGCTTTTCGACATGATCCGATGATAGCCCTTCTTTTCGGTAGATATGTGACAATAGCTGAAAGCCTGCTATCATGCCCAGCACCCACATCAAGCCATACCATCGAATAAACTCCACACCTGGAATGAGCCACGGATCGAAGTTCCATGTGATGAAAACAAAACAGCCTTGCATGCTAGCCTCCCTGGCAGCAGATCAATAGGATCAAAAACATCGCAGCATTAGCCGCAAGTCGCATAGCGCTGTTCATGCGGATTTCTTCATTCGCATTATCGATAATACCGAGCACAGCTTGCCGGTCGATTCCCTCTAATGAATTCTGCAACTTATATTGTTGCCACGCTGGCTTTAAGTCATCTAAGTTCATGGCTGTATTTATTAATTCTTGACTTAAGGTTGCTTTTGATCCTACTTATGCGCGTAGTGACATTGCTTTGAGAGAGACTGAGCAAGTCGGCCATCTCCTTGGTACTATAGCCATCCAGGTAGAGCATGACCAGTCCTTTGTCGATCTCATTCAATGACGCAATCAGTTGATGCAGCAGCCTTATGTCGTCATCACAATAAGTTGCAGCCTCTTGATTCTCATGAACAGGACTGATCCTTTCCTTCCGTGGTTGTCTTTGCTCTTTGTTTAGCTTACCAAGAATGGTATTGAGGCTGACACGGTAAATCCAGGTGCTGATGGCAGCCTCTCCGCGAAAAGACTCAAACGACTTCCAAAGCTGTAGAATGATATCCTGCTCCGCATCTTTACGATCATCATGACAGGGATAATAACCTTTGCAAAGGCTTCTGATAATGCCCTGATGCTTATCGATTACTTGCAGAAAACGCTTCCTGGAGGTGTTCATTCACTTATTCTTTACTCACTAGGGTTAGTAACCTAATTACGGTATTTGTCACATCAGGGTGAATATTTATTTTCAACGCTAACCGATCACCTGATCCCGACGTATCCTTCAGCAGCTTTGAAGAGCTTACCAGAATCATAGCCAATTCCATTCTTGATGACCATATTGACGGAGCGAATAGCCGAAATATCTTGACTGATATCCTCATCGAGAATGAGCAGGTCAGCAATCTTATTCTCTGCGATGCTGCCAATCGTATCATCTTGCTCCAGATACTTAGCTCCATGTAGCGTGCATATTTTGATAGCTTCTGGAATGGTGAAGCCCATCTCTACGAAGAGTTCCAGGAGTCTCATATTGGCATAGCCTGCCACTATACGACCATCATAGGTAGGATCCGTGCCAGCGACTAATAGTCCACCAGCATCATAAAAAGCCTTCTCCCAGACCTTGGCCTTATTGAATAGCGCATAGTCGATAGAGTCGCGTCCTTGTTTGCTGGCCCACCTTTTGAGGACTTTCTCCTTAGCAGGAGGAAATAGTGCATCGACACCTCCGCCAGGAACTACTTCCCGACCGGTATAAGGCTCGAAGACATTGATTGTAGAGGTGAGTGCCACTTCTTCTTTGACCAGGTGATCGATGAGATCCGTCACAACTTCTGAATTGACATCTGTCTCTAGTAGCGCTTTTCTCATCTCAAAGGGGTGACAGATATCCGGCTCCTTACCATCAGCGATAAAATCGCTGGTGGAGTAAAAACCATGCTCAAGGTTGTCGATACCCAGATCAGCCGCCTCGCGATAGGTGATAGAGCAGATATGACCAGTCACTTTCATATCTCGAGCATGTGCCGCATCGATAATCGCACTAAGATCTTCTCGCGTGATGAAGTTGTAAACCTTGACTGATGTGCAGCCCATGTCTGCATAGAAGTTGACTGCATCCGCAGCATGGGCACTGGAGTTGATGGTCGCTAATTCGAAGATGCCCGTACCCTCCCGATCGATGTGCGGAGTAGTTACGTCCATTTTTGGGCCCGGTTTGTCGCCCCGATCGATAGCTTTTTTAATATTGACATCTGCTGCTGGCATGATGCTACCAGCGGTCCGCATAGTGGTAACACCTCCTGCCAGATACATCTTGGGAAAGGAGTAAGTCATCTGATCCAGGCCATAAGGCCTGCCGGGAGTGGTTTTAGGATAAAAGAGATGCTCATGGAGCATCACCATACCGGGCATGGCGCTCTTGCCCTGCAGATCTATTGCGGTAGCTCCGCTGGGTACGGCCAGGTCGGCACTTACTGCGCTGATGGTCTCTCCATCGATCAGGATATCCTGATTGGTCTTTGCCGGGCTGCCCGTGCCGTCCAGCAACGTCAGGTTTTGCAGTACATACAGTCCTCGAGGTTGTGATACGTAGGACTGTGTTTCTTCCGAGAGGGAGGGCTGAGCGTGCAGCTGCAAGGTGAAAATGGTACAGCTGAGTAGGTATAAAAGTCTGGTCATAGTCTGGTTTCGATTCTTCCTAAGTTAGGAAAAATCACCATGTTGGCAAGGCCTAACCCTACCGCCTAGCTTCGTGTCTCACGAACCTTTCCAGATGGTGTTCACCTTCGGTTTCGTTGGGACACCAACCATGGCATTGAAAAAACCCCCGCTCTGATTCGTGTCCTCACGAACCTTGGCGATAGGGGACTATGGCGATGGAACGGAATCGGCGTATCTGGTTAATTTCGCCTAAGCAAATTCGGTCAGTGAAATTGCATCCAGTGATTTTGAGATTCTCTCACGAGCGCTCTCCACGGCAATGTTGACCACTACATTGCCCATTTTGTGGCCCTGATCAACATAGCGATGCGCCGCGACTATGTCCTCCATACCAAACGAACGGTCGATTACGGGTCTTATAATCTCTGCCTCCAACAGCTCTTCCAGTAGATAAAGGTCCTTTAGTCGCTCCTCCGGTTTCCTAAGTCCGGTAGCGGCAAAAAGCACTTTCTGTTGACTAAATAGACTAGTGCGGATCATGCCACAGAGGGTGTCTAAATTAACATCCACTTCGAGGAATCGACCATTTGGTAATAATAGTTCTTTGCACTGACTGAAGTTGGTTTTACCTACCGCATCAAAGATGATATCGTATTTTTCGTAGCTTTTGGTAAAGTCTTGTTTACGGTAGTCGATCACGTGATCGGCACCTAATCGCTTAACCCTGGTTATTTTACCAGTACTACACACAGCCGTTACCTGAGCGCCGTAATACTTCGCTATCTGGATGGCGCTAGCGCCAATACTTCCCGAACCACCGACGATGAGCACGTGCTGTCCATCCCTGATCTGTCCCATATCTCGAAGAAAGGGCAAGGCAGTAAGGAATCCATCTATACTAGATACAGCTTCTGCATCGCTGAGGTTGGTAGGTGTTCTGGTGAGAACAGCATCTTCTGGCCAGCAAATATATTCTGCATTAGCGCCGAAGTTGGGGCCGGCAGTACCAAAGACCCGATCACCCACCTTAAATCGGGTAACTGCGTCTCCTACCTCAACTACTTCTCCAGCCAGTTCTTCGCCTAACCGCTTCAATCGTGGACGAAAGAGTCCGGTAAACAACCTTGCCATATAAGAATTGCCTCGACGAAACTTAGCCTCGGTATTCGTGACCGTAGTGGTATTGATCCGAACGAGCATTTCATTGGCTGCTGGCTGTGGAGTGGGCACTTCTTTGATCTCCATTACTTCAGGGCCCCCGTATGAGTTGTATTCTATAGCTTTCATGAGTTTGGTATTAAGTTTCACGATTCAAAGGTGAAGCAACCAGGTGCACCGATCGTTCGGGTTTATAAATCCGTACTTATTCAGAATTGTGCTCCTTTCAATTCGATGGTCAGCCTACGGCCTATTGCCCAGGTTTGTGTCTCACCAACCTTTCCCTACGCCGAGATTCGTGTCTCACGAACCTGGATTCGATGGTGTTCACCTCATGGTTCGTGAGGACACGAACCATGGCATTGCAGGGTTTGTAAATGAGTACTTATACATTTGTAAAACCCTTGGAGCAGTCGTCAAGCAACCTATTAGACTCGCACCGATTTCAAATACGCCTTTGGTGTCATGCCCATGGCTTTCTTGAAATAGGTGTTGAACACCGTCTTGGAGTTGAAGCCGCTATCATATGCCAATGCCAGTAGGGTGAGGTGCTGCAGACTGTCATCAGCAACTTTGGATTTAAACTCCTCCAGTCGATAGCTATTAACAAACTCTGAGAAGTTCTTATCAAAGCCCTCGTTGAGCAATTGCGATAGCTGGTTGGGAGAAAGGTCAAGCATCTCGGCCAAGCCTCTTAGTGATAGCTGAGTATTCAGATAGGGCCGCTCTTCCAGCATCAAGGCCTTGAGTTGACGTTTGTAGTTGGTGATGAGTTCCTCGTCGAGTAGTGATTTTTTGTATCTTCTTTCCGTGGGCGACCCGTTTTCAGCATCACCAAAAATCTGATTCATCAGCGCCTTGAACTTCGCATTAGACCAAAGTGGTTTGATTATCGGTTCCTCCTTGAGAAAGATCATCATCGGTAGGCGACTTTCAATGCCTTGAGCAGTGAGCTCGAGTGCCCGCTCAACCTCACCGAGACTAGCGTAAATCATGATGAGAAGGTTCAACGCCTTGTCCATCAGCTCTGTTTGGAGCGCGGCTTCCAATTCTTCCAGACCTTTAGCGGCGATAGCTTTATTGCCCATCACGGCATGGGAGAGCGTAATGCCGCCTGTTTTCATAAGGTCAGCAGCCTGATCTCCAGCCAGACTTTCGAAGTAGTCCAGCGCTTCTTTTTCCCTACCGGAAAGCAATAAAGCTTGTCCGAGATAGAGTGTAGAGACAAGGAACTTTGATTCTGATTTTTGACTTTTTTCGAACCAGATAATCGCCTTGTCGTATTGCTGCTGGACATAATAGGTGAACCCTTTCAGATGTGCATTGATGGCCGAGTAGGGATCGAGTTGCAGGGCAATGTCGATATATTCCATAGCGGCTTTTGGCTTACCCTCTGAAGAGAGCATGGACGCCATGGATTGATAATATTCGACACTGGGTCGGATTTCGAAGGCTCTGGCAAGATGCTCGTAAGTAGACTTGAGATCCCAATGTTGTAGAAAGCTGATATAAGAGAGCTGCAGCTGACATTCCGGTAGGTTCTCATCTAGTGTAATGGCCTTTTCCAAATAGGGATGAGCCTTGCCAAACGCCTCGTGGGCTGGCTCCAGACCCAGGGTGGCGAGCATGGTGTAGCCGAGATGCACACCGAGATAGGCGAGTGCATAGTCCGGTTGTGCTGTGATGACTTCCTCCATCAATTGGATGCCCTTTTCTATACTGGGGCGGCTCATTTTCAGGATATGATAGCGGCCTTTGAGGTATTGCTGATACGCATCAAGTTCGATAGGTGGCTTCTCGACAAGCTGCTCGTCAATATCAAAATGGCCAATGTGCTCACGCAGCTTATCTGCAATTAACAGACTAATCTCATCTTGCACTTCAAAAATATCATCGATAATGCGGTCGAACGTTTCGGACCAGAAATGAAAATCTTCAGCCACATCAATAAGCTGGGCGGTAAGCCGCATCCTGTTTTTAGACAACCGGATACTGCCTTCCAGAATAATGGCCACATTGAGTTCTTCCCCGATCTGGGAGATGGGCAGGTTCTTGCCTTTGAAATGGAAGCTCGAAGTGCGAGAGGTCACCTTGAGTGGCTTGATCTTAGCCAGGGCGTTGATGATCTCCTCGGTCATACCATCGCTGAAGTACTCCGTATCAGGATCAGCACTCATGTTGACCAAGGGCAACACCGCTACCGTGAACTGGGGAGCCTTTTGTTTACCCTTAAGGCGCTGTGCATCTGGCAGAGCGATCCCTTCATTGTTGACTGCAAATACCTCAACAGGAGTAGCCACGTTCTTAAAATCGAAGTGGCCAAGGGAGATGGTAGAGATATGCTTTTGGTTGTGAAGCTCTTCATTGAGCTTACCAGAAATGAGCACTGATCCGGCTATACTCAGGCCTTCTACTCTTGAGGCTATATTGACACCATCTCCATAGATCTCGGTACCGTCCGCTATGATGTCTCCCATATGGATGCCAATGCGCAGGGGTACGGCATTTTCGCCTGTGAATGCCTGCTGTATGGAGATGGCACATTCGACCGCCTCAACCCCACTTTGAAAGATGCTCAATGTACCGTCTCCGTAGTACTGGAGTATCTCTCCGGTGTACTGTGAGTGAAATTTCTCGAAAGTTTTGCGATGCTTGGCTCTCACGGCAATGGCCTTAGCTTCGTCCTGTTGCATCATCGCCGTATAGCCGACGATATCGGTAAACATGATTGCTGCTAGCCGACGGGATTTGGTTGGGAGCATTTAGTCTTCTGGAGAGAACAGTAAAATCACAAGATACTTAAACGGAGAAGTACAGTACAACCTGGGGTATGACAAATCTCTACTCTTCCTTTTCTTTATTTTGTTTGGCTTTGGTAGTGCCTACTCCGGCACCAACGGCCAGTCCTACGGCTATCCATAGACCAACATTGCCAGTGGCTACACCTACAGCTACTCCTACCGCTATCCCTATGGCAATGCCGGCTTTGACTTCTTTTTGCATGATATTTCGATTTACATGTTTACCAACGGGATCGTTGGTTTGAGGTTATGCCGCGGCTCTCGTCACTGTCCATTTCCATCTGCTTGGACAGGGTAGTGGCCAGCGCCTGTGTTTAACACCTAGAGAACCGCTACTTTCAAACTCAACAAACCTGCTACGATGATAACCACTATCCCCATTCTCCTCTTCACCTTCATCCTGTCCGCGCAGGACGGTGACTTTGGCTATGCCGACCCTTCCATACCTGAGCTAGCGCAAATGGATTACTATCGAGGCGTATGGAGCAACGAAATAGAGATGGTGCAGGAAGGCGAGCTAGTCAAGCTGGACTTTGAGTCTGAAGTGATCGGCAGATTCCTCGAAGACCATAAGACCTTCCAAACCGAGTTTACTGCGTCCAATGGTTTTTTCTCAACGGATATCCGTAGCTACGATACTTTGAATCACGAATGGCGAGCCCTCTTCCTAAATGCTGATGCGCAGCGCTGGCATGAGTTTACCGTGTGGCAAGCTGGTGATCAAATGATCACAATGGTAAAGGGTGGCTACAGTGGTAAAGAGGCTTTTGATGTCAAGACTGTAGATGAAATTCTGTCACCCAATCATTATCTAAAATGGGTATACCAGTCTACCGACAATGGGGAAAACTGGGAGTTGACTTATAAGATAAAAGTTCGTAGACAACCATAATTTTACCTTTTTCAGCGTCTCATAGAACTATTAGCAGCTCTAATCTTCATTTTTTTTGCTCGGAGGATCAACGTAATCCAAAATTCAGGGAAGAATAAAATGTTGGTTCACAGATCACATGTGTCAGATAAACTCATGACATTTGTCTTTCCCAATGGAGCTTCATTGGCAATAACTCCCCTTACGTAGTTAAGATAGCAAACCACAAGAATAGGTTTATTTACTTTTCATTTTGAAACTCCTCATAGACAGATCGCATTAAACGTGCAGCATGATCAATATCAGGTTGTGCCCATTGTTTCACGTTTTTGTAGACAGGAAAATCGTCATCACAGTCTACTAATGTATAGTTTACCGGATGGGCTAATGGATGATTCATATATTCAGTATTACCTCCATAGTTTGTGGCGACTACTGGTTTATTCAAGGCTAATGCCTCCAGAATCCCCAGGCCCAGACCCTCTCCTCTGTGCAGTGATACATAACAATTCATTTTGTTCAGGGTGGACATAAACTCGTTCTTGGTAAGCGACTCCTGCAGGACAATCACCCTATCTGTTAGGTTGAGTTTTTCGATAGCATTGCTAAACTCAATGTACTTGTCATTATGATGAGAGCTGTTATTGGTCTTATAAATAAATATGACGTTTTCTTCAGAGACAAACTCTCTGTGAAAAGCCTCAAGGCTTGACATTGGATTCTTTCTATTAAAGCTACTGTGAAAGTCAAAGTTGAAGAAAAAGCAGAATTTACCTTCTAGCTTGTACTTACTTACACTTGCAGGAGTTCCATTGTCAAGTGTCCATTTATTATAAAAGGGATACCTCACTTTGGTTATTTTAAATTCACGATTGGGAATATTACTTAAAATACCATGAATGAAATCACTGAAGACCAGTACTTCATCAAATTGGTTGAGAGCTGGTAATGTATCCTCAAATCCAGTTTCGAATTCCCACCAAAATGAGGTGATATTTCTCTTGTTAAGGAAAAGCTCGGGTACAGCATCCCTTGCCTGCAAGGCCGCATGAACGTCTATTAAGAATAGATTGGTATGGTACTGGAAAGGCTGGTAGTACAGGGAAGTATACCTTGCTTCCTCTACCTGAGATATACTCGGGTGCTGAGGTACAAAATAGTCAAAGAGAGATATGCTTTCTCCTTGATCTATATGGAAGTCAATAAGCGCCCTGCCTGCCTCTGCTATACCAAATGCACCTGATACATGGCTGAAAATATTATAACCGTTTCTATGCGAATTGGGTCGCGAGTGGTACTTCAATAAATTGTACATGAACTCATGATTGGTGGGTGAACCAACCATATAATCGTCACCTTGATATTTTTTTGAAAGACTGATTCTCAGTTTTCTTGGGGTTTTGTTGAGCCAGCGGGTGGATCGGATTATGCTGGCCGGCATTTCCGTCATTGATAATTCAGAGACATTTAATGAAACCAGACATTTTTTAGTTTTTTCGTTGACAATATCAAGGCATACAACAGCGTCGATGACCGGAATGGTGACATTAAACCCATTCATATATTTCGTAGCTCCGAGCGCTTCTTGCACGTCAGGACGAGCTGTATTTAGGGGCAGTGATCTCTTACTTTTTTCATCAAAAAATATGGATAACCGGGGAGTTTTTTCGCCGACGCTATCATGATACCAACCGGAGATAGTAATGAACTGCTGCCTCTCCAATCGAAACAGGAGTTTACTGTCCAAATGACATCTCTCAATTCTTTCCTCCTTATTACTTGAGAACCAATTTTTAATTTTCTGAATCAAGACCCTGGTTATTTGTAATGGATCTGACCTTTTGCAATTCGGCCATCATCATGATTTCTACCAACTTATTGAACTTAACTTTGGGATTCCAATCCAGCTCTCTGCTAGCTAAAGAAGAGTCCCCAACTAGCGCATTTATTTCGGTCGGGCGGTAGAAGGCTGGGTTCACTTTTACTAACAACTGCCCATTGCATAAATTTCTTCCTACCTCGCATTCACACTGTCCTTCCCAACTGATAGCAATATCTACTAATGCAAAACAAGCCTCTATCCATTCTCTTACAGAATGATTCTCACCCGTTGACAGTACATAGTCTTTGGGTAGCGTGTTTTGAAGCATCTTCCACATGCCTTCTACATATTCTGGCGCATAACCCCAGTCCCGCTTCACATCAAGTGCGCCAATTTCCAAATGATCCTGAAGCCCCTCTGATATTCTTGCAACTGATCGTGCTATTTTTTTTGTGACAAATTCCTCTCCTCTCAAAGGAGACTCATGATTAAAAAGAATCCCAGCCACGGCAAAGATGTCGTACGATTCTCTATAGTTCACAGTAGCCCAATGCGCGTAGAGCTTTGCAATACCATAAGGACTCCTCGGATGGAACGGTGTGGATTCGTTTTGCGGCGTTACTTTGGCATGACCAAAAATCTCTGAAGAGGAGGCCTGGTAAAATCGGGTTTCGATGTTAGTCATTCGAATAGCATCCAATATATTATGAACACCCAAACCTGTAACATTGCCTGTGTGAAGTGGCTCTTCAAATGATTTATAGACAAAACTTTGAGCTGCCAGATTATAGACTTCCGTGGGCTTAAATTTTGATATAATGGTTTTAAGTCCAGCGGTATCAAAGAGGTCAATTTCGACTAATTCAATTTCTTTTTCGATTCCTAGATATTGAAGTTTTTCAATCCCACGGTGACCATTATGATAGCCGCCAATCACTGTATACCCCTTTGATAAGAGTAGACTGGCCAGGTAGGCACCATCTTGTCCTGTTATTCCAGTTATGAAGGCAGTTTTCATATATCCGTGGCGAAAGTAGCAAGTTGGGATAGCTACTCAAAGCTCTTTGCATGCTAAGTCCAAATACCTTCGATACTGATTAAATAGGCCTCATGATTTCATTAAAAACAGTTCGATAATTTATCCAATGGAAGGAGCTGGCGGGGTGGTTATGAATTGATTTTGAATAGCATCTTACTTTAGCCTATCGTCCATGAGTCATAGCAACCACCTAGCCCAATTCCGGTAGGGGAAACCCCCTAAGGGAAAATACGGA
Source organism: Cyclobacteriaceae bacterium (assembly GCA_965229505.1). Lineage (GTDB taxonomy): Bacteria > Bacteroidota > Bacteroidia > Cytophagales > Cyclobacteriaceae > UBA6059. The sequence goes on from OZ245881.1 coordinate 2,986,658, forward strand.
AATCCCCTGATGCATCAGGCAAAGGGTATCAAGACCTTTGGTTAAAACATCAAAGGCCATGTCTTCAAACCTATCACCCAGAGAAAGAGAAATACTACGACTGATACTCGAGGAGCAGTCCAATGCGAGTATTGCCAGTCAGCTACGTATCAGCCAGCGCACGGTAGAGACGCATCGCAAAAATATCTATCTCAAAACAGGCACCAACAATATCGTTGGTCTGGTGAAGCATAGCCTGTCACAAAAACACAAATGATCATGAAGTATTCACATATCCTAAATCAAAGAACAATGAAAAATGTAACAATTGCGGTAGCTGCATTGGTGCTACTCAGCCTTCAGCTATCCGCGCAAATTCTGGAAAAGGAGGTCATATTCGACCTGGATAAGAAGGAGGCAGGTACTGCTGCCGTATTGGGGTACCCCAATGATATAGTGGTGGATGATGACAAAGGCCAGTTTGAGTTGGTCTATGTCACTAAGTCAAAGAAAAAATATCTTGTTAAGAACAGATTGATCTTTGACTATGACCTAAACCATTTAGAAACGATCACTGATGAAATCGACGTAGAGGGAGACTATAAGGATGGACCTACCGTTGAGATCGCTCAGACTCATCCGAACTTCAGAGGCGAGCGGATAGTACAGACCAGTCTTCAGCTGGCTGTAGGGCTTACCAGCAATAAACTGGAGAAAACCGAAATCACCTACACTTATGATTGGCAAAACGCAAAGTATAACGCTGAGTCAAAGGTGCTCGAAGAGATGAAGACCAAAGATCTACTGGGCAAGCTGACCATGAATCCATATGCCATGCACTACAACGATCCCATGTCAGGTGATCTCATCTACATCAGCGGGATATTGACTAAAACATTCTCCACAGAGGGCTATAAAATCCAGCGGGTCACCCCGGATATGGTAAAGACCGAATTGCCTCCTATATCTTTCGACTATTATCAAAAGCAGTTTTATGGCGGATGGGTGACGAATCCGGATGGTACCAGCGATTTGATAATGATCTATGCAGCAGCAGGAGGCAAGGGCGTGTATAAGGCCAAGGTCAACGCCTCACCTGAGGTGAACGACTGGACCTATGTCCGCCTATCTCAAACCGGCGAAATTAAGAACAGGGCCTCCTTTAAAACGCACGTCAACAACTGGGATATCCTGGGGTCAGTGCAAAAAGATGGTTCGGTATATGTTTATGGTCCAGGTGAGACTAAAGGTGTCAACGAGGATTTGCAGGGCTACATGGCAATCATCGGTACGGGCAAGCAAGATGCTTTTCAAATACTAAAAGTCACCGGAGATAATGTGGACTTTGTTTCCGGGCCTACGTTAGACGAGATGAATGCAGTAGCTGCTAAACCAGACGCACAGAAAAAGCTCATCGAGTATGACGGTCGGAAGGTCGAGTTCAGGAATTTCAACTTTTCGTCTAATGGTGACATATTCGTTAGTGCGCAGGATTGGAGTCTGGACGCCAGATCCACAAAGCCGCTGTACAAGGACTTTTTTCTGTTCCACTTCGCTGCTGATGGTAGCTTCAAGCGACTCTATGGACTAGAGTCAGTCAAGGATAAGGCCGGTATAGCAGGAGCTATCGATCCATTGACTGATCCAAGATTTTACCCAGATGAGGGAGAGGTATTCCAGGGTAGTAATGGCTCCATGTACTGGAATATCTATGGTGTGAAGCGCGTGGACAAGTATGTGAGCTCATGGACCTCAGGTGGGTACGAGTATACCGAGACGACCTGGATTCCCAGATTGACCGGAGCTATCGCAAAATTCGATGTGGCGAGTGGTACTGTCGAAGACCTGAAGAAGCTGGGTAACGATGACTTCACCCTCTACCGCATCCCCTCCATCGGTACACCGTCCATCGCCATAGAAGGTGGTACTAAGCGCATCTACATAGGAAATGGAGGCGAAAAAGGAAGGCAGATATGGCTGGGTAAGATTGACCCTTCTACACTTTAGTACTTACCAGCAGCCAGCAAATGAAACCCGGCCGAGTTGGTCGGGTTTATTTTTATAGTATCAGGTTCAGAAAAAGGATTGACGTAGTTGGTTAAGAATAGTCAAAGTAGTATTAATAGTGCTAACATTCGAATTGCTAGGACGGGAATCACATCTCTTTGAATACTACAATGGTCACTAACTTGTTCATTTAAGACATCATTTTCCTTGTTGGAAGTGGGGTCGGTCAAGCACGATTATTTAGACTGGTGAATTATTTCTCTATATTGGAATAGTCAGAAAACTAGTCTAACGTATACAAACTGGTAACTAACCTGTCAATCATATTCCTAACTTGTTTTTCGTAGTAAAAACCAAGTTGCATCATCCATAGGAAAATTATAATCTCTGTGATATTGGAATCCGTAATCCACCAATTCTAATTCTGGGTACAAATTCATCAATTCACCAGCAAAATCTCGTTTAAAAAGGCGATTTGCATTTCCCCGATAGTCAATTTCGACCGGTTTTGTGCTGTAATATTCTCTAATCATGATGTATCGATTGGAGCATTCATAGAGTTTAGCATATACCTCAGGCAACTTCTGAGGATTAATGTGAATAAGAACTCCAGCGGTAAAAGTAAGATCATGCATTCCTAAGTCTTTAGAATCGAAATCCAATATTGACCCTTCATAAACAGTCGCATCATGTATGCCAGCCTTTAGAACTTGGATGGCTTTTGTATTTAACTCTATTGCGCTGACATCTGTATTAGGCAGAATGTTTCTTATTGCCTTGAGATTATACCCTATATTGGAACCAAATTCAAGAACTGAATTTATTTTCATAGCTCTAGAGAAAATTTTCGAAAACAAAGCAGTTCTGCGGGCGATCCCGGTTGGGTTATTATTTCTTTCTACGTAATCATTGCCAAATTCTCCAGCCCAAAACTCTTCCTGTTCTGTTTTAAAATCCATACTTATTCTATTTTTTCCCTACTCATCTGGCTTTTCGGAGGTGCCCCGTTTTATTGTGGTTTCTGGTCTCCACTTGATTAAAGTAATTGTCCGACAGCTGTCAACCTGTCCTAATGCTAAATTTGCAATTTTTAGGCTAGAATTAATTTAATTATTCTTTAAGTTAAGTGGTAGTAGCTATGAATTTATAATTATTTACACTCCATCGATCGACTTGAGATATAAAATGTTTTCTGTCTTTTTTGCGGTCGGATCATGCAACAAATAGGTGTTGCCGGCGATCCTTTACTTGATACTTATTTCTCTCTCACCCTGGCCGAAAAATCACTGCCTATCCACTGAATACTCTCAAGGATTAGAATATACGTTTTGTCTTCATATTCAAATTCCCATTGCTGGCCTGGAGCCACATCAATCGGCTTGGAGCGCTTGTTGGAGGTTTTCTTATCCGGAAGCGAAATGAAAGCGGCCCCTGTATTGTCAGAGTTGGCGGAAAGGATGGATATAGACGCATGGGTCTTGCTATCCAAAAAAGAATTGCCAAATCGAATGTTCCCCTGGAAATATTCGTACTGGTTAGGGTTGCTATTGACGCCAGGCGGGGTATTGGTACCATCCGATTCGAAGCGCTCGGGTTGGTTGACTGCTGTGAGGGTGAGGAGGGAGTCTTCCAACAGCCTCACTCTCTGGTTGAGCTGAAGGTTCGACTGATGCAAGTTGAGTTTCTCGGCATCACTGACCTTCTCAGCCATGTCTTTGCCGATCTCATAGCCACCTCTACCTACCGCCAAAGCCACACCCACTGTTGTGATCACCATGACATAGGTTTTACCAATTCCTTTCATGAAAGTTGACTTGCCCATATTATTTGGCAATTAAAGATAAATCAGGCCGCATCTCCAATTTCCTGATCTCAATAATTGATGAGTCCCTTTTGGTTAGATCAATAGAATATGAGTGCGGATTTAACACATACGCTCCAGAATATGAATTCACAGCAGGAACCCCGGTTCAGGTAAGGTCAAGGACATGGTTTCGGAAAACGCACTGGATGGAGTGGTTGGACTTATGGGACTTAAGGTCAGAATATTGGCATCTAGAATTGTCAGGCTTCCTGGTATGAACTCCTAACCTTGATTAGTCAGTTTAACTTCCATGACATTTTCGTAAATCTCTCTCATAATAATAGAAGCTTGATCAATGTTCGGATCAGCCCATTTTTTCACATCTGCATAAAGATGAAAATCATCGACACATGGAACTAGTTTGTAGTTGACAGGGTGAGCCAATGGATGATCCATGTATTCAGTATTGCCACCATAATTGGTGGCAATGACGGGTATTTCAAGAGCTAATGCTTCCAGAATTCCTAGTCCAAGCCCCTCACCTCTATGAAGGGAAACATAGCAATCCATGGTATTTAGCAATGACATGAATTCATTCTTTGTCAATGAGTCATCTATTACCAAGACCTTGTTCTGAAGGTTGTATTGATTGATCGAATCTAGGAATTCTCCATAGGCATCTCTATGGCGGTCGGCGCTGCTTACTTTATAGACGAACATGGCATTGTCTTGATGTTGAAACTCCTGATAAAAGGCCTTCAAGCTTGCCAATGGGTTTTTCCTTGCATAGCTACTTGAAAAATCAAAATTGAAGAAAAAAAGAAATTCTCCTTCAAGGTTGTATTGTTTGGCCAACACTGATTTATCGGACTCAAGACTCCAGTTTTCATAAAAGGGATACGCTATTTTGGTAATAGCGAACTTCCTTCTCTTTGCTTTTGCGAGGATGTTTAATATGAACTCACTAAAAACAAACACTTCATCGAATTGATTGAGCACGGGAATGTTTTTTTCAAAACCTGTTTCAAATTCCCACCAAAATGAAGTAACACTCCTTTTGTTCTCGAAAAGTTCGGGTACTACTTCTTTTATCCTTTGCGCTTCATGAATATCAATAAGAAAAATATTGGTGTCGTAGATAAAAGATTGAAAGTACAGAGAGATGTATTTCTCTTCTTCCTGCCTGGATATCGAATTATGCCAACTTGCGCAATAGTCGAATAGGGCAATTGGGATATTTTTTTTAATCTGGTAATCAATAAACGCTCTTCCAGCTTCAGCAACGCCAAACGTGCCCGAAACATAACTGATGATGTTATAACCTTCCTTTTGTTGTGTCGGCCGACAAAAATATTTCAAGAGGTCATAAATCATTTGATTGCTGGTATAAGCCCCAACCAGATATCCATCATTTTGGTGCTTTTCCGCTAGCTTGGTGCGTACATCCATCGGTATCTTGGCTACCCATGAAATCTCGGATTTTCCGATAGGATCTACTACAGTTTTGATGGGTATATCAGCAATTTTCCTAGAATAGAGTTCTGAATCAGATAATTCATTTACCACCACGACTTCAGTAGCAGAGGCTTTCACTAAGAATGAAATCGAAAAACCGTTAGGGTATTGTGTTGAACCATACGTCCTTTGCACATCGTATCTGCGTATGTTGACTGACAGAGGTTTGTATAATCCGTCATCTACAATTACCGCTAGGCTTGGAGCGACTTTTGATTTGCTAAAGTGGTACCAGCCTGCTAAAACAATGAGTTGTTCGGTTGACTTTTCAAGACCCTGACACTCTATTCGCTCAATCACGAAATTCTCAATATTTCTTTTTTTTATTCTTAAATAGAAGCGCCAGAGTTTTAGTTTAACGCTGCTAAACATAGCTCAGGTTATTGATTCTATTAATTTCCGCTTCCATCATTATTTCTACCAATTTTTGATATTTAACACTGGGTTTCCAGTTTATTTCTTGCTTGGCTAATGCCGAGTCACCGACTAAAGCACTGATCTCAGCAGGACGATAGTAAATAGGATTTACTTTGACTAGCAGTTGGCCAGTTCTTCCATCCAGGCCCTGCTCATTTATTCCCCCCCCTTCCCAGATTAAAGGTATACCCACATATGCGAAAGAGCTTTCAATCCACTCTCTTACTGAATGAGTCTCTCCGGTCGATAAAACATAATCTTTAGGCACCTCATTTTGAAGCATCTTCCACATTCCTTCCACATACTCAGGGGCGTAACCCCAATCACGCCTAACATCTAAGGCGCCAATTTCGAGTTGGTGTTGAAGTCCGGCATTGATTCTTGTCACGGAAGTAGTGATTTTCCGTGTGACAAAATCCACTCCCCTTAATGGAGATTCATGATTAAAGAGAATCCCCGCTACCGCAAAGAGATTATAAGATTCTCGATAATTTATAGTAGCCCAGTGAGCGTATAACTTGGCTATCCCGTAAGGACTTCTGGGCTTAAAAGGCGTAGCTTCACTTTGGGGAAAATGCCCCGCGTGACCAAACAACTCAGATGATGATGCTTGATAGTAGCGAATATCTGGTTTGATGTCGCGGATAGCTTCCAAAAGGTTATGAACACCCAAACCAGTAACATTCCCGGTATGGACGGGTTTTTCAAAAGACTGATGGACAAAACTCTGAGCAGCAAGGTTATAGACTTCTGTGGGTTGCGTTCTTGAGATGATGCGCTTGAGACCCACAACATCCAGGAGGTCATTTTGAACAAGTTCAATATGATTCTCTATTCCGAGGAGCTTTAGCCTGTACAATGATTCCTCTGAAGGGTCGTGATAACCGCCAACGACTTCATATCCTTTTGAGAGTAGCAATCTGGCAAGATAAGATCCGTCTTGCCCCGTCACTCCAGTAATATAGGCTTTATTCAATTTTGATCAATTCTGTATAAAGTGAGGAAGGTCAGCCACACTCCAAATTGTACATTTTTCGATGCTGAAATACTCGTGAGTCTAAACAATAGGCTCAGTTTGATAAACGAAAATAGAGCTTTGAATCCGAGCATCAAAAACACTAGACCAATAGCTCGGAATCTTTATAGCAAAGTTATTAAAATCGATAAGATCCCTTCGGCATGACTTGTAGAGACGGCCTATGGTGATTCTACCACACCAACGCTCGGTAGTAATTGAAGTCTCAGCGAGACGCTCAGACCAGGGAAGATGAGGACTCAGGTAAGAAAAAGGTAATCTTATGGTAGCACACGCCAACCGTGTTTATGTTCGAGGCATCTCCTTAAGACTAACCAATATTCTGAAACTGTGAAGCAAAAGAAATAGAGCTAACAATTGCTCATAGATTTCGGTATGAAGAAATGTAGAGGCAGCCATGAAAACAATAACAAAAAAGAAATACGGGGGAGGAATAAATAGCTGATAGAAATAGGGTCTATCCTTAGGGAAGAACCAAATGAAACAGAGCATGATAAGTGATCCGATTCCAACAATCGGATAAATGAACCTGAAAAGAGGATTGAAGAAATTATGAGTATTAGTCTCTTGCTGCCAGTTATACTCCTCAAAAACTCCTTCAGCAGTCCAACCAAATATCCTTTGTCCCCAACTGATTTCTTCACCGTATATGAAGAACATGCACCCTGCTGATATGACGAGCGTTAGGGTTACGTCTCTGCGCATGTCTGTTTGTAATTTGATATTTTTTAAGGGAACGACAGCCGTAACAAGTATTATTCCGGAAAATAGAAAGAGCAACGAACTTAGCTCTTCCATTATACCTTCAGCTGGTGGTGGCCCAAATTGCTGTACATAAGCAAGCAATAGAGAACCGTAGACCGTGGTAATAATTACTGAAAACAGCGGCAGCCATTTTTTATTACAGATGTCGTCTGTAAGGAAAAACTGGCGCAGGGCCGCCCAGTCAACAAGCTGTTGGCTGATGGACATCATCTTACTCGTTAAATTGAAGTAGACTGAGATTCCCACTATAAATAATGAAAAAATTGTCACCGACAACACTAGCTTGAGTAGGAAGGCACCTTTGACGTCAATGCTTCCATCACTGCTCACGTAATGTTCACCTATGTCCGTGATCATAGATAAGACGGAATCAAAGAAAATTACCAGCATGAAAGCTGTCAGGAAGAATATTCCGGGAAGAATGTGCTGCTTTTTATTCATTGGCCATAATTGGCTTTTTGCTATTAAACAAAGATACTCTGGGTTCATCAGATACATTTCGGCTAAATGGAGCTTTTATTTGGGGCCGAGCAAATTGGACTGAGTAAGCCAAGGTAACTTTCTTCATCTGGATATTTCTCACTACATCAAAGCGAGACGCTCAGCTCAGGGAAGGGGACTACCTGTCAATTGTTCGAGGGTGACAATATTTGCAGCATCCTGAGTTGCAAACTAAGGATAGCTAAAGGAACCGATCAGGCTGAGCCCCTCGCCTTCAGAAGCTTCTTGATCAACACGATCTGCCCGAAATGGTAGTAGCAATGCTCGATCATACCATCGATGTTTCTGCGGTAGTCGCCATATTCCTTCTTCACAAACTCACTGTCTAGCTGTTCCTCTGACATGTCGGCAACATGATCTGCAAACAGCTCGGCATTAGACCATAGCTGCTCCTTTAAGTCCGACCAGTCGTCTTCGGAAGTCATCGGCGGACAGTCAAAGCTATACTTGTCTCTGATCTCCAACTTCCCCGTTTCGAAGAAGTGCAGAACCCCGGCGATATAATAATTCAAATGATAGGTAAGGCTGGCAATAGTATTAAGGTCTCCGATCTGTTGCATGGCTTGCCGGAGTGTCACATCGGAGAGTTGTTCCTTGAGATTGGTATTGGCGACCCACTTACCAGTGAGCACTACTTCTTTGAATCGAGAGGCTAATTGGGTTGAGGAATTCATATTGCAGGGTTAAGTAGTCAAAGGTATTAGATGTCATGTGACGACAGAAAACTATCATTCTGTGCTCGACACACTTGCCTATCGACCCTTGAGTGTCAACCATACCCACGTCATTCCCAGCTTGCCTAGCCGTAGGCAGGCGCAGCGTCGGGAATCTCCTATTTCTAGCAGTAATTCTCAGGTAAGAAGGTTCACACGTTCGGAAACGCGACAGCAGGGGGAGTTCCCTATCTTATAAGAGGTTAACAGGAAAGATTAGAGCTTAAGTTGGTCTTTTTTATTATAACTAATTGATTTTCAGCTTTTTATTGTTTTGATGAATATAACATTTCTAGTGGAAATCCGTTATGTTTGTATCGCTGCTACACCATGACACCTGTAATTATTATATTCTATCTAGCTCTTTTCTTGGTGGGTTTAAGCCTGTCATACACTCCACTATACTTGATGTCGTACAAAGTATTGCGAGTCGATAGGTTTATTCCTGATGGCAGGCTAAGCCTCTTGCTTTTATTTATATCAACGGGATTGGCTTATGCCCTAATCCCTTTACTCAGACTCATCTTCGCTAGGCTGATTACTTAATGGGTCTACTTCTAAATTCCTTCTAGCCTTAATTTGCTCGATACTATCTTGAAATAGAATCATCTTTTGTTGCCTCTCATCATTCGCATCAAGAAAATCAGACCAAGATTGCAAGAATCCGTCTCCAGAAGCTTCAATAGAGCCGTATTCACCCAATTCTAATTTTACTTGAGGATTATCGGCTAAAGTGAAGAGAGTTGCTACCCCAAGAAGGCCTGATATGGCCACACCAGCCAGCATCATATTACCTTTGGACTGAACTTTTATTTTAATGAACAAGTCGTCATTTACTTGCTCTCCTGTTTCCTTACATATCTCTTCATAAAAGTATGTGAGGCAGTCTAGGAAGTCCCTAAAATGGAAAGCATTAATATCTTCGTCCTTCCTGATTTGGATCAGGAGATGCCCAGTATTGTTAACAATAAAAAAGCTTGAGATGCGGCTCTCAATAGCATTTTGATAGTCATTGATGTTTGTAACTGCCTGTCTAGAAAAAAACACTCCAGATAAGTCACCTTGAAAATCAGCCTTATTTAATTCCTTAATCCATCTTATGTCTTTTCTTTTTTCTGGGTATGGCTCATAGTTATCCCCAAATTTAAATGTTCTACTGTCCCTGACAATTTTAGTGTTAGACACTATTTCACCAATCCATATCTTATTCGAGTTCTCATTGGGAATTAAAACATAATCTCCAATAGACATTTTATGTTCAAAAGCAATGAGTTGATTAGCCCATTTTGTAGCTTCTCCTTTATTTAGGCTATAATTATTTATTAGATAAGTCCTAAGATCGTCTTTGTATATTCCCTTTTCAGAACGGCTGTTCTTTATTAGATTATAAGGCACATTATTGAATCCTACACCCACATAGTTTCTCTCATGAAATTCAGTGTAGGTTTGTCCAGAATAGGTTCTTATAAACCAATATTCTCTATTTGAATCAACAGTTCTTACGTCGGCCAAGGACTTTTCAAATAATAATGCCATGCTGTTCTTAGTTTCGATTAGAGTCTTAAATGTTTCAAATCTATGATTATTTTATTGTTTTGTTCTCTTAAGAAAATAATTTGAAAGGCAAAATGCCTCCTGTTAGCGCAAGTATCCTGTTGTGCTTTTCTAAAAAATGATTCAAGACAACACTCAAACCAGCACAAGATCCCAATCCTATGCCTAGAAAAAAGTCCTATGCCTATAGAATTTGACATGAATAAAACAGCTATCGATTTAATGCGACTACGAGCTTCCTAAGCAAGTGCTCTTTGGGATTTCTCGTCGACTTGCGAGCCCACCCATTTCCCCATCCCAACAATTCTCACTACATTACAGACCGATCGGTCTGTAAATGAGAAAATCAGCAACTACACGTCAACATATTATAGAAGAAGCCGCCAAGATCTTCAATGTCAAAGGCTACTCCGGTTCGTCTATCTCGGACGTCATGGCGAGCACCGGCTTGAAGAAAGGCGGCATCTACAATCACTTTGCGAACAAGGAAGAGCTGACCGTGGAGGCATTCAGGCACGCCTTTGGCCAGATGCAGCGGCAGTTTGTGGAGGTGCTCACTGACGACCGTCCACCGCTGGAGCAGCTGACGGCCTTTGTGGAGGTGTTTCGCAGCTTTATCTACAAGCCCCCGATCAAGGGCGGTTGCCCCATCCTCAACAGCAGTGTGGAGGTAGACGACCAGGATGGACTATTGGCGGTAGCCGTCAAGAAGGCAGCTAAGCGCTGGGAAGCTATTATCCAGCAAAAGATCGAAGAGGCAATCGCGCTCGGAGATATTCCCGGTAGGGTAGACCCCAGAAGACAAGCCGTGATCATGATCAGTGCGCTCGAAGGTGCGATACTGCTCGCCAAGCTGCACAAGGACGCCTACTACCTGCAGGTGGCGGCTGATCACCAGATCGAACTGATTGGACAAATGAAAAAGGCGCAACATGGATGAAGGACTACAGCCATACCTAAGGCCGACAGCCTTCATCGATGCAGATCATCCCGCCGTGATCGCCTATGCACGGGGGCACGCTACCGCAAATGCGCCGATCGATCAGGCCGTGGAGTTGTACTATTCTATTCGTGACGGCTTCAAGTACAACCCGTACGACCTGGTACTCACCAAAGAGGGTCTCAAGGCGTCTAGCTTGCTCAAGAAGTCCAGCGGCTACTGCGTAGAGAAAGCCAATCTGCTGGCGGCATGCGCTCGTGTGCTCGGCATTCCTTCGCGGCTTGGTTTTGGGATCGTCAAAAATCACATCGGCGTGGAGCAGGTGCTCAAATACCTCAAAACAGATCTACTCGTCTTCCATGGCTATGCTGAGCTCTACCTCGACGGTCAATGGGTCAAAGCGACCCCTGCCTTCAACAAGGAGCTGTGTGCGCACTACCAGGTCGAGCCGCTTGAATTTGACGGTCGGCACGACTCGCTCTTTCAGGAGTACAACAGCTCAGGGCGACAGTTTATGGAGTACAAGCACGAGTATGGTACGTTTGCTGACCTGCCCCGTGAGCTGTTTATCGCGGAGTTGAAGAAGTATTACCCTCACATTTTCGCTGATCTCAGCGACCACCAATATAAGTTTATCATTACCACAGACACATGATTGCAAAAAACGAGAAGCGCTTCCAGGAATTGGAAGCAAGGAAAGAACGACTGCTGACTGAGATGTCAGGTTATAGTGAAGAAGTACTCAACCTACCGGAAAAGCAAGGTGCCTGGTCGGTGATCGAGTGTCTTCATCATCTATACATCACCGAGTGGGGAACCGGTCAGTATATCAGAAAGAAAACCCAGAAGCCGGAGCTGATACCGCCCTACTCAAAGGTAGCGGCGCTGAAACTGCACATGCTGAGGTACACTTTTGCAACTGGAATTAAGTTTAAGGCTCCTTCTAGTTTGCCAAAGCCATCTGCCGGTCTTACGCTAGAAAGCCTGGATAAGGATTGGGTGAAAGTGCGCAATTCTATTCATGAGCTGATGGAGCAACTTCCTGAAGATTTGCAGCAAAAGGGCATCTTTAGACATCCTGTGGCCGGCCGAGTCAATATGCATCACACCCTGGATTTCTTCAATTTTCACTTCGACCGTCATGAGCGTCAGATCCGAAGGATATTAAAGGCCGTGGCAAAATGAGAGCGGCTTACTGTCAAAAATGTGGATATCCGCTAATGGAGAAAGAGAAAGACGACTACCTCCGGCAGGTCTGCTCCAGCGAGGAGTGTGATCAAATCTTCTGGAATAATCCCATTCCCGTAGTAGCTGGTATCATCGAATTCGCTGGCAATATCATCCTCATCCAGAATGTGGGCTGGCCCAAAGAATGGTATGGTCTTGTCACCGGCTATCTCGAAAAGGGCGAAACACCCGAGCAGGGGATGCTTCGGGAGCTCAAAGAGGAGCTTGGGCTGGAAGGAGAGATCCAAAGCTTCGTGGGCAACTACAGCTTCTTCGAAAAGAACGAGTTGATATTAGCTTATCATGTGACTGCCAAAGGCGATATAACCATGGGTGACGAGCTAGCCGACTACAAGATCATCCCGATTGAAAAGGTCAGGCCATGGCCTTTTGCGACGGGCATTGCTTTAGGGGATTGGTTGGAGCGGAGGAAGGCTGGAAGGCGATAAGAATGTCTTGATGTCCTCGCTTGAAGAGATACCTATGATTAAGTTATCTTTACACGATCTTATTCTTTGAGACTAACAGGTATCAAGATGAAAATAACTTTAGACATAAAGGACAGTAAAGCTTCTGCTTTCGTCAACTTCGTTAAAAGTCTCGATTTCGTTAAGATTCAAAACAGCGAAGATGAAACAGAGCTCAGTAAAGAGGAAGCTTTACTGAGCCTTGAGCAGAGCTTGAAAGAGGTGAAACTTCATCAAGAAGGTAAAATTAAACTTCAGTCTGCCCAGGAATTCCTTGATGAACTTTGAATTAAGGCTTACATCTGAATTCAAGAAGGAGTTCAAAAGGCTTTATAAGAAATACCCTTCCCTCAAGTCGGACTTGACGATACTGTTGAAAACTTTAGAGCACAAACCAACAGAGGGAGTCTCACTGGGTAAGGATTGCTACAAAGTAAGGCTAGCGATCAAATCAAAAGGAAGAGGCAAATCTGGAGGTGCTCGGGTAGTTACCTATATTCAGTTCATTGGAAACACAGTTTTCCTTCTTACTATTTTTGATAAATCAGAAAGAGCGAATATTTCTGATAAGGAGTTAAGAGAAATCCTCTCTCAACTCTAGATTGAGCTTAATCGAATACCCAATAAAGCCCTCTTTCTTCCAGCCGTCAAGTTTGGTTTGGTAAACGGATAGTCACACTGTATTTTCACAGACTTTCAGATACGATGGTTAGAATCAAAGGTCTCAGTTATCAATACACGGGTGCTCAGCCGGTGCAGTATCCCGATTGGGAAGTGGCAGAGGGTGATCATTCGCTGATCCTCGGTGGCTCGGGCTGTGGTAAGACGACACTACTCCACCTATTGGCTGGTCTGCTAAAGTCACAGCGGGGGGAGCTACTAGTGGCCGGCACGTCGCTACCGCAACTAGGAGGTGCAAAACTGGACAGTTTCCGAGGAAAGAACATAGGCCTCATTTTTCAGAAGCCACATCTCATCAATACCCTATCCGTAAAAGACAACCTGAAGCTGGCGCAATACCTTGCCCATCTTCCCCAAGATCAAAGCAGGATCAATCAGGTGCTTTCCGCACTCGACATTTCTGGTAAGGCCAATGCTAAGGTCTATGAGCTCAGCCAGGGCCAGCAGCAGCGCGTAGCTATCGCGCGTGCTGTGCTCAACAAGCCCAAGGTCGTGATGGCCGATGAGCCTACGGCCAGCCTCGACGACAAGAATGCCTTCGGCGTACTCGACATACTCGAGCAGCAGGCCAGTGACAATCAGGCGAGCCTAATCATCGCCACCCACGATCAGCGCATCAAAGACCGCATCAAAACCCAATTGACGTTATGAATCTGATCGTACTCAGCTGGAATTACATCAAGGGGCAAAAGCTCAATACGCTGCTTAACACACTTTTGCTGGGCTTTGGTATCGCAATCATTGTGGTGCTCCTTCTGGTGAGCACTCAGATGCAAGACAAGTTCTCCCGCAATGCGCAAGGGGTGGACATGGTAGTCGGAGCGAAGGGCAGCCCACTTCAGATTATCCTGTGTAATATTTTCCATATTGATTTTCCTACCGGGAATATTCCACTTGAAGACGCGATTTGGTTGAGCCGAAACAGGCTCATTGCCGGGGCGATTCCACTGGCTTTGGGTGACAGCTACCAGACTATCAGAATAGTGGGTACCAATGCCAAATATGTCGAGCTCTATGGCGGGGAAATAGCTGAAGGTAAACTCTGGTCTGAAGATCTGGAAGTGACCCTTGGAAGTCAGGCAGCCAGGACACTTGGATTGAGTATAGGGGATGAGTTTAGTGGTGAACATGGGATGAGTGAAGGAGGCCATGTGCACGAGGATCACAACTACAAGGTGGTTGGCATTCTTGCTCCTTCTAATTCAGCCCTGGACAACCTGATCATGACCAATATCGAGAGTGTTTGGATCATGCATGCTTATGAAGAGGAAGGTGAGGAAGAAGAACATGCACACGAGCACTCCGAAGAGGAGCTTATCGAGAATCCATTCGGTATCAAAGTCTACCATGATCTGGAAGGGAAAGAAATCACCTCACTGATCCTGCAGTTCCGAGGGCCAATGGCGGCTGTGCAGATGCCGCGAATGATCAATGCCCGAGGAAATCTTCAGGCCGCTTCTCCGGCTTTTGAGATGGCGCGACTGCTCAATATAGTGGGGATAGGGGTAGACGTAGTACAAGGTTTTGCCTACCTGATCATCTTCATTGCAGGATTGAGTGTATTCATCGCATTGTACAATTCATTGAAAGAAAGAAAATATGATCTGGCGATCATGCGCTCTATGGGAGCGAGTCGTTTGAAGCTGCTCCTTCACATTATTCTTGAAGGGATGATTATCACCTTTCTGGGAGGTTTGACTGGCTTTGTGTTGGGTCATGGTGTGGTGGAGTTGATCGGCTCAATGACCAGCGAAGGAGGCCAGGTGAGTGTTACCGGTAGGATTTTCCTCACCGAAGAACTATTGATCATAGTTATTAGTTTTGCTTTGGGTGTGGTTGCGTCGTTGATACCAGCCATTACTGCTTACAGAACCGACATTTCCAAAGTGTTGGCCAAAGGATAAAAAAGGAATTATGAAAAGACTTACTATACTCTCAGTACTCATTTTCTTATCAGGAATCACCCTGGCACAAGGCACGCTCTCCTCTCAAAACTGGGAGAAGTTGGCAGCTGTGTCTTATGAGAAAACGGAGGATGAATATGGCGAACTGTTTGTTCCTGTATTTGGCACGGATATCCGTGCCATGGAAGGCAAAGAGATCACCCTGCCAGGTTACATCATTCCTTTTGAGGGGATGTTTAAGCCTGATCATATTATTATTAGCTCACTGCCCGTAGCGGCTTGTTTCTTCTGTGGGTCAGGGGGCCCAGAGTCAGTGGCAGAAGTCTACATGGCTGATCCGATTAAGTACACGGCTAATGCCATCAAGGTGACCGGAACCCTGGAACTGAACGACACAGATTTTAACCAATTGATGTATATCCTCAAAGATGCGCGCCTTGAAGGGCCTGCCAATTGATACTACGATGAGACTCTCTACGACTTTTTTAATAGCCCTTATTGGGCTCCTGGTTTTTACTTCTTGTGGTGATGGTGGCCAGGCCGAGCGAGAAGCCTTACGTGATGAAGTAATGGCCATTCATGATGAGGTGATGCCGAAGATGGGAGATTTTAGAAAGCTGCAAAAGCGGATCGAGAGTCTGTCAGATTCGTTGAGGGCCATGGAGTCGAGCGATACGAACAGGTTAAATGACCTTGCTGCCCGGGGAGTAGAAATTGCCGCGGCACAGGAAGGTATGATGGCCTGGATGCGTCAGTACAATCCTGAGATCATGCAGGATGGTACGCCTCATGAGGAGGTGATGAGCTATCTCAAAGATCAAAAGGCTGCCATTGAAAAAGTTAGGGATCAGATGATGCAAGCGCTTTCTGCAGGTGAGGAGGCATTGAAATAATTAGATTTTCAGTCGACTCAAAGGGTCATCCCAACACAATGTATTAGAAGTTAGGAGCTTGAGATAATTTTATAAGCTCGTCCTGCCTCCTCGTACTCGATCATCCATTAGATTTCCATAAATACAGATTCCGGTATTGTCGTACCTCCAAATCGGAATGACGGATAAGCAGTTTGGAATGATGGTGTTTCCGAGGAGCTTCCTGAGGTCGTCATTCCTGATGAAGCGTAGCGGAAGTCAGGAATCTGTATGCCTAGATGTTGCACTAGCGGAGTTTAATAGTGGTCCGACCAGTATACTACGCAGGATATTGTCTGCCCTAGCTATAGCAGAAGATTCTAAGTAAACTGGTCCGACCACTTGATGAATATGCTTGCTATGCAATCGAGAAAAGTCGACTGATATGGTCATTGTAATATCCAGATTCCGGGCTTGTCGTACCTCCAAACCTGCCTAGCCGGACAGGCTGGCCGGAATGACGGATAAGCAGTTTGGAATGATGGGGTTTCCGAGGGGCTTCCTGAGGTCGTCATTCCTGATGAAGCGTAGCGGAAGTCAGGAATCTGTACGCTCGGATGTGGCATTAGCGCGGTTTTAATTGTGGTCTGACCAGTATACCACGGAGGTATAGTCTATCATAGCTATAGCAGAAGATTCTAATAAACTGTAAACTGGTCCGACCACTTGATCCGAAAACTTACTGTACAATCGAAAGATTAAGTTGAAAGCTATTTACACTTCGCCAGTACCGCCTCGACCTGCTTCACTTCGGTAAGTCCTGAGACATTTCCCCAGCTATTGGACGCATAGGTGATGATCTCGGCGATTTCCAGTGGTGTGAGGTCTTTGTGATCTGGCATCTGCTGATTGTACTCTACCTCATTGACCAGCATAGATCCTTTGATACCATTTCTGCTGATGCACATCGCCCTATTCAGGTCTTTGAGGAAGTAGTCAGCTTTTGCCAACGGTGGGATCAACTTTCCGAGCCCTTTGCCGTCATCCCCGTGGCAGTTGGCGCAGTGGATCTGATAGAGCTGCTTTCCTTGCACCATGTACTGCCGCATCCTTATTCGGGTACGAAAGTCCATGCCTTCATAGATGCCCGCATCCTCACCTTGCTTACCAGAATCACATTGGATCATGAAAACAGATGCAAACACAAGAACAGCGACGGTGATCAGTCTCATCTAGCCTTGCGTCTCTTTTAGGAGCTTGTCAATGTCCTTCATAAGCAAATCCACCTGCTCCGGGACTGTGCCATCATAGACACCTCTGATCCGCCTTTCTTTGTCAACTAATAGAAATGCACCGCTGTGAATATAGCCACCGGGTTCGTTGGGATCGGAGGCAGCAGTGACCATGTAGCTGCTCTCGCTGATGTCGTAGATGTCGTCCTGATCTCCAGTCACAAAATGCCATTTATCGCTAGAGACGCCCAGGCGCTCAGCAAAGTCGCGTAGCACAGCTACAGTATCGTGGGTTGGGTCTATTGTGTGCGATAGAATCCCCACTTCCGGATTAGCTTCAAACTCGTTGTAGACGCGCAGCATTTGCTTCTTCATTTTTGGGCAAATCGTAGGACAGGTCGTGAAAAAGAAATCCGCCACATAGACCTTATTGTCAAAAGTCTGGTTGGTCACGATCACAGAGTCTTGATTAACAAACGCGAAATTTTTGACTGTGTGAGGTAAGGTGTCATAGTAGACTTTACCATCCTCTATCCGTTCGACCAACTGTGTACGTCCGAGTACGGGCAATTTGTTTTCCGGTAGGGACTGGGTACAAGCCACGCCCAATATCATAAGGACTAGAAGTAGTTCAGTTCTTTTCATTTCGCGCTCTAATTTTCTTATATGATTTGACTGCAATCATCAGTATACCAACGATGAGAAAGATGCCAATAATTCCCCACACCCAGCTTAATGTGTCCTTAAATACGATGATGAAAACTACCGCAATCAAGATGACTGTTGCTCCTTCATTCCAAAGTCTTAGTTGAAAGGAAGTGTTTTTGTAAACACCTTTTTTTAATTGATTGAGTACCTTTTGACTATACAGATGATAGATCGTAAGCAGCAAGACGAAAGCGAACTTCAGAAGCATCCAGGGTTGCGTCCATGCGTTCAGTAGGGTGACCAGCCACAAGCCGAATATATAAGTGAGGATGGCGGAGGGCCAGGTGATTATGTACCAGAGCCTTGACTCCATCAAGCTGAATTGCTTGATCAGAATAGACTGCTCAGGTTCTGCTTTAGTACTCGCCTCAGTATGGTAGATGTACAGTCTGAAGATGTAGAATAACCCTGCAAACCAGGTGACCACAAAAATGATGTGAAGTGCCTTGACGTAGAGATATTCCATTGCCGTAAAGTTAATACAGTATTAGGCCATTCTGGTAAAAATACCCTGGAGTCGTTGGCTACCTTGGCTCATTCGAATGCGATCTGATCCCCTACCGTAATGGTGCCCTCCTGTGAGCAGAGCACATTCATTCCGAATTTGATCTTATGATCGAAATTGCGGTAGCGTGCCAGGGTCTTTGTCGGTTCCTTTCCCATCACTCCAGACTCCTGATTGATCGTTGGGACCTGGCATCTACTACAGGGTTTGGCACCATAGAATTTCGCATTGCCAATGCTGAAATCAGCCCACTGATCTTCCTCATGGGGCTCACCTCCGGAGAAGACCAGGTTGGGACGGAAGCGGTTGATCAATATTGGCTCTTCCAGCTTCTCATTGAGTAGGTTAAGAGACGACTGCCCAAGAATAAGATAGGGGTAGCCATCTGACAAGCTATTCACTTCACCATATTTTGCGAAGGTTGGATCCACCTGCCTGTTGTCTTCATCTACCTGATAGACAAGGCGAACGTTTAATTCAAGGATATTACTCAACCACTCATTGATCTCACTATCGTAAATTATGGCCTTGCAGGTATCACCCCATACTTGCACCTCCGAGTAATCTGTACCAGATAAGGTTCTTGGGATCTCCCTGTGCTCGTCATTATAGCTGAGTCTGAACCCCTCTTGTGAAAGGGAGAGTTTGATAAGACTGAGGTGGGCATGCTCTCGCTGACTCACGAATTTTCCGGTAGGGTCAATGAGCATCCACCGGCGGTCGTACTGGAGTCCGCGTACTTCACAAACGGATGACTCCAGCCTGATGCCTCCCATGGATTTGATAGGGTAGATGTAAATGTCTGTCAGTACTCTAGATGCCATAATTTTAACGTGTTGGAATTGTCAACTATATTTATGTGTTATCAGCATTGGTCAGTTAGTTATAATCAACCCAAACAACCGTCACGTCATCATGAGCGATCCTTCATCTATTTGGTATTTTGAGAAAGTCGACCTCTACGAGCTGCTCTGCCCCCATAAGGTCCCACACATGGCAGAATCGCATACTTTCCATCATTTCGATAAAGATAGTTACATCTACTTTCCGGAAGACGCCTCATCACATATCTACATGATATCGGATGGCCGGGTAAAGATAGGGAGTTACACAGATGACGGTAAAGAAATAGTGAAAGCGATCCTGGGCAAAGGTGAGATCTTCGGTGAGATGGCCTTGGCAGGTGAAGATAAGCGCGCTGACTTTGCACAAGCGCTGGACAATAAGACAATAGTCTGCCCCATGACCATCGATGACATGCAGGAGCTGATGGCGGACAACAAACCGCTCAATCTGAAAATACTGAAACTCATGGGTCTGCGCTTGCGCAAGGTTGAGCGAAAGATTGAGTCACTGGTGTTCAAAGATGCCCGCACCCGCGTGATCGAATTTATCAGAGACCTTGCGATGGAAAAAGGTCAAAAGGTGGGCTTTGAGACCATGATCAAGAGTCATTTTACGCATAAAGACATAGCCAGCCTCACGGGTACTTCTCGACAGACCGTTACCACCATTCTCAATGAATTGCGTGAAGACAATATCCTCACTTTCGACAGGCGAAGGATACTGATTCGTGATATGGAGTTACTTAAGTAGCTCGGGAGTTAAGCTTCGGCTGATACCTCAGCACTGGACTTGTCAACCACTTTAGTTTCGTTAGTATTGAAGGTGAGTCTGACCTTAGACTCGGATAGCTTTTCAATTAATGAGTGATCATTGTATTTCTTATGAAGCCCCTTGATCAATGAGATGAATAGGTCGATCAAATGTCGATTGGACTTGTATTCGATTTCAATAACATTCTCATCTAGCCTATCATAGTGAAACCTCGGTGGTCGGGCATTTTCTATCTTTTTGGTTACAACACTATGTACCCAGTCGAGATTGAGTAGGGCATCTTTGGTACTATTGGATCCCTGGAAGAATGCTCCGTAGAGGTTAGGTGCATAGACGACCGACCAATGCTCACCAAAGTCATCAAATATTTGTGCTAAGGAAACATTGGCTGCCTCGGCAGACTTCACGAAAAGGTTGATACTTTCTTTTTCATCAATATCATCTCTAATCGCAAGATCAAATGAATGACCTTCTTCATATCCCATTAACTGGACACACTTGTCCCAGGCCTCCTGGCCGTATTTTTCGAGCATAAGCTCCTCTAAACAATAGTGGATTGTTCCTTTCATAGCTGGCGGTTTTAGAATCGAAATTAAATATAAAGACTAATGCCTAAATACCTAAAACTCGCCTTCCTCAAAGTCATCATCACCGCCACCACGTCGTGATTTCCTTGATTTCTTTTGATTCAACCTATAGGTGAAGTTGACGATCAGCTGGCGTGTACGCCACTGAAACTCCGAATAGCTGACGAAGTTTTCACCCGAGGATTCACTTCGTCTCTTGCGGGTATTGAAAAGGTCTCGCACATTGATGCCAATAGTGGCATTCTTACCAAGAATATCTCTGGTAAGCCCCATGTCTACACTGTAATAGGAGAGCCTGCGCCCTTGGGCAGTTTCACTAGGGGCTCTGTAGTTGAGCGAGACTTGGTAGTTCCATTCTTTTAAAATGGTGAAGCGGTTGATCAAGCGGGTGCGCCAAGAGTGATTTGAATAGTCATAGTTTTGATCATTGTAGCTGCCCACGGTGGCGGATCGGTAGAAGTTCAAACTACCGTTGACATTCCACCAATCGATCAGCTCTATCGAGCCATTTACTTCCAGGCCGTAGCTGTCTCTTGTTGATAGATTGACAGGTCGTGTGTAAGTAATTCCGTCTTCATCGACTTCAGAAATACGCTGGATCACACCAGTAGTGTGACGGTAGTAAGCACCGGCATAAATATTCGCTTTATCAAAGTTTTTCAGGTAGCCAAATTCATATGAACCGGTATACTCCGGATCAAGGTCAGGGTTTCCAGTTCGAATATTCCGAGCATCACTAAAGGTGAAGAATGGATTGAGGTCCCAAAACCTGGGTCTTCTTAACCTGCGACTGTAGCTGAGCTGCAAGGAACTTTGATTATTTAATTCATAAGTCAAGAAAGCACTCGGAAAGAAATTTGTGTAATTTTTATTGTTCACCTCATTCGTTTCTTTGAGATCGGTAGTGATATCTGTTGTTTCCGTTCTTAAACCGACCTGATAGGAGTACTTGCTAATTTTGCTACCGACCATCGCATAAAAGGCATAGATATTCTCATCGTAAACGAAAGTATTGCTGAAGCCATCGAGTGTTGTCCATTCATTATCGATGAATTCTTCAACCAGGTATTTGTTGTTAATCGTCCTAAGCGTGCCCCTGTACCCAGCTTCTACTTTACCTTTATTTCCAAATGGATAGATATAGTCCACCTGACTCAGAATATTTCGATTCGATTGCTCATTGGCAGAGCGCTGCTGCAACTCCGGCGCTTCGTTACTATACCTTTCAATAAAATCTGAACTGGCATCTTCCTGGCTTTCGCGATATTGAAAGTCAGCAGTTAAGACGTGATCGTCGTTATTGAAGGTCTTCTTATAGTTCAGATTGTATTCAAGATTTTCATCGATCTCTGTCTCCTGATCAGTTCTGACCGTATTATTGATCAGATTAAACTCTTCATCCAAGTCACGATAGATGATAGTGCCTTCATTGTCCTCGTCAGATCGACGATAGAGGAAGGACATGGTGATAGAATTCTTTTCATTGATGAAAAGATCCATTCCGGTTCTAACGTTGTTTGAAATACCTCCTCTGATGCGGTCGGTGGAACTATTTGTATAGTAGCTAGTGTCTGTCAGGGAGAATTTTTGCTCTGCTAATCCTACACCCGGAGTTTCGCGATAGTTAACGCCGTAGTTGACGAAGAAGTTGACCCACTTCCTGCGGAAATTGACATTGGCTGAAGCCCCATGAAAATGGGGGTATCCCGTAGTGAGTTCGAATGCACCATTGACGCCTTTTTCCTTGTCTTTTTTCAGCACAATATTGATAATACCGCCTGAGCCTTCTGCATCATATCGCGAAGAAGGGTTAGTGACGACTTCAATTCTTTCAATAATACTGCCTTGGAGTTGCCTTAAAGCGCTTGATCCATTGATACCCACCAGGCCTGAAGGTTTACCGTCCACTAGTATCTGCACACTTTCACTTCCGCGAAGGGAGACATTGCCTTCGATATCAACTTCTACAGAAGGAATATTGTCGAGAATGTCGGCAGCTGTACCGCCCATGTTGCTGAGGTCCTTACCAATATTGAATACACGCTTATCAAGGTTGAGCTCCATCTGGCTCTTTTCGCCTTGTACCACTACTTCGTCCAGGGTCTTCACATCCAGAGAAAGCTTAACTGCACCAAGGTCTAAAGGAGAGTTATTGGGAGTCAATTCTACCGGAGAGACGGTCATCAACTCATAAGAGATAGACTGAAAGTTCACATGGTACCGGCCAGGTCTCGTTTTGATCGAGAACACTCCATTGTCGTCGGTAATCCCGCCAGTCACTAGCGCTGAGTCTCGCAGCGAATACAGGCTTACCGTCGCATAAGCTAAAGGCTGACCTGAGTCACTATCCAGGACTTTTCCACCGATTTCAAGACTAGGGGGTTGCCCATTTGATCTGTTGTTTCCTCCCGGCCTTTGTCCGTGTACGAAAGCGGAGCTATAAAGGATAGCAACAATGGTAAGTAGTGTTCTCATTAGCAATGAAATAAACTGCCGGATCAAGGTTTTGATATCAAAAACTTGTCCAACGGATAAAATAGAATGTGTTTGGTGAATTAGATGATAGATGGAAAATAAACTTGTACCATCTACGGAATGATAAGACCGAGTGCATCAACATCGCGCATATCATCAACATCACGGAGTTTTTCCAGTGTATGATAGGAGGCGCCAACTGCCGCAATGTGCGCGACAGTTTGTTCGAAGACTTTTGAGGTACTCCACTCTACAGATTCGAATACCGAGGGGTTGAATGAACTCATTCCCAGCAAATAATACCCTCCATCCTCGGCAGGACCAATCACAAAATCATAATGGTCAAGAGCAACAAAAGCCTCTTCTATGATTTCAGTACTCAGCTGAGGGCAGTCACTCCCGATGATACAGACTTTGGCGCTGTGCTCGAATGACCTCTCACACGCTGACTTCATTCTATGCCCCAGGTCACCCTCAGGCTGCTGATATTTTTTCAATCCGTTCCACAGGTCATCATCATTGACATGATCGCCGTACCACACGGCCTTGTTGATGTTGAGAGGTCGTATCACATCCGCAGTGCGTTGCAGCAGTTTGCGATAGACCCAGACCGCTTTTTCATCCCCTATGTCTTTGGCCAGCCTGGTTTTTACCCTACCGGGAATAGGGTTTTTCACGAAGATGATCAGGGTATTATTCATCATAGACCTTGATTCCTTCATGTAGCCAGATGCCCCAGAGCCTGTTGAATGCGTGGACACTATCCGTGGGTTGTGATGCTTTATTGACCACTTGTCGATGCTCGTTTTTCCATTCAAAAATACCACCGTATAGATTACGGACATTGCTAAAACCAGCAGAGAGCAGTTGCTCTCCTATGCGCTCGCTGCGATAGCCCACGGAGCAATATACTACGATGGCTGAGTCACGCGGTAGATTCTCCAATTGACTGATGTCAAATGTTTCGTAATCAACGAACCGGGCTCCTTCAATATGGCTAACATTGTATTCTTCAGATGATCTGGTATCGAGAAAAACTGCTTGAGCATCGATGAGTACTTCCAGTGCACTGTCGGTTGAGATCAACGGCACTGTCTCCTTGTACATTCCTTTCAGCATCAGGTCAAAAGCACCCTGGGCCATTGAGGTCATGGGTTGCAACAAGACACAGCAAAGGAGAAGCAGCTTACTCATACAGCCTTAACGTTAGTTTGTACCTCCTTGATTTCCCAAGCCATCAGGAAATACAAGCCGACATATTCTGCGATTATCCAAAAAAATGGCGGAGTATATCCTGTCGCTTCATAGCCCAGATACGATAGGAAGATAAGACCCGACCAGTAAATAGGAAACCTATATTTGGTGAAAAGGCACAAGCCCACCATCGGGATGCAGTACCAGGGGTGCACGATCAGGGCTAGCGCCAAATAGATCATCCATACCCACATCATTCTTTCAGCGAGATTTTCATTTTTCCTGCTAAGGAAGGCATATGCCAAAATCAATGCTACCGTTATTTTAGTCAATGCCGGACCCAACGTCTCTATGATGTTGTAACCTTTGACCCAAAAGCCTACTTCCCTTGCCAGGTAATAGATGCTTGCATTGAATTCAAACTTTTGAATGAATAGGGAAAGACTGTTTTGCAGACCATCAATCAGGCTGCTATCAACTATGGGTGTGAAGAGCAGGATCAAACCTGCTATACAGCTCAAGCCAATGATGAGCCAGCGCTTAGGGGGATCGCTGGTGACAAAAAGTGGGGCCAGTGCCAATGGTACCAATTTAGTGGCTACCCCTCCGGCTAGCGCCAAACCTACCGGAATATCTTTTTTGCGCCGATGAAATAGGACTGCAAGCAGGACAAAAGAAAGCATGATGCCCTCAAAATGAAGATTGCCAGTCAGTTCCAGTATGACTAGCGGATTCAGGAAATAGAAAGCAGCAAGTGAAGTCTGTTTCTGGTAAGACATGAGTAGGCCCCTGATCAGGAAAAAATTGACCACCTCAGTGCTAAGGATGATCAAACGGATGACAAATGCTGATCCGGTTATAGAGGAACTTAAAGCTGCCGAAAGCCAAAAAGTGAACTGGCTGATGGGAGGGTAGACTGTGTAGTAATTGGGTGAGTTGAGCAGCTCGAACAACGAAGCGTCAACCTGCAGGGTGCTGTTTCCTTCTTGCATATACCATGCGGGCAGCTCCACAAACGGGCTGATACCCGCCAGCAGTAATCGCCCATCCCAGATAAACCGATAGAAGTCATCTGACAGGGAGGGAAAACCGCCAAATAGAACAAGTCTTGCTACTATGCCGGCTCCAAGAATCAGTAGCCATGGCAATGCCATTCGTGATAACGCAAAATATGCCGCGAAACCAATCGCGAACGTACTGATCAATAAGACTGACTCCTCTCTTGCAATGCCATAATGAATATAGGCTATAGCGGAGAATAGCACGGCCAGGAAGAACCACGCCGATTTAGGAGGTAGTGGGCGCACGATGAGTGGCTGATTGGATGCTGAAGAAGAAGATGCCACCAAAGCCAACAGCCAGCATCAGGTGAAAGAATATCAAGCCATAGTCACCGAGGATCAGCCCCTGATAGAATCCGTACATGAAGTACAGGCTTATCAAGCCCTCAATGAGGGTCTGAAAGCTAAGGTTAGCCTTAATGTATTTGTTGTCTGACCAAGAGCCGTTGCTACCGCTAATGTTGAATTTGGGAGTACGAATGAATGGGGTTTTGATGCCCAGATAGCCTTCCGAAACAGCGACTGCATTGTGAAAGGCCAGACCCATGGAGAAGGTCAGGAACATGGGGAAGCGCACCGCCCAGTGACGGAAAGTCTGGGTGGGCTCAATTTTCCTGGTGGCGTGCCAGTAGAAATAAGCAATGGCTAAAAAGCCAATGATAAATACACTTCCCAGATGAAACACAAGGTTGAACTCAGGATTAGCATCTTTGATCAGAAGCATTGGTACACTTAGCAAGGAGGCTATCAGTATGAAAATAAAGCCAGTATTATTCAGTAGATGAAGTAGCGCATGTGTCTTTTGACGCTTTCCGATTGGTGCATTCCAGATTCTACCCACATTCTTTTTGGCGGTCTCAGCGGCTCCTTTATTCCATCGATACTGCTGCGACTTGATGGCTGGCATGATGACCGGAAGCTCAGCCGGAGACACTATGTCCTCCAGGTATTCAAACTTCCAGCCTTTGAGTTGTGCGCGATAGCTCAGGTCCAGGTCTTCGGTTAATGTATCTGCAGACCAGCCACCGGCCTCCTCTATACATTGCTTGCGCCAAACGCCTGCCGTGCCATTGAAGTTGATGAAACTCCCGGCATTATTTCTCCCACTCTGCTCTACCGTAAAATGACCATCAAGGCCAAAAGCCTGAAGACGGGTCAGTACGCTATAGTCTTTGTTGAGATGGCCCCATCGGGTCTGTACCATACCTATCTGGCTATTCATGAAATGCGGTACGGTCTTTTTTAGAAAGTCCTTTTCCGGTAGGAAGTCCGCGTCAAAAATGGCCAGGAATTCACTGTCAGTGCGCTCTGTGCCATATTGCAGCGCTCCTGCCTTGAAGCCCGAGCGATCAGGCCGACGAATATGTACTATTTCAAATCCCTGCGATTGATAACCCTTCACCTTATCAGCAATAAGCTGAGTGGTTTCATCCGTCGAGTCATCCAATATCTGAATTTCAAGTTGGGACTTAGGATAATCAAGCTGAGTGACTTTGTCAATCAGTCGCTCTATTACATAAAGCTCATTGAATACGGGAAGCTGAATGGTGACCCTCGGGTAATTGACCAGGTCAGGTGTTGACTTGAGCAAGTGCTTACCATTGCGGTAGTGCCAGGTAAGGTGCAATTGACCAAGACTCAGGATCAAAATCACAGTCATGGAGAGCACATAGCCTCCGATAATGAGCCATTCTATCATAAGTATTTGAAAATCGTCCAGATGATCTTGTATCCGGCCATAATGGTGCCTTTCACAGTGCCAGACACTTTGGAAACTCCTATTCTCTTACGATAGTTTACCGCTACTTCTTCAATTCTAAGCTTTTGTTTGGCCGCCTTGATCTGCATCTCTACCGTCCATCCGTAGGTCTTATCACGCATGCCCAAGCGTACCAGACTTTTGTATCTGATCGCTCTAAAAGGGCCAAGGTCAGTGTAGGAAGTACTATGCAACACCTGGATTAAGGAGGTGGCCAGCCAGTTGCCAAATATTTGCTGAGGAGTCATCGACCCTTCTTCTCTTTGGCCCAGGGCTCTTGATCCAATGACAAAGTCAACATTATTTTCAATGATGGGTTGTACCAGTTTCCTCATTTCCTCAGGATAATCGGACCGGTCCCCATCAATAAAAACTACGATATCAGGTTTTTCGAGTTGGTCAGAGATATACTCTATGCCCTTGAGACAGGCCCATCCATAGCCGCGCTTAGGTTGATAGAGTGCCGTGGCACCTTTTGACCTGGCTATTTCCTGAGTATTGTCAGTGGAGCCGTTATCAACTACGATGATCTCATCTACTATGTCCATAGGTATCTCATCGATCACCTGACCAACAGCGTTCTGTTCGTTAAATGCAGGAATGATGACTTTAATTCTTTTGGACATATTTTGTCGGACTCGGATTTATCTAAGGTACAAAAATAGCCTATTCAACGGGATGATGTGTCAGTCTATTGACAGAACTAGGTCGATTCTTACGATATGCAGAAATCTGGGCTACTCTTTGATGAGCTTCTGACTTAGTACAGAGCCATCCTCGAAGGTGAGCTGAAGGATATGCAATCCAGACTTTACTTTTTCAGCATCTACTGAAAAAGACTTTGATCCTAAAGAGGGCTTTTCAAAAATCAAGCTACCATCCAATTGGAGTAACCTGATGTGATAGATGCTCTTATTAGCATTGATTTGAATCTTATCTGCAACTGGGTTGGGTACCACAAGATCGACTTCATCTGCAATGCCTGCCACTAAACAAGGTGCCTCATTGGTTAAGACTTTTACCACAGCACCGTCAACTACAGACCAATCTTCCCATTCGCCACCTCGACCATCTTGCCAGGAGTTAAGATCAAAATATCGAACACCGTCATTACTACCAGCTACCTTGTACACTTTCAGAGCTTGTCCATTAAGATTCCATGAGAGTGGTTGACCACCTTTAAGTGTTTCTGGCTGGATATTTTCAGCTTCACAATTCGTTTGAAAGAAATAGACAAAATCATCGTAATTGGGATAATCCCCAAACACCCAGGCAAGACCATCTCTATCAATTCCAACAGCGGTATATTCATTGGCGGCAATCCCACGTGGAATAAGATCTAACCCTGCAAGCCTGGCAAGGAAAGCCACTGTGCGACCAGAGCGCTCACGCTGATCAAAATGCGTATCAGTGATGACGTTATCAAGGAAAGGTGCTGAGATAAAATCATCCGTATTGATCTTGTCCATATAAGGATGAAAGGGATCGCTGAGTGCTTCTTCGCTCGTTACGCCAAGGTCAGTAGGGGTATAATGGTAATGTCCAAGGATCGCCATACCAGCACTGGTACCACCTACGGTTGCTTTCTTGTCATGGATCAGGTAATTGATAGCCTCTTGTACAGGAGTATCAAACCAATATTCGCGATAGACAGTCTGATCACCTCCAGCGATGAAAAGCACTTCTGCTTCCCTGATCTGATTGATGACCAAGCTATCGAAAGCAGCTTCTCCAGAGTCAAACCGGATGGTGGTCACAGAGTTTACATGCACATTCAACTCGTCAAAGAAATAGGGATTGTATCCGTCTGAGCCTGAAGCTCTGATCACCACAACATCTCCACCATCAGCTTTGTGGAGCATCCAGCGCATACCTTCGTCGTGATCTCCACCTCCACCGGCAAGTACTATGGCTTGCTGATGGTTCCTATTGACGTTAGCACTATCACCTGTCACCCACATAGAGTAGGATTGGCCCATTACGAAATGGCAAAAAGTGATAAAATAGATAGTAAGTCCTGTATTCTTCATACAGGACGAAAATAATCTCCCGACCTGACTTGACCTAGACTAAGCCTCCACTTTAAAGCTGTCATTGCCTATAAGGATGGGCTGATTGAATCTACCCTCTTCATCTCGGTTCTCAAGATTGAGGACTCCCCTGGGGCAAACTGATGAGCAGACGCCACAGCCGACGCATGAGCTTCGAATGATATTTTGCCCTCTCTGTGCATACCAGCGTACATCTATGCCCATCTCGCAATGGGTAGAACAGTTGCCGCATGAGATGCATTGACCACCATTGGTTGTAATTCTAAATCGCGATTTGAAGCGCTGAATCAGGCCGAGGTAGGCTGCCAGCGGGCACCCAAACCTACACCAGACACGATTGCCCATCAGTGGGTAAAAACCTGTGCCAATCACACCAGCGAACCCCGCACCGATCCACGCACCATAGACGGATCGCATTTGGTAAGTATCGACTATTCCAAACAATTGGCTGGAGCCTGTCCAGTACGTGTAGAGCACACCTATGGTCATTACTACCGCAAATACAAGTACTCCATGAATTGAGAAGCGCTCAAACTTCCATGCCTTCAGGCTCTTATCAGAAAGCTGTCGGTAGGGATCGCCTAAGGTCTCGGCTAATCCGCCACAGCCGCATACCCAGCTACAATACCAGCGCTTACCAAAGAAATAGACAAAGACCGGTACCCCGATGATAATTAGCCCGATACCCCAACCTAACATGAAGATACCCAGGCCGCCATTGGCGATGAGGGTGTTCAACTCATTGTCAAAGAAGAAATCATAGTCCAGAGGCCATATATTCTTGAAGTCAAAATAGGGTTGATTGAGGCGAAGCAAGATTTCCGGTAGGAGAAAGGCGAAAGCGGTCTGAAAGAACATGACGCTGATCGTGCGCGCAATCTGGTACCTGCTATGACGGTATTTGATGATCATGCGCACTCCCATCACGATGATACAAAGCGTGTAGATGAAGCCATAGAGGAAGAACCTACCGGCATCAGACCCTTTAAGCAGTTGGCTGATGGGGTCGACCGTCGTGATCCATGCGGTCATGTACTCCGGATAGAAATAAAGCAGGATATAGAAGCCGATGAGGAAGGTGCCTAGCAGAATACCCAGCCAACCTCTGTTCTTTAGCGAACTATGGAAGATGCCGTTGTTTTTGATGCCTGGATTACCGTCCAGCTTTTGCTTAGGAAGCAAATACATCATCGCTCCGAGAATCGTCAGGCCGTAGGTAAGGAGTAGCCACATACCTGGTCGCTCATTGATGGTGCCTTTGCTTGCAGCCTTGACCAGTGAGTACTTGAGGTCCTTGATCTTATACTGATCAAAGCCGAATTGATTAATGATGCCGTACTTGCGAATGTTGTCGGCGACATTGGCGATATTATTTTTCAATTCATCTTCCGAGTTGTACTCCCGGCCGTCCATCCAACTGCCATAGTCGGCGAATGCTTTTTTCTTGAATTGATCAACTGCATTGTCTCCTTCAAACACTTCATCTAGGGAGGACAGTGTGAAAGTCCCTGCCGATCTGTTGATGCGGTGAATTGCCTCAATGTCTTGGTCAGAAAAACCGTATTTAGAAATCCGAGCCTCGTTGATCGCATCAAAGGTGGTCCCTAGATCAGATACCAGATTAACGTTGCTCGTATAGGTCGCGCCAATGATATTCGAGCTGAAGTCTAAGAATACTTGCTGCTTTTCCTCTCCGATTTGATCTCTTATGGTCGACTCGGTAATCTGATAGCTGGGTATAAAAAAGCTGATCAGGAAAAGTAAAAATCCAGCAATGAATATGAAAAGACCGACCTGTTGTATGATTTTCATCTAGAATATTTTTTCAAGTAGTGATTTCTTTCGCGGAGCGACCTGATCTTCAGGGAACTCCTCATTGTATTTCTCCTGTATTGCTGATTCGTAGCGTTTGAAAAACTCAGGATCGAAGTGCGCCTTGTCGAGGTTTTGCATTACTTCTTTAAGATGAGCACCATCACCCAGCCATTTGTCCCAGACCTCATGTCGCATCCGTAGACCGAAAGCATTGCAGCCGAGTACTTGCTTCGAGATTTTATCAAAGACGATCCTTAAAGACTTGTTTCCCTTCTCCGGGTCTTCCCAGTAGAAGCTCTGCTCATTTTCCTTATCCTTTGCCCAGACCCAGCCGTAAGTCTGGTATTCGATATCAAAGAACTTGGCACTGTTGAACCAGATGCCGGGACGATAGGGTCTCCTTTCGCCTGTGAGTGTCCTGGCGACTGTTTCACCCATCATTCTTCCGGTATACCATACCTGCTCGATGGGCCTTCTCTGTCCGTTGGGTGTGCGAAACTCCGCACAGTCTCCGATGGCATAAACATCCGGAATATTGGTAGCTAATGCCTCATCTACCATAATGCCTCGATTGATTTCTAATGAAGTATCCTTGACAAGCTGGATATTTGGGGTTACCCCAGCAGTCAATCCGACGAACTGACAGTCGATAGTCTCTCCGTCTCCGGTGATCACTGATTTTACACGACCATTTTCATCCCCGATGATCTCTTTTAGCTCAGTTTCCAGCCTCAGGTCCACGTGGTTATTGTGAATCTCTCGGTTGATCATTGCAGATTCTTCAGGGGGCAGTACACCATTCCAGAAGCTTTTTTCCCTTACCAGAAATGTGGTCGGGATGTTTCTTGAGTGGAGCATCTCTGCCAACTCGATTCCGATAAGACCGCCTCCTACAATGACGCCTCTTGAAATGTCTTTTGTATACTCCTCGATATGCTCGAGATTTTGATAGCTGTACATTCCCTGCACACCTTTCAAGTCCTGCCCTGGCCAACCAAACATATTGGGCTTAGAGCCAAGTGCGAGTACAAGCTTGTCATAGCCTAATGGAGCTTCTCCTCCCTGGAAAGAGAGTTGTTTATTCTCAAAGTCTATGGCTGACACCCAAGCCTTTTTGAGTTCAATTCTATTTTTGGTCCAAAACCAATCTTCGTAGGGCTTGGTATGCTTGTACTCCATGTGACCCATGTAGATATACATGAGCGCAGTACGAGAAAAAAAATGGTCAGTCTCTCCGGAAATGACGGTAATCTTATGGTCACTACGCTTTCGGATATGTCTTGCGGCGGTAATTCCAGAGATGCCGTTTCCAATGATAACGATATGATCCATTAAGGAAGGTTTAGATTGAGAAGTTGTAGGATAACACGCAAAAACGATGAAGTTGATAACGATCAACTGCTAAAAGGTCGTGAATCTGACCATGTAATACAAAAGACGTTTAGGATAACAACGAGCGACTTACTGAACATTCCAATTTACAAATCGTTAGTAATAGGAAGAGAATAGGGTTACTGATGATTGTTGGGTTTTAGGTTAGGTTTACTTTATTCTCAACCCTCATGCACTCGCATGGGGGTTTCTTTTTATCCCCTGAGCCATGCGACCAAATCCTGGATCGACTGAAATTTCTTAATACCTTCTGGATTTTCGGCCTGCCAAAAACCATCGGTCGTTTGACTTATTTTCAGTTCAGCATTCTCAGAAATAAAGAATCCAATTCGCTGCAGCATATTGGTAGTCCAGTAAAGCCAATCATCTTCTCCAGTTAGTACTACAGGTGTTTCGCCTTTGGCAGCCAGCGCTGCTCGACCCGTTTTGATGTCAAATTCAAACCCTTCGTGATAGTAGGTCTCTTCCAGTTTCCCCGATAGGGCCAAGTCCTCGGGAGTCCCCGAAATTAAGGGCTGGTTGAAGTTGGTGAGCCAAAGTTGATCTGCGAGTTGGAGCGTCAATTGTAGTTCGTGAGTAGCCACGAGAATGGCTTTTCCTGTCGTTTTGGTGAGTTCTTTGAGTAGTCTCATGATCTCAACACGGTTGTTCATATCGAGGTGGGCAGTTGGCTCATCAAGTATGATCAATTCCCCTTCTTGTGCAATCGCCCTGGCGATAAGAGCTTTCTGCAGCTGCCCATCGCTGAGTTCATACAACCGCTTGTTTTCGATGTAATTGATCCGTGTGCTGTCAATGGCCCACTGTACTTTTTCCCGATCCTCAGTACTTAATTGTCCTGTCCATGTGGTGTAGGGTGATCTCCCCAGCGCTACTAACTCAGTCACCGTGAGATTGCCAGTTTGTATTGGATCGGTTAAGACAAGACTTACGCGCTTGGCTACATCAAGGCTGCTGTATTCAGTAAGTTCTTTATCCAATAAAAATACCTTTCCCGATAGGGCAGGTTGAAGGTAAAGCAAGGTTCGCAGGAGGCTTGATTTCCCTACGCCATTTTGCCCCAGCAGACATACTAGTTCTCCCGACTTCAGTGAAACATTGATGTCTTTAATGAGCTCTTTGACTTCCTTCTTATTGCGGTAGCCGACGGTCAAGTCTCCTGTATGTAGCACGATCTTAGCCATCAGAAGAAGCGTTTTAGGTTACCACGACTGATAATAATCCAGATCACAACCGGGGCGCCAAGGATGGCTGTGACTGCATTGATGGGTAATGTGTGTTCGCTTCCCGGTAGCTGCGCGATCAGGTCGCAGATGAGCATCACTATGGCACCTAGAAGCAGTAGCAATGGAAATAAATAGCGATGGTCTGAGGTGTTGAAGATCATTCTGGTAAGGTGAGGAAGGGCAACACCAATAAAGGCGATAGGGCCGCAGAAGGCTGTGATCGTACCGGCAAGTAGACTGGAGATAACGACAATCAGAAGGCGGGTTCTTTTGATATTGATGCCCATACTCATGGCGTAATTCTCACCGAGTAGGAGTGTGTTGAGCGGCTTGAGTAGTGCGATGGAGCCGATGAGTCCTGTGAGGATAACTGGAAAGAACACTATCATCTTATCCCAGGTGACTGTACCTAAGCTGCCAAAAGTCCAGGAGAGATAGGACTGGATCGACTCGGCCTGGCTGAAGAACTGCAGTATACTGACGATGGCCCCAGTCGCGCTTCCGAACATGAGCCCGACGATCAGCAGCGACATGTTATCCCTCAACCTAATGGCGGTGATCACAACTAAGACCATCACTGCGGAGGCACCCACAGCTGCAGCCAGGGCGGTGAGGCCTGCACTTTGAGCAAACCCAAAAGTAGTACCTGCCATGATCAACAGCGCTACGCCAAGACTGGCGCCCGAGCTGATCCCCAATACAAATGGACCGGCCAAAGGATTGCGGAAGAAAGTCTGCATGTGCATGCCCGTCACACCAAGTCCCATGCCTACCAATATTGCCGTGATGGCCTTAGGAAGACGGAAATTAAGCAGAATTTGGTGCCATGATGCTTTGATATCATTACCCAGGAGGTCATCGATGATCGCGCCTACCGGAATGTTGACCGACCCAACCGAAAGATCCAGGATCAGGAACACACAGAGCAGAATGAGCAACAACATAAGTTGTCTCCACCAGACCTGTTTGTGCGTATGAGTTGCAGAAGGCATGCTATTTCAATTGCCCGTAAAAATACAGATCGTAATCGGGAAGTGCTTCCGGGTGAATGATCTTGATCATATCGGCGAGCACCATGTCAGGGCGCGCATAGCCCAGCTCGAGATAGGAGATACCCCCTCCCGGCCCTTTTCTTGCGCCGTAGGTATATACTTCACCTTGGCTAAATGGCTCAAAGGTTTGGTAGCGCGCGTCCGCTTGAGCCAATTGCTCCAAACTTTCCAAATGCGCTATGCCGATCCAGAGGTCAGCCTTTTGCGCTCGCTCGATTACTCCTTCAAAGCCTATTTCTATCCAGCCGCTGGAAGAATCATCGTTCCATAGGTATTGGCCTCCTGCATCCTCGATTACTTTGGCTCCCCAGTTCTTTCCTCCCGGCATATACCACGCATCGCCGTACATCAAGCCGCTCATTACAATTGGCTTGTTATCAACCTTGGCGACCTTTGATTGTAGAGCCAGATATTGACGTTCGATTTGATTGAATATAGAGTCTGCTTCCTCCAGACGGTCGTAGAGCGCACCGATCACTTTGATCCACTCAGCTCTACCGAGAATAGACTCCTCCAGGTAGTCAGCATTGTAGATGATATCCACGCCCAACTCTGCCAGTTTATCTAGTTGCTGGGTCTCTCCACCCATGCTGAAGGCCATCACGGCATCAGGCTCGAGTTCGATGAGTCGCTCTACATCGAGTTGGTTGCTAGTGCCTAATTCGATCAGTTCTCCTTTTTGAGCCCTGCGCCACTGGATAGTATCCGAGATATACTCGATGCTAGGAAATCCTACCAAAGTGTGAGCCACGCCCAACATTGACAATGCGGGAAGGTGTGTAGTAGAGGTGCAAACCATGCGCTCTACTGGTATAGAAATACCTCCTTGATTAGCCCATTTTCTATTCAAATGGTAGGTTATTGGCTCTTTTGCTCCAGGGTAGGGTTGTGTCAATGTAATGATGATGGAGCCTTGATGGTCAGTGATTTCAAACCCTTTGGCATACTTCACTTCGATTGTCCGCCCTTGTGATTTGTCAGTTTCATCGCTTTTCGATTGTTGCTGGCAGGAAGCCATCGCCACAAATGAGAACAGAATAAGACCAATTCGCATCTTGCAAGTCTAGCATAAAAAAAGGCCTACCGGAAGGGTAAGCCTTTGATCTGATATTTTCCTTTACAGCTACGCGTACTTCATGCTCTGAGCGCCCGCTTCCATCGTTGCATATTGCTTGACTTCCTCAAAAGTCTCAGCACCCAGGGACTTTTCGGCTGTGCCACCATCTGGCAAATCAAACTGGCCTTTAGTCTCCCACCATTTAGCAACATGCTCTTTGGCGATCGTTTCATCCACGTCAAAATGCCTGATACAGCTTTCGCAGGTTAACCATGACTGGTCTTTTTCGGCAGTTTTTTGGAAGATGATCCCTCTCATTTTAGTGGCATTCTCATCTTTGGTCTTGAAGTGGGCATGCGTGTAAGACATAGTCTCCGGCTCCACCATTTTATGATCCCAGTAAGCTTTGGAGGATACTACCTGGCCTGTTGAGAGGGCGAATCCTTCACCTTCTTCCATATGTGCTTTGCATATTGAGCATGCCGCTGTTGCTTTCTTGACTTTCTTTTTAAAGACTTTATCGAATAATCCCATTGTTGATGATTAGTATTTGACCTAGATCAATATCACGCAGATTACGTGGTTAGGTTGCAATTTTACGATCTATGTTACTCACAAAACAGTATTTGGTTACATTATTCATTTGTTTTTCTACCTTTGAATTTCAATTGGTTCGTCTTTGGTAAGCAAAGCCAAAGAGGATTAAAAGGGAATCCGGTGCATAGCAATATCAATCCGGAGCTGTCCCCGCAACTGTAAACCTGGATCGGAAAGCCGGTTCATGAAAGTTGATCTCACTCATGCCACTGTTCCACCTATCGGAATGGGAAGGTTGTCAACTTTCGGGTAAGCCAGGAGACCTGCCTATTGAAACTAGAATTCAAAGCTTTCGGGTGAAAGGCAGAGAAGGTTTAGCGGCACAGATGCCTGCCTAGATTTTTCCTGATTATTCACAGTCAGTCTTTGAATTAAATTAAGTGGACTTAGTTTAATTCATGCGCCGACTTGTACCTACATTTTTGATTTGGCTTTGTGCAATAGCTGCTGTTGCACAGATGGATACGCTCGTGCTCAAGGATGTCACCATCCTGGGGCAGTCGTGGACATCCTACGCCACAGGAGTGAAGGTCGACAGACTTGATCCAGATACCCTCACTGCAAGTCAGAGTCTGGCAGATTTACTCCAATCCAATGCACTTGCTTACCTGAAGGCTTATGGCAATGGACAGCTCTCTACGCTCAACATAAGAGGTACGAGTGCCAGCCAAAATGCAATTTTCTGGAATGGTATCAATAGCAATGTCAGCTCTTTGGGTTTGACGGACTTCTCGTTGACACCACTGGCTTTGGTAGATGATGTGAGTTTGCAATACGGTGCGGGGAGCTCATTGCTCGGCAGTGATGTCATTGGCGGTAGCGTACACTTGGGCTCCTCACCCAGAAGGATTAATGACCTGTCATTGGCCTTAACACAAGGCAGCTTCGGACTCTGGGGAAGCCGGGCTAAGGCGAGGTATTATGCTGGTAAGTGGACAGGCGCGACGAGGATACTCTACCAGACTAGCGAAAATGACTTTCCTTACCAGAATACTGCCATAGCGGGCAGTCCCACAGAGAAGATGGAGCATGCGGCTTTTGAGCAATCGGGGCTATCGCAGGACATATGGTACGAAATCAATGCCAGGCATCAACTCAGCGCGCATCTCTGGTACCAATCAATGGACAGAGAGATCCAGCCCGGGCTCAATACTACCCAGCGTGATGATCAGGATGATCAAACCATGAGAGGGCTTATCCAATGGTCTGCTGACTATGGCGATCATAACAGCACGCTCAAGCTGGCCCAGCTTCAAGATAGAATCGACTTCAATGGAGAAGTATCCATAATGCCGCGTACTTACTTCTCGTATGAGCATGAGTATGTTGGACATGACAACTGGAGCTTGAGAGGAGGGTTGAATTGGCAGATCCTTTCGGCGGATATAGATGCTTATCAAGATGAGATATCAGAAAACCGTCAGGACTTATTTGTTTCACTTGGCTGGTATCCTACACCCAAGCTCAACCTTTCCGCCAACCTTCGCCAATCGTTAGTAGAAGGGTTTGATCCACCGATAACACCTTCGATCGGCTGGAGATACCTTGTCAATAGCTGGTTGGCCTGGACCGGCAACCTGGCTCGTTCATACCGCGTGCCCACGCTCAATGACCGCTACTGGAGGCCTGGGGGAAACCTTGACCTAAGGCCCGAGAGCGGCTATCATGCCGAGACCGGCCTAGAATTCACTCACTCAACGCTGAAGCACAAGTTGTC
The DNA here is from genome assembly GCA_965229505.1 of Cyclobacteriaceae bacterium. GTDB lineage: Bacteria > Bacteroidota > Bacteroidia > Cytophagales > Cyclobacteriaceae > UBA6059. The sequence continues at coordinate 3,025,064 of OZ245881.1, forward strand.
GACCTACTTTGGCGATATATCTGAGTGGATTGTCTGGCTACCGCAAGAAGGATACTGGGCGCCTGAAAACATTGATGAAGTAGAGATATTTGGGCTGGAGTATGAAGGCACTTGGCAGGTGACGAGTCAGTTTGACGTGAAAGCCTCCTATGCCTACAACAAATCGATCCGCACAGCGGGCGCTACCGACACTTTTGAAGGTAAACAGCTGCCCTATGTGCCCTTGCACCAACTCAAATCTAACTTCAACTATCAGCATAAGTGGTGGTCCGTGGGTGGAGATGCGCAATGGACTAGTCAGCGCTTCACCAATGCAGACAACAGCGGCTCACTTGATCCATTTTTCATGCTGGGACTGAGCGCTAATGCTCAAGTAGGGCAAGCCTGGTCATTCAGCATTCGTGCTAATAACCTGACTAACCAAGATTATCAACTAGTACGTAACAGGCCTATGCCAGGCCGTAATTATCAAATAACGATTCAACATAATTTCGACTTCAACTAAAAATCATGAAAAGGCATTTTTATTTATACTCATTAACTGCAGTCATACTTCTTTTCTCTTCCTGTGGAGATGACGATGGCCCGGCACAGCCAACTGGCGATTATGCCAATGGAGTATTTGTGGTCAATGAAGGCAACTTCGGTGGAGGTAATGCATCAGTTAGCCATTTTGATCCGGTGAGTAGTACGGTATCGAAAAATGTCTTTTCTACCGTAAATGGAGCTGCGCTTGGAGATGTGGCCCAGTCCATGTCCCGATCCGGCGATCAGGCCTATATTGTATTGAACAACAGCACCAAAGTTGAGATTGTCAACTACGGCACATTTGCGTCGACTGGTACGATTACCGAGGGGCTTGCTAACCCTCGCTACCTAGCGGTGAATGGAGATAGGGCCTTCATTAGCAACTGGGGCAACTTCGATGAAAACTTCCAGCTCGATCAGTCATTTATTGCGGTAGTTGACTTAGCAGATAATAGCCTCACGAGCAAAATCGATACGAATGATGGGGTGGAGCATATTTTTGTATTCGACGGGAAACTGTTTGTGGCGAATAGTTTTACCAACACTGTCCAGGCCTTTGATATGGATACCTATGAGTTGCTCGGAACAACAGAATTGGCACAAGGGCCAGGGCAATTTGCTGTCGATGCAGATGATAATCTCTGGGTTATCTCACAAGGCAACTTCGCCGGTAATGATGGTGCGCTGACCTGTATCAATACCACGACATATGCTATTGAAAGAAGGGTCGGTCTGGACTTCAATCCGGCAAATCGATTGGTGGCCAATGATGCAGCTAATCTGCTCTATTTCTATCAAGGCAATACGATCTACCAGTTCTCTTCCAGAGGTGCCGAGCCCGGTACCTTAGCAGAAATGACTGATTTCGTGGGTATTTACGGGATTGGCTATGATCAGGTGAATGAGTTGATTTATGTAAGTGATGCTGTTGGTTTTGGTGGGGAAGGGAAAGTGGTAAGGCTCACCGTGGATGGCATTGAAGTGGACGAGTTTAGCGTGGGTACAGGACCAAACAGCTTTGTGTTTACTCCTTGATATAGAATTTCTGAGTTATTTGATGGGCAGCTTTCTTAGGGTGGAGCTGTCCACTCAGTATCTGAGACTTTAGCAGCGTTAATTGCTCTTTAATCTGAGGATGACTCATCAGCCGTTGATTTAGATCATAGTTGATCTGACTTTGAAACCATTCCAGGTTTTGCTCGCTTCTATGTTTTGCTAAATGTCCTGACTTTGTCATTTGATCTTTGAAGCTTTTTAGGGTTTCCCAGACCTCATTGACACCTGTGGATTTAAGAGAGGAGCAGGTCATTACTCTAGGAAACCACTCATTCTCAGGTGGGGCAAAGAGATGTAGCGCTCCATTCAACTCAGTTTTCGCTTTTTTGGCAGCAGCGAGGTTATCTCCATCTGCTTTGTTTACTACGATGGCATCTGCCATTTCCATAATACCCTTCTTGATGCCCTGTAGCTCGTCACCAGCACCGGCTAAAGCTAGCAGGAGGAAGAAATCGACCATTCCATGAACGGCTATTTCTGACTGCCCTACCCCCACAGTTTCAATTAATATCACGTTGAAGCCAGCTGCCTCACAGAGAATCATTGTTTCTCGTGTCTTACTTGCTACTCCACCTAAGGCTGATCCGGTGGGAGAGGGTCTAATAAAAGCTGAAGGGTTGTTAGATAAAGACTCCATGCGGGTCTTATCACCTAGAATACTGCCTTTGGTCTTCTGACTACTTGGGTCTATTGCCAGAATAGCCACTTTATGACCATCTTCAATGATATGATTCCCGACGGCCTCTATGAATGTGCTTTTTCCAACACCGGGCACACCCGTAATCCCTACTCTATAAGTGTCGCTCAAGGGGTTGAGAAGCTCTTCGATGATCTCATCCGCAAGCGCATTATCTGCAGGCAACTTACTTTCTATCAATGTGATAGCCTTGCTAAGTATCACTCTATTGCCCTGATTGATACCGTCGATATAGGCAGATTTTGAAAGACGAGATGTCCGGGTGCTAAAACTCAAAATTGCATTTTTAGAATATCAAATTGATTTAATTTTATAATGGACATAAATTTGCTATTTTTAATCTTTAAAGATTAGGGATTTTACTTATTTGAAGAACTATTTGTTTGGTTTTCGAAAATCCTTAACACCGCGATCGCATGTTCAGAAAATTCTGGTTAGATACTATTTTTGGTACGATATTCATTTTAAGCCTCATGTGGGTTTTTAGCAATATCACTCAGCTGAAAATCTTTGATATTTTTGACCCTGTTGGTGAAGCGCTCAATGATGTAAAACTGACTGATGTAGTGTACTCTCAGATCAGGGAACCACTACCGGTACAAGAAGATATCTTGTTGGTTAATATTGGGCTGCTACCGAGGGCTGGTATAGCTGAGCTAACCAACATCATCAATCGATATGAGCCGAAGGTAATAGGTATGGATACCTTTTTTAGAGTCCCCAAGGACTCTATTGGAGATGCAATGCTAGAGCAGGCTTTCGCGAATGTGGACAATTTGGTGTTGGTGAATAAGCTTATTTATAACCCTGCAAGCGATGGGTTTGATTCGCTTGATGTTACCCTGCCGAGGTTTACCAAAAATGCCGATATCGCTTTTGCAAACCTTATTGCACCAGGTGCGCAGCACCAAGATGATCTAAAGAACACTCGCGAGTTTGCAGTTCAGGAGCAAGCGGCCGGAGAAACTTATGAAGCTTTTGGCGTCAAGCTTGTCGAAAAATATGCACCGGAAAAAGCTGAGAAGTTTATTGCTCGTGGAAATGATGTAGAAGTCATCAACTATCGTGGCAATGTCATGGATTTTGGAGCAACCCGATACGGTACGACTTTTTTTGCGCTTGACTTTACTGATGTGTTCATGGAAAACTTTGATCCGAGTGTGGTCAAAGATAAGATTGTCATCATGTGCTTTATGGGAAGTCAACTAGGCGATCGACTCTCGACTGATGATAAATACTACACTCCCATCAATGCGAAGTACGCTGGCAAGTCTGACGCAGATATGTTCGGAGGGGTGATCCATGCGAATATAGTGGCAATGATACTGAATGAGGATTATGTTGATCGCATGTCTGATACACAGGGCATTATCGCCGGTATACTGATTTTATTTTTGATAGTTGTTCTATTCTCTTTAATCTACAAAACCATCCCCACGTGGTACGATGGAACCACCAAGTTAATCCAGATTGTGGTGGTACTCTTCCTGATGTACCTCACCATTCAAGTCTTCGATTCTTTCAATTATGAGCTTGACTTGACGTTTACAATTATTGCGGTAGCATTCTCTGGTGATGCCTTGGAAGTTTATTATGGAGTGATCAAGAACTTACTATCTAAACAGGGAAGAAAAGAATTGACTAAAATAAAGAAGTTGTAAATTTGCAGTTATTGGAATATAACAATTTGATATTCAATTTCTTATATGAGAACCATTTTCGGCATTAAATGTGCACGTAGGACGCACGGAACAGTAATATGAAATTTAATCACAAAACTATGAGACCTCTTTTTTCATTATTAGTAGTGTCAGCTATGATGTTGGCAGCAACGGTTTCTTATGGACAGTCCTTTTCATTCAGGGTACTGGCCAACAAAGGAGAAAACCAAGTCAAAAGAAATGGGCAAACGGAAGCTCTAAAGACAGGTTCTTCGCTCTTTTCCGGAGATGAGATCGTGGCGGTGGAAGGCGCCTACATCGGGCTAATGCATAAGACAGGAAAGACTTATGAAGTCAAGCAATCAGGCTCTTACGCAGTAACTGAGCTTGAAAACAAAATGAATACTGGCGCATCGTCTTCGGCAAGTCGATATGCCAACTATATCATGGCGAAGATGAATGAGACCGAAGGCAGTTCTAACTATCGCCAAAATATGGCTGTCACGGGAGCGGTGGAGAGAGCTACCAGCAGTTCAGCGATTCAGGTATTGCTACCTAATTCTATCGACGTATACAACCCTGACGCGATCGTGAGATGGAAGGAGATAGAGGGAGCTGAGGGGTATACAGTGACATTGAAAAACATCTTTGATGAGGTGGTGATGCGCGAGGAGACTGACAAGTCTATGCTCAAGCTTGACTTCAACAGCGATGTACTTGCTAAGGAGCGATTGGTTATACTAAACGTCAAAGTGACCGGTGATGATGACATCACATCAGGTGACTATGGCATTAAGCGCATGGCTGGAGCCGATGCTGAGACCGTGTCCAATGATATTGAAGCGTTGAGAGCTGAAGTACCTGAAGATTCTCCGCTGAGTAAATTGATTGAAGCTTCTTACTACGAGGATAACAACCTATTGCTTGACGCACTGACCAAGTACGAGGAGGCGATTACCCTGGCTCCTGAGGTTCAGGATTTTCAGGATCTTTATGAAGGCTTTATCATCAAGAACAACTTAGGGAACTAAAATTTTAAGAAGTACCAGAAAATGAAACCACCTTCGGGTGGTTTTTTTATGCCCTGCCCGCTAGTAAATACAGAATGGCCATTCTGATAGCTACTCCATTCTCTACCTGATTGAGGATGATCGAGTGTTCGCTATCCGCTACGTCGCTGTTGATTTCCACACCTCGATTGATTGGCCCGGGGTGCATGATAGTGATCTCTTTATCCAAACCATCAAGCAGCTGCTTATTTACTCCGAAGTAGAGTGAGTACTCTCTAAGTGAAGGGAAGTATTTGATGTGCTGTCGTTCGAGTTGTATGCGCAAAATATTGGCAATGTCGCACCAGGCCAGCGCCTTCTTGATATCATGCCCCACCTTAATACCCAATCCTTCGATGTGTTTTGGAATGAGCGTAGGCGGCCCGCAAACCATCACTTCAGCCCCAAGTTTTTGCAATGCGAAGATATTACTCAATGCTACCCTGGAGTGTAGGATATCGCCTATAATTACTACTTTTTTGCCTGCGACACTTCCATGCTTTTCTCTGATGGAGTAAGTGTCAAGCAATGCTTGTGTAGGGTGCTCATGAGTCCCGTCACCGGCATTCACAATATTGGCATCAATATGCCTGGATAGAAAATGAGGAGCTCCCGGACTAGCATGCCGCATGACGATCATATCAACTTTCATAGCCAGAATGTTGTTGACCGTGTCCAGTAAGGTTTCTCCTTTTTTCACTGAACTCCCTGAGGATGAAAAGTTGATGACATCTGCAGAGAGCCGTTTTTCTGCTAGCTCAAACGAAAGTTTTGTTCGGGTGCTGTTTTCGAAAAAGACGTTGGCAATGGTAATGTCTCGAAGAGAAGGCACCTTTTTGATTGGACGGTTGATGACGTCCTTAAAGTTGTCAGCAGTATCAAAGATCAGCTCTATCTCCTCAGGAGTGAGATCCTTGATGCCGAGTAGATGCTTACTTCTGAGTTCGCTCATGCGGTAGTTTCATTATCAATGATCCAGATCTTATCTTCCGCACTATCCTGTTCCTTTATCTCTACGAGTATTTTTTGAGTCTCGATAGTATTCACCTGCATTCCTGTATAGGTCGGCTCTACCGGAATATCCCTACTATACATTCGATCAATAAGCACCAACAGTTCGACTTTGGCGGGTCTTCCGAAGGCGATCATGGCATCCATGGCCGCTCTCACTGACCTACCGGTGAATAATACATCGTCGATGAGAATGACCTTTTTGTCTTCTATAATGAAGTCGACTTGTGTGGCGTTGGGCTTGAGCGGGGCATCCCGTCTTCTAAAGTCATCTCTGTAAAAAGTGGTATCAAGCCTGCCAAGGCTGATTGGAGTAGGAATTCTTGATTTCAGTTCATTTGCGATTCGACTCGCAAAAAACACACCTCTGGGCTGCATACCTAGGAGTACTGTGTCCTGAAATTGGTCGTGATTCTCTATTAATTGCTGGCAAAGTCTTTTGATAGTGATGTCGAGGTGATGGCTATCGAAGAGAAGACGTTTTTGCATGACTTGTCGGCAAATATAGAATGATCCTGCCAACATGAAAATAGCATGAAGTCAATTGCTATTAATAAATGATTTTGTTGATGTAGAAGATTTTGCGATCAAGCTTAACATTTTCATTTTTCATGTTGCGAATCTCCTGCACACCATAGGCGTAAAATGATTTCCCATACCACCGATCCAAGCCTTCGAGTTCTTTCTTCGAGTCCTGGAGCACATCATATTCAAATGAAAGCCTGACAGGGTCAAAGGACTTGCCTTCTACCACCTCATTACCACTGACAATCTTCGTCCTGATCAACCCTTCGTAGATATATAGAAGTACCACCTGATCGTCTTCGACACTTACCTGCACATAATCTTTCAGATCATAGCTGAGCACATCGTTGATTTCAAAGCTATTGTCCCATTTCACCTGACCTGCTTTATCAAAGCTGACCACCACCGCATGCGTATATTTGTATCCCAAGAAGCCAGGATTATACCAGTCTTTTCTTTGGTAGTCCCAGGTAGAGTTAAAGAACGGATTAGCCACTCCCGTATTACTGTACTTCGGATAGTAAGCTTCACCTACCAGAATGTACTCATCACCTTTATCGATGATATCATGTACCAGCAGTCGATAGTTGAATTTAATTTTCTTGTCCTCGATTTTTCTTCGTTCAATCCGCTCTTTGATTCTAGTTTCCCTCTTGGCTCTCATATAGGAGAAAAAATTGGTCAGATCTGCATAATTGTGATACTGCACCAACTGCTGGCGGCCATTGACAATCTTAGCCAGGTAAAGCCCTCTTGAGTATTCTGATTTCTTCCTTGAATAGGTACCTGCAATATATTGCTGGCCATCCTCCAGGGTCGTCGACTCCCCATCTATAAAGCTCTTGTCGGCACCCGGATCCAGCTTGATATCGAGCAGCTCGTTTCCCTGATCATCATAGGTGTTGGTCACCACGGTGTAGTTTCTGGTGGGGAGCTTTTCCGACCTTACTACCGTAAATGTCTGGGTCAGATCGTCAGTGACTATATCAAGGATTTCACTATTATCACCATAGTAGCCAGGGAGCACTTTAGGCTTTTGCTCGTGGACATTGTATAGCAGGACCACCGGGCGATCATTAGCAAAGCCACTCATGATGACGGTGTGATCAACGACTTCAAAGAATGTCAAATCAATCGGGAACACAGTGTTGATCTCATACCAGGTGGTATCGCCAGTCAGGTTCTCAAACTGCAATAGTTTCATATCCTCGCGTTTGTAGGAGGAGGTCTCGAAGATGAGAAACGTATTTCCAAGACTATGGTCATACCCTCTAAAGTTCGAACCAAAGGCAATCGGCATTTCCTTTTTCCAAATCTCGTTTAGCGCAGTATCCAGCATGTGAAATTTCCACATAAAGCCGTCTTTGGTCTTGTTACGCGTGTCAGCGACCACCATCAAGCCATACTCCTGAGCAGGGATGATAGTATAGTCACCATCTTTATCCTCGATCTCAAATTCTATTCTGTTAGGCTGGATCAGAAAGGATTCTTCCTGTTCGTTGGCAAGATCGCCCAGCTCAGGATCCTGCGCCATTCCCGGTAGGGAAAAAACTAAGAGTATAGAGATGAATAAGAATCTTACCATAATATTTTATACGTGATAACTTCTTTTGGAGATTAATCCCCTATTGACCCATACCAACGATAATGTCAAACTCCTCCTTTGCCACAGGTTGCACGCTCAGCCTGCTGTTGTTGACAAGTACCATCTGACTCAGCCGGTCATCTGCTTTGATCTGATCCAGGCTCACGGGCGTTTTTAGCTTTTCTACGGGCACAAAGTCAACCACCACCCAGCGCTCATCATCAATGGTAGGATCAGGATAAAACTCCCTCACCACCTCCGCAATGCCAACCACAGACTTCTCCTTCACACTGTGATAAAACAAGGCCAGATCGCCAACCTTCATTTCTTTCATGTTGTTGCGCGCCTGATAGTTGCGCACACCATCCCAGTGATCTCTGCCTAGTTTCACAAAGTCATCCCAGGAGTAAGTGCCGGGTTCAGATTTGATCAGCCAATACCTCATTCTATTTTCAGTTTGGTATAAAATTACAATGTTGATTTAACAATCGGATTCACAAAGAGGTTTTTCCGGTAGTTTAGCAATGTTTAAATGCAAAGGTGTAGATGAAGGTACTCATCCTTAGATTTTCAAGTATTGGTGATATTGTCTTGACCACACCTGTGGTAAGGGCCGTGAAGACTCAATTGACTGACTGTGAGGTTCACTATGCGACTAAGGAGGCATACAGCGCCATATTGGCGGATAATCCTTACATCGACAAAGTGCATCTGCTCAGGGAGAGCCTGGGAGAACTCATCGCGGTACTAAAAGCAGAGCAATTCGACTTCATCATCGACTTGCACAATAACCTTCGTACGCGAATAGTCAAGTCTCGATTGGGAGTGAAATCCAGAAGCTTTGATAAGCTCAATTGGAAGAAGTGGCTGCTGGTTAACCTTAAGATCAACCGAATGCCTAACCGTCATATTGTGGAGCGCTATATGGATGCAGCTATTCCGCTAGGCGTGAAGGCTGACACGCTGGGCCTTGACTATTTCATACCCGAAAAGGACGAAGTAGACATGAGTTGGTTGCCCGAGACACATCGTGAGGGCTATTATGCGGTGGTGATTGGAGCCAAGTTTGCAACGAAGCGGCTCCCAGAGAAACGGCTAATCGAGCTTTGCGATAGGATCAACAAGCCGATTGTGCTATTGGGTGGAAAGGAAGATCAGGATCTTGGGGAACGGATCGTCAGATTCTTCGAGCAGACTTCAAATTCGTCCCCTTACGAGGAGCAACTTCGTGAAGGGCTGAATAAGCGCGCCATTCTTTTCAATGCCTGTGGCAAGTTTAATCTGAACCAATCTGCTTCTCTCATCAAGCAGTCAGGGGCAGTATTTTCTCACGACACAGGCTTGATGCATATCGCCGCAGCACTGAAGAAGCAGATCTTCAGCATTTGGGGTAATACCGTACCCGAATTTGGCATGTATCCGTACAAGACGCAGTTCAGTATATTTGAAAACAAGAAACTGGGTTGTCGACCCTGCTCCAAGATTGGCCATGACAAATGTCCTTTGGGTCACTTCAAGTGTATGAATGATGTGGTGTTTGATTTTTGGCTACCTTAAAATATGAAGACTCTTATTCTAGTACGTCATGCTAAGTCGAGCTGGGCTTATCCCCACCTGTCGGATTTCGATCGTCCCTTAAATGGGAGGGGCAAGCGTGATGCACCAAGAATGGGGAGGTACTTGGCTGAACGAGGTATCCATGCTGACCTTATCGTTTCAAGTCCAGCCAATCGGGCAATTACTACTGCCCGTACGATTCAGGAGTACCAGGTATCGCCCAAGCCTAGGATTGTCGAAGAGCGGTCATTGTATCATGCCTCTGCCGCCACCATACTTAGGGTGGTACAGGCACAACCAGATGATGTTAACTCACTGATGATCTTTGGCCACAACCCCGGCTTTACTGATTGCGCTAACCAGTTCCTACATCGAAAATATCCCGACATGTGGAGTGGTGGGGATTGAGTTTGATATGAATAGTTGGTCGGTAGTTGAATTTGGTACTGGTCACCAGCTATACTTCCACTTCCCCAAGGGGATTTAAAAGTTTTCTACAGTATATACTGACTTAAATCCTTATCCTTCACCAAGCCTGACAGCTTTTCCTGCACCATCTCTCTATTGACCACAATCTTAGAGTTAGGGACGATGGTATCCGGAATGTCAAATAAGAACTCATTGAGCAGCTTGCTCATGACCGTGTGAAGTCTTCTTGCTCCTATATTCTCCACTTCCTCATTGACTCGGAAGGCGATATCGGCTAGCTCCTCAAGCGCACCGTCCTCAAAAGTCAATGAAACTCCTTCTGAATCAATCAGGGCCTCATACTGCTTAGTTAAGGCATTCTTAGGCTCTTTTAAGATCTTCAGGAAGTCATCCTTTGTGAGATTCTCCAGTTCGACCCTGATCGGAAATCGGCCCTGTAGCTCTGGAATGAGATCAGACGGCTTGGCTACATGAAAAGCACCTGCCGCTACAAATAGAATGTGATCCGTATGAATGATGCCATACTTGGTGTTGACGGCACTACCTTCTACGATAGGGAGCAAATCACGCTGTACCCCTTCACGGCTCACGTCAGGACCACCACCACCTTTTCGGCTACCGCCGGCGATCTTGTCGATTTCATCAATAAAGATAATGCCGGTGTTTTGTGCCTTGTGAATGGCTTCTTCCTTTACCTCATCCATATCGATGAGTTTGGCCGCTTCTTCTTCTAATAGTAGTTTTTTGGCTTCAGCGATGGTCACCTTCCTTTTCTTACTCTTCTTAGGCATCATGTTGCTCAGCATGTCCTGAAGGTTGATCATAGACGATTCATCCATCATGCCGCCACCTATCATACCAATGCCAGGATTGGTAGGCTGCTTAACATTGATATCTATTTTCCTGTCGTCAAGCTCCCCGTTGCGAATCTTTTCACGAAATCGCTCTCTCGTGCTCTCATTGAGCTCTGCATCTGTCTGAGGTTGCTCGGTCGTCATAGGCTGCTTGACGCCATTGCCAGACTTCACTGGAGGGATGAGTGCATCCAGGATGATCCCTTCCACGATCTCCTCGGCCTTGTGCATCACTTCTGCCTTTTTGCTAACGCGAACCATGTTGACCGCCTGCTCTACCAAGTCACGCACCATACTCTCTACATCACGGCCGACATAGCCGACCTCTGTAAATTTGGAGGCTTCTACTTTGGTGAATGGAGCATCAGCGATTTTGGCGAGCCTCCTTGCGATCTCGGTTTTACCGACACCTGTGGCGCCTATCATCAAGATATTGTTCGGGACGATTTCGTCTTTGATCTCAGACTTGACATTCATTCGTCTCCATCGATTTCGAAGCGCAATCGCTACATTTCGCTTTGCGTCATGCTGTCCGATGATGTACTTATCGAGCTCAGCGACGATCTCTTTTGGGGTAAAATATGTATCGTTATTGATCATGATTTCTTCTAAATGAAATTATTAATATTGGTATTGATGCTGAAGTAGTTGGAGGCTCCAGCCGTATGGTAGAATGCCCTACCGTAATTGATGCCGATCCGCTTGATCTTCACGAGCATCCCAAAACTAAATCCGGCACCTCCGGACACTTGGTTCAATCTCAACTCTTTTCTGGTAAGGTGGTTATACCCAGCTTGCAATTGAAAGTTCTCACTTAACAGAAATTCAAAACCGAAGTTCAGCCGCCTGAAGAGTTGCTCTGAAAAACCAGGCTCCTGTTCATTGTTGTCCGCAAGCTGCTGGTCAAAGTAGACCACATCATCTCTGGTTAGATTGTAAGCTGTAATCGTAAATCGCACAGGCATGTACTTTGGTTTGAAAGTAGCCCCCAGCTGCACGTCAAATGGCACAGATGAATCGCTGGTCTCGCTATAGTCGCTCAGGACAAAACCAAAGTTTCTAAACGCAAGACCTACCGCCAGTTGTCTATTCGCGGTAGGGTAAAAGAGACCTCCGATATCCATCAGTATTGCAGACGAACGGAACGCCTCAATATTGGAACCGACATATTTTAAGTTGGCACCTATCGTAAATGGCCCCCATTCATGGCTCGTCCCTACCGTAATGGCCAGTTCGTTGGCATCAAAGGTTCCCAGAGAATTGCCAGCAGGGTCGAATGATTCCATATCGCCATGTCCAAGATACTGAAAACCAACACCTACACCCTGGAGCCCTTTAGGTAGTCGATCACTGCCAAAGACGTATGAGACATTGGTATAGCTGGATCCAGCGAAGTAGTCCATAAAATTGATGGAGGCACCTCCAACGGAGGATGAGTCCATGGCGGCCGGGTTAGCGAGCCATTGATTGTACTCCTCCCAGGATAGCGAAATGCCCTGGCCTCCCATGGCTGATTGTCTGGCATTGACCGGTAGGTTGAGGAAGTCATACGATCTCTCGCCACCTATCTGAGCCCACAACCCAGCCGGGAGTAGGAGCAATGCCATGAAAATCAGCCGATCAAGCATTAAGTCTTCTTCGTATCTTCGATGATCAATTGCATGGGGTTCTTTACCTTTTGCTTTAACAACGCAAGATCCAGCACTTCATCTATGTTGGATACAAAATGGATTGTGAGATCTTTGATATAGCCCGGATTGATCTCCTCAATGTCCTTCTTGTTCTTATGACAAAGTATGATCTCATTGATGCCTGCTCTTCTGGCTGCCAATATTTTCTCCTTGATGCCACCTACCGGAAGCACCTTGCCACGGAGCGTGATTTCACCAGTCATGGCGACCTTGTTTTTGACCTTTCGCTGGGTGAAGATAGAAGCCAATGAAGTCAGCATGGTAATGCCGGCGGATGGGCCGTCTTTTGGAACAGCACCCGCGGGTACATGCACATGCAGGTCATAGTTGTCAAAAGCCTTGTAATGAATACCCAGCGCCTCGGAGTTCGATTTTAGGTAGGAGAGAGCCGTCATTGCCGACTCCTTCATCACGTCACCGAGCTGACCGGAGAGCGTCAATTTGCCTTTTCCACGGCTTAAGCTGGACTCGATATACAATATTTCGCCACCTACTGGGGTCCAGGCCAAGCCCGTGACAATACCTGGCAGCTCATCATTTTCATAGAGCTCCTTGTCAAAAGTCTCTGTGCCTAAAATTCGCTGGACAGACGATGCTTTGATCTTCGGATCGTATTCCTCTTCCATCGCAATGGATTTGGCTACATTCCTCACCACCGCGCCAACTTTCCGCTCAAGATTTCTGACTCCCGACTCTCTGGTGTATCCTTCTATTAGCTTAATAATCGCTTTCTTATCAAAGCTGATCTGACTAGCCTTGATCCCATGCTCTTCGCGCTGCTTGGGTATCAGGTGTTTCTTTGCGATTTCAGTCTTCTCCTCGAGCGTATAGCCTGTGAGATCGATGATTTCCATTCTGTCCCGAAGGGCTGGCTGAATACTGTCCAACGAATTGGCGGTAGCGATAAAGAGCACCTTGGAGAGATCATAGTCCACCTCCAGGTAGTTGTCTTTGAAGCTGAAGTTTTGCTCAGGGTCAAGTACCTCCAATAAGGCAGATGACGGATCACCTCTAAAGTCAGAACTCACTTTATCGATCTCATCAAGGATAAAGACTGGATTGGATGACTTCACTTTGTTGATATTCTGGATGACCTTACCGGGCATAGCGCCAATGTAGGTCTTCCGGTGGCCTCTGATCTCGGCCTCATCATGTACTCCACCGAGTGACATACGCACATACTTGCGCTCCAATGCCTCAGCAATAGATCTTCCCAGGGATGTTTTCCCGACACCCGGAGGACCATATAAGCAGAGTATTGGGCCTTTGAGATCATTTTTTAGTTTACGCACGGCAAGATATTCGATGATCCTGTCCTTGACCTTGTCAAGTCCGAAGTGATCGCGATCGAGAATTTTCTTGGCACGCTTCAGGTCGAAATTATCTTCAGTATATTCCTGCCAAGGCAAATCAACCAGTAGTTCTGCATAGGACATAGTTACCGGATACTCCGCAGCAGCAGGATTCATACGGTAAATCTTCTCGAGCTCTTTCTTGAAATGGAGCGCTACCTCTTCCGGCCATTTTTTCTCGGCGGCTTTAGATCTCAGGTTTTCCAGATCTTTATCAGGCCCCTCCTGACCCAGCTCATTTTGCAAGATCTTGAGTTGCTGTCTCAGGAAGTAATCACGCTGCTGTTGATCGATATCTGAGTGCACCTTGTTTTGGATCTCCTGCTTTAGCTCAAGCATCTGGATATCCTTGAGCATAAACTCCAGCAACTGCTCAGATCTAAGCAAAGCATTATCTTCTTCTAATAGCTTTTGCTTTTCAGCTACCTCCGCATTGATATTGGAGGATAGAAAGTGAGTGAGGAATGTCGAGCTCTCTATATTGTCCAAAGCTACTTGTGCCTCCTGGGGCAACTCCGGATTTAGCTTGATAATCTTTGAAGCAGCTTCTTTCAGCGATTGGATGATCGCTTTGGTCTCCCTCTTTTTATTTGGAGGAAAATTATCCTTGAGCACTGTATAGTTAGCAGTGATGTAAGGGTTCTCCTGTATGATTTCGTTGATTTTGAATCGGCTTCTTCCCTGAATGATGATGGTGGTATTGCCATCCGGTAAAACCAGCATTTTTATGATTCTGGCTACTGTACCAACCTCGAACAGATCTTTACTGGTGGGATCATCACTTTTTGCATTTTTTTGGGCTACCACCCCCAGTATTTTATTTCCCCTATAAGCCTTTTTAACCAGCCGAATCGACTTTTGCCTACCTACCGTAATGGGGATCACTACACCTGGAAATAGGACGGTATTTCGGATCGGTAATATTGGCAGTTCTCCGGGAAGCTCATCTTTATCAAAGTCGTCACCCGTATCAGGGGTGATGAGTTGGATGAGTTCCTCAGATTCTTCGCCTGCAAGCCTCGTGGAGAAAAGAGAAGGTGATTTATATTCTTCGTCGTGCATATATCGTTACATCTGGAGATGCCAAAATGGCAGCCCGAGCTATTCGCCAAGGCGTAAATCTCGTGAGAAGCTATTATTTGCAAGCCCTGTGCCAAATTATTTTTATAATTGGTGAATTTGGAAGAACTTCAAATATAAATCCTGAACTGATTTGATCCGAAGATCAACAAGCATCTTATTTCTCCTGTTCTCACTTATACTTCTAAGTACTTCTCAGTTGGCATTGGGCCAAAAGAAGAAGGATAAGGAGAAAAAGAAAAAAGAAAAACAAACAGAGGAGCCAGCCCCTCTGCCCGCAGAAGTAAAGTTCGATATCTACGATTTCAAGAACATGAATCGGATTACGGACTATTACGACAAAGGGAAAATGCAAAAACTCCGAGAACTTGAGGAGAAAAAGGACTGGGAGAAACTCTATGGTTCGCTGCACGATTATGTCAAAAACTTTGCGGTAGAGAATTTCTACAAAGACACCTACTGGATATGGCGGCTGGCCAAACTCACCGAACTCTATGGTGACATGGAGGAGGCCAGAATGCTCTATAAGTTGGTGCTCAGGCACCATCATGAAGGTATCAACCTACAGGAAATAGAAATCTACTATGATACGCTGAACATTCAGGAAACGCAGCGATACGTACCACTGGACTATTATTATGAACTCGTCGAATACCGTAAGAGCATAGATACACTAAGACCCCCCAGAGGCGTATTATTAAATATCGGACCTACCGTAAATAGCCGCGATGCGGACTATGGGCCATCCCTGAGTGCGGATAATACCAAACTGATTTTTACAGCCAGGAGAGAAGAAACTCAGCGAGGCTTACAGACGATCAAGAATGAGGATCTGTACTCAAGTGCATTCGATGGCAGACTCTGGTCGCTAAGCGAGCCACTTGATAATGTCAACACGATCTATAATGAAGGCTCTGCCTGTCAGAGTAGAGATGGTCAAAGGCTTTACTTTTCTCGCTGTGAGTCTCCGGATGGGTTTGGGAGCTGTGATCTCTATATGGCAAGTCTGGATGCTGATAGCACCTGGAGAGAGGTGGTTAACCTTGGCCCAAATATTAACAGTGTAGGCTGGGATTCACAGCCGTCACTTTCTCTCAATGAGGACACCATATTCTTTGCTTCCGACAGGATTGGAGGTTTTGGCCTGTCGGATATCTACTATTCCGTAAAAGACAAATCCGGTGATTGGACGCCTGCTCGTAACCTGGGCCCTGTGGTCAATACCAGAGGTAATGATGTAAGTCCCTTTTTTCATCCTGAGTTTAAGGTCCTTTACTTCAGCTCAAATGGACAACTGTATAACTTCGGTGAGTTCGATATTTACAAAGCCTATAGTGAAAATGGCAATTGGACCGAACCGCTGAATATAGGCCCGCTTGTGAACGGAAGAGGTAGTGAATACTATTTCACAATCGACTCTAAAGCCAATCGGCTCTTTTATGCCCGATCTGTATCTGAGGACCTGACTAAGCTTGATATTTATTCTTTTCCACTACCTATGGAGGCTCAGCCCCTGGCGGTAACGCCGGTGACTGGTTCATTGACTGATGGCAATAGTGGTGATCCATTTGGTGGTATTGTATCTATTATTGATTTGGAACAGGGGGTAGAAGTAGCACCGCAGTTTCTGAATGAGCAAGGTCGGTTTGAGTTTGATCTCATCAACCAGCGTAACTACTTGCTCGTGATACAAGGTGATGATTTCTTCAGGATAGAAGAGATGTTTTTCCTTGATGGACCAGCTGAGTTCAATTTCACGACGGAGGCAATCAGCAGTCGGATTCAGTTTGAGTCCATTGAGTTTGCCAATGGTATGTCAGACCTTCAGTCGCAGATGTATGGAGACCTCAATAAAATCGTCAACTTCATGTATGACAATCCTGATTTCAAAATCAAGATATCGGGTCATACCGACTCAGATGGGCCTGCAGAGCTTAATCTCAAGCTCTCCCAGGAGCGCGCTCAAAACATCAGAGACTATATCGTGATCTTTGGCGGTATCGAGCCGGAGCGTGTAGGACATCAAGGGTTTGGTAGCTCTCAGCCATTAGTGGAAGGCACTAGCGAGGAAGCCAAGGCCATCAATAGGAGAGTTGAATTTGAAATCTCCCGCCCACAAGTTCAAAACGATTAAGTACTTCTTGACTTTAAGCGAATAGCTTGAAGATGTCATTGAAAATGGCAAATCCCATCAATCCTAGAAGGATGACCATACCCACTTTTTGAGCATTCTCCAGAAACTTGTCTGAAGGTTTTTGACCGGAGACTATTTCATAAGTAAGGAAGACCACATGCCCACCGTCCAGTGCTGGGATAGGCAGGAAGTTCATAAAGGCCAGAATCATGGAAATCAAACCTGTGATTCTCCAGAAGTTACCCCAGTCCCAGGTGCCACCAAAGATTTTTGCGATTCCGATAGGGCCAGATAAGCTCTTACGTGGGTCTACATCCCCACTAAACATCTTGCCAAAGGCCTTGATATTCACCCAAACAACGCCGAAGGCCTGCTGTGTACCCTTACCAATTGCCTCACCGAAAGAGTAATCGATGTGTGCAAACTCAAGGTCTTGGGTAGGGT
This sequence comes from Cyclobacteriaceae bacterium, assembly GCA_965229505.1. Taxonomy (GTDB): domain Bacteria; phylum Bacteroidota; class Bacteroidia; order Cytophagales; family Cyclobacteriaceae; genus UBA6059. The sequence goes on from OZ245881.1 coordinate 3,042,717, forward strand.
AGAAGCCCAACGTGCCTTCAGGAGTCACTTTAAGATCCAATTCCTCGACACCCCCATCTCTGCGCACTTTGGCGGTGATACTGTTACCTCGATTTTCCTCAAGTAGTGATTTAAACTGGTCAAAGTATTCTACAGATTGACCATTCACTGAAATGAATTCGTCACCCTCTTGCAGACCACCTATGGCCGCATTGGAGCCTTCCATGATCTGACCAACACCAAATGGGAATCGGATATCAATGAAATTGGCTGCCGCATCCTTTTCAGAGAATTTATCCAGAAAGTCAGATGGGATGGAGATGTTGATCTCTTGACCAGCGCGTTCCACAGTGTAGAAACCATCGTCGCTCAGCAACACATCAGGACTTCTGACATCATTGAATTTTTCAAAATCCTCACCGTTTATTCTAATGACTTTATCACCTGTCCTGAAGCCTATTTCCTGTCCAAGATCATAAGCAACTATACCGTATTTGTTGACCTCATCTTTGGAGATATACGACTCACCATTGTTGAAAACCAGGATGACGAAGATGACAATACCAGTGATGACATTTACGATGATTCCTCCCATCATAACAATCAGTCTCTGCCATGCCGGCTTAGCGCGAAACTCCCATGGTTCGGGCTCTTCACTGAGTGTTTTGGTATCAAGGGATTCATCGATCATGCCCGAGATTTTCACAAAACCTCCCAATGGAATCGCTCCGATGGAGTATTCCGTTTCGCCATACTGAAATCCCCAGATCTTCGGAGGGAAGCCAATAGAGTACTTTTCCACCCTCATGCCGAAGGCCTTGGCCGCCAATAAGTGACCCGCTTCGTGCAACCCTACTAAAATAGAAAGGCCCAACAAAAGCTGGCCCGTCATCACTAATGCTTCCATTAATTATTGATTAATTCGTGTGCTATTCTTCTCGTCTCTTTGTCCGTATCTACGTAATCCTCGAGTTGTGGATTAGGCAGATACGCTATTTTGTCCATGCATGCCTTCACTACTTCCGACATCTCCAGGAAGCCTACCTTATCCTCAAGAAAGGCCGCTACCGCAATTTCGTTGGCAGCATTTAAGATACATGGGCTGTTGCCAGCCTTGTGCAAGGCATCATACGCCAGTTGCAAGTTCGCAAAGGTATCTAAATCAGGCTTCTCAAATGTCAATGAAGGATAATCTGTGAAACTAAACCTTGGGTAGTCGGCCTTCCATCGATGTGGATAGGCTAACGCAAACTGAATCGGTATACGCATGTCAGGTAGTCCAAGTTGCGCCTTCATTGATCCATCTTCAAACTGTACCATGGAATGAATGATGGATTGAGGGTGAACGACCACCTCTATTTGTGAAGCCTTCAGACCAAATAGCCATTTAGCCTCGATCACTTCCAGCCCTTTATTCATCATGCTGGCTGAGTCGATGGTGATCTTCGCACCCATATCCCAGTTGGGATGTTTGAGGGCTTGCGCTTTGGTCACTGTTGCTAAATACGCTCTGTCCTTACCACGAAAGGGCCCTCCTGAAGCCGTCAGGATTATTTTCTCGATAGGGTTATGAAACTCACCAACCAGACACTGAAATATTGCGGAGTGCTCTGAATCGACGGGGTAAATATTCACGCCTTTTTCTTCAGCAAGCGCAGTGATTAACTCTCCAGCCACTACCAGCGTTTCTTTGTTCGCTAGCGCAATATGTTTACCAGCGTTGATCGCATGGATCGTCGGCTGTAAGCCGGCATACCCCATCAACGCTGTGAGCACCACATCTATTTGCTCCATCTCGACCACACTACAAAGTGACTTTGCGCCACTATAGACTTTAATGCCCTGAGAGTCTAGCGCTGCAAAAACCTTGTCATAATGCGTGTCATTCCCAATCACGACAGTATTGGGGTGGTATTTACTCGCTTGTTCTATGAGCAGATCAGCACTATTCTCAGCAGAGAGTACTTCTACTTCAAACTGCTCCGGATGTCTGCTGATGACATCCAATGCCTGCGTGCCAATAGAACCCGTGCTACCAAGGATGGCTACATGTCGTTTGTTTGATTCCTTCAAAAGACTAAAGTCGATGTTTGATTAATTGATCGGCGATATTGCGATCATTCGAGAGTCGGGGCACTTTGTTTTGTCCTCCTAGTTTACCTAATGATTTCATGTAAGTTATAAAGGCTTGCTTTTGTAAACCTATGATCTTCAGGTTTGTTAAGATTTTCCCAACAATCAGATCCTCATAGTAGCTGTTCAGGTTGACCAGATGCTTATCCAGTGTTTTTTCAAAGGCTGCTAAATCTGACGGAGGATTGGCGAACTCTACATACCATTCGTGCCTTGGGAGGCCCTCTCCGGGACTGACATTTGGGGCTACCGTAAATTCCGTGAGTTCGACCTCAGGATACTCAGCCATAGTCAGTTTCATTGCCTTCTCGACTTCCTCTCCGATCACATGCTCACCAAACGCTGATATAAAATGCTTGATACGCCCTGTAACTAATAATCTATAGGGGCGTGTAGAAACAAACTTGATAGTATCGCCAATCGAATATCCCCACAATCCTGCATTACTATTGATGATGACGGCATAGTTGACCCCCATCTCTACTTCTTCAATGGTCAGGCGCGTCGGATTCACATTGAAGTACTCATCGGCAGGCACAAATTCAAAGAAGATGCCTGAGTTCACCAAAAGCAGAAGACCTTCGGCATCTTGAGAATCCTGGTAGGCGATGAAGCCCTCGGAGGCCGGATAGGTCTCTATAGAATCCACCTTCTTACCTATGCTTTCATACAATTTTGCCCGATAGGGCTCAAAGTTGACACCACCATAGACGAACAGCGAGAAGTCGGGGAATAGGTCCTTGATGGACTTACCAGAAACTTTCGTCAGTCGATCAAAGTACATCTGTACCCATGGCGGTATACCAGAGATGAGCGACATGTTGGCTGACATAGTCTCTGCCACCACTTTGTCGACTTTCTCCTCCCAATCTTCAATGCAGTTGGTTTCATAGCTAGGCATCTGATTGCTGCGGAGGTATTGCGGCACATGATGGTTGACGATTCCCGATAGGCGGCCTGTGTGAATACCTGCTCTCTGCTCCAGAATAGGGCTGCCGGATAGAAAGATCAGCTTCCCATCAAGGAATCTACTGTTACCAGTCTCATGGACATAGCTGAGCAGCGCATCACGAGCACTGTTGATGTGATTGGGAATTGAATCCTTGGTTATCGGGATGTATTTGGTACCGGATGTGGTGCCGGAAGTCTTGGCAAAATAAGCCGGCTTACCTGGCCAGAGTACATTGCTTTGACCATCCAGTATTTTATTGACATATGGGGATAGTTCCTCATAATCCCGAATCGGCACTGCGGACTTAAAATCATCATGATTGGTGATCTCATTAAAGCGATGATCTTTACCAAACTGAGTAGGAGTTGCCTTTTTTATGATATTTTTAAAGACCCTGGATTGGGAATCACCGGGATGGGAAGACCAGCGCTTTTGTTGGTTAGCTACTACTGCGGCGAGGGGCCTGCTAAGTATAGATTTGATTCCCATGGGGTTGCAAAATAAGTGAATGAAAGACGAATTAGTAAAGTTGGATTCGAATAATACATCAGAGGTCAAATCTGTTGCCACTCCGTCCAATATCGAGGAGTATTACATAAGCTGTGAAAATGCCTACAGGGATTTTTGGGACTTGGACCATAGCGGCTCGATGTGTCTTGGCTTTTGGAAGAAAGGCACAAAAGACTTACGAGAAGCACTGGCCTATCAGAATGAAGTCATGGCAGATAAAGTGGGTATAACGGGTCACGACCGTGTGTTGGATGCCGGATGTGGTGTGGGTGGTAGTGCCGTATTTCTAGCAAAGAGGGTTGGTTGCAAGGTCACTGGGATTACGCTAGTGGAGGATCAGGTTCAAAAGGCCACTGCCTATGCTAGCCGAAATGCCGTCAATCAACTGGTCAACTTCCAGCGGCAGGATTATACCAACACAGATTTCCCGGATGCGTCTTTCGATGTAGTCTGGGGCGTTGAGAGCATATGCTATGCCGAACCTAAAACTGCTTTTATTGAGGAGGCATTCAGGCTACTCAAGCCGGGAGGGAGGTTGATAATTGCGGAGAATCTAGCCACCAAGGAGGAGATGACTCCATCTGAAAGAGCTGATTTATATGATAATGGATTTAAGCTCTGTATGGTCAATTCACTTGATACTGCGGATCAATATCGCAACAACCTCAGCGCAGCTGGATTCGAGCAGGTGTCTATTGATGACGTGACGGAGTTGATACGACCTTCGATCAACCGTCTTCATTTAGGATACTACCCTGCGACCGCCTACAACAAGGTCAAAAACCTATTGGGGAGGAACTTCTCACCAGTGCAATTGGGGAATACTAAGATGCTTTACTACCTGCATAAATCTCTCAAGCAAAATCTCTGGGAATATGGCTTGATTTATGCACAAAAGCCTAAAACCCGTTAAGCACAGTTTCGTAATTAGAATTGAAAATATATGGAGATGAAGAAGACTGTCTATACCATCTTAGTAGCCTTTATTTCTGGAGCGATGGGAGCTGTATGCATCAGTCATTTTGAGCTATCGCAAGCCGCCAATATTCAAGATGAAGATATTTACGCTGATTTTACCGCAAATACATCTTCAAATACTAAACGGCCGGATGAGCTGAGTAGCTATTCGGTAAAACCTTCCTACAGAGCCAGTGCAGATTATAGCGAGGATTTCGTGATGGCTTCAGAGAAAAGTACACAGAGCGTAGTTTTTATTAAGACGGTCAATGAAATAGAGTATCGCTCGGGGAGCTGGATGGATTGGTTTTTCCAGCCGAGAGCATCACAAGCTACCAGTAGTGGTTCGGGTGTGATTTTCTCAAGCGATGGCTACATTGTGACTAACAACCATGTGATCGATGAAGCAGACGGTATTACAGTTATTCATGGTAAGGAGTCATATGAAGCTGAGTTGATAGGTACGGACCCATCCACAGACTTAGCTGTGATCAAAATCAATACCACCGGCTTACCAGCAATAACCCTTGGCAAAAGTGAGGAAGTTAACGTAGGTGAATGGGCACTAGCGGTGGGTAATCCTTTTAACCTGACATCAACGGTCACGGCAGGCATAGTCAGTGCTAAGGGTAGGAATATCAATATCCTCAGAGATAAGTTTCCAATTGAGTCGTTCATTCAGACTGATGCAGCCATCAATCCCGGTAATAGTGGAGGAGCACTTGTCAATATCCGAGGAGAATTGATTGGTATCAATACCGCCATTCTGAGTCGCACAGGATCGTACGCCGGATATGGATTTGCTGTGCCTGTTGATATAGTCAACAAAGTCTTTAATGATCTCAAGACTTACGGTGAAGTACAAAAGGCTTTTCTCGGAGCGGAATATTTAGATATAGACAGTGATATCAAGAGAAGAATGGAGCTGGTGTCTACTGACGGAGTGATTATCACAGATGTAAGAGACGGCTGGGCGGCTGATCAGGCTAAAATAAAAAAAGGAGATGTGGTGCTAGCAATCGACGGAAAACCTATCGAAAGCAAGGCTAATCTGGAGGAGCTGATAGGCTACTACTACCCCGGAGATAAGATAGAGATCACTTTACGAAGGGATGATGAGGTGATGAATCGATCACTCACTTTGACCAATAGGGAGGGTACCACTAGCGTAATCACAAAATCTACATATCTGGCCGAAAGCCTTGGAGTTGTTTTCGAATCCGTACCAAAGCTTGAGCAGGAGGTACTAGGCATCCGCAATGGTGTAAGGGTGGTAGATATCCGCAGTGGGTTCTTTAGAAGACTGGATATTCCAGAGGGCTTCATCATCACCAAAATCAATAATGTGGAGATCGAAGACGCAGAAGAACTCGCCAGTATTCTGGAAAGAATTCGCGGTAGGGTGATTATCTCAGGTGTGGATACAAATGGTCGTAAGGTGTATTATCCTTACATGTTTTAGTAAGCCACTCGCATTTTGAGCTTTTTCTTAAGCTCATCAATAGAGTAGCGAAATTTAGAATCTGTATCAATCATGTCGTTGACAGACTGTACAGCATGGATGACCGTGCTGTGATCTCGTCCTCCAAAATGATAGCCGATTGACTTTAAAGAGTGGTTGGTATAGTCCTTTGAGAAGAACATAGCCACTTGACGGGCGATCACAATTTCTTTTTTCCTGGTTTTGGCCTTCATGTCATCCTGCGACACCTTGAAGAAATCAGAAACTGTTTTCTGGATGTAGTCGATACCGACCTCACCATCAATGTCACGTACTATGTTTCTTAGCGTGTGCTTCGCCAACTCCAGGTCAATTTCTCTCTTTGTTAAGGAGGCATTGGCGATTAAAGAGATAAGTACGCCCTCAAGCTCACGGACGTTGGTATCAATACTGTAAGCAAGGTATTCAAGTACATCGTCCGGAATAGTCACACCATCAGATTGCAGCTTCCTTTTTATGATGGCCATCCTGGTTTCAAAGTCAGGAGACTGAAGATCGGCAGTAAGACCCCACTTAAACCTACTCACCAGTCGCTCTTGCAGGCCTCTCAAGTCCCTGGGCGCACAGTCGGATGTCATGATGATCTGCTTTCCGTTTTGGTGGAGGTGATTGAAGATGTGAAAAAATATCTCCTGTGTTTTTTCCTTGTCTCTAAGGAACTGAACATCATCAATGATTAACACATCGACATTGAGATAGAAGTTGGTAAAGTCCTGAACGTTATTATTCTTAAGCGCCTCAATGAATTGATTGGTAAACTTCTCAGACGCGACGTAAAGAATGAACTTCTCTTTCGACTTGTGGCGAATCTCATTTCCAATGGCCTGCACCAGGTGTGTCTTTCCCAATCCGACACCACCATAGATCATCAGCGGATTAAAGGAGGTGATGCCTGGCTTTTGCGCTACGGCAAAGCCAGCAGATCTCGCCAATCGATTACAATCTCCTTCTATATAGTTGTCAAAGAGGTAGCTCTCGTTGAGGTTGCAAAACTGATTGTGAAGATCTACCGTAGGGAGTGAGAAAGGGCTTCTTATTTCGTGACGGCCATTGTCGTGATTTTGACCATACTTACTACCCTGTCCATTTGCTGATAAGTTGACCGTATATGGCTTGTTTACACTATTGCCACTATCGACAACTACAGAATATTCCAGCCTGCCATTTTCACCAAGCTCTCTTTGCAGCGCCTGCTTCAGTAAGTGAACATAATTCTCTTCCAGCCACTCATAGAAAAACTGGCTGGGAACCTGAATTGTCAATGCACTGTTCTCAAGCTTTAGCGGGATAATTGGAGAAAACCAGGTTTTAAAACTCTGTTCTGGTATCTCACCTTTGATGAAAAGCAAACACTTATCCCACAAATCTTTGTGCATGGAAACTACTCTTTTGAAGACTAAGTATTGGACAATTTTGACCCTTTCGATTTTCGCAGGGCATCAAATTTGTCATAAAATTTTTTAACAAAAAAATAACAAATCTCTTGATATTCTAAAATCTGCCGTAGCGGGATGTGAGGTGCTTAGGAGGAGCTAATTTTTTTTTATCTTCTTAGAATAGTACAATTAACTCTGACACCTATGCCTTCTAACTGCATGATAATTATCACACATGAGATTTTCAAATATTGATGAGGTTTATTCTTTAAAAAAGATGAGAGGGCTATTTTACAACTTTCATTAATCAAGGCAATTAATATGATCAACTTTGATGAGTTTGAAAGCGCGGATCGAGGGACGTGGGCGACTGAGGCCGAACGGCTCCTGAGAGGAAAACCTTTGTCTATTCTCGACTGGAGATCTGAGCCGGGTCTTGAGCTGACAGCCTATTACGATAAAAACGATTTGCCACAAAGAACAACTGGCCCACTAGGCAATCTAGTTTCAACTAGTGGAGTAAGACTGATCGAACTGCTGAACCTGGATGAAGAAACGAACAAGAGGAGTCAAAAGGCGCTTAATATGAGTGCTGAAGGGGTTTTAATCGAATCAGCGCTTGAATTGTCCGATTATTCTACAATAAGCTCAATATGGCCTGAGCACTGCTGGTTTGGAATGACCAGCAATGTAGCGGGCCTCCCAGAGATCGTTTCATTTTTTGAAAGCCGGAACGCTGAAAATGAAAGCTTTAAGGGTTTTATTGGTACGCCATGGTTGATTCGTTCAGACTCCCAAGCGGAATTCAAAATTGATCTGGGGCTGCTACATCAGAGTACGAGTGCTTTTTCAACCTACGATTACATCAGGACTGTCGACATTCCGCTCCATTTGTTTCAAGAGCAGGGTGCTTCCATCACTACGGAGCTAGGTATAATGCTCGGTGTACTCCAGACCGTTATTGAGAATTCGAGGGATCAAAATATTGCAATTGATGCCTTGTCACGAAAAGTGCATATTTCCACGGCTGTGGGTACAGATTTTTACCATGAGATCGCCAAGATCAGAGCACTCCGCAAGCTGGCATTCAAGCTATTCAGAGCCTATGACATAGGTTGTTCAGTGGCAGATTTTTCAGTGGTCGGACGGACTTCAAATACAACCGATTCTTCTCTTGATTCGGATACGAACTACTTGAGAAAAACTACTGAGGCATTGTCGATTGTCCTGGGTACTGCCGATGGATTGATCGTTACTCCTTTTGAGCCAAATGGTTTTAATGAAGACGCCAGGAGGATAGCCAGAAACATAGGTAATCTCATCAAGGAAGAGTCATACGGCCATTGGGTTCAGGATCCCTTGGCAGGTTCATATTTCGTAGAGTCCTTAACAGAAAAATTGTGCAAGGCTGGATGGGAGAAGTTCCAGATGATAGAAGCAGAAGGAGGGTTCTTGGAGTACATTTCGGGCGGTCGTTTATCTGCTGATATAGGCGAAGATCAAAACCGAATATGGAAGGAGGTTAACAGCAGGCACAGAACACTAGTTGGGGTCAACGACTATCCCAATAGAATTGAGGAAGCACAGCTTGATAGTCTGGTCCCCGGCTTCAGACATTCCAAAAACTTTGAGGTACTTAGATACCAACTGCATCAATCAATAAAGCGTGGAAAATTAGAAAGAATACCTACCGTTCAACCTATTACGGTAGGGGAGAATGTGGCGATGATTACTGCCAGATTGAATTTCGCTACTAATTTTCTTGGGTGCGGCGGTTTTGAAATACTCAAGGAAGTTAAGTCAGGTCAAGAGTTAAGTGCAGCTGCTATTGTGGTCTGCGGAGCTGATGATGACTATGCCAGAATTGATGAAAGCCAAGTTGCCCAATGGCGCAAGAATGCCCAGTTGGTCATCTTGGCTGGAAACCCTAAGAATGCTCAAAGATTACAGGATATGGGTATAGATGTTTTGATCCATTTGAAATCTGATGTGCTCGCAACTAATACGCACATTCTCAAAATGTTAAAGGCGATTTGATATGAAGACTCCCGATTTTTCACGATTATCTTATGACCAGACAGAGCCACTTCCAGCTGACAATAATTCTCCTATAAGAGCTGGATATTTTCCAGAGGGAGTAGAAGTCAAGAGCCACTACAGTGCTCAGGATATTCAAGGCTTTAAGCACCTCGAGTCCACGGCTGGATTGCCGCCTTACCTCAGAGGCCCCTACGCGACCATGTACGCCTTACGTCCATGGACCATTAGGCAGTACGCTGGCTTCTCCACCGCTGAGGAGTCCAATGCTTTCTATAGAAGAAACCTTGCTGCCGGGCAAAAGGGTCTTTCGGTTGCGTTCGACCTGGCCACACACAGAGGTTATGATTCCGATCACCCAAGAGTTGAGGGGGATGTTGGCAAAGCTGGTGTCGCGATTGACTCTGTGGAGGATATGAAGTTGCTGTTTGATCAAATCCCACTTGATCAGATGTCTGTCTCTATGACAATGAATGGTGCGGTAATCCCGATTATGGCATTTTATATAGTGGCTGCAGAGGAGCAAGGTGTGGCGCTCGACCAACTGTCGGGTACGATCCAGAATGATATACTCAAAGAGTTCATGGTGCGGAATACCTACATCTATCCGCCGCTACCCTCCATGCACATCATTTCGGATATTTTTCGGTTCACAGCGCAGCACATGCCGAAGTTCAATAGCATTAGTATTAGTGGCTATCACATGCAGGAGGCGGGTGCGACAGCAGATCTTGAGTTGGCCTTCACACTAGCAGATGGGTTGGAATATGTGAAAGCCGGGATCAATGCCGGTCTGGATATAGACGCGTTTGCTCCCAGGCTCTCATTTTTTTGGGCTACCGGAATGAACTACTTCATGGAAGTCGCAAAGATGCGAGCGGCCAGAGTGCTTTGGTCGAAAATCATCAAGCGCTTTGATCCCAAGAATAACAAGTCGATGGCTTTGAGGACGCACAGCCAGACCTCAGGCTGGAGTCTTACCGAGCAAGATCCTTACAATAACATTGCCCGCACCTGTATAGAAGCGCTGGCAGCAGCAACAGGACATACCCAATCTCTACATACCAATGCCCTCGATGAAGCAATTGCGCTCCCCACAGATTTTTCCGCTAGGATAGCCCGAAACACACAGATCTACCTCCAGGAAGAAACCAACATCACTAAAGTAGTCGACCCCCTCGGAGGCTCGTATTACGTGGAGTCACTGACGAATGAACTCATTGTAAAAGCCTGGACAATCATCGAAGAGATCGAGTCGCTGGGTGGCATGGCCAAGGCGATAGAGACCGGGATGCCCAAGCTGAGAATAGAAGAAGCAGCCGCTCGGAAGCAGGCAAGAATAGATGCGGGTAAGGACATTATAGTAGGCGTCAACAGATATCAGGTCGAGGAGGAGGGACAGCTGGAGACCCTGGAAGTAGATAATGCCAAGGTGCTGAAGTCTCAACTTGAGCGATTGAGCCGATTGAAGGCTGAAAGGAACGCTGATGATGTAGAATCGGCACTTACGGCCATATCCGAATCGGCTGCATCAGGCAAGGGCAATCTGCTGGAACTAGCCGTGGAAGCAGCACGAAAAAGAGCTACCTTAGGAGAAATATCCATGGCCATGGAAAAAGTGTTCGGTAGACATAAGGCTCAGGTCCAGTCAGTGACTGGTGTATATTCTAAAGAGATTGCTGATAACAATGTGTATCAGGACGCCCGTGCCTTGGCTGATGAGTTTGAAGAGCTGGAAGGCCGCAGACCGAGAATTATGGTGGCTAAAATGGGGCAGGACGGTCATGATCGGGGAGCCAAAGTGATAGCTACGAGCTTTGCAGATCTTGGCTTTGATGTTGATATCGGACCGTTGTTCCAGACACCTGCAGAGGTGGCTATGCAGGCAGCAGAGAATGATGTCCATGTCATAGGCGCTTCAAGTTTAGCGGCAGGACACAAGACACTTGTGCCGAAGCTCATAGAAGAACTTAATAAGATTGGTCGCGGCGACATTATGGTTGTCGCAGGTGGCGTAATCCCAAAGAAGGATTATAATTATTTGTATGAAAAAGGTGTTTCGGCCATATTCGGGCCGGGTACGGTCATCCCCAAAGCAGCGAAGGAAATCATCCAGAAGCTCATGAGCCCCGAAGACACCTTGTAACTAACGCTGAATTTTTGTTATTTTGATTATGAAAAAATTACAATTATTCCTCACTTTATTTCTATTGCAGGGAATTGTAATTACAATCTCTGCACAGGATTACGATTCCCAGTTCGAAAAAATCCAGGAAGATTATCTCTATGGTGACTATGACAAGGCACTGAAACAAATAGAGAAGATCAAAGAGAAGTCGATCAAGTCATTTGGAGAAGACAATCGTTTCAACGCTCAGGCCATATTACAAGAGGCTAAGTGCTTTGTGGCGTTGGGGTACCTTGAAGATGGCTTGTCACAGCTTGATAAGGCTATAGACCTGAGCATCAAGCTACACGGAGAAAACTCCATCGAGCATGGATTCACGCTGCGTGATGCTTCGCAGATTTATCTTCTTTATGGGCATTATCGCAAAGCGGGTGAGTACACGGATCAGGCGGAGGCGATTTTCAAATCCAGCGGTGCGCTCAATGATGATGTGAAGGCGGAGTTTCAGGTCAACCGCGCTAATATTCTGGTAGGTAAAGGATACTATGCAGAGGCCATCAGCACCATAGATAGTGAGATTGATTTTTTTCAATCACGGCTCAATGAAGGTGACAAGAAGACGCTGGAGGTTAATGCTCAGGAGTACGCTCAACTCTTGATCTACAGAGCGAATGCGCAGCGCTTGATGGGAGACTATCTGAGTGCAGATTCGGCGTTTGTGTCCAATGAACTGTGGATTGATGAAGCACTTGGCAAGAAGGATCTGACCTATGCCATGAATCAGTTCTACAACGCCTTACTGCTTGAGGAGAGTGGTATGGATGTCGATCCATTGGTGAAGTTTTATGAGAAGGCCTATCTGAAGGCACTTAAAGACTATGCCCCCTCCCACTATATCGTCATGGAGCTTCGCAATAAGTTATTGGGCGCCTACTTTCGAAATGATAACAAGGCCAAGTACAAGATTACTAGCGAGGAGCTGCGCATGACTATGAACAAGTATCATGACGAGCGCAGCTTCTACTCCATGTCAGATGAGTTGGTCAGGTTTGATAACCAAATTGAGGATCAGGATCTGGACGGTCTTTCTTCGGATCTGTCTGCTTTGCTTAGGAAGAAGTCCACGCTACCGCAATATCATGCTAAGCGAATAGAATTGCTGGATATCGGCTATCGTGTAGCCATTCTTACCAATCAGCTTCAAAATGCCCAGAACTATCTAAACGCTATTCTCAACATCCAAAAAGAGCTTATCGGTGAAGATGCGCCAGGCTATCATATGACACAAGTCAGGCTGGCGAACTATTATATCGATCACACAGACAATTTTGATATAGCGAAGCAGATTTATGATGAAAGCTGGATAGAGATTGTCGAACCTGAGATTACTGAAGGTCATCCACTCTACACAGACATTCTCAATCACGTAGCTACATTCTATTCGGAGAATGATGAGTTTGAGAAAGCCTCTGCTTACCTAGACAAAGCGCTACTCGAGGCGCGGCGCAAGTGGGATAATAAAGATATCCGTTATGCCAGAGAGCTGCATTTAATAGCAGGGCTACAGCTCAAAATTGGCAATTATGAAAAAGCTACAGATGCCCTGGAAGAGGCTTTTGAGATAGTCTTACAATCAAAAACACTGGAGAGCCTGACGGACTACAGTGCTATGTTGATTACAGAGGCGTCACTACTCAGCATCTATGGGGAGTACGATGCGGCGGAGGGGAGCATTGATGAAGCTTTCCGTACCCGGGAAAAGAACAACATCCAGGTGGTCGATAGTGAAAATGTAAAAGACGATCTGGCTGCCCTGTACATCAAAATTGGCCTTTATGCAGAGGCTCAGGAGATTTTGACGAGCTCTATCGCTACCAAGGAAAAGAGATTCGGGAAAAATAGCCGACAACTGCTGAAGCCACTGGTAACCCAAGCGGAATTCTACTTGCTCATTGGTGACTATGCTCAGTCTGAGACCTATGCTCGACAAGTTTACAATCTAGCGAAGAATATATTCGGTGAAGAGTCAACCAAACTCGTGCCACCACTGAGGGCGCTAGCGGGGATTTATTCTTCGATAGGAGATTATGCACGGGCAGAGCAGATATTGCTTAACGCAATAGAAATCCAGAAGTCTAAACTTGGTGATAATCATGTTGACGTGGCTATCGCAAACGCTGATTTGGCACTTGCCAAGTTTTACTTAGGTGATCCCGTATCCGAAGTAGAAGAGTTATTGACCGCTTCTGAAAGGATCATTGGAAATAACCTGGGTGCATCTACACCCATCTATGCCGAACTCCTCAAGAACTCAGCGATCATCTCCATCGCTTCTGCCAACTACTCCATAGCTGAGAGCTATCTGGAGCAGGCAGGCGCCATCTGGGAATCCAAAATTGGCAAGCGGAATAATATCAATGCCGCGACTATTGACCTGCTCATGGGAGATATTCGCTACAATCAATTTCAGTACAATCAAGCCGAGAGCTTCTACAACAAAGCAAAATCTCGATTTGAGAAATTCTTCAATGATCAACATCCGGAGTATCTCAAGGTTCAGTCAAAGCTGAGTAAGGCCTACTATATGCAAGGTGATGTCAAGAAAGCGCAGCGCTCCTTAGAAGAAGTATTGGGTAAGTACCAGATTTTTATTGAAGACTATTTCCCCGCATTGAGCGAAAGCGAAAAGGCGAAATTCTGGAATACCATCCGGGTGGATTATGAGTTTTACAACTCAATTGTGGTAAGTCATAATAGACTCAATGATGACCTTATTGGCTCATTGTATAACAATGCTTTGCTCACTAAGTCACTCTTACTAAGCTCATCCATCAAAGTTCGCCAACGCATACTGAGCAGCGGCAACACCTCGCTGATTAATCTTTACAACGAATGGATCAAGAGCAAGGAGCAGCTGACAGCCGCGCTTTCCATGAGTACCGAGGAGATTGCTTCTTCAGGACTCAACATAAGCGGCCTACAAAATCAGGTGAACGATCTTGAAAAAGAGTTGAGCTTGAAATCAGAAGATTTTGCTGGTGCTTTTGAGTCAAGAGTGGTCACCTGGGATCAGGTGCAGAATGCACTTCAGCCCAATGAAGTGGCCGTGGAGATGGTGCGTTTCCGTCATTTCAAGCACACGCTTTCTGACTCTATTATGTACGCGGTGCTCTATGTCAACCCGGATAAGAAGACCAAGCCACAGCTTGTGCTGTTGGAGAATGGCTCAGACTTAGAAAACAGAAACCTTAAGATCTATCGAAATAGTATAAGATACCGTGTAGAGGATACTCAGTCTTATGATGCCTACTGGCGAAAAATACAGAATGAGGTGGGAATATCGACGACAGTTTATCTTTCGCCTGACGGTGTTTATAATCAGATCAATCTGGAGTCTATTCCCACAGGTGATGGACAGTTTGTGCTGGACAATTCTAATATTGTTCTGGTAAGTAATACCAAGGACATATTCCTGAAGCGATTGAAAGAGGATCGTGTGAGAGAGTCTAAGATCGTCGCAATGTTTGGTAACCCAACATTCTATGTCGACACTCAGCCTGGAAAGAAAATTGATTCGGATGGTTTGACAAGATCTTCGACAGATGTTATTTCCCAGTTGCCGGGTACGGAGATTGAGGTCAATGAATTGCGGGAGTTGATGCAGGAAAATGGCTGGCGTGCGGATCATTTTACCGAAACTAAAGCCGACGAAAGCACCTTAAAGACAATAGAAAGCCCAAGGGTCTTCCATATCGCAACACATGGTTTCTTCAAAGAAGAAGAGGACAATGGCAGGGGAGCAGCTACCGGTCGGGCCACCCAAAACCCTTTATTGAGAAGTGGGCTACTGCTGACTGGTGCTGGAGATATCCTCAATAGGACTGACTACAACTTCAACATCAACGATGGTATACTCACGGCTTATGAGGCGATGAACCTCAATCTTGATCAAACAGAGCTCGTGGTACTCAGCGCTTGTGAGACAGGACTCGGTGAGGTAGAGGCTGGTGAGGGTGTCTTTGGTTTGCAGCGCTCATTCTTAGTTGCGGGGGCCAAGACAATCATTATGAGCCTTTTCAAAGTCTCGGATGATGCCACCCAAAAGCTCATGATCAATTTTTACAACAAATGGCTGGAGACTGGAGATATGCGCCAGAGCTTCGTTGATGCCAAGAAAGAGATCAGAGCGGAATATGTTGACCCTATCTATTGGGGACCTTTTGTCATGATCGGGTTTTAAATTCCAGTTCAGATTTTAAGCCAATGCACGTCATTACGATGGAGGTAGGACAGAGGCAATCTAATCTGCTTAACTAACCTTGAACGTTAAGGAACTTCTTCTCCCTCGGAAGCCTGCCAAAGTTCAAACCACTCCTGACGGCTGATGTCTATGTCCAAAGCCGCTACGGCTTTTTGGATTCTGCTGATTTTTCCCGTACCCAGAATGGGGATGATCTTGGAGGGGTGTCGCAGCAACCAGGCGAAGAGTAGTTGATCTATATCCTTGCTTTTTTCGTTTGACCAGCGTTCGAGGACTTCTCGTACCCGTATTGCTTGTTCATCTTGGCCTGTGAACACTGATCCTCCTCCCAGTGGAGACCAGGCCATAGGATAGAGGCTGTGCAACTGACAGTGCTCAATCGTACCATTCTTGAATTGGTCAACACATAGCGCTGAGATTTCCACCTGATTGGTAATGAGCGGCTCGTCCAGATAGGAGTTCAGCATATCAAACTGCAAAGGCGAGAAATTCGAAACGCCGAAGTTGAGCACCTTTCCTTCCGCTTTTAGTTTTCTGAATGCCTCAGCCACTTCTTCCGGATCAGTCAAAGGGTCTGGTCGGTGGAGCAAGAGAAGATCGATATGATCCGTGTGAAGGTTTTTCAATGACTGTTCTGCAGAAGCGATGATGTGGTCTCTGCTGGTGTCATAGTATTTGATCTTATGATCCGGTCTGTTTTTGGAGATAAGTTTGATGCCGCATTTGGTGATGATCTCCATTTTATGACGCAAATCAGGCGATTGCGCTAGCACTCTACCGAAAAGCTCCTCACAAGTATAGTCGCCGTAGATATCCGCATGATCAAAGCTGGAGATACCCAGATCAATGTTCTGCTCAATGAGCTGTTGTATTTGGTCGGTAGACATCCCCCAATCCCCGAGTCTCCATACCCCAAATACAAGTCGTGACAATTCAAGCGAGCTGCTAAGGTTGATTCTTTCCATTCCCATTCGTATAATTTGTCGGGCTCAGCACTAACTCAGCGGCAAGCCTTTCGTATTCCTTTTTAGTGATCTGGCGACTGGTTACTTTTGCAGCAGCAAAGGCCGCAATGCGCCCATTCAAACATAACAACAAAAAGCCACATGAAGTACTACAACTCCATTATCGATACCATTGGTGATACACCATTGGTGAAGCTCAATAAAGTTTCAAAAGGCATCAAAGGCACGATTCTCGCCAAGGTGGAGTACTTCAATCCGGGCAATTCTATGAAGGATCGAATGGCGCTGAAGATGGTAGAGGATGCTGAGAAGGATGGCCGACTCAAGCCCGGAGGGACGATCATAGAGGGTACGAGTGGCAACACAGGTATGGGACTTGCCCTTGCAGCTATCGCAAAAGGCTACAAATGCATCTTCACATTGGCGGACAAGCAGAGCCAGGAGAAAATCGACATCCTACGAGCTGTCGGTGCAGAGGTGATCGTCTGTCCTACTAACGTAGGGCCTGAAGATCCAAGATCATACTACTCGGTCGCCAAAAAACTCAATGCGGATATCCCCAATTCGTTCTACCCTAATCAGTACGACAACCTCTCTAATGCCAAGGCCCACTACGAAACAACAGGCCCTGAAATATGGCGCGACACTGAAGGCAAAATCACCCACTACGCAGCTGGAGTAGGTACGGGCGGTTCCATGTGTGGTGTGGCAAAATACCTCAAGGAGCAAAATGCGGAAGTAACCTCTGTCGGCATTGACACCTATGGATCGGTATTTAAAAAGTACAAGGAGACGGGCGTTTTTGACGAGAAGGAGGTCTACCCCTACATGACCGAGGGGATTGGTGAGGACATCCTACCGAAGAACGTCGACTTCAGTGTAATCGATCACTTCGTGAAAGTGACTGATAAGGATGGTGCAATCATGACCCGTCGATTGGCCGAGGAGGAGGGGCTCTTCTGTGGTTGGTCTTGTGGTTCGGCCGTACATGGAGCACTGGAGTATGCCCGTGAGCACCTAACGGAAAATGATGTGATGGTCGTCATCCTGCCAGATCATGGCACACGCTATCTGGGTAAGATCTACAATGATAACTGGATGAAAGACCATGGTTTTGTCGCCCGTCACTTCGCTAGCGCAAAAGATATCGTGACTAATAGAAATGGCAGCAGCAAGCTCTATACAATAGAGCAGGACTTGACCGTCGGAGAAGCGATCAAATACATGAATGATAAGGGAATTGATCAGATTCCAGTGATCAAGGACAATGAGTTTGTGGGTAGCCTGACGGACTCTAAAGTATTGGGTAAGCTGATCGAAAACCCTGAATTGAAATCTCAGGCTGTGTCAGAGGTAATGGACCCATCCTTTCAGTTCGTAGCGATGGACAACTCACTGGATGTACTCAGCTCACTCATCAACAAAGAGAACAAGGCTTTACTCGTGAGGGATCATAAGAACGATGTGCACATCATCACCCAAAGTGACCTGTTGATGGCTATGACGAGTTAGTAGACCAATTCGGAGGTTTTGACTATCAAATTATCCCGACCATGTAGACCTTGTGATAGCTTTTTATCACCAGTCCAGAGCTTGCATTTCAAGTCAAGTGCCAATGCTACAAAGGGAGTGTCGCTTTCGTCAATTTGATTCACCAGTTCAAAAGCTTGAATCCATGATTCTTGGCTAATCAAATCTTCTGATATAAAGGTGAGCTTCTCCATCACTTTGCTTGAAGCCTCGTGGAGTGCCCAAGTACTAAGTTTAGAGGTGCTGGCTAACTTTTCTTCGTATCGGTCGATTTCAACTCTTAGTAGGGTTGGTGCAAAGAACTTGAACTTGTTTTCAGGGTGAAGAAGAATCTCCACCATTGTATTGTTGGTATTAAGGAGGGCACTAAATATGATGTTGGTATCTACTACCAGTTTCACTTGATGAATCGACTTTTGTTTTCGGCCCACCAAGCTTGCTTTGATTCATCAGCCAATGAATTGGCCTCTTCAGAGGTAGCTTTGCTATCGTTAGTCAATTCCCTGAATCGTAGATAGTCAAATACCCTTTGCAGACCTTCAATATTCATATCAGCTGGTAATCTGAATATTACTTCTTTATCAGTTCTTTCGATAATCATAATTATAAATATACTTATTATGGTTAATATTTTGGTTCATCTCAAAACCCAAACCCAATCCTCACTCCTGGATAGATGTTGCTTAAGCCGTCACTGGTGTAGATATGAGGGTTGACATACACCCCCTTCACTGGTGACCATTTGAAGCCGAACCTGAAAGTGTTTTCCTCGAAAAGGTCACCTTGACGTGAAATCAGATAGCCGAGCTCAACGAACAGCTTGTCTTTTCTGGGGGAGAACTTTGTGACATTCCAGCCATACCCAAGGTTTAGAAAGGTGTTGACATTGATCTCCTTGTTCTCGGAAAAGTCAAAGAGCATGTTAGTCGAGATGTACGGATATCGATGCGCGCCCTTTTTGTTGAAGTCCACACCCACACCTAAAGAAATGTCTGTCACCCAATTGTTTCGGACCAGCCCAGCCCCCGCACCAAGTTCTAGTTCTAAAAACTCCATTGGAGGGTTGGTGACATGACGGTCAGACAGCTCGCTGGTTTGTTGTCCTGTGCACTCGAAGTAAAGTGTTCTCGAGCGCATGGTTTTCGACGGAAGCTTGCTTATCACGCCGAGTAAATACTGATCGAGTGCAAGCTCACCTACTTTTGACAGGTCACCAGAGGAAATGGTGATCTCGAAATCTTCTCTGGCGATAATCGCCCGGTCTCTGAACCCCGTATTAACTAACCCTCCCGGTCCTTGTTGATAGATGATGCCTGGATCTCCCGGCTCAATCGAGATGCTACCATCCGGCTGAAATTGGATGATCTCAGGTTGATCTACAAGCAAGCTTTCTTCCAATGTCGGTAAAGCATTTCCAAAAGCCCTGAGCACTTGTGGGATTTCCGCATTGGCTTCAAGCTGATTGTAGTCAGGGACTGAGATTTTGACTTCTACCATCCGGTCGACATAGAAGATGACCGTATCTCCAATGGCTTGACTGAAACTGGCTTGAGGCATGCCGAACATGGCAATCACGATGATGGATATTGCTGCGGTTTTGAGAATGGTTTTCATTGTTTTGAGTTTTAAGGGTTCTGTAGTTTTTTGGCGAATGACCCAAATCTCACCTTAAGGTTCTGATTCGTGTTTTGATCATTCACAGGAGATGAGATTGCGATGAAAGTGGGTCTGGCTTCACTGGAATTAGTGATTGATTGATCCTGATCACTGGGTATTGAATCCGACTCTTGAGCTTCATTTCCGATAGGATCAACTGAAGCAGCCGCCACCGTCAGGTATTGCACTTCAGTCATATAGACCGTGTCTGTTCGATGTACTATGCGCTCTCTAACTTTCTGTGGTTGATGTTCTCTGAAAGCAACCAATTGTACCTCTTTTTGCGATAGCTGACCTTCCAAACGTGAAAGCTGCTGGTCTCGCTGAGATAAGGTAGTTGACTGGCTTTCGTTTTGCTGCTGTACTTTGTTTAACTCAGACCGAAGGCTGGTAAGCTCTTGCTCATATCGCTGCTGATACTGAACGAATAAGACAGAAAACCCAATGAGTAGGATCAGAGCCGCGGCAACCATCAGATACCAGAGAGTCCTGTTGCTGCGGTATAGGTTATGATCCACTTGTGACCACACAGCCAGCTTCGCATTTGCTATTTCCTGTCGATGCAAGTCAGGTTGCTGACTGAGCTTGTCTCGAATGGATTTATCAAAATCAGATGGTTCCATATGCTTCTTCTTTCGTTATGCTGGACATCAGATGATGCCGCGCTTTTTTCAATTGTGTCTTCGATGTACTGATGCTGATCCCAAGCATGTCGGCGATCTCAGCATGTGAGTAGCCCTCTACCGCGAACAGGTTGAAGACCGTACGGTATCCAGTGGGCAACCTTTCTATTAAAGTCATGATATCTGACGCGCTCATTTGCTGAAGTGCATCAGCAGCAGGACTTTCAATCTCAAGATGATCATTGCTCTCTTCGAGACTGATCGTCTTTTGTTTTTGCAGAAGCCGGATTGCTTCATTGATCAGAATGGTGCGCATCCATCGACCAAGGCTGCCGACTCCCTGGGATTGAAACTTTGAGAGGTTTTTGAAGATGCGAGTATAGGCTTTGATAATTACATCCTGTGCCTGCTCATGCGCTGCGAGATAGCGCATGGCAATGAGGTAAAACTCCTCATAATGATTTTCAAAGAGTAGTGTCTGAGCATGCCGATCTCCATCTACGCATTTTCGTATCAGCTCCTCTTCGTCCAGTATCAATTCTGCATCTCTTTAAACCTTTCACCCACAGAACCCAGCTATTTGGGCAGAGGTTGCCTGGGGTGTCAAAGATTGTTTGAGATTAGTTTTCAAGGACCAAATTCACGAACCTTGTTCTGATAGATGGGTCAATCAGTTTGTGAGCTAAACTACCGACTTCTTGTTCATATGCTGCACAGCCCGCTCAATGCCGTTGGGGGTGAGGGGAAACATCTCCATGATCTGCTGTACGACCTGTATGGTGTATGTGAATCCCCAGTACTTCAGCGGTTCAGGGTTGAGCCATACCGTCTTTTTGAATTTCTTGACGATCGCCTGAAGGTTGTGAATGCTTTCTGAATCGAGCTCATAAGGTGCCATTGAGGCGTCACCAATGAAGAAAACTCTATAGTTTTTGTCGTATTTGAGCAGGCGCTTAACTTCAAATGGTTTTGTGCGTCGCGCGTCTTTATACACCACGTCATAAACTGTATTGTGGAAGTAGAAGACCTCAAGATCGTGGGCAAAGCGCGTTTTCATTTTTTTGAACAGCTCCTGAACGGTCTTGACGAACGGGCTCATCGAGTAGCCGCCGTTATCTATCAACACGATGATTTGTAGTTTCTCGTTTTTGTCACTGCGCATTTCCGGTAGGAAGAGCCCACCGCGCTTCAATCCGGACTGTATGGTGATGGGGATATCGAGATTTTCTGTGGCACTCTCTTCGATCACGCCTTTGATGCTTGCCAGGGCAGCATCGACATTGTTGTCATTGATGATAGCATCCCGATCCACGGGATAATAGTTACGATCGCCAATCACCTTGCGCGCCATCTTGCCACCACCGGTACCGCCCACGCGAATGCCATTTTTTGCAGCTCCACCATGGCCGAAGGGCGAAATGCCCCCTGTACCAATCCAGTGGCTGCCACCTTCATGACGTGATTTTTGCTGCTCTTTGATTTTTTCGAGTCTTTCCAGAAGCTCCTCAAGGGATAGATCAGAGTAGTCTGCCATCTTCTCAAGCTTACGAGCCTCACGCTCCGTGATATCAAACTCACCCTCCGCATCCTGGTCTTTCAAGTCAGGATCATCCTTGTCGAAGATTTCCTTGCCATTGATGATCTCTTTGATGTCATAGTGGGTGAGGTGTACCTGATCTAGGAAGGTGTTGATCAGTTCCTCTTGAGTGAAATGGGTATCCTTGTCGGCCTCTTTGAGAAACTGCGTCTTCCATTTCTCAAATGTCTCAGAACGGAGAATGGCATCCTCAAGACTCTCACCATTCTGAACATCTATATCTAAAAAATAGCGATAATAGGCCTTGGTATAAGGTCCCATGTCTGCGGGCTCCTTCACCACGATACCTCTGAGCACTGTGTACATATCGCCGAGCGTCTTTACCAGCCCTTTATCAATTGACTTACGCAAAAGCAGCAGTGTCCGTACATCTGCAGATAGTCCATATTCTCTAAATGACGCGGGTAGTGAACTAAGCATGACAAAGAATAATTTGGTTCGACGAGCATTGAGTCATACCATTTATCTCCTCCAGGCCTGTCCGCCGTAGAACTTTGGAAGGCGGAGAGGAGTGTAGAGGTGGGTAGCTATAGAAGATATGGCTCAATGTGACGACAGGTTATGATTCAATTGAGACTTGGGCCAGAAAAATTATTTGGATCAACGCGCAGTAGTCTTTGCACCTTATCCATGTCTTGTTGCGTTTTAATCAACGCACCAAGCCCTTCCAATTTCCCGATTTTCTCTATCGCTTCTTTTGAAGCAGACTGCTTGATGTACTTCAGCCAGTTGAGAATCTCTCGTGTGGTAGGCGCGCGCTCCAGGCCGAGCTTCCTGAGATGATAGAAGACGTCCATGGCTACATTGACTACTTCATCTTCGACATCCGGATGATGCTTTTCGATGATTTTGGCCATCACTTCCTTATCAGGAAAATCGATGTAGTGGTAAATGCACCGGCCTTTGAAGGCGGTCGGCAGCTCCTGTTCCCGATTGGAGGTAATGACTATGGCTGGCATATCCTCCTCAGAGACTTCTACTACTTCACCCGACTCAGGCATGATGAACTTTCGATGACTCAGCGCATAGAGCAGGTCATTTGGAAACTCACGGGGCGCTTTGTCAATCTCATCTATCAGTAGCACAGAATTGGGGCTACCATAGGCCAGTGCAGCTGGACCCTTAGCGACATAGTCCGCCAATACCTCAGGATTGCGACCGCCTGTTGACAGTCGACTATCCAGTCCTTTTTCTTCACGCTGAGCGTTGAGGATTTCTATTTGGGAGTCTCGTAGATATTTCACGTGATCAAACTTTGCCACGAATTGATCAACGGTGCTCTTAGACCCTACCGGGTAAACATGCAGGTCAAGCTTCATGCTATTGGAATAATGGATAGGGAGCTCGGTCTTACCAGTACCAGGTTCGCCCTCTATGAGTAGTGGCATACCCAGTACTCGTGCCATATGAAAGGCCTGAGCTAGTGAAGTATCACACAAATATTTTTCTGATCCCGTCCAGTAGGTAGTCTCCGCCATAAATTTCTAATTGATTGCTGCCTTTGATGTATTAGGCCTTAGCCTTCAAAACTAATCATTGTCGTGGTTTGTTCCCCAGCTTACCGGACAACTGTACTTACTGGGATCAGATAAAGCTCAGTATCATGTGGGTAGACTGATGGTTGTGGTATCTTGATGTCCTACATACCCGCTCATCTTATTCCGGTAGGGCGAAAAATAAAACTCCACAACAATCATGGTACGAATACTCATTTCATTACTCATTCTGATAAGTGCAAGTGCTCAAGCTCAACTCACCACGGATAATCTCAATGCGATAGTGGGCGAATGGACAGGTACACTTACTTATCTTAACTATCGCGACGATAAAACACTTGTGACGCTACCCGTGGAGGTGACGGCAACTAGCGCCGGAAAGTCCATTGATCTAATTCTGATCTTTGAAGAGCCCGGTGGAGGTACGGAGCGGCGAACTGACAAAATCAAACTCAAGAAGAATCAAATTGTCTTTAGTGGGGATTGGGACTTAGGAGAAGCTACGGTGCAGGACAACAACCACTGGGAAGTAGAGATGTCGAAGGAGGGTATGGATAACAACCTCAAGTCAGACTTTCTGCAAGTCATGAAAGTGACCAACGACGACATTCTTATCACTAAGAAAGTACGCTATCGCGGAGGGGAATTCTTTATGAGAAACGAGTATAAGCTCAAGCGAAAGGTCGACTAGACAGCAAAACTTTCTCCGCAACCACAGGTACGTGAAGCGTTTGGGTTGATGAACTGGAATCCCTTACCATTTAGCCCATCACTAAAATCGAGTGTGGTACCAAGCAAGTAGAGAAGGCTTTTGCGATCCACGATGATCTTCACACCTTTGTCCTCAAACACATCGTCAGTGTCTTTGATGGCATTATCAAAGTCCAGATCATACATCAATCCAGAGCATCCGCCACCCTTGACCATGACACGGATGTTGTAGTCAGGTGTGTGTCCTTCTTCTGTTCTGAGCTCTGATATTCTGCTTTTGGCTTTATCTGTAACGCTAATCATGTGTCTATCTATTATGCAATGGGATTGAGTACAACACTAAATACTGTGATGGTGTTCATGTCCCTACCGTAATACAATTTATCTAAGGTATCGTAGATATTCTTTGCACTAAAATAAGAAGTCTGTAGTCCACTGACACCTTTGGTCATCCACTGCACTGTGTAGCTGCCCTCTTTTTCTCTATGGTGCTGAAGGTAGTCCATCGCTTTTTTGAGCGCATCTACTTTGTCAATACCTACCTCCGACCTGAAGAGGAAGGACTGATTGTGCCTGGGATTGATGGTGATCAGATCCAGCTTGACATTGCCGTCATGAGGCGAGTACTCAAACATCAGTTCATCGTTTTTCAATCCGAGAAAACTGATAATGTCATTCTGAATTTTGGCAGCCTCTACGTGGACTTCTGTCATACTATCCATGGATGTATTTCCTTAACTTGATGCAAAGTTCGATCACAAAAGGAAACTTAACAAAAGATTGAAAAGTTCATTTGATGTAATTAATTGAAGGACAGACAAAAACAATAGGATGATGAAAAAATTAGAGCACATTGGGATAGCGGTGAAATCACTTGATGACTCGGGCCAGCTTTTTGAAAAGCTCTTCGGCAAGCCGCAATACAAAGTGGAGACGGTGGAGAGTGAAGGGGTGAGTACAGCTTTTTTTCAGGTAGGGGAAACCAAAATCGAACTCCTGGAAGCCACACGTGCGGATAGTGCTATCGCAAAATATGTTGAGAAGAAGGG
This sequence comes from Cyclobacteriaceae bacterium, assembly GCA_965229505.1. Taxonomy (GTDB): domain Bacteria; phylum Bacteroidota; class Bacteroidia; order Cytophagales; family Cyclobacteriaceae; genus UBA6059. The sequence goes on from OZ245881.1 coordinate 3,068,178, forward strand.
GGAAGGTATCCATCATCTGGCGTTTGAAGTAGAGGATATTTATAAAGAGATGGACAGGATGAGATCGGAAGGTTTTATAGTTTTGAATGATGAACCAAAGAGGGGCGCTGATAATAAGCTTGTCTGCTTCCTTCACCCAAAATCTGCCAATGGTGTGTTGGTAGAGCTTTGCCAGGAGATAAAATCATAGTACATGTCAGAAAATAGAACCGAGATAGGGGAGTTGGGCGAGTTTGGCCTGATCGAGAGAATTACTTCATCGTTTGACAATCAGCAGCGCTCTACTGTGCTTGGAGTAGGTGATGACGCGGCGGTCATCGATTCTGGAGATCATTTCACCGTGGTGTCTACGGACATGCTGATCGAGGGTGTTCATTTTGATCTGGCGTATATGCCGTTGGCACATTTGGGATACAAGGCTGTAGCGGTCAATGTCTCGGATATCGCAGCAATGAACGCACTTCCGACGCAGGTAACAGTGAGTATTGGTCTGAGTAATCGATTCTCTGTGGAGGCCGTGGAAGTCCTGTATGAGGGTATTAAGAGCGCTTGCAAAGCGTTTAATGTTGATCTGGTGGGTGGAGATACTACGAGCTCTCCGAGCGGTCTCGTCCTATCGGTAACAGCGATTGGTGCGGTGGCCAAAGATGCCGTGACCTATCGGTCCGGGGCTAGGGTGCATGATATTATTTGCGCTAGCGGTGATCTCGGTGGCGCATATGTTGGGTTACAGATATTGGAGCGTGAAAAGCAGGTGTTCATGGCTAATCCTGATATGCAACCTAAGTTGGAGGATTACGATTATGTTGTTAAACGTCAGCTCAAGGCGGAAGCGCGTACCGATATTGTTCATGAATTGAAGGCACTGAATGTCAAGCCCACATCTATGATCGATGTGTCTGATGGACTGGCATCAGACCTGTTTCATATCTGCAAGCAGAGCAAGGTAGGAGTGAGGATCTATGAGGACAAACTGCCCATTGCTACTCCAGCCTATGATACTGCAGTAGAGCTCAATCTGGATCCGATTACTTGTGTACTCAATGGAGGAGAAGACTATGAGCTGCTTTTCACTATAGCAGAGTCAGATGCCGATAAACTGAAAAATCACCATGACATATCGATGATTGGTTTTGTGCAAAGTGAAGATGATGGACGCCTTTTGATTACCAAGAGCGGCAATCCGGTCGAACTGAAGGCTCAGGGCTGGAAACATTTCTGATAAGTCAACAACAAAGAAGGCAGGCTCAATGTGACAGTCTACTCAACTGATATTCTTTTGAGACAGCCCCTTTTTAGCTATAAAGCAATGGTCTACTGACCTTCTTCTACATCATCAAGCTCAAAGTTGATAGGCAAAATGAGTTTTACATTGACCACTTTGCCTTCATGCACGCCAGGCTCCCAATTGGGTAGCTGAGAAACGGCGGCTACTGCTGCATCATCGCACAACTTGGTCAATCCTTTTTCGACTGCTACCTCAGTGACCTCACCACTTTTGGTGACCACAAAGCCCACGAATACCTGACCTTCTGTACCAATTTTCTTAGCCTCGGTTGGGTATATGATGGTTTTTTGAAGTTCTGCGATCAGCGCTTTCATGCCACCTTTGAACTTGGGGAGCTGGTCTACTTCGACATATATTTTATCATCACCTTCAGGACTGTTGTCGGCCAGTTGCTGTGCTTGTGTGGGACTGGCTAGGGATATGGCAGTGACCATAATACTCATGGTGAGCAATGTGAGTAGATAGTCAACTGAGGTGCTGGTTCTATTTTTTGATTTTGAGAGTTCCATGATTCTTTTGTTTGTGTTGATACGACTAAAATGACTCGTAAATGATAAGCTTGGGGCGTCCAACACTGATTTTAACAGTAATTGCGCGTAGGCCTTTTTCTTGGTATCCGCGCTGGACTGGTCTGCAATGAATTCATGATTTTGTGCGATGGCACTCTTATACAGATAGACCAATGGGTTAAACCACAAGAGCACGGCGATGATTTCAGCTAACAGGATATCCAGACTATGCCATTCTTTGATATGGCACTCCTCGTGGTATTTGATGAGCTGACACTCTTCCTGACTCAGTTCCTCTTGAGGATTCCAGAAAAGGAACGGGCCGAAGGAAGACGTAGCTATTTTGTTGGTGGTGATCAAATAATAATTATCAGCGCGGGATTTGGCTTCACTCAAGATGATATGAAAGATTCTGATAAGTGCTGTGCTTAGCCTGATCGCAGCGACAGTCGCAATGATCATGTAAAGGCCAAACAGTAGTTGGTTGAGCGATAGGCTGAAAATGCTGGTGGACATCTGGTCCGCTCCGGCTATTGAGATTTCTGGTAGGTGATAAGTACTGGCAAAGCCAAGCTCAGTAGCAATAGGGAGTGACGTGAAGGGTATGAGTATTGAACCCAACAAGGTGATGAGCAGATACAAACGCGCAAAGTGAAAATCAACACGAGATGATAGGTACCAATGGTAGAAACCCAGGAAGGCGCCTTGCAATGCGATGATTTGGAGAATTTTAGTAATGCTGATTTCCATGACTATTCGTCTTTGAGGTCATTTTCGATGGTCTTCATCATTTGCTCTACATCGTTTACACTCAGGTTTTTGTCCTTAGCAAAGAATGAGACCACCTTCTCGATGGATCCACCGAAGTAGTTGCTGACCATGGTATTAAGAAAGAAGCTGCGGTACTCGTCCTTAGCCACGATCGGGTAGTACTCGTGGGTTTTTCCGTAGGCCTTGAAGTCGACAAATCCCTTTTTTACAAGAATACGTATGATGGTCGATACGGTATTGTAAGCAGGTTTGGGCGCTGGCATTTTATCAATGACGTCATGGACAAATCCCTTCTCCATGTCCCAGAGAATCTGCATTATCTGTTCTTCCGCCTTGGTTAGTTCTTTCATAGTAACGAAAGTAAAACTAATTAGATAGTTTAACAACTAAATTATTAGTTTTTTACTTTGCTCATTATTTTGATCATCTCTTTTTCTTAGTCTAAGCAAATTCCTACTTTAGACCCTACGCTAAGATGAAATCTATGAAAACACTGCTTGGTCAGGCAAAATATTATCTGGATAAACCTTATATAAAGGTAGGATTTGATCCATTGAGCGGCATTCTTTTCAACATCTGGAATGGGTTTGCGTCTTTTGAGGAAGTGCTGCAGATAGGCAAGCGGACACTGGATGCGGCCCTGTTTGAGAAACCGACCAAAGCTCTATTCGATACGCGTAACATGGAGGTGTTGGATGAAAAATCTCAGCAGTATGTGTCTACCGAGTTTGCCAGGCAGATGAGAGAGGTGGGCATTAAGTTTACCGCTACTGTACTTCCGGAGGACGAATTTGCAAAGCACTCTGTCGACCGCATCAAAGAGGCACTACTCACTACCGCAACCACAGAAGTAAAGTACTTCGAGAAAGCAGGTGCAGCAGTGAAATGGCTGAGCACCAAATAGCTATTGCTTGATTACCCGGGTGCCATACTGCGTCGATCCACTTGTGAAAGTTAGGAAGTAGACTCCTGACTCTAGCCCGGACAGGCCAAATCGAAACTCTCCCCCTTCTGTGATCATATTTCTCCATTCTCTTATCTTCTTACCAGAAAGATCGGTAAGAAGGGCAACCGAGATCGCATTAACTCCCGTGAGTCTGACATTCAACTGATCAAAAGTTGGATTGGGGTAAGTTGAGAAATTGCTAACGAGATCATCGGCAATGCCCGTAGGTACTCCGTCATCAATAATCGGCACATCAACAAAAATGTCTTGGAGACCTTCATCTTTACCTTCTTTGGAGCCATCTGCATTTCGGAAAACCATGCCTAGACGGTAAACCGAAGTTCCCGCAGGCACATGATAGTAGTTCCTTGGGGTCATAGATATCTCCCATTTATTGGCCTCTCCGGGTACTTTGGTCATTTGACCTATGCCATCATCCTGCCCCCAGTTGCCGACGACCAGCTCCCAGCTCGTGCCATTCTCTACCGTAATCACTCCTGAGTGCATATACACCTTTGATGCTCCAACCAACGCTCCGGCGGGCTCAGAAGCTTCAGCATCATAGGTAATCGTGATATTGTTGGTGCTACCAAACTCGGTCGGGGAGACGGTCACAATGCTTAGCTCTTCATCCGGTAGCACGTCAAAGTAAATGAAATCACCGCCGGCATTTGTTCCCAGATTGACACCTGCCTCATCCCTGAATTTCATTGCGATCTTGTAGATTCTTTGTTCTGCAGGTACCCCAAAGTACTCTCGTGCAGCAAGTGAAAAGGCCCATTTTCCATCCTGGCCTTCCGTCGGTGTGAGTTCTAGGCCTAGATCAGTACCATCTAAGGAGCCCACGAAGTTAGAGACCTCATTACTACCTGGCTCGAGTACTACTCCTGCATAGAGGAAAATACGCTCCGCATCCGACAATCCTTGCGTGCCGGCGGGATCTGCGGCCACTGCATCCAGAGTGAAGTTTACTTCCTGCAAAGCGTTGAACTCAGTGGGATCTGGAGTCACTATACTTCTAAATACATCGACAAGATTTGCGGTAGCGGAAAACACGGGCTGATCTGTGAAAAAGTAAAACTGCCCGGGAGCAAAAGTCAACTGCGTTGATGAGCCTGAGATGACAAGAGTATCCCCGGTGAAGAATTCGTACCAATTTCCTGACTTAGAAAAAGAAGCATTCCTGGATTGCTCTGTCAAAGAGAAATTACCCAGGATTTCAACATTCAATTCTTCGTGTTGGATACTTATTGTTCTTAAGTCGCCGGATAGTGTAGTGGTCAAGCTGCCTTCATCGAAGGCGTTGGCGTAGGTATTCGTCAGGTTGATGATTTCGGCTGTTGTATTGTAGAGCTTTTGCCTTTGCTCGTCTTCATAGTAGCCAAGTCCATCCGCTCCCCATGGCAGAGGTTTCTCACCAGTCCTACCGGCAAAATTGATATCGATATCATATCCAAGCTCCTGGAATTGCCAAAGCATCTTAGGACCAGGTAGCGTGTAGAAGAAGGCGGAGGCTAGCTTAGAACGATTGAGCGCAACAGAGAGCTCCTGGGTATTGTAAGTGCCGGATGAGCGCCCAAACTCAATCATTTCATAGACTAGTCTGTCTTCATCGTGGCTCTCTATATAAGATACGCGACTCGCCTGTTTGACCGCATCTCCACTTGGAGACCCATTGCCCGCTAGGAGTTGTCTGAAGTCATTGTTACTATTTCCCCAGACCATCATGCCTTCATTTTTGAGGATGGTTTCTTCGTCCTGATCAGCAAAATGCTCAAGGATTACATAAGCTGAAGGGTCAGTCTCCCATATCTTGTCAGCCATTCTGGTAAGTATATCGATACGCGACTGGTCCAATTGTCCCCAAGCACCAACATCATCAGGGTTATTGGTCTGTGTAAAGCCCTTTGACAGGTCAAATCTGTAGCCATCGAAGTGGTATTCCTCGATCCAATATTTGCTGACTTTGTCAACATAGTCCTGGGTGTAAGGACTCTCATGGTTGAAGTCATAGCCTACATTGAAGGGGTGCGTTGCGTCAGGGTTGAACCAGGGATTGTCGGTAGAGGGCTTGCCATTTTCACTATCGAAGTACATCATGACCAGAGGACTTTGACCAAAGCTGTGATTGAGAACCATGTCGAGTATGACAGCAATACCCTCGGCGTGACAGGCTGCTATTAAGTCTTTCAGATCATTTTTGGTGCCATAGTATTTATCAGGAGCGAAATAATAGGAGGGATTGTAACCCCAGCTGCTGTTGCCTTCAAACTCCATGATGGGCATGAGCTCGATAGCATTGATGCCCAGTCGTTTGAGATAGGACAAGGAGTCGATGACATCCTTGTAGTCATGCGAACCAACAAAATCTCTTACCAGTAATTCATAAACCACGAGCTTTTCCTGATCATGCTTAACCCAGCTATCTTCAGAAATAGGCCATGCATAGTCCTGCTGCCCGGTTTGAAGGACAGTAGCCACACCATAGTCTATTTCGTCATATACGGGTAGATTTGGATAAACACTGCTCGGGATAAACTCATCATTCCAGGGGTCAGCCACCTGATCTGCAAATGGATCTCCAACTTTGATAACACCTTCTACCCAGTACTGGTACACATAGGGCTTGCCTGATTCTAGGCCATTGATCTCGATGAAAAACCTTGAGGAGTCATTGGAATCTACCTGCATCAGATAGTCATCGTCAATTTCCCAGTCGTTGAAATCACCAACGACGTATACAAAATCTTTGTCTGGAGCGAGAAGTGAAAGCACTACTTTGGTATCATCCCCATCGATGTAGTTGATGCCATCGATAGCGCCTACCGGCAATGGTGCTGCTACGGTCTGTCCTCTCAGTTTTACCTCGATCTCGTTGATATCCTCTTCCTGTGATGATCCAAAGGTCGCAACAGCTTTAATTTTTAAGCTGACATCAGCTGAAGCTGTGTAACTGGCCACAAGGGTCGCTGAGTTGGAGATTGATTCAAGTAGTTCAAAGCCAGCACCTTCGTCAACGAACACCTCTAGCTTATCAGTGGCATCTGATGCTTGTATTGAGATCGGAAAAGATGCGCCGGCAACAACAAATTGATCTGTAGTGGGAGACTGAATCGTAACGAATTGGTTTACTGCCAGGTCAATATAGATGTCCCCATTACTGCCAACAGTTCCTCCTTCAAAGCTACCGGGAGTGCCCTTGCCTTCTGCACTACCATCAGCATTTCTAAATACCATCCCTAGCCTGAAGACGGTCTGTCCACTTGATACACTGTAGTATTCGTTGATGCTGGGACTTATCGTAAATTCCCACTTGTCCGTCTCGCCAGCCACTTTGGTCATTTCACCTACGCCATCATCCTGACCCCAGTTGCCCACTACATTCTGCCACGATTCGCCTGTAGGTCCGCTAATGATGACGCCAGTGTGTATATACACTGTAGAGGCACCTTCAAGACTGCCGGTACCCTCTGTCGCATCATATATAATTTTCACTTCGTCCGTACCCACAGCTTCTGTGGGTTCTATCACTACTATTTGCGAGTAGCCTGTGAAAGCGGAGGAGGAGAGAAATAGGAATGCCAGTAACTTCTTCATGATACGGATGATTGCTCGTTGCTAAAAGTATATCAAAAGTGGAGTTTTTAGCTACTAGAATACGAACTCATTAAAAATCAAACGTTTGCATTAAAAAAAATCTTTGTATTTAGTGTTGCAAAAGTATTTGGAGAAACTATAATTAGATTTTTGAGCACAAAAAAAAGGGCCATCAAATGGCCCTTTCGATTTTATCATGGAGTGCAGGTTTAATACTGCATTTTGACTTTTTCAGAATAGACTGATGCTATTTCTTCTCCTTTTTTGAAGTCTCTCAGTTTAGTTTCAAACTCCGCCGTTTGCTGGTAGCGAATGACAAGAGCTATGTCAATGGCGCTAATCAAAGCAGTCTTAGCCTCTTCTTCATTCATCATACCTTTTTTGACGGCTTTCTTATAATGCCCGTTCAGCTTTTGCACCGAATAATAGATGGCCGGCTTCTCTACAATCGTTCTGTCGCGAGGGACAGTAGCACTTGCCTCTTCCTTCCATGTGTAGGACTCTCTTAGGAGTTCCAATTTCTTAGCTACATCCAGGCCAAGTGGATGCGATCTCAAATACGTCACATCAATTCCCGAATCGTCAATCTTGTCGACCATAAAGTCGAAATAGAAAATGTCTTCGTCTGCGCTCTGGCTGAATCCGCCAAATGAGACACAAAATGCCATGCTTAGAATCAGTAATAATCTCTTCATACGGTTAGTTTATTTCAATCAAAAACTCTGGTTTCAAGTCAAAAAAGCAAAATGTTCTTTTCAACATTTTGCAAATATCCGAATCCACTCTAAAAATCAAAAGGTTTTTGTGAGAATTTGGACTTTGAAAAGTATAACTCTTTTGTGATTTGAATAATTATTAAAACTGGCTTTTGTAGGAATTGTTTATTGGGAGAATATTAAAGATGTGACGGTTTTCTTAATGAATTTTTTGAGATAGTAAATTTTGATTGAAGAATTGTGGTGACCCAAATACAAGATCACCACTATAGACCGAAAAAGGAGAGTGTTTTGTATATTTCTATTTCTTGTAATAGTGCAATTAATGATAATAAAAAGTGATAAATATATGACCAAAGATTCTTCCAATTGGCTTGGTTTGATTTTTGTGAAATAGATGAATCAGAGGTTTTGATTGCGGAATTCCAAACAAAGTTTTGATAATGAAATAGTTAGGTATTTATCCCCTTGACAGATGCTTCTAAGTATTTCGCAGATTGTACCTCTTAAACTCTCAGTTAACCGGTAAGGGAGAAGTTTATAGTAACTAGTGCTGCTTTTTTGGATTTCTAAAATTCTTAGCCTCATCCTCATGAGGACGTGCAGTAAGGCATTGAAAGTCCTTTTCCAATAAGACTCTAAGCCCTGAGACTGTGCCCTCAAAAGTCACCCGGTCTGTATCATTCCACTCAGTGACATATTCGTGGGGTAGATACACAGTTATATTTCTGCTCTCAACCTTGATTTGAATATCCTCCGCCTCATTACTTACCAGCGCGTATCCAAAGGTGCCGATGGTGTCATTACCGAACTGCTCCTCCAGTTTGCCTGAGGTGGCCAATAGAGCGAGACCTTCTTGATTGATTCTTATTCTAAGAGATTGATTACTTATCCGAAGCTTCATAAGGTAAATATATGGATTGTAAGTCTTCAATATTCGCATGAATATACTTTCATATGATAGTTTTTACATGTGTAATAATCATTAAGCTTGCTGACGACCGTCATTTGAGTGCGAGTGGTGGGCAGATACCTTAGCAATGTCAACAAAGTCCAGATGTCATGAAAAATCTAGTCATTATCGGAGCAGGGTCAGCAGGTACTATGATGGTAAATCACCTTCATCAAAGGCTGCCGGCCGACTGGAAGATTACGGTAGTGGATCCACATCCAGTGCATTATTACCAGCCCGGGTTCTTGTTTCTACCTTTTGGCATCTATGAGGAGAAGGATTTATATAAGGAAAAGAAAAATTACATCCCTAAACACGCTGATTACTTACAGGTCAAAGTAGATCGTATTCTTCCTGATGAAAATAAAATTTTGATTAAAGGGGACTTTCCCGAGTTGCACTATGATCTGCTGATAGTCGCCACCGGGTCTCGTATAGCACCGGAAGAGGTGGATGGTATGAATGGCGATCTTTGGCATAAGTCAGTTTTTGACTACTACAGCTTTGAAGGGTCGAAGGCTCTTGCTGAAAAACTCAAGACTTGGGAAGGTGGAAAGCTGGTAGTGCATATCACAGAGATGCCTATCAAATGTCCAGTTGCACCTCTGGAATTTGCGTTTTTAGCCGATTGGTATTTTAAGGAAAAGGGTATTCGGGACAAAGTAGAAATCACTTATGTGACACCACTTTCTGGAGCATTTACCAAACCACGATCATCAAAGAGATTGGGTCATATGCTTGATGATAAGAACATCAAGCTTATCACGGATTTCGCAGTTCAGCGAATCGATAATGATAACAAGAAACTAATTTCTTGGGACGATAAGGAAGTATCATTTGACTTACTCGCAACCGTACCTACCAATATGGGTGATGATATGATTGCTCGCTCAGGGCTGGGTGATGATCTCAACTTCGTACCTACGAATAAACATACGCTCCAGTCGGAGGCCCATGATAATATCTTCGTGATCGGAGATGCTACCAACGTACCTGCATCTAAAGCGGGATCGGTTGCACACTTTGAATCAGAAATACTCACTGAAAATATACTGTCGTATATCAATGGCAAACCGCTTACAGAGAGCTTTGATGGTCATGCCAACTGCTTCATAGAGACGGGCAGTGGCAAAGCTATGCTTATCGATTTCAACTATGACCAAGAGCCGGTAGAAGGTGTCTTTCCTTTCGAAGGTATCGGACCAATGAAGCTATTGGAAGAGAATAGAATGAATCACTGGGGCAAACTGGCCTTTCGCTGGGTGTACTGGAATATGCTCATGAAAGGCAGAAAAGTGCCCTTTATATCAACGCACATGCAGAAAAAAGGAAAAAAACTTCAATCAGTATAACCTAAATGAAAATATTATGGAAGCCGTAATCGCAAATAGACCCGTAGAAGTCAATGAAGAAGGATACTTCATCAAACCAGAGCAGTGGGACAAAGAGATTGCCCACGCGATAGCAGAGGAAGAAGACATTGCTCTCACAGATAGGCATTTCGAGGTGATCAATTTCATCCGGGATCAATTTGACAAAGGAGTGGCACTTTCCATCCGGCGTATTGGTAAGTCAGGCGTTGTGGACATCAAAGAGTTCTATGCACTCTTTCCTGATGGTCCACTAAAGAAAGCGTCACGTATCGCAGGCATTCCAAAGCCCGCAAGCTGTATTTAGTTAACCCCAAAACTTATTACTCATGGCAACTTTAGAAGCACCCACAAAAAAGAAAGTAAAGAAAGAGAAAAGCCTCAGGAAAATAATGATCATCAACTCCAAAGCAACTATAGATGCAGCCTATGCAGGATTGATACTTGCTAATGGCGCTAGAATGGAGGGAATTGAGTCAGAGATGTTCTGTACTTTTTTTGGACTGGAGATGATCACCAAGGAGAAGATGAAGCATCTGCATGTAGCAACGGTCGGCAATCCCGGGATGCATATCCCCACCATGGTTGGCGGATTACCCGGTATGGAGAGTTTTGCATCCAACATGATGAAGAAAGAAATGGAGAAACTCGATATTCCTGAGATAGATGAGTTTATCGAGATATATCAAGCGTCAGGAGGTAAAGTTTTCGCATGTAAGTTGGCCATGGAGATGTTCCACTTGGAGGAGAAAGATCTCATCGATGATCTGAATGGTGTTTTGACTGTAGGCGACTTTTACAATAGAGCTGATGAGCAGGGCGCACAGATAATTTTTATCTAAGTATTCTGCTCAGGCATTAAATACCCCGACTGTCTGGTTGGGGTATTTTTTTGCCATACCTGTAAATATATTGGTGTTAGCTACCGCAATAAAGTAGCTTTCCTCAAAGCTTTATTATTATGAAACGATCGTTCCTACCCTATTTTCTAATCACTTTATTGATAGCCACAAGTGCTATCGGGCAGACCATTGATTTGTCATCTTTTAGCGCGATGAAGCCAAGAAACATAGGGCCGGCGGGTATGAGTGGTCGTGTCACAGCCGTTGATGTCGTCACCAATGACCCTGATGTGATCTATGTAGGATCAGCCAGTGGTGGCCTCTGGAAATCAACTGGAGGAGGTATAGCATTCGAGCCAGTGTTTGATAATGTGCGCTCGCACAGCATCGGTGCTGTGACTATCAACCAGCAAAACCCGAGTGAAGTATGGGTAGGAACTGGTGAGGGAAACCCACGCAATAGCCAATCGAGTGGCAATGGTATCTATCGTTCGCTGGATGCGGGTAAGACTTGGGAGCTCATGGGGCTGGAGAATAGCCGGAATATCCACCGAATCCTCATCAATCCACAAAACCCAAAGGTCATCTACGCTGGTGTACAAGGGTCGGCCTGGGGAGCACATTCCGATAGGGGAGTCTATCGCACACAGGATGGTGGCAAGAGCTGGGAGCAGATACTATCCATCAATGATCGCACAGGAGTGGCAGATATGGTGATGGATCCAAGTAACCCCAATAAGTTGATTGTGGCGATGTGGGAGTTCAAGCGAGATCCATGGTTTTTTAAGTCTGGTGGTGCGGGCTCGGGCATACACCTATCGGTAAATGGGGGCGACTCCTGGCAAAAACTCGGTGAAGATGATGGACTACCCGGTGGTGAATTAGGACGGACTGGATTAGCGATAGCAGCTTCAAACCCGAACGTGATTTATGCCTTGGTAGAATCAAAGAAAAATGGATTGTATAAATCAACAGATGGTGGCTACAAGTGGTCATTGGTTACCACAAAAAATATCGGAGGCAGACCATTTTACTATGCGGATATCTTCGTTGATCCAACCAATGAAAACCGACTTTACAACGTCTGGACGCATGTCGATGTGAGTGAAGACGGTGGAAAGACCTTCAATCGATTCATAGATGCAGGTAAGGTGCATGTCGATCATCACGCATTGTACATTCACCCAACGAATCCAGAGTTTATCATCAATGGAGGAGACGGAGGTTTGGCAATCACCAGAGATAAAGGGAAGACCTGGAAGACTTCAGAGAATTTGCCGCTAGGTCAGTTTTATCACATCAATGTAGACAATCAGATACCATACTTCGTATACGGCGGCCTCCAGGATAACGGCAGCTGGCGTGGACCGAGTCAGGTTTGGAGGCGGGGCGACATCCGAAACCACTACTGGGATAGAATCGGCTATGGCGATGGGTTTGATGCTGTACCCGATCCATTTGATCCCAGGTATAGCTACTCCCAGCTACAGCAGGGTAGCCTGCTGAGGAATGATAGCGAGACTGGTGAACTTCGAAACATCAAGCCTGTAGCGCCAGATGATACTAATCTACGTTTCAATTGGAATGCCGGTATAGCGCTTGATCCCTTCGATAAGAATATCATCTACTTTGGTGCTCAGCATTTACTAAAATCAACGGATAAGGGCGACTCCTGGGAGATCATCTCGCCTGACTTGACGACCAACGACCCTGAGAAGCAGAAGCAGCCCATGTCAGGAGGTCTGACACTCGACGGTAGTGGCGCAGAGAACTATACTACGATACTGACCATCGCTCCAAGCACATTGGAGAAAGGTGTGATATGGGTAGGGACGGATGACGGCAATGTCCAACTCACCCGAGACGCAGGCAGCACCTGGACGGACGTCACCAAGAATATGAAAATCCCGGCGGGTGGATGGGTACATCAGATCACCGCTTCTACCTATAATGCCGGTGAGGCGTTCGCTACCGTAAATTACTACCGAAGTGAAAATGATTGGACACCTTACCTTATGCGTACCACCGACTATGGCAAAAGCTGGAAGAATATCGCTAATGTCAATCAGATCTATGGTTATGCAATGTCATTTGCACAAGACCCGGTACAGCCGCGATTGATGTTTTTAGGCAGTGAATTTGGACTTTATGTGAGTTTTGATGAAGGAGCCAACTGGCAGGTCTGGACACATGGTTTCCCGTATGCCAGTGCCATGGATTTGGCGATTCATCCCAGAGAGCATGATCTGGTAGTTGGTACATTTGGCAGAGCCGTATGGATATTGGATGATATCCGACCCTTGAGAGCTTTGGCGATTGAGGGATCGGGTATGCTCAATAGTTCTTTCAAAGTATTCGATGCACCGCTAGCCTATCTGGCTTTTATTGGTGAAGCTAATGGTTATAGAAGCACGGGAGATGCGTTGTACGCAGGTGAAAACAAGGAGTTGGGTGCATTGCTTTCTTTTTATGTGAACCAGCTGGCTGAGGTAGATGGCAAGAAAGTCGACAGTGTGAAAGTTGAGATTTCTAATAGCACAGGAAAAGTGGTGAGAACTTTTCACGAAGATGTTAAATCTGGACTCAACCGCTTTACATGGTCACTTGACCGGGATGGAGCAAGATACCCAGATACAAAAGCCCCTAAAAAATATGAAGACCCACGAGGAGGTACATTGGTCGTACCCGGGGAGTATACTGCCAAACTAACCTATAATGGGGAGGTAGCCAGTACAACCATTACGGTAGGTGTGAACCCAAAGATCACGACTACTGCCGAGCAAATGGAGGAGAAATCTAAGTTGTTTGATCAACACTATGCCAATGTAGCCCGTGCCACTGCAGCTGTAGATCAGATCCGAGATGCCAAAGCAGATATCGCGAAGATCGCGGGTTTGATGAAAGACCAGGAGGTTGCTAATGACGCGATAGACAGTCTGCACAAATCCATGAAAAAAGAGTTGGACGAGCTCCTGTATCAGGCGATCGCCAAAGAGGTGCAAGGTTTCTCTGTCAACCCCGAGCTAATTGAGGCCAAGTTGGGAAATGCAGCGCGATACCTACAGTCGCCTTTGGTGCCGGCTAATCCTTCACAGCGCAAGGTTCTGGAAGAGTCTATCTCCGCAACTGATGAATTTGTGAATATGGTAAACACTTGGTTCTCTGAAAACTGGAGCAGCTACCAGGAAAAGGTAAAAGGACTCAATCTGTCAATATTCTAGTGATGAGTGCTGGGTAAAATACTTCTTGATGATGGGATGAAGTTACTTTTCAAAGTGTCTGAGAAAAGGGCGTGTCAGGCAGGTTGGGCCACCACCACCTTTAACGCTAATCTCAGATCCCTGGTAAGTGTGCACCGTGGCTCCAGCCGCCTGGAGCCTTTGTTTTGTGATTGGGTTACCATCTACCATCAGGCAGTTGCTTGGTGATAATGCCAGCACATTGCAGCCCATCGACTCAAACTCCTCATCAGGTACTTCTACCAGCTGATAGCCCCTGTCCAGTAGGTACTCTCTAAAAGTAATGGGCATCAGTGGTGAGTAGACTACCGCTAAATCCTTGTCTACAGGACTCAATATGGACATGAGATGGAATACATCCGATTTGCCCTTATAGTGAGGTAACTCTACAGTTTTCACCTCTACCCCATGTAGATTGAGCAATGTTTTGAGTTGAGCAATACCTGAATCATTGGTGCGATAGGTCCTGCCTACCGCCAATGTCTTGTGATCCAGCCATGCCACATCTCCACCCTCCAGGGTTCCGGGAGCGTCTATGCTACCGAGAATCACATCGCCATTATTCCGGTAGGAAGATGCACATGCCGCAGGCTCATTTGCTCTATCATCTTTGCCCATCCGACATAGGATCACTCCAAAGTCTGTCGCGATAGAGGCGTCTCGGCAGTATACAGAGTCCATCGACGTGGATTCATCCTGCTGGAAATAACTGATGTTGGCACCAGTTTCTTTGATCGCCTTTTCAAAAACCGTGTATTCCTCTTCGGCTTTCTGAAAATCAGGCTCTCCCAGGTAATTGTGCTGCTCCCATTGTTTGGCTACCGATGCTTGATTCTTCCAGGCAGCACCTGGTTTTTTGAGGTTTATGGATTTGATCTGACCGTATTCGGAATGATGGGTTTCACTCATGATGTCGTTTTTTAAGGAAGAGAAATACAGGAATACCTGCGACTAAGAATAACAGTCCCCAAAATACCGAATCAAACCCTGATCCAAAAAGAGCATAGAGCGAAAAGGCTGAAGAAAGGATCACGATGAGTAATGTATCCCTACTGAGGGCTTTTGAAGGGTTTAGCTTTTTGACAATGGCAGCATAGGAGATGGCACAGAGCAAGTAGGGAATGAGTACTGATACGGTAGAAACCAATATCATGAACTGGAAGACTTTGAGCAGACCTCCGGAGTAGTTGGTGACGATCAGGAAAGTGATGAGCACGGCGGAAATCAATAAGCCGATAGCTGGCATTTGATTCTTGTTTGTCCTTTTGAAGATGCTCGGTGCGAGCCCATCATTTGCGGTAGCTTGCTGAACCTGGCCCATGACAAGTATCCATCCATTAAGCGCCCCAAAGGCTGATATCGCCCCAGCGAGACCAACAATGTACCTTGCCTCTTCACCCCAAATAACGGCCGCAGCATCCGCGAATGGAGCTGTTGATGAAGCAAGGTCGACAGGGGAGACAAGCCCCATTACTGAAAATGAGCTGAGTATATAAATCAGGGCTGCTATAGTCGTTCCCCAGCGGGTAGCAAATGGAATGGTTTTCTCCGGATCTCGAATGCCCTGAGAGGGGATCGTGGCACTCTCAATACCCAGATAAGAGAAGAAAGTGACTGCAGTCGCTGCAACTATCGCTTGCCAATCAGATTGACCACTTAGATTGAAGGGTTGAAAATGAGAAGCTTGGAATAGGAATAGGCCAGCAACACTGATGGCAATAATGGGCAAGGTTTTGAGGATTGTAGTGACCGTCGCGAGCTGTCCGACTTTCTTGAGACTGAAGGTATTCACCCAGGTTAGTAGCCACACTGTCAAAATAGCAAAAGCTGCTGAAGTCACTGCTGATTGGTTGACAAAAGGTATTAAAACGCTGAGATAGCTAATGAAGGCAACCGCCAAAGCAGCATTCGTTGTAAGGTTCGAAAACCAGTAACCCCACGAAACCATGAACGCAGGAAATTCTCCCAATCCATCTCTCGTGTAGGCATATATGCCCCCTTGCGCATTGGGAATGAGCTTGCTCAATCTTGAGAAAAGTAGAGCAATAAAAACAGCGCCCAATGTAGACATCAACCAGCCGAGCAGGCTGATACCACCATAACTGGCCAGCACCGCAGGTGTAAGGAATATACCTGCACCGATCATATTGCCGACGACCAGCGAGACGCTGGACCACTTGCCGATTTTATCTGATGGCGTTACGTTCGAGTGAGTTTCCATGGTGGCGATAATAGCTTTGAAATTACGCTTACTTCCGATTGCAGTTGTTGCAAGCTAGTCTACCGCTTTCTATCAATCTGGTAGATGTGAGCAAAACCTGTTCGATCCTTAAGGGTGACATTGAAAAATTGGTTTATGAAAACAGACTCATTTAGGAATTTGGAACTTGATGTGAGCAAATAGACAGGTTCACCATTTCTGAGATTCGTATTAATCCCAAGCATGAGATCATATTTGTTGGTTTTTGTATCATTTTCTTCATTGAAAGGAAAACTAAAGAAGCCCACATCAGCGTTTTTTTCTCTCGACTGTTGGATTACTGCCACACGGTTAAAGGTATTGCCTTGGGCTTTTGTTTGTTTGTTGTCAATTCTAACCAGGCTTGTGGATGGTATGTCGAAGCGTTCAAGATGAAAAACGAGGCTGACACGATCAATTTCATCCAGGAGCAACACACTGGTCTTAGAAGAGTTTAGTGCGGCCACCTTCCGGCTGATTTGGTTGGGCGTAAATCGGCTCGCCTGATAATAGTTTCTGTAAATATTCTGCTCCTTACGGCCTTCCCTCAATCCGTCCAAAAGCTGTTTGTCGTTGGATTCAATTTCTATAAATGACCATGTACTTAGATAGATGACTAATCCAAGATGTATGGCTGATTTTGCTTTATTGCTGAGATGAATGATATCCAGCGATTTGAAGATCAAAATACCCAGGAATAGATTGAAGAAGGGAGCTAAGATTACAAAGGTTCTTTGGTAGGGGGCCTTATCATGCAAAAAGGACAGTAAAAAAGGGAGGGTGACAACTGTAAATAGAACCAGGCTGAGCCAAGAAAAATCTGTTTTTTTACGAATTCGAGAATAAAGAATTATTGCCGGGGCGAGGAGAATCGGCCAGCGATAGGAAAAGAGATACTCCATCACTTCAACTAACCTTGTGTTTAGAACGAAAAGCCTGTCTGATGGGGAGTTATCAACAAATCGATTGTTGAGTAGGTCGTCAAGCGTTGGTAGGTAGGCCAAAAAAGTAATTAGCAGGCCCAGAGCTACAGCCAAAAAAGTATAAATATGGATCCTTTCTTTGGCTATGGATATTAAAGCGTCGGCTATTGATGAGGCATTTTTACGCTTTTGTTGCAGAACTACACTGATCAGGAGGATTATGTAAAATGACCCTACGATGTAGACGTTAGATGCCAATGTGAACAATGATCCAAAAATGCTAAAAGCAATCAATGATAGATGAAAGGTCTTCCCGGTATGTATATAATTATAGGTGTGATAGATCATCATCATTAAAAGTAGCATGCTCAAGGCATATCCTCTCAGTTGAAGCGAGAAGTTGAGAAATGGAACGCAGGACACAAGAAGTGCCACTACAATGAAAGCGGATTTCTTGTCTACAAAATCTTTGAAAAATCTATAGGAATAGTAGATCGTACCGGCACTAATCAAAAGTTGAAAAGCTCTCAAATATACTGGATGACCTAATAGCTCATAAAAATCCCATTGACCTATGAGTCGGGTATAGAGGTTGTTCAGAAGGTTGAAGAAAATGTGGTTGTTCATGTCTGGATTGACAGTCACATTGGTCGATAGGTCTGCCAGAGCGTAATTCTTTAAAGAGATTAGTTCATCCCACCACAGGTCTTGCCCAAGTTGTAGGTAAGCCCAATAGCCTAGAGGTGCTAGACTAAGGATCAGTAGAAGAAATTCGAGAGGCTTATGACTATCGTTTTTTTGAACTAATTCGCTCATCGGTCACACTGACTTTTCAATTCGAAAAAGTCAATTTAGGCAAAATATTCATTGAGGCGGGCAATGATTTTATGCCATATCGAGGTTATTCAGAGCTGCGCCATCAACTATACCTTATTCCAAATGGTAGCAACGAAATACGCTGATCAACTGGCTGCTTCCGAGATGGAATCTGACAAACCGGTATGTGCCTTGTGCTTCTTCATCCAGATCGTTGGTCACACTGGAGATACTGGTCAACCTCTACAATCTACATCCCAATGTAGACATCAACCAACCGAGCAGGCAGATACTACCATAACTGGCCAGCACCGCAGTGTAAGGAATATACCCGCACCGATCATATTGCCGACGACCAGCGAGACGCTCGACCACTTACCGGTTTTAGTAACTTGGTTGTTCAAAGTGCATTATTCTTGAAAGATCATGATAGATAAAAAGGTGGTGATTAAAGAATGGGAGATTCTTATGCTCTAAAAATCATTTGGAAACGAACTAAATATAAAGTAAATTTACTTTATTAAAAAAGAATAATTACCTATGATAGCTTCTGATTTTATTGCTACATATGAGAAGGCTCCCACTCTCAATCCTGCCACACTAGTAGATCAGATTGAGGGGTTCGTAGAGCCAGGGTCACATTTTGCCCGGCTCAAGGAGCTCACTACGGCTACTGATGATATGATCGCCTACTGGCTCAATGTCAATGTCAAGACCTACCGCAGCTATCGAGATGGCAAGGCTGGGCTCAAGCCTGATGTCATTGAGCACCTGGTGATGCTTACCTCACTGTCCCATCACGGAGTAGCCGTCTTTGGTGATGGCCAGCGCTTTGGTCAGTGGTTGCTCACTGACAATTTCATGCTGGGTCAGCGCAAGCCCGCTGATCTCCTCAATACCAATAGCGGTGTGCGGCTGGTGGATGATCGCCTCACGGGTATGGAGTACGGTGACAATGCCTGATGATTGTCTATCGTATCACTTCTGCCAAGTATGCTGATCAACTTACCGCTTCTGGGCGGGCAGGTCGTTGGAATCTCACGGATCAGTATGTGCTCTATGCGTCTTCTTCCAGATCACTGGCCACATTGGAGATGCTGGTCAACCGTTCTAACCTGCATCCAAAAGTAAAATATAAAGTAATGTTGCTCTCTGTACCCGACCAATTTGATACCTATGAGGTCAGTGACCTACCGGAAAACTGGCGATCTCTTGCGGCTTATAGCAAGCTTCAAGGGCTGGGCAGTTTTTGGTATAATCACGGAGATACCGCGCTGCTGAGAATACCATCGGCGGTCATTCCACAGGAGCATAATTATCTGATGAATACGCGGCATGTAGATTTTAAGGAAGTCGCTATCTCTGATGTGGAAGACTATTTCTGGGACGAGCGGTTGAAGTAGGTCTGATTTGGTTGTCACTGTACTCAACCTCGACTAACTTTAGTTAAATGATAATTTGATAATCCAGGTTTCATCTAATTGACAATTGATAATGGAGGATGAAAAAACATCTGACAAAGAGGGGAGTAAATACGATCTGATACTAAAGATTGGAATTCCTGTGGTCTTACTAGCTTGGCTTGGGGTCTCGGCTGTCGTTTATTTTCTATTTCAAGATGGAGAAGCCTTGAGCCCTGGAAGTGCTGGTGATATGTTTGGAGCTGTCAATGCTTTATTTTCGGCATTAGCTTTTGCGTTTTTGATTTACACGGCTCTGATGCAAAGGGAAGAACTTAAACTGCAACGTGAAGAGCTTAGAGAAACAAGAAAGGAACTTGCCAGATCAGCGGAGGCACATCAAGAGCTTGTTCAGATAACCTCATATCAAACTAGGTTATCTGAACAATCAAGGCGAGTTGATGTAATGCCTACTGTTAAGACTTATCTAACCAGAAATCAAGACGACTATTATGTAACGTTTAGGTTTTCGTATAATCCAGTTTACATTGTAGGATGGTCGTTGAAGCCTGAAAGGGACGTCACTATTGACCCAAAATCTACTCTTAAGCTCCAAGAACCTGATTTTGAACTTAACTGGCATTTCGGTGCTATCATTAGAACTAAATTAGAAGGATTAACTCTTTCGGTAACTTTTGCTGATATTGACCACAGGAAGTATTCAGTGCACGCCAATATTGAGAATCTTAAAATTGAAAATGAGGATCCAGTGTTCGAAGGGAAATGGGAACCTTCTGATCTTTCATAGCAGCTAATACCAAAGAGTTAGTCAGTTTTTTCTTAAGCTATTATTGAGATTTTTAGCTAAGCCATTGTGATCTGAGACATCTTTTCTTCCTCCTCCTCAAAACTCCTCTTCGTCGTAAACTAATTGTACAGCACCAACACCACTAACAAAGTCAAAAAAGTAGACACAATCATATCGTCACTTTCTCATACCCTTTAATCTTCAAAAACTTCGAAGCGAGAGGTTGATCTAATTGATCTATATCAGCGTATTTGGTCTTAGCGATTTTCATTACGAGACCTTTAGCCGTCTTTTGTTCATCATGTGTATTGATGATATGCTGGGGATTGAGTGTGCTGAATAGCTCATGGACATTGTCCATGCCCGGATTTACTTTTCCACCCATAAAGCCAGGGAGTTGTATTTCGCTAAAAGAAGTGATCAGCAGTTGAACATTGAATTTTGAAAGCCAGGACTGTTGGTCATTATTAAGCTTGAATCCATGTGATGCTAGCACAATAGCTTCATCACCATTGACGATAGCCACCCCATAATACACCGGATCGAGCCGATTGCCGGGATGAAGCGAATAGTAACCTAATTCTCCTGTCTCTGATTCATAAGTTGAAAAGTTAGGAATCTCCTGCACCTCGTCTGCCAAGTTCCATTTTCTGGTTTTATGGTAAGCTTTTGTAGTGGCCTTGATCAACCGCTTGTTCTGAAGCGCTTCAATTGTTTCTTTATGGCAGTGGTCATTATAAGACTGAGTAATCAGAATAAAGTCATATGCTGGTATGTCCTGAATAGCTACGGGCTCAGTGACATGCCATTGCTCGTTGAACCAAGAGCCCCCGTCGATCTCAGGTCCAATCAACCATGGGTCTACGATGAAGCCTGTATCATCCCATTTGATCCACCACGAGGTGTCCATATTGAGCCGTTGGATTGTGATCATAGTTGAAAGCTAACCATATTTCATATATTCCGGTAGGACTAGAGGTTTGTGATAACGACTCTTAAAAAAGTTTCCAGTCCCATCACCCGAACGTCCTCCCTTAATGGGAAATCCTCTTCGCGAGGTACGATGATAAAGTTTCTTTTTGTCTCCAGATCATTGATGGCAGTAGTGAAGCTTTTGGTCATTTTGGGAGCGGCGGTGTACTTTACTTCTATGGACAAAAGAGGCTTTGCGCCTTTTACAATCACCAGATCGCATTCCGTGCCTTGATGCGTCCTGTAGAAATAAGCCTGATATGGTGAGGGGAGTAGTTGCAAAACCTGCTCTATGACATAACCTTCCCAGGATGCTCCCAGACTTGGTGAGAACTCATAATCTTGGCGCGAGTTAATACCCAGTAGCTGATGAAGGACGCCTACATCTCTGATGTAGGCCTTAGGAGACTTTACCAGTCTCTTTTTGAGATTGGCATGAAAAGGTGCGAGTCTCCTTATCAGAAAAGCGTTTTCGATAAAGTCCAAGTAGTTGCGTACGCTTGTGGCACTTACGCCGAGTGACCCGCTGAGTTGCTCTATATTAAGTAGCTGTCCGTGAACGTGCGCTAGCATAGTCAAAAGCTTTCTTATGTTTTGTGGATTCGTATTGAGGCCGAGGGCCGGTAGCTCGCGTTCTGCATAGGATGCGACATAGTTTGATAGCCACTCAAACGAAACTTCGACATCATCGAACAAATAGCATTCTGGGTACCCACCTGTTAACCTATGCTGCAAAGGCTTGTCTATTTCCAGTAGGTTGAAAGGTGACAGCTCATGATAGGATACCCTGCCGGCAAGTGACTCGTTGCTTTTGCGCAGAAGCTGTGGTGAAGAAGAGCCAAGTAGAATAAACCTACCCGGCACCCTGTTTTTGTCGATTGACGAGCGCAATATGGGGAAGAGATCCTGCTTGATCTGTATCTCGTCGAGTACGACACAGTCATCCATATGCTGATCCAGAAACAGCTCAGGAGAGGAGATGGCAGCCCTATCACGCTCTGACTCCATGTCGAGGTAGACAGATTGTTTTCCTGCCTTAGTCATAAGTAGTTTTGATAGGGTCGTCTTGCCGCACTGTCGTGGGCCGAGAATACCCACACAAGGAAAATGTGCCAGAGACTTTAGTAGCCGCTCCTCTTTGAGTCGTTGTATTTCCATGAAAATCGGAACTTTGAGTGTGGGTATTCATGTAAATATAGATATATCCATGAAAATCCACATTTTTAATGTGGATTTTCATGGATAATGTGAGGTGACTAAGCGCCGAGTAAAGGCAAATGTTTGATCCGATGATAGCTCAAGGCCATGGACAGACATTCAGTAAGCACCTTCTCTGGTATCTCCTCATTGATGTTGAGGAGAATTGCACGCTTTCCCTCGAATTGCAATTCATCACCATAAACCACTCTGAAGGTACTCACCAGGCTCGTTGTACAGTGAAAGTACAATGCACAGTAGTCTGGATTCTTTGGTTTCCAGTCCATGCGGATAGTACTGCCATTGTTGGATCGGTAGCTCGGCTCTCCCCACTTCAGTGATTCGGTAAGTATCTCCACACCGTCCAGACTTTTTGCGGTAGACAACACAAGCGCTCTCAGTTTGTCCATTACTGGTTTGATGTGTTCGGGATATTGGTCAAATACGGCTGGTACGCTGGGGTCGGTGTTCAACTTCATGCTTTAAAAATGTTAATATTTTGGGTATTAACCAGCAGCGATAGTATCATGGATAGACTTCTGTAATTTGAGCTCCGTCTACATTGAGGTTGACCAGGCCTGCTTCTTCGACCAACTTGAGTATTCGGCGAGATTGAAAGTTGGAGCCATCAACGATGGCCTTATCAAAAGAAAATTGCTCAAGCTGATTTGCATATTCAATGGCATTATTTGATAGAACAAGTTGATTGCAAGCAAGCGGAGGGGAGTACTTCTGCTTCGGCCTTTTGGTCACATGGATGATTCGTTGATCAAACCATTGATAGAGCACCAGGCCGTCTTCCAGCTCTCGTCGCATCAGGTGGGGTGGGGGTTGGTCCTCATGCACAGGGTTGGACAATACAGCACGACGATGTGGGTCGATTTGGAAAGCTGCCAGTTCGGAATTGATAAACTCCGGTGATGATGCGAGATAAGATGAGCCCTGATGATAAAAATCTATGGCTGGGTAATTTTTGGCTCGATAAAATTTGATTGCCGTAGCTCGCCGAGAGCTTACGTACTGATCTACATAAGAAATGGAGAAAATACAGGCCAAAACAAAAGCGAGGTATAACCATCTAAGATTTTGATATTGATAGATCAGTACCAGGCTCAGAAGAATACCATACACCAAAAGCATCTGTTCGGCAGATAAATAGACCCAATCGATGAGGCTGCCGGGCAGTTTTTCTGCTAAGTCAACAACGGTATTTAACGTCCAAAGAAATCCTTCGAGGACAGGAGCAATCATATCGCCAATCATCTCGTGAATGGAAGATCCGAGTAAGAAGGCCAGGCCAATGTGGAGAATGATGCCGACGGCTGGAATGACCAGCAGGTTGGAGATGAAGAAGTAGGACGGGAACTGATGAAAATAGTACAGACCTAGCGGAAATGTCGCCATCTGCGCTGCAACCGAAACTGCTGTAATCTGCCAGGCCCAATCGACCAGTCGATATTTAGGTATCCACAAGTTGTAGATCTTTGGCTGGAGGTAGATGATACCCAGTACGGCTGCATAAGAGAGTTGGAAGCCTACCGCAAAAATGAAATTAGGCTCGTAGAGCAGGAGGATCAGTGCAGACATGGCAATGGTATTGTAGATATTGGAAGACCGAGCGCTGGTACCTGCCAAAGTCACGATAGAGAACATAGTCACCGCCCTCAGCACAGATGGAGAGAAGCCTGTGATGAGAGCGTAAGACCAAAGCCCAATCAGATGTAGACCGAACCCAATCCAGTTGCCATACTTTAACTTCATAAGTGGCTTGAACAGGTAGTTGAGGATCAGGAAGACTATCCCAACGTGCAGGCCCGAAACAGCCAGTACGTGCATCGCCCCCGCGGACGCATATGCTTTGGTGAGATCATTGTCCAGATGATCTTTGATACCTAAGATCAATGCAGAGAATACTGCTGACTCTGCTGTTTCACCAAGGTGATGAGTGATACGACCCTGGAGAAATGATCTTAGCTGGTAACCTATCGCTAGTATTGGATTAGGAGTGCTGTTTCCTAGTTTTCGGATCTCAGAAATATCCACAAACTGTTGGTCGTAGATGTGCTTCGTACGCATGTAGCCACCGTAATTGAATTCATCTGGGTTTTTGGGTGAAGGTATTTCATAGGGCATCCCTCTGACCATCAGTTGGTCGCCGTAGTTGAGTTCGATTAGACTATCTGTTTTTCTTACATAGAAATTGAACTTACCCCGGGCTCCAATAGTAACGTCATTTGTGAATACAGCATTGATTTCTGCTTCGTAGAGGATGAAATTTTCCTTCGCAATGCCTGGAGAAGAGATCGTTCCTTTCCATCCCTGGCCATCAGCGATATGGCGATAGTGGCTGGGATCGAGTAGTTGATCGTTGAGAGCTGCTCGATAATAACCAAAAAGCAGAATGACTAAAAGCGCCGGCCATGCCACCCAGCTACCAAGATTGTAGTAGGGAATTTTCCGCTGATGCGTAACCAAAACATGAACTAAGAAAAGAACACCAGCAGCGACAACTATCGTGATCCTGTCAAGGGTCGGCACCCACTGAAAAAGGCAAATACCCGCTAAAAAGATGAGGGTGACTCGGGTAATCGGGAATCTGGTCCAGCTATTCCACATGATAGGAAATGAACTTGCTGAACATTAACCCTTTGCCTTTTTTTGGTTTTGTTCTTTGCTTTTTCGGTAGTATTCCTTCAACTCCTCAAAGGACATTCCCTCCGTTTCCTTATCAATTTGGTCTCTGATGTCACGCATCATTTTACAGCATCAAATTTCTTTTCCGTAGCGGTGTTATCCTTCATAATTGACAATTTCTCTTGGTGTTCTAATCTCTATGGTTTGATAACCATGCCGAAGATTGATTCCGTTATACAAGTGGATTTTATCAAGGTTGGCAAGCTTATCCGCTTCCTCATCAAAGTAGCCTCCGACTACAGAAGTATCTATGTAAACTGTTTTGATCACCTATTAAAGGTCGTCAAAACTCAAATCATTCCAAAAAAAACGGTAGTCCGAACAGGCTAAATGGATAAGCTGAAAGGTGGTTACTTCTCCATCTCCTGATGCCAGATACCTGACTCTTGAAAGGGTTGGCCCACTTCCCTGAAACCAAACTTCTTATAAAGGCCCGTAATTTCCCTATTGGCATGGAGGTAGATGCGCTTGCTACTATTTTCAGGCTTGCTGCTAATATCATCCAGTACGGCGCGCACCAGTTCACTGGCAACTCCCAGGTTGCGGTGCTCTCTGACTACCGCAAATCGCTCCAGCTTAATGCCGTTTGGTGTTCGTCTCCATCTTGCAGCCCCTACGGTCTCACCATCGTCATTTTGAGCAATGAAGTGACTGCTCTCGTCATCATAGTCATCGAAGGCATCATCCTGAGATATTTGATGCTCGTCTACGAATACTTTGGTTCTAATATCGTAGGCATCCTTGAGATGAGACTTTTCGGAGACTTTGAGGATTTTCATGATTTCTTCTTTTCGTCGTGAGTTTTGTAAGCACCTATAATAGCTCTAACGAGTTTATGACGTATAACGTCTCGATCATCGAGTTCTACAAAGCCAATGCCTTTTACTCCCTTGAGAATATCAAGCGCTTCTATCAGCCCTGATTTCTGATTTTTGGGAAGATCAATCTGACTTCTATCGCCGGTGATGATCATTTTGGAGCTGGGCCCCATACGTGTCAAAAACATCTTGATCTGCATGGGAGTAGTATTTTGAGCCTCATCGAGCAATATGTAGGCATTGTTGAGCGTGCGGCCCCTCATATAGGCCAACGGCGCGATCTCAATTACTCTGTTTTCCCTGTAGAATTTCAGCTTCTCAGACGGCACCATTTCGTCAAGCGCATCATAGATGGGTCTCAGGTATGGATCGATCTTTTCCTGAAGATCGCCGGGTAAGAAGCCCAGGTTTTCACCTGCTTCTACAGCAGGGCGAGTGATGATGATTTTCTTAACCTCCTTGTTCTTAAGCGCTTTTACAGCTAGCGCAACACTAATGAACGTCTTTCCTGTGCCTGCCGGGCCAATAGCAAAAACAAGATCATTCTTCATGGCTGAGTCGACCAGCGTCTGCTGGTTGGTGCTCTTGGGTACGATCTTGGACCCGCGGGTGCCATAGATCAGCACATTTCCGGTAGGTTCATCGACGGATTCTTGCTCACTCTTGATGTAAGTCTGGATATTTTCCTGTGTGATGCTACCAAACTTATGGTAGTGCATGATCAGAGAATTTAGAATCTCATTGATCTCAATGATCTGGGGTGTGCTGCCTTTGATGCGGATTTCATTGCCCCGCGAAACGATTTTGCTATCCGGAAAAGCCTGCGCTATCTCCTTGATATTCTGATTTTCAATGCCAAGAAAATCAACCAGTTGGATGTTTTCAAGCGTGATGACTTTTTCTACCAAATGCTTTCCTTTAGAATGTGAGGGACAATTTTGAGGACTAGTTATTAATGTTTTTGTTTGTACAAATTAAGAGAATAATTCCCACTTGCATCCATGGCTATCCTCACTTTTCTGTCTGATTTTGGGCATTCAGACCATTACGTAGCAGCAGTGAAGGCGAAGGTTCTCTCGATCAACCCCGGCGTTCAGATCGTCGACCTGAGTCACGAGATCACCCCGCATGACATAGGACATGGTGCGCATTTGCTTGGTTCTGTTTTCAGAGATTTTCCTAGTAGCACCGTGCATCTCGTATGCCTGAGTGCGGTAGGTAAGCGACCTGAGCCAGCCATTGCACTCCGGCTTGAGGATCAATATTTCGTGGGCAGAGACAGTGGCCTGTTTAGCCTGATTAGTGAGCGTAAGCCGGATATAGCCGTCGAGCTCACGCTACCCCAATCGCCCTCGACCTTTCACGAGCGAGACCAGCTGGCGGTAGCGGCGGCCAAGCTAGCCAGCGGGGACAATATGCACAAGATGGGTAGCCCGTACCCGGAATTGGAGCGGCTCCTGGGACGGCAGGTCAAAGCCAGCAAGAAGCAAATAGTAGGTCATGTGCTGCGGGTGGATCACTATGGCAACTTGATCACCAACATTCCGAAATCTGACTTTGACAATATCCTGAAGATCAACGGTACGGGCAAATTCGAGATACGCGTGGGTAGAGAGAGACTTCAGAAGCTGCATACTTCATTTTCAGAGACCGAAGGGGGCGAGATCTACCTGCTATTCAACTCTGGTGGTGTGCTGCAAGTAGGCATTAAAAACGGTAAAGCGTCTGAGCTACTCGGGTTAGGCTATGATGCACCAATAATTATTGATTTTCCAGAATAAGAGCTATGCTAGTAAGAATCGTAAGAATGACATTTAGAGAAGAGGCGGTAGGGGACTTCCTTCAGATATTTGAGGATTCTAAGGCCGCCATCAGGGCTTTTGATGGTTGTCAACATCTGGAGTTGATGAAAGATGAGAATCAAGCCAATGTCTACTATACCTACAGCCATTGGAGCAGTGAGAGCCACCTTGATGAATATCGTCATTCGGAGCTTTTCGAAGGCACCTGGGCCAAAACGAAGAAGCTTTTTTCGGACAAGCCGCAGGCCTTTTCGTTGAAGAAATTTTTGGAGGTCTCGCCCTAGTCTTTTTTAATAATTGGCTTAAGTTTGCATCCCGTTTAACACTAATGCCAAAGTGCCTGCCCTCACGATGTTTCGGTAGACGGGCACTCGGTTAGCATAAGTGCCAAAAATGCCAAAGTGGCGGAACTGGTAGACGCGCACGACTCAAAATCGTGTTCCTTCGGGAGTGAGGGTTCGATTCCCTCCTTTGGTACAAAAAGGGGTGTGATGGTCATAAACGATAGTTTTTTATGGCTGTCACACCATATGTCACGAATCTGATGAAGCGAATGGGCTTGTCACTCAGTAAATCCAACAATGATTTACCTTATATCGAAGCGCGGATGGTCGATAGAAATGGTGATCTTTCGAAAGGTTGGTTGGTTGAGTTCTACTGTTTTGACGCATCTAAAGGCGATATACAACGGATTCAAAAAAGAATTCCTTCAAAATACAAAACGGCTCAAGCCAGAACTACATGGGCCAACAATGTCATCCCTCAAATTAATGAATTGCTGCAGGAGGGGTTTCACCGGAAAGCGGCCAACATCAATATTTCCGACTTACCTGATAAGCACACTAACTTAGAGACCGCCATCGAGATGGCACTTGCTATCAAAAAACAACAGATCCGGCATACCAGCGGATCTAATTATCAGACGGCTTGCGAACGATTTATTGAGTATTTGAAGGAAAATAAGCTTCCTACGCAGTTTGAAATGGTCGATAGCATGCTCGTTGGTAATTTCCTGGAGGACTACCAGGCCAAATATGATGTGAGCAATGTCACTCGCAACAACATTGGGATCTATCTATCCTCCATTTTCTCTATACTGACCAAAAAAGGGTATTACCTAACCAACCCATTCTTTGAATTTCAAAAACTCAAAAGTGACGAGGAAGGATACGAGTTGTTCACTGATAGACAAGTCAATCTAATGATGGACTGGATGCGAGCGCATGATCCGGCACTGGCTGTGTTCTGCCTGACCATCTACTACACTTTTTTAAGGCCTAAGGAGTTGCGCAACCTTCAAGTAAAGTTTTTTAATTTTCGAGATAACAAAATTTACATTCCCGGGTATATCAGCAAGAATCGGAGGTCGGAGAGTGTGTCCATGCCTGGAGTGCTGATTGATGACTTGCAACGTCATCTTCGGTTAGCCAAGCCTGATATGCTTGCATTTGGTCGGGATGGCATTGGCTATGTACATGCCTACAAGCACTACTGGCTCAGGAGACATCAAAAAGCCCTAGATGCAGTGAAGATCAAGGGCCCCACACTCTACTCCTGGAAGCACACCGGAGTATGTGCCGCGCATAGTCAAGGGGTCATCGTCACTAAGACCATGGAGCAATGCCGCCATAAAAGTCTTGATACTCACTATAAATACCTCAAGAAAGTGGGAGCCATTACTACCAATGAGATGAATAAAATGAGGGCTATCTGAGAAAATCTTCATCGCTAAAGCTATAATAACCTTCATCAGTTACGATCATGTGATCGAGTAGCTTGATATCGATCGTCTTGCAACCTTCATGCAGTGCCTTGGTGAATGCTATGTCCTGGAGCGACGGGTGGTAGTCTCCGGAGGGATGATTGTGCGCTACCGCAATGGCCTGTGCCCCTGAGGTCAGCGCTGCTGCATAGATCAGCTTCCGGTCAAGTGTGATGCTGGATGTACCGCCGACGAATAGTTTTTTTACTCCTATGAAGTGATTCTTGGTGTCGAATGATAACACATACATGCTCTCCTGGATAAAGAAGGTCTCTCTATCCCAAAAACTCATCATTAGTCGATATAAGTCAGCAGAATCCGTAACGGTGTGGTGCCCGTACTGGCGTTTAGTATAATAAAATCTAAGCTCTGAGACCTTCCATTGTTTGCCGCTGTTAATGACCTTGCTAGTTGTATGGTCACAGAAGCTAGACAGGGAATCAGGAATATTCCAAGAAAATACTCCTGATTGTAACTAATTGTTTAGAAAAATACTCATTTCTAGGTATGTTTTTGCAGGGAGATTTCCTGCTCGAGTGCTAAAATCACCTGACAAAGCTTGTATTGTGTGACATCATCAGGGTTGATTTTGATCTCATATCGCTCGCCCAGCTCGATGAGATCCTGCTCTGATAATACATGCGTTTCATTACTTCCGGATTGTGTGGCCATCTCAATTTCAATTAAGTGAAAATAGGGGTACAGTGGTGACCACACAATCCAGCATAACCAGAAGTGAATACCAGGGCTCACAGCCGAAGCTACTACCTGCACTGTACCCATGTCTTAACTCACTCCTGGCATAATAAATTGATATCTGAAATTGTATGGTCAAGGCAAATATGGCCGGATTTTTGAAAATCGACTAGCAATCACTATTTTCATCAAAAAAGACGTTATGAAATCACTACTCCTCACCCTCTGCCTGATGGTGTTTGTCACTACCGCGAGCACTGCTCAGAGCGCCAAAGCCCGCGATATGTTTGCGGCTATACAGGGACAGTACGAACTCGATGATAATGGTAATGTCACTTATGTCAGCGTGATAGAAGTACCTGAGCTGAGCTTCGAGAAGATCTGGAACAGATCGCTCAACTACTTCACCTACAACTATAGTGATGGTAAGTCGGTGATACAGGTTCAAGACAAGGACCAGGGCACCCTCACTGCCAAGGGCATGTACAATGAAGTACACGTAGGCATGAATATGGTGGGTACGGTCACCATAGACTGCTGGCATATTGTGCGCATAGATGTAAAGGAGGGCAGAGCCAGGGTGATCGTCACTATGACTGACTATGAGGTCATCACTGCCAGTAGTGCCTCGGTGGACTCAAGGTTTAACCCTGTCTCCAGTGAATTTCCCATAGATCCTACGCGCAACTACCAGAAGACCATCATGACCAAGGCGTTTGTGAAGGCTCATGAAGAGGCACTGGAATCTCTGGACCAGATAGCGCTTGCTATCCGCGAAGGGAACATTGACTCGTCAATCGACGATGAATGGGACTAAAGCCTATACCCCTGAATTTCGACCTGGATGCGGTCGCCACCGCCTGCTGTGTAGCGGATTTTTTTGATGAGGGTGAGGGCGTCTTGTGAGCGCACCTTGCGGACGGGTGAGTTCATGAGCTCGTTGAACTTCTCCTGGGTGACGGTGGCGTAGTGGTACAGCAGCCGATCCTGTGCGGCGATGAAGGCTACTGCAGCTGCCCATGGGCCGTCATCGATCAGATTGTCGGGACCGTTGAATCGCAGGGCATAGTCGGCTATGCTGTTGCCGCGGTTATCGATGTTGTCGGAGGTGGCCATGTAGACTTCTGTGCTAGAGCCGGTATTGATGACCAGCTGTGAGCCGTGCCAGATGACTGCTCTGTTCTTCAGGGATGCGTTGACCTTGGCATCATAGTCTGCCGGGAATTTTTCCGATAGGGAGTTGTCCACCTGTGGCATGTAGCTGGTGCGCTCATTGCGGACGTGGAATACCTTGGCAGTGTAGCTGGCATCCTCGATATAGTCTACATCGATATCTATGGTCTTACCTGGGCCATCATAGCCAGTGACCGTGACCCACTCGTCATATACACCGGGTATACGAAGTAGATCATCGCTCGCAAATGAGGACGGCATGAAGTTAGTACTGGTGATGGTGATGCGCACTGAGCCGCTATTGTCGGTGATGGTGAAGTCATGCTGGAGCGTGGGGATCTGGCCGTAGCGATCGCGGTGCATGGGGATGGCCGGGCAGGATACCTCCGCTACAGCTTCGGTACCTGCTCCTGACACAGTGCGTGGAAAGAGATCATCAGCATAGAAGTCCCACTGCTCCTGGTTGGTGGATTCGTTGAAGGCGTACTTATACCAGGCGTTCTCAAGGATGACGAAGCAGTAGTCACCGGTATCTCCAGAGGGCAGGTCGTCGATATCATCTACTGTAGCGAGTAGCGTACCCTGTAGCTCGGTTGGGTTTTCGGATACGTGAAGATCGGAGGTTTGATCTGATGTAGCAAAGCTAAACTTGATGCCCTCGATCTCACTCCGGTGCGAGGTGGTCTTGTAGATCTGATCGGTGAGGTCGATCTCTCTGCCGTCTGCCATCAGTCGGTCATAGCTCTGGAGGATGATCTCTTTGCTGTTTTCCAAGACGGTGAAGTCAGCGGCGAGAAAACAGGCTACTGACTTGAGTAGCTGTCGCACGGTCATGTCGGGGCAGATGTCGCTCAGCTCCTTGGTGTTGGCGGTGATGCGCCTACCGGGAAAGTAGATGCGCTGGCCAGTGTCGCCAGAGGCGGTAGCGAGATCGATGAGGTCATAGCCAATGGCCTTGAGTGTACGCCTGACCAACTCGATGGCCTGGAAAAAATGAATGTTGGGACTGGAGGCGCTGACGCTGTTGTACTCTGTGCTGAAGAAGGTGTCGATGAGGGGAAACTTCACCCATGGGTCGGCATCTGCATTGACGGTGGCAGTGTTGACGTTGGTCTGGGCGTAGAGGGTAGCGTCGTACTCATCGAGGATGTCGCACAGTGCGGTATCGAGCTGGCTGGTGATGGGCAGGCTGAGGCTCTCAAAGGTGCCGCGGTAGCTGGTGGCATCATCACTTTCGTAGAGTGTGAAGGTGCCGTACATCAGTGGGTTGTTGCCGACCCGGAGCTGTGCGGCGAGACTACCGGTGAAGCCGTTGACTTCATTGTCAGGGTCTCCGGCGTGGTTGAAGATCAGCTCATTGCCCTCCCGTGGCAGGTCAAAGTCGTAGGAGTAGGCAAAGTTGAGCGATAGCAGGTTGAAGAAGTCGACATCACGCTCCAGCTGGATGGTGGTGCCGGGGTACATGACCACTGGCGCTAGTGGGTCTCCGAGGTAGAGTGATACGTCTCTCATAATACAAATCCTAGTTCCTCCAGTGCGTCGGTCACCTGATCGAGATAATAGGTGGCGGCTGCACCGTTGGTGATGTCGTACTTATACACAAACTCTGATCGGTTGCTCAGTCCATTAGACCCGGCATAGTTGCCAGAGCCTGTCTGCACTGCCTGCAGGAATGACTTGAAGGCTTCATTGCTACTGCCTGTGCCTAGTACCTGGAATATCACGCCGCGGTAGTAGTTGGCACTATAGGTACTGAGTCTGCTGAGTAGTGTGGCCAGGTCTGAGTCATAGTTGGCAGTGCGGGTGCCGTCGAAGTTGGTGCCGTGATAGTCATTATTAGCTTCATCCTGGAAGACCATCACTACTACATTGCCCTCTGGTGGATCTTCATCGAGATAGTTGAGCATACGCAGGGTGCGCTCATTGAATTCTCCGCTAGGCCCCACACTCGTGACGGTGACCCGCTCATCGTAGAGATCATCGTCATTGTCATAAAACCCAATCAATGCTGGTCGTAGTAGTGTATCAACCATGGTCTCCAGTGGTGAGAGTGTGGCGGACATGCTACCGCTATTGTCAAAGTACATGAAGATATGGGTGGTATTCGTGATCTTGAGGGTCTCCACCTCGGTCTTGATGCCTCCGATCCTGTCCAGTGCATAGTCTACTGATGCGCGACGGTACTGCAGCTGCATCGCCCGGGCGTTGGTCTTCTTGCTGGGCAGGGTGATGCTGGCGTTTTGGAAGATGATGGGCAGTAGCACCTGCTGTCCATTGATCGACTGGTACTCATAGCCTTTGTTGAGCAGGAGCATGTCCCGAAGTGCGAGCAGCTCATCCTCTGTCTTATAGCCTGTATGTTGATCTACCCCTCGTCTACCGCGGGGATAGGTGGGTAAGAACTGTGGGTGTGTGGTGACGTTTTTCGTCTCGTCGATCGGTTGCTCTACGATCAGCTGCTCTGCCTCCAGCGTGTCGGAGTAGTCACCCATGCAGATCAATGAGTCTAGTCCTCCATAGCTGTTGTGGTAATAGAGTGCGACTACCTGGTCGGACTTCTCACTGGGGTAGAATGGGTAGAGGGTGAGCGTATCATCGGTGCTGTTGACGGACATCACCATCTTCTGTATCGTCTTGGTGTCATCTACCTCGGTGTACAGCTGATTGGCTTCTGAGATGTTGATGACGACTACCTCTGAGGTGCGGAGATTTCCGATAGGGATAACTTTCGTATCTGTGTTGCCATCGGTGTAGGTGATGAGCACGGATAGCGTCGCGGCGTTTTTGTCTGCCACTGGCAGAATGTAGAGCCACTCGGGGTGCTCCATGCTGAATGGGCGGATCAGTGATATGGTGGTCAGCATTACTATCTCGGTGGCTTGGAATGTGGTGCTCATAAACAGTAATTGAGGATTGACAATTGAGGATTGAGAATTTTCATGGCAGGAGGATGACTAGTGAGAATCCTATGGCGGTGATGATGTGCCAGACGCTGTGCTGCCAGCTATCGTGAAAGATGGCTTGCTTTGGATCCGGGTCTTTTGACCTTAGCCAGATGGCAAAAAGGAAGATCGCTAAGATGATCCCGAATGTGACCCATGTCTTGATCACCAGTATAGCGATCAGGCAGGGTACAGCTGATAGGGCTACTTCTAAGTAGACGCTGTGCCGACCCATGATGAAGTAGGAGTAGACAAACTGCCAGCCGATCACGGCGTACCATACCCACTGCGTATCACAGACGATACCGGTGATGCAGCTGATGCAAAACATCATTGCCCACCAGTCGAACAGATAGATCGGCTTGATCTTGTAATAATGGTAGATGAATGAGCCAGAGGACAGGGCACTCATGCCCAGGCAGAAGATCAGCCGGTGCTCGGGACTGTGGTTTTCTGCCCATAGTAGTACGATCAGGCCTGATATCAGGTAGGCGATGTTGCTAAATGACTCGAAGTATTCGTGTTTTTTCATGCGTATAGACTTAATCCAAATCTTCCATTACTGTCCATCACAGGGATTTGAGCGAGTTGCAAATTGAAGATGCTCACACCCTGATCTACAAGACCTTTGAAGTAGTCAAACTCGCCCACTTCACCGATCAGTTCTGAGTTATCTACTTTTGTAGAAAACCAGACATCCTCCTGCGTATCTGGGATGTGATTCCCTTCACTATCGAAATGCCTGACGATGATATTGAGCCAAAAGGCTGACTCATTCTGGAGGACTGGCATAGAGTGAATGAATACCTTCCTTTTGATATTGCTCTCGCTAGGATGATCGGAGATAGCCACCTCCTGACCTATTGGAGCTATGCGGCTGATGTGGCCGTTTTTCCAGAGGAAGGAAATGTCTATGCCTTTGCCAGTTAATTGACTGATAGCGTCATCCATTTCGTCAATGACAAATTTCGCTGTGCTGCCTGTCACATTAAGATCAGTGTGCTCCACACACTCGATTACTTTGCCGTCTCGATGTACTATTCTATATTCCATCATTTGGATTTTAAGGATTCTCTAATCTCTGATTTTTTCTTGATTCCTATCATTTTCAGAATACGCTTTCGCTGCGTCCTATTGTTCTTATGGGGAACTTTGATATCTGGCTTTATGGCTGATGGTAATTTCATACGCCCCCTGCGTCTGTTATTGTCCATGAATCATTACTGATAATATTGGTTCTCGCCGTACCTGATGTGGCGGTAGTGTAGTTGATACCCTGCGCTCCAAAAGATACGCCATCAACCAGATCGACAGCATCCCACGCATTTAGTAGAAGATCATAATTAGCGGTCGACATTCCTGCGTTGCTCAGGAAGTTCGTCATTGTCGGTACACCACCTGCTCGACCAGCAGCCAAATGAACATCCCAATCGGATAAATCCTGATCGAATGCGCTGGCGTTAGTGAACATATTGCCAAACGTAGTGGCTGCCGACACATCCCATCCACTGAGGTCTTGATCAAATGAAGTAGCGTTTTGGAACATGGAAGCGAAACTTGTGACTGAGCTGACATCCCATCCACTAATATCTTGATTGAAGCTCGTGGCAAGATTGAACATTGAACTAATATTCGTCGCGCTACTCATATCCCAGCCTGATATATCCCCATTAAATGGGGTGCTCTGGAACATATTGCCGAATAGTCGCCCACTGCCAACATCCCACGTACTTAGTGATACATTTAGAGAAGTGATGCCAAAAAACATTATTGTAAAATTCTCGATTGTACTTACATCCCATGTATCAATATTGTTGATGGTGGTTATGGATGTGCAATTCCTAAAAAAGTTTCTTAGGGTTGTTGAACCTGACAAATCCGGCGTGTCGGAAGTAGTGAGTAATGTTAAATTTGTGCATCCGTAAAATGCGCCTTCCTCATCTCCATGATTGAAAATCCCCCAATTATCAATCTTGGTGATTTTCAATTTGTCACCGCCATTATTGAAAGCCCACCCACCCATAGTGCCCGTGACCGCAATATCATAAGTACCTGCTCCTGCTGGGAATGTAATGGTAGGGCTGACGCTCGACGCTGTTCCTAGTAAAGAACCATCAGAAACTAAATAAACGTCCAGTTCTGTGGTCGCTACACTGTCAGTGATAGGCAGTGTGAACTCATCATCTTCTGATGTTCCAGTATTATCCGTTTTGACGGTGATCTTAAAGGCGTTGGATAGGTCGAGCGTCGTAGCAGTCGCCACATTGCTAAACTCCTGACTACTGGAGCCAGAGAGGACGGCCAGGGCCTTATACCAGTACTGCGTACCAGGTGATGCATCGGTATGGCTACCGGAGCTGTCACCGGGATCCCAGGTGTCGAGCAGGATGTACTCGCCAAACTCTCCGGTCTGTGAGACCCATATCTGATGGTGGGCCAGTCCGCCGGACTGATCCACGAGGGTAAGATCCACCTGGTCTTCGCCCATTGCGGTAGCGGTGAGTAGGGTCGGTGCATCTGGTGGCAGTGCCGGCAGGGTGGCTCTATCGACCTGGATGCCTCCGAGCAGTACTGATCTCACATCTGTGTAGGAGCTCCAGGGTGCGGTGCTCTCGTAGATGGTGATGGCTACTCCGGAGGGTAGCTGGATGTCTTTGTCGGTGTAGTTGCTGACAGGGTTGAAGTACAGCACGGAGCGCTGGATCTCCAGTGCCCAGCCCTGCAGGTCGACGGGTGTGGTGCTGTCGATCTTGACGATACTGTCGAGCTGTGCGGTATCTACACTCTCTGCTACGAGGATGTAGCTGGAGGATGATGAGAAGTCGAAGTTTAGCGCCTTATACGCTGCTGACCCTGTGGCCTGATAGTAGGTGCCCAGGTGGGTGCGGGCGACATGGACACCCTCGGCATAGCGCAGCTTGTACCTACGGCAGACGTCCGGGGCTATGCCTGCTGCCACCTCGAAGAAGTTGGGTGGGTTGTGCTGCAGCCAGTCGCGAAGGATGCGGCTGAGGTTGAACTGTGCAAGGCCGTCTGCACCGGGTGGCTGGTGAAACTCTCCGACGAAGTGCCACTCATCGGTATAGGGTGCGGTCTCGATCAGCACCTGGATCGATAGCACGGGTGCCGGGTCGGTATCGGTGCTGAATGCCCAAATCATATTGTTTTGGGTCATACCGATCAAGGCGGGGGATGATTCTAGCGTCATGCTCATGGTGCTACTCCTCCGTCGTTAAATGTCCAGCCTCTTGAAAAGAGGGCACTTCTGGCTGTCTCTGCAGCACCACCACCGGTATAGGTAGCATCCGTATCCAGACGCACAAGATTTTTTGGGTTGTTGGCTTCCAGGTCTATCAGCAGTGCATCATAGGCTGCTGTGGTCATGGCCCATCCGTCAAATGCCAATAGGAAGCTGGCTACATTGTGAAACGCTATTGTCGGGAAGTCATAACCGTCCAGCCCGGTGCAGTTGTACCAGGCATAGGCTGCTGTGGTGACATTGTCTGTATTGGTCAGGAGCGGAAATGTGGTCAGACTGGTACAGCCATTCCATGTCAGATAGAGTGAATTGCAACTGGGGATGCTGAAGGCCGGTACTGTTGTCAAACTGGTACAGCCTCCCCAGGCATCATACAGTGTCGTCACGCTCGTCAGATCCCATGCCGGCATAGTTACCAGTGAGGTGCAACTCTTGAAGGTGTTGCTCATAATGAGCAGACTGGAAGTGTCCCATAGCGGGATCGTTACCAATGCCGAGCAGCCGAAGGCCATCAGCGTCATGTCAGTGATCAAGCTGGTATCAGCTGCCGGTAGCTTCGTGAGTGACGTGCAGCCTCTAAATAGGCTATGCAGTGAAGTGCGGCCGGTAAGGTTGAGTTCGTCGGTAGCGGATATGTCAAGGTTGACACATTCATAAAACTCACCGCCGACATGGGCAAGATCTGTACCCAGCGACAGACTTCCCCAAGCACTAATGTCGGTGATTTTCTGCCGATCGGTATCTTCCTGTAGGAAGTTCCACCCATCGATGGTGCCGATAATGCTGATCTCTTTGACGCCTGTACCGTCACTGAAGATGACTTCATTGTCAGTGTAGTCGGTGATCGTCTTGAGCAGCGCATCGTCGTACCATACCTGAAAGTCGTAGGTGCCGGATGAGATCAGCGGCAGTACAATCCGGTCTGTGGCACTGCCGGTATTGGTGGTGTCCCACTCGCTGATGAAGGCTGCTGACACTTCCAGTGAGGTGGCCGTGGCTACATTGCCAAAGCCACTACTCGCTCCATTGAGCACGGAGCGTGCCTTGTACCAGTACTGGGTGAGGCTGGCGACACTCTGATGGGTATGGGTCACCTCACCTGCGGCCAAGGTGGTGAGCTTGCTGAATCCATCGGTCGATGATGTCTGACTCACCCATATCTCATGCTGTGCGGTACCTCCGGTCTGATCGACCAGGGCCAGGAGTATACCTGTGATATCGGCTGTGGCCGACAGCAATGTCGGTGCATCGGGTGGTGAGGTGGGCAGGGCGTAGCGCTCCTGCTGCAGGCCTCCGAGTAGGATGGCCTGGGGATCGAGGTAGTCGCCATAGCTGCCTCCGGTCTCTTCCTTCCACTTGAGCTTGTACCTCCGGCATACATCGGATGCTACACTGCTGGCTACATCGAAGAAGCCGGGGGCATTGTGCTGCAGGTAGGGTTTGAGTTTTCTCGATAGGTCGAAGCGGGCTTGTCCGGTGAGATTGGCGGTCATGCCGTACTCGGGCAGGCTGATCCAGGTATCGGAGTAGGGTGCGGTCTCGATCTGGATCTGCAGGATGACGCGGGCTCCCGCGGGTGCGTTGAACTTCCAAACGAGTGGGTTTTGAGTCATGCCGATGAAGGCGGGGGCCGATAGCAGGGTGATGGCCATTAATGTATAATGTAGTCTAAGGTTTTGCCGGTGCGGGTGTCGATGATGGCCTGGTGTGGGCAGAAGTCGAGTTCGACGATTGTCTGACTTGCTTGTGCTTCGACGAGCTCAGCATGACAGCAAGGCCGACAATCATAGCTTACCTCGGGATTTGGTTTTCTCGAATCGTTCGTCATCTTCTTTTAAGTCGCGATAGGTGTTTCGGCTAATTTTGGCATTGATATCTATCTCTTGTAGGACACGACCGACTTCCTGAGCGACGATCTTACCGACGGTGGATGCATCGAGGGTGGCATTGATATTTTGCTCTGTCGGAGCTGCTGTGCTCGACCTGGACAGGGAGTAGCCTGCCATCCTGGCTTTGATGACGGCCTCTGCATCCATGACGGCCGGATCCTGACGGACGTACTTCGGCGTGACCATCTCTCCGCCGTGGGTGTAGCCGGTGAAGGATCCATAGCTGTCGCCCATACCGATGGAGCTGTGGCCGGTCTCTCCACCGTGGTAGAAGGAGGGAACTATTTTGTTGAAAAGCCCCTTGAAAGCTGCACCAGCTCCGGCAGCTAACGGGAGTGACAGCCATGGAGGCAAAGGGGAAGTCTCTAGTGTCTTCAAAATGGCTTCAGCAACAATTTTCGAGAGATAGGCATCCAACTCAGCTCTCATCACATTGAGAACTGAGGCGCCAGCTTCTTCGAAAGACTGTGCACTAGATACAGCAGCAATTCCTGACTGTATAGCCATTTCCAGTTCCTGTTCTTTCGCTGCTATTTTTTTCTGCGAAAGCCGCACCTCTTCTTCATCAGACTTTTTCCGCTCTGCAGCTGCTCCACGCTCAGCGCCTATCTTTTCTCCGATCGCATCGAGGTGGGTTTGTAATACATCATCGACGAGACCTTTGATCGCTTCGGTCTCTTTGGTGGCGGCTTCCACATCAAATAATGTATACTTAGTCTGTGCATCATCACCATCGACACCCTTAGGATCAGGGTCATCAGGTGATGGAGCATAATTCATTAGGAATGCCAATCGACCATCGATCTTGGCCTTCTCCATCTCCAGGCTGATCAGTTCCTGATCGAGCTCGGCCAGTTCTGCCTCAATAGCCTCTTTCTGAGTTTTGGCTGAGGTGATATTCAAGTCATGCTGAGCACCTGTAGTATTACCCAACAGTCCTTGTTTATTGCTCAGCTGCTTGCCTGTACGCTTGGCTTCTTCAGCGTCAAACACTTCCTGCTCAGCTGAACGCAGTTTTTTGGAAACTTCTCTTCTTCGTCTCAGCTTCTCTTCCAGTTCTTCAGCGATGAGCTGCATGGATATTTTTTCACGATAGGCCTGATTGACACTTCTGAGTTCGGTGGCTATGTCTTCAGCGGATGCTTTTTCCAGTCCCATGCTTTTTAGAAAATCAGGATACTTACTCTGGATATCATCAATCAAGGATTTTCGGATTTCCTCATTATCGTTGTTGCGGATCAGGGCTGTGGCCAGTCGGTTGAGTTCGTACTGCTGATCCTGTAGGGTCTCACTGACGGGTATCTCTACCAGGTCAGCCAAGTAGCCTGTGAGCTTTTCAAATCCTCTGACTACTGAGCTATTGATAAACCAGTTGCCGAAGGCTTTCCAAATCTTGGTGATGTTAGCCCCTGCACTTTCGTTTTTCAAGGCGAATTCATCAAGGATGGAGCTACCTTTCTCAAACTCTTCGTTGGATATCTTTTGCTGACGGGTGACTTCTTCGATATCTCCGGATAGGGCACCTATTACCTGCTTTACCCGCTGACCTTCCAATCCCATGTCTCCTAAGGTATCGATGAAGGTGGTCATGGCTTCAGAGTTGCCGTTGAGTCCGCGAAGCACTGAGAGGAATGCGGTGTTGAAATCCGTGTTGATCAACTCGGTAAACTTCTCGACACTCATACGGTTGCCTTCAGTGTCCACGGCAAACTTGGCATAAACGTCACGCTTCTCTGCCATCTTGCTAAATACCTGGCTCAATGCTGTACCGGCGACTTCCATCGTGACACCCAATGCATCGGCCGCACCACCCAGTCCGAGGATGTCCTGGATAGACACCTTGGCTTGTGGCGCAATACCACCCATACGACGGGTGAACTCTACAATGTTAGCTTCGGAAGCGGTGGAACTTCTACCCAGGGTGTTGACTGCTGAGCCGACTTTGAGCAGGGCGTCTTCTATACCGTAGGCATCCTTGATTTTGAAGGTTTCGACGAGCTTACCCAGCTTACGTAGTGACTCTGTGCCTTCTCCGAGATCTTCACCTAATGCTACGTTGATCTTGTCAGCGGCTGCAACAAAGCCGAGTAGGTTAGCCTCTCCCTCTATGCCCAGCTTGCCTGCGATGATGGCGATATCCAACAGCTCCTGACGGGTGGACTTAGTGTCTATCCTCATCAGGCTATCGGCCAGTGAATCTACTCCCTCAGCCGTGAGGTCAGTATTTTTCTGAACATCTCGAAGGGTATCAGATAGCGCGATGTTTTCCCTCTGCCATGAGGTGATCCCTCCGATAATGGCGAAGATACCTGTAGTGACCATGGCTGCAGGGCCAAACATGCTGAGGCTGGAGCTGATGTTGGTCCAGGTCTTGTTCATACCATAGACCTCTGCTCGCTGCTGTCTCATGGCTGCATTGACCTGCT
Source organism: Cyclobacteriaceae bacterium (assembly GCA_965229505.1). Taxonomy (GTDB): domain Bacteria; phylum Bacteroidota; class Bacteroidia; order Cytophagales; family Cyclobacteriaceae; genus UBA6059. The sequence goes on from OZ245881.1 coordinate 3,110,224, forward strand.
GTAGTTTGATGCGGAGCTCTTCGTACTTCTTAGTTCCCCGGATGGCGGTAGTGTCCATCTCTCTGCGAAGATCACGGGCGTGTGATCTCAGCTGGCGCATGGTCATACCTGACAGTCCGAGGACATCTCTCTGCCTCTTGAGTCGGGCGGTAACTTCGTCTAATTTTTTGGAAGTAGCTGCATACTCTACAGTGCCCTGCTTCATGCGCTTAAGCTCCTGCCGGTACTCGGTGGCTGCCATCTCAAGGCGACCTAGTTCGTTGATGCCTTGCTTGCCATCAACTATGACGGTCGACTTGACCTTATCCTCAAACTGTGCCATAGGTCGAAAGTAGATGACCTATGAGGCTGTGGATAGGACAGCAAAAAAAAAGGCATGCATTACAAATGCGCTACGGCTGGAGTTACCAGTCTCCTTGGATATTGTATTTATTGGAGCGCATAGCTTGCTCTATTTCTTCGAGTTTCTCATAGAAGTATTTAAGCACCGCTTCTCTTTTTCTAAGGTTAGCCTGTTTTACTTGACCGCTATCGTAATAGATATTTTCATCGCCTATGAGTAGTAGAATGTTTCTCTGTTCATCAGTTCCGGTACCGAAAACGTGACGGACATTACTTATAACTACTTTGTAGGAACCTTCTCTACATTGAACAGTCATCATGTAGTAAACACCAAAGTCTTCAAAAAACCTACCGGTACCCATAGGAATCCACCCTTCCATCATCGTAAGGTTAGAAGATGGTAAGTCGAGTACGATTTGAGAAAACTCTTGTCTGTTCCATTCATGAAACCATGCTATCGCATTGGTATTGAGCTGATGTAGGCTTTTGTCAACTTCTACTATGTTGGTTATTTCGAATTCTCCTTGTCCGTTCAAGGGGAGATTGAAATATCGAGGATCTGTCTGTGCGTGAGCAGCTGTCGAAGACAGTAGTAAGATAAGTAGCCAACGGAACATGATGTTAAAGTAGATAAAATGGCACGCATTACAAATGCGCGCCAAGATTTTCACTTCTGCAAGCCCATGCCCTCGGGGGTTTGCTTGATGGCCCAGAGCAGCTCTCCGAGTGTATGGAGATGCTCCCACTCGATATGCTCCAGCTCATCGGGTGGTGCGTACATCGCCCAGGTGAGGACAAACTGATAATAACTCTGTAGGAATGGATCCATCATCTCTGCGATGAGAGATAGTGCGGCTTGTACCTGCTCATCTTCGTGAGCTCGGTAGTTTTTTTCGACTTGTTTCGACATAATAATAGAATTTAAGTAGCCCCGGCAACTGTCGAAACAAGTCAACGTCGTAAGACGATAGAAGTGAGTACCGCTCCAAACGGCTTTGCCGAGGCATATTGTGAATGATAAAATTTAAGATTGCGTCCATTACGACTACTATTAACTTATTTCGACACTTCAAAGCTTAGCAGAATATCTGAGAATGATAGCGCGAAAAAGTCACATGTTAAGCTGTTTTGGCTTGGGGGTCTGAATTACCCCCATATGGGGTAAACTTAAAGCAGAAATAAAACCAGAATTCTGGTTTTATCCGTGCAGATCTGCACGGATAAAATTAATTATCCCAAAGTTCCTGCTGCGCCTTGATCACTTTGTTGTCCAGTTGGGTGAGATCAGATTTAACAGATTTCAATTGATTCTTCAGTTTTATGTATTCCTGATGCTGCTGATCTTCAGCAAGTCTACTCTCAATACTATTAATTTGTCTCGTAATCATACTTTTTTGCTTCAATAGTTCTTTTCTTCCGCCTATAGCTCCATTGAAATGATTGAACATCACATCGTAACATTCTCTTTTAAAATCGATTAATTCGGACTTTTTTGATTTGATGCCAAATAACCATCCATACACATATCTTTCGGGTATGCAGGTCATCTGACGACCCTGTGAATTGGGTACCTGTATAGTACGTAGGTATAATGCAGGCCCTAATATTGGGTCTTTTTGCATAGTTTTTAGCTGACCTGTGTACACCACATTTAGAGCTTCGCATATAGGTTTCACAGCAATGTGATATTGTCCTTCTTCTGCTACATAGAGCAACTTATGCCCTTTAAATTCTAAAAAACTACTAATTGATGCTTTCATAATAGTGCAATAAAAAAGCCGCTGCATCCAGTGGCTCAATCACTTTCAACAGCGGCAGTGGTTCGTCTAAAACCTAAGATTTTAAGTACCAAGATTGAGCCTTTGGTGATACAATGATAAGCTAAAAAGTCATTATATAAGAAAATATGTCTTATTGTTTCATTTCCAGTCGGTCGAGTATGCGCTGATTGCACCGCTCGATCAGCTCCTGTAATGCAGGGCTGTCGTCTTCGTGCATCTTGATGATCTGCAGGAGCTTGTACTGCGTGACATCTGACGGATCGATGGTGATGCCGTATTTGTCGGCGATGGCGATGGCTTCTGTTTCTGAGAGGACGATCATCTTAGTTGATAGTTTTTAGTTGACAGTTGATAGTTATCCCACACTGGGTGCAGCGGATGCAGGGATTGTTTTCATCTTTGACGACCTGGCAGAGTGGTGAGCTGCCGACTTGCTGCTGGGTGAGCTGGCATTTGATATGCGGTAGTTTTTGTGATTTGACTTTGAGCATCACTTCTCGACTATGGGATCTTTGATACTGGCAATACTCTGCTCTACCAGACTGTAGCCTATGGCTCCATACAGACTGTGCAACCGGCCGTGCCAAGGTCTGCTATACCACTTCTTCGGCTTGCGGCCTTTTCGGGTACGGCCACTATCGAGATCGAAGCTACCACGACTGCCGCCCAGGCTGTGGCCTCTGCCGACTCCCATGTCGATAAACCTGCCTCGGGTGAGCATGGTGAGGTTGCCCTCGAGGACGGCCTGGCCTCTGACCTGGATGTCGGTGGTGAGCTCCTTGAAGAGATCGTCGGTCACGCCGATCTTGCGCTTCCTGAGCTCATGCCGTAGGATGGCCTCTGTCTTGGTGAGCCAGCGGCTAAAGAGGATATAGATCTCTGACTGTGGATCCATCACTCGTACCAGTCGTCTGTGTCGTAGGCCAACTGGGCGTTGGCATTGTCGGAGACTTCAAAGCTGAAGTAAGCGCCAAAGTAGTTGACCAGCTCAGGGCCGGCCTTCATATAGTTGAGACTATCGATATCGATGAGCTTGAATGCTCCGCTCTGGTTGAGCCGCTCATAGTAGGCCTTGCCCATGACCTTGAGCCCGATGGTCTTGGCCTGGTCGTAGATGCTGTCTTCGTTGGCCCAGTCGTTTTTCTCGACATAGCAGAGTATCCAGAAGCCAAAGCGGTTGCTATCGCGAATGTTGCTATTGTGCTGTCCGGAGATGGTGCCCCGGGGCTCATCGAGCACGAGGTACCAGACTGCTTTTTTGTTGTTGCGCGCCTCGGCTTTGAAGTGGTCACTGTTGTGAAAAAATCGGGGTGCATCGTCGGTATGGCCGATGACTTTGAGCTTGGTGGCGGTAGTTTTAAACCAGTCGCGGGCGGTGATGTAGTTCATGGGTTGGTAGGATTAGTGAACCAGTCGGTGATGACGTGCCAAAACTTGTACACCAGTGCCAGTAGTGATGTCACAAAAGCTACTATGGCCAGAATGCCTGACTTGAACTTCCTGGCGACATTGAGCACTACTCGGAGTACTTTCAGTGGTTCTTCGATCTGCGTGATGCGCCCATCCATGTCGGTGAGCTTCTTATATTGCTTCTCCTGATGGGAGGAGAGCTTCTCCTGATGGGAGGAGAGTTTCTCCAGATGGGAGGTGACTTCCTTGAAGTGCTCATCGTTGAGCCGCTTGTACTCTTCGTCGGCTTTTTGCGCTTCGACCAGCCCCTGGAGGCCGAGCTCGGTATTGCCGACGATGGCAAGGCGTACTTCTTTAAACTCTGAGACGAGTGCTTCGAGCACTTCATTTTCTTTTTTTGTCACGATTTACCTCCGGGTCGTTTTTTAGATTCTTCGATCAGTTTGTCCAGGTCATAGAGTGCGGTATCACAGTCGACCATGGCCATCTTCTCCATGTGCATGGCGCCACCGGCCATCGATCGGAGCGCATCTATCCAGTTGCCTCCGGATCCACTGCTCTTGGTTTTTGGGAAGACATATCTGAATTTGTTGATGCGCACCTTTCGACATCCATCATAGTGCATCAGGATGGCGTACTTGGTGGCCGTATCTATCCGTGATACGATTGGTAGCCGGGTCTCCACCAGGTTGTCATTATAGACCTGGCGGATATCACCGTTCCACATGGGGTCGGCCTGATCCTCGTCGGATTGCTTAGGCCGGTAGAGCACGGCCACCAGCTTATCCAGTGCGGCCAGCCGCTCCGGGACGTTGGCATAGTTTTTCCGGTAGGAGAGATAGTAGGTCTCTGCCTTGATAAACTCCATGAAGACGAGGTTTTTGCACCGATCAGCAGGGCCGTAGAGATAGATGCGCTTGCGAAATGTCCGCGTGATCTTGATGACGGGGAGCAGCTGCCGGGTCAGGTCTACGTTTTCGATATCGAAGATGTACTCGATAAATAGTCGGGCATCTGCGAGGAAGTCCAGTCGGTCGTATTGCTTCATCCTGAATAGCAGGAGCCAGCTGAGCCAGAAGTATCGGCGTGGATGTAGCAGGATAAACAGCACCCTGGTACGGGCTTCATCGACGGTGATATCGGCATGGAGGGTAGCGGCGACCTTCACCAGCTGCTGTGCGGTGAGATCGTCCCACTTCCCGGGTACGAATAGTTTGCGACCGTTGATATAGAGGTGGCTCAAGGCTTCAGTCTGTCCAGGAGTTTCGTTTTGTCATTGCTGCTCTTGCTGGTGCCATAGTAGTAGAAGATGATACCACTGGCCAGACCGATGATCTCACCTACGATGAGGTGCGCTATCTCGGGATTTTTGATCTCAAAGAACAATACCGCGATGACGGTGAGTACCAGCAGCACCAGTACTATGCCTCCGGTGATCCACATCATCGTATCAGGGCTGCCGGTCTTGGCTTTGTCCACCTCACGCTGACGGGCATGCTGACGATCGGTCAGGTACATTTGCTCCTCTTCCATCTGGAGCTGACGGGCTATTTGCTTATCCTGAGGGGAGAGGGTACTGCCCTCGATGATGTTTTTGGCTATACCAAACACCCCTTGATCTGGAAGTACATCGCCAATGATGCCTATGGCATCTGGTATCTTCTCAGTAAGAAATCGGCCAAGGCCTGTGTCTTTGAATTTTTTGTCGGCCATTATGCTGCCCTCCCATTTACGATAGTTAAAAATCCTTCGCCACCGAGCTCGATCATCTTGTCAGTGATCTCTTTTTCTAGGCTGCCTTGGATCAGATCGTCATTGAGCCTATTGCGCGCCACCAAAATGCAGGATTCCGTATTGAGATGGGTATTGCCGCCATGGATGCGGCTGCCTTTGAACCGGATGCCGTTCATGATGACTTCATAGCCATTGTCCTCGGTGTAGATCATGGGCATCATGCGCTGAAATCGCTGACTGAAAGTCACCTTGACACGGTATCGACCCGGAGGCAGACAGGTATGCTCCGGGATCTTTACGTTTTCCCCACGACTCACATCTTCCAGGGTGTGGGTGGTCTCAAAGTCGTGACCGACAAAGAAGAACTTACCTACTGTGCTTTTTAGCGTGTAGGTATCCCTGATGAGTAAGCATTCAAATGGTTTCATAAGCCCAGTGGATAAGTATAGTGATCGGCTGATTGGGTGACATTGTCAGTCGCACGAGCGTCTTCGACATAGAGGTCACTATTTTTGTATAGCGGATACGTATCCGCGTTGGTATGCAGATAGGTCACCAGCTTCTGCAGGTACTTGCGACCAATCTGCTCGTGGTGGTCCCGGCGTACCCGCAATCTTGATTCCTCAGCCGGGATCGTCGACTTGAGACTTCCGGAGAGAGAGCTGTTGATCAGGTGAAAGCCATCACCATCGTTGAGCAGCGACTTCTCGAGGATCAGATCGGCATAGCTCAGGTGTACGATTGCGCCCTGGAGATTACGCATTAGCAGCAGGTTGGTGGCTGACGGCTCTCCATCGGCCAGTATCTCAGCCTCGATCTCTTCGTAGAGTTCATCGCTGATATTGCCTTTGATCTCATCTTCCTGGTAGCGCTGCATGATGGGGACCAGTGCCAGGTACATAAGTCGGCTATTGTTGATATTGACAAACTGCTGCACCTCAGCTGCAGTGTTGACGATGAGCGACCGGGCGACTGCCGTATTCCAGGCATAGACGCCCGTGTTTTCTTCCAGAAACTGGATCAGACTCTCGATCGCTGAGTAGCCACCGCTCATCAGTGAGTCGCGGATATCCCGGATCTGCCACTCCAGTGCCGGCTTCTGATCATTGGTATGCGTGACCAGGATGCCATTGTTGTTAATGATGACATTGCCCTTGGGCATATAGGCATACACTGCCAGGTTACCAATGACCGGCTGCACATAGGTGAGCAACTCATTCTGTGCACTGTCTGTGCTCTCACCGGCATAGTCAGCCACCAGCTCGTCATAGAGCGTGGTGCCCAGGAGGTTTTTGATGATTCGTACAGCTACTACATCTATGTCAGGCTTGACATTTTCGTAGGTGAAGTTTTCGGCTAACGGAATAGCCGCTTTAAGATCATTTTCGTTCAGTAGCATCTGGTATCTCGATTTCGCGTTTAGATGGAGTTACTTCATTGAGCACCTGTAGGAAGGGCTTGGTAAATTCCCACATGAGCAGCTGCTCCTGGTTGTTCCAGCCATTCATCCAGCTGACAAAGTCCAGTGGTCGGAGTAGGATGTCCTGGTGAGGCTTGAGGAAGCTGATGAAAATGTTGGTGGCCTCTCGCTTGTCAGAGCCGGAGAGATTAGACCCCTTGCCCAGCTGGAAACCAAAGATTGTAGGATCTATACCTGCTGCTGAGAATATCTTGATTGACGCCTCAGTGCTGTCCTCGATGTAGAGGCCTTGCTTCATCTTATCGTCGATCGGTATGATCTCTACTCCGGGATAAGGCTTGAGCGTATCCGGATCTACTTTGTAGCCGGTGGAGATGTTTTTACCGGCATTCTCAGATCCAGCGAGGAAGGCTGTGATATTATCAAACTCCGTTTTCTTGAGCTCACTCTTTTTCTTAGCATCGAAAGTATCCCAATCGGGATATTTCCATGACCAGAAGTAGTCCGGGAACTTGATGTGATACTTCAGAGTCGTCTGATGCTTCATGATGGCCGACTTGAGTTTTGGGATCTCATTGGCCACCTTCAGCCATTCATTATTTCGGATGCCATTCCAGATAGGCAGTTGATAGTAAGTCTTGCCGGATGGATAGCTCAGCGGATAGATGAATCTCGGACCATCTTTTCTAGCGCTGAGATTATCAGGCATAGTGGTCATTGGATCCAGCACCGGCACAGGGATGGTATCATCATCAGTGTAGTTGGCACGATCAGCCCAGTTGGCATTGATGTACAGCGTATTAATCTTGCCGTTATCGTCCTGCAGTTTATAGCGGCCATGGCCAGCCTCATACGTGGTGAGCCACTTGATCTTGCCATCAGCCTGGATGATAAACTGTGGCCAGACATTGGCATACTTGTAGAAATCAATGCAGGCCCGCATGGCATAGCTGTGATTCCTAAAGAGGAATTGATCTACTTCATAGATTCTTTTTTTGCTGATCTCTCCAGTCTCGTAGTTGTAGACACTGTACTGAAGACCACCGGCATATAGTGCCCTGGCATTCATATCCAGTGCCCGCCAGAGATCTGTGTTCATTTCGAGATCGGCATCCACCAGCTGAGGCCAGTCATTGTTAGCACCCCAGTAAGCGATATGATCATCAGAGTAGATGATACTCTTGTCTTTCAGCGGCACCACTGGTGTGCTCTTCTTACTGGCTGAGGTAGACATCTGAGCCATGGCTACCTCATTCACTAGTATTGTTGCCTCAGCAGTCTCGATGATATCAAGTGTACTATTCATACCAGCAGCTCTCCATTTACATGAGTGATCAGTTTGATGTGAGCTTTTCGGTATTCATTGTCAGGAAACAGCACGTTGACCCAGCCATTCTTGAGATTGGCCTTGCCCGTGCATTTGCATTGAGTACCCTTAATGAATTGACCACCGGTCTTCTTAGTCTCATTGCACTTGACAAAGGTGATGTCAAATGCATCGCCTGATTGCATGATATCGAGTGCCTTTTTGATGCTCAGCATACACAAATCAGTCAATACTGATGTGGTCTAGCTAGGACAGAAATAAATCGGTGTGCCCTGGGCACGTGTCTAGTATGGGGCGCACCCTCGATCACATACGGCCAAAATCACCCCATGCAATTGCAAACACGCGATAGTGCGGGGCGTCAGTGATCATTGTAAAATCAAAATTTGATTTTTAATTCGTGTTTGTAAGTGCCTGATAATCAGCGTGTTTAATTTCTGAATTTTCGTATAAATACCGTCTAAACGTTTTATATATAATGCGTTTTTAGTATCTTAGTATAAGATAAGGAATTGGAAATCAGTATGTTAAACCATAAATAGTAAATCATGAAAACTTTAGTAATCGAGAGCGGAAAAGGCTCTGAGAATGGCAAGGCTGCAAGCACAACTGCCAAGAAGAATGAAAAGGCTGGAAGCACTGCAAAGCCGCAACCAGCTGCAAAAATGGATGCTCAGAAACCTGAGCCAAAGCCAGAAAACAAGCTGACACCACTAGTGACTCCTTCGGAAAGGTTCGAGAGAGCCGAGCAGTTTTCGAAGCTGCAGAAGCGGTTCGAGTTTTTGAAGGAGAGGAAAAGGGAGCTGGATAACTTCAACATCAGCCATGATGGCTCTGCATCGAAGATCGAGCTATCAAACCCAACGGGTGGCCATGTGGTAATCAGTAACCCGGAGGTGATGAAAGAGGTGCTTAACCTGTGCAGTGCTACGATCAAGCAACTACTTGACCGCACTGAAAGTGAAGTGCTGGAATTCGAGATATAAAAGGGGAGCCCTCCGACTTTGACGAGGGGGAGGGCTCACATTTTTAAACCTATAACTAGATTCAATGAGAACGAAAATACAAAAAACCGCAAGAAGATTGCGCGTGTATGCGCATCATTCAAAAAGAAATTTTCACCCGACTGGTGGCGTATTCGTGCCAGAAATAAAGCTGCAAGGCCAATGGCTAGAGCATGCTGGCTTTGAAATAGGGCAGCATCTGGATATCGACATCCGTAATGGGGTGATGATCATCAAAGCAGGAAGGAGGGCAGCCGCATGAGTGAGGTAATAGAACAGCAGCCCCCGATTTCTGATAAGAAGGCGGCCTATATAGCTAAGAGAAAGCACCTAATCGAACTCAGTAAGGTGATAAGGGCGGCTCAATCAATGGATGAAATGGGCGGTAGCATCAACGAGGGATTGAAGGAAATCTACCTGCAGGAGGGACACGAGGAACTCAATACCTTCCACCAGTGGCTGAAACTGGGAAAGCAGGTGCGCAAGGGTGAAAAAGCCCTCTTGCTATGGGGCAGACCCAAGGAAACGCAGCAGGGCGAAGATGATGAGGATAGCAGCACCAAATTTTGGCCGCTGTGCTATGTCTTCTCTAACCTACAGGTGAAGGAGCGATGAAAACTAGAGAGATACCCCTCGAACTGAGGGGTTTTCATAAAATCTTTACTTCGATCGGTCGGGGTAAGTGGAACTATAGCGAGGTGTTTGACGACTTCTTAACGCTGGCAATGTGCTGCTATGCCTGGGAGACGGAGGAGCCGCTATACTTCCAGACGATCAAGAAGTATGACAGGGAGGAACTTAACCTGTTTGCCAAGCTGCTGGCGGAATGGGTGCTGGCTCACAACAAATACTATCAGGCGGGTGAATGGGTGGACTTGCTAGGCACTTACTACGAGATACTGAAAAGTGACTATAAGGCTAAGGCGCTGGGGCAGTACTTCACGCCAAAGCCTATCTGTGATATGATGGCTACTTTCATGAGTCCGTCAGCGGGGGAGTCGGTAAATGACTGCTGCTGTGGCTCTGGTCGCATGCTGCTGGCTGCTAATGCTCTGCGCGACTATCAACTGTACACGGTAGGTCAGGACCTTGACCGGATGTGTGCTAAAATGTCGTGCCTCAACCTGATGATCCACGGGATCAAAGGCCATGTGCAGCACATGGATAGTCTGGCTATGAAGGTGTTTACTACTTGGTCGATCAACCCAACAATAGATAAGAACGGGCTGTTTTGTATCGTGAGGGTGAAGGAGGAAGAACAAAAGAGGATCGAGCCAAAGGGCTTTGAGCTGAGCTTCTAAACAGGTGTACGATAGCGGACGGTGATTTTCCGCGCCGCTTCGCTCCCTATGGTCGCTCAGCGGGTGTAGCGGCATTGACTGTGTCAATCGTCTGGTTTTAAGGTTTTGTTTTCCTCAATGTACTTTAAGGCGGTCTGGCCTGTAATACATTGGCCACTCAAAAACTGGACATAGGCCATCTTCTTTTCGCCATGTCCACAGCAGGCGTTCATTATATCGGGGAGCGTGCCAATGCATCCGTCGTGACCTTCAGGTGTTCTTTTAACACCACAATGTCCGCACACTTCTTTGGCATAACCGTCTAAATAGTTTTTCATGATGGGGATCAGATAGCTAACTATCGCTCAAAGTGCATGCCTACGGACGCACTTTAGCTGGGTGTTAGAAGCAAGACTCCCTATTCGCCCCTTGATACTGTTGTGCTATCCGAAAGGAAAAATAAAAAGCCCTGCCCACCTTTACTGAAATCCGATTTCAGCCATTCTTTCTGTGAAAGTCTTTCTTGGTTCTGAATTAGCTATATCATCTAATCTCTTTACGATTTCCTTTTTGGCTTTAATAGACTCATTTTCTACCATTAGCTCACTTTCTAATTCAGGAATTTCTTTCCACAGATTGCCGTCAATAAACATTTCAATCTTATGCATACTTACTTTCTTGGTGAAATCGTCATGAGTGACCGCATGAGTTCCATTGATGGTTTTAGACTTATAGTTCATTGTTACTACAAGTTCACCAGACACGCTTTTTACGCTTCCATTTCTTTGAAATGATTGTTTAAATGTTGATCGTCTCATTTTGTTAATTGGGTTGTTTTTGCCCTCCCAAGGCTTTTTATTTTTGTTCTACTTAATAATTTCATCGGTTAAGCCCGTCCAGCTTCTAACAAACGATATAAATGAATGACTACTGGATTCGAACCAGTGCCAAGGAACGCCTACTTTGCCTTCTAGTGCATCGTTGCGAGAGTAAATCATCGACCTTGTAGCCACTCATTATATCTTAGTCGTTAGCTATCAAATAGTATATCCTCGATGAGTTGCTTCATGTCGTCGGTCCAGTGGAGATCGACTTGCATGGAGTAGTAGAGCTTCTCCCGGAGGTCGTCGAGCTTGTCAGCGGCTGACTGATCGGGGGACCACCGGGCTGGGGTGATGCGGGTGTAGCCGGCTTTGTCCAGGAGCTGTGCCATCAGGTCCTCTGATGGCCAGTCGCCATTGGCGATGCGCTGACGGTAGTTGCGGATCTGTGGGCTGTTGAGCCCGAGCTCCTTGTGGATGGCTCTCTGGCTGATCAGGTCGCTGAAGGCTGCTCTGGTGTCTGAGACTTTCATGGTAAATAGACACGCGTTACAAACGCGCGCCAGCTTTTTGGGAATGACGTGGTGGTAAGGGCCAGGTGATCAATAGGTCGCCGGACTCCAGGCCGTAGAGCTGGAGCTGCTTCTGGTCATCGTCTGGACTGTTGGTCAGGCCATCGAGGTAGGCTTTGAAATTACGGGCCCAGTTGTGATGGTGCTTTTCGCTCTTGCCGGTCCAGAAGAGGTCTTCTCTGATCCGTACCTGGTAGGTGTCATAGTCGATCTCTATGGCTCCTGCTTCGCGCATTTGCTTGATGGCTTCTACCAGGGCGAAGGATTCCATCATGGCTTTGTTGGACTTGAGTTTTTTCGCGTTGCGGGCGATGGTGCGGCGTTTTTGACGTGAAATCATACTTAAATATAGTGCTTTCGCATTATTTATAAAACGGTATTGGCGGGTTTATTTTTTTGGGTGGGTGTATGAATGTACAGGTTCGTGAGGACACGAACCGGGGCGGGGGTGAGGGTTTGGGAAAATACAGATTCCGGTATTGCTACGCAAACCGGAATGACGGCTCGTACAGGAATGACGGGGTGGAGAGGAATGACTATATCGGCTAGACTGCTGCGGTCTGAAATGGGGGACGTCTCCACTACGGTCGACGTGACGTGCTAGTAGTGGGATTGGTTGTTCCGGTAGGGAAAAGGGTCAGCCGGTCATGATGGGGGTGAACTCGCCCTGGTGGTGGGTGCTGTACTCGAGGATGCCCATCCATAGGGTGTCCATCGCTTCAGTGGCGTGGGGTGCTTCGACCTGAGGGAAGTTTTTGTCTTTTTCTTTGGTCTTGTCTTTTTCGAATCCGTCGCGCCCGACCTTGACTTCTGTCTGCTCGAGGGCGTATAGTGCGGCTTCATTGGTGGTGCGATTGATGAGGAGCTTCCAACCGTCTTCGCGCTTTTGCTCAAAGAGGTCTGACCAGAAGTCGTACTTCAACCGGTGGAAGGGTGTCTTGCCGATGTAGCGGGGGATGACTTGCCAGCCGAGCTCCCGGAGGAGCTTGATGATCTCCTGGCTGAAGTTGAGGTCCTTGGAGGCATTGTCGCCGATGCTGGTGTGATCGTACCAGTAGTAGACGGTAGGGCAGGTGCGCTGATGGTACTTGTAGTACTCATGCCAGTGGCGCACCAGGTGGCGGAGCTTTAGCGGGCGCTCTACGTAGAGTGCGGAGATCTGCTTTGCGATCTTCTTGTCGGGCCATACCTGGCCGGTGATCACCCAGTTGATGGGGGCGTTGTGATCAAAGCCGAGGTGGAGTGGCTTGCGTGGATCTCTATCGCGGTACCATCGGCAGTCGGGGTGGACCTTGCTGTAGTCTTCGATCTGTAGCTGGTCGATGTGGGCATAGTCCTGGGCTTCATAGGTGATGCGCTCTTCGTCGTACATGCCGTAGAAGCCGTTCTCTACCTGTGCGACTCGCTGGTTGAGCACGGAGAGCCTGAAGACGTAATCGGAGAGGTTGCGCTTCATGTTGAGGATTGGCTCTATGCCAAGGGCGTGGACATTGTCGAGGGTGCTGGCCTCAGATACGAAGACAGTACCTTTGCGGATCTCGTTGAGCTTGAACTCAAAGTCGGTGAGCAGCTTCTGTATTTTTTTGCGGCTCTTGACACTCCGTGCCCGGCTGAGCTGGTCCTCTAACTCATAGACTCGCTGACGTAGCTGCAGGATGAGGTCGATGACTTCCTGATCGACCATGTCGAGGTAGTCGAATACCCAGCGCCCTTTCTGATCCCGGGGCATGTCGGTGGTGAGCAGGATGCTGTGGTGCTGGCTGAGGTGGCCGAAGTGCTCGGCATTGCCTCTGTTGGCATTGATGACTTCATCGAAGTTGTCTTTCTTGAAGAGCCGGGCTTCATCGCCGTAGATCCAGTCGAGATCGGAGGCATTGGAGATGCCTAAGCGGTCGAGGCTGATGATCTGGATGGCTGAGCCGTTGAACCAGGGCACGAGGAACTTGGGATCGCCTATCGGCAAATAGGGTCGATCGCGCTTCAGCTCCTTGGGTGGAAACTTGCGCACCCAGTAGTGGACATTCTCCAAATAGCCGTAGCGCTCCCAGCCTTTTTGCAGCTTGGGGATGATGAACATGAGCACCTTGTCGAAGGTGGATGAGACGACTGCTCCCAGCGAGCGTGGCATGGCGAGGATGTTGTCGAGGGTATAGTCGGCTCCCGGGCCTTCGGTCTTGCCGGTGGCTCTGCCCCACAGGCATAGGGTGATCTGTGCCTTGATGAGCAGGTACATGATCTGGGGGATGTTGTGATGGACTTCCCGGACTTGCTCGGGGGACTTGATCTGATCAGGTGACGGGTGCGGCATCTTCGGCTATATCTTCGTAGATTTTTTCGCGTTTCTTTTTCATCAGCTTCTTGAAGATGATGTCGAGCTCCGAGTCACTTGGTAGGTTGGGTGTCTTGAGCTTATCAGGAAAGTAGCCTATGACGATGGGTGGTGGGTTGATCTTCTCATAGATGCTGGTGTCGATGCTGCCCATCAGCTTTTCGATCACATGGGCCATGTTCTTTTGCATGCTGGCCACTGCTCTGTGGTCTCCGGCGAGACTGGCCTTCCTCTTGTCTTCCATGATCTCTCCGATGACGATATCGACCCAAAACTGCTGGGTGAGCTTGCTGGTGACGCCAAAGACGATCTGGGTGTCGTCGTACAGCTGTCGGGCGGTCTGTCGGCTGATGTCGAACCGCTTCTCTAGTATCGGGATGACCTTGAACCGGCTGCCCCAGGTGCGGGTGAGGTCGGCACAGGACTCCATCCGTCGGAGCTTTTCGGCTAAGGCGGTGCTGAGCTCGTAGCTGTCCTGGATCTCGGGATGCATCAGGTAGTGGATGATCTCGTCTCTCTCTGACTGGAGGTTGAGCGGCCTTACGTGCTTTGCAATTGCGTCGGACATGGGTGGGAAATTAGTGTAGGGGGAGTGGGTCTTGTAGGACTGGATAGAATGGGGAATTGAGAATTGAGAATTGAGAATTGAGAATTGGTTCGTGAGGACACGAACCGGGGCGGGGGGGGTGAAGTTGGGAGAGTGCACGTCTTCCCGAGCGACGTAGGAGTCGAGGGAGCCCCTGATTCAGACCTCAGAGGTCTGAAATGGGGGACGTCTCCACTACGGTCGACGTGACGTGGGTGTGGGGACGGTGGTGGACTGAAAATGATAATATGCCCGGGTATATTATCATTCGCGCTGTTTTTCGCTGAGCCGCTCTTTAAATGTTTTCTTCGACGGTCTTTGCTCATCGATAGGAGTCTCCTCTTCTGTGAAGAGTTCGATAGCCCTTTGGTTTTGCTTGATCAAATAGCAAAATATCCATAGCAGGCCTATCAATGTAAAAACGGTAGTCCATATCCAGTCTGCTGGCTGAAGACGGTCAAGGACTAGCCAGGCGATAACGGTAGTCCTGAATGGATAGGAGACCGGGATGTTCTTTGAACTGATTACTTTTCTCTCTTTCATGGTCTTATTGGTTTTCGAATTCTACTTCGGCGATGAACTTGAGGGCGAGGGTCTGGGCGGGGGAGCTGCCGGCTATGGCCAGGTCGACGACTGACTTGCGGATCTGGGCTTTGGTCTGCAGGTAGCCGCGATTGTAGGCCTGGGCTATCGGTGAGTCTTTGATGCTCAGCTGGATGGCCAGGTAATCTTCTTCCATCTCTAAAATGGTGGCTATATCATGGATGGGCAGTAATCTGCCGGCCAGGTCGGTGAGTTGCTCCAGTTCTTCGGTGGTGAGGTCTAATTTCATTCGTCTGTTGCGTTTATTTCGTTGAGTAGCATGATGCGGTCGAATACTACGTCGGCTTTGCGGGTGAAGATGGTGCCTGCCTCCAGTCGATGGTTGCGACTGTAGTTGGCGGATCCGACGATGGACACTGACCAGGTCTCGTTCTCAATGATGGTGATCTTGGCGTGGCATTTGCCGAGCTTGATCTGATCGCAGATACTCTCCAGCAGCTGGTAGGGCTGTGGGTGCCTCTGCCTGATACGGAAGTCGATCAATGCCCGGAGGCTCTTGATAATGCCGGCTTGCTTGAGCTCAAACATCTTGCGGGCGGGATCTTCGCTGATCGTCCAGGTGCTGAAGGTGACATTGGCCGGGCCTGTCTGCAGTAGCACGTACTCTAAGAGCTGATGCATGGACCATGCCCCCCGGGTGTAGAACTTGATGACCTGGTCGTGATCCAGCTCTCCGATCATGGCTTCCATGGCTTCTCTGGACTCTGCACTGGCGAGGATCGCCCGGGCGTACTGCGTGGATGATGCTTTGCTGACCTTGGCTTCTTTGGTGTCTGCGTGCTTCGATTTCAATGCTATGGGGTTGAATAGTGACATGGCTTAATTAAGATTTTGGGTGGTGGGTTTAATAGGCTGGCTGAGGAGCTGGTCGCAGCGGTCGAGGACGGCCTGGTAGAAGTGGAGCTTCTCTGCTGGCATCTTGCCATTTTTTGACCTTGACACATTGGTGGCAAAGTTGCTCCGGATCTTGGCGAGCTCGCCCCAGGTGGTGGCTTTGGCGATGACCTGTCCGATCTCATCGGGTGGGAGATGGCCGTGCTCTCTGAAGTAGTGGATGACTTTCCAGCAGGCGTTGACCTGGCGATCGAGTGCGAGGATCTGTAGTGCGGTCTCCAGTCGCTGCTCGTCGGTCTCCAGGAGGGTGAGGGTGCCCCGGAGGTAGTCGAGTCGTCTGAGGGCGGCATTGCGCTCCTGAAGGGTGGGTGAGAGGGTGGGGTGGTGGTCGGGGTTTGGGTGGCTCTCACCATTGGGATTGTTGCTGTCTGAAATGGGGGACCCTTCGACGGGCTCAGGGTGACCGGGTGTGGGGACGGGTGATAGCTCAGAAAGGTGGGTGGCGATGGTGCGGAGCTCTCGTCGGAGCTTGCGCTCCATGAAGGGTGTCTGGCTGGTGGACTGTAGCAGTCTGGCCAGGGCTGGGCTCTCGCCGGTGGCGATCAGCAGCTGGAGGGCTGTGCCATAGTCCCAGGTGGTGAGGATGGCGTTGATCTGGTGGAGCATCAGGTAATGGCGATGTATGCGATCGAGACGATGATGACGGCCATCAGTATAATGAGCAGTATGCCTACTTTGATGATGTCTTTGGTGTGGGGATCTTGTTCGTGGTTCATGAAGCGAAGAAAGGGTAATGCAATTGCGTGGGGAAGGACAGGAAATAATGGAGAATTGAGAATTGAGAATTGAGAATTGGTTCGTGGGGACACGAACCGGGCGGGGGTGGGTGAAGTTGGGAGAGTGCACGTCTTCCCGAGCGACGTAGGAGTCGAGGGAGCCCCTGATTCAGACTGCTGCAGTCTGAATCAGGGGACGTCTCGGCTGACGCTCGACGTGACGTGCTATTGGTGATGGTAGATGTGAAGTGTAGGCATAAAAAAAATCCTCAGTGTGAGCTGAGGATTACAATCTGGTAGACTTTTTTAAGTAGCTGTCGGCGATTGATTAGTTAGTAAACAGCTGCTTGGGGGTTATTCGTCAATCCGTCGCGGGCTCTTCGGTTAACGAAATCAAGCTTGCCGTTACGTTCGCTATGGTTCATAACTAACGCTTCAACAGAATTGCCGATAGGGTATAGATCTACAGGTGGTGGGCGTGCTCCTCTCTGTGGACGGATTCCGGTAGGCGTGGCGAGTGACTCGCTGTAATCGGCATACAGCCTATGGGTCACGTACCATGCCAGGAAGTCGGTGGCGAGTGCATACTTGGCCTTATTAGGGGCTAGTGCGCTCACCTCCTGATCGTCCACTGCATAGAGGACACGCTCCTGGTTTTCGGAGTAGGCGGCCTTTTCACAGGCTGGTACTACGGCTAACAGCGTCACCAAGAGTGAGGCCATGAGCAGGTATATATAGGAACGTTTCATGCGTGTTTGAATGGATTGTTGGTGAAAACACCAACAATGGCGGTTAGGTGATATTAAGATTGCTTCGGTCGTGCCTCCCTCGCAATGACGGAGGGAAGGTTAATTAGAGGGTCGGGTGAAGAGGATGTAGGGCTTGTAGGTGACGGTATCTGTCGCTGTGCCTACCATATTGCTCTTGACCTGGATCCAGCAGGGACAGCCTGTCAGCGTGATGGTGGTCTCTTCGTACTCGGCTGCTGTGCCGCTGTTGTACATGAGATTGGCATCTGTGCTGATCTTGGTGGCTCTGCCAGCTGTGATCACCGACTGATCCAACGCCTGGTATACTTCGAAGGTGCTGAGGCTGTCTTCTGTAGCGGCCTTGGTGTAATCCACACCGACGGTGATGGATGTGGCGTCTCCTACTGCCTTGGGTGAATAGAGGGCTACCTGGGTGTCGGTCGCGCCGACAAACGTGCCGGGTGCTGAGACCTGGGCCTCTGCTGCCGGCATGATGGCCATGGTGGCCATGAAGGTGATGATGAGTAATAGGGATTGCAGTGTTTTCATGATCGTGAAGTTTTTGAGGGGTAAATAAGCGGGATGGTGCGTGGGTGTGGTAGGACGGATTAGATGGGAGTTGGTAGTTGATAGTGTATAGATGATAGTGTATAGATGGGCACGCGTCTGGAGACGCGCCAGCGGTGTTGAGAATGGAGAATTGAGAATTGGTTCGTGAGGACACGAACCGGGGCGGGGGGTGGGTGAAGCTGGGAGAATGCACGTCTTCCCGAGCGACGTAGGAGTCGAGGGAGCCCCTGATTCAGACTGCTGCAGTCTGAATCAGGAGACGTCTCCACTACGGTCGACGTGACGTGGGTGTGGGGAGTGTGGATGAATACTTGTATGCAGAAGCTCATCCATCGTAGCTCATCATCCGAAACTGTAAGTGAAGGATGGAGCGAAGATGGGAGCGTAGGCATAAAAAAAGTCCCTGCAGAACAGGGACCTTAACCAACCAAAAACTCAAAAATGAGAGGATTTAAGTCTTGAAAAATATAAAAACCACAAAGCAGGTATGAACCTCTAGGTACGTGAGGACACGTACCTAGAGGTTCATACCTGCTTCGCAGCTGGGGAAGCTTTTTTGAGCTTCATGTACTTCTTGCCACTATCGGTGGCGTATAGCTTGTCTGCGACGGCCTTGGGCATGGTGCGAAAGTCGTACTTCTGCCCCTGGATGATGATCTCACCGGGCTGGATACCGATGAGCTCATAATCATTCTCTATGGCCTTGCTGAGCTTTCTCTCTTCTTGCTTTGCCATGACTACTATGCTGCTGGTGTGATAACGATCGCGCCAGTATAGACGGGTGCTATCCTGCCTACACTTTTGATCACATAGTTGTTGCCCTTGAAGTCTGCCACGGCTGTGCCGGTGGATGTCTCTCCGGACTCAAAATGCGCGGGTACCTTCTCAGATCCCAGCTGGCGTACCTGACCTGTAGCCAACTCGACTACCAGACAGATCAAATCGTCATTCTTCACTTCTTCGATGAAAGCTAGTGCCTCTGCTTCGTTTCCGGGGAAGCCGAAGGTGGCCATGTTTTCGAACGAGTGAGAGTTGCGCTCTCCGACCATATTGCTGACCAACGATCCTTTTTCCAAAGTGATGCCGATCTTCTTAAAACACTTGCCCGTGTTGAAAGCATGATCCCCAGCGATCACCATCTTGTCACTGAAGTCAGTGGCGGTAGGCAATGCCTCTATGGTTGCAAAATCGGAGATCCTGGCGTAATACATGATGGTCTCGAGACCACCATCATTATTTTGGCCATTGCCCCAGATTACGTCTTCTAAATCTAATGCCATGATCTACTCCTCGATTTCCAGTACGGGTGATTTTACTTCCAGCAAGTAGTCTACCAGTCCAACCTGTCGGTTTTTCTTAGCATCCTTCTTGTCAGCTACGGTCAGCTCGACATTGTCCCTGAGATCTGCGATCTTGTAGACTTTGCCTTTGACCTTAAACTGAGGTATACGCACGTGGATCTTCTGATCCTTGTGCTCGATGAAAGTACCTGTCTCGGTACCGGCCTTTGCATCCGCGGCTTCCAGGTCAGCGTTGAGCTCGTCCACTACGCCCAGGGCGGTGGCCAGCTCCTCTTTGGTCTCAGCATGTGCTGCTACCTCTGCCTTGTAAGCTGCGAGCAGCTCCTTCTGAGTTAGTTCCGCCGGATTGGCGGACAGGTCCTCAGGCTTTTTAGTGGGGGCTGGTGCGCCCCCGTTTTTATCTTCTGCCATTATCTATAAAGATTAATAGTGATCAGTGATGTTCTGTGCTGAGATGGTGGTCTCGTGCTCACTGGTCACGATAAACTCTGGCACATCAAAAGTGAGTACATAGGCCCAGTTGTTGAGCAGCTTGACCTCACGATCAACTTTCTGCACGTCGAACCTATTCTTCATGTTGACCTTGGTAGGCTTCACACGGTTATCAGCGGGAGTACCCCACAGCTGGTCGGATCCTTCCTGACTCTGCGTAGGTGTCAGGCGGATGTTGGTCTTATCGATCAACAGCAAATCCTGCACCTGAGCGTAGTGCATGTTGTACTTCGCACGACGACCGTCGATGTAGCGGTTGACCAGGTCTTCTCTGAAGAAGAGACGGTCTATCTTCCTACGCAATGGCTGGTCGATATCCATCGCAAACGCCTCAACCTGCTCGCAGAAGGTCTCAGGGTCAGTGGACCAGCTGCCTACCGTAATAGGTGTGACGCGGCTGTCATCCACAAATTTTGCAATCTGCTTTTTGACGCCATCCATGGCGGCATTGGCCGGTAGTGCGACGGTGTTGGACGCTAGCTCTCGCTCGAACGTGCTACCACTGACGGTAGGTGATGCGTCGATACCGGTGTACTGCCATCCCCAGTAGGCGGTGTTGAGGATAAAGTCCTCATTGGCCTTGGGTATGAGCAGCTGCATGACTGCCCACTGGATGAAGCCCCACTTGGAGCGGTCGACTTTGTCGAGCTCTGCGAGGAATCCCAGCCATGATGGCCACAGGTTGTCAGGAACGATCTTGGTATCGATCTTGAACTCACCTAAGCGCTGCTCATGTGGCTTGAAAGTCGATGTAGACTTATCGGTGAAAGGGATGGCGAACGCCTGCAGCACTTCGTCTATCGTGGCGTACACGCTACGGTAGTGGCTGTTTTGCGTAGGGATCATGCGGAAGTATTGTGAAATATCGTCGGCATGAAACAACATCTTCTTGATGTCGCGGGCTGTCTGGCCCTGGTTGATGTACTTGGCTTCCCACTCGGTGATGAGATCCGTGATATTGATTTCCATTAGTCGAGTTCTCCTAAGTCTTTAAGGGCTTGCTGATTGTGCGGGTGATCCTCCCACTTTACTTCTTCGGCAGCAACGGTCTCCGTCTTTTCCGCTGGCTTCTTTGGAGTTTTTGGCTCCTCAGATTTTTCGGAAAGGGTTTTGTTGTCTGCCTGGAGCTGCTCGATCTGAGCATTGAGCCCCTGTACTTCCTCACTGTGCTGGGTGGCCAGCTGTGAGATCAACTCGGTGAGAGATGCGTCGGGAATCTCTTCCTCACTCATCTCGGGATCGAGTACCTGTACTGCAGCAGCATGTGCGGCCTGCATTGTCTCCAATGCTGTGGCTGCCTCCTGTGCTGCAGTCTGCTCATCGGCCCCCACTACTACAAAAGCAGTGATGCCTTCCTGCGCTAACTCATCGTTGACGGCCTGTATATCGGCTGCCTCGACGGTTTCGCCATTCTTTTGCTTTGTCTGCAGTGCAGTAAGCGCTTTGAACTTTCTGTTTAACATGGTATCTGAAGGGTTATTGAAAATTGCGGTAGTGTCGGAGAGCTCTCTGGCGGTCTCAATGGCCCGGTCAAAGTCTCCGATCTCATCTGCGAGCCCTACTTCGATGGCTCGGGTGCCGTGATAGATCTTACCAGAAAGCACGTTTTCGGCTTCCAGGTTGATCTTATCTTCACGACCTAGCTCTACTGATGCGAGAAATACTTTGTTGAGCGGATCTAAGTGCTCATTGCGGATGGTAGCTTCGTTGTTTTTCTCTACCAGGTCGCGTAGTGCTTTGTTTTTCTCAGTCGACTTGGAGGCATAGACTTCAAAGATGTCAATGCCCATCTCCTCGTAATACTTGGCATAACTGCGAATGGTGGCCATCGTACCGATGGAGCCTACCTTGGTGGTCTCTCCGGAAAGGACGATACTATCACTCTGTGATGCTATCCAATAGGCGGCTGATCCTGCCAGGCCGTCGACAAATGTCACGACGGGCTTATCCGATAGGCCTACTGTGTCGGCAAAATGCTCTGTGCCGTCAACTGATCCACCTGGTGAATCCATGTGCAGCACAATCGCGGAAATGTTGGGGTGATTGTTGGCTTCCTTGATGCGCTGTGCCATGGTGGCTGTGCCGGGATAGCCGCAATAGTCGTCTTTGTTGAGCGCTCCTTTGACTGGAATGACGGCAATAGATCCCTCGGGTGCGTCATTGTATTCGCGGTAGCGGTCGTAGCTCCCTGATCGGGCGGCTATCATGGCGTAGGGTGTCATCTGCTCTGTGATGAGCGACTCCTCAACCTCAATACCGGAGATCTGATTGCCGGAAATCATCTGCAATGCAGCAATGAGGTATCCCTCGGATGATTCTTTGTCGATCAACCAGGTACCGCGGAGTATCTTGGAATACAGCGAAAGGCTAGCCATTTGTACGAATTACGTGAAGTGGACGCCTTATATATAGGACTTGGAAGGGTGGTAAGGGGGTATCCCGAAAGCTATCGGGCGGAGACGGGTTGGGAAATTGCACGTCTTCCCGAGCGACGTAGGAGTCGAGGGAGCCCCCATTTCAGACTGCAGCAGTCTGAAATGGGGGACGTCTCCACTTCGGTCGACGTGACGTGCTATTAGCTTGAGTGTCTGTGACGGAACGGTGGTGATCAGGTGATGGTGACGATGAGGGAGGTGTCGGTGGTGCGGCCGGTGATGAGGAAGTTGGAGCCGTTGGTATCGGCTAATCGGATGCCGGTGCGGCGATCGTCGGTCTGGTAGAGTGGCTCTGTGGTGGTGCCTACGAGCCTGATGGTGCCGTTGTGATCGGTGACCAGCAGTACCAGGCCTTTGTTTTTGACGGCTCTCTTTTGTGCGCGGATCTCGGATTTGTCGCCTACCAGGCGTAATCCTACGGTCTGACTGTGGACTACTCCATCTGCTGTCTGCTCTTCGACCTCCTGATGCTCTGCTGTCTCGAGGGTGGGTGCGATGGTGAAAAAATGGGCGTCTATGACGGCCTGGGGGATATCGATCGCGCCATCGATGGCAGTGAGGATGTCCAGATCGGCTGCCAGTGGCACTGCAAATGCGTACTGGATGGCCTGAAGGCCTCCATAATTGTCTCCGGTGCTATGAGTGATGGCTGACATGGGCGTGTTTTTTCCTGAGCTTTTTCATCTCGTCGTACTCGCGGGATCTCTGCCAGTACTTGTAGGCATTGTCCATGGAGTAGTCTGACTCGTAAATGTCATACTGCCTCAGGAAGGCTACTAGGGCAGACCATACAGTGGTGGTGGGCTGGCCGTCTGCATCGTGCCGGGCGACTACATAGCTGATCATCTCATCGAAGAAGAGGTTTTTGTAATAGCGGACGAGCCCGTACATCTGGTTGGGCTTGCTATATCTGCTGAGGACGGTGAGCTGGCATTTGCCTTCGGTGCGGCTGAAGTACACGTCGTGATAGTACTGGTCGGGCTGTGGTGGCAGTAGGATGCGGCCTTTGACGAGCCACTCGCCCTGGTCGCTGAACTTGCCTTTGGCAAGGATGTACTTATATAGGTGTGGATCCACCCATATGGACTGCAATTTTCGAGGATCTGAGCCGTAGGACATTTTCTATCCAAAATATAAGAAAAAACGGCTTAATTGTGAGGATATTTCTTGTAGAGAATTAATTATTGATGGAAAAGGGAGTGCCGGGATGGTTCGTGAGGACACGAACCTGGGCGGGGATAGGAAATAATTGACAATGGAGAATTGAGAATTGTTGGTGAAAACACCAACAATGGCCTGGGAGAGTAGTCGTCTGACCACTGCCAGTGGTCGGACGACTGGGAAATGGTGGTGCCACGATCCGCTAACATTCGCTAATCCGCCATATGCCTACGCTGGAGCTTCGGCATACGGCGGTTAGCTTGGTGTTGGGAGTAATGACCCTTCGAGGGTCGTGAAACCCTCAAAAATAAATTAGGTGAAGTACACCTGTCCTCCCGTTTTCACATTTCTCCATCGAATACCATGACTAGTGGTAGGGAATGAATCAGTTAGCTTTTGCATTCTTCTAGCCTCATCGAATGTGAAAACTCTACCGAATGAGTTTCTAATAATCTGATTGCATTCATCTTGGCTTATGCTCATAATTTCTAATTGTTAAAGTTTCACTTCATTACTCCCAACGCTCGTAGCAACTCAATTGAGGGTTGCCAACATTGTGCATCGGGTCACATACTCCCAACATCCGGTATCAGCCATGATCCAGACTAATTGAGTTGTCAGCCGATCTTACTCTCGGACTTTAAAAACTCATCAACATCTGCCAAGTATGATTTTAAGTATTCTACCTTCTTCTTAATTTCATCTCTGAATCCTTCTCTCCAAAGTAAATCGTGATTCATCTCGCTTAAAATCATTTTTGATTCAGCAAGCTTGCTATGCACTTTCATTAATTTTTCTGTTACCATAGTTCCGTTTTTAAGTCCTTCGTAATTCACGTCTGATACCTACGAGCGTTAGCGGTCATGTCACTGGGTGAGTGTGCGCTGGCGGATCCTCATTTGCTTTTGCAGGGCTATGCGGTCCAGGAGTGGTAGCTTGTCTTTGATCTCTGCTATGGCCTTGCTGATATTGCTCAGCTCTTTCTTCGTCCTGGCGTCATCGATGACTTCCAGGAGCTGGGTGCGGGTATAGGGGTATTTGCTTTTCATGATACTCTTTGGTTTTCGTCTTTGGTAAAGCGGTGCTTGCTGATGCACCAGATGTGACAGTAGGCGGGATCTGAGCAGGTGCAGCGGGGGAGCTCGTCTTCTTCTCGTTCTTGCCCGTCGGATCTGAACACTCTCCTATCTGAGGTGAACAGTAGATCCCACTCGGCTTTGCAGGCTTCTCTCACCGTGGTGCGATGGGTCTCCATCACACTGGTGAGCAGGCGGGTGATGGCGTAGATCAGCCAGGCCAGCAGGAGGAGTAGCTTGTACACGGCCAGGCCGAGGATGTAGATGAGGGATGAGATTATGTATATCATGGGTTTTTATTTAGGGTTTGGGAATGGCACGCTGGACGGTTCGTGAGGACACGAACCGGGGCGGGGGGTGATTCGATGAAATGCGTCTTCCCGAGCGTGCCTGCCGGCAGGCAGGCGTAAGTCGAGGGAGCCCCTGATTCAGACTGCTGCAGTCTGAAATGGGGGATTCCCGCCTTCTCGGGAATGACGTGGGTGTGGGGAGGATGGCTTTCATCATTATCAATTTTTAGTTGTCAATTCTCAATTTGATTTTATGCCGTGGGCCCGGAGGTACTTCTTCCTGATCTCTTCGTACTCTTGCTCGTGGCAGGGGTGGTAGCCGCCTACTCGGAGGTAGTCGACCAGCTGGTCGGGCGTGAACGTCTCCCGGGAGGACCAGTGCTCCCAGCACGACTGACCGTCGCGCTTCCAGTGATAGCACATGTACTTCTGCACTGTGCGATCGTCGACTTGCTTCATGAACATGCCCTCCGATCTGTAGTACCTGGGAAAGGGTGAGCCATCCGTGTAGACCGGTGAGCTGGTCAAAGGCGCGGTATTTTCCTGTATATCAGTCATGAGGAGAAAAAATTTCTTGAGAAAAACTTGAGACCCCTGTTTTGAGTTCGGACAGATCGGACAAGCTCTTTTTTTGAGCTATGTGACTGTGATCCAATAGGTTGACTTTCGGACAAATGCCGAAAACGTGGTAGAATCTGTCCGACTGTGTCCGAACTTCAAACCACTTTCGGACAAGATCGGACAAGGTCGGACGGTGTTTCGGACAGTATATTATACTTAACTTATTAATAATCAATAACTTATAAGTTGTCCGAAGTTGTCCGAACAAAAAACGCTCGCTTGAACCTTCTTTCGGGATTTTTTTGAAAAAAGGGTGGCAGGGAAAATCAAAAAGGAAGCTCAGGAATACCATCGTTTTTGTCTGTTTTGGGTTTAGAATTATCATTAGCCAGACTGCCAAAGCCAGGATTGCTATTGCTCTCCAGTCTCTGCCACTCTACTGCATCCTCCAGGTCTGAGGCTATGGGTAGCAGCTCGAGGTTCATCATCCACACAGAGGACTTGCGCTCAGCCATACGGTGGCTACCTTTCTCTTCCATGAAGGCTGAGTCTTTCTTCAGCGTATCGGTGATCTTGGACTTGCTGGGCACCTGCTCGTGGTACTGCGCCCACCACTGCATCACTACACGGTTGTAAGTGTGGGTGAAGTTGAAGTACAGGATACTGTCCTTGATCTCAAACTCACGGCCGTGCTTGATAGGGTCGGTCTTCGTCCGGACGGATGCCAGGAAGCAGTCCCACCAGCGCATGACCGTAGAGGCGGTGTTGAGCTTGCGGATCTGGCTGGTCAGGGTATCGCGTGTATGCGACAGGTAATCGTTGAAGCTGAAGGGAAACTGCACCACGTCTTTCATCAGCTCATAGGCTGTACCCAGTACGGCGGCATTGCCGATCATACGATCGTGGGTGCTGGCCATGGTCAGGTCTTTTTTCATATTGGCCTCTACCAGGTGAAACTTCTCCTTGAAGCCATCTTCCCACAGCTGCCGGTGCTGCAGCATCTGATCTGTGAATCCTGAGATACCGGCCTTGTACATGTCCTTCAGCTCGGAGTAGCTTTTCTTCTCCTGAGCGTTGAACTCAGTCTTGGTCATCTCCTCAGCAATGACCCTGGTGATGAGTGCGTCATCATCAGGATAGTGATTACCCGTGAAGATCACACTGGAGTTGATCGGTACCGTCTCTGTGCCATAGGCTGAGTCGATGGTACCGCGCTCGTATCCTCTGCGATCCCAGAAGCCCTTGAGCAGCTCGTCGATCATCTGATCTCCGGGGCGGTATTCCGATAGGTGAACGACGATGTTTCGAAACTGTGCAAACTTGCGCACCTGGGCTTTGCTCGTACTGATCTTGTTGCCAATATGGATAGGTGACTGGGGTGTGCCGAAGAAGCTCTGACAACAGTCGATCAGCTGGTCCTTTCCAGAACTTGGTGGGCCGTAGAGGAAGAGAAGTGGAAAGTTGCCCAGCTTGTCTTCGATGATATCGAGGAAGGTGGTGGCCACCGTGAAGAGTAGTCCTGTGATGGCGTGCTTGCGATGAACTTCCATCATCTTGCCGGCATACTGTGTGAAGCTGACCTTGGGCTGGTGCAGCACCACTTTCTTCTGTGGGGTGTACTTGAAGCTATTGTGCTCATATATCCTATTGGCACTAGGAATATAGTAGCTCTGGCGCTTGTCCTCTTTGATGATCTTGTACACGCCGTTTTCATCAATCTGACGACTGCCCTGGCCTGGGGTGGTGACGTAGTTGTTCCACACCCAGAAGCCCTCTGGCTGCCAGCCGAGTACTTCGATCTTGTGACCTACTCCCATGCGGTCGTAGAGGTATCTCCGGAGCTTCTGAAATTCATTGCGACCTCCGGAGAAGAGGAAGTTACCATTGTCGGTCATGGCCTTGTCAAATGCCATCGGTGTGTTGAGCGACTCAGAGGGCACATCGAAGATCCGCTCATCGCCGTGTATGTTGCAGATCCTGACGAGCTTCATCGGGAGCTTCTCATCCTGCATGTGCTGGATGATCTCTATCGAGAAATTGCTCACGCTGTAAAAGTTGTAGGTGCCATCGTCACCGGTGGCCATCCATATCTGATTGTTTTCGATAAACAATCCGTACTTCTCTATATCGGGGAGCAGCTCCTTGATCGGTCGGCGGATGCCTTTGGGTAGGGTGTACTTCCTGAAGCTCTCTTCTACAGCTTCATTGAGCACGGCTTCTTCATCTTTGAGCCAGCGGTTGAGCGTGGTGGGCTTGACGCCACTTTCTTTGGCTACCCACTTCATGTAGATCTCTCGCTTTGGCTCATCGCTGACGGCTGCCACGACCTTGAGTAGCCTGCGTGCTCCTGCTACCGTCTCCATTTCCGATAGGTCGGTGGCTGGCTCTGTGCCATCGAGTCCCCAGCCGAACAGGTAGTTTTCCAAGAGCTTGGTAAATCCGTTGCGCCGCAACTCTGCCAGGTAGTGCAACAGGAGTGCCTCCGGTGGTGGTACGTTTTGCTTTTTGCGGAGATCTCTCAGCCAGAGCGTGTACTGCTCGGTGGTGGTCATGTAGGGCTTCATGAGCCGATAGAGATCATCAGGATCGACAGCCTGATCTCTGGTGTCTTTTGGCAAGATGACGACTTCCACGTCATAGCCCATCTTGAGAAATACCTCGATGTACTTGAGCATACTCCGCTGGCCCGCTGCGTCCGGGTCCATCGCAAAGATGACCCTGCTGCAGTAGCGCTTGAGCAGGGTCATCTGGGTATCCGTGATACTGGTGCCACAAGGTGCAATGGTGTTGGTGACGCCTGCCTTGTGCCAGGCGATGACATCATTGTAGCCCTCGAGGATCCAGGCTTCCTGCTGGCGCTGGATGGCCTTCTTGGCCTTGTGCAGGGCAAACCATGTCTTGTCCTTGCGATAGATATCACTATCGGCTGGGTTGATCCACTTGCCAGTCTTCTTGCCTCCGGTACTGACATCCCTACCGGCAAAGCCTACCAGTAGATTGTTTTCATCATGGATAGGGTAGATGACACGATTCCAGTATTTGTCATACTTGTCGCCTACCAGGAATACTGACTGGCCATCTGCCAGGCGGTTGATCTGCTTGAGTTCATCATAGATGAAGGTGCCCCCAGGAGCAAAGCCAATGCCCCACTCGGCGATATCGGCATCATCGTACTCACGTCGTAGTATCTCACGGGTGGCAGGGTGGCCTGGTTGGTCTTTCATCACTGATCGTAGCTCTGCGATGTAGCGACGATGTGCGGCCTGCAGTAGTGGCCTGACGGCTTCTTTTTTCTTAGCCCGGGCGGCTTTTTTTTCCGCCCACTCCTGGTCTTCATACTCGATCTGCCATCCGTAGTGCCTGGCGAGGTACTCGATGGCCTCAGGGTAGGTGAGGTTTTCTTTTTCCATCAGGAAATTGATGGCATCTCCGTGACGGTCGGAGCTGTAGTCGGTGTACCGTTGCTTGACTGGATCTACACAGCAGCTGGCGGTCTTCTCACTGCCGAATGGACTGAGGCAAAACCAGTTTTTGCCCTGCTTTTTGAGCTGTGCATAATGCCCGATGATATCGACTATATCAGTGTGGGACTTGAGTTTCTCTATGAATTCTTGTTTGATGTACACCGGCTAGTGGAATTGAGAATGGATAATTAGGTTAATTGGAAGTTGGGAGATTATAGATGGCTCGTGAGGACACGAACCGGGGCGTGAGAGTTGGTGGTCTTTGGTGGCTGGGCTGGTACCTCCAGCTCGAGGTAGGGTTCAAAGTCTACATTGGTAGAGTAGATGGGATAGTCGGGAAAGACTTCCGCCAGCTTCTTAGCGATGGTAGTTTTACCGGATGCTACTGGTCCTGCGATGATTATTCTGATTTCTTTCATAGTGAATTGGGGTTTAAAAGATGGATAGCTGTGGGTGCAGGTCATGGGTTGATTCGATGAAATGCGTCTTCCCGAGCGTAAGTCGAGGGAGCCCAAACCTTACCTCTGCAGTCTGAAATGGGGGGGCTTCTCGGCTAACGCTCGAAGCGACGTGGGTGTGGGGACGGTGGTGGTCATAGATATTTGATTTGGTCGATGGTGGACTGGTCGAGGTTTTTCCAGCGCTGGGCGCCTTTGAATGGAAAGGGCTGGATCGGTCGGACGTTGGCGTAGATGTGGCTATATAGCCTGGTGTCGAGCTGCACAAAAGCCTGATCCTCGTCATGTGGATACATGGGATGTGTATCTACCAACTCGCCTACTGCGATGGCTACTCCGTCTGGCTGTAGGGGCCGAGTGGTATTATGATCTTGCATGAGCTTGAGGATACGACCGAACTGCCACTCTCCGGAGATATCCTCTACCTGATCCCAGCTGAAGGCTCGGGCACTGGCACAGATCAGTACTTGTCCACGGTACTGTGTGTCCCATGGCCGGGTCTCGATCTTGCCGTGGAGCATGAGCCAGGCGTAGGGTTGCTTGAAGGATAGTGCTTTCATGGGGTCACCTCCTTTTCTTCCTTTAGCTTCAGAATTGATTTTGCACGCTCATGGAAAGCCACAAATCTGATGTCAGGTATGTTGGCTGAGCTGTCATGAATTTCCTGTATAAAGTCTGCAGCTGCGATTATCCATGGCTTAAACTCCAGCACATCCTCATCGGGATCACATGCATTGGCAAACATTACCTCATAACCCCAGAGTATCCGGAAGAATCCACGGAGTAGGTGGCCATAAATCAGATCATTCATTGCCCACAGGTCTACTTCTGCATCTTGATCCTGATCGTTTTTAAAAATCGACTTGATCAATACTATCTCATGATCTTCGAAGTGGTTGAAGTCCTTGCGCGTAGTGCAGTCATCTCTGTAATAGGCTTCTAATATCTGATAAGCCAATCGCGCATTGTCAAGGTCTGACTTGGTGGCACGTGCCATTTTCATCTGGTGTGTTTTAGCTTCGCTCATAGGGTTGCCTCCTGTCTGTTGTACATGGATGTGGGGTCGATGAAGCAGGTGCCTGCTCCTGTGGACTTGTAACTGGTGAAGTGCTGCTCGAGGAGCTTCTTCATCGTATCGGGATTGCCTTGCAGGCACTCGACGTGCCAGCCTTTGCCGTAGCTGTGGTGCTTTTTGGATGGTAGGCCGACGGTGACTTTCATCCCCAGGCCTTTGAAGAACTGCCGGAGGATGTAGGGGGTCATTGCGGTAGCGTAGGTACGGGGATCGATGGTGTGCTCGGATGAGCGGACGAGGCTGTGGTCGGCACAGCTGGAGCATACCGGGATGCCGTGGGGGTTGTCAATCCAAAAGCAGGGGCCTTCGTCGGGATGTACACAGGCCTGGCTGTGGGTACATCCGCACATGATGCATGCGCCGTTCATATGATCATCTTTAAGGGTATGGCTGCTATCTCAGTACTGGGTGGCTGGTGCTCCTCGAGCTCTTGCTGGAACTGCTGGATGTGCTCCCGGGGCTCGTCTTTGTCGATGGCTACACGGGTGATGTAGCAGTGGACTTTGACGCCTGCCTCGGTGGTGCCTTCCCAGATGCGGGCGGGTACGCCGTTGATCTGGACGATCTTGTCGGTAGAGTGGATGGTGGCTGTCATGATGGCACCTCCTTACGTTTTGCCGATGAAGAAAAGTCGTCTGCCTCGCTGAGAGTTTCTCCAAATTCGATTTCATGAAGCTGACCTGTTGCTTTGGTGAAGATCATTCCTATGTGATGATACTTGCCATGAGCTGGTGAGCTATCAATAATCAGCACGCCATGATCTTCAAAGTCCGGATCCCATGTATACTCTATGCCAAGTTTGTCGAGGTTGGCTGTGAGTATTTGGAAGAGGGTGGTGGTTCGCTCTAATCTGCGCGCTTCTGACAGCAATTGGGAGAAAATATCTCCGGGATCACAGGCTTCCGGGCCTTGATCCCACTGCTCTTCTATTTGATCAATAAGACTCATACCAACACCCCCTCTCCGACTTTGATGACCAGGCCTGTGCCGGATCTATAGAGCTCGACGGGTACCTTGTCTGGTAATGCGGCGAGCTGGTTGATCTGCTGTCGGCTGATGACCTGGGTGTTGATGGCGAGCTGGCCGTCGACTTCCCTGATGTGCAGGTTGGGGAAGGCTGCTTCGAGCTGTTTTTTGATTTCTGATTGATTTTTCATCGTTGTTATTTTGATTGTGAAAAAATACCCGCTCCTTCTAAGTCTCTTAAGGAGCGGGCGTAAACCTAAACTTGTGGACATCTGCTAGTCGCGGGACTCCTCTGAACCGCGTGTCTAAAACCAGCTATTCCCTTAGCACGGCCGTCTGCTGTGCTATGTCCGTGGGGGGTCTTTGATGCATCCTGGCCTCATACTGAGGCGAGTGGATCAGTAGCCGTAGCTCCTGGAGCTCCAGCGGTGAGCAGGCATTGAGAAACTGCTCTACCGTCACCTCGAGGGTGTAGGTCTTATTGATCCGCGGCATTGGTTTTTTCTTTGACTATCACTCCTCGGGTCAGCAGGGCCCAGTATTGATTGCCTTCGTCGACCATCGGCTGTGGTGCTACGGGAATCCTGAAGCTGCTGTCTGTGGATATCTGAAGTGACTGCTGAATGGCGATGGTGGTCGATCTGCTGTTGAAGATTAGACTGTCGGATTTTTTCCCACCGTGACGGAGCACAAAGCCATGCTCGGATGTGCTCTTGGCTACATACCAGTCTTTGGGGTTGTCTTCGTCCTGGAGTAGTTCAACCTTATCCTTGCTCTTAAGGCCGAGATGGTCCATGGTAGATCTATTGAGCGATATGGCACCAGATTTTGTGAATGCAAAAATCGGCTTGCTGCTCATTCTGTTGACGGATCTGTCGAATCGTTTGAATTTCATTCTATCATTGTTTGGTTTGAAAACTTGGTTGGAATAGTGAGGGCTGGTAGCCTCGGGGTACGCTGGCCACTGCATTGGCATGGGTGATGATCTGCAGGATCCGCTCCCTGACCCTGGCATGTCGCCCGGTCTTACGAGGGAGCAGCTGTCGGATCTCTGACTGCTGGCTGTAGATCTCCCGGAGCTGTCGCCAGTCGTTGGTATCCCTGATAAGATCAAAGGCTTTTAACAGCTCATCGATCTTCATGAGTTTGTCCGATGCGCCCTCAACCTTACCGCGCTGGCATGCGGCTCTACGCTGACGTAGGAAGCTGAGGAGCTGTAGTCGATATACGGACCTGTTGGGCATGGTTAGCGGGCTAGCTTTAATTCTTCAGCAAGCGCAAATTTCTTGTCGTTAAGGAGCTCTTCTTTGATGGGACGAGCTATTTTTTCCAGTGCCCGCACGACTTTTAGATCTGCTGTCAATCCACGCTTGGCGTTGTGGATGCGGTTGACTGAACGCTCTATGCCTTCCTCTGAGAGGATTTGCTGTACGTCATATACGTACTCATGTGGGATAAAATCACTGATTTCATCCAGGATCATCTTGCATTGCTTTTTTTCAAAATCAGTTGCTGGCATGGTTTTTCTAGTATGATTCGTTGTGTTTCGTTATGAAAGACTATGAAACAAAGCAAGCGAAAAAGAGATGTATATGCAAGCACAAAAGCATGATATTGTCTCTTTATTTCTTATACCTCTGAGTATCAATGAGATAATTTTACTCCTGTAAATGAGTGAATATGACTTATCAGCATAAGGATTTCGGTGGTTACCTACGATGGCTCAGGGAGAGCCATAGCTATACACAGGAGTTTTTAGCCTCGGTACTGGGCTTTGACTCTTATAGTAGCTATGGTAAATATGAGAAGGGGCAGAGCAAACTGCACCTCGAGCAGGCCATCCAGCTGGCCGAACTTTATGGTTTGTCCATCGAGCAGTTTTCCAGCATGGGTAAGGAATCATCGGCTACTGTGGCTGAGGAAGCGGAAATCTATAGCAAGAAGAAAAGGGTGTCTATCGTCCTGGAGCTGGATGGTAAGCTGGCCACCCTGCAGCAGCAGATCGAGATGATCACTAAAGTGAATGCTGCGCTGGCGGGGTGATTTTGTCACAGCAGTTGTCACAAGTGCCCTCAAAAAAGGGCTGTCACAAGAAGAGTATTATTGTCACAAAGGCCATACACCTCATTATTAGGTAGATACGCAAGGAGGTGATCCAATCCCTCCTTTGGTACATTGAGCTAAAGACCGCAATCAACGTTGCGGTCTTTTTTTGTGCAACGCAGTTCAGACCAATACCGCTGTGTTCGCGGAAAATCAGTTAGTTAGTTCGATTGGGTGAATTTCCCTATTTTCGGAAGTTCAACATCGACCACTATGATTTCTGATTACCAAAAGCGCAAGCTTACTCATCTCTTCACGCTGCTGGATGTCAACAAGAATGGCTACCTGCAGCTGGGCGACTTTATGAGCATTGCGGATACGCTCAGAAAGAAAATGCAATTGTCTGAGCATAGCAGCCACTATCAGGTTCTTTGCAATAGCTGTAAGAAGCTCTATGATAAGTTCAAAGAAGAGATATGTCAGCCCACTAAAAAGACCATCTCACTCGAAGAATGGATTAATTACTTCACGGACGTGCTTGATTCCGATAGGCGTGAGGAGATAGTAGAGACCTACAAAGTATTGATCTACAGCTTTTTATTCGACGTGTTTGATGATAATAATGACGGCTATATCTCAAAGGAGGAGTATGGCGAAATGTACGAGATCTACAATATCGATGACGCGGGTATCGAGGAGGCTTTCAAAAGTATCGATCTGTATGTGGATGGTCGACTATCGAAGTACGAGCTGATCAATGCTATTGAGGTGTTCCTTACCTCGGATGAACCCAAGGATCGCGGAAATCTCATTTTTGGGTATCTGTCTGAGTTCAGCTCTGTCAGTCTACTTAGGCCGGATCAGACCTTCCTGCACAACTGAGGCCACAAGATTGCCTTTGCTGTCGAATACGCTTCCGCGGGTGAAACCGCGAGCATTGGATGCGCTTGGACTATCTAGCGAGTACAGCAGCCAATCGTCCACTTTGAAGCTGCGATAAAACCACATGGCATGATCCAGGCTGGCCGTGAGCTTCATGTCGAGGAATGTCTTTCCATGCCTTTTGACAGCTGCGCCCAGCAGATTATAGTCTGAGGCATAAGCCAATATGGTCTGATGCAGTCTCGGTAGATCGGGTACTTCGCCTTTAGCCTTGAACCAAACATGCTGATGATCGCTTGGCTTCATCATATTCTGTAGTGTTGGTGGCTCGACAGACCTAAACTCGATGGGTCTTGGGATGTTGAGCCATGCCTGTACTTTTGGCGGTAGCGAGGATGCATAAGACTGGACGACCTCATGATCGTCTTGTAGCTCGTCTGGTGGCGTAACATCCGGTGCAGAAAGCTGATGGTCAAAGCCCTCCTCCTGCACATGAAAGCTCGCAGACATATTGAAGATGGCCTTTCCATGCTGATAGGCAACAACCCTGCGCGTGGTGAAGCTCTTGCCATCCCGTATGCGATCAACCTGATAGACAATAGGTCGCTCTATGTCACCGGCCAGGATGAAGTAGCCATGAAGAGAGTGAACGTTGCGATCCTCAGGCACAGTCTGATTCGCAGCTTCGAGGGCCTGGGCCAGCACTTGTCCTCCAAATACCCTGGGACTACCGATACTGTGGCTTTGGCCCCTGAAGATGTTAATCTCGATAGGTTCGAGCGTTAAATGATCAATGAGTTCCTTCGTGCTCTTCATGTCTTAGTCTTTGATTCAAAGGTAAACTAATATAGAAGTCGGTTTGGTTCACTTAGAGTTGATAATTGCTTTGTTTCGGCTAAATGCGCAGACGGCAATAGTCCGGGATATGGATCGTCGAGCTGATCAAAATAGAGAAAGGGAAATCTGAAATACTGGTTTGAGCTAACATGCTAAGCGGTTAGGTACAAAAAAAGGGGCACTAGGCCCCTCTCATTTTTTTTACTTGTCTTTATTACTCTCCAGCAAAACTAGCCGACAAATATTCTCTATTCAACCGAGCAATGTTGGTCAAGTCGATCTCCTTAGGACATTCTGCCGAACAAGCACCAGTGTTAGTGCAAGCACCAAAACCTTCTGCGTCCATTTGGGCTACCATATTTTTTGCACGCTGAGCGGCTTCTACTTTTCCCTGTGGAAGCAAAGCTAAATGCGAAACCTTAGCGGATACGAAGAGCATCGCTGAAGCGTTCTTACAAGCGGCTACACAGGCGCCACATCCTATGCACGTCGCAGCGTCCATCGCTTCATCGGCAACTACCTTTGGAATAGCGAGCTCGTTGGCATCAGGCACACCGCCGGTATTTACTGACACATAGCCACCTGACTGAATGATCCGATCGAAAGCGCTGCGATCCGTCACCAGGTCTTTCACCACTGGGAACGCACGCGCTCGCCACGGCTCAATAGTAATGGTATCTCCATCCTTGAAGCTACGCATGTGAAGCTGACAAGTGGTCGTCTGCTGAGGACCGTGGGGATGACCATTGATGTACAGGCTGCACATGCCGCAGATGCCTTCTCTGCAATCATGGTCAAAGTGCACAGGATCCATTCCCTGCGATTCCAGGTCATTATTCAATATGTCCAACATCTCAAGAAATGAAGTATCTGGTGAGATATCCTTCACTTGATATGTTTCCATTTTGCCTTTCGAATTAGCGTTTTTCTGTCGCCAGATTTTTAAGGTCAAATCCATATTCTCTTAGTTTAATCTGTTCAGTTCTATTTATAACTCCTTTGCGTCAGCTTGACGTTTTCGAAGACCAACTCTTCTTTGTTGAGCTTCTCCTCTTTTCCTTCTCCCATATACTCCCAGGCTGCTACGTAGGAGTAGTTCTCATCATCCCGCTTAGCTTCGCCTTCCTCTGTCTGAGATTCCTCTCTGAAGTGACCTCCACAAGACTCATTTCGATTCAACGCATCATCGATCATCAGCTCACCTAGTTCCAGGAAGTCAGCTACTCGATTAGCTTTCTCAAGCGTCATGTTGAGCTCCTCGTTGGAGCCGATGACTTTTACATCTTTCCAGAATTCAGCCTTGATCTCCTGAACCATCTTCTTGGCTTTTTTCAAACCTTCAGCAGTTCGAGACATACCACAGTAGTCCCACATCACGTGACCGAGCTTCTTGTGGAAGTAGTCGACGGGCTTACTACCGTTAATATTGATGAGTTTATCAATCTGATCCTTCACTGCCTTTTCGGCTTCTTTGAAGGCTTCATGGTCTGTTGACGGTTTGTTATAAGACTCACCGGCCAGATAATCGCCAATGGTGTAAGGAATGACGAAATAACCGTCTGCAAGTCCTTGCATCAGGGCACTAGCGCCCAATCGGTTGGCTCCATGATCTGAGAAGTTGGCCTCACCAAGTGCGTAGAGCCCCGGAATGGTGGTCTGTAGATTGTAATCGACCCACAGTCCGCCCATAGTGTAGTGGACTGCCGGATAGATCATCATCGGAACCGAGTAAGGATCTTCACCAGTGATCTTTTCATAGATATCAAACAGGTTGCCATACTTACCCTCAATGGTATCTCTACCATCTCGCTTGATGGCGTCCCTGAAATCCAAATACACTGCCAACCCTGTTCCTCCGACACCTCGATCTTGATCGCAAACGATCTTAGCATTTCTGGAGGCCACATCTCTCGGCACCAAATTACCGAAGGATGGATATTTCGTTTCCAGGTAGTAATCTCTTTGATCTTCCGATAGGTCATTGGCCTTGATAGCCCCTGATCTAATCTGCTTTGCCAGTTCTACTGTCTTGGGCACCCAAACACGACCATCGTTTCTCAAAGACTCTGACATCAATGTCAGCTTGGATTGATTTTCACCATGTACGGGTATACAAGTAGGGTGAATCTGCGTGAAGCACGGGTTGGCAAAGAAGGCTCCTTTTCTATGAGCTCTCCAGGCGGCAGTCACATTGGATCCCATCGCGTTAGTAGAGAGGTAGAAAACATTACCATAACCACCTGTACACAATAGTACTGCATGAGCACTGTGCGATTCGATAGCTCCGGTGATTAGATTTCTGGTGACAATGCCTTTGGCTTTGCCGTCGACCATCACCAAGTCCATCATTTCAGTTCTTGGGTAAAGCTTAACCTTACCGTTGGCTACCTGACGGCTAAGCGCACTGTAAGCACCTAACAGCAACTGTTGACCCGTTTGTCCTTTAGCATAGAAAGTTCTAGAGACCTGCGCACCACCAAAAGACCTGTTGGCGAGTAGTCCACCGTATTCTCTGGCAAACGGAACTCCTTGTGCCACGCATTGGTCAATGATGTTGACCGATACTTCTGCTAAGCGATGGACATTGGCTTCTCTTGATCGGTAGTCACCACCTTTTACTGTATCATAGAATAGTCTGAATACACTATCTCCATCATTCTGGTAATTCTTAGCCGCATTGATACCACCCTGAGCAGCTATGCTATGTGCTCTTCTGGGGCTATCCTGAAAGCAGAAGGCCTTGACATTGTAGCCAAGTTCTGCCAATGATGCAGCTGCTGATGCTCCTGCCAGTCCCGTTCCAACCACGATCACATCATACTTCCGCTTGTTCGCCGGGTTGACCAGCTTAGTTGCGAACTTATGCCTGTTCCATTTTTCTGCTATAGGACCCTCAGGGATTTTCGAATCTAATTTCATATTCGCTTTACATTTAGCATTTATCTAACCAAAAACATCCAAATAGGTATCAACGCAAACAACCCTGGTACCAGAATAGAAAAAGCTACACCTAATCCCTGGATGGCTGGTGTATACTTTGATGAGTTGAGCCCCAAAGTTTGAAATGCACTTTGGAAGCCATGGTACAAGTGGAAGGCAAGGCCTAACATCGCAAAGCAGTAAAGTGCGACATACCACCACTGGCTGAATGCAGCGCCGACGATAGTGTATAAGTCTTTGTACTCCTCTCCATCATACGTGACCATCGGTAATTCTCCCCAATGCATCTCAAACCAAAAATTCTTCATGTGGATCACCAGGAAGATGAAAACTATGGTACCTAGTAGACCCATGTTCCTTGAGTTCCAGCTCACCTTATCGGAGGACTTAGAGTAAGCGTACTTTTCGGGACCTCTTGCCTTACTGTTGTACATTGTCAGTAGAAGTGACCAGACGATGTGTGCGACAAAAGTCGCATAGAGCAGATAAGATGTGGTCTTAATCAACCCGTTAGACGTCATGAACTTCGCATAGACATTGAAGGACTGTCCTCCATCGCTGCTCAGTAATTGTAAATTACCAGCCAGGTGCACCACCAAGAAAAGTACAAGAAAAAGACCCGTGAGGGCCATCAACAGTTTTCTTCCTAGCGTGCTTGTTATTGTTTCTGTGAACCAACTCATATACTTAAAGACGGTTTTCGTTCGTTATACATTCCTGTCAAAGGTACATTTGGAAACCTTTTGAAACAATCGCTATTTTTATTTTAACTAGTTCTAAATAGGTGTTTCAATTCTCTTATCTTGTTATTTGAACAGGCTGTTTTTTTCTATTGTTTTAGACGTTACAGATAATTTTATGATTAAGCTCATTCCATGTCTTCTACTCTTGCTGAGTTGCCAAATTTCTTCTGCCACTCATCTAAGAGGTGGCTATATCAGCGTTCGTCATATCAGCGGCCTTACATATGCGATCAATGTAGAACTATGGACAGATACTGGGAGTAGTGTGGAGTCAGACCCAGGCAACCTTTATCTTAACGGGCGAAAGCTGGCCGACGATATTGAAGTGACTTCCGAGTCATCAGGATTCATTCCTGCGGGTCCGGAAATATCTTTTTCTACCTACGGTGTGCTTCACACGTTCCCAGCACCGGGTACTTATGAGTTGGCCTATTATGATTACAATAGAGATGCCGGTATTCTTAACATACCCAATTCTGTAGACACCCCTTTTACAGTCAAGACCACCATGACCATCGATCCAATTTATGGAAATAACAGTACCCCCAGACCAGCCCCCTTTGCATGGGGTGGAGCTAGTCTCGGGACAGATTATTTCCATCTATTAGGATTTAATGATCAGGAAGGTGACAGCCTTTCGTTTCACAGGGCCGTCCCTTTATCGTCAGACTCCACTTTGGTGAAAGGTCATCAATTTCTTGGTGAGTTTGGCGATTCCTTCTTTGTTCACCCTGTCAGTGGAGAGTTGCAATGGCTCCAACCTCAGGTGTCAGGCAAATTCACATTCGCGATTATGGTGAGGGAATGGCGCAAGATCGGTGATGGATATGTTCTGATAAGCGAGTCTGTTTTTGACGGGATGATCAATGCATATGACTTAGGCAATAATACAATGGCAATTGTCGATGTTGAGAATTCTAACTGTCTGGATTTTGGTCAGACTCATCGCATAAATATTGCCCTGCCCGAGGGACCTGCCCGAGCATATTTTTCGTCTGATTATGAGGGTACCATCTTCATCGATGGAGAGATACTTCCACCTACCGGAATCAGCCTGGATCTTCAGGAAGATGTTTCTTTGGATATCGAGTTTGTCGATGATCACCCAAGCTCTGGTACTGTCAATTTTTTGAGATTGGTGATTCAGGATACTTCAAACTTCAATATTGGTTCCAGAGCATTACACTTTTCTAACGATTGTACTTCTATCGTGACTAATATCCCAGAAGTGGATGTTCAACCGATCCATTTCTATCCTAATCCCGCCAAAAATGTTGTACAGGTAGATTTGTCGGGGTTATTAGGGCAGGTGGTAGAGATTCAGATGTATAATAGCGTTGGGCAGGAAGTGTACTGGGACAGATTGATTGCGGATGATAAAGCCATGAAATTCGCGGTAGCGAGCCTACCTCGTGGAATTTATTTGATAAAAGTAGCGTATGATAAAAAACAGCACACGGAAAGAATCGTTTTGGATTAAGGGCCTACATTTAGGGGAACTCATTAATTTTAATGTTCTTAGGTGAGGGTTGTAAATGAAGCTAAGTAGTTGATGAAAGGATTGAAGGTAGTATGTCAGTTGGCCATCATCTTGCTGGGTAGTTTGTTCCTGGCGATGGAGGCAATGGCAACCCATATCAGGGCCGGGGAGATTATAGCGAGGCGATTGTCAAATAGCAGTCTAACCTATGAGTTTACGATTATCGGCTATACGGATACTGGATCCAGTGTAGAGTTTGGTGGTGGTGAGGTCAATTTCGGTGATGGTACTATTATCGCTATTCTCGAAGAGGATGTGTTCTTCCAGGAGACCATTGATATTGGCGATGAAATTGCGGTTAACACTTTTAAGATCGAGCATACCTTCCAGGCCTCCGGTACATATACGATTAGATTCAGAGAGTTTAACAGGAATGCCGGAGTAGTCAATATGGATAACTCGGTTGATACGCCATTCTATGTTGAGACTCAGATTAAGATTGACCCTTTTTCAGGCCTGAATAATACTCCTGTATTGCTGGCCCCTCCTGTAGACAAAGGTGCTGTTGGAGCAAGGTATATTCACAATCCCGCTGCATTTGACCCGGATGGTGACAGCTTATCCTACCATATTGTGATTCCAAGACAGGATATCGATACAGAGGTAGCCAACTACAGGTTTCCGAATTCGCCCGAGTTTTATTTCGATTTTCAAAACGGACGCGAAGATGTTCCCGGACCGCCAATCTTTAAAATTGACAGCATTACAGGGGACGTGGTTTGGGATGCTCCGGGAGCAATAGGTGAATACAACTTTGCTTTTATTGTGAGAGAATGGCGAAATATAGGAGGAGAGTGGCGTGAGCAAGGTTATGTGACACGCGATATGCAGGTGATCATTGAGGAAAGTGATAATCAACGACCGGTGATTGCCACACCACCGGATTTATGCGTGGAAGCGGGCACTTTCGTATCCGAAATCATTCAGGCCAATGACCCTGATGGTCACCCGGTGAAAATGGAAGCTTTTGGCGGACCATTTGAGTTATCTTCTAGCCCTGCAATGTATTCACCCAATCCCGCTACCTTTCAAAATAGCCCGGCGTTGCTTAGAATCGACTGGCAGACAGATTGCCGCCACGTACGAGAGCGGCCCTATGACGTACAGATTAAAGCCAAGGATGACCCAGACTCTGGACCTAGCTTGGCAGAATATGCGACCTGGAATATTACGGTAGTCGCTCCAGCGCCCAACGGCGTGGTGGCGGAAGTCCTTCCTGGTAAGCAAATAAGGGTGGATTGGGAGCCCTACGAATGCTTCAATGCTGCTGTGATAGAGGTTTGGAGGCGTGTGGATACCTACGATTTTGATCCTGACAATTGTCAGATAGGTATACCGGCCAACGCAGGTTACCAAAAAGTGGGTGAATTAGATCGCACAGACACGACCTTCTTAGACACAAATGATGGCCAGGGCCTGGCGCCTGGGGCGACCTACTGCTACAGGCTGGTGGCAGAGTTTCCACTTCCTGCCGGAGGTACGAGCTATGCGTCTATGGAAGTTTGTGAGACCATAGCCGCTGATGCCCCTGTGATCACAAACGCTTCTATTGAGACCACCTCTGAAACAGATGGGAGTGTTAAAGTAGCCTGGACTCCTCCTATAGAAGTAGATGATGAGCAGTTCCCCCCACCATTCACCTATGAAGTGATTCGCTATATAGGCGAAGATGGACTCCAGGAAGAAACTCGCTTTCCCCCTCAAGTGGACACTATCTTTTTCGATACAGGTATCAATACAAAAGATAATGTTTACAGCTACAGAATCAGGCTGTTTGATGGGCTAAACAATTTTGTTGACAGTTCCGCTTCTGCCTCGACGGTTAGACTCGAAGTTGATCCCCGTGTCAGCTCTATTGCGCTCAATTGGGCTGCCAGGGTGCCATGGTCCAACAACGTGCAAGACTTCCCGACTCACTTCATCTACCGGGATAATGTAGATGATTTTGACCCCACTTCGTTTGAGTTAATCGAT
This sequence comes from Cyclobacteriaceae bacterium, assembly GCA_965229505.1. Taxonomy (GTDB): domain Bacteria; phylum Bacteroidota; class Bacteroidia; order Cytophagales; family Cyclobacteriaceae; genus UBA6059. The sequence continues at coordinate 3,152,600 of OZ245881.1, forward strand.
GAGGTCAACGTCAACTTCAATGGATTTAACTATCTCGATGATGGTAGCCATAGCGGTGAGGTGCTTTCTGATGAGATTGAGTACTGCTATTTTGTCACCACTCAAGGCTCCTATGGCAACCCGATTATTGCCGAGCCTCTCATCAACGACTCTCAAATAATTTGTGGTCAGCCAAATGATCTTGTACCTCCCTGTCCGCCTGTTAGTTTCCGACTGGAAGATGGCTTTGACTGTGAAAGTTTCCTTGCCAACAGAGGTTGTGGTTTTAGAGAATTCGAAAATTCCCTGGTATGGGAGATGGATGAAAACTCACAGTGTGACGATGATGTGAGGAGCTACAATATTTATTTTTCTGAATCTGGCGATGAAGCCGCCTACACATTGATAGACAATGTCGAAACCGAATTTTATTCCCATACTACTATTCGCTCTTTCAAGGGATGCTACAAGATAGCCGCGGTTGATCGATCAGGCAATGAAAGTGGGCTCACGGAGGCAGTATGTAATGACAACTGTCCCAATTACCTTCTTCCAAATGTATTTACACCCAATGATGACGGTGTGAATGATGCCTTCGGACCATACTACTCTGAAGGAGAAATTATCGGGTTTGATTTTGCTAATTGTCCGCGGTTCGTAGAGAGTGTACTGCTCAAAATCTATGACCGCACCGGAAATGAGGTTTTTCAATATGAATCAACTGAGGATCTGGAAAATGGAATTTTCATCAACTGGGACGGCCAAACCAATGGAGGCGCCCTGCTCGATAATGGAACCTATTTCTACCAGGCTGACGTTACCTATGACGTATTGGATCCCGCAAAGCGGAATGAAGAAATCAGAGGATGGGTAAAGCTGCTCAAGTAGATCAACAAGTAATACTCTTTGACGGGGTGTGCAACCTCTGTAATAGCTCAATTAATTTCATCATTGACAGAGATAGCAGGAAGCTCTTTCGATACGCGTCCCTCCAGTCCGACTTTGGACAGCAGGTCAAAACTCAATTTGGAAAAAGTGCTGACCTGGATAGTGTCTTACTGCTTCAGGGAGAACGACTACTTCAAAAATCAGATGCTGCTTTGGAGATCGCTCGCCAATTAGATGGGCTCTGGCCTGCAATGGTGGTTTTTAGGATCATTCCCAGGCCCATCAGGGATGCAGTCTACTCATGGATCGCCCGCAACCGCTATCGCTGGTTCGGCAAACAAGACGCTTGTCGCATACCCACTCCCGAGCTACGCGCTCTTTTTCTGGATACTTAGCTTCGTCTACCTACCGGAATTCTATTAGTTTTGGCTTCCAAAATCTGATTATATGAAGTCATACATATTCCCTGGACAGGGATCACAGTTCCCAGGTATGGGCAAAGAAATCTTTGATGCAAATCCTGAAGCCAGAGAATGGTTTGGCAAAGCCAACGATATACTCGGTTTTGATATATCGAAGATCATGTTCGAAGGCACAGCGGACGAACTCAAGCAAACCAACGTTACCCAACCTGCTATTTTCATCCACTCCGTTGTTCTGGCGAAAATAGCTTCAGAGTTCAATCCGGACATGGTTGCAGGTCACTCATTAGGCGAGTTTTCGGCACTAGTGGCCAATGGGGCGCTGAGCTTTGAAGACGGTCTTAAGCTGGTATCTCAAAGAGCTGGTGCTATGCAGAAAGCCTGTGAAATCAATCCATCGTCGATGGCAGCTATACTTGCCCTGGAGGATGCGGTAGTCGAGCAGATATGCAGTGAAAGCGAAGGTGTGGTAGTAGCAGCGAACTACAACTGTCCCGGACAACTGGTTATTAGTGGAGCTACTTCGGCTGTGGAGGAGGCTTGTGAGAAAATGAAGGAGGCAGGCGCCAAGAGAGCGTTACTACTTCCGGTAGGTGGGGCCTTCCACTCCCCGCTAATGGAGCCTGCCAGAGAGCTACTCGCGAAAGCAATAGAAGAAACAAACTTCAGTCAGCCGAGTTGTCCAGTATATCAAAATGTGGATGCTAAGCCTCACACTGATGTTCAAGAGATTAAGGCAAACCTCATTAGTCAGTTGACAGCACCGGTTCGATGGACGCAAAGTGTCCAGGCGATGGTAGCTAATGGGGCGACTACATTTATCGAATGCGGCCCTGGGAAGGTGCTACAGGGACTAGTGAAGAAAATTCATAGAGAGGCGGAGGCTTCAAGCATATAACCTAAACCAAAGAAAATGAACTATAGTGAAGGAATGCTCCGCGAGGACGCACTGAAAGGGAAAACGATCATTGTTACCGGAGGCGGTACAGGGCTTGGTCGATCCATGGGCACGTACTTTTTGAAGCTTGGGGCCAATCTGGTGATCACCAGCCGCAAAATGGCCGTGCTACAAAAGTCTGCTGATGAGATGATGGCGGAGACTGGTGGTCAGGTATTGCCCGTCGAGTGTGATGTGCGCGACTATGCTATGGTCGAGAATGTCATTGCAAAGGCATATGAAAAATTTGGGCAGGTAGATGTGCTGCTGAATAACGCAGCTGGAAATTTTATCAGCCCGACAGAGCGTCTCTCCAATCGCGCATTTGACACGGTAGTCGATATAGTGCTTAAAGGGTCTTACAATTTCACGCTTGCTCAAGGCAAAAAATGGATTGCGGATAAGCATGCAGGTAATATCCTGAATATCGTGACGACCTACGCCTGGACAGGTTCTGGCTATGTAGTGCCGTCAGCTACCGCAAAAGCGGGCGTACTGGCCATGACCCGATCATTAGCGGTAGAGTGGGCGAAGTACAATATCCGCTCCAACGCTATTGCACCCGGGCCGTTTCCTACCTCCGGAGCTTGGGATAGACTACTACCAGGAAATCTGAAAGAGAAATTTGATCCAGCTAATAAAGTGCCGGTGGGTCGTGTAGGTGATCATCAGGAGCTGGCCAATCTCGCGGCTTACTTGGTGTCTGATTTCTCGGCTTACGTTACCGGAGAAGTAGTGACCATCGATGGCGGTGAATGGCTCAAAGGAGCAGGCGAATTCAGTATGCTGGAGGAAGTGACCCCTGAGATGTGGGATATGCTCGAGATGATGAGAAAGAAGAAGTAACTGCTGTTACGCTGAAATGAATCAAAAAAGGCTGCTGATCTAACATCAGCAGCCTTTTTTGCAATTAAGACACCTTATTGGCCTCTCGCTTCCTTTGATTTTCATCAAGGTATATTTTTCTCATCCGTATTGATTTTGGAGTTACCTCGACGTATTCGTCTTTATTGATATACTCCAATGCTTCTTCCAGTGAGAATTTCTTGGCAGGTGCGATCTTCATGCTCGCGTCAGTTCCTGACTTTCTCATGTTGGTAAGCTGCTTTCCTTTTTGGATGTTGACAGATAGATCATTCGAACGAGAATGCTCGCCGATTACCTGACCGCCATACAACTCATCACCTGGATCTACGAAGAATATACCCCTATCCTGGAGCTTATCAATCGAATAGGCAGTTCCAGGCCCTGTTTCCATAGAGACAAGCGAACCATTCAACCGCTCAGGAATCTCCCCTTTGTAGGGCTCATATCCCTGGAAGCGATGCGTCATGACTGCTTCTCCGGCAGTTGCCGTCAATATTTGATTTCTTAATCCAATAAGCCCTCTTGCCGGGATGTTGAATTCTAAATGTTGAATGTCACCTTTAGGCTCCATGACGGTCAATTCACCTTTTCTTTTGGTGACCAGCTCGATGGCCTTACCAGAAACATCTTCAGGAACGTCAATCACAAGGTGCTCAATTGGCTCATGCCTTTTTCCTTCAATCTCTTTATAGATCACCTGGGGTTGACCAACCTGTAGCTCATAGCCTTCACGTCTCATGGTTTCGATGAGTACGGACAAATGCAGTACGCCGCGACCATAGACAAGGAACCTGTCTTCACTGTCAGTAGGCTCTACTCTCAAAGCCAGGTTTTTTTCAGTCTCCTTCATCAACCTGTCCCTCAAATGTCTTGAGGTGACGAATTTCCCTTCTTTACCAAAGAATGGCGAATTGTTAATGGTAAAGAGCATGTTCATCGTAGGCTCATCTACGCCTACCCTTTCCAGAGGTTCCGGGTTATCATAGTCGGTGATGGTATCACCGATATCAAATGCTTCAATACCTGTGACGGCACAAATGTCGCCACACCCTACCTGGTCAACACTTCTTTTGCCAAGTCCTTCGAAAACGTGAAGTTCTTTTATTCTGACTCTCTGAATAGAGCCGTCACTCTTGGTTAGACCGAGACTCTGCCCAACTTTGATAGAACCTTGATGTATTCTTCCGATGGCAATTCTTCCTGTAAAGGCTGAAAAGTCCAAAGAAGTGATTTTCATTCTTAGTACACCTTCCTTCTGCTCAGGAGCTGGGATGACTTTAATGATGGTGTCTAGCAACGCATCGAGATTGTCAGTTACATCTTTCCAATCATGACTCATCCAGCCATGCTTCGAAGAACCATATAGCGTTGCGAAATCCAGTTGGTCTTCTGTAGCATCGAGGTTAAACATTAGGTCGAATACTTCTTCGTGAACTTCATCAGGACGACAGTTTTCTTTGTCTACCTTATTTACTACTACGATAGGCTTTAAACCGAGACCCAATGCTTTTCCAAGCACAAACCTTGTTTGGGGCATGGCACCTTCGAAAGCATCTACCAGTAGAAGCACACCATCCGCCATACTCAGGACACGCTCCACTTCTCCACCAAAGTCTGCGTGACCCGGAGTATCAATGATATTGATTTTTGTTCCCTTATAATTTACAGAGACATTTTTCGATAGGATTGTGATCCCTCGCTCTCTTTCCAGGTCGTTAGAATCAAGGATCAAGTCGTTGTTGTCCTGTGATCTTTTCGCATCATTTGCCTGGGCAGCATAAATGATTTTGTCTACAAGCGTAGTTTTGCCATGGTCGACGTGGGCGATAATGGCGATATTTCTGATGTTCTGCATCCCTTTTATTAATTGAAGCGCAAAATTAGACTTTTAAATAGACAAAGGCCATCATGCTCGAAAAAGAAAATGTTACGCTTCTCTTCAAGAGTCCTGTTTCGCCATCCGTAGGCCGTTTTTCTTTCTATATTTGCGGCCTATGAGTAAGAAGGAATTTGCCCGTCATACGGTGACTGCAGCCCTGATTTATGCTAATGGACCCATTCATATTGGTCATTTGGCGGGCTGCTATTTACCAGCTGACATCTACGTGAGATATCTGCGATCCAAAGGGGAGGATGTGGTGTTTGTGAGTGGTACGGATGAGCATGGTGTGCCGATCACGCTTAAAGCCCGAAACGAGAACACAACACCCAAGGCCGTAGTTGACCACTATTATGGTATCATCAAAAAGTCTTTCGAGGAATTCGGGATCAGTTTCGATATCTACTCTCGTACGAGCAATGAGACCCATCACAAGACGTCAGCAGATTTCTTCACCAATCTTTATGATAAGGGTGTCTTTGAGGAGCAAGAGTCGGAGCAACATTTTGACGAAAAGGCGGGGCAGTTTTTGGCTGACAGATACATTATTGGCACATGCCCCAACTGTAGCAATGAAAACGCCTACGGTGACCAGTGCGAGCGTTGCGGTAGCTCCCTAAGTCCAACTGAACTGATTAATCCGCACAGTGCCTTGTCTGGCGAGAAGCCGGTAATGAAGTCAACGAAAAATTGGTACCTGCCACTTGATAAACTTCAGCCTAAGATTCAGGAGTATATAGGTCAACATTCAGATTGGAAATCCAATGTGTACGGGCAGTGCAATAGTTGGTTGAAGCAGGGTCTCCATCCACGTGCTATGACACGCGATCTGGATTGGGGCGTAAAGGTACCTCTCAAAGACGCTGAGGGTAAGGTACTCTACGTTTGGTTTGATGCACCTATCGGCTACATCACCGCTACTCAGGAACTGCTGGGTGATCAATGGGAAAAGTATTGGAAAGCGGATGATACGCGGTTGGTGCACTTCATCGGCAAGGACAATATCGTCTTTCACTGTCTGATATTTCCGGCGATGATGATGGAACATGGCGAGTACACACTGGCCGATAACGTGCCTGCCAATGAGTTCATGAACCTTGAAGGCCAGAAAATATCCACCTCTCGTAATTGGGCAGTCTGGCTGCATGAGTACCTGGAGGAGTTCAAAGACCAGCAGGATGCGCTGAGATATGCACTTTGTGCCAACGCGCCAGAGACTAAGGATAGTGACTTTACCTGGCAAGACTTTCAGGCTCGGAACAACAATGAGCTGGTTGCCATTTTTGGCAACTTTATCAACAGAGCTGTTGTGCTAACACATAAGTATTTTGATGGTAAGGTGCCTGCTCAAGGTACCGTGGAATCAATCGATCAAAGTGCGATCGATGCAATTGCGCAGTTTCCGGCAAGTATTGCTGATTCTATTGACCAGTTTAGGTTTAGGGAGGCTCAAAGCCATCTGATTGACCTGGCCCGACTGGGAAACAAGTACCTGGCGGATACAGAGCCGTGGAAGCTGATGAAGACAGATGAGAGCCGGGTAAAGACTATTTTGAATATCGCCGCTCAGATTGCTGCAAATCTCACCATCTTATGCGAGCCTTTTTTGCCGTTTACAAGCAAGAGATTGGAGAGTATCCTCAATTATCAAAACACCGGCTGGAAGACCGCAGGCAGCACGGCATTAATTGAAGAAGGTCATCAACTGAATAAAGCCACGCTACTCTTTGAAAAAGTGGAGGACGAAATAATAGCCAAACAAATAGATAAACTCAAAACACCAGAAGTAGAAATGGAAGAGACCGCAGCAGTAGCTCCACAGAAAGAGACGATCAATTTTGATGATTTTTTGAAGATGGATATCCGCACTGGTACTATCCTCGAGGCAGAGGCCGTTCCTAAGTCCAACAAGCTCCTGAAGTTTAAGGTAGATACGGGTATCGATCAGCGCACCGTACTGAGTGGAATAGCTAAGCATTACTCACCCGAAGAGATGGTGGGCAAGCAAGTGACAATTTTAGTCAATCTGGCTCCTCGCAAGATCATGGGATTTGAAAGTGAGGGAATGATATTGATGGCAGAGGATGTAGATGGTTCAATTCGATTGCTACAGCCTGATGAGTTGACCCAAAATGGCTCAGCAATCAGCTAAAAAATAATTTCAAGTTTTTGCCGTATTATTTTGAATCAAGCAAGTGGCTCCTATATTTGGTCATGATTATGAATCAAATATGAACGCAACGAACAAAAAGCGAATTGTCAAAGACTATGATGCCTTGCCGGAGGACATCCTCAATCAGGTTAAACTAAACTATCCCTACGGTTTTGCTGATAATCTGGTGAAATACACCAATAAGGAGGGAAAATACGTATCTGCACTACCCTTTGAGACAGATGATATCTACTATCTTATCAGAATGACCCTCGTAGAGGCAGAGCGAATCATCGAAGATGATGATGATTACGATGATGATGGCAATCTCAAGGACGAATTCACCGACTCAATGGAGGACGGGGATCAGGAAGACGATGATGATTAGTCGTTAAATTCCCCCATAGTCCTTTGGATACCGATACTAGCAAAGGATAGTATCATAGCACAAGCCTTGTCTATATGTTCGATAAGGCTTTTTTGTTGCTCGGTTGAGAAGTTGCTCAGAACATAATCCACCTGCTGGCCTTTGTGGAAGTCATTGCCCACCCCAAACTTTAGCCGGGGATAGTCTGCACCACCAGTCATTTCTTCGATGTTCTTCAGGCCATTGTGCCCGGCACTTGAGCCCTTTCCCCTCATTCTCAGGCTGCCAAATGGCAATGCAATGTCATCAGTCACCACCAACAGGTTTTGTTTGGTGATCTTATGTTGCTGCATCCAGTAGTTTACAGCTCTCCCACTTAGGTTCATGTAGGTGGTGGGCTTGATAAGATAAAGTTGCCGACCCTTATGTTTGACCAGCGCTGTGGAAGCAAGCTTTTCCACTTTAAACTCTACAGAGTGGTCATCGGCCAACCTATCCAGGACCATAAAACCAATATTGTGCCTTGTAAGCTCATACTCTGTCCCAATATTCCCCAGACCTGCTATCAAATACTTCATTTCACATTTAGGTTTCTAATTGCAAAGCTAAAAACAAGAACAATAAAAAAGTCCCGACTTGTGAGCCGGGACTTTGATTCGTTAGCGAGCTAAAATATTTTAAGATTCTGCTTCTGTTGAAGCTTCCTCAGTTGACTCTTCGCCATCTTCCTCATCTCCTTCTTCATCCTCGTCCTTACCTCTTAGCGATCTTGGGACTTCTACAGAAGCGATGGTTACCAGAGGACTGTTCATGATTTCAAAGTTGTTGGTTTCAACTTCTCCTACTTTCACAGACTTCCCAAGGTCAAGCTTCTCAACATTTACCTCGATGTATTCCGGCATGTCCATTGGAAGTGCCTGAACGATCAGCTTACGTACTTTGACTACCAGCTTACCACCTTTTTGGATGCCAGGAGGAGTTCCGTTCATACGCACAGGAATCTCCATTTTCACGATCTTCTTAGCAGTTAATTCAAAGAAGTCCGCATGAAGAATAATCTCATTCACCGGGTGAAATTGGATGTCCTTAAGAATACATCTCTTTTCTACTCCTTCAATATTTAACTGTACGAAACGAGCCTCATTGGTATATACCAGGTCTCTGAAAAGGATCATTGGCGAGTAAAAGTGAATCTGCTCACCTGAACCATACACGACACATGGTACATTACCTTCGGCTCTAAGTCTTTTGGACTCTGTTTTGCCGAGATTTGCTCTTTTATACCCTATAATCTCAATAGTTTTCATAAAATATATGTTTGTTTAATTGTTGCTTAATTAATAAAAAGGGAGCTGATTGACTCATGGTCATGAATGCGCCGGATCGCCTTGGCGAACAGGTCAGCCACTGACAATACCTGAATCTTGCTGCTTTCCTTTCTTAGCGGAATTGTATCTGCGACGATCAGTTCTTCCAGCTCGGACCCTTCTATGTTTTCATAGGCCTTACCAGAAAGCACCGGATGTGTACAGATGGCTCTTACCGATCTTGCACCCCGCTCTTTGATAAGGTTGGCCGCTTTGGAAATAGTGCCTGCAGTATCAATGATATCATCGACTAACACTACGTCCATATCAGTCACGTCACCAATGATCTGCATAGAAGCAATCTCATTGGCACGCTTACGATGCTTGTCACAGACCACCATCTCCACTTCGAAATACTTCGCATAGGTTCTTGCTCTTGCAGTACCTCCTACATCGGGAGAAGCAAAGATCAGGTTGTCCAATTGAAGGCTTCTCAAGTGGGGCACAAAGATGGCTGAGCCGTCAAGGTGATCTACCGGAATATCAAAGAAACCTTGGATCTGACCGGCATGTAGATCACAGGTCATCACACGATTCGCACCAGCGGATGTGAGCAGGTTAGCCATAAGCTTAGCTGCGATAGAGACCCTTGGCTTATCCTTACGATCTTGTCTGGCATAGCCAAAATAGGGAGCTACTACGGTAACATATTTTGCGCTAGCTCTGCGAGCCGCGTCGATCATCAATAATAACTCTACAAGATTGTCGGTAGGAGCGCAGGTAGATTGAATTAAGAATACGTCACAACCGCGAACAGATTCATTGAATCCAAATGACAACTCACCGTCACTAAACTTCTGTGAGGTTGACTTACCTAGCGGCTTTCCGTAAAACTGCGCAATTTTCTCAGCTAGGAATTTTGAGCCGGTACCTGCAAAAATCTTTACTGAGGACATTTTCTTTTGTTTCTCGTTTCAACCAAATAAAGAATCCCGGCGATTAAACCGGGATCCCAATTTATGTTGTCCGACCAGGGCTCGAACCTGGACTCTTCTGAACCAAAATCAGACGTGTTGCCAGTTACACCATCGGACAAGCTATACCCTTGAATTTGGGATCACAAAAGTAGGTTGATTTTTTTAAAATGAAAAGATTGATTCATAAAAATGAAGCTGTTTATCGCTGATGTTTTTCAACCCATTTTCTAGCGTTCACGAAAGCTTCAATCCAGGGCGAAACATCATCATTTTTCCGATCTGCGGGGTAGTGTGGCCAGTTCCATGGGAACATCGATCGCTCAAGATGAGGCATCATTGCCAAATGCCTACCATCATCAGAGCAGACCATGGCTGCTCCGTCTTCTGACCCATTAGGATTGGCAGGGTACTGATTGATATGATAGTTGCCAATCACATTGTAGTCTCTCACTTTGCTATCAAAGCCAAACTTACCTTCTCCATGGGCGGCCCAGATGCCTAATTTAGAACCTGCCAAGGTGCTAAGCATCACAGAGCTGTTGCCAGCGATCGTCACAGCTGTGAAAGTACATTCGAACTTCCCGGACTCATTATGCAGCATTCTGGGATGATGATCTGCTAGCTCAGGAAAGATCAGACCGAGTTCCATCATCAACTGACAACCATTACACACACCCAGGCTCAAAGTGTCGGGTCTGGCATAGTATGCGTCCAGGGCTTTTTTAGCTCGCTCATTATACTTGAAAGCACCGGCCCAACCCTTGGCTGAGCCAAGCACATCAGAGTTGGAGAATCCACCAACAAAGACAATCATCTGGATGTCCTCTAAAGTTTCACGACCGCTGATGAGGTCGGTCATGTGTACGTCCTTGACATCAAAACCTGCTAAGTGCAGCATATACGCCATTTCACGATCGCTATTGACACCCTTTTCACGGATGATAGCGGCCTTTAGCCCAGTGGTTGATGTGCGGGTGGCTGTAAGTCCCATGTCAGTAAGCTTACCAGAAAAACCTTCAGGGAATGAATAAGCTAATGCTTGAGTTTTATAATTCTTGAACCTTGTTTGGGCTAATTCCTGTAGGGTCTGCTTGCTGTCAAGTAAGAAAGAAGTCTTGTACCAGATGTCTCTGTATGAGTCTATATCAAGGTTGAGATCGAGATTTGCGGATTTGACACTCACCTTCCGTGCTCGTTGAGGAGCTCCAATCTCAAGATACTGGATACCGTGATCATCAAGCATTGCCTTGGTCTCCTTGTGACACTGAATAACTAAGGCTGGGTTTTCGTTAAAGAGCTGCTCGACAGCATCTCCTTGCATTTCAGTGAGATCTATAGACATGCCGCCGGATGAATTAGGAAAATTCATTTCAAGCAAGGTGGTGATCAGACCTCCTGAACTAACATCATGCCCTGCCAGTATTAATTCCTCGTCAATCGTGGATTGTATAGTGCTGAATAAATTCTTGAAATAGTCAGGACTTGAAATATCAGGTGTCTCAGTGCCTAGTTGTCCAATGATTTGTGCCAATGAGGAACCACCCAGCGTTGGCTTTTGATTTCCGATAGGTACATATAGGAGCACAGTATCATCAACTTTTTTGAGCTCAGGAGTAACTACTTTGTTGATATCCGTCACTTCGCCTATTGAAGAAATCACGACTGTACCAGGGGCCAGTACCTTTGTTCCATCAGGGTACTTCTGTGTCATTGACAGTGAGTCCTTTCCGGTAGGTATATTAATGCCAAGTGCAATGGCATAGGCGCTGACCGCCTCGACCGCCTTATAAAGCCGGTAGTTTTCACCATCGTTTTTGGCGGGCCACATCCAGTTGGCACTCAGAGAGATTCCTGACAGGCCGTCTGCGATGGGTGCCCAAATAAGATTGGTAAGTGCTTCGGTGATCGCCAGCCTCGAACCGGCTGCAACGTCTACCATCGCGGGGATTGGCGCGTGACCGATGGAGGTAGCCACACCTTTGTTGCTGACAAAATCCAGCGCCATTACTGCTACGTTGTTTAGCGGTAGCTGGATCTCACCGGTAGTTTGCTGCGTAGCGACCCGACCCGTGACACAGCGATCTACTTTGTTGGTCAGCCAGTCTTTGCAAGCTACAGCCTCAAGCTGCAAGACGGCTTTGAGGTACTCCTCGACCTTTTCCGCGTCGTAGTTCAACTTGCTGAAGACTTTGGTAGAGGAGTCGTCGGTAAGCACAGTTTTAGGTGATGACCCAAACATGTGAGAGAGTTCCCAGTCTATTGGATTCTTACCTTCTCTACCCGTGAAGGTAAACTTATGATCTCCCGTAGCTTCGCCGACCTCAAACATTGGTGAACGTTCTCTTTCGGCGATTGCCTTGAGTAAATTGATGTCTTTTTCTTTGATCACCAGTCCCATGCGCTCCTGCGACTCGTTTCCGATGATCTCTTTTTCCGATAGGGTAGGGTCACCTACCGGAAGCTTGCTGACCGCTATCTGTCCACCCGTATCTTCAACCAGCTCTGAGAGACAGTTGAGGTGGCCACCCGCACCATGATCGTGAATTGAGACGATTGGATTAACATCCATCTCTGTCATCGCGCGAACGGCATTGGCTACCCGCTTTTGCATCTCGGGATTGGACCGCTGGACTGCATTGAGCTCGATCGCATTGGCGAACTCACCGGTATCAACTGAGGAGACTGCACCACCACCCATACCAATGCGGTAGTTGTCCCCGCCAAGTATGACGATCTTATCTCCTTTGGTTACCTCTTGCTTGATACTATCGCTCTCCTTGCCATAGCCCACACCACCGGCCTGCATGATCACTTTGTCAAAGCCAAAGGTGTCCTCGCCTTCCTGATGTTCGAAGGTCAGGACGCTACCGCAAATCAATGGTTGACCGAATTTGTTACCAAAATCGCTGGCGCCATTAGAGGCTTTAATAAGAATGTCAGCAGGTGTTTGATAGAGCCATGGCCGCTCAGGGGCATTTTGCTCCCATGATCGACCCTCCTCAAGCCTGGAATAAGAGGTCATATATACGGCAGTGCCTGCCAATGGTACGCTTCCTTGTCCACCCGCCATTCTATCGCGAATCTCGCCTCCCGAGCCGGTAGCTGCACCGTTGAAAGGTTCTACGGTAGTGGGAAAGTTGTGTGTTTCAGCCTTCAGAGAAAGTACTGATGCGAAATCCTTTTGAGTGAAATAGTCGGGCTTGTCTTGCGTCTTAGGTGCAAACTGCTGAACCACCGGCCCCTTGACAAAAGCCACATTGTCCTTGTAAGCGGAAACCAGTCTGCCGGGCTGCTTTTTTGAGGTTTTTTTAATGAGTTGGAAAAGCGTACTGGGCTGCTCTTTGCCATCGATGACAAAAGATCCATTAAATATTTTATGGCGGCAGTGCTCAGAGTTGACCTGAGAGAAGCCAAATACTTCGCTATCGGTAAGTGGTCTTCCCAATTGCTTAGCTACTCCCAGGAGATAATCCACTTCATCATCCGTCAGGGCTAGTCCTTCGCTCTGATTGTAGGTAGCTATATCTTCCACATCAAGGATAGGATGAGGTGCTACTTCGATATCAAAAATACTCCGAGCCGGGTTGTGGTAGACAGCTTTCAGCATCGGATCAAAAGTCCCTCCATCATGAACGAAGAGCTCTTCGATTCGCTCTATTCCTTCTAGTCCCATGTTCTGCGTAATCTCTACAGCATTGGTACTCCAAGGGGTAATCATTTCTTTTCTGGGCCCTAAAAATATACCATCCAGTTGCGCTTCCTGGAGCAAGGTGGCGTTACCGAACAGCCAGCTCAGTTTGGCGATATCATCGCTGCTGAAGGCTTGCTTATGCTGAACTGCAAAATGTAGGTGGTGGGGGTTTTTGAAAAAGGAAATCATGCGGCTAGAATATGCCGCAAAAGTAAGAATTATTTAGAGGCAGCTTGCCTATTTAAGGAAGAAAGGAATTGATTTAGGAATGAGCTGTTCGTGCCCACAATTGACAATAAACTTTCGGTGGAAATTGAGCTGCCTGGCAAATGAAGCAAACTTCTCCTCTGACATGATCTTGTCATACCTACCCAAATAGAAAATGGTCTGTATTTCATGCCTGTTAATCGTACTTGCAAGTTCTTTCTGACTGTACTTCAACGGCTTAAACATGGTCCAGGTCAGGTAGATGAGGTTGCGTTGTTCCTCTGTCTCCAGCTGATTCATAACAAACTTCAGTGTGCTTGCTGGCATGAGCTTTAGTTTCTGTGCTTGCCGTATGAATCGAATGAGCTGGGTAGGTTGGCTTAGAAGACGCTTGAATACTTTTTCTGAGACGCCAGGGAGCGTGGCAATCTCATACCAAAAAGAAGAATTGACACCATCAGGAGCCAGTAGATGTATTTTTTCGCATTGAAGCGGTCTGGTCATCATGGCTGCTAACGCAAATCTGCCTCCGAAACTGAAGCCTAAGACCTCAAATGATTTAATTGATTCTTTGATGCAGAATTGGTTGAAACCAGAGGACCAAAGCTCTTTTGTCAAAGGTCTCTCGACAGTCCTACTACTCATGCCATGATAGAAGAGGTCAAAACTGTAGACTGTGTATTCAAGGCTAAGTGAAATGGAAAAGTTGTCAAACACTTTAGCCTCTTGTCCAAAGCCATGAAAAGCTATCAAGGTTTTTGGACCTTCCCCGGAGATAATATATCGCAATACCCCTGCCGGGGTTTCTATAAATGAGTGCTTTGGCAATTCAGATTTGATGTACGACTTGGTCTGACTAGTGATCAATTGGGTAAAGATACATTCGGATTACCCAAGAAATATTTTCAGAATAATAAAACTATCCTGGTCGACCTCCGTTGACACCACATGGAAACTTTAGAAAACTTTAAAGTTTCCTTCGTGTTAAGGCAGTGTAAAGAAAGAATGAATTGGATACGAAAGAAAAAATAATTCAAAAGGCTGATGAACTCTTCCGACTCTACGGAATGCGGAGTGTTACTATGGATGACATATCCAAAGGCCTGGGGATATCAAAAAAGACGATCTACCAGTACTACAGTGATAAAGATGAAATCGTAACCCGGGCGACTAGACATATGCTAGAGCAGGAGCAGCGTGAGATTGCTGAGATAAGCCAGGGTAGCCAAAATGCACTGGATGAGCTGTTTGAAATTTCAAGGTGCATTCGTCGAAACATGACCAACATCAACCCAGCGATCCTTTTCGAACTACAGAAATATCACACTAAGGCCTGGGAGATTTATCTGGATTTCAAGGAACACGCATTTAAACGGACAATCACTGAAAATCTCGAGCGCGGAATAAAAGAAGGCTTTTTTAGAAATGAGATCAACATCGAAGTATTGGCAATCATGCGGCTGGAGCAATTCCAGATGATTTTTGATCAACATATCTTCCCAAGGGCCAGATTCGATTTTGCAAAGGTACAAACTCAAATACTTGAACATTTTATTTATGGAATACTCACCGAAAAGGGCAGGTCGCTCTATGAGGAAAAAGTGGCGTATGCCTCAGAAAAGGAGGCGTCCAATGAACAATAGTATAAAGCTGATAGCACTGGTTTTGGTAGCTCTTGCTGGCGTCAGTAACAGGGCGATCGGCCAGGAGTCCAGAACGTTCGATCTGCAGCAGTGTATAGAATACGCTATCGAAAACAACCCACAGCTGAAGATTGCCGAGCTGGAAGTAGATATCAGTAAAGCAAATGTAGGTGAGTACCGTTCTATCGGGCTACCGCAAATCAATGCGGATATCAACTTCACTCAAAACCTCGCAATTCAGACGAACTTCATTACTGACTTCATCTCTCCGGTGACCTATCAGGTGCTGCTTCAGGAAGGCTTGATTGAAAACATACCAGACATTGATACCACTCCTATCCCTGCCGCTTTTGGTACAGACTATACCGCAAGGGCAGGTGTTCAGGTATCTCAGTTGGTATTTGACGGATCTTACTTCGTAGGCTTGAAAGCAGCCGCCACTTTTCAGGAGGTTTCTGCTAAGGAGCAAATTAAAACGAAAATAGATGTGGCCGAGGCTGTGGAGAAGTCCTACTACGCTGTACTGATCTCTCAGGAGAATCTGGAGCTGCTAGTGACGAACTACCAGCGACTTGACAGCTTGTTGAAGGAGACACAATTGCTCTACGACAATGGATTTGCCGAGAAGATCGATGTGAACAGGGTGAAAATCGAGTATAACAATATCAAAACCAATCTCAAGACATCAACTGAATCTTTGGTCACAATAGTGGCGCAACTCAAATTTCAGATGGGCATGCCAGTGGATGAGCCGCTAGTGCTGGAAGGTGATCTTGAGAAAATCAAGATGGAACCAATCGACGCGGATTTATCTGGTTTTGACTATGTCAAGAGGATCGAATATGACATCCTGAATACCAACAAAAACCTGGTGAGTCTTGATGCTAAAAGATATAAGGTTGCTTATATGCCCAATATCCAGGCCAACTTCAATGCGGGATTCAATAGCGGTACTAATAACTTCTCAGACCTCACCGATTTTGGAAATGATCAGGTATGGTTTGATTATTCTAACTGGGGGCTCACTATGAATATTCCCATATTCGACGGCCTACAGAAGAGCTATATCATTCAGCAGAAGAAGATCGAGTTGCAGCAGCTTGATCGTAATCAGCAGTTTCTTGAGAACTCTATTGATCTCGAGATCATGCAATCCAAGATCAACTTGAACAATAATATCGAGCGACTTAATACCCAGCAGGAAAACGTGGCACTGGCAAGGGAGGTCTTCGACATTACCAGAATAAAATACCAGGAGGGTGTCGGTCAAAACATAGAAGTCATTGACGCGGATGCCGCCTATAAAACAGCCCAACTCAACTATCAAAACGCCCTCTATGATGCGCTGGTGGCGCGTGTCGAATTGAAGAAGGCGCTTGGAATACTATTGAACTAACTATACAAAAACTCCAACAATGAAAGTACTAAACTACATCAGCATATTAACCATCTTAGCCTTCGCGACTTCCTGTGGGGGAGAATCTGGTGGTGAGCTAGAGGAGAAAAAAGCCAAACTTGAGTCACTCCGCTCGGAGAGCAATGCTCTAAAAGCGCAAATGCGAGAGCTTGAATCAGAAATCTCAGCCCTCGACCCATCATTTGGCAAGAATGAAAACAATATAGTGCTCGTGTCTGCCACTCCTGTGGCCAAAGGTGTATTTGAGCACAAGGTGGAGATCCGGGGTGCCGTGCAGTCAAGAAAAAACGTAATGATGAGTGCGGAGACCATGGGTAAAATAGAGCAGATTAAGGTTAAAGAAGGCCAGAACGTATCTAAAGGTCAGGTGCTACTGGTACTCAACTCGGATATAATCGCAAACAACATACAGGAGATCGAGACGCAGCTTGAGCTGGCCGAGATAGTTTTCAAGAGACAATCTAATCTGTGGGATAAAAACATAGGCACTGAGATTCAATATCTGGAATCAAAGAATGCGGTAGAATCCTTACAACGTCGATTGAAAACGCTTGAGTCGCAGAGGGCTCAGGCAGTCTTAAGAGCGCCATTCAGCGGTAGCATAGATGAGATACCTGTCAATGAAGGCGAGATGGCCTCAATGGGTATGCCACTCATCCGCATCGTGAAGCCTGATGATATGTACATCCAGGCGGATGTGTCCGAGGCGTATATTGGCAAGTTTGAGTCTGGTGATAAGGTTACCGTTTATTTTCCGTCTCTTGACAAGGAGGTTTCCACTAAGGTGCTTTCAGTATCGCAAGTGATCAACAGCCAAAACAGGACGTTCAATATTGAGGTAGCATTACCCCCCGTAGATTTCACTGTGAAACCAAATCAGGTGGTGGTGATGACCCTAAGGGACTATTTCACTGAAGAGGCGTTTGTGGTACCTACTAATGTTATTCAGAGTGATGACAAGGGAACGTTTGTATATCAGCTTACGCAGAGCGATGATGCACTCAAAGCTCATAAGCTGCATGTAAAAACAGGTCTGACTTACAATAGCAAGACGGAACTGGTTGGCGGCATTAGCGGTAGCGAGAAAATAATACACCAGGGTTTCAGAGAGCTCACCGATGGTGTAGAGGTGAAACTCGCGGGTACGCAGCTCGGTCTTAATTAAATCTGGAAACTCAAATACTATCAGTAATATGGATCTCAACGAATCCAAGCAAGACAAGACATTTGGGCTAACTAACCTATCACTCAGCAACAGGACGACAGTCTACTTTATTACGTTCCTGATTGTGGTGATGGGCATCAATAGCTATATAAGCCTGCCCAAGGATAGTTATCCTGAAATTGAGCAACCCATCGTGTACATAGGGACTTCATACCCCGGCAATTCGCCTGTGGATATGGAAAACCTGGTCACCCGGACAATTGAAAAGGAGGTCAATACCATCTCTGAGGTCGACAATATCAAGTCGACATCAGTGCAGGACTACAGCACGATCATCGTAGAGTTTCAAGCAGAGACCAATATAGAGGATGCGCTTACTAAGGTGAAGGATGCAGTAGACAGAGCCAAGCCGGACTTGCCGTCTGATTTGCCTGCCGATCCGAATATATTCGAGCTCAACTTCTCCGAATTTCCTATTCTGAATATCAACCTTTCAGGTGACTATTCGCTTGAGGAACTCAACGAGTATGCTGAATTTCTGGAGGATGAGATCGAAAAAATCTCTGAGATCAGCAAGGTAGAAATACGTGGTATTGATGAAAAAGAAGTACAGATCAATGTAGATCCCTATCTGATGGAAGCTCGCAACATCAGCTTTTCAGACATTGAAAATGCTGTGAGAGCTGAGAATATCACCCTCTCAGGTGGCAGCCTTTTAGATGATGGCGTGAGGCGAACGATAAGGGTACTTGGCGAATTTGACGAGCCTATACAGATGGAGGAGATTATTGTAAAGCACGAAAAGGGTAACATAGTCTATCTCAAGGATATAGCTGAGGTCATATTTGACTATAAAGAGAAGGCCAATTATGCCAGACTCAATGGTAATCCCGTGGTAATGGTGGATGTGGTGAAGCGTAGCGGGGAAAACCTGCTAATAGCCACAGAAAAGATCAATGCGGTATTGGATGATGTGAGGGCGAACTATTTACCAGCGGATTTGGATGTGGTGATCACCAATGATCAGTCTGACATGACCCGCGAGCAGGTGAGCAATCTGGAGAACAATATCATTTCGGGTGTGATTCTGGTTGTACTCGTACTCCTGTTTTTCCTTGGTACACGCAACGCATTATTTGTGGGAATAGCCATTCCATTATCCATGTTCATGGCCTTTTTGATCTTAGGTGCATTTGGCGTGACCATCAACATGATGGTGCTCTTTTCCTTGATTATGGCGCTGGGCATGCTGGTGGACAATGGTATAGTGGTGGTGGAGAACGTCTATCGACTAATGGAGCAGGGGGTGAAACCCATGCAGGCAGCCAGGCAAGGCGTGGGAGAGGTGGCTCTTCCAATTATTTCATCAACAGCTACCACGCTGGCGGCATTCTTGCCATTGGCCTTCTGGCCTGGTTTGATGGGCCAGTTCATGCGCTTCCTGCCCATTACGTTGATCATTACATTAAGTTCATCCCTGTTCGTAGCATTGGTGATCAATCCAGTGTTTATCTACACCTTCATGAAGGTGGGTAAGTCAGAAGTGGTCTTCAAGAAAGTTTGGAGAAACACCTTGCTCTCATGGACCTTGGGAGCCATTATGTTAGTAGTAGGCTTTACCGTAATGGGGAATTTACTGGTTCTGCTTGGCATTTTGATTGTACTAAACGTGTATGTACTCACTCCGCTCGCCGAGAGGTTTCAAGCGATCTTTCTCCCCTGGTTGGAGGGTATTTATAATAGTACACTCACTTTCGCACTGCGAGGGAAAAATCCATACTTCTTTTTCTTTGGGACATTTCTGGCGCTCTTTGGGGCGATTGGTTTGATGATAGCATTCACCCCGAAGGTGATCTTTTTCCCGGTCAATCAGCCGAAGTACGTCAACGTATTTATTGAGTTTCCGGTAGGGACCGACATAGAGACGACTAATGAGTTCACCAAGAAAGCTGAGCAGCGGGTAGGGGAGATTATAGCGCCCTACATGTATATGGTGGAGTCGGTAGTGACCAAGGTAGGTCAGGACACGGCCGATCCTAATGACCCCTCGGCAGTGGGTCAGGCAGAGACTCCCAACAAAGCCAGAATTACGGTCAACTTCACCGAGTTTAAGGAGCGTGTTGATCCCGCTACCGGTGATATTCAGCTCACTGATGCGGTACTCAATAAGGTGCGAGAGGAGATAGGTGAATATCCCGGCGTATCTATTACGATAGACAAAGATGCGGCCGGTCCACCTACCGGGAAACCCATAGCCATCGAGGTGTCTGGTGACAATGTGGAGGAACTGATAGCGCTGACTGAGCGCATGAAGAATTACATCAATGAATCCGGGATAGAGGGTATAGAATACCTCAAAACCAATATGGAGACCGGCAAACCTGAACTGATTGTGGATATTGATCGCGAAAAGGCGAGGAGATTTGGGGTCTCGACCTCCAATATTGCCAACGAGATTAGAACCTCACTTTTTGGTAAAGAGATCTCGAAATATAAGCGAGGTGAAGATGACTATGAGATTCAGCTGCGTCTGAAAGAGAAGTATCGCTATGATATGGATGCCTTAATGAACAAGAGTATCACCTTCCGTGATCAGGCGGATGGCAAGATGCATCAGGTGCCGATCAGTGCGATAGCCAGAGCCGATCTTAGCTCCACTTATGGGTCAGTCAGACGTATAGATATGAAGCGCGTGATTACCCTGAGCTCCAATGTACTGGGCGGCTACAACCCTACGGAAGTCAATGATCAGATCAAGGCGCATCTGGCAGATTTCGAAATGCCGCGAGGCTATGAGTTTAAGTTCGGTGGTGAGCAGGAAAAGCAAGCCGAAGAGATGGCCTTCCTGAGCAGCGCCCTTGTATTGGCAGTATTCCTGATATTTATGATCATTGTTTCACAGTTCAATAAGGTGACTGCACCTTTCATTATTATGACATCTGTGCTCTTGAGTACCATTGGGGTATTCCTTGGCCTGGTCATATTCCAGATGGACTTTGTGGTGATTATGACCATGATCGGGATCATTTCCCTGGCGGGAATAGTAGTGAATAACGCCATAGTATTAATAGACTTCATAGAACTGAGCAGGAGGCGTAGGGCTGAGAAGCTTGGCGTAGAAAAGCTGCCTTTTAATGAAATTGTAGTGGCTATATCAGAAGCTGGTCGTACAAGATTAAGACCAGTATTGCTAACGGCTATCACTACCATCCTCGGATTGATACCGCTGGCAATCGGCATCAACATTGACTTTGTTAAGTTCTTTGGACAATATGACGCTGATTTCTACATGGGAGGGGACAATGTGATCTTCTGGGGGCCAATGTCATGGACGATTATATTCGGTCTGGCATTTGCGACCTTCCTGACTTTGGTGATTGTGCCAGTGATGTATTTGCTCATGGCCAAAGTCAATCGTTATTTGAAAATAGCTTAATTGATAATTTTGGATGGGATCGCACATAGTAGCGATTACCATCCAAACTTTTCCACTGCCTCTATGTTGATTATATCATGAATCGATTCTTTGTGATCTCCTTATTTTTTGTACTTACGTTGGTACTGGATTGGTATGTATTCCAGGCTGTAAGGACGGTCACTAGCGATCTCTCCAGTGGGGCAAAGAGATGGGTTTATGCTTTTTACTGGAGTTTGACGGCCCTCTCCCTATTGGGAATTTTGGCCTACAATCTGCTCGATATTTCGCAGTTGAAGTCGCTGAGGAGCGTCATTCTGGTCTTCATCTTTGGCAATTTCATGGCGAAGCTTTTCGGTTCATTATTTCTGGTACTGGATGATGTCATTAGATTATTCTCAGGTCTGTACTCAAAGTTCAGTGGTTCTTCGGGCGGTGATGACGGCTTCTCGCCAAGTCGTTCTGATTTTCTGGCCAAGACGGCAGTAATCGCGACAGCTACCCCTGCGGCGATCATGGGTTTCGGCATCATTAGTGGCGCATATGATTACCGTATCCGAAAGAAGGTCATCACACTACCCAACTTACCCAAGGCCTTTGACGGTATCCGACTAGGCCAACTCTCAGATATCCATAGTGGAAGTTTCTTTGATAAGCTGGCTGTACGAGGTGGAGTAGATATGCTATTAGGAGAAAAGCCGGATGTCATTTTCTTTACGGGAGACCTGGTCAACAATAAGACAGAGGAGGTGAAAGACTATGTCGACATCTTCAACAAGCTGAAAGCGCCTTTGGGGGTTTATTCGACACTTGGTAATCATGACTATGGCGACTACAGCTCATGGAGTTCCGATCAGGCCAAGAAGAAGAATTTACAAGACCTGATCACGACACAGAAGCAAATGGGTTGGGATATCCTGCTCAATGAAAATAGGTTTATTGAGACTGGCGGTGAGAAGATCGCGATACTTGGTATCGAAAACTGGGGCGGAGGACGCTTTCAGAAATATGGTGATCTTGAAAAAACCTACGCTGGCAGTGAAGAGGCTCCTGTGAAAATATTGTTATCTCACGATCCCAGCCACTGGGATGCGCAGGTACGACCTACCCATCCCGATATTGACCTCATGCTTGCCGGACATACGCATGGCATGCAATTCGGCGTAGAGATCGGCGACTTCCGCTGGAGCCCGTCGCAGTGGATGTACAAGCAGTGGGCCGACCTTTACCAAGAAGGCAACCAGTACCTCTACGTCAATAGAGGGTTTGGCTTCATCGGCTATCCTGGTCGTGTAGGCATCCTACCGGAAATCACCATCATCGAGCTCAAATCAGCTTGATACTCTAAAACCCACTCCAGCCTCCCATGTCTGTGGCACACAGACATGTTTACGGATAAGCGTCTATTGCAAAATCAGCGGCACAATGGTCTTTGATCCGTCCTGTTCACAGTTACCCGTGCCATGATAGGTCTGTGAGCCACAGACCTTGGATTGGAATCACCATCATCGAGCTGAAGTCTGCCGTTAGGTTTTGCTTAAACTATGCGTAACTAAAGAATAAAATGCTAACTTTATGATTGACCAACCGTTTAGTCATAAGGATGAGCCCGCGGAGTAAAGCACAGTTTGAAGAAATAAGAGACCTGGCGAGAGAGAAGATCATGTCTGCCGCACTTCAGCTATTTGGGACCCATGGCTATGAAGCTACGACTATTAGCCAGATTGCCATAGAAGCGGGTTATTCCAAGGGACTCCTTTATAATTATTTCGACAGCAAGGAAGAGTTGCTCAAAGAACTAGTTGCTTCATTGAGCAAAGGTGAGGAGGATCTCATGAAGCAGATCATCAATGACGACCCTGCCATCATGTTGGAGAACATCATCCGCTACACCTTTAGGGAACTACGAGATAATCTGGAGCTTTGGAAGCTCATCACTAGTCTGGCTATTCAGGTAGAGCGATTTGCCTTTATTCATGATCTGGCTGTCAGCAAACTCAGCGGCTATCTCATCCTTTTTGAGCAGCTCTTAACCAATATTGGGATACCAAACCCTAAAGAAGAGGCACGGATATTAGCAGCCGTGTTTGATGGGGTGGGCATGCAAAAGCTCTTCGTCAAAGAGGATTATCAGCTTGACGATTTCGAAGGATATCTAATTTCAAAATACTGCAAAAAATGAAACGACTGTTGATAGGCATATTAATGACTGCAAGCGTTGGACTGCAAGCTCAGGACGCCACTGAGATAATTAAAAAGGCTGATGAGAAAATGCAGGGAAAGTCCAATAGGGGCACGATGACCATGCGGATCGTTCGGCCCAAGTGGACTAGGGAGATCACCATGAAAACATGGTCAAAGGGAACCGAATACAGCCTGGTGCTCATCACAGCACCTGCCAGGGACAAGGGAACAGGATCGCTGAAGCGGGAACGTGAGCTTTGGAGCTGGCAGCCGAGCATTGATCGCGTAATCAAGATGCCGCCTTCCATGATGATGCAGAGCTGGATGGGATCGGATTTCACCAACGATGATCTGGTCAATCAGTCATCCGCTGTAGTCGACTACACCCATGAGCTAGCCGGAGACACGACTATCGCCGGGTATGATACCTGGAAGATTGTCCTGTATCCCAAGGAAGAGGCTGCCGTGGTATGGGGAAAGCTCGAGTCCTATATCAGTAAAGATGATTACTATCAGCTATTGACGAAGTTCTACGATGAGGATGAGTACCTGGTCAACACGATGACTATGTCTGATATCAAGGAGATCGGCGGAAGGACGATTCCTTCACGGATGGAGATGGTGCCCGCAGAAAACCCTGATCAAAAGACGGTGATTGTCTACGGTGATTTCGAATTTGATATTGACCTACAGGATAGTTTTTTTTCAGTTCAAAACCTCAAAACCATACGATAATGAGCATCGGAGGAATAGCTAAAGTAAGTCATGAATTTTAAGCTGGCCTGGAGAAATATCTGGCGCAACAAGAAGCGCACATGGATCACTGCGTCTTCTATAGGATTTGCTGTCTTCTTCGCATGCGTGATGCAGTCCATGCAGTTGGGCTCTTACGAGCGTATGATTGACAACTCGGTAAGATTTCTTACCGGCCACATAGGCGTTCATCATGTCGACTATTGGGAGGAGAAGATTCTGGACAACAGCTTTCCCGAGGCGGCCATTGCGGATATGAATTTAAGTGATGAATCGATCATCATGGGTGTACCGCGCATCAGCTCATTTGCGCTAGCGTCCTATCGAGACAAGACCAAAGGAGCGCTGATCACTGGGGTTGATTTAGCATTAGAGTCGCAGTTTTCATATCTGGAAAACAAACTTCAGGAGGGCGTT
The DNA here is from genome assembly GCA_965229505.1 of Cyclobacteriaceae bacterium. Classification (GTDB taxonomy): domain Bacteria; phylum Bacteroidota; class Bacteroidia; order Cytophagales; family Cyclobacteriaceae; genus UBA6059. The sequence goes on from OZ245881.1 coordinate 3,177,267, forward strand.
TATAATACAACAGATGGTGTACTCATTGGAGCGGGCCTATCGGAATACCTGAAACTGGGGGTAGGTGATACTCTGGTGCTACTCAGTCAGGGCTACCATGGTGTCAATGCCGTGGGAAAGTATCCAGTGGCAGGCACTTTGAAGTTTCCAGTGCCGGACTTAAACCAAAGTGCGGTCTACCTACCGCTAAAATCAGCTCAGGCGTTCTTCGGGGCAGAGGGAATGATCACAAGCTATTCGATACTACTTGATGATCCTGATGCTACATCGTTGGTGAAGTCGCAGGTGGTCGGTGAGAATGAGGAGTATGAGACCATGACCTGGAAAGAGATGATGCCTGATCTTGTACAAGGTATTGAGCTTGACTACTACGGAGGTCTAGTGATGGTCTATGTACTATATGGCGTCATTGGCTTTGGCATATTCGGTACGTTTCTGATGATGACTAAGGAGCGGACGTATGAGTTCGGCATTCTCAATTCTATAGGTATGAAGAAAAGCAGAATCCAGGGAATGGTGGCCATTGAGATATTGCTGCTGACATTCCTGGGTGTGGTACTGGGATTACTGGCGGCTTCCCCGGTAGTAGTCTACTTCTGGGCCAACCCGATCCTCCTGACAGGCGAGACGGCAGCAGCCATGGAGAAGTTCGGATATGAGGCGATCATGCCCTTCGCACTTGACCCAAAGGTCTTTTATGACCAGGGGCTAAGCATCCTATTGATAGCTTTATTTCTAGGGATTTACCCCATGCTGGCCATTAAGCAATTGAAAATCATTAAAGCGCTGAAAGAATGATACTATCACTAGCGTGGAAAAATATCTGGCGTTCAAAGCGCCGTAGTTTTGTGGTCATTGGAGCAATCATCGTAGGCGTATGGGCGCTTATCTTCATGTTTGCTTTCTACAACAGCTTCATCGAGGCTTTTTCTCGCAATGCTGTAAATCACGACTATTCCCATATTCAGATTCACAATCCCGATTACCTCATAGAGCCGGGACTTGAGTTTCAGCTTTCAAATGTAGACCGACTTGAGTCTTATCTTTCTGACCTACCGGAAATCAAATCCTGGTCGAGCCGACAGATTGCGAATGGGATGCTTGCCAGTCCCAAGACAAATGCTGGAGTCCAAATCTATGGAGTCGAACCTGAGGCGGAAGCGCTCACCACTGGCTTGGAAAGTCTGTTGGTGGAAGGTACTTATTTTGAGGCTATTAGTAGAAACCCTATTCTGATAAGCGAAAAGCTTGCTGATAAACTCAAGGTGAAAGTAAGATCAAAGGTAGTGATCACCATACAGAATCTAGACAGAGAAATCATAGCTGCTTCCTTCAGAGTAGAAGGTATATTCAAGTCGAAATCTCCTCGGATCAATGAAACTGGAGTCTATGTGAGATACGACGACCTCAGTCGGTTGACGGGTGTGGACGGGATCAATGAGATCGCAGTGTTTCTCAACGATAGTGAGCAAATTTCGCTAGTCAAGGATTACTTGAGCGTGAGCACTACTGATTTGGTACGCACCTATCGGGAAATAGCTCCGGAGTTTGATATGATGGAGCAACAGTCGGCGATGACTAAGCAGATTGTTACCGTCATTATCATGCTGGCACTACTCTTTGGCATTGTCAATACCATGCTCATGGCCGTGCTCGAACGTACTAAGGAGATCGGAATGCTAAGATCGATAGGCATGCATAAAAAGAGCGTTTTTAAAATGATCGTCCTTGAAACTTGCCTGATGTCCCTTATCGCGGGTCCGATCGGATTATTTATGGGGTATGCGACCAATCTCTGGTTGGGTACCAAGGGAATGGACCTCTCATCCTATGCGACGGCTTTGGAACAATACGGCATGGATGCAATCTTTTATCCATCCATCTCCAATGCTACCTACCCAGTACTAATGATGGTTGTGATTTTCACGGCATTTTTAGGAGCTGTTTATCCTGCGATTAAGGCTATTCAGCTCAATCCATTAGAAGCTATAAGAAAACTGTGATCATGAGTGTAATCGAAGCGAAAGGTGTAAGTAAGACCTATAACCCTGATACTATTCCTGTACATGCGATCAATGACGTATCGCTGACTATAGAGGAGGGTGAGTTCACTGCCATAGTGGGACCCTCAGGATGTGGTAAAACGACATTACTTAATATGATCGGCGGGCTTGATAATGTCTCGAAGGGGTACATCACGGTAGGTGGAGTGAATATCGCAGAGCTCAATGAAGCGGACTTGACCGATTTCCGATTGAAGAATATTGGATTTGTCTTTCAGTCCTATAACCTCATTCCGGTGCTAACGGCAAAGGAAAATGTCGAGTTTGTCATGCTCCTACAGCAATCTCATCAGTCGGCTATGGATGATCGTGCCGACGAGCTGCTAACTAAAATGGGAATCAGTGAAGTACGAGATAGACGACCTGCGCAACTGTCTGGTGGTCAGCAGCAACGGGTTGCGGTAGCAAGAGCTTTGGCCTCTAAGCCTAAGTTTATACTTGCTGATGAACCCACCGCTAACCTGGATTCGCATTCTACCGAATCGCTCCTGGACATTATGGCTAAAATGAATGATGAGGAGAAAGCGACATTTATTTTCAGCACGCATGATCAGAGGGTGATTGACAAGGCAAGGAGGATCATTACGCTCGAAGACGGCAAAATTGTCAGTGACGTGAGGAAATGAGACTAGTACTGGTATTCATCATGTTACTCCCAACTTGTCTCAGTGCTCAAGACGCACCGAAGTTGCAAGTGAATGGCTACATCAAGGACATGGTGACCTGGACTGTCAACAATGGCGCTCCAAATTACCTGGATAACCTGGTTCACAATCGCCTTAACTTACACTGGTACCCAACGGAATCACTGACGGGAAAGCTTGAGTTTCGAAATCGACTTTTTCTTGGTGATTTGGCAACTGAGTTTTATCCTTTCTACGCTTCCTTTATAGATGTCAATAATGACTATTTCGATCTGAGCTGGACGCCTATTGATGAGAAAGGAGTGCTATTGCATACTATGATAGATCGTGCCTTTCTTCGGTATAACAAAAACAACTGGGAGTTTACCGCAGGTCGTCAGCGAATCAATTGGGGAAAAAATCTGGTTTGGAACCCAAATGATATCTTCAATGCCTATTCATTTTTCGACTTTGATTACGAAGAGCGCCCTGGGAGCGACGCTTTCAGAGTTAAACGATTTACCGGTTTCGCTTCGGAGATTGAGTTTGCTTTCAACGTTGCTGGAAGCTGGCGTGAGGTTACTTCGGCATTGCGCTACCAAATGAATGCTGGGCAGTACGACGTTCAATTCTTCGGGGGTGTTATGAAGAACAATTTTACGGTAGGTACAGGTTGGGCAGGTAATCTTGGAAACGCAGGTTTCAAGGGAGAACTCACTTATTTTGAACCGCTGGAAGAGGGTTATGGGGCTTCACAACTACTGGCCTCCATCTCAGTGGACTACTCCTTCGTCAGCTCCTTTTATCTCAACGGAGGCTTTTTGTATAATTCTGAGGGTAGTAAAAACCCACCAAATATCATCGACCCTGGAGCAGCCAACTCTAACATTGACGTCAGAGAGCTATCGCCCTATGTACTTTCAACCTTCGTTCAGGGATCGTATCAGTTCACCCCCTTGATCACCGGAGGGATAGCGACTATATTCTACCCCTCGGATCAGGCGGTTTTTCTTAACCCCTTCATCACTTATTCCCTGAAACAGAATCTGGACTTTGATTTTACAGGACAGCTATTTTTTGCGGATAATGATGAAGGTGAATATGCTTCTGCGGGCAGTGCTATCTACACCAGGATCAAGTGGAGTTTTTAATCTAGCCCATTCTTCCAACTTTTTTGAAATTATTGGAGTCTCTTAGACAACCTTTCGTCTCTGATAAACATTCTGCATATGTCAGGTCGAAAGACGAAAGTGATTTGGTTAAATAGGTGATTTGTAAAGGGGGGTTGTCAGCCCCCTTTTATTTTTTAGCAAGAATGCGATAGGCATAAAAAAAGGTGCCACAACTTGCAGCACCTTTGAAGCTATTCAAGCCTTGCTTCGGCTATCTCTTAACAGTAAACTTAATGGCCTGCTGCTGGCCTGCGACATTCACTCTCAATACATATAAGCCACTATTGATACTATTCATGGTAATGGTTGGATTGAGTCGCTCTACCTGGCCGACACTCAAGATTCTACCATTGATGTCAACGATCTCATATTGGGCGAGTTCCCATTCTCCATCCACAGCCAGTCTGATGTTGTTGGATACTACTGGATTCGGATAGATTGAAACCCTACCAGCTCCATTCTGATATACTTCGTTGGGTGCCTTGTTGAAGAAATCTTCGCTGTAGGCCTCTCCTTCATTGAGCGTACGTGCGTTGGCAATTGGGCTACCGTCACGACCCTCTCCGGTTATCGCCGCTACTACTTCACCAGGACAGATGATGATGCCATCCACGTCAAAGCCATCAGCCGAGCTTGGGAAGTATTGAGGATTGGTAATATCTACCAACTTCAGGTACTTCACATAGTCCAAACCAGCTTCCATGGCTGGAGCAACATCGATAAAAGAAGATCTGCACTCTCCTTCAGAGAGCAAGATCCATTCTGAGTCTTCTAAGGATTGCTTACCATAGACATCAATTCTTTCTGGATAGTTCTTGTTGCGCTCTGGTCCGCAATTGGACTGCCTACGGCCGTAGCTTGTCTCTACTATGACAATATCAGCCATTGACTTTTCACCATAGTTGATTGACTTTTCATTGTCTACATACACACCGTTCTTATTAAAGTTGTAGACGGGGCTTGCCAATTCCACAATCAGATCTCCACCGAAACCGAGAGAAACGAAGTTAATCACGTCAGTCTCCTGCGGAATTCCCAGCGCGTTGGTTGCCACCATTCTTTCTTCAGGTGGGGTGCCGGTACCATTGGCTAGTGTTCCAGGATTGTACTCGATGATTTCTTCACCATAGCCATCACAGTACTCTAGCATATCAAAACAAGCTGATGACATATCACCATATCCATTTCTGGTAATATCTCCACTTATGGCGAGGTTAGTCATGTCGAACGTGCTCGTGCTAATATGCATCAGGTTGTTTGACCTGTAGAAAGAAACTAAAAGATCACCCTGATCATCTACCGCCAATCCGGTAATATGCTTACCCAAATTACTTACAATAGGTACTGCGAGCAGATGCCCCTTCACTCCGGAAACCTGATAAATATCATCGGGAGTTTGATTACTGGCTACATAGAATGTTCCATCCTGATCAAAGGCGATATCTGACCCCTCAATCTTCAGAATATTATTGGTGTTATCTATCCTAACCTGTCCATAGCTTTCATAAGTACCATTCTCTATGTCTGTGAAGACATACAGCTCTTCACTATTGTTGGATGAGAAGAATAACTCCCCATAAGGGCTAAATGTGAGTTGAGTAATCTTACCAACTCCACTTAGTTGACCAATCTCATGGTAGACGAACGAGTTGAGGTCATAGTATCCGTACTTGTTAGGTTGATCACTATCAATCAAGTATAACTTATCGCCTTGAAGGTTTAGAGCAATATGAGGGTCGCGGTAGTTAGCTGGATATGGGAATGTGGCACTTGCGAGAGCCAGCGCATCTTCAGTACTGGAAGAAATGGTATAAATGGACTCAGTATCTTGATCTGCTAGGAAAATCTGACATCCGTCAAATCTTTGGTAAAGGTGGCCAGTAGCCATATCACCCCAGCTCAAGGTGAACTTCTCACCATTATAATAAGCATCATAAGTATCGGTTTCCTCGCCGGTAATAGGATCTAATGTGATGAAATAGTCAAGCTCTTTGGTAGCAATAATCAAATCACCTCTACCTTGACCTAACACAGCCATTCCGTTAACATTTCTTCTTAAGCTACTTATCGTAGATGTGGTACCAGTTGAAAGGTCTACACTCCTTAGTGTATTCTTACCTGTCAAAAATGCCCCGTCGGAGGTGAAGACAATATCGCCGTTGGTGATGTTTATATCTAAATTAACAGACTCAATCGGCGATGCATCCGTTGGATCGAGATTGTAGGCAATATTTTGAGTGGATGATACCGCCCACAACTCATCGTCAAGGTTGATGGATACTTGAATCACACTACCACTTCCTTCTGGAAGGGCGCCTACCTCTGTGAGCAGATGATTTATCAAATCGTATTTCCACAGGCTTCCTCCACCAGTAAGATACATTGTGGTGTTATCTCGGGTCACGGCCATATGAGCTCCAAATGGAACCTCAAAAATCCTTTCCATGGTGGCATTTCCAGTTTCATCATCGAGATATACTGCGAAAATTGTCGCCAATTCAACACCTACTTCAGAATCTATGTAGTAAATATCTGCGAGTATTGGCTCTACAGGATTAGGGAAGCAAGGATTACTATCAAGTACGTATACAGGTGACTGACTATCACCATAGCTGAAAGAAAACTCGGAAATGGTTCTAGAAGTGTAAATCTTGCTTACTCCTGGAACAACGACTTCCTGTTGAGTTTCCTCATCGATTGCAATGGTAGCTGCAGGTACCTTAATAGTCTTGCCATTATCGTTTCTGGTGATAAATACTTTACTGAAGTTAGTATTGTAGACCTCCCATAGATTCCTTTTAGAGTTGTCCGAGCAAACGGCTGTAGCTGTCAACGGATTGTCTACTGAACAGCGTTGATTTCCTGAAGCTTTTGTTAAGCTTTGATTATCACCATAATAGAGCTTTAGTGTATTGGAACCGCCAGCATCTCTCGTTTCAAAAAACTTATATTCAAAAACACCATCATCAGCCCACTTTTCGACTCCTTTACCGGCCTTAGGCAAAGTAATAGATCCAGATATTTGAGTACCATAGACTTCATATGTGGCTTTCACTCTGAAGTTATTAGTATTTCTTACCCTCCATCGACGAGTATTCGGATTATTACTACAAACGCTTGTAAGTTCTATACCCTGCACTGCGCATATTTCAGAACTTCCGCTGAGTCCTATTGTAGACTCTTCAAAAGTGACTTCCAGTAAATTTCCAAGGTTCTCATTTTGGCTCACAGTCTTTGACTGACCAGCATTTAACCATAGGTTTTTCAATTTACCATCAGGCAGTACCTGGTATCTCACCCGAACCTTGGAGTTTCCGTTGTTCGTAAATATCCAACTATTGCTTGCCGAATTAATGCGACAGGTACTTTCCACATCGACAACACCAATACTTTCACCGAAAGTCAGTGTTGAGGTGAATAGAAACATCAAAAGAGTAAAAATTCGAATCATGGTCGTGGCATATTAAATCCTCAACGAATTTAGGAAAATTACCTATAACGTATATTAAGTTATCGTTGTATCTACCTAATCTTTCGATGAATGGGGCAGCCAGGGTATGATCATTAGAGAGAAGGTGGAAAAAACAGGTTGTTATTGGCCAGTTTGTACCCCTCTCTTAATTTAAGTGGAGATTTAGTCGCTTCTCAGCTAGGACATTATGGGTCTATTTGATTTTGTTATCGAGTGTGCCAAGAGAGATGTAAGAGGGCTGAACACCGCTTCGAAAGATTCTATGTTTTGCCACTGTAAAATCACTCTCTTCTGCCTCGAATATGTTGTCCACATAATTTTGAGGATTGATATCTACCAGAGGAAACCAAGTGCTTTGAACCTGAAGCATGATCCTATGACCTTTCTTAAAAGTATGTAGTACATCTTGGAGTGGTATCTTCAGTTCTTCGCTTTGGTTTGGTACGAAGGGTATGGGGGCCGACTTGTCATTTCTAAACCTTCCTCTGATAACCTCACTTCTGACCATTTGATGGTAATTGGCCATGGTTTTGTCGGGTTGATGCGGAAACGGAGGATGATCCTCGGGATATACATCAATTAGCTTCGCGACAAAGTCTGCTGATGATTGATTTGTGGATACAACTAAATTGACTTCAATCGGCCCAGCTACCGTAATATCTTCTGATAACGGCTCTGTCTGATAGTAGAGTACATCAGGCCTGCTAACTACGAATGACTGATCGTCAGTCATGTATTCCTTCGTCATACCGATGGCATTATCATCTTCTGTATAGGGAACAGGGTCAAAAGGATCGCTGGTATATTCGTTCATGCCAAACGTGGAGCTTGATGGGGCTTGAAATGACAACCGGTTTCCCTGATGGATGAAAACGTTGCGATAAATGATTTCCCCTGGAGGCCAGTTGTCAAAAGTTCGCCATTGGTTAGTGCCTGTTTCGAATACGTATGCTTCTGGAAGATCGGCTGGCTTATCCTCTTTCAAATGACTTCCAAAGAATGGATAGATGATCTCATGGTTATAAAACGCAGATGTCTCGCTACCAAAGTGAACATTTCCAAGATGCGACCCATCAGTCCTTGCCCAACCTCCATGACTCCATGGCCCCATCACCAGCGCATTGAAAATGTCCGGGTTGTTTTCTTCCACTGTTTTGTAAATGGCCAGTGATCCGTAGAGATCTTCCGCGTCAAACCATCCGCCTACTGTCAGGACAGCACAATTAATGTTTTTGAGATGGGGCAAGATATTTCTTGACTGCCAAAACTCGTCGTAATTTGGATGAGCTGCCATGTCATCCCAGAAGGCTATACTGTCACCAAAATATTTGTCCTTGACATTTACCAAGGGGCCGAGTTCAGTGAAAAAATCATAAGCATTATTGTCATTATGATCGAATCTTGGCTGTCTTTCTTGGCTCGGCGCAGGTCTTGGTCTACCGAAATTAGCAAAGAAATTGAAGGCATGATTGAGGAAAAAGGCGCCATTGTGATGAAAGTCATCATACCACCAATCGGCAATTGGTGCTTGGGGAGAGGCTGCTACCAACGCTGGATGTGAGTCGATCATCCCGGCGGCAGTATAGAAGCCTGGATAGCTAATCCCCCATTGACCTACCCGGCCGTTGTTACCCTCCAGATTGCTGATAAGCCAATCTATAGTATCAAAAGTATCAGCACTCTCATCCACTGATTCAGCACTGCTTTTGTCGACAATGTGTGGTGTCATATTCACAAAAACACCCTCTGACATGTATGCTCCTCGCACGTCTTGATATACAAAGATGTACCCATCCCTGACGAATTGACCGGATGGTCCCAATGATGTTCTATATTTATCTGGGTCAATCCCATAGGGGCGCACCGAGTAGGGTGTCCTGTACAGGAGGATTGGGTAGTCCTCTGATTTGTCCTTAGGGGAGTAGATAGCCGTAAAGAGCTTTACACCATCTCTCATTTCAATGAGCACTTCTGACTTTTCGTAGTTCTCAACAATGTACAAAGAGTCCTCTGCAGATGAGTAGCTGACGAACTCGCGCTCATTAGCACAGGAGACAATTAGTAACAGGCCAATCAGCCCAATCAGATACTTCATCGATTATTGAATTAATAGTTTCTAGCTAGAGATAGTCCGCCATAAGCGGCTAAGAGACCTAATACTACGCTAAGTGAAATGTAGAATGCCATGCCGAGCAATGCACCCCGTTCTATCATTCTGACATTCTCTATCGCGAACGTAGAGAAAGTTGTAAATCCCCCACAGAAACCTGTGGTCAGGAAAATGAGCATACCATGAGATAATTTAGTGTCCGACTTCACACTCAGGCCAAGTACTACTCCGAATATGAGGCACCCGAGCACGTTGGCACTCATAGTCGCCAATGGCAATCGATCCCATCCCAGTTTGAGCATCATCAGGTGAAGAAGATACCTCCCAGCACTGCCCAAAAACCCCCCAAGGCCAACGATAAGCACATTTTTGATCATATCACTTCTTTAATCGCTTGTACTTCTTGATGAGGTAATTGATCGTCTTATCATAGTCCGTATGCTCTTGCTGGCTAAGGTTTATCTTTTTGCCATCATCAAAGTGGACGCTCAGTTCTGAGTAGTTGCCTCCCCAGGTTTTGATCTTGACCTCACTCCATTTGACCATATTCTTACCAGAATGCGTCACGTTCTTAAAGCGGATAGGGTAGTGGATTTCGAACCTTTCTTTACCGATTGAAATCGTCTTTAAGTTCCACAGGTACTTCAGAAGAATGGAAAAGCCTAGTGCTCCCGAACCGGCCATCAATACACTAATGTATAATGGGGGGCGGGTATAGCTAATGTATTGATTGACCATCACGCCGAAGAGGCTGAATACGATGATCAAAAAGATACCAATGCTAAAAAGCGTGTTGATTTTAGGCTTGACAACTATCATTGCTCAAATCTAGCTATTCCCAGCTACTGCGTAAAGTGGCGGCATGCGAAATAAGTTCCGGGAAAAACTCTTCAAATTCAGCTTTGAATAATTCATAATCGGAACGGAGGTTTTTTCCTGCTTGATCCATCCGTGAATCGAATTTGGTTCGTCTCGACATTCCACTCAATGCCTGCTCTATTCCAGTCACCCGACTGTACCCGAGCAGCCAGTTGTCCCTGCTCATGTAGTCAAACATTCTGTTAGCACGCTCCGGCAGTATGCTCCGATGGGTTTTTACCATTTCATAGAACTGCTCTGTGTATTCCGGTAGGGCAGTATTATGATAATCTGACCAATACTTAGCCAAAAAGTGGTCGTAATACACATCTACGATCACGGGTGCATAATGTCTGTAATCTGCTCTAAGCCTAATCTTACTTTGAAGCACCGTCTCATGGTTATCGGTAAACTCATCAATGGCGCGGTGTAGTGCAATACCATTTTGAACTTGTTGAGTGTAAGTATTAGCCTGATTACCCTTTACAAAATCACCAATGAAGTTGCCGAGCGTGATCAAGGGATCATTCCCTGACAAATATATATGTGCAAGAAAATTCATGTAAAGTAGAGGCTTATCACGATTTGGTGTATTGCCGGATAGTTCATTTTCAATTAAGTTTACATCAATGCAGCGATATCCTTTCTTCGGTATTGTATTGTCAACCACATCGTTGTGAATATACAAAGTATGTCACGCACACATCTAAATATATTAGTTCAGCTCGCCAAAGTCGATGGTGTGGTCGTAAAGGAGGAGATAGATCTGATTACTCAGATTGGCAAAGCCAATGGTATGTCCGAGGACGAGATCAACGAGTGCTTCATGGTGGAGTCTCCAATTGAGGACTTGTCAGGGATACCAGACGACCAGAAGTATGACTATATATACAGCATAGTCCAGCTGATGAAGATAGACGGTCGACTCTACCAGGAAGAAATAAAGTTTTGTGCAAGAATGTCGGCCAAGCTGGGTTACGGTGAAAATGTATTGCTGGAACTCATGCTGAAGATTTACAGCGACCCCCATGTCTCTGCAGACAAAGATCAGCTTAAGTCGACCATACAAGGCTACTTGCTCAAGTAAGCTTATCCCTGATCTCAGCAATCTTATCAAACCTTCGCTGAAGCGATTGGTGAAACAATATCTGGTCATCAAACACGCCGAACATCTGGTAACCCAAATCATGCAGCCTTTGTACTTTACTCAGGTCGTAAACCTGTATAGCAAGTAGGAGTTTATTCTTTTCAGCCACTTTAGCAATAGAGGTCACGAGCTCCATCAGTTCCGGATTGTCAAAATCCGCTATCCCGCTGAGCCCCATGCTCAGACTTAGATCATAGGGGCCAACATAGAGCCCCTTGAGGTGAGGTGTAGCAGCAATGTCTTCCAGGTTCTCTATAGCCTCCTTAGTCTCAATCAGGGCAAAAGGAACAACTAATTCGGATGATTTGGATACATAGTCATCCACAATGATTGACGACCTCATCGGGCCAAAGCTCCTTTCTCCGATAGGGGGATAGTAGCAATGGTTGACAAAAGCGGTCGTATCGGTATCATTTTTGACCTGAGGGCAGATCAGACCGTGTACCCCTGCATCCAGTAGCTTCATACTCAATCCGCCATCATTTTGCGGTAGCCGTGCCATAGGGTAAATATCCTGTGGAACGCAACCGATCATCTTAATGACATCTGCATACTCAATCATGCCATGCTGCATGTCGAAGGTAATGGCATCAAAAGGCATGCGACTGACCATCTCAGCGGTCCATGGATGATTGAGTCTGAGAAATGCGTTGAACAACGGTTTTCCGGTAGGTAAATCCAAGATCATAGGATCAATTTAATCAGGAAGAGGATGGTCAGCCCAATGACAGCACTAGATTTGCGAGAAATTTGACCGAATGGATATCAACTCCCATCTCAAACACCTACTCCGGCTGATTCAAGCTGAGCGCAACGAAGAGGCGGATGCGCATAAGCGGAAGCTGCTCTATACTGACGTGCATGATAGGGTGAAGCAGGGTATTAGCTGGTATCCCGTAGTGCTGTCTCGTCACTACACCGGTACCGGTGAACGCATGGTGGTGGAGGTAGAGCGCACCAATCAACCATCGACCAGGCATAGTTTTCAAGGTGGAGCGAGCGTCTCATTTTTTTGTAATCGAGGTGATCAGAAGGATATGTCTGTGACAGGCGTCATCGCATTTGTAAGAGACACTAAGATGAAGGTGGTCTTGAATATGGATGACCTACCGGAATGGATCAATGACGGCAAGCTCGGCGTGGATCTGGCGTATGATGAGTCGTCATTCAAGGAAATGGAAGGTGCGGTCAGGCAGGTAATGAAGGCTGGAGACAGCAGGCTGGGGGAGCTGCGCGAGGTGATCTATGGTGCTGTCTCTCCAAGGTTCGAAAAACCTCTGCCAGTAAGCTTTCCAGCATTAAATGAAGATCAGAACAAGGCACTTCAGAAAGCCATAGCCGCTAAAGATATAGCCCTGGTACATGGCCCTCCGGGTACAGGTAAGACCACCACACTGGTGCAGGCGATCAAATACACGGTTGATGTTGAGAAGCAGGTACTGGTATGTACGCCAAGCAATGCCTCTGTTGATTTACTTGTTGAGAAGCTCGTCGATCAAGGACTCGATGTGTTGAGGATCGGGCATCCTGCGCGGATATCGGAGGTCGCGCTAAGTAGCTCCCTTGATGAGCGGATTGCCAACCACGCAAGTTTCAAGGACCTCAAGGCTGTCCGAAAGAAGTCCGTGCAAATGAGAGATATGGCTATGAAATACAAGCGGAGCTTTGGGCCCTCCGAGCGACAGCAGCGCAAGCTTCTGATGCAGGAAGTACGGTACCTGCGGGATGAAGCTGATCTCATAGAGAGATACATTGTACAGTCCCTGCTGGACTCTGCACAAGTGGTGTTGTCCACACTCGCAGGCTCCAATCATCGGCTACTCAAGTCCAAGACCTTCAAGACACTCTTCATAGATGAAGCTGGTCAGTCATTGGAACCAGCCTGCTGGATACCGATCCAGAAGGCGGAGCGAGTGATCATGGCAGGAGATCATCAGCAGTTGCCCCCTACCGTAAAATCTCAGGAGGCGATGCGAGAGGGGTTGGCCTATACGCTATTTGAGCGGTTGATGACCGAGCAGTCTGTGGATGTGATGCTGACCAGACAGTATCGTATGCATCCTGAGATCATGGATTTTCCGAGTCAGCAATTCTATAAAGGTGAGCTGAGCGCCGATGATAGCGTACTTTCCAGGGCATTCTTGCCAGGCGGCAAGGTAGAGTTTGTGGACACTGCGGGATGTGGGTTTGATGAGCAGATCAACGAACAGACGCTCAGCACATACAATCCGGATGAAGCAGCCTTGCTGGCTAAGCATATGGGTATCCTCCTATCGGAAAACAGGGCGCTGGTTGCAAATGAGGAAATGACCATTGGCGTAATTGCCCCTTACAGAGCACAAGTAGAGCGCTTGGAACATGAGCTTGAACCTGTCGCTGAAGAGTTCGATATAATGAATAGGCTCTCTGTCAACACTGTTGATAGTTTTCAAGGGCAGGAGCGTGACATTATTTACATTAGCTTAACCAGGTCAAATGATAAGGGCGAGATCGGGTTTTTGAAAAATATAAGGCGGATGAATGTGGCCATGACGCGTGCAAAAAGAAAACTGGTGATCATCGGGGATTCGGCGACCCTTGGCGGAGATGAGTTTTATAATGCTATGGTTGATCACTTCCAGGTTACGGATGCTTACCGAAGCGCTTTCGAGTATTTATATTCAGATTGAAGAATGAATTCACCTATGTCAAGCACCCAAAACGATCCGCTTGGAGCAGCTGTCCATGATTATCATAATCAGAAAGACAGAGGTCCTTTGATGATCAATACTTCTTACGGAGGACCAGAGGAGATGCCCGTTGAAGTATATTTCAGAGACTTTGATGACATGCCAGATTTAGAGCAGATAGCACTAGATCAGTGCGATGTAAAAGTGCTTGATGTTGGGGCCTGTGCAGGAGCACATTCATTATTTCTGCAAGGTCAGGGACATCAGGTGACGGCTCTCGACAACTCTGCGGGTTGCATAGCGACACTTAAGGATCGAGGGATAAAAAAAGTCGTGAGGGGGGATTTCTTCTCACTTCCCAGGTCAAACTACGGTACGATCCTCATGATGATGAATGGTCTTGGTCTGTCAGGAAACCTCAGCAACCTTGTACCTACGCTCAATCATATGAAGACATTACTCCGACCCGGTGGATTTGCGTTAGCGGATTCTTCTGATATCTCGTACCTCTATGAGGATACTCCTAAGCCTATCAACAAATACTACGGCGAGTTGAGCTTCCAGTTTGAGTACAATGGACAAAAGGGAGAATGGTTTGATTGGCTCTATATCGACCTGGACACGCTAGAGCAGCAGGTAGCTATTGCTGGATGGTCGATGGAAGTGCTTTATACTTCAGAAAATGGTGCTTTTCTAGTGAGGATGTGGCCTGTTTGAAATAAATATCACTTGGTTAGCGGAAGTAAATCAATTTTTTTAAGAGATTCCCGATCAGGGTTGACCCAATAAATGAGCTTCCGATTAACGCTCGGATAAAACTTTGAAAGTTTATAGCCCCAATTGAATCCGACGATTGCAAATTGATTAGGGTTTTCAAGATAAGCTTTCGAGACTAGTGGAATAAGCTTGGGTTGTCTTGTTCTGGACATTTTGCCAATAGTTAATAATTCGTACCCAGTAAAGTAGTTGATCTGATATTCCAATAAATCGTTCCTAACGATTACATTCTTCACTCCCTTCGCTTGTAATGTTAGTATTAGATTTTGGATGATTTGATTGTCTGTAATTGGATTATCCATCACCGGGGGCTCACTTATTCCATCCAACGATTCGACGTGCATCTGAGAGAATTTAGTATAGTTGGGAACAAACCAAAGGTTAGCAACCAACAAACTCATAAGTAGAGCAATAACAAAATTCTGATAAGACTGACTACCTCTTGCCACAGAGACTACAAGTAAAAAGAAAAGAACGAAAGAGCAAGGGAGCAAATAACGAGGATTAGGGTTTATGAGCACTCCCACCATAGACGCTGGCAATAGGAGAATGACGAGAGCTTCCTTATAACATCGAAAATAAACTTGATAGAGAGAATAGCCTACAACGGTTAGGGCAATCAGCCAAATTATTAATGAATGAGCGGCTATTGTCTTTGCGTGACTGAGATATAAATAATATAGTCCATGTAAATGGTGATTTATTGCTTTGATGAAAGCTAGTGGGTCATCAATAATATGATCAAAGTTCAGGGGAGGCTGTGTCCATACTACGAATAGGTCTTGTTTATAAATGAATAAGCAAAGCCAAATAATTGAGCCGGTAAGCAATGCCAATCCCCACTTACCAACCAGTTTATTAGGCATTACTCCATTAATAATGGGTAATAGGATAACGGATAAAAGCGTGGTAGGAAACCATAAGGGCTGGGCTTCATAGATGAGCGCAAGTAGTACACCGATCAGGCCCCAAAACCAATTATTAGATTTATATCTGGATACCACCAGCAGATATATCACTAATGAAGAAAATAAAAGAGCAGTAAGATAGCCTCCACGAGCTTTCATAGACCACACCATCCAGGTCGGCAGTGTAATAAGCACTAACATAACTATTGTGGACATCACAAAATTTTTCTTAGTTAAGTGATGGGTTGTAAGCACAAATAAAACCAGTGACGCACACCACAGCAGGAGCATTGGTAGCTTTATGGCTAGTACTGTTGTCCCAAACAGGCTAATCCCGAGAGCAATAAGTAAAACCTCAACTAAGGAAAACCCATACGTCTGGCCATAAAAGTATAGGGGGAACTCTCCTGATAACATGTCGATCCCCATTAAACCGACTACTGCCTCATCACCATCCAGATAGAAAACATTGGTTTTATAAAAGAAAAACCGATAGAGGAATGTGAGTGAGACACATAATGCGATCAGGATTATGCGTTGTGATCTGTCCGATAAGTTTAAGTGAGCTCGAATGTTCAATTGTACATTCATTTAAGAGGTTTGCTCACTCATTATTTTCCCACTCAATTTTGTCATAAATTCAATCCTGCTTTATGAATTTAAGCGCAGTGATGCCATGGTTATTTCTGATAAGGATAATGTAGACCCCAGGATCGAAATTTGATAGGTCGATCTCCTTGAACTCCTCATCAATAGACATCTCTCCGACCAGCTTTCCGTCTGGCTTGAGTATCCACGCCTTAGCAGAGCCAATTATTTCAAGCGGAGACTTCAAAGTTACACTGGCTAATGCAGGATTTGGATAGAGTAGATACCCGTTATTATTCTGATTAATGCCAAGTACAACTTCTGCTGTATCGCTGACCTGGTTAATGATGATATAGGACAGCTCGCCGTAATCCTCACCATCATACGGCCTTAAATAAACCGAATCGACAATTGTTTTTGATTCAAATGGCGCGTATTCCAAATCTGTCAGGTTAGATAAAAGATATACAACTCCCTCAATGATCGTAGCGTCAGCATTCATTAAGAAGCCATGATCGGGTAACCTGATAAACTCCAGGGCCTTGTCATCAAGACTGTCTTCATCGGTGAACGCTACCGAAATCAAATCCTGACCAATTGTCAGTGTTTCACCATTGAAAGCATCTAATGTGATACTTGTAAATACAGGAATGAGGTTCGGTTCTTCGATTACCTCTTCCTCTATTGGGTTTTCTTCTTCATCCGGCTCTGTATCTTCTTCCTGATCCTCGTCCTCTGAATTTTCATCTTCTACATTTTCCTCATCATTGTCGTCTTCTTCATTTTCTTCATCATCAACCGTTTCCTCGTCCTCGTCTGTAGTTTCCTCGTCCTCGTTATTATCATCCACTTGCTCTTCTTCTTCGGGGATAGGTGCTTCAAGCACCTCGACTGAAAAATCCTGAGTGTCCCTGGCACCTTCCAGATCAACTATTGCCAGTTGCAACCTGTGGGTTCCAATTTGATCAATGCCAGGTGAAAACACTATTTTCAATCCTTCAATGCTTACCCATCCACTTACATCATTTTCAAGACCAATAAGGTCTAATTCAATTTCATCACCCTCATCAATATCCATAAAGTCAGATGGAGCTATTTCAATGATCAGTATTGTGTCTTGCATGATTGACATGTCGTCAAACTCCCTGATCAAGACTGGTGGGTCATTTACATTCAGTACTTCGATCAATGCGCTGTGAGCTACCTGATTGCCTACATCATCGCTAAAACGAATAATCGTATTATACCGACCGACATTGTCATTTGTAGGAGTACCCTCAAGCTTAGTTAGCCTGACACTAAGCCATTCCGACAACTTACTATTACTGAGATCAACTTCTGGTATAAGATTATCAGGATTGTTAATTATTGTATAATAGGGGATGCTAAGTTTTTGATTTTGTTTGATGCTAAACTCAGCTGGCGCATCTGGCTTAAGAGATATGGGGTCACGGGAGGCATTAATTGTGACTTTCATTTCATAATGAGCCACAATTGAGTCACCCGCCATTACTAAGTAGCTTAATTTATCAGCTCCTTTTTTGTCCGCGAAAGTTACAAAGTGAACTATTGTTGTGTCCGTGGAAAATACGTTTTGAGCATTTGCAGCAAGGCCATTTATCATTAAAGAGCCTTTAACTGGAAGATCAATTACCTGAAATGAGATTGGTTCGTGATCTGTCATCTGAGTCTGACTTAGCAAAGTAGAGTTCTCAATTAAAACAGACTGATCTTCGTCCACCTCAACAAAAGTCTGGAGTGGAGGTATTTTGCGGTAAGATATTCCCGATAGGATGAAGTCCTCCGAATCCACAAACAAGTTGAACTCGCCATCTTCTATGAAGGCTCTTTTGCTTTTGCTGAATTCGTTAAGCTCATTGTTGGGGTTCAATTCCCAGCCGAGAATTTCGGGGCTCGATTCGACCCTTACATCAGCTATTATTTGTTGCCCAAGGCCGATTGTATCAGCGTAGATTTCTAATTGATACAACCCTTTTTCAATTTCTAATTCCAATTCTAGATCACTACCGCGAATACCAGTACCAAACGGAATTTCCCGTTCAGCCGAAGATTTTACTTGTTCCCCTAACTCAAGAAAAGTTATACCAGGAGAGAATAATTGATTGTCAGAACTCCATCCACCGTCACCGCCCAAATCTATATTGTGTTCTGACGGATTTTTTTGAGATCGGAATATGTCAAGCGTATGTGAAAGTACAAGCCCTGAATAGTCAAGTTCAATGGAGCCGTGGTGAGCATTATCATTCGAATAAGATAAAATAAAAATAACATTTCGAGTTTCTGATGCCGGTATAAGGAGTGGTAATTCTTCGTTTTCCAGTGTGATTCCAATCCCTTCTGAGCTTGTTAAACGGATGAAGCGTGCGTCGTTGGTCTCGCTTAGGTTGGAAATCGAGACTTGAATGCGATCCTGAGAAAAAGGATCGATATTGATAATCGTGTCACTGATGGTCATAACTACCGGATCGAAGGGTGACGAAGCTATATCTTGTCGACCAAGAAAAGAGAGTACCTCCATTGATGTAAGCTCTGGAGAGCCTCCCTGATCTCCAGATCCATTTGCTACATACAAACTATTGTTATTGACAATAGCCTGAGTACCATGACGAGAATCCTGCAGGGTTGCCAGGCTTCTCCAGGTCAATGTATTTAGGTCAAGCGCTTCCGTAGCAGATTTAGCCTCGGTCTCATCTTCCCCTCCAGCAACGATCAGTTGGTCATAGACGATACCGCCAAATGCCCCGGCCCTTCCGGTAGGAAGATTACTCTCATCAGGCAGTGTCGACCATTCATTTTTTTCAAAATCGAAGATATCAACTTCCATAATCGTGGGTGCGAAATATGACTCCTGACCTGACCTGCGACCCCCTGCTACGTAGATTTTGTTGTCATGATGCGCTGCAAAGAAATGATCGCGTGCGTTTGGGATGTCTGACAAAACCTCCCACTCATTGCTTCTTAAATCAAATCGGTCAACCCAATTAACCCACCCAGAGACATGACCATTTTGAATCCCGGAAATCAGATAAAGATAATCTCCGATTACCACACTGCCTGCTGCCCCTCTGGGACGAGAAATGCTTGGTCCTTCATACCATTGATCAGATTGAACATCATAAATGTAGATATTATCCACAGGTGTCTCGTTAGGGAAGGCACCAGTAAGGGCTCCAGCGACATAGACCAGCCCGCTGACTTCTACGGCTTGAAAGTGATGCAACTCAATGGGGGGGCTGCTACCTTGATTCCAGGTGTTGCTTTGCGTGTCATATATTGAAACGGACTTTATGCCTCTTCCTCCAAGTGAAACAAATTTATCCCCAACTTGTACGAAAGAGTTTTCATGTCTGGCTAATGGTTCATTAGTTGATTGCTGGTAAGCCCAGGATCCCAATAATTGATTTTGGAAACTCTTTACTTCAATATAATCCCATGTGGCAGTAAAGGATTCGTCAAGGTCTCCAGACGATCCAAATATTCCCACCGCTATTGGGTCTTCGTTGATGAAACTCGGTAGATCGATCGACCCTATTCTTATGAAATTTTCACCATTGTCGGAATAGTTAAGATGAACCGATTGGTTGCCATTATCAAAAATCATTTGAAGGTCTAAGACCTCTGTGAGAGGGGAACTTAATTCGATAGTTGATATTTCCGGAGAAGACTCCTCCTCTGACACAATTCGGAATGCAGGAACACCCTGATTGGCATTTATTTCTAGTGATATATAATTGTCTTGATCACCTCGACCTACATATAAACCATAAGCTTGATTTTTGAAAGTGGTAAGATTGCTAAAAGGGCCTTGAATGCGACAGCTTACCTGAAAAAGAGCTTCTTCACCAGGAATATCAATTCCAAATTGGAAAGCGTTTTTTTGATTATTAATTAGTCCGAGTGAGGTTCCATCGCCAATTTCATCGATAGTGAATTTTAAACCTGCTCCACCAACTGTCATCTGAGTAGGGTCAAATAGATTGTTGTACAAATTGATGCCATCACTCATTATTCCAGTGAACCCCCACCCCCTGATCCCTCCGTCATTTTCATTATCAAAATCCAGCCTGTGTGGGAAAGGAGTAGCATTACCATTCGTCGCATCAAGGGGGAAGTAGTCATCGATATCTGGAATCTGATCATTGTCATCATCTGTATCCAATAAGTCAGACACCAAATCTCCATCGAAATCACTGGGAAGATGAGCTGGATTGCAGGGATCTGTATCATTTTCTTCCTCATCAAGATTAGTATATCCATCACCATCAGCATCCTGGTCGGAGTTTGAAAGATCACAAACTCCAACAGAAAAATCGACTGGATCAAGAACTGTGATGTTATCACCAGCGTAATTGCATACCCATATGGTTCCTGGGAACACATCAAAATCACCCTGCGCAGTTACGTCTAGGGGGATTGTTCCAATACCAGAAGCCAGAACTGTAAACTCATCTTCATTTTGAGAGGTACTGAACCTTAGCAAAGTCCCATCAAAAGCTACCGTTATTAAATCGCCTATTAGTCCACCATCAAAATTGGAAGCAACGTACTGGGCGAGTCCATTTGTTGATTCAGGGTAGGTGGCCAGAGCATTATCCGCTTGACCAGGAATAAGGTATTCACAAGATGGGTCTTCCAGGCCCTCTTCTACAGGACTCTGTGGATTCGTCTCATTAAAATGATTTAGACGATTTGACCTGGTAGGGTTTGGATGTCCACCATAATAACCTTTGTAAGCAACGTAGTGAAGGTTGTCAGGATATGATTCGGAAGAATTTTCATTGATATCGTTGGAGCAATCGTTGATTGGAGGGCCACCCCAACCCTTGTTTGGTCCATTATCGACAGTATATATTAACCCATTGTCGGTGACCAGCACATCATAAGCGTTTCTCCAGCCTGACGAATAGATCTGAACCGGACTGTCATAAGTTAGCATAGCCTGGTTTTTCCCATTATTGCCTCCGAAAGGATCGTTGGTGTCTTGATAACCAATTTCAGAAGTCTCATTAGCTCTTGACTCATCATCTAAAGTGGGGAGATCGTAAACGTATTGGCCGCCTATCGGATCAGTTTTTACTGGCATTGACTCTAGTCGTGAGAGATCTACCGACAAAAGTGCTGCTGAATAAGCGTACTCGGCTATGAAGGTAAAATTATTAGATGGTGCACCTTGATTAGTATTCCCTCCTGAGGTTACAAGAAGTTGGTTCTCGGCCATAAGATAATCCAGGCCATTTTGAGAATGGTTTTCTTCAGATCTTGGGAGTCCACGTACAAGGTCGATTTTCTCCCAATTTCCCTCAGGGGTTCTATATATTTTGGAGATTATTCCGGAATTGGTGTCAAGGTTTGTGTCTGCTTTTCCACCACCACCAATTCTAGGGTCAGAAGAAGTCACGAATATCACAGTGCTGTCAGGAGTCCCTAGTAATAGGATACCAGTGACCTGTCTACCAATTATGCTCTCGTTCAAAATGCCATCATCATCGTAATTAGGCATTTCATAAACGAGGCTTATGATTTCTTCATCGGTCACACTATATCCACCCTCATCTGTCCTTTCAATATCAAATATCTTGATTAGACCATTTTGTTCAGAGACGTATAACCGCCCATCTTTTCCAAACTGTAGCGAGGTTGGATTGGCAAGCCCGGAAATATTTAAGGTCTTTTTGTAAAACCCGATTGATTGTGCTTGCACGACTTGATTAAGACTTACTAAAGCCAGAATATAAGTCATTAAATGTATTTTCAACCAAGGCTTACATAACAACATGATTGAGGGATTGTGATAATAGATGTTATTTCCAATTTGGTTAGAATCAAGACGAGTATAAGCCGTAAAACGCTACTTGTAAAACACTTCTTGAGATTTGACACTACCTTTGTAAAGATAGCAGAATAGCAAAAGAATAGAATTGAAAATCAATTGTTGGTGCACAAAATGAATAGGTTCCGGTTTATGTTTTTTTGTGTGGTTATAGGACTCTGTTTTCTGTCGGCGTACGCATTCACTTTTGATACAAAGATCAATTTAGGAGGCGATAACTTAAGCTACTACTACCTGGGAAAGTCTTTGATCATGGGGCTAGGTTATTCTGATATATACAGTGCTAACATTACGCCCCATACTCATTTTCCACCTGGCTATCCAGTCATTATAAGTGGATGGTTGATGCTTTTTGACGGGGTTGTTCCTATTAAAATACTTAATGGGATTTTTGGTGTAGGTGCTTTAATAATTGGATTTCTTTTTTTTAGGAAAGTATTAGATTCAGATTGGATCAGCCTATTGCTGATTGTATTTATTTCGCTCAACCGACACATGCTGGAGTATTCCTCAATTATGATGTCTGAAATTCCTTTTTTATTCTTTTTGATGTTGGGCCTATGGCTTTTTGTTGAGTTAGACTATAATCAATCCTGGTACAGGAATACTAGATTTATCCTTCTTGTGGTGACCGCAGTAGCTGTTTTCTATATTAGATCCTTCGGAATAATTCTGATGACGGCCGCTATATTGGATTTACTTATAAAAAGGCGGATAGGATATGCTCTCGTACTTTTGAGCGGATTTCTAATACTTACTGTTCCATGGTCTATAAGGAACTCCATGCTTTCGAGGGGTTCTGGCTATGTCAACCAACTGTTGATGATAAACCCATATGATGCAAGTCTGGGCACTTTAGATATGAGTTCCCTTCTCGAAAGGGTAGGTGAAAATGTCCTCAGATATTGCGATAAGGAAATCATATTTTTGTTTTCTAATTTTAGCGAAATAGATTATGATAGGGACTATTTATGGATCAATGTTTGCCTTAGTCTCGCATTACTTGCCCTTTTGACACTGGGATTGTTGGCAATGAATAAGAATCGAGAGTTTCTTATTGGACTCGTGGTTTCAGCTGCGGGAATACTTGTGCTCTGGCCTTCTCAATGGTTTGGAGTGAGATTTTTGCTTCCAATGCTGATTGTAGCGATTGGCTTGATTGTCAATGGCCTTCTTCATTTAGTTGACAAAACCTCATTTAAACAAATGGGTTTGAAGGTCATTATGATTGGTTTGGTACTCGCGTCCTTTGGACAATTACCTGAGGTTATGGCACTGAATGCTCGTAGAAATCAAGATTACCCAGATCGATACAGGGACTATTTTTCCGCATCCATATGGATTAGACAGAATAGTGATGAAGATAATGTCGTGGCATGTCGAAAACCCTTGCTTTCATATCATTTCTCCCAGAGGCCGTCCATTCGATGGATCAACACATCAGACCCACATGAGATAATAAGATCATTTTCGAACAACGATGTTGATTATGTTATTGTGGACGTATTGGGATATGCGTCTACAGGTCAAAACATATTGCCGTTATTCAGACAATTTCCGGAGAAATTGGCGATTGTCAAAAAAATGGAAAAAACACCGACTTTCATTGGAAAGTACACCTCATATTTAGGCTACTCAGGTAGCATTGTTGACGGTAAGAAAGATGGGTTTGGCATATACCGATGGCCAAATGGCACTTCTTATCGAGGGCAATGGAAAAATGATCTCCGCAATGGACGTGGGACGCTACTTGGTATTAACTCTGACAAAGAGATTTATGGCATTTGGAGAAATGATACACTTGTGAAAGTATTAAGCAAAGAGGAGTCAGTCAAAAACTAGTATCAGCACTGACTTGATAAACATCAATCTAAAACGTAATCAATTCTATAATTGAAAGTACTATCTGTTGTTATTCCTGTTTTCAATGAAGAGAAGACCATAATTGAGGTCTTGAACTCCGTGTTTTCTGTAGATCTTGGCTCAGATTTGGAAGTTCAAGTTATCGTCGTAGACGATTGTTCAAGTGATAAATCTACGGATTTAATCGAGGATTATATTTCCGGGCATTCAGATCGAAAAACCAGCTTGGTCAGACACGAACAAAACATGGGGAAGGGCGCTGCTCTCCGTACCGGTATAAGTCATGCCACTGGTGATTATATCATAATTCAGGATGCCGACCTTGAGTACGACCCCAATGAGTACGGTCTGCTACTGCAACCTATACTTGATGGACATGCAGACGTAGTTTACGGCTCCAGATTTATGGGAGGAAAGCCTCACAGGATTCTTTTTTTCTGGCACTCAATAGGAAACAAGTTCTTGACAATGATGTCAAATGCGGCAACCAACCTCAATCTTACCGACATGGAAACTTGTTACAAGCTTTTCAAAGCAGACATAATAAAGAGTATTGATCTGAAGGAAAACAGATTTGGGTTTGAGCCGGAGGTGACTGCAAAGGTTGCACGCATACCTGGAATAAGAATATACGAAGTTGGAATCTCTTACTACGGTCGTACCTATGCTGAAGGTAAGAAGATTAACTGGAAGGATGGGTTCCGAGCGCTTTATTGCATTCTCAAATACGGCTTTTTGAGGAGGTGAAAGTCTTATTTACCCTCCTCAAACTCCAGCGAAGCAGAGTTCAGACAATACCTCAATCCAGTGGGTTGAGGTCCATCAGGGAAGACATGACCCAGGTGACCACCACAGCGTGCGCAGATCACCTCTGTACGAACCATACCTAAAGTGCGATCTGACTCGCGAGCGACATGACCCTCTTCGATAGGCTTCCAAAAGCTTGGCCATCCAGTACCGGAGCGATACTTGGTGTCAGATGAGAACAGGGGCAATTCACAAGCCGCGCATAGATAAGTACCCTCTCGTTTATTATCCCATAGGTCACCGGAAAAAGCACGCTCGGTACCCTTCTCTCGGAGTACATGATATTCCATTTCACCCAGGCGACTTTTCCATTCGCTTTCAGGAATCTGAAACTTCTCAAAATCAGGTAGGTTTTTGTTTGTCCCGCCAATAATTTTTTCTGTGGACTGTGCGGAGCAGCTAAATGAGATGATGCTCAGGACTAGGATTAAGAAGTGTTTCATACTGTTAACGTTTGGTTACTAACAACGCTAACGTCAAATTGTGAGACTTGACCATTAAAAAAAAGAGGCTGTCACCTCCATGACAGTTGGAGATGACAGCCTCTTTCTTATGCTACATTGCAGATAGGTCCTATTTATCCAGGTGTACATCCATTTGTGGGAACGGTATGTTAAGACCATGATCGCCAAATTCCTTGTATACTTTCTCATTCATGTCAAAGAAGAGGCCCCAGTAGTCTGCAGGATTTACCCATACACGAACGACGATGTTTACAGAAGAATCTGCTAATTCTGACAAAGCAATAAATGGTTCCGGATCCTTCAATGCCCTCGGGTCTGCTTCTATCCATGAAAGCAATAGCGCTTTTGCCTTATCATAATCATCCCCGTAGGCAATGCCAAATGTCCAGTCAACCCGACGAGTCTCTTCGGCAGAAAAGTTAGTTAGACTACTTCCAGATAACGACCCATTCGGAATAATGATCCGCTTATTGTCGGGAGTGGTCATAATAGTGTTGAATATGCGTATCTCCTTCACCGTGCCCATATATCCACCACCATCGATGAACTGGCCAACTTTGAAGGGCTTAAACAACAGAATCATAACACCACCTGCAAAATTTTGCAGCGTGCCCTGCATGGAAAGACCAATGGCAAGACCAGCGGCACCAAGTATTGCTACAAATGAGGTCATCTCTATACCTACCATGCTCAACACCGAGATGATCAGCATAATCCTTAAGGTTATATTCAGCAGGCTTTTGAAGAATGGCGTTAGGGATGGATCCATTTCCCGCTTTTGCATGGTATTACCAAGCCCTTTGATTATCCCACTGATGACCCATGAGCCGATTATAAATGTGACTAAGGCTAAAATGAGATTAGGACCGTAGCTGATGGCCATTTCAATAAGCTGATCCAGATATTTTTGGATGTCAATGTTTTGAATTTCTTCCATGATTAATAGTGCGTATTACGTTGGTTTACTTTTAGGCTTTGAAATAAATAATGATTTGCAGGCTATCCTAACCTTGCGCCCAATTAATGATCTTCGGGGTAAGGAATATAGACGAAACTGGCAAAATCTTCGTCGACCACAAACAGACAACAGAACTCATCTGGGTCTTTATAGTTCTTTTTAAATTCATCAAGTTTCGCTTCTTCCACGATTTTCCGTTGTACGAATTCATCGATATAGGTGGCGTAGTAGTTCCATTCAGTATCTAACTCTCCTTTTTTGTAAAGCAGTTGTCCTATGGGCAGATCACCTTTGCTCATCGGGAACACCGGGTAGTCAGAGAAGCCCTTTTTCCGAATTTGATAGGCTGCTTCTTGCAGATTTTCAGCAATTTTCACAAAGTCACTGGTAATAGTGCCGAGATATTTACCGCTCAGTTCAGGATCGTTATTCATGGACTTTCAAATTAAGTTGTACTACATTTTCAACATGATGCGTATGTGGAAACATATCCACCGGCTGAGATTTTGCTACTTCGTATAGACTTGATAATTCGAGTACATCTCTTGCTTGAGTTGCAGGGTTGCAGCTCACATAGACTATTTTCTGGGCTGCTATTTCGAGAAGTGTGTTGATTACATCAGGGTGCATGCCAGCCCTTGGTGGATCCGTAATGATTACATCCGGTTGACCATTTTGTTTGATGAACGCCCCATTCAGCAAGTCCTTCATGTCCCCAGCAAAGAATGAGGTATTGCTAATATCGTTGAGTTGTGAGTTCCTCTTGGCATCTTCGATCGCTTCTGGCACATACTCCACACCAACTACTTTTGCGGCCTTCCTCGCTATGTAATTGGCGATAGTACCTGTGCCGGTGTACAAGTCATAGACCAGTTCGTCTCCCTTCAAGTCGGCGTACTCCATGGCCACCTGATAAAGCCGCTCCGCCTGCACAGGGTTAGTCTGATAAAATGACTTTGGGCCTATGATGAACTTTAGGTCCCCCATCTTTTCTATGATGTACTCCCTACCGGAATAATTGACTACCGGCAGATCATTGAAAGTGTCATTCTTTTTAGTATTGATCACATAGTTGACGGCAGTCAAGTCCGGAAATTCGGCAACCAGCGAGCTTAGCAGTTTTTCGATGGCCTGCTGATCATCTTCGGCAAACTGGATTAAGACCATAGTCTCTCCAGTTGTAGCCGTGCGGATCATCAGAATACGCAGAAACCCCTCATGTCTATAGAGATCATAGTAGCTCAAATCATTCTTCCTCGCATATTCATTAAGCCAGTTTCGAATTTTGTTTGATGGCTCTGGCTGGAGATGACAATGATCTATTTGCAGGACTTTGTCGAACCTACCGGGAATGTGAAAACCGAGGGCGTTCCCATCCAGAGACTCCCCTGAGTTAATCTCATCTGAGGTAAACCATCTGCTATTGGAGAAGGTAAACTCCAGCTTATTGCGGTAGTACTCGGTCTGGTCTGACCCTATGATCGCTGAGATGCTATTCAGCTCTACCTTTCCTATGCGCTCAAGTGCGTCAACTACCTGCTGTTGTTTGTAGGCTAATTGTTCGGCGTACTGGATATGCTGCCATTTGCAACCCCCACAGATGTCAAAATGACCGCAGACTGGTGTGACCCTTACCTCAGACCTTTTGTGAAACTTGATCGGATAACCCTCCAAAAAGCTCTTCTTCTTGCGTGTAACCCGGACGTCCACCACATCACCGGGTGCGCTATCTTTCAGAAACAATACTTTTCCTTCAGGTTTTGCCACACACTTCCCTTCGGCAGCCATTCCTAGCACTTCTATATTTTCGAGAATCAGCGGTGTTTTAGCTCTAGCCATTGCCGGCAAAATTAATTTAATCACTTACAGTTTAGCTTGGAAAGTGAGGGAAATCCCAACTATAATTGTTGGGAGAGAAATCACGAGGGGCTAAATGAAGAAACTTATTGTCGTAGGGTTGCTAATTCTTATGGGATCCTACGCCAGGGCGAATCATATTGTAGGGGGTGAACTCGAGCTTATCCACCTCAACGAATTCAACTATCGAATTAATCTAATCCAGTATTTTGACCTGGCACAGTCGCTTAACCCTGGACCAGAAGCGTCGTTGGAGGTGTATATTTTCCGAAAGAAGGATGATGTGTTAATGGATATTAGAACACTTTCCTTATCAGATCAGACCCTGGTACCCTATACCAATATTGCTTGTGTCATTGATGAGTTAAGCACGCTCAGAGCAACCTTCACCACCGATATTTATCTCAGCCCAGAGTTATATAATGATCCTGAAGGCTACTACATTGTTTGGGAACGTTGTTGTAGAAATGCTGCCATTACAAATATAATTAACCCTGAGGGCACGGGTATGACGTACTACCTGGATTTCCCACCGGTTGTAGATGAGAATGGCGACCCTTTTATCAACTCATCCCCTCAACTGTTTCCTCCCCTGAGTGACTATGCCTGCATCAATCAACTGTACTATGTGGATTTCGCAGGAACAGATGTAGATGGTGATTCGATTGCGTATAGTTTGGATACCCCGCTCAACAGCAGTGCGTTGGTTGCTGTTCCTATACCAACTCCTCAACCTCATCCTGAAGTGCGATTTGTTGAAGGTGTAGATGTGCAGAACAGTGTGCCTGGAAACCCCTCACTAAGTATTAATTCAGAAGGTTTTCTCACTGTCACTCCCGAGTCAGTGGGTCTCTACGTTTTTTCCGTCCGAGCAGATGAGTTTCGAGATGGTATCAAGATTGGGGAGGTAAGAAGAGACTTTCAACTTTTGGTTGTGGATGGCTGTGATCCTCCAACGCCACCTGAGGCTAGTGTCAAGGTACCTGATCAACCCGACTTTGATCCGAACTCTCAGATCCTTGAATATTTTGTCGGTGATGAAGAGCGCTGCTTCGAGTTCCTGGTTACCGATCAGACCATTACTAATGAACTGGAGTTTATCACCCTTCGTGCAGAAGGTGTCAATTTTGATGAGAAGGTGGATGATATATTTTCAATCACCTCTGGATTTATATCTCCATTGGAGGATACGTTGCGCGTTCAGGTATGTGTAGGTCAGTGTCCATACACTTCAGATGAGCCGTATATCTTAGACTTGATAGCCGCGGATGATGCATGCCCTCTACCGCAACAAGATACAGTACGATTGACCATCAACGTCGAACCTCCACCAAATGAGAATCCGTTCTTTGCTGATCTACCTTCCGGTTCCCAACTAGTGTTTGATGAAAATCAGTCCGCCATTTACGACATCCTCGGAGAGGATACTGATCTGGATAACCTTGAATTAGTACTCTTTGGTCTTGGGTTTGAGCCCGAAGAATTCGGATTTACGCTAGTAGAGGTAACGAATGAAGCGGGTAGAATAGAAAAACGACTAAGCTGGAACACCAACTGCCGTGAGGTGGACTTTGGAGACAAGACAGAGTTTTCGTTAGGCCTCAAGCTCGAAGATGCTGACGAATGCATGCTGGATGCCGGGGTAGAGGAGTTCCTTGACTTTCAGGTCATCCTTCCACCCAATACCTCGCCTGAGGTAGGGAGTGATTTGAGCAGCACGGTTGTGACTACCGAACTCAATGGTAGCCTTGGCTTTACAGTTAGTGCGACTGATGCTGACGGGGATACCATCCTGCTACAGGCATTAGGGGCCGGCTTCAGTCTGTCGCAGCTCGGTGTTCAGTTTGACCCCATCGCCGGTATCGGATCAGCCAGCAGTACTTTCAATTGGGATTTGAACTGCTCAGAACTCAACATTGACTTGGAACGCGAGTATTTATTTTACTTCATCGCTGAGGACTTTGACCAATGCCAGGAGCGCAACGCTGATACGCTGGAGGTCAGTGTGAATATTGTTGTCCCCGAGAACGAAGCTCCTGTGTTTGATGAGTATGGCGATATCGAACTTCTGGTCAATCAAGACTATACGCTGGATGTCAAGGCCGTCGATCCTGACAATGACTTTATGACGGTCTCTTTGTTTAGAAACGTCTTTTTCGATGACTTTGAATTTGTCAATGGAGAGGGTCAGGGGGCTGCTACTGGCACGCTCCGCTGGAGGCCCAGTTGCTCATTGTTAGGAGCCAACCGTTCTCCAAGAGACTATGATGTGTCTTTCTTAGCGAGAGACCTGAGGTGCCCAAATGCTGAGGCCGATACGCTGGAGATTACGTTTACATTACGAGAGCCGCTGGCAGGGGAGGTTCCCTTCCTACCGGCGAATGCGTTTTCTCCGAATGGGGACGGAATCAATGAGGTGTTTACCCTATCCGGACTGGATATACAGGAGAGAAATCTTCCTCCTAATCAATGTGAGAATGTCTTTGAGTATATCCGGATTTTCGATCGCACTGGTAAGGAAGTCTACTCGTCCAATGAGCGCACCTTTCAGTGGACAGGACAGGGAGCAAGTAGCGGAACCTACTTCTACTTGATCAAGTACACTTCGACAGAGTACAAGGGGTATGTGACGATGATCTACTAAAACCCAATCCCCAATCGAATCCCATTTTTAGAATTATCTCCTCGGTTGTAAGAGTGGAAGTAATCGATCCTTCCGATTTTGAAAATATGCTCTATCCCAATACCGAACTCGATGTAATGGTCGAGCTGAGGTGTGTGCAGGTAGTTTACGGTAGTGACTGCCTGAGTCTTGAGCTTTCTGAGCAAGGGTAGTTTATTGAAGACAAAGCCATTAAAATGATGCTCATATTGGCCTTGAAGATAGCTTTGGTCGGTGCTGTATAGATAATAGTCAAGTAGTTGAAAGGCACCCTGGTTGAATTTGGTGAGAATGACCTGCCCACCGTCGAAATGCTTAAAGTCAACAAAGTAGTTCTTCTCCACACCTAGAAACTTACCATAGCTGAGCATCAGGTTTGCATCGCCAAGCATGCCTAGTTCCAGATCATGTCGCGCCTCCAGCTCTACTAAATGATAGTTGACATCACTACCGAGTATGTCGGCTCCCCAGCGATACTTGATGTTCAACTTAGGGTACTTGGACTCAAGAATGAACTTGCGATCCGGCCGGTTGATATAGGTCTGCGCAAACCGTATTCTGATAAGGAAATCTAGCGTCAGCGCATTGTGAGTCGGGAAGGAGGTATCGTTCAGTCTTGCGTTCAGTGGGTTATTGTCAGTGTAGTTCGTGTCTCCTTCTCTGAAGAACGAATAGTCTGAGTTGTTTTCAAGTGCACGCCGCTTGGCATACTCCACTGTGGAGGTTAGGAAAAAACCATTGGTGAGTTCGATTTGGTGTCGAAACTTAAAAAAGCTCTTATCATAAAGCTTCATGTAGTTCTCGCGCAAAAACAGTGAATAGACGCTGTTGAGCCAGTAGGGTATAGGGTTGCTTTCATTGATTTGGTAGACAAACCGACCTCCCGTGAACTCTACCTGAGCAAACTTCTTGACATTGTAGATATGTACGGCTCGTAGCTTTGCATAGGCCTGCTCGCTGGAGAAACCATATCGGACTTCAGGAATTAATC
Source organism: Cyclobacteriaceae bacterium (assembly GCA_965229505.1). Taxonomy (GTDB): domain Bacteria; phylum Bacteroidota; class Bacteroidia; order Cytophagales; family Cyclobacteriaceae; genus UBA6059. Next base: position 3,209,107 of record OZ245881.1, read on the forward strand.
TCCACCAGGGCTGTTCGTCTTTGAGCTGTGTGTATAGTACCCTAAGGTTGAGCACGGGCCCTTCTACTGTATTGAACTGTATCATCTCCAGAAGCGGATCAAAGCTGAGGTACCGTTCCTCGAAGGTATTGCGGTGCATATATCCGCTGAAAAGGATGTTTTCAGGATTGATCTTATTGGCCTTTTGATCGATGGAGTCTTTGTAGGGTCGACTATCGACAATCACCTTGATGCTATCCTTAAACAAGTAGTCTTTGCGCTCCAGTCGGGTGAGAGGTATAGGCCTTATCCGTTCCCAGTAGGTGGTGTCTCGCTGGTTGGATTGATCCTCGATAGTAAGCAGCTCATTGTTGAAGAGCTTTTTCTCATTTTCAAAAATACTGGTTTCGGAGGTGGATTTTTTCCTGCTTTTTCGTTTTGGGATTTTGACAATTTCAGGCGCTTCTACAGCAGTAGTCTCTTCTCGATCGTCTGATACAGGGTACGCTGGCTCTATCTTATAGTTGGAGTGAATGCCTATGAAGTTGCCGCGCCCTTCAAAGCCAAATACCTTGAGGTCGAAGGTGAATTTTTGCGATAGCATCATCCATATGCCATGCTCCACTGGCGCGTATACCTGCTTGATCGACAGATTATCAAGAAACTCAATTTGGTTGTCTTTCGTGAGTGAAAGATCGACACTATGAATGCGCCATGAGTTTTCCAGGATATAGATATACCCCGAGAACGCCGGGTCATTCTTGCGCTTGGGGATCACCTCGATCTTATTGATGATCTGCCCATTTTCTTCAATGATACCGACCAGACGATAGTTGTAGTAGCTGAAGGCATTGTTGGCTATCGGTGATATAAAACCACGCTCAGACAGTCCTTCGGCGGTGAGGATATTTTGATAGAAGTTGACCAACATCTCAGATGCCTGGTTGTAGCTAAACGCCCGGTTGTCGCCGCTTACTTTCGAGGAGATCATCCGTTCATGAATCTTGTTCGGTTGCAGAAAGCTCAGTACGGACACAGATTCTGATAAGTAAACGATACCCGTATCCACAGTCACCGCAAAGCCCAATATTTTGTCGGGTTTTTTGTCCAAAGTCTGCATGCCTTTGACATAGACATTACATTGATAGGCTCTCACTTCATTGAGATGATATTTTCGCTTTTTGATGGCCTGAGAGATGATGTAGAAGGCAGGATCTTTACCATCTCCCGTTACCACAATATTTTTGAGACGTATCAGCTCAGGTGCCAGCGATATGTCAAGATTAAGGGTCTCACCGGCTGCCAGATCTACTTTATAAACCTGTGATTTGTACCCGATGTACTGGAAGATGACCTGAGTGACACCTGGTTTCAATTCCAGAAAGTACGCTCCCTGGATATTGGATGAGGTGCCGTCCGTAGTGCCCTTTTGGTAGATCGTGGTGAAGGGGAGTGGCTGGCCTTTTTCATCGACCACCCTACCGCGAATGGTTTGAGCAATCGAACTAAAGCAAAGTAATAATAATAAGAGGGCTAACAGGTTTTTATGCATGCACTAATGCCTGATCCAGGTCCGCTATAAGATCTTCTTTGTCTTCCAAACCAACGTAAAAACGAACCAAATTTATCGGTAGTGTAGTCTGATTGTAGTTTTGTGAATCATAGAGCGTGACGGCAGGAAAGATCAAAGATTCGTACCCGCCCCATGAGCATGCCATGAGGAAGCGCTTGAGGTGATTACAGAACGATTCGATTTTATCTTTTTCTGTGGTTTTGAGCTCTATCGAGAATTGGCCACAGGGTTTTTTGAGATACTTGTTAGCCAGTTCGAGTTGAGGGTTGAACTGATGATGTGGATAATAGACCTTCTTTACTTTAGGGTGCTCGGCGAGGTAGTCGACTACCTGTGGTGTCGTCTGAGCTACCCTGTCCATGCGTAGCGGTAAGGTCCGTAAGCCCCGAATCTGGAGCCACGACGTAAATGGAGAGATCACACCACCATAGGTCATAAACTCATTTTTGAATACCTGGGTAATTAATGCATTTGACCCGCAAAGGATGCCTGCCAAGGCGTCACCATGACCGCCTATATACTTGGAGGCGGAGTGTGCGATGAGGTCTATCCCGTATTCCGCAGGATTGCAATTCTCTGGCGAAGCGTAGCTGTTGTCCATCATCGTATAGATGCCATGGGATTTTGCCAACTGAGCCACTTGCGCCATGTCCTGCATTTCGAAAGTCCAGGAGTTAGGGCTCTCAAGGAAAATGAGCTTAGTATTAGTCTGGATGGCATGTTCAAAGTTTTCAATCTTAGTACCATCTACCCAAGTGGTACTCACCCCAAATTTGCTTAAGAGCTGATTGAGCAATTTGTAGGTCCAGCTATATGGCTTTTGAACACAGATGACATGATCTCCCTGGCTGACAAGCGAAGAAATGGCTGACGAAACAGCCGCACTCCCAGAGGCAAAAACAAGACAAGCTTCCGTCTTTTCGAGAGCCGCGAGTTTATCCTGAAGAATTTTAGTCGTTGGGTTCACGCCGCGCGTGTAGAAGGGCAGTTCACTTTCCTTAGCTAAAGTTTGACGCATTTCATCTACCGATGAAAAGCAGAAGTTGTTTGCAGGTACGATAGGAGGCACGCCAGCGCCAAAATAGTCGTCTCTATTCTCTCCAAGATGGAAATAAATGTCTGATGCGTTCATCCAACGAAGATAATGAGGGAGGCTTACAACAATCGACCATTGCACTGATTTTCCCGATAGGATAAATCCCACTATTTTCGTCGCAAAAGCAGTGATGAAAGGAAAGGTCGTAATTGTAACAGGGGGATCATCTGGCATAGGCAGATCGCTAGTCGTGCTATTTGGAAAACAAGGTGCGTCGGTAGTGTTCACCGGCCGCAATCAAAAGCGCATGGATGAGGTTTCCGCTGAGCTTGACCAGCTAGGGGTGAAGCATTTGGCGCTCCTATTGGATTCCGCTAGCCAAGATGACAATAAGGCTATGGTCGATGCTGCGACGAAAGAGTTTGGTCGCATTGATGTGCTGGTCTGCAATGCTGGAATATCAATGCGCGCCTTGTTTGAAGATGTGGAGATCGATGTATTCAAACAGCTCATGGACATTAATTTTTACGGCACGCTCTACGCCACCAAATATGCCTTACCACATTTGCTGAAGTCCAAAGGCTCGATCATCGGCATCTCGTCCATCAATGGATACCGTGGCACCCCGGCAAGGACTGCTTATACTGCCTCCAAGTACGCTATGCAGGGATTTTTTGAGTCGCTACGTACAGAGGTAATGAAGCGCGGGGTGCATATCCTGGTCGTATGCCCGGGTTTCACGGGTACGAATATCAGGAATACGGCGCTGACTGCTGATGGCAAGTTACAGGGTGAGTCTCCGAGAGATGAATCAAAGATGATGACTGCAGACGAAGTGGCTGAGAGGACTTTTTCTGCCTACCGGAATAAAAAGAGGGACTTGATTCTTACCACGCAGGGTAAGCTCGCGGTTTGGTTGAACAAATGGATGCCAGGCAGGATGGACAAAATTGTCTACAATGTAATGGCAAAGGAGCCGGATTCTCCCTTCAAATAATCTCCTGAGGTTTCTTTCCGAACCTCGCATAGAAGAGCTTGGAGAAATAGGCGCTGCTTTCGAAACCAACTTCCTTGGCTAATACGCTCACTTTAGTCACCGACTTAGTGTTGAGTTTTTCCATCGCCTCCCTCAGTTTGATCTCGCGGATCAGTTGGTTTGGCGTCAGTCCGGTTAGTGTATTGACTTTTCTGTACAATTGACGCTCACTTAAAGCCATTTGATGGGCTATGTCACTCACTGTAATGTTGTATTCACCGATGTGCTCTTTGACATGAACTGTAATCCGTTTGATGAGGTTATCATCATCCGCTACCTCTGTCTCTGGTTCTTCACCTTCCGAATATTCCGTACGCTGCAGGTGATTCCTGATAAGGTTATTGGCTCGTGCCAGCACCTCATCAGCGCTAAAGGGCTTAGTGAGGTAGTCGTCTACTCCGAGTTTTAGCGCGTCGAGCTTCTGATGCTCGTCGGTCTTTGCAGTAAGCATGATCACAGGGATGTGGCGATACTTCGCGTTGTTTTTGAGAGCGATCAAAAGTTCGGTCCCGTTCATTTCAGGCATCATCAGATCTGAAATAATAAGATTAACCTGCTGGGTTTCCAGCACCCTCAATGCCTCTCGACCATTGCGTGCAGTGACCATCGTAAAGTAATCTTCAAAAATAGAGACCATGTACTTCCTCATGTCCTGATTATCCTCGACGATGAGCACCTTGCCGTTTTCTATTTTCTTAATATCCTGAATAATCCCGTCCAGAAGCTGATCAGTTGCGATATCTGCATCTTCTGATTCTTCTGCCTCAAGAAGTTCGGGCAAGGCTTCCACTACCGGAAATTCCAGTGAAAAGGTGGTGCCTTTACCGACTTCACTTTTGACTGAGATTTCCCCGTTATGAAGCTTAGTCAGCTCCTTGGCCATGGCCAGACCAAGACCAGTTCCCGGATTTGCGGCATTGTCGCCGGTAGATACCTGGAAGAATCGATCAAAGACAAACTCCAATTCATCTGACGGAATGCCAACTCCCGTATCTGCTACTGATATTGTCAATAGCTTATCACCCTTAAGTCCAAGTTTGACCGTTATCGTCCCACCATTTTCGGTAAACTTCAGTGCATTGACAATGAGGTTGTTGATGATTTTCTCAAACTTGGGCTGATCGATGTTGGCATAGATGCCGTGTACTTGATTGTAGCTTATATTAAGATCGATTTTTTTATCCTCAGCTAGGGAATGGAATGAGAACACAATACGCTCCATCAAGGGCAGCACCTCAACAGGCTTTGCCATTAGCTTTAGCTTATGCGCTTCACTTTTGGTCAATTCAAAAATCTCATCAATGAGATTTTGAATCTTGATTCCGTTTGATTTGGCAAGTTGAAGTTTGCTAAAATCTGCTTTATTAAAATGGTCAACCCCTTTCTTGGTCATGCTGTCAATCATTCCGAGCAGGATGGTCAGCGGTGTGCGTAGCTCATGTGCGATGTTACTGAAGAACTGAGATTTGAGCCGCGCGTTGTGCTCCAGCTGAGCGGATTGCTTTTTTATAGTTGTGCGGTCATCTTCGGCTGCCTTTTTCTGTTTTACTATTTTCCGGTAGGCAAGTAGCAAAAAGAACGCAGAGACGAGGATGATGGCCGTAATGACAGCAAAGAATATATTGTAAAGTCGCTGTTTTTGAATAACAATGTCTTGCTGATGTGCGGCACTCCGAAGTTGCTCATTTTCTACGATCTGCTTGGCGTTTTCGTATTTGGCCTGAACCTCATTTAGTTTTAGGGTATTCTCCTCCGTGAATATAGAATCGCTCAGCTGCGTACTCATCCTGTAATAATGGAGTGCATCTTTATAGTTGCCAATAGACTCATAGACGCCAGAGATGTATTCTGAGTTGTTTAAGATCAGCTGGGAGCTTTCGACTTTCTGACCAACTTCTAATGCTTTTTTGAAATATTTGATGGCTAATGCCGGTTCGTCGATAGTCTCATAGTATTGACCAAGTGCTTGAAAATTAAAACCTTGGTTACTCTGAGCGCCGGGGGTAGAAGTTTTGGCGAGACTGTCGTACATTACCTCCGAGATTTTGAGATAGTGGATCGCGCTATCCAGTTGCTTTAGGTCTTTGTAGGTGCTGCCAATGCGATTAAGGACTGAAGCCTCGAACTCAACATCTCCGATTTGCCTGGTCAACTCTAACCCTCGTTGTAAGCTGGCTAGTTCTCTCTCATAGTCTCCATCTTCTCCATAAATGATGGATGTGTTGTAGAGTACGATTACTTCACTAAGCTGATCGCCTATTAATCGAGCTAGTTCTGCACTCTTTTCATAATAGTTAACCGCTACTTCATGATAGCCGAGATAGTTGTTGATGTTGCCGATGACGTTCAGTATCCTGGTCATCTGGACACTGTCCTGGGTCAGTTCAGCAATATTCAGTGCAATTAGTAACTGGTCTATAGCTTCCTTCATCTGACCTTTGTCATCGAGTATCAAAGAATAGCCATACCTTGATCTCAATTCTCCAAGACTATCATTTTGCGCTTTGTAGCTTTCTATCGCATCAATGAAGTATTTCTTGGCTGAGTCACCTACAGTAAATCGTTCGTAATAGAAAAAGCCAAGTTCGTACTGAGCTTTAGCGGTCAAACTTTTATCACCAGTTTTTTCAGCTAAGTGATACGCATCATAGACTGTCAGTAAGGCGATACTATCATCGGCTATGTTTTCCGAAAGGCTAATTAATGCTTCAAATCTTATACTGTCATTGTCGGTAGATCTAGCTAAAGTACGTAGACTGTCGACACGAGCTGATTGGCCGTAGCTTAATGAGCTCAGGATCAAATATTTGAATGTGAGGGCTAGAAAAAGTGTTTTGTACTTATCTGTGTGCACAGTTAAATATAATCATAGACGCTGACTACACGACTACCGTCAAACACTTTAAAGGAGTAGGAGATGATTTGATCTTATGAAGAGAACTTCTTCATTCAACTTGATTTGACTCCACACTTCACCCTTATCAAGAATGGTCACCTTATGCCCTTTATCGACAATCGTCATGAGATCAGCACCCGCTGAAGGGCCTTTCATGAGATAGGTTTTATTTTTCGAGATGATAGCATTTTGATCCCGATCGAAAAGGTTAATAATTGCCATTAGCACCAAAGCCACCAGTATCGATGATATCCAGCTGTACAATGGCTTTGTCTTCACCTTGTATTTTTTATAGGAGATCAAAAGCAGTAAAAATGCATGGAGTATTAAAAGTGTATAAATAATCTCTTCATAATACCTGCCAATTTTGTCCTGGACATAGTTGAGATCATTTCGTTCATATCCAGACAAACCATGCGTTTCAGATAGCTTTTGCATTTTGTCAAGAGCTAAATCGTTATAGGTTTGACGATAGTAGGTCTCGAGATAGTAAAGTGCCTTCTCATATTCTCCAAGCCCCTCAGTGATATAAGCAAGCTTGAGAAGCATCTGAGGAGAGTACTTCCTGCCCTCTTCAAATAGTTGATTGTAGAGGGTGTATGACTCAGTGTACTTTCCAAGCTTGAAAAGGGAGTCTGCAGCGGACAATTTAGTTTTATCATCAGCTCCTTGGGCACCTGAAATGCTCAAGAAAAGTAAAAGGCCTATGATCGAACAAATTTTGCTCATCTTGTCTTTGTATTTGAAAGCTATCTTTCTAGTTTTGCAACCGCAATTTAAGAGAACGGCGTTCTATTTCATAATGATTCGATAGCTCAGCTGGTAGAGCATATCCCTTTTAAGGATAGGGTCCTGGGTTCGAGCCCCAGTCGAATCACTTCAAAAACCTCAGTTTCGCTGAGGTTTTTTTATGCCCTTCCGTTTAGAACTACCCTAGAAAACACCACAACTCATAGCGCAATTCCTTTCATTACCTCAAAGGTATGCCAGTATTGGTGTTCACTCAAATCACATTTGTTAAGAAATGTTATGAAATATGATGACAGTGAAGCCTTTGGGATAGTTGATGTCCCAAGCCAAAATCATCTTTAGTTCGTCTTATCTGTGTTTTGGGTTGATTTTGTGGCAGATATGATTCAGGCTTGGCAGGAATGAGAAGGCCGATGGCAGAAATGTGAGCCGATATTGGCGGATTTGTGAAGTGTAGGGCTATTTATATAATAATTCACATAAATAGTTGTTCTATTATGGGTTTAATATAACTTTACTGTTAATTAATTGTATTAAATAGAGGTTTCAATAGGTTGATTCATTTTGGCAGGATTCTTAAGTCTTTTGTCAGAATCGTAAGGAAAAGATTGATTCTCTTTGAAATGTACTTAAACGAAAGCAAGCATGAGTTTTATTTGGTACAACCCTGAGACGAGTAAATATCAATTTGGCGATTTAGGAAACTATAGAGAATCCAGAGCAAATAGCAATGCTCCTGAAAGATTCACGCTTCTTAGCAAATTGCCTGATGTGAGCGAGTCGCTCTTAGTGAAGATAACAAGACGTCTAAACATGGCTGATCTAGTCTGATAGATACTAAAGATAATTTTGGCAGTAGGCCAATCTTTCCATAGCTGGTTGAGCCCCGAAGAATACTTCGGGGTTTTTTTATGCCCACTGATGAAGTTCATATCGCTATTGAGTAGTATTTGTTACTTTAGACTATCCAAGTAACCGGCTACCTTGATAAAACTGATTTTTAGCACTATCTACCTCATGTCATTGAGCCTGTGTTTTGCACAGTCTTCTTTGGATATTACTCTTCCTTCCAGAGAGATACAAAAAGATAATTCTAAGATATCCACCAATACATGGGATGTGGATTCACTCAATGAGCTTGGTTGGTCCTTTCGAAACAGCTTCCCTGATTCCACCATTTTTTATGTTAGTAGAGCATTAGCGATAGCTCTTGAAATGGGGTATGGCGAAAGGGAAATTCAGTCATACAATTACCTGGGTATTGCTCACCGCAACCTTGGCAACTACAGCAGGGCTTTCGAGTATTACATGAGTGCCTATCATCTGTCAGCCGATTCGGAGCAGTTTGAACAACAAGGATATTCATTAATAAACCTTGGAAACCTCAGCATTTATCAATCAGATTTTCAAGGAGCATTGACCTATTTTCTTGATGCGCTGAAGACTGCTGAGCAGCTGGGTGACTCCACAATGATGGCTTACTGCTATTTGAACCTTGGCCGCACCAATAGAAGTTTGGGTAAATATGATGAAGCGGAAAGACAGTTTCTAAAAACCTTAAGGATAAGAGAGAGTCTGGGTGATGTACCCGGAATAATCACCTCTGAGGCAGATCTGGGTGAAGTCTACAGGCTAAAGATGGAGTACGAAATGGCGATTAAGTCTTTCGAAAATTCGCTTAGGAGAGCTGAGGAAATAGGAAATATTGGAGCTGTTGTATACAGTCTGAACAACCTGGCTTTAATATACATCGACCTCAATGATGCGAAGAAATCTGAAGAGTATGCTTTAGAAAGCCTTAGGCTGGCCCGTGAATCAGGACTTCAGAATGATGTAAGAAAGGCACTTCTTTCGCTGAGTGTGGTAAAGGAATTAAAAGGAGAGTTCGAATCAGCATTGAGTTATCACCAGGATTATCACGAACTGACTCAGGAGATATTTAGTGAAGAAAACACGCGGAAGATTGAGCGGCTCAGGGCACAGTACGAAGGAGAGAAGCAAGAAGCAGAGAATAATTTTCTCAAGGAACAGGCAGAATTGAATAGAGAGGTGATTTCTCGGCAAGAAACTATTATTTGGCTGACTGGTGTGGGGATACTTCTTTTATTGGCGGTAGCGATTATTTCTTACAAGGCGTATCAATGGAAGAATAATCTATCTAAGAAAATACTTAAGCAGAATGCCAAGATTGAAACCGATAAGGCATTGATTGAAGATCAGGCTCAGAAACTAAAGGAGTTGGATAGGGCGAAATCACGTTTCTTTGCTAATATTTCCCATGATCTGAGAAGTCCCTTAAGCCTCATTATGGGCAACCTGGAGAACATTAAGGTCGCAACTGAGAATTATCTCACCCCAAAGTCCCGAGCTGACCTAGACGTCATAGAGCGCAATGGCATGCGGCTGCTCAATATGACCGATGAGATAAGTGACCTGACGAAGCTGGAGGAAGGAAAGCTAAAGCTGAATACAGAGCCTGTTTCGCTGTTTCCATACCTTGAGTCCTTGCTCAATATGTTTGCCACAACGCTCTCTCTCAAATCGCTTGAGTTGAAACTATCCGCAGAGCCAGGGCAGTCATATATTGTGAGTATCGACCCAAGACAATTTGAAAAGGTTGTGTTCAACATCGTAGGAAATGCGATCAAGCACACGAAAGAGGGTGATCGGATAACTGTTCAACTGAGGAAAAATGTCAAGAACATCGAATTGGCCATCAGCGATACAGGCGAAGGCATAAATTCACAGAGTCTACCCTATATATTTGATCGCTTTTATCAGTCTCCGGATAAGAAGTATCAGGCACGAGAAGGTTTGGGAATTGGCTTGGCTTTAGTTAAGGAGCTGGTAGAGTTGCATCAGGGCATTATTACGGTGCAGAGTGAGCTCGACAAGGGTACGACATTTACAGTTGCCCTACCGGAATCGAAAGAGGTGCCAATGGACTCGCATCACTTGCCCGATGAGGGAACAATTAAGAAGGGTGAGTTGCTGTCCAGACTGGAGCAAGAGGAATATAATGCTCGGAATAAGGTAAACGTTGCAGATACGAAGGACAAAGATGCTCGAATACTTATAGTAGAGGATCATGCCGAGATCAGGTCGTATATCAGGGACTTGATCAATGACGATTTTACTGTATTTGAGGCCGCACATGGCCAGGAAGCACTTCAGCTGCTACCCAAGGAGCGTGTTGATCTTATTATCACTGACTTGATGATGCCTTGGATGGATGGATTTGAGCTATTGGAAGCGCTAGCCGCCAATGAGTTGTACAAATCCATTCCCGTGCTTGTGGTTAGCGCACGGACCAGTGAGGAAGATCGTGAGCGCGTGCTTTTCCATGGGATCAACGACTTTCTACAGAAGCCTTTCAACAAGACCGAGCTGAAACTTCGGGTACGGAATCTGCTATCGCAAAAATCTAAATGGGATAGTTCAAATGGAGCAGCGATGCTCCAGCAAAAGGCTGATCGTGTTGACTCAATAGAGCAAAGTCTCCTGAGGAAAGTCGATCAGCTGATCATAGAGAAAGTCGATGACTCAAACCTGAATGTAGCGATGCTCGCGGACACGATGGCCGCCAGTGAGCGACAAGTTTATCGGTTGATTAAGAAGTTGACCGATAGAACACCTCTGGAATACATCAAAGAGGTCAGGCTGCAGTTTGTGGATCAACTTATCAGGCAGGGAAAAGTAAAGTCAGCTTCTCATGCCGCCCGAGAGATCGGTATGAAGAATGTCACACAATTCAGCAAGATGTACGAAAAACGCTTCGGCAAAAGTCCCGCTGAACTCTTGGATTAGCGATCCAGTATCAATTTCCCTCCTACGGTTTCCCCGGAAATATTCACTTGATAATAGTACATGCCATCTGCCACAGACAATCCGCTATCATTTGTCCCGTCCCAGCTCACCGCGTTTTCACCCGCATATAGATAGCCTTGCAATGGGATACTGATGAGTCGCCCACTGGAGTCAAGGATGGCCACCGCCCCTTCACCGTCACGCTCTACCGAGAATCTAATGATCACCTGCTCACTAAACGGATTGGGGTAGGCGGGCAGTGTTGCCAATTGAGAGTTGGAGGGCTCTGGCTGAAAGAAGAGCGCATCCTCGATTAACGTCTCAAAGACGCCATTACCATGGGTGGAAACTACGAGCCAGCCATCGTCCGCGCGGTAATCCATCATGCGAATCACCGCATTGCCGATCAACTCAGGTGCTTGATGGAGCCAGGGAGTTAAGCCAGCTTCTTCCGTTTTGGATGCAAATAGCCCACTGCTGGTCCCTACAAAGTATTGGTAAGCCCCATCCCTAAGGGGTACAATTTCAGCCCAGCGAATACTTGGTCCGCCACCACTGCCATCAGGATTTTCTTCAAGGTTGCTGCTGATATCTTCGAAGCTCTGTCCACCATCAAGCGATCTGAAAATACTTCTTACGTTGTAATTGGCGAAGATGATAAGCAGGTGATCTGCGTTGGTCGGGTCTACCGCTATACAGACCGGGTAGGCATTTTCCGGTAGGACGTCTCGGTCGATTTGTGTAACCTCAACAGCCGTCCGTGCATCATCTACTCTGTAGAGTTCACCAATGAGCGTGCCGTAGTAAAGGCGATTGGCCGGAGTGGTGCTTATTTCCAGTGCAGTGATGATGCTCTGATTTGGCTCAGTGGCGTCCAACCGGGTCCAGCCGATAGATTTGGGATTGAAGTCTCCATCTGGCATTTGACTGAGATTGTTGTTTCGCCAGATGACATCACCGCCTGCCATGTACATGATATTGTTATTGCTGGGGTCGAGTACAAATGGATTGATAAACAGATACTCTCTGCCAGGTGTCTGGCCGCCCCCTGCAGGATCGATACGGCTAACACCCACCAGCGACCCGCCGCTATAGCGATATCGGTAAATGACACCATTCTGCATCGAGATATAGCGGTAGATGCCATTTTTTGTAAAGTAGGCATAGCCACCATCGCCACCTTGTATGTCATCCCAGCGGGTATCGTCACTACCGCCTCTGCCGATGTAGGTGCCATTGTCTTGTAGGCCGCCCATCACGCTGTTGCCCGTTCCTTTTTCTATTGCGATAGTGTAAAACTGTGATGAAATATATCCAAAGTTGCGACTTGCCCAGATGGGTTGGGTATTCAGGTTATTGTCTGTGTGGTAGATGCCTCCGTCATTGACTACATACATTTGATTAGGATCGGAGGGCCAAAAAGCGATGGCATGTTGATCGGGATGATGATTACGATAGGGGGCGTTACTGCCCTCAGGGTCATAGCCGCCGATCCAGTACGTGTTGTCATCAGACCGGAAGCCGTCAGAGGAGACGTAGAGGTTTGTCCCGCCAACATATACCACATTGTCTGATGACGGATGTATCGCGATTGCCATGTTGTAGCTGTCTTGTGAATTGTATGGTCCATTTTCCCCTTCGAAATCCGGGATGTTTTGACTTAAATCCGTCCAGCTCCCTTGTCCAGTAGGGCTTGCACTTTCTTCATACCTGAATAGTCTGTGTGGCTCGCCATCCATTAGAAAATACATCACTCGCTCATTCCCCGGCCACATATCAAATACGATTCTCCTGACCTCATTAGGGAATCCCGGAGGGCTTATATCTATCCAGTTTTCTCCATCAAGTGATCTGAAGATGCCACCCTTCGAAGGGATGAAACCCTCTCCGGTATGCGTGCCAATTGCCGCGTAAAAGACGCCAGTCTCGGTAATGGTTATATCCGTATATCTCGGGTGAGGGCTTCCATTGAAGTCCGTCGTGTCAGTGTTTTGGTTGAGCAGATCATCCCCCAGCACGGTACTCCAGGTGGCGCCACCATCTACTGACCTGAGTATCCCACCGAAGGCTGCCGCGTAAATCTCGTCAAGGTCTTGTCGCGCTGTATTGACAATGACTTTCCAGATGTACTGAAATGGACTGTTGAACTGGTTGCTGCTGCCTCCAGCAGTAGAAGGGAGTAGCTCCCAGGTGCGGGCGCCATCGGTACTCTTGAAGATACCGTCTCCTCTGTAGGGAGCGCCCGTATTACTGGCACTATTCCCCCTCAATTCCCCAGTGCCGTGATACCATATGTTTTCCTTGCCAGGTCGGGTATCCTGTACCACGCATGAAGCATTGTATAGTGACGCTGGGTGCGTCGCGCGCTCCCAGTCCCCACCTTTGTTGGTAGAGCGCCACATGCCCCCAGATACGCCTCCGGCCACCAGCACATCTTCATTAGTCATGTCTATCGCGAATGCCCTCGTGCGGCCTCCCACATTGCTGGGACCGATAAAGCGGTATTCTTGCGTTTTAACTCGCTTTGCGTATGTGGTGAGATCACGCTGACTGGTACTAACATAGGCTTGCTCTTTTCGCGCTATTCCTACCGGAATATCCCCAGTTGCTGGGTCGACGATTTGCTGAAGTTCATATTGCTGCCGCGCCCAGGGATTTTCAAGTGTACCCTCTGCATAGGAGTGATCAGGTACTTCCAGCTGTTTTTTGGGTACCTCATTGCAGGCCCATGTCAAAATTGTGATGATGGTACTATAACGGATGACTTGGCTCAGCTTCATATGATAACGGTTTATTCGCCTTCAGTGCGGATGGTCTCTCCAGCTTCGAGAACAAAATCCGCGCCGAAAGCAAGGCTGGGCGTCTTGAAACCTGCGTAGACATTTCCCGATAGGAGCTTCTCCATGGCCAGAACTGCCGTGATGGAAGTGAGTTTGTAGCCTTCCATCGTCTCAAGTCTCGCAAAAAGTTTTTCTCCACCCGGATTGCTGACCTCACCCCAGATGTAGCTTCTCCCTTCATTGAGCAGTTGTTCATCTGGACCCTTGACCGACTTCTTGATCTTGTTTTGAATCAGGCGTTGGATAAAACCTATCTTAAATAAACCTCGCAATTTGTACAGCGTCCGCATGGTGCTGACTTGTTTCGGAGGCACCCCAGTGTATAGCACGATATTGGGAATGCCAGTGCTATAATAAGAGGTGGATACATCGCCCCATGGTATACTCACGAAGGTAGTAGGCTTACCATTGATAGCCACTTGTCGGGTCTTGTAGGCGGCAGGTACGGGCTTTAAATGCCCGTCCTTCCTGATCATTCCACCTTTATGCATGTTCTCGGCCATGGTGAGTGCAGTGCCTCTGGATAGTTTGGAAACACCTTTGAAGCCCATTTCCAGGTGAGTGGCATCCGACATTTTGGACTTGAGATATGAGGCAAGACAGTCGGTCGGCACTACGTCGAACCCTACGCCCGGCATGATGACAATACCAGCCTGCTTGGCCTCATCACTTTTGGAAGCTGCCAGCTCGAAAATCTCTAGTTCACCAGTAATGTCAAGATAATGTACACCACACCGAATACAGGCATCCATCATCGGTAGCGCTGTTTTACTATAAGGACCTGCACAATGCAATACCGCATCAACCTCACTCAGAGAGTCGTCGAGGCTTTTCGTATCCTCAAGGCTGTAGGTGTGGAAAGGAAGTTGATGCACTTTTGCTAGCGCTTCAGTTTGTTCAGCATCACGCCCGGCGATGACCACATCATGACCCTTCTCAACGGCTCGCTTAGTGATGAGCTTACCGGTAAATCCGTAAGCCCCGTAGATTAAGTACTTCATTGCTTTCTCAATTTGATTTTGGCTTGATACAGTCTAGTTGCTAGAAACGAACATTGGCCGAGGCAATAAAGTTAATTCCTGCTGCTGAGATCCCTGACGAATAGGGCCTATACCTTTGATTGGTGATATTTTCCAGACCAACATTGATCTGTAACTTCTCGATCACCTGATAGGTTGCCTTTACATTAACTGTATACCACGACGGGACAAAGGGTCGACCCTGTTCATCCAAGGCATAAATATCTACTTTGCTTTGCTCAGAAGGGGATAACTCCTCAAATGAAAACGAGCCATTATACTGGACGTTACCTTCTATCCGCAACTTCTCAATGGTATACACCAGCCTGGTAATTCCAAATGTAGGAGCGGCATGTCTCAGTGGCACATACTCGCCCGTTTCCTCATCCTGTTCTTCCCCTTGCTGGATGTTGAGCTTGGAAGTCAAAGTCCAGTTGGGGATTGGCTGCCAATCAAAGCCTAGCTGAAAACCATAAACATTGGCCTTGGCTGCATTCTGGATGGCGAGCACCTTGCTCATCTCCCCATCGTAGAGGATGCTGTCCTGCCCGTTGAGCTGATAGTGTCGGCGGACCATGGCATCAGCGAGCCGTGTGTAGTATGCCGTTCCCTCCAGTTTGAGCTTATCCGCTATTATCTTACTGATCCCAATTTCATAGTTATAAGCGTATTCCGGACTCAGATCGGGGTTAGGAACAATGACCGCACCAGGCTCTGAATCGAAGATTTTACCAATATCATCAATGTTTGGCGCTCTGAATCCGGTAGAGATATTAGCATTGATCTGCCATGTGTCAGCGGGTCGGTATGCCAGCCCAAGGCTACCATTAAACGAACCTGTGTTGATTTTTGCGGTAGTAAATGGAAGAGGGAAAAAAGTCTGGTCGAATGTGCTGCTTGAGTTGATATGACTATAGCGTAAGCCCGCTTGTAAAGTCGCTTTTCTGGAGGCCCTATAGCGGTAGTTGACATAGGCAGCATACGCATTCCATCTCGAGCCGTCGGGGTATCTGGTGCTGGTAGGTTCTTCCGTACCCGAAATGATATCTCGAATGATCCCGGAAGAGTTCACCAGATTAGTGACCGCCTCAGCACCATAATAGAGTGACTGTCGATCGCTAATTTGCTTGTCCAGATCAAGATTGAAAGTGAGGGCATTGACTTGTTCTTCTCTCATTCTGAGCTCGTCACTACCAAACTTTCGGTCATTGCGACTTTCCTGAAAATACTGATGAGCAATGATCAACCGGGCATTGTCGTACAGCTTTGAATTGGGACTGTGGGTAATTTTGAGATTGTTCATCATCCAGACCTGTGGGCCATAATACCACTCTGCGGAGCTGAGTGTCCCTTCACTGTACTCGACCAGCCGATCATATCTAGGCACATCGCCGGTGGCTGAGTAGTAAAACCCATACTGGATGTCCAACTCCTCACTTGGCTTGAATCGTATTTTCTGCATCAGACTAATTTGCCCGTAACCAGTTGGAACTTGCTTTTCAGGGTCTGGATTGGCAACTACAACATCCTGGCCATTCCGGGTACGGACGTACTCAGGCCTAAGGTAGTCATCAAGGCCATGGGCGCCCATTTTTAAGTCGTCAAAGTCCGAACGACTTATACTGGTTACAAAACCCCATTTTCCTTTTCCATAACTCAGATCTAAATGGCCGGTTTGCTCATTGTTTGCGCTGGCATACCGAAAGACGGCATTTCCCGATAGGGAGGCTGGATCGCCCTGGCCAACACTCGGGGTGGAGGTGTGGAAGTCCATCACCCCGCCGATAGCATCACTGCCGTACATGACCGATCCCGGCCCAAAGAGTACTTCCGTCTCCTCAAGTGTAAATGGGTCGATCGAGATCACGTTTTGAAGGTTGCCGCTTCGGAAGATGGCGTTGTTCATCCGTACACCATCTACGGCGATGAGTAGGCGATTGGTGGAGAACCCTCTGATCATCGGACTTCCCCCACCCAGTTGACTTTTCTGAACGTAAACTTCTCCAGATATAGCCAGCATATCTGCAGCTGTCTGTGGGTTTTGTAAAGCCACATCGGCCGGTTTGATTTTGGAGATATGCACGGGTATCTCGCGGGAGTCCTGCTCCCAGCGATTGGCAGAGATCACCAATTCATCGAGAGAAATGAGTGTTT
This sequence comes from Cyclobacteriaceae bacterium, assembly GCA_965229505.1. Taxonomy (GTDB): domain Bacteria; phylum Bacteroidota; class Bacteroidia; order Cytophagales; family Cyclobacteriaceae; genus UBA6059. The sequence goes on from OZ245881.1 coordinate 3,226,197, forward strand.
CCTCCATGCTCAGTTGGAAATCATTGGCAACAAATTCCTGATAAGAAATCTCAATAGGTTTATAGCCGATCGATTGTACGCTGATCTTTTGGGAGCCTTTTAGCGAAGAGATGTCCGCTTGTCCTTTGGAATCGGTGACAAAGATCCCCTTGGGAGTATCGCTCATCAGTATTACGAATTCCAGTGGCTTGGCACTCAATTCATCACGTATGGTAACGATTTGCGCCATAGCAGAATGGGCAAAATTCACCATACATAGAAATATTAATATTCTCATTGTCAGTTAGTTAATATTAACAAGAATTTGAAAGCATGCAGTCTTGTGCCAAGAGTGAACCTCGGCTGACTGCTACTTTACGGAGTTAATATGGTCTCAACTGATTTGTGGGGGAGGCGTATCTGGCTGATAGGCTATATGCTGTAGTTGGCAGGATAGCGGTGCACTGAAATTTTGTACTAAAGAATATGGACTCTGTAGGGGTACTGATGGATCGGAGTTGAGGTATGTCCCAAATAGCCACTCTATGCTGGTGGTAAAGGACATGTGACGCTCATCATCCGGTTGTGACTGCAAGTAGCTTTCCCAGAAAGCCAGGAGCTCAGTCTCATCTTGATCCTGATAGCAGTAGTACCAGGTGATTCCATCATGTTGTTCGGTATAGACGATATCAAACATGATTCCGTTCCATTGAAATTCATCATCCTCAGTCCAGATCATCGAACTTGCTTCATTGGACTTGATAATGATAAGCTGGTCACTCGTCAGGCCCTTATTAATTTCTTCGTGAGCGGCATGCTTCAACCGATACTGTAACCCCTTGATCAATAGGTATGACCCTCCTGACTGGATGATCAGGATTAAAACCAGCGATATGGAGGCGAATGCGCGTGCCACTTATTCAAAGCTAGGGCTTTATTATACCAGTTAAAAGACTGTTTGACGACCCTGATATAGTGTATTCGAGTGGTGAAAAACGGGGAAGAGGGTTATCCTCCTGCAAAATTTTCCAAATCACTGAGCGCATCTCTGTAGTAGTTGACCTCTTCGATGAAGTCCACCACGGGCTCATCTATCCTGGGTCTGTGCACTTTCATATAAATATTGTACTCCCTGCGCTTCCAGCTCAGTTGATACTGATTGAGGTCGGGATTGAGCCGATACCACCCATTTTCCTTGGTGACTACTTTGGCGGTCTTCATCATCACACTATTCGAGTCGTTTAGCGCCCTAATGCTAAACTTACCAAGAGAATTGATCAGTCTGTTGCTGATGTTAGTCTCTAGTCTGTAGCTGCTTTTTGCTAACACGCTATCAATGAAATACAGCGTCACTTGCTCGACAGGCGAACCGAACAAGTTCATATTCGGTCGTTTGACAATGTAAAAGTGAGCCCGCTCGCTAAAGAACTCTCCGTGCAGTTGTGAGAAGTCAAGCGGAAGATCATCCAAGCTGGCATTGAGTGGAAATACTAGTGCCCTTTGATTGTCTTTAATGGTACTCTTGATTGAGTCGGAGATTTCTTTACTCTTATCAGAAACAGGTGCTTTTTCGTCACAGGAAATAATGCTCACTAGCAATAGCAACAAAAATGAGGAGAAGAGTGAATTAGTGGAAATAGACAATGTATCAACCCTAACAGTGAAACAATACTATTAAATATAGTGGATTGTATTGTATTGGAAATTATGCAAACTCAATAAAAAAGCATCCCTGATCCTACACAGGGATGCTATATCACGAAACTATGGACATGACAATACCTACAATCAACAGAAGCAAGATGAGCACGTCAAGTAGGTTTACACCTTTCCAAATACTAAACTTCACAGTTATCAGTTTACGCTAAACTAATATTGGGGTAACAAATTATTAACATGATGTATGTTAAGTTTTGACTGTCAATGGAAAACTTAACATTGGACAGCTATAAGAGTCTAAAAATCAATTGTTTAAATATTATCTGTAAGGAGGAGAAACCATTGATTGTATTGATATTTTCGATTCTGAAAATAAAGTGAGACTTTGGTTGCGTCTTTTTGGCGCTGGCCCGTCATTGATAAAACAAACCGATATTATGAAGACGATACACATCAATTTGAAAGTCAAAGAACTTGAAAAGTCAATTTCATTTTACAATGAGCTCTTTGGGGCTAAGCCCACTACCGTGAAATCAGACTATGCCAAGTGGCAGCTGGATGACCCACAAGTCAACTTCTCGCTATCAAAAAGTGCAGATCAGGCTGGCCTCAATCACCTGGGGATACAGGTAGATTCCTCAGAGGAACTGCACAAGGTCTATGATAATATTGAGCGGTCTAAAGGCAAAGTAATGGAGGAAGGCCATACGGTCTGCTGCTACTCTCAATCTGAGAAGAGTTGGGTGGAGGATCCGCAAGGAATTCTTTGGGAGGCATTTCATAGCTATGGCACCTCTGAAGTCAATAAGGTGGCCGTAGCTGCTGAAGATGAAGGCAACTGCTGCGCTCCAGACTGCTGTGCATCATGAAGCCCGAGTGCGCCAAAGTAGCTCCGGTTTTTCTGGATTATAAAGAACACCTGCGCAGGTATATCCTGAGCAGGGTTCGTGACAATGGCCTGGCCGAGGAAATACTTAGCCAGGTCATGCTCAAAATCTATGATAGCTGCGACAAACTGGAAGGAGTGAAGAACACACAGGCCTGGATGGTGACGATAGCCCGAAATGCTGTGATGGATCACTTCCGCATGGAAACAAAAACTGTTGAAATGGGCAATCAGGAGACAACCATGACTACTAATCCTACTGCTACCCTTGAGAAATCTCTTGCTGAGTGTGTAGAGCCCATGATCATGCGCCTACCGGAAATCTATCGCGATCCGCTGCTCGCACATGAGCTTAAAGGGATAAGTCAAAAGGCGCTGGCTGCCCAGTATGAAATGAGCGAATCAGGTATGAAATCAAGAATACAGCGTGGGAGAAAACTACTCAGGGAGGAGTTTTTGGCCTGCTGTCATATCGAAGTGGGTGCAGACGGCATTGAAGAAGTACTGCCTAAGAAGTCAACCTGCTAGATAAAATCGATCTCGGCCCTAAAAGGAAACTTCATAAAATAGGATGCCGCATCCTGAACAGTCATTTCCCCATGTATGATATTGTGGAGGGTTTCCGTGATCGGCACGCGAATTTTGTAATAGCTACTCAGACTTTTGATGATCTCGATAGAGTTGATACCCTCTGCAGTTTCCTCCAGACTTTTTGAGATCTGATCCATGGTTTCACCCTTGGCCAGACGGAAACCTACGCTATAGTTGCGGCTCAACGGACTTGAGCAAGTTGCAATAAGGTCCCCTATACCTGCCAGACCCAAAAAAGCGTGAACATTGCCCCCCAGCACTTTGCCAATGTGGATCATCTCTACCATGCCGCGACTGATGAGTAGCGCTTTGGAGTTCTCACCGAGACCTAAGCCCGCAATCATTCCCGCACCCACGGCTATGATGTTCTTTAGGACGCCACAAAGCTCGATACCGATCAGATCATTACTTCCGTAAATCAGGAAGTGATCATTTTTGAGCAGTTTTTGGCCGGTGTTGATCACCTCATCAAAATGACTGGCGACCACAGATGCTGCGGGCTGTCGTGCGGCCATTTCCCGAGCGAGGTTTGGGCCAGCCAAGGCACCCACCCTTACCACCGAACTCTCTTCAGTGATCACCTCACTCATGGTCTTGACATGCTCTCTTGTTAGCGGTGATCTTGAGGTCACTTTATACCCTTCCGGTAGGTTGATGTCTAGTCCCTTCGTACCATGGATTAGTACGTGATAAGGACGGAGGTGTGGGGCCAGGTTTTTTATCATCGCCCTGAAATTGGCAGATGGTACAATCGGAAATATGACATTACAACTATTGCCAATCTGCTCCAGATCATGAATGGCTGTCACGCGATCATGAATATCCTGACCTACATTCTTTCTGTTTTTATTGATTTCCTCTACTACCGATAATGTCCGCGAGTAGAGCAGTACGTCATTATTTTCCGCCAGTATATTGGCGATAGCTGTGCCGAAGCTCCCTGCTCCAATGACCCCTATCGGATTATTTGACATGTTTTTCAAGGCCATAGCCGTTGAGTCTGTTATGATAATAGTAGATCTTGTTCATATCCAGTATGGCGATCTTACCATCTTTTCTTCTTACCAGCGGGCGTGTGGCATGGTAGAGACCGACATTGTCAAGACCATGTTTAATTACCGTATCTATGTCACCCTCAAGGTGCTCAGCGGTACCTATCAAGCCTTTCTTTTTTAGTTTGAAGATCTTTTTCCTCAATTTCATGAAAGTCTTGAGGAAACCATCATAGTCGAGGACTAAATCTTCCTCAGGTAATCGCAGCAACGTGTAAAGATCGAGTTTACTATTCTTCACCCTCAGGAGCTCAAATGCGGTAAATGCTACCAAATGGCTTGCAAAGACGCGGTTGTTAATATGGTACTCCTCTACAATGCGCTTTCCCAAAATCCTCACATACTCTTCTTCTCTTTGAAGGTCAACTGTGACCTTACCTTGAGATATGAAGTAGTCTCTGGTTTCAATCGGCTGCTCATTCTTGTCCAGACTAATACCTTCTTCATTGACTGGGTTGCCCAGGATATCGATAGGCTTACCAATGGTCACCGAGATGTCCGATCCTTTGGTGAAGAATTTTAGCAGGAAGGTGAAAATTTTATAAGAGCTCGTGTATTCGTCACTCTCTACATAGTAGCGTTCCTGGCCTTGGGCTTTCAGGTAATCACTGATAAGGCCGGGTGCTTCAAGTACAAAGTTGTAGTTCAGCACTACAGGGACGATGAATATCTTTTGTGGATTGGAATTGTCTTTTTCGGCCTGCTGATAGAGGAAGCGTTGAGATTCCACAGTGGTACTCAGCAGTCCGAGCTTGAGACTCTTCTCTATATTTCCTGACCGGGATCGCGTCCCTCCCGGGAAAAACAGGCTATGACAGCCTTTAGAGATAGCCAGCTTACTGTAGACCTTAAGCGTCTCTAAATAGAGTAAATTCTTTTTTCTTCGATCTACTTTATAAGCCCCCAGGCTATTCATGAAGTAGGCAAAAATTTTGGTGTTGAAGAGGTTGAGCCCGGCTCCATAAATAAAGGGCGGCAATCCCAAAAACTGAATAACCCATCCGATCAGGACAGAGTCCAGGTTGCTGAAGTGGGTCGGTACCATCACTACGGTACCTTTTTGCGCTAGCTTCCTCACGTGCTCAGGATAGCCCGTGATGTGTATCTTGTCATCAAGGTCAAGGTTTCCGCGAAATACAGCCCATGGCCCTTTGAACCTAGCAGCGTTGAGCAATCGCGCGAAACCCAACGTTACCACTCGCCTTGCAAACCGATAAGAGCTGGGTTTGAAGTTGCCCGCTATTTCCTCGGCATATCGAGTGACAATCTCACGGAGTATCTTGTCGTGCACACCTCTGGACTCTGATTCCGGTAGTGCTTCCACCTCGATCAGTCGCTGCTGCACATTCTCCCAGAAGGATTTTTCATCCCTTGGATCGACCCGCCATGGGTTGCGCTTGATACGCATTTTTTCACGATAGACGGTTGTCTCAAGTTCCTCTTTCAGGGACTTCTTATTCGTGAGGCTATTGATCCTGGCGATACTTTCTTCTGCCACCTCAGAGACAAACTGCTTTCTATTCTTGGCCAACTGTACGATTGGCCAATGCTTCGTGCGAGGCAGAATAGGAGGGTACTTTCGCTTTGGGTTTGGGTTGAGGTCTGTAAGCTTCATTCACGCGGTTTGTTGCGAGCGGCAGCAAAAATACGGAAAAGGTTTTTAATCCACTTTTGATTTGACAGACGGCTTATCACAATCGTCAGAGCAAAGTTCTGAGGTACGAGGCAAGCTTTTGTGTGGTGAAATCTTCACTCTTTGTCAGTGGCATCACGCCAATTATGCTCTCTCTATTGATCGTACCATAGATATGAGGAAACAGCTCACCAGTGGCCGCACTGGCCTCATATTTGATCGGGCTGGACAGCTTCAATGCATCAATCATCAATATCACGAGGTTGTTTTGCCCGTGATAATAGTGATCGAGGACCCCACCGATCTGATAGTCCTCACTAGCGTGAATAAACTTTTCAGAGGTGAGCGACGGATCCTGATAACTCTGATTTCCAAGTTGTTCCTGCCAGGATGGAGCGGTAGCTATGTGGTAAATCATCTTCTGCTTTACGCCCATCTGCTGTTGGTTGAAAAACCTGGCGAAGTTTTGAAGGTTTTGAGCCTTATCAGGAATTGGGAAAGACAGACTATTGCTGTTTTGGGTCACTATGAGCATCCACGAGCCTAGCCAACCGTAGTAAAAAGAGAGCCCTGCTCCCAGTAGTGCGATCAGCACGGGCCATGGTGAGTAGAGGTTGTGCCAGATCATTAATAGGCAAAAAGCCGCCACCATTCCTCCGAAAATGACCAATCCTCCATACTTCTTGTGCTCTAATGTGATCTTGGTTCGATAGCGCAGAAGCGTTCTGTGTATTGAGCCTTTGTAGATTACTACGAGCGCCCTTTGGTCAAAGTAGACCTTGTTTTGAGGATCGTTTTCTTGATAAAGGAAGCACTCTGCGATCAAAATTCAGGCTTTAGTCTAAATAAATCTCTCCCTTACCAATAATGACACAATGGCCACCTACTTCGACTTTGGAGATTTCATTGTCTTGTTTGGTAATGCCCAGATAGAGTAGGCTCTTTCTACCCATCTCATAACCTTGCTCACTTACGATCTTTGTTTTTATACCACTCGAGATGATGCCGTGCTTGACCAGATACGCGCCGAGCGGGCCATTGGCAGAGCCTGTGGCGGCATCTTCGAGGATTCCCGTGTCAGGGGCAAACATGCGGCCATGGACATCATTGTTGTCGACTGTCTCCAGCGTGTAGGCATAGACGAACCCAGGATCCAATTCTTGTCTTATTCGTTTCCAAACATCCACCCTAAAATCAATTCGCTGAACAGCGGCCAAAGTTTTAACAGGTACGATCAGATAGGGCACGCCACAACTGACCGTCTGGATAGGTGAGAAGGTATCAATATCATCAGGGGACAGACTCAGTAGCTCTGCCCAGAGTTCAGCTGAGCCGACAGGTTCTGAAAAAGTTGGATTAGGCTGAGTCATGGTCACAAGACCGGGGACACCTTCATTCACCGATAGGTCGACAGGTATCAAGCCCACTTTCTCCTCAAGTCTCATTGTAAACTGACTTGCCGATTCGTCAAAATTGACTTTACGCGCCATGATAAATGCCGTCCCAATCGTAGGATGGCCGGCCATCGGTAGCTCTTGCGCCGGAGTGAATATCCTCACCTTAAAATCATTCTCTCTCTTCTCTGGCGGAAATACGAATGTTGTTTCCGATAGGTTAAACTCCTTGGCTATCGGCTGCATCATGTACTCTGGAATGCCACGGGCGTCCGGAAACACGGCAAGTTGGTTGCCGCCATGCCTGGTGTCAGTAAATACATCCAGCAAAAAGTATTGAGCTCTTCTCATTTAGTCTAAAGAATGATTGGGATTAAAATTAGTGAAACAACAGTAATCAACTACCCGGCAAAGGCCCCATTTAGGAATTGAATTGTTTTATCCACTAAAAGCTGAGAATGTTCTGGCAAAGTAGATTCGGTCATTGGATGCTTACCCCCAAAGGTATGACCCGCGTCATCAATCGTCTCAAACTTCATTTCCTGATTCCACAGACTTGCCATCATGCCCTCCTCGTAGTTGATTGCTTCATCCTCATCCCCATGTACGATGAGCAGCGGCTTAGTGATGGACCTGATGGCCCTGGGGATATTAAGTCTGTCACGATTGTCCAGATAATCTTGTACCATTTGATAATCCAGGGGCATTTGCTGCCCGGTTCGCGCATTCTCGACATACTTGACTTTCTGCTCCTTCCATTCTTCCCGCACATTTTTTGGCCATCGACTGTCGATATCATAGATGGGCGCCCATGCTACAGTAGCCTGAATGCGGCTATCTTCATTTGACTTTATGAGTGCCACAGCGCCACCTTTGCTATGACCTATTAATATCAACTTTTCCGGATCAATCTGGTCTGCGTATTCAAATTGAGGGGCTAGAGTATGATTGATAATGACCTCAAGATCGGAGAGTTCTTTGCTGTAGTTGTTTTGGCTGAAAGCGTCCAGGTCTCCAAAATTGCCGGGATCATTCACGGTAGTGCCATTGTGGGAGAAATTGAATTTTAAAAACGCATAGCCACGACTTGCAAAATATTTGGCAATCAGATCCCAATGCCCCCAATCTTTAAATCCTTTAAATCCATGACAAAATATTATGATTGGTTTTCTTTCGGAAGTCTCTGTGTAAGAAAGGTCGGCAAGCATGGTTCGGCCGTGATCCGGATGAATTATAGGGATATTTCTAATCATTTTCATAATACAGTGCGTTGAAGCATTGAAATATAAAGACCGTCCTTAAAGGTAAGCAGGTTTGTAATGCTAACTATCCGTATTAATATTGTAGCTCCGCACGAATGTCCAGAAGCATAGATGATATAAAGGCACCCATCTCTAAGGAAATGGTGGATTTCGAGAAGAAATTCCGCCAATCTATGAAGAGTAAGGTACTACTCCTGGACACTATCATGAGCTATATAGTGAAACGAAAAGGTAAGCAGATGCGGCCTATGTTCGTTTTCCTAAGTGCCGGCACTTGTGGTGAGATCTCAGAAGCGACCCATCGTGGAGCGGCACTGATAGAGCTGTTGCACACAGCAAGCCTTGTACACGATGATGTGGTAGACGATGCTTCCTACCGCCGGGGGTTTTTCTCCATCAACGCGCTATGGAAAAATAAGATTGCAGTACTGGTTGGTGACTTCTTGCTCTCAAGAGGCTTGCTATTGTCTGTAGAGCACCAGGACTTTGAGATGCTGGGGATAGTGTCTGAGGCGATGAAGGAGATGAGCGAGGGGGAGCTTCTCCAAATGGAAAAGGCTCGTAAGCTGGACATCACCGAAGAGGTCTATTACAATATCATATGGCAAAAAACCGCCAGTCTAATAGCCTCCTGCTGCAAGATAGGTGCATCAAGCGTAGGTTGTGACAAAGAGGTGGTTGATCAGATGGGAGAGTTTGGTCACAATATAGGAATGGCTTTCCAGATCAAAGATGATCTTTTCGATTACGGAGATGCTGAGATAGGCAAGCCGCTAGGCATAGATATCAAAGAGAAAAAGCTGACGCTACCGCTGATTTATGCTTTGAATAATGCCTCCAGGTCCGATCGTAAACTCATCCTTCGGACAATAAAAAAGGACTCAGATAATCCCAAAAAAGTAGTAGAGGTGATCGACTTTGTAAAGCACTCCGGAGGTCTCGATTATGCTAAGTCGGTGATGGAGAAGTACTATGCGAGGGCTATGGAAATTCTAGACAAGCTTCCGGATACTGTGTACAAGGAGTCTCTGGGAGAGCTGGTCAGGTATACTATCGACCGAACTAAATAGCACCTGGGGTCAATTGCACTCCCTCAAATTGTTATGATTTCTCGTCTATCAATTCTTGAGTGAAAGCCTCAAACTCCTTAACGAATTCCTTATAGTAGTGTCCGGTACCAGGCCCGCTGAATCCGGTATGGATTTTTCTGACTTCACCTTTTCTGTCAATAAAGATTAAAGTAGGATAAGACAGTACGTGGTTGAGCATAGGAAGCGTCTTAGCTGCTTCTTCCTTGTCGGAAGTGCCCGCCACTAATAGGTCATATTTGATACCCAGCCTGTCTTTGACTTTTGTGAGCCGCTTCACTGCGTACTCAAAATCATCCTTGACTTCATAAGAAAGGCCGATGATCTCCACACCCTTGTCTTTATTCTTCTCATGCCAATCGATCAGGAACCTAGACTCGTCCATGCAGTTTGGGCACCAGGTTCCAAAAATCTGTACCAGTACTACTTTGTCTTGATATTTCTCATCTTCGAGAGAGACCAGGTCGCCATTCATATCCGGAAAGCTGAAAGACAACCCATCGTATTCATCTTTGATGTAAGTCAGGTCATTGGCATTGGTCAGGGTAGCATTGGCATTCTTGTTTGCAACCCATGTTTCATGCGTATCCCGACCATTCCAAAAATGGCCATTGACAATGCTATCATGCTTAAGCATTCCCTTGAACAGAAAGAGGTGATTACCATCAAACGTACTCATCGATAGGTTATCCCCATCCAGTTTTCCTTCGATGAAGCGATAGTCTCCGGTTTCTGTAAGGAAAGTACCAGTGATCTGATCCCTCTGCTGCTCAAATTCCCCAACAGCTGGGTATGGTTTTCCATCTCCAGTGACGAAAGTCACCTCCCATCTGCCCGACATGTCAATCACAGGCTCGCTGCTGGATTTTTCAAACCGAAAGTCTTGTCCGTACTTGGCCTTGAAGGGGAGAATAAACCCATCAACATAGCGCTTGTTGTAATATCCGACCAAAGAATCACCCTTTTGCTTTACTACAATTTCGGTATCGAAGATGTGCATGTTAAACCTGATCGAATCATCAAAGAACTCAATTTCGTCAACAGTGATTTTCTCAGTTGCATTGATGATTTTCATTTGAAGGGTTGGTCCGGCACCCAATAGTTCGAAGTTGAAGGGCATCTCTTCTCCCTGCTCTAATATCACTCCCCTCCATATACCTGTCCGGGGAGAGTTGACATCATTTGAGTCATTGGATTTAGGGCTTTCACAACCTCCAAAAATGACCATTGTAAACAGTAAACTAATAGCAAGAAAGGTGTCCTTCAAATTCATAATGAGCGTAACGATCTAGCCTTGAAATGGTTAGGCTATCCATCAAATAGTCAAATTCAAGACAGATGGAGAGGTTGTAGGTAAAATTACTCCCACTTTCTACCACTTCCTGTTTTTACATCCTGAACGGCATATTCTGTTTGTTTTTGGCCAATATAGGTAGAATTGATCGTCGGGTATGTCTGCTGTTTAATCGAAAAAATGCAATTTTTGGCAAAATGTGAGGTTAAGTGGGGGGATGTGGTAGGAAATGTCATCCTTTTTAATACATTTGTGAAGGTGGTTTATATTTTTCAAGGCTCAATATGGCTTTTTTTACAAGCGAGTATGAGTGTAAGCTAGATGCTAAGGGTAGGTTGGTTTTACCTTCTAAGATTAAGACCAATCTGCCCGAAGCTTCTGCTAATGGTCTCGTCCTTAGAAAAGGGTTCGAGCCACATTTGATTATATATCCGCTGACTGAGTACAAGAAAATTCATAGTAAGATTTCTGCGCTCAGTGAATTCAATCCACAGCAGCGGATGCTCAAGCGAAACTTCTTTCGCGACATAGCGCAGGTGGATCTGGATACAACAGGAAGGTTTTTGATACCCAAAACGATGCTACAGCATAGCAAGCTTGAAAAAACGGCTATCGTAATCGGGATGGGTAACATTATAGAAATATGGAATCCGGAAGTCTATAAAGACTATCTGATCAATGATCAAGAAGAGTATTCGGCGCTAGCGCAGAAGTATCTCGATTCGTAGAGATGAGCTACCACCGACCAGTGATGCTCAACGAATGTCTGGAAGGACTGAATATTGATGAGAAGGGAATCTACGTGGATCTCACCTTTGGGGGTGGGGGGCACAGCCAGGCTATTTTGGAGAGACTTGATGGGGGGAGATTATTGGGATTTGACCAGGACAGTGATGCTGCGGTCAATGCTGATAGGTTCCCTGAACGTTCTTTTACATTCATAGCTGCCAATTTCAGACATCTTAAGAAGTACTTAAGGCTTCACGGGATCACTACCGTCAATGGAATACTGGTCGATCTGGGAGTTTCTTCTCATCAGATAGATGCTGCAGAGCGAGGTTTTTCTACACGTTTCGATGCTGAGCTCGACATGCGGATGAATCAGGGAGCAAGCCTATCGGCAAAAGAGGTGTTGAACGAATACGATGAAGGCGCACTGCATCGGATGTTTGGCATCTATGGCGAGGTGAAGAATGCAAGGACACTTGCTTCGGCAATAGTGAGTAGCAGGGTGAATCGATCCTTGGATCGCGTAGGGCAGTTTATCGAATTGCTGAAGCCGATAGCGCCGAGAGGCCGGGAGTTTAAGTATTACGCCCAGGTCTTTCAGGCCATCAGGATAGAGGTCAATGAAGAAATGAAGGCGCTCGAAGAGATGCTGATGCAGACGGCAGAAGTGCTCAATGAAGGAGGCCGATTAGTGATAATGTCATATCATTCTTTGGAAGATCGAATGGTCAAAAATTTTATGAATAAAGGAAAGCTGCATGGCGAGGTAGAGCGGGATCTGTATGGAAATATGATTCGCGACATGCGGCAAATAACCAGAAAACCAATAATAGCGTCTGCGGAGGAGATTGCAGAGAACAATCGAGCTCGCAGCGCAAAACTGAGAATAGCAGAAAGGATATAGCCATGGCAGCAAATACTTACAAACTTGGGAATGCCTCTGAGGCCCGACGTGGTGGTATTTTTGGGCTGCTCGACAATATCGTCAACATCAACGCCCTCTTCAAAGAAGGTGTGCCCGTACACATCCTACCCCACCTCATCTTCCTTACAGCCTTAGGTATCTTCTATATCGGCAACCGCCACTACACCGAGAAGACAATACGAAAAATCAATGCTCTTGAGATCCAGACGGAAGACCTCAGAGCAGACTTCACTACGCTGAAGTCAGAATACATGTATGCTACCAAACAGTCTGAGGTTGCTAAGCAAGCACAGAAACTCGGCTTAAAAGTATTGGTTGATCCCCCCACCAAAATCATCGTACCCAAGGAATGAGTGTCAAGAAATCCATATTGATACGGGTCAGATTGGCATTCCTTTTCATTGCCATTTTCGGTGCAGTAGTTCTGTATCGAATTTTTGATTTACAGGTGAATCAAGGAGAGAGGTGGCGTGATCTTGCGGATAAGATCGGTCTGAAGTACATGACCGTCAAAGCCACACGCGGCAATATCTACTCTGACAATGGTAGTCTCCTGGCGACATCACTGCCTTTTTATAACGTAGCGATTGATCCATCGATAGCGAGCGATCGGCTTTTTCAATCTGGTATTGATTCGCTATCGCAATTGCTGGCCGGTCATTTCAAGAACAGGTCAGCAAAGGAGTATCAGCGCAGAATTACTGATGCACGTGTTTCCGGTAGGCGCTACATGGTGCTCAATCGGGATGAGATCGACTATCAGACCAAAAAAGAGATGACCACTTGGCCGATCTTCAGAGAAGGCAGAATGAAAGGTGGGGTGATATTCGAGAAGGTGAACAAGCGGTTCCGACCCTTTTCTTATTTGGGATACCGCACCATCGGCATGGTCAATGATGACAATCGAGGCGTAGTGGGCCTTGAGTATTCTTTTAATAAATATCTCGCCGGGAGAAACGGTGAATCGCTATTTCAGAAAATGTCCGGTGGCGGGTGGAGACCGGTGTATGATGGTACTGAGATCCGACCGGAGGATGGGCTGGATATTGTTACCACAATAGACATCAACCTGCAGGACGTAACGGAGCTGGCACTGCTGGCAGCACTGGAGAAGCATCAGGCGGACTATGGTACCGTGGTGGTCATGGAAGTGGCCACTGGAGAGATCAAAGCAATCTCGAACCTCAGTAAGAATGAGGATGGAAAATATTGGGAGCGATACAATTATGCGGTCGGTGGACAGGGCTCACGCGAGCCCGGCTCGACCTTCAAGTTGGCCAGTATTATCGCACTTCTCGAGAACAGCAAGGTACAACTGTCCGATACCGTTGATACCGGAAATGGAGCGTACAACTTCTATGATGAAGTGATGAGAGACCACAAGCCGGGTGGTTATGGCAAAATCACAGTCAAGGAAGTATTTGAGAAGTCCTCCAATATTGGCATTGCCAAATTGGTCACTGAGGAATTCGGTGCTGACCCAAATAGATTTGTTGATTATATCAACAAGATAGGGCTGGCCGATCCCCTTGGATTCCAGATGATCGGAGAGGGTAAGCCATATATTAAGACGCCTCAGGATTCTACGTGGAGCGGCATTACACTACCGTGGATGTCTCACGGTTACGAGCTCAAGCTCACTCCGCTTCATACCCTCACCTTGTACAATGCGGTCGCCAACAATGGCAAGATGATCCAGCCGATCATTGTGAAAAGTGTGCAGCGTGCGGACAAGCGAATTGAGGAGTTTGAGGCAAAGATCCTGAATGAACAAATCTGCTCTAAAGAGACACTCCGGGAGGTAAAACTGCTACTCGAAGGTGTTGTGGAGCGTGGTACTGCAGCCAATATCAATGACAGCTACTACCGCATTGCCGGAAAGACCGGTACGGCTAAGAAGGTAGTCAATGGCAGGTATACCAATAGCTACTACACGTCATTCGCGGGTTACTTCCCGGCTGAGGCACCCAAGTACAGCTGCATCGTAGTGATCGACAACCCAAAGGGCTACCAGATTTACGGTAGTGATGTCGCAGCGCCAGTATTCAAAGCCATTGCTGATAAGATCTACACGCTTGATCTGGAGCTGCAGGATGAAGAACTGGAGGGCGTCTATCAAGCCGGAATATTCCCAGTAGTCCGCTCCGGACAGCAGGAAGACCTGAGTATGATCCTCCATGAATTTGGCATCTCCAATCACTCGACCAATGGATCGGATTGGGTGAAGGCCCGCATCAACAACAACGCGATTCAGTGGAGCCCAAACAGTATCAAGAATAACCTAATGCCTGATGTGCGCGGTATGACGCTGCGAGACGCGGTTTTCCTACTGGAAAATAAGGGGCTGGAAGTCACAATACAAGGTAAAGGCAGGGTCACTGATCAGTCGATCTGGCCCGGGAGTAATATTGAACAACAAAACAAGATTGTGCTCACGCTCGGTTCATGACGGTACTCAAAGACATATTATATAAAGTATCATTAGTCTCTACATCAGGTGATATGAATAGAGCGATAGGTGGTATTTGCTTTGATTCGAGAGAGTCGAAGCAAGACTACTTATTTGTAGCTGTCAAAGGCACCCAGGTCAATGGCCATGAATATATCGAAGCAGCCGTCAATGCCGGCGCTGTGGCTGTGGTATGTGAGACTATGCCCACCAAGCAGATCAAGGATGTGACCTACATCCTGGCGGACAACTCTGCTGAGGCACTGGGAACAATAGCAGCCAACTTCTACGGCAACCCGTCTGCCAAAATGAAACTGGTAGCCGTGACCGGCACCAATGGAAAAACCACCTCGGTCACGTTACTTCATCAGCTATTTAGAAGGCTGGGCTTCAATACGGGCATGCTCTCTACGGTCGAGAACAAGCTCAACGAAGAGATCATTCCTGCCACGCACACGACACCTGATGCCATCCAACTCAATTCACTGCTCAAAGAAATGCTGGACAGAGGTTGTACACATTGCTTTATGGAGGCGAGCTCGCATGCTATTCACCAGCGTAGGACGTTTGGGTTGAAGTTCGCAGGGGCGGTGTTTACCAACATCTCCCACGATCATCTTGATTACCACCATACCTTCCACGACTATATAAAGGCTAAAAAAATGCTCTTCGATGAGCTGCCTAAGTCGGCATTTGCGCTAGTCAACAATGACGATAAGCGAGGATCAGTGATGCTTCAAAATACGTCAGCCAAAAAATATACCTACGGATTGAAGAACATGTCTGACTTTAAGGCCAGAGTGCTGTCCAATTCTATGGAGGGACTGGAGCTGGACCTGGATGGAAAGCAGGTTTGGTTCAAGCTCATCGGCAACTTCAACGCCTACAATCTGCTGGCGAGTTTTGCGGTAGCGTGCCTCTTGGGTGAGGACCCTGAGGAGTCGCTCATGCAGCTAAGTCAGGTGGAGGCCGCCAGAGGACGATTTCAGGTAACCAAGTCGCAGAATGGCGTGACGGCCATCGTCGATTATGCGCACACACCAGATGCATTGGAGAATGTGCTCAAGACCATCAAGGAATTCAGGACGGGAGTAGAGAAAGTCATTACGGTAGTAGGGGCCGGTGGCAATAGGGACCGAACCAAGCGGCCGATGATGGCGGCTGTAAGTGCGAAGTATAGTGACCTTGTCATACTCACCTCCGACAATCCTAGAGATGAGGAGCCGATGGGCATCATCAGTGACATGGAGGAGGGCGTGCCCAAGTCACTAACAAAGAGAATAATGGTAAATGCTGATCGACGTGAGGCCATCAAGGCGGCATGTCGCATGGCAAATGCCAATGACATCATACTGGTAGCAGGCAAGGGCCATGAGACTTACCAGGAGGTAGCAGGCGTCAAACACGACTTTGACGACCTGAAAATAGTGAATGAAATGCTTGAATTATTTAATGAGTAGCTGAGCGATGCTTTATTACTTATTTGATTATCTGGACAAAGAATTTAACCTGATGGGAGCTGGAGTATTCCAATTCATCTCCTTCAGGGCTGGTATGTCAGCACTGCTCTCGTTGATCATCACCATCACCTTTGGTAAGTATATCATCCGAGCACTTCAGATCAATCAACTGGGAGAGGCCATTCGTGACCTTGGCCTCCAAGGCCAGCTCGAGAAAAAGGGCACGCCTACCATGGGCGGTATCATGATCATTCTCGCGATTGTCATTCCGGTGCTGCTTTTCTGCCGACTAGACAATGTCTACATCTTGCTCATGCTGCTGACCACCCTCTGGCTCGGGTTTATTGGCTTCCTTGACGACTATCTCAAAATCAAGAAAAAGAACAAAGACGGGCTCTCTGGCAAGTTTAAGATTATTGGTCAGGTGATTTTGGGCTTAATTGTAGGTCTGACGCTGGTGTTCAACGAGTCTGTGGTGGTGCGGGAGTTTATGGAGCCAGTGACTGCAGAAAACATCGCTCAGGGGATTGAGCACAATGACTTTCAGGCATTGGTCACTACGATCCCCTTTGTAAAGAACAATGAGTTCCAGTACGACTGGTTGCTACCGCAAATGTTGGATCCCTACTCATGGATGCTGTTCGTGCTCATTGTGATTTTCATCATCACGAGTGTGTCTAATGGAGCTAACCTAACAGATGGCTTGGATGGCCTGGCGGCCGGCACCTCGGCAATTATTGGCCTGACGCTGGCCATTTTCTCCTACCTATCGGGAAACATGATCTTCTCGGAGTACCTGAATATCATGTACATCCCCAATTCCGGTGAGCTCGTGATCTTCTGTACTGCATTTGTCGGGGCATGTATCGGCTTCCTCTGGTACAACTCTTATCCGGCACAGGTATTCATGGGAGATACAGGTAGTCTCGCGCTCGGAGGGATCATCGCCGTGCTGGCATTTGCCATTCGTAAGGAGCTATTGATACCCATTTTCTGTGGAATATTTCTGGTAGAGAACCTGTCTGTGGTGATACAGGTCACCTACTTCAAATACACGAAGAAGAAATATGGTGAAGGACGCAGGATATTCTTGATGTCGCCACTACACCATCATTACCAAAAACAAGGATTACACGAAACCAAAATAGTAACCAGGTTTTGGACTGTAGGCATACTACTGGCCATTATGTCGCTGGCTACTCTAAAACTTAGATAATGAGACTATCGCAACTGTATAGAATGAGTGATGATTTTTTGGGCCGGGTCCTTGACCAGTCCGAGATGAACCCCTCTGTCATGGCCTTTCAGGCGATGATGGGTATTAGTCGTTCTATTCGCCTCGTCAAAGAGCATCTTAACAATGCATTCCTGTCAAAGGAAAAGGATCAGTTCTTTAAATGCATTGATGCCCTGGAGGAGGAGTGTGATGAAGCTATTTATCAGATCGATCTGCTACGTCAGGATGATAAGAGAAAGCACATGGACTTGATTTCAGAGGGCGAAGAGTTGCTATCGCATTATGTGATCGCCTACAACATGTTGATAGAGAAGAGTATCAAAACAAAATACAAGGACAGCCAATGAGTCAAAAGGTAGTCATATTGGGTGCAGGAGAAAGCGGCGTTGGGGCGGCTTTGCTGGCGAAAGCCAGGGGATATGACTATCTCTTGTCTGATGCAGGCAAGATTGCGCTTCGCTTCCAGAAGGAAATCCGTGAAAATCAACTCAACTATGAGCAAGAAGGGCATTCTGAGGATGAGGTGCTCTCCGCCTATCTGATTGTCAAGAGTCCCGGTATTCCTGATAAGGCGCCATTGATCCGGAAGGCGGTAGAAAAAGGCATACCGGTGATCTCAGAGATTGAGTTTGCTTATCGTCATATCGACAAGTCCAAGAGGATCATCGCGATCACCGGCACCAATGGCAAAACGACTACCACACTACTGACTCATCACCTCTGTAAGGCCTGCGGGTACAATGCAGCCTTAGGCGGAAATATCGGTCACAGCTTTGCGAGATTGGCGGTAGACGATAACCATGATTACTACGTGCTGGAGGTGAGTAGCTTTCAACTTGACGGTATCGATTCATTCAAGCCTGACATAGCCATATTACTCAACATCACTCCTGATCATCTCGATCGATATGATTACCAGTTTGAGAAGTACGTTTCTTCCAAGTTCAGGATTATCCGAAACATGGGCAAAGAGGAGGTATTCATTTACTTCAGTGACAATCAACCAGTAGTGCAGGAGCTAAACCGTAGAAATGTTGAAGCGAGCTTATTCGCGATATCTCTGTTAAACCCGATACAGAAGGGCGGTTACCTTGAGCAGGATCACCTGGTCTTCAAATTCGAACAGGACACTAAGAAGATACCGACCTCTGAAGTAACGCTGATTGGTAAGCACAACATGATCAACACGATCGCGGCTGTACTTAGCCTGATGCAGATCGGTGCGCCCCTTCAGCGGATTGTCAAGGGGCTGAAGAGCTTTGTCAATGCACCTCACCGTCTGGAAGAGGTGGCAGAGATCAACGGAGTGCGATATGTCAATGACTCCAAGGCGACCAACACTGATGCCGTATTCTACGCGCTTGACGGTATAGAGCAGCCCATCATCTGGATCGCCGGAGGCGTAGACAAAGGGAATGACTATAGCAGCCTTGATAAACTCGTCAAGAGGAAGGTAAAGGCGCTGGTGTGCATGGGCAAGGACAATTCCAAGCTAATGGATCACTACGGTGAGAGGGTACCTGCGGTCAGCACTTCCAGTCTTAAGAAAGCGATCAAAGAAGCTACTGCGCTAGCTGAAAAAGGTGATCTCGTGTTGCTCTCACCCGCATGCGCCAGCTTCGACCTGTTCAAGAACTACGAAGATAGAGGTGATCAGTTCCGCGAGGAAGTGCTCGCCCTGAGAGATAAAGTTGAATCCAAAAACAAAAGCATCTCATGAATCAAACCTGGATAAAAAGAAACCTACAAGGGGATCCGGTGATATGGTTCATCGTCATTGCCTTGTCTATCGTGTCGATACTAGTGGTCTACAGTGCTACCGGCTCTCTGGCTTATCAGAAAATGCAAGGTGATACCGAATACTACCTGATCAAGCATTCGCTCTTGGTGATATTGAGTCTGTTTGCTATGTGGGTTGCACATAAGATTGACTATCGATATTACGCCAAGCTCAGCTGGCTGGCCCTTTGGGTGTCAGTGCCCTTGCTTCTCATTACCTGGAAATTTGGTATGAACGTCAATGACGCGTCAAGGTGGATCAACATCCCGGTGATCAATCAGGCATTCCAGCCTTCTGACCTTGCCAAGCTGGCGCTGATCGTGACCATAGCGAGCATGCTGGCCAAGCGGCAGCAGAGTATCGAAAACATTAAAGAGTCGTTGATCCCAATCCTGCTTTGGGTGGGAGTGATCTGTGGGCTTATTGCCATGACGGACCTGTCTACAAGTGTCCTGATTTTTGGCACTTGTATGTTGTTGCTCTTTATTGGTAGAGTACCTATTAGGTATCTGGCCTTGCTGGTACTCATTGGTGCGGTGGCTGGTAGTGTAGCCCTATATGTAGGTCAACGCGGAGACACGGCCATCAGCAGGGTGGAGAGCTTCTTTGATGAAGAAAATATTCCATTCCAGGCTAAGCAAGCCTACATCGCTATCGCCACCGGAGGTATTTCTGGTAAGGGACCGGGGCAGAGCGATCAGCGCAACTTTCTACCCCAGTCTTACTCAGATTTTATCTATGCGATCATCATAGAAGAGTATGGCATGATCGGAGGAGCCATTGTGCTCTTCTTATATCTGGCGCTGCTATATCGTGGGACTAAAACGGTGATGAACAGCGACAGAGCGTACGGCGGCCTGCTGAGTGCAGGATTGAGTCTAGCGCTCGTGCTTCAGGCTATGGTCAACATGGCGGTTGCAGTTGGTCTTGGGCCAATTACCGGCCTGACCCTTCCATTGGTAAGTATGGGGGGTACGTCTCAGCTCTTCACAGGGATTGCGCTGGGGATCATCCTCAGTGTTAGCCGTGGGGAGATTGATGAAATGTCCGCCGGACAGGGAAATGAATTTAGAAATCAAATGGCGGACGCTGCATAAAAAGAAATTATCGAAGCAAAGCGACCATATCGAATCATTATAAGCGGAGGCGGCACTGGCGGCCACATCTATCCCGCGATTGCTATTGGGCAAGCCTTGCAGCAGTTGCTTGAGGATGTGGATATCCTGTTTGTGGGTGCTCAGGGCAAGATGGAGATGCAAAAAGTCCCTGAAGCGGGCTTCCCCATTGAAGGGCTCTGGATCAGTGGTATTCAGCGTAAACTGACCCTGGACAATCTGTCATTTCCCTTCAAGGTGATTTCTTCGATTCTGAAATCGCTCAAAATACTCAAGCGCTTCCGACCCGATGCAGTGGTGGGAGTTGGGGGGTATGCGAGCGGGCCATTGCTCTATACCGCTACCGCAAAAAAAATTCCTGCGTTGATCCAGGAACAGAATAGTTACGCCGGCCTTACCAACAAGTGGCTGGCCAATCGTGTGGATCGTATCTGTGTGGCGCATAAGCATATGGAGCGATTCTTCCCTGCGGATCGGATTGTATTTACGGGCAACCCTGTTAGAAAAGATATAGTCAGGCTGGATACGCTACGAGCTAAAGCACTCGGGCATTTTGGCTTGTCTGAAAATAAAAAAACCATACTTCTCATTGGCGGCAGTTTAGGCGCTCGTTCGCTCAATGAGAGTATGGTTAATGGCCTTCACCAGCTAAACAAGTGTGATGTACAGTTGATCTGGCAGACTGGGCAATTCTATTTCGATGAAATGGAAAAACGGTCTGCCAGTTTCGACCTAAGCAAGGTACGCATGATGCCATTCCTCAAAGAAATGGATATGGCCTATGCCGCAGCTGATGTGGTGATCTCCCGCGCGGGGGCTTTATCGATCTCAGAGCTGTGCCTGGTGCGCAAGCCGGTCTTGTTTGTCCCTTCGCCCAATGTGGCAGAGGATCATCAGACTAAAAATGCCATGGCTTTGGTCGAGGACAATGCGGCCTTGATGATCAGAGATGCAGATGCTGATGAGGAATTGATTCCGGCGGCACTGAGCCTGCTGGACAACCAGGACCAACAAAAAACACTATCCGAAAACATTGGCAAGCTGGCCAAACCGGATGCCGCCAAGGAAATAGCATTGGAAATCAAACGCATGATCGCATGAGGTTGGAAGATATACATATCGTCCATTTCATCGGTATCGGTGGCATAGGCATGAGTGCTTTGGCCAGATGGTTTCACCATGCTGGCAGGCAGGTGACAGGGTACGATCTCACACCTTCTCCTCTTACCAGAGAATTGGAAGAGCTGGGTATTGCGATCAGTTATTCGGATACGATAGATGAGATCCCTAATGAACTACTGGAAGTTAATGAGCAGGTACTCATAGTTTACACACCGGCGATTCCAAAAGAACACGCACAATTCAACTACTTCAAAAACCAGGGATACCAGCTATTCAAGAGATCGCAGGTACTGGGGCTTATCACAAAAAGTCATCCATCCATTGCGGTAGCTGGCACCCATGGAAAGACTACTACCAGCTCAATGGTGGCGCATCTACTCAAGCATGCAGAGCACCCCGTCAATGCATTTGTGGGGGGTATCATGACCAACTACAGTTCGAACCTTATTGTTGGAGATGAGGATGGCTGGGCTGTAGTGGAGGCGGATGAGTATGATCGCTCGTTCTTACAGTTGAGTCCGAAGATGGCGATCGTCACGGCTATTGATGCCGATCATCTTGATATCTATGGGGATCATCGTGCCATGCAGGATAGCTTCAACGGGTTTATTGCCAAGATCGCTGATGGTGGACAACTATTCGTGCATGAGCGGGTAGCACCCCAGCTTGACCTACCGGAATATGTGACTACAACTACATATGGTCTTGATGCTGGTGACATACATGCCACCAATGTGAAAATATCCGACGGTCTATTTCAGTTTGATGTTAGTGGTAAGCTGGATATCACTGGAGTAAAGCTTTCGCTTCCAGGATTCCACAATGTGGAGAATGCTTTGGCGGCCATAGGTGTCGTATCCGAATTGGGCTATGATGCGGAGACAATCAAGGCAGGTATAGTCGCCTATCGCGGCGTGAAGAGAAGGTTTGAATATATCCTGCGCGATGGGGAGGTTGTTTTTATAGACGACTATGCACATCATCCTTCGGAGATAGCATCGTTGATCAAATCTGTCAGGGCACTTTATCCCGAGAAGAAGATCACTACCATATTCCAACCTCATCTCTTTAGCCGGACAAGGGATTTTATTGATGGATTTGCTGAGGAGCTGTCTAAGTCTGATGAGGTGGTCTTATTGGACATCTACCCGGCCAGAGAGAAACCCATTCAGGGAATTGACTCTTCCCTGCTTCTGGATAAGCTGACTACTGGCCACAAGCAACTTGTAAGCAAGTCCGAGCTCGTTGATTGGGTAGGAGAAAATGACATTGAAGTACTGCTGACCGTGGGTGCCGGAGATATAGATCGTCTGGTGCAGCCCATAGCGGAGCGACTAAAAGGAAGGAGGCATCATGTGGATGGGTAGACTGGTGAAGCTAATCATATGGGGTGTGCTATCCTTTGTTATGCTTGTCAGCATAGCCTTTTCTGGCAAGCGACATGGCGATCGTGAGATCAACGACCTTATCATCAATATCGATAACCAATATCAGAACCACTTCATTGATGCTGAAGACGTCAAAGGACTGATTAATGCGGATGATGAGAATTACCTGTTGGCTACCGAACTCGGAACCCTGGACCTTAAGCTACTTGAGTCGCGCATATTGGCGAATAAGTTTGTGGCGGATGCTGAAGCTTACCTTGACCATAGAGGTAACCTGATCGTATCGGTGCAGCAGAGTCGTCCGATAGCGAGAATCTTCGATCCTGTCGGACAGGATTTTTACATCGATACTGATGGAGATATTCTTCCGGTATCGGAGAGGTATACGGCACGGGTCATGCTGATAGAGTTGGAAAACAAGAATGAATTCTTAAATGGCAACCTGAATAATAATGAAAATGGAGCTAAGCTTTTTGAGCTCATTCAGACCATTGATCAGGATGAGTTTTGGAAAGCACAGATAGCTCAGATCTATGTCAAGAAGAATCACGAGGTACAATTGATACCACAGGTGACAAAGCAGGTGGTGGAATTTGGGTTGCCGGAAAAAATAGATCAAAAGCTGAGAAAGCTGATGGTCTTCTATAAGGAAATACTGCCCGTTAAGGGTTGGAATACATACACTACTGTGAGTTTGAAGTTTGAGAATCAGATCGTTTGTGAATAATAATAGAGACAATATGGAACAGGATAAAATAATTGTCGGCTTAGATATAGGCACCACGAAAATTTGCGCAATAGTCGGTCGCAAAAACGAATATGGTAAGCTGGAAGTCCTTGGTATGGGCAAGGCGGTATCTGACGGAGTGATCCGTGGTATTGTCACCAATATCGATAAGACGATCCACGCTATCGAAAAGGCGGTCGCTGAGGCGGAGGAGCAGTCGGGCATCAATATCCGGGTGGTCAACGTCGGTATTGCAGGGCAGCATATCAAGAGCAGTGTGCATCACGGATCTATCACTCGCAACTCCAACGAGGACGAGATTACGATAGAGGATGTCAACCGTCTCACCAACGATATGTACCGCATCGTCATTCCTCCGGGGAGTGAAATCATTCATGTGATGCCGCAAGACTACACAGTGGACTATGAAGATGGTATCAAAGATCCTGTAGGTATGTCGGGTGTCAAGCTGGAAGCGGACTTCCATATCATCACGGCACAGACGAATGCGATCAATAATATTAATAAATGCGTGCGCCGGGCAGGATTGGATATCGAAAACCTGATCCTGGAGCCATTGGCTTCAAGTCTCGCAGTGCTTAGCGAAGAAGAAAAAGAAGCGGGTGTATGTTTGGTGGATATTGGTGGTGGAACCACTGATATCGCCATTTTCCATGACAACATTATCCGTCATACGGCTGTGATTCCATTCGGAGGTAATATCCTGACCTCTGATATCAAGCAGGGCTGCATGGTCATGGAGCACCAGGCGGAGCTCCTCAAGACGCGCTTCGGCAGGGCGATCGCCGAGGAGGCCAGCCCTAACGAGATCGTTTCGATCCCTGGCTTACGCAACAGACCTCCCAAGGAGATATCCATCCAGAATCTCGCCAACATAATCGAGGCAAGGATGGAAGAAATCGTGGAGACCGTCCATACTGAGATCATTACAAGTGGATTTGATAGCAAGCTGGCAGGGGGGATTGTGCTCACCGGCGGTGGGTCGCAGCTCAGCAACCTACAGCAGCTGGTAGAGTACATGACCGGCATGGATGCACGCATAGGGTACCCCAATGAACACCTGGGCAAGAGCAAGATGGAAATCGTAAAGAGCCCAATGTTTGCTACTTCAGTAGGGTTGGTCCTTTCTGGCTACAGAGCGCTTGACGAGCGAGAGAACAGGTACCATGAGGCAAAGTCGAAAGGTGGCTTCAACTCTAAGCGTAAGGAAAGGGTAGTGGCCGGAGACAACTTCTTCAGGAAGATGCTAGACCGTACGAAGAATCTGCTCATCGATGACTTTGATGAGAAGGAAGAATACTAGTAATGAGTTGTATGGAGTTTAGTCAAGCTCCAATTATCCCTCTTAATAAGAGGGTTAGGGAGATTTCATTAAGAATACACTTGACTAAACGACATAGAATAAGGAATAGAATTATTACATAACAAAATGACAGAAGATATGTACAAGTTTGATTTACCACAGCACCATAAGTCGATCATCAAGGTGATAGGCGTGGGTGGTGGTGGCAGCAATGCTGTCAACCACATGTTCAATCAGGGCATACGCGATGTGGAATTCGTCGTGTGCAATACAGATGCCCAGGCGCTTCACACCAGCCCTGTAACCAATAAACTGCAGATCGGGATTAACCTGACGAGCGGATTGGGCGCAGGAGCGAATCCTGAAAAAGGAAAAAATGCGGCCCTCGAAAGCCGCGATGAAATTAGAGAACTACTCGGCTCGGACACCAAGATGGTGTTCATCACCGCCGGAATGGGCGGTGGCACGGGCACAGGAGCTGCACCGGTGATCGCTGAGATCGCGAGAGGTATGGATATTCTGACTGTGGGTATCGTGACCATTCCATTCTCTTTCGAAGGCAAGAAGAAAATGGCACAGGCAGAGGAAGGCCTCAAGTCATTGAAGGAAACTTGCGATACTGTACTGATCATCCTGAATGATAAGTTGAGGATGATTTATGGTAATCTATCGATCAGCGAAGCGTTCAATCAGGCGGACAATGTGCTGACCACTGCTGCCAAGGGTATTGCAGAGATCATTACCGTTCCTGGTTATGTCAATGTGGATTTTGAGGATGTCAAGACCGTCATGAAAGACTCGGGATCTGCCGTGATGGGATCTGCCGTGACGACCGGAGAGAACAGAGCCTCAAGAGCAGCTGAGCTGGCGATCAACTCGCCACTGCTCAACAACAAAAACATCCATGGTGCGCAGAAGATATTGCTCTCAATCATCTCTGGTGATGAGGCGGAGCTCCAGATGGATGAGCTGACTGAAATCACAGACTTTATGCAGGAGACTGCAGGTGATGAAGCGGAGGTGATCTTCGGTCACGGTGTGGATCCGGAGCTGGGTGAGAGCATCCGGGTGACGATCATTGCTACAGGCTTTGAGCACAGTGAGGGCTTTAATGCACCAAAGAAATCAAGTGAGCCCTTGGTGAGGAAGTACGACCTGGAGTCAACCAAGCAGATTGGACTCTGGGAAGAGCAGGCAGCTAAAGCTGCTGCGGCCAAACCAAGCTACTTCGAAGAAGAGGAAGAGGAGATCGAGGATCGGGAGTTCATCGCTGACTGGAGTCCCAAGGTCAACCGAGAGGAGGAAGAAGAAGAGAACGAAGATCGCACTTTCGAAGAGGAGCGTCAGGAGATGTCTTTCAAACTTGGATTGGACGAGGAGTTTGAGATCATCGATGATGTCAACAATCGTGAAGAAGATGATGATGCACCGCTTGAGGAATTGAGTGGAGCTGCACACCCTCCTTCAAAGAAGGTGGCATTGATGGAAGCTGCCAGAGAGCGGGTCAAGCGACTTCAGGGACTGTCCAATACGGAGACGAATGAGACCAATCTCAAAGAAAAACTGGAAGTGCCTGCTTATCAACGTAAGAATGTCAACCTGCAAAAGGTGCCTCATTCTTCAGAGCAGAATGTCTCGCGCTATCACCTCAATGAGAACAATGAGCTGATGGGCAACAACAAGTTTTTACATGACAATGTAGACTAGAAGCTCGGTTACATATCAAAAACTAATACATCTTCTGTCAGATGTACGCAGGAACCTCACGGGGTTCCTGCCTTTGTTTTGTGAGCTTTAGAGCCAGAAAGTCGCTTTCCGTGGAAGTACATTTCAGTTTTGGAATTAATCAGTAAGCTGTCCGCCTCGATTCTAACGTTCCCGACGTAGATAAGCGAATCACTATCCAAAACGCTAAGTTCAATAGCACCGTCTATATTTTTCTCTATAAGGAAGAATGTTGGAGATGTATAGACTTTGGGATCATCTGATAATACTCTGCTGGTAGCTAAAGTATAACTGCTCGTATCTAAAGTATAATAGAAAATTCCTCCTGTAGAATCATTCAAAAAGGCCATTTCCATTATAGATAGCTCCAAATAAGGTTCGATTGCATATTCGATAGAATCAATTGTGGTGTATCTGAATAAGCCCGAGTCCAATTTGAGAACAAAGGAGAATGTCGATGGTCCTTCAAAATCATCCTCTATTGTCCAGAAAAGCGTATCTCCAGAAAATACTAGTGGCTCATGAACCCATCTTCCTTCAAGTTGTTCACGGATAGATGTTTCCTTCTTGTGCGAGCAATCCAAGAGCAAAACCGCATAGATGAATAGTATAAATATCCTCATAATAGGAAATTAGATATTATTGGTGGAATTTAGGTGTAAACGAGAACTAGTAAATCAGGATGATCATTATGATGGCGAAGAAAAGATCAAAAGAATTTTGGATCTCAAGGAACCTTCCTGAAATATTGCTATTACTGGCTGTGTTTGTTGTACTTCCCCTGTCCTCGTCCTCGTTTGCAACGAGGATGTCCTTAGTCTAGAGCATTTTCAATGCGATAAATTAGATATAATTGTCAAATGTCTGGTGATCGCTATCTCATTTCCGATCAAAATGCACTGTACTTCCTGACCCAGTCAAATTAGTCAGGATATATTATCAATGCGCCACTCAAGCACACTCCCCCCCTCTAGCGCGGAACTTAGTTCCGTGCTTTTAAGGTCTCAGGGCGCGGATGTAACATCCGCGCCAGTTGAGTATATTATCCATGCGCCACTCAAGTACACTTACCTTTCCATTTTACCAGCTTCGAATGGAGGAACCTCCTCTGTTGTCACCTCGACGTAGGAGAGGTCTTCTTAGGCAGTGGGTGCTCAGTTCCTGCTCAGGATAAAAGTTGAGGAAGGTGTTCGGCATAGTGCTTCTACGAATTAAGAAGATTTTCCCCCTCTAGCGCGGAACTTAGTTCCGTGCTTTTTTGAGGCAGTCCGGCACGGATGTAACATCCGCGCCAGTTTGGGTGCAGTCGAGGCTAGCTTGCCTAATTCCTTCCAAGGAATACCAAAATAATGAAAAAGAAAATCGGACTAGCAAACAATATAAATATGCATATAATTTTTAAACCTGTGCTAGTCTGCTCTTTGATCGAAGGGCCATTGTACGTGAAGTTCCAATACCTTTTTTTGAAGTAGGCCTTAAGAAGCAAGAATAGTGGTAATGTCCCTAAATAGATAATCAACGGGTGGATGGAATTTTTTAATGCAACAAGTGTCACAGTGAAAATTGAAACGATCAGAGTTGTAAGGGTGAAAGACAAAACTTGTATTGCCCTCAGCTTCCTGTGTTCGGCTTTTTTTGAGACTAAACTCAAATAACCAGAAAAAAGGAAATCCACTATTATCATTCTTTGAAATATTGGTTTACTCCACTAGCGCGGAACTTAGTTCCGTGCTTTTAAAGGCAGTTGTACACAGCCTCTAACACCCGCACCAGTTGGAGTTGATCAGTTGAAGCTTAGTTACACTTTTGTGCATAGGTTTTCAAAACCTTTTCAATTTCAAATACGGATAACTCATTCAAGAGCTTACAGGCTTCAGCTCTTCCATCTAACTGAAATAGTATAGAACATTTTACTAATATGGCTTCAATGTTAAGACGATCATAGTTCAATGCATTATCTATTTCTTTCAAAGCTTTTTTAAGCTGACCTTGCTCAAGGTATTTTTGGGATGCGGTTAAATACTCTTCTTTAGTCCTTTTTTTGAGATCCCCAGAGTAAAGGTGGACCCATAGTTCATTCCATTCCTCTTTATAATTATCACCTTCACTTGCTGGCCGCCATTTGCCCGAAGTTGATGTAATCATTTCTTCAATTTTTTCGTCAATTCCTAGAAAGCCAGACCTTCGCGTGAGTAATAGACTATCTATCGTTCCTTCGGCGTTAACCCTAAATCGTAAACGTATAGTCTTGTTTATGTCTACTGCTCTAAACCTACTTTGACTTGACAGATAATCTGTGAGATAAGAATTAAAAAGAGCGTTGTTTCCACCAAATTGCGCTCTTGAATTCTTTTTGAAATTATCCAAAGTACTTTGCACCGATGAATAGAAAACTACTTTTCTTGAATTAGTCTGTGCATTCAAGTTCAATGTGAACATTGTAATTAATATAACGGTGATGGTAGGAATATCTCTCATTGGTTAAATGACCCTCTCGCTCGTCCTCATTTGCAAAGAGGATGACTTTGGTTTATAGAATTTTCAATGCGATAATTTAGATATAATTGTCAAATGTCTGGTGATCGCTATCTCATTTCCGATCAAAATGCACTGTACTTCCTGACCCAGTCAAATTAGTCAGGATATATTATCAATGCGCCACTCAAGCACACTCCCCCCCTCTAGCGCGGAACTTAGTTCCGTGCTTTTAAGGTCTCAGGGCGCGGATGTAACATCCGCGCCAGTTGAGGTGTTTGGCTCACTTGACCGCCACAATTAAGCGAATAGCCCAATTGTATAACCAAAGAAAATAATCGACCCAAAGAAGAAAATGGGTAGTATTAATAAGTGAAGAGAGGGATATTTAATTTTCTTGAGTTCACGGTTATTTTTGATATAAAGAAAGTCAGCCCACCGGTATATCAGTAAAAATGTTAAAAACATAAGCACTCCGAATATCGTCGGGCTAAGAATTGACATAGGAGAAACTTCAATTGTATAAAACGTTAAATTGATTAACCCAAAAATAAGGTACGTTAGTATTGGGCTTAATAGCAGCAAGGCTCCAAGACGTCCTCCTTTCTTTGCATTTCTGAAAGGACAAAAACATACATTGAATAAGAAATCAAGAACAAGCATTATCAGAGCTTCGAATTTAACTTATGCCCCGTCCCTCGTCCTCGTTTGCAACGAGGATATCCTTAGTCTAGAGCATTTTCTATGCGATAAATTAGATATAATTGTCATATGTCTGGTGATCGTTATCTCATATCTGATCAAAATGCAGTGTACTTCCTGAACCAGTCAAATTAGTCAGGGTATATTCTCCATGTGCTACTCAAGCACACTCACCTTTCCATTTTACCAGCTTCGAATGGAGGAACCGCCTCTGTTGTCACCTCGGCGTAGGAGAGGTCTTCTTAAATAGAGGATAGTGAGCTAATTCTGAGTATCGTTATGGGGCAGGGTACAGGAACATGGCCACTAAGCACTCATAAGATTTTTCGGTCGTGCCTCCCTCAAAATGACAATGACTTTTCAGGCCCAAACTCCCGGGTATCATTGGTAATAACACCACAGACCCCTCTAGCGCGGAACTTAGTTCCGTGCTTTTTAATGCTGTTGGGCACGGATGTAACATCCGCGCCAGTTGGGTATTTTATCCATCCGCCACTCAAGCACACTCACCTTTCCATTTTACCAGCTTTGAATGGAGGAACCGCCTCTGTTGTCACCTCGACGTAGGAGAGGTCTTCTTAGGCAGTGGGTGCTCAGTTCCTGCTCAGGATAAAAGTTGAGGAAGGTGTTCGGCATAGTGCTTCTACGAATTAAGAAGATTTTTCGGTCGTGCCTCCCTCAAAATGACAGGTATTTTGGGCGTTGTAGACGCCATCACTAAAGGTGGTAATTAGAGAACACTTATATCTAAAACCGAATCAACTTCTCCACCTGCTGCTCGAGTAGTTCCTTGTACAGCGCATTGTCAATCTCCTCGGCGGTCATGTTCTCTTCTATGCGAGCAAGTTTGGGTTTAAGTGCCATGACATTCATCCCGCAGTAGTTGAAGATGTCGGTGAGGTGGCTGAGCGCAAGACCGGCACCCTGCACACCAGAGGAGAGCCCGACAAGGGCACATTTTTTATCCGGAAATGTGTTGGGAAACTGTAGCCCATCGATAAAAGCCTTCAGAACTCCCGGAAATGAGCCATTATATTCGGGTACGATGAAAACGTACTTCTGCGCTTCGAGCATCTTCGCTCTATAGATATTGAAGTCATCGTTCTTACCAGCATTTTCATAGAGCGCCGAATGAGTGAAGTCTGAGGGAAGCTCCGCCAGATCGATCACCTCGGCGGTGATGCCGTGCTCCTGTAAGAGATTTTGATAGATACCGGATATAATCTTGGAGACAGAATTCTTTCTGTTCGTACCGCAGACGATGATATAGCTCATTTGCCAGTTGCTTTTAGATTGGCAGTCATTTCCACTTCATCATTGATCATGGTATCACCAAGATTGCTAAAAAAAGAGCCCGAACCATACTGAATGTCATAGACGGTGCGATCATAGGTGATGGTTGCCAAGGCAGAGACGCTGTTGTCATCCATCGTCACCGCAGCATCAAAAGTAATGGGTGCGGTCGTTCCTTTGATAGTCAGATCGCCGGTAATCGCGTAGTTGCTATCTTCTTTAGGTGTGGCTGAAGTTATCACAAAAGTAGACGTTGGATAGGTCTCCACGGAGAAAAAATCATCACTTTTAAGATGATTGAGCAGCTTCTCGTTCATGTTGCGATTGGTAAGGTCCAGTACCCGAATGGTCGTCATATCCATCTCGAAGTTGCCTCCGGAGAGCTGTCCATCCGTGATGGTGAGCTCACCAGATTTGATCAATAGAATGCCATTGTGACTCCCTGTGACTTTGCGTGCTTTCCATTCCAGGCGGCTTTCATTGGTATCTACTGTATAGGTCTGTGCAGCGGCTTCACGGAGGGTTAGTGCCAAAAGTAGGCCCAGACCTAAAGTACTCTTCAAATTCATTCTCATCGGTTCGATTTAAGTCATCTTAACGCCTAGGCCTTAGATAAAGTTTATAGCCTGAGTTAATACCATCAAGCTCGGAAGTAGAGATTCAAAATGAAGCCATCTAATCTCCGCTTGGGTGGAGAAAGAGGTGGGTTCTATTGAAATATTCATTTTGAATCGGGTTGAAAAGGAAATGATATTGAAGATATCCATCTATAGTAATGCTATTAAGTTAAGCAGCTTTTCCTCTTACCTCTCCCTAACCCTCTCGTTGAGAGGGAAAGTTGGCCACTTAACTTAATAGCATTCCCCTCCGTAGGATGGGATTAAGGGTATTTCATTTTCAACTCTGATTCGAACTCGGTTTCACTTAATTTGCCATGCAGATATCAAGCCATAAAAAGGATAAAGTTTGGAATACATCGATCAAATCAAAGAAGCAGCAACTTACATCAACAAGCAGACCGGCGGTTTTAAACCTGTAGCCGGGATGATTCTGGGTACAGGGCTGGGTGCCCTCGTCAACGATATAGATGCCAAGCATGAGTTGTCCTATGACGATATTCCGCACTTCCCGGTATCAACGGTAGAGTCCCATCATGGCAAGCTGATTCTTGGCCATCTTTCTGGTAAGCCGGTGGTCGTCATGCAAGGCAGGTTTCACTACTACGAAGGGTACAGTATGCAGGAGGTAACTTTTCCGGTAAGGGTGATGAAGCTGCTCGGCATAGAGGCGCTGATGGTTAGCAATGCGGCGGGAGGCCTCAATCCCCGGTTTCAGATTAGTGACCTCATGATCCTAAGCGATCATATCAACCTGCAGCCTGCCAATCCTTTGACTGGCCCCAATCTCGACGAACTCGGTGGGCGATTTCCAGATATGAGTGCACCCTACCGCAAAGACTGGGTGAACCGTGCAATGGCGATAGCGAAAGAGCAAAATATCTCTGCACATGCAGGAGTCTATGCAGCCGTCACAGGCCCCAATCTTGAGACGCCCGCAGAGTACAAGTATTTGTCGATCATTGGTGCGGATGCTGTCGGTATGTCCACCGTACCCGAAATAATTGTTGCGCGGCATATGGATATCCCGACTTTTGCCGTTTCTGTGATCACAGATGTGTGCTATGGAGAAATCAAGGAAGTGTCCGTACCCGAAATCATAGCTGCTGCTATGAAAGCCGAACCCGGAATGACGACCATTATAAAAGAACTTTTACGAACGCTTTAGTCACATTATTTGATCTTGAATCTTCAAGGTTATAATATTTATCTTCGCCTCGAATATGTCCATCGTAGTTAAAAACCTGGTAAAAGCATACGGCGCGCAAAAGGCCGTTGACGACATCTCCTTTGAGGTGCGGCCAGGTGAAATACTCGGCTTCCTGGGGCCAAATGGGGCTGGCAAGTCCACGACGATGAAGATCGCCACGGGTTATATTCCACCCACCTCAGGTACTGTGCTAGTGGATGGATATGACGTGACAGAGGAGTCACTGGAGGTGCGCAA
Source organism: Cyclobacteriaceae bacterium (assembly GCA_965229505.1). Classification (GTDB taxonomy): domain Bacteria; phylum Bacteroidota; class Bacteroidia; order Cytophagales; family Cyclobacteriaceae; genus UBA6059. Next base: position 3,259,550 of record OZ245881.1, read on the forward strand.
GATCGTCGGCTATCTACCGGAACACAATCCACTCTATCTTGACATGTATGTGCACGAGTACCTGGGTTTTATTGGTAAGGTGCACAAGATATCCTCGGCCACACTCAAGCCTCGCATCAAGGAAGTGATTCAGATGGCAGGGCTCGATAGAGAGCAGAATAAACTCATTGGCTCACTATCCAAGGGCTACCGACAAAGGGTGGGACTGGCGCAAGCATTGCTGCATGATCCTAAGGTGTTGATACTGGACGAACCAACCACAGGGCTTGATCCAAACCAAATCGTCGAGATTAGAAATCTGATCAAGCAGATATCACAAGAGAAGACGGTGGTCTTTTCCACCCATATTATGCAGGAGGTGCAGGCCATTTGTGACCGAGCCGTCATCATCAACCGTGGATCCATAGTGGCAGATCAGTCTGTTGAGAGCCTCAAGGTTGGCGCTGCAGAGGGCATCACGCTGCTCGTGGAGTGGTCAGGTGATATCGATGAAGACCTGTTGAAGTCTCTGGCAGGAGTGACCTACCTAGAGAAGCTTGATAATGGAAAATGGAAGATTAGCGGTAGCCAGACGAGTGATCTGAGAAAGAAGCTAGTTAATCTATCAGCCGCCGAAAACTGGGATCTGATGGGACTCACCGTTGAGGAGCATTCGCTCGAAAATGTATTTAGAGAACTAACCGCCACTAAGGATTAGATGCTAGCCGTATTTCAAAAAGAGATCAGCCTCTTCCTTAACTCGCTCATCGCCTACATCGTGATTGGTGTGTTCCTAACGGGAATAGGCCTGCTGACCTGGATATTTCCGGATACCAATGTGCTGGATTATGGGTACGCCTCGCTGGACACCCTGTTTGATCTCGGTCCTTATGTATTGATGTTTTTGATACCGGCGATCACGATGCGTACACTAGCCGAGGAGCGCAAGACGGGTACGATAGAGCTATTGCTCACCCGACCATTGACCGATTGGGACATTGTCTTTGGCAAGTTTCTGGCCTCATGGGTACTCGTGATTTTCTCAATCCTTCCGACACTCATCTATTATGTCTCTGTTTTTCAGCTGGGTAACCCTACCGGGAATATCGACACGCCTGGCATCATTGGTTCCTACATCGGCCTGATCTTGTTAGGTGGCCTGTTTGCCGCGATTGGCATGTTCGCCAGCTCGCTGACAGACAATCAGATCGTATCCTTCATTCTTGCAGTGTTCTTCTGTTTCATCTTTTTCGACGGATTTGAGGCTATCGCCAATATTGATGTTTGGGGTACCCTGTCCTTACTCATTTCTCAGATCGGAATAGTGTACCACTACAACACCCTGAGCAAAGGACTACTCGACTTGAGAGACCTGATTTATTTCTTCAGTGTGATGGCCTTCTTTCTGGTCAGCACCTTCACTATTATCCGAAGTAGAAAATGGTGAACTGGAAGAGCAATCGGCTGGAAGATTTGTTGAGACTGGTACTGGTCGTTGTGACTATACTGGTTGTCAACCAGTTAGTAGATCGTTTCCCATGCAGACTCGATTTGACAGAGGAGCGGCGGTACAGCATTTCGGAGGCTACTCAGCGGCAGCTGGAGAATCTGGAAGATGTGGTTTATGTGGAGGTCTATTTAGAGGGGGAACTTCCAAGTGGCTTCAAGCGTCTCCAGAAATCTATTAGAGAACTGCTGGAGCAATTTGCTTATTACGCTGATGACAATGTGCAGTTTACATTTGTCAATCCTGATCTTGCTAAGACGGACCGTAGCAAGAATGAGTACTATCGCTACTTAGCAGAAAAGGGCATCCAGCCTACCAATCTTTCTTACGAAGGAGAGGGTGGCAAAACAGAGAAGCTGATCTTCCCGGGAGCTATTGTGTCCTACTTCGGAGAAGAGCAGGGCGTGATGCTACTGAAGGGTAACCGGGGAGCTACTCCCGACGAGACCCTCAATCAGAGCATTGAAAACCTTGAGTATGAGTTGATTTCTGCCATTAAGAAACTCGCCAATGATGATCGCAAACGAATCGGGTTGGTCAAAGGACATGGAGAGTTGGACTCTTTGCAGGTCGCCGGGTTTACGAGCCTGCTGGTGGATAAGTACGATGTGTATCAGATCAATCTCCCCAAGCGAACTACCCCTTTGGAGGGCTATGACCTGGTGATTCTGTCTAAGCCTACTTCCGCCTTCACCGAACAGGAGAAGTACATGCTGGATCAATACGTCATGAATGGAGGCCGAATGATGATGTTCCTGGATGCACTGAGCGTCAACATGGACAGTGCCAGTGGTGAAGGCACCTTCGCATTTCCCTATACTACCAACCTCAACGATCTTCTTTTCAAGTATGGCCTGAGGATCAATACCAACTATATCCAGGACATCAACTGTGGCTTTTTCCCGGTAGTGGCTGGTAATATGGGCGACCAAGCACAGATCAGAATGCTGCCCTGGCCATTCTTTCCTTTGATCAATGCCTATGGAGATCACCAGATTGTCAGAAATCTGGACGCATCAATTATGAAGTTCGCATCGACTATCGATACGGTCAAGGCGGAAGGGATCAAGAAGACCCCATTGATGCTGACCTCACCTTACACGAGAGTGCTGTCAAGTCCGGTGAGTGTGAAGTTCAATGATCTCCGAAATGAGCTAAATCCTGACCTTTATAATAAGGGCCCTCAGCCGGTGGCTTACCTGCTCGAAGGAGAATTTACCTCACTCTATCGCAATCGCTTACTACCAAATGGCGTGGATAAAAGTAGCTTCAAAGAGAGGGGAACAGCCTCCAGAATACTGGTGGTTAGTGATGGTGACTACATCCGCAATGAGTTTGATCGTGAGCAACCACAGGACTTAGGATACGACCCGCTACAAAAGGTCAATTATGCCAACAAGGACTTTGTAAGCAATGCCCTCGAGTACCTGCTGGATGATGATGGTATCATCAACACAAGGCTCAAAGAGATTAAAATCAGACCTTTGGATAAGGTGAAAGTAGACAATGAACGTACCTACTGGCAAGTCATCAATCTGCTATTGCCGCTAGTCGTATTGGTTGCCTTCGGAATCGGTAGGTCTATCTTAAGAAAACGTAAATACACAAATCACTAATCATGGAGCGGTCAAAGGTTTTCATGATATTGATTGTGGTGCAGTTAGCAATATTGCTAGGTCTCTCGCTCACAGATGGCAATAAGACAAGCATTGATTATGATCCTGCCATGTTTCGTTTGGCAGAACCAGAGCAAGTGGAGAGGATCGTGATGAGTCAGCCAGAGAGAGAAGTGGTATTGGCGAATCAAGGTGAGTGGCGCGTTGGGAATCAATATGTGCTCGACAAGTCACTCCAGCAGGTGTTGTTCAGCATGATGCAGCAATGGCAGATCAAGCGGCCTGTCGCTAAGGCCAGTAATCAAGCGGTTATTGATGATTTGATGAATGATGGGACCAAGGTAAGTGTGTTCGCCAATGGCGAGACGATCCTGGAGTTCTATGCTGGAGGTGTCGCCTCGCAGAAGATCTCCTATTTCTACCGTCCCGGAGATGAGCGCGCATATATCATTGAGATTCCCGGATACACCAATTATATCACCGCCATACTCAACCTCACTGCCTTGCAATGGAAGGATCGAAAGCTCTTTTCATCGCCCTGGCAAAGTATCCAGCGATTGGAGATCGACTATACATTACCCGATGCAGAAGACCTTATTTTTTCCGGTGACGGCCCCTTTCCTAGCATTGAAGAGATGGACATGTTGGCTGTCGATACGGCTCGAATGATGAACTACCTGGAGCAGTATGCGTATTTTGAGACCAACGAACATGTGGACATCACCAAATTTGCGCAGTTTGACAGTTTGTCTCAAACTGAGCCTATCGGCAAAATCACCTTGACTGACCTGGACGCGGCTATGAGCAACTCACTCATCATCTGGCCGAGACTTCCTCAGGATCGGGTGCACCTCACGGTTGATGGCAATGGCAATTGGTCAGTCGTCGAGCAGCGCAGAGTACAGGCCCTGCTACCTTCCAAAAAGGATTTTTTGAAGGTAGAAAAGCCCTTCTAGCACCTGACCATCACATACCTAAACGCCATGTTTCGTGTTCTCACGAATCGCCGGAGGGTTTTCACCCTACACGCCCAAGTTCGTGTCCTCACGAACCAGATCGGAGGTGTTCGTGAAGACACGAACCCTGGCCTTGAAGGTTGTCGATACGGCGCGAATGATAAACTACCTGTAGCAATATGCATATTTTGATACCAACGAACATGTGGACATCACCCCTATCGCCATGGTACGTGTCCCCACGAACCAGATCGAATTGTGCTCACTAACCATCGTGGTTTTTCCGAAGCTAAAAATACAGTCAGAGGGCGCGTTGCAGGCCAATGATCACATACCTGAATTCAGATTTTTATTTGTAAATTTGCACCTGCATTTTTACTAAAGACATTCAACGTACCACCCCATGAAATTCATAGTTTCCTCATCATATCTACTTAAGCAACTCAGTGCGATCAACGGCGTGATCACCACCAATCCTGTGGTGCCTATTCTCGAGAATTTCTTATTCGAAATCAACGAAGGAAATCTGACCGTGACGGCTTCTGATTTGCAGACATCTATGATCACGGAGCTACAGGTGGAGGCTAAGGACAATGGTAGTATTGCTGTTCCTGCTAAGATCTTATTGGAGACGTTGAAGAACTTACCGGAGCAGCCTGTGACATTCTCGATAGATGAGGAGTCCTACAGCATAGAGATCAGCTCTGACAATGGTAGGTACAAGCTGTCTGGTGAAAATGCGACTGACTTCCCAAAGGTACCCGCTGTAGCTGACGGCTACTCTGTGGACATGTCTTCAGATGTGCTTTCTGCCGCTATCGCAAATACAATTTTTGCGACGAGCAATGATGAGTTGCGACCTGCGATGACGGGTGTATACCTGAAGCTGGATGACAAGAGTACGACTTTCGTAGCTACTGATGGCCACAGGCTGATCAGATATAGAAGGGTGGATATTGCCGGTGATATGGATCACTCCATGATCATCCCTCGAAAGGCGTTAACACTGCTTAGATCTACTATTCCTTCTGAGAATACGAATGTGAGTGTAGAGTTCAATGCTGCCAATGCATTCTTCAGCTTTGGCAATATCAAAATGATCTGTAGACTGATTGATGAGCGCTTCCCTGATTATGAGAACGTGATTCCTGTAGACAATGAAAATAATATGGTGATTGATCGCCAGGAGTTCCTGAGCTCTCTTAAAAGGATCGCGATCTACGCCAACAAAACCACGCATCAAGTGAGGTTGAAGATCACGGGGAGCGAATTGATGATCTCAGCAGAGGATCTTGACTTCTCGAATGAAGCGAACGAGCGCCTGTCTTGCGAGCATGAGGGGGAGGATATCGAGATTGGTTTCAATGCCAAGTTCCTGATCGAGATGCTGAGCAATCTGGAGTCGTCGAAGTTGATGATGAAGCTACAAGCAGCAAATAAGGCTGGTCTGATCATACCTGAAGAAAAGGATGACAATGAGGACCTACTGATGCTTGTGATGCCGGTGATGCTCAACAACTACGTATAAGCCTAGTCTCTAAGTACGAATACGCTCATTTGGTGAAGCCTGACTTCCATGGCTGGATTGGCTGTGATACCAAAGCTGTCATTTCCCGTGGTTGAGGCCTCCCACCGATAGACAAATTTGCCATTGATGAAGCCGTAGTTGAAGCCGTCGATCCTTTGGACTGTGATGATGTTTTGGCCTACTGTTTTAACAAAATCAGAGCTAATTTGAATAGTGGGTACATTATTCAACCTTGATCCGATGACAAGCTGCTTGGATTTGTTGATGAGCATGTAGTTGGCTTCTTCTGCCAGGTTTTGACCCCAGGTTAGGCCGGAGTAATTACTCCCAGACAGAATCTCCAGCGATAGATCGATTCTAAAATTCCCATATTCTGATAAGCTTACATTCTCCTGATTGAGATCACTGATCTCTTTTAGTGTGACCAGTCTGGTTTGTCCTTGCTCATAATGTGGAGTTGAACCGGTCGGTGTATTCCAGCCAGATGTCTCCTCAGTGAACCTTTCCCGGTATTTTAGCTTTGCGGGTCTCGGGTTCAGCCGAAAGTTCTCCTCCGCCCAGGAGGGCAGGTCGTCAACCACTCCGAAGAGTTCATCGATATAGTACTTTGCTCTAAACCCTGTGAAGTTGGTGATGAAGGATCGGTCTCCTACAGGTTGGCCTCCCCTCATGATACTCTTCCATTCACCGTTAGGCAATACATCATTGAAATGATCACGACCGAGAAGGCAGTGACCGAGCTCATGAAAAATCGTTAGTCGGTTTTGAGAATCAGTATTGTTCTCCCAACTGATAGGATTGATAATAATGCGTTGCTCATCCGGATTGCATTGCCCATCCCAAAACAGATAGCGTGTTGGGCCAAAGACAATGGTGATTTCCCTCAATGAGTCTTCGACAGGAATTCCCCTAACTGACGCTTGCTGAATGAAGTCGATCAGATAGGGTCCGAATACAGGATCCACCTCGGCATTTGGCGATTCCTGCTCCTCGCACGAAGAATAAGCCAGTAGAAGTAAGCCAAGCAGTCCGAGGTAATTAAACTTCATCCAACAGATAACATCAGGAGGCTATCATACCCTCAGCGATCCGCTAAAATAAGGTCGGGAAAATCCCATCTTTCATCCGGCGCTTGTAGACATTTTCAATGTCTTTGGGAGTTGCAGCGCTCAACACACCGGTGTGTCATTGCAATTACAAAATGTGATTTTTACTCCCAATTAACTAACAAATCCGTTGTAGGTGAGGTTTACTTTCCAGAACTTTATTACGGAATAAATAGCCATACCTATCGATTTAGCTACTCCAACGCCCACGATTTCAGCCGCTGAAATATTACTTGCTCGTTATCAGACGGTTCGTGCTCTCTCTCTTGAGATTTGCCAACCGCTCAAACCTGAAGATTTTGTTGTTCAACCCATAGTAGATGTAAGCCCTCCCAAATGGCACCTTGCACATACGACATGGTTTTTTGAGACTTTCGTGCTTTGCACTATCCCTGGCTACAAGGAGTTCAATGATGATTACGGTTTCTTATTCAACAGCTATTACGAATCTGTTGGGAAGCGCGTACTCAGGGTAAATAGGGGGTTAATGACCCGTCCGACCATAGACGAGGTGATGGACTTTAGGCAGTTTGTAGATGAGCAGATGGAAGCCTTTCTCACTTCTGGAAGCGTTCCATCCGACCTGCTGCCTGTAATCGAACTCGGCTTACAGCATGAGCAACAGCATCAGGAATTATTGCTATACGACATGAAGTACATCCTTGGTCATAATCCACTTTTCCCTCCCTATCGGGAAAACGGTCCCTCTCAGTCCTCAGGTTCTCCGGCTGAACTACACTTCCTTCCGATAGGAGAGGGACTGTACAAAATCGGCTATGAAGGAAATGAGTTTCACTTTGATAACGAGGAAGGTGTGCACAAAACTTTCCTGCACGATTTTGCGATAGCTAACCGACTGGTGACCAATGCTGAGTATCTGGAATTCATCCATGATGGTGGGTATAGTGACTTTCGGCATTGGCTGTCCGAAGGCTGGGAATGGGTAAAGGCCGGCCAAATCAAAGCGCCACATTACTGGCACGAAATCGATGGTCAGTGGCATAATTATACATTGCATGGGCTCCAGAAAGTGGATCCCAATCTGCCTGTCGCGCACGTGAGTTATTTTGAAGCAGATGCTTTTTCCAGATGGAAGGGATTGCGTCTACCGACGGAATTTGAATGGGAAGTAGCATGCAGGAATTATGCACCTGAAACCCCTGCATTAGCAAATTTTGTGGATCAAAGACAGTTTGGGCCTACAGTCGAGTCAGACGATCATCAGTTTTACGGTAACTTATGGCAATGGACAAGCAGTAGCTATTTGGCGTACCCATATTTTAAGACCGTCGAGGGAGCTATCGGCGAATACAACGGCAAGTTTATGGTCAATCAAATGGTGCTCCGGGGAGGCTCATATGCTACGTCGAGTAATCACATACGTCTAACCTACCGCAATTTCTTTCATCCGAATCTCCGCTGGCTATTCAACGGTATTCGGCTAGCTAAACATATCTAAGGCTGATTACATGAGCGTTAAACTCCAATTCAATGGTTCTGAGAAAATCTCAGAGAAGATATTTGCATTGCCGGCTGCTGAATTTGCCAAAGAGGTACTGGAAGGCTTGACAGCTTCGAGTAAGCACCTATCCTCAAAATACTTCTACGATGAGCGTGGGGATGAGCTCTTCCAGCAGATCATGGCGTTGGACAGCTACTACCTCACCAGAGCTGAGTATCAGATTTTCGAAAAACAGGCCACTGAAATCATCGAACTTATCTCAAAACAGTCTGGATCGTTTCAGTTGTTGGAATTTGGTGCTGGTGATGGGACTAAGACCAAGGTACTGCTCAGAGCGTTTCTAAAGGCGGGCCTAGACTTTCGATATTGCCCGATTGATATTTCAGAAAACGTGCTCCAGGGGCTGACCGATAGCTTGCATGAGGAATTGCCTCAGTTGAAGGTAGAAGCCCTTCATGGAGATTATTTTCAGGTGCTGAACTCATCAAATAAGCAGAGTGATGAACGCAAAGTGGTGATGTTTCTGGGTTCCAATATTGGCAATTTTGGAATCGATAAAGCGCAGCAGTTTCTTCGATCAATGTCCGACAACCTTCATTCCGGAGATTTACTGCTTATTGGGATTGACCTCAAAAAAGACCCTCGGGTGATCCTTCAGGCGTATAACGATCCCGAGGGAGTGACCAGCGCATTCAATCTCAACTTGCTTACCAGAATAAACCGGGAACTCTCGGCCGACTTTGACCTTGGAGCATTTAGCCATTATGCCTCGTACAATCCGCAAAATGGAGAATGCAGAAGCTACCTACTTAGTAAAAAAGATCAGCAGGTTTATTTTGAGGATATGGACTTGACTATCGACTTCAAAGCCTGGGAAGAAGTACACATGGAGATTTCCAAAAAATACAGCCTAAGCGAAATTGAGGAGCTGGCAGATCGATCAGGTTTCAAGGTAGTCAAGCACCTCACTGATGACCGCAATTATTTTGTGGATTCATTTTGGGAGGTTCGGTAGTAGCTATTGTTTAGGTAACAGATTCCTTCTATTTTTGCCATCCTTTTAAGCGCACGTGGCGGAATTGGTAGACGCGCCAGCTTGAGGGGCTGGTGACCGCAAGGTCGTGGAGGTTCGACTCCTCTCGTGCGCACAAAGCCTTTTGGAGTAATCCGAAAGGCTTTTTTATTATCTATTGTAAGGAAATTCATTGATCCAATTAAAGCCTCTCTTGTTGAGGTTTAACTCATCAACATCCACTGTCTGAAGCTCGATAAATACTTGATCATTCATAATTGGGCCTCTTATGAAGAGAGTGCTATCCCCAAGTGATACATAGCTGAGTGCTGTGCTGTCTATTCCCAACCTCTCACTCCTTAGATATATATTATTAGTTAATGTATCTAAACTAAAGTCCAGCCAGTGCTTTTTGCCATCGCACATGATGATCGTTGATCGTCCCTGCCGTTCAATGGCCAAATACCTCCATCGTGTAGAATCCCCAATGAGGGGTGGAATGGTGTCGCCATTTCTTACAAACAACTGCGCATTATAGAGACCCTGGAAAGGAATCTTTGGTCTTAGGTCACCGTAGCTTCTTTGACTTTCGTATCCGACGGATGCGGTTGAGTATATCATGAAAATGATAAACAATACTTTTAAAATTACAAAAGGGGTATTATCTAGTTTTAACAATGGTTTTGGTCGCTGATCAAAATTTAATGTTACGCCACGCCCGAGGACAAAAAGTTGAGCCAAATCTTTTAGATGGGGTAGAGCTAGATATGACAGAAAGATTAACAAATGGGTGGAGAACAGTTTGACGGGTACGTCATAAGTGAAATTGAGCATCACAACATTGGACATTGCCCCTATACCCAATAATGCACCGAGGAGTGCTGTCCTCCTATGGAAGAGCAACAAACCAGGTATGGCCTCAGCCAGACCCGCGAACATATTGTAGCTCTCAGAGTAGCCCATGAATCTCCAGAGGACACCCATTGGAGACATCTCACCGTAAGGAGTAACCAGGCTGTCTAGAGTGGTATTTGGAAACTGAGATTTGAAGATTTTGAAAAAACCATAAATCATAAGCTTATAGCCTAGATAGTATCTTAAGAGGGTGTTATGACAATACTTTATGACATTGTAAAATTTGTTAGTCTTATCTATGCCAGTCCAAATCAACGCTGCTATCGAAGAAAATATGCAATACCACGCTAATTGTAAATAGTTGATGGTTCTATCTCCACTACCACTGAAATGATCTGCGTAATCTTCGGCTACCCATCCAAGTGATTTTGATAGGGAGATGATCAGGTGCTGCAATGCATCATCGGCTATATAGGTAAGCTCATCTATATACGGGATGATCTCAAAAGGAAAAAATAAGGTGTATAGGACTGTATATGCAACGAAGAATCGGAAGAGCAAGAGGCCTAACGTGTGCAGCTTTGATGATATGTGATCGTGCATAGCGTAAACTTTAAAGCAAAAGTTACACTGTTTTATAAAAAGAATAAAAAGGCAATTATTTGGTGCAGCCTTATAAGTTTAGAAAGCGATATCTGATTCCCCAACTACCTCGAAGAACTGGATCGTCTTGAATTGGAATGAGTCCAGCCAACTCCAAATGAAAGCCAAAACCCTTCTTCTGAAAGGGATAGACATTGATGCCTACCGGAATCATTATACCATCCAGAATAGCCAATCTGCCTCCTAAACCCGTATATAGGTCTATCTCTTCTGTAGATTTAACGATGTAGTTGGCAGTGATCTCTACTCCCAAATCATAAAAGTAATTGTCGATACTGACTCGGGCTTCTGGAAGCCACTTTTCTCCTATCTGGTAATTGAATCCGATGAAGGGCAGATTGGATTGATGGAAACTAACGCCAAACTGGGCAAGTGCGTTTGACGCAACTAAACAGAATATACCTACCAAGAAAGTTTTATAGATTCTCATAACTAACGGTCAGTTAAATGTGATAAACTGAAGTACAAAATTAGTTGAGATGTAGAATCTTATGCAAGCATTAATGGTGAGACATCAGGATTATTTTTTATCGTTAATCTAGTTCTGATAGGGGTGTCATAGAGGATCAGGAGAGGAGTGATCACACCTGTCTCAACTCCTGATCAGTAGTCTCCGTTTTTTCCATGGGGCAGCCCCACTTTTCAGCGAAGGTTTGCTTCCATTTCATTTTATCCTCGGGGGGGATATGGGACCATTTATTCGCCCAGTAAGCTTTCCATTTTTGTGGCTCTGGATGCGACTTGTGCCCTCGTCCAAAACCAAAGATCAACTTAGAGAGGAGCAGCAGTCCTGCTGACTGCCAGTAGGAAATAGCAGGAAGGTCAAATATTTCCGGTAGGAGCCAGTTCCAAAGTAGCATGACCACAGCGCTGAGCGCTGCAAAAATCAATACAAAAAGGGCGATCATTTTTATAAACCATTTCATGGGCTAGTCATTTTTCATTTCGTCGTACAAATCCTGGAGCGCCACACGCAGGGCAAGTACCGCGTAGCGCTTGCGAGAGAGCAGCGTGTTGAGAGAGTCGTTAGTGATCTCTTGTATCTCCTTAAAGCTTTTCTGCTCAAATTCATGCAATATGAATACTTGCCGCTGCTTCGTCGGCAGATCATTGAGCGCTTCGTCTATGCGCGCCCATACCATCTCGCGGATCAGCTCCTTTTCCGGTAGGTTGTGAATATCCGGCAGGATATCTTCCAGCATCAGGGGCTGATCATCTTCCCCCATCTTAGGTGCCATGTCGGTGAAGGCCTGCGGCTTTTTCTTCCTGAACGAATCGATGATTTTGTTGCGCGCGACCCGGAAGAGCCAGGATGAAGCACGGTCGATGGAGCGTATCTCGTCATAGCCAATGACGAATTGGTAGAGGACATCCTGCAGGATATCTTCGGCTTCTTCTGATCTCGAGACAGACTGTCTGATGAAGTTGAGAAGCCTGCCGCGCTCTTTGCGTACCGTCTGGTCGATTTGGTTGGCTTTGGCCTGGGTCATATTTATGGCTACAGCTTGCACGCTAATTTCTTCTTTTTTTAAGAGTAAACACCAGAGCTCATTTCTTTACTTCGGTGATGTCCTTCACAGTTGCCGGTGATGAACGCTTCCATGTCGTTTCTGATCTGCTCATTGCGCAGATTGAGTCGATAGTCAAAAGCGTCACTCACATCATGAAAAGCCAAACCAGCAGTGTGACAATATGCGCCCATGTCCTTGAGCGTTTGCTGTAGCTGGAGCGAAAGCTTACTGGCATGCTCGCCAACAAATGCGCTGTTTACACATTTTTCTGAGAACTGCTGATGATACAGATCCAGCAAGTAGTGCAGCACATGCCCGTAAACCGGACGCTGAGCCGCACCTACCAGTATGATCAACTGACTTGAGTCGATAAAATGTCCCAGGCCAGTACTTTCAAAATCTGGATATTGAAAGTCCATTAAGTCGATCAAGTCTGTGTTAACACCCTTGCGCTCATTGAAGCGCTCTTCTAGTTCTAAAGCTACCTTGTAGCTTTCCCTTACTGATGAGAGTTCGGTGAGTATAATTCCGACATCCATTGTAGTGCTTCGTTTTGGCTTGTGTGTCAATTCTGCGACTTACGCATGTAGACGTATACGCGCCTACAATATTTTAAGGATGATAAAAAAATGTGAAATGTGAGAAACAGGGCCTGAAAAGGGAAAAGCCGTGGCTCAATTGTATGCTGAATCGTATTCAGCACAGGAGTATTTGCGGTACGATTCACTACAGTCATTTGACGATTGATGTCAACCGAGTTGATCAAAGCCTGATATTCAGCTAACGTTGAATCGTCAAAAACTCAACATTATGCTATACAACTATCTCAAGATTGCCTTTCGTAACCTTCTCAAGCAACGATTCTTTTCACTTATCAACATCATGGGGCTTGCGCTAAGCATGTCGCTCTCGATGATCCTCCTGCTCATTATCACTGACCATATGAGCTACGATCGACACCACACCAAAAGAGCCGATATCTACAGGATAAATTCTTTCAATCTTTCGGACTTACGACCTTTTACAGGTTATGCAAGCAGCCCGGTAAGGCTCGGAGGATATATGGCGGAGAACTATCCTACTATAAAAAAATGGGTCTCGATCTACAATGCCAGTGATGTGGAAGCCAAAGCAAATAAGAAAATCCTTGATATCGACCTGTATTTTGCGTCATCCAACTACTTCGAGCTTTTCGACTTTCCGATAATCGAGGGTGATCTTGATCCGATATCCAATCCCAACACCGCTGTGATCACAGCGCAACAGGCCAAGCGCTACTTTGGAGATCAGAGCCCCGTTGGTCATATGATAGAGGTGACTGACATTGGCAACTTCATGATCACTGCGGTAGTAGATCTCAGTGCCAAGTCCCATTTCAGCTTTGACATACTTGCCTCCTACAGCACTCTCCCTTTGCTCGCCAAGACCAATGAAGATTTAGCGCGTTATGACAGATGGGAGAATGTCTGGGGTGGCTACAATTATTTTCTGGTGGATCCTACAGCAGATCATGATGAGCTCATACAAGCCATGCAGGCTACCGCTAAAGAAAATATGGAGCTCGACAAAGATGAACTCGGCTATAGGTTTGAACTACAACACATCAACGGAATCTCGCCAGGCCCACTTCTTGGCAATATGATGACCTTTTCATTTCCATGGATTTTTATTGCCTTTTTCGGATTGCTGGCATTGATCGTATTGATCACCGCCATGATCAACTATACCAACTTAAGTATTGCCAGATCACTGTCCAGAGCCCGGGAAGTGGGCGTGCGTAAGGCTACAGGTGCTCATCGCTGGCAGATTTTCCACCAGTTCATTGTTGAGTCTCTGGTCACTTCGCTGGCGTCACTGGTTTTGGCGATCGTCATGGTTCATCTGTTGCTACCGCAAATAAATGGGCTATTCCTGATAGGAGCAGCAGGTATATCTATAGAGGCATTACCGAGTATTTATTTGTGGTTTGGCTTGTTTGCGCTTGCTACTGGGTTTTTCGCAGGTCTGGCACCAGCATTTTTCCTTTCCAGATTTCGTGCGATTGAAGCATTGCATGGTGGCAGTGTCACCAAATCCACACGCTCATTGCCACGCAAGCTGTTGATGGTAGTGCAGTTTTTCTTCTCGATGGTATTTATCATCTCCATTTTGATCATTTATCAGCAAACTACCTTCATGGTCACCGCCGATTATGGGTTTGATCGGGAAAATGTGTTAAACGTCGATGTACAAGGGCATGATCCGGAGCTTCTCTTATCAGAATTGAGCAAGCACCACTCAGTATTATCAGCTTCACTGAGCTCACATAGCCCCGCTTCAGGACGAAATCATGGCACCAGATTTAAGCATCAACTCGCTGACGAGATAGAAATTAGCAGCAATATTTTCTGGGTGAATCACACCTATCTGGATAACATGAAGTTGACACTTTTGGCAGGTGAAAATTTCCCGGACGGCTCGTCTCAACAGCATGAAAAGTTTATTCTAATTAACGAATCAGGAGTAAATGAATTTGGTTGGGAGACTCCCTCATCCGCTATAGGTGAAGTGGTTTATGATGGTGACTCTACAGCCCTCACTGTGCTAGGGGTTGTGAAGGATTACCATCATCAACCCATGCTCAATGAGATTCAATCGCTTGTTTTGCGCTACAATCCGGAGCGTTTGAATTATGTGAACCTGCGCCTGGCTGGTGGGTCGATAAGTGAAAGTATATCGGAGATAGAGACGATTTGGCAATCTATAGATTCAGAACGCCCATTCAAGTATAGATTTCTGACAGACGAGATGGGTGATATTTTTAGCGGTTTCACTGATCTGATTGCCATACTCACCTATATCACTGTAGTAGCTATTGTCATTGCCATCATAGGGCTGTTAGGAATGGCCACATTCACCGCAAAGACACGGCTAAAAGAAATAAGCATTCGCAAAGTATTGGGTGCCGAGGTTGTTCACCTTATCTGGTTGCTTTCCCGAAGCTTTAGCTACCTGATATTACTATCGGTATTGCTTGCCGCTCCGGCAGCCGTTTTTCTGAATAGTCTTTGGCTTGATGAAGTGGCCTATCGGATTGAGATTAAGCCACTTTGGATTATGTCTACAGCATTGGGATTGCTGGCTGTAGGGTTATTGACGGTAGTAAGCCAGACATGGAAAGCTGCGCAAACTAATCCGACAGTGCTCTTACGCAGCGAATAGTCATCATTTGGCAACTCAACTTTTCAACCAAAACTCAAAATTATGCTATTCAACTATCTCAAGACCTCATTTAGGAGTCTGCTTAAGCATAGGCTTCTCACGACCATTAATTTGATCGGGCTCATCGTGGGCATTACTGCGAGCATGATCATTGCTGTGTACGCCCACCACATTCTTACTTTTGACCTGTTTCATGCCAGGGCAGACCAGGTCTATATGGTGTACAAGGAGCGAATAACCCCGAACGGGGTTCAACCTACCTATGACACCTGGATACCCCTCAGCAAGCAGCTACAGATGGATTATCCGCAGATAGGAGCAGCAACAAGGCTTGCACCATTGGATGGATCTGTAATCGTCGATAATGAAGTATTTGAAGAGGGTTTTCAGTTTGTAGACCCATCATTCTTCGAAATCTTCGATTTTCCATTGATACATGGCAACACAGAGGCGCCATTCTCGGATCCCAACTCTGTGGTGCTATCCAAGGAACTGGCCATCAGACTTTTTGGGCAGGAAAATGCGGTTGGTGAACGTCTGAGTATTCGTGAGTCGTTTCTGGAGTTCGAGAAGGACTACATCGTCACGGGCATACTGGAAGATTACCCTTCAAACACATCTGTGGAGCCATCTATGGTTTTTCCTATAGAGAGTATTCCAGACTTTCAGAACTATGCCGACTATTGGGATGGCTCATTTTTGTTCACCTATATTCTCTTACCAGAAAAAGGGGATAGAGGACATTTGGAAGCTGCATTCCCGGCATTAGTTGAGAAGATTTGGGATGAGCGTACCCGAAATAATACCAACCTAAAACTGCTGCCTTTAGCAGAGGTGTACGATACGATGGTTGGGGATGTGGACAATGCCTACCTCATGTCTTACATCGGCATGGCACTACTGGTCATAGCCGTTTTCAACTTCATGAACCTCAGTACCGCCAAAGCCATTGATCGGGCGAAGGAAATTGGGGTTAGGAAGGTGCTTGGTGCTTTTACCTCATCCATCAGGGTTCAATTTCTGATTGAGACCATCGTGGTTACTGTGATCGCAACTATGGTGAGCGCCGGACTGGTCGTGCTATTACTACAACCCGTAAATGAGCTTCTGGAAATGGAGATGTCCCTGACACTTATACCAGCATTAAACCTGGTGGTAGGAACTGTTGTATTCGCTTTGCTTCTGGGTGTACTTGCAGCAAGTTATCCGGCTTTTTACCTATCAAATATTAAACTCAACGAGCTGGTGAAGTCTAAAAAAGGAGGACAATCGGCTTCAAAAGCGAGAAACGCTATGGTAGTGCTTCAATTCGCGATTAGCACGACTATGATCATCGCCACTTTGGGCATCAACCGTCAAATCGGCTTTATGGTCAATACCTCCATGGGGTTTGATAAAGAGCGCATTGTGCTCAATGCCTCAGTAGCTGACTTTGAAACAGAGGAAATAGGCGAGACCAGAATCAAGGCTTTCAAAGACCATATCAGAAACACCGCCGGCGTGTCGGACATGACTGTATCCAGGCATATTCCGGCGCAATGGACTCGCAGCTTTCTCTTTGCCCGACCGCAGGGATGGGAGGGAGACCCTATGCGAATGCGATACACCTATATGGATGCCCAATTCTTTGATGCTTTTGAGATTCCGCTACTCGAGGGTGATGGCTTTTTGCCAGACCATAATGGTCATCAGCGGGAGACTGTCATTGTCAATGAAGCGGCATTGGCTGCCTTTGGTTGGGAGGATATCCAGGACAAGGTGGTGATGATTGGAAATAATCAACTCCGGGTAGTGGGTCTGGTGAAAGACTTCAATTTCGAATCCTTGAGGGAGGAAGTAGCGCCGACTTTGATGATGCATAGGACAGCAGATCATGCCGTACACCAATACATTTCTTTCAAGACACCCCTCAGTTCTTCTGCTAAGATCTTTGCTCAACTTGAGGAGCAATGGTCATCCTTAGGTGCGCAGACTGCATTGGAGTATAATTTCCTGGATGATCAGGTGGCGAGACTTTATCAGGATGAAATGCGATTGCTCAGTTTGACCAAGTGGTTCACCATCCTGGCAGTATTTATTGCCGGTTTGGGACTTTATGGCCTTTCGATTTTCGTAATTGAGCGCAAGCGCCGTGAAATATGCATTCGCAAAGTGATGGGCGCGAGCCTGGTTGAGTTGTGGCTCCTGATTACTAAAAAGTTTGTAGCGCTGTATTTGGTAGCCTTCCTGGTGGGGGCAGCAGGGGCTTATTTCTTTCTCACACAGTGGCTGGAGAACTTTGCTTTTCGCTCCAATATCAGCGTAGGCGTATTTATAGTGGCACTGCTGGCCATGCTCGCAATGATCGTGATGACCATCAGCTACAAGACCATACATGCAGGTCGTGTCAACCCTGTGACCTATTTGCGGGATGAGTAGTTGAAGCCGACGGAGTAATTAAATTGGTAGGCATCAGGGAGAGACAAGCCTGCATGCTTAAATTCGCAGCATGATTATTCTGGACAATGCCGTAATCTCCGATGACATCAAGGAGCAACTCTTTACTTGCGACCTCAGAAAATGCAAAGGGGCCTGCTGTGTTGAAGGTGACCTTGGTGCCCCTCTGGAAGCCGAGGAGCTACCCATAATGGATGAAATCCTGGATAAGGTGAAGCCCTATCTCTCAGGCGAGGGGCTTGCAGCCATAGAGGAGCATGGGCCTTATATATTAGATGAGGAGGGTGATTACAGCACCACTACCGTGAACAATAAGGAATGCGCATTTGCCATATATGATGAACAAAACATCCTTAAATGTGGAATAGAGCAAGCGCAGATGGATGGTAAAATCGATTTTAAGAAGCCCATCTCGTGTCATTTATATCCTATACGGATTACAAAATATGACCATTATGATGCGCTCAACTATGACCGCTGGGATATTTGTAGTGCAGCCTGTGTCTTGGGTGAGCAACTTGGACTACCAGTGTATAAATTTCTGAAAGAGGCCCTTACCAGAAAATATGGAGAAGCCTGGTACTCAGAGCTGGTGAAAGAAATTGAGGGGGAGTGATATTTACTGCTCTTTAAGAGCGGCATTCAGAAGTTGAACTATTTCATTATCTGAAATACTTACCTTATCACCTTTATCATAAATTGAGAGAAGTAAGACCGTTTTTTCATCAATGATGACGTATGAAATGACTCTTGCACCTCCAGATTTTCCTCTATTTTTAGATTTGACAGCAATCCGTATTTTGTAAACTTCATGTCCGAGGGATAAACCAAGGGCTGGTTCATCTTTTAGTTTCTTTCCAAGCTCCTTAATCTCGATTTCAGCGACGGATATTTCTTAATCAGTCGTTTAGCTTCTTTTTTGAAGTTATGGATGCAAGTACCCTATAACTCATCCAGGAATTCGTCAATCGGGGTGGTTTCTAGTTTGCCTTGCTTGTGAAGGTTCATTTCTTCAAAGCCATTCTTTAAATTATCCAAGATGGCCTCTTTACTATCCTCCACTTCTGCAAAACCCAGATTCTCCACCAACTCTAGAAAAAATGAGAGCTTATCATCGTTGACTTTTACTGTAACCTGCTTCATCGCCTATTGGTCTTCTTAACTTTAAAAGTACTTGCATTAATCGCTTTTGACAAGAAACGTTAGAATCTATACTTATACGAATAATATCGAGAGCGAATTGTTAAGTATGCAAAATGTATTTGGGTATACGTCAAGGCCAAAAAAAGGCTGATCAGTTAACCGGTCAGCCTTTTATCATTTCATTCGAATCAAGTTGATTACTGCTTCAATACAGAGAAGTCAAAATCATCAAGAAACTTTGTTGTAAAGTTACCAGTGCGGAATTGCTTATTATCCATCATGTGGATATGGAAAGGAATAGTAGTCTTAATCCCTTCGATCACGAACTCCTGCAGTGCCCTCTTCATTCGGGTAATTACCTCGTCTCTTGATAGCCCTGATACGATAAGTTTAGCAATCATCGAATCGTAGTTCGGAGGAATGGTATAGCCAGCATATACATGACTATCAACGCGTACACCATGACCGCCCGGTAGGTGCAAGTTAGTTATTTTTCCAGGGCTTGGACGGAAGCCGTTGGCAGGATCTTCCGCGTTGATACGACACTCCATCGCAAATATCTGAGGATAGTAGTGATCGCCTGATACTTTGATGCCAGCAGCAGCTTTTATCTGTTCTTTGATCAAATCAAACTGAGTCACTTCTTCCGTAATGGGATGCTCCACCTGAATACGGGTGTTCATCTCCATAAAGTAGAAGTTAGAGTGCTTGTCTACTAAAAACTCTACTGTACCTGCGCCTTCATACTTGATGGCCTGAGCTCCTTTCACAGCGGCAGCACCCATCTTGTCTCTCAATGCCTTATTCACAGCAGGAGAGGGAGTCTCTTCTATTAGCTTTTGGTGACGTCTCTGTATCGAACAGTCCCTTTCCGATAGGTGACTAACATTACCATAGCTGTCTCCTATGATCTGAATCTCCACGTGACGTGGTTCCTCTACGAATTTTTCCAGATAGAGCCCATCATTGCCAAAAGCAGCACCCGACTCTTGGCGAGCATCATCCCAGGCCTTTTTGAACCCACTCTCATCTTTGACGATACGCATACCACGACCGCCACCACCAGCGGTGGCTTTGAGGATCACGGGGTAGCCGATACCCTTGGCGATCTCCATACCTTCTGCGATAGATTCGAGAAGGCCTTCTGACCCGGGTATACAAGGTACACCGGCGGCTTTCATGGTGGCTTTAGCTGTCGCCTTGTCACCCATCTTCTGGATCATATCGGGGCTAGCGCCAATGAACTTGATGCCGTACTCCTGACATACTCTCGAGAACTCATCATTTTCTGATAAGAACCCGTAACCTGGATGAATAGCATCAGCATTGGTGATCTCAGCGGCAGAAATCAGCCTGGGTATATTTAGATAAGAATCCTTACTGGGGGGAGGACCAATGCATACTGCCTCATCGGCGAAGCGTACATGTAAGCTTTCGGCATCAGCAGTGGAATATACAGCGACGGTCTTGATACCCATCTCACGACAAGTACGAATCACGCGAAGGGCTATCTCTCCTCGATTGGCAATTAATATTTTTTTAAACACAGTGTTTTGGGTTTAATGAGGAAACAAAAGTGCTTACGAAGGATCAACCAGGAACAATGGCTGATCATATTCTATCGGAGAGGCATTGTCAACCAATACCTTCACGATAGTACCCGAGATCTCAGATTCGATCTCATTGAAGAGCTTCATCGCTTCTATAATACAAACTGTCTGACCTGCGGTTACTTTATCACCTATCTGTACGAATGCATCAGATTCTGGATTAGCAGACCTGTAGAAAGTACCAATCATGGGAGCTTTGATGGTCTGATACTTCGCATCATCAGATGCTGCGGCGGCAGGTGCGCTGGGTGCCGCAGCAGCAGGTGCGGCGGGTGCTGGAGCAGCGACAGGAGCAGGTGCCGGAGCGGCAGCCATTACCGTATTTGCCGCCATCTCAGCATTGCGCTTCACTTTAATCTTAAACTCTTCTGTCTCTATGTTGACTTCCTCTAGCCCTGACTGAGAGATGAAATCGATCAGGTCCCGAATTTCTTTGGCTTTCATAGGATGTTGTTTTTGGTTAATTCGTTGTGGGCCCTTGCCCATAATGTTGTCTATTTTACACGCTCCACGTAGGAGTTAGTTACTGTACTGATCTTGATCTTCTCATCCTGATTGATGAAAAGGGGTACTTGTACGACCGCTCCGGTCTCCACTGTCGCTGGTTTTGTAGCATTGGTTGCTGTGTCTCCTTTGATGCCCGGCTCAGTATAAGTTACTGTCATTTCCACATGCTGCGGCAGCTCGCAAGTTAATATTTTCTCTAACTCTGCGTGAACAAGCACATCCACTTCCAGACCATCTTTGAGATACTGCGCTCCGGTAATTAGCTCTTCCGGAATAGCCACCTGCTCAAAGGTATTGCTGTCCATAAAGTGGAATCCCATATCATCCTTGTAAAGGAATTGATGCGGTCTTCGTTCAATACGAGCTGTGGTTACCTTATGTCCGGCTGAGAATGTATTATCAAGCACTTTGCCAGAGGTCAGACTCTTTAGTTTGGTACGCACAAAAGCTGGGCCTTTGCCAGGCTTTACATGCTGGAATTCGACGATAGTAAAGAGGTCATGGTTGTATTCAATACAAAGTCCGTTTCTAAAATCTGCAGTAGTTGCCATCTAAATGTATTTTCTAATGTTGTTTATTTTGGATCATAAGCCCACTTGAGATATACCGCACCCCACGTAAAACCACCACCAAAAGCTGCCAGTACGAGATTGTCGCCTTTATTGAGCTTTGATTCGTAATCCCAAAGACACAAAGGTATAGTACCGGAAGTGGTATTACCATAGCGCTCTATATTAAGCATTACCTTTTCATCACCTATACCCATACGCTTTGCTGTAGCATCAATGATGCGCTTGTTAGCTTGATGTGGTACAAGATAGGAAACATCCTCTGCCGTCAGGTTATTCTTAGCCATAATATCAGCGGCCACTTCCGCCATATTGGTCACGGCGAATTTGAAGACCTGGGAGCCTTCCTGATAAACATAGTGTTCTCTATTGGCCACCGTCTCTGCGGAAGCAGGCTTGCGACTACCTCCTGCCTTCATATGCAGATGTTGCTCGCCAGATCCGTCGGAGTGGAGTATAGCATCCTGAATCCCTAAGCCATCAGTGGTAGGCTCTAGTAGCACTGCACCACCACCATCACCGAAGATGATGCAGGTAGTGCGATCCTCATAGTCGATGATAGAGGACATCTTGTCCGCTCCCACGACAATGATTTTTTTGTATTTACCAGTCTCAATGAATTGAGATGCAGTGGTTAAGGCGAACAAAAAGCCAGAGCATGCAGCGTTTAGATCAAATCCGAATGAATTGGTTGCACCAACAGCGTTGGCTATGATATTAGCGGTAGCGGGGAAGGCCAGGTCAGGGGTAGTGGTAGCGCAGATGATGAGGTCGATATCTTCTGCCTTATTGTTAGTCTTCTTAAGCAGACCATTAATCGCATGAATGCCGATTACACTTGTGCCCTGATTGTCACCCTTTAGGATATGCCGCTGTTTGATACCTGTACGACTGGTGATCCACTCATCAGTCGTATCAACTATCTTTTCTAATTCTTTGTTAGTGAGGATGTAGTCAGGAAGGTAACCTTGGATTCCTGTAATAGCTGCTTTTGTTGTACTCATTAATTAATAGTTCTAATGATTAAGTGATTTCCAATCGGACTTAATCATTTCTGGGTCGTCACTTTTGCACTCAAGCAAAAGCAGCTTCAAAGAAGCTAATTAATACTCACTAAAACAACAAAGTCTGCCCTTTGGCAGACTAGCGTAATATTATGTACTCTGAGGATTAGGCAAGAACCTCTTGCTCCATCACTACCTGACCTTTGTAGTAGAGCTTACCCTCAAACCAAAATGCCCTGTGCGGAAGATGTGCTTCTCCTGTAGTCGGACAAATCACAAAGTTCTTAGGCGTGGCTTTGTAGTGGGTTCTTCTCTTGTCCCTTCTGGTTTTCGATATTTTTCGTTTAGGATGCGCCATTTGTATATACTGTTTATGCTATTACTACTTAAGTTTTTTTAAAGCTGCCCATCGTGGGTCATCTTCGTTGTTGTTATTTTCTTCGGGTGCAGTCTCTGTCACGAATACTATGCCCTCATCATCTTCGTCAATCAAATCAGGATGTACACGCTTCATTGGTATTGATAGATTAATGTACTGATAAAGATACTCAGCGATGTTAAGCTGCTGTGTATCCCGATGGATCATTACAATATCATCACCAAGCTCTGCATTCTCATCACCCAACTTCAGTATCAGATGCTCATCCAGCTGGAGTTCATGATCGAAAAGCTCGAGGCTCTTGTCACAGGTCAACTCCACCGTACCCGAAATCTTAAAATCGAGTGTGATCATCGTCTCTGACTTATCCAACACCACCTGACACTCACCTTGTCCCTTCTGGACAATGCTGTTTTCTTCTATCGTAAAAAGGTCGTCATTCCACTCAAACTGATATTCATGCTTCTTATTTGAAAGCTTGTAAATATCAATATTGAATGTTTTATATACGCTTGAAGACATACCTCTCCCAACAGGAGCGCAAATTTAATAATAAATACCAGAAAAATTCTTGGACCTTTTAAATTATTATGCTGGGGTGAGCCCACTCTCTTTGCGTGCTGCGACCATATCACTGGCCAGGTAGAGTGCTGCACGCATCGATTTCTCATTTGCCAGGTTTTTACCGGCAATATTGTACGCAGTACCATGATCGGGAGAGGTGCGAATGGCTGGTAATCCTGCAGTAAAGTTTACGCCATCTTCAAATGCCATGTACTTAAATGGCGTCAGCCCCTGATCGTGATACATCGCCAATACTCCGTCAAATTTCTTAAACTCCATCGTACCAAAGAAGCCATCAGCAGGGAAAGGTCCGAAGACCAATTGACCACTGTTTCTTAATTCTTCGATGGCGGGTTGAAGTATTTCCTGTTCCTCTTTTCCGAGCAGACCATTTTCTCCTGCGTGGGGATTGAGTCCAAGCACGGCGATGCGAGGCTTGGAAATACCAAATTCGCGTTTGAGCGACTTGATCATCACCTTCACCTTATTTTTGACCTTATCCGCAGTTAAGCTTTCGGCCACATCCTTGAGAGGAATGTGACCCGTGGCTACCCCAATCCTGACATTGTCAGCTACCATCAGCATCAAGTGGTCATCCACTTCAAATGTAGAGGCCAGGTACTCCGTATGCCCTGGAAACTGGAATTCATCAGACTGAATGTTATCCTTGTTGATAGGAGCAGTTACCAATGCGTCAAGTTGACCGTTTTTAAGGTCTTCAACAGCCCTGGTCAGGCTCATGAGCGCATACTTACCTCCTGTTTCATTGACTTCTCCGGGAGTGATCTCCACATTTTCCTCCCATATGTTATAGACATTGACCTTCTTAGGGTTGATGCCATGTAGATCTTTGATTTGATTGTAGACAAAATCTTCATTCACGATTTTGCGGTAGAAGCCGATCACCTTGGCTGAGCAATAGATAACAGGTGTAAAGTACCTCAGGATACGTGGATCAGAGAGCGCTTTGATAATCACCTCAGGTCCAATGCCATTGATATCTCCTATCGAAATGCCAATGAGCGGTTTATCTTGAATAGGGTTTTTATTTGGTTGACTCATTCGTGCTTCACTTATCTTAGCGCAAATTAATTGAATTTTCGGGAAAGGATCAGATGGCGAGAGTAGTACCAAAAAAGCATCTTGGACAGCATTTTTTGAAGGATTTGAACATCTCTGAGAGGATTGCCGAAAGCCTGTCTCCCGATCACCGAGCGTCTGTGCTGGAGATAGGCCCTGGAACGGGCGTATTGACAAATTTCTTACTAAAGAATACAGCGCAACTGCTGGCTGTGGATCTGGATGCAGAGTCAATAGCCTTTTTGAAGGCTAAGTATCCTGATCATAGCGAACAGTTTGTGTTTGGAGATTTTTTGCAAGAGGACTTTTCTACCAGGCTAGGTGATCAATATTCTATTATTGGCAATTTTCCCTACAATATTTCCTCGCAGATTTTTTTCAGGGTACTGGAAAACCCCTCTGCTGTATCAGAGATCGTATGCATGTTGCAGAAGGAGGTGGCTGAGCGAATAGCAGCTAACCACGGCAACAAGACCTATGGGATTCTTAGTGTTCTCCTTCAAGCATACTACCGCATAGAGTATTTATTTACGGTAGGGCCTGAGGTATTTGATCCACCGCCGAAGGTGCAGTCGGGCGTGATTCGACTGATTCGATACCGGGACACATTAGAGGTTGATAAGAAGCTCTTTTTTAGAGTCGTGAAGGCTGCTTTTCAAATGAGGAGGAAAACCTTGCGCAACGCACTAAAAACTCTAAATTTGCCCACAAGCGTCACATCAGATGCGCTTTTTGATAAGCGAGCGGAGCAGCTCAGTGTAGAACAATTCATCAACCTTACTAAGGAGGTATCACAATGGAGCACATAGTCCAGTTTGAACTATCCAATGAATACCTCGAGCGTTTTCAGCAGGCACTCGACAATAAGGAGGATGCCTTTATCATCTCCTCTCTCGAGGGGATCAGCCATGCCGATATCACAGAATTGCTCTATGAGTTTGATGCAGAGGAGTCGCGCTATGTCATTGAGTTGCTCGACCCGAGCATAGGTGCCGATATCCTATCGGAACTGGATGATGACACCCGCAAGGAGTTTCTCAAAGTATTCAACCCTCGCGAGATTGCTCGTCATATAGAGTTGATGGACTCTGATGATGGTGCCGATATCCTATCGGAATTGACGCTCAAAACTCGTGAGCAGGTCATTGGAGCTATCTCCAATGAAGAGAAGGCCAATAACCTGCTGGACTTGCTTCGCTATGATGATGATGTGGCTGGTGGTTTGATGGCAAAAGAGCTGATCAAGTGCAATCTCAACTGGACGGTACTGCAATGTATTGAGGAGATCAGGAAGCAGGCAGAACGCGTCCAAAAGCTTTTCTCGGTCTATGTCATCGATGACTTTGGAAAACTCCTTGGGAAAGTGTCTTTGAAGAAGATCATATTGGCAGAGGATAGTGTAAAGGTCAAGGACATTTACGATAGTGATGTAGTAGCGGTGGAGACCTTCATGGATGAGGAAGATGTGGCTCAGGTCATGCGAAAGTATGATCTAGAATCTGTCCCGGTCATCAACGCCAGAGGCAAGCTGGTAGGGCGGATCACTATCGATGATATTGTAGATGTGATTACGGAAATCGCCGAGGAGGAACGAGCGATTATGGCGGGTATCTCTTCCGATGTAGAGGAAGATGATACTGTATGGAAGCTCTCAAAAGCGAGACTCCCTTGGCTCACCATTGGTATGGCGGGTGGCTTGCTTGGAGCGTGGCTGATTGGCTTCTTTGAGACTGACATAGCCTTGATACCTGCGATGGCCTTCTTTATCCCACTGATTACTGCGACAGGTGGTAATGTGGGCATTCAGAGCTCTTCAATAGTCGTGCAAAGTTTAGCTAACCCAAGTGCATTTGAAGACAAGATGTGGCGCAGGCTGATGAAGGTATTGTTCGTAGCGGTGGTCAATGGTATTATACTCGCGTTGATGGTTTTTGGAGTGATTATTCTATTTACCAAGGATCAGCAAATGGCCTTCACCGTATCGTTTGCTCTTTTCAGCGTTGTGCTCTTAGCTTCCCTAATGGGAACTATCACCCCATTGATTCTCGATAAGTTTGGAATTAATCCAGCTTTGGCCTCAGGCCCATTCATCACCACTACCAATGACATCTTAGGTCTTGCTGTTTACTTCAGTATGGCGCAGCTCATTCACGGATTATAGCCATGAACGGAAAAGTCCTCATTATCGATGATGTGCATACATCGCTGTGTGATGGTCTTGCTGATCTTGGCTATGAGGTCGACTATCTAACGACAATCATAGCCAGTGAAGTCCCTGGAATTATTGAGAAATACGTTGGCCTGGTATTGAGGAGTAAGCTCGCAGTTGACGGAAAACTGTTGACACAAGCTAGTCAGTTGAAGTTCATTGGACGTGCTGGTGCCGGACTGGACCAACTGGACATGGAGGCTATTTCCGCTAGGGGTATAGCAGTGGTCAATGCTCCGGAAGGCAATAGAGACGCACTTGGCGAGCACATGACCGGCATGCTATTAGCGCTACTTCACAGTATCCCAAAAGCCAATAATGAGGTGCGCCTCAAAAACTGGGATCGCGAAGGAAATAGGGGTGTGGAACTGGGCAGTCTATGTGTTGGCCTTATCGGATATGGCATGATGGGAAGTGCTTTCGCTTCGAAGCTTGCAGGATTTGGCTGTGAAGTGCTGGCTTATGACAAGTACAAGGCGGGCTTTGGAACTGGTGCGGTGGAAGAGGTAAGCCTGGAAGGTCTTTTTGAGAGGGCGGATGTGCTAAGCCTGCACGTGCCTTTGACGGATGAGACAAAAGGTTGGATTGACGGCTCCTTCATTGACAAGTTTCGAAAGCCCATTTATCTACTTAATAGTGCACGTGGTAAAGTAGTGGTCCTGGCTGATTTGGCCGATAGGCTGGCGAGTGGGAGGGTAAGAGGAGCATGTCTGGATGTATTGGAGAATGAGAAGCTGGCCAACTTCAGCGATGAGGAGAACGACACTTTTGACAGACTGAGCAAGTTCAACAATGTCATTTTCACACCACATGTTGCTGGCTGGACTGTGGAATCTTACCGAAGAATTAGTACCGTGCTGCTAGACAAAATCAGCAAATTGTGACGTTTCTGATAAGTCAATAGAGGGGTCTATTGCTTGAAAAGCTCAGAATATCTATCTTTGGAGAAGAAGAAATAAAAGAACTCTGAGATGACGGTCCCTCACAAAGGGGCCGTTATTTTTTATTTATAACCATTATACAACTATGTCAAACGTATCATATTACACCGAAGAAGGGCTGCAGCGACTGAAAGACGAGTTGCACGAGCTAAAGACAAAGGGGAGATCAGACATCTCTAATCAGATAGCTGAAGCACGCGATAAAGGTGATCTCAGTGAGAATGCTGAGTATGATGCTGCCAAGGATGCACAAGGACTGCTGGAATTGAAAATCTCTAAACTGGAGGCTGTGGTTGGGAATGCCAGAGTCCTGGATGAAGCAGATGTCGACACTTCTAAGGTGTCCGTGATGTGCAAGGTCAAAATCAAGAACAAGAAAAATGGCATGACTGTAGAGTATACGTTGGTTTCAGAGGAGGAGGCTGATCTTAAGGCGAATAAGATTTCCGTTCAGTCACCTATCGGAAAAGGTTTATTGGGACGGAAAGTTGGCGAGACGGCTGTAGTCAAAGCCCCGGCCGGAGAGATTGAGTTTGAGGTACTAGCAATAGGCATCTAAGACCATGGCGAGCATTTTTTCAAAAATCATTGCTGGAGAAATCCCGGCGCATGTAGTGGCTGAGGATGATCATCACCTGGCTTTTCTGGACATCAATCCTCTGGTCACGGGGCACACGCTCGTCATCCCAAAAAAGGAGGTGGATTACATCTATGATTTGGAGGATAATGACCTGGCTGCTCTGCACCTTTTTGCTAAGAAGGTGGCAGGGGCTATCAAGCAGTCAATTGATTGTAAGCGGGTAGGGGTGACGGTCATTGGTTTGGAGGTGCCCCACGCACATATTCACCTTATCCCAATATCTTCCATGAATGATATGAACTTTAGCCGACCAAAACTCAGCCCTTCTAAGGAGGAATTGGCGGCCACCGCAAAGAAGATCAACGACAAGGTTAGCCTTTAAGCCTACTCGGATTTTCCGTTAGGAAGGATTTCCAGCTCTTGGAGCTACTGATGGACTTACCACCCTGGTAGTGATGGCACAAGGCTACCGCCAACGCATCCGTAGCATCTAGCAGCTTGGACTCATGCTCAAACTTTAATAGCGTCATCAGCATCTGTGCGACCTGTTCTTTGGAGGCATTGCCATTACCGGTGACAGACTGCTTTACTTTCTTGGGAGCGTACTCGGTGATTGGTATTTCTCTGGATAGCGCAGCGGCCATAGCTACCCCTTGCGCACGACCCAGTTTGAGCATAGATTGGACATTCTTACCATAAAATGGAGCTTCCAGCGCAACTTCATCTGGTTGATAGTCCTGGATCAGGCTCATCACCCGCTCAAATATTTTTTTCAATTTGAGCTCGTGACCGGAGTATTTGCTGAGATGAATCACGCCATATTGAAGGATATGGATCTTGCGCAATTCTATTTTTATGATGCCATACCCCATCACACTTGTGCCTGGATCCAATCCGAGAATTACTTTTTCTTTGGCTGCTATGGACATTATTGTGCAATATAGCAACGTGATATGGGAATAGCGTTTGTATCCGTCATGCTTGCCTATGCAGTAGCACTATTATTTCTTACCAGAAAATGGCTGGAGCTACCGCAATCCTTCCACGAGGAAGTTCAAGACCACCTAAGGATTACAGTCGTGATTCCGGTCAGAAATGAGGCGGAGAGTATAATAGCTCTACTCAGCGCTATCGAGAATCAAAGTTATCCCAAAGAGGCCTTTGAGGTCATAGTAGTTGACGATCAATCTACTGATGATACCTTCCGCTTAATAGAGGACTTCAAAAATCAATCGCTTCTGGATATACAGTTGCTATCATCCAGTCGAACCCAAGGCTCACCTAAGAAGCAGGCAATAGAATTAGCAGTTAATGCATCCAAGGGAGAAATCATCTTAACGACTGATGGAGATTGTACCGTTGGCACGGATTGGCTCGACTCCATTAATCAAGCATTTAAAGAAGACGACACGCAGCTGGTGATGGGGCCAGTGGCCTATGAAGTTCGGTCATTGGCTGATCGACTTCAGTGGGTCGAGTTTAGTGTACTCCAAGCAGTCAGTGGTACATTACTCTCCCTCGGCGTGCCCTCCATGGGCAATGGCGCTAACCTGGCCTATCGTAAAGCCGCTTTTCTTGAAGTTGACGGATTCACTGGGAATTTGGATGTTGCTTCTGGTGACGATGAGTTTCTGGTAAGAAAAATGGCACGTCACTATGGAGTCAAATCGCTTCAATATTTAAAGTCTACAACTGCAATAGTCTCAACCCTGCCAGCACAAGGCATAGCGACCATCATCAATCAAAAAATAAGGTGGTCATCGAAATGGAAGCATCAGTCCGGAACGGCATCATGGCTTTTTCCAGTCATGATATTACTACTCAATATGATGCCATTGCTAGCGCTAATTGGCTATGCATACTCCTTCATCGAACTTGAAGTGGTGGCAAGTGGATGGGTCTTAAAGGCCCTTGGAGATATAGCTATTGCTCAATCCTCGGCCACTTTTTACGGTCGTGAGCACAAGTGGAGAGACCTGATTTTGGCCGAAATAATTTATCCTGTTTACGTCCTTTTCTTTGGAATAGCCTCTATTTTTGGTAAATACACCTGGAAAGACAGGAAGTATAATGAGTGACTTGGAATATGACGTGCTCGATGAATTGTACTTTGTGCAATCATTCACTGATCTCATGGAGACCACAGATCTTGAGGAAAAGGAACTGCGGCCCATTTTGCTAAAGTTGCTCAATAAGGGCTGGATCAGATGTTATAGCACAGTGTCGGATGAAGTACCAGCTGAGGAATTAGATTTTGAGTTGCAGTTTAGGAACTACTTCTACCTTGCTTCTAAAGCAGGCTTGTTGGCTCATAATTCAAATTAAGTTATTTCAACTATGACCAACCAAAAAGCCACTTCCTTAGGTCCGAAGGAAGACTTGCAGATAAAACAGATGGAGCTAAATGCGCTACTTGAAGTGACGCAGGCCATCAACAACAATCTGGCAGAGTCAGCGCTTTATAAGATTTACCGCTTCACTTTATTGGGGAATCTGGGTATTGGAAAGCTTGCACTGTTTGTACTTGACCTGACATGGACTTGCAAGGTGAGTTTTGGTACCAAGGTCGACTATGGAGACTACCACCTACCGGAATCTTATCACAAGCTAAACGCTAGTAGAGCGACAGATAGCACCGATGTAGGGTTTGAAGAGTTTGGGCAAATATTCCCCATCATGCACAAGCAAAAGCTCCTAGCAGTTCTTTTTATCGGTAACCTACCGCAAACAGCTAATACCACCTTTTTGATGGCATTGACCAACATCATCATTGTGGCTATTGAGAATAAGAAATTGGCAAGAAGAGAACTTGAGCAAGAAGCATTTCGCAAGGAAATGGAGATTGCGCGGCAGGTGCAACATTTCCTTTTCCCAAAAGATCTACCGAGTACGGATATATTGGATATTGCTGCAAGCTATTTTCCACATAATGAAGTAGGTGGCGACTACTATGACTACATACCTATTGACGATGATCAGTTTTTGGTGTGCATCGCTGACGTTTCTGGTAAGGGAGTACCCGCCGCACTCCTGATGTCCAACTTCCAGGCTTCTCTTAGGATGCTCCTGAGAAAGACTGATGATTTTGCGGAAATTGTATTTGAGCTTAATCGACAAGTAAACCGTAATGGCAATGCTGAGATTTTCATCACATTCTTTGCGGCGATATATAACTACAGTACCCAAAAATTGAGGTATGTGAACTGCGGGCACAATCCTCCAATCTTGAGAATGGGGGAAGAACAGCAACTCCTGGAAACAGGAACCACGGTGCTTGGGATGTTTGATCCACTTCCGTTTTTCACGGAAGGGAATGTTGATATAAGCGAGACATTCTCTATTTATAGCTATACTGATGGTATCACTGAGACGCTCAACGAGGCTGATGAGGAGTTTGGCCAGGAACGGTTTATTGAGCTGGTCAAGGCTTGCTGTAAAGATGACCTAGCTGGTTTCAACAAAAAGGTTATAGCGAGTCTGGATGAGTTTAGAGGCGCAACGCCATACAAGGATGATATCACACTACTCACCTGTAAGGTGAGCCTTTAATCAATGGCTTACATTCACAAGACACCCACTTGGCTCAAGCGACTATACCCATCGCTGATATGGGACTATTCCGACAGGTCAGATAAGCGAATCTATCTCACGTTTGATGATGGCCCGATACCTGAGGTGACCGAGTTCGTGCTCGAAACCCTGGAGCGATATAAGGCTAATGCCACATTCTTTTGCGTCGGCGACAATATTGTGAAACATCCGGATGTTGCCAGGCAGATTTCCGATGGTGGCCATGTGATCGGTAACCATACCCACAACCACATCAAAGGATGGACAACTGCTAATCCCACCTACTATCAGAACGTAGCTGAATGCGAAGCAGCTATTGAAAGTGCAGGGATAAGTAGCCGCAGACTCTTCAGGCCACCATATGGTCGGATTGGCACAAGACAGATCAGACGGCTGAAAGAAGAGTACGATATAGTGATGTGGGATGTACTCAGCGGTGACTACAATTCCTCGCTGAGCCACCAAAGCATACTCAGGCAGATCACGGCAGTCACGCGACCGGGATCTATTGTCCTTTTTCATGACAGTATTAAGGCATTTCCGCGAATGAAGGAGGTGCTGCCAGCCTATTTAGAATATTTTACCAGTAAAGGCTATGTCTTTTCCTCATTGTAGGTTGCGTGCTTCATTATTCGATTTGACTGTGCTAGATTGTAACCGATGATTGATACTCATTCACATATCTATTCCTCAAAATTTAGTGAAGACCGATCTGAGATGCTCAATAGAGCCTTTCAGGCTGGTGTCGAGAGAGTTTACATGCCAAATATCGATATGGAATCGATCGATGGTATGATGAAGTTGGCCGGGGACTACCCTGATCGGTGCTTTCCAATGATGGGCCTGCATCCATGCTCAGTGCAAGAAGATTACAGGAGCGTGTTAGACCAAATGAGACCTTTATTTGATAAGCATCAATTTGTTGCGGTAGGAGAGATGGGCACGGACTTGTATTGGGACAAGAGTTTTTTTAAGCAACAGCAGGAAGCATTTCGAATACAATGTGAATGGGCACTTGATTTGGCATTACCAATTGTAATACATTGTCGTGACTCCTTTTGGGAAACTGTTGAAATGCTCAAGGATTTCAAAAACCGTGGCATTCGGGGCGTCTTCCATTGCTTTACCG
This sequence comes from Cyclobacteriaceae bacterium, assembly GCA_965229505.1. GTDB lineage: Bacteria > Bacteroidota > Bacteroidia > Cytophagales > Cyclobacteriaceae > UBA6059. The sequence continues at coordinate 3,292,667 of OZ245881.1, forward strand.
GAGGTAAGGCCGAGGCTGATGCTGCTATTGATCTGGGCTTCTACCTTGGTGTAGGTGGTGTGGCTACTTTTAAAAATGGCGGGCTGGATAAGGTCCTACCGGAAATAAACTTAGACCAGCTCCTGCTCGAGACAGACGCACCCTACCTGGCACCAGTACCACATCGAGGCAAGCGCAACGAGCCGGCGTACACAAGCCTTATTGCGGAGAGACTGGCCGCCATCAAAGGAGTAGATAGGAACTTGGTTATCGCCGAGACCACTAAAAATGCCATGAATCTATTTCATCCAGAGGAGCAATGAAGTACAAAATAGTCAATCTCAACACCTCGACGGATAAGAACCCAAAGTCTTCGGTTCTCATTATATACACTGGAGGAACTTTTGGAATGGCGGTCGACGAGTCGGGCGCGCTGGCGCCATTCAATTTCAGCCTTGTCGTCGATAAGATTCCTGAACTTAAGGCATTTGACTTGCGGATTACAGTCATTTCGTTTCCCGCTCCTGAGGACTCTTCTAACATCAATTCCAAACACTGGATTGACATTGGTTATATTATACATGAAAACTACAGCCAATACGATGGATTTGTAGTGCTGCACGGCACTGATACCATGGCCTACAGTGCCTCAGCGCTCAGCTATATGCTAGAGGGATTGAGTAAGCCTGTGATATTCACCGGCGCTCAGATTCCGATAGGTTTTCTAAGATCAGATGCCAGGGAGAATTTGATTACGGCGCTTGAGATAGCTTCAGCTAAGATTGATGACAAACCGATTATAAATGAGGTTTGTGTATACTTTAATTTTTTCTTACTCCGTGGCAATCGCTCTCAAAAACTGCACAGTAGCACCTTCGCAGCTTTTGAATCAGAGAATTATCCGAAGCTGGCAGAGTCTGGCGTATTTATAGAGTACAATCATGCTTATATCAGAAAGCACGTAGATGGAGCTACATTAAAACTGCACAGTAAGTTTGACAACAATGTAGCCGTGATCAAGCTCTATCCTGGTATTTCAAGATCTGTATTGGAGCAGATTTTTGCGACTCCAGGATTAAGGGCTGTACTGCTCGAAACTTTCGGATCTGGAAACACAATGAAGCACGACTGGTTCTTGGAGATTCTTAGAAAGGCCAACTCAGATGGAATTATCTTATATAACGTGTCTCAGTGTGTAGGGGGTAAAGTAATCCAGGGGCGATATGAGACTAGCAAACTGCTCTCAGATATTGGGGTGCTGAGTGGCGCTGACATCACTACCGAAGCTGCCATCACGAAGCTTATGTTCCTTCTCGGAACTGAGTCTTCAACCGAACGTGTAAAAGATTTATTAATCCGTCCAATACGCGGAGAAATGACCTAATTTGGGGCGTCTCAAAAAGAAATTAAAATTTGCATAAAGGCTTTTTTCTTGATTTATTTGTTTGCTGAGAAAAGTAGGGAGAGGTGTCCGAGTGGTTGAAGGAGCACGCCTGGAAAGTGTGTATACCTCTAAAGGGTATCGAGGGTTCGAATCCCTCTCTCTCCGCAGAACTAGAATTGTATAAACCGAATTAATAACTATAACCTTAATCAAGACGCAACTAAAATTTGAACTATGAAAAAGTTATTCGCTCTATTGATGCTCGCAAGCATAGTTTCATTCAGCAGCCTATCCGTGATGGCGCAGGATGGCACTGACCAAGATCAGGAAGGGATGGAAGCCGACAGCACCGAAATGGCTGCAGTTGAAGAAGAGCCAGCTCCTGCTGAAACAATGCCAGTACAAGAAACATATGAGGAAGAAATGGCAGAAGAGCCACAGCAATCTTTCCACCAAGCTATCAAAGAGCAGTTCATCGCCGGTGGATGGCAATTCATGGGTATCGTACTTCTTTGTTTGATCTTAGGTCTTGCAGTTGCGATTGAAAGAATCATCACGCTCAACCTAGCCACAACCAACGTAAAGAAGCTTCTCGCTAAAGTAGAAGACTCTCTTGCTAAAGGTGGAGTTGAAGCTGCTAAAGAAGTTTGCAAGAACACAAAAGGCCCTGTGGCTTCAATTTTCGTTCAAGGCTTGATGAGGATGTCAGAAGGTATTGAAATGGTTGAGAAGTCGATCATTGCCTACGGTTCTGTGGAGATGGGCAAGCTGGAAAGAGGAATGGTATGGATTTCACTATTCATCTCACTAGCTCCTATGCTTGGATTCATGGGTACTGTAATTGGTATGATTGGTGCATTTGACGCTATCGCTGAAGCTGGTGATGTATCTCCTTCTTTGGTTGCTGGTGGTATTAAAATCGCACTTTTGACAACTGTAGGAGGTCTGATTGTGGCTGTAATCCTCCAGTTATTCTACAACTACCTGATTTCTAAAATTGATGGATTGGTCAACAGCATGGAAGATGCATCTATCTCTCTTGTTGACATTCTGGTAAAGCATAACCTTTCTTCTAAGTAATAAACTAAACTAGAGAAGATATGGATACTATAGATATAGCATTATACGCGGCTTATATCCTAACCATCATCGCGGCAGTGGCTTCAATTGTGTTGCCATTGATTCAGTCACTGGGAGACCCAGCTAGCCTAGCCAAGTCAGGTGTGGGTTTAGTGGCCCTGGTGGTGGTGTTTGGAATTGGATATGCCTTGTCAGGAAGTGAAGTTTTGCCTTCATATGTTGAGTTTGGAGTGGACGCTAGTCTGTCTAAGTTCATCGGAGGATCGTTGACCATGATGTACATTTTGACCATCGGGGCAATTGTTGGGATTGTATTTACAGAGCTTTCAAAAGCAATTAAATAATGGCTAGAGGTAAGAGACAAACCTCGGAGGTTAATTCTGGCTCAATGGCCGACATTGCCTTTCTTTTGTTGATTTTCTTTCTTGTTACCACAACGATCGCAAATGACAAAGGAATAGCAATGCTCTTGCCACCCAAGCCGGATCCTAATCAACCGCCTCCAGAGGTTACCAAAAATGACAGGAACATCTTCAAAATATTGGCCAATTCGCAGGATAGGCTTCTAGTAGAAGATGAGCCTTTGGAAGATGTGGAAGAACTTAAGGAGATGGTAAAAACCTTCATTCTTAATTTCGGCAAGCCTAGTGAGGAGGGTATTGGTATTTACAACTCTATGCCCCCTAACGTGAAAAATTATATTAATGCAAATGGTAGAAGACCTGATTACTCAGATGACCCTACCGAAGCAGTAGTAAGTTTCAAAGCTGATCGTGGTACGAGTTATGAGCTTTTTGTTCAGGTGCTTGATGAGATCAACGCCGCTTATAATGAAGTATATGGTGAGCGTGTAGGTATTTCGGCTCAGGAGTTCTTACAATTAGATCGTAAGAATCCGGACGAGGATCAGTTGTATAGTCGTGCTCGCGCTGGTATTCCCAGAGCGATCTCAATTGCAGAACCGAATAAAGCGACAGGAGGTTAACTATGGGAAAGTTTAAGAAAAAGACGAATACTACTAACGAAATACCAACTGCGGCGCTTCCGGATATTATTTTCATGCTGTTGTTCTTCTTTATGGTGACAACAGTAATGAGGGAGACTGATATCATGGTAAAGCAGACGTTACCTAAAGCCACTCAATTGAGCAAACTAGAGCGTAAGTCTCTAGTGAGCTACATTTATATTGGTGAGCCTAAGAAACCGGAGCTTTTTGGTTCAGAACCGAAAATTCAGGTGAATGATGTGTTTATCAATGTGGATGATGTTATCCTTTTTGTGAATCAGGAAAAGGATAAATTGAGTGAAGCAGAGCGAGATCAGATCACAATGTCTATGAAAGTGGATGTTGAAGCAAAAATGGGTCTTGTTTCCGATGTTCAACAAGAACTTCGTGAGGCGAACGCTCGAAAATTGCTTTACAGCTCAAGACAGGCGATTGACAGATAATTTGATCATTTAGATATATTTAAAGTCTTTCCATCGGAAAGACTTTTTTTTTCTCCAAACCATATGAAGAATCAACCTAAAGTGGTGAATGCCTGGTGCATGTACGATTGGGCCAATTCGGTCTACTCACTCGTCATCACTTCGGCTATCTTTCCGGTGTACTATCAGGCAGTAGCCAAAGGAGCTGATGGTTCAGACATCATTTCTTTCTTTGGCATTCAGATTGTTAATTCAGTCTTGTACTCGTATGCGCTATCATTTTCATTTTTAGTTACGGCCCTAATGCTTCCAATCTTGTCTGGTATGGCCGATTACAGCGGTAAGAAGAAACTCTTTCTAAAGTTCTTTGTGATACTTGGCTCAACAGCCTGCGCTGGCATGTTCTTCTTCAAAAGTCACAACGTTGAGTGGGGGATTACCTGTTCGGTACTTGCTAGCATTGGATACTCGTCCGGTCTCGTTTTCTATGACGCGTTCTTACCAGAAATTGTAGATGAGGAATACTATGATAAGACCAGTGCTAAAGGATATTCTTATGGCTATGTAGGGAGTGTGATATTACTATTAGTCAGTATTGCAATGATTAAGAACTTCGATATGTTAGGTTTTGAGGATGAGGGTGCTGCTACAAGGTTTTCTTTCTTAATGGTAGGTGTGTGGTGGTTCGGGTTTGCGCAGATTACTTTTTACATGATCCCAGAGGGTCGGTCTACTAAAAAACATGTGAATAATCTATTAACCAATGGATACCTTGAGTTAAAAAAGGTATGGCTTAACATAAGGCAGTCTCCAGAAGTTAAAAAATACCTATCCGCATTCTTTTTCTATAATATGGGTGTTCAAACGGTAATGTACCTAGCAGCAACGTTTGGATCTAAAGAACTTGACCTTGATTCTTCGAAACTGATAACAACAGTGCTTTTAATACAACTGGTGGCTATTGTAGGAGCGTCGGTATTTGCTAAACTCTCAGAGCGCAAGGGAAATATTTTCTCACTAATCACAATGAACTTTATCTGGGTATGTATTTGCGTAGGTGCCTATTTTATCGCTCAAGAGCCAAATTTGGAGATTAAGGAGATTAAGTTCTACATTTTGGCTGCAGTGGTAGGTTTGGTAATGGGTGGTATCCAGGCACTTTCTAGGGCTACCTACGCCAAGCTAATTCCAGAATCAACCATCGATCATGCGTCCTACTTTAGTTTTTATGATGTTACGTTCAACCTTTCCATTGTGTTTGGCACCTTTAGCTATGGTCTTATAGAGCAACTCACAGGTAGTATGAGAAATAGCACCATCGCACTTGGCCTGTTTTTCGTTTTAGGCATAGTCTTCCTCAGCTCTGTGAGGATTAATAAGCTGGCTAGTGATGGATCAACAGCTTAACCTTCCCAAAGCTGATATCAAAGTCAAGGAGGAGGGAGAAACGACTTTCGTTTGGGACCTTGTTAGACGTAAGTACATAGTGCTCACCCCTGAAGAGTGGGTGAGGCAGCATTTCATCCACTTTTTGATCAACGAATTTGACTATCCCAAAGCCTTGATGAAGGTAGAGAGTGGACTAAAGGTTAATAGGATGGTCAAGCGCAGTGACCTGGTAATCCTGAATCGGGATGGTGAGCCCTGGATGCTAGTGGAGTGTAAATCCCCGTATGTAAACATTGATCAAACAGCATTGATTCAGGTGATTAACTATAATAGGACGTATAACGCCCCCTATCTGGTACTTACCAATGGCATGCGTCAAGTGGTATGCAATGTCAATATGAAAGGAGTGGAGGTAATTGACGAATTACCCCCATATCCAAAAAGTTAATCTAAGTATTTTTCGACAGGTACGAATGGCAGTCCAAAAGCATCGGCCACACCTTCATAAACTACATCTCCCTTGATGATATTTAGGCCTAGCGCCAATTCTCTGTTATCCTGGCTAGCCTTCTTCCAGCCTTTGTTAGCTAGTTGGATGGCGTATGGCAATGTGGCGTTGGTTAGTGCTAATGTAGACGTATAAGGTACTGCACCAGGCATGTTTGCCACGCAATAGTGTGTGACATCATCAATGATAAAAATAGGATCCTGATGGGTAGTAGGCACAGTTGTCTCAAAGCAACCGCCTTGATCTACTGCCACATCCACGAGGACTGTACCAGGACGCATGCTTTTGAGCATATCTCTTGTGATTAGTTTAGGCGCTTTGGCCCCAGGAATCAATACCGCTCCAATGATCAAATCGTGATCCTGAATTAACTCACGAATATTGTATTCATTAGACATTAAGGTTTTCACGTTTGCTGGCATGACATCATCCAAATACCTCATTCTGGGAAGGCTTAAGTCGAGTATGGTGACGTCTGCCCCAAGACCTGCAGCCATCTTTGCAGCTTCCGTACCGACTATGCCACCACCCAGTATCATGACTTTTGCTGGCTTCACGCCTGGTACACCACCGAGCAGGATTCCACGTCCTTTCATTGGCTTTTCGAGATACTTGGCGCCCTGCTGAACAGACATTCTTCCTGCCACTTCTGACATGGGAACGAGTAGGGGAAGTCCACCTCCGGGCTTTTCAACAGTTTCATAGGCCAGACAAACAGACTTATTCTTGATCATCGCTTTAGTAAGTGGCTCGTAAGAAGCGAAGTGGAAGTAGGTGAAGACAAGCTGATCCTCTTTTATGAGATCGTATTCTGGCTCGATTGGCTCCTTGACCTTCATGATCATTTCGCCACTTGCGTATGTATCCTCGATAGTAGGCAGAATCTTTGCCCCAGCTTCTACATAACTGCTATCACTAAACCCGCTTCCTTCGCCAGCGGTGGACTGAATGTTGACGTGGTGTCCACGTTTAGTTAGCTCCTGTACTCCAGCGGGTGTTAGAGCTACTCTATTTTCATTATTCTTGATTTCCTTGGGTACACTGATGATCATGTTTGGGTCTGTTTATATTGTTCGAAAAAGGTAGGCAAATATAGTATCTGAAAGCAAGAGTTGAACGCTTTATCCCGCTTGAAGAACGTTTAATGAGCTCGTAATTATCTATCGAACCTATTATTTGAATCACAAATAATAGATCAGTCATACGTCAATAATCAGAATATTATACTGATTATTTGATATTTTAAATCCATTAGCAACTTATTGTTCTGATTTTTGAATGCAATCGATTTCAGTTTTTGAGGATTTTGATGTATATTTGACATAGGCTATAAGTGGCTGACTTTCCTTGTAATCATCATTTCAACTTTTGACAAATGAGTGCTAAAGCCCCTAAAAAAACTTCAACTAAACTTACCGCAGAAGAGATTCTTAAAGACTATGCTTTGGTGGCAGAGAGCCGTGAAGCGAGTTTGCTTGGCCGGAAAGAGGTGTTCATGGGCAAAGCTAAGTTTGGAATTTTTGGTGATGGTAAGGAAGTTGCCCAAGTGGCTATGGCTAAGGCGTTCAAAAATGGTGATATAAGGTCAGGTTATTACAGAGATCAGACTTTCATGATGGCCATTGGTCAACTCACTACTCAGCAGTTTTTTGCACAACTGTATGCCCACACCGACCCAAAAGCCGACCCATCTAGTGCTGGCCGTTTGATGAATAGTCACTTCGCTACTAGAATGGTTAACGATAAAGGAGAGTGGAAGACGCTGACGGATATGAAGAACTCCAGCGCGGACATTTCCTGCACTGCCGGTCAAATGCCCAGGCTAGTAGGATTGGCCTATGCCTCCAAACTCTACAGAAACAATGAAAGCCTAAGTGAACTACATGACTTTTCAATTAATGGTAACGAGGTAGCATTTGGAACAATAGGTAACGCTTCGACCTCCGAAGGTCACTTTTGGGAAGCGCTTAATGCTGTGGGTGTGCTACAATTGCCTCTAATCATGGCTATCTGGGATGACGACTATGGCATTTCAGTCCCTAAAGAATATCACACGACTAGAAGTGATCTTTCACTGGCACTTTCTGGATTTCAAAGATCAGGAGAAGGAGACAAGGGCTTTGAGCTCAAATCCGTAGTAGGTTGGGATTACATGGCATTGTGTGAGACTTTTGTGAAAAGCACACAACTGGCTCGTGAGCAGCATGTGCCTGCCATTATACATGTAAAGGAAATGACTCAGCCTCAAGGTCATTCCACCTCTGGTTCTCATGAGAGATACAAGTCAAAAGAACGATTGAAATGGGAAGCTGAGCATGATTGTATGCTTAAGATGAGGGAGTGGATGATTGAGGAAGGTATAGCTTCAGCAGCAGAACTAACCGAAATAGAGAAAGATGCTAAGGCCCGTGTCAAGGAGGCAAAGAATGCTGCATGGAAGGAATATACGCAGGAGATAAAATATGATATGGCTGAGGCGGAGACCTTGTTGATGAAGGCCTCACAAGGAAGCCCATCTAAAAAAGCACTTCTAACGCTGAAAGAGGAGATGACCAGCATACTCAATCCGGTCAAGAATGACGTTTACCGCACGATGCGACTAGCGCTTAGACAGCTTAGAAATGAGAACAACTCCGTAAAGCGAGAACTCAATGAATGGATCAAAGAAAAGCGTGAGAAGTTTGACGATCAGTATAGCTCTCATCTTTACAGTGAGTCAGATTATTCTGCTAAGAAGGTCAAACCTGTTGCTCCTGCTTATGCTGATGACGCCCAGTTGGTTGATGGACGGGAAGTACTTCAGGCCTGCTTCGACGACCTGTTGACCAGAGATCCAAGAGTCTTTGCCATAGGAGAGGATGTGGGCAAAATCGGTGACGTGAATCAAGGTTTTGCAGGGCTGCAGGATAAGCATGGCAAAATGCGTGTGATGGACACGAGTATCAGGGAGACCACAATAGTAGGACAAGGTATCGGAGCAGCGATGAGAGGCCTTAGACCAATCGTTGAGATTCAGTATTTAGATTACGTTTTTTACGCTATTCAGACGCTTTCAGATGATTTGGCAACCCTACAGTACCGTACTAAAGGCGGACAGAAAGCTCCGATGATTATTAGAACGCGCGGACACAGGCTAGAGGGCGTATGGCATTCAGGCTCGCCAATGAGTTCGCTGCTTAGTGCGCTAAGGGGTATTTATATCCTTACTCCCCGTGATATGACCCAGGCAGCTGGTATGTATAACACAATGATGTCTTCTGATGATACTGCTATCATCGTGGAATGTCTGAATGGGTATCGACTGAAAGAACGGATACCCAGTAATATTGGCGAGTTTAAGGTAGAGCTAGGTGTGCCTAACATACTCAAGACAGGTTCAGATATTACGATAGTGACCTATGGCTCCATGTGTAAGATTGTCATGGAGGCTGCTCATCAACTGGAGGAGTTAGGGATTCATTGTGAAGTCATGGATGTGCAGACACTAATTCCATTCGATAAAAATCACCTAATTGTTGAGTCGTTGAAAAAGACGAATAGACTATTATTGGCTGATGAAGATGTACCTGGCGGGGCTACAGGCTATATGATGCAGAATGTACTTGAGCATCAGGGCGGTTATAAATACCTGGATTCGGCTCCTGCCACACTCTCTGGGCGTGATCATCGTCCGGCCTACGGAACAGATGGAGATTACTTCAGCAATCCCAATGTCGAAGATGTAGTGGAGAAGGTCTACAATATCATGAATGAGTCTAGTCCGGAGAAATACCCGATGTATCTGGATCTGGGAAGATAATACTTTATTGGGTTAGGATATCGTTAAGCGTGAGGTCGGGGGACACTGCCACGTTGCTATCGTTGAGTTCCCGATCCTTAATCCTCACCCTGACTTGAAAGGTATCACTTCGAAGCACCAAGCTAAACCCATCTGAAACCATGGCATAGCGAATGGTCCCCTCCAATGATCGACCGTTATTGTCTGGCTCAAATACAGGAAACCTCGCATCGAAGTTGGTTCCGCAACCAATAGCCGAAAAGACTGTTGTCCAATCTATAAACTCGTATTGACCGTTGACCTTGCGATAGAAGTCAACAAAGATGTTTTTGTTATTCTCGTTACGAAATACGTAGATGGTATCTTTAAACGAGTTGCCCTGATTGTCAGAAAACTCCACGATCTCGTATTCCTGACAATTGAACGGTTTTCTATCGTCTGTATCACTAAAGAACCTCAGCTCGAGATCCTCTGGATTGCTGGCAAAATTCGGTGCTACGGCATAGTAGAATGGTGTTCTTGCACTATCATTACTTAGCGTGACGTATTGGTTTTCTGAGTCAATGATGACGTTGTAAGCATGATAAGGAGCCCTGGTCTCATTGCCTTCAAGCCCGATATCACCATTTCCATCAGTGAAGTCTATATTGAGTACCAGAGAATCACTAGCTACATCCGACTGATTGAAACTCAGGCTTCTGAACGCAATAGATGGCGTATTGGAAAACTCCTCCGGTGGATAACAGCTCTGTAGTCCCAGAAAGATTATAAAAGGGTATAGAAGGCTAAATCTCTTGTGCATGAATAACTTTGCGAAGTAGTTCAAATTTAATGACAACTAATTCATTCGTCTCCCTTACAACGTCAAAACCTGAGAATTTGATCAGCGAATTCAGAAAAAAAGTTGCGTCTGATGATTTACATTTTGAGGAACTGGCACTTGAAGCATTTTGGATACAGTACGCTCATAATCAACTGTATCGAGCGTATGTTGATCACCTTAAGGTCGACCCGGCTGAGACTTCTACTATCTACAATATTCCATTCCTACCGATCAAATTCTTCAAAACAAGCCAGGTCATGACAGGACAATGGCTCCCAGAAAAAATATTCAAGAGTAGTGGCACAACCAAGACAGGGAGGAGTGAGCATGCCGTCGATCAATTGGACTTTTATCTGAAGCATTCATCCGACTTATTTCGAGATACCTATGGTGAACCCCAGGGAATAGATTTGATAGCCCTCCTGCCGTCTTACCAGGAGCAGGGGGATAGTTCGCTGATAGCTATGGTGGATGAACTGCTGAGTTCAAGTGCTTCAGAGCAATCCGGATACTATTTGACAAACACGGGTAATATTGGAGCCGCCATCAGTAATAGTAAGGATAATGGTCGGCAAGCGATCGTGATAGGCGTGTCTTATGCCTTACTCGACCTAGCGGAAATGGGCCGGATAAATATGCGGGGGGTAAATGTTATCGAAACGGGAGGTATGAAGGGACGAAGGAAAGAAATGATCCGAAACGAGCTTCACGATCGACTCAAGTCAGTCTTCAATATCGATAGCGTCCACTCCGAGTACGGCATGACAGAGTTGCTATCGCAGGCTTACTCTACTGGAAACGGGCTGTTCTCCGAGAATGATTGGCTCAAGTGCCTGGTAAGAGATATCAATGACCCTTTAAGTTATGTGGAGGCCGGGTCAAGCGGTGGAATTAATGTTATTGATCTAGCTAATATTCATTCATGCTGTTTCGTTGAGACGAAAGATATAGGACGCAAACCAGATCAAAATACCTTTGAAGTGCTGGGAAGATTTGACAACTCTGATATCAGAGGATGCAATCTTTTATTGTAATATTTCAATAATTAATTGACTTGATGCCCGTTATCTGACGAACGGTACCCCACTTTGCAATTATATGTTTGTACCCGAATCAGATTTACATATATTAGTATTCTAAAATGAGCGCCATGAAAATTAGACTTGCAATTGTTGCTTTATTCCTTGTAGGCTTAGCATCTGCATGTACGCAGAGAACTTGTCCTACGTATGCCCAGGGAGATACTCAGGTTGAGAAAACCGAGAAAGTACGAGTATAAGCGATTCCTTTATTTGTGATTGACAATCAGATGATTAAGCATCTGCATATTTTGACACGTCCAGGGCGGTAATTTCTTCACCGCTCATTATTATCAACCTCTCTATCGTATTTCTTAACTGTCTTATATTACCGGTCCATTCGGGTATTTGCAGTTGGTCTATAGCCTCATCGCTGATACCCTTAGCGGCAGCACCATATTCTTCGGCTATATCTTGAAGGAACTTATTCACCAGTAGTGGTATGTCGGCTTTCCTATCCTTAAGGCCAGGCACTTGAATGATGATCACGCTGAGTCGATGATAAAGGTCTTCTCTGAACCGACCCTCGGCAATTTCTTTTTTCAAGTCCTTATTAGTGGCCGCTAGTACACGCACGTTAACTTTGATCTCCTTATCACCACCTACCCGGGTAATCTTGTTCTCCTGAAGGGCACGGAGTACTTTCGCTTGCGCTGACAAACTCATGTCACCAATCTCATCGAGGAATAGGGTACTATTGTTCGCCTGCTCAAACTTGCCAATTCTTTGTTTTACAGCTGAAGTAAAAGACCCCTTCTCATGACCGAAAAGTTCACTTTCTATGAGTTCGGATGGAATAGCGGCGCAATTCACCTCTATCATTGGCTGATCCTTATGTTGACTTTGCTCATGCACCCATCTGGCAACCAACTCTTTTCCAGATCCGTTAGGTCCGGTTATTAGCACACGAGCTTCAGTTGGAGCAACTTTTTCGATCATTTCCTTGATCTCTATCATCGCTGGAGATTCACCAACCATGTCGTACTTTTTGGAAACCTTGCGCTTGAGCGTCTTCGTTTGGGTGATGAGTTTTGATTTATCTAGCGCATTCCTGATCGTTAAGAGCAGTCGGTTCAGGTCTGGCGGCTTTTGAATAAAGTCAAAAGCCCCCTTCTTGGTGGCTTCCACCGCCGTTTCGATAGTACCATGGGCCGAGATCATAATGAATGGTGACTCCAGCCCTTGAGTTTTCACTTTCTCAAGTACCTCGATACCATCCATTTTGGGCATCTTGATATCACAAAGTACCAGGTCGTAGTTGTTGGCAAGTACCATTTCCAGTCCTATTTCGCCATTTTCAGCTTCCTCTACCTGATACTTCTCATATTCGAGAATCTCGCGTAGGGTCTGGCGAATGGACTTTTCATCATCGATGATTAGTACTTTGGTCATGATTGTTGCCTGGTTAGTTAATTGTGCAAGCCTATAAGCCGGGTTCTGTCGTCCACAAGTGACGTCCTATCATTTATCTTATCCCAAAATCACTTTTGAGATTAATCGATCTACCCTTCTCGTTGGTGTAGGAGCGAGCAGCCCCTCTCTTAAAGAGTCGAGATTTATTTGATCTTTCAACCCGCAAGGTTTACCATGCCCCACATGTTGCCATGTGGGCGGTGAGCTCTTACCTCACCTTTTCACCCTTTCCACACCGAGGCGTGGTGGTTTATTTTCTGTGGCACTGTCTGTTTTTGACCAATGGCCAAAACCTTCTTGTTAAGAAGTGCGGCGCTCTATGTTGCCCGGACTTTCCTTCCCGATTTTCATCGGAACGATAGGCCAGCTTGCAATAATTTTATTCGGGTTTGGTGATGCTATTAGTTGACGTCAAGGCCCGTGATCTTGTTCTCCCACTCATCAGCTACATTGGCAGCTTCCAAGATCATCTCCTTCAGTACAGCTTCCGTCACCGTCTCAGTGTAGGCGGCAGCTGCGACTTTCAGATAATTGTCCGGAGCAACTACGAACTTCGAATGAATGAATTCGTCACTGTGGCGAAGCAATGAAGCATAGTCGATATCTTCATCTACACTACACACTTTAGAAGTGAATTCGATCACTTCCTTATCGTACTTGTCGTGATTTACAACTTTGCCAAGCACCGTCTGAAAACGCTCATCCGGTAATTTGACAATGATAACAGATCTGGTCGCGTCATATTGCGAATAGTCACCGCCGATTTCATCGGCAAATCTTTGCATAAAGCTATTAAGGTCCATAGTCACATTTTTTCGTCCCATGAAGGTAAGAATTTTTTGTTGATCTGGATGACCAAACAGCTTGTGATATGTTCAAATCACTTGAATTTTATATAGATAGCTCCGTACCCGAATTTTTCTTTCTGCGCATCCTTGAAATATGCAATGTGTGGATGGCCACTCAGTCTTTTCTGAATATGATGCTTTAGGGTACCATTACCCACTCCATGTACAACGGTAAGGTCATCATTTCCGGCACTGATTGCCTTGTCCAGATGAGATTCAAATACCTCCAGCTGAAAAGGTAGTATATCAATTTTTGCAAAAATCTCCGGTGTATCCGTCAGTTCTTCAATGTGCAGATCCAACAGACTTCCTATCGGAGAATAAGTCGACTTGTTGACATTTTCACCTTGACCATACATGGCATTTTTAAGCTCTTCGGCATTTATTGGGTTCATAGCTTTACCTACCGGAAAATAATGACCTTCGGATCTTATTAAGGGTACTGTAGATAAGTCTTTCAAAAACCACTGGGCTTTGACCTTAAAAACAATTTCTATTGACCTGGGCACGCTATCGGTATCATCGGCCAATATTGTACAGCTGATACTAATAGTTTCACCATCCGAAACAGCCTTGCTAAGTGCCTGGAAGGTAAGGTTTTGTAGTTGGCCAGCGTCGAGTTTGAGCCATCTATTTTCCTTTTTCCGATAGGCATGATAGAAGATAGCGTCAGTCGTATGATTGATAACAGAAAGCTGATAGCCACTTGTATTTTGATGCTTGATCAAACACACGTAGACTTCCCCGGTGGCTCTGGTAACGACACTTTCTTGTGCTAGCTCTTGCTCAGGTTCATGATCACCCCCAAAATATTCACGCTCGCTGCTAGAGACTACCACAAGATCCTTGTCGAGTACGGGGATGGTGAAACCGTCTTCGATTTCAACTTCTACTATATCTTTTTTTACGCTTACTACCAGTCCCTCCTCAGTGCTACTGAGGACTCTGACTTTATCGCCTATGGCTATGTTCTTCATTAATTCAGGGCTTCCTTATAGGTGTCTATTGCTCTTTGTCTTGCAAACTTATGATCAACAATGGGTTCCGGGTATTTTGAACCTCCATATTCAGGAACCCAGCGACTTATATATTTCTTGTCCTTATCGAACTTGTCAGTCTGCGAGCTGGGATTAAAGACCCTAAAGTAGGGCTGTGCATCAGTACCAGTTCCGGCTGCCCATTGCCAACCGCCATTATTGCTCGCAAGTTCATAGTCCAACAACTTTTTAGCAAAGTAAGCTTCACCCCATCGCCAGTCTATCAGCAAATGCTTGGTGAGGAAGCTGGCCGTAATCATCCTTACGCGATTGTGCATATAGCCTGTCGCGTTTAGCTCTCTCATGCCAGCATCCACAATAGGATAACCAGTGGTTCCATTGCACCAGCGCTCGAATTGTTCTTGATCGTTTAACCAGGGTATATTGTCATATTGAGGTTTGAAGGCTTTATCTACTACGTGAGGAAAATTGGCTAGTATAGTTTGGTAAAACTCTCTCCAAATGAGCTCATTCAGCCAGGTGTCATTCAACTGGGCAGCTTTGTTGACTGCCTCCCTGATGCTGATCGTACCAAACCTGAAATGGATGCCGAGCCTCGAGGTACCATCAATGGCTGGGAAGTTTCGCTGCTCATCGTACTTTGCGATGATTCCTTCTGGATACTCATTTGACGGAATTGGGATATCAGATGGTTTGAACCCCAATTCTTCAAGGCTTGATATCCCAAATGGTTTTACTTTGACGAGCTTTTGAAGTTGCTTCTCGGAGGCGTGGTGGCTTAACGTCTGCTCATTAAGTTTTTCGAGCCACTTATTTTTGAATGGGGTGAACACCTTATAAACCTCACCCGATCCATTGAGTACCTCCTTTTGCTCAAAGATGACATGGTCTTTAAAAGTCAGCAGTTTAGAGCCGTTTTCTTTAAGCAACTGGTCGATTTTTTGATCCCTATCCGTTGCATAAGGCTCGTAATCCCTGTTGGTATACACCTCCTTAATGATGTAATTCTTCAGTAGATCCTTGAAGGCTTCTACGGGAGTAGCATGCATTACTTTGATTGCCGAACCAGCTTGATTGACCTGTTCCTCCAGTTGACTGACTCTATCGTGTATAAAGCTGACGCGGGCATCCGATTTATCTTCTAAATCATCAAGAATTGACTTGTCGAAAATGAATAGAGGGAGTACTGGTCGATCGCTGGTCAGGGCATAATACAAACCGACATTGTCGAACAATCTCAGGTCTCTGCGAAACCAAAAAATATTAATCTCTTCCACGGAATAATTCTTTCTAGGACAACAGACCTATTCTGATAAGGTTTAATTCATCGTGACATTATCGCTGGCCTTTTCCTTATCCCGCTCAGATTTGGTGTCGGAGATGATCTCCTTCAGTTGGTCAAAACTCCGGATATATTGTATACTAAAGCCAGTCTCGGTATTGTTCTGATTCAGTGCTGAGAAGGCGTTTTGATCCGTACGATTGTACATCTTGGCTCTGAACTTCCCGTCTTGGGTAAGTAAGTATTCAAGCGTCCAATCGCCAATAATAGAATAGATGTCAGAGGTATTTGTTGCTGCATTGGTGAATCCACCATCTCTACTGACTCTCAAACGACCATCAAAAAATGTATAAGCCAACCGTAGCTCGAAGGTATTCAGTGCGTCACTATCCAGGGAGTTGAGGTCGACATCTATTTCCAGGTTTTCATCTACCTGAGTGATCCAATAGCTCAACTGATTGGATACGAATTCGCTCACACTTGAACCGATCGTCTGCCCGCCACCTACGCTGAAGCTGTTTTCCGGTGAGAACCTTTTTAGAATGATTAAGCTGAATACCTGACGCTTGAGCTCCTGTTCATCAGCGGCAATTCTGCTTTGGAAGGCATTCACAAGCGCATTTAACGAGATAGTCGCACCATTTTGTAGTACCACGTTATCGGGGTATTCCGATACCTCTATTCCAAAACCGATCTCCGGAGAAAGCATCTCTCCCTGCAAACTAAGGTTGACGGCTGCCGGGTATTTACGTCTTATTTCCGGAGAATTTAAGCTCTCTTCATCAAGTGTGCTTATCAGTGGTGCCAGAGACGCGAGTTGTCGATACTTCGCATCAATGTTAAGTATTGCGCCATAGGGGTCACCGTACCAGGAGATCCGACTTCCTTTTTCTATTTCAAACTCCTTGTTGATGATGTTGTATAATGTGAAGTTGTAAGCACCTGTCTCTATTTCAAAATCGCCAAACATATTGAAATCACCCTTGGTGTCAATCTGGAGTTTGAGGTTGCCGTCCCCTCTGCCTCGGATGATGTCGCCCGACTTGATGTCAAAGATCAGTTCGCAGTAAGCCTCATTGGTGATTTCGAGATCAAAGTCCAATTTGATTCCCGATAGGTCCACCTGCTCCTCGATTTTAGATTGAATCTGACTGGTCAACGAATCATTATCAAAATCCACGAAACTAATGTACTCCTCCTGCTCTATGGAGGTGCTGGAGTTTAGCGGAATGAATATCCGAGTTCCTCTTCCAGTGGTCGCATTAGCTGATATGGTCAGGTTAGAAGGAGAGCCAATCATATTGAGCTGTCCCGTACCGTAGGCTGTACCGTAGTAAAGTTCGTTTTCGCTTACGGTAGTGTTAAGTACCTGGAAAGTCTGTAAGTCAGCAGATAGATCGAGTATGAAATCCCTAAACCCATCATGGAAGATACCACCATTGATACGGGCGAGGTTTCCATCCTGATCGGTGAGTTGTAGTCTCCGAACGCCGATCTCATTTGCGTCGAATATGACACCTCCTTCGAAGCGGTAATCAGTATTGAGATAGTTGATTTTAACTGTACCGTCGGTAATCGTACCCGTTCCCTCGAGAATCGGGTAATCAAGCGACCCTGATATCGCAAACGTACCTTGCACTAATCCACTGAAATTGGTGAAGCGTGTAGCGATAAATGGTTGGATAACATTAAGATTAGCATCCCGAATATCTGCACTTAGCTCGAGCTGATCACCCGCTCTGGATGGATTGAAATAGCCATCAATCTGAATCACATTTTGACCCTCTCGCGTGACAAAGAAGCCCAGATTGAATCGATCGTTTTCGTCTTGCCATTGCGATAGCGACTGTATGTCTCCTACCAGGAACTCGTCAATATAAAAGTCTGAAATTCCAACGTTGCTTTCAATTGCCGGAGTGTCAAATACATCACTCAGAAACACACTTCCATTGACGATCCCAGAGATATCTACTGGTAGCAAGGACTGTATATTTCGCAAATCAAACCTGCGAAGGTTGAGTTCCAGTTGCTGATCACTACTATCGCTCAATACGCCATGGGCAAAGAGCTTTTCTTCATCAGAGTAGAGTACCAGGCTATCAAAGTCTATCTGTTGGTCATAGAAGGAGATGCTGTTGTCATCATTAAACCTCCATTCGTTATCAAATGCCAGCATTTCGGAGGGCTTGAGGATTATCCTGGTGGTGTCTTTAAGAAATGAGACTTCTCCATACAAAGAGGCATGATTATCTAGTTCGTTCTGATCGATGTTAGACTGAAAATCTATGTGTTGGCCATTCCAAATTGCTTCGAAGAATGCGTTTTGAGTTTCGGTGATTTTGCTCCAGTCCTGTACATCAGAAGAGACATAAAGCATCCCTAAGACGCTGGTGCTGTCTATGACCTTAGAGGCTGTCAGCTCTACTTCATTGCCCAGAAAATATTTGTCATCTAGCGCTAATGAGTCAAACTGGCTATAGAAAGAAAGAATCGCTGTATGACCATGATGGAAGCTGCCTTCCACTCTGACATTTTTTGATAGTTGAAGGTCGGGATGAAATAATGTGATCAAAGGGTTGACATCTTTTAAGGCGATATTGATGTCCATGTCATACTCCAGTGGATCTTCAAAATCACGACCGTCGTAATACACAGCGAGCTCTTCGCTGTTATTATTTATGTTGAGAAGGTATTCTTGGTAAAGTCTACGGAAGTCTTTGTAAATATTAGTGAATAGATAGTCACCGTTGATTGACAAGTCGATCAAATCTGAAGTAAGGCTTAGCAACCTGCCATCAGTCTGCTTCTGTGAGCTTATAACCAGCGTGTCAATATGTGCAAGCTCCTCATTCAAGCCAATATCCAGTGAGCTTACCTTGAGGTCGCCCTGTAGGCTGTCAATCTTAAAGCTGGAGATATTCACGTCTATTAGCCCCTTAATCGCAAAGTCTTGACCGGTAATATTGAGTGGCTGTAGCCGTGCACTATCGATTTGAATTTGACCATTGATGGTCTGCTTGTTGTCACGAAAATCCACCAATCCCCTCCCCTTCACTTTTAGTAGTGGGTCATCTACTTCAAAATTTCCCTGAAAGAACTGATCAGCGAATCTGCCATCGGTCGATATGTTTTTATACACATAGTCGTTTATCGCTATGTTTGAAACATCCGACTCGAGAGAGAAATTGGCAGTGGGTAGCGTTATGCCTTGACCGTTAATACGGCCAGTGAGGCTGATTCTCCTTACCGAGTTCTGATCATTGAGGATTCTCTTCAGGTCAAAGTTTTCTAGTGTCAATCGCCCGCTATATCTGGTGAATCGAACATCCTTGGGAACTTTGATATTGATATCCGAGACTACCCGACTTCTGCTATTGTAGAATTGACCATTGGCGACAAAGTCATTGACAAACCCCAGAAACTGACCCTGAACGTTGAGTGTGCCAATGTTAACCACATTCGGATATAAGTTGCCAAGATATTGCCTTAGGTCCTGAGGCCTGAGCCTCCCGGATCGCACATTGAGATCAATAAATGTCTCTTCTATTCTGGGTAATCCGGTCATGTAGAGTGACCCTCTCAGCCGGCTTGTTGTTCCTACCGCAATGGTTAGTTCTTCACCCCTGAGCCTACCTACTTTTCCGCTGAAAGACCCTGAGATGTCATATACATCATCTACTTGTGAAAAGACCGTCGCAAAGGCCCTTACATCCTGTGAGCCAATAGTGGAGTTGATCAAATGGAGATCAAAATCTACGCTATCAACAAAATAGCTCAAGTTGGAAGGGTTGCTGTACTTCAGTACTAAAGAATCAGTGATGTGACTATGGTCTGTACGCAGATCCAACTCAGCCAATTGCAATGACTTTGAATTGAAGTTGAGGTGAGTGGATAGCCTGTTGATGTCAAAATAGCCGGATGGCTCTGAGGCTACCAGCTGGTCAACGGTCAACAGCAGAGAATCGCTAATTATCTGGAAATCTGAAAAGTCGCCATTGATACTATCAAACTTAAAATGCATGTAGTCAAATCGATCCGCGATAGAGTCCTTCCTCCGGTCATTGAGAGAAAACAACCCGTGATCAAGTTTGACTTTACCCACTTTCAAGGCGATGGCCTTTTTCTTCTTTTGTTTATCACCAGAGAGCCCGCGTAGGCGCTGAATAAACTCCGTGATGTTGATATAGCTGCTGTCGCTGTGCTTGATCAGCCTAACCTCCGGATGAGATACGCGTACTGCGTCGAAGTAATAGCCGTCATCCTGAAAGGGCAGGTTCATCACATTGACATCTAAAAACATCTCCGGGATGGCGACCATCAGGCTGTCCTGACTATCATAAATCTCAAGGCCCTCTACGCGCACTTCATCAAACCAGCTGATAGAGATGCCTTTTAACTCCAAGCGGTTATCCATTTTCGAAGACAACCAGTCAAAAGTCTTCTGCGTGATAAAGGTCTGGAATATAGGAAGCTGAGCTAACAGCAGTATGATCAGTAAAAAACTAACGATGGATAAGGCGGACCAAAAGACTATGCCGCCGGAGCGATTTTTGGTAACTTGCGACGAATTTTGATCCTTTTCCAAAGAATGAGTGAGATAATTCTGGCTATTGAATCATCGTGTGATGAGACCGCAGCAGCGATACTTAAAAACGGCACCATTCTTTCCAATATTATCGCGACTCAATCGATCCACGAAAAATATGGAGGAGTAGTTCCTGAACTAGCCTCTCGCGCCCACCAGCAAAACATTATTCCGGTAGTGGAAGAAGCGCTTTCTGCTGCAAAAATAGCTAAAAATGAAATCAATGCCGTAGCATATACAAAGGGTCCTGGCCTGCTCGGTGCGCTGCTTGTCGGCGCTCAATTTGCTAAGTCTCTGGCTTATGCGATGGAGATGCCGCTCATCGGAGTGCACCACATGCATGCTCACATTTTAGCTCATTTCATAGAGGAGCCCAAGCCGAGCTTTCCATTTCTATGTCTAACGGTGAGCGGGGGGCATACACAGATAGTTTTGGTCAAGGACTATCTGGATATGGAGGTGATCGGACAGACCAAGGACGATGCGGTAGGCGAGGCATTTGACAAAAGCGCCAAGATGTTGGAGCTACCCTATCCGGGAGGGCCGCTGATTGATAAGCTAGCGCAAAAAGGTAACCCAATGGCGTATGAGTTTTCCAAGACCGATATGCCGGGCTATGACTATTCGTTCAGTGGTATTAAGACCAGTATACTGTATTTTCTGAGGGATCGTGAAAAATCAGAGCCAGGGTTCGTTCAGAATAATAAAGAGGACATTGCCGCAACCGTACAAAGGACGCTGGTAGAGATGCTGATGGTCAAGCTAAGAAAGGCTGCCAAAGACCTGAAAATCAAAAATGTCGCTATTGCAGGTGGTGTTTCTGCAAATAGCAGTTTGCGCTCAGCACTACTCGATGAAGCCGAAAAGCGAAATTGGAATGTATTTATTCCAGCCTTTGAGTATTGTACGGATAATGCGGCTATGATTGCGATAGCGGCCAAATATAAATATGAGGCTGGTATCTTCGAGGTGCTTGATGACTCACCAAACCCGCGTTTGCCTTTTTAATTCTAATTATTCCAGATATTTTAGTTCTTCTTTGAACAGTTGCTATGTCCAATACTAAGTCCAGATTTCAAAAAATCATTAATGTCAAGAACCGAAAGGCTTCTTACGAATTTGAATTTATTGACACTTACAAAGCTGGAATAATGCTCAAGGGTACTGAAATCAAATCCCTCCGGGAGGGTAAAGTCAGCCTCCAGGAAGCGTATGCTTATTTCAAAAAAGAGGAGCTATTTCTCAAGAGTATGAGCATCGCCGAGTACACTCAGGGTACCTATGCCAACCATGATCCCGTCCGGGAAAGAAAATTGCTTTTGAATAAAAAGGAGCTTCAAAAACTGAAGGCCAATTCAAATGAAAAAGGGTTGACCATCATACCAACAAGGATTTATATTAACGATAGAGGGTTGGCCAAAGTAGAAATAGCATTGGCTAAGGGTAAAAAGCTCCATGACAAGCGGGATAGCATAAAGGAAAAGGATGTGAAACGGGAGCTATCTAGACTAAAGTATTAGATGATTGAGGTAGGGAATAAGGGGATATGCCGGTTGAGCCTGGTAGCAATGCGCAAGAAGCCCGTTGATGATGCGGAGATGGTTTCGCAACTACTCTTCGGTGAGCACTATAGTATCGTCGAGGTATCGAAGAACAATCAATGGGTGCAGATAGAGCAGTACTTTGATGGACAACTTGGTTGGATCAGAGCTGACCAGCATTTTCCGATAGCGGATGAGTATTTCAACAAGATCAATGAGTCGGACTATAAGGTCTGCCTGGATATAGTCTCGAACATCCTATTCAGAAAAAATAATATTGCGATTCTCTTAGGGTCTGTTCTTCCTATAGCCACCAATGAGCTTTTTAAGATGGAAGAGCAGTTGGCCTTCAACGGCGATGCAAAGAGTTTGGCCCAGAAGCGGGATGCAGAGTTTTTGGAAAGTATCCTTAAACGCTTCATCTCAAGCCCATTGCTTTGCGGAGGTAAGTCTCCTTTTGGAATCGATATTGCAGGACTTATCCAACAATCGTTCAAAACGGCCGGTTATCGACTCAAACGTTCCTTGACAGAGCAAGCCAAACAAGGTCAGTTGGTTGCGAATATCGAGGAGAGCCAAATGGGTGATGTGATATTTTATGGTAAGGAAAAGCCTGAGAATGCACATATCATCACTGGTGAAGCTGAGGTGGTGGGCATACGAGGGTTCGTTTATCGTGAGGAAGTGGTGCTCAGTGACTTAAAAAACATAAATTGTATTCGGAGATATATTAAGACATGACCAACAGGGTGCTGGTATTGAATCAAGATTATAGTCCAATGACAGTTTGTTCTGTTGAGAGGGCTTTCTTGCTGATTTACTTGAAAAAGGCAGAACTGTTAAATGCTGTGGAAAGCAAATCTCTAAGATCCGTAAACGCCACATTCCCCTTCCCGTCGGTAATAAAAATTAATCGGTATGTGAATATGCCCTACATGGGGGTGGTGCTCACACGTCAGAACATCTTCAGACGAGACGGTCACAAATGTCAATACTGCGGTACTCATAAGGATCTGACATTGGATCATTTGATACCCAGGTCAAAAGGAGGCAAATCCACATGGAATAACTTACTGACAGCTTGTCGACGGTGTAATGCAAGAAAGGGTGACTATCAGATTGATCAGATCGATATGAAGCCGAAGACTATGCCTCATAAGCCATCATATGTGATGTTTTTGATGGACAGCTCTGGTCAGCTCCAAGAGGAATGGAAGGCCTATTTAAAGCCACATTTGAAGACTAAAATTGTAGCGTAAAGACAGTCTGCTTTTCAGGGACTGACTCCACCAGGAGATTGCCGAAGTGTTTCTGCATGATTTGTCTGCTAAGGCTCAATCCTATGCCAGAGCCCGTGGGTTTGGTAGAGTAAAAGGGGATGAATACTTGCTCTATGGCTTCCGGAATGATACCAGGTCCATTATCCGTCACGGTTATCAAACACCTGCCGGCGCTGTTTTCCTTAGCTAATACGCTGACCTTGGCATTCTTCGTCTCGCTCGAAGCTTCAATTGCATTTTTTACTAAGTTGATCACGACCATCTCTACCATGGATTGATCCGCTTTGATCTCCAGGTTGTCATCCGCCCCCGAGAAGGTCAACTGCACTTTCTTTGACTCAGCTTCTGGTGCAAAGAGCTTTTCGATATTGAAGAAGACATCTTTGACTTTGACCACACTAAACTCCGGTGATGGTATTTGAGTAAAGCTCCTATAGGCACTGACGAAATTTTTGAGGGCGTGGCTTCTGTTTTGAATCGCCTGAAGCGCCTCCCGCATATCGGTCATCAGCTCCTTATCCAAGGGCTCATCAGGTGCATGATCCTTCAGCTCCTCTTCGAATATCTGATTCAACGTCTCTATGAGACTGGAGATCGGAGTGACGCTGTTCATGATTTCATGGCGGAGTACTCGGGTGAGGTTTTGCCATGCTTCCAGCTCTTTCTGCTGTAGTTCGGATTGGATATTTTGAATAGAGACCAGCCGAAGCAGCTTATTCTGTAGCTTGATTTCACTGACATAGATAGACAGATACCTGTTCTCATCCATTCGGTAGAGGAAGTTGGTGCCTGCCTTTAGTTCATCAATGATCTTGGCAGCCTCCGGCGTATAGTTGGTCATTTCAGATATGGACTTGATCGTGGGTATCCCAAGTATGGAGCAGCATTTGGTGTTGATGAAAAGCACCTCCTGACTGGTGTCATAGGCCATAAGGCCGACATTAGCATATTTCACCAGGGTATCCAGAAGTTGATGGTTTTCCTCTTTGGCCTTTCGGGTTTCTCTGAATTGCTCGAGGATGCCCTTGAGTGAGTCATTGAGCATCTGAAAGGACTTTCCAAGTCGGTTGTCAATTTCAAATCCCGGCGAGAAGTCGTCATACTGGATGGATTCGATGAACCTTGCCAGTTTTCGATTGGTGGTTTCTACAAAGTGAATGAGGCTGGAGATTTGATATACCAACACCGCGGCGATGATAAATGCGCTCACGTACTTTTCATACCATAAAAGAAGGATCACCAGGATTACAGATACGCTTATCAGCAATACCCGAATAACCACATTTGCGCGGAAGCTTCTAAATGCCATATTTTTCCATTCGGCGGTAGAGGGATGAGCGCGTCAAGCCGAGCTCATTGGCAGCTTTGGTGATATTGCCATTGTACTTCTGTATGGCTTTTCTGATGAGTATTCTCTCCATTTCCTCGATATTAAACGCCTCCATGTTGAGATGGGCCTCCTTATCGCGCTGACTATCATTGAAGAAATCATCGATATCTAAGACTTGATTTCGGGACATGATGACAGCCCGCTCCATGGCGTGTTGAAGTTCACGGATGTTGCCGGGCCAGGTGTACTTCTGCATCCGCTTGATGAGTGCGTTACTTAGCGATCGGATGGGCTTGTTGTACTTATCAGCAAATTGTCTGAGAAAATGCTCGGCCAACAAGGGAATATCTTCAAGCCTTTCCCTGAGCGACGGGAGTTGTATCTCTATGGTATTGATCCGATAGAGCAAATCCTGCCTAAATTCTCCTTTGTCGACCATGTCATAGAGCGGCTTATTTGTAGCGCAGATCAACCTAACGTCAATGTCTACATGCTTGGAAGATCCCACTCGGAAGATCTGCTTGTTCTGTATGGCGGTGAGTATCTTGGCCTGACCCTGTGTAGAGAGGTTGCCTATTTCATCAAGAAATAATGTGCCACCACTGGCTACCTCAAACCTTCCGGTGCGATCTTCTTTGGCATCTGTAAATGCTCCTCGCTTATGACCAAATAGTTCTGACTCAAATAGCGTCTCGGTAATGGCCCCAAGGTCCACGCCGATGAAGGCCTCAGCAGCCCTCAAAGAATGACGATGAAGTGCCCTTGCGATCAACTCTTTTCCGGTACCATTTTCGCCGAGAATAAGCACATTGGCGTCAGTCTTTGCCACCATCTCTATGGTATCGAAGACTTTTTGGATGGCGGCACTCGTTCCAATGATTTCTTGAAACTTGTGATCAATATCCTCCGACATCTGTTTGTTTTTCTCGCGTAGGCTCTCCGTCTCGTTTCGTGACTCCCTGAGCCGCATCGCCGAATAGACTGTGGCAAGGAGCTTTTCATTTTCCCATGGCTTCATTACAAAGTCAGAAGCCCCCTCTTTAATTGCTCTCACAGCGAGCTCAACATCTCCATAGGCCGTAATGAGTACTACGACTGCCGACGGGTCTATTTCCAGTATTTTGTCCAACCAAAAAAAGCCTTCCTGGCCACTGCTGACATCCTTGGTAAAATTCATATCGAGCAGTATGACATCATAATGCTCGTTCATCAGCAGGTTGGGTAGGGATTCGGGCGACTTTTCAGTATCGACTTGTAGAAAATGGCGCTTCAGGAAAATCCTTGCCGCACTGAGGATATCCACATTATCATCTACTATTAGGATTTTGCCCGCTTTGCCTTTGATCATAACTCTATCAATTAGATTGAAAAATTAGTTATTTGGAGGAATACCTGCTAACGAACTGACCGCTCGCGGACGATTTATGTCTCTCCAAATTTTCGATGAAGCTGTGTCAGCAGCTTGTAGGCAGAGCTCGGCAACTGTGAAGTGAGCTCTACTTCACCATTGTCCGTCGTGATGATGACCCGGTGCTTTTCGCGCAAAATCGCTGATATGGCATTGATTGGGATAATCACATTGGGCCTGAACAGAAAACCAACCGTGAGCACGAGCCCATCAAACTCAATGCTGGTGGCCTGTCGAGTATCCCGAATGACCTGGGGCAGGTAAAGTGCCAGCACAATAACTGCCATACCGATCCAGAAGTAGGTGCTGGCGCTCATACTTCGGTTGTAAAAGCGGAAGAAAAGAAGTGGAGGGTGCAAAAGACTAAAGTAGAGCACAACCACCCACCGATTGAGGATCCTAACCCATGGTATTTTGAAAGAAAAGGAACTATCCATTTTGTGCTCTGTCATGGCTAATGGCCCTCCGTTTTACAAAAAACGACCCAAAAGGCTTTGAAAATTCAGGTATGAAAACAGTATATGTCTTAAATACTTATTTTTGACGCTATCCTCAATCTTAAATTAA
The DNA here is from genome assembly GCA_965229505.1 of Cyclobacteriaceae bacterium. GTDB lineage: Bacteria > Bacteroidota > Bacteroidia > Cytophagales > Cyclobacteriaceae > UBA6059. The sequence goes on from OZ245881.1 coordinate 3,319,367, forward strand.
TGAACAAGCCATCTATTATACTTCTATTGGCGCTATCGCTAAATACTTTCAACGTGTATTCACAGGAAATAGTCCAAAAAGTAGAAAATGCTATCGACCAAAAGTCCATTGAGGCTCACCTCAGATTCCTTGCCTCAGATGAACTGAGAGGTCGAATGACCGGGACAGCTGAGAACGAGATAGCGGCCAAATACATCGCTGAACAACTCAGAAGCTTTGGTGTCAAAACGGCTCCTGCGCAAGATGGCTACATACAGTCTGTTCCGCTAAGGAAAGACGTGCCAGCTGCTAAAGCGACATTCTCTGTTGAGGATACGACTATAGCTCAGTGGGATCAGCTATTATATTTCACTACCGTGAATGGCGAGATGACAGCAGATATAGTCTATGCCAACTACGCGCTCGGTGATGACCTGAAAAGTCTGGACATAGAAGGCAAGATTGTAATCGCGCGAGCAGGAGCCGTAGGAGAGACCAATCCCAGAGCGTTTTTTGGACTTTCTCAACAAAAAGCGCAGGCTGTGAGTGAGGCCGGTGGTAAAGCATTGATTGAACTATATCGTTCTAGCGAACTACCCTGGAGCTTGCTTAAAAACTACTTATCGGGCACCAAATTTTCATTAGAGCTGAACGGGGGGTCTGACTTTACGCGCGGACTTATCAATGATGCAGATAACTACTGGGTAGAGTATTTTTCTGGTAAGAAAAAGAAGCAACAGGGAAAAGGGACTATCAACATCGAAGGCGCTATCAGCGAAACCATAGAAGTGCCTAATGTAATAGGCTGGGTAGAGGGAACCGATCCGAAACTTAAAGATGAATACCTGATTATCTCCGCGCATTTTGACCATGTTGGTGTGAGGCAAGTGCCGGCTGGTGAGGACTCTATATTTAATGGCGCCAGAGACAATGCGATTGGTACGACGGCCTTGCTCACCGCAGCTGAGTTTTTCGCTAATAACCCTCAGAAAAGATCTATTGTGTTCTTAGCATGCAATGCTGAGGAAGTCGGTCTGCTTGGGAGTAGATACTATACAGATAACCCCTGGTTTCCTCTTGACAAGGCCATCTTCAATTTCAATAATGATGGCGCGGGTTATAATGACAAGTCAAAAATCACAGTCATTGGATTGGAGCGGACGACAGCCGAAAGCATGATCATTGAAGGTGCTAAGGCTTTCGGTCTGGAAGCAATCCAGGATCCGGTACCTGAGCAGGGGCTATATGACAGGTCTGATAACGTCAACTTCGCCGCGAAAGGCGTACCCGCAATAGATGCTGCCCCCGGTGCTACTGCCTTTGATGAAGAAGTACTCAAGTACTACCACCAAGCTGCCGATGAGGCGGAATCTCTGGACTTTGGCTATCTGGAGAGTTTTTATAAGTCATATGTATATGCTGCTTACCTTATTATGAATGCTGCTGAAAAGCCTTTCTGGAAGGAGGGAGACAAATATGAAGAAGCTGGTAAGGCCCTATATGGTATAGAGGAATAATGAAAATATGGTTGCCCGATATGTTCTAATACTGATATTGCTGTCCGTGGGTCTAAGGTCCTATGGGCAAATGCACGATATGGATTCGTTGCTAACAGCCGATCCGGATTTCGCCGGGGAGTTTGAAGCTCAGCAGTCACAGTTCGATCCGTTTGACGAAAGCTACCCGCTCGATATTTCTATAGTTGCAGATTTCAAAAGCTTCAATCGGCGAAAGGATCCTGAAAACTATCATCCGGCTACACTCCAATATGTTATCAATGATACTATACGCTTGAGTAGAGAAATTGGGATAAGAGCCCGAGGAAACCACCGCCGCGAGACCTGCAAATACCCACCCATTAAGCTGAACTTTAAAAAGAAGTTGGCTGTGGTCGACTGGATAAAGGAGTTTGACAAAATGAAGATGGTAGGCTCCTGCCAGGATGCAGCATCATTTGAGCAGTATGTGCTCGCTGAATACACGATCTATAAGATGCTCAATGAGCTTACTGATGAAAGTTTTCGTGTAAGGCTCATACGAGTCAACTACATTGATACAAGCAATGATAAAATGAAGAGCGCTGAGCGCATGGCGTTCTTAATCGAGCCGCATCAGTCCCTGGGTAAGCGAATCAATGCAAGCAGGGTTGACACACCGGTTTTTACTTTGGAGGCTTACCCTGAGCCACAGATTAGATTGATCAATACATTTCAATATATGGTGGGTAATACCGATTGGTCGATTCCCGCATTGCACAATATAGCCGTCTTCAAGCCCAATGATGTCAGTAAGTTCACACCGACAGCAGTAGCCTATGATTTCGACATGAGTGGGATTATCAACAGTCCATATGCAGTTCCCAATGAATCATTGGGCATAGCCAATGTGCGCACCCGACTATTTCGAGGACTTTGTGGTAGCGTAGATGAATATAGCAATGAAGTGGAGCTATTCCTGTCAAAAAAAGAAATACTGTATGGCACCATTAGCGAGAGCCAATTCCTTACGGATCAGATGAAGTTTAGCATGACCAAGTACCTCGATTCTTTCTACGCCACTTTAACAGACGAAAAACGATGGGAGCGAGTAGTAATGACCAACTGTAAATAGACTTCATTGAAGAATTAGTTTTAAGCTCAACCGAATTTTCGCTAATCTTAATGATCGTATGCATAGCTCGAGTATTAAATTTCGCTAGTACCTATTCATGACTTTTGCATCTCTTCCATTTCAGCCCCACCCTGCACTGTCATATTTGAGAGTTGGGAGACTACTCTACGGCGCGTTGTTCCTCTTCATACTTGAGTCGTGGATTTACTGGGTAGAGTTGAAAGAAGCCTACAGTGCCGGTTCAACGATTTGGACAGGCTTTTGGCTCTGGTCTTTCGGATTTTCATTTATCCATATTTTCCTGGTGCTCGCCGATGGCTGGTCGCGCTATCAAAACTACAAGCGTGCTAAGGATCAGTTCTTTATTCATGGCTTTAATCCGCGAATAGCCGATATGTACCTCGTTTCCAAATGCCAGCGAATGGCAGCCGAGGTAGCGGCAGAGGAGCTCGGTATAGCTGAGGATGTTAGTAGGCATTATGCTGATAGGGGAGTCAAATGGTATCACTACATCCCCTATTTTATGGTGGACAACCCCTTGTTTTTTCTCAGCCGTGATTTTTGGTCACGCACATTTCTTGAGAAAAATTACAAGGCCCGGTTTGACTACCGCAAAATTCAAATGGAACTGACCGCATGATCCTGACAGGTCGGTCACTTACTAAGACTTATGGACATCTTAGAGCGCTCCATCAGGTCAACATTTCATGTGCTCCTGGAAAAATCTACGGCCTGCTTGGCGCCAATGGCGCGGGTAAGACCACCCTCTTCAGGATCCTGCTTGGGCTTATCAGGCCAGACCAGGGTGAGGTGATTATCAATTCTGATCGCCTCAAGCCGCTCGGAGGCATCATCGAAAAACCGGCGGCCTATGAATACCTCAGTGCTCAACAAAATCTGCGGCTATTCAGCAAAATTCAGCAAGCACCGGCGGATGATATCACGATTGCGGAAAGGCTGGCAGTGGTCGGACTATCACCCGAAAGAAGAGATCCTGTCAGGAACTTTTCGCTGGGGATGAAGCAGCGACTAGGAATAGCGATAGCCCTGCTCAATGACCCGGAGTGCCTGGTCTTAGATGAGCCGTTTTCGGGACTTGACCCTATCGGAATAGCCTCACTGCGGACGTTGATTCAAGAGCTGGCCACCGAAAAGGGACTTTCCATACTCGTATCCAGTCACATCGTCGATGAACTGGCAAAGGTCTGCGATGAACTGATCGTTCTCAAAGAGGGGCAAATTGTAAATCAAGGAGCAACTCAAGAAATTATCTCTGCCTGTACTGAGAGTTATATTATTGCTGGCCCGGAAATCACACGAGCAGATCTCTGGGATAAAGTAGACGTCAAAATCCTTCGCCAAAGTGTGCAGGTATTTGTAGGAGTTGAAGAAATCGGAAAAATCATATCTGCATTGGCCAACAAAGGAATCCAAATCACCTCCTGTACACCCGAGATTAGTATGCCGCTTCTATTTGATCAAGAAACGAAATGAGCGCACTCATCTGGTCGGAACTCTACAAACTAGTCCATCAGCGTATGACCTACCTGGCATTGGCAGCCATTCTGATCATCGAGGGGGTGGTGATTTTTAGCGCTTATTTTCAGGGCAATTCGATCCTGGACCTCTTACTCGATAACCTTCGGGATAGCTTCTATTTCGAGGGCAATCTCCTCAACGGGCACTTGCTGGTCTACCTGATACTCAACAGCCTCTGGTTCCATCTACCGCTAATTTTGATGATCGTCAGTGCTGGCTTGCTGACGACCGAGTACAAGGACAAGACGTTGCAGATGGTGATGCTCCAGCCCGTCAATCGCACGAGTTTTCTGGTCAGTAAATACATTGTTGCCATTATTTTTAGCCTGGTGGTATTGCTCATACTCATGGTTACTTCCATGGGTGTTTCTTACTCTGTATTTGGGAGCGGGGACTTGGTGGTGTACCTGGGCTCACTCAATTTTTTCACGGATCAAGATGCCTTCCAACGGATACTTTGGGCCTACGGGTGTGGGTCACTCACAGTAGTTTTCTTCTCGGTCGTTAGCGTTACTATTGCTGTGCTGGTCAGAGAAACCACTATTGCATGGATAGCCTCCGCATTCTTCCTTATCGTGAGTAACCTCCTTCTCAAGGTGGACTTTGGAGATGGCTGGCTGGCCAGATATTCATTCGTCAAGCTGAGCGACACCTGGCAGCAGCTATTTTACCAGGAGATCGACCGGACTGTGATTCACACGAACAACGCCTTGACTGTGGGCTACACTTTACTCTTCATTATCGTAGGGGTGATCGTTTTCAAGAGGAGGGATCTGGTATGAGAGTTTATCTGATATTTATTGGCTCGGTGCTGCTATCGCAAATGGGCTTTGGGCAGCAGGTCGATCCTGACCTGCTTATGGCCAAGGAGCGACTTGATGCTATCGCGTCGTTCAATGCCGATCTTAACCTGACAGTGGACATCAGCTTTGTGAATATGCCACCCAAGTCAGCGAAGATGAGTTATCAGAAAGGAGAACCCACTACTTTTTCTTCTGAGGACTTCATACTCATACCTAAGCGCGGGCTCGACTTTTCCTTATCTGAAATATTCAAATATCCGTTCATTTCAGTTGACCGGGGGTTTGAGCAGTATTCCGGTAGGACTTGCAAGCTTCTCAACATCATACCCACAGATAGCAAAGCTGACTTTTCCATCGCTTCGCTGGCGCTGGATACGCTCACCCATCAGGTGATATTTACCGAGATCAACACAAAAAAAGATGGTGCTTATCAAATGCTCATGACTTACGATGATGATCAGCAAGCCATTCCCGGTAGGGTGGAGGTGAGTTTTGAAATCGAACGCATCAGAATACCCCTCCAATACATGGGCAAGGAAGTGGAGGTCGATAAGTCGCAGATGAAGGCTGATGGGCTGAAGAAGGGTAGAATTACCCTGGAGATCCGGGCATATGATGTCCGGTTAGTGAAATAACAAAATTACCTCATTGATTTTGCACTGCTAATTTATACTTTAGGCGCTTCAAACTCATATATGATAACTGGCTAGGTTGCCGGTAAACAATTATCCCTTACAAAAGCTTGACCATTATCTGGTGGCAAACCAGAGTATATTTAACCAATACCGTAGTTTATGGACATTACCAATCCGCTTGTATGGGGTGCGCCCTGCTTCATTTTACTAGTCATCATTGAGTTGGCTTACAGCAAAATCCAGGGTCATGAAGAGCTCTACACCTGGAAAGACCTATTTGCCAGTGGGTCGATGGGTATGGGAGCTGTATTGATTACTCCACTGGTGAAGGTGGTATCAGCAGCTACGATTTTCTATCTGGTCTATGAGCTATTCAATCCTGAAGTGGATGGGGTCAGACAAAATATCATGGGCTATGCGTCATTTGGATGGGCGTGGTACATTTGGCTGATCTGTCAGTTTCTTGACGACTTCTGCTATTACTGGCTGCACAGATGCAATCATACGGTTCGGTTTATGTGGGCTGCTCATATCGTCCACCACTCGTCTGATCACTACAACCTGGGTACCGGCTTGAGAAATGGCTGGTTCACCATTCTTTACAAACCGTTCTTCTACATGTGGCTTCCGGCCATCGGTTTTCATCCCGAGATGGTTTTGGTGTGTATGGGTATTGAGGCACTTTGGCAGTTTCAGTTGCATACGAAGTACGTGAAGAATCTTGGCTTCCTTGAAAAATTCCTGAATACGCACCGTCAGCATCAGGTGCATCACTCTAAGAATCTTGAGTACCTAGACAAGAATCATGGTGGATACCTCAACTTGTTTGACAAGCTGTTTGGAAGCTGGAAGGATTATGATGAGAACATAAAGCCAGAGTATGGCGTAGTTCACGAGCCTAACTCTTACAATCCTTTGATCATCGTTTCACATGAGTATAAGAGCATCTGGAAGGACATCAAAGGTTCGAAAAGTCTGAAGGAAGTGCTGATGTATATTTTCGGACCTCCGGGATGGAGCCCTGACGGTTCATCCATGACCGTACGTCAACTTCAGCGACAAGCTCGAAAAGAAAAAGAGATGCAAGCGCAAGCCGTGGTGGCCTAAGGAGATATCATCAACTTAGTAGCTTAGCGTGGATCAATCTTGCATTCATCTCAGCGATGTTGCTGATGGAGATACCCTCGGGACATTCTACCTCACAAGCACCGGTAAATGTGCAATGACCGAACCCTTCAGCTTCCATCTGGCTCGCCATATTCAGGGCTCGATGGTGAGCCTCAGGTTTGCCCTGGGGTAGGGAATTGAGATGATTGATCTTAGCGGAGGTGAAGAGCGCTGCTGAGGCATTTTTACAAGAGGCCACACAGGCACCACAGCCGATACAGGCAGCCGCGTCCATGGCCTTGTCTGAGACCTCCTTACTTATCAGAATACTATTGGCTTCCGGTGCAGTGCCCGTCTTGGCGCTGATGTAGGCCCCTTTTTCGATGATTCGGTCAAAAGAAGACCTGTCTACGATAAGGTCCTTGATAATTGGAAAAGCTTTTGCACGCCAGGGCTCTAGCGTGATAGTATCGCCATCAGCAAAACTCCTCATATGAAGTTGGCAGGTAGTCATATGATCATGTGGACCATGTGCCCTACCATTGATGAATAAACCACACTGACCGCAGATCCCCTCCCGGCAATCGTATTCATAGGCGATAACGGGTTCATCTTTCAGCACCAGTTGCTCGTTGAGGTGGTCTAATGCCTCAAGCAATGACATGTCGTCAGTCAAGCCTTCGACTGTGTAGTCTTTGAGCGTGCCTTTGTCCTCAGGGCTATTCTGTCTCCATATGCGAAATGTTACTTTCATAGTTTATCCTTCTTGTCTATTATTTATAACTCCTGACAGTTGGTTTAATAAATTCAAATTTGAGTTCTTCCTTGTGAAGTTTGAATTGCCCGTCATTGTATTCCCATGCGGATACAAAGCTACAATGCTCATCATCACGCAGGGCCTCACCATCTTCGGTCTGATATTCTTCTCTGAAGTGAGCACCACAAGACTCCTCTCTGTTGAGCGCATCAGTACACATAAGCAGCGCCAATTCGATAAAGTCTGCCATACGCAGCGCTTTCTCTAACTCAGTATTAAGTTCCTGACTACCACCTGTTACTTTCACATCTTGCCAGAAGTCAGACTTAATATTTTCAATCTCTTTGATGGCCTTTTCAAGGCCTGCCTTGTTGCGGCTCATCGCGCATTCTTGCCACATTACGCGACCTAGTCGTCGGTGATAATGATCGACCGTTTGCGTTCCATTGATGGATAATATCTTCTCAATGTGATCGGCGGCTTCTTTTTCTACTTGTTCGAAATTTGGGTGATGTGTGTCAATTGCGTCTGATTTGAGCAATGAACTCAGGTAGTTATTAATTGTATTAGGGAGTATGAAATAGCCGTCAACACTGGCTTGAAGCAATGAATTGGCACCAAGTCGATTGGCGCCATGATCAGAGAAATTACATTCCCCAATGGCATATAGTCCGGGAATGGTGGTCATCAGCTCATAGTCGACCCATAAACCTCCCATAGAAAAATGTGCTGCCGGTGATATCTGCATGGGTTCCTGGTAAGCATCAATACCCGTAATCTTTTTGTACATTTTGAAGAGGTTGCCATAGCGGTCCTGGATTGTCTCCAACCCGAGTCGCTCGATAGCATGCTCAAAGTCGAGATACACGGCGTTTTTCAGTCTGCCTACCCCATGACCAGCATCAATTCGTTCTTTAGCCGCACGGGATGAAATGTCACGAGGGGCAAGATTACCAAAGCTTGGATATTTACGTTCCAGATAATAATCTCGTTCATCTTCCGGTATTTCATTGGCAGGCCTTATATCTCCTTTCTTTTTGGGTACCCAAATACGGCCGTCGTTGCGAAGTGATTCGGACATAAGCGTCAGCTTGGACTGGGCTTCACTGGACTGTGGTAGTGCAGTAGGGTGAATCTGGGTGAAGCTTGGTGCAGCGAAGAATGCTCCTCTTTTATGCGCCTTCCATAGCGCACTTCCATTGCAGCCTATGGCCAGCGTAGAAAGCCTGAATACTCGTGAGTATCCCCCAGTCGCCAACACCACAGCATCGGCAGCAAATCGTTTTAATGCCCCTGTGACCAGGTCACGTGCAATGATGCCTCGCGCCTTGCCATCAATGGTGACCAGGTTCAGCATTTCGTGTCGTGCAAACATGGTCACCTTACCTGCACGAACCATTTTGGATAGCTGTGAATAAGCAGCCAACAGCAACTGCTGGCCTGTCTGCCCACGTGCATAAAAGGTCCGCTCGACCTGTACCCCACCGAAGCTACGGTTGACCAGTACTCCACCATACTCTCTTGCAAAAGGTACCCCCTGCTGGGTAAAGTGATCGATCAATGGGGCGCTTAATTCTGCTAAGCGATAGACGTTTGCTTCACGTGAGCGAAAGTCGCCACCTTTGATAGTATCGTAGTACATGCGCCAGACACTGTCACCATCATGCTGGTAGTTTTTGGCGGCATTCACTCCTCCCTGAGCGGCGACCGAGTGTGCCCTTCGTGCCGAATCCTGGTAACAGAAGCATTGTACTTCGTAACCCAACTCACCCAATGTAGCTGCTGCTCCTGCTCCGGCGAGTCCTGAGCCCACCACGATCACCTTGAGCTTTTTCTTATTGGCGGGATTTATTAGCTGACTATGGACCTGATAGTTGCGCCACTTCTCTTCGAGTTTCCCTTCTGGTATTTTTGCGTCCAGCACCATTCGATTGCTATTTGAAGTATACGATGATAGGGATGATTCCAAAGCCCAGGCTCATTATCGCAGCATAAACCAGCGATATTTTGGAAAGTGTGAGTAGTCCCTTTTTGTGGTGAAAACCGAGGGTTTTAAAGGCACTTTTGAGGCCGTGGTGTAAGTGCAACCCTAGCGGAATCGCCAGTATGGCATAAAACGCCACATAAAATGGATTTTGAAATAGGCTGTAGGTGACATCATATACATCAACATGGCCACTACCGTCGAGATTGACTGCTTCGCCCATACCCAGTTTGATCCTAGCCCAAAAGTTAGCCAGGTGTACTACGATGAACAGCAGTACTGTGATTCCCAGCAGTCCCATATTCTGAGAAGTCCAAGTGCTGTTTTCTTTTGTATTGTTGACTGCATATCGACTTGGTTTGGCCTGTCTGTTCTGGTAAGTAACGATGGCGGCATAGATAGTATGAAGCACTATGGCGGCATAGAGAAAGTACGCGACGACCTTGATTAGAGAGCTTTCGCGTAGTGTGGTGGAGTAGCTATTATACAGCTCGCGCGATATGTTTTCCGGTAGGAGGAGAATACAATTGGCTGAGAGATGAGCGATCAGAAACAGGCATAGGAATAGGCCTGTCGCTGCGATTATGCTCTTTCTGAAAAACAGATTCATTCTGAAGAGTGACTAGATGTTGTGATTGGCTAAAACGGATTAAGTATCAATAGGAATAGCTAAATCTTCATTAATGCATCGAGAAAGCCCATGTTTTCGCCTTTTTCCTTGACAATTAGGATGGGTACATTGCTGTCGAGATACACCAGTTTCTCTGCAATAGAGCCCATGAGTAGTGATGCGATTCCGGTGCGGCCTCTCGACCCAATAATAATGAGATCCATGGATTGCTCTTCCGCGTATTCATAGGTCAATTGTGGAAGGTCTCCGTTATCTGATAATAGAAAATCGCATTTGAAGTCTTTAGGAAATTGGTTGTTAGCGACAAATCTTTGAAAATCCTTTTTCGCAAAGTCTTTCATAATATCGGCAAACTCCTCATGACTCTTACCGGTCTTATAATATCCAATTGGCACCTGATAGAAATTAATCAATCGCACTTCAGCTGGTGATCGCTCATTGATAACATGAGCAAGATCGATAGCAAGCGATGCGTGATGTGAAAAATCAACAGGGAGTAAAATTTTATGAATGTGAGCATTTGCTTCTGACGTGACGAATAAAATAGAACAAGGACATTTTCGAGCTATTTTGCTGGACATTATTCCTGATCCATCGAGGCTTTTTTTACGGCCCATCATGATGAGATCTACATTTTTGATTTTACTCAGCTTAAGTATTTGCTCGATAGGATGGCCATCCTTGACGATACAGTCGGTGGTGGTATCAACGTCATGAAAATGCTCAGCCACTTTTGCCTTTATGTCATTCTCGATGCTTTCATCCAGGGGTTCTACCAAGTCGGGGTATTTCGCAATGAGCGCATCCGGAAGTTGGAGCTCTTTAGCTACATGCACGAAAATGACACGATCAAGTAATAGCAATTTTGAAATTGCAGCGGCATATCTGATCAGATGATCGTCCATTTCGGTGAGATCAAGTCCCACCATAGCTACTTTGTACGTTTGAATTGGGTTATTTTTCATCATTGTAGGTTTTATGCTGCTTAAAGAATGCCCCTTATTAAAAATAATGAAGCAAAGGCAATAATTGCATACAGCTCGGGGAAAACCGCCAGGATGAGGGCGCGTCCAAAGACGTCATTGCCCGAGCCAATGCTATCGATACTATTGGCGCAAACCTTGCCCTGATACATGCCCGAGAGCAGGCCCGCCAAGCCAAGTCCCAGGCCGCCACCGAGTATACCGGCTCCTTGCAGTAGTGTCATGTCGGGGTTGATCAGGTCCTGAAGGATGAAAAAACCCGCAAAGCCATATAGGCCCTGCGTGCCAGGCAGGGCACTCAATACGATAAATGAACCAAATGCCTCAGGGCGTTTTTTCAGTGCACCCACGGTCGACATAGCACCTATCGCAGTACCCATGGCGCTACCGCAACCAGAGAGACCGACCAACAAGCCTATGCCTATAAAAGCGAGAGTTAAGGGTAAAGCTTCCATATTTTTCTATTTAGAATTTGACAATTTTATTTTTCTCAAAGGGTTGTAAGGGATTCCCCCACCTTCGAATTGTGCGTTATTATAAAACTCAACGAACGTTAACCTTAGCGGATGCACGAATGATCCAAGTGCTGCCAGTGCAAAGTTGAGCGCGTGACCAAGCAGTAAGAAGATGATACCCAGGAGCAGCCCCCACCATGTATCGCCCATGATCTGCATTCCGATTTGATTGACGACCAGGCCGAGTACAGCAGAGGCAACACCCAAGGCAAACAGACGGACATAGGAGAGGACATCTCCCAGGATTCCCGTCAGGATGAAGAATAAAGGGAGTAAGCCGCTGGCCGCCCTAGTGACAATAGGACTGGACATGTCGTGAAAAAACATCACAAGCAACACCCCCGATACTAACATTATCTGCCGTATAATAGCCAGAGGCTGCAGAGCAACTACACCCTGCATGTCTGCAAGAAACATCCATATCAAGGAGACTACCATCAGAAGTTTGCCGATTTGCGGTAGCCCCGCTACAAAGCTTGTGTATTTGATCTTATTAATGATAGATACTACTATACCTGTAATGATCTGTACCACCCCGATGAGTAACGCCACATTAAAGGCATTGAATACTACACCCCGATCGTCAGGGATCATCACATATTGCGCCAGGTACTGTAATACTGGGTGGTCAGTACCATTGGTTGTAGGTATCCCAAAGACACTGCCGGACTTTACGATTCCCATGAGCGTAGTAAATATGCCGAGTACGATTCCCAGAAAGGCCATATTCTTGCTATCCTTAAGGAAGGTAAACCATCCTGCAATAGCAGCAATCAATAAAATGAGCCCATATCCTGCATCCCCAAGACAATAGGCGAAAAGTATAGGGTAGAATACCGCAATGAATGGGGTGAGGTCCATCTCATAATAGCCCGGCAGTTGAAATATGCGGGTGATCGCTTCAAATAATTTAGGGTACTTAGGATTCTCAAGAAGTACCGGTACTTTGTCCTTTGGCGCTGGATCACTGAGGGTATATGCTACCTGCTGCTTGTCCATGTAGTGGACAATCCGATCTTGCATGCCCGCCGGAAGCCAACCTGTCAAATGGATGATATGGCCTTCGGCGTATTCTTTGCCACTACCTTGGGCAAGCGCCAGGTTGCGATGGTTAGCAATATGAACAAGCTCTTCCCTGACCTGAGGTAGGTAAGCGGCCAAATCGCGTATATGATCAGTTCGCTCTTTGTGGCGCTGCTTGATCTGATCTTCTCTTTCAGAGATATCAGCGATTTTCATGGTGGGGAGCTCGATCACCTCAAATGGTATCGGCAATACATTATCTTTGGAGGTGATGACCACAAGGTAGATTCGATCCGCAGATTCGTTGACAATGGTATAAGTCAGCCTGGTAAGCTCATCCTCGCGATATTCCTTTTTATCTGCAATGCAGAAGTGAATGCTTAACCCCGATTCGGCGAGTCGACTTACCTTGGCCAGATCAAAATCACCCCATGGTTCAAGCCTGAGTTTATTCTTTTTGAGTAGTTCCGCTTTTTGCTGGTCATTTTCTTGTTGATGCTTGAGCGCAAGTGCTTTTTCGACGACCTCTGTAGCGGTTAGCTTCTTCTTTCCATGCAACTTAGGATTTCCGTTAGGGACTTCTTCAACGGATTCTATGTATTCGATTGCACGATTAAACTGGGTGGTCTGTAGTTCAAGCGATTCTATGTCCTCACTTCTGAAGTTAGCGTCTAATTCTACATGGATAGCACCGAGTTCCTGCAACATCGATGTGGTCTGTTGGCGATCCCTATAGTGGATTAGCAGGTCGATTTTTTTGAAACGTGCTTTCATGCCATCACCCCCGTTTCCTGTCTTTTCTTGACAATCTTTTGTGCCGCTTTGGAAATGTTTTCCTTATCTTCTAAAAAGCGTTTGATCTTCAAGATCGCATCTTCATAGGCCGGTATCTGTACTTTTTCATAAAGGTTTACCTTCTGTGTAGTCTTTTTACGCGCTGTGTTTAAAGCCTCTACCTGCAGGCTTTTGACCTTTATCTGTATATCAAGTGAGATGACTTCTTTAAGCATTGCGATAGCGGCAGGTACCCATGCAGGATAACGCCACCATGCAACGTCAGCGACTTTGAAGCTGATGTCCTGGATCTCTGGCACTCTGACTCCCACAACCTTCTTATAATAAACCCCAGGGTCATCGAGCGTAAGAATTTTTGGAAGCTCAGTCCAAAAACCAGCGAAAGGGGTTAATGCCTGCTCTACTTCTGATTTATCTTGTTGCAGCCGCTCCATGACTTTTCTCGTTTGCTTTTCTTCTTTACGAAGAGCTGTTTCCTTGTTTTTGAGAATAGGCAAAGCACGCTCCCGTATCGATAACTGCCGTCGAAACTGCTGAATGGTGGTCTTATTATAGTGGAACTTCAGCGCCATAGCTTAAGCGTTCATTGCCGGTTGGTGTTTTGTATCCTCTTTGGTCCAGTATTTTGCGATAAACTCTTCTTTAATACCCACCTCATATTTTTCAAAATGCCTCTGTAGCAGTTTCCATCCTGTGTCGAGCATCTCATCCACGGGGATATTGATGTCTACGGCCAAAAGCTCCAGGGCATACTCTTTTGAAAATGACAGGCACCTGCGATCATATTCGTTGAGGTCAAAGCCATTCTCTCGCTTGGTCTTTGCATTGACAGCATCGGCATAAAGCCGGATTAAGGCATTCATCACCTGAGGGTGATCCTCCCGGGTCTTCTTGCCGATCACATTTTGCTTGAGACGAGACAAGCTTCGGAACGGATCGATAATGGTCTTACCAATATCTGTGTCATGCTTTAAGAACAGTTGACCCTCGGTGATGTAACCGGTGTTGTCAGGAATAGCATGAGTGATATCTCCTTCATTCAGTGTCGTGACAGCTACGATCGTGATCGAACCTCCGTGCACAAACTGAACAGATTTCTCGTAGATCCGAGCCAGATCGCTATATAGTGAGCCAGGCATAGAGTCTTTAGAAGGGATTTGATCCATTTTGTTGGCGACAATAGCCAGCGCATCCGCAAAGAGTGTCATGTCGGTGAGGAGGACGAGCACATTTTGCTTTTTGTCGTTGGCAAAATACTCTGCAGCGGTACAAGCCATATCTGGAATGAGTAGCCGTTCTAAAGGTGGGTTCTCTGATGTGTTGATGAAAGAAACGATCTTGTCCAATACCCCTGCATGAGAGAATGTATTCTTGAAGAAGAGATAGTCATCATTCGAAAGCCCCATACCTCCTAGAATGATCTTATCAGCTTCTGCCCGCATGGCTACCTCAGCGAGAATCTGGTTGTAAGGCTGGTCAGGATCAGCAAAAAATGGAATTTTCTGGCCTGTCACCAAGGTGTTGTTCAAATCAATACCTGCTATGCCGGTAGCCATCAGGGTTGATGGCTTAGCCCTTTTCACAGGATTGACCGCACTGCCATTGATCAATCGAGATTCACCAACAAGCTCAGGTCCACCGTCGATCGGTTCTCCGTAGGCATTGAGGAACCTTCCGGCCAATAGGTCGCTTACTTTGAGCTGAGGTGGCTGACCTGAAAACACCACTTCAGACCTGGACGAGATGCCTTCCGTACCCGAAAAGACCTGTAAGGTGACTTTGTCGTCCATCACGCTGATGACCTGGGCGGGTCGGTCATTGACCCACGCTAATTCACCATAGCGTGCGCCTTCTGCCTTTACCTCGCAAGTGGCCTTTGTGATGCGCGATATATGGGTATAAATCCTTTGAAATGCTTTCCTTTTCATCAGCTATCTGTTTCCAGGGTGGTTTCTTTTTCAGCCTCTTTGAGGGCTTCCTTTAAGTCCTGCTCGTATTTCCTGAAGTTATCCGACTCAAATGCAGAATAATTCATTTGCTTTAGCAGGTTGATCAGCTTTTTGAAATAAGTACCGACCTGCTCAAAGTCATCAAAATCAAATTCGCGTTCACCGATCTCCATGACAGTGTTGAGCATATATTGCTGCCTTTTGAGCGGTGAGTTCATATCCTCATCATCGAAAGAGTCTTGCTGGATGAGTGCAAAATCGATCAGCTCACTCTTCCAGAAGCTAACATGGTAGTTGACCGGTACGGCATCATCACCGAGGATGTTGATTTGATCTCTGGCTTCAATGCCATCCCTTACGATATCCTTGGCTCTTTTGACCAGTTTCACCCATCCTTCCTGGATGTTAGCGTTTGTATTCTTGACAAACTCTGGATAATCCAGGTATTTCGAATAGGAGGCCAGTGAATCTATGGCCGGATAACGCTTGGCATCTGCTCGTTTTTGCGATAGCGCGTAAAAACAGCGCGCCACCTTACTGGTTGATTCTGTAACAGGCTCTTTGAAGTTGCCACCTGCCGGGGATACAGTGCCGATGAACGTAACTGATCCTCTGGATCCATTATGTAACTCTACAGTTCCCGCCCGACTATAGAAGTTGGCGATAGTGGCTGGCAGCTCTACCGGGAATGCATCGGGACCGGGGAGTTCCTCCATTCTGTTGGACATCTCACGTAGTGCCTGAGCCCATCGTGAAGTAGAGTCAGCAAGCATGAGCACTTTCAGTCCCATATTGCGGTAGTACTCGGCCAATGTCATGCCTACATACACGGAAGCCTCACGTGCGGCCACCGGCATATTGGAGGTATTGCAGATAATGACGATTTTTTCATCTAGTTTTCGGCCGGTCACCGGATCTGTGAGCTGCGGAAACTCCGTGAATATCTCTACTACCTCGTTGGCACGCTCACCACATGCGGCAATGATGACAATATCAGCTTCACTGTTTTTGGCAATGGCTTGTTGCAATACGGTCTTGCCTGTACCAAAAGGACCTGGGATATAACCAGTACCGCCTTCTGCTATCGGGTTGAAAGTATCCATCACCCTCAGGCCTGTCTGCAGGATGCTATAGGGCCGTAGTTTATTGGCATAAGCCTCTACAGCGAGCTTGACCGGCCATTTCTGACGCATGGTGACACTGTGTTTACCGCCATTTTCGGTAGTAAGTACAGCGATTTCATCGGTAATACGATAGTCATTTTTCTTGACGATGTGCTCTACCGTGTACTCACCATGTAGTGCAAAGGGGACCATAATCTTGTGGTCTATCCAGTTTTCCTGCACACTTCCCAGCCAATCTCCGGCACGAACGCGATCGCCTTTTTTGGCGATAGGTGTGAAGTCATACAATACATCGTTATCCAGAGGTTCGGTTACTTCACCAGTCTCTATGAACATACCACCCATTTTAGACAAGTCATTTTGAAGACCATCGTAGCGCTTTGAGAGTAGCCCAGGACCTAGCTCTACCTCCAGCATTTGTGCTGTAAACTCTACCTCACTGCCCATTTTTATGGTTTGGCTTGACTCGAAAAGTTGGGCTGATGCGATGTTGCCTTTGACCCTGATCACCTCGGCCTTGAGTTTTTTTCCTTCACTCAAAATGAGGCAGATCTCATTCTGAGTGACGGGTCCGTCAGCCTCTATGGAGATGAGGTTGGAGACAACACCAATTACTTTGCCTTTGGTCATATGACTGCTGTTTTTTGTGAACGAACTTTATTTTTGATATTCTCTTGAAGGTCGATGAAGCATTGTTCGCCCCTCTCACTATTCCTTCTTTGCCATTTAGCCACCATCAGTAGTCTGATCGTATAGGTATAGACTTGCTCTCTACCGAAAAAACCTACGTTCTGCTCAAGGTAGTTCCATATGACCCTATCGGAATAGGCATCTATCTCTAAGGGATTTTTATTGGATATTAACTCCTCCATCGCTTCGACAAATGGAAAATCCCTAAAAATTTCAGAGGTCAGTGATTTTCCTACACCAACATGGTTGAGTGCAGGATCATCAAACTCTGGATTGCTCAAGAAGTCAAAAAGGGAGCTATTGTATGCCGCGAAGAACTGCCGGACCTTTTGTTCAAAACGGCAATAATCTGCCACAAAAGGGTCGCATTCCAGCGCCTGATCATAGTATGATGACCAGAGTTTCTCCTCCATCTCTTCTGGTGTCATCGATGTAAACTGATCTTCATACTCCCTAAGGAAATCCGCCATAAACGGAGGTAAATCGCCGCGATGCTTAGAATAGTTATCGATGATATCTTTGTCAATTAAGCATGGGCTTAGAAAAGCCGAATCGGCTATATCATAATGTTTTTTATACAAGACAGTCAGGAAATTCCTAATATCATGAGGGTATATCAGGTAGCGAAATGGAGTCAGATCGTCTGGCTCAAGATTGCGGTTGATGGTGTCCATCAGTTCTCCGATATCCAATTTCGCTTTGCCTCTGTCGTCTATCGCCTTGTTGAGGCTGAGATCCGGCAATCCTGCTATGAGATAATAATAGCTCATGCCGATTCATTAAATAGTATTCTACGGGTTTGCTCCTGTAGATAAGGACTAAAAAGTGCTTTGAAGTCCTCCTCTGAAAATGAAATTTGATATCCTTCACCTTGCTCTGAAATTCTAAATCCAGATGACAGCTCCTGATTAAATTCGACGATCAGGTTTTTTGATCGCTTTCGTATTTCCGAATCGAAGCTCTTTTGGAGGCGCTTTTCAAGGTCTTTTGGTAGTTGAATTTCTAACGCCTCCTTAGCATTCCAGGCAGAGATAGCCTCCAATACAGCAGATTGAATGAAGTGCACATCTTGAAAAGCGTCACGAGTAGGTTGATCGAGTATTTTCTTTGAAAGGGTTTTGTGTATTCTCGTTTTTAGATCGTTAATCAACTGCTGTCCTTTGAGTTGAAGCTCATTTTCCATTGTACGGGTAATACGTTCGGCTTCTCGTTTGGCTGCTGTGACGGTCTTTTCAGCCTCGCGTTGAGCTTCTGCGATCATACGTTCGCTTTCAGCTTTAGCTTTTGCTCTTATTTCCTTAGCATCGTTCTCGGCTTTTTCGATCCCTTCTCGGTAGACCTTGTCCGTCAGGATATCGAGATTACTTACTTGGCTCATGGGCAATGGTTATTTTAGTATGAGTAGTGGTAGCGGGCTTTGGAAAGTCATCTGCTCGGTGAAGCTTTCGTGAAAAATGCTTTCAAGAAAACTGTATTCCTTGGGTAGGATAGTGATGAGTCCGATCTCGTTTTCTCTGGCATAGTCAATTATGCCATTATCGACATAACTGTGAGAAGTAAAGCTAAAGCTCTTGGATACCTCCTTTAGCTTTTTACTAACGACCTGCTGATAGCCTTTTTCTTCAGGAGTCATTTCTCTTTCACTCTTATTGAGTGTGACGGTATCCACGTGCAAATCGAGCGCTGCTATGAGATCGTGCATGAAGTCAAGAGGGTGGTAGTCCGTTTGGTTGCTGTAGTCACATACAAGCCCAACCTTCGATATGTTAATGAGGTCTGTATTATCGGGTATCACCAGGATCGGTTTGTCAATTGATTTTACGACAGTGCCCGTCTTGGTACCCCAAATCATGCCAAGACCTTTCGCGCCTTTTGTAGGCATGGCGACCATATCGACTTCCTTACGTCGTGATCGGTTGATAAGCCCTTCTGTGAAAAGTCCAAGTTCTTTTACAAACTCGCACTCTATTTCCTTCAAAGCAGCGATCTGATTTGGGTAGGCCTTGAACTTTCGCTCAATCTCCCGTTCCATTTGAAGTAGCATTTTATCTACATGTTCCTTTGACCCGCTCTCAGAGTAAGGTCGGGGGTAGGCGTGATAGATGATTAGCTTTGCACCTATCCTTGACGAGATATGGGCTACTTGAGTAAGACCATTGTTTGCTCTGATGGAAAAGTCAGTCGGGAATAATATTGTAATAGCTTTCATATTGTTCGTTTGATAGTGTTGATCTCTATAGCGAAAGTAATGCTATCAACGAGGGTTCTGTCTGATGTACTGCGTACTCTGAACTGATTTTCATCAGGTATGTGAAAGGTGCTTTGGGGTTAGATAAATGTAGTTTGGCGGATTTGCGCTCTGAGTCCTAATCAATTAGATACCCTTTTATGAAAATGTGCCTGAAGAGTTATTAATGCCATTGATAGTTTGCTAACGTTTTTACCCCTAATTTTACTGTTCGCGGCTTTTGGGTCATGAACTTGCTCATCAGTGAACCGCGATAGTCACGAAAAAGCTTCGTGTCTGAATTGAAAGTACCCCGAAATCAGCTATGCACCGATACTTAAATAGGTTAGATATGGCTTCCCAGGGATTAACAACATTATCACATGGCTAAACCAGTCACTAAGTACAAATTTTCTAATAACCTTCATTCAGAATACACTGCCACTCTTAAAAAGAGAGTTTCAGCCTATTTTGATGAAAATGACATTCAGATCAACGCCAATGGCGAAATGATTTTCAAGACGATATTGGTTCTTGCAATCTATATCGCGCCCTTCCTTATCATCTTATTTTCCGGTATTACGAACCTCGTAGCACTTTTTGCACTTTGGGGAATCATGGGACTGGGTATGGCCTTTATAGGCACCTCGGTGATGCATGATTCTTTGCACGGCTCGTATTCTAAAACCAAGTGGGTAAATTCTCTTGTGGGATTGTCTACTACGATCTTAGGAGCTGACCCGAAGATTTGGAAGATACAGCACAATGTGCTTCATCACACTTATACCAACATCGAAGAGGCTGATGAGGATATCGAGCCGCGATTTGTATTAAGATTTTCTCCAAATCAACCACTCAGATGGTTTCACAGGTACCAGCACATTTACGCGTTTTTCTTCTACAGTATCTCCACGGCTGTATGGGTTACTGTCAAAGATTTCGTTAAAATCTTCCAGTATAAGGAAAGAGGTCTAATCAAAAGCGGAAAAGACTTTAATACGCATTTGGTGATCATGACCTTTAGAAAGGTCGTCTATCATACGGTGATGATAGGGGCTCCCATCTACTTCCTTGATTTTCCTGTTTGGCTTACCCTTTCGATGTTCGTATTCATGCATTTGGTAGCAGGAGCATCTTTGAGCCTTGTATTTCAAACGGCTCATGTAATGCCTGATACGATGTTTGTGAAGCAGGAAGATGAAAAAATCAATCAGAACTGGTTGGTTCATCAATTGTACACGACAACTAACTTCGCACCGAAAAACGAAATTTTGTCCTGGTTCATAGGGGGGTTAAATAGACAAATAGAGCATCACTTGTTCCCTAATATTTGTCATATCCATTATCCCAAAATCACTGACATAGTAAAGGAAACTACAGCTGAGTTTGGCCTTCCTTATCTGGAGGAGCGTACGTTCAGATCTGCAGTGGCTAGTCATGTCAAAATGCTCAAGCGAATGGGCAGAGGAGAAGAGCAGCTCGTGCCTGCTACTGCCTGATCACCCTGTAGTAAAGCTTTTTCGAGTTAATAGTCACTAATTTCACTATTCTTGTATCTTTGCGCTCCGTTCATTGATAATCAATTGATAAATCTATCCTTGAACGGTATTCGATCAGTTTGTAAAGATTGAATAGCTAGCATCGAATAATTATTAATCAATATATTTTAAAATGGAAAAAGGTAAAGTAAAGTTTTTCAACCACGAGAAAGGTTTCGGTTTCATCGTGAATGAGTCAAATCAGGAAGAAGTATTTGTACACAAGAGTGGTACAATTGATCATCTTAAAGAGAATGACTCTGTAGAGTTTGATGTAGAAGAAGGAAGAAAAGGTCTTAACGCGGTTAATGTTCGCGTGATCGACTAATATCGTTCATAACTAATATCACTGAAGCGAGAGCGGCATATTGCAGCTCTCGCTTTTTTTGTGCCGTTGGAACAAGGAAAGCGATTGATCTGAGCTGTTTTGACAAATCCTGGCTACAAGGCACGACGTTTTGCAGGCCTAGGTTCTGAAAGAAAGACGATGGGGCAGGAGATGAAATCTCAGAATGGGTAGTGGAGCAGACAAGGTTTACCAGCCTTCCGGTAGTGGATCGAGTAATTGAACGATGGGCGATGGAAGAGGAGATTCTGGAAGTTTGCGCAATAGGCCATTCCTGCTCGCCGAGAATAAATGGTGTCATATAGTCGACTGCCAGCCTTATGCTACGGCCTTCTAAACTGCGATAGGCGAAGAGGTCATAGTCGAGATGGCGACCGAGTCGGGCCACCGTGATTAGCGCCCGGGCATTGTAAATACTGTAGTTCAGTGACCGGGTGCGGATGAGCTCCTGTGGTTGGCGGCCATCGATAAAGACTTGTGAAAATATGCGTGCGGGCATGCCGTCAAGTTGTTTCCTTGCTAGATCGAAGTTTTCGCCATAGAGTGCGTAAAGAATGAGTTGGGCGTTATACCAGGAACCATGGTTGTTGGGCTGCATGGACTCTTCGATACCCGTAGGACTATCGACCATCCAGGTGGCAAATTGGCTGAACCAACCGCGCAATGCCTTTGCGTCCTCTGCTGTCCATCCCGGAAAGGATTCCAATAGAATCGCACAATCGATCACCCAGTGCATGCGCCATGCCTCCAGGACTCCCGAGGGGCTATTATAACTGTGTCCACGACGTTTCTGGCCAAAATCCACATTGGGATTCATCTTCGTCTCAGGATCGAGGAACCAGGCACGAAGTTGTTCAACAGCGCTTTCAGCGTAACGTTCGTCCCCGGTGAAATACCAAGCGGGTACGAGCGATGTGACTCTGTCAACCATGGCTTCAATCCGCGAGACGTCTGAAGTACTACGATCAGGATTAGTTTCTCCGTCGCGCCAAATGTAAGGGCCATCCGGATTCTCAGGATCTGGCCACCAATATGGACTGTAGCTGTAGTAGTCGTGTGGGTCGCCGCTCGGAGGTAAGGCACCCTCGTCAACTACGTTGACCATAGGTTGTCCTAGGGCTTCATCGGCTTCTTCGACGATTTCTCCCAGGGCTGCTACAAACACTGGGTTGCCCGCTGCAATCTCTGCTTTCACACGCGGAAGTTGATCGCCTTGACCGAGTAGCAAGGAGGGGGTGGCATTAGGTGCGCTTTCCTGGGCGAAAGCGAATGCGGTAACGAACGTCAAAAAGAAGGACAGCAAGAGGTAGTGAAAACCTGGCTTATGAATAGGGTGACTAATGTCATTGACTTGCATCTTAATTATTTGCATGACGTTCATATGCAGAAATTTAGAAAGTCGAGATGATAGTTGCCAGTGCTGTGGCATTTAATCTAACGGGCAACCAGGTGTGGCGGACTTTCCAATCTCCGCAACAGTATCCTGACTGATATAACCCCATTCAATCATCAGCGTTTTTTGCGCTAAGTTCTCCTTTCATCCAGGCTTCAAATTCCTCTCGGCTGTTAATTTCAGGACATGTCAGTTGTTTTACAGCTTTCTCTAGTCGTTCTTGCGAATGCTTGTTAGGAAGAAATTTCAAAATCCGTTCGGTTGATTCAATATCAGCCAGAATTTGAAGTTCCTCGTCACTATCATAAACGCCGAATTCGTCTCCAAACCATTTGTTTCTTTTAATTATTGTTCCGTAAAACATTTCGTGCTGAGGCAATCGGATAAGTTCAACTTTATTTAGTCGTTCACCTTTTACGTTCATTAATAAAGCTGAAATTATTGCACACTTACCGTTCTTCTCCAGAGTTAGGCATGCTTTCTTTTTTCGGTTTGGGGATAGTTTATGTTTAAGTTCTATTTCGTATCGAAAGTCGACCCCAATCACTTTCTTGTAGGCAGTTTCAAATACATGTCGATCCCAACCGAATTTGTCACAACATCTTCTTGTTGCCTCATGAGTAATTTCAAGTATCCGTAGTTTCTGTTTTTGTTCAGATAGTTCCCAAAATGCCTCGCCATCAAATGGAGAATGGTACATTGTAAGAATACTACCTGCGTAATCCATCAATTCAATATTATAACCAAGCTTTACTGAAATTCGACTCGTTTTGGGTGGTTTGTATGAATCAAGAAAGTGAATGTAAAGATCAGTCACTACATGTGATATTCCCGCAAACCGTTTCTTTAGTTCAGCGTCACTTGATTCTGGATAATATAAAGTTATGTCTTGCAGTTTATGACTCATTTTCGGAAGTACGCTAATTGAGCACAACGTCCATGTATGAGGCGTGTGCTCTCACTTAACGAACAGCACTAAAATAGTGAAATCCGCCGGTGCTCACAACGGTTCTAATTAGCACTACATTCTGTAAATAAAAATCTCCTGCGAGGAAAAGTTGGTAGAACGTACTGCCTTTTCTCAACGGCAGGAATCACGGTCGAGTTGCATTATAATCCGCCAGAATGCACTAAGACATATGCCAGATCAGCGTCGGTTCGCATCTGTTAAATCTTGGTAAAGTTTAGCAGGATCTTGTCTGTTGTCCCAGACTAATAGAAGCCTCAGATGTTCAGGTAAATTCAGGTAGTAGAGAGAAACTGTCTTATGAATTACCAGCTTCCTGACTTCACTATCCTCGAAAGTAGGAGCAAGTTCGGGGTTCTTTCTTATCTGAGCAATCCGAAAGTTTAATTGGTTCAGAAATTCCGTTTTTATCTGTTCATTCCAGAATTCGGATATAAAAGCTGATGTTCGTCTGAGTGATTTTCTGGCAGTTGGAGACCAGATCACCTTCTTCATTACTCTTTCCTATTTAAGATGTCTTGAGCCGAAGTATGCTCGACACAATCCTCAATGGGTTCAGCTGCTGAATTGTTAAGAAGTTGCACTATCTCTTTTGGTAGGGAGTTAATTGAAGTTTTTCGGTAACCCTCAATTTTGTTAATTACATTTTCGTCATCCAGATTGGTTATCCAGTTGATCAAGGATATTTTTCGTTGCTCAATCGTCATCTCTTAAAGTTAGTAATTAGGACTCTGAAGTCCATATATGCTAAGCTTTAGCTTCCCTGGATATTACTATTCCCAGAAGCAGTTGTTATAATAACTTAAAGATAGGATATCTAGGTGAGCACCAGGAGCTAACCTCTCTTTTCATACATAGCCCCGCCTTGATATAAATTTAAAACTTGTGACGGACTTTCCAATCCCCACAAAAATATCCTGACTGATAAAACCCCACTCATATCCAAACTTATTCTATCATTGGTCATTGGGATATAAGTTGGTCTGACAAGAAGTTCAGGCTAGTTTGACTGCATAATAAGAGCCGTATGAATCGAGAGGTTCACGACTGGGAGTCCCTGCACGGTTCTGTGAGAGGTTTAGCGGTGTGATTCCCCTTTATTTACTCGACTAGTTGCTTTTTTGAATCTTGTCAAAAGCTTTTTTCGTCATTATTATCAAATTCTCTTTTTCAAGATCAAGTATTGAAATGTAGTCCTTGTTAATGGCATAATGTTGTGACCAATCAACATAATCTTTATAAAGAAGTAAAGTGCAGATATCCGTTGGTTCGATGTGATTAGAAAGAATATGAGTGTGCATTGTTGCGGATATTTTTTGCTCATTGGGACCCTTATAAGGAAGTTCGATAAGTGAGTTATGTAGTTTGGCTTTACTCTTTAATTTGTTTTTGGAGTTGTATTTGAGGACATAGTCATTTCCGATGAAGACAGACCCTTGTTTTTGTGATGCAGTTAAAATGTAAACTTTTCTGTTTTTCCCATCTATCAATGGAATTGGATTAAAGGAAGCATTTTCATAGTATGTGAAAAAGTCATCTGGATTTGTAGTTAACATCATCATTGCATCTTGACGAATTGCAATTAAGTCCGATTCATTTCCAATTGGAGAATTCATTTCCGTATCGACAGTATTCGGGGTTGGGGTTGGGTTAGTGTCAAATTGATATCTCGCTAAAATTCTGTTGTTGTCATATCTACTGAAAAAGATAGAATAGACTTGTTGATCGCTTCCTTGATAGGATAAATATCCACCGATGCTGTCTCTCTTATCTGAGAAATTCGCAAGAAAATGATCGGTTGAATACCACGCTGCTTTTTCAAGCTTGTACAATTGCTTGCCTTCTTTCAGCAAAGCCTCCGAATCTGGTTTCTGAGCATTTGCCTGAAGTGTTGAGAACACAGTTAAAAGGATATATAAAGATTGTTTCATATGATTTTATTTCCTGGTAGCAATTGCAACTAACATTAATGTAAAATACACAAGTGCATGATATTTTGAATGCACCCTGTCCCCAACCCACCTACTCGCTTAGATTAACAATCAGCTGATGATAATAGCGAATTGTCTCTTTGTAGTTCTCCACGGCGATGTGCTCATTGATGCCATGGAAGCCTGTCCGGTTGGATTCAGATATACGGATAGGGAAGAAGCGATATGCGTTTTCGGCGATCCCCTCCCAGTGCTTGGCATCCGTGCCGCCACCTACGAGCCCCGGTGATACGATGGCGTTGGGTAGGATCTGACGTATCGTCTTCTCGATATTCCGATAGGCCTCACTATCAATGGTCGAGATAGCGGAGGGTTCGTTGACATTGCTCACTGTACTGAGCGTGATGCGATCATCAGCCACCACATCGATGATGTGTTGACGGATATCCTCGACTGTTTCACCCTGCAGTATCCTGAAGTTGACCACTGCGGTGGCGGTGGTCGGGATCACATTGTCTTTGACACCACTGTTAAACATGGTCGGGGCGGTGGTGGTATAGCCGCTCAGCGCCTCGATGATCTGACTGCCAAACAGCCAGTGGTTGGCAAAAACGAGCTTTTGTACAAATGGAAACTCAGGTCCGATATGCTCGATCTGCCATCGTATAGGCTCCACCATGCGGGTCTCAAATTGATTTTCTTCCAATTTGGTAATGGCTTTCGCCAGAGACCCGATAGTGTTGTCTGCCGGAGGGGCAGAAGAATGCCCACCCTTGGTGGTGATTTTCAATTCGAAGGACACATAGCCTTTCTCCGCCACGTTGATCACAGCCAGCGGCTTGTCCAACCCCGGGACCATGCCATCTGCGACATAGCCGCCTTCATCCAGTACAAATACCGGCTTGACGCCTTCTCCGGCCAATTTCTCTGCAATCACCTTAGCGCCATGCTCGCCACCGATCTCCTCATCATGACCAAATGCCAGATAGATCGTCTGCCTGGGTACCGTGCCAGCAGCGAGATGCCGCTCGACAGCTTCTAAGATGGCCATCAGGCTGATTTTGTCATCCATGGTGCCGCGACCATAGATTTTGTCGTTTTGTATCCTACCGGAAAATGGAGGTGCTTCCCAATCAGCCAATGTATTCTCATCTACAGGCACCACATCGATGTGTGACATGAGCACCACCGGAGCGGCAGAGGGATCAGCACCTTCCCAGATGTAGAGTAAGCTTAGTCCTACTTCTTCCCTGGTAAGTAGGCTATCGATTAAAGGAAATTGCGCTTTCAGATAGGCATTGAATCCTTCGAAGGGAGCCGAACGAAAATCAGCTGTGTCCTGGTAAGAGACCGTTTCGAACTTAATAGCGTCGGAGAAGCGCTGCAGGGTGGCATCATCTATCGCCATCGGAGGTATAGAGTCCACCTGGGTTTGCTTCGAACTAAATGTGAAGTAGTTGAAGAAAAGGACAAGCACTAACCCGAGCAGGGCAATCAGCAATAGAAGGAGTAGCTTTTTGATCATGTTGGTTGTAATTTGGCTGTCAATATAAATAAATCACCGCTATCCTGGCGGAATGTACAACTGCAAAGCCATGAACACCCTACAGATCTCCAACACCAATGATTACCAGATCATCCAACTCAGTAATGGCAAGGTCAATGCCATTAGTCTGGAGATGATCAGTGAGTTGACATCAGCTATCAATGCTGCTGAAAGCGATACAGCCGTTCGAGGAGTGATTATCACAGGGCAGCCGCATTATTTCTCTGCGGGGCTGGATATCAAGGAGCTATATCACCTTGATGAAAAGGGGAGTGAAGAGTTCTGGGGTAATTTCCTGAAAATGGTGGTGGCGCTTAACAGGTTTTCAAAGCCCTTAATCTCTGCCATTTCCGGGTTTAGTCCGGCAGGAGGTTGTGTTATTGCTATTTGTTGTGACTTCAGATATATGGCGAGTGGCGACAAATACGTCATTGGGCTCAATGAGGTACCATTGGCGATCATGGTCACCGAAGGGATTTTCCATCTCTACGCTCATTGGATTGGCGAGCGTCGGGCGCATCAGTACCTTATGGAAGGCAAGCTGCATTCGGGACAGGAGGCCCTGGCGATGGGACTGGTGGATCAGCTGGTACCGCTTGACGAGTTGTTGCCGACCGCAGAGCGCAAGATGCAGCAGTTGCTCAGAGCTGATGATGGCGCGCTAAGAGGCACCAAGATGAATATTAAAAAGCAACTGCTTGAGAAGGTCGATATCGACATTGATAGCATACTTCATAAGTCGGTCGCCCAATGGTGGAGCCCCAATGCCCGGGCCGTAATGAAAGCTGCTGTAGAAGGCCTGGGAGGAGGGAAGTGATATGAAAAGCCTGCGCATAGCTACTCTTTTTCTTATCCTGACGCTATTGGGATTTTTTGTAGGAGGTACTATTGTAGCCTTTACCATTGAGCGACCTTCAGGATTGGCCGGAGCGGGTACTGCAGCCATTTCTGCTCTCATGGGTGCAGCCGTAGGACTGGGTTTTGCCATTTATGTCTTCAGAAATGCCACCACTTCACAGATCATAAGAATCAACATAGTCAGTGTCGTGCTGGTTATACTCCTTATCGGAGCACTCCAGATGAGGAAGGCCACAGCGGACGGTTTGATTGATGGTGCGCTCTCCTTACCAGAAAATTATCAAGACGGTGACCAGGCCATTCGATCTCTTGGGATAGCAAGTCCTAAGTTTGAGGAGTATCCTGTGCTGTATTTCTACAATCCCAATCTTGAGAGGCAAGTAGATGAACATACTCCGATCGACAGTATCGTTTTCCAGCGGACGGAGCATGATTATCAGATCACCTATGCACCTCCGTGGTATTTCCCTGAGTACATGAAGCTCGACTATGGCATACTGCTTCATAAGGCCATTACGGTAGGTAGAGACTGGGTAGAGTTAGAGGTCAACCGCTCCACAGGCCAAACAGCTTGGGTGGATGCTTTCAGTGTAGGCCTGAGCTATTGGCCCCAATTCCTGATAAGTGTACATAGTGTAGAGCCTCTTGATCGGACTACCAATCCGGTGCGCATCAAAGCGCTGGATCATGCCTCGGAAGTGTCGGCCAATTATTCATTGCTTGCACCGATCATGGTCAAGGGGGAGTGGCTAAAAGTGCAGTTGCTGGATGATGGCTATCAGAAGGTCGGCGAAGGCTGGATCAGATGGGCCAAAGATGGACAATGGCAGGTTCGCTATTCACTGTTGAGCTAGTTCGTAAAACCGACTTATTGAAAGTTTAAAAACTACATTTTAAGCACTGATGTGGCTAAATTGCAGCCACGATTAACAATTTTAAAGAAAAGATGAAAATGAGAGTAAGTAGGTGGAAGTACAGCCTGTGTATCGCGGCTGTTACATTCCTGGCATCATGCTATCCTGACAGTCCGGAGTTTGTCGACGAGCTTGACATAGTAGTGACTGCCCGACCTGATGTGTCATTGAATGGTTACAATGATTATTTCATGCCGGATACGGTGGTTTATATCGGAGATGAAGGTGACGAGTTGAGTAGAGTGGATGAGCTTCGCATTCTGAGTTTGGTGAATAGTAATCTCGAGAGCTATGGCTGGGAAAAGGAAGAAGATCCTGAGGTGAATGGCTCGGATGCACTGGTTTTTGTCACAGTGATCAACACCAACAGATCTGGTGTGATTTGGTGGGACTGGTGGGGCTGGTGGCCCGGTTGGGGTTACCCTGGTTATCCCGGCTACCCTGGTTATCCCGGCTATCCCGGCTACCCAGGCTGGGGCGGTGGTACAGTCTATAGCTATCAGATTGGCACTATACTCATAGAGATGATCGATCCTTCACAGCCTGCGACCGGAGACAATGGATCTTACCTTCTCCTCTGGGAAGGAGCCATGAACGGACTCCTGCAGGGATCAAATATTGAAAAAAGGTATACTGATGGGATCAATCAGGCCTTTGATGATTCACCTTACCTAGCCAGATAATCATGAAGACAAGAAATATTAAATTGACCGTCATGGCTATTGTATGTGCTATGATGGCGCCTTTAAGTATGCAAGCTCAATCTCAAGTAGAGCTATCTTATCAGACAGCATTGCCCATGGGTGAGCTCTCAGATGTTGTAGGTAATTTTTCAGGAAGAGGGTTTGGGCTCGAATACCAGTATCTAATAGATGATGAATTGGCAATCGGCTTGAAGCTTGGTTGGAACGTGTTTCAGGATGTGGGTCCGGATAACGGTCTTTATGAAACAGAGTCTAACGGTGCTGACGTCACAATTCGTGGTAAACGATACAGCTACGTTAATGCGATTCCGATCATGGCAAATGTGACCTATTATGTAGGAACAGACGACCTGGATGTTCGCCCATTGTTTAGCTTGGGAGTTGGTGGTATGGTGATCGAAGATCGAGTCGATATTGGACTTTTCACTTCTACTGCAAAGAATTTCCATTTTGGGCTAAGTCCTAAAATCGGTGTGGATATCCCTGCAGGAAGTGTATCCATCGTGCCTTCTATTACCTACAATTTTGCGCCTCCGGCGAAAGATTCAATTACTTATTCTTATCTAGGATTTAACCTGGGCATTAAGTTTTTGTAGCCGTCAGCTCTTATTTATAAGTGATCAGGCTTATCTACCAATGACGTATTTATAGCTGTCAGTCTGAGGCTCTCTAAGACTTGTTGCGAAACCCTGCAAAGAATCCTTCGAGAGCCTCAGGATGACCAAAATTGGGGAACTATACGTCATTGGAATTTGTGCGTTTGAAACCCAAATGTTAGGTCTCGAAATGTACGCTCTTGATCGAGTGTCATATTGAGCCTGCCTCTCCAGCAGGTAGGCTCGTCGAAATGTTAGTCGAGTTATTGAACTAAGTTTCGACAGGCTCAACCAGACATTCTGGAAGCTTTCGAGATAAGCCTATTTATTTGAGGTGCGACCTACTCTACTCCTCGTTATATTTATTGAACCAGGTCAAGACCGCCTGGACCTTGGCAATCAGGTTGCTGGGTCTGGAGGCAATGCCATGTGACGCACCAGGTATTCGTACCATAGCCGATTCTACTTTGTTGAGCTTGAGGCCTGCGTAGAACTGCTCCGATTCCGGGATTGGGGTACGGAAGTCACTTTCGCCTGTGAGCAGCATCGTGGGGGTGGTCACATTGCCCACGTAGCTCAGCGGTGACCGCTTCATATAATGCTCCATGTGATCCCAGGGCAAGCCTGGAAACCAGTACTTATAGAAGTAGCCAGGATTATCAGCATAAAGTACAAAGCTGTACCAGTTGATCACGGGCTTGGCCACTACTGCAGCTTTGAATCGATCCGTCTTACCCACGATCCATGCCGTGAGTACTCCACCGCCGCTACCACCAGTCACGAAAAGTCGATCCTCGTCGATGTAGCCTTTTGCGATAGTAGCGTCCACACCGCTCATAAGGTCGTCATAGTCGTTGTTGGGATAGTCGTGATGGATAAGGTTGCCAAACTCTGCTCCATAGCTGGTACTGCCACGAGGATTGGTATAGAGCACGACATAGCCTGCTGCTGCATAGAGCTGCACCTCTGCTGAGAAAGTAGGGCCATAAGCCGCAAAGGGGCCACCGTGGATTTCCAGTGCCAAGGGATATTTCTTATTGGGATCAAACTTGGGAGGCTTGACAATCCAGCCCTGTACCTTACGCTGGTCGAAGGATGACTCCCACCAGATTTCCTCAACAGTACCCAATTCTTTATGCTCAAAAAGGTCGGCATTGAGCGATGTAAGGACTTTGCTGCTTCCTTTTTCACCCACTCCAAGGTCCGCGGGTAAATTGGTCTTACCATAAGTATAGGCGTATCGATTGTTCTTACTTACGCTGAAGTCTCCACCAGCGTAGGGTCGGCCTATGGCCGTGCCGCCCAGGCCATCCACGATATCTGTCACCTTACCAGAAAGGTTCATCTCAGCAATCTTCACCACTCCTTTGTCAGTGTATTGAAAGAAGAAACCTTTGCCGTCACTTTTCCATGTGACGTTACCAATATCGCGATCAAAATCTCCAGAGATCAACTTAGCATTGCTCCCGTCTGTGTTCATTGTGTAAAGGCGGCTCAGTTGATAGCCCTGATATTCATCATCAAATCCCGTATAGGCGATCATCTTACCGTCAGGCGATAATACCGGGTTACTATCCGGACCTTGACGGCTGGTCAATGCTTTAATATCTCCTGTGGCTATAGTTAGTTCATAAACCTCGCTATTGAGGGGATCGAACTCAGCATCATCGTGCATGTTGGCTGAGAAGTAGAGTTTGCGCCCATCACTCGACCAGATCGGTGAGCCGAGATTGTATTTCACATCGGTCAGCTGTCTGGGTGTTCCTCCATCTATTGACAACAGGAAGATCTGATTATTGCCGCTCTTGACATAGCCACCCCCGTCGCGACGATACTGCATATCGTCGATGTACTTGGGAGGATCATTCCAGTTGGCCCCATCAGGCTTGGCGGGCATTTTGATCGGAGAGGGGTCACTCTTCGGTACGAACATGGTGAAGGCGAGCTGCTTGCCATTGGGTGACCAGCTAATGCGGCCAGGTGACTGCTGCAGGTTTGTCAATTTTGCTTCTGCGCCTCCATCCAGCCATTTGAGGTAGAGCTGCACCGAGCCATCTTTGTTGGACTTGTACAGTACCTGCGACCCGTCTGCCGACCACACAGGCTGAAAGTCGCGCTGATTTCCGGTAGTTAATGGCTGATGTTGACTACCGTCAAAATTGGTGATCCAGAGGTTGGAAAGATTGCGGTCGGTCATCACATCTTTGAAGTTCCTGGAGTAGATGACTTTGGAGCCATCAGGAGATATCTGAGGGTCGGTGACATACTCGAGGTTGAAGATGTCGATCGGTTCGAAAACGTCTGATACTTGTGCTATTCCTGGTAAGGCAAAGACCAGAAGAAGCAATTGAAAAGCTAGTTTCATCATTCTGTGGTTTAGTGAAAATGTAAAATAGCTAACCACGCCCTTAATCGGAATGACATTTATGTGAAGAGTGGCTATATGACCTGGCGTAAGTTAGTGCGCGTTGAGCTCAGCCTTAGTATTGGGTTAGTATATCAACATACTCCTGGATAAACTCTGCTTTTCGCTTGAGCCGATATTGCATGACCCACCTGGGGTGAGGCAATGGAATGATCTCTTCGAAGAGCTGATGCCTACTATTGAGCCAATTGAGGAATTTTATGTTTTGGCCCTTGCCGATACTAAAAGCGGTCTTTCTTGAGATGCCTAGTTCAAACTGCTTTCTGATTTCATTCACTGCATAATCTTCAAAAAGCTCCTTGTGGCCTTTGATGTCATAATAGTTCAAGTTGATACCCTCTCTCAAATAACCAAGTGGGGAAACCCCGGAGATATAATACCTTGAGAAGAATGATTCGGGTCCTCCAAAGGCGGCTATCATTTCGTAGATAAACCTGGATGAAAGCTCACCTCTTAGTTCAAAAGGATGTACTATGCCACAAACCTCGTTGAGAATAATGGGATCAGTAAATGGAACACCTGTGACCCCTGCGCCAAATCTTCCCGGATTGATGCCGAAACAGATGTATCGTTCTTCATTATCATTATAGTACTGATGATAGAAGGTTGAAGCCACGGCGACCGTGTCACTATTCTGATAAGGGTTCATCACCTTGACATCAGCAGGTAGCCCTTCTGGAGCAGTAAGCCCACTGTAGTAGTCCATTAACTTATCTGCGAAAGTGCTCATTTGGGATTGATTTAAGTATCAGAATGACCGAATAACTCTTCCAGCATCACCCTCACACCCTCCTGATCATTAGCTAGAGTCACTCGATTGGCAATGGCTTTAACGTCAGGGTGTGCATTGCCCATCGCTACACCAAGTCCGGCGTACTTGATCATCTCCAGATCGTTGAAAGAGTCGCCAATGGCCACTACCTCACTTCGGTCAAAACCAAACGCCTCATGGACATGCTGGATGGCGAGGTGCTTGGAAGCCAGCGGGTGTGTGATCTCCAGATAGGAGGGGTGAGAGATATTGATGGTCAGATCAATGTCTGGATTAGACTTTAGGTGATGTTCCAGCCTTGTAATATTGGCCGGCTCTCCCATGGCCATGAGCTTGTTGGCAGTGTGGCTGCCACGTTGAGCCCACTTTTCGAAGATTTCATCTATTGGCCCGATAAAGGCCTTGGTTTTAGTAAGGCCTTCCTCTAAGGTAATCCAGTTGTCGCGCTTGACTGCATAGCTAGCCTGGTGGTCGTGCAAGGCCAGGTTGAGGTGATGCTCGTCGACTGCTTTGGCGACAGCTCTAATAGTTTGATGATCAATTTGATGACTGACCTGATGCCCGCCATCGGGATCAACAATCAATGCACCATTGAAGTTGATCATTGGGGTACCCAGGCCGAGCTGCTCTCTGAAAAAATAGGCACCATGGTAGGGTCTGGCGGTAGCGAGCACCACACGTATCTTCAGATCGTGATAAAGTCGCCGAATAATAGCTGCTGTGCCGGCAGTAATCTCATGATCGGGATTGAGCAGTGTACCGTCGATATCAAGAAATACGATCTTATAGTCCATGAGGCGAAGCTAATATCCTTCGTGATAAACAACCTACCCAAAACTGATGATCTTGTCCAACACGGAGTTAGGCCAACTGCCGGTTGATTAACCATTTTGAGCTATCAGCAGCCAGCTATCGACCGTCATATTGTACAATACATGCGTTGAGAGCTTGCTTCGACTGTCCACAAGGGGGTGTTCGAACTCCCTGAGTTTTGTCATCCCAACCTTTTTCATGACGCCTTCGGACGGCACATTAATTTTGGAAGTGAATGAATAGACTTCTTCCAGATTGAGTTTCTGAAAAGCATGATCCAGACAGGCTTGAGCCCCTTCAGAGGCGTACCCCTTTCTCCAATACCGCTTGTCAAGCCTCCAACCGATTTCCACGCATGGGGTGAACTCAGCGTCAAAATTTGTCCACTGTAGTCCGATAAAACCAATGAACCTACCGGAAATACGCTCCTCAACTGCCCAAAAACCAAATCCGTATTGCTCGATGTGACTTTTCATTTTCAGGTAATGGGCCTCCGTCTCTTCCCAGGTGAGTATTTTGGGAAAATAGGCCATGACCTTCTTGTCGCTGTTGAGACGTGCATAGGGCCTTAGGTCTTCAATCCTCCAATCACGAAGGGACAGCCGAGATGTTTCTAATGCGATCATATGGCACCAGGCGAAAAATCAAAGATGACAACTAGTAGATATAATTTAAATATTTGATGAAATAATCCAAGATGATGTCCAGCAGGCTTGAAAGTTAAACCCGCCTGTTAAAGCATCTATATTTATTACTTCTCCTGACAGGTAAAGGTTGGGAAATTTCCTGCACTCCATCGTTTCCATATTGATTTCACTGAGTTCTACCCCGCCGCAGGTTACAAATTCTTCCTTGAAAGTACTCTTACCAGAAACTGTGAATCGTGCTTGAAAAAGCTCTTCTGTGAGCTTATTGAGCGCTTTTTTGCCAAGGTCGTTCATTTTGGTTTCAGGACTTATTTGGCAGAAATCAAGCAGGGACTGCCAATATCTTCTTGGCAGTTCCGGCATCACGTTTCCAATATTCTTTTTGAGACTCTCTGATTTTCTGTTTTCCAGGAGGCTTCTGGCAGATTCATATGTAGGAGCATCGAGGAACTTTATGATGACCTCAAATTGATAGCCCATAACGGCTAGATCGCGTGCTCCTCTGGCTGAAAGCTTCAAAATGGCAGGACCGCTGAGCCCCCAATGGGTAATCAGCAGGGGACCGGACTCTTCGAGCTTTGTTCCGGCTATTTTGATGGTGCAATGGGGGAACGATACTCCAGCAAGCTCCTTTAGTCGAGGATCTTTGATATTGAAGGTGAAGAGTGAGGGCACTGGTGGAGCTATTTTGAGACCAAGGGCCTCTAGTTTATTCCAGAAGCTGGGCGAGGAACCTGTACATATGACAAGCTTGTCAGCCACCATTGATTCACTGGTCATGTTGACCTGCCATGTTCCATTTTCAAGCTGGTGAAGGCTAGTGACATTCTGATTTCTAAGGATAGTGACACCATACGTCTGACAAGCACGGAGAAAGCAGTCAATGATCGTCTGGGAACTGTTGGTAATCGGGAACATGCGCAGATCAGCCTCAGCCTGGGTTTCCACCCCATGGTCTTTGAGCCATATCACCATATCGGCCGTATTGAATTTTTCAAAAGACTTGTAGAGCTTCTTGGCGCCACGAGGGTAGAAGTCAACAAGCTCTGATGGCTTGGATCGCTGGTTGGTGACGTTGCAGCGACCACCACCGCTGACCTTTACTTTTTGCAGCCATTTATTAGTCTTCTCAAGGATCATCACCTCATCGTCAGGATTTCGCTTTGCAATATTGATGGCTGCAAAAAAGCCAGCTGCTCCACCTCCGATGATGATAATTTTCCTCAATTGTTTTTTGAGCTAAAGATAACTGCAATTCACTGATGATATTGATCAATTCACAATGAGGAGCCTTCAGTTCACAGCGATTAGATGGTTTGAAGGATGAATGGCGCGTTGATGAGAGAAACTAAACTTCAAAAAATTATGAATACTCTCTTAAGAACCTCACTAATACTGACCTTTACGATAGTAAGCCTATTCGCGGTAGCGCAAGTCCCTAAGGATGGAGCCATGCTACAACTAGATCCTGCTCAAATAGAAATAATGAGTGGCGGTGAAGCGACTGTCGCTATCGAAGTAATAAGATCTAAGCGTTTTCAAAAGTCAAAGATCGGAGCACCATCGGTAGCATCATCTTTAAAGGGGCTTACCCACGATATTGTGGTAACTGAACAACCTGATGTATATCTACTTACGTTACATGCTGAGGAAGGGATGGCGAATGGTAAGCATACATTGATTATTAATGGTGATCGGAAATGGGGGCGTAGGATTCGGTCAACGATGCTGACAGTTGATATTGTCAGCCAAGGCACGACCATTTCGAGTAAGCAATAGGAAACTTTATATGATGCATGGAATGCGAACAGTGAAGAAATACAGTGTCAGGGTACTAGTAGGTACCCTGATTCATCTTTTTTTCTCCATCACTCATAGTGAGACCATCCAGGAGGTGCTTGATTATCCAATCTCAAAAGTTACCTCAATGTGCTTTATGATTGCTGTGGTATTGTTGCTATGGGAAGTACTAGATCATGCATTCAATTACTTTAACAGAAGAGGCTATGACTATTCCTCTTCGCGTCAGCAGATTAAGATTGTTTTGATGTTGACGCTGATCACTTTTCCACTAGTGTGTCTGGCAACCTTGCTGCATGACCTATTTTTGATGCCGATGGTTTATTGTCCGACGGAGGAAATTGACCTCTATCGAGGAGCTGCGCAGGGCCAGATATTGGCGTGGTTCATCATCACGGCGAGATTGCTGAGGGTCAACTTTGAGCAGGTGCAGAGGATGGAACGTGATAAGGCGATTATGCAGAAGGATTTACTCCTTAGCCAATACGAAAACCTTAAGTCTCAAGTCAACCCTCATTTTCTCTTTAACAGTTTTAGCGTGTTACAGTCGCTTATTGAGACTGATCCGGACAAAGCAAGCCAATTTCTAACTCGCCTATCCAAACTTTACCGATATATACTCGAGAATAAGCACGAGTCTATGGTGACGCTTCAAAAGGAGGTTGCGCTGTTGGAGGACTATATTTTCCTGTTAAAAACACGTCATAATGAGAGTGTTCAGATCAGTGTGGATATCGCTGATAGACTAATGGAAGCTTTTGTTCCGAGCATGTCGCTGCAGATGTTGATCGAAAATGCGGTCAAACACAACAAATTTTCTATTCATGAACCGCTTGAGATAAAGGTCTATACCGACAGCAATTATTTGATTGTTTCTAATAAAGTGAGCCGCAAGGGTGAGTCGGTTAGCTCTACAAAGATTGGATTGGAGAATATCAGAAACCGCTATGAGTTTCAGACAAGTGAGCAACTCATTGTGGAGGAGACAGAGGGACGCTTCATAGTGAAGATGCCGGTATTAGCAACGGTAAGGCTGGTCTGATGAGAGTGATTATCATAGAGGATGAACTACGCTCAGCAGAACGCCTGCGCAAGATGCTTATTAAGTTGGAAGCAGATATAGAGATAGATGCGATTCTGGATAGTCTCGTTTCAGCAAGAGAATGGTTTCGGGATAACAGTCCACCCGATTTGGCCTTTCTGGATATTCAGTTAGGTGACGGTACAAGCTTCGAACTACTGCATGAGCTAAAAAGTGACTTTCCTGTGATATTCACCACGGCCTTTGATCAGTATGCGATCAAGGCATTCAAGTACAAGAGCATCGATTACTTACTCAAACCAGTAGTCGAGGAGGAACTAGTACAGGCGATAGAGAAGTATCAAGCGTTAGGTAATCTTCCCTCAAAGCCATTGGTTCAAGATTTAGTATCAACACACAGGTTAATCACCGGGGATTTCAAGAAGCGCTTTCTGATCAAGATTGGCGAACAGTACAAGCCCGTGACCATCGACGAGGTGGCCTACTTTTACTCCAGAGATAATCAGACCTATTTGATGACCCTACCGGGAAAATACTACCCTATCGATCAGTCCCTCGAACAGATTGAGAATAGCCTCAATCCGTTAGAGTTTTTCAGGGTAAGCCGTAAAATGTTAATTGGCCTGAATGCCATTGCTGAAGTCCATACCTACTTCAACAGTCGCCTGTTGATCAAACTACAGCCCTCTACTGATCTTGAGTGCTTAGTCAGTAGAGAGCGCGTAAGTGACTTTAAGTCGTGGATGGATCTTTAGTCCACTTTCAATACGAGTTTGCCAAGCTTGTCTCCACTGAAAAGTCTCAGAAATGTGTCATGGAAGTTTTCAATGCCCTCTTCGATGTGTTCCTTTGACTTGAGCTTGCCTTGCATCATCCAGCCACCCATTTCCATCGCGGCGGTTCTGAAGTCTTTCGCGTAATCCAATACCACAAATCCTTCCATTCTGGCTCTATTGACCAGTAGAGAAAGGTAGTTGACGGGACCTCTTGGAGCGGTGGCATTATATTGTGAGATAGCCCCACAGATAGGGATGCGAGCTCCTTTGTTGAGTCGGGTCAATGCGGCATCCAGTATGTCTCCTCCCACATTATCAAAGTAGATGTCAATGCCACCAGGACAATGCTCTTTGATTGCCTTTTTCACATCTTCTGATTTGTAGTCGATGCAGGCATCAAAGCCAAATTCACTCACAACATAGTCGCATTTGTCTTTACCTCCAGCAATTCCGACAACTCGACAGCCTTTGATCTTAGCGATCTGTCCAACTATACTTCCGACTGCCCCTGCAGCTCCTGAAACAAGAACAGTCTCACCTTCCTTGGGTTGTCCTATGTCCATGAGCCCAAAATAGGCCGTCATACCAGGCATACCCAAGGTACCAATGTAGGTGGGTAATGGGGCCAACTTCGGATCTACCTGATGCCAGCCTTTATCAGCGATGACGCAGTATTGCTGTACACCGCCCCATCCTGTATAGTAGTCGCCAACCTTGATGTCAAGGTTCTTTGACTCTACGACCTGCCCGACTGTACCAGCCCTCATGACTTCTCCGATCTGCACCGGGGGTATGTAAGAGCGGGCATCATTGATCCAGCCGCGCATAGCAGGGTCAAGTGAGATATAGGATGTTTTTAGTATGGCCTCTCCGTCTTTGGCTTTCGGAATATCTTCTTCTAAAAGCTTCCATGTGTCAGCTTCAGGAAGGCCTACGGGTCGTTTAGCAAGGGTTATTCTCTTATTCATAGTGTAGTTCCATTAGAAGAGGAAAGGTAATTAAAATAGTATGCATGCATACTATTCAAAAGGAAATATTACTGACAGCCTTTGCCGTCTATGTCGGATGGTTAATCTTTACTCTAATCTGGACTACATTCTATCTGATCGATTTGAAAAACCTACTCACCCTTGTTATTATAGTTTCTTGTCTATACGGTACGAGCTATCAGCAGTTTAGGCATTTTGATACCTCTGATCCCAGGGGATTGAGCGACTCTCATAGCTATATTGAAATGTCGCATGGAAACTACGAGGTAAAGGACATACACAAATTCAGACCTTTAATTCCAATCATGGCAGGAGCTTTACAGAAGGTGCTCAATACTGTCATAAGAGATCAGAATGAAGCGGACAAGCTCTCATTTTACATGGTGAACTTCGGAATCGTAAGTTTGACGGCCTTTCTACTGTATCTCATTCTTTCGCACTTTGGCTTTAGATATGAAATGGCGATGATGGGGGTATTTTTCTTTCTTAGTAGCCGGATTGTCGTGATTTCTACTGCCACCCCGATAGTTGATTCATTATACTATTTGGCCATTGCCGGACTGGTATTTCTGGTAGAGAAGAGGAAATTGGTTCATCTAAGTTGGTTACTGCCTGTGATGGTTCTTTCAAAAGAGACCTTTTTGCCATTTCTTTTCTTGCCGTTATTCATAGCTGATTTTAGGAAGCCAACTTATGCGCTGGGTATCGCTTTGGCGATTGTCGCCAGCATAGGTATTAGGGTTTTGATCGATTCGAGCACTCCTTCCCAATCATCAGGCCTTATTGACATTGTCCTGGGACATGCCAACAATATTATAGGGAAAATTCGAGGAACTTTCTCCTTGTCAGGCCTGCATGACTGGCAAAATGGGTTTTCTTTTATTCTGGTCTTGTCGATACTGGGCTTTCGGCGGGATGCATTAGCAGGTAAGAGATCGGTTCCCGGCTACCTGTTGTTTATTATACCCATATCAATATTCTATGGCTTGTTGAGCGGCAATTTTGGCAGAATGCTTTTTACGGCTTTCATTCCCATTTACGCCTATGCTTTGATTTTTATTGATTCCATCATTAGAAGATCACAGAAGAGCAACAACTTAAGCTAATAACAAGAGATTGATGTACTCCCGTAGT
Source organism: Cyclobacteriaceae bacterium (assembly GCA_965229505.1). Lineage (GTDB taxonomy): Bacteria > Bacteroidota > Bacteroidia > Cytophagales > Cyclobacteriaceae > UBA6059. The sequence goes on from OZ245881.1 coordinate 3,359,909, forward strand.
GCACTTACTTGTTGAGAATATTGCTATTTTGAAGTGTGATCTCAAGCAGCCAAAAGCGAAAAATACAGGGAGTCCTCTTCTACATGTTTGGTGTAACCTTTCTGGGCGCAGTTTACGCGCTAATAGAAGCCGGTTTATTGGGAGATGCAAATGTTTACCCGAGCACCCAAAACCCTTACAGTACGAAAGATTCGTTTATTGGTATATTGACGGGTACCTCCTTTTTAGGTCTCTTTATCGGCTACCTGGAGATGTATCTATTTGATCGGCTCTTTATACGAGCGAGCTTCGGACTGAAGGTGCTTGCCAAGGGTCTTTTGTATGTGTTGGGTACATCCGTGCTCCTGATCGTCCTTGGCTGGGCAGTGGCAGTGATCAAGCATGAAGTGCCCTTCTATGACCCCATAGCAGTCAGAAACGTCTCAGCCTTTACATACAACTTCGTATTTCTGACCATATTGATCTACGCGTGCATCGGCATCATACTGTTGATTTTCATCAAAGTGATGGGTGATAGTCTCGGGTCGGGAGCATTGATCAATTTCCTGACAGGCAAATACCACCAACCCAGAGTAGAAGATCGCATTTTCATGTTTCTCGATATGTACGATTCTACTCCAATAGCCGAGTCAATCGGCCATGTCAGATATTTCCAATTGTTAAATGATTGCTTTTCAGATATGACAGATTCCATATTGGATAGTGGAGGAGAGATTTATCAATATGTCGGTGATGAGGTGATTATTACATGGCCTATCGGAATAGGCTTAAATCGGGCGAATTATCTCAACTGCTTCTTTGAAATCAAGCAAATGCTCATTTCAAAGTCAGATGATTATCAGAAGAGTTATGGCGTAGTACCACGCTTTAAAGCCGGTGTGCACCATGGTAATGTAACGGCCGGTGAGTTAGGCCTCATAAAAAAGCAGGTGATGTTTTCCGGTGACGTGTTAAATACTACCGCCAGGCTAAGAGACCTTTGCAAGACTTACAAAACAGACCTGATCGCATCACGCAAGTTATTGGACAAAACACCGGGTCTTGAACAATATCAAATCACCGACCATGGTGACAATGAGGTGCGCGGACGTCAGGAAAGTGTCGGTGTGGCTGGGGTGATGAGGTCAGGTTAACGATTAGCTATTGGGTGTGAGACCGCTTGTAAAGAGCCCGAGTGTAGCGAAACTGCCCAACCCCTACAACGGTATCCACGAAGAACTGCGTTTACATGTCAAAGGTCAGAAAGAAAATAGCATCTACGAAGCACAAAAGTGTCATAATGGGCAGTTTTCGTTGGCAAGTCCAGATGAGGCTGGCGGAGAGCACTTTGGCGTATAACTACCAACGACTGTTATGCACTATCATTTGCAGTCATACTTGTAATAAATGTTCTTTTTGAATTCATCGGCTGCCCCAAATTCAGTTCTTTCAACTTTGTTCCCTAGTTCGTCAAATTTGGTTGCTTCTCTCATTCTTTGCTTTCCTTTTTCATCCAGCCATGTCCATTCAATAAGGTTGTTGTCTGAATCATATTTTCTGAGATACGTATGAGCCCATCGTTCCTGATCATTCTTGTTGAACATGGTTCGCTTAATTAATCCATCGTTCAGGTCGTATTCATAAGTGATATAACTGCTGTCAGGTAGAAAAAGATGCTTCACTTGGTTACCTCTTAAATCGTAACTATGTTCGGTCAAATACATAAGATTATCAGAGGTTTTGTCAGGGAATTCAGACCTTCGAACTAGTTGGTTCTGTTCGTTATATTCGTAGCGCAAAGTATATATGTTAGCAGTATCTGAATTTTTTATCCCGTACCAATTTTCTTCAATCAAATTGCAGTTGTTGTCATATTCATATGTGTGGATTTGAGTTTCAGAGGAATCTACATACCATATCATTTTGGATTTTAGTTCACCTAAATATTCGAATTTGTGGGTTAGGCGTTCACCGTTGAATTGTTGAATTAGAAGACAGTCTGATTGAATACTTGTTCCACATGAAAAGTCAAAAAGTAAGAGAATGAAAAGAAATTTGTTGAAATCCATAGATAGTATATAACGCCCATTTATGAAGCGTGTGCTCTCAATTTAGTGGACAGCACTAAAATAGCGGAAGCGCACCACAAGCACAACGGTTCCAAATGGCACTACGATCCGAAAGTAAAAAATCCTGCGAGCAGAAGTAAGTAGAAAGCACCGTCCATTCCAAGCGGCTGATTCATGGTGATGGAACTGCTACATTAGACTGGACAGAGGCAGTTGGCGCATTCTTGCTAGCGATTGTTGTGGGTATGTGCTTTTTTCGTTAATGCCCTAATTAGAAAGATAATCCCAGTGATTATCAAGCCAATTCCGGCAATTAGCATTGTTGTGTTGTATGGGTGTCCAAGTGAAGTTGTCCAAGCCCAAGCGTTAAGAAGCCATCCAATTACAATCATCGAAATTGCCGTTAGTACTCGCCTTAGTCTCATTGGTAGGTCTCTGGATAAGTCTGGTCAAATTGAATATTCTCTAATTCCAAATCCGTTGATAGACTATCGAATTCCCGTTTAGATAGAGGTCCATAAACAAGATATCCAGTCCTAGTTGTTGGGTTGTCCATTTCAATAACGTAGAAGTTAGTTATTGAGGTAATGATGTTGAAACCTTCTTGATGTCCAGACATTGGGTGTTGCTTGGCAATAATAAAATGTTCGTTATGCCCAACTTCAAAAACGTAGTTGGGCACAATTCCAATAAATGATCCACTACTTCCTTCAACTTCTTTAGAAATTCCACGATTTTCTTGCATATCGATCCACAAGGCATGATATGAACCGATAATTCGATCAGAACCACTATCAAATAAACCAAAGCAGCTCGTTAAGCCAAAGGCAATTGTTAGAAAGAGAGTTGGTTGGATTACCCTATTCATATGCGGTTCAGGCATTACCCACAACGCCCATGTATGAGGCGTGTGCTCTCACTTTGTGGACGACACTAAAATAGTGAAGTCTGCCGGTGCTTCCAAAGTTTGTAGAAAGCTGTGCGTTCTGAAAGATGAAAAAATCCCGCACACCAAAGTATCTAAATAGCACAAAACTTTCTCGGTGGCAGACTCATGGTCGAGTTCAGATGCAATGTGTAGAAAGCGCGTAAGCACATGCCTTCATACATATTGTTACATACCGGTCTTCGGTTTAAATGAGTCAATAAATTTGGCTATTTCGCTGTTGTCGGCCTGCCAATCTGGTTCGTTGGTCACACCTTGTAGGATGTAGATGTTGGATTTAGTTGATATGATTTCAGTTAGTCCTATGAAAGTTGATGTGTCCCTATCTACCTCTGTTAATGCTCGCTCAGTTCTTCCGTTCAGAGAGTCAATCGAGATCAAGTCAAATCGGAATTTATCTGTTTTGCCATTGTTGAGAACTCGTTCCCATTGTTCGATCAAGTTAGTTCTGATGTTACTTCCTGGCTCAACTTTTACCAGTAGCGTTGTGACAAGCGTTGAGTCGTCAGAAACAGATATGGCAAACAAGCGTGATTTGTTGTCAAGCGTTTTGTACCAGTAGCCTGTTGGGAGTTGAACCGAAAATAGGCTGTCCTCAAAAATTAGTTGTTCTTCAGAGTATTGAGAGAGTTCAGATAGAAGTTGTTTAGGAGTTGTAGTTGGTTCGTCAAAAATGTAATTGCGGTTGCTGACAAGATAAATGACCGTTGTTATTGCGAGCAGGATAAGAGTTACCCAAACAGAACTCTTTTTATAAGATTCCTTATGTTTTTTTCGGGTTTCAAAATACTGTTCGTTGAGTTTGTTCATTGCACTGGCTAGTAGCACTCTGGCATATAACGATCAGATATGGCGAGTGGCCATACCCTTTGTAAAGAGCATAAAAGTAGTGAAACTGACCAACACCTACAACGGCATCTACGAAGCACTGCGTTCTGAAAGTCAAAGTCCAGAAAGACGAAAAGGAGGGAGGGGAAATGAAAGTAACAGAATGGGCGGTGAAGCGGTTGAGTTGCACTGAAACTAGCAGAAAGCACACAGGCATATTCGCGCTAGTGCCTGTTAGAGCTAGTTTATTTCTGGTATGTTCGACAGGTGAGGCAGGAGGATTTCAACCGCTAAAATTCTTTTCACGACAGGATTGTTCAGATCAAAGTTGGAGTACCCAACAACAACACTGTTAGCAATCAGACTTGGACCAATGCCACCAGTCTCTGTGATCATGTAGACGTATTCACCGACCATGTCATCGCATTCTTTCACCGTTGTTAAAGCGTTAATGTATTCGCTATTCCAAGATGTTCCGATATACTTTTTCGTTAGTCCGCTATCCGATTCAATGAATTCGTATTTAAATATCATAGTGTCGAGCCTGAAAAGTCGTTCAGCTAGTTTCGAGTTCTTTAATAAATCAGCGTAAAACTCAGTATCATCTGATGCAAGGGGTTGTAAGAAGTTTATACATTTTTCGCTGAAGTTAGACCCCTCTGAATTTTCGATGATGTTCTCAAATTCGTCAGTTAGTTCGGTTAGAAGTTGGGAGTATTCTCCATCCAAGTTCTGGTTCAGGGTTTCCAGGCAGTCTGAGTTAGACGGGCCACAGGAATAGATGAAAAGGAGAAGAATTAGGTATCGAAGCATAATTAGCTCTAACAATATAGTGTTTTAAGACTATTTTGTCCAAAGATATACAGTGTGGATTAATGCAGTTTTTGTGGGACAAATTAGGCTTAAAACCCAGTTGGGCGGGGCTTCTTGCTTGCTATGGGCTTATTTAAGTTTGAAGAGTTCCCTGGCAAGCCATTGGAAGGAGGATGCAAGCAGAAAACACTGACCAGAGGCGGCTAATAGGAGCCTCGAAAAGTTTTCCGGAATACCATAGGCAGAGGTTTCCCTGCCACGCGTATGTTGGCTGAGATAGTGTTTTCATCATGTCAAAGATCGTTTTATCCTACATTCCATCATCCCGGATCAATTACAGTCTTGGCTATCAATTTTCCCTGACGGCACTTCGGGCATAGGTCTGGTTCTTTTCCTGTGACTATTTTGAGTATCTGCTTTGTGCTGAGACCTTTTAGCAAGGATACAGGTCTGGGTTTTCCGATCAATCTGATGCATTGTTCTTTTTTGTTGTTGTTTGCTGGAGCCAGCAGTCCATAGTACCTGATCTTGTAAAAGCCTGTTGGTAGAATATGCCTCATGAAGCGGCCTATGAACTCCCGGGAATCCAGCACAAGTAGCTGCTTGCTGAGCCTTTTGCGATAGTCCTTCCACCTGAAGACCACCTTCCCCTGATCGGCTGAGACCAACCGACTGTTGCAGATGGCCACCCTGTGGGTGTACCTGCCCAGGTACTGCACCACAGATTCGTGCCCTGCCAGGGACTTCTTGGCATAGACATTCCAGTTTTTACTATAGAGGGCCTTTTTCAGTTCACCCACATTGCTGAAGTTATCGGCAAGCTTAATTTTTCCTGATATGATATGCTTTTCCAGCAAGCTCCACAGCACTCCACGATACACTTTAGAAAGTGCTTTGACAGGTAAAAAGAACTTCTTGCCCGCATGCACCCACTCGATACCATCTTCAGACAATCCTCCTGCCGGTACCAGCATATGAATATGCGGATGATAGGTAAGACTTTGACCCCAGGTGTGCAACACTGATACGGCACCTGTTTCAGCTCCCAGGAACTTTGGGTTGCGCCCTACCTTCTTCAACGTTTCAGCAGAAGCTTTGAACAGCAGCATGTAGCACTCCGGTTGGTTAATGTAGAAGGTCTTTTGAAGCTCAGAGGGAATGGTGAAGACCAGATGGAAATACCTGCATACGGGTAAGGTGCTTCGCAGTTTGTCCACCCACACCAGTTGTTTAGTGTACTGACATTTGTTGCAGTGTCGATTTCGACAAGAGTTGTAAGATATCTGTTGCACTCCACACTTGTTACAAGCGTCAACATGTCCTCCCATTGCCTTGGTACGACATGCGCAGATGGCTTTGTAAGCTTTCCATTGGTCAGCACACAGGCTGTGGTTGTCCAAAAAGCGATCACCATACTCCCTGAATATAGCTGCTACATCCAGGGGGTGTCTTTTGTTGACGGCTTCCATGTTAGGGCAGGTCGAATGGACTTTTAACAGATGCGTCAAGCTTGGCCAGATGCAGGTACACCATGGTGGATCGTAGTGAGGCGTGACCCAAAAGCTTCTGGATCAGCTTGAGATTAGCACCCTGTTCGAGCATATGGGTAGCGAAGCTGTGACGAAGTGTGTGGGTATGAATATCCTTTTTGACACCCACCTTATTGGCGGCTCGTTTGACGATTTTACCGATAGAGCTGGCAGAATACGTAGCACCGGGCTTACCCCCGGCCTCAAATACATATTTGATTGGCTTGGGATGAAAGGCTTGATAATAGGCACGAAGTATTTTGAGGGTGTTGTTAGCCAGCAAGACATCTCTTGATTTGTTGCCTTTCCCAAGGTTAATCCTGATGACCATTCTATTGGAATCGATATCCTTAAGCTGTAAGTGGATCAACTCATCCCGTCGTATTCCTGATGAGTAGAGCAAGGCTATGATGGCTTTGTGTTTGGCATTGGGCGTGACCTCAATCATCTTGAGGATCTCACCTTTTGTCAATACTTCAGGAATAAGCTGTTGCCTTCGCGGCATTTTGACCTTGATATGGTCTTCCCAAGGGATGTCTAACACATCCTTGTAAAGAATTCTTAAAGCACTAATGGTTTGTTTGATGTAGGATACTGAAAGTCCGCGTCGGTGAGTGGCATCATAGAGGTATTCTTTTAGTTGCTCATTGGAAACTTCTTCCGGGGACTTGCCAAAATGCTTGGAAAGGCGCACCAGCATGGTCAAGTAGCTTCTGATAGTTCGGGGACTGTAATTGCGAAAAGTCAGCTCCCGAATGAATCGCTGACTTAGTCTTTCCTTTTTTTCATGATACTTGAAGTTTAGTGTTCCTTCAAGTTAAACCATTAGCACAATTACCGACGCAAGGAGGTTTCGTTCAACAATAATGTAACACGCACTGTGCGCGTTATCCACCTTTCAAATATACCCTTATCGCAATAAATCCAAACCTGGCTGGCTGCTGTGCAAGATGGCGGCTAGTCGTTTGCAGTTTGCTTTCGCAGTGCGCCGGGGTTGTACCCATTGATATTTTTGAAAAACTTGTTGAAGTGCGCCAGGTCTTTGAAACCCAGGTGATAGCCTATCTCTTTCACATTGTTATCGGTTGCGTCTTAATTGGCTTTCTGAAAAGGCTATGTAACTTTCGAATCATTAGTTAATTGTCTCTAAAAACTCCAGTTCAATCGTTCCTAAATAAATTCCCAGGTGACCTTTACTTGTTGCATCGAAAGTTCCCTGGACTCTCAGCTTTCTTCCTTGTAACCTCTGCTCCATGGTACTGTCAATTTGTTCATTCAAATCGTCCGAAAAATCAACCCAAACCGCCTCTTCCTGTTTACTATTCTTCGACTCAAATAATCCGCTAAGTTCGAATCCTGAGAAATAATAGCCTGTTAGCTCGATTGTCTTTTGATGAAAGTTCGATCCGTTTTTTAGTTCAGCCATTTTTGGAGTTGCCAAGTTTAGCTGCTCTGTTCCCACCTGTATTGGTTCGAGCTTGCATCCAACAGTTATCAGAGTAAGAAAAATTAGTAGAATTAGATTTGTCTTCATGCAGTCAATGCCATACAACAATAATGTAACACACACAGTGCGCGTTATCCACCTTTCAAATATACCCTTATCGCGATAAATCCAAACCTGGCTGGATGCTGAGCAAGATGGCGGCTATTCGTTTGGAGTTGGCTTTCGTAGTGCGCCGGGATTGTACCCATTGATATTTTTAAAAAACTTGTTGAAGTGCGCAGGGTCTTTGAAACCCAGGTGATAGCCTATCTCTTTCACATTGTTGGTGGTGTAGTAGAGGAGGCGTTTGGCTTCATAGTCCAGCCGTCTTTGGATGATTTTGCCGGGCGTGACATTGGTGATGGCTTTACAGGCCCGGCTGAGTCTTTTGTCATTGACATTCAGTAGGTCAGCATATTCTGATAAGGTATGTTTCTCTTTGAAATGCTCCTCCAATGCTTCGAGAAATTCTCGGTAGAGGTTGTTGTACTCAGTATTCTTGGTCAGTTTGTTGCTACCATCATTGGCACGGATGGCTTGTAATATCAGGGCCTTGATGAGATAGGCCAGTATTTGGTCGCGTTGATTGTTAGGTGGATTATTGTACTCCTTCTCTATCAATGCAAAATAATGGCCGAGGATCTCTATCTGTGAAGCTGTCATCTGGTAGAAAAGATGTGATGCAGTTCCCGAAAGCATAAGCATAGTGCTCTCATCAAAATCCATCATACTGACCAGGCTATGGTCAAAGGCGATGATTTTGATTTCGTAATCCTCCTGAAATTCCTGGCCCTCAAATGAACTGATCTGTGTGGGGCCAGCTAACATGAATGTGTTAGGCTTTATTTTATAGGGAATGTGATCTAGGAACAAGTTGCCACCACCTTTGATGAACCACCTAATTGCGAAATACCTTAATCTATGTGGTCTAAGAAATTGGCCGAGACCATCGCGAATCTCTTTCTCATGCCGCACGAATAGTTTATTCTGCTCGTCAAAATTCCAGAAGTCGATTGCTTTTACTCCTTCCTTGATGGGTTTTGCTCCTCGCATATTCGATAGAAGATAACTATTGCATCACTTTGTAAAAATTGGCATTAAGTTATATGTAAATGAACAACCTTTTCTTAGTTTCAATACCCTGATTGACTTTTGATGAAAACATAGCAAAGAAAACGACCTCCCAGAGAGAGGTCGCTTTACCGTAGAGCAATATGATTGATCCTTACCACTAAACTGCTATGCCATCATCACCTGTAGTTGTTGTTTGATTGGAAAGTCGGTCATTAGCATTTCTACCGCTTTGGCTACATGGTGACTTCCTTTCTTCATCTTCATATTAATTTCTCCGGAAGCCGAGGCGTACTACAGTAACTCTTCTGTATTGGCGTCAACTATCGCAATAGTTACTTGACCAATAGTCGTTGAGTATTCTTCCTCCGCCATGTTGCTGGTATCCATGACGGGGCGGTAGTACCCTCTTTCTCCCTACATCATCGATCCCCTCATATCCATCGTGCTTCCGGAGTGTATCTTTCTAGTCTATATGCTTCTGGATTGTCACTATCCGAGATGCTTTTCCTGAGCGCTGCTTCTTCATTTTAGATGCAAACCTTCCATGGTTGATCTCATTATTGAAAGTACCGGGAGGAAGGCTAACGTGAGCTCCACCTACCAAAGCGCAGATAGCAAACCCGGAGAAGTCAACTCCCTGATTATGATCTGTCGAAATATTAATCCCGGAACAAGCACTTGCTGTTGGTACGAAGATTAGTGGCGATTCCTTTTTCATAGCGATGTTTATTTAGTTGTTCATTGCTCTCATTGTATTATACGACGTTATATAATTCAAGTAATAGTATTATACAATTGAATTATTGTCAATAAAGGACACATGGCAGGTTGATGGCGAACGGGGATTTGACGATCCTCTTCTCCGAGTACTCAGTATGAGCACAGCCTTTTGGTGGTATCTGATTTCGGGTTGATTATGTACAGACTCAACCTCCTATTATTAATAAAACGATATCTATAATTGGATTTTCCTTGCGTCATTAATTCGACGGCAAAAAAAAACCTCGTGGAAACACGAGGCTTATTTAGGACGGGTAGTCAATACTCACCTTTCATTTTCTTGGATATATTTTAGGTGCTCGTCTATTTGATTTCTGATTACAAATTTCCTACACCCGATAAGTTGTCTTTCACACCAGTTTTGCTTAATCCTGTTGCCATACATGGTGTATGTTGATCTTCCTGGGGGTTTGATGATCCTTACAAAGGAGCCGAATCTATCATTGCTTACGAACTGATAGACTTTACTCTGTTTATAAAAATGATCATCTTTTCTTAACTCTAAATCCTCAAATCGGACTAGTCTTGTTTCTGGGGCTTCCATGTTCTCAATATAATTTTGGTGGTGATTAATTCTTATCTGGTTACTGCCTTGAGTGTTAACTCCTCACCCGGGTTAGCCGACTTGACTAATTTTGGCTGAGTTATATTGATGATACTGATATTCCGATCAGTAGTGCAGCCTATTAACAGCTACATTTCCATAATTGACAGTTATAAGTACCATTCATTGTATTGTACGCCATCATTGATACGAGTATTTGGTATAAACAAGTAATAATTTTGTCAATTATAGACACCATAGAAGAAGTGAGGCTTGACCCGGATTTAGATGCAGGTCTGCCGTGAATGATTGGGGAGAGGAAGTAGGGTTAAGAGGAAGTCCTGCCGGAAAGAAACTTGCCGATGACGATACCGGTTACAAATACAGTGTAGAAATGCCCTGCGAGTCCAACGAGCAGTGTGACTACTTTCGATACTTCTGTCTGAGGCGCCATGTCACCATATCCGATGGTGAGGAGTGAAATAAAGCTGAAATACACAAGATTATCGAATACCTCATTACGATCTTCTAAGCCTGAAAATGAATGGGGCTGGAAAAGTTCTATCAGTGCGAATGCAAAGCTTGCCAATAGACCCAGCATAATAAATCCGCAAAAAACTGCAGCGACCATTTCTCCATTTATTTCACGAGCTCGATAGATATCATCGTAAACCACAATGGAAATGGAAATAAAATAAATGATATAGACAACAGGTATAAGCCTGGCGATTAGTTCTCCAGGTACAAACGAGAGCAACGAAATTAGTTGCATGATCAAGGTCGTATAACCAACGGCCCTAGTGACCCGGGTTCTCAGATTTCGCCTATTGCCGATTACGATCAAGCCAGCAACTATACTCATGACCAGCGTGACAGCATTGACTAAAAATGCGAGTCGGGACTCCTGAAAAAGCGGAGATGTTACTATGATCAACAAACAGCTTGACAACAACAAGCTGTATTTATGACGACCTATAAACGTATCTTTTAAAGGCACTTGTGATTTGACTATTCCTCGTTCTGATCTTCCTTACTGATCCATCCTCCTCCCATGGCTCTGTAAAGCTCCACATAAGATGATAGCAAAGATCGCTTGGCAGAAACATAGCCCAACTGTGCTTCGAAGGCTTGTCTTTGGGACTCCAGATATTCGAGATAGCTTGTCACGCCTTTGTCATATCGCTCCCCGCTGAGGTACTGAGCATTGACAGCAGCATCGACATGTTGCCGCCGCGCTTCTACTTCTTCCTTATAGTTTTCTATACCCACCAGGGCATCTTCCACCTCACGAAAGGCGTTTAGTACCTGGGCCTCATAGCTCAAATAGGTTTGTTCGAGTCGGCTTTTTTCGATATCGACCCGACGCTTGTTTTGTCCCCAATTGAAAAGTGGGCCAGCCAGGCTTGCCCCGGCATTCCATGCTGCTCCACTAGACGTCAGCGTGCTAAGGTCATTGCTCGCTACTCCCAGTACACCTGTCAAGCTGAGCGACGGAAACCTATTTGCGATAGCTACGCCGACCAATGCATTTTGAGCGACGATAAACTGCTCAGACTCCAGCAGATCAGGCCGTCTCGTAAGGAGTTCGGAGGGTAGACCTACCGGAATGTCGGGCACGACAGTGAAATCGTCAAGGGGCGTACCCAATTCGATCTCTTGAGGAGCCTCACCAATGAGTATACTCAAGGCATTTTGAGATTGCTTTAACAACCGATCATAGGCAGGAACCGCAGTTGCGGCAATCGCCCTCTGAATCTGTGCCTGGTTGAGATCGATCTCGGCAGCATAGCCCTGATCAAACCTGGCCTGTACCAACCGCACTGAACTGTCTCTCAGCTGTAAAGTTTGCCGGGAAATCTCCAATGAAGCTTTATACTCTTTGGTCAGCAAATAAGTATTAGCCACCTCCGATACAAGCGATAGCCTGACGGACTTTAATCCGTACTCGGAAGATAGGTAATCGGCCAGAGCCGCTTCATTTAGTCTTCTTAGCTTACCCCAGAGATCAATTTCCCAGCTCAGGCTACCTACGGCAGAGTATACGCTTTGCGGTTCCGGTAGGATCAACCCCTGAAAGTTGCCCCGTGAAGCACCACCTTGCGCATTGAGCTTCGGCAGTAGCTCTGCTTTCTGTATGTTGAGTGCAGTCCGCGCCTGAATCACACGCTCTACCGCAATCTTCAGATTTTGATTTTGGTCAATGGCGCGTACAATGAGGGTGTCAAGCACAGGATCATTGAAGAGCTCCCACCAGCGGATATCACCTAGCGAGTCAGTTGCATTTGTGCCATATAGATATTCAGAAGGAACGTCAAAATCTGGCGTCTCATAGTTAGGCCCAACTTTGCATGAAGCTAATGCCATGCTGAGCATCAATGCTGAAAAAGCTGAACCGAAAAGTCTTTTCGTCGATATCATGATGCGCTGTTTTTATTGAGTTCTCTATTCTTTTCGTATCCGAAAAACTTCCCAATCATTACAAAGAACATCGGGTAGAAAAAGACACCTAAAAGGGTGGCAATGCCCATTCCCCCAAGCAATGCCATCCCCATGACTTTCCTTGATTCCGCACCCGAACCAGAAGCAAGTACCAGTGGAAGTATTCCCAGGATAAAAGAAAAGGCGGTCATTAGAATGGGCCTAAATCGCTGCTTGGCAGATTCCATGGCTGCATCGTACAGGCTCATGCCCTCCTCAAATTTTATTTTGGCAAACTCGACGATAAGTATCGCGTTTTTAGCGGCCATACCAATCAGCATCACCAGTGAAATCTGCGTGAAAATATTATTCTCGAAAGTAGGGCTAAACTGACGCGCTATCCATAGAATAAACAATGCGCCAAAAACAGCAAATGGTGTTCCTAACAGGATGCTTATAGGCAAAGACCAACTTTCGTACTGTGCAGCAAGAATCAAATACACAAATATCAAAGAGAACACAAATACTACTGCGGCTGACCCGGAGGCTACCTTTTCCTGATAGGACATGGCATTCCACGCATAACCAAGGTCTCCGGGAAGCGATGAATTGGCTACTTCCTCGACTGCATCTAATGCTTCTGCTGAGCTATATCCCGGTGCAGGAGATCCAGTCACTTCGACGGATCTTAGTAAGTTGAACCTTGTCGTATACTCAGGGCCGGACCCATTCTGAACATCAACCAACGTGGATAATGGTACTGGCTGGCCCAGCGCATTTTTTACATAAAAGAGCTCCATCGACTTCTCACTTTGGCGATACTCCGGTTCTGCCTGGATATAGGCCTTATACAGCCTGCCAAATCTGTTGAAATCGTTGATATATGCACCTCCGAGAAATGCTCCAAACGTATCGTAGATATCACTTAGTCCCACACCTGTTTTGAGTACTTTGTCTCTGTTAATATCGATACTCTTTTGGGGTACGGATGCCTGGAAAGTAGTGAAGGCTGACCCAATTTCTGGCCGAGCCATGAGATCACGGATAAACTGCTGGGTGTTTTTCTCTAGGTATTGAGGGGTGTTACCACCCTTATCCTGAAGCATGATGCTAAACCCGGTTCCGTTTCCTAAGCCCGGAATGGCCGGAGGCCCGAAAGAAAAGGCCTGTCCCTGATTGATCTTCATATAGAGCTGCTGATTGATCTTCTGGACTATGTCTTTGGCGGTAGCGGCCCTTCCACGAACATCCCAGTCCTTCAGTGTCAAAAACATAAAGCCTGCGTTGGTAGACATAGCACCAGATAAAAGGCTAAAGCCAGTAGCAACAGTCACATCCTCTACTTCATCCATCTGGGCAATAATCGCCTCTATTTGCCTTGCCGCTTCATCAGTACGCTGTAGCGACGAAGCTGGAGGCAGCTGCAAGTTGACATAGACATAGCCCATATCTTCTTCCGGAATGAAGCCTCCGGGAACCAGTTTGCCTACGACCACTGTCATGGCACTCAGTATACCAACGAAGATTAAACCCCTGGTCATTTTACGACCGATCACCCTTGTAAAGCTCATGTAGGAGTCAGTACTTCTGTCAAATCCCCTGTTAAACGAACCAAAGAATTTGCCTAGCAAACCTTTTGCAGGCTTTGGCTCCTTCATCAATAAGGCGCAAAGTGCCGGACTGAGAGAAAGTGCATTTAAAGAAGAAAAAGCTACCGATACGGCTACTGTGATCGCAAACTGCTGATATAAACTGCCCGTGATTCCGGATACTGCAGCTACCGGTACGAATACAGCGATCAATACGAGGGTCGTTGCGATCACAGGAGCACTTACCTCCTCCATTGCTTTGGAAGTGGCAGTCTTAGGATCCATACCACTTTCTATATTCACTTGTACCGCTTCTACCACCACGATAGCATCATCTACGACAATACCAATGGCGAGCACCAGGCCCAGTAGCGATAGCACGTTGATGGAAAATCCTAATAGTGGGAACAGAACAAAGGCAGCAACTAATGAAACCGGGATAGCTAGTGTCGGAATCAACGTGGCTCTCCAGTCTTGAATGAAAATATAAACCACCAATATTACCAAAGCCAGGGCTTCTAGCAATGTCACGATGATCTCTTCAATTCCTGCCGTAATGGGCTTGGTGGCATCCAGTGATACCTTATAAGCTATACCCTCAGGGAAGCCTTCCGCCAGTTCATCCATCGTGGCTTTAACTGTTGTAGCGAGATCGACGGCATTAGATCCTGGCGCCTGATAGATGGATAGTATGGCACAATCCTTTCCGTTTAGCCGGGTAAAGGCACTGTAAGATTCTACGCCAAGTTCAATTCTGGCGATATCAGACACTTTTACCTGACTGCCATCTTCATGAGTTCGGACCACAATATCTCCAAATTGCTCTGGTGTTTGCAACCTGTCCGGAAGCCTTACTGTATAAGTGAACTCAGTGCCCGGTGGTGCGGGTTCTGCTCCAAATTTCCCGCCAGGCACGATTACGTTTTGAGCACGTATAGCGTTCATTATTTCAGGTACGGTGATGCCCATTTTGGCGAGAAGGTCGGGTTTGATCCAAATCCTCATCGAATAATCGGAAGCCCCCAGTACATCTACCCGTCCTATACCTTTGACCCTGGCCAGGATATCCTGGATATTGATTTTGGCATAGTTGCCAAGAAAGTCCTGGTCATACTGATCTGTAGGAGAGGTCAGTGTGACCAGCATCAATATATTCGGAAGGGACTTTTGGGTACTTACACCAAGCCGCTTCACCTCTTCAGGCAATTTGGCGGTAGCCGCAGATACTCTGTTTTGAGTAAATACCGTATTCATGTCTGGATCAGTCCCAGTCTCAAATGACACGTCAATCGTCATACTACCATCGTTGGTGTTGGTAGATTTCATGTAGATCATATTGTCCACACCATTGATCTGCTGTTCCAACGGTGCAGCCACAGAATTCTCAATATTGAGCGCACTGGCCCCTGTATAGGTAGCCCTCACCTGTACGATCGGAGGAGTAATATCAGGGTACTGCTCGATTGGTAGGCTGATGATAGAAATAGTACCTACGATCACCAGAAACAGTGATATGACAATAGCCACGATAGGCCGTCTAACAAAAAAATAATGTTCTTTTGACTCGCTCATTACTCCGCTACCTTTGATTTGAATTCTGTCATCTGTGGAGCGATCACTTGTCCTGGACGCACGCCAAGAAGTCCTTCAATGATTACCTTATCCCCAGAATTGAGGCCACTAGAGAGCACCCAATAGTCTCTGTAGCCTCTTTCAATAACTACATCCTGCTCCTTAATCTTGTTGTCTGCATCTACCGCAAATACGCTGTACTTACCTTGAAATTCTTTTACCGCCCTTTGGGGTACCAATATTTGCTCAGCATCATCATAGCCAGAGATGCGAACCTTGGCAAACTGGCCCGGCTTGATAAGACCAGAGGCATTGGAAAAGATAGCCTGGACGAGCAAGGCTCCTGTGGTTGGGTCAATTTCCCTGTTGATAAAGGTGAGCTTTCCTTTTTCTTCGAACACAGAGTTGTCAGAAAGCACCAATTCGATAGTGTTATCCCTTTGATTCCCTGATGCCTCAGCAATATTGCGTCGTGCAAGTGTGAGGTATTCATTTTCATTGATGAAGAATTCTACCAATATCGAATCAGTTCTCGACACGGTATTGAGGATTACGGGATTAGGTTCCCTTCCCACATACTCGCCTAATTTGGCTTGTGTTTTACCAATAATGCCGTTGATGGGTGATTTGATCCGGGTATAACCTAGCTGAATCTGACTACTTCGAAGATTCGCGTTCGCAGCATCGAGAGAAGCTTGTGCAGCTTCGTAGGCGGCAGTGGCCCCATCTAAATCAGCTTTACTTACAGCATTGATTTTAGCAAGTGGTTCAATTCTGTCTAAGTCGCTTTTGGCTTTTGCAAGGTTGGTTTGGGCTCTTGCTACCTCGCTTCTTTGAGCCGCCACTTGCTCTTCGAAGGGTTGAGAATCTATGGAATATAAAGGTTGCCCTTTGGAGACATTAGAACCTTCGGTAAAATGGATGCCTTCAAGATAACCATCAACCCTCGCCCTGATGGGAATATCAAGGTATCCGTAGACCTGACCAACGAACTCTACCTCAAAGGGGACTTTTTCCTTATTTACGGTAATAACCGGAAGCTCTCTGGGAGGGATTTCCTGAGGAGCCCTGTCACTACAGGAATACAGCAATGAAGCACTCAACAGGAGCGAATAGGCATATTTCATAATATAGGGTTTAGGCTTGATAATCAGCTAAATTTTAAAAAGTAATATAGGATCATTTCACAATAAACTTATCCTTGGATAACTGGCTGTATACTGCATCTGCCACTTGACTTATGACACGATCAGCCTGTGAGATATTGGTGGTGGAGGTAATACCTGACCATAGTACTTTGTCTTCTTTGAGGGAAAATATGTTAGTTTCCACAAAGTAACTGACGTCCTCACGATAGTAGCCAGGTTGGTAATAACCCGTCCAGAAATTAGTATGGTACCCCCAATAGCTGCCATTGTAATAGCCTGCCACAGGTGTGGAACTTGTGTTGGTTGTCAACAATTTCATGGTCACTACACCATCAAACCCCTCTTGCTCGACAAGACCCTTTGATTGAGGCAAGCTTTGTGTTAGTTGCTTGTTGGTTAGTAATGTATGAGATGCAACAAACCTTTCATCTCTGGCTGCCAGTTTATCTTCTGCAGACCGACGCGCTTGCTCATTAGTGGTAACTACCGCAATCAATACTTTTTCGAATTTCTCCCGGTTGCTGTCAATATCGGGATCAGTATAAGCACTCACGATCTTTGTGCTGTTACACGACGTGAAGAAACTGGCTAAAATGATAAGCGCTAATAAATAGATGTTTTTGAATTTCATAGTAGGATTGGGAGGGCGAAAGGGTTTGATTATTAATTTGAACTAAGGTAGTAATTTGTATTTCTGTGATTCAGAAAATAGAACCAAATATCACGAGATGAAGCTCATTTTTAAGAAGAACTAATTCTGTGACAGTTTTTGCACAATAGTGTCGACATAGCTTTGGGCTGCCTTATCCACATTGTTGGGATCCTTGATGTCTGAGAATACCACAAATACCAGCTTTTGATCATCAGGTGCTGTCATGTTGTAGGCCACAGTTTCTAATACATACGTGGTAGAGGTAGACGTAGTAGATGTGCCTGGTACGTAAGACGGGAAGCTCGAGTAGTAAGATCCATAATAGTACGGCTGACGGTAATAGTTGTAAAATCCTCCATAGCGACCAGGGTAATAGGCGTTGTATCCGGCCCCCATATACCCACCGTTTTGCGTAGTGGTGGTGGTCTCTTTTTTGTCTTTGACAGATACCATGATCACCCCTCCGAAACCATCATTCTCGAGAATCTCCTTGATTTGCGCTGTTCGCTCCTCTGTCATTTCTTCTTCCGGGTTGAGCTGAGGAAACTTTTGATAACTCGCAAGCCCCTCCATGCCGTCTTTCGCCAGTTGCATGACGATCTCCTGTTCAAGGGTTGCCCTGGTAAGATTGCTATTAGTTCTTGCGATCACGAATATCTTTTGTTGTTTGAAATCCTCCATGCTTGCCTGATCGTTTTTCCAGTAGTTGGTGACTTTTGTGGTAGCACAGCTCTGAAAAACCAGGGATGCTATGAGCAGCATTATGCTAAGCCGAATATTCGTGATTTGATTCATGATATTATTTGTTGTCTTGAAATTAGAGCCTCCAAAAGTAGAGTTAATTTTGTTTACCGCAAGTGTCATAGCATTTTCGACATTCCTAATTATTGATTATCTCATAATTGATCATACATTACGAATCATGTCAAGATTGACGCCTTGGTATTGAAACTGTCCCGCAGTGTTGAAGCCAAGTTTTTGATAGTATCTCACCGCACCTGTGTTGTTGGATTGAACGCCACGCCAAAGGATGATTCGACGAAAACCCATCGCTTTCAATTTCCTCAGCATGAAGTCAAACATAATTCCTCCATACCCTTTCCACTAGACAAGTCACATAGCTCGGCTTTTGGGCATTCACTTTATCCATTGAGCTATGGTTTGATACCCTTTGTAGCTTCGATTTTCCTTAACGTATACTCCAATACCGCGTCCGTACCATTGAGTAATTGCTCCGGTGTTCCCTCAATGACTATATCAGGCATTGCTCCTCGGGTTGGGTCTCCGTTTTTAGCATTGAGCATCATGCTCCATACCGGATAGCTGACATGAAGACCGGAATAAGGAAGGGTAAATCGAACCTTGTAGCGACCATCAACCATATCGAAGGCACCTCCGCCCTCCTGACCGATGAAGGTTCCTGCGGAGTGAGTTTTGGTCCATGTGAGAAAAGTAGAAGCAGCAGACCATGATCTGCCATTGCCTAACACGTAGACGCTACCATTAAAGAAGTGCTTGGTTTTGGGTTTGACCTTCTCTAGGATAGGGTCATTTTTCTTGTAGTAACCATCGTCCGTTGGCTCGAATTCCGTGGATTTGAATTTGAGTCGACCCTCAAAATCCGGAAGTGATTCTAAACTGCTGAAGTTGATGGCACGTGTTCTTATAGAATCGTAAGGCTGGAAGGCATAAGGAATGAGATAACTCAACAGGTCGAGTCCGATCAGTTCTTCACCTCCTCGATTGTTGCGTACGTCTACAATCAGATTGCTGATCCCGAGCACCTCAACTTCTTTGAAAAATGCTTTGAAGGCCTTCTTGTAAGCTTTGATGCTGAAGCTACCTGTCCACCACGCGAAAGTCGTGATTTTGATGAGGGCATAGTTGTCTTCTTGATGGAGTTCTGTGATGATAGGCACATCTTGCTCTGCGGGTAACTTAGGATAGACATCCCCATTGGTGGCACTTACTACTCCATTCACTTGTGTGATAGTATGGCTTCCCTCTCTTTGGTACTCCAATAAGAAAGTGCTGGAGGTGTCGATGTAGTAGTAGTAAGCCTGGGCAAAATTATTGTATAACGATAGAGTTGCTTTTAGTGTCTGATAGTTGTTTTTTCCAGAATTGCCGGGAATGGAGAGTCCCATCTCATGCAATAAAGATCGTACAGGTCGATGGTTGATCTGAGTGATTTCCGCACCTATCAGCGCTTCATATAGCGGATCTCTTGCTGCCCTTACTACTAGTCGATCGTCCATTAGCCAAACATCAAAAGGAAACAAGTGCTGCTCTTTCCTACGCTCAATCAAGCTTATAGAGGGGCTGATATCAGTATGTCCCTCTCTGATCATAGCGATGACTTTAGAAGTCATTCTAAAGAACTCGAGTTCAGAACTAGGTGCATGGAGATGTTGCTCCATTGAATCTAGCTTTTTTTTGAACTGATCCTCTGAGGTGCTTCTATACAGGTTGGGATGGGTGGTGAGTAAGGCCGACCTGAAGAGCTTAAAATCTTCTATATAGCTGCTCTCTGATGACTGGCCATAAATGCTTCCAATGCATGATGCAACAAGGCAAAAAGCTAGGATAGAGTTAAGTATTTGGGACATGTTAATAAACAACTATATCACCATTGGAAAATTGTTTTGTGTCGAATCAATCTGCAACCACCCTCTACGCTAGTACTTTTTCCGATAGGAGCCGCTGAAACTGATGAACACCCTTTTCACGAGTGGGAGAAAACCTACCTCTCGAATAATGTCTTGATTTAAGGCCTTTGTGGACTCCTTCTACTACCGCCTCATCTTCTCTTTCGACTTTGTCAATATCGGCCCCAGCTCCCGAAGACAGCTTTGATTCGTCATAAACATAGGCTATAAATGACACCCTGGTTTGATTCATGGTAATGGGCTTGACGATGTTGACAGACAGACCCCAGGGATAGAAGTTGAACATCATATTGGGGAATACCCAATAGTAGTAGGCCGCCACGTGCCGTCCATAGTCCGGATGATCCGCGGGTAGATTGAAGGTGTCTTCCCCACTATTGGCATAGCCAATCTGGAGATTGCAGTGGTCATAAATCTCCGTAGTATAATGACCATAGTCGAGAACATTGTTGAGCCCGCCATGGACAAATGGGATATGAAAGCCCTCGAGATAGTTATCACAATAGAGTGCCCAGTGACAGTTGACCACATAGTCCCTGTTGAGGTGGGGCATTGGCTTGAATTCTTGCAATGGCAGGAAGCCGATGCGCTCTCTGATCCTGTCGAGTATGGGCTTAAACTCAAAGCTGGGATTAAGTCCTACGAACAAAAAAGGGCCTAATCGTTCTATTGGGAAATTGGGTAAATCATCGCACGGTCTTGGGAAGTCTTTGGCTTGTTCAAACTCTGGCATAGAAGTGAACCGACCATCCAACTGGAACTTCCGGCCATGATAACCACAGACCAATGACCGCAGCTTTCCAGGATGATTGACGAGCAGGTTGCCTCTATGGGTGCAGACGTTGCTAAGGCAGTTGATCTGATCATGTTGATCCCTTATCAGCAACAATGGTTCGCTTATCAGTGGGTCATAAAGCTGAAATGGATAAGCTGTATTGGGCAAAGCAACCAACCCCTCATCACCAACCCAATGCCAGCCAGATGCGAACAATTGCTCCTTGAGCGTATTGAAAGCTTCCTGATCGCTGTAGAAGCTACCGGGTAGTGTCTCGGCGATTGTAATGTCCGGGTGTACTTTGTAGAGATCAGCCATAGCCGATCAATTTAATGAGAAATTGACTTATGTGAATATGAAAAGTAGCTCTAAGCTAATGTGTTTAACAGGTTCTTCTAAGAGACTTCTCCATTCAGTACTCACTTCAAGTGAAGTGTAGCGAAACCGAGAAGTCCTAAAACCATTCATGCCCAAACCAGTTTCAAAAACAACTATGCTTATGACTACAACGCCATTTCTCCATATCTCACTCGTTATGCTCGGTTTAAGCTTGCAGCAATCAAACCCATTAAATGAATACCAATGGCAAAATCGCTTGATCTTAGTCTTCAACGATTCAGATAGTGAGGTACAGGCACAAAAACAACTTGATAAATTCGCTGGCCTGACACCAGAACTTCAAGAGAGAGATCTTCTCATATTTCGCATTGATGATAGCCAAGTGAGTAACGGTTTGGATTCTAAAGTCACGGATATAGAAGCGGCCTCACTCAGGAAATCATTCGACATAGATATTGAGGAGTTTGCCGTATTGCTCATAGGCAAAGACGGTGGTGTCAAGCTGAGGTCTGAGCAAGTCGTATCTAGTCAGGAATTATTTGCGTTGATTGATGGTATGCCGATGCGCCGCAGTGAGATACGTCGCAAAAATGGCAATTAGCTAATAAGCCAAGGATAGTGATCCTTACTTTTCCCAGAGACTTCCTATATTCGTCAGCTCAATTCAGCGCCATACACATGATGTTTCGACTCCTGCTACTCTCTCTACTGGTATCGGTATCCTTCTGTATCAATGCACAAAAGCCCAGGGCGCGTGAGATCGGCATCCCGTTCGTAGGCATTCCTGGTTCGCTCAACTCCATCACAGATGTGAAAGGCGTGGAAGTGGGGCACAGTACCATTATTACCGGTAGGGGGACAAACGAAATAGGCAAAGGACCAGTGCGCACCGGAGTGACCGCTATATTCCCCAGAGGCAAAAAGTTTGGCCCTGTCTATGCCAACTGGTATAGCCTTAACGGTAACGGTGAGATGACAGGCACGACATGGGTAACAGAGTCGGGCTTCTTAGAGACGCCCATCATGATCACCAACACTAATAGCGTAGGAGTGGTGCGCGATGCGGTGCTCAAGTGGTTTGTGGATGTCAACTGGTATGGCGATGACGACTGGTGGTATATCTACCCTGTGGTCGCTGAAACTTATGACGGCTTTCTTAATGATATCTATGGCTTCCATGTCAAAGAAGAACATGTGTGGGAGGCGATCGCCAATGCCAACCCCGGTAAAGTGGAAGAAGGCAATGTGGGTGGCGGTACGGGCATGATGTGCCTGGGCTTCAAAGGTGGGATTGGATCTTCATCCCGCATTCTGACTGTCAACGGGGAGCAATACACGCTAGGTGTACTGGTGCAGTCCAACTTCGGGAGCAAAACGAACCTGACCATAGCGGGGGTACCTGTAGGTCTGGAGCTGATGGATACCCTCAACAGTGTCTACAACGCCGCACCTGAGTCCCGCCGGCAGGAGGGTGATGGCTCTATCATCGTGGTGGTGGCCACAGATGCACCGCTACTTCCTCATCAGCTCAAGCGTATCGCTCAGCGCATTCCTATCGGAATAGGCAACACCGGTGGCCGTGGATCTAATGGATCTGGTGATATCTTCATAGCTTTCTCTACCGCAAATGAGGAGGCCTTCAGTCGTACGGAGGTCACTACTGTCGAGACACTTTCTAATGGTGTAATAACCCCACTTTTTGAAGCGACGGTACAAGCCACCGAGGAGGCCATTATCAACGCCATGGTAGCTGCGGAAACGATGGAGGGCATCAATGGCAATACCGCCTATGCTCTACCTCATGAGCTGGTGGTGGAGGTACTTAAGAAGTATAATCGGTTGAAGGAATAAGCAAGTGATTTGGCGTACCAGTAAGTAATATCTGGTCAAGTATCCATGTAAGAGAGTCGTTGATATTGACGAGAGTATCAGCTCATTCAAGGTCTAGTACGATTCTTACATTTTCTTTGACCAATTCGATTCGATCATCCGGCAATGCGCCAATCCTCTTAATAAGTCTTTTGTTGTCTATTGCTCTGATCTGATCTATCATGATGTCGCAATCCTCATTCTGGTTGGCGTCACCCTTTTTAAGGTGAACTCTTAGTATTTCAGCCTCTGTCTTGACATTGGAGGTTATAGGGCAGACTAAGGTCGATGGATGGGAAATACTATTCAGTAAATCAGTTTGAATGACCAACACGGGTCTTGTTTTGCCTGGCTCTGTTCCTATTTGAGGGCTTAAATCTGCGACCCAGATTTCGAATTGCTTAATCGTCTTAATCAAACGCTTCGAAATCTTTAAGTACAGCCATAGATTCAGCTTTTACGAGCGCCGATTCCTTTTTTAACTTCTGCTCAAGCAACTTCTTTCGCTGAAGTCTGTTGTAGAATTCTAACGCCTCGTTTATATATCGATTTCTAGGCTTTTTCGACCCAGATAGGATTTTTTCAGTTTCGTCAAAAATCGCATCGTCGAGTTTTAGTGATACTGTCTTCATGATATCCTGTATTAGGACATAAAGCTATATCAATTCCAATAATTATAGATCATATGAGTATATACTTTTTGTATATACTGCAAGCACTACATTCCGAGCACTTTCATCGCTTGACTCAGTAGTTTAGGATTGCTTTGGACGAAGCTGATTGCAGCTGCTGCCAGGTTTTGATCCCCAAGTATTGACTTCATCAATCCACCCGTGGAAGAACCCAATGAAGCACCCATACCTCCCATGGCAAGCTTGGCCATGGCATTTTTAGTATCCGGGTTTTTCTTAAGGAAGTTGATCGTCTCCGTCTGTAGATCTTCATCCTTCATCAAGGCTTCCTTGATCTGATCCTCAGATAATCCTGCTTGGCTGGACGCATCTTCAACGGTTGACTGTAGATCAGGTTTGTTGACTTTAGGAAGTGACTGAGCTGACAAAGCTGATGATGTAGCAAGAACGATAAGGATGAGTAGTAGGTTTTTCATGGTACGTTTGGTTAATTGATCGAACAACGAAAGTAGGAAAAGCTACAGTTTTGGAGGTCATGATAAGGTGTATCTTCGATGAACTAACACCTTCTATGGATGTACTTCCATAGAAGAGCCATGAGCTTTTATATAGTGTTTAGCACATAGGCTTAAACCTACCGTTTAAGAACAGTTTCTTACAAGAACCGTTTGCACCAGCCAACATTACTCATTACAGGTTCCTGCAAGCTGCAGCTATCACTTGATGAAAGTGGACTATTAAAGTCAAAGCATATCTCCGAAGGCTAAGCTCTACGTGTGCATGCATTCCCGATAGGACCTAGTAATTCGACGAAGCATAGTATGATTAATCAATCAGGCTTGTATACCTCAAGCTCGATCTCAATCAGCAACTCAGGTAGTGCGAGCTCTCGCACACCCAACCACGATCCTGTTGGGAACTGCTTGGTGTAGATGGTATTGCGATAGCCGGAATATTGAAGAAACAGAGCCATGTCAGTCGTAAAGACATTTTCCACCACCACATCATCAAAGGTGCAACCGTAGTGAGTCAATATCTTTTCTAAATCTGCATAGCAGTTTTTCATCTGCTGCTCTAAGTCACCAACGGCCGCTGGATTCCCCTCATCATCCATGCTTACTGCACCCGAAATTTTTATTTCGTTTCCGATTTTCACGGCATGTGAATACCCGTAAGCCTTCTCTATGTCTGGTCTGAGTAGGAAGTATTCCGGTTTTTCTGCGGGCTCTTCCACCCTGGATTCAATTTCATTAGCTGGCGGTACACAATGCTGCATAAGGCTAGCGAAAAGAGTAAGCAAGAGTATAAATGTAGCTTGACGCGTGAGGTAAAGGGGGTATTTCATTGTAATGGTGTGATGGTAGCCTACTATTACCGGGTTTCGGCAATCCCGATTAGATAGAACGCAATTTATTTATTCCTTTGGAGCTGTACCAGCGTTCATTTCGACATCCAGGGCATAGAATCTGTTGTTTGCGATTATGCGCTATTCATTAATGATAAATGTCTATTCAATCACGACCACTGCCTCCGCATCGATCTCGATGAGCCATTCCGGTAGGGCAAGGGCGGATACGCCTACCAAGGTGCTCGCAGGGGTAATCTCACTTCCGAAAATACTCTCTCGTACTCCGCGAAATACATCCAAGTCCTCGGGCTGGTAGTCGACGATATAGCTGTTGATCTTGACCAAGTCACTGTAAGTCGCACCTTCCGAAGTGAGCAGTTCCTTGATAGCGGCTAATGCGCCTCGCATTTGCTCTTCGAGTGTGTTACCTGGTCCGATCTGACCGGAGATATGCAGTCGCTTCATTTTGCCATGTGTGATCACAGCCATCTGGGCGTATCCATTGGTTGGCTGGACATAGCGCTTTTCTATTGTTGGTGATTTGAGCTTTGGTGCAGGGGGTTGGCAGGCAGGGACAATGAGGAGTAGAAAGCAGAGTTGAAGGATATATTTCATTGTGATTTGATTTTAGAAAGATAATTTCGTCTGCTTTACTCAAATAGTGAAGATGTCCGTCGGTTTTATTGGTAAGATCAACTTCAATAAGGTTGAAATCATCTCAGAAGCACTAGCTATATTTACTCCATGTCCATGAATCTGACTGTGCTTAAAACTAAAGTTGCTGACCTGATACAATTTGTGCAGGTCGACTTGTGGAATATCCGGCTGGCAGATCTACCTAAGTCACGATCCACCTTATATCATAACCTCAGGATCGTGATTCTTACAGGCCAGGATTTTGTGAAAGACAATTGCGCCATGCAGGCTTCAGCGTTGACTTACCTGAGTATTCTTTCCATTGTACCCGTGATTGCTACCTTTTTTGGCATGGCCAAAGGCTTTGGGTTGGATATCAATCTTGCGCAGGAACTGAATAACCTATTTCCCGGTCAGGAGACCGTACTGGGCGAATCGGTCAAGTACGCACAGAATATGCTGGATACGGCGAGGGGAGGCATCATCGCGGGTATCTCTATCATGGTACTGCTCTACACCGTCCTTAGGCTTTTCCATAATATTGAGATGGCTTTCAACGGTATATGGGCGATCAAAAAGCAACGCTCGATTATCCGCAAGGTCACGGACTACCTATCGATCATGATCATCTCTCCGATCATATTGGTGCTCTCTAGTAGTATGACCGTATTTATTACCACCCAACTCGATGTACTGGTCGTGGAGTATGACATTCTTGACAGTCTGGTCGGGTTGGTTAAGTTTGGGCTCAGGGCAGTTCCGCTCATTCTTATCTGCTTCATGTTTTCGTTGTTGTTCATCGTGATGCCCAATACGAAGGTGAAGTTCAAGTCGGCCTTTTATGCCGGTCTGATTACAGCACTAGCTTATCAGTTCTTACAGTATTTCTACATCGAGTTTCAGGTAGGTGTATCTCGCTACAATGCCATTTACGGCAGTTTTGCCGCATTACCGTTGTTTTTCATCTGGGTGCAGTTGAGCTGGACTTTGGTGCTTTTTGGAGCGGAGTTTGCCTTTGCCCATCAAAATGCCAATCGCCATTACTTTGATACCGATAAGACCAAGCCAAGCCTTGCGAGCAAGAAGCGCCTTGCACTCCTGATCATGACAGCTATCGCGAAAAACTTTGAGCGCGGTGATGATGGATTGACTGACGAGGTGATTGCAGAGCGTATCGGTGTGCCCATACGCTTCGTGGTATTGATGCTCGATGAACTGAAAGAGGCCAAGCTGATCCATGAAGCGACTGATGATAATGACGACCTGGTTTTCCTACCGTCAATTGATGTGCATAAATTGACTATCGAGTTTGTAGTTGATAGACTGGAGAAGCAAGGTCTCGATCAAATGGCCGTGGGTAAACTCTCGGAGGTGGATGCCCTGGTCTCGGCACTGGATGACCTTAAAAATACCGCCAGACAGTCGAGCTCCAATCGGTTGTTGATCGAGTTGTAGGTATTTTCGAACCAGGTATCCTAGACACTTAGTTCCTTCGCTTCATACTACCTAGTGAAAATCATCTTATAGCAGTAGCCTTCCACTACAGCTGTCATTCCCTTGCGACTTTGCGAAGCTTAGGAGACTTGGGAATCTAATTGCTGTTATTCCAGAGATATTTTATTTGATCCTTACTATTTTCATTCTATGAAAGCCAATGGCGGTTATATTTATATTGTTTCAAATAAGACAAGGAGCACTGTTTATACTGGGGTAACCTCAAACCTATATGCACGAATTTATCAGCACAAATATGAAAATGGCTCCTACTTCACGAACAAGTATAACTGCACCGATTTAATCTATTACCAATTCTTTTCAGATATAGAGACTGCTATTCGGCGGGAGAAGAAAGTAAAGAAGTGGAACCGTGCATGGAAGGATAAGTTGATAAGAGATTTTAATCCCACCTTGAGGGATTTGTTTGATGAGGTGAAGGACATGCAGTAGCTGTGGGGTACAGAGATTCCCAAGTCTCGGTCGTTCCTCCCTCGCAAGGGAATGACGATTTTGCATAGGTTGGTTATTCCCTTTCCAAAAGCCCATGGGCAACAAGGACTTATATCTGTGGCTAAAGCAGATAAACCCTATTTACTCCTCCGCTTAAAAGACCAGGTAAACTCAAAAACTGACACTACTGTGCCGTCGGCCATTGTCCCGACGGTTTTGGCTGTGACGGTGGAGGCCTCTCCCGTTGATTTGGCGTGCTCCACAGCTTGGAAGATCTTAGCCCCATCCTCACAGGTGAACGTCACACGACCCGTGGCTTTCTTAGGAAACTCCGACTTCATGTCTATGATGATCGTGGCAATGGAAGGATTCTGCCCTTCAATAGCCAATAACCCTATCGCAGCGGTTGACAATTCGGCCGCCATACTTTGAACGGCAAAATAGGTGGACTTAAAAGGGTTCATATTCAACCACTTGAATGGCTGGGTGGCCACAGCGCGCTCTGTAGTCAATTCCGTTAGGCGCATACCAGAGAGCCATCCCATCGGCACCTTGAAGAAAGCGAAGGACCGAAAGAGCCATGGATTGAGCATCTTCTTTTTGAAGACCTCTTGTGCCGGGGTAAGAGTGAATGTAGTCGTGCTCATGGGCTTTTGTTATTGGGTTACCACCAAATGATATAGATCAATGCTACCATGACCAATACGACAACAGCGGCTATGTTGAAAGTCTTAGTGGAGATATAATGTTTTTTGTGAATATCAATGGCATTATCATCATAGTCGATATCTCGTGTTAAGAAAAGTGCCAGGGCCAGGAACATGAGACTCATCATATGGATGGAGAACTTGCCAAAAGCATTATCAATATCCAAGGCTGTATCATGGAACATTTCATGGTCACCCGCTACTACTATGATGAACAGGAACATAGTCCCTATGATTAACAAGAAGTTTTGATCCTTAAACTTGAAATCGTACTTGCCTGCCATAGAAATCAGGATCATCGCATAGCAGAGTAGGATGAAGATAAAACCCATTCTGTCAAGGAAGGGAACATCTGGGAAGCCGAAGTAGAAAACAAGATTTAACGGAATCGTCAATATGGCTACCCATAATGCGGCCGTAGGAGTAGCCTTGCTCCAGAATAAACCGAAAAGGAAAATCACCGTTACAGCGGGTGTAATGAAGCCCGAGAACTCCTGTATGTATTGAAACATCTGATCAAAACCGCTCAAGGCAGGAGTGACTATACATGCGATGACTAGTGCAATGAGACCTGTGATTCTACCCACAGAAACCAGCTTGGTTTCACTCGCATCCTTATTGATGTATTTATTGTAGATGTCCATCGTGAAGATGGTCGAGGTGCTGTTCATCATAGAACTCAGTGAGGATACGATAGCTCCAATCAACGCCGCGAAGGTGATGCCTTTCAATCCCGCCGGTACCAGGGCGAGCATGGTAGGGTAGGAGTTGTCGGGCTTGATAATGCCATCTATTTTGATCAGCTCTGTAATAGCTGGATTGCCTGTCTCTACGAGGTAGAATGCTGCTACACCGGGGATTACCACGAAGATCGGCATGATCACTTTGAGGAAAGCGGCAAAGGCAACACCTTTTCGAGCTTCTGCCAGATCCTTACCGGCCAGGGCACGCTGTGTGATATACTGATTACAACCCCAGTAAGAGAGGTTGGCGATCCACATACCACCGACGAGCACGGTGACTCCCGGTAGGTCCATGTAGGAGGACTTAGTATCATTGTTGATCGTATAAGTGTCACCCACCTCGAAAATCATATCAAACTTCTGAGGAACCTCTGCCATCAGGGTGAAGAAGCCCTGGATGGGACCATTGCCACCACTGACCAGGTCAAGGGCGATGCTCGTCACCATGACACCACCGATCACAAGGAAGATCACCTGGACGATATCCGTATAGGCCACAGCCTTCAGACCGCCATACAACGAGTAGAGCACGGAAAAAGCAGCCAACCCGACAATGGCATACAAGAACGGTACCCCAATGACGGTGTTAAGTGTCAATGCACCGAGGAACATCACCGCTGTAAGATTGACAAATACGTAGAGCAACAACCAGAAAATCGCCATGACCGTCTTGATCCGATTGTCATAGCGCATCTCCAGGAACTGTGGCATGGTGAAAATGCCCTTGTGTAGATAGATAGGCAGGAAGTACTTCGCTACCAGCAGCAAGGTGACAGCTGCCATGAGTTCGTAGGCCGCTATGGCCATACCCACAGCATAGCCAGATCCTGACATCCCGATGATCTGCTCCGCAGAGATGTTGGAAGCAATCAGAGACGCGCCTATCGCATACCACGGCAAGGTCTTACCGGCAAGAAAATAATCAGTCGAATTCTGCTCTTCGCCTTCCTTCTTTCGGGATACCCAAAGGCCCAATCCAATAATGAACAGGGCATAAATCGAGAAGACGATAATGTCAATAGTTGAAAAGGAGGTGGACAATTCCATGCTGTCGGTTTAAGTTTTGTGCTGGTCAGATTATGCAGCATGCATTTTACTTAATTCGACTCAGATAAGCAAAGATGGTAGCTCGCAACGGCAGTTGTTGGATCTTACGCAGGTGCTAGCATCAACCTTAGCAGTACGCCGACAGTGATAATTGAGAATTGAGAATGGAGAATTGAAAAAGCTTTGTCCATTCTCAATTTTCAATTATTCATTATTTATTCGTATCGAAGTGCTTTGACAGGATCGGACTTGGCTGTTATCAAGGTTTTGTAGCCTACCGTCAATATGGCAATCAGGATGACCACTAAGCCGGCCAGTAAGAAAATCGGAATCCCAAGGTTGATGCGCACGGCAAAGTTGTCCAGCCACCCATCCATGACCAGGTAGATCAGTGGGAAGGCGATGACAATGGATACCAGGATCAACTGCATAAATTCCCTGGTAAGGATAAAGATGATGTTGGAGATATCAGCGCCAATGGCCTTGCGAATGCCAATCTCCTTAGTACGCTGTATGGCGCTAAAGGAAGAAAGTCCAAATAAGCCCAAACATGCTACGATAATGGCAAATACAGCGAATAGCGTAAAGACCCTGCTAAACTCTCGTTCATTGTCATATTGACGATTGAAGAAATCATCCAGGAAGAAATAATCAAAAGGGTTGCCCGGGAAAAAGCGATCAAACTCGGTCTGGGTTATTTCGAAAGCCTTGCTGTAGTCGTCGACATTGAGTTTGAGCGTCAGAAAGTTGTTCTCATCCAGGGCTAAAGGGAAAATGATGGGTGATACCGCTGTTTTTGCTGACATCTGCTTATAGTCATCTACCACTCCGATGATGGTTTTAGGATAATCCCAGAACATTACTTTTTGATTGATCGCAGCTTCCGGGCTTTCAAAACCCAGATACCTGATTGCTGAAGCGTTGAGGATCATGGATCCGGTATCCGTGCTGAAGGTCTTGTCATAGTTCCTCCCTGCGAGCAGCTCAATGTCGTAGGTATCAAAGTAGGCATAGTCTATGCCCACAATGTAAATGGTCTTGGCTTTGTCGGGAGTCTCTCCGTTTTTGCGGATGCTATTGGTCCAAAAAATCTCATCACCAGGCACATTGGAACTAGCTGAAATAGCTTCGATTTCAGTGTATTTCAGCATTTCGTTTTTGAAGGTGTTCATGGTAGTGGTGAAGAGCGAGTCTGCACCAAAGACAGCAGGCCCTTTCATCACCAGTGTGTCGGTCATATCAAAGCCTAAGTCAGCATTGCGCATGTGGGCCAGCTGCTGGTAGACTATAATAGTGCCGGTAATTAGCGCAACGGATGCGGCAAACTGAAAGACAACCAGGACTTTGCGAAGAGTATTACCCGCTTTGTTTCCTGAAAACTTACCCTTCAGCACATCTGAAGGCCGGAAGGAAGACAAGATAAAGGCAGGGTAGAGACCTGAGAGGCCTGCACCAGTAATAAATACACCACCAGCGATTAGCCAAAAGTTGAGACTCAAAAGAAAATCAAGACTTAGCTGAGAACCTGTGAGTTGGTTGAAGTAGTTGATTCCGAAAAACACGATCAGGAGACCAACTATCAAGGCCATAAAGTTGAGAATCACCGCTTCTGCCATGAACTGATAAATCAACTGCTTTTTGTAGGCGCCCATAGTTTTGCGTACGCCTACCTCTTTGGCCCGCTCCACTGATCTGGCTGTTGATAGGTTGATATAATTGATCCAGGCAATGACCAGTATGAAAAAAGCGATGATGGTTAGGAAAAACACCGCCTGGCCATCACCCTGCTCCTCCGGCTCGGATTCCTGCAAGAGATTGGAATAGAGGTGAATGTCGGTCAGTTTTTGCAGAGGAAACTCCGCTCTGAAATTGTATTCAGCAAAATCTTCACCTCGCTCTTCCAGTAAATATTCATTGAATTTTTGATCAAAAGCTGTCGGGTCTGTGCCATCTCTGAGCAGCACATAGGTGTTGAAATCGTACCAGCCCCAGCCTTCTTCAGAAGGTACTCTGCCAGTTTCTTCATCTCGGGTACGGTTGTTTAGCGTTTCATAAGAGATGAGAAAATCATATTTGAAATGCGAGTTATCAGGGACGTTAATAGTTACACCACTCACTTGAAGTGACATTTCAAACCAAGAATTGAATGTAATCGGCCTGCCGATCACATCAGTTGTTCCGAAGTATTTCAAGGCCATTTCCTCGGTAATCACCACTTTATTAGGCTCGGACAATGCTGTACTCGCATCACCTTGTATCAAAGGGTAGTCGAAAATGCTTAGAAAGGCAGGGTCGGTGACGTGAATACGATTTTCACGAAACTGATTATTGTTAGTCGACATGACGCCACTCACCGGATAGGCCCTGGCAAAGTCGATTACCTCCGACATCTTCTCCTTCATAAATGGCCCCACCCTGGGCACGCCAGCCGCACAGTCAATATTGAGTTCTTCGCCGCGATACACCTTGTACCGCACGCGATAGATATTCTCGTGATCGGTATGAAACTTGTCGTAGCTATTCTCATAGGTGACATACTGTAGGATGAAAATGAACGCTGCGATACCGAGGGCCAGCCCCATGATGTTGAGCGCCGAGTAGACTTTATTCTTAGTAATGGTTCGTAGTGTGATTTTGAGGTAGTTGCGAAACATAGCAATGGAATTATTTTGAGTTGTGTTGTTCTTTTTTCTGAGGTCGTAGTTGCGGAGTGACTGCACAGCATCGATCATGTAATGGAACGAGGCGTAGGCCTTGCCATGCGATTGCAGCCTGTCTGCATATATCTCGAGCATGTCGCCAGAGATTTCGTCGTAGAGTTCCCTACCGTAAATGCGCTGGAGTAGATAAGTACCCAGCTGAGGTGGTTCGATATGTGGCTTATCAGTTGCCAACCTGCTGACTTAGATCAGATGGATTGAAAGGTGAGCTGTGGGATATTGCTCCAAAGTTGTTCTTTGAGGTCTTTGGACTGCTGCAATGCTGAGAATCCGGCGCTTGTCACCTTGAAAAAGCGCTTGGGCTTGCCACCACGTTTTTGGGTGGCCTCACCAAACTCTGACGTCAAAAAACCTTTGTCTTCCAGTCGATAAAGCGATGAGTGGATGGCGCTGATGTTGACCTTTCGTTCAGCGTTTGACTCGACTTCTGCTTTGACCGACACAGCATAAGCTTCCTGGCCCAGAGAGGCCACCGTGAGCAATACCAGCTCTTCAAATTCTCCTAAGTAGGTACCTTTCATTGATGTTTTGGTTTATTATCATCATAAATGTAAACATTATACGGTATGATAATCCTCATAGTTGTAAATATTATTGGAACTGCTTTAGTGGTTATACCACTTGGGGCTTTTCTGAAGTCGGTTGAGGTGACGCTACATTGGTTCTAGAATTGAAAAATAAAAATGGAGAATTGATAAGGTATATAGCGTTATCAATTCTCCATTTTCAATTCACTGATGATTTTTCTCCCTGGTCTATGGCATACAGACTTGAGCCAGAGGGTAGTGGTCTGCCACTTAGAATATCTAACCCGTCACATTCAAATCTAGGTCACCATAGTAGGCCATGTCTTTGTTTTTGAGAAACTTGGTGTACCACGTGATCTGGCCGGTATGATAAGAGAAATGCTCGACGATATGTGTAAGCACACCTATTCCGGTCAGATCAAATCCCTGTATAGAAAACTGACGATCGAGATCCGCAGGTTTAAATCTGGTTAGCGCATCCCGAACCTCTACCTCGAACTTGTCCAGTCTGGCAGTCAATTCTGATTTGCGGTAGCGAATCGAGGTGCTGAATTCCTCATCTCTGATACGGTCATCAGCGGCACCACCTATCCCGTGGATAACGTACTGGGTGACATTGCCCATGAGATGTAGTGTGAGGTTTCCGATGCTGCTGAGATTATCATTAGGCCGCTTCCAGACTTCCTCTTCAGTCAGTTCGTTTAGGCATTTTTTGATTCTGGGAACGGACTCTTCAAAGAGGCGATAGTTGACCTCCTTGACCCATAGGTCGGCGATGGTTTTGAGTGATGTACTTTGAGCAGCAGCCATACGCGTTATTGCTCCTCTTTGACCAACTCGCCATTGACGTACTCATACTCGATGGTCAAGTTGCCTTCCTGGTCGTACCATTTTGCCATGCCATTGCGAACCCCTGCCGAAAAAATACTTTCCTCCATGACCGTACCATTGTCGTAGTACTTTTTCATGAGCCCGTCGAGCTGCCCGTAGGCGTATTCTCTTTCCTCGATGATCCTGCCACGCTTGTACCTGCCGTATTTGCCATGTGGCAGGTCTTTGTGGTAGCTAAGTTTTTCCTCCAGCGCTCCCTGATCATTGAGCTGGATGAAGATGCCCTCCTTCTGACCATTGATGTAGGTAGTGATAGATTTTACACCACCGGTATTGGCGTAGTATTCGGTCCAGGTGCCTGACCTACTACCCTTGAAATAGGTGCCTTGAGCGGCGATATCTGCGCCGGCATAAATAGTGGCCATTTTCAGGTCAGGATCATCGGTAAAATCCTCCAATATAGCACCTTCGGGAACATCCGAAAAATCACCCTCTTCAACTGGGGTGGAACAGGAAAAAAAGCCCAAAAACGCTATCAGCAGCAATAAATTTCTCATAGAATATCGGGTTTAAATCTGGGAGCGCAAATTATTAAGAATTTTTCAAAAACCTTTAAATCAGCATAACGATCCTATATATTGCAGCTTCAAATCCAGTCAGGACTATGGCAGTTTCGTACCACCGCAAAGTACTTAGAGAGTTTCTAGAACATCATAAGGTACAGCGGTTCATTATATCTCTCATTGTCATAAATGCCATCACTATTGGTTTCGAAACGAACCATAAGTTGATGGAAAAGAGTGGCGATATTTTCAATCAGTTTGATTTCGCCATCCTTGTTATTTTCATCCTTGAGATTTTGCTAAAAATCTACGCATACGGATTGCGGTTTTTCACTAATGCCTGGAATGTATTTGACTTTTTGATTGTCGCCATAGCCGCTATGCCGGCTGCTGGTGTGTTCTCTGTATTTAGAACGCTCAGGATACTCAGGACATTGAGGTTACTCAAAAACGTACCTAAGCTTAGGATCATCATCGAGTCTTTGATCAAAGCAGTGCCCAGTATCGGCTGGATTATTCTTCTTCTGGCGATCATCTTTTACATTTTTGCGGTAGTGGGTACCAATATCTATGGAGACGTGTTCCCACAATGGTTTGGTACTATGGGAGAGTCTATTTTCACGCTTTTCCAGATTATGACATTGGAGAGCTGGTCGTCAGGTATAGCCCGCCCAATATTAGAAGAGATGCCGTATGCATGGATTTTCTTCGTGCCCTTCATTTTGATTGCCACTTACACTACTCTCAATATCTTTATTGCGATAGTGGTCAACACGATGAACGAGCTGCACATGGCTGAAATCAAAGATGAGGAGGAAAAACTCAAGCTAATCGAAGAGGAGAAGCACAGGCATCTACTGGCACAAATCTCTGCACTTCAGTCTAAGCTTGAGCGGATCGAAGGCAAGCTTGATGCAAAAAATGAGGTTAATTAAGCCTCGGCTTCTTCCAATTTCATTGCTACTTCTTCCCAGCGGTCATTGAGTTCGTCCAGCCGGCGCTTCTGCGTCTCGTAATCTGCGTTGGTGTCTTTCAGTAAATCTTCTTCTGTGAAAACTGAAGGGTCCACAAGCTTGGTTTCTATTTCCTTGATCTTGGTTTCGGTCGAGGTGACCTGCTCTTCGATTTTTTCAAGGTCGGCCTTCAGCTTTCTGATCTCGTTATCATTTTGCTTCTTCTCCGGATCTTTGTGGCTTTGCTTGGGCTTGCTGACTTCTTTCTTCGGAGCATCCATTTGACCTTTGTCAGAGGTTTCGTTTTGGCTTCTCCACCAGATGAACTCGTCATAGGTACCCGGGTACTCCTTGATCTCATTGTCTTCGATCCACCAGATTTTATTGGCAATCTGTGTCACAAAGTAGCGGTCGTGAGAGACTACAATGTAAGTACCCTGATACTGCTGCAACGCCTGGATCAATATGTTGACAGACTGCATGTCGAGGTGGTTGGTTGGCTCATCAAGTAGTAAGAAGTTAGCCTCTGAGATGAGCGTCTTGGCTAGCGCAACCCTTGACTTTTCACCACCTGAAAGTACTTTGATCTTCTTGAAGACATCTTCATCGCTGAAGAGGAAGCATCCCAGCACTGAGCGCAACTCTTGTTCTGATTTATCAGAGCCGTGCTGCTTGAGTTCCTCCAATATCTCGTTGTTGATACCAAGGGATTCCAGCTGATGCTGGGCATAGAAGGCCATATTTACATTATGGCCATTGCTGATCTTTCCCTTCACTTTCTCATCGTTGGCAATGATTCTGAGGAGGGTGGACTTACCTTTTCCATTAGCACCAATCAATGCAATTTTATCTTCTCGCTCGATATGGGCATTGGTATTTTTGAGAATGGTGAGGTCACCGTAAGACTTGGAGACATTCTCCATCATGACGACATGACGGCCCGACTTCTGGTTGAAGTTGAATTTGAAATTCACCTTGGCCATCTCATCGATGACATCTTCCACGATATCGAGTCGCTCCAGTGACTTCACACGCGATTGCACCTGACGAGCCTTGGTTGCCTTAGCTCTGAAGCGTTCGATGAATCGCTCTGTTTGCTTGATTTTCTGCTGCTGGTTTTCAAAGGCACCCTTTTGGATCTCATTTCTTAGGGCCTTTTCTTCCATGTAGAAGTCATAGTTGCCGGCGTAGTAGTCCAGCCTTTGTCCCGTGACCTCCACAATGGTGTTGACTGTATTGTTGATGAACTGCCTGTCGTGTGAAACGACAATCACAGCTCCATCATAGCTTCTGAGATAGTTTTCCACCCACTGGATCGAGGGCAGGTCAAGGTGGTTGGTTGGTTCATCCAGCATGAGGAGCGATGGCTTCTCCAACAGTAGCTTTGCCAGCATCACCCGCATCCTCCATCCCCCTGAGAATTCCCTCAGTGGTCGCTCCAAATCGGCGGTATTGAAGCCGATACCCTCTAGTATCTCCTCAGCCTTGGACTGTATGGTATAGCCATCCAGTGCTTCAAACTTCTCCTGTAGCTTGGCAAGCTTATCGACCAGCGAGTCTTTGTAGTTGGTCTCCATCTCGTGGAGCACCTTATCTATCTTGTGCTGTACATCCAAAGCCTCTCCAAAAGCGCCCATGGCAACCAGTTTGATGCTATCATCAGACTGGAAGGAGAGTAAGTCCTGGTTCAGGAAACCTATCGTAGTATCCTTACTTTTCTGTATTTCTCCAGCATCGGGAGCGTACTCACCATCAATCAATCGGAGCAGCGTCGACTTACCCGTTCCATTCAAGCCGATAAGACCAATTTTGTCCTTGGGCTTGATATGAAGTGAGGCATCTTCAAAGAGTGCACGAGACCCCA
The DNA here is from genome assembly GCA_965229505.1 of Cyclobacteriaceae bacterium. GTDB lineage: Bacteria > Bacteroidota > Bacteroidia > Cytophagales > Cyclobacteriaceae > UBA6059. Next base: position 3,397,506 of record OZ245881.1, read on the forward strand.
AATAGTAAGAAAGGTTATTGATTGACAGCATGCCGCAAAAATAGAAATTCTGAGTTCATCTGATAGCCGATTTGGTATCAATCCTTTTTGAAAAGTAAAGCTTCAATAATTGGTAGTAAAACTATTATTTGATTGATTCGTTGGGTAATGAAAATAGATTGGCGTGAAGATCAACTCGATTAAAAAACTAATTGAATCCAGTCACTTTCAAAATGGCATCATCCTATTGATTGTCATCAATTCGCTCCTTATTGGTTTGGAGACTTCTGACTATTGGATGTACCACTACGGTCACGTCATTGACCAGGTTGATTTGATTATCCTGGGAGTATTTATCATTGAGATTGTACTCAAGCTGACTGTTTACCACTATCGTTTCTTTAAGAATGCCTGGAACGTTTTTGATTTTTTGGTTATCGTTATTTCGGTAGTACCTGCCGCGAGTTCATTCACGGTGTTCAGAGCATTCAGGATACTGCGTACCCTTCGTCTTGTCAAGAATGTACCTAAGCTTCGATTCATTATAGAGTCGCTTCTCAAGGCCATCCCCAGCATTGGGTGGATTGTAGCATTGCTTCTTATGATCTTCTACGTGTTCGCAGTGCTTGGTACGAATCTTTACGGTGATCAATTTCCTGTCTGGTTTGGAACGCTCGGAAAGTCAATGTTTACACTCTTTCAGATCATGACTCTGGAGAGTTGGTCGAGCGGTATTGCCCGACCGGTAATGAGCGAAGTTCCTATCGCGGCGCTGTACTTTATTGTTTTCATACTCGTGGCGACCTATACCACACTCAATGTATTTATTGCGATAGTAGTGAATACGATGAACGAGATGCATCATCAGGAAATTATGGAGGAGGATAATCGAATAAAGCTGTTTGTTCATGATGAACATCAACAGCTAAAGAACAATATAGACATGCTGAGCAATGAGATCAGAGAGCTCAAAAAGGTAATTGAGGAACAGCAAAATCCGACTCACTCCGCCAGAGACCTTTAAACACAGGTGTCTCGCGGCTGCCAGAAAACAATTCTCTTCTAAGGTGCATTTATGTATTTTAGTATCCTAAATTGGAAATTATGAAATACGCAGCAATACTTCTGGCTTTATTGATTTTTGGATGTCAAAGTGAGGTCAAAACTGAAGGAGCATCAAACGATGACACCACAACTGAGGAATCCAAAGAAGCCGTAGAGGGCATCAACCTGAGTACACTTAACCTACCGAAAGGGTTTGAGATCAGCGTATTCGCTGAAGGTATTGAGAATGCCCGCTCCATAGCTATGAGTCCGTCCGGCACTATTTTTATTGGTAATCGCAATGAGGGAAGGGTATGGGCTGTTCGTGATGAGGACGGTGACTACAAGGCGGACAAAAAGTGGATAATTGCCGAAGATCTGAAAGCTCCCAACGGTGTTGCGTTCAGAGATGGGTCACTTTATGTAGCTGAAATCTCAAAGCTGTGGCGATATGACAATATTGAGGATAATCTTGATAATCCGGCTGCCCCAACATTGATCTATGAGGACTATCCAACAGACCAGCATCATGGATGGAAGTACATCGCTTTCGGTCCTGACGGCAAGCTGTACATTCCGGTAGGAGCACCGTGCAACATCTGTGAGAGCAAGAATGAAATGTATGCGTCTATCACGCGGATGAATCCTGACGGAAGCGACCGTGAGATTTTTGCTAAGGGCGTTCGAAATACCGTAGGGTTTACCTGGCATCCGGAGACGGGTGAGATGTGGTTTACAGACAATGGACGTGATATGTTGGGTGATAATATGCCACCCTGTGAGCTAAATAAGGCGCCCGAGCCGGGAATGCATTTCGGTTATCCGTATTGCCATGGAGGTGATATCGCAGATCCAGAGTTTGGAGAGAAGTTTCCATGCAGTGATTTTGTGGAGCCTGCTTATAAACTAGGGCCGCATGTAGCACCACTTGGACTTAAGTTTTATACCGGTGATATGTTCCCGGCAGAGTATAGCGGTAGCCTCTTCATTGCGGAGCATGGCTCATGGAATAGATCGAAGAAAATAGGCTATCGCATTATGCAGGTAAAAGTTGAAAATGGCCGTGCTACCAGCTACGAGCCTTTCATTGATGGCTGGCTGGATGAAGAAGCGCAAGAAGCATGGGGACGTCCGGTGGATGTATTTATACTTGAAGACGGCTCGATGCTCATCTCAGATGATAAGGCTGGGGCCATCTACAGAGTGGCGTATAAGGCCTAGTTTATCAACTAATTGTGTGCATGAAGGCGAGGGCAATTGATTTTATTGACCGATCCACTTTGTGTTACTCATTTTTAGACCTTCTGAAAGCCTTATTTTCCCCTTTAATAGCATATTGCTGATAATAGAGACCAATGGACAAACCTGCATTTGACGATATTTTCATGGAACTGGCGGTAAACCTGGCCAAGCGCTCGCATTGCATTAAGCGACACGTCGGTGCGGTGCTGACCAAGGACACCAGGATTATTTCCATCGGGTACAACGGTCCCCCTGCCGGTACGCACAACTGCGATGTGGAATATCCTGAGCAGGGGTGTCCGAGAGACTCCAAAGGAGGTTGTTCTCTGGCGATACACGCAGAGCAAAATGCGATCTTGTACGCAGTGAAAAATAAGGCATCAGTCGAGGGGGCCACATTATACGTCACACTCTCGCCATGCTTGTCTTGTGCCCGTATCATCTATACTATGGGCATAGCTCAGGTGATCTATTTACGTTCTTATGCAGAGTACAAAGGCATTCCCAATGACGAGGGTGTGGATTTTCTGCGTATGTTTGGGATAGAAGTGACCAAGTATAACGGAGAGATTGCAAGTGCCAATCAAATGATTTAGCGTCGAAATCTTTTATTAGAATCTGGATTTTAGCAAATTCACGATGGAATACGGAAAAAACACCCCAACATGAAAAAAGCCTGGCAGAATTTTATAACCCAGTTTAAGCCAAAGTATAGAGTAGAAGTCTTCAACTATCATTTGGTGCCATTCTCCCCGCTGATGACTAATGAGAACACTCAGGAGTTTGAAAAAGGAGAGTATGAGGCTGCCCGTAAGTACTTTGACAAAGTGGTAGTAGCTACTTCTAAGGCAAAAGTGGCACCTGCAGAGGTTCACCTCGTCAAAGGCAAGAAAACCGTAATGCACTCAGCCAGTTTCGGTCCTGTAAAGGACGTGAAGCGATTCATGGCGAGCTAAGAGGTCTATTCCCCACTCTCAGCTACTTCTTGATCATCCAAATCAGGAGCATCTGCTCCTGATAAGTAGAAATCTATGATTTTTTGAGCCTGCTGTTCCATCCCTACCGGAAATGGGATGAAGTGCTCTTGATAGTTAGACCGATTGACCGACTTCATCTTCACGGTGAGGTTTATCACTGGTATTGCTCGGTCGGAAATGATCTCAGCTGAACTGATACTTTGAAATAGTTTCCGTTGAAAGATGATCACCATTTCGTTGACGACTATGGCCTCCCTGGCCATGAATACCTTACCTGTTCGATCTCTGGACAGTTTCTTTATTGTACGCCACTGAAACAAGCCATAAACTCCACCCACCAATAGACCAAGTGGCACAGCACCCATCAGACCGTTGAAGATAATGGCCATCAGAGATTGCTCGCTATCCTTCGCGATAAACACATACAATACAAACACTATCACTCCAGCGACGATGATACTGGTAATCGTGATCGACTTTATGCTGGCCTTTTGTTCTGCCAGGTACAGTGACCAGTCTTCTTCTCCGATTTCCCAACTCGTGATGACATCCTTACCCTCCTCCTGTATTTCCCGTTTGATTGCTAGTTTCCAGGCGTTGTTCGCATCTATGAGCCTGACGATGCTGAAGTAGACCAACCCCAAGGCCAATAGCGCCCCCAGAAGATAGGTGGCGGAGTAATCATTGACCGCAAACAAAAGCCCGAAAACAACGACCCCAGCGAAAGCAAGAATTATCAGCAGGGTATAAATGACAATTTTAGTGACTCTATTCATACCCTCAAGATATGTGTCACAAAGATTTAAGGATATACCCTAAAGACGGTATATTGACCTATGAAGACTTATTCATACCCTATCGACTTTAAAGCACCACAATATTGTCTTTTCGAGACCTAACATCTGGATTCCCAAACGCACAAATTGAAATGACGAATAGCTCCAAAGTACCTGTCATCCTGAGCTTGTCGAAGGATACTTCGCAGCACCTTGCCAAAAAGTCTTCGACAAGCTCAGACAGACAGTTTAATATTCGTCATTGGTACGATAGGAGCCCGCCTGCCGGAGGGCAGGAAACCTTATTAATAGTTACAACTTCAACAAGAGCAAATTTCTTACTTCTACTTTAAGAAGATATCTCCACCTGCCTCGCCGGCAAGGCGGGTTACATTGCGATATGACAATTTTGCGGTGCTTTTAAATCGTTTATTTATCGAATTCAGATTCATAGATCATCAATACATCTCATGTCAAGAAGCCCAACACATTACTCTGCTCAGGACATTAAAGACCGTATGTCTATGGCGCAGTGCATTGACGCCATGGCGTACGGATTTTCAGCGTTGCACAGAGGTAAGGCGCTGGTGCCTGATAGGGCAATTAATGAGTTCGCTGATCAGGGAGTGACGCAGTTGGTCATGCCGGCCGTCCTACCGGAAAAGGATTTGCTGATCACCAAGCTGGTAACTGTCAATCCAGAGAATAGAGGGAAGGACCTGCCACTCATCCATGCAATTATCACGGCACAGCGAGCGAGTACAGGCGAGGTAATCGCAACTCTGGATGGCACTGAAATCACGGCCATGCGCACGGCAGCTGCCAGCGGACTTGCCACGAAATTATTCGCTAAAAGAGATGCAACAGTCCTTGGCATCATAGGTACCGGCGTTCAGGCGCGCTATCATATTGAGGCTATAAAATCAGTTTTGGCAATTGAGAAGATTCTGCTAAGAGGATCTGACGAGTCGAAGACCGCAGACTTTTGTGAGAAAGTGAAAACCGAGTTTGGGATTGAATGTCTTCCGGCGAAAGCGTTCAAAGAGGCGCAGGTGATTTGTACCTGTACGACAGCATCTGATCCAGTCCTGACACTGGCGGATATAAGGCCAGGTACTCATATCAATGCAGTGGGGAGTTTCCGATTGACCGACAGAGAGCTATCTACTGACATTATAGCTTCATCGAGGCTAGTCATTGATGAATGGGGTGGATGCCTGGCAGAAGCGGGTGATGTAATGATCCCGATCAAGGAAGGCGCCATCACCAAAGCACACGTCACTGGAGAACTGGGCTACTGGGTGGAGCACATCGACCAGTTCGAGAGAGCTGCTGAAGACGTCACTGTCTTCAAGTCTGTGGGTAATGCCGTGCAGGATGCGGCGGCTGTGGCTTGTGTCTTAGGATTGCTTTGAGACTGCTTTAAGAATAGCAGCCTTCAGTTCATCCCGATCCCATGGCTTGTGGATATTGTGAAGTATGCCGAGCTCTTTCATGGCATCTCTGATCACCTTGTCCTGAGAGTACTCTGAGATAATCATTTTCGGTAGATCGGGCTTTATCGTAGCGACTTCCCGCATGAGCTCCACGCCTGTCTTACCTGGCATCCGCTGATCCGCAATGATCAAGTCAACATCATCGGATTTGACCAACTCAATGGCCCTTTCTGCTTCCTCAGCAGTGATAATGTTGAAGTCCCTTTTAAAGGTGATTTTGAAGACATTGATATTCGGCAACATGTCATCAACATAGAGGATGGTGGGTTTGCTCATAGTAGGCTAGCTGGTTTATTGATCGACCCGCAAATTAACATTTTGTTGCAGAATCTTGGACAGTAATTTCTTCTAATTTGAGTAGCATCAGCGACCCTCTGAGCGGCGTAGTAGGTAAACGATATTTGAAATGATGGAGTGGATCTACTAATGACTACCACCGCAGCTTTTGACGATTGTAGATCATTACCATAAAATTGCCATGGATATGACAGAGTCAATATTTCGAGACGATCAGCTTTTGGATTTTCATACGCATCGCATGCGACATGAGAACCGTGAAGATGTGATGGAGATCGTGTCACTGCATCTCGGTCAGGACAAACCGAAAAATTATTTCACGGTAGGGTTACATCCGTGGTGGACAGAAGCTCCTGTGTCTGCGCAGCAAAGAAAAATGCTCGAGTCTATCCTCGTTGAAGCTAATTGTCTTGCGATGGGGGAAATGGGACTGGATCGACTCAAAGGGCCTCCGATGAGTGTTCAGATGGATATACTCAAGAGCCAGCTCTCCATCGCCCAAGGGTTGAACAAGCCTGTAATCATACACTGTGTGCGGGCCTTCGATCAGTTGATTCAAATCAAAAAGGAGTTTCCTGCTATACGCAGCTGGTGCGTGCATGGCTATGGCCGTCATGCTATCCTCGCGCAGCAATTAATTGATCAGGGGTTTTACCTTTCGCTGATGCCGACAACTCCAGCCAAATACATAGACTGGTTTGAGTCTCTACCAGTGGATCGACTATTTTTGGAGACGGACAGCATGCCGGATACAAGCATATTAGACATGTATGCCCATGTTTCAGCATTGACGGGAAGATCCGTAGAACAGCTTAGTGGTCAAATGAACAGCAACGCAAGAGAATTTTTTGAGAGATGAAAGATTGGTTAGAAAGAACTGAGCTGCTCATTGGAACTGAGACATTGACCAAATTGAGAAATGCGCATGTGCTCGTGGTGGGCTTAGGAGGTGTCGGAAGCTATGCCGCCGAGACATTGGTGAGAGCTGGTTTAGGCCAGATCACCATCATCGATGGGGATATCGTAGATCCTACCAACAAGAACCGTCAGCTGCAGGCGCTCGATTCTACTGTTGGTCAGAAGAAAGCCTGGGTGCTCAAGGATCGCTTTATGGATATCAATGCCTCACTGCAAGTCCATGTCATTGATGAATTTATGATGCCAGAGGTGATGCATGAGTTTCTGATTCAGAATCAATTCACCTATGTCCTCGACTGCATCGACAGTTTTGCGCCAAAGCTCGTGATGATCCAGATACTACGAAGACTGAAGTACAAATTCATCTCCTCGATGGGAGCGGGAGGCAAACTTGACCCTTCTAAAATACGCGTCACCGATCTTTTCAAAACCAGTGAGTGCAAGTTTGCTCAGCAATTGAAAAAACTACTCAAGGGCAAAGGTGTTACCCGAGGTGTACTCTGCGTCTACTCTGAGGAGATACAGCCGAAGCATTCACTGCAGTTGACGGATGGGTCGAACTACAAAAAATCATTCTACGGCACCATCTCCTATATGCCGGCTATGTTTGGCATGACCATGGCAGCCGAGGTGATCAAGCGTATTCAGTAAATACCAGGAGTTCCGCCAGGATCATTGATCCGCTTCTTTGGCCCTTAGCACGGAATAGTTGACGTTGAGGTAAACTCTACTTAATGAGTGGCGGACTTTCCTCCCGAAAACTTTCGGGACCCCATGAAACTGTCCATACCTGAGGAGATCTCGGATTCCACGAGTTGGAGCCTGAGAAGTAAGGCTCCTACGCTAAAGCTTCAGCGTGCAGATGTCATAGTAGTTGACTGGAAACGAGCCGATTAAGATAATCGGAGGTCTCACAGGTTGATGAAGGACCAAATGTATTGTGAAGTGAAAGTTTGATGAGGAGTCTTAGTGTAGCCTTGTCCTAAAAGTAACGGAAAAGGTAATCGGTGTAAAGGGTGGCTGTCTATGCTTTACGAACCACCGTACCGATAGCTATCGTTACGAGACCCGTAGCTCCTACGCTGAAGCTACGGCTTAAACATACGTACGGTGGTGGTGCCTATGCTGAAGCTTCAGCGTAAGCATGTGAGGCGGCCTGCAAGGAGGCGCACCGTAGGCCATAGGCCTACGGCCATCCACTCGATTGGGCTCTCGCTTTATCTCAGTTCCATCAAGTTTTGAGGTTTAAATCTCTCGCAATAAACTTCGATACCAAACTTGATAATTAGAGCAACAACAGAAATTGCCAGCGCCTTAATTCCAATTCCAAGACCACTCAGAGCTGCAATAACTGCTGTAGTTACGTACTTTTTGTTCAGCACAGCCGTCATTCCGTTATTAAACCATGTCTGATAAATTTCACTTTTAGGGTCACATAATGAGTTATAGAGAACTCTCTTCACCGAAGAAAAAATGGTTTTCCCTACTTTCTCTCTGTTCATTTCCTCTTGTGGACTTGGTAATTTCTTTCGTTCAGCAGATGGGAGTTGTTTTTTAGAAAAATCATCTATTCTAAACAAAATATTGATTGCATAATCGGGGATTGACAACCCTATTGTTTTGTAGATTTCATCCTCTCCACGAGTCGCAACAATAATTCCCGCCTCATTTTGAATTTCATCTTCATCCATCGATTCTTTGGATTCAGATCTTAATGCAAATAGAGTTCCTTCCTCGTCAAATCGTTCGATAACCAACTTTCTAAATTCCGCTCGTCTCTTGGCTGATGATATGACTTTATCGTTTCTTAAAACTTCACTAATTAAAGGTTCTGCGTTATCAATTTCACTTTTCCTTAAATAGCAAATTGCTAGTAGTGTTGTTGCTTCTAAGTGTACTCTCGTTCTTCTGTGAGTTTTTTGTCGAATACCAATAAAACCCTGAATAGCAAATTCAAGTTGATCTACGTTCATTGAAGTTTCATACAATCTATTTTTAGACTGCATTAATCGAGTTTCGTGACCAGTTGGCCTGAGGATATTTTGGATATCAACCACCAGTGATTTCGCTCGTTCCAAGTCACCGACCAAGGCAGCCTCTTTAAGTGCCGGTTCTAACCTCTTGAGTCGTACTTTTTGTTGTTCTGTTAGTTTAGGAGGATTCATGATCTATATGGAGCCCAAGGATCAGATAAGCTCAGTGAGCATATCCATTCAAGTTGATTCAAAGCTTCTCATTTGCAACAACTTTGCTCAAGACTATGTCTGCTTATTGAGCTTATCGTTTGTTAGCTTTAGTTCTGTTAAGTCGTCTCGAAAAAAAGGAAGCCGATGAATTCTACTAATAATTTCTTCTGCCTCGGTTAGTTTAAGATCAATCTCGATTAATACATATTCTTTGTTAGGGAGATGTTCACGAGCTTGTGAAGCTATTGTAACTAACTTACTTAATTGCCTTCTCAGTAGGGATAACTCATCTAAAATGTCTTTTCTATTTCTACTATCTCGCAGAAAATTAAGCATAAAGAAAATTGTAAGGATCATTATGAATACCACACCTATACCAGAATAAAGTATTACATCAATCTTCAGGTCATATTGAGAAAAAATCATAATCGCTGAATAAATGATAATGAAGAAGAAACCGGCAAAAATCAGAATAGTCATTCTTCTTCTTTTCTGAGTCTCGTATAATTGAAGCAAGTCCCTGATTTTTAGGATATACTCATTAATTAGTTTCAGGATTCTATCTATTTCAAACTCTTGATGTTCAGACATTTATTAGACCTTTTAAAAGTTCAATAAAGTTATTGTAATTCTTCAATCTTAAAGGTTCATCGTAACCAGCTACCGTATTCTTGCTAAAATCGTTTCCGATATTAAAGTTACTACTAAACATAGCCGCAGAAACAGACTCATGGATGAAATTACTCCTTCCCTTACTATCGTATATTTCGTTAATCATTTTTTGATAATCACCCTTAAGATAAAAATCGCGTACTTCGTCTCGAATATCCCACCACAAGTCTTGTTTGTTTACTAATGTTATCATCCAAACTTTATTTGGTGTTGTTTTTATATGATCACAGACTTTCCGTAACAGTCTTAGCTCAACTTCCTTCCTTTCTGATATGTAATCAGTTAAAAAATCACTATCATCACCTTTGAAATAATTTGTTGTTTTGAATGAAGCATTTCCAATCTCCAATGAATGAAAGCCAAATGAAACAACATTTATAATTCCAACAGCCTTGCCAGACCCAAGCTTCCTAAAAAGGTCTGGCCAATAGCGGTCAGCTCTTCTCTCTTGGCCTGGAGCTACCAAATAATTCCCCCAAACATCTCCGTCTAACCCTATTTTTTCAATTACAGGTGTTTCATGGTAGCTAAAATCATCAATTTGGATACCACTTAAGGTTTTAGAAATAGTTGTTTTACCAGTTCCTCCCGCTCCGAACAAAATAATATTACAATTTCCATCCAGAATCCATTTACCTAGTTTCTTCAAGAAACTTTTGATGTTTTTACCCTGTTCCGCAAGACTTAGCGCTGAACTTGCAAATCCGACCGTTGTGAAAAAATCCATCTATTCGTTTAGGTAATTAAAGCTAACATTAATGTATCAGGCGCTTATGCGTGATATCTACATTGTATAAAATTCCTATCATTCTTTTTTACTGATTGATATACAGTGACATAGCCGATAATAAGCATTTGCAACTATTTGTTGTCGAGTATATCACGCATTGCATATTATTTCACAAACTAGCGATTTTCTGTAGGTCACACAATACCTAAAAATGAGTATTTTTTGATTGCGGATTCAGCAAAGCGTACGCTGATGGACAGTTTAGGGATCTATGAGCAGGCCAAACCAGGGCGTCTGGAAAACAAACCGTACTTCTGCATGAAAAGTACGGACGCTTTCCAATTGCTGCTCAGTCATGCCTTTTGAAACTCCAGATTGTTGAGTACCGTCTGGAGTGGATTTCGCGACGATGCGAGTTAATTTCGGTAGTTAGGAAGTAAATCTCATGAGGGTTCGATTCTCCCCTTTGGTCCGACCCTATGTCAGCTTTGCCGTTGCTCAACTAACAACTACCAACTACCAACTACCAACTAACTAGTCCTGCAGCACATTGCTCACGAAGGTCGACTTGAGCATCAGCCAGAATAGGAACAAGACCATGCCCCACATCAGGTAAACCTGATAAAAATCCGTGGTGTCTTTGTAGCGGCTTTCTTTGATCTCCACTTTCTCGTATTCATCGATTTGAGCAAAAACTTCCTTCAGCGCCTCATTATTTGACACCCGATAAAACTTACCATCACCGATCTCCGCGATAGTCCGCAGGGTCGTCTCATCGATAGTATTCTCCACGTACCTCGTCCTTCCAAAAAAGTCCTTACCGAAGGGCACTTTTCCCTCTTTGCCTACCGCAATGGTGTAGATCTTGATATTGTAGGCCTCAGCGAGACGAGCAGCTGTTTCGGGATCAAGGTTGCCGGCAGTGTTGTCACCATCACTTAGCAGAATGATCACCTTCGACTTACTATCCGATTCGGTCATTCGGTTGGTACCCACCGCCAGCGCACTACCTATGGCAGTACCGCGGCTCTCAATGAGGTCAAAGTTGATGTCTTCGATGTATTCTGAGAGCAGGTCATAGTCTGTTGTCAGAGGGGAGAGGGAATAAGCCTCACCAGAGAAGACGACCAGACCTATCCTGTCCTGGAACCTACCGAGAATAAAGTTTTTAGCCGTTTCTTTTGCGGCCTCCAGACGATTGGGCTGGAAATCCTGAATCTGCATCGACTCACTAATATCGATGAGCAGCATGATGTCGATACCTTCCGTCCACTGTTCGACCTTCTCATTGGTCTTTTGTGGTCGGGCGAGTGCTACTAATAGCAGCATTAGCGCTAGCGTAAAAATAATGGGCGGTACCACCCGCAACCAACTCGAAGGATCTGCTTTGATAGCACCTTTGGACAAAGCGATCGGCAGTCGTTGGTTGAGCTTGAAACCAAGCAACCAGCGAAAGAGGAAGAATAGCGGAACGAGCGGGATGAGGTAGAGAAACAGGCGGTTTTCCCATTGGAAGTTGCCCCACATCTCGGGCGTGAACCAGCTGAGGGAATACCAGGCGATATCGCTAAATGCACTATCCATTCTTCACTTCGTTGATTCTGCGTTTATATCGCTCTAGCGTAAAGTCTTCGAGTACTTCGAAATTGCGATGTAGATCCTGAATATCCTGGTGCCCATAGATATTTCTGTCAATGCCTTTGAGCGAATCCTTCAGCTTGTCTTCGAGACCTGAGGCCAGTATTTCCTTAGTGGTAAGCTTGGTATACGGCCTATCCTCCAGTCGCTCCATGTATCGCTTCCAGACCGCCACGGTGTTCTCGGTCACCTGCGGGCCGGTATGCTTTTTGATGTCGTTGATGCCCTGCTCAAATGAAGCCGTGAATTTTTCAAAGTCTTTTCTCAGCCTTCTGATCAACAGCTTTTTGCGAATGGTCTTGCCAAAAATCAAATAGACCACTAACGCCAAAACTAGAAAGACCGCTCCGCCAATAGTGAGATAAGGATAGTTGATGGCAAAAGGTACATCCAGGAAACTGGTATTGGCCTTGAGCTCCATCGAATCATACACCACTGGGATCAATTCCGTTAGGTAAATCGAGTCTGGTGGAGTCTTGATCTCTATGCTGTCATTGCTGGTAAGTAGAAATACCGGCAGATCGAGTTGCTGGACTTTGTCGATCTCAAAAGAAGTGAGTTCGTAGATCACACTGTCAAAGGCGAAGGTGCTATCGGCGGTCGTGGAAAAGTAGGTTCTCGATAGGTACTCGAACGGGAAGTACGAAAAACTCGAGTCTGGAAAAATGATTTCTCTTGTTCTGGGGTATTTGGCGGTCAGTACGTATTTGACAGGCTCACCAATCTTGAAGCTGTCAGCCATGAACGTACCTTGGGAGCTGATCTGCTGACCCACAGCAGTACCCATCAGCACCAAACAAAGAACGATATGTACAATGAATGCTCTAAACACTTCTTCTACTCCTGTTACGCACCTTGAACAGCTTGATCAATTTTGGTACATAATCTTCATCTGTCCTGATCAATGTGTAGTTGGCCTGGTTCTTTTTGCACAGCTCTTCCAGGTGACTTTGATTCTTCCCATAGGTATTTTCAATCGTCTTCCTAAATGCACCAGACGAAGTATTCACCCACATGGTTTTCTTACTTTCCTGATCGTAGAGCGGTATTATGCCTAGCTTGGGCATCTCTGTCTCCCGCTTATCAGCAATGTGGATCACCACCAGATCATGCATTCGCGCTAGCGCCTTAAGGTGATGATCATAGTCCTCATCGATAAAGTCCGAGATCAGTATAATGATACTCTTGCGCTTGATCATTTCGAGCGCATACTTCATCGCCTTACTGAGGTTAGTCTTTGTAGAGCTTGGCTTGAGGTTGAAGATCGAGGAGGTGATATTGTAGGAATGCTTGATGCCCTTACCGGGTTTTACATATTTCTCTTTTTGATCGGAGAAACAAATGAGCCCCACCTGACTACTTTCCTTGATCGCAGAGATTCCCAGTAGGGCACAGATCTCCTTACCGATATCTAGTTTTTGTTTTCCCGGTACCCCAATCTCCTGTGAGGCACTGACATCAAGGATCAGAAATACGCTTTGTTCTTTCTCCTCTTTGAAAGTCTTTACGAAGGTGCCGTGACCTTTAGCGCTTACATTCCAGTCAATGGTGCGGACGTCATCACCGTATTGATACTGACGTACATCATCAAACTCCAGACCGGATCCTTTAAACACAGAATGGAAATCACCCTGCATTTGGGAGTTAATCGCCTTTCTGATGCGGATTTCGTATTTACGAAGTTTTTTGAGGATGTCCTTCATTCCCGCTAATTTTGGGGCACAAAATTAGAATAATACAAACGATTTACCCTTACGTGAGATTTGCTTTTTTGGTTCTGGTGCTGTTGATGACGTTGAGTTCTTGCAAAAGGGAGGTTAAAGCTCCTGAGCGTCTATTGGATAAGACGGGTATGGTAGATGTTTTGATAGACATTCACCTGCTTGAGGCTAAACTCGATGCGCTTAGCGTTGATAAAGATTCGTCCAGGGTGCTTTACCGCGCTTACGAGCAACAGATTTTCGAAAAACACGGGATTTCACCGGAGCTATATCAGGAGAGCTATCAGTGGCATTTCAACCATCTCCACTCGTTGAATGATATCTATGCCATAGTGGTAGATAGCCTTATGCTGAGGCAGCAAACAAAGCAACTGGAGCGATGAACCTCTACCCCGAAAACTTAAAGGAAAAGATCGGTTTCCATAAGATACAGGATCTGGTGGCCGATCGCTGTATCAGCACGATGGGTAAAGATTTCGTAGCTAAGCTACAGCCGCTCACTGACCTTACCAGAATAGAGAAGCTAGGCTATCAAACGGCTGAGTTCAAAGCCATCCTTGATAGCGGTGAGCTATTCCCGGCATCAAACTATATCGATGTACGGGCACAACTAAAGAAAGCGAAGGTAGAAGGAAGCTTTCTTGATCAGGACGAATTTTACGAGCTGAAGATATCGCTATCGACTATCGTCAAATGCTTGAAGTTTTTGAGCACTCGAGCCGCTGAGTATCAGTTGCTAGCCGAGGCAAGCGGTATGGTGGCATTGGACCCGTCACTCCTGGATAGTATTGAAGCGATCATTGATGATCTTGGGCAGGTCAGGGATAATGCCAGCCGTGAACTTCAGAGTTTGCGAAAGGAGCTTGTCGATAACCAGAGCAAGGCCCGACGTACGTTGGATGTGATGCTACGCAAAGCACAGAAGGATGGGCTATGCCCTGATGATGTTTCATTGACCATTCGTAACGGTCGACTGGTCATCCCGGTGATGGCAGAGCACAAACGCCGGATCAGAGGCTTCATCCATGATGAGTCCTCTACCGGCAATACTGTTTTCTTAGAGCCCACTGAAGTACTGGAGATCAACAATGAGGTCAGAGATCTGGAATATCAAGAAAGACGTGAGATCGTAAGAATACTCACGGTCCTCACTGACGAGATTCGCGGTAGCATCCCCGAGCTCGAGAAGAGTTATCGCTTCCTTGGGATGATCGATTTCATCCGGGCAAAGGCCAAACTTGCGCAGGACCTGGATGCTGTATGGCCGGGTGGGGTAAAGTACCCCATCATCAAATGGAACAAGGCTATACACCCGCTACTGTTTTTATCTCATCAGAAGCAGAACAAAGGAGTCGTCCCCCTGAATATAGCGCTTGATAAAGAGCATCGCATCCTGCTAATCTCTGGCCCCAACGCCGGAGGAAAGTCGGTTTGTCTCAAGACCGTGGCATTAATTCAGATGATGTACCAGAGCGGCCTGATGGTTCCGGTAGGAGAGGAGTCCAGCTTCGGCATCTTCCATAATTTCTTCATTGATATTGGTGATGAGCAGTCTATCGAGAATGACCTGAGTACATATAGCTCACACCTGACCAATATGCGGCATTTCCTGGAAAATGCGAATGGAAAAACGCTCGCGTTGATAGACGAGTTTGGAACAGGTACAGAGCCACAGTTTGGTGGTGCTATCGCGGAGACTATCCTGAAGCAGCTGAATCACAAACAGAGCTTTGGTGTGATCACCACCCACTACGCCAACTTGAAGAAGCTGGCGGAGAAGTCAAAGGGGATTATCAATGGTGCTATGCGCTTTGATCCAGATCGACTAGAGCCGCTGTATGAGCTGGAGATGGGCAAGCCGGGAAGCTCATTCGCGCTAGAGATAGCCGGTAAGATCGGGCTACCACAGCAAATGCTCAACGAAGCTAAGAAGTTGGTCGGGCATTCTCATGTGAAGTTTGACCAGTTAATCAATGAGCTAGAAGCGGAGAAGACCCGTTTGCAAAGAGAATTGAGTCAGTATCAGTCGAAGAATGTAGAACTGGAGACCAATGCCAAGGACTACAAAGACCTCAAAACCTATCTCGATAATGAGAAGGCAGGGATACTAAAGAAAGCCAAGGCAGAAGCCAAAGAGATCGTCTCACAAGCGAATCGAAAGGTAGAGGCGACTATTAGGGAGATCAAAGAACGCCAGGCGGACAAGGCGGCTACCAAAGCAGTGCGTGAGGAGCTAAAGGTTTTTGAGAAGCAGCTTGAGCCGGAAAAACCGAAAAAGCCAAAGAAACCGGTCGTGGTGGTTACTGGTGGTGAGATTGTGGTAGGTGATAAAGTGAAGATTTCTGGTCAGGAGACGATCGGTGAGGTAGAAGCGATCAAGGGAAAAACAGCCGAGGTATCCATAGGCGAGCTCAAATCGAAAATCAAGCTGGATCGACTTGAAAAGGTCACTACCAGGGAGTTTAAAGAGAAGAAAAAGAAGGTAAGCTCGATGACAGGGATTAACTTCAATGATAAAGCCGCCAGCTTTAGCTCCAATATTGACTTAAGAGGTAAGCGAGCTGAGGTAGCCTTAGGAGAAGTAGATCAGTTTATCGATCAGGCCATAATGCTGGGTCAAAAAGAACTGCGGATTGTTCATGGTAAGGGATACGGTATTCTTCGTGACCTTATACGCAATCATCTTCGCGGCAATCGGGTGATCTCAGGAGTATCCGACGAGCACATCGAGCGTGGGGGAAGTGGTGTAACAGTCGTCAGCCTCAAATGAAAACCTACTCCAGAGCTCAGCTAGCCTTGCGAAACGGTCAGGACAGACCGGAGACCTGGGTAGCTTATAAAAAGGCTATCTACGATCTTACCGATTCAAAGCTGTGGAGAGATGGTAAACATTACGAGCATTGGGCAGGGCAGGACCTCACGGACGAGTTGCCGGATGCTCCACACACTGCGGCGGTTTTTGAGAAGTTTGAACAAATTGGACTATTGATAACATAAATGGGCGATTTGAAAATCATAGTTGATTTCGGAGCTACCTCCGGTGACTGGAGGTTGATAGCAGGAGAGCAGATATCCCAGAGAACAAGTGCCGGTTTCAACCCCTTTCATCAAACGCCGGAAGAGCTCACTGAAATCATTTCTTCTACTTTCACCAAGGAAGAACTCGGCAAGACCACTGAACTCCATCTCTACGGCGCAGGTATGCTGGAAGCCAACAAAAAGGCAATCATCATGCAGCTATCTCAGCAGCTAAAGAAAACCACAATCGAAGCACACTCCGATCTGCTTGGGGCCGCTAGGGGCCTGTGCGGAGACCGCCCTGGGATTGCGTGCATCCTTGGTACAGGCTCCAATTCAGGCTACTACGATGGTCAGCAAATAACCGCTCAAGTGCCTCCACTGGGCTATGTGTTGGGCGATGAAGGAAGTGGAGCCGCTATGGGCAAGCGTTTGCTCAAAGACTACCTGAGAGACAAACTTCCTCAAAATTTGAAAGAGCGTTTCGAGAAGCGCTTTGAGCATGATCTGGAGCAAATACTTCAACATGTCTACCGTGAAGATCGACCCAGTGCATACCTGGGAAGCTTCAGCCGTTTTGTGCTTCAAAATATTAAAGAGCCTGATATGGCCAGGATGGTCTATGATCTTTTCAAAGAGTTTTTGGAGAACGTCATCTATGGCTATCCTGAGCACAAGTCAACGCAGGTGCATTTTGTGGGTTCCATCGCATTCTATTTTAGTAATTTGCTTCGTCAGGTGGGCAATGACATGGGTGTAAGTATTGGTACCATTATGGAGACACCCATTGCCGGTTTGGCGCTTTATCACCGCAATCACTAACGCCATGAGTACGACAGAATCTGATTCTAACCACGACCATCTTGAGGAAATGTCCGTTGGAGAGCTGCTCCAGGCGATAAATCAGGAGGACCAGACGGTAGCAAGCAGCGTGGCTAAGAGCATTCCACAGATTGAAAAGCTTGTGGAGCAGATTGTGTCTCGCATGAAGCGCGGGGGGCGTTTGTTCTACATTGGTGCCGGTACGAGTGGCCGACTGGGCGTGGTTGATGCATCTGAGTGCCCACCGACATTTGGGGTACCCCATGACTGGGTTATTGGGTTGATTGCCGGGGGTGATTCAGCGATCCGTAAGGCGGTGGAATTCGCTGAGGATGATGAGCAGCAGGCCTGGAAGGACTTATCTGCCTTCGACCTATCGGAAAATGATACCGTAGTGGGTATCGCAGCTTCCGGCAGGACACCCTACGTGATCGGTGGAGTGACTATGGCCAGGAAAGAGGGACTCCTGACAGGCTGCATAGTATGCAATGAAGACTCGCCTTTGGCTGCAGCGGTCGAGTTTTCAATTGTGGCTGTTGTTGGTCCGGAGTTCGTCACAGGCAGTACCCGAATGAAAGCAGGTACAGCACAGAAGCTCATTCTCAATATGATCTCTACGAGTGTGATGATCAGCCTAGGTCGTGTCAAGGGCAACAAGATGGTAGACATGCAGCTGTCTAATCTCAAGTTGGTCGATCGCGGTGAGAAGATGCTCATGCGAGAGTTGGATATTGATCGCGCCACTGCGACTGAGCTGCTGAAGAAGCATGGCTCTGTGCGGAAGGCCACAGCGGCTTTTCGGTCGAATTAGTCAATTAAGGTTTTTTAAGAAACGGTTCAGAACCGAAAAATTCTTTTCCCGTAATGTAATAAAGCTCAGCTATGGATGACTAATGCACTAGTCAATCAAATCAATCTCAAATATAAAAGTCAAATGAAACTCAAATTATCACTTTTAACACTTGGACTAATGCTGACCATGAGCTCCTTCGCTCAGGACGTGACGGCAGATGAAATTATTGAAAATTACTTTGAAAACACCGGAGGTATTGATGCATGGAAAGCCCTTCAGGGGATTAAAATGCAGGCAAAAGTTAACCAGGGAGGCGTAGAGATTCCTCTGGAGATAGTACAGATGGCCGATGGTCGCCAATACACTAAAATCTCACTTCAAGGTAATACTATTATGCAAGGTGTGTATGATGGAGAAGTACTTTGGAACACCAATTTTCAATCACAAAAGGCAGAGAAAGCTGATGCGGAGGCTACAGCCATCCAGGCTTTGCAAGCCAATGACTTCCCAGAGTCACTGTTGGACTATAAAAGTAAAGGCTATACCGTCGAACTCATGGAGAACGAGACTATTGAGGGAACCGAAACTTACAAACTTAAGCTTACCAGAGAGCCTGTCACAGTAGACGGAGTGGAGAAGGCTGATATCACCTACTACTTCTTCGACATGGATAATTTTGTTCCAATTGTTCAGGAGCGAGAGATTTTTCAGGGGCCTCAGAAAGGAGCCATTGGTGTCTCTACCATCAGTGATTACGATGAAGTAGGAGGTCTCTATTTCCCTTTTTCTCTTACTCAAGGTGTCAAAGGTGCCGGATCACAGCCAATCATCATTGACAGTATTGAACTCAACCCGGAAGTAAGCGATAGTGATTTTGCTTTTCCTGCTGAGAACTAAGCATTCAACAAAATAATCCGATGATGAGAAAATTACTATTTGCGGTAGTAGCAGTAGGCTTGACCCTGGCTGCTAGCGCGCAAGAACCTATTATACTAAAGGGCAAACAGCTCTTTGGAGATATGCAAGCCAGGCAAATCGGGCCTGCTGTCATGAGTGGCAGGATCATCGACCTGGAAGGTCACCCGACTAACAACCGAATTCTCTATGCGGGTGCGGCAGGTGGAGGTGTTTGGAAGTCCGTTAATGGAGGAGCTACTTTCAACCCCATTTTTGATGAGTATCCTCAATCCATAGGGTCGATTGCTGTGGATCCGACTAATCCCGATGAAGTTGTATGGGTAGGTACCGGAGAGATATGGACACGAAACAGTGTTTCAGTCGGTGAGGGCATCTATAGGTCTATAGACGGAGGTGTGACCTGGGAGGATAAAGGACTCAAGAATTCAGAGCGCATTAGTAGTATCGAAATACACCCTGAAGATGGCAATGTGCTTTATGTGGGAGTGCTTGGTGCCCTATGGGGAGATAGTGAAGAGCGTGGTGTTTATAAAACAACCGACGGTGGAGAAACTTGGGAGAAGATACTTTACACCAATGCGACTACCGGATGTAGTGATGTGATCATGGATCCCAATGATCCCAACACATTGTATGCAGCCATGTGGGAATTTCGCCGTACCGGATGGTCATTTAGCTCAGGTGGAGCTAATAGCGCATTGTACAAATCTACTGACGGAGGTGCATCCTGGAACAAGATCCACAATGGATTCCCGGAAGGTGATCTTGGTAGGATTGCGTTGGTGGTAGCGCCATCGAATAGCCAGGTGATTTATGCCGCTTTGGAGGCAGAGGAAGATGACGATAAGGGGCTCTACCGATCAAATGATGGTGGCGCTTCATGGGACCAACTTAACAAAGACTTTGCGCTAGTTGTCAGACCTTTCTACTTCTCGCGATTGGTAGTTGATCCGAAAGATGAAGATGTTGTGATCAAAGCGGGACTTTTTGGAAGTATAAGTCGTGACGGAGGTAAGACCTTCAGAGACTTCCCTCCGGGCGCAATGCATCCGGATATTCATGACTTTTTGTTTGATCTTGATGATTCTGACCGACTCTATGCAGCTACTGATGGTGGTGTTTATCGGTCTTGGGACAAGGGAACTACATGGGATATAGTGGCCAACATGCCAGTCTCACAGTTTTATCATATCAGCGTAGATGATGCTGAGCCATACAATATTTATGGAGGGCTTCAAGATAATGGCTCCTGGTATGGCCCCTCTGCTTCACCCGGTGGGATAGAGGCTCGTGATTGGGAAAGTATAGGTGTTGGTGATGGTTTTAGGGTACTAAAACATCCGACTAAGGACTTTGTCTACTCAGAAATGCAGGGAGCAAATTCTGTTTGGAGAATTGATCTTAAACGTAAAAACTACAAGACCATTCAGCCACTTCCTGTCAAAGGTGACCCTAAGCTCAGGTTCAATTGGAATGCGCCAATGGCAGTGAGTGTACACCAACCAGACCGTTTTTACATGGGTAGTCAGTTTCTGCATAAGTCAGAGGACATGGGTGATTCCTGGAAGAAAATATCTCCGGATTTGACAACCAATGATCCGTCTAAGCAGGATCAGGCCTCTTCTGGTGGATTATCTACCGACAATTCGGGAGCTGAGAACCATACGACAATATTCACGATAGCTGAGTCACCACTAAATGAAAAAGTCATTTGGGTCGGAACTGATGACGGCAATGTGCAAGTGACCAAAGACGGAGGCAGCACATGGACGAATACGGTATCCAATATACCTGGCCTACCGGCAAATACCTGGTGCTATCATATCGAAGCGAGTGTACATGCTGAAGGTACTGCGTATGCGGTATTTGACGGTCACACACAAAATGATAAAAATACCTACGCGTACAAGACAACTGATTTTGGACAGTCCTGGGTTTCCATTGTAACAGATGATGTACACGGCTTTGCCAGAAATATCCAGGAGGATTATGTTTCCGAAGATTTGCTATTTCTGGGTACTGAGTTTGGCTTGTTTGTTACGATAGACGGAGGAGCTAACTGGAGTAAGTTTACAAGTAATATGCCTGCTACGGCAGTTCACTTTATCGCACTGCAAAAGCGTACCAACGATCTGGTGATGGGTACACATGGCAGGGGGATCATTATCATTGATGATATTAGCCCACTCAGAGAGCTCACCCAGGACGTATTGGTGAAAGATGTACATTTTTTCGAGTCTAAGCCAACGGTTATGCAGGAGCAGAGCAACTTTTTTGGGTTTACCAATGGCCTCAATTACGTCGGGCCTAATCCGACCACAGATGCCAAGATTACTTATTACCTTAAGAAACGCCACACTTTTGGTAAAATGAAGATGGACATTTACGATCAGGAAGGGAATCACCTGATTGACCTCTCACCAGGCAAGTCAAAAGGTATCAATACAGTTACCTGGAATTATCAGGTAAGACAACCAAAGATTGCCAAAGGAAAAACTTTCACTTTTGGAGGTTTTACTTCTCCGCGAGTTCCTGCAGGTAAGTACAAGGTGGTCATGACCAAGGGCAAGGATACCTATGAGCAGGAAATAGAACTGCTGTACGATCCTGAGTCTCCTCTAACGATGGCCGAGCGTGAAGAGAAGAATCGAATCACGGTAAAGCTCTATAACATGACCGAGGAGTTGGCATATCTGGTCTATCAGATTGACGCTGAGATCGAGCAGGCGGAAGCCATAGCTGCTTCAGACCCGGGTGGTAAGAAAGTCGCTCAGCCGTACATTGATGAGCTCAATACGCTGAAGGAGACACTTGTGGTGACTACTGGTGACAACTATGTAGGCACAGCTGAGCCTCAGCTCCGGGAGAAACTGGCAGACCTGTTTAGTAAAGTTGCTGCGAGTTTTGACAAACCATCTCCAGCGGAAATGGAAAATCTCGAACTCGTGGAGGAAGGTTTTGTAGCAGGAAAGAACAAGTTTGGCACGATCAAGTCAAAGCAAGGATCCAAACTTCAAAAATACCTTGATAAAAATGGTATTGAACCTGGAAAGATCAAATCAATGGATGAGTTTATTGGTGGATAAACCGATACTTAATCCATTGGAGAAAGGCTCGTCATGTTGATGGGCCTTTCTCATTTCAAACGACTGTCAAAGAGAAAAGGTCGCTGATCTTTGATGGTAATGCTCGACATCTTAGGGTGAGCGGGGTTGATGAGGTAGTTGTACTCTGAGTCGATCACTGCTGAGGGCACTTTGAGTATGAAGCCACCTGCCTTGACGAACTCACGGCCTACTTGCTGGGTGGCGGGCACGTAGGGGTTGGCGTTCCATTGTTCCGGTAGTCGCTCGACCTCTTCGATTGATTTATCAGGAATGCTTAGTTCCAACGCCTGGTAGTGGTTGGGGATTCTCCCCGGGGGTAGATTAACGGCCAGCTCCAGTGCAGCCAGTGATAAGGTCGCCGATGTGTAGAGTAGGGGCATGCCTTTGGGATTCCAGCGGCCTCCGTACATCGATGATCCCCTACCGGAAAGGTCTCCGGCATACGCACGGGCTACAATGCGATAAACGATCATCAGCCGTATACCCCATGAGCGATACGGCCCAGTGTGTCATTGACCAGTGAAATGCCACTCGACCGATCAAGAAATGAGAATGGCTTGCGACCACCCAGACTTACGATAGGAGAGTAGAGCCACTCGTGAAAAGCCTCTAGTGTACCTAGCACCTCAACTCCATGCTGGAACAAAGTGCCAAGCTCCAACGCACGGTCACTGACGTCAGGACGCAGTAGCTCGTGATCTTTGACCTTTTCGATGGTGCGCTTCGACACTGGCAGGAGTGATGAAAACTGCGTGATATTGAGACCCGTAGAGCTGACGATATCCATAAACTCAAACTTGCTCAACCCCTCAACTGACTTGCTATATTTGACGGCTGGATCATTGACGATATTTAAATCCTCTTCCATATGCGAATACTTTCGTATAAATATACGCATTTATTCTAAGAGTGTTCGACTTTTTTGAAACCAACAGTTCCTCATCCCAGTTTACCTTTGGATAGCAATGCACGAGATAGAACCTTATTACAGCTGGCGCAATCACTACACCTCCGAAGATGACCCCATTTCACCATTTTCTGGTAAGGAGTATAACTACGAAACGTACTCAGAAACCATCTACGGCTATTATATAGATCCTGCCTGGGACTATATGGGCTCGGAGACTTTATACCTTAAGATACTGTTTGCTGATTACGATAGGGGGTACGTGATCATTGAGTTTATCGGTGAGTGGAATGACGCTATCAATAATGATATCATGCACCTCAAACGCAATATCATCGAGCATTTGCAATTCAATGGAATCGATAAGTTCGTCTTATTGGGAGAGCACGTTCTCAACTTTCACGGGTCGGACGACAGCTACTATGAGGAATGGTTTGAGGAACTCGATGACGGCTGGATCGCCATGATCAACTTTAGGGATTTTGTCTTAGCAGAAATGCGCCAATTCAATATTGACACCTATGTCAACAGTGGAGGTAATCTGGAGATCAGCAATTGGCGGACGATGAAGCCACAGCTGTTTTGTGAGCGGGTAAATGGCCTGATTCAGAGAAGGATTTCCCTGACCTAATTTGGCTTTGCCAGCTGTACCTTAGCTGTTTGGGAGATCAAATATCTTCTTCCACTCTTTATCTCCTTACAGACTACTCTGGTTCTTCGTAGCTCTATTTTACTAAATAGTCGCTTATTAAAGATGAACTCCCCGTTGACAGGTACCTGACTTAGGAGAGTACCGGTTTGATCTTTGTCGTAGCGGCCTAAAGCGGTGATCAGCTGAGGGTCGGAGTAGCTGGAGGCCTTCGGGTTTTTCATATGTCTCGCCAGCACTCTGAGTACATCATCCGGAAACACGTCAGCGCGGAGCATAGGCAGCATGAGCTGCTTGAAAGCCGACTTCCATTCTCCACCATGGGGAGCCACCTTATTCTTATGATCATTGTAGACTACAAGATGGGCCACCTCATGGATATAGGTGATGAGGAAGGCGAATGGGTTGAGATTGTTATTGACTGACACGACGTGCTCCTTTTTGACAGGGTGAAATCGGTAGTCACCCAATTTGGTCTGGCGGCCTTTGGTGATCTTAAATTCAAACTTATAATCCCACCAGAGATCAAGGCAATAGTCTACCGCCTGGGTCGGAACGAATCGCTCAAATACTTTACGGTAGTGCTCTTTTTGCAAAGATGTCCTTCTTTCTCAGCGAAGATAATCGTTCTACTTCTTTCTAAAAACCAGCTTGACCGGTACTCCTTTGAAGTCAAAATGTTGCCTGATCTTGTTCAACAGAAAGCGCTCATATGGCTCCTTGATGTATTGCGGTAGGTTGCAAAAGAAGGCGATCACAGGCGCATGAGTGGGTAGCTGGGTGATATACTTGATCTTGATGTATTTGCCCTTGTAAGCCGGTGGTGGATAACGCTCGATTTCCGGTAGGATCGCTTCATTGAGCGCAGAGGTGGATACGCGCTTGACTCTGTTGTCATAAATCTCAACCGCCAGTTCTATCGCCTGGAATATCCGCTGCTTGTTGATCACTGAGGTGAAGATGATCGGGATGTAATCCATCGTACCCAAGCGCGATAGCAATTCCTTTCGGTACTTATCCGCTGACTTGGTGTCCTTCTCGATCAGGTCCCACTTGTTGACCATGATCATGATCCCCTTACGGTACTTCTGGGCAAGTCCAATAATGCTCAGGTCCTGACTCTCAAGCCCGCGCTCCGCGTCAAGCATTACGATACACACATCACTGTCCTGTAGCGCTTGAATGGAGCGCAGCACGCTATAGAATTCAATGTCTTCATGAACCTTGGACTTCTTTCTTATCCCGGCTGTATCCGTGAGAATAAAATCCTTCCCGAATAGCTTGTAGCGCGTGTTGATAGAGTCACGGGTAGTGCCCGCCTCATCCGTGACGATCGTGCGATCTACGCCTAGTAGTGTGTTGAGAAATGACGATTTGCCCACGTTAGGCCTTCCAAGAATAGAAATACGCGGAATGCCTTCATCTGGATTGGCAGCATCATCTTCCTCAAAATGCGTGACCAGCTGATCTAACAACTCACCCGTACCCGAGCCACTCTGAGAGGAGATAGCAAAAATATCAGCATCTAAGCCCATAGCATAGAACTCGCTAGACATCAGCGAACGATCATAGGTATCAGCCTTGTTAGCCGCGATGATCACTGGCTTGTCCACCTCACGCACCACATTGGCAAAGTCCTTATCAAGATCGGTCATCCCGGTATCACAGTCGACCATAAAAAGGATCACACTCGCCTCACTCAATGCTTGCTTAACCTGAGTTCTGATGGCCGATTCGAATTTATCCTCTGAGCCGGTCACATATCCACCGGTATCCACTACCGTGAAATGCTTACCGTTCCATTCGCCGTATCCGTAATGGCGATCTCGGGTTACGCCACTTTCATTGTCCATGATGGCACGCCTCTTCTCAATCAATCTATTGAAGAGAGTCGATTTACCCACATTGGGCCTGCCTACGATTGCTACGATATTTGCCATGCCGCTATATTTAGCGCGAAGTTAGTGATAGCAAGTGAGAATAGGCCTTAGATTTGACCCAGTGAATAATGATTTAATTGGTCAGAAAAATATAATTGAGAGAAATTAGAGTGGATCGGCTAGCCCTAAAAGTATCATTGTTTTTCCTTATCATATACTTCTGTGCTTCAACGTTCGGATCAATTTTTCTCGTGACTTGGGGACATTCTAACTGGTACAAAGAAGCAATGATTTTTGCTTTATCCTTTCCAATAGATTGGGGCTACCTCATAGCCAACGTTTCCATCCTTTTTTTAGTTATCAATAATATTTTTGGACATTAATAGTCTACGTTCTAGCTTCAGTGTGTTTAATATTGATAAGGTTTATTGGTAGAAAGCTTTAAGTAGGTTCTGAAGGTTTAAACGGATATTGTTCATCCGAACACGATAAAAGTTGATTCAATTGAATCAACTTGCTAAGTAACGGGAACAGACCCGTCATGGAATGAGCGAACCCCCGACCTCAGGGTTATGAACCCTGAGACCGAAGAGCGTGCAGAGAGTCATCCCTTTAGCACGATCAAAACGAGCACTGAGATTTAGTAGGACTCAAAAGAATAGTTATTTTTATAATCGATATGGGGATAGCAGATCTAAAGACTGAATTACAGGCATTAATCCAAAATGAAACAGATGATGCTATTTTGGAAGCCATCAGAACTTTGCTCAAAAAATCAAGCTTAGACCCAACATTGAAGCATAAACTAACTTCCAGAGCCTTGAAGGCCGAAGAAGATATTGCGAATGGTCGAGTGATGGACAGGCAGGAGCTTGAGGCCAGGTTGAATAGTCGGTTTACTTAATGAAAGTAATCTATACTGATCACTCTCGTGACAGCCTAGAAGAACTGACTGATTTTCTATTAAACGAGCTAGGCTGGTCAGCAGAAAATTTTTTAGAATTCAGAACTAAGTTGATAGACAAGGCTGAAAGCCTTAAAAATACCTACAACCACTATCAATACGAAGAATATCTCGATCATCTCGGTATGAAGCATCGACGTGCTATTGAAGGACATATTAAAATTATCTATAGGGTTGAAGAGGAATTTATCTACATAACGGATTTTTTCGATACCCGTCAGGATCCTTCTAGCATGAAAGGATAGTAGGCAAATAGAAAATAACAGAGATATAAAAAAAGCCGATTCAATTGAATCGGCTTCCGTTGTAGCGGGGACAGCGCTTACTCTCCACGAGACTTTGAGCGAAAATACTACGATTAAATCTACTATTCAATATATTACGGTTATTCTTCTTCATAACAAAATGTATCTATTTAACTTTAATTAACGTTAGTGTGTACGATGCGTGTACGAAAAAGTTTAGAATAATTTGGCGACTGTTAAGTTTTACCTCGAAAACAAGCAGCATAAATACCAGACAAGTATCAATCTGATATTCACTGTAGATCGGTATAGAAGGACTAAAGTAAGGACTGATGAGAAGGTCAATCCCAAGGCATGGGATCCTAAAAGGCAAAGAGTCAAAGCCACTCATCAAGGGCACATCCTCATAAATAGATACCTCGATGACTTAGAAAACGATGTGCAATCCTACTATCGTATCAACAGAGACTTAGACTGGTCTATCATAGATAAAAACGTCAGGGCCATTTTACGTAGAGTCTACGTCGCTGGTGACAACTTCATGGACAGCATCAATGAATACATCACCATTGCAGAGCAGAGCAAGAGCGAGCTAACAGTCAAGAAATACAAAAGCCTTCTCGGTCACCTCCACGGCTATCAGGATGAGTATCGAATAAGCCTCAGCTTCAAATCAATCACACTAGACTTCTACTATCAATTCCTACAGCACCTATACAACCTCCCCAATATCCGATATCTAAAAAAGAAGCTGGTTAAGGTGGATGACTATTGGCTGCTCGTAGATCAGGAGGATATAAGGAATGGGCAGGCGGTAGGTCTATTTGATGAGACGGTGAGTAAGTACGTCGATGAAATCAAAACCTTCATGAAATGGGCCAATGAAACTGGCCGCACCAACAATCAGGAATACCTTAAATTCAAAACCAACCGCAGAGAAAACCTCGACATCATCACCATTGATGAGAGCGAACTACTACAATTCTATCAGGCAAAGCTGAGCAGTGAGACACTGGAAAAAGCCAGAGACCTCTACTGCCTGGAAAACTTCACCGGTCAGCGGATCAGCAACATCAAGCGCTTCGACATCTCACAGCTGCAAGGCGATGAGTGGGTTTTCCAAATACACAAAGGCAAGCGCCAATTCAAAAAAGAAATCAAGCTCGGGCTGGTGGGATTCATGGCACCAGCGCTGGAGATTATCAAGAGGTATGACTACAAGCTGCCCACCTACGCCGAGCCGGTGCTCAATCGCAACATAAAAAGAGCCGCCGCAGAAGCCGGGCTCAATGCTCCGGTGCATATCGAAAGATTCGCAGGCAATAAAGTGATCAGAATAGAAGGCCCAAAAGCACAGTTTATGACCACACACACAGGCCGCCGCTCATTCATCAATATCCTATTAGACAAAAACGTACCACCAAAGACCATCAGCGACTACACCGGGCAAAACATCAAAACCATCATGAAGTACTACACTGATAAATCCAACCAGCGGGTGATGCGTGGCTACCTCCACGAGGTGGGCGATATCACTAGGAGTGATAAGCTAGACAGTGCTTAGGCCGACAGTATTACCCTGACGGGTGAGCTCCTTGCGGATGATAGCTACCAGCCGGTCACCCTCTATCTCAAAACGACCGCTGACATCTACAGCGCCACCGCCCATACCGGAGCGGCCACCACGTAGTGGCCTGATCTCCTCCGGGCCACTCTCACCGACCACCGCCAGCGTAGGGCCGCTGACTATACCACCATTACCAAACTTAGGAATAGAGCTTAAAACCTTTTCAAAAAGACCCAAAGCCGCACCAGCAGCCAACCCACCTGTTAATATAGCTAATGGTCCCTTTGTAGCCACCTCTTGAGCTACAGCTGCAACCAAGGCCATTCGAATCTGTTCTTTAATAAATTGCCCGGCTACTCTTGTAACCGTTGTTGCTAAATCTTCATAACTACCCATTGACTCACCCAATATGTGTCCAATCGACATACCAAAGTCTGATACTGCCTCCGCACCTGTTTTTGAGTTTTCCATGATCACGTCAGAGGTAGCCTGATACTGCTCAGCCATCTGCGCCAGACTAGCCGTCAGCGCATCCATATTAGCCGCACTATCTATCGCAAATCCCCCCATCTCTGAGATCATACCCATACGGCGATCATCAGAGAGCACACCTTCGAGCGGATCGCGACCCATATTCTTATCATCGCGCCGCTTCTGCACAGTACCAAGATTTTTACTTTGCTCTTTAAGCATCTCATGTTGATACTTTTGCCAAGCTAGTATTTTCTCTTCAGAAGCCTTTACAGCAACCTCAGCGCTTTTCTCCTGTGCGGCGCGCTCTCGATCAAAAACCTCCTCAAAAGTATTACGGTATTCATTTAGTTTCTTTTGCTGCTCGTCATATGCTTTGATCTTCTCTAGTGCCGCATCCATAGCACTTCCCGGGTCTCCTAGAAATATCCCCAGCACACTCATATCCTGAGCGAGAGCTAGCATGACTTCAGATCCGGTGACTACCTCCTTATTGTACCCCCTCAATAACTTCGTAGCAGTACTCAGCCCATCGTTTGCAAAATCAAGTATAGCACCAGTCAGACCACTGGAGCTACTACCGATGGTCGCCATCAGTATAGTGAGATTATCATCAAGGTTACTAATCTTACCTTTGAGCGTTTCTGACTCAGCGGACATAGCGCCAGTTACACCTTTGAGATCACCTAGACTCAGGATATAATTAGTGATGGCCTCCTCTGAGTTTTCTACTTCTTTAGTAACACCCTTAAAAGTAAACTGAACGACATCACCATCCTTTTTAGCCTTAATACCAAACTCCTTCAGTCGCTCGAACTCCGCAACCTGAGCATCGAGTAGCGCCTCCGCCAATTGATTAAAATCCTTACCCGCAGCAGAGGCCAAGTCACCGAGCTTGAGAATCTCATCTCGCGTCGGCTTATACCCACGATTGACCAGTGAGATATAGCTTTCGGTGAGCTTATCTATTTGGAAGGGAGTACCTGCGGCTGTATCTTGGATCATCTGCATGGCGCGCACGGCTTGCTCCTGGGTGCCTAGTGTGTTTTTGAGCACCGCCTCATACGCCTCAAAGGTCGCGGTAGTATCTACCACATTAGATATCCCCTGACGGAGTGCATCAAACGCAATAAAAGCACCGATACCAGCGCCTATCTTATTGACATTCTTTTGAAAGCGCTGCATCTTCGTCTCACTACGACGCATCGCCTGCTCAAACTGCTTCGTCTGAGCACCGATCAGCACATTGAGTACCGCTATAGTCTTATTACTCGCCATCCCCTCTTATTTATCTATCCTGAGCCTGTCGAAGGGCTCACTTGTCAATTTCCTTTTATGCGCCTCCACACCTGGCGCCCATTTCTTAGCGATAGCCTCCGCCTCCGCACGGGTATACACCTTAGGCTTAGGCCGGGGCGGATCCCACGGAAACTCATGAAAGTCCTGAGGATAAGTGTATTGGTCTTTGCGCTGTAGCTGTAGATTGACCAGCCGCACCGTAGACCATCGCGTCTGCTCCCAGCTCGTACGGTCACGATGCTCGATCAGCTCACGCTCATGATCAGCCCAGGCCGTGTAGACCTCCACCAGCTCCTCCTCGGTCATCATGTCAAAGTCACTATCACTCAGTCGCAATAGTCCGCGCGCCTTCGCCCAGCATTCGCGGTAGTGGGTAGCAAAAGAGGCGGGCGCTTTTACGCGCCCTTGCCGTTTCCCCCCACTCCAGGATCCGGCTTACCCTCCTGCTCCTCTACTCGTTCCTCCTCCAGGGTAGCCTCTAGTTTCTTTCGGTCTATGTTAGTGATCATACTGAAGCAAGACACCCAGTCCATATCAGCCGTATCGATCATATCGATCACATCCTCAAAAGTCTTGTCAAACTCACCCGATCGCTTCTCCGCCTTCCAGCCCCACAAGAGGCCCTGATAGATGGCGTAGGCATAGTCCTCCAGCTCATAGTCAGCATAGACCAGCGGATGCTTTTTCCGCTCATTTTGAAAATCCTTCTGCGCACCAAAGCTCCACCTAAAGGGTAGCTCCTCCGTGCCGAGTGTTATCTTTCGAGTAATCATTATAGTGAGTAGTATGGGTTATAAATAAAACTAGCCTACCCAACGGGCAGGCTAGTAATGAGAATCAACCAAAATTCCGCTTACGCATTATTCTTATTTCCTATCGCATGTACACCTATATAGTAGGCCGGAGTACTCGTCCCGCCTATAGCAGTATGTACACGTAGATACCTATCCAGCGCACCGCTGTACAGCTCCAGTACCTCCGCCGTAGCAGTAGCACCCGTCACAGCCGTATAGCCTCCACCCGTCACATCAGTGAAGGTGTACTGATTGATGATAAACTCCTGAGAGTCATCCGCATCAGCCGTCCATGCCGATCCGTTGTTGAGTGTCTGATTACCTCCCGAGCTGAGCCCGGTAGCATTACGCCAGGCGATATTGTTAGTACCACTAGCGGTGTAGTCAGAGGCCAGCACCAGATGATAGGTAGTAGCATCCGCCACCTCCACAGGAGTGGCAAAAGTAAAGGTGATACCCACGAAGCTATCAGGCACATCATCAGTGCTCACCGTTGCAGTACCGATAGCAGAGTCATCAGGGTCACCACTAGAGTCCCCCTCTATGGTAAGCGTCAGATCCGTCTCACTCACTGTTCCGTTTTTCTTCAGCACCAGTACCACACTCTCTATCTGAGCAGCGCCTGATTGTGTCCAGGTCGCAGCTATTTTCACGTTAGTAGAGGCACCTTCGCGCAGCTCCACATCCTCAGCACCCTCGGTAGTATAGCTCGCACCCTGTGCGATATTGCTATGCTGCAGCTTGATAGCCGCCGTAGGGCTGGTGCCCGCGTCATTCTTAGTGAGACAGGTCAGCAGCAGCTGGCCCTCATAGTCGCTCACATCTACAGGAGCAAAGCCCCCTTCATTACTATCCAACACCTTGGTTAGAGGTAGTATACTATCTGTTGCTCGTCCCATTATGATACAGTTGCTTTGCTTATTTCACCAGTGATCTGATAAGTCACCGAGCAGCTCGCTACTCCCGCTTTAGGGCCATTCCAGTCGATGTTTCGGATCATAGCACTGGCAGTGAGATAAAGATCACCACTCTCCACACCACCGAAGGTCACCGTCTGTGAAGTATTCGCCTTGAAGTCATCAAAGGCCGTCTCAAAGTTCTCAGCAGCGCCAGTCGTGTCATAGTTGTACGACGCGGTAAACTCCCCACCGTACTCACCCTCTGCTGCCAGGTAGGCTTTCGCCTGTCCGGGGCTCTGCTTGTTGGTGATCTCGATCAGGTCACGCACCATACTCACACCACTCTCCACCTGCCCCGTGATGGTAGTCCCTGCCACCTGCACCAGGAGGCTCGTTCCGTTCACCGCTGCTATCTCAGCCATCTGATTTCAATTTTATTAGTTCCTTGTCAATACGCTTACCCGTAGCTGTGATCTCCTTCGCCTCCTCATGGGTCAGCTTCAGCTCCTCACCCGCCATATGGGTAGTCTTTCTATTACCGAAATTATTAATCACCACGTAGGTGCGTTTTATACTTTGTTTACTTTCTGGCATATCCGTCTATCATTAAGTCACTGTCATTGTCAAATCCTCCGTCACCGCGCCCCGTAGCATCGTAGTACCCGTCAGCGTCACCGTCCAGCTATAGCTACCCACTGTAGTAGGCGCGCCACTTATCACCCCCGTACCCGAATCGAGAGCCACACCCGCAGGCAAGGCACCCGCCGTGATCGTATAGGTCTTAGTGCTCGCCTGTAAGTCAGGATTGACAGCAGGCACCATGTTCGTCATCGTGGCATCCTCCGCCAGCGTCTGGTCATCGTTAGTATATACTACTGATCTGAGTAGCGTATACCTCCGCGAGCTGACCATGATCTCCATGATGATCTGATACTCGTCATGCTCAGCATCATAGCTGTCCGCATCATCGATAGTCTCTATCTTAGTGATCGGTACATACAGCGTCGGCGACTCACGCAGCTCGTTAGGTTCTACATAGCCATCCAGTACAGTACGTACCTGATTAGCCAGCGCCTCCACCTCACTGGCAGTCGCACCCGCACAGATCAGGCGCATTCGGTGATAGTCTATATACGAAGGAGTATCCTTCGCATGAGTATCATCCATGCTGATCACCGAGACCAGCAGGAAGGGCGCTTTACGCTTCTGCGATACCGCCACCTTATATATCCTGCCAGCTTCACCCAACAGCCCCTCCAGGGTAGCGTCATTTTGCAGGATATCCCATATTCCATCTCGTACCATCAGAGTCCGGCTTTTTTGATTGTCTTATTTTGCACATCGATCACCACCTCACGTATCTCCTTTCCGAAGTTGTCAATCATGCCGCGCTCCTGATTGCGGTAGGCCGGAGCGAGGAAGGGTTGCGCAGGCATCTTTGCCGTGCGTGTCGTCTTGACCGTCTTACCATTGTAGGTGAATGTCATATAGCGGCCCTTCTTAGGCACCCGCGCAGCAGTCCCATACTCCACCAGGTGACCGTGATGACCTTTATACCGGGCGCTACGTCGGGCACCCACACGGATAGATCCCTTGTAGGTACGGCTCTTATCAGCAATACTACCGATAGACCTGCGCAGGTCACCACTATCCTTAGGTGCTTTAGCCTTCGCCTCCTTCACCAGAGGCTTCACGATCTTGCGCAGCGCACGAGTGATCGTCCGCTGGCCCGTCCTCCTCGGCACAGCCTCAAAGAACCTCCGCAAGCCCGGATCCCTCAACTCCATCGATATGTCAAATGCACCTTTACTCATTCCTTCACCCTGAGCCTGTCAGAGAGCGTCACTTCGAGCGATCACGCTGTAAGCGTGAGAGTCGAGAAGTCCCCTCATTCAGACTGCTTGTTTTAGCTATCCTTCACCCGTGCCAATATCACGTACCCCACATTATAGCGCATCTTGCGCACATGCAGTATATCATAGTCATCGCCATCATAGACGATACGGTCTACCGCTTTGGGGGTAAACCGCGAGTCATTTCTTATCGTAAACCGCAGCGACGTACTAGCCGTCTCGCGATTGATCTCAAACTCCTCACCACCGCCAGCCTCCTCGATCTTGGCATAGACCTCATAGGTCGTGTCATCCCAGCTGTAGCTATCCTCACCCTGCGTATGCGTGTCGTTAGTACGCTTTTGTACAGTGATGCGCTCATCCAGGTCACCGGCGAATATATTATCATATACCCGCTGCTTACTCATACACTTTCGAAGGTGAAGTTTTTATATCCGATCAGTGTCTCACGGATCAGGCTCGGTAGCTTAAAGACCGAAGCACCCGGCGTATCCTCACGATCACGGTAGTGCAGTGCGATCAGCTTACGGATGCACAGCTTGATATCCGCAGGGACATCAGCCGCCTCATCACCATAGCCACTTACATAGATGACCTCCACAGAGTCCATCCTGTTATCATAGACACTCGGCGTATTGATCAGCTTGATCTTAGGCCGTAGGTCGGTAGTATTATACTGATAGTCGGAAGTAGCCAGCGTCTGCTGGCTATTATCAGTATCATAGTATTTTACGCTAGTGATGCTCTGTAGACTAGGGCGCAGCAGTATGATACTGTCATCAGGCCAGCCGTCGAGCGTCAGCGTATAGGTAGTATCAAGTAAGGGACGCCCCAGGTAGCCCTCGACCTGATCATATACCGCCTCCACGAGCATAGATAGATAGCTATCCTCCGCCGTGTCAGCCGATGGTATACGTAGGTGAGTTTTTACATCCGCCACAGAGACGATATCCGTCTTAGTAGGAGCGGTCGATACTGTCAGTCCCATAGCGTCCCCCTGATAGTTAGATTAGGCTTTTTCTGCTGCCTTAGCGTCGATCATTTTTTTTGCGACCGCAGCATCCACCGTCACGACCTTATTCTCCACATAGGAATGTTTAAAGGCGCGACACTTATTGCTGATCAGCTTTACCTTGACCTGATCTGTACTCTTCTTGTTATCTTTCTTTTCGTCAGCCATTGCTTTCGTAGTTTTAGTGAGTAGTAATTGATTAGAAAAAAGCAGGCGGCATCACACCGCCCGCTCATATGAAGAAGAAAAACTCTTCTTAGGTCGTTACAAAGTCATCACCCGCAGCGAAGCTCACCGCTCTGGCCACCAGTACATCTACCCAGTGATTGACGATAAACTCAGTGATACCCTCCTTAGCACGAGTGTAAGGATTGACCATCACCTCCAGGCCACCCCACTGACCGATGATCAGGTCGTTGAAGTTGCCAAAGATCATCGCGCTCAGGGCAGTACCTGATCCCTTAGTAAGATCACCAGGCACGAGTGTAGACACCCCACAGTTATATCCTGCAAGTGAGCGCAGGCCGTTGAGCCCCATACTCTCACCCATGATAAACTGCGCAGTACTACTAGCCTTCTCAGTCGTCATGAGCTTAGCCATCGTCTGAGGGTTGATCAGATAACCCAGCGAGCCAAAGTCCGCCTTATCGACAGCCACCTCTTTGAGGAGATTGACCACATCCGCCCATACAGGAGCAGCACCATCAGCGTTAGTACCATCACCTGCGGCACCACCTGCATAGATCGCCCCGATACCAGATGTACTCAAGATACCCTCCGGCTGATTACTGGAGCCAGTGCCCTCTATGGCAGCCGTCTCGATAGCGATACGCGCAGTATCGATCAGCGCAGTAGCCACCCTATTCTGAGCACCGACACTGTTCTGTAGTAGCAGCTGATTACTCACATCGACGAAAGTACCCAGGCGCTTAGGCGTCAATGACTTCTTAGTAGTCGTGGGAGAGCTCTCTGCCAGTGCATCCGTCTCACCTTCCCAGGCGTAGGTCGGTAGCGTAGACTCCTCCGGGATGTCGATATTACCAGTCAGACCGGTCATAAACGACGCGCCCAGCTGCGACAGTACCAGACGATCACGCAGCGCGGGGATAAATCCCTGTAGCAACGTCGGGACATAAGTACCACCCTGATCACCACCCGATCCACCGGTAGCCGTCATATCACGAGTGAAGCCATTATACTTCAGTCCGTGCTTAGTCGTACCCACCTCACGATCATTCTCAAAAGCCGTGCGGTCAGAGTAGCCGTGCAGGATATGGCCCGGTATCATGATCGACTCATCATACTGACGAGAGATTCCCTCAGTCCTGGCCTCCTTCACACCCTCCTGGTGCATCTCCAGCTCAAAGCCATCCAGCTTGCTGAGCGTCTTAGCGCGCAGCACCTTAGCTACACTATAGTGCTTGGCAGCCTTCTCCTCAGGCTGCTCGCTACGGCTACCATCACCGCCAGCCAGAGCTGCCGCCTTCTTAGTCGCTTCTAGTTTGATGAGTCGCTCCTCACTCGCATTGAGTGCATCCAACTCCACCTCGTACTTTCCGTACGTCTTCACCTCCTCATCGTTCAGATTCTTTACCTCACCGGGGTTCTCGCCAGCGATGAAGTTCTCCATCGTCTTGATAAGCTCATTCTTCTTTTTTCGTGTCTCCAGTAGTGGATCCACAAATTGTCCATTAGGCATGTGCTTACTTTTTAAGTTTTAAATAATTTGATCTATTCAATTTGCCCCGATCAGGCACAAATTCATCCTTGTGCTCCGTAGCTTTACGCGTAGGAGTATCGTCACTTCGACCGAGCGCAGCGAGCGGAGAAGTCCCCTCATTCAGACTGCTCAATTCACCACGCCGTGAGTCGATCACAGCGCCATCCTGATCAACCAGCTGGCCACCATCATACACCGCACGACCACTCACCACACGCGAGAAGTCCTGCATTGTCATCTTGCTCAAGTCCTTGTAGTCGATATCCAGACCCATCAGGTCACGCAAGTGCTCTACAATATCCCTTTCCTCACCGGCAAAAAATTCCGCTGGAGAAAACATTCGGGCTCCAGCATTTGGATTACTCGGTATAGTCACCCAGCTATACTCCGCCAGATCAGTCTTACCATAGTAGAAGGTAGGAAGGCTACCGTCGCGTGCCTCAGGCCCTTCTCCCCACTTGCCTATCTTTTTTTCCTCGTTAGGAATAGGAATAAAACCCACGCTGGTCATGCGTATAGTTTTACTGATAGCAATTTTTTTAAATATCTTGTCAGCTAGGATATTCACGTCTGCGGTTTCAAAAGTGGTACGTCCGATGAGTTGGCGCCCTTCCATATAGACATCACCGCTACCAATCGCATTATCTGGGTTAGGCTCTTCAAAGCCTCCACCCCATACGCGATGCATCCATCCCACTACCGGATTTTTGCCGTAGTTTTCCAATTGCCAGTTTTCAATAGGTATAATTGTCCCATCTCGATCACGCGTCTCGTCAGAGATCACCGCCTCGACCGTCCGCGTATCCATCACCTCATCAGTGATGGCTTTTACATGGCCTTGCTTTCTAAATACATTCATGATTCACCTCCATCGCTACCCTGAGACTGAGCCTCAGGATTCTTTTCTTTTTTACCCTTACGCTGTACAAAAGCCTCCATCAGATGTACCGGTATCGATCCACCATTGTGCATATACCAGTTGCCCTCCTTGTAAGGATTTCGATTATATTTATTCCTTATTTCATTAGGATTCGCCAGACCGTTCTGGATGTGCGTGCGCTCCAGCTCCGCACGGCTCTTTGTATCCGCACGCAGGAGCACATCCATGTCGAACTCAGCGTATAGATCATCTTCACCCGCTACCGCAAACAGCTTGAAGGTCAACTCCTCCTCGATCTTAGAAATCCAGGGCTGCAGCGTATAGGTCAGATAGCCTTGATTATTCATCTCCAGCGAGTTGTAGCTCCCGCCGGTATCTTTCTTATGTAGTAGATACGGCGGATAGTTAAACCATCTGGCAATCTCCTCATCACTGAAGTCCCTCGACTTCATAAATTCCAGATCACCAGGCGGAAAAGCCATCTGCTTAAATTTCAGACCATCCTCCAGTATCGCCACACCGCCCTGGCCACCATAGCCATAGTTAGCATTCCAGCTTTGGGCGATACGCTTGCGCGCATCCTCCTTGAGTGTGCCTTCCTTCTCCAGTATCGACTTTGGCCGTCCGCCATTCTTGTAAGTATCCGCAGAGTAGTCACGCATGGCGATACTCACGCCCAGGTCTTCACGAGCATACCCGATGATGCTCTTACCGATCAGGCCGCCATCCTCCATACACTGTATGTGGATGATATCCCTGCCAGAGTACGCCGCAGTATCATGCTTCAGGTCATCATATAGCTCATAGTAGAGGATGCCCTCCACGTTCATCGTCACCCGACGCAGACAGCTAGGATGATAGAGGCGCAGGCTCGTAGGCGTGCCCATACCATCGCGGATCACGCGAGTGATAGAGAAACCATGGATGAGCGTATGCACCATCATGTGCTTCTTCCAGTAAGTAGGGGTAAATCTATAGGAAGGCCGACTATGTACCAGGCCATAGGCCGGGTGGTCAGCCGCCTCGTAGCGATAGCCGTCAGCCTCCTTGCGGTAGACCTTCAGCGGCATCATCGCCACATGGTCAGAGATACTATCGATACATCGGTAGACCGTCGATAGCGTCAGCGCCTTCTCAGTCGTCACCGTCGGGCCAGCGTTAGTCAGCCCGGTATTGAGATTGAGTAGCCACGCCGCAGGATCACTATACGTAGACGTCAGCGTCCGCACCGTAGCAGGCCGCCCCGTCAGAAAATTGTAGGTACTAGATAGTAGACTGTCGATAGCTCCGAGTATTTACCTTCGAAACTATCACAGCCGCACGGCGTGCATTTTATACTTTGTTTACTTTCTCACCCACCGTAGCTTTAGCGAAGGCGGGCTTATCCTCCGTAGCTTTAGCGAAGGTGGGCCGTCACTTCGACCGAGCGAGGCTGCAAGCCAACCGAGCGGAGAAGTCCCCTCATTCAGACTGCACAGCTGCACAGCTGGCGCGCGTTTGTAACGCGTGCCCCATCCGCGCCCCAGCGTTTACTACCGATTCCGCTTACGCATCTCTTCAAGCATTTCCTTTTGAAGGCGTATCACCTCATCGATACGCAGCATCCAGGCGCCTATCGCTCTCATCAAGAGCACCGCGCCTATAAAGATAACAATCGCAATAACAGCACCTATCTCACTCATAGCTTATAATATTTTCCACATAACATACTCCTTAGTGACCTGCCAGTCCTTAAAATCTATACCTATAAACGAGCCGAGCACCTTACTACCCGTACCCTCAGCCTCCATGAAGTCAATGATCTCGTACATCTCCCAGCCCTGCATCACAAACCAGTTGACCACCGCCAGCTCACTATTGAAAGCCAACTCCTCAGCCTCAGAGTGAAGCACAGATATCCCCGCATTGGTACCGGTATCGACGAGAGCCTTGTAGCGTCCTTTCTTTTCAATAGGAGTGATACTGATATA
Organism: Cyclobacteriaceae bacterium; assembly: GCA_965229505.1. Taxonomy (GTDB): domain Bacteria; phylum Bacteroidota; class Bacteroidia; order Cytophagales; family Cyclobacteriaceae; genus UBA6059. The sequence continues at coordinate 3,436,950 of OZ245881.1, forward strand.
TATCTTTTTTCCTTTGAGCCGCGCTGGATCTATAGAGACAAATCTTCGCGCATCCCTATTGTCCACCAGCCTGCTTACCAGTGTGCGGGTGATACTCCTAGGCTCATTGGCCTCCGGTAGACGATAGACGACCTCAAACTCACCGACGCGCTCAAGATAGCATGCGTACGGGCTACCATTGATATAGAGCGTATCAATCTGATCTACTATTTCAACATCATCATACACCCACGACTGTGCTTGCGACTGACACATGCCTGCACATAGTACCGTCGATAGAGACAGTATCAGCACCCTGTTGATTACCTTTGATTTTTTCATAACGACTTCTGTAGGTTTTTAATTTTGCGAGACGCTCAGCAAGATGGTGCGCCAACCGAATTTGCTCTTTGAGGAGCTGATCAATGTACATAAGACTAAGATTTAGTTTAAAAAATATTCGGTCTCTTTTAGCTGTACCAGTAATGCTATCAATATTTTTAAACAAACTCAAGTCACTCCTAACGGTCTGCTTTATCCATCTCCTTGATTTTTTTCTTATAAACCTCTAGCTGCTCATTTACCTCATTGAGTCGCGCCTCCAGCAGCTCATTGATCCGCTTCAGATAGTCAATCTCCTTTTTCTCTTCAGGATTACCATCATCAGCACCCACACCATTCATCAACCAAGACAGATCTATATCATAGTGATCACATAGTTTAGCAATCTGGTCAATTGACAATTTACTTTTCCCTTTTTCAACTGCATACATACCTTGTTTAGATATCCCAATCACTTGACCCACTTCCGATTGAGTAAATCCCTTAGATGTCCTCCACTGCTTAAGTCTTTGATTTACAGTCAATTCTAATTTTTTTAGTAAAAAACATACTTACTGTATTGGATAATAGTAAAAAGCTCTTTTACTTAGTAAAATATTTGACAATTCAATACACGTAAAAATATGGATAAAGGTTATAATCTACAAGACAAGGATAAGTGGTATAGATTCAAATTGCCTGCACATATCCATCAAGAGGTTAAAAAATACCAGGCTAGAAAAACCCTAGAAGGTCAGACCATAACACAGCCTCAAGCCATCATCGAAATGTTAGAGACTGTTTGTAGTAAATCCGCACAATCGACCATCTGATGGATATCAAAGAAATCGTCGATAGAGTTCTGCAGGGTTCAACAGTAGAGCCTACAGCGCAAGTACGAGACACGCTACTAAAGGAGTATGATCTAGAGAGCGACATATGGCCAATGGTGGGCTGGAAACACAAAGACCTTGACCTTCAAACTTTACTCTGGCTTCAATCAGCTCGACATATTAAGTCGCTTGATAAGCAAATACAAAAACTCGAGTCTTTACCAGTGTTCATTGATACTGACGATCTCAAAGAATTTAAAGAGTACATCGAGATTTTACAAAGACTGATCACCGTCATCAAAAATGATCAGTGCTACGCTGCACAGCCCCGATATCCCAGTCACCATCGACCAAGGACTCACCACTAAACCCCACAGATCATGAACAGCTACCACAATACCACCCACCGCTCCGGCCAGCAGCTGGAGATAGCAGAGGCCAGCGCATACACACAGGATCAGCGCATACTCAAGATGTTTGAGCGCTATCCTGGCGCATGCCTCACACCCTACCAGGTACAAGTCAGGGCACAGCTAGAGCACGTGCCCATCACCAGCGTCCGCCGCGCCATGAGCAACCTCACCCGCGACGGACATCTCATCAAAAACGACATCAAAAAAACCGAACGCTACGGCGCACCCAACTACACCTGGTCACTACACCAGCCCGTCACTTCCTGCCTTGCCGGCAGGCAGGCGACCGAGCAAGGCTGCAAGCCAAGCGAGCGGAGAAGTCCCCTCATTCAGACATCTAACAACTAACAACCAAAACCCATGAACACCATACACCTCACAGGCCGCCTCGGCAAAGACATAGAGACCCGCAACCTGGAGTCAGGCAAGACCGTCAGCATCTTCACCCTCGCCACCTCACGCAAGGTCGGCTCAGAGGAGCGCACCCAGTGGCACAACATCGTCGCATGGGGCCCCACCGGAGAGACCCTCGCCAAGTACATCGGCAAAGGCGACCAGCTCAGCCTCAGCGGAGAGATGCAGTACCGCGAGTATGAAAAGGACGGCATCAAGCGACGCATCGCAGAAGTCCACCTCCACCAGTTCACCTTTGTAGGCACAAAGAAAGATTGAATTATCTAAAATATAAAGCTAGAACAATGATAAAAGAAGCATTAGACAAATATTTCAAAAGCCGCTTTAGAGCGGTCATACTGACAGTATTAAATATTACCGCAGCAGTAGTGATGTTGATAGCACCAGATATCCTCGAGGATTCGATGATCAGAATCATGGGTTTCTATTGGTTCCTTCACACGATAGATCAGAATATTGAGCCGTTGATTTGTTCTGAAGACAAGCAGCCAAAAACTAAGGACTAACAACCACCCACCATGAACTACGAACCCATCACCCACAGCCCCGACTATAGCCCCTACACCCAGCTACCGCGGATCACCGCCAGCGCCTGGCGCCACGAAGGCAGTATACTCAAGTTTAAGTACAGCCACAGCATCGTCATCCACGACCATGAAGCCACCGCCCGCAGCAGCTGCTACGTCATAGTCGTCAGCTACCAGCCCAAGCAGCAAGGCTACAAAGCACACATGATCCAGACCGGGCAAGACTTCAAGATCAAAGTAGGGCGCGGCATATGGACAGAGCTATATATCCCACGGCACTTCACCAGCACACAAGTCATCGACGCACTCGATCACGCTACCGCCCAGGTCGCCAAGGCACTCGCTATACAGTACGACGTAGAGAATGCCGAAGGCCGTCATCATGAGACGGAGGTACTCCCTGTCCAAGGGCGTCACCCTGAGCCTGTCGAAGGGCCCCCCATTTCAGACAATCTACCAAACCAATAACCGACTGACCCATGCGACCAGTACTCCACCGCGACCAACTACCCACCCAGCCGCCATGGCTGGCCACCATCATCATCATATGGATAGCCAGTACCAGCAGCTACACCGATATCACCACCGCTATCGCAATAGCCGTAGTACTTACCCTCGCCACAGCAGCAGTATGGACACGCTACGCCATCCGCCGCCGCAGAGAGCAGCACATCGAGATATTTAAGCAAGATACCACTAGAGAACCAGCACCATGAACTACAAAATAGATCTACCCGAGGTAGGAGAGGCAGCCCACGTCACCCTGCACATCCCACACGACAAGCCCACCATCGGCACTATTCAGGATATCCTGCACCTGGCCGCACGCAAGATCGACGACCAGCCGCCAGCAGCATCATTTCGCAAAAGACGCCAGACACGATGAGCCACATACTCACCAGCATACAGACACCCTATTACGATAGTACCATCACCAGCGACTACTTTAGTAGTCGCACAGTAGGAGATAGTCAAAAAAATATCAGAGATCATATCGCCGATAAGGTCAGTACGATGATCGGCGTAAGGATGAAGCTGGTCAAAGGACTCAGCAGGATACGCCCCGTAGTACACACCCGGCAGATTATAGCCATACTCCTCAGGGAAAAAACCACCATGAGTCTCGATGAGATAGGTGAGTTCCTCGGAGGACGTGATCACAGCACCATCATCCATGCCGTCAAGTTAGAGAGCACCCTGCGCATGGAGTATCCCGACATCTTCAAATACTTCGACACATGGACACACTGATACCACATAGCCAGGAGCCCGTCACCGTCTATCAGCTCAGCGCACCGCAGCTGCGCGCCATGATCAGCGAGATCAAGGCCGACCTCCGGCAGGAGCTGGACAAGCGAGCCATCGAGCAGCCCATAGACATGGAGGCCGCAGAGGCATTCCTAGGGCTCACGCCCAAGAGCATCGCCGAGCTGATACGTAGCGGCCACATCAGAGGGCACAAGCTCGGCAGACTATGGCGCTTCTACAGATCAGAACTCAACGAAGACATCAAAGCCCGATCCACACAAGACAAGATCAGGCAGCTCAAGACATCCCCGACATAAAGCCGGGGCACAGCATCCACCCAGTCGGGGTGGGTTTTCTAGATTAAAGTTGGTAAGGGCGGGTGCAAGAGCAAGAGACACGCACCCGCTCTATTTTCACCAATATCAATGACCAAAATAAGAAAACCATGAAATACTACAGACGCACACTACGTATATGGATCAGGCACCTGCAGCGCAACCCAGTGCTAGACATCCTCCTCAGCGCACTCATCGGCTACCTGTTCGCCATGGGATTTATACTCGTCATCATCTACACACTGCTCACCATCTGATCTACATCCACCCACTATGAAAGATCCCGCAGTACTATTCTACAGTTCAGACTTCCTCACCGGGGTAGGCGACCTTACCATGCAAGAGCGCGGGCAGTACATCACCCTCCTCTGCCTCCAGCATCAAAAAGGCCGACTCAGTCAGAAAGTAATCGACATCAATACCCCAGGCGTCAGCCAGGACGTTCTCAGCAAGTTTCAAAAAGACGACCAAGGCAGGTATTATAACAAGCGACTAATGGAAGAGACCATGCGCCGCGCAGATTACAAGCCCTACAAAGTAGCAGCCGCCTGCTTAGGAGGACTCATCAGCAGTCACCAGCTTACACCGCGCCAGGTAGATGATATCAAAGGCCAATTCGACATTACACTATTCAAAGACGTAGAAAACCAAACCCAACTTAAGATAAAAGTTAAGCAATGGTTTAACCAAACCTTAACCAAATGCTTAACTATATATGAAGATGAAACTGAAGATGAAAATATAACTACAATTGATACTGAAGTAGGGGAAAGTCTGAAAGGGGACAAACCTTCAATTCTCAATTCTCAATTCTCAATTCAAAAGCACCCACAGCACGAGACCCTCGCCCGCACATTCTCCGTATCCGAAATCAACAACTTTGACGCCTATCGAGAGCTCGGCACATTCCTGGAGAGTCTCACCACCGAGCAAGCCGACTACCACCGCCAGCAGCTCCGCGACTACATAGCCTACAAAGAGCACACCGGGCAGCAGCAGTGTGGCTGGCGCAGCTGGATCGATCACAAGTGGAACGATCAAAACTACAGCCAGATGCTAGAGCAGCACCTCGACAAGTCAGACATCAAAAAAGAAATCCAATGGGACAAAGTATAATCCAGCATACCGTCACTTCGAGCGATACCGCTGCAAGCGGGAGAGTCGAGAAGTCCCCCATTTCAGACAACTACTAATACAACACCATGAAACAATACTACAAGACCACCCTACAAAAACTCAAGCTCATGACCGGCATAGACCAAACCAAAAACATGAGCCAGTCAGAAGTCAGCGAGCTGATCAAGATGCTATGTCAAGCCTCCGACAAGTTCCGTCTGATACCAGAGGCCACCCAGCAGCAGATCCTCGACCGAGCCATCAATGAGAGTGAGTTCTACGGGCTCAGCTACAAGTTCGTCTACACCCACCTATCCCGATACATGGCCCGCAACCCACAGATCAAAGCCCAGCTCAGCCAGGTCGATAAAGATACCGAGGAAGAGCGCGAGCGGCGCAATCAAGAGTTTCTCAAAGCCAACCCCGACTATAACGTCGACAAGACCATAGCCAAGTTCAAGCAGCAGATAGAGTCAGTAGGCAAGCCCCAGCGACATAGCCGCACATCCGACATAGCCGCCACCCGCAGCGAAGGGCCCACACCCACAGATCAATACCTCCAGCGCCGGAAGTCAGATCCCCGATACCAGGAGATAGAAAAAGATTTGCTCAGTCAACAACAGTCTAAGAGATTTTGAAGCGCCCTAAATAAATGTGGAGCACATTTAACAATTAGAAATTATGACAGTAGGAGAACTAATAAAAGAATTAATGGGATACAATCCAGAAATAGAAGTTTATATACCTCATGATGACGGAGAGCATCAGTACTACATTGTCAATTCGACATATCAGAAGAGACTAACAGTTCTGGATGACGACACAGACTGCATCATAATTGATTACGAGTAATTTTTTTTTGAGGGTTTCACGACCCCTCGAAGGGGTCATTACTCCCAACGCTCCGGCGTATATCGGCAGTAAGCTAGGAAGAATTTAAAATACACACCATATGAGACATAAGTGGACAAAAAAAACAGGTAAAGCTAGGTGTTTAAATTGTGGCGCAAGACGCAATAAGTCATTTATACCTACGCAGTATGTAGATTCCTTTGGCAAGCCGTATATGGCTGGCTATGCGCCACCTTGTTTCCCAGGTATTTTAAATTCTGAGATAGCGTCTGACGATCAAGGCTAACCCTGCGGCTTATTGCGGATATACGCATGATGGGCTAATGTTAGAGTAGCGGTCGCGCTGTTGGATAATATTTTAAGGTTACGAGAATTTGATTTATTGAGATATGAAAAAGTTTACAGTTAAGAGATACATAGTAGAATATTATGAGGTTTCAGCTAAAGATAGGAAGGAAGCAGAATTTAATGCAAACGACCCATACAGGGTAGAATTACAAAAGGTCACAGTGGTTAAATCAAATGAAGCAACCTGAATATTATCCAATGAAAAAGATATGGGCTGATTTTCAGCCGACTTAAACAGATGAAATAACTAAAAAGCAATAAAAATATGAGTTGGGGAGACCATGAACATGAAGAAATCAATCGAAAGTTTGGAATAACTCAAAGATTCAAAGCTGAGAAAAAAGCAAAAGAGGCTAAGAAGAAGAAATCTAAGGCTGATAATTTGCCTATATCGGATGTTAGCTCTCGTTTGAGCGATGGCATGACAGATGGTGAAAGGCAGATGGCTGGAATACATTTAGCTGCTGGTAAAAGGATGCATGAACTGGAAGCTGCTTTGCTTGATGCAACAAATTTTTTAGCCCACATGCACAACAGTAGGATAGAAAGCGAGGGAGAGCCTTGCTTATCAGATATTGGATTGGAATGGTTGAATGGATGGCAAAGGCTAATAACAGATGATTTGAAGCAAAAGCAGATTATTCGTGCGGTGGGTAATGAGAGCTAACGTCTAGCTATGGGGTGTTGTGGGCTGGTTCGATTGTGCGGTGGGAGAATACCCTATAGCGCATGTTAGAAGCTGGACGGGCTTAACCGATGAAATTTGTAAGTAACTAAAGAAAAATAAAAAGCGAAGCGATGGCAAAAGAATTTAAAAAATATCAACACTTAGAAAGATTTGGCACTACTGAAGTTCAAGGAATTGAATTTGGTGAATGTTTTGTTTTCCCAAAAATTGACGGAACAAATGCTAGTCTTTGGTGGGATGGAGAATTACAAGCAGGGAGCAGACGTAGGCATTTAACATTGGAGGATGATAATGCAGGGTTTTACGAATGGGCAAAGTCTAACGAATCAATTTCTGAATTTTTAAAATCAAACAATGAACTAACCCTATATGGTGAATGGCTTGTGCCTCATGCGTTAAAAACCTATCGAGAAACTGCATGGAGAAAGTTCTATGTTTTTGATGTGATGAAAGGTGAAAATTACTTGAGATATGAAGAATATCAACCACTTCTCGAATCTGCTGGGATTGATTACATTCCTTACATAGCGAAGATTAAAAATGGATCGTATGAGCAATTTGTAAATCAATTAGAACACAATACCTTTTTAGTAGAGGATGGCAAAGGAACTGGAGAAGGTATTGTGTTGAAAAATTACGATTTCACAAACAGATTCGGGCGAACCACATGGGCAAAGATTGTGACCTCAGAATTTAAAGAAAAACACGCAAAGGTTCATGGAGGTCATGAGGTGAAAGGTAAAAAAATGATTGAGGAAGAAATAGCAACAAAATACGTAACAGTTGCTTTGTGTGAAAAGGTACTCGCCAAAATTGAAAATGATGGAGGGTTTAATAGTAGGCAGATACCTAGATTATTGAACACTGTTTATTACGATGTGGTAAAAGAAGATGCTTGGGATTTTGTCAAAGAGTACAAAAACCCTCAGATAGATTTCAAAACTCTTCAACATTTCACATTTGCAAGGGCAAAAGAATGTTTACCACAACTTTTTTAACGTATAGGCGGGCGGGGCTTTTTATTTTTCCCTTCGGATAGCACAATGCTATCAGATGGCGGGTAAAGAGTCTTGCTTCTAACGGGATGCAGCTAAACGCATGTGTCCCGCAGGGCATGGCGTTTTAGGTGCTGTTAGAAACTGGCACGGTCGAATAGCAGAAAACTTAACTACGAAGCAAAAAGAAAAAATAAATGAGCGTTGGGAAAATTTTAACCGCAAATAGTGTATCAGGTGGAAAATCATCTGCTTACATAGCTGCTCATTATCCGAGCGACATTGAAATATTCTCATTGGTTTGCGCTGATGATCCTGAATTATCACACCCAGACAAGAAGTTGATGCAAATGGCTAATGATAGGCTTTCAAATTATACTGATAGATGGGGTGAATTTATAGGCACAACGGAAGACCCGACAATCATTAAGACAATATTTGACCTTGAACAGCACATCGGCAGGGAAATAATCTGGGTACGTGGAGAATCATTTGATAATTTGATTGAACGAAAATCCATGATACCAAATAAGCTGACAAGGTTTTGTACGGAGGAAATGAAATTGAAGCCAATTTTTGAATACTTCTACCTAAACCATAACCTTGACCCAATGCCAATTGAAACGCCAAAATTTAGCAAGGAACGTCCGTTTTGGTGCAATAACCCAGTTGAAATGAAAGTAGGTTATAGAGCCGATGAAGCAGAACGATGTGAACGTTTTACAACTGAATTTGAAATATCAACCCAATGCGCAACTTATGGAGAAAGAAAAATGAGAAATGCCATATTCAAAAATTGGAGGCAAGGAAAATTTAGCTTGGTAGAAGATAAGAAAAACGTGTTTCATATTCAGAAATATTGGCAGGGTAAAGATGTTGAATTTGCGGAGGAAAGCAACTGTAACAATTGCTTTTGGAAACCATGGCAGAGACTGCAGCAGTTATACTTAAAAAGAAAGGCTTTGCGAGACTGGACACAACGCAAGGAAGAAAAGCACGGACACACATTTCATTCAGATATGAGTGTAGAGAAGATAATGAGCTTACCAAGGCAATTAGGAATGTTTGATGTTGGTTTTGTCTGTAATTCTGGTAATTGCCATGACTGATTTAACCAAATGCCGCCTTAGAGGCAAGGCGGGAGGGGAAATTTATTTTTTCTTCTTTCGGATAGCACGAACGATTCTACGAAGCAATGCAGTAGTGCTTGTTTCTAACAGCGCGACCGCGTAGGCACCGTACCGAATGAAGGACTTAAACAAAATAAATCACGATGGATTTTAGACAAAAGTTACAAGAACAGCGAGACGCTTATAGAGCGTATGTATTGAAGCAACTACTCTTTGTAAGAGATACACAAGGTGAGGACGCAGCTTATATGACATTAGAGATAGCGAAATTAAGCGGTGATTTAGTATCGGATTATGAATATGATCTATTCCGCAGGGCAATAGAGATTTATTAGGTTTTAAAGTCCGAGAATGAGTAGGTGCATCAAATGCCACAGCAAAGGTATGGTGCTTACGCGGCAGTTGGAGAATGTTCAGGTGCGGGTATATCGCAGAATGATTCTGGCATTTGAGCGGTCGCGCTGTTGGATAATATTTTAAGGTTACGAGAAGACACGAATATGATAAAGATTGAAGGTAAAAGATTAGCATTTGACCCCTCTAGCAAAATCCGATTTACTATTGGATTGATACGTAGAGGTATAGATTTCAGTTATTCAAAGGATTATGCTGTGCATACTTGGGCTATAGGATTTTGGTTTGCTTGGAAAGACAGTTGCTACTTCTGAGTGTCTGTAGCAACCTGAATATTATCCAACGATGTAGCTATCCACTGGCCACCACTGAACTAAGCAAATGACAAATACAGAAACCATATCGACAAAAGTATCAAACAGCACTGACAGGCTGGTGGATAGCGTGTGTTGTACTCCTGTGCGGTCTATCGTCTACAATGAAGACTGTATGGAGCGAATGAACCGCTTTCCTGATGGGTACTTTGATCTGGCTATTGTGGATATTCCATACGGCATTAACGTGGGTAAGATGGCTTTCTTAACGGAATCAAAAACCACAGTCAAGCAAAAGAACGGAACCAGGCTTAATCCACGGAAAAAGGAATCCGGGTACTCACTAAAAGAGTGGGACAAAGAGCCACCACCACAGGCATACTTTGATGAACTCAGACGGGTGAGTAAGGAGCAAATAATTTTCGGTATCGAATATGTTGATTGGCAAGGTGTAGGGACTGGAAGAATCAAGTGGAATAAGGGTGTAGCTGAAGGAGTCAGTTTCAAAGATCATGAACTGGCATACGCTTCCATGATCGACCACACTGAGGAACTTGATTTATTGTGGGCTGGAATGATGCAAGCCAAAAGCCTATCAGAGCCAATGACACAGCAAGGGAACAAGAAACTGAATGAAAAGCGAATACACCCTTGCCATAAGCCGAGACTACTCTACCGAAAATTAATTGCGGATTACGGATTTGAGGGGATGAAATTAATTGACACTCATTTGGGGGGTGGCTCGATTAGAATCGAGGCTGATCTTGCCGGATGCTTCTTTACAGGAATTGAAATTGATACCGAATACTTCCATAAGCAGGAAAAGCGGTTCAATGATTTTAAAAAGCAGCTAAGGTTATGGTGAGCACGAGCATGGAGCACAACGATCCGCAGGTATACGGAGTCAGAGAACGATTAAATAAATGAATATGAAAATTAATTGGAGATCCTTCTGGATAGGAGTAAATGTTGGTGTTTGGAGTTCATTCTTCATAGGACTATTCATTTATTTAAGTAAGTTCTGAACTACGTACAAGGCTTTGCCCTCTGATTCGGTATATCTGCTGTTGTGAATAGTTGGCTTTAGGCCGATACTGCACACAGTAGCTATACTACGCAAAGGCTTGCTGCGGATCGTTGTGGAATAATTAGATGGTGGGAAGGCGAGGTACGAAGCCTGGAGCCATCGGCCTTTAGGCAATTATTCCACAACGACCTAGATAGGGTGATGTAGCCGACCCACACAACAGGCTATTAACCGCTAACATTCTAAAGGCTATTCACGCCTATCGTTTGTTAGCAAAAGTTACGGAGCGATGGCTTATTTAAAGATTTACTCAAAAACTGAATTAGAAACAGATTCCTTAATTCCCCATCTCACATTTGACTACAAATGTGAAGATGAGGATAGCGTATTCTTTCCAGATGCAACATTTGAATATTTCTATGATGACGACTCAGAATTGGAAGACCCAATAGGGGCATCAAACAAAGAATGGATTATAGCCAATGGTGTTTTTTGTGAAAATTGTCATTGGATATTCGGCATGCTGGATGCACTTAATGTTGATTATAGCTACGACATGGAGAATGGGGAATTAAGGAATCCTGGTCACTTAAAATACATTGAAGGTCACAAAAGTGCGTTGGCTAATTTTTGCTAACGCTCCGGCGTATATCGGCAGTAAGCTTAAAGAACTATAAAATCGTATAGATATGATAAACATTGAATTAACAGAAGAAGAAATTAAGTCCCTCAGTGACGCTACATGGATTGATATAGATGGTAGAGAATACCTTGAAAGATCATACGTGTGCGGCATGGTGAATAAGTTCATTGCGTCACTTGAAGCTAAAGGCAGAATCAAGATTTTAGAGGTCGAGAAAGCGTCTGACGATCAAGGCTAACCCCTGGGCTTATTGCGGATATACGCATGATGGGCTAATGTTAGAGTAGCGGTGATGATTGTAGGGGTACGGTTAGACTTGTCGCCGGAGCGATGGGCTAAAATGACGAGGAGTGAGATGAGCGTAGCGAAGTAGCTACTCTAATTTAGCCCATCGGCACGGTGTGTAAACAACGGAGGGATGAAGGACAAAAAGACAAGATTATGAGAGAGAAATTATTATATGTATTAGCTGATTTTCTAAAGCATAGAAAAGTATCTGTGACTATAGATGCAATCTTGTCTTTATTGGACGAGAATCCAGAAGTTGTTTCAGATGCTCGGCTACCCTCTGGGGTTTACACACAGGTTAGGGAACGTGATGTGAGCGGTCGGGACAGCAACGCTTCGAAAGCATCTGTCACCGTGCCGTTAGGAAACATGATTGACTCTGAGAATATCACCTATTCACGTGCCAGACTTATAGAGGTATTGAAAATAGCACAATCATGTGCAAAGATGGAGAATGGATTTACTGCTGAGGATATAGCAAATGCTGAATTGAGAGCAGATGATTTGATAAGAAATTTGAAATTCGAATAGGTGATATGAAAGAGGCATAGTGTAGCGCAGCGAAACATCATGTTTCCTAATGAAAAAGATATGGGCTGATTTTCAGCCGACTTAAACAGATGAAATAACTAAAAAGCAATAAAAATATGAGTTGGGGAGACCATGAACATGAAGAAATCAATCGAAAGTTTGGAATAACTCAAAGATTCAAAGCTGAGAAAAAAGCAAAAGAGGCTAAGAAGAAGAAATCTAAGGCTGATAATTTGCCTATATCGGATGTTAGCTCTCGTTTGAGCGATGGCATGACAGATGGTGAAAGGCAGATGGCTGGAATACATTTAGCTGCTGGTAAAAGGATGCATGAACTGGAAGCTGCTTTGCTTGATGCAACAAATTTTTTAGCCCACATGCACAACAGTAGGATAGAAAGCGAGGGAGAGCCTTGCTTATCAGATATTGGATTGGAATGGTTGAATGGATGGCAAAGGCTAATAACAGATGATTTGAAGCAAAAGCAGATTATTCGTGCGGTGGGTAATGAGAGCTAACGTAGTGATAAACACACCCCCACTTAACTAACTATAAATCAAATGGATAGAAAGATAGTATCTGAATTTAGAGATTATTTGTCAGCTAGAAATTACGCAGAAAAGACCATAGCATCATACACCAGTTGTCTTGTCAAGTTCCTCGATCACTTCAAGGAGCATCCAAAGAATATCTCAAAGTCACAGATATACACTTTCCTCGCACAGTTTGAGAAAGTCAACACCAAGAAGCAATACGTAGGAGCTATTAGGATACTGTATCAGCACATCTACCCACAGAAAAATAAGGTAGATAAAATCAAATATCCAAAGTCAGAAAATCACCTCCCCATCATTCTCACCCCGGAGGAGATTAGTCGATGCTTAGACACCATCACCAATCTCAAGCATCGATGCATCATAGAGATCACCTGGGTATGCGCCCTGAGGATATCCGAAGTACAAAAACTCCAGATTCGACATATCTCCAGAAACAATGAAATCTTCATCGATAACGCCAAAGGAGCCAAAGACCGACCAGTACCCATACCAGAGACAACTTTAGAGTTATTGAGAGAGTATTTCAAAAAATACCTTAAAGGCAGAATCATCAACGGATCAGAGCACCTATTCGAAGGGCAAAACAGCCTATATTCACAGACCTCCATGCGCAAGATATTCGACCGGGCCATCAAGCAAGCCCGGATACTCAAAAAAGTAAAGTTTCACTCATTGCGGCACTCCAGAGCCACCTACTGGCACGATCAGGGGCTATCCCTCCGCGACATAGCCGACCTATTAGGTCACACCTCCACACGTACCACAGAGATATACCTCCACACCTCACAGGAGACCTTGAAAAACAAAGTGCTGGAGATTCACTAGACTATCCAAATAGTCCCACCACACGAGAAGCCACCCATAGCAGCGCCAGCAGCAAGACACCCAGTCCCGCCCATTTCAGCTTTCTCAATATTCCGATCGGCTTAGGCGGTATCTCCACCGTATTAGTCACCACCTTAGTGATCACCTCCGGGTCAGGGCAGTCCACCTCCGCACGTATCATCGACGAGTCCACCGCATAGAATACCACCCGCACACTATCACGATAGATCACACCCTCCACCGTATCCACGATAGGAGAGTAGAGTACTATCGGCGCAGCACCCAGGTGCGGACACTCCAGATCAAAGTCCACCACAGGCAGATCCACCTTCGCCCTCGATACCACCACCGTAGTGTCAAACAAGCTCGGATCCAGCACCCGCGCCCTACGCAAGTGATACCCCGCAGAGCAGCCGCCACACATCCACAGTATTATCAGCCCCATCGCTACCGCAATAAAAGTCGCCATCCTTCGTCTCATGACTCTTTAGATTTACGCTTGTCCTCCATTTTATTGATGATCAAGCTACCACCAGCACCCGTCACAAATATCCCTAAGACATAAGGATCACCATTGACATGATGATTATAAATAATCTCTATACTGTACAGGATAAAAAATAAAAGGCAAAATCCCACAAACACCTCTCCCGTTTGATACACACCATTACCACGCTTAAGCGCCGTATCAATTTCACCACGCTTCACCCACAGTATAGAGCCCACCAGCACATAGGCCACCATCCTGGCGATATCCCACTCCAGCACCATATCTATCACATCCATCATCTCCTCCTCTCCAGATCAGACACCAGCTTACGCAGGTAGTTTACCTCCGTCTCCAGCTTCTGCCGATCCCTGTTTATTTTCTCGTTTTCACTCTTCAGATACGCGATATACTCATTCCTGATAAGCGTACTCTCATCCTTATACTTATCACCCAGCGAGAGTATCTCCTTGAGAAACTTCGGGCCAAACCTCACCAGCCCCATCAGGCCGATGATCACCGCCACCAGCCACGGCGGGAGCGTCTCCGTGATCCATACCCACGCCTCACCCATCAGATATTACTTTCATCCGCTCCAGGTTGACCCGCGTCCAAAAAGCACAAAATCCACACTCCGCCGCAAGGAATCCATAGCCACCCACACCCAGCAAGTCACCATCATCGTGAGAGAAGATCATCACAGAGATCACCAGCCCCACCACCATACCCAGCATATTAGTATAGTGCCGCCACCGTAGCGAAGGCGACATAGCCATCCCCACCTGCAGCACAAAGCACGCCACCGACACAGCAAACAACCCATTCACCGACGAGTTCGACACATCAAAGACCGCCATCAGTCCCGCACCGATCCCCTGTAGCCCACACCAAAACTCCAGCTGCCGCGTATTAGCCCTCACGATCTCATCATATATAGCACCCATTCATCAATACAAGTCAAACGGCACATACACCGCACGCCCCTCCTCACGATACACCCGCAGCGCCTGCTTGCGATTAACCACTTTTCTCAGAGAGACATGCACCCACGCCGGGTTCACATTAGACCCATACTCCCATATCAGCTGATCATACTCCAGCTCCGCACGGATATAGTCAAATATGTCCTTATTAGACTTTCTGTCACCCTGAGCCTGTCGAAGGGCATACACATCCGCATCTATGTCTATCGCAAATCCGTTGGGGTGGTCACTAGTCGCCGATCCCCCCGCCTTCACATTCACCGCCGCAGCGCGAAAGAAGCTCGACACATACACCGGCCCGCCGACCCATTCCCGCACCGGGTCAAACACATTAGCCGCCACATACTTCATATTCTCCAGCTGCACATCGTTAGGCACATTGCGCAAGCCATACCGCTCCGCCGTTTGGCTCTTGATCGCCTCCGCCATCGTTATATACTTCGATACCCTCATTTCCAGATATTTTTGATGTATTATCCCATTTATCCTATCCCTGTCGATCATCCACTACCTCCACATTATTCAGAAGTTCTGTATACACCAGAGATCACCACATCACTATAGTGACTAGTATTAAAGGCAGATTTTTGCACCACGGAGTAGTCACTGGAAGTAGTACCAGCCACTTCTCTCAACTCCATGTAAGCCGTACCCGCCGGCACCACTGCGACTGGGTATACCGAAAAACTCAGCCTGTTATAATATCCAGTCAAGACAAATCCCGCCGTAGGGTTATCCGAGCTGTCAAACGGCAAATCCCGTATATACACAGCACCCGCACTCAGAGCAGTCAGGTTTATATTAACCAGCTGTATATCTACAAATACCCTATCGCCAATTTTAGAATAATACCCCGCCACCGTTGCACTACCAGTATTACCACCACTCGTAGCGTCCGCGATGACAGGAGTAAAAGTACTCGTAACTAGCAGTGACGTATTGAGTACCCGCTCCTCCAGCTCGGCTATGGTGATACTCTTATTCTTATCAGAATTATTCGCCTCCGAGATATCCACGATGTGCAGCAAGTCACCATCCGCCACATTAGCCCCAGTCAGGCTATCCATCACACTTACCTTCTTTCCTGCCATATTATTTAGTCATTACATTTACCATACTCATATCAATATCCCCGGCAAAGCTAGATCCACAGCCGTCAGTATATGCCACAGCCCATGCTGCCAGCTATCGTGAAACCTCACCTGCCGCGGATCAGGATCCCTACTCCTCAGCCAAATAGCAAAACCCAATATCACCACGACAATACCAAACGTCATCAGACTCCTGTGCAAGTAGATAGCCACCAGGCACGGCACCATCGACAAGCCCACCTCTACGAATACATCATATCGCCCCATCACAAAGCACGAGTAGACCACCATCCAGCCCAGCAAAGCATACCACACCCACGCCGTATCACATATACTCCCCGTGATCATACATAGGCAAAACATCATGGCCCACCAGTCCATCAGGTAGATCGGCTTGGTCTTGATCCAGTGATACACAAACGAGCCACAGCAAAGCGCTACCGGGCCAATGCAGTAGAGTAGTCTTTTCTCAAATACCGGCTCGAATCCGTATAGGAGCACAGCTATACCTGTCAGAAAGTACGCCCAGTTAGTGTAGGATTCGAAGTATTCGTGCTTTTTCATGCGTATAGATTTGATCCAAACCTCCCATTGCTGTCCATCACTGGTATCTGTGCTAGTTGCAGCGCAAATATTGATGCTCCCTGATCTACAAGACCTTTGAAGTAGTCAAACTCACCAACTTCACCGATGAGTTCTGAGTTGTCTACTTTCGTAGAAAACCAGACATCCTCCTGAGTATCTGAGATGTGATTTCCTTCACTATCGAAATGCCTGACAATAATATTGAGCCAAAAGGCTGACTCATTTTGAAGCACTGGCATGGAGTGTATAAACACCTTCCTTTTGATATTGCTATCGCTCGGATGGTCTGAGATAGCTACCTCCTGACCTATCGGAGCTATTCGGCTGATGTGGCCGTTTTTCCAAAGGAAGGAAATGTCTATGCCTTTGCCAGTTAATTGACTAATTGCGTCATCCATTTCGTCAATGACAAATTTCGCTGTACTGCCTGTCACATTAAGATCAGTGTGCTCCACACACTCGATTACTTTGCCGTCTCTATGTACTATTCTATATTCCATAATATTACACGCCTCCTGCGTCTGTTATTGTCCATGAGTCATTACTGATGATATTGGTTCTCGCCGTACCTGATGTGGCGGTAGTGTAGTTGATACCCTGCGCGCCAAAAGATACGCCATCAACCAGATCGACAGCATCCCACGCATTTAGTAGAAGATCATAATTTGCGGTCGCCATTCCTGCGTTGCTCAGGAAGTTCGTCATTGTCGGTACACCACCTGCTCGACCAGCAGCCAAATGAACATCCCAATCGGACAAATCCTGATCGAATGCGCTGGCGTTAGTGAACATATTGCCAAACGTAGTGGCTGCCGAAACATCCCATCCACTGAGGTCTTGATCAAATGAAGTAGCGTTTTGGAACATGGAAGCGAAAGATGTGACTGAGCTTACATCCCATCCACTAATATCTTGATTAAAACTCGTGGCGAGGTTGAACATCGAGCTAATATTCGTCGCGCTACTCATATCCCAGCCTGATATATCCCCATTAAATGGGGTGCTCTGGAATATATTGCCGAATAATTGCCCACTGCCAACATCCCACGTACTTAGTGATACATTTAGAGAAGTGATACCAAAGAACATTATTGTAAAATTCTCGATTGTACTTACATCCCATGTATCAATATTGTTGATGCTGGTTATAGATGTGCAATTCCTAAAAAAGTTTCTTAGGGTTGTTGAACCTGACAAATCCGGCGTGTCGGAAGTAGTGAGTAATGTTAAATTTGCGCATCCGTAAAATGCGCCTTCCTCATCTCCATGATTGAATATTCCCCAATTATCAATCTTGGTAATTTTTAATTTGTCACCTCCATTATTGAAAGCAAACCCACCCATGGTGCCCAGTATAGCAATCTCATAAGTTCCCGCGCCCGCGGGAAAAGTAATGGTAGGGCTTCCTGTAGTCGCTGTTCCTAGTAAAGAACCATCAGAAACTAAATAAACGTCCAGGTCTGTGGTCGCTACACTGTCAGTAATAGGTAGTGTGAATTGATCATTGCTCGATGTGCCTGTATTGTCTGTTTTGACAGTTATCACAAACGGGTTGAGAGTCGTCTCACTAAACTCATCAGTGAATACCTCCGCCACCTCATTATACACACCGATTCTATAGTAGTAAGTCGTATTACCAGCCAGACCAGTCGCATCATGAGTCTCCACATCCTCAGATTTTTGGGCTATCCTATTACCCACCGAAGGCGTGAAGCCGCTCGTAGTAGATTGATAGATATTGAAGCCCGTCTCATTATCCGACGCATCTACCCAGTCCACAGTCTGAGCACCCGGCCCGTCATTAGTAGCCGTCGGTGAGGTCGGTACAGCAGGGAAGCCGATCACAGGCACATTACCCTCCAGCAGCACAGGGCCCACACCCTCCAGCAGCACACTACATGCCACCTTCGTCTCCAGTAGTACACTATCATCATCCGATACTGGTACAGCCGCATCAGCAGCAGTGATCTCATGCAGCTCACACTCCATATCACCAGAGCGCAGCTCCGTCATCAGATACACCGGCAGGTAAGACTTACCCGCCTGACTAGGATCACTCACCCTATTGATAGGCCGTAGCAGATCCCCCGTCCTCCGCAGACGCATCGACGTGATCCGCTGCACCGGAGCACTATACGTATTCATGACCCTCCGCAGCAGCAAGTCAGTGAGAGCTACAGACTCAGCATAGCCGCTACGCCTCCACGCCGTAGTACCATCACCGTCAGTATTGAGGTACATGGCGTTAGCATAGATATTCTGACCATTAGGCACCTCCTCAGGTACATCCAGGTGATACAGCGTCAGCTCATCACCCTTAGTGATATAGCCAGCATTAGTTTCCTCTATATAGTCCTCCCGCTCGCCAAACTCACCATTAGGCAAGTACACCACCTCCACATCCTGCACCAGCAGCTCCTCCACACGATCCTCCTGCTCAGGGCCGTTGATAGGATTGATCCCCTGGTAGATACGCACCGTCAGCACGTTCGCACCCGTCGCAGGTAGCACATTAGTCGTCACCTCATAGTTTTGCCACTTGCGATACTGGTCTAGCGGCACAGGATTGTCGATGAAGCTACTCGTCGTACTCCAGTTAGGATACGCATCCCCCGCAGCTCCTACCAAGTAGTAGGAGCCATACTGCACCTGCACCCGCACCGTCGGATCCTCATTTGTCCCCGCCACGAAGGCATTCATATAGTAGCTCAGCCGTATCAGCAGCCGATCACTCGCACCACCATTGATATCTATCTCAGGGCTCTGAACATAGCCAGCAGTACTAGGCGCACCACCCGCTATCGCCAGCGCATAGTTGAAGTCGCTACGGCTCACAGGCTTGCGGCTCACAGTCACATCCACCGCACTCCAGTAGCGCAGCGTCGAGCTATCGATGAAGTCCGAGTAGCCAAAGGCACCACCCGTCAGTATAGAGTCACGCAAGCCATACACCCGATTGATTTTCTGATAGCCACGCGCAGGCACCACCTCCACCACACCACCCTTATCCACATAGTGTGCCTCAGCGTCCGCATCACCACTCACCTCCGCACCATCATTGAGCGCATACGCCGGGTCATACGTATCATTCGACTGATACACCCCCGCACTATCATACAGCCTGCGGATATACGTATCACGCACCTCATCCGCACTCACTATCTGCCACGCACCAGCCGTCAGCATGATCGTCGCACCATACGGCTGCAGTACCCGCGTCAGCACCTCCAGGCAGTCCAGCACACCCTCACCCTGAGAGAGCGTCGGGCTGTCACCCTGAGCCTGTCGCAGGGCCTCACTATACGCATCAGCATTTACATAGTAGTCATTCAGCGGATCATCAGTAGCCACAGGCAGAGTATTACTCACCTCATAGATATTGACCGCCGTGCGCACATCCAACCCCAGGCTCAGCTTATTGAGACAGATGCGCACCACATCCAGCTGCTTACGCAAGCCCAGTATCAAGCCGCCATCCGTCCCCGTAAAGTCATAGTTAGACAAGTACGCCAGCCCATCCACAGCGGTCAGCTGCACATAGTACGGCGGTCGCATATACTGCTCGCGGTACTCCTCCGGTAGTACAAAGCCCCGCCACTCCAGCACACTATCGATATACACCGACACCCGGTACTTCTGGAAGTTAGACGCACCTATCGGCAAAAATTTCATATCAGCAGCCATCGGTGACACCAGCTGCACCACACATCTGCTACCGCGAATGGGGTTGTATATACTATCGCCCTGACGACCCCAGTAGATCGCCACCGGGCGCGGGCCCGCATCCACATCCGTATCGATAGACCCGCTATAGTTTTGCTCCTCTATATCTACCCGTATCGCCTCCTCTCGGAAGTTGTCAAAGTCCAGCCGGTACTTCACACCGAAGTTAACCACCAGATCCTCCTCATACGCCAGCACCTCGAAAGCCACCGAGTCATTACAAGTCGTCAGACTAGCCTTACGGGCATAGCCCGTATACAAGCCCGGCGTGAGACTGGAGAAAGTCGCCGACGACTGCCACGTAGCATTGTCCAGGCTAAACTCATAGCCCGTCACCGAGCCAGGGCTCTCCACTATGCTGAAAGTCACCGAGCCATCATCCGCATCAGCAGCCGACTCATTCACCACCACAGGCGGCACCACCAGCGTCGTTTTACACGCAGGTATATCCTCATCCTCAGGTACATGATCGATATAGAAGTAGGGGAATCCCTCCTGCCCCTTAAAGGTCAGCACAGAGCCAGGCGCCACACCAGAGTACAGCTCCTCATAGGCAGAGGTCGCACCCGACAGGCTCGCGTCCGTCACATCATCGAGCGGGCCGTCACCATCGCCATACTCCTGATAAGCCGCCGCATTGTAGCCCGCCTCATCATCCGCCACCCGCACCCGCCAGTAGGCTAGAGCGTTAGCATTATCCTCAGTATTATCATTAGAGCCGATGAGCGTATCGAGATCAGTAGTATCCCCACTCACATTGTACCAGCCCACCACCACATAGAAGGGTGACGTATACCCGTCATCTACCGTCGCAGTGGTCTCAAAGGTAAAGAGCTCGTTAAAGGCCATTCCCCAAAGCTCAGCACCACCACCGATATCAGTTTTATACTTTGTTTACTTTCCTCACCCGCCGTAGCTTCAGCGAAGGCGGGCCGTCACTTCGACCGAGCGCAGTGAGCGGAGAAGTCCCCTCATTCAGACAGCTATCTGGCGCGCCTCTCCAGACGCGTGCCCAACTAAAGGGTAGGGGCAAATTTCCACCCCCCAGTTACCACACACTCATCCCCACCCACACATAAAAAATGATAGCCACAACATATCTAAACTGTATAGGGTAGATATTGTTAATATGGGTTTTGATATCATCATTGATCAAGTCATCATTATCATCAAGCAATTGCATTTCTACAAAGCCAGTATTCAACAATATATTGACCACTACATACATAGCCACTACTATCGTAATAGGCAGGTTAGGTATAATGACAAACAAGCGCAGTACATCCTTCATATTCTCAGCTGGCTTTACCGCGGGCGCACGTCTGGAGAGGCGTGCTCATTTTTTCCTCCGCATTACCACACCAAGGAGTATGACCATGGTAGCTGCCGCACAGCTGGCGCGCGTCTCCAGACGCGTGCCCATCTATCTCAGCCTTCATCATAATGAAACGTAGGCGGCATCTTCCATTCATCGATCCGCGCTTGAGCAGCTTCCAACGTCTCAAAGGACTCACTTGCTGGCTGGACAACCGGATAAACCTGCTGTACACCACCCCACATATTTGTCCTATACCACATCCATTCTTTACGCTTCCACCAGAGCATACCACGCTCCTCATATCCTCTGATTTCTATAGTAAATTTACCCGCGCATTCTCTCACTCTATATTTTTCTGTCTTCTTCATATTCTCAATTCTCAATTGTCAACCTATCCACACTATACCCCATCCGCTTCGCCCACACCGGCTCATGCTCTATCCGATCATGGCACGAGCGACACACCGCCAGGAAGTACTTGATATTATACAGCAGCTCACCCATCCGTCCACGCATATGATGGATATCCGTAGCGATACCACCACAGCAGAGGCACTTCGGATTCGCATCCAGGTACGCCTTTTTGATTTTCGAGTACACCGCATTATCCTGAGCCCGAGCCTTCGACACCCGGCGTGCCTTGCGGTACTTGACACCATTCACCACCTTCGTCCGCTTCTCTGGCTTAGGCATAGGCCGCCATCCTCCAAGTGTGATCATTTTATTTTCGTAGCGTCCAGATATAGCGTAGTGATTTCAAGACTACCCTGCTTACCTACCGCTTTGGTGAGTGGTTTTACTTGATAGTTCACTTTGCTATAATCGATAAAGGGAGGTACTCTATGATCACTTATCACATCCACCGCCAGTATATTACCTTTTTTCCGTGGATTATCAGGTATCACCTGCCGGGGTATTATAACACCATCGATATATACTACATCCTTGTAGCCGTTTTGTTTTTGTAATTTGATCATCGTGATTTGGTTTTCCAGTCCTTATGATATTGATAGTAGGTAGACTTGAAGCTATCCAGCCCACCCCCCCGCTGGCGCGCGTCTCAAGACGCGTGCCCATTTATCTCCTTTTCTTTTTCCAATCCTTATGATACTGATAGTAAGTAGACTTGAAGCTATCCAGCCCACTATACCTCCGCTCACCAAATAAATCCACGTACTCTGCCTCCGTCAGCGCATATGCCTCATCCATTGGCCGGGCCCGCATATGCTCAGTCACCCTATCCATGAAGCCACATTTAGTACCCAGCTTCAGTAGATCCTTATCTACCACCACATTCGTAGTAGTCACCGCCCACACCTTAGCCTTACTTGTGGTATTACGGAAGGCATGATATTCAGAGTACTTGCGCTCATTGAAAAGGAGCATATGCTCACGCTCGGTCAGCTCATACGCCTCCTTCTTAGTAGCCGTTTTTTTCTCCGGGCACATCAGGTGATAGATGAAGCGCTCTGCGAAACCCTTCGCCGTGCGTACCCGCAATATAGATTTGTCAATAGTGATCTTACTCATAGCACTATCAAGTCACGCTCATCATATATACTCCCCTCAGCCTCATTGCGGTTATACTGCCATATGTACATAGCATTGACCAGGGCCGCCCAGCCGTCGATCTTGTTTTTACTGAGCTTCTTACTCAGCTTGATATTACCCGCCGCATCCGTATCGATTTCTATGTTGCTAAACATCCAGTTCATCACCGGATTATCAAACAGCTCCATCTGATGATCCACCAGCAGATTTTCCAGCTCCTGAGTAGGAGCCGTCAGCGACAGGAAGCCCTGCCTTATCGGAGAGATCATCAGCTCATGATCTTCGAAGTACTGTACCGTACCCGTATTAGCGATGTAGGTATCATACCCCATATGATTAAATTCATAGTCCTCCCGCAGCGCGTCTATCTTCATATTGATATTATCATAGTTGATCACCCGGCCCTTCATTACCTCTATCAGTCCCAGGTCTACCCACTCACTATAGTCCACATTATCATAGACGCCAGACCTATCGAGTTTACTTTCTGGTATCCAGAAGTAGGGGAGCACCGCATGATAGTCCAGTGGCGTATCCTTCTTATCAAAGAACAGCACGAAAGCATTGATATCCGTACCCTTCGCCAGGTCAAGCCCTGCATAGCACCGGCAGCCCTTGAGCAGCTCCTTATCACTACCGTGATGGTTTTTGTTGTAGACATCCTCCGGTAGCCAGCCCTTATCAGCATTCACCCATATATTCAGGTGCTTCGTTTTGAAGTTACGCTCCTCAGTAGGAGACTCCAGCGCCTTGGTCAGCTTCTTTTGTAGTGCATCGATCTGCGGCGTTATTCCCAGGTTAGGGTTCGCCTTGATCCACACGCGCGGATCCTTCCAGTCATCATCCGCATCTATAGTCATCACCATAGCGAAGACCGACTCATCCTTGATCTTCCGTGAGAGTACCTGCGTCATATAGTAGCGCATCTTGTAGCACGGCCCCTCCTTATTGAAGCCCGCCGTAGTGATGATGAAGGTCAGCGGATTTCTCCGCGCCACAGTAGCCGTCTCTAGCGAGTCGAAGAGAGTGCGGTCATTCACCGTCCATGCGTGGTACTCATCGATGATATTACAGTTAGGGTTTTTACCATCCGTGCTATCACCCCTATCTTTCCCCAGCGCCTCAAATTTACTTTTATCCTTTTGCGCGTGGATATTATGAGTGAAGCATTCCCAGTTTATACGGAAGTAGGGCACATCCCGTATCAGTCCCTGCATGAAGCTGTGCGCCTGCTCAAATACTATTTTTGCCTGGCTCTTATGCGTCGCTGCACTGTACACCTCGCTTTCACTTTCACCATCCGCAGTTAAGAGATACAGCCCGATACCGGCGGCTAGCGCACTCTTGCCGTTTTTCTTCGCCATCTCCACATACGACATATTAAATCGGCGCTTACCACCCACCGTATACCATCCAAAGAGTGTGTACAGCATCCATTGCTGGAAGGGCGCCAGGATAAAGTTATAGCCCGACCATTCGCCTTTAGTATGCTTCAGCTTTTCGAAGAAGTTAAGGATGTCCTGACCTTTTTCAGGATGGAAGACTAAGCCAAGTTTTTTTTTATATCTCCGGTCGGTTTTGTCACGCATCACCGCCAGTCGTACCCATTTACTCACAGTCTCCTTGCCAGAGAGCACATCCTTAGCCCACTGCTCAGCGATACTACTATCATTCCTTTTCGGGTATTCCTTCAACTTACCTTCAGTTGAGGAGACTTGATCTGACCGGCACTATTGCGCCAGTCGTTATTGCTATTATCCTGATTTGCCCTGGGTACTTTTGCCCGTGTTGCTGGAGTTACTCCGAAGTGAGGCGCCAGCTGGCGGATCTCTTTTAGTGCATTTTGATAAGTTTCGAGAGCTGGATTTTTGCGCATGTATTTTCCACCGCCTTTATTCTCCATTTCGATATTCATACCATCATCATCGATGGATTGCTGAGCGCCATCGCATATATCGAAGAGATAACAGTAGTGAGCAAAGAGCCCCATATCGACCTTACCAAGTACAGCATTATTAACCAGCTGCTTACCAGTAGCCCGCCACACCTTTCTCCCCTCAGCCTTCAGGCGTTTCGGTATCGGTGGGAGTTTCCACAGTATTTCAGGCTCGAAGGCATCATTTGGCTCACGGTCAGGGCGGAGAGTGCCATGTGCCCGCTTGGTCTCCTTAGGTTTTCTAGTCCGGCCGCTATTACCGTTTCCAGCCATATCCCCCTTTACCTCCAAATTTTGACACTGTAAAAGTTACGTTCCAGCTAACGGTCTTGGTCTGAGAAACAACAGAATATACCCTACCCCCCATCATAATTCGTCCGCTATTAATATTTTTATATCAAAAGATGAGCGTATATACCGATGAATACCATGATTGAATACCTTCAGCCAATCCTGTTTAGTTTTGCACTTACTCTCTAGTTGTGACTTACGCTGATGTATACTGCGTGACAATGCCTGCCAGTTCTCCTCATTCCAGAATAGACTTGGCCAAAACCTCTCAGGTAAGATATGATCAACAACATCAGAAGGTACTATTATATCTTTATCGTATAAAACCTCACATTCAGCGCGCTTTAGTCTGTACCTGTTTGATGCTTTTGTCCATCTATTACGACTATATATTTTACTCCCTCTACGAGCACTTGTCTTATCCTTTGCTGGCGGAATATTTTTTGTTAATCGTCTATAAACCATTACGAGAAAGTTTATTCAGCCCAGTGATCACCGCATCATAATTGATTGCGTATGATTTGTGATTAGAATATATCCAATGAATTAAAACAAGGAAAGACCCTATTATTAAACCGAGACCAATCGATTCACGAGTGAAATGATCATTGCTCATTGAACCTGACGTAAAAAGTATTATCCTGCTTATTTGCCAGCCAATAGAAAGTATTATTAATGGTCGATGATTTGTTAGAAACAAAACACCGCAAAGAGTACTAATCCAAGCTAGAGGCTCACATATCACATATAAGTACCAATGAATGGTCAAATAGTAATCAAATAAACTAATTTGTTCGATATAGAAACCCAACCCTTGATCGTATCCATGTCTTGGGAAAAACTCATGGCACACCTTAAGTAGAGCTGGTGCTACTACAATAAGAAGGATTGATTTATAATACTGATCAATAACCTCAGTTAGCGCACCTAGGCCAGTCTTGATGGCCTGGGCCGCATGATAGACTTGGACTCTCATCTTCTTGGCAGCCTGTAAAAAAGAGAGCAACAAGAACTGCAGCGCTGAATAATACAGTGAGTAATTGCTTACGCATAATCGTGCTTTTTTAGAAGTAAATCGTGCCATAGTTTGTGGGTTACTGTGTACGATATATGTACGAATATAACCAAAAAAATAAGATAGAAAAGAAAAAAGCCGCTTTTTGCGGCTTCTATAGTAGCGGGGACAGGACTCGAACCTGTGACCTTCGGGTTATGAGCCCGACGAGCTACCAACTGCTCCACCCCGCGATATGAGTGCAAAGCTAGACAACCCCTCAGAATTAGCAAAAGGTTAACCTAAAAAGAATTAGAATTTTGAAATCTCGAAGATGACCGTATCACTGGAGATACCGGTGAAGATGCCAAGGCCATTTTCGATATTCGTAGGCGGCTCATTGAGATTGCGGGAGTCTTGTAGCTGGTCGGCATACAGATCGGCATACTCCTGATTGATGCGATAGAGGATAGCACGATAGCTACCATAGTTTTGAAGGCTTAACCCTACAACAGTGTAAGTGGAATCCCGCGAGGGTTGAGAGACCAACCGGAAATTGTCAAAGAATGTCCCGACATTGGACGGGATGTCTTCATTAAAGATGGGTTCTGTGTTGGTTGTGTCCGCAGGCTCTATAACGAGGAAGTGATTGTCCTCTTGTTCATTGGCCCACTGGATATCCAACCGAGCCTCTTGAAAAAGCGCGGTGAGCACCTCTCTCAAATCTCGATTCAGCTCAATCTCCGGTATGACTATTTTTGGTATGGATGTCCTAAGTTCCCGAGGATACTCCGGTATTACTGTCTCACTTAAAGCAAGCTGGTCATCGACCTGTAGTGTGAGACCCACATCTGCTCCTGTGGATAGGATCAAGTCTTGCGGCCCATCATATAGCAGTGTAGCTGGATTGAAGCTGAGAGGTACAGACAGCCCTTTGTAGTCCACAACGACCTGAGCATCTGGAATAGGCTGCCCTGGTATGCTGACTGCATCGAAAGGGACAGTCGACTTGATATTGATATTGGTGATTGGGCTACCTGCATATAGGAAACCCTCGACCACAAATGAGCTCGACCCGACCTTTTCCTCCTCACAGGAAATCAGTACGATACTTATAACGATGGCCAGGAGCTTTTTCATTAGAAGGTAAAGGTAAAAGAGAGGTTTGGAGTGAATCCTAAATAGGTAATCTCTGTGGTCAAGACAGGATCCTGGCTGAAGTCATATTCGAAATACCACGTATTGAGTCTGCCATAAAAGTTGAAAACTGATAAGCCAATGTCTCCCTTGTATTTGCCCATTGGGAAGATATGGTGTGCCGAAAGATCCAGTCGATGATAGGGCTTGAGTCTGGAGCCATTGCGCGGACCCACGCCGATGAAGTTGGCATTTGTGCCATCTAATAAAGTGATGTCGTATTGGTTGGAAGGGCGGGAATACGGCCTACCAGAACCATAAATGAAGCTGGCCGAGAAATTCCAGCCTTCGATCTCGTAGCTATTGACGAACTTAAATTCATGCAATTGATCCTGAAGTGCCGGGAACGGCTCACCTCCGTTGAAGGCGGTAAATGTATTCTTCACCCGTCCCAGCGTATAGGCTACCCAGCCTGTATACTTTCCTTGCTTCTTTTGGAGCAAGATTTCGAGCCCTTTGGCCACACCATCACCACTAAAAAACAAATCGGCGGGATTGTCAGAGCCATTGCCCACCCGCTCGGAGAATTCCGTGAGATCAGATACGTCATTGTAGTAAGCTTCTACGTTGAGCAACCACTGGTTGGCATTGTAGCTGGCGCCTACTACATACTGATGCGAATAGCTGATCCGCACAAGCTCATCATCTGCCATCAGCCAGAAGTCCCTGCTGCCTTGCGTTACATTCTCATTGATAATTCTATTGACGTTTTGATAATGACGACCATACCCGGCCTTGATTTTAAGTTTATCTGTGACCGAATATTGCAATGACAAGCGAGGAGCAAGTAGTATATCTTCCGTCAAGTCGTAGTAGGAGAGTCGGGCTCCAGCAGTCACCTGGAGTTTACTGCCTGGTGTCCAGGTATCTGAGATGTAGCCCGCCCACAGTTTTGACTTTTGATTGAGATCAAGGAGTGTGCTGGTATCATTGAATACCCCGAGATAGTCGATCTCCGACTGAGTGAATGATGCCCCAAAAGCAACTTTGTGCGAGGCGCTGGCCAGCCACTCTCCATCATACCTTCCCGATAGGTCATCGATGATATTTTCTTCCTCAAACTTGAAATCAAACTCCAGGATGGTGCTGTCCCTATTGGGAATGGTTGCCTCCACATCCACATTCACATCATAGTTGCTCTTGTAGCGCGAAGTGGCCAGCTGCATGGTGTGGAAGTACCTGGGGCTCCACTGCCGTGACCAGGTCGCAGAGAGTCCTTGATTGCCCCAGTCCGTAATTTCATCAACATCGATCAGCGCGAGGATGTCATCATCAGAGTCCTGGATATCGATCTCATTTCTAATGTCTCGCGATTCATCAAGAAAGTCATTACCGCGATAATAGCTCAGGCTTATAATGTCCTTTTCAGAAGGCCGAAAATTGATTTTACTGTTGAGGTCATAAAAATTGAAGTCGGGGGTCACTCTTGCCAGGCCGGGGATATCATCCTGCTGATACAGATTTTCACTAATGGCGTTGTACACTCCGGTTTGCATCAGGTCTGTAAATGATCGCCTACCGGCAAAAAAGATCGAGACCTTTTCCGATAGGGGTACTTCGACACTGGCGTTGGCACTGAGCAGGTTCACACCAACGTTTCCATTCACCTGCTCAAAGCTGCCTGTACGACCGGTGAGGTCTACTACACCGCCTATGCGCGCTCCATACTTAGCAGGAAATGCCCCTTTGAAAAGCTGTACATCTTTGATGGCATTGGCATTGAAAGCACTGAAAAACCCAAAGAAATGGTCTACCCGATAGATTGTCATACCGTCGAGCAGCACAAGATTCTGATCGGGTGTGCCACCGCGAATGAATAGGCCGGAGGAATTTTCATTCGTGCCACTTACCCCCGGCAGCAGTTGGAGGGATCGGAAAATATCCGTTTCTCCAATACTAGGCAGCAATGCAATCTGCTTTGGAGAGAGACTGATTTGGCTTATGCCTCTGTCTGTGTTGATGAACTTATTGGCATCTGCCGAAATCACCACTTCCTTGAGCTGAGCCGACAATGGTTCTAGTGCTATATTGAGCTTATCAGGTACATCATCGGGACCGTAGCGCAGATTTTTTGACTGATAGCCAACGTAAGTCACCTTCAGTAGCAGTGAGTCACCCTGCTGGTAAAACAAGGAAAAATAGCCTTCAGTATTAGTTGAGACACCTTTGTTGGTGGAGAGGTTGATGATATTGGCGAGAGGAAGCACTTCGTTGGTGCCTATTTCTACTACCCTACCGGAAATGAGCTGCTGTGCCTGTACCGCAGAACTAAGGGTAATAACTAACAGCCATGAAAGAAGAGATTTACTCAACCTGATATTGTCTCAATGAAATAATTGTAGCAAGCGAAAAGATAGCCTATTGAATTCACATACCTTTGAAAAAAAAGAAGATTTGAGCTTTAAATCAGGATTTGTAAGCATTATAGGAAAGCCCAACGTTGGCAAATCTACCTTGATGAACGCATTGGTGGGGGAGGATCTATCCATCATCACCTCCAAGGCGCAAACGACTCGACATAGGATTTTTGGGATTATGAATGGGCAGGATTTTCAGATTGTCTACTCTGATACACCCGGGATACTAGATCCCCAATACCAACTCCAGCAAAATATGATGGGTTTTGTCAATGCTTCCCTGGAGGACGCTGATGCGGTGGTTTATGTGACGGATATCTATGAGACTTTTGAAGAAACCGAGGTAGAGCGGCGCATCAAGAACTCAGGACTACCGGTAATTTTTTTGCTCAACAAAGTCGATCAAGCGAAGGGAAGTCAGGCTGCCGATAAGATTGAGTACTTCAAGACTCAGATCGAGGCGGTGGACTATTTGGCTGTATCAGCCCTTGAAAAAATCAACCTGGAGCCGGTGATGGAGCGCTTGCTCTCTATGATGCCTGAGCACGAACCTTATTTTCCTCAGGATGACATCACAGATCGATCAGAGCGATTTTTTGCCTCAGAGATTGTTCGCGAAAAAATCTTCATGAACTACAAAAAGGAAGTTCCTTACAGCACACAGGTCGTGATCACTGAGTTTTTTGAAGAAGAAACAATTATTCGTCTGAGGGCTGAAATCTATGTCGAGCGGCAAAGCCAAAAAGGGATCATTATTGGTAAAGGCGGAGCTTCCCTTAAGAAAGTGGGGATGGCTGCTCGTCAGGATTTGGAGAAGTTTTTCGGCAAGCAGATCCATCTCGAAACCTTCGTGAAGGTGGAGAAAGACTGGAGGAAAAA
Organism: Cyclobacteriaceae bacterium; assembly: GCA_965229505.1. Classification (GTDB taxonomy): domain Bacteria; phylum Bacteroidota; class Bacteroidia; order Cytophagales; family Cyclobacteriaceae; genus UBA6059. The sequence goes on from OZ245881.1 coordinate 3,468,080, forward strand.
GGATCAGTCGTTGAAGAAGTTTGGGTACTAGTTAAAGACTTTGAAGTTGTTATGAGTTGAAAACTATCGTGCGCATGCTGTAGCGTTTCGGTAGGGTCATCCGTCATTATGGCGAAGACCAAATGTATAAGACTCATGAACAGATTATTCTTTACCCTTATGTTAGCGGGAGCGTGCATAGTAAGCTGTGACACGGCCCATGAAGATTCCGCACCCCAGCAAATTTCCCTGGATGTGTATGCAGCGCCTCAAAGTCCTGCCATCATCAGACCATCTCGACTTTTAGGAGCTAGCTCCACATCGTTCGAGATAGCCGGCCGCCCCTCCCGTGGTAGTGTCGAACGAATAGGAGAGAGAAACTTTTTGCGATATACGCCTAATGAAGACTTCCTCTCGGGAGATGATCGCTACAGTTTACAACTTTTGGATACTGATGGCAATGAGCACGGTGCGATTGTAAACGTCAGAATGCTTGAACCTGGCTCCTGTACAACCAACGGTGTTTTTGAATACATTCCGGTGAAGCGGGGAGAGAGTATTTCACTCGACCTGTTGGATAATGAGTTTTTCTGTGGCCTTGGATTCAACCTAACAAGTGCGGCGGTCTCTGTGGAGATGATTTATACCGACCCTGACTTTGGTGATAATGATGTGAACATCGCACTAGCCCTTGACAGAAACGAAGTAGTCCTGGAGTATACTGCTCCGGAGGATGCCTCAGGCAAGGTTGAGTTTATCTACGAGCTTGGCGTCAACAGTGACAATGCCAACAGTGATGTATTCCTTGACGGTACATCGGACCCATCACTGTTTGAGAAGTTTGTGGTAGCCCAGGTCACCGTAGAAATCGTCGAGTGAAAATTTCATAATTATCACCAATTAGGTCCGACGCTTATTTAGCGTTGGATTTTTTACTGAATGGCGGATTATAAGTTAATTCTTGATCGATGTGCAAAGGGTGATGCTAAATCACAGCGCCTGCTCTACGACCTACTCAAAGGAAAAGTCATGGGAGTATGTTACCGCTATGGTGGAAGTACTGAAGTGGCGGCCGACATATTTCAGGATACTATGGTAAAGGTGTTTCGCAACATCAGAGAGGCACAAAATGTGGACTCCCTGATTGCCTGGGTGACTAAAATTACTGTCAATACAGCTATCGATTATACTAGAAGAAAAAAGCCACAGCTATTCGCTGAAGTGGAAGACCTGTCGGAGGTAGATATAACAGATCAGGAAGCCTCGATTATCGAGCAAATGCAGGCGCATGAGCTGCTGGAGTTGCTGAGAGAATTGCCTTTAGCACAAATGCAGGTATTTAATCTATACATGATCGAGGGGTTCTCCCACGGTGAGATCGCCATCAAAATAGGAGTAGCGGAGAGTAGTAGCAGAGTACTCCTGAGCCGGGCCAAGGGCCGATTGATAGAATTATTATCAAAAATAAAGTTGCATGAAAAAGCCAGCTGAAGAAAGAATTAGAGAGCATCTTGTCAATGAGTTTAAAGACTTTGAAGTCACCGCAGATGAAGTTCACTGGGGTGAGATTCATTCCAAAATTGCTATCAGTCGCAGGACGGTCAGAGTGCGCTACGCTCTTGCGGCACTGTTGATTCTGATCTCTGGAGTATTTACGATGATCTATTATGAGCCTCATCACGGGACAGACCAACGTTCAACGGCCGAGACGGAGACACATTCTGGTAAGGAGAAAGAAGCAGTATCAGTAAACGGCACCTCTGATAAGAAGCAGCTAATTAAAGGTATTGACGATACTGCTGAGATACTACCATCTCAAGCACCAATAACTACGGAGGTGCTTCCTATCGAGCTATCGGGTTTGAGCCAGGAAAAATTGGACGATGACAACCTAGAGCCTATCGGCTCATCGCCCAATGCCCAGATGGAAAAACTTCTCGCCCACGTACCTGAGCGATTGGCTGGGTTGACACCTCATAGCTTAGAGGAAGGCTTACTGCTTCCACCGACCAGTCGTCCGCAGATGAGCAGACGAACGGGTTGGTCCTGGCAACTAGAGATAGGTGCCTCGGTCAATTTTGCCAACCTACAGCCCAATACAAATGATGAGATAATCTTCGATTTGTATCGGAATGGTGCAGATCTTGGCATTGACAGGATCGGTTGGTCGCCAACTGTCCTGATCAATCGAGTCATTAGTCCTCGATTGAACCTGGCCCTTGGAACAGGTATCCACTGGAGACAATTCAACATATCAGAGGATTATGGAATATTAAATGAGTTTGGTGAGCGGCTAGAGGGAGACCGACTGGTCGAATCTCTCTCTATCTGGTCAGCGTCGATTACTCCTATGTTGGAACATTCGCTTTCCATGAACCCTAACCCTACTTGGATTCAGGTCGGCCTTGAGTATGAGTATTGGATCGGGGCGACCTCAGAGGCAAGTGCGCTGCTAGATATTCCTGATCAAGAGGTTAACGTGATCCTGGGTGCTCGTAGGCAGATCATCAGAAAATCAAAGGGCGCTGGTTATTTGAGGGGGTATGGTTATTACGCGCTCAACCGGCGCTACACCTCCAGTGCTTTGAGGGTAGTGCCCTACGGCTTTGTGATAGCCATAGGGTGGCAATTTTCCAGATAGTCACCGTTGTTTGAAATTACTTACGTGCGTCATGAGTTCGAAACTTTTGAGGTTAGAGAAGCTTAGCTTGGAGTATTGAGTTTGTATGCTCTAATTTGATGGTCGAATTGATATCCCGGATTAGGATACGATCAGGTTGACCGGAAAGGAGCTCTCTTGAAAGTAGTGGAAAAAATAATAATGAAGGTGGCAGGTGCCTTGATGTTTTTTTTAAGCGTACAAACCTCTCATGCTCAACCTAACTTAACCGTTATCTCTAATGATTTTGAGAGCTATGATCCATTTGAGTACGATGTTAGTGAGCATTTGTACGCTATACCAAGTAGTAGTGGCAAATCTCATAGAGAGGCTTTGGCACTTTCCAGGGAAGTAATGGGCCGGGATATACCAGTTGGGCCCAACGATTGGAGGGTACTCCACATTACCAATCAATCAAGTGTTGAGGATTTCTCGTTGAGGTTTATGGTCAGACCCAGGCGTGTAAATGTGGCTATATATGATACCCGAAATGACCAAGTAAAGGAAGACTCATTGGGATTGTATGTAATGAACCCCGACCCTGGAGTTCGACCCAGATTAATGACTCATGAGTTTCTACTCCACAAGGGGGATACGCTTCACTTGTTGTATAAGGGTGATTTTACTGACGATCCTTCCCCATATTTGACTTTGAGTCAGGCAAAGCATGCCAGACAGTATACTGATCAGATGGATCGCTTGTCTTTTATGTTTTCGGCAATTTTTATGATCATGCTCTTTTATAACCTGAGCATCCTGTTTATAGTTGGCAATAAGGCCTATGCTCATTATTGTGTTTTGGCTTTGGGATACTTTCTGCATGCTATTAATTATCAGTTCGAGCAATGGATAATTCCTATTATGGCCTCTCAGTTCTTTGTCGTCTCAGGTAGTATTATTGTCATAGGATGGATGGGTTTTTGGAGATCTTTTCTTCATATACAAAAAGGGCTGTGGTTCAATGTCTCGCGTGTAATAACTGTGTTTGCCGGTTGCCTGTTATTGTTTACTCTAATTGGAATCGGAGCAGACATTATTGACGTGGACTTTTACGAATGGACATCTTTGATAGCTGCGTTGTTAGCGTTAACAGCAATTCTTAGCTGGCTAATATCTTCACCTGTTTTTGCTTTTCAGGGAGTTACAAACGCTCGATTATTTTTCCTGTCCAATATACCACTCGCCGTAGGTGGCTTTATTTTTCTTGGAGCCCTGATGATGAGCAGATTTGCAGAATTGACACTTGGAATTTACGAGATTCTTATCATTAACTATGCACTGTTTGGTGGACTGGCTATTCAGATGGTTCTATTTTCAGTAGTAATAGGCTACTCGATAAAAAGGGCAGCAACGGCCCAGCTTGAAAGCGAACAACAACAACGAGAGCTACTTGAGGTGAAAGTCAGAGAGCGTACGGCGTTGCTCAAAATGGCTAATGATGAAACTAACCGGAAAAATAGCGAGCTAGAACTGGTGAATAAAACCAAAAGCAGATTGTTGACGATTTTATCGCATGACTTACGATCACCGATCAACAACATGTCTAGTCTCATTGAACTGATAAGAGAGCATCAGTTCAATGCAGAGGAGATGAATGAAATACTTCCACCACTCCAAAAGAGCATATCAGACACAACGGAATTTATGGCGCTTTTAATCGCTTGGACGCAATCACAAAATAGCGGCATGAACCCCAATAAGGATACGTTTGACCTTGGAGAGCTTATAGCAAAATGCGTAGACCTGCTCTCGCCATCGGCGAAATCCAAAAAGTTAAAAGTAGGTATGAAAATAGGGATTGATATGGCGTATGGTGATAAGAACATGATCGATCTTGTGCTACGAAATCTTATCACCAATGCTATTAAATTTTCAGAACAAGAAGGGGAGATTCAAATTACAACAAGCTTGACTGATAATAACACGGTAAAGGTAAGTGTCAGAGATTTTGGAATTGGTATGGATGAAGAGCGACAGAGGTCGCTTTTTGATGTGACCCGGAAAGTCAGTACCGTAGGGACAGCCGGAGAGAAGGGGTTTGGAATGGGGTTGATACTTTGCAAGGACTTTGTGGAGCTCAATGATGGCACACTTGGTTTCGAATCAGAGAAAGGCGCGGGATCCACATTTTGGTTTGAGATCCCGCACAATTCCAATGGCGCTCGGGCCATTTAGGCCTGCTCTTTCGGAGACATTATTAGCATTTCATTCATATTGATTTCGGTGATATACCTCTTGGTACCATCCTTCTCATAGTTGCGATTGACCAGCTTGCCTTCTAGCGCAATTTCCTGCCCTTTCTTTAATAGAGAAGCTGCTAGCTCGGCCTTCTTGCCCCAAGCGACAATGTTGTGCCATTGTGTGTCTGTGACCCGCTCACTTTTGTTGTTTTTGTACACCTCATTGGTGGCTAGTGAAAATGTAGCCATGGTCTTTCCACTTTCGAAGTTTCTTACTTCAGGGGCATTTCCTAATCGACCGATTAACTGTACGCTGTTTCTTAAAGAGTTCATAATTGTAATTGTTTAGTTGAACATTATTTGATTTCATCTGATCGGCAGATGTTTGTCATTGTTGACGAAGCAAAGGTTGCGGTAGCGGTCGGCGTGAGTCGGTTATTAAATAATTACAGTCGTTTATATCCGTTTGTAGTCGTTTGTTGTTGTATATATCATTGATAATCAGTACTATTGACTATGGAGGAAAAATTATGCCCAGAATGTGGAAAACCGATTTTTGGTAGGCAGGATAAGAAATTTTGTTCTGACAGCTGTCGCAATGCGTACAACAATAAGCTCAATGCTGACTCAGTGAACTACGTCAGAAATATCAATAACATTCTTCGTAAGAACAGGCGAATCCTGGAGGCGATGAATCCGGAAGGCAAAGCGACGGTCCTCAAGCGAAAACTTCAGGAGAAAGGATTTGACTTCAATTATTTCACCTCCATATATCAGACTAAGGCCGGAGATGAATATCGGTTTTGTTATGAACATGGGTACCTGTCGATTGAGGGGGAGAGGGTACTTTTGGTCAAAAGGAATGATTGACCCAGTATTAGTTGGCCAGTTATTGAGCTTATTCGCATTCCTATCATAATACAGATACTAGTTACTGTGACAGAATATGAGAAGTACACCGTCTGCGAATCAGTTTATAGAACTGACTGAAGACTGGTGTGTTCTATCGATAGGTCAAGAGGTCACTGGGCTGTTAGTTAGACCCAAAAAAAAGCAATGGAGCCAGTTCAGATATAAAAATGGCTACCTGATGATTCAGATAGCCATTTTGAAGTTGAAAGATGCTTAACGATTTCCTTAGCCTGGTGGGTGTAAATATCTTAACTACCAGAAAAATCTCCTTCTACTTACAGATCGTGAGCATCTACTAAATTTATAGGATCACCGGTAACTGGCAGGGTCAACCTAACTGTGACTGAATCCAATCTCGAAATCAATAATCTATAGTCTTAGGTTTGCTACCCCCACCCATTACTCAAGGTGATAGATCTCCATCACGTTTTCCAGAATCTTGGTAAAGTTGATTTTCAGATCAATGAGTTCACCTGTGTGAACATCAAATACCCATCCATGCACGGTCAACCCTCGGTCACGATAAGCCCTTTGTACTTCAGCGGTCTTAATCACATTTACACATTGCTCCTGTACATTCAATTCAACCAATCGCTTGTAGCGACTTTCCTCATCCGATATACCGTTTAATTCTTCTCTGTGAAGACGGTATACGTCCCGAATGTTACGTAACCAAGGGTTTAAAATCCCCAAATCCTCGGATTGCATAGCTGCTTTGACACCTCCGCAATAATAGTGGCCACAGACAACCACGTGCTTAACCTTCAGATGCAAAACCGCATAATCGATTACCGACATAGAGCTCAAATCCGTGTTAGGCACCATATTGGCTATATTCCGATGCACAAAGACCTCTCCCGGAGTGGCTCCCATCAGTTCTTCAGCAGTAACCCTACTATCTGAACACCCTATGTAAAGGATTTCTGGACTTTGACCTTTAGAAAGATTATTGAAGTAGCTCGAGTCAAGATTCAACTTGTTTTGAACCCATTCTTGATTGTTTTTAAAAATTTGCTTTATGTTCATATTAGTTCAGTTTTGGGTAAGTGTCTAACCAGAGCACGAAGTGCGCATCTTATCCTTTCTCTCTGCTGATAAGTCTACTGATTCTATTCCGAACTTACAAGACCTTATAGGCTGAATGGACAATGATGTCATCCACATCTTAAGTGAAAGCACTTATTTATAAAACCAACCCTGAGCCAAACATCCACCCGTGGAGCCATAGGTTGTGACCTTCTCGATAATGCATTGACAATATCAAACCGGCTACAGTTTAGATCTGACCATGGACATTCATTTCTGCCAGCTTGTCTGCACTATCGAGTAGGTTAGCACTTGCTAAGTGCATCCCTATTCTCTTGATAAAGATGGGCGATTGGGAGTAACCAGCATGACACGACCTCAGGTAGGTCACCATCATACTCATCTCTACATAGTTGTAATTGATATTACAGCACACCACGATTTGGTGGACATGAAGGTTAGCCATGGATGGCAAAGTGAACTGATACTGCCAGGATCAACTTTTAGTACCAATGGGCCTGGTTTTTGATGCTTCCACACATCTCCCAGATCTCTATTGAGAATGATCCTGGGTGCGACTCGACTATCCCTACAGCCTATCCAAAAAGTATGTGGATTTCAAGCCTCCTTGAGTCGGGCGAAGTATTTGTTATTGACATGGAGTTTTTCCTGCACCAGGGCTTAATTTTCAAGTTGCAGTTTTTCGTATACCTTCATTTAGTAATTCAGTATAATCTTGAATTAAAACGAAAATCAGAGATATCGTTGCTGCTTCATACAGAGTAGCATGACATGAGGGATCAAAGATTAGTTTTATGGACTAACATCTTAGAATCAAATTATCACTTTCATATGTCCAATCTTACTGATAATAGCATGCCCACCAGAAAAGTTGCATTTGCAGTATTTCCCGGAGTACACCTTCTGGATCTGACCGGTCCGGCGCACCTTTTCTATGAGGCGGCCTACTATGGCGCAGCGTACGAGCTGTCCTATTTCTCGGTAGATACAGTGGCCGAACTGGAGAGTAGCGCAGGTATGATGATTAGCCAACTCGTACCATTTTCCAGTCTGGAGCTTAGCTCAGATGACATCATCATTATTCCAGGTATGGAGGCGGGTTATTATCTCGACCAGGATATCAGCAAGACCCTGGATTCATTTCTGAGATGGCTCAATGCGCAATCTGCCAGAGGAGTGACCATTTGCTCAGTCTGTACCGGCACCTTCATCTTAGCAGCTGCCGGGCTGCTTGATGGCAAGTCATGCACTACCCACTGGAGGTACTGTGATAAGTTTTCCGATAGGTACCCCAATATAGAAATCCTCAGAAACCGACTATTTGTAGAGAACGATAATATCCTGACAAGCGCAGGGGTTTCATCCGGAATCGACCTGGCCCTGCATCTTATCGAAAAGCATCATGGGAGCAAGTTTGCTGCGGATGTGGCCCGTGAGGTAGTCATCTACCTGAGGAGAGGAGAAGATGAGCCTCAGCTCAGTGTTTTCCTTCGCTACCGCAATCACCTCGTAGACCCTGTGCACACTGTTCAGGATTATCTGATTAGTCATTTTCACCTCAACCCATCTTTGCGGGAAGTATCCGAGCTAGTGCATACCAGTGAGCGCAATCTTACCAGAATGTTCAAAAAAGCAACGGGGATCACCATCGGGGGCTACCAGGATCTATTGCGTCAGGAGAAGGCAGATCAACTCATCAAAGAAGGGAACAAAATGGAAGTGGTAGCTGAGGCCTGTGGCTATGCCGACGTGAGTCAGCTTTACAAGCTATTGAAGAAGGCTTGATTTGGCCGGATTTGACAGGATGTTGTCCTAGGAGATGGGCTTGGTCGATTTTAGCTTTGACCTTGTCATAAAAATCAAAATAAGATGAAAAAACTATTTATTATTCTAATGATTCCCATTTTGAGCCTGTCTTGCCAAGGACAAGTTCCTGAGTTGGTTGCTTCTGAAGAAGTGGCATATTATTGTAAACCTTGCAGCTCAGCCTGCGATCGAATTGCTTTCGATCACGCAGGAAAATGTGATCACTGCGGAATGGAACTTGTGAAAAGGACTGCTTCTGAACAGCTAGATTTACTTGAGAACAAAATGAGAATAGCGTTTTACTTACAGGATAATGTGGAGGTACTGGATTTTGCTGGTCCGATGGAGGTTTTCGCTTATGCGGGATACAATGTCTTCACGGTCTCAAAAACCCGTGAACCTATTAAGACTCAAGGCATCCTTACTTTTATCCCTGACTATAGCATCGAAGACGCTCCGGAGGCAGATATCATGGCTTTCTTCGGAGGCAATAGTGGAGCAGCCTCTGGAGATAAGGATGTCATTAATTGGGTGAAGTCACGTATTGATGAGACGGACTATTTCTTCTCTGTATGTACAGGAGCGTTTGTCATGGGAGAGGCCGGATTGTTGGATGGTCGTACTGTCACTACCTTTCATGATGCAATTGATGGCCTGACGAAGAGCTTCCCTAAAGCCAATGTAAGATCCGATGTGCGCTTTGTCGACAATGGTAATGTCATCACTACCGCCGGAGTATCGGCGGGTATCGATGGTGCACTGCATCTGCTGGCAAAGCTGGACGGCCTGCAAGCCGCCAAAGATGCCGCGTACTACATGGAGTACGACAAATGGAAGCCGGGTGAGGGATTGATCCTCGACGAGGAGACCAAGAAGGTTTATGCTGAGAAGTAGGGTCTGATATCAACTCCCAGGGGTTACAATCCGCCCTGGGAGATTCTTTTACTCAATCAAGACCGGCCCAATGCTAAGATCAAATGCCTTGCCGTCATTGAGTATGATCTCAAAGCGAAAAGTGGTGTCAATCAAAGAATCAGGTGCAGATCTTAGCATGAAGATCAGAGGATCGGACTGTCGTGCGTAAAGACTATATGTTCTATCCACCACATTATAAATACGCCCATCAATATCACAACGAGCACGAGAGCCACATCTGTTATGAGGTAAATGGAATAGCTCATTGAGTGAGACGTTTGGAGCATAGCTGAGACTATCTGTGTAGATTGTATCAGCTGCAGATATTGTCAGTGCAGTGATTCTATTGACCACTTCGTCAGGTGAAGGGCTACAAGCCATTAATGGAGTTATCCATGAAAACTTACTTGGGGCCGTCGATTGAGATATTTTGACCCTGGATTCCTTTGTTAATTCGAGCATGATAGCGGCTGATTCAAACTCCTGTGGTCTATCAGAAAAGTCACTTTCGTAGTATCTATCCCCGTTATGGAAAGCTGTCTTCAATGCAAAATCTTCCATGGTCACCTCATACCTATCGTAATCTCCACAGTCATCGTCATTGCACGAGAAGGGTAGCAGACTTGAGGTTAATAGAATGGTTAAGGCAAGTATTCTTTTCATAGTCACCAACGTCGACCAAAAGTTAGATAGAATGAATGGAATATTAATCAAGATGCGCGACTCTCAACCCCCCAAGGGGTTTAAAACCCCTTGGGGGGTGCAAGCTGAAGCTCAATACAAATAAGCTAGATTTTCTTAAATTCATGTCATGTCTAAGAAGACCAATACCGAGTCTCTGGAGTTTGATGCATACTATCATATCTACAACCGTGGTGTTGCGGGCGGAGATATTTTCCAAGAACATGATAACTACCTATACTTTTTGAACAAGTATGCCGAATATGCTTCTACGGTATTCGAAACTTATTCATATTGCTTACTCCGGAACCATTTTCATTTTTTCATCAAGGTTAAGTCGGCAAAGGCAGTGCCTGATATAGGAACCCCTTCAGCTTTGAGCCAGAGGATTGGAACCTTTTTTAACGTCTACGCTCAATCATTTAATAAACGCTTTGGACGAACCGGACCTCTCTTTGAATCTCCATTTAGGAGAATAAGAGTTGATGATGATAGCTACTTTACAGCAATCATCAGGTATATCCACCACAACCCAGTCAAGCATAAAACCGGAATTGACTTCAGACATTATCCATATTCGTCGTATCCGGCACTTCTCAGCCTAAAATCCACCAAGCTGATGCGAAAAGAAGTGCTGGATTGGTTTGGAGGAAAAGACGCTTTTATCAACGCTCATGAGTTGGATGATTCTCAAACTCATGTTAATCCAAAAAGTTAGTCAATCAACTCAGATACCAGCAGAGCATATGGATAAGAATATTGAGCTCTGTACGTTTTATCATCTCTTGTGAAAAACTCACCTTGAGCCGTGCATATGTTTCGACATTATTTCAAAGTAATTTTATGGAGCCTATGGCGCAATAAGCACTATGTTCTCATTAATTCCCTCGGACTAGGTGTATCACTTGCTTGCTGTATGGCGGCATATGCGCTGCGACTGCTAGCGGCTGTCACTTTCAACTGGATTTTCTAAATATTTTTCAATTAAGGTGTAATCTCGCTCTAAACGGAAATTTAGTCGAATACTCTCTGAATGAATTGGTTTCTTTTTGTTGAAATGGCGTTCGCTGGTATAAGTTGCGGTGACACAGTCAAAGCCGTCATTTGTTGGTTTCTGCGAGTTATAGTGGACAAATACTAAATATTTGTTTTTGTCAAACTTCTTAAAATAAAGGGGAGTTCCCTTGCTACAGAAATATCCTATTGCATCTTCCGTTGTGCTGAATGACCAAGTCTTAAACAGTGCAAGCAAATGATTGACGTCATACTTATGTTTATAATGTACATCTATTTTTAAGAGAAGTTCGTGTTGTTCTTCTTTCGATAACTCTTCTCTGAGATAGTAATCAAACAGACCATTCCGTTTTATGGGCTCCTTAGTGTAGAACCAATTAAGAATATCATCAAGGTTAATATAGTCTGGGATATTTGCAAACCTTGTTTCCCTTAGAAAATCCTCGAAGTGATCTCTAATATTCCGGAAACTTACAGGCGTTAACGATTTTTCACTCCTTCGGAAAAATACTCTTTTGTTAGCCAGTTTGGTAAGTCTAAATCCTTGTTCATGGAGTTGCTTATAAATGTTTGCTTTATTCGAAAGATCATGAGCAATTCGAATTTTACCGTTCTTGGATCTCGTGATTTGCACAAAATCACTAATATTTTGTTCCATGATCTCTGAATTATGCAGTTTTCCTGCTTGCCGTTAACATTTACACAAACTCCACACTGTGAATCATTGGCAGATTATTCGATAGAGTCTGCCAGTGTTCACCACGGTTTTCCGATAGGTAGAGGTTGCCAGTAGTGGTGCCAAAGGCCAGCGTGTCGCCAGTGATGTCAAGACCATGGCGATAGGTAATGTCAAAGACACCCTCCTGCGGAAGACCGGATGTGAAGGTCTTCCAGGTAAACCCACCATCATCAGTCCGGCACACACATAGCGATTCATCCACGGCTACTCTTACCATATCGCTGACACCAGGGACTACCCAGGCTATTTCTGGGTTTTGCTCATCGACGGCTATCGCAAAACCAAAGTTGGCTGGCCCGTTCTTGTCAGTCACATCGCTCCACAGCTTGCCACCGTCTCTTGACATGAAGATGCCACAATGATTCTGTTGCCATAGGACATCAGGATTACTTGGGCTCATCACGACCAGGTGAGGATCTTGTCCCACTTCCGCATTGGCATCCGGTAGGAAATCAGCCTTTAGGCCTTTGTTGCGCACCGTCCAGGTTGCCCCGCCATCGGTGCTTTCATACACACCCGCACAGCTGATGCCAATGAAGATATGATTTTCATCTCTAGGGTCTACCAATATGGAATGTATACCGGCATTATCGCGCCCTCCCCCAAACCACTGTTCCTTTCGAGTCGGTTGATCCCACAAGCCGCGATTAAGCTCGAAAGTGTCGCCATTGTCATTGCTCACAAAGAGCCCACCCGGCTCTGTACCGATATAAACCTTACCTTTTTGATTCGTACTACCATTGGCGAATGCCCACAAGTACTTGGTAGCAGCGGGTTTTCCATCTTTAACTTCCTCACCTTCAGGGTATTTGGGTGCGGCGAGTTCTTCCCAGGTTTTCCCATCTGAGGATCGGTGCACTTTGCACCCCCAATGACCATGATCCAGTAGTGCCCACCACGTGCCAGTATGAGGGTCAATAGTAGCTATAGTGACAGGCGCACCTACAAACTCAGTTCGCTGATAAGTCCATTGACCATCTGCTTGCTGATCATAAATGATTAACCCTTTGCGGGTGCCTAATAGGAGTCTTTTTTTGGGTGCCATATCACATAGTTTAAAAAGTTAACCACCTGAGAGCGCCTGCATGATATATACCTCATCATTATCCGAGAGTTGATCACTTAGCCGCTCTCTGTCATTGACCATGTCATTGCCTATAAAAATATTGACGTGCTTACGCAATGCTCCGGTTTCATCCACAATGTAGTCTTTGAGGCCGGGGTGAGCTTCTTCTACACTATCCAGCAACTGGGAGACGGTAGACTTTTGTATACTCATTTCGCCAAGTGTGGGATAAAATCTTTTCAGATTGGACGTAAATCGAACTTTGGCCATAGGAAAAAATTGTGGTCAATAAATGTAGTAAAAAACGAGCAAATTGATTTTTCCGATAGGTAAGAATGAGATGACTATGCTAAGACTTGCTACCTCTACCTTATTGAAGACGACAATTAACCGTTCGCATGAGACCTCTTGGAAATATCTGATCTTCTAGCGTAATTCAACCTATCTTAATCAACTATACCATGAAACATTTGAACAAAACACTTTTAGGCACATTACTTTTCCTTGCTACTTTTGGCCTCTGGTCATGTGGTGGTAACCAAACAAAAGATACAACGGCGGCAACTGAGCCTGCACCAGTCGATCATACGGAAAACATCCAGGGGGCATGGACGGCCTCATGGAGCAATGAAGCAGGCCAGGAAGTTGAAGCAATGGTCATAGTCGTGGATGGATACATCGCTGAGACCTTCTACAATAGATCGGAGAAAAGGTTTGATGGCACAATGGGCGGTTCATACACCGTTGATGGCAACAAGTTTAATTTCTCTTTCGAATTTAATACTCTCGATACGACTAAAGTGGGGACTACTGATGTACTGACTTTTGACCTCAAAGGGGACACTATTCTTTTTGAAGGAGATGACCGGGTATGGACACGAGTGGATGACGGCACTCCTGGCGAACTCAGTGGTGCATACCTTATTACCGGTAGGAAGAGAGATGGAGAGATTTCCAGAAGTACTCCCGGTGCGAGGAAGACCATGAAAATACTCTCAGGAACCAGATTTCAATGGATTGCTTATCACACTGAAACCACGAGATTTTCTGGAACGGGAGGAGGCACCTACACAACTGTCGGTGATGACTATACCGAGAATATTGAATTCTTCTCTCGTGATAGCAGCAGAGTAGGAGCTAGCCTGGGCTTCAAATGGGCACTTGACAGTGGAGAGTGGCACCACAGCGGATATAGCAGCAAAGGTGATCCGATGTATGAGATATGGACACCTCGAAGCATGCTGGATGCCGCTGCATCCAATGAATAACTTACAATAAAGCTTCTACATTCTCAGGCGGTCTTCCAAGGATCGCCTTTTCATTTTTGACCACTATGGGTCGTTCTATGAGGATGGGGTACTCCACCATGGCTTGTATCCACTCATCATCTGTTAGCGATTGACCCTTGTATTTCTCCTTGTAGATAGCTTCACCTTTACGGATCAACTCCTCAGGAGCCATCCCTAGTTTTTCGCATAGTCCTTTGAGCGTATCAAAGTCAGGGCTCGTTTTGAGATACTCTATCACGTTAGCATCCTGCCCACTATCGTGAATGATTTTGAGTGTTTGTCGGCTTTTGCCACATCTTGGGTTATGGTATATCGTTAGCATGTCTGTTATCATATCAATCTTTGATCAAAATTACTATGATGAAAACCGTTTTGAAAATACTACTCTGGCTTCTTGCCGCCTTTTTCGTGCTTCTCATTGGGGCCATTGGGTTTATTTGGTTCAAAAGTCCTGGGATCACTCCGCCATTCGACAATGCACCAAATAGCATTGCTTCCATTGAAAAGTACGACTTAAATGGAGAGGAGCAATACGTCATACTGAGAGGTAGAGACCAGTCCAACCCGGTGGTGCTGTTTTTGCATGGCGGTCCTGGTTCGCCTGAGTATCCGGCATTTTATGAATACAACCGGGCGCTGGAGGACGATCTGACCTTTGCTCATTGGGAGCAGCGTGGAAGCGGGTTGTCATATAACACAGACGTAGATATGAGTAAGGTCACTTTGTCCCAGATGGTGGCTGATGGTATTTCCCTATCGGAAAAATTGGTTGAGCGATTTGGCAAACAGAAGATTTATCTCCTGGGCCATAGTTGGGGTACTATGCTCGGTATGCATATGATCAAAGAGCGTCCTGATCTGTTCCATGCTTTCTTTGCCGTGGGGCAGGTCTCTAATCAGCGACTTGGAGAGCAGATTTCCTATGATTGGGTGCTTGACCGTGCTCAGGCTGATGGTAATGAAAAGGCGGTGGAAGAGCTTTCAATGCTCGACCCGGTGATGGCCGTGGATGATCCCAAGTACATGGACTACATCATGACCGAACGGAAGTGGGTGGATCACTATGGAGGGAGCTTCAAACGAGGAGGAGTGGTGCTGGAAATTGCCAAACTGCTCATGCTGTCCCCTGAATACAACCTCAGCTCAAAGTTTAATTATATGAACGCCAATATGAAGGTGCTGCAAGCGCTGTGGCCGACAGTTCTTTCCAATAACCTGTTTGAGACCGTACCCGAAGTGGAGGTACCCGTCTATATTTTTCAGGGTAGGTATGACTATCAAACACCTCATCCCTTGGCCAAGGAGTATTTTGATTCTCTTCGAGCACCGACCAAGGAATTTTTCACTTTCGAGAATTCCGCTCATGGGGTGATGTACGAAGAGCCGGAAAGGTTCAATGAACTGTTATTGGAACTAGTGGAGCGCTGATGCGGATATTTGAGAGGGCACCCGGCTCCTTGTCCATTCCTTACTAGCAATTCTCTTAAAAAGGTGGGATTATTGTGTATTCACAAAACCCAAAGTATTAATGAGACATTTCATTCTTCTCCTTGCCACGGTCTGTTGCTTAGGCCTATCGGCAAATGCACAGCGCAACAAGCAAACAGCACCTGCCCAACATTATCTGGAAGACGTATCACTTTCAGGACTTAAGTTTAGAAATATAGGGCCGGCGGTTACTTCCGGTAGGATATCAGACTTTGCCGTCAACCCCAACAATCCAAGTGAATACTATGTAGCTACCTCTTCCGGGGGCGTATGGAAGACCAGCAATGCTGGCAATACCTACGAGCCATTATTTGACAGTCAGGGCAGCTACAGCATAGGTGTCGTCACCATGGATCCAGGCAACCCCAGCACCATCTGGGTAGGCACGGGTGAAAACAACAACCAGCGAAGTGTAGCCTTCGGTGATGGAGTTTATAAGTCTATGGATGCAGGCGCATCATGGGAAAAAGTAGGGTTAGAAAACTCCGAGCATATAGGCAAGATTATCGTACATCCTGATAATTCGGATGTGGTTTATGTTGCTGCGATTGGGCCGCTGTGGAGTGCGGGCGGAGATCGAGGCGTTTACAAGACCACTGACGGTGGCAAAACCTGGGATCAGGTATTGTCGATAGACGAGCACACGGGTATCAATGATATCGAAATGGATCCAAGAAACCCGCAGGTACTTTATGCTTCCGCCTTTCAGCGCAGGCGCCACGTCTTTACCTACATCAGTGGCGGTCCTGGTTCGGCTATCTACAAGAGTACTGACGGAGGGGCCACCTGGGACAAATCACAAAAAGGCCTGCCGGACGTGGATCTTGGAAGGATAGATATTGAGATATCACCAGCTGATCCAGAGATTATCTATGCCATCGTTGAGGCGGCACAAGGTAAGGGTGGCTTCTTTAAGTCAACTGATCGTGGAGCTTCATGGAAGAAGCAGAGCGGCCATACCTCCAGTGGTAACTACTACGTCGAGATTTTTGCAGACCCTATTGACCCGGATAAGGTCTATTCTATGGATACCTGGATGCAGGTCACCGAGGACGGAGGAAAATCATTCAGGGTACTGGGGGAGGACTATAAGCACGTCGACAATCATGTGATGTGGATCAATCCGGCGAACACCAACCATTTGCTGGTTGGCTGTGATGGTGGCATCTATGAGACCTGGGATATGGGAGCGCACTGGGATTTTAAAGAAAACCTACCGGTAACCCAATTTTACAAAGTGGCTGTCGATAATGATGTGCCGTTCTATAATGTCTACGGCGGCACCCAAGACAACTTTAGTCTGGGAGGCCCATCACGAACTACTTCCCAAAATGGGATCTCCAACGATCAGTGGTTTATCACCCACGGTGGGGATGGCTTTGAATCACAGGTCGACCCGGACAACCCGGATATCGTGTACGCCCAGTCGCAGTATGGTGTACTGGTCAGATATGATCGTAAAAGTGGAGAAGAGAAGGGTATTCAGCCCAAAGAGAGAAAAGGTGAGAATAGTTATCGCTGGAATTGGGATGCGCCGTTAGCTGTGAGCGCTCACCAACCTGGTAGACTATATTTTGCAGCAAACAAGGTGTTCAGAAGTGATGATCGTGGCAACAGCTGGGAAGTGATCAGCGACGACCTCTCCCGACAGATCAACCGCAACGAGCTGGAGGTAATGGGTAGAGTGTGGAGTGTAGATGCAGTCGCCAAAAATGGTGGTGTGAGTCCCTACGGCACTATTGTGGCCTTTTCAGAGTCTCCTCTAGACGAGAATTTGCTTGTTGTGGGTACTGACGATGGGCTTATACAGATCACTGAAGATGGAGGAGGAAGCTGGCGAAGTGTTGGCAGCTTTAGTGGCGTGCCGTCGCGCACCTATGTCAATGCCGTCCTGACTTCAAATCATGATCAAAATGTCATCTACGCAGTGTTTAACAATCACAAGAATGGAGACTTCAGGCCCTATGTTTTTGTAAGTAAGGACAAGGGAACTTCATGGACAAATATTACCAGTAACCTACCGGAAAAAGGATCTACCTACACAATTGCCGAGGATCATGTGGATGCCAACCTACTTTTCGCCGGCACTGAATATGGCGTCTTCTTCAGCAATAATAAGGGTGGAAACTGGAAGCAGCTAAAAGCGGGCGTGCCGACGATCGCTATTAGGGATTTGGCTATTCAGCAGCGCGAAAATGACCTGGTAATGGCTTCTTTTGGACGCGGATTCTTCGTGTTGGATGATTATTCCGCATTGCGCGAATTATCAAGTGAGAATTTGGCAGCCGATGGTAAACTCTATCCTATCAGAGACGCCCTTCTATTTGAGCGGAGCACACCCTATGGTCTTCCAGCACAATCCTTTCAGGGAGATAATTTTTACATGGGAGATAACCTTGGCTCAGCGGCTATCTTCACTTACAGTATAGGTGAAGACCTTAAGAAGGCAAGCGATCAGAGATTGGATAGAGAAAAGGAGACAAGAAAATCTGGTGGAGATAATAGCTACCCCAGCTACGATGAGCTCAAAGCTGAGGAAATGGAAGCTGACCCTTATCTACTTTTTACGGTAGTGAATAGTACTGGAGAAGTGGTAAGGAAGCTCACTACCAAACCAGCCAAAGGGGTCAATAGGATCGAGTGGGATCTAAGGTATGCTTCCAAAGAGCCCATTTCCCTGACACCACCTCCATTCTACAATCCTTTTGGGGGTAACAACGAAGGTACACTGGTAGCGCCTGGAAAATACAGCGTTACCCTTGCTAAGGTCTTGGATGGTACTGTGACCATGCTTGATGGGCCTGTTGATTTTGAGCTTGTACCACTCAATAATACCGTTCTACCGGCTGCTGACAGAGCGGGGCTTGTTGCTTTTCAATCTGCTGTCAATGAATTGAGCGGTAGAGTTTCAACAACCAACCAGCGTATGAGAGAGCTATCGAATCAGATGCGCCACATGAAAGAGGCCATCACCCTGGCACCCGCCAATCAATCTGAGATGTCCGCACTTTTTGAGCAGTTGGAGTCGAGTACTTACGAACTTCGATCACGGTTGCTGGGAGATGGAGTGGCCAATAGGTTGGATATTGAGGGGCCTCCATCAGTGGCTAATCGCGTGGGCTTTTTGGTTTATGAGCAAAGTAACTCTACCTCAGAACCAACTAGCACGCATCGCAGCAGTTTTGCGATAGCGAGTGAGGAGTTTGAGGAAATAGAGGAAAAATTCAATCAATTGTTGGATAATACTTATACGGCACTTCAAAACAAACTCAAAGAATCTGGTGCTCCATACACTCCATATTCTTTTGAATAGGTGGTTTGATATCTATCGAGAATGGGAATCCTGGAGCCCTGGAGGTATTGATCAAAGCGTCTTAAATAATTGCCAAAATAGTGGTTCAATTGAGAATCTATCAGCAAATTTGGGCTCTCAAATTGAAATAGTGCCTCGATATATCTATTTTATCAAGGATTAAATCTAATTTTAGACGCTAAATAGACTAGCCTTAACTGGAACTTAAAACAATCACCATGAAAATGAGAATTTTGCTTTTTGCCCTTTTTATTACGCAGATTGCTTTTGCACAGGAATCTGGAAAAAGGGACTTCCCAAATTATACCTCAGAGATAATGGGTGAGAATATCAACTCCCCAAACCATCATGATATTATTCCTGTGGTATCTGATGATAACGAGTTGCTTTACTTCGGTAGAAGACATCACGTCAAAAACGACGGAGGTGTGAAGGATAGAATTGATATCTGGTGGTTGAAAAGAGATGGTGATGATTGGGGTACCGACCTACACCACATGGAGTCTAAGTTGAACAATAACGGATTTAACTTCATCAGTTCAAATTTTGGTTCAGGTTGGGACAACATTCTTTTAGGAGCTATACTATTTGATGACATCACCAAATCTGGTTTCTCTACATCGCAGTATGATGGCGAGTTCTGGAGTAAGCCTGAAAAGCAAAAAATAGAAAACTGGTACAATAATGATCCTGAGGTTCATTACCATGCGACCGAGGATGAGGATATCATCATTATCTCGGCTGATCGAGAAGACGGCATGGGTGCTAAGGACTTGTATATTACAAGAAAGACAACCAACGAAGAAGGTGAAGTAGTCTGGTCTGAGCCAATGAATATGGGCAATATCAATTCAGCGGGTGATGATGTGACGGCATTCATGGACTTTGATAATAAGACATTATACTTCTCTACAGACGGTCGTGGAGGTGAAGGTTCTTATGATGTATTCAGATCTGAGCGCTTAGATGATTCTTGGACTAATTGGTCTGAGCCAGAAAACCTTGGTACTGGTATAAATACCTCAGAGTCTGAAATGTATTTTGTGATCGCTAAGGCTGATGACTATGCATATTTCTCAAGAGGTGAAAAGACCAGCGAAAATGGTGACATCTGGAGAACGGAATTACTTGACCTGAGTGAGGTAACTGTTTGTGGTATTGTTTCAGATAGTGTGACTAAGCAGCCATTGCCTCAGGCATCAGTTGTAGTCACAGACTCAAAGGGTAACGTTGTTCAAACTGTTGAATCTGACGGTGACGGTAAGTACTGCGTCACTTTGGATGCCGGTGATGAATATGTTCTTACTCCGAGAAAAGAGGGGTACTATGCCAAAGACTTTTTCTTAACGATCCCAGAGCGTCCTGAGACTGCCGAGATGACATTAGACCTTCCAATACCTCCAATAGAAGCAGGTTTACTTGATGTAGTAGTATATTTTGACTTTGACAAATATGAATTTAGTCCTGCTTATTTCGATAGGTTAAATGAGCTAAATCAGGAGTTAAAGCGCTATGTTGGAGCAACAGTAAGACTAGAAGGTCACACTGATTATATAGGATCTAGCGCTTACAACCAAGGTCTGTCTGAAAGGAGAGCTAAATCTGTTGTTGATTATTTGTTAGGACTCGGATTAGATAGTTCAAAAGTTAGTTCGGAAGGTTTTGGTGAAGATCGGCCAGCGGTTGACGAGCGAACAGCGGAGGCAAGAGCTAAGAACAGACGTGTTGAGGCTCGTATAATTATTGAAGAGTAAAAGACCAAAGAAAAGAAATATAGTAAAAGCCTCCCTTGTGGAGGCTTTTTTGTTCCATATTGAATATGCCGGCCAGACGATTTGACGAGATGTACATTATAGAGTCTAAACTAGTGGTGGTCAAGCTGATCATCGAAGAATAGGGGCGATTCATATGCTGGAAGGCCAAATTGGTCGATATTCTATTGACAGGACCTCATAGAAGTGTTTATTTCATTGATCATCAATAAAATAGCACATGAAGGTCAAGTGTCTTTTTTTGCTTCTCAGTTGTTTGTATTCTCTATGCTCCGGCGCTCAACATTACAGCGGATATTATGTGAGTGACCCTCCCCTTGAAGATTACCATCATTTTAAAATCCATCAAGCGCATCATGGAAGTGAGCTGCTTGTAAAGGCATTCTCCGAAAGGGGTGAGCTCTGGGAAATTCAAGCTCCGCTCTTACCTGATAGTGAATCTGAAAAAATCATTGAACAGTTCGCTGAACATGCTGATATAGAAAGAGTATACCAAATCAGCCTTCAGGTTGATGGTGGGGATTGGGAATTCTTTTTATTGGGGTACCGTGATCACGAACGAGATCATGGCGCATTTATGGTCATCGAAGAGGTATTTGAGCATGTAGCAGATAAGGATCCGGACCTAATCGCGAAGTTCGAATGGTTCAAGTCTCATCACACACACTGACTAGTTGACTTTTTCTACGATGAGATTGTGGTTGGTATAGATGCATATGTCAGCCGCGATGTTCAGACTCTCTCTTACCATCTCTTCAGCAGTCATCTCTTTCGAATGTTTAATCAGAGCGGTAGCAGCCGCTTGAGCGTACATACTGCCCGAACCGATGGTAGCTATACCATTATCCGGCTCAAGTACATCACCTGTTCCTGAAATGACCAGTACTTCGTCTTTATTGGCCACTATCATCATGGCCTCCAGCTTGCGCAGGTAGCGATCCGTTCTCCAGTCTTTAGCCAGCTCAATGGCCGCACGCTTCATATTACCACCGTAGGCATTGAGCTTCTCATCAAATCTATCGAGCAGTGTGAAAGCATCAGCCGTAGATCCGGCAAAGCCTGTGACTATTTTACCATCCTGAAGCTTTCTAATCTTCTTCACGTTGCTCTTCGCGACAGTGTTGCCCATGGTCGCTTGGCCATCTGCACCTATGGCCACTTGTCCATTGTGTGCTATTGCACAAACTGTTGTTGATCTTATCTTCATTATTTAATAGGTCTCTTTAAAACAAAAATGTCATTCCTCATGGTACAAGGATTGTGCCCTTGCATATCCATGACGGAATGACAGTCTTTTTATTCTATTTCCTGAGAATGTTTAGACTAACATCCTCACAGGATCTTCCATCAGACCTTTCAAAGTCTGCAAGAAAGCTGCGCCACTCGCACCATCCACTACGCGGTGATCGCAAGACAAAGTCACTTTCATCACATTGCCAGGTACAAGCTGTCCGTCTTTCACAACAGCTGTTTGCTTAATACCACCTACTGCCAGGATACAAGAGTCTGGCGGATTGACGATGGCCGTGAATTCTTCTACTCCGAACATGCCCAGATTAGAGATAGTGAAGGTATTTCCTTCCCAATCTGAAGGCTGTAGCTTCTTAGACTTGGCTTTTCCTGCCAGATCCTTTACTTCTACCGCAATGTGCGACATAGGCTTGTTGTCGGCAAACCTGATCACTGGTACCAATAGCCCTTCATCAACCGCCACAGCAACTCCTATATGTATATGCTTATTGGTTCTGATCTTGTCTCCCAACCAGCTGCTATTGATGGCTGGGTGCTGTCTTAGGGCAGCTGCACATGCCTTGATGACCATGTCATTAAAGCTGATCTTCACAGGCGAGACCTCATTGATGCTCTTGCGCGCCTCAATTGCCTTGTCCATGTTTATTTCCATGGTAACATAGAAATGAGGAGCTGTGAACTTGCTATCCGCCAAACGCTTGGCAATCGTCTTCCTCATCTGTGTCACGGGACGCTCGTCGAAGCTTTCTTCACCGACTATACTCGGTAAGCTAATTTGTGGAGCGACTTCAGAGCCAGCCGGAGCTGCTTCACTCTTTTGAGGAGTGAAGTTCTCTACATCTCGCTTGATTATTCTTCCGCCCTCACCAGAGCCAGGTATTTGTGCAATATTAAAACCCTTGTCTGAAGCCAGCTTTTTCGCAAGTGGCGAAGCTTTAATTCGTCCATTGCTCGTCGTAGTATTTTGCGTGGTTTCAGGTGTTGCTTGAGGTGCCGATGATGGTGTACTCGAAGAGGCGGATGTTGCTTTTGCCTCAGGCTCCTTACTGCTTTCTTCAGTATCCGCAGATTGCTCAGCCTTATGCGCTTTGAGCAAAGTCTCATAGTCAGCACCTTTCTCCCCAATGATGGCAATCACTCCATCCACAGGAACCGATTCGCCATCACCTACAGCAGTATAAAGAAGCTCACCGTCATCATATGACTCAAGTTCCATAGTGGCTTTATCAGTTTCTACCTCAGCAAGTATATCGCCGGATTTTACTGAATCACCAACCTTTTTCACCCACTGAGCAATAGTGCCCTCCTCCATGGTATCACTCATTTTTGGCATGGTGATCACCTGCGCATTGATATTGGAGGTATCGATTTTCTCTGACTTGGCTTCTGGAGCCTTATCCTCTTTGGCTTCCTTTTCATTGCTGGCACTTTCACCATTACCACCCCCGCCTTCAGCTATTTCCTTAAGGAGGTCGTCTATATTTTCACCCTTCTCACCAATAATGGCAATGACGCCATCTACAGGAACAGAATCTTTCTCTTTTACACCAATATGAAGCAGTACCCCGTCATCATAGGACTCAAGCTCCATAGTCGCCTTATCCGTCTCTACCTCGGCCAATATATCGCCAGACTTCACTTCATCACCCTCCTTTTTCAACCATGTGGCGATCACGCCTTCTTCCATGGTATCGCTCATCTTAGGCATTTTGATTACTTCGGCCATAAATAGTTGATTTAATTAGTTTATTCGTTGGAAAGTAGAATTCAAATTTAACGAATGTTCGCAATGGCTGACAAATATAAATTCAATTTGTTGCCACGTGTACAGATTTCGACTTATCCTTGCTTTAACACCATTTAAATGGTGTTTTTCACTTACCACTAACCAACAAAATGCCCTATATCAATAGTTCAAAGTACAAGGGTCCTAAGGTGCTTTTCAATGGACATATGCAGACAGTGATCCCTGCTGGTCTACGCCGGGTTCGAAATGCACCTGAACTAACCAGGGAGCGCATTACCACACCGGACGAGGACTTTCTGGACCTGGATTGGGCACGAAAGGATAATGACCACCTTGTCATCCTATCACATGGTCTTGAGGGCAATTCAACACGACCATACATGCTGGGTATGATCAAGGCATTTTACGATAGTGGATATGATGTGCTGGCATGGAACTTTAGGGGATGCAGCGGTGAGATCAACAAAGCGCCAAGGCTCTACCACAGCGGTGCTACTGATGATTTGGCGGTGGTAGTTGAGCACGCTACCGCAAAAGGATACCACAGCATATTGTTGATTGGGTTCAGCCTTGGCGGGAATGTCACTTTAAAGTATTTGGGTGAGGAGACTACTCCTAATTTTGATGCGGTGAAAGGAGGTATAGTGTTCTCCGTACCTCTGGATCTGAGGGCGTGTTCCGTTCAGATCAATCGCCGCGAAAACTACATCTATTCGGCCAGGTTCACACGCTCATTAAAGCAGAAGGTGCTAAGCAAGGCCACTCAGTACCCTGAGCTTCTTGATACGAGTAAGCTGCCGCAAATGAAGACCGTATACGATTATGATGAGCATTATACGGCACCTTTTCACGGATTCGAAAATGCCCTGGATTACTATGAAAAATGTAGTTCGAAGTACTTTTTATCGGGAATAAAAGTCCCAACGTTGGTAGTCAACGCAGCAAATGATCCTTTCCTCGCGGGTGATTGCTTCAACCCTGATCTATTTGAGGATCTTCCGGAGGTGTATTTTGAGCTTCCGCAGGAGGGTGGTCATTGCGGGTTTGCGAGCTATAGCAACGGAGGGATGTTTTGGTCAGAGATACGTGCATTGGAGTTTGCCAGCGAGATATTATAACTACTTTTGACGATGATGATAGGCCACTATGCGATATATGCTGATCCCGAAGAGCTTGCGAGCCAGTGGTCAGTCAAAATGGACAGCCAGTACAGGCCTACCTACAATGCCCAGGCTACCCAGCGGCTTCCTGTGGTTACTAACCTCACTGGAGATAAATTGAGCTTCTTGCACTGGGGGGTGATTCCCGAGATGGCAAGGAAGAAGGCCGTAAGCCCTAAGCTGCTATCTCTCGACCAACAGGAGCTTCAATCCAAGTCGATCCATCAGACCAATCTGGTTACTCAGCGGTGTGTGATCCCAATGCAGGGGATTTACTGGAGCCGCCCTATCGGCAAAAAGAAGAGCACACCCATGTATACCTTCTTAGACAATCATAAAATTGTCGCCGCGGCAGGTATCTGGAGCCAGTTCGATGACTTTGACGGCAATGTTCATTACACCTTCAAAACAATAATGCAGCGTACTGAAGGAGAATATTCGGAGTTTGGTTCTGAGCTACCTTTGATAATTCCCAAATCCAATATTATTGATTGGCTCTCGGCCGATCAGACTTTCGAGCAGCTTCGCACCTTGATGACCCTACCGGAATTGGCGAGCATGGGTACTCACGCAGTGTCACCCAAAGTATTTAATACGGCAACTGACGATGCATCATTAATTAAGGCTACCAAGCCTTCAGATCAGTTCGGGAATTATACTTTGTTCGATTAGACAAGGTGTGCCGGAGACCTACGAAGTTTTTAAAACTTCGTAGGTCTGATGTCTATTCGAACTTCACTGGTATTCCAAAATCTGACTATGGTCGCTTCACCTGAGCCAATAAGAACACGTAGCAAGCACTATTGATCATCGCATCACTATCGGCAAATTCATCCATCTTGCCTCTGTTTTCGCCACGATTACCACCAAGTCCGATCGCTGGATAGCCTTGGCTCAGCGCCACATTCATATTAGATGAGCCAGCATTGGAGGTGCTCGGCTCATAGCCAAGGTATCTGGAGATGTCCAGGCTCTTTTGCACTTTCCAGCTATTTACAAATCCACTGAGCTGACCTCCATCCATGATTTGAAAGGGCTCCAGCTCAAATTCAACTTCCGTTTCTGTCGTCACGCTTTTGAGAACATCCTGTACGGCGGCTTCCGTTTCTTTGATCACGTCGTTATCCAGTGACCGAATGTCCAATGTGAAATAGCCTTCTGAGGGCTTATGGTTATAGACAGTGCCACTATGGATCATGCCTACATTCAGCCGGGTGTTCAGGCTATCATACCTTACCGGCTGTCTCAGGCTAAGGACCCTGTCTACGGCTCTACCTATCGCCTGATTGACATGTGGCTGCCCAGGCCATCCTGATCTGAGTGTATGACCTGTTGGTCCCATAGCCGTGACCTTCCACCAGTGGATGCCAAGTGCGCCGTAGCTGATCCTGTGCCCATCACCAAGTACGTCCACAAATAGCACTGCTTTGTCTTTGTATTGTTCGAATACCTTCTTCATCCCAACTAGTCCTGTCTCCTCCTGAGCGACGGATGCAAAGACAATGGTGTAATATGGCTTTACACCTGATGAAATCAATGCTTCCGCAGCGGCTAATATTCCCACGGTAGTGGATGAGGTATTGGTTCCTGGGCCGACTACCCTTGAGCCAGCTACATAGGGAGGTTTACCTATAGCTCGCTGATTTTCAGCGACTCCTGCCAGGTCATCAAGTGTGCTGACCATTACGATTACCGAGTCCGTCTCACCTGGAAGAATACCTATGGTATTGGGTTGCTCGTCGGTGATGACGGACTTGAGCCCGATTTGCTTCATGTATTCATTGACGCGCATCGCGCGCTCCTGCTCTTGCCCGGAGGGTGAAATAATTCCACCAATGTCGACAAGCCAGTCGTTGTATTTTGATT
This sequence comes from Cyclobacteriaceae bacterium, assembly GCA_965229505.1. Taxonomy (GTDB): domain Bacteria; phylum Bacteroidota; class Bacteroidia; order Cytophagales; family Cyclobacteriaceae; genus UBA6059. Next base: position 3,494,964 of record OZ245881.1, read on the forward strand.
GATTAGCACGGATCATTTCCAGCCCCTTCATCGCATCTTTAGATGGTTTGAGGCTTGACTTTTGCGCATTGACAGTGCCCATTGCTCCAAAAAGGAAAGCAAGAAAAATATATCGAAGTGACTTCATAACATCGAGTTTGACATGAAGTTATACAGAAGCTACTGCCTACAAAACGGTATTATTTGATCGGTTAGTAATCAGCTATTTTCGGGTTGCCGCCTATCCGATTTCACGATAGTGGATCCGCGATTTGTAAATCCAATCATATCTTTGCTGACGGCTTAATGGCCTTCTTTCTTATGCCAAGGCGCGAGAATAGATAATTGACTATATTTCAATAATAAACAACAGACCCATGCCTCGATCTATCATCAAAGGAATAGGCCACTATGTGCCGGACAATGTCGTAACCAATAAAGACCTGGAAGCCGTGATGGAGACCACCGATGAGTGGATCCAAGAGCGCACGGGTATTCAAGAGAGGCGATGGGTAGCAGCTGATAGTGATGAAAGTCCTTCTACTATGGGTACTGCGGCGGCAAGGAAAGCTATCGAAGACGCAGGTCTTACCCCCGATGACATTGACTTTATCATTTTTGCCACCCTTAGTCCTGATTATTATTTCCCGGGACCTGGAGTGATGGTACAGCAGCAGCTTGGTATCAAGGAAATAGGAGCTTTGGATGTGCGTAATCAATGCTCTGGCTTTGTTTATTCGCTCAGTGTTGCTGATCAGTTTATTCGCTCAGGCATGTACAAGAATATATTGGTGATCGGATCTGAGCTTCACTCCGGAGGTCTTGATAAAACGACCAGAGGTCGCGGCGTATCTGTCATCTTTGGCGATGGTGCAGGCGCGGTAGTGCTTCAGGCTACTGAAGATAAGAATAGAGGTATCCTGAGTACGCATCTACACTCTGAAGGACAACACGCGCTGGAGCTGGCACTGCCCAGTCCCAATACCCGACATTGGGTACCGGAGATATTGGCTGAAAACGACCCTAACGATACCAGTTATTATCCGGTAATGAATGGCAACTTCGTATTTAAGCATGCCGTGACGAGATTTCAGGAGGTGATCCATGAGGCCCTACTGCAGAATGGTCACAAACCGGAAGATATCGATATGCTGATTCCGCATCAGGCCAACTTGAGAATCAGTCAGTTTATCCAGGCTAAGATGAAACTCCGGGATGATCAGGTGTATAACAACATCATGCGCTATGGTAATACTACAGCGGCTTCTATTCCTATTGCCATGAGCGAAGCTCGTCAGGAAGGCAAGATCAAGGAAGGTGATTTGGTGTGCATGGCAGCCTTTGGTAGTGGATTTACCTGGGCATCTGCATTGATGAGGTGGTAATTGTACTCTTTCTGCAAGTTTGACTGAATCAATCAGCGACTGTGCAGATGGATAATTATAAACTATACAGCTATGGAATTTTCAGATCAGGAATTGGAGTTCTTATTAGACCAGGACTTTTTACTAACCAAAAGAAGAATTAGTGAGCGCATATTCAAGATGCTGTCCTCACTCGAAGCTGATCTGAAAACAACGGCTCTAGCCACTAGCTTTCCATACCCGAAAGGCACCTTGCTGAAGTCAGGTAAAATATCCAAAGGCGACAACTATAAGGGGTTGCCCTACTTTATCCTCGATTACCCACGTCTTTTCACACGCAGGTCAGTATTCGCTTATCGGTCAATGATCTGGTGGGGCAATCACTTTTCTACTACACTACACATGGGCGGGGAAGCCAAGGACTATTTTGCCCCTAAGCTGCTAGCCAACTTCGATGCATTGCAAACGCAAGATTTCTTCGTTTGTGTCAACATTGATCCATGGCATTATCATTTCGAGCGAGACAATTACAAGCACATAAGCGATGTAGATCGAACCGAAATGGAAAAGATTATCGCTAACCATGATTTTTTGAAGATCAGCAACAAGATGTCATTGCAAGACTACAAGCACATGCACGAGTTTTCGCTCAACAATCTGAAAAGATTCTTCAGCTATCTCCTGACTTGATCGATTCTTGCACCATTTTTGTTAAGTAGAAGATCGGCATCACGGAAGGCGCTTGCAAGATTGTCAACCAAAGCCATTATTTCTACTTAAGATGCATTGCACTACATGAGAGTTTGCTTTACGTTTCTGCTGTTACTCATCGCTCCAGTCCTGCTTTCCGCGCAGGATTTTGATTTCCCCATTGAGGATACCACCATTACCAGGCTCATCAGGCAAGTACCACCGGATATTGGAGCATTTGAGGTGAAGGATAGTATTGGTAATCGCGTGACAGGCACAATGCGCTCCGGCCAGCCCGATAGTGTGTGGAATGTCTATTTCCCCGACAGGGGACAGAGAGCCAGATTTACTTACCAGAATGGACTACTGGATGGCAACTTCATCCGCTATCACGGCAATGGAAAAATCGCCGAATCAGGAGATTATGAAATGGGTGCCAAAGTGGGCAACTGGGTGACTTATCATCTCGAGGGACAGATCAGCGAGCAGATCCCCTACGAGAATGGTAAGATGGATGGCCTCTACTCAAGTTTCGACAAAGTCGGCGAGCCGATATTAGCTGCGGCTTATGAAGATGGTATTCTCGTCGGGCCTTACCTGGAATATTACGATAGTGAACGGGTCGCGCTGCGTGGATACTACAAAGAGGGACGCAAGGACAGCATCTGGACCAACTACGATGATTGGGGTAGCAAGATATGGGAGAAAGGCTACCGCAATGACCTGCCGCACGGTGAATGGCGCTTCTACTTTCGCAGTGGGCGGATTTCCGGTAGGGAGACCTACAAGTACGGCGTGAAAGACGGTCTGTTTGAAGACTACCACAGCAACGGCAAGCTGGCCAGAACCTACTATTTCAAGAATGACCAACTGGATAGTGTCTATCTGGAATATCACACCAACGGTTCGCCGAGTGTGGAGGGGAGCTACCGGTTCGATCTAAAAACCGGTACATGGCTGAGTTTTTTACCCAACGGGGGCTTATATGCCATTGGTGATTATGCGCGTGATCGTAAGACCGGCGTGTGGAAGTACTTCTATGAGACCGGCGAGCTCGAGAGTGAAGGCAGCTACAAAGTGGGTATGCGTGATGGGCAGTGGATCACGTACCATGAGAATGGCAGACTGGCTGAGATAGGGTCGTACGACAATGATCAAAAAACGGGTCTTTGGGGCGTGTTTTATGAAAATGAGCAGTTGAAGCAGGATGAAAACTGGCGCAACGGACGCTTGATGAACGTAAGTGAATTTTATACGCCACAGGGCGAACAGATCTACTCCGGCAACTTTACGAATGGCAATGGTAAGCTCCTCGATTTTTATGAAGATGGTACGCTCAAGTCTGAGTATAACTATGCTGATGGGCGACCTAATGGCGTCTTTAAGGAGTATCATCCTAACGGCAACATCATGAGTGAAGGTGTTTATGATGACGGTGTGCCCACAGGCGTGTGGAAATACTATAACCGCCGCGGAAAACTCAGCCGTCAGGAAACAAAAGGATAAACGCTTGGTTTCATTCTAAACTCAGTAGCGATGTTTGGACTATTCAAAAAGAAATCAGAGAAAGAAAAACTAGAAGAGAAGTACCGCAAGTTGATTGATGAGTCTTACAAGCTCTCACATACCAACAGAACTGCGAGCGACCAAAAAGCTGCAGAAGCTGATTCCGTTCTCAAGCAGATTGAGTCACTCGACGCTTAATACAAAACCTCTTCCCGACAATACATCTATCGATTGATAGCCAAATATTGGCATGATCGCCACAATCGATCAACACCTGGCTGTCTTTCGCTTTTTGCCCACACTTCCCCTGTCGATTACTTTTTGGATGTAGGTAGTGGCTAGCGGCACTTTACAGGCCGTACCTCCTACATCTACCTCTACTTTACCGATTTGCGCTGCTACCGCAATAGCCTTATCTGTCAGCTCAGGAATGTAAGCGCCTACCGCAATCACAAAACCATTCATGGTATAACGAACGCGGTTTTGAGCATGGTGAATGTCTGTCTCCACACGATCCAGCAAAGCCGAATAGGCGGAAATATCAAGATCATTATCCTCATTGACTGAGGCATAGGACGCCAATGTTGACCAACCTGCGGCTGCTGTGCCTTCCTCTAATGATTCTATCCACTTGAGGCCAAGAGTAAAACCAAAGTCGGTCTCCGCAGCTACCCAAGGCACTGCATACTCGCTGAGGTAGTGCCAGTAGGCTTGACTAACCCATTCATCGAGTTGAGCTTCAGTGATCTGCTTCTCATCGGCCATCAGTCCTGCGAGGTACATGGCATCACTGTTACCTGATTTGTATAGCTCCAGTGATAACTCATGATCCTTTTTTGTCTTCTTGAGGATCTTTTTAAGATCCGCGACTTTCACACCAAAGAAGGGCTCTTTGGCTCCATGTTTCATCAATGTTTTTTTGGTGTTCGGATCACCGAGTGCTTCTAGTTCCTTGAGTACTTCTGCTGCGGTCATAGGCTTTTTTAATAGATGACGGGTATTCAATCTAATAATTTCGGCAGATATGACATAAAGGACATGTCGAGCGCTTTTACTTTTCCAGATCACCAAACTTATTGAGCATGTATAGATTGTAGTCGTCAGAGTTGGCAAAAACGACATCTGCCCAACCATCACCATTGAGGTCTGCCACCTTCACGTCATAGGTTTTGTAGGCATCATTGAGCACGTCAATCCGATCAAAGGACTTGCCCCCTTGATTGATGAAGATGGCGTTGCGCGTCTGGTAATTACCTACTACTACATCCATATATCCGTCTTGATTAAAATCTGCTTTTGCCACTGAGTAGCTGTCTTCATCTTTTTCTCCAAAACTGATCGTTTCTTTGAACTGTAGGTCCTGACTTCCGAGATAGACGAGATTTTGACCGTTGATATTGACTGTGATGATATCTTGGTAGCCATCATTGTTCATATCGGCTACCTCGATCGATCGGGTCTCATAGGTGCCTTGTCCAAAGGTCAGTACTTCTTCAAATTTTTTATCACCTCGGCTGAGCAACAAGGTATTGGCGATACCATCTCTGTTGGCTAGTACAAGGTCAGGAAGGTCATCACCGTTGATGTCAGCTACTTCTATGTCGATGGTCGCATTTTTTGCGGTAGCCAAAGAGGTGCATTCAAAACCCAAATCACCATCATTATAGCAGAGGATGTTCTGCTCACCACGATTACAGATGAGCACGTCTATAAACCCATTACCATCAATATCTGAAAGAATGCCATTGCGGGCGGATGATACCCAGGCGAGGGTGGAGTGGAAAGAGAATTGGCCCTTGCCGTCATTGAGATAGAGGCGGTGAGGGGCCGTATCGTTGACCTCTATGATATCCAGATCGCCATCATTGTCCATATCAGCTAGCTCAGCTGCATAGCTGGTGCTGTGAATGCTTCCCAATACTGAATAGGATGAAAATTTCCCCTGTTCATTGAAGAAGATTTGGTTGGCTTCCGGCCAGTGGCGGCCATTCGCCACCACTGCGTCAATGTCACCATCTCCATCTATATCGCCTGTACTGATGGAAGCCGTTCGGAGCTTCTCTGTGCCAAAAGTTAGTCTTGGCTCCCCTCGTCCCATGTCGTATCGCATGACGAAAGGAGCTTCCTGAGCGTAGAGGTGAGATGCAGCTAATAGAACAAAAAGAATGGTGTATTTCATGAGTGTAAAATATTAATAATAGTTCAGTTAGCTCATGTACTTGTTCGAGTGCGTGGAATTGTCAAACTATCCACTAATCAATGGTTCTAACTGACTCCCAGTACTCCCGAGGAGACATAATCATTGTTTCCTCAAAACTGCTAAAGTCGAAATCACGAGTATTTCCTGTAATTAAATAATCTGCTTGAGAGGATCTAGCAAGCTCGAGAAGTCTGTTGTCAGGTTCATCTGTTAGAATGGAGATTGTAAAGTCGGGTTCGAAAAACAATGCCTCATCTCTGAGTCGGGAAACTAGAAATATTGCATTCTCTTGGAAGTCACGATACCTCTGAAATTTTGGTCTTGATAGTACTCCTAAATATTCTTTGAGAAGAGCAGACGACAAACAGATAAGGGCATTCTTTTTAAGGCAATGATCAAGTATAAAATAGGGAGCATTCTTTTGAATCAGTGCTGAGACTAGAACGTTGGTATCAAGGATGAGCCTGTGCATCCCGATATCCTTTTACCTCGTTCAGAATTTCATCCTTTGTCAGCTTAGAAAGACCATATTTCTCGGCTAATTCTAGACTTTTCTCTAGTGTTTCCTGATTGACTTTCTTTTTTACTAAGGCGATCATTTCATCTAGAGAGAACTGATCTTTTTGAATACCGAGTTGGGTATATTCCTCGTCAGTTAATTGAATACTAAGTGTTTTCATGTCCCTAGGATTTAGATATAAAGATAGACAGAAACAATCAGGAGAGTTTTTACTCTTACATCTAATTGAAGTAGGCGTAGGCCGGAGGAGTAATTCCTTTCATTCTTATGTAGAGATTGGCCTTGGCTCTGTGATTGGTAAGATGATCCTGAATGAAGAGCACTGTGATATATCGTTTGAGCTTCCTTCCGGCAAAGGCTTCTATAGTTTCATCGGCTTGCTCGTCGGTCATGGACTTGATTCTGGCGGTCGCCAATTCCATTTTCTCCCTGAGGTAGGCCACTACTTCTGCCTTGGACATATCTGAGGTATCGGGATCTTTGTACTCACCCCATTCGCCATCAACAAAACCCTTGGACAGGAAGTCGCAGGTAAATGCAATGTGACCAATCTGATCACCGAATGTCTTGCTGGAATCGGTAGGTTGGTAGCCGTAGTATTCCTCGGGCATGGCCTCAGCTACATCGATGGCATTCTTCATCGATACGCCCCAGACATGCATAAAGTCTTTGGCAAACTGCGATTTCGGCTCCTCCTGAGCCATAGCTGTCAATGTGATCAATGATAAGAGTAGAGCGCTGTAGAAAGTCTTCATCGTTTTGAGATTAATGGGTTGTGAGAAATTTAGACATTGAAGTTAGTACTTTGATTTTCATCCTAATACTACATATGATAAAATACCGCAAGTTGCGGTAGTATGCAGTGAGTGGTAGGTGGACAGGCTAATCTCTGTAGCTATCTATGATGCCGGCACTTACCCAGTGGATATCTTGGTTGCTCGTAAAGAATAGGTATTTACCATCTCGACTGACGAATGGGCAGAGTTGATGAAATTCATCATTGATTGGATTGCCCATATTTTTTGGCTCTCTCCATCCGCCCGCATAGTCGGGAAAGGTGATGTAGAGATCTCCCTGGCCGAGCCCTTCTTTCCAGCTAGCAGCAAAAATCATATACGACTCATCCGGAGCGATGAAGACATCCAGTTCATACCATTTGGTGTTGACGGGTGCTGGCAAGCGTTCCGGGGTTTGATAAACCCCGTTCTCTTGATGTGAACGATATATGTCATAATCAAATGGTCGATCTTCTGCGCTGTTGATGTTGGAGCCGAAGTAGAGCGTACCCTCTGTCGTAAAGGATATGTAGTAGTCCTTCTTAGCAGAATTGATGACCGGGCCCGCGTTGATGGGCTCACCCCAGCCTGCCGCTGTACGCTCCATATACCAGATGTCGGGATCCTTTGCAGGGCCCTGCTGATCGAGCGGAGCTGTGGAGATGAAGTAAAGCCTGTTTTCGTCTGGTGAGAGCATGGGGTCATTGAACCCATATGCTTTATGAACCAGGAGCGGTATTGGTGAGGTCCATTCCCCATCTGTCAAGACCGTGTAGTGGATTTCGGGTTTCCCATCGATATCGATACCAAAGTAGAATTCATCTCCAGCCGCTGATATCGTACAGCCAAACTCATATCTACCTGTTTTTGAAATCAAGCCAGGGGCAAACATTTTGGGAATGGTATCCGGAGGTGATTGAGCTAAGTAGATAAGAGAATTTGATACTTGCCCGGTAGAGGATTGCCCCCAAATCTGTCCGCACAACAGCATCGAGGAAATGAGAGCGAAAGAGGTAAAGGTGCCTTTCATATTACAAAAATACATAAGTTTCTTATGTATTATAAGAATTCCCCGTTATACTATTTCTCCCGAAAGCTGCTGTAGGTGAGTTTCCGCCATAGATATTCCAATGGCCCTTGTTGATGGTTCTGCAGCCAGATAACACTCAAGACAATCTGCACCACCCAAACTCCAAGAACTATCCCAAGCAATTCGAACCTTGACCACTGGTTGAATTGAGCCAGGCCATAACCATAGAATATCAGACCAAGAACTATATTTTGGAAGATATAATTGGTCAAAGCCATCCGACCGACCTGTGAGATAAAGGTAGCTCTCCTTAATATATTAAGCTTTTGAAAAAGCCCGTTGAGGATGAGGACATAAGCAATACCGAGGGTCTCTTTGGGGAAAGTATGCAGCCATCCTCGCGATATACTTAAGATTGGGTTGAAGTAGTCATACGTCCAATGATGGTACCGATCATAGTTGATCAGTAATCCAATGAACAGAAGGGAAATGCTAATCGGCCAGTAGTACCTCCATTTACGGTAGTCTGAGAATATCCCGCTCCTGTAGAGTACAATGCCTATAATCATGACGATGAGCGAGGGGAATAGTAAGCCTTGATAGTAGAGCATCCCTTTGTGGACACTGGCGTGCTTGTAGCTTTCCGTCAGGCCCATGCAGTAGGTGGACTTTGGAGCATCATGATGGGATGTGTCTGCTGATTGCGGTAGCAGTTTGTCATTCCAGAAATCTATGCTTCGATTCTCCTTATCTGTTCTATGCTCCGGTGCTATTGATTGGGCGGCATGGGCAGCTTCTTTCCATCCTTGCCGCCTGGTCGTCTGTTCATATGACTTCACCAGGAGCAATGATGCGAGTATTGCTACCGCAACGAGGAGGTACCTACTTCTCATGGATCGAAATGGAAAGAGCAGCAGGCCGCAGATGGCATAGTGATAAAGCACATCTCCGCTCCAGATCAGGTAGGCATGACCTACGCCGATAATAAATAACCACAGCAGTCGACGTGCATAGATATCCATAGCCATCAATCCCATGGACTTCTTTTCGAGCCGCTCGAGAAAAATGTAGAAACCCACTCCAAATAGCAGCGCAAACATGGTGTAAAACTTACGCTGAGTAAGAAAATATATCCAAAAGCGGGCTGATCGATCGATCGGATCATCGAAACCAAACTTGAATGGGCTCCATGAATCCGGATAGGCAAAATTCTCAATATTGATGAATAGAATGCCAAGTACGGCTATACCTCTTAAGAAGTCCAAAGATGGAATTCTTTTGGCTGGCGGGGTGGGTAATGAACCGCTATCAGACATTGGGTACTAAGGGTTGGTTAATCTTTCTTTCCAAAACGATAGCCGATAAATAGTTTCACCTTCCCATTGCCGACCCACATGCTATATTGGTCATCCATATTGATGCGAAAGGATTCTCCTATAAGTTGAACTCCGGTATAAAATCGTTCGCCATTATAGCCAAGTGCACTCATTGTCTTGTACCCAAATGAAACGTGTCGGTCGAATTGCTTGCGATATTGGGCGTGGAAATCGCCGAAATTCAACCCTATTTCTGGAATGAAACTTATCGTGATGAAAAACCCATCAAGGAAGACAAAGGAATACATATAGCCGAGGTTCAGCCCCAGACGCAAATTGTTGACATCCGTAACGGGAAAATCAACCGGGGTGAGAGTTTGGGAAGGGGCAAGTGATGAGTCGGCATCTACGACGAAGGATTTAAAAGTTCCACCTAACAACAAACTGCCTGCACTTTTACGTTGGATTTCATTTTGGATAAAAGGGGCCTTCAAAGAGAATTTGTCATAATTGTAGGCAAAGAGGTATTGAAGTGAAATTAAGGTGGTTCGCACATCTTCACGCGGTATGCCTTCGTCACTTTCTTCCACTACCGGGAAACCGGAATAGTTAGCCAATTGGTAACCATAATAATACTGTAGAGAGGCGCTGATAAACTGCTTACTATTGAATATAGTGCCTTGAAAATCGAAGAAATTACTCTTCTCTATATCTGATTTTTCCCGAAGACCGACATTAAAGGCCAAATCAATAGCAAACCACTTGTAAGCAACCCCAATTCCAAGGTTTACTTGTCGATCAGGTCGATATCTGACCGACGTTTCATTTTCGCTGTTAGACGCCTGAAAGAAATTAATTTTATTAATGCCTAATAGCTTGAGGTTTAACCTTTCAGCATAGCTTTTGATGTAGGTAGAGTCATGATTGCGGTAGAGCAAATGCTGTCCAAAACCCTCCATTTTACTCATCAGACTATCATAGTGGAGTCCTTGCCCGACTGAGCTGAATGAAATAAGAATGCAAAACAAAAAGGCGAAGGCAGGTTTCATCAATCAATATTTATTCTCCCATAGCACACAGCTTCAAGATAGCATCAGCACCAATCAATTATTGAATTCAAAAGAATAAAATCATCCTGTAGAGAATATTATTAGTTCTATCGGTCATCCGGGCATTGGTTCTGACTCTTGTTGATTAGAGCTGAACATCCAATCTTTGAATCTTTGGATCAGCTTCAGGGCTTAGCGTAAAGAAGACATCCAACGTATCGGTAGCAGTATAGATGTCAAATGATCCTCTCAGCTGATTACGGGGATCGATTGGGCCTAATTCTATGATCGCTCCAGCTTGATCCAGCATTTCATTGATAGCTTTCATCCTATTATTTCTGGGCTCATCGAGATAGAAGTTCTCCGCCAGGATCAGGTCTTCCAGTTCGGTATCCCATGTGGTGATCATCTCGACGATTTGATCCCTTCTGGTGATCAGGATGTCTGCCGTGCCTGTTATTCTGGGCTGTAGGTCGAGCTCTTCAAACAGCAGCTTTAGTATATCCACGTAGGGCCAGGGAGTGGTATAGGTCAGATTGCAGAACGCCATAATACCAATGCCCAATTCCGGATAGAATACATAATTGCTGCCAAAGCCTGGAAGAGCACCGCCATGAGAGACCCGCTTTACACCTTCGCAATTGGACGAGATACCTAGTCCATAGCCGTATCCGGCGATGACAGGACATGGTTCGTTATTCCAGTCGGTAGCGGAAGAGATTAGCCGCTGGTACTGCGGTTGATGCATCTTACGAAGCGAGCTTCGCTTGATCGGTCCTGTTTCCGGGTCATTGCGTGGTGGCCATGCCAAAAGGTGGAAGCTCACATACTTGCTGAAATCTTCAATGGATGTGATCAATCCGCCCATCGCTCCATAGACACCATCATGGAGCATAGGCTCGAGTTCCAGTGTCTCTGGTCGGTATCCGATGGCGAGTTGGTTTTCGGGTACATTATCCACTTCCCAGTAGGTGGCATTCATACCCAGAGGCTTGAGGATGTTGGTGGTGATATATTCCTGATAAGGCCTACCGGAAACTTTGGAAACAATCATTCCGAGCATGGCATAGCCGGTGTTGCTATACTCAAACCCATGCCCCGGTGGGTTGGAGAAGCTGATCCCATCAGTGATCAAATCCCTCAACATCTGATCAGGCTCATCCAGCTGGCGGTCACCCCAGGGGTTGTCTTCAGGAAAACCAGCCGTCATGGTCAGTAGATGCTCTACGGTAATAGAGGGGGCGTCATTGGTGGGATATGGCATCCCGGCCATTTCCGGTAGGTAGTCACTCACCGGGTCATGTAGCCCTAATCTGCCTTCTTCAACGAGCTTCATGATCGCCATAGCTGTGAAGCTTTTGGTCATGGAAGCTATTCTGAAGGAGGACTGTGGTGTGGCAGGCAACTGACGTTCTATATTGATTACGCCTACCGCAGAGTCAATGACCAGCTGATTGTCTACGACGATACCATAGGCAATACCCGGGATGTTCTTTTCTTCAGCATAGTTCACAAAAAGCTGGTGTAGCTTCTCCTGAATAGACATAATCTGGGCGACACGATCATCTTGTCCAAATTTAGAAACGACATAGTCTGATGAGGTGCGACGAACCTCTGGCTTTGTTTGAGTGCCTGGCTCCTGTTGGTGACAGGATACAAGGAGGATAGCGGTAAGTGAGAATAGGAGGTTTTTCATCATCATACAGAGTTATGCGAAATATGATAGATAATTGAATTAGGGTATTCACGACCAAGATACTGAATTGACCTGACCAATTAGAACTTACAAATTTTACCGGTTGAAGTACAGTATAATTTGGTGTGACGCTCGTGACTTTTGCTCTTTCGAAAACCTTTGGCAACATCACTAAGGGTGGATGAGTAGGTCGCAGTTCATTTTTTACCCGATCGCCGTGCCTTGTATTCATCGTGCATGCCCACACCATTGAGAATATTGGCTGTGCATTTTTCGATTCTCGACAGCCGTGTACTGGACTGCTTAGGCTGAGAAAAATGAATGATGTAACCTCTCTGTCGGCCGGGTGTTAATGCCTCAAAAGCTGATCGAAAAACAGAGTCCTCATCTAACCGAGCCTGTAGCTCATCAGGAATAGGCTCTGGATTTTTCTTGAATTCCACTTTCAATCCAGCTTTTTCTACTTCAATAGCTTCGAAGATGTAAGCTCTAATCTGCGCCTCTATTTCTGTTATTTGACGAGCATCTGTGAACTTAAGTAATCGGGCTGCCTGAGCGTTTTCTCCAGGTTTTGTTAAGAGGCTTTCCACGTCTTTCAACAATGCTCCTTTGAAAAAGCTGATGGAGCAAAAGCCTTTAAAGGCGCTGATCATGACGACATTGTTGTTTTCGAAAGTATAACAGGGGACGCCCCATTTACACGCTTCTGTCAAGCCACAGGAGAGAACGATCCTTCTAAGCAGTGCTAGTTCATTGGTCCACTGATGTACCTTACAATCGGGTGTGCCACCCAGGCTACACCTCATGCAGCCATCGACAAAGTAGTTTTCTACACTCGTATTCATCAGCAATCGATAGAATTATCGTTTTATGATCTCATGATTTGGCTTTGCCAATAGCCATTGAGTCTAACAATACGTCCAAATATATGAGTGCTCTTCATGGTCAAGTTAGTTCTTGAAGCTTCCTATGTGCCAAAGCACGCAAGAGGGGTCATAAAGGAAGAATTCGTTACCCCAATCATTATAGTGCATCTCTTTGATTCGAACGCCTGCGTACTTCTTGTCAAGATTTAACTGCTTAATTTTTTCAAGTTCAAGTGCCGGATCCTCGACTTCCAGAAATATCATGGAGTTGTCTACCCAGTCTTTCACGTAGGCGTCCTGAAGGTAGAACCCAAAACCTCCTAGTCCGAAATAAGACATGGTCTCAGATGTCTTGTATTCTTTGAATCCGAGATCGGCATAAAACCGTCTTGAGACGTCATAGTCTTTAGCACCAATGAATGTTCTTATTGATTTCGCTTTAATCTCCACAGCTTATTCTGATTCTTGTTTTACATGTCTCATGATCAATTTAGAGATTACTTCGGAGATTTTTATTTTCCGATAGGTAAGAGATGCGTAGTGGAACGATGATGTGGGTCTGGAGGGCGAGAATAAGGAGGACAAAGGGTAGAAGGGTACTAATCCCCGGACGAAAAAATGGTACCGATCTTATTAATATTTCTATATTTAGCAATTCGAGCAGTGCTAACCTAACACACAAGAATCATCAACGATGCAAATAACCAAACCTAGACTAACCTTCTGGCAGATATTTAACATGAACGTCGGCTTCCTCGGAATCCAGTTCAGTTTTGGCCTACAGCAAACGGCTGTGAATCCTATATTTTCGTTTTTGGGAGCAAGTCATGAAGACTTGCCTTTGTTGAATATCGCTGGACCAGTGACGGGTTTGATTATACAGCCTATTATCGGAGCGATTTCTGATAAGACATGGTCACCCCGATGGGGCAGAAGAAAGCCCTTCTTCCTGATAGGTGCCTTGCTGGGAAGTCTGTGTTTATTCGCTTTTCCCTATAGCCCGGCGTTGTGGTTTGCGGTAGGGTTGCTGTGGATTCTTGACGTGGGCAACAACATGGCCATGGAGCCTTATCGTGCATTTGTAGGAGATAAGCTGCCCGACACGCAGATGAGTTTTGGCTATCAGATGCAAAGCCTCTTTGTGGGCGCGGGGATCGTTCTGGCCAATGCATCCATCTTCCTTTTTCAGGATTGGTTCGGTGGAGCGGCAGAGGTAACAGAATCATCGACGGCCATACCGAGATGGCTGTACTACTCATTTTTCATAGGCGCGCTGCTATCTGTCTCTACCATACTATGGTCGGTGCTGAAGACCCCAGAAATACCACCCTCAGATGAGGAGATGGAGGAAATGAAGCTGCATAACGAAATGTCATTGTTAGACAGGATCAATGCGCCATTCAAAGAGATCGTAGGGGCAATCAAGGACATGCCCGTCTTTATGTGGAAGCTGTCAGCAGTCTACCTGTTTCAATGGTATGCGCTCTTTGTCTACTGGCAGTTCATCGCGCCATTGTTTGTAGAGCAAGGCTATGATCAGTCCCAGGCGCTCAGCCAGGCGGCCAAGATGAACACGACTTACAATATCTCCACCATGGTGATCGCATTGGCCTTGGTGCCGCTAGCGGTAAAGTTTGGGAGTAGGAGGGTCTATACTGGCAGTCTATTTCTGACCGGACTAGGGATGCTATCCATCCCCTACATCCATGATCCGGTGTTGGTGCTGTTGCCAATGGTATTTTTCGGTATTGGCTGGGCAGCTATGATGGGCATACCTTACTCGATGGTCTCCAAAATTGTCCCGCAAGACCGCAGGGGTGTCTACATGGGTATCCTCAATATGATGATAGTGATCCCTATGGGCATTCAGACCTTGACCTTTGGCCCTATCGTGAAAAACCTACTGGGCAATAGCGCAATCAATGCGATACTGCTTGGAGGGGCTTTCTTTTTGATTTCAGGACTACTGTCCTTACGGCTAAGAGAGCCAGCGACCAGCGGAGAGGAGCCTCCTATGGCGATGGGTGGTGGCCATTAGCTATCGTAATAAAATGATGGTACTGACTCTCAAGTGAAAGGGTAATTCACGTCCTGACCTCTTGGTATTGTACCAATCTGAATTACCGCTTCGCAAAAGCGGTGGACTGACGCTCTTCAACGACAAGGTAATCGTCTTCTTCGTCAGAAGGCAATTGCTTCCGCATGACGATGAAACTTACCCAGATCACCCACCATGCATCAAATACAAAGGTGACTTTTTGAAGTAAGGGGAGATAGTAAAAGCCAATCTTGGTTTCGAAACTGAAGAATACGATAATGCTCAGAATGAAGCAGGTATACGCCAAAGTCTTCAGGCCACCGCTCGGATAGCGCTTCAATTCAAGGAAAAACGGAACTAGGGCTACCGTGCCCAATACCCCGGTAGCCGTCACGATGTGATCATGCATATCTGTATACATGAAGACAAACACAGTCATGGTGAGCATTCCTACATATCGAATGATCCTGGTATTCCGATTTGTCCAGTCAAAAATCATTGGGAGGAGGAAGAAGAAAAGAATCATCGTACCGCTCAAAATCAGGTGCGAGATTGTAGCTAGATGGCGGGCTGGATTCTGGATGCCGCCAGGGGTGAAAGGGAGCATCGCATCACAGAGGAAGTTGTGAAAGTAACTGTAGCCCATGTCGTGTGGGATGTTCTCCGAACCACCGGGATACTCCTGAGCCGCAAGGGTAAAGACGACCAGATAGGCACCCATCCCGATAACCGGGATTATTGGATAATATCGTTTGATAACACTAATCACGTAAAGCTTAACTCAATGCTAAGCAATTGGGTTTAAGATTTTTCAGAATGGGCGGTAAGATTTTGGTATTTCACTTTAGAGAGCTTACCCATCTCACCGAGAATATGCCTCAAAAACCATCTGTGATAATGCTTAAGCCGGAAGAGGATTGAGTAGGATGAGGGACAAGTGAGGATCCTTTCGTCAGATAAAATTCGTTCAACCAATAGTGCATACTATCGTGTATCTGATTTTGTTAGGTTTGCTTAATCTGAGTTATCTTAATAGGAAAAATTGTCGATGAAAAAGTTACTATTAATCCTAATCGTTCTCTTGCCCGCGATAACTATGGCACAGGAGGCTCAATATAATATAAGCTCATATCTGAGTGAAGGAGTCAAAGCACCTAATACCCATCATATTGGTGAGGCCTGGTTAAACGCTTTGATTGAAGCCGATGACGATTTTTATCAGAACATCACACAGGCCACTTTTAGTGCTAACTCAACCTTGGACTGGCACAAGCACAGTACTCCTCAGGTTCTTGTTGTTCTTGATGGTGTGGGTTACTATCAAGAAAGAGATAAAGATGCGGTCGTCATCAAAAAGGGGGATGTTGTAATGTGTGAAAAAGACACTGAACATTGGCATACCTCCTCCGCGGATAACAGCGTGTCATATATCGCAATATATGGTAAGGAACCAACTATCTGGACAGAAAAGATAACCAGAGAGTATTACGATAGTGTTGCCAGTAAACTAAAAGGCAAGTGAAACAACAACGATGTGAAGTAAGGACGATTTAGTCTTTCTTAGCGTTCAATTTCACGAAGATCTCAGACATTATCAGCCGCCTGAATAAGCCCCTCCAAATTAACTACCTCCAATTGAAATACAGCAAACCTATATTATTGTTGATATAATTTCTGAATTTCCAATTCAGCCGGATTATCCTAATCTGACAGTCTTATATGGGGTTGCGCAACAGCTACGTCTGTTACCACATGTTTATTCCCAGTATTCGTATTTGAAATACCTCGGCACATAGCCTCGAATACTCTTTAAAAGTCCGTTCTTGTTGTATTTGTAGTAAAGTTCGTATTCATTGATTCTGTCGTTCATAAATACTGACCGAATACCTGACTGAATTAGCCGACCATTTGAGTCGAAAAGATTATTTAATGTCTTGTTGTCCTCAAATCGTTGTAAGTGCTCATAGTCAGAATATGCGGTGGTGCTAGTCACTCCATCAATAGTAGATTGAACCCTTTTCAGTTTTGGTTCTAGGTAGTACCCAAAAAAACGCTTTACATAGAAGCCTCTTTCATATTCTTTAGTCTTTTCATAAACCACAGTTGAATCCCTCATTTGAGTTGTGGTCACTTTGAAAGGCTCATAAAAGTACCGGTTGAAATAGACAAAATTGCCTAGGTTTTTGACTGAAGAATCAAGCAATCCGTTGGCTCCATAGCGGTAAATGATCGAGTCTGTTCCAACAGAATCTTTTATACTGATTAACCGATTTAAAGAGTCATAATTATAGAGTTTTGCTGTTTCAATCCACTTTCGCTTTCTAGTTGTTCGGTTATAAGAAGCACTGTACTCAACTGACCGAGTTCGTTTACCAGATTTGTCAAAATCAACAATTTCTGATAGGTCTCGGGGGGAATTTTGATAGACAAATATTCGTTTTACGTTTCTGTTCGCATACACACTGTCAGGTTGCCACCTGTTTTCAGTTTGACCGAACGTTAAAGTTGGCAGGTATAGTACAGCTGTTAATATGATTTCTCTGATTCTCAATCTGCTTCGAGGGGTATGTGTCGTAACGATTAGCTAAGCACTGTCGGCTCAGCCTTTCAAATATCTCAAAAGTATCTTTTAGCTCTGTCCTTTGCAAATAACTAAGTAAGTAGATTGGGCTTAGCACTTGTTATGCACCTTTTGATTCAAAGACCTCTGCTAAGTTTCAGTTCATCAAAAAGTACTTTCACATAATCTCCATCTGAGTTGAATTCTTTTAAATATTTCGAAGTTAGGCTATGGAAGTTATCGTTCAGTAGCATAAGATCATCTGTGCTGTTGGTTCTTTTAAATCGCTTTTCTCGTTTGTTCAGCTCAAATGATGAAGCATCAATCAATTTGTCCAGAGATGTGTCTTTCTTTTGAAGTTGATTCAGGTGCGATACAAGAAAATCAATGTTCAGAAAGGTTAGGTTTTTGATTTTCTCAAACTTTTGATCTAATCCTTCAAATTCAATTAAAGCTCTAAACTCTTCATCTAAGTATCTTCCAATTCCTGGTAGATCAAAGTGAGGGTCAGTATAGATGAGTATCGGATAGATGATCAAGTTTCGTTTTTTAATTTTCAGTTCATCATACGATTTGCTTTCAAAAGGCTTGTTGGAAAGCTGCTTGATCTGGCTAAATAGTTGATGAGTACCTTTCATCTTAGGTTCACCAGTATTGTATTTTTTATCAATTTCTGATTTGATCAGATCGTATTTCTCAGAATCAATGATTCTCGAAGGGAACAATGAGTCCTTGATTTCAATAAGAAATACTTTCTTACCCTTCCGAACATAAGCATCAGGGTGTCCAGAAGAATTACCATTGTCAAATTCAATAATGACGCGCTTGTTTTTAAAACAACCTTTTATCAGTCTACGAAAAAGATATTTTTCAATGGCATTTTCCCCAATGAATTGTTTAAAGGCGGGAAATTTTAAAAACCTGCTTTCATTCGAAACCCCAGATTGATTGTAAAAGTCGAATAGCATACCGTCATAGACCTTTCGAGCTAAGAAATCCCAATTCATTATCACGTAAGAATTTTCACTGATTTTATAGAGAGGTTTCTCTTTTAGTCCTGTGAAATTTCCTTTGCTTTCAGAGTAGGACTCACCGTATTTTTTTAGGTCAATTGCGAGTTCATCAAAGAAAGGTATGGATTGTGGATCCGAGGTTATGGAGAATGGTGAAAATCGTTGAGTCTCATCTCTCTTTTGTGATAACTGAAGAGTATTGGCAAATCTGAAGATATAAGTCAGTGAATTAGGGTCTTGAAACCTCTCTGTGAAATTCCTAACATACTGTCCAAATTCAGTTTCAAATTCCAAGGCGTCAAAAAAGCATTTTGATTTGACGATTGCTAGAAAATAGTTGTAAGGGTGGTTTAACATGAATTGGCCTATCATCAATGGCCAAGTATTTTTTCTAAAGTAGTCGAGTGGAGAATCTGTTTGGGTATCAATTTCCATCTTACCGAAAATTTGGCTTGTGGATACCAGATAGGCCTTGAAAATTCTTAATTCTTGTTCTGGCGTAGTATCTTCAAAAGTCTCGTCTTCATGGTAATGTAGCAATGAAAGGTGGAGAAACTGAAGATTAAGATGAGTTGAAAAAATCGAAAAGCCGTCCACTCCTTTTCTCCCAAACTGTTGAGCAATTTTGTAATGAATTTCTTCTTGCATGTTCTTGCTTTGTCGTTGGAGAAGAAATTGCAATAATTTCAGATGCGCTCTAAGATCAGATTGATTTAGATAAAGTTCTCCGTTCATAACAGAGACAAGTCCCACTATAATCTTTGTTGGTATTCCTGCAATTAGATTTTTGAATTCAGGCGGGTTATCACCGAAAATCTCTTTGTATGTTGGGATAATTCCTATCTTCATTCACACTTGTGGTGCATAACCAGATATGGCGCTGTGGCATCCGAGCTTAATTAATAGCAATAAAAGTAGCTTATCTGCCGGTGCTTCCAAAGTATCAGAATAGCACTGCGCCCAGAAAGATGAAAAATCCTGCGAGTTGCACTAAGTGGAAAGCACTGCCATTTCTCAGCGGCAGACATCACGGTCGAGTTACACTAAAATCAGCCAGAAAGCACTAAGACATATGCCCGATCAGCGCCTGTTAGCGAGCTCTCTATTGAGTTCAGAAGTTAGCCGTTCAAGAGTTAAAATAAGTTCTGACGTTAGCAGTTCTGTTGAATAGATCTCGTTGAGTTGGTGTTCTGAGTTGCAGTTGTCTTCGTCCCAGCAGTACCAGCTAAAAAGCGTTGTTCCGTTCGTCTCCAAAACATAAATTGAGTACTGATCAATTGTTTCATCTATTTGTAGCAGATGTCGGAAAAATTGCGATTCATTGCTATTTCTTTCACTCTCCAAAATTTTGACGAGTTCAGTTGGTGTCAGACCGTAAAGATGTTCGTTCTTGAGAGTTCCGGAGCTAAGTTGTTCAAGAAGCTGTTCCAGAGAAGCACGGTAAGTTGGAGCATAAATCGGTTCGTCTGAAATTAGTCTATTGCCGAGGTAGAAGTTGATGTTCAGCAGTCCGCCCGTGAAATCTGAGAGTTCAAAAGAAATGGTTTCTCTGTTTCCTATGATCATGGTTTATACGTTCTGGCAGTGCTCGCTAACGATAACGTATCGCGCGCTGTGCGCGTTATCTACTTTTCAAATATACCCTTCCAAATCAATTGTCCAACGGCATCCGATCATGATCAGCGCTTTAGCTCCTTGAGCACCGTCTTCATCAACCTATCGCCTGGTGTAGGAGGATTGTTGGTGACCATTTCCCCGCCAGGGTCGACGAGTAGCGAGTAAGGCAGTACGTCATTGTATAGTTCCTCATAGATGTCCTTGTCCAGCTGATAGTCCAGGCGCTCATGAATGACCCACTTTTGGTTGAGGAGATGTGCATCTCGACGATTGCGCCAGGATGGCTCATCCATGCCCAGACCCACGAGTACAAGATTAGCCTTTCCCTTTTTGACCTGTCGCCTGAAGTAGCCCTTAGGGATGAGGTTGAGCAAGGTAGGGTATCGGTCCGCCGACCACAGGATGAAGTAGGTGGGTCGCCCCTTATACCGGGCTGCCATCCGCTGAAAGGCATCTGAGTCGATGATAGAGCCGCCTCCTTCCAGCAGTTGGTTGTACAGCGCAAACTGCTGCTCGATCTCCAGTTTTTCCGATAGGTCATTAATGATCTTCTCCTCCAGACTTGTAGCCTGCAGTACGGTGTAGTCATGCCAAAACGTCGAGTCATAATCAATAGTGACCAACTGCTGCTGATGCGGCTCCTTACCATAGGCAGGCTCCACCTCATCAAACACAAGCTCGGTATTGATCAGCTCGATGTGCGAGGTATGCACGAGCGAGTCGATGGGCGCACCCAGGCTATCATATTGAAAGTACTCGGCGGTGAGGTCACTCGTCGCGCGAT
Source organism: Cyclobacteriaceae bacterium (assembly GCA_965229505.1). Lineage (GTDB taxonomy): Bacteria > Bacteroidota > Bacteroidia > Cytophagales > Cyclobacteriaceae > UBA6059. The sequence continues at coordinate 3,515,968 of OZ245881.1, forward strand.
TCAGATAGTATTTTTCCTGATAGGGGAGATATTGCACCTTCTTGTCGAGACGATAGCGTGTGCCCTCCGTCGGATAGCTGCTCTCATAAGACTCTGTGCCCTCATGCTGTAGTATGACAAAATTGCTCGTGTTGATATACAGCTGCCCGGCAAAAGACCTGTCCCGAAGGGTGCCACCCTGATCAGTGAAGTAGCCTATGATGACCACCTCATCCGATTCATAAGAGGTCGTGTCCTGTACCCAGAAATCGATCGTATTGAAATGTGTGAGCAACGGATTTTGATATTCATAGGCCGTCACGTCATTGCTTAGCAGAAAATTGAGCGAGAAGGGAGGATGCTTGAGCTTGGAGCTGGCCGTGAAGTCAAAGCTGCGCCGAAGTTGGTTGACCCTGAAGCCGAGATTGTCCTCGGGGATGACATTCCGGTAAGGCTCCTTTCCGGATCGATAGAGGTCCAGTGCCGCTTCTATCAACCTGACATAGGTGTCATTCTCCGCGCAGTAGTGTCGGTAGAAGGCCCGGCCTATCGACTCGGTTTTAATATAGTTGTTGGGAATTTTACGGATCGCCTTTTGAACAAGGCGCCTCGCTCTGTCATCATCGGGCTGCTGCTTGAGTGTACCATTGATCACCACTTCGTCGAGCGATTTTACGGTAGGGGTGAGGCGCACCACCAGTGCGCGATCCATTTCAGCAGCCAGCCGAATCTCAGCGGAAGCATAGCCAATGCAGGAGATCATCAGCACCTGCCCGCCATCAAGGTAGCGAGCCCTTAGTTTCAGGTCAAAATCCCCCTCCAGGTTGGTGGAAGTGCCGACGGCACTGCCTTTGAGCTGTAAGTGAGCGAATGGAATCGCTTCACCGGTCTGTGCATTGATGACCGTACCGCTCAGCGATACCACCTGCGCCTTGCCAACCAGTGCCAACAGCAGGCCTACGAACAGGAGCAGAGCGGCCCTGCTCATTATTAGTTTACATAGGGGCTGATTTGAGACTGCCATATTTTGTAGCCGTTCTCATTGACGTGAAGTGGATCAGCCTCATAGAGGTTGGGTCTGATCTCGCCTTCAGCATCAAGCATGGCGTCCCATACATCTATGAAGACGGGCTCATTTTCAGTACAGAAATCTTCCAGCAATGCGTTGAACTCCTCATACTTTTCCCGAAGATGCCAGCGCTCCTCACTGGGCTTGGCAGATATCAGGTAGATCTCCGTTTTGGGTGACTCCTTTTCTATTTTTCTTACCAGAAATTCCATATCCGTGATGATGCGCGCCGCGGACTTACCAGAATTGACATCATTGTCACCTTCGTAGATAAAGACCTTTCGGGGCTGGTGTTTGATGATAAGGTCATTGGCGTGATAGAGGAGTTCGCTCGTTTCGCTACCGCCAAACCCCAGGTTATAGACCTCCACCTCAGGAAACCAATCATTGAGGTTGGGCCAAAGCCTGATACTCGAGCTGCCAGTGAAGATGATCCCGCCCTTGGAAATATCTCGGTTGTTGATAGCGTCTATCTCGTCCTGGTAGCGGGTGGGGTCCTGGGCCTGGCCCCCCATAGAAAGACAAGCTGTGAATAAAATACTCAGTAGTAGCTGTAGTTTTTGTTTTCTAACCATTGGAGCTAAGATATCTAAAAAAGTTACTTTGAAGATAGCTGGAAGGACATTCAATGGATAAGCGGAGAACTATAGGGTTAGAATAGTGGGCTAATGCCGGTCGCGGGCATCATGCCTGTGAGCTCATGTTGATCCAGTCAATGATCTCTTTACTCTTGTAGCGACTGATATTGATATTCTTCTCAGTTACCTGACCATTGATTTGTACCACAAGCTTTCGGTTTTTGTCTTTCACAACACACTTTATGCTCTGCTGGCTTAGGATGAATTGACGATTGGCGCGATAGAAATCACAGGGTGGCAACTCTGCTTCGAGCTGCTCAAGTGTATTGTATTGGCTGTTGATTCTTTGATTGTCGATAGTGAAGATGGTCACAATGCCATTATCCAGGCAGACATGAGATACTTCGCTGAAGTCAAGCTTGATGCTCTTGGTTCCGGTAGGAATCAAAAAGGAAGTGCGCCTGATATCACGCTCCGGTTGGGATTGATAGCGAATGGTCCCATATAATAAGAAAGCCAGGTTTTCAATAATGATAATGGCAAAGCACATCACCAGGTTGTTGATAAAAAACTGGCTGCTGCCAATGCTCCCGAAAAAGATCAGATGCATAACAGTGTAGACCAGTGCTGTGCTCAGCAGGTTGACTCCAAAGAAAATCAAAATGCCTTTTGGGTCGATCTGCGAGTTGTCGAAAATGCGCGGGCGATACACGTTCGTGATAATCCAGGAGCTCGAGCAGATTACCAATCCAAAGGTGAAGATGAGACCAACCGAAATGATGGGAAAAGAATAGTCGGCAGCAAATGGGACAAGTCCGCGCCTCAAATGTGGAACACACAGTGCGGTGAGTAAAATGATGCCATACCGAATGGCTGCAATGGACCAACTGAAATCAAAAATGGAAGGATTGAGCAATAGGGAACGGAGCGATTTCATCAGTAGATGTTGCGAATAGATCTGACCTTTTTAACGTAAGGAAAGCTCGGCGGTTGGGTGGGAAGGGATTTTGAAGTCACCATGAGCCTGCCAATGACGGCTATTGAATCTCGTATTTGTACCATTCGGCTTCTTTGACTGGCCGATGGCCAACGACCGCTACTTTGTCGCGTTGGTCTAGCTCAGCGGGAGTCACACTAGTATATTGGTGTTGTCGCCTCCCACATCTTCAATTCACAAAAAAATCGAATCATGAAAAAATTAATTATCGCATTCGCAATGATCAGTTTACTTGGAGCGCATCAGGTATTGGCGCAAAATGGTAGGATATCGAAGCAGGAACGGTCGTTCTTGTTGGACTATCTAGAGGTCACCAAGGCTAATATCATCAGTACGCTTAATGAGCTGGATGAGTCTCAGTGGACCTACAAACCCGCCGGTGGTGGATGGAGTATTCAGGAATGTGCCGAACATATTCTACTTGCTGAAGAGGCTGTCTTTGATCAAGTGCAGCAGGCGCTGACTACAGAGGCAAATAATGATATGAGTACCAAGAACAAAGATGCGTGGCTCATTTCGAAAATATCAGATCGCAGTACGAAGGTAAAAACTCCGCTGGAGCCACAGGGAGAACTTCGATCCAAATCTGATGCAATTGAGGCCCTCACCGGGTCAAGAGCAGAACTTGAAAAATATCTAATGAATGACAAGCTCGAACTTAGAAACCACTTTGGCAAGTCTCCCTATGGTCCGGCTGATGCCTATCAACTTTTTTTAGTAATCGTAGCTCACTCAATGCGGCATCACAGTCAGATGATGGAGGTGTTGGCCGATCAGCAGGCACATTAGTCTGCTTTCTTACCAACTTGGTTCGATTAATCAAACCTTTAAATCCCTGTAAAACTGTCTTTTCGAGACCTAACATTTGGGTTTCAAACGCACAAATTGAAATGACGAATAGCTCCAAAGTGCCTGTCATCCTGAGCTTGTCGAAGGATACTTCGCAGCACCTTGCCAAAAAGTCTTCGACAAGCTCAGACTGACAGTATAATATTCGTCATTGGTACATTAGGAGCCCGCCTGCCGGAGGGCAGGAAACCTTATTAGTGATTAAAGCTGAAATGAGAACATAGTTCTTCCCTCCATTTTAAGAAGATATCTCCGCCTGCCTCGCCGGCAAGGCGGGTTACACTGCGATATGACAGTTTTATAGGGATTTAAAGTGGAACTCAGGTTACATTAATCGAGGACCTGCATTGGCGCCAGCTGATGTAGGCTTTTTTAATGCCGCGGAGTTAGCCAGATCGATTTTCACCAGCGCTAAGCTTCTACAACAGCAGTTGCCGCACTTTTATAAGGCGCGGCAGTTTATCAACCTTCAAGTACCTTTACCATCATGCAGCGCCTATTTTTCATCTCCATCACGGTTATCATCACTATCATCCTCTGGACTAGTTTCTCTCAGGATACAGTGGACGACCTGTCAGGGGATTTTAAAGAGGTCGCTTTCTACCGCAATGAGAACAACACCGGGCCGATACTTAGAAAATATACCGTCAGCCTCAGTGACACCCTGTGGCAGGAGATGGAGCAATACGGGCAGATGATGCCCTATACCAAGTATGGCACTACCACTGTCTTTTTCTTTATTCACGGTAGTGAGATGCCTCAAACACTCTCGCCCAGCTCCCCGAGCTTTGATGCCCGATATCAGCGGAACTGTATCGGCAAATTTGATAGAAATGCAAGTGGGGTATCCAGCTTTACACGATATCCATTTCGCACGCAGACCTACTGACCCGACGTTGTAGTTGGTTGACCTGGCCATGCTGTTTATCGTGCAGGATCGGTCATAAGCTTGCCTGCGCAAACTGAGATTAAGCTTTTAGTGTATATGAGTTTACATCTAAACCTGTTGATACCTATATGCGCAACCCGACCATTCCTTTATTGTCCCTACTGTTCGTTTTTCTGATTTCCTGTGAGCGATTTACGGCCGAGGAAAAGGCAGAGCTCGCCAAAGGAGAGGAAGTTTATATCACTCATTGTATTAGCTGCCATGGTCCGAGCGGTGACGGCCTCAACGGTGCATACCCCTCACTGCTCAAACCTCAGTTTACCGAGGCGATCACTGACAATGCACTCAACATCATTCGACATGGATCAGGCAATGTCGACGGGATGAAGGCGGTGAGCCTGAGTAATGAGGAACTCGTCCAGGTGGTCAATTACATACAAAATAACTGGGGCAATGAAGCGCCCTTGCTATCGCAATCCAATCTCAAAAGCTCCCAAAAACTATAATTATGGCATCATTTCAACTACTTGTGAATGGGCAAAATCATTCGGTCGATTTAGATCCTGATACCCCACTGCTCTGGGTACTCCGCGACGAACTCAAGCTTCACGGCACCAAGTACGCCTGTGGTATCGCGCAGTGCGGTGCATGCACAGTGCATATCGATGGACTACCGATTAGGGCGTGTTGTTTCCCTATCGGGAAATTGGCTGGCAAGAATGTCACCACGATCGAAGGGCTATCTGAGTCGGGAGACCATCCTGTACAGCTCGCCTGGCAAGAGATAGATGTGCCACAGTGTGGCTACTGTCAGACAGGTCAGATCATGACTGCAGCAGCCTTACTGGACCGCAATCCAAGTCCCTCGGATGAGGACATCAACCGCGCCATGAAAGGCAACCTTTGCCGCTGTGGTACCTACCCGAGAATCAAGAAAGCGATCAACGAAGCAGCCAAAACCAGAATGTCATGAAAACGAACAGAAGAAACTTCATCAAAGTATCAGCACTGGCCGGAGGCGGATTTATGATGGCCATATCCACACCAGGAGCAGCTGCCCTTAGCAGAATGCTCAACAATGGTCAGGCGGAGCTCAACAGTTTCCTTACCATCGATGCAGATGGAAATATTGTATTTAAACTGACCAAGCACGAGATGGGGCAAGGTTCGGGTACGGGACTGCCTATGATATTGGCTGACGAACTGGGTGCGGATTGGAATAGGGTATCGCTGGTCAGATCACCCTTTGACCCAAAGTTCACCTCACGCGAGATGGGTACCACCGGTGGCAGCTCTACGATCGCCAAAATGTGGGATGTATTGCGTACGGCAGGAGCCACTGCGCGTGAGATGCTCAAGGAGACTGCAGCGGCAAGATGGCAAGTGGACGCCAGCACTTTACAGGTAGCCAACAGCGAGGTGATCAATCCGGCGACAAATGAGCGACTGTCGTTTGGAGACCTTGCTGAGGATGCCGCTAAGATGACCGTACCCGAAAATCCGCCATTGAAGAAGGTCGATGAATTCGTCTACATAGGAAAGCCTGTCAAAAACCTCATCACTAAGGACGTGACTAGAGGTAAGGCCAATTACGGTATCAATGTAGAAGTGGAGGGGATGGTATATGCCTCAATAGAAAAATGCCCTGTCTATAAAGGAACACTCAGAGACTATGATGATACTGAGGCGCGGAAAGTGAATGGTGTGATTGACATCATCGCTGTGCCACAGATGACAGGAGCTGTCGAGGATCATTTTGTGCAAGCGGGAGTGGCTGTGATTGCAAAGAATACCTGGAGTGCTATCAAGGCCAGAAAAAGGCTTAGAATCAATTGGGATTATGATACTGCCGGTGCGTCCCTTACTGAATTGGAATTACGATTGACGCAAAAGGCTGAAGAAACAGAGGAGGCGATATTTGAGAGAGGCGACTATGAGGGCTTAAAGTCAGAAGAGGGAAATGAGGTTTTCCGGGCGACCTATGACAACCCATATCAGGCGCACGCTCTGATGGAGCCGATCAATGCAACGGCGCATTACACAGATGACCGCTGTGAGGTTTGGGTCGGAACCCAATCTGGCGAGCGTGTGAGTAACGAGATCATCAAGCTTACGGATTTACCTCTTGATAAGATCAAAGTCAACGTTTGCAATTCGGGAGGGTCATTTGGCCGTCGCTTCTATGCAGACTCCACGATGGAGGCTGTGTTCCTAAGCAAAGAGCTGAGCCTACCGGTAAAGGTCACCTGGACCAGGGAAGATGAGATCGAGCATGATTATTTCCACCCGTACCAGAAGTCGATTTTTGAAGCAGTCATTTCCCCACAGAAGGAAGTCTTAGGCTGGCATTCGAGCATCACCAGAACCGAGAATTATCATTCTGGTTCTCAGCAGTGGGAGATACCCTACTATTTCCCCAATGTCCGTACCTACTTCGAGTTTGAGCCTTCTATAGTGCATACAGGCGCCTGGCGGAGTGTGGCTGAGCATAGTTCTTCTCTGGGCCGGGAATCGTTCATTGACGAATTGGCTGGCAAACTGGACAAGGATCCACTCCAATTCAGACTGGACTTGATGAGTCACGAAATCGAAAAAATAGGTACCGACAGTTTTGCTGATAGGGTATACAGCTACGAGACCATGTTGAACAGTCGATTCAAGGAGGTATTGGAGACAGTCAAGTCAAAAGGCTGGTATGCTAAAAGTAGCGTTCCTGGTAAGGGTGTCGGCTTGGCCGTAGAGAACTTTGGTGCTACGGTCTGTGCGCATGTTGCTGAGGTTACCATTGATAATAGCACGTACAATGGGTTTAAGGTAGATAGGGTCCGTAGTGTTGTCCACTGCGGTACTGTAGTCAACCCGCATTTTGGAATCGGGCAAATTGAAGGTAGCATCATCTTCGCATTGTCTGCTTTACAATACGGCGGAGTGGAGATCGATGGGGGCAGAATTAAGCGTAGCAATTTTCATGATAATCGATTGGTGCGAATGGATGAGACACCCGAGATGGAAGTACACTTTGTGCCTAGCGAGGAACCGCCCAGTGGGTTAGGTGAACCGGGTACACCCCCACTGGCACCAGCAATACTCAATGCACTCTACGATGCGACAGGGGTGAGAGTAAGAAAAATACCCGTATTAAAAAAGGATCTGAATGTCTTTCAAACAACGGTTTAACAGCCGGTAATAACAATGCTAGTTGAGGAGATTGGTTGGTTTTCCTCCTGGTTAGCTCCCGATTCTATTTGATCGGGAGTTTTTTTTGCGTCAATGGCTGACCATCTCAGTAGTCAATTGGTTGATTGATAGTAAAAACTGTAGCTTTAAAAAAAGGCTATGAGTCAACCTCAATGAAGCTAGCTTCTCTTTTTCTTCCTTTTTTCATTTACCTATCAGTAATCACTGATCTAGGGGCTCAGAAATTGGATAGTGTTTCCCTCCATCTCGGATATCAGTTTCAGTTTCAATTCGCGGGATATATTGCTGCTTATGAGAAAGGCTACTACAGAGATGAAGGCCTTGAGGTAGAATTCTATACTGGCATAGGGGCACCATTTATTGATATTGATTCGCTCGCAGCATATGACTACTTTATAGGTACTGGCAGCCAACTTCTTGGTCTCAATAGGCGCAATGAACTTCTGCTGGTTGCAGCGATCTTTCAACATTCCCCCTTATCCCTTGTCGCACGTAGAGACTTAGGTATCAATTATCTGATTGATCTCGAAGGTCGAAATATCGGTACTGGTGCAGAAAATATGGCGATGCTGGTCAGTGCCGGCCTTAACATAGACAGCATCAACAACTCCGGGCCTACTTCGCTGAAGCATCTATTGGAAACCGGTGAACTACACGCAGTATCGCGCTACTTGCTTGATCCACCATTGGATCCCGATAAGTACATTACCTTCAAACCGCTGGAATATGGCGTGGACTTCTATGGCGAGTGTCTGGTGACGCATCAACGCGAATTGGAGATCAACCCGGATCGGGTAGAGAAAATGTATAAGGCTACCATCAAGGGTTGGCAATATGCCGCATCTCATCCAGAGGAACTGATTGATCTGATCAGGACAAAGTACAATAAAGAAAAGACACAGGCAGACCTTGAAAGAGAAGCTGATGTGGTCATCAACTCACTCATCCTGCCCAACCTGTTTCCGATAGGCTACAGTACCAAGGCCAAGTGGGTAAATATGGAAAAGGTGTCTCGACAGTTCGGCGTAATTGAAGGTGAAACAGATTGGGACAAGTTTCTCTATTCTGAAATCAGGAATCAACGAGCCACCGCAAATGAAGAACTTCTGCAGATCATTAAAATCGCAATTTCAGCGATAATGGTGGTGATTGTATTCCTGATCATATATAGTGTGATGCTAAAAAGAGCCGTCAACAAGCGGACTTTGCAGCTTTTGGTGGCCAATACTGACATTCAGAATAAGAATGAACGACTTGCGAAGCAAACTCAGGAGCTGGAAGAACTGAATGCTTTTAAGAATAAGATGCTTGCTGTGATTTCGCATGACGTAAAGGGCCCACTGGCCAATATGGATTCACTCATGCAACTCGTGAAAAACTCCGACCTATCGGAAGAAGAGTTTAAAGAAATGGTAAATGATCTTCATGGCCGATTGAGGGAGGTCAGCGGATTTCTCTTAAACATTCTGATGTGGGCAAAGAGCCAGATCTATGGCTTTTCTTCCGCACCTGAGCGAATCTACCCCAAGGAGTTAATTGATGAAACAGTATCAGTTTTCCAATCTGAGATTGATAAGAAACAATTGAATATTGTCAACTCTATTGAGGCAGACATTGAACTGTATGCTGATGCTTCATTGGTTAAGCTAATAGTTAGAAACTTGCTCACCAACGCCATAAAGTTCAGCTATGAAGCAACGGATATTTTAATAACCTCTGCACGACATGGCGACTTCATAAGGTTTACTATAGCGGACAAAGGGGTCGGCATTAGCGAAGAACGAAAGACTCAATTGCTCAAGGGAGCCGTCCAAAGTCTTAAAACCGAGAGCGGAGAACTGGGGTCTGGCCTTGGCTTAATGCTTTGCAAAGAGTTTGTAGACATGCACAAAGGTGAAATGGGGATCAAGAGCGAAGTAGGTAAGGGGACGTCAGTGTGGTTTACACTGCCCATGACCTCACCTTCCCTCAAGGTTTAGCTTACTTCTTCAACAGTTGATCTAGCGCTTGTCTATCATAGTGTTGTCCATTTCGGATTACTGCGGATATTTTTTGCGTACTGGAAATGCTCTTGTGCGGATCCGCATCTAGAATAACCAAATCCGCCAAGTAATTTTTTTTGACCAATCCTAGCTCTGCTTCTAAACCAAAATACTGAGCAGGTAGTGTAGTGGCAGCAGCCAGCGCCTCGCGCTCACTCAAACCTGCATTGACGAGAAACTCCAACTCCTTGTGTAAGCTAAAACCTGGTGTCAACAGCGCAATGGGAGTATCCGTGCCCGCCAGTATTTTCACCCCTCTGTCTGCGAGGTACCTGACCAGCGAGTAGCAAAATTGGGCATATTCTATGTTGTCAGGAGAAGCTTTAGAAGCACTCATAGCAGCAGCATTTTTCATCCAGGCCGTCCTCGCATTTTCCGATAGGCCATCAAACGTTGCAAGCCAGTCTTCTTGCTCCCATAACGCATGCATACGCGCTCCGGCGATTGCGAGAGTTGGTATTTGCACCGTGTTATTGGTTGCAAGTGCTGCGGCAATAGCCTCCAACCTCGTGGAGTCGAGATTACGAACCGCTTCTATCCGCTGGGCGCTGTGGATGCTACTCCTCAGCGTACTGCCGGGCGTAGACTGACCTTCCTTGAGTAGCCTGAGCCGATCTTCTAATAGCTCAGGAGCATTGGCTGCTGCTGACATTTCGATATTCCGAAAATGCTCCATACTGCTGAGTCCCGCATTGGACGCGGTGATGACATCCATGCTTAACGGCACATGCCCTGTCACAGGCAGGTTTTTTTCCTTAGCGATCGCCAATATAGCCTGATATACTTCCGGGCTGAGCATCTCGTAGGCCTTGAGCAGGTTTACGCCGGCTGCCTCGAGCTGCGCGATTATGGCACGAACATCTTCTTGGGTAGCTACGCCCACGCCTATTTCAGGGTTAGTGCTGCCATCGTATACCACCGTCTTTCCATCCAGCAGAGGCCCGGCCCACTTCAATCGAGGGTATCTGGTAGGATCACTTTCGGCCTGCGCCTTCATAGGCAACATCTTCTCGAGTAGCCCGCCGGTATCCCGAATACTGGTGATCCCGTTGGCGAGGAACAGATCGTACATCGACGGGGTGATCAGTGAATCAAAGGTCAGGTGTACATGAAAGTCCCACAATCCCGGCATCAGAAACTTACCAGTACCATCAATAACTTCCACCTCATCAGTATAGGACAACTCAGCACCGATAGCGACGATTCTATCTCTTTTGAGCAGCACAGTCATATTGGGTAGTGGCTCACTTTCGGCATCCACTATCGTAATGTTCGTGATGGCCAAATCAGCGGGTATCACTTCCTTCTTTTCGGCACAAGACCACATCACTCCGATGAGCAGGAGCAGGACAATATTCGTTCTGAAATTCATATCAATCATTTATTGTTTCCAGCCGGGTCCTCTTACTGCCCTACCGGGAAATGCGCCGGTGTGTTCTCCATCGGCTAAGACCTGTTCACCATTGACGAACACATGCACCATGCCTTCACTGTACTGATGAGGCTCTGCAAAGGTGGCTTTATCCTGCACTTTCGAAGGGTCGAAAATGGCCAGGTCTGCAAAATAGCCTTGCGCGAGCTTCCCGCGCTTCTTTATCTTCAAAGTAGTTGCGGGAGCGAGTGTCAGCTTATTAATGGCCTCTTCCATAGGGATGACTTTTTCATCTCTCACATATTTACCCAGCAGCCGAGCAAAGTTGCCGTAGGCGCGGGGGTGAGTGCTGGTTTTGATAAACACACCTTCTGTTGCCAACGAACCTGCATCAGATCCGAAGCGCATCCAGGGAATCTGGATTTTCTTCTTGATGTTTTCTTCGGTCATCATGAAGTAGACTGTACCCACTCTGCTTCCATCTGCAATCACCAGGTCCATCATGGTCTCAATGGGGTCCTTACCGAGCATCTCTGCCGCTTCGGTGAGCGTTTTTCCCGTTAGGAACCTCAGCGAGTCATTTTTGAAACCCACCAAAATGATATTATCAGTCGACCCTGCACCCAGGTAGAGGTTTTCCCAGTCGTCGCTGGGGGTCGCGATTTCTTCTTTGAGCCTGGCACGAATGGCCGGATCGCGTAAGCGGTTTGCCCATGACTCATAGCCACCAGCTTGTACCCATGGCGGCATGGAAGCATCCAGCCCCGTAGCGCCCGCAGTGTAGGTGTACATATCTGCAGTTATATTGAGCCCGGCGGCTCGTGCCGAATCGACCTTCGTGATCACTTGATCCATTTTGTCCCAGTTGTCACTTCCTGCTGCCTTGAGATGATAGATTTCAGCATCTATGCCCGACTCATTGGAGATTCGAAGGAGCTCATCCACACTCTCCAACAGTCGGTTGCCCTCACTTCGCATATGCGAAATATAGGTGCCATTATACTCAGCAGCCACTTCGCATAGTGCGATCAACTCATCTGTACTCGCATAAAAAGCGGGTGCATAGATCAAGGAGCTGCCGATACCTAGGGCACCTTCCTCCATAGCTTCCCTTACCAGAATGCGCATACTGTCCAGCTCAGCGGCTGTCGGAGGTCGATCATCTTTACCAATCTGATGAATTCTCAGGGTGGTGGCACCTACGAAGGAGGCCACATTAGGGCTGACCCCCTTTTCTTCGAGGTATTCAAGATATTCTCCGAGGGTAGTCCAGGTGATGTCATACTTGATTTCGCCCTGATTTCTCATCTCCTCTTTCCTCATTTTTTCCGATAGGGGGCCCATCGACCACCCCTCTCCAAAAACCTCCAGTGTCACGCCTTGCTTGATATCCCCCATGGACCTGCCATCCTCGATCAGCGAGCTTACCGACCAGCTGAGCATATTGATAAATCCGGGTGCCACGGCCAGACCGCTCGCGTCGATGGTCTCTTTTGCGGTAGCTGAAGACAAATCACCGATAAAGGCAATGGTGTCAGCATTGATGCCGATATCAGCTATGATGCCCGGCTGTCCTGTGCCATCATAGACGGTACCGCCGTTGATGACAAGGTCGAAAGATTGCTGCTCAGCGCATGCAAAGAACAATAAGGGAATAAGGAATAGGGGAAAGCGACTCATAATGAATAGTTGTTGGCGATCTGAAGATAAGAAAAAATCAATACGCTGCTATTGGGAATATGTCAATCGGAAGGGGGCCGTTTTGATAAAATGGAAAATATTTGTTGAAGGTTGATAGAGCCGAATATCCAGACAATCTTTGTTTTTCAAAAGATACGCCCGTGGATACGCAAGACTTACTAGCCATTGATCAACTTCATTCATTACCGACCTTTAGAAGGTTTCCTGTGGCGTTTGATCGCGCCAGTGGGTCGAAGGTGTGGGACATCAATGGGAAGGAGTACATAGACCTCCTGGCAGGGATAGCGGTGCTCAATGTGGGTCACTGCCATCCAAAAGTCACGGCATCCATAGCTGAGCAGGCACAGCGACTCATGCACATTTCGAATTTTTTTGTGAATCAGCCGCAAGTGCAGCTAGCGCAAAAACTAGCCAAACTCTCCGGCCTTCAGTATGTTTTCCTGAGCAATAGTGGAGCAGAGGCGGTAGAAGGTGCGATGAAAGTCGCCAGGAAGTACGCCAGCAAAAATGGTCGTGGGGGCACGATCATTACCATGAAAAATGCCTTTCACGGTAGAACTATGTCAACCGTGGCAGCAACGGGAAAGCAGGCTATGATGATCGGCTTTGATCCAATACCTCAAGGGTATTTACATGTGCCTTTCAATGATTTTGAGGCGCTTGAAGCCGCAATCACAGATGATATCGCGGCTGTCATGATGGAAACTGTGCAGGGTGAAGGTGGGGTGAATATTGTGGATGAAGGCTATCTGAAAAAGGTTCGGTCATTGTGCGACCGGGAGAATATTGTGCTGATTCTCGATGAGATTCAATGTGGTATGGGTCGTACGGGAAAGATGTTTGCTTTCGAACATTTTGGCGTGAAGCCGGATGTGATGCCTTTGGCTAAAGCCTTGGGCGGTGGCATGCCAGTGGGCGCAGTGCTGGCAAGCGAGCGGGTAGGAGGCGCTATCGATCCTGGCGATCACGGTACTACTTTTGGTGGTAACCCAATGGCTGCCGCCGCAGCGTTAGCGACTATTGGTGTCATCGAGGAGGAGCAGCTATCGCAAAAAGCATCCGATACTGGTACCTGGCTGAAGTCTGAATTGACCTCCAGATTCAAAGGTCATCCTTTGGTGAAGGAAATCAGAGGTCTGGGCTTGATGATAGGTATCGAACTGACGATCGAGGCTAAGCCATTGGTCTTGGAGATGCTTGAGCAAGGGGTCATCGCGAATGCCACGGCAGGGAATACCATCAGATTGGTGCCGCCGCTCAACATCTCCAAAGAAGAGCTGGGGCAAGCAATCGAGGTGATGGAGGGAGTAATTGCGAGTGCAAAATAAAAGCCATCTACTATGAGATGGCTTTTGCGCAAACTAATATGAAGTATGAAGAGTTTCCTTTTTATTATTGACTGTCATCTTCTGACGAGGCTTGGTGACCAGCATCATCAGCATTGACTATTGATAGTAATATAATTATTAATGATAGCATTACTATCAAAGAACGTGTCAACAACCAAAAGGTTTAGGTCATTCCTGAATTAGGGCAAGATTATTTTTCTGATAAAAAAATGGAGCAGCATCAGTTCTCGACTTGCTTGACAAAGCCATCCCAACCTTGAGCCTTCAGCCTGGCATGTTCTTGCCTCGCTTTATCCGGATCGGTGAACAATCCATAGTAGAGGCGGTAGAGGGTCGTTTGCCCGACCCGCACTTCTTCGACTCTGGCTCCCTTTAAAGTTGTAGCTCGGCTAATCGCAGAGGCTTGATCCTCATAGCTGCCCAGCTGGATCGTGTAGTGCGGGACTTTGAGGTCGGTGATTTTTGTGCCCTCCAGGGCATCTTCTGATACATATAGCCTGACATTGGCTGTACCCGGGCCGATCATGTCTAGCTTCTCAGCAGCTGCTTTCGAGAGATCAATGATCCTGTTCTTAGCATAAGGGCCTCTATCATTCACACGAACAGTCACAGACCTGCCATTATCCTGGTTTTCGACCCTGACCATGGTATTGAAGGGTAGGGTGCGATGGGCTGCCGTCAGTCCTTTCATATTATAGATTTCCCCTGTAGCTGTCGGCTTGCCATCGAAGTTGGGCCCGTACCAGCTGGCTACTCCGGTTTCGATGAGTTGCAGACTGGTGGAGGGTGGGGTGGAGGTTTTGCAGCTGAAAATGAACAGAGCAAGTATGACCAAGTGACCAGTTACTATTCTCATAGATTACTTTTTGCTAATAGGCAATCACTATGAAATTATTGTCACAGCTGAAAAGACCCTTTGCGATTTATTATTCCGATTTTCAAGCTCATTACGCAATTGTTTGTAGCTCAAATTACCACAAAAGTGAGCTTTATTTTGAAAGAGAGTGAGCTTGAAATGATAATCTCCAAGTATTTATTGGAGTACGAATAGAAGATAGAAAGACAAAATACCGATTATAAGCAAAGTCAAGATTCTCCGAATCCATTTTCCGCTTTTTGCTTTCTCAGACTTTATTAGCGCTAACTCTTTCAGGAGTTTTTTGGTGACTTTGTATATAAGGTGAATAGGTTTCAGAAACTTATTATCCCTGATTCGTTGAAATGGCTCTTTCTTCTTAAGCAAACCACGATTTTGCCTGCCACTTATTTCACCTTGCTTAGAAAAGCCGATTCCTCCAGTCATTGATTTACCTAATAAACAACATCTCCCTGTACTTGATGAGTGGCCAGTCATTGTCATCCACGAAGAGCTCCAGCTTGTCCACGGCATACCTGATCTTATCAAAATGCTGCTCTTTGACCTTATCGCAGTAGGCGATTGCGCGATCTCTGGCGGATTCCATTTTATTGGCCTTTTTGCGCTCCTCCGTCATGGCGGCTACAGACTGCTCTATCTGCACGATGTAACCTGAGATGGTTTTGATATCATCCACGATCTCCGAGTTATCTAGTCCAAGCTCCTTCAATCCTTTGGCGTTCTGGATAAGCTTGTTTTGGTAGACTATTGCGGTAGGTATGATATGGTTCAGTGCTAAGTCACCCATGACGCGGGATTCGATCTGCACCTTCATGATATAGTTTTCCAACATGATCTCATGCCTGGCATCTATCTCTACCTCGGTCATGACACCAGAGTTCTTGAATAAAGTCTTGACTGACTTGCTTACCAGAAAGTCCAGCGCTCTCGGCGTGTCTCTCACATTGCTAAGACCTCTCTTTTTCGCTTCTTTCACCCACTCGTCGGAGTAGCCATCACCTTCGAATCTGATGCTCTTAGAGGCTTTGACATACTCTCGCAGGATATCAATGATGGCAAGTCGTCGTTCCTTGCCCTTATCTGTTTGTGCAGTTACTTCCTTATGAAAGGCTTCCAGTTGACTTGCTACAATCAGGTTGAGCACGGTCATAGGGTTCGCGACATTCTGGTCAGACCCTACCGCCCGGAATTCAAACTTATTACCCGTAAAAGCGAATGGAGAGGTGCGGTTACGGTCTGTGTTGTCCAGTATGATTTCGGGTATCTGATCGATCCCCAATTTCATGTAGATGTTGTCGCCCTTCTCCACTTTGATGTTGCCGTTGTTTTCCAGTTCGTCCAGTATGTTGGTCAGCGTATCACCCAGAAAGATGGATATGATGGCCGGTGGTGCTTCATTCGCACCTAGTCTAAAGTCGTTACCAGCTGAAGCGATGGTGGCTCGAAGCAGATCAGCATGATCATATACCGCCTTAATTGTAATAACAAGGAAGGTGAGGAACTGCAGATTTTCTCGGGCACTGCTACTTGGCTGGAAAAGGTTGACACCTGTATCCGTGACCAGTGACCAGTTATTGTGCTTTCCACTGCCATTCAGCTCTGCGAAAGGCTTTTCGTGAAACAGCACCTTCACTTTGTGCTTCTTGGCGACCTTACTCATGACATCCTTGAGCAGCGAGTTGTGGTCAGTTGCTACATTCGCTTCTTCAAACATAGGGGCTACCTCAAACTGTGAGGGCGCCACCTCATTGTGACGCGTGCGAAGGGGAATGCCCAGTCGATGAGACTCGATCTCAAATTCCCGCATGAAGTCCAATATTCTGGTAGGAATGGCTCCAAAATAATGATCATCGAGCTGCTGACCCCTGGCAGGATTGTGCCCAAAGACTGTCCGTCCGCTCATAACCAGGTCGGGCCGAGCTGCGAAAAGAGCCTCGTCAATCACAAAATACTCCTGCTCCCAGCCGAGTGAAGCGGTCACTTTCGTCACCTCACGATCAAAAAGCTTACAAACGCGCGTGGCAGCTTTATCGACAGCTTTCAATGCTTTAAGCAGCGGGGCTTTATAATCAAGCGCCTCACCCGTGTAGGAAACGAAGATTGTTGGGATACATAGCGTCTTCTCCACAATGAAAATAGGGGAACTGGGATCCCATGCAGTATACCCGCGAGCTTCAAAAGTCGTGCGTATCCCACCACTAGGAAAGCTGGACGCATCCGGCTCTTGCTGCGTCAATTCACCACCCTTGAGCGTCTCTATGCCCTTATGAGGGTCATAAAAGGCGTCATGCTTTTCAGCGGTGGAGCCTGTCAACGGCTGAAACCAGTGTGTATAGTGTGTCACACCATGCTGCATGGCCCAGTTGCGCACAGCAGCCGCAACAGAATCGGCCGTTTCTACGTCAATCTTTCGTCGCTTTCGTATCGCATTATCCACCCGACTAAACATCTCCGGTGAAAGCGTATTCCGCATTTGCTCATAGCCGAAGGTGAGTTCACCGAAGTAGTCGGATACTTTTTCGGAAGGAGCTTCAACATCGATTTTGGATCTTTTTTGTACTTCCTGGAGGGCAGTAAATCGTAAGTGTGACATCTTAATAATTTGATTTTCTTGTGATCGTAATTTAATCAAATGTCTCACTTTGGCGGCTGAGACATGCTTGTATTTGGAAGGCTTCCTACCGGAAAACCTGTGTGAACTTGAATTCCTGCCCGTCAAAAAGACCCTGATCACTCAGTTTTACGGACGGGATGACGAGAAGCGCCATGAAAGAAAGCGTCATGAAGGGGGAGGTGAGTGTTGATCCAAGTACCTCTTTTGTGAAGTCATCAATCTTGGTGTATAGCCGGGCTACTTCAGCGCCATCTGCTGTGCTCATCAAGCCTGCCACAGGTAGGGGGAGTACGTGCGACTGCTCATGACTTACCGCCGAGACACCACCTTTACATTCGACGAGTTGATTGATTGCCCGGGATAGCGATTCATCACTGGTTCCTACCGCAATGATGTTATGAGAGTCGTGAGCCACCGTAGAAGCAATGGCACCAGATTTTAATCCAAAGTTTTTAATGAAAGCCACTGCAGGTTTGGACTGGTTGTACCTGTTCATCACCACGAGCTTGAGTATATCGTGATCGAGGCTTACCTGATTTGCATTGAGCACGCTGATTGGATGCCATTCGCTCTCAGTGATCAATTGATGGTCAATCGCGACTATGGTTTGTAGTTCTGTGCCTGTGACTTCCAGTTGTAGGTCTGCTATAGATATTTTGGAAGCACTGAAGTTGTTGAGCACCTGACTGACCTTTGGTTCAATCAATGTACTACCGTCCTTAGACACCATCTCCCCATTAATCCAGGTTTGGAGAATGTTGAATTGCTCCGGATCATCCACCAGAATAAAATCAGCAGGATCGCCTTCATTTAGCAGCCCGATTTCAAGGTCATAATGCTTTACTGGATTGATGCAAGCTGCTTTCAGCACACTATATAGGTCGTACCCTTTTGCAAGCGACCTGCGAACAAGCTCATCGATATGGCTGATCATGAGATAGTCGGGATGCTTATCATCAGAGCAGAACATGATGCGATCAGGATAGTCAGCGATTAACGGTATAAGCGCTTCGAAGTTCTTAGCTGCACTACCTTCCCGGATGATGATTTTCATTCCGGCCTTGAGCTTGTCAAGCGCTTCTTCAAGGGTGAAGCACTCATGGTCGGTAGAGATTCCGGCTGAGGCATATTTTGTAGCCTCTTCTCCCTTCAGGCCGGGCGCATGACCGTCGATGGGTAATCCTAGCGACTTGGCATGATCCAGCTTTTTATAGACATCTTCATCATTGTAGAGTACACCTGGCCAGTTCATCATTTCCGCCAGGTACCTGATCTCCTTCATCTCTAGTAGCTCCCTGACATCCTTTGCGTCAATCACAGCACCAGCTGACTCGAAAGTAGTAGCCGGCACACACGAGGGTGCCCCAAAGTTAAATTTGAAGTTGACCTGCTTCCCATCTTCTATCATGTACTTCACGCCTTCCATGCCGAGGACGTTAGCAATCTCATGGGGATCGGAGACTGTCCCGACTGTGCCATGAACCACCGCCCACCTCGCAAACTCTGAGGGTACGAGCATGGAGCTCTCAATATGAACGTGTGCATCTACGAAACCGGGAAGTACGTAGGTATCCACTTGCTCCTCGATTCGCGTCACATGACGAATATGGCTATCAAATTCTATTTTGACGGGATAGGTAGATCGCGTGGAAATATCGATAAGGTTGGCTTTGATGCTGTTCATGAGAATTTGTTGTCTGGTTTAGGTCGAATGGCCAGCTTGGAAACTATATTTGCTTAAAACTACGATGTTTTGAAGTTCAGGATTTCACACACATTATTATTATTAGTCTTTTGCGGTTTTATGCTGCAAGACTGTCGGCCGACTCCCAATCATTCACGCCGACACAAAAAACTTAAAAAAGGAAAGCCCATTCCCTGTCCAATCAAAGACTGCTAATGAGCAAAGGTATTGTCATAGCTATTGATGGCTATTCGGGTACGGGCAAGAGCACCACGGCTAAGAGAGTGGCTGCTGAGCTCGGATACATCTATGTAGATACGGGTGCGATGTATCGTGCGGTCACGCTGGCCTTTATTCGCGGTAGCGTAGATATATCCCTACCGGAAAAGGTGCAGGAAGCATTGGAGGGCATCAAAATCAACTTCGTACTCAATGAAGCTACAGGAGATCAGGAGACTTATCTAAACGATGAAAACGTAGAGTCCGAGATCAGGGGAATAGAAGTCTCTGATCTGGTAAGTGAAATAAGCGCAATCTCAGCGGTAAGACGACAGCTTGTGGCACAGCAGCGTGCGATGGGCGAGGTAGGTGGGGTAGTAATGGACGGAAGAGATATCGGGACGGTCGTTTTTCCAGATGCAGATTTGAAAATATTTATGACCGCTTCTGACGAGATTCGGGCTGAGCGGAGATGGGAAGAATTGCTGGTACAAGGCAAGAATGTTTCAAAAGAAGAAGTGCTTAACAACTTGCGTACTCGTGACAAGATTGATACCTCCAGGGCTGACAGTCCGCTGCGCAAGGCCGATGATGCAATAGTGATAGATACTTCGAACATTACTATTGAACAGCAGGTCAAAGACATACTAAAACTTGCAAAAGGAAACCTTGATAGGGATATTTGAAGTAGAATCCAGCCGTATGAAGATAGAGATTGACGAAAAATCGGGTTACTGTTTCGGAGTGGAGTTTGCCATACAGATGGCAGAGGATGAAATGGAAGAAGGTGGAGAGCTTTACTGCCTTGGAGATATCGTCCACAACGATATGGAAGTAGAGCGGCTTCATGCCAAGGGATTACGCGTGATCAGCAAAGAGGAGCTAGAAGGTTTGCGAGATTGCAAAGTGCTGATCAGAGCGCACGGTGAGCCTCCGGAAACCTATGCCATTGCTCTAAAAAACAATATAGAACTGATTGACGCATCTTGTCCGGTAGTGCTGAAACTACAGAATAGGGTCAAGCACTCCTATGATCAAATGAGTCAACAGGATGGTCAAATTGTCATTTATGGTAAAAATGGTCATGCGGAGGTGATTGGATTGGCCGGTCAAACGAATAAAGAGGCGATAGTGGTCATGACCGATGAAGATCTTGACAAAATAGACTACAATAGGCCTGTAACACTGTACAGCCAGACGACCAAAAGCACAAAAGGCTTCTATCACATCAAAAGCGAGATAGAAAAGCGAATAGGTGAGGCTAACGGCCAACTAAACCTCGAAGCGTTCACCGCCAATGACAGTATTTGTCGACAAGTCTCCAATAGAGAACCACAGCTTGAAAAATTTGCCCTCAAACATGATGTCATTTTGTTTGTTAGTGGTAAAAAAAGTAGCAATGGGAAGGCGCTCTACAGTGTTTGTAAGACAGTGAACGAAAGAAGTTATTTTATTGAGAACGAAACGGAAATTGACTTGGATCTATTGCAAGGTGCTGAGTCAGTGGGTATTTGCGGAGCTACTTCTACACCCATGTGGCTGATGGAGCAGGTAGCAGAATATATCGAAAAACAGGTTAATCAAGTAGCCGAATTAGCTTGATATCAGATGATGCGTTCACTCGAATTTCTAATTCACCGTGTATCAATCAAAAAATTCACTAAGACCATTTTTTTATTATTTTTGCCGGGTCTAAAACCACTATTCCAAATCACCAATGTCGAAGACTATTAAGCTAAAGAAAGGTTTTGATATCAATCTTGCGGGTGCGCCCAGCAATGATGTGGTCAAAGATGTCCTACCTGATACATTCGCACTAAAACCAACCGACTTTCCTGGGATGACACGGCCCAAACTTCTCGCAAGGGAAGGAGATAATGTAAAAGCCGGATCTCCGGTCTTTCATGATAAGGTTTTTGAGGATGTGATCTATACGGCTCCCGTCAGTGGTGAGATCGTAGAAGTCAAAAGAGGAGCCAAAAGGAAAATCCTCGAAATCAAGATATTGGCTGATAAGACTGTAGAATATGAGTCGTTCACGAAGCATTCAGTTTCAGATATCAAGGGGCTTTCTAAGGAAGATGCAGTAGCCCAAATGTGCAAAGGCGGTGTTTGGCCAAATATTATTCAGCGGCCATATGGCATTGTCGCCAATGCAGAAGAGTCCCCTAAAGCAATATTCATTTCAGGATTTGATACAAATCCATTAGCTCCTTCAGTAGAAGTGTTGTTCGCAGGTCAGGAACAAGCATTTCAGGCAGGTATAGACATACTGAAGAAATTAACATCCGGCATTGTCCATCTGGGCATCAACGGAAAAGAAGAAATTCCATCGTTGTACTCAGCGGTTAAAGGAGTACAGGTCAATAAAATATCAGGTCCTCACCCGGCGGGGAACGTGGGTGTTCACATTCATCATATCGACCCGGTCAACAAAGGTGATTTGGTTTGGACGGTGACTCCTTATGGTGTGATCCAAATTGGAAAACTCTTTTTGGAGGGTAAGTACGACGCGAGTAAGGTGATTGCGTTAGCAGGATCTGAAGTGAACTCACCGAAATACTACAGTACCTACTTAGGCGCTAATGTTGGGAAGTATATCAATGGAAACCTAAAACAGGAGCACGTGCGCGTGGTTTCTGGTAATGTACTTACTGGAAATGCAGTGGATAAGGATGGTTATTTAGGATACTATCATAATTCCATTACGGTCATTCCGGAGGGGGATGAAGAAGAATTGCTGGGATGGATCCTACCGACGACCGAGAAACTGAGCTTTCATAAAGCATTCGGATTATTGTCCTTTCTCAAGCCAAAGAAAGAGTTTGTGCTGAGCACGAATACCAGAGGCGAACCAAGGGCATTTGTCATGTCAGGTGAATTTGAGAAGGTGATGCCAATGGATGTAATGCCTACGTATCTTATCAAAGCTATCTTGGCAGAAGATTATGATGAAATGGAGGCGTTAGGAATATATGAGTTGGTCGAAGAGGATGTGGCTCTTTGTGAGTTTATAGATGTATCGAAGCATGAATTGCAAACGATACTCAGAAACGGTTTGGACTTAATGAGAAATGGTTAAGAGGATATGAAGTTTATACAAGACGCATTTGATTCTGTAGAGCATCACTTTGAGAAAGGTGGAAAATGGGAGAAGTTTTATCCTATTTACGAAGGACACAGAACGATTCTATTTGCACCGAAGCTAGTTACCAACAAGACGGGTGTTCAGGTACGTGATGCCATAGATTTGAAGAGGATGATGTTCACGGTGATTATCGCCATGATTCCTTGTTTGGTCTTTGGAATGTGGAATGTTGGACATCAGCATTTTCTTGCTACAGGTGTTGACGCTGCTTTACTCGACAAGTTTATTGTTGGTGCTATTCAGGTGGTGCCCATCATAGTAGTGTCCTATGCGGTAGGGCTAGGTATCGAGTTTACCATATGTGTGATACGGCAACATCCTATTAATGAAGGCTATCTCGTAACCGGAATGTTGATTCCGCTGGTTATGCCGGCCTCTATCCCGCTGTGGCAGGTGGCGTTGGCAGTAGCATTTGCCGTCATTATTGCCAAGGAGGCTTTCGGAGGTACTGGCATGAACGTTCTTAATGTGGCGCTGACCGCAAGGGCTTTCTTGTATTTTGCATATCCATCTGATATCTCTGGTGAGGTTTGGACATTTCTTGGAGGCGCAGAGCCGATAGCTGCTTATTCTGGAGCTACGCCTTTGGCTATTGGTGCAGGTACTATTGACAATGTCAATTCGGCTTCAGTGGTCAGCTTGTTTGATCAGTCTTGGTCAGCAGGTATCTATGATTTCTGGAATATGTTCATGGGTATCATGCCTGGTTCTATCGGAGAGACATCCACATTGATGTGCCTGATCGGAGCAGCGATACTCATTTTGACAGGTGTCGGTAGTTGGAAGATCATCGCCGGCGTATTTGGCGGTGCTTATGCCATGGGTTTAATATTCAACCTCATTGGTGCTAACCAATTCATGCTAATGCCACCTGAGTACCACTGGGTAATTGGTGGTCTGGCATTCGGAGCTGTATTTATGGCGACTGACCCTGTGTCAGCTGCCCAGACCGAAACGGGTAAATGGATTTATGGAATTTTGATAGGTGTGATTACCGTTCTGATAAGAGTGTTTAATCCGGCATATCCTGAGGGCATCATGCTGGCCATTCTCTTTATGAACGTATTTGCGCCTTTAGTTGATTATTACGTAGTAGAAGCTAACAAAAAAAGGAGGTTACAACGTGCGACAGTCTAACGCTTATGTTATCATATTTTCTGCAGTCATGACCATCATACTTGGTGGCATGCTGTCTTTGACTTCAGTAGGTTTGAAGCCATTGCAGGATCAGCAGGTAGAGCTCGACACCAAAAGGAAAATCCTGGGAGCTGTAATGGATATTTCTAATCTGAAGACGGACCAGGAGGTGATGGATCTCTACGCCAATCGAGTGACTTCTTCGGTGGTAGACATCAATGCTGAGCCTATTACAACAGATGATCGTGGAAATCCCCTTGTGGCTGAAAGAATCAATATTCAGAAAAACCACAAGCGCCCGAAGGAAGATCGATACTATCCGGTTTTTAAAGTCATGTCAGAGTCAGATCCCAGCAAAGTGGATGCTTACGTACTCCCTATGTTTGGAGCGGGTCTATGGGATTGGATTTCTGGTTTTGTCGCCTTGGACAAGGACCTCAACACCGTGCGCGGGGTGGCATTTGACCACAAACAAGAGACTCCAGGATTAGGTGCTCGTATTACTACACCTGAGGTGAGTAATAGGTATGAAGGAAAAGAGATTTTTAGTGATAACGGAGAATTGGTGTCTGTGAAAATGCTCAAAGGTGAGAGTAACTCTAACCTAACCGAGCATGAAGTGGACGGAATGTCAGGAGCCACTTTGACCGCTAAGGGTGTCAACCAGATGCTCAGTTATTACCTGGAGTGCTACAGCACCTACATAGAAAAAGAAAAGAGCGGTAAATCTGTCGCTTCATTATAGTCCAATGAGAGCTTAAAGAACTGTAAAATGAGTACTGAAACCTTAGAACAAGAAGTTAAAGTAAAAGAGCCTGCAGAGCCTTTACTCTCCAAGCGGAGGAAGAAATTTATCACGGACCCACTTAATGAGGACAACCCAATTACCATTCAGGTACTGGGTATTTGTTCTGCGCTTGCGGTGACGGTGAAGATGGAGCCCACATTGGTGATGTCGATCTCTGTGGTTTTCGTGATAGTATTCGCTAACCTGATTATCTCTTTAATCAAAGATTTGATTCCTAATCGGGTTAGGATTATCGTTCAGTTAGCTATAGTGGCGACACTCGTGACGTTGGTGAGTGAGGTGCTAAAAGCTTACTACTACGACATGTACAAAGTGCTCGGCGCGTTTGTGGGACTGATCATCACCAATTGCATAGTGATGGGTAGACTTGAGGCATTCGCAATGGGTAACAAGCCTTACGATTCGATACTTGATGGTTTAGGTAGTGGATTTGGCTATGCCTGGATCATATTGACCGTGGCATTCTTCAGAGAGCTTTTTGGATCAGGTTCAGTATTTGACTTTAAAGTTTTTGAAGTCATCGGATTGAACTTCCCAAATAACGGCCTTATGGTTGATTCCATTGGTGCATTCATGATCCTTGGAATTATCATTTGGGTACAGCGTACCAAGAACGGATACGTCGAACATTCTTAATTAAGATCAGAGATGGAAGCTATAAATATTATTATCAGAGGGGCATTCATAGACAATATGATCTTCGCCTATTTCCTGGGCATGTGCTCTTTCCTTGCGGTATCTAAGAAAGTATCTACAGCACTTGGACTGGGTGCAGCTGTGATCTTCGTATTGACGATCACCGTACCGATGAACTGGTTGCTTCAGGAGTATGTGCTAAAGGAAGGTGCTATGACATGGATCGGTGCTGATTTCGCAACAGTGGATCTGACATTCCTTCAGTTCATCATGTTCATTGCTATTATCGCTGCGATGGTGCAGTTGGTGGAAATGGTGGTAGAGAAGGTGTCACCTTCACTTTATGGTGCGCTGGGTATATTCTTACCATTGATCGCTGTAAACTGCTCTATTCTCGGTGGATCACTTTTCATGGTACAGCGAGACTATACTATTGTAGAAGCGACTGCCTTTGGTTTCGGGTCGGGCGTAGGTTTCTTCCTCGCCATAGTAGCATTGGCTGCTATCAGGGAGAAGCTAAAGTATAGCAACGTGCCTGACGGCCTCAAGGGACTAGGTATCACGATGTTCATCACAGGTTTGATGGGTATTGCCTTCAAAGCCTTTATCGGAATGACACTCTAGATTGGGGAACGAAGAATATTTAAGGAAGGCCTTGTCGAAAGACAAGGCCTTTTTTGTTGCTTTGTGTTAAATATTGGTAATCATGAGAAAGCTTTTCAACTACTTCCTTAAAGGGCTGCTATTCATAGTTCCGATTGCATTGACTATCTACATACTTTGGGTGGCTATTGGCTGGTTGGACGGATTGATACCGTTTGACATTCCCGGCTTAGGCCTGGTCATCATCTTGAGCGCGACCTCACTTATCGGATATCTGGCGAGCCTTTTCTTCATTGAGCCTTTCTTCATCCTTTTTGAGAGGATGGTTAAGAAGATTCCATTCATCAGCATCATCTATTCTTCGTTGAAAGACCTGATGGCCGCCTTTGTGGGAGAGCACCGGCGGTTTGACAAGGCGGTGTTAGTTACTGTCAACAAGGAATCTAACCTGATGAAGCCAGGCTTTATTACGAGCAATGATCTGGCCCATATCGGCCTACCGGGAATGGTCACTGTCTACTTCCCACACTCTTACAACTTCTCAGGCAATGTCTACATTGTTGACAAGAAGAACATCAAAGCCATAGATACGCCAAGCTCGGATGTAATGCGCTTTATAGTCTCTGGAGGCGTTTCAGGCAGTATGAGGTTGGCGCAAGAGCCAAAAGCCAGCTTAAAAGAGTAAAGTTTGTTCAAAGCCTTTGTCGGGAATTTTATTCTTACTTTCTTTACCACAGATAATGGCTCACAACAGCTACATATTTCCAATACTTCCTTGCCCCGTTAGGATCCCGGGTAGGCGCAGGCCTACTATATAATCAATGACAGCCTACGCGGCTGTCCACCCCAGACTTCTTTCATAATTTCCTTTTTTTAATTCTACACAATGTATGATTTCATCATTCAGGTGGCCAATGCGATGCATTTGAGCTATGCTGAAGAAATATGTAACGAGATAGCCGATAGCGCGCAAAAGCGGGGCACAGGTATTGCGCGGAGGTCTCCTGGCTATATCGAAAAGAAAATCCTTGAGAACAAAGCCGTTATCGCAACTACCAAGCAGGGCGAGTTTGCCGGCTTTTGCTACATCGAGACCTGGAGCAATGGTGAGTATTTGGCGAACTCCGGTCTGATCGTCAATCCGAAATTCAGAGAGCATGGATTGGCTAAGAAAATCAAAGAGCGCGCGTTTAAGCACTCCAGAAAAATGTACCCTAAGGCAAAACTATTTGGTCTGACCACCAGCCTTGCTGTGATGAAGATCAACTCCGATATTGGATATCACCCCGTCACTTTTCAAAAGCTGACCAATGATCAGGAGTTTTGGAAAGGCTGTAGTAGCTGTGTGAACTATCATATACTTACCAGCAAAGGCCAGGCGAACTGTCTATGTACGGGTATGCTCTACGACCCAGAGGAGAAGCAGCGCAAAAAATGGAACTTCATCACTAAGTCCAGACTTTGGGAGCGTTTTATGCGCATTAAGAAATCTACACTACTTACTAAAATCAAGGTGCTATGAAAAAAGTCGTTCTGGCATACAGTGGAGGGTTGGACACCTCCTATTGTGCAAAGCACTTATCAGCAGATCTTGGCTATGAAGTGCATGGTGTAACGGTTAACACGGGCAGCTTTACCGAGGAAGAGCTTAAGGAAATAGCACACAAGGCCAAAATCCTGGGAGTAGTCGACTATCAGGTCATTGAGGAAACGGAACGATATTACCAGCAAGGTGTGAAGTATCTCCTCTTTGGGAATGTGCTGAAGAACAACACCTATCCACTTTCAGTCAGTGCTGAGCGTGTATTTCAGGCGATTGCGATAGCTCAATATGCAAAGAAGATTAATGCTGATGCCATTGCGCATGGTAGTACTGGGGCAGGAAACGATCAGATCAGGTTTGATATGATCTTTCATGCCATTTGCCCGGACATGGAGATTATCACACCTATTCGGGATAATACACTAACTCGGGAAGAAGAGATCAGCTATTTACAGTCGCATGGTATAGAAGGGGACTGGGAAAAAGCTGCCTATTCTATCAATCAGGGGCTTTGGGGCACCTCAGTTGGGGGTAAGGAGACGCTCACTTCCGACCAGTTCTTGCCGGAGGAGGCCTTTCCTTTTGAGGTGACTAAGCAAGAACCGACCAGGATCAAGCTAAGCTTCAATAAGGGTGAGGCCGTTGAACTTAATGGAAAGGAATATGCCCCCATTGACCTGATTAATGAGTTGAATGGGATTGCAAATACATACGGAATCGGTCGTGATATCCACGTGGGAGATACCATCATAGGGATTAAGGGTCGCGTGGGGTTTGTGGCTGCAGCTACCTTGATCCTGATCAAAGCACACCATCTCTTGGAAAAACATGTGCTGACGAAGCAACAGCTCCAAATCAAAGATCAACTGTCTTACACCTATGGCAACCTGGTACATGAGGGACAGTTCCTTGACCCAGCTATGCGGGATATTGAGCAGTTTTTGGAGAGCTCCCAGCAGCATGTGACCGGAGAGATCGAAGTTTTGCTCGCACCTTACCGATTTCAGGTGTTGGGCGTTAATTCTCCGAATGACCTGATGCAAACCGGCTTTGGTAGCTACGGTGAAGTGAACAAGGGCTGGACGGCTCAGGACGCCCGAGGCTTTGCGAAAATATTTGGCAATCAGACAAGAATCTACAGAAGCTTACACAATGGCGAATAGTATCAAAGTAGGAATCATTGGAGGAGCAGGCTACACAGCGGGTGAGTTGACACGCATCCTATTGCACCATCCCTCGGCAGAACTCACCTATAGCCAAAGCGAAAGCAACGCTAGCAATCTTATATCTTCAGTTCACCAAGATCTCATCGGTGAGACAGACATGCCATTCTCTGCTGGGTTCGAGCAGGAAGTAGATGTGGTGTTTTTATGTAAAGGACATGGCCAATCACGAACCTTCTTAACGGAAAATAATTTGCCGGGCAATCCTAAGATCATCGACCTAAGCCATGATTACCGACTCAGCGACACTAGTGATGGGTTTGTCTACGGCCTACCAGAACTAAATCATGATGCGATAGTCAGCGCAGACAAAGTGGCTAATCCAGGTTGTTTTGCCACCTGTATACAGCTCGGCTTATTGCCTGTGTTTGCAGCCAATGCAGTCGAGGGTGACGTAAGTATCAGTGGTATCACCGGATCAACTGGTGCGGGTCAATCGCTCTCAAGAACTTCACACTTTAGCTGGCGAAACAACAACATGAGCGTCTACAAAGCACTGAAACACCAACACCTACTGGAGATTGGTGAATCCATCACTCAGCTATCGCCAGGCTTTAGGAATGAACTTTTATTCATTCCCTATCGGGGAAATTTCCCTCGTGGCATCATCACCACTAGCCACTTCCGCACTTTGAAGAGCAATCAGGAGCTATTCGATCTCTACACAGACTATTACGATAATGCAAAATTCACGCATGTGATTGACCATAACCCAGACCTGAAGATGGTGGTCAATACCAACAAAGCAGTTGTGTTTCCTGAAGTCATTGATGGTACAGCCGTAGTGGTGTCGGTGATCGACAATCTACTCAAAGGAGCCTCTGGCCAGGCGATCCAAAACATGAACATCATGTTTGGGCTTGATCAAAATCAAGGATTGAATCTAAAGACAATAGCATATTAGCAATTATGAAGCATTTTTTATCCGTAGATGACGTAGCTGACCCCATGGCGCTGGCCAGGGAAGCCATGAACCTCAAGTCTCATCCATTAGTGTATGACGATTTGGGTACGCGAAAGGTACTCGGGTTGATTTTTCTGAATCCAAGCCTACGTACGCGGATGAGCACGACTCGTGCCGCATATAACCTTAGCATGAATGTGATGGCACTGAACATGAGCCATGATTCATGGACGTTAGAGACGGAAGACGGTGTGGTGATGGATGGTGACTCCATCGAGCATGTCAAAGATGCTGCGGCAGTGATGGGACAGTATTGCGAAATTATAGGTATTCGCTCATTTCCGTCTCTCAAGGACAGAGAAGAGGATTATGGTGAGCATTTGATAAAATACTTTGCCAAATACTCGGGAGTACCTGTGGTCAATTTGGAGTCGTCCACGGTTCATCCGTTGCAGTCTTTAGCAGACCTGGTTACTATCGAGGAACTGAAAAAAACTAAGAAACCCAAAGTGGTCATGACCTGGGCACCACATGTGAGAGCGCTACCGCAATCAGTGCCCAACTCTTTCGCAGAGTGGATGAACAGGACTGACTATGACTTTACCATAGCGCATCCTGAAGGGCTGGAACTAGCGTCAAAGTTTGTTGGAAAAGCCGAAGTGGTACATGACCAGCAAGCAGCTTTAGAGGGTGCAGATTTTGTCTATGTCAAAAACTGGTCGGGTTACGAACACTATGCAGAACTTGTTAATGATCGATCGTGGATGGTGACTTTGGAAAAACTGAAGAAGACGAATAATGCCAGGCTCATGCATTGTCTGCCGGTGAGGAGAAATGTAGTGATTTCGGATGATGCCCTGGACAGCCAGCACTCTGTCATATTAAAGCAGGCGGCCAATCGGGTTTGCGCTGCGCAGGCGGTGTTGAAGACGATATTGATGAGTTCATGACTAAGGAGACACTGCATATTGTCAAGGTGGGTGGCCAGGTCGTGAATGATGAGGGCATGATGACGGATTTTCTGGACTCTTTTCAAAAGCTTGATGGCCGGAAAATATTGGTTCACGGTGGAGGTAAGTTGGCGACTCAGCTCGCCAGTGATCTTGGGATACCCGTCTCGATGATCGACGGTCGCAGGGTGACGGATCAGGAAATGATCAGGATCGTCACCATGGCTTATGCCGGCGAAGCAAACAAGCGGATTGTGGCCCAGCTTCAGGGCCTGGGTTGTAATGCACTTGGTCTGACTGGTGCCGATGGCAACCTCATCGAATCGTCGCTAAGACCACCGCTCAACGGGATTGATTACGGGTTGATCGGAGAGCCGAACAAGGTAAATACTGACCTGCTCAGCAATCTGCTCAGCTCTGATTTTGTGCCTGTCATCGCACCGCTGACGCATGATAAAAAAGGCCAATTGCTTAACCTCAATGCAGATACCATTGCCAGTACGGTGGCCAAAGCGATGAGTACTTTGTACAATGTCTCTTTGATCTACGCATTCGAACTGGCTGGTGTGCTAAGGGACGTTGCAGACCTCACTTCCTTGATAAGGAAGATGGACAGGACAGAGTTTGAAGACATGAAAGAGGAGAAGATTATCCACAGTGGAATGCTACCTAAACTCGAAAACGCATTGGCGGTAGCCGAGAGTGGTGTCAGAGAAGTGAGCATTTGTAAATATGACAAAATAGGAAATATGGCAATAGCCGAATTTAATGACTGCACCAGAATCTATGCATAGTTCGAAGACCCGTGGGAACCAGGCGATTGATCTGCTCATGCAGCTCATCTCAATACAGAGCTTTAGCCGTGAGGAAGACAGGACAGCCGAGTTGATCAGTAATACGCTCAAGTTGGAGGGAGTTGATAGTGAAAGAAAGGGAAATAATATTTGGGCCTATAACCAACACTTTGATCCGGTAAAACCCACGATACTTCTTAATTCCCATCATGATACAGTGAAGCCCAATGGAGGGTACACACGTGACCCGTTCGTACCCGAAATCATAGATGGAAAGCTCTATGGCCTGGGAAGTAATGATGCAGGAGGCTGTTTGGTAAGCCTTATGCAGGTTTTTCTTCATTTCCATAGTCGGGAGGATTTGCCCTTCAATCTGGTGTATACTGCGACAGCCGAGGAGGAGATTTCCGGTAGGGGGGGAGTGGAGTCTATCCTATCGGAATTGCCGGAAATCCATTTGGGAATCGTAGGAGAGCCCACCGAGATGGCAATGGCCGTATCCGAAAAGGGCTTGATGGTGCTCGATTGTATGGTGAAGGGAAAAGCAGGACATGCCGCACGATCCACAGGTGTGAATGCCATCTATGAAGCCATGGAGGACCTGGAATGGGTGAGAAACTTTAAGTTCCCGAAGGTATCCGAGCACCTTGGCCCAATAAAAATGACGGTGACGGTGATCAACGCGGGAAGCCAGCACAATGTGATTCCCGACAGGTGCTCTTACGTGATCGATGTGCGACCTACTGACGCTTACACCAACTCCGAAACGCTTGAGATCATCAAAAAGCACCTTAAGGCAGAAGTCAAGGAACGCTCTCTTCGGCTAAATCCCAGCGCGATTGCTAAGGATCACATTGCGTTCAAAGCAGCCACAGCATTGGGGATTGAGCAGTTTGGATCTCCTACGACCTCAGACCAGGCAGTGATGGACTTCCCTACCGTGAAAATGGGGCCAGGCAGATCTCAGAGATCACATACGCCGGATGAGTTCATCTTTGTGAATGAAATAGAACAAGGGATTGACGAATACATCAGGTTGATAGATAAGATTTTTGAATTGAAAAAAGCACTGGTATTATGAAACTCTGGCAAAAGGAAACAGCGATAAACGACCGCATCGAAGCGTTTACAGTGGGTCAGGACCGTGACCTGGATGTGTGGTTGGCACCCTTTGATGTCATTGGCTCTCTGGCGCATGCTCAGATGCTGGAAAGCATTGGCTTGCTAGAATCGACTGAGCTGCAAAGCTTAAGAGCAGAGCTGACTAAGCTTTATCACAAGGCTGAAAAGCGGGAATTGATCATCGAAGAGGGGGTGGAGGACATCCATTCCCAGGTGGAGCTCGTGCTGACCCAGGCGCTTGGTGATGTGGGTAAGAAGATCCATAGCGGTCGCTCTCGCAATGATCAGGTACTAGTAGACACCAAGATGTACCTACGCTGGGAAATTGAGGAAATGCTCGGTCTGGTTTCGAAATTGTTTCACACACTGCAAGGGCTGAGTGAAGCGAACAAAGACAAGCTAATGCCCGGTTATACCCATTTGCAGGTTGCTATGCCATCGTCCTTCGGGCTTTGGTTTGGCGCTTATGCCGAGAGTTTATCTGATGATGTGAATTTCCTTAAGGCGGCTTTCGATGTGGTCAATCAGAATCCGTTGGGTTCCGCCGCTGGCTATGGTTCGTCCTTTCCGCTGGATCGTCAGATGACGAGCGACCTCCTCGGATTTGCGAGCCCCAACTTCAACTCGGTTTACGCTCAAATGACGCGAGGTAAGTCAGAGAAGGCGATGGCTACCGGGATGAGTTTCCTGGCGGGTACGATGGGTAAGATGGCGATGGATATCTGCCTCTACATGGGTCAGAACTATGGCTTCCTCACCTTCCCCGATGAACTAACCACCGGCTCGAGTATCATGCCACATAAGAAGAATCCGGATGTTTTTGAGCTGGTACGCGCCAGATGCAATGAGCTTCAGGCTTTGCCCAATACATTGATATTAACCATCAATAATCTACCTTCTGGATATCATAGGGATCTGCAGTTACTCAAAGAGGAGCTGGTGCCGGCGATTCAGAACATAAAGTCCTGCCTTGAGATCAGTGAGTTCATGTTACAAAATATCATTATCAAAGATTCGATCACAGAAGCTGACCAGTACGACTACCTCTTTACCGTGGAGGAAGTCAATAAGCTAGTCCTCGAAGGAGTACCTTTCAGGGATGCGTATAAGCAGGTAGGAGCTAGAGTCGAAAGCGGTGAATACCAGGCCAACCGTAAAGTGAACCACTCGCATCTTGGCAGCATAGGCAACCTTGGAAATGAGTTGATAGCGGAGAGATTTCAGATGAGAGTTGAGGGGTTTGGGTTTGGGGAGATCAATAAAGCGCTGATGCACTTAATTGAAAATTGAGAATGGAAGATTGATGATGATCAATTAACCTTTTTTGAATTTGATCCTCAGATTTGGAATTTTATTCGCCTCCATTGCTTTTTTGACATTCGTCCAATTCTTTCTTTAAAGCTGCTAATTCGGCCTCTATCTGAAATACCCGTTCAGTAGCGATAGTATGCATTTTACTTGCCTCATTGGCTTTAATAGCACTGAAAATTATTAAGCCAACAGAAAAAAAGATAAGTAGAGCAATCAAAGTTCTTTTTAGCATAATGGAGATGTTTTGAAGTTGATATGATCTGGTAGCAATAAAAACAAAACCTAAAACCGCAAATGAAAAGCTCCGTACAATTTCATCTTGCGCAATGAATCCAAAGCAAAAAATAAAGACTGCTACCAGTTTAGTCCATTCGATTGGGTCAAGTCTATCCGACTTTTTTGCAAAACGTAATACATAGAATAGTAAAAGAGCTAATGAGAGTAGCGCACTTGTCAACATTTCCAACTCCAATATGGAATAGCTGGAATCAGTAAATATGGAAGTGGCTGGCAGGATTCCGAACAGCAATGTCAATGTCTTGAGATAATTCTTGTCAGGATTCTTAAACTCAAAAAAGAAGGCCAGTAACAATCCAGTAGCTAGAAATGGCAAGATATTTTCAGAATAATAATCTAAGAAGAATGAAATAAGCCAGAGGACGAGGTAGACGAGTCCAAGTAGTTCAATAGCTTTTCTATCACCTAATTTGACCATATTTCAATTTGAGAAATAAGTGGCTAATATCACTTGGTTGCTGAAAATTTCTTGTTTCATTAATTTGGAATTGAATTTCCATCTTAAATGGTCGGGTGGGATGGCTGCTTAAGTGGGTTGGGTTCAGAATATTAATGGCATGAACAGATTCCTTAGAAATAATACAGTATTAGTCAAAGTTAAAAATGAGATCAAGAAAGGCTGGTCTGGTTCAGTGAGTACTAGATCAGTTCAGGAGATAATAAAAGACAAGGTGAAGAGTAGGAAACCTGAGAATTAACCCAATTATTCATTGTCAATTCTCCATTTTCAATTATCAACTCACATCTCTCATCTTACATCTATCACTCAATCGCCTGTTCCACATCCTCAATAATATCCTGAACACATTCAAGCCCAACGGAGACTCGAACTAGTCCGTCAGTAATGCCTACATAGCCACGTTCCTCCGGTGAAAGTTTGGAATGTGTAGTGGAGGCAGGGTGCGTGACAATAGAGCGTGTGTCTCCAAGATTGGCGGAGATCTTCAGCATTTTGAGCTTATTGAGCATGGGAAATACATCCTTGGCACCTGTTTTTAGCTCGAAGGTGACCAGGCCACCTCCATACTTCATTTGCTCTTTCGCAATGGCCTGTGCGGGATGTGAGTCAAGGAACGGGTACTTCACCCAACCGACCTTAGGATGTGTCTCCAGATATTGGGCTAGAGCAAGGGCATTTTCGCAGTGGCGCTCCATGCGGACGTGAAGTGTTTCGAGACTTTTGGAGAGTATCCAGGCGTGAAAAGGCGAGAGCGCCGGGCCGGTATGACGGCATAAGAACATCACCTTCTCCATCAGCTCTTCAGATGTAAGAATCGCGCCACCCAACACACGGCCTTGTCCATCGATAAACTTAGTAGCGCTGTGAGTTACGATATCAGCACCAAAATCTTTCGGGGTTTGCAGGTAAGGCGTAGCGAAGCAGTTATCGATATTCATCAGTATACCCTTGGACTTGCAGAGGTCGCCCATGTGCTTCAAATCCATGATATCAAGCCCGGGATTACTAGGAGTCTCCCCAAAGAACATTTTGGTATTAGGTTGGATGGCCGCTTCCCAGCTATCAGGATCGTTGATGTCGACATAGGTGGTGGTCACACCCCAGCGTGGGAGCAGCTGGGTAAAGATTTGATGGGTGGAACCAAAGACAGACCTTGAGGCCACAATATGATCACCGGCAGAGACAAACGCCGCAATACTGCCAAACATAGCTGCCATACCAGTAGCGGTAGGGAAGCCGGCTTCCATTTTCTCAAGCAGGCTCATTTTACCGATGAACTCATCGGTGTTGGGATTGGAGTAGCGAGAGTAGATGTTGCCTCCTACTTCGCCTGCGAATAAGTCCCTGGCATGCTCCGCAGACTCAAATACAAAACCGGAAGTTGGGAAAATGGGAGCGGAGTGCTCACCGTAGGCAGTGCGCTCCATTTGAGCTCTGATGGCCTTAGACTCAAATTGATAGTTGTCCATGCGAGTATTAGTCTAAAAAACCGCAAGGTAGTAGGATGATCAGGCTTTACGCAACAGAAACGCATTATATTCGCGGTAGCATAAAACCTTAATGCAGATGAAAGAAGTAACCGTACAAGAACTCAAAGCAATGATCGACAACAAGGAGGATTTCCAGTTGGTGGATGTGCGTGAGCAGAATGAATACGATTTTGCTAACCTCGACGGAGAGTTGATTCCGCTAGGGGATGTGATAGCAGAGCACGAAAAGATAGCTAAGGATAAAAAAGTGGTGATTCACTGCCGTAGTGGTGCGAGAAGCGGTTCTGCTGTTAAGGCGCTGGAGCAGCAATTCGGATACGAAAACCTATACAACCTCAAAGGTGGCATCCTGGCCTGGTCGGCAGAAATCGATCCTTCCGTGCCGTCGTATTAAATTAAAAAGCTGCTTCCCTTTCGAGAAACAGCTTCGTCTTCCTTAGCTAATTAAGTTCTTGATTGTATACTTTATTTGGCTACTGCTGTGACAGCCAGAGTAAAGTCATCATAGATCACTTTGTCGCCCAGGCCGTCGAAGAAGCTGCCACTTCCGTAGCGCACGTCATACTCACTTCTGTCAACCGTGATGTCCGCCTTGGCAGTTACAGCGCCATTGCTCACTTCCACGGATGCAGGAAATTTGATTTCCTTAGTCGTTGCTTTGATGGTCAGGTCAGCTACTACTTTGTATTGACCGGGTCCCTGTGGCACTACGCTCTTGATCACCACTTTTGAAGTAGGATAAGTCGCTACGGCGAAGAAGTCATCAGACTTCAGGTGACCGACCAATTTGTCACTGTACTCACCTTCAAGGTCAGTGTTGGTAATGCTGCTCATGTCGATGACGAATGTGCCTCCGGTCAACTGATCACCGTCGAAAGTGAAACCACCTTCTTTTATGCTGATGTT
Organism: Cyclobacteriaceae bacterium; assembly: GCA_965229505.1. GTDB lineage: Bacteria > Bacteroidota > Bacteroidia > Cytophagales > Cyclobacteriaceae > UBA6059. The sequence continues at coordinate 3,552,717 of OZ245881.1, forward strand.
GCCCGTGTGCTCTCCGCCCACTTTAGCGCCAGTCCATACGATTGTAGTTTGGTTTGCGTCGATAGCATACTCAGCTTTTTCAGCTGGTGTGGTGAACGCAAATGCTGCAAATGCGCCCAAAGCCAATAGATAGTTAAAAGTTTTCATCGTTATAGTTATTTTAAATGTATGTACATATAATGTTTAGACACAATAACGAGAGTTAGACTAAAGTGTTTGGAAATTGTAGAAAAATTTATGCTGCTGAGCGGATGAGGGGCCCGGGATTAGGTCTATGCTATAGATTGGTACCTACCGGAATAAGTAGAGTTACTCCTATTGTAGCTAGACTAGTCCAATCTAGGAAGGTTCAGTATGTAATTCGTGCTTCTTCCTCCTTCGCCAGATTCCAACAAAACCCCTTTTTGGACTAAATCTTGTATATCTCGTCGAGCCGTGTCACGATGCACTTTCATCATCTTCGCCCATTTGGAAGAATGTAGTTTTCCTACGAAATGACCATGTAGCTTGTTGATCATTTCAACCTGACGCTCGTTGAATTGGGTATGCTTATGCAACTCCCAAAAATTAGCCTTGACCAATACCTTTGATAATGTCTGGTTGGTGTGTTCAAGTGCAGCCAAAAGCCGCTCGAAGTACCAGACCAGCCATCCCGTGATGTCCATATCACCTTTCTGTGTAGACTCAAGTACATCATAGTAGGCAGATTTTGACTTCAATATCTGACCAGTGATGCTGTAGAATCGTTGTGTGGTTCTATCAGCCCTTGCCAATTGGGTATCCGCAATAGCTCGAGCTATTCTGCCATTCCCGTCATCAAAGGGATGTATGCTGACAAACCATAAATGGGCTATTGCTGATTTAATTACAGGCTCCATTGACTCATCAGTATTAAACCATTCGATGAACTGCTGCATTTCATTCTCCAGTTTAGCGGCTTCAGGTGCTATATAGTGTACTCGTTCTTTTCCCATTGGACCAGATACCACTTGCATCGGGCCTTGCTGATCACCTCGCCAGTCACCTACCGTAATTTTGAACATACCGCTTCTGCCTGTCGGAAATAGTGCTGCATGCCAGTCGCAAAGTCTTTCTTTACTAAATGGGGCGTCATAGCGCTGAGTGGCGTCCATGGTCATCTCCACCACGCCTTCCACATCCCGACTTGCCTCCGGTAGTCCTGATATATCCATGCCGAGCCTTCTAGCTACTGAGGATCTTACCTGCTCTGGGTTCAATTGCTCTCCTTCGATGGCACTTGACTTTACAACATCTTCTGTGATCGTTTCGAGTACAGCTTCCTCTCTGAGTTCAAACCCTATAGCCTCCATCCGGCCTAGCAATCTGCCCTGCAGATCACGTGTCTTACTTACAAGTGGAAGCAAAACTCCTGTATCCCAGTTGAAGTTGGGCCAATCGTTTCTCTGATGGAAGTACTTCATTACTATTTGACGTAATATTTACGTCAAATATATGATTAATTTGAAGAATGTTTGGTTAATCGACGTAATATTTACGTCGATTATAATTGTTATTTGCCGTAAGGAGCCCAGATTAGGACGAGCGAGCGACTCGGTACATCGAACTACTCTTCATAGATATCAAATCTAGCGGAGAAGGCTTTCATCATTTCCTTGTCGGCAAAATCATCCTGACCCATGGTGGAGAGCTGCTCTAAAAAGACATCAAATTCTCCATTTTTGAATATCGTCAGCATCTTCCCTCCATCCTTGCACTTGGCTTCATGCCATACATTGGGTGGAACGGTGATGGTATCTCCTTCTCTGAGTACGATGGTCTCATCATCAAAAATGAGCTCAAGCTCACGTACGAGCATATAGAAGACCTCTGTCATTATTTTATGATGGTGCCGCGCCAAATGGAAGCCTGGCTTCAGGGTATCCTCTATTAGACACAGTTCTCCATTCGTTTGTCGCGATGAAAGCTTTACAAAGCAATGATCCTGGGAGTAATTGTAGTTTTCGCCTTCACCGTTTCTTATGAGTTCCTTTGATTCCATCATCTGTTTAAAATAGTCGATTACAGATTGGCGGGGAAGCAATCGGCGGTATTTCTGTAGATACTATAGCCACTTAATTGCATGGCAAGCGTCCGCTTATCCCATCTATTCAATAAAGCATATCTCCAACAAACCTTTACCACCGGCATAGTCAATAGAACTGGATTACTGGATGTGGTTTTGCTTAACTGGTAGCGAGATACATCACGCGTTTAGCTGCGCAATGCACGACATTTAGTTGGTTGGGGTAAAGGCTACTTCAAATAGTGATAGTAGACTTGAAGTTTTGGCCTTAATGATTCAGTTGGATGCTCGCTGGATGCTAAAAATGTCACTTTATATGCTTGTTCAAATTGATACCTCAGCAATAGACCATTGAACCCATTGAAATCTATGCTTTTTAAGAGGTGGCTTACGTTTATATTAACATAGTCTTGTTTCGGATCATCGGAATCAGGGACAATGATCTGGTTTTCTTCACTAGATCCAGGTTGTGTATTCCAGGTCACTAAGTTTTCATTCCACTCATCAGTTATCCTCCGTATCAAAAAGCTGTTTTCTCCAGTATGACCATCAGGATTTACTGATGACCAATGGGATGTGCTATTATAATAGAGCGAAAGAAATGCACTATCTAATACTGCGTCTGTCGGTAGTTGATCTAAATCAAAGGAAATGGCGACTCTGTTTACGTTTAAAGATCCATTTTGTGTCCAGGCATAGAGATGAATGTCCTGAATATCTCCATAATTACTGTCTGGAACAAGTTTCCCAAAAACAGCGTCTTGCGATGCTGTTAATGAGATGCTTTCATTTATGACTACTTCATCGACAATAATAAGATCAGCTTTTTCCTCTAAGTCTGTCTTATTTGAATTGGAGGCTACCAAAACAACGTCATACGTTCCGGCTGATTGATAAGTAATTGTAGGGTTTTGATCTGTGGAGACAGATGGAGTGCCACCTTCAAATAACCAATTCCAAGTGTCTGGGTTTCCGGTGGATAAATCAGTAAAGGTAATGGCTTCTCCCGGCCTTATTTCCAGGACACTGGCAGAAAAATTAGCGTTGATTTCGGGCACTACTTCGTCATCACCTTTACATCCGGCGAATAGAAGAACGATGGCAATAAAATAGACTCTCTTCATAAGTATTGATATGACCATGTTACAAGTCATTTTTTTGTCTAAAGTTAGCCATTCTTGTAAGCGTTGACAATACCTAAAAATGACTATAATTCAACAGAAGCTGTCCTGGTTCGAGGCAATTTCCAATAACCAATGGCTCTCGTTTAGCTGTGCAACGTGCGCCAATTGGGTTAGGACTCCCCTCCGGGAGCCTGCCTGCCGGTCAGGCAGGGGGCTGGGGCGGTCCGCCGATGCGGTGGGTGCTGATCATAACAAACCCAAATCATCCACATACCGGTACAGCTCAGCCAGTGATTATGATGTCAGAAAAGGATTACTGGATGTGGTTTTGCTTAACTAGTCGCGTGAAATGGTCGCGAGAAACGTCACGCGTTTAGCTGCGTTAGGGCATCCTGAGTTGCAAACTCGGGATAGGTGATGGTCAACTACGGAAATTAATTGTCTCAAACGTGCTTCCGATAATTTCAAAGTCTTTAGGAGCAATCAAATAGATATCATCCATGACCTCATGGAACTGCTTTTTGTTCTTAAATTTGATTCGCTTAAACGTGATGTCTGGATAAATAAACTCTAAACGATATCTATGAATGGCAAATGGAAGGGCTACAAAAGTCATTCTTTTTAGGTCTTGGAATTTAATGATATCACAGCGCTCTTTCGACTCTAATACTATCATATCATCATCGAATTTCAAGGTGCCTTTTTTGTTCTTGCGAGCATCAAACAATAGATAAGAGACGAATGCCAAAATCAACGAACCGCTGAAGAAATTTAGCAGCCAGCGAGGTAGAATATCTAAATAATATGGAATTGAAAGTTCGCGAGGTAAGTACCTCACAGGTAAATCAATAAGATACCAAATTGCAAACCCGAAAAAGGCAATTATCGCTAGCTCAACTGCAATGCTTCTAATCGCCTTATTCGTATAGTTAATTCGTATATCGTAAACCTTTGTTACCATTTATTGAATCTGTTCCTAACTAAGTATATATGAGAGGACGATTGCCCCAGTTGAGGAACTCATTGTCATTAATATATCACACCAAAAAACTCTGAGATCAGCTGGAAATACCCAACGTCTGTCATAATACCATGTTCGATTAGGACACTGTCATTTTTTATCAAAACAGTACCGTATCCATGATACTCAAATTTATCAAATTGGATGGTATCAAGTTGGACAATCCGATCTGTAATGACGTCTGTGCGAATCGTAGAATTCTTCAATGAATCAATTACGTTAGAAACGTAAAACCCAAAATCTGAAGAGACTTCATAGAGACCTTCATAATCAGGTATCTGGACCAGAGAATCAAATTCAGCTTCACTTAGATGAAAGAAAATAATTCTCTTTTTTGGCGGTGTATATAAACTTCTACGATAAATCAGATTACCTGCATTAACCCCTGTTGACCAAAGGTTGAGATAGTCAATACTTATCGAATCAAATCCGTAAGTGTCTGGTCTTCTATATTGATAGTTGGATAGCTGAAGTAAGGAGTCCTGTATAATTGCAAACTCCCCTAAGGGATTTGAAGGCTTTATTTCACCATCCAGCCAACTGGAAAAAGTCATAGAGGTAGTATCAAACTCTAGCCAGTTCGATACGATACCCTCATTGCCTTGCGCAAGCCATTGCCCACCAATGACTTGATTGATTATGAGAGGTTCATTTTCGATCGTTTGATCAATCTTTTCTTCTTCAGAATCTTCAATGGTCTCTTTTTGTGTAATTGAATCGCAGGATGAAATTAGAAACAGAAGAAAAATAACTCTAATAATCATAGCCGAAATTTAGCGCTTTGTTTTTTGTCTTGCATTGTCCTGAGTTACAAACTCAGGATAGATAGGGGTTTAGGGGCATTGACTGTGTCAAAAACTCTTTTGGGGAGATACCTCATTAATTGTATTATTCGGAAACCTTAGTTCTAACTCACTAATTATTCTTTTCGCTAGGTTTATTTTGTTCTCGTTATTGTAGCCATCCCATGTTTCAGAAACAAAATCACAACTACTACACTTCAATCTGGAAGTAGAATTATTTCTTGAAGCCTCATCACTCTTAATGCTAATAAAGCTACTCGTATCGTTGCGCTTAATCTCTTCTTCATAGAGCTCACTTCCATCATTCGGGCAGATGGCAACAAAATCTGTGGGATATATCTTTCCAATTTTGAGTTCTTTCCACCTCCATACCCAGATAGTATCAGCAAAACGGTCACTAGTGTAATCTTTGATTTTTTCTTTGATTGGTCGGTCGTCGATGATTTCATCAAGATCGCCTAACTCCTTAATTGCATCATTAATTGGGCCAAATACGACAAGCGTTGAGCCAAGCAACGACATGATGCCAAAGGTCACTATTAACCAAAAAAACACTATGTTGACCTCATAAGTCACCAGAAATGGTGCAAGTATGCGTTCAGGAACAGAGCTAATGATAGCCCAATCCTCAGGATGTGATTGGTAATCTCGAAATAATGTTAGAAGAGCAACTAAAAAACCTATCAGTCCTGAAATTGCAAGAAGTATCTCACCGACGCGTTTTATCATTTTTCAAACATTCCCTTTATCCCACAGCTTATGCTGTACGATACTATAGCCTGCTTTCTCCAGGTGCTCTTCCATGGTGCTCTCCTTAGGCCAGCTGTCTTCCTTGATCTTGGAGCGATACCAGCGCACACTCCCTGAGTCTATGTCGAGCTCATGATGGATCGCTCGCTTGCTAATCAACTCCCGGAATGCTTCCTTAGTCGACTGACCTTTTGCATGCGTAATGTTGGGTAGCTCCTTGCGCAGCTCCTCAGTCAGCATCCGGATCATTTCATTGTCCTCTGACAGCCCACAGTTGTAGGTCTTTTGAAAATGCCTGGCAAATCTCTCTATCGAATCCACAGAATAAAGATACATATTAACGCTAGTATTCACAAACGGTATGTTATCCATCATGGCGCCACCGTGCTGCTCGGTGTGGTGGCTAAACTGGCTTTTGCACATACTGCAGGTGTAGGCATCAGTGATGTAAGGTGCTTCTTCCTGAGGGAAGTTGACTTGCTTCTCCGTACGCTTAACCTCGTTTTCAAAACGAGAATTCCTGATTCGTTCCCGTCTGTGGCAAAGACGAATGATGTCCCAATTCCAATAAGATATTTCTCTCCAATCGGCCCCATCCAACACCCCAATATTTGTAGCTTTATTCGTTCATGGCTGTTACCACACTATCCATTCCCCAAGCCCCCTTCCACATCTATAAGTCCTCTGCGGGCTCGGGAAAGACCTATACACTGGCGAGGAATTATGTGAAACTTTGCCTACAGGCCCCCGATTACTTTAAGCATATACTGGCTGTGACGTTTACCAACCGTGCGGCTGAGGAGATGAAGAGTCGCATCTTGCTTTTCCTACAGAAGATGGCGCAAAATGATCATGCGCTCGTAACAGAGCTGGCTGAGGAATTGGGGCAAAAGGAAGCCTGGATCGTCGAGCGATCCGGGGTGGTGCTTAAGCGGCTACTGCATGAGTATTCGTTTTTTGCGGTTACGACCATTGATACCTTCTTTCATCGGATCATCAAGACCTTCACCCGTGAGATCGGGCTGCAAGGGGGCTTCCAGATCGAGATGGATGTGGATCGCGTGCTGGATGAGTCGATCAATGCCATGTTCGAGACCTTGCAGGACGACAAGCAGCTTGCCAAGTGGCTGATCCGCTTTTCCGAAGAGCGGCTGCTGGAGGGCAAGTCCTATGATATCAAAGGCGAGATCGCCAGACTGGGGATCAAGCTCTTCAGCGAAGAGTACAAGCGCCTGGGACTAGACCTGGCCGGTGAGATGGACAAAGCGCAGCTCTTAACTGTCCAGAAGCAACTCAATGCCACGCGCCATGCTTTCCTGACGGAGATGAAGGCCAAGGCTAGCCAGATCGTTGATAGTATCGTGCAGGCCGGATTCGATGTGAGCAGCTTTGCGTATAAGAAGGGGGGCATTGCAGGCTACATCTATAGTCTGGCCGGCGGAGAGGTGAAGGAGCCAGGGGCACGTGTGCTGGCGGCCCTGGAGGATGCTGAAAAATGGTACAGCAAGACCGATCCACAAAAGGAAGTAATCCATCAACTGGTGGTGGACAAGCTGCTCCCACAGCTGCTCGACTTGCAGCAGTACCTACAGGAGCACGCCAAAGACTATTATACCGCGCAGGAGCTGAGCCGCTATCTTTTTACCCTCGGCATTCTCCAAAATCTTGCAGAGAAGATCGCCCATTTTCGCGATGAAAATGAGGTCATTCTCATCTCCGACCTCCCTGATTTCCTGCAGGGTGTCATTCGCGATAACGACGCGCCGTTCATCTACGAGAAGGTAGGCAATCGCTATTACCATTTCCTGATCGACGAGTTTCAGGATACCTCCGGCTTCCAGTGGGAAAACTTCAAGCCGCTGGTGCTCAACAGTCTCGCGAGCGGCAACTTCAACATGGTGGTGGGGGATGTCAAGCAGTCCATCTATCGCTGGCGCGGTGGCGACTGGGAGATCCTGCTGCACAAGATCGAGCAGGATGTGGATCAGTCCATCCTCGAGGTGAAAAACCTCGTTAGCAACCGCCGGAGCTCGGGCACGGTCATCGATTTCAACAATAGCCTCTACACCCAGCTACCGCAGTTGGCGCATGCCGCTTTCGTCCTTGCGCTGGAGGGTATCGACCTACCGGAAAACCAGCGAACGGCCCTGCTCACCAAGTACGATCAGCTGCAGATGGCCTATGGTGAGGCTTTTCAAGATAAGCCTGCGGAGACCAGTCCTACCGGAAATATCGAAGTGAACTTTATCGAAAAGGAGAAGGGCATCAGCTTTAAAGAACAAACGACTGAGCGAGCCATCGAGCAGGCCCGGCGATTGCAAGATGCAGGCTATGGCTTATCAGAAATAGCCTTTCTGGTAAGATCCAACAGTGAGGCCCAGCACCTGGTCAATGCTTTTATGAATGCCGGAGAAGCTGACAAGGGGGATGGATATCGCTATGATGTGGTATCCGCGGAGGCCCTCTATCTCAGAAATGCCACGATCGTCAAACTGCTCATTAGCATCTTTAGGTATTTGCTCAATCATAAGGACAGGATTGCTTTGACTGAGGTGATTACGACCTATCTGGGCAAGGAAGCTCTGGATGGGGCGCTTGTGTCCAGTGTCACGCTTAAGGCGGACGCTGAGGAGCTACTTCCGGCAGATTTTATTGCCAGCACGCACACCTTGCTACGTCTGCCGGTCTACGAGCTGATCGAGGAATTGATTACCATGTTTGGGTTGAACCAATGGACGGATGAAGTGGCGTACCTGCATGCTTTCCAGGATGCGGTGCTGGACTTTAGTGGTACAGAGAAGGGCGACTTGCAGTCGTTTATGACCAGGTGGCAGTTAAGAGGCTACAAACGCACACTTCCCTCGGGGCAGGCCACTGATGCCATGGAAGTGTTGACTATTCACAAGGCCAAAGGATTGGAATTTGGCGTGGTGATCCTGCCGTTTTTTGATTGGACACTCGATCACGACACGAGCTTTGACAACATGATTTGGGTACATGACGAGCACATCACACAGCAGCAGTCATTGCTACCCTTGAAGTACACGGCGGCATTGCAGTCCACCCATTTTGCGATGGACTACCTGGCCGAGCAGTCCAACGCCTACCTCGACAATCTCAATCTGATCTATGTCGCGACGACCAGAGCAGAGCGGATACTCTGGATCAATGCGCCATTGCCGACCAAGCCACAAGCGCTCAAGACCACCGCGGATATACTCTACTGCGCGCTGGAGTCCGACCTCAAGGACAACCAGCTTCAGATCGGCGAGCTGCCACAGCGATCCGACAAACCTGAGCTTACCAAGCCCGCCGAGCCTGTCATCTTCTCAACCTCGTCCTGGCGCGAGATGCTCTCAATCCGCATTTCTGGTAAGGATGTCTTCGATGCGTCCCGCATGGATCAGATCTCCTACGGGCTGCTCGTGCATGAGGTCCTATCGGAAATGGTGGTGCTATCTGATCTAGAGCCCGCCCTGCACAATCTGGGTTGGAAGTATGGCCTGAGTAAAGAAATCGAAGGAGAAGTGCGCGGACTGATGGCGTCCCTATGCAAGGATGCGATGATTCAGGACTGGTACCGCGAAGGGCGTAGGGTACACAATGAAGTAGGGCTCCTGACCGCCAAGGGTGACCAGAAGCGACTGGATCGGGTGATGATCGATGGACAACATGCGACGGTCGTTGATTTCAAAACAGGGCAGCCTAAGTCTATAGATCAAAAACAGGTGCAGGGCTACATAGAGCTCTTGCAGGAGCTCGGCTATCAGTCAGTCGAGGGCTACCTCTATTATTTGGGTGAAAAAAAGGCGGTGAAGCTATGAACGGATCATTCTTAGGTGATGTAGCCACACGATTACTCGAGCATGCTGACGAGTTGGCCAACTATCAGGTGGTCTTCCCCAACCGTCGTGCGGGCCTATTCTTTCAAAAGGAGCTGGCGCTAAAGGCCAAGCGGGCGCTTTGGTCACCCAAGGTGCTGAGCATGGAGGAGTTTGTCTACCAATACACCGACCTCCAGTTGGCCGATCCACTCAATTTGATTTTTGAGCTTTACAACTCATTCACCAAGGTGCAGCAGAGTGAGGAGGGCTTTGACCGCTTCTACTTCTGGGGTGACATGTTGCTCAAGGATTTTGAGGATGTCGATCAGTCGCTCGTCTCGCCCAAGCAGATCTTCCAGGGGATTAAGTCGCAAAAGGAGCTGGATGAGACGTTCTACTTCCTCGATGAGGAGGATCGTCAGGCCATCCAGTCTTTCTGGGCCAGCTTCCTACCGGAATCCAAGCCCGGCCAACAGCAGTTTCTCAGGACCTGGAAAATCCTCTTGCCGGTCTATGAAGACTTTGTAGCCAGGATCATCCAAAAGCGCTGGGGCTATCAGGGTCTGATCTATCGAAGGGTGGTCGACTCGATTCAAAATAAGGTATTCCAGCCGAAACGCGATAAAGTGATCTTTGCCGGATTCAATGCCTTGACCCCTGCAGAGGAAGAGATATTCAAGTATTTCGTAGGAGAAACGGGAGCGGAGGTCTACTGGGATGCCGATGACTATTATCTGACCGATCATGGTCAGGAGGCAGGCACCTATCTCCGTCAATACCAGAAAGACCCCATATTGGGTAAGACCTTTGAGGAGCGCTTTGACTCAAGCTTCCAGACCAAGAAAAAGATTGAAGCGATTGGGGTACCGCTGCAAGTGGCGCAAGCAAAAAATGCGGGGCTCTATCTCAAAGACCTGATCAATCAGTTTCCCGATAGGGGAGAAAAGACGGTGGTCGTGCTGCCTCAGGAGCAGATGCTCTTTCCAACGCTGAGTTCTATGCCGGCGGAGGTCGGCGAGCTCAATGTGACGATGGGTTATCCGCTGAAGGATACGCCGCTGTATAGTCTGCTGGAGAGTCTGATGCAGGTGCAGCAAAGTGCACGTCAGGCGTATGATTTGAAGACGTTGTATTATTACAAGCCGCTGCTGGAGGTGCTGGGCCATCCGTATTTGCAACAGTTGGGTAGCGACAAGATTGGCGACCTCACTGCGCGGATCAAGAAAGAGAATATCATACAGGTGCCGGAGGAGGAGATCAGGGGGACTCAGGATGCTGTGCTGGCTGTGGTGTTCGGTGAGCGACCTACCGGAAAATCCATGGCGACTTATCTGGATAAGGTAGTGAAGCTGTTGTACGAGCAGCTTGAGTCTGGGTTTGAACTGGAGCGTGAGTATTTCTTCCATTTTCATAAAGTGCTCACACGACTGGATGAGATACTGAGCCTTCAGATCTCAGAGGTGTCGATGGACACATTCTCGAAGCTATTCCGGCAGGTGGCAAGGGCGGTGAAAATCCCCTTTTCCGGCGAGCCGCTGAAGGGCTTGCAGATCATGGGTGTGTTGGAGACGCGTAATCTGGATTTTGAGAATGTCATTATCCTGAGCATGAATGAAGGGAGCTTTCCGGATACGGCACAGAAGGGCAGCTTTATTCCCTTCAACATTCGACGGGCCTTTGGACTACCTACTTTCCAGCAGCAGGATGCGATCTACTCTTACCTGTTTTATCGACTGATTCAGCGCGCTAAGAATGTCCGCTTCTACTACAACACCCAGGCGGAGTTTGGCCAGAGTGGAGAGATGAGCCGGTTCGTACGACAACTGGAGATCGAGAGCCCACATCAGGTGCAGCATGACTCGGTTACGCAACAAATCAAGCCACGCAGTGCCAGGGACATAGAGATCGACAAAAGTGACGAGGTGATGCGAAGGCTCAGTGAATACACCAGCAACGACTCAAAGGGCTTTGCACCTTCTGCACTCAACGCATACCTCAGCTGTCGTCTGCAGTTTTATTACAAATACGTGGCTGAACTGTATGAGCAAGATGATGTGCAGGAGCAGTTGGATGCAGCAATGTTTGGCAATATCCTCCACAAGACGATGGAGCTGCTCTACGAGGATGCTATCTCCAAAAGAAAGCTGGCGATGGTAGAAACTGCCGACTTCTTCAAGCTCAAGTCATCGGTAGATGAAGCCATCCGCATTGCCTTCCGGCATTACTACCATGTCAAGGAGGGTGGTAGATTTGAAATTGAAGGCCGCAACATAGTGATGGCAGCTCTGGTGAGGAAGTATGCACTTAAAGTTCTCGAGCACGATGAGGCTTATGCTCCTTTTGAAGTGGTAGCACTTGAAGGAGATGCGCGGCAGGGCTATAAGATGAAATTGCCAATCACTGTCGACGGTAAAACTTACGATGTGAATATCAAAGGGATCATTGACCGGATCGATCAGAAGGGTGACCAGGTACGTATCATCGACTATAAGTCCGGTGCGGATAGCAGAGAAGTGGGGTCACTAGCATCTTTGCTTGATCCGGCTGACAAGCAGCGCAATAAGGCGGCTTTCCAACTTTTCTTTTATGCTCTGCTTTATCAGCACAAGCATGGTGAGGGCTTACCCATCGAGCCTGGACTATTCAATATTCGTGAGATGTTCATGGATGGATTCAGCACTCGACTTTCCTGGAAGGGTGGAGGCACCATCAATGATATACGGACTTACTTGCCGGAGTATAAAGAACAGCTGACCGGGCTCTTGGCGGAAATATATGATAAGGAAGTGCCTTTTACACAGACCGATGATTTGAGGACCTGCGGGTATTGCCCTTATAAGGATATTTGTCAGCGGTAGTTAATCAACTTAGCTCAGTAGACCAAGGAAGTAGAAAACGTAGGCCAGCAAATCAAAAAAATAATGTCATATCGCAGTGCAACGGAGATATCTTGTTATGTAAACAGCGCTCGCGTTTCTGAGCCTTCACCTATCGGATAAGAAGGTTTCTCTCTGACGTTCGAAACGACATTATTTTTTTGATTTGCGGTGACAATCATATTTAACTCTTTTTCAACCTTACTTCAACAAGACACCTAGTGTAAACCCACCATTAATGGCGATAGGATAGCTGCCATCACCGATGACATTACCGTAGTAATAACCTCTGTCTTCTTCATTAGAGAAGCCATAGCCCACGCCGATATTCCAGTCGAGGGTCATAATATCACCGAGGATATACTGCTTGCCATAGTTGATCATAAGGCTAAAGAAGTTGGCCTGATCATTAGATGAAGGACCATCAAAGGGATCTTGATCAATCCTGAATGTGCCAAAAGCTATCTCAGGTCGTATATAACCACCTCTTAGTAAATGGGTGCCATAAGTGCCCTTTTGTGCATAATCAGGTTTGAGTTTAAACTTGGGCCCAACTTTCAAAAAGAAGCCTGTTTCTCTTTGAGTGATTACATCTTGGCGGCCAAGGCCGATAATACCCAGACGAGCTTCTATGCTTGTGAAGTTCTTGATGTACTGTTCGTACCCGAATGTGAGGTTACCATTAAGCGGAGAGAAGAACTCCATCTTGATGGCCCTTGTCTTCATGAGCGAGTCAGGACTTATCGTTACTTCTTGTGCTAAGGTACTTGAGACCGAAAAAAGGAGTGTGGCGATGAATAGGTTAAAAGTCTTCATAGAATTAGATTTTGAGTTACGACCGTTATCTCAAATAGAGTGCCAAATGTTACAAATGGTTGTAGAGGATATTGGTATTTTTTTTGAATTAGCGGGATGGACTAACATCATTTCAAGTACCCCAGAAACGCAAAAAGCCTCGTCGCAAGACGGGGCTTTGAATATCTATGATGAAAATCAGGCTTATGCCATCTGTGCGTCCAGCTTCTGAGCCAGGACGTTCTTTGGCACTGCGCCAATTTGCTTATCTACTACTTCACCATTTTTGAATACCAATAACGTTGGGATACTTCTGATTCCAAACTTTGCTGATACTTCAGGGTTAGTATCTACGTCTACTTTACCGATGACAGCTTTTCCTTCATAGTCGCCTGCAAGTTCCTCTACGATAGGTCCAATCATCTTACAGGGTCCGCACCATTCTGCCCAAAAATCAACCAATACAGGTTGGTCGCTATTGAGTACGTCATTGAAGTTGCTGTCCGTGATTTCTAGTGGTTTAGCCATTTCTGTTTTGCCTTAATTATTAATTCTAATTGTCTTCCGATTGATCAACGAAGGTAGAGATTTTTTTGTTCGCTGTTCTTCATATTAATGTTCTTTCATATGTAATCCTACTGACAAAGAGTAGTATACACGCTAATTAAGAAATTGTCCAATCGTAATCTAACAGAGGCCTGATGGTTAAGCAAGGTAAGAGATTATGTAATAAGTCATTTGCTTCAGTTTGTCTCCCATTAATATTTGGCTTGACTCAGGTCAACACCCACCTAACCGCCCTCAAGGGCGGAATTTGTCCCCTTGAGGGGACTAGAGGGGTGTTTCTTTGTGAAAATAGAAATGAAATTTTGGTACTCTCTCTAACCTGTGGACTAATACACAGCCTCCAACTTCCGTGCTAGATGGACAAAGAGTGGGTATACATCAGTTTAGTACGCGATAGCTGACCTCTTCCATACTTGCTAACTTATCCATCAACTCGTTAGTAGGATTAATCCTGGCCTTTCGCGATAGTAAGTCCAGTTGTACAGGCGCACCTTCAAAATCGCTCAGAATATTGAGCCGCAGCAGGCAGTTGCCAGGATTCTCTTCCGTGAGGTTCGTGAGCTCATCCACGAAACTGGGACTGACATCATTGAGATGCATTCTCAGCTCAATGCCCTTGGTCATCTTCTCGCGTACCTCGCCAAGCAGCTCCATATCATCGATGCTAAACTCAAACTCGTTTTCCCGCTTCCATCGTGGCTTGACGGTCCCTTTGAGATAGAGAAACCAGCCCGTCTCGAGGTACTGCTTGAAGTTGACGTACTTATCAGAAAACAGGAAGAACTCCATCGAGTCATCATAGTCTTCCAACGTCATGACCCCATAAGGCTTACCGGTCTTGGTGATACGATGAGAGACTGCTGTCACTACGCCACCTACCGTAATTCTTCCTTTGCTCTTCAACGTATCAAGATCTTTGAGCTGCTTGACCGAAGTATTGCAGAGGTGCTGAATCTCAAACTTATACTGATCCAATGGATGACCGGTGATGTATAATCCCACCACTTCCTTCTCGATGTTGAGCATCTCGATCTTACCGTACGGCTCGACCGGAGTGATCTTAGGTGCAGGGATAGCCATGCCGGACTCACCACCAAACAGCGATGATTGTGCGCTTTCGGCTTCCAGCTGCATTTTGTTGGCATACTTGATGGCCTTCTCGATCAGGCTGGCTTCACCCTCGTCATTGGCGATGTACTGCCTGCGATGTACTCCTTCGAAGCAGTCAAATGCTCCTGACATGGCTAATGCTTCAAATGTCTTCTTATTTACTGCCCTTAGATTGACCCGCATCGAGAAGTCGAAGATGTCTTTGTAGAGGCCGTTCTCATCGCGCTCGCGGATGATTTCGGATACGGCAGATTCGCCAGTACCCTTAATGGCACCCAGCCCAAAGCGGATTTCACCAGCCTTATTTACTTTGAAGAAGATACCCGATTCGTTAACGTGAGGCCCGAGTACTTTGATCCCTTGATTGCGGCACTCCTCCATGAAGAAGGTCACCTTTTCGATATTACTCTGGTTGTGTGTAAGCACAGCCGCCATGTACTCGGCAGGATAGTTGGCCTTGAGGTAGGCGGTGTGGTAGGCAACTACCGAGTAGCAGGTCGAGTGGGACTTATTAAAGGCATAGGCAGCAAACGCCTCCCAGTCCTTCCAGATTTTCTCCAACTTTTCTTCATCGTGACCTTTCTCTTTGGCCTGGCCAATGAACTGCGGCTTCATTTTGTCCAGCACAGCCCGCTGCTTTTTACCCATCGCCTTACGAAGGACATCCGCCTCACCTTTGGTAAAGCCCGCCAGTTTTTGCGATAGCAACATCACCTGCTCTTGGTAGACGGTGATGCCATAGGTTTCCGATAGGAACTCCTCCATATCCGGCAGATCATAAGTGATCTGCTCACGGCCGTGCTTACGCTCGATGAAGTTGGGGATGTACTCCATCGGACCAGGACGATAGAGCGCGTTCATGGCAATCAGGTCACCAAACCGGTCAGGTTTCAGCGCGCGGAGGTGCTTTTGCATGCCCGGAGACTCAAACTGAAAAGTACCGTTGGTATGGCCCATTTGATAGAGCTCATAGGTCTTCTGATCGTCCAGTGGAATCTCATCAGGATCAAGCTGGATGCCATGTCGCTCTTGGATCAGGATGATGGCCGTCTTGATGATGGATAGTGTTTTAAGACCCAGAAAGTCCATTTTGAGCATACCCGCATCTTCGACCACACTGTTGTCAAACTGCGTGATGAGTAGGTCGGCATCCTTTGAAGTAGCTACAGGTACGTACTTGGTAAGGTCATCAGGGGAGATGATCACACCACAGGCATGCGTGCCCGTATTCCTAACGGAACCTTCCAGGACGGTAGCCTGATTGAGCACCTTAGCTTCGAGGTTGCTGCCTTTGCTGATCGCGACCAGCTCCTTGATTTCCTTAAATGCCTTAGTCAGCGTAGTGCCGGGTCGTTCAGGCACCAGTTTCGCGATAGCGTCCGTATCCGAAAGGGGTAGCTCCAGTACCCTGCCAGCGTCCCTAATGGATGATTTGGCAGCCATGGTACCATAGGTGATAATTTGGGCTACCTGATTGTAACCGTACTTGTCAATCACGTAACGAATTACTTTATCTCTCCCCTCATCATCAAAGTCAATATCAATATCAGGAAGGGATATCCTGTCAGGGTTGAGAAATCTCTCAAACAGCAGATCGTAAGCAATAGGATCGACATTGGTGATGCCAATGCAATAGGCCACTGCCGATCCGGCAGCAGACCCACGCCCCGGACCTACGGCCACCCCCATCTTGCGGGCTTCATTGGTGAAATCCTGCACAATGAGGAAGTATCCGGGATAACCGGTGTTCTCAATTGTGGCCAACTCGAAATCCAGCCTTTCCCTGATCTCATCGGTGATCTCAGGATATCGCTTCTTGGCCCCTTCGTAGGTCAGGTGCCTGAGGTAGGCGTTTTCACCTCGTTTGCCTTCATCTTCCTTATCCAGTGGATCTATAAACTCCTCCGGAATATCATACTTTGGTAGAAGCACGGGTCTGGCTAGTTGGTAGCTTTCTATTTTGCTGACCAATTCTTCAAGGTTGATGATCGCCTCGGGAATGTCAGCAAACAGCTTCTTCATCTCTTCCTGGGATCGGAAGTAAAATTGGTCATTGGGGAATCCATAGCGGAAGCCTCTACCTCGGCCTATTGGCGTGCTTTGATACTCTCCTTCCTTGACGCAGAGCAGCACGTCATGCGCTGTGCTATCTTCTTGATTGAGGTAGTAGACATCATTAGCAGCAATGCATTTTACATCATACTTTTTGGCGAAGGATAGTAGTACCTCATTGACGTGATCCTCCTCCTCCATGCCATGACGAATCAGTTCGACATAGAAGTCGTCTTTGAAAAGCTCATGCCACCACCGGAAGGCTTCCTCTGCCTGGGTCTCACCCACGTTGAGGATGAGGTTGGGTATCTCCCCTGAAAGACTTCCCGTGAGTGCGATCAGATCTTCATGGTAAGTCTGGATAAGCTCCTTATCAATCCTTGGGTAATTACCATAGAGGCCCTCGATATAGCCCATTGAGCTGAGCTTGGCCAGGTTGTGATAGCCATTCTTGTTCTTGGCAATCAAGACCTGGCTGAATCGTTTATCGGGATTGTCCTTGGTAAACTTTAGCTTCTGGCGTTCCTCCGCTACGAAAAACTCGCAACCTACAATGGCTTTTATTTCGTTCTTGGCTGCTTCTGCTACAAATTGAAAAGCACCAAACATGTTGCCCAGGTCGGTCAATGCCACCGCTGGCATATTGTACTCCTTTGCCTTAGCAACCAGTCCTTTGACATTTGGTACGGCCTGTAAGACTGAGTACTGTGAATGTACATGGAGGTGCACAAATGGGGAGGTCAGATCTTCTACATCTATCTTTGCTTCTCCGGTACCAGCACTTGATTTGTCTTGCTGTTGTGCAAAATTGGCTAAGTCAAGATCAGGTTCCTCATATTTGATGTCCTTATAGGGAGTATCATCAAATGGCTTGACCACCTGCTCTGTGATGAGGCCAAAGAAGCATTTGGTTGTTGCCGCTACATCATAGGCCGCATCGTGCGCATCGTCAAACCCCACGCCGAAAAGCTTCTCATGCAGCTCGATGAGCTTAGGTGACTTCATACGTCCACCTGGACCTCCAGGAAGCTGACAGAACTCTATAGATACTTCAGCTGTGTCTACTGTAGGCTTTTCCAAAAGAGGCGAGCTTACCTCTCCACGAATAAGCTCAGCACCGACGATATTGTTGTCAAACTCTATATTATGACCTATTACCCAATCGGCCTTCTCAACAGCTGCTGTGAACTTTTCGAGTACCTCTTTAAGATCATGCCCCTCCTTCAGTGCACGCTCGGTAGAGATACCGTGTATTTTTTGGGAGTTAAAGGGGATGGTGAAGCCATCCGGCTTTACAATGAGGTTATTGTTTTCTAATAACTCGCCTTTTGAACCATGAAGCTGCCAGGCTATCTGGACCATTCTAGGCCAATTGTCCAGGTCTGTGACAGGGGCTGAATAGTTGTGAGGTAGACCGGTGGTCTCCGTATCAAAGATTAGGTACATAGAGCGGGATTAATTGCTAAGGCAACACTGATCGAATTTAAATAATTCGAAGGCTTGGTAGGAGACCCAGGCTCAAAAGTTATCCACAGATTTGGTCGGATAAATAAGTCTACCCAAAAGGTACGTAAATCACTTTTTTGGTTTCAAAGAAAGGATCATCGAAATAATCAGTCAGTAAGTATTCGCTCCAGGGTCTTTTGACTTCTTTCATCTCTTCGGTCAAGTCACCACCCTTGAGGTAAAGGATGCCGTTGGCAAGGTCATTATGTCCTTCGGGCTTTATTTTCTGGTGAACCCAATGAA
This sequence comes from Cyclobacteriaceae bacterium, assembly GCA_965229505.1. GTDB lineage: Bacteria > Bacteroidota > Bacteroidia > Cytophagales > Cyclobacteriaceae > UBA6059. Next base: position 3,571,432 of record OZ245881.1, read on the forward strand.
TGAATGGCTTCATTCTGGTCACGGCACGACTCACCACAAAATCATATGTACCAGCTACCTTTTCTGCCCGTTGATGGCTGGCAGTGAGGTTCTCAAGTCCTAACGCTGCGGCGACCTCATTGACCACTTTTATCTTTTTACCTATGGAGTCGACCAGGTGAAAGTCTGACTCGGGAAAAAGAATAGCTAAGGGAATACCCGGGAATCCTCCTCCCGTACCGACATCCAGGATGGTGGTGCCTGGCTTGAATTGAATGACTTTAGCTATACCCAGCGAGTGGAGCACATGACGTGTATAGAGTTCGTCTATATCCTTTCGAGAAATGACATTGATCTGTGCATTCCATTCCTTGTAAAGTGGCAGGAGCTGCTCAAACTGATTGGTTTGATATTGAGATAGCTCAGGGAAATAAGAACTGATGATACCCAAGCTGTGCTAGATATGCTGTTTCTTATCCTTAACTAATTCGTACATCAACTCTCGGGCACGATGGAGCTGTGCTTTGACCGTTCCGAGTGGTGCTTCTAGTTCAGTTGCGATCTCTTCATAAGACAGCTCATCGAAGTAGCGAAGTTTGACAAGTCGTTGGTATTTGGCTGGTAGCTTATCGACGAACATACGAACGAGCTCTATCTTCTGATCTTTGATCGCAGATTGATCCGGTGTAAGATTTTTATCCTCCACATCTATATTCACTGATTCCCCACTGTCATCCGTAAACGAGGTGTTGAGGCTCATGGTATCCAGCTTCTTCTTCCGGATAAAATCTATGGCATTGTTAGTGGCAATGCGAAAAAGCCAGGTCGAGAAGGTATAGTCTTTCTTGAATCTGTGGAGGTTCTTAAATGCTTTGGCGAATGCCTCAATGGTAAGATCCTCCGCATCATCGACATTGCGCACCATCTTGAGTATCATATGATAAACAGGCTTCTTATAGCGCTTCATCAGATCAGCATAAGCCTGCTGATCCCCTTGATCAACGGCCAGATCGATCAGCTTAAAGTCTTTAAGCGCTTTTTCAGAAAAATTTCGTTCTAACTCCATTTTACTCTTTTAGAGAAGCTTGCTCGTGTACCCATGATGACAATATATATCGAATAAAAGAAGTCTAGTAAGGGCAACACCCAAAAATCAAAATTATCACCCGTTTTACGGGCTGTGTAAAGCATTAACCAAGCCTGCATGGTCATCTTGATGAGGAAACCTGCCAACATAACCTGCCAGGGTGCACCTATCAACGCTAAAATAGCAAATGTCAACCAAAAGGTGATTTGCGCTAGCGAATGAAATCCCAGACGTAACTTGTCGGCAGACCTATAGTACTTACCGACGGACAAGTGACGTTTCTTTTGAGTGAAGAATGACGACCAGGTAGTCTTAGGGTGGGAAAGAACCATAGCGTCAGCTCCGATATCCACCTTGGTTTTGAGTTTTCTGGCGTGAGCATTTACGAATAGATCATCATCACCCCCAGTCACATTCAGCTTTTGCCCAAACCCTTTCACCTTCATAAATAACGACTTTCGGTAGGCGAGGTTTCTTCCCACGCCCATGTAAGGCTTATTGGCAATTGCTTTTGGGAGATAGAGCAAACCAGTCATCATCGTCTCAAATCTCACGAAAAGATTGAGCAAGCCGCCTGACTTAGCGTATTGGGAATACCCAATTACAAAACTGGTGTCCTCATCGAATGTAGCTGCCATGCGACTGAGCCACTGATTTGAAGTGGGCCAGCAGTCTGCGTCTGTGAACACCAGCCTATCATTGGTAGCTGCTTTGATACCAAGGGTAAGTCCGTATTTCTTGCCATTGGCATGATCGGGGACATGCTCCACCCTGACCAGCTTGATTTTTGGCTGTAGAGAAAGCAGGTAGTCGTAGGTCTCATCCTTGGATCGATCGTCGACTATGATGATTTCTTTATTGGCATATGCCTGATCAAGTAGAAGCGGTATTAGTTTTTTGAGGTTGTCGTACTCATTGCGAGCGCAGACGATCACGGAAATGGGCTGATCCTCATTTCCAACTTCGGCCGGATGCCACTTCCAAAGTCGAATGAGTTGAAGTGAGTAGTGAACTAAAAAATAGGCGACAGAGGCTAAAAATAGACCTGAGAGGATATTGATCATAGTCGTCTTGTGACGCGGGCAAAGATATGTTTACTACCCACTTTTATTGTGAATTAAGGGATATTTTTGCAGCCGCTTTATGGATTTTCAGTTACAACATTCGGATACGAAAAGCAATGCCAGGGCAGGCAAAATCACTACAGATCATGGCGAGATAGAAACTCCGATCTTCATGCCGGTCGGCACGGCTGGTAGTGTGAAGGCAGTCCATCAACGAGAGTTGAAAGAGGACGTGCAAGCTCAGATCATACTTGGCAATACCTATCATCTCTATTTAAGACCTGGTTTGGAGATCATGGAAGGTGCTGGTGGCTTGCATAAGTTCAACGGCTGGGATAAACCCATCCTGACTGACTCAGGTGGCTATCAGGTATACTCACTAGCCGGTACGAGGAAGATCAAAGAGGAGGGTGTGGTCTTTCAGTCTCACATCGATGGCTCGCGTCACAACTTTACCCCTGAGTATGTCATGGACATCCAAAGGATCATCGGTGCAGATATCATGATGGCTTTTGATGAATGTCCGCCGTATCCGAGCACTTATGAGTATGCAGAGAAATCAATGCACATGACCCACCGATGGCTGGATAGATGTATTCATCGGTTCGACTCTACGGAAGGTAAGTACGGCTATCGCCAAACACTATTTCCGATAGTACAGGGGAGTACCTATGATGATCTGAGGAAGCAATCGGCAGAATACATAGCCTCAACCAACCGGGAAGGCAATGCCATCGGAGGTCTATCAGTGGGAGAGCCTGCTGAGAAGATGTACCATCATACAGATCAGGTGTGCGCTATCCTTCCCAAAGACAAGCCGAGATATCTGATGGGCGTGGGTACACCGGAGAATATTCTGGAGTGTATCGCCCTGGGAGTGGATATGTTTGACTGTGTGATGCCTACCAGAAATGCCAGAAACGGAATGCTATTCACCTCAGAAGGCATTATCAATATGCGCAATGAGAAGTGGAAAAATGACTTTTCGTTGATAGACGCCAACCTCGGAGGTTATGTAAGCACTCAATATACAAAAGCCTATCTACGACACCTCGTCGTGAGCAAAGAGATGCTGGCTGCACAAATTGCCAGCATACATAACCTCACCTTTTACCTCTGGCTGGTAAAAGAAGCAAGAAAGCACATACTTAACGATACCTTTGCCGTTTGGAAAAATGAGATGGTTGTCAAACTCACCAGAAGGCTCTAGATGAAAATCCTTGATCGCTACATATTAAAAAAACTGCTGAGCACCTTCATATTCGTTGTGCTCATCCTCGTGTTTGTGATCATCGTGATCGATTTCACGGAAAAGAATGACAAATTCATCCGAAATGATCTGAACGCCCGGCAAATTCTTTTCTACTACCTCAATTTCATTCCATATATCGCAAGTCTCTTGACACCTATAACCGCTTTCATCGCGGTGGTGTTCGTCACTGCGAATATGGCGGTAAGAACGGAGATTGTGGCGATCCTGGCCAGCGGTACCAGTTTCGTGCGTATGATGGTTCCCTATGCCATTTTTGCGACGATCATTGGTGCGTTGAGCTTTGGCCTGAACGGCTGGATCATACCCACTGCCAACAAAGGAAGGGTGGCCTTTGAAATCGCTTATATCAAGGGAGCTTATTATTTCTCAGAGCGAAATATCCATTTTAAGGTCGGGCCGCAGGACTATGTCTATATGGATCGCTACAGCAACCAAAATGATATTGGCTACCGGGTGACACTCGAGACATTTGAAGGCACAGAGCTCAAGGAGAAGATGTTTGCGACACAGATGGCATGGGACTCAACCTCTCGGAAATGGAAATTGAAAGCATGGAATCGGCGAAAGCTGGTTGATAATGGGGAGGTATTTGAGCGAGGTTTTGAAAAGGATACTACGATCGCCATATGGCCGTCAGACTTTGAAAACAGCTACCACCTGCACGAGACATTTACCATGCCTGAGCTCAATGACTACATAGAGCTTCAGCAATCCCGAGGTGCCGATGACACACTCATCTATATTGTAGAAAAACTAGTCCGTTACACTCAGCCATTCACGGTAGTGATCCTCACCTTCATTGGAGTCATCGTATCGGCTCGTAAAGCGAGAGGAGGTGCCGGCTTCCAGATAGCCTTAGGCTTCCTGATAGCATTCGTCTTTATCATCTTCTTTATCATGGCACGCGCGAGTGCCGAGGCAGGCTCCATGCCGCCGCTGCTGGCCATATGGATTCCCAACATCATTTTCTCCTTCATAGGGCTACTGATGTACCATACCGTACCTCGATGAGTGCTACCGCAAAAGACTATTTCGAGCTTCATTTCACAGTCCTCATCTGGGGTTTTACGGCCGTATTGGGCTTGCTTATCACCTTGCCAGCTGTCGAAGTGGTGCTATACAGAACCCTAATAGCATCTATTGGACTGGGGTTGTTGATCCTTCTCCGCAGAGGCAGTTTTGGCATTGGCAATAGAGAGATTACTAAAATTGCAGGAACGGGTTTGCTGATTGGATTGCACTGGATCTGTTTTTTCGAGTCAGCGCGGATGTCGACAGCTTCGGTCAGCCTGGCGGGAATGGCCACCACCTCACTTTGGACGAGTCTTCTGGAGCCTGTTATGATCAAGGGAAAGAAATTGCAGTGGTTTGAGCCGGTACTCGGTCTCATTGCGATAGTGGGGATTGTGATCATCTTCAACGTGGAGGTACGATATATATGGGGACTGGTGGTCGGTATCCTCGCGGCTTTGTTGTCGGCGGTGTTTACGATTATCAATTCAAGGCTGACGATCAAGCACGATCATTTTGTGATCACCTACTATGAAATGCTCAGTGCCTTTGTGGCGATATTCTTTTTTCTGCTACTATCGGGGAGTATGTCAGATATGGCGCTACCGCAATCTATGGATTGGCTGTGGTTGCTGATTCTCGGTCTGGTCTGTACGGTGTATGCGTACTCGATTTCCGTCAAGATCATGAGGAGGCTGACACCATTTACGGTCAACCTTACCGTCAATCTGGAGCCTATATATGGCATCCTGCTCGCCGTGGTGATATTCGGTGAAAAGGAAGAAATGAACCCGGGATTCTATTGGGGTACCGGACTAATACTGCTATCCGTACTATTATACCCGATTATCAAAAGGTACGAGCGACGCAGAACTGCACTCAGGACTTCAGCTTGACCTGGGCCGGTCGCTCGTTGGATCATTCCGGTAGGAGATACTACTGACCTACAGCGGAGCGCCTGTCATAGCACTGGTATAGGATGACTACCTCGACCACTATCGCCGCAGACCAGGCGAATAGTCCCGGGATGCCCAGAATAAAAGTCAGAAACATAGCCCCTGCTATGATCTCCAATACCCCTGCCACCTTAGCCATATTGCCCAACTCGCTGGTAAGCTTAAAAAGCCCGATACCAAACACGATATCAGCCGCACCAAACATGACACCTTCTCCTCCCTTGATCAGCCAAAACTCCTCCTCAGTCATGGGAGAAAACAGGGATATGATGTCATAGATGCCTATAATGGCTACCGAAGCGGCCATCAGCCAAGCACCGATTTTGACTATGGAGTTGTTGTATCGCTCACCAACCACCACAAAGCCCATCATGAATAGTACAAAGGAGATGACAGCTACGAGTTTGATGCTGGTGTAAACCAGATTGAAGTAGAAGGGAAGGTCGTCTGTAAATCTTGTGAAATCGGCTACCGCTTCGAACACTCCTAGTAAGAAATAGACCGCACCCGCAATCCAGGCAATTTGGAGTTTGCGATTGCCGGACTTCTGCTCAATGCTCTTTTGCACCTGATCTATGTCATACTCCAAAGCTGTGAGTATGGCACGGACGGTAAAATCTCTGGGCGTGACCTCTCCTGCTTCTATGCGCTGTAACGTGCGGACATTGATGTTACATTGCTCGACGAGCTCCTCCTGGGTAAGCTTCTTTAGCTGTCGCAGGTTAAGGATCGTTTGTCCTAGTTGTGGTTGTTTGAGTTGTTCCATTTTCTTTTTTTGACAAGACTAGGCGAAGGTCGATATCCTGGCAATTTATTACCTTGAATTAGACCTGACATTAACCCGACATTTGCTTTCAGAGGTGTTTAAGGGATGATTTTATTGGCTTACCAGAATATAAAAAAGAACATCCATATGCAGCGCTAATTGTAGTAAGTATCGTTCGTGTGAGCGGCGATCGGCTCCTTTCAACAGTTGTACTGGCCGACCGAGCAAAGAAAGTTAACATCAAGACCGGACTTACGTACATTCAATGCAATGTCTTCAATCATTTTTTCAAATTGTCATCGACATTATACGGCCTACCCGGTCAATCCAGCCTTAAGCAAGTACATTGATTGCATTTGGATGGAGACCTTCTCCAATAGTCCGGAGTTTCGCGATAGAGATCACTTGATAGTACCTGACAATACGGTGGAGTTGGTCTTCACCATTCACAAGATCGAGCGGAGGTTTAGCTCTTCGAGCGGCGATGTGACCAGTTGCAAAAGTCATGTCGCTGGATTGAAGACTCGACCTCAATATGTGAAAATGACAGGGGAGGTGCTGTTAGCAGTTCGGTTTAAGCCGTCGGGTCTGTACCGATTCACTGACATCCCCTTGACGGATACTATTAATCAGTCGATTCCCACGGAATATCTTTTTGGCAGTGATATCAGGGAGCTGGAAGAGCAGTTGTTGGGTGCGGAGGATCATTTGCAGCAGATAGACCTTATCAATGATTATTTCCTCAGTAGGCTCATTCGCTCAAAGCGCATTGGAAATGAGCTGTTTGAATATATCACGAGCCGCATAGTGCAGTCCAACGGTCGTGTGAAGATCAATGATTTATCTGCGGAGCTCAATGTTTCTATTAAGACCATCGAAAGGAGGTTTCAGGAGCACTTGGGGATCTCTCCAAAGCAGTACTGCCAACTAATTCGATTCTTTCAATGTTTGAAGGCTCCTTTCGACCCTACTGTGGAATGCCTGGGTTCATTGGCTTATAGCCACGGATACTACGATCAGATGCACTTTATCAAAGAAGTAAAGAAATTCACAGGACTGACACCCTCTGCCTACTTTGCCATGGACAAAGGCATACAAGGGCCTATATTTAAGACTTGATTTTTCTATAATTAATTGGTTCATTGTGACGCTCATCTATGAAAGTGAATAAACAGAACGTAGGTAAAATTGCTATTGAGTTCATCTCTGTAGTGTTTGCTGTGCTCCTGGCGCTGGGCCTTAATCACTGGCGTGAAAACACCCTCAACGAGCAGTTAGCGAAGGATTCTTACGAGCGAATACAGAGGGAAATTGATGATAATATCGCCGAACTCGATTCCTCGCTGGTGGAGTTTGATCGGTATATTGAGGAAATTCAAAATGAAAAATTGCAATTGGACAGCCTAGGTGTTGAATATAAGGGAGTGAGTTGGTCTTACTCTCATCCTGTACTTTCAATTGACGCATGGAAAGCAGCTACTATCACTAATGCCGTTCTTAATATGGATCCTGACTTGGTTGAGGATTTGGCGGATGTTTATGCGATTCAGGAAATGTATATGGAGTTTGGGTTTAAATTTTTTGATCGTGCAGCCGAGATGGCACGATTTAGAGATGATCCTGAAACGATGATTGAAATTATTCGATCTCATTTTGAGATATCAAAATCGATAGCGCAAAGTCTTCGAAAAGGTTATGGAGATTTTCTTGAGGAATACCCTATCGATGATAGTGAATAGTTAATCCTACTTATTCTAATTGGAACGTTCTGGTTCTATAGGCATCTATCATGTCGAGACGTGGATCTGAATCGAATATGCCATATATCGTAGAGCCAGAGCCGGACATGCTAGCGTACAAAGCACCTTTATTGTAGAGTTCGTCTTTTAATAACTTCAGACTTGGATGGAGCTTGAATGCTGAAACTTCAAAATCGTTGTTCATAATGTCTTTCCATCCATCAATGCTCGTCTTTTCCAGTAGCTCCTTTAGTTCAGATTCAGGTGTATGGGGAACAACTCCTGCATAGGCTTCTTTGGTACCAATGTGCAGGCCCGGATTGATTAGCACGACATGCTTACCAGCCAAACTGAGGTTGATGGGCTCAAATACCTCACCACGACCCTTAGCAATGACCGGTTGATTCTTGATAAAGAAAGGGCAGTCGCTTCCTAATCGAAGGGCATAGGCCTCTAGCTGCTCGCCAACCAGGCCCAGTTTGGATTTTTCATTGAGCAGCTTGAGCATAAATGCGCCATCGGCCGAGCCACCACCTAACCCAGCACCCATTGGTATGGACTTAAGCAGATGAACTTTGACAGGAGGGAGATCAAAGTCTTTTTTGAGTTGATCGTAAGCCTTTACAACAAGATTAGAACTTGACTCACCTGGAATTGGGAGGCCGCTACTTTCAAAAGAAAACTGATCAGCGTCTGTAATCTCGAGGGCATCACACCAGGGAATAGGGTAGAAGCAGGACTCAATATTGTGGTAACCGTCCTCTCGCTTTGAGGTAATCCTAAGGCCCAGATTAATCTTAATGTTTGGGAAAGTGATCATCCGGGCCTCCGGTATTATTTCTTGCCATAAGACTCTATGATCTCCTCGGAGATACCCACATTGGAGAAACCGCCATCATGGTAAAGGTTCTGCATAGTGATCATTCTGCTAAGATCAGAGAACATGAAAACACAGTAGTTGGCGCAATCAATTGCTGGTGCATTGCCCAAGGCCGACATTTTCTCAGCGAAACCAAAGAAGGAATCGAATCCACTGATGCCAGATCCTGCGGTAGTTGCCGTTGGCGACTGTGAGATGGTATTGACTCTCACTTTTTTGGCTTTACCATAGCGGTAGCCATAGCTGCGTGCTATCGACTCCAATAGTGACTTGGCCTCTGCCATATCGTTGTAAAAAGGGAAGGTGCGCTGCGCTGCTATGTACGACAGGCCAAGGACTGAACCCCACTCATTGATAGCATCGAGCTTTTCTGCGGTCTGGAGCATCTTATGGAATGATAGTCCTGAGATATCCAGTGATTTCTGGAACCAATCATAGTTGAGGTCACCGTACGAGCGATTCTTCCGCACGTTGGGCGACATGCCGATCGAGTGAAGTACAAAGTCCACTTTGCCACCCAGTGATTCAGTGGACTTGTTGAATAGATTCTCCAAATCTTCAGTGGAGGTAGCATCAGCAGGAATGAGTTCCGCTTCGCATTTTTCCGCCAGCTGCTGAATTCCGCCCATACGTAATGCGATAGGTGCATTAGTAAGTGTGAAGGTGGCGCCTTCTTCCTTGGCACGTTCGGCGACTTTCCAAGCTATTGAGTTTTCGTCCAGCGCGCCGGAGATGATTCCTTTTTTTCCTTTCAGTAAGTTGAATGACATGTCGACTTTTGATTTAATTCAGATTGTAAAAGTAGTTAATGTGCTTCTTGATTAGCGAATATCAGTTTGCAATTCGTGGGTCGTGCAAATCTATTGTGCGATCAGGTCCTTCGCACTTTGTACTGCACTTGACGATGGATTATCACCATCTATCATCTTGGCAATCTCAAAAACCCGCTGATCTTCATCCAGCACTTTTATTTTACTGATCGTTCGATCGCTTGAGTTGTCTTTGTAGACGAAATAATGCTGATCTCCTTTGGCTGCAAACTGCGGCAGGTGACTAATGGCTATTACCTGATGCGCTTGAGCCATCTCTTTCATCATCGCTACCATTTTCTTGGCGATCTCGCCAGAGACACCAGTATCGATCTCATCAAATATGATCGTAGGCAGGGCCGTCTTGTCCGCGAGGATGTACTTGAGACAAAACATCAGCCTTGAAAACTCACCACCGGAGGCTACCTGTCGGATGTCCTGAGGTGCTACACCTTTATTTGCACTGAAGAGAAACTGTACCGCATCCTTACCGGAATGGTCCATTTCCTGAGCTTCGATGGTCACTTCAAAGGTGGCTTCAGGCATACCAAGCTTTCGAAGTAGCTCCGTGATTTGAATTCCTATATTCTTTTGAACTGATTTTCTTGATTTGGATAGTTCGCTGGCGGTTTCTTCAGCTTTGGCCTTTGTCTTGTTGAGGTTCGTCAGCGACTTTTCCAGCTCAATATCGATATTGCAAGATTTCTCGACCTTGACTTCCAGATCAGCCTGAATAGCCAGCAGTTCTGAGATCGTCTGAACCCGATGTTTTTGCTGAAGACTGAAAATCAGACTGATGCGCTCCTTAGCTTCTTCGATGCGAGCCGGATCGTGCGTCACTTTTTCCTCTAGGCGATTGGTTTCATCCAGTATATCCTGCGCCTCGATCAGCACGGAGTGCAGTCGCTCACTCAGGCTGCAGTAGTGATCTCCAAATCGACTCAGCTGCTGTATCAGAGAGGAAGCATTCGACAGGAGGTTTGTTGCGCCCATCTCCTCGTCCCCAAGTGCTGAGATCAATTGGTTGAGCTTAAGCTTGATGTCCTCGGCATTTTCTAGCTCTTGTAGTTCGTTCTCCAGCGTTTCCTGCTCCCCATCTACCAGGTTAGCCTTACTTAATTCATCATATTGAAACTGGAAAAAGTCAGCCTCCTGTCGCAACTGATCGGCCGTGTTTTTCAGGTCTTCATAGGCTCGACTGGCTTTTCTGAAAATACGGTAGTCATTAGAATAATCATGTAGAAGGTCAGGGTGATTGGCAAAAATATCCAGGACTTCCAATTGGTACTTCTGATCACCGATGTTGAGGTTGTCATGCTGGGAATGGATATCCATCAACCTGACCCCAAGCTTCTTGAGTACATCCAGGGTTACTGGAGTGTCATTTACAAATGCTCTGGATTTTCCGCTAGGAGATATCTCACGCCGAATGATAGTCTGGGCCTCATAGTCGAGATCTTCATTGTCGAAGAGACCGCTGAGATTGTAATCAGAAATGTCAAATGCGCCTTCAATGACACATTTCTGATCAGTATTAAATAGCACCTTGGTGTCTGCACGATTACCAAGGAGGAGTCCCACGGCACCCAGCATGATGGATTTTCCTGCGCCAGTTTCGCCGGTGATGATGTTGAGAGAGGAAGATGGTGTCATCTCCAGCGTCTCAATCAATGCGTAATTTTGAATTTTGAGTTGGCTAAGCATTCAGTTCGAGAATGATCTCATCTACTGAATCGACATTGATAAGATGCTTTCTCAGGATGAGGTCCTTGGCTTCAAAAATATTGTTTTTGAAGGAAAGAAGCTGGACATGGAGGACACTTTTGTCCTTCATGATAATAGACACTTCTTGTTTCAAAAGCTGCTCTACCTGCCCAGGGATGTCAGCGGTGTATATCCGCTTTTGCCTTTTGGACATGGCTAGTTTTGGATCATCTTCTTCAAAGCTTCTGCTTTGCTCGGATCGATCTGCGTAATAATATTATAGGCATTACGACGGACGGTACTATTACCCTGACTAAAGACATTCGCTAATTCATCAGTCTTAGCATCCAAATATGAAATGGTAAGAATAGCTCTTGGTCGGATATTGTTTACTTGCTGTATTTTCTTTAGACCTTCGAGGATCGTTGTTCGCGCCTTGTCAGGATCGGTTTGCATTAAATCCATACCTTGTCTGTGGTAGGTGTAGATCGACTCGCGTAGAGGTTCCATCTGTTGATTGACAAGGTTTTCACCCAGCCAGTACCTGTTTCTGATTGAGCCGAATTGATTCCAGCCAGCGAAACCAGACTGCTGGGCATTGTTGACTACCTGCCAGGCCCGCTCCATGTAAGGCTGACCAGCCATGCTTTCAAAACTATCGTAATCGAGTCCTATGATCACGTAAGCATAAAATGCCAATAATGAGGTGATATTGTTATTAAAAGCATTGTCATTGTAGTTGAGCGGCTGTGAGGGAGCGTACTCAAACGACCAATCGCGATCACCAAAATTCAGCAAAATCGACTCATAACTGCTTTCAAAAACGGGGCGAGCGGATAGAATCTGCACAGAGGCCTCAAAATTACTAATAGAAGGCATGGAGGAGATAGTAATAATGAGATTGCAATTGATTCGCTCCTCATTAGTGAAGTTATCATCCGTCCATTTGCGATCGTTCAGGAACTGAGCGAAGGCAATCTCCATCTCATCGAAAATGTCTCGCTCTGTAGATTGCACTTGCTGGGCATCTATGATCACACGACAGTTCAGCTCCTGGCCCAGACACATGACAGTTGAGATCACTACCGCAAAAATGGTAAGTCCGAATCTTCTCATGATGGCATAACGTCTGTTATCCTGTCAAATATATCTTTCGCTACCTGAGTTTTATGTTTTAGCTCAAACTCATGCCCGTTATCATCAATCCCAAATATCGTGATCTTATTGGTGTCGTGAGAAAAACCAGCTCCTCCATCATTGAGAGAGTTGAGTACGATCAGGTCCAGATTCTTCTTTTTTAGCTTTTCCTGTGCATTAGCACCTTCCTTTTCAGTTTCCAGGGCAAACCCGACTGTCAACTGGTGCTCCTTTTTGAGCTTCCCCATTTCCATGGCGATATCTTTATTTTTGACCAGTTTTAGGACGACTTCCTCATCATCTTTTTTGATCTTCTGTGGTGCGACAGTCTCGGGTCGATAGTCCGATACGGCCGCTGCAAAAATGGCTATGTCCGCATCCGGAAACTCGCTTTCAGTGGCCTGGTACATCTCATCGGCCGTGCGCACCTTCCACTCTGAGATGGATGGATGTTTAGAGCTTAATCCGGATGGTCCGCTGACCATGATTACAGAGGCTCCTCTCATGGCAGCCTCTTCGGCCAGCGCAAGACCCATCTTACCAGAAGAGTGATTGCCAATGAACCTGACGGGATCTATAGATTCGTAGGTCGGGCCAGAAGTGATAAGTACTCGCTTTCCTTTGAGCGTGTTGACAGCAGCAAAATGCCGCTCGATAATTTCTACAATTGATTCTGGTTCAGCCATTCGGCCAACGCCTACCAGCCCACTTGCCAGCTCTCCTTTTTCTGGTTGGATGACTTGATTACCGTATTCCCTCACCGTAGACAAGTTGTTGGCGGTAGATGGATGCTGGTACATATCCAGGTCCATCGCAGGGGCCAGCATGACCGGACATTTTGCCGATAGGTAAGTAGCGGTGAGCAGGTTATCACAATAGCCGTGAGCAAGCTTTGCCAGGCTGTTGGCGCTAAGTGGTGCGATGACCATCAGGTCAGCCCAAAGGCCTAGATCGACGTGGTTATTCCATTGGCCGCTATCGTCCTTGATGAAACTGGAAAGTACGGGGTTTTTAGAAACGGTGGCCAGTGTGACAGGCGTCACGAAATCTTTTGAAGAGGCCGTCTGAATGACTTTGACTTCTGCTCCTGCCTTGATGAGGAGCCTGACCAGTAGAGGAGATTTGTATGCGGCAATACTGCCGCATACACCTAAAAGGATTTTGCGTCCCTGAAGCATGCAGGGAAATTAGTTATTTTCTTCCTCTTCTTCTTGCTTGCGGATGTACAGTTTACCTTCAAGAAACTCGTCAGTTGCTACGCTGGATGACTTAGGCATGCGCTCGTAGAACTTTGAAATTTCTATTTGCTCTCTGTTTTCGAAGATTTCCTCAAGGTTATCTACAGTTGAAGCAAACTCAGAAAGCTTGTTACTCAACTCTTCTTTTTGTGCTGCAGAGATCTGACGGGCTCTTTTGCCAATCACAACCAGGCTCTGGTAGATATTTCCGGTAGGAGCTGCAAGTTGATCGTTATCTCGTGTAATTAATGCTGCTTGTGTAGCCATAATTTTATAAAGTATTGGATGACATTTTTTCTAATCGTTCGATGGTATCTTCATACATGCCTTCTGCTTGTTTGACGTATTCGCTGCTAGGATACGCATCGACCATATCTTGATAATATTCTACTGCCTTTTCGAAGCGCTCTTTTTGAACGAAGGCAATACTTTCGCGAGCCAGAGAATATTCTGTCTCAAAAAGTAAGTAGGCGACCTCTTCCTGATATCTGGAATCAGGATAGTCTTTTTGGAAATTTTCAAAGGCCACAATGGCCGACTTATATCTTCGGAGCTTGTAGTACTGATTGGCATTGTCAAAAGCCTTGGTCTCAAGCTTGAACTGCATCTCATCAATCACCTCCGTGGCTTTTTCGGAGTACTCACTATACGGGTATCTGTTGATAAAAGTCTGAAGTGCCGCTACTGCCTGATAAGTGCCGGTCTGGTCGAGATTGTAGTCAGATGACTGCAAGTAGAGCGAATATCCATGCATGTATAGTGCCTCCATGGCGTACTCACTTCTATTGTAAGTGTCAAAGAAGGTCTTGAAATGGTGACCACTTAACACATACTGCTTTTGATAATAGTAAGCATAGGCGAAGTAGAAATTGGCTAACTCTGCTTGCTCGGTACCCCGAATAATAGGCAGGATGTCTTCAAACAGCACACTGGCCTTGTAATAGTCCTCCTCCTCGTAGTATTTCAGTGCTGCATCATACTTCTCTTTCCAGTCTCCATTTTTTTGGATTTTCCTGAATTCAGTGCAAGATGAGATGAAAACCACAAGCAGGATTAAGAGAAATGGGCTTGTAAGGCTTGTTTTTGACATAAGCGTGCAAAGATAGTGGTATCACGGATAATTAACAATGCTGAGAACGATGACCTCTATACTGATATTTCATTAATCACGGTTGCTCCGGAAAGCGCCGTGTATTGTTGGTCAACTTTCACTTCGCAAATGCCCGCCAGAAGGATTCAGTTGCCTCCGGCTTTAGCTTCTTTGTCAGTAGCAGGCGGTTTTTTCTTTGGCTGGAGTTTGGGTCTGATTGAAGGGTCGACTTCTTTTAGTTCAATAAGAGGCTTCTTTTTATACCCTTCCGGTTTTAAGTAGTAAGCTACATCATAAAGTTCGGGTCTTTCTGCTTCACGCCAAGCAAACCCATCAAGCCGCGTGTCTTCAAACTTGATCTCATGCGGCGGGATCAGGCGTGCCTCCGGATCTTTGAAAAAAGTAATGTTGCTCAATTCGTTATCCGCACCAAATCGGATTTTCATATCACTACAGATCATTTTATTAAGTCCCATCAGGATCGAATCACCTTCGTCGAGTAGGTAGTAGATGCTTTCGCCATTGCCTTTCACATCGATATTGTCAATACGGGATGAATCGAATTTTGCGACCATATTTCGACCCTTGATTTGGTTAAACTGCTTCATTGAGTCTTCTGAGACAATGAATGAATTCTTACGCAGTAGCATCTGATCGATCAGATTGTTGACCAGTTGAATGCCTATTGAGTCTGCAGTGATTTGACTGTAATTGGCCCAAAGTACAGGATCATCATAAAGTTGAATGCTTGAGTCTGCAAGGAAATAGGCAATGGAGTCGGCCCTACCCTGAAGGTCTGATTTGAAGATTTTCACATTGTGGTAGGCAAGAATGCGCTTTTTCTCACGCACCGGACTCTCAATAGCATAGAGCGTATCAGCAGACAAATAGAAAGTATCCTGCTGCATCATCTTCTTCATCACCGGATTACCATAAATCTTGCTAATGCCCTGAGCTTTGAAATACAATCCCTCCTCACCAATGATGATCACATCTCTGGCCTTGGCGGTGAGGTGTACATTGCCTTTGGCCGTGTAGTATTGCTCGAGATCATTGAGAAATAGTTCATCTCCCTCAAGGATGTAATCCTGAGTTTCCACTTCACCTGAGATGAACTCGGTAATCTTACTTTCAGTGAGGTACTCTCCACCGAGCGCATCCAGCTTCACACCATCCGGAGTGATGATCTCTGTGGGGCCTGGTGTTACAGCTACCTTGGTGGTGGTATTGTAATTTAAGGTGTCTGACTTGAGTGTATACTCCGGCGATACGAGTACCACATCTCTACGAAACACCGCGTACTCCTGCTGAGAATAATATATTCCCACCTTGCTGGTCAATGTATTAGTAGCATCTACGAGCTTGCCACCATTGAAGAATTCCCCGACCCTGGTCTCAAGATTATAATTAAGGAAGTCAGTGTAGAGCGTCTGATGGCCATTTTTATAGATCACATTTTCACGGAGCAATGCTTTTCTGTTCTCACCGTCATAGGTCAGCTTCCTAGAAGTAATAACTACAGTATCATCTACGATCCGCACCCTTCCAAAAGCCTCCATTCTATTCTCCTTGGGGTAGAAGTAGGACGAATCGCAATAGATGGTAGTCGTCTTCTGGGTAAACACGACATTATCCATCAGCTTGCGCATCTGCTCCCCATCCACCTTCATAAACTCCAGCTTATCTGCCCGATACTTCAGCTTTTTGTTGCGCTGAGCATGGCCAGAAAAGGACATTGCGAGGAAAAAAACAGTAACAAGTAGGAAGTAACCCCTCATAGCGGCAAAAGTAGCGTAGTTCTGAGCATAAACGAAATGAGATATCCACTGGTGCATGATGACCTAGATTTCTATTTCCTCTTCCTCTTACCAGAAAAATGGAATGGGTAATTTAGCGGTGTGGCACCTCGCACCGTATTTACAGACCGCTTTACTGACTTCCTATCGGAATGCATTGATGATCATCAGAAGCAGCATTATCTATTGGCGGTGAGCGGTGGTGTCGATAGCATGGTCATGCTCCACCTGTTTCATAAAATGGGGCTTTCATTCGAGGTGGCGCACTGCAACTTTGGGCTCAGGGGAGAGGCCTCAGATGCTGATGAAGCTTTTGTAGTAGAGAAGGCGGGGCAGCTGGGAGTGAAATCGCATACAAAGAGGTTTGAAACCGCGGCTTTGGCAAAAGAGCGAGGTATCTCGACTCAGATGGCTGCCCGTGACCTAAGGTACGAATGGTTTCTGGAGCTGAAGTCAGTCGGCAGCTTTGACTTCATAGCTACTGCGCATCATCGCAATGATCACGCAGAGACTGTGCTATTTAATTTAGCGAAAGGGACAGGCATTACCGGATTGCATGGTATTCGACCTGTCACAGGTCAACTCGTGCGTCCGCTACTAGCCTTCAGCAGGGATGAAATAGAAGCCTTTGCCCAAGAAGAAGGTATTCAGTGGAGGGAAGATGCCTCCAACCAATCCAATAAATACAGCCGTAACCTGATCAGAAATGAGGTGGTGCCCGTGCTCAAACAGATCAACCCATCTCTGGAGCAATCTATCTGGCATTCCTCCCAGCGGATTGCTGCCGTGGAATCATGGTTGGCCGATGAAGTTGATCATTGGAAGGAAAAACTCGTGAAGCGAGAAACGGATGTGGTATTTGTGGATACCGCCATGTTGAGTACTCATCCTCACCGGGGATTAATACTATCAGAAATCATCCGACCTTTTGGCTTTAGCTATGCTGAGGTTGAAGATATTGTAGATGATGCGAAACGGAGATCAGGCCGCCAGTTTAGCAATTCTGAGTACGATTTGGTTTGTGATCGAGACCGGATAGTGATCACTCCAAAAAAAGAGAAGCAAGCGGAACCTGTTGTGATCGAGGGCGAAGGAGAGTTTGTTTTCCTTGACGTTCGCTATCAGGTTCGAATGGTAAAAAGGGAAGATTGGAAATTACAGCGTACCAAAGATGTGCTCCAAGCTGACGCTGATAAAATCAAGTGGCCGCTGACCATGCGCACATGGCAAGTGGGGGACAGCATACAGCCGCTGGGCATGAAAGGCAGGAAGAAGGTCAGTGATATCCTGATAGATGAGAAGGTGCCACTTAACTTGAAATCGAGACAGTCTGTGCTAGAGGATCAAAATGATATTATATGGTTACCGGGGCTGAGGATGAGCGAGCATGTCAAGGTAACTTCTTCCGCAACCATAGTATTGACTATGTCTAAACATGCGCGATTTGCAACATGAATATTAAAGAATTACATACCAAACTTAAAAGAATGGGAGTTTCTGAAGAAAGCTATTATTTACACGGCCTTTTCGGTTCCTCCGATGATAACGAAAAAATTGCTTTGACCATCAGAAAAGAAAATGGCGAGACTGTGTTTGAAGTTTATTTTAAAGAGCGTGGTGATAAACATTCGATTCGGACTTTTGCTCAAGAATCAGAAGCGTGCGAATATCTCTTACATGAAATTCAGGAAGAGATGACAATAAGTAAGGTAAAGAAGGTAGCTGGTCTTGTAGGAATGAGCGTAAACGAGAGACTCTTCAAAACAGGTTTAATGGACGAATTCGATAGTGCAAAGAAGAAAAATAAAACTCGAGCTTCTCAGATTTTGAGAATCTTAGGAGTGGACGCATCTTCAATAAAGAAAATTTTACGATAAAAACCGGACTTCTTCTAAATTCAAGACAGCTGGTGTTAGAGGAAGAGACTGACATAATCTGGCTGCCGGGATTGAGGATTAGTGAGAAATGTAGGGTGAGTAACTCGACTAAGAAATTTTTAATACTAGTGCCTGCGATTTGATTTCCGATAGGTGATCAAGATCAGAAATGGCACTGGTGTAATACTGTGTACAATAAAGCTTAAATCCCAGATCGTTTTGTAGATTTGTTTGCGAACAATAAGCATATTTCAATTCACTAAACAATAATAAAAATGAAAGTAACAGTCGTTGGAGCAGGAGCTGTAGGAGCCACCTGTGCAGAGAATATAGCCAGAAAAGAGCTCGCAGAAGAAGTAGTACTACTTGACATCAAGGAAGGTCTTGCAGAAGGTAAAGCCATGGACATGATGCAGTGCGCCACACTGAATGGTTTCAACTCCAAAGTGATCGGGTCTACGAACGATTACGCTGCTACTGCTGACTCCAGCGTGGTAGTGATTACTTCAGGTATTCCCAGAAAACCCGGTATGACCAGGGAAGATTTGATTGGCACCAACGCCGGTATCGTAAAGTCTGTTACTGACAATATCCTTAAGCATTCTCCCAACACTATCCTTATCGTGATCAGTAATCCGATGGATACAATGACTTATTTGTCTGCTAAGGCAAGCGGCCTGCCTAAGGAGCGCGTGATAGGCATGGGCGGTATTCTAGACAGCAGCCGCTTTAAGTTCCGCTTGAGTGAGGCGATTGGATGTAGCCCGCTAGACCTACAAGGTGTGGTGATCGGTGGTCACGGCGATACCACCATGATCCCATTGGCTAGACACGCTACGTACAACAGCTCACCAGTCTCCAATTTCCTGAGCGCTGACAGACTCAATCAGGTAGTACAGGACACCATGGTCGGTGGAGCTACATTGACCAAACTGATAGGTACTTCTGCATGGTATGCTCCCGGAGCTGCTGGCGCCTTCCTGGTTGAGAGTATCGTCAGAGACCAGAAAAAACTGTTCCCATGCTGTGTATACCTTGATGGTGAGTATGGCCAATCTGATATTTGTATTGGGGTACCAGTAGTAGTCGGAAAGAATGGCTGGGAGAAGATCGTAGACTTCAAGCTCAACGCTGATGAGCAGGCTAAGTTCAATGCGAGTGCCGATGCGGTTCGAAACATGAACGCAGTGCTGACTGAGATGAAACTGGTATAATCGAAAACGATTGCATTAAAAAAAGCCGCACTTCGCGGCTTTTTTTATGACCATTCGGAAATACAATCGGTCAGCTTTCGCTAAATTTTGATTTAATTAGGTTGCAGGTTGACTCAAATTAGAAATTTTTTAAAGTTTCAGCTTTCTTTTTGAGAGTTAACTAAGCGAACGGGATTAACCACTAAAACCAACACTATGCAAGGTAACGGCACCAACGTCAAGTTGAGCTTGATGATGTTTCTTCAATTTTTTATCTGGGGCGGCTGGTTCGTGACCCTCGGCACCTTCCTCGGCAACAACCTCGGTGCTACGGATGGCCAGATTGGCATGGCCTTTTCCACTCAGTCATGGGGTGCCATAGTAGCGCCATTTATCGTAGGGATGATCGCGGATCGATTTTTCAACGCAGAGCGAATACTTGGCGTCATCCATCTGCTCGGAGCAGCCCTGATGTATTTGATGGCGACCGCAGTTGACTTTGGTAGCTTTTACCCTTTTGTATTGGGCTACATGATCATTTATATGCCGACCCTGGCTTTGGTCAACTCTGTGGCATTCCGCCAAATGGATGACCCTTCAAAGGACTTCTCGAAAATTCGCGTTTGGGGTACGATCGGCTGGATTGCTGCCGGACTCGTCATCAGCTTTGTGTTCAGCTGGGATTCACCGGAAGCTATTGCTGCCGGTGCATTAGAGAATACTTTCCTCATGGTGGCTATAGCATCTGCCGTGCTCGGCTTGTACAGCTTTACATTACCAAAAACACCACCAGTTGTCTCCAAAGATGAGAAAGTGTCTGTCGGTGATATTATAGGGCTTGATGCCCTCAAACTGCTGAAGGATCGCAACTTCCTTGTGTTCTTTTTGTCTTCTGTGCTGATCTGTATTCCACTGGCATTCTACTATCAAAACACCAACCCTTTCCTAACAGAAATCGGAGTAGCTAACCCTACCGGGAAAATGACCATCGGGCAAATGTCGGAGGTGTTATTTATGCTACTGCTGCCTTTATTCCTAAAGCGCTTCGGAATCAAGATGACGCTATTGATGGGAATGCTGGCCTGGGCACTGAGATATGTGCTTTTCGCTTACGGCAATGGAGATTCACTTGTATTTATGCTCATCACGGGTATTGCATTGCATGGTATCTGCTATGACTTCTTCTTCGTCTCGGGACAGATCTACACTGACTCCAAAGCCGGTGAAAAATATAAGAGTGCGGCTCAGGGCTTAATTACCCTGGCGACCTACGGCGTAGGTATGTTGATCGGCTTTTGGGCTGCTGGTCAAATCTCCGCAATGTACACCAACCCCGCAGGGCACGACTGGTCGACGATCTGGATTATTCCGGCAGGATTTTCGGCAGCTGTGTTGGTTATATTCTTACTGACTTTCAAAAACGAAAAGATCACTTACGACAAAGTATAATATGGGAAATAAGATAAGACTTGGCATGATCGGCGGTGGAGCCGATTCACTCATAGGTGTTGTTCATCGCATCGCCGCAAGCATGATGGACGAGTATGCACTGTTTGGAGGAGCGTTTAGCGTTGATTTCGAGGAAACAAAGAAGCTGGCAGACAAGCTCGACCTTGATCATAATCGTGTTTATCCATCCTTTGATGAGTTTATTGCTGGTGAGCTGAAGCTGCCGGCAGAGGATCGTATTCAGGCTGTGACAGTCGCCACACCTAATTTTCTCCACTATCAGATGAGTAAAAAACTCATCGAAAATGGATTTCATGTGATATGCGAAAAGCCGATCACGATCACAGCCGCTGAGGCTGAGGAGCTAGCACAATTGGTGGATGAGCATAAGGTTCATTTCTGCTTGACACATACCTACACGGGCTATCCGATGGTACGCGAAATG
The DNA here is from genome assembly GCA_965229505.1 of Cyclobacteriaceae bacterium. GTDB lineage: Bacteria > Bacteroidota > Bacteroidia > Cytophagales > Cyclobacteriaceae > UBA6059. Next base: position 3,592,925 of record OZ245881.1, read on the forward strand.
AAGAGCCTAATAGCCTCTGGTGCTATCGGCAAGGTGCAAAAGGTGGATGCGCAGTATTACCAGGGTTGGATAAATCCCGTCATTCATGAGGCAGAAAAGCGAAAGAATGTGTGGCGCCTTGATCCTGCCAGGTCAGGTCAGAGCTGCTGCTTTGGCGATATTGGCGTTCATGCATTCAATTTGATAGAGTATACCACTGGCCTTGAAGTCGAGAAGGTGCTAGCGGATTTGGAGTACCTCTATGAGGATAATCCCTTGGATATTGATGGTACGGCACTACTTCGCTTAAACAATGGATGCAAAGGAATTGTCCGGGCAAGTCAGATAGCCACGACAGAGGAGAATAATATTCAAATCGCTGTATATGGTGATAAAGGTGCTTTGAAGTGGGGTCAGGAAAACCCCAATTACCTGTATCACCACCCCGAGGGTGAGTCGATGCGCGTGATCAAGCCGGGTTACGACTTTTTATCAGAATTTGCCCGGGAGAGCAGCAAGCTACCGCCTGGTCACCCTGAGGGATTATTTGATGCCATGGGTAACATTTACAACGGCATGGCTAAGGCGATCAGAGATCAGAGTTTCAGGGAAGGAGCTTTCCCTAATGTGAAGGACGGAGTGCGCGGAATGAAGTTCATTGAAGCAGTGCTAGCGTCGCATAAGTCTGATCAGCGCTGGGTGGCATTTTGATTGAGAATAAGCTGGTTTAGGCGTCCTCAAGGTCCGCTTTCCAAGGTCTGTGGCACACAGACCTTACACGCTGAGGGTAGGGAATAGACGGCCTGTGTGCCACAGACCTAGGTGGAGGACGATCTGCGAGCCACAGACCAAGGTTTGCTTCGGCTTAGAGAAACACATTCCGTTCATCATGCCAATTGCTAAAGGCGGTTAGATGGATGTTTTATTTGAGGAATTAACAGAACTAAGAATTAAATGAAAACGATCAAAGGACCTGCAATTTTCTTAGCCCAGTTCTTGGGTGATACGGCACCATTCAATGATATGGAGTCCATCTGCCGGTGGGCTGCCCAGCTCGGTTACAAAGGTGTGCAAATCCCAACCTGGGATGCCAGATGCATCGACTTAGAGCAATGTGCCAAGAGTAAGACTTACGCAGATGAGCTCAAGGGAAAAGTTGAAGGATGCGGAGTGGAGATCACGGAGCTGAGTACGCACCTGCAAGGTCAGCTTGTAGCTGTAAATCCGGCCTATGACCAGATGTTTGATGGTTTTGCGCCTAAGGAAGTGCATGGCAATCCTAAAGCCCGAACAGCGTGGGCTGTACAGCAACTCAAGTATGCTGCGCAAGCCAGTCACAACTTAGGAATCAACGTGCACGCGACTTTTTCAGGTGCGTTGGTTTGGCCTTATGTCTATCCCTGGCCACAGCGACCTGCCGGTTTGGTGGAGGCCGGATTTGAAGAGTTAGCCAACCGCTGGCTCCCGATTCTGAATGAGTTTGATGAGCAGGGCGTAGATGTCTGCTACGAGGTGCACCCGGGTGAAGACCTGCATGATGGAGTGACTTTCGAACGCTTCCTTGAAGCAACGAATAATCATTCCCGCGCACGCCTCCTGTATGATCCCAGCCATTTTGTGCTGCAGCAGCTTGACTATCTGCAGTATATCGATTTCTATCATGAGCATATCCGTATGTTCCATGTCAAAGATGCGGAGTTCAATCCTAGTGGAAAGGCTGGGATTTACGGTAGTTACTCTTCATGGGTCGACCGACCGGGTCGATTTAGATCTTTAGGGGATGGACAGGTGGACTTCAAGTCGATCTTTACTAAGCTATCGCAATATGGCTATGATGGATGGGCAGTCATGGAGTGGGAATGCTGCATCAAGAGCCCCGAACAGGGCGCTATAGAAGGTTCGAAGTTTATTGCGGATCATATCATCGAAGTGACTGACAAAGCATTTGACGATTTCGCTGACGCGGGTACGGATGATGAGACGAATAGAAAAATATTAGGGTTATAAACCAATCAATATGATCAATCTAAAATCAATGGGATCAGCCTTAGGGCTGATTTTCGTTTTAATTCTTGCCAGTTGCGGGACTGATTCCAAGACGACAGAGCGGCCAAGAGAACCCTGGGTATTCCGATCTGTACTTGACGAACAGGCCAGAATGGTCACTGCTGCACTTCACGATGAAATGTGGGTAGCCTACAGTGCTCAGAATGGTAACCTCTATAAAGTATGGAAAGGGGGAGCCAACTTCGAAGGAGCCGTCTACACGACAGTACATGGCCCACAACCGACCAGTAAGGGGTACGACTACTTCGTTGGCGGTATCGATGAAAGCAATTGGAGCATTACCATGAATGGGCAAACCTCCCTGCCTTCAAAAGTGCAATTTAGAGGTCACCGACTGACTGATGAGGGAGTGATCTTCAGCTATGAGCTCAAAGGGCCTGGTTACAATATTCTGGTAAGAGAGAATCCGGAGTATATCAAGCGGGGCAATCAGAATGGATTGATTAGAAAATTTGCAGTTTCGGGAATGCCAGCGGGTGCTGAGTTGAGGCTTAACACGGTTTTTAGTTCATTACAAGTCGATTCGGACTACTCCACGACTGGAAATTTCGAAATGAAGAGCAAAGAAGAGCAGTCCTATGATCGAGGTAGTGTTTGGAACGTAACTGGCGATTTGATTTTCTCCGAAGACGGGGAGGCAGAACTTAAGGTGTTCTATCACCCGGGTTTTGATCGGTTGGAGATAGCGGACGGTGGTGTGGAGGCCGCTAGCGATGAGGTGGAGCATCCCGGTAAGACCCTGATTTACAATAGCGATTGTAAGACCTGCCACAATGAGGAAGTAAAAACTATCGGTCCTGCTTATATCACCGTAGCAAGACGATATTCGGATACGGAAGAAGTGACCGAGATGCTCGCAGGAAAGATCATCAAAGGTGGAACGGGAGTGTGGGGTGAAGTCCCCATGACCCCTCATGCAACCCTGGGAGAGGAAGATGCAGAGGAAATGGTGCGGTACATCCTCTCGCTTGATGACGGAGATGCAGGAGGTGACGCGAGTGAGTGGCATCTTGGTGTGAAGACGATTCCGATCAAGCTGCCCAACGAAGCACCTACGTTTAGCGGTGCTCGCCCTGGTCTGGCTGCACACTTGTATCCGTTCTCCGGTGATCAACCCAACATGGAGGTGGTGTTGTCGCAGCAGCCTATTAAGGCCGGCCCGGTCACTCAGATACATTGTCGTGAGGAGGCTGACTTTGATATGATGGAAAACTTTGTACTTGAGTTCAAGGGCAAGCTGGTCATCGGGCAGACGGGAAGCTACTCCTTCAGACTCGTCACCGATGATGGCTCAATCCTCTATATCAATGGTAAGGAGATTATTAATCACTGGGATCTCCACGGTCCTGAGCCGAAGGATGGGGAGATGTACCTTGAAGAAGGCCAGCATGCGATTCGCATTGTCTACTTCCAAAAAGGCGGAGGTGCGGCGGCTTCTTTCCAGTATTTTGACAAAGAAGCGGGGCAGTTTGTCGTAGTGCCTGAGGACATGCTCAGTCATACGGCGGAAGACTACACCGAGACCAGGGTCTTTGTTTCGGATGCTAAGCTGGTCAAGGCGATCCCAGGTGATCAACGACCATTGGAGGATGTACATCCGGCATTCGATCTTTTTCAGGCCATTCCTGATGGTTTTGAACCTAAGGTTGGGGGCATTGACTTCTTTTCCGACGGGAGTATGGTGATCTCCACTTGGGATTCTGTTGGTGCGATCTATCGTATCCGAAACCACACAAGCACTGACCCATCTCAAATCAATGTCAAGCAAGTGGCAGGTGGCTTAGCAGAACCGCTGGGGATCAAAGTTGTTGAAGACACAATCTATGTGCTCCAAAAGCAGGAATTGACACAACTCATTGATCACGATGGTGATGAGCTGATAGATGAGTACCGCACCTTCAGCAACGCATGGCGCGTATCTGCCAACTTCCATGAGTTTGCCTTTGGACTGGTTTATAAAGACGGCTACTTCTATGGTACACTTGCTACCGCAATATTGCCCGGAGGCGCCAGTGCACAACCACAGATTCCCGATAGGGGCAAGGTGGTCAAGATTAACCGAAAGGATGGCTCATCAAAGTTCGTTGCTTATGGTCTGCGCACACCTAACGGAATCGGTGAAGGTGTAGACGGAGAATTGTTCGTGGCAGACAATCAGGGTGATTGGTTGCCCGCGAGTAAAATAGTCCATGTCAAAGAAGGACAATTCTATGGATCCCGATCAGTGGATCCTGAGGGCACTGCAGATACCAAGGAAAAGCTGCCGGTCGTGTGGCTACCGCAAGATGAAATAGGAAATTCACCAAGTGAGCCTATCGCCATTAATGTCGGGCCTTACAAAGGACAAATGATCCATGGAGAAGTGACGCATGGTGGCCTCAAGCGTGTATTTGCTGAAAAGGTAGATGGGGAATATCAAGGAGCCGTTTTCCGCTTCACGCAAGGCTTGATGGCCGGTATCAACCGCATTGATTGGGGGCCTGATGGTTCGCTCTATGTCGGTGGAGTAGGCTCTACGGGTAACTGGTCGCATTCCGGTAGGAAGTGGTTTGGCGTCCAGCGACTGGTCTATCAGGATCGCCCTGTATTTGAGATGCTTGCCGTAAGATCCAAGTCCAATGGGTTCGAAATCGAGTTTACACAACCTATCAAAGAAGGTGAGAAAGTGGATGCGAGCAATTTTGAAGTACAGCAGTGGTACTATCTACCTACACCCGAGTATGGTGGCCCAAAGCTGGATCTTGAAGACTTAGAGATTAAATCATTCCATCTTTCTGATGATCGAAAGAAGGTTTTTATTGAGCTGGACGGGCTAAAACCAAACCATGTGGTCTACTTCAGAATTGCGAAACCATTCATCGGTAATGGAGATCTGGAGCTTTGGACTACTGAGGCGTGGTATACCCTCAATGTCATCGGATCCGAGCCAGGCTTTACTAACCCGGTAAGTGTGGCGCACAACACGCTTTCTGATAAGGAGCAGCGAGACGGCTGGAAACTGTTGTTTGACGGAAAGAGCACCGCTGGACTTAGGAAATTTAAAGGTGACCAGATCGGTAAGCGTTGGAAAGTGACTAACGGAACGTTGATGTTTGCGGGTAAGGATGCCAGCGATGAAGGCTGGCAGGCATCAGATGGTGGTGATATCATTATCACAGATAAGACATACAAGAATTTCGAATTGCAGCTGGATTGGAAGATATCCGAAGCAGGCAACAGCGGCATTATCTATAATGTCATTGAAGATGAAAAGTACGACTATGTCTGGCAGACCGGCATGGAAATGCAGATACTAGATAATGTACGCCACCCTGACGGACAAATAGAGAAACATCGTGCGGGAGATTTATATGATCTAATAGAGACGAAATTTGTAACAGCCAATGGACCTGGGGAATGGAATAGCATCCGACTGATTGTCCGGGATGGCTATGTTCAGCACTGGCAAAATGGCTTCAAGGTGGTCGAATATCAATTCGGTACTCCTGAGTGGGATGCGATGGTAGCAGGTAGCAAGTTTGTAGACATGCCAGACTTTGGTACCGCTCGTGAAGGAGGCCATATTGCGCTGCAAGACCATGGAGATGCTGTCTGGTTCAGAAATATTAAAATTCGAGAATTACCCAACGACCCTAACCTATGAAAACGAGAAGAATATTCATCAAAACGGCAGGAGTAGCCGCTGCGGGTATGGCCTTGATTCCTGGCTGTGCAACATCTGCAAAAAAAGACGAGACCATCGCTGAGGAAATTGTGTCAGAGGTAGCGATGGTGAAAAAAGATATTGGGCTACAGATTTACACCGTAAGAAATCAGATCGATCAAAATCTGGAGGCAACAATGAGGTCAGTGGCCGAAATAGGCTATAATCAGGTGGAGATTTTCGGCTATGAAAATGGTCAATACTTCGGCATTTCAGCGGAGGACTTTTACGAGCTACTTTCAAAATATGGATTAAGTCCTGTCAGTAGTCATCACGGTACCGGACTGGCTCAGCCAGAGGCCATAGGAACCCTAACCAATGGCTGGCAGCAAGCCGTTGACCATGCGGCAATGGCAGGTCAGAAGTATATGGTGATGCCTTATCTGCAGGAAAGTGAGCGGTCGCTTGAGCACTACAAAGCCCTACCGGAAATACTCAATAAAGCGGGAGAGGCTGTGAAAGCTGCTGGTATGAAGCTTTGCTATCACAATCATGATTTTGAGTTTGTCGAAATGGAAGGCATGCTGCCCATGTATCATATCCTGGACAATACTGATCCTGATTTGGTGAAAATGGAGTTAGACCTTTATTGGATTACAAAGGCAGGCTTTGATCCTTTAGCCTTCTTCGAGAAGTACCCGGGACGTACGCCGCTTTGGCATGTCAAGGACATGGCCGACACAACAGAGCGCGGTTTTGCCGAAGTTGGTAATGGTATCATTGATTTCGAGACCATTTTTGCAAACAAGGACAAGTCGGGCATGACGCATTTCTTCGTTGAGCAGGATCAGTCGGATGACCCATTGAAGAGCATCGGGATCAGTTATAAGAACGTGTCAGACTTAGTATAGTCACATAGGTTATGCGTTGGATTGTAGGGTTGATTATGCTGTTGTGGACGCAGCAGGTTTACGGACAGAGTGTTAAAGGAAGTGTCAAAGAAGCCCTAAGCTTTGCTCCCATTGTTGGGGCTAACATTACGGTAGTGGGTGCCGACGTAGGTACCTCTACCGATGATGATGGCCAATTCGAGCTAGATCTTAACCCAGGTAGGTATAACCTGCTCTTCAGTGCTGTGGGTTACGAAGGGCTCATAGTTCAGGAAGTGCTCGTAAAGGCAGGCAAGCAACTAGGGTTAAATATTGAACTGAGCTCCGCTACTTATGAACTTGGTGAGGTAGTCATCTCAGCGAATGGTCAAAACGAGATGGATGGTATCCGATCCATTACGATGGAAGAGACCATGCGTTATGCAGCCACATATTTTGATCCGGCACGGCTTACCCTTTCATTGCCTGCGGTTGCTTCTACTAATGATCAGAACAACAATGTTTCTGTTAGGGGAAATACGCCAAACCATTTGCGATGGCGACTAGAAGGTGTGGAGATCGTCAATCCTAACCATCTGAGCAATGCCGGAACATTGAGTGATCGGCCTACGCAAAACGGTGGAGGCGTCAATATCCTGAGCACACAGATGATGTCAAATTCTGCTTTCGTCTATGGTGCCTTTGACGCTACCTATGGCAATAGCATCGGTGGTCTATTCGATATAGGCATGCGGGCTGGAAATAATCAGAATAGAGAATACACCTTGCAGGCAGGACTCCTAGGGTTGGATGTATCAGCTGAAGGGCCGATCAAGCCAGGTGGAGCCAGCTATCTCGCGAACTACCGCTACAGTACAGTTGGTTTGCTATCCGCCATGGGTGTCGATTTTGGAGGCGAGACTATCAGCTTTCAGGATCTCGCTTTCAATATTAATGTTCCACTCAGGCAAGGCAACATTAAGCTGTTTGCGATGGGAGGGGTGAGCACCAATGAGTTTGAAGGGTTGGATGATCCTACAGAGTGGGAGGAGGATAAAGACCGCTCTGATATCACCGCGGACGGACACATGGGGGCGGCAGGGATTTCCTACGATCTGTCGCTGGGTGGGGGAATACTCCAGTTAACTTCAGCCGTCTCCAATCAAAAGAGCGTAAGAGATGAGCAACAGCGAGACCTCACAGGCTTTATGAACGCCTCGGCTTACGACTACTACCGTGAATCACTCTCATCGTCGCACATTTCCTGGGTCAGATCGGATGGCGCTTTTAGCTATCAAGTCGGCAGCTATCTTAATTTTTATGACTACCACATTAATCGTGAAAGCGAGAACTTCCGGTTTCTCGAACTAGCGCCCATGAACATCGATAATGAGCAGATCATGCTTCTCACTCCATATGTAGATACACATTGGCGGATCAATAAAAAACTTGAAATGACGCTAGGGCTGCAGGGCAACTATCAGGATTTGAATACCGACTTTCAAATTGATCCACGGCTTTCGCTCACTTATCAAGCGAATGAAAAGAACAAGCTAAGGCTGGCTAGTGGCAGTTATAGCCAGTTAATGTCACCTTTTATCTACTACAATCTGCGTAACTCCGTTGTAACGGATGGCTACCGATACCCCAACAAAGCCATGGGCATGCTGCGCTCTCAGATTACCAATCTCTCTTGGCAAAAGACAGTTTCGGAAAGAACCACCTTCAGAACTGAGGTCTACTGGCAGCATTATAGTGATGTGCCAGTGTCAATCAATTCTGACTTTTCAGTACTCAATTACTTTGACGGAGATGCTTGGTACCGGCTGACACCAGAAGGTTCCGGAGATACGTACGGTTGGGAAACCACCCTTGAGCAGAAGCTTACCAAGAGCTTCTACTATTTGGTGAGCTTGAGTCTACTGGACGCTAAATTCACAACCTTGGAAGGGCAGAAGTACGATACAAGATTCAACACTAATTTCGCATTAAACATTACCATGGGGAAGGAATTCATAACTAAGAGGGACAATGGTTTTAGTGTCAATGTGAGATCGATCTGGCAAGGAGGTCTGAGAGATTATCGCAGAGGGGTTGACCAGGCACCTTTTTTCCTCTTTCCCACTCAGGAAGGCGATCCTTTTGCTTTTCAATATGAAGACTACTTTCGATTAGATTTGCGGCTGGCATGGACGAAAAATAAGTCAAACTATACACGTATGATCTACCTGGACATCCAAAATCTAACCAATCGCAAGAATACGGCTTTCTACGATTTTGACGAAGTGCAGCAAAAGGTCGTAAGACGTGAGCAACTTGGCTTGATTCCCATACTAACCTATAGAGTGGAGTTTTGAAGCAAAAGAAGATCATAGACGCCACATTGGCCGTGCTTTTTTTCTTGTTTGCTGCGGTGCAGTTCAATGATCCCGATCCATTGCTTTGGATCGCAATCTACGGAATTGTCGCTATGGTAAGCTTAGGTGCATTTTTCAACAAGTATCATCAATATACACTCATCTCGTTGATTGGCATCATTACCATTTGGTCACTCATTCTATTGCCCAATGTATTTACCTGGCTTGCTACATCTAATCTTGAAGAGATTGCAGGAGAGATGATGTCCGATAAGCCATATATTGAAGGTACACGCGAGTTTGGAGGGCTATTGATCGCTGATTTGGTGTTGATTTATCATTGGGCAAATAGGCTAAAAACTTAAATGCTCAGTGGCAATGGGTCTACGTCATATAACTGTTCTACTTTTGAGTCCTAATAAAACATTGCATGGGGAGTAGGGTATTGATTAACAAGCGAAGGGTAAGTCCAAGAGCCCACCTTGAAGAAATCTTCCATAATTTGAGTAGTTCCCGGAGTTTGGGTTGGAGGCTATTCTCAAAAGACATCAAAGCAGAGTATAGACAGTCGTACATCGGTATTTTCTGGGCTATTGTGCCTCCGATTATTACTACAGTTCTATGGGTATTTCTCAATAAGTCGAGCCTGGTTAACGTATCTGATACTGGAGTTCCATACCCGGCTTTTGTACTCACGTCCACACTGTTATGGACCATTTTTGCCAAATCACTTAACATGCCGATGGGTGAAATGAGGAAGTACCTACCCCTACTTTCTAAAATTAATTTCCCCGATGAGTCCATCATTATAGCCGGAACTTTGAAGGTTTATTTTGCTGTCATGATTAGGCTGGGTTTATTCTTACTGGCCTTGATGATTTTCCCTATTGAGCTGTCATGGACGCTTTTGTTGGTTCCAATAGGTTTAGTCACGCTTACCTTGCTGGGAGCGACTATCGGCTTGTTCCTAACGCCAATTGGAATGCTTTACACAGATATAGGCCGTATCATCCAACTAATGATTCCGTTCTGGATGCTAGCCACACCAGTGGTTTATCCAGAGCCAAAAGAAGGGCTGGCGACAATTGTCAATGAGTACAACCCGGTTACTCCGGTCTTGTCTATCACCAGAGATTTATTGATCTATGGCGATGCATCGAGGATAGGCGAGCTGCTCTTGATATTTCTCACCTTATTGTTTCTTTTTTTGGTTCTATATATAGTGTTGAAATCCTCAATTCCATTCCTGATCGAACGTAACTAACGGCTGTCATGGAGAACGATATAGTTGTAGATGTAAGGAATATCTCGAAGAAGTACAGCAAGAACCTGCGTAAGTCCCTTCAATATGGAGTAACAGATATTTTATCAGAACTTTTTGGAAGCAATGCTGATTTTAATCGACTAAGGCCAAGTGAGTTTTGGGCTTTGAAAGATGTATCGTTTCAAGTAAGAAAAGGAGAGTGCCTGGCTGTGGCTGGGAAAAATGGCGCTGGAAAAAGTACTTTGCTTAAAATTATTTGTGGTATCATCAGACCCACGAGCGGCGAGAGTATAGCCCGCGGACGAATAGGCTCAATGATCGAACTTCAAGCCGGCTTCAATCCCATTCTTTCTGGAAGGGAAAATCTTTTTGTGAATGGACAAATTCTTGGCATGACTATTCCTGAGATCAAGCAAAAACAAGATAGTATTATAGCCTTTGCGGAGTTAGAGGATTTTATTGATAGCCCGGTTAGGAGCTACAGCTCTGGGATGACAGCACGCCTCGGTTTTAGTATCGCCACGCATTTTGAGCCCGAGTTGTTGATCTTAGATGAAGTGCTGGCGGTCGGGGATGCCCAGTTTAGGAAAAAATCATTTGAAAAAATACAGGAGATTAAAGAGACCTGTGCAGTAATCTTTGTGAGTCACATCAAATCTCACGTCCGAAACATAGCAGATAAAGTTTTATTTCTCGAGAAGAATAATTCTCAACTTTTTGATGGCCTGGAGGAACTTGATTTGATTTTTGGTAAGGAGGAAACTCTAATTTAGATATGCAATAGGAGGACTTTACTATTTTGAACATTTGTCCACGGCCAAATCCATTTACCGTGTGATCGTGTTTATTATTATACCCAAAATTCCATAGTGAGCCTTTTTCAATACTGAAAACTAAATTTACAGTGGGTAATTAAAGGAGTATGTCTAAAAGTAAAAAACCAAGGGCGCAGGTATGCGCATTGATTGCACAGCGATTAATTTGTAAGAATTAGGATGAAGGTTCTAATCTCCATTTTAAACTGGAACCGCACTCTTTTGACTAGGAGGTGTGTAAAGTCAGTGTTGAAAGCATCTTTTGAGCATGATTACGAGATATTGGTAGTCGACAATGATTCACGGGATCGTTCTATAGAGAGTATAGAGGAACTTGGAGAAAATGTCAAACTTGTTAGGAACGGAAGTAATTTAGGTTTTGCTGATGGGCACTACATAGCAGTAAATTATGGTCTCCAAAAAGGTTTTGAATTACTTTGGCTTTTGAATAACGACGCTGTGGTTGAACCTCTAACATTATCTAAGTTGGTTGATTCCTACCAAGCTAAACCCAATGCCATCTATGGTAGCCTCATTCGTTATAGTTCAGAATTAAATTTTCATGGAGGTTACATTACCGAAGGGAAGGAGATAGACAAGCGGGTTGAAATTGAGTTGAAAATTGTTAATTCCGTGAATGGCGCTAGTATGGTCATTCCGTTTAAGATCATTTCGGTTCATGGCTGGATGAAATCTGATTTTTTCCTTTACGAAGAAGAAGTGGAATATTGCAAGAGGTTGAGATCCAAGGGAGTAAAGTCATATTTAGTTTTCAATTCTGTTGTGGATCATGAAGGTGGTGGATCATATTGGAATGAAAAATTGGGCTATGTCCGTGATTACTATAAATTAAGAAATCACTTGTTTGCAGGAATTGACAATGGAACTATCACTCGACGAGAAGTTGTCAAGATATGGGGCGGTCATTCAAGATTCCCTGTTTTTTGGCTAAAATGTATACTCTATTGGTTAGGTATTGATTCTTTATTTTCACTTAAGTTTTATTTGAAGTCACTGTCCTACTACCACGTGATATTAAATCGCAGAGGTAAAACGCTAGCTCCTGAGGATTTCTTGAATACTGAAAATGATTGCTGAATCTAGGGGAGATAGTAATTCCTAATGTTAATGGTGTTGTATCCTTTTAATAATTCATTTCCATGTTTTTTATGAAACCGTATCTTCTACTGAGTGCGCAAAGGAATTTTACCGTACTTCTCGTTTTGAGGCTTGCGGATTATTCTCGAATCATTTTTATATAGATCGGAACTCGAACTGCTGGAAGAAATCTAAATCCTGAGACCCTTGGTATCTCTTTGATACTTTAGGGTTGTATAAGTTTTTTTTCGAAGAGCTGAGGTACATCTCGGATTTAATACCAGCGTCAGGCATTTTCTCCCCATGATTTTGAATGAACTTACTGAGGTTACTGGTAAACTTAAAATGGAGAATACCGCATGTGTAGTTATCAACTTTTTTTTCTTCTCTTTTGAGATCATGGTAACCGGCTTTCAGTATAACACTAGAATCATATTTGAACAAAGGAATTTTCAGATAGTGTGATTTAAAATGAAAAACCCTTTCTCGGCATCCATATTCGGTGAGGTCATAATATGGGCAAGTTTCAATAAGTGACTGTTTTAAACATACATTCTCTATTAGATCGTTCGCATACATATCAATGTGTCTTGCCTGAATACAATTATGGCCCTTCAGTTGGATTTCGTGGACATACTGCTCAATGGCAATAGCCTCATATCCCGGATAAATAAAAAGTTCATCTGTGTCTACTGTGAGACACCATGTGTCATTTCCGTATTTTTTGAGCAGTTCTTCTACCCAAGCAGCACCACATTTCACAGAGCTATCGTCATACTCACCACAGGAAAATTCTTCTTGCTGTGACCAAACATGTACACGATCATATTTCAGAAGCTTTCTCACCGAATCATCCTTAGAGTCATTGTCAATATAGAAGATTCTTGTGTTGCCAATATTCAAATAATGATTGACAAGATGTGGGATGAAATGAGCGGAATCGACACCTACAATAAATACTCTTACCTCATCAGAAGAGGTTGGAATGGGCTTTTGATCAATTCTAACCATCCGCTTTTTACACCATCTCAGCTTAGAAAACATAGTCAAAGGTCTCTAAATCTTTTTTATAAAGGTCTTTCACTAGAGCTTTGGAATAGTTATCGTAATACTCGGAATAACTTTTATTTCCTTCTTTAAGTAGATGTGGGAGTGCCATGTTGATGTCTAGCCTTTGACACACTTCCTGCCAACCTATGGAAATATTTTCGAATCGTATGACACGATCAACAGCAATTTTATTATCGATCATTATGTAATCCACCGCGGGTCGTATTTGATGAAACCTATTCGCAAACGATATATCATTTGAGTTAAGCAGTATTCTAAATGCACCACTTTTTGAAAGGAAATCTTTGAATGTAGCTGTCCTTGGTTTCATTAGTCCGAGATGCATCAATAGAATTTCTAAAAATCTCCTGAAACTGCGCTTACTTTTTGGAATTCTCTCATTGATACATAGCCAATTGTAAGACGACACGAGCCTGTCATAGGGATTTCGCACTATTGTAAATTTGAAGAAATCATCCCAGTCATTTTCGTCTCCGTCTTGAGTCAAATAGATATTCTTGAGTTGAGATGCTGTTGCATGCTGAATCCATATTCCGTTGAGATGATCAAACCATGAAATAGGACATCCATGAAGGGCGGCTTCCACACTTGTGCCAGCACATTTTGGGACGTGGACAAAAATACACTTATGTTTTCTGCTGATCATTTGAATCATGTATTTGAAGCATTGTAATTGGATGCTTGACTATTTTTGAAAATAGAAATGATTGAGCGCAATAATAATAACTCGTTTGATTTTAAGATTCTTGTTTCTGCTAACTCATGGTTCAGGCTCTGTCTAAGATAATAACAAACGACCTTGAACTATTTTAATGATAATAATTGAATGAATACTAAGAATGTTAACGAATAGGCATGATGATCTTACCCTTTGGATTGAGAATAAAGGGGGCTTTTTCAAAGATTAATCGATCACGGTATTTATTTATAATTGGCGATCTCTTCTTAGTGAAATATCACAACTCACGTTCAATATCTAATGAGATGTTTGCACAACTCACAAATTACTATGGAATGAAGAACTTACTTCTAATTAAATTAGAGCAAGACAAGCTTTCCAAGCGAAAAAAATGCCACAACCTCGCTTTTTCAATATTCTTTTCCTGAGTGTCAAATGGTTCTTAGTACCTCCAATCTTCAGAGCTACAGCTTCTATCGAATTCCTTTTTTCAAGCTTGTCTTATCTGAATGCCATGAAAATAATATTGGGAAATACCCCCTTTCAGCAGGAGCTTTGTCTAGCTGAGAAAAAGATAGGTGATATAAGATTTTCTTCGATAAGATTATGAGAACAAAAATCAGCGTCATCACCCCTTTCTATAATTCATTTCCATTATTTCGTGAATCCCTAACTTCTCTGTCTTACCAAAAGGAGTCTTCATATGAGTTAATTTTAATAAACGATGGGTCATCGCATGTGCAACATGCAACGTTGAAAAGTGAGTTGAAGCGCATTCAACAAGCCACATTAATTGAGTCTGTGACCCAAGCTGGTCCTTCTGCTGCTCGTAACCGGGGTTTGGAGAAATCATTTGGGGAATATGTTTTATTCCTTGATTCAGATGATATCCTAGAGCCGTTTTGTCTTGAGAAAAGATTGACATGCATGGATAAGTACCCTGAAAAGGACATATGGGTATTCCCGATAGGACAAATGAATGAGAAGGGAGAAAGACAGACATTATTTTATAGTCTTCCTAAGCCCACGAGAGAAGAAAACATCATAGAGTTTTTAAGAGGCAACTACCCTTGGCAAACTATGGGAGCGCTGTGGAGAAAAGAGACTTTGCAAAAGCTGGGTGGTTTTAATGAATCGATGAGATATTTTGAGGATCCGGAGTTAGCACTTAGGGCGCTATTCGATGTTGATATTGAATTTCACTTTGAGTGCGACGGATCACCAGATTGTTACTATCGGGTATATGATGATTATAAAGTCACTGCGCTCGAGCCTAAGAAGCTCAACAAGTTCACCGATGATAAAATCATTTTTTTTAAATCAGCCTTCCACCTGATTACAAAGCGAAGGAGCAACGAGTACTTGCCTTTTTTAACTGAGGGAATCAAGTCTTTTTTACAAGGCTTTGCCCTTGCCCAATCAAAACTTATTCACAATCAGATTATCGAGTTGATTCAATGGTCATATCAAAATCACTTGATCTCAAAATCTTATTTTTGGTTTGTGAAGATACAAGCCTGGCTATGGTTCAGAAACAAGCATCCGATTGTCAAAAAGTCGAGAATCATAGGGTTATTGGCTAGAATACGAACATAACGCTCTATGCCAGCCATTTCTGTGATTATGCCCGCATTCAATGCCGAGCCGTACATAGGTGAGGCGATCAGTTCTATTTTGAGGCAAGATTTTGCTGATTTTGAACTTATCATACTCAATGATGGCTCAGAGGATGATACCCTGGGGGTGATTCACTCCTTTTCAGATAGAAGGATAGTGTTGATAAACTCTGACGTAAACCGTGGGTTGGTAAGTCAATTAAATCATGGACTCAAGGTGGCTAATGCTCCCATTATTGCTCGAATGGATGCTGATGATACTTGCCACGAGTCGAGACTCAGACTGCAGTACAACTATCTGCTAGGACACCCCGAAGTTGGTTTTTGCGCTACCTATACGAGAAAAATAGGCACTGAGAAAGGGCTAATTAAAACCTTTGAGCACGATACTCAACTTCGATTTGCCATGCTTTTTGGAACCCCGATCCATCATGGTGCGGTAATGATGCGAAAAGATGTTCTTGTTAAGCATGGACTTACCTACCGCCAAAACGCCTATCCCTCCGAAGATTACGACTTATGGATAAGGATGATGCGTTTCACGAAACTGCATGTGATTCCCAAGACTTTATCGAATTACAGAATTAGACCCGGACAAATTACAGAACAAAACAGCAACGATCAGTTCAGTAGGGCCGATACCTTAGCTCGAGATCATTTTTCCTCTGATTATTTTGTGCTCGGTGAGGAGTGGGAGGAGTGCTACAGGACCTTTAAATGGAGAACACCTTTGGACGAGAGGACGTATGAAAAGTATTTTGCGTTTTTAGGTTATTTAATCAACAACCCAATGCTATTGGCCAGAGTGAGCCAATGGAAGTTTATGGTCTACCGGCACCTGGTTCAGCAGATCATTCACTATCGATTTTGGAAAGGTGTGAGTAGAATATTGACATCATGGTCCCTGCCAACATTAGGCGCTGTTTTGATACATTTGGTTGGTGAATCTGTTCGTTCGAAAATCAAAGTACGCTATTAACTTTTATGAATGTCTGCTAGACTATCTGTCATAACCACAGTCTTTAATCGTGAAAAGTACCTTTCAGAGTGTGTTGAGAGTGTTTTGCATTCTTCTTTTTCAGATTTCGAATACATTATAGTTGATGACTGCTCTACGGATAATTCATACCAGATAGCCCTGAATTTCGCGAACCAGGACAATCGTATCAAGCTATATAAGAATTCGACTAACCTTGGTGAGTTCGGTAATCGTAACTTAGCTGCATCATACGCAAAAGGAGAATTTATTAAGTTCGTTGATTCAGACGATTTGATTTACTGGTATACACTAGAGGTCATGGTCAAAGCGATGCAAAAGTATCCTCAAGCAGCTTTTGGGTTATCGCATTACAGTATAGACCCACCCAAACCTCAGCCTTTTCTTCTCAGTTCTAAGGAAGCATACGGAGAACACTACTTGAAACGAGGCTTCTTGCACTATGGGCCATCATTAAGTATCATCAGGAGAGAGGTTTTCGAAGAGTTGGGAGGCTTTGAAACGAAACCGTTAATAAGCGACATGGCCTTTTGGCTGAAACTGGGGAAGCACCAAAGTGCCGTGTGCCTACCTCCTGGTTTAGTTTGGTGGAGAAGGCATGAAGATCAGGAATATGCGCAGGTTTTGGATTTTGTGCTTCCTATGGTTGACCAGTATAAATTGAACATGGCAATGCTGATCGAAGATGATTGTCCTCTTGGTGATGATCGGGATAGAGCGATTAAAAGACTCAAACATTCCTATGCGAGAAAGATATGGTCCCGTTTGCTTAGGGGCAAATACAAAGATGCTATCACACTAATAAACAAAGGCGATTTAAACCTTTTTGAAGTTTTTACTGGTTTGAGACCATATACTTAATCAACTATTGGCGCATCAACAGTGTCTAATTAAGATTCCCACCTATATTTGCAACACTTATCAAGAAAGACCGAGGGATTAGGCCCGATGACGTCTTAGCAACCTTTTCTTCTAGCCAGTCTGGGAAGAATTTCGGTGCTAACTCCTTATTCAGCCGCTGCTGAAAGAGATAAGTAGACCAACCTCTACTTTCTCACTCGATTCTTCTGATAAGTCATCTGTAAAAAGGGAAGGAATGAATAGTATTCAGGAAATACTCAAAGAGAGAATATTGGTATTGGATGGTGCAATGGGCACGATGATTCAGCGCTATAAACTGGCGGAAGATGATTTCCGCAATGAGGAACTACAAGATCACCCCTCACCATTAAAGGGTAATAATGATTTACTAGGTCTAACCAGACCAGAGGTCTTAAAAGAAATTCATGCCACCTATTTCGAAGCGGGGGCTGATATCGCAGAGACGAATACTTTCAGTGGTACTACCATAGCTCAGGCCGACTACAGCCTCGAGCACATGGTGGACAAGATCAACTATGAATCAGCCAGAATAGCCCGTGCGGTGGCTGATGAGTTTACTGCTAAGGAGCCCCATAAGCCGCGATTTGTTGCGGGTTCAATGGGGCCTACCAACAAGACAGCCTCACTGTCGCCGGATGTGAATGACCCTGGATACCGGGCTATATCTTTTGAAGAGCTCAAAACAGCCTACCACCAACAAGCCAAGGCGTTGATGGAAGGGGGAGTCGATTTGTTTCTTGTGGAGACCGTTTTCGATACACTTAATGCCAAGGCCGCTCTAATTGCCTTAGATGAACTATTCGTAGAGGTTGGGAAACAGTACCCTATCATGGTTTCGGGTACGATCACAGATGCAAGTGGGCGTACCTTATCGGGCCAAACTACAGAAGCGTTTCTTATTTCCGTATCTCATCTGCCATTGCTGAGTGTTGGTCTCAATTGTGCACTTGGAGCTAAGCAGCTTCGGCCATATTTGCAGGTTCTGGCCAAGAAGTCGGACTTTCTG
Organism: Cyclobacteriaceae bacterium; assembly: GCA_965229505.1. Lineage (GTDB taxonomy): Bacteria > Bacteroidota > Bacteroidia > Cytophagales > Cyclobacteriaceae > UBA6059. Next base: position 3,611,268 of record OZ245881.1, read on the forward strand.
GTAAGTGCCCATCCCAATGCTGGTCTCCCCAATGAATTCGGGGAGTATGATCAGACTCCTGAAGAAATGAGTGCTGAAATAGAAGAATACCTCAAAGAAAATTTGGTGAATATCGTAGGTGGTTGCTGTGGATCGACACCCGATCATATACGAGCTATCGCCAATGCTGCGGCAAATTATCAGCCACGCGTAGTACCCCAATTAGCAACCGTTTAAGATGACCAAAGAATTACCGCCATTGAAATTGTCAGGGCTTGAGCCGCTGATCATAGACAAGCATACTAATTTTGTGAATGTTGGTGAGCGCACCAATGTTACCGGGTCCAAACGATTTGCCAGACTCATCCTGGAAGATAAGTATGAGGAGGCACTCGATGTAGCACTCGATCAGGTCAGAGGGGGAGCGCAGATACTGGATGTCAACATGGACGAGGGCATGCTTGATGGCGAGAAGGCCATGGTGCGTTTTCTGCACCTTGTCGCCAGCGAGCCGGAGATTGCTCGTATTCCCGTAATGATTGATTCGTCGAAATGGCATATCATAGAGGCAGGACTCCAATGTGTTCAGGGTAAGGCTGTTGTCAACTCGATCAGTTTGAAAGGTGGTGAGGAGGAGTTCCTCTATCAGGCGCGGAAGATCAAGCAATACGGCGCTGCTGTAATCGTCATGGCCTTTGATGAAGATGGACAGGCGGATAGCTATGAGCGCAGAATCGAAATTTGTGAAAGGGCCTACCGACTCTTGGTTGATAAGGTACATTTCGCTCCGCAAGACATCATATTTGATCCTAATATTTTTCCCGTTGCGACGGGTATTGAAGAGCATAACAACAATGCGGTTGACTTTTTTCAGGCTACTGAATGGATCAAGAAAAACCTCCCGGGTGCAAAAATCAGTGGTGGTGTGAGCAATGTCTCATTCTCCTTCAGAGGCAACAATGTCGTGCGTGAGGCCATGCATAGTGCGTTCCTTTATCATGGTATCAAGGCGGGTATGGACATGGGTATCGTCAATGCAGGTATGATAGAAGTTTATGATGAGATACCAAAAGAGCTACTCGAGAGGGTGGAGGATGTATTGCTCAACCGCCGGTCCGATGCTACTGAGCGTTTGCTTGAGTTTGCCGAGCAGGTAAAGGGCGATGGGAAGATCAAAGTAAGGGACGACAGCTGGAGGCAAGAGTCTTTAGAAAAGCGCCTGGAACATGCGCTCGTCAAAGGAATTATAGATCATATTGAGGAAGACGCTGAAGAAGCTAGACTAAAGCTAAAGAGTCCATTGAAGGTTATTGAAGGGCCATTGATGGATGGCATGAATGTCGTTGGCGGACTATTTGGAGAAGGCAAGATGTTTTTGCCACAAGTGGTCAAAAGCGCGAGGGTGATGAAGAAAGCCGTGGCACATCTCATCCCTTACCTGGAAGAAGAGAAAAAAGCGGCAGGTGATCAGAAGGCTAATGCGAAAATACTCCTGGCCACTGTCAAGGGTGATGTGCATGATATCGGTAAGAACATTGTCGGCGTGGTGTTGGCGTGCAACAATTATGACATCATTGACCTGGGCGTAATGGTGCCCGCTGAGAAGATATTGGAACGGGCTGAAGAGGAGGGTGTTGATATTATCGGCCTGAGTGGCCTGATTACTCCTTCGTTGGATGAAATGGTCCACGTCGCGAAGGAGATGGAACGGAAGGGAATGAAAACACCTCTACTGATCGGCGGAGCAACTACTTCCAGGATTCATACCGCAGTTAAGATTGCCCCAGCCTACAGTGGCTCTGTTGTGCATGTGCTCGACGCATCCAAAAGTGTCCCGGTTGCCGGAGAGCTGATCGGCAAAGATTCCAAAGATGCATTTGCGCATAAGATTACTGCAGAATATGCTGATCTCAGAGAAGCGCATCAAAGTCGACAGAAGGACAAGAACTACGTTTCATTTTTAGAAGCCAAGCGAAACAGAACTAAGATTGACTGGCCTTCATATTCCCCGGCTATTCCGAAAGTGACGGGTAATCATGTTTTTGATGACTATGACCTATCGGAAATCAGAGAATACATCGATTGGACACCCTTCTTCCAAACCTGGATGCTCAAGGGTAAATACCCAAAAATCCTAAAAGACCCGGTCATAGGCGTTGAGGCTCAGAAGTTGCTTGATGACGCTAACGCAATGTTGGATGATATCATCATGAATAAGTCATTGATAGCCAGGGCAGTGATAGGCATTTACCCAGCCAATGCGGATGGAGAGGATGCCATCATCTGGAACGAAGATCGATCGGAAGAGATTACACGTTTTCATTTTCTGAGACAACAGGGAAAGAAATCGAGCAACTTGCCGAATATTTCACTGGTCGATTTTCTGGCACCAAAGCCAACAGGTCAGCCTGATTTTATGGGTGGGTTTGCTGTCACCGCTGGTATCGGGATCGAGCAGATGATTGCAAAGTTTGAAGCCGAGCATGACGACTACAACATTATTATGGTCAAGGCGCTGGCTGATCGTCTTGCGGAAGCTTTTGCTGAGCTGATGCATGCCAAAGTGCGAAGAGAACTCTGGGCCTATGCCAAGGATGAATCACTCGACAATGAGGCTCTTATCCGTGAAAAATACCAGGGAATTCGGCCCGCTCCAGGTTATCCTGCCTGTCCGGATCACACGGAGAAAAGGATTCTTTTCGATCTGCTTGAAGTAGAAAAGAACACTGGTATCAGTTTGACTGAGTCATTTGCCATGTATCCCGCTTCATCCGTAAGTGGATTTTATTTTGCTCATCCTGACTCCAAATACTTTGGCCTGGGTAAGATCGAAAAAGATCAGGTCGATGACTATGCCAAAAGAAAGAATATGGAATTGGCGGTAGCTGAGAAGTGGCTATCTCCCAACCTTAACTACGAAATCTAATCAACCATGAAGGTTACCGAACACCTTGCTCAGGCTAAGGATACATTATTCTCGATAGAGATACTGCCCCCACTAAAGGGACAAAACATTCAAAAAATATTTGATGCGCTTGATCCTTTGATGGAGTTCAAGCCACCTTTTATTGATGTGACCTATCATCGCGAGGAGTATATCCTAAAACCGCGTAAGGACGGAGGGTATGATCGTATAGCAACGCGTAAGCGACCGGGCACAGTGGGTATTTGCGCGGCACTTCAGAACCGGTATCATATCGACCCTGTCCCTCATATCATATGCGGTGGGTTTACCAAAGAGGAGACCGAAAATGCGTTGATTGACCTCAATTTCCTGGGTATTGACAATGTGCTGGTCATCCGTGGCGATCATCTCTCTACCGAGAAAAGCTTCAGACCAGAGCCTACCGGAAATAATTATGCAACAGACCTGGTTGATCAGGTCGTAGGCATGAACAATGGGCAGTACCTGGATGACTCGCTACAAAATGCCCACCCGACCAGTTTTTGCATTGGGGTGTCCGGATATCCTGAGAAGCATTTCGAAGCGCCAAACATGAAACTCGACCTCAAATATCTCAAGATGAAAATAGAGATGGGCGCGGAGTACGTTGTGACGCAGATGTTTTTTGATAATCAAAAGTATTTTGACTTTGTAGATACTTGCCGCGCAGAAGGTATCACAGTGCCGATTATTCCCGGACTCAAGCCTATTACTACCAAAAAGCAGATGCAGGTGCTACCGAGCATCTTCCACATTGATTTACCGGACGACCTGGTCGATGCGCTTGATGATTGTAAGGACAATGAAGCCGCAAAGCAGGTCGGTATAGACTGGTGTATCCAACAATCTAAGGATCTAATGGCCAAAGGAGCACCGGTCCTTCACTATTACACCATGAGTAAATCTGATCCTGTCTTGAGCATCGCCAAGGCGCTCTTCTAATTCTTTAATTAGTTTTGGGTAGACTATATACCTATGAAGATTATCGAGTGCCCACGTGATGCCATGCAAGGCCTGCATGATTTTATCCCAACAGCAGACAAGGCTGCCTACATCAACCAACTCTTAAAAGTAGGGTTTGATACAATCGACTTTGGAAGCTTTGTTTCACCAAAAGCAATACCTCAACTACGGGATACGGTCGAGGTACTTGGACAACTCGATCTTACGGATACAAAGTCAAAACTGCTGGCTATTGTTGCCAACGAACGTGGAGCACGGGATGCCGCCGGCTTTGCAGAGATTACCTATCAGGGATTTCCTCTTTCCTTATCAGAAACCTTCCAGCAGCGCAATACCAACAAGTCAATAGGTCAAGCACTTGAGACGGTAGATGGTATTCAGGAGATATGTGTAGGTGCGAACCAAAAGTTGGTGGTTTACTTGTCTATGGGTTTTGGAAATCCTTACGGTGACCCCTATGATGCTTCTTATATTTCTGAGTTTGTCCAAAAGCTGGATGCTCTCGGCATTACCATCATTTCATTGGCGGACACTATTGGTGTGGCTACTACCGCAACTATCAGAGATATATTTCCCAAAGTGCAGGCTGATTATCAACACATAGAATTTGGGGCCCACTTGCACTCAAGCCCGACTACAGCCAAAGAAAAAGTAGTAGCTGCCTATGAAGCAGGTTGCCGAAGGATCGATAGTGCTATCCTCGGTATCGGAGGTTGTCCCATGGCCAAGGATGAACTTGTGGGTAACATGGCTACAGAGACACTTCTGGAATACTTATCTGATACTGGTGCGAGTGATAATATCAATGAGGCGGCTTGGTTGGAATCTCTAAGTCATGCTTCAGTACTTTTCAATAGATACAACTAGTACCGAACATGGATTTTACATCTAATTTTGTCCACCGCCATTCAATTTAGCAAAACCATCAATTAGCAGAATCAGGGTTTATACTTTAGAATTCGCAATAGATTTATTTGAGTCTTTCACTATTATCGTTCAATGACATTAACATCGCTTTTTGAAAAGGCCGAGAAGGTGTGGCATGGCAGACTTACAACTGTGTTCATTTCCAGACTTCTGATTTTTAGCTTTCTAGTTGGTCTGGCATTAGCCGGACTCTCTTATTTTGGGATAATTAAGCGGGATATCCCGTTCTTTATATCAATTGATATTTCATTCTCTGTACTACTGATTTTTGAAATACTCGGATTGATATTCATTCTTCCAAAATCCGTGGCGGATGCTTTGGGGAAGCAGTTTGAGATTTTCTCTATTATACTGTTAAGATCTGCTTTTAAAGAGTTCGGTGCTCTCAGAGGGACAATTACATTGGATCAGCTCAGCGAGCCTGACTTCTATTATATGTTTTATGATGCTTTTGGAGCTCTGATTATTTTTCTGATCATCGGCTTTTTCTATAAAATCCAGCGTCACGAACGCATTACAGATACGGATCAAGAGCAGTATGAGTTCATGCGGTTCAAACAAGTCTTAGCATCAGGCATTTTACTAGTCTTTCTTGGATTGGGCGTTCATGATATCTATCAATTCTTTGTTCAAGGAGCTCATGAAACTTCTATTAAGACCTTTTACCTGTTTTTAATATTTACCGATATACTTGTGCTACTCTATTCTTTGCGCTACACCACGCGGTACTACAATATTTTTAGGTATTCATCATTTGCATTTGCCACTGTACTTATCAGAATGGCACTATCTGCGGGCCCGCTAGTCAATGTACTAATGGGGCTACTGGCGGGTTTGTTCGTTCTAGGACTGACCTACATGTATAATTACTTCCGAGCTTCCAGTGACCATTCTGAAATGGTGGATCAGACTAGTTTGTAGCGCTTGCCTGGTAGTGTTTTCACTATTCCCGCAAATTCAAATTCCAGGAGTTTGGACGCAAGCTTATTGAGCGGCACTTGCGTTTTCCAGGCCAATTGGTCTATTTGCAACCCCTCTTTATCCTGAGAGAGTGCTTCCAAAATTGACTTATCCGGTTCTTCATAATCATCCAACCTGATTTTCGGAGGTGCTGGTTCACCTGTTCCGAGATCCCAATTCATGTTGTACAGCAAGTCCTTGATCTTCGTATAGGGAATGGCTCGCTGTGAGGTAATCAGATCGTGACACCCTTTCGAGTAGGTGTTGGTGATGTTTCCGGGTACGGCAAAGACATCCTTATTATAGGTATAAGCTATATCCGCAGTGATAAGCGCACCACCTTTCTCAGCAGCTTCTACCACAATTAACGCGTCACTTAACCCAGCGATGATCCTGTTGCGTGCTGGAAAGAGGTGTGCCTCAGGCTTTGTGCCCAATGCATTTTCCGATAGGAGGCCTCCCTGCTCAACCATCTGCTCGCAAGTAGATTTGTGCACAGCTGGGTACACCTTATCCAGACCCCCAGCCAATACGCCAAAAGTTGGTATTTGATTTTTGAGGGAAGACCGATGTGCATGTATATCGATACCATACGCCAGGCCGCTAATTGTAACTATACCTACGGAGGCCAGTTCAGTACAGAGCTGATCAACTACCTCCTTCCCATAGTCGGTAGCTTTACGAGTACCGACAATCCCCACGGTACGCGTAGCATTGAGGTCACCATTCCCTTTGAAATATAGTAGAGAAGGTGAATCGGCAATGGCTTTCAGTCGAGATGGGTAGGCTTTATCCGTATAAAAGAGGATTTGAATGTCTTGCTTAGTGCAAGCTTCAATGATATGATCTGCTTCTTTGAGTCGGTTTTCGAGACTAATGTCCAAAATCCGTTTGGATCCAATACCTGGTATTTTTTGAAGTTTTGAGGTTGGTGTGGAGAAGATGGCCTGAGCGCTACCGCAATAGCTCACCAATTGTTTTGTTAGCTGGTCTCCAACACCTGGAATTAGTCCAAGCGCTACTTGATAGCGCTTTTCTTCATTCATGATCGTCTATAATTGATCTCTTATTTCCATCAAAAAGCCTCTGATCCTTTTGAGGGAGTCTACCATTTCAACCTTATCCATCGCGGCATTGACATCACTCTTGATGAATTCCCTGGCACCTTGCAAGGTGTAGCCTTTCTCTTTCACCAGGTGAAAGATCAGCTTGACATTCTTAATATCCTCTTTTGTAAATTGACGGTTGCCCTTTCGGTTCTTCTTAGGTTTGATAATATCGAATTCACCCTCCCAAAATCGGATGAGTGATGTGGCTACACCCAGGTCATCGGCGACCTCTCCGATGGTGTAGTATTTTTTCTCTATTTCTTTTTCCTTGTAGGGCACTTGTGTCAGTGTTGAATATAGTTAATAATGCCAGCATCACCAATGGTTAATGCTAATTCAGGAACTCCGCATAGACCACATTTTGAGTCTCTACTATCACGCCGTTCAGATCCTAGAAGCTGATAGAAATTACTTGCTAATTGATTATAAAAATTGCGCATGACGGTGCTGTTGGTTAGTTCGCTTTTGTCTCTAATGAAGGAATCTAAAACAGACGTTGTGGAGAAGCGAATTGTCATGAACTGCTGATAATCAAGTCTTCAAAAGTATGTATTTGAATGTCTGATGGAAGCAATTAGGCGGTTTAGTTTTCCACATTTTGTATACAAAAAAAGCAACCCGATTTCAGGTTGCTTCAATACTCTTGATATAGAGATAGTTATCTCCTAGTAGGAACCCAATGATTGATTCTCGATAGAGGCAAGTCTCAGTATCTCCTCGTACTCACCCGGATCAAGGTCTTGATAGAAATAGTGAACGGGGTTTATTTTTTTGCCATCCCTTATTACTTCATAATGGCAATGTGGTGCAGTAGACTTGCCTGTATTACCTACCATACCGATTTGCTCACCTCTTTTGACTTTTTGGCCTTTTTTGACAGTAAATTGATCCATGTGAGCATACTTGGTGACGTACCCAAAACCGTGATCAATCTCTACTTGCTTGCCATAGCCACCGTAAGTTGTGCTAACCCTTCGCACTACACCATCCCCAGTAGCATAAATGGGCGTACCTCTCGGTGCGGAAAAATCCACTCCAGGGTGCATTGCTCTTACTTTGAGGATAGGATCAGTACGCATACCGAATCCAGAGGATAGGCGCTTGAGTTCCTTGTTAGATACAGGTTGTATAGCTGGCAAGGCCGAATAGAGTGCTTCTTTGTTCTCGGCCAGTTCCAGAATTTCATCATAAGACTTGGTCTGGATATACATTTGCTTTTTGAGCTTGTCGATCTTTCCATAAGTATCAACAATTAAGTCTTCACGCTCTAAATCTTCGTCCATGAGATCTTTATAGCGATTGGTTCCTCCTATACCTGCAGTGCGAATTGATGACGGGATTGGGTCGGCTTCAAAGATCACGCGATACACATAATCATCTCTTTCCTGAAGGTTGGTGAGCATCTGATTAGCTGCAGTCATTTCGTTTGCTAAAAGATCGTAGTAAATCTTTAGTTCTTCATTCTCCTTTTTCAATTGAGCGACCTCCGGAGATTCGAAATAAGTACTGTAAGCATAGAAAATACCCACCGCTAAGATCAATGATACAGAGAGGAATCCTAGTAGATTGGTAACAATGTCCCAGCTTGAGACCTTGACCCTTTCGTACTTACAGGATTCGGTATCATAATAATATTTAATTCTAGCCATACCTCTACGACAATCGTATTTTATCTAATTTTGAGGCTGATTTTGACATCAGCTAAATACAAAAAACACTATACGGATGGTTCAATTCTTCGTTGCAATATACGATTAATTCGCCTCAATTGAAAAGTCAGGCAATGGCCTGGATATAAGAGAACTTGCAGTATGAATTCAAAAGACATTAGGAAGCAGTTTTTGTCCTTCTTCGAATCTAAAGGCCATTTGGTTGTGCCTTCTGCGCCCATGGTGGTGAAAAATGACCCCACCCTAATGTTTACAAATGCGGGTATGAATCAGTTCAAGGACTATTTCCTTGGTAATGGTGAACCCAAGTCCAATCGAATCGCGGATACTCAGAAATGCCTCAGGGTAAGCGGTAAACACAATGACCTTGAAGAGGTGGGCATGGATACGTACCACCATACAATGTTTGAAATGTTAGGCAATTGGTCTTTTGGTGAATATTTCAAGCCTGAAGCAATCGCCTGGGCATGGGAGCTGCTCACTGAGGTCTACCAGCTACCCAAAGACAGATTGTATGTGACGGTTTTTGGTGGTGATGAGGCAGATGGACTGCCCGTTGATCAGGAAGCCTATGATGAGTGGAAAAAAATAATTGCTGAAGACCGCATCCTCTATGGATCAAAAAAGGACAACTTCTGGGAGATGGGTGATACCGGCCCTTGCGGCCCGTGCTCAGAGATTCATATCGACTTAAGGTCTGAGGCAGAGATCAAGACTACTGCGGGAGCTGATCTGGTGAATAATGATCACCCCCAGGTAGTTGAAGTGTGGAACCTTGTCTTCATGCAGTTTAATCGTGCAAGCAATGGCCAACTCAACGCTTTACCAGCTCAACATGTGGATACGGGCATGGGATTCGAGCGACTGGCCATGGCTATTCAGGGTAAGAAGTCCAACTATGATACTGACATCTTCCAGCCACTGATACAGTATATTTCGAAAGCAGCTGGAGTCGCCTATGGGAAGGAAGAGACAACTGATATAGCTATTAGAGTGATCTCAGATCACATTCGGGCAATAGCATTTGCGATAGCTGATGGCCAGCTGCCGAGCAATGTCAAAGCCGGCTATGTGATACGAAGAATATTGCGCAGAGCGGTCAGATACGGATATACCTTCCTGGGATTTCAAGAGCCTTTCATGTACAAGTTGATGCCGGTACTTGTCGAGCAGTTTGATGAAGTATTCCCGGAATTGGGGATGCAGGCTGATTTCATTACCAAGGTAATTATGGAGGAGGAAGCTAGTTTCCTCAGAACTCTGGATCGTGGCTTGAAGCGCATTGACAGCTTAATGCCAATCTTCAAAAAACAGGACAATACCGTTGATGGCAAGGCAGCCTTTGAACTATATGATACCTTCGGCTTTCCTCTTGATTTGACGGCATTGATCGCGAGAGAGAATGGTTTAAAGGTAGACGAAGATGGCTTTACCAGAGAAATGGCTGTGCAGAAGTCACGATCCAAAGATGCTGCCAAGGTTGATAAGGGTGATTGGGTTGAGGTTCAGGATAATGCTGAAGTGACCTTCGTTGGTTATGATCACTTGGAAGCACCTGTGCAAATTACGAAGTACCGCGAGGTGCAGGAGAAGGGCAAGTCAACCTTTCAGGTGGTATTTGACCAGACCCCTTTTTATGCAGAGAGTGGCGGACAGGTGGGAGATACAGGCTACATCGCTGATGGAGATGAGAAGTGGACGGTCAGCAATACACAGAAAGAGAATGATCTCATTATCCACTGGATGCCAAAACTGCCGACTAATCTGGAAGGCGAATATCGGGCCTTTGTTAGCAAAACGAAGCGGCAATTGACGATGAGTAATCACAGTGCTACGCACCTGCTCCATGCGGCTTTGAGAACCGTGCTAGGTGATCATGTCCAGCAGAAGGGGTCTTACGTTGATGAAAAGGTATTGAGATTTGACTTCTCACATTTTAGTAAGATGACAGATGAAGAGCTGGCGGAAGTGGAGAAGATCGTCAACAAAAAGATCCGTGAGAATATCACTCTAGACGAAAAGCGGAATACCCCCATAGAAGAAGCCAAAAAGATGGGTGCCATGGCACTCTTCGGCGAGAAATATGGGGAATTTGTTCGTGTAATTACCTTCGATAAGGATTTCTCGGTAGAGCTATGCGGTGGTACGCATGTGCCTCAGACAGGCCATATTGGATTTTTGAAGATCCTATCGGAAAGCTCGGTGGCAGCAGGAGTGAGAAGGATCGAGGCGGTGACAGCCGATCGAGCTGAGCAATATATCGCTGACCAGGTACAGCTGGTCAATGAAGTGAAAGAAGTGCTCAAGAATCCGAAGGATCCTTTGAAAGCAATCACAGCGTTGGTGGCGGAGCGATCCAAGCTAGCCAAGGAAATAGAAGGACTGCTGGCAGAGAAGGGAAAGATGGTCAAGTCGGACCTTAAGTCTAAGGTGACCAGTGATAATGGCATTAATGTCTTAATTGAAGAGGTAGAAATGCCATCAGCGGATATTCTCAAAAAGCTAAGCTTCGAATTGAAAAACGAGATAGACAATCTCGTGATGGTGTTAGCTGCAAATATTGAGGGTAAGCCTCAGATATCCGTGGTAGTGGATGACGCTTTGGTAAAGCAGTATGATCTACATGCGGGAAATATGGTCAAAGAACTTGCCAGGGAGATTCGTGGCGGGGGCGGAGGTCAGCCGTTTTTTGCTACAGCGGGTGGTAGTGATATTACTGGTCTATCCCGGGTTCCTGATGCAGCCAGGAAGATGTTGAGTGAACTAAAAGCAGCAAAATAACGCTTAATCAGTTGTGTGAGCGGCTTATGGAAATATGCACTGCCTTCAAATGATTTGAACGTAAATTGAGAGAATGATGAAGTTTGCTTTTCTGGTACTTATTGGATTTTTGTTGTTTGCTTGTGATAAACCGGCAGAGAATACTATTCAGCTTGATTTACATGTAACCAATCCTCAAGGTTCATTGGTGAAACTTGAGAAGGTATGGGATGAAGGTGTCATTGTTCAGGATTCGTTCATGCTGGATGCTGAGGGCAAATATTCCGGTAGGGTGGAGGTGTTGGAACCTACCTTCTACCGAATCAATATTACTGATCGTCAGTACGTGAATGTAATTCTCGACGATACGGACGTACAGGTAGTCGCCGCTGGTGATCAACCCGCCGGGGATGTAAAAGTGACCGGTTCGGTCGATACCGATCATCTTACCAGAGCGCGTGATCTGGCGAAGAGCTTTCAGGAGAATGTGCAGATGCTTCAGGCGGAGTTCGTTCAGGCTCGAGCTTCTGGGGATATGGAGACAGTGATGGATATCCAGGAGCAGTTTGTATACCTACAAAACAAGAATACCAGCGAACTGAAATCGACTATCTGGGAAATGGGTCATTCGATTGCTGCCGTTTTCGCAGTGAGTTATTTTCAAGATGAGGAGAGTGTTTTCCCATTCCTGGATAGCCTGTCCACACGATTCGAGGAAGCACTACCTAACAGCCCGTACACTGCCTCACTGGTCTCCAAAGTGAATGGCATGGCGGTGACCGCTATTGGCTCTGTAGCTCCTGAGATACAATTGCCTTCACCGGATGGTGAGAATATCGCGCTAAGCTCGCTGCGAGGTAAATACGTACTGGTTGATTTCTGGGCTGCCTGGTGCAGACCGTGCCGCGTGGAAAACCCCACAGTAGTTAAGGCTTACAACAGGTTTGCCGATCAAGGCTTTGAGGTATACGGTGTTTCACTTGATAGAAAGAAAGACGACTGGCTAAAAGCTATCGCAGCTGATGGCTTACCCTGGATGCATGTTTCAGATTTGAAGTACTGGCAGTCGGAAGCAGCTCAGCGCTATAAAGTGAGTGCCATTCCCGCAACGTTTCTATTAGACCCAGAGGGCAGGATTATTGCCAAAAATCTTCGTGGCGAAGCACTCACGGCGAGATTAGAAGAGATTTTCGGTTAGTCAAGTTCACTAAGTCTCCCTAGTAGCTTCTTCAGCATTGGGACATCTGATTTGGCCGTTTCCCATACTATCCACAAGTCAACGCCAATATAATCATGAGTAAGTTTGTCCCTCATACCAGCCATATCTTTCCATGGCATTTCTGAATGATGGCCTTTGTAATCATTGCTAATCTTTTTTGTTGCCTCTCCAATGACTTGTAATTGTCTTATGACAGCATCCTGCACTAGGTCTGAAGCAAAAAAAATGCTTTTGATCCATGTCTCCAGTGTACTTTTCAATTTTATTAAGCCCGTTCATTATGTGCTCAATGTAGACTGAGTCATCTTTTTTCATGGGCTAATCAACTTTAGATCGCCTTCGATATAACTTCTAAGTTTTGAATCTTTTAAAGCTCGATCTGTTACCAAATCTACTTTGACACCAATTGATTCTGACAACTCACGTTCGATTCGGACAAGCTGAAGCATACCCACTCCATCTTTAAGGTAAATGAGTATATCCAGATCACTATCTGGAGTTTCCTCATTTCGTGCGTATGATCCGAACACACCAACGCGCTCAGGGCTAAGAGGAGCCAGTATTTTTAGAATTTCTCTTTGGTTTCGACGACTAAGCACAGTACAAAGCTAATAATTGTCGTGATGTTCTTAATATGGACTATTTAGGAAACATCTCTTGCAATACTCCCCAGAGCTTTCTTTTTAAAGGAACTTGTTGATCTAGCTGTTGAAGCTCATCTGACACCAGTACCCTTGTCTTCCCAAACTGCTGAGGCTCGTACAGCACTTTCATCTTGAATCCGTCAAGCGGCAAGTCAGTCGACGAGCTAAAGATTAGAATGTTTTCAAAATCAGTGAGAGAAGAAGGTATTTCCTTAAAACTCTGGTTGACGTATACGCCCTTCATCACGTCTATTCCCACCGCCTCTATGATCTTGAGCATTAGCTTTTTGAGATGTACTGGCAAGGACTCAGATGCTTCGAACTGATAGATGACCAACAGCCTCTTGGTAGGAGCAGCCTTTTCTGTCTCTTTCGAGCTCGTCTGAGTTGCTATTTCCTGGACTTCAGGTTCTACGCCGTTTGCCGCTGGTTCAGCAACTTCTCCATCTGGCTTGTTTATAGTTGGAAGCTCGACTTTTTGCTCTACAGCTTGCTCACTGGGGGTTGCCACCTCTGCAGTGGACGAGTCTACCGCTTCCTTTACCAGGTAAATTGGTTCGTTGATTAGAAACTTCAGATAGCCCTTTTCTTCACTCATGGCTTAGATGTTGAATAGTGACTTGAGCTCCGTGGCATCATTGGGTTTCATTCTCTTTGCGAGCACCAGCCTTAGCTGCCTACGTCGGAGTGCTCCGGTATAATGTTCCTTTTCGATTTCTGTTTCGGGTACGACATCCGGCACATCTATAGGCCTGCCAGACTGATCCACCGCCACAAATGTGAAAAACGCGCTATTACTTTCAATCTTCTTATTACCAGGTATATCCTCTGCCGTCACCTCGATGAATACCTCCATCGACGAGCTAAAACTGCGCGTAACCTGAGCCGTCAGCGTGACTACATTCCCAAGCTGGATCGGTTTACTAAATGATACATTGTCGACGGAAGCAGTCACCACGATACGGTTGGAGTGCTTTTGAGCCGCGATCGCCGATACTATATCCATCCAATGCATCAGCCGCCCACCCATGAGATTATTGAGTGTATTGGTGTCGTTGGGTAGCACCAGCTCGGTCATGGTCACCTTTGATTCCTTTGCTAACTTCTTTTTTTTCGCCATAGTCCTACTTATTCCAGCCCTGCTCACCCAGTAGGGGCACAAAGCTGAATCTATCAAATTCCTCTTTCTTTATCTGCTTTTCATTCACTTTAGTCAGCTTCACCATTTTTTGAGATCGGGCATCACCTACCGGAATAATCAATCGACCTCCATCCTGTAGTTGTTTGATTAGCGAGGAGGGGATGGTCGGAGCGCCAGCAGTGACGATGATAGCATCGTAGGGCGCATATTGCGGTAGCCCAAGTGAGCCATCTCCATGAAAAAAGCGAGGCGTATATCCCATCTTGGGAAGCATGACCCTGGCTTTTTCATACAGCTTGCGTTGATACTCAATCGTGTATAGCTGAATACCCATCTCACAAAGTACACAGGCCTGATAGCCTGAGCCAGTGCCAATTTCTAAGACGCGATCCCCGGCTTTTACCTCCAACAAATCAGTCTGGAAGGCGACCGTATAAGGTTGAGAGATTGTCTGACCTTCACCGATAGGAAAAGCCTTATCCTGATAGGCGTGCTCAACAAAAATCTCATCAAAAAAGACGTGTCGGGGGATAGCACCTATGGCCTTTAGCACGGCGGGGTTGTTGATGCCTTTTTGCTGAATAACTCTGACCAGTGACTTGCGCATGCCCCGGTGCTTGTAACTATCGACCATACCTTCCAAAATTATCATAATTGGATTGGATTATAGACAGCCATACTTGACTTTTGCTGCAAAATCGAGGATATGTTCACAGGAATAATTGAAGCTATTGGAGAGGTAGAATCTATTGATACAGAAGGCACAAATAAGATTTTCAAGATCAGTTCTGAAATCAGCAATGAGCTAAAAATAGATCAAAGCCTTGCCCATAATGGGGTGTGTCTGACGGTGACGAGTGTCAATGATGGTGTCCATAGTGTGACGGCCATAGAGGAGACCTTGATCAAATCCAACCTTGGCACTCTCAAGGTCGGAGACAGGTTGAACCTTGAGCGCTGCATGGCTTCAGGCGGCCGATTTGATGGTCATATTGTGCAAGGGCATGTGGATCAAACCGCCATCTGTGAGCGTGTTGAAGAAAAAGAGGGTAGTTGGATCTATGATTTCAGCTATGATCCCAACGAAGGCAATGTGACTGTTGAAAAAGGCTCTATTACTGTGAATGGGATCAGTCTCACTTGCTTCAATTCTCGACTAGGAGGTTTCACGGTAGCGATTATTCCGTACACCTACCATCACACTAACTTCCACAAAATAAAAAAAGGGGACATTGTTAATTTAGAATTTGATATTATTGGGAAGTACATTGCCAGGATAACAAAGGGTTATTGATTAAAAGTTAGTTTGAATGAGTCTGAAATGCATCATCGTTGATGACGAAGAAATGTCAAGAATGGTCGTCCAGAAGTTTGTGGAAAAGACCGACTATCTCAACCTTTCTCATACCGTCTCCAATGGAGAGGAGGCTTTCAAACTTCTCACTAAGCATGAAAATCCTGATGTAGACATCATCTTCTTGGACATCCAGATGCCCGGTATGTCGGGCATTGAACTAATG
Source organism: Cyclobacteriaceae bacterium (assembly GCA_965229505.1). GTDB lineage: Bacteria > Bacteroidota > Bacteroidia > Cytophagales > Cyclobacteriaceae > UBA6059. The sequence goes on from OZ245881.1 coordinate 3,627,104, forward strand.
AAGAAATTGGGTGGTGCCTACCAGATTATCTTCACTACCTCTGAAGAAAAGTATGCAGTGGAGGCGTTCGAAGGTAGCGTCACAGATTTCCTGGTAAAGCCACTTGAGTACGATCGTTTTCTACAGGCTACAGACAAAGCGAAAAACAATATTGAGAAGCAGCGACTACTCGCTGAGTCATTCAAAGAGATTTTCGTAAAGTCGGATTCAAGATTAGTTTGTCTTCCATTGGAAGATATTCTGTTTGTAGAAGCTTTGGCTGACTACATCATATTCAACACAAATCAAGGCAAGTTCATCGTGCACCATACGATGAAGGGTATTGAGCGCAAGCTTCCTGGTAGCCTTTTCTCAAGAATTCACCGGTCCTTCATTGTCAATACACGCAAGATTGAATTTATTGAGGATATGCACGCCCACATGGGGCCCAAGCCTATTCCGATAGGAGCTAGCTACAAGGAGCGGCTGTTCAATAAGCTCAACCTACTCTAGCGCTAACCAGCCCGGCTGTTTTGGCAAAACCAAGGCCAATCAGGCTTCCAAGCATCGCGCCGACCAGCACATCCCCGGGGAAGTGCACACCCAGGTATATCCTGCTATAGGCCACAATCCCCGCCCAAAGCACCAGCCAGAGGAAATGTCTGTTACCACGGAATAAGGTTACGAAGAAAATAGCCAGCATGAATGTATTGGCTGCATGGCCCGATGCAAAGCCATATTTGCCCCCACATCCGTCGACTGTTCGTATACTATCCGTCAGGCTCGGGTCATGGCAGGGCCTGAGTCTTTCAAACCCGGGCTTCATCAGACTGCTTGTAAGCTGATCAGTCGCTGCGACAGCCAGAAGTACTGCTATTAGGTAGATAATTCCTTTCTTCTTGAATGTCCGGAACAACCAATAGATCAGGAAGAGATATAAGGGCACCCAAACGAGCTTTGCGCTAAAAAAGACCATTATCCTGTCCAGGATTGGATGATGAAGGCTGTTGAGCAGAACCAAGAGCTCATGGTCGATTAGGGAGAGCCATTCAATCATTTTGAAACCCAATCAATTCCTTTAATTAATAATTCTTGTGTTGCCGCTTCTCTCGATCCTGGTTGCGGCTGATAGTTGTACTCCCAGCCGGCAAGTGGCGGCAAACTCATAAGGATAGACTCGATTCGGCCGTCTGTATCCAGGCCAAACTTCGTGCCTTTGTCCAGCACCAGGTTGAACTCGACATACCTGCCTCTTCTAATGTGTTGCCATTCTTGCTCTTTCTCACCAAAGGGGACATCATGATTTTTAGTCATGAAATGGGTATAGACCGGAGCGAAGGTATTGCCTACATCCTGTACGAAGGCCCATAGGTCTTCTTTGGAATGCTGATCATCAGCCTTGAGGTGATCGAAGAAAATACCGCCTATGCCGCGCGTCTCGTTGCGATGCTTGATAAAGAAATAGTCATCTGCCCAAGGCTTGAACTTGCTGTAATACTCTGGATCATGCTTGTCACATGTCTTTTTGAGTGCCTTATGGAAGTAGGCAGCATCATCACTATCTACATAATGTGGGGTTAGGTCAATACCACCACCAAACCAATAGACCCCATTGGTCATTTCGAAATACCTCACATTCATGTGAATGATTGGCACCATAGGATTTTTCGGATGGAGTACTATAGAGACACCTGTAGCATAGAAGTCCGCTTCTTCTAGCTTCAATGCTTTTAAGATGGCCTCTGGTGTTTTACCCCAGACCGCAGAGAAGTTTACGCCTCCCTTCTCAATAATTCGCCCCCCTCGAAGAACTCTTGATCTTCCACCTCCGCCACCGGGCCGCTCCCAGGCATCCTCCTGAAAAGCGCCAGTACCGTCAGCATCTTCCAGACTCTTGCATATGCTGTCTTGTAGCCCTTTGTACCATTCAGTTATTTCCTCCTTGTTAGTCATCTCTGGTGATTTTAGCATCTATCATTACAACTTATCAGAAAGGGTAGCCAATACCAATATTGATGATAAGATCTCTGATTTGCTGGTATTCTGTATTGTTGAAGTCTTTGTCCCATATAAATGTGCCGCCATTTCTGGAAGGGTCATAAATCTTGAACGCCGTATCGAGCCTCAGAAGTAGGAACGAAAAATCAAATCGAACACCGTAACCCCCGCCTATGGCTATCTCACGATAGAACCTATCAAACTGAAACTGAGCACCTGGTCGGGCTTCTTCGTATCTAATGGTCCAGACATTGCCCGCATCCAGGAAGATAGCGCCATTTACAAAACCAAAAAGCTTGTGGCGGAACTCAATGCTGGATTCGATAATAATATCGCCAGGCTGCTCGAAATCGTTGATCTGATTGCCATCTTCATCTGTTTGACTTGATGACCCTGGGCCAAGCCTTCGAGGACGCCAGGCCCTGATACTATTGCTACCTCCCGCGAAAAAGAATTTCTCATAAGGTAGGGTTTCGTTATCGCCGTAGGCATAAGCAACACCCGTATTGATGCGGAATGCCATGGCACTATATTGTGAGGTAGGCCGGATTGCGCGGTAGTCGGCGTTGAATTTCAACCATCTGTAGTACTCAAGATTGCCGCCAAACGGATTGTCGCCAATGATGTTCAACAGGTTGCCGCCGGTTTCAGTAAACAGGCGAAGGTAGGAGGACTTACGTATGATGTTGCCGTAGTTGTTGAAGTTGTAGACTACCGCAAATGAAGAACTAGACACAAATGAGGGCAGAAACGAGTTTTTGAGATTATTTCCACTCATGGCAAGGTCATTCAGTAAGGAGTCGAACTCATTACTCAACTCAGAATCGATGAAGCTGAAATCACCTGGCGTCAGGATGTATTTCTTACTGTCATTCTTCTGCCATGAATAATCTATCCTGGTAAAGACGTTGTTTCTTAGATATTCCGGTCGATCTGTAAAGTTGAGTCCTGCAGTGAGCTTGGTTTGAGGGTTGTTCTGACCGATTTTACTCTTGTAGTTGCTACCTAACGGAAACAAGAACTGAGGAAAGTTAAAAGCCAGATTAGCGCCATACTCGACGCTGGAGTAGACATTGTTTTGTTCGGTTGCCGATGCGACTCCTTCGATACCAAACTGTCCGGTCAGGGTCATGTTGTCCAGACCATTGAAGATATTGCGGACCTTGAGACTGGCATTTACAAACGGGCCAGGAAGCCCCTGGCTAACGTTGACACCAACTTCACTGGAGGTCTCAAACTTCTTGAGTGGACTGGTGAAGACATTGGCGATAAACTGGCCGCCTGTAGTATCATATTTGATGTTAATGAACTTATAAACGTCAAGGTTGGAGAGCTGGCGCTGGGTCTCAAACGTACTCTCCTTGCTATAGAGTTGGTTCGGATAAAGGAATAGACGCCAATCAATGATTTTCTTTGAATAGCGCTTTTTATAGTAGTTGTAGATCACACCATTATACTCCTCTTTTTGCCTGGAGCGGGGTTGGTTAACGACATTGGCATCTGTGACAAAGAAGACAGAGTCAAGGCTGAATATTTTATGGGCTTCAGCATCAGCCGGATTCCGAATGATAGTATGTATGATGACGTTATTGTTGTCCAAACTCGATGAATCCACCTCAAATGAAATATACTGCCGACTAAAATCATAGTAGCCGTTGTTGACCATCAACTCATTGAGTCGCTCACGCTCATCCGTCAGGTCGATTTGATCATAGTTAGATCCCAGCTTCAACTTACTATCATCGAGGTTTGCCATCACTAGCGAATCGACCTTCTTATCAGGAATAGTGCGAAAAAGGGAATCGATGACATAGGGCTGTGACCGATCGATTGTATAGGTCACGGTTACTAGCCGGTTGTATACCTCAGCAGAATAATCGACCTGTGCATTGAAGTAGCCCTTGGAGTGCAAGTATTTCTCGAACTGCTCAACTGTCAGCTCAGAATTTGTACTATCGAAGACCGCTGGCGGCTCACCCCAGCGCATAAATAGATTTCCCTCCTTTAATGCTCGATCCTGCTTAGCGAGCTTTTTATTCATTTTAGCGCGGTGCTTTAATGCCTTGCGCTCATTGTCACCGGCTTTCGCGATTTTCTTTTGGAAGGCCGTATCAATTTTGGCTTTCTTTTTTAAGTACTTCGACGAATCGTATGAATTCTTACCTATTTGATAAATGTCAATATACGGCGACCATTGGATCAGTGGAAGTCTTCTGTTGGGTCGATCCTGGAAGTAAGCATCAAGCTGCTCTTTATCCAGGCCCTTAGCACCTTTGAGCTTTTGCTTATATAGGAGTTTTTGATCTTCTTTGAGGTAGCTGGTGCCCAGGCAGCCTGTCAGGAACAGTGCTAGAATAGTTATATATAGTCGTGCTAGAAGCCTCACCTAATCAATTGACCGCCCGTGATTTCGAGTAAAAAAGCAAAATTCATCAAATCATTACAATTAAAAAAATACCGAAAACAGGAGCGCGCATTTCTTGTGGAGGGTAAGGTGAGTGTGCTTGAGTTGCTCAATTCTGATCTCAGCATTCAAAGCCTCTATACTACACAGGAATTTTATCAAACGCATATCAGACAGCATTCAAATGCAATCGATGTGGAGCTTGTAGATGAGCGAGATTTGATCAAAGTAGGCACTTTAAAGTCTAACAACGCCGCATTGGCGGTAGTCAGCATGCCTGACCATATGCAGTCCCTTGACCTGACCCGGCCTGTGTTAGTCCTTGACAATATCAACGATCCCGGCAATCTCGGCACTATCATCAGGATAGCGGATTGGTATGGTATTCAGCAATTGATTTGCTCACCGGATACCACCGATCAGTACAATCCCAAGTGCATCAGTGCGACCAAGGGCTCGTTTACCAGAGTGAGGGTGCATGAGCAGGGCCTACCGGAATTTTTAACTGACTACCAACACCCAGTATTTGGTGCGCTGCTAGAGGGTGAAGATGTTCATAAGGCTGGTTTCCAGGAGTCCTGCGCTATACTGATAGGCAATGAATCTCATGGCATTCAATCCGAATTGCTACGCTTCATCACCCACCCAGTCACCATTCCCAGATTTGGAGATGCAGAGTCGCTCAATGCCGCGATAGCTACCGCAATCATCTGTGATGTATATCGACAAAAGCTCTAAAAGAACCCCTCGCTACCCTCAGTCGCTTCCCGGGTCATTTGTTGCGATAGCTCCTTACCTAAGTAGCGGTCGATCAGATAATGAGCCAGATAGAGTAGAGGAGTAAGCAAGATGGCCACCGAGAATTTGTAGATGTAATTGATCAAACCTACTGAGGTAACTTGCGCAATACTCCACTGAGCACCTTCAGGTGCGAGGATATAAAAGGCAATTGCCAGTACGACGAAGCTGTCTATGAATTGGGATACCAGGGTAGATCCCGTCGCTCTCAACCAGATCATCTTGTCGCCTGTGATCCTTTTCAGTTTCTGGAAGACATACACATCCAATAACTGTCCGATCAGAAAGGCAGTCAATGAACCAACAATGATGCCTAGCCCCTGTCTGAAAATGGTCTTGAACGCATAGTTGATGTTGAAGGCATTTCCGGTAGGGTCAGTATTGTTCACCTCAATCCAGAACTGTGCAGGCTGAAGCAGCGTGACCACATAGATGACCACAAAAGAGTAGGCAATCAGACCAGCAGTGATAAAGCTGATCTTGCGCACGCCTTTCTTCCCAAAGTACTCATTAATGATGTCGGTAGTGATAAAAACCACCGGCCAAATGACGGCTCCTGCTGTGAGGTTGAAGTCGAGTATGAAACCTTCGAGCAGGTTAATATTGGCAGGTGCCAGTCCCAATGTAGCTTCACCGGAAAATATCTTCACGCCTATGATCTCAGCGACGATGGCGTTGGTCAGGAATATTCCCGATAGGATAATAAAAAGGTGAACCTTTTTCTTCTGATTTTTGGCCTCTGACATACTAAGTGTCAATTATAAAGGTTTCGCCCTCGAATGCCAATCTGGATGGTTCGAAAACCATCTTGGCCTCAAGCAAAATCGGTGTTAGATCCTTGTATCGATTAGAAAAATGCCCCAGAATCAACTGGTCAACTCCGGCCTTTCGGGCGATTTGTGCCGCCTGCTCGGCCGTGGAGTGAAATGTGTCCTGAGCGCGATCTTCAAACTCTCTGGTGAAGGTTGACTCGTGATAGAGCAGGTTGACGCCTGTGATATACTCAAGTATGGACTCGTCATATTTGGTGTCAGAGCAATAGGCGTAGCTGTATGAGCGCCTGGGAGGTAGTGTGTACAAGTCATTGCTGTACCTGACATTACCGTCATCGTCCAGCACATCTTTGCCATCCTTTAGGGTATTGATGTGCACGGGCGGGATTTCCTCCTGCAAGGCTGCCTTATTGATTCTTCTCCTCTTGGGCTTCTCTTGAAACAAGAAACCAGAGCAGGGAATCCTATGATCGAGCGGGAAAGTACGAACGGTTAGGTACTGATTTTCAAAAATCACCTCAGAAGCCCCCGGGGTTATTTCGTGAAAATCCAAATTGAAGTTGAGGGCAGTCTCCGAATAGCGCAGCTGAAGGCTGATGATTTCGGAAAGGCCTGGTGGGCCATAGAGTTGGAGGCTCGTCGCTCTACCGTACAAATGCATCGTGGACAAGAGGCCCATGAGCCCATAGTAGTGATCGCCGTGCAGATGGCTGATCATGATATGGTTGATCTTGTTGATCCTTACACCATATTTCTTGGCCTGCATTTGAGTACCTTCACCACAATCAACCAAAAAGGTCTGGTTCTGAACTCTTACAACCTGAGAAGATTGATTGCGGTGATGGGCTGGTGCCGCGGCATTGGAGCCCAGTATCTTTACCTCTAGCGACAAGTAAAGCCGACTTTAGTCTTCCGACTCTTCGCTGGTCAGGCCACTTTCGATCTCATGCATAAAGATCGCATCGACCGCTTCTTCTGCCGTGGGCAGTATGTTCAATACCTTGTCAAGTTGAGAGATACTGATCAGCTTCATCACGTGCTCGCCTACTTTGCAAAGCACAAGGATCCCGCCACTTTCGGTGAAAATACGGTTGCCTACAAGTAATGCACTGAGGCCGGATGAATCCATGTACTTGACATCCGACAGGTCGAGGATGACGTTTTTGACACCTTCAGCCTGCATGGTGACAAACTCTGACTTAAATACCGGAGCTATGGTCGAATCTATTTTTTCCTCGTTGGGCTTGAATTTGCAGTATTGCTCGTGCTTATCTAATGTATATTTCATCTGTATCAGTTTTCTATGGTTGGGTTCTTATTTCGAAAGTATCACAGGGTTAACGGTAAAAGGTTGACCCTGTTCCATTCTTACAGCACTTTTTCTACGTTCATTCTGATTCTTTCTGCCTTCTTATCAGAATCGTCCTTAATGAAGGGCTCACCGGTTATTTTTTCGTACAGCTCAATATAGCGATTTGATATATCCTGAACTACCTCAGGTGTCATCTCCGGTATCTGCTGACCCTCCTTACCCTGAAACCCGCGCTCAATGAGCCACTGACGCACGAACTCTTTTGATAACTGGCGCTGTGGAGATCCGGCCGCTTGCAATTCCTCGTAGGTATCGGCGTAGAAATACCTGGAAGAATCGGGCGTGTGGATTTCATCAATCAGCTTAATCTCGCTCAGGTATTTTCCAAACTCGTATTTGGTATCCACCAATATCAGACCTTTTGATTGCGCATACTCAGTTCCTCTCTGAAACAGCGCCTGGGTGTAGCGCTCAAGTTGCGTGTAGTCTTCCTCTGAGACTAGTCCTTGTGCGATGATTTCCTCACGTGATATATCTTCATCATGACCTTCATGGGCTTTGGTCGTAGGGGTGATGATGGGAGAGGGCAGTTTATCATTTTCTTTTAACCCTTCCGGTAGGGGTACACCGCAAAGTAGGCGCTTACCATCTCGATATTCCCTCCATGCGTGACCTGCCAGGTAGCCACGGATCACCATCTCCACCGGGAATGGTTCACATTTAAGGCCTACTGTCACATTGGGATCAGGCACTTCCAGCACCCAGTTGGGCACGATATCCTTGGTGAGGTCTAAAAACTTCGCAGCAATTTGGTTGAGTACCTGGCCCTTGTAAGGGATCGCTTCCGGAAGGATCACGTCAAAGGCGCTAATGCGGTCAGAGGCGACCATCACGAGCTTGTCTTTCAATGAATAGACATCTCTGACCTTACCAGAATATTTACTCTGCTGGCCTTGAAACTCGAAATCGGTGGATTTGATAGCGTCTGACATGGCCGCAAATTTAGGGGATGGTATTGTAGGATGGAAATGGATTTTGATGTCTAGTCAAGGAGATCTTTGCGCAACTACTTCTCCGTATTTGTAAGTAGTTATAGATGAGATTTGACCTTCGTCATCATAGCTTTCCCACTCTCCATGCTTCTGATTCCTATGGTATTCGCCTTTTTCCAGCGCATTGCCAGTCTCATCGTATTTGATGTACAGTCCTTGTCTTCGATCAAACTCATAGGTAATGAGTTCGGAGAGTTCGCCATCAGGAAAGTATAGTCGTTCTTGACCGTGCTTACGGTCATTTTTGTAGGGTGATTCCCTGATTTTGATACCGTTTTCATTGAAGGCTGTCTCTGTGCCCTGCTTCTTGCCATATGCATACGACTCTTCAAGTATGACTACTTCATCCCCGTTGTAGTACTTCCACTTGCCGGACTTGAAGTCGTCTTTATAGGTTTTTTCACTTAGTTTTTTGCCCTCTGTGCTGTAGTCTGTGATGACCCTGGTCTTCTCGGCATTGCCATAGTTGGTCTCTTGCTTGAGCTGACCATCGGGGTAGTAGGCGGTACTCTTGCCGACACGATACCCTTCGACATAGTTGAGTATCTGTTCAGGACTGCCGTCATCATAGTAAGTATTGACAGGCCCTGACAATGCTCCCGCAACATAGGTGCCTTCATACTTTAGTTGTCCGTTGGTATGGAAGGTTTTGTAGCTACCGGATTTCTCGCCTCTGTAGTTGAATGCTTCGGTTTCGGGGTTACCATTTTCAAAAAAGGTACGCAGGTGCCCGTCAATCATACCATTTACATAGTTGATATCACTTCGGAGATTACCGTTCTCATAGTATGTTTTCTCAGGTCCATTGGGTTTGCCATTGGCATAATATATTTCCTGCTTCAGCTCTCCATCAGGATAGTACTTTCTAACCACCCCATCGGGTTGGCCTTTTTTGAACTCGGTCGTACTTTGGATATTTCCGGTAGGGTAGTAGCTGGTCAGCTCCTGTACCAAAGTGTCGTCTTTAAAGTAGCCCTTTTGAAGCAGGATACCCGTCTCGAAGTAAACGAGCGTTTCGCCCTGTCTGAGTCCCTCCGAATACCGGGTCACCCTTTGCAGTGAGCCATCGGGATAGAAGTTTTTGAAAACACCGTGCTTGGTGCCGTCTTTGAATTCTCCGGTGATCAGCGTGTCGCCGATTTCACTCAATTGGATATAGAGTCCGTTTACCCTTGAGCTATCACCCTCGAGGATTGTGTATCGCTCAAGAGGCTTGGTTTGTGCCGAGTCGTAGTAAGTCTGGACGAGCTGCTGAGCAGCTAATGTAAAAGGTGAGAGCGCAAATAAGAGGAGGACGATTTTCATAAAAAGGCAGCCTCACTTCCAACGCGAGACTGCCGTAGTTATTGACTGACGATTATACTCTTTCGATGACGATCGCGGATGCACCACCACCGCCATTGCAAATACCTGCTACGCCGATGGTTCCATCCTTTTGGTTAAGGACATTGCTCAAGGTCGCCATGATCCTCGCACCTGAAGCACCAAGTGGGTGACCCAACGCTACCGCTCCACCAAATACATTGACGGTAGCAGGATCCAATTCGAGCGTTCTCATATTGGCCAATGCCACTGCACTGAAAGCTTCATTGATTTCATAGAAGTCGACATCACTTTTTTCGATACCCGCATTTTTCATGGCCTTAGGTATCGCGAGTGATGGGGCAGTCGTAAACCATAGTGGCTCCTGAGCAGCGTCTGCAAAGCCCCTGATCTTAGCTAAGGGCTTGAGACCAAGCTCCTCCATCTTCCTTTTACTTACCAGAATAAGGGCGGCCGCACCGTCATTAATAGTTGATGCATTTGCAGCGGTGACTGTACCTTCTTTGCTAAATACGGGACGGAGCGAAGGAATCTTATCAAAGGATACGTTCTTGTACTCCTCGTCTTCATCCATCACGATCGGGTCACCTTTTCGCTGAGGTATTTCTACACCGACGATTTCATCTTTGAAGAGGCCAGCGGCTGTGCTCTCAGCCGATCGGGTATAGGATTGGATAGCGTAAGCATCCTGATCTTCCCGACTGATGTTCATTTCTTTGGCGGTATTATCGGCACAGTTACCCATCGGGAAGTTGTTGTACGCCTCCCAAAGGCCATCATGCATCAATCCGTCTATTAACTGACCGTGACCATACTTATGCCCGAATCGAGCTTTTGGGATGTAGTAGGGTACGTTGGACATGCTTTCCATACCACCAGCCACAACTATGTCAGCGTGCCCCAGCATTATTGTCTGCGCACCGATCATGGCAGTCTTCATACCCGACGAGCATACCTTGTTTACGGTAGTACAGGGGACGTTGTAGCCAATGCCGGCACCTACAGCTGCCTGTCGGGCTGGCGCCTGACCCAGGCCGGCTGAGACGACATTGCCGTAGTAGACCTCATCTACCTGATCGGCGGAGACTCCAGCCTTCTCCAATGCTCCTTTGATGGCTGTCGAGCCGAGCTGTACGGCCGTGATGCCACTGAGCTTTCCTCCAAAACTTCCGATAGGTGTCCGCACGGCAGACACGATATATACCTCTTGCATTTAATCTTTATTTATGGGTTCGTTGATTACCAATCTGGTTTTTTGCTATCCGCCTTCTTAGTGGCTTTCTTCTTCATTTGTTGTAAATACTGTACCTCACTATTACGCATAGCCTCCAGGATCATTTTTGCTTTTTCCTCACTGAGGTTCATTTCCTCTAGTTTCTCAGAAGGGCTAGGCATTGGCTGATCCTCCTTGGGTTCGTCAGACTCTTCGCCTTCCTGGGGCTCTTGTTGTTCTTGCTCGCCTTCTTTCTGCTCCTGATCTTCTTGTTGCTGCTGCTCTTCGCTATCCTTTTGCTGCTGCTCCTGGTCTTGCTCCTGCTGATCTTGATTCTGTTGCTCCTGATCTTGCTGTTCTTCGTTTTCCTTCTGTTCTTGATCTTGCTTCTCCTGATCCTGTTTCTCCTGGTCTTGCTTCTCCTGATCTTCTTGGTCTTGCTGTTCCTCGTTTTCCTGATCCTGGTTTTGGTCTTGCTGCTGATCTTCCTGTTCCTGAAGTTTCTTCTTAACTAGTTCGTAGTTGTAGCGTGCTTCTTCGTTGGCCGGATTGGCTCGCACTGCCTCCTTAAAATAGTGGAGGGATTTCTGAAGTTGGTCTGGGGAACTGTTCAGCATGCCGAGTTGCTGGTAAGCTATGGACTTGAGTCGTTTATCATCGGTCATGGTGAGCCGCTGATAGCTATTCTGTGCATTGGAAGAGTCGCTCAGTTGATAGTAGGCATGTGCCAGGTTGAGCATCGCCCTGTCGTCTACCACCTGCATGCTGTCGATAAGCATTGAGTAATCCTGTGCGGCTTGCTCATAGTTTTGATTCACAAACGCTTGTTCTGCGGATCTTTTGAGCGCATTGACAGTTGTAATATCATTGATATCAATAAAAGCCAACAGGAGCGATCCCAGCATCCACAGCGTCAGTTTCATATCCTGATAATTTTTACATTGATCAATACATCCATAAGCATAAGTAACAGCGCTAATCCGAGGAAGTAGTAGTATTTATTGGCGGATACATCTACTTGCTTGGCGTCTGTCAGCTCTCCTTCGATAGCACTGATTGTATTTATTAATCTCGAAACGTCATTTTTAGTTTCGTTGATTTCGAAGTATTTGCCACCTGTCTTAGCGGCCACCTGTTTTAAAGAGGCAGGATTAAGCTTTGTAACCACATCAGCTCCTTCTCTATCTTTCTTAAAGCCTCTACGCGTCATGATCTTACTACCCCGCGCTGTGCCTATACCTAGCGTGAATAGTTTAATATTCGAATCTTTGATTTTTTGAGCAATAGCGTCGGTCTCTTCACCAAAGTCTTCCCCATCAGAGATCAGTATAATCACCTTTGACTTTTGCTGAGAGACTGGAGCATCTTCGTCATTAAGCTTCTCAAGAGCCAACTCCATGGGCGGCCCAAAGTCAGTTCCGTTGTAAGGAGCTATTTCTGTGCTAAGCGTTTCCAAAAAGAGATTGATGGCCCCTTTGTCATAGGTCAATGGACACTGTACGAAAGCTTCATTGGCAAAGATGATCAACCCGATTCGATCTGAATTGAAGGCATTAACTATGTTTTTGAGCTCGAACTTGAGCTTCTCAAGGCGTGTGGGCTGAATGTCAAATGCATTCATCGATTCCGATAGGTCGACGGCAATCATAATATCCTTGCCAATGGCCTTAATCTCTCGCTTAGTCTCACCAAATGAAGGTCCCAGCAGCGCAACAATCAATAGTGCGAAGTAGGAAGAACGGATGATGAGTTTTACAAAAACCTTGGAATAGGAGGTGCCCATCATTCGCGCAATGCGAATAACACGCCACAGATAGAAAAGGTAGAGTAAACCGAAAAGTGATATTAAAATAAGCTCTCTTGAAGAAAAGCCCGCAGACCAACTCATATTCAAATTTTATTCTTCAATTCAAAGTTAAGGAAAGGGGGGGCAATTGCATTACCGCTGGTATGTTTTAACATTTATTCACAATCGAGAAAGGCGGAGGATTCTGATGGATTTTTTTGAACCTGCTTTGTAATAATGTCACCCCTTCACCTATATTTGCACTCCCTTAAAAAAGAGGGCAATTGGCCAAGTACCGGAGAGGTGGGTGAGTGGCTGAAACCACATGTTTGCTAAACATGCGTGCGAGAAATCGTACCGGGGGTTCGAATCCCCCTCTCTCCGCACTACATTTTGATAGTCGATGGTTCCGTAGCTCAACTGGATAGAGCAACTGCCTTCTAAGCAGTAGGTTCCGCGTTCGAGTCGCGGCGGAATCACTTGAAACCCCGGTTGAGAGACCGGGGTTTTTTGTTGCCTCTGCCGACATTCCATCTGCGACGACAAACAATACGATTTGTGACCATATTTTTTGTGAATTGTGCAATGGCTCTCCATTAGTCCGGCCTTTCGATTCGATATTGCTTTATACAAAATCTCCATATTCAACTGCCTACTAAGTAGTAGGTTACGCCCGGGTGGACGTCTCCATTCGAGTCGCGGCGGAATCACTTGAAACCCCGGTTGAGAGACTCGGGTTTTTTGTTGCCTCTGTCTCATCCTGAAAAAAGTTGACCGTTAATGAATAATTATTGGTCAATTTCATGTCCTCTATTAGGAGCCAACAAGTTGCAAATTGAATATTCGACTAGAATTCTCTTATCTGTTTTGAATATGGCCTGTTTGACCGACTAATTAAAATTAGGGCAGCCATTTTATATGGGAGTCCCCAAAAATGAGACATGAATATTGACAACATAGTCCCTTATCATCATATGAAAGTGCTCAGTCTGCATAATTCAATATTCGATCGAGAATCAATTTAATCTAAAGAAGTGGAACAAAAATGTATGCTAGAGTCCTATGAAGTGATACTTTTAAAGTAATAAGTTAGCAGAACATGAGTCTAAAGCCGATTACTCAGTATACCAAAAGTGGAAGCATAAATATTGCCTATCAGGTTTTTGGATCGGGTTCGATGGACTTTGTATATATACCTGGATGGATATCTAACATCGATTTGATGTGGACTTGCCCCGAACTGGTTCATTTTCTTCTGGAATTGGGTAAAACCGCCAGAGTTATTCTTTTTGACAAACGAGGTACAGGACTCTCTGATAGAATTGTTGAATTCTCGACCCTTGAAGAGAGAATGGATGATATCCGTGCCGTGATGGACGCGGTAGAGTCAGATAAGGCCGTACTATTTGGTCATTCAGAGGGTGGTTCGGTTTCTGCGCTTTTCGCAGCGACCTATCCAGAGCGCACCATATCGCTCATCTCGTTTGGCATCTTTGCCAAGAGAAGGTACTCACCGGAATATCCATGGGCTCCTACTGATGTTGAGCGCCAAAGACTCTATGATATGATAGAGCGCAGCTGGGGTAGTGGTGATATGAACCTTGAATCACTGGCCCCTTCCAAAGCCGATGATAAGGTCTTCATGGAGTGGTTGGCTAGCTATTTCAGATCTGGAGCGAGCCCAAGTGCAGCCTTGGTACTGACTAAGATGAATACGCAAGTAGACATCATTGACATCCTGGGTTCAATAAAAGTGCCTACATTGATTATGCAGAGGACGCATGACATTGATGTAAAAATAGAAGAGGGAAAGTTCATTGCTGAGCGCATCCGAAATTCGAAGTTTGTCGAATTCGAAGGGAGGGATCACCTTTTTTGGGCTGGAAATTCAGAAGTGGTATTGCTGGAAATTAAGGAGTTCTTGAAAGAGGTAACTCCAGATCAAAATCATGAGGAAAAGCTGTTTACGATTGTTGCTGGCAGATTTATGGATGACTCAGCTCAAACAGACGGTGAAAGATTGGTAAAGGAACTTATCGAAAAGGCGGGAGGTAGTAATATTTTATTCTACGACAATCAGTTTATTTCAACCTTTAGCGGGGCTAGCCGGGCGGTTCATTGTGGGATGGATTTGGTCAATTTCATGAAGAGTTTTAGTATTGATATTTCGGTAGTTACCGATATGAGAGTGAGTAACCCCAATAGTGATCAGCTCCTTAGCCCCGAAAGCATGGATTTTATCGATTTGCTTCTCAACAGTACATTAAACCATCAGACTTTTGTGACTCAAGCTGTGAGATACTTGCTCTCAGGTACGGATATCCAATTCTCAGAATTCGAACCTGTAGTTTCTGATCACTACAGCACCATTCTATATAAAGTAACCGATCCCTATGGTGAGCCTACAGACTACAGTGGGCCCTTGGTTTTAAGAAGGGATTTATTTCTGGAGGGCATATTGCAAGTCATAGAGGCAAACTACGATAACGAAGATTTCAATGTAGATATGCTCTGCAAAGAGGTTGGCATCAGTGAAAGACATTTGCAAAGAAAAATCAAGGCAGTCACCAACAAATCTCCCAACCAGCTTATTTCCAGCGTTCGTTTGCACAAAGCAAAAGAACTACTTAGTCAAAGCACCAATAATATCTCCCAAGTGGCTTACATGACCGGTTTCAACAACCCCTCCTATTTTGCTAAGTGCTTTAAGCGAGAGTTTGGCAAGAGCCCATCAAAGCTGATAGCTTAGTTTCATACCCAAAACTTACTTGACGGTTTAGTGCTTGATATTGGCGGATTTGTACTAATCGGGACTACAGTCATAGTCTAGATTTGTATTACGTCTAACTAGATATTTTATGAAAAGTACATGCATCCATAAGCTGATGCTGATCGGGGCTTTTTTCTTTGTCTCCGCATGCATATCTGAACAAGTAGAACCAAAATTTGAATGCCCTACCATTCAGGTATTTACCAACCAATTAGAAAACACCCAATGCGGTGCTGATAATGGTTCGTTTATTCTCTCCGCCAATGGAGGCCAAGCACCTTACACTTTTGAGGCGAGCTTTGAGACCAACACCACAGGGTTATTTGCGGGCGTACCGGCGGGTACTTATTCAGTTACGATCACAGACTCCAACGATTGTACACAGGACGTGGATGTAACCGTATTGAATGAAGATGGGGTTGCCATCAACGAGATAGTGGTCACTGGATCAGGCTGTGGTACAAGCGAGGGAAGCCTCCAGGTTATAGCTTCGGGTGGTAGTGAGCCTTATATGTTTTCCTTAGATAACGGTACCCCTCAGTTAAGCGGAATCTTTACAGATCTTGATATCGCTGAATACGCGGTGACAGCTACAGATGCCTCAGGATGCGAAACAACTCAAAATGTTGAGGTGCTATCTGGAGTCACCTATTCAGGTGCTGTTCAAAACATCGTGGAAACGAATTGTGCAATTTCGGGATGTCACAACGGAAGCCAGGCACCAGATCTAAGGACACTTACCCAGATACAGTCTAGTGCCACCAGAATCAAAATCCGAACTTCAGATGGATCTATGCCCAGAGGTAGAACACTGACCCAGACACAAATCGATCAAATCGCCTGCTGGGTAGATGACGGGGCGCTGGATAATTAATTGGATACGAAACGATAACAAATCATAGAGAGTCATGAAATTGAGAATCATTTTTTTAATCGTAGCGGTCGTGATTTCGAAGATTGCGACAGCTCAAAATGCGCTAATCGACAAGGAGGGTGTTGCACATTTCTTTTCAGAAGCACCGCTTGAAGATATAGAGGCAGTGAACGAGAAAGTCTTGGGGGCAATGGATCTTGATAAAGGTACAGTTGCTGTATCGATGCAGATGAAGGATTTCCATTTTGACAAGAGTTTAATGGAAGAGCACTTCAACGAAAACTATATTGAATCAGAAAAGTATCCAAAGGCGTCATTCAAAGGAAAAATCCTTGATTTTTCATCTCTCGATTTCACCCAACCAGGAGAGTTTATCGCCAAAGCTGAGGGAGAATTGCAAATTCACGGTGTGAGTCGACCGCTGACCAGTGATGTGGAGTTCCGCGTGACGGATGACAATATAGAGGTCAGTACATTCTTTCAAGTGGCCCTGGAAGATCACAAAATCAAGATTCCGAAAATAGTCATTAAGAATATCGCCGAAGTGGTAGACGTAGATACCAAATTCAACTTCATCAAGAAATGAAAAGATTTACGATAGCTGTTTGCTTGCTATTTGGTGCTGCGCAAGCTTTTGCACAAGATGACCTGCTAAGTCTGCTGGAAGAAGAGCAGGGAGAAGAGCGCACCCTGATTGAAGCCACATTCAAAGGGACAAGGATAATCAATGGGCATTCTATTGAAACTCGAAATGCAGGGGTGATGGATTTCATCATCTCTCACCGATTTGGAACGATTGATGGAGGTGCTTATGAACTATTTGGACTGGACAATGCGACCGTCCGCCTAGGTCTGGAGTACGCTATTTCTGATCGTCTATACCTGGGGATAGGTAGGAGCTCCTTCGAAAAGACGTATGATGGGTTTGTCAAGTACAGGCTACTGCGGCAGATGAGTGGTGGCGGCATGCCGTTTTCAGCAACCTTATTCGCTTCGGCATCTCTAAAGAACCTAAAGCAACCTGAAATTGATCCGACTTTTGAGGAGAAAATGGCTTATACGACACAACTGTTGCTAGCACGAAAATTCAGTCCGAGTCTGTCTCTGCAACTAATGCCGACTTGGGTACATAAGAACTTGATTCTCGAAGATGATATTAACAATGATGCTTTTGCCTTAGGCGTGGGAGGGCGGATAAAGCTTTCTCAGCGCGTAGCGCTGGTGATGGAGTATTATTATCAATTCCAGAAGATAACGGAAGACTCATTCAACGCTATCGCAATAGGGTTTGACATTGAGACCGGAGGTCATGTTTTTCAACTTCAGTTCACCAATTCTACCTCGATGGTTCCCAAGGGATTTATCACCGAGACGCGAAATGACTTTTTCGACGCGGGCATTCATTTTGGGTTCAACATTTCCCGGACATTCCAGCTCAAGGAATAGGGGTTGAAAGTCAGAGTTCTTAATCCATATTGAGAAATAAAAATGAGATTAAAAAGTTGTAGATCTTAGTCTCCATCTCTTGTGGTACCTCTGGTGTAATTTGAATTAGTCAAATAATAAATACACGGTGTTCTTTATTTCAATTACTGCAATCAATACCTTGGCTTAGGATACTTGTGACCGCATAAAATATGCCGCTTTGGTAAATACCACGACGATTGAGGTAAGAAGAGACTACCTATCAATATGTTTTGTAGCTATTGCAATACTTATATCCTATTACTGCTTCAAATCGATTAGCCACCCCATTCATGATTTTGCCAACTACTACTTTGCCGGCAAGTTTTTCGTGGAAGGAAGTTTTGATCAGACAATTTATGATCCGACTACATTCAATTTGAAATTGTCGGAGCAAGGCTACCAAGGGTTTTTTGTCAATTTTTCTCCAAACTCACCCTTCATAGCCCTGTTCTTCTTTCCACTGGCGAGCTTGGATATTCAATTAGCAAAGCTGCTTTTTAACTTCTTAAATGGTTTTTTCTTCCTTTTCTCCTTTGTGAGAATAGTAAGGTTCTTGAATATTCAAAACGAAGTTTCTCTTTTGCTCATTCCCTTCATTTGCTTCATCCCTATTCGTAACGGGATACTATTCGGTCAATTCTACATGCTCTTATTTTCCATGATTATCGAGGGATACATTCTCTATAAAAAGGGTAAAATAGCACCTGCAATGCTACTATGGGTGATTTCAGCATCACTTAAAATGACCCCAGGGATAGTCTTGTTTTACCTGCTTGGTAGACGAGATTATAGAGCCATAGGTATTTTCTGTATCTGGGGTGCGGTCAGCCTATGTCTGACAGGCCTGTTACTGGACTTTGACATATTCAGGTTTTACATTGAGCAGATTTCTCCCAAGGTTTCCGCTGGTGAAATTGTTTCAGCTGGATTTTTAACCAATCAGTCTCCATTGATGTTTTTTAAGCATCTATTCATAGCAGACTCATCCGAAAATCCATCTCCATTCATAGAGAGCGACATATTATTTGCTTCTTTTATGGCAGCTACATTTATTGTGGCCTTCTACTGGACTTTTTATAGCTCTGGCAATCGCAAAGGCGATGAGGATTTTAAAATGCTTGGGTTATGGTTGTTGCTGATTTTTCTGATAAGTCCATACGGCAGTAGTTATTCCAGAATACTTTTGGTTATTGTCTATTTTTCAATGGTTCAAAACGAAAGACTACTGAAGCAAATTGCTGTTGGTTTGCTGCTGCTGGGAATTACGAATTTCCCTGCTCTGGACCTACCTCACTGGCCATTGGCATTGAGGTTTGCCGGTCTTTTCGCGACCATTGCGGTCTTTCTTTTAGTCACACCAGCGAAGGTGATACGAGCGAATCACCTTATTCCATTGACCCTATTGTTGACCACATTTATTTATTACTTCTACAGGATACCCAAAGAGAGGCAGACGGCCAGTGACTATCTCATGCTGGAAAATCCATCACTGATTGTGGACTATGAAGTGCAAGATGGTGCCATTAGATATAACTACTGGCATGGTGAGATGCATGAAGGTACAGTTGCCTTACCAGGAAAGAGATATGATAGCTCGCAAGTAAGCATCATAGGCAATGGGCTGTACCTCCGTGGAGAGCAGTTAATCAAGTCGTCGGATAACAAGAAGAACCCATTACTGGTGGATAATGACAAAGTCGTGTATCTATCTGATTGGGGTCGGGGGTATGGTTTTTATACTTTTCGCATCATTCGGCTCGACAAATGAGTTGGAATATTGAAAAGATCTCAAGAAGGCTTGCCAGTTCAGTAAGCTATGGTGCTTCGCAGCTGGCACCACGTTTTTTTACACTTGTGATCTCATGGATATTGATTCGCAGTTATTCCTCGGAGCTTTGGGGCGAGTATGTCGAGGTTTTCCTGATTGTGAACCTTGCAGCAATGGTGCTCAGCTTCGGCAATTTTCAATATCTCCTCAAAGAGTTTAGCACGCATCCTGGAAATATCTACCAGGTATGGTCAGGATGCTTAACGACAAGGCTGCTACTTATAGTCCCTATGAGTCTGCTGGCGAAAGTATTTTACTTCAGTGATCTGCCAGTTTCATACCTGATTGTTTGGCTCATAGTCGTATTTGTCAATCAGAGTTTTCAAGTGCTGATCGTATTCAACAAGGATTTTAAGAAGGCACTTTATGTTGAACTGCTGTCGGGAACAGTTTTGGTGATTGCGGTACTATCGCATAGCGGCCCTCTTTCGCTTGAACTATTTATTCAGATTGTTATTTTGTCGTTGCTCGCTAAGATGCTCTTATACGTTGTGACTTTTTGGCATGCAGTTTTAAGTTTTCAAGTGAAGGTAGACTTGAGAGTTTTTAAGGAGGCACTACCGTTTGCTCTTTTGAGCTTTATGGGTACAGTGAGGGCTCAATCAGATATCTACATGGTCGCCCTGTTTTTGGATAGTTCCAGTGTCGGCCAATACCATGTGTTGATTACGGTAGTTACTGTCGTGGAGTCAGGTGCTGCGTACATCTTCAATCCGTCGGCCAGGTTGCTTTACAGAACTCGAGATGCAACTTTGCAATCTTTGAAGAGGGCTGCATTGGTCGTAGGTATCCCTTTCGCTTTTTTGAGCTGTCTGGGATCTTACATGGTTCTTAGCACTTTCTATTCCCTTCAGTTTCCGACGTGGTTTTACCTGGCTATTTTGGTTTTCTCATTCCCACAACTGTTCAAGATGATCGTAGTAAATGAGTTTTATAAGTTAAACGGACAGAATGCTTTAGCCCTATTAGCCTTCATTTTTGTTTGTTTTCAGGGGATTCTTGGTTATTCTTTAATCCCAAGCAGCGGTATCCAGGCGGCTATTGCACTAAGGGTCGGTGGTTTTTTGGTTCATTTGTTAACGCTTCAGTTTTTTTTAAGATACTATCGTTGAATGAGCTCACCGAGTACTAATAGTCCCTGCAATATCGTAGTAGTAGGATACCCTAAAAGTGGAACGACCTGGGTTTCCAGGCTGATTTCAGAAGTACTCCAATGCCCGTTTAATGGGAATTGGGGATTTGAAAACACAACAGATTATTATTTAGTAGAAGGTAAAGATCGGATGACGAACTTCGCTTGCTACAAATCCCATCACACCTACAAAAGGTTGTTTGATTGCTGGAGTTTACAGCCCGATAAAATCATCTATCTCGTCCGTGACCCGCGCGACATTGTCGTTTCAGGCACCTACTTTTTTGATTCTTTTTTCAGGGTAAAAACGGGTTTGAGTAAACTGAAAAAGTATCTGCTGAAAACCAGCTTCGGAAAGAAATATTTGCAATACCGCATGACACAAGCGGTCTTGTATGGCAATGCCAAAATCGATAAATGGCTTGAGGATCCGTGGCTCGATCACTTTGATGATTACAGATCGCGCCCAGATGTGTTGGTAGTGAAGTATGAAGATTTTTTAGCGGACAGTTCATGTACCCTAAAAGTCGTTCTCCAATTTTTAGGGACCGAGGTAGGTGATTCAAGAGTTCTTAGGTCAATTGACAAGCAGTCTTTCGAGAAGAGAAGGGAGTTAGCAAGGAAAACTCAGAACAAGGTCGACCTCAGGCTGCTGCGATCTGGAAAAATGGGCGAGTGGCGCAAAGAGTTGAATCAGGACTTAGTTGCAAAAATCGAAAGGGAAATTGGTGAGGCTTTAAGAGCGAACAACTACTCCTGATATCGTTTTATTAGCACAATTCTATTTTTATGGAGCCAATGCTCAAGTGTCACTTTCAACACTCCAAGGCCATATAGCAAGCTTCTGCTGAAGTTGATGGATGAAGAATGCTCCATGTATTTTGTGGGACATGTTATCTCAGCAATCACATGTCCTTTCATAATGATTTGGGAAAGTATTTGATTGTCAAATATGAAATCATCCGAGTTTGCCTCTATATTGATTTGCCTTATCACGTTGGCGTCAAAGGCCCTATACCCGGTGTGATATTCGGACATTTTTGCATTTGTGACCAGGTTTTGGACGAAAGTCAAGAACCTGTTTGCCCAATACTTGTAGACGGGCATTCCGCCTTTTATTGCTCCATTACCCAGTATTCTGGAGCCGAGAACCACAGGAAAAATGTCTTGTGCGATCAGATAGGCCATACTGGGAATAAGGCTTGGTGCATATTGATAATCGGGGTGGAGCATTATGATTATATCGGCATTATGTTCCAGACTTTTCCGATAGCATGTCTTTTGATTTCCTCCATACCCGAGGTTTTTTTCATGAAGTATAATATGGGTTATACCCAATTCTTTTGCAACCGCTATCGTGTTATCCTGACTTCCATCATCGACCAATATGACCTCATCTACTATGTCCTTTGGTATTTCCAAGTAGGTTTGTCTCAAGGTTTTGCCGGCATTGTATGCAGGCAAAACAACTATGATTTTCTTACCTAATAGCATCTCAGGTTGTCAATTTGCTTAGTCCGTAATTTCAATTAAAATGAAGACAATCAGTAAAATTATTGGGCCTACCTTAGTGTAAATGATCCATGCTGTAAAAAAGTTAAATCACAGAATCTACCCTAAGAAACTATTCTATGGAATAAAATGGGTAGTGCTGGGAGTTAATAATATTTGCAACCTGCATTGCAAAATGTGTGACGTGGGATTGAAGGTAAATGATACCAATTTTGCTGTTAACCTTACCGGCACCAAACCAATCAACATGCCACTTGAATTGATCAAAAGAGTCATTGATCAAACTGACAAATATTATCCAAAGGCGAAGCTTGGATATGCGTTTACAGAGCCATTGATATACCCTCATCTAATCGAGTCACTTCACTATGCCAATGAGAAGAACCTTTTTACCACTATCACAACCAATGCGCTCAACCTGGAGTACAAAGCTGCTGATTTGGTGCAAGCAGGATTGAACGAAATCTACATATCGCTTGATGGACCCGAGGAAATTCACAATAGTATTAGAGGTCATAAAAGCTCTTATTCGAGAGCGATAAGAGGGATTGAGGCCCTACTGGAAACAAAGAATCCTCCAGGGATTTCCATTTTTTGTGTCATTACAGAGTGGAATATTGGACACTTAAAACGATTTGTTGAGGATGTCAGGCATCTACCGCTCAAGGAAGTTGGCTTCATGCATACCAACTTCACCACCACGGCGATGGCTGAGACTCACAATCAGTTGCTTCTGGGCGAGTATCCTGCCACAGTTTCTAATACGGATGAAATAGATTTCACCAAGATGGATCTGGAAGTATTACATCAAGAGATTGAGGAAATTACCCACACTGACTACCCCTTCGAGACGACATTTTCACCAGAAATTCATTCAAGAGCCCAGCTGGATAAATTCTATAACAGACCGGATATAAGTTTCGGCCGGAGGTGCAATGATGTATTCAACAACCTGATGATCAAGTCTGACGGTTCAGTGATTCCGGCTCATGGAAGGTGCTACAACCTTACCATTGGAAATGTATACGATGAAAGCTTAAAAGATATATGGAATTCCCAGGTTGTCGCCAACTTTAGGGTTACGCTTAACAAGCACGGTGGATTGCTTCCTGCTTGCCTAAGATGTTGTAGTGCATTTTCATCATGAACAAAGTCTTATTATTCAATCCTTTTGCCGCTAAGAATGGCTATCGCATCCCAAATTCGATACTACAAGTAGCTGCTTCTATCAAAGGCAAATACGAGTTTGTATTTGTTGACGGTAACCGAGAAACCGATCCGTGGAAGAAGATCAAGACTCACCTGGATACCGGTGAGTTCAAGTTTTTTGGATGTACTGTAATGCCCGGCCCCCAACTAAAACAGGCCATTCCCTACACAAAGAGAATAAAAGAGCTATATCCAAATATCATTAATATATGGGGTGGTTATTTTGCGTCCAATCAATATGAATCGTCTCTGAAATCTGGGTTTGTTGATTTTATTATCAGTGGACAAGGAGACTATGCTTTTCCACTTCTCCTCGACATGATAGTTAAGGGACAGGGTGACTTTAATGCCATCAGCAACCTCATTTTTCTCGAAGGAGATCAAGTCGTAAAGACAAAAAAAGAGTTTGTTGGGGATCAGGACGGACTCCCCGACTTACCCTATGAGGAGCTTCATAGAGATTACCCTTTAAAAGGTTATCTCAAAAAGACCTTCCTTGGAAATAGGACCGCAGCTTATCACGCAAGTTTTGGATGCCCATTCACTTGTTCATTTTGCGCGGTAGTGCCCATCTACAATGCCCGATGGAAAAGCAAGTCAGCAGAGCGTATCTACCAGAATATTAAATATTTAATCGAGGAGCATGGGGCAGATGCAGTGGAATTTCATGACAACAACTTTTTTGTCAATGAAAAAATGGTCGTGGAGTTTTCCAGATTGGTCAAAAAGCACAACATAAAATGGTGGGGAGAAGGTAGAATTGATACTATCAATAAGTACAAGGATGAGTCGCTTGAAATCATGCGTGATGCGGGCTGTAAGATGATTTTCTTTGGGGCAGAGAGCAGCAACGATGAGATTTTAGAACAAATGGACAAAGGCGGCACGCAAACCGTCCAACAGATCAAGGATTTTGCAGGTAGGATGAGAAGATTTGATATCATCCCGGAATACTCCTTTGTACTCGGTATACCGCAGGCAACAGAACGTCAAGTTAGCGAACAGATCACCAGGGATATTGCTTTTATTAAGGAGATTAAGGTCATCAATCCTGACACTGAAATTATTATTTACCTTTACAGTCCGGTTCCCACCGAAGGATCAGAATTGTACAACACGGTCAAAAAAGCTGGTTTTTCGTTTCCGGAAAAACTTGAAGACTGGCTCAGTCCCGACTGGGAAAACTTCGACCTGAGGAGAAACCCGCTAACACCCTGGCTGAAGCCCTATATGGTGGATCAAATTCAAGGTTTTGAGACCGTCCTAAATGGATTCTTCCCAACATGTTCGGACTATAAACTTAGCGGTTTTCAGAGGAGGGCTATGAAGTTCGCCTCTTTTATTCGGTATAGGTTTGACCTTTACCGATGGCCCTATGAACTCAAGTTCCTTCAAAAATATTGGCTCAAATACAGAAGGCCGGAGACGGAAGGTTTTGTAATGGAAGAGACATGATTTCATTACTCCAAAGAAGAGGCCTGAAGGTCTTTCATCCGATCTTGAGAAGAGCGGTCAAGATCTACTTGAAAAGTCCTAGAACCTATGTGCATAGGAAAATTAGGATAACAGTTATGCCCGGCGTTTTTCACCCGGGATTGTTTTTTAGCACCCGGGTTTTGATTGAGTTTTTGGAAGGTTTAGACCTGAGAAACAAAACCCTCCTTGAATTGGGTGCGGGATCAGGGCTCATCTCCATTTTTTGCGCTCAGGAAAAGGGGGCCACCGTTACCGCTTCGGACATTAATCCGGTGGCACTCAAATCACTGGAAGTGAACGCTAAAGTGAATAATGTTTCTATAAACATTTTGGAATCAGACCTCTTTGATCGCCTTAGAGTTGATGATTTCGATTTCATTATTATCAATCCCCCATACTATCCAAAGGAGCCGACTAACCTTGAAGAGCATGCCTGGTTTTGTGGCGAAGAGTTTGACTATTTCAAAAAGCTCTTTAGTCATCTTAGGTTCTCAGACCTTAGCAGAATAATGGTATACATGATACTATCGGAGGACTGTAAGATTGGAACTATCGAAACCTTGGCTCAAGAAAAAGATTTACGGATGGATGTGGTCTATCAAAAGACCATGTCAGGTGAAGTAAACTATGTTTTCAGAATAAGCTCTTGATGATCATCTAAAAAACGAAAAAGTTAGGCTCATGCTTAGATAATTCTCGGGCTGATTCCGGGACCTCTATTGTAGCATACGGCGCTAGATGGTCAATATCCTTTCTGTGATATACGTTTTTGATATTGTATTCAAGCTGTGTGTGAGTAGGGATACCCTCCAGGATATCAGCCGCTTCATCTACATCCATATTCCATTCTTGTGCTATTCGTTCTAAGGACGGCTCCATAAAGTCAATGTATAGGTACTCAAGGAATCGATGATCCTGAAGGTTTGAAAAATTCACCTCACTTTTCAATGTATCTCTATAGTGGGCCAGATATTGATTTTGCACATTCAGTATTTCCATAAATTGTTGCTTGCTTAAGTAGTCCGCTCCGATAAGCACCGGGTTGTTGGTAAAAAATGGCTGAATGTTAGTTTCATGGCACCAAAGGCATTTGCTCGGCTTACCGGCCTGCGTAATTGAGGGATCAGCCGCAGCTTTCAAATTTCCGGCTTTATCATATATACCAAACCGAAGTTGTCCATTAGACATAAAATCGAATACTTCGAATTCTTCGGCGAGAAAGGTGCCTTCCTCGAAAGAACCACTCCCTTCTGTTGCCAGATAAGCAATTTCTTCGACCTTATCCGCATCCGCAATCTCGATAAGTCTGTCGATGTTCGAAACCCCTGAGTTGATGACCCTCATCTTGCTATTTCCGAATTTATGCTTAGATCGAAAATCCATCAATGTCTCTGATGCCCCGGTGATCTTGTAATAATGGTAGGAGCTATTGAGTGTGAGCATAACGAAGCGACCCATTTCGATGTAGTTGTTCATTGCATAAGCCTGACTTTGCTTTAGTGTCGCAATCACCGTTCCCAGGGCTTGTAGAGCCTCGTCATCAAATCCAGCTTGAGACAAGTCCACTTCATATACAGTTGAACCTGTTCCAGTCAGCATAAGACGATCGAGTGAGCCGTTAGGCAGTTCGGCACCTAAGGATGACAAAGCCCAGGCAAATCCGGTTTTGACTTCACCTTCAGATTGATTGAAACCGCCGATGAAAAATTTGAGATTGATGCTGGTTTCCGGAATCGCGGGACTGACTAATTCGTTTGAGTGATTCGTACAGGCATTTACGAGAATCACCAGTATTCCGAATAAGCAATAACCCTTTATAAGTTTATTAGCCATAATAGTCAATTAGCACTTGGGCTCGACTTATAGAGTCTCATGATGAACCTTGAGAGGAATATCTTAAGCAGTAATTTGACCCTCTTCCAATCATAGGTATCGTGTCTGTACAGGCTGATTTCTGAAGAAATCAATCGTATCGCATGTTTGTAAAATGCTTTTGGAAATGTTCGGCGAAAATCAATGTCCCTGTCGGTACTTGCGTTCCATTCCCGCTCCTCAGTGATCTTATCAGCAATTTCGTTATAAAGTGAAGTCCCTTTTATCGGGTAAGCGGTCGTAACCGTGTAATGATCAGGATTAGACTTTTTTAGATGATGGATTGTTTCCAGAATATCCTCTTCGGTTTCGCCGGGGTAGCCTACCATAATAAATGTTCCCGTTTCTAAGCCTGCTTTTTTGCCCTCGACAATCATATTTCTTACTTGATCCACGGATACTCGGCGATCCATTTTATCAATGACGGCCTGAGACCCACTTTCTGCTCCTATCCATACCCGAAAACATCCAGCTTTTTTAAGTTGGGCGATCACATGCACATTGAGTCTATCTGCCCTTGTGATACACTCAAATTTTATCTTGACTTTTCTAGCTTCTAATTCTTCAACAAAAGCATCCAGCCACTTATGACTAACGTTGAATACATCGTCAACAAACCAGTAGGTATCCGGATTGTATTTCTCTTGTAACCAGACGAGTTCATCTACCACCTTTTCAGGTCGTCTTCTGCGGTAGCTTTGACCATACACCGCAGTACTACACCACTTGCAGGTATATGGACAGCCACGTTGAGTGCTTATGTTGAGTGCGCTTTCACCATGGTGTGCTTTCCAGACAGACATGTACTGCGTGATATTGATGGCCTCTCTATTGGGCATAGGTAGTTCATCAATGGACTTTATCTTTTGACGCATTCGGGTAGTGATTTCTACACCATTTTCGTCCCTGTAGGCAATGCCATCTACCGTTGAAAGGTCCTTTGATGAATCCCCAAGGCAATAGACCAACTCCAACATGGTTTGCTCCCCCTCCCCAATCACTAAGATGTCAGCGCCATACGTCAGATAGTTAGTGACATTGTAGGTGACGTCCGGTCCTCCTAAGACAATTTTCACATTGGGAAGGAGTGTCCTGGAGGATTCAATGAGTTGAAGAACGCTAAGCTTGGTCATCAAATTGGTATAGATCGCCAGTATATCAGGCTGTTCCTCTCTTATACTGGCGATGAGCTGTTCGTATGAAGAAAATGTGCTGTCAAATACATGGTTATCAACCTTATTTTCATTGAGGTAGGCTGAAATATATAGTAACCCCAGAGGGGGATAGGGCTTCATTATTTTCTTCTCCCTTGGGTCGCTATTCAGAAAATAGCCATGCGTGAGAAAAACCTTCATTTCAGCTGATATTGGATAAAAAAATGATCAGAAAACCTGGCCTGCCAGGCAAATCTGGCAAAGTGCTTTTCAAGGTATCCCAATAATTTTAAAAAGATCGGATGCCTGCAAAAGAATGAGTCCAAGTAGGAGGGCGGCACGAAAAAGCCTACTGGCTTCAGCATCATTTCTCGGTAGGGCGATCCTAATGCCGCGCTGAATTGCTTAGGGGAGTAATACCATGTTTTCACAGGTTGCCCTGAGACATTGGCTATGGCCACCCCTCTGTTCCTTCTCAATGCCTGTGCTATTTTCCCTTTAAGGGATAGGTAGATGAATTCCCAGACGCAAAATTTCGGCATTACCACGGCAATGAAAGAACCATTGGGTTTCAAAATTTTAGCAACGGACTCGCCGAGTTTGGAGAGTGAATGATGGTCTATACAGTTTACTCCTCCGAAATTGGAGAAAACCAGGTCAAAGTCATCGTCAAGTGCCTCTGTGTCAATGTTGGTAAGGTCTATTTGCAGAAAGTCTATGCTCATCTCAGAGGCCTTGCCCCGAGCTATACCGAGCATATTTGACGAAATGTCCGAGGCTACCACTTTGTGACCCTTTTTGGCGAGCATCAGGGCATCTTCACCTGTGCCACAGTTGAGTTCTAATATTTTCAGTCCTTTCCGATTGTTCATGGCTTGATCAATGTATTGCCAGGTTTTACCCCGCTGTAGTGTACCAATGTTGGAGTGGGTAAACTGCCGATCATAAGTACTTGCGGCTATATCAAAATCAGCACCCATTATTTAGCTTGGGCTAATTTCTTGAGTTGAAAGTTGCTCAACAAAGTAAGTGGGATGTGAAGACCAAGAGAGAATATGTCCTTTATATTTTTTGCAGTAGCTGACTTAGGCTTAGTAATCAAGTTTTTCATTAGAAGAAGGCCCCTCTTGATCCGGTACCTGTGGTATAGATGGCGATGAAGCTTCTTGTAAAAAGCAGACGGAAAAGTATTTTGAAACATCAAGTCAAGGTCATCTGAATCCGTCCAGTTGGCTTTATTCTCAAGGTCTTTTTTCACAACATCGTAAAATTTGGTGCCTGGCAATGGATACGATACTGAAACACCAAGTTTGTCCGGCATCATTCTGAGTACCAAATCGATGGTTTTTTGGATGTCTGACATTGTTTCACCCAGATAGCCAAACTGAATGAAAAAGGCGACTTTGACGCCCCTGGCTTTCAGAAGCTCTGTAGACTTTTCGATCTGCTCAATAGTCGTTCCCTTCTCCATGTCATCAAGTACTCTCTGGGAGCCAGATTCTGCCCCAATCCAGACCTCATCAAGTCCAGATTCGACTAGCGCGTTGATATTATCTTCTTTCAGGAGTAGATCAGCTCTCGACTGAATTTTATAACAAATTTTGAGATTCCTCTTTTTAAGTTCCTCTTTGAATTTTTGCACCCAGCCAGGCTTCAGCCCGAATATGTCGTCACACATCCAAAAGTGGTCTACCCCATGTTTTTCGGCGTGGAACTGAATTTCGTCTACTACTTTTTCTGGTGACCTTGAATTGTACCTATTTCCATAAATCGGTTTTGCACACCAGTTGCACTTGTAGGGACATCCCCGTGTAGTAGCAATATTAAGGTGAAAAGCGCCCTTCCATAGTTTTCTATATGCCTCGACATCAACCAAGTCCCAAGCTGCCTGTGGAAGGGCATCCAGTTGGGTATTGACACCTCGAGGAGATGAGGTTTTTACCTCGCCTTTATGCATGAAGCAGACTCCAGGAATGTGCTGTCCATTACCGCCAGAGTCAAGATTTTCAATTAGTTCCTTTAGCGTTAGTTCCCCTTCGCCTTTGAGCACAAAGTCAGCACCATTTTGCAAATACTTTTGACTATGGTCAGTAGCATCAGAACTACAAGTAATTGTAGTTGCACCTATTTTTTTTGCTAGCCGCTGCATTTCAAAAGCTGCCTCCCTCATGGTGGTAAGGCACATTTTAGTTAAATAATTGAAGCCATCATCAAAAATCACAAAATATGATGGCTCAAAATCCACTAGTCGGCTCTCTAGCTCAGCAGCAGATTTTTTTAAGCCAACGTCAAACAATTGGACTTCATATCCCTCACGGCGCATCAAAGAGGCCGCAGTGATAGTCATCAGCGGAGGGTAAGGTTGTCTTATCTTCCATTGCTTTGGGTCTAGCCTATAAAAGTAAGAATGACTAAATAAGATCCTTCTCATTTGTTTCTAGCTGATACTTGTAAAACAATTCCTGATGTTCCCTGTCGTGAACGTTTGTGTCTGGGTTGAAAGCGAAACCATTCTTTGGTGGGAAAAGGATATCTATGATTTCCTCCGAAAAGTAATTGGGAAATTCTGTCTCATAGACCTCTACAAACCTTTGCCTGATAGCCTCTTGATAACCACCGTTTGGATTTGAGATTCTTTTAGGGTTGCATTTTTTTGTTGGGTCAAAACCCCCAAAGGCCTCCAACAAGGCAGAGATTTCCATTCTCTTCAGTGCTCTTCCGATACAAAAAATCAGAAAGCATGACCAGTTGATCGGAGCTAGAAGCGAAATCCAGGAAAATGACTTTAGTTCTATCTCGTTTATGGGTGTAACTGATTTTGGTTTATAGTATCCCTCGTACCAATGATTGTGGGCTTTAAAGTGCTTAAAGACTCCATCATCGTACACTGTCTTCAGGTTATTGATTTCCGTAGCGGTGTAAAAATTCTTGTTGTAAACTTCAAGAAAAGTTTCATCGGTTACATAGTTAAAGCAGTAAAAGTGATGTCCTTTGAACAAGCTTTTTAAGTTTTTGATAACCCTTTCAAAAAGAAAAAGGATATAGATGCAATTTGATCTGCAAATCACAAAAATATCCAGATCGACGAATCCTTCGTGTTTACCATTTTGAATGCCCGTAGGATTATTGGCAGCAACAGATCCGGATATCCCGATATATCTGATAAATGGTATCCGGCCCAATAGTTTTAGGGTGCTATTTCCTTGATTGATAAGCGATTGTGATAGTTGATCCTTTTGCTCTTGTTGGTCTATTATGGTGCTGTTTCTCTTGACACATACCAAACCCTTATTTACTGAAACGAGATTTTCTTCTTTTAACTCTTGGATCGCTGCTTCGAATTCTTTCTGGTTATGAGCATCAATTCCTAACCATTTTTGGCATTCGCTTATCCGTAGAGGGGCATTGAACACGTTTCTGTAGGAAAGATGAATTATGATTTTCTGTTTGGTAGAAAGATGAAAGAATTGATCCATAAGAATACATTGGAAATTACAGAAAATAAGAAAATGACCTAAGCCAATGTCGGATTAATGATGGTCTTTGTCGGATTTTTTTCACCATCTAGAGTTTGCTACTCTTCTTTGTTACCTCACAGTTAAGAACATCTCTTGTTGAACAAATTGCATCTGCTAGGTTTCAGCATGTAAGGAAAATATAAGATTGGCCCTTCTGTGGGTAAGGCATATCAATCGGCTTTATCTAGCCTTCCCTCTGGGTATAGACAATTGGACATGGAATATTTTCCTTATATACTGTCCTTGATCGTAACTTGTAGGACTATGAAATATATAGCCGAACAGTACAGTAAATATGAATATCCTTTAATTCCATCTGAGGCTGATCTTGGGGCATATCAATATTTCATAGATGAGTATGTAGATAGGGCCGGTGATTCAACCTTCAACGTTCTGATCTGTGGGGTTACTCCTCATTTGGTGAGTTTAAAATACCCTGAGAGTACCTTCATCTTAGGTGTTGATTTCACCGAAGAGATGATTCAGTATGTATGGCCCGGTGACATTCCGAACAAGAGACAGGCTTTAAAAGCAAATTGGCTTGATATGGAAGTAGAAGCCTCTTCAATTGATATTATGCTTGGAGATGGGTCGCTCAATTTCCTTGATGATGTTGCTTATGATACCTTTTTAAGAAAGGCCGCTGGTTTTTTAAAGCCGCAAGGGGTAATGATCAATAGGATTTATTTATCCAATAATCATGATTCCCCTGAGGAATGCTACCGAGGAATTTTTGAAAAGAGGTATGCCCATTTGACAGAGTTCCGACTGAAGTTTATGCAATCGTTACAAAGGGATGAAAGTGATGGAGTTCTTATGGCCGAAGTATATGACCAGTGGATGAGTATGAAGCCTGATGTTGAAGCTATTGCTAAGCAGACTGGCTATGATGTTTCTATTATAGAGGGGATGAATTTGTATAAAAATAAGCAGGCCAAATTGTATTTCCACCCTGTGCGTTTTCATGAGACTTTAATGCGCAAATACTTTCATGATGTTGAATCAATCTGTCCCGAATCAAATATGGGTGACGTTGTGCCGGTAATTGCGGCAAAAAAACCAACACTGAGAGTTTAGCCTTTGACTAGTGCCTTGGTTTTTAGGTAAACCATTCGGCTGTATGCCTGGAACGCTTTCTTTTTAGTCTTTATCGGATGGTAAACCTTGTTTCTTTTAGTCATCCAAAAATGTGGCGGCCGGTACCGATGGGTTTGCTTGAATTTTGATCCTAGTTGGTAGTACTTATTGACTAATGAATCTGGTGTATACTTTCCTTCACCACCAAAGTCAACGAGTGAATTTCCCTCTGCCTTAAAAATTGTTGGTAACAGGATTTCGAAATGGCCCACCCACCCTTTATCATAGCATTTAATAACTGTTTTAAGCGCATTTCGGGACATTCTGTAGATGGGGTTGAAACTCCATAGTTTTTCAGTATCCGGGACATCATCCCCATCCTTTCGTATCCAATCCCACATGAAGAAATCAGGCATTTCATGATAATGTCGAATCTTAGCAGCCACAAAATCAGCAGCATGTGTATTCACCTCATCAAAAAAGATGCTATAGCGGCCATTAAAACGCACATCATCTTCAATCACCCAGTAATAATCAAAATCCGGGTAGAGTCGATAAAAGTAGAGTAGGGGCAGATGAGTGTTGCCAAATCCGATGTTGCCTCCACGAAATAATGGAATATCGAGACTATGGATTTTAGATTGGTCAAATGCAATGATGGACTCATCTGAGGAGAATTTGTTGCCATGATCATCATCCAATAGGATGAATACCGACGACTCCTTTGATTCCATCTTTGACAGCCCCTTGTACAAAGAGGAATATACCTGCTGCGGCCCTCTGGTTAATATGAGATAGGCTATTTTTTTAGGCACTAATGAATTCTGTCAAAAGGTGGGATAGAAATGCAGTGTCAGGACTACTAACAAAGCTTTGCTTAGCGGCTTCCATTTTTTCGGTACTTATCTTCTCTGGTCTGCGCTCAAATACTGCCTGGTTATACGCTTTGCTAAACTCAGGATGCCCCTGAATACCCAGGAAGTTTGACCCTACCGTGAAAATGCCTACTGGGCAGGTGGATGAGCTTGCCCATACCTTAGAATTTGAAGGTAATTCGGCAACCTGATCCTGACACAGCATCAGTACATTGAATGCACTGACGTCCTCTTCTATCCAGGGTAGCCGTGCAGATATCTGAAAAGTATGAACCCCAATCAGATATCCATGAGCTGACTTGTTCACTACGCCTCCCAGCGCGTGTGCCATCATCTGATGGCCGAAGCAGCTGCCGACAAACTTTTTCCCAGCCCTGAATACGTCTCTGGTAAATTGGGACAGGTCATCAATCCATTCGATTTTTTCATAGACAGAGTGTTTTGACCCTGTACAAACAAAAGCGTCATAATCGTTGATGTCAGGAAACTGTCCATCACAAACAAACCAAGCGTCCATGGGTAGCGTGGGCAGGAGCTTTTGGAACATTATGGGGTAGTCTCCATGAGCGGCAATAAGATCCGCTCTGACATGATCACAAACGAGTAGCGCTACTTTCATTATTGCGGTAGCTTGAGATGGAAGGACTTAGGTCTGGTCAGGTGCACATACCCTAGGGGACTGAGCGTGCAGCCCCTACCGGAATCTTTAACCCCGGTCCACGCCAACTCAGGGTCGAGATAGTCGCAGCGATTCATAAACCAGGTGCCCGTCTCAATCTGATCCCCAATGGTGATAGCCTTTTCGACATTTGCTGTCCATATGCTTGCGGTGAGGCCATAGCGGCTGTCGTTCATGAGTTGGATCGCCTCTTCGTCATCTTTGACTGACATAATACCGATGACTGGCCCAAAGGTTTCCTCTTTCATAAGGCCCATGCCATGATCAACATCGACCAGCACATGGGGAGCAAGGTAAGGGAGCTGTAGTTCAGGGAAGTCGCCGCTTCCCACGAGCAGTTTAGCTCCCTGCGCTATGGCAGACTGTACCTGCTGTTGTGCTCTTTCTGCATTGGCCACCCTAACCATCGGTCCAAGCATCGACGCTGGATCAAGTGGGTTGCCTATCTGATAGGTCTTAGTCAATGAGACAAACTCCTTTACAAACTGATCATAGACTGACTCATGAACATAAATCCTCTCCACACTACAGCAGGACTGTCCCGAATTGAAAAACGCGCCATCCACCAGATTCTCTACGGCTTCTGATAGGTTGGCGTCAGCACGGACATAGGCCGGGTCTTTACCTCCCAACTCCAGCCCGGCTGAGATGAACCTACCGGAAATGGCTTGCTGCACTGCCCGTCCACCTTCGACCGATCCGGTAAATGCCACATAGTCTACAAAGGGGACTTTGATCATATTTGCCACCTGATCATGATCAATGTGGAGATATTGGAAAACACCCTTGGGTAAATCCGCTGCGTCAAATGCCTCAGCATATCGCTCTGCGCAAAGTGCAGTTTGTTCAGCCATTTTTAGAATAACGGAATTACCCGCCATGATTGCAGGAATAATTGCATTGACGCTGGTGAGATAGGGGTAGTTCCAGGGTGCTAGAACCAATACTGTCCCTATCGGCTCCTGACGGATGAATCGTTGAAAGCCTTGTTTTTCAGAAGCGACCTGATCAGCAAGAGCTGCCTCGGCAATCTCGATCATATACGTTGCTCGTTCAGCAAAGCCACCTTTGATCTCGTTTGGTGTATACCTGATGGGTCTGCCCATCATTTGCGTGATCTCCTCCCCCCAGGTGTCTGCGTGATCTACGAAATAGTCAACTGCCTTGGTGCAAATAGCCGCTCTTTCTGATAGGGGCGTTTCCTTCCATTTCTTTTGTGCGATATGTGCTGCCTGGAGTGCCTGATCAATTTGTTGATCATTGTGGTAAGTCCTTTCGGCGTATATCTTCCCTGAACCCGGGCTTATGATACTAAATCCTTTTACCATATTACTCCGGAGTGACATAGGCAGCTGTGATACCACCATCTACGAGAAATTCTGTACCGGTGACATATGAGGCGTCATCTGAAGCGAGGAAAAGAGCGGCCTTGGCCATCTCATCTGCTTCACCGAACCGTCCCATGGGGATGTGCACCAATCTCCGCTGCTTTTTAGCCTCGGTGTTCAGGAATTTCATAAGTAGCTCCGTGCGGAGTGGACCCGGACATAGCGCATTGACGCGGATGCCTTCGCGTGCATGGATGACAGCCAATTCCCTGGTAAGGGAAAGCACGGCACCCTTACTGGCGGTGTAAGCGATCTGAGGTGTGGCGGCTCCCAGTAGCGATACAAAGGAAGCGGTGTTGATTATGCTGCCCCCGCCGGCACGCTTGAGTGCGGGGATACCATATTTACAACCAAGGAAGACTCCCTTAGCATTGATGTTCATCGTCAGATCCCAGGTGTCCTCGGAGGTGGCCTCAGCATTATCGTCATTGGAGTCCATGATTCCAGCATTATTGAAGAGGATGTGCAATGCACCGTACTCTTTTTCAGCTACCGCAATCATATGTTCACAGTCCGTGGCTTTAGATACATCCGCCTTCACGAAAATAGCCGCTCCACCTACAGATGTGATTTCATCAACAGTAGCCTGACCTTGACTTTCATTGATGTCGGCCACCACTACTTTGGAACCTTCTTGAGCAAAGAGTAGGGCGGAGGATTTGCCAATCCCACTACTCCCACCGGTGATCAAACTGACTTTATTCTCTAGTCTCATTTTTAATGATTCATGAAATTATAGAAT
Source organism: Cyclobacteriaceae bacterium (assembly GCA_965229505.1). Lineage (GTDB taxonomy): Bacteria > Bacteroidota > Bacteroidia > Cytophagales > Cyclobacteriaceae > UBA6059. The sequence continues at coordinate 3,663,315 of OZ245881.1, forward strand.
CCAATATAAGGCAAATGCACGTTGAGAGTTAAATATATGGGTATGAAGTTTGTTTAGAAATGAAGGAGCTTCAGTCAGGTGCTCAGTCTTACTCCATGAAAAAGGTTCTAACAATCCCAAAGGGATGAAATGATGCTTGCTTAAAGTCAAAAAAACTAATACAACCCCGAAGGGGTGACATCATTCCAACCATTCAAAGAGATATCGCTCATCATGATCAATCTCATACTTCTTCAAGAATTCATGATACTCTTCCCTGAATGATTTTTTGCGGTGGTGTTCCTCTTGATTTTCGATGTATCTGTAGACCGCACCCAATTGTGATTGGGCGTAAGAAAAAGCTCCATATCCTGATTGCCATTGAAATTTTGAGGCTAGCCACTTTTGCTCGTTGATGAATTTGCTGGAGTTGTTTTTGACATCCCTCACCAGATCTGACAGTGCTGTGGCGGGGTTCAAGCCGATGAATAGATGCACATGGTCACTCACTCCGTTGATGATAATGGATTTACTGCCTTTGTTGGTGACAATTCCTGACATGTACTTGAATACTTCTTGCCTCCATGCTTTGCCTAGCAGGCCTTGGCGATGCTTCACCGCAAAGACGCATTGGATGTAGATCTGTGTGTAAGTGCCTGCCATGGTTTCACCCCGTCGGGGTTTTTAGTGTCTAAATTTGGTTTTGCGTTTACTATCATGTCACCCCTTCGGGGTTTAAAGGGTAATTTGGTATGTTGTCGTTATAATAATTTAATCCCTTTGGGATTCATTTCTTTGGGTATCGAAGGACCTGATTACAAATCATATTATTAAATCCTCTCAAAATACCGCTTGCGCTCCCAGTCTGTTACTGATTTCTGATAAGCGTCTATCTCTGTCTGGTAAAAATGACTGTAGTGTTTCACCACTTCCTTGCCGAAGGCTTCCTCTGCAAAATCACTTGAATGAAAATGAGCTAAGGCATGCTGTAAGTTCATGGGGACTTGGGCAAGGTGAGAAGCGGCATACACATCACCTTCAAAGCAGTTGGGCGGTGTAACTTCCTCCTTGATCCCTTGCAGGCCGCATGCTAATGAGGCTGCAAAAGCCAAATAGGGATTGCAGTCAGCACCGGGAATCCTGCATTCTATTCGCAAGCTACTGCCACTACCAACGACCCTGAAGCCCGCTGTACGGTTGTCCCGACTCCACGCTAGTCTGGTGGGCGCCCATGAGCCGGATACATACCTCTTGTATGAATTGATGGTGGGCGCATAGAAGACCATCACATCCGGCGCATACTTGATCCAACCACCCAAAAACCATCCAAATAATTCAGAGGCCTGTACTGGCCCAAAATCCTTATCTCCAACAAATGCATTCTTACCGTCTTTCCAAAGGCTGATGTGGATATGGCAGCTACTGCCGGCCTGATCTTCATGAAACTTGGCCATGAACGTAACGGACAGGCCGAAGGCATCTGCCAGTTCTTTGAGGCACTGCTTATAGACAATATGACGGTCTGCCATTTGCATGATATCACTATACTGAACGTTGAGCTCGTGTTGGCCGAGCCCCCATTCACCCTTTGAAGTTTCGACGGGCACACCAGAATTTTTAAGATGCCTACGCGCTGCAGCAGTGAAGTCCTCCGTGCGGGTGCCTTGCATAATGTGATAATCCTCCAGGTACCAACCTGCCGGCTCAAGATCTTGAAAATGCTGGTCGGATGCCGTACGGTAGTCGGTATTGAACAGATAATACTCTAGTTCTGAGGCGGCCATCACCTCAAAACCCGCTGCTTCTGACTTCTTAATTTGAGCAGATAGGATGGAACGGGGTGCCACATTTACCGGTAGGTGATCCTTCTCAGAGAACACATCACAAACCACCAAAGCCGTGCATTCCAGCCAGTCTGCAATACGTAGAGTATTAAAATCGGGAATGAGGTGGAAGTCTCCATAGCCCAGCTCCCAGTTGGCAAAATCATAGCCTGGAACAGGCTCCATCTCCATGTCAGTGGTGAGTAGATAATCGCAAGCGTGCGTGCCATGATCGCGGACAGACTCCAGGAAGAACCCTGCGTCGTAGCGCTTGCCCATCATCCGGCCATAGTGATCCGTAAAGGCAACAATGACGGTTTCTATTTCCTCGGCATCCACCTTGCTGGTGAGGCCGTCCAAAGTAAGCATTCCTTTAGTTTTCATGATCTGTGCTGGGTTGGTACATGATGGTAAACCAAATATAAGCCACTAGCAGTAGTCCGGCGTAGACCATGGCTAGCATAGGATTGTAGATAGTAATCGAGACCAGGGCGACTGAGCTGATGATCAGCGCTATGATCGGAGATGCAGGGTAGAGCGGTACTTTGAAGGGGCGCTCCATATCTGGAAATGACCTTCTCAACTTGATCATGGAGATCATGGATATAATGTAAAGTGTCAATGCTCCGAAGCACGCGATGGTGATGATTTCACCCGTCTTACCAGAAAGCAATGCGATGATTCCGATCCCGGTGTTGATGAGCAATGCGTTGGCTGGGGTCTTGAACCTGGGATGGACTCTACCGAAAATAGGAGGGGCAAATCCCACCCTGCCAAACTCAAATGTAGCCCGACCAGCCGCCAGGATAATACCATGAAAGGAAGCAATCAATCCCGAAAGCCCAATAAGACTGATGACTTTAAATGTGATGTGATTTTCGCCTACCGCTTGCATTAGGGCCAGAGGTAGTGGCGAGTCAGAGGGTGCACCCGTCTGTGGGTCTATCACGACAGTTTCCCACCCATTGACCCCTACCGAGAATGTGAAGGTGAGGAGGCATAGCACGATGAGCGTGAGGATCGCCGAGCCAAATCCTATGAGGATGTTCTTTTGTGGATTGACGGTCTCCTCTGCAACATTAGCTACCCCTTCGATGGCCAGGAAAAACCAAATGGCAAAAGGGATGGCCGCAAAAGCACCAGGCCAGCCATTGGGCAATGGATTGCTGGTGAGGTTGGCTACTTCGAAGCTATTTGCGGTAGCGAAAAAGAAGAGAACCAGACCCAGGACTGCTAATAAAGTCACTACGAGTTCAAAAGTGGCGGCCGCTTGTACGCCATAGATGTTGAGTGCAGTGAAGATCAGGTAGAAGACTATTGCGGTAGCGAGAATGGAAAGAGACGGGAAGAGGAGCTGTACATATGCACCAATGGCAAAAGCGATGGCTGGAGGGGCAAAGATGAATTCAATATTTTGGGCCATGCCGGCAAAAAAGCCCCATTGCCGGCCGAGGGCTTTGTGTGCATAGTCGAACGCACCTCCTGCTTTGGGGATAGCGCAGGCCATCTCTGTGTAGCAGAAAGTGAAGGTCAGGTACATGATGATGACAAACCCGGTGGCGACTGCCATGCCGAGGGTGCCGCCTTCCTGCAGGCCGAGATTCCAGCCGAAGTACATCCCCGATATGACATAACCCACACCAAGGCCCCATAACATGACCGGGCCAAGTTTACGCTCTAGTTGTTGGTTGGAGGCTGGAGGTGTGGATGACATGCACTAAAAATAGAGAGAATGGGGCACAAAGTAGGTTAAGGCGGATAGTTCATTTTGATAAAAAAGGTGAGTAGTTCCGAGCGAGTTGAGGCTGGTAATTGTTTTGGCTATTTAATATTCGTACTTTTATACCTATTCTTTGAAAATCACAATTCTATTGAAACTTCTGTTGCTCTTTATCGGGTTGCTTATGACCGTATTTTCTAGCCTCAGTCAGGATATTGCAGGTAGAATATGGGTGAACGCTGATCATCAAACCATGGAATTTGACGGAGATACAGCCAGATTCAAAAACCAGGGTAGAGAAGAGCTTTTTTCCTATGAAATCTTGGGTGATAAACTGAATTTAATGGGGAATGTTGATCAGTTGCTGTCCTTCCGTATCTCGATCAGCGATGACAGTTTGACCCTCATGGAATGGGTAGAACCAGGTGCTTCAGGCTTGAAGCCGGCAAAGAATGGAGATGCCGTAAGGCTGCAACAAACTATGAAGCTGAAGGATTATGAAGAGCTCTTTTTTGCTGAAGCTTCCTCACTTGTGAAGTCCCATGATGATTTTGAGTCGATTCAGTTTAGATCAAATGCCTGCATGGGTACCTGCCCTGTCTTGGATATTACCGTCAATAAAAGACGTGAAGTCAACTTCAAAGCAGATGCCCATGCGGACCATATCGGTGAGTACTCGGCTGAGTTGGATAAAGCGCGGATGCGGCTAATCTGCGACCTTGTCAAGCAAGGTGATCTCACTGGATTAAAGCCGCGATTGAAGACACCAATGGATTTTCCAACGTACTACCTGACCATTGACTATGAAAATGAAAAGGCTCAGTATAGCGGTTACTCCCTCTACGAACCTTTAAATCAATTAATACAGCAGTTTCTTGATTTTGATACTACTTTGAAATTGAAGAAATTGGAATGATAAATCTGCATCTGCGTAATCCTCGTCATATGAAACAATTCTACTCAACTTTATTACTATTTGCTGTAATACTAACAAGCCAGCCATTATTGGCTCAGGAGCTTGGAGAGAGCCTAACACTTGATGGGCCTGTATGTATATACACAAGAGACCCTATTGATCGAGATATATTCATCAAGCCAGCACCTAAGGGAACCGGAGGGATCGAGGGACAATCTGGAATAATTTCTCCAACGGCGACATTTATCGTTAATTACCCTGATGGGATAGCTCAAGAAGCGAGAGATGCTTTTCAGTATGCCGTTGATATTTGGTCATACCAAATTGCATCAGATGTACCGATCATAATCGATTTTGACTTCTCAGATTTGCCAGGTAACACTCTAGGTTCAGCAGGTCCCGTGACATTATTAAGAAATTTTAGTGGTGCTACGCAAGTCGATACGTACTATCCCATAGCTCTTGCTAACAAACTTGCAGGGTTTGATTTAAGAGAAGATTTAGCAGATGTAAGTGCGAGTTTTGATAATGTCACGGATTGGTATTACGGTACTGATGGAAATACGCCTGGAGGTCAGTTAGATTTTGTTTCGGTAGTACTTCATGAACTAGGTCATGGATTGGGTATGGTTGGGTCAGCGGAGGAGGTGACTGAAGCAACTACTGCTGAATGGGGTGCTAATGGGGATCCTTATATATATGACCTATTTGTGGTGAATACAACCAATCAGCAATATGATGACTTTGCCAGCCCGAGTGTTGGTTACTATGATTATTCCACGAGTGATGATCTGTTTGTTAATGGCCCTAAAACAGTAGTTGCCAATGGAAATGCAAACGCGAAAATATATGCTATAGATCCATTTGATCCTGGATCATCATATTCTCATTGGGACGAGGCAACATATAATAACACTGATAATGCACTAATGACGCCATCAATAAGCAATGGGGAAGCAATCCATGATGTGGGAGATATTACTCGTGCATTCTTTGCAGATATGGGCTGGGCGGCCAAGCCCAACGACGATCTGTCTCCTTTCAACCTAGAAGGTGTGGCCGTGACAGATACACGCATCGATCTTACTTGGGCAGATAACAGTGATGTAGAGTTAGGTTTTGAGATTCACCGATCTGATATGGAGAATAGTGGCTTTGCCAAGGTTGGAGAGGTGGAGGCGGATGTCCTTATATATAACGACCTGACAGTTGCTCAAGGCAATACCTATTACTACAAGGTATTCGCCATTGGTGAAGGTCCGGTGCTATCCGATCCCACAAATACCGTGGAGGTCACGGCATGTGTTTCCAAGATACCAACTGCTGGTACCTGGACAGTCAGCGCAGTTGTCAACGCCGAGACCTATGAGAACAATTCTGTCACTATAGTTGAAGACGCATTAAATAATTATACCGTCTCGGATGTTTCAGGGGGTTTTTATAATGCCCTTAATAACAATTTTGATTTGAATCAAGCCGTTCAATTTGCCGATGAATGCGGCGTTCTAACAATTACAGGAAGAGATGGTGCTGAAGTTAATATTATCACGGATGGAAATAATACGGGAAGTTATTCTGGCGCAGATAATAACTTTGAGATTACACTTCCATGGTTTGATGAGACAAATACAATATCAGGTGTTGCAACATACACGCGAAACAATGATGCACCACTAGAGGCCCCCACAGCCAATGCTGCTCAAATCACTTTTTCAAATACGGGGGCGACCTCTACTGATGTTGCATGGACGAATGGTAATGGAACCGGACGGATTGTCATTGCAAGAGAAGATGTCCCACCATCATTGACCGACCAGCCTGTTGACGGAACAGACTACACGGCAGACACTGATTTTTCTGGTAACGGTCAGGTTCTGGGAGATAGTAAAGTGGTGTATAATGGCACGGATGATGGGTTTGCCTTATCCGGATTAACATTCGGAACGACTTATTTCTTGTCTGTATTTGAATACAATACCACAACCAATGAGTACTTATTTAATACGGACAATCCCCCGGTAAATTCTGTGGTGACAACACCCCTCGCCGCTCCAACTCAGAGCGCTTCCGCTGTACTATTCGACAATGTTGACCTCACGACCATGGATGTCTCCTGGACAAATGGTAATGGAAGCAATCGAATTGTGGTGGCTAGAGATGGCGCAGCTCCTACTGGAACACCTCAGGAGGGAACTGAGTATAATGCTAACGCTGACTTTACTGCTGGTGAGGCCCTTGGTGATGGAGTAGTGGTCTATGATGGTGATGGCAGTTCATTTACAATGACTGGACTCACGGCGAGTACCACCTATCATGTGGCAGTCTATGAATACAACAATGTAACTGATGAGTTTCTTTATAGAACAGATGCACCAGCAACTGGAAATCAAGCTACCGAAGATCCTGATTTGACTCCTCCAGAGATTGCCGGAGGTGGTTTAGATCCGGCGAACAATGCTACGGAGGTGTTAATTACCACCGATTTGACTATTGAGTTTGATGAACCTATTCAAAAGGGCACGGGAAATATTACTGTTTTCGATGGAACTGATCAACTGCTTCAAACAGTAGCTGTAACGAGTGATGATGTAAGCGTAGATGGTAACACTGCCATTATTGACTTACCAGAATATCTGCCCAGTAGCACAACTATATATGTGCAAATTGCTGCGGGAGCATTTGAGGATGCAAGCAGCAACGCTTTTGTAGGAATTAACGACAACACCACCTGGACATTTGCAACGAGTGCATTTGATTGTAGTGGCTTTCTGGCTGATAATGTCACTATCACAGTTGACTCTGAAGAAACCAGCTGCGATGCGCCTAATGGGGCATTGTCAGCGACTGTAGATGTTGGTAATGGTCCGGTTACAGCCGGGTATACCTTCACCTGGTACAACTCAGGTGATCTGAATACGCCTATTGGCGATGCTGCTCAGATTGATGGTCTTGCAGCCGGTGACTATACCGTCATGGTCGAAGATGTGGCCACAGGATGTGAAGCTGCTAAGGAAGCAAGCGTAGGACTAAATCAGGTCACGCCTGTATTGGATGAGGCTGATGTTGTTACCACAACCAATACCGTATGTTTTGGCACACCCAATGGAGCGCTATCGATTACCGTGGATGGAGGACAGACCAACGGATATGACTTTGAATGGTCGATAGGAAGTGCCCCGAATCAGACACCTGATTTTGTTGGGGCTACCTATACCGGACTTGGTACCGGTAATTATACAGTGGTGGCCGTTAATACTGCTACCGGTTGCCCCTCCGTGAGTGCTACATTTCCGGTAGGTACTGAGACCACAGACCCAGTTGTAGACGAGACTGCCACCATCGTCCCTAATAGTGGTTGTGATGGTAACAATAGTGGCCAGATCAGTGCTACCGCTGACAATGGGCAGACTGCTGGCTATACTTTTAGCTGGTGGAATGGAGACACTAACAGTGGCCCTGCAGATTTTATAGGACCTGTTTACAGTGGTCTTGCCGCTGGAGAGTATACGGTATCTGTACAAGTGGATGCTACAGGGTGTATTTCGATGGACACCAGGACATTTGAAGTGGGCACAGCGGCACAGGATATTCCGGTAGTAGATGCAGTGGTCACCAATGGTGAGGGCTGTGCACTACCCGGTGAGGGAGAGGTGAGCGTCACCATCTCTTCTACCAATGCGCCTTCCGCTTATAACGTTCAGATTCTGCAAGGTCAGGCCGTGGTGCAGCAAGAGACCGTGACCAATGGGCCTGCGGGCATTACCCTTGATGGTTTGCTCGATGGAAGCTATACTGTCAGGGTCACAGACAATGACAAAGGTTGCTCAACGGAAAAGCCTATCACTGTTTCGTATACCGCGATCCCATTGACGGTACCCCAAAATGTGACTATCGGAGACATTACGGACGAGACTGCTACTGTCAATTGGAATGCAGTAGCTGCTGATGCTACCTACGAAATTCTCTATGAGACGGCTAGCAGCGATATACTCTCTGAAGTTGGTACTGCAGGTAGCAACTCATTTGCGATAGCAGGTCTTACCGATAGTACAGTATATGAGGTCAGCGTACTCACTGTCTGTGATGATGGTGGTACGCCTGCTAAGTCTGACTATTCAGCGGTGAAGACATTTAAGACATTGCTACTCTGCGGTGCGGACAAGACACCAGCCCCAACGTGGTACAAAGATGCAGACGGGGATGGTGTAGGTATTCAAAATGATATCATCATAGCATGTGAGCAGCCTGAGGGTTATGTTGCTGATAAGGGAGACTGCAATGATGCCGACCCGGATGTCTATCCCGGAGCACCAAAGCTACCTGATGGCAAGGACAATGACTGTGATGGTATTGTTGATAAGGCTAATCAGTCTATCGATTTTGCCCTTATCAGCAATAGCCTGGTGAGTGACAACATTATCGAGCTTGTTGCAGAGGCTACTAGCGGTTTGAATGTAAGCTTTACTGCTGTAGGGCCTGTGACGATTACAGGTTCCACAGCCGAGATAACCGGAACAGGAGATGTGGTGGTGACAGCATCCCAGGCTGGTAATGATTTCTTCAATGCTGCAACGAACGTTATTCGACTCTTTAAGATCTCAAAAGGAAATCAGGTGATTACCTTCTCCGAACTGGAGGATGTAAAGTACGCGAATCAGACCATACCCTATACAGTGACTGTTGACTCGGAACTACCATTGTCGATAGCCGTAGAAGGGCCTGCTGAGAATACTGCGGATGGCTTGAAAATCACAGGTGTGGGTACGGTAACCGTCACTGCCAGTCAGGCAGGAAACGACCTGTACAATGCTGCCACTTATTCACGATCTTTCGAGGTAACTAAGGGTGACCAGGAGTTGATGATCAGTAATTCCGGTGGACCGTTTGTACCTGGTGATGTATCTGTCATAACGGCAACCAGCAGTGTTGGTCTGGAGGTATCTCTGGCTATTGAAGGGCCGGGTGTTTTGACCGGAAATGAGGTGACGTTTGAAAGTGCGGGGCGGGTAAAGGTAATCGCTACCCAGGCCGGTAACGAAAATTATAGTAGTCCTAGCCCAGCCATACTGTTTATTGATGTAGAATTAGCAATGACTGTGATCGATCCTATTGACCTTCCTGAAGAAATTGGGGAGAACGGAGAAATCGACTTGCCTCCAACCACTCCGGGTGGAGCACCAATTGTTTATACAGTGACCGGGCCTGCGTTTATTGATGAAAATGGTAATCTCGTAATCACCGGCCCAGGTCTGGTAACCATCACAAGTTCTCTTGGTGAAAATGATCTGGAAGAAGCCGAACCCCTTGAGGATTCATTCTGTGTATTCCCTACAAAACCCACAATCTCAAGTCAGGTTGATGAGGTTAATCAGGTGGTAGTATTCACTTCAAGTAGCGCCGAAGGCAACCAATGGTTTAGGGATAATGTCACCGCCACTGGCGAAACGGGGCAGACTTATCAGATTCCAATAGGTGTCAATGCTGAAATACAAGTCCAGGTGACCATAGACGGATGTGAGTCGGAAGTATCAGAGGTAGTCAATGGCAGTGGGCAGCAGGTTACTGGTATTGAAGACCTTATCAGCAATGGTCAATTGAAGGCATATCCCAACCCTGTCCAGGATGTATTCTCGATAGAGCTCTCAGGGCAGATTTTTGACCGTGCTCCGGTAGCGAGGTTGTATACACTGGATGGCCAAATCATCAATGAAAGCGAGATGAGAAGTGAAGGCTTCACCTGGCAGACGAGATTTGATGTTAGCCAGCTAAAGCAGGGAATCTACCTCTACCAACTGGTAGAAGGCCAGCATGTACTTACGAGTAAGTTTATCAAGAGGTAATACCGATAGCTAACGAACAAAAGGCCATCTCTCACTTAGAGAGATGGCCTTTTATTTTATACGTCACCCCACTCGTATAATTCCCCATCTTACCCATTTCCAGGCAACTTAAATTGTTGACATGTTAGGGAGAATAGCATTTTTAGTATTGATGATGTCGGCCAGCTTTACGGTTATGTCACAATCGATTACCATCAAGGCTACCAACGCCAAAATAGAACTTGATGGTGTGATAGAGGAGGCATGGTTTGAGGCTGATTCCGCGTACGATTTTATGCAGTACTTCCCCTATGATACCTCGCTCGCTGAGTCTCAGACGGTGGCACGCATCCTATATGATGAACAGTTTATCTATGTGCTGGGCGTGATGCAAAACAAAGCACTCGACAGGACTTACATCACACCCTCCCTTCGTCGTGATTTTCGTGGAGAGGCCAACGACAGTTTTTCGGTCATTTTCGATTCTTTTAAGGATAAAACAAACGGCGTTCTATTTGGGATTAATCCCTTTGGCGTGAGGCGAGAGGCCCTCATCACTAACGGCGGCTCTGGTGAAGGCTCGTTTAACCGTGACTGGGACAACAAGTGGTATGGTGATGCCAAGCAGTACGAAGGGTACTGGATAGCCGAAATGGCCATACCATTGAAGACGTTGCGCTTTGCAGAGAATGCAGAAAGCTGGAATATCAATTTTTACAGAATTGACAGTGAGTTTGCAGAGCGATCGACCTGGTCCCCGATCGAGCGCAACTTCTCTATTGTCAATATGGCGACTATGCGGGAGATGGAGTGGGATCGCCCTACCGGAAAACCGGGTACCAACATCTCAGTGATCCCTTACGTTGCGGCCAGCTCCAACAGAGATTTTGAAGAAGGCACCCCGCAGGATAATGATATCTCTGCTGGTTTCGATTTGAAGTACGCCGTGACACCTGGCTTGAACCTTGACCTCACTGTCAACCCGGACTTTTCCCAAGTTGAAGTGGATCAACAAGTGACCAATTTGGATAGGTTTGAGATATTTTTTCCCGAACGCCGACAGTTCTTTCTGGAAAATGCGGACCTGTTTTCCGGCAATGGCAATTCGAGCACGCGACCATTTTTTAGTCGCAGGATTGGCGTGTCACAGGATACTGCTACCGGCCAAAACATACAGAATCCGATTCCATTTGGTGCACGGTTAAGCGGTAAGCTCAACGATGATCTGCGACTCGGTTTTTTGTCGATGCAAACAGGACCCGATGATCAAAATGGCCTGCCTTCATACAACTACACTGTACTCACCATACAGCAAAAGGTATTTGATCGCTCCAATGTCAATTTCCTATTCGTCAACAAGCAGACCTTTGATGACGAACAGGAATATAACACAGTGGATTTCAACAAGTACAATCGCAGCATAGGTTCAGATTTCAATCTCGCTACCGCAAATAACAGGTGGAATGGCAAAGCGTTCTTTCACCATACTTTCGAGGAGGATCAACCTGATGATGCCTATTCAGCAGGTTTGGAACTTGAGTATAGCGATCTCAAGTGGTCTTCTCGTATCTTCTCTCAGATCGTGGGAGAGGGGTTCAACCCGGAAGCTGGCTTTGTACGTCGGACCGACATCCGACAGCTGGCCACTACCACGCGCTACAGCTGGTATCCGGCCACCGGGGGTGTGCAAAGTCATGGACCCGGCTTTGATTTCGATCTTGTCGGCAACTCCACTTATGGTTTCCTCGACTGGGATTACAATTTTCTCTATGATATCCGCTGGAGGAGTACGGCACGCTTCAGTATGAGACTAAGGCAGCAGTATACCTATTTGTTCGATCCATTTGATCCGAGTGGATCTGATGGCTTAGAGCTGCCCGCGGATACTGACTATGTCAACAAGCAGATCATTGCCAACTATACCTCTGATCAGCGTAAGAAGTTCTTTTTTGAGCTAAGAACGCGATCCGGTGAGTATTTCAATGGTCATCGACTCAACCTGGCTGGAAGCATTGGCTATCGCTATCAACCTTTTGGTTTTACTTCTATTGACTTTACTTTCAACAGGATACTCTTACCAGCGCCCTATACTACCGGGAATCTTATTCTGGTAGGTCCACGGTTTGATTTCACCTTCTCCAAGTCTGTTTTCTTTACCACATTCGTACAGTACAACAGTCAGATTGACAATTTGAATATCAACAGTCGGCTTCAGTGGCGCTTCAAGCCAGTATCCGATATCTTCCTGGTCTACACCGACAACTACTTTGCTTACAATGAAGGAAGTCGTTTTATTCGCTTTGGTGGCCCGAGAGTAAGAGCGATAACTTTCAAAATTACCTATTGGTTGAATTTATAATACCCATCTGGTTTTAAAAGCTTTTGGGTTATCACTAATCTTTTGACTTTACCTTCCGCCCTGTACCAGTTAGGGTGAGATTATACTCTGTGATGGGCATGTCTGAGAAGTTCGCCACATTGCTTCGAGTGTAGGTTGTGTAGTCTTCATTGAACTGGTAGACATCTTCATAGCGCTCCAGCATATGATCCTGTACCTTGAGTTCACCTTTGATGACGAACCTAGCCTCTGCAGAGTCATACCAGAGCAATTCCTGGCCGGTAGCAGGCCAATTGCTGTAGATCCCTACTCGCTCATAGGAGTTTTCAAAGCGCCCATAGCGAATAGCTTCCTGGAAGGATCTTGTCCTCCCTACATATCTTCCGCTATCGCAAACCAACTCGCCTTTGCAAATGATGAATTGTGGCACCCCACGATACGAAAGATCGTATTCGCAAATCTGGGTGCCTTTCTCCGTGAATAAGGCCTCCTGATTAGGGTTATGGGTGTCAAATATTTGAAACGATATCTCCCAGGTGCCGATGTAGAAGTCCAGATCCTGGACGGTCGGACGGGTTTCTGGAGTGTCCTGAGCCAACGCCTGGAGAGAAGTGAGAATAGTGATAAAGAGGACTATTAGAAAATGCTTCATGGAGTTTTGAGTTTGCACAAGAGTAGCTTGTACAAACACCATCCCCTTTTGAATTAATTAAGAGCTCGCCGTTATTAATTAATCAGTTGTTCAGTCCCCCTGAAAATGAATTGCAACTACGTCAACAGATTGCCCTTGTCATCCCACTCGGCTATGTCTTCCTTTTTGGACTGATCGACACATTTAGCCAGCCATTCTTCATCATAGGCCAACCCATGCTCATCAAGCACTTCCTGAGGTACCCCATCCCAGACATTGGGTTGGTTGCCTTTGTAGCCCAGATCATCGATACCCATTTTAGTCGTGAAATAGCCCGTAAGGGTGAGATCACGCATCCGCGAAAAGAAGGCGACCCCAGCAGAGACCTCAAGTGCCGCTTCATCAGGATAGGCGATTTCGTCAAGGAGACTTTTTCGTTGGACATCTGTCAGTTTACCAAATGGCAATCCGAAGGTGTTGTTGGAGCGACTTTCCAACCACATCAGCCCACCTTTGATAGGAAGCTCATGCGAGGGGATATCTTTGGCGATGAAGTCAATGAACTCAGGCACACCGGCATCCAACGCGCCACCTGCTGTGTCCGTCGGTGGCAAGATAAGGTCACATAGTATGGCTATGCTAGCCAATTCGGTTTCCGAAAAGCCCTGACTGCTCAAGAGTTTCTTGTCGCGGGCCTTTTCTTCAACCGTACGACCATACTTGCCATTATCCTCGGGTTTGGATACAGGCATCACCGGGGTTTCTGCGGTCTCCGGTGCGCAACCTTCCAACAAGACGCCCCCGGCCATAGTACCGATGAGCAGGGATTTCATTGATTCTCTTCGATCCATATCAGATGTTCTTTTTGGTCAACTGGTCTACGATATATTCAGAGGTACGCCATGAAAGGGCGAGGATGGTCCATGTTGGATTTTTGTCTGCCTGAGAAACGAACGGCCCGCCATCTACGATGAAGACGTTGGGCACCTCATGGAGCTGCTGATATTTGTTCACTACAGAGGTAGCGGGATCATCACCCATCCGGGTAGTGCCCACCTCATGGATGATGCGTCCGGGATTGTGCAGGCCATAGTCCTTATCTGCTCCCGGCTTGTCACCTAGCGGAATAGCGCCCATCTTATCAAAAATCTCCTCGAAGGTGTTGTGCATGTGCCTGGACTGGTTGCGCTCATGGTCTGACCATTGATAGTGGAACTTGAGCACCGGTATACCCCATTGGTCGACGACTTCAGGATCGATTTCGCAATAGTTGCTCTTCATAGGAATGCTTTCCCCACGTCCGCTTACGCCCATCATCGCGCCGTAAAACTTTCTGGCGTCCTGACGCAGCTTGTCACCATAGCCTCCGACGACACCACTCACATATTTATTCATTTCCGCCAGGCCAAAACCAAATCCGTAAGAAGGCATACCGAGCCCTCCCCAAATCTCAATGTGATAGCCACGGGGGAAGTCAAGTTGCTTGTTGTCAAGCCACCAGGGTGAGTAGACATGCAAGCCACCTACACCATCCTCATTGTAGATCTTCCGGTTGAGCATTTCGGGTACGAGAAAGGCGCGATCAGTGCCCGTCGAGTCGTGGAGGTATTTGCCAACAATATCGTTGCTATTTCCCAGACCGTTGGGATGTTGGGCGCTTCTGGAGTTGAGTAGTATGCGGGCGCTGCTGCACGCTGAAGCCGCCAGCACCACAGTCCTGGCTTTAAGGTGATATTCTTTCAAGTCATCTTTATTGATGTAGGAGACACCTGTGGCTTTGCCTTCGGCATTGGTTGTCACCTCTCTTACCACACAGTTGGTAAACAACTGGACTCTGCCACTCTTCTGAGCCGGGAAGATAAGCGACGTACCCGAAGAAAAATCCGCCTTGATGGCGCAGCTCCGATTGCATTGACGACAATAAAAACAAACTCCGCGCTCATTATTGAGTCGCTTGGTAAGTATGGAAAGCCTGGAGGGTATGACGGTCACACCTGCCTTCCTCGCGGCTTTGATGTAATAGAGTTCGTGCAGTCGTGGCTTGGGAGCAGGTAGGAAGAACCCGTCCGGCTCGTTGGGAATATTCTCCTTGCTACCGAAAACGCCAATCAGCTTGTCGACCTTGTCATAGTACGGTGCTACATCTTCATAGCCTATCGGCCAATTGTCACTGAGCCCGTCCTGATCTCTGCGCTTGAAATCTCTCGGACCAAACCGCAGGGAAATGCGCCCCCAGTGGTTGGTGCGGCCACCGAGCATGTGCGAACGAAACCAGTCAAACTGAGAGCCCTCGCCCTGTGTGTAGGGTTCACCATCAATCTCCCAGCCACCATAGGCGGCATCAAAGTCACCAAATGCCCTTGTCGTACTGGCACCTCTTCGGGGAGACTCCCAGGGCCACTTCAATTGGGTCATCTGATCAGGATTGGTGGGATCAAAGTGGGGGCCTGCCTCAACCATGGCTACATTGAGTCCTGCATCTGCAAGTACCTTGGCCGACATGCCACCGCCAGCACCTGAGCCAACTATAATGGCATCAAACTGCTCGCGTGATTCTATGATTTGCATAAGAAAGGGTTAGTGATTTGTCTTATTTGGAAGATAATGATTTTTTCTTTTCAGTCATTGTCATGATGAGCGTAGGAGACCTATTTGGAGGCTGACTAAAGGCTTGACAAAAAAACAGCTTTAGAGATGATATTGGCTATTTCAAAAGATTATGTACTTTTGTATGTTACCTTAATGTTAAGGATATGTTATTCAAATGTTTCTAAAAGGGAGGTAGATATGGCACAGAAGATATTCAAAGAGAAGCAGAGTTTCAAAAACAAATTCTTGACTACAGCACTCATTGTATTAGGGTTGTTGGTAGTTATTCGCGTGATCAACGAGTTTTTAAATCCAGGTGATAAGTTCGCATTGGTTATGATAGCAGCGTTCATAGCAATTTCCGTGATTGGCGGATGGCTATGGTACCTGTACAATCTTCGATTGAAAGTGACCGTGTCGGAAGATAAAATCAGCTTCAAGATGAAGCCCTGGCAAAGCCGGAAACAGAAAATCGCCTGGGACGATGTATCATGCTGTGAAATCATACAAACCCCTGAGCTTGCGCAGTGGCAAGGTGGAAACATCACCTTCAACCATGAGCGTCGCTATACCGTCAGTGGTCGCAATGGCCTTCACTTGGTTACTAAAAATGGTACCGAATACTTTGTGGGCTCCAGCAAACTCCATGAGTTGGAAAAAGCCATAAAGAAGGTCTTTGATTGCGGGTGTGAAAAATCAACTTCAGATTTAGCTGTATAGGAGTGGTTAGCCCAATCTAACTTCTTTAATGTGAATGTAAAGTGTAATTAACAGCCTTTAACCTAGTTCTAACTCAACCTCTCCACCAACCGCTCTAGCATCTTTACCCCTCCGGCCAGCTGCTGCTTGGATACAAACTCATCCGCTCTGTGTGCCTGGGCAATGTCACCAGGGCCGCAGATCACTGCCGGATAGCCACCTTCAGCAAATTGACCGGCTTCTGCTGCATAGGCCACAGTATCCAGCTTGTCATTTTGCGATAGCTCCTTGATGATGGCTACAATCTCAGCATCCTCGGAGGTATCGAGGTGAGGAACCACAGGATGATGCTTCACTGTCCTGATCTCAAATTCCGGGAAAACCTTCTTCAATTCTGATTCCCGCTCGCGACAATGCGTTTCAAACTCAGCAAAAATCTCATCAGCCGAATCCATCGGAATGGTGCGCACATCCCAGTGAAAGACGCACTGATCCGCGATCACATTGGGTGCAATACCGCCTTTGAACGTTCCACAATGGATCGAGGTGTGCGGAGGATGAAAGCGCTCATCAATATGGCCTCTGCCCACCAACTCATTCATCTTATTTTCAAGCCAGAGCACCAGCCTTGCTGACTCATGTATCGCACTCACCTCCTGCCTGATCCTGCTGCTATGTCCTGCTGAGCCATTGACGGTAGTCTCAAAGATGCATATGCCCTTCTGACCGACTATAGGCTTGAGCATAGACGGCTCGCCGATGATAGCATAGGCAGGTGTCTCACTGTAGTGATCTGAGATCGCCTGCACCAACTCAGGAGCTGCCAGACAACCGACTTCTTCATCATAGGAAAATGCAAAATAGATGGGTTTCTTGAGGTCAGCCTTGAGCATATCCGGAGCAGTCGCTAGGCAGCAGGCGACAAAAGCCTTCATGTCACAGCTTCCACGACCGTAGAGTTTGCCATCACCACCATCTGTCAATGCGAAGGGGTCAGTGGTCCATTCCTGACCAGCGACAGGCACTACGTCTGTATGACCGGACAGAATAATGCCTCCATCCACAGCTGGTCCTATCCTGCAATGCAGTGAAGCCTTTGTTCCCTCGGGATTGGGCACCATGTGCGTCTCAACCCCAAGTTCATTGAGATAGTCCCTAATCCAGTGGATGATGGTCAGGTTGGACTGACCTCCGAGTACAGGGAATGAAACAAGCTTTGTAAGTAATTCTTCTACTTTGGTCATGGTATATGGTTTATGCCGGGCCCCACTCGATGAACACACTGAACAGCAAGAAAAGCCAGGCAAGGATGATAATAACGCCAATTACAGGCATGATAAATCTTAGCCAACGATCGAAAGGCACTCTGCAAAGGCTGAGCATGGCGATGAGCCCGCCGAGTGTAGGGTTAAATAAGTTGGTGACGCCATCTCCGATCTGGAAGGCGAGTATCGTCGTTTGTCTGGTAAGACCGATCACATCCCCTAGCGGAATCATGATAGGCAGGGTGGCCAAAGCTTGCCCACTACCTGACGGAATCATAAAGTTGATCACACACTGTGCGGCGGACATACCAACGGCTGACGCATACAGGGGCAGGTCTTTGAGCATTTCCGATAGGAAAAAGGCGATGGTATCCCCAATGCCGCCTTGCTCGAGTATCACCTTGATGGTGGTAGCCAATCCCACCATGAATGCACCTGGCGCCACGACTCCTACTGACTTGAGTGCCGTATCCGAAATGGTGGTGCCGGACATTCCGGCAGCTATACCCGCCGCTATCGCAATCATCACGAAAATGGCAGAGATCTCGTCGATGTACCAGTGATATTGAAACAGGCCAAAGAGCATAATCGCCAACCCACCGATGAAAATGGAGAGGATCACCCAATTGTTGGGCGTCATGCGATAGTAATCCATGGGGTGGGTAAGTGCAAGTCCGTCCGTGGAGACATCCTTGACCAGGCTGGAAGCTCTGTCTTTGAGAAGGCGCTTGTAATACCTCAGGTTAAAAAACGCCAAAATGCTGAGCCCACCAAAGCACAGTGCACTTCGCAACAGTGCTCCACTAAATAATGGCATTTCTGCAATCTTGTGGCCCGTGCCCACGGTGTACGGGTTGATAGGGGACAGTCCAAACCCCACGGTCACACCACCCACGGCGATAGCCGCAGCAAGCATCACATCACCGCCTATAGCCAGCACGGCGACCGCCGCTATGGGCACAAGTGCAATATTATTTTCATAGCCGATCATCACGCCGAGCATGCCATAGAGGAAGGTCAGCATCACGACGATGAAATTTCGGCGTTCCTCTCCCAGCTTGTGCACGAAAGTACCGACAGCATTTTCGATCATTCCAGACTTCTCCAATACGCCAAACATGATTCCGCTGGACAGTACAATAAAGATGATCGAGATAGCCGCATCAAAGCCTTTGGGCATGGCAGTGAACATATCCAGAAAGCTGAGTGGGGTAGGGGTGATGGTATGATACGATCCGGGAACGACCCTTTGACGTCCGTCAACTTCCACTCTATCAAAGCTCCCGGCCGGCAGAAAATGACTCATCAGCGTCGCAATGATGATAATGACAAATAGCAGCACCACCGGATGGGGCACTGTGGTAAGGCGCTTGAGAAAATTTTTGCGAGGAGTAGAAGTCATTCGTCCGGTCTAAACTAACCAATGACTACAAATTTTCTAGACTTAATTGTGTCACTGGTGCTTCACTTTTGAATTAATCTCACATTTGAAGTTTATATTCAAAGCTCAACCGATTAATACCATCGCGCATTATGTCCTACGACCTTCTGATGTTTGTTCACCTTGCCACTATCCTTCCTGCCTTCCTGATTGGTACGGTCGTATTGATCATGAAGAAAGGTACTTCCGTTCACAAACAACTTGGCAGGATTTACATGATATTGATGCTCTTCACAGGCGTGCTGACATTGTTTATGCCCGCCAAGGTAGGCACACAGTTCTTAGGCCATTTTGGATGGATTCACCTCCTCTGTATTTTGACTATTTATACTGTTCCAGGTGCATACTATGCTGCTAAGCGCGGCGATATAGCATCGCATAAGCGGAGAATGATATTGTTGTATATAGGAGCCATGCTGATAGCCGGAGGATTCACTTTTGTTCCCGGTAGGTACTTGTATCAGGTCTTTTTTGGATGATGGGCTGCCTCATGACTAAAGCCCTCTTTCCGTCAGGAATGTATCCAACTCCTCCAGTTGGTCTGAGTTGATCAGGTCTACCCCTAGCGAAAGCAGGTAGTCCCAGGTCTCCGGCTTATCAGGGTGCGCCCAAAATCGGACTTTCTTTCCTTGCTCGTGCACAGCGTCGATGTACTGCCGGAGTTTCAACTCCTTATCAGAATTGACCTTGCCAGTAAGGGTGAAGGGATTGTACCGGCCGAAATTTTGACTTACCACGGGCATCAGTGAGGCTGGTATGTTGTTAGCCAGATCTTCAGGCCTTCCGTCCAGCGCCACCAGCGGATGAGTATTTTGTAATAGCTGACTGATGGGACGATTACCAGATAAGAAGATCTTGACCGGATGGTCATCGTCACCATCGTCCAGCGGTGTATCTATGATCTCAAGATATTTATTGAGTAGAGCTTCAATTGCCAAATAGGTCGTTTCAGCCTCAGTCTTGATATCGAGCATGAGATAGAAGTCGCCATCATATCCAGGGTACAAAGCACCATGCTCTTTTATCAATCTGGAGATGGGTAGTAGATAGAGGGCTTCCAATGACCTGGAGGATGCGGTTGGTCGGTTGTGAGCCACCAAGAGATCCTTGTCCACAAGGTGAACATCAGCCTCGATCGAAGTGAACCCATGCTTGAGTGCATCAATGAGCGGTCTGTCGTGCTCATAGTCGTTATGCGCATGGGCATTGGGGTGCTGGGCCAAAGTCACATGGACCAGGAATAGGGATGCTATGGTAGTTAGTATTCTCACTTCGGAAAATAGGAAGGTCGCAATATAAGGTTCTTGGTAAATGCTTCACAATCGAGGCAAATGGCTGGGTAGTCCCTTCGAAATACTTGCGGATTGAAAAGACACTCGTCGAGGATAAAGAACGGTACCTCTTCCAACCTGACGATCACTCTTGACGCCTTGACCATCGCCGCGCTAAAGTGCCCAAATACTATCTCATCCTCATCTTCCACATTCGTGACATTACCTGAGATCAATGCGGGTGGGATGTCGAAAATAGATCCGGTCTGTTCGATGTTTTTGCGCACGTTGTTTCAGTAAGTATACGTCGCTTCGGTAAGCGCATATTGATTGACATTGGAGGCATACCGCGAGACAAAAGGTCTACCCACTTGTGTTTGTGCCATGAGCCGACCTCTGAATGAGCCTGACCTCTCTTCAAGACTATTGTAGAGGTTAATGCGCTGAGGATCAGGATAGCTCGAATAGAAGCAGGGTGGTGGAATCACACCAAATGGATCCGGGAAGTCCGTCGGCTTCAGTTCCCACGCCTCTTCAATTTCCCATTTGAGATATAGCGGCTCAGTAGTTTGGGGTATTTCACTGTCAATGTATACTTCAAACACATTCTGAGAAACCTCTATGCCGTTTTCATTGATTTCCGATAGGGTATTAAACCTATAATAAATGCTGTCCTTCACAAGCAGCGAGGGCATTTGCTCCGGCTCACTGGTGTAGACATTTCCGTTAGGCAGGAGTACTTCTATGTGATAGCTATTTCCCGCTAGGGCATTGACACCACCTACCGGAATCACGTAAGTGCCGGGAAGCTCCTCAAAGTACTGCCAGGAATTGCCAAAGTTGTCGAATAGCGCAACTTCCGCACCTCCAATAGGGTTGGCCACCCTGTTTTCGGCGGAGGTTGATCCAATGAACACGTACTGTGGCTCGTCCGCATTGGTGATGCGACCGTTAATAGAAACAATGCCTGCTTGCTGCTCAATACTCAGATCGAAGGGTTCAATACAGCTGCCCAATCCGCAAACAATGAGGATGTAGATATATCTGTCGCAACTGGTTAACTTACATCGCATGTAGAGGCAGCTTATCAAACGATGACAACTTTTTTACAATTAACATGCGTAGGATTGGTCATTGAGTTGTTAATATTGAAGATAACATGTTGAGGATAATACGAATTAAGTGATCAATTTAGGCACTGTGGTCAAAATCAAAAATTTATTTTATCTATTACTGCTGTCGATTGGGTTGACAGGATGCGACAATGAACCTATAAAGCTCGAACTGATCCAGAGTCCACTGGATGTCACATTGACTATTTTGCCCAATTTCAGCAATGAGTTTGTCGAAGATCGGCCAGTAGATATCCTTGTCAATATTGAAAATATAAGAGTAGAGCTTACTACATACAATGTGCGGGTGCTCGATGCAGTGACCAGAACACCATTGTTATTTATTGAAGAGCCTTACCCGGGTTCAGCTACATCCTTTAGTCTGACCTTACCACCGTTTAAGGCAGGGCTGTATTCGGTGATAGTGACAGTCACTGATGTGAATGACTTCCAGTCAGCAGCTTCTTCAAATGTCGCAATACCTGCGGTAGCCTTTCAGGAAGGCTATGAAGACCTTTGGTTCAAGGGTACTTCGAACCAGTGGCAAAACAATATCAAGTTTGATCAAATAGACAATCATGTATGGCAGGCCGAATGTGTTTCCCTGGCCCCTGGAGAGGAGTTTATACTGAGTTCGAACCCAAGTAATAGCGATTGCTATTGGGGAGGAGGAGGGATCATCGATCTTATGCCCGACACGGTAGCACTACCTGTATTTTGCGATAGCATCAACTACGTATACAACACTCAAATACCCTTCAAGTCTGAAGTTCCTTCAGGCCAGTACAGCCTCAGGTTTGATGATATCTCCAATGAACTGGTCATTATCCCCAATGATGGGTGCATCAGTGAATTGGGTCGAGCGCCCATGAAAGTGGCAGGTTCTGCTGTGACCAATTATTTTCCCGGAGCTGACTACTTTAAGATCACCAATCAGCAAGATCAACTGGTCACTTACTTTGAGAATGGCACTTTTGAACTAATGGAAAACGATGGCTCTGGTACAACCTGGGGTGGCCTGGGCGGTGATGGTCAACTAGTATTGGGCGGAGCTCCTATCAGCATAGAGGAAGGCTTGTATCATCTGTCGCTTGATGCTGATGCCAAGCAGCTGGTGATCACCAGAATAAATGAGATTTCTATTGTCGGAGACCTGGACTGGTCACTCGATCGCCCTTTGGCTCAGGATCCGCTCAACCCATGGATATGGAAGGTATCCGACATAGCACTGGAGTCTGGCAATATTCGATTCCGTGCCAATCAAAGCTGGGAGGTAAGCTGGGGAGATCCTGATCTTGACATCTTGCTGAGCTATGGTGGCGGAAATATCGAAGTGTCAGGCGGGACGTATGATGTCACCATCAACGTTTTGGCCAACAACTACCTCATCGAATAACTAGAAATAATCTGGTTTCCTTGTACTGAAGTTAGCTGATGAACAATCCAGACATATCGCTGGGAAGCGGGTAAATGGTGCACCACCTTGGAAGGCGCATTGGTCTGCGACAAAGTTGGGCACATCCGAGCCTCTCACTTCGGTACGTGTGGTGGTCATTAAGGAAGCTCCAAAATATCCATAGACAGTCTCAGATGGATCGGCTATGTTCTGGATATTGCCTCTTACTGTTGCGGGTGGGATATCAAATATTGAGCCTGTCTGCTCTATATTTTTTCGAACATTGTCCCAGTATTGGTAGGCCTCTACCGTCAGGGCGAACTGGTCAACGACTATGAAGTATCTATGAAGGAGCGCAGCATCAACATCCCGTCTTGCCAGTAGCCTTTTTTCGATCGTTCCGGATCGCTCCTCAAGGCTATTGAATAAATTGATACGCTGGGGATCAGGGTTTTTTACGAAATAGCAAGGGTCCGGGGTTAAGCCAAAGGGATCGGGGAAGTCCGTCGGTTTAAACTCATATGCCTCCTCCATTTCCCAGCGAAAGTAAAGCGGTTCATCTGAGCTGGGAATATCACTATCTATGTATGACTCAATGTTGTTAGAGGTGATAGCAATACCGTTTTCATTGATTTCTGTCGTAGTGGTAAAGTCGTAGTAAGCAGTATCCCTGGCCAATAACCCCGTTAGTTTTTCGGGTACGGACTCATAGGTAGTTCCATCCGGCAGCACAATTTGAATCCAGTAAGCAACTCTTGGAAAAGCATTGACTGCTCCAAAAGGTAGTATATGCTCACCGGGAATTTCTTGAAAATAGGCAAAAGAATTGCCCTGATCATCCAGTAAAAACACTTGTGCAGCACTCACCGGTTCCGGTAGGCGCTGACCAGAGACTGTCCGCGAAAGACTCACTTTGTGAGGGCCCGGGCCATTGGTGATTACTCCTTCTACCACGAGAATTCCAGCCTCATTTTCCAGACTAAGTGCTATGGGCTCAATGCACGCGCTAAGGCTCAGCAGTAAGGATACAACGAGAAGGAATCTGATCATCGAAAAGTTAACAGGCTGGGATAGTTTGACCTTTAGAATCAAATCTATTTATTTCATCTCCGCCGGAGTAGATTTTCATTCATTAAATGGTGAGCGGTTTATTCTTGCCAGAAAAAATCTGGTTCTATTATACCACGGCGACATTGACAAAACCCCGGTAGTTCGAATAGCGACCTATTCTGACAAACTCGCTCGGGTGGTTCAGGAAAGTCTTTGCGTACGAGTGAAAAACGAGTGGTAGTTTTCAATGCCACACTAAAATAGCCGTAAACAATCTCCTCCGGAGTTGTCACATTAGTGATGTTACCACGAATTCTACCTGGGGGTATGTCAAAAATGGAGCCCGCTTGTTCGATTCCTTTTTTCACTTTCTGCCAATAGTCGTATTCTTCTTCGGAGATATTGTATTGATCCACTACCGTATAATACTTGACCCAAAATGCGTCGTTGAATGGACGCCTCCCGATTAGCTCTTGCGTAGCTAATACCTGAATCCCACCTTCTGCTTCATGAATATTGATTCTCTGAGGGTCTATTTTTTCATCTCTGTAGCAATCTTCAAGTTGATCTTTAGTGTCTATTACGTATACTTCGCTTGCTTCCCACTTAAAATACTGTGGTGCCCCGGTATTTTCAAATTGACTGTCGAGATAGACGTTGTACACTCGGGTGACGACCTCATTTCCAAACTCATTGATCTGAGTAATATCTTCGACGCTATAGCTAACGGAATCCTCTGCAGACCGCTCTCGCATGGTCTGGAAAGGTGTCTCATAAACCTGCCCTCTCAACTCGACGATCAGTCGATAAGCATAACCGGGAAAAATATGAGCCGAACCCTTGGGTAGTACATAGACCCCTGGCTCTTCTTGAAATAGTGGATATGCATTGCCCAGGTCATCAAGCAATTGCATCTCCGCTCCGGACTCGGCCTCTGAGATGCGATCCTTTGCCGAGGTTCTGGTCAATGTGACATAGTGGGGGCCGACACCATTGGTGATCCTGCCATTGATGGCCAGTATGCCGGCAGTCCTGTTCGACTCTAGTTCGTACTCTGAAATGCAAGTTTGAAAGAGCAATGCAAATAGAGACAGAAGCAAAATCGATATAGTCCCCTGGGCTAACATATTGTTTAGATAAGATAATGCCTAATCAGGTCAATTGGAATCGGTCTTCCCCATATTTCACAGTAGAGGCTAAAAATAAGGTGGCCGTGCTATGCCGCCTTCGCAGAAGCAAAAGGGAGGACGATTGAAGAAGGCTCCTCTACAAAGTGAAGCAATCGATCGGGGGACATCTTCTCGGAGGATAAAATATCTCACTGTTTTTTCAGCTGCCACGCTGAAATAGCCATAGACGACTTCAGCAGGATCGTCTACGTTGGTGATGTTTCCTCTGATTCTGGCAGGAGGAATGTCAAAGATGGAGCCCACCTGCTCTATACTCGTACGCACATTCTTCCAGTATGTATATTCTTCTTCTGAGATATTGAGCTGGCTCACCAGCGTGAATTGCTTGATGGAAAAGGCATCATCGATATTTTTACTAGCCAGCAGCACATCATCGAGGATCAGTTCGTTTCCCTGCACACTTTCAGCTATTACCACTCTTTGAGGATCTATTCTCCGTGAAAGAAAGCAGGGTGGGTCATCAGGTCTGACCCTTGGTAATGTAAACACCTCGGTCGCCTCCCATTTGAAGTACTGTTTGGTATCCACGAAAGGCGTGGTGCTCTTGAGGTAGACATTATACTTTGGTGTAATTACTTCATTGCCGATATCATTGATTTTTACCTCATCTTCGAACCGATAGCCGATGCTGTCTCGAGATAGGATGTCGTTTAATCGGGTCAAAGTTGACTCGTACTTACTTCCATTTAATTCGATCCTAATCTTGTAGGACAGGCCAGGGAAAATGGGCGCAGATCCTTCAGGTAAGATGAACTTGCCTGGTGTTTCCTGGAAAAACTCGTAGGTGTTGCCCTGACTATTCATGAGCGCAACCAGCCCACCACCTTCAGGTAGGGTGACGCGGTTTTCCTCGGTTGTCCGACTTATGGTGACCTCATGAGGACCCAGGCCATTCGTTATCCGGCCATTGATGACAAGTATTCCCGACTCTCTCTCCGTAGCTACCGAAAATTCTTCAATACACCCGGAAACCGGGATGATCAGATTAAGAATAATGATGATGACTAACGCGGATTTCAAAACAATGAAATTCTAAGATTAGGATAGCGCTAAAGATAACCGTTTATGGGAAATAGACAGGCCTGGGAATGGTTTGGTTGGAAAGCTGACAGTCCTGGCAGAGTGGCTCATATTGATCAATTCTGGTAAGCCTGGGATCGTAGGCACAGCGCTCTTCAAACTCAAAAGGCACGTCAAAATCAGTAACAGAAACACGGCTGACTTTTTCCAGCGCTGCTTCAAAGTAGCCATACACCAGTTCATCAGGGTCATCGAGGTTTTTGATATTGCTTCGAACCAGGGCAGGAGGCACATCGAAAATTCCCCCTACGAGATTGAGGTTGGAGGATATATTATTCCAATAGGAGTAAGCATTGAAAGACAGGCTATACTGATGAACATTGCTAAAATAGCGGGACTGAAAAGCCTCATCTATCCCCCGTCGCGCCACTAGTCTGTTCTTAAACGAGCCGGCCGCAAATTCGCGATTATTGAACAGATTGATTCGCTGTGGGTCGGGATAACCATCGAAGTAGCAAGGCAGTGGCTGCTGA
Source organism: Cyclobacteriaceae bacterium (assembly GCA_965229505.1). GTDB lineage: Bacteria > Bacteroidota > Bacteroidia > Cytophagales > Cyclobacteriaceae > UBA6059. Next base: position 3,690,107 of record OZ245881.1, read on the forward strand.
TCAAACGGGTCGGGCAAATCAACGGGATAGAATTGGTAAGACTCCTGTACCTCCCAGCGCACGAAGATAGCTTGATCCGTTTCGGGGATCTCACTGTCGATATAGGTCTCAAAGTAGTCTGTCCCTATTGGAATACCCTCCGGGCTGGTTTCTTCTAAAGTCACAAACCTGTAGTAAATACTATCCTGTATGGTATGGGTGGGCATTCGGTCCAGTGTGCTTGCATAGCGATTTCCATCGGTCAGTTCAATTTCCACGCGATAAGCAGTCCCCGGGAAGGGGTTGAGTGACCCAATCGGCAGAATATAACTCCCGGGAATCTCTTCAAAGAGCCGAAACTCATTATCAAATTCATCAAGAATAGTGACATGAGCCCCACCAACAGGATTTGAGATTCTGTCTTCAATGGTGGTTCTATTGATCAGGACATAGTGCGGCCCCTGACTATTCGTGATCCTACCGGTAATGACGAGTGTACCCCCCTGTTTGGTGATACCTGTATCGAACTCTTCGATGCACCCAGAGATAGCCATACAGAGTACGATCATGGATAAGAGTAGTCTTTGAACAAGTGCGAATTTACTTTTGAAGGACACTTCGTATTGGTGTTTCAGTGTTAAACCTCACAATCAGGCGTGATGTTCCCCCAAATCTGATATTTACTGCGCGATAATTCCACTTTGGAGAGCCACGAAAATCAGCTTAAATAAAAGCAACTGAGCAGTTTTTATTAAATTAATGAAATAATACCTTCGTAGAATATAATCATTTGATCCTTAGGACTATGAAAAAAGGCATTCTAGTTGCTCTTGCCCTCCTTGCTAGTACGGTTGTGGCATTAGCCCAGCCCACGATCACTCCAGGTCAGTCAGTTACCATTGACGAGAATACGACTACCATTGCGAGCCCTCTTGCCGTGACTGGAGAGACAGGCACATTACAGGCATGGACGATTACAATTAATGCCAATCCTAATTCAGACGGGTTCGATGCATTTGCTATTGACGCCAACTCGGGGGTGATTACCGTTAGCGATCCTAACGATATTGATTTCGAGCTGGGTGCATCCTTAACCATAACCCTAACTGTATCGGACGACAATGGCCCCTCATCACCGGAGACTTTTACGGTTAATCTCAATGATCTCAATGACGAAACACCGGAGGTGACAGCATCTCAGGCATTCAATCTGGATGAAGATGCTGGGGATGATGAGGTGGTAGGCACAGTTGTGGCGACTGACGATGACGCGGGTACGGTTTTTTCAGCCTGGACGATCACAGCTGGTAATACGAATGGGGTCTTTGCTATCGATGCTACCAGCGGTGAGATCACAGTGGCGGATAGCACCAGTTTAGATTTTGAAACCACCACATCCTACGCATTGTCCATCACAGTAAGTGATGGACCCAATACAAGTGCTGCTGAGACGGTTACCATTAACATTAACGATATCAATGACAAGCCACAGTTAACTACAACTACCGCAACAGTTGCAGAGAATTCTGCAGACAATACCGCTATTGCCACACTTACTTACTCAGATGAGGAGGGTTCAGCGGCAGAGTTTACCATCAACTCCGGGAATGAAAACGGAGCATTTGCCTTGACAACTGCCGGCGCATTGACTATCGCCGATAGTGCGGATTTTGATCATGAGATCAACCCCACTTTTAAGCTGGCTATCAAAGTAACAGAAACAGCTGCTACCACAGTATTCTCGATAGATACACTTACGGTGACTGTGACAGATGTTAATGAAGCACCCGTAATGAGCAAGGCGACTTTTAGCTTCAATGAAAATCCTGCTGCACAAGGGAAGATAGGTGCAATACCTGCCACTGATCCAGATGATGATGACTTGACTTATACCATCACCTCCGGCAATGGAGGAGGCAACTATGTGATTGTTGATGATACCCTCCGGGCGAATACACCGGCCTATTTTGATTTTGAGACTTTTACAACGGATACTTTGATCGTTTCTGCCGCTGATGCCGAGTTCAGCGATAGCGATACGATCTTTGTCAAGCTGCTCAACGTAAACGAGCCATTGGTCTTTGCTGACACCATTCTTTCGATTGATGAAAACAGTTCGACCAACAAACTTGTGGGTCAACTGGTGGCGGACGATCCTGAGGGAATTAATGCAACTTTCAAGATATTGACTTTCACGCCGGACAGTGCATTTAGTATCAATGGAGCTAGCAATCTGATCGTAAGTGATTCTGCGCTGCTGGATTTTGAAATCAACCCTGTATTCACATTGACAGTCGAAGCTACCGACGGTACTTTTAAGGATACTGCCACTGTGACGATCAACATCAATGATGTTTTCGAAATCGTCAATGACAAACCAGATTTCCCTGACCAGAGTTTCAATGTTGCAGAGAACAGCGCTATAGGTTCAATAATTGGTACCCTGATCGCTTCTGATACCATTGAAGGACCGTTGACCTACCGGGTACTCACTGGTAACGAGCTGAGCATTGTGTCATTGGTAGACACTTCGGGTGTGTTGAGTGTCAATGATTCATCAGCTTTTGATTTTGAGACTAATTCAAGTTTCGAATTTGAGATAGAGGCGAGTGATGGCTTATTGACTGACACAGCTACCGTTACGGTCTTTTTGCTTGATGTGTCAGAGCCCCCCACGCTCGATGATGAGACATTCTCCATTGTAGAGAACTCACCAAGTGGGACCCTTATTGGTAAAGTAACAGCCGAAGATGGCGATGGTGATGCCGTTTCGTATAGTCTAGGTGAAGGCAATGTGGATGGCGCCTTTACCATTAATAGTGCGGGTACTATCACTGTAAGCAACAGTACACCTATCAACTTCGAGCAAATGCCTGTGTTTACGATTGCCGTAGAGGTAACCGATGAGGTGGATACCATCACAGCGACGGTTACGATAAACGTGCTGGATGCCAATGACCCACCAAGGTTCACCAATAAGCTATTTGAAATCGAAGAGAATCCTGTAGTTGGGGATTCTGTGGGCAACCTTAATGCTTTCGACGAAGATGGTGACGAAATTACCTTCGTCATAAGAGATGGCAATGTGAGCAACGCCTTCGCAATTACAACGGACGGTGAAATCGTCGTGGCTAATGAGGAGGCGATTGATTTTGAACAGCGAACTACGATAACGCTCATAGTAAGTGCCCTCGATGGTAATGTTGATTTTGAGGATATTGTTGAAATTAAGATTATTGACCTCATTGACAACATCCAGATTACGGGTATCGATGAGGTGCCTATCGCCAAGTTCTATCCGAACCCAACAGTTGACTACATGACCGTGGAGGCATTAGAGCCCATCGATCAGCTGACGATTGCTGACATGGCGGGTAGAGTGATAATGAGGCTGGACCAGCCCGTCAGGGACAGAGTTGTGATCGAAACACACACCTTCCAACCAGGTATTTACATCCTGATTGTTGACCATCAGGCCTTCAAGTTTATGAAGCGGTAAAACTATTTTGGCAGATACCTGTCTGGAATAGGATTGTCATCGGTCTCACCTAACCAATAGATATTGACTATCCACCAGCGGTTACCATCATACATCAGTTGAATGCTGTTGATGCCTCTGGTGAAGGGTTTCTCATCTGTACTTTTCCGATAGGACTCATAAGTGCTGAAGGTATGGGCTATTGATCCATATCGTTCAGTTTTGTTGCTTATCTCCTTTTCAAAAAAGCCATCTTTTTCGAGAATAGGTCCTGCCCGCTCCACATACTGCTCGGGGGTCCAATAGATAGCAGAGACGCCTTCTTCCTGTGAGTTACGGACCGGAATCAATTTAGCATCTGCCGTGAATAGATACTTAAATAACTCCCAATCTCGCTGCTCGCCAGCATCACCGGAGATCACGGCATACAAAGTTTCAATTGTGCTTTCAATGGTCGTCACCTTAGCACTGTAATCGGAGTTTGCTGTTTGGGCTAAAGCTCCTCCATACAGAAACAAAAGGCCGATAAGTGTACATGTTTTCATTTTAGCAAGTGGTTAGTCATTCATTATACTGTTCATCATCAGCTTGATGGTGCCGTAGGCCTGCATCCTGTTTTGCACATTAAATCCGAATAAGGTGACCGTTCCTTTACCGATTGGGGCCTTGATCACAGCTGCCTTACCCTGAATCAACTCTCCGCCTTCCAGCCAGCCAGAAATGAGCAATGGCTCGTCAGGATAGGATGCTACGACCTCTATTCCGGTAGGGTCTTCAATATCGTAAGCCTGCCCTTGAGCGAAGTAGCCTATGCCCTGCGCTGACATGCCACCTGTAGTAGGCGAAGGGCTATAGCTGACTTTTAGGACTGATCCGGGACAGGTGAAGTCCGCGGCTTCTACATCTTTGAGTACATTCTTTACTGGTACCCCAAAATGCTCCAACGCGATATCACTGGCTCGTTTGTTAAGCAGGAGTTTGCCACCTGCATCCACGAAAGCCTTCAGTTGCGCCACACCCATTTCTCCAAGACCACCCACATATTCGGCAGGCATGTCGCCTTCCTTGTGTCCTTCCATGATTTGCGATAGCGACTGATCGGGTATGATGATCACGTCGTATTGTTTCGATAGACCTTCTTCTTTCAAATCATCATTTCTAAGCAAGCTATACTCGAATCCATACTGATCAAGGAGCAACTTGATCCAGCCTGCATCCATATTGGCTCGCCAGGAGTCGTACAGTCCGATGCGTTTTTTCTTTAGTTTGTCACTTGCAGGAGTTGACGCTACCGCAATGACCGGCACGTCGGCCTTGTCCGCTAGGGCGGCACCAGACAGCTTGCCTCCTTTGACGAGGAAGCTACCTACCGGAAAGCTTTGACCCTCCTGATCAATGGCCTCAGTCGTCCTTGAAACTGTGGCTCCCGACTGGAGTGCCAGGTTGGCGGCCAGGTAAGCATTGTTTTCCGAAGCTGAGATGATGACAGACCTGCCGGTACCCGAAAATGAACTCACGCTAATCGGTGCTTCAATCTGAGGCAGAGATGCCGTGAGGGGCTGTTTCAGTTCGATGGTTTTGACACCCATTTGGCTTGGTAGCGTCCAGCCCACACCATCATAAGGCAAGAATGGCGCACCATCCCATTGGGTCATGCGGGAGATGCCCTGCCATAGGTGAGGATACTTTCTGAGATCAGGATAGTCTTGATACTCCATCAGGTTTTTAACATACAACCCAAAGGGCTGTGTGGTAGGAAGCACATAATCCCCCTCGTTGATCTGATCATTGCCTGCTGCCAGCTCAGCTGAAGCTTCAAAGACTTGCACGCCGTTTTCCATCATTCGATTGAGCATTAAGGCCGTGGTGCTTTTGTCGGCTTGTGCTTTAGGTACGACCCAGCCATGAGGCCCTTCTTCATTGAAGCGGTTGATCACATCAGTACCCATCTTGTACTTATTGTGGAGGAAATCCGACTTGTACAGCGCGACCGTTTCGAGCAGCGACTTGGAAGCCGTGAGGTTATACGCCACGGCATCACCAATTCGCCAGGTACCGCCTTTCCACGGGCTGGGGTAGAAGACACCCATTCTCAGTTCTTTATACTCTTCAGGAAAATCATCGACAGTATAGGTCTTGGGCGTAGCGTATCGATAAAGTGCAGTTTCAGTAAGGATAGAGGGGATATTGTGTCCCTCGATCGCCGGCCCATCAATATACCCGGGATACCAGATGTCAAATGCTATGCGTGAAATGGCTCCTGGCTGGTCGTTTTCTTCCAGCCCTTTCCCCATAGCCGAACCTACCAGATTTTTAGTTCTGATGATGATAGGGTGCTTGTTTGGATTGGTAGGCTCTGGCCCAGGCGGTATCCAGATTCGAGCAGGAAAAGGAGCGGCCGTATGTTGATCGTAAAACAGCGACAGATACCATTCACTATTGACGATGCGGTTGATGTTTTGTGTTTCCTTGAGGTTGGCGATGAAGGTGTCACGATTATTATCGTGTCCCGCATATTTATTGTAAAGGGTCGGGATTGGACTTGTTTCGTATTCCGTACCCACATTTTTTCTATACCACTCAGCTACCTGCGTCATTCCGTCCGGGTTTACGATAGGCAGGATTAAGATAACGCTATCGCGAATCATCCTGGTAGTGGGGTCATCACCGGTAATGACATCATAGGGTAGTTGGAAATGGTGCTGTGGTGGTGCAGTCTCTGTAGAATGCAGGCCTGCGCTGATCCAGACGATGGCCCTGCCGGAAGAAGCCAGTTTTAGTGCCTCCTCGGGAGAGACTCCTTCAATCAGACTGAGCCTTTTTGCGGTAGCCTTAAACTCATCGAGTCTGGCCATGTTAGCCTCTGAAGAGATGATGCCGTAGATCATGCGTCGACCCTCAGTCGTTTCACCCATATCACCAATGGCCATTCTTGGAGATTCTTCTGCCAGTATATTCATGTATTCAGACCACTGTTCGTATGTAGTCAGCTTGTAATCTGCTCCAGGCTTATGGCCGAGGTAGTCCTCTGGCTTGGTGATCGTATTCTGAGCGTTGACACTCATCATCGCCAATAAGTAAAGAGAGAAGGAAAAGTAGAGCTTTAGCTTCATTGATTATCGTGTTTGAACTAGCTAAAAGGTACACATTGGAAGGTTGATGTGTGCTGAAAAATGGGATGAACGGACAAAAGATTCCTAATCGGATTATTTTTTGATTTTGCTTTCATTCCCGCTTGCTCATTATCAGAATTATTGTCATTTTTGCAGCCGCTTAGAGTTCGGGGTGTAGCGCAGTCCGGTTAGCGTACCTGGTTTGGGACCAGGGGGTCGTAGGTTCGAATCCTACCTCCCCGACGAGCATTTAGAAAGCTGATCAGCACTTGATCAGCTTTTTTTATTTTAAAGTTTGTAGTCTAAAACCCGAATTGCCCTTTACTACTATTGATTCGTAATCGAGGCAATGAGCTCATCCATTTCATCTGCCCATAGCTGGTATCCGAGAAGGTTAGGATGGACAGTGTCGGATATCAAATCAGTATTGATTGAACCATGCTCGTGAAGAAATAGATAGCCATAGTCGGCGTAGAAAACATGCTCATTATCCGCAACCTGGGCAATAATACTATTTATTTGCTCTACTTTAAACCTGTGCTGTGAGGAGACTTCACCCCTAGGGAAAATGCCCAGGGTTAAGATTTTTGTGGTGGGCAGTTTGTCTCTCAGCACTTCAATGCAGGCTATCACACCATCCGCTACCTCTGCTATACTGTTAACATTTCCATTGGTATTGTTTGTGCCAATGAGTAATACTGCTAACTGAGGATTGGCTTGGCCAAAATCTATATCCTCGATTCTCCAGAGCAAGTGCTGCGTACGATCGCTACCAATACCCATATTCAATGCATTGGAAGCGTATCTCGCCTGCCATACTTCCTGTCCAGTGGTTTCCCAATTGAAGATTATAGAATTGCCCAGGAAGAGCAATTCATAGCTATTTTGGTTCAACAGGCTTTGATCTTCGTTATGCAATGCCTGCCACCAGGCCTCTGGTTTTGCTACGGGTAGGACGGCAGAGTGAAGGTTATCATCTACTGGCTCGGGCACTATCACCCCATCTCCTTCCTCTTCACTGCATGCAAGAAGGAGGAGCGGAATTAAGAAAAGGTAGATTCTCATAGCGGCTTGCTTAAGTCTATTAGATGATAATACATTAGATCATATCTTCCTTTACTGTCTACAGCCTTAACCTGGAAGTGATGGTTCCTTTCTGTCTGGCCACTTCCAAAAGTTATAATATTGCCTGAAATAGATACGCCCGGCGGTGCATTGACTAATTCAAAAGTAACCTCAGGTGATGATTCGTGAAGTATAAGCTCCTCTTGCGTGATCGAACCATCGGTTTTGATAGACTTACCAGCCAATGGATAAAACCTCGGTCCAAATTCGGTCTCCGAACCAACCTCAAAGCTCATCTCATATTCGTCCACACCTCCTGAAATAGTGGCTGTCCATGATCCAAATGCTACCTCTGATACTGTACTGAAGTCCCAGTTGAAGCTATACCATCCATACCTGCGCTTAGTCTCCAGGGTGACGTCTTCTTTAATAAATGTTGTGCCGTCTGGCCTTTTGATGTCAATGGTAAATTGATGGCCTGTATCGCCTTGTACTTGTACCCAAAACCCCAGCCTTGGCTGATCTATCCCATATACTGCTGGGGCCAATGGTCGATCTTTAAAGGTGCGTATTTCACCAAACTGATGACCCCCGATAAGTGTGAAGTCAAGAAAAACATCTGCATCGTAGACTCTTAGCTCGTTTCCGACGTAGGGTGTCTGATCTACCCAAAAAGAATCCCCAGGCCTACATGCACCGGAGTAAGGATCTACCACGGCATTGTTTTTGTCTCTGTTGGCCAAATGCAAATGAGGAATAGGGGAGGAACCCGACGACCCTACGAATCCAAGGAAATCACCTGCTTTCACAGTCTCACCCACATTTACCGCTACGGAATTTTGTCTCATATGGGCATAGGCGGTGATTGAATTGTCTGGATACTGAACAACCACACCATTATGACTGCCTTCATAGGGCGGCCAGTAGTTTCGATCAACATTAAAATCTTCCGTCCAGGTTACCACTCCATCGGCTACTGCTACAATGCCTATACCCTGATCCATAATCCTGAAATTTAGGAGTGCGAAATCCGTTCCGGTATGCCCATCATACGTATGCTGAAAGCCACAATTATAGTCTTGGGTCTGATTTTCATTGCTGTTGAGATCTACGTAGTTAGAGATATAGACCTTGTCGTGCAATGGATGATCTAGTGGCCAGATAATCTGAGGAAATTCGACATCAGCAGATGAAGTAGGTTCTTTAGGAGTCGGATCAGGAGACATGTGTGAGTCATCATCAGATCCGCAAGCCATCATACATGTAAGGCAGATCAATATTAATCCGACTCTGAAGACTCTTGATGTTACAGTTCCTCCTTTGTCACTGTGAAGATCACGACCAAATTCTGATAAGCAATCTAAATGCCTGGCAAACTGCCACTCACAGGTAGGTTTATGTCTCTGACTAAGTAAACTATTGTGTACTATACCGTTAAAAAAAAGCATACGATTTATTTAAAAATTTACGATTGATTTCTCCAAAGACAGACAGCTTTACGGCATCCCCTAGTTTGTTGTAGAAAACGGACATGTAAGACTTCCTTTGTGGTTAAGGGTACTAAGTGTTTTGGTTTTTAAAGAGTAAAGCACAATTGTCCTATCTCAAGTTGTATGACTGGCCTTATCAGGAATTGGGTTCCAAGATTTGGTATAGATCTTTTGACAAAAATGAGCCAATTAGCCCTATCAGAACCATCCCTGATCTTGGCGTAGAGTTTTATTTGATTTACGAAGGTCAAATTCAGCTAAAGACGGCTCGCAAGGCTCAGATATTTAGGCAGAGCTACATCAGAGGCCTAGTGGATGGTTTTGGTGAATTCACGCCCACTGATGATTTCGTGATGATTGGAGTAAGATGTATGCCATGGATTGCTAAAGACCTTTTTGATTTGCCTGTCTCCGAGATCTATAATGATCGAGTGGAGCTCCGAGACCTTAATACCAATATTGGTTCTTTAGAACCGAAAACACTAAGTGAAGCAGATATCCGGGAAGTTGTTAAAGCAATTCAGCAAACAGCTTTAAAAAAATATGATGGGTTGTCCAAAGAGGAATACTATGTCCGGACGGCATTGCAGATGATTGTCAATGCTCGTGGCAACCTCAGGATCGAATCGATCAGTAGTCCACTAAACATAACTCCAAGGCATCTAAGGAGGATTTTTAAGAATGAGTTGGGATGCAGCCCCAAAGAGATTGGTATGAGAATAAAAGTCAGAGCAGCCATAAGGTACTATGCTGATCATCACGAGACTGACATGAGTTTCCTGGCCCAACATGCAGGATTTGTAGATCGATCTCATTTTGATAAATCTTTTCAAAATATCGTCGGACTTACGCCAACAATGTATTTCTCTACATTCGAAAAGAAAAAGTTTATTTAACGACCACCTTAGGACTAATTCAAACCTATGATTTTAAGAGACCCATTTTCCGCAAATGCCTTATTCTAATAACAACCAAATGACCCTAATTGTATGTAAATAATGTTGCTAACCCTAAGCACCGTCAATTATCATTATTTTCATGTTTTTGATCAGGTGTCGATGATTTTACAGAAGTGGTACTTTAATTCTGTTTAATTGAATACTGGCCTGACCAAAGACCAAATAACGGAGATTCACTGCTGGTATCGGGCATAACATTGTTCAAACAATTTACGGGGTATCACAGGCTGTGTGTTTTTATTAAGCATGTATCATTCTACTGCCTTTATTTGACTGAATTAAATAAACTGTTACCACCTCATTTATATACTCCCAATTTGATAAAACTGATGTAGTTTTATACAGAATAGTCTCTATCCAATATGAAGGTAATTTACAAAGTACTGGTCTTTACGGTTTTAGTTTTTGCACCGGTGGTGGTGCAGGCGCAGGTTATCATTTCACTTGTTTTTGGTGAAGCACTCAACTCTGACAAAATAGAATTTGGCCTCAAGGGTGGGATGAACCGTTCCTACATCAGTTCTATAAGTAATTCTGAAGGCTTGAATAATTTTGACTTAGGGTTCTATTTTCATATTCATATGATGAATAACTCTTACCTGAGCACTGGCGTCCATGTGAAATCAAATGTTGGTGCAACAGGCATGGCCACCTACTCACTCGGGGATGCAGACTTAGATGCGGTATTTAGCCAAGGAACATTGACCAGAAAAATCCCTGTGTTCTACGTACCAATATTATGGCATCAGCGATTCAACAACAGGTGGTACATCGAGGCAGGACCTCAATTGGGGCTCATTCATCAGTCTGTCAATATTTTCGAGGCGGAACAACCCGATGGAGACGTGTCATATACGACAAAGGTGCAGGATGAAATCAAACGTATCGATATGGGGTTAACTGGTGGCATAGGTTACAAGTTCAAGCAAGAAATTAAAAGTACTGCAGTAGGTGTCAATTATTATTACGGCCTGGTAGATGTGAGTAAAACGCCGGATTTCGAAATACGAAATTCTTCCATTTACTTCTACGTTAAAGTCCCTATTGGATCAGGTAAAGAGGCCAAGAGTACGGATAAGCTATGATTCCTATCCAGGGGTTAATATAAATGCTGACTGGCAAAGCTCGAATGAATAGGCTCAAGTAATTCATTCCGGGTTTATAGATGTAGGAAAACCTGTCGGAAATGACGTAGATAGTGCAAATCGTCTGTCACTTGTCATATCTAATTATGCATTTGATCAGATTACGATCATTTTACAGAGGTGGTCATGTAAGTACTTATCAGTTTTACTAACTTGAGTAACAGTGAAAAGGATGGGCAACATATTAGTCATGATCGCAGGAGTTTTGCTCTTGTTTCATTCCATGCTGCCTCATGCACATCACAGTGAGCTGAATGAGGAGCAGCATTTTCAGGAGCATGAGATGGCTTCTTCCCTTTTCGATTACCTTCAGCTAGCCTTTCATTTTGATCCAGGTCAAAACCACTTGGAGGACTATCAAACTGCTGGGTTTGACCTGACGTTCATTCCCCCATATCTTATATTGGCAATTGAGAGTGCACTTGTCATTGAGCAACAGGAAGATGACAATCAAAACTTCCTACCCTATCAGCCAGATCTAAGGATTCGATACCTTCATCGATCCCTGAGCTTTAGAGGACCACCACAGCACACCTGCTAGCACTCATGTGCTAGATGCTGGTTGTTCTGTGTCTTCTAAATTCTAAGTTCCCATGTTGGATTTCATTATCCGATTTAGCTTAAAGAATAAGCTGATCGTTCTATTATTCACTTCTGCCGTAGTAGCCTTCGGTATCTACGCACTTTACAATATTCCGATAGGAGCCGTACCCGATGTGACCAATAATCAGGTGCAGGTCATCACTACTTCGCGCAATCTCTCCACCCAGGATGTAGAGCAGTTTATTACCTATCCTGTGGAGCTAGAGATGGCCAACTTGCCGGGGGTGAAGGAGATTCGGTCTATTTCGAAGTTTGGTCTCTCGGTAGTCACGATTGTATTCGAGGATAGGCTTGGGACTTACCTGCCGAGGCAGTTGATTGCTGAAAAGATAAAGAGCGCATCCGCGAGTATTCCCGATGGCTTTGGTACGCCTGAGATGGGGCCGATCACCACAGGCCTGGGCGAGATTTACCAATATGTGCTTGATGTAGCACCAGAGTACAAAGATCAATACTCGGCTATGGACTTACGCACCATCCAGGACTGGATCGTCAAGCGTCAGCTCTCGGGTATACCCGGGGTGGTGGAGGTTAATACCTGGGGTGGCTTTCTCAAGCAATATGAAGTGGCGTTGCAGCCCGATAAGCTTAGGTCGATGAACCTGGCAGTCACACAGGTTTTTGCAGCTCTGGAAATGAACAACAGCGTAGCGGGAGGAGGTTATATCGAGAAGGCGGATCAGGCTTATTTCATTCGTGGTGAGGGTTTGGTGGAGAGTATCGAAGATGTGGAGAGCATTGTGGTTGCCCATCGCAATGGCCTGCCGATCTATGTCAGGGATATCGCAAAGGTCAATTACGGATACGCCACAAGGTTCGGGGCTATTACCGCTAATGGTGAAGGAGAACAGGTACTCGGGCAGGTCATGATGCTTAAGGATGCAGACTCTAAAGCCGTCATAGAGGCGGTAAAGCTACGTGTAGCGAGCATACAAGAGGCCCTACCGGAAGGCGTGTCTATTAACCCATTTCTGGAGCGAAGCGATTTAATCGGACGGACCACTTTGACGATTACGGAAAACCTGGTGCTTGGATGTTTGATCGTAGTATTCGTTGTTGTGCTACTATTGGGTAATCTGAGAACCGGCCTGGTTGTAGCATCAGTGATACCTCTTTGCCTGCTATTTGCTTTATCGCTCATGTACATCTTTGGAGTAGATGCCAACCTGATGAGCCTGGGTGCGATAGACTTTGGGATCATCATCGACGGTGCAGTGATCATAGTGGAGTACACCGCCTATCAGATCACCACCAAGCGATCTGATATCCTGGATAAGAGCCCTTCAGAAGGCCGGAAGTTGATCGATCAACTGACCTACAAAGGTGCAACCAAGATGATGCACTCTGCGGTATTTGGTCAACTTATCATCATCATCGTCTTCATTCCCATTCTTTCCCTGGTGGATGTGGAGGGTAAGATGTTTAAGCCGATGGCGCTTACCTTCTGCTTTGCATTGATTGGTGCCATGATTTTCTGCTTCACCTATGTACCTGTAGTGTCGAGCATGTTCCTCCGTCCCTCAAAGTCCGCTAAACCCAATTTTTCGGAGCGGCTGATACAGTCTATTCAAAACGCCTACCGACCATTGTTGACCTGGGCAATTGACCATCGCACCGCGGTGCTCGCGGTAGCTGCATCGATCCTGCTGAGTGTGGGCTATTTGTTTACCACATTGGGCGGAGAGTTTGTTCCAACACTTGATGAGGGTGATTTTGTGATACAGCCTGTGCTCAAGACAGGTACCTCTCTGAGTCGCACCGTTGAGATCACGACTAAGATAGAGCAGGTGATCAAAAAATTCCCGGAGGTCAATCAGGTGGTGACCAGAATAGGAGCCGCCGAGGTACCAACGGATCCCATGTCTATGGAAGAAACCGATGTGATCATCACACTTAATGATAAGTCCACATGGAGCTCTGCTGACTCAAAGGATGAGCTCGCTGATGAAATCAAGACAGCATTAGTGGCACAGATTCCGGGCGTAGACTATGAGTTTACACAGCCCATAGAGATGCGCTTCAATGAGTTAATCACAGGGGTCAGGGCTGATCTGGCCATAAAGATTTTTGGAGAGGATTTGGCAGTACTTGCTCAAAAGGCCGCAGAGATCCAGGCGCTCATCGAGGGGGTGGAGGGTGCTTCTGATATTACGGTAGAGAAGGTAGATGGACTACCGCAAATGAGTGTGGTCTATGATCGCCAGAAGATCGCGCGCTACGGTCTCAATATCGCTGATGTGAATGAAGTGCTTACCATGGGATTTGCTGGTAAGGCCGCCGGTAGCATCTTTGAAGGGGAGCGCCGATTTGACTTGGTCGTAAGATTCGACAAGGACTATCGCAAGGATATTAACAACATAAGGAACAGCTATATCACTAACGGTGCAGGTCAGCAGATACCACTGCATGAGCTAGCGCAAATAGCGTATACAAAAGGGCCTGCGAAGATATCACGTGATGACACGAAGCGCCGTATTGTGGTGGGAGTCAATGTGCGGAATCGTGACCTGGAGTCGGTCGTAGATGATGTCAGCGCTCTGATCAAGGCGCATATCAAGCTGTCACCTGGCTACCTGATTACTTACGGTGGTCAGTTTGAAAACTTGCGGAGCGCAAGGGAGCGGCTGACCTACGCCGTGCCAGTGGCCCTGCTTTTGATTTTCGTATTACTTCATTTTGCCTTCAAGTCAGTCAAAGAAGCATTGATGGTCTATAGTGCCATTCCGCTGGCGGCAGTCGGTGGTGTACTGTTTCTCTGGATTCGAGGGATGCCATTCAGCATCTCTGCCGGGGTTGGTTTTATAGCACTCTTCGGTATAGCAGTACTCAACGGGATTGTGCTTATAGAGCATTTCAAAGAACTTAAAGCCGAAGGTTTTGATGATCTCAGATCGTTGATCATTGAGGGTACGACCCAAAGGCTGAGACCCGTATTGTTGACCGCTTCAGCGGCGGCATTAGGATTCCTGCCTATGGCGATCTCTACATCGGCGGGTGCTGAAGTCCAACGCCCGTTGGCCACAGTCGTGATCGGAGGCTTGATTACAGCGACTCTACTCACCTTGATCGTACTACCAGTACTTTATTATCTGCTGTCTGATACGCCAATGAAACCGCTCTTGAAATCAACTATTTAATCTACTAGTCATGAATACGATTCAATCCTATACTTCCGCTTTCTATAGCCTACTAATTGTGCTGATTTCATTTTGGGGATGTAATTCTACAGGACCAGCAGATTCCGGAGAGACTCTGCCCTCTGAGGTTACCACTAATATCTTTGTTTCCTATGAGCAATTCGCATCAGCTGGTATGTCATTGGGAAGGGTATCTACACAGCAGCTTTCTACTACCATTGAGACGCGTGGTTATATTGATGTGCCTCCAGGTAGCCGTGCTGCAGTGAGCCCCTTTTATGCCGGATATGTCAAAGCCGTGGATATCCTGCCAGGACAGCAGGTAGAGAGAGGCCAGTTGCTCTTGGTGCTGGAAAATCCCGTCTATATCGAGATGCAACAAGAGTATTTGGAGGTCAAAGAGCAGATTAATTATCTCAAATCTGATTTTGAGCGCCAACAGGCACTGGCTGAAGAAAAGATTGCTTCTGGCAAGACTGCCAAAAAAGCGGCTTCTGATTACAAAACAATGCTGGCGCGATACAATGGTCTCCGTGAGCAACTTAAGCTCATGAACGTCTCCATTAGTCGTCTGGATGAAGACCATATCACCAGCTCTGTCAACCTTTACGCCCCGATTAGCGGTTCCATTACCACGGTCAATGCGTCCCTCGGTTCGTTCATTGATGCTACGGAAATCGCGGTGGAGATCGTGGATGCCGAGCATATGCACCTGGAACTGGAAGTATTTGAGAAGAATATAAGCTCTGTGGAAGAGGGCCAGACGATTCAATTTTCTGTTCCCGAGTCTGGCGGGGATCAATTTTCTGGTATTGTCTATTTAGTTAGTAAATCTGTTGACCCTGAACACAGGACAGTCGCCATTCACGGTCATATGTCCGATGGTATCGAGGATCAGTTCATCCCAGGCATGTTCGTGACTGCACAGATTGTAGTGAGTAGTACGCCCGCACTTTGCCTACCGGAAAAAGCTGTTGTTGATTTGGAGGGTCAGATGATGGTGGCCGTCAAACGCTCCGAAAATGATAATGGAATGAGCTTCGAATTGGTGCGAGTTGAGACCGGTAAGCATGCCGATGGGTGGATCGAGATATTAGCTCCTGACATGGATGGAAATGAACTATTGGTGAATGGTGCTTTTGATGTCATTCAATGATCAACGCTTTGCATTGGTTTATGACAGAGCATAGTCATAGCCTATCCTCATCAGTTCAAAATGCTCTTTTGTAATTTCATCTTCCGAGGATACTCTCAGGTGATGGGCAAACTTGTTGCCATAGTCCGTGTGCTTTTTGATTAATTCTGATTCGATCTTATCAGAATGATAGAACTTCACATCCAGCTCTTTTTTCATCGGTTTAATGATGAGCCAAGCCTTGTGGTTGGTGAATACTATAGAGTGAATGGATGCTCCCACATCATTGGGCTGCCAGGCCATGACGGTAGTCATGATCTTGTCAAATGCCAGCACCAAGTCATCCGGCTTTCCTAAGAACAACTCGCCAATATCTTTGGTAGTGCACATGTGCGACTGATTGTTGGATTTAAACTTACGTTGGCATTTAGGGCAGGTCCACATGGTTTTGAAGCATTGTATGTCTCATTAGATAGTTTTGGATTAAGCATGTCATTCGGTTCATCAAAACCTTGTCATGAACTATATCACTTTCCTCCCGTCATTATCATTACTCCAACAAAGATAACAACTGCTGAGAGTACATAGGTATGATAGCTGATGAGCCATGTCTTCCAGTTTAATAGCATGGCATCTGCCTTATGTCTCTGAGAGAAGTAGAGGCCAAGCGGAATAAGCACAGTCATACTCCCTACTAGTGAATATGCAAGGAGATGAATTAGGCGGCTAAAAAAAGATAAATCAGCCTGAGTAATAACCACGGCAGCTGCGGCGCTAAACCCAAGATTTTTAATATTACCTGCCGATACGAGTAGGCCGATAGCAAAGGCCCTCGACGCTGTAATTTGATCCAGCTTTTGGAAGAAACGGGGAGTCTCTACGCTGGGCATATGATATCGGCGATAGGCCTTGAATACAGCCCAGCTGATCAGTGCAAGTCCAAGTGAAATTCTTATAGTTCCAGCGTAGGCAGATGGAGTATCGCTATTTGGGACCAATCCGGGAAAACTGATAACGATAAGCCCTACACCGAATATACCAAGAAGCCAACCTCCGACAAATGCCTGACCATTAATCTGTGCACGGTCGGTCATTAGTATGATGATCAGTGCTATGATTGGTATTGGACTCAAAAGTAAACCTATGATCATAGGTGCCAGCTGAGGGATTATCTGTGACATGGTGTCTAACCTAGTAATGATATGCTAGCTAACCTAAAAGCAAGTGATCTTTGATCAGTTGAGTTTAGGGGTTAATTAGACATCCGGGAATTTTGATTTCGTAGTTTATGTATTACATTTGTAATACAATAGATGTGCTTATGCTTAATGTAAGACTATCAGATGAGGAGGAGAAGCAGCTTGCAGACTATACCAAGCTCAATAATATCCCTAAGTCCCAGGTGGTGAGAGAGGCTTTGGCGGTGTACTTTGCCGAGAAGCGCGATGTTTCTAACCCCTTTGAACTTGGCGAAGACCTGTTTGGTCAGGAGGGTAGTGATAGGTCTGATCGATCGACTTCATACAAGTCAAGTCTCAAAGAAAAACTCCGTGAGAAGCACGCTCATTGACGCTGGACCGTTGATTGCGCTGTTTGACAAGAGCGATCAATATCATGATCGATCGATCAAGTTTCTGAAGTCTTATCAGGGTAAGCTAATAACGACCTGGCCGGTAATTACGGAAGCTTCACACATGCTCTCCTTTAGTACCAAAGCGCAGATTCGCTTGTTGGAATGGATTAATAGGGGAGGTCTTCAAATTTTCGACCTGGAGTTTTATCATTTGACACGACTTGTAGACCTATCGGAAAAATTCAGTGATGTACCCATGGATCTGGCTGATGCTTCTTTGATCATTGCAGCCGAGGCTACAAGCATCACGGAGATCGCTAGTATTGATAGTGATTTTTACATTTATCGCGACATCCGCAACCGCTACTTGACTAATGTCTTTAGTGTCCCATGATGTTTACCAGCTTATTATTCTTGCAACCCTGGATTTTGCACTTGCTATGGAGACAATGATTTTACATATTACGGCTTTAATTAAATGGACTATTATGAGACTAGTTTTGATAACCATCATGTCATGCGCTTTTTACTTGCAGGCCCTTGGACAGGACAATAAGTGGTACTCGTCTTCGGGAGGAGAAGCCATATTATCATGGGCGAGCGTGAATACTGATGGTCGGGAAGGTAATGTTGTTACTCGCTTCTCTGGATTCTTCCATTTTCAGTCTTTGGTGAATAAAGACTTCAGTCAAAAGTCTGGATTCTACACTGGACTGACGATGAGGAATATTGGGTTTATCTATGATGATCCAAACAACACCTCGGTGAGAAAAAAATTTAGGACTTACAATTTAGGTATTCCGGTAGGGATCAAGGTGGGCAATATGGAGGAAAAATTCATGTTTTTCGGATACGAATTAGAAATACCTTTTAACTACAAAGAGAAAACCTTCATCAATGAGAAGAAGGAGGACAAGTTTGATGTATGGTTCAGCGACAGGACACCTTCTATCATGCATACTGCCTTTGTTGGGTTTAGGGGGCCATCAGGAGTAAGCCTTAAGTTCAAGTACTACCTGACTCCTATGTTTAATCAGGACTTTACCGAGACAACTGATACTGGTTCTATACAACCCTACAGGGGATTAGAGGCCAATGTATTTTATGTAGCCCTAAGCTTTGAGTTATTTAGAAACACTGATTTTACCTATGATAAACCTGACGAATCTATGGCTTTCCATCGAAAGCAATAGACTTGGTGCATTCTGCTAAATTCCTACGCTATTGAAAAATGCGCTCAAGACGTATACACAATTAGTTATAGCGCTATCACTAGTGATAGGTTTAGCTAATCCAAGTGCGGCACAAGACCATCACGAAAAAAAATTATTATCCAACCTTGATTCCATCCGAGCAGCTAAAATAGAGTTTGGGAGGTCGATGTTCACGCCTTTCATCGCTCCGTCGTATTCGCCTGAGCTCGAATTTTTAGTTTCTGCCGGTGGGCTGTATACGTTCAAGACGGAAAAAGACAATCAACTTCTTGAGCGTTCAGCTTTGCCGTTTTCGATAGGGTTTAGCAGCAACGGATCATTGCAGATTAGCGCCAAACTTACGCTGTATGGCAAGGAGGATAAAACCAGAGGTGAGGGTGAGTTTTGGTTGAAGGATATGCCGGATAACTACTGGGGCGTTGGTTTTCAAAATGGCAGAGATCGGGAAATCTCAGATAGTACCACTGCATATCAGCGACAGTGGTGGAAGATCTACTACAAACTTGTTCGGAGGATTGGGAAGTATATGTTCTTGGGAGGAAGCCTGGATATGAACTATACCAACGCCACCGACCTCAATCCATTAATGGAAAACGATCCTTATATCGCAGAATTTGGTACGGAGATTCGCAATTCTGGACTTGGCCTCACGCTGCAGTATGACAGTCGCGACCTAATAGTCAATGCTTATGATGGGCTTTTTCTGGACCTGAGTTTATTATTCTATTCAGACTTCCTTCGGGGTGTCAATAAGTACGAGGCTATTCAGATCGATTACAGACAATACAAAAATGTTGGAAGGCCCAGGCAAACCCTCGCATGGCAGGTGAAGGCACGCACTATGTTTGGAGACGTGCCCTGGCCGGAATTATCTCAAGTCGGTACACCATTTGACTTGAGGGGATATCGCTGGGGCAGGTTTAGAGATAGAGATATGCTCTATGGTCTTGTGGAATACCGCCATATGTTTACCAGAAAGCGACCCAATAAGAAAGGTAGCCTTGATAGCCGCTCTGGTTTCGTTACGTGGATTGGTCTCGGCTCTATCGGTGAGCAATTGTCTTCTCTCGACGGCCTGATTCCAAACTACGGTGTAGGCTACAGGTTTGAGACACAGACACGAATGAACGTGCGAATTGATTATGGATTTGGCGCAGATAGCAATGCGATCTATGTGACCTTTAACGAAGCTTTTTGACAGCTCGCACCAAGCCCAAAATGTTGATCATTTAGGTAGTAATACATTATTAATCACGGGTACTATGCCATTTGATGCTTCCCGTTGATTGTTATTTCGGCAATATCGACGCTCCAAAACTTTAGCTCTATGATTTAGATCATACCTATAGTGGGTAGTTCGTACTAAAATTGAATCATTAATTATCACAAATGTGAAATAGATAACTGATTTCAAATCCACAAGCAATTCATCATGACAACCTATGAAACCATCGATGTTAGGGAAATCCCGATTGCAGAACGCCATCAACAGATCACTTCAAAAGTGCTAAGGCTTTCTGCGATGGAGGGGCTTAATTTAATAGTGGATCATGATCCTAAACCGCTTTATTATTTGCTAAAAGAAGAGCACAAAATGGAAATAGAATGGAAGTACCTTAAGAATGGTCCGGTGATTTGGGAAGTGGTGTTGACTCGTAAATCAAGTACATGATAGAAGTTGCCAATGCAGGCGAAAGGAACGAATTCATATAATCATGTCCTTTGCCATATTATTTGAGTCATCTGTATACCTACCTACCATCCTCAGTACAAGGAACTTTAGTTGAATAGTTGGTTAGGTGTTTTTAAAGGCCTACACTTGAAGCTGATATGCTCTCAATGTGTGGGCTTTTTTTAATATGTGATTATGCAGACGATTATTCCCGAACATCTCATTCTCGAATTTGGAGGTAAGCTTAGCACTCACAAAAAGAACACTGCGATTTTTGATCGGGGTGCTAAGGCGTTGAATTACTACCAGGTCAAGTCAGGAGAGATCAAGATGGTCAATTACAGTCCTGACGGCCAGGAGTTCATACAAGGTTTTTTTAGAGAAGGCCAAAGCTTTGGAGAACCGCCTTTATTTGGGGACTTTGCTTATCCAGCCAGTGCCATATGCTGTCAGGATAGTCGAGTATATAAGCTCACTAAAGTTCACTTTTTTGATTTGCTGGAAAAACATTTCGAAATCCACAGACGCTTCAATGAATTGCTGTCCCAGCGCCTTCAATACAAGGGCATGATTCTTAACGAGATTTCTTCACATCCACCAGAGCATCGCATTCTCACTTTGATCAGTTTTCTAAAACAGTCATTCAGTCCAGACGCGGAGTTTACAGTTCCGTATACAAGACAGCAGATTGCCGATATGACGGGTCTTCGAGTAGAGACGGTCATACGTACAGTTCGCAAAATGGAAGAGGAAGGCCAATTGACTATCAGGAGTCATAAAATCGTGATTTAGTAGACTGCAAACGTTTGCCAATCATTAGGGGGCAGTTTTATTAAACTGCAAAAAATTAGATGTCTATATGATTTAAGTCATATAGCAGCCGTTTGCACTACACTAGTTTTGGGTCATCATTAAAAAACAACTACGATGAACCTCAAATCTTTAATCCTACCATTTCTTGGCTTGTTTCTCCTGGCATGCGGCAGCAGCCAGAGTAGAATTGATGAAATCAAAGAACAATCCAAAATAGAACCGGCAGCTCAAGCCGAAAGCAATGTACCCGCCAGTGAACGTATCACGCTGGAAAATAAGGGAGTTGGAAGAATAGAAAATGTAACGCTTGCAGAAACCATCGATCAGGTCATGGTAGAAAGAGGTAAAGCCATCTTCGAGACCAACTGTAGTGCCTGCCATAAAATCGATAAACGTTTTATTGGCCCTTCACCAAAGGGAATAATGAAAAGAAGAAGTCCTGAATGGGTCATGAATATGATCCTGGACCCTCAGTTGATGGTCGAGCAGGACAGATGTGCCAAGGACCTGTTGATCGAATTCAACGGAGCGGCCATGGCCAACCAAAATATGACTGAAGAGCAGGCTCGCGATATTTTGGAATACTTCAGAACCTTATAACCAAACTCGTAATACTATGAAAAATAATTTTTTCAATCCTATGATCTTGTTGGTGCTGCTAGCACTGATATGGTCATGCACACCTCAGCAAGAGGCTGATTCTTCTTCAGAGGAATCTGCGATTAGCGAAAGCCACCCCATGGGACAGGCCTCTGTGGTTGACGAAGTATCGGATCCTAATATTCTTCAGGTAGCGATTTCTTCAAAGCCCCACAGCACATTAGTTGCAGCGGTTCAGGCAGCTCAGATAGAACATGTATTGGTCAATGCCGGGCCACTCACCGTATTTGCCCCGGTAAATGATGCTTTTGATGCTCTACCGGAAGGCACTGTTGAAAACCTGCTGAAGCCGGAAAACAAAGGTGATCTGGCAACCATCCTTACCCGCCATGCTGCTCCCGGATCTTACGACATAGATGCCCTCAAGAGAGAGGCGCGCAAAGGCAGAAAACTGTACATGGCCACAGGCGACTATCTGGAAGTGACCGTAGATGGTGAAGATGTGATGGTAGGAGGAGCAAAAATTGTCGGAACGGTAGCTGCTTCAAATGGAATTATTCATGTGATAGAACAAGTGATTTTACCTTAAACACCAATAATATGAAATCTAAGATATTTTTAATCAATACATTGTTTATCGCTTCACTGGCCGGCTTAATCTCATGTGGTCAGTCAGGAAACAATGACGGCAATGGTGCTCTGGGGAGCAGTGTTGCTGAGAAGGTATATGTTGCTCCAGGCGAGCGAGACGAACAGTACGCCTTTCTTTCCGGAGGTTATAGTGGCAACCTGACCGTTTATGGACTACCATCAGGAAGACTTTTCAAAGAGATTCCTGTTTTCTCCCAATTTCCAACTTCCGGCTATGGATACTCCGAGGAGACCAAGCCTATGTTAAACACATCTTTTGGATTCGTGCCATGGGATGATCTTCACCACCCCGATATTTCACAAACTAACGGTGAACTTGATGGAAGATGGATATTTACCAATGGCAATAATACACCGCGTATAGCCAGGATCAGTTTAAGCACTTTCGAAACAGAAGAGATCATTGAGGTACCTAACAGTGCAGGTAACCATAGTTCTTCATTCATTACCGAAAATACCGAATATGTAGTTGCAGGTACACGTTTCTCCGTACCAGTACCCCAAAGGGATATGCCTATTAGCGAGTACAAAAGTAATTTCAAAGGCGCCCTGACTTTCATCTCTGTGGAGCCGGAGCATGGTCATTTGGACATTAAGTTCCAGTTGCTAATGCCCGGATTCAACTATGATCTTTCACACCCTGGTAGAGGTAAGTCACATGGCTGGTTTTTCTTTTCTACCTACAATACAGAAGAGTCAAATTCATTACTTGAGGTAAATGCTTCTCAGAATGATAAAGACTTCATTGCGGCAGTCAACTGGAAAGCGATTGAAGAATATGTGAACAATGGTGGTGGAACCAAAATGCCGGCAAAGTACGCTCACAATGTGTACGATGAGTCTACTCATACCGCGACTTCTACCATGAAGGATGAAGTGCTTACGGTTAATCCTTCTGACGTACCTGGAGCTATTTATTTCCTTCCGACTCCTAAGTCACCTCACGGTTGTGATGTAGATCCTAGCGGGCAGTACATCATTGGTTCAGGCAAGCTGTCTGCGAACATCACTGTTCATTCCTTTGACAAAATGATAGCAGCGATCGATGGTGAGAAGTTTGACGGTGAAGCGTACGGTATTTCTATTTTGAATTATGACGATATCTTGGCAGGCAGTGTTCAAAGTGGTGGCTTAGGCCCCTTGCATACCGAGTTTGACGGTAGAGGCAATGCCTATACCACATTCTTTATCTCATCAGAAGTGGTGAAGTGGAAACTCGGAACGTGGGAAGTAGTAGATAGAAAGCCTACTTACTATTCTGTAGGTCACTTGATGATCCCTGGCGGTAATTCGAGAAAGCCTCATGGCAAATACCTGGTAGCTATGAACAAGATCACTAAGGACCGCTACCTACCTACTGGTCCGGAGATGGAGCACTCTGCGCAGATCTATGACATATCAGGCGAAAAAATGGAATTGCTCTATGACTTCCCTACTCATGGAGAACCTCACTATGCAGCTGGATGTGATGCAGACCTATTAGTAAATAATTCGAAAAAAATCTATCGAATCGATGAGAATAACCACCCTTATGGCATTAAGAGTCCAGCTGAGTCCAGAGTGGAACGAGATGGAAATGAAGTACATATCTATATGTCAACGATCAGAAGTCACTTCACTCCTGACAACATAGAAGGGATTAAAGTCGGTGATAAGGTCTACTTCCATATTACCAACCACGAGCAGGATTTTGATGTGCCCCATGGTTTCTCCATGATTGGTCAGGGAACTTCGGAGATTTTGGTGATGCCAGGTCAGACTAAAACGTCACTGTGGGAACCTAAGCGCGTCGGGGTTTGGCCATTCTACTGCACAGACTTCTGTTCAGCGCTTCACCAGGAAATGCAAGGGTACGTCAGAGTATCTCCGGCCAACTCAAACATTGAGTTGAGCTACACCCTTGATGGTGATGAAATTTAATAAAATAAAAAACTGTAAGACTGATGATCAATTCAGTCTTACAGTTTCCCCAATTAAAGTATTAAGCCAATGAAACGTGCTGGTATCTTAATGATGATCGGAAGCGCTATGCTGTTAGGATTATTTGTATTCCCAATGTGGAATATCAGGCTTGGTGCGCCACAATATCCAGAGCCGTTAGGAATTGACATTTATGTTAATGGCCTCCAGGGCGAGAGTGAATTTGATATTCAAAACATCGACGGCCTGAACCACTACATCGGCATGAAAACACTGCCGAAACCTGACGAGATGTGGGAGTTCTCCGTATTTCCAAAGGTTGTTCTGGGCATGTCTGCTTTGGGAATCTTAATTGGACTTCTGGCTTTTCTTGGTAAACTACCACCCATTTGGTTTCTGTTATGGTTCATTATGATGAGTGTGCTAGGGGCGCTGGGTATATACGACTTTAATTTATGGTTGATAGACTATGGAAGCGATCTTGATCCACATGCCATTTTGAAGTTGGTCAACCCGGATGGTACCCCAATGCAGTATAATCCGCCGCTTATAGGTCACAAGAGGTTACTTAACTTTGATGCATATTCTTATCCCAGGACTGGAGGGATTTTGTTGGGAGTTGGCATGTTTCTCTCGTTGGTATCATTTTTCCTTAGCAGAAATGACAGGGTGATTTCTAAAAAATTAGTAGCATGAGATTTTTATGCATGATTTTGTTTTTGCTGGCCTTATCAGCCTGCAATCCAGGCCCCAAGCCGATAACTTATGGTGAAGATGGCTGTAGTTTTTGTCAGATGACAATAGTTGATAAACAGCATGCCGCACAACTAGTCACGAAAAAAGGAAAAAACTATAAGTATGACGCAATAGAATGCATGATTAATGACCTCAACAAATGGGACAAGCCGCCAGTAGAAACCTATCTGGTGGCTGACTATGCAAACCCGGGCATATTGACCAATGCGGTTACAGCGAGCTATTTGATTAGTGAGGAAATTCCCAGCCCTATGGGGGCGTATTTATCTGCATTCGCTAGTGAATCGGAGCGTAATAAGACGCATCATACTGCTGGAGGCGATAAACTAAACTGGGAACAACTGAACAAGAGCTTGAGCAAAAACCTTTCTCACAATCATTAATCACAGCCTCTTAAATGCTTACTAGAGCCTCCGCATTATTAGTTGCTGTTATCTTTTGGCACAGTGGCCTATGTACTACTTATATAGTTTGTAATGAGTGTAAGTTATCCAACATTACCTCTGCCATAGAGATTTCCTCGCCCGGGGATACCTTGATTTTTAACCCGGGGAGTTATCAAAGTCATGGTACTGAGATTACAAAGCCACTCGTATTGATAGGCAAGAATGGAGCCGTTCTAGATGGAGGAGCTAAAGACTATGTGCTCAAAATACTCTCTGATAGTGTTTCTGTTTCTGGGTTTGAATTGACCAATTCCGGTAGGAGCTATACCAAAGACTATGCTGCGGTATATGTCTATAAATCCTCTGGTTTTACACTATCTAATAATGTCATCAGTGAGGCGTTTTTTGGAATACTCGTAGAGAAATCCAAGAATGGGCGAATTCTTGATAACAAAGTCATAGGAACTGCCACCAGAGAAGACCAGTCGGGTAATGGTATACATCTCTGGGATTGCGATAGCATGCAAATCTCTCAGAATGAAGTGACCGGTATGAGAGATGGTATCTATTTGGAGTTTGTTGATGCTAGCATGGTGAGCAAGAACCACAGCCACCACAATGTGAGATACGGCTTGCATTTCATGTTCTCCAATCATGATGATTACAGGGGCAACACTTTTGAAAGAAATGGAGCTGGTGTGGCTGTCATGTTTTCTAAATGGATCAAGATGATTGATAACAGATTTGTACAGAATTGGGGCAGTGCCTCTTATGGATTGCTACTTAAGGAAATATATGACGGAGAGGTCATCAATAATAGCTTTGACCGCAACACCATCGCGATCTATGTAGATGGCTCTTCACGTGTGAACTATAAGAATAATACTTTCAAACAAAATGGCTGGGCACTCAAAGTATCTGGCGGGTGCTATGCAAATCACTTCACCTCAAATGACTTTGTGGCGAACTCTTTTGGAATATCATACAACTCTATGTTGAATGACAATACATTTAGCGGGAACTACTGGAGTGATTACTCAGGCTATGATCTGGACAGGGATGGTATTGGTGATGTGCCTTACAGACCGGTCAAATTGTTCTCCTATATTGCTAATAAAACGCCGGAGACCATTGTGCTAATGAGAAGTCTTTTTGTTGATATCATCAATTTTTCTGAAAAGGTCTCTCCGGTTTTTACGCCAGATGCGCTGGTAGATCACTCACCATCAATGAATCCTTTCCGATGATCCAGGTCAATAAACTATCCAAGTCCTTTAGTAGACTCAAAGTACTGGATGAAATAAGTATGGAAATCACCAAAGGCGGTATCTATGCTATCCTTGGACCTAATGGTTCTGGAAAAACCACATTCCTCAAAATCTTGCTGGGCATGGTGTTACCCGATAGCGGTGAGATCCATTACAACGAGAAGAACATCCTAAAATCGCATGAATACCGCAGTAATCTGGGTTATTTACCACAGATAGCTCGTTTTCCGGACAATCTATCAGTAAAGGAAATAGTAGCCATGATTGCAGATGTGAGGAATGTACCGTCTGAACCGGATCTTTTGATCAAATGGTTTGGCCTTGAGAGTTTTATGGATAAAAAACTTGGCAACCTGTCAGGAGGTACACGTCAGAAGGTGAATATCGTGCTGACTTTTATGTTCGATTCTCCTGTAATCGTACTGGACGAACCCACCGCAGGATTGGACCCTGTTTCGCTGATCAAATTGAAAGAGTTGATCAACAAGGAGAAGGCGAAAGGGAAAATTATTCTGATTACCTCTCACATCATGAGTCTCGTGGAAGAGCTGGCAGATGAAGTATTTTTCTTACTGGAAGGCAATATTTATTTCAATGGTACCATTGCCGAATTAAGATCACAAACGCAGACAGAAGATTTAGAACATGCTATCGCATCAATTTTAGCACCATGATCAAAATACTTAAATACAGTTTTTCGGATCTGATGCGCAGTAGGTGGAGCTTCATCTATCTGGGCTTCTATCTTATCTTGGGCTTTGTGCTATTGTTTTTGAACCACGACTTGTCCAAGGCGGTGATTACTTTGATGAATGTCATAGTGGTATTGACGCCCATGATTGGCACCATATTCGGGATCATGTACTTCTACAACTCGCGGGAGTTTACTGAGCTGCTATTGGCCCAGCCGGTGAAGAGGTCAACTATTTTTATGGGACAGTACCTGGGCATTTCCATATCACTGGCACTGAGTTTAGTCATTGGGTTGGGTGTCCCATTCCTGGCATATGGATTATTTCGTAGCGGTGAGATTGCGAACTTTCTGCTTTTGCTGGCCAGCGGTACTTTTTTGACCTTCATCTTCGTGGCGATATCGATAAGCATTGCACTTTTTAATAGCAATAAGATTAAAGGCTTTGGTTATGCGATCCTGATGTGGTTGTTTTTTGCAGTGATTTATGATGGCATCATTCTGATGTCGATGATGATGTTTGCAGACTATCCGCTGGACAACTTTGCTTTGGCCGCAAGTTTTCTGAATCCCATAGACCTTTCACGCATTTTAATCTTACTGAAGCTGGATATTTCGGCATTGATGGGATATACAGGAGCCTTATTTCAGAAGTTCTTTGGTACGAATGCCGGATTTATTAGTTCTGGCAGTGTCTTAATATTGTGGGTAGTTATCCCTCTTTTTGTTCTTATCAGAAAGGCGCAAAAGAAGGACTTTTGATAGGATAACGCTGCGGTAATCGATTTTACAGGGCGTCCCGCGACGCTTGCCAAAGAACGTACCAAAGGATTGCGTTCATAAGAAGATTTAAAGCCAGGCAAAGGCAGACCGGACAGCTACGATGCTCCGACGATGTATGACCTAGATCATAACTCAGTCTCATATTGTGCCTTAGACTTACCACTAAAAACAAACTGAATGCATTATGAACCAGACGTCTATTAAAACCGCCCAGAGCTATGTAGTAAAAGAATTAGCAAACTACGCTGACGGTGCTACGGTAAGTAAGATTTTGACAAAAAATAAAAACGGCAATATCACCTTTTTTGCATTTGATCAGGGACAAAATCTAAGTGAGCATACAGCCCCCTATGACGCTACTGTATTGATTTTGGAAGGGGCCAGTAAGATTACGGTTGGTGGCAAAGAGCACTTGCTTAAGGAAGGTGAAATGATCATTATGCCTGCCAACATACCGCATGCCTTGGAAGCAGTCGAGCCTTTTAAAATGATGTTGATTATGATAAAGGATCCTAAATAAGATTACTCCTGGGTGATGAGCAAACTGAAACTTGTTGCGATTGGTGTACCTGTTTTTCTCATTCTCGGCCTTATCACAGGGCTGAGTAGATTCGGGTTGTTCCCTACGGACTTGTCCATCCATCATGGCGTACTCATGCTCAACGGCTTTGCCGGAGGTCTCATTACCCTTGAGCGTACCCTTAGCAAGCCCGTGCTTACAAATTTTATCTCATTGATCATGCTCGTACTGGGTGTGATACTCGCATCACTGGATATGACCTGGGGGCTTTGGCTGGTTACAGTGGCTATCATACTGCTGATATTGGCAGAGGTTCAGGCTTCTCGTACGCACCACTGGGCCTACCATTTGATGCAGTTGACTGGCTTACTGTGCTGGCTTACCGCCAATGCCAAATATCAGTTTAGTAATTTCTATCCTGCCGCTGTACCATTTTGGCAGGCTTTTGTTTTGATGATGATACTGGCGACCCGACTTAAGAAAATTGATCGCATTTCAGACTTGACGGTGATGTTGGTACTTGGGCTATATGTCGTATCTATATGCTTGCCGTTTCATAGCGTTGCTTCCTCACTGACCGGCGCTTTATTGATTGTACTAGCCGCGCTGGTTCTTCGTCTGGAGCTTAGGCATTCTGATGATCAGCGTTATCGTTTAATGATAGTCTACGGCTGGCTGATCGCTACCGCAATAGGAATGCTGCTGTCAGACCAGATATTGAATAGTTATGACTTTGTGTTGCACAGCTTTTTCCTGGGCTTCTTATTCAATATGATTTTCCTCAATGCCTCAAAAGCCATTGTCAGCAAATTAGGAGTCAAAGACATACCCCTGGCGGAGGGGCTCTGGATGATCATCATGACAGCAGGTCTGCTGATCAGAATAGTACCTGGAGACGTCTTGGGGATTGAAATGGCCAGAGTGGTTGGTGGGATCATCAGCATTCTCGCTATTCTGGGATTCCTTGGATCAGTGATCCGGTCCGTAGTACTTACCAGAATGGGTAGGGCGACTTAGGATCTGTCTAGAAACAACCTGCCCATTTCTACTTGTTCTTTCGCCCGCCAACTGCGTTGAAAATACTCGCCATAGCGCTGCTATGCCTGTGTTTTTTGCCTTGTTGGCAAACGAAATAACCGAGTATAATCTTGTCATCTTATTTCTTGACAAATCCTTAGTGCTGTTTTTGGCCCGGTATAAACTGACTGATCAGCAATAGTAATATTCCGATAGGCAGTAACGTACTGACCATAGTAAGTTGCTCAAAAAAACGATCGAAAAACTGAATCTTGTAGGACACCAAAAGGCCTTGTGAGAAAAGCATGATTTCCGATAGGGCGATACCAAGGACTAGTGCCCATAGACCAATATGGAAAGTCTTGTTGGCCGCTATGAGCCCGTGGTGAATGAAGATGATCACCAACCCCAAACTGAAAAAGCCCAGCATGACGAGATGGATAAAGCCGATTACCGAATACGGTACGGTGCTATTGATAAAATCCTGAATGACAGGAATGTTGGCACCTACCTGGAAGACCAACTTCAGGAAAAAAGCCACCAATACTAGCAGACCGATAGTTCGTGCGATGCTATGGCTTTCAGACTTCCATGAGATGTTAAAAGCCCAATAACCAAAAGCCAGGAGCTGAACAATGCTACTAAGGAATGAAATCACAAACATCCATAATGGCGGATCTGTCCATAGGGCTGATAAGAGGAATAGCGTGAAAGTGGATATCACTATACTCCAGGCAATGGCTCCTTTTTGCTTGAGCGGGGGGAAATACTTGATGGCATAAGCTGCCATGACCATGAGGAAGAACCCATTGTAGAGGAAGTGCAGGAACCAATAAATGGAGAGCTTGTAGTAGATACTATCTCCCAACCCCTGACTCATGAAGTAGCCCAATGCGAATGGGCCGATGCTTGACAGGAAAAGAAAAACGACTCCTGCTCTGACGAGTGTCCTGACCGGCTTTGTATTGGAATCTACATCAATAGATGCTCTCCAACCCAAGGCATAAGATGCAAAGATGTACAAGGTGGAGAAGGTGATCGATACCGCCCCGTAACCTTGAAATGGGAAGGAAAACAGCATTCCCAGGATGGTGATTTGTGTGATCCAAAAGAGGCGATTGTAATAGGAAGTCCTCGTGTTATCACCAATAATAGTCCTTTGAAGGATGATGAAGCAGCCATTGTACACCCAGCCAATCAATGCCACATGAGAATGAGTGTGAAGGAGGTACTTGAAGTTGAGTATCAGCCAACCCGATTGTACGGACCTCAGTGCCCATCCAATCAGCGCGGCGATCAAAAAGAAGACTAGGGCAGTACGTACCTGATGTTTCACAGGCTAATGTTAAGCAATTAGCGGGAATGCGTTTTAACAAAAAATCTTTTGTCATAATACTTGACAATAGATTTTTTGTCAACTCTACTCCTGCCTGAGC
Organism: Cyclobacteriaceae bacterium; assembly: GCA_965229505.1. Taxonomy (GTDB): domain Bacteria; phylum Bacteroidota; class Bacteroidia; order Cytophagales; family Cyclobacteriaceae; genus UBA6059. The sequence goes on from OZ245881.1 coordinate 3,721,511, forward strand.
GACTTCACCGGATTCATCCTGGCTGCTCGACCGGCTTGATTGGCGACTATCGCTAGCGCAAAACCAAGAGCCACCAGTCCCACCAATGGGAATACCCACCAGGCTATATCCACTCGGATCGTATATCGCTCGAGATACTCGTCTAACAAGAAATAAGTGAGCGGTGCGGTGATCAGAAATGAGATGAATACCAAAATCGAGAAGTCCTTTGAAATCAAACCGATTAAGTGTGTGATAGAAGCTCCCAGCACCTTTCTAATCCCGATCTCCTTGGTGCGCTGCTCTGCCATAAAGCTGGCTAGTCCAAAGAGCCCCATACCAGTGATAAAAATGGCCAGAATAGAAAACAAGCCCGACAGTTTCTGAGTGAGGTTGATGATGCTGAACTTATCCTGGAACTCTACATCAGCGAATTTGTATTCGAATGGATAGGCAGGATTATGCTTATTGAAGATTTCCTCTACAGTGGCAAGACTGGTTTGAAGATCAGCACCCTTCTTAAGCCTGAGACTTACATAGCCTCCCCAGTCATCCATTATCATAAATGAAGGTTTCACCGGCTCGTAGGGTGATCCCATCAGCACATTGTCCATCACGCCGATAATCTTTGCTTTCTCACCCCACAGGTCAAGATTGGTTCCGATAGGGTCTTCAAGGCCCATCAAGTCAAGAGCCGCCTTGTTGATGACGATGGCATCACTGTCACTGGCAAACTCCTTCATAAAGTCCCGGCCCTGGAGCATCTTCACACCCATAGTTTCGGCATAGTCGTATTCCGTGACGATGGTTACAAACATCACTCTCAGGTCTTCCGGTTTTCCGGGCCACCCCAGGAAGTTGTTGGAGTTGATCTGTGTGATCTTGCCATTGGATCTGGTCATGTTTTCAACTGCTCCAGACTGGATAAGCTCATTCTTCAGCACGTCATAGTTGTCATCGATGGCATCTGTGCGCTGTACGCTGATCAGATAGTTCTGATCATAGCCCAGTTCCCGGTTCTGTACGAGCTCTATTTGTTGGTAAATGACCAATGTGCTTACCATCAGTAGTATCGAAAAACCGAACTGTAGCACAACAAGCACTTTTCGCGGTAGCGAGGCACCCTTACCTGTCTTGATAGTGCCCTTCAAAGTCACAGCAGGCCTGAATGAGGACAGAAAGAATGCCGGATAACTACCCGAAATCAACCCGGTGACTACAATCATGACGAATGCGAATGCCCAGAACTGAATGGATAAGAAGTCGATGACCAAAGTCTTGTCGACCATGGTGTTGTAATAGGGCAGTGCGATCAAGGCAAGGATAATGGCGAATACGAATGAAATGGTAGTAATCAGCAGGGACTCTCCCAGAAACTGGAAGATGATACTTGTCTTGCTGGAGCCCAGGCTTTTTCTGATACCCACTTCCCTTGCCCTCTTTTCTGATCTGGCTGTGGCAAGATTCATGAAGTTGATACAGGCAATGATCAGAATGAACAATGCGATGGCCGTAAATAGTTGGACGGTTTGATATCTTCCGCCCGCTTCTACGCCATTTTCAAATTCTGAATAAAGCCTCCACCTCAGCATCGGGTGTAGGAAGAAGTGGCGTGGCAAGTCATCCTCACCGTTCTCCTCCAGCATGCTATATACAGCTTGCTCTACCTCTTGCTCTTTAGAGGGATCATCGAGCTCCACATAGACTTGAAAGGAGTAGTTACCCCAGTTAGTTCTGTTGCGAACTACCCAGTCATTGACCTTTTCGCGCTGTTCCCAGGGTATGAGATACTCGAATTCAAAACTAGAGTTGATAGGCGGGTCTTTTAGGACTGCAGTGACCTGCAATGGGCTTTCGTCTTCGACTTTCAGAATTTTCCCGATAGGGTCATCATCTCCAAAGATGATCTTAGCTAGTTTTTCTGTGATCACAATGGAACTCGGATCCTTCAGTGCCTGCTTGGCGTCACCACGTACAGCTTCAAACTCGAACATGTCCAAAAACTCCTTGCCGACATAGTACCCTCGCTGGATAATTCTTTTGTCTCCGTGGGACAGAAGCCGATCACCCCCCCATCCCGCGACTGTAGACTCCAGGATGGCGCTGTGTGCGTCCTTCATGGCATCATAGGTGGGTAGGGGTACAGAGTTCCACGAATTGACTTCTCCATCAAATTCAGCATTGACCCACACCTGATAAAGTCGGTCGGCCTTGGGGATAAACTTGTCGTAAGTCGTTTCATCGTTGACCCATAGCAGGATGAGGATTGCGCTGGCGATACCAATGGCAAGACCGCTAATGTTGATAAAAGAATAGACGCTGTTTTTGCGAAGATTGCGGATCGCTGAGATCAGGAAGATTTTGAACATAGTGATATTATTGGATTATGAAGTAGACTGGGAGCAAGTGATAAAGGTTGCACAATGGTTTGGAATACCTACCGGCAATCGAAAGGTTACATCCGAACATTGAAAATCTTAGGACTTATTCGGTCTGACCCGAGCTAGGGTCATAAAAAAAGGCTTTCCTTTTACAGAAAGCCTCTTCTACTTAAGTAGTAAGCTTGTTGATCAGTCAGTGACGGCAATGACCGGCACATCCATTTCATTGATCATCTCTTCAATATCATCTCCTACGAATAGTCGCATAAAGCCTGAAGTCTTATTAGAGAGGGTAGCTACCGCATCATAGTTACCTGTCTTAATCGTGTGTGCTATCTTCTCAATTTCATCACCATCATCCATGGTCATTACTTCATAGTTTTTGAAACCATTCCGCTCTGCGAAAGTCTTTAGTGAATGCTTTAAAGTCGGTGCTTCACTCATCGAATGAGCAACTCCTAATAGAACTATTTGCAAGTCCAACGCATTAGACAGTCCGCTGAGGGTTGTCATACGTTCGTTAATGAACTTATCCTTATCTACCCAGAGCAAGAGTCTCTTCAAGTTACTCACGGGCTCAAATCCTTTCACTGTGAGTACGGGAATGTCAAGCGCTCTGGCGGATTGTGTGGCGCGGTTGCCTCTGAAATACTCGCTGGTGCTGGTTTCCCCAGATGTACCCATGATTACCAGGGATATGTCATCACGCTCATCCACAATGCTTTCGAGTACATTTTGGAATTGGCCAACATAAATCATACTCTCGACCCGGTTAGAATCCAAATCATATTCTGATAAGAGTGTGGCCAGTTCCCTCTTTCGTTTCTTGGTAAGCTCTATTACATATCTACCCTGCTCCTGCTGATTAGCAAGTCGGGCGGATATGTCTCCATCCACCTTGAATGAACCTGTGTGAGGCTCTTCAACTACATTAAAGATCACAAGATCTGTATTCGTTTTTGACATAACGTCAATGGCCGTAGCTAGACCGGCTTGCGAGACATTTGAAAAATCTATTGGTACTAATATTTTGCTATTCGTATTCATCATTGGTTTGTGTTTAGGGTGAAAAAATAGGGTTGAATTACCCGAGACTAGTCAATTTCTATGATCGAAGATTGACTCTTGAGTTCGTACTTCTTTGGAAGATTGATGATCAACAGACCGTTCTCAAATTTTGCCGAAATGCTTTCTTTATCAATGTGGTCTGCAACAAAGAAGGCTTTTCTAAAAGTCTTACTCTCTGGTTCCTGTACGAGCCCGTCAACATTGTCTTTTGTCTCCGACCTTTGGCCAGTCACGATTAGTTGGAAGTCTGCCAGGTTTACCTGGATTTCTTCTTTAGAGAATCCGGGTAGCCCAATTTCTAATGAATAGGCTTCCTCATTTTCTGCCACATTGGTGACTGGTGATGGATGTGAAGGGTTGCTCGTTGCGAATTCGGCTAAATAATTGTCGTTCGCAAATCCGCTCATAAAGTCATTTCCTCTCTTATTACTTATCATATCTAGTTTCCTGTTTGGTTCACCCTTAAGCTTCAAACCACGTGCCTATATAGGTAATGGTCTCCTGGAGGATATTATCCATGAACTGTGTTGCGATAGCACCTCACTCGTGATGGCCAATGTGTATCACATTCCCCATAAGTCGGGATTTGAAGTAGAAGACCATGCAAACCCTGGTGTCAAATACTTCGTATATTTGCATTGTGATCAAATCAAGACATACTTATCTACAGATCTTCCTAGTCGCGTTGCTACTCTTTGCAACGACGGGAGTAACGGTCAGTAAGCACTACTGTATGGGTAGGTTGATGTCTGTAGAGATAAATGATCACGCCAAAGGATGTCAGGATGAAGGCGGAAATCCCATGCCATGCTGCGAGAATACTACCGAAGAGCTAAGGTTGGAGGAACTTCAAAAAACCCTTTCGGATGTTGACCTAACTGCTGAGACGAGCATAGTCAATGAAGTGGCGTATGTCTTGATCGATGCTGATCCAATGTTGGTCACTTATCCCTTTATTGACCTGCATGCCCCGCCACTTATTGACAAAGACATTCCAGTCTTGGTTCAGCAGTTCTTGATATGATACAATGATAGTTAAGCAGTCGACTCGTGCGTCGACGTAGTTTCAATTATCATTTAATCACATTTCAATGCATCAAAAAGTATTACTTCTTTTTACTGTGTTCTTTGCTCAGCAGGTCGTTGCTCAGAAAATTTCAGGTATGGTAGCTGATGATCAGCACCAGCCCTTAATTGGTGCAACGATACAAGAGCTCAATACGAGCAATGGTACCATTACGGATGCATCAGGTCGATTTGATCTGACACTTACCAGAATGAATGCCGACGTGGTAGTCAGTTACACGGGCTACCTGCCCGACACTATTCAGGCAGATAGCAAGTCCCCTATGCACATCATGCTCAAAGAGAATTCCCAACAGCTGGATGAAGTAGTTGTCCAGTCGAGTAGCACTTTCTTGGACGCAGTTGAGTCCAAACATATCGAGATTATCACAGAGGCGGAGTTGACCAAAGCAGCCTGTTGCAACCTATCGGAAAGCTTTGAGACCAATGCCTCAGTGGATGTCTCATTTACAGATGCTGTTACTGGTGCCAAAACTATTAGAATGCTTGGCCTTGGTGGAGACTATGTGCAAATCAGCAGGGAAACCATTCCTCACGTCAGAGGCCTGGCTAGTCGTTTTGGGATGGGATTTGTTCCGGGCACTTGGATTCAATCAATAGATGTGGGCAAGGGGGCCGGCACAGTGGTCAATGGCTATGAATCCATGACTGGCCAGATCAATGTCGAACTAAAGAAACCTGAGAACAGCGAGAAGCTCTACCTCAATAGCTATGTCAACTCTTTCGGTAGGGCAGAAGTCAACCTCAATCATGCATGGGATATAAATAACCATTGGAGTTCGGCATTGTTGCTTCATTCTAACTACTTCGCAAGTGAGATTGATCAAAATGATGACAGCTTTCTGGATCTACCCAAGTCCAGGCAGATCAACATCATGAACCGCTATAAATATAGCAGTAGCAAATTGATGTCTCAGATAGGGATTCAGGTGATGCGTGACGAAAAGGCTGGCGGGCAAGTAGGATTTGATTTTGGTGATGATCTATTGAGTTCACCAGAGTACGGTTTCATCAATAATACCACAAGGCTGGAAATCTTTGGTAAGAGTGGTTTACTCTTCCAGCATAAGCCGTACAAAGGTTGGGGGTTCATTTACTCAGCAAGCCATCTCGATATCGATGGTGGGTTTGGTCGTAATGAGTATCGGGGAAAAGAAACTACGCTCTATGGTAATGTAATATTTCAGAATATCATCGGTAGCTCATTTCATCAATACAAGACTGGCGTGAGCTTCTTATATGATGATTTCGATGAAGTGTTTGCTGACTCGACCTTTGCAAGACAGGAGGTAGTGCCAGGTGTTTACTACGAGTACAGCTATTTGCCCAATGACAAGTTTAGTTTGATTGCTGGGGGTCGTACAGACTTTCACAATCTTTATGGCACTTTCGTGACACCACGACTTCACACGAGATATCAATTCACTGATGGTTTTACGGTGAGAGCTGCCGCAGGTAGGGGCTACAGGGTGGCCAACGTAGTGGTGGAAAGCAGCAACGCGCTGGTGTCGAGCAGGCGATTGGTGGTCCAGGAGGCGCCCGAGCCGGAAGTGACCTGGAATATTGGCGGTAGCATGGTAGCAGATATAAAACTTGGGGGCAAGAACCTGACCTTGGTAGGGGACTACTTCTACACCACCTTCGAAAATCAGATCATCTACGACATGGATCAGAGGTCAGATCAGCTTAGTGTTTATAACCTGGATGGCCGTTCATTTGCTCATAGCTTTCAACTTGAAGCTACTTATCAGTTGAATGAATTTTTCAGTTTGAAGAGTGCGTATAAGTACTATGATGTCCAAACCACTATCAATGGTCAGTTGATGCAGGTGCCCTACACTTCGAGAGATAGAGTATTTGTGAATGCAGCATACGCGACCAAATATGATCGCTGGAAGGTAGACGCGACATTGCAGTGGTATGGCCAGAAGAGACTACCCAATACAAGTGATAAACCAGTAGGGTTGCAGCGAGCTGGATTTAGTCCCGATTTCTTTTTGCTCAACGCACAGGTGAGTAGGGGGTATCGCTGGGGGAGCGTCTATGTAGGTTCGGAAAACTTACTTGGTTTTACACAAGATGACCCAATTATTGATCCGTCTAACCCTTTTGGAGATAATTTTGATGCATCGATTGTCTGGGCACCTATTACCGGTAGGATGATCTATGCAGGTTTTAGATATAAAATTAAGAGATGATGAAGCAATTATTATTAATCGTAATTGTTGTGACAGCCAATGTTTGTCTGGCACAACAGCAGCCCATTGAAGTGGCTGAGGGATACAGCATTTCAATCAAGACCTCTGCTATCTGTGAGATGTGTAAGGAGGCTATTGAATATGATCTGGCTTATGAGAAAGGGGTGAAGAGCTCTGATCTTGATCTGGAGAATAAGGTGGTTACGGTAGTATACAACCCCAAAAAGACTGACCCACAGACCATACGTGAACGGATCACCAAGGTGGGCTATCATGCCGACGATCTGTACAGGGACCCCAAAGCATATGATAATCTACCCTTTTGCTGCAAGGACGGTGCGCACGATACTCCGGTACCACAGCTGCCGTTGAAAGCTGGAAAAGGTAATTAGAAGCATAGCTCGGTCATGACCAAATCAGAATCTTGTAGACACTACCCAAAGTTTTGTAAAAGTGGACGCAACGGATTAGTTATATTTGTTTAGTTGAAAAGAATTGTCTCCATATCGCTTGCACTCCTGATGCTTACAAGTCATCTGGGTTTTGCCGTAGGAACTCACTTCTGTGGGGGACTTGCTGTAGAAGCCAAATTGATGATTGGACATGAGCACCTGGATTGTGGAATGGCTGACATGGATAAAAAATGTGAAGGCAAGTCCGATGGAAAAACCTATCTGGATAAAATGCCTTGTTGCGAGAATGAATACCTCAGCATAGAAGTTGAGGATGAGTTTAAACCAACTTTAGAGCAAAGTACACTGAATTTCGAGTTTGTTGCGGCATTTGTTGTCTCATATCTTGATGTCTTTTCAATAGATGAGGTAAATCCACAATACACGGAGTACGACCCACCTCTGGTCACAGAGGACATATCGATCCTTCACCAGGTCTTCCTTATATGATATACTGATTTTTTGATTATTCGATGTGCTGATTTGTCATTGGCACATTAATCCATCATCAAATCAAATCATCATACATGCTCAATCGAATCATAAAATACTTTTTAGAAAACAGGCTTGTAACTGTTCTCATACTCATAGGCTTCTTTGCCTGGGGAATTGTAACAGCTCCATTTGGCTGGCAGGTAGGCGCATTGCCTTCTGATCCAGTGCCTGTTGATGCGATCCCCGATATCGGGGAGAATCAGCAGATTGTTTTCACCCAATGGCAAGGGCGGTCGCCTCAGGATATCGAAGATCAAATCTCCTATCCAATGACGACCTATCTCTTAGGTATCCCGGGTGTTAAATCCATCCGAAGCTCATCCATCTTTGGCTTTTCCAGTATCTACATCATCTTCAATGAAGACATTGAATTTTACTGGAGTCGTTCACGGATTCTGGAAAAACTCAATTCCATTCCATCTGGCCTATTGCCGGATGAAGTTCAACCTACCCTAGGCCCAGACGCGACAGCACTTGGACAGGTGTATTGGTACACCATAGAAGGAAGAGATAAGAGTGGAAATCCTACAGGGGGATGGGACTTACATGAGATCCGCACCGTTCAGGATTTCTATGTGAAGTATGGATTGAATGCTACCGAAGGAGTTTCAGAAGTAGCTTCAATTGGTGGATTTGTTCAGGAATACCAGATTGATGTAAATCCGGATGCGCTGTTAGCCTATAACATCCCGCTGCATCGAGTCATGACGGCTGTCAAGCAATCGAATAAAGATGTCGGAGCTAAAACCATTGAAATCAACCAGGCCGAATATCTGGTCAGAGGGTTGGGCTACATCAAGTCAGTTGAGGATTTGGAGAAAGCAGTTGTTGCTGTTCAAGACAATGTACCTGTCCGAGTTATGGACATTGGTCGTGTATCACTTGGCCCGGCTACTCGAAGAGGATTACTAGATAAAGACGGGGCTGAAGTAGTAGGTGGAGTGGTGGTCGCCAGATATGGTGCAAATCCATTGGAGGTCATTAACAATGTGAAAGACAAGATCAAGGAGATTGCTCCGGGACTTCCAAAGAAAACACTCGCGAATGGGAAAGAGAGCCAGCTAACCATTGTGCCTTTCTATGATCGATCCCAATTGATTTATGAAACACTGGGCACACTTGAAGAGGCACTTTCATTGGAAATCCTGATTTCGATTCTGGTAGTGATTGTTATGGTGTACAATCTAAGAGCCTCATTTCTGATATCCAGTATTTTACCCATCTCGGTGCTCATGGTGTTCATTGCCATGCGCTACTTCGGTGTAGATGCCAACATAGTAGCACTTTCCGGGATAGCCATTGCGATTGGAACAATGGTGGATTTGGGGATTATACTTTCTGAGAATATCATCAAGCATCTGGACGAAGCTCCAGCGGATCAAAAGTTAATCACGACGATTTACAATGGTTCTGCAGAGGTAGCAACTGCCATACTTGCTGCAGTCTCTACTACTATTGTCAGCTTTATTCCTGTGTTCACCATGCAGGCAGCTGAAGGCAAGCTATTTGGCCCGCTGGCCTTCACCAAAACTTTTGCATTGGTTGCGGCACTCATCGTGTCATTATTGATTTTACCCACATTGGCTTACTGGTTCTTTGGAGCCAGAATTAAAAATGAGAAGGTGCAACAAGTCGTAAACCTTGGCTTGATCCTCATAGGGATAGTGGGGTTAGCATTTGGCCAGATTTGGGGCGGGATCATGCTGCTACTTTTCGGATCACTGGTTTTCTTCAAAGCTTGGTATAAAAGAAAAGAACGTCCTCAAAAATGGTACAGTGGGTTAATAGACAAGGCTGAACTCATTCTGGCTGTTGTTGGTGTGGTTTGGCTGCTCGGTAAATATTGGTTGCCTCTGGGAGCTGGTAAAAGCGTATTTACCAATGTGCTTTTTGTTGCGCTTCTAATTGGAGTTATCCTAGGAGCATTCACATTGCTTCAATACTACTACAAGCCCATACTAAAATGGTGCCTGGCCAATAGGGTCAAATTCATGCTCATTCCAACCTTTCTAATCCTTTTGGCAGCCAATATCTGGCTAGGATTCAGCTCGGTATTTGGCTTTGTATCCAAAGGATTTGAGGCGATGGGTGTTGAGGTTCAGACCTCCAAAGTCTGGTCGACATTCGCTCATGCCTTCCCTGGTGTTGGCGAAGAGTTTATGCCATCACTGGACGAGGGAAGTTTCTTGCTTATGCCTACTTCCATGCCACATTCAGGCATTGAGTACAATCGAAAAGTGGTTGGCCAGCTGGATATGTTGCTAACCAATATTCCCGAGGTGGATCTGACGGTCGGTAAACTGGGTAGAGTGGAATCAGCATTGGATCCTGCACCTATTTCCATGTATGAGAATGTGATCAACTACAAGTCTGAGTATAAAGTTGATGATAGAGGAAGGAGATTGAGGTTTGAAGTGGATAAGAATGGTCATTATGTATTAGAGGAGGGAGAAGAAGTTAGAAGTCAGAGGGGAGAAGTTAGAAGGAAGAAATTAGATAGAGAAAAACAGTGGTATTTTGACGGAGAAGACACCATCAGTCTAGCTTCCAACTTCCAGCTTCTAACATCTCTCGAAAAGCAGCTCATTGAAGATAGTAATGGAAAGTACTTCCGTAACTGGCGACCGGAAATTCAGTCTCCGGATGATATCTGGAATGAGATCATCAAGGTGACCAAAATACCTGGCGTGACTTCAGCTCCGAAGTTGCAGCCAATCGAAACCCGATTGGTTATGCTTCAAACAGGCATGCGAGCTCCAATGGGAATCAAAGTATATGGGCCTGATTTGCAGACGATACAAGATTTCGGTTTGCAACTGGAGGAGATCCTTAAACGAGTTCCATCAGTGAAAACAGAAGCTGTCTTTGCTGACAGAATAGTTGGGAAACCTTACATGCATCTGAATATCAACAGGGAACAGATTGCTCGATATGGACTCAGTATTGAAGATGTACAGCAAACCATTGAAACTGCCATTGGTGGCATGAAAGTCACTACGACAGTTGAGGGGCGAGAACGATTTCCTGTACGCGTAAGGTACCCCAGAGAGCTCCGTGACGATCCTGAGTCGCTAGCCAAGGTATTGATTCCAACTCCGACAGGAGCACAAATTCCACTCGGGCAGTTGGTGGAAATTGAATATGTGAGAGGGCCACAAGCCATCAAAAGTGAAGAGACTTTCCTTGTTGGGTATGTCCTCTTTGATAAACGAGATGGCTTTGCAGAAGTGGAGGTAGTGAATGATGCACAGCGTACTATCCAGGAGCGAATTGATAGTGGTGAATTAGATGTTCCTTCGGGCATCAGTTACAAATTCTCCGGCAGCTATGAAAACCAGGTACGCGCAGAAAAGCGATTGGCTATCATTGTCCCACTTGTGCTTGGAATCGTATTTCTAATCCTCTATTTCCAATTCAAGTCCACGACCACTTCACTGATGGTTTTCACCGGAATCGCCATGGCATTTAGTGGTGGATTTATCATGATCTGGCTTTATGGACAAGATTGGTTTTTTAACTTCTCATTACTGGGGATTGACTTCAAAGACCTCTTTCAGATCAAAACCATCAACCTCAGTGTAGCGGTGTGGGTAGGCTTTATTGCCTTGTTTGGAATAGCCACAGACGATGGTGTGTTGATGGGGACTTACCTGGATCAAAGTTTTGATCGGAACAGAACCAAAACGATCCCCGAAATACGTGATGCAGTAGTAGAAGCAGGGTTACGAAGAATCCGACCAGCTGTGATGACTTCTGCCACAACCATCATTGCCTTGCTTCCAATTCTTACATCTACCGGAAGAGGATCAGATATCATGATCCCTATGGCAATCCCAGCCTTTGGAGGAATGGCCGTGGCGGCAATCACATACTTCGTGGTGCCGGTACTGTATTGTATGCGTGAGGAACGAAAACTGAATAAGCAATGAAAAAGTATCTAATCATAGTAATGACCTTAAGTGTGGTGCTTCCAGGAAGTGCTCAAACTTTAGAGGAATACTTTCAATTTGCAGCGGAAAACAATCCTGGACTAGAAGCCAAGTACAAAGCTTTCGAAGCAGCATTGGAAAGAATTCCTCAGGCTAACAGCCTACAGGACCCCACCTTTTCATTTGGATATTTTATCTCTCCGGTTGAAACAAGAGTTGGCCCACAGCGAGCACGGTTCTCACTCACTCAAATGTTCCCTTGGTTTGGAGCATTAAAAGCAAGCGGTGATGTAGCAGCACTCAATGCAGAAGCTCAATATCAGGTCTTTTTGGATGCTCGGAATAAGCTTTATTATCAAGTTGCGGCGGCCTACTATCCGCTCTATGAATTGGATAAATGGATTGTGCTGGAAAGCGAGAATGCAGAAATCCTTGAGTCATACAAGACCATTGCAACCACTAGGTTTGAAAATGATCAAGGGACGTTGGTTGATGTACTTAGAGTGGACATCATGCTCAAGGATGCATTGACCAATTTGGAAATTCTCAGAAAGAAAAAGCAACCATTGGTGACCTCATTCAACAAGCTCTTGAATAGAGAAGAGGGTGCAGAAATTGTGGTAAAAGATTCCCTAATGGTCACTGATTTGGCAGTCAATCGAGATTCCTTGCTAGCTAATAACCCTGTGTTAGACGAGTTGGAAATTCGATTAGAGGCAAGCAAGAAACAAGAAGTTTTGGCTGAGAAGCAAGGATTGCCAAAGCTAGGGGTGGGTTTGGATTACGTGATTGTCAGTGAACGAACAGACATGTCTGTTCCTGACAATGGTCAAAACGCTTTGATGCCTATGGTCACTGTAGGAATCCCCATTTTCAGAGGGAAGTACAAAGCGGCAAAGAAAGAAGCACAGCTAATGCAGGAAAGTTATTCACTTCAAAAAGAGGATCGAATCAATCAGCTCATATCCGGATATGAAATGGCTGATTTCGACCGAGTAAAACAAATGGAACTTCTACAGCTCTATGACGAGCAAATTGCTGAGACGCAGCAGGTGCTTAACCTCCTACTTTCAGCATATGGAAACTCAGGAAAAGAATTCGAAGAGGTATTGCGTACGCAACAACAACTCTTAAAGTATAAAAAAATGAAGGCTACAGCGATGATGGACTATCACGTTGCAGTGGCTAAGCTTAATTATTTGACAGCTAAAAAGTATTGAAATGAAAATATCCATAAGAACACTAATCGTTGTGATTGTAGCAACCCTCGCAGGTGGTTTGCTGCTTGGATGGGCCTTTTTTGGTGGAAGTTCGGAAGCGGAACATTCGCACACTGAAGTCATCAATGGAGAGACCGTTTGGACATGCTCTATGCATCCGCAGATTCGACAAAATGAACCTGGCTCTTGTCCTATATGTGGGATGGATCTCATTCCATTAGAAGACGACAATGGAGAAGGTATTGACCCTATGGCTATTACCATGTCACCCACAGCCATGCAGTTGGCCAATGTTGTTACCGCTAATGTGGGTAGCGAGTCTGCGATGAAAACCATTCGATTGAACGGCAAAGTGCAGGAAGATGAACGATTGATCTTCAGCCAGACCACACACTTTCCAGGAAGGATTGAAAAGCTTGCTGTGAATTTTACAGGAGAGTATGTCAGTAAGGGAAGCGTGATTGCAAGTTTGTATTCACCTCAGTTGGTAACTGCTCAGGAAGAGCTGTTCGAGGCTTATAAAATCAGAGAAAGTCAGCCCAATTTATATCGAGCGGCCAGGGAAAAGCTGAAGAACTGGAAGCTGACCGAATCTCAAATAGATCAGATCATATCTACTGGAAAGACTCAGGATCAGTTTCCGGTACTAGCGGATCAGTCGGGCTATGTAACTAGCAAGAAGGTCAATCTTGGAGACTATGTAAACAGAGGACAAACCCTGTATGAGATTGCGAACCTATCCAGAGTTTGGGTGCTGTTCGATGTGTATGAAAGTGACCTGTCCTGGATTAATAAAGGTGATTCAATTCAATTCAATATTGGTTCACTTCCGGGACAAACTTTTAAAGGCAAGATTGATTACATCGATCCTGTGATTAATCCCAAAACGCGTGTGACAAAAGCGAGAGTTGTCACCCAAAACAATGACCGAATATTGAAGCCTGAGATGTTTGCTTCCGGTGAAGTGAAAGCTCAACTGGGAAAGACAGTCGATCAATTGACCGTACCCAAATCTGCAGTGATGTGGACAGGCAAACGATCCGTGGTTTATGTGAAGCTATCCTCTGATCAGGGATTGCATTTCAAAATGCGTGAAGTGACGCTTGGCCCATCACTTGGAGATGCTTACATCATTGAGCAAGGGTTGGAAACAGGTGAAGAAATTGCTGTGAATGGAACGTTTAGTATTGATGCTGCGGCACAGCTTGCAGGCAAACCAAGCATGATGAGCCCAAAAGGAGGAGCTGCTATGACCGGACATAATCACGCCCGCCTGCCGGACGGACAGGGAGGAATGAACCAAGAATCTTCTCAAAGCAATAATCAAATGAACATGCTTCAGGTGAATGAATCTGAACAAACGTTTGAAAGTGATCCTGAATTTAAAGAGCAACTTCAGGTTGTCTTTTCAGTCTATCTCCAGGTGAAGGATGCGCTCATAGAAAGTGATGTGAAAACAGCAGCCAGGAAAGCTGAAAACCTTCAGATGGCTATTAATGAAGTAGATATGAAGTTAGTGAAGGATGAGGCACACATGGAATGGATGAAAGACCTGAGCATACTGCAGAAATCTACTGAAGGTATTCAAAATGAAACTGATCTGGAAAAAGCTCGAATGATGCTTTCACCCTTAAGTGATCAATTATTTCATACCCTAAAAAAATACCAGGTAGAAGTAGATGGTTACCGTCAGTACTGCCCAATGGCTATGGACAATCAAGGCGCATTCTGGCTCAGTGATTCAGACAAAGTGCTGAATCCGTATTTCGGGGATGCCATGCTTACCTGCGGGAATGTAGAAGAACATTTAAATCAATCAATCAATTAAACTTTTAAACTTAAATACAATGAAAACAACACTATTGACACTTGGGCTAGCACTAGCGATTGCTTCTTGCAGCTCTGCAAAAAAGGAAGAGAAAGCAGCTGATAACCCAGCAGAAACAGCTGCTAAAGTTGAGAAGACAGCAACTAAAGAGGAGCAGAAAGGAAATGCTTTAACACCGATTGTTGATGCTTACCTGGTAGTCAAGGATGCCCTTGTAAATGACAATCAGGAGGAAGCTGCTAAAGCGGGAGGAACACTAGCTACTGCCTTGGGAGGTCTCGATGTGACTCAATTTGATGCAGATAAACAAGCTGAATTAAAGGAGATTGTTGAAGTAGCTAAAAACCACGGCGAGCATATCTCTGAGAGCGAAATTGCGCATCAAAGAGAGCATTTTGAGGCCTTGAGCCAGGACATAAAAGACCTGACTGCTATTGTTGGTGCAGACAGAACCCTATACCACCAGTATTGCCCAATGTATAATGGCAACAAGGGAGGAATGTGGCTAAGTGCAAATGAAGAGATCAGAAATCCACTCTTTGGTGCCTCAATGCTGAAGTGTGGCAAAGTAGAGGAAGTAATCAGCCTTTAATCAGCAGTGATGAAAAAGGCGGTTATAATTATTTTGATTTTGGGTATAGGAATACAATTCATTCCTGTGCCCAAAAATCAGAGTGATGAAGTACCAAAATTTGACTTTCTACTAGCGATTGAGGCGCCTATCACCATACAGAAGATGATAAAAGCGTCTTGCTATGACTGCCACAGCAACAACACAAACTATCCTTGGTACGGCAGGATTCGTCCTGTGGTCTGGTTTCTTCAAAAGCACATCGATGAAGGCAAGGAAGAATTGAACTTCTCCACCTTTCAGGAATATTCAGGACGAATGCAGCGCGAAAAAATTCGCTCAATGATGTCACAAATCCGTGATGATGAGATGCCCCTGAAAGAATACCTCTGGATGCACCCAGAAGCAGAAATGAGCGATAGCGAAAAGGCACAATTAATAGAATATCTGGAAGAGTTAAATACCCAATAATTAAAACAACCAACACCATGAAGAATTTATTATATCTACTTACGACACTGGTTTTTGTATCATCCTGTGTCACCCCCACCTCGAATGAAAATCAAGAAAATGAGTCAACTCAGGAAGAAGTGGTTGATTTAACCGCAGAAGAAAATGCGGTAAAAAAGGTAATGAAGACATACAAAGAGACGCTCGAAAGTCTGGATGTGACAGAGTCCTATGCCCTATTTACAGAAGATTCTCAAGTTTTAGAACAGGGCAAAATTGAAGGAACATATCGAGACTATATCGCCAATCACATTGGGCCGGAACTGGGTCATTTTGAATCATTCACTTTTAGTGCGTATGAAATATCGGTATTGTTGGATATGCCGTATGCATTCACAACTGAGTCCTATATCTACAACATTGTCTTGAAGGAAGATGGCCGCAAGGTGGAACGTAAAGCGACAGCTACATCAATTTTGAAAAAGATTGACGAAGAATGGAAAATTATCAAAACTCATAGCTCTTCTAGAGCAGTGAAATAATGAGCTCCAAGGAATACACCCCTGCTTTAGGTTATGACTGGTTAAGTGTTTGGTATGATCTGGCCATTAAGCTAACCATGCCGGAACGTAAGTTTAGAAACTTGCTGGTCGATCACTTAAATCCTGCTAATGGAGAACATATTCTTGAGTTTGGTTTTGGTACGGGTGCCAATCTGCTGATTGCAGCAAAAAAGGCACCCAATAGTCATTTCACGGGGCTCGACATAGATCCGAAAATAAGAGAAATAGCAAATCATAAACTGACAAAAAATAGCTTGAGCATTCCTTTGAAACTTTATGATGGAACCACATTTCCATTTGAATCAAATTCTTTTGATAAAGTAGTTAGTTGCTTGGTCTTCCATCATCTGGATAAGGAGGCAAAATTGAGAAGTTTGAAAGAAATTCATCGGGTACTGAAACTGGGGGGAAAGCTGGTCATTGGCGACTGGGGTCAGGCTAAGTCCAGGATGATGCGAACGGCCTTTTACCTGGTTCAGGTGCTCGATGGATTTAAAACCACCAATGACAATGTCAAAGGGTTGTTGCCGGAGTATATTCAAGAATCTGGATTTTCCGACGTTCAGGAAGTTGATCATATAAATACCAAAATCGGCTCATTCTGTTACTATATCGGTGACAAATAAACATTATCAAGAATTATGAAAAACAATAAAATCGTATTTCTACTATCCGTTCTGTTGACAAGCGTGTTTTCAGGTCAGGCTCAAAACCTTACAGAAAAATCAGTAGAAGGAAACGCGGACAATCTCCCGGTCAGAGAATACACGATCACACTGAAACAGGAAATGGTGAACAAGGCCGGCAAAGAGGTGAAAGGGATGACGATAAATGGTAGCATCCCCGGTCCTACTCTTAGGTTCACTGAAGGAGAATATGCGGTCATTTATGTAAAAAACGAAATGGACGTGGAAACCTCGGTTCACTGGCATGGGTTGCTTTTACCTAATTTTTATGATGGAGTACCCTATTTGACCACTCCACCCATCGAACCGGGCCATACCCAAAAATATGAATTCCCTCTAAAGCAATCCGGTACCTACTGGTATCATTCTCACACCATGCTTCAGGAACAAAGTGGAGTTTACGGCTCTATTGTCATTGAACCAAAGGAAGAGACGATTGAATATGATAAAGAGTTGGTGATGGTGCTTTCAGACTGGACCAATGAAAATCCAATGAGCGTTCTTCGTTTTCTAAAAAGAGGGACGGAATGGTATAACTGGCGAAAAGGAACAGCCACACCACTGAACCAGGTGATTGCTCGAGGAGCACTGGGAGCACAGCTTAATTTTTGGAGGCAGAGAATGGAAAGTGCCGATATAGCAGATATTTATTACCCGGCATTTTTGGTGAATGGCGAGCAAAAGCAAGAATACCCTGACTTCAAGCCAGGTGAAAAAGTAAGGTTACGGATTATCAATGGCGCAGCTTCAACGCAGTTTTGGATGACGTTTGGTGGTGGAGACCCTACCATTGTTTCTGCCGATGGTCTGAATGTGGAGCCTGTTGCCCACAACAAGACCTTTATCGCTATAGCCGAAACGTATGATTTTATTGTGACTATTCCAATAGAAGGCAAAATGGAGTTTAAAATCACTGCACAAGATGGGTCCGGTACCGCCTCTGCCTTTCTTGGGCAAGGTGATATGCTGCCAGCACCTTCAGTACCCCGACCAGACAAGATTGGCATGATGATGAAAATGTCCAAGATGGACATGCGTATGGGAGCCCCAGCCCTGAAATTTCGTCCAAAACAAGACGATCCCGAAAAAATGATGCAAAACTGGGGAATGCAGATGAAGGATGGAATGAGCGGCATGAACATGGACAACACGAAAAATGACATGTCAATGCATCAGGGGATGGATATGAAAAAGGACGATCCTGAAGAAACTAAAATGAGCGGAATGGGTGATGATAAAATGATGCAAACTTCACAACCGTCAACCGATATGGAATCTGCAGGAATGGGAGGAATGAATATGCCTGATGGCAAGGGTGGCCTGTTTTCTGAATATAACTATGATTACCTCAAGTCCCCAGATAAGACAACCTACTCGGAGGATGTTCCCGTAAAAGAAATTCTCTTAAACTTGACAGGTAACATGAGCCGGTACATCTGGAGTATGAATGGCATACCACTTTCTGAAACCGACAAGATTAAGATCAATGAAGGAGAAGTAACAAGGATCACTTTCAACAATCTTACCATGATGCACCACCCAATGCACCTACATGGACACTTTTTTAGAGTAATCAATGAGAACGGGGAGTATTCTCCCTTAAAGCATACGGTCAATGTGCCACCGATGCAAAAGGTAACGATTGAGTTTTATGGAAATGAATATGGTGACTGGTTCTTCCATTGTCACATCCTTTATCACATGATGGGTGGAATGGCGCGTGTTATAAGTTATGACACACCGAGAGATCCGCGAATGGAGCCCTATCCTGTGTCCAAGCTTGTGCACGAAACCAATCAGTTTTATACCTGGGGCATGGCAGATATTGCTTCTCACACAGGTGCGCTAAATGTAGTTTCATCCAACATCCGCAACCAGTTCAATCTTGCGGTAGAGTATGGCTGGAATGAAAACATTGAAACTGAGTTTTCTTATGAATATTATCTCTACGATTATGTGCGTGTCTTTGGGGGTGTAAATGTTGAAAATGCGACACGCAACAGTCTGGATAATATAAAAACCACAGCGGTGGCAGGTATCCGATGGTTCACACCATACATGTTTAATGTGGACGTGCGGATTGATAACGAACTGAGACCAAGGGTAGGTGTAGGTAGATCATTAATGCTTTTTCCAAAATTCTCCGTCTTTGGATATTATGAATATCAGCTGGATGCCGGATTGGTAAATAAATTGGAAAACAATGTGGACTTTACGAAAGAAATTGTGTGGAACGCTGGTGCTGAGTATCTTCTGTCTAGAAACTTTTCACTGATGGGGAGTTATGATAACCGCTTTGGCGGTGGGGGTGGATTGTCAGTGAGGTTTTAAAGAAACCATGTCATGACTACCCTCCACATCAAAAACATGGTTTGTGATCGCTGCAAGAAAGTGATCAAAGACGAGTTGACTACCCTCGGTGTGGAGGTGCATTCTATTGAATTAGGAGTGCTCGAGATTGATCCAAAATCAGTTGATCTTGAATCCATCGCCGGTACCATTGAAGCACATGGTTTTGAATTGATAGAAAGTAAGGAAGAAATCATTGTCGAGCGAATAAAGGTGTTTCTCATTAACATGATTGACCAACTTCCTATTCAACGAAAGAACAAGCTATCGACCATGATTTCAGATGAATTGGGAAGGGATTATTCTTCCCTAAGCAAAGTCTTCTCTCAAAGGGAACACATTACCATTGAGAAGTATTTCCTACGATTGAAACTCGAGAAGGTCAAAGAGCTGATTCAGGATGGTTCCCATTCCTTTTCTCAAATTGCTTCCATGCTTGATTATTCAAGCATTAATCATTTGTCCGGTCAGTTCAAGCAGGAAACAGGCCTCAGTATGTCTGAGTACAAAACCATGTTTCAATCGGATAGAAAACCGCTTGACAAAATTGTGTAAATTAAAACCATGATTATGAAATCGATTCAGTTTTGCTCCTCCGAACTTTGTTTCATTAACTTTTTAATGAAATGAAATGAGTCCTGAAAGGACGAATTCCATCGCTCCGGCGAACCGGTGACCATAAGAAATAGACAATACACATGAAACACACGTATCAAATTTCCGGAATGACCTGCAATGGTTGCAAGAGTCATGTAGAGAAAACGCTCAAAGCAGTTGAGGGTATCTCTGATGTTGCCGTTGATTTAGCAAATAAGGAAGCGGTAGTTCAAATGGAGTCTCATATTCCAATTGAAACACTAAAAGAAGCCTTGCAAAAGGACGGAGATCGCTATGATATTCACCTTCCAGGGTCTCACGAGCATCATCACCATCCCATGCCGGAAATTAAAAAGAAGGACACTGGAGGATCTGGCAAATACTATTGTCCCATGCTTTGTGAAGGAGATAAGAAATATGACAAGCCAGGTGATTGTCCTAAGTGTGGAATGGATTTGGAAAAGGAAGAAAGTTCAAAACCCATTTACACCTGCCCGATGCACCCTGAAGTAGAGCAGGATCATCCGGGATCATGTCCAAAATGTGGAATGGACTTGGAACCGAAAAAAGCCTCTGCTGATGATGGTTCGGAGGAACAGAAAGCATACAAGAAAATGCTGACCAAGTTCTGGATTTCGGTGGCTTTTACGCTACCTGTCTTTTTCATCGCCATGAGTGAGATGATAGGTGTTTCCTTATCCGGGATCGCCAACGAAAAGACCTGGGGTTGGGTGCAGTTGGCGTTAAGTACACCGGTCATCTTTTACTCTTGTTGGAATTTCTTTGTGAGAGGGTACAAATCCATCATCAATCGCTCGCCAAACATGTGGACTCTCATCACATTGGGAGCTGGAGCTGCATACCTGTTTAGCATTTTTGCCTTGCTGTTTCCTGACATTTTCCCTGATCAATTCAAATCTGAAGGAGGAGCTGTTCACTTATATTTTGAAGCTGCAGTTGTCATTCTTACCCTGATTCTATTAGGACAATTATTGGAAGCAAAAGCAAGAAGTCAAACCAATTCTGCCATCAAGGAGCTTCTCAATCTGGTACCACCTGAAGCAACGGTCATTAGAGATGGTGAGGAAATGACAATTCCATTAGAGCATGTGAAGCTGGATGACATTATTAAGATTAAACCAGGTGAAAAGATTCCGGTAGATGGAGAGATTACTGAAGGAAAAAGCAGCATCGATGAGTCAATGATCACTGGTGAACCTGTTCCCGTAGAGAAATCGGAAGGAGATAATGTGATAGGGGGAACGATCAATGGTACCAGCTCTTTTCAAATGAAAGCTCAAAAGGTCGGTAGCGATACACTGCTTTCCCAGATCATCGAGATGGTCAATAAAGCCAGCCGAACGAAAGCACCTATTCAGAATCTGGCTGACAAAGTATCCAGCTACTTCGTGCCAATAGTTGTAACAATTGCAATCATTTCTTTTGCCGTTTGGGCGATTTGGGGCCCTGATCCTAAGTTGGTTTATGCCTTTACCAGTGCCGTGACTGTGCTCATCATTGCCTGTCCATGTGCATTGGGACTAGCTACGCCCATGTCGATCATGGTCGGAACCGGAAAGGGGGCAAAGCAGGGGATTTTGGTAAAGGATGCCAGAGCCATAGAGGAAATGCACAAGGTGACCACACTGGTAATTGATAAAACCGGAACGATAACACAAGGGAAGCCATCATTGCAGGATGTTCAGTCCATTAATGAAAGACATAGTGCGGACGACATTCTTAAAAATGTTGCTTCACTTGAATCAAGTAGTGAACATCCATTGGCACATGCCATTGTCGAGGGAGCTGAAAATAAAGGATTGAAACCTCAGAGGGTTGACGATTTTAACTCCATTACTGGTAAAGGCATTACAGGCAAAGTAGATGGGCTGCAAATAGCCATTGGCAACAAAAAGCTCCTGGAGGAATTTGATTTAACTCTGGATCAGGAGCATGACGAAGATGTGAAGCAAAGACAGCTGGAAGGGCAAACGGTCATGTTTGTAGTGATTGATAAGGAAGTGGCAGGGTTCATCAGCGTAGCTGACCCAATCAAAGAATCATCAGCTGATGCCATTAAGCATTTGCAGGAGCAAGGACTGGAGGTGATTATGCTCACAGGTGACAATAAGAACACAGCCAAAGCGGTTGCAGATAAGTTGGGGTTAGATGGATATGAAGCAGATCTCTTACCGGAAAACAAATACGAGAAAGTCAAAGCGCTCCAGGAAGAAGGAAAAATTGTAGCTATGGCAGGTGATGGAATCAATGATGCCCCGGCACTTGCTCAGGCCAATGTGGGAATTGCCATGGGAACAGGTACCGATGTAGCTATTGAGAGTGCAAGTCTTACCTTGGTTAAAGGGGAGCTGGATGGAATCGTAAGAGCTCGGAAGTTGAGTACAGATGTGATGAGAAACATTAAGCAGAACCTGTTCTTTGCTTTCGTTTACAATATGCTAGGTGTGCCCATAGCGGCAGGAGTGCTTTTTCCTGTATTTGGTCTTTTGTTGAGTCCGATGCTTGCCGCATTGGCCATGAGCCTCAGCTCCGTTTCAGTAATAGGTAACAGTTTAAGATTAAGATAGAAATGAAAAGAAAGTTGTTTGTATTAGTGTTTGTAGGAATTATTGGCTGTGCTGAACCTACCCCAACTCCGCAAGAAGTGGTAGATCAGGCCATCGCCTTTTCGGGAACTGAGAAATTAAGAAACGGCTCGGCAACATTCGACTTTCGCAATATTAGCTATGAGTATTGGCGTGAGAAATGGGCATATAAGTATGTGCGAATTCAAACAGATACAGCAGCTTATGAGATCAAAGATGTGTTAAGCAATGATGGATTGGTTCGATTCATTAATGGTGAGCAAACATTAATAACGGAGGAACGCCTTGCTGCATATACCGGTTCGGTGAATTCTGTTATGTACTTTGCATTTCTCCCGCTTTGGCTCAATGACCCTGCCGTCAATAAATCGTATGGTGGCATCACTGAGATTGAGGGTAAGAAATACCATAAAATCAAAATCACGTTTGCTGAAGAAGGAGGAGGGGAAGATTTCGAGGACGTTTTTTATTATTGGTTTGATATAGAAGATTACAGCATGGATTATCTGGCGTACAGCTACGTTGAAAAAGAAGGAACCGGAATACGGTTCAGAAAGGCATATAATGCCAGGAGTGTAAATGGTGTTATGATTCAGGATTATGTCAATATGAAACCAAAATCTAAAGAGCTCAAATTGGAAGAGATTGATGAAGCATTCATAAATGGTGATTTGGAACAACTTTCCCTTATTGAGTTGAAAAACGTAAATATTAACGCAAATTAGAAGATACTATGAAGAACCTGATTTTAGCCATTTTAGCGACGGCTCTTGTAAGCTGTACTACTAATGAAAAAAAAGAGGAGAAGACTGATGACCATTCTCAACACCAACATGAAGCCAAAAAAGAGGAAGGCGAAAAGAAACCTCTTAGTCCTCGAACAATGGCCATGACTAATGTCGGCACCAACCATGTACACATCGACTATGGATCTCCTAGCAAACGTGGAAGGATGATTTTTGGAGGATTGGTGGGCTTTGGCCAGGTCTGGGCGACAGGCGCACACCATGCTACGAACATCACATTTGGAGAGGATGTCACCATCAATGGCACCAATGTGCCGGCAGGTAAATACGGTTTATTTACTATACCGGGGGAGAGTGAGTGGACCATTATCATTAGTAAGGATTGGGATATGCACCTGGCGGATGACTACACTGAGGCCAGCGATGTAGTAAGGATACAGTCACCTGTTACCTCTTTAGATGAGGTGGTGGAGTCATTGACATTTGTGATAGCCGATATGGGTGATGGGCTGGGCAATGTTTCCATCAAGTGGGATCAGACCTCTGTATCTTTTGACATTCAGAATAAATAAATATGAGATTAATTGTCATCATCTACCTTCCGCTTCTACTCTTGGGGGCATGTCAGTCTACCCCAAAATCGGATCAGTCGGACAACAGGTCATCTATCGAATCAGCTGCCCCGCCAACCAATTTCAAAGAGGCACTAAAGCTTAAGACCCTTGATGGAGCACCTATTGACCTCTCCACCTACGGCAATAAAATACTGATCCTCAACCTCTGGGCGACCTGGTGTGGCCCGTGTATAAAAGAGATGCCGGATCTGGAGGAGATGGAAGCTACGCTCGGTGATGATTTCGTACTGCTGCTCGCCTCCGACGAAGGGGCCACCAAAATCAACCAATTCAAAGAAAAGCGAGACTTTGATCTTGAGTTTGTACAGATCGACAATAGCCTTGAGTCACTAGGTGTCTACTCACTTCCGACCACCTTCATCGTGGGTGCTGACGGTGAGTTGGTTGATACCCTGATAGGAGCGCGAGAATGGACATCTGCAAATCAAATAACAGCTATCAAATCCTACCTACCATGAAATATTATTCACTTTTAGCACTCCTGGGAGTTTTTTGGGCCTGTTCTGCTCCTCGACAGGAACCCTCTGAGACACCCACAGCACCGATGTTTACCTCTCCTACCGGAATGGGCGCACAAATTCCGCATCTTACGACTGGCGGAGATGGCCATCTCTATCTCTCGTGGGTGGTCGAGACGGACGGTGTGGCGACCATGCAGTATGCCCGGTTTGATGGTAAGAAATGGATTGACCCGGAGATGATTGCCAGTGGTGACAACTGGTTTGTGAACTGGGCGGACTATCCGACCATGGCGGCTGATGCCCAAGGTAACCTCATCGCTCACTATCCAGCGAAAAGTGGTGAAGGCACCTATGCCTATGATGTCAATGTGGTGCTGAAGCCCACAGGAGCTGGGAACTGGTCTGCGCCTGTACTGCCACATACGGATGGCACTAAGACGGAGCATGGATTTGTATCCATGCTACCGCAAAATGATGGCACCTTTCGTCTTTCATGGCTGGATGGTCGATTCACCGGCGGAGGCGATCACGACGAGGATGGGCATGGTGGTGGACAAGGTGCAATGACTGTACGCACTGCTGTGATGGATATGCAAGGCAACCTATCGGAAGAAGCTGAGCTGGATCACCGCGTGTGCGACTGCTGCCAGACAGGAGTAACACTAACGTCTTCAGGCCCTGTGGTCGTTTATCGAGATCGTTCTGAAGAAGAAATCCGCGACATGTATTTTGTGAAGCAGACCACAGGGGAGTGGTCAGCACCAGCACCCATCGCCGCGGATAATTGGAATATAGCCGGTTGTCCTGTCAATGGGCCCAGAGTTGATTCCTTCGAAGAGGCAGTTGCGGTGGCGTGGTTTACAGCGGCTAATGGTGAGCCAAAAGTTCAATTAGCTTTCTCAACAGACGCGGGCTCTTTTGCAGAGCCAATTCTCATCGATGATTCAGCACCCCTTGGACGGGTGGACATATTGATGCTCGACGAGACTACTGCAGTTGTCAGTTGGCTCGATGGCGGAGCTAGCCCTGCCATCAAGTATGTCAGGGTCACAAGTGCAGGTGATGTTTCAACTCCCGTTACCGTCACCTCCACGAGTGAGTCACGCAGTAGTGGCTTCCCTCAGATGGAGCTCATGGATGGTAGCCTCTACTTCGCCTGGACGGTCAGTGAAGGGGAGGAGTTTGGGATTGAGATGAAGAGGGTGGAGATCTGATAGATGTAAACTGACAGCTGAAAGCTTACAACTGATCTCTCATCTCCCAACTGTAATCTATAAACTGGTCAGGTCCACTTTTTTCTGCAATCACTTGTTATCATGCACCCTTTTGGTAAATTCATCGGACGTTAACCTATGAAGAAGACCATATCACTCCTCTGGGCCTGCTTACTGATCAGTTTGGTGACATTAGCCCAAATGCCAAGAGACAAGATCATCTCTAGTGCCCAAAAGGCATTACCCGGCTCAATCCAACAGCTCAACGCTTTTCTCAGCATCCCCAACAATGGCCGGGTAGAATCCGATCGACAGCAAAACGTCGAATGGTGCTTAGCAGAATTCGCAAAATTGGGGTACCAAACGGAAGTGCTGCTGTCGGATGGTGTACCGCATGTGCTGGCCAAAAAGAACTACGGCCAGTCCCTGAAGACAGTACTCTTCTACATGCAGATCGACGGACAGCCGGTGGATTCTTCAGAGTGGTATCAGCCGAGCCCCTACATTCCGGTAGTGAAAGAAGAGCAAGGAGGAGAATGGGAAATCATCAGCCCCGACCTCAAAGGCGCGATCAATCCTGACTGGCGCATCTACGCACGGTCTGCTTCTGACTCTAAAGGGCCTTCGATGGCGCTGATCACAGCGTTGCAAATACTCCAAGAGCAAAAGAAGAAGCCTGTCTATAATATCAAGGTAATCATGGATTTTCAGGAGGAGATGGGCTCACCGACCCTTCCCAAACTGGTGGAGGCTAAGCGTGAGGCTTTTGCTGCTGATATGATGCTTATCATGGATGGTACGCGACATTTATCCAACCTACCTACCCTAACTTTTGGCGCGCGAGGAATAGCGACGATTACGCTCAAGGTGTTTGGTGCACGTGACAATCTCCACAGCGGCCAATATGGCAATTTCTCTCCCAATCCTGTATTCGGTCTTTCCAGATTGCTGGCAGGGATGAAGGACGAGCAGGGTAGGGTCCTGATCCCGGGGTATTATGACGGGGTAGTCTTGAGTGATTCTGATAAGAAGGCCATAGCAGCCATGCCGGAGGATATGGAGGAGATCATGCAAACGCTTGGCATAGCTGAGGCAGAGCAAGTCGGTCCCAACTATGGCGAAGCACTACAGTACCCATCGCTCAACGTACGGGGCTTACGAGCCGCATGGGTCGGCAATGAAGTGAGGACGTTGGTGCCCTCGGAGGCGATAGCAGAGATAGATATGAGGCTCGTAACCGAAACGCCTGCCGAACGGATGATCGGCTTAGTTAGAAAATATATAGAGGATGCAGGCTATCATATCATCCAGGCAGAGCCCACAGAGGAAGAACGACTGACTTATCCTAAACTGATCAGCTTTAGCTCGCGCATCGG
The DNA here is from genome assembly GCA_965229505.1 of Cyclobacteriaceae bacterium. Taxonomy (GTDB): domain Bacteria; phylum Bacteroidota; class Bacteroidia; order Cytophagales; family Cyclobacteriaceae; genus UBA6059. Next base: position 3,748,401 of record OZ245881.1, read on the forward strand.
CTCGCGACCTTTCCGTACCGATCTGGATTCAGATATTGGCATGTGGCTCGGTAGTGCGATGGAGCATCTCTACGACGATCAATATGTCAAGATGAGGACGACTGGTGGCTCACAGCCTATCGCACCATTCATTACCACGTTGGATATACCGGCGGTTTCCATACGTATACCCAACCCTGACAACAGCATCCATGCGCCCAACGAGAATATCCGAATAGGTAATTACCTTGAAGGGATTCAGATGTGCCTGAGCATCCTCACCCAACCCTTCAACTGATATGAGCATGGAAGTCATTGCTGCGGTAATTGTCACATTTACAGTGGTATGCGTCTACTTTCTCGCAAGAGTCGAGACCAAATGGGTGCAGACCATCCTCAACTGGTTTCCAGCGATACTTTTCGCTTATGCGATTCCGGCCATCTTTACGCACGCCTTCAGTCTGGAGCTATCGGGGGTTTTCCTTCATACGCTGAGCCGTGACTGGATCATTCCTATTACGATCCTCACAGTGATGAGTGCCCTGCCTTTTGCACAGCTCAAGATTGTTGGTATCAAGCCAATCATCGTATTTGTAGGAGGTTCGTTTGTGATCGCCTTGTTGCCGGTGATTCTGGTAGGTCTGTTCGGTATACTTGACCCGGCAAGCAAGGCGATGTTCATGGGTCAGGAGTACTGGAAAGGCCTGGTGCCGATCGTTGGAGGATGGATCGGTGGCAGCACGAGTCAGCTAGTACTCAAGGAGCTGGCAGGCACAGATGAGGCCCTCTTCCTATCGATACTTGTCCTTGATAACACCTTGGTTAATATCTGGACCATTTTAATGTTTCAGTTTATCAAGCGCAGTGACGGTATCAACAGCTTCTTCAAGATCACCAACCAAATCAAGCTTATCAATAAGGTAGATGACGGGGTAGATGCCGTGATGAAGTCCTGGCAACTGGTGGCGATAGTGGTAGGTATCGCCGCGGCTGTCAGTTTGAGTATTGACAGCTTTCTATGGAGGGTGGTTCTCCTATCGGTAATCGGCCTCCTTCTTGGCAACCTGGTTAAAACCTGGGATACCAAACTCGTACTAAAGATCGGCGGTATCCTGATCATTGTGATCATGGCCATTCTAGGTTTGAAGCTAGACTTTACCAAGATGTCGCTACCGCTAATCCTGGTACTGCTTGTGGTAGTTTGGCTGGTGCTTCATTTTGCCGCCATGATCTTGATTGCGGTAGCACTCCGGGTCAATATCGCCTGGGTACCTATAGGCAGTATGGCGAATCTGGGAGGTATATCAACCGCACCTGCCGTGACTGCTGCCTACCGGAAAGAGCTGATGCCTCACGCTATCCTGCTGGCCATACTGAGCATGGTGAGCGGTACGGCATGGGGCATGTTGACCATTTATCTTTTTGAACATTTCCTGGTTTGATGAATTATGAGCAGCAAATAAGAAAGGCGTTCGCCTATTTATCAGAGGCGCTGGTAGATGCTATGATCGGCGAAGGCGTAGTTCAAGAAATACGATATGATACGGAAATACTCAGAGAGGGGCAATATGTCAATGTAGTACCTGTTGTGCTTCAAGGCCTTGTGAAAGTGTATACAAGGTATGAGGGTAGAGAGCTACTTCTCTATTATATCGAGCCCAACCAGAGCTGTGTAATGTCATTTTCTGCGGCCTTAAAAAATGCACCAAGTCGGGTATTGGCAAAAACCGAAGAGACCTCCAAAATATTGTTGCTTCCTGCTGATAAGGTGACTCAATGGACGCATCAGTTTGCCGATATCAACAATCTCTTTTTTGATCAATATAGCCAGAGATACACCGAACTGCTAGATACGATCCACCACTTACTATTTGATAAGCTGGATGTACGTTTGATGTCCTACCTGAACAATAAGATAGGGAAGACCAATGAACAGTTTATCCGCATGTCCCATCGTGAGATAGCCAACGAATTGGGTACAGCTCGAGAGGTGGTCAGCCGGATTATTAAGAAGCTGGAGTTTGAAGGCAAGCTGGAGCAAGTCCCCCAAGGTATCAGATTGATTGAGGTGTGACTTTGGTCACTGTTTGCCATCAAAGCAGTAAGTAGCTTTGATTTGAATATGAGCAAGGCCCTGAAATTAGTTGTAGTATGCCTTCTGTGCATCTCGATCATTGCAGGAGCAGTGCTCATCATAGAAATATTCTCAAACTAAACTCATTATCATGAAAAAGAATATGGGAGGAGCAGATCGCATCATTAGATTGGTTGTCGCTGCTGTAATTGGTGTTTTGTACTTTACGAATACTGTCGGCGGAACGCTAGGTTTAGTACTATTGGCGTTAGCGGTAGTATTCGCATTGACAAGCTTTGTGAGCTTTTGCCCGCTGTATGCGCCGTTTGGGTTATCAACCTGCACCCGCAAGGATTAATTGAATGCTCCGATGGTAAATTGAAATCAGGGGTACTCAGATCTGTCGCCGACTCAATTTTTCACAGCGCGTTCGAACCTATGCTGATAGGTCAGCTGTAATGTGGGATGTCGCTCATAAAGTAATGGCAGAAGCTTAATCATCTGATGCAAGTAGGCTAGCTGTATGTTGCTATGTGCAGTTAGATTTCTGCCAAGACCCAGATATAGCCAGTTTCTGTCAAAATTGGCATTCTGAAAATTATCATCGGCCCTGATCCAAAGTTCGTCAAAGACGTGAATGAAGTGTTTTTCTCCGATAGGATGTCTTACTGTCAACCGATAACGAAACCTGTTGGAAAATTGATAGCCGTCCACTTCAAATACATCAGAATCACCGAGGCTGAAAAGGCCTTGGAAACGATGCTCTAATCTATAGCGATGGGAAAAGGTGAATTTGTTAGCGCTATGATTCAAAGTGACCTGTTCCCAGATATTATGCTCTGGTCGGGTCAAAGGCACAGCTAATTCTCTGTAAGGATATGATCTGATGTAGGTATAGCCAGCGGTAAAAACCACATTTTCATTGACATGGTAATCGACGTAGGGACGAATAAGTAATTGCTCCTTATCCTTCAGGAAATTGACATTCCTCCAATGTAGCTCATTGCCAATGGTCCATCGTTCGTTGACCTTATAGTCATTGAGAAGCAGAAACCACGCATCTGTATAGGTCTCTGTGATTTGAGCTTTCAATTCTGGCGCCACCATCAATAAGATGGTTATGGACCAGATATATATGTTTTTCATATGCCTTCCTATCCCAAAAAAATTCGAGTCATACGCTTCAGGGTGGGAAATTGAGGCTTCTTTTCTGGGCTCGATACTCGAATAATGGCTCACAATATGGCCATGTGGGATCACCAACGGAAAACGCAATTATTGGTTTTGTCAAAGGCCACAGATTTTCATTTTATTTTATTAGGCTGGTACTAAGGCTCAATAGAATTGAAACCACCTTCTGATCAAACCGGGACATTTCAGACCCTTTTGGACTTCATTAAGTTTATGATTTAATTGCAATATGTATTGATATGCATATTGCTAGATGAATCAAGTGAAAGACATCAGAATCGGTTTTCGGATGAAAGTGTTTGTGGATGATGAGCCCTATCTGGGCAAGGGCCCAATCGATCTGCTAAAAGCTATTGAACAGGAGGGGTCTATCGCGAAGGCGGCTAAGGCTACTCAACTGAGTTATAGAAAGGCGTGGCAGCTTGTTGAAAATATGAATCGCTTAGCCAGTCAACCTCTCGTGGAAAAAAAGCTGGGTGGAAATAGAGGAGGAGGTGCTTCCGTCACTGCGGCTGGAAAGGATATTCTCGAAAAATACCTCTCGCTTGAGCGCCAAGTTGATCAGTTTGTGCAATCCAGGTTTAAGCCCTCTGATTTCATATGAGCAAGACTGGTCATGCTTTCTACTTTATGATTGCGGTTGTCTTAATGACTACTTTAGGTTGTAGCCAACCTAAGCCCCAAACGCTCACCATCGCAGCTGCTGCTAATGTCCAGTATGCTCTGGACAGTCTGGTTAGCATCTTTGAGCAGGAGACAGGCACAGGTTGTGAAGTCGTTGTGAGCAGTTCTGGAAAGTTGACTGCTCAGATAAGCAAAGGAGCGCCTTATGATATATTCCTCTCCGCTGATATGAAGTATCCTGAACTGCTCTACGGAGAGGGCTTGCTAAAGAATAAGCCGGTCGTTTACGCGCGGGGAAGTCTGGTGCTCTGGGGCCCTTCCATGAGTGACAGTGCTGATCTTTGGCAGCTACTCAGCTCTGACGAGATCAGGAAGATCGCCATAGCCAATCCCAAAATAGCCCCATATGGTATAGCGGCTATGGAAGTACTAACGTCCATGAATCTGTTGGATGAAGTGGAAGAAAAACTGATCTATGGCGAGAGCATCGCCCAGACCAATCACTTTATGACCTCCGGTGCTGCAGGCTTAGGCTTTACAGCTAAGTCGGTAGTGATGACCCCTCAAATGCGTGCTGTAGGAAAGTGGGTGGAAGTCAACACAGCCTACTACACCCCGATTGATCAGGGCATGGCCATTATCAATCATGAAGGCTATGAATTACCATCAGTGCAGGCTTTCTATGACTTCATGCGCTCATCCAGAGCTCAATCAATACTCAAATATTTTGGCTATCAGACCGATATTTAGATGCAGATGATCTTATTAGCGATCGATATGGAGCCGTTGTGGTTGACTTTTAAGTTGGCCGGTATCACCACGGTATTGCTGCTTATCCTTGGCATTCCATTAGCCTATTGGTTGGCCTACTCAGCTTCCAGAGGTCGATTTATCGTCGAGACGCTGGTGAGTATGCCACTGGTGCTGCCGCCTACGGTCATTGGCTTTTACCTCTTGCTGGCTTTCAGTCCTGGGAGCGGCTTTGGGCTGTGGCTTGATCAGTGGCTGGGTATTCGCCTTGTTTTCTCTTTTGAGGGGCTGGTGGTTGGCTCGATCATTTATAGTTTGCCCTTCATGGTGCAGCCCATTCGTGCAGGTCTCATTAACCTACCGGCAAATTTGGTGGAAGCCTCGGATCTATTGGGCAAGTCCCGACTCACCACATTGCGGCAAGTACTCCTACCCAATATCAAGTCTTCTCTACTCACGGCCACAGTCCTGACGTTTGCGCATACTGTGGGAGAGTTCGGTGTAGTCTTGATGATTGGCGGTAGCATACCCGAGGTGACCAAGGTCGCCTCTATAGCCATCTACGAAGAGGTGGAATCTCTCAATTACGCTAGTGCGAATACTTATTCAGCGATCCTTTTTGTGATCACTTTCGTGATTCTTCTTGTTCTCAACCTCACCAATGGGGGCTATTTCAAAGGACTATGGAAATGGTAAAAGCAGAGCTATCAAAGCGACTCCATGCAATGGGTGGAGAGATGTTGCTCCATGTACAACTCTCCATTGAGAAGGGTAGTTTCGTTACGCTGTATGGAAAGTCAGGCGCTGGTAAAACCTCCATACTTCGAATGATTGCCGGCTTAATGAAGCCAGACCAGGGGATCGTTGATGTGGATGGGGTTGAATGGGTGGATACTTATAAGAAGATATACTTGAAACCCCAGCATCGGCAGGCAGGGTTTGTATTTCAGGATTATGCGCTGTTTCCAAATATGACCGTGCTGCAAAATCTGGCGTATGCCCTGGGCAAAGGGCAGCCATCTTCAGCTGTTGACCCATTGATAGAAATGATGGAACTCGGCGATCTCCAGCACTCAAAGCCAGCCACCCTGTCTGGTGGACAGCAACAGCGAGTAGCATTAGCTCGCGCGATAGTACCCCGCCCAAAACTCCTACTCTTAGACGAACCCCTTTCAGCATTGGACTGGGAGATCAGACAAAAGCTACAAGGATTTATTAGACTGGTCCATGATGAATACGACCTCACATCGATCATGGTGAGTCATGACTTACCAGAAGTCTTGAGACTGTCAGACTATGTATATGTTCTGGAAAATGGCAAGGTGGCAAAACAAGGGGAGCCAATCTCCACTTTGGTCAGTACTAGAGAAGGTATACCCCGGTTTGGGAAACTTGGAGAGATACTATCAATTGACTCTGATAACCTAACCGTACTGGTAGACAATGACATCTGGACCGTACCAACAACTAATATAAATACCCGCGAAATCCATGCCGGCAAGAAGGTTTGGGTAACACCAATCAGTAATGATGTCGTGATCAGTTTAATGGATTGAAATCTGCTAAATTGCGTGCTGGTTTTGAAGATAGCCGATATGAAAAAATGGATTATTATATTGATAGGGTTACTACTTCTCTTGAGTTGGGCCTTTCTGTACTTTGTCCCTCAGAAGGTGCTGACGATGATCACAGAATACGATCCATACACTTTTGAACAGATCCTTCAGAACGATTCTGCACGGGAACATTATGGTATATATGATAACGATGATCCAACGGATTACGGATATGAGGATGTGGAAGAGGTTATGTTCACCTCTGATTATGATGGGACGGGTTTATCAGCCTGGTATGTGAACTCGGCTCCATCCAGTGGTCAGTGCGTGCTGCTCCTTCATGGTAGAACCTCTAACCGGTTGAAAACAATGAAGTTCTTAGAGCTCTTCAAAACTGCTGGATTGGATACGGTTTATAATTTCTTCATCCCGGACTTGCGCAATAGTGGTAAATCTGAAGCTTCCAGTACCTATATGGGCTACAGGTTTGCCGATGATATAGCCTCTTCGATGAAGTGGGTACGTGAGAATCAGGGTCAGGATACCGTCATTCTCTATGGTTTCTCAATGGGTGCCATGGCTATTGAGACCCTTCTTGCGAGAGAGGATCTCGCTGATGAAGTAGGTCAGAGCTATGTCTCTAAGGTGATCCTTGATAGTCCGTTATCCGATGTGAAGGGTCAGTTGTGGGCAGGTGCCAGTGATTTAGGCCTGCCAGAAGGTCTCTTCGACTATTACTTTCAGGATTTTGATGCTTTGGTCGATGGGTTCGGTGATGAGATGGCTTTTGGCTACTTGCTATCCCAAAACTCAAAGCCTACGCTGATTATGGCCAGTGATACTGATGGGCTGACACCCTACCCACTTTTGATAAATCAACTCGACCAGGTGGGTGATAAGCGCCACATCTCGTTTCACACCTTCACAGGTGTGCCTCATGTCAAGTTGTACCAAACGGACTCTACAAAAAGTCGCTACACTAAACTGGTCAGTGAGTTTCTAAGACAATAATTATCCGCTAATCAAGTGCTTAATATTGTGCTGTCCCATGTTCGAAAAATTATTTTCTGCGATGGGACAGCCGCTTTCATCAAGGGGTGGGCTATTTCACAATGGATCAATCGATCTTAAAATACGCCTTAACTTCCTTTAACGATTTGTCTTTCGGATGCTTTTCAGTCAATTCTTGCACAAATTCGGACAGCTTGTCCATACGGATAGTGTACTCATCAGTCCTACGACCGCCAGTTATTGGCTTTCCGTCATCCTGATGATCCATATTGCAGGTGCAGTACATCGCTGAAAATGCCTGGCAAATTTCACAATACATAATTTTAAGCTTAGTCTATTATCTCTATCGTAAATCTAGTGATTTTCAGATAGTTTTTAGGGATTTTTGCATAGGGGATTTTCCTAATAGGAAATTCTCTTATAAAAGTCTGATTGACAGGTACTAGACCTCTTGCTTCATGCTATCTAACCTTTGTTGAAGGTAAGATTTGACGGGTTGAGCTCGTGCATTGTGGAGCGCCATACCAAGGTGATACTTTGCTTGCAGTAGGTTAGCCCCGGCCTGGTAAATTCGCGATAGGGTCGCGTGATATTGATAATTTTGACTGAAAAGGGAGAAGTGCTGATCCTTCAAATACTCGAGAGCTATGGAGTGACCCTCGGCATAAAGTAGTGCTATGGATAAATTGAGTTTGATAAAGGGAGTTGGAAAGGCCTTCAGGAGGAGTCGGTAAAGAACTACGATCTGTTTCCAGGGCGTTGAGGCCCATGATGCTGCTGTACAGTGAAGTGAGGCAATGGTAGCTTCCAAGTGATATTTGGAGAGGCTTTCTGGCGTTTTAGATTTGTTTAGCTGGATAATTCCCAATTGAATCAGTTCAGCATTCCATAGACTTCTATCTTGCTGCTCCAGATCCTGGAATACACCATCGCCAGATATTCTTGCCGGTAGGCGAGCAATTTGAAACAGCATTAAACTGTAAAGCGCGTAGGTATCTGCTACCTGATAGGTGGGTTTGTGTACCAAAGACCTGGTCAACTCCAGCGCGTCATAGCAAAGATCCTGACCAGAGTCCGCCTGCCAGGGTTGATCGTACCCAAGTGTATAGATGAGATAAAGTGCATTGAGCACGCTAGGCAGTCGCTCTTTGGAATGGTCAAGGTCAGGTACGCTGGTTTTTTCGAGATGTCCTTTAATCTGTGCCCTGGCGCGCTCATACATTTTCTGTACAGATGCTTCGGACAACAACAGCAGTGTCGCGATTTCCCTTACTCTTATACCATGCAAGGTCCGAAGCATAAATATCATCCTCATCCGTGGACTGAATGTGGGTATTGCGGTAGCGAACAGCCAGCGTAGCTGCTGGTCCTGTATTTCATGATCGAGAAAAAACCGATCAATCCCCTCTCCCTCATATAAAGCAGACTTATTCCTGAGTACTTTTTTTTGTTTAGCTACCAGGTTGAGCGATTTGTTTTTGCAGACTTTGAAGAGCCAGGATTTCGGATCATTGGGGATTCCCTTTTCATTCCAATCAGATAGTGCCGCAATGAACGTGTCCTGAACCATATCCTCGGCCATGGCGAGGTTCACCATTCCGAAATAAGAGGAGCACGCAGCAGTCAACTGACCAGCATGCCGCCGGTACAGTTGATCCACGTGCGTCGGAATGTCAGGGTTCTTGGTCAACGTATCAATATTCCATGATGGCTCTGAGCTCTACCTCGCCACCTTTCATGACTAGTGGGCAGGATTTTGCTATCTCGATGGCATGTTGATCATCGTTGGCCTTGATGATAAAGTAGCCGCCGATCGCGTCCTTAGCTTCAATGAATGGCCCGTCACTGACCACCTGCTGCTCACTGACCATATAGCCCTCAGTAGTCAGCGGTTCTGATGACACATGATTACCATTTTGGGTTAGTTCATCGACCCACTTTTGATACATTCCGATTTCGGCCATTGCCTCTTCTTCGGTCATGCTGTTCATTGCCTGGATGTCCTCCCTTAGCAGAATAAGATAAGTTTTCATATTTGTTGAATTTAGTTTTTCAAATCGTAATAATTCGCGTCCCTGATGATTTTCCCATCATCAATGGTCAGAATGCTACAGATAGGCAGGCTAAATGTGTCGCCCTCGACTGTCGTACCATAAGAGATGAATTCAATCACCACATGGCGGTCATTGACATAGAGGTGTATCATGCTATCCTGGATGTCGGGTATGTATTCGGCATAGCCAGCATATTTCGCCGAGATACCAGCTGAACCAATCACGGGAGCGGCCTGACTTGGGTCTTCCAAGACCACATCGTTAGCATAGTAGCTGGCCATTTTCTGCCAGTCATGCGCATTGAAAGCTTCAAATACGCCAAGGGCAATGCGTTTATTTTGTTCTGCTTGCTGGGTCTGCGCAAAGGCAGTAGACCCTAAAAAGAGTAGAATAATAGTGAAGACGGATTTCATGTTTTACCCTATAGACAGATAGGGAAGAGAAACCCGACATGATTAGTTAACTTTATTCCTACCGGAAAAATCAGTCAGTCAAAGGCCGAAGCACTTCCAGCAATAAGAACTGGTTGATCTGACTCTTGCTGAAGTTGTTATCAGCTACGAATATCAGAGTGCGGTTGCCATTGGGTAGGGTTGGTCCCCAGCTCAAACCTTCAATATTGTCGATTTTTTCTACTGGCAGATCGTCGAAATCCAGAAGAAGTGTCTTCCGCGCTGGTCTTATTGAGTTATTTCTTAAAGAGGTCATAGCCTTGGTGTCGGTAGCAGCACCATAGTCTGCCCTAAACAACCTGACTCTATTACCTGCCCCGGCGACATACGAGCGCTCAAGTACTAAGACCTGACCTTCCGCCAGCCAAAGGAGCTCTACTGCTCCATTCATTGCAAAAGCTCCGGAATCTGGCACTACAAAAAGGGGCTCTAGCTGGTAACCAAATTCTCGCTCGATTTCACCACTGGACACGTTGATTTTTGAGATTCTGATGGGAGCACCTCCACTCTGAGCGCTGGGAACGTCACCATCCTGTATCAACGGCATTTCCACATTTACCCACAGCGCCTTTCTATCCGGTTCTAGTGCTAAGCCTTCAAAACTGGCGTTGTGTCTTGGCCCGACCTCCTTAATAGCTGTGGAGAACTTGGGGTCAGTCGCGTACGTTCGCAGATGCTTTCCCTGAAGGTTGTGGACGAGTATCGTTGGATCAAAGTGACGCTGCATTCTAAATCCCTCACTCCCCCAATAGATAGTATCTCCAGTGACCCTTATGGCTTCCGGGTCAACATATTGATTACGAGCGGATTTAATGTCCGCATACCCAAGGCCATTTTCATCAGTTAGGAAGATCACTTCCTTGAATAGAATAGAATCAATTAGCCCGTTATTAATTTCAATACTCGCTTTGTAGTACCTGGGGTCTTGATACCTGGCTGCATCATCCGAGATGATAGCATAATCATCACCGAGGTTATCAATTCCCGATAGGCCACCTACCCAGGTGCTATCGATAGACAACTCATGAGCCACAATGTATTCGTCCAGAAAAATGAGATAGCCGCCTTCCGGCTTTGATGACTCCTGTGCTGGATCGGGGCTACAAGCGATGCAAAGACTAAGCAATGCTAAATAAAAAGGCGACTTCATGAACGTTGGCGGGTGTAAGGCTAGGTCGGCAAAAATAGAAAAGTGCTATTACTCCGTTGTGGTCATTTCTTTAAAGGTTCGAAGGTTGCGTTGATTTTCACATCAATTTCCTCCGCGATGTTCTTGAACACAATGGTTGGAATCTCAATATCATGATCCTCCAGTAGAACCGTAAAGGATGAATTAGCTTGTATTCCATTTTTGCTGATGTCGAGTGTGACAGCTATCTCACGGTCTTGAGCCACTCCGTGCACCTCCAGTTGACCAGTGCAGTTGATGGTATACTGGCCTTGTTTACTCGGGTTTACCTCTTCCTTAAATGATCCTTTGAAAGTGGCATTGGGATACTTTTCGGTTTCCATGTAGTTCTCGTTAAAATGCTCCTCCATCAGGTCATTGGGAAAATCAAACTTGATGATCGGAATTCTCATGAGGAACTCTTTCGACTCAAAATCAACGATTCCGGCCATAGCTGTATTGATGGCCGATATATCCTCTAAAGGTGCTGAAGAGAAGAAGGTGACTTCAGAGGTCTTGCTGAGGTATTTGGATTGGGCTACCGCAAATGTGGAAGTCAAGCCTAAAATGAGAAAAGGGAGCAGTAATCTTACCATGTCTTTTGTGCTTTCTTGTCAAGTGTAAATACGCGTTGAATGTTGAAACCAAATTGTATGCCACCATCTCCCCACTGACCGGTGGTCTCTGTCATGAAACCTTTCTCGACCATTTGGATAGAGTTGGTCACATGCAATTGGAAAACGTGACCGCCTGTTTCAATATCCACGCCAAGGCTGAAGGAATTGTAGAAATCCTGAAAATTAGGAGCAATGTCTGCATCGCCTACTTCCAGTCGGTAGAAGTATTCTCCTGTGAGTGCCACGCGCTTAGAGATTTTGTGTCGGGCCCCAATCCCAATAACCGGGAAGAGGTTGAGGTCTTCAGACGTATTAACAAAATTCTTATGAACGATAGAGGGGCTTAGCTGCATGGAGAAGTTGCTATTGAACTTGCGGGCAATCAAGAGCTGATGAACAAATGACAGTCGCTGACTGAACACATTATCCCGATCAGGTTCTTCCCATTTCAGTGAGTTGATAGACATCCCACCGAGGTAAACAAGTGAAATTCCTTGTGTGCCCTTACCTTCACCCTGTCGGAGAATGGCGTACTTCACAAAACCATCGTAGGTCTTTTCATAAGAACTTCGGCCAAATCCGACCATTAACCGATCCGTCAAACCAAAATCAAGACCAAAGCGAATGTAGGCCTGATCCAAGCCCCACAGGTTGTACGCTCCCCCATTGAGTGGCCCAAACCTGTGATGGATTCTGAATTCCATCGCTCCCGGAGCTATACGCTCTGTCGAATGGCCGTTAATGACTCGACTAGACTTAAAAGTAGATTTTGTAAACTGTGGCTCATCGCTGGGAGGCGCGGCAGTATCAAGCAAATCTTCCAGACTGTCTTGTGCGAACACTGGGCTCATAATGAGCGCAAATGCTGATAGTAGTAGTAATAGTCTCGTTTTCATAATCAGTTGTTTAAGGCGCCAGCGTCTATCCAGGATTTGATTTGATCCAGATCACATTGATCCAGCTTTGGAGCATTTCTAGGCATGGGAGAAAAGCCCTGATCACGGTTAATAGCACCAAAGAAACGACCGTTATCCACATAGACTTTTAGGTTGTCATATCCTTCCAGGTGAATGTTGCTACCGAGTGAGTTGAAAGTGTTATCTCCATGGCAGGTGTAGCAGTTGAACTGTAGGATAGGTACAACATCAGTCAAGTAGGAGATATTAGATGTCTCACAGCCATTGCCGCCATCTTCTGGAGGAAAGATCTCCTCCTCGTTATCAAAAGTGCAGGATCCAAGCACTAGAATAAGCCCGATAATGAGCCCAGGTGTTAGTTGATTCATATATGTCCGATTATAATTACCAATAGTAAAATATCATTAACAACACCCTAAATCGGATGCCGTGGATTATTATTAAAGATTAGCTGGGGGTTATATATGCAACTGCTCAACAGCATATTTGCAATAGAGTTAGTTGCAATGTATCATTTTTCACAAAAAATCTATGCTTATCAAGGGTTGTTTCATCGACTTATGGTAATACCATCGATAACAATTCATCTATTTACTGGTCAGGAATCCATATTTTTGCCGTAGCAAACCCAAAAAAGGAGACCTATGTCGCATCCCGTACAGGAGAAGTATACCCCCAAAAACCATGTAAGGATAGTCACCGCAGCATCACTCTTCGATGGTCATGACGCTGCGATCAACATTATGCGCAGGATCATCCAGTCGACAGGCGTGGAGGTCATACATCTCGGACATAATAGATCCGTACAGGAGATCGTCAACTGTGCCATACAGGAGGATGCTCAGGCGATCGCGATCACCTCATATCAGGGTGGGCATATCGAGTTCTTTAAGTACATGTATGATTTGCTTCGAGAGCAGGGTGCTGGTCATATTAAGCTGTTTGGCGGAGGTGGTGGTACTATACTGCCGGAGGAAATCAAGGAACTCCATAGCTATGGAATAGATCGCATCTATTCGCCGGATGATGGACGTGCGATGGGTTTGCAGGGTATGATCAATCATATGGTGGAGTCGTGTGATTTTCCGGTAGGGGAGTCGCTCAATGGCCAGCTCGATGAGCTACCGCAAAAGACACCCAAGGCCCTGGCGCGGCTGATCTCGGCTGCTGAGAACTACCCTGAGCAGTCAGCAAAGATGCTGAAGACCGTTAAGGATATTTCTGCTAAGGCAAACACTCCGATACTTGGCATAACCGGTACAGGAGGCGCAGGCAAGTCCTCTCTGGTTGATGAGCTCGTGCGCCGATTTTTGATGGACTTTGACGATAAGACCATCGCGATCATTTCGGTAGACCCCTCGAAACGCAAGACAGGTGGTGCACTGCTCGGTGACCGTATCCGAATGAATGCCATCGACAGTCCGCGCGTCTATATGCGCTCGCTGGCCACACGACAGTCCAACCTGGCATTGTCCAAGTATGTGCAGGATGCTATCGATATCGTGAAGGCGGCTAACTATGACCTGATCATCCTGGAGACCTCCGGGATCGGACAGTCGGACACAGAGATCACTGATCACTCTGATGTGTCGCTGTATGTGATGACGCCTGAGTTTGGCGCAGCGACGCAGCTGGAGAAGATCGACATGCTGGATTTTGCGGATATTGTCGCGATCAACAAGTTTGACAAGCGTGGGGCACTGGATGCGTTGCGTGATGTCAAGAAGCAGTTTAAGCGCAACCATGAGCTGTGGGATGCATCGGACGATAGTCTTCCGGTTTTTGGGACGATTGCTTCACAGTTCAACGATCCGGGGATGAATAATCTCTACCGGGCGATCATCGACAAAGTCAATGAACGGACCAAAGCAGGACTCGATTCGCACTTTTCACCTACAGGGGAATTGTCAGAGAAGGTATTCATCATTCCACCTAACCGCACGCGCTACCTATCGGAAATAGCAGACGCTATCCGTGAGTACGATCAGTGGGTGGATAAGCAAAAGGAAGTTGCTCAGAGGCTGTATGCCATAGAGAAGTCAATACACGCCTTGGATGAGTCCGCGATGAAATCCGAGGAGGACTTCAAAAAGAAGCTTCAGCAATTGAGTGAGGAGGTTGCGCTGGATCTTGATCCAAGAAACAAGCAATTGCTAGATAGCTGGGCTGAAAAAGTGGCCAAGTACAGCGGCGATACTTTTACCTATGAAGTTCGTGGTAAGGCCATTACGGTAGAGACCGCTACAAAGTCACTATCACATACGAGGATTCCGAAAATCAGCCTACCTCGATATGAAGCCTGGGGAGACTTGCTCAAGTGGTCACTTCAGGAAAATGTGCCGGGAGAGTTTCCCTATACGGCCGGTGTATTCCCCTTCAAGCGTGAGGGAGAAGACCCGACGCGGATGTTTGCCGGAGAAGGCGGACCCGAGCGCACGAACAAGCGCTTTCACTATGTCTCCAAAGGACTGCCAGCGGCCCGACTTTCTACAGCCTTTGACTCGGTGACATTGTACGGGGAAGACCCGGATCATCGACCCGACATCTACGGCAAGATCGGCAACTCTGGTGTGAGCGTTTGTAGCCTGGATGATGCAAAGAAGCTCTACAGTGGCTTCAACCTGGCCCAGCCGACCACCTCGGTATCGATGACCATCAATGGCCCCTCGGCCACTATCTGTGCTTTCTTCATGAATGCGGCCATCGACCAGCAATGTGAGCTTTACATCAGGGAGCAAGGCCTTGAGAAGGAGATAGAGAAGAAGATTGGAGCCATTTATGCCGAAAAGGGAACAGAGCGCCCTACCTATTTGGGAGACTTACCAGAAGGTAATGATGGTCTTGGCTTGATGTTGCTCGGGGTGACCGGCGATCAGGTACTACCGAAAGATGTCTATGAAAAGATAAAAGCAGATACCTTGACCAAGGTGCGCGGTACGGTGCAGGCTGATATACTCAAGGAGGATCAGGCACAGAATACCTGCATCTTCTCCACAGAGTTTTCTCTCCGCGTGCAGGGCGATATGCAGCAGTACTTCATTGATCATGCGATTAGGAACTTCTACTCCGTTTCTATCTCGGGTTATCATATCGCTGAGGCAGGAGCCAATCCGATTTCGCAGTTGGCATTCACACTCTCCAACGGCTTCACATTCGTGGAATATTATGCTTCACGAGGGATGGATATCAATAAGTTTGCACCGAACCTGAGCTTCTTCTTTTCCAACGGTATCGACCCTGAGTACTCGGTGATTGGCCGGGTCGCCAGGAGAATTTGGGCCAAGGCAATGAAGCAGAAGTACGGTGCGGATGACCGCTCGCAGAAGCTGAAATACCACATCCAGACCAGCGGTCGTTCATTGCACGCGCAAGAGATCGACTTCAACGATATCCGTACGACACTACAGGCGCTTTACGCGATCTACGACAACTGCAACTCACTGCACACCAATGCCTACGATGAGGCAATCACCACACCCACGGAGGCTAGTGTAAGACGGGCCATGGCGATCCAACTTATTATCAATAAGGAGCTTGGACTCACCAAAAATGAGAACCCTATCCAAGGCTCTTTTATCATAGAAGAATTGACTGATTTGGTTGAAGAAGCTGTATTGGCGGAGTTTGATCGTATCACTGAGCGTGGTGGGGTACTGGGCGCAATGGAGACCATGTACCAGCGCAACAAAATCCAGGAAGAGAGCCTGTACTATGAGACACTCAAGCATACGGGTGAATTCCCGATCATTGGTGTCAATACCTTCCTTAGCTCCAAGGGCAGCCTGACGGTGATTCCTGGTGAGGTTATTCGGGCTACCAGGGAAGAGAAGGAAAAGCAGATCGCAAACCTCAATATCCTGAAAGCATCGAATGACGATAAAAGTCCTCAGATCCTCAAGACGCTTCAGGAGACAGCCATCCAGAACGGCAATATCTTCGAAGCGCTAATGGAGGCCAGCAAATTCTGTTCTCTCGGCCAGATCACCCACGCGATGTTTGAGGTGGGGGGGCAGTACAGGAGGAATATGTAGTTTAGATAGCTATTGGATGTAGGTGAGACCTGAAAACAGCTTACCATTAAAATCCGAGGTTCCATGGGTATTGCCTACCAGTTGCATAAACGACGGGTTCTGAAGGTTTATTCTGAATAATTCTCTACCAACTACTATATAAATGTAGTTGTCTGTAACAGCCATTCTAAGTATTAAATAATTGGTTTCGAATATTAAGCTGGCCTGAGTGACGCCTCCGGATACGATATTGTCCATTTCAAATGTAAAGAACTTATGGAAGTTAGCACCGGGAGGTGCACCATCTGCGAGATAGTATGTTCCATTGTGTATTACAATTTCATCAGAATCTACATTAGCCACGTTCGTTGAAAGTTCTGTTAAGTATGTAGCTTCTGCTGATGTAATGTCAATTATGACAATACTTTCGCTCCAAAAGTCACCTTGATCCGGTGTGCCGTTTAAGTTGACTGATGCATATAATAGGCCGGATTGCTCATCAAAATCCAAACCTTCAACCAGTACTGTCGGAATGCCATCCAATGCAATTACCCCCACTTCCTCGTGACTGCCAGTAGAAGAAATTTTTGCCAGTGTATACGTTCTGTCCTCCCTAGCCTCAATCAAGTAGAAATAACCATCGCGGTTGTTGTAAGTGAGGAAACCTGGAGACATATCTAAGGGGAAACCTTGTATCTCAATTACCATTTCAGATGCTCCAGTTAGTGTATCGAGTATAACAATATTATCATCGACAAGTCCATATAAACCAGATGGGAGTAAATGAATCTCATTAGGAATGATGATGGTTAATGGGGTTGTTCTGTATTCTGATATCGAATCGACAGATATAATAACTTCCTGTGTCCGGCCGTCATCGGTTGTGACAAAAAAAGTAAGGAGGTCGTAATCAGTTGGAATTTTTACAACGTTGATAGAATCACCTAAAGGTTGATTGAACAGAGAATCGCTATCGCCCGATAGTGTAAGCGAAGAATTAGAAAAGCGGTAACTAGCAAATTCCTGCTTCAGCACGCTCACCAGAATATCAAGAGTGGGCACTATTTTAAAGGAAATTGAAACATAACCTAAATCTTCGGGATCTATTGATTCGGTATTGACAACTTCAACTTCAATTTCCGTCACTTGATCGGCATCTATAGAGAAGTTAAGGCTGAGAGGATTGCTTACAAAAGGTGCGAGCACTGAACCGTCGACAGGACTAGCATATATCACCTCTTCATTAGCGTTCAATACCAGAAATTTTGTCAATTTATAATCTCCTTGCTCCAATAAAATCGGATCAACCAAAAATGAGCTATTGAAGCTCACAATGCTTATTTTTTTCTCATTAAGAATTATTTCACCGGAATTTGACTCAAGTGAAACCACCACAGAATTCGGATTTATATTCTGGACTCTTCCACCATTATTGGAAATATTAATTGGTATAATAGTAAATGCCGCTTGCCCGGAAGATATAGCTGGTACAACCTCATTGGTGCCACAACCTGTGATTAGAAGACAACAACTCAAGAGGAGTAGACATAAAGTGACGAATTTCATAACAGGTTGTAGCTTTGATTGATGAAAAAATAAGAATAAAATTACCTCAAAATATCAAAGTAAAAGAGTTTGTCAGGATAAAACGGGATTCTTTTTGACAAACTCATAGGCAAGACCCATTTATCCTTACATTAGGAGACAATAGACCTATAATTTGACTTCAGTAGTTTTGTCAGCGTGATATGGCGACAGTCAGTGTATTGATTCCAGCGTATAACTGTGAGAATTTTATTGAGGACACCTTGGATTCACTTTTCAAGCAGACCTACTCCAACTTTGAGGTCATCATTTCGATAGATCAATCAACCGATAGCAGCTTTGAAACAATTCTTCAATGGTATTCTCAACATAGTGACATTAAGCTGGTAATCCATCATCAAAAAGTGAGATTGGGCTGGGTTGGCAATTGTAATTACTTGCTATCTCAATGCAATTCTGAATATTTTATGATTATGCCTCACGATGATGTTCTAATGCCAAATTATATTGAAAGGCTATTGTGCGAAATTGTATCTCAACCAGGAGTTTGTACGGTGTATTCCGATATCGGGATCCTTAATGGCGATGGTATTATCGCTCAGCGTTCTATAAAAGGAAATAAGCTTGAACGCATCAAATTATTCCTCTTGGAGCATTTTAATGCAGTGGCCTTCAGGGGAATTGTGAGGTCGGAAGTATTTGGCCCTGACAAATACATTCCTGAGAATGGAAATCACAATAGTTACGGTCTAGATACGGTTTGGAATCTTAAGATGGTACTTAAGGGGGATATCATTCGAATTCCAGAGGTGCTTTACAAAAAGAGGTTTCACGAAAAATCCGCTCATGCAGAATGGAAATATTGGGATGATGAACGCAAATTGAGGACATGGTCTATGCACTGCATCGATTGCGCTAAGGTATTGAAAGATACAAAGCTCGATCGAGATGAATATAGGGTTTTGACCCCACACTTAGCTGAAAGGCTCTTACAGAGAAATACACCGTTGGCTTATTATTCTTTGATAAGTAGTTTATCAGAAGAAAACGCAGCTGAATTTGTAAGCAGCTATACACGTGAGGTGAATAAATTCTGGCCGAATACGAGTAATCAGGATTAGTATGTCAGATAGAAGAATAACAATATTGGGTGGAGGTTTTCAAGGATGCTGCGTGGCATTAATGCTCTCTAATCTGGGATTTAGACCTACGCTCATAGAGAAGAAGCAGAAGCTGATGTCTTCAACTAGTCTAAACCAGGAAGGAAAAGTACATTTAGGATTCGTTTATGGGCTCGACAAGACGTTTGAGACGGCTAGCCGGCTAGTCAATGACTCCCTTGTTTTCTCGGAATACCTTGACAGACTTGTCGATTATAGCATCGATTGGACTGCATTAAAGTCCACCACATTTGATTATTTGATAGGTAGGGATTCACTCCTATCTGTCAATCAAGTGGAGGAACATTTTAAAAATGTGAATGATGCGTTTTATGCTAATGAGGTCAGCAAACGACCAGAATACATTGGTAGCTTCCTTGAAAAATTATTTAGCAAGAAAGACATCCCCTCTTATTTTGATGATAAATTATTTAAAGGATGTTTTGAGACTGCAGAATTGGCTTTATCACCTGAGCGACTTGCAGAAGTCATGCGCCAATCGATTGAAAGCAAAGAGATCGAGTTGGTGAATAGTTGCGAAGTAACATCCATATCTCCTTCGAATAAAAGCATCACCGTCAAGACGGATCGGCAGGGTGAATATCTTGAGTTCAATTCTGATTTGGTCATTAATTGTTTGTGGAACGATCAACTTCATATCGAAAATTTCATTTTGCCTACGAATAGAAAACTAAACTATAGGTTTAAGGTAGGCTTGGTGGCAGAATGGCCCAATTCAGAGAATACCCAGTCATTCACTATTATTCAAGGACCTTATGGAGACTTTGTAAATTATCCACGTGAAGGCAAAATTTACTTTTCATGGTACCCACTGTGTAAATTGGGAATGTGCTATGATAACAGGCCGCCGAAAGAGTGGTCGGATATCAATGGGCTGATTAGTGAATCTGCACAAAGTGAATTGATAGAACTGAACCTTCAAAAACTCAAAGAAATTATCGACTTGCCCATATCTGAATTTCAGAACTGTGTACTCAAGGGAGGTATTATTGTTGGAGATGGAGATGCAGATATTAACCTCCATTCAAGTTTGTTGCACTCGAGATCAACGAACCCAATTTTCAAGATTGGTTCTAACTATATTGCTATTAGGACTGGTAAATTTTCGAGTGCACCTAGAAATACATGGTTACTGGAGCAACAATTAATTGATTCCTGGCTCTAGCATAACGCTAACCACTTGACATGAGTGAGATGTACTTATAATGAAGATTACAAATGGATATGTTTGGATTAGCAAAAGGCTCAGGTGATGTCAGTAATTTTACTTCTCAATTTTGGTTTCAAAAGCCTTACCTTCAAGAGGCTCGTCCTTTCAGCTAACCGACATCTGCGAAATCAATGAACCCGTCAAATCAGTGATTCAGACAATATGAAACGTCTCCTCTCCATCCTCAAAGTCAAATGGCCGGAGTAAACTGTCTGAAACTCGGATTAAACTGATGAATAGATGAACACGGATTTACTTCATAAAGAGATTACTGAAAAGGTCATTGGAGCTGCATTTGATGTTCATTCGTTTTTAGGCAATGGATTCCAAGAAGTCATCTATCAGCGGGCTCTCGCTTATGAAATGAATCACAGAAATCTTGAATTTGTCAGAGAGATCGAGCAGGATATTTTTTACAAGGACTTACCAGAACCAATTGGAACACGCCGAGCTGATTTTGTTGTAGAAGGCAAAGTTCTTGTCGAGCTTAAAGCAATCAAAGAATTGGAAGATGTACATTTAGCACAGGCTTTGAATTACCTCAAGGCTTACCGTTTAGAGGTAGGTTTATTGATCAATTTTGGTTCAAAGAGTCTAACTTTCAAAAGGCTCGTTCTTTCAGCTAACCGACATCTGCGAAATCAATAAATCGGTCAAATCAGTGATTCAGACAATATGAAACGCCTCCTAACTACCCTCAAAGACAAATGGTCGGAATATTTGTTGGAGATATTGGTGTCGGTTGATGGATCTTTGAGGCTATAGCAGGTCTAATGTTTTTAGCTAAGTATTTATGAATTACCGCTGGTCAGCATGAAAGCTTACGGCTGTTTATTAGTTAGATTATGGTGGTTGTGGTCTAATTATAGTATAACCATCATGATCATCACAGGGGTGTTCCCAATGTTCTTCAATTTTAATTTCACCTTTTTTTATCTGGTTCAAAATTGCATTGGCTCCTTTGTCACACGTTCTGAGAAGCTTGTTTGGCATATCATGAGCAACATCAGAAGAAGCATAGCCCAAACTGATATTATCTTTTAAAAGCTGCGATTTGAAATAAGGTAGTTTTCGGAGATTGATATCCTGATGATCGGCATAATCTGAATCCGTGAAAAGAATGAACCTATCAGATCCGTCGATCGGAGGGTGATCTTTAAAGAAATTAAAAAAACACATTAAATAGTACCACCCTAGCCTTTCTGGATTTAAGTCAGGCCGGACATTTTTAAACACAAAATATAGGTGAGGGTAAATGGTTAATATATTATCCCTACTATCGACTAGTTTCTCGGATAAAAATGCGGCAGTTATTGAAATTTTATAATCTTCAAATGAATTGCTGTTTGTATCCACTCCGATAATGTAGTCAAAGTTATGGGTTAGATTGGCCTTGATAGTTTTGAATGTGAACTGATTATTATTTCCATTGAATACTCTAGAAGTGATTTTTATTTTGCCCTTGTGAGTTTCGTAACCGTATTCCGTAAAGAGGCTTTCAGACTCATTATTGGGACACTTAACTGTACCCCCTTCGAATTTAAACTGTGGAACATGTGGTCCAGTAACTTGAAACTCACCCCATAAACTGAGTGTTGGTCTTTTTTTTGGCGGGATAACTTTTTTGTTCCGCTTTTTTTTCTTCCTACTTTTTGGCATCAAAATTCACGATCAATAAACTCACTACCCTTAATATAGTCATTAGTCTAGACTCAATGGTCAATCGGATACTAAGCTGTCATAAACTACTATGCCCAATAGTGGACTGAGTAGTCGATCAGTTTGCTGTAAAAAAGGACTTATAGTTTGAATATGGCACATCCAGCCAACTGCTGATAATCTCACTCATCCCTCAGTGACTTCACCGGATTAGCCAATGCTGTACTCACCGTCTTCCAGCTGATAGTTAGGAGAGAGATCATTAAAGTGCTCACTACCGCTATCGCAAATAACTCCCAACCCATCGAGATGCGGTAGGCAAATCCATCGAGCCAACTACTCATCAGGTACCATGAGAGCGGGATGGAAATGATCAACGAGGTAACAAAAAGCGTCATAAAGTCTTTGGATAATAGCGCCACGATTTGAAACACCGGGGCACCCAATACTTTTCTGATGCCAATTTCCTTGGAGCGTTGCGCGGTGCTATAGACCGTCAAGCCAAATAGTCCCAGGCAAGCGACAAGAATAGCCAAACCTGAAAATGTAGCCACGATCATCCCAAAGCGCTCGTCTGCCTGATACTGGTCATCAAACTTGTCATCCTCAAAGTGAGCGAGGAAAGGACGGTGCGGTACCAGTTTGTTCCAGATTTCTTCCAACTCCTGGAGCGTATTGGAGTGATTTTGAGAGCTCAGTCGGATCGAGAACTTTGAAGTATTGTAGAAGGTACCATACCGCATGGCCAATGGCTCTACATCTTCATGAAGCGAGACATAGTTGAAGTCTTCTACCACGCCGATAACACGACCTTCACGACCCCATTGTTCAAACCGCTTACCGATGATGTCCTCAGGGTTGGGATAGCCAAACAACCTGGCGGCTGCCTCATTGAGCATAAGGGCAGTGGTGGAATCGGTGGGGAAGTCCTTGGAGAAGTTTCTTCCTGCCACTACGCTCATCTTATAAGTCGGCACAAAGTCCTCGTCTATCTCGTAGATGGCGGGGCTTTCCCCGATGGTTTCGCCACCAGGCCCTTCAATCTCTGTGCCGCCATTGGGAAAGAAGTCTCCGGGTGTAGCACGCGAGGCGGATATCATCTTCACATCGGGATGTTTGGTAAACTCGGTCTTGATCCTTTGAAGATTGCGCTGGACCTGCATATCCCAGCCATAATCCACCACTAGTACTTGCTCCGGATCAAATCCTAGCTCATGCTGCCTAAGATGATCGAGCTGATTGTAGATCACGCTGGCACCTACGAGCAGCATTACCGATAGGGTGAACTGTAGCACTACCAGCGACTTCCTTAGCCAGACCCCTTCGCCGGAGGTTTTGAAGCTGCCTTTCAGCACCTTGACGGGCTGGAACCTGGAAAACATGATCGCCGGATAGGCACCTGCCAATAAGCCAATCGTCAAGATGAAACCCACAGCAAGCAATAAGTATTGATAGCTAAAGAGCCAGCTGATCGGTAGCTCCTTACCAGAAAGTAATTCCAGGTAGGGGTGAGCCAGCGCTACCATCGCTATCGCAATGAGGGATGCCAATAAGGTCAGAAGTATCGTCTCGATAAGGAATTGCGATACAAGAGCACTTCTACCAGAGCCAATCGTTTTTCGAATAGCGACTTCCTTAGCGCGCTCTACCGATCGGGAAGTGGAGAGGTTGATGAAGTTGATACCGGCGATCAGTAGAATGAAGATCGCCACAGAGCCGAATATGTAGATATTGGACAGGCTACCTACAGCTCCCGGCTGGCGTCCTGCAGGTGATCTGAGATAGGCATTCGCCAATGGCTCAAAAGCGATCAGGTAGCCCTCTTTATAGATTTCATGCTTTTTGAGAAGGTCGGGTATAGCAGCGCTCATGTGAGCAACATCACTCTCAGGATGGGTGGTGAAGTAGGTGTAGAAATCCACATAGCCCCATGTATCAAATATTTCAGGGCGCATGTTTTTGAATGCGCTCATAGATAACATGGCGTCAAACTTAAAATGCGAATTCGCCGGTAGGTCGATCACTGCTGTGACTTGAAAGGGTTCGGTACTGTCCAGGATCAAAGTCTCACCGATGGCATTGCGAGTGCCGAAGTACTTATCTGCAAGCGGTTTGGTCAGGACAATACTATTGGGAGCTATCAATGCAGTGCTGGGATTACCCGCCAGGACAGGCCAGTCGAATACATCAAATGCTGTAGAGTCTCCGAAAATGACATTGTCCTCTTGATAGCGTGCGTCCTCGTATTGCACCAACCACGGGTTGGGGCTGGTAAACCGGAATACCGACTTGATCTCAGGGTAGAAGTCTTGAATGGCCTCAGAAACCGGCGCGCACCCCCATACCTGGTACTCCTCTAAGGGGATGGTGGTTTTGAGGTCTACATCTCGACCCCAGCCCAGGTGATGAAGTACGCGATAGGTGTGATCATACTGACTGTTGTAAGTGTCATAGGACAATTCGTTTTTGACGTAGATAGAGATGAGCACACAGCAGGCTATACCAATGCTGAGACCTGTGATGTTGAGTGCGGAGAAGGCCTTGTTTCTATTGATGTTGCGAGCGCCGACTTTAATATAATTATTGATCATACCTATGTTGTTTTGTTTTGAGTAGCCGCCTATCGGGCGAATGATATCTGGTCGCATGAGCAGTAGTACATCCTGGAGAAATCTGAGATTGGCCCTTGCTGGTCCTGTCTCCTTGCGACGCTCCTGGTAGAGCTCGGTCAGGTCACCCTCGATCGGTACTTGCAGATCGGGATGACAAAACCAGCGAAAGAATCGAAGGAATGACTGAGGAGGATTATGCATAGTATCCCCTCAGGAATTTGAGATCTAGCGATACGGAGGGTATCGCATCCCAGAGGGAATTACGAGTTTCTCTGGCATGCTGCATCGCTTGCTTACCGAGAGAAGTGATCTTGAAGAATCGCTTGGGTCGTCCAGCGCGCTCCTGGGTCGCTTCTCCGTCATGAGAGGCGAGGTAGTCCTTGTCCTCCAGCCGCTTCAATGCCGATTGCAATGCACCTACACTTACATTGCGTCCTAGTCGACTTTCTATTTCCTTTTTGATAGAGACACCATAAGCATTTTCATGAAGTATGGCTACCGTCAACATTACGATTTCCTCAAATTCTCCCAATTGATACTTCTTCATATCTGAATTAATTAATTCCTAATTGTAGTATTTACAAAGGAAAGTAGATTTCTTAATTAATTCCTAATTGTAGTATAATTATTTTGAAAGCGATAGAAGCAATTGCTAATAAGTAGGAGAGGCCGTGTTTTGCTTAAAAATCTTATCTGCTAATTCTAGCTATGAATACTAAAAAGAAGAGCTAAAAATAATTATTAACCTTCATAATTATCGACATCAGAATGTGATTATTTTCGCCTTATACCGTTGTTTAGATCAATAAGCCAAATATGAAATCACGACACTCTCTTTTCGATTATTGGGTTATCAGATTCGCTTTTGAAATGATTTGCTTATCCCCAATATTGGCATGTGAGGAAGAGTCTGCACCAGAGGTAGGCAGAATAGTAACTTGTGAAGTAGCTCTTGTTTTTGACATGTTCTTTTTTACTGTTACCGACGCGGATGGAAGGGACGTGTTCGATAATGCAGAATACCAGTCGAGTGCCGTTTCCATCGACTATAGATTCGAAGAGGATGGTTTTTACGATATGGAAGAATCTCATGTGGTGACGTTCGAAAGAGACGGGATCACACACATTGCCTTTCCTATGAGTTACCTTTCGGGCGAATACATTGTTAATTTTGGAAATGGTGACCAGGATACACTGACAGTTGGAAATATTGGCGCCTTTGGCCCTCCGAAGGCGTATCTGGAGAACCGTATAATTGACTTCTACTATAATGATCATCTTGGAGCTAGCTGGGACCTTGATGATGAAGAGCGGATGAATGATATTTTTACTAGAAATCGTTCACTTGAATACCCTCTCAATATCGAGTCTTTTGAAAATCCTGAAATTTTTCACTTTATAAAGTAAGTGATTTCCAAGGCTACTAGATTTTCTGGGTAAAGGGGCAGGACTTAATCCAGCAGGGTGTATTGTTTTGCTACACGAGTTAGTCCAATCCCACCAATTCACTATTTTAGCTACAAACCCGTATAGCCATGCCCATCTCTAGAAAAAAAGCCCTTCAGAATATCGCCGGTATAGCTGCTCTCTCGGTGACTGGCCTACCGGAATTGTCAGCAAAGGCCAGACCACCACTTTCCGGTAGGATCAACCACTCCGTATGTCGATGGTGCTTTGACTCCATCCCGCTCGATAGCTTCTGTGAGCAGGTAGCAGATATGGGGATCAAGTCGGTAGAGCTGTTGGTCGAGGACGAGTGGGAGGTGGCGCAGAAGTATGGACTGACTTGTGCGATGGGTACTTACTTGCAGGTGTCACTCACGGAGGGCTTCAATGACCCTGCGCAGCATGCCAGACTGCATAGCGACTACCGTCAACTGATACCCAAGGCGGCAGATGCTGGTTTGCCGAATATCATTGTGTTCTCCGGCAATACCAACGGACTCACGGATGAAGAGGGCTTGGAGAATTGTGCCAGAGGACTGGAGCCAATGGTGAAGCTGGCCGAAGAGGTCGGGGTTACTATTTGTATGGAGCTTTTCAATACCAAGGTGGATCATCCGGGCTACCAATGTGATAGCTCAGACTGGGCATGTGCGTTGGTCGATAAGATTGGAAGCGATCGATTCAAGCTGCTCTACGATATCTACCACATGCAGATCATGGAGGGGGATATCATCGCGACGATCCGAAAGCGTAAGGACTATTTTGCTCATTATCATACGGCTGGTGTACCCGGCCGGCACGAGATCGACGCTACGCAGGAGCTTAACTACCGTGCAATCATGCAGGCCATCGTAGATACGGGATTTGACGGATACGTTGCTCAGGAGTTTATTCCTACAGCAGAGGATAAGCTGGGTGTATTGCGAGATGCGATTGAAATCTGTGATGTTTGATGATGGGTACGATCAAAAAACTGCTTCTTGAAATTATTCCGGTAGTGATAGGTATACTGCTGGCGCTCGTACTCAATGGGATGGTCGAAGACTATCAGAGTAAAAAGTATTTTCGACAGTCACTGAAAGCCATAGTGGAGGAGAACGAGCATAATATTAAGGAGCTCAAATATGCTTTGGAAAGGCAAAAGGCCTATGCAGACACTTTGAATGTCTACTATTCATCCGACACCATGTCGCTATTTGATATTACCCTGGCGGCTAAAGGTTTTTACACACCTGATTTGAAACTTACTAGCTGGAAGTTCTTGTTAGAAGATTCGAAGCATACGTTGATACCGATTGAAATGATCAATAAGCTTACCGAAATAGAAAAGAACTACAATACGAGCCAATTGCACGGCAAGATTGCTATGGACATTATCTATGACGAGAAATATTTTAACAAGTCAGCTTCGAAGATGCCGATGCGAGTATTATTGATGGATATTAATGAAAGTGAAAACAATATGTTACGCGTGCTCGAGGACTTTGCCCAATACGTAAAAGAACAAGATTTTTAGGATATGGAAATGAAAGTGGATCTGGCCTATGTGGCTGATGAAGAATATACAGCCACTAATGCGGCTGGCAATGAAGTAGCAATAGATATGCTGAAGGACAATAAGCAAGCCATGTCCCCGACCGAACTGCTACTAACCGCCGTAGGGGCATGTGGCGCAGTGGATCTGGTATCGATGGTCAGGAAGCGCCGAAAAGAGTTGCGTGACCTGAAAGCCGTGATTACTGGTAAGAGGAGAGAGGAGCATCCCCGTTCTTTTACCGACATCCATGTCAAATATCAGATATTCTCTTCCGACCTAACGGAAAAGGAGGCCGAGCGGATCGTGAAGCTGGCTGTAGAGGATTACTGCTCAGTAGGCGCGACAGTCGCCGGGACGGCTAAGCTGACTCATAGCTTTGAGATCATTGCCTAATAAGCTTTCGCTGACTCCAAGGGCTGTGGCACACAGCCCTAATATGCAACAGCACCGTTTACTTTTCGGGTCTTGAGATGGTTTGTGTGCCGCAAACCATTGAGGGAGGGTAATTGCTCAGTGGGCGCGACAGTCTCCGGGACAGCTAACTTGACGCATAGCTTCGAGATTATCAAATAGCGTCAGGCATAGCTAACTACCTCACGTCAAAATCCTTGACGGTAGAGACAATTGGAACTGCTTTTACCGTCTTGCCTTTCGCCAGAAAGATCACTTCTCGAGTCTTCCCTATAAATTGGCCTGTCATGGTCTCATTGTCAACAAAGCGGATGGTAACAGGAGCTGATTCAACTATCTTTTCTTTGGCCTTTTGTCCATACAGATCTGCGCCGATATAGAGGTAATACCCTATGAGAAAAGTAAAAGTGATTGTTTTGAAATAGGGATACCAGGGCTTAGTGTGCAAACCAAAACTGAAAATGAAATAGCTGCGTTTCCATTTTCTAAACCAGTATCCGTCCAGTAAATAGAAAAACAGGCTAATCAGAACCGACGCTAGCGCAAACAGGATGATGGTCATATCAGAGAATGGAGCGATCAGAAAATCGAATACATCAGCATAATCGAAGATATTGATCCCAAACTCTGAGAATTTCTGGTATTGAAAAAGCATACCTACGCC
Organism: Cyclobacteriaceae bacterium; assembly: GCA_965229505.1. Classification (GTDB taxonomy): domain Bacteria; phylum Bacteroidota; class Bacteroidia; order Cytophagales; family Cyclobacteriaceae; genus UBA6059. The sequence continues at coordinate 3,777,069 of OZ245881.1, forward strand.
CACCGCTGTTCCGTAGGATAGAGTAAGTATAGCTTGCAATTCGCGAAGCAGAAATCCCGATACTTTATTGTCATCCTTTGCCTCCATAGTAGACGAGTTACATACTATTGGTCATCAACCAAAGTGTGAAACTATAAAATTTGTTTTTCACCTCCGTCTCTGACTCCCAAGGCTGTGGCTCACAGCCCTGTCATAATCTCACTAGTTAGATTGTTGGTTGGTTTTCATGAAACCATGGAGATGGAGCTCTTGTAGGAGTAGTGATGACTTTCGCTTTTCAGATTTTTTACTTTTTGATCGGTTGGCGTACTAGCTTGCCAAAGTACACAAGTGCACTTTTTCTTTTTTTCCTCTTAGTTCTATCGTTCCAAGTTCTTGTGCTTTGATATCACCAATAGAAGTTTGTATGCGATCTACTAATGATTTTGACAACAGAATATCTACGCCGAGTTCATTACATTTACTTTGGATCCTTGCAGTAGTGTTGAGCACATCTCCTGTGTAGGCAATATCTCGTTTCACCACACCGATTTCTCCGGCCATTACATTACCATAATGGAGTCCTGCTTTGAACTCAGGCTGCACACCAAAGTTTTCTTCAAAGTAGGCCTGTCGATCTCTAAGATCTTTTTGGATGTCAAAAAAACAGTTGATACAGTTCATCTCAGATACGCCTGCTTTCATAGGCCAGCTGATGACGATTTCGTCACCTACGTACTGGTAGATCTCACCTTGGTGCTTCAAAATACTGGTGGTTGAGATTTTGACCACTTCTCTTAAAAACTCGAAATACTTCCCCTCCCCAAGACGCTCAGCTATGGTAGTGGAAGATCGCAAGTCCAAAAACATGAATATCCGCTCTTCTCTAGATGGATGGAAATACTTTCCAAGAAGGAAATTTCTTAAGACACCAGGGCCATATTTGTCATTGACCAGAAAGACGATCATGGTACCCATGACTACTGTCAACCAAAACACAAAGGGAATAAGGATCGTAGGATTAACATGGGCCCTAAGTACTGCCGCCCAAAGTCGTTGATCCCATAGACCAGTGCCCAGATAACTCAGATTGAAGTACACGCTGGTGGGAACAGAAACGATAATAAAAATGATACAGTAGGTAATGAATATGCTGCGAAGCGTCCAGCCATAGGGTTGAGTTCTAAGCCACTTTTCCCATACTAGTGTGAGTACAGTTCCACCCACAAGTCCAGCAATAACTCCGGTAAGCAAGCTGCCACGAAAAAGTATATAAATATCGTATTTGAGTTCAGAGGTGGCTACCTCAAGTACAGATCCCAACCCTACGAAAAACTGATAAATGGAAACCACCGTCCATGCGACTGTTATCCAAAGGATTTTTTGTATTCGTTCCTTAGCGTTCACTGGGTTTTAGCTTATATGAGTGAAAAGATAATAACGGATAGTCAACCAAATTAGGTCTTTTCACGACATGCTGCATCCCATTCACGAAATCACGTGTCTAAAGCTCCCCCTCGATGGACATTGTTCCGTTCTTTGAATTCATGAGTCGGGAGATTTCCCGCACAATTGATCGAACAAAATACGCTAACTTATGATCATGGGATATCAACAGGACTGGGTAAAACGAGAGCGGAAATTTTTCCTCTTTGCTGCGCTATTCCTTGCGGTAATTTTCGTGATAGCCATGATACAAAATGTCATTCGCTATGGCATGAGCGAGACCTACAGCCCCTGGCGTTCGATCACCTATTTACTGATCTCACTTGTGCTCTTTCTGGCATTTTTACCAACCATTTTGCAGATCGCCAGACAGTCCCTTGCGAGCTACCCGAGGTACTATGGGTTGAGCGCTACCGCAATCACCATAGTCTCGATCCTGACTTTTTATCTATGCTCAGGATTGCTCATGTACACCCTCGGGTTCTTCGATGACTTTTTCAACATCCAGTACGCCAGACAGTATTTCGGTAGGGAGGCACTTTTTCATATTCTACTTGTCGTGGGAGCTTGTGTCTACATTTATTTCACTTACCAGAAAAAGGTGGGCAAGCTCGTCAAAGGGAGTATTGGGCGGAAGTCGGTCACCATCCCTTCGGAGATGATCCGATGGATAGAGGCAGATGATCATTACCTAAAGCTGTATACAGATGACTCTCAGCTCGTAAAGCGATCTACCTTGGAAAAGATGGCTGATGAATTAGAGCCAGACTTCATCAGAATTCATAGAAAATACCTCGTCAATAGGCATCATATCATTGGTAAAGAGCGTGAGCAGCGCGACGAATTTCTGCTAATGAAGGGTGGACAAAGGCTCAAAGTGGGTCGTTCTTATCAGCCTTTCGATATCGAACCTTATCTCAGCAAAAACTCAAAATCATGAACAACACAGATTTCTCAAGAAGAACCTTGGTCAAAAGCACCTTACTAGGTGCGCTAGCCATCTCTACGCCCAACCTTATTTTTGCTCACCCCAAGAGGATAGGTACCTCAGCAGTGTCCCAAGACCCGGAGGAACTATTTTATCGCTACCCGTCCATTGACGATGAGACGGCCTCAGAGGTGGTAGGCAAGTCGCATTCTAATTTTGAAAGGGTAAAGGAGCTCGTAAGCAAGCGTCCGGAGCTCGCCCGAGCTACCTGGGATTGGGGATTTGGTGACTGGGAGTCGGCCTTGGGTGCGGCATCTCATGTGGGCCGAAGAGATATAGCACAGCTACTGATGGAGTATGGTGCCCGGCCAGACATATTTACCTATGCGATGCTTGGTGAGTTGGAAGTAGTCAAGGCGATGGTAGAGGCTACCCCGGGAGTTCAATCGATCAGTGGACCACATGGGATTACCCTGCTGCAACATGCCAGAGTCGGACTGAGGATGGATACCATGACTGAGACCGAGCGGAGCAAAGTAGAAAAGGTCATCAGCTATCTGGAAGAATTGGGCGATGCTGATATAATGCCAAACAGTATTGATTTGACTGAGGACCAAATGGGACAGTATATAGGAGAATATAGCTTTGGTGATGGTGAGCGCGACATATTCTTTACATCTCTCAATATGCGAAAGACATTAAACTTTGGCCGCAAAGGAACATTTGGCACGGGCATATATCTCAAGGAGGATGGCTCCTTCGGCGCTTATGCCGCACCATCACTTTCGATCCGGTTTGAGATGGCGGATAACCTGGCAAATGAATTGACCTTCGAAGAGCCGGGCTTGATACTTAAGGCATCAAGAATTGCATAATTGATGTTGCGCTATCCACAGTATTTCGCAAGTGGTTATTGGTTAGTTCTATTAAGCATTTTGCTGGAATGACTCCTTTTTCATTACCAGTAAATTGGCCCGCTTCCAAGGTATTTCTCAGCGATAGGTAAGTAGTAGTCCTTCACTTCATCCACATCGTAGATTTTCGGTGATTTTGAATAAAGATCGTATTGATTGAAGTCCAGAATCCACTCTTTATACTCGGCATCCTTACCGGACTCAAATTGACCATAGCTACCACCATTGTGCCATGGATAGAAGGAATGGTACCGGATCATCACCATACCAGCTTCCGGTAGGGTATTGCGCTCATGATTCTTCAGTACCTGGTAGAGGTACTCATCATGACCCCAGGCAAGCTGTAGGTTGTCAAGTCCGCAACCTTCGCTATAAACACCCAAATCAGTGTTGTACCGACTGTTGCTCATATCTGGATTGAGGCTGTTAAACTCAGGATAAACGCAGGAGTCAGGGAGCTTACACCCAACCACAAACACATCGCCAACGAGCCCCCATTGCTGGGCCTGGCTCGTACCATCCTCATCAGATCCCCATAGATACATCACCTTGCCCAGATCGTGGATCAATCCAACCAGCTGCATCCAGTCCGGTCTGTTATCTTCGCGCAATGCTTCTGCAGATTGGATGAGGTGTTGCACATTGGGCAGGTTTAAGTCTGGATCACTTACATCAATCAGCGCGTTGAGTTTGTTCATAGCATCCCAAAGGCTCATGGGCTTGTCATAGCTCAAATATTTCTTTTTCATGCGCCCTACATAATCGTAGGTTTGATTGAGTCGCATTTTGCGGTAGTGTTCACGTACGGCTGCAGTGACATCTGACTGATCGTAATTCCGAAACTCTTTTTTCTCTACGTTCGCTTCCATAGTGCTATCCAATATTCCCTAAAAATAAATAAATAAGAATTGTCACAATCACCAATGTCCAGCCCAGAGGAACGGCATACTTATAAGGCTGACTCGATATTTTTCCTACATCCATTATTCGAAAGTTCTCAGTAACTGGATACTTCATGGATACTAAGTGCATTACTGCGACGTTGAGCACAAACTCTATTCCCCAAATATGAACGAAATGGATATCTAGTTCCATTAAGTAGTAGGTGGTGATATAGAATAATAAACCGAATATCAGGCCCACTTTAGCACCCATGGCTGAGACTTTGGGGAAGAAAAATCCAGCGATCACCACGGACGCCATGGGGACAAAGAAAATTCCGTTGAGCTGTTGTAGTAGTTGATATAAACCCTCCGGAGCATTGGCAACAAATGGGGCAACCGATATTGCCACAATGGCCAAAATAGCAGATGTCCATTTGCCGATCTTCACCAGCCTGCTCTCAGAAGCTTCGAGATCGATATAGCGCTGATAGATGCCCAAACTAAAAACGGTAGCGGCGCTATTGAGTGCACTGTTGAAAGTGCTGAGAATCGCTCCCATCACCACAGCGACAAAGAATCCCGTCATCCATACAGGCATCACACGCTTCACAAGCAGTGGGTAGATATTGTCTTGCGTTGCATAGTGAGCATCACCAAAATAGTAGAACCCGATAATCCCTGGAAGTACGATCACCAATGGGATCAGAATCTTCAAAACTCCCGTATAGAGCAAGCCCTTTTGTGCTTCTGCGAGGCTGACTGCCCCGAGCGCTCGCTGGATTATGGACTGGTGCATGGTCCAGAAATAGAGCTGATTAATGATCAGGCCCGTAAACAAGACGCTAAAGGGCAATATGGAGTCTCTGGCGCCCTCGCCAATGGAAGGCTCGTCACTGATGACATTGAACTTGCCGGGGTTATTGTCAAAGACTTTCATCCATCCATCTGCAAGATTGCCATCCCCGATATCAAGTAACGCTAGTATGGGCACCAGCAAGCCAACTAGCAGTAAGCCGTATCCGTTGATGGTGTCCGTATATGCCACCATTTTGAGTCCTCCGAAAATGGCATATACTGCACCAATGATGCCCACGATGATGATCGTCAACCAAATGCCCTCTTGTGTTGAAATATTTAGTTGCTCTGAGATATTGAAAATGGATTCGATATTCAGAGCTCCGGTGTATAGCACGATTGGGAGCAATGTGACTACAAAGGATATTATGAGCAGTAGTGCGATTAGCGTCCGGGTTACACCGTCAAACCTACTTTCCAGAAACTCAGGAATAGTGGTCAGGCCCATTTTTAGATATCTGGGAATAAAGTATAAGGCCCCAATCACCAACGCAATAGCTGAGGTCACCTCCCATGCTACGATGATGGCGCCATACCTGTATGCGGCTCCATTCATTCCGATCAGATGCTCTGAGGAGATGTTGGTGAGTAGCATTGACCCGGCAATTACTATTCCTGTTAGGCTTCTACCTCCGAGAAAATAGCCTTCCTGAGTTTGAAGGTTCTGTTTCCTTAACTTGTAAGAGGCATACGCAGCAACAAAGGCGGTAAATCCGACAAATGTTATCAGAGAAAGCATTTCTCAATCTACACGGATTTTGCGAAAAGCTAAATTGATATACCAGCGCGGCTATTCCACCGATACCCACCTCCTATAGACGCCAGGGACTAATAGTCTCGACCTTTATTGAGCCATTCAGTCCAATTCCCTATTTTCGAAACAAAATCATGTGACCACCAAGTCCATTCATTTGGATTAAACCAACCCTATGAAGCTTCCCCTTTTGTTCCTTTTGATACCCGTCTGTTTTCTGACCCTCACCTTTGCTTGTTCACCAGAGGAGGAACCACCAGCCAAGGTGCTTGTTTTCTCTAAGACCATGGGTTGGCGGCATGCTTCCATTCCAGCTGGCCAAGCGGCGTTTATGAAGATAGGAGAAGAGCAAGGCTTTGAGGTTGACACGACGGAAGACGCGTCATTATTCACCGAACGTAACCTGTCGCAATACAGGGCGGTAGTCTTCCTTAGTACTACCCTGGATGTGCTTGATGCCGGCCAGCAGGTGCAATTTCAACGATATATTCAGGCGGGTGGTGGATTTGTCGGCATTCATGCTGCTGCCGATACAGAGTATGATTGGCCATGGTATGGTCGGTTGGTCGGTGCTTATTTTAAGAGCCACCCCAACAATCCCAATGTAAGGAAAGCGAAGATGCAGGTAAAGACTTCAGAACATTTCGCGGTAGCCCACCTACCGGAAACCTGGGAGCGCGAAGACGAATGGTACAACTATAAAAACCTTAATCATGATGTGAATGTACTGATCTCGCTTGATGAATCGAGCTATGAAGGCGGTGAGAATGGTGACTATCACCCGATCACATGGTATCACGATTTTGATGGGGGCAGGTCTTTTTATACCGGACTCGGACATACCGCAGAGACCTTTCAAGATGTCGACTTTGTAAAATTACTCGCAGGCGGATTGCAGTATGCCATGGGGGAGCGGTACGATATCGACTACAGCCGTCCCACTGTGATGCCATTGCCGGAGCGGTTTACCAAAGTGGTGCTTGGAAGTGATTTTGAAGAGCCGATGGAGATGGATTTGCTTCCCAATGGTGACATTTTGTTTGTTCAGCGCAAGGGACAGATCAAGAGGTATGACCAGGCTTCCGGAGAGATTGGTCTCATCACTACTTTTCCAGTTCATACTGTCCATGAAGATGGGTTGCTGGGACTAGCCATTGATCCTGATTTTGCTTTCAACAATTGGATCTACCTCTTTTATTCGCCGATAGGTGATGAGGAGATACAGCGCGTCTCGCGGTTCACTTACTATGGAGGCGCCTTCCTACCGGAATCAGAAAAAGTGCTACTAGAGATTCCTGTGCAGCGAGAAGAATGCTGTCATTCCGCGGGTTCGATAGAGTTTGACCAATCAGGCAATCTTTTCATCTCACTGGGAGACAATACCAATCCCTTTGAGTCGGATGGCTATGGGCCGATTGATGAACGGATCAACCGGTCAGCCTGGGATGCTCAGAAGTCTTCCTCAAACACGAATGACCTGAGAGGTAAAATCCTTAGGATCACCCCTCAGCCAGATGGCACCTACACGATTCCTGAAGGCAATCTGTTTGTGGATGAAGAGTTAGGTCGACCGGAGATCTATGTGATGGGTTGCCGCAATCCGTTCCGATATGCCTATGATGATCATACGGGATATCTCTACTGGGGTGATGTAGGCCCGGATGCTGGTACTTCCTCGGAGCTGAGAGGGCCCAAAGGCCATGATGAGGTCAATCAGGCACGGCAGCCCGGGTACTTTGGCTGGCCCTATTTCAACGGCAACAATAAACCGTATCGAGATTTTAATTTCACCTCCAGACAGTCAGGAGCTGCATTTGACGCATCAGCACCTGTCAACGATTCTCCGAATAATACGGGCATGGAACAACTGCCACCTGCCCAGCCTGCTTACATATGGTATCCCTACGATCGGTCAGAAGAGTTTCCTACAGTAGGAGACGGTGGACGCAACGCAATGGCTGCTGGAGTGTACTATGCTGATGATTACGGTAGCAGCCCAAACAAGCTGCCTGAGTACTATGATGAGAAACTCATTATCTACGACTGGATGCGTGGTTGGATGAAGGCAGTGACTATGAGCGAGGAAGGAGACTATGAGTACATGGAGCCATTTCTGGATGGGATGGAGCTCAACAATGTCATTGATTTTGTATTCTCGCCAAATGGTGAGATCTATTTTCTGGAATACGGTACGATCTGGTTTAGCAAGAATACCGATGCGCGGCTCGTCAAGGTGGAGTTTAATGGAGGGAATAGCAGACCTGTAGCCAAGGCGAAGGCGGATCAGACTGAAGGCGGCTTACCGATGACCGTACAGTTCTCTTCCGAGGGGTCGAGTGATCTCGAATCTCCCGAACTTAAGTATTCCTGGCAGTTTACAAAGGATGAGTTCTCGAATGAGGAAAGCCCAAGCTTCACTTTTACTGAGGCAGGGTACTACAATGTAAAGTTAGTGGTGACGGACGCGGCAGGAATGAAATCAACTGACCAGATTCATATCAGAGTGGGCAATAGCAAACCTGCAATTACCTGGGAAATAAGCGGGAACAAGACCTTTTTCTGGAATGAGGGACAGCTGCGATATGAAGTGGTGGTGACCGACGATGAGGACGGTACGACCACCGATGGATCAATTGATCCTGCCTTAGTCAATGTGTCCATTGAATACCTCGAGAATGGTGCGGATCTCACGGAGATAGCACAGGGCCATCAGGAGCTGGCTGCTCAGTCCGCGGTGCTTTCTGGTAAGGGACTCATGGCGGAAAGCGACTGTAGCGCCTGCCACCAGGAAAAAGTAAAATCGATAGGTCCCAGTTATTTACAAGTTGCGCAGAAGTACAAAGATGATGAGGGTGCTACCGATTATCTCGTGGCGAAAATCATCAATGGGGGTGCTGGAGTATGGGGAGACCAGGCCATGGCCGCTCACCCGCAACTGTCATCTGCAGATACGCGCAAGATGGTCAGCTACATTCTCTCCCTATCGGAAGAACAAGAATCGACAACAGAGAGATTGAGCGTAGCGGGTAGCTATACCACACAATCGAGCTCAGAAGAGAAGGGGAGTTTTGTGCTGACGGCAAGCTACACCGATCGCGGCAATGGATACATGCCGAGCACGACCACTCAGTCAACATTGATCCTGAGATCGCCAATTATTGAGTGCGAGACTTATCAGCTTTCCAACAATGTAACCACTTCAAAATTGACGCCAGTGGATTATCCGGCTTTGAGTGATGAGGTAGTAGTCATCGATGGTGCGGCGGGCAAGTATATTGGATTTGAGGATATCGACTTATCAGAAATCGGTGATATTGAGCTGCACATGATAAGCGGATCAGCCCTGACTAATGGAGGTAGAATCGAAGTTTTACTGGATGATCCGGAAGGCGAGGTTATTGGATCAGCTGAAATCGCACCTGTTAGGGATAGTTTCGCTAGCGCGAGTAAAGCCCTGAATCTCAATCAGACTAGTGGCCAACATGACCTTTACATCAAGTTTGTGGGTAATGAAGATGAGGTGGTAGTCCTGTTGGATAAGGTTAAGTTTAATCGGAAGATTAATACCGGCGTATAGATCAAAGAATTAGCAAAAGGGAGCTGACCGACACCAAGACCCATAAGACCACACCCAGTACCAAAGCACCCTTACCAAGCGACTGGAGGTTGATTCCCGGTAGGCTCGACCCGACAAAAAAGAGCGCCAACACCATCATGGCTTTAGAGCTACTCACCACGGTATGGATAAACCCCTGCTCCAAGGGTAAGTAATCTTTCGCTGCAATGACGGTAATGAAGAGTAGGATGAACCATGGGATTTGAAAACCCATCTTCTTACTTCGAAACAGGAAAATCGAGAGCACGGCTACTGGAATGATCCATAGTGCACGTACCATTTTTACGGTAGTGGCTACCCTGAGCGCCTCATCTCCATAAGCACTAGCCGCACCTACTACGGAGCTAGTGTCATGAATGGCGATAGCGGCCCACATACCGAACTGGTATTGGCTCAGGTCGAGCCATTGTCCAATTAGGGGGAAAATGATCAACGCGATTGAGTTAAGTAGAAATACAACCCCAATGGAGACACTGATGTCCTTTTCTGTTGCTGAGATGATCGGTGAGACCGTAGCGATCGCGCTACCTCCGCAAATAGCTGTGCCAGTGCCTAGCAAATAGGACAGCTTGGGTGGCAGTTTAAGGAGCCAGCTTAAGACCATGGCGATTCCTAATGTAAATGCGATGAAGCAAGCGGTGAGTCCGATACCGTCCTGGCCAGCGGCTAATGTTTCCTGGAGGTTCATCCCAAAGCCTAACCCAACTACCGCAATTTTGAGAAGCTGAGAGATGACTTTACTGTTGGCTCTGGCGAGAGGGTGCCCTAAGAAGTAAGATGCGATGAATCCCATGACCATGGCAATCGCTCCATTAATCATGGGGTGAATTGTGCACGCCGCAACCACCAGAAAAGCTATTCCTTTGATGGAAGTGATTGGGGTCGGAGGTAGGTTTTTCGCGTTGATGCCGGTTGTTGCTTGGGCCGTAAAATAGATACATGCAAAGAAGCTTTGAAAATACACCAATCACCTTTGGTAATGGGTCATTACAGGTGATTATTGAATGGTTATGCGGTAATAAAAAAGGCGCCACAGATCTCTCTGTGACGCCCCAACCAGCTATGGAAATTCAACTTTCCTTACTTACGAAGTAAAATGTCCTATTGGATTTCTTATTGGGAAATATTTTTACTGTGCATTGATTCCTACATTTCCCTGGGCTACCAATGTGGCCAGGTCAGCGGCACTGTTGTGCACATTGATGTACCCATCGATGGCCACCAGGTCAGTATACGTTATCGTATCTCCCGTGTCATTGGCTGTTACATTCGTCTTGCTCACACCTTGATCATTCACGGTGCTGAGAGAAATCAATATATCACCAGGAGCATCTGCTACAGCACCAGCGTGTATGTGGGTAGGATGATCACCCAAAAATGAGATTCCAGACAATGATATAGTTACCAAAGTTTCACCGTTAACCCTTTCCTCAAATGTGGCATTGCCAGTTACGCCAGCTATGTCTACCGCTCCAAGATCAAATGACATTGACATTCCGGTGAGATCGTTTTGTCCAATGTCTCCCTGGGCTACCAATGTAGCCAGATCATCTACACTCAGGTGTACATTGACATATCCGTCAAAGTCCAGCAACTCACTGTAGGTGATGGCCGTACCGTCATCCAGAGCGGCGATGTTTGTTTTGCTCATGCCCGTTGTACCATCCACACTAGTAAACGAGACAGCTATTCCACCGCCTTCTGCTGCGGTATTAAAATGGATATGTGCAGGATGCGATCCTCCGTCAGGCGTATTATCTAGCACAATGGTAGCGAGTGTTTCGCTGTTCACTCTTTCATACAAGGTCACTGATCCGCTAATACCGGCAACTGCTACTTCTCCCAAGTCGTAAGACATTGACATTCCAGTAAGATCGTTTTGTCCAATATCTCCCTGTGCTACCAAAGTAGCCAGATCATCAACACTCAGGTGTACATTGACATATCCGTCAAAGTCCAGCAGCTCGCTGTAGGTGATGGCCGTACCGTCATCCAGAGCCGCGATGTTTGTTTTGCTCATACCGGTTGTACCATCCACACTAGTAAATGAGACAGCTATTCCACCGCCTTCTGCTGCGGTATTAAAATGGATATGTGCAGGATGAGATCCTCCGTCAGGCGTATTATCTAGCGCAATGGTAGCGAGTGTTTCGCTGTTCACTCTTTCATACAAGGTCACTGATCCGCTGATACCGGCAACAGCTACTTCTCCCAGGTCGTAAGACATTGACATTCCGGTGAGGTCATTTTGTCCAATGTCTCCCTGTGCTACCAAAGTAGCCAGATCATCAGCACTCAGGTGTACGTTGACATATCCGTCAAAGTCCAGCAGCTCGCTGTAGGTGATGGCCGTACCGTCATCCAGAGCCGCGATGTTTGTTTTGCTCATACCGGTTGTACCATCCACACTAGTAAATGAGACAGCTATTCCACCGCCTTCTGCTGCGGTATTAAAATGGATATGTGCAGGATGAGATCCTCCGTCAGGCGTATTATCTAGCGCAATGGTAGCGAGTGTTTCGCTGTTCACTCTTTCATACAAGGTCACCGAACCACTGATACCGGCAACTGCTACTTCTACCAGGTCGTAAGACATTGACATTCCGGTGAGGTCATTTTGTCCAATGTCTCCCTGTGCTACCAAAGTAGCCAGATCATCAGCACTCAGGTGTACGTTGACATATCCGTCAAAGTCCAGCAGCTCGCTGTAGGTGATGGCCGTACCGTCATCCAGAGCCGCGATGTTTGTTTTGCTCATACCGGTTGTACCATCCACACTAGTAAATGAGACAGCTATTCCACCGCCTTCTGCTGCGGTATTAAAATGGATATGTGCAGGATGAGATCCTCCGTCAGGCGTATTATCTAGCGCAATGGTAGCGAGTGTTTCGCTGTTCACTCTTTCATACAAGGTCACCGAACCACTGATACCGGCAACTGCTACTTCTACCAGGTCGTAAGACATTGACATTCCGGTGAGGTCATTTTGTCCAATGTCTCCCTGTGCTACCAAAGTAGCTAGATCATCAGCACTCAGGTGTACATTGACATATCCGTCATATGCAATAAGATCAGCATAGCCTATCGGCGATCCGTCATCTTTTGCCGACACGATGGTTTCGCTCATTCCTGATGAGCCATCGATTGGTTCCAGAGATACCGCAATTCCGCCACCTTCGGCAGCAGTATTGTCATGTATGTGAGCAGGATGAGAAGCTCCAGCGGTTGTACCAGTCAAACTGACCGTGATTTTGACGCTGCTGTCATCGAGTTCAGCAAAAGTAACGGTACCATTGGCGCCACTAGCGCCAACTGCACTAAGGTCAAAGCTTTGACTCATTCCTGTTTCCCCGGCTCCAGGTGTAGGCATTTCATCATCATCATCCCCACATGAAACCAGACCCATAAACCCAAGGCTCAGTATTAGCATTGGTATTATTCTTAATAGACTTTTTAATTCAACTTTTCTCATGATTATCTTCATTCGTTAAAACATTCGATTTACCTATATACGAAGCATCACGCCCCACTGGATTTTATGAGGATAAGAAAATGTCAAAAAACTCTACAAATAATACAAAAGAAGGATTTGCAGAAGAATAGCGTGGATCGGAACTGTATTATCCTACTACTTCTCCGTATACCTGCATGGTAGAGAGAGTTGGGCTCTCAGCACCGCCAGCCTTTTCGATAGTAACCGCAAAGGCATCTGCCGCACCTATTCCCTTCATGATTTGGAAAGTGCCACTGCTGGCATCAAACACACCGGCATCAATGGGTACTCCATCTACGAGCGCCCATAGTTGGTACTGTTGATCTTGGGTTAAACTGATCATATTAGAGGAGTTGAGGAAGAGCTCCTCCTGAGCTGGATTCCAGTAGACCACTGCCTTAGCATCTCGTGCGTTTTCTGTACCCTGCAGAATGATCCTTTGGAATTCCGGGCTTATGATTACTGCTAAGTCTTGCCTGATGTTGGTGAGCTCTTGATTGACTAGATTATAATTTTCAGCTAGCTCAATGTTCCGGGCAGTTAACTGTGCCAACCGATAGTCGGTACTCTGCCATTGATTGTAGAAATAGAGTGCTGCTATGGCAGAAATAAGTGCTAGCGTGACACTGGCGACCATCATAAACCGTGAGGTTTGAAGCTTTACACTATTGTCGGCAAAGTTGGCATTCTTTATCACCTTCTCATCTTGCATCACCAATTGCTTGACGGAGGTGGGGGGAGCCACAGCTTGTCTGAACGCGAGGAGTTCCAGCGTTTTTTGAAGCTCAAGAAATTCGGCACGGACATCATTTTCAGCAGCGATCAAAGCTTCAATCTGCTCCGATTCCTCTGCGCTGACTTCACCTGTGATGTATGCAGTCAGATATCCTTCCGATAATAACTCTTGCTTATTCAAAATCGCTTTTCAGTTCCTTCTTAATATCCTTGAGACAATTTCTCAACCTTGTTTTTACCGTGCCCAATGCCATATCTTCCTTTTCGCTAATCTCAGCGTGAGAGTACCCCATGAAGAAATTGAGTTGAATTAATTTCTTGCACATCTCTCCGATAGCATCAAGTACTTTCGATAATCCGATATAGTCTTCTCTCTTTTCTGATGTCTCGAATATATCTACGTACTCATCAATGTCTTTGGATTTTTCTCCTGCCTTAAAATCTCTGGAACGTCGAGCATCAATAGCTTTGTTGCGCGCGATGCGATACATCCAGGTAAACAAAGTGCCTTTGCTAGTGTCATATGCATCGATTTGATCCCAGATGCGAATAAATACATCATGAAGTGTCTCCTCGGCAATTTCTTTGTGATTAACCGTTCGGTGTATTATACCGTAGAGCGCTTCCGAGTAATGGTCATATAGATAGTCGAGAGCAGTAACGTCCTTATTCTTAAGGCGCTTGATAAGGAGTGTATTGAAATCGATACTTGTCAAATGGATTACTGGTTAAGAGCGGAAGATATCAATATTCTATTAATTCACAATCGTGAAAATTGCTTGAATGCCTCGGTGGAAGCGCTAAACAAAAAAGGCCTCACTTGGAGGCCTTTTTTGTTCTGGTAAGATCTATTATCAATTACGCGATTTTCACATTAATTGCATTTAAACCTTTTTTACCCTCTTTTACTTCGAAGGTCACTGAGTCATTCTGCTTGATCTCATCAATCAAACCCGATACATGAACGAAATATTCTTGATCGGAATCATCGTCTTTAATGAAGCCATAACCCTTTGACTCATTAAAGAACTTAACTTTGCCTGTTTGCATTAAATAAGGAATTAAAATTAATAATGATACAAATGTTAAGGATAAAAGACGCGATTCCAACCAATAATCCGAATAATTTTTGTATCACAAATGAAATAATATGCGCGTAATCGGCGAAATAGAGCACCCGGAAGTCAAGATCACAACTTTCCACTGGAACAATAAATACCTGGTAAAATTTGAGCGCGGGATGCTGGAGCAGACCTACAAATTCAGCGAGTTTGATGTGTCAGGTGAGGCTGAGATTAAGCAAATGATAGATGAATCTTTTGTATCTAAAGTAGTGCAGCGATTCGCCGAGATGGGCAAGGATCATGCGGCACTCCTTGATTACTAAGCCTGCAATCAGGTCAATAGGCTTGTCTTAGTTACCATTCTTTGAAGAGATAGTTCATCAGGGACTTTGGCCAGGTCTACCCATTCCAAAGCATTGGATTCGTGATTTTTGACTGTCATTGAAGATCGGCTAGCGCCAAACACAAACCTAACATCATAGTGCTGGTGAGCCGGAACACCTATGCGCTCAGGAATATCGTGAATATCCAAGTCAAAGATTGACTCGCTAATCAGCTTATACTCTGTCAATCCTGTTTCCTCATCGAGTTCTTTCTGAGCGACCCTTAGCAGGTTTTCATCACCATCGGCATGACCACCCGGTTGTAGCCATTTATTGAGCTTGGCGTGATGGAGCATCAATACTCGTGAAAGGTCATGATTGAGTACCCAGCATGATGCTGTCAAATGCCCGGAAAGTAAGGACCGCTCGTAGCAATTGGGGTACCTGAGTAGTTCCTCAAATCGAGGCAAAAAGCTTGCTTCTATAGAATCTAATGGCTTATATGCTGCTAGTGCTTCACTGAAATGATCTCTGTTGATCACAGGATGACCGTATTGACTTTGTTGATGCGACCTTCCTGAAGAGGGGCGGTTTTGACACCTTCACCGATATTGGTCTTGTCGCCAAAGCGCGCATCCACGAAATAAGATTGAGAAGTCAGGTTCTTGAATGTAACTCTACCTTTCTTATCTGTAGTCAGGGGACCTGCAACTGGATTTTCATCACCATTGTAGTCTTCCTGGCTCGAATAGATTATCACCTGAGCACCTTGTACGAAATTGCCGAGATTGTCAATAACCGTAACTCTGAGGCTAGTGGGAAGAGCGTCTGTGCGTGCGTAATTAGTGGTAATAAATGCAAGCAACAGGAGGAGTTCAATACCGAGTATGACTAGCCATTTTTTCATAGGACTAATTTAATAAAAGTGCACTGGATCCGTACGGTGACTTAGGCGCTGGAGTTGCTGGCAAATGCGAACAAGTAGTCCAGGAGTTCATCAAAACTCAGCGGTTCGTCATACAACTGATCACTATATGTAGTTGCCATCACCTTAATGTAGGAGGGGCTGTCGTCTATTCGGACATACTCTATCAAGACATTACCATAATGTTGCTCTACTTTCGAAGTATCGTTTCCTGAGACTGGCTTGAGGTAATGCTTTTCTTTGGTCTCGATGATTTCGCCTTTTTCGGAGATCATCACGTCTGAGTTGGCCTGCTTGTAGGGTAAGGTCAGCACTCTTTCCGCCAGATAATCGAATAAATATTGAAATTCTATTGGTGAAATTTCCAGGTTGTAGGACAATGCGAAACCATTAGCCATACTAGAAGAGAAGAGGTGCACATCATAGCTACTCTGAATCTTCAGTTTCTTATAGTGGTACCCCTTTTGATATTTATCCAAATAGTCTGGGAGCTGATCCTGTTGGCACCATTGGCGGTAGCCTTCGGTATACTTGTCGCTTCGTTTAATAACCTCATGGCTGAGCTGAGGTTGCTTTTGCTGCTTGCTAAACAGACGCTGATAGAGGTCTTCAAAGTAGGCCATACCTGAAGAACGATCCTGACCAGGTTATGTTAATACTATTTAAGCAGGGTCACTCCACCATACTGCTCGATGACTGACTGACTCGCATCCAGGGAGCTGCGGAATACCATCTTGTAGGCATAAGTTCCGGTAGGGAGTAGCTGACCTCTATAGACACCATCCCACTGGAAATTTTGATCATCCGACTGGAATACCATCTCTCCCCATCTATCGAAAATGAATATGGCATAATCAGTCACATAGTCGTTAGGGAATACTGAGAAAGTGTCGTTTGTGCCGTCTTGATTGGGTGTGAAAGCATTAGGCGCTACTACCGTTGGACGACAGTCATCTTCAATGACGATCCGGTCATTCACACATGTGGAACCATTGAAAAGCTGTACAACAAAAGCGCCAGCTTCTGAAACTAACAATAAGCGTTCGGTAGAAATCACGCCTTCAACTCCATCTTGACGCCACTCATAAGTGTCGAATATGCCCGGGTCTAACTCGATAGTTCCGCGCTCAGGGTCAGGATCCAGAGAGCAGATCAATGCCTGACTGTCCAGCAATAAATCTTCCTCTGGTATGGGCACCACTAGTACATCGATGAAGTCTGAGGTGGAGCAGTTGCCATTCACGTCAGTGACATTGACGATATAAGTGCCGGTCTCCGTTACATCAAGGAACGCACTTGATTCGCCAGAGATGATATTGCCATCCGAATCTTGCCATTGGAAAGTGACATCCTCTGTGATGGACGATTCAGCTGTCAATTGAATGAGTCCATTGACATTACAGTTGGGCTCGGCTGAGATGGTTACTTCAAGCGGTATCAGGGTTAGGCTATCCGTCTGCACACAACCAGGTGCTCCGGCTTCCCTTACTGAGATATTATACGAGCCACCGTCGGTTACGCCCACATTAAACGCAGAAGCTATAAAGTCGCTTGATGGAATAGGGAAGGAGCCATCATAGGTAGTACCGTCACTACTCGTGACTACCTGACCATTTTCGTCCAATAGCGTTAAGAGCACCGTATCAGCGACATTGCCATTGAGTTCTATATCGAGTCCACAGATTCCTGACTGAGTGGTGATAATATCAAAGCTGGCGATATCCTCAATGTTGATATTCTGCATGTTGGTACAGCCGCTCACTGTATTAGTCACCGAGAGCGTATAAATGCCCGCTCCAAGACTATCAATCGTCACAGGGTTGATTCCGCTAAATGTGCGAGGAGCAACATTGACCGGTCCGGTCACAGCGTAGGTGAAGTTGCCAGAGCCATCGAGTTCAAATAGAATGCGACCATTGTTGACACCACAGGAAGAATTGAAAGTCTCAATTGCTGAAACTGTAGGTTCATCAAGTACTGTAATGGCCACACTATCTGTTGCTGCACACTTGAGAATTGGATCAAATGCCCGCAGTTTGTAAGAGTAGAGTCCGGGAGTTTCCGTTTCGATGGACTGAAAACGGTCTGTACCTACCACTTCTCCGTTTATCTCCCAGGTGTAGGAGAGGCCACCTAGTCCATTACTACCGTCAATGTCGGCCAGTTCTTCATTTTGGCATGCATCAAGTGGAGGGCCCAGCTCAATGTCTGGACGCTGATCCGCAACGTTGATGGTGGCGGGAGGAGAGGAGCATCCGTCGCTATTCGTGATGAAGACGGAGACAGAAGAAGCCTCAGTCACCTGAATAACACGGGAGGTGTCTCCGGTTGACCAGGTGTATGAATATATTGATGTATCTGTGGGGAAAGCAGCCAGCTCAAGAAAGTCTTGCTCACAAATGTTCTGAGGACTTTCAAGCATTACCGTATCCGGATTGGTGAAAATCTCAAGCGTATCTACGAACACAGAGTCGTACCCACATCGGTTGTAAACGCGCAATTGCACGGTGTACTCTCCGAAATCTTCATAAGGTCTGATCGGGTTCTGTACCATGAGCGTATCCGGATTGTCAGGAAATGAAGCCGTCGGATCATCTCCAAATATCCAGTCGTACTCATCAATGTCTGATGTGCCTGAGCCAAAAAACTCCACTGGCTGCCCAAAACAGGTATTGGCAAAGGTAATGCCCGGCGACTGTGGGGGATTGCTGACAATCTGCACAAAATTAGGTAGCCCAAGTAAACTACTCGTACCGGCCAAAAGTTGGAAGGCAGTAGGGCTGAAGGTCGGATTGTCGGCTGTTGGGCCATTGATGATACCGAGAGATTGTAAACCTTCTACTGCTACATATACCTGTCGATCAGGTCCTGTTTGGATGGCGCCCAGCTCTTCTCCTCCAGAATAGACGACATTTTTAGTTGCCTGAATATCTGCTTCCTGATCTTCAGTTCCGAGACTATCTAGACTGTATTGGATCAGTTTCGAGTTTCCATTATTTGTGGTAACATACACCTTACGGCCATCGGAAGAGAACTCTACCCCATAAATCACTGATGGGCCGGGCTCTTCTATGTCGATAGTGAGACCGTTGCGCACTCTTCCAATCGAGTCAAATTCAAATATCTCAAGGAAGTTGTCATCTCCTGGTAATGCCACGCCCACCAGTTCGCCATTGGCTAGCTTCATATAGCCACGACCTTTGCGCTCATCATCGTAGAAATGCTGCGATCCTTCGGAGGTGATCGTTGGAGTGGCCACACCCTGGTTGCCCACCTGATAGGCTCGGAAGGTATTGTTGCCATATTCATGACCCACCATCCAGGTAGTGCCGTTTCCAAAGCCTGAAGCCGTCATTCGTTCGGTGCTGTTTCTAAAAAGTGGCTGGTCTTTGATGAGTACCTCACCTCTGGCAGAGTCAAGTCTTATATCTACGATCGAGTAGGTCATATCATAAGAGTAGTCACCATAGACCCGATCAGCTGTGAATACATAGAATATAGTAGCACTTTGTTCGCCTGCCGCAGTTACGCTTGACACGGGTACGATCATGGCACCATTAGATACAGTACTATCCCCGCCTATATCTGTGCCGTTGACCATCACCTCATGATCGCGGTTCCATATGGTGCTTCCATTGGTATAGAAGAGCAGGTCACCATTCCTATCGGAAACGGTTGAGCAGTTTTCGGGAGCGATCATTTCTCCATCATCCAGGGCGGTAGCCTGAGGAGTAAAATTTATCCCTGCGTTTTGACCAAAGTACCAGTAGTTGAGTACTTGCGTTTGGTCTCCATAAACGGTTACTATTATCTCATCGAAACTATGGCAGCCATCGGGGCTCTCTACATAGACCCAGTAGGTCTTGGTCGTATCCGAATTGGCCATGATTGTAGAGGTGGTTTCTCCGGTATTCCATGAAAAGGTCGTGCCCGCCGGTGGAGGGTTTTCCGCATCGGCAAACGGGTCAAGAATCAATTCTTCTCCCACGCAAATGGTTGTGTCATTACCTAAGTCAGCCATTAGACTGTTCATATTGATGGATACATTCTTTTGCACACTCCGGAATTTCCCGTTGAGTGATACGGTCATAGTGACCGGGCCGGTGTAGGGCGCTTCATAACCATAGATAGGAGAAAAGGAGCCCGATCCGCCACCATCTCCAAAGTCCCAGGTTACGGTTTGCGGGGTGGGGTTGACCACAGGAGTGAAAAACACCTGATTGTTGACGCAACTGACCGAGTCGGTAATATTGAAATCGACAAAGTCAAAGGGGTCATTAGATGCAGGCGCAAATTCTGGAAACTGTATGCCGCCGAGGTTGCTATTACCCAATGGCAGACTGTCGTATTCAGTATTTTCAAGTAGACTGTCGGGAAAATTGAACCTACCCAGTTCGATAGGAGAGCTCTCGGTGAGCTGATAAAGATGATAGATTCTTCGATCTGGCCCTCTTTTTAGTCCCAAGCTTCTAAAGACTGTGTAAGGAATCACGGCGCTGGCTACAGATATAGTATCGAACCCAAATTGATAAACCTGGCCAGTAGTGGGTTGGCCACTAGCACTACCTCGTCTACTGAAGAAAAGCTTCTTACCTGAAGCCGACCAGGCCACATCGGCCACAGTAGTACCTCCGTCATCGGCATTGCCTGAGTTGAGGATCTGCGTATTGAAACTTAGATTTCCAGAACTAGGGTCAAAATCGAGAATGATAATGTTCCTGTTTTGCTCTTTAGGAGAAACTGCCAGTAGCGTAGAGTCTTCATTGTAGGCGAAGCTGGCTACTTCAAACGGCGGAACACTTGCACTAAAGAAGTTGAAGGTTTGAATATTGCCGAAGTTGCCGGCATCAATAGTCATCACACGAAACTGCCCACTGCCCACATCTTGGTTAATCAGCCAATAGGCATTACCAAGGCCAGGAACTACGATCATAGCATCTGAGGGGTTCACCAAGCCTGTAGGCTCGTTGATCATCGCAGTAACATTACCCAATGGCGGCTGACCGGGATTGGCAGCATTACCTTGTAGTAGACTATTTACGATAGTGTATTGTACTTCATTGACTCCAGTCACTCCCGAATTGGTGAATAAATAATAACTGGCCGGTGTATCCGGTGCAGGTGAGGCCACTGCCGCATTATTGAGATTTGGATTGCCGTTCAGAATCACACCAGCATCGAGCATAGAAGTATGCGTAGCGTCGTATAGGTTAGCTCCATCAGAGTAGAAGATAAGGTCACCGGTAGCCTCGTCTGCCGCAACCGCACTACCACCAATTCCGAATGGTGTTGCCTGATTATTGACAATGTTGACTTCTACACCTGGTAAATTGGTCTTGTCAAAAATTAACGCTTCTGTGGTATTGCCAAAATACCATTGATTGTCGATTAAGGGGTTCTGTCCCTGTGCCCATAAGCTGGAATTAACCCAGCACAGACTCAAAAAAAAGAGTGCGAAAACTAATTTTTGTCTACATGGTTCGTTTACCATTCTGATAAGGGTTAACAGATTACCAATTGTATTTGATCTGGCTCCATAGTTACTACAAATGCCCTTTTTTGGCAAGTTATAAACTGTGATAAGAACCCAACGCACATTGGCGCAGTTTCATTACAATTGCGCTATATATTGTTTCATTGTTTTCCAAGTTGACCGTATAATACATATTTTGCACAGCGTGATCAGAAAAGCATTTACAGTTGTATTGACCATTGTCGCGGGGCTTGTTTTGAGTTTGTTTTTTCATAACAAGACTTTTGCCCAAGACCCTCAGTTTTCCCAGTACTACGCGGCTCCACTTTATCTCAATCCTGCCCTGGCGGGAATCAATCAACAGGGACGTGCGGGTATCAATTATCGTAAGCAATGGCCTTCTATACCTGCGAGCTTTGAGACTTTTTCCGCCTACTTCGATTATAATTTTGAGGACTACAATAGTAGCATGGGATTCATAGTGACGAATGACCGGGAGGGGCTTGCAGGATTAAACTCTACAACTATTGGTCTTCAGTATTCCTATCAGACATTCATCAACTACAAATGGGCGTTTCGTCCGGCCATGCAGGCCTCTTATACACTTAGAGACATCAATTTTGATAAACTCGTATTCGGGGATCAATTGGATGCCACGGGTATTATTAATCCTGGAACTGTTGAAGACCTCAATACAGGTTTGAATGTGAATTACTTTGACCTTGCGTTTGGAGGTATATTATATAGTAACAATATATGGGTAGGGGCGTCTTTTCATAATATCCTCGAACCCAACCAGTCACTTGTTGGCGGGGAGAGTATCCTACCTAGTCGGTTTTCGCTCCATGGTGGTTACAAACTTCCATTGAATATGAGTAATCCGGGAAGTGGAAGCAGTGGAGAAAGAAGCATTACTCCAACCTTCAATTATAAATCCCAAGGTGAGTTTGACCAACTTGATTTGGGTGTCTATTTGACGTTGCAGCCGGTAATATTTGGATTGTGGTACAGAGGTATTCCCGTGAAACAATTTGAGAACTTCCCAAATAATGAGGCATTGATCTTTATGGTTGGAGTGACACAGAAGAACCTGAGCCTGGGTTATAGTTACGATTATACTTTATCCCAACTGGGGATACAGGCTGGCGGAGCACATGAGATATCGCTAATGGTCAGCTTTAACTGGGGTGATCCTCGAAAGCCGCCAAGAGAAGTAAGGGAGCTAAGATGCCCAGTGCCTTTTATTTTCTAAATGAAAGGAATTCTAATAGTACTTGAAATCAGACGAACTGTCCTCAGATAGCTCCTTATTCTTGCGTTTATCCATTATCATGATATAGAGCGCTATTATTGCGATAAGTGTAATTAAGATTGCACACCCAGTGATAATCCATTGCCTGTATTCAGATTTACGCTGATTAGCTTCAAGCTCTCTGTAGTAACTGTCAACCACGCGAAATAGGTTTTCTTTGTCTTTCAGATCTGCAAGGGAGTTTAGGTCTTGATTTATCGACTTTTGCTCAATCAACATTTTTGTCAAATACTCATTGGGCCGATCATCTTCTGTGCTGGTTAAATCTGCCATTAACTCAAAAATTCTTAGCTTTTCCTCATTCTTTTGAACTTGAGGATAAATCTCTAATGCCCATTCACCGTATTTTCGGGCTTGTTCTTTATCATTCACAAAGAGATGCAGCTCGGTAAGTGTAACCAACGGGCCAAACTTGTCTTTATCTTCGAAGTAATCTAAGGACGACAGAGAGTATTTTTTTGCCAAATCAATATTGGCATTCTCAAAATAAACCTCTCCCAGGTTTTGATTGGCAAAACCTATATACTGCTTAAGTTTATCATTTGGCAGAGCATATTCACACTTAAGAACGTCGTTGTAATGCTTTATGGACAAGTCATATTCCTTAGCATCATGAAACAATATGCCCAGCTGATTATTGATCTGAGCAATCTTGTAAACCACGTCTTTAGATGTGGCTTCATCGAGTATTTCGAGGTATAAATCAACCGCTTTAGGATTGTAGTTTTCGCTATACGCATTGGCCAAATTGTACTTTAGACTCATTACGTTAGTCTGCTTTTTAAAAGGCCTTGTTTTGTCATAGGCCTCAGCATAAGGAATAGCCTCTTGATAATACCTGATGCCGCTCTCTATATCCCCGTGCTGTTTAAAAATAACTCCCAGATTTTTCCTCACGGCCATCTCCAAAAATATATCGGAGGTATCAGCCTCTTCGAGAAGGTGAATAGTCTCGATGTAGTGAGCCGCAGCTCTTAAATCATGATTGTTAGCCTTAATGTAGCCTATTTTAAAATGAGCGAGTGCTTGGGCATATATGTCATCGCTGTTAGCTAATAATGAATAAGAGATTGACAAAATGCTATCGCTAGTCAGTTTAATATCTCCGTCATACTCCTTAATCAAGATGTGTCGCTGAGGAAGATAGTCGGAGGCAAACACTCGAAATGCCAATGAACAGATCATAAATAGGACTACCGATAATCTCATAATGAGTAAAGGTAATCTTCTAGCAAAAAAAAAGCGTAGAAAGAATCATCTTTCTACGCTTGCTTTATTGAGCCTTTATTTATCAGTTACCACCTTTTCCACCATCAGTATCATCTCCACCACCAGTGGCTTGTGCCTCTATCTTCGATAGATCCGGATTGGCAAGGTCTTCAGAGTCGTCACAAGAGGTGAACGCGAAGGCAAAAAGTGAGGCAAGAACGAATGTTAGCGTTAATCTTTTCATAGCTGTTAATGTTTATAAGTTGTTAATAATATGTATACAAATAAAGTCAATTATATTATTAATTGCACACAACTGAATAGAAATTATGTTTTAAGCTATTAAAATACATTTTGTTAAGTTTAGTTTTAGAGACTTATCCACATGAATATTTCATTTACTATGTGTATAAGTGTTGATTTGAAAGATATTTTTGATTTATTGATTGTAATAAGTGTGTTAATTCTGCAACCAATATTTTTATTTATATAAATCGCCAAGAGGTGGGGTTTGCCCTGTAGACTATATTTTTGCTGCATGACTGACCAGCAAATACTCTTTCTTTTGATTGGAATTGTTGTCTTTGACTTCCTCCTGGACAATGTGGTGGACTTCCTCAATCACAAATCGGCCAATAAAAATATACCTAAGCCACTTGAGGGCATCTATGACAAGGAGAAGTACGAGCGATCTCAGGAGTATGGAGCCACCAACTATAGATTCTCTCTAATTACTGGCTTTATATCATTCCTAGCCACATTGAGTATTCTGTACTTTGGCTGGTTTGGAGCGCTGGATCAGTGGGTGAGGGGATTTGCTCAAAATGAACTTGTGCTCAGCCTTTACTTTTTCGGGGTACTTTATTTCGTTTCAGATGTACTGACCATCCCGTTTCAACTCTATGGTACTTTCGTCATAGAAGAAAAGTTCGGTTTTAATAAATCGACGATCAAGACTTTCGTCGTTGATAAATTGAAGGGCTATCTCCTTGCAGTCCTTCTAGGTGGAATTTTACTGGTTGCATTGATCCTCCTGGTATTTGCTCTCGGAAAGAACTTTTGGCTATGGTTTTGGTTAGTCATTACCGTATTTATGATTTTCATGAATATGTTCTATACCAGCTTGATCGTTCCTCTGTTTAATAAACTCACTCCTCTGGCATCAGGAGAATTGAGAATGGCGATAGAGGAGTATGCACAGAAGGTCTCTTTCCCTCTCACGAACATCTTCGTTATTGATGGCTCTAAAAGGTCAAGTAAGGCCAATGCCTTCTTTTCTGGTTTTGGAAAGAACAAGAAAGTGGTACTCTATGATACCTTGATCGAGAAGCATTCTAATGAAGAGTTGGTGGCAGTGCTGGCACATGAGGTGGGACATTTTAAGAAAAAGCACATCATTGGTAGCATGATATTGGGTATAGCTCAGACAGGCCTCATGCTCTTTCTGCTATCGCAAATGATTTTTAGCTCTGAGGTATCCTGGGCGATGGGTGGTGAAACAACTGCACTTCACCTGAATATGCTGGCTTTTGGTATACTTTACTCTCCACTGAGTAAAGTGCTTGGTGTCCTGATGAGTGTCTATTCGAGGAAGAATGAGTATGAGGCGGATGCCTATGCGAGCATAACTTACGGTAGTGCACCACTGGAGTCTGCGCTCAAAAAGCTTTCGGCAGATAATCTAAGCAACCTGACCCCTCATCCTTGGTATGTCTTCCTGAACTACTCGCACCCTACGCTATTGCAGCGGATCACAGCTATGCGCCGGTATGCCAAAGTATAAAGACTAGTCTCCAAGTTTTCTTTTTAAGAAACGAGACAGAGCGAGTATTAGTGAAGTGTCTTCTGCGGAGGCCGACATTAGTCGGTCTTTGAGTCGGCGATAGAGACTGGGCTGTTTATCAACTTGCAGATAGTCAAGCAATTTTGTGACTTCCTCCTTTAGCCGTTTCTGATCAGTATTCGCATCCATAAACTTTGATGGAGATACCTCGTCGGGGAGGATTTGTGACAACTCGTAGGCATAAATCATGACTGCCTGAGCTAAGTTTAAGGACGGGTGAGTAGTATGGAGTGGAATGGTAGTGAGCAAATCACACAGCTCAATTTCTTTATTCGAAAGACCGTTTCGCTCGCTACCAAACACCAAAGCCACATGATTGACCGCTCCGATCTTTGACCTCAGCAGATGGATTAGTTCCCCGGGCTCATAGTAGTCATGTCGGCCTACTCTATTTTTTGCAGTAGAGCCGATAATCAAGTCCATCCCTTCAACAGCCTGAGACAGGTCGGAGCAAACCTTAGCTGACTCGAGTAGGTCATGCGAGCCATAAGCGGTCTTAAGTACCTTTTGATCTTGATGACTATCTGAATCGACGAGTATAAGATCAGTAAACCCCATGGTTTTCATAGCTCTACATGCAAAGCCGATGTTTTCGGGTACGGAGGGGTGGCAGAGTACAAAATGGATTTTCATTGGAGTCGCTTAGCTGCTTCCTTTCGACTGAGCGGTTGTAGGTCGGCGTGATCGAGGAACCACTTCACGCTCTCTGGTTGACGTTTGCTGTACTGTCTGAGCGCCCAGCCGATGGCTTTGGTGATGAAGAATTCTTTACTTGACTTATGCAGATTGATATACCCAAAAAGTCGGTTTTCATCGAAGTTGTCTGCTTCGAAGAATAGTTGATTGAGGATGGCAGACCTAATCAACCATAGATTGTTACTCTTTACCCACTGATCGGGACCATTGGTAATCAAGTTAGGAAATTGCTGAAAGAAGTAGCCGCCTATCTTACCAGCAAACATGTCCACGGTATCCCACCAACTCCGGTGCGTGATACAATGGTGGATCAAAGAAAGGTGATGCGCCTGAAGATATTTCTTGTATCGTATGACGGTCTCAATTGCGAAATAGTGAAACTCGCGCTGAGGTTTTTCCCAGGCTGTTAGCACTACGGTTTCCAGCTCCTCTCTATTCCCGATAGGGTGGGCGGCCCAGGCTGATCTGTAGTGTGGCCACCGCTCATCGCGCTGTAGTCCGAAAAAGGGAAATTGGTTCTTCAGATAGGCCTCCATTTCAGCGGCCTTTGTCGGATTTCTATGCTGCAAAAAACTCGCTTCGATATGAGCGACAATATCCATTAGGCAGTGAATTGATAGGCCCACCAAATCAAAACGCCTTGAAAAGGAAGTCTGACCCAAAGTGCCCAGATTGGAACTTTCATGCCCGCACCTTTGGCCATGAGATGGTAAACGTTCGCGGGAAATACACCAATCAAGAGGAGGATAATCCCCCATGCCGCCACAGACTGATAAGCTGGGAATAAGATGAGAATACCCAGGCTAAATTCTATGGCACCAGTGATCCAGTTGATCCATTCTTTGAAGGGTAAGAATGGTG
The DNA here is from genome assembly GCA_965229505.1 of Cyclobacteriaceae bacterium. Classification (GTDB taxonomy): domain Bacteria; phylum Bacteroidota; class Bacteroidia; order Cytophagales; family Cyclobacteriaceae; genus UBA6059. Next base: position 3,804,379 of record OZ245881.1, read on the forward strand.
GTATGATTCTGAGGAAAAACTTCGGCTTTAAGAAATGGTAGACACCTGCGAAAATGTAGAAGCCGGCCATCACATACATGGAGATCGATAAGAGCATAATCAAACATACTACTTTCATATTCAAGCTGTGGAGGTCGTCTCTGAGAAATTTCGTTTGCGGTAGCTCAATATACCGTCAAGGTGGTATTGCGATAGGACTGAGGTCTAGGGAATTTAGGGGGACTAAAACTAAATATCATGAACAAGCTATTACTGACGGCTCTATTTCTGTTTTCTTTTTCGGCGTACTCGCAGGATCGACTGGTTTTCTCAGATGATTTCGAGGATAATCGCTGGGACTGGCCTGTATTCTCGCATGACAATGCTGAGGGGAAGTTCAACTACGGGCGATATCAGTTTGAGCACAAGCGAGAAAGTGGCTCGTGGAGTACGTATCAAGCCATAAAACTCAACGAAAAGCGACCCTGGCGCATAGAGGTGGTGATGGGACATCTGAAAGGTGTGAATAATCACGGTTACTCATTGCTCTTTGGTAAGGATGGTAATAGCTATTATCAATTCGCGCTCAGTGGCAATGGGTATTTCTTCATCGGTAAGACGATCGATGGTGACTATTCTGATATTCTTGATTGGGTGGAGAAGAAAAACCTCATCAATACCTCAGGAGGCCTTAACAAAATAGAAATTATAGGCGGTACTGGTCGCTGGGAGTTCAAGATCAATGGTGAGCGCGTGCATGAGATGGCGGCATTAGATTTTCATGGTAATTCCATGGGTTTCAATGTCTCTAATGCGCAATCGATCACTGTCGAAAGCATGCGTATTTACCAGGACGACAACCCTATCCAGGTGGTGGCTGATGTGCCAGCCGATCTGGTCAAGGAAAATCTAGGAAGGAATGTCAATACGGAATGGTCTGAGAAGATGCCAATTATCGCTCCGGACGGTAAGACCCTCTTTTTTGTCAGGGATTCATATCCGCTTAATACAAGTCCCGAGCATGATGATATATGGTTCTCTACTTTAGACGGAGATGAGTGGAGTGTTGCGAAACAGATGCCCTATCCACTTAATCAGGACTTTCACAATACCGTAATTAGTGTGACCCCTGACAACAACAGTCTAATGCTCATGAATAGATATCTGTCTGACGGATCTGGAAGCAATGGCAAGGGTATCTCACTGTCACAGCGCACAGAGGACGGCTGGTCGATTCCCCAGGATGTCACTATCGACAACTACTATAACAATGGAATACACTCTGAGTCCAACTTGTCGAGCAATGGAAAGGTTATTCTGATCACTTTGAACAGAGAAGATACCCAAAATGCCGATGATAAAGACTCCAGAGACATCTATGTCTGCTTCAGAAACGACGATGGCTCGTTCAGTGAACCGAAAAATATTGGGGCTACCGTAAATACTACGGGAGACGAAACCTCGCCATTCCTGGCCGCTGATGATAAGACCATGTTCTTTAGCTCAAATGGCTGGCCGGGATATGGTAGTTCGGATATCTTCATGACGAAGCGGTTGGATGATACGTGGATGAACTGGAGTGAGCCCAAAAACCTGGGTATGGGCATCAACACAAGTGATTGGGATGCTTACTTCAATATCCCTGCGTCAGGTGCCTATGCCTACATGATTTCCACCAACAATAGTGTCGGAAGTGGTGACGTCTTTCGCATCAAGCTACCGCCGGCGCTACTGCCTGAGCCAGTCGTACTCGTATCCGGTGTGGTCTACGATAGCAAGACTGAGCAACCGATTGGTGCTAAGGTGACCTATACAGACATTACGACAGGAGTCGAGCTTGGTATTGCCAGCTCAGATCCTACAGATGGCACATATCAGATCGTACTGCCCTTGGGTAAGCAATATGCCTTCCGCGGCGAGAAAGAGGCCTACTATCCAATGAGTGAGTATTTGGATGTGAGAGAGCTCTCCGCTTATCAGGAGATCACCGAGGACCTTCATCTCACTCCACTGGAAGTAGGTCAGACTATCAGAATCAACAACATTTTCTTTGAGTTCAATGAGTCCGAGCTTAAGCAAGAGTCCTTTGAAGAACTCAACCTGTTGGTTCGTATACTGGAGAACAATCCGAATATCAAGATTGAGTTGGGTGGACACACGGATAGCAAAGGCTCTGATGACTATAATCTACAGTTGTCGACCAGCCGAGCTGCATCAGTACGTACTTACCTATCGGAAAAAGGAATAGCAGCAGACAGGCTAATCTCCAAGGGATATGGCGAGAGTAAACCTGTAGCAACTAACGATACCGAAGAAGGTCAGGCACTCAACAGAAGAGTAGAGTTCACCATTCTGGAGTAGCAGAGAATCTATTTACTCCATACCTCCAATCAGCTCAATGAATGTGCCGTCAGGGTCTTTCACGAGAATGAAATAATGACCATCAGGGAGAAGAACGGGGGTGTCACCCAGTGTGGCAACATCATTATCTTTTATTCGCTTCAATACATCATTGAGCGTATTGTAAAAGATCGTGATATAGCGCATGCCGGTATCACCGTCGATAAACTGATGGTCCGCATTCTCGCCTTTATTACCAAAGGACATTAGTTTCCATTCATTAGCTGATGGAGAGTCTTCCAGTTTCATGACGGCCACAGAGAGCGGCTTGCCATCCGTCAATCCGGTGGCTTTAGCTATTTCCGACGTGACATCAAACCCACCCGTTTGGCGCATGCCTATGATGTTGGTATAGAATTCCTTAGACCTTTCAAGATCTTCCACTACCACGCCTATCTGGATGGTTGGACTTGAAAACTCTGACTGTGCCATAGCAGAATAGTTTACGACTATAAGTGCAATGAAAAAAAGATTTTTCATAGAATTATTCGTTGATGACGATGGCTATTTTGTCCTTTGCGGTAGCGATACGGGTGATCAGGCCCAGGTCGAATTCTGCGCCTAGATCGGCTACCAAACTCCACCCATCATCTGAAGTCCAGCGATGTAGTTGTGTATCCTTGCCCATGAGAATGCTGCCATCGGCCAGCCATGCCATATCTTGAGAACCTTCCAAAGTTGTGGTTACTGTTAGTACTTCTTGAGACTTGGGATTGAGTGATTTGACTTCTCCGGCTTGTGTAAAGCTGATCAACCCAGTATTGGGAATATTATGAATAGACCGGCCGATATTCTCCGTGATGATCGTGTGTTTCATTGGGACGGTATTGGTGACTTGCAAAGTGGCTGGATCACCCAATACAAACGATACTAGCGTAATATTATCCCACCAGGCGTAGTAGCCGATGACCCTATCGGGAACGGCCACCTCAGGTCGGCCACCTTCTTTCGGATACTTCCAAAAAAGCTGCTGGCCATTATCTTCAAGGACGATCGCACTGATATACTTACCATCGGGTGTCTCCTTGGGAGAATATTCACCGCCAGGGGTATTTGTGAGCCGCTTGTATAGCCCCGATTCCAGATCGTAGCTCATGATGTCAGGGTTTTTATCGATAGCACTATTGTAATAGAGCAAGGACTGATCCGCAGAGAATGAAGGCTGGTTATCGTACTTACCCGGGTTGTTGCTGACGTTCTTAGGATTGGAGAGGGTCATTTTTGCTCCTTCCAGGGTGTAGTCAAATAAGTACACTTCGGTGTAGGGCTGTGCTTTTGAAAAACCCAGTGTGAGTACGGCAAGTAATAAGGTGATTGAAGTCTTCACTTTTTTATTTGGAAGATAGTTAATTCTTGAATTCTGTAGGAGCAATAGCCATCGAACACCCATGGGTTCGAAGACACAAAAAAGCCGTCTCACGCTCTACTCAAATAGCAGGAATGAGGCGGCTTTAATTGATAGCTAAGCTATCCGATCAGCTTACATCGTACTTGACTTATTCTCGATGTTGACTGCATTGATATTCATCTGCTTCACTTTTTCATTCAGCTTAGGAATTTCAGTATTCTTGATGGTTTCCCATTTTTGAATCTCTGCCTTGATCTTTGCTGTCATTTCATTCTTAACTTCTATCGCCTGATCTGTTGGAGGATAGTCTCCACCACCTACTACATTGTTGAGGTGCCCCAGTTTGTTGTTCAGTCGGATAGGGAAGTTCAAGGGATCCTGACGGCTCTGATTCTTAGTTTGATAGAGCTCTTCTTCGACCTTAGTCATGTTCTCGTCGATCTCATTGGCCATATCAGTGATTTCCTGATACTGCTCTTCATCACCAATTTTCTCTTTCAAATCGATCATCTGCTGACGTGCCAGTCTCATCTCCTTGATTGCTTGATGCGTCTCAGTGAGTTGATCCCTAACGCTGATAAGGAAGTCAAACTGTGCTTCAAGATCACTCTGATCGGAAGAACTTCTCTGATCTTTAAGAATAGTAAACTCAGTTTCGCTTGATACACCATTTACCGTTAGGCGAGCTTTGTAGTCACCCGGTACAGCTTTTGGTCCAGTTAGACTTGCCGACCACATGATCAACTGCTCAAAACCCTCTGCATCTGGATAGCGCATGTTCCAAACGAAGCTATTGCTTCCTTTCTTCGCCATGATTTTATCTTTTTTCTCCTCGGCTTTGTTAGAGAAAGTGCGAATCAGATCACCATCACCCTCCATCAGGTCAAGTGTAACCTCCGCGTCTTTATCAAGCTCATCTGCAATATTGAAGAAGAACTTCACACCGTTGTGATGTTGCTCGCCTTCAGCATTACCAGCTCCTCTCCAACTCACTCTACCCATGCGATAGCTGTCGATAGGCTTGAAGAGGTGTACCTGAGCACTCTTCACCTGATCGCTCAGCTGATGTAGTGGAGTGAGGTCGTCTATCAACCACGCAGATCTTCCCTGAGTCGCTGCAATAAGGTTTTTGTCCTTAAGTGCAAGGTCAGTAATAGGAACTAACGGCAGGTTCAGTTGGAATGAGCTCCAACTTGCACCATCGTCAAAGCTGATGTACATTCCTGACTCAGTACCTGCATAAAGCAAGCCCTGACGGTCAGGATCAGCTCTCACTACTCTGGTGAAGTGATTGCTTTCGATACCGTTGACAATCTTCGTCCAGGTCTGGCCATAGTCTTTTGTCTTGTACAAGTAAGGCTGGTAGTCACCATCTTTATAAGAAGTACCTGCAGCATACATGCCACCTTCTGTAAATGGATCTGGCTCTACGCTGTTCCACATCAAGTAGGTAGGTGCTCCGGCTGGAGTTACATTGTTCCAGTTTTTGCCACCATCTCTAGAGACATGGATCAATCCATCATCGGAAGCTGCCCATAGCAGTCCTTCTTCATATGGAGACTCGCATGCCGCGAATATGGTGGCGTAGTATTCTACCGCCGTATTATCCTTAGTAATAGGTCCACCTGATGGGCCTAATTTCTCAGCCTCATTTCTGGTAAGATCCGGACTAATCACCTCCCAGCTCTGACCTTCGTTCATGGTCACATGGAAGCGGTTAGAGGTAGTATATAGCTTATCAGAATTGTGAGGTGAAAAGAAAATAGGGAAGTTCCACTGGAAGCGATACTTCATATTTTCTGCACCATGACCCATTGGATTGTCCGGCCATACGTTGATCACGCGCACCTGACCAGTTTCATGATCCATTCTGGTAAGCAGGCCACCGTAGCTACCGCCATAGACGATATTCGGATTGTCAGGATCAGCTGCCATATGAGCACTCTCACCGCCAGCTGATGGCTCCCAGTCACGCTCTGTGATACCGGAGTTGTCAGATCTATGCTTCACACGCTGCGTAGAGTTATCCTGCTGAGCAACTAATATATTGTACGGGAAGGCATTATCGGTAACTACCCTGTAGTACTGAGCCGTAGGCTGATTCATGTAGGTAGACCAGTTTTCGGCAGCATCATAGCTGATCTGAGCTCCACCATCATCGGCTACCGCCAATCTGTTGTTATCCTCCGGAGCTATCCAAAGGTCGTGGTGGTCACCATGAGGTGTGTCAAAGTTCTTGAAATTCTTGCCACCGTCATTGGATTGCCAGAATTGCACGTTCATTACATACACCCTATCCTCAAGTTGAGTATCAGCAAAGATCTTGGTGTAGTACCAAGCGCGCTGACGTAGGTTTCTGTCTGCTGACATCAATGCCCAAGTAGCACCGGCATCATCGGATCGATATACGCCACCTTTGTCATTTTCTATAATAGCATACACCCTATCAGGATTGACAGGAGATACTGAGATACCAGATACACCCCAGATACCACCAGGGAGCCCTTTATTACCAGAGATGTCTTTCCAGGTCTCGCCCATGTCGGTTGATTTCCAGATCGCTGAACCTTCTCCACCGCTCTCGAGAGAGTAAGGAGTTCTGCGGATCGACCATGTAGAAGCATAAAGTATACGGCCATTACCAGGCTCGAAAGTGAGGTCTACAGCGCCTGTGCGCTCATTGGCATAAAGTACCTTTTTCCAGGTTTGTCCACCGTCGGTAGTCTTGTATACACCACGATCAGGAGAGTCTTTGAACAAGTCACCTATCACCGCTACCAATACTACATCAGGATTAGTAGGATGAATTCGGATACGACCTACTTGTACCTGATCGATATTTAGGTTCATTTTTTCCCAGGTCTTACCTGCGTCATACGACTTCCAGAAGCCACCGTATCCAGGAGATACGTTACCACGAACTGTCTTTTCACCAGTTCCTACATACAAGATGTTAGGATCTGAGTCACTCACAGCTACATCGCCGATAGAGCCACCAAAGTAGCCATCACTGATGTTGTTCCACGACTGTCCTCCGTCCACTGTTTTCCATACCCCACCGCCAGTTGCGGCCATGTAAAATACATTGGGCTTGCCAGGCACTCCGGTCACGGATGAGGCTCTACCACCTCTGTACGGGCCGATGGACCTCCAGGTGATGCCGTCATACAGCGACTCGTCAAAGCTCACTGTATTGGCAGCCGTGCTGTTGCTTCTTCTCCTCTGGGCTGTGACGTCACCTATAGAAGCAACGAGCATCAATGCCGCAAAGAGAAGCGCATTTGCTGAACTATAAAATGTCTTTCTCTTCATAAGATTTTCAGGTTTTGATTCAGCGAAAAAATAGGGCCTTCCCTACCGGAAAAAAAGACGAACTGTAAGGAAGGCGGTGGTTTGGGATAAATGGGTGGAGTGCGGGCTAATACACTATTTTTGAAGTCTAAAATTGGGTTCCGAATAGGAAGGAGACAGCTTAAACTAAACCCCGTTTCCTTGCCCTACCGTAAGGTACTTAGGTGGCTAATATGATGAATAGATGAACAAGCAGATCACCCTGAGAAAAGCCAAACCCTCAGACCAACCTATTCTCGAATATTGGGATCAACAAGAGCACGTCATAGCATCAGACCCTGGCGATGACTGGGATTGGGAAAATGAGTTGGCTGATGAGCCGATATGGAGAGAGCAGTTGATGGCAGAGCTTGAAGGCCGGCCCATTGGTTTCCTTCAAATCATTGACCCGTATCTGGAGCAGACTCACTACTGGGGTGAAGTCGACAAAAACTTACGTGCCATTGATATCTGGATAGGTGAGAAAGAGGAGCTGGGCAAGGGCTATGGCACTCAAATGATGCAGATGGCCATTGATCGCTGCTTTCGACACCCGGAGGTTACCGCCATCATCATTGATCCGCTTGCTACCAACATACGAGCTCACCGATTTTATGAAAGGTTGGGTTTTCGTTTTGTTGAGGAGCGACGGTTTGGCGAGGAACTTTGTTACGTCTATGAGTTGCAGCGACCAGGGAAAGGAGCGGAAGGTTTCCGCTCCTGATAGTCAGTTTTTTAGCCAATAGCCTGCTCTAAGTCTGTAATCAGATCTTCCACATCTTCAATTCCTACGCTCAGTCTGATGAGAGAATCGGTAAGCCCAGACTCTAGTCGCTGCTCCCTCGGGATACTGGCATGTGTCATGCTTGAAGGATGTCCCACAAGCGACTCTACACCACCCAATGATTCTGCCAGGCTGAATAGCTTAAAGGAACTAAGTACTTCCATTGCCACATCGAGCTGGTCATCAAGCAAAGTGAAGGATATCATGCCGCCAAAATCCCTCATCTGTTTTTTAGCTATTTCATGATTGAGATGATCATCAAAACCTGGCCAGTAAACTTTGTGCACTTTTGGATGCGACTTTAAAAAGTGAGCGACTCGCTTTCCGTTTTCACAGTGACGCTGCATTCTTATGTGGAGCGTTTTGATTCCTCTAAGTACCAGGAAGCAATCTTGTGGTCCTGGTACAGCACCGCATGAGTTTTGTATGAAGGCAAGCTGTTCTGCGATTTCATCGCTGTTGGTGATGATCGCACCCATCACTACATCCGAGTGACCGGCCAGATACTTGGTCACGGAGTGTACCACGATATCAGCACCCAGATCCAAGGGGTTCTGCAAGTAAGGTGACGAGAAAGTATTGTCAACCACCAAGGTCGCACCAGCAGTTTTGGCCACTTGCGCCATCGCCGCAATATCCACAATACTCATGGTAGGATTGGTAGGCGTTTCCACCCAGATCATTCTTGTGTTTGCCGTGATAGCCTTTTCGACCTCACGCACACGCTGCATGTCTACAAACTTGAACTTGATACCATAGGGCTCGAAGATCTTAGTAAAGATCCGGTATGAACCACCGTACAAGTCGTGCGTGCTGATCACCTCATCCCCAGGGCGCAAAGTCTTTAAAATAGCATCTGTGGCACCTAATCCACTTGAGTAACACAAGCCATGTTTTCCATTTTCCAGTGCCGCAAGATTTTTCTGTAACGCATCTCTCGTTGGATTCTGCGTACGCGCATATTCATAACCTTTATGCTCGCCCGGTCTGGTCTGTACATAGGTAGAGGTCTGATAGATAGGCGTCATAATAGCGCCGGTGGTAGGGTCTGGATGAACTCCAGCGTGTATGGCTTTAGTACCAAATTTCATATTAGTGGATTTTGTTATTTACTCGTTTCGATCTTACAAAGAAAAGAGCCCGAAGTTATACAAATACGCAGGCGATTATGATCAGTTGTCTGAATTTCAGTCGACCTGAACACATCTACCAATTAACCGATTTTGAGGACTATCGTTCAGGATATTATTTGGGCGGATGAAAAAACTCTTCGAGCTTCATTTTGCTTTCGTCCCTACCGGAATAGCCCGGTGAAAGACTCGGCTGTCCGGGGAAATTCTCCATGTGCAGTGTCTGAGTAGGGAAGGCAAAGTTGATTCCAATCTTATCTGCCAGTTTCATAATCTCAAGCAATATTTCATGGCGTGCTTTCAGTTCCTCCGGCCATGTCGGAACCGCAAAGAAGATATAGAACATCACGTTGAGCGAGAAAGAAGCCATATCATTGAAGTAGATATGATAGTAGTCCTTTCGTGTATCAGGATGTTCCTCAACTATTTTTCTAAGACCCTCTACAAACGTTTCGATCAGATGCGGAGGTGTATCATAGGTCAACGCTATTTGGGTGTAGAACCGTCTGTATTGTCTGAGGCCATGGTTGTCGATCGTACTGTCGGCTAGGTTTCCGTTAGGTACATAGACCACAGAGTTCCGAAAAGTACGCACGCGTGTGGACCTGAAGCCTACTTCTTCGACACTGCCGTCTATATCTCCGGAGGTAACCCAATCACCAATCTGAAATGGCTTGTCGACGAATATCATCAAAGAACCAAAGAAGTTTTTAATGGTATCCTGTGCAGCCAGTGCAAATGCCAGACCACCTATAGATAGACCGGTAAGCAATGGAAGAATAGGTACGTTGAGATTTTGTAAGATGACAAAGGCACCAACGATTACCACAAATGTCTTGAGCGCCTTTCTCACGAGGGGTACTAATTGATCATCTAAGGTGCTCTCAGTTTTCAAAGCGACTTTATGTAAATAGTAGCTAAGTACATTGACCAGTCGATAAACCACTATGGTACCAAAGAGAGGGGTGAGTGCTTTGAAACCAATAACAAGGTACTGAGAGATATCCGCCGGTAGCTGAAGGACGGGTATAAACAGCACAATCAACCAAAGTACACAGAACACACTTAAAGGGCGGGCAACTGGCTTTACATAGTTTTGCGCTAAACTATCGCGACCTGTTTTTATTAGTATTCTGATAATACCACGATGAAAAATCCCGGTGAGTATTTTGTGAATGATGAAACTCAATAAAATGAGGAAAAAGGTTGCCACATATTGCCATATGCGCAAACCCATAATCTTACGCGTACCAACATTGGGGAAGTACTCTATGACCCTGTCCAGGCCGAATCGGAAGACTTTTTTGTGCAGTTCTTCAATCTCGTTGATTGACTTTTGCCCAAACTCCCATTTGCCATTGTACAGACTTAGATAAAGGTTTGGGTACTGAGATACGAGTACGTATCTATACTTGTTGGTCACCGAATCCCTGTAAAGCGGATCCTCAGGCACTTCGTCCAAATAAATATAGTGGCCCTCGCCATCGAGTACTTGCTTGAGTTCGATAGCCAACTGCTCCGCGGACTCTTCAGATTCAAAACCATCTCGCATAATTTGCGCCGCTACTTCCGGTTTGAAATTATCATCCCGGAGATTATTGAAATACATCGTCAAAGCACTCCTTGGATTGTCCAGAGGACTTTCAGCATCTGCCTGACCAAATAGATTGATAGAAAAGAGGATTGAAAAAAGTAGAAGTTTATACTTCAATGCGTACATATTCAATTGGGTTTTAAGGGGCAAAGATAAAATGATTTTTTCAGGCAAAGGGCTTCCATGATTCTGCCTAATTTTGAATTCCAAATGATTAAAACATGACCGAAAACAATCCGCTTACCATACCCTTCGATACACCTTTTGGAGTACCGCCTTTTGATAAAATCAAGACGGAACATTACGTACCAGGAATAAAGAAAAATATTGGCGAGGCGAAATTAGAAATAGAAGCTATCGCAAATAATGAAGCTGCACCTACCTTCAAGAATACCATTGAGGCGTTGGAGCTTGCCGGTGATCAGCTCGGATTAAGCACAAGCGTGCTTTTCAACCTCAACTCTGCTGAGACAAGCGACGAAATCCAAAAAATAGCGATGGAGCTAAGTCCTGAACTCACGGCCTTTCAGAACGATATTATGCAAAATGAAGCGCTCTTTTCAAGGGTGAAAAGCATTTACGACGAAAGTGCCCAACTGGACCTTACCACAGAGCAACGCACTTTGTTGGAGAAGACCTACAAGGGCTTTGTGCGCAGTGGTGCAGACCTTGATGCAAAGTCAAAGCAGCGCTACCGCGAGATTTCAACTGAACTGGCTGAGCTTACTCTGAAATTTGGCGAGAATGTACTTGCTGAAACGAATAAGTATGAACTGCTCATCGAGGATGAAAAAGATTTGGCGGGATTACCCCAATATGCCAAAGATGCGGCTGCCCACTTAGCGGAAAGCAAAAAGAAAAAGGGTTGGATGTTTACGCTGCAGGCACCCAGCTATATTCCATTCATGGAGCATACGGACAACCGTGAGCTTAGGGAAAGACTGTTCAAGGCATATATGAGCAAATGCGTCAAAGGTGACGATTTGGATAATCAGGATAACATCAGGAAGATCATTTCGCTAAGGTCAGAGATGGCAAAATTGCTCGGATACGAGAGCTATGCCACATATATCCTCGAAGAACGAATGGCCAAGACGGTAGCGGGTGTCGAAGAATTACAGGAAGAGTTGATGGTAAAGTCTATGGGCAAAGCCAAAGAGGAGGTAGAGGAAATCAAAAGCTTCATGCGCGAAAGGGGAGATGATTTTGAGCTACAGCGGTGGGACTGGGCATACTACTCTGAAAAGCTCAAGAAGAAAAAGTTCAACATCAGTGATGAACTGCTAAAGCCGTATTTTCAACTTGATAAATGCATCAACGGCGTATTTGCGGTAGCAGCAAAGCTCTACGGGCTGAGTTTTAAATTCAATACTGATATACCCGTCTATCATGAAGATGTGAAGGGGTATGAGGTGTACGATGAGTCAAATAAACTGATGGCGATTTTTTACGCTGATTTTTTCCCAAGAGAGGGAAAGCGCGGGGGAGCCTGGATGACCAATTTCCGAGAGCAGCGGGTGGCGGATGGGCATGAGAGACGACCTGTTGTTTCTATCGTATGCAATTTTACGCCACCATCCGGGGAGACTCCTTCCTTACTAACGTTTGATGAAGTCAATACATTATTCCATGAGTTTGGGCATGCACTACACTCCATATTAGCGGAAGGCAGCTATAGCAGCATTTCTGGTACGAACGTCTATTGGGATTTTGTCGAGCTACCTTCTCAGATACTGGAGAATTGGCTATTAGAGAAAGAGTGCCTTGACCTGTTTGCAGAGCACTATGAGACCGGCGAGCCAATCCCTCAGGAGTTGATTGACAATATCAAGAACGCATCAAAGTATCATCAGGCCTATCAGACCATGAGACAGCTCAGCTTCGGTATGCTCGATATGAAATGGCATACAGTGGATAGCGCTCATGAAGTCGAGGATGTCCAGAAATTTGAGCAGGAAGCTTTTAGTCAAACTGACCTGTTTCCACCTGTTGCGGAGGCCTGCATGAGTACTCAGTTCTCCCACATATTTGCAGGAGGCTATGGAGCAGGGTACTACAGTTACAAATGGGCTGAGGTGCTGGATGCTGATGCATTTGCTTACTTTAAAGAGAAAGGCATTTTTAATAAAGAGGTAGCCCAAAGCTTTAGAAATAATATCCTGTCCAAGGGTGGTAGTGAGCATCCGATGGAACTGTACAAGAGATTTAGAGGGAAGGAACCATCCATAGAAGCCCTGCTCGAGAGGAGTGGTTTGAAGTAGTCTGGGGCGCGCCTTTTCCTGCGAGTAGAAGTTTGATAACTTCTGATTATCAACTGATAATTATCAAATCGGCGAAAATGTGTTCGAATACGTTCACTTTTTTGACTTCTCGAGCAAAAAATACTCATTTCTAGGTATTTTTTGTTTGCTGTGCACAAGCCAACTTTACATCAAGACTTAGGTCTTATTATCTCTATTAGCTGGTTGGTCGGATGACGCAAGTCGTCCGACTTCTTTTTTTCCCAAACCTTACATTTGAAGCTGATATCAATATCTGATCTTTTTACTCTTGATTGCTATTGATCATTTTTAGTAATTGCGCTGAAAATGCCAACCATGCTATCAGACCTACAGACCCAAAAACTTACCCATTACTTTAATGTTCTCGACTTTGACTCCAATGGTCTTCTTGAAGAAGATGACTTTGTCGGCGTTGGAGAAAACCTGGCAATACTCTTGGGCTTTGACTTTGATGCTGATGAGTTCAACGAAGTTCTGGACGTTTTCAAAAAGCAATGGATTGCCATTCATTCAAGCATTGGTACAGATTCCCATCAGGTCACTCTGGAGCAATGGCTGACCTTTGCAGATCAAGGATTGGTAAACAGTACAGCGTCCAATTCCGTGAAGCAATGGACATTCGATATCATTTCTCTTTTTGATACTGACAAAGACGAATTCATCTCGATGATGGAGTATGTGGACTTCTTTGTGGCTTACCATATCGAGGTGCGCTATTCAGCCAAAAGCTTTCAGCGACTGGACCTCAACAATGATGGCTTTATCAGCCGAGAAGAACTACAGGAGGCCATCAATCAATTCTTCACGAGCGACAACCCAGATGATCGTGGCAATTGGCTGTTTGGTTTTTGGTCAAAGTAATTTGCTCATTAAACAGAAAAGGATCAAATTCGCATTATTATGAAGATGCCTGCGCTTGTATCGATTCCTGACTTTAATCAGGTGTAACTATCCCTCCCAGGGATAGACGAGCAGTTCTCATTTCCATTTTTTCAGGTATCAAATCTTCATATGACAAATTTTTCAATAGCGAGCTTACGCAAGCTTTACAAGCTCTTCATCATATCAGTGCAAGGCACTGAAAAGGAGTTTACCACCGGCAGTATTAATAAAGCCATTTTTATGCTCTCCATTCCCATGATTTTGGAGATGGTGATGGAGTCCCTATTCGCGGTAGTCGATGTTTTCTATGTGAGTCAGGTAGGCACCAATGCGGTGGCTACTGTAGGCCTCACCGAATCGATGATCACGCTGGTCTACTCAGTATCCATCGGCTTGAGTATGGCTGTGACCGCTATGGTCGCCAGGCGAGTGGGAGAGAAGAACACAGAAGCCGCCGGGACAGTAGCCTTCCAGGCGATGATCGTGGGAGTAGTTGTATCCCTGCTGATAGGGGTGATAGGTATCGTATATGCCAAGGACATGCTAGCGCTAATGGGTGCCGAACCGGCGCTGATTGAGGAGGGATGGCGATATACGGCTATCCTGATCGGTGGCAACATGAGTATCATGATGCTCTTTTTGATCAATGCGATCTTTAGAGGAGCGGGTGATGCGTCTATTGCGATGCGATCGCTATGGATCGCCAACGGCCTCAACCTTGTTCTTGATCCGATATTCATATTTGGTTTTTGGATCGTGCCTGCCTATGGTGTGGAGGGAGCGGCTATCGCAACCACCATTGGACGCTCGGTAGGCGTGCTCTACCAGCTGAGCAGGCTATTCGGTAATCAGGCTATCGTTCGGCTTACCGCTAAGAACTTCGTGGTGCAGTGGACCATAATGAAGTCAATGCTGAAGCTCTCGGCAGGAGGCATGGGCCAGTTCCTGATCGAGTCGGCCAGTTGGATATTCCTGATAAGGGTGCTGTCGGTGTTTGGTAGTGACGTACTCGCAGGCTATACCATCGCAGTGCGCGTCATCATCTTTGGGATACTCCCATCATGGGGTATGGCCAATGCAGCAGCGACTTTGGTAGGTCAAAACCTTGGTGCCAGGGAGCCGGAGAGGGCTGAAACATCGGTGTGGCGTACGGCCAAGTTCAATATGATTTTTCTGGGATTGATCTCCCTGATATTCATACTTGGTGCAGAGCCGATCATGCTACTCTTTACTTCTACTCAAGCAGTAGTTGGACACGGCGTACTGGCCCTACAGGTTATCTGCCTGGGCTATGTGTTTTTCGCCTATGGTATGGTTGTCTCTCAGGCATTTAATGGAGCTGGTGATACCAAAACACCCACAGTTATCAATGTGGTTTGCTTTTGGCTGATACAGATACCATTGTCATATCTGCTGGCGGTCAGCCTCGGGTTGGGACCGTTGGGAGTTTTTGTATCTATCGCGGGCTGTCATTCGCTGCATGCGATTATAGCCATTATTATATTCCAACAAGGCAAATGGAAGGAAGTGGTGGTTTAGGCCATCACTTCCGCTTTTTCGGGCTGTGCTTTGATCGCGAATATTTTCACCGGTTGGTACTTGCCTTTGAGTTCTGTCGCTCCTAACGGAATAGAATGATAAGTATGCCCATTGCCCAATTCTGATAAGAAATCTCCTGATACCAACAGCTTTTCTTTGAGGACATTGCATTGCTCCTGGATGCGGGCCGCAGTATTGATGACATCTCCGTGATATGCAATCTCACGTTTGAGTGTACCCACCTCTGCAGCGGTGACGCTACCGCAATTGACCCCAGCTTTGAATTCCGGCACCAGGCCGAAGCGAGACTCATAGGTGGAGCGCTCAGCTTCAATTTTACCCTGGAAAGCAAAGAAAAAATCGATGCAATGCTGGAAGTTTTTCTGATATCTGGCATCCCAGGTTACCACAGCTTCATCACCGACATATTGGTAGACCTCTCCATTAGAGCTTTCCAACACCGAATTGAGATGTCTAAAACAGAGCTGGATTAATTGACTGTATTTGAAGTGGCCTAGTTGTTCAGCGTAGTAGGTAGAGGACTTGAGATCGATGAACATGAAGATTCGCTCTTCGACGATGGGCGTGTGATACCTACCGGAAAAAATCCTCAGGAGGTTTTTCGGCCCGAATTTCTTATTGATTTCGAGAAGGAAGTTGAAGAATATCAGGAAGAAAAGAATGAACAGTGTGCCGGCCAGAATCATCATTCTCGGCATCTCATTTTCAAGCAGCTCATTTATTGCATTCTTTGGGAAATAGGACATGGATGTGATCACCGAAAAGACCACCACAGCCACCACGCCAAGTCCTAGCAGGTAGAGCAGACTTTTAATCAAAATGACCCGCCCAAAACTGAGGCGTTGAATATTGCCTCGCTCGGTGTACCAGTGGGTCAAGAAGTGTACTAAACCAAAGCCAAATCCGAATAGTAAACCTTCGAACAGCTGATAATCAGAGGTCATATACCAGGCTATGCTGTGCTCTGAGGTCAGGTCGCTGGCTAGTGCCGCTTCCTGATAGTACCGGAGCATCGTTAGGATGATGAAGCTGAATCCAGTGGTGGCGATGACCCACCCACCAATTAGGAACACAGCTTCAGGCAGAAATTTTTTCATGAATTGATGAAAGAAGGTTAACCTGACTGAGCTAACGTACATCTACTCGATTCGTTGACCATCGAGCTTTACAACTTTTCCATGCTTGACCACAAGATCTACGTCCTGAAGCAAGGAGATATACCGGAGAACATCCCCATCTACTGCAATGATATCAGCATATTTACCTTCTACGATGGTGCCATAGTCCTTATCCACCCCCATCATGACTGACGGCCAGTAGGTCGCCGACTTGATCGCCAGTAAGGGGTCGTACCCGAATTCATTCACCCAGACATCCAGCTCATTCCACGTTGACTGACTATGAAACTTCATTGGGATACCGCTATCAGTGCCGATCATCAATACTACTCCCGACTCCACCAACTGGTTGAACTTGCGCTCAAGATGGGGTCGGCGGTAAGGGGTGATCTGAAAATAGGAGAGCCTGCCGGGGTATCTGAGCGACGCTCTAATGTCAGAAATAATAGAATCAGGAAGGCCAAGATGCCAGCTGTCATTGTCGAGTTTCTCCGGGTTGTCACGAACATATTCATAGTTGTATAGGCCTTCGATGGTGGGTGTCCAGAATAGTTTCTTACCTGAGCCAGTTCGCTCTTTGATCATGTCCATGATCTCCTCTGGGTACTCCGGAGCATTGGCCAGTCCCGTGTGCTCAAAGTTGTCGACCCCAAACTTAAGCCCTCTTCTGATCTCCTCAGGACGATGAGAGTGAGCGACCACAGGCAGTCCTTGCTTGTGTGCCTCATCCACCACAGCCTCTGCTTCTTCCATGGTCATCAGATCCTGATCGATGTATTTGATGACGTCTACGCCAGCCTTAGCTAGTTTTCTCACTTTTGCCCGTGCATCATCTGGACCATTGACTCCCCATCGATAAAATTCAGTACCCTCATAGGGCGCTTTCTGTATAAAGGGTCCTGAGACATAGAGTGTCGGGCCCGGTATCTCACCCCGATTGATGCGGTCACGTACGTCGATAGATTCCTCCAACGGCCCACCAAGATCCCTAGCACTCGTTACCCCTGCCATCAATAGCTGATGTGCCGACGAGGGCATAATCACAGAGCCAAAAATTTTCCGGTAGGTGGGGCGCCAATGAGTGTAGACACCATGCCCGTTGAGCTGGAGGTGAGCATGACTCTCCCAGAGACCGGGGAGTACGCTCATGCCTTCTGTCGAGATGATCTGCGCATTTTCCGGAATAGCCACCTCGCTCATGGTGCCTACCACGATGATCCTGTCATTTTCGATGAGTACGACACTGTTTTGGATGGGGGTGCCACCATGTCCATCGATCAATGTGCCACCTACGAGCGCCTTGATGGACTGGGCGGATAAAGGTAAAGTCAAACAAGTGACCAGGAGAAAAGTGAAGAAGCTGTTCATACTACAATTAGCTAAAATTAGACAAGTTGGATTGACATTTGTTGGGTCATCTTATTAAATCTATGGAATACTCAAATTTGTCAAGCTTGTAATAGCCCTTAAATTCAATATTTACATTTCCTTGATCCCAGTTAGATATGTGCTTTATGCCCAGCACATCTTCGTCTCCTAAGTATTCTTCCATCATAACATAGTCGCCGTTCCTGTATGCATTGATAATTTCGTGGCGTTGAATACTAATTATGGGGTCTAATTGCGCTAGTGGGGTTTCAGAATCCTGTTCAATAAGAAATAGTAATAATTCTCCAACAATCGGCCATTTTTCGAGGGGAGCCTTAAATTCCTGAACTCTGTTCGTTTGATCAAACTTTAACTGACTTTTAAGGACGAGTTGCATTGGAGCAACCGAATCTATTTGTTCATAGATGAGAAGTAGGATTTCATCATTTTTTGATGATAAAACATGCAGGTCTTCACTTAGCTCTTTCGCTTCTACCCTTACGGTCAAAGAATCACTCATTTGAAATCCAACATTGATTTCTGGCTCGGAATCCTGGTATAAATTCTCGCAGGTATCTAATATTAAAAAAGCAAAAAGAATCGCATGGAGCATAAAATGCAGAATTAGTATTACAACTAGCCGCTATACTTCAAGGTAAGCACCGAAAATTCATTCTCAAATGCCTTGAAGATCTTAAATTCTTTATTCGCTTCGGAATAGACCAGTCCAATGCGGTGGGCAGATTCCAGCGGCTTGAAGTTGATCAAAACCCCTTTGCGATCGTAAAGATAGGTGTAGCCTTGTTCGCGATCGATGAGCACGATTACCTCTACACCTGCACCGAAATTGTAGTACTGGAAATCAATATCGCCTGTCGACAAATAGTCCTTTTCAAATAGCAGGTTGCCATTCTGGTCGAGCACGCCCACCCGCGTATCATCCTTTCGACCAATGACAAACCCATTGCTCAGCGCATCCTCTACTATGTCAAATCTGGATGCTGGTTTTGGCTTGTAGAGCTGCTCTCGCTTGGTAATAGCCCCGTTGAGGTTGAAACTGATGATCTCGCCCTGCTCGTTGATGGTGGTGAGTGAGGTATTGCTGAAAGCAGGTCCGACGTTGACATAGAGCTTAGTGGCTAGTGGCGATTTCAGGTCAAGTGGGAAGCCCTGATAAGTGTCGCCTCTGCGATTCAGCACGTTGATGAGCCCGTCTTCCTGTGGTGCAATGATGAGGTCCCTACCGGAAATCCGCAAATGGAATGGACTGACTGCCAACCGACCTCTGAGCCGCAGCGGATTCCAACCCTCGAGTTGCTTGCCGGATTTATCTAGTAGATAGACATTTCCCCGGCTACTGGCGATCGCCAATCGGTAATTCTTAGTATTGTCATAGTCGATGACATTGAAAAATGCGATAGGATCATTGGAAGGATTCCCGATAGGGTAGTCAGGAAGTGACTCACCTGTACGGTCAATACCTTGGACTTGATCAGGAATGGAGAAGGCAAATTGAAGCTTCTTGCTGTTGAAGTAGTCAATCTGCATTAGTTCGCTATTAATAGTACCACCAAGGGAGTCAGACCATAGTACCTCCAGGTCCTTATCCAGATGATAGAAGTTGCCAGCACTGTCCTGCATAGCAAACTCAATAGATCGATCGATGTGACTCCTGCTGAAAAACGGTCGGGTTACAATCTTGTGGGGAAATGTGATGGTGCGCTCTATTTCATAGTCGGTGCTCCCCGTCTTCGCATCAAATTTCCCAGGCTGATATAATGCGATATTGGTATAGTACTTATTGTCAATGTTGCTAAACTGAGCAGCCACCATTTCAAAGCTTCGCAGTAGCACGCCATTTTCTTCTGCAAAACCCGACCACTCAGGCCTGAGGTGATTGGTGATGGTTTTCCAGGACCTATTGGTATCTACGATCAGATTGAGATTGGCTTCCTTGTTCAGTAGATCAAAGAACCGCATCGTCCGTATCGACTTGCCCCAGGTGTCTTCGTTGCTGATGTCCTCCATCAGCTGCTTGAGCACCTGATCATTGTTACCCATGACGATCTTACCGTCAAAGGGCAGATAAAATGTGCTTTCAAAGCCTGTAAACATTGGTCCAAATAGCAATTGCGGTAGCTGGTCAATCTTGAGCTGCCGAATCGTCATGTCCCCATATGGCTCACTGTAGACAGAGTCATTGTCGTTTTGAGCCATACGCTCAGAGATGATATTGAGCTGCTTGTATGCCTCGCCTATATCATTGGCATCCACTATCGCAATAAGGCTCTGGAGCTGTGGGTTGGCATTTTCGACCTCCACCAGTGCCACCTCTTTCCCAATCCATGAATTGAAAGACTGGAGATTGATATCATACTCAGCAGCTAGGAAGTTGACATAGTTTTGAGAAGCCCGGGCCTCTTCAGACCATTTAGCGGCCCAATCCTGCATCCACTTGCCGGGATCAGCGAAACTCAGATGCACCAGCCACGCAGCTCTGTTGGGGATGAGATCATGAAATGAAAAGGGTACGCCGGGGTTACCATCGAACGCATCCAGCAAGTTGCCACCGGGTTTGTCATTTATGGAAAAGCCGTTAAAGACGACCAAGTCTTCATCAATCTGCAAGTCCAGAAAGCTATGGTCGGTAAGGGTACTCAGAAAACCGAAATCCTTCTTGATATTATCAGCGAAAGTCTCGGCAAGGCCGCTTAAGGCTGAGGAGTTGATATACAAGTTGCCCTCATCTTGCTGCAATTTGGCGAGCTGAAAAAGAGATCGGTTTGCTTCTAAGAACGAGGGACGATTTTCTTCGCTAAACGTGCGTATGGCATCTTCTACCAGATAAGGAGTGAAGCTGCCGACGAAGTAGTTTTTGTAGTAGATATAGGTGAAGATCGACCCTTTGTCGGATATCTCCGAAATAGTATTGCCAAGGTAAGTACGTGTGCTCTTGGTGTAGGAGTCAGCGAAGGCATTGGTAAATGACGTCACTAACGCGTGTTGCTTGATGTTCTGGACTTCTATAATGAACAAAAAGTCAATCTTGTCCTTTGCGATAGCATGCCCCGAGACCAGCAGAGGGTTATCAGTGAAGAAGTCTGAGAAGCTGGCATTGGTACCCGCTGCGCTATCCAGCTTCAACAAATAGTCATTCGCCCGCTGGAATGTCGGTAGTGATTTTAATGTCAGCCCAGCCTTGATTGAGTCCAGCGATTTTGCAAGCTCAAAAGCGTCCTCAGCCTCATATACAAAGTAGGCGTCCTCGGGCACGAGCGACCAGATATTGATACTGCGATTGTCTTGCCAGTACTGATAGCCAAAATATCCACCTGCTCCTAAGAGGATGATTAGTAGTGTAATGAATATTTTTTTCAATGCAACCCAATTAGCGTGGACTCCAAAAATAGGAAATTTTAAGACCGCTGATGGCTTATTATAGCCTATATATGAGGGGTGTGCTCTCACTCAGTGGACAACACTAAACTAGTGAAGACTGTCGCTGCAACCAAGGTTTGTACAAAGCGCTATGCTCTGAAGTGAAAAAGCCCATGAACTAAAGTCTCCAAATAGCTACAAACTTACTCAGCGGTAGATGACGCGGACAAATTCTGATGTAGTTTGAATAAGGTAGGCAAGCACACGCCTTCATACACAATAGCATAGCACGTTTTAGCGTGCCAGCAAAAGTTTTAGCCTTTCAGGTTTTTCTAAGCTCAGTGCATATTGGAAAGTCAAGCTTTCGACTTCAATTTGTGTAGTTCGGTAATTAGGGAAACTCTGTATTCTAAGAGAGCACCTGGGGCACTTAACCGCACCAAGAATGGGTTCATAGTTTCCATCAGCTAGTTTTCCAATTAACTTGAGTGTTGTGTTGCCTTTGGTATTATCATTCTCACACCGCAGCTCAAAGCTTTGTTTCAAAGCCTCTTCAACTGTATTTGATACTTCGCTAGAATTGTGCCAACTGAAATATCGGAACTCCCAAGTGTCATGGTTAATAAAGAAATGTTCGCCATATAATGAATCTGGTAGTCTAGGGATTTCAAAGCCCTTAAAGCATATGAAACATCTTACTTTGAACAGTTCTACTTTCATAGAGAGCAATGTGCAATAAAAATGGATTAGCGGTTGCTTTTAATTTAACCCTTCTATCCAACGAACGACTAGTCGAATAATGATATCCCAGCTTCTTTTACATTTTGCTGAAATAGCTTGTATGCACCATTGCTCCAGTCATCGACTTCATTTGCAAATTCAACAACAGCCGATTGGGTTTGTCCCATGAGGAGCTTGTGATTTTCACTTAAGGGAATTAATGGGTTCTTGAGCATGTAGCCTGTGCTAGAGAGCCTACCCGTGATGGTGTACGGATCTCTGTATAGTCCTTGCTTCTTTTCACCAGTGCATTTCTCCTGCAGTGATTTCAGGTCAGACTTTAGCTTCTTTAGTGATGAGTTCAGTGATTCGTTTCCATCACCCATCAGATTTTCGAGTTGCGATAGCTTGTCCTGAGCCACTCTTACCCGATCCATCGCTGAAGTAGCCTTGTCTACCATGGCGAAATACTCCGTAATAGCCGCATCTTTCTCAGCCATTTGGCTGGACGAGATAGAAAGTCGGGGATCCGCCTGTACATCAACAGTGGTGGTTGATGATTCTCCCTGGTAGGTGACGGTTACATCATATTTTCCGGTAGGTACAAGCATCCCGCCTCTGGGTGCGGTGGCTTTCGAAGGTTTTTTCGCTTGGGGACTTCTTGGTGTGTCGCGATCGAGCTCCCAATTGATTCTGTTTACTCCTTTGACCGGTTTTTGGTAGAGTGTTCGTACCGTTGTGCCGCTTGCATTTTTCACTTCCACCTTTACCTGATCTGCTAGCTTCTTAGGATCGCCACTGATGGCGTTGAGGTAGTAGCTGATAATACTGCCGTAAGGACGATTGTCCCCCTCAAAGAGCGCATCTCCAATTTTGCCATAGCGATAACCTATTGACTCACCTACATTGGCTAGGTAGGCGACCGGTGCTGGAAATGCCTCTACTTTAGTGTTCAATACTTCTGCAGCTCCTTTTTGAGCCATCGCCCTTAGCGGCCTGATATCATCCAGTATCCAGAATGATCTGCCGAATGTGCCGATCGCAAGATCATGCTCACGTGGATGGATCACCATATCCTGCATAGGCATGGTAGGAATATTCGACCATTTGTTCCAGTTCTGACCTTCGTCAAAGCTCACGTACAGACCAAACTCAGTACCTGCGAAATAAAGGTTGGATGCTATCGGGTCTTGCTCAAATGACAGAGCATAACCCCAAACATCGTTGTTATCGACTAATCTGGTCCAGGACTTACCATAGTCTCGTGTACGATATATGTACGGCTCCCAGTTGTTCCTTCTGTGATCATCAAAGACTACAAAAGCCTCGGCAGCATCGTGCTTAGAGGGTTGTATTTGCGTCACCCAGGTATTGGCCGGTAGGTCTTTGAAAGCCTTGGTCACGTTGCTCCAAGTGCTACCTCCGTCTCGTGTCAGTTGCACCTGACCGTCATCTGTTCCTACCCAAATTACGCCTTTTTCCTTGAGGCTAGGCGCAATGCTGATGATGGTGAGGTGATTTTCGGCACCAGAGACATCATAGGTCAATCCACCTGTTTCCAGGAATTTGGCTTTCTCAGGATCATTGGTGGTAAGGTCAGGGGAGATCAACTCCCAGTTTTGTCCATAGTCCGCGGACTTGAGCAAGTACTGACTACCGTAATATATTGTCTTGTTGTCATGAGGGTCAATGGCGATCCCGGAGTTCCAGTTGAACCGCAGATGCTCATCATTCGGATGTATTGGTTTGATCGGCTGCAGCTGTCCGGAAGGGTAGTGGTACCGGACCAGATTCCCAGCTTGTCCCATTGCGTAACCGTAATCATTGTCCAGCGGATCAGGGATCATGTCAAAGCCATCACCGATAGACAGTCTCTGCCAGTACATGTTTCTGATGCCGCCCTTAAACCATGTCTGACTGGGTCCTCTCCAGGAGCCATTGTCCTGCAATCCACCGTAGAGATTATAAGGAATCTCATTGTCTACACGGATATGGTAAAACTGGCCTAGCGGCAAATTATCAGCGAACCACCAGTTCTTGCCACGATCGTGTGTGACATTAAAACCACCGTCATGGCCGATCATTAGGAAGTCCTGATCTTCAGGGTGTGCCCACCAGGCGTGATGATCCGTGTGTAGCTTGTTGCCGGCTGCAAAGACCGTCCAGGTTTTACCACCATCTTCCGAAGTGGTCACTTCGCTGGCTATGCTATAGATGCGATTCTCGTTTTTGCTGTCTACATAAATGTCCGCATAGTAGAAGGGTCGACCTCCTATGTTTTCATCTCCTGATTTGGATACTTTTGTCCATTTGTACCCGCCATCATCTGAGCGATAGATGGCATTGTCGCTAGACTCTATGTAGGCGTAGATGACGTTGGGTGAGCTGGGCGCTATGGCAATACCGATCCGTCCGAGTTCTCCACTCGCTATTCCATCTTCCTCAGTGATCTTTTTCCAGTTGCTACCACCATCGAGAGTCATGTAGAGCCCTGAGCCAGCACCACCAGACTTGAAAGTCCACGGCCAACGTCGATGCTCGTACATTCCCACGATAATCTTATTTGGGTTACTAGGATCAATGCGCATGTCTGATACCCCTGTTCGATTGTTGATATATAATATCTTCGACCAGGTAGCACCACCGTCAGTAGTCTTATATACTCCGCGATCATCGCTATCGCCCCATGTGGCACCTGATACACCAGCCCAAACAGTATTGGGGTCGTCAGGATGTATGATCACTCTGTGGATTTGTCTTGTATTCTCCAGACCCAGGTGCTTCCAGGTTTTACCACCGTCCATTGACTTGAACATGCCATAGCCACTATTTTGACTGTTTCGGGGGTTGCCCTCACCAGTACCCACGTAGATGATATTTGGATTCTTTTGATAGATCTTCACATCACCGATGGAGGCGGCCATTTCATTTTCAAAAATGGTGGTCCAGGTATGACCGGCATTAGTTGACTTCCAAATACCAGCGGCAGCCGTTCCCAGCAGAATATTATCATTGTCCGATAGGTCTACCTCTATGGAAGTGACACGGCCACTCATGCCAGCCGGACCTATATTTCTGGCTTTCATGCTTTTGAAAATGTCCATGTCTACTTTCTGAGCAAAGAGGGTAGACACACTTAGGAAGAGGGCGATGAGTAAGAATCTGTGTTTCATAATATTGTGATAGCTATAAAATAAAATTAGCACCCCACTAGCGTAGAACCAAAGTGTAATGTAATGATGGGTAGAGGTGGGGATAAATGGTTATCGCGTCAATTAAAAGTAGGATGTCAGGCGAGATTAATCCGACCCGATGAACTGATCGTGATCTGGTGTGTTTCTTGCAACTCGCGCAATACCTCGTAGAGATGATGGCTATCAGCTGCCTTGATTTTAACTAAGATATCTTCAATGCGCTGCTCTCCTTTGCTTAGAAGGTCTAAAACTTGCTGTGAGTACTTGTGCTCTTGGTTGATGCCTTTGAGCTCCTTTTTTCGCTGGATGCATACGTCACAGTTACCACAATTAACGACGGAGAGCTCGCCAAAATACCTCTGAAACTGCTGGGTTCTACATTGCTTCGCCTCATAGGTATAGTTGATCATTTTGCGCACCCGGGCAAGCGATGCTGACTTCCGCTGTTCCAGGCGTTTGATATCAATAATAAGTCGATTGGCATCTTGTCGGGCTGTTGTGAAGGTGAGCTGTGGCTTTTCCTTTTGACGTTCATACACCAGCACATCTGACTGATTTAGGAAATCTAGTTTTTTGATCACCTCAGCTTTACTTGTGTTGATCAGCTGTGCGAGGTGATTTTCAGATACGGTAATAAAGGACGAAAACAGCTCGCCTCCATAGAGTCGGAGTAGCCCTTTGAGAATAGGATCCAAAGCAGCGTTAGCTACCTGATAGCTATAGAGTTCTGAGGAGTTGATCAGGAGCATTAATTTGCTCGGCTTATAGAAGCTTTCGTTGAGTTGGACGAGCCCTTCTTCTTCCAGTTTTCGAAGGGCGTTGTAAGCCTCATAGGCATTGAGCTTGTATTGCCGAGAAAAGTCCTCTAGTTCAAAGTCAAAACTGCTTAGCAGATTACTGCCCACGGCTATTTTGTAATAGTTGGAGAGCGATTGATAGACCGTCTTTAGGTAGTCGATGGAAGGGTGCGCCCGAGTGGTTTTTTCGAGAAGTTGATCTCCGTCTACGGGGTGCGCTAGCAGTATGGCATAGGCCAATTTTTCATCCCGACCTGCGCGTCCTGCTTCCTGATAGTACGCCTCCATGGAGTCTGGTATATCCATGTGAATGACCAATCTGACATTGGGTTTGTCAATGCCCATTCCGAAGGCATTAGTGCAGACCATCACCCTTGTCTTGTCCTGTATCCATTGATCTTGTCTACTCGCACGCACTTCATTACTCAACCCGGCATGGTAGAAATCAGCCGTAATGCCACTTTTCTGAATCAACTGTGTGAGTTGTTTTGTTTTGCCGCGATTTCGGACATATACTATCGAGGATCCCTGAACTGACTTCAGTATCTCCAGCAGTTTTTGCTCTTTATTTTCTTCGACCCTAATCGAATAACTAAGATTTTTCCGAGCAAAAGACTTCTGAAAAATGCTTGGCTTGCTCAACTCCAGTTTGTCGATGATGTCCTGTCTGACTTCAGGAGTGGCTGTAGCAGTCAGTGCGATGATTTTAGCATCAGGCAATGTTGCTTTGAACTCAGCGATTTCCAGATAGGAGGGACGAAAATCGTAACCCCATTGACTGATGCAATGAGCTTCATCTATGGCCAGTAGGCCTACATTCATTCGACTGGATCTTTCCAGGAACAACTCTGACTTCAACCGCTCAGGAGAAACGTACAGAAACTTCACCTCTCCGTAAATGCAGTTATCTAGCAAAATATCGATCTCCCTTTTTGGGATACCCGAATAGATAGCGGCTGCTTTGATGCCTCTTTGATTGAGCTGCTCCACCTGATCCTTCATCAATGCTATCAGCGGGGATATTACGAGAGTGACCCCATCCAGCATCAATCCAGGTACCTGAAAGCAGATGGACTTACCACCGCCAGTGGGTAGTAAGGCCAAAGTGTCTTTGCCTTCCAGCACGGATTGTACGATCTCCTCCTGCATAGGCCTGAAGGCCGGATACTTCCAGTATTGTTTGAGGATATGGAGTGGTGTGGGTATCATACAGCTCAGTTCTGAATAAAGATAGTATCGATTTTACTTTGGTCGACGATATAGAGTTATTTTAGAGTCTTTTTAGAATACCTTTGAGCCAACTATGAGAATAGTCATTATCGCAGACGTTATGGATACGGGTTTGGGTGGAATGAAAACCTATGCTGATAATTTGGTGCGTTGTATTCCGGAGGTCGATACGATCAATGAATATTACATCATCAACCTAACGAGAACGGATTGTGATCGGAATGTTTCTTTCATTTCAATTCCATATACACGGTATCCAGGGAAGTTTTTCATTCGCAAGTTTTGGCAAGTTCCCAAGAAGATAAGATCACTCAAACCTGATGTGGTATTGGAGACCACTCATATTGGTCCTTTTTTCTTGCCAAAGGGAGTAAAGCGGCTAACGGTGATCCATGATTTGTCAACTTTTATTCATCCGAAGCACTACACCTGGATCAATAGAATGTCTGAGCGAATGTTGTTGCCAGGGATTATCAGGAGAGCGGATCATTTAATCACGGTTTCCGAGTCGACTAAGAGAGATATTCAGACTCTTTTCGATGTTGCTTCGGATCGATTGACTGTAATTCCTCTCGGTGTAGAAGAAATATTCCGTCCTACCAGAGATCAGGCCATATTGGATAAATATGGGGTTGTCAGGCCTTATTTTTTGCATGTAGGTACCATTCAGCCCAGAAAGAATATTGAAATGTTGGTCGATGCATTTGAACGGTTTCGAGACGCAAACCCTATGAAGGTTCAACTTGTTCTGGTTGGGAAGATTGGGTGGAAGTCTGAGAGCGTTATTGACAAGATTAAGAAGAGTCAGTATTCCTCAGACATAATACAAACAGGCCATGTAGCAAAAGAAGAATTGCCTGTTTTTTATTCTATGTGCAATTTGTTCGTGTTTCCATCTCACTACGAAGGTTTTGGGCTCCCATTATTAGAGGCGTTGGCATGCGGAGCCGCGTGTGTATCTGCAGATAATTCAAGTTTAAGGGAGGTGGGGGGTGATCGGGTAAACTATTATGGCGGAGGCAACCATTTTGACCTAAGCCAAGCAATGATCAACTTCTCTTTAAGGGATCAAACCAACTTAGATCCATTAGCTATGCACTCAAAAGTATTTTCATGGGAAAAGATGACAACTAAAACTGTCAAAGTGCTGGAAAACACAAGTCAATAGTCCTGGACTCCAGATACCAGTTCAAAACTCATCAATTGTGGGCCTTAGTAAAATTACTAATGTCAATCTTCGCTTTTTCTAGATCAACGTTGCGAGAGAAATCCTTTACTTGACTATTCTCAGCACTGTAAGATTGAATAAACTTAACACCTTTATTAAACCTATCAACTACCATTTTTTGAGATTCAACGATTAGTTCTCTTATTCCTGTATTATCTAAAAAAACATTGTATCGATTCTCGTAATCATCCAAATTGTCTTGTAAAATATTGAAATAGGTCGTGAATTGTTTAGGCACATGATAACCCCTTCTATTACCTTTCATGACGATACCATTATGACTTAGAAATTTACCTTCAGCAAGTGGATTTGACTTAAAAGAATGTGCTATATATTCAGGCTGGCTTCTCCAGAGCCTGTGAAGAATAAATGCTCTTTTTAGTGGCCCCTCCATTTCTGATGACTGTACATGAGGGCCCATATCCATTTGATGACCGTTTGCCATTACCTGAAAAGTTGAGTCTGACTCAATATGGTGAGGCCCTATTTTTTTGACGCTCAGGCTTGTATTAAACATGCTCTTAACATGAATATTTCTTGACAACTCGTTTATCTGTTGATATGGTCTTGAAAAAAGTGATTCATTGAGTTTACAAGCCCATTCAAATGAAAGGACTGGCGGACTGCTCAATCCAATAATAAACTGACTGATATCTGTTTCGAAATCCAGTGGAGTCCAAAATTCATCAATATCAACTATTAAGGCATAATCGTTTTTGATTATTTTTTTTCGGTACCACATTAAGTATAACTTACTTTGAACTTGACTCAAACTTGAGGACTTATTAATGAAACCATTAATGATATCATCAACAACATGATAGTAAACATTGCCATGTTTCTTTTTGATACAATCTAATATATCTCCGCTAGTATCTGTTGTACGATTAATCAGAATATGTATTTCACTAAACCCAAAATAAAGGTGATGAAACACCCATTCTGCTAAATAGGCCCCTTCGTCTTTGGCCACAGCAATTATTGAGGCTGACACCTTATTTTTATGCATGCTATTGGGAAAATTGACTTCCATTCTTTAATTCACTAAAGTATTTGAAAGGAACGGCCTATTAAGAACAGTCAAAATTTATTGGACGTATTCAGAAATGTAAAATTAGTTTAAACAGGGTAAAGTAAAACTAGTTTTAACGAGCCACTCCTAACAGATAGTAAAAAGTCAGTTTCCATAATAACCTAAAAAAGATTTAAAGTCATAGCCATACGAGTTGAGGTCATTAGCAAACACTTGAGATACTTTGCTGATCATTTTGGGACTATAGAAGCTTTGATATGACGGCACACGTTTTGGTAACCGATCAAATTTCACATGTTCAACACCTTGCTGTTTCTCCCTCGCTTTGGTCAAATGATGTGGGCTGTGAGTAGTGTTAAGGCAAAAATTAGTACCAACCATATTATTGATCTTGGTTAGGCCGGACTCTAGTGATTCCAGCTCGCATATCAAATCATATTTAATTCTATGTTCATAATTGCTTACCTGACTAGAGAAGTGGCTGTCGATTTTTGTTATATCAATCCAAGAAAGGTAATAAACAAAGTCTCTAAATGAGATTCCTTCGGTTGTTTGATTAAGAGCGGATAGTATATTTTGCCTAAAATTGAAGTTGGCTCGATACATTGTCTTGATCAGATGAAAATAAGAACTCACCGCTCTCGCATATGGGTTACGGACAATTTTGAATTTGAAATAATCATCATACTTAAGAATGTCTATTGGTTTTAATTGCTCCTTTTTACGTAGTTCTGCTAAGTAGCCGTGAATCGTTTTGCCAGAAGACTGCAAATCTTTTGTTCGCCCCATATGATCATTAAACATAGTTTTAGCAATTGTACATCCGGCTTTGGGGGACCAACCCATGATAACTTTGTGTGTATGATCGACTAGTTCTCTCATGTTGTTCTCTTTTGCTCCAAAATCTCACTTACTATTAACTCGAGCTCTGACTCGGGACGTATAATCTCCGCAAATTGGATATGACTTTGAAGTTCCTTTTCAATGTCCCAATCAAACAGTGTTGACTTTCGTGGGAAGAAACGCTCTTTTATCTCACTAAGATCTGTTAGTGCCTCATTGAATATTTTGGTTAGTTGTGCCTTGCTGGCTATTGATATCCCATTGTTATGTGATTTATAGTTCTTTGATCTGTTCCTAAAAAAATGCCTAACCTTTGAGCAATGCCGCTTGTTGGTGTACAAATTGATTTGTCTGACATCTGATAAGTCTTGGGGTGATAATGATTGGTTGACTCGTTGCTTGTTCAATGCAATTCCCTCAAGATCATTTATACCTAAATAACTATATAGATCTTCTAGTAGGTTTTCTGACACATCATCATACAACTTCAGATGCAAGTTTTCTTTGCCAAACACTCCTTCGAGTGAATTTAACAATGAGAGCACTTGGTATCTCTTAAAATCAAACCAAGAATCAAAATCAATAGTGTTGCCACTAGCACATTGCTCTGCATAGGCACTTATAAGATACTTGTCTGGTCTTCTTAAATACATTAACACCTTAATTTGAAAAAATGGTGATAATGCATTGATAATTTCTTCATACTTTTCAACTGAGCTCCTTCCGCAAAATGCTTCGGAAGAAATTATCACCTTTTTGTATTGAAAGTCCTGAACTTCAAAAACTAATTCTCCAATAAAGTGCTTGTTTAGATACGTTTTCGAATCTTGGGGGGCTCCCAGATCAAATGACCAAGCCAGGTTGTGGTGTGCATACAAAGTAGTATTAGGATCAACCCTCGAGGAAAGTGGATATAATATTGCGTTCCTTTTGAGTATAGAATAATTAGCATTGAGACTTTTTTGAATAGCGGTGGTTCCGGTCTTATGAACCCCAATATGGATGATTAAGGGAATCTTCATGTTGGGTGACTGTTCTTGAAATTTGTAGTAGATTGGCAATTATCACAGCGCAAGAAGTGAATGCACTTCATTAAA
The DNA here is from genome assembly GCA_965229505.1 of Cyclobacteriaceae bacterium. Taxonomy (GTDB): domain Bacteria; phylum Bacteroidota; class Bacteroidia; order Cytophagales; family Cyclobacteriaceae; genus UBA6059. The sequence continues at coordinate 3,835,674 of OZ245881.1, forward strand.
CCACAATGTTTAGAATATGTAAATATGGCATTCACGTAAATTACAAATGCTATTTAAATTCAAATGAGCTCATTTGATCTCATAATTTTCATACTGGCTTTCACTTATGCAACTTCATTATTGACTCTGTCCATAGAATTCAATAAACTGATCAAAATCATATTTGTATGCCGTTATATCGGATTGATAAACCTGCTCGACTAGACCTTTAGTCTGTTTGTTGTAGAATAAGTCATATGAAGGAATTGCTTGGGCATAAGAACTAAAAGGATCTGTAGCTACTATGCGGCTTGTTCCTGGAGTCAATTTTGTATGGTGAGGGCTATAGACACGCTTAAAACTTAAATTAGCGCGAGTTGCTTTATTGATCTGTTCTATTTCAGTGTCGATATTTTCAATATGACATATCTTATTGAAGCAAAATTCTTCCTCGTATACACGCCATTGCGGTCTAAAATGAGTGTCGATTGTACTGAGATCTAGTTTTATGAGTGCTTCTAAAAAAACCTGAAATGAGACATCAATAGTTTTAAGATTAAGTTGTCTGTGCAGTTGATGACGTTTACTATATTCCTTGTCCTTTACAAGGACAAAATAGCTGCTAACAGCCCTGGAATACGGACTTCTCACAACCTTAAATTTATAGTAGTTGTTATCTCGAAGGTGCTGCAGGCTAATTTCTTTTTGCTTTTCGTAAACCTCTATCCTGTAGTTGTGAATCCAACTGGAATATGCTTGAGCTTCATCTAAAACACCCAGATGCTCAAAAAACATACGCACGGCCATTGTGCATGCTGCCTTTTCGCTCCAATCCATGATCACTCTACAATTATGATCGATTAGTGCCCTGTTTTTGAGAAGGTTCAAACTGTTCATAGAATGAATAAATGCTTAGCAAATAATAGTAAATAAGTATATTCCGTAAGTTAAGCGATGTTTCCTGTTTTATAGGGTTCCTTTTATTTCCACTATATCCCTATAAAGTGCTTCATAATAATACGCTTCTTCTTCTACCCTCAAAGGCATGGTTGTCTTACATGACATTTCCTTTAGCAATTGAGGAGACCTTATAAGTTTGATAATGGAAGTTTTCCAGTGTTCTATGTCTCCTCTTTTGGCCAATACCCCAGCGCCGCTCTTTTCCAGAGACTCTTTTATAAAGCCAATATCTGATCCCAGTACAGGCGTACCACATATCATTGCTTCGGAGAAGGCAATGGACGCTGCTTCAGGGACTAGAGATGGCATGCAGAGCAGGTCTATTTCGTTAAGAATACTAAAGACTTCTTTATGATTGATTTCACCCATATATTCTACTCGATCATCACTATTGATCATCGACTCTATGTTTGATGCATAACCAGTACCTGGTATAAGCTTGCCGGCGACAATTAGCTTAATCTCTTGTGAATCGATTTTCCCAAAGGCATCAAGCAATACATGCAGACCTTTTATCTCGATGATCGAGCCTATAAAGCCTAAGGTTAAAATTTCATTATCGGTATTGCTCTGCATAAGACCAGGTTGGATATCCGCAAAGTGCATACCATGAGGAATGATATTGAATTCCAGATTTGAATAATTCCTTTCGAAAACCCTTTTCACAAACGAAGAGGGGCAGGCTCTGAAGACAGCTCCTGATAAGATTTTCGCTGCTTTCTTATGGCGCTCAATAAGCTCCTTTTTGTCCCAACCTCCAAGGCATGTGGTGGCACATCTTTTGCCACCTTCTGAAGACGGACAATATTCATTTTGATAATTTATTCTATTGACAAGGTAGCAGTCGAAGAAAAAATCGGTCAACGTAACTATATACGGAATGCCAAATTGAATAACAAGTTCGATGATCGGTACCATTCGCATTGGATGCATTACGTGACATATATCAAATTCACCGTGTTTAATTAAATCGACAACTTCTTGATTGTGAGCGAATGATTCCAATGATATGTCTGAGCTATCGGGGAGGTTTGACCTGTGTACACTGTATACTGGAATGCCTTCATAAGTATGGTGTCTTAAATAATTGCTACCTCCCTGGGTTTGGTCAGAGAAGTTACACGTAAATACAGTTACTGAATTTCCTGCTAACTGTAATGTGCGGCATAAGCCTAAGGTGACAATTTCAGTGCCGCTTTTGAATTCAGGAAAGAACTGATGGACTACATAAAGTATCTTCATTACACACCTCCTTTAAGTGCATCATGCAACTCGATGATTTCTGGGTATTCTCCAATATCATCAGCAAACAGGCAGCTCGCAAGCATTATTCCTGCATTCGCAGCGACAACTTTTACCAAGGAGGAATTGACTTCAGAAATCATCCAGCGATCCATAAGCGAATACCAATGAGAGACATAATCCAGAAAGTTGATTACTCTATCATATCCGAGTTTAGAATAGTTTTCATAATCGAGCTTCTGTGATTGGGTCATTGGTTGATGATCATAAATATCAAAAATCATTTTATAAAACTTGTCAATGTCAGGATCCAGGTCTATTGCCTGAAACATAGCTGCTTTGTAGTTCAGACTCATAAGTTTAGTTAGCCACTCTCTGAATTCTTCCATGTTTACTGAATTCATTTGGCTGGCAAGGCTTATGAAAACCTTTAAACCATTAAACATATCTATTATGGCATGTAGTATTCCAACCACAGAATAGGGAGGTCGGTCCATAAAATCCTCAAATTCCTCATTGAGATATATCACATCAACCAGTCCACGTTTGAGATGGTAGTTCGGATTCCGATTATGGGAGTGTATTACTTTACATAAACCGGACATTCCATTTTGATGTCCATCCTTTAGTAATGCAATTGCTAGATTCAGGTCTTCACCATACCAGCCACGAAACCTATATTTATCAAAGACCTCCTTCTTAATTAGGCATGTTACGTTGCTGAGATGTCCATTTTGTCTGAGTGAGATATGGTTTGAGCTTTCAAGCTTTCCAACCCTATCATTATTGAGGGAATTTAGGAAGGTGTAATGATTTAATACACCTACTGAATGGGCCCAATCGCTATCTATACGGCAGAATTCTACTGCAGACAATGCGGCCACATTAAGCTCAGAATGAGATGCCAATAGCTGGTGAATCCAGTAATCCCCAATAGGGAATGCATCCTGCACCATGAATAATAGATATTCATTTGTCGCAGCTTCTGCTCCAATATTTCTTGCATGGCTATGGGTAAACTCGGATTGATTGATCTCGATAACCTTGTCGGCCCACATTCTTCCAATTGAGATGGTATCATCAGTTGATCCTGAGTCAACTATAATAATTTCAATTTCGCCGATACCTTGTTGTTGTTGTCGGAGCTTCTTAATCAGAAACAAAAACTCATGCCCCGCATTATAGGTTGGTATCACTACCGAGACTTTATGATCTAAAGGCTGAGGAGGTTTTAATAGGTGACGAAGAACGGGATTCTTAGCTTCAAAATGTTTGTGGATTGATCCAGGCGCATTTTTTTTTGGTGTCGTATTACTTTTTAAACTAATCAACCCTCTGGCACTCTGCATGATGCTGAGCATTTTCCATGACTTAGTGGCTTTGACTTTCTCAAGGTGAGATCGAAGATCATGTAGTTCCTTCTCTAATATTTTGATGCGGGTTTTTTGATCCATTCTCAGGCGATAGTATTGTTAGCTAACCTAATTGATAGCTAAAATAATTCCAGTTAATTAATTCGCTGTGGAATACGCTATAATTTTGTATCAAATATTATTGAATTAGAGTTGCTCAATGATTGCTAGTACTTTTTTCGGTCGTTTACGCTTCATCATTTCTAAGTTATTTGATTCTAGTTTAAGGGATACTATAATTAGCTTCGCCAAGAGGATTATAGTGATTCTCAGCTAAATACTGTTTCATCAAGCAATGACTTAAATGGATGATAATGGACATGACTACAGAATCCTGATCGAAGGAACAAAACTTGCTGAAGAATATACTGACGGCATTAATAGGTATGTTCAAACTTTGCTTAAAGCCTTAAATCATCAAACAAAAAGTGGTGATTCTAATATGACAATTGATGTCAAAGTTTTTGATGAAGTGATGACCCTCGATGAGGCTATGGTACGGTTTTTAGGCTATAAGCCGTATCCTGGTAATGAGATTGATGAGACCCAGGTTGTTCCTAAAAGTCAAGATGACCTGGGCATATTTCAAAAACTCAAGTCCTTGGTTGGGCTTACTTTATATAAGATTGGGCTGATTGGCCTGATGTCACGGTTAACAACAATCGTAAAGAATGTCTTGGGGAATAATAGCCAACGGTCATACGATTTGGTTCATTTTACGCTACCGCAAATAATGGATTGTTGGGAGGTAGCAACATCACACTTGGTTACCATACATGATACTACCCACAATAGCCATGGACAGTTTCACCAACCAGATAATGTACGTAATGCCGTCAAGGGTTTTGAAATGATTAAAGAGAGACAGCCCTATATCCATTCAGTATCTGAAGCTACTTTATCTGATTTGATTAATGTTTATGGTAATTTGAAAGGTCACTCTAGATGTATTCATGAAGCGATTGATGACAAGTTTCTTCAAGTTATTGACAAGACAGTAGTTAATAATGTTCTTGAATGCTATGGGCTTGTTGATTGTGATTATATACTGACTCTGGCAACTGATGAACCACGTAAGAACCTGGCGAATGCGGCTAAGGCTTTTAGTATACTTAAATCTGATTTGGGAACAGTTAAGTTGAAATTTGTAGTTGCTGGTAAGCCCGGTTGGAAAAGTGAGAAACTTATAGAGCATCCTGACATTATCAGAGTGGGCTATGTCCCTGATGAAGCGTTGAGAGTGCTTTATAGGCAGGCAGTTGCATTTAGTTTTGTTTCTCATTATGAAGGTTTTGGTTTACCTCCACTTGAGGCTATGGCCTGCGGTACGGTTCCGGTTTATGGTGACAATAGCGCGATGAGGGAAATAATAGGTGTTAACGGTCTGGCGGCTATGCCGCAGGATGAACATGACATTGCTTCTAAATTCAAGATGCTGGTGTCAGATACTTCACTAAGGTCCGAAATGGAAGCAGCCGCTCAACGACATGCTCTTAAATTTACAACTGCAACGTTGGGTAAAGAAATGGCAGAATATTACTTAGAGATAATAAAAAAATCTAGAACCCCGAAAGCAAGATTTGAACTCATTGCTGATTAGGTACTCTTAGCATTGAAAAAATTAATGTCAAATAATTCACGGCGGTGATTGACAATTATTCAGATTGAATTTTATGTAATATGAAGCTTAATAGTTGATTGGCTGATGGTTACAACTAAGCCCTTCCAATCTGAAACTAATCTTTCTTGGCTTAGTCAACGTAGAAATTGTCAATCCTGAAGTCATATTGAGATTCTCGATATTTAGCCGAATTATGCCATCGGCTCCTATGTTTTCGTAATCAATTTTAAATTGAAAGCCTTCAAGATTAACGCCCTTCACAAACCTTTTTTCATCAATAATGAGATTCGACCTTTTTGCTACTTGATTTGAATATTCTCCTTTAATGGTTAAGAATATTTCTTTTTTCTGTTTCAAAAAAGCCTTTGGAATGTTAATGGCCAGTTTTGATACTTTGCCAAAAGTCCATATCCCATACTTGTGATCACCTTTCAGATGCCAACCATCAATGAGGGTTACAGGTATGTTATATTGATCCTTGCTGGCAAGCTTCTCGAGGATTCTTGAAGATAGATTCCACGGAACTTCGGGATCATAATCGTCACTTATCCAGCAGGATCTATTAACATCAATATTTACTCCATAATTCTTACAAAGCTGTTGATTATTAGTTCGATAGTAGTCTCGAATTTCAGCGACATCTGATTTTGAAAAAAAGTATTTTGAGAAGGAATATTGTTTTTGAATACTGATCAGCTCATTGACAAACGCCTTTCTTTTATTCACATTTTTGAATTCGCAATGTTCGCCAAAATGTGATAAGAATAAAGCAGATTCGTATTGCAGGCTGTCATTAGTAGATTGGGTTATTGGCTCAAGAAGTTTATAATCTCTAAAACCAATTCTATTATAGAAGTCGTAAGCAATGTCATTTTTGGGAAACTTGTTGCGATCATAATTTACCACAATAGTTTTCTGACCAAGGAAATTACTCCATCTCTCAGCAATGTTATAGTATTTTCTGGTTTCAGGAAAAATCTTCTTAAAAGGTACGTTGCAATGAGATTGCTTCCATTGCTGAAGAATTCCACTTTGAATTATCTCTGCTTGATCACGGACATAATATAAAGCTACAGAATTGAATTCTTTAAGTTCTTTATATTCGTTGATCAAGGTTTTAGCGTTCAGAAAGTGAATGCCTTCCCAACTTATGATTGCAGCAGAGAATTCGTTCTCGATAGATTTTAATTCTTGTATTAGTAAGCTGAATACCTTACCAGATTTATCAATAAAGCAGCTAGCATGACCATTTTCTCTACCAAAACCGCTGCTTGGAACATAATGTCCCAGTTTAATAAGATTACTCCTGTTCAGATGAAGGCTTTTCTGGATCGCCGTGCTCCCGCATTTATCAGAACCTATGTGAATGTATAATTTCATTCAATTATTAGGGTGATTTTATTACTATGTTTTGTTTATGTTTAATTGATTCGAAGTTGAGATAATAGGACCCGTTATTAGGGTCCATAATATAGGTTATATTATTTCTGAGTATGTCAAGAATTTTTGCGACAAGTGATACCTTATCTTTTTCATCCAAAAACTGATTTATAAATTTTTTTTTGTTTTCGATTATCTTAAAACAAGCCGTTGGGTTATTCTCACACCACTCTATTTTTTTAACCAGATCATTAGGAGATGAGTCTAATGGAATGAAATGGTGCCATGGAATTAACCTGTCCTGCATAAACCAACTCGTAGTTGACGCTTTAGGCTGTAATAGTATTGAATTGGACGACATTATCCATGCAAAGTTGGATGCTGTGTCATTACCTTCCAGGGATATCAAATATTTATAATTGAGTAATTCCTTGATGCTAAGCCTTTCTTTATAAAGCGGTTCAAACTTGTTTGAATGTAATTTAGGTACGCGTGTAAAACCGACATCAATATTAGTACTTGAGTGATTGAAATATTCGCTGACAAATTTTGATCGTTTTTGTTTGCCGGTAATTGCACCACGCCATACGGCAATACTCTTCTTTTTCAGATAAGGTATATCGTGAAGTTTAACCTCTGGAATGTGCTTGGTATGCCGGTACCAAGAAAATGGAAGAATGACATTAGAATATGTACCCGATGGCTTGGCTTTAGTGATCACATATTGTTTAGTATCTATATTGATATCCCGTAGTAAAGCTAAATATACAACCTCGTTAGAAGGGGCGTAATGCTTAGTGAAATCATTGAGCTCCTGAAGTCGATCAATCTCAGCCTTTCTATGGGAATCAATGAAAGCTTGATCTAGCGGGTAATTGGTAGGGATAAGCCTTAATAAAGTTTTTTTATCGATCTCAACGGCTATCTTATTATCGTATGCTCGACCGAGATAATGCCTAAGTCTATCTTCATGAGAGAAAATATCTTGGATTATCATTTAATATAGGTATTAAATCTCTTTCTATGCATGGTAAGCCTCATACTCATCACATACCCAATTAGGATCACCACTATCTTTAATAATACCTGTTTCAAGCCACATGGCTCGATCACAATACTCCCGAATAGTGCTGAGTGAATGACTGACAATGACAAGTGATTTATCTGTGAGAACCCTTTCTTTGAACAGCTCATCAGATTTTTTTTTGAATTTAATGTCACCGCCACCTCCAAAAAACTCATCCAAGAGCATGATATCTGGGTTTACGTGCATGGCCGTTGCAAAGGCAAGACGTGACTTCATTCCTTTTGAAAGATTCTTTATTTTCAAGTCTTGAAACTCCTCGAGTTCTGCAAAAGAAATGATCTCCTCGTACCTCTTTATGATGTCTTTTTTAGGAAGGCCGAGTAAGCTACCACTAAGCATTACATTTTGAAATGCATTAAGCTCATTGTCAAACCCTGTTCCAGATTCGAGCTTCATTATTTTCCCTTCAGTTCTGATACTTCCTTGATCAGGGCGCATGGCACCCATGATTAAATTGATAATGGTTGATTTACCACTACCATTCCTACCGATTATTCCAAATTTTTCATTTCGCCTCACCTTAAAACTCACATTTTTGAGAGCCTGAATTGTCCTAAACTCGGCCAACGGGTTTTGACCTTTAGTGAAAATATCCCTGATTGCTAGAGAATCAGAACTACCTACTTTGTAAGATTTGGAGACATCACTGAACTCTATGACCGTATCCTGTTTCATCTTCGAATTCGAAAGCTAGAGTTTTTCAACCGTGAGATGAGAATATTTGTTAAAAAGAATCAATCCGATGAATAGTACAATGAGGCCTAACGTGAGACTGAGCCAGTATTGGTTCCAATCAAATCCTGTAGAGTATAAGAGTACATTTCTAATATTTGAAATAATCGACAGAAAAGGATTGATATACTGAAGAGGAGGGAATGCCTCTATGAACATTTCAGATCGATTAAATACTCCGGAAGTCCACATGCCGAACATCAGAATCAGCGACCATATTTGCTCGATATCCTTAAAAAAAATATTAAGGGTAGAAAGGATTAGTGAAACACCCAGACAGATGATAAAAATGTTAATAAAGATGAGTGGTGTGTAGAAAATAGCGAGCGAGTAGCTCACCTCAAAAAACAATGAACCAATGAAATAAATTGAAAGAGCAATTCCATATCCAACAAATGCCGTAATGACATTAGAAATATGGAAATCGACCCAATTGATCTGAATTGTTTTCATTAAAAAAGACTTGGATCTGAGAACACTCATGGATCTGCTTGTTGCTTCAGAGAAGCACATCCAAGTAATGAGCCCTAAGAAGAGCATGAGGGCAAAATTCTCTTGCCTTGCACCAAAAATCTTAGTAAAAACAAAATAGTAGACGAGTAATTGCCATACAGGCTTAAAGAGTGCCCAAAAGACACCCAAATTACTGCCGTGGTATCTTTTAAGGTAGTCATATTGAGCTAGCGTCAGGATCCTATTTAACCTCGGACCGTTGATAGCTAATGTGGCCTTTCTTTTAATTTGTGTTGTATCCAATGTGGGAGTTGAATTGTTTCGGAATAGTAAATTCAATAAACGAAAAATACTGTAGCGCGAATATAGCGGCTCAAAATCTCTATGTATTAATTTCTCTGCTAATACCTTACCACTCCAGCTTCTCCTTACTCAAAAATGCACCAATGCCCTTTTTACAGTCCTCAGACCCACGAGCTTGCGCATTAAGCTCCGCGGCTCTTGTGAGTGCCTGATCAAGTGAAAGCTCCGGAAGATCTGATAGTAACTGCTTAGTCAAAGCCATGGATTGGCCTGAGTTTTGGCTAATGAGCTTATCAGCAAGGTCGGTAACAGCTTGATCAAGCTCTTCCTGAGATACCACCCAGTTGACTAAGCTCATAGACTGTACTGCCTCAGCAGAATATAGATCGCCGGTAAGTAGCAATTCTCTGGCTCTGGCCTCTCCAATCTTTCTGATAAGAAAAATGGAAACCAAAGCAGGTATAAAGCCGATCCTTACCTCTGTATAGCCAAACTTGGCTTCAGGCACGGTGATCACAAAATCGCATACGGCAGCCAATCCACAGCCACCAGCAATAGCATGTCCCTGCACTTTAGCAATTACAGGTTTCGGGTGCCTATAAATCATCTCAAAAAGCTCCCTTAGGTGGTTAGAGTCTTCGAGGTTCTCTTGGTAGGTATTCTTCTGAAGCTGCTCAATATAGGCAAGATCTGCGCCTGCTGAAAAGACCATCCCTTCGGCTTCTAGCACAATGACCTTGGTGTCTGCATCATTTTTGGCTGCATGAAATCCCTCCTTCAGCTCACTAACCAACTCATAAGAAAGTGCATTTCGTTTATCTGGTCGATTGAGCGTAATCGTGAAGATTCTGTTCGCAGTATTTGTACTTATCAATCCCATTCTGCGAAGTTAATCAATCAGCTAGCTTACCAAGAGCGCTTTCTTTGTATATTCATGATACATTTCATCAACTTAATTGATGCTTCAAGCAGGTCATTAAGGGGTTGAACCGGAATCGAAAAAAATAATCTATCTCGATTGTCTACTTTCAATTTTCTCACACGTCATTAGGTCACATTATGAAAAACAGAGAGAGGACCATGATTAAGGTAAAGCGACTTTTGATACTAGTTATGTGCTGGCTGGTAATAGGCATGATTATTACAGGTTATGATCATTTTTTGCTTCAGTCCAGATATACAACAAGCCTTACAGAATGGTATACCCTGTCTTCCAGCCTCGTTTTCAACCTCTTAGCCTCGCTTGTAGGTGGCTGTCTTGGGGGTGTTTTTCTGGTTTTCTATGTCAATGATAAATGGCGAGACAAGCCCTATGGTTTCAATATCCTTGCCGTGACGATCAGTTTTATATTGATCTTCAGTTTCATTACGATACTATCGGGTTTAGCGGTCACCATTTTTGTAGTAGGTCACTCTCCCGGTACCCCAATGTTTGCAGAGGAGTTCATGGCCCATATCTACGATCCCCTGCACATCAAGAATATGATCATCTGGTCCATTGTCGTAGCACTAACGCAATTCGTGATCATGATCAACGATAAGTTTGGTCAGGGCGTGTTGCTACATTTCCTTTCCGGTAGGTATCATCATCCCAGGACTGAAGAAAGGGTTTTTATGTTTGCGGATATCAAAGGATCGACAAGCATCGCTGAGCGATTAGGGAATGAACAATATCACAATCTGCTTAAGGACTTCTTCGCGGATATCACCAACGCCATAATCGAAAACAAGGGTGAAGTCTATCAGTATGTTGGTGATGAAGTGGTTATATCATGGCCCAAGGCACAGGGTATCGAAGACGCCAATTGCTTCCGGTGCTATGTCGATATGATGGCCTCTATTGACGGAAAGAAAGAGAAGTACCTCAAGAGGTTTGGTCTCGTACCCGAATTCAAAGCTGGCATGCACTATGGTGAGGTGATGGCCGGCGAAGTAGGAGTGATCAAAAGAGACCTCACGTTTTCAGGCGATGTGCTCAATACCACTTCCAGGATTCAAGAAGAGTGCAAGAACTATGAGGTAAACCTCCTAGCCTCTGATCAACTGCTTGATCAACTCAGAGATAAGGCAGGGTATGCTTTCCGCCACATTGGTGAGATCAGCTTGCGAGGTAAAAGCCAGCTCGTAGGACTTTCTACTTTTGTTTGATCGAGTAGGGTGTACAGGGATGCTCTCAAAACTATCATTGATCTTATAGCAGCCTGACTAATGTCATAAAGGATGTTGACAAACACCACGGTATCTAAACCAATCGTGGATGTACTTTGGATGACTAAACACAGCGTCCATGAGTACACAAAAGAAATTCATCAACACAGACGGTAATACGGCCGCCTCTAATATAGCCTACGCCTTTAGTGAGGTGGCTGCTATCTATCCTATCACACCATCTTCTGACATGGGAGAAAAGGCGGACGCCTGGGCTGCTGCGGGTAAGAAGAATATATTTGGTCAGAAGGTTGATGTGGTGCAAATGCAGTCCGAGGGAGGTGCTGCGGGCGCCATACATGGCGCCTTGACAGCAGGAGCAATGTCTACGACTTTCACCGCTTCTCAAGGCTTGCTGCTCATGCTCCCCAACATGTTCAAGATCGCTGGGGAGATGTTGCCCACGGTATTTCACGTGTCTGCGCGCTCATTGGCCTGTCAGGCACTTTCTATTTTTGGGGATCACTCAGATGTGATGTCTGCAAGGGGTACTGGCTTTGCCGAGCTAGCCTCCACTAATGTACAGGAAGCTCAAGACATGGCCGCTATTGCCCATTTGGCCACTTTGGAGTCGCGCATACCGTTTATTCATTTTTTTGATGGGTTCCGCACTTCGCACTCGATTCAGAAGATCGAGTCTATCTCTTATGAGGAGCTGAAGTCAATGCTCGACATGAAGTATGTTGAGCGGTTCCGAGCTGAAGCCATGAAGCCCGAAGATCCATTCTGCAAGGTAGGAGCTCAAAACCCTGATGTCTACTTCCAGGGACGTGAGACGGTTAACAAGTATTATGAAGTTTGCCCTGATATCGTCAAGAAGTACATGGACATGTTCAAAAAGAAGACAGGTCGGGCTTACGATCTATTCGAATACATTGGCGACCCTGAGGCCGAGAGTATCTTGATTGCTATGGGTTCTTCGATCTCCACGATCAAAGAGACGGTCGACTACATGAATAAAAATGGTGCGAAAGTAGGAGCAATCAATGTCCGACTATACAGACCCTTCTCAGTAGAGGCCCTGAAGGAGGTTGTGCCTCAATCAGTCAAAAGGATTGCTGTACTAGATCGCACGAAGGAGCCAGGCGCACCTGGTGAGCCGTTGTATTTGGATGTGGTAGCCACGCTACGTTCACGACCTGAAATCGAGATCATCGGTGGTCGCTACGGACTCTCTTCTAAGGAGTTCACTCCTTCCATGATTAAGGCTGTATATGAGCACCTGGATGCTGGTGGTCATCACGAATTCACGGTAGGCATCAATGATGATGTGACGCACAAGTCCATTGAAGTAAAAGAGGAGATCGATTCTGAGCAAGAAGGAGTTGTCAGATGTAAGTTCTGGGGCTATGGTTCTGATGGTACGGTCTCCGCCAACAAAAATGCCATCAAGATTATCGGTGAGAGTACCGATCAGTTTGTGCAGGGCTACTTCCAGTATGATTCTAACAAGTCTGGAGGATACACAGTGTCACACTTGCGATTTGGTAAGCAGCCGATCTTATCAGAATACTTGCTCAACAAGTCCGACTTCATTGCCTTGCACCGACCACAGTACATCGGTCAGTACGATATCCTTGAGGGCATCACTGAAGGTGGTACTTTCCTGATCAATAGTGGCCAAAAGCCGGAGAAAATCTTCAACCTCTTCACGCAAGAGATGCAGAAGACGATCCGTGATAAGAAAATCAAGGTATACGCCATTGATGCATCCAAGATTGCTAAGAGTGTAGGGCTTGGCGGCCGCATCAACTCAGTGATGCAGACGGCTTTTTTCAAGCTCTCTGGTGTCCTACCGGAAAAAGAAGCCATCGCTCTAATTAAAAAGTATGTAGAGAAGCAGTTCTTGCGCAAGGGCAAGGAAATAGTAGAGATGAACTGGAATGCTATCGATGCATCGCTGGAGGCGGTGATCGAAGTTCCGATCCCGAAACCGGAGGCCGAAGAAAAATGTGCTCAGATTACCGCAGTAGTGCCTGAGGATGCAGGTGATTTTGCACAGTTGGTCATGGATCCTGTGTTACGCCTTAAGGGTGACCGTGTACCTGTATCTCTTATGTCTATCAATGGCACCATCCCCTCTGGAACGAAGAAACTGGAGAAACGCGGCAGACCAGGTAACCCTGCCAAGTGGGTTGAGAAACTACCATTTGTAGAGCACTGTCAGGTAGAGGAGACCTACTTCGAGTATCCTGGTTGCTGCTCTGGCTGTGGGGAGACACCTTACATCCATGCCGCGACACAGCTCTATGGCGACCGTATGATGATTGCCAATGCGACCGGCTGCTCCTCTATCTATGGAGGTACTTTTCCATCTACACCTTATACCACCGATAGCAAGGGTAGGGGACCAGCATGGGCCAATTCGCTGTTCGAAGACAATGCTGAGTATGGCTTTGGCATGAGGCTGGCGATAGACGCTAACCGTGAGCAGCTGAAATCCAATATAGAAGCGTACATCGAGCTTGAGCCTAAGTCCAAGTTAGCCAAAGCACTTAAAGACCGCCTAGCGCAATGGAAGTCGGTGACGCCTGAGGCGAAGGATCATGCGGATATGATCAAGAGCTTGCTCAAAGAAGTAACACCAAAGGCTAAAGGTGAAACGAAAGCCATACTTGATAAAATCACTGAGTTGCAAGACTACATAGTAGACAAGAGTGTATGGATTCTCGGTGGTGACGGCTGGGCTTACGATATAGGCTTTGGAGGCCTGGATCATGTCATGGCCTCCGATCGCAACATCAATATCCTGGTAATGGATACCGAGGTGTACTCCAACACTGGTGGGCAGTCCTCTAAAGCAACACCGAGAGCGGCGGTAGCCAAGTTCGCCTCTAACGGTAAGCAGATGGGTAAGAAGAACCTTGGCTTGATGATGACGACTTACAGCAACGCCTATGTAGCATCAGTCAATATGGGCATGGATCGTGAGCAGGCAGCACTGGCGCTTGTCGAAGCGGAGAAGCATGATGGGCCATCACTGGTGATCGCTTACTCACCCTGTATCGCTCACGGCTACAGTTTGCAGCAGGCCAAGAAGCAGTCTGAGAAAGCCTCCAAAAGTGGCTACTGGCCTTCTTATCGCTACAATCCGGCTTTGGCCGCAGAAGGTAAAGACCCTTTCATTTGGGAGTCTCCAGAGCCTGATACTGACTTCAGCCATTATGTGGAAGACGAGATCAGATATCGTACTCTAATGAGGAGCAATCCGGAAGAAGCTGATCGATTGATGGAACTGGCTAAGCAGGATAACGTCCGCAGGTTCAATGATCTCAGACATCTGGCTAGCCCGGCGGACACTGAACCAGTTGAGGTAGAAATAGAAACCGAAAAAATAGCTACCGATGATTGATTTGAGCACATCCTACATGGGGTTGAAGTTGAAGAATCCCCTGGTCATAGGCGCATGTAATATCGTCTCAGACCTCAATGACATGGTGAAACTGGAAGAGGCAGGTGCAGCAGCGGTGGTGTACAAATCACTCTTCGAAGAGCAGATTCAGCTGGAAGCACACCAGATGGATCAGGAGATGGAAGCATATGAGGGATGGGATGCTGAGCATGACAGCATGTTCCCAACTGTAGATCACGCGGGTCCCAAAGCTCACCTCCTTAAGCTGAAAAAAGCGAAGCAGACCCTATCTATTCCAGTGATTGGAAGTATCAACTGCGTCAACAATGATAAATGGGCAGAATTTGCAATGGGAGTGGCAGATACGGGTGTAGATGCATTGGAGCTCAACTTCTATGCTAACGTGCTTGATGCTGATCAGACAGGTGAAGATATTGTCAAAGAACAACTGGATACTCTGGAAGCAGTGCGGGAAGCAGTCAAAATTCCGATAGCGGTAAAGCTCAGCCCTTACTATACCAATACACTGTCTGTCGTCAGGCGCATGGATAAGGCAGGCGCAGATGGTTTTGTGCTTTTCAATAAGCTCTTTCAGCCTGATATTGAGATAGCCAGAGAAGAGCATCATTACCCCTACAACTTCAGCAGTCCCAATGACGGTCGACTATCGCTGCGTTATGCAGGATTGCTCTATGACCAAATCAACGCGTCGATCATCAGCAGCTCTGGTGTATTTAGCGGTAGCGATATCGCCAAGATGACACTGGCAGGCGCTGATGCAGTGCAGGTCGTAAGTGCCATCTATAAGAAGGGGATGTCTCACATCGAGGATATGCTCCAGGAGCTGACCAGTTGGATGATTACTAAGGAGTATAAAACCTTGAACGACTTCCGGGGCAAGCTTTCCAAGGCTAAGATGAGTGATCCTTTTGCTTACAAAAGGGCACAATACGTCGACATCTTAATGAAATCAGAAATATTTATGAAGTACCATCCTAAGGATGGTGAAGAACTATACTAAGAAAATAAACAGATACTATTATGGCTAAAGTTGGAATTTTTTACGGCTCTACAGAGGGCAATACTGAGCGCGTTTGCGGTCAAATACAAGAGGCATTTGGTGGAGCAGATGTAGCAGAGTTGCACAATGTACAGTCCGCTACCGCAGATGATATGGAGGAATATAGCAACCTTATCCTTGCATGTCCAACCTGGGAAATCGGTGAGTTACAAGAAGATTGGGATGCATTCATCGATGAGCTGGATGATGCCGATTTGGCAGGAAAGAATGTCACCTATCTGGCTCTTGGTGATGCTGATGGATATCCCGACACCTTCCTGGATGCCCCGGGCATTATTCATGAACGCATCGTTGACTCTGGAGCCAACTTCGTAGGTGCATGGCCAACTGATGGTTATGATTTCGAAGAATCTAAGGGAGTAGTGGACGGTAAGTTCCTGGGATTGGGTATCGATGAAGATAACCATCCCGAGTTGACACAGGATCGCGTTGATCAATGGGTAGCCCAATTGAAAACTGAAATGTCGCTATAGGCAGACTGATGGCCAGGATACGTCTCAAAAAGCCCATTTACCCGATCTCCAAGGAGCTGCGCATGTACCTTAAGCGCAGCAACCGGGAGATGAAGGTACCCATCACTTATCAGGATTTGATGCGGTACCGCAGTGCGATTACTTTGGTGGATCGCAACGGTAAAGACACGCTTTGGGAGACGTTGATCTATGATGAAGTAGACCGCAACTATATAGACGATTGTTTGCGGGAAGTGTATGCTCTGCTCAAGGTAGGTGGTGACGTTTCGGTCATCAAGCACTTGTTCATCGACCGTGTGGACCTTTGCATGTTTGGCAACACCCGGCCCATTCGGGTACGGATAGTCAACAAGATCAATGATCTCTTTGATTACTTCTACATCAAGCAGGCGGATGCTTCGCGCATCTATGGTATGGAGCTGGAGCACATGCTATCGCCGAATAAGATTAACTATCTGGTCAAAGGAAATACACTCATCGAAGAGCATATTCAGGGCATCCCTGGTGATGTTTTCAATAAGGAATACCTCGCAAAGGACGACTTCAATCATGTCCGCTTAGCGAAGGAGTTTGTGAAGTTCAATGAGAGATGTCTGGTGCAGTTGCTCGGCGATATGCGAGATGACAACTTCATCGTAGAGGTGATTCCCGATTTTGATGAAGTCTATTTTCGGTTGCGGTCAATCGACTTTGATCAGGAGTGCTTCGAAGGAAGTTGTAAAATTTACATGCCGCAGTACTTCAAGGAGAATAATCCTATCGTACGATTGGGTATGAAGGCCATGTCTTCAACACTAGAGCTACAATACCAAAAAGAAGAGCGTATCCGAATGACCAACCGGGTTATCGATACACAGTATGATCTACAGCAGATGTTCAAAGCGATGCAGGGAGATCTACTTTCAACACCGGAGCATACAGAACAGCTAAAAACAGAGCTGGCGGACCTCTACGAGGATGATGATTTTCTCAAGTGCAAGTCCTCAGGTGATATTGTAAAGACGAGCTTAGAGATGCTCTTCAAATACCCGGTAAGAACCAGAAAACGCCTCGCCCATGCCTGACCAGTTGAGTTCTGATATCATCCATTCAGGTTTTGTAAGTGAAGTCAAACCTGGCCAAGTGAAGGTGAGTCTATTTAGACCAGAAGCTTGTGGAGGCTGCCAAATGAAAGATTATTGTGGGGGGGATCAGGATGAACGACAGGATTTTGAGGTGGTGGCCAGCGGATATCAAGTTGGGGACGAAGTGCAGCTTCAGATGAGTGCCACCACCGGTCTTCGGGCCGTTCTTCTTGCTTATTTGGTGCCATTCGCAGTGCTGCTAATTGTCCTGATCTTAGGCTTACAACTAGGATTATCCGAAACCCAAGCTGGACTAATGAGCCTGCTGACTACAGCGGCCTACTATGGTTTGCTCAAGTTGAAATCAGACCTTATCAAAGATCACTTTTCTATCCAAATCCAGAAACTCCATGGCCATGAATGAAACAGTGATCAGCACCATATTGATTCTGACTAGCCTCGGCATAGTGGCGGCCATTATCCTATATGTCGTATCGAAGAAATTTTATGTCAGGGAAGACCCTCGCATTGCTGAGGTCGAAGAGGTTCTTCCAGCGACTAACTGTGGAGGCTGTGGCCAGCCCGGTTGTCATGCCTTTGCCGAGGCACTGGTTCAGGCGACTGACCTATCGGAATTGCATTGCCCGGTAGGGGGAAATGAAGTCATGAAGCAGGTGGCAGACATCCTGGGACTGGAGGCGGTCGAGAAGGATCCTTATATCGCGGTAGTGAGATGCTCTGGCTCATTTGAGCACCGCAAGAAAACAAGTGTCTACGACGGGTCGGCGAGCTGCACTATTGCTGCCGATCTCTACAGTGGGGATACAGGATGTGCCTATGGCTGCCTGGGACTTGGCGAATGTCAGGATGCGTGCAACTTTGACGCCATCCGAATGGATCCAATCACAGGACTCCCCGTAGTAATAGAAGAAAAGTGCACAGCTTGTAACGCTTGTGTCACAGCCTGTCCCAAGGACATCATCGAGCTTTGGCCGGTAGGCCGCAAAGGCCAGCGCATCTATGTTGCGTGCATCAATGAAGATAAGGGAGGTACTGCGCGGAAGTCTTGCTCGGTGGTGTGCTCCGGCTGCTCCAAGTGCATGGAGGAGTGTAACTATGACGCCATCTCTATTACCAACAACCTGGCGACTATAGACTATGAGAAATGCAAGCTCTGTGCGAAATGCGTTGGCGTTTGCGATGCGCAGAGCATTATAGCGGATAACATCTCTCAGCAGAAGCTTGACAAAATAGAGGAGAAACGCGAACGAGATTTAGAGAAGAAGAAACTGGAAGCACAGAAAGCAAAAGAGGCAGCTAAAGCGGACAAGGCATGAGTAGCAATCTAGTCAATACCCTTAAGACATTTCATCAAGGTGGTATCCACCCCGATGACGCGAAGCTCTCGGCGAATGCTACTATCAAGGCGCTACCCTTACCTAAGATAGTAACCATCCCTGTTGCGCAGCACATTGGCAAACCAGCCAAGATATTAGTAGAGCGTGGCGACATGGTGAAAGTTGGCCAAATCATCGCTACGCATGAAGGCTTTGTTTCCGCTAACATCCACAGCTCTGTTTGCGGCAAGGTGGGCATCATAGATGAGATGATGGACAGTACCGGCTTCAAGCATACGGCTATCACCATCAGAGTCAAAGGGGATGATTGGGCCGAAGAAATTGATTTGAGCGAAGCGCTCAATCGCGATATCACCGCTTCACCAAAGGAGATCGTAGCGCGCATCATGGCGGCAGGTGTGGTGGGTATGGGAGGTGCTGCTTTCCCCAGTCATGTCAAACTCAGCGTACCCGAAGGCAAAACGGTGGATCACCTGCTGATCAATGGCGTGGAGTGTGAGCCGTTTCTCACGGCAGATCACCGCATTATGCTGGAGAAGCCAGAGGAAATACTGGTAGGCACCCAAGTGCTGATGAAGGCACTAAGTGTAGACAAAGCGATCATCTGTATCGAGGACAATAAGCATGATGCTATCGAGCTGATGAAGTCCAGGCTTGAAGGATATAATGGTATCAGTGTCCAGGCCCTTCAGGTGAAATACCCTCAGGGTGGTGAAAAACAGCTTATCGAGGCTGTGCTGAATCGTGAGGTGCCCTCTGGGGGACTTCCAGTGGATGTCGGGGCTATTGTCCACAACGTCGGGACTACCTATGCGGTCTATCAGGCCGTGCAGAAGAACAAGCCCCTGATCGAACGTGTGGTGACCGTGACCGGTAGATCGCTGGAGACGCCCTCCAATTTTCTGGTAAGAATAGGTACCCCTGTGGTCAACCTGATCGCTGAAGCTGGCGGCCTACCGGAAACTGCCGGAAAAGTAATCAGTGGTGGGCCGATGATGGGCAAGGCCATCGCCGACCTCAATGTACCTATTGCCAAGGCTACATCAGGCATACTCATCATCGATGAGGCCGAGTCAAAGCGTGAGCAGGAGTACAATTGTCTGCACTGCGGGAAGTGTGTGGAGGTTTGCCCGATAGGGCTGGAGCCGTATTACCTCATGCTGCTGGCCAAGAATCACAAGGCTGCCCAGACTAGCAATGAGCACATTCTGGACTGTATGGAATGCGGGTCATGTTCATGGGTCTGCCCATCCAACCGACCCATTCTCGACTACATCAGATTGGGCAAAAAGGAAGCTAAAAAAATCAAAACGCCATGAGTCAAAGCGGATTGTTAACGGTATCACCTTCGCCTCATGTCCATACTGCCCTGACTGTGAAGCAGATCATGTGGCGTGTGGTGATCGCCATGATCCCTGCGCTGCTCATATCGGTTTACAATTTTGGCATCAGTGCCTTGATCATCACGATGATGGCGGTGCTTTTCTGCGCGATCACCGAGTATGTGATCGTGAGATATTTGCTGCATCAGGAGGTGACGCTCTTTGACGGCTCGGCTGTGATCACAGGTATGCTATTGGCATTTAATGTACCCACGAACCTTCCGCTATATATCCTCCTGATTGGGGCAGTGGTGTCTGTAGGGATCGGCAAGCTAAGCTTCGGGGGACTGGGTAACAATCCCTTTAACCCGGCGCTGGTGGGGCGTGTGTTTCTGTTGATATCATTTCCGGTAGAGATGACCACATGGCCTGTGCCGGGAGGACTCTTAGCAGGAATAGATGCGGTGACTGGTGCGACACCCCTGGGTTTGCTCAAGGATGGTCTTAGGTCAGGTATGGCCGTACCCGAAATCATGACGGAGTTGCCAGGTCACCTATCGATGTTTGTAGGTATGCAATCGGGATCATTGGGTGAGATGAGTGGGCTAGCCATGCTCATTGGCCTGGTCTTTATGCTACAGCAGAAAGTGATTACCTGGCACGTGCCGATTACTGTGATTGTCTCAGTGTTCGTGTTCAGTAGTGTTTTTTGGTTGATCAATCCCAGTCTCTATGCCGACCCGATGTTTCATGTGCTATCGGGAGGCGTTATGCTCGGCGCGATATTCATGGCGACTGACTATGTAACCTCTCCTGTCTCCCATCGAGGTATGATCATTTTTGGATTGGGGATAGGTTTCTTTACCGTATTGATCCGACTGTTTGGCGGATACCCCGAGGGCATTTCTTTTGCCATATTGATCATGAATGCATTCGTGCCTCTGATTAACAAGTACGCTAAGCAGCACCGCTATGGCACGGGTCGCAGGGCCACTTTTGAGCCAATGGATAACCAACTCGTAAGCTGATTATGGCAGTACCTAAGTCAAATTTCCTGAACCTTATCATAGCCTTGGGCAGTGTGACATTGCTCTCTGCATTTTCATTGGGATACGTCTATGAGTGGACGCTGGAACCTATCGCTACCGCAAAAAGAGAAAAGCAGCTGAGGGCCATCAATGCCGTAGTGCAATTTGAAAACGATCCACTGGAGGAGCGTTTTCAAGTAGTGGAAGGTAAGAAGGTAGAAGAGGAGGCCAATGCGTTGGTATTTTATCCAGCGAAGGTGGGTGGCGACATCAAGAGCTATGCGATAAGCAGCTACAGCGATCAGGGGTATAGCGGTCGCATAGAGGTCATGGTCGGGCTTGATGTCCATGGGAGCATCAGAGAGGTACAGATCCTCAGCCATAGGGAAACGCCGGGATTAGGATCGAAGATCACTGCGGGTGATTTTCTGGATCAGTTCGCCGGGCAGCACCCGGCACAGTTTGACCTCCGTGTCACGAAAGACGGAGGTGGGGTAGATGGTATCTCCGGAGCGACCATCTCTTCAAGAGCAGTGGGTGAGGCTATACAGACCGCCTATGAGAATCTACAAAGCATTAAAGAAAATGAGTAAGTCACCGATCATTGGCCAGCTCACTAAGGGTCTTAAAAAAGAGAATCCGGTTTTTGTGCTCCTACTAGGACTGTGTCCGGTGCTGGGAGTGACGAGCACAGCGATCAATGGGTTGGGCATGGGGTTAGCCACCACCTTTGTGCTGATTATGTCCAATATGGTGATTTCCTTAATCAAGAACTTAATTCCTACGAAGGTGCGAATCCCCAGCTTCATTGTAGTAATCGCCTCTTTCGTGACAGTGGTAGATTTGCTGATGGCGGGTTACTTGCCATCACTTCATGAGCAGTTGGGCTTATTTATTCCTCTCATTGTCGTGAATTGTATCGTATTAGGTCGGGCGGAGGCCTTTGCTAGTCGAAATGCGCTTTTTCCAGCCTTTGTAGATGGTGTGAGCATGGGAATTGGGTTTACCTATGCGCTGGTACTCCTCGGAGGCATTCGTGAGTTATTGGGGAGCTATTCGCTATTCGGGTTAAAAATACTGCCAGGTGATGGTTTATTGGTATTTGTACTTGCGCCAGGGGCATTTATTGCGCTGGGTTTTATCATCGCTTTCTTCGAGTGGCGCAAGAACGTGACGGCCGAATCTAAAAAGACTGCTTGATATGGAATACTTTGTCATCATTTTTGGCGCCATTTTCATCAACAACATTGTGTTGTCGCGCTTCCTTGGTATCTGCCCGTTTCTGGGTGTATCCAAGAGCACCATTACAGCGATAGGGATGGGAGGTGCCGTGCTATTCGTGATGACGATTGCCACAGTGGTGACGTATCTGATATTTCAGTTTCTGCTTATACCGTTTGGTATCACCTACTTGCAGACGGTCGCCTATATCCTGGTGATCGCTTTCCTAGTGCAGGTAGTGGAGATCGTCCTCAAAAAGATCAGCCCCGAGTTGTATAGAGCCCTTGGTGTCTTCCTTCCATTGATCACTACCAACTGCGCCATCCTCGGGGTAGCGATACTCGTTATCCAACAAGACTTTAACCTTCTCGAGAGTGTAGTTTTCGCTATCGCCAATGCTGTTGGCTTCACATTGGCGATCGTGCTCTTCTCAAGTATTCGTGAGCAGCTTGACTTAGCAGAATTGCCTACTGCAATGAAAGGTGTTCCCGCAGCTTTGGTTGTAGCCGGCATCCTGTCTATGGCCTTCATGGGCTTCTCTGGAATGTCTTTTTGATTATGGAAAATAAAAAAAGCCTCCCAAACTTGGAAGGCTCAAAGCGCACTCGGAAGGATTCGAACCCTCAACCCCCAGAGCCGAAATCTGGTATTCTATCCAGTTGAACTACGAGTGCTAAAAAAAATCTATACTCAACCTCTAGATAAATCGAGAGGGCATTTTTATTAATCTAGAAGAATTTAAGCTAATACCTGCTTCACCTTTTCAGCGGCATCTTTCAATACGATGGCCGAAGTTACTTTAAGTCCAGACTCTTCGATGATTTTAGCACCTTCTTCTGCATTAGTTCCTTGCAACCTCACGATGATTGGCACTCTGATCTCACCGATGTTCTTATAAGCCTCGACAACACCTGCAGCTACTCTATCACATCTCACAATACCACCGAAGATGTTGATCAGGATGGCTTTTACGTTAGGGTCTTTAAGAATGATTCTAAATCCAGCCTCAACAGTCTCTGCGTTGGCCCCACCCCCTACATCCAGGAAGTTAGCAGGCTCACCACCGGAGAGTTTGATGATATCCATAGTCGCCATCGCGAGACCAGCGCCATTGACCATACAGCCGACATTACCGTCCAGCTTGACGTAATTCAGTCCTGATCGACCCGCTTCTACCTCAAGCGCATCTTCTTCAGTG
Organism: Cyclobacteriaceae bacterium; assembly: GCA_965229505.1. Lineage (GTDB taxonomy): Bacteria > Bacteroidota > Bacteroidia > Cytophagales > Cyclobacteriaceae > UBA6059. Next base: position 3,859,148 of record OZ245881.1, read on the forward strand.
ATGTCACGAAGCTCGGCGAGCTCCTTATGACGGAACAGTGCATTGTCATCAAGGTTGACCTTGGCATCAACTGCTAATATTTTATTATCCGATGTTTTTAGAACCGGATTGATCTCAAACATAGAAGAGTCGCTGCCTTCATACGCCTTGTAAAGTGAGAAGATGAATTTCACCATCTCCTTGAAGGCATTTCCTTCAAGTCCTAATTTAAAAGCTACTTTGCGTGCCTGGAAGCCCTGCAGCCCTACATTAGGATCGATCCACTCTTTTATTATTTTTTCTGGGGTGTTTTCAGCAACAGTTTCTATATCCATTCCTCCTTCAGTGGACGCCATGATCACGTTACAACCTTTTGCTCGATCGAGCAAAATGCCCAAATAATATTCTTTTGGCTCAGATTCTCCAGGGTAATAGACGTCCTGAGCAATCAACACCTTGTTCACCACTTTTCCGGTAGGACCAGTCTGATGAGTTACTAAAGTGCCTCCCAGAATGGCTTTTGCTTTTTCGGGAACCTCAGCAAGACTTTTGGCCAGTACTACACCATGCGAGCCTGTCTCATTGACAGTACCCTTACCACGACCACCCGCATGGATTTGTGCTTTGATTACATACCAGCTCGTGCCGGTCTCTGCATTAAGCTGTCGAGCAGCTTCGGTAGCCTTCTCCGGAGTGTCGGCCACTACGCCCTCCTGAATGCTTACTCCATATGATTTTAATATTTGCTTTGCTTGGTATTCGTGGATGTTCATCGAGTGGGTATTTTTGATGCGAATCTACTTTATAATCGGAGTTTTCACAAACAAGTCATTACATTGCCGGTGATTTCCTGTGGCTATCCAAACGACCTAATCAACACTTCGTTTTGAATAAAGACAATCGGCTAGAAAAGAGGATATTTCTTATTATATGTGGACTTGCCTGTGCAGTTAATGTCTATGGATTAATAGGAGACGTTTCCAACAATCATCAAATCAATATTTATTTTGATGCTGCTGGTGCCCTATACTTCGGTGCTGTTTTTCTTTACTCATACTACTACGGATTAAGACGGACCTTACTTTATCCTACCGTCCTTATTATTCTGGCGCTTAACATGGTGATATGGTTTACGCTGGGTGGTGTGGCTGGGGCGGGTTACTTCTATTTCAGTTCTCTGATTGCGATAGTCATCATATTACCTCATGGTTACAGGGGCCTGATAGTAAGTGCTATTCTCCTGCTAGAGGCAGCACTAATTTACCTGGATAGCTATCATCCAGAGCTTTTTACAGGCGATATGAATCAGAGCGTGTCAAGAGATCTTTGGTTCCTCTCGGCTATTGTCAGCTTTATTATACTCTCCCTCAAGACTAACCTCGAAAGGGAGAAGAGGGTTGGTGATAAGTACACCGCCTCTCTGAGACAGCTACACAGACTTAACCTCAACAAGGGAACGATCGACCAAATCCTTGATGATTACCTCGAGACAGGAGTGGATCTATTTGATATGCAGTTTGCAATTATTTCTCAAATTGAAGATGACAAGCTAAAGATTCGAAACTCTTTTGGACATAGATCAGAAATCATTCCCGGAAGTAGCTACGATTTAGAAAAGACATTGAGCTATTCGATAATTGAGGCAGGACAAACCAAGACTTTCATGTTTCGGTTAGGTGATCAAAGACATCAATTCTCTACGCTCAAGGTGGCCTCATTTATAGGAACCCCAATATTCGTGGGAGAGAGGGTCTTTGGCACGCTGAATTTCTTCTCGGAGCATCCCAGAGCAGATAGTCTCGAAAGTTATGAACTCGAGCTAATCGAACTTATGGCGCGCAATATTAGCCATTTGTTGAGCCTGGATGAGAATGAGAAACAAAGGAAGGAGACAGAAGAAGCACTACGATTAAGCGAATTAAGATTTAGAAAAATATTTGAGAATGCGACTCTTGGAATAACTCTTACTCGCTTCAATGGTGATTTTGTGCTAGCCAATGAGGTTTTTTTAAAACTGACTGGATACTCCGAAGAAGAACTGTATAGTATGAAAATAGATGATCTTCTGGAGGTGAAAGATGAGCATTTAGACAAATTTCAGAGGTTGGCTTTTGGAGAGGTGGATAACTATGAGATTATTGTCCAGGGCAAGGACAAGACGGGAAAAATCATTGATATCAAGCTATCGGTTTCAAGTTTGAGAAATACTGAGGGTAAGCCGGAATTTGTGTTAGGTCTGGTCGAAGATATCTCTGAAAGGTTGCAGAGCGAAAGGCAGATAAAGTCACTAAATGATAAGTTGGCCAAGCAGATAGTTCGGTTGAAGGAAACCAATGATGAACTAGAGGCCTTTAGTTATTCTGTTTCTCATGACCTTCGCGCACCGTTGCGGGCAATTGATAGTTTCAGTCGGATATTAGTTGAGGATTATAGCTCAGGCCTGGACTCTGAGGCCAACCGCCTTCTTGGTAACATTACCAGGAATAGCAATAAGATGGGACTTTTAATTGATGACTTGCTAGCTATCTCCAGAATTAGTCGTAGGAAGAAGGTCACCGAGAAAGTGGATTCCAAAAAATTGATTTCTGAGATTATCCGTGAGCAATCATTGACTTATCCGACTACTGAATTTGTAGTGCATGTTGATGAGGACTTACCAGAAATTCAGGGTGACAGAACATTGCTATGGCAGCTGTTTAGCAACCTAATAGGCAATGCGTTTAAGTTTTCTTCTGTTAAGGAGAATCCGATCATTGATATCTCCTTCAAAAGGAGAAAAGGATTGGTTGAGTTTGCTGTAAAGGACAATGGAGTAGGATTTGATATGAAGTACTATGATAAAGTTTTTGGGGTATTTCAGCGCTTGCATTCTCAAGATGAGTTTGACGGTACAGGAGTTGGTCTTGCTATTGCTCAGAGAGTTGTTATACGTCACGGTGGTAAAATCTGGGCAGAGAGCGAGTTGGGAGTGGGAACAACGTTTATCATAAGTCTTCCGGCGGAAGGTAAGTCGTAGTTGATGATCTAGACCTGCATTTTTACTCCTGCCTTCTCAAAGTGATTTGAGTATTAAGTGAATCTCATATGAGGTTAAGGATTTTACCTATTGTGTGAGTCTTCTAATTGTGCTTATTTGCAGGTGCTAAGTCATGATAGATATACTTCTTATAGAAGACAATGCGGATGACGCAGAAATGACCATCCGATCCCTCAAACGGAAAAATCTTGCTGATCGCCTCAAGTGGATAAAAGATGGGGCTGAAGCAGTAGATTTTTTATTTGGTAAAGGGAAGTATAGCGAGAGGGATATCTCAGTCAAGCCCAAGGTTATTTTTCTGGATTTAAAGCTGCCAAAGCTCAACGGACTGGAAATCCTGGAACTCGTCAAAAAAGAGCCGACTACCGAGCAGATACCTGTGGTTATGCTTACTTCGTCTCAAGAAGAGCGGGATATTTTTAAAAGCTACAACTTGGGAGTAAACAGCTACATAGTCAAGCCGCTTGATTTTGAAGAGTTTGCAAAAGCGATAGTAAATGTTGGCACCTATTGGTTAAATACCAATATAGCACCCCAACATAAATAATGACCCGCTCCCCACGTCGGTTCAAAATCCTTCTTTTAGAGGATAACCTCGATGATGCTGAGATTATAAGACTTGTTCTAAAAAGAGCAAAGTATGATTTCGATTTTCGAAATGTTGACAGACTTGATCTTTTCACTGAGGAATTGACTTTATTTCAACCCACACTAATTATTTCAGACTATAATCTACCTTCTACGACTGCACTGGATGCATTCCATGAACTGAAAAGGAGTGAGTTGGATATTCCTTTCATAGTAGTTTCAGGATTCTTGGGGGATGAGACTGCTGTGGAAGCTTTGAAGCAGGGCGTCACAGATCTTGTATCCAAGAATAACCTGGAAAGGTTGCCTTTTGCGATAGACAGGGCCATGAACGAATTTGATGTACGGCGTGAAAAGCAACAAGCCGAAGAAGAATTGAAGGTCAATAAAGAGCGTTTAGAGCTTGCTATTTCCGGATCAGAGATGGGTACGTTCGATTTGGATGTCAACGGCGGGTCTATCGTCTACAATGAAAGGTCACGAGAGATATTGAATATTGAAGATTTACCCTCTGAGATTAGATTTAATTATTTCCTACCCAAACAAGCTAATAGCAGCACTCAGTTAGAAGAAGTTAAGCGGGCATTGTCGGATCACCTTTCTGGTAAGACCGAGATTTTTCAACATGAGATCTCCTATACCGTGGATGGCGGAATGCAAAAGGCGGCACAAGTATTAGGTAAGGTGATTGACTACTCTGATAGAGGGTTGCCTTTGCGAATGTCTGGTACTATTTCCGACATTACTCAGAAAAAGAAAGATGCTGATGAATTAGTGAGGAATAAGGCTATTCTCGATGAGGCAGAAAAGGTTGGTGTTATTGGCAGTTTTGAGTGGGACATTAAGAATGATCGCTTTTCGTGTTCTCAGGGGTTCAAAAACATTCTTGAACTGAATCAAAACGAGTATAATTATGATGACTACCTCCAGAATATTCATCCGCAAGACAGAAAAATATTTGAAGAGGTGCTATTTAGAAGGCATACCGTTTACAGTGTAGAACATAGAATGTTAATGCCTGATGGGAACCACAAAACCGTCAGGAGTACAGGAAAAATCATCTATGATAAAGAGAAGAAAATCCGAAATATTTTTGGCTTGATCCAGGATATCACTGAGCAAAGAAATTTGAAATCGTCGATTTATAGAGGCCAGGAACAGGAGCGCAGACGGATATCAAGGGAGATTCATGATGGTATTGGCCAAATGCTAGTGGCAGCCAAATATAGGTTAATGTCAATCGAGCAAACCGCGGAGCAGAAGGTTGACGGCATTGAGGATGTTGAAGAATTGATTGATCTTATACTCGAAGAGGCAAGAAGAATTACAAAAAACCTGTCTTCAAAAATTGTCGAAGAGCATGGCTTGAATAAAGCCATTCAGTATCTGGTGGAAGAGGTGAGAAAATCTGCGGATATCGCTCCAAAAGTGAATATGAGTAACCTGAAGGATATATCGCCGGAGCTATCGAATACGATTTATAGAATTGTACAGGAAGCATTGAACAACATATTGAAATATGCTGAAGCAACTTCTGTGAAACTCTCTATTGACCGAACCGAGAAATATATTAAATTAGATATTAATGATGATGGTATTGGATTTTCTAAAGAAAGTCTTGTAGACTCATTGGGTAACGGCCTGAAAAATATGAAGGAGCGTACCCTGCTTTTTAACGGTCTTTTTGACGTTACTTCCACGCCAAATGAAGGTACTAGTATTCATTGTTTGTTTCCATTGATGCCCTTAGAAAAGAGAGATGAGTAAGATAAAGATTATTGTGGTTGACGATCATGCGTTGGTACGTCAAGGAATCATTTCTATGCTTACATCTGTAGATGATATAGAGATTGTGGGCCAGGCTGAGAATGGTGTCATTGCTATGGAATTGTTGAGTAGTGGTCTTCCTGATATATTACTTGTTGATATTAATATGCCAAAAATGGATGGTGTCACGCTCAGTGAGAAAGCAATTGAGCTGTACCCTGAATTGAAGGTAATTATCCTTTCAATGGATGTAACTATGGGCTATGTGAAACAGTCGATTAAGGCTGGAGTAAGGGGCTACATACCTAAAGATTCGAGTAGAGATACGCTTATAGAAGCCATCACTAAAGTGTATCAGGGAGATAAATTTTTTAGTGACAAGGTTTCAGAAGTAATCCTCAAAGGTTTTTATGAGAATGATATTTCTGATAAGCCTAAGAAGACTGGCGATTTATCAAAGCGGGAGGAAGAAGTCTTGAAGTTGATAGCGTCTGGTATGAGCAATCGCGACATAGCGGACAAATTATTCATTAGTATCAGGACTGTCGATGCTCATCGAAATCATATTATTCAAAAACTTAAGCTTAGGTCCACAGCCGAGCTGGTCAAGTATGCTATTAAAAATCAAATTATTGAACTTGACTGATTAGGTAGATTACTTACTGATATAAGTAGTTGTCACAGAACAGTTATCTGCCATGATTTATCAAATAGACCGTCCTTAGATATTTCATATGCTTTTATTGGAATAGTGAACAATGAAACCAACTTTCACTGAATAAGTCTCTATTTTTCCCTTAAAGTTCAATTTAAGAGAATCCTCTATTTTATTCTATCTGGTGAGCGTCTAAGTTTGAATTGTAATTAAAGATGACCAGCTATGAAATTTTTAATTGAACAAACGAGGGTTACACCTCTCGTGGATTATAACAATGGTGAAAGAACTCTTCGGATTAGCGGTAGATCAAGTCCTGAAAATCCGCTAATGTTCTATCAGCGATTGATGGATTTTGTTGACGAGTTTGCCAGTTCCATTGAGCCGGTGTTAATAGTCAACGTAAGCATGGAGTACTTCAATACCAGCTCGACTAAATGCTTATTCAACTTATTCAAGAAAATGAATGAAGTACAAAGGGAGTTGGGGAAAGTGGTGGTCATCAACTGGTACTACGAAGATTGGGATGACGATATGTTGGAGATTGGTGAGGATTTTAGCTATGGTCTGGACATGGAGTTCAACCTTATAGAAGTAGAAGATATTAACAGTTTGACGATGGAGGCAGCATAGTTTTCTAGTCAACGATTCAACCAGCTATGGGACAGCAATACTGTTCCGAAATAAGGCCGCATATTTATGCGGCCTTTGTTTTTTAAGCTTTTGAAGCAACTATCTTTGCCGCACTCATGCTTCTAGCTTCTAATATTCATAAATCTCATGGTCAGCTGACCGTCCTGAAGGGCATTGACCTTGAAATCAAGAAAGCCGAGATAGTTTCAGTAGTTGGTGCAAGCGGGGCTGGCAAAAGCACTCTTCTGCATATACTTGGTACACTGGATAGTCCAGATAGCGGCAGTGTCATCATTGATGGAACAGAGGCCTTCAAGTTGCCTTCCAAAAAACTCGCGCAGTTCCGCAATACCAAAATAGGATTCGTATTTCAGTTTCATAATCTATTGCCTGAGTTTAGCGCTTTGGAGAATATATGTATCCCTGCCTTTATAGGAGGCGCAGATAAGTCAATAGAGCGTAGAGGGAATGAGCTATTGGACTTGCTCGGTATAAAGGATCGGGGTGATCATAAGCCCTCGCAACTAAGTGGAGGTGAGCAGCAGCGAGTGGCGGTAGCCAGGGCCTTGATAAATAGCCCGGCGATCATATTCGCAGACGAGCCCTCTGGCAACTTGGACAGTGCCAATGCAGAAGACTTGCACAAATTATTTTTTGAGTTAAGAGACAAGTTTGATCAGACATTTGTGATCGTAACACACAATGAGCAACTAGCGAATATGGCGGACCGTAAGCTTGAGATCAAAGATGGAATAGTCCAGCGGTGAGCAGAGGTATCCGCTACATGCTTATTGCGACCTTCACCTTTACTTTGATGAAGGTAGGAGTCAAGCTAGTCCCACATATTCCGCCTATAGAGATCATTTTTTTTCGATCTATCATTTCTTTGATCATCAGTGCATTTGCTCTGAGGGTACAGCGCGTTTCCATTTGGGGTACCAACAAACTGATACTCGTAGCAAGAGGAGTAAGTGGAGCAATTGCACTTTTTCTCTACTTCACTTTACTTCAGCAGATTCCTCTGGCCACAGCCTCTACATTACAGTATTTAGCACCAGTGTTCACTTCTATTTTAGCCATATTTCTCCTGCGAGAGAAGGTCAAATCGATCCAATGGTTGTTTTTCTTTATTTCCTTTCTTGGGATTATAACAGTTCAGGGGTTCGATACGCGGATATCCATTAGTCACTTACTGATCGGCATCACAGCCTCTTTTTTCATGGGGCTAGCTTATAATTTCATCCGCATGCTGAAGACATCAGAGCATCCGTTGGTTATCATTCTTTATTTTCCCTTGGTCACCTTGCCCATCGCCGGCATCATCTCCATATTTCAATGGGTTCAACCCGTGGGAGTCGACTGGATAGTGCTGATTGCCATAGGCGTGCTCACACAGATAGCACAGTATTTTATGACCAGGTCTTACCAGAATGAAGAGGTCAATCGTGTCGCAATTGTTAATTATACCGGACTCATTTATTCTTTAGGCTTTGGCTTTATTATTTTCGGAGAGACATTCAACCTTATGACCTACTTCGGCATGGCATTGGTGCTTGCTGGAGTCATTCTTAACCTGGTTTTTAAAAAGGCAAGAGTTTCATGAATATAACCCGTGACCTGTACAGTGGCTCTATGGCCCTGCTGACTGATCTATATCAACTCACAATGGCTTATGGCTATTGGAAGTCTAGTAGGCATAATCAAGAGGCGGTATTCAATCTATTCTTTAGAGACAATCCCTTCAAAGGTGGGTATACGATTACCTGTGGACTGGATTATGTCGTTGATTACATAGAGAACCTGAGTTACAAGCCAGAAGACATAAACTATCTTCAGACGCTCCAGGGCAATGACGGCACTCCTCTTTTTGATGATGGCTTTTTGTCCTACCTATCGGAATTGTCTTTCACATTTGATATTGATGCTATTTCAGAAGGAACCGTTGTTTTTCCTAATGAGCCTCTTATCAGGGTGAAAGGGCCAATTCTCCAATGCCAACTCATCGAGACGCCACTCCTCAATATGATCAACTTCCAGTCTTTGATAGCTACAAAGGCGTCAAGAATAGCTCAAGCGGCCAGAGATGAGCCCATCCTGGAGTTTGGGTTGAGAAGGGCACAAGGCATTGATGGGGCGTTGGCTGCCAGTCGGTCGGCCTACATAGGAGGTTGTTCATCGACCTCTAATGTAATGGCCGGAAAGCTATTTGGGATACCTGTAAGTGGTACTCATGCGCATAGCTGGGTCATGTCATTTGACTCTGAGATGGCTGCTTTTGAGACCTATGCAGAGGTAATGCCTAATAACTGTGTCCTATTAGTGGATACTTACAATACTGAAACCGGTGTTGATAACGCGATTGCGATAGCAAAGGCACTGAAGGACAAGGGAAAAGAGCTAACGGCCATAAGAATAGACTCTGGGGATCTGGCTTACTATAGTACGATAGCAAGGCGAAAGCTGGATTCTGCTGGATTGGCAGAAGTGAAAGTGGTGGCGAGCAATGACTTAGATGAGTATCTGATCGGTTCTCTCAAGGAGCAAGGAGCAAAAATAGATATATGGGGGATAGGTACGAAGCTGGTGACGGCTTATGATCAACCAGCTCTTGGTGCGGTGTATAAGTTATCTGCAATAAAGGGTGTGAACAGCCAGTGGCAGCATAAAATCAAGCTTTCAGAGCAGTCTATCAAGATTAATATACCGGGAGTCCAGCAAGTGAGGAGGTTCTACAAGGACGGGAAGATGCTGGCGGACATGATATTTCATGAGGACTTGGGCGACAAAGAAAATTATACCATTGTTGACCCGGGTGACTCTACGCGTAGGAGGAGGTTAAACACTGAGAAACTTGAAAGCGAGGATTTACTGGTTCCAGTGTTTAGAAATGGAAAGGGTGTTTTTGAAAAAGAAGAAATTGGCACTATTCGAGCGCGTAGAGAGTCGTCAATGGCTACTTTGGACAAGAGTAATTTGAGGTTCGTCAATCCGCATACCTATCCGGTGGGGCTGGAAAAGTCACTTCACGAATTAAGAACCTCACTCATTATGAAGCTTAGGAAAATCGACGAAGAATGAAGGCACTTATTATTGTAGATGTTCAAAATGATTTCCTTCCCGGTGGCGCGTTGGCTGTGCCACGTGGAGATGAGATAATTCCGTATATCAATCAAATTCAAAGTCAATATGACCTGGTTGTGGCTACTCAGGATTGGCATCCGGCTTACCATGGAAGTTTTGCTGCTAACCATGCAGGCACCAAACCCGGAGAGGTAATCAGCTTAAATGGACTTGATCAAATACTCTGGCCGACCCATTGTGTGCAAGGATCGTTTGGAGCGGAGTTAGCGGGCGACTTGGATACTAAATGGATTGAAAAAATATTCCGTAAGGGTGAAGATTCAAATATAGATAGCTATAGCGGTCTATTTGATAATGGCAAGAAGAGATCTACCGGATTGGGAGAATACCTAAAAGGGAAAGGTGTGACCGAAGTGGAGATTGTCGGTCTCGCCGCTGATTATTGCGTGAAGTTTACTGCTATTGATGCTGAGGAGTTTGGTTTTCAAACCACTGTACTGAAGGAAGGAACCCGAGCAGTAAACCTTTCTCCCGGTGATTTTGATAGCGCTATTAATGAATTGGAAAAGAAAGGAGTACTGGTAAAATAAAAAAGGTGGTCGTCTCGCGACAACCACCCTTCATTCTATTCCTTTTATACTCTTAAGCGTGATCTACTTTAGCCATGTGCTGAACTAGTTCAACTACCTTCATTGAGTATCCCCACTCATTGTCATACCATGATACGACTTTCACGAATGTAGGAGTCAATTGAATACCTGCCCCAGCATCAAATATAGACGTACGGCTATCTCCTCTGAAGTCCATCGATACGACAGCATCTTCTGTGTAGCCTAGCACACCCTTCAATGCGCCCTCAGAAGCTTCTTTCATAGCAGCACAAACCGCTTCATATGTTGTCTCTGTCTTTAAGTTAACTGTAAGATCGACTACTGATACATCCGGAGTAGGTACTCGAAAGGACATGCCAGTCAATTTTCCGTTTAATTCCGGGATTACCTTGCCTACCGCTTTTGCTGCTCCAGTAGATGAAGGGATAATATTCTGATAAGCTCCTCTACCACCTCTCCAGTCTTTCATAGATGGTCCGTCTACAGTTTTTTGAGTTGCCGTGGCAGCATGTACTGTGGTCATAAGGCCCGTCTCAATACCAAATTTATCGTGAAGTACTTTGGCAATTGGTGCCAGGCAGTTAGTCGTGCATGATGCATTGGAAACGAATTTCATGTCGCTGGTGTACTTGTCTTGGTTGACGCCCATCACGAACATCGGGGTGTCGTCCTTAGAAGGGGCAGACATTACTACCTTTTTTGCACCCGCCTTGATGTGGCCTTCAGCTGATTCCTTTGTTAGAAATAGACCTGTAGATTCTACTACATACTCAGCTCCGACACCACTCCAGTTTAGATTGGCAGGATCTCTCTCAGAAGTCACTCTGACAGTCTTGCCATTGACGATCAGGTTTCCATCTTTTACATCCACGGTACCATTGAACTTCCCATGTGTAGAGTCATATTTGAGCATATATGCCATATAATCCACATCTACCAGGTCATTGATTCCGACCACATCTATATCTGATTGCTCTACAGCAGAGCGAAAAACAAGTCTTCCAATTCTGCCAAATCCGTTGATTCCAATTTTAGTTGTTGACATACGTCCTTAATTTTTAATTAGTGTATTAAATAGTTCACAAAGCTATCATTAGCTTTTTTTAAAACAAACAATGGTTGGAAAGAGTGCGTAGGCTAAGGATCATTTTTTAGTGATTTTTCTTTTGCTTGCTATTGCAAATATTGAACAGGCAATTATATTTGCACCTCGAAAGAAAATGGTCCGTTCGTCTAGGGGTTAGGACGCCAGGTTTTCATCCTGGTAACAGGGGTTCGATTCCCCTACGGACTACAAAAAAAGCCGAGAGAAATCTCGGCTTTTTTTGTTTGCATTAGATTCTGAGGGCCACATTTGCAATATCACGTCTGGAACAACTGAGAAAAATATGTCAATCTGGCGCGAAAGTATTATTATATTCGTATTTCTACTTGAAAAAATTATAAAAAGGAATGTCTGTTGACCTAATTCAGAAGTTGTTTCTATCTCTTTCGGCTGTCTTATTTTGCGCTGAAGTGAACCTGGCTCAGGAGCTAAACTGTGCAACACAGACTGACATTGCGTCTTTGAGAGCCTCTATGAATATATCAAATGCAAGGCAGTTAGATATTGGTGGTTCTGACGAGTTTCAGCCAATTTCCAGGTTAGCAGTGTCAGCTCATATAGTAAGAAATAGTGACGGCACTGGAGGAATTAGTGAAGCATATTTAGTCAATGAGATGGAGAAGGTGAACACCGCATTTTTAGGAGCGGGTTTACAGTTCTTCATTGATCAGATCTATTATGTCAATAATAGTCAATTATACGACTTCAGTTCCAGTGAAGAGGGAACTCTTGCCAACTCTAGGGACGTTGCAAATACTATTAACATCTATTTTGTCGAGAGGATAGCTTTTGTGGTCGGAACCGCTTGTGGATACGCCTATTTGCCTAACAATGGACCAGATAGGATTATAATTTCCGAAACCTGTGGGCTTAGTGGTAACACCCTCGCTCATGAATTTGGACATTTTTTTAATCTTATTCATACTCACGGACCTAGCAATAGCTACAATTCGACCGATGAATTGGTAGATGGTAGCAATTGCAATGTGGCTGGTGATTTGGTGTGTGACACGCCGGCAGACCCTGTTTTAACCAACCAGGTTAATTCTTCATGTGAATATGTTGGGACGTTTCTAGATGGAAACCAAGAGCCCTTTAACCCGGACACGAGAAACCTACTATCGTACAGCAGGGGATCCTGCAGGGAGAGCATGACTAATGGCCAACTGAGTCGAGTAAAGGAAGCTTTGACTTCTTTCAGGTCATATATTAAGACCTTCCCGGTACAGTCCAACTTCCAGGCGGATAACAGGAAAATTTGCCAAGAGGAGGAAGTGCATTTTACTGATTTATCGGTAGGAGGCTCTTCTTGGGAATGGATTTTCGAAGGAGGTCAGCCGGCTGTTTCTAATCAACAACACCCTTCGGTAACATACGATACCCCCGGAAATTTCAGTGTTTCGCTAAAAGTGACAGGTGCTGGTGGAGAAGATTTTCTGAGTTTTGAAAATTATGTGATTGTGCGCCCAACAGCTCATCAAGGCCAGTCAATACTGATGAATTTAGAAGATATTTCCAGTATCAGTGAGGTCGAGACAGAAGTGGATGGCGTGTTTGAGTTTGACCTGAATAATGACTATAGCTCAGAGGGTTCCAAAAGTATTTGGATTAATTCATTTGCCAACTCAACTAATGGCGAATCCATTGCTAGATTTTATACTCCTGCGATTACGCAACATTCTGGAGGAGACTTTTTACTTCAATTTGACATGGCCTACCGGATGAGACCAGGTTATTCTGATAGGCTCAATATTTTTAGTGAGAGTTATTGTGACAGAGTCGGTTCAAATATTTATTCCGAGTCGGAAGTTTCCTTATCAGGAAATGAAATAGCTGAAAATGAGTTTTTTCCTAACAATATGAATTGGAGAACTGAAGGGGTTTTTTTTAATGTTGAGAATGGGCAAGACCCATTCAATATTGTATTTGAGTCAGTTTCAGAGGGAGGAAACAATTTATACATAGACAATATTAGAGTACGTCAAGTGCAGCCGATTGATGAAGACTCCCTAATATTAGTTCAGATCTATGAATCATTTGATGGTGAGCTGCCGTGGGATGTGAGAGAGAGAGTTGAGAATTGGAGCGGAGTTACCCTTTCACAGTACTCTAAGGTAACAAGCTTAGATTTTAGTGGGCTTCAACTAAATAAAGAACTACCGTCATTGCTTTCGCAACTGACAGACTTGGACACCTTAATTCTAGATCATAATAATTTTGGTGGTTTAGAAATACTGACCGAGTTAGAAGATTTGTCAGTGTTGAGCATCTCCGATAATGATTTGGTAACACTTCCGAGCGACTGGTCAATGATGTCCGGGTTAAGGGATTTAAACCTCAGGAATAATCAAATAGTGAGTCTTCCGGCATCCTTATTGAACCTTGATGGTATTGAGATGATCAATGTTCGAAATAATAGAATAGTTTTTGACGGAAGTCAGCAATTGGCCCCATCATTAGTTTATCTGGATTTATCGGCCAACTCTTTAAATCAAAACCCTTCTTTATTGCCGCAGGATAATCAAACCCTGATTAATCTTGCTCAAAATGCTCTGACGATATCTTCAATTATAGATAATTACAGACCCGTGGGCATCTATAGCCCACAAAATCTGATTGGTTCAGTTGAGTACTATGCGACAGACGAAAGTCTTGAACTGATCTGTCCGATTTCTGAGAGTTTAGTCAGCACTTCGGTTAATTGGTATCGCAACAATGAACTGATTTTAGAAAACAGTTCGTCTTTACTGGTCTCCGATTTATCAGGAAGCTATTATCAATGTGAAACCGTAGATAGCAATGTGCCAGAGGTGGAGCTTTTGTCAAAACCCTTTCTGGTAAATACCCCAAAGTCTATTTGTGAGCAAAACCTCTCTGGGACTTACCAGGCAACTACAACTTATACAGATTCGGATAACCTGACGTCAAGCGTAGATAGTGAGATTACTCTTACCACGACCGCAAATCAGCTTTATGAAATTTCAGATTTATCTTTTGGAGTTGAAGATCAGGTTTATAGTGGAACTGAACTTAAGGGTTCCACGACCTTCGATTGTGGACAATTCTTTACACCAATATCAGACTATTACCCCAACATTATTACGTCCACCCATGTAGATGTGCAAAGCGGGAATGTAAGTCTCGACTGGGTTGATATACGAGGGGGTAAGGGTGAAACGATACTAATGCTGGATGCTCCCGGTTTGTCAAATGAAACTGATATTTTGAGTTTTAGTTTTTCTTCCCAATCCGCGACTGCCGAGATCGATTCTTTCAACAAGAGTATTGTTTTAAGAGTGGGTTGCAAAGATTTTTCAAACATCCCAACATTTGAACTTAGTGCGGGGGCTTCTGCCTACGTAGAGGGTGAATTGCAGCAATCAGCATCTTCGGCTCAAGATTTTAACCAACCTGTTACTTATAGTGTGATTGCGGAAGATGGCGCCACTACAGCCGAGTGGGTTGTCACTCTTTTAGAAGACCCAAGCGAAGTTGGCGTAAACTTTAGTGTAGATAATCAGACATTTTGTAATCCACTGAATGGGGCTATTTCTATTACTGATATAACTGTTGATGGCCTTAGTAAAATAGCAGACCTGGAAGAATTTGAGATACAGTGGTCGCCGAATTCGGATTTTGAAAATATAATTGGTGATGGACTAAGTATTGAAGGTCTTGCTTCTGGTGAGTATTTTCTTAGGGTTGCCGAGATTTCTTCTGGTTGTGGAATTCAAGTTGATCAGATAGTTGTCCTTGACCAAACTCCCAGCCCAACCCTGACTATAGAAGCAACCTCAGCTGATAAAAGTTGTGGTGGGATAAATACTGGATCAATTGCTACTACTATTGATGGTCTACCTCCTGACCGTGAAATCGAATGGGATTACAATGATGGTGATGGTTGGGTTTCAATCGATGAGTTTGACGGGTTGACGGTTCTTGATGGATTAACATCAGGTCTTTATAGACAGTTAATTCGGGATCAGGTTTCTGGTTGTACATTTACTCAAGAGGCAGCAATACAATCGCAACCATCAATTATCACTGCGGATTTACTTATAACGCCTGAATCAGATTGTAGTAACCCCAATGGTTCAATTAGCATTGAAAACATAATTAAAGATGGAGATATAGTGGAGGAGCCCAACGGCAATTTTTCTTACCAATGGTCCGATCATCCTGATTTGGGAAACATTATTGGTTCATCGATAAGGTTGGATAATCTCAGAGCAGGTAACTATTACTTGAAAATTGTCGAGGACAATCTTTTATGTGAATCTCAGACCTATTCAATTTATGTTCCAGCCAACACATTGACGGCTAACGTTTCGGTCAGCTCAAAACAAGATAACACTCTGTGTTCGTCTGTTGAGAGGAATGGAGCAATATCATTAACCGTGGACGGCAGTACTGAAGGATATGCATTCGAATGGTTTTCTGACACAAACATATCCGTGTCTCCATTCAAGACAGGTCCATCGATTACTCAAATCCCTGGGGGCGTATATACCGCTAAAGTAACGAGTACTTCAGGGAGTGAACAGGGTTGCTATTCGACAGTGACAGCTTCTATCATAAATGATATTGATGAATTGGATGTTTCGTTGAGAAGTGAGCCAAATACTAATTGCAAATCTCCAAATGGACAAGTTGAAGTCGAGGCTTTCACGGTAGATGGCCAGATTACACCGATAAGTGGAGTTTATGAAATCGAGTGGTCTACTAATCGGTTTTTTGGGACTGTTTTATCTGATAAGAAATCTGTATCTAATCTTGCTGAAATGCAGTACTTCGCGCGAGTTATCAACACTACGACTGGCTGTAAAACGAGTACGGTTTCTGTTCGGGTAAATGATGAATTACCAGAAATAGACCCGGTTTTTCAAATCGATAATAACTCACACTGCACTGGGCCGTTCACAGGAGTAATCCAGATATCAAACCTTGAACCGCTTGCTGACTATAAAGTGTCTTGGTATAACCAGAGTCCTGATGTACAAGAAACGCCTATTTCTAATGGTGTTGGCCTAGAGAACTTGAGGTCCGGGGTTTATTATACGATTGTGGAAGATTTGGAAAGTGGGTGCACAGAGCAATTTGAGCACCTTGTCGAGGATCAAGTCCTCAGCCCAGAGGTTGAAGTAGAAATAATTAGTCAAACGAACTGTACGGAACCAAATGGTCGAATTAGGATAATTGAAATCAATGAAGGTCTCACGGAACAATTAGTAGATAATTATGAAATTGAGTGGTCCACTACTGAACAATTTGATGTGCTACTAAGCTCTGATTTAGAAGTAAATGGACTTACAAGCGGAGTTTACTACCTAAGAGTTACGAATACGATTACAGGTTGTGCATCCATTATTTACAATTTTACAGTTGATGATAGTACTGTCTCACCGGTGATAGACTTAGTGGGAATGTCTGAAGAGCGACCGGCATATGGAGACCTTGGGGAGTTAATTGTAGAAATTGATTCTGAAGACGAGTTCACCTTGACATGGTATTCATCAGACGATATTGGTGGTACCGTATTGAGCAATGAATCCACGGTTAGCGATTTAAATGCGGGACTGTACTCAGTGCTGGTAGAGACTGAGAACCAATGCTCTACATTTGCTGAGTTTGAGGTCACTAAGGATGATCGATTGTTGCAGGAAATAGAGCTGAACGTACCCTCGGAGGTTTTTGTAAATAGTGAAGCGATTGAACTATCTGGCACTTCTACCAGTGGACTTCCAGTATCCTACAAGGTTGAGAGCGGGCCGGGTCGAATAAGTCTTGGTAAGCTTATTATTACCGGGTCAGGTGAAATTGTAATTTCAGGATCTGTTCAGGAAAACGATTTGTTTTTCTCCGCTCAGAGTACAGCGTCAATTCTTGTTAAACCATTACTAGAGCTATCAGGTAATGTTATAGGAGCATTGTCCGGAGTTGTAAAGCTTTATAATGTTAATTGGGAACTGGTAGATCAAATAACGTTCAATGGAGGCGTATATGTTATTGACGGAATAGTGCCAGGACAATACTACCTAGAGGCAACACCATCTAGCGGCGTTGTTGTTCCAAGGACTTACCACCCTAAGGCCTTTGATTGGAAAAATGCGGAATTACTAGAGCTAACTAGTGATCTGACTCTGGATTTAGAGTTGATCACAATACCCGTATTTGGACAAGGATCAATGCTTGATGTAGTCATCATTGAGGGAATAGGCAATACATTATTGACACTAGGAGAATTGCTTGAAGGTACCGAGCCAGTTCGAAACATGAAATTACTACTCCTAGAGGCTAATTCTAACGTTGTTGTTTCTGCAGGACTTTCAGATATTAATGGACACCTAATCCTAGGCCCTGTTCCTAGTGGAAATTACTTTTTGTACATTGATCACATTGGCAATTCGATTGATTTATCCTCTGTGGTCTTCTCAGTAGATGGCATAGCCAGTGAACAACTGACCCTTGAATTGGGCGATAATGATGAGGTTGAATTGGTGGTCGTGTCAGGTATAAATGACTGGAGTAGCGGTGAGATAAACTTATTTCCAAACCCAGTGACCAACGAGTTAAATGTTGGGCTAGAGCGAGGATTGTCGTACCCGGTTGACTTGAGAGTATTCAATCTCGCAGGAGCCATGTTGGTATCTGAGATGATTGCTCCCGGTTCGGCTAGCTTTCAGCTACCGCTAACCAGCTTACCAAGCGGGACCTACCTGGTGCAGCTATCTGACCCTAAGGGCAGCATAACCAAAAAGATTATCAAGCGCTAAAAACCTTACTAAAGGAGGTGGTCTTTTGAGGATAGCTAAAATATTTAGCTAAATATTCTACATTTCTTGCTCTTTAGAATTGTATTGCTAATATTAGTATCATAATTACTAATATATGTGGCAGGAATCAGAGTTAATAGATCAAGAACTTTTACAAATCAAAATGCTTCGGGAGCGAATGACATCTGTTTCGGAGGCATGCTATAATCTGAAGCTATCCAGTAAGAGATTGAAGTCGGGAAAATGTCAGGTAAAGTTTTCTGCACTACTCAACAGAAGAAAGCAACTTTACGGCTACATGTTGGTAAATGCCGACGATACCTTGAAAGAAGTAGTAACGTCCATCAAGAGCAGACTAGATTTAGTAAAGGATCGAGACACCATCCATCATATCAATCTGTATTCAGTGGGTAAGAGAAGTAGCCTAACGGACAATTTTATTGTATTCGACGCATAGATAGAGTATTCTTCATCAAGAAATAGCACCATAGAAATGATCAAGGTTAACGAGAATATTAAGTTTCTTCGAAAGAAACAAGGTTATACCCAAGAGCAGTTTGCTGAATTGATTGGTATCAAACGTTCACTTGTGGGAGCTTACGAAGAGGGGAGAGCTGATCCCAGGCTGAATAATCTGGTGAAGATGGCAGAGGTATTCCAGGTTTCTCTGGATGCTTTGATCAATAAGGAGATTAGCTCTGAAGCATCCTTCAAAAAAAATGCTCACGCCGGTGCTTCAAGTGCCAGAATCTTAGCAATTACGGTAGACAGAGATGACAATGAGAATATAGAGTTTGTCCAACAAAAAGCTTCTGCCGGCTATCTCAACGGATTTGCAGATCCGGAATATGTAGAAGAGCTACCTAAGTTCAACCTCCCCAATTTGCCAAAGAATGCTACTTATCGGGCTTTTGAGATTAGCGGCGATAGCATGTTACCCCTACAGTCAGGTACTGTGATAATCGGCCAATACCTGGAAAACCTTTCAGACATCCGCAATGGTAAGACCTATGTGCTTGTGACTAGTAGAGAAGGTGTGGTTTACAAAAGAGTGTTTAATTATCTCGAAGAGAAAGGCTGCCTTTTTCTGGTTTCTGATAACAAGTCATATTCTGCTTATGAAGTAGCACCCGAAGATGTACTGGAAATATGGGAATCCAGAGCATATGTGAGCATGCAATTTCCTGATGACCAGGATTCAAATGACATGAGCTTCGATAAGTTGACCGGAATAGTGCTTAACCTTCAGTCCGAGGTGATTAAAATCAAGGATAGACTGCATACCTAATCACAAGGATTTAGTGATTCTGAGTTATGAACTCTATAGTTGAAAACCCATATTTAGGTGATTAAGTTCCAATGGAGTTCGTCGGGATTATTGATGACTGTAGAGACTCAGGCTTCATTACAGCCAGTCACATATTCATCTCTTAATATTCATTAAGACTTTATAGGCTTTTTGTGAATCTACTTCTGTGCATTTGCGTTGTAGTAGCTGTTTTGCTAGCAACCTATTCGCAATAATTCCATCATTGATTCGTACTCATCACATACCCTGTGAAACTACTCGCCACTCTGATATTTCTATTTCTCACGCCATTTCTCTGGGCCCAGAAGACAGTTATTACGGGTAAGGTGACTGAGGCG
Organism: Cyclobacteriaceae bacterium; assembly: GCA_965229505.1. Classification (GTDB taxonomy): domain Bacteria; phylum Bacteroidota; class Bacteroidia; order Cytophagales; family Cyclobacteriaceae; genus UBA6059. Next base: position 3,879,024 of record OZ245881.1, read on the forward strand.
TCTACGGGAGTGGCCGTTCCTTTCGCAAATGTCGTTATTAAGGGGACCCAGGCTGGAACTACTACAGATTTTGATGGTTTCTATTCCATTGAGACGAGCTTAGCAGCTGACAGCCTTGTGGTTTCCTATATAGGGTTCGTTCCTCGCACTAAACCTTTTAGTAGGGGGCAAGAGCAGATTATCAATTTCCAATTAGATGAAGATGTGGTCAATCTGGAGGATGTAGTCATCTATGCCGGTGAAAACCCCGCATTTGAGATTCTTAGGAATATTGTCAAGAACAAAAAGCTCAACGATAAACGAAATATTGAGGCATATCAATTCGAAAACTATACCAAGATCGAAATAGGAGTAGACAATATTTCTGATAAGTTTCGTCAAAAGAAGGTCGTCCAGATAATCACCTCAGTTCTTGACAGCATTCAGGTGATCGCCGGTGAAGACGGTAAGCCTATACTTCCCATTTTCATCTCCGAAGCTTTATCTACAGTCTACTATAGGAGCAATCCGGAAATGAAATATGAAAACATCAATAAGACCAAATTAACAGGGATTGGAATAACCGATGGTACATTGACCTCTCAGGTTATTGGAGGCTCTTTTCAAGAGTACAATTTTTATCAGAATTGGATGAATATCGTAAGTAAGGAATTTGTCTCTCCTATCGCGGACGGCTGGAAACTTTACTATGACTATGAGTTGGTCGATAGCCTGTATTTGGAGGATCACTACTGTTACAGACTGGACTTTTGGCCAAAAAGAGACCAGGACTTGGCCTTCACTGGCACGATGTGGATTACCAAGGAAGAATATGCTATACGCAGAATAGATGTCTCGGTCAATAAATCAGCTAACCTCAACTTTATTGAGAAGATCAAGATCCAGCAAGACCTGAAACCAACTGAGGCCGGGCCTTGGCTGCCCGAGAAGTACAGAGTAGTAGTGGATATTAGTCAGATTACCAATGAAACGGCTGGCTTGATTGCAAAATTTTATGTTTCCACTAAGGATATAGAGTTGACCGAGCCAAAGAGCTTTAAATTTTATGAAGCACCAATCACCATGGAAGAGGATGTGCGAATGGATGATGAAGCCTTCTGGCAGGAATACCGACATGATTCTTTGACCAGTACGGAGCAAAATCTTTTTCAGATGATTGACACGCTCAAGAGCATACCCGTGATCAAGACTTACACCGATATTTTCAAGACCATTGGTTCGTTTTACTATAAAATGAAATATATTGATTTGGGGCCGTACACAGCCATTTATGGTAATAATGACATAGAAGGATTAAGGTTGGGCTTTGGTGCAAGGACCAATATTGACTTTAGTAATAAGTGGGTGCTACAGTATAGGTTCGGATATGGGTTTGACGATGAAAAATGGAAGCACAGGGCCAATCTGAAATACATCATATCGCGTAAGCCATGGACCACTGTCGAGTACGAGTATAAAAATGATATTGAGGCCATTTGGGCACTTAACAATGGTATCGAGAATAGCGCACTATTATATGCCTTGAGTCGGTTTGGTAACCTTCAGGAGCCTTTTCAATTGCGGAGAAATGCTTTTGCATTCAACACTCAAATATCAAAAGGGTGGTCACAAAAGATTGAATTCTCTAACCAATATCATGATCCACTCTATGATTTTCAGTATTACGTTAATCCCGGACAGTCAGATTCTCCTATAGGCACCAGTTTCACGACTACAGAGTTGAGCCTTGAGACGCGATTTGCCAGGGATGAAGTCTTTGTTATCAATGATAATGAGCGATTGAGCCTGGGTACAATCAAATGGCCTGCTGTCAATGTGCGCTATACATTGGGACTAAAGAATACATTAGGTGGTGATTTTGATTATCACAAGTTAGAAGGGCGGATTGCCAAAAAGCAAAAAATGGGTTTTCTGGGAGTATCTGACCTGGAGTTGGCAGGGGGCTATATATTCAGTCAATTGCCATATCCATTGCTCAAAAATCACATTGGTAACCCAACGAACTTTTATAGTGATAATGTCTACAACATGATGGAGTTTTTTGAGTTCACAAGCGATCATCATATGTCCATGAGGGTTAGGCATCATTTTGAAGGGCTATTGCTCAATAAAATCCCGGTTATTCGAAAGCTAAAGTGGCGAATGACTGCTACTGCAAATGTCCTTTTTGGTGGCGTCAGACCCGAGAATTTTGAGACAATTCCCGATAGGACGGATGAGGCAGGTGAACTGATTCCACCTTTTAAGGCCCTGGATTTTTCACGCCCATATGTCGAACTGGGATATGGTATTGAGAATATCTTCAAAGTGTTTCGTGTGGACGCGTTTCACAGAATCACCTATTTGGAGAACACCACAGCAAATAAATTTGGAGTCAAGTTTAGTCTCCAGCTTATCCTCTAGTGCTTTAGCTTAACTTTGTAGACACAACCTGGGGCATGAGATACGTTCACTTATTTTTAATACTTTTTTTGCTTTCCTGCCATCGCAGCATACCTGGTGAAAAACTACCTGCTAGCGCATTTGATCGTGAAGAGTTTTTGAGCCGCACCATTGACAATCTCACAGCGCGACTAGACCAGAAATCCTCTGAAAATGATCTTATAAGATTGGGTAACTATCTAAATCAAAAGGACTGGCCAGTAGAGGCCGACAAATGGTCTGAGGTTGCGATTGGGCCACATCTGGAGAGTGCAGAGTTAAGCACCCAGCTTGGCCGATATTATTTTTCAATTGGAGCATATCAGCGAGCAGAAGAGTACATCGCTAACGCAAATCGGCTTGGTGCCAAGTCAGTAGAGTTTTATCAACTTCAGGCAGAGTTGTCAACTTACAATGAAGAGTATGCACAGGCATTAGATTATGTTAATCGGGCTATTCTCATCAATCAAAGTGATTATTACCTGTATCAAACGAAGGCAGATATTTATTTGACGATAGGGGATACGGTCAGCGGAATTGAATTTCTCAAGCGGGGGTTAGAGCTTCAGCCCCGACTAGAAGATATGGGCGCACGATTAACACAGCTTTATTTAGAACGAGGAGAGAATGAGGAGGCGTTAAACCTGATCCGTCAGATGCAGCAGTATAATCCAGATAATGAAACCTTGTACTGGCAAGAGGCACAATATTACCTCGCCTATGACGCTACAGAACAGGCAAAAACCATCCTGATCCAGGCTATTAACGAAGACAGTACGAGGTACCTGCTCACTGAAAAGCTGGCAGACCTTTACACTCAAGAGGGTAAGCTAGATTCTGCCCTGGTAATGTCACAAAAGTTACTGGCCTACGATAGTACGCTTATTCAAGAGCATATTAGAGTGGGCGATATTTACGACATTAAGAATTTTCTTAGCAGATCACTGAGCGCTTACAGAATGGCACTGGCAATAGATTCAACGTCAGATATTGCCGCTCAGGGCGAGATCAAAGTATTAAGAAAATTGACATATTTGCGGGAATTACGTGAGGCCAAGGAGCAACTACCCACATTCGAAATTTTGACACCAAAGAAGAACTAGTACGATCAATGAGTGATTCTATAATCAAAGCAACTTTTCCAGATGGCGCAGTGCGTGAATTCCCTAGCGGAACTACGGGAATGGATATTGCGAAAAGTATCAGTGAGGGACTAGCCAGGAACGTATTAGCGGCTAAGGTCAACGGAGAAGTCTGGGATGCATCACGTCCGATAGAGGTAGATCATACGATTGAGTTCCTTACCTGGAATGACAAGGAAGGCAAGTCGACATACTGGCATTCCTCAGCACACATCATGGCCGAGGCGCTGGAGTCTCTTTATCCCGGAATCAAGTTTGGAATAGGTCCACCAATCGAGCAGGGATTCTACTACGATGTTGATTTTGGAGATATCGAATTTAAAGGGGATGAGCTAGACAAGATTGAGGCTAAGATGCTTGAATTGGCTCGTCAAAAAAATGTATTTATCAGAGAGGACATCTCTAAGCGAGATGCAATAGCCTACTACGAAGAAAAAGGTGACGAGTACAAGCTGGACCTGCTAAAAGATCTCGCTGATGGTACCATCACTTTTTATAAGCAAGGCGAATTTACTGACCTGTGTCGTGGGCCACATATTCCCAATACCGGTTTTATCAAGGCTGCCAAAATCCTAAATATAGCTGGCGCCTACTGGCGCGGAGATGAGAGTAGGAAGCAGTTGACGCGACTTTACGGTATCACTTTCCCAAAGCAGAAGGAGTTGACAGAGTATCTCCATATGCTTGAGGAGGCGAAAAAAAGAGATCATAGAAAACTAGGCAAAGAGCTTGAGCTTTTCACATTCTCAGAAAAGGTAGGGCAGGGGCTGCCACTATGGCTACCAAAAGGTACAATGCTAAGAGAAAGGCTGGAGTCCTTTATGAGAAAGGCTCAGCTCAAATCGGGGTATGAGCCCGTTGTTACTCCACACATTGGCAGCAAGCAACTCTATGTGACCTCTGGACACTATGACAAGTACGGTGCAGACAGCTTTCAGCCGATTAAGACGCCTAATGAGGATGAGGAGTTTTTTCTCAAGCCGATGAATTGTCCTCACCACTGTGAGATTTATAAGACAAGACCCAGATCTTATCGTGAATTGCCATTGCGCCTGGCGGAATTCGGAACAGTTTACAGGTATGAGCAAAGTGGAGAGCTACATGGCCTTACCAGAGTGAGGGGCTTTACACAAGATGATGCGCATATCTTCTGTACCCAGGAGCAAGTAAAAGAAGAATTTAAGAAAGTTATTGACCTGGTGCTCCATGTATTCAAGGCGTTGGGTTTTGAGAACTATACAGCGCAAATTTCATTGCGGGATCCTGAGAATAAAGCCAAGTACATTGGCTTAGACGAGAATTGGGAGATGGCCGAGCGGCAGATACAGGAAGCCGCAGAAGAGAAAGGACTGAATACCGTTGTAGAGCTTGGAGAAGCTGCTTTTTACGGACCCAAGCTTGACTTCATGGTCAAAGATGCCCTCAATCGAAGCTGGCAGTTGGGTACTATCCAGGTAGACTATACCCTACCGGAAAGGTTTGAATTGGAGTACATAGGAGCGGACAACCAAAAGCACCGACCAGTGATGATTCACCGAGCACCGTTTGGGTCTCTCGAGCGATTCATAGCGGTATTAACCGAGCATTGTGCTGGCAATTTCCCATTATGGCTTTCTCCCGAGCAGATCGCGGTATTGCCTATATCTGAAAAATATGCCGATTATGCCCAGGAAGTCTTTAAGCATTTGCAGGCCAATGACATCAGAGGGTTTGTTGATCATAGAGATGAAAAGATTGGCAGGAAAATACGGGATGCCGAGGTGAAGAAAGTGCCCTATATGCTTATCGTTGGCGAAAAAGAGCAGGAGAATAATCAAGTTTCCGTTAGGGAACATGGAGAAGGAGATCTCGGACAAATGAGTCTGAGCGATTTTGAGGAATTATTTCAGAATAAAATAGCCGAGGCTATATCGAAGGAATAGAATTCTCTGATTTTTATTTAGGTAAAATCTTTCGATATTTGCGTCCTTAAAAAAATCTAGAACTAAAAAAGGAGGTTAACAATCAGTAAACAAAGGTACCAGGGGTTTAAACGAAGAGGCAGAGTAGAAGAGCCTTATCGCGTAAATGAAAGAATTACAGCCCCGAAAGTGAGAGTCGTTGGTGATCTTGTAAAAGTGGATGTATATCCCGTGGAGCAAGCCATCAAGCTAGCAAAGGAACAGAGTCTCGATTTAGTAGAGATTTCTCCAAAAGCAGACCCTCCTGTTTGTAAGATTATCGATTATTCGAAGTTCAAGTACGAGCAGAAAAAGAAGCAAAAGGAAATCAAGGCTAAGGCTCAGAAGACGGTCGTCAAAGAGATTAGGTTTGGTCCTAATACTGATGATCATGATTTCAATTTCAAATTGAATCATGCGCAGAAGTTCTTGCAAGAAGGTGCCAAGGTGAAGGCTTACGTACATTTCGTAGGACGAACCATTGTTTTCAAGGAGAGAGGAGAAATACTTTTGTTGAAGTTTGCCCAAGCATTGGAAGAACTAGCAAAAGTAGAGCAACTGCCGAGGCTGGAAGGAAAACGAATGATACTGATGCTGGCTCCAAAGCCATCAACCAAGAAATAACAAGTAAAATCAATTATAGAAATGCCAAAAGTAAAAACTAAGTCTGGAGCGAAAAAGAGGTTTAAGCTTACCGGAACAGGCAAGATCAAGCGTAAGCACGCTTTTAAAAGCCACATTCTGACTAAGAAAGAGACCAAGCAAAAGCGCAACTTGACGAACATGGGACTTGTTCACAAGTCTGATGAGAACAATGTGAAGGATATGCTTCGCATCTAACTCAGGTTTAATGTTTAACCAGATTATTGGCTTTGACAAGTATGCCGAGCAATCAGCATCGCCAATATTCAAAAAATCAAAAAAATGCCAAGATCAGTAAATCATGTAGCGGCTAAAGCCCGCAAAAAGAAAGTCTTAAAGCAAGCCAAAGGCTACTTCGGAAGACGAAAGAACGTATGGACTGTAGCTAAGAATGCAGTCGAAAAAGGTCTCGTATATGCCTACAGAGATCGCAAAGCAAAGAAGAGAGAATTCAGAGCGCTTTGGATACAAAGAATCAACGCCGGTGCTCGAGAGCACGGAATGTCTTACTCCGAATTGATGGGTAAGATCAAAACGGCAAATATTGACCTGAATAGAAAGGTGTTGGCTGATTTAGCTATGAATCACCCTGAGGCGTTTAAGGCAGTAGTGGATAGTCTGAAATAAGAATATCTCTAGTAAGATTTAGAAACCTCGGCTTGCGTCGAGGTTTTTTTTGTTATTGGCCATTTTAAGAAAGATTTTTGGGGGCTATGCATAGACGAGGTTTTATTTCTACAGCAGCATTGGCGGGAGGGGCCTTATTAGCGCCTAACCCATCATTTTCCGAACCTGTTCAATCGGCTGGCTTAATTAAGCCTAAGGCACTAGCCAAAGGCGATACAATTGGCTTAATCACACCGGCAAGTGCGATTTCGCGGACGGCATATGAGTCCTCTTTGTCCAATCTTGAGTCCTTGGGTTTTAAGGTCAGGCACTCACCCAACATGAGGGTCAAAAAGGGATTTCTGGCTGGTACTGATGCCCAGAGGATAGATGACTTGCACAGTATGTTTGAGGATGATACAGTGGCTGGGCTAGTATGCGCCCGCGGTGGGTACGGTTCCGGTAGGCTCGTGACGAAATTAGATTACGAGCTGATCAGGCGAAACCCCAAAGTCTTCGTTGGCTACAGTGATATCACCGCACTGCACTACGCGATCCACAAGATGACAGGGCTCGTGACTTTTCACGGGCCGGTCGCCGCTTCTTCATTTCCTAAGTCGACAAAGAAATATTTTGCGGATGTTATTGTCAAGGGTAAGGATAATGTCAAGCTATCCTCAGTGGGGACGGATGATTCGGACAAGGCTTTCGACCATTTCACAATCAATCCCGGGGAGGCTGTAGGTGCGCTGGTCGGGGGCAACCTATCGCTTATGGTGGCTATGCTGGGTACACCCTATGATCTTGATTTCAAAGGTAAAATCGTATTCATTGAAGAGATTGGAGAGTCACCTTATAGAATAGATAGGATGCTTACCCAATTGCTGAATAGTGGGAAGCTTAAGGACGCAGCAGGCCTGGCACTAGGTGTTTTCAAAGGCTGTGAGACCCGACCTGATGATCCTGATTTTGGGGATAGCCTATCGCTAAAGGAAGTACTACTCGATAGACTCGAAGGGATTGGTATTCCAGTAGCCTATGGTTTTCCGATAGGGCATATAGATGAAAATGCAACACTACCCATGGGTATTAATGCCGAGCTTGATACCTCAAAATTCACATTGACAATACTAGAAGAAGCTGTTAGCTAAATCCATGTTTACACCTGACTTAATTGAGCGCTTCAGGACGCTGGAGACTCCTTTTTTTTACTACGACCTATCGCTCCTGGAGCGAACGCTGCAAGTAGTGAGAACATCAGCTATTGATCGTGGTTTTCATGTGCACTATGCGATGAAGGCCAACTGCAATCCGGAGATCCTAAATGCGATGAAGCAGGCCGGACTTGGTATTGATGCTGTCAGTGGCAATGAAGTGAAACTCGCTAACGAGAATGGTTTTGAGTCCGGGCAAATTGTATTTGCCGGAGTGGGCAAGTCGGATCGAGAAATTAACTACGCTTTGGAGCAAGGTATCTCCTGCTTCAACTGCGAGTCGGGTCAGGAGATTGCTGTGATCAACGAACTAGCTGCCGCTAAGAATGTAAAGGCCAGAATAGCTTTGCGCATCAACCCTAACGTGGATCCTAAAACACATAAGTTTATTACCACAGGATTAGAAGAAAATAAATTTGGAATAAACCCCTGGGAGTTAGAAGAGGTGATGAAGGTGATTAACGCTTCTGAGCAATTAGACCTTGTAGGTCTCCACTTTCACATAGGATCTCAGGTGATGGATACCAGCAGGTATCAGCTCCTTTGTGAGAAGGTCAATGAAATTCAGAATTGGTTTGAAGAGCGCTCAATTGATATCAAGATCGTGAATGTCGGGGGTGGTTTGGGTATAGACTACAACAGGCCTGATGAGCATGCGATTCCTGAGCTGAGCACTTATTTTGACATATTTTCCAAACATCTTCACTTGCGGGAAGGCCAGGAGTTACATTTTGAGTTAGGTAGATCTATTGTGGGCCAGTGCGGTAATATCATTTCAAAAGTACTCTATACCAAGCCAGCGAAGAAAACCACATTCGCGATCATAGATGCAGGGATGACCGAGCTGATTCGTCCGGCGTTGTATCAGGCCTATCATCAGATTGATAATTTGACAGGGGAGGGTGAAGAGCAGACTTACGATATTGTCGGTCCAATCTGCGAAACTTCTGATGCATTCCTAAGAGGGATTCAGATGAGAAACCTGGAGCGTGGTGACCTGGTAGCTATCCGATCTTCAGGTGCCTATGGTGAGGTGATGACGAGCACTTACAACCTTAGGGACAAGGCCAGGGCTTACTATAGCACGATTCGCCCTTTTGCTGAGTAGATAAATTTGACCTTTATATATTCGGGAAGGTACTGTATCCTCTTTAGTATTCGGCCTAATTCATTTTAGTCATTTGGTGTTTTCCATTGGAATAGAAATAAAAGCTGTCTGAGCACAGCGAGTTTTTTTATTTCCCGGATGGAAAATGCCAAATGACGTTAATAAATGAATTGAGCCTTGATTTTTTGGTTCTTTTGTATCAAAACAAAAGAACATCAGAAGAAAAAACGATGAGTTTACGAGCTTATAATTTCGTGAGCAAAGCACTTTTTCTGCTCGGGTAATCAACCAGGCCCTATCCGCTTTTAGTATCCGCTTAATGGATTCCACATAGAACCATCTATTCAGTCTAATCTCCCATGTTCCTTTAACAGCTTAAGCACCTCTTCTTTTGAGAGTGCTTCTACAGTGCGGCCATTTCCGGTCATGGTTTCTGCGGCGAAAAGTGAGTTGAGGATGGCCTCTTCGCTCGCTTCGATAGCTGCCAGAAAGAGAGAACTCATAGCATCGTTGTGAAGCGTGGGGTAGCTGGTCACACGCTCCTCCATCTCATAGGCAATCCTCACTTGTTCATTGGTAGAAGCCGCAATCACATAGTCACCACTGCCGTTGGAGGCAATGCCCCCTGTCCTGGCTAGGCCCATGGACGCCCGCTTGGCCAGGCGTTCGAGGTTTCGAGCATCGAGCGGTGCATCGGTCAACACCACGATCATGCAGGAGCCATCAGATTTTTCCAGCGCATTTTTGAACGGATAGTTATCCATCAGTTTCCCGATAGGAACTCCTGCGATCTCCAGCACTCCGCCAAAATTTGTTTGCACCAGCACACCGATCGTATATCCGCCCAGGCTGCTCGGTAGCATTCTGGATGAGGTGCCTATGCCTCCTTTGTAGCCAAAGCACCGTGTGCCTGTGCCTGCTCCGATATTACCTTCCTCTTCATTCGTGATGTTCGCTCCTTCGATAGCGGTCATCACATGACTTTCCTCTACATGTCTACCGCGAATATCATTGAGGCTGCCATCGTTGGTTTCGCCGACCACAGCATTGACCGAACGCACGTTCTCGTTTCCCGGTAGGGCGAGAGTGTAGCTGATCAGCGCATTCATGGCGGTGGGTACGCTTAAAGTGTTGGTAAGTATTATTGGCGTTTCCAGATTGCCAAGCTCCATCACCTGACTGATGCCGGCCAGCTTCCCAAAGCCATTGTGAATGTAAATGGCTGCAGGTACTTTTTGCTGGAAAATATTCCCTTGATGGGGGAGGATAGCAGTCACGCCGGTTCTGACATTTTCGCCTTCAATCAACGTCGTGTGTCCAACCGATACGCCCGGGACATCTACAATCGCATTCAATTTTCCGGTAGGGAGGATGCCTATCTCAACACCATAGTCTCGCAATCGCTGCGCCTGCGACTGACTACATGCAAAAAAGGCGATGATCAGCAGCCACCTCATAACGCAAAACCCAGGATGATATAGAGGATGCAGGTGACGCCCCCTGCAAGGAGAGCGTAGGGGAGCTGCGTCTTGACATGATCGATATGGTCACTCGCGGATGCCATGGATGAGATGATCGTCGTATCCGAAATAGGGGAGCAATGGTCGCCGAACACCCCGCCACCTAATGCGGCCGCTATCGCCAGAGAAACATTGGTGTCAAATGACTGGGCCATAGGTACGGCGATAGAGATCATGATCGCAAAGGTGCCCCACGAAGTACCCGTCGAAAAGGCGATGAAGCAACTAACTAAAAATACGATGAGCGGTACAAGTCCTGGAGAGAGCCAGGCTTTCGAAACTTCAGCCACATACAGTCCGGTACCCAGTGTCTTGCACAGACTACCGATGGCAAATGCCAAGACCATCAGCAAGGCAAGTGAGATCATCCCCGACATTCCCTTGAGTGTGAGGTCGATCAGCTCCTTTCCAGTCATGATCTTCTGTACCATATACATGATGGCACTGACCATCAATGCCGTAATCACAGAGTAGAGTACTGAGGCCGATCCCGAGCCCTGACCGATAGCTTCGAAGATTCTGCTAAGGCCAGTGCTGCTGTCAGGCTGCCAGCCGGTGTAGACCAGCATCAACGGCATCATCAAAACCATCGTGGCTATGGGCACGATCATGTTTCGCGCTCTTGCTGGTGCGTTTTCGATAGCGTCCAACACGGTCACTTCTTCCGAGACCATGGGTATGGCATTATCATTAATGACTTTACCTTCTTCAAGCGCTCTGGTCTCGGCTTTTTTCATTGGGCCAAAGTCTTTGCCTGATAGAATGATATAAAACAGTAAGACCACCGCTAAGAGAGGATAGAAATTGTAGGGTAGCGCTCCCATCAGGGTCTGGAATGGGTTGTCAAAGTTTTGGATGACGAGTAGCCCCATGATGTAGGCACCCCAGGCATTGAAAGGTATCAATATGCTTGAGTTAGCGGAAGTGGAGTCGGCGAGGTAGGCCAGTTTCTCTCGTGGTATTTTGAGCTTATCAGTTATAGGACGATACAGCGTGCCCACGGTCAGTACTGAGATGTTGGATTCCACAAAGATGATCAGACCTGTTAAAGCTGCCATCAACTGTACAATGACCCTATTATTACCCCAGTTCTTACCTTCGAGTCGATGAAGCAATCGCTCGAGCTTCACAATAAAGCCGTTGACTCCTCCACTCCTTTGGATATAGGCGATCAATGCACCGACCAACAACGTAAAGATAATAGTGCGGGTATTGCCACCATCTTTGAATACATCTACCATAGCTTGTATGGTAGCTAATGTGCCGTCGAGCACATTGCCCCCGGAGATGATGACCCACCCTAGCCATATTCCGATCACTAAGGCAATAAACACCTGCTTTGTACGGATAGCCAGCGCTATCGCAATGACCGGAGGAATCACAGACCAAAAACCGTAGTTGTCCATAGGATTAAATTCTGCAGCCAAACTACTAAATCACATGTCAAATGTGATGCTTGGAGCCTCAAAAGAAAATTAGTTCGTATTTTCGAGGCATGCGAAATTGGTCTATTATTCTCCTGGTATTCATCGTGGTATTGTCATGTCAAGAGCGGGCAGACGACAGTCAAGCTAGCGAACTCAGTGAAGTGATGGACGTCATATCGAACGCGAAATCGATGTTTGCTCCGGATGGCCGGGTGGCGATCTTTAAGATCGAAGCTGAGTCCGACGGAAGCCTCGTGGTACTGACAGGAAAGACTGACCTACCGGAAGCGAAAGAAGTGCTACTTGACTCTTTATCCGGTAGGGGAGTAGATGTCGTCGACAGTATTGAAGTTTTACCGTCCGTCAAACTTGAGGGGAAAACACGCGGCGTTGTTAATAACTCGGTTGCCAACATTAGATCCGTACCCAGCCACTCCGGAGAGTTGGCTACACAAGCCCTCCTTGGGATGCCACTGAGAGTGCTTGATCAGGAGGGGGAGTGGTATCTGGCGCAAACACCCGATGACTATATCAGCTGGATAGATCATGGAGGATTGGTCATCATGGATGACCGGGCTTTTTCGGAATGGCAGGCGCTTCCCAAACTAATCTATCGAAAGACTGTAGGCTATGCTTACAAGAATACCGATGAGACAGGCATAGTAAGTGATCTGGTCCTTGGGGACGTGCTGGCAATACAAAGTGACCAAGGAGCATACTATAAGGTGACCTATCCTGATGACCGCAGCGCATTCATAAGAAAAACTGAAGCAACTCCCTTTGCTTCCTGGATTACCTCTAACGAGAATACTGCCGACAATCTCATTGACAATGCGCAGGCAATGATGGGTAGTCCCTACCTGTGGGGTGGCACATCGACCAAGGGAATGGACTGCAGTGGATTTACCAAGACTTTGTACCTGATGAATGGCCTGGTCATTCCCCGCGATGCGTCGCAGCAAGTGCATGCAGGTAGATTAGTGGATGACCAGAAAGACTGGGGCACCTTAGCGCCTGGCGATCTGCTCTTCTTCGGTACCCCAAAAACACAAGACAAGAGAGAACGAGTAGTGCATGTGGGTATGTGGATAGGAGACAACTCGTTTATTCATGCTTCACGGCAGGTGCGGGTAAGCTCCGTGGATCCAGCCGCTCCCAATTTTGATGAATTTAATGTGAACCGCTACTTAAGGACTAAAAGGTACATTAATAATGTTCAGGGAAATATCATTGACCTGCGCGATGAGGATATATACGGCAGATAGTCCGTGCATATTGCGGTAGCTAAACCAACTAACCCGCTGACTCCCGCGCCAGAGGCACATCACTACCTGCTGTATAGCGGTACGAATCGAAAATCTTGATAACAGCCTCTTGTATGAGGTTGTCTGTTTTTTTCGACTTGCGCGAATACCTCAGGTCCAGACTTCCTTGCCATACGACTTTGTTGGTGCTGACGTCCGTGAGCTCCAGCAGTAAGATGGATTCTGTGAAGTTGCGCTCGTTGAGATTGTAGTAGTAGCCGTACGGATTGTATATAGACTGTCGATAAGAGTAGGTGTCCATATCATATTCGGTTCGTTGATTGGAGATGATCTCGTACCTCAGCCTAAGATCAGGCCTGTTGCCCGAGCGCTGATATTTTCTTTCTGCCATCTGCTGATGTATGGCGTCTTCCAGTCGCAATACGACCTCTGGCTTTTTCTGCTCTGCATTACCTGCTTTGGTCTTCAAATGAGCTATTTCATAACTGAAATAGGAATTGAACCGACTATTACTGTTAGTAAAGGTGACCACCTTGTAAGAAGTGCAGCTTGATAGCAATACAAATAGCAATACCCCAATGGCAAACCTATGCGTTAGCACAATTCCTGATTTCCTGGCTATACTCATAGTTACGCTAACGTTGGACAGACACCATAGTTAACCAGAATTCGATTGAATAATGAGATCCAGGCGGGCATTGACCTTCAGTTGATGGACTTGACCTCCTGCAAAGTCACTTCAGCACCTTCATTGCCCCAGCTATTCAGGATATAGTTCATAACATCCATCACTTGTTGGTCGTCAAGGTCCAGTGAATACATGATGTTATTATAAGTCATGCCGTTGACCGTCACTTCTCCTTCCATCCCGTATCTCACGGCCCGGATAGCACCCTTCCGGTTATCGACCAGATAGTCTGCCCCGGCCAGTGGAGGGAAGGTGCCGGGTATACCTTCACCGTTGGCGAGATGACAGGTAGTGCAGTGACTGGCGTATAGTTGCTCCCCACGTACCTTACTGGCCTCAAGTGTACTTTGTGAGGTCAACTCCTGCATCCACAGTACGGTGAAGGCAAAAGCTGATAGGATGTATATTGATTTTGTTCTATTCACTATCGTAATGTGACTTAAAGGAATGGGGAAGTTATTTAACATCGCGTATTGTATCAAGGACAGCTGGTGTGCTTAACTCTAGATTGTTTTCCTACCGGCGAATGATGAACATTTTGGTAAGCTTATTGACCACATCCGATTGTCAAAGATGTTATGGGTATATATGCTGTATTCACTTATATTTGAGAGAGCCATATATATAAGGTGTAGCCGAATGCCGAAGTATCTCATATTTGCCCTATTCATATTTCTGACCATGTACAGTTTCCAACTCTTAGAGGAAACCGGAAAAGAACAGATAGAAATTGATATGTCCAAAGAGACATTGTACAATCTGCTGGAGTCAGCCAAGGAAGATATAAGTAAGCAATACCTTCAGGTCAGTGAAGAGCATTTAGATTTGGCGATAGCCTATCTTGAGAATATTGAGCAATCCTTAGACAATGAGACCAATAGCGTGATCGATGAAGCCATTGCTGGTCTACGAGTCGTCGAGCAGGACATCCGAAGTAAGATTATTTATGAAGATGACCTCAATGTAGCTTTTGCCAAAGCAATGAACGCGTTGGCTTTTGCCCATCTGGTGGTATGTGAAGAGGAGCTGAATGAAGGTGAGCTGAGAGAAGCGCTACAATCTTTGAAGGCGGCCATCAACCATTTGGAGCATTCTATGAAGTATTCCTCCGGGGAGCTCCTGGAGACGGAAGAGGCATTGGTCAAAGAACTAGCCGATTTGTCGAGCAGTGGAGACATTACGGTAGAGACCGTTCATAAAGATGTAGAAAAGGTTAAGTCCATTATTCTGTCCAAGGAGTAGCTGAGTAGTGCACCTTTGATTGTTCATCTGATTGATTTTTCAACCTGTAGCATATTCATCAAACAATTGCGTAAATGCTGGCTAAATCGGAAAAATTAAGGAATTCGGGACTTTAGCTTGATTGATAATGCGGCATTGTGGATATTGCAGGTAATTTTAAAAGAAAGAATAGTTTTTTTAAGAGAATGATAATATTTTCGCACGCAGCTATTATAGCATTTGATGAATTGTCATTCCTCAATGGAAAAATGTGAAACAAATCATTTTGATTATTCAAAATACCCATTAATATTACGAGCAGTTTATGAAAATGCTTACTTTTGACGGTATTGTGATAAACGAAGGAAATTCTAGCAATAGATTTTTCGACTTAACGAGCAATAATTAATACAACAAATAATTTGGTAAACTTTAATCTAATTTAATCACGAAAATTTAAGAACAATGAGTAAACTTAAACGATTACTGGGGGCGCTATCTCTTGTAGCCCTTTTTATCTTTTCGTCTTGTGTAGACGATTCGATAGCTCCGGAGGTCACAGCATTGCGTCAGGCGCAGGTTGACCTTCTAAATGCCGAAGTGGCATATCAAGATGCCCAGACTAGGTATCAAAACGCTCAGGCTGAGTCTCAGGAAATATCCAATGCATTCAATTCAGCTAATAACAGCATTACGCTTCAGATGAATCAGGCAACTCTTGATGCAAGATTGGCTACTTTGGAAGTGGAATTGGCTACTGCAGCTAACGCTTTAGCTGCTCAAGAGGCATTAGCAATTGAAGCTGCTGCTGATTTGGCAAGAGCGCTAGCTACTGCTGGCTTAGCAGATGCTGCTTTCTACTTAGATCAGTGGAATGCTGTTGTTTTCGGCGGATTTACAGCTGACGGTCACCTTGTGTTTGGTGGCACTGGTCTTCTTGCTACTCAGGCTTTGATCGTTGATCAGAAGGCTGAAGTTGCAAAAGCTGAATTGTACTTGTCTGCGGATGAGTCTGTAACGCAGGCTTTCTTGGACGCTAAGTTGGATGAGGCTTTAGTTGAAGCGCAGGCTGATTTGGCTGCTGCTGAAGCTGCTTTGCCAGTTCAAAAAGCAGTGCTTGCAGCGCTTGAGGCTGATGATAGATTAGCGGCTATTGCTGCTCTTCAAGAGTCATTGCTTCCCCTTGCTGATGACAGTGTGGCTGCTATTGCCGCTGTTGAAGAGGCTGAGGCTGCACTCTCCGCTTTGGAGAATATTGATGACGAAGATCTTGCGACAGTAATTGCTTTCCAGGAGTTGGATGATGCAACACAACCTGATGGTAATTTCCCAGCGCACAGAGATTCTTGGAGAAGTTCATTTGCCCGTGATTCGGCAGCTAAGGCTAACATAGTTGTATTTGAGGGTGAAATTGCTGCCTGGGAGGCTTACGCAGATTCGCTTCAGGCAATCTATGATGAGTTTTATCCTCAGTTCGTAGAGGATTATGAGACTACATTGGCCAGTTATGAAGAAGATACTGTAGAGACCTGGAATAACCTACCGTCTAATGACGCGGGTGCTGATGAGCTTTATGAGCTTGAAGATGCTTATTCAGCTTACATGATTGAGTGGGGATTATTCAATGCTAAGGCTGTTGATAGTGATGGAAACCCTCCTAGCTCAGCAGATACTACAGCACTTGTGAATAAGCGTGTGGCTTATGACGGTTTGAATGCTGCTCAGATGTTGAACACTCCTAGAGATGGTCAGTGGTTTAATCAAGGTACCGAAGATCTTGAAGAGTATCCTGGATTTGATGGAAATGAAAACGATCAAAATACCTGGTTGAATCCTCCTACTGCATTGAAAGGTGCCAGAAGTGGTGGTATCGGTCTTGGTGATGGTATTGGTGGCGCTCTTGCGGCTTACATCACTGCCTCTGGTAATGACGGAACAGCTGAGGATGCACATGACGATGCAGTAAGAAGATGGGAAGCTGTTGACACTTACTATGGTGATATTGTAGATGAGTACAGGGGTCTTCAGGCGTATATTGATGCGGTGAAGGCGGGTACTGAAGATACTGGTGAGTACACTGGATCTGTTCCTCAAGCTCCTTTAAGCTTGACTGATTTCGATGGTTTGCAGTTTATGACTCAGTATTTTGCTTCGATTGATGGATTTAATGATGATCTAGCTGAGTTGTTGACTGAACTTGCTAAGGGTAACACTACAGCTGAAGCTATCTTTAACGCTTTATTCCCTGGATATTACGTTTGTAGTTGCAGTGAGCCTGCTCCTCCTGCTGATCCTTCTGTAGCTAAGTCTATTGATGATTTAGAGGCTGAGGAGGCTACTGCTGAGGCGGCTGCTGACGATCTGGAGTATGCGCTGACGATCATTGATCAGGATGAGATTGATGCCTACCTGGCAGCACTCGACGCACTTGATCAGACTGATGAGTCGCTGGATGCTTACTATCAGAGCTTAGTTCCTGCACGTTTGGCTGTTGATGCAGCTAAGGATGCCCAGAGTGCGATTACTGATCAGCAAAATGATGTCAGGTCTCAGATTATGGATATCGAGAGCGCTTGTGATGGATTCATCGTCAATGGTGACAACTACACTGAGTGTGGTAGCAGCATCACTGAGCAAATAGAGGCTGTTGAAGCGACTATTGCTAAGCTTGAAGGTGATGAGTCAACTGCTGGTTCTATCTTAAACTTGACCAGAGGTGTACTTGAGGCTGAAATTGATATAGAATTGGCTGCTCAAGGTCAGCTTAAAGCTGAGGACATGGTAGCTGAATTGCAAGCTGAGTTAGAGGCTCTTCAGACTCAGGAAGCTGTACTACAGTCAATGGCTGATGAGTTCCAGGCATTATTAGAAGCTGCTTTGGCAGGATAATATCTCTTTAGGAATTAGGTCGGGAGATGTTCTCCCGACCATATCTTAACAAATTGAAAGTTTAATCCTAAAGACAGAACAATATGAAAAAATATATATTACTTACTATGTTGCTGTCGTTCGGTCTGCTCGTTCAGGCTCAGGATGATGGTGAGGTAGATGAGGGATACGGCCCTAAGAAGGGGGATATTACTGTCGAGATGCAGTTTGGACGTTCAAACATTATCAATGGAGGTTTGACAGTTCCAAGTGCACCTGGTAATAACTCTAACTGGAGGGTTGCTGCAAATAGTCCGTATGCCAATAATATTAGCCTGCAGGACAATCAGAATACATTTGTAAACATGATTGGCGTTAAAGGAGGATATTATTTGTCAGACAAGATTTCGTTAATCTTGGCTGGGGCAGTAAGAATGGATTACACGCCGGGACAAGCGAACGTACCGGGTTTTATAGATTCTGGACAACCAAATGCGGCATGGATTCCTGCTTACGCAGCTATTCCTGAACAAAACAGTACTTTGTTGAACGCAGTGATAGGATCTGAATATACATTTTCTACAAAAATGGAGAGAGTATTTCCATACGTAGGATTACATGTTCCGTTTTATTACGCACGCGAATCGCAGTATGATCCTACGATTACTGATGATTTCAATGGAAGTAATAATACAGTGGTTGACCTAGGTACTCGTACCGGTGAAATCTTTGGATATGGTGTTCAGATTGCTGCGGGTGTTGACTATTATTTAATGGAAGGTTTCTATTTCGGATTTGAAATTCGTCCTGCTTCTTATATCTATGCGTATTCAGCTAGTAAGCCGGGTCCTGGATTGGAATTACAGGAGTCTAATACAAATACGTATTCCTTCTTTACACAACCATTTATGAAATTAGGGTTCAAATTTTGAGACCTTAACCAATATAGAGAGCTGATGGACGTCTGTCAGCTCTTTTTTTAAATTGATAATTGCATTTAAATAAGACCATTGAATTACAGTACATCGATGTATAATATGTGATTTGATTAAGATTAAAGTGAATAAGATATTATAGTGTTCACTGTAATCCCTGGTTTTATTAGATAATACATTGTCGTTTACCACGAAAACCCGCCTTGTGCGGGTTTTTTATTTTTCAGACTTGCGGAGTGATTGTTCTAAGGAGTAGTTTTGCAGTCGTTTTCAATTAAGGAGATATAAGAGTTTATGGGTTTAAAATGTGGAATTGTGGGCTTGCCAAATGTTGGTAAGTCTACTTTGTTTAATGCAATATCTAGCGGTAAGGCTGAGTCGGCGAATTTTCCATTTTGTACAATAGAGCCGAATGTTGGCGTGATCACTGTACCTGATGAAAGGCTAGGTATTCTGGAATCATTGGTAAAACCGGAAAAGGTAGTACCCACTTTTATTGAATTCGTGGATATCGCCGGACTTGTAAAGGGCGCTAGTAAGGGTGAGGGGCTTGGAAATAAGTTTCTTGCGAATATCAGGGAAGTGGATGCCATCGTTCATGTGGTTCGTTGCTTTGATGACGACAATGTGGTACATGTTGACGGTCGGGTTAACCCTGTAGAGGACAAGCAAGTGATTGATATCGAACTACAGCTTAAGGATCTGGAGTCTGTGGATAAGCGTGTACAGCGTGTTGAGAAATTGGCTAAAACTGGGGATGCAGCTTCAAAGAAAGAATTAGTGATCCTACATAAGCTTAAATCACATTTAGAGTCGGGTAAGAACGCACGGTCCCTTGAAGATATATCGGATGATGAGAGTTTATTAATCAGAGATCTCCAGTTACTGACTATTAAGCCTATTATCTATGCTGCCAATGTTGACGAGGCATCCGCATCTTCAGGGAACGGTTATGTAGAGGAGCTAAAGAAGGAAGTGATCAATGAGATGGCTGAAGTTGTTGTTGTTTGCGCTTCTCTGGAAGAACAAATTGCTGAGCTGGACCTAGAGGAGCGCGGTATGTTTCTGGATGAATATGGCCTTAAACAGTCCGGACTAGACCAACTCATCACCGCTTCATACAGTCTGTTGAATTTGATCACCTACTTCACTGCCGGAAAACAGGAAGTAAGGGCCTGGACTATTAGGCGAGGATGGAAAGCACCTCAGGCAGCAGGCGTTATTCATACTGACTTTGAAAAAGGATTTATAAGGGCAGAGGTGATAAAATTAGAGGATTACCAGCGATTGAGGACTGAGCTCGCTTGTAAGGAGGCTGGTAAAATGGGTGTTGAAGGAAAGGAGTACGTCGTGAAGGATGGCGATATTATGCATTTCCGTTTTAATGTCTGAGTATAGATAAATAATAGTAAAGCTATCACGAAACATTTTCCTGATCAGGCTGTTTTTTCTACACTGGTTGTCTAATTAATTGTGTAGAAACGTGAGAGTAAGGATCATTTTTAACCTCAAGAATAAAGGTGCCTATTTGCCTTTTCATCATCAGTATTTATTAGCTCAAACCGCCAAAGCGGTGCTGGTTTCCGGAGAAAGACAAGAATTTATTGATTACCCTTACTATCACTTTTCCGGACTCAAAGGTCAAACAAGGATAAGTAAACAAGGGCTACATTATTATAGTAGTAAGGTTACTTTAGTACTAGCTAGTCCTTCGAAGGAGTACTTAGATCATTTTCTGGAAAGCCTTTTTACTCAACCTGAAATCCACATTGGTAACTTGGTATTGTTGCCATACGAAGTGGAAAGAGAGGTAGCTCCTGAGATTACTGATGCATCAAAATTTGTTTGTATCTCGCCAATGGTTCTGCTCACACCATCACTCTTTGATGCTTCAGCCAAGCGTTTCATAGAACCGGAATCTGATGAGTTTTCAGATATGTTATATGATAGTACAATATCGAGGATGGAATCGTATGGTTACACTGGAGAGCAACTAGCTTCTTTTTTTAAGTTCCAGATCGTACCTGATCTGGAATATTTGAATCGTATTAGAAGTGGCGGCAAGAAGTTCGCTAGAATCTACCCTTTATACGATCAAGATGTTAAGTATGAGGTGAGAGGATACACCTTTCCATTTACTTTGTATGCTGCCAGGGAGGTTCAGGAGTTTGTATTCACATGTGGTTTAGGTGTCCATACTAATAAAGGCTTTGGCATGTTGGACATTGCTAATAGCAATCCGATAAATCGAACCGAAAAATATGAAGTTGGTGGTTTAGTGACTGACCTGGAAGCTGTTAACGACTAGTTGATACCTGAGTAAAAGCTGACGTACCCGACTGGTATATCAAATTGTGTTCCCGGAGCGCGATAGTAAGCAAGTATTTCATATTGGTTTCTTGTCTCAAAATAGGAGCCTTCAAATTGCCAGGGGGTGTCGCTATCATGCCAGTATATATAGCTGTAGTAGCCTTGTTTGAGGAAAACCTGTGCCTCATAGGCTTCCTTTGATTGATTGTATTCCATTAGGTTGTCCTTGTTCATCTCCCATAGGTTATAGTCACCAATTACATATACTTTATCCTTGGCCTTAGGAACTTTGAGTGTAAAGTTGACTTTGACATAATCCGCTTCCAAATCAATAGCACCAGGCTCCAGGGTCTGGTTATAGTACTTACCGTTTTGATCTTCGTAGATGCTGTAGGCCAGACCGCTTCTACTCTCATCAGGAATAACATACGCCTGGGTCACATCAGGCTGCCTATTGATGGTGCTGATATTTTGACCCCTATAAGTATACCCTCTTAAGTCAAAGAAGCGATATTCGTTCCCGGCCCAAAATGCATTTTCTCCTGCAAACCCTCGGAATTCGAGACTCCCGAGATCGTCGCGTACCATAGAGGGAGAAAGGTCAGTAAGTGCATTATCCCACCTTTGATTTTGTCGTATGACCAGCTTGAAGTCCTGAATCGGGCTAAAGGATTCGAGACTACCGTAATTCACTTGAAATTCGAACTGATGCATTTTTGGATTGTTGGTATTGATGATCCGATTGCCAAAAATGGGGCTGATTTCTACCTGACTGGAATAGACTACAAAGCGCTTGGTAAGAATTAATTGCTCACCATCATCACGTCGATATACGGCTATTAGGTAATTGCCCGGCTGCTTAACTCTGGGTACCTCAGCCTCATAGCTGGTGTAGGGCACTTTGGTATTCTGTGAGTATTGATACTTCTGAATAGGAAACTCATTGTACTCAAATAGATATTCCAACTCAACCATACTAGACTTTTTCCAGTCGGCTGTGCAACGAATCAGCTTGAAAAAGTAGTCAGAATAATCATAGTAAAGTTCGTCAAATTTTAAGCGTAGCAGCCTCTGCTGGCTGATGTCGATAATCGCTGACTGATATTCAGGGTAGCGTTCCTGACTCAGCGGGTAGAGTTGCACTGATTTTATGTTTTCATCATAGACTTTATCCTCATATCGTAATGTCTGGGCGCTTGAGATGAGGCCACCTGATATTAGGATTGTAAAAAGAATGATGAAATTTGCCTTTTGCCGCATGTATTAGTTCATGGTATATTCCAACCAAATTTAATCATGTTGTGTCGATACACCAGAGGCGTAGATAATTAGGCGCTAGATGAGGGATACTGAAGAAGAGTTATTTCAAGGCTGCCGGGAGGGTAAGCGTAGCGCACAGCATGAGCTGTATCAGCGCTATGCTAAGGCCATGTATGCCATCTGTCTTCGGTACACTAAGGCAACACCTGAGGCTGAAGACGTATTGCAGGAGGCGTTTGTAAAGGTTTTTTCAAAAATAGAGTCATTTAAGGGGGAGTCTACTCTGGGCTATTGGATCAAGCGAATAGTTATCAACACTGCCTTAAACCATCAAAGAAGTAAGCTTTACCTCTATCCGATGGTGGATGTAGAAGAAATGAATGACCGTAGCGGGGCAGAGACGACTCTGAGTAACTATAGTTATCAGGAACTGTTGGAAATGATCACCAGCCTTCCCGATGGATCTCAGGTGATATTTAACCTCTATGCTATAGAAGGGTATAAGCATCAGGAAATTGCCAAGATGCTAGGAATCAGTGAGGGAACTTCAAAATCTCAATACGCCAGAGCGAAACAGTTGCTGCAGAAAAAGTTGGAATCACGTGAAAGGGTAAACTATGGAAGGGTCTAAGGGTAGAGAGAAAAAGGACTTTGAGTCAATTTGGGCAGAAAGGTTTGCTGAGGCTGAGAGTGCGCCAGCTCCTCATGTTTGGAAAAATATAAGCGGCGAGTTGGCAAATCAGCAGGTAGGTACTTATAAGAAGCGTGTGTTCTACTATCAGCTAGCAGCGGCGGCATCTCTATTCATCGCGCTGCTACTCGGTGCTCTCTACTTCACCTCTGGTCCGAATGAAAACATAAACGACCAAGTAGCTCTAAATAAGGATGTTAATGAAGAGGGAGCAGGCAGAAAGACGTTAACTGATCCTGATAGTAGGAGTGATGAGCCAGCTATTATTGATTCAAGTATTCCTGTAGCTTCAGCGAACGAAGACTTGAGGTTACAAGAAAATAAGCAGAAGCCAGGTGATACTTCCCCAAGTCCACTCTCATCTGAGGAGAAGAATGGCGCTACTATGACCAATGCCATATTATTAGCCGATGATAACCAGAAAATTGAGGAAAACTCTGCCTTAACAGCAAATCTTGATGATGCAGAGTTAGCTCAAGTGAAGCAAGATGATCTGTTCGCACTTTCTCAACTAAAGACCAGGCCCTCTCGAGTACAATGGCTGGTGGGTGCTAAAGCGGCTCCTGATAAGATTTTCGGGGTGCCTATCTATGGGAACGCAAAAGAAAATCAGGATAAAGATGAAGGTCAGTCGCTCTGGGCGGGGTTGAATTTGGGTTCTGGAAATTTCGATCCAAATTATGGGCCACCGACTGGAAGTGTTGACGAGGCTGCTCTGGCTTCCGAAAGAGATTTTGCGAACGGCGCTTTAGACGCTAATACAGCGGGACTGCCATTGCGAGAGGAAAGTAGCTCAGGTCCGGCCATTGCCATTGGTTTGGACGTAGGGAAGTCTGTGGGCAAGCGCTGGGTATTGCAAACCGGACTCACTTACGGTAGGTATAGAGTCAATTCCAATACTAACCTGGTTTTTAGCTCAGCAGAGCAGAAAGCTGTCCCACTTTCTTTTCAAAACCGTGAGGCATTGTTTTCGGAAGAAGAGATAACGGTGACAAGTGAAAGCGTAGATGTTGATAATAACTTTCAGCTATTATCAATACCCGTAAAAGCAGGGTTTGTACTAATTGATAAGAAGTTTAACGTACTGCTCAACGCAGGTTTAGCAAGTGATATTTATTTGGGGAATAGCCTGAATGCTTCTGGTGATGAAATAGGAAGTTACGATATAGATCCTGGCGCTGATTCACCCTACCGACGCGTACACGTCAATGGACTAACTAGTGTGCAATTGGGGTACCAGATACAAGACAACTATTACCTGAGCCTCGAGCCGAGCTACCGCAAAGCCATTTCAGATTTTGCCAAGAACGGCAACAATTTTTCAAGTCGTCCTTCCAGTGTAGGGCTGGTCGTGGGCTTTAGATATTTATTTAGATGATTCCAACCTAAGGAAGCTATTAAGGGTCATTGGACTGTTATAAATGTTATGCTATGAGTACTAAAACTTCTACTACTGATCAAGAGAAAAAGGAACTGGGGCGTATGACGCTTCTAACCTTGTTGATTATCATCATGCTGGCCTTTCTTGGCTTTGGCTGTGAAGATAAATGCGAAGAGTTCAGGTCTTACGTGACCTATGACCCTGTTTACGAGACGACCGCTGCATTGAGAGAGCAGGTGGCCTTCATTGCGCCTGAGGAGATTCACCTACCGGGAAAAATCTACCTACTTGGTCAATATCTCTTTATCAATGAGGTGGGAAAGGGTATTCATGTGATCGATAATCAAGACCCATCAAGACCCACGCCGCTGGGTTTTATTAACATTCCAGGGAATTATGATATGGCGGGGAAGGGCCAGTTTCTGTACGCTGATAGCTACGTTGACTTGGTTGTCTTTGATATATCAGACATCAGCGATATTAGAGAGGTGAATCGGGTTGGGGGTGTATTTGAAAACTATTATAGCACTTTCGGTTACGTAGATGCTAATGCAGGCATACTGGTCGAGTATGAAGAGCGACTAGTGGAGGAATTTGTGGATACGGATTGTGATTTTAATGGATGGGCTGTGGATGAGAGCTTTGCTACCTCAGATCCTGGTGCACTTCGTAATACACAAGTTAGCTTTCTTAGCTCGTCAGCACCTACATCAGCCGGCATAGGTGGTTCAATGGCCAGATTCACTGTGTCCGGTGATCATCTTTATACCGTAGACTTGAGTACGCTTAGGACATTCGATATCAGCGACGTTGACGATCCGGTGGCAGGTGTGACAAATGAAATCACCTGGGGCGTAGAGACCATCTTTCCATATGAAGATAAGCTGTTCCTGGGTGCGCAGAATGGCATGCACATCTTCAGTGTCTCCAATCCCAACTCTCCGGCATTCCTATCAACTTATGAGCACATTACGAGTTGTGATCCGGTGGTAGTTCAAGATGATATTGCCTATGTAACGCTTCGTGGGGGCACAGAGTGCAATGGCTTCACTAATCAGTTGGAGGTCATAGATGTAGCCAACCCTTCTTCTCCACAACTGCTTGAAGTATATCCCATGCTCAATCCACATGGTCTTGGCATAGACGGTAGTTGCTTGTTCGTTTGTGAGGGCGAGTTTGGCCTGAAGATGTTTGATGCTGAAGATATCACTACTATAGATCAAAACCTCACACAGCATTTCGAAGGGTTTCATGCATATGATGTGATTCCGCTAGGTGGCTTACTAATGCTAATTGGTAATGACGGATTGTACCAATATACCTACGATTGTGAAGTAGGTGAAATAGAGCAACTAAGTGCATTGCCCATACTCCCTCTGTGATATGAAGCGATTTTTTTTCATTGTGCTCCTTGGCCTGCTATGTGCAGGCCTCAATGCTCAGGATAGGGTTGATTTGCTTTATCTGAAAACGGGGGAGATACTTAGAGGGAAACTGGAAAGTTATCAACGTGGTGAGTCGGTTGTTTTTATTCTCAGCTCAGGTGACACTATTACCAATCAAGGGGAATCCATAGCGTTGGTTAAAGGAATTAGAACTGGCAAAAAGAATAAACGTGGGTTTCATCAGAGAACAACAGGATTTTGGCATCATTATGCGGTGGGCGCCAATTTTGAAAACGAAGGAGGGTCCACGCTTTATCCACAGGGCGCTGTACAAGCAACTTTCGGCTATCAATGGGATAAAATGAAAAAAATCGGATTGGGCACAGGGATTGAAGCACTTGGAGATTTCAATGTAGTGCCCATCTACCTGAGCCTCCGTGGGGAATGGTTTGATGGTAAAGTGACACCATATCATTTTATAAATATTGGCTTAGGCGTAGCTTCGCCCCGAGACTATGCTTTTGATGATCAGTACAGAGAGGTGAACGGAGGTTTTCGATTCAATCCCGGTTTGGGTGTTAAAATTCATCAGAGAAAAACCTTCATCACCTTGTCCGCTGGCTATCTACTTCAAAATGTCTCCTACCAGGAGAACATATGGGGCTGGAGTAGTTGGTGGGACGAAAGTTCAGGTTCATCGGAAACTTCCAGAAGTTTTCGTCGAATGACCTTCCGTATAGGAATAGGATTCTAGTTTGACCTTTCGAGAATGAGCTTTGCAGCCTTGCTCACTCCTGTAGACGCAGGCTCAGCTATCGCCGTGACATGATCATACTCTCGAATCATGGGTATGGTAGGGTCGATGATGTACTTATCGATTTCCGGTAGGGCATAGTCAATCAGACTGGCAGCAGGATATACAGCAAGTGAGGTTCCCACTACCATGAATATATCTGCATTGGCCACCTGCTCAGCAGCCGTTTCCATCAAGGGAACCATCTCACCAAACCATACGATGTGAGGTCGGAGTTGTCCACCCTTTTCGCAAAGGTCACCGAGATTTAGCTCCCAGCCCGATACATCGTAGATTAGATTATCATCGATCGTAGATCTTGACTTGAAGAGTTCACCGTGCAGATGAATGACTTGGGAAGAACCGGCCTGTTCATGAAGATTATCTACGTTTTGCGTGATAATTGTTACATCCAGCTCCTCTTCAAGTTTTGCTAAGGCAAAATGACCCGGGTTGGGTGCGGCGGTGAGGGCTTGTTTGCGTCGCATGTTGTAGAAATCCAGCACCTTAGCTCTGTCCTTGTGCCAGCCATCGATGGAAGCCACCTCCATGACATCAAATCCTTCCCAAAGACCTCCGCTATCCCTGAAGGTACGCAAGCCGCTCTCCGCACTGATACCGGCTCCCGTGAGTACTACAAGTTTTTTCCTTCTCAAGGGAAAATGATGTTCGGAGTTGAGAAGGTGTACTTTCTTTCGTTTAAGTGGACTACCGTCACCGTAAATATGTGTTCCTTACTGGCGGATGGGGCGATCGCCGGTCTGTAAATCTCAAATGATGTGCCCCGAATGGCACGGTTCTGGGCCAGGAACTCCGGAATACGGACAGCCTCAGCCAGGAAGCCCACATCTTCGTTGAACTGTCGTACAGTAAATATGCTCGCAAGATCGGCACCCGCGGGAAATGCAGCATTGTAATCATTGTTGCTAGTGATATAGACAGAATCGATAAAGTTGACCATCTGGATAGGCTGGGGAACACATTCAGCATATGCACTGCTGATAAAACTTCCTTTTGGCTCAACTACCTCGCTGATGAATGGCGCAACAAAAGCCTGATAAACGATCATCAACGAATCAAATGTGGTGTTGAAATCGGCATCAGTTGTGGCGAATTCTCCTGCCGCACCTCCGAAAATCAATTCATCCTCACCTTCGGCTACCAGTCCATTATAGCCGACTATCGTAAATGTATTTGACTGACTAGTGCAATCATTCTCATCATCCAGGTTACAGCCTGTCAGCACAATTCCCATAAGCCCAAACGTGGCTATCAACACAAGCAACACTGCAATATTTTTCATAAGGCGAAATTAGTATTTTCTGGTAAGATCGAAATGATAACCAAGTCCAAAAGGTTGTCTTAGCTATCGCAACGATATGTGCCAATGAATATTGACCCGTGTATCCACTATTTGGTTGGGAAGCTTTATTCTATGATTATTTCGTTCTGAGACTCTGAGCTAAAATTTGTAATTTCACTCTATGGAAGCTTATGCCAAAGTTCTGAGTTACGCGATTCCCGGTTTTGTCTTGCTGATCCTTGTAGAGTCCATTATCGGTAGAAGGATGGGCATCCAGGTCAACCGACCCATGGATACTATCTCCAGCCTGAGTTCAGGAATGACCAATACACTCAAGAGCATCATCGGCCTCTCGCTAGTGATTATCAGCTATGGTTGGATGGAAGAGCAAATTGGCCTGCTGGATATCAAGTCGACATGGCTTGTGTATATGTTGGCATTCATCGGCTTGGATTTTGCCGGATATTGGTCGCATAGGTTCAACCACATGGTCAATGTCTTTTGGAACAGGCATATAGTCCATCACAGCAGTGAGGAATTTAACCTTGCCTGTGCGCTGCGCCAGTCTATTTCTGCGTTCGTAAGCATCTATTTCTTCCTCTATATTCCGCTAGCACTAATCGGAATACCGGCTCAGGTGGTAGCTGTGGTAGCTCCTCTGCACCTTTTCGCACAGTTTTGGTATCACACCAAGTTGATCGGGAAGATGGGTTTCCTTGAGCATATAATAGTGACGCCATCTCACCACAGGGTTCATCATGCCATCAATCCAGAGTACCTGGACAAGAATTTTTCTGAGATATTCATCGTTTGGGATAAGTTGTTCGGGACCTTTCAGGAAGAGATGCCTGAGGTGCCGGCGGTTTATGGTACAAAACGACCCTCTAATACATGGAACCCAATTATCATCAACTTCATGCACATCTGGATGCTGATGAAAGATGCCTGGTACACGCGTAATATTTGGGATAAGATAAGGCTTTGGTTTATGCCAACAGGTTGGCGACCGGATGATGTAAAGGAGAGATTCCCCGTGATGAGTGTGGAGGACGTGTACAACAGGCCAAAGTATGATACACCCTCATCGGGTTATTTCCTAGCCTGGTCATGGTTTCAGTTAGTGGTCAATAACATACTTCTTTTTTATTTGCTAACGCAAATTGCGGCTTACCCATTTGCAGACATGGTGCTCTTCAGCGTTTTCTTGTTCGTATCTATCTTTAGCTATACTACGCTCATGGACGGTCATCGGCTCGCGATGGTCACTGAGGTGGTCAAGTTTGTGATGGGGCTCTTTCTCTATTTCAGGTTTGAGGGGTGGTACGGTATAGACGAGATTCTGCCAGGAGGCTCTTATGCCATGCTCGCCTACCTTGGATTATCATTGATGGCGACCCTCTATTTTTCATTGACAGAGTTCAATCAAACCAAGGAAATTTCGGGTCAAGTAGCTTAGTTGTAAGTAAGGTGTGCAACGAGTGACTTTGTTCTTAAGTCTATGGTGTAACCATTTTCATTTTTTGTGGTATCCACTAAAACTCATGCAGCATGCTCTACAACTATCTCCTCATCACCTTTAGGAATTTCTACAGACATAAGTCTTCATTTTTCATCAACCTATTTGGGCTTTCCACAGGTCTGGCAAGTACTATTTTGATCCTGCTGTGGGTGATTGATGAATTCTCAATAGATCAATTTCATGAAGAAAGTGAGTTGATCTATACCGTGATGGAGAATCAAACCTATGAAGATGGAAAGTTTTCTACGCTTTCTACTCCAGGTATTCTTTCCAAAGCCCTCAAGGATGAACTTCCCGAAATTGAATTTGCAGCCACTTCTACATGGCCGGTAGAAGCGCAGCTCACCTTCGGAGATCAACGTCTAAAATCCGAAGGGCGGTACGTGGATCCTGACTTCCTGAGGATTTTCACTTACCCGGCACTTCACGGCGATATAGATCACGCTTTAGACAACCCTACTTCAATCGCCATCTCTGAGGAGATGGCCCTCAAGCTTTTTGGCCGGACTGACGTAGTAGGTGAGTCTGTGGACTACCTATCGGAAAACAAGCGCAGCTATCAGATAACAGCAGTGCTTAAAGACGCGCCGGAGCATTCATCATTGAAATTCGACTACCTAATCGCATTTGATGTATTTAGAAGTGACAATGACTGGGTGAACGACTGGGGGAATAATGGTCCACGAACCCATATTAAAACTGTGGCCGGAACGGAAGAAACTGCTCTCGAAAGAAAGATTAAGCACTTTATTGAAGAGCGTAATGAGAACTCAAATGTTGAGCTCTTTTTGCACCCCTATGAAGATGGATATCTATATGGGCGCTTTGAGAATGGTATCCAATCGGGTGGAAGGATTACCTACGTCAAGATTTTTTTGGCTATAGCCGGATTCATTTTACTCATCGCCTGTATCAACTTTATGAACTTGAGTACTGCAAGGTCTGCGAGACGTGCTAAGGAAGTAGGTATTCGAAAAACGCTTGGCGCTAACCGTGAGGTTTTGATAGGTCAGTTTATTGGAGAGTCTGTATTGATCACGGTTCTATCATTGGTCATTGCTTTAATACTTGTGTTGCTATTTCTTCCACAGTTCAATGTGATCACTGAGAAGCAGATCAGCCTTGACTTTACGGACATGAGATACTGGATGGTGATGCTGGCAGTGGTATCGATTACGGGAATTTTGGCTGGGAGCTATCCTGCACTCTACCTTTCTTCATTTGAGCCAGGGAAAGTTCTGAAAGGCCGGGTAAGATTGACAGGCGGGGAGGCTTTCATTCGAAAGGGCCTTGTTGTTTTTCAGTACACACTAAGTGTCGGTTTGATTATTGCAACTATGGTAATTTACCTTCAGTTGCGTTTTATCCAAAATCAAAATTTGGGATACCAGCAGGAAAATATAGTCTTCTTCAGTATTGAGGGAGATCTTATTCACAATTATGAAGGATTTGCAAATGCCCTGAGACAGCTACCCGAGGTGGAGGAGGTAAGTGCCTCATCTCATACGTTCATGGGGCGCAATAACAATAGTTCCGGGATTGACTGGCCGGGTAAAAATCCTGAAAGCCGCATTCTTTTTGAGATGGTTGCTACAGACAATGATCTTAGGGATGTGATGGACTTCCAGGTGGTAGATGGAAGGTTTTTCTCCAGAGAGTTTGCTGATGATAGCACTCGATTGGTGATCAATGAAAGAGCGGCTAAAGTGATGGGTCTAGAGAGCCCAGTGGGAACAAGTGTGAAGTACTGGGGAGGGATAGAGGCACAAATCGTAGGTGTCGTGAAGGACTTCCAATACGAATCAGTGAGATCTGAAGTGGCACCCATGATCATAAGATATCAGCCGGAGCATACCAACACCTGTATGGTCAAGGTCAATTCTGGAGATATCCAATCGACGATGGAGAAGGTGGGTGACCAATTCAGCAGGTTCAACCCAAACTATGTGTTTGACTATCGCTTTTTAGATGATGAGTATGACAAGCTGTATACTAGCGAAATACGTGTAGGCTCTCTTTCAGGCTACTTCTCACTCTTTGCCATTGCCATCAGTTGCCTTGGACTTTTTGGGCTTTCCTCATTCACAGCTGAGCGAAGAACAAAAGAAATTGGCATAAGAAAGGCACTTGGTGCCACAGCTACTAACATTGTCTATTTGCTCACCAAAGATTTTACGAAGCTGGTGTCTTTATCCGTCTTAATATCGGTTCCATTGGCATGGTATGTCATGAAGCTGTGGCTGGATGGCTATGAATATAGGGTCGAGCTCGGTTGGTGGATATTTGTATTGGGCAGCATCATTTCGCTGATTGTGGCCTGGATCACGATTAGTTTTCAATCGGTGCGGGCTGCCCATGCTAATCCAGCAGTCAGCTTACATGTCGAAGACTAGTTTTTCCTTTGAGAAGACCCGCGTATTACCAAGCGGGTTTCCATTAGTTTTTCGCTTGCTACCTCGGAGTTACTGATTCGCGCCAGGAGGGTCTGTGCCGCCAGCTCACCAATTTTCTCTGCATTATGGATCATGCTGGTCAGGTTAGGCTGTACTACCGTACAAATATCTGTATTGTCATAGCCTGAAGCCATCAGCTCATCAGGTACCTTAACTCCAAGTTCTTGAGCAGCGAGGATGGTCTGCACACCCCAATCATCTGACCATGCTACTATAGCATCAGGTTTTTGCTTCGATTTGAGGAGTTTAGTTACGGTAGGGCCCACCTCTTCTTTTTTATCCACGAAGAAACTGCCTACTGAGGATGCTTTTAATTCGGCCACTGCCGCTGCATAGCCCTCAAAGCGATCCTGACAAATGGATAACTCTTCAGCACCTCCCAAAAAAGCCAAACGTTTAGCGCCGTTGTTGATGAGATGTGCAGTCATGTCATAGGTGCCTCTCACATCATCAATCTTTACAACGGGATGTTTCGTTTCGAAATTCTTCCTATCGAAATAAACCAAATTGAGTCCCTTTGAGGCAATCCGCTCAAAGAACTCCTCATCGTGCGTTTCTTGCGAGCATGAGATCAAAAGCCCTTCTACATTACATCGGATTAGGGAATTGACCTGCTGTTCTTCGAGCTCCTTAGATTCATTGGATTGACAGATGAGCACATTGTATCCATTTTTGTTAAGAACAGACTGTATTCCTGCCAGAACAGAGCTGAAGAAGTTGCTCGCAATTCTAGGAACTACTATGCCAATGAGATTAGACTTTCGGGTACGTAGACCGGCAGCAATGGTGTTGACCTGGTAGTCCATTTCCTGGGCCGTCTTCTTAATGAGCGCGACCATATCATCATTCTTGACAAACTTGTCATTGAGCGCTCTGGAGACTGTGGAGGCAGAGACTCCTAATTTTTTGGCTATATCTTTTATTGTCGCTTTTCTATTTTCCATGGGATGCTTGTTTGGATGAGTATTGCCTGAGGGTGATAGGGTATGATTTCATCCGTATTCTAAATAACGGAATTAATCTGAAAGGATGAAACTGTGCAATACTTGTGTAAAGATAGCGCGCTCATGATCAGCATAGGATTAACGTTATGTTAATTATGATGCCCCCAAAGGATCAATTTTAACAAGAATAGTAGGGCAATTCAAGCGCTTAATCTCCTCCTAATTATAGCGTTAACTTTGTCCACTCCATAGAGATAGCATGCAAGGAAAAAGACATTGAGATGAATATTGAAAATGAAAAACGTCGTGATGGATAACAAGGTCAGAATTCCAAGATAGCTAGCAAAACCAGCTACATATTTTGCGATAGCGATGTTACCAAATCGACGCTGAATGGCCTCTTCGATGACGTCTTTGTCAGTAAGGGACATATAGCTCAAATACAGGAATACAGCGGTTAGGAGAACAAAGAACAACCAATTGATATACGTGTCCTTAGACTCCAGTGATAATAGCACATTGACCAGGATAAGTGGCCCTGCTGTCAATTCGAAGAGGGTCTCGTGGAAGTCATTTGCACGAAAGTCACCGATCACTACAATTTTATCAGCCAGATAGGCTTGAATATCCTCGTCGGGCAGCAGTAGCAGTTCTCCAAGATTGATGGGATTGAAGCCCGCTTCAAGGTCATCAATGTCCTTTTGCAGAACCCGATAGTTGATAATGAAATTGTTTAATGTCGTATACTCACCCAGTTTCACAAAAGGCCCTTGCTTTTCGGCGCGGACATTATTCAGCATTTCGTATATCCTCAACGGCGACAAGTGAAGTGAGTCCTTATAGACCAATTGATATTTGTATACGCCTTCAAATATATTGCCTACTACATAGTCCGACAGTCCGATATTGACACCAGATATTACCGGTAGGAGGAGCTCTTCATTGTCATCCAGATGATAGCTTAGCATGTGACCGGACAGCTGTTGGAGCTCAGCTTCAAGTGTGCTATCCTCTTCAGTCTGAGATTCGAAAAGGATATCGAAAAACATCATATCAGGCTTAGCCTCACCTGAGTTGACAATATCAAGGAGCAGTGACAATTTTGACCGGTCGGTGATGGCCTGATTTCCTACCGGAAAACCAAACTCATCATACCTATCAATCAATGTCAGGTCATAAGAAGTATTTACAAGAGCAAACCTGTCGGAAGATGGAACCTCTCGCTGGACGAGCTTCACGAGACTTGTGGCCCATATCATCAACTTCTCGTCACTGGCAAGCCAGGGGAGGGATATCAGCCAAAAACTGAGTAGGAAGAGAATCACCGTATTGGCGACAATCCCCAAACCCAAAAGAAGTTTGCTTTTCACCAGCGATTATTTAGCTGTGGTGAGGGCTTGCTCAAGCTCTTCGGCTGAGCATTTTCCGTACAGGCTATTGATGAACTCTAGTAGGGCACCATTGCTGTCTTCACCATTGCCAGCACCTACGCTGGCCGTTAGCTCAGAAAATTCATCAGCAGTAATATTGACCAGCTGAGGCCTGGTGATCAGCTGAGCCTCGCCTTTTTGAGCATCATAGTAGTAGAGCTCCATGTCGCTCACAGCGTCTGGTGCTATGGGCTGATCGTCGACTTTATAGATTTCTGATTTCACAAACTTCAATGACTGTCCTTCATTGCTCAGCTTCTTGTTGATAGTTTCATTCTGGTAAGTGTAGGCAAGGTAGAAGAACCTGTCTTCATCAATGGGGTAGGAGCTGGATGATACCTCGAATGCCAGCTCATCATTGAGCCAGGCTACTGGTGCCTCACCCAGCTGCTTCTCAAAGTCCAGTAGATTGTTGATACTGCCGGCTCGTGTGCTCATCTGTCCCTTCACAGGAGTGATTACCGAGCTCAAAGCAAAGGCCAGGTTATCTGTAGAAGTACTTTTTGGACCCGGCTGTATGACATACCGTCCACGAGAACTACTGAGCATAGCAGCTTTAGCATCTTCACTTTGAAATTCCAGATTTTCGGTCTCCTGGATTTTCGTGCCTCGGGTTAGATACTCCTGTCTATCAGGTAGATAGATATTGCCCATCACATGGATAGCTGTGTAGGATTGACTCAGTGCCTGACTGCATACAAAGAGGAGGATAAATAGAATGCTTCTCATAATGATGAAGTTAATAAACCCTGAAGTCATTTTTCGTATTCTCTTCACGAGAAGTAGGCACCTGACTACCACCGGAAAGAAGTGTTACCTGCTCTGAAATATACCGCTGCAATTCGGATACGGAATAGCTACGGTTTCTGTCCATATCAGCTCTACGGCTGCTAATACCCTCGATTAGACATGAGGTGAAGAGTCCGTTGGCTGAGTTGAGCCCTTCCTGTGCAAACTCCGTACCCCCGGCCGCTGAGATGATCGTAGCTCCAGTGCCTTTTTTCAGGTCACCAAATAAGGTTTTGGAAAGCTCCAGTGTGTTTTCAAGACCGAAGCTATTTTCTTTCAATTGTACGATAGTGCCTGTCGATCTAAAGGCTACAGATCCTCGCTTTACCACAGCCTCTTTTGTGTCCGCCACATCATCCTTGTCCAGTTCTCCAGAGTGACAGGTATCCATGAAGAGTACTTTGTTGCGGCAGCTGATGCCATCGACTAGCCGCTCTATTTCCTCATAAGGTAGGCCCCCATTCGCAGGATTGTTGAAGTCCATATCATGCGTCGCAAAATAGTAGTTGTACGATTTGTCCAACACTCCATGTCCGGCAATGAAAATGACAACCACGTCATCAACAGTCGCTTGCTCTATAAATGAACGGAGGCCTAATATGTTGGTCTTGGTTGCGTTGGCATTAGTCAAGACCTTAGTTTTTATATTTTCATAGCCTGAAGACTGGCTGATGGTAGCTACCATATCAGTGGCATCCTTTGCCGCAAAGGCCAGGTTGTAATCTGACTGCTTATACTCTGATACACCGATGGCCGCCATGTAGAGTGTGGGCTTGGAGTACTCAGCATTGTACTTGATCTCAAATGAAACGGGTAGTGATTCCAGTCCGCTCTTGTTCATCGCCACTACTTTCACCTCATTGATGTCTGCGGAGAGGTCTATGGTGGCCTTGTGAGATGCTGATTCACCCGCTGATGATAACAGTTCCTTGCCTGCACTACCGTAAACCGGCACATCGTTGACATAGACTTTGATAGTCTTTAGACCAACATTGTCATCTATTGCGCTAGCGCTAAATGAGAAAGTGCGGTCGTCTGTAGCAAGAGGGATGTTTTCATAATCCAGTGTCACAGAGGGTAGCTCTAGTTTGCCGTCCAGATCGGATTCTGTCAAGCCAAGACGCTTCAGTCTTTTATCAAATGCTGCCTTGTATGACGCCACTAGTTTGTCAGAGGAATAGCCAAGTCGCGATGCTATAATGTCTGGCCGGTTGTACTTGAGTTCTAACTGCTCAAAGGGCAAGACCACATTTTCATTTCTGAATGCTATGGCCTTAGCCGCATTCTTCGATGAGGTATAGTAGTAATCCGGCGTATAAGATATGTAGTCAAAATTATCAATCAGGGCCATAGACAGGGTCTTTTCACCGCTGGCTAGATCATACATGGCTATCTCACCCTGCTCGCTGGTAGTAATCAGGAACTTGCCATCTTTGCTGAAGGTCGCATCGGTGATCGAGCCTGATTGCTTGTCGGAGATGGTAGTCTGGCCACCTTTCCTGACTTCAAGGTCATACCCATCCCAGCTGACGGTATAGCCATTCATGGAGTACTTGTCTTCCAGGCTTTCGACAGTCTCATCCTTGAGTTTTTTGGACTTCATGTCCTGTGTATTCCAGAGCTTTAGCTCCTCATCACTTTTGAGCATGCTGATCCCGATGGAACCATCTCCGGTAGCGATTGATCTTGCATAAACCTCATTTTGCTCACCACTAAACTTCACCCAATCAAAATATCTGTCTTTTTCAAGCACAGATTTGAGCAGT
The DNA here is from genome assembly GCA_965229505.1 of Cyclobacteriaceae bacterium. Taxonomy (GTDB): domain Bacteria; phylum Bacteroidota; class Bacteroidia; order Cytophagales; family Cyclobacteriaceae; genus UBA6059. The sequence goes on from OZ245881.1 coordinate 3,916,045, forward strand.
CTACCCGAGTTGAAATTCCATACTTTAAAGAAGCTGGTATTGACGGCAGTAGTCACGAAGTACTTTCCATCAGCCGCCACATCAATCCAGTTGACATCCGACGATCGCTCAAATGTGCGAACCAGTCGTCCTGTCGTGATATCCCACATCGTTAAGTCACGATCCAGTGATCCTACCAATATATGCTTACCATCGGGCATGGCGTCTACTGCAAGTGCCGGTTGTACATAGCCCTCCATACTTCTGAGAATACGTCCGGTCTCCATATCCCATAGTTTGATTCCCCCTTCTTTGTCAGAAGAAACAGCAGTCCGATAGTCGGGCGACATGGCAATGGAATTGAGCCAGGCGACATCACCTTTAAATTCCTTCAGGATAGGTGGTTCGTAGGCCGATGACTCGGTCTGACTTCCCTCGGGAAACTCTGCTGTCTCCATATCATAGACGTTGATCGAGAACTTCTTATTGACGATAATTTTTTTCTGATCTTCACTGAAGACCGCCCTGGCGTTTGAATAACCTAAGATCCAGCGCTCTGGTCGCTTGACATCCACAAACTTTGATCCGTCTTCCGAGATTTCTGTAATGGAAATAATAGTATTGCCGGATTCTTCTTCTTCGCCCTTAGCTGCTGTCATTGGCAGATAGGTGTTTTGAGATATAAGAGCAGATTTGCCGTCTTTTCTGAACTCAATATTGTTGTAATCCATAATGTAGAAATCCAGCATATCCTTGCCAATGTTGCCTTTGGCTATGTTCATCGCAACGGAGACACCACTTAGCATGGCGTAGGTGTAAACTTTAGCAGCTCCCGCTCCAGCGTAATGGTTCAAGGCGTCATCGGTTACTTCGCCTGTTTCGAGGTTGATGATTCTGAGTTCTACGTCATTCGTTTTTTGTCCTCCGACAATGGCCATTTTCTGATTGGGATGTATGCCTATGGCCCGTACCTCTGAGGTCATTGATTCCGGTAGGTCTTTGATGAGCTTACCAGAATTGATATCCCATCTTTTGATCGTCTGATCTATACCTCCGGATATGAAGGACTGGTCATCATCAAACAGATTGAGTGTATTGATCACTCCTTCATGCGCTTTTATTTCAAGTATGGGCTTTCTGTCACCTTCTGTTTTCCAGAGGAAGATATTACCCTCAGCATCCGCTGAGATGATGGTTTGACCATCTTTGGTAACAGTCAATGCCTTCACGGCAGCTGGGTGACCGTTAAAACTCTTAACATCAATGCCAGTATTGACGTCCCATAGTTTAATGCTTTTGTCCTCTCCTGCGGACACTACATATTTCCCATCTGGGGTATATTTCACCACATTGATGGCATCCATGTGCCCCTGGCGTATGATGAGTTGGCCATCCTGGGCGATTCCCGGTAGGGCCAATAGAAGTAAAAGGACGATTGATATCGAAGTTTGGAATCTCATGATGGATCTTGTTAAGATATGGTTGCTTTATCTTACTAAGTAGCATCCATCATCGTCTTGATGACTGATGATGTGATGTTGAAAATGGCTGCCCCGACATGGATGACGAGGCAGCCCAAATAGCTGGGTGTTTAGCTGGATTAAATCTGATAGCAGATGATCTGCTTGTTATCTGCCTTGAAGAACACCGTGCTTGTTAGTGCATCATAGTCATATGTTGGCTTCTTGTCTCCAAGTAATAGCGTGCCAAGCTCTTCACCTGTTCTTTTGTCCACTTTCAAGAGGCCAGAAGAGTTCTTTTGACCACCTTCACCCACTTTGGTTAGCAACAGCATATCGTCACCTTTGCTGACTGTAGCTGTGAATTTTTTTCTGGCTTCAGAACCGACCATCGCTCCTGCTACCGCCCATGCAGCTGCTTGTTCAGCATACATCTTACTATAGTAAGTATCGCCTCCATAGGGAGATTTATGCTGTGATGACTGTGCCGATGCGCTGGCGGCCATAGCGTACATCGCTACCTGAGCTGTTTTCAGCGCGATCTTGGCGGCTAATGACATGCCAGGAGGAGCCCAGAATTTTTGCCATCTTACACTACCGTCAGGATCCAGCATGATTAGCTCATTGCTGTTAGAAAATAGATAGCCACCATCCACATATTCAATAGCAGAAGGACCATCTTCACCTTCAAAAACATTTTTCTCCATTTTCTCGATCATCAGTCTATAGTCACCTTCTTCGAGATCCACTTCATATAAATCACCATCAATGTAAAGGAGTTCAGTGGTGAATGTTGGACGATATCTAAGATTGGGAACTTCAAGCATACCTTTCTTGTCCCATACTTTCTCTCCCTCATAGCTGATGAGCCCAAGCCTGCCTTTGGCGTCAGAGTACATAATACCACGTCCGATCACCTGGTCAATGGAAATACCCGAAATCTTCTCTTCCCAAATCTCTTCTCCTGTTTCCTTATTGAGCAGTGCGAGGAATTTTTCCTTGGCAGTCACAAGGATACCCATATCACCTAGATCAACGGTATAACCATCCAACTTCTTCTTTTCCCACTTAATGCTGCCATTAGCCGCATCATATAGTGTAAAGTTTTTACTATCTACCGTAACTACTCCATATCCCATGGCATTCATTTGGGGTACGTCCTTAAGCTTCATTTCTGCTTCCCAAAGTCTTGCACCAGTGGCCATATCGTGGGCTACCAATGCACCTTTGTTATTCTTCTTTTCAAAAAAGTAGCCAGTTGCCAAATCAAGGCTGAGGTCGAAGCTTTCGAATGTTTGCTTTTTATCTTCAACTTCAAAAGACCACTTTATTGCACCGGTCTTGGCGTTCATTCTGGCAATCTTCTTTTTACCAGGCATGATGATATCACCATTTTCGGTGACATATGGGTAACCGTCAACTGCAATCTCATCTGTTTCCCAAATCACTTTGGCGTCCGGTAATGAGACCATCTTGGTGAGGTTATACTCAGGTTGTCCCTTAACCATATAGTCGATCCATGAGGCAGAGATCAATACCATTCTCAACTCAGGGATATAGGTGGTTCCGTTGAAGTTGAACGTGGCTCTTTCTTTACCTAAGAACTTGGTAACAGGCATATTGGCCTTTTCAGGGCTCATTACTTCTTCGCCTGTTTGAATGTTGATCACCGCGTAATTAGCTGATGCAACAAAATCAGAAAATTTGACCTCAATGAAGTCGCCCAACTCCGGATAGTCCGGATCTTCCAGGACGTTAACGAACTGATCGAATGCTTGAGAATCTTCTAGTTTCTTCCCGTCAGCACCCCTTAATGGATTCGAGGCTCTTAATATGTCGTTTGACCAGAGTATGTTACCATCTCTTGAGTCTACACCGTGAATTGTACGATCTGAAGTCCCGATCAAGAGAATACCTGACTCAGTAATCTTTGTCCAGACTACTTCTTTTTCAAAATCAAGCTGCCAGAGGGCATCCTGGGCCGTGCTCACCGATACAATAGATAGCATCAAGAGCAGCATTGTCATGTGTTGATAGATTTTTTTCATGGTTGTCATTAGTTTTAAATGATTCCATGAAATTAGATGAAGCCCTGAGAGGAGTAAATACCCCTTATGAGTGATTTTGTCTACGTGCTGGCACGGATGCTACCTCGTCTTTGGCTCATTTTTCCTCATAAGATGGTGAAGTGCATTCTCAGAATAGAAACGCCAGGTGAAGGCCAATTTTAGTGCCCCTATTCCATAGCTATAGACACTATTTTTGTTGAGTGCCAGGGCGTATGCACTTTGATCAGATATAAAACTTAAACTGTATCGCTCTTGGACAAAGCCGACACCTGCCTTTGCCTGAAGGCGCACACCGGGACTAAAGGTAGGCTGATAGTCACCAGTGGCATGAATAGTACCAAAATTCAGTCCAAGACCAGTAATAAGAGCACCGAACAGGTACAATCGATTAGCTATCCAAAGACGGTGAAAATAGCCTATCTGAAGGCCTGCCGTCCCCACCTGCAGCTGCTCAATACGGGTCTCAGGTGAAAAATCCTCTTCAAACGGCACAATGGCAGAATCAGCTTTTATATTGTTATAAGAGAAAAACCCTCCATAGGCCAGGCTACCTTTACTTTTGTGCATTAGGCGCCCACTCTTTATGGCCATCAAATCGACAGCTTCTTTATTTTTAAATTTCAAATAATTGAGCCCAAGCACGCTGGATAGTATGTCTTCTCTAAAGTCGGATAGTCCGGGTATAGTGACGACAAAACCCTCATATCGCTTCGCAATTAGGTCAAGAAAATGCCCTTTATAAAGGGCGCTGGTTTGAAGGTCGAAACGTTTTGTCTGATCATCATGCCTCGTCCGTAATCGAACCCCCAAATCCACATTGAAATACTGATGAGAATACCCGATTCCAGCCAGGTTCTTACTTGTAGGATTGAAGCTTGCCGTCAGACCCTCACCATCTATGATATCAAAGTTTTGATACTTCTCTCCAGCGAAAGCCCTGAGCCCCCATGAGGGTTCTTCATACCTCTCCTGAGCATGAGTGATTTGCGGTAGCACAAATAACAACAAGAAGATCGAGGTAACAATATGATATGCTAAGTTCTTAATGGGTCTTTTGAGTGATAGGATTACAATTTACCATCAATTTTCAGGTTTGTTGCTTCATTATATGATCTCCACGAACGATAAATTCAGTCAAATATCTGATAGAGTAGACTGATTAACGAATACAGTGGAATCTGTTGTGAATAGATCGACAGTTTTGTGAGAAATAAAGATTGAAAGACATGCTAACAATTCACGATTTGTAATACCCAGCACTTGGAGAATTAGAATGTGTAATCAAGCTGAATGAGGGCCAAACCTTGGAGTGTGATCGCGTACCCTCATCTAATTCCCTTTTAGAAATAGCATGAACCCGTTTCACAGTCAACTGTATTAGGAGTTGCTAACAATATGTTACCTTCTCCATAGATTTTCCCATCCTAAATCTGCAAAACAGGGACCCTGTGTTGCCTCTGGAAATGCGATACCATTATGTGCCCCATTCCATTCCATCACCTCAACTTCATCATGACTATTTATTATCATGTCCCATCCGACACACCTAACCTGTGGAACTGACATTTGAAGAGCCAATGCGGCAGATATACATTTATTAAAACCAGGTATTGCCTTTCCTTGAAAAGGTACTTGAGTATCCGGATGCTTCTTTACGGTTTGCCATGAAGAAAAATATCCGTCAGGATATAGTACTCCACTGTCGATACCTATTGGGATTTTAAGTTGTGATTCCGATTTGATATGAGCGTCAACAGATCTGCCCAACCTGAGGTTACAGGTCCGAACTGAAACCTGTCCGCTATCGTCCACAGTAGTAGTCAACCTCAAAGTAGCAACAGAGTTAGGCATTAGGCTGCTGAAGAATTGGTGTTGATCAATAAACCGTTGGAACACCCCATTGCCCAATGAGGAAAGATTCTTTTTATCAAATGATTTCTTTTCTATGATAGAAACCCCCTTTCCACGCCCGGAGTGATCCTTTTTGAAAACTACTTTATCGACATCTTTGAAAATGATGTCGGCTACTTCGTCTTCTCGAATACTCTCATTATCGGTAGTTAACCACAGACCGTTGACTCTGTAGACTAAATCGGGAAACATAGAATTTTTGAAAAGTTGCCTGGTAAACGCCTTGAGACTGGCAATGTCCCCATAGCTAGATTTCAGCGCTGAAATAACGACCTTACCATAATAATTATTCGGTATCCACCCTTCCTTGAATTCTCCCGCCACTAAGCTGTAAACGTATAGCCATGGGGCATAAACGCTCGAACCTAATACATCCTGAGCATATTCATCACAAGTGCGCTTGGTTGAGCCATCTAACTTACCTCGATCTAATTCAAGATTGCCAAGTGCTTGAAGAGCTGATTTTTCAGCTAGCTTATGGTATTTAGCAGTGTTTAATCTCCTTTCAAATGCTTTGAACTTCTGATAAAGTGTTGTCTTTGCCATTGATTCCGGTTTATAAAAGCGGGTAATTTGAGTCTTGGGCGATTAAATGTTTGGGTACTCTACACCTGTTTAGGTAATGGCCATTGCTAAAAGGAGTCACCTGAGCTCTTTTTTCCACAATTGCTCCCAGCCTAGCCCAAGGAATCCAGGTCCTTGGGTAGCTTCATTAAAGGAAATGCCATTAACCGTGCCGTTCCACTCCATTATCTTCACGCTATTTTGATTATCAACAACTAGATCCCATCCCACTGACCCCACCTGAGGTATTTGATTGTGCAGTCGTAAAACCTCTCTCTTGCAATCATCAAAAAACGGAATCTGTTTATTGTCAAATGAGACATTGGTATCGGGATGTCGATCATAAGATCTCCAGGACCGATCATATGCAATGGAAGATAACTGCCCTGTCTTTGCATCTACCGCCACTCTAACACCGGAATGTTGATTGACATGCGTATCATGCTTACTGCCGAGTCTAAGCGCACATCCTCTGATTGATGCCTCACCGCTCTTCTCAATTACTGAATTGAGGCGTATAGTAGCTACTGATGTTGTGGTAAACTGATTGAAAAACTCATGCTGAGAAATGTAGGACTGAAAAACCCCATTGCCCAACCGTCTGATTTTAGACGTATCAAATGATTTTTCAGTGTAAAAATAGATGCCCGTTCCTCGTCCGTACAAATCTTGCTTGAAAACGATCTTTTCAGAATTACCGAACAGCACATTTTGTAAACCGGATTCAGGAATGGGATGGTAATCACGATCCAGCCAAAGACCATTAACATAATATGCGATATCAGGGAAGGCCTCAGAGTCGAAAATGCGCGATTGCGGCGATTTCAGTTCTGATAATATTTCATATGGCCCCTTAATTATTGGATTAACAACGCGGAAGTAATAATTCTCTGGAACCCAACCTTCCTTGAATTCACCTGCAATAGTTGAATAAAACCACAGGCCATGTGCGAATCGCTCGGAACCCAGAACCTCAAGTGCATATTCATTGCATCTTTTGAATATTTTCGGATCCACTTTACCATTCTCATATTCCAGCTGCCGAATGAGTTGGATTGTTTTCCTTCTAGCGATCCTGTCGCGTCGACGTTGAAGGAGCTCTTTTTCAAATTTTCGGAAATTATATACGAATCGGGACATTAGATTATCCTTTGAGAGTGATCACGGAATTGTTATGGACAAAGCTTAATCATTATCACCCGCTTCAGATAGGAAGCTCCGAATGTCAGTGGCCAACTTAATCAAATCAGGTTCATGGACATACATCATATGTCCAGCCTCATAGTATGTTAATTCTAGTCGCTCCTGAACTATGCCATTTCTTGCAAAGGTGTATTCGGTATCAAAGAAAGGACAAATCATGTCGTAATAGCCACTTGCGACCATCACGCGCATATCGGTATTACGACGCATGGTGTCGCCTAGCTTTCTGGCTACATTCACTGCTGTGGGTTCCCAATAGCTTCCGTCAGGTACTGCGCGCCATCTCCATTTGGAGCCGATCTCATCATTAGAAGTGAGATAGGGTCGATCCATTGTTACATTCAGGGTGCTGCTCAGGTAATGGTTGAGTGCAGCAGTATAGGCCGAACTGATACTGTAGGAAGCAGCATCTCCCAAATGAGGCATATCATTGACCTTGTCAGACTCTTCTCCAAAGTAGCGGCTATCAAACCTTCCCAGGGTTAGTCCTTGATCCCTCATTAGCTCTTTCTGGAACCTGGGCACAAGAATCCTTAAGTCCGATCTGAGTATGTAATCCTTGTTGAGCCCAGTGAAATATGCCAATCGGTCAGCAAGGGCATTTTTATCTTCAGCTGACAAAAGCGCCCCTCGATACAGTGCAGGAGCATACTCATCGTAGGTGAATTGACGTGCCTCTTCAACGAACGCTTCCAAAGCCTTTCCTTGTCCCGCTTTCTTGTGATACCAGGCAGTTGCAGCCATTCCCGGTAGGTAAGTGAGATAGGAGGTGATATTATCATGAACGGAGGTCGACCCGGCATAGTCCAACGCCTGTGATATCAGGATAAGTCCATTCAGCGCCATGTTCTGACCATCGCCTTCCAGTACGTCAGCTACCGCAACCGCCCGGGTAGTGCCAAAGCTCTCGCCTGCTATGTATTTGGGCGAGTTCCATCGCTTGTTTTCTGTGATCCACTGACGAATGAATTTGGCAATTGAAGCAGCATCTTCATTCAGCCCCCAGTAGTCCTCAACTTTGCCCTCTCCGATGACCCTGCTGAATCCCGTGCCGACAGGATCGATCATTACCAAATCTGTAATATCCAGCAGTCCATACTCATTGTCGATGAGTGTGTAGGGAGCTGCGCCATCATCTTCCTTAGCATCAGAGTCCGTGCGGACGATCTTTGGTCCAAACATACCCATGTGCAACCATACTGATGCTGATCCGGGTCCACCATTGAATACGAAAGTAACCGGTCGCTGAGATATGTCATTTTTGCCTTCGACCGTGTAGGCGACTGACCAGATGGAAGCAACCGGTTCGCCTTCGTCATTCTTTAGGTAGGTCTCTTTAGCCGTCGCGTTATAGGCTATGGTGCTACCGCCAAATACGCCCTGACCTTTGGTCGTGAATGACTTTGGTTCTGGCACGGCTTTGCTTTTTGCTTCTTTTTCCTGTGCTAATGTGGATATACAAGTGAGCAGGCTGATCATCACGATCATTAGGAATGCTGAAAAATTCAATTGGTTGATTGGCATATTATTGTAGTCTAATGTTTTAAGCGACATTGGAAAGATACCTCTAATATGAAATTATTCTATGCCTTTGTTGTCCGCATATTGTGTTTGTACAATGTGAAAAGAGCCTTTCAGGAAATTGATTATTCGTCTTTTCATTGATTAGCTTAAATTGAAAGAAAAAACCTGATTTCTATGCTTAACCGACTATTACTATTTGCTCTTGCTGTGATTGTGCTGGCCTGTGGGCCGACCGTAGACCCAGCAGATAAGATTATCACCAATGCCAATATCTACACTGTGAATGAGAGTCAACCTCAGGCACAGGCTGTAGCGATCAGAGCGGATACGATCATGGCCGTTGGTTCAGCTGACGAAATAATGGCATTTAAGGGAGATAATACTGAAGTCATTGACCTGGATGGAAGAACCATGACCCCCGGTTTGATTGAAAGTCACGCCCACATTATGGGCATGGGCTACAATCAGCTCAATGTAGACTTAATGTATGTGCAGAGCTATGAGGAACTGATCAATGTAGTCTCGGAAGCTTCTGAGGGAGCGCCGGATGGTACCTGGATTCTCGGTAGAGGATGGCACCAGGACAAATGGGAGAGCCAGTCTGAGCTACGTGTCAAGGGATTTCCTACCCACCACAGCTTGAGTGAGGCAGTACCGGATCATCCGGTATACCTGGCACACGCAAGTGGTCATGCAGGATTGGCGAATGCCAAGGCAATGGAGCTGGCCGGTGTAGACAAGAACTCAGATGATCCTGACGGTGGAGAAATATTTAAGGATGTAAGCGGAAATCCTACGGGAGTTTTTAATGAGACGGCTCAGGGCCTTATCAGGAAAGTGATACCACAAAACAATGAGGAAACTGATACTAAAGCGCTGGAATTGGCTATAGCCTATGCACTTGAAAATGGTATCACCAGTCTTCAGAATGCTGGTGCTGATTTCAATGAAATTGCACTTTTCAAGAAGTTTGGTGAGCAGGGTAAAATGGGCATAAGACTCTGGACGATGCTCAATGGCCGTAACGACAGCCTACTGAACGTTTACTATGAAAAAGGCCCGGAAATCGGTTTGTATGATGACTTCCTGACAGTACGGTCGATCAAACTGTACGCTGACGGAGCACTGGGTTCCCGTGGGGCATGGCTACTCGAAGAGTACACTGATGCGCCTGGAGTACATGGACACAACGTCACACCGATGGAGGACATCCGTAGAGTGACGTTTGAGGGACTACAAAATGGATTTCAGATATGTACACACGCCATAGGTGATAGAGCCAACAGAGAAGTACTAGATATATATGAGGCTGCTTTTGAGGCATACCCTGATAAGGCGGAGGATCATCGATTCAGAGTCGAACATGCCCAGCATTTTGCATTAGAAGATATTCCGAGATTTGCTGAGCTGGATGTGATTGCCTCCGTTCAGGCCATCCACATGTCGAGCGATCGACCTTGGGCGATTGATAGGCTGGGGGAGAAGCGTATTGTAGATGGTGCTTATGTCTGGCAGAAACTGATTGAATCAGGTGCAGTGGTGATCAATGGTACGGATGCTCCGGTTGAGCCGGTCAGTGCGATTGCCAGTTTCTACGCTTCTGTGACACGACAAACGCTGAAGGGTACACCTGCCGGAGGATATGAGCCAGGGCAAAAGATGACACGCGAACAAGCGCTCAAAACTTACACACTGTGGGGCGCATACGGCGCATTCGAAGAGGACATTAAAGGGAGTATCGAGGTGGGCAAGTTGGCTGACTTTACGGTCTACAGCCAGGATTTGATGACTGTGCCTGACGATCAACTGCTCGATACTCAGATCGATATGACGATCGTAGGTGGTGAAATCATGTTTGAGCGCTCAGAATAACAACAAAGTTGAATCCCATGGCCAACATTTCAATAGTCATTCCTACCCACAATCGGTACGACTATTTGAAAATGGCCGTTGATTCTGCATTATCACAGACACTTCCTCCTCATGAAATCATCATTGTAGATGATTGCTCTGATCCAAACGTGAAGGAGAAGATAAACGATCGATGGGCTGATAATCCATTGATTCGTCTACAATTCCTATCGGCAAAGTCAGGGGTGTCACGAGCCCGCAATATTGGCAAGGAATTGAGTTCTGGGGACTTTCTTCTTTTTCTTGATGATGACGATATGCTCTTACCAGATATGCTTGAAAAGTCTCTGGAGGAGATGGGAGATGCAGATGTAGTCGGATGTCGTACCCGAATGATCAGCGATGATGCAGGACTTTCTAAAAGTAAGATCAAAGGCTACCGATGGGGATATTCGAAGCAAGCTGAAATCTATTCATTGGACGCAACGCCCATCAGACATTTACTGCTCCATGCTCCAAGTATTCATAGCTTTCTTGGCAAAGCTTCGGTGATGAAGGCAGTAGAATTTGATGAAAAACTTGAATACGGGGAAGACCTGGATTATTGGATAAGACTTGCACTGGAGGGAGCCAGATTTCACAAAACAGAATTCGAAGGTGCGATTTACAGGATGCATAGGAAAAATGCTTCTGGTTTGGCCTGGTACCGTCAGAAGCAAGGCTATTACAGTAAGCAAATGACTAATTCAAATCTGCCCGCCAATGCGAGAGGTATTGTGCAGTTTAAGTTTGGTCTTACGAGTATTATTCAATTCCGCCTGAAGGGTATCCCAATATTGTTGTCAGCCATGTCCAGACCGATTGACTTTATGAGGCATACAGTTTTCTTCATAAAGTTCATACTTGCTGGTGCTACACGATAGTTGTCATTCAATATTAATGTTTCATTTTGATGCCTAGTTTTAAGTAAACACTAAAAAAGAATTCTTTTGATGTTTGTGTATTTGTAGAAGCCAATACTTTGGTCTATTTTCGAGTAAACACTAAAATATTAGTTTTTTGATGTTTACTATATTATCAGACATCAATATGCCCGAACCTCTTTTCCATATCAATCCTGACAGATTCAAACCATGGAATGACCTTCCAGACTTACCGTTACACCCTGATCTCTATCGTACCGTGGAGATCATGGAGCAACTTAGTAGGGCATACTCAGCCCTGGGTCGCTTGCATGGCAGGTCGGTAGCTATTCCAAATCAAGCAGTCTTAATCAATAGTATAAGCTTACAAGAAGCGAAAGCGTCCAGTGAGATAGAAAACATTTTCACCACGGATGATGAACTCTATCAAGCCTACAGTGAGGATAATGATGAGGTAAAAGTTCATGGACCAGCAAAAGAAGTGCTTCGCTATCGTGAAGCACTCTGGGAAGGGCATGCTCATCTCAAGCAAATAGGAAGTTTTAATCTAGAGTACTTTATCAAAGTGTATCAAAAGGTCAAGCAATCTACTGACGGATTGCGACCGGCTAGTGCACATATTTACATTAAGCAAGGCGGGAGTGGTCCCAATTCTGGTAAGGCCATCTACACTCCTCCAAGAGGCAAGGGTGTGTTAGAGTCCAAACTCGACAGCCTTATGAACTTCGTAAATGATGACGATCAGTACGAGGCAGACCCACTGATCAAAATGGCCATTGCACACTATCAGTTTGAAGCAATACACCCGTTTCGAGATGGGAATGGTCGTGTTGGTCGTATCTTCAATATAAATATCTTGACTCAAAAGGGTTTACTTGATCTACCGATTCTTTTTTTAAGCCGGTATATTATTGATCACAAACAAGACTATTACTCATTGCTCGCTGGAGTTACACAGCGAGGCAGGTGGCACGAATGGCTATTATTTATGCTCAGGGCTGTCGAATCGACCTCTAATCTCACCTTCAATAAAATCAACGATGTACTTTCGGCCAAAGAGGGTATTTTGACAGCTGTGCAGGAAGACACTGAAATAAGGCGACCCGACCAGCTGGTGGAAATGATATTTAGGCAACCCCTGACCAAAGTCAACCATTTGAAAGATGCGGGTATTTTCGCTGAAGCTACCGCTCGCAACTACCTCAATCAACTCTGTGATATGTCGATCTTGGAGAAACGTACCATCTCCGGTCACCACTACTATCTCAACCTTGAGTTGTACCGCATCTTATCAGAATAACCTCAATTTTGAATTTCACACCAAATTCTGGTAAGTTCATTCATTAGCCATTTTCAATTGTCCATTCTTTCACCATGTATCGTCTGACCCTCCTTTTTTTCGTTCTTATGTCCGCCTGCCAAGCTCCCGAATCGACTACTCCGATTTATCAAAATGAGAAGTTTTCCATATTTCCCGATAGGGTCGTACAGGGTGAGAACGTGGCAGAGGTCATCTCACCAACACGCATCAAGTCCAACTATAAAAGCCCGGCCTCATCGACCTATTCCAGGTTGATCGAATTCAAATTCTCAATAAACGAAAAAGACAATGAACTCGCGCCCGGATCAAATCATTGGGTGATCATCAATGAAGCGCACGAAAGTGAAGTGATCAAATTTGGAGAAGTACCCGAGCCCAAGCCTGATGCCCCGGCTACCTATCTACCCACCAACTACGAGTATACTTTCAAGGTAGATATGAGTCCAGTCCTAGATCAGTTCGAGTCTCAGGGTTACTATGAAGCCTTCGATGGCTCACGAGTAGCGAAGGGTGACTTCAAGGGCTTCTATATCGCTGGCGGTTCAGAGCCCTTGACCTGGGATTTTGTGAACCTTGGTCAGTCGGGATTGCAGCTTACGGAGACCGATGAAAATGGAATCTACACCATTACGCTGATGCTCAATCCTTTCAATGAAGCTGACTATGCTGATAAAGAATGGAACCTCACTCAAGATCTTTCTGCTAAGCCAAAGTATGAATCTGACCAGCCAATCGTGGACGCGCTCTTCAACTTATCACTTGAGGAGGCCATCTTGAATATCGAACCCGATAGCACGCTACGTACAGGTGCCAAGTGGGGAGGTGTATGGACCAGGGATGTCAGCTACAGCATCCTATTGGCCTTTGCCTACCATGAGCCGGAGGTGGCCAAGATCAGCCTCATGCGTAAGGTGAAGCGCAACAGGATTGTTCAGGATACTGGGTCGGGTGGTGCTTACCCTGTTTCTTCCGATAGGACGACCTGGGCATTGGCCGCCTGGGAGATTTATAAGACCACTGGCGATGAAGACTGGCTGAGGACGGCCCATGACATTATCAAAAACACGCTGGACGATGATGCCAGGGTACTGGCCTCTGGCACGGGCATGTATCGAGGGGAGAGCTCTTTCCTTGACTGGCGCGAGCAGACCTATCCCAAGTGGATGTCCAATATGGATATCTACGTATCCGAAAACCTGGGCACCAACGTAGTGCACTATCAGGCCCATGTGATCCTATCGGAAATGGCTAAACTGCTGGGAGAACCCTGGCGACCTTACCAGAACAGGGCTGATGAGATAAAGCAGGCTATAAATGATGAGCTGTGGGTGCCTGCAAAGGGTTATTATGGCAACTTCCTTTATGGCCGAAATGAGTTGAACCTGTCTGAACGCTATGAAGCGTTGGGGGAGGCCTTAGCCATCATCTTTGATGTTGCTGATAAGGATCGCGCTCAGACGATCATCGCCAAATCACCTTTGGCGCCATTCGGTGCTACCTGTATTTACCCTCAGATTCCTGATATACCGCCCTATCATAATGATGGCATCTGGCCGTTTGTACAGGCTTACTGGAACCTGGCAGCCGCTAAAGCAGGCAATGAAGCCGTGCTCAATCACGGCCTGGCAGCAATCTATAGAGCGGGCGGATTGTTTTTGACGAACTACGAGAACTTTGTGGCTGGATCAGGCGACTTCCTCGGTACTGAAATCAACTCTCACCGTATGCTCTGGAGCATGGCCGGGAATCTGGCGATGGTGCATCGCGTGTTTATGGGCATTAGTTTTGAACCTACCGGAATCCGCTTTGCACCGGTAGTACCCTCAACCTACCCTGGGACCAAGCGCTTGAGCAATTTCCGCTATCGCAATGCCATACTTGACATCACAGTTGAAGGTACGGGTAATCAGATATCTTCCGTAAAGGTTGATGGAGAACCAGTGGAGGCGGCCTTTCTCGCGGGTGATATTTCTGGTAGGCACACGGTGGAGATCCAGCTCAGCAACGAACCCATGCAATCTCAAGAGATCAACATGGTCGCCAATGCCTTTACACTTCCCAATCCGCTTGTGGCTTTGGAGGGAAATAAAATCACATGGTCACCCATTGAGGGAGCCAATGGCTACAATATCTACAAGGATGGTGCTGTAATCGCCAATATCGACTGGACCGATTATGAAGCCGTATCGGATGGCTATGCTGAATACAAAGTCAGCGCTGTGGATGATAATGGGGTTGAGTCTTTTACGAGCGAGCCCATCATCGTAGTGCCTGAGAAGGATGTTCAGCGTATCGATATGACCAAATTTGCTGATCGATCTGATCGTCGCTACACCAACTTCACAGGCGAGGGTTTTGTGGAGGTTTCCAACGAGCTTAACAGGGAAATCAACCTATCGGTGAACGCATCTACTACGGGCAAGTACCTTATTGACATTCGCTACAGCAATGGTGAAGGCCCTTG
Source organism: Cyclobacteriaceae bacterium (assembly GCA_965229505.1). Lineage (GTDB taxonomy): Bacteria > Bacteroidota > Bacteroidia > Cytophagales > Cyclobacteriaceae > UBA6059. The sequence goes on from OZ245881.1 coordinate 3,931,314, forward strand.
GAATACTGAGAACAAATGTGCTCTCCGAAGCTTGTATGTCAACGATGAATATAAGGGTGCTTTGGTGTTCCCACAGCGAGGTACAGACGAGTGGTCAGACTGGGGTTACTCTAATAGCTTTGTAATAGAACTAAAGGCCGGTAGCAATGACTTGACCATCAAGTTTGACCCCTGGAATATCAATATGAATGTAGCAGTTAATCGGGCGATGTTGGATCATGTGAGGTTGATTAAAATGTGAGGGGCTTAATCATTTTGAGTCCAGAAGTTCTTTTATCTGAAAAAGAAGTTCTTCTAAGTCCTCTTGAATAATCTGCCAGACTATCTCATAGTCAATACCTATATAGTCATGAACGACCCGGTTTCTAAAGCCAATGATTCTTCTCCAGTCAACTTGAGGACTATTTGATTTGAAATCCGGATCAATCCTATTGGCTGCCTCACCGATTATTTCGAAGTTTCGGATGACGGCATCCATCGTCCGATCATCTTCTATGAAAGCTGAGTAATCATGGTCTGAGGTGTACTTTCTGATTTTGGAAGCTGCTTCAACAATGTCTTCCAATAGAAGATTGTTATCTCGCTTAGACATGAATCAAGTCTGACTCAATAGACTTTAGATAGCGCTCTTTGACACCTTTCCTGGAGACCAGGTCTACTTTTACTTCAAGTAGGCGCTCCAGTTCATCCGCTAGGTCTATAAACTTCCCGCCAACCTTTCCATTAAACTCCACAAGCATGTCTAGATCACTATCACTACACTGCTCATTCCTCGCATATGATCCAAATACGGCTAGCGACTTGATTGGATACCGTTCATAGAGCGAGTTCTTTTTTAGACTCAATGTCGATTTGATTTCTGCTAGTGATTTCATTAATTAAATATACGAAATCACTGCAATTGATTTCATTGAAGTGAAGGTACCAGTCAATCTTCTGTCAATAATCAAAAGGTGGTAAGATTGAAATTACTAATATTGAACTATTCAATAAAGTGAATTCGTATGAAGTTTGGTGGAGTTCCTGATCCTAGTATTATTGATTTTGTCCTACCTGAAGATCATCCTGATACAGCAAAAGTCTTATCAGAAAAGGGTGGAAAAGGACTGGGGGCTATCCATGTGGGTTGCGCCAAATGGAATCGACAGGAGCTTAAAGGCTTCTATCCTCGAGGCACCAAAGATGAGCTTGCCTATTATTCTCAGCAATTCAATGCCATAGAACTCAACGCGACTTTCTACAATAACTACGGCCCGGGCCAAATTGAGAAATGGACGGCCAAGGTACCTGACAACTTCCGGTTTTTTCCAAAATTGACCAACACCATCAGCCACTACAAGCGATTGAATAATGTCGAAATTGAAGTGGAGGAATACTGCAACAATGTGCGGAGCTTTGATGCGCACTTGGGCATGTGCTTTCTCCAGTTGCACGACAACTTTGGCCCGAAGAACAAGGACCGCCTGGATGCCTTCATGAAGCTTTGGCACAAGGACATTCCTCTGGCCATTGAGCTGCGTAATACGGACTGGTTCAACAACCCGGAAGATGCAGATTGGGTTTATGACCTTTTCGAGTACTACGATGTTTCCAATATCATTACGGATACTGCAGGTCGGCGGGACTTGCTGCACATGCGACTGACCTCACCACTAGCGTTTGTAAGATATGTGGGAGCGAATCATAGCAGTGACTATGATAGGTTAGAGGACTGGGTAGCAAGGATCAAGTCATGGAAGGAGCAAGGCCTGGAAAAACTCTACTTCTTCGTCCATCAGAACCTGGAGCAGGAGTCTCCGCTCTTATCAGTTCACTTTATTGACCTACTTAATTCTGCCATTGGTACGGACTTGAGCAAGCCTATATCTGGTAATGGACAGGTCGGTTTGGGACTTTAATATTGATTGATTTTTTGTAACCGTTACATTTAGCGCCGCGTCTCATGCCAAACTCAAGAGGCATGATCAAGCATTACTTCCGAATAGGATTTCGAAATTTTGTCAAGTACAAGACCAGTTCCATCATCAACGCAGTGGGACTATCCTTAGCCATCAGCTGTGCGCTGTTTACCTTCAGCTTCATCCATTATTTCTACAATGTTGACAATTTCCATGATAATGGGGAAGCGATCTATGCGATCAACAGATACGTCAATTTGGAGAATGGAAAACAGCTCACCGGGGGCTCACCCACGCCGCTGGCGAGTTCACTCAAGGAAAGTCATTCGCAGGTCATCAGATCTACCAGATTCAATTTTTCATCTGCGTATGTGAGATTTGGTGACAATGTATTTGAGGAAAATATCCGCTTTGCAGAGCCGGATTTCATGCGGATGTTTAGCTATCCTCTGGAGGCCGGCTCATCCAACGCCATCGATGACCCCAATGGGATAGTACTCTCTAAGAAAACGGCGGAGAAATACTTCGACACGACCAATCCTATGGGGCAAGAGCTGGAAGTCAAGTTCATCCTTGACGGTCAGGAAACGCTCAAAACCTACGTTGTGACCGGTGTAGCTGCTGAGTTTCCACACAACACCTCCTTTCGCTTCCGACTCCTGGCCAATGATCAGACCCTGATATCGCTGGGTCTGTTCAATGACAATGACTGGTCGAAGAATGCAAGCGCCAACTTCATCCAGCTGGCTGACCCATCAGCCATTGATTTGGTGGCTGACCTTGCTAATGACGAATACCTATCGCGACTATCGGAGATTGAAGAGCAGGAGCGCGTGAGCAGCTACCAGTTCGAGCCTTTCCTGACCAGCTCTCTCCATTCCGAGGATATCCGCAATAGCGTATTCAGCGGCACGAGCATTGCCGCTTTCATCACTTTGTCAACGCTCTCGATACTTCTGATGGCTTTGGCATGTATCAACTATATGAATATTGCCATCGCCTCTGCGGGTTATCGCCTCAAGGAGATTGGCATTCGCAAGGTGATTGGCGGTAGCCGACAGGCACTTATTTTTCAGTTCCTATCGGAAAACATCATCATATGTTTGCTGGCTTTGGGGATAGCCATAGGATTCACAGAGTATGTGACGCTACCGGCATTTAATACCATCGGGGTTCTTCAGTTTGAAAATGATTATCTGGGTAATCCGTTGTTGCTTGGATTCGTCTTTGGTATGCTGGGTTTGTCTATCCTTGGCGGAGCTGGCTATCCAGCGCTCTACATTTCTAAGTTTCAGCCGCATACTATACTCAAAGGCAAGCTGAAGTTTGGTGGTAACAACCGCTTTAGGAAGGCGCTACTCGCTGTGCAGTACCTCTTTTCTTTTATGACCATCATCGTGGCGGTGGTTCTCCTGCAAAATGACAGCTATCAATACACTATCGACTGGGGCTATGATAAGGAAAATGTGGTAGCCATAGGAGTAAAGGGAGCGACCAACTACGAAAAATTGGCAGCACGTGTGAGCGGATTACCTTTGGTTCAAGAGGTAGCGGGTTCCAATGATCTGTTAGGGAGAAACCATTCGGAAATTGAGTTTAAGGTAGAGGAGGACGAATTCAACGCTGACCATATCAGGCTTGGGCATGGTTACCTTGAGACCCTTGGGCTTACACCGACCCAGGGCAGGCTCTTCGATAAGTCGAGAGTATCTGATCAGAAGACCGTAGTGATCAACAAACTGATGATGTCGTCGATGGGTTGGGAGACCATTGAGAACAAGCACATCGAGATAGGGGATGAACGACATAATGTAATAGGCGTGGTGGAGGATTTCCACTACCAGCCCTTTTATGCCGAGATAGAACCGCTGGTGATTAGTTTGTCGGACCCGAACGATTACCGCTATTTAATTGCAAGGATCAATGGGAGTGATATGTCAAATGTTTCATCAGAACTGAAAGCCAGCTGGCTCACATTGTTTCCCAATGATCCTTTTATCCTTCATTATCAGGATGGTGTATTTGATTTTGCATTCTATGATCTGCAGTGGGTGTCGAGACTCATCACCTCGATTTCATTAGCTGCCGTCATTCTTACAGCCATTGGTTTATTTGGCCTGGCGGCAATTCACATGAGATCTAAGCTGAAGGAAATATCCATTAGAAAAGTACTGGGATCCAGCATGACGGCTCTTGGGTTGTCGTTAAATAAGGAATTCATCTACTTACTACTAGGAGCAAGTATCGTCGGAGCTCCTTTGTCCTACAAGGCAGTCGTGGTATTACTTGAGTCTTTGACTTACTACCCAAAGCCTATGACCATATGGCCATTTGTACTCACCACGAGCATCCTTATCATTATGTCCATGATAGCTATGGGTGGACATATTTACAAGGTCTTGCATATCAATCCAGCAGAGAACTTGAGGAATGAGTGATTCTTGCTCATAGACCTACGAAGTTTTCAAAACTTCGTAGGTCTGTGCATCAAAGAGTACTTTGAGTAAATGGCTCATTATTCTGCGCTCAATCCCAGCTGCTCCCTAATCACCCTGTGCTCATTCTGGTTTTGCTGCCAGTAGGGTGTGCGGATGGTGGCCAGGCGCTTGGCAGTAGTTGTAAGTGACTGAGCGTTGGCTCCAAAGCCACTATTGGAGGTTTCTTCCCAGCCCAGTATGCCATATGGGTAGGCCGTTTCGAAGTAGATTTTCAGGTTGCGTTCAGAGCTGGGATAGTTGATCTCATAGAGCTGGTGTGGACTAGTGGCCATTGAGCTTGAATCTACTGAGGTTAGACTTATATCGGCAGTTTCTACGGACTTATCAGAATGCCTCAGGCGCTGGTAGAAGATGCCGGGGATGAGGTCTACTTTTCCGGTAGGTAGTTCTGATGGGTTGAGCCTGATCCTCGTCCAAAGTTCGTCTTCGGTTAATGTCTCATTGATAGTAAACTGACGATCACCTTCAGACTCGAAGTAGGAGTAAGTCGATGCATCAAAGCCAGCCCCACGCTGGTTGAGCTGAGTGTAAGTATGCCCGCACCACTCTTGCGAACTCATGGTCATCTTGAGAGGAGGCCTGCTTTGACCACCATCGACGGGCGTAAAAGTGGAAAGCATCATAGAGTAGGGGTAGATGCCTGTCAAAAACTTTTTGGTGAAGTTGAGCTTCAGCACACTGGCCTGATCCGGATTGTTATTGTCATGATTGTCAAGCTTGACCTGCTTGCTCTTTGAGAAAGGTTCCGTGACGAAAATCATCACCGCCTCACCTTTGTGCAACTCACCATAGCGTGCCTGGCTGAGTTCATAACTGGCAATTTCACCCAACCCGTCGTACCAGTGCTCCCCAAACTGCTGTCCGTCGAAAGTCTGGACTACTTCGGAAGAACTGGTCGTAGGCAGCCGAGGAGAACGCTCACAGCCTAGATTAAACAGAGAAATTGAGAAGAAAAGGTAAAGGTATTTCATTGACTGAATGTTTAAGACTTAACCAGTCACGACAAAGGTAAGTTCAAATACTATCTGTGCGACTGATGAAAATCACCTTATCCGATGGAGTTGAATGGTGGTAGGGTGTCTCACTAGAACCCAATATAGTCTGTCGATTTGAGCTATTTTGATTGCAATGAAAATCGAGTAGCTTACAGATACAAACCTTAGATGTTATGAAAAAGCTATTTTTCATCTGCACATTGCTTTTTGCCTTATTCTATCAGAGTTTTAGTCAAAATAAGAGTTTTATTGCCGCTGAAGTTTCAGGTAATGGTGGTTTTTATTCTCTCAGCTATTTGCGAGAGATGAAGAATTTAGGAAATGGTAATTTTTTTAGTTTAAGAAGCGGTTTGTCAGTTATGCCAAGAGGTGGTTATAACTTGGCCTCCTCTGTGGATGTTTTCCTGCCTTTATCATCCCACTACACTCTAGGTAAGCATTGGGAACTTGGATTAGCGCTCACTCCTTATCTTCGTTTCAAGTCGTTCGAAGATGCTGGAATTAGCGAAAAGACGAGGACATTTGATGTGGTTTCATTCACTGGGGTCGGCTATCGGACTGATATGGGAGACAAATGGCTATTCAAAGCGTCACTTTCTGCGGGCTGGTACATAGGAAGACCACTAAATGAAATCTTTCCATGGCCAGGGATAATGTTTGCCCGAAGGATAAAATAGTGCGCTGCTAAAATATCCAATAAAGTAATATCACAATCAAGAGCCCGACCGCTACGAGCTGTAGTCCCCAATTGCTCTTTGGGAACTCATACGCACAAATAGGGCAGGTGGTGCTGTCCGCATCAACCTCCATGGCGCATGAGGGGCATTCCTTCTTTTTATCCATTTACTTGCCTTCCTGCTTGGCCCAGTTGTCTCGTAGCGTGATCGTTCGGTTAAAGACCAATTGATCGCTGGTCGTATCCTCATCAACCCGGAAGTATCCAATCCGCTCAAACTGGAATATATCCCCCACTTTGGCATTGGCCAGAGAGGGCTCCAGCACAGCCTTCTTAGAGATTGTCAGTGAGTCTGGATTGAGGTGGTTCTTGAAATCATCATCAATGCTGCCCAGGTTTTCCGTTAGGAATAACCTGTCATAGAGACGGATTTCCGCGTCTTTGACGGCATGATCTGCTGATACCCAGCCCAGTGTGCCCTTAACTTTCTTACCAGAAGTATCCTGTCCACTGCGTGTTTCCGGATCGTACTCCGCATAGATCTCCTCGATTTCTCCATCATCACCTTTTTTGAAACCAGTGCATTTGATGATATAGCCGGACTTCAACCTCACTTCTCTGTCAGGCCCGAGGCGATACCATTTTCTTGGGCTTGGAGGATCTTCTTTGAAGTCAGACTTATCGATGTATAGCTCGCGGGTGAAAGGCATTTCCCTGGTTCCGGCTGATTCGTCCTCAGGATTGTTGGTGGCTGTCATCATCTCTGTCTTACCCTCCGGCCAGTTGGTAATGACCAGCTTTACGGGATCCATAATGCCAAATACGCGAGGAGCTACCTTGTTGAGGTCTTCACGCACGGCATGCTCGAGCACCGCTACATCGGTGATACCATTGCGCTTGGCTACTCCGATTGTATCAGCGAATTTCCTGATTGCGGTAGGTGTAAAACCTCTGCGGCGAATGCCCGAGATGGTAGGCATGCGAGGATCGTCCCAGCCGGACACATGATTTCCCTCGACCAATTCTCTCAGACTCCTCTTGCTCACGATGGTATAGCTCAGGTTCAGACGCGCGAATTCTGTCTGTTTTGACGGGAAGATGCCGAGCTTTTCGATACACCATTCGTACAGTGGTCGATGCACCTCAAACTCCAGCGTACAGAGCGAGTAGTTGATATTTTCGATGCTATCGGACTGTCCATGAGCAAAGTCATAGGTTGGATAGATGCACCACTGATCGCCGGTACGATGGTGCGGCATATGCTTGATACGATAGAGGATCGGATCGCGCATATGCATGTTAGGAGAGCTCATGTCGATCTTAGCGCGGAGCACCATACTTCCGTTGGGATGCTTACCCGCCTTCATTTCGTCAAGTAGCGTTAGACTCTCGTCTACGGGTCTATTCCGGTAGGGGCTCTCCTTACCAGGAACTGTGGGCGTGCCTTTGATGGCATTGAAATCCTCCTGAGAGAGTTCATCCACATAGGCGTTACCATCTTTTATCAACTGAATGGCAAAGTCATAGAGCTGATCGAAGTAGTCTGAGGCAAAGAATTCCCGATCTTCCCAATCAAACCCCAACCATCTGATGTCAGTTTTGATGCTATCGACATACTCTACTTCTTCCTTCTCAGGATTAGTATCGTCAAAACGGAGGTTGCAGGTGCCATTATATTTCTCGGCAAGGCCAAAATTGAGACAAATGGACTTAGCATGACCAATATGCAAATATCCGTTGGGCTCAGGGGGGAATCGTGTCTTGACGGTCTTCGCCTTGCCAGCCGCCAGATCCTTTTCGATCATTTGTTCTATGAAATTGAGCGATTCCTTTTTTGGAGTGTCCATGCCTGTGATTATTTGAAGCGCAAAGTAAAGCAGAAGCATGGCAAAAGAGAAGTAATTGATTTCAGGAAACGACTGTGGTGCAAATCCTTTTTTCGGATGGTTGCTAACTGACATTGTAGATTGGTAACTTTGATGCATGCTGCTAAGTGCACTATCATTTGAGATCAATTTGTTGCTGGCTATCAGTTTGGCGATTGTGATTATTGGCCTGATCCTACGCAAGTTTGGTCAGCCCTACATTATCGCCTACATCCTTTCCGGGGTGGTGCTTGGCCCCCACGGTGTTGGTATGGTGCAGGATATAGGCTTTGCACAGCGGATGGGAGATATCGGGTTGATCATATTGATGTTCTTCATTGGGATGGAGATATCCCTTCCGGACTTTGTGAAGAGATGGCGCATAGCATTTTTTGGTACGGGCATGCAAGTGGTTTTTAGCCTGGTCTTGACGTTTGCCTTAGGTTATTTCCTTGGTTGGCCGATTAACCGCATGATCCTTCTCGGCTTTATCATAAGTATCAGTAGTTCAGCGGTGGTGATCAAACTGATAGAGACACTCAAAAACCCAAATGCACCCGTCAACCAAAACGTGATTAGTATTCTGCTCACGCAAGACATCCTCATTGTTCCTATGATTATCATTATCACGGTCATGAGCGGCGATGAAATCAACACACAAGAGGTTACGCTCCAATTGATTGGCGGTATGCTCATCGTAGGAGCGCTGGTTTATCTCTTTAAGAAAAAGCGGATCAGGTTGCCCTTCGAAGATGTACTCAAGAAGGATCATGAGCTTCAGATTTTTGCAGCGCTGGTGGCCTGCTTTGGATTGGCCCTAGGCACATCGCTATTCGAGCTTTCTGCGAGTTTGGGTGCGCTCATTTCCGGTATGTTTATACACGCTTCTAACTCCACCAAGTGGCTGCACGACAGCTTGCACTCCTTCAGGGTGGTGCTCGTCTCGGTGTTCTTCGTCTCGGTGGGCATGTTGATAGATCTTGACTTCTTAGCAGAAAATGTGCTGACCGTTTCTTTGGTGGTCATAGCCGCTTACCTATCCAACCATGGAATTAATACGCTGGCATTGAAATCGCTGGGTAGTGACTGGCGCGAGGCGGCCTTTGGTGGAGCACTGCTAGCGCAAATTGGTGAGTTCAGCTTTGTGCTGTCCTCAGTGGGGCAGAGTCACGGTATCATCACCAGCTTCACCTATCAACTGACCATCATCGTGATAGCTATTACTATTTTCATTAGTCCCTTTTGGATAGCCATGACAAGGCGTGTGGTGCATTTTACAGAGAAATAGTTCTTTAGAACGCCCTAAGTCTTTGACTTTAGATAGGCGTCCAATCGATCAATAGCGACCTGCAGGTCATCCAAAGGAAAGCAGCTGTACACAATCCTAAACTGACCTTTTGCATCATGCCCAAACCCTTTACCGGGAGTAAGCAGTATGCCCGTCTTTTGATAGATGTCCATCCAAAGTGTATCCTCGGCTTCCTGACTTTTTTCCGGTACGAGTCGAGAGAAATCAGCCCAGATAAAAAGGCTACCTGCAGCAGGCACGTAGGGTATATCATTTGACTTCAACATGGAGGTAAAGGCACAGTAGGATGCTGTCAGGAGTTCTTGGTTTGTTTTGATGTAGTGCTGAAGAAATCGATCATCATCAAAGACCATCTGGAACAGCCACTGGGTGTAGTTGGAGACCATATGCGGCGCATTGTAGTTAGTATAGCCGGTGAGGAAATCCTCGTTGAGAGAATAGACCACTCCAACTCTGAAGCCTGACGCACCAAAATCTTTAGATAGGGCATACCAGAGATGCAAATAGTCACTTTTTTTACTTTGCATGACCTTAGCGAAAGAGCTGAATATGGGCTGATGAACATAGTCATCCTTAATCTCAGGATCTGTGGTATTAACCAGAGATAGTCCATAGATTTCATTGACTATGAGGTGTATCTCATGCTCGATGCAGTAATCGGCTATTGCATTTTGTTGCACAGGAGTATAGACCTGGCCGGTGGGATTGTCAGGCGAGGTTAACACCAGCAGCCTAAATCTTTTGCCCTGGGATTCAATATCTAGCCGGGCTTTGTCAATCATCGCCAAGGTCAGTGGCGCCCCCTCTACTAGTTCACCCAATGCTGTATGAGTGACAAGATTGTACCGCTCTACTCCCGACTTATTGCCGATATCTTGCTTGTAGACAGGGTAGGAAGGTACCGGGAACACTGCCATATCACCCGTATCGCAGAGAATTTGAGTAGTCATCTCTATGACCGCTGTAGCACCGGCTGATGTGGCAAGGTGCTCAGGGTCGATTGGACACTTGGTCAGATGCCTCTCCATGAAGGCCGCCAACGCTTCTCGAAAAGGAGGAGCTCCATTGGCGTTAGTATAGCCTGCCACCCACGAGGGAATTTCATTCTCTCGGGTAAGCTCTCCCAGTTTCTTTTTTAACAAAGGCCATGAGAGCTTGTTTTCGGCCACATTGAGTGGGAATGTCCCCTCAGGATTATCAGTCGGATGATAGAGGTTTTCAAGTGCTTCGAAATAGACTTTGAAGTCTGATCTTAAGACGGTCTGGGCTGCCATCTGCCCCCTCAGGCTGAGTGATGTTGTGTTGGATGCCACTTGTTATCTGGTTTTAGCTACCGCAATTTACCTCTTTGGTTATACTCCTTGATCTTTACGTTGAGCGCTTTGAAATCGAGGTTGCCTTGCGCTTCATTGAGATGATCCATGATAGCCAAAGCCTTATTGATTCTACTATCGGGGTTTTTAACTTTATTGATGATGTAGAGTAAGCTACGCTGCTTACCCATAGTGAGTGCTTTGAAATACTGCGTGCCGGTCTCATCCTGATCCATGACCACCATCATTTCCTCAGGCATCTCCATACCGTATTCGGAGCGATCTTTCTCAAGATGTACTTTCACCGCATCGCCAGTATTCAGACCGTACTTATTGCGAATGCCTTTATTTAGCAAGATGAACCAGTACTCCTTGGAGGCCATAAGGGCACTGTTCATCTTATAGTCTCCCATCAGCGTGCAAATAACACGACGATTGTCGCCTTCAATGAATTGCTCGGCTATTTCGGTAGGTACAGGTAAGTGATGTCTCCAAAGCTCTGTGTTGAAGTCGTGGATGATGGAGGTAAATTCAGCCATAGGCTAATTTAGCACAAAGTGGGATTTATAGTCTGTCGCTGGAGTGCATTGAATTAGTTTATGTAGCTCATTCATACATCGGTGGTTCTACTATGAGATATTGATTTTGATCAGACTTTCGGTGCGAACATCATTATTCCGGTAGGGAATGAACTCGAGTAATTTGGTATCAGTCATGATGATCGAGTCATGACTATTTATATTTTTGTGGACTCATAAATCTGATACCATGGGAAGAGCATTTGAATATCGTCGAGCAGCAAAGGAGAAGCGTTGGGATAAGATGTCCAAGATATTTCCTAAGCTGGCCAAGGCCATTACGGTAGCGGCTAAAGAGGGCGGGACTGACCCGGAAATGAATGCAAAACTGCGCACGGCTATCCAAAATGCCAAGGCGGAGAATATGCCCAAAGACAACATTGAGAATGCCATCAAGCGGGCGGAGGGCAAGGATGCGGCAGAGTACACAGAGGTCAACTATGAGGGCAAAGGGCCACATGGTGTGTTGGTCTTTGTGGAATGCGCTACCGATAATACAACGCGTACTGTGGCTAATGTCAAGGCTTACTTCAGCAAAGCCGGTGGAGGTGTGGTCCCCAATGGTTCGCTTGAGTTCATGTTTGATCGCAAGGCCACATTCGAATTCGACAAGACGGATGAGATGGACCTTGAAGAGATGGAGCTGGAGATGATCGACGCAGGGCTAGAAGAGATCGAAGAGAATGAAGGCCGTGTCTACGTGACGGCTGACTATACCAATTTTGGTACGCTATCAAAGGCATTTGAGGAAATGAATATTGAAGTGGATAAGGCGCTGCTTCAGCGGTTTCCTACAACTCCCGTGGAGTTTTCCGACGAGCAGATGGAAGAGATTAGCAAAATGATCGATAAAATCGAAGATGACGATGATGTGCAGGCGGTTTATACTAATATCGCCTAGTTTAATTGACAATGGATAATTGAGGATTGAAACACTATCCATTGTCAGTTATCCATTAACCATTTTTTTGCCATGGCTTTAGCGACGCTTGATTACGTCATCATTATTTTCTTTACCCTCCTTATTCTCGGGGTGGGTTTGTCTTTTCGCAACTCAGCAGGCAAGAGCATCGAGAGCTTTTTTCTCGGAGGCCGAAATCTACCTTGGTGGATCGCCGGTACTTCGATGGTCGCTACCACATTCGCCGCTGACACACCTCTTGCTGTTACGGAACTGGTCGCTCAGAGTGGTATCGCCGGCAACTGGCTCTGGTGGAACATGCTCGCGGGCGGTATGCTAACCACTTTCTTTTTTGCCAAATACTGGCGCAGAGCGAATATCCTTACCGATGTGGAGTTGGTAGAGATCCGCTATTCTGGTAAGGCCGCTTCTTTTCTACGTGGATTCAAGGCCGTTTACCTTGGCCTGTTTCTCAACGCACTGGTTATTGGCTGGGTCAATGTAGCCTTGATGTCGCTCATTAAGGTTTTCTTCAATGTGCCCGATGATCAATTGCTGATGTACACCGCTTTGGCCATGTTGATTGTAGTCATTTATTCCGCTACTTCTGGGTTGTTGGGTGTTGCGTTTACCGATGTGATACAGTTTGTCATGGCCATGACCGGCAGTATTGTATTGGCTTATTTGGTATTGGATTCGAGCGAGATCAACGGTATCGAAGGACTGAAGTCCAGCCTACCGGCAAGTAGCTTTAGCTTCTTCCCTGCTATCGGAGATGGCGATGCATCGGGAGCGGCTACCACGCTCACCCTGAGCCTGGGTAGCTTCTTCGCCTTCATCGGCATACAATGGTGGGCCAGCTGGTACCCCGGCAATGAACCGGGTGGAGGTGGCTATGTCGCACAGCGAATGATGAGCGCCAAGAATGAGAAGCATGCGGTCTACGCGACTTTGTTTTTTCAGATCGCGCACTACTGCATCCGACCATGGCCATGGATTATTGTGGCGCTTGCGGCAGTTGTGCTCTACCCTGATCTGCCGGCGGATGATAAGAAGTTGGGCTATGTCATGGCCATGAAAGACTACCTACCTGACGGCCTGAGGGGATTACTGCTTGTGGCCTTCTTTGCCGCCTATATGAGTACTATTTCCACCCAACTCAATTGGGGTACCAGCTACCTCATCAACGATGTTTATAAGCGATATATCAAACCGGAAGCCACCGAAAAGCAATTTGTACTCGCCTCAAGAGCAGGAACACTCCTGGTGATGGTGATCGCTTTGTACGCTACTTCTCAGATCAACAATATCTCCGGTGTATGGCAGTTTTTGATGGAATGTGGCGCTGGGCTGGGTATGGTATTAATCCTGCGCTGGTACTGGTGGCGCATCAACGCCTGGAGCGAGATAGTGGCCACCATTGCGCCATTTGTCGGCTACAGCATCGCGCGCTATGGCCTGGACATGGAGTTTCCCAATTCATTTTTCGTGACGGTAGGCTTTACGACGGTTGCCTGGATCACCGCGACCCTTCTCACCAAGCCTACAGACGATAGTATATTGAAGTCGTTCTATGAACGCATCCAGCCACGCGGGAGCTGGGGGCCTTATCAGAATTCCGCTAACACAGGTGAATTGGGCTACCTCACCATCTGCTGGCTTGCCGCTATCGCAATGGCCTACTGCATCTTGTTTTTTATGGGCAGCACCATCTTTGCGGACTGGTCTATGGCGGGGATTTATTTGGCCATCATCCTCAGTAGCGGTGTGGTTTTGCGCATTTTTGCCAACAAGGTCAAGATATTTGATGATTAGATGAACCTATCGCAAAATGAGTCATTGCGCCCATTCAACACTTTTGGGCTGGATCAACAGGCAAAACTGTTTGGCAGATTTAGCGATGTGGAGTCATTGATCGGTTTTATAGAGACGGATTTTTTGGAAAGCAGACCACTGCTTCTCTTAGGTGGTGGCTCCAATATCCTGCTCACACGTGATTTTGAAGGGGTGGTGCTGAAAAACGAGATCACGGGTATTAGCGTCATTAAGGAAAATGACGAGCATATCTGGGTCAGTGTAGGCGCAGGTGAGAACTGGCACTCCTTTGTACTTCACGCTATCGCAAATGGCTGGGCGGGAATCGAGAATCTATCATTGATACCGGGGACGGTAGGTGCCGCCCCAATGCAGAATATTGGTGCTTATGGCGTGGAGATCAAGCAAGTCTTCAACTCACTGGAGGCAGTAGCGCTCAAAGATGGGAGTCGGCACATGTTTACCGCATCCGACTGTGAGTTTGGCTATCGGGAGAGCATCTTCAAGACGAGTGCAAAAGGCGAGTATGTCATTACCGCGGTTAACTTGAGACTAAATAAACAGCCTACATTTAACACCAGCTATGGGGCTATCTCTGACACCCTATCGGAAATGGGAGTAGAGGAGCTGTCTATTAAAGCTGTATCCGATGCGGTGATCAGGATCCGCCAGAGCAAACTGCCTGATCCGGCCGAGATTGGTAATGCAGGCAGCTTCTTCAAGAATCCAACAATATCTAAAGGTCAATTTGATAAAGTGAAAGCCGAGTATCCTGATATGCCTGGATATGAGGTTGACGCAACTCAGACTAAAGTCCCCGCAGGCTGGCTCATCCAGCAATGTGGCTGGAAGGGCTTCAGAGATGGGGACATTGGTGTACATAAGCATCAGGCATTAGTGCTGGTCAACTATGGTCAGGGCAAGGGACGAGACATCTTCAAACTGGCGCTCGCTATCCAGGCTTCAGTAATGCAGAAGTTTGGGATTAGTATAGTACCTGAGGTGAATGTGGTGTGAGTAGATCTTTATTAAGAAGCGATAATATGGAAAGGGCTAATGTGTTGAAAGCCCATATAATAAGCCTGTCCTTGTTATCGTGGGCCACAATAAGTTGCATCAGACTGGATAGCTATGAGGTAAACATGTTTACAATAGATGACAGTTTAATAGAATATGATACTTTGGGAGAGACAACTGATGAAGTGCTGAGATTCATTTATAGATTAGATACTCTACTCAGTTCGTCTAAGAGTGGTCACGAAGATTTAACATGGACAATTAATAAGTCATTTGGTGATAGTTTAAAATCATTCACAATAATTCAATCCGAACCTAAGTTTAAATTTGATTATCAAGTATTCTACTATAGAAATAAAGTGCTTTTTATAAGCATTCCTGATGGCCCAGTATATCGCCTAGTGAGAAATTCGCATTGCAACTTTGGTATATGCGAGGAAGAAAGTTTTGAGAAGGTCCATTCATCAATTGACTCGTTACGTTTTCCAAATACATATTACGATTATATTGATGAAAACATGTTTGTGGTCGATTCTCTACGG
Source organism: Cyclobacteriaceae bacterium (assembly GCA_965229505.1). Classification (GTDB taxonomy): domain Bacteria; phylum Bacteroidota; class Bacteroidia; order Cytophagales; family Cyclobacteriaceae; genus UBA6059. The sequence continues at coordinate 3,946,721 of OZ245881.1, forward strand.
ATTGAACTATGATTAGAACCGGAAGTAGTTAATTGACTTGTTAGAGGACATCAAGGTTTGATGTTAGTGGTTTCTAAACCCTGACTCAACCTCCTGCCATCCAACATCACGTAAGTTATACTTAGATTATGGCTCAGACTCTGATCAGGCGCCTTATCAAAAGTAAAGAGCAAATCCTGGTTATCTACTTCAAAACCGAGGATCACCGAGGGTATCGGCAGGCCATCTTTGAAAGTCGCTCGACGGATGGAGATGATATCGTGTAAGTTAGTCCCGGCAGGATGCCCCGCATCATAGTCCGTATCTGAAATGATTTCCACATCCTCCAGGGCTTCAAAGGAAGTGGAAGGTGAGCAGGCCATGAGGAAATTAAGTCCCCAACCAGCTTTGGTGTCACGGTTAAGTGAAATGCCATCAATAGTATTCGCCGTACGGATGGCCAGGCTGTCGAAGCGAATTCCCACTGATGAAGGCTGGTACGATTCTATTTCATACAAATCGACCTGATCATTGAAAGCTTCTTCCCCGGTGATACGTACCAGGTCAGCTGAGAATGACACAAGTCGAAACTGGACGGGTTCAGCATCACATTCTACTGAGCCACAAGATTCGATTATACTTCCCACTACCACCAACAGCATGAGAACTACATAAGAGTATAGGAATTTATACCAACGTGCCAGGAGCATTTGTTTAGTGCCGATCATGTCACAAAGGTAGTATTAAGCTGATTTTGAATGATCATTCTTCAACTTATGATTTTGATCCTGATGCGTTGAAAGCACTCAGGTAGTCGCCCCTCCACAACTTGATCCGGCACCCGCCGTGCAGCCGTAGCAGTGCTGATTGATTTTGATTGTACGTTTGTTCAGCGACTTAATATCAAATTCAGATATGTGTTGATTGGGATGATCTAACTTCATCTCCAGCATCTGGTTGAAATCACAATCATATAAATAGCCATCCCAGCCCACGCTCAGCGTATTTCGACACATGACACCCGTAGCAGCCGACGCATTAAAGGCATTGGCCAGCTCCGTCATGTAGTCTTGATAATTACCGCTATTGATAAGGTAATCGAGGAATCGACTCACAGGTAGATTGGTGATGCTAAATAGGTTGTTGAAGTCTATGTCATATCCACTCTTCAGTTTGTCTTTAAACTGCTTCTCAAGATCCATCTGATCTCCGGGCAAGAATGCCCCCGACGGATTATATACCAGGTCAAGCTTTAGTTCACTGTCTGGTAGACCGTAACCCACCTCATTGAGTAGCTTCAACGCACGAATTGATTGGTCAAATACTCCCGTTCCCCGTTGTGCATCTGTCCGTTTAGAACTGAAGTAGGGAAGGGAAGATACGACATTGACCTTGTGCTGTTTGTAAAATTCCGGTAGGTCATAGTATTTAGGATTAGCCACGATGATCGTGAGATTGCAACGCACAATGATGCTTTTACCAATGGCTGAGAGTTCCTCTACAAACCATCTGAAATCCGGATTCATTTCAGGTGCCCCGCCGGTTAGGTCAACGGTTTTGATGTCCGTCCCGGCTAACGCATCTATACATTGAGCCATCGTTTCCCGAGTCATAATTTCTTTACGATCCGGACCAGCATCCACATGACAGTGCTTGCACACCTGGTTGCACATCTTACCAATATTGACCTGGAAAATGTCGATTCCGGTAGGCTTCAATGGATAGAGACCAATGGATTCCAACCTCTCCTGAAATGATGAGATACCCAGCCCTTCGTGATCATCAAGGGTGTCAAGTTGTGCCTGAGCTTTCGACAGCTCGTGCTTTCGCCTTTGTAAAGATTGAATGCTACTCATGCTACATCGTCTTTTCTTCGACCTGATTCATCATTTGTACGCCGTGTACGAGCGTTGCGCCACCTCTGATAGCTGCAGCCACATGTATAGCTTCCATCATTTGTTCCTCGTCTACACCTTTTTTGAGGGTATCTCCGGTGTACGCGTCGATGCAGTAAGGACATTGTATGGCGTGTGCTACCGCAAGTGCGATGAGTGCTTTCTCACGTTTTGTAAGAGCACCTTCTTCAAAAACACTACCGTAATAGCTGAAGAATTTATCTCCTAGTTCTTTCTGCCACTCCGTGATGTTACCGAATTTGTTAAGGTCTTCTTTGTTGTAGTATGTGTCTTTCATGGTCTGATTCTATTATTGGGAAGTAATGGACTGGACACACTGCATAGCAATGTGTGTGATGAAAACAATATTGAAAGGATGTAAGGGCCTAGATGGAGAGTGCCTTTGGAGGTGCTCTTAGACCCACATTGACTTGACAGTCAAAACAAAAGAATAGAATCCTGAGGTCGGTAATGAAGTCAGCACGGCAAATTGAAGCTAATAATCTCCTGATACTGGCAATCGATCTTGAGATCAACCGGAGATCAGTCCAATCATTTATGTCACCTACCTGCTCAAGTTCGTGGTAGGTTTGACAAAAATCCCTCAGATCACTAAGCAGATGTTTTGTTTGCCAGCGCAGGTTTTGAAATTGTCCCTTTCTAAAGCTGTGGTAGGTGAGCCCTATGAGGTATGCGCCACTTCGAAAGTCAGGACCAATAACATTTTCCCCATTGGACAAGCTTCTTGATAGCTGATCCCAATTGACATGATCAAGACTAGCTGCATCATTGCCAATACATATCACAGCGTCATAGCCTTTTGAGAAAACAGTCTGGAAAGCATTGGATATCCTTTCACCAAAAGTGTCACCGAACTGCTGTTGCTCGTCAATCTGATAAACAGGGAGGCCGGATTGACGTGCACATTGAAGGGCTCTCGTCGCGAGTGCCTTGGTCATTTGTGCGTTCTTCGACCGTCCTTTGCCCTTTAGTAGGTTTTTGGCTTTAGCATCGATCACGTATGATCGGCTAAAAAATAAGATGGCGGTTCCAAGACCTTGACGCATATTTCAAAGAAAGTCAATCATTTTCATAATTGATCACCTATTCATGTCATTCGACCGAAGTGTATCAGCCACGTCAATTGGTAGCCATGGTACCTTGGTGTTGGTAAAGCAGCTGCTTATTTAAGGGCCTCATCAGTAAAAATTGTGAAATTCAGCAGCTCATTATCCCAACCTCAGGAGTTCATCATTAGATTTTGTCACTCGTACATCAAGGTGATGAGTTCAGCCACGCATGCGGGTTTCTTTGAACCTTCGATGTGTACGGTACATTCCGTAGAGACATTCATACCCCTATCGATGGCCTTAGTGCTTACCAGTTTTACCGATAGGTAAATACTGCTATTCACCACTACCGGCGACATGAACCTCACCTTATCGGAACCGTAGTTGACAGCCATTTTGACTGATGAAACAGAGAAGACCTGACTGATGAGATGGGGGATGAGCGACAGGGTAAGATAACCATGAGCAATAGTCGTCTTGAATGGAGAGTCCAGTGCCGCCTTCTCAGGTTGTGTATGTACCCACTGTTCATCAAGGGTGACTTTGGCAAAGTCATTGATACGCTCTTGTGTAATCTTAAACTTCGGACTCTGCCCAATTTCTTCACCAACAGCGGCTGACAGATTAGTAAGATTCTCAAATTTTCTCATCACTAGATTTTTGGTAATGGTAAACTTACTTTACCATATTTAAAAGACTGTGTCATATTGACCATTGATATTGTTTCATATTGAGACGATCTCCATTTACTTTTATTCATTATATTTCTGATAATCAGATCTTTAAATAAATGGCATGGCGCTTGACTTTGTGTTGTAAAATGACCGATGATGCTTAATTATTTATCGGTAAGATCTCCAAGGGTCTTAAGATTAGAGGCCTGGTTATTTTACTGATTTCATTTTGAGTGCATTTTCTACTTTAGGTCAGCTCTAGATGAAAAGAACTTCTCCCAAGCCGGTCAATTAACATAAACACTAATAACATGATCAGAAACACATTCATTGCAGTATTGAGAAACCTCGGAAAGAGCAAGACATATAGCTTGCTCAATCTTGCTGGTCTGACCATTGCCTTTGGTGTCTTGTTTATGATGGCTCAATTTGTCTATTATCATCACAGCTATGACCGGCAGATACCTGAGGTTGACCATAAGTATCGTGTGCTACTGTCTCTGGTGAGAGAATCTGGTGAACCAACCACCTTCGCTACTAACTTTTTTCCGGTAGGAGAACTGCTAGCCCATGAGCAGCCCACCATCAAGGCATATACCAGACTCTACATGTTGGATCGCCACGCGGCAGTGACTTATGATAATAAGCCGCTGGATCAAAAGGGGGTAGGTTTTGCGGATGAGCATTACATTGACTTTATGGGCTTGCAAATGCTCTCTGGGACTGGTTCAGCCTTGAGCCAGCCAGGTTCGGCTATTGTGAGCAGAGAGACGGCCAGTGTAATATTTGGTGTTGATGACCCTAGCGGAAAAACGTTCTATCTGGATAGTGAAGATGGCCGATATACACTGACGGTGAGTGGTGTCTTTGAAGAACTGCCACAGACGAGTCATGTTTCGCCAAAGATATTGGTATCAACGAAATCCTTGAAGCCGATGTATGCAGCTAATGATTGGCGTTGGAACTTCTTTGCCACCTATGTGGAGATGCAAAGCACACCACTGGCTCCCAATTTCCAACCTGATTTCTGGTCAAGACATTTCCCTGAGTATAGTACTACATCATCAATTGAGATGCATTTTCAACCGCTATTGGATGTGCACCTCAGTGATCCCTATACCTATGAGTATGCACAAGTGGAAAGTGCTTCTGTGGTTCTGGCCATGGGGGCGATAGGCTTGGCTGTTCTGATCATTGCGCTAGTCAACTATATCAATCTAGCGGCGACCAGATCGACCACCAAGGCGCGTCAGGCAGGCATCAGGAAAGCCCTGGGATCGGATCGGTGGCAGCTGAGGTTAGATGCTTTGATCGAGGCATCCATGCTCGTATTGGGAGCTATGGTGCTGGCCCTTACGTTACTTCAACTCAAACTACCTTTTGACCTCATCGGCATGGATCAAAGCATCGATTCCAGTCTCTATGGGTATGGCTTGTTTTGGTTCGCCAATTTTGGGTTGCTCGCATTGTCGATTTTGGTATGTGGCTGGTATCCTTCGCAGCTGGCAGCAGGGGTCAAGCTCACTAGTGCCCTGAGTGGTAAAACCAAGGTGAGTGTCGGAAGCGTCAGAGCTCGTAGATACCTGGTATTCCTCCAGTTTTCATTAGCATTCATCATTCTGGTAGGTGCGATCACGGTCAGGCATCAGTTCTACTATATCATGAGTCAGAAGCAGGTACTGGACACGAATCAGGTGCTTGTGATCAATGGCCCTAGAAATATAGAAGGCGAGGTGGTGACAGCTTCCGTCTTCCATGAGGGCTTATCAGAAATACCGGGGGTGGATCGTGCGGCAATGTCGACGAGTATTCCCGGTATATGGATGGGAACAGCAACTGATGTTAAGATACTTCCGGCTAATTCTGAAGAGGGAAGTACTGTACAGGTCTATGGAGCCAACGAGGATTATCTTGATGTCTTTGGGATTGAGGTATTAGTAGGTCGTAATTTCTCGAGCTCCTTGCAGTCAGATGAAAATGCTGTGCTTCTCAATGAGTCAGCACTCGTCAAACTGGGAATAGCTAAACCAGAGCAAGCCCTGAACCAAAAAATAAAAATGGGTAGAGGCGAACGGAAAATCATTGGCGTATTGAAAGACTACCATCATGCCTCCATGAAGCAGGAGATACCACCGATCGTCATACGCTATAGAGATAATGATGTCGACTATTTTTCAGTAAGCCTTTCCGGTAACATGGCAGCTAAAAATGAAGCATTAGCAATGCTTGAGGCAAGATGGAACGAGATTTATCCGCTTAACCCCTTTGAGTACTACTTCCACGATACGCTTTTTGATCAGATATATCGATCAGAGCGCCAGGCCCAGCAGTTATTCACTTTCTTGTCTATCATCGCTATCATCCTGGCAGCAATGGGCTTGGTAGGATTGATGAATGTCGTGATTTTCCAGAAGCAAAAAGAGATTGGCATAAGGAAAACATTGGGCGCCAGCTTCATGCAGGTTTCTGGTGCACTCTCTAAAGATACTTTTAGGATTATGCTAATTGCTTTTGGTATATCTATTCCATTGGCGCTGTGGCTTGTGCAGGAGTGGCTACAAACCTACGCTTATCACATAACCCCTTCGTGGTTTCATTTTTTGATACCTGTGATAATCATCAGCACTATCTCCATATTTTCTATTGCTGGCATTATGCTTAGGGCTTCACGTATCAACCCGGTGGACATTTTGAGAAACGAGTAGTCACGCTATCAACATTGGTGCTTCATTTTGTGGTTTTCTCGGTTAAAGGCTAACATTATTTTTAAAAGATTGTATCAGGGATTTATATTTGTTTCGTTGTTGTTAGCATATTAAAGATCCAGTCATGAAGTTATTAGCATTAATCCCATTGTTTTTTTTGTTATCATGTGGTTCTGATGAGCAAGAGCCAACAGCTACTGGTGACTTCACTGGCAACCAGGTAGTCTACAATCTGTATTCGGCCTCTGAGTTTGGCATTTCGGGTACGGCGACTTTCAAAGAGTTGACCACTGGAGGATTAGACGTGTCTATTCAACTTCTTAATACTACTGGTGAGATCTTTCACCCTGTTCATTTACATGCTGGCTCGGTGCGAGACGATGGGCCTTTGGTATCGGTGCTGAGCCCTGTTTATGGAGCTTCGGGGGAGAGTAGTTCTCAAGTCACCTTTTTAATGACCGATGAGAACACAATGTTTACCTATAGTGATCTTCTCAAGTTTGACGGTAGTTTGCGCATCCATCTTGATGGTGGCCCTGGACAGAACATTTTAGTTGCAGCAGCGAACATCGGGAATAACAACAATCTTATCAGTGACGGGATTGCCATCTGTAATCAGTGGTAATACCCAGTGGTCATATTTGAACTTTACTGTCCCTTTTCAGTACACCTTTTTGAGGCGCATTGAGCGCAACTAATTGTTTTCCAATGTCTTAATTTGTTGGCACAGTTTTGCGAGTATTTGGCTAAATTCGATCGATCAACAAGTAACTACAACTAAGCATGATTAAGTTAGATGATATAGATAAATGGGTGGATTCAAGGTTCCAGCGCACCTTCATCCTCAAGGGCATTAAGCTTGATGTAAAAGAGGGTGAATTTGTAAGTATTATGGGACCTTCCGGTTCTGGTAAGTCCACCTTACTCAATATCATCGGTATGCTGGACAAGCCGAATGCCGGAGAGTATTTCTTCCTAGACGAACCAGTCCACAAGTTCAATGACCGAAAGACCTCCAAGCTTCATAAAAACTACATTGGCTTTGTCTTCCAGGCATATCATTTGATCGACGAGCTGACGGTATATGAAAACATCGAGACACCACTTTTATACCGGGGTGTCAAGGGCAAGGAGAGGGCTAGTATGGTAGCTGAAATGCTTGACCGTTTTCAAATGGTTGCAAAGAAAGACCTCTTTCCTGAGCAGCTCTCTGGAGGTCAGCAGCAGTTGGTTGGTATTGCGAGGGCGATCATTGGCAAGCCTAAGCTACTGTTGGCTGATGAGCCTACCGGAAATCTTCACTCTGAGCAAGGCGAGGAGATCATGGAACTGTTCAAAAGACTCAATGAGTCGGGTATGACCATCATTCAGGTGACACACAACGAAAAGTATGCCGAGGCAGGCAGCCGTATTGTGAAACTTGAGGATGGAGCCGTGGTAAGTGATCAGTAAATCACTTCCGTAACTATCTCATGGCCTTATAAGCATTGATTAAGCCATTGGTCGATTGATCGTGGCTTGATACTTCCTGCCCGTCCAGCAATTCTGGTAAGATCTTACCAGCCAGCTGCTTGCCCAGTTCGACTCCCCATTGGTCAAAGCTGAAGATGTTCCAGATAATACCCTGGACGAAAATTTTATGCTCGTACATGGCTATCAATGCGCCCAGCGTCCTTGGCGTGATACTTTCCATTAAGATGGAGTTAGTGGGCCTGTTACCCTCAAACACCTTATAGGTAGTCAGGCGCTTAATGTCCTCTTCAGGTACCCCTGCTTTTTCAAACTCTGCAACTACCTCTTCCTTCGGCTTACCTTTCATCAATGCTTCTGTCTGAGCAAAGAAGTTAGACATCAACTTCTCATGATGGTCACCTACGGGATTATGGCTCTTCGCTGCAGCGATGAAATCACAGGGGACGATCTTCGTGCCCTGGTGAATTAACTGGTAGAAGGCATGCTGACCATTGGTGCCTGGCTCACCCCAGATTATGGGCCCTGTCTGATATTTTACAGGGTTACCCGAGCGGTCGACACTTTTGCCGTTGCTCTCCATATCTCCTTGCTGTAAAAAAGCAGGGAAGGCGTGCATGTATTGATCGTAGGGGAGTACTGCGTGACTTCTGGATTCAAAGAAGTTGTTGTACCATACCCCCAGGAGCGCTAATATGGTAGGGATATTCTCTTTGTGTGGAGCGTTGAGGAAATGTTGATCCATGGCTTCAGCACCCTTGTGAAGCTCTACGAAGTTGTCAAAGCCGATAGAGCAGGCGATGGACATACCAATAGCCGACCATAGGGAATATCGGCCTCCTACCCAATCCCAGAATTGGAACATATTCTCAGCATCAATCCCAAATGCTTCAACAGCTTTTTGATTTGTCGAAAGCGCAATGAAGTGCTTACTAACATGCTTTTCGTCTTTGGCAGTCTCCAAAAACCATTTCTTGGCAGACTCAGCATTAGTCATGGTTTCCTGAGTCGTAAATGTCTTGGACGCTACGATGAATAGTGTGGTCTCCGGATCGATGTGCTCAAGTGCACTCAGTAAATGTGACCCATCGATGTTGGACACAAAGTGGGTGGAAATCCCCGGCTTCTCAAACGGCTTCAATGCTTCGCAGACCATGTAGGGTCCTAGATCGGAACCACCTATACCTATATTGACTACATGCTCTATCCGCTTACCAGAATAGCCTTTCATTTCTCCGGAATGCAACCTGTCCGTAAACCTCTTCATTTGATCCAGGACACCATTGATATCCTTCATGACATCCTGACCTTGATAAGTCATAGGTGCACCTGATCGATTCCTTAGTGCTACATGGAGGACGGCTCGGCGCTCCGTTAGGTTGATTTGATCACCGCCAAACATCTTTTCCTTACACTCCTGCAGCTTTACTTCGTCAGCAAGCTGCATAAGTAGACTCATGGTTTCATCATCGACTCTATTTTTGGAGTAGTCAAGGAGTATATTTTCAAATTCGATCGAATACTTCTCAAACCTCTTGGGGTCGCTACTAAAATGATCTTTTATATGTATTTGGCTCTGCTTAGTAAAATGCTCTTGTAGCTTTTTCCAGGCATCAGTGGTCGTTGGGTTTATCTTAGGAAGCATAGTCGTATTTATGATAGACAAACTTGAACAATTATTGATTCATTGGCAATGAATCATAGAGGGCTTGGTAAAGAGTGTGGGCTATGAGGATGACTTTACCATCTGTAGCTGGTCAAAAATATTATCAGCCGTGAGCGTTGACATATCAGTGACTACCAGGTCGGCATCATATAGCAGTTGCCCCGGAGAGGAGGGGTTATTAAAACCAATGCAGCGCATACCAGCGGCCTTAGCAGCGGCGACACCATTTCTGGAGTCTTCGATCACCAAACATTGAGACGGTAATGTTTTAGCTCTCTTTGCAGCGAGCGCAAATATCTCCGGGTCTGGTTTGCCTTTGACCACTTCATCACCTCCCACTATCTGATCAAAGTACCAGGTGAGTTGGTGTTTATCCATTACTATTCGGATATTCTCAAGGGTAGATGAGGAAGCGAGCACTAGTTTTTTGCCCATAGCATGGAGTCCTTTTATTAGGGCTACAGTACCCATAATGCAATGAGGCTGATCAGTATGGTATAAGCGGTAGTGGTACTGATCTTTACTTTTCTGAATAGCCTCCTCAACCGAAATGCTCAAACCAAATCGATCGATCAGCTCAGTCCACATACTGACAGCTGTACGGCCTACAAAGGCATGATACTCCTTTTCGGTTATAGATATGCCTAACTCCGTCATCACTGATGTTTCAATCTCATAGTGGACAGGCTCACTATCTATAATTACCCCATCCATATCGAAGATTATGGTTGATATCATGTTGCCTCAAGGTTGATGAAAATTGGATCGCTTTAAAGAAAACTGGCAGACCCTTGGGTTTTGTTTATTAGCTAGGATGAATTATTGAAAAATTCGTAACAAAACTTTTATTTTATAAGGCAAAATTACAGACATCCGGTCAATGTCCAAGCTGATTGACTGTTATTTTTTATGATGACGCTAACTTAATTATCAGTGGATGGGCCACACCTTTTGCAACGAAAACAGCCGGATTGAACCCTATCCAAAAGATAAAGAGATGCCCGGGTACACTTGTTTGAAGGCCTTAGTGAAAATGATCTCTGGACCAATGTAGATGCGCCTACCCACTTTAGTTTGATAGTTCATTTTGATCATAGGGGCGGTGCTATCTCCTGAGTTTGTTTGCCATAGTGGAGTACCTATGCGAGCCGTCCATGGTCTTCTGGCCTGATCATTTAGTACGACCATGTTCATGTACAGTGTTTGACGTGATTGATTGGATGCTGATGCCTCCCGGTCGATACCATTGATAATTTGACTGCTCATCTCAAGAGACATTCCAAGTGATGCATTTTTGATTCTATGGTTGGTAATGACCATTAGCTCACCGCTAAAGCGAGCCCCGGAAGTAGTGATACCTGTAGCCAGCAGTGGTTTGAAAGAAACCCTTGAAGAAGCGTCTTGTAATGCTGAGCTGTAACGAGCCAACGGGATAAAATCAGCCTGTGTCTGAGCTAATGTGATAGTTGGAATAGCAGATACCTTTTTGGGGTTCACTACCATATATAGATCAGACTGTGCATGTCCAGACTGATTTTCGGTTGTATTAACGATTGGAGTCTCGGTATTTAAATTGGCTAATTTGGATTGCATCCGTGGTTTGGGGGCTTGACTTTTCCACTCATAGTCCACTAAAGAGACATTGGCCATGACCATTGATACGCTTGCTGCCAGTGACAGGTACCAAACCATACTTTTTGGACTGGCTTGTTTCAACAGCTGAGATATCTTATCCCATGACTTGTTGATATCCCAAGTCACATAAGAAGGAGCTGTGTGCTCTACTTTTTTGACCTGACCTTTGATCTTTTTATCAAATTCGTTTGCCTTCATAGCATATCTAAATTTTTCACCCACTTCTTTAATAAAGCCCTTGCTTTGCTTAATTGTGATTTAGAGGTGCTCTCTTGCACACCTAGTTTATCAGCGATTTCCTTATGACTGTATCCTTCGATCACATAGAGATTAAATACTGTCCGGTAGCCATCTGGTAGCTGTGCGATCATTTGATGAATTTGCTCGGCCAGTATACCATTCTCAGCAAAGTCCTCATTGGGCACTAGCATCATTTCTGCCTCTGTACCTGTTTGATTGTTCTTCTGTTTTCTGATCAGCATCAGACACTCATTGACCATGATTCTTTTGATCCAACCGACGAAGGAGGCAGCTCCTCGCCATTCAAATGACTCTATTTTGGTAAGCACTTTATAAAAACCTTGAATCATGGCTTCCTCCGACATGTGCTCATCTTTCATATACCTATGGCACAGTCGAAACATAGCATTAGCATGCTGCCGGTACAGTTGTTCCTGTGCCTTTGCATCCTTTGCTTTGCAGAGCTCAAATAGCCGCTCGTCGTTCAATGTCAGGTCTTGGAGTTGGTTTTTAGACATTATAATGCAGGTCGTATTGAAGTGGTTGCCTGCCTTGCAAATTATCCCAAACGAAAACAGGCTCTTTGGGAGAGCCTGTTAAATATTGTTAAGAGTCAGATCTAGTTCCGGTATTGGGAGCCCCCTACATTCTGGTAAAGAGGTAGAAAGTATATCCGACAAACCCAACGAGATAGATTGCTCCTTCTACTCTGTCAATCTTGTATTTGTCCAGTGTGAACATAAATACAAACATCATCAGGGTGCCGATCATAATGAGAATGACATCTACGTTTAATACAGCGTCATATACCAAAGGAGCTGAGGTAAGTCCCGTGAGACCGAGTACAAGTAGAAGGTTGAAAATGTTAGAACCTACGATATTGCCAACGGCCAAATCTGATTTCTTTTGAAATGCTGCCACAGCAGTTGTGGCCAATTCCGGTAGGGAAGTGCCAGCGGCTAATATGGTGAGACCGATAAGTTTTTCACTCACGTTGAACATATGCGCTAACTCTACAGCATTGTCCACGATCACTTTACCACCTACTGAAAGGCCGCCCATTCCTGCAAGCACCATGACGCTCGTCTTCAGATTACCATAAATGACGATATCATCAACTCCATCGACCTCTCCGGTATTTTTAGCATTGAGGAAGATGTACAATAGAAACAACCCGAACATAACCAGCAGAATAAAACTGTCGGTCAGGCTGAGTTCGTTTTGCGCACTGTCAAGGAATATTACGTCATTGACCAAAACGAAGAATACGATTGTAGCTAAGAGGGAATACGGCACCTCTTTCCAAAGTGCATTTTTTTGTACTGTAATGGGGTAAATAACAGCGGCCAGGCCAAGGATTAGGAACATGTTGAAAATGTTCGATCCTATGATGTTGCCATAGACTACTTCATTGTGTCCTGAAGAGCCTGAGATAATGTTGACTACTAACTCCGGTGCTGAAGTGCCCATAGCCACTACGGTAAGGCCTATGGCGATATCTGATATATTGAATCTCTTGGCTAGAGAGGAAGCCCCCGAAACCAGGAAATCTGCTCCTTTGATAAGGAGTACAAAACCTACAACGATCAGTACTACATTAATGGCTACTTCCAATGCTCTACGTTGGTTAGTGTTAATTCTATCCTGACAATATAACTATTATCAGAAAATACTTTAATACCTAAAGAAAACTTTCCAGAGCTGATTGGTAAACAGAATTCTTCACTAGTTACTTTAAACTAGTATTCTCAGGCGAATTTAGCAATCTATTCAGTTGTTTTCATAATTCGCCTATAAATTTAAGTTTTTGGCCATTTCGGCGATTTTCTCCTTGAGTTGTAGCTCTACCGCCCTATAGTTCAGACCATTCATTGGGGCCTTCACACTAAAATAAAACTTAATCTTCGGCTCTGTACCGGAGGGTCTGGCTGAGATCTTGTCTCCATCCTCTGTCATAAATTGTAAAACATTCGATTTTGGAAAATTCAATGTTTCTTCATGACCGGTCACCAGATTCTTCTTAACAAGGTTTTGAAAATCCAGTAGAAACTTAACGTTAGATCCTCCTAGTGATTCCGGGGGATCATTTCTCAAGTCTTTCATCATTTGGGCTATATCCTCAGCACCGGTCTTGCCTTTTTTAGTGATAGAGACCAGTGATTCATGATACACTCCAAACTCTTCATAGATCTGCTGTAGCAATTCAAAGGCTGTCATTCCCTCATCCTTGGCCCAGGCTGCCATTTCCGCGATCATGGCGCACGAGGCGATCGCATCCTTGTCTCTGACAAAATCGCTGATGAGATAGCCATAGCTTTCTTCACCACCCCCAATGAACTTTTCCTGACCTTCGAGCTTTTTGATCAATGCAGCGATGAATTTGAAGCCTGTTAAGGTTTCATAATGCTTGACACCAAAGCCGTCCGCAATGTCAAGTAGCAGGTCAGACGTCACAATCGTCTTAACGATGAACTGCTTACCATCCAGCTTACCATTGTCCTTCCATTTCCTGAGCAAATAATAGACTAGCAATGCTCCGGTCTGATTGCCATTGAGAAGTTGAAACTCACCTTTCTCATTCTTAACCGCGATACCGACACGGTCCGCATCAGGGTCAGTCGCCATTACCATGTCAGCATCAATTTCACGTGCTTTGTCGAGCGCTATTGATAGTGCTTCGGCTTCTTCCGGGTTTGGGTACACGACAGTGGGGAAATTACCATCTGGCTCAGATTGTTCTTTAACCACATGTACATTTTCAAATCCCAGCTTTTCTAATATCGCCGGAACAAGCGTAATTCCCGTTCCATGAATTGGGGAAAAGACGATCTTAAGTCCTTTCTGCCTCTTGATAGCATCGGGAGACAGTGATAGTTTGGCTATTTCATCGAGGTATGGATCGTCTATATCCTTACCTATCGGAATAATCAGATCGTCACTAGCATCAAACTTTACGTCATTGATACTTTTGATATTTCCGACTTCATCGATGATGTTTTTGTCATGTGGGGCAATGATTTGGGCTCCATCATTCCAGTAGGCTTTGTAGCCATTATACTCTTTTGGATTGTGCGAGGCAGTAAGCACTACGCCACTCTGACAGCCGAGGTGCCTAATAGCGTAGGACAACTCAGGTGTCGGTCTCAACTCTTCAAATAAATAGACCTGTATGCCATTGGCAGAAAAAACAGCAGCTGTTGTCTCAGCAAAGAATCGACTGTTGTTTCGACTGTCGTGAGCTATGGCAACCTTGATTTGCTGATCAGGATAGGTTTTGATGAGATAGTTGGCAAGACCCTGAGTAGCCATGCCAATGGTATACTTGTTGATACGGTTGGACCCCACACCCATGATGCCACGGAGACCGCCGGTACCGAACTCCAGATCCTTATAGAAGGCTTCCACAAGTGCTGTGTCGTCTGCCGAACTAAGCATGGATGAGATTTCCTTCTTTGAAGACTCATCTATATTGCTGGATAGCCAGTTGTTGGCTTTGTCGATAATCTGTTGGTCTGCCATATCTTCAGTATTTTTATGAATTAGATATCGTGAAAATCAATTTTTTTGCTGTCAAATCCAAGCTGGCTCGATAGACGATGAGCTGATCAACCAAGCAAACCCACTATCTAAAGCCGAGGACTTTTCTTACTCTGTCCAGGACACTGGTGGCGATCACACGGGCTTTATCTTCTCCCAGCTGTAGCTCAGCTTCCAAAGCACTAGGATCGGCCATCAACTCTGCATAGGTATTGCGTTCGTTCGCATATTTATCAATCATCAGCTCGAGCAAGGCCTTTTTGGCATGTCCATACCCATACCCACCGCGCTCATAGTTTTCCCGCATCACTTGAGTATCAGACTCGTTGGCCAGCAGTCGGTAGAGACTGAAGACATTGCAGGTGTTAGGGTCTTTTGGTTCTTCGAGCGGCGTGCTGTCTGTCACAATGGACATCACTTGCTTTTTGAGCTGTTTTTCTGGTAAGAAGAGGTCAATGATATTGCCGTATGACTTGCTCATCTTCTGACCATCCGTACCCGGAATTGTCATGAGCTGTTCATCAATGCGGGCTTCTGGTAAGACAAATACATCTCCGTATCTGGCATTGAAAGAGCTGGCTATGTCCCTTGTCATCTCGAGATGCTGCTTCTGGTCTTTACCCACCGGCACTATGTTAGCATCATAGAGCAGTATGTCAGATGCCATCAAAACAGGATAGGTGAAGAGTCCGGCATTCACATCAGACAGACGATCAGCCTTGTCCTTGAAGGAATGTGCGTTAGACAACATGGGGAACGGGGTATAGCAATTGAGGAACCAGGTTAGTTCGCAGACTTCATTGACCCGTGACTGTCGATAGAATATATTCCGATCAGTGTCGAACCCAAATGCGATCCATGCAGCCGCCACAGCACGGGTATTCTCCTGGCGAACCTCAGCATCCTTAATAGTCGTCAGTGAGTGAAGGTCTGCGATAAAGAAGAGAGAATCGTTCTTATCATTTTTGGAAAGGGCTATAGCAGGGATGATGGCACCCATCAAATTGCCCAAGTGGGGCTTGCCCGAACTCTGTATTCCCGTAAGTATTCTTGCCATCCTCTTTTTTTGGGAGCAAAACTAGTAAAAATTGGTAATCGCGATAGGCCTCAAACCATTATCAATACAGCTTTTGATTGAGCCGGGCTTTGCGCAATTTTGCAGACAATGATGAGAAGGAAGATACAATTGATCCTCAGCTTATTGCTGTTGACAGGGGCGGTAGTTGCACAAGATGAGCCAAAAATGAGACTCCTCGGTGAGATTCATGATTTTGGAGAGATCAAAGAGACAGATGGGCCTGTATCTCATACTTTCAAATTCATGAATGTGGGCAGTGGAGCATTGGCCATAATGGATGTAAAAGCGACCTGTGGGTGTACACTGCCAGATTGGTCAAAGAAGGTTATACTGCCCGGTGATACTGGCTTTGTGACTGTACAATACAACCCCTACAACAGGCCAGGTATCTTCAGAAAATCTCTTACCATTAATACAAACGCCGTTGAGCCCACCTCTTTTGTGTATATCAAAGGTGCAGTTAAGCCAAGACCCGAGACCATCATTGATAATCTACCCACCGAAATGGGTGCCCTGAGAATTAGGTATAAGTCGTTCAACTTGGGCAGAATGACGAACGAAAAAGTGTTTTCCAAAGCATTTGATGTTTACAACCAGGGTGAAGAACCATTAACCTTCTTATCAGAATATGAAGCCCCCGACAACCTCAAAGTAGCATTCGAGCCAATGACCCTGGAGCCGGGTGAGCTGGGTGCACTGACCCTATCCTATGATCCTACTAATCCAGAACTACTTGGATTCAACAGCCATAAGCTAATAATTAACACCGATGAGCAGGAAGGTGCTGAGAAGTCTTTTAATGTACTGGCGACTGTGGAGGAGTACTTCCCAAAGCTCAGTAAAATAGAAGCCATGAAGGTTCCAACATTGACTTTTGATACAGACTTGTATGAATTCGGAACTGTGGATCAAGGCGAAATCGTAACGGGTGTCTTCACCATTACGAACAATGGCGTAAACCCACTCGAGATAAGAACAACACGAAGTAACTGCGACTGCACAAAAGCGCAGGTTGACCGATCAACTATTCCCTCTGGCGAAACCGCAAGTCTTAAGGTCATGTTTGATACCTCGGGACGAAAGGGAAATCAGATGAAGATGGTCACCGTATTCTCAAATGATCCGAACAACCCTACTCAGACGGTGATGCTCAAGGGGAAAGTGGACTTTGAGGAAATAGACTAATTCCGGTTTCTCCTTGTTTGAACACCAGTAGGATTGCTATGACCTATTGATTTTCTTTTTCGTTACCTTTTCGGTAGCTAACGAAACTACATATTTCAATGAGAAGAATACTTACCATGATAGCCACATGGCTAATCATCTCAGGTACATTATCTGCTCAAGAATCCTTCCCAACTAATGGGGTTCAGGATAAAAGAGTAGATATCTATGCCTTCACCAATGCGACTATTTACGTTGATTATCAGACAAAAATTGAGGGTGCAACACTGCTGATTCAAGATGGATTTGTGGTAAGTGCGGGGACTAATGTCAGCGTTCCCAAAGGTGCTATTGTTCGGGATTTATCTGGAAAGACAATTTACCCTGGGTTTGTGGATCCTTATTCCAGCTATGGAATGCCAGAAGTCAAACGAGCGGGTTTCAATTTTATGGCACCCCCGCAGCTGGATACCAAGAAAGAAGGTGCCTACGGGTGGAATGAAGCGGTTAAGGCCGAAATCAACGCTGCAGAGCTGTTCAAGCCAAGTGAAAAAGATGCGGGTGAACTTAGAAAAGCGGGTTTCGGTGCTGTAGTGACTCATCACCCTGATGGTATAGTGAGGGGGAGCGCTGCACTTGTGACGCTCGGGAAAGGGCCTGCTCAGAATATAGTAGTTTCTACCAAAGTAGGTGCGAACTATTCCTTTGATAGAGGCAGCTCTGCTCAGAGCTTCCCAAATTCCATTATGGGAGCCGCGGCACTGATTAGACAGATGCATTATGACGGGCTTTGGTATCAGTCACCTCTCAACAGAGATCAGGTGAACCTAAGCCTTCAGGCATTCAACGATTTGCAAGGCTTGCCGCAGGTAATCGAGTCGACAGAAAAGCATCGGACATTACTTGCTGATAAGCTTGGGGATGAGTTTGGCAAGCAGTTCATTATCAAAGGGGCTGGTGATGAATACCAGAGGATCAATGAAATTAAGGCGACTAACGCCAAACTGATCATCCCGGTTACCTTCCCCGAAGCGTATGACGTAGATGATCCATATGATGCACTTAATGTCTCTCTGGCAGATCTAAAGCATTGGGAGTTAGCACCTAAAAATGCTGCTGTGTTGGCTTCCAATTCCGTTGCTTTTGCATTTACTAGCTCAGGATTGAAAGACCCCAGCCAGTTTTTGACTAACGTCAGAAAGGCAGTCCAGTATGGACTCGGGGAAACTGAGGCTTTAAAAGCATTGACCTACAATCCTGCAAGCTTCCTCGGAGTTGCTGATAAGGTGGGTTCATTGAAGAATGGGGCACTTGCCAATTTCACTATAACCGATGGCAACATATTTAGCAGTTCAACTAAGATTTATGAGAGCTGGGTGAAGGGAAATGTTATGACAATAATTGATATGGAGGCTACTGATCGCAGTGGTATGTACGAACTAAGCCTCGATGGTAAGACCTTCAATGTGGAGATATCTGGTACGGAGGGCGCCCATAAAGCTAAAGTGATGATGGGGGATAGTACGATAGCCAGTACCGCCGAGATAGATGATGTGAGTATTTCTCTTACCTTCGATCCTTCTGATAATGGAGACTTTCGACTTTCAGGTTTCTTTAGCGATCGGAAGATCACAGGGGAGGGGCAAAAACCTGATGGTACATGGATCAAATGGTCTGCCGATAGGACAGGTGATGTTGAAGCTGCTGATAGCTCGGACAAAGATGTCGAGATGCCGGAAACCGGAAACACTATTTTTCCATTCGTTGCTTTCGGCAGTGAGTCTGTACCACAGGCAGAGTCACTTCTTATCAGAAATGCCACCGTCTGGACAAATGAAGCTGATGGCATACTCGAAGGAGCTGATGTGCTTGTTGAAAATGGTAAAATCAAAGCAGTAGGCAAGGGACTGACTGCAGCAGGAGCGAAGGAAGTGGATGGTACGGGTAAGCACCTTACTCCGGGCATAATCGACGAGCATAGCCACACAGCATTGTCTGGCGTCAATGAGGCTTCTCAGGCTATTACAGCGGAGGTACGAATGTATGATGCGGTTGATGCTGATGATATTGATATCTATCGACAACTAGCTGGTGGGGTAACTGCCGCGCAGCTACTTCATGGCTCTGCTAACCCTGTAGGTGGCCAATCGGCATTGGTAAAGTTTAGATGGGGACTTGGACCTGATGCATTAGCGATTGAAGGGGCAGATGGATACATCAAATTTGCGCTAGGTGAAAACGTAAAGCAAAGCAATCGACCACCAGCACATAGTATAAGATTCCCTCAGACTCGAATGGGCGTAGAGCAAGTGTTTGTAGATGGTTTTACCAGAGCGAGGGCATACGACGCAGAGTGGAAGGCTTACAACGCACTATCAAGCAAAGCCAAGGCGAACACGCCAATGCCAAGAAAGGACCTGGAGCTTGAGACCCTCGCGGAAATCCTTAACAAAGAGCGGTTCATCTCATGTCACTCTTATGTGCAGTCGGAAATCAATATGCTAATGAAAGTTGCGGAGCAATTTGATTTTCGGGTCAACACTTTCACGCATATCCTTGAGGGTTACAAAGTAGCGGATAAGATGGCTGAGCATGGTGTAGGTGGATCGACTTTCGCAGATTGGTGGGCATACAAGTTTGAGGTGAGGGAAGCAATTCCCTACAATGCCACATTGATGAATATGGTGGGGGTCGTGACGGCCATCAACTCTGATGACTCGGAGATGGCAAGAAGGCTCAACCAGGAGGCAGCCAAGTCTATCAAATACGGTGATATGTCCGAAGAGGAAGCACTAAAAATGGTCACACTCAACCCGGCGAAGCTGCTTCATTTGGATGGTAGAATGGGTAGTATTAAAGTTGGCAAGGATGCCGATTTAGTGCTGTGGTCTGATCACCCATTGTCCATATATGCTAAGGCGGAGAAGACTATGGTTGACGGTGTGGTCTATTTTGATATTGAAAGAGACAAGGTGCTCCGGGAGGAGGTCCGAAAGGAGCGAGCCAGAATCATCGCTAAGATGAGAGAAGCGAAGAAGTCCGGTAAACCAGCAAAAAAACCGCAGATGAAAGAACAGCGAAGATGGGAATGTGAGGACGTGGTTGACTATGTATCAGTTGTAAATGAAGACTTGCACTAAGATGAAAACAACAATAAAAGTACTCACAGCAGCACTTGGCCTATTTTTATTTAATGATGTCGCTGCACAAGTCCCTGAGCCTGTGGCTGAGCAGAGCGGTCCAATCATTCTCATGAATGGAGTAGCTCATCTTGGCAATGGAGAAATAATAGAGAACAGTGCTATCGCTTTCGAAAATGGGAAGATTACGCTAGTCGGTGATGCTAGGGTCATGCGTTTGGATCTTTCGAAGTATGAGGTGGTGGATGTAGCAGGCAAGCATGTCTACCCTGGCTTGATCCTGCCCAATACTACACTAGGTCTCGAGGAGATATCCGCAGTGCGTTCTACACTTGATCATACCGAAGTAGGGGATATGACGCCCAACGTTCGGTCACTTGTAGCTTACAATACGGACTCAGAACTCATAGCCGCATTACGATACAACGGCATTCTGCTCGCTCAACCTACTCCGGAAGGCGGTGCAATTCCTGGCACTTCTTCCATAATGATGCTCGAAGGCTGGAACTGGGAAGATGCTGCCTACAAAAAGGATGATGGAGTTCATGTGGATTGGCCTTCAAAAATGTTTGGTGCAAGATGGTGGATGGGAGAGAGTTCCGGTAGGGCAAACCCGGGATACGAGGAAACTGTGACTCAGATCGAGCGATTCATGAAAGCGTCAAAGGCCTATGCCGAGCTGACCGACCCTAAGGTGGTCAACCTCAAAATGGAAGCGATGAAAGGAGTGATCAGTGGCGAACAGCGTCTGTTTATACATGCTGATGCACGAGATGAGATTATAGAGTCCGTTTCTCTTGCAAAGGAGCTGGGAATTCCAAATTTAGTGCTCGTAGGCGCCCGGGATGCATACTATTGTATGAGCTTTATTAAAGCCCATGATGTGCCGATTCTCCTGGACATGGTTCATCGGCTGCCCACAAGGGAGGATGAGGACGTGGATCTGTCTTATAAACTGCCGGTGCTATTGCACAATGAAGGAATCAAGTTAGGACTGACTTACCCAGGCTTGCAAAGTTCTCGCAACTTACCATTTTTTGCGGGTACGACGGTCGCGTATGGCCTTGACAAGGAAGAGGCGCTAAAGCTTGTTACTTCCAACACAGCTGATATTTTAGGGATTGGCGAAATGACTGGAAGGATATCTGAAGGTAAGGATGCCAACCTGATCGTATCCGAAGGTGATCTGCTGGACATGCGTACCAGCAAAGTCCAGCAAGCATTTATTATGGGAAGGTCCATACAGTTGGAGGGTAAACAACAACTGCTATATGATAGATTCAAGAGAAAGTATAGCGAAGACAAATAGGTGGAGTGATTTCAATATTGGTTTAATTGCCACGAATTCATAATTTCAAGTTGAAGAAAGATAGCAATATGAAAAAGATACTTTTTACATTCTTGTGCGCGATGGGCTCATTGAGTCTGCTAGCGCAAATGCCGAAAGCGACGATTCCATTTGAGCTTTTCGGTGAGCACATTTTTATCAAGCTTAGTGTCAATGGATCAGAACCATTAGACTTCATATTCGATACTGGCGATGGACTAACTGTACTTAATATTGAAACTGCCCGCGAGATGGATATGGTTTCTGACGGTAAGGTCAAAAAGACTTCTGCCGGAGGAAGTGTCACGGGAGCACTTCTCAAGCATCAGAAGGTCGAGCTGGGCGGCCAGCCCGTTAATGATATAGAGATATATGAGACTTCTCTCAATCATCTTGAGATTAGTATTGGGCGCAGCATAGATGGGATTATCGGGTATGATGTACTTGATAAGTATGCTGTGAAGATCGACTACACACAAAACGAGTTTATTCTCTACGATGAAAATGCATTTCTCTACAACGGAGATGGCAAAAGCTTTGATCTGAAGCTCAACTCATACATCCCGTACATTCCTGCCACAGTGACCCTATCAAATGGTAAGAAGCTAAAAGGAGACTTTTTTGTAGATACAGGGGCACGCACCTCGGTTGACTTTAACACTCCGTTTGTTAATAAAAACAATATGGTCTCCCAAATTGGTGATAACTACAGCTACTCTGTTGCCGGATTGAGTAGTACGGAGACCAAGCACTATAAGGGTAGAGCGACCAATTTTTCATTTGGTGGATTTAGCTTTGACGGATTGCCGATAGGGCTTTCACAGGCGGAACACGGCATCCAAAATAACAGCAAAGTGGCCGGAATTCTTGGTAATGAATTGCTCAAGCACTTCAATATCACCTATGACTATGCTCACAAGAAGATTTATTTCGAGCAGAATAATGTTTTTGACAACAAGTTCATGGTGGATGCCGCCGGTATTGATTTTCAGTACGATAAGGATATGGAAAACATACTGATTCATCAGGTTCATGAGAACAGCCCGGCAGCTGAGAAGGGGATCAAAGTGGATGCCCAGCTTCTGGAGGTGAATGGAAAGTCAGCAACCGACTATACCCTACCGGAATTAAGAGATATCTTCTCCAGCAATGGTGATAACGCAACTGTTAAGATACTCCAGGATGGAGAAGAGATAGCGCTTGACTTTGCGCTTAAGAATTTGATCTAAAAGATCGATCAACTTTATCAAGGGCTTGTAAGATCATCTTGCAAGCCTTTTTTATTTCATCCTCTGAGATAATCAACGGCGGTGCAATACGCATCGAACAATCATTGAATAAAAACCAGTCAGTCAGCAACCCTGACTCCAGAGCCTCATCGATCACCGCTTTCAGAAAGTCAAAAGACTCCATTTCTACAGCCATCATAAGACCCATATTCCGAATAGAAATAATCCTTGGATGCTTGAGATGATCGTGAAAGAGTTGAGCTTTCCGTGGTACCTGGTCAAGTAGTTTATCTTCTTGAATGATGTCGATAGTGGCTATTGAAGCAACGGCACTCATTGGGTGACCGCCGAATGTAGAGATGTGACCCAATATCGGATTGTCTTTGAAGACGGCCATGATCTCTCGCGAACTAATGAAGGCTCCAATGGGCATACCGCCTCCCATACCTTTGGCAGCCAGCAAGATGTCGGGTGTAATGTCAAAATGCTCAAATGCCCAGAACTTGCCTGTCCGCCCAAAGCCACATTGAATCTCATCTAAGATAAGCAGAGCGCCTACCTCCGTACATCTGGCTCTTAGCGCCTTGAAGTAGTCAGTACATGCATTAATGACGCCTGCTTCCCCTTGTATGGTTTCGATGATTACACAAGCCGTGGACTCATCAATTTTATCAAGATCGCTGAAAGCTCCATAGTGTATGTGACCAACGCCAGGTAGAAGTGGCCGAAACTTACGCTTGAATTTTTCATCCCCCGAAACTGATAATGCACCATGCGATGAGCCGTGGTAGGCGTTCCTGCAAGACAATATTTTTGTCCTGCCCGTATATCTTTTTGCCAGTTTTAATGCTCCTTCTACGGCTTCACTGCCAGAGTTGAGCAAATAGATATTGTCGAGATGGGCAGGAAGAGTTGTTTTTAGCTTTTCTGCTAAGCGTACCTGAGGTGTCTGGACAAACTCTCCATAGACCATGAGGTGTAGGAATTTGTCCGCTTGTTCTTTCAAAGCTGCAACCACTTTGGGGTGCCTATGGCCGACATTACTGACACCAATGCCGGAAATGAGATCCAGATAGCGCTTGCCATCTGTGGAAGTCATCCAGACTCCCTCAGCATGTGCTATCTCGAGCATCAAAGGAAACTCTGACGTCTGGGCCAGGCTATCAAGAAAGAGCTGCCTATTGGTCAGCATCAATTATCCTTTCTTTCTCCCAATGGCTTTTTTAGCGGCCTCAGCAATGGCTTCAGCACTCAACCCGTATTTGGCAAGCAGCTCAACAGGCTTACCGCTTTCGCCGAAGCTGTCGTTGACTCCTACCATCTCCAGTGGAGTAGGATTGTTTCTGCTTAGGGTCTGCGCTACGCTATCGCCAAGACCACCATTGAGTTGATGCTCTTCAGCAGTTACCGCACAGCCAGTCTTGCCAACACTATCAAGGATCGCTTTGTGATCCAAAGGCTTGATTGTATGTATGTTTATGATTTCAGCAGAGATGCCCTGATCAGCTAGTATGGCCTCAGCCTCTATCGCCAACCAGACCATATGACCTGTCGCAAATATCGATACATCCGAACCTTCCACAAAAGTGATGGCCTTGCCTATCTCAAACTTGTGATCGGTAGGAGTGAAGATAGGCCAGGCAGGACGGCCAAATCTTAAGTAGACAGGCCCTTCATATTCGGCTATCGCAATAGTCGCTGCTTTCGTCTGATTGTAATCACATGGATTGATGACGGTCATGCCGGGTAGCATTTTCATCATACCTATATCCTCCAGTATCTGATGGGTCGCACCATCTTCGCCGAGAGTGAGGCCTGCGTGAGAGGCGCATATTTTCACATTCTTACCAGAATAAGCAATGGACTGGCGAATCTGATCATAGACTCTTCCGGTCGAGAAGTTGGCAAATGTACCTGTAAATGGTATTTTACCACCAATCGTGAGCCCGGCAGCAATACCCATCATATTAGCCTCTGCAATGCCTACCTGAAAAAACCTTTCCGGAAACTCCTTAATAAAAGCACCCATCTTGAGAGAGCCGATCAGGTCAGCACATAGCCCGACTACATTCTTATTGCGTTTACCAGCTTCCAGGAAGCCATCACCAAACCCTGAACGAGTATCTTTCTTCTCGGTAAATGTATATTTTGTGTTAGCCATGTCTTCTAATTAATAATCGCCAAGGGTTTCTTCTAATTGCTCCAGAGCAGCCGCGAGCTGGTCATCATTTGGCGCTATGCCGTGCCACTTGTGCGTGCCTTCCATAAAGTCAACACCTTTTCCCATTTCGGTAGTCATGATGTTCATGATGGGCTTACCTTTTCCCGATAGGGTTTTGGCAAGCTGCAAAGCTTTTACAAGCTCCCGCATATCATTTCCATCGGATTCTATCACTTCCCAGCCAAATGATTCCCATTTGGCTTTAAGGTCCATCAAATCGTTAATATCTGTAGTAGGTCCATCTATTTGCTGACCATTGTAGTCAATGGTGGCAATGAGATTGTCCACTTTGTTGTGCGCAGCGAACATGGCAGCCTCCCATACCTGACCTTCCTGCTGCTCACCATCTCCCATCAGACAGTAAATTAGGTGGTCATCCTGATTTAGCTTTTTAGTGAGTGCCGCACCTATCGCAACCGATAGTCCCTGGCCGAGGGATCCGGATGCTACTCTTATTCCCGGTAGGCCCTCATGTGTCGCGGGGTGACCCTGAACTCTTGAGTTGATCTGGCGAAAAGTCTTCAGCTCATCGAGTGGGAAATAGCCGGATCTGGCCAAAACACTGTACCACACGGGGCTGATATGTCCATTGGAAAGAAAGAAAAGATCCTCTCCTTGACCGTCCATATTAAACCCTTCACTGCGCCTCATGACCTGGAAATACAACGCCACAAAGTAGTCCGTGCAACCGAGGGAACCACCAGGGTGGCCCGACTGACAGCCGTGTACCATGCGTACAATGTCCCGCCTTACCTGAGAGGCAGTTTTGTTCAATTCTTCAATATTAGGTTGACCGCTCATATGATTGTTTTTCGCTGGCACGAAGGTATAAAAGTTAGCTGTGTGTTGATAAAAATAATGGGGAATATCATACTGTCACTATGACAATATAATATTCCCCATTAGGGGCAATAGCAAGATCTGGTTTAGGTCAAGGTTGCCGGACTAAGCAAAGATCTGTGCAGTATGATCTTTGGTCTTTACCTTGTCAATGACTTTTTCGATCACTCCATTTTCATCTATGATGAATGTCCATCGAGCTGTGCCCATATACTTACGTCCATACATTTGCTTTTCTATCCAGGTGCCATATTGTTCATGAATGGACTTGTCGGTATCAGCTATTAGTGAAAATGGCAACTGCTGCTTTTCAATGAATTTTTGATGTGATTTTTCAGTATCCGAACTGATTCCCAGTACTACGTAATTGGCCGATTGATACTGAGCGAAATTGTCTCTGATGTTACAGGCCTGTGCCGTGCAGCCCGGTGTATTGTCTTTGGGGTAGAAGTATAGAACAACTTTCTTGCCTTTGAAGTCGGTAAGAGAGATATCATTTCCATTCTGATCTTTGCCTTCAAATACTGGTGCTTTGTCTCCTGCCTGTAATGTCATTTGATTTTAAATTTTGGTTGTGAATATTGTCTCATTGCCAGCATTGTCGCTGACTCGAAGTATAAACTCTCCTTCAAAGGGTATGTTTTGTGACTTTTTCTCCGATTGGAGTAGTTTTCGCTTATAGTCGTAATTTAAGAGTAGCCATTCACCGTTTAATTCTCCACGGTAAGATTTGATTCCTGATCTTTCATCATCAATGTATAACTCCAATAGATCAACAGTTGATTTTTTCAATCTGATTGAAGGTGAAATAGTGTCCGTGGCGATGGTGTACTTAGTGAAATCTCTGGTATTGAATGAGATTCTCCCGTCTTTCCATTCACCACCGGCGAAACCTAGATTGCCTCTAGCATCAAGTGTGTATACAGCCGATTTTTCTTCAGTGTATTGCCGCTTAGGAGTCAGCGTCATTTTTACCCAGCTCTGTACCGGCGTTGTTTCATTTTGAAAATGAAATTGCTCGAAGGCTTCATCCGAACTATAAGTGTATCTCAAAAAAAGCGTGTCATACAGATCTCTTCTTGAGAAATTGAGTTCAAAATCTTTATGATAATAGTTGAATTCATCTCCGGGAAGTATTGCATGCAAAAAGTTGAATTCTAGTGGATCGCCACACAAATCCGCTGAGTCAGGTATCCCTGCCCTCATGTCCCAGAGGTAATATGCCTGATGTCCCAGCGTATAAGCGGGCAATAAGTCGAAGGCTAGTTTATCGACATACAGTGTGATATTCGACAGCTGATCTACGATAGGGGCGGTCAATTCAAGTGTATTGTTAAGCACCTCGTACCGTTCGTAGTTTAGGTAGCTCTCCATTTTGTTGCCACCGCTTTTGAAACCCTCCGATCCGACAATAGAAAAGGTTAGCTCTCTGGAGTTGTCGTAGGCATCAGTTAAACGGATGCTAATATCATGAGCGAGAGAGTCCTTTATACTAATCACCCCGTAGTTCGATTCTCTATCGAGAAAACTTAGCCTCGTGCCATTGTCAACATATAACTTATTGTATTTGCTACTGACCGCCTGCCAGAGACTATAGTCAAAGTGATTGATCACTGACCGGGTTTCCCCAAAGCTTACACTCGAGATATTCTGAGTAAAAGCAACTTCATTGTCCAAAAGCATCTCGACACATGGGATTCCGTTTTTGTTTGGAACACCATTCAGTCGATCGTAGGCATAGATTTGTACTCCAATTTTTCCGGTAACGTTGATAGCCTCCGAGATTACATACTTCCCATCAATGAGCTTAACATCAAAGATCAGCCGTCCAAACTGTCCGTTGATCCGGGAGTCGATATCCATAGTTTTGAGTGCTACTTTGCTCACAATGGGCTGTAGGTCATCTATGATTTCTTTGAAGCCATATTTTAAAGGGTCAATCACGTGCTGGTTAACGTCCCGAACTTCAAAATGGAGATGGGGGCCTGTCGACGATCCACTATTCCCTGAGTAGCCAATTACATCACCTTTTTTAAATGTGAATTGCCCTCTCTGAGGAAAGAGTTCAATTTCAAAACTCTCCTTTTTGTATTGTGCACTTCTTACATACTCCTGTATTTGATCAGAGTATCTTTCCAGATGTGCGTACACGGTTGATTTCCCGGTAGGGTGGAGCATGTAGAGTGCATTGCCATAGCCACCAGTTGCCACTTTGATTCGTGAAATATATCCATCGGCAGCCGCATAAACCGGCAGACCGGTGACACCACTTGTTTTGATATCGATACCAGCGTGAAAGTGGCTGGATCGTAGTTCTCCCATAGTACCTGCAAGGTAGTTTTGCTCCCCTGGTCTTACGGGAAACATAAAGTCTTCGCCCTGAGGTTGAGCGACGAGGCTTAATGCACAGAAATAGAGACTACTTAATATTAAAATCGAGGAGTTTTTCACCAGCGAGATAGCCTTTTATGTTGTCACCAATTGCGATAGGACCAACGCCCTTAGGAGTACCAGTGAATAATAGATCACCTTTTTTAATAGTGATGAACTTCGACACGTACTCAATAATCTCGTCGATCGGATATATCATTTGTTGTGTATTTCCTTGCTGACGAATTTCTCCGTTAATCTCCAGCCTGAAATCCAGGTTTTGAATATTGTCATACTTGGCCTTGGGCGAAAATTTAGATATTGGAGCTGAACCATTAAAGCCTTTGGCTAGCTCCCAGGGCAGGCCTTTTGCCTTGAATTGCGATTGCAGATCTCGGGCTGTGAGGTCCACACCCAGGCCAATTTCGTCATAGTACTTGTGTGCGAACTTTTTCTGTATGTTCTTGCCGTGTGCATTGAATTTTACCACTACCTCGATTTCATGATGAATGTCTTTGGTGAAATCGGGATAATAAAAGGGTTGATTTAGACGCAGAATGGCTGAGTCGGGCTTCATGAAGATGACCGGAGCATCCGGTTTTTCGTTATTCAGCTCTTTGATATGATCGACATAGTTGCGCCCTATGCACAAGATTTTCATAGTTCTCTACGGTTATTCAATACCACGGAATTATTTTCGTTTGGCTAACATTGCGTAAAATCTAAAATTATCGAACAAATCCAATCCCCAAGACATATGAGATATATTAATTTATCATTTCTATTATGCGCGGTACTATTCTTTACTGAGTGCGCTACTGTGGCTGTGACAGGAAGGAAGCAACTTTCACTGGTTTCCAATGAAGAAATCATCCCCATGAGCTTTCAGCAGTATGAGCAGGTGAAGGCGGAGAGTCAGGTCATCACCGGTACTGATCAATCCGCGATGGTCGAGCGGGTAGGCCGGAATATTCAAGGCGCCGTAGAAAGGTACATGGCGGAGAGAGGCTTCTCCGATCAGCTCGCCGGTTTTGATTGGGAGTTCATATTGATCAAAGACGACCAAACTGTCAATGCCTGGTGTATGCCAGGAGGGAAAGTGGCGTTCTACACAGCCATATTGCCCATTTGCCAGGATGAGACGGGTCTTGCTGTCGTAATGGGGCATGAGGTAGCTCATGCTATCGCAAATCATGGACGCGAACGAATGAGTCAGGGCTTAGTCACTCAGTATGGTCTGGCGTCTGTTCAGATCGCTATGGGACAAAACCCAACAGGCACACAGCAATTGCTGATGCAGTCGATCGGTATGGGTACTCAAATCGGAATGCTTAAGTTCTCCAGAACACATGAGTCGGAAGCTGACCGGATGGGACTGACTTTTATGGCAATGGCCGGATATAACCCCAGGGAGGCTCCTGAGTTTTGGAAGCGAATGTCAGCCGGATCAGGAGGGGAGGCCCCACCAGAGTTTATGTCTACTCACCCATCTGATGAAACACGAATCAGTGATCTGAACGGATGGATGGATGAAGCATTGAAATACTACAATAAGTAGGGAGTTATATGCCTGAAAAGAAAAAGCCCTGATTGATACTTTCAATCAGGGCTTTTTTGTTATTGGGATTGCCTAGTAATAAACTGGGCAAAGAGGGTTTTTGCGAGTATTTCTGAACTTGATTCGATAATTCAGCATTATTTCATGGCTACCTGGTGAGAATTGATTCAAGTCTGAAGTGACCGTATCATAAGCATACCCAATTCGAAAGTTTTCGTTCAGCACCATTTGAGTTAAGAATACAAATGAGTCCTGGCTTCTATAGGAGATGCCTGCATATATCACTTCGTCGAAGATAAACTGCGCAGTAAGGTCATATCCCAATGGCGCACGATCCTGTATCCTTACCAGAAAAGAGGGATTGAAAATCACGAATCGGCTCAGTGGAAAAGCCCCACCTCCATTGATATAGTAGAACCTGTCCGCCTTACCCACGCTCGATATAGATATCTCATCGACAGTAAAGATTGAAGGCGTGAGAAGGTAAGGAACTGATATACCAAGAAACACTTTTGGATTTGCATAGTATACGCCTGTTCCAAAATTTGGGGTCATTCTTGATACTTGTCCAGTAAGCAACGGGTCATTTTGGTTGAGAATATTCAACTCACTAAAATCGGATTGCCGAGAATTAAAACCTCCTTGCAAGCCCATCGATAATATGCCATGAGCAAAATGAACTTTATAGGCATAGCTGGCATATATACCGATATCCTCGTGCACACCGATTCTGTCCCTAACAACATTGAGTCCAACACCTACCTGATTATCGTTAAACGAGTTGTGCACTGTGAGGGCCTGAGTAGAAGGAGCCCCGTCTATATTGACCCACTGATCGCGGTGTGTCAAAGTGGCGCTAAATAGATTCAGGCTTCCGGCATAAGCTGGATTAAGCAACAACCCATTGTATAGATAAGTCGAAGATATAGGGCGCTGCTGTCCAAAGACTACCAGCGCACATAACACTGCGAGGAACGTAAGTAATGACTTTTTCATTATTGCTTTGAATATAATCATTATCGAGTTAACTCAAGATAACCTTGTAATAGATCGGAACCATCTCCCTTGTCGATGATATAGAAATAAGTACCCTCAGCTTGCTGATTACCATTGGCACCACCTCTGTTTCCATATCCGTTGAAGAAGTTGGTGAAGTTATCATAGTTGTCCATTTCATAAATAAGGACTCCAGCTCTGTTGTAAATCTTCACATTGTTGTTAGGGAAATAATCCAAGCAATCAATTAGGAAGATGTCATTGAGTCCGTCACCATTATCTGAAACGCCATTGTAAACCACGATCTCAGTTCCAAGCACAAACTCCTGCTCATAGTCACAACCATTGCCATCTCTGATCCACACCTTGTGTCTACCAGGAGCACCGGTACTTAGCTGCTCATCCTGACGCTCAGTAGGCCCTTGGTTTATCTCTAAGATACCATCCCCATCAGCATCAAAGTACCACACGATACTATCGATCTCGATGAAGTTTGCATTGGTGAATACAATTCTGCCTTCACCATTGTGATTGTACTCATCGAGGTTATTCGCATCTCTTGCACATAGTGAAAGTCTAGTCTCTACCGTGAATTCCGGCTCAACTCTCGCATCCATTATCGATAGAGGCGTAGCACCGGATACACATCCAGTGGCTATTTCGGTAGTCGTGACGAAGTAGTCACCGATATCCAATGTAGCTATTGATGGTCCAGTACCGATAGCAGAATCAGGGTCAGCGAAGCTATACCATGTAAAGTCATAGGCCAGTATGTCGCCTCCCACAGATGCGAAGGCCGTTCCGTTTGGTCTCAAGCAATTCGTTCGGTCATTGGCGATGGATACATCAGGAGTTGGCGGAGGAACCGTCGCATCTTCTATTGTAATGGTCTCCAGTGACCTACATCCTGTCAATGCATCCGTAGCAACTACACCATAGGTGATGGCAGCTAGTGAATCGATCGTAATGCCACGAGCAATTGGCTCAACTCCCGCCGTGTCAGTTCCGATGAACCACTCGAACGAATACCTGAACAAATCATCACCAGGAACGCCAGCCTCGGCAATCGCATTGGGTCGCAAAGGATCGCAATTCGTCAACGGCTCAACTTGCGTCAAGAAGAACTCTGGTGGAGTAGTAGCATCCTCTACGGTCACATTCACCGGTAGGGAAGTACAGAACCTGTCATCAGTGTCTATGACAATCACAGAGTAAACTCCGGCAGGAACATCTTCTACCAGCTGACCTTCAAAGTCAAAGTCAGTCTCTGTAGGAGTTTGATCTGCACCAATCTTCCATAGGTATTTGTATACGAACAGCGGCTTACGAGAGCTGTTCACAACTACTGACATTCTTCCGTTAGGATCAACGCAGTTGAAATTAGGTGTCGTAGATGTCGAGAATGGGAATGGATTCTCAAGGTCATCCGCCATTGGCAACTCAAGTTCGAAAGTACAACCTGATGCCAAGTCAGTCACCCGTGCAGTGTAAAGTCCCGCAGATAAGCTGTCAGCAGTTGCGCTATTAATTTCAGTCAATACACCGTTCTCATCAAACCATTCGAATCTGAATAGGGTAGTGTCCTGTGAGCCATTCGCAGCGATGGTAATTGTACCATTTGCTCTCGCAGGGTCGCAGTTTGTCTGGAAGGTGAACCCAAGCTGTTCCAGAACTACAGCAGGAGTATCATCACCAAAGTCGACTTGCACAGGAGTTGTAATACAACCGGTCAGGGTGTCACGACCCACTATGAAGTATTGCGTATCTCTCTCACCAAATACCATGACAGCAGTATCTGAGGTAAGGATAGGTGCTGGGTTAGCTGTGATTGGTCTACCCGGATCCTCATCATAGATATCAAATACCATCCTCTCAAGGTTGCCCGTGCTTACGGAGAGTATTTCTACCGTTCCGTTAGGTGGATCACACTGGGTTGGATCAGTTACCACAAAGTCAATAATCTCTGTAACCGGAGGTACGTTTTCAATGGTCACTTCGGCAGATGCATTACAACCTGTGAAGCTGTCGATTACTTCCACCACATAAGTGCCAGCCGGCACATTACTCAATGTATCGTTCACCGCAATGATGGTATTCAGATCAGACTGGCTATACCAGTTGAACATCAACGTGCTGTCAGATCCATTCTGTCC
The DNA here is from genome assembly GCA_965229505.1 of Cyclobacteriaceae bacterium. Lineage (GTDB taxonomy): Bacteria > Bacteroidota > Bacteroidia > Cytophagales > Cyclobacteriaceae > UBA6059. Next base: position 3,979,668 of record OZ245881.1, read on the forward strand.
GCTAGAAGTAGCGTAAACCTCACCGTTAGGGAATCCATTTGGTGTACAAGTGGAATCTGCCTGCAGCGTAAAGATTTGGATCTCAGGCGTAAAAGGATTGTCGAACAAGGTAAACTCAGTCAACTCCGATCCACACTGATTAGCATTTTGCTGTATCGATGCAAAGAACTTCTTACCATCAACCAAGGCATTCGCCGATAGGCTATCCAATACAAATGGGGTAGAAGGATCGGCATCAGTCAATGTAGTAGTACCGTCACTATCGAACCATGTTACCGTGTACTCACCAGCCATCTGCGCTGTATCGAGAATTACACCATTGTAGGCCGCTTCCAGTATTACGATGGAACCGTTGCGCTTAGGATCGCAGAAAGTATTGTTGTTCACCTCGAAGTTGGTAATGAAAGGCGCAACTTCTTCTCTAAACACTTCGATTTCCTGAGTAGAAGTACAATACGTCTGAGTATCAAATACATCAACTTCATATATACCTTCTGACAGCCCTATTATTGAGTCAGCGGTAATCATGGTGATGTTGGTATTGGTAGTAATAGGCTGTCTTGAAGATCCTGAACCAATATACCAGGTAATGGTGTAGCGACTGTCTGGTAGTGCTACCAGATTTTCGCTGGTGCCATCAGGGTCAACATTGACCAAGCCAATAGCACCGCTTCCACTATCAGTGAAGTTGTCCTTATTTGCAATACAAGAAATATCGGGACCAATCACAACCTCTCCGAGGTTAGGGTCAATCGACTCATCCAATATATCCACTTCAATTGCAGCTGAAGCACAACCCGTGCTGATTCTAGTGGAGGTGATTTCATAAGTATCAGTCAATAGATCAGTTATGGTAATCGGCTCTGTACCAGGCGTGAAGTCCTGAGAGAACGCGGTAGTTGTTCCTCTGATCGCCCAGTTGAAATCACTCATCGAAGCTCCTGCAGGAATATTAATGTTTGCTGCAGTAATGGTCAATGAGCCATTGCCTATTCCGGGTGCACCGTTTGCTGTAATGTTATCAGTATTCAGGCATATAGTATTATGTGTGACCTGAGACTCAGGAATATTCACATTCGGGAACGAGAGATCCTCATTGATTTGGTAAGTACGTACTGTTGAACATCCCAGACCCGGACTTGCTCCACCTACTCCTATATCTTTTCTGATGTAGACAGTGTACTGACCTTCAGCAAGACCTTCCAGTGATGTATAATCTCCAGCATTGACTAATTGAGCTGTACCAAGATTCGAACCATCAGGGCTTTGGTTTCCAAACAGGAAGTCAGGATCGGATGGGTTGTCCAGCCACGTATCTCCTCTGTACCACTCTATGATATATTGATTAGGATCGAATGGGCCAGGCGTATCACTGAAGGTCACGGACAATGTGCCATTTCCTTCATTAGGAGATGTTTCACACAGGTTAGTAACGGTCTTAGCAACAATATCGATCACAGGATCAAATGTCTCGTCCTGAATGGTAATTGTGATTTCCTCTGAAATACACCCTGTTGTCAGGTTGGTTACTCTCACAAGATAGTCACCACCCGCTAGCTCTTCGATACGATTGTTGGTGCCATTTGCTCCATCTACGATTACTCCATCTGCAAGTAGTGGGTTGGCATCCTCTGTAAATACCGTTCCTATATCTCCAGTGAACCACTCAAACTGATAGTTGTCCAGGCCTGCTCCGGTAATGGAAGTAGTGAGCTCGATAACTTCCGTGATTTCTATGTATCCGTTGTAGTTGAGTTCATCACAATTGAAGTTGTTGTTCTTACCTATGCCCACTGTGAAGTCTTCATCCTGAGTTGGCTGGCTAATGAACATTTGCTCAGGAGAGAGAGATGCATCAGCCACGTCGTAACTAGCTATTGCCTCGCATAGCAGGTATTGATCATTTGGATTGATTGCAGCCGCTTGCTTGCGCACGAATATGGTGTACTTCCCTTCGGTGATGCTATCAACCTTGGTGTAGTCAGGTATTCCAGCGACTAGTACTGGCATGGCTGTGCCCACAAATTCAGTATTAACGTTTGAATTACCCTGATTATCGAATAAGAAGTTAGCATCTGCTACACCAGGTCGAGTCGTTGGGTCGGCAAGATCTTTATACCATTCTATGATATAGTCGGTCGGATCTATTACCGAGCCATCAGGATCATCTATTGTATCACCAGCATGCAAAATGTCTATGGTCAAAGAGCCATTTCCAATTGCGAAGTTGGCTCCTCTGTCTGTATCAATATTTTCGCAGAAAGTATCATTTACTCTCGCCTCGAAGAAGACGTTAGGAGTAACTGGCTCGTCTGGTATGATCACTTGTACAGACATTGACTCACAGAAGTTATCTACCAGATTTTCTACATATACCGTATATGTGCCCGGTGCTAGTGTATTGATGCTATCATTGGCTGCACCAGACTGTGATAAGACCGTTTGAGGGCCTCCTCCAGGCAAGTCTACCCATGTAAAGGCATAGTCTGCACCATTTGCCTGAAGATCTACTGGGAGCCCATTTTCATGTACCTCCAGGATTCTGACACCACCATTTGGATTAGTTGGATCACAATTAGTATTTGGTGTAATCCTGACACTAGCAGACCTAATTTCATAGACAATTGTATCGTTGGAGATGGTATAGGTTGCTTGCGTCTGACATCCAAAATATGGATCGTTTCTATCGTATGCTAAGACGGTATATTCACCAATAGGAAGGCCGAATATTGTTGTCGAGTCAGAACTAAACGCAATCGAAGGATTGATCGTGCCAGTGTTGCCTGGGTCTGTAATTTCAGTGCCACTCATATCATCACCGATCCACCATCTAAATCCATAGTCAGGGATGGTCGTACTTACGCCATCTTCATCGACAGCTACCTGTATGGAACCACTTCCATAGAATGGGTTGATTGGATCATCATCACAGAAAGTATCGTCATTTAGCGCCACCAGTTTTATAATAGGATCGACAGTGACATCCTGAATAGATACATCGATAGAAGCCGAGAAGCACTGATCCAGCATAGCACCATTTCGTGTAACGAATACGGTGTAGGTACCCGCTCCGAGTGTACCAACGCTATCGGCAGTAGAGTTAACATCTTCGAGTGTACCAAATTCAGCTGTAGTGTTAGCAGACCATGTGAAGGTATAATCAGCGCCATTGGCGGCAAGGTCAGCGGCAACACCATCTATATAGATTTCTCTGATAGCAATATGTCCGTTATCGGTACCTGAGCAGTTGTCATTGTTTTTGGTAAAGACATCAGCGGCGAGTATTTCGATAAGAGGATTATCCTCATCTATGGTATAGGTAGCCCCAGTTTTACAACCATTGTAAGGATCGAACCTATCGTAAGCCACGACGGTGTAAGTACCAGAAGGCAGTCCAGTGACCAAAGAGGAGTCAGCATTGGTAGCCACATCTACATTGACGGTACCGGCCATGTCAGAGACTCTGCTGCCAGTAGCAACAGTAGTATCGGTACCTACCCACCATTCGAAGATGTATCTGGTAGGGTCAATACCGGGAGCACCAGAGATTTCAACTTCCAGACTACCATCACCAGTATCGGCGGTAGGATCACAGAAGGTATCATCGGAGAGGGTCACCATGTTGATCACAGGATCGACGAGCATTTCACCTACCGTAACGGTGATAGTATCAGAGATACAGAAGTTAGGGTTGATATTTTGTACTGCTATCTTATAATCACCAGGAGCAAGTGCAAAAGCAGAGTCAATGATTTGCCCACCATGACTAACAAGGTTACCACCAGGTAGTGGAGTATCCGTATTATCCAACCATGTCAAAGCATAATCATTAGCAGCAGGATCTGTCAATAGGATTTCAACACCATCTTCAAAGATGCTTCTCACCACGATGTTACCGTTAGGATTGGTAGGATCACAGTTAGTGTCAGGGTTGATACCCACATAGGTATCAGCAGACTTGATTTGAACGACAGGGTTATTTTCCTCGACAGTGTAAGTAGCGATCGTACCACAACCATTGTAAGGATCTAGTCTATCGAAAGCTACGACTGTATACTGTCCTGAAGGCAGGTTAGAGATCATAGCGCTATCCGCACTGACAGTGATATTTTCATCAGCTCCCGCGTTGAGAGTAGCCAGATCAGCAGGGTCAGTGATTTCCACACCGGTGGCGACTGTAGTATCAACACCCACCCACCATCTGAACTGGAAGTTAGGAGTGGTAAGGTCCATACCAGCAGAGTCAACGACGACCTGGATAGAGCCGCTACCGAAGTTAGGTTGAGCAGGGTCGACCTCACAGAAGGTATCATCAACGAGTGAGATAAGTTCGATGACCGGATCGACAGTAATCAGGTCGACAGTGACATCCACAGTGATTGACTCACAGAGGTTGTCGGTAGTATTTCTAACCGATACAGTATAGGTACCATTAGTAAGGTTAGTGATGGTATCCCCTTGTGCAGAGACCGTCTCAAATGTACCAGGCAGTCCGGTCCAGTCGAAGAAATACTTGGAAGCGGGGGCTACCGTATCGAGGGCTATTTTGACACCATCGATAAGGATGGTATCGATAGTAATGATACCGTTAGGGTTATTGACATCACAGTTGGTATTAGAAGTGATGACAATGTCATTATTAGCAAGTTCGATAAGAGGATTATCCTCATCTATGGTATAGGTAGCACCAGTTTTACAGCCATTGTAAGGATCGAACCTATCGTAAGCCACGACGGTGTAAGTACCAGAAGGCAGTCCAGTGACCAAAGAGGAGTCAGCATTGGTAGCCACATCTACATTGACGGTACCGGCCATGTCAGAGACTCTGCTGCCAGTAGCAACAGTAGTATCGGTACCTACCCACCATTCGAAGATGTATCTGGTAGGGTCAATACCGGGAGCACCAGAGATTTCAACTTCCAGACTACCATCACCAGTATCGGCAGTAGGATCACAGAAGGTATCATCGGAGAGGGTCACCATGTTGATCACAGGATCGACGAGCATTTCACCTACCGTAACGGTGATAGTATCAGAGATACAGAAGTTAGGGTTGATATTTTGTACTGCTATCTTATAATCACCAGGAGCAAGTGCAAAAGCAGAGTCAATGATTTGCCCACCATGACTAACAAGGTTACCACCAGGTAGTGGAGTATCCGTATTATCCAACCATGTCAAAGCATAATCATTAGCAGCAGGATCTGTCAATAGGATTTCAACACCATCTTCAAAGATGCTTCTCACCACGATGTTACCGTTAGGATTGGTAGGATCACAGTTAGTGTCAGGGTTGATACCCACATAGGTATCAGCAGACTTGATTTGAACGACAGGGTTATTTTCCTCGACAGTGTAAGTAGCGATCGTACCACAACCATTGTAAGGATCTAGTCTATCGAAAGCTACGACTGTATACTGTCCTGAAGGCAGGTTAGAGATCATAGCGCTATCCGCACTGACAGTGATATTTTCATCAGCTCCCGCGTTGAGAGTAGCCAGATCAGCAGGGTCAGTGATTTCCACACCGGTGGCGACTGTAGTATCAACACCCACCCACCATCTGAACTGGAAGTTAGGAGTGGTAAGGTCCATACCAGCAGAGTCAACGACGACCTGGATAGAGCCGCTACCGAAGTTAGGTTGAGCAGGGTCGACCTCACAGAAGGTATCATCAACGAGTGAGATAAGTTCGATGACCGGATCGACAGTAATCAGGTCGACAGTGACATCCACAGTGATTGACTCACAGAGGTTGTCGGTAGTATTTCTAACCGATACAGTATAGGTACCATTAGTAAGGTTAGTGATGGTATCCCCTTGTGCAGAGACCGTCTCAAATGTACCAGGCAATCCGGTCCAGTCGAAGAAGTACTTGGAAGCGGGGGCTACCGTATCGAGGGCTATTTTGACGCCATCGATGAGGATGGTATCGATAGTAATGATACCGTTAGGGTTATTGACATCACAGTTGGTATTAGAAGTGATGACAATGTCATTATTAGCAAGTTCAAGGAGAGGATTATCCTCATCTATGGTATAAGTAGCTCCTGTTTTACAACCATTGTAAGGGTCGAACCTATCGTAAGCCACGACGGTGTAAGTACCAGAAGGCAGTCCAGTGACCAAAGAGGAGTCAGCATTGGTAGCTACATCTACATTGACTGTACCGGCCATGTCAGAGACTCTGCTGCCAGTAGCAACAGTAGTATCGGTACCTACCCACCATTCGAAGATGTATCTGGTAGGGTCAATACCGGGAGCACCTGAGATTTCAACTTCCAGACTACCATCACCAGTATCGGCGGTAGGATCACAGAAGGTATCATCGGAGAGGGTCACCATGTTGATCACAGGATCGACGAGCATTTCACCTACCGTAACGGTGATAGTATCAGAGATACAGAAGTTAGGGTTGATATTTTGTACTGCTATCTTATAATCACCAGGAGCAAGTGCAAAAGCAGAGTCAATGATTTGCCCACCATGACTAACAAGGTTACCACCAGGTAGTGGAGTATCCGTATTATCCAACCATGTCAAAGCATAATCATTAGCAGCAGGATCTGTCAATAGGATTTCAACACCATCTTCAAAGATGCTTCTCACCACGATGTTACCGTTAGGATTGGTAGGATCACAGTTAGTGTCAGGGTTGATACCCACATAGGTATCAGCAGACTTGATTTGAACGACAGGGTTATTTTCCTCGACAGTGTAAGTAGCGATCGTACCACAACCATTGTAAGGATCTAGTCTATCGAAAGCTACGACTGTATACTGTCCTGAAGGCAGGTTAGAGATCATAGCGCTATCCGCACTGACAGTGATATTTTCATCAGCTCCCGCGTTGAGAGTAGCCAGATCAGCAGGGTCAGTGATTTCCACACCGGTGGCGACTGTAGTATCAACACCCACCCACCATCTGAACTGGAAGTTAGGAGTGGTAAGGTCCATACCAGCAGAGTCAACGACGACCTGGATAGAGCCGCTACCGAAGTTAGGTTGAGCAGGGTCGACCTCACAGAAGGTATCATCAACGAGTGAGATAAGTTCGATGACCGGATCGACAGTAATCAGGTCGACAGTGACATCCACAGTGATTGACTCACAGAGGTTGTCGGTAGTATTTCTAACCGATACAGTATAGGTACCATTAGTAAGGTTAGTGATGGTATCCCCTTGTGCAGAGACCGTCTCAAATGTACCAGGCAATCCGGTCCAGTCGAAGAAGTACTTGGAAGCGGGGGCTACCGTATCGAGGGCTATTTTGACGCCATCGATGAGGATGGTATCGATAGTAATGATACCGTTAGGGTTATTGACATCACAGTTGGTATTAGAAGTGATGACAATGTCATTATTAGCAAGTTCGATAAGAGGATTATCCTCATCTATGGTATAAGTAGCTCCTGTTTTACAACCATTGTAAGGGTCGAACCTATCGTAAGCCACGACGGTGTAAGTACCAGAAGGCAGTCCAGTGACCAAAGAGGAGTCAGCATTGGTAGCTACATCTACATTGACTGTACCGGCCATGTCAGAGACTCTGCTGCCAGTAGCAACAGTAGTATCGGTACCTACCCACCATTCGAAGATGTATCTGGTAGGGTCAATACCGGGAGCACCTGAGATTTCAACTTCCAGACTACCATCACCAGTATCGGCGGTAGGATCACAGAAGGTATCATCGGAGAGGGTCACCATGTTGATCACAGGATCGACGAGCATTTCACCTACCGTAACGGTGATAGTATCAGAGATACAGAAGTTAGGGTTGATATTTTGTACTGCTATCTTATAATCACCAGGAGCAAGTGCAAAAGCAGAGTCAATGATTTGCCCACCATGACTAACAAGGTTACCACCAGGTAGTGGAGTATCCGTATTATCCAACCATGTCAAAGCATAATCATTAGCAGCAGGATCTGTCAATAGGATTTCAACACCATCTTCAAAGATGCTTCTCACCACGATGTTACCGTTAGGATTGGTAGGATCACAGTTAGTGTCAGGGTTGATACCCACATAGGTATCAGCAGACTTGATTTGAACGACAGGGTTATTTTCCTCGACAGTGTAAGTAGCGATCGTACCACAACCATTGTAAGGATCTAGTCTATCGAAAGCTACGACTGTATACTGTCCTGAAGGCAGGTTAGAGATCATAGCGCTATCCGCACTGACAGTGATATTTTCATCAGCTCCCGCGTTGAGAGTAGCCAGATCAGCAGGGTCAGTGATTTCCACACCGGTGGCGACTGTAGTATCAACACCCACCCACCATCTGAACTGGAAGTTAGGAGTGGTAAGGTCCATACCAGCAGAGTCAACGACGACCTGGATAGAGCCGCTACCGAAGTTAGGTTGAGCAGGGTCGACCTCACAGAAGGTATCATCAACGAGTGAGATAAGTTCGATGACCGGATCGACAGTAATCAGGTCGACAGTGACATCCACAGTGATTGACTCACAGAGGTTGTCGGTAGTATTTCTAACCGATACAGTATAGGTACCATTAGTAAGGTTAGTGATGGTATCCCCTTGTGCAGAGACCGTCTCAAATGTACCAGGCAGTCCGGTCCAGTCGAAGAAATACTTGGAAGCGGGGGCTACCGTATCGAGGGCTATTTTGACACCATCGATAAGGATGGTATCGATAGTAATGATACCGTTAGGGTTATTGACATCACAGTTGGTATTAGAAGTGATGACAATGTCATTATTAGCAAGTTCGATAAGAGGATTATCCTCATCTATGGTATAGGTAGCACCAGTTTTACAGCCATTGTAAGGATCGAACCTATCGTAAGCCACGACGGTGTAAGTACCAGAAGGCAGTCCAGTGACCAAAGAGGAGTCAGCATTGGTAGCCACATCTACATTGACGGTACCGGCCATGTCAGAGACTCTGCTGCCAGTAGCAACAGTAGTATCGGTACCTACCCACCATTCGAAGATGTATCTGGTAGGGTCAATACCGGGAGCGCCTGAGATTTCTACTTCCAGACTACCATCACCAGTATCGGCAGTAGGATCACAGAAGGTATCATCGGAGAGGGTCACCATGTTGATCACAGGATCGACGAGCATTTCACCTACCGTAACGGTGATAGTATCAGAGATACAGAAGTTAGGGTTGATATTTTGTACTGCTATCTTATAATCACCAGGAGCAAGTGCAAAAGCAGAGTCAATGATTTGCCCACCATGACTAACAAGGTTACCACCAGGTAGTGGAGTATCCGTATTATCCAACCATGTCAAAGCATAATCATTAGCAGCAGGATCTGTCAATAGGATTTCAACACCATCTTCAAAGATGCTTCTCACCACGATGTTACCGTTAGGATTGGTAGGATCACAGTTAGTGTCAGGGTTGATACCCACATAGGTATCAGCAGACTTGATTTGAACGACAGGGTTATTTTCCTCGACAGTGTAAGTAGCGATCGTACCACAACCATTGTAAGGATCTAGTCTATCGAAAGCTACGACTGTATACTGTCCTGAAGGCAGGTTAGAGATCATAGCGCTATCCGCACTGACAGTGATATTTTCATCAGCTCCCGCGTTGAGAGTAGCCAGATCAGCAGGGTCAGTGATTTCCACACCGGTGGCGACTGTAGTATCAACACCCACCCACCATCTGAACTGGAAGTTAGGAGTGGTAAGGTCCATACCAGCAGAGTCAACGACGACCTGGATAGAGCCGCTACCGAAGTTAGGTTGAGCAGGGTCGACCTCACAGAAGGTATCATCAACGAGTGAGATAAGTTCGATGACCGGATCGACAGTAATCAGGTCGACAGTGACATCCACAGTGATTGACTCACAGAGGTTGTCGGTAGTATTTCTAACCGATACAGTATAGGTACCATTAGTAAGGTTAGTGATGGTATCCCCTTGTGCAGAGACCGTCTCAAATGTACCAGGCAATCCGGTCCAGTCGAAGAAGTACTTGGAAGCGGGGGCTACCGTATCGAGGGCTATTTTGACGCCATCGATGAGGATGGTATCGATAGTAATGATACCGTTAGGGTTATTGACATCACAGTTGGTATTAGAAGTGATGACAATGTCATTATTAGCAAGTTCAAGGAGAGGATTATCCTCATCTATGGTATAAGTAGCTCCTGTTTTACAACCATTGTAAGGGTCGAACCTATCGTAAGCCACGACGGTGTAAGTACCAGAAGGCAGTCCAGTGACCAAAGAGGAGTCAGCATTGGTAGCTACATCTACATTGACTGTACCGGCCATGTCAGAGACTCTGCTGCCAGTAGCAACAGTAGTATCGGTACCTACCCACCATTCGAAGATGTATCTGGTAGGGTCAATACCGGGAGCACCTGAGATTTCAACTTCCAGACTACCATCACCAGTATCGGCGGTAGGATCACAGAAGGTATCATCGGAGAGGGTCACCATGTTGATCACAGGATCGACGAGCATTTCACCTACCGTAACGGTGATAGTATCAGAGATACAGAAGTTAGGGTTGATATTTTGTACTGCTATCTTATAATCACCAGGAGCAAGTGCAAAAGCAGAGTCAATGATTTGCCCACCATGACTAACAAGGTTACCACCAGGTAGTGGAGTATCCGTATTATCCAACCATGTCAAAGCATAATCATTAGCAGCAGGATCTGTCAATAGGATTTCAACACCATCTTCAAAGATGCTTCTCACCACGATGTTACCGTTAGGATTGGTAGGATCACAGTTAGTGTCAGGGTTGATACCCACATAGGTATCAGCAGACTTGATTTGAACGACAGGGTTATTTTCCTCGACAGTGTAAGTAGCGATCGTACCACAACCATTGTAAGGATCTAGTCTATCGAAAGCTACGACTGTATACTGTCCTGAAGGCAGGTTAGAGATCATAGCGCTATCCGCACTGACAGTGATATTTTCATCAGCTCCCGCGTTGAGAGTAGCCAGATCAGCAGGGTCAGTGATTTCCACACCGGTGGCGACTGTAGTATCAACACCCACCCACCATCTGAACTGGAAGTTAGGAGTGGTAAGGTCCATACCAGCAGAGTCAACGACGACCTGGATAGAGCCGCTACCGAAGTTAGGTTGAGCAGGGTCGACCTCACAGAAGGTATCATCAACGAGTGAGATAAGTTCGATGACCGGATCGACAGTAATCAGGTCGACAGTGACATCCACAGTGATTGACTCACAGAGGTTGTCGGTAGTATTTCTAACCGATACAGTATAGGTACCATTAGTAAGGTTAGTGATGGTATCCCCTTGTGCAGAGACCGTCTCAAATGTACCAGGCAGTCCGGTCCAGTCGAAGAAATACTTGGAAGCGGGGGCTACCGTATCGAGGGCTATTTTGACACCATCGATAAGGATGGTATCGATAGTAATGATACCGTTAGGGTTATTGACATCACAGTTGGTATTAGAAGTGATGACAATGTCATTATTAGCAAGTTCGATAAGAGGATTATCCTCATCTATGGTATAGGTAGCACCAGTTTTACAGCCATTGTAAGGATCGAACCTATCGTAAGCCACGACGGTGTAAGTACCAGAAGGCAGTCCAGTGACCAAAGAGGAGTCAGCATTGGTAGCCACATCTACATTGACGGTACCGGCCATGTCAGAGACTCTGCTGCCAGTAGCAACAGTAGTATCGGTACCTACCCACCATTCGAAGATGTATCTGGTAGGGTCAATACCGGGAGCACCAGAGATTTCAACTTCCAGACTACCATCACCAGTATCGGCGGTAGGATCACAGAAGGTATCATCGGAGAGGGTCACCATGTTGATCACAGGATCGACTAAAGTTTCACCCACAGTAAATTGAGCAGAATCTAAAGAGCACTGAGTATCATTATTTACAATTTGAACGCGATAGGTTCCCGGAAGAACATTTGCCAAACTATCATTAGCAACATCTCTTGTAAATATGTTCCCTGCAGCCAGAGCATAAGCAGGCCAATTGATAGTGTAGTTACCACCTTCAATTGCAATAGCTACACCATCCTCTCGAACGGTATCTATCTTGATATAGCTTGTCAATGGTCCTGAACAAGCCGTATTTTCCATGACTATAGCATCACCGGCAGCTACATTCACCGATAGGTCAGCAGTGTTTTCGCCCAAAACAATTGTTCCAGCAATAGAACAAGCGTTGTTAGGATTTGTAATATCAACTATCCTGACGCTATAGGTACCTCCATCGAGATTTGACATTGTTGCCGTGTAAGGTCCTCCGATAGGGAAGGTGCCAGTGGAATTGGTGACAATACCACCGTCATCAACCTTGGTTCCAGTTGTATCATTGCCGACATACCACTGATAGAAGTACTCCGAACCAGCGTCTGGATTAGGAATGGTAAAGGTGATTTCACCGTTTCCTTCATCAGTACCAAGAGGACAGCTAGTATCGATAGTTGTTACTACCAAATCAATAGAAGGATCAGTAGTTATCAATTCAATTTCTACGGCTAAGGTATCTGTTACACAACCACTGGATATATGTTGAGCAACCACCAGGTAATCACCGGGAGGCAATCCTGTTCTGGTGGAATCAGTTCCTCCTATACTTCCTCCAATTGCGATAGCAGAGCGAGGAAGTACGGCAGCATCGTAGAATTCAAATGTGTAACCTGTGGTTCTGGCCGTATCAACAGCCAAACCATTAGAAATATCGGCACTCGTGATTATTATAGAACCTACTTCTTGAGGATCACAATCGAATACATCTGTGGTTACACCAGAGACATCAGCAAGGATGTGGTTAGTAGGGGCATCACCTACCGTGAATGTTAGGGTATCTGAGGTACAGTTGTTACCTGCAGGGTCTGTAAACTTCGATATAGCTTCTACAACCAAGGTGTATTGACCGGGTGCCAGTGTATCCTGGTCTCCAAAAGTAGATTCAAATGGGCTGGTTAGATCAGTATCCAAATACTCTTCCGTACCAGTCGCATCTGTTCCGATGTACCAATAGAAGTTCAAGCCAACAGTTGTAGAGTCACCAATTACCGTATCCGCAAGTACATAAATCTGACCATTGTAGTCTCCGCTGGCTGCTAGAGCAGGATCACATACAGAGTTGTTGGTGACAGATACCGAATCAATAATCGGATCGAAGGTTTTTTGGAATATGGTATCCGTAGCACTCAATGTCCAACACTGAGATGCATTGAATGCGGCTATTTCTTGAGCTATCGCTGTATAGTCCCCAGGAGGTAATCCAATAAACGTGGCAGTATCTGCTCCAGATTTAGGTGCCGGAGTATGTCCTGGTACTGGATCGCCGTTGGCATCAGTTAAGTCGCCTGTTACAGGATCAAAAATGTAAGGGAAAAACAGCGTCTGACCTTCAGTATTTGTTTTAGGATAAGGTGTAAAACGATCTGCTGGAACCCCACCATCGGCATACAAGTAGACGAGATAGCTTTCAAGTGCATCCTGGCCTGACCTGATGTCCCGTGTAGTTTCATCGATATTTACTGTAGTTCCGATAGCACCTGAAGTAGCACCAGTAATATCCTCACCATCGACAAACGTGCCTGAGATAATGGCGATCTGCATGTTGGTTACACTATCGCTAAAACTCATGTAGCCCGTACCGGAAGCTGACGTCACGATTTCGCCATTGATGAAATAGGGTCCTACACCAAGATCGTCATGCGTCAAATCGATATTATCCGCTAATGCAACATTCGCCTCACCATTGTCTGGACATGCTGTTACATGTTTTACCGCTAGGGTAGTAGTCGCATTGATACCGTTGAAAGGTAAATCAACGGTGGCTTGATAACGACATCCTGTAGTTTCATCTATGGCCACTACGGTATATATACCAGATGGTATAAGCTTCAACGAAGCAGTTGCTGATGTTCCCGCTCCAGCTGTTACCAACGTATCCACATCATGGGCAGGGTAATCCTGTAGGTCATCTACTAGTACACTTCCTGGAGAGAAGCTGGCGTCAGAATAATCTTCTGACCCTTCATACCACTCAAATCTAAATGAAGTCGCTGGAACAGGGTTAGCCGTGATTGAGGCACTAATTTCACCTGTCAGCGCATCACAATCACTTGGTATCCTGTCAATTGCTATCTCGATAGTAGGAGTATTCGCAGTTATGCCATCTTCGATCTCTATGGTTTTGAGACTAGCTGCACACCCGGAGGTGTTATCAAATACATACAAGGTGTAATATCCAGCCGGTTGGTTCTCCAGAGTAGCGCTAGTTGCTGTAGGCTCTGTTGTGATTTTTGTGCCTGAGGTATCTTGTCCTGCATACCACTGATAGACAAAGTCCTCGGTGTAGCCTATTGGAGCCCCATTGGTGTACGTGACACTAGGCATGCCTCCAACTACAGATGCTGTTCCGTTAGGTGGATTACACTCTGTCTGATCTGTCTGGTCTAAAGTGAAATTAATCTGAGGTATAGACTCAATTACGTTGACTGTTTGATCAGTAAAGCAATTGGTCTCATTATCTGTAATGCGGACAGTGTAAGCACCATTATCAAGCATGCTTTGCGTACTCGTAACACTACCATCATCTAAGGTAAAGAAAGGAGCCCCAACTGCAGAAGGACCATTGTACCATTCAAACTTAAAGCCAGACGTCCCATCACCAGCTAGATTATCCACTGTGATTTGACCTGTAGGATTTGCTACATCGCACGTGTAGTTGTCTTGATCTACCGTAATGTCGAATGTTACAGGAGTGCTTTGATCCTCTATTTCTATTACTACTGGATCGGAGATACAGCCAGTGTTTCTATCAATTAGTCTTACGGTATAGAATCCCGGATCGACATTTCTTAGTGTATCAGGCGAGCTCAAATCAACATTTTCAGCTGTTTCATTACCCGCACCATTTTTCAAGAATCCAATATTATCACCATCGGTGATGACCCTTGAGCTATCCACACTATTACCCCAGAACCAAGTGATATCAAAGTCACCGCCACCAGGCAGGAGTTCAGTAGGATCAAGATCCACACGGCCGTTAGGGTACCCAGGTCCTTCGCAGATGGTCACATGTACAGTATCTACTGCGTCTACCATTAAGGGATCGTTAGGAATAGAAGGTAGTGTAGGGTTGTCACCAATAGAAAACTGTGTTATGCTAGCGCAATCAGAAGTATTGTTTCTCAGCAAAAGGGTATAGGTACCACCTTCTATGCTGTCAAGGAATATCTCCGATCCGTCAATGCCTTGCGTCCCTGCTGTGGGAGTGATTAGCGTACCGGTAGTGTCAGCCCCGGCATACCATGCAAATGTGAATGCTGTAGGTATATCACTTGGTGTAGCCTCAATCCTTCCGTTAAAGCCATCGCTGGATACAAGGGTAGGATCACAAACCCCATTGTTAGTTGACCCGCTTCCTATCGGAATGAATGTAGCCGTAGGCAGGTCAGGCTCATCTATGATAGAGAAAGTTTCAGCAGTAGAGGCACAACCTGTAGAGTCGAGTACCGCTACGACGGTGTACTGTCCATCATCAAGATTTGAGAGGGTAGCCGTAGAGTCACCAGGAGCCAGTCCTGAGAGTTCGTTACCCGTACCAGAGGTATCGCTACCGCTGTACCATAGGAAGTAATAAGCCGACAGGTCAGCAGACCCAGACACTTCGAGTATTTGAATTTGTCCGTTAGGCGGGTTAGTACAAGTAGTGTTATTGGTAGCGATGTAGTCAGTGCCATTCTGAGCGGGAGCGCTATCGATCGTAGGATCAGGCTCAGGGTTGTCAGCGATAGTAAACTCAAGTACGTTTTCACATTCCGAGTCGTCATGTCTCATGATGACGGTATAAGTACCCCCGGGAATATCCTGAATGATAGAGTCACCAACGATAGCGTTGGGCAGACGAGTAGCGACCAGATCAGCAGGGTCAGTAGTAGACTGTCCGTAGAACCAGGTGAAAGTATAGTCACTAGCATTAAGGCTGTCCGGAGTGATCTGAATAGCCCCGTTGAAGGTATTACCGTTAGAGACGTAAGTAGTATCACATACGGTATTAGAAGCTGTGAATGATCCCACATTAGTAGAGTCATTGAGCGTAGCTGTGGGCTGGTAAGGAATATCCTGAATGGAGAAAGTCTTGGGAGCCGAGCTACATCCTGAAGCAGAGTCAATAGCGATGACGGTATACTGACCACCGGGCAGGTTAGCCAGCGAGTCAGTGTTAGCACCAACCACAGCGGCAGTACCACTGAGTACCGCACCATTAGCGATAGGTGTTTTCCCGACAGTATCCGCACCAGTAAACCACTGGAAGTAGTATCCATCAGCAGAAGGTGGGGTGATGTTACGCAGTGCGATGTAGCCGTTAGGATCAAGAGGACCGCTACAGGCATTATTGTCATAAGCGACAAAGTCCACATCCGGTGTAGTATTGACTACCGTAATACCCGGATCAGGCGCATCATCGATATCGAATTCGAGTTCACTGACACAGTTGGTAGCCTTATTAGTAAGTTCCAGGGTATAAGTACCTCCCGGGATATTGTCAAGGATGATTTTGGTATCACCAGCTACTGAAGAAGTATCGGTACCAGCGATAGCAGAAGTACCATCATTGGTAAGAGCATCTGTAGGGTCAGTAGACTGTCCTACAAACCATGTGTAGGTATAATCTTCAGAGACACCCGCTCCGACATCCACGGTAATTTTACCATTGAAGGTACCACCGGCAGGCAGGACGAGTGTGTCGTCACAGATAGTATTATCATCAGTATCACCAGGGTCAGCATCGAGGGTAGCCGTAGGCAGGTCAGGCTCATCGATGATGGAGAAAGTTTCAGCAGTAGAGGCACAACCTGTAGAGTCGAGTACCGCTACGACGGTGTACTGTCCATCATCAAGGTTTGAGAGGGTAGCCGTAGAGTCCCCGGGAGCCAGTCCTGAGAGTTCATTGCCAGTACCAGAGGTATCGCTACCGCTGTACCATAGGAAGTAATAAGCCGACAGGTCAGCAGACCCAGACACTTCGAGTATTTGAATTTGTCCGTTAGGCGGGTTAGTACAAGTAGTGTTATTGGTAGCGATGTAGTCAGTGCCATTCTGAGCGGGAGCGCTATCGATCGTAGGATCAGGCTCAGGGTTGTCAGCGATAGTAAACTCAAGTACGTTTTCACATTCCGAGTCGTCATGTCTCATGATGACGGTATAAGTACCCCCGGGGATATCCTGAATGATAGAGTCACCAACGATAGCGTCAGGTAGACGGGTAGCGACCAGATCAGCAGGGTCAGTAGTAGACTGTCCGTAGAACCAGGTGAAAGTATAGTCACTAGCATTAAGGCTGTCCGGAGTGATCTGAATAGCCCCGTTGAAGGTATTACCGTTAGAGACGTAAGTAGTATCACAGACGGTATTAGAAGCTGTGAATGATCCCACATTAGTAGAGTCATTGAGCGTAGCTGTGGGCTGGTAAGGAATATCCTGAATGGAGAAAGTCTTGGGAGCCGAGCTACATCCTGAAGCAGAGTCAATAGCGATGACGGTATACTGACCACCGGGCAGGTTAGCCAGCGAGTCAGTGTTAGCACCAACCACAGCGGCAGTACCACTGAGTACCACACCATTGGCGATAGGTGTTTTCCCGACAGTATCCGCACCAGTAAACCACTGGAAGTAGTATCCGGCAGCAGAAGCAGGCGTGATGTTACGCAGTGCGATGTAGCCGTTAGGATCAAGAGGACCGCTACAGGCATTATTGTCATAAGCGACAAAGTCCACATCCGGTGTAGTATTGACTACCGTAATACCCGGATCAGGCGCATCATCGATATCGAATTCGAGTTCACTGACACAGTTGGTAGCCTTATTAGTAAGTTCCAGGGTATAAGTACCACCCGGGATATTGTCAAGGATGATTTTGGTATCACCAGCTACTGAAGAAGTATCAGTACCAGCAATAGCAGAAGAGCCATCATTGGTAAGAGCATCTGTAGGGTCAGTAGACTGTCCTACAAACCATGTGTAGGTATAATCTTCAGAGACACCCGCTCCGACATCCACGGTAATTTTACCATTGAAGGTACCACCGGCAGGCAGGACGAGTGTGTCGTCACAGATAGTATTATCATCAGTATCACCAGGGTCAGCATCGAGGGTAGCCGTAGGCAGGTCAGGCTCATCGATGATGGAGAAAGTTTCAGCAGTAGAGGCACAACCTGTAGAGTCGAGTACCGCTACGACGGTGTACTGTCCATCATCAAGGTTTGAGAGGGTAGCCGTAGAGTCCCCGGGAGCCAGTCCTGAGAGTTCATTGCCAGTACCAGAGGTATCGCTACCGCTGTACCATAGGAAGTAATAAGCCGACAGGTCAGCAGACCCAGACACTTCGAGTATTTGAATTTGTCCGTTAGGCGGGTTAGTACAAGTAGTGTTATTGGTAGCGATGTAGTCAGTGCCATTCTGAGCGGGAGCGCTATCGATCGTAGGATCAGGCTCAGGGTTGTCAGCGATAGTAAACTCAAGTACGTTTTCACATTCTGAGTCGTCATGTCTCATGATGACGGTATAAGTACCCCCGGGGATATCCTGAATGATAGAGTCACCAACGATAGCGTCAGGTAGACGAGTAGCGACCAGATCAGCAGGGTCAGTAGTAGACTGTCCGTAGAACCAGGTGAAAGTATAGTCACTAGCATTAAGGCTGTCCGGAGTGATCTGAATAGCCCCGTTGAAGGTATTACCGTTAGAGACGTAAGTAGTATCACAGACGGTATTAGAAGCTGTGAATGATCCCACATTAGTAGAGTCATTGAGCGTAGCTGTGGGCTGGTAAGGAATATCCTGAATGGAGAAAGTCTTGGGAGCCGAGCTACATCCTGAAGCAGAGTCAATAGCGATGACGGTATACTGACCACCGGGCAGGTTAGCCAGCGAGTCAGTGTTAGCACCAACCACAGCGGCAGTACCACTGAGTACCACACCATTGGCGATAGGTGTTTTCCCGACAGTATCCGCACCAGTAAACCACTGGAAGTAGTATCCGGCAGCAGAAGCAGGCGTGATGTTACGCAGTGCGATGTAGCCGTTAGGATCAAGAGGACCGCTACAGGCATTATTGTCATAAGCGACAAAGTCCACATCCGGTGTAGTATTGACTACCGTAATACCCGGATCAGGCGCATCATCGATATCGAATTCGAGTTCACTGACACAGTTGGTAGCCTTATTAGTAAGTTCCAGGGTATAAGTACCACCCGGGATATTGTCAAGGATGATTTTGGTATCACCAGCTACTGAAGAAGTATCGGTACCAGCGATAGCAGAAGTACCATCATTGGTAAGAGCATCTGTAGGGTCAGTAGACTGTCCTACAAACCATGTGTAGGTATAATCTTCAGAGACACCCGCTCCGACATCCACGGTAATTTTACCATTGAAGGTACCACCGGCAGGCAGGACGAGTGTGTCGTCACAGATAGTATTATCATCAGTATCACCAGGGTCAGCATCGAGGGTAGCCGTAGGCAGGTCAGGCTCATCGATGATGGAGAAAGTTTCAGCAGTAGAGGCACAACCTGTAGAGTCGAGTACCGCTACGACGGTGTACTGTCCATCATCAAGGTTTGAGAGGGTAGCCGTAGAGTCCCCGGGAGCCAGTCCTGAGAGTTCATTGCCAGTACCAGAGGTATCGCTACCGCTGTACCATAGGAAGTAATAAGCCGACAGGTCAGCAGACCCAGACACTTCGAGTATTTGAATTTGTCCGTTAGGCGGGTTAGTACAAGTAGTGTTATTGGTAGCGATGTAGTCAGTGCCATTCTGAGCGGGAGCGCTATCGATCGTAGGATCAGGCTCAGGGTTGTCAGCGATAGTAAACTCAAGTACGTTTTCACATTCCGAGTCGTCATGTCTCATGATGACGGTATAAGTACCCCCGGGGATATCCTGAATGATAGAGTCACCAACGATAGCGTCAGGTAGACGGGTAGCGACCAGATCAGCAGGGTCAGTAGTAGACTGTCCGTAGAACCAGGTGAAAGTATAGTCACTAGCATTAAGGCTGTCCGGAGTGATCTGAATAGCCCCGTTAAATGTATTGCCATTGGATACATAGGTAGTATCACAGACGGTATTAGAAGCTGTGAATGATCCCACATTAGTAGAGTCATTGAGCGTAGCTGTGGGCTGGTAAGGAATATCCTGAATGGAGAAAGTCTTGGGAGCCGAGCTACATCCTGAAGCAGAGTCAATAGCGATGACGGTATACTGACCACCGGGCAGGTTAGCCAGCGAGTCAGTGTTAGCACCAACCACAGCGGCAGTACCACTGAGTACCACACCATTGGCGATAGGTGTTTTCCCGACAGTATCCGCACCAGTAAACCACTGGAAGTAGTATCCATCAGCAGAAGGTGGGGTGATGTTACGCAGTGCGATGTAGCCGTTAGGATCAAGAGGACCGCTACAGGCATTATTGTCATAAGCGACAAAGTCCACATCCGGTGTAGTATTGACTACCGTAATACCCGGATCAGGCGCATCATCGATATCGAATTCGAGTTCACTGACACAGTTGGTAGCCTTATTAGTAAGTTCCAGGGTATAAGTACCTCCCGGGATATTGTCAAGGATGATTTTGGTATCACCAGCTACTGAAGAAGTATCGGTACCAGCGATAGCAGAAGTACCATCATTGGTAAGAGCATCTGTAGGGTCAGTAGACTGTCCTACAAACCATGTGTAGGTATAATCTTCAGAGACACCCGCTCCGACATCCACGGTAATTTTACCATTGAAGGTACCACCGGCAGGCAGGACGAGTGTGTCGTCACAGATAGTATTATCATCAGTATCACCAGGGTCAGCATCGAGGGTAGCCGTAGGCAGGTCAGGCTCATCGATGATGGAGAAAGTTTCAGCAGTAGAGGCACAACCTGTAGAGTCGAGTACCGCTACGACGGTGTACTGTCCATCATCAAGGTTTGAGAGGGTAGCCGTAGAGTCCCCGGGAGCCAGTCCTGAGAGTTCATTGCCAGTACCAGAGGTATCGCTACCGCTGTACCATAGGAAGTAATAAGCCGACAGGTCAGCAGACCCAGACACTTCGAGTATTTGAATTTGTCCGTTAGGCGGGTTAGTACAAGTAGTGTTATTGGTAGCGATGTAGTCAGTGCCATTCTGAGCGGGAGCGCTATCGATCGTAGGATCAGGCTCAGGGTTGTCAGCGATAGTAAACTCAAGTACGTTTTCACATTCTGAGTCGTCATGTCTCATGATGACGGTATAAGTACCCCCGGGGATATCCTGAATGATAGAGTCACCAACGATAGCGTCAGGTAGACGAGTAGCGACCAGATCAGCAGGGTCAGTAGTAGACTGTCCGTAGAACCAGGTGAAAGTATAGTCACTAGCATTAAGGCTGTCCGGAGTGATCTGAATAGCCCCGTTGAAGGTATTACCGTTAGAGACGTAAGTAGTATCACAGACGGTATTAGAAGCTGTGAATGATCCCACATTAGTAGAGTCATTGAGCGTAGCTGTGGGCTGGTAAGGAATATCCTGAATGGAGAAAGTCTTGGGAGCCGAGCTACATCCTGAAGCAGAGTCAATAGCGATGACGGTATACTGACCACCGGGCAGGTTAGCCAGCGAGTCAGTGTTAGCACCAACCACAGCGGCAGTACCACTGAGTACCACACCATTGGCGATAGGTGTTTTCCCGACAGTATCCGCACCAGTAAACCACTGGAAGTAGTATCCGGCAGCAGAAGCAGGCGTGATGTTACGCAGTGCGATGTAGCCGTTAGGATCAAGAGGACCGCTACAGGCATTATTGTCATAAGCGACAAAGTCCACATCCGGTGTAGTATTGACTACCGTAATACCCGGATCAGGCGCATCATCGATATCGAATTCGAGTTCACTGACACAGTTGGTAGCCTTATTAGTAAGTTCCAGGGTATAAGTACCTCCCGGGATATTGTCAAGGATGATTTTGGTATCACCAGCTACTGAAGAAGTATCGGTACCAGCGATAGCAGAAGTACCATCATTGGTAAGAGCATCTGTAGGGTCAGTAGACTGTCCTACAAACCATGTGTAGGTATAATCTTCAGAGACACCCGCTCCGACATCCACGGTAATTTTACCATTGAAGGTACCACCGGCAGGCAGGACGAGTGTGTCGTCACAGATAGTATTATCATCAGTATCACCAGGGTCAGCATCGAGGGTAGCCGTAGGCAGGTCAGGCTCATCGATGATGGAGAAAGTTTCAGCAGTAGAGGCACAACCTGTAGAGTCGAGTACCGCTACGACGGTGTACTGTCCATCATCAAGGTTTGAGAGGGTAGCCGTAGAGTCCCCGGGAGCCAGTCCTGAGAGTTCATTGCCAGTACCAGAGGTATCGCTACCGCTGTACCATAGGAAGTAATAAGCCGACAGGTCAGCAGACCCAGACACTTCGAGTATTTGAATTTGTCCGTTAGGCGGGTTAGTACAAGTAGTGTTATTGGTAGCGATGTAGTCAGTGCCATTCTGAGCGGGAGCGCTATCGATCGTAGGATCAGGCTCAGGGTTGTCAGCGATAGTAAACTCAAGTACGTTTTCACATTCCGAGTCGTCATGTCTCATGATGACGGTATAAGTACCCCCGGGGATATCCTGAATGATAGAGTCACCAACGATAGCGTCAGGTAGACGGGTAGCGACCAGATCAGCAGGGTCAGTAGTAGACTGTCCGTAGAACCAGGTGAAAGTATAGTCACTAGCATTAAGGCTGTCCGGAGTGATCTGAATAGCCCCGTTGAAGGTATTACCGTTAGAGACGTAAGTAGTATCACAGACGGTATTAGAAGCTGTGAATGATCCCACATTAGTAGAGTCATTGAGCGTAGCTGTGGGCTGGTAAGGAATATCCTGAATGGAGAAAGTCTTGGGAGCCGAGCTACATCCTGAAGCAGAGTCAATAGCGATGACGGTATACTGACCACCGGGCAGGTTAGCCAGCGAGTCAGTGTTAGCACCAACCACAGCGGCAGTACCACTGAGTACCACACCATTGGCGATAGGTGTTTTCCCGACAGTATCCGCACCAGTAAACCACTGGAAGTAGTATCCGGCAGCAGAAGCAGGCGTGATGTTACGCAGTGCGATGTAGCCGTTAGGATCAAGAGGACCGCTACAGGCATTATTGTCATAAGCGACAAAGTCCACATCCGGTGTAGTATTGACTACCGTAATACCCGGATCAGGCGCATCATCGATATCGAATTCGAGTTCACTGACACAGTTGGTAGCCTTATTAGTAAGTTCCAGGGTATAAGTACCACCCGGGATATTGTCAAGGATGATTTTGGTATCACCAGCTACTGAAGAAGTATCAGTACCAGCAATAGCAGAAGAGCCATCATTGGTAAGAGCATCTGTAGGGTCAGTAGACTGTCCTACAAACCATGTGTAGGTATAATCTTCAGAGACACCCGCTCCGACATCCACGGTAATTTTACCATTGAAGGTACCACCGGCAGGCAGGACGAGTGTGTCGTCACAGATAGTATTATCATCAGTATCACCAGGGTCAGCATCGAGGGTAGCCGTAGGCAGGTCAGGCTCATCGATGATGGAGAAAGTTTCAGCAGTAGAGGCACAACCTGTAGAGTCGAGTACCGCTACGACGGTGTACTGTCCATCATCAAGGTTTGAGAGGGTAGCCGTAGAGTCCCCGGGAGCCAGTCCTGAGAGTTCATTGCCAGTACCAGAGGTATCGCTACCGCTGTACCATAGGAAGTAATAAGCCGACAGGTCAGCAGACCCAGACACTTCGAGTATTTGAATTTGTCCGTTAGGCGGGTTAGTACAAGTAGTGTTATTGGTAGCGATGTAGTCAGTGCCATTCTGAGCGGGAGCGCTATCGATCGTAGGGTCAGGCTCAGGGTTGTCAGCGATAGTAAACTCAAGTACGTTTTCACATTCCGAGTCGTCATGCCTCATGATGACGGTATAAGTACCCCCGGGGATATCCTGAATGATAGAGTCACCAACGATAGCGTCAGGTAGACGAGTAGCGACCAGATCAGCAGGGTCAGTAGTAGACTGTCCGTAGAACCAGGTGAAAGTATAGTCACTAGCATTAAGGCTGTCCGGAGTGATCTGAATAGCCCCGTTGAAGGTATTACCGTTAGAGACGTAAGTAGTATCACATACGGTATTAGAAGCTGTGAATGATCCCACATTAGTAGAGTCATTGAGCGTAGCTGTGGGCTGGTAAGGAATATCCTGAATGGAGAAAGTAACAGGTATCGAAGCACAGCCAGAGACAGAGTCTACGGCAAAGACAGTGTATTGTCCTGCGTCAAGACCTGAAATGGACGCAGTGCTATCACCAGATACCACATTATTAAAACCAGCAGTTGGAGCCATTTTCTGTGCTGCAATGGTAGTGCCATTTGTAATTCTCGTACCAGTTGTATCCGATCCAATATACCATTGGAAGTAGTAACCTGAACTTGTAAAACCTGGATCAGCAGTCACCGAATTGATAGTCACCGATCCATTAGGATAGAGTGCCGAGCCGTTACAAACATTGTTGTCTGTAACAGTATAATCACTTGTAGGATCAATCGTCACGATAGTGATATTAGGATCAGGATCGTCCTGAATGGAAAACTCTAAAGTATTCTCACAATTTGTCGCTTTTTCGAAAAGAGTCAGTGTATACGTACCTCCCGGGATATTTGAAAGGATCAATTCGGTACTTCCGGGTACGGATGAGGTATCGGCAAGCACATCCGATGGGTCTGTGGATTGACCTTGATACCATGCATAGGTATAATCTTCTGTAACCCCCTGATCTAGTTGGACCGTAATCTGTCCATTGAAAGCAGGGTTTTCAGGTATGAGGGTAGTATCACAAACAATGTTGTTTACTGTTTCCGGGCCAGTCAGAATTTGTGTTGCTGTTGGTTTATCGGTAAGGTCTTCAACAATAATCTGAATAGGGTCTGACTCACATCCCGTGAAATTATCCCTAATGAAGAAGGTATAGGAAGTAGCTTGTAGATCCTCAAATATTCCGTCCCCATCATCAGGGACAGGTAAGCCCGTTAAATCGTTAGTTAAGAACCCTCGAAAGTTGTACGGATCCATGAAGAACTCCACGCCATCAATAAAATTACCTACGCTGTTGTTGCCACCAGCTGTGGATATTGCTCCATATGCAAATCTCGTGAACGGCTGTCCTGCGGGAATAGTGTAGGTACCTTCGTAAAGCACCCAAGCATCATTGTCTGTTGCCATGGTCTGGATCAAGGGAAGACTTGCTATTGGAGCTCCTGCTGGCCCAATATATAGCCCAAGCTCATCAACACCACTTCTTCCACGATGAGCAAAACGCCATATCATTTCTACGCCTTCCTGTTGAGTTGGCAGATCGAAGTATAGAGTTGCATTATTAGTGGCATTGATCTCCGCCCAGTGTTCACCATCGTATGCAGGATGGTTTCTTACGGTATTTGATTCATGCCAAATTTCGATGGCGTCATTGCCATCTGTGGTAGTCCATCCATCCACATCATTTTGGAACAATTGACGAATTCTGCCACCATTAAAGGCTGCAAAGTCATCCGCATTGGGAAAACTTGGAATGTCCACATCTTCAAAACTGCCGTTAACATTTTCGATCCTGACAGCCTGTGTTACGTCTATGATATCGCGAATATCGATTAGACCATTATCTACAGCACAATCAGTCACGCCTTCTACGATGATTAGATCTTCATCTATAGGTAATGGATCCTGAACATTGTTGTCGATTGTAACAGTAGTCGTAGCTGGACAACCAGTAGCTTGGTTAGTAACTTCTACAGTGTATACACCTGCAGTGAGGCCACTTATCTGGTATGGGTTGTCGTTTTTCAAAAAGACTTGTGGATCAACCGGGCCAGGCACTATGTCATCTACATCTGTACTGGATCCTTTGTACCAAACAAAATCAAATCCCGTAAGACCTCCTGCGGCAGCCCCATTTCCATCTGCAGAAGCTTCTCCTAGACCATAATTACAACCTGTATCTGCAGCATCTTGCTGGGCCGAAGGAGTAGGTAGTACAGGATCATTGCCAAGGGTATAAACGAACTCATCAGAACCGCAGGCACCCGGTCCTTCTACAACAACAGTGTAGGTATCCCCATAGAGGCCTTCAATTCTGTTGTCATTAATAACTGGTGTTGAGCCATTGGTAGAGTTTGCCGGGTCATCCGACAAATTCGGACCACCATCTCCGGTACCTTCATACCAGGTGAAGGTGTATCCGGTGAAATCAGTAATGTTGGTGCCAAGCAATGAGACATCCACTTCAATTACTCCATCATAGGGAGCAATACAAGTTGTATTCTCGGTAGTGTTAGGGTCATCTAAAGTGACCACTGGGGGAGTAGGAGCAGAACCTATCGTAATATTTGCAACCGTCACACATCCAGAGCTATTATCTGTCACCTGGACATAGTAGGTAGCCGATTCTAATCCCACAGTTGTAGTATCGCCAGTATCTAACGGAGCACCATCAATCAGACCATCTGCCGGAGCGTTATCTGTATTGTTGTCATACCATTCAAACGTAAAACCATCTTCTTCAAAAAGCCATCCATCAGGGTCGTTGGGATCAATGAATGCAGGATCTATAGCATAGGCTACCGCAATACCATCAGCGAGTGCAGGATCGCCGTTACACGCAGTATTGGGCTGCTCCTGAGAAGTAAAGATATCTGGGTAAACAGGTAGATTTTGAATAGTACGGGTAGTGGGACTGGAAAAACAACCCGTCGAATCACTAAATGCCACAACAGTGTACTTCCCATCTACGCTGTAGTCCGCTGGATCGATGAGCGAAAGACTGAGACTTACACTATCGTAAGGGGTAGTACCGTCCAAGTGAAAAAGAAGATTTGCAGAGTCGGCTAAAGATCCACTAAACCATGCAAAATTGAAGGCACCATCTATCTCAACTGCATCATCTACATTGGGATCATTTGGATAGGCTGTGCCAAGGTCGTTAATTCCGGATACAGTGATAAGTCCGTTATTTAAATCGCCGCAACCAGTGTTTGGGGAAATCCTGGTACTCCTTATTGTTGGAGGAATGGATACATCATCCAGTAATACATCTGCAAAACTGGAGCAAGTAAGGTCATTATTTGTCACCCGGATGCGGTAAATACCATCAGAAAGACTGTCAAAAACATAAGGTATACTTCCATCCATTGAAACGGCAGTTTCAACTAGGTTTGAAACGTCGGTATTGGCGCCTCTAAATATTTCATAGGTATATCCAGTTGTAGGTTCTGAAATATTTGAACTTACTTCAAGTTCTATTTCACCCAGACCGATGTTATTGCAACTTATGTCGTTGGTTACACCTGTGATAATATTTGGAAGATCAGAAAGATCATTTAAGGATACTGTCGCAGGGCTGGTCAGACAAGTAGTTGTGTTATCTTCAACAGTTACTGTGTAGAATCCGCCTTCACGATTGTTGAAAACGCCTGTTGTGTTAGACTCGATTAGGGTTGCTGTAGAAAAACCTTCATACAGACGATAGGTATAGTCACCTCCGGCGGGTAGCACCTTATCACTAATGTCTATTACACCATTGGGGTTGGCTGCATCACAGCTTGTATTATTACCGAGTCCTGCATTAGGACACACTATGTCTGCTTCTGGGAAAGATATCTGGTTATTAGTATTTGGATGATCCACGTTAAATAATGTTCCATTATTGCCGCTACCGGAAATGTCAGGAACTGTTGTACCCAGGATATCATTAAAGTTATAGTAAGCTAATAATCCAGGCTCATTTCCAGTGAGTTCTGTACAAAGTGTTTCGTTGATTTCTATTATAGATAAGACCCTGTTGTATAGTCTGAACTCGTCAAACGTACCTTCATATTTACCATAGCCGGCATTGTTATCACGTCCGATCAGCATCCTATTGCTACCATTGCTAGTAGTAAGGGTTTGTCCTTGACCATAGGTATCTGTGCCAAGTAATACACCATTGGCATACATTTTCATCTCACCTGTCGCTCCATCCCAAGTGCCCGTTACCTGCACCCAACCAGTAGCCGAGTACGAGCTGTTAATTCTTCCTCTACCACCTCCAGTCGCCTTCACTACAAAAGCGAGACCATCGTGGTTGTCTGACCATAACAATACCTGTCCTTCTCCTGTGCTACCAGTTGAGAAGATACGTTGATCGTTAGCATAATTTTGCGGCGTAAGTTTAGCCCAGTATTGAATGGTCATGGCACTTTGACCAGTAAGTAATTGTGGCATTTCAATATATCCGCCATTCGATGAGTTAGGCGATTGATCATCTATAGTAATAGCGTCTTCCGTGTCAAATGGCACGTTTAAGTCATCAAAAGTAGGAAGCTCAAAATCAGCAGTGGCTATGACTTCAATTGCAGTGGAGCAGCCATTGCTGTCTGTCACCTTGACAGTGTAAACACCTTCTCTTACTCCCTTTAATATCCATGGGGATCCGACCATTGGGGTACCATCGTCCTCAGCATTAGGAAGCTTGTATTGATTAAGCGTATTGCTGCCAGCAAACCACTCAAAAATATAGCCCGCAGTAGTACCCATGCCATCACCGTCAGCTTCCAATTCTCCTGTAGCTACGTCACAGCCTGTATTGGGCTGATTGACTTTAGCGGATGGAGTAGGGGAGTTTGTAAGATCATCGATCACTATATCTATCGGGTCTGAGATACAACCCGAGCCATCTTCAACAACTTCTGCAACATACGGCCCTGAAGTAAGGCCGGTGAAAGTTGGGCCACCCGAAAAATCTTCCACGGCCTTTATACTTGTCCCTTCATATAAGTAGAAGGTATATCCTACCGTTTGACCTCCATCTGCACTAAGAGTAATAGATCCGGCTGTAAGGTCTGAACAATCCGTGATATCAACTTTAGATACAAACTCTACAATGGGTTGACTCTGAGAACTATTGACAGTAATTGACTTAACAACGCTACAACCGGTTAAGTCATCTTCTACTACAACAGAATAAAGCCTGGATTCCAGTTCATCTCGGGTAGGTTCCAGACCTATTGGAGCATCAAAATCATTACCAACATACCAAATAAAGCTGTAGCCGTCCGTAGTAGTGCCACCCATACCATCATCAACAGCTGCGGAAACTGATCCATCAGGATCATCGCATGTGGTGACATCTGTAGCAGATACAAATACATCGTCCTCTTCAAAGAGAGGGGCCACTTCGTCAATAACGACCTCTAGAGTATCCGAGTAGCATAAAGCAGAGTTGCTCAACCCAAATACCGAGTAGGTTCCTGCGTCCATGCTCGGATATAACGCACCTTCATAATCTGCATTGCCAGAAAACGTGGAAGGATCACTTTTCAACCCTTCATACCAGTAGAAGGTGAAGCCGTTGGTTTGCTCAGCAATAACGATGGGTGTGGTTCCTTCTACCCTTACATTATCTAAGAAATAAGTTTCATTATTACCGTTGTTCCGCATGTAGGCCACAATTTGGATAGTGCTGCCTGTGATACCAGTGGCTTCAACTATTTTCTGGCCAAAACTACCCACCCCTTCACCGTTAGAGAATAGCGTTGTATCCCCTCCATCGAGTTTATACGTCACGCGCATGAAATCCTGGTTCGTCTCCATTTTAGAAGAGGCTCTCATGAGTGCAGAGAGGTCAACTGTGGCGTAGGCTGAAATATCAATTACTTCTGAAGTCCAAACTACGGTACCGTCAGTATCTGTTGCTTCAAATGCTTTCCCTCCACTATTAGTCCTTACACCGGCATAGTCAGTGTTGGTAGCATCTGTCGCACTCCATGCCGTAGCTCCAGTGTCGGGGTTTTGGTTGTTTGGTAAATCGCCAAATGACTCAAGCCATACAACTTCTATATCACCGCCTAAAGGACCATTGTAGAATGCTCTAGCCCTACCATTATTAGGCTTACCCCCATCACATAGCTCATTGTCTTTGAGCTTCTCTAAGCTTAATGGGAACGGGGTTGGAGATACCGGACCATGAGCAATGTTAGAGGCAGTGCCACACTCTGCTATAGGTCCGTCTCCAGCGCCGCTAAATGGAAGTGGCTTGGTACCTGTATCATTGATACTAACATAGACCTCAAAATCATCCCCGGGACCTTGCACTAGTAAAGTTAAAGGCAAAATCTCTCCGAGCTCCAAGTCTGCTACAACCACTTGCTCAGTGTTCAAACGCACCGAACCCGATTGAGCAGGGTTACCATCATAAAACGTAACTGGTAGTAGGCCACTTAATTCTACATCACCAACGTTTTGAACAGAGAATGAGATTTCAAAGTCTCCAGAAGGGCATTGAGGACTGGTATTTGTCAAGTCGTCAAGAATTGCCAGCTCTGGACTCACAAAGGCTGGGCAGCCATTGGCTTCCAGTATTGGAGCTTGGTTAAGAAAGGTATTAAGGGCACGATTTGGACCATCGGTACATTCATCCTCAGAGAAGCTTGCCGTATGGTTCTGCATTTCTATGGGGACAGTCAAATCATCATTGATGTTGACATTAAAGTAGGCAAACTGATTCCAAACAGATCTGGATGGTTGCCAATTCTCTCCCTCATCTGCTTCGAATATTCGTATTTGGCCAAAGCTTGAATTGTTATTGTATGGATCAAACGGAAAATTGTCATCTGTAAAACAAGCTACACATATTTCACTGGCACCATCACCGTCTACGTCTGCTACGATAGGGTATTCAATTTGAGTCCTTGAAACACAGGGCAGACTTACACGTGTAGCCCCATTTGTTCCATCAATGATAATTAAGGAAGTTTCGCTTCTGTAGACGATTTCGGCTTTGCCGTCATCATTGAAGTCAAATACTGAACAGCCTGTAAATCCAGATGATCCCTCAGCAATACTTTTAACCCAAATATCGTCGAGCATTTCTCCGCCCATTCCATCGGGTACCAGGGCGAGGGAATATAAACTTTGATTAGACACATAGCTTGCATTCAGCCCTCCATCACCGTTTACATCAGCAATATTGATTCTGCCTGTACCCCTACTATGGTTGTTACCAACATAGGTTAGAACCGTATTATTAAAGATATCCCAAAAGAAAATAGTTGTTTGATCCTTGTTATCATCTCCTTGTGCACCGGACATTAAAGCGTCCATGTGACCATCTTGATTGAAGTCAGCAACAGAAACCGAAGACCAGTTATTTTGTCCCCAACCTGTGAAGTATTTTGGGAAATACTTCATATTTGATGGCAATAAGTCATTCATGTCCTTGGCCAGCGTACTAGTGCCAGCTCCTATATTAATTGCGTAGATTCGATTGCCAACGATTAGCTCCAACCCATCACAATCTGCACACACTGAATCAGCAAGGATATCTACTGCCACAGGTCCAAATACCTCGAAGGCATCCCAGTTACTACTAGTGCCCGCGACAATGACATTGCCGGTCTCAGCATTCATTATTTCATTTCTGTAGTATAATTCGGCTGTACCATCTTCATTGAAATCAGCTAGACCAATATTTCCTACAGCATCATTGCGAGATGCATCGGCTTCATAAATCAAATTAAGATCGCAATCGTAGCGGGCTATGGTTCTGTTATTTCGTTTGACAATGAATATATCTCCACATTCATCACCGTCTATGTTGCCAATTGCGTTAAAGTTTTCAAGGTCATAGCCGACCGTAATCTGATTCTCAGTTTCTCCTGTTGCTCCATTAAGTATGGTAACTGTTCGATCAAGATGACTAGTTGTAATGACTTCAGGTATACCATCAAAATCAATATCGCCAACGGAAGGAAGCCCGGCATTATTTGTGGTTCTATCATCAGAAACCCACTGCGTCCTTATCTTGAAATCCTTCACCTCCGGGTTTTCACCACAGACTACAGGATTACCAAAGAAAAAGTCTTCACAATCAGTTGAAAAAGCACAGTCACCGTCAAAGCAATCAATGAGGCCATTAAAAGGGGCATCATCAATTCCATTGGTACAATCCTCCTGCGCCAGGACTACTGTGGATATGAAGAAAAAAAATATTAAGAGAAGGGCCTTTCTACAGCTTTCCATGTATTAATTCGAACAGGTTAGTATTGATATATACCATTGCAGGATTCCAAGTAACCA
This sequence comes from Cyclobacteriaceae bacterium, assembly GCA_965229505.1. GTDB lineage: Bacteria > Bacteroidota > Bacteroidia > Cytophagales > Cyclobacteriaceae > UBA6059. Next base: position 4,011,813 of record OZ245881.1, read on the forward strand.
TGCCAAAATTCGGCACAGAACGACATTTTACCCAAAATCCCGTAATCCAGCTAATAAAGTTAGATTTTTTTTCGGCTTATGTACTAAATAAATAAAAAATATAAATTTATTTAGTCGCCTTTCCTAGCGTGCGAGCATGATACTACCACTTTGACTGAACTGCGAATCGCCACATTTCATGACAAAATAATAAACCCCAGGAGGTACAGGAGTACCCTCAAATGTACCATCCCAAACACAGTCTTCAGGGAAGGGGGAATCTACCACGGTCAGGTTTCTGCCGCGACTATCAAAAACTGAGACTGAACATCCAGATAAGTCGCTTGTGTTTGTAATTTCCCAGCAATCATTGCCAATTCCATCACCATTAGGTGAAAAGGATGTTCTTGCAATTACAAATTGATTGAGAATCCTTACTGATGCTGATTCATTACATCCATTGGCATCATTGCCGACTACTGTCATAAGGGTGTTTACATCTCGCGGGAAGATAGTAATCATTGAAGCAGATGGATCTGCGACCAAATCTTCCGGACTCCATTGGTAGCTATCGCCACCAGACACAGACAAATTAACGCTCTTTTGTCCTTCTTCCAATAGAAGAGTGTCACCTTGAAGGTTGCCATCAGAGCTGGTTATCTGAAGTCCGGAATCATCAAAGTTCGTAACCTCTACCTCCGAAAAAATATTACATCCAAACTGATCCACAGAGGTTACATTGTAAACTCCGGGTTGACCCACACGGATTGAACTTGTAGTTTCCCCTGTGTTCCACAGATATGCGCTAAAATTATCAGGATAAGTCAGAGAAATTGAATCACTAGGACATTTCTCAGTGCCTTGTGGGGTTCCGATTTCAACGTCAGGAATATCTGTGACGACTATATCTTGGGAGGTAGCTGTAGTACAACCAGCGATTTCGGAGTACCCGGTCACGAGCGAGGTTGAAAAAGTCCCGGAGGAATTGAATGTATTTGACACTTGCTGACCTGTAGCACTATTGCCATCTCCAAAATCCCAATCATAAGTTAAGGTCAAATTCTCATTGCCCGTACTTGTTGCATTATAAGCCAATGCTACATTAAAACAGATCGAATCTTGACTGGTAAAACTAGAGGTGGGCCTGGCAATCTGATTGAAATCAAACGCCTCAGTTTGATAGGCACAACCGTTGCTTCCTTTGATCTCGGCTGAGTATTGTCCAGATGAGTTCGCAGTAAAAGTAGCTGAAGTCTCGCCAGGGATTACAGACCCATTTGAATACCATTGATATGTATAGCCAGGATATTCTGCTACCGAGAAACTTGCAGATTCGCCTTCACAAACTAATTCATCAGCATCTGTAGCAATCGAGATGATCGGAATACTAAGCAATTCCAGCGATATTGAAGTCTCCGCAGAGGTACAGCTACCGCTCTGAATGGATAAGTAATATCTACCTGCTTTGCTCGCATCGAAATCATCAATCAAAACGGGATTGCCTACTTCTGAAAAGCCATCGGGTCCTCTCCATATGAATGTCGTGCCCGGTGTTGATGTCTGCAACGTTATGGTCTCTCCAAGACATGTTGGACCAACAGGATTAATCACGGGTGTGACATTAGTTCCCGCAGCAACGTTAATGACAGAAGGAGTACTGAGTATGCTGCAACCAGTACCGTCCATGGTTAATTGAACAGTATAACTACCTGATTGGGTGACATTTATAAAGTGGTCTGTCGCCCCACTTATTTCTTGTGCATCACGAAACCATTTGTAGGTTCCAGTTGCAGTTTGATAGGTTTGCAATCTCAGTGGAATACCTGAGCAGACGGTCTGCGACTCTGGAGTTAGGGTAGGGATGATACAGTTCTTATTGAGTAATACAGACATTTCTGCCAGAGCATCGCCAGCAAAAACCAGATCAACTCGGCCGTCGTTATCAATATCGCTGATTTTAATGTTTCTCGTATTGCTGTTTACGCTCTTATCAACCCTGTCAAATCCAATGACGCCATTGTTGGTAGTGTTGATGAGGGTCGTAATGGCTAGGTTAGCAGTAGATAGTGAAGAAGTTGCAATATCTAGAAGCCCGTCACCATTCAAGTCTCCAAAATCTAATCCCCAAGGTCCTGTATTAGTTTCAAATTCCAACCCGGTTCCAAAATCAATGTCCTGACCACTGCCTTCATGAAGGACAACAGATACTCTATTCTGAGATGGATTGGTTAACGCCACGTCATTTTTGTTGTCACCGTTTAAGTCACCAATTTTAAGATTGAGAAAGTTGCCGGTTACGGTCACAGTAGTTGAGGGCTCAAAATTGATTGCGCCAGGGATACTTCGATTCTTGAAATAGAAGAAGTTGGAAGATTGAAACTGAGTAACAGCGATTTCTGGTAAGCCATCTCCATTCAAATCAGCAACATCCAGACCAACCAAAGCTCCGTCACGGCCAAGTACCTCAAGCTCAACTGGACTGGACTCAAAGGCGATCACTCCATCAGCAGTTATATTCCTAAATATATAGAGGAACTGGTCAATTTGATTACTTACGATAATATCGGGTAGCCCATCATTATCAATATCATTGATAACAACTCTCCTGGTAGACCTAAAGTCACCGTTCTCCTTGCTGGGAATACTCAGAATAGGGCCATTTGTAAATGAAACGGCCGATGACGAAGAGCTATTCTTAAAAATGAAGATACTATTTGGTGCCCTTCCACCACCCCCATCAACAGTTTCATCTGTAAATAGTAGTTCGGACTTTCCGTCCCCATCCAAATCTCCGCAGGTAGTATTAATGGTAGGGAGTGGGTTGCCTTGAAATAGCGGCCGATCTATCCTGGTGAATGAAGGGGTTCCGAGTGTGGAGTTATTGACGAAGATGTTCACTTGAGGATCTCCAGTATTTGGAGTTTCCTGATTTGAAACGGCGATATCGTTCAGGCCATCATTATTAAAGTCGCAGGCGCATAAATCGTACGTGCTTTTTTGTCCGGTAGGAAAGTCGGTAAGGTTTCTGAGGCCATTGGCTGTATAGTTGGACTCACCGAACGACAAGTAGAAGTTGTCCGGAGAATAGCCTGATAGCCCGGTGGTGAGGTTAGTCACAACGACAGGGCCATAAGTGGCCGTAGTAGGAACGAGCACCTTAATGGTAGATTCGGATGAAGACACTATCTGTGCTCGTCCACCACCAAAATTAACCTGAAGCTCAGAAGGATTGCCTGAAAAATTAATACCTGAAATGATTACAGTATCATTTACGGTAGTGATTTTCTTGTCAAACCCTGACACATATGGGCCGGTCTGCGCCAGAACGACGCTACTTGACAATATTACGGCTAAGACTATGTATGATAAATTTTTCATGATCTTCAAGCGCTTATCTTTCAACATTCAATAACCAAACATCCTTGTATGCGGCGTTTCGCCTTATTCTATTCCTTTCGTTGATGCCTTGATTGGGATCGGAATGACTAGAAATCACCACATAATAGTATCCACGCTCAGTGAGGTATCCAACCTTGACTTCATTAAAGCCTCTTTCAAATAGCTCATCACTGTATTTTTCAGCATTCTCGAAGCTTGAAAAAGCACCGGCAATGATGTGATAGGCCGCTTCGAGCTCCAACATATGCGAACCTCTCTTCACCCTTGCTATATCTTTAGGATCAGTGGTTGTGGTTTGCGGTGTAGTGGGTTCCTCAACATTGCTATCTGTGATTTCAGCTTGAGGTTGAGTTGGGGCATATTGCGCTTTAGTTTGAGATGTATTGTCAAACTCAATCTTTAACTCTTCAACTTTTTCATCAGGGAGCAGCCTTTCCTCGATTCTGAGTACCGGAGTGTCTTCATAGCTAGCTACCTGGAGCCCCTCAATATCATCGATGAGCTCATCAATATTCACTTCACCACTGTACACCTTACTCCACTTAGTAACTTGCTCTTCATTTCCCTGAGCGTCAGTCTTGATCCAGGTCATGCCGATTTCTTTATCCCCATTTTGATTTACACGCTCTTCAGGAGGTGTATTGGGATCGGCTATTCTCCAGGTTTCTTTTTGGCCTGGGGCGGGAGCGGGTATGAAGTCAACAACAGTTTCCTCTATACCATCCTCGTTTGTACGTTGGAATACGACCGCTGTTTCGGCTATTCCATCAGAGTTGACCCGTGTCATGGCCTGATTAGCCTGTGGTTTAGCATAGACCCAGGCTTCCTTATTAACATCTTTGGCTTCTTCCAGCGCCACTTCTTGCTCCTCTGAGAGGTCTGAGATGACTATAGTGTTTTGGTTATTGATAGTTTCCTCCTGTTCAGGAATAACCTCAGAAGTAGCAACTTCTTCTTCTGGTTCTAGTTCCTCTTCTTGACTTGCTTCCAGAACTGCCAGAGCGGCTAATCTTTCTTCTTCAGCTTTGGCAGCACGCTCCTCCGCAGTGAGTCGATGAGATTTTATAAAGGAGGAGACATGGTCAGCATGATCCTTCTTCGAACCAAGATGGAAACCAAGATGAATTTCGTGAGTATTTCCTGTCAGATTCGTGATATCGGGTTTCCCCATCTCATAAGCGTATCCTATACCTATCTTCTCTTTTATTTTGGCTCCTATAAGGCCTATCATTCCAGCATCCTGGCGATACGATGCTCCCGCCCAGACGATGTGCTTGATATGCAGAATGGTAGCAATCTCAAATTGATCGGCACTGTTTTTAGAATACCTATATATAAGGTGTGGCTCGATCGCAAAATCATCGCTTATGTGGCCTCTGTAATTCATCTTAAGCAAAGCACGATCAAGGGGTTTCACCCTTATGGGGGTAAAATCATCCGTGCTTGTAATTTCCTGGCTAAACAGGCTAGGCAAGGCAAATCCAAAATTGAAGTGGCCAGTATGATAGGTAGCACCAAACTCTCCAATTGCATACATTTCGTCATTTGCCAGGTTGGCAAACGCCGGATCTGTTGGGTCATCCAGCTGATCAAAGTTGATGGTAGACGTACCTACACCGATGGACATACCAAATCTCAGGAAATGGGTACGATCGAAATTGACCAGATAACTGGCAGCACCTTTGATTCCAGCGTTAGTGAGCAAACCTTGCGTTTGACTAAAAACACTACCGCCTACACCTATTCCGTTAGGTAAAGGAGTATGGAAAGATCCGTGATAAATTGCCGGAGCTCCATCGATGTTAGCCCATTGCTGCCGATACATTAGAAAGAAGACAGAATGCCCTTCAACACCAGCATAGGCCGGATTATATATGAAAGGATTCATAAAGAACTGACTAAAAACCGGAGGTTCTTGGGCGTAAGTGACAGAAACTTTACACGAGAGAAACAGTCCAAGGAGAACTGCAATGAGAATTTTTTTCATACCAACAATTACCTGAAATGCCTAATTTATTTTGCGGTGGCGTGCAATTTAAGTTCAAGGTCTGAGTACAATTGTTGACCAGAAAGATATGAAAATTTTTAGAATACTCCATTTATTTTCGACGAGAAGGAGTTTATTTTGATATTTATCAAAGAATAAGAACTTTCTTTCTGCCCATAATTATTCCTATATGGAATTGTACTTTAAAGAAGTTTTTATTTCTGGTTGACCCTATTATCTTTGGTAGCTATGAGGCGTTTCTTTATTCTGTGTGCTATTATATTGATTGGGGCAAGTTCGGTGACATTGGGCCAGAGGAAAGATCAGCCCAGAATTAGTAGCGTACCGACCCTGACCGTTGGGCAGGCATTTTGGTTTGGAGCAAAAGTTGGCGCAGGCTTTCTATTGAATGATTACCAGTCCAAGACTTATAAGGATACATACAACTTCACGTCTGACCCAAGCTTCAATGCTGGTATTATATTTGGGTATTCCGGCTCTCCCAAATATGGAGTTCATACAGAATTATACTTTCAACAGACCCACCGCAAGCTTACCGAAGATCCAGACGCTGATATTTTGCCTATCATTAGCGAGGCTACCTACAACCATCTTGTAATACCCGTATTGATGCAATACAAGTTGTCTATTGATCCAAGGTGGAAGGTTTTTGCCTCGGGTGGACCCAGGTTGGGATATTGGCTAGGAGGTAATGTCGATATTACTTCCGACGAACTTGTGGAGTTTGGCGACTCAGATATGATTAGTTATAAAATCAAGCCAAGGTCCGCAGGTGGCGATAGTGACCTACCTGACCGAACGCTGTTTGTTGAGAAACCGAATCGCTTTCAATACGGACTTATTGTGAGCATCGGTACTATGTTCGACATGAAGGAATACCAACGTATCATTGCTGATGTGAGATTGACATGGATGCACTCGAACTACGGCTTTAATGAAGGAACAGACCTTGTATTGTCTGAGTACGGAGAAAATTATGAGTTCAGACAGCACTCGCTAATGTTCAGTCTTGGCTATGTTTTTGGGTATGATCCTGTCTATGCCCGGAAGGGTAAGAGTACTCAAAAAAGAAAAACCAAGAAAAGGTAACACCTTCTCTAAAAACAGGTTATCGACACTGCGATATGTTGAAGATAGCCTGGCACCCTCTATACAAACACCCTCTACCCATTGGTCATAGGTTTCCCATGGAGAAGTATGAGTTGCTCCCTGAGCAGCTTCTTTATGAAGGCGTGATTGACAATGACAACCTATTTCAGCCTGGTATCCTTGGAGAACATGATATTCTACGTGTGCACACCAATGCTTATCTAACGAAACTGCAAGATGGGAACTTGAAGAAATCTGAAGCACGTAAGATTGGTTTTCCGTTTTCTGACGAACTCCTCATGCGAGAAAGGGTCATAAATCAGGGGACTATTGAGTGTGCTCATTTCGCAATGGAATTTGGGATAGCAATGAACATAGCCGGAGGGACACATCATGCCTACTCCGACAGAGGCGAAGGTTTCTGTATCCTCAATGATCAGGCTATAGCCGCTCAGCACCTTGTAGATAATGGCTATTGTAGCAGGGTTTTGATTATTGATTTAGATGTACATCAGGGTAACGGTACTGCTGAAATATTTGCTTCGAGTCGAAATGTGTTCACATTTTCGATGCATGGAGCGAGGAACTATCCTCTTCATAAGGAGCAGTCTTACCGGGATGTGCCATTGGCTGATGGAACCACTGATAGGGAATACCTTGAGTTACTTCACGTCAATTTGGAGGAACTCTTCAATTCTATAAAACCCGATTTTATATTTTATCAAAGTGGAGTGGATGTATTAGGAAGTGATAAGTTGGGAAGATTGGCATTAACCATTGAGGGTTGCAGGCGTAGGGATGAGATTGTATTTCAAAAAGCATTTAATAGCCAAACTCCTATTGTTGTATGCATGGGCGGGGGCTATTCAACGAGAATTCAGGATATTATTGAGGCTCATGCCAACACTTTCAGAGTAGCTAAAGAGGTGTACTTTTGAGGGCATTTCATTATGAAGTTGGTATTACAGTTTTTAAGATTGGCAAGGGTGCCTGCACTCATGGTTTCGGTGATGTGGCTTGTTCATTTGAGTAAGTGGATAATTGACATTGATGTTATTGACTTTGGTATATTTCCGCGGACTTTGCTTGGTTCTTCTGGTATTCTATTTGGACCAATGATTCATGGTGATATTGCTCATTTGATTTCCAATTCAATTCCTTTAGTTCTTCTTGGCGCAGCATTATACTATGGCTATGAAAAAGTTGCCAACAAAGTGTTTGTTTTAATCTATTTACTATCTGGGTTGCTGGTGTGGCTATTAGCTCGTGAGGCGCATCATATTGGAGCCAGTGGTGTCGTGTATGGATTGTTTGGGTTTGTACTTAGTGGCGGATTGTTGGCTAAGAAGCGTTCATTAGCAGTGATTGGGTTAGCAGTTTTTATGCTCTATGGTGGAGTCTTTTACGGAGTTTTTCCAAACAGCCCAGGTATTTCATGGGAATCACATCTGTTTGGTCTGTTGATCGGTTTGACGCTTGCTATTTTCTTAGCAAAGCCAAATATGCCGGAAGATCATGAGCCTGGTACAAACGCTAGTCACACACTTGGTGAAGGCTATCGTATGAACTATAACTACAGAGTAATGGGGGATGAGGAAGAATAAGGCATCAGATGTCTAAATTGACATTGGTCCATGTATTCGTACTTTTACAATAAAATTAAATTGTATTATTCTAATACCGACCCAAAGCGGAGCTGAGCATTTCCTCTGCTGGCATGCTACAGAAATGCGCCTGCCATTATTTCTTGATGCGACCATTTTTCACCACTTTAAACTCAGCCCACCATATCAATTAAGAGCAGAGATTTAAAAGTTTAAGGCTTTATTTGTTTCGCTTTCGACGAACATATTTAAATATTTTAGATATTTTAGAATTTGAAGAACACTAGGCTAACGATAATACTGTGGTAGATGCATTTGTAAAATTCCTAGGTGGACATAAAGGCGAAGAAAAAGCCATAATGCTACTTCTGGGAATGGGTTTTTTTATGGGAATATATACCGCTTCGTATGAAGTGGGAGCCAAGGCCCTCTTTATAAGTACAATGGGGGAGGGCTCACTGTCACTCGCGTTCTTTACTGCTGGTGTAGTTGGAATATTGTCAACCGTCCTTTTTACTAATGTTCAGAAAAGAATCAACTTTTCAACCCTCTCGCTAACAAACGTCTTCCTCACATTTCTTTTTATGGGTGTTCTGAGGTATGCGTTTAGTCTCGATCCCGCAGTAGTACCATATTATGAGTTTTTGCCATTTGTCCTGTTCGTAATGATAGGACCTATAGCAGCTATCCAATACTTGACTTTCTGGGGTCTCTTTGGGCGTATATTTAATTTAAGACAGTCTAAGAGAATCGTAGGTGGTATAGATACAGGTCAGTTAACGGCAACCATACTTGCCTTCTTTTCTATACCATTATTGGTCAACTACGTAATAGATGAGACTTATGACCTTCTATTCGTGGCTGCAATTGCCTCCTTTGGGATATTTGTCTTCACATTTTGGATTATTCGAAGTTTTAATGTTGATGCTGTAACTAAAAAAGCCACCCTCAGCACTGATGAAGTGGACGCAAAAGAGGAGGATATTAAGTATAGTGACCTGTGGAAAAATCAATATTTCAAATGGATGTCACTATTCCTGTTTGTATCGATGGGAGCAAGTGTATTTGTTGACTATACTTTTTACACAGCTGCTGAAGTGATGTATCCCGACGAGAAAGAATTGGCGAGTTTCTTGTCATTCTTTGAAGCACTTACGATGATTTTTGTATTCATTTTCCAGAGTTTCTTTAATGACAAGATTATCGAGGACTATGGATTGAAATTCTCCCTGCGAGTGATGCCTCTCATTCTACTCTTTTTTATCGTGGGGGTTATTTTTAGTGGTCATGTATATGGGTATGAAATAAAAACCGATGAGTACCTATTCTTCTTCATCTTCAATGTAATGGCCAAGCTATTCACCTCATCGATTAAAGATTCTCTGGAAAACCCTGCCTTTAAGCTATTCTTCTTGCCATTGCCAGTAAAAATTAGGTTCAGTGCGCAGAATATGATTGAAGGTGTAGTCAATGAGTTTGCGGTCTTAGCAGCGGGAGCTGTTCAAATTGGCCTGGGCCTTTTGACCTTCTTTGAGCTTATCCACTATTCTTATTTTATAGTTGGACTGGCTGTTCTGGTCATTGTTTTTGCTGGTAAGGTTTTCGATGAATACAAGAAATCTCTTAAATCAACACTGGAGTTTCAAAAGGATCAGCTAAAGCAACAAGGAGTTGCGAATAAGAACGAGAACAACACGATTAATGCGCTTGTGCGGGAGCTAAAAGAGCGGGACCCATTGAGAATCATCAATGCAATGAAATTGATGGAAAGGATGGACCCCATCCAACTTGAATTCACACTTCTCGATCAGATCAAGTCGCCGTTTCCCGAAGTGAGGAAGTACAGTTACGAGCGCCTCGAAAGCAGACTGGTTTTTAACGCGTTGAGCATAGTCGAAAGAGTGGCAAAGACGGAAACGCATGATACTGTAGTACCTTCGGCTAAAAAATGTTTAGAGAAACTCACGGAAGCCAACAGTTTTGAACTAACGTTTAATAACATTCGCCCACTGGTAAGATCGCTGAAGGCTGAAGAGAGAATTTATGCGGCACGTCTACTCTCAGCCACAAGTGATGAGAAAATAATTCCTTTTCTAAAAGAACTGCTTCGTGATATTAACCCTAGTGTGCGGCTTGCCGCTATGATTTCCGCAGGCAAAACCAGGATGCCGGAGTTGTGGTCGATTCTTGTTGAGAACCTGCACCTACCGAAGTATTCTAATGCCGCATCATCCGCCCTAACTGCTAATGGTGATTCAGTATTTCATACTATCGATACCGCCTTTTACAAAACGGGACAGCATTTTGATACTATGTTACGTGTCATCCAAATCTTGGGCCGGGTAGGAGGAAAGAATGCGACAGAGTTACTCTGGAAGAAAATTGATTTTCCGGATAGAAAGATCATTACAGAATTGCTGCTTTCATTGTCTTATATTGGCTTTGAAGCTAAAGACTCCCAAGCCGCCAGGATCAAAATAGCCATTGAGAGTGACATTGGAGATATTGCTTGGAATTTGAAGGTGCTCAGTGAGCTGGAGAGAGAGGATGATATCGAGCGACTCATTTACGACGGAATAAAGGAAGAGAATACCCAAAATTACAGTGATATTTTCATGCTACTGGCCATGGTCTATGACTCTCAAAGTATTATGCTGGTCAAAGAGAATATTGACCTTGGTACTACTGAGAGTATCACCTTCGGCGTGGAAATGCTTGATTTGTTTATTGATGAAGATTTAAAGCATAAAATTGTCCCGATTCTGGATGACTTGGAGGATGATCAGCGTATCGCTAAGCTGAATAATCATTTCCCTCCTGAAAACTTTGAGTCGTACCGTGATTTACTTCTGCAAATAGTCAACCGTGATTACAATCACATCAATAGATGGTCTAAAGCTTTGGCCCTCTGGAAAGTGGGTGATATGGAAGGAGAGGTCGATTTCGATCTGATTGCCAATCTGTTCAATCCGGACCCATTTCTATTACAGACCGCAGCGGCTGTTATTTACAGACTGGATAAGTCGGCATATCATCATCATACAGGTAGATTGAAGCCGGGTGTAAAGAAGGATTTGGACAGAGCGATCTTACCACCTATATATACAGGTGATGATGATGATTACCATCAAAAAATGCTGGCAATTGAAAAGGCCATTTTCTTAAAGTCTTTACAAGAATTTAGGGAAATCCCCGGAACTGTCATTACAGATTTCGCTCAATCCTTTGATGAAGTAAAGGTTCCAAAGGGGTATGAATTATTTAATGAAGATAGTGATGGTTCTTCTCCGATGTATATTGTGGTGAGCGGATCAGCTACTATTGTTGGTGGGGAATTTGATGGAATCAATTTGCCTGAAAAGTCTATTATTGGAGATAAACTCGTTGCAGAGGACGATAAATGTGATTTCAAGGTAGTGACCAATGAAGAAACGGTCTTATTACTTATATATAAGGATGAACTCTTTACTCTAATGAGCAAGCATATCGAATTAGTTCAGGAAATGATTTCTGTTATCAACAAGTCGCAAGAGCGTGCATCGGAAGTGTCGGAGGAATTAATAGAATCAGTGTTTGTGTAATTGCTATTGCCTTCAGTAGTATTTTTTTAATATATTGGAAATTAATGTAAATCAGAGTCGCATCAACCAAAATGAATTTCGAATACGATATACTGCTGACCTACGACGAAAACGATGATGTCCTTATAGAAGGTGGTGAGAAAGGTTGGGTGACCAATTTTGAGCGTTTTCTACGCACACTCTCATCACAGATTAGCAAGGATGAGTTGCAAATCAGTCGCATCAAGCATAGTGATTTGTCTGTTGATTCAATGGAGAAGGCAGCCGTTGTTTTGATGGTAGTTTCTCCCAATAGTCTGAAAAACAGAGCATTAACTCAAGATGTGAAGGACTTTGTAGAATCGTCTATCAACAAAAATATACTGTTCGTCGAGGGCTTAGCCAGAATATTTAAGATCGTTAAATTCCCCGCTGACATAGACAGTAAAATACCTGAATTAGAGAACATAATCCCATATGATTTCTACCAAATAGACCCGCTGACAGGTGAGCCGCAAGAGTTCAAGCGCTTTTTCGGTACTGATGCAGAGCGTGGCTACTGGCTTAAAATGGTCGATTTGGCCTACGATGTGATACACGTATTGGAGTCGACAAAGGGAAAAGGAATACTCGACGGCAAGCCTCAAATCGAAAAAGACAAAACTGTCTATCTCGCCAGCACGGGTGTTGACATGGTGATCCAACGAGATATCATTAAGAGAGAATTGCTTCGTCACGGATATAGGGTCCTACCAGAACACTCTCTTCCCAAGGAGGTGAAGTTGCTGGAACTAATGGTTCGGGAAGATTTGGCTAAATGTCGCCTGAGCATCCACCTTGTCGGGGAAGACTATGGTTACAAGCCAAAAGGCTCGGATTTGTCAATCGTTGACATTCAAAATAGGATGGCAGGCGACCATACCTTAGAAGTGATCGAAAAGAATGAGAAAAGCCGGGACAAAGAGCTTTTTAGTCGACTGATTTGGCTTTCACCGGATCTGAAGAATGTCAGCGAGCGTCAGAAAATATTCGTTGAAGATTTGAAGAGTGATGCGGCAAGCCTTGATGAGGCTGAAGTACTTCAAATTACGCTACAAGAATTCAAATCTATTATCCGGGAAGAACTTGTCACAGGTGGACGGTTTAAGAGTAAGACCGAGTACCATGATTATGAAATAAAAGATGATGAAAATCTCATTTATCTTATTTGCGACAAGCTAGACTTAGAAAAGTCTAAGCCACTATTGGCCTATCTGGAAGAAAAAGGATTTGGAGTGGTGTCACCGGTTTACGAAGGTGATTTGGTGGATGTGAGATATATACATCAGGAGAACCTAAGACGCTGCGATGCGAGTATTATTTACTACGGTACGGCTAGCGAAGAGTGGATAAAAACGAAACTTCAGGATTTGTTGAAGGCACCAGGGTTTGGAAGAAGCAAACCTTTCAAAGTGAAAGCTGTCTACATCGACGGCAATAAGGAGGAACTTAACCTCCAGCAATTTGAACGAAACAATGCTATGGTATTGGGTGACAATGGAGGCTTTAAGCCTGAGTATGTTGATCCGTTCCTGGCTAAATTGGTTAACTGATTATGAGCGAAAAAATTACTCAATCTCGAAAAGGCCAAAGTGGCGCTGATATCAGCGAATTTGTCAATCCGTTTCCCGGATTGCGCCCATTTGGTGTAGAAGAAGCGCACTTATTTTTTGGACGTGAAGGTCAGAGTGATGAGCTACTGATTAAGCTCGCCGAGAACAAATTTGTTGGTGTACTAGGAGCTTCCGGTAGTGGTAAGTCTTCGCTAATGTATTGCGGGTTGATACCCACCTTGCACGGAGGATTCATGACGCAGGCTGGTTCAACCTGGCGCGTTGTTGTGGCGCGTCCTGGTGGTGGTCCCGTCGACAACCTGGCTGAGGCACTTCTGGCTAAGGATAAGATATACAATGAGTTAGATGAAGAAGAGCGGCTAATTAGGAAGACTATTATGGCTACTGTTTTACGCAGTAGTTCACTGGGTTTGGTAGAGGCCGTAAAGCAAATTCGAGAATCTGAAAATGAAAATGTACTAATCCTGATTGACCAGTTTGAGGAACTTTTCAGGTTCAAGAAAATGGAGGCCAATGTCAGTGACATGGACGAGTCATCGGCATTTATCAACCTTCTTCTTGAGGCTGTTCACCAGTTCGATCAACCGATTTACGTGGCATTAACTATGCGTTCGGACTTTATTGGAGATTGTGCGCAGTATCCGGATCTGACGCAAATGATTAACGATAGTCACTATTTGATACCTCAAATGACGAGAGATCAAAAACGAATAGCTATCGAAGGACCTGTAGCTGTTGGGGGAGGAAAGATTGCTCCAAGACTGATACAACAACTGCTCAACGATGTGGGCGATAGCCCTGACCAGCTGCCTATTCTTCAGCATGCGCTGATGCGTACCTGGCAATATTGGGTGGATCACCGAAAAGATGACGAGCCGATGGATATCAATCACTACACGGCGATTGGTACCCTTAAGGAAGCATTATCTCAGCATGCCAACGAGGCATATGACTCGCTCAACAAACGTGAGAAAGAGATTTGTGAGGTGATGTTTAAGGCACTCACGGAAAGAAGGGACAATAGTGGTATCAGACGTCCAACTCCGGTTGGTACCATTGCAGCCATCTCAGGGGTAAGTGAGGATGAAGTAGTACGAGTAGTAAATAAATTCCGTGAACCCGGCAGGTCATTGCTAATGCCGCCATTCGGAATAAGGCTGGAATCTGAGACAGTCGTGGATATCTCTCACGAGAGTTTGATGAGGATTTGGACAAGGCTTAAGGCCTGGTTGGATGAAGAATCCAGGTCTTCTGAGATGTATTTGAAACTGGCCGAAGCAGCTGAAAGATATCAGGAAGGCAAGGCCGGATTGTGGAAAATGCCCGATCTCCAGCTAGCGCTGAACTGGCAGGAAGAGAATAAACCAACGCTCGTCTGGGGACAGAGGTACGACCCTGCATTTGAACGTACGCTGGTATTCCTTGAAACATCAAAGAAAGCCTACGATACTGAGCAGTTAAACAAAGAATTACTTCAAAAGCGTCAGCTCAGAAGATCACGAAGAATTGCTTTTATATCTGCAGCTGCCGCGATCATTGGTTTAGGACTTGTAATCTTCTCATTTATCAAGGCAAATGAAGCGGAGAAGCAAACTCAAATAGCTGTAGATGCTGCAGCAAGAGCAGAAAGGTTGCAAGAACAAGCTGTACGAAGTGCAGCTGAAGCTTCAGAAAATGCTGCTCGAGCTGAACAGGCTGCCAAGGAAGCCGAAGCACAACGTGTTATAGCAGAGGAGCAAGCATTAATAGCACAGCAAAATGCAGACTTAGCAGAAAGAGAGAAACGCAATGCTCAAGCCGCCCAACGTGAGGCCGTAGAGGCTCAGAAAGATGCTGAAGAACAGAGAGCGGCTGCTGAGAAGCAGAGAGAAGCTGCTGTAGAAGCTCAAGCAGCTGCGGAAGTAGCCAGAGCTGCTGCAGATAGACTTAGATATCAAGCCATCGCCCAGTCCATGGCGATTAAGTCAGTAGGCGTTAGGGATACAGAGCTCAAAGCGCTGGTAGCCAAGCAGGGATATGATTTTTACCAAGCCTACAAAGACGAAGGCAAGGATTACAATGGTGATATCTATGCGGGTGTATTCTCAGCGCTGAAAGGCCTGGAGGGTGACTCAGTCAACTTGTGGGTTGGACATACGAAGAGTGTTCGTTCAGTTGCTTACAACAATGACGGCACAAAAATGTACTCCGCAGGTGCGGATGGTAAAATCCTGGCCTGGGATATGACGAATGACAACAGATCATTTACTGAGATTTATTCTCAACCTGATGTCAATCGAGTAGTAGGAATCAGTCCTGATGAGAAGTACCTGGCGATTGGTGTCGGTAGTGGCACAGATGAGGAAGGTGTGATGCTTTACAACATCCAAAACCCATCAGAGGCCCCCATTACGGTAGCAGGACATGGTGGAGAAGTGTTTGATTTGGTCTTTTTACCGGATGGTAAAGGGTTTGTCTCCACTGGTGCAGATGGTACCATCAAGAAGAGTGATTTTACGAACACTACTACTATAGGCACTTTCCAGCAGCGCATGAAGTCACTCGCAGTTTCCCCAGACGGTAATACACTGGCTGGCGGTAATGAAGAAGGAAATGTGCTGCTCTGGGATTTGAATAGTGTGGATCAGGAGCCCAGAACTATCTATGTGAGACGAGATAATGCAAGAAACGTCGACAATCCGGTAAGTGCAGTCGAATTTAATCGTGATGGAACCATTCTGGCTTTTGGTGATGAGCAAGGTGATGTTGTACTCTACGATATGATCGAAGAGACTGAGATTCGTACGTTGACAAACCATGAATTTAGAGTCACTGATATTGAGTTTAGTCACAACAACCAGCTATTGGCAACAGCCAGTACCGACGGTACAGCGGATATCTGGAACATGGAGAACCTCAACGACTTACCGACGATACTTACGGGTCACAATGACTGGGTATGGGGTGTAAGTTTTAATCCTGACAATGAGCACCTGGTCACCGCTGGTCGCGATGGAAATGTGCGCTTATGGCCTACAAAGGCAGATGAGTATGCTGCCAGACTATGCGGACATGACAAGGTAAGTCGCAATATGAAGGAGACAGAGTGGGCACAGTATGCAGGTGAAATTGATTATGTGATTACTTGTGACGAATACGAAAAACCATCAGAACAATAAGCCATATCTATGATAAGAATTTTACCCATTGCGGTAGTATTAATCGGCTTCATATTATTTAGTGCGGAAGCGCAAAGAAGAGATGATCTTGACAAAGCTTCGGCTGCATGTATTCAAAACCTGAATCAAGCAGAGGACAGGTATGCTGCTGGTAACCTTCAGGGAATAGGCAACCTGCTCAATGGCTGTTTAGCCGGCGGCAACTACTCTAAAGCAGAAGAGATCAGAGCTTACAAGCTGCTGACATTGGTGGCAATATTCAATGATAATGAGCCACTGGCTGAAGAGAACATGGTCAATCTGCTAAAGGCAGATCCCGAGCATGAGTATGACCGTATTCTTGATCCGGCAGAGTTTATTTCTCTTTACAATAAGTTCAGAATTCAGCCGATCTTTCGTGTGGGGGTTAAGTTTGGAGCCAATCTTTCCGAAACCAATGTTATAGCCTCTTACAACTCGAATAATCTTAGCTCAGACCCCAAGACATATGCCCAGGAGCTTGGATTTGGAGGTGAGATTTCTGTCGAACGGGAATTCTTTAAGTATTTTGAAGGTGTGGGCTCAATAGGATATCACCGCAGATCATTCAGTTGGTCACAAAGTCCTTTTGGTACCAACGAAGTTACTCAGAATGAAGCGCAACCCAGTGATGGTGCTAGCCTGGTGCAGGAAAACCAAAATTGGTTGGATGGTAATTTGGCTATACGTGCCTTCTACAGGTTCAACAACGTTTACCCGTATGTCTTTGGCGGTATTGGATTTAACTACTTGCTGAGCAACAATGAAGTCGCAGAGCGAGGTGCTGTAAGTACCGGCGCTAATGTGGATCTGGTAGAGACTGGAAATAGAAATCAACTTAATTATTCTGCCTTCGGAGGTTTAGGACTGAAATACCGAATAGGTGTCGATTTTCTGACCTTAGAGTTCCGGTATATCAATGGGTTGACGGATATAGTAGATTCTAAAAATCGCTATCCAATTCCTGACACATTCGAATCGGACGTCCCGAATAACACTACTATCAATAACCAAAGACAAGACAGACTTTTTAAGACAGGCGTTGTGGATGACAATTTTGGTGTCAATTCAATGATGGTGTCTATCGGTTTTGTCAAATCCATTCACAGTCCAAAAAAGCTAAGCGCATATCGATAAAATGAAGCTGCGACAATTACGATATCTTCCACTGATAACAGTCATTTTGCTTGGACTAGCTTGCTGTACCCCGGAGCAGGATGATGCCATAGCGCCCTCACGTCAGTTTGTAAAGTACTACGGCCGCAATGCCTTGGATGTAGGTGTTGATATTAAATACGATCCTATCTCCGGCCACCTCATTGTGTTGGGTCAGCGCAATGCCATCGGTAGTCCTAGCAATAGCCTTGTGCTACTCAGGATCGATAGTGCCGGCAACAGGGTGTTGGAAAATGAAATAGGTCAGGGTGATCGTCTGCTGTATGCCGCGCGTAAGATAGTAATAGACCCGGTTAACGGCGGATTCATCATAGGAGGCACCCGAACTAATATTGATGAACTTGAATCTTATATGTTTACTTTGAAGGTAGGGGATGATCTGCAGCCTGATCCAAGTTGGGGTAATGATGCCGGAACTGGATTCAGGAGCTATGGTGATACTGTTATCACGGTAGCCGGTCAGCAGAGAATCCCTAATCACCGTCTTTTTGATCTTGCGGTTCATGAGAATGGGCTGGCTATCGTTGGTTCCAGCAACGATGTAGAAACAAACAAGGTCAACTTTAATCCCACGACCGATTTGTCTGATGTATGCATTGTATTGCTTGATGCTAACGGCAAGGCGGTACTCTCTAAGCATTATGGGTATTCGGGTACGGATCAGGGCCAGAGTATTATCCCTACCGGGAATAACGCATTTGCGGTGATGGGCGTGACCAACCGTTCAGCCTTTGGTAGTGATGATTCGCAGCTTGGGGGCAACAACATACTATTCAACATTATCGATAGTGAAGGTCAACTGAAGCAAAACAAAATCTATGGATCGACCAGCGGAGAGGGCAATGTCAATGTGAGTGACGCTCCTGTCACCATGGTGCAAGACGGGCTGGGGTTTGCGGGTATGGCCAATGATGATGTATCCAATGCGATTATGATCAGGCTGACCTCCACAGGCGAGTTGATTGCATTTAGTAACCTGAATTTGATCCAGCCTTCAATTAGTACATCGCTCATTAGGACTTTCAGAGGAGATTACATTATCACGGGTAGCGTCAATACACTGGCGGATGAGGTCACCTCAGTAGACAGAGGCACGGACATGCTGGTCATGAACGTCAATCAGAACTTCACTGTCAATGCCAACCGGGTGTATAATTATGGAGGCGAAGAAAATGATATCTCTAACGGAATCGTGCAGCTGCCGTCGAGCAATCTGGTGATACTCGGTACCACCGACTTTGAGAATGGTAATACCATGATCACGCTGATGAAGACCAACGCCACCGGGCGCTTGATCAGCAATTGATATTTATTGTATTTAATCAAGAATTATTTGCTTAAGTAAAATAATTCTTGAAATAGTTAAATAATATTTTGACTTTTACTTCTGGTTTAAAGCCAAAGAGTCTATGAAGAGAATTTTACTGTCCTTTGTTCTGCTGTTCATTGCAGGTGCATTATTTGCGCAAACTATACCGGTAACTGATTTAAATGGCGTGGCGGTTGGCGTGGACACAACTACATCGTTTACGGAAGATGCCGGGCCTGTACTGATTGCACAGAATGCACTAGTGGATGACCCTGATGCTGCAGGTACTATTCTGTCTATGACGATCACGGTGACTAATGATTTGGACGGTATAGCGGATACACTGTACTTGAATGCAGCTGCCACAACAGCCGCATCCGGAGCTAGTATTACAGTAACAGCCTACAATGACGCAACAGGTGCTTTAGTTTTATCAGGTTCTTCTCTCGAAATTAATTACCAATCGGTACTTCAGGGCGTTCAATACGAGAACTTAAGTGATGCACCCACAGAGACTGACCGGTCAATTACAGTTGTTGTAACAGATTTGGATGGATCGAGTGTTGCCACTACTTCTACTGTGAGTGTCAGCGGAGTAAATGATACACCTGCTACTGACCTCAATGGAGCTCCTGTTGGTGTTGATACCACTACCGCTTTCACCGAGGATGGAGGTGCGGTTTTGATTGCCGAAAATGCTCTGGTATCCGATGTAGATAGCGGGGACGATATTGAGTCTATGACTATCACCGTGACTAACGACCTTGATGGGGTAGCGGATACTTTATACTTGAATGGAGCCGCCACTACAGCTGCATCCGGAGCAAGCATTACAGTGACGCCCTATAATGATGGTACTGGTGTCTTAGCCTTCTCTGGCACAGCTACTCCTGCTGAATATGAATCTGTATTGCAAGGAGTTCAGTACGAAAATTTGAGCGACAATCCTACAGAAACTGATAGGGCTATTACGGTAGTGGTCAATGATGGGACTGTACCTAGCGTCACAACTACTAGCACTGTCTCCGTGACTGCTGCTAATGACCCCCCTGTCACTGACCTCAATGGAGCTCCTGTTGGTGTTGATACCACTACCGCTTTCACCGAGGATGGAGGTGCGGTTTTGATTGCCGAAAATGCTCTGGTATCCGATGTAGATACCGGGGACGATATTGAGTCTATGACTATCACCGTGACTAACGACCTTGATGGGGTAGCGGATACTTTATACTTGAATGGAGCTGCTACTACAGCTGCTTCGGGAGCAAGTATCACAGTGACTCCCTATGATGATGGCACGGGTATTTTGGCCTTTTCGGGTGCTGCAACTCCAGCAGAATACCAATCAGTGCTGCAAGGTGTTCAATATGAAAACTTAAGTGACAACCCTACCGAAACAGATAGGGCTATTACGGTAGTGGTCAATGATGGAGATGATCCCAGTGTTAGCACAACAAGTACAGTTTCTGTCACAGCGGTAAATGATGTACCGGAAATCGCCAACCTGGGAGGAGACGCATTTACTTACACAGGAGGATCAGGAGCTCAGATTTTAGATCAGAGCACGGCAGCTGTTTTGTCCGATGCGGAAAGTGCAGCTGATTTTGATGGTGGCAACTTGTCTGTAACCATTCCGGTAGGAAAGCAGGCTGCTGAAGATTTTTTATCTTTTGATGGAGGAGTGGTAATCGATGGTCTTAGCTCTGGAAGTAATGTGATTATAAGTGGAGTAACTGTAGGTACCATAGATAATAATCTAGCTGTCGGTGAAGACTTGATCGTAACCTTAAATAGTGACGCCACCATACCACGAGTACAAACTTTGATCCGAGCCATCACTTACACGAATACGGATCCATTAACGCCTACCACGGGTGCGCGGACTGTGCGTGTGACGGTTGATGACAATGATGGCCCGCCCTCAACATCTATCAATTACGATGTGACGGTAACGGTCGCTCCACCTGCCGGGCCTACCCTCGATAGTGTTGCCTGGGTGGGTGACGGCTCGGGAAATATCACCGGACTCTATGTGGAGTTTAGTGAAGATGTAGATATCGTGGATGGTAATGGTGCTACAGCAGGCTTTGATGCCTTTAGCTTTTCAGCAGGTGGCTATACTTTTGATGACACAGACTACACTACTAGTTCTGCCGTATCGAACCTAACTTTTACGCTGGCTACTCCGATCATGGGTACAGCAGGTCCTGTTGCAGATCTGATCTATGATGATGCTAATACCTCATCGATTATTTCCGATGCTACAGCTCAGGAAATGGATGACCTGGAGCAGGAAGCAATTGACGATGCAGCCGAGCCTGTTATGATTGCTGCTAGCACATATGATCATGATGGTAACGGTCAAATTGATTCGTTAGCAATTACTTTCTCGGAGATTATAGATCAATCAACGATTGCTAGTAACGGCGGTGATTTTACGATAGGAAGTTCTTATGCGGCAACTGCTGCCGATACAGACACAGGTGCTGATGATATCGATGTATATGTGCTCTTGACAGAGAAGACTACTCCAGACACAGATGCCACCCCTTCCATCACATTGTCTGCCACCCCGACATTTACTGATGCTAACGGTATTGCAGCGTTAGCCTCCGATAATATTACTCCCGCTGACGGAGCTGCTCCTGTGATTGTATCTGCCGTGACCGACGACATCAATGCAGACGGCTTCATAGAAACCGTCGTATTGACCTTTAGTGAGCCTATAGATGATGATGCTGCAGGCAGTGATCTTGATCTTATAGATGTCGATGGATATAGTGGCGAGTCACCTGATAGTGACAATGACGATGATGATGAGGTGACCATTACATTTACTCCTCAATCATCGCCTAACTACGATACTGATGCAACACCGAACATTATATTGCCGATAGGTGCTGTAGAGGATGGTTTTGATAATGCTGTTAGCGCCATACAGACCTTTACGGGCACAGAGGATGGAGCGGATCCTTCATTGATAGATCTTGTGATAGGTACTGGTAATACTTATATCGAAGCAAGATTCTCCGAGGATATTTATGGCACGGGTACTGGAGGAGCTATAGCCATAGCAGATTTCACTTACAATACGACTGGTGATGCACTTGCCACGGTCACTAGCATTACAGATCTTGACGATGTTGCCCTTTCTGGGCCTGAGGATACTGTGAGATTTGCCCTGTCTTTTAGCCCAAAGCAGGCCGATGGAGGTGATGAACTTGATATCTCACCAATAGCCAGTACCGTTGAAGACATCACCGGCAACAATTATTTATCAGACGATATTGAATCAGGAGTATTTCCAACAGTAAGCGCAGTTACCTTCAACTCTTACTCTGTGATCGCTAACAATGACACTTTGTACCTTGAATTTAGTAGAGCTGTCGATCGCGAAAATGGTACTGCTGCCAATAAAACGGCTCCTATCAGAATATCAGATGAACTGAGGCTGAAGCCGGGATCATTTAATGACCCGGATGGTGGTGTTACTGGTTTTAGTCTTACTGGGATAAGAGATAGCCTCAATGCTACGCTGACTGAAAACGGCCGTGGTTACGTGGGTGTGAAAATTGGATTGACTTTCACAGGAACACCTAGCGGAAACGAAACTTTCGAGATGGAGCCTAGCGGCACTAATCAAATAAGGGCGAGTGATGATAATGTCTCAATGCTTGCCACAGAGGAGATTACCATTACTTTAATTGATGAGCTAGCCCCCACCTTTATCGATTCTTCCTATGCATCGACACCTTCTGTTGGTGTCGGTCAAATCTTCGGTGGTTCAGAAGTAACAACTATCACCGTCGACTGGGATGAAGCCGGACTTACGGTGACGGGTGATTTTACCGATCTCCATGGAATATATGGTGCAAGTGAACCCTTCAATGATATCGGTGGAGGATTGTACACCTTCAACCTGTTTCCGGCCACCTTTCTTAATAATGGCACGCGTACATTTTCAGTGACGGCAACTGATATGTCTGTTAATGCGAACAGCACGACAGTCACGGATTTTGAAATAGACATGGATAGTGAGACGTTTGTTACGAATAACCAGTTGTTTACTGCAGACGATAATAGCTCTGCTCCATCGGGAATCACGCTGACTGGCACCACTGATGATAATGCCGATATTTTGGATGTTACCATTGATGGATCTACCTATGAGAGCGATGGTGCAGCGGCGGCTGCTTTCACTCTTGGAGGGGGAGTATGGTCGCTTGACCTGTTTGTGGCTGGGGCAGGAACTTTGACGCCTGGAGCGTATGATATTGATATATCATCTCGCGATGACGAAGGAAATACCTTTTCCGATACTTTCGAGAACGGGTTGGTTATCACAGATGGCGTGACGGTAACAGCTGGATTGTTCGGTGACGCCTGTTTAGATCGCGAGTATGTAACGATGACTAATGACATTGTCATTACAGAAGATCAGGGCCCGGATATTTCTGCGGGAATCGCTCAGACGATCAGAGTACTATTTCCTGCTGGCTTTGAGTTTACTATTTCTGACTTGCCTACGCCTGCTATTAGCGTTGGAGGGACGGGTTTTTCCAACCCAAGTTATGATTCTATTGCGCCCAACTTACTGGAGATTATATTTGATGCAAGTGATGCCAGCCTTGACGAGATCAATTCTATTACTATAAGTAACTTATCTGTTAGAACTACTTCAGCGGCATCCATCGGCACATCAGATATAACTTATCAGATAGGGACAGCTACTATTCAGGGCTTAGCTGCAGACAGTGACTTGGGAGACGTTTCCTATGTTGTTCCTTCACGGCCGAATTCGGGTACGGCGGTGAATGTTGAATATTGTGATGAAGCAACATTCGTTGTTGGTGATATTGCTGCGGTTAATAGTGCAAACCATATATGGTACGACGACCTGGACGATGTTTACAAGTCATCTATTCACACTGGAGCGGTAGCTGCTGCAGGCGATATTAATCTAGACATGAGTACGCCTGCAGTTTATACCTATTATGTCACCAATACAGCTGGTGGTTCATGCGAATCTATGCCAACGACTGTCACTATTACAATTAATCCCAACCCAGTGGTAGACGCAGGTACTGACCTGACCGGAGGATTAGCAGTTTGTAGTAAAGAAGATATTCTACTCGGGGGTTCACCGACCCTCACAACGACTACAACCGGACCATATACTTACGTATGGACCTCCAACGTCGGTAGTGTTGCAGCATTCTCAGATGATGAGCTGACAGGACAGACGGCAGCTCCAAACCCTAACATCCCAGCTCCGACAAATACCAATGCCTATCCCGGAGCAGATGCTACACTCCGGTATACGCTGAATATTACTGATGGCAATAGCTGTTCTGGTTCTGACTTTATCGATGTGCAAGTTCACCCGGCTATTAACCCTACACTTGCGCTAGACCCAGCTGGTGGCACTTATACTGAGACAAGTATTCCGGTAGAGTTGGTTGTTACACCAGCGGCTGAGGACCCATTCAATGAAGGCATATTCAGTGGTGCTGGAATTGTATATAATGATGATGCTTCGGCAATGTACTACGAGTTTAGACCTCAGGATGTTGGAGACGGTATTTACCCTATTGCCTACACATTTACTGACGCAATTACAGGTTGCCAGGAATCTGTGAGTACCTCCGTCACGGTAACCTCTGGTGCTGCAGGTTCCACTTTTGATAATCTTCCTAATGCGGATGGTGGTGTTGATGCGGGTGTGTGTGTTAACGAAACGCCTTTTACAATTAAGTTGAACGCCACGGATGCTACCTTTTTGGATGGCATTGGCCCAGATCCGCGCTACGAAGCTATCAACATTAAATATCCTGATTTCACCACTAATATGGCTCGTGTTTCAGGTGCGATTGGTGATTTCGATAGCAATGATGAATATACCTACGATCCAGCACTTGCGATCGCAAATGGAGGCTCTTTCGGGGAAAATACTATTGTGATAGAGTTACGTCAATACGATGGTAATCCTGTTGTGACTAGCACTAATGATTTCTTTTGGGTTTCTCAACAAACTAAAATCTATCCTTTACCTGATTTGGGAATTTTTATTGAGGACGAAGCTACCTTAAACTTTACTGACAATATATACGACCCAGTTGAGCAAAATTATTGCGAAGATGGGGGTAATCTTGTGTTTACAGCTACGGTTTCTAACCAAGAGACGGCCAGTGGCAGCTACCGCATTCGTAGAGTGGCACCTTCGGGTACGGCTTTGACGGCATTTGGCGGCACGATTGATCTTGCAGACCCTTTAAGTGATGCTTCATTTATGCAGGGGCAGTATGAGGTAGAATTTGTGAACCTTGCTGCTGATGATGCGGCCGCTTTTGGAGGTAGCGGATGTACCGATACTACTACTGTTCAGTTCAATATCCGTGCTACACCTGTTGCGTATGAATTAGATCTAGGTGGTACGGCAAAGGGAGTGGATAGATTTGATGCAGATCCAAATCTAAGCACAGAGCCTGGTTCAGCTGTAGATTACATATTCAGGTATTGCGAGAGCGAAACAAGCTTCGAAACACTTAGAGTAGCAGGAGTTGGCCCAGATGAGCGTGTAAATTGGTATGATGAAAACCTGACACTATTAGGTACCTCTACTGCTAATGGTTCCAAAATATCAGGCTCAGAACTTTTTCAAACAGCCTCCGCTTTTCCTCCTGATCCTGGCGTGTATACTTTTGGCTACACTGTTACGGATTATATCGGAGCATCTGCAGGATTTGAAGGCTGTGAAGGTGATTTTACAATAGTACAAATTGACGTATATCCGGATGTAGTCAATCCTCCGATTGATTTGACTTATTCAGCGCGTGGTGAAGATAAATCCTCAGGGTCGGAAGAGAACTATTTCGTCTACGAGTACTGCTATGGTGAGACCATCGAGGGGTTGACCGTAGTGCATGACAGTTTATTGGAGGATTTCGATAGTGGAGTTCCCAGTGGTTGGTCGGGAGTGTTGACGGGTGCTTCACCGTCGGGTGCCGCTCTAGCTGAGGGAGGCACTGGAAATGCCATTCGGTTAGAGACTGATGATACTGATAATGAACTAATATCCGCGGAATATCAGAGTATTCAACACGTATCATTCGACTATCGCACAGACGGTGTGGCTACTGGCGCAAGCTTTGTAGTAGAAGTCAGAGGAGCTGAAGCGACTTATCAAATAGGATCGCTGGTGGCTAATAGCAATGGTTATCAGACTTTTGAAGCTGATATTCTTGGTAGCTTGACTGACGCTGATGTAAGAATATACATCGATGTTACAGGTGATGTCGATTTGATTATTGATAATTTTAGCGTTAGTAGTACGATTCCTAATAAGACCTTCTATCAATGGTCTTATCACGATGGTGGATCCATAGTCTTGATAGATGGAGCGATTGATGGATCTGATGACCAGGCAGGGGCAGGAGTTGTCACCACCCAGGGTAATGATAGCATTACGTCTGATCAGTTGATTGCAATAATAGGTACGGATCCTCCGCCAGCTGGCACATATACGTTTTATGTAAACAAGGTAGAGAATATTAATGGTACGGATTCTCCTAATTTTGATGGATGTGAAGGCGAGACGACCCAAATTGATATTGTGGTATACCCAATTCCAGCAGCGCCAACAGGTTTTGATACCGATATCAATGCCCATAGCGGAGAATTGAATATCAATACTCGGATATCGTCTACTGACTTGGTAGATGTACCTGGTAGTGCCAATGTTGACTACATCTGGTCAGCTACCAATGCGATCGGTGCGACTGATAGCATCAATTCATTAACTTCCTTTCCTACCGGAACGATTAACAATGCCGACTTAACTTATGGTCAGCTGCTTTCTAACCTTTCCAGCCCTATTGCTGACCCATCAGGTTATTATACCGTTTCATCAACCTACAATGGTTCGGCCTACCTATTTCAGGTCACTAATGAATTGAATCGACAAACATCAGTCTTCCCGGGTTGTGGAAGTGCTACCGGTACGCAGGTCGATTTCACTATTTATCCATTGGCTGAAAAGCCAATTTTGTCTGATACTAACGATATCAGCAAGACTAATCTCTTCTTCGATGACAACTCAACTGGTGGTGATTTGACCGACGATATTGGTGAAAATCTTGAATTAAACTTCTGTGCTGGTGATCTGGCTGCATTGGATTCGATCAGTATTGTCTCAAGATATCTTAGTAGTAATGATAGAGAGTTTACATGGTATCGATCTAATATTGCGGGTACCAAGTTGCAGGAAATAAACATTGGTGATGCCGACGGTAGCTTTGCTACTGCATCTGAGCTTTTTTTAACCGGTATCAATAATGATCTGACCACCTATTATCTGGTAACCCAAACAACAGATATAGAATCCGGGACATATGATGGTGGTGAATCTGATTCGGTGAGGTTGAAGGTAAATATTTATAATATCCCTTCGGCACCTGAATCAGCGATAGCGGGGGATAGCACTGAGTTTTACTATTGCTTTGGAGAACCTATTCGCGACCTTGTGGTCGAGGGAGAGTCGCCAGCGCAATTCTACTGGTATGCGTCTGAGGCGGATGCCCAGGCAGGTACCAACAGACTCAATGGTGGAAGCCCAACAACCACCCTCACGGCTGCACTCATGGATCCTGATGAGAACGGCTTGGCTGACTTAACTGGCACACCAGTTGCAGGTACCTATACTTTTTATGCAACTCAGGTGACGGATTTTTCCGTAACTCCTGAGACTGATTTTGTGAGCCCATCCTTCGTCGGGTGTGAAGGTCAGCCTATCGAATTTACGATTTACGTGCGTAGCATACCTCAATTACCTGACGTATCGTTCATGGAACAGTTTCTTTGTGAAACTGAGAACGCCTCGCCATTTTCGATTACCAATAGAGCTACTGGGGCACTAGTAACGTGGTATGAGGATAACCAAACGACTATCAGAAAGTCTGCAGAGCAAAATTCTTTTGATCCTGATGATGTAGGAGATGGTGGTATTGTATTGCCACTTGATATTACAACCAGATTTTATGTGGGGCAGAGGACTGATTCTCTTTTTAATGGAAGTGAATTTATTGGTTGTATTAGTCCGCTGGAGTATGTGGAGGTGACACAATTCGAAAAACCGCTCACACCTACTGTTACCTATGAGGGTACGTCATCGAATCCTGCCACCCCTACGACTATTTTTGAGGCAGGTGTTTGTGAGGGGAGTACGGATAGCGCTTTGGAGCTGCAAGTCTCTAGTACTCAAGAGTCTCCCGCTTATTTCAAATGGTATAGCACGGATGCGTCAGGTGTTATTAATCAATTGGTATTCACCACCGGACAAATCGCAGGTAATGCTCCTATAACAGTCACAGGAGCTGACTTGAACCTCGAGACGGCCACAGAAGGCGTGAGGTATTTTAAAGTGGCACAGGTTGCTGAGTTTGCTGATTTTGATGGGTGCGAAACGGTTACTGCAAACATGCAGCGAGTGCAGATCAATATTTTCAGGAGCCCGGCTTTTCCAACGTTCTCTGTTGCGGATAATGATGCCTTTAGTACTACTAATAATACTACTCAGTTCTATTTGGTATATGACTCTACAGGCATGAGTTTGTACAACGACCAGTTGAAAAATGACGTGTTTACAGCAACTGGAACCAATACAGCAGGTGTTCCTGGAGCACTTACCAATACAGCTCCACAAGAGTACAATTGGTATTATAACTCAAGTCTTGAGTTGGCAGATGATCCAACGGCTGATTTTGATGATCTTAATATGACATCAATCCTGCCTCGTGATAATGGAGGTTTTAATAATCCGACGACCATCGAAACCTATTCCTACGAGGTTCGTCAAGGACAGTTTAGAGGTCAGAATGCTAACCCTGAGGCATGTGAGAGCCCATCTCAATTCGTAGATGTGAACATAATCCCTATACCAGACACACCAACGCCGGTGGAAGTACTCGTAGAGCTTTGTGAGGATGAAACTGTTGGGTCATTATCCATTACTAACAGAGCCCCTGGTGCTCAGGTGCATTGGTTTAATGAAGACCCAAGAGTCAACCCCAACGCGGACACCCTCAACAGCATTGCTGACTTCACCTATGTACCCACTGAAGTACAAGGAAATGATGGTACTTACACTTACTATGTAAGACAAGTCACAAATGTTGAGATTGGTGGTACAAATTTCCAGGGAGCTGTAAGTGATGTCGCGATAGTAACAGTAACCGTCTATCCTAACGCAGGTGTGCCAGAATCTACCGCAGAGAATAATAGGTATGTCTATTGTATTGGAGAAAGAATTGAGAACCTTCAGGTGGACAATCCCGAGACTGGAGTGACCTATGCCTGGTATGGTGACATTAACCTCAACTCTTTCCTTGGAAATACGACTAGCAACAACAATAACCTTATTCCTTCGCTCAACGGCGCGTTTGATGAAAATACAGTAGGAACATATAATTACTATGTAACCTCTACGCTCGCTGGTCAGGGGTGTGAGAGTAGCCCAACATTGGTTCAGGTAATTATTAATGGTTTGCCTGATCCTGAGATTAAATTTGATACGGGGATTGCCTTCGAAAATGAGGAGGATGTGCCCGAGTTTTATCAGATGTGTGTGGATGAGTCTCCACTGTCAATCATCGGATCAAGTGAAGGAAGTTCATTTGGTACATTTACGGGTGATGGTGTGGTTCAGGGAACCAATGGTCGTGCGACATTTGACCCATTGCTAGCTCTTGGTATTGCTGATCCGTTAGATATGCCAGAGTTCGGAATTGACACTATTATGGTGAATTACAACCTGGCTAATTCTAATGACTGTGATGATAACTTTCAAGTTGGATTTGTGGTAACCGCTCTTCCAAGACCAAACTTTGAAGCTAGTATAAGCTCTCCTATCAACGTTCCGGTACTCATAGAAGATGAAGACCTTGGGGTGGCCTGCGTAGATGTAGACCCTAACAATTTGGCGACCGTTACAAGATTGACACTTCGAGCTTCCGGGGGAAGAAGAACCGGTGAGTTTATTATTAGCAACGCTTTAAGAGATACGACTTTGGCGATAGCGAACGGTAGCGTGGAGTTCGATCTTGACTTATGGAGTAATCCCAGCAGAACACAGGATACGCTTTTCATTCGGTACGTTTTCGCAGATGCATTTGGCTGCTCTTATTTCAAGGATAAGAAAATCGTACTGCACGAAAACCCAATGGTTGAATTTGAGAACATCGTAGGTTGTATAGGTGAGCCTGCAACATTTACAGCGAGAGCTCTGGCACCATTTACTAATGATGACATTGAGTTCTGGGACTGGACATTGATTAACAATCAGACAGGTCAAATTGCCGAGACTACTTCATTTGCTGATGGTTCTCAATCCATTGTGACTACTATTTCTGACCCAAGTACCTATAGGGTTTCTGTACGTGGCAGATCTGCAAAATATGAACCTATTAATAACCTGGCAACTTGTGTTTCGATTGATGAATCAACGACCAATAGTACAACACCAGACGTGGACGAGGAGCGTGATGAAGTCGGAAATACCCAACTCGTTCCGATAGGTGATTTCCCTGAGGTTGATTTTTCATGGCGATTTATTACGGAGAATGAAGTCACTACAGTGGAAGGTAAGGAAACCGACTTGGAAGACTTAAAAGACGTCAATGGCGATCCTTTGAATGGAGTGTCTCAAGTTTGGATGGACTGGGGAGATGGTTCTGCTTTGGATACACTTCTAGCTAATGAGGGTATAGGCAAAGCATTTGGTTTTGAGGAACACACCTATACCTCAGATGGATGGTATGATGCAAAATTGAAGGTCAGCACCGTAAATGGTTGCGTGGACTCGGTCACTAAGGTCATTAAAATATTGCCTCATATTGTAGTTGATCCAGCTATAGGGATTATCAATAATTTTGAGGTGGTTAGCCAGTCAGAAGCTGGATGGTTTGTAGATGAAACTGAAATGGGTAGCGTAGCTGACAAAACCACATCTTGGACATATGGACCGATTGATAGTTCGATAGCCCAAAATGGGTTTGCAGGTAGCCAGGGCTGGGGTACTGATGAAGGTGGTGCTGGATATCAAGAGGATGACGGCTCATGGGTCTTCTCTCCGTCTTACGATATTTCTGCTTTTGAAAAACCAATGGTTGTCTTCAAGGGCCATTATGAATTTGCTCAGAATGATGGAGCGATCATGGAGTATAGCATTAACAATGGCGCGAGTTGGAATATATTGGGTAGACATATCAGTGGAGATGAAGAGGGGACTGGAATTTATTGGTACGGAACCCTGGATATACGAGCCGACCCGGGCGACCAGAGGTCTGAAGGTAACCTGGCTAACGCATCCGGCTGGGGATTCCCAAGTGCTATGATAGATAATCAAGACGAAGGGTTTGTATCCTCCATAAGACATAAGCTGGACGAGATTCCCGTCAATGGTCGCCAGAATGTAAGATTTAGATTCCATTTTGCAGCAACGAGTGCGAATAGTGCGCCGGGAATTGTTTTTGATGATTTTGAGATAGTTGAAAGAGGACGAATTTCTTTAATTGAGCAATTCAGTAACTCCAACTCTAATCAGGATCGTGGAGGATTCGTTCAAGGTCAGTATACATCTCTGGCACTCAATAACGAAGTTAATGCCAGGTTGGATAGTACTCTCTTAAATAATAACGATCTCGTAGCAGTTAATTATTACACTGAAATCTACGGTAACGATCCATTGTTTGAGGTTAACGAGGAGGGGCCAAGTGCCCGTACATTATTCTATGGTCTCAATAATGTTACGTCTATATTAGATGGTGATGTACTAGAGGGTACCAATTTATCTACCGAAGCAGCCTCACCTCCATGGTCAGGTGCTGAGTCAAACAGGAATACCCTCCGGGATGCTGAGTTTGATCTTCAGCTTGTATTGAACTCATCAGACAATGATGAAATATCGGTGACTGTTGAGGTTACACCACAGAAGGATTTTGTTGGAAACGACATCAGAGTTTATCTGGCTGTGGTTGAGAAAGTGCTAACCGGAGAGGTTCTACCTAATGGTGAATTTGATCCTCGTAACGTATTTAGAAAGTTCCTACCAAGTCCTCTTGGACATGAGGTGAATGACCTGAATGAGGGAAGTGTTACCACGCTAACCGAAACATGGAAGATAGACGCTAGAAAAGTGCTTGACCCGGATCAATTGGCTATAGTAGCCTTCGTACAAAAGGCCAATGGTGACAGAGAGGTCTATCAGGCCGCCAGAGTAGACATCAATGGCAAGACATCTATTCTGGGAGTTGGGGATCTGATCGAGGTGGATGATCTGAACTTGTATCCGAACCCTGCTAATGATGCATTCTTTGTGACATTTGACCTGACCCTGGAAGAAGACTTCCAATGGAGGTTGTTTGATCAGACAGGTAGACTGATGAAGAACGGCCAGGTATTCAAAGGCATGGACGGATTCCGCGTAGAGAGTGCTGGGCTTCCAAGTGGTTTATACTTGATGTCCATTGGTAATGAAACCAAGCAGTATACGCACCTGAAGGTGATCGTAAAGCACTAGAAGGTTATTAATTTGAATAAAAAAGGGGAGCATTGGAAAATGCACCCCTTTTTTGTTGGTGATGAGAGAAGTTGATCAAAGTCATCACTGCCTATTGACAGATGTTATTGCAATAAAATAGTTGTTATACTAACTATGTTGCAAAGACAAACAAATGGAAACGGTAATATTGTTGATGCTTATTATGTTCTATTACCTGATCTATCTAGGTGTGAAATCCCAAAACTGGGAGGCATGAGCCTCGGTGAAGTATTAGAGTCTCATTTCAGGAATTTCCCCTTCTACGATCAAGCGCCCAGCGGTAGCTGCCACGATCTCTTGTGTGCTTACACCAGGTGCACGCTCTATTAGCTTGAACCCATTGACTGTTACCTCCAGCACCGCGAGATTGGTAACAATTTTTTTAACACATTTAACACCTGTCAACGGTAAGGAGCATTCTGGTAATAGTTTTGATTCGCCCGCTTTATTAGTATGCATCATCGCTACGATAATGTTCTCAGCGGAGGCGACCAGATCCATTGCCCCACCCATGCCTTTTACCATCTTACCAGGAATCTTCCAATTGGCGATATCCCCTTGATCAGACACTTCCATAGCCCCAAGAACAGTCAGCTGGACATGCTGACCTCTGATCATCGCAAAGCTTGTCGCTGAGTCAAACAGTGTTGCGCCTGGCAGTAAGGTGACTGTCTGCTTACCGGCATTAATAAGATCAGCATCTTCCTCACCGTCAATAGGGAAGGGACCCATCCCGAGCAAACCATTTTCTGACTGGAACTCTACACTAATTCCATCAGGTATATAATTGGCTACTAAAGTAGGGATGCCAATACCCAGGTTGACATACCAACCATCTTGTAATTCCTGTGCGATTCTTCGAGCAATACCGTTTTTATCAAGCATATCAATTTGTTGATTTGAAGATGTGTTGATGAGATGATTTTTGAGCTTTTTTTAAAAATGAGATGATCTTGGACAATACCTTGATGATAGAATCTAAAGTTTGATTCAATTGATCTGGGTCTGGATAGTTGCGAGCATGTGTGCAGACTTCAAGCCAATACTGCGTTTCGTCGGCTTCCTTGGCTGCAATTTTGAGCTTATGGATAAAGTCCGCTTTGCTTTCAGCGTTTTGCGCTTCTCTGATATTTGCACCTATGGACGTTCCTGATTTGAGCAGTTGTCTAGCAATGATATATTTTCTATGCTCTTCTAGTTTTTCACAAAAGGCCACAATTTCAAGCGCAAAAGCGAAGCTCAAGTCTACTATTAAGTTTGGCCTATCGTCTCTCATGAGTGATAACTATTGGAAACACCTCAATATTCAAATCAGTTAATCTTCAAATTATCAATTTGAACTTCTGACAGT
Source organism: Cyclobacteriaceae bacterium (assembly GCA_965229505.1). Taxonomy (GTDB): domain Bacteria; phylum Bacteroidota; class Bacteroidia; order Cytophagales; family Cyclobacteriaceae; genus UBA6059. The sequence continues at coordinate 4,045,671 of OZ245881.1, forward strand.
TCTCTGTTCAATTCTTTTTTCGTAATTCACACCCTGAAATATCCGTTGTACAAATATGCCAGGAGTGTGAATATAATTAGGATCAAGCTCGCCCGGTTCAACCAACTCCTCCACTTCCGCGATCGTAATTTTGCCGGCCATGGCCATAGGAGGATTGAAATTGCGCGCTGTACCCTTATAGACCAGATTACCAAGACGATCCCCTTTCCATGCTTTTACCAAGGCAAAGTCGGCGGTCAGGGCAGACTCCAGGATGTGGGGTTTACCGTCAAAAACACGCACCTCCTTACCTTCGGCCACCTCTGTGCCGTATCCTGCTGGTGTAAAAAAGGCTGGAATACCAGCCCCACCGGCTCTGCATCTTTCAGCAAGACTTCCTTGCGGAATAAGGTCTACTTCCAGTTCTCCACTGAGCATCTGCCTTTCGAATTCAGCATTTTCGCCCACATAGCTGGAAATCATTTTTTTGATCTGATGCTGTTGAAGAAGAAGTCCTAATCCAAAGTCATCAACACCAGCATTATTACTAATGCAGGTGAGACCTTTGATCTTGAGGTCGACCAATGCAGAAATGCAATTTTCGGGTATACCACAGAGCCCAAAACCACCAAGCATCAGCGTCATATCATCCCGGATGTCTTTGATGGCTTCATGCGCATCTTTCACTACTTTGTTCATAGGATATTTTTATATTTCATCTACGATTCTCAATACGGCGTGTGCTTTTTCAGCCTTTCCTTTTTCGATATACTTTTTCCCAATCCGATGAAGTCCATCTTTGATTAAGTCTCTCTGTCCCTCAAACTCAAGAAACAACTCCTTTACTCGTGGAATTTGCCTTGCCTGGCTGATTTCATCCGATGAGGGTTGCTTCTCCAAATTGCCCAAGCGTCCTAGGTTATTTGCCGTTAGAATGTTACTGTTGCGGATACTAGGAGAGAGTTGATCTACTCCAATGCCCTTGGTCTTTAGCGGCTTAGGAATTTCAAACAATGCCTCACCATGAGCCCGTACGTACCAGTTTTCACCTAACCTTCCTACATAGTCCAGCTTTTCTGTATCAAGTGTCTGATTATCCTTCAAATAATCAGAATCTATGTGAATCCTTTGGATTCTTGAGATGACCAGGTTGCCCGCACCACCTTCTTCACCAAGCTCGATCACCTGATCAACGGTACACTCAAACGAGACGGGAGACTCTAAGACACGAGGCGGTTTGACCGTCTCCGAGGCACGCTCTTTGAAACCCGCTTTGACAAACTCGTTCACACCTTGCTCATACTCTGTACTGGCCAGCGACATCTTCTCGACCATGGCATAGTTGACCATATTGATCACTACTTCCGGCACAGCCTTTATATTTTCATAAGTATGCTTATTCGAGCCATCTCTACCTCTTTTCGCAGGTGCGAAAATCAAAATCGGAGGGTTGGCGCTGAACACATTGAAGTAACTAAATGGACTGAGGTTGACATTGCCGTTGGCATCAACCGTACTGGCAAACGCTATCGGTCTTGGACCCACTCCAGACAGTAGGTAGCCATGCACTTGTTGGGTAGAAAGGGTAGAAGGGTCTATAGAGAGTATTTTGCTCATTTCTTTATCGGGGTTATCACTAAGCTAATTCAAAAATAGAGATATCTCTTAAGTCAATCGAGGGTTTTGCCAGGAATGCTTCATGGTATGATTATGATCCATGAACGTGGCGTATATTCACCGAGCGTAATTGCTTTTCCAAATTGTTTTTTGCTAATTGAAAACTCACCCCAAGATTATATACATGAGAAGCCTGGTTCTAATCATTCTTGTCGTACCGTTATTATGTTTTTGTCAATCTAATCGACCTGCCCAGGCAGATTCATTCGCTGACCTGAAAATTGGTAAAAGCCAAACTGGAGTCAAGGCTAAAATCTCAGCTGTTCAACCAATCGGGCAAGACTGGCAATTAGACCTGATGATTGATAAGAGTAAGCAAGGGGGAGCATCATCGCCTATCATTCCGGTAGGTAGGGCGCTCAAAGCCCAAATTGCTGAACTGACCCTCCAAAAGCTTGACAAGCTAAGGTCTACAACTCTTTCGGCCGACATTTCTAAGGCGCATACGTGCTTAGCTGTGCTAGGCTCCAGAAATAAGCAAACTGATGTCTACGAAATTTATGATTTGATTCTATTAGATAATTAATATCACTCATCAACTCCATCATACCTATGAAGTCATTTAACCTTTTAGCGGTTCCATTAATCATCCTATTTGGAATTGTCGTTTTCGTAGATATCTCCGCACCGACTGAGCGAGAAGAGAAGGTTCGGAAAAAGAAAGCAAGACTGGAGCACTACCACAGAATGCTACAAGACCCTGCTACAGGAGCCATACCCGAGCTGGTGCGATTGAGAGAGCTTGCCTATCGGGAACGAATGAGAGAACGATATGGTACCCTCAGGACTCAAAATGACCTTGTGCATACTTGGTCCGAGTTGGGTCCTTCCAACGTGGGTGGCAGGACGAGAGCACTGGCTTTGGATCGGAGGAATAGCAATATCGTTTTTGCTGCTGGGGTCTCAGGTGGCATTTGGAAGTCGAATGACGATGGTGATACCTGGCGGAGTGTGTCTCCCAATGGAAGCAATCTTAGTATTACCTCGATAGCTCAGGACGCTGTGGACGCTGATACCTGGTATGCTTCTACGGGCGAAGTGAGCAACAACACGGCTTCTGGTAAGAATGAAGAAGGATCACCCTTTGGTGGGGCTGGGGTGTATATCTCGGCAAACAACGGAGAGACCTGGGATATTTTGACTTACACAGAAAGCTCGCCCACACAGTATACTGCCAGCAGTTCGCCCAACCTTAATATCAAGAATGCCCAGTCTACACCGTTTGACTACACTACTAAAGTCTATACACATGATTTTTCCGGTAATGCGGCAGTGTTCATTTGTTCGCAAAACCGTGGCATTTGGGTATCCACTGATCAAGGTCAGACATTTGACAAATTTGCCCATCAGAATCTGGGTGAGCTAGGCAACAACCTCACCGATGATCCGCAATATGTGGATGTGGTGGTAGATGAATCGAATATCATCACTGTTTTCCTGGGGCCTAGGTCCGCCCAGTCGCCATACGGCTTCTATCGCTCATACGATCTCGGTGAGACATTCTTCAATGTGACACCAGAGGACTATCTTGGTACTATAGACAGTAGGACGCTATTGGCCTTTGCCCCTTCAAACAATAAGCTCCTGTACGCTTTCAACCATCTGGGAGTCGATGATCATTCGTTATATGCATTTGATTTTACGAACTATGACGATGATTCCGGAGATTTACTGTTCTCAGATTTGACAGCTAACCTACCGGAATTTGAGCGCAGTATCTTCGGAGGGTCAGAAGGCTTTTCGACCCAGGAGGGATATGACATGGCATTGGCTATTCATCCTACCAACCCTGATATTGTAGTACTTGGCTATGTCAATCTTGTGCGCTCGATTGATGGCTTCAAAACATCAATTACCGATGATGCGGCTTTTAGCTGGATAGGGGGTAATGACAACCCTGACCTGTTAGATGAAGGTATTAGCTTTGAAGAGGACTTCAAGCATCATGCGGATCAGCATATCGTGATATTTGACCCAAACAATCCTGATGTGATATGGTCAGGGCATGATGGTGGAATCTCCAAGACGGATGATATAACTGCGAACAGGGTGAGTTGGATATCTAAGAATAACGACTACAACGTTACCCAATACTTCCATGTGTCCATAAGTCAGGGAGTAGATAAGTTCACGATAGGAGGGACACAGGATAATGGTACCCCCTCTATGGACTTTAGCGGGTTCAGCGGCTCTTTGCTACCTAGTTTGGGTGACGTATCTTCCGGAGATGGGTCTTATTCTTACATTGCCGAGGATTTTTTTTACGCCTCATCACAGGAAGGCAATGTTTCCGTTTCTAACATTGAAGACTTCCTTGACGTTACCAGGCCTGACTTCAACAAGCTCTTCATTCACCCATTCGCAATAGACCCGAGTGATGAGGGGACCATATTTTTCCCTGAAGCCTTTAACGGTGGGTTCGCCCGAAACACACAAGTAGATGAGGCATTTTCCACACTTGATCAGGGACAGATAGACGATGGTTGGGAGGAGATAGAATTTGAAGAATCCTTCTCAATAAGTGCGCTGCGTGTGACGGATATGAATCCCAGCCATCGACTCTACATTGGTGGTACTGATAGCAATGGCGATCCCTACCTGCTCATAATGGAGAATGCCACCACGGCTACCGCAAGTGATATTGATGCTGTAGAGGTGGGGGCACCCAATGGAGCATGGCTCAATGATATAGCGATCAACCCGTCAGATGGCGATGAAATACTGCTGGTCTATTCAAATTATAATATTGCGGGTCTTTATCATTCTACAGATGGGGGTCAGACATTTACGGTAGTGGAAGGCAACCTGGGCGAGGGAGACGATAGGGATGGGGTAGGAGAAACGGGACCCTCGCTGCGTTCCGCTGAGATTATCAACTATCCTAATGGAGATACCAAATATGTGGTGGCAACAAGTATTGGAGTTTTTAGTACAGAGTCGCTTTCCGGATCTTCTACCTTGTGGGAGCTGGAAGTCGACCAGCTGGATAATGTAGTAGTCGAAGACCTTGATGTAAGAATAGCCGATGGTACCATAGTGGCTGGTACTGTAGGCAGAGGAGCCTTTATTGGACTTGCCGAGCAAGTGACAGTAGACCTTCCTAATCTAGAACTGACCTCCTTTACAATTACGAATCAGGACGGGTCGACCAGCATTACTATCGGAGATCAGGTCTTTTTTAATCTATCGATTACCAACTCGGGTAGTATGCCTACCACTTCAGGTTTTACCATCAGCTATACAGTAAACGATGATGTATTCACCTCTGATTTCACACAGAATATAGCCGTCGGAGCTTCAATTGTTGAGGTTGTGGAAGGAGCTAGCCCATCAGCCGCAGGGTCTATTACTGTCGTAGCGAAACTCGACTCTGAGGAGATCATTGCAGAGTCTAATGAAAATGATAATTCTCAAACTGTGACGCTGACCGTCCAGGAGATTGGCTCACCCGATCCACTTGTGGTGGATTTTGCAGTAGCATCGTCCGAGGTGGGAGTTGGTGAGTCCATAAGCTTTGACCCGGCGGTATCTGGAGGTGTGCCTCCGTATACCTATTCATGGATATTTGAGGGTGGTGATCCCGGAGCTTCCACTGAAGAACAGCCAACGGTAGCTTATGCGGATGCTGGCGAATATGATGTAGTGCTGGAAGTGACAGACGCAGAGGGCACGATTGCAGCAGAATCTAAAGCCTCATTCATATCAGTTGAAGAAATGGTCGAAACGGGTATTGTGGATGAAGGCACGAGTCAGCTGATCTCAATCTACCCTAACCCTGTGGTTAACAACAGCTTCAAAATAGAACTTCAGGAAGGGTTACGCTTTGAAAGCCTGAATAGTCTAAGACTGATATCCCTGAGTGGACAATCTATGAACATTATCCCTCGGCAGGAAGCTGGACATCTCTTCATTTCAACTCGTTCAATAGTACCTGGAGCATATGTGCTGCTGTATGAACTGGAAGGGAAATTTGGTAGCACAAGAATATTGATAAGATAATCGATACTCACGAAAAACAGTCAAAGCTCATCTCAATGGAGATGAGCTTTTTTAATGATCAGATTTGACCGAAGAAATAATTTAACTTCTGATAAAGCTCAATTCCGGTTAGGTTCATACTATAAACCAAGAAATTATGAACAGACGACAAGCCATCTCCAAATCAGCCAAAGCCGCAGCACTACCCTTCTTTTTGCCTATGATCAATACAGGCTCATTCGAGCTGTTTGCAGGACAGGATAGACCCTACAAGAAACGGACGCTGGAAGTGATGGAGAGCAATACCATCATGGACATGCTCAGCCCACTTACCTTGAATGCTACGCAACTTTTCAACCTGATTATGAGGCCGGGCCAGTTTGAGGTGGGTGACCTTGGCAAATACAAAGAGGCAGGTATAGATGTCTATCATTTTGCGGTAGGCTTTGGTGGGCCTAATGCTTATCAGGATCTGCTCAAGTACTTCGGTAGCCTCAACGGCTTCATTGCCAATAATGGTGAGCAGCTTATGCGCATCGATAGCATTTCTGATATCGACCGTGTCAAGTCCAGCGGCAAAACGGGTATTCTTCTGGGGGTTCAAAATGCCGAGCACTTTACTAAAGTGGAGGATGTAGACGACTTCTATGGGCTCGGTCAGCGCATCTCCCAACTTACTTATAACACCAGAAATAGAATAGGCAATGGTTGCACGGAGCGGGTTGATGGTGGTATCAGCGATTTTGGCTTTGATGTAATCAAACGGATGAATGAAGTGGGTATGGCAGTGGATGTTAGTCACTGTGGCGACCGCACCACCATGGACGCTTTTGAGGCGAGTAGCAAGCCGGTGCTCGTCACGCACTCCAATGCCCGGGCGCTCAACGATCACGTTCGCTGCAAGACAGATGAGGCGCTCAAGGCTATGGCTAAATCCGGAGGAGCTATCGGGATCACAGGTATGCGGAATTTTGTGAAGGCCACCGATCCGACCACCATCGAAGATGTGCTCAATCACTTCGACTATGTAGCCAGGCTCATTGGCGTGGAGCACGTCGGCGTAGGTAGTGACATAGACTTGTACGGGTATGATGCTTTACCTGCAGAAGAGCTGGCCAAGCTGCGTAGCAATCGCGATAATGAGAAATACAAGAGCCGCGAACGTTCAGATATTGACCTGCTTAATCACCCCAAACGTATGTTTGATTTGACCGAGGGTTTGATCGGGCGTGGTTACTCTGACCAGGACCTTGCGGGTATACTTGGCGGCCATTTTAAGAGGGCCCTATCGGAAATCTGGAAGGCATGATCTCTAAAAATTTCAAACGTTTGCATAGATTTTAAGTGAATTATTAAAAATTCAACAATAATACCTTGATTATGATAAATATCATGTAAATCTATCTTTTGGGTATTGAATTGGTGGAATATGAGCCCTACATTTGCCATATGTAGCATTTGATTTTTTCACCTATGTTGTTCCTCCACGACTCTCAGCAAATACAATTTTTTAAGTTCTATAAGCAACTCAAGCAAGAGGCGCCAAACAGAAAAAAAATCAAAGAACACAGAGAGGAATACTACAGAAAAGGGCAGGAGTATGGCTTCTGCAACGACGAGATTCACGAGATCATCAACGAATACCTAAGCGAGCACTAAACTAAACTTCTATTGATAGCGATTAAGTCCCGAAGTATCTTCGGGATTTCTTTTGCCTATTAGTTAGACAAAAATGAAACTAATTAATTACATTCACGTTTGTCTAACTAATAAAATATTAGGTAAATACGATTGGCCGTGGGCTTTTCGCTTTACCAGTTGTCAATCATGAAAGGATCTTATCTGGGTGAATTTGAAGAGCTCGTACTACTCACCGTGGGCTCGTTGTACAAAGAGGCTTACGGAGTTGCCATCATGGATGAAATAGAATCTCAAACCGAGAGAAGCGTCAATGTCAGCGCTGTGCACGCTGCTTTGAAGCGACTTGAAGCCAAGGGTTTTGTCAATTCTCATATGGGAGGCGCTACCAACGAAAGAGGAGGTCGCCGCAAGCGCTATTTCGAACTGACCCTTTCTGGTAAGAAGGTACTCGATGAATCTATGGCCTTGCGGACACAGCTCTATAGCAGGATACCCAATATATCATACAGTTTTAGTTATTGATGCAACAACAACCACCCCGATGGGCTGATCGGTTTCTACGCTGGTACTGCAATCCGGAATTGCTGGAAGAAATCCAGGGTGATATCTACGAGCTGTACGATCGGGAGGTGGCACAACATAATGTGAGGAGGGCGAACCTCAGGTTCATATGGAATGTGTTCCGCTTTTTTCGCTGGTCAAATATCAAGAAGTCAAACTCAGAATATCAATCAAATCAATTAGGCATGTTCAAAAACTACTTTGTCATCGGAATCAGGAATATCAGGAAGCAATGGAGTACTTCCTTGATCAACATCCTTGGGTTATCAATAGCCATTGGCCTGGCATTAACCACCTTTATTTTTATTGATCAACAGCTTAACATGGATTCCTTTCATACGAAACGGAATAGTATTTATCAGATCATCAATACCGTCCAGGAAGGCGACAGTGACCTGGCCCGCTGGGGAGACTCACCTATTGTGCTGGGACCTCAGGCTAAGCTCGACCATTCGGTAATTAAAGACTTCACACGGATCGAATTCCGCTACGGCAACTTGAGGCGGGGAGACTATGTCTTCAACGAGTTTATGGCCTTTGTCGACCCTTCCTATATGAAGATGTTCGACTTTCCCATAAAATATGGCAATCGCTCTGCACTTGAGGAAAAGAAAAATATTGTCATCGGCGAAGAAACCGCGATCAAATACTTTGGAGAAGAGAATCCGATGGGCCAGCCCATGTCTATCAAGTTTGCCAATGGCGTCATCCAGCAATATGTGGTAGGAGCTGTCATGGACAAGCGTCCTGATAATGCAAGTTTCGGATACGAAATCATGCTGCCAATGGACAATTTCTTCGATCTTCGATTCAACGATAATTATGATTGGGCATACTTCACAGATGCTACATTCATAGAGCTACAGGAGGGAACTGATCCTAAAGCGCTAGAAGAACTGCTGGCTAGCTATAAGGAGCTTCAGAATCAGTCTGACTCCAGATGGACTATCACAGATTTTGAATTGATTTCCTTAGACGGACTGGGTACTGAGGCCTTTGATATTCAAGAGTCAGTCGCTAGTGCTGGACACCCGGCTGGTAGAATTGCGCTTGGAGGACTATCAGTTATTCTATTGCTATTAGCGTGTTTCAACTATATGAATATTGCGGTAGCCTCAGCGACCAAGCGACTAAAGGAGATTGCTCTGCGCAAGGTTATGGGTAGTGACAGAAGACAGATCATCTATCAATTCATGCTAGAGAACTTTATCCAGGTGATCCTCGCAATGCTAATAGGTGTACTGCTGAGCTATTATTTCTTATTACCCGGTTTCAGCTATCTGGTACCGATCAACGTACCTTTTGTATTTTCATCATGGGGAGCAATGGTTGGATTCTTTGCTTCATTGTTGTTTGTAATAGGCGTGTTGTCAGGAGGTTACCCTGCGTTGTATATCTCGAGATTTCAACCCGTCTCGATATTTCGCGGTAAGGAGAAGTTCGGCTCCAAGAGCATCTTCAGTCGAGTATTACTCGGATTTCAATTCTTCTTTGCATTTTCTACGATAGTAGGTAGTTTCATTTTTGTAGACAATGCCAAATTCATGGCGGAGCGCGATTGGGGATACGATCCGCAGGGTGTTTTATCCATACCCGTAGCGAATAATCAGGAATATCAAAAGCTTAGAAAGGCCGCTGCGGAAAAGCCGGAAGTTTTGTCAATCACTGGCGCACAAACTCATATTGCGCGGAACTCTACTTACACGACAGTGAGTAACCTGGATGCCGACTTTAAGGCGTATGTCTATCGGGTAGGACCTGAATATGGCGATCTGATGGGACTGAAGTTGAAGTCCGGTCGATTCTTTGAGAATGACAAGGCGAGTGATATGTTGAATGGCACTTATGTCAATGAGAGATTTGTAAAGGAGTTAGGATGGGACGACCCTATCGGGAAAACCTTCACCTACGATAGTAGCCGCTACAATGTCCTCGGAGTAGTTGAAGACTTTCACTACTATACCTTTTGGGTGGATATCGAGCCCGTATTCTTTCTCATGGTTCCGGAAGATGATTACAATTATCTGGTGGTGAAAAGTGACCCTGAAAAACTAGTTGCGGTTGATAATTATCTACTAAGCGTTTGGCCATCCATTTCTCCTAACGATCCTTATGACAAGGCCTATCAGGAGGATGCCATGAACGGCTTTCATGAGGAAAATCGCGCCAACATTGTTATCATCAGCTTTATCGCAGGCCTGGCGATAGTACTGGCATGTCTCGGACTCTTTGGACTATTGAGCTTCAATATTAGTAGGAGACTGAAGGAGTTCAGCGTCAGAAAAGTGTTGGGTGCTCAGTCAGCAGAAATCATTAGAGTTGCCGGCAAGGAATATGTATGGGTGCTCACTACAGCTTTCTTGCTCGGTGCACCAGCTGGTTTTTTCATGATTACACAGCTGATCAATATGATCTATCCCGATCCAAAGCAAGCCGGAGCATTGCCTTTCATTATTGCGGTTTTGATAGTATTAGTGACTGTCGTTATTACGATTAGTGGTCAGATTATTCGCGCAACACGCGTGAACCCAAGTGAAAACTTGAGGGCAGAGTAGTTAATAGTGGGGGTAGTCATGGACTTTGGCTACCTCTGCTTGCTCAGTACCTTCACTACCTCGATCACCTTATCCACTTCATCTTCAGTATTATAGACGGAAATACCCAATCGCGTGACGCCACCTCTTTCCGCTAGGCCGAGACACTCTACGGCTCTCAGCGCGTAGAAATGTCCATCCCAGGCACAAATATTATGATTGGCTAGGTGCTCGCATACCTGAGTAGGATCATAGCCATCTAGCGTGAAGGATAGCGTAGGTGTCCTGGTCGTATCCGAAAAGTCTTGTCCGATGATTGTTAAGCCCTTGACACTTTTCAAGCCGTTAAATAGCCTGCTCGCCAATGTAAACTCATGGGCGCTAACTTTCTGGTAAGCATCGGTAAGCTTAGCTCTTAAGTCATCGCCTTCCCCCAGGCTAGCCAGAAAATCTATAGCACCGATCACACCTGCCATCGCCGCATGGTTGAGCGTACCCGTCTCAATGGAGTAGGGGGCAAACTGATCTGCCGTACGCAACCTGTCCGTAGGTAGCCGATCCAGTAATCCAGGTTTGCCGTACAGTACCCCAATATGAGGCCCGTAGAATTTATAGGCCGAGCATAGCAAAAAGTCACATCCAATAGCCTGCACATCAATTGAGAAGTGAGGAGCATAATGCACCGCATCAAGCAGCAACATAGCGCCCACTTGATGGCTCAGTGTTCTCACAAGTGTATAGTCATTGACTGTACCCAATGCATTAGACGACATACCCATGGCTACTAGTCTGGTGTTCTCATTCAACTTTTCTTTTAAGTCATCATAGTCAAGCACTCCTCCTGGTAATAGTTTCACCTCACGCACGGTTATGCCATGATCCCTGAGTGTAAGCCACGGTCCGCGATTAGCCTCATGATCGAGCTGGGTAATAAGCACTTCATCACCAGGCTGAAATATCCGTGAAAAAGCACGAGCCAGTGCATAATTCAGAGTAGTCATGTTTTGACCAATCGAGATACAAGACTTGCTTTCGGCGTTGAGCATAGTAGCGAGGTGCGACCGCATCATATCCAGCTTTTGGTCAGTCTCTTTGGTGGTGGTGAATGCACCGTGCGCATTGGCATTGGACCGCTTGTAGTAGTTGCTGATGCCACGTATCACCCTATCGGGAACCTGTGTGCCTCCAGGGCCATCCATGAAAATCAACGGTTCGCCTTTGACTTTCCTTTTAAGTGCCGGAAACTGCTTTCGGATTTCTTCAATGTTGCTGAGCATAGTTGTAATATTCTTTACTACAAGTTAGACGAATCATTTGTATCATTCCAACATGAAAAATTTATGTTGCTTTAAATTAACACCTGTCTTGACTACCAAGGCTTCTCAATAAAGTCGCTAACAATCCCTCTCATAGAGAGGCTTAGGGAGAGGTAATTAAAAAAATAGACTTGATTGAGTTGCCTTGGTGGATATGTAAAATCAATTGACCCTTAATCTTGATCAGTCATTCAGTAAGAATGAACGAAAACATTGTTGTATAATCAATAAATCTTTATCTTGTAGTCATTATGACTATAAGATAACTCCTCCATTATGCCCTATTTTCTTGGAATCGATTTGGGTAGCTCCTCTGTCAAGCTTTCGATACTGGACGGCAGTCTTGGGCGATCCGTTGCTCAGGTAACGTACCCGAATGAAGAGATGGTCATTTCAGCTGCTCAGCCTGGTTGGGCAGAGCAGGATCCCAATCTTTGGTGGGAGTGCATTGTACAGGGATGCAGGCAGCTGACACAAAAGGTTGACATGGCCAAGGTTGAAGCTATCGGTATTTCGTATCAAATGCATGGACTGGTCGTGGTAGATGTTGAAGGAAAGCCGCTGCGTCAGGCGATCATTTGGTGTGACTCCAGGGCGGTGGAGATAGGCCAGAAAGCTTATCTGAAGCTAAACAAAGACTATCTTCATAATCAACTGCTCAATTCACCAGGAAATTTCACAGCTTCGAAGCTGGCATGGGTTAAGGCAAATGAGCCTGACATCTTTGAAAAGGTAGATAAGCTGATGTTACCAGGCGACTTCATTGCCTATAAACTGACCGGCCAAATCCAAACCACCTCGGGAGGTCTAAGTGAAGGTACGCTCTGGGATTTCAAGGAAAACCGAATTTCAAAAGAACTCCTTCAATACTTTGGCCTGGAGGAGCGTATGATTCCTGAAGTTGTTCCTGCAATTGGTGTGCAATCCAGCGTTTCGAATGAGGCCGCTCAATTGCTTGGCCTTAGGGCTGGCACATCGATCTGCTACAGAGCAGGTGACCAGCCCAACAATGCCTTTTCATTGAATGTGCTCAACCCTGGAGAGATAGCTGCCACAGCGGGTACGTCTGCCGTGATCTACGCTGTGACGGACAAGCTCGCAGGCGATCATCAGCAACGGATCAATACATTTCAGCATGTAACCAATACCTCCGAGGCTATCCGCAATGGTCTTCTGCTGTGCATTAACGGTTCGGGTATTAGCTATAGTTGGATCAAGAAACTGCTCGGCGATCTCGACTATCCTGAGCTCAATGATATGGCTCACTTGGCACCTACAGGGGCGGATGGCCTGTTGTTTTACCCATTCGGGAATGGTGCAGAGCGACTCTTACAAAATCAAACTCTGGGAGCTCAGTTCGTAGGGCTCGACTTCAATAGACATGGCAAGGCGCACATGATCAGAGCACTGCAGGAAGGAGTGGTCTTTAGCATGAAGTACGGCCTGGAAGTTATTGAGCAGTTGGGTGGAGAGATAAAGACTATTCGTGCTGGCAAGGCCAACCTCTTTCTCAGTGAAGTATTTCGACAAGCATTTGTCAATACAACACAAATTCCTCTCGAACTCTATGATACTGATGGAGCGGAGGGAGCCGCTCGCGGTGCAGCATTAGGTGCAGGATTCTACAAAGATGCGGATGAGGCATTCGCAAGTCTAACTTTAATTGAGCGTATGGAACCCGATTCTGGTAAGGTAAAGGAGTATGAACCGTGCTATCACAACTGGGTAAGCTATCTGGAGAAAACGATACTTAGTAATAAAATCTAAAACCAAAACTATGAAACCGATCATCGGAAATACAGAATACTTTAAAGGCATAGGAAGTATAGTATATGAAGGCAAGGAATCAGACAACCCCTTCGCGTACAAGTACTACGATCCCACAAAACAGGTCTTGGGCAAGAGCATGCACGAGCATTTCAAATTTGCGGTAGCGTACTGGCATACCTTCTGCAATACGGGTGGAGATCCATTCGGGCCCGGACCGATGGTGTTCCCATGGTCTGTTGCCTCTGATCCGGTGCAAGCAGCCTATGACAAGATGGATGCGGCTTTTGAGTTTATCTCCAAGCTTGGCTTGGGATACTTCTGCTTTCATGATTATGACTTGGTAGATGAAGCTGATTCACTAAAGAAGTCTGAGGATCGACTTCAAAAAATAGTCGAATATGGACAGCAGAAGAAAAAGGGATCTGATATCAAAGTGCTTTGGGGTACCGCGAACCTATTCTCTCATCCAAGATATATGAACGGAGCTGCGACCAATCCTGATTACCGGGTGGTGGCGCATGCCGGGGCGCAAGTAAAGAATGCTATAGATGCAACGATAGCGTTGGGAGGTGAGAATTATGTTTTCTGGGGCGGCAGAGAGGGCTACATGTCGCTGATCAATACAGATATGAAACGCGAGCTAGATCACATGGCACGATTTCTACACATGGCCAGGGACTATGCGCGATCCCAGGGCTTCCAAGGCACTTTCTTTATCGAGCCTAAGCCTATGGAGCCATCCAAGCATCAGTACGATTTTGACTCAGCTACCGTAATAGGCTTCCTGCAAAAGTATGGGCTTGACGAAGACTTCAAATTGAACATAGAAGTGAACCATGCCACGCTGGCCAGCCATACCTTCCAGCATGAGCTGCAAGTTGCAGTCAATGACGGGATGCTGGGCAGTATTGATGCTAATCGGGGAGATTACCAGAATGGCTGGGATACGGATCAGTTCCCCAATAATATCTACGAGATCGTCGAAGCACTCCTCGTCATCATCAGAGGAGGTGGCTTGCAAGGAGGAGGCGTCAACTTTGATGCGAAGACCCGCCGCAATAGCACGGATCTGGCTGACATTTTTCATGCTCATATTGGGGCGATAGACCTTTTCGCAAGAGGATTGCTTATTGCTGAAGCCATTATTCAGGACGGCCAATACGATGGATTGATGCAATCGCGATATGCGAGCTTCGACAATGGAGAGGGAAACAACTTCGAGAATGCTAAGCTGACATTATCCGATCTTCATAGCCGTGCACATGAGCAGGGAGATATTCCGCAGCTATCTGGACAGCAAGAGCTATTTGAGAACCTGGTTAATAAGTTTATCTAAAGGATTGTTTTTTACAAATGACCAATATTAAAACCAGATATAGTGTGGATAATTAGGTGAATAACCTGTTGATCGTTTGTGTAAAAGTAGGATAGCCAAAATATTGTATTTGTAAAGTTCTGATATACTTTAGTAACACCAAGAGAGAGATAAAGAGCTGAAGCGAAAGTTTCGGATCGAGGAGGGGAAGCAGCATCAAATTACGGTTTGTTACTGCGAAGCTTCGAAATCTTGAAGGCGGAAAGGCTGGCAACAGTTGGGAAGTCTACAGGCTTTGAACAGTATCTTGGCAGTGGGCTGGAAGCTACGGCAGCCAGCGGACTGGAGAGGGTAAGTTGATTCGCAAGAGGAAGCTTACCCTTTTTGTTTTTGGTTTGTCAATGAGACTCTCATTCCCATCCATCTTCTGACTCTTGTCTTTATAATGTGCAGACACTCCCCCAAATGAATACAACAGGCCCAAAGTGATTGATATTTTTGATACAAGTCCATTTTAGATAACGATCCTTTTTCAATTAGCTTTTTTGTTCTCTCAAGTTCTTGATGTAGACGCCAGTAGTGTGTTATTATCTCGACCTTCCGAAGGTGATAAACTTTTCTGTATCTGGTTAAGTCTGCTTTAAAATACTTAGATGCGTATTCTTTATTCCCCTCTGCAAAATACATTGCCATACTTTTTCCGTAGGACTTTAGTCCAGGTATTAGATATTTCAAACTAGGGTTGTTAAAATGAGAAACCATTACCTTGTCGGCAAAACCCATTTTGTAACCCTTGAAATGCAGGTGCGCTCCTAATGCTGGTTCCGCAAAATGTTCGAACTGACTCAAGAAACCATTTTCTTTTAGGAAGACTGACCTAAGGATTCCAAAGCCGCGAACGGTGATTTTGTTCCACGAGTCTTCTTTAGATCTTCTTTCAAAGTCCTCATCAAAAATCCTCTGTTCCATTTCAGCCAGGACAGTTTTGTTGATTCCATCACTTTTGCAACAGGCTAGCGCAACGTCGTGTGTAGCAAAGTAATTGCATAGTTCAGTCAGACAATCATGGTATGGTATACAATGAGACTCTGTTATGAAAACCAATTCTGAGGAGGCATTCCTTACTCCGACATTTGCTAGTTCGAGAAGATTGGCTTTTGGTTCAACTATGAACTTATCGATAGGCCTCAGCGAATCAATAATTTTCTTATCCAATGTCGTGTTTTTTCCATCGGAGATAAAAATGATCTCAAAAGACCTTTGATCAAATTGGACATGATTTACCCAACGATCCGCTACTTCAGGAGCTATACCTCTGTGGTCTGGTAAGGGGATTATAACTGTGACCTTCGTTTGCTTGGTGCCTGACATGATTCAAAGGAATCAATCTTTGTTGAAATTCCTTACAACTTTAAGAATTCTCAATCAATATGTACTACACTACCTACTAAGTCTTCGTAGAAGTGATGCATTCGATACATCTCTTCAGCGCCCAGTTTCTGTCCGGCTTGAGCCACAAAATACATTATGATGGCGATGACGCCACACACTGGAATGGTCCACAAAATTGGTGCTTCCTGATCGAGCATCAATTGTGAAGTGCCTGCCATCAAGCCAAACAGGGCCAAAATACCAAGAGCGACATAGCCAAAAAAGAATATCGCCCAGACGGTAGGGTTGGGGCCATACAGCCCCCTGATGATGGTACCTTCTGTGCTTTCTTCGAACGAAAGGCTCAACTGTGGAGACCAAAAATGCTGATCTACAATAGGAATGGTTAGCGTGATATGATCCTGGACTGAGGTAGCGGTAAAACGATCAACACCTGTTTCCAGACGTGCTAACAGTCTCGACTGTAAGTCTCTGCTTGGCTCTTCCGTCAGTTGCTTAAATCTCGGCCTGATTCTCAAACTACTCATGCGACGAATATGCCAATTTTGTTTCTGAATTATACTGACGGTTGTCAGTTAGATGCTTAGAATCCAAAGTTTTAGTACATTCATTGTCAAACATTCGACTATGAAAAAATACCTTATCCTTCTATTGACCGGCCTCTCCTTTCTTTCTACCCGGGCACAGACCAACGAGCTATGGCTATCGTCGAAAGTAAAGAACTACTTGCCTCATATGACGGTACCGGAGGTGGAAGACCTTCTCACTCGTACCGATATGGTGATTATTCCGGTAGGCGCTATAGAACAACATGGCTATCACTTACCGCTGGGAACTGATTTTTTGAATGGTGTAGAGCGATGTAAGCTACTGGCTCAGGAAAGAGATGTGCTGGTAGCGCCTATTTTGATGGCAGGTCAGAGCCCTTATCACATGGGGTTTGCCGGTACGATTACCCTTTCTGCAGAGACCATCATGAAGGTGCATCTGGAAGCGGTCGAAAGTCTGATCAGGCATGGGTTTAAGCGGTTCATGATCCTCAACTCTCATGGAGGTAACCGCGCCATTTCTACCCTCCTTGTTGATCAGATCAATCAGACTACCGCAGGCATAGCTGTGGATATGGGCGAGGCGATCAGACCTTTTAGTATGCCTGTTGAAGTGGAACTCACTGATGTATTTGATCGCCATGGAGGAGTCTGGGAGACCTCCAGTTCTCAATACCTGATCCCGAGCCTCGTACAGATGGACAAGGCAGTGACTGCCGAGTTGACTTTACCACCACATATGGCCCAGATGCTGCCAGAGGTAGTTGATGGTGACCGCACGGCCTTGCTGGTTTTTTTGGCAGAGGGTCTCAAAGCGGAGGAAACTGGTAAGGGCACCTCCTCCAAAGAAATGTCTACCACGGGAGTTTGGGGTGTTCGAGACTTGAAAGAAGCCTCTGAAAAGCTTGGTGGGCTGCAAACTGACAATTTCGTACAGGCAAGTGTGCAATTCATAGATAGGTGGAATGAGTTGCGGCCTTTTGGCACGGATAAATAGCTTGTGTGAAGCCAGTATTCGTATACCAATCTCATTAACATTTTTCATATCTTCCTACCGGAATCATTTTATCAAGTATGGCCTACCGAATATCTAAAATCACCTCCCGACTTGTCAGGCTCTATGACGCCAAAGGCAAGGAAAATGTGCTCACCCCTCCAGAGTACAAGCCTTTTCTCCAGCGACCGATGGAGTTTTTGATCCTGATTACCCTTCTAGCTGCTATTCCTACCGGAATCATGCTCGGGTGGATGTGGACATTATGGTGCCTTTTGGGGGCATTGTTTTTATTCTCCATCAACGATTTTTTTATTCAGGATGATCATACCCTTATCAGAATTTATGGCCCGCTCGGTCGGTTTAGATACGTATTTGAAAATGTATTTAGAGATAAATACCTTCAGTACTTCAACGAAACCAATACTGATGGACGACCAATTCCTAAGATAGTCAGAGACTATGTTTATCAGAAAGCGAAAGGCATCAAAGCATTAAGCAGCTTTGGGACTGAGCTGGATATCTATGATACCGAGAATACAGCCTACAGTCGTATACTTCATACCAACTTCAGCTCACACAGTGAGACTACTTCTTACGGGTTTGAGGTGGGTGCACATCGCAAGAATGTGAAACCCTTTCTGGTAAAAAACAGCATCAATATCTCTGCCATGAGTTACGGTGCACTCAACTACAAGGCGGCAGAGAGCTTAAGCCTGGGAGCAAAGGGTGTCGCCTATGTCAACACTGGTGAAGGTGGCTGTGGGCCCCACGCCATCGCAGGTAATGATACCGTGCTCCAGCTAGGTACAGGCAAGTTTGGTGCGGGCAAGGATGTGGTACTGCCAAATGGCCAACATTCGCGAGCGCTGGATGAAGATCTGCTCAAAGAAACTATCAGGGATCACCCCAACATTGGGATGGTTCAATTGAAGATATCACAAGGCGCGAAACCGGGCATTGGAGGCCACCTCCCGGGCCCTAAGGTAACGCCCGAAATAGCCGCAGTGCGTAAGGTAGAGCCCTGGAAGACATTGGTCAGCCCTCCTCAGCATGTGGAGCTCATGGCCACTACTTCTAAGGAAGGGGTGCAAAAGCTGATGGACTTCTGCAAGCATATCAGATCACTGACCGGTTTGCCGGTAGGCATCAAGCTATGCGTCGGCAAGCTGTCTGAGATCGACTTACTCGTGGAAGCGATGAAGTCAACTGGCGAGGGGCCTGACATGATCCAGATCGATGGTGCAGATGGCGGTACTGGCGCGGGACCCAACATGTTCGTCAACTATGTGGGCTATGGTGGTGCAGTGGAGACTTTGGCGTATCTGCATCGCCGATTGGTAGGAGCGGGTATTCGCGATCAGGTACATCTCAGTGCGTCAGGGAGAATTCTCACGCCTGCGCATGCGGCCTATGCTTTCGCCTATGGTGCAGATACCATCGAGACAGCCAGAGCGGCGATGCTGGCAATTGGTTGTATTCAGGCATTGAAGTGCCATACCAATCACTGCCCTACCGGAATCACCACCAACAGCAAGTGGCGCATGCACGGAATAAACATCCCTGAGAAGTCAACACGCATCCACAAGTACCTGACCGGCTTTCATCATGACATGCTGGAGCTAACGCAAATCCTGGGACACAGCGATCCCAGAGATATCAAGCCTGAAGACCTCCGGGTCATGACCAACAAAAAGTTCTTTAGCAGTCAATTTGAAGATGACCCATTCGGTATGATGATGCCGGCTCCTGACTCGGATCATTGGAAGAGTTGACGAATCAACTACGTCTTAATCACCCATGCCTGTAGGTTGGGTTTGGATTTCATCGTACCAATAGACAGGAAAGCTGTAATGATTCATTGCTAATGTCTCAACCTCTTCACGCAATCCTGGTTTCTTGGGAGGGCTTGGATATAGCATCGCCAAACCAATTGATTCAAGTTGATCTGACTTCATGTATTCATCAATATACTTGTGAAGCTGACGGCCATGTCTCCACAAGTTCTTTCGAATATTCTGAGGCTTGATTTTGTCCCAGTCTGTAGCCTTAATCTCCATAATCATAATAAAGTCATCAGGGTAGGTAACAAGAATATCCATTCGACCTGACTTAGTCTTTGCGTAGGATAATGCTTCGAATCTTACATGAGCTTCCTTTTTTGGCTGACCATCAGAATGTTCCAGATAGTCTTGTTGGACGATCCTCTGAAAGATTTTACCTCGTTTGAGTTGATCAGGTTCCAAAGCTAACTAAGTACTAATCTTCTTTCCATTCAAAAGAGGATTTGGCCCACTCCAGGATGCTTTCTTCTTGATATTCTAAGTTGGCCTCATCATACCTCTGTCTCATTTTTTTTATGAAATATTCATAAGGATCCGGCCTTATTCCTTTTGTTAAATTCCAGGGAATGTTTTTTATCATCTTATAATCTATGAAATAACTGAGGGGAAGTTTATCACTGTCTTTCTCCTTCTCTTTCTTCTTTTCCTTATCACTGATACTATTGTCTTGCCACCATATCCATCCAGCCTTGAAAAAGGAGTTGTAATAAATCATAGCTTGTTCGTGATTAGAGAGTTGTGCTCTGATCATTTTTACATAATCGTATTTCTGCTCGTAAGACAGTAAACTTGAGGTAACAATAAACTTCATCGTCTGGTATAGATGCCTATAATAATGACCAAGTTTAGAGGCATGTCCATCAAATGGATAATAATGACACTCAAGTTTGACTTTCTTCATTGATCTATGACCTATCTCATAGTATGGTCTTGGTTCCTTAATGCTTGATTCATAATGAGTAAAAAGTTTGGAATACTTATGCTGGTTTCTTTTTAGAATTCTGAGACATCTAAATAAAAAAGGAGTATGAACCCGATGATGATAAATAATACTGCCCTCAATCATATCTCCAACTCCGAAGAATAAGATGGAATATGCCAGATCAGTAATCTCTTCATCGCTTGCATTTACTTCTGGTTGATTAATGAAACCGGCTCTAGCAAGCCTATTCCACCATCGTCGTTCAAACATTATTGTTAAATAAATAAATCGAAATTCTTGGTACATTCTTACTATAGCCTTTCGACCAGACGTGACTCCTCCGATATCTATTTCTGAAACATTCTCCTTGTGGAGTCTAAGCATCTCATAGAACTTATTCTCAAATCGCTCTAACTGAATATCCTCGCGCTGCTGTTGATTTGCTTTGTATTGAACCCAAAAGGCTATGAACGTAAGTCCTGAGGCAACAATAGCTACAAATGGGCCTAATATTCCGCCCAGAGTACTACCAATTAGTCTACTGTTGTCACTGAAGCTGAAACTAACCCATTTCCATTGAGTGATGGCGTAGGGTAGGAAAAGTATAATTACTATTAGGATTATGAATAGAATAAGGAATAATCTGAATCTTCTATCCCACGTTTTCACCCAACACCCCCTTCCACTATCTTAATCTCCTCCTCTGTCAATCCATAGAGATCATAGACTAACCTGTCGATTTCTTTGACTAAGGTTTCTCGTTTGTTTTGAGAATCGACTAGCGTCATATTTATCAAACTCTCAACCTTTTCATCGAGCAGTTCTTTTTGTTTGCTCGAGGCTATGGGTATCGGTATCTGTTCAATATATGAGATTTTGAGCCTTGCAAACCCACCTCTTACAAAGTCGCATATGCTGCTTAAGAAAAGTTTTGATACACTTGAATTAAGGACTCCATAGATCATTTTGCTAGATGTAACAATCATCTGATTATTGTCATTGCCGTAGTACCCACTTTGATCAAAAGCGAAAGATGTGATATCCCTACTAATTCCTGGCCACAGTATCTTCTCCTTCTCAAACTCATCATAATAATCGCAAGCCCTTAGTTCCCACCAGTACTGACCTTGATCGTAGCGTGCCTTTGCTTTAGTTTCAAATCGCAGCAGGTGCTTCATGATGGCAGGATATTTATTCTTCATCTTACCCAAAGCTTCCTTTTCTTTCAAGTCACCAAACCAAGTTTTTGTGTCTCCATTTTTGATCAGGATAAGATGATGATCACTGCTTGGCTGCTGATATCGTTTAATATCTCTACCTGCCAGGAAGGGTTTGATCACTTCGGCGCTGGCAGGATCTTGTTTAATTAACTTTTTCCGAGTGGCAGTATCAATTACAAAAGCTTCGTTGAGGCCTGTTTTGATACCGTAGAATATTTTTCCTTCCACATATTTCCCTAACGGCTCACCTGCCGACCTCAGCTTGGCTAGTAGTTTTTGGACTTTGCTATCGGTGAGTGTCCAGCCTTCATCACCTAACTCCTTCGTCAGTACATCTAGACTATTGGCCTGGATATGCTCGTCCATGTTTTTATCAAAATCGAGCGAGGTGAAGTTGACTGCTCTAAACTCGGGTGTAGGCGTGGATTTGGTTAACTCCATAATAAGCGGGTAGGTAGTTGCCTCTTCAAATACTGGCAAATCTCCAAAATCAAGGAGTTGATGGATTTTGTGAGATTTCACAAATGAGCGGAGCTTTTTACCATAGCCTGCTCTCATCCATTTGTTAGGAATGATGAAGGTGAATGCGCCTTGATCACGAAGTAGCTTCATGCCTAGTTCTACAAAATAGACATAAAGGTCAGCAGTGCCTGAGTATGTGGTGTAATTCACTGACAAGTGAGACTTGATGTCAGTGAGTTCCTCCTGTCTGATATAAGGTGGATTACCAATTATCATATCAAAACCTGTAAAATTACCTGCATCATCAAGTACCTCTGGAAACTCAAACCTCCATTCAAAAGCATTTTCATAAAGTTTGTTGGCCTTTATGTCTTCTAGCTCACTCGTCAACTTCTCGATTTGGGCTTCCAGTTTCTCTACTTCCTTTCTCCGCTTTTGACTGGCTTTGTCTTTACCATAGTTCTGCTTGGGCTCGAATAGCATCATCCTGAACCCATCGCTTCCGCGTCCTGTAAGCTCATACAACTTTGCGCCAAGCTTAGCGATTTTCACCTTTCTTGGATCCGAGTAGTTTCCAATCTCAGTTTGAAAACTTGACTTGATGTCATTTATCAGCTTTTCAATTTGCCGTTTTTCATCCTTTGACTCAGCGTGATGATAATTGTGAATGGCTAATTTATAAGTTGTGATATTCCATTTCCCCTTACTTTTCTTTAGCACCTGCTTTAGATCTACATCTAACTCAAATCGACTGATCAATGAATTACCCGTCTTGATATTGATATCGATATTGGGGAGGGTCTCTAGCTCTGTAGCATTTTTGTAGTAGGCGTTTTTGAGTAGTTCAATCCAGAGTCTAAGTCTGCATATTTTCACAGAGTTGGTATTGATATCCACGCCGAAGAGACAATTCTCGATGATGGTCTGCTTTTCATGAAACAGCGCCTCTTGTACGCGCTGCTTTTCTTTATTGCCTACTACATAATCGAATAGTTCCCCTTCAGCTTCTACAATTAGTTCATCGTTCTCGATAGAGACCTCATAGTCACGGAGTGTTTTGCCATTGCGATCTAAGAGTATCTTTAGTTCAGATTTTATGGCAATGAGTTCATTGAGTGCTGATACCAAGAAGTGACCAGAGCCCACAGCTGGGTCACAGATCTTCAGGCTGTTGATGATCTCGTTGGCACCTTGCTTATCATCCCGGTCTATACGGTCGTGGAGTTGATCAAAACTATCCAGCGACCATCCTTTGGCCTCATTAAACTTCTGCACCACTGCCCTACGTATTGTCTCGCGGCACATATACATGGTGATAAAGCCTGGGGTGTAGAAGGAGCCGTCTTTGTACCCATTGATCTTCTCGAAGATCAACCCGAGTACCGAGGCATTGATCAATGACTTGTTCTCTTCTTGGATAGCCTCCTTGCCCTCGCTACTAAAGTCGTATGCCGCCAGAAATTCGAAAAGATAGGTGAGCGTGTCTTTCTGGCCTGTCAGTTTTTTGCCTTTTTCACTTTTGAGTACCGTATGAGGGTAAAGGTCGAGCTTCAGGTCATTATTGAGCTGTGTGATCTCAAGTATCTCCTCGAGACCTGTAGGCTCAAAGAGCGAGCTATTCAAATAGGGTACATGCGCATACTTCTCTTTATACCGGTCATTTCGCTCTTCGGACTTCCTTGCCAACACCCCAAAGAAAAGACTGGCTAACGTATCAAAGTTGGGTACAGTGGTGATGTCTAAAAACCGATATTGCTTATCTCCTTTATGGTATGCCACCAATTGGGACTCCAATAGTTTTAGAAACAGAATCCTGTTGATCCAAGTAATGCAGAGCTCCAGACCGACATTGTATAGCTGATCGCCTGTAGAATGTCCAAAATGGGAAGGTTGATCCAGCATCCTTATTCTATCCCGCTCGTCCATGACCATGATGGCATTTTCGAGAAGTGACCCCTCATTCCGTTTTCCTTTCTCCTTGCGTCCAATTACTTTCTTGCCTTTCTCCTTAATCTCTTCTAATCCAATGATATGCAGTAGCTCATGGTAAAACTGCTTGTTGAGGCTATTGCTATCATTGGCAAAGGGCAGCTTAAGCAGATGTACCGGAGAGAGTAGTTTGTATAGAGAGATGAGGTTACTGCCATCAGATTCGTTAACTAGCTCTTTCTTATACTCACGAAGGTCAAACCATGTATAGGTTAGTTGATCTTTGACCTGATCAATAAAAGGTGCAGCAATGTCTTTGTAAAAGAGGTCGGTGCTGGAGCCGTCTTTCTGACCGGAAGTCCACTCCCGATAGGCCTTTTCCAGTTTTTTATTGCTGTAGAAATGACGGTAAAACTCTGAGGCATCAAAGATGAACCACTCATAGACATTAGTAACTATTAGGTGGCGGATGTCTTTATTCTCATCCTCTATGCGCTCTCTCAGGTAGTAAAGCAACAACTCTTGAAGTGCCTTAGCATTAAGCTGCTTTCGCGAAATCATTTCTGACTTATTGCTTGGCTTCTTGACTTCCAACAGTACTGCTGCTGGACTTTTTGGACTATTGTCTTGCCGAATGACCAGATCTGTATTTCCTTTAGTGTTGATCCGATGCTGATCCTTATACCACGTTTCGTTAAGAAAACTAATCATGTCATTCTTGACATGTTCTTCACTCTCAGATTCATCAAGTTCTTGGAGTAGCTTGTGAAGCTGATTGCGAAATATCTCTATGGATGTCTTAAGGACTTTTTGCCTTCGATACGCCTTATTGAGGGATTTGGCCAGGCTTTTCTTCATTGGTGGTTATGCGTATCTTTTAGAGTAGTTAATATAGCATAGATCAAAATCAATGACGAGTTTCTTGATAACAAGTGAACTGAAAAAACTGCTGATTCAGATGAAGAGCGCATTAGAGGAATGGTTTTCAAAGTTTAGTTTTTCTGCTGAGTATCAATGAATAGAAGGGGTCTAGGGCTGTTATTTATCAGGAGGTAGTTACAGTTCAAAGTTTTCATAGGCATAAAATGAAAATTTCATGCCTATGAAAATAATATTTCATGCCTACAATTTTTTGAAGAGATAGGCATGAAATGATTAACTCTTTTGATAGCTGGCCGATTTTCGCATTGCCTGGAGCTTTTTGCCAGGTGTGAAGATGACTTTATTACCCTTGATCGACGAGGCATTGACCTCTTCTGGAGTATCAACACCATTACTGCCCACAGACATCCTGAGACTTCCCAGATCACCCAATCGGACGATTTGACTGTTGGCTAGTTGGTCAGTGGCCACATCGACCATCGCATAGAGCACTGCCCTGATATCTGCACCACTGACGGTGCTGATCTTTTCGATGCTCTTAGTGAGATCATCGATATTGACTTCACCGGTCATTACTGCGGTTGCGTAGAATTTTTTCTCCCCGCCACCCGCTACACCTGGTTGGCCTCTTTCAATTACTTTGTACTTAATAGGCATGATAGATAAGATTTAGTTGCAACATACTATTTATCTCATCTCTATTAGCTAGGACTAGTCTCGTGTTGAAAAAAATGAAACTAGTGTAATGAATCTATGCAAAACTGATTTATCAATCAAATAATATTTATCTTTTTTAAACATGATGATTGTTTGGTAAACTCTTACTGATTGTCTTGGTACCCTACGACTTGAAACTGGAGTTACTTCATAAGTAGCCTGCAATTCGAATGACATCTAGCAACTCGAAACTTCCATTTATCTAATCTTGCAGGGTACTTTTGCAGCCATGACTTTACTCTACGGGATAGACATCATCGGGACTTTTGTTTTTGCAATCAGTGGAGCGCTAGCCGGAACAGAAAAGAAGTTCGATCTCTTTGGGGCTTCTGTAATTGCGCTCGTGACAGCTCTTGGAGGAGGGACTATTCGCGATGTGCTGATTGGCAGCCATCCCGTCGGCTGGATGAATGATCTGAACTACCTGTTGGCAGTGGCCATTGCGATTGGGGTGAGTGTGTTGTTTAAGCGATACGTGGTGCGGTTGCGTAAGACACTTTTCCTTTTTGATACGATTGGCATTGGTGTTTTCACCATCCTGGGCTTGCAAAAAACCCTGGCCTTGGGTTTGTCACCCATCATTGCCATCCTCATGGGGATGGTCTCTGCTGTTTTCGGTGGAGTCGTCCGTGACGTCCTTAGCAATGAGGACCCTTTGATTTTCCGACGTGAGATTTACGCCACTGCTTGCCTGGCAGGCGGGTTGGTTTATGTACTACTTGACACGTTAGCCGTTCGCAGTGATGTCACGATCATACTGACCGTCCTTTTGATTATAGGCTTAAGGGTACTGGCGGTCAAGCGTCATTGGTACCTGCCAGTGATCCGCTAGTACTCAAACGTAAAGCCCTTTTGCATGAGGGCATCATACACCGCTTTGTCAAACTTATAAAGGTTGGCGGCTCGATGCGCCACAGCCGTTTGCTTTTCATGGCAGTCAACCAGCAGGCCCATCTTCATGATCTTTCGACGAAAGTTGGGTTTATCGAGGGGTACGCCGAGTATGCTTTCATAGAGCGATTGCAATTGATGCAGGGTGAATTTTTCCGGTAGGAGGTTAAAGCCAATAGGCTCATGGCGTACTTTGTACTTCAGCTGCTGGATGCAAAAATCAATGATTTCCTGGTGGTCGTAGGGGAGGTCTTCAATTTCCGATAGGGTAAACCAGCGGGCATCCGAGGCGGTAAAACCGGGGATAAGATCATAAGCATCCGGTCGAACCA
Source organism: Cyclobacteriaceae bacterium (assembly GCA_965229505.1). Classification (GTDB taxonomy): domain Bacteria; phylum Bacteroidota; class Bacteroidia; order Cytophagales; family Cyclobacteriaceae; genus UBA6059. Next base: position 4,072,575 of record OZ245881.1, read on the forward strand.
AACTATAGTAAGCGATAGTGATGACGCGCTTGTCAGGATACCGATCAAGACTACCAAAAGCCTTGACCTGCTCCAAAAAAATATCCCTGACGCCAGTAAGGTCAAAGAGTATCCTGTAAGCGGCCTCATCCAGTCCTTCATTATATTTTATCCAGCCACCGGGAAGTGCCCATCGACCTTTACTGATACCCTCGGCATGTTTGACAAGCAAGGTCTGCAGACCATCTTTATGAAGGCCAAAAATCAGGCAGTCAATAGAAAGTTCGTCAATGATTTGATCAGGAAATGCTTGTTTGGCCATCTGAAGGACAAATTAACATGGCGTGCTGAGAATACCCATGACTAATGGTGATTTTGACCATATGGAGCTTATACTCCTTTGACATCAAATTGCTTAGCTTCGACCGATGGCGGTTAACGACAATAAATTAACCACTCAGCATATAAATGACCAATAGGTGTAATTTTTTAGTTCATATCTTAGTTTTGCGCGTTGTTATGACTGGCCTTAGGCTGAGCCGGGCATTAACCTAAACTCAACAAGATGATTTTTATGCTTCGTATATGTGCAGTGCTCGTATTGTTACCTGCAATCCTCGTCGCACAAGCACCCAAGAAATACAACGCCGCAGAAATTCAGGAGCTATTGGAGAAGCTCAATGTGCTGGGCTCTGTGATGTATGTTGCCGCGCATCCTGATGATGAAAACACGCAGATGATTGCCTACTTCGCCAATGAGCGCAAGTACAGGACAGCCTACATGTCAGCAACAAGGGGTGATGGTGGTCAGAACCTCATCGGACCTGAGATTAGAGAGCTGCTTGGGTTGATTCGTACGCAGGAGCTGTTAGCTGCTCGGCGGACAGACGGAGGACAGCAGTTTTTTAGCAGAGCCAATGATTTTGGGTATTCCAAAGATTCAGACGAAACCCTAAATATTTGGGATAAGGAAGAAGTGCTCTCCGACTTTGTTTGGAATATCCGCAAGTTCAGACCAGATATCATTGTGACCAGATTTGCACCGGAGTGGGGTGGACATGGACATCACACCACATCAGCCATCCTCGCCCTGGAGGCTTTCGATATTACCAATGACGCTTCGGCATATCCTGATCAGCTGAAGCATGTCCAACCATGGCAGCCGGAACGGATGTTTTGGAATATCAGCTGGTGGTTTTTTAGAAATAGCGATACAGAATTGGACACCACGCAAATGGTATCCCTGGATATTGGTGAGTATAATCCCTTGCTGGGAAAGTCTTACAATGAGATAGCCGCTGAAAGTCGCTCACAACATAAGAGTCAGGGATTTGGCTCGACAGGTAGCCGTGGTACGGATGTGGAATATCTGAAATACTGGAAGGGTTCTGAAGCGCAAAATGACCCTTTTGAAGGAATCAATACTACATGGTCACGGGTGAAAGGTGGCGAAGAGGTAGCGCTATATACCCACAGGGCACAAGACAGCTTTGATCCGAGTAATCCAGCCGCTGTTGTACCCGATTTGATTGCTGCGGCCAAGGCACTTGAAAAACTGGATGACGACTTCTGGAAGCAAATCAAGCTTGCGGAAATAAAGACGCTGATCAAGGCATGTACTGGTATGTATATGGAGGTTAAAGCCAATGAATTTGCTGCCGTACCTGGTGACTCTCTCGGCATTAGCTTTGAAGCAATCAATAGAAGCAACGCAAAAGTAAAACTGACCGACCTTCGAATCGATCAGCTCAATTTACAACCTAAAAGACTTGATCAGCAGCTTGATTACAATCAGCCATTCAATATGGACCTCAACGTTCAACTGCCAATGGATTTGCCGAACAGTCAGCCCTATTGGCTCATTGAGGAAGCGTCGCTAGGCATGTACAATGTGCCTGATCAGCTGCTTAGAGGCCTACCGGAAAATGAGCCGTCGGTGACTGCCGAAGCTACGGTTGAAATAGATGGCTACTACCTCGACTACCAGTTGCCACTGGTCTATAAGAGAAATGACCCTGTCGATGGTGAGGTGTATCGACCATTCGTGATCACGCCACCTGTTTTCATGAATATCAAAGAAAAGGTCTATGTCATGGCCAGTGGTGCTACGAAAGAAGTCACTGTCAAGGTCACTGCCGGCAAGGATAATATTAGCGGAAATACCTACCTGGTCTTACCAGAAGGCTGGACCGCAAATCCAGCTTCCTATGATTTCTCGATGGATATCAAGGGAACCGAACAGGAGTTTGTCTATGAAGTTATCCCTCCCAAAAATCAAAGCGAAGGAGAAGTTCTAGCCGAAACCAGGATGAACGGCACGGTCTACAACTCTAGTCTGACGACCATCGAGTATGACCATTTCCCCATCCAGACCCTGTTCTCAAAATCCACTGCTAAGGTGGTGAATATTGACATTGTCAAAAGAGGTCAAAACATCGGCTACATCATGGGGGCTGGTGATGAGATACCAGCCAGCCTCAGACAGATTGGCTACAATGTGTGGGAGATGAAGGATGAGGACATTACAGACGAAAATCTGGCCGGACTGGATGCGGTGATCATGGGTGTACGCGCCTACAATACAGAGGCGCGTCTAAAGTTTCATCAGGACAAGCTGATGAACTTTGTCAAAAACGGAGGTAATATGATTGTCCAGTACAATACCAATCGTCGTTTAGTGGTGGACAACATTGCTCCCTATCCATTGACGCTATCTCGCGATCGTGTGACTGTGGAGGAAGCTCCCGTACGCATCCTGGCGCCAGATCACCCTGTGATCACAGGCCCAAATAAAATCACCGAGGCTGATTTTGACGGTTGGGTGCAAGAGCGCGGACTGTATTTCCCCGATGAGTGGGACGAGCGATTTGTGCCTATTCTTTCCAGCAATGATCCTGGAGAATCTCCGAAGGACGGAGGGCTCTTGGTGGCCCAATATGGAGAGGGCTACTATATTTACTCGGGATACTCATGGTTTCGTGAGCTTCCGGCAGGAGTATCTGGTGCCTATCGTTTGTTTACTAATATGATTTCGATAGGCAAGGAGCCTGCTTTGCAAGAGCAAAACAATATTGACACAGGAAAATTCTAATTGATGAGTGTAGAACAAGAAGAGGGCAAGCCTCCATTTTTTAGCACCTGGAGAGGGCTTTACATATTCGTATTGGTCTGGTTGGTTGCGTTGATTGGTTTGATGTATTGGTTTACAATTTCTTTTAGATGAACACTATAGATCTAGTAGTACTGTTTTCGACACTTGCGCTGATCGTGGGCTATGGTGTGTGGAAGACGCGCGAGAACAGCAATATTGAAAGTTACCTTCGGGGAAACAGTAGCATGAAGTGGGGAACGATTGGTCTATCGGTAATGGCCACTCAAGCTAGCGCAATTACTTTCATTTCTACACCAGGGCAAGGATATCAGGATGGTATGGCATTCGTGCAAAACTATCTTGGCATGCCTATCGCCCTGATCATTGTCGCGACGGTATTCATACCCTTGTACTATCGACTGAAGGTCTATACCGCCTACGAATTTCTAGAGAATAGATTTGATATAAAAACCCGAATCCTCGGAGCTACACTATTCTTAATTCAACGTGGATTGGCGGCAGGTATTACCATTTATGCCCCGGCGATCATCCTGTCTTCAGTGCTTAAGTGGGATCTTAACTTTACTATTCTTTTGGTGGGCGGCCTTGTAATTATCTACACAGTGTCTGGAGGTACTCGCGCGGTGAGCATAACTCAAAAACAGCAAATGGGGGTTATTCTTATTGGAATGGTGGCGGCATTTCTGGTAATGCTCAACTACCTCAGTGAGTACGTGACCTTTGGGCAGGCACTCGGGATAGCAGGCAATCTTGGTAAGCTAGATGCTATTGATCTGGATTTTGATCTGGAGAAGCGATATACAATCTGGTCAGGTTTGGCGGCCGGTATTTTCCTGCAGCTGTCTTATTTCGGTACAGACCAGTCGCAGGTGGGACGCTACCTGGGAGGAAAGAATATGACGGAGAGTAAGGTTGGCCTCATGTTCAACGCCATGTTGAAGATACCGATGCAGTTCTTCATTCTACTGGTAGGAGCGATGCTTTACGTTTTTTACATTTTTTACGTGCCACCTGTACACTTCAATCAAACGCTGCTGCAAGGAGCGAAGGAGGAGAATCAAAGAAGATATCAGAGCCTGGAGAGCTATCATTTGGATATGGGGCTTCAGCGCCTCGAATCTGGGGAGTGGATGGCCATGGCACTGAGACGCGATGATCCCGTCATGCTGGATGCTGCCACGAAGAGCTTCTATACATGGGATGCCGAGATGAAGAAGGCAAGGACAGAGATGGAAGGCCTGATCATAGCAGCTGAGCCAGAAGCTGAAATGGATGACTCTGACTATGTCTTTCTAACCTTTATTTTGACTTTTCTGCCGACTGGACTGGTGGGCCTTTTGATTGCAGTGATTTTCTCTGCGGCGATGAGTTCTACTTCTTCGGAGATCAACGCCTTGGCATCTACCTCAGTGGTGGACTACTATAAACGGCTTTTCAAGAAAGATGGCAGTGATAAACACTATGTGGTTATGTCAAAGCTGCTCACCTTGATCTGGGGTTTAATAGCAATCACCTTTGCCATTTTCGCCAATAACTCGGAGAACCTTATAGAGGCGGTGAATATCGTAGGATCCTTATTTTATGGTACGATACTCGGTATTTTTCTGGTCGCCTTTTTCTTCAAGTTCATACAGGGTACGCCGGTATTTGTTGCGGCACTTATTGCTCAGGCCACAGTGATAGCATGCCATGTCCTATCGGTAAATGGCGTGATTGGCCTAGGGTATTTGTGGTATAATGTTATTGGCTGTATGTTGACGATCATCCTCGGCATAGCGCTACAGCCGATACTTGGCAAGAAGACAGCATAAGCATCGTATTGAAACTTCCGATTGACTTTTACCTGAGAGCAGATGTAGTTGAGATAGCGAAGGATCTACTTGGAAAAACCCTCGTGACTAATATCGATCATACCTACACCTCGGGCATGATCGTAGAGACGGAAGCCTATTGCGGTAGCAACGATAAGGCTAGTCACGCCAATAATGGCAAGCGAACAGCACGAACTGAAGTAGCCTTTGGAACCGGAGGAGTAGCCTATGTGTACCTTTGTTACGGTATCCATCATCTCTTCAATGTGGTGGTTAACGGGCAGGATAAGGCCGACGTGGTGCTCATCAGGGCTATCCAACCTCTGGAGGGAAGTGAAGCGATGGCACTCCGGCGAAATATGTCCGCCGAGAAATTCCAGCTGACAGCCGGGCCCGGTGCATTGACACAGGCCATGGGTATCAAGACGGCCATGACCGGCACTTCACTTTTGGGCGACAGCATCTGGATTGAGGATGGCGGTATTGCGGTAGCGAATGAAATGATAAAAACAGGAACAAGAGTAGGTGTGGGATATGCCGAGGAGGATGCATTGAAACCTTGGCGGATTAGTATTAGGGATAATCCATGGGTAAGCAAAGCAAAGTAAGATGTCAATAGCGATCATAGCGCCAACAAGAGATACTACTATTTGGAAAGACGGAATGCTCTCTTTAGATCTGACGCTGGATATCCGAACGTATCCCGAACTTGGGGACCGTGAGGAAATTACCTGTGCGGTGGTGTGGAATCATCCTCGTGGAATATTGGCGGAGTTTCCGTCACTGAAACTGATCTGCTCGATGGGGGCGGGGGTAGATCATATCATCTCTGACCTTGACATACCGGCTCACGTACCGATTACGAAGATTGTGGATGATCGCCTGAGCTTTTCGATGAGCAACTATATCGTCATGGCAGTACTCCACCGCCATCGCAGATGGGACAAGTACATGCAGGATAAGGCCCATCAGGTGTGGGATCAGGCAGCTAATCCCGAGATTGACATACAGATTGGCATTATGGGGTTTGGCACGCTAGGTCAGGATGCAGGGCAGAAGTTAACCGCACTTGGGTTTGAAGTGCATGGCCTTAGCAGGAAAAAAGTCACCTTCGAAGGCATACAGACCTACGGCGAAGAGGAACTCAACCTATTTCTTAGCCGTATCAATGTACTCATTTGTCTCCTTCCTCTCGTACCCGAAAATGTAGGAATCCTCAACTATGAACTTTTCCAGAAAATGAACCACGGAACCTACCTCATTAATGTAGCCAGAGGCAAACATCAAGTAGGTGAGGATATCAAAGCAGCGTTAGATGAAGGCTTGCTGTCAGGAGCATTCCTTGATGTATTTGAGGAGGAGCCACTACCGAAAGGTCACTGGATGTGGTCGCATCCTGACGTGCAAATCAGTCCACACAATGCCAGCCTCACCAATCCCACAGCTGCCATTCCGCAGATCGTGGATAACTATCGACGGGCAATGGCAGGAGACAAACTTGCGAACCAGATTGATCGAGAGAAGGGATATTAGAATAGTTTCTGCTTAAATTGTGATCTCACCAGATCCAATTTTGAGCATGAAAAAGACAGCATTCTTTCTGATATTCATCGTTGCACTATGCGCAAGCAGCGTGAGTGTGGCACAAGAGTCTACAGCCAATTTCAATTGGCAGGAAGCCACCCAAGCCTATCTGGACACCATGTCCCCGGAGCAAAAGGCTAAATCCGACTCGTACTTCGAAGGTGGCTATTGGCTCATGCTTTGGAATTTCCTCTTTGGGCTGTTCGTAGCTTGGCTGCTACTCGCCAAAGGACTGTCAAACTGGATGTATCAGAATGCTCAGAAGATTTCTGGTAAGACTAACCTCGTTAACCTATTCTATGTCATTCAGTACATATTGGTTACTTTCCTGATAGGCTACCCGCTGAGTCTTTATGAGGATTTTTTCAGAGAGCATCAGTATGAGTTGTCTAACCTGACTTTCGGGGCATGGATGGGTGAGCAAGCGAAAGGCTTGATCATAAGCATTATCCTCTTGAGCCTACTGGTGATGCTCCTGTATATGGCCATGAGAAAGGCAAAGGAGCAATGGTGGCTTTGGGGTACCGGAGGCAGTTTGATCTTTTTGTTGATCATTATGTTTTTAGCACCGGTGTTCCTCGCACCGCTCTTCAATACCTACTACCCGCTCAAAGACGAGGTAGTCAAGGCTGACATTCTATCCATGGCAAGGGCCAATGATGTGCCCGTCGATAACGTTTACCAGTTTGATGCGTCAAAGCAGAGCAAGCGCATCAGTGCCAATGTAAGCGGGATAGGCAGTACCATCAGGATATCACTCAATGACAACCTTCTCAACAGATGCAGCAAGGAGGAGGTGAAGGCGGTAATGGGTCATGAGCTGGGTCACTATGTCCTCAACCACTCTTACAAAGGCATCATGAGCTTTGGAATACTCATCTTATTATGCTTTGCTTTTGTGCAGTGGGCTTACCAGAAAATGATCGAGAAGTACGGTGCACAATGGCATATTGACGGCATCTCGGATATCAGAGCATTTCCACTGTTTGTAGCATTGTTCAGTGTTTTCTTCTTCTTAGCCACGCCATTTACCAATACGATTATTCGCACGCAGGAAATGGAGTCTGATATTTTTGGACTGAACGCCGCACGTGAGCCGGATGGTTTTGCTTCTACCGCAATCAAATTATCTGAGTACCGCAAGATTGACCCTGGCTATTGGGAGGAGATTCTCTTTTTTGATCACCCTAGCGGAAGGGTCAGAGTAGAGACAGCCATGAAATGGAAGGCTGAGAATCTTCAAGGCGGAAATTAACACTTGTGGTGGCTAAGGCCTTCTCTTTATTAGTGACAAATATCATCAAGTACCAAAAGGCCTCCTAATCCTTTGCTAACTCCGCTGGGAAACTTTAATTTCAAATAGACAATTGAAAGCCCATGAATATCCTCTGTCCAATCGACTTTTCTGATACCTCACTTAATGCACTGGAGTATGCCGTAAGAATAGGAGAGAAGCACGACGCTCGCCTCATTATGCTTTATGTTTTCAGCGAAGAGGAATTTAATAAGCGGCTAACCACAGAGGAGGTTAAGTCCTTTGGAGAATACAGCGATGAAGCCAGTAGTCAGTTGGTAGAAATTGCTAAAAAACTAGGGAAACGTAAAAAGGGCTGTCAGATCGATTGGAGAGTGGAGCCGGGCAAGTTCATGCCGGCTGTCAATCAGATCATCAATGATGAGGGAATTGACCTATTGGTCATGGGTACTAAAGGAGCTAGTGATGTGTTTGATGCATTTTCGGGTACGCAAACAATAAAAATCATCGAAGAAGTAGAAATACCGGTGCTGGCCGTACCCAAAAATGCCAACTACGAAAGAATTGATCATGCCGTCTATGCCTCGGACTATGCAGAAGAGGATAAAATTGCTATTAAATCCATGATCGAGCTGTTGGCACCTTTCAAGCCTAAATATACCATCCTTCATATGTCCAGGAAAGATAGTACCGTGAGTCAGGCCATCTACGATGAAAACAGACAGGAACTAGATGCTTTTCTGAAAGAATCCAATCTGGAATATCATCGATCTACCTATGAATCCAGTGTGGCATTGGGTATTGACGAATTTATGATGCGGGAAAAAGCTGAGTTGTTAGCTGTACTAATGGAGAAACGCAATTTCATCGAGCGCATATTTCACACAAGTGTGACCAGGAAGCTTTCTTATCTTATGGACTTTCCACTGCTCGTATACAAGAAAGCCTGATTCTGATCGTAGTTACTCAATAGGGAAGAAGTGACGATTGGGATATGGCATAAAAAAGCCCCGGTTCCTGAGGCCGGGGCAACACAATATTCATACCCTAAAGACAAAGTCCTAAATATTTTTATAATTCAAATGTATAGTGAAATAGTTATGTTTCAAAACTAAAGTAGTGATAAAGTAAAATTTAATATTAAAATAATTATAAATACTGAGCCGATGGAATTGGCTAATTTTGAGCTTATGAGGTTAAAAGTATGTCTGATTTGGTGTGTAAGTGCTTTATTGTCTTTCGACGCTTTAGCACAGTTTGAGGTATTTACTGCCCAGCAAAATATGGGCACGGAGATTAACTCACCTTACTACGAGATCAACCCTGTGATGAATGCAGATGGCAGTGCGCTCTACTTCAACCGTCGATACCATCCCGGGAATATCGGAGGGGTCGACGATCCTGCCGATATATGGATAAGTGAGCTACAGGAAGATGGATCCTGGACGGTGGCCAGAAATGCCGGTGAACCTCTCAATGACGAAACCGAGAACCTATTGATTGGTTTTATGGATGATGGAAAAGCGTTACTCACACATCATCAGAATGGTTTTGCCTTCTCTTATTACCTCAATGGGCAATGGCTCAAACCTTCGCCGTTTAATGTACCCTTCTTTAGCAATAGAGGGCCTGAGAAATGGGGCTCGGTATCCCAAAACGGCCGCTATATCGTATTTGCGATAGAGTCGTTTGGTACCTATGGGGTAGAGGATCTCTATGTAACCCAACTGCGACCGGACGGAAGCTGGTCCTCCTTGAAAAACCTGGGCAATGTGATCAATACCCGATTTCAGGAGGTCACTCCTATGCTTGCACCTGACAACAGGACTTTGTTCTTTGCGAGCAATGGACATGATGGTATCGGCAGTTTCGATATATTCAAATCAGAACGTCTTGATGATAGCTGGAGGAAGTGGTCTGAGCCTGAGAACCTTGGAGCTTTGATTAACACCGATGGAGCAGATATGAGCTTTAGCTTTTTGCCAGATAGTGAATACGCCTTCATGACATCTACGATAGATAGTGAAGGTTATAGCGACATCAAGCGGGTGCGGATAAGTTCCAAGTTTAAAATCGATACAACCAAACTTGAGCGCTCAGAGCCGGTGGCTGTGAGGACACTTCCCAATCCTGAAGAGACGGCAACAAGTGAATTATCGCTAGATGATATCATGTACTACAGCGGAGTGATCCTTAACAGAAAGGATAGAAGTCCCATTGTCGGAGACGTAAGGTTTGAAGGTGATGGTGGCTTGGTCATCGAAGCAAAGAGCTTTGTGGATGGACAGTTCAAAGTGGAACTTCCCAAAGATCATATATGGGAGATGACTATAGTGGCTGAGAATTATCTGAAAGTAGATAGCACATTTGAGGTAGGTGAGTCCTATGATGAGCAACAAATCAATGCTTTCTACCTGGAGCCGTTGACTGTTGGTAACAAGATTCAGTTAAGCAATGTGCTGTTCTATAGAGGATCGGCCAACCTTGTCGAAGGATCAGAGAAGGAGATCCAGCTTCTGGCGGAGACCATGCGCCAAAATCCGAGAATGGAGATATTCCTGGAAGGCCACACGGACAACCGTGGCAACTTTGACCTTAACCTTGAACTCTCGCAACAGCGCGTAGCTGTTGTTCAGGATCAATTGATCAGAATGGGAGTGGATGCTTCCAGAATTGATGGAAAAGGCTATGGAGGAACCAGGCCAATCGCCAGCAACGATGCAGAACGTACCCGTATGCTCAACCGCCGTGTAGAGTTTACGGTAGTCAAAAACTAGCAGCTCGCAGGCCAAGTAGATTGGACTAATCTACGATCTGAAGCCCGTGCAACTTGCTCACATCAAGGCTCGGTTTGTTCGGAGCTGCGAAGCTGAGTCCATAGAGGCCGATTCCTTTCCCTGACAGCTGTGCCTGGAGTTGTGGGTTCGTAGAGGCTCTGTAGATTTTATACTTGAACGCTCCGTCCTCAAAGACGCCTAGTTTAGCATCCGTAAATGCAGGTGCAATATCAAGAAGACTGGTGTATTTGCTTAAGCTGTCTTTGAAGTCCAACGCCAACTGATGTATGGCCGAAACACCCAAAATACCATTGGCGTGCTGTGTAGCTGTGCCTGGCAGTTCTCCCTTGGGTGTGTAATCCGACCTGAGGAAGGGTAGGTCGGCTATATAGGGTGCGAACATCTTCCAACTGACTTTACTGCCATCGGGCTTCTTTCGACCAGCATGCAGCATATCTGTAAGGAAGATACCTTCTTTTTGAATGCGTGAATAGGCCGATGATGGATCATCTACTAGCAAACAAAAATCGGTCACCCCCTCTGGCTGTTCGATGGCTCTATTGTAGAAGCGATAGGCGACACCATATTTGGGGGAGTACTGCCATTTTTTGAAAAGTTTGCTGCCATGGAGCATCCTAAGCACTTTGGCACTAAGACTCTTCCGCATGGTCAGCAGCTCTATGAAGCTACCATCTTGAAAGAATATGAGGTTGTTTTCTGAAACTCCTTTGAAGTGAACACCTCCGGGCGTTACAGTGAAACCTTGATCCTGGAAGTCTATAGTAGCTTGTGGCAGGTCGTGTACGACGTGCACCACATGATCGAATTTCGTAGACATGAGTTGGGTTTTGAGTTTGACTCTCTCAATTTACGCATTACGAACTAACTGGTTATCAACTGCTGTACCAGGAATCAAATTTAATAGCCAACTGCCACGCCACCATTTCTCGTGTAATCACTCGCTCCTTCCAGTGTACCATCGCTCCTTACCAGAATACAGTCCATCTTTCCGATCTGTCCTCGTTCTGTGATCTCATGTCCCATAGCAGCAAGACCTTCTATGGTTTCTTGTCCAAAGGCGTCTTTTTCCAGCATGACCACATCAGGTAGCCATTGATGATGATATTTCTTTGCATTCACAGCTTCCTGCATAGTCATGCCATGATCTATTATATTGACGATAGTCTGATATACAGCGGTAATGATCGTACTGCCGCCCGGGGTGCCCACCACCATCAGGAGCTCACCATCTTTTTCTACGATAGTAGGTGTCATAGAGGAAAGCATTCGCTTTTCAGGTTGGATTGCGTTCGCGTCATTGCCAATCAACCCAAACTGATTGGGAACACCGGGCTTAGCGCTAAAGTCATCCATCTCGTTGTTAAGAAAGAAGCCCGCGCCATCTACCAGCACTTTGTTGCCATAGTAGCTATTCAGCGTGGTGGTGATGGATACTGCATTCCCGGCTTCATCTACTATGGAAAAGTGGGTGGTCTCGATACTTTCGATGACGTCTACTTGGCCTTCTTTAATTTCAGCTGAAGGTGTTTTTTGGTCAGGACTAATGTCAGAGAACCTATCGGAATTGTAATTCGCGCTGAGTAGCATATCTACCGGAACATCATAATGGTCAGGGTCGCCGAGGTAGGTGGCGCGATCTGCGTAGACCCTACGCGATAGCTCCACCATGGTGTGCAGGGTCTCGGGCGAGTTGTGGCCCATGCTCTTGAAGTCATAGTTAGCCGAACCCTGGAACAACTGTAGGAGGGCAACACCACCACTAGATGGGGGAGGCATAGAGATGATCTTGTGTCCTTTATAGTCACCGATCACAGGCTTTCTCCATACGGCCGTATAGGCATCCAGATCTTCCTGGGTGATAAGCCCATTGCCCTCTTTCATCTCGGCAAGGATAAGCGCTGCAGTTTTACCTTCATAGAAGCCAGCCCGACCGTTATCACGAATCAAAGCCATCGTTTCGGCAAGTCCCTCATGGATAACTGTGTCTGTAGGTTGCCAGTCTCTCACGAGATAGGAGTCTGGCCCATTGTACTTGGCAAAGGCTTCCTGCATCCTCATGAAATTAGCAGCTCCACGTTCCTCTGCGACATAGCCATTTTCTGCTAAGTCTACGGATGGCTGGACAAGTGTCGCCCAATCGATTTTCCCATATTTTGCATGAAGCTGCACCATCCCGTCCACAGAACCTGGCACACCAGCAGCAAGATGACCTACTCGACTAAGATCTGTAATCACCTCACCATTTTCGTCCTGGTACATGGTTTCGGCAGCAGCAAGAGGGGCTTTCTCACGAAAATCTAGTGCGTCGGTTGTCCCGTCACTCGTTCTGATCACAGCAAAGCCACCACCTCCGATGTTACCAGCCTCCGGATAGACCACTGCTAGCGCAAATTGCACAGCAACCGCAGCGTCAAAGGCATTGCCACCCTTCATCAAAATATCTTTTCCAACTTCACTGGCCAGTTGATGCACAGATGAAACCATGGCTTTTTCACCAATTGTCCCTGTGAGTGTGGGCTGTTCATCTTCAACTCCCGAAGGATTGGTGCAGCCTATTAAAACAAGTAAAATGATTGACCAGGAGAGGAGGGAGCTACGCAGCATGATTCAACTTTTTGACAATGATACAAATAAGTTGTGTTGTCATCATCCATAAATGCCATCCATGATGAACCGTGAAGCTAGCAGAGTGCCAGCGTTATCCAATCATATGAGATTAGGGCACCTTTTTCCTGACAATCTTAGTGCGTTTTTTGTATCTATCTTTTTTTGGATTGAAATAGCTAAATCTTGACTTGGGTTTAACTGTCTTGACAGAATGCGAATATTTGCCACATGCGGGCAGTAGAAATAGAAGTAGAATGGAATAGATGAAGTACTTTCTCAGATGCCGCATAGAGCCTTCAAAATTAGGAGTGCTTAGTCAACTAACAGTCAAACCGGAAGATTATTTTGAACCTTCCGGGCATACCAGCAATAAAAGAGTCGACTTAGCTAGTCTCTAGCTTATACACATCCTTGCTGCTGGCTGATTAGCTTAATCTCGGAAATGATATCTCGAAACTTGATCGTTTCTTGAAGTCATTGATGGCCTCCGTTAATCATTATCAAACTGATGCATATGGAGGTATTATTTCTGAATGAGGATTCATAAACAAATCTTTGATTCTTAACGCATCATTTTTTGGGGCTTAATTTTAAGAATTCAGTATAGCTATCAGGATTTTCGACTGTTCCTCTGTCAGTTCGTAGGTTTACAGTTATTTTTCTTTCCTTAGCTTTTAATGCAAAATCTTCCAAAATTTCGACAATATCATTATCCACATATCGCGTATTCGTGATGTCAAGTTCTAGATAGCTGTTTTCAGGTAGACCATCTAATTCTTTTAGAATGGCTGCTTTATTTAAGAAATTCACTTCTTCAGCTAAAGTCATTTTTATTCTTCCATCATCTACATCTTCTCCTTCGATGTGTAAAAAGTGCGAATTTTGAAAGCTTTTGATTAAAATGACTATAAAGCCAACTCCCAATCCTAATCCGATTCCCCAAAGAAGGTCGATGAACACTATACCTAGTATGGTCACCATAAATGGTACAAACTGCTTCCAACCTAGATCATACATTGTTTTGAATAATGCTGGATTTGCTAGTTTATATCCAACAATTAATAGAATAGCCGCTAACACGGATAGGGGAATCATATTTAATAACCCTGGTATGACTATCACTGATGTTAATAGTAAAAGCCCGTGTATAATAGCCGACATTTTAGTTCGTGCACCAGATTGTATATTGGCTGAACTACGCACAATTACCTGAGTAATCGGCAAACCGCCGATCATGCCAGAAATAATGTTTCCCGTTCCTTGTGCGAACAGCTCTCTATTGGTAGGTGTCACGTTCTTATGAGGATCTAACTTATCGGTAGCCTCAACACATAACAAAGTTTCTAAACTGGCTACTAAGGCTATTGTAAATGCAACCAACCAGACGCTTCCATTTGATATGACTGAGAAGTTTGGAAAACTAAACTGACCAATAAAAGAATCTACATTTTCCGGAATTGGTACGCTTACTAAGTGAGAACTTGCTATACCTAATACTTGACTTCCTTGTGTTACTGCATAAAATATAATGCCTACGACAACCGCTACTAATGGCCCTTGAATAAGCTGGAAAATCTTACCTTTTTTAGATAATACTTTATCCCAAAGTATCAGGATTGCTAATCCAATTAGACCGATTAAAGCTGAACCAGGAATGATGTTGTCCAATGAATTAATAATTTCTGAAAAGGTATTTTCTCCATCGACTTGAACGAAAGAAAAATCACCCTCCGGATCATGATCATAGCCAACAAAATGAGGGATTTGCTTCAATATTATAATAATCCCAATTCCAGTTAGCATGCCTTTAATAACTGATGATGGGAAATAATATCCAATGATTCCCAATTTTAGAACACCAAAAAGTATCTGAATAACACCTGCAAGTACAACAGCCACTAAAAAACTTTGGTAACCACCCAGACTATCGATAGCAACCAATACGATGGCAACTAAGCCTGCTGCCGGGCCACTTACACCAATATTAGAGCCACTTAGGAAGCCAACAACTATTCCTCCAACAATACCTGCTATTAATCCGGCGAAAAGAGGCGCTCCACTAGCTAAAGCGATACCTAAACACAATGGTAGTGCTACGAAAAATACAACTACACTAGCGGGCAAATCATTTTTTAGATAATGCAAATTCATTTATTTTTTCAGTTATGTGCTTTTTTATAAATAGTATAGTTAAAAAAGGCTGATAAATCAGCATCTTGAAAAAGTTCAATTGCGAGGCTCTACACCTTGCTGATGTTGTTTGAAGTTACCACACAACTAACTTTAGAACTTCCAATAATTTTGAACATCGCTCAGGTTGATAATATCAAACTCAAAAAACCACCCATCTTGCTGGTAGTTCGTATTGTAGTTCATTTAATGAGCTTCCGGCTTTAATCATTGTGATGTGCGAAGTTCAAAATTGTTCTCTTTACTAGACTTACTGATTGAAACATAATAAGGTTTCGGAAATATGACAAGTGAAGAGAACCCTTCTTCGTACGGTAATGTCGAGCTTATTTAGAATTGTACCTTGCCGCACTCCGGGCCTTACTGATCATTAGTGATTTCCCCTAGCAATATAAGAGTTATCCCTAGTCTATGCTAAGCATAACTACTTGATCTGTAAATCCTAAGACGAATATTGTAGAGTATGGATTGAAATATAGTTGTGTAACTAATGAATTGTTCTCTGCGGCTTGGATAATTGCACATATTTTAGAATATTTAAGGACAAAGCAGTGAATTCTTCATTCTTTGTTTTGTTCACTGAGTGTTTCAGTGTTTTTTGACCTAATAACCAGCTAGTAACTAATACCAAGAATGGCCAACAATTTAGACCTGCGCGAACCAGAGGTTCTTGATATTCCCAAAGGATATAGAGCATATAAAATCAAAGGTGTCGATCACACCATCATTGCGAGGAAGGGAGGACCTACCGCGGATCAAATCAAAAATCAAGATTCCTATCTTGAATTAAGGAACAATCAAAAGGAGTTTGGAGTGGCCTCTATTTTGGCCAAGTCACTACGAGACTCAATCCCTTCGGAGCTCTACAAGATTTCTGAGAAGTACGTTTCAGGAAAATTGACTGCTCAATTCCGAAACTTAGCCAAGCTAGAAAAAGGTACGACCGGTACCAGGTCATTCATACTTAGTGATCATGCCGGCGAACTTCAAGGTTTTGATTTTAATCCAGACAGTCCATTTCCCGGGGCATTCAGTGATCGCTTTTTCATAAGGGAAGGGTCGCATCGTGGACATGCCATACTACATTTTCCAGAATTTATTCCTTCTCAGATGTTTGATGCACCTGAGGGTACTACCAACTTTAAAATCAGTGCACATATAGTTTCCCTTTCTGATTTCTACTTTGACGAGGAGGTAGGGGCATATTATCCGGCTAATCCTGAGTTTCAGGGCAAATTTGGATCCTTTGAAACACAGATGTTACCGTTATTGAATTTCCCGGTTCAGCCGATGACGGGTCAACTGTCTGTCAATCAGGGACGATCAGTACCTATGAAGACTGGCATTTTCTTGATAATGGCAATTCGCTTCTTTAGGTATGCAGATTCGAAATTCGAACAGCTCAATCATGGAAGCAGCATGCGCATTCTGCGCACATTCTAGACGGGCACAGGCATCCTTGTTTTGATAAGATTGGAGGCTGCTTTAGCCAAGACCTTGTCGCCTTTTTTCAGCCAGGCTTCCATGTGAATGACGTTAGAACCTTTCCTGACAACTTGAGCCTCGCAGGTCACAATGTCACCTGTTTTCGCGCTAGCTAGAAAATCAACGTTGAGGTTGATAGAGGTAAACATAAACTCGTTATTCAAGGAGAAGACTGTTGCTCCCATCACATCATCCAGCATCGTCGAGGCAATCCCTCCGTGCAGAATGGCTCCCGGATTCGTCATTTCCTGGCGTATTTCATATTCCCATGCAAGGTTTCCCTCTTCTGCCTTTATCAGTTTCCCATTGAGCCACCTTCCGATTGGTGACGGGCTATTGTTGGAAGTTTGACCAATATTCGCCTTGAAGAAGGCAAGCGCTTTATTCTCCATTTTTTTAATCAATTAAAGACATTGTAGGTTATAAACTAGATGAGTGAACTAAAATCATATGATCCGATACACCTGAGCCACATGCGTCATGAAGGTGATGAGGTGGCCGATAACGTTGTTCGTAATTTATTTGAGATTGGATACAATCCCATGGTTGAACAGGAATACAATGCTTACCAGTTCAACGATCAACCGATTCCAACATCTTTTCCATCATCCTTGGTAGCATATTTTGATCATCTCAAAAAACAAGCGCAAGGGATACCCGACGAGAACTTGGTGCCTGGGCAAGCCTTTTTTGCGAAATATGCTCAAGAGCTTCTGGCCATCCTGGGGTTGCTGTCACTTCCATATTGTTATGCAGCGGCTGACGGTGCACAGGTATTATATAAGTCGAAACGCATCCGTCAGTCGCCGGAGAAGCGCCTACTGGAAACGGCAGCCTTCGTGTTTGACGTGTCTGAAGCGAATGCCTTCTTGAAAGGCGGGAAGGGCATTGTATCTGCTGGAAAAGTAAGACTAATGCATGCGGCCATCCGCTACCACATCGTTAAGTCGGGTCATTGGAGTGCGAGCTTTGGTACCCCAATTAATCAAGAAGATATGGCGGGCACCAATCTGGCATTCTCGCTCATCTCTATCAGAGGTTTGCGCAAACTGGGTTATCAGGTCACGGTGGAGGAGGCTTGGAGTTTCATTGATATGTGGAATTCTATCGGTCGCTTTTTGGGTGTAGATGATACACTATTGCCGTCAGATACACGGGAGGCTTTTAACCTCGAGAAGGCCATTGCTAATCGTAACTTCAGAAAATCAAATGAGGGAGTTGAACTGACAAAAGCCCTTCATGACCACATGAGAATGAGTTTTTCTGATGCCAGCCCCATAGATCCTGCAGCAATTACTGCTTATTTGGTTGGCGACAAGGTGGCTCCAATGTTAGGTCTTGAGACTAGTACTATTCTGCCGAGATTGATGGAAGGTATCTCTGGTCTGAATGCCACCAAGTCGCTTTTGCGCCATGATGGTGCGCAAAAATTGAAACAAGCAAAAAAATTATACGAGACTCAAATATCAGGTAAGACCCTTGAGCCGTTCAGATTATTGAATAATCTTACGGATTAGTTAACTTCCTTCTGAGGGTCAGACTTAATGTTCAAATTCCTAATTAGCAGTATTCTGCTGTTTTTAGTGCCAATGATCGGGACTGCACAAAACCTTGTGGCTAACTATAGCTTCGAGGATTTTCGCATTTGTCCCACTACGCTTGACCAGCTCCGATTCACTCGTTACTGGATGGGGTTTGGTACAGCCGACCCATCACCTGATCTCTTCAATCGATGTGCAGAACGTGGGCAGATGGGGGTTCCCTTCAACTACTTTGGTGAGCAGGAGCCTAAGACTGGCGATGGGTATGTAGGCATGATCAGCTATCTGAAGTCTAAGAGTGGGAAGAGCTGGAAGCTAAAGTCAAACCATCGAGAGTTTCTCGTCACCAACTTACTTAAGCCACTGGAAAAGGATAAGGAGTATTACCTGGAGATGTCAGTAAGCTTAGCAGAAAACTGTGAGTACGCACTTAGTAATATGGGTATGCTTTTGTCAAAGAGCGCACCACCCATAGATTGGATGCCTATTGAGTACGCCTATTTCAAGCCTCAGATCATAAGCGACCCATCCAAACCGCTAGACAAAACCAATGAGTGGATGACGATCTCCGGGACATACACAGCTGATGGTGGAGAGTCAGTGCTCACCATTGGAAACTTCGACGCAGACAAAGTGACCACCATTACCAAAAATGGCAAGGGTCAAAATTTGTTTGCGCAAACCATGGAGGTGCCTAAGAAGGACAGACCTATGATCTCTTATTACTTTATCGATGACGTCATTGTCAGGCCTGTAATCCCTGAGGAGCCCATATTCGTGGCAGACGTCACACAAGATCTTCCTCCCGCACCGGCACCTATCAAGTCAGAGTATTTTGGTGACATAGCCGAAGGGGATAAAATCGTTTTGGACAACATCTATTTTGAGTTTGATCAGTCGGTATTGCTTCCTGCATCTTATGATGAACTCAATGAGTTGGGAAGGTTTCTGGTTCAAAATCCCGAGGTGCGCATCAGGATCTCTGGTCACACCGACAACATAGGAACAGCTGAGTACAACTTTCGTCTTTCTCAGGACAGAGCAGCTGCCGTAGTGAGCTACCTATCGGTAAATGGCATAGAGCTGGAGCGACTGGAGTCTCGCGGTTTTGGCAGTGAGTACCCCGTCGACACTAACGATACCGACGAAGGGCGTTCGAAAAACCGTAGAGTGGAATTCGAGATTATTAGTGCGAATTGACCGCTCGTAATAAGAGTCTTGACTGGTGGCTGGAATGTTCCGAGTTTCTAATTTCAAATGCGACTAACATGAAAAGACTTCTACTTCTAATTTCAGCTACTTTTTTTACTTATAGCTTATTGGCCCAGTCCTATGACCTGGTGATACTAAATGGAATGGTCATGGATGGTTCGGGCAATCCCTGGTACTACCAGGACTTGGGTATTAAGGATGGCAAGATTGTCAAGCTTGGGCTCCTTAAGGAGTCAGATGGGAAAGAAAGTATTAATGCTAAGGGAAAAATCGTGTCTCCCGGATTTATTGATATTCATTCTCATGCTGACGGCAATCAAGGTGATGTCAATGGCATCAGAAAAGATAATCCCATGATGAAGGCGGCCCACAACCTCGTCATGCAAGGAATAACGACCGTAGTGGTCAATCATGATGGCAGGAGCCCTGAGTCTATAGCTGATCAGATTGCTCAGCTTGAGCGACAAGGGCATGGGCCCAATGTCGCGGTGATGGTTGGACACAATAGCATCCGATATAGAGCACTGGGGGAGGACTTCAGACGACTGGCAACACCAGAAGAAATTAAGAATATGCAGCGCCAGATTATCGAAGGGATGAAAGCCGGGGCATACGGTATGAGTGCAGGTCTGGAGTATGTGCCTGGCAGATGGTCGAATACGGAAGAAGTGATAAGCCTAGTCAGTACGGTCAAACCGTGGGGAGGTGTCTATATCGTGCATGAACGAGCCTCTGGTTCCGATCCCATGTGGTTTTTACCTAGCCGGGATATGCAGAAAACTACGATGCTGGAAAACATCGAGGAGGTTATTGCGGTAGCTGAAGCTACGGGAGTGACCTCAAGCGCAACCCACGTGAAAGTGAAAGGAGCGGACTATTGGGGAGTATCTACTGCCATTGTCAACCTTATCCAAACAGCACGAAACCGTGGCGTAGATGTCTGGGCAGATCAATATCCATACAATACTACAGGTACAGATGGTAACACCGAGCTTATTCCCGGATGGGCGATCGAGAGAGACCGCTGGCGGTCAAGCCTCACAGGTAGCTCCGATGACAATACCGGCCCTGAGACTACATTCAAAGATGCACTAACCAAAGTGCTCGAAGATGATGATCAACGAGCGCAATTGTTTCTGGATGTTAAGAGGGAAATTGAGCGTCGTGGGGGCCCGGAGAACATTATTGTCTTTGACTATCCAGACAAGTCCTTCATCGGTAAGTCTGTACTACAACTTTCTCAGGAACTGGATATATCATTAGTCGAGGTGGCGGTCAAGCTGCAACGTGAAGGTTACCTTGACCGACCAGGAGGCGCAAGGTTACGTGGCTTTTCCCTATCGGAAATGGATATTGAAATCCTCGCGCAGGCACCATGGTTGATCACTACCACCGATGCAGGTATTTCACCTCCTGAGAAACCTCCGGTGCACGCCAGATACTATGGAACCTATCCTCGGAAGATCGCCCATTACGCAAAAAATAGAGGTGTGATCTCAGTGGAGCATGCGGTGAGATCATCGACCAGCCTGCCTGCGCAATTCATGGGGTTTAAAGATCGGGGCATGATCAAGGAGGGCTATGCAGCGGATATAGTGATCTTTGATCTGGAGGATATCAAAGACAAAGCTACTTTCGTCAACCCACATCAATATCCCGATGGTATTGAGCAAGTGTTGATAGGAGGTGAGTACATGGTCAAGGATGGGAAGCTGACAGAGAATTTACCCGGTAGGGTGCTTAAGAACACCGAGAGCTTCCGATATTTGGGTGGACTGTAATACACCACTATGGATATCGGCATTTCTACACCGGCACTACTTTTTCCGGCCATCACACTGCTATTGTTGGCATACACCAATCGATTTTTGGCAATTGCCAGCCTGATCAGAAGCCTGCACAAACGCCATCAGGAGCAACCGAGTCATGCCTATGTCGTCCAACAGATCGCCAACCTAAGGCTCAGAATGGATTTAATCCGGTATATGCAGGCTGCCGGGATTTTGAGTTTTGTAGGATGTGTGCTGTCGATCTTCGCGCTATTTCTTGGTCTGGAGACGGAGGGCTATCTGGCCTTTGGTGCCAGCCTTGTGCTACTACTAATCTCCCTTTTCCTGAGTTTTTATGAGACGCAGATCTCCACTAAGGCCCTCAATTACGAGTTGCGCGACATGGAAGAGCCCAAGTCTTAACTATTATTTTCGTATATGTAGAACATACTTCTGTTCCTTCCGTATATTTGTTCTACATATACGAAATAGATGCACATATGAAAGGCACACATCTTGGCGAGTTTGAAGAGATTATACTCCTGCTGGTAGGAGTATTGCAGGACAATGCTTACGGTTTGGCTCTCGTGGATGCTTTTGAGCAACAAGCGGGTAGGCGAGTAGCTATCGGAGCTGTCCACTCGGCACTCAGTCGCCTATCGGAAAAAGGCTTTTTGGAATCGGAGATGACAGGAGCAACCACAGAGCGTGGAGGTCGTCGTAAACGGATATTCACCATCACCGCGACTGGAAAACATGCGCTTGTCAATGCAAGGGATCTGAGGGTATCACTGTGGCAGCAAATCCCTGATTTATCTTTAGGACGACTTTCGTTTGATGTTTGAACATCGCGAGCCACCGAAATGGGCTGATCGCTTATTAGAATTTTTTGTCAAGGGCGATCTTCTGGAAGAAATACAAGGTGATCTCTTTGAATACTACCAGCGACTCGGTGATCTCCCCCAATGGAGATCCAAATGGATCTATACTTATCATGTCATTCATTTTTTGCGACCCTTCGCACTCAAGAAATTAAGTCAAAACTCAAATAATCTAATCTTGTTAAAATTCAACCTGATGATTGCCTGGCGCAATCTGCTCAAGCAGAAGTTCTATTCTGCGATCAACATCATGGGTTTGGCTATTGGGCTGGCCAGTGCTATCTATATAGCCTTGTATGTCTACGATGAGCTCAGTTATGACGAACATTTCGAAAACTCTGAACGAATCGTGCGAGTGGCTTCTGAGCTAGCTCTGGGGGATAATTACTGGCATTTTGCAGTGAGTCCCGATCCTCTGGCGTCAGCGTTTAAGGCTGACTTTCCGGAGATTGAAAAAGCTGCCCGATTTCGCAATGAGGGTTCTATCCTTGTCAAAAAGAGTGATGAGGTAGTGAAGCTCTACGATATGAAATATGCTGATCAGGAAATCCTTGAGATATTCAAATACAATGTGGTCTATGGTCAGCTTGAGGGCGCATTGACCGATCAAACCTCTGCGGTGCTAAGCTTGAGTTCGGCCAGGAAGCTGTTTGGTGACCAAGATCCAATAGGTCAGTCATTTACAACAGTCGGAGAAAATACGTTCCAAGTGACAGCAGTTGTGGAGGATTTACCGCCTCAGACGCATTATCACTTTGATATATTGTTGTCCATGGAAGGAAATCCAGAGGCAAATAGAGGTGTCTGGCTATCCAACAACTTCCATACCTATATGCTGCTTAGAGAGGGAGTATCCAAGTCAGATCTTGAAGCCAAGTTCCCTGATGTCTATGAGAAATACTTCGGACCTCAGCTGCAAGCCTACGCCGGGATATCATATGAGCAGGCGATGAGTAGTGGAGGACTAATTCGCTACCATCTGCAGCCCATTGAAGATATTCATCTCCACTCTCATCTTGATATTGAGCTTCAGGCTAATTCCAGAATCGAGTACGTTTATCTTTTTTCAGCGATTGGCATTTTCCTTATTCTGATCGCTTCCATCAACTTTATTAATATCTCCACGGCTAGAGCTTCTACCAGAGCGAAGGAGATAGGTGTAAAGAAAGTAATGGGCAGTTTTCGAAAAGACCTGATCATCCAGTTTTTAACTGAGTCGGTATTTCAATCAGTCATTGCAGCTACTATCGCCTTGATTCTGGTCTTTTTAAGCTTGCCTTTCTTTAATGCTTTTGTGGATAAGGGTTTTGTCAATCCGATATTTGAAGGAATCACGCTATGGTGGAAAGTACTTATTGCTGCCTTTGTTATCGGAATATTGGCAGGCATATACCCTTCACTTTACCTCTCCGCATTCAGTCCGGTAGATAGTATGAAAGGCAATACCGGCAAGTCGGGTCGCAAGTCAATGTTCAGAAATATATTGGTGATTTTTCAGTTTGCAACCTCGCTCACACTCATAATTGGTACCATCACGGTCTACCATCAACTGGAACATATCAAAGAACAAGATCTGGGTTATGATCGTGATCGGGTACTTTTAATTGAGAACTCTCACAGCTTGGGTAGTTCGATCGTCAACTTCAAAGAGGAGTTGATGAGTATACCTGAGGCCATATCAGTGTCCAATACTGGCTACATACCTTCCGGTTCATCTAGTTCAGATTCAGCGTTCGAACCGATTGGAGCGGGTAATGTTGATGATCCTGTTTCACTTCAAACGTGGAGTGTTGACCCTACCTACTTTAGCACATTTGGTATGGAATTACTCGAAGGCAGAACCTTTGAATCTGGGCGACCAGCGGATTCGAGTGCCATGATATTAAATGAGACAGCAGCGCGGAGACTAGGCTTTGAAAATGCTGTTGGAAAACGTATTAAGGTATTTGGTGATTTTACAGTGGGAGGCAAGCGGGAGTTTACCGTTATAGGTGTAGTGAAAGACTTCAACTTCAAATCGCTACACCAGGATGTTGGAGCTATGGGGCTGTACATGGGGCCATTTGCTGGCTACTATACGGCCATCAAAACTAACAGTGAAGACTACAAATCATTGATCGATAAGGTTGAATCCAAATGGGACATGTTCTCTCCTTCGATGGGGTTTAGCTTTCAGTTTATGGACACTATATTCGACGAGCAATACAAGGCTGAAGAACGACTGGGTGAGATTTTCCTTGTTTTCGCATCTCTGGCAATGTTTATAGGGTGCCTGGGGCTTTTTGGCTTGTCAGCCTATACCGCTGAGCAGCGAAGAAAGGAGATAGGAGTAAGAAAGGTACTTGGAGCCAGTACCTCTGGCCTCATTCTTCTTTTACTTGGAGATTTCACTAAGCTTCTGATCATTGCTATTATTCTGGCCATTCCAGTATCGTGGTTTGCGATGAATAGTTGGCTGGAGGACTTTGCCTATCGTGTGAGTCTGGGCCCAGGCATTTTCTTATTAGGAAGCTTAGTAGCAATGATTGTTGCTTGGCTGACAGTGAGCTATCAATCGACCATTGCGGCAAGGGCCAATCCATCTGAGAACCTAAAATACGAATAGAAGATCGTTAAGGGTATCTCACAGTTCCTGTGTTTGTTGTTAAATTGCAGATGTGAGATATCTCTTTCTTTTTCTTCTGGTTTTATTAGGCTATTGGTCGTTAGCCCAAGTTGAGGTAGAGGAGGAAAATCACGAAATAGATACCGCTAGTTATATTTGGGTTAAACAATCCCGTATCAATCCTTATGTGACAGCAGAGCTGGAGAGTGCGTCGCTGCTTGACAAAAGTGTATCTAACATAGCGCTGAGCTGGGGGGTACTCGTCAACGACAGACTATCTTTTGGGACGTTCATTTCCGTGATGAACGATGAGGTCTATTTCCCTCTCATTTTCCCCAATGGTTTTGATCTTGAGATGGTGCATGGAGGTATTCATGCGGGCTATATGTGGCCAATATCTAAGTCATTTTCTGCTGGGGCTGATGGCCGACTTGGTTTTGGTGAGATGGAAGTGGGCTATGCAGAAACTGGATTTGACGTGTTTAGTACGAGATTTACATCAGTCAACCCTTCCTTGACGATCGATTACCAATTCTTAAGATATGCAAAGTTGACTGCCGCGTTTGGCTATAGATTCATTAGTGGCTATGACTTCAATACAGACGAGTTTACTGATTTTGACGGTAGCACGTTTAGAATCGGATTAAAGGTTGGACTATTCAAGAGGCTGAGGTGGCCCAGAGAGGAGGAGCTATGTGATGAAGAGTAAAATAATAGTTTTCAGCCTATTGTTACTGTCATCTTGCTATTTCAATGAAGAAGTCATCCCAGATACTTCACCATGGAAGTACGGATCCCCGTCATCAGTGGGACTAAATGAGAACACGCTTTTTGATTTGGATAATAACCTTCGTCAAGGTGGGTTTGATCAGATTCGAGGGGTGGTAGCTATCAAAGATGACAAGCTCATTTTTGAAAACTACTATGATGGTGTGGATAGAGAGACACAGCAGTTCTTGAGTGGAGCGACAGTTAGCGTGATGTCGATACTTACAGGAATAGCCCTTGATAGAGGCCTGCTCGATAGTATTCAAACTCCCATTAGTGTGTTTTTTCCTGACTATCCTGCCCCCTTCAACTTTGAGCCGCTCAAAGGTGAGATTACTGTGGAGCATTTGTTGTTGATGAAGTCCGGCTTAGCCTGGTACGAGACCGGCGTACCTGCCCTCAACCCCAACAACTCATTGAATGGACTAACTGCTTCCAGTGATTGGATTGAATATGCATTAACGCGCGATCTCGATGCAGTGCCGGGTTTGAGGTACTCTTACAATTCTACGCATGGCACGCTGCTGGCGAAGATCCTTGAGCGTGCTTCCGGACAGCCTTTTGTTGAGTTCGCTAATGATGTGCTTTTTGATCCAATGAATATTGCCTCGGCGAGTTGGCAGTCTGATGCCTTTGGTAATATCAATGGTGGGTTTGGGCTATCACTGAACCTCATAGACTTTGCCAAGCTTGGAGACCTCTATCTCAACTATGGTATTTGGAAAGGACAGAGGCTTGTCTCCGAGGAGTGGGTTAAGACTAGTACGTCAGAGCAGTTTCAAATAGACCGGTTTAGCAATTATGCTTACAGCTGGCAACTTTTCTCAGAGTTGAGTAGCTTCTCAGGCATCTTAGCAGAAAATGACACCTACTTCGCCGAAGGAGCAGGTGGGCAATACCTCTTTGTCGTACCCCACCAAAACTTCGTTTTGGCTGTGACAGCAGACAATTTTTATGAGAATGGATTTACACCATTGATCATATTCAGAGACTTTTTCGCGGAAGCGTTCCAATAAAGGTTGTTCCTCCA
Source organism: Cyclobacteriaceae bacterium (assembly GCA_965229505.1). Classification (GTDB taxonomy): domain Bacteria; phylum Bacteroidota; class Bacteroidia; order Cytophagales; family Cyclobacteriaceae; genus UBA6059. The sequence goes on from OZ245881.1 coordinate 4,099,202, forward strand.
TCCGTGATTATCGGACATCCTTTAGCTTTACCATAGATGGCCAGGGAACTAGCAAATTTGTCGGATCAGCAACTACTTGAGCAACTTGCTGCAGGTGATCAGGCCGTCCTTAAATATTATTTTGATGCACATTACAAAGCACTTTGTCGGCATGGCCTGAAGTACGTGCGCATTGCTGAAGTCAGCGAGGAGATAGTACAAGAGATATTTGTCAACTTCTGGGAGCGTCGAGCCGCGCTTAAAATTAGCGGTAGCGTAAGCGCATATCTATATAGCGCGGTACGCTATAGATGTATCAACTACATCAGAAATCAGCTTCCAAAAGAGCAGGCAATGACTGAGTCCGTCGATGTGGCGGCTGAGACTGATCTGGAGTTTGACGCTGACTTAGCGGATCAGGATCTCAAGGCTCGGCTGCAGCAGGCCATAGCTGACCTACCGGAAAAATGCCGCCTCATATTTCTACTGGCAAAGGAGGAGGGGTTGACCTACCGGGAAATTGCAGAAGAGATGGCCGTCTCAGAAAAGACCGTTGAGAATCAAATGGGGATTGCTCTAAAAAAATTAAGATCAACACTCAAAACCGGTAGCATTAAGGATAGAAGCATAAGCGCAATATTGATTTTATTTAAGTTTTTTTGGATGTAGTTTGGGGGTATGACTGATAAGTCTTGACAAATAGATACATGAACATTAATCAGGAAACTATTGTAAAGTGCTTGCAGAAGAAGGCGAGTATTGACGAGCAGGAAAAGCTTGAGCAATGGTTGAATGAAAAGCCATCAAACCAGTCTTATTTCAATCAAATTGAGTCTGTTTGGAATGCTGCCGATTGTATTCCCTCGGAAGCAAATTTCGATAGCAATAGAGGGTGGGATTGTATCTATTCCAAAATCTCTACTTCCCAGGATGATACTGTTGTTCCTATGTGGAGTAGGTCCTGGATTAGAGTGGCAGCTTCAGTGGTACTTGTGATAGGAGTTGGCTTGGGAGTCTATTTTCAGTTAGTTATCCCTCCAGCTGAGGAGATGGCAATGATTGAAAGATCCAGCGCTGGTGTTGTCGAGGCAGTACGGTTGCCAGATGGTTCACTGGTTACTCTCATGCCATTTAGTAGTGTCAGCTATTCGGCTGACTTTGGAGGTGAGCGGGAAGTGATACTTAATGGTGGAGCTTTCTTTGAAGTTCAAAATACAGACGACAGACCTTTTGAGGTAATTACCGGGCAATTGGAAGTGACTGTACTGGGGACAGAGTTCCTCGTTAAAGAATCGAAACACCGAACGGAAGTGTTTGTAGAAAAGGGTAGCGTTTCAGTTAACTCAATAACTACCACCAATGGTGAAGTATTGACAGCAGACCAAGGTGTTTATCTGGACAATTCGACAGGCGTTATCAAACCTTTTGCCCCTTCTGATAATATATTGTCATGGAAGTCAGGTGTGCTTGAATTCAACAATGTCCAATTGACCAAGGTGCTTGAAGATATCGGTAAGCATTACAATGTCTCTATAAAACTAAAGAATAACAATATTGGCAAATGCCACCTTACCTCCAGGTTTGACAATAAGAGTATAGACGAAGTGTTACAAGTACTGGAGGTTGTTTTAGATATTGACATCAACTCAAGTAATCCAAATGAGTATTTAATATCCGGCAAAGGGTGCTGAAATTGACATAACTTTGGAAAAAAGCGATCTTTTAGATCGCTTTTTTCGTTTTGGAGTTAATGGTTTTTTCAGTGCCGCCAATCACCGCACTCAGGTTCGTCGTTTTATTCCTACTTCTCTCCTTTGGGACAACAGCACTGCTGGCTCAAAAATCTTCTGTTTCCATAAAATCCCAGGAATACTCTGTAGCTGAACTCATTGTTGAATTGGAGCGTCAAGGTTACAGTTTTTCCTATGCCAACGAGTTTTTGGAAATGAATAGGGTGCTCAGTGTTAGCGGAAATGACATCACTTATTTGATTGAGTTGATATGTGGAAATGAATTAGATTATAAGCTTACAGGTAAAGATGTACTGCTCTTCAAAGCTCCCAGGAAGAAGTATACGATCAGTGGGTTTATTCGGGATCGATCGGATGGTGAAGCCTTATTGGGTACTACGATCAGAGTGCTGGGTTCTGCTGAAGGAGTCGCGACCAACGACTATGGTTACTATGCATTATCCCTATTCCCTGGCGAGTACAAACTAGCGATAGAATATGTAGGCTATGAACCCCTGATGCTAGATGTTAACCTCAAGACAGACACACGAATAGAGGTCAAACTTGTACCTGTTAATCTAAAATTGGATGAGGTGATAGTGACTGCCTATGAGCCGGATCACGAGATCACCGGCATTCGCACTAGCGTGAATAAAATAGACATGCAGCTAGTAGGTGACATTCCCTATTTGCTTGGTGAGGTAGATATCTACCAAAGCGCATTATTACTTCCTGGTATAAGGAATATCGGAGAGGATGCCTCGGGTCTCAATATCCGCGGAGGTGCCGTTGATGAGAATCTGATACTGATAGATGAGGCAGCTATCTACAGTAGCAACCACTTCTATGGTTTGATTTCAGTCTTTAACCCGGATGCCATTAAGGATGTCACCTTCTTCAAAGGAGATGTACCCAGTACCTATGGAGGTAGAGTTTCTTCAGCCATTCATGTTAGACAAAAAGAAGGTAACGATCAGGAAATGCAGCTATCTGGTGGCCTGGGCCTGGTCAGTGGGCGCATAATGCTCGAGGGACCGCTTAAGAAAGACGAAAGTAGCTTTTTGATCTCGGCGCGATCCAGCTTTTTTGACTATGTCTCGGCGATTTCGGGACTGGATGATAGCCGCACCAATTTTCAAGATTACAATGCCAAGGTCAACTGGCGTCCTAATGATAAGAACCACTTTTATCTCTCCGGCTATATTGGAAATGATAACAATAATGATGGTCTACTGATCAACAGGCAGTGGGGTAACCGTACCGCGACTGGTCGGTGGAATCACGTATTCTCCAATCGACTTTTTAGCAACTTCACATTGAGCTACAGTGACTATAAGTATGAGGTGTCCAATCCTGAGGAGTCAGGGCAGTTTGTTGGATCTTCTAATGTTAGAAACTACACCTCCAAGACTGATTTTACATGGTTTGTTTCACCAAGGTCTACCTTGGAGTTTGGCAGTGGAGCCATCTTTCACCGACTCAATCCCGGTGACCGCTTACCGCTGAATGATGATGGATTTAATAACCCAATCTCTATTGATTCTGAGCATGGGCTTGAGCCGTATATCTACGCCAACTTCCAACAGAACCTAGGTGAACGTTGGGTGATGTACTACGGTCTGCGCTATTCCTCTTTTTACAATTTCGGCCCTGAAGATGTTTATACCTACCTGCCCAATCAGCCGAGAGAGCGAGGCAATATTATCGATACTACTACCTACGCTAGCGGGGAGTTGATCAAGGCTTTTCAAAACCTTGAACCTCGAGTTTCTATCAATTACAATTTCGGATCTGGCAATACCATCAAGGCGAGTTATAACCGGGCTAATCAATATATCCACCTGATTTCTAATACCATTACTCCTTCTCCGACTGATATCTGGAAGCTGAGCGATACGCATATCGACCCTTCGTACTCTGATCAATATACGCTCGGATATTACAAACTTCTACCGGCCCTGAATCTTGACTTTTTTGCAGAAGCCTATTACAAAACCACCAATAACATCATCGAGTATAAAGAAGGTGCCGATTTGGTGTTGAACGAGACCATAGAAACAGAGGTGATACAAGGGAATGCCAGGGCGTATGGCCTGGAGCTATATTTAAGAAAAAAAGTAGGAAGATTCAGAGGTTGGCTGAGTTATACTTTGTCCAAGTCGGAACGGAGGATAGATGGAGTGGATGTGTCGGAGAAGATTAACAATGGTGAATATTACCCCTCTGATTTTGACCGTACCCATGATTTTTCCCTATCGGGAATCTACTCCATTAATGATCGGTGGACGCTATCTTCTAATTTTGTCTATGCTACCGGAAGGCCCATTACCTTCCCGGAAGGCAAGTATGTTTATGATAATATAGTCCTGCCCAGCTTTAATCAACGTAATCAGCAAAGACTTACGGACTATCATCGACTGGATATCTCTGCCAGACTAGAAGGGAAGAAGATAAAGTCCAATGGTAAGCCAAAGAAAAAGGTTGACTATTGGACCTTCTCGATCTACAACGTTTACGGTAGACGCAACGCTTATTCTTACCTCTTCCGTCAGGAGGAGGGCTCAGACCAAGCGGAGGTAGTTAGATACTCCATCTTGGGCACCCTCATCCCATCTGTGACCTACAATTTCAGATTTTAATGAGGAGGTTGACTGTCATATCGCTTATTACGTTAGTCCTGACCGTCTCATGTGAAGATCCTATCGAGATTGATATCCCAGATGGACCGGAGCGATTGGTGGTTGAGGGTTGGATCACAGATCAGCCCGGACCATATGAGATCAAGCTATCGGTCACCAACAACTTCAATGACAGTGCTCCCAATCCCAAAGTAGAGAACGCATTAGTGAGCGTAATGGACAACCTTGGCGGTGTTTTTGAATTTGTGGAGATATCGAGCGGTACCTACGTGTCTTCTTCTGAATGGAAAGGGCAGGTCGATGTGCAGTATACCTGCATGATCATCCTCCCGGACGGTACTGAGATTATTTCCACGCCAGAGCCACTCAATGCTGTACCGGAGATTGATAGTCTATTTTACAAAGAAGTGTTCCCAGCCAATATCGTTGATGGGATTATACAAGAAGAGTTCTTCCTGGGAAGTACGATTCAGGATCCTGCCAATATGGACAATTTCTATCGCTGGCGAATTACTCAAAACGGGAATCCTTTGATAGATGTAGAGTCAATTATCATCTTTTCCGATCGATTTGTGGATGGAAACGACTTTCAGTTGGAGGTACCCCAATTACTATTTGGACGCCTGGATACAATCATTGTGCGTCAGGAGTCAATATCGGAGAAGGCTTTTGACTACTATGACCTCCTCATAGCGCAGGCCACCACACTCGGACAATCCTCAGGAACTGCTCCTGCGGTCCTACGAGGTAATATGGTAAACCGGAGTAACCCTGAGGAAATAGTGCTGGGCTATTTTGGTGCTGCAGCTATTACCGCTGATACGATTATCATAGCTCCAGACAATTAGATATTGCTCACAAGTCGGAAGGAGCATTCGAAACTTAAAATTTTTCTATTTCTTATTTGGGGGTACTTCTATTCTTCCTTGACTATATACCAAAGAGCGCATGAATTATGGTTCGTTGGTTTATTTTGATGCTTACAGTTGTTGCTACTAGTTTTTTCGGATTCAAGTATTACGAAAGAGCAAAGGCAGAATTTGTGAGGAGAAAAAAATTAAGTAGCAAAACCAGTTACCCTTCGTAATCGCTTGCGTCATTAGTAAGATTTCGAACATTTCAATGACATTCATTGTGAAGAATAAATTATCAAACGGACTGACCAGGCTGCTTACTCAGAAGCAGGTTCAGCATTTCAACAAAATCGGCGATTTTAACTTCTCTGACCTTGATAGAGATAATTACTTTCGCCAATTTGAACATGCTCAGGTAGCAGAGATCGCCGAATACGGACTTCCCAGAGTTCGCCGATAGATCACAGTCGCATTTCTACATAGCTAAGGCCAACTTTTAGCTAAACCCCAATCTCTTTGAAGAGGAAAGTTTGTAGTGGCATGACATGAGGCGAGAGTAGATTATGACGCCTTTATCAGGTCACAGCATAATAACTCCACCTTGTACACATCAGTCTATCCTTAATCATTCGGTTGCGTTCCAATTCGTGAATCAAAAACGCAAACTGAATGAAAAAGCAATTATCACTACTTTTTATGGTCCTGGCCGGACTGACTTTTCAACTAGCCGCCCAGACCCTTAGCACTCCTCCTAACGGAAATAACCAAAAGGCCAGCGTCACCCAATACATCGGCAGTTTAGTTACTGTTACCGTTGACTACAGTAGCCCGGATGTGACAGCTCCCAACGGGACAGATCGTAAGGGACAAATTTGGGGTCAATTAGTCCCCTACGGATTCACAGATTTAGGATTTGGCAATAGAAATCCATCGCCCTGGAGAGCAGGAGCAAATGAAAATACGACCATTACCTTTTCACACGATGTTGAAGTCGAGGGGAAGCCGATTAGTGCAGGCACCTATGGACTTCATATTGCAGTAGAAGAGTCGGGACCATGGACAGTTGTTTTTTCAAACAGGAATGATGCATGGGGTAGCTTCTTTTATGAAGAGAGTATGGACGCACTGAGAGTGCAGGCCACTCCACAAGATACAGAATACACCGAATGGCTTACCTATGAGTTTATAGATCGCCAACCAACTGAGGCTACTCTGGCATTGAAGTGGGAAGAGAAGATGCTTCCTTTCAAAATAAGTGTACCGAACATCAATGACCTGTATGTCAGGACATTCGAGGAAGAGCTAACCGGAGCTGCTGGCTTTGTTTGGCAAAATTGGCAGGCAGCTGCAAATTGGAGTATACAAAATGACTATGCACTAGAAAAGGCCCTAGTCTGGGCTGATCAGGCAATCAATGCACCTTTCTTTGGCAATGAGAACTTCGGTACACTATCTACCAAAGCCAATGTATTGGACAAACTTGGCAGGGCAGATGAAGCCAAAGAAATAATGGATAGAGCGTTGAATCATCCCACAACCACCGTCTTCCAGATTCACCAATATGGTCGCCAGCTAATCGGTAGGGGCGATGCAGATGGAGCGCTGGAAGTGTTTAAGATGAATGCGAAGCGATTCCCTAAGACTTGGCCTATAAATGTTGGATTAGCGAGAGGTTATTCTGCAAAGGGAGATTACAAAACTGCATTAAAGCATGCGAAGCTGGCTTATGAAGCCGCTCCTGATCAGCTCAATAAGGATGCGCTCAAAACTGCGATCGAGAGCCTGGAAAAAGGTGAGGCCATGTAAAGGTTTTTATCCGTTCATTTGATGGGGCCTCAGCTGTATAGCTGGGGCTTTTTTCTTTGTCTTTTCCTAGCTCATCTTTTTTTTATTACTTTTCCCTTCTGTGGATTATTTGAAGCAATACAAAAGCCTGTTTGATTCCAATATACTGCTCTTGTATAAGGGTAAGATTAACTTCAATATTGTCATGGCTATTATTGAGATACTCGAGACAGGGGTGGAAGAGATTGAGGAAGATAGAGCACTGAAAAGAAAGTTTTACGCTTCTGCCACAGAAAGCCTTCAAAACATGGTGAATCATATGAAACCAGTTGAAAGCTCCTCTTACGATTTCTTCGAATCTAACTCAGGGATGATCATGGTAGTGGTGCGCGGAAGGTACTACAAAATAGTCACCGGCAATTATATTAGTAACGAGCACAAGGATAGTCTTTCGAATAAAATTGACTTGATCAATCGCCTCGAACCTGGTCAGCTTAAAGCACTGTATAAGAGAATTCTGTCTGAGACCCACATGGACGATAGTGGCAATGCAGGGCTGGGTTTGGTGGATATGGCACGCAAAACCGGACAGAAGTTACGGTATAGCATGAGTGCAATTGATGAGCATTACAGCTACTTCAACTTTGAGATCAAAATACCCAAGGAGAACTCCACACGCAGGGCTTATGCCTGATATTTATGCCTGCTTGCTGGTTATGTAAGAGATAAGCTTACCTAACTTCATTTTGTACTAGGGGAATCACTTAAAATCCAAAGAACTATTTAGCTTTCTTGGAAAAATTCTATTTTGTTCCTTATCTTCAAGGTGTATTAAAGTACAACCAGCTATGAAAGATCTTTTCACCGAAGAAGAGAGAGTACTGTCGGGCTATCGACGGAAAATCGAAAATGAGGATATCTACCTCGAGGATGCAGAATCCTTTGCAAGCAACTACAAAGACTTAATTGATCAAACTAGAGTTATCACACGCATCAGTGATAGACTACAGAAAAAGCTTGATATGGCTAATCAGAAGATTAAGAGCCAGAATCATGAAATAGGTCAAAAAAATGAGCTGCTTGAGAATACGATTATTGAACTTACCAGGGCGAAGGTGAGCAAGAAGGCCTCCACCATCTTATTGACATTGGCACTGATCCTGTTCATTTCGGAGCAGTACTTGCTTGAGCCGTTCATTGAGTCGTACGTTATCATCCCGTACCTTGGAATCGTGCTCAAAGGCCTCATCGCCTTCTCGCTCAAGTTTTTTGAGACCGGAATAGAAAATTACTTTATGAAGAAGGAGCAGGGACAAATTTTGAGGAACCGTGGAAAATCACTCAAGACTAAGCTCGCTTACTCTGGGTTCTAGAACCTAAAATAATATATCTAAGAAGATGATTAATGGTAAAGCAGACGTTCCCGGAACGTCTGCTTTTTTATGTAAAGACGTTATCGATGAATTTGCCAATGCCATTGATCGCCCTTTTTGATTCTGGTAAGAGGTAAGTGAAGAAATGCCAAACGTGCATGGCGCCTTTCCATTCTTCATAGACCACCTGACTTCCCAGTTGTTTCAATTGTTCTGAAAGCACCCGGCTATCATTCAGCAACATATCTTTGGTGCCTACCTGAATCAATGTTTTTGGAAATCCGGAGAGCTGTGCATTGATTGGTGAGATATAGGGCTGATCAAGAGGGTGCGTATGGGCATACATCTTAGCGCTTGATGTCAACATATCTTCACTTAGTATGACATCCTTTTTTCCAACAGACACAATAGTGGGGCTTTGACCAGTCAGGTCTACCCATGGAGCAATTAGTACAGCTGCTCTTGGCAGGGCTAGCTTGTCTTCGAGTAGTTTGGCGATTAGCGCTACCGCCAATCCACCGCCAGCCGAGTCTCCGGCAATGATCACCTTCTCAGAATTATGTTTTTTGATCAACCATAAATACGCATTGAGAGCATCGTCCAGTGCTGCGGGGAATGGGTGCTCTGGAGCCAATCTGTAGTCTATGGCTATAGCTTCTGCTTTGCCAGCCATGCTCAGAGCGCTGACCAGATGTCGGTGGGATTGAAGACTGCCAGCAACATAAGCACCTCCGTGCAAGTACATGATGACTCTATCTCTGGGTTGCTCAAAGCTCATCCATTCGACAGGAACGCCGTTGGCAGATAGTCGTTCTATTTTAAGCCCTTGAGGTAGCTTAAACCGCTTGGCAACATCATTGATAAGCTTTCGTCTGAGTTTGACTGGCTCGCTTGACTTTGATTGCTTGTGCTTGAGTATTCTCAGGTAGAGGCTTAGTAGGGTATGCTGAAGGCTAGCCATAGTCATGCAAAGATAATGGCGATAATGCCGGCTAAGGCGCAGTATGCCGCGAAATAGATCAGCTTGCCTTTTCGCACTATCGCCAGCATCCACTTGCAGGCGATATAGCCCGAGATGAAGGCCGATAAAAAGCCGATTGCTAATACTGAGCCCTCAATTGAACCAGCACCTGCCGGGAGCTCCAGGTAATCTTTCAACTGCAACAAACTCGCACCTATGATTGGTATGAGTACCATGAGAAATGAAAATTGCGTCACTTTGGTTTTGTCGAACCCTAGTAGCAAACCAGTGGCGATGGTGGCACCTGACCTGGATATTCCCGGTAGGATAGCAATGGCCTGAGCAAGCCCCATGATGAATGCTCCTACATAGCCTACTTCACCGTCGTGAGACTTTTTGAAGCTGGAGAAGAGGAGGAGCAATGCCGTAACGATCAACATGGAACCCACCAGCAGAAGGTTTCCTGTAAAGAATGATTCGATCGTATCCTTGAAGAGAAGTCCCACGACCATCACAGGGAGCAGGGAGATGAATATTTTGATGGTGTAGAGCCAGCTCTCATTCCATCGGAACTGTAGTACCCCCTTGAAGATGCCGAGTATCTCATTTCGAAAAACGACAATGGTACTGAGGGCCGTGGCGCCATGCACCACTACCGCAAAGAGTAGATTGTCAGAGTCTTGCACACCGAGCAGGACATTGCCTATCTCCAGATGACCACTACTGCTCACCGGTAGGAACTCCGTAAGGCCTTGTACGATACCCAGAATGAGTGCTTCTAGCCAAGTCATGTGATTCGATTTTGGCGAAAATAGTTAATCAGAAATGGCTTGAAGATAGGTTCTGTGAATTATTCATCTCAGGCGCACTTCACACATTTTTGAGCGTGTGGCATGAGCATTATTCTGCCTATCGGAATAGGCTGCTTGCACCTTATACAAACTCCAAAATCGGGCTGATCAATTTTATCCAAAGCAATAATCAGCTTTTTCTTTCTTTCTTCTGATTGCCTGAGAGATGCATCATTAATTGACTTGTTGTTGATAGCGTCCATGCGGCTAATTCTTCCAATAGCGTTCTCTGGAGATATCGGTTTTGTCAATTCCCTGAGTGCGGAGATATCTGCCTCCAACTTTAGTAGCTCTTGCTCGATGAGCGCTTTTATTTCTATTCGGTTTATACTCATGGTTCAAAGAATTAACACCAATTTTCGATACTTATGTATAATCTAATGTGTTTAGCTCATTCTTGCAATTATTGACATGAGTAGTAATGAATCAAACATTTATCATAAAAATTCATAAAGAATTTATTGATTTGTAATAAATATCGTATTTTCGAGCGTTGGATCATTCCGATGATTCTCAACAGTCCATTAACCCAAGAGCCACTTCCTTTTAAGGCCGATCTGTCTTAAGAAAGTCCATAGAATGATATTGAATTTTTGATAATCCTAATTACTGAATTACCGTGTGCGGAATAGTTGGAGTGTTTGAATTGAAGGTTGAGTCTCAGAAGTTGAGAACGCAGGTGTTGGAGATGTCTAAGAAGATTAGACACAGAGGTCCGGACTGGTCTGGCATCTATTGTGGTAAGAAGGCTATATTGGCCCATGAGCGACTAGCTATCGTGGATATGCAGTCGGGAAAGCAGCCGCTCTATAGTGAGGACGGCAATCTTGTACTGGCTGTCAATGGAGAGATCTACAACCATCAAAAGATAAGAAAAGAACTGGGAGGGAAGTATAGTTTTCGGACCAACTCTGACTGTGAAGTGATTTTGGCGCTGTATCAGGAGAAGGGCGAAGACTTCATCGAGGACCTTAATGGCATTTTTGCTTTTGCCTTGTACGATATTGAGAAAGATAAGTATATCATCGGCCGAGATCAGATAGGGGTAATTCCATTGTACAAAGGTTGGGATGCATATGGCAATTTTTACATTGGATCAGAGCTCAAGTCCCTGGAGGGTGTTTGCAATAGGATTGAAGAGTTTTTGCCGGGTCATATTCTTAACAGCGCCGATGGCGTAATGCGCAAATGGTACCAGCGTGACTGGATGAGCTATGAAAGCGTTAAGGATAACCAAACCAACCTGGCAGACCTTCGCAAAGCACTGGAGGATGCAGTACATCGGCAACTCATGTCTGATGTACCTTATGGAGTACTTCTGAGCGGTGGTTTAGACAGCTCAGTTATTTCAGCTATCGCCAAAAGGTATGCAGCGAAGAGAATTGAATCAGATGACACTACAGATGCCTGGTGGCCACAGTTACACTCCTTCGCCGTTGGCCTGGAAGGATCTCCCGATTTAGCGGCTGCACAAAAAGTAGCTGATCACATAGGTACAGTGCATCATGAGGTACATTTTACAGTTCAGGAGGGCATGGATGCCATCCGGGATGTCGTCTACCATCTTGAGACCTATGATGTTACGACCATACGCGCTTCAACTCCGATGTACCTGCTATCGAGATATATTAAGTCAATGGGAGTGAAGATGGTGCTTTCCGGTGAAGGTGCTGATGAGATTTTCGGCGGTTATCTGTACTTCCACAAGGCACCCAATGCTCAGGCTTTCCATGAAGAGACCGTGAGGAAGATTAGTAAGCTTCACATGTATGATTGCTTACGCGCCAATAAGTCCTTGGCAGCATGGGGAGTGGAAGGACGTGTGCCTTTCCTGGATAAGGAATTTATGGATGTAGCCATGCGCCTCAATCCAGCAGATAAAATGACCGGTCCGGGCAAGATGGAGAAGTGGGTAGTGCGCAAGGCTTTTGAGGACTACCTACCGGAAAGTGTAGCGTGGCGCCAAAAAGAGCAGTTTAGTGATGGTGTGGGCTACAGCTGGATTGATTCGCTCAAAGACTTTACTTCGGCGACCATTTCTGATGAGCAGCTGGCCAATGCGAGTTACCGCTTCCCAATTAACCCGCCACAGTCCAAGGAGGAGTACTATTACAGAACCATATTTGCGGAGCATTTCCCATCTGATTCTGCGGCTTCATGCGTACCCTCTGTACCTTCGGTAGCTTGTAGCACGCCTGAGGCATTGGCTTGGGATGAGTCTTTCAAGAACATGAACGACCCATCAGGCAGGGCGGTGAAGTTAGTACACGAGCAGAGCTATTAGTCGCATCATTCTTTCTGCATAGCCTTTTTATCCAGCCAGTGAGCGATACCCCCAAAGGCCAGGTAAGTCACGACTGCCACTATGGCTAGTGTAGTTTTGTCTGAAGCTGCTGGAGGTCCATAGACCTGAGATCCATGCAGCGCCAATAGGAAAACAGCATAGCCGATCATGCCGTATTTCCCAACTTTGTTCGTAGGCTTAACAGCCTGTATGTAGATGTAAAGCCCTCCAAACAGGAATAGCGCCTCCAGACCAAATGCAAGTTCGCGATAGTTCCAAATACCAAAGCCGAGCTTGGGTGAACTGTCAGACCAAATAGGCAAATCAGGTGTATGCACTACAAGATCGACAAACCAATGTGAAGCAATAGCCAGGGCCATGGCAATTCCCGATTTGTGCCCCATCTTTAGAAGATTAGCAAATACGAAATAGCCCAAAAGAGCCCAAAATGCTGTCGCCAGGAGGCTATGTGTATAAGGCATATACTCCAGATCCAGATGATTAGTCGCCGTAAAGCCTTCGACGATGTTCATTCGCTCTATACCCATCACCACGAATGGGAAGAAGAGGATGTCCACGAATTGAGCGCCAATGAAGAGCCAACCAAGTGAGATATTCTTGTCATACTTCTTTAGGGCGAGTGAAGAAACGTAATGTCCGACGTACATAATTTAAATGGTTAGAATGCAGTAATTAGTTAAAGGCAATTCGCATTTGATAGTGAATAAGGAGCACTTGGTATCAAGTACAAGGTATTAAGAAATTGTCAGGGCGTTACTGAGCTTCGATACCACTGTCCTAATACTTAATACCAAATACTCTGTACTCCATACTTAGTATTTCGCTGGTCCTTTAGCCTTTGATTTTTCGATAAACTCTCGAATATCTTCATTGGCTTGCTGCAAGTCCTCGCGACGTAGATACATCATATGCCCACTGCGGTAGCCTTTGAAACTAAAGCGGTCTTTCATTTTTCCGCTAGGGTCGATTCTCCACATGGTATACTTCGCATCGAAGTACTTGGTAGCACCATCGTAGTATCCTGACTGCACCATGGTATGGAGATAAGGGTTCATCGCCATTGCTTGTCGTAAGTCATTCCCGGTCGTATTATCCTCAGAGTCCCAGGGATGAACCGGACCGAATAGATTGTACTTTACATCGGTCGGGAAGTTGAGCACATTGCGGTAATAGTAGTTGATCGCGGGAGCAAAGCTGTGCAGCCAACTCGTGAGTTCTGAATTGAAGTCTGGTCGACTACCGGCATCAGTTTCGTCAATACCCTTATACCTCGAGTCAAGGCGCCCAATTGTGAAGCCCTCTTCTCTCAGGAGTTCTTTCCAGTAGTAGTTGGTCGGAACATCAAGGTTGTGTTGCAGGAAGACCTTTTCAGAGATGCCTGAGTACATCGCCATCTTTTTGGCGGTAGCTTGTCGATCGCTTTCCTCAATAAATCCTCCTTTAGCTAGCTGTGGAAGCAGGTCGTTGAGTGAATAGTCTTCAGCTTCGTCAAGGACTTCCAGCAAGTCCTTTTGCTGAAGTGAAGCGGGAAGCTTCTTATGATACCAAGCGGCTGCTGTAAAGTAAGGTAGTCGAAGTGCTGTTCCCAAAGGACCGTCTCTTCTACCAGCGCCCATGGCATCTATGCCCAGCTCGGTAGGAGAGACCAGAATCACACCGTTGATATACATCCACTGTCGGTTTTGCAGAGCTAGCGCCAACCCTGACACACGCGTGGTACCGTAGCTCTCACCAATCAGGTACTTGGGGGATTCCCAGCGGTTAATTCGCCCGACAAATGTGTTGATCCATTCCGCCAGGTAGGCAATATCTGCATTGACACCAAAAAACATTTCACGCTTAGCATCTGGATCCACCATTCTCGAGTAGCCGGTGTTTACCGGGTTTACAAACACGATATCTGCTACATCCAGGATAGAGTGAGGATTGTCCTTGACCCCATAGGGTTGAACCGGAAAACCCTCGTCATCTACATTGAGAATCATCGGACCGGTATAGGCGAGATGCATCCATACCGAACCCGAACCGGGTCCGCCATTAAAGCTGATAAATAATGGTCGTTCAGCCTTGTTTCTGATGTCTGTTCGCTCATAGTAAGTATAGTTGAGATAGGCTGCAATCGTGCCTTCATCATCCCATACGGGTTGCGTCCCCGTGGTGGCTTTGTAAGGTATCGACTGTCCCTTGATGCTCACCTGATGGGTGGTGACTACCATGGTGTCAGGCGGCAGTGTGCGGCCTTGACTATTGGACTGATGGTACCCCAATGTAAAGAGTACGGCTAATAAGTAGAGTTGAAGATTTTTCATTTATCCGACTTTCATTTTTTTCATTTCAGTTTCAATAGCGCCTTTGTAGGGATGAAAATCTACCTGCAAAGTATGCCTGACAGATTTTTTATAGCGTTTCGCCATATGATCTGTATCCTTTTGTATCGAATTGCGCATCTGATCTGGTGAGGGCAACTTGCATTGTCCGGTGATCAGTTTGCTGATCCACTTGCTCTGGACTTCCGCCAGTGGCATGATAGCGCCTAGCGGCTGAATGAGTCCGAGGAAGAACAGTCCCTGGTGATCAGGATGGATTACTTTTTTGTACAGCCTGATATCGTTAGTTTGCTCCACATCAAAGGCATTCATGTGCTTCAGGAATGGAAAACTAACGCGATAGCCGGTGGCATAGATAATGATATCAAAATCTTGCTCGGAACCATCCTCAAAGCAGACGGTTTTACCTTTAAATTCTTTGATGTTGGGCTTGAAATCCACGAGACCCCTACCGGCAATATTGAGTAAGTCTTGGGAGAGGGTAGGATGCTCACTGAGAAGTGGCCGTTTAGGCTTAGGCACCCCATAGTCTTCTTGCCGTCCGCGAGCCAGCCATAGGGTAGTGGCGAGGAGCTTCCGCTGGAGCCACAAGGGTAGCCTGGCCGTGATTGGATTGGCAAGATTATCAAAAGGAATGCTCCAAATCCAGTTGGGCGTGATGTGTGCACCGCTGCGAGTAGAGATCACTACTTTGCCACTGTGCAATCTGGCCGCTTCACAGGCTATATCCACTGCTGAATTACCGATACCCACGATCAGTATATCCCTGTCTTTGACCTGATCCGTTTCCTTATAATAATGGGAATGAAGCACCTCTCCTGTAAACTCACCCGGGAATGGAGGCTCAGGCATTCTCGGATTCCAGTGATGCCCATTCGCAACAACTACATGGCTGTATTCTGAGGTTTTGCCGTTACTTAGCCGCACGGTATATCCATCCTCATCCAAGGGAGTGACTTCTTCGACAGCCGTATTGAAGATAATACTATCCTTAATGTCAAAGTGATCTACATAGTCTTCGAAATACTTGATGATATGACTATGATGCGGGAACATCGGATAGTCCTCGGGCATGGGGTAATCTGAATAGGCCATGACCAACCGGTTGGTATTGATGTGCAGTGACCTGTACGCTGAAGACAATCCATTGTCATTGTTGTATCTCCAGTTTCCTCCTATGTCTGAGCCTTTTTCAAAACAGTCGTAAGACACTCCTGCTTCTTTGAGCGTCTTAGCCGCTACTATACCGGAGCTCCCAGCCCCGATGATACATACTTTCTTTTGGGTCATGAATTGATGTTTATTCAATCAATCCAGAATATAGTAAGCAACCAGATGAATGGGAAATGAATGTTGGAATAGAGGTAGTAAAACCGCTTCTATATCTCTTGCCAGACCCTTTCGATCAGCGCCTTGGTAGCCCGAATTCCTTGAGGCTCGCTGTGTTCCGTACCCTCATACTCGATACCGATGTATCCGTCATAACCGGCATCTTTCACCACCTGGAGCATTTTGTGGTAGTCTATTATCTTGTCACTGCCGCTTTGATCAAAATTGTAAGACTTGGCACTTACTGCTTTGGCATAAGGCATGAATTGTGCGACACCTTGATAGCGATCATAAGCTCGATCACATTCGATTTGCGTGCTACCCCATTTGGCCGATAGGCACCAATTGCCAAAATCGGGTAGGGTACCAAAGTTGGGCATGTCCACCTCTTTGATGATATCCACTATGAACTCGGCATCAGAGCTGTGCAAACCATGATTCTCGATAATGATGTTGATACCCTCGCTGGCTGCATATTCCGATAGGCCGCCCATACCGTCAATCAAAGCCGCGCGAACTGCTTCTTTTGATCCTGTACCAAAAGCATTGACACGGATAGAGTGACAGCCTAATATTTTGGCAGCATTGATCCATTTGTAATGATTTTCTACTGCTTGTGTTCTTAGGATATCATCCGGATCACCAAGATCGCCTTCATCGTCTACCATGATCAGCAGGCTGATGACGTTATGATCAGTGGCCCGACGTTTTAGGTCAACCCAAACAGCTTCATCTTTGACCCGGTCTTTATAAAAGGCACTTACATACTCGATGGCGTTGATACCATAGTCTCGGGAGGAAATCAATGCAAAATCCATGGCGTCCAGTTCACCGGCGAAGAAGGCGCGATTAAGCGACCACTGGGCTAGCGAGATTTTAGGAGGAGCCGATTGGCCGGGTAGCAACGCACTTGAAAGCAATCCTGGTAAGGCCAAAAGCGGAAGACTAAGCCCGGCTTTTTGGATAAATTTCCGACGGCACATCATGATAATAAGTTAATCAACGATGGGCAAGCCTCCTAATATACGATCTCTTCCAATTCGATTACTTCTCTGAAATCAGCGGAGATGTTCTCGAATAAAACAGTCTTTACGACAGGCCACTCCTCCAAATTCTCATAAGAATCACCTTCTCTTATGGAGATCTCAAGGTTATAAGATCGACCAGCGTCTAATCCATATTGTGCTAGCTCGTCGAGGGTGGCAATTTCCGCACTTGGAGAACCAAAGTTGCTGGTAAAGTTGCCAGGGATAAAGTCCTCAGTATAGTCAAGATTAACATCAAAAATGACAAGCTCATTATCAATGGATTCATCTTTGACAAAGACTTTTACTCCACCGATTTTTTTAACCCTGAAAGTGATAGGAGGACCATTTCCTACTAATCGTTCATCTCGCGCTGGTCGTACTTCCATTTCTCCCTGTGTCATTTCTACAAGAGGCAGAAAGGCGTCACGAACATTAATTGAGAAAGAGGTGTAGGAAGTATCAACATCGAATGACTCAGCGGCAGCTAAGAGTGTGTCTAACTCACGGCGATACTCAACTAGAAATCTTCCATCCTGTGCAGTTTGGACAAACTGCTGACCAAATATTGCCTGACAACCCAGCTCCTCAAAAAAGCCAACTTCGATATCAGCCATCGGCTGATTGGTTTCAACATCGATGACGGCTCCCCGAAACATGAATATACCCGGAGGAGGTGCGGGTCTTGCCATTTCATCTTCTTCATCATCGCCACATGCGACGAATAGAATGGCCATAAGTGTTAATACTAGAATAGCTGGTTTTCTCATAACGGTCAAAGATCCAAGAACTTTAGAGTACTAGCAAAATTTTCTAAGTAAAAGTATACTGATTTACTTATCAGACTCATCGACCTTCTTCTCCAGATCAATCTTCATATCCAGCTCATTCAACTTGTCATTGAACTTTGGAATATCTTCCTCAATCAGCCGCTCAAATTCCCCTTTGGCGGCTAAGAGTCGCTCGTTCAGTACTTCATAGACCTCACCTTGTTGATCAGTCGGTCTGAAATCAATGCCGCTAGTACTGAGGTCACTGGCTACTGCACTTAGCCTACCATAAAGCTGCATTGGAGATCGAAAGGCATCTTCACGCGCTCCGGTGAGATGAATATCATAGAGTTTAGCCACAATTGAAGTTGAATAATCGTTGATCCGATTGGCTTCTTTGGTATCGGCCTTCTTTTGAAGTGATGGGGTGAGAGAAACCAATTCAGCCCGGATCAATTCCAGGGTGTTGATCATGGTGACCACTTCATTCATAGCATCCCGAAGCTCCAATGATAAGGCCACTTGAGCCTTGATATCTTCCAGGTCACCATCTGTATTGGGGTCTTTAAGCACTTCTAGTTCTTTGCGAAATACTTCATCTCCCACAGTCACTATGGCCGTATACTTACCGGGCACTACTCTGGGCCCAAACTGTCCACGCCAAAGATCGAGATCCCAGGTAACCAAAGGTCGCCAGCCTTCACCGTTGAGCTGTACCCAAGGTCTGCCCGGTGGTTGGGTTCTGAGCCTTGGCTTGAAGGTAGGTTCGTACCGAAGGTCCCACATTACCCGATTGACGCCAGCTTTCTGTGATCCTTCCATCGTTCTTATGACAGTTTCATTCGAGTCCAATATTTTGACCCTGACCGTATCTGTCGTTTTTTCCGGTAGGTAATAGTTGATAGGTGTGCCATAGTCAGGATTGCTGCCCGAGCTGAAGCTGGGTGCGTCAGTTTTGATGCTTTCTTTCTGGCTAAAGCGATAGGAGGCCCGAGGGTTGAAAACCTGCACTGCTTTAGCCTTCTCCGGATCATATTCGCGTAATGCGGAAAGGTCATCCAGGATGTAATAGCCTCTGCCGTAGGTGCCGATCACCAGGTCATCAAATCGCTCCTGAACCGTCACCCAATACACAGGGGCAGGGGGTAGGTTGTTTTTCAGTTTCATCCAATCGCCACCGTCGTTGTGACTTATGTAGAGCCCATTATCCACACCCAGGTAAAGCATTCCCTGCTTCTTTGGGTCTTCCACGATCACATGAGCAAATCCATGCACACTCTGAGGGATATTGTTGGCGATAGCCGTCCATGATTGCCCATAGTCGCTCGTTTTGTAGACGTAAGTGCCAAAATCACCCATCTGGTGCAGATCAACGGTGATGTAAGCCGTGCCTTGAGTATACCTTGATGGAAATATGTTGGCAATGGTGCCCCATTCCGGTAGGTCAGGAATATTGTTTGTCACATTGGTCCAGGAAGTGCCGCCATCTCTGGTCAGTTGCACCTGACCGTCGTTGGTGCCCGCCCAGATCAGGCCAGCTTCCATGGGAGACTCCTCTATCGCGAATAGCGTAGCACCATCAAAAGTCATGAGATTGTCGATAGCCACTCCACCAGAACTCTGCTGATGATCCTTTCTGTTGAGCGTCAGGTCGGGGCTGATGATCTGCCAGCTCTGTCCGCCATCGTCCGATTGATGAATGAACTGGCTGCCAACATACACCCGATGCTTGGTGTGGGGTGAAAAGCTCAGCGGAAAATTCCAATGCCAGCGGTACTTCATATCGGCAGGCGCCCAGCCATAGCCAGCTTCTGGCCAGACCCGCACTTCTCGAGCATACCCGGTTTTGAGGTCATACCGCTCCAGCCCACCATCATAGCAGCCGGACCAAACGATGGTGTTGTCGGCAGGATCTGCCTTGGCAAAGCCACTCTCACAGCCGCCGACTCCATGCCATAGCCCTACCGGAATGTAGCCCTGCTGGCTGTTGCTGGGGCCCCTGTACGACCAGCCGTCCTGGCGGTTACCATAGACGTAGTAGGGGATCTGATCGTCGACAGACACGTGATACATCTGTGCGATAGGCAGCACCACACGCTGAAATGATTCACCACCATTGAGACTGATGCTGGCGCAACCATCGTGTGCGACCATCATACGATCAGGATTGAGCGGATCGATCCACATGTCGTGATTGTCGCCACCACCACGTGGAGGATTTTTCATGAGCGTTTTACCACCGTCTTCTGACTTGCTAAACCGTACACTTAAGAAATACACTTCATCAGGATTATCCGTACCTACCGCAATGCGCGTATAGTAGGAGGCACGCTCGTTCATTGTGTGATCCTGACTCATGAGCGTCCATGATTCACCTTTGTCGTCTGATCTCCATAGCTCAGGACTGTTGATCTCGAAGAGTGCATACACTACATTGGGATTGCTGTAAGAAACAGCAACAGCCGTTTTACCCACAGGGCGTTTCTCTCCACCTGGAAGGCCATTCTTGGTCATAGGTTCCCAGGTATCACCTCCATCCATAGATCGATAGATACCACCTCCGGGACCTCCGCTTCTTAGTCCCCAGGTGTTGATATGTATGGACCACATCGCGGCATAGAGTATGTTAGGATTCTTTGGGTCTATCGCAATGTCAGCAGCCCCTGTACCCTCATCGGCAAAAAGCACCCTTTCCCATGTCTCACCTCCATCTTTGGTTCTGTAGATACCACGGTCTTGCTGTGGCCCGTAGGTGTGACCGAGCGCAGCAGCATACACAATGTCGGGATTAGTTGGGTGGACCACTACCCGACCAATTCTACCGGTTTTCTCCAGACCCTTTCGCTCCCACGTCTCGCCAGCGTCGGTTGATTTATAAATACCATCACCCATCGCATGAGCTGGTCTGATCACAAAAGTCTCTCCCGTACCCATCCATACTTGATTAGGATCGGAAGGAGCCAATGCGACAGAGCCTATTGATGACACATCTAATGAATCAGTAATTGGATCCCAGTTGACACCTCCGTCGGCTGTTTTCCATAATCCTCCGGATGCAGCTCCGATATAGTTCACCATTGGGTTACCAGGCTCACCTGCTATCGCAATGGCTCTATTACCTTCAGGGCCGATAAAGCGGAAGTTCAGCTCTTTGAATACTGAAGGATCAATAGGCTGGGCTATAGATTGGACTACTAAGAACAGCAGTCCGATAGTTGCGATGAAGAAGGTTTTCATGATTTTGAGTAGTTGCATGGGTGCAAAATAGTCAAAAATCGTTGTAGAAAGCTTCAAGGTATATTGAGCCAAGAGACCTACGAAGTTTCTAAAACTTCGTAGGTCTTTTCAGTTACATGCGGCTGAACGTAGAACGATTGCTGTGCTTGGAAATTGAATAATACACCACTCTCAGAAGTTATTTCCTGTGGGTCTGTGCTCGACAGGAGAGGAAGTCTATACCGCTTTGACAAAACGCAGTTTAAGTAATGGTACCACCGTCATAATATTATTTTCCTTTAAATTCATTGCGTGGAACCGTCATTTGATCATTGGACAAGCCTTTTTCTGATTGCCGCATGTCAGGGTGTTTTCCTGAGCATACTACTTTTTACGAGGAAAGAAGTGCCTACCAACCTCCTGGCAGGGTTGGTTCTCAGCTTTAGTCTTTGTCTTACCTATTATGTCATTTTTTGGACGGGCTATTTTAGGGTTCTGCCCTGGCAATTGGGTGCCGCACAGGGGCTTACTTTTCTATTTGGACCGCTACTGTTGATGTACTTGAGGTCAGCGCGATCGCAGGCAGAGGTAGGCATTTTGCATTTTGTTCCTTTCGGACTATACCTGGCGATTTACCTTTTTGATGAAGCTCCCAGACTAGTACCCGCTTCTTTTGTAGCTCTTGTACAGCTGCTTCATTTGGTCATGTATGCTATTTTGTTATTGCATGAGGTTAGAAAGCGCCAGACCGCTGATGTCAGAAAGGTATACATATGGAAGAGAAAGGTTGCCATGGCTTTTTTGGGTTATGTCCTTACATTCATCACTTACTACCTGCTCGTTTGGACAAGACTGTTGGAAGTAGAATATGATTATATGATTTCTGCCGCCTCGTCTTTCTTCATTTACTTCATTGGCTATTATGGTTTCAATTACCAGGAGTTGTGGAAGCATAGTGATGCACCAAGGTACGAGAAGTCAGGGCTGAGCGCTTCAGCAAGTAGGGCTATCGCCAAAAAGCTTACGGAGGTGGTGTCATCGGAGAAATTGTATTTACAGAACTCCCTTAAGTTGAGAGACCTGGCCGATCGGCTTGAAATTCAGCCCCATTATGTTTCGCAGGTGATCAATGAGGTGGAAGGCAAAAACTTCGCTGATTTTGTGAATGAATATCGTGTTGCAAATGCAAGGCAGCTCCTGGAATGTACGGACATGAAAATTATGAATGTGGGTATAGCCTCGGGGTTCAACAACAAGGCATCATTCAATCATGCTTTCAAGAAGCTAACAGGCAAGTCTCCAAGTGCCTATCGTCAATGTTATGCTGAGGACAAAGCCCTGGTTAATTAGGGCCGCAATACTTTTGGGCATGGATTTAGCCAATAAAAGGTAAAGTATTATCGGCTTAGACCAGTTTACGGTAGTGGCCAGCTAGTTTGGTGCTTATTCATTTAAGCACCGATTAGCATGAAAACTATTTTCTCAGCAGGCCTGGTCTGCATCGCAATCAATTGTCATGGTCAGACACTCCTCGAAAAAGCCACTCAAAGTTTTGTCAATCAAGAATGGGAGCAATCCGCCGAGCTACTCCAAACCTATTTAAAAGATAATGTCGAGGATTCTGCGGCCTGGTATGGCTTGGGTGTAAGCCAGATGAACTTAGGTCTTCTGGAGGAGTCCATTACTAGTTTGAAGAAGGCGGAGAAATTCCAATTTAATGGAAACACCATTTCGTACAACCTCGCCAAGGTCTATCAAAAAATGGGTGATCAGGAAAAAATGTATCAAATTTTAGAATCAGCGGCTAATGATAATGGCCTGGCTAATTTCACAGCCATCACTTCGGACCCGGATTTCTCAAAGCTTCAGAACGAAGGACGGTTTCAGGCGATCTTGTCCAAAATAGAAGAAAATGCCTATCCATGTCTGATTAATAAGGATGCGAGACATTTCGATTTTTGGATAGGTGAATGGGATGTGTTTGCTGCAGGTACAAAAGCGGGTGTGAACATCATCTCCAGAGCCAAAGGAGGCTGTGCCATTCATGAGAACTACACTACACAGGGTAACTACGCTGGCCAGAGTATTAATTTTTATAGCCCGGTGGATCAAAAGTGGCACCAGCATTGGGTGGGAAGCGCCGGAGATGTGTTCAACTATGTAGAGACTAAAAGAGATGACAGCTTATTACAATTCCAAAGTGAGTATCTAAATGGCCAGGGCGACATAGCGCTTTCAAGATTAACCTTTACCCTCAATGCCGATGGTACAGTGCGTCAGTTCTTCGAAAATTCAAACGACAATGGTGAAACCTGGACGCCTGCTTTTGATGGACTTTATAAGAGGAGAGAATAATCATTGACCGAATATTGCCATCTTTTCGGAATTCCGCTGTTCAACAACCTTCCAATCAGTTCAATGGATGAGAGGATGTTTGACATTGGGCCTTTTGAGTTTCCTATGTACCTCGAAGTAGGTGTCTTTTTAAGTTTTTATTTGCTCTGACCTGGCCCTTAACTCTTCTTGGCTGACTTTGATGATTGATGATCTGTTTTTTGATCGACTATCACTTCTTGTCTCGGCAATGGAAGCTCGATGCGCTCTTCTTTTAGCCGTTGGTAAACGGCATTGGTCACTCTGGTGCCCATGCTAAAGCTATTATCATAATCTGGAATCCAATACATTAGTTGAAACTCCAGAAAGCTTTCACCAAAACCCAAAAACCTCGCAATGGGAGCAGGGTTTTTAAGCACCAGATCATCTTCTACAGCGACTTGTTTGAGGGTATCGAGCACAAGATTAGGATCGGTATTAAAGCTTGTTCTAATTTCTACAGTGAGTCTTCTTTTTTTATCTGATAACGTCCAGTTGATCAATTTGGATGATACAAAATCCCCATTAGGCACAATTACCTCGGATCCATCATAGGTGCGTATCGTGCTTGCCCTGAAGCCGATATCTTTGACAGTACCAAGTAAGTCATGCACCTCTACCACATCTCCGACCTGCATAGGTCTTTCAATGGCCAATATGATACCAGAAACCAGATTGTTGAATATACTCTGTAGACCAAAGCCGATCCCTACACCCAATGCACCGATGATCACAGTAATGCTGGAAAGTTGGATACCTGCCGCGGCAAAGGCAAGGATCACGCCAAGACAAATAAAGGAATAGCGCACCATCAACAGAATAGCACCCTGTGCTCTTTCCTTGTCACCACTTCTCCTTACATAGACTTCTTCTTCAAGTACAAAACGCACTAACCGCGAGAGCCAGATAGATATCTGGATGGTCAGAAAAAAGGCGAGTATGTTGCCAAGAGAGAGCTCAATGGCGCCCAAGGTGAACCTGGTAATGAACAAGTCTACAAGCCCTTTGATGATGGCATCATTCACTTTAAATGCACTGAGTGCATAGTAAATCCACCCAATGATGGCTATCAAACCTATGCCTGCCCTCAACCGACTTAGGATATACTCGCGCTTTGATTTGACAATATTAGACCTTTCTAACGGTGAAATGGCAAGCAGCAGTGAAGATAACCCCACGAGGAGATCAGCGCTCAGGAAGAAAATAATCGAAATATTGAAGCTTGAGTATACACCCCGGATAAGCAGTCTTGAAAGTTCAAAATGACCCGAAATATTACATAGGATAGAAGCAAAACTTAGAAAAAGCATGACCGACAGGATCAGTCTGATGATTGGCCGTCTTACCAGAGAAACGACCAGATAGTCCCGCTGACTTCTGATAAGACCAAACAAAATAATGGTCATCACAAAAGATAGGAACAGAAAATAAAAACGACTGTAAGAGTTACCTGCCGTGAGAATGGTGAACTGATAGTAGCTCATTATCGCAGCATATATAGTCACCTGTACACCTCTGTATTTTTCTGAGTAAATGAACAAGCACCAACTGGAAGGAATGATGATCACCAGCGCATAGATCCTCATCATGGCTTCAGGCAAATTGAAGATGATAAAAGTGGATACGATTGTGAAAAGGAGACTTACCAGAACCGGATTACCGATAAGTAATTGGATACTCTTATCGTTCTCATATTCCTTCAACTTGATAGGCCTTGTTAGACGTAAGTACATCAGGTACCCCAAAACGGAAAGGAAGATTACGATAAGGGTGATCAAATAAGCCTGATGAGTGATGGTAAAGTTGACAATCGATCTTCTGAGATTTGAAGCCTGCCTATTTACTGTTTCGGTTACGACCTGATTGGCACTATCTATTCGAATGTTCCATATAGCGGGAGAGTCCCTCGCCCAGATATTATCAAGTAGGGCAGTTCGGCGTTGCTCGAGCAGGTTTTTTGCTTCGTTCACGGTAGAGTAGTAGCTCGCCAGAGCTGCTTGTAGTTTGAGCGCCTCGCTTTGTGCTGACCGCAATTGTGTCTGTCGCTGTTCAAAACCTGATCTGGCCGATTTGATCATCGTCATGACCTCTGCAGGCGCTGTATTGTCACGTGCTACCACAGCAGTCGTGTCCCAACGCAACTGAATAAGACCAATGTCACGGATTTTGCGTTGCAGTCGACTGACGTATTCGGTGATTTCTGTATTGTAGCCATTGATTTTGTTTTCCTTGTCTTCCCAAATACCTCGCTCATTTTCAATTTCTGACAAAGAAAAGTTTCGTGAGCTGTCAGCTAAGGCCTCATAGTCTTTGAGGATTTCATGATCGGATTCGTTCAGATATGCTTGTATTTCGAGAAGGTTTTCTGGAAGTTTTACCAGATTATCTATTTCTCTTGTGACCTGATTCGCCTCTTCTAAGAAAATTGGAATTTCAACAAGAGGTATAGGCTTGATTACATTGGTGGTATCATTTTGTGCTTCAGCTTGTTGTGTTAACAGCATGCACAGGAATGTAAATACTAAACCGGCTGAGCGTCTATATCCCATATTTCTTTGAGTTGATCAGCTAAATATAATAAACCGGCGGGTCAGCCAATCGAAGTATTGTTGATTGTGACCAGATGGGATGACCAACCTGTTACTTTCTTGGCACTCCTTTAATAGGCTGGGCTGCCCAGGGATCGTCCGGCCATGCATGCTTGGGGTAGCGGCGCTTCAGCTCCTTGCGTACCTCAAAGTAGGTATTGTCCCAGAAGCTGCGGAGGTCGCCCGTCACTTGTACGGGCTTGAAGCCTGGTGAAAGCAAATGCATCAGCACGGAGGTCTTTCCATCATTGATCGACGGTGTATCGGCAAGGCCGAATACTTCCTGAATCCTGACGGCCAGTATCGGAGGTTCATTGTCCTTGCGGTACTCGAGGCTTATTTCTGAGCCTGTTGGCACCTTGATTTTGGCAGGAGCCAATTTGTCCAGCAACTGTTGTTGTTCGTAGCTCAGCTGTTGATAGCCAATCTGAGCCAGGTTGATCTCCTTGAAATCTTCAATGGATTCCAGATCTTCAATATAGAAATGTAGCCAATCCCTTGCCGTAGAGATCAAGTACTCAGGCGTGATTTCAGGCCATGCAGGATCGTTGTTCCAGGCGCGCAGGTTGGCCAAGCGATATTGCAGTTGTAAGAAGGCATCATCAAAGTTGAAGAGCCGATGACCGTCTTTGGCAACAGCCTTGTAGATCGCCTCAGCTACCAACTCAGGATCAGGATCGGGTAGGTTGACGGACTTCAGGATGATGTTACCAATGCGCAACTCCATGGCCTTTCTGAGCTTGTCCTCCCTGTGATCCCATGAGATATTCTCTCTTTGCTTTACAAGAGGAGCCAGATCGCGAGGGTTAAGAGGGGAGGCCATGAAGATTTTGCCCATCCCTTGACGAGCATCCATGTTCGCTACCGCCAACCAGGCTTCATGAGCCAGATCATCTTTATGTCCCGCCATTGCCAGGCTGCCATTGGCCAATTGGAATTGGGCGTTATTGCCAGGTCGTGCACAGGCAATGCGTTCCGGATAAGCGAAGCTAATGAGGACCCCCGTTTCGAATGGATCGGTTGGCTCGTTGCTCACGGGTGTGTCAAATATTTTCCGATAGGAGGTGGCCACTTTATCTATCCTGCTGAATGGCCCGCGAAGGTCACCTGCTGATCGGTATCTCCTTAGTTTATCGATACGCGCATTGATGTCTATACCAGCGATTTGTGCTGCCTCTCGCGTCAGTGGATCACGCTCCTCGAGTAGCGCTGTGAGATCACTGACTAGCGCCAACCAGTGGTTAGCATCACCATCCATTTCCCTGGCTTTGATCATCATATGCGCTATCCGAGGATGACAGGGTAGCTGATGCATAGCCTCTCCATGAGCTGTGATTTTTCCGTTATCGATGGCTTCCAGCTCTTCCAATATTTGCCAGGCCTGGGCCATAGCTTTCTTGGGGGGAGGAGAGAGCCATGTGAGTTGGTAGGGGTCACTGATACCCCATTTGGCCATCTCCAAGGCCAGAGGAGCCAGATCTGCTTCTTCGATTTCGGGTACGCGGGTCTCACCCAGACGCTCATGAGTGGCTTTGGTCCACATGCGGTAGCAGACACCAGGCCCCAGCCGGCCTGCACGCCCTGCCCGCTGATCAGCTGAGTCTTTGGTGATGGTGACCGTCTCCAGTCGCGACAAACCTGAGTTTGGATCGAAGACTTGTCTGCGGCCAAAACCAGAGTCTACGACTGCTTTGATTCCTTCGATCGTAAGGCTGGTCTCGGCAATATTGGTAGCAAGCACTACCTTTCGCTTTGCGGCCCTATCGGGCAAAATGGCTGCCCTCTGCTTGTTTTGCGGTAGCATACCAAAAAGTGGATGAATAGCGAACCCTTTGAGCTTTGGTTTTAAGATGGCTTCACACTTGAGTATTTCACCCTGACCTGGTAAGAAAACCAGAATGTCCCCATCATGCGCCTTGGCTGCCTTAAGCACTACGGAGGCTGTCATTTCCGGTAGGAGAAATGGATCCTGATCTCCCTCGTAGAACACATCCACGGGATACTGACGCCCCTGACTTACCACGGTAGGACACTGCAGTCGCTCCGTCAATACAGGCATGTCCAAAGTGGCGGACATGATCATGATGCGTAGGTCAGGACGCAGGACCTGCTGGGCTTCCCGGCACAGTGCAAGGGCTACATCAGCGTGAATACTCCGCTCGTGAAACTCATCAAATACCACCATGGCGACATCCTCAAGGGCATTGTCGCTTTGCAGCATTCTGGTAAGGATGCCCTCTGTCACCACTTCGATGACCGTATCCGAAGATACCTTGCTGTCGAACCTAATCCGATAGCCTACGAGATTACCAACTGGTTTGTCGACCAGATCAGACATGCGCTCCGCGATGGCACGTGCTGCTATGCGCCTGGGCTCCAGCATAAGGATTTTCTTACCATCCAGCCATGGCTCATCCATCAAAGCAATGGGCACCACCGTACTCTTTCCGGCTCCAGGAGGTGCATTGACGATCAAAGTATTGCTCTCTAGGAGGTGCTTTTTGATCTCTGGGATTACTTCTACTATCGGTAGGTCTATGTCTATTTTCAAGCGATGCTCATTTGGCTGACAAAGCTAGCCATTGAAATTAAAGGGTGCAGGATGGTTTGGGCGAATTGACCATATTACTTGCGTCGGCTACTTAGTTCTTTTTACTATTTTCATGCGATGAATCGATCATTGGTTTTGATATTGGTATTGGCTCTTGTAGCACTTCTGTATTTGACACTGGTGATGATTGATGCCGGTAGTAAAGCCGGGTATGCCCTGATTACGTTTTTTCTGCTACTTGCCTGGCAACTGCATTACTCCTCCTTTTCAGGGTTTGCCTATACGATTGTCATCTTTGCTGCCGTCAGTGCTTCCATGTATTTTCCACATTGGTTCATCGCCGTGGGTGATTTTCAGTTGAGCGGACTGATTGTGCCTTTGCTGATGATTATCATGTTCGGTATGGGCACCTCTATGAGTTGGGGTGACTTTCGAGGAGTGATCAGGATGCCACAGGCTGTAGGTGTCGGGGTAGTTTGTCAGTTCACAATTATGCCAATCATTGGATTTGGGCTGGCTAAGCTGTCGGGGTTGCCACCCGAGATTGCAGCCGGCATTGTGCTGGTGGGTTGCTCGCCAAGTGGACTAGCCTCTAACGTCATGTCCTTTTTGTCCAATGCCAATCTGGCTTTGTCTGTTACCCTCACCGCAGTGGCAACACTACTATCACCTCTGGTGACCCCATTTTTGATGGGGCTATTGGCGGATCAGTTTGTGCCCATTGACTTTCTGGCGATGTTTTGGAGTATTGTGAAAATGGTCATTTTACCAATCCTGGCAGGTCTGACTTTTAATCATATAGCTCACGGGAAGTTTCCCTGGTTGGACAAAGCCATGCCTGTGGTTTCGATGGCAGGTATAGCCTTGATCATTACCATAATCACTGCGGCGGGTCGTGATTCCCTGCTTTCTATTGGATTGGTTCTGATCGGAATAGTCATCTTGCACAATGTGACGGGCTATTTTTTGGGATACTGGTCTTGCAAGTTGATCGGACTTGATAGGAAGAGCTGTCGGACTATCGCTTTTGAGGTAGGTATGCAAAACTCAGGACTAGCATCTGGTCTGGCGCTGGAAATGGGCAAGGTGGCTACCATGGGGCTGGCTCCAGCGGTATTCGGGCCTTTCATGAACATCAGTGGTTCTTCGCTGGCGACCTGGTGGAGGGGTAGAGATACTGAAATTGAGTCTGCGAAATAACCCAGTGCTCTCTGGTGTGAGGTTGTAGAAAACATCCGAATTCTGTAGTTTCCCTATTCAACTAAACAACCAACTTAAATGCTCAATATCTCCTGCCTTCTAGAAGATAGCGCCAGACGCTATCCCACCAAATCAGCTTTTGTATTCATGGATACGGACTTGAACTTCGCTCAAGTTAATGGTGCGGCCAATCAGGTCGCCAATGGGCTGGTGACTAAAGGCATTAAGCCGGGGGATAAAATTGCATTGAGTTGTTTTAATCTCCCGTACTTCCCGATTATCTACTTTGGTATTCTGAAGGCCGGTGGCGTGGTAGTTCCGCTAAGTGTGCTGCTAAAGTCAGATGAAATCGAATATCATTTAACTGACAGTGAGGCGAAGGCTTATTTCTGCTTTATAGGAAATGAAGATCTACCCATGGGGAAAATGGGCTATGCCGGCTTTCAAGCCACTTCAAGCTGTGAGCAGTTTTACATGATCATGCCCAAGCCGGAGATGCCCTCGTCTATTGAAGGCACGGAGACCTTAGGGTCACTGATGGCTGGTCAATCCCATGTTTTTGAAAGCCATGCAACTGGAGCAGATGACACAGCCTTGATCATTTATACTTCGGGTACTACTGGTAGGCCGAAGGGTGCTGAACTTACGCACTCCAATATTTTCTGCAATACCGTGCTGTCCTCAAACCTTTCCGGCTGTACCAAAGATGATACTCAACTAATTGTGCTACCGCTGTTTCACATATTTGCCATGGTGGTGCTCATGACTTCCGGACTTTACAAGGGAGTCAGGAGTATACTACTGCCGCGATTTGATGCGGAATCAGTGTTTGGACTCATGCAAAAGCACAAGGTGACCATTTTTGCGGGTGTACCCACCATATATTGGGGGCTTAATCAATATACTGAACCTAAGTTTGATTACGAGCAGATCAGCAAGAATCTCAAAGTTGCTGTTTCAGGCGGAGCATCACTGCCTCTACAGGTGATGGAGGATTTCGAAAAGCGCTTCAATGTGCCCGTCATTGAGGGTTATGGTATGTCTGAAGGCTCTCCCGTGGTGACTTTTAATCACCTGGATGAGAAGAGAAAGCCAGGATCAATTGGCAAGCCAGTCTGGGGAGTAGAAGTGAAAATCGTAGATGAAAATGACAATGAAGTCCCTACAGGTGATAGGGGAGAACTGCTCTACAGAGGTCACAATGTCATGAAGGGCTATTACAACAAGCCGGAAGCCAATGCCGAAACGCTTAAGGGCGGCTGGCTGCATAGCGGTGATATTGCTATCAAAGATGAAGATGGCTACTACTATATCGTAGATCGAACCAAGGACATGATTATCAGAGGAGGCCTCAATGTCTACCCTCGTGAAGTGGAGGAGGTGATGATCAAGCACGAGGCTGTTTCTTTGGTGGCCGTAATTGGTATCCCGGATGATAAGATGGGAGAGGAGATCAAGGCATTTGTGGTACTCAAAGAAGGTCAGTCCGTCACAGCTGAGGAACTTCGCGACTGGACCAAGTCTAAAATAGCCGACTACAAATATCCTAGGGAGATCGAGTTTCTGGATGCGCTACCGATGAGTGCGACGGGAAAGATATTGAAGAAGGAGTTGAGAGGGTAATTCCCTCAACTGCCGGTAGCTATCCGCTTTCCACTCAGCCAATACAGCGCAGCTCCAACCGCACTGAAGATCATGCATAAAGCCATGGCCCAGCGGATGGAGTCTTCTGGAAAATAGGGTAGCAATAGGTCACTGGCCATGCCTACGAATGTTGGCCCTAGTCCCAGTCCTATCAAGTTGAGGACAAAGAAGAAAACCGCAGAGGACATGGCGCGCATTCCGGTAGGTACTAAGCCGTGAATAACGCTAATGGATGGGCCAAGGAATGTGCCCCAAAAAATATAAACAACAAATAGGGAGCCTATCACCACAGGGATACTGCTGGAGAATAGGAAAACTGCCTGTAAGGGTATACTCAAGGCTATCGCTATGGCGATAAGTTTGAGGTAGACGCTTTGATCACCATTGCTGATTTTGTCCCCTACATATCCCCCGAGCCAGCTCCCGGTTGCCCCCCCCACACCTACAGCCAGCGCTAAAAATCCGCCCACTTGCGCTATGGGCATATCGTGTATCCTTACCAAAAATGAAGCCCCCCAATTGCCCATGCCATAGGTAGTAAAGGTGTGAAAGGCAGAGGCAAAACAGATCAGGCCAAATGGCTTAATACTGAATAGGTGTTTGATCGTGGCAGTAAGCCCAAGGCTGGCAGTTTCCGTTTCTGAGGCTGTGATAATGGTTCTTTTGGGTTCTTTGACGGTAAAGTTGAAGATGACGGCAAACGCAATTCCCGGTAGGCCCACGAGATAAAAAGTCTTACGCCATCCAAGCTCTGCAGCTAGAAATCCACCAACAAGAAGGCCGATCAATACTCCGATGTAGATGCCAGCCGAGTAAATAGACATAGCCGTAGCGCGCGTCTTGGTGGGAAAGTAATCTGATATCATCGAGTGCGCCGGAGGGCTCCCGCCAGCTTCACCAACGCCCACACCAATGCGCGCCAGTAGCAGGTGTATAAAGTTGCCTGCCAATCCGGAAATGGCCGTCATCGCACTCCATACCGTCAGTGAGATGGTAATGATGCGCTTGCGTGAAGTATTATCGGCCAGCTTAGCAATTGGGATACCGAGCGTAACATAGAAAATGGCAAAGGAAAAGCCGCTGAGCAGGCCAAGTTGTGTATCCGAAAGTCCAAGATCTACTTTAATAGCCTCTTGTAGAATGACCAGAATCTGCCGGTCGATAAAATTGAACACATAGACAACAGTCAATGCAAAAAGCACATACTTCCGGTAGCTTGAGGAGTGCATGTCTTCGGTTGGGTTCATTCGGGGAAGGTAGCGATTTCTTAAAACTTGCACCTAAGTACCACCAGCTTGAGACAGCATGAGACACGTCAAAGTGTAATTTGCCCGATCATCCACTTATACCCGGTGTAACGACTCGATAAGCATTAGTTTAGACGAAGCTAGTAACGAGAATTATAAGTTGGTGAGACGTCTTCTTTTCATGGGATTATGTGCTTTAGCTTCTCACGCAAGTGCACAACAGAGCTTTGCTGATAAGACTACCCAAGCTGCGAGCATCGAGGGCAAGTCCATCACCCTCGATGGTAAGTTGGATGAGCCTTTTTGGGCCGAGATAGCGGGTATCAGCGACTTTAAAATGACTGAGCCAACGGAAGGAGGAGACCCCTCAGAACGAACAGTGATTAAGATCGCCTATGATGAAAACTACCTCTACATAGGTGCTACGTTTTATGATAGTGATCCTAGCGGAATAAAGTCGTTTCAGCGGAGAAGAGATGCTCCTCTCAGCACGGACGATAGGTTCATGTGGATAATAGACACCTTTCTGGACGGAAGGAATGCCTACTTCTTTGAGATCAATCCTGGAGGGCTCATGGGTGATGGAGTGCTGGTATCAGGACAAGGCATTAGCTTTAACAAGAACTGGGACGGCATATGGAGACCATGGACTTTTATCGGCGATTTTGGTTGGTCCACTGAGGTGAGGATACCTTTTCGCTCTTTGAATTTTGATCCCTCCAGTGATACCTGGGGCATCAATTTTCAGCGGACGATCAGACGAAAGAATGAGGAATTGGTCTGGTCAGGACACCAGCGTAATCTGGGCCTGTTTAGACCGCAGAATGCCGGACGTGTCACTGATCTCAAAGGCATATCTCAAGGTCTGGGGCTGGAAGCCGTGCCCTATGTGAAACTAGACAGGGCCCGGAATGAACAAGAAGATGGTGTGAGCTACACTGAAAACACATCGCTAACGGGGGGACTAGATGTGAACTACAACATCACGTCCGGACTCAAAGCTTCGGTAACGGTCAATACTGACTTTGCCGAGACTGAGGTCGACAACCGTCAAGTCAACCTGACGCGTTTTCCATTGTTCTTTCCCGAAAGGCGAGATTTTTTCCTGGAGGGCGCCAATATCTATCAATTTGCGCCTAGTAGCGGAATCACGCCCTATTTTAGCAGGCGCATTGGGCTGGAAGAAGGTAACCCTATTCCTATCAATTATGGCGGCAGGTTAATTGGAAGGGCAGGGCGTTTTGAGATTGCCGCTCAGCAAGTGCGCACTAAGGCCAGAGATACGATTCCAGTAGAGGATTTTTCCGTCGTTCGTGTCAAGCGCAACTTTGGCAAGGAGAGTAGTATAGGTGTGGTATACACCAGGCGAAGCTCTGAAAACGGTGAGGAACTCTATGAGCCTGTTGGCCCACGCCATACGCTTGGCGCTGATTTATCTTTAAACACTTCCAGATTTATGGGTAATAAAAATCTTCAGTTTCAAGCCTTCTTGGTGGGACATAATCCATTAACACTAGCCGACACGGAAAGTGAGTTTTGGGATCGCACCACCCGGGGGTTGCGCTTCAATTTCCCTAACCGCCCCTGGTCTGCTAGCCTTTCCTATCGTGAATTTGGAGACGCTTATGACCCGGCGGTTGGGTTCAACCGACGCAACTCATTCAGAAGAGTAGAACCGAGGTTTACCTACTCTCCGCTTATTGAAAAGAGCAAAGTCATTAGAGAATTGACCTGGGAAGTGAGTTTCGAGCATCTTATGAGTATTGAATGGGCTAAGCAGACTCAAAATGCGAGGTTCACTCCATTCAATCTCAGATTTGAATCAGGAGATGAGGTTTCTTACCAGTTCATTAGAAATTTCGAAGAGCTACTGGAGGACTTTGATATTTTAGGAGATGAGAGCATCATAATTCCGGTAGGATCCTATAGCAATTGGCGGCACAATATTGAAATCGAAACGGCGCGATTTCGAAGGGTGAGCTATGAATTGGAATTGAACCTTTGGGGGTTTTGGACGGGTACACGCAAGACCTATTCCAACAGCTTAACGGTCAGGCCCGTGCCCGGAATTAATATCAGCGCTGAGTACATTCACACTGATGTGGATCTCGCTGAGGGTGCCTTTGATGCGAATTTGATGAGGTTCATTGCCAATTTTGATCTCACTCCCTTCATATCTTTTACCACTAACCTCCAGTATGATGATCTCAGCAAGCGGATGGGTATGAATAATCGTTTTCGGTATATGGTCACACCGGGCTCTGATATTTTCCTGGTCTACAATCATAATTGGATCGATGAGGAGCTGGGCTTCAGAACTACTTCGAATACCGGCATCCTAAAGGCCACCTATACACATCGGTTTTGATGATTAGAATGTTTAAAGAGAACTAGCTATGCTTGCATTTTTAAAAGAAGCACGGTTCTCTTGATTTATTTCCTTCTATCAAAGCAAAATAGCCACACCATCTACCGATACCTGAAGGAAAGGGGAAGACCTATCAGTGGTCAGATTGGAGTGATACACTATGAAGATTTGCGACCTCTTCAGTGCCTGAAGTGCAGCGCATTGATATTTTCAGATCTCGATATCATAGAAGGCGAACAACTGAAGATAGTATGTGGCATTTATGATGAAATAAGAAAGCAGCATCCAGACTTAACGATCTTTAATAACCCACATCGGGTTAAGTTGAGGTATTCGCTTTTAAGGTCTCTGCATGATTCAGGAATCAATCCATTTAATATCTATCGTCCTTATGATAACTTGAATGACATTCGATTTCCGGTATTTCTTCGTCAGGAGAATAATCACATAGGTGCCTTAAGTCCGCTGCTAAAAAATGAAAAGGCACTACAGACATATTTGCAATCACTTGAAATGCAGGGATGGAAGAGAAAGCACCTTTTGATTGTTGAGTATGAAGATGTTCAAACACCTGATGGTTATTTTGTGAGGTATGCGGCACTTCGAATTGGAGATGAAATATATCCATATCTAATCGACTATGATCAGCAGTGGGTAGCAAAGTATGTTGATTCTCCTTTGAAGGATACTCCTCAATATGCATCGACCTACAGAGATTTCTCCACAAATTTTAAGGATAAGCACTTGCTCATGACAATATTTGAAATGGCTGGTATCGATTATGGTAGGATTGACTTTAGCTACTCTAACGGAAAACCTGTAGTCTGGGAGATTAACCTCAACCCCGATTATGAGTATGAAGAAAACGCTCATAAGCATTTTGAGAAAGGAGTGAGGGAAATAAAGAGGCAGACCAACGCACGCATTCTTTCAAACTTCAGAAAACTCAATGGGCGAAAGAGCCATCGGGTCGAATTGGATAAAACGGTTTTTCAAGGCTATAATGATGTGGGTTCTGCACCGGGTCTTACTAAACAACTGGGTGTCAAAATCATCAATGTGCTACCTATCAAAAAAGAATTATTAACCTTGAAGAGAGCTCTGTACCTCATTTGGGCGAGGGTTGTACTAGTTTTGAAGCGTCGCAAGTAATTGGATTTTCATATGATGCCCGCATGATTTGTTTCTTAGCCAAAAGATCAACAGACTACACGATTAGAAACTATGTCCGACGCTATGCAGATGGACTGGCAAAGCGCATAATACTGCTAAATTATGAGAGCCTTACGACCATCCGGAAGATGGAATGCTCGGCTGTGATTTTT
The DNA here is from genome assembly GCA_965229505.1 of Cyclobacteriaceae bacterium. Classification (GTDB taxonomy): domain Bacteria; phylum Bacteroidota; class Bacteroidia; order Cytophagales; family Cyclobacteriaceae; genus UBA6059. The sequence goes on from OZ245881.1 coordinate 4,135,642, forward strand.
TTGGACATTGATCGTTTGAACCAACGTGAACTGAAGCAAGCCGAAGCTCTTCAGCATTTTTTTGAAGAGAATTATCCGGATGTGATCCTATTTAACAAGCCTGATCAGGTTTTGCTTAGATATGACTTTCTTAAAGCACTTTACCAGAAAGGAATTAATCCTCATAATGTATACCGAATCAGTGATTTACCTGATGAGATAAATTATCCCGTATTCCTCAGAGAGGAAAATGAGCACTCCGGGACGCTGACCTCCCTTGTCTGGAATAGAAAGGAGTTAGATGTCCATGCTCTCGGTTTACATCTTCAGGGGTTCGATAGGCGCAAGTTGCTTGCAGTAGAATATGTGGACGTTAGTTCCGATAGTCAATATCTCAAGAAATACTCTGTGACACGTATTGGCTCAACGTTCATACCTCGGCAGATAGACTATACGACCACCTGGCAGTCAAAAGACCCCAACCTGGAGGCAGAGAAATCATCCGAGTATGCTCAAGATTACCTATCGTTCATGAACAGTGACCAACACTATGATAGTATAAAGCAGGCTTTTGAGCTCGCGCGCATCGAGTACGGTAGAATCGATTTTGGCTTTGCAAATGGAGTGCCTGTCATATGGGAAATCAATCTTAACCCTGACTTTGGTCCACCACCTTATGAAGGAGAGTTGAAGGAGACCCTGGATAGTATGTATGATCGATTGAGGTCAGCATTTTCAGTGCTTGCCGATAGGCCAACTCAAACGATCGATACTGAAGAGATGCTGAAGAAATTGTCGGTAGACGCCCCAGCACCTGCCGATGACAAGGCTCAAAAAGAAACTTTGCAGAAGAAGCTATATGGACTCATACGACGAATGCCTTATAAAAATCATATAATTAGTGCCAAGAGAAGCCTATACTTGTTTATGGCGCAGTGCTGGATTCGTATTGGAGGATAGGCATAGTGCCATATTTGTATTGATTAATCAATGAAATACATATTCATGACATCCAATCTTATCAAGTACCTTCTGGTGATAGGCATGATGACCATTGCGGTAGCAAAAGCCACAAACTTAAGAAGTCAACCAAAACAAAACGCCTGTGCCGAGGTGACACTTGCCATCAAAAGCCAGGGAGCTGAGGAACAGGTAAGAGGGGTGGTGGTTGATAAGGACGGCTATATTATGACCACAGCCCGACCCGTGCGCACGGCGGATCAGATCATCGTCTATTTCAATGATGGTAGTGTACAGTTTGCTGAGGTATATTCCGCTAATAATATTGCCGATGTAGCGATGCTCAAGGTGGAGGCCTTGCCGCGCAGCACATGTGTGATCAGACTCAAAAAGATGGAATACCTAAAGCCGGGTACATTGATTGCTGGCTCGACTGGTGAGGAAGTTCAGATATCCGAGGTGATCGACCTCTATCAGGAAAAAAGTACCATTGGAGATCAGTCACGAAGAGCTTACTACGTGATAAAAGAAGGAGAAACATTCGCGCCCGGTACCCCAATGTATGACCTAAGTGGGAAGTTTGCAGGATTCATCAGTGACACGCTACGCGCCAAAACTAAGGTGTGTGTCACAGCGCAGATCGCCAAGCGGAAGCTCATGGATGTGGTGTCGTTTTGGACAGGTGCGGACGTGCAATTAATCAATGTATCAGAGTTGAATGTTGGACAGGAGATGGGTTTCAATGTCAGAAAACTATCTGAGAAATCGGCTCTTGCGAGGGAAGGTCTCCGGCCCGGAGATGTGATCATCGATATTGAAGGAATGACGGCCACTAACATCGATGAGCTGGAAGAACTCTACCAGCAGTTTAAGGCTAGTGAAGGGATCATTACTGTGCATTATGTGCGAGACGGTCGTACCAGAGAAGCAGAAGTCGACATGAATTAGAACCGTGCGCGGCATGTGAAAAGTATTTGACTGCATGACTGAGCAGATTCACTGCATTCGTAACAATTCCAATATTATAGCGTCTGGTGCGTGGATATTTTCAGGGTTATGAAAATATTAACATTACTATTATTCTATCTTCTTGCCTTTGGCTGTTCGTCGACTGATCATATCATAAATGAACGGTACCTCCATTCAGCTCGTAAGATTGCTAGTTGGTTATCCAATACCAGAACAGATTCTCCTCGAGATATTTGGCCGGATGATGCCACGGACCCTACAGTATCCAGCTTCTCCCTCAGCCAGGGTATTGCTGGAAAGGTAATCTTCTGTATTGAGCTGTTCAATGCTACTAAGGACAGTACGTATTTCAGAATGGCTCGGGATGGATGTGATCACTTGATTCAAGGGTTGTCACAACCCGATAGTATTTTCACTCAAAAATTATGGGCGTTTGGTCCGTATGGCGATCTATCAGGTGCTTACCAGGCTTTATCAATATTTGGCAAGCAGACGGCCGATGAAGAGTGCCTTGATGCTGCAAGATCTTATCTGTCGATCATTGAAAGAAACGCCCAATCTTATGGAGATAGCATCTCATGGGGCCCAAACAATGACATCATGGGAGGGCTGGCAGGAATAGGCCTTGTTTATATAGATGCCTTCGAGAAATTCGGTGAGGCCAACTACCGCAATATGGCTGAAAGTATCGCCAGAATACTGACGGCACGCTCACAAAAGACAGAACATGGTCAATATTGGTATTTTGCTCAGGATCGCCCGTTTAATCTACCCAACTTTTCTCATGGAGCAGCTGGAATTGGTTTCTTTTACGCACGCCTTTACGAAGCAACGGATAATTCAGAATACTTGCATAATGCACTCTCAGCGGTCGAATTCCTAAATGAAGTGGCTGTTGACACTGTTGGTGATGCCTTCCTGGTACCTTATGGTATCCCAAACGAAGGTTGGTCATCCCCTTATGAAATAGGGTGGGCTCATGGACCCGCTGGCACAGCGCGATTATTTCAACAGCTCTTCAAAGTGACAGGAGATAAAATATGGTTGGATAAGATGAAAGCATGTGCCGCAGCAATCGACCTGGCCCCATTCGGGATTGCCAATCCCATTTTTGGTCAATCGACAGTTTCTGTGGACAGGAGATTTGGCCTTGGCGGAGTGGTTCATTTTCTTTTGGATATGCATGCATTAACTTCTGATGAAATCTATTTAACCAAGGCTCAAGGAACGCTAGACTATATGCTCAAACAGTCAATTCATGACAATCAAGGAATGTATTGGGAAGTGTCCAAAGGTGATCAACGAACCATACCTACAGGCTATTTTTATGGGTCAGCCGGGATAGGATTACTATGCTTGAAGATGCTCGCTACCAGTTCCAACAAGGCCCATCCACACAGGCTTGTTGATGATGTGAGATAATTTAAAGTTCTCACCTTACTAATTCAATAGGACGAGATTGCCTGCCCAAACTTTAGTGATGACATTCTGTTAATGAACCACACAAGGATATCAAAGCCATGCTCATCAATCGCAACGATTCGCTTACAGAAGTTTTCTCCAATGTATCTCATGAGCTACACAGAGGAGCATTAGACAGGAATCATCCTTTCCGATTTGTCAGTTTCTCTACTAACGGCCAAGAAGGCGTCAACTCAAGGTTGATTGTCTTACGCGAAGTTCAAGAGGACTTGAGTTTTGTTTTTTTTACAGATAGTAGATCTAAAAAGATTGCTGACTTAAGTATAAATACGCATTCATCACTGCTATTCTGGCATGCAGGTAAAAAGGTACAAGTATCAGTTAAAGGGCAGGCAAAGCTTCATAGGAAGGATGATCTTGCTGAAAAGTATTGGTCTAACATATCAATTGAAGGTCGAAAGGCCTATGGGTCCATTGCCGCTCCCGGACAGAGAATAGATAGACCTGAGATGGCCCACGACTGGCCGGCAGAAATAAGCAATGAGTACTTTACGGCCTTAGTGATTCGACCGACTGAAATGGACGTTCTACAGCTTCATAAGCTATCACACTACAGAGCACAATTTAAGTTCGTGAATAAGGATTGGCTAGGTAGTTGGGTGGTCGCCTAAACTACTAGAATAGAAATAGCTTTTTGGCGGTCTTTGTCAGAAACTTGTCATGAGCCTTCTCGATTGCTTCTCCGCCGAAGCGATACGCAGTATTGCAAAATATTGCGATGGTAATATCCTGCTTAGGGAAGTACATCAAGTTGGCTTGAGTGCCAAAGCCCCAACCCGAATGACCAATGAAGTACTTGTAGGGAAAGCCTTTATCATACATAAGTCCTAGACCATACCTGGGGTTATCCGGCATCACCCATGTCTTCATTTCAGCCAAAGATTGCTCGCTGATAATGCTGCCATCAAGCAAGAGGTCCATAAACTTCGCCATATCAGAGATAGTGCTCCTGATGCCATCTTCACCATATGACCAGTCGGCATAAGCCTTTTGCTGTTGAGTAGAGTTCTCAAACTCATCATCATCATTTTCGTCGGCGTACCCATTCACTAGCAATGCAGCAGGAGCCCGTTCATTTTTATAATAGGTATTGTCCAGACCATGTTCTTTAAAGAGTGCTGAGTACAGATCCTGATGTGGCTTACCTGTAACGGATTCCATAATCATGCAGAGCAAAATGTAGTTAGTGCTCGAGTACTGATAGCGTTCTCCCGGTTTAAAGTTGCCGGGCTGACCATAGATGTATTGCTCGAGTACCGCCGCAGGAGGGGTCTTGTGCAGGTCTAACTTACCAGAAAAGAAATCCTGAAGCGCCTGTTCGTCATATTCGAAATTAGGAAAGCCGCTGGTCATGTTCAGCAGCTGCCTGATTGTCACTTGATTTCCATATTCAAAGCCACCAGTGACATTTGGCCACAGATACTCCGTCATTTTATCATCAAGAGAAACAACCCCTCGCTCAGCAAGCTGAAGCATAATAGTGGCCGTGTAAGTCTTACTAATACTGCCGAGATAAAACACCGATGCTTCAGTGACAGGGGACTTTGATTCGAGCTCAGCATGACCTGCCTGATACGTCCATTGACCGTGCTTAGGGTGATCAATATAGAAGCTTAATCCTACCAGACCATCGTCCACGGCCTGGTCCATGTACTTCTGGATTTTTCTATACTTAGATGGAAGTTTGTCCTTCTTCTGCCCATTGGACGCATGAGCAATGCACATGATGTACAGCAGCGCCACTACGATAAGATTCGTACGCATAGTTTCTTTGTTTTGACCTCTGCAAATCACAATAGTATATGGCAACTGAGGTAGTAAATATGCGACAATTTTCAACTTTAACCTGATGGCAACTGAGTGGGTAAGTAGTGGTCAAAAGACAACTTTCCGGGAGTTGTGTGGGTAAAATTCTGCACTTCCTTGATCAAATGATTTTGGTCATAGTAGCCTAGTGTGTTTGCTACCGCAATTGGGTGGGCAGGTGAAAAATTAGCAAGTTGCTCGAGGGTATGTTTAAACCTGAGAAGCCTCAGGAAGTACTTTGGGGAAACCCCAATCTCATTCTTGAACCAGCGTTGCAGTGTTCGTGGAGTACAGCATAGGAGATCGCAAAGTCTGTCAACCGAAGTAGCGGTATGGTTCAATGAGCCTAGAGAATCAAGCATACTTCGATCATGCAGTAGTTTTGAGTTCAGCATTTCGTTGATCAAGGTTTCAACGGTCGGAATACTCGTTGAGGAGCTGATGATTGATATCAATTGGCAGCTAGATGAATCCAAAAATTCAGAAACTCCAATGACAGGTTTTGAGATAAGCTCCTTTGCTGCTAAGCCGGAAAGCCTGACTAAAGGGAGCACACCCAGAGGTTTGAAGACTATTCTGATAAACCTGAACTTCTCTGAAACAGTAATTTTGCTCGGCTCTTCAATGAAAGTGAAGCAGCAACTTTCTGAAATTTGATATTGATGATTCCGGTAGGAAAGGGTGAAGCTGCCCGCCAAGACTATCAGCAGCTCTGAGGTCGCCTCCGGATAGCCAAAAGTTACAAAAGGTAATGCATCAGTGTGATCATTCTCGACCAGCTGGATATACTGCACATACTGACCAAGGAGGGGTGATATCTGAAGTGGACGAACATTTGGCATTCCCGATAGAGATACGCATCTACCAATCAGAAGTTACTTCACAGCTGAGCGGCCACAGCCAATCCCATCACACCAATAACCAGACATAATGGTACATAATAGCGATTGTCATATTTGGCAAACTCCGTGCTTTTTACTGTTTTGAAAAAACCAACGTACTTGAAGTCACCGATAGACCTAAGCAAGAAAATGGATGGGATTGTCCAGCCCACAATGTGGGTCATGGTACCAGACAAAGTGGGAGCAGGAAGTATGAAGTAGTAGGATGCGAAACCGAGCAAACCAAGTCCGACTACCATGCTTGACACTGGCCCAGTCTTGAGGACGTGCTGGCCACTTTCGTTAGTGGGTAGTGCATTGGATAGCCACCATTGGCCGCCAGCAGCCCAATAGAAATGCAGCAAACTGAGGCTACTGAAGATTATAATCAGGACGATTAGAAGGTAGGACATATGTTTTTGCACTTTGGTCTAACATGCAATAAGAATACTAAAGTAGCACTTTTTTGATATTCAATAGTGATAAGCATGGACATCTCTTAATTATTGATAATCAGTGAGTTAATTCGTAGATTCAGAGAATTGCTTTTTTTGACTAACCCAAATGATTATGAAAAGATTACAATTTTTTTGTGTCGCGTTGCTGATGGCAATCACCGTCAGAGCGCAAGAGCCCATCTTTCTTTTAATGGAGTTTATGAAGGTCAGTCCCAGCCAAACAGCAGCTTATTGGGAAACAGAGACCTTTTGGCAAAAAATTCACGAACAACGCGCTATGGCCGGTGACATAGTAGGCTGGGATTTGTTTTCGCTGACGCCAGGAGACATCACTGATGGTTACCAGTTTATGACAGTTCAGCAATTTTCAGATCCTGCCAAAATGATGGGAGATGGAATGAGTTGGGAAAAACTCTTAGGCTATGCAAAAAAGGCTTACCCTGATATGTCTGAAGAGGATATAGAGGCTAAAATCATGAAGTCTGGTGAGACGCGTCTCCTGGATAAGAGAAGGTTTCTGCGAATAATCGATGGAACTGAAGGAGAATTGGACTTTAAGAAAGGAATGATTGCCCAGATCGATTTCATGAAGGTCGATTTTAACAGCATGGGTGCTTATGAGGCCTATCATCAAGCCGAGAATGGCGTATTCAAGCCGGATCATCAGAAACAGGTGGATGCAGGCTACAAGATGGGCTGGGGTTTGGGCATGGTGATGTCTCCTATGGGCAGTGATACCTACGCCACCCATATTACCTGGAATTTCTTCAATGACTGGAATCAATATTTTAACCGCTGGAATAATGACGATGAAGAGCCATCTGCAGAAATGCTGAAAAAGATTAGAGATGGATTGGCGACTAGAGACATGCGGATGTCTGTGCTGGCCGAACTGCAAATGATGGCCAGAGCGCCGGAATAATATTATGAGTGAGCTGCTGAAAACCACGGTGGCTCACCTTTTTATCAGCTGAGCAGCTATTTTTAGTCCCTGTCCTTTACCCAGGCTGCTCAGTGTCACGTGTGTGCCGTAGCGGTTGACTGCAACGAATAAAATCCCTACTTTGACCTTGCTTTTTTAAACTTTATAAGCCATGCCGAAGATCAACATTAGCAAATCCGTGCTTATCCATGCCGAGGTAGGCCGTGTTTTTAGTATCCTCAATGACTTTCACCACTGGCGTGCATGGTCTCCATGGTTGATCATGGAGCCCGAGGCAAAAGTGGATGTAGCCGAAGACGGTAAGTCCTACGAATGGAAAGGCAACCGAACCGGTAGTGGCAATATGCAGGTGGTCTCAGAGGAAATGAACACCTCAATTGATTATGATCTTACCTTTTTGACTCCATGGAAGTCCACGGCTAAGGTGCGGTTTGAGCTATCACAAAAGGATAACGACACCCAAGTGACATGGATCATGGATAGCAGTTTACCCTTCTTCATGTTTTGGATGAAGAAAATGATGGAGGCTTTTGTAGGGATGGACTATGAGAGGGGACTGGCATTGCTCAAGGATTATGCAGAAGATGGAAAGGTGCATTCTCGCCTGGACTTCAAGGGATATGAGCAGTATGAGGGGTGTCGGTATATTGGACTTAAGACTGATTGTACCATAGATACCATCGGCCCGGCGATGGAAAAGGATTTCGAAAAACTGTGGTCCTTCGCTGAGGGCAATAAGGATCAAATAGCGGCACAACCCTTTACAATTTATCACAAATGGGATGTCGTCAAAAAGAAGGTGTCCTACACAAGCGGTATCCCCATGAAGTCGATTCCTGAGGACTTACCAGAAGAGATGATCACGGGTACCATACCAGCGACACGGGTATATACGCTTGCCCATCATGGGCCATATGATCATCTTGGAAATGCCTGGAGTACGATGTATTCTATGCATCGCAACAAAGAGCTTAAACTGAACAAAAAGGTTCATCCCTTCGAAGTTTATGTCACAGACCCCAGCACCTCGAGTGGAGATGACCTGATTACTGAAATTAAGTTTGCAGTGAAGCAAGAGACATGACGAGAGCGGAAGTACTTGAATGCTTTAAGGTGGTCATCGATATGCATCCTGACGTTGTGCTGAAAGGCAAAACCATGCCCTACACCTCGGCCAATGGTCACATGTTCAGTAGCCTGAATAAAGTTGGTGAACTAGGCCTCAGACTCGGCAAGGAAGACCGTGAGCAATTTTTGGTGGATCACAACACCGAGCTTTTTGTGACCTACAATACGGTGATGAAAGAGTATGTACGCGTACCCGAATCACTGCTCCAACGACCTGAGGCATTTTTACCATATCTTGAGAAGAGCTACAAGTATATCTTGAGTTTAAAGCCGAAGTAAACTTAGAAAACCAATAGTTTTCGATCACTCCGACATTCCGGTTTTCGCTCGGCGAAATACCGGGATCTGTATGCAAGTCTAGCGCAGAATTAATGGCGGCTATCCTTCATTTCGCGCGTATTGATTAAATTTCACATTCAAGAAAACCAATCCAATCCATGAAATTGCTTCAACATACGCTTTTGGCCAGTTCCCTTTTTTTACTTTGGAGCTGCTCATCGGCACCCGATACTCAGGTTCAATCCCCTGATGGTCAAATCGCCATTCAGTTTAGTCTCACAGCGGACGGTGCTCCACAATACGGCGTGACCTTCAAAGGTCAGGAGGTGATCAAAAGCTCTACTATGGGTTTTGAGTTTCAGGGACAAAACCCAATGACTTCTGGTTTCGAAATTGATAAGGCTGAAAACTCATCCTACTCCGAAACCTGGGAAATGCAGTGGGGAGAGCAGCGTCTGGTGGACAACAACTACAATCAACTGTCTGTCACACTAATTGAAAATGCTGAGCCGAATCGTCCGCTCATTATTCACTTCAAAGCCTATGATGACGGCATTGGTTTTAGATACGAATTCCCTGAACAGTCGGCCGTGGATTCGGTGGTCATTATGGATGAGTTCACCCAATTCAACCTCACTGGTGATCATAAGACTTTTTGGATCCCGGGTGATTGGGACATTTACGAACATTTGTACAACACCTCCAAAATCAGTGAAATTGACGCGATCAGCAAGCGGGACCATAAAGACTTGGCGGCCACTTACATTCCTGAGAATGCGGTAAACACGCCCGTTACGATGAAAACGGCTGATGGCATCTACCTGAGTTTCCACGAAGCGAACCTCACCGATTACGCAGGAATGACTTTGAAAGTGGATACAGATAATTTCTCGCTGACCAGCAATTTGGTGGGCTCGGATCTACTGGGTTATAAAGTGAAGCGCGCACTTCCATTTGCCACTCCCTGGCGGACCATTCAGATCAGCGACGATGCAGCTGGGTTGATTGATTCCAACCTGATTGTCAACCTCAATGAACCCAATAAAATTGGAGACGTAAGCTGGTTCCAGCCAATGAAATATGTTGGTATTTGGTGGGAAATGCATCTGGGCGTGTCCACTTGGGACTATGAAGGTACGCAGAGCATGGACACCTGGGCCGAGGATGGATCGGTCAGAGAAGCTGTCCCACATGGTGCGAATACGGAAAATGCCAAACGATACATTGATTTTGCAGCGGCCAATGGATTCAAGGGGTTGCTGGTGGAAGGCTGGTACACCGGCTGGGATCATTGGATTGGATTTGAAGACCGGGAGGGGGTCTTTGATTTTGTGACTGAATATCCAGATTACGATATAGAGGAGGTGGTTCGCTACGGAAAGGAAAAAGGCGTGGAGTTGATCATGCACCACGAAACATCAGCAGCACCGCGGACTTACGAGCAGCAGCTTGACACGGCTTATGCCCTGATGCAGTCATTGGGCATCCATTCTGTAAAAACAGGCTATGTAGGCCGCATCATTCCCAAAGGCGAATACCACCACGGTCAATGGATGGTCAATCACTACCGTAAAGTACTTGAGCACGCAGCTAAATATCAGGTGGCGGTCAATGCCCATGAACCGATCAAAGCAACCGGTATTCGGCGGACCTATCCGAACGCTATTGCACGGGAAGGTCTTCGCGGACAGGAGTTCAATGCGTGGGCAACTGATGGCGGAAATCCACCAGAGCATTTGCCCATCGTCGCATTTACCAGAATGTTGGGTGGGCCCATTGACTTTACACCGGGCGTATTCGAACTATCACTGGCACCTAAACCAAACAACCAAATCAATACGACACTCGCCCAGCAGCTAGCACTGTACGTAGTGATCAATAGTCCAATTCAGATGGCTTGTGACTTGCCAGAAAATTACGAAGGGCATCCGGCACTTCAGTTTATCCGCGATGTTGGTGTGAATTGGGAGAAATCCATTACGCTGAATGGAGAAGTGGGAGATTTTGTGACCATAGCTCGTGAAGAACGCGAAACGGGCAACTGGTTTGTGGGAAGTATCACAGATGAAAATGAAAGAGAAGTCACCATCAAATTTGATTTTTTGTCTGAGGGAAGCCAATACAAGGCGGTCATTTATAAGGATGGTGATGAGGCTCATTACAAAAGTAATCCCGGCGCTTATGAGATAGTGGAGCTTCAAGTCAGTAGTCAAAGTTCAGAGACCTTTCGATTGGCTCCAGGAGGTGGTCTTGCAATTAGTTTAATAAAAGTTCAATGAGGAGTACCAGAATGGATCACTCAGTCGTCAATGGGTAAAAATAAGCCTCTTGGAGTGCAAGTGGTTCATTGTTGTTTACCTATTCAGCGCAAGCCTCAAGGTATACTATGTGTATTGCTTGCTTGTCGGAATCCTATAAATTGGTGTTAACCCTAATGCAGCCGCCAAACTCATTGTTTCATCGATTTTTAGAACCAATTCCAAGTGATGAGTTTCCAGAAGGACTTAATAACCCTTTTGAAGGGAGCCCTTATCACATCGCAATTACCGCTTCTCATCAGCTTTATCGGAAGATTGACAATACAGACTGGAATCACAACTTCGGGATAGATCGGCGTACTGAGAACTCGATTGGAAAAATGTTTGGAGTACTGGTAGTGGCCACTGATCGTGGAGAAGTTGGTTATTTGGCTGGATTCTCCGGTAAGATTGGTGAGTCTAATCACTTCGCAGGTTTTGTTCCCCCAGTTTATGATGCTCTGGAAGCTGAAAGCTTTTTGAAACAGGGGATGGATCGGCTAGCAGACTTTAACAGGAAAATCAAGTTGCTTGAGGGGGATAGCTCTGCTATTATAGATGAGGAAAGAGCACAACTCTTTCAGCAGAGGCGTCAAAATTCTGACGCGTTGCAGGAGCGAATTTATCAGAGCTATGAGTTCTTGAACAGCAACGGAAAAGCCAAAAATCTCAAAGAAATATTCGATTTGGCTGGTTACAAAAATCCTCCGGGTGGTGCAGGGGAGTGTGCGGCTCCCAAACTCTTTCAATACGCCTTCGAAAATAAGCTACGGCCTGTTGCGCTAGCAGAGTTTTGGTGGGGTGTCTCACCCAAGTCTGGGAGCTACTTGCACAAACAGTACTATCCATCATGTGATCACAAGTGCCGACCTATTCTTGGACATATGCTGGAAGGATTGGTTACGTTTTGATAGCTATTAACTCTCCTGCCTAGATATTAAACTCAATGGTCTGATTTTAGGCTAGCCTGGCTCAGAGTCACCTGTGTGTCACTCTGAGCTTATGTTGTCATAACCGCTTTCATTCTGAACTACTCATTCCTAAGCACTTCACTTGGATTGGTAGAAGTCGCTCTCAGCGTTTGAAAGCCAATGGTCAAAGCTCCAATGACTGCTATAAAGCTGAATGCTATAGCCAATACGTCTAGCCCAAAATTTATCCGGTAGGCGAAAAGGTCAAGCCAGGCTTGATTGCCAAAGTAAGAGAGGGTGCCTCCGATGACAGTCGAAACAAGAATCAAAATCATGAAACCTTTGCCCAGCATATATACGATGCTGCCGCTGCTTGCACCAAGTATCTTGCGTATGCCGACTTCTTTAAGTCGGGTCTGAATGGAATAAGTGGCAATGCCAAATAACCCCATAGCAGCGATACTCGCGCTCAGAATGGATATGAGCCCAATGATATATACAATATCATAGAAGAATCCATAAAATTCGGCAATCTCCTCACTGAAGTATTTGTATTCAAAATCATGATTGGGGTCAAATGCTTCCCATGTCTCCTCGAGTGCTATGATCGATTCCATATTGTTGCCACCCGTCAATTTCACTTGTGCTATTGTAAAGTCCTCCGGGTTGTAGCGCAGGAGCAGCGGCTGAATCTCCATGTAGAGCATCATATAATTGTAGTCCTTCACGACACCCACCACATTCACGGTAGTACTGTCTTTAATAATGAGGTTCTGACCTATGGCATCCTCCAGGGAGCCAAAGCCAAATGACTCCACAGCAGCCTCGTTGATGATCACTTCTCGCTCTTCCGGTTGATTAGGAGTGAAGTTACGTCCTGCTATGAGTTCGAGTTCCAGATTGTCAATGTAGTCCTCGTTGACGGAGAAATAGTTGTAATCTATTGCTTCCTCAGTCGGCAGCTTCCTGACTTTTTCATCGAAATGCATACCGGTGCTGGGTATATTGTTAGTGCCGGATACAGCACTGACAAATGACAACTCATCTAGCTCAGCTTTGAAAAGCTCATACTCCTGACCCTGCAGAGCAATATTGACAATATTATCCCTTGCAAAGCCATAATCTTTCTCCACCATAAACTTAATTTGGCGGTAGACGAGCGAGGATGAAGTGATTAGCACAATAGAGATAACCAATTGCACCACGATCAAGGACTTTCTCAAATTGAGCCGTGATATTTTCGGGATCCGATCCCCCTTGAGTGCTCTGACGGGCTGGGCCGACGACAAGTAAAGAGCTGGCAAGATACCAGTGATCAGACCAGTAGCCAGGCTAAATAGCAAAAACTGGAAATAGACTTCAGCATCTGGCTCAAGCTTCCAATCGAGCAGCGCGCTCATGGTCAGCGATTCAAAAGCTGGTATCAACAGTGTTAATAACCCAATCGCTAATGCCAACGACAGCAAACAGACCAGAATGGCTTCCACCACAAACTGGATGATGAGCTGAGGTCGCGTGGAGCCCATCACCTTACGAATGCCTACTTCCTTAAAACGGGTCAATGCTCTGGCCATCGTAAGATTGGCATAGTTAAATGCGGAGCAGACCATGATAAGGAAGGCCAGCAATACCAGACCATAGACAAAGAAGAAAGGCATGGCCTGGCCAATTTGATTACCCATCAATGGTCCTGGAGTAATATCCGTCATTTTTTGAACATGAAAGTCTACCCGATATTCGGAGTTTTCGTCATAGTTGTCTTCAGCAAGTTGAGTCAGGTAGTCATTCAGCGCTGATTGGTCATAGTCATCTTCCATCCTGAAGTAAACCCAGGCGCCACTGGTTTTACTCCAGTCATTGAGAGTAGAGGTAAGGATCTCCTGTTGCTCCAGTCCACGGACAGTTGAGAAGGAGGCCAGCGCTTCGAAGTTGATATGCGACTTACCAGGAATTTCGTCAAGCACCCCTGTGATTGTAAACTGACCAAGCTCTTGAATATCTAAGGTCTTACCTAATGGATTTTCGCTTTGAAAAAATTTCTCGGCGATTTCACTCTTAATCACAATAGAGTAGGGATCATTAAGTGCAGACTCCTTGTTGCCAAGCTTTAGCTTGAAATCAAAGAGGTCGAAGAACTCAGGATCAGTAAAAAGGCCGTTGATGCCAATCGCCTTGCCATTGTCCATTACTTCCCCCTGCACACCTCTTCTAAACCTTACTACGTCCTTCAACCCTGTGAAGTCATATTTGAGTTTCTCTCCTAACGGAACTGGAGTCGTGGCGAGGGGTATATCCACTTCCATATGGTCTCTCTCGTGATACACACGGTAGGTCTCGTTGCGATGTGTGTGAAATTCATCATAGCTCATCTGATCGTTGATCATTAGAATGAGTAAGAGACAAACGGCCATCGATACGGATAAGCCAATGATATTGATTCCAGTGAATGTCTTGTTTCGTGAGAAGTTGCGAAACGCAACAAGTGCATAATTTTTGAGCATGACGTGTGTGTTGTTTTGAGTTGTTGAGCTTTGGCGTCTGAGTGTAAATCGATTCATAAACAGAATGACATCCACCCAGTATTTCCATTTGGCCTTTAGTGGCCCGTGTTGTTCAAGGTAGCAGGCATATCGCTCCTCAAGATCACCGAGGATGGGTTCTCTTAGTTCATTGCGGCAATACCAGCTGAAGAACTTTGTAGCCCACTTCGGTGGCGCTGTACTTGGCTGATCACCCATAGGCTTTGGTGTCAAAAACAAAATTGGGAATCAGACTCCAAAGGTGATGTCGCGCATCTTTGGCTTCAATGAGCGCTTTTTTGCCAGCAGCAGTGATCACGAAGATTCGCTTAGGTCTGCCACCTCTTGCTTTGGTTACTTCTCCAAGCTGCGACTTTACGAGACCTTTCTCTTCCATCCGATAGAGAGCAGTGTGCACGCTACTCATCGTCACTGATCGCTGTAACTCTTCCTCTATGGCCTGCGTCACTGAGAGGCCATAGGCTTGCTCATGTTGTGCTGCTACGACGAGCAATACTATTTCTTCAAACTCACCAAGGTTGTATCTCATCTATTTACCCATTTGTAAAAGTAATACGCACAACAGGTGGAAATGTTTGGGGTTCTCATCGTTGGTTAGTCGCTAAACCCATGATTCCGGTTACAGAAATTCAGTGAGCTACGTGGATGTATACTTAAGTTAAGCTCTGCGGGGATTGATCTAACAAATCGTCATTCCGGCCGGCTGGAAGCTTTGGAGGAACGACAATACCGGAATCCGTGTGCTTAAATAAGCTGTTAGCCGTTTTGAGATTGCGCTGTTCGCAATGTCAGTTTTAGCCAAAAAATGAATGGGTCGTCACGCTTACGATCAGATTCCTGACTTCCGCTACGCTCCATCAGGAATGACGAGCGGGCTTTGTTGATAACTTTGGCATACTTGTGAATATTACGCTACTTGAAAAGCATAATGCAATTGGCACGAGTCGGGCTAATCGTTTTGCTTCTTTGCTTCAAGAGTTTCATACACCAAAGCCAGTTTGATATCGGCATAGCTATACTCATCACCCAGCTTGGACTTGATTTCACTCATACCTTCGGCACCTGTGGCTTTGACCTTCAGGATATTCTCAAGCTTTTCCTTCTCTATCAGTTCCAGTGCATCAAGCTTGCCAGCTTCTACAAACTGGGTGAGGTGTCCCATGATGGTGGCAGGTACGAAACCACGTGCCTCTGCAACTTCTTCCACAGACTTGCCTTCTTTGAAAAGTTCAAACGAGACTTCTGCTGTTGGCCGCTTTTTCTCAGGAGTGACTTTTTTCACCTCGAATCCCGGGCGGTGGGTATATTCTTCAAGTTGTGCCTTGTCCAGTGTGGTGTTCTTGATGGAGGCCTTCACAACGAGGCTAAGTTTTTGAATTAGCTTGGACTGATTCAAGTAGAGTGATTCCAACTCATCGAGTTCCTTCAGATATTTCTTAACCTGCCCAGCGGACTTTAGCGATTGCTTGTGTGATCTAATAGTCTCTACATGCACGAATAACTGTGTTTCAAAATAAGCTTCAGCTTTGTCCATTCGTTCAGCGAGTGCTTCAAGCGGATCTGGCTGCTGCATAATCTGATTGATTTGCTGAGTGAACTTTTGTCCGACTTCCTTCAATGGCAAGGTAGCGGTGACGAGATCCCGTGTCCATTGAAGATGCTTTTGCTTGGCAGATCGATTAGTCGATTTGTCAAAAGTCGTCAGATGTGCCTGTAGATCACTCATCAATCGGCTAAAGTCCAGAGTGGTTCTTGACAGGTTGATAATGAATTGTTGCCTGTGGGCTAACAGTTTGCTCTTCAACTCTTCCTCCGAGGCAAAATCCCGCAGAAATGCATCCAGCGATTCATCTGTATCCGGCGGATTTTCCGGTAGGCGAGAGGACAACACCAAACCATCAAGTGAGGTGAGCCGTGAGAGCGCCACATACAGCTGGCCCGGCGCGAACGTCCCCGAAAGGTCGAGTATGGCTTTATCAAACGTCAAACCCTGGCTTTTGTGGATCGTAACCGCCCATGCCAGCTTCAGAGGGTATTGTTCGAAGCTGCCGAGGTAGACTTCTTCCACGGTGTTCGTATCGGTGTTGAGTGTGTAGCGCTTGTTTTCCCATTTATGCTTCGCCACGTTGACTGTGACCCCATCGTCCAGCGTAACCTGGAGATCGTCGTTGGACACCTTTGTTAGCTTGCCGATCTTGCCATTGTAATATTTACCCTCCAGATCCGGATCGCCTTGAGGGGCATTTTTGATGAACATGACCTGTGCACCCTCTTTGAAATCGAGGGTGTAGCCAGTAGGGTACATGTGCTCGGGAAAGTCACCTTCTACTGTGGCAGATAAGCTGGTTTGTCTGGTCTTCAATTGCAAGAGTCGCTGCTCATTGATACTGTCGGCCTTGTAGTTGTGAGTAGTCAGGTAGATATAGCCATCGTACTCCTTGCCCTTAGTATTTGGAGCATAGTGTTCATTGAGCAGCGCTAGTTGTACTGGGGTCTGCTCATTGTGTCTGAAGGCGTTGAGCAGGTCAATGAAGGTAACATCACTCTGGCGATAGATCTTTTGAAGGGCGATCTGTATGGGAGGATTTTCCGATAGGGCCCGGGCTTCAAAGAAATAGCCACTGGGATAGTAAGGTCTGAGCAAACCGGCATCTTCATCTCTGATGACCGGCGGCAGCTGCATTAAGTCGCCAATGAAGAGGACTTGTAATCCGCCAAATGGTTGATTGCGTTTTTTGCGCAACACACGCAGGGTCTGATCAATGCAGTCGAGGAGATCCGCGCGCAGCATACTCACTTCATCAATAATCAACAGCTCGATCTGTTGAAGAAGTTTTATTTTGTTTTTGTTGAATCGGGCGTTCTGAAACAAGGTCTGAGGAGTCGTTACGGAAGTGTTGGTTGCCTGAAATGGTCGGTTTTCCGGTAGGTAGACCCCAAAGGGTAGCTGCAACAAGGAATGCAGTGTCACCCCTTCGGCGTTGATGGCGGCTATGCCCGTAGGTGCTGCGACCACTACCGCCTTGTGCGTATGTCGGATGATGTGCTTGAGCAAAGTAGTCTTGCCCGTACCTGCCTTGCCAGTGAGGAAGACATGACGATCGGTCATGTTGATATAGTCTATGGCCAGACGGGCAATCTCTGAGAACTCCAGATGAGGTTTTTCCTGCTCCATAACGCAAAGTGAAATTATAGAATGAGTCGCATTTTATGCCCAAATGTTTGAACTATCCACGTTTAATCTTGAAATTGGTGAATGCAAAGAAGACATTACCTTGATAGAAATCTGATCGTCCTTCTTCATCTGATATTGGCGACTTGTCTTTCGGCTGTCGCTCAAGACTATAAACCCAAGATTAATCTTAATATTAACGGTCACAACGGCAAGGTGAATGACCTTCTGTTTTTGCCAGATGGCCAACGGTTCATTTCGATATCCGAAGATAAATCAGTAAAGATATGGGATGCTGCTACCCTTG
Source organism: Cyclobacteriaceae bacterium (assembly GCA_965229505.1). GTDB lineage: Bacteria > Bacteroidota > Bacteroidia > Cytophagales > Cyclobacteriaceae > UBA6059. Next base: position 4,153,754 of record OZ245881.1, read on the forward strand.
AAGTCATCGAGCGGCTTGATACGGAGTATGGGCCAGGCTATCAAGGTGTTTTTTACAGCGGTGCATTAAGTCCGGATGGTAAATACCTCGCCCTGGGGGGACTACCGCTGAATGAGATGGAGGAGAACTACCTCATCGTCATTGATATTGAAAATAAGAAAATCATAGGTCCGGTAGAGGGACATTATGATGCCGTCTCGGACATTGTATTTGATGATAGCGGGGAATTCATTTTTAGCGGAGGAATGGGTAATGTGCTCAGCATCTGGAAACTGAAAAATGGAACACTTGAGCTTTTCTCTCAAACGGATATGGGCAGCTATGTCAATGCGCTGGGCTATGATCCCAGCACCAAGTCTGTGGCGGTCGCCACTGGGAGCAATGTGGTGACTTTTCTGGATATGACAGCCATACTCGAGGGTGGTGATGATTTCGATGCGTCCGAGGGCATTGTGCACGATGGAGAGATCAACAGACTGGCATACTCGTCGACAGGCAGATACATTGCTACGTCCAGTGTCAATGGTGAAGTACAGGTGACCGATGCATCCGGCAACACCATCTTTCAGAATGACGAGTTGGGTGTACTGGTTAATGCGCTTTCATTTTCAGCCGACGCTAAGTACCTAATGATGATGGATCTGGAGGGTACGGCTAAGTTGGTCGATCTAACCAAGCGTGGAATCATTAAAGAGTTTAAAGCGCACGACAATGCCGTCTTTTCCATGTCATTTGATCCGACGACCGACAGCTATGAAGTGATTTCGTCTGGCGGTATCAACAATGGTATTGTGCGCTGGGATGCCCTATCGGGAAAGGCATTGACCAGCCTCTCAGGTGAGGGCAGAGCCGTACAATCAATGGCTTTTGTTGACAGCAGTAGCCTAAGGGTTAACTACTTCTCCAACAATGACGGTGAAGATGCTTCGATCATTTTTGACTTCAAGAACTTTGTGCCAAAGAAAATGGCAGGTGAGGGCAGTGCTATCGCCAATCAGAAAAAGAATATCACCCAGATAGACGAATATACCCTAAGGGCGAAATCAGGAAGGATTTCTAATGATCCTTCTGCAGATGGTCGTATTCTAGAGTTTATCTCAGATGCTTCGGGACATGTTTTTGTTGGAAGTGACTTCTCCCTAAAGGAATATGACGGTTCTGGTAAACTGGTTCGAGAATTCATCGGTCATGCCGGGGGAGTGAGAGCATTGTCGCTGAGTCCCGGAGGTCAATATTTGTCTTCCGGTGGTGAGGATCAGAAGGTATTGCTTTGGAAGCTTGATGAAGCGGGGAAATTCCCAAGTGTGGGCGAGTATTTTACGCCGGAGGCTTTCTCAAGTGTTAAAATTGGTGGTGTTGAAGAGCTGCTCGATCAGAACAATCCTGAAGCATGGCAGAAACTCATGAGAGCGCTGGAAAAGACTCAGCCAAAGCTTTACAAAGAACTGAACGGTACCTACCCATATCTCCACGTTTCAACGCATCCGTTTATGACGCTCTTCTTAGCAGATAATGGAGAATGGATCACCTGGACTGAGGAGGGCTATTTCCACTGCAGTTCTGACGGAGCTAAATTGTTTGGCTGGCACATCAATCGCGGTATTTCTTCTCTTGCTGACTTCTACACAGCCGAACAGTATTTTGATATCCTTTATGAACCAGAGCTATTGATAAGGTCATTCGATAGTGGTGACCGAATATCTGAGCTACTCTCCCAGGCAGGAGAAGGTACTTTTACGATTGATATCTCAGAGCGACCCTCCGTGGCAGTTTTTAACTTGTCCCAAGTACGACTCAACCGAGACCCTAAGATAAACTTTAGTAAAGGCGAGTATCGGACATCCCAGAGAGAAGTCGAAGTGACCATTGATGTGTATAATGGTGGTAGCGGATTTTCCGAGCTCAACTTATTCCAAAATGGCAAGCTGGTGGTCAGCGATACCGATTTTGAAGAAGTTCCGGTAGGTCAGTATGTAACGAAGAAGTACGAACTGTCACTAGTCAATGACCTCAATACCTTCAGTGTACTGGTTAAGAATAAGCAAAAAATCGACTCACGGCCTAATGAATTCAAACTGCAGTATACAGGTGAGGTAATCGCAACTTCAAGCCTTTATGTACTGGCCATCGGTATCAACCAGTACAAGAATGAAAGGTACAACCTCAACTATGCCTATGATGATGCCATATCATTTGTTGAGGAGCTGAAGCTTAAAGGAGGCGAGATCTACCGTGAGATTAAGGTAGTCGAAGTGTATAACGAGGAGGCTACCAAGCAGGGGATTATCAAAGGGCTTAATGAAATCAAAGCTCAGGCTCAGCCCGAGGATGTATTTGTGTTTTATTATGCGGGTCATGGCACTATTGATGACACCCAGGACAATAAGTACTTCTTCGTGCCTACGGATGTCACTCAGCTCTATGGAGACTCGACACAGTTGGTGACAAAGGCCATATCGAGTGATGAGCTGAAGATGCACCTATCGGAAATCAAGGCCCAAAAGCAGCTGGTACTTATGGATGCTTGCCACTCAGGTGGCGCAATAGAGTCACTAAGTACACGATCTGCTGCCTCAGAGGAAAAGGCCATGATACAGTTGGCTCGTGCAGCGGGTATCGTGATGATTGCCTCCAGTGGTACCCAGCAGTTTGCTACTGAGTTTGCCATCCTTAAGCATGGCGTCTTTACCTACTCACTGCTGGAGGCCATGAATGGTGCTGGCGACAATGGAGATGGTAATATCACCGTATCCGAAATCAAGCAATACATGGAAGAGGCCGTACCCGAATTGACCAAGAAACACGGAGGATCGGCGCAGTACCCTACCGGCTTCATCAGAGGCAATAATTTCCCGCTAGGAGTAGTCAAAAAACAGTAAGGAGGGATATAACCCCTCCTTGATTCCTTATTTTTTCTTTTTCAATTCAAAGAGATCTTTTCTTCTATCCTTGAGGTTGCGTACACTACCAAACTCGTGTAGTTCTCTTAGTAGTCCAATGTCCACATCCGCGATTAGTACCATTTCCGTATTTGGAGTGGCTTCCGCCTTGATGCCATTAGATGGGAACGCAAAATCGCATGGCGTGAAGACCATAGATTGTGCAAACTGCATGTCCATGTTATGGACATTTGGCAGGTTGCCGACGCTACCCGCAATCGCTACGTAACACTCATTCTCGATAGCTCTTGCCTGAGAGCAATTTCGCACTCTGGAGAAGCCGTTTTGCGTATCGGTAAGGAAAGGGACGAACAATATGTCCATGCCCTCATCTGCAAGAATTCTGCTAAGCTCAGGAAACTCCGAGTCGTAGCAAATCAGGATCCCAATCTTACCACAGTCCGTATCAAACGCCTTGATTTGGTTGCCGCCCTGCATACCCCATACCTTGGCCTCATCTGGCGTGACATGAATTTTTTCGTAGCGTTCGATACTGCCATCTCTACGGCAGAGGTATCCAACGTTATACAGTCTTTTGCCCTTTATCTCAGGCATACTGCCCGTGATGATATTGATGTTGTATGAAATGGATAGTTCTGAAAAGCGATTGACGATTTCTTTAGTATGCTTGGCAAGCTCTCTTATGGCCTCTGCTTCTCCAAGGTGATTATTTTCCGCCATCAAGGGAGCATTGAAAAACTCTGGAAAAAGGGCAAAGTCAGACCTGTAGCCCGAGACCGCATCTATAAAATACTCCGCCTGCTGCATGAGCTCATCCATGTCCTTATAAGGACGCATTTGCCACTGTATCAAGCCGAGCCTGATCACGGTCTTGTTTGTCGTAGCTACTTTGGTGGGCTTTTGATAATAGATATTGTCCCACTCCAGCAGCACGGCAAATTCGTTAGAATCCTTATCTCCCTCCAAATATCCCTTCATGATCTTGGCGGGGTGGAAGTCATTGGATATCTGGAAGTTGAGCACAGGGTCGTGAATCTCCTTCCTTCTTACTTTGTCGATGTACTGCTTAGGTGAGATCTTATCAGAATAATTGTGATAATTCGGAATACGACCCCCAAAGGCTATGCCTTTTAGATTGAGTTGTTCGCAGAGCTCTTTGCGGTAGTCATAAAGCCTTCTTCCGAGACGGAGACCCCTGTATTGAGGCTTAATAAATACATCAATGCCATAGAGCATATCACCCTCATCATTATGGGTGTTAAAGGTGTAGTCACCTGTGATTTCCCGGTAGTTATGATAATCGTCAAACTTGTCATAGTCGACGATAATCGACAATGCACAACCTGCAAATTCTCCGTTGATCTTGATGACGATCTGGCCGGCTGGAAACCGCTCGACCAATGATCGTATTTGATCTTCTTTCCAGTAAGCATCTGGCATGGTTTTGTAAGCCGTGATCATCGCTGATTTGAGGTCTTCATAGTCCTCCATGCTCAGATAGGTCAGCTCAATATTTTCAATTTCTTGGGTATTCATAGGTTTAGATCTTCAGTCTTAGTCAGAGCTTTCAGCTCATAGGTCAGGTGCAAAATTGGATTGAATACGCGGATCAACTACGCTTTGTTCGAGATTTTAGATATTTATTTTTTCATCGATTCAACCCAACCAATTCATTTTTTCAATTGCGAGAGGCAATCTAAGAAAAGTCTTGATGATCCTTCCGAACTACTCGGGAGATGTAGGACTAATTGGGCAATACCGATGAGGGGAGATTGTCGGGATTATAAGCCTTCGGTTGGTTTCGCTTGAGGTATTTGATACCCCAATAAAGTAGCCCTGCGAAAAGAATTAGCCTGAGGATAATACCAACTCCGATCGCTGATCCGAAGCTAAAGAGCGCAATACCAACGAAGACAACTGTGGCTATGATCATGAGCACGTTGAGTGAAAAACAGCCGGGCTTGTTGCCAGCTAAAAATGTGATGTCGCTGAGCGGTGTAAGGTGCTCATGCAATTCGGTAATAAATGCGCAGTAGTCGCCAGCTCTATCCTCAAAATTGGTAGGGCCTGCATAGTGGACACTTTTGATGAGAACAGTAGCATGGTTCTTAAGTGTAATCTCGCACTGGTACTTGTTCGTAGCAAACCGTGAGGGATCATAGTAGAGGCGAACCGACTTAATGCTGGCATAAGGCGCTTCATCCGTTCGCTGACCTTGGTGGATCATGAGGTGCTCCTGAGTCAGTTCGAGGGTTTTCTCTTTCTCCAGAGCGGAGGGGCGAAAAGTGTAAGTGGCGGACATACTGTGAAATTGATCAAAGCATCGGTCCTTTAGAATACCCAGTATTGGGTATTTTGACACCCTGAATGTACTAGAATATGATTTCCACGGTGGTGCCCCCACTAAGCTCAGAAGTAATCCACATAGTGCCACCTAACTTTTGAGTGACATAATGCGCTTTAGTGAGTCCTACTCCTTTGCCCATGGTTTCTCTGGCCTTCCCACTGCTCGCACGGTAGTAAAGGTCGGTAACTTTCGAAAGCTCTACTTCCGGGATACCAACTCCCTCATCCTTACAGCTAAATTTGGTCTGCCCATTTTTCTGGACGAATGAGGCTTCTATTTTTGACCCGGGCAGGGAGTATTTTCTGGCATTCGCCAATACATCTCTGATGACATCTTTAAAGACCATTGGGATCTCTATTTGATCATGATCAGCGGCTATATCAAAGTCCATGCGATAGGTCATTTTAGCCTTATGATCATTGCTGGAGAAAATAACTTTGTAAGCCCCCCGGCTATTTCTTTGCACTGCTTCGAAAAATTGCTCCATATCCTCTCGCAACTTCTCTGGAGTAATCTTCGCTACTCTAAAGGGATCACCTTGCCATTCAACTATTTCTTCGGCCCTCCGACGCATTTCTGATAAGACGAGGTAAATATTGTCGACCTCCTTCTTATACTCTTCGTCTTCTTTAAGGTCAGGGTAGCTCTCATAGATCACGACAAAGCTTTGGGACAAATACTCATGTAGCTCGTCAAACTTGCTCAATTGATCATTGGTAAAATCCCGATCATCCAACTTCTCCCTTATGGAAGTGAGCGTTTCGATCACGGGCTTCATGACCTGAGGGTCGCGCGACATCTTACCCAACTCCTTTACATTGTAGATCAGCACACCAAGTATATTAAGTATACTATGCATGAGCACAAGATGGATCTCCTGTTCAGTGAGCTGAAGATGTTTGTCTATTTTTAGTTTCATAGTGGCAGTGTTAGCAAGCAAGAATAGTGATAAGATGATTTGATTAGCTTGTAAAGCTGTATAGTCTACTCTAAATTCTACCTGACTATTGGAATGTACTTATTATTTAAACATCATGTAAATGACTGAGATTAATCATAATCAAATCATAAAACTCAGGCATCATCTCCACAGCATTGCGGAAGTGTCTGGTGAGGAATACAACACTGCTACATATCTCATTGATTTTCTTAGAAAGCATGCAGTGGGCAGAGCCGTGCAGATTACGGCTACAGGGTTTGTATGGATCATTGAGACTGGTAAGGCCGGACCCGATGTGATGTTTAGAGCCGAGCTTGATGCGCTACCTATCGCTGAAATAAATCGGTTTGACTATAGGTCGGCGGACGCCTCTGTTTCACATATGTGTGGGCATGATGGACATATGGCCATACTTGTTGGTACGATCATGAGTGTGAGTGCTGACCTACCGGAATGTGGCACGTACCACTTTCTGTTTCAACCAGCTGAAGAGACCGGCCAGGGGGCAGCAGCCATACTGGAGAGCTCCAAATTTGATTTCAACCCAGACTACATATTTGCGCTGCACAATTTGCCCGGCTACCCGGTCGGCAAAGTACTGTGTAAGTCGGAAAGTTTTAATGCTGCCGTCACAAGTGTAGCTATCAGCTTCGAGGGTAAGACAGCCCATGCCGCAGAGCCTGAAAATGGCTCTAATCCGGCAAATGCCATGGCAAAAACAGTCGCTTTTGCTGCGGATCTTCAGAACCCAAATCTGAGTGACGATCACTTCGGCTTAATTACGCCTGTTTATATGGAATTGGGCGAGAAAGCTTATGGCGTAGCTGCAGGTCACGGAGAAGTCCATTTTACGCTAAGGGCCTGGACAGGAGAGGAGTTGGATCGAATTAGGAAACAGCTATTGGCAGAGGTCGAGCGACTTGCACAGGAGTATGGATTGTCAGTAAGTGTGGAATGGCTGGAGTCTTTTGCCGCAACGAATAATGATCAGCAGGCGGTAGAGCTAATCGAGCGGGCAGCCAAGGCGGCTGATATTGATTTTCAGATGGTGGATCAGCCTTTCAAGTGGGGTGAGGACTTTGGACTCTTCACGGAGCGGTTCAAGGGAGGGTTCTTTGGGCTGGGGGCCGGAGTGAAGGTTCCGGCCTTGCACAATCCTGATTATGACTTTCCAGACGCGCTGATACCGCATGGGGTGGCTATGTTCCGAAAGCTTATTGATTTAACTATTGAAGAGAGCCAATAGAGGATATCTACTGTATCTCCATAGTAGCTTGTAGGATGTTTTCATCCTTCTCTCCATAGTCTTGAAATACCTTGTAAATGGCTTTGCCCTGAAGCTCTCCGGTAATAGAGCGCGACCATTTTTCATAGTAGATCACACTGGTCTTCATGTCCTGACTAAACATGGGGTGTGAGATGTAGTAGGTGTCACCGTTGAATCGGCCCATGACCTCTTTATTGGTCACGTCCACATTGCTTTTTTTATCAAAGTCTTTTTTAGAAAGCTCTCTTAGCACAGGGCTTTTATACTGGGAGATGAGGTAGTCCACATCGCTTTCGCTAAAGTAACCCACATAGTCCTCGTGAATTTTATTTCCAGCTTGAAATACATAAGATGGTTTTCTTATTCCGCTGTATATGCGAACATCATTACCTGTAACGATGGCCTTTTTGATTACATCAAGAACCAGGTTTTCATCAAGGGTTTTCTTTTCTCCATCACTGGCTTGCCCTAAGCAGATACTGAAAAAAATGGTAAGAATGAGAGTCGAAAAAAGGTGTTTCATAGCTAAATAAATCTTCTATACAAAGGAAGAAAACATAGCTCAATACGTCGCAATATTTAGTCCACACAATAAGACCGTTAATCGAAAGTGAAACCACAATCGTCGAATAGCTACTCTTCAGCGAGTAAAACGAGCTCCTTATCAGAGTCGATCCTGACCGTTCCATTCTCTACTGTCGCGGATTTACCAGAGTAGTGATCTGTCACTTTTGTACCATCACCGAAGACGCTACCTACCGGAATGGTCTTCGCACCCTTGCCCGCATTTAGAGCAATGATTACCTGATCGTTGGTCTCGCCACTAGAGTAGGCGCGGCTAAATACCAATGGTGATTCCTGGATTACTGTATGCTTACCGGCACCAACAGAGACGTGCGCCCTTCGAAATTGTCCGAGCTTTTGCCAATGAGCGAGTACTTCCTGATTCTCTGGATTTTGCGATAGCTCCTCCCAGTTCATGAAGGTCCTCAATACAGCATCTCCGGTTGCCTCTTCGGACTCAAGCTTACGAGCCGTTTCATCTCCGTAGTAGATTTGAGCGATACCTGGAGCCAGCAATAGCTTGGTACCATAGTCCATAATATTGGAACGACCCTTATCGGGTACAGTGCCATCGTCATGAGAACTGATGTAATTGACAGTAGTAAGGTTTTGCCAATCAGCTGACTGAAGCACTTGATCGTATTTAGTGAAAATATCAGCAGCGGGCATATTGACGTCATCTTTGAATGAGAAGTTGATCAGACTATTGAAACCCTTGTCATAGTAGTCAATATCGACCTCTCCACCATCCATGGTGAAGTTCTTACCATTGAATATGGAGTAATTGTAAACTTCTCCTAGCATGAAGAAGGGCAGGTCATCCAACTTCTCATCTGAATGGCTTTCTTTCCACGACTGCAACGCGTTAACCGCCAGATCATAAAGTTCTCTCCAGACGGATTCCTCGACGTGCTTGACCGTATCTACCCGAAAACCATCAATACCAAGCTCCCTCAAATAGTCGGTCAACCATTTCATGATATAAAACCGGGGTGCCCTGGGGTGACCCGTCTCAGCAAAGAACTCATCGAGCTCTTTCAATTCCTGATCCAGGCGACCCTCTTCTGTCCACTTTTCGATGAGAAATTCTGGTAAGTCAACTTCCTCATCACTGTTGGTAAGTATATCCGGTAGATTTTCTACCAGTGTGCAGGATACCGTCTTGTCATAGCTGTCATAAGAGCATTGGGGGCCTGTGCGCACCCACTCGTCCGGCCATTTGCTATCAAGCTCAGTGACCGGGCCGGTATGGTTGATCACTACATCAAAGAGTATCCTAATTCCCTTTTTACGTGCTTTGCTGACGAGCTCCGCCAGATCTTCCATCGTACCGAAATTAGGATCGAGAGTCGTCCAATCTCTCATCCAGTAGCCGTGAAATGCATAGTTCTTGCCGTGACCCTCGTCAACCGCAGATTTGATCTGCTCAAAGACGGGCGTCATCCACAACACATTGACGCCCAAGTCTGTGAAATAACCCTCGTCGAGTTTTTGGATCACACCTCTGATATCCCCACCCATGAAGCTGCGAAGAGGGGCTCCATCTTGCTCTCTTCCAAAGGAAAAATCATTGGAGGTGTCACCATTATTAAAGCGATCAGTGAGTAGAAAGTAGATAGTTGAAGCTTCCCACGCAAAGGCCTCTTTGGCAGGGGTGTCAGTCGCTTCTTCCACCGTAGATTGATCTACAGAAGATTGACATTGAGCAAACATCAACAGAACAAAGAAGAGGTAAGGAGCTAGGTTTTTCATTAGTTGGATGATTCTAATTTGAATATGCTGTACCCATTTGGTGATAACTCAAAAGAAAAACTGTCGGCTTTTGTGTGATCAGATATGCCGCTACTATTTTCACTCAATGCTATGGTCTGGTCGAGTGAAGTTAGGCTAATGTTGCCACCGTTAAGTCCGAGTTTACTCAAAGCGTCAGTTGGTATTTTCAGATTGACCGTTTCTGAATTGTCATGATCAAAATTCACTGCGATGAGCAGGTTTTCGCCATCGTGATGTCGCAGATAGGCATATACCTTATCAGAATGCCCGGTGTACTCAGCACTTCTGTTGTAGTAATGTAGATCGTAAAAGCCTCCTTCGCTGATAGCTTTGCTTTCATTACACAGGTTAAGGATATCCGAATAGAATTGGCGCAGTTGCTTTTGCCGATCACTCAAGCCACCACCGTCAAATGCTTTGTTGTTCACCCATTTTTGGAATTCGGGTACGCCCCAATAATCGAAGATCGTAGTACGACCATCCTCGCCACTAAAACCTGCAACTCCTTCACCTGGTTCTCCAACCTCCTGACCAAAATAGACCATAATAGGACCTGAGTTCATGGTGGCGCTTAGTACCATAGCTGGAATAGCATTTTCAGCAGACCCGGCGAAATCCGGAGATGGAATACGTTGTTCGTCATGGTTTTCGAGGAAGCGCAGCATATTGGCTTCAATGCCTTCTTGCCTTTGCCATATGACCGGGATGTTATCAGTAGATGCCCTGTTTCGTATAATGTACTTCAAGGTGTCATAGAGCTCCACTTTGTCATAGAGAAAGTCAAACTTGCCATTGAAGATGTAATTGCGGTAGCTGTCAGGATTATATATCTCAGCTGTGAAAGTGATGTCGGGGTTAATAGTCTTGATCCTTGGAATCACCCAACCCCAGAATTCCACGGGCACCATCTCAGCCATGTCGCATCGGAAGCCATCTACTCCTTTGTTTGTCCAGAAACTGAGAACCTGCTCCATCTTGAGCCATGTGTCAGGTACCGGGTCAAAATAGGTCTGCCGGTCGTTCTGATAGTCGACCCCATAGTTCAGTTTAACAGTCTCAAACCAGTCATTGACACTTGGAGCTGCGCTGAACACATCATTTCCTGTTGCTTTTGCAGGAGATTCATCAAATTGACCATCCTTAGTGGGGTGCGTGTTGTTACCGAGCGAATTGTACTCCGATGGTACTTGAAAAGATTCGCTTACGATATAGTAGAAGTTGTTGTTCGGGTCAAATGCCTTGTTCGTGTTGTCATTCTCACCAAAGTCAGCAATTCCATCCGGCTTTGCATCCGAGATGTAGCCTCTAGCGACGTGATTGGGCACAAAGTCGATGATGACTTTCATGTCATTGTCGTGCGTTCGCTTGATCAGGGCTTCAAATTCAGCCATACGATTGTCAACATCCACCGCCAAGTCTGGATTAACATCAAAGTAATCTTTGATCGCATAGGGAGATCCAGCACGACCTTTGACCACATCGGCATCATCGAGACGGATGCCGTATTCCTGATAGTCAGTCAGTACTGCATGCTCTATGACGCCAGTATACCACATATGGGTCACGCCCATGCTCTTTAGGCTCTTGAGTGCCTTATCAGAAAAGTCATCGAACTTGCCCACACCGTTTTCTTCGATCGTGCCATAAGGAACATTGTTAGTAATTGTATTCCCAAAAAGGCGGGTAAAGACTTGGTAAATAACCGGCTTGGTGATAGTTGCCATTTCTTGTTCGGTAGGGGAGGTTTCTGTAGACTGCTCCGTCTGCTGACAACTCATAAGAGTAGTTATCAGCAGGCAAAACAGGGTAGTGGTTATTGATCGCATATTGCTTAAAAAGGCAAATGCCTGATTTAATCAGGCATTTGTGTTTACGTTGTTCAAATCTTCAAAAGCTGACTTAAGTCGCTTTACAAAGTTCTTTTCACCCTCTCTCAACCATACACGTGGGTCATAGAACTTCTTATTAGGAATATCATCTCCATCAGGATTACCGATCTGAGCTTGAAGATAGCCTTCCTTACTCTGGTAGTAGTTCTTCACACCTTCCCAATAAGCCCATTGCATATCTGTATCGATGTTCATCTTGATGGCACCATATTCAATGGCTTCTCTGATTTCAGCGCGCGTCGATCCCGAGCCACCATGGAATACGAAATTGACCGGGTTAGAACCTGTTCCGAATTTCTCCTGAATATAATCCTGAGAGTTCTTAAGGATGATTGGTGTCAACTTTACATTACCCGGCTTATATACACCATGAACATTACCAAATGCAGCGGCAATTGTGAAATTAGGACTGATTTTCTTCAAGTGCTCATAGGAGTAGGCCACCTCCTCTGGTTGGGTGTAGAGCTTAGAATTGTCAATGTCAGTATTGTCAACACCGTCTTCTTCACCACCAGTCACACCTAGCTCTATCTCGAGTGTCATGCCCAGAGGAGCCATACGCTCAAAGTATTTAGAGCATACTTCAATATTTTCTTCCAGTGGTTCTTCCGATAGGTCGAGCATATGCGAGCTGTAGAGTGGCTTACCTGTCCGCTCAAAATGCTGTTCGCCTGCGTCTAGCAGACCATCTATCCAGGGAAGGAGTTTCTTTGCGCAGTGGTCAGTATGCATGATCACGGATACGCCGTAGTGCTCTGCCATCATATGTACGTGATGTGCACCTGAAATTGATCCCGCTACCGCAGCTTGTTGATTATCGTTAGGAAGCGACTTACCAGCATTGAAAACACCGCCACCGTTTGAGAACTGGATGATCACCGGAGAATTCAACTCCCTGGCTGTTTCCATTACTGCATTCATCGAATTTGTGCCGATCACATTGACGGCTGGAAGTGCGAAATTATGCTCGTTGGCGTAGTTAAACACCTCTGTTACTTCATCTCCTGCGAGTACGCCCGGTCTGAATCTCATGTTAATTTTTTTTAGTTTACAATCAAACAAAGATATTAATCCATATCATTTATGTGAGGGCTTTGCTGTAATTTTAGCTAAGGTCAAAAAGTGAAAATAAAGGCGCATGGATACCAAGGGGAGGCCAGTCACCATAAAAGATATTGCTCGAGAGTTAAACATCTCGCCATCAACAGTATCCCGTGCCTTGAAGGGCTATGACACCATCAGTGAAAAAACCCGAAAAACTGTACAGGAATTAGCAGAGAAGTACCACTACCAACCCAACTCTATTGCATTGAGCCTGCGCCAGCAAAAATCATTTACAATTGGCGTAATTATTCCTGAGATCGTCCATTTCTTTTTTTCGACAGTAATAAGCGGTATCGAAGATGTAGCCTACCGAGCGGGATACAATGTGATCATCTCTCAAACGAATGAGTCCCTGGAACGAGAGATATCAGATACAAAAGCCCTGATGAGAAACAGGGTGGATGGGCTTTTGATTTCGCTCAGTCGCGAAACGACCACCTATGACCATCTGCATGAGCTAAATGATAGGGGCGTCCCAATGGTGTTTTTTGACCGCATCTGTCCCGAGATTCCGACGAGTCGGGTAATCGTAGATGATATGGAAGGTGCCAGGCTGGGAGTGCAGCACCTGATCGATATTGGATGTAAGCGCATAGCACATCTGAGAGGTCATGCGGGACTTGAGATTTCTGAGAATCGCCTCCAGGGATATAAGCAGGCGTTGGAAGCCAATGGATTACCTTTCGATGAGGAGTTGGTGGTAATCTGCGATGATAGTAGTGTCGATCAGTCGATATTGGTAACCCAAAAATTACTGGCCCTGGATAAGCGTCCTGATGGCATATTCGCGTGGCATGATGTATGCGCGATGGGAGCAATGAAAGCCATCTTTAAGGCTGGTTTGAATGTCCCGAAGGATATAGCCATAGTTGGATTTAGTGATTGGCAATTTGCCGCTTTGGTGCACCCATCACTAACGTCAATTCACCAGTCAGGCTTTGAAATGGGACAAGCAGCCGCCCAACTCTTCATAGATCAGATAGATTCGAAATCTGTTGAGTTCGTTCCCAGGACAGAGGTAGTCCCTACGCGTCTTGTCATAAGAGATTCAACATCTCGATAGTTAAGTTCCCATTCAATTTTTTCGGTTGTGTTAAATCATCCTATCTGAATCAGATCAACTGATGAATTGCGAATCTCAAAAATGACTTTAATTTTTTGGGGGTATGTTTCCGAAACTGTTAATTGCATGACCGATTTAAGTTGTGAATGCAAACTTCAGTTTATCCTGTCAACCGGCCTGATTGAGGCTTGATTCGATCGATGCGAAAGACATTTCGGCTTACTAATTAATATCTAAGAAGGACATAATGAATAAACCAAAGTTAACCACAGCTCAGATCTGGAACATGAGTATGGGATTCCTGGGCATCCAGTTTGGTTTTGCCCTACAGAATGCAAACGCCAGTAGAATTTTACAGAATTTCGGAGCTGATGTAGAGCATCTTTCGTGGTTCTGGTTGGCGGCTCCAGTTACAGGCTTAATAGTGCAACCTATCATAGGACACTATAGTGACAACACATGGAATCGGCTTGGAAGAAGAAAACCCTATTTCCTGACAGGAGCTATTCTTGCGTCAATCGCGCTGTGTCTGATGCCTAACTCCGGCGCATTGGCAGCTTTCATTCCTCCGATGTTCGTAGGGGCTGGCATGCTGATGATCATGGATGCCTCGATCAATATTGCCATGGAACCCTTTCGCGCGCTTGTGGGCGATATGTTGCCCTCAGAACAGCGCACGCAAGGTTTTTCAGTTCAGGCAGCTTTGATAGGATTCGGAGCGGTTTTTGGTTCTTTTCTCCCTTACATGCTAGCGGAGTGGGTGGGAGTATCCAAAGTGGCTCCAGCTGGTGAAGTACCTGACAATGTAATTTTTAGTTTCTACTTTGGTGCGGTCGTTTTCATAAGTACCATCCTTTGGACATTGTCAAAGACCAAAGAATATCCACCAGAGGAGTTGGCCAGATACAACGATACTGATCCGCACGAGGAGGGGGGAGGCATCATGAATATCTTCAAGGACTTTGCCTCCATGCCTAAAACAATGAAGCAACTTGGGCTAGTCCAGTTCTTTTCTTGGTTTGCACTTTTCTCAATGTGGGTATTTTGCACTCCCGCTATCGCACAACATGTATTCGGTGCATCTCCCGACGACAGCTCTTCTGTTGCTTACAATGATGCTGGAAACTGGGTCGGTGTGATGTTTACGGTATACAATGCTGTCTCAGCGGTATTCGCGCTAGCGCTACCGACCATAGCAGCTAAAATTGGTAGGAAAAGAACACATTCATTGGCGCTAGCTGCCGGTGGCATTGGGATGCTGTCGATCTATTTTATGCCTGATCAGACGATGACACTTGTATCTATGGTGCTGGTAGGTATTGCCTGGGCGAGCATATTGTCAATGCCGTATGCCATATTAGCCGGGGCGATCCCAGCGGGAAAGATGGGCATCTATATGGGCATCTTCAATTTCTTTATTGTGATACCTCAAATTATAAATGGCATCATCGGAGGTCCGATAGTAAAGCGATTGTATGATTCTGAAGCTATTTTTGCGCTGGTAATGGCGGGCGCATCATTGTTGATCGCTGCTGTCACGGTCAATTTTGTGGATGACAAGGATGAAGTGGTTGCCACGGATTGATTCGAATACTTTTTCAAACTCAGTACTTTAAGATAGAATGAAGCTAAAGTTCAGTATAGATTATCGCACCGTTTGGGGGCAAAGGCTATTTGTATGTGGTTCGCTTGACGAACTGGGCCAATGGAATGAGCAAGATGCTGTTCCGATGATACCAGGAGCGGGTGAGCAATGGGAGCTTGAGGTCGAAGTATCGGCGGCAAAAGCCAAGTTGGTGGAGTACAAATACTACCTCCTTGATGAGCGCTATGATGCTGTGCAGTGGGAATTCGGTGATAACCGCCGGGCAAAGCTTGACACCAAGCGATTTTCAGATGTTCACCTCAGAGACTTCTGGCGACCTGTGGATGATCCGCTCAACAATTTGTACACGGCCCCATTCAAAAATGCATTTTTCAATCGGCAGGTTGTTAAGCCCAAGGCTTTAAAATATTCATCTAAGACGAGCTACGTACGTTTTCAGATTCGTGCACCTCGTGTAGGATCGGAGTATAAGATATGCGTAGTAGGAGACCATCCTGCGCTAGGAAATTGGGAAGAATCCAAAGCATTGATCCTTGAGCCCAACGATTTCCCTGTATGGACGGGTGAAGTAGCCATCGATGCTAGTGAGCGCCCGCTTGAGTACAAGTACGGTATTTACGATAGTAAAGAAAAGCGCATCTTGACTTGGGAGGCCCGGGACAATAGATACCTCCCTATTCAGGGTACTGGAGAAAATAAAAAGCTCACCGTCTGGACCGACGAGTACTTCGTCTATCCAGTTGGCAACTGGAAAGCTGCCGGCGTATCTATACCCGTGTTTAGTATCAGGTCTGATCAGGGCACTGGTGTGGGCGAATTTACTGACCTCAAACTGCTCGTCGATTGGGCTAAGAAGACAGGCATGCGACTTGTGCAGGTCCTACCGGTAAATGATACCGTGGCAATGCATAGCTGGACTGACTCTTACCCGTATGCTGCGATCTCTGTTTATGCGTTACATCCGATTTATGGTAATCTCAATGCTATCGGTCGACTAAAAGATAAGTCGAAACAGCAGGAAGTGGATGAAGCCGCCCAGCGTTTAAACGCTCAGGATCATGTGGTCTATGAGGAGGTCATGGATATCAAGTCTAAGTACTATAAATGGGCCTTTGACGAACAAAAGGATAAACTCCTGAAGAGTAAGGATTTTCAAGCCTTCTACGCCGATAACAAGCACTGGCTTGAGCCATATGCCGTGTTCTCCTATCTGCGAGATAAGCACGGCACGCCAGATTTCACCCAATGGGAAGGTCACGCGGCGTATGATGCCAAAAAGATCGCCAAACTCGTGTCTCCAAAAAGCAAGGAGTTTGATCATGTAGCGATCCACTTTTTCATCCAATATCATCTGGATACTCAGCTTTCTGAAGCGACTAATTATGGTCGTGAGCAGGGCGTGGTGCTAAAGGGAGACATTCCGATAGGTATCTACCGCAATAGTGTAGATGCATGGATGTACCCTCAATTATTCAACATGGAATGTCAGGCTGGGGCGCCACCGGACGACTTTTCTGTGTCCGGACAAAACTGGGGCTTCCCGACGTACAACTGGGAAGAGATGTCCAAGGATGGCTTCCAATGGTGGAAAGCCAGGTTGCAAAAGATGGCTGATTTCTTCGATGTATTCCGCATCGATCATATTCTTGGATTCTTCCGTATCTGGGAGATACCGGATCATGGCGTAGAGGGTACGATGGGCCATTTCAATCCTTCAGTGCCGTTTTCGACCCAGGAGATCTACAACTGGGGAGTCAACTTTGACCTTGACCGCATGTGCAAGCCTTACATTCGTGAGCATATGCTACCGATCATCTTCTCGGAGCACGCTGACCAGGTGAAGCAGGAATTTTTGGAAGACTATTTTCCCGGACAATACAGGTTAAAGCAAGAGTTCGATACTCAACGTAAAGTCAAGGACTATTTTGCGCGGCTGATCAAGTCAAACCCTGATAATACCGGATATTATGAATACCTACGAGCAGGTCTTTATCAACTGATAGGAGAGGTGCTTTTCTTCGAAGCACCATTCACTAATGGCGAAGGTTGGAACCCTCGTGTAGGTATGCAAAACACCTTTTCCTTCAGAGAACTGGATGACAATACCAGAAACAATATCAACAAACTCTATATCCACTATTTCTACAAGCGGCATAATGAGTTTTGGCGTGAGAGAGCGATGGAGAAGCTCCCGGCGCTGAAGTCAGCCACTGACATGCTGATCTGCGGTGAGGACCTGGGTATGGTGCCGGACAGTGTGCCTGGTGTAATGAACGAGCTGTCTATTCTCAGCCTGGCGATTCAGCGCATGCCCAACGATTCTTCGATGGAGTTTTGGCACCCCGGAGATACACCTTTCATGTCGGTCTGTAGTACATCTAGCCATGATACTTCCACCCTGAGAGGCTGGTGGGAAGAGGATCGAGCTAAAACGCAGCGCTACTTCAACAATATACTTGGCAATTGGGGAGATGCTCCTGCTTTCTGTGAACCCTGGGTAGCGACTCAGGTGATCAACCAACACCTGTACTCTCCGAGTATGTGGGCCATATTCCCTTTGCAGGATTTGCTGGCCATGGATGGGCAACTGAGAAGACAAAACCCGGATGAGGAGCGGATCAACGTACCCGCCAATCCACATCACTACTGGAAATACAGAATGCACCTGACTTTAGAGCAGCTGCTTAAGGAGGATGGATTCAATGGCTTCCTACGACAGCTCAATGATCGCAGTGGCCGGAATGCTGATTATTAGAAGTGTATACTAAGGCTGGTAATTCCTAAAATACACTTCATTGGAACTGTTGAGGGCGTTGAAGCGGATTTGGACGATCACCGGAGAGTCTACGGAGGCACCACATTCTTTGTGACCTGAGACGTAGTAATGAAAGAAAGTTTGGCTCCTATTGTACAGCTCCTGCTCATCAGGTCTTCCCAGGTAATGCTTGATTTCATTCTGGTTAAACCCCAGTAGCATGTCCTTGTATTCATAAAGCTGATCCACCGCATCCTGGCGGACCTGACCACAACCCTTCTTATCATCTGCCCATGCTTCCGCATCGAATCCCGGGATAGTAGGGTGGGCCAGCCCACAGCTCCACAGCGCAAAGATCACTACCCAACTCATTTTCTTCATAGTGGCATTAACAGTCATTATGCGTTGCAGGTTTTAATTTTATTCAAATGAAACTGAGAAACACTTATTCCGACAATTCAGAATTAGTTTTGAACTCAAATTAAGACACCAAGTTACCTTCATTACCATAAGCTCTTAGATAATGTCAAGAAACATTAGAATCGTCCGTACTTTCTCTATCATCGTTTTTCTGGGGGTATTGCTCTATGTCTATGCCTACCTACCGGAACAAGTAGGGATAGATGCCGATGCTACTGATGAATTCTCAACTTTCGTTGGGAAGGAAGTCTTCTTCTACTTCGCAATTGCGAGTTTCATGTTGACCAATGTCATCTTTATAGTTTTTGGGAAGCTAATGCAAATGATACCCGTAAGGTCAGATGGCTTCTTCGTATCAGCCGACTTCAAGGAGCGTATTCACAATTGGTTCTCCAGCTTTGGTTTGATCATCAACTTATTCTTCATTTCCGTAGTAGCTTTTGTTGGCTTCTTCAACAATGCTGACTACTATCATATCTCGTCCTTTAGCATTTTTGCCTACCTTGGACAGGCACTCATTTTTATTTGGATAGTACTATTTTTCTATCTGCTCAGTAAGAGAAGTTAATAGCTTTATTATGAGCGGATTACGCTTATCCAGCTAAATGATAAGTAGAATTAAAAAGACGTTGAACAGCATCAGAGCTTAATATCCTGCTCTAGGAATTATTCTTAATCTTGTTAGTTTTACTTGGTTCTACACTTAGAAAATTACAATTTTTTTGAAAAGCGAAAATGGCTGAATTAGCGAATTACGACGAGGATAGTATACGATCACTTGATTGGAAGGAGCATATTCGTCTCAGACCTGGTATGTACATTGGTAAGCTGGGAGATGGCGCTGCAATGGACGATGGTATATACGTGCTTGTCAAGGAGATTATAGACAATTCTATCGATGAACACATGATGGGATTTGGTAAAACCATCAGTGTCAAAGTATCAGATCATCGGGTCGAGGTAAGAGATTATGGTCGCGGCATTCCGCTCGGTAAGGTGATTGACTGTGTGTCCAAAATCAATACAGGCGGTAAGTATGATTCTACGGTCTTTCAGAAGTCCGTCGGCCTCAATGGAGTGGGTACTAAGGCGGTGAATGCATTGTCATCGTATTTCAAAGTGCAATCCTTCAGAGAAGGGCAGACCAAACTGGCGGAATTCAACCAGGGCGAACTGACCAATGATCCTAAGCCTAGCAAGTCAGACGAGCGCAATGGCACCCTGACGATTTTTGAGCCTGACAATACAGTTTTTAAGAATTATCACTTCATTCCGGAATACCTCGATAACCTGCTTTGGAACTATGCTTTTCTCAATGCAGGCCTTACCATCAATTTCAATGGCAGGAAGTTTCATTCTGAGAATGGGTTGCTTGATTTATTAAGGAGGAAGGCTGATGAGGAGACTTTGCGCTATCCGATTATTCACCTCAAAGGTGAAGACATTGAAATTGCGCTCTCGCATTCTAATCAATACGGTGAGGAGTATTATTCCTTTGTGAATGGTCAGTTCACCACGCAGGGTGGAACGCATTTGGCCGCTTTTCGGGAGTCTATTGTCAAGACGATCCGTGAGTTTTATAAGAAGGATTATGATGCGACGGATATCCGCGCGAGCGTCGTTGGAGCCATTGCTGTGAGAGTTCAGGAGCCGGTCTTTGAGTCTCAGACTAAGACCAAGTTGGGTTCACAGAATGTAGCTCCCGATGGGCCTACGATGCGGACATTCGTCAATGACTTCATCAGGAAGGCCTTGGATGATTATCTGCACGAGCACCAGGCCACCGCAGATGCTCTTCTCAAGCGTATACTCCAATCGGAGCGTGAGCGCAAGGAGATTGCTGGCATTAAAAAGCTCGCCAATGAACGCGCTAAAAAGGCCAACCTTCACAACAAGAAACTAAGAGATTGTCGTTTGCATTTTGATGATAAATCAAACAACGAGTTGAACGATGGCACAATGCTCTTCATTACGGAAGGAGACTCTGCCAGCGGCTCTATCACCAAGTCACGCAACGTACAGACACAGGCTGTCTTTAGCCTAAGAGGCAAGCCTTTCAACTGCTTTGGTCATACCAAAAAGGTGGTCTATGAAAACGAGGAATTCAACCTGCTGCAACATGCGCTGAATATCGAAGACGGGATGGAAGGCCTGCGCTACCGCAAAATAGTGATAGCCACGGACGCAGATGTGGATGGTATGCACATCCGTCTGCTGATGTTGACTTACTTCCTGCAGTTCTTCCCGGAGCTTGTACGCAATGGTCACGTTTACATCCTGGAAACGCCACTTTTTCGAGTACGAAATAAAAAGGAGACGATCTATTGCTACAGCATTGCTGAAAAGGAACAGGCAGTCGCTAAGCTTGGAAGCAAGCCTGAGATCACCAGGTTTAAGGGTCTTGGAGAGATATCCCCTGATGAGTTTGGTGGATTCATAGGAGAGGACATCCGACTCGAACCTATCATACTAAAGAAAGAAACTAAAATTCAGGATTTGTTGTCGTTTTACATGGGTAAGAACACCCCGGACAGACAGCAGTTCATCATCGATAGACTTAGAATCGAGAAAGACTTAATAGAGGAGGAGGCAGCCTAAAGAATGGAAGAACAAGATTTGCCTGAAAACGGTCAGGGAGCCGAAGACGACAAAATTCATGAGGTGCTCCCGGTATCTGGGATGTATGAAAACTGGTTCATGGAATATGCGTCTTACGTTATTCTGGAACGAGCCGTACCCGCAATTGATGATGGTCTAAAGCCAGTACAGCGCAGGATTCTGCATGCCATGAAGGAGATGGACGATGGTCGCTTCAATAAAGTAGCCAATGTCATCGGTAGCACTATGCAGTACCACCCTCACGGAGATGCTTCTATAGGAGATGCGATTGTCAATATGGGGCAGAAGGATCTGCTCATAGAGACACAGGGCAACTGGGGCGATGTACGAACCGGCGATGGTTCAGCAGCTCCCAGATATATTGAGGCGCGGCTTTCCAAGTTTGCTCTTGAGGTACTTTTTAACCCTCAGACTACTGATTGGCAGCTCAGCTATGACGGACGAAAGAAGGAGCCAGTCACCCTTCCTGCAAAATTTCCGATTCTACTTGCACAAGGAGTGGAAGGCATTGCGGTAGGTCTGTCCACCAAGATACTGCCGCACAACTTCCTTGAATTAATCGATGCTTCGATTGCTCATCTCAAGGGAAAGAAATTTACCCTCTATCCCGACTTTGCAACGGGAGGATTGGTAGATGTGTCCGACTACAATGATGGTGAACGCGGGGGTAAGATCCGGGTAAGAGCGAAAATCGAGGAGTACGATAAGAAAACCCTGGTCGTCAAGGACATTCCGTTCAGCACAACGACGACATCTTTGATCGAGTCAATCATCAAGGCCAACGATAAGGGCAAGATCAAGATCAAAAAGGTGATCGATAACACGGCTAGAGATGTCGAGATTCTTGTCACATTGGCACCTGGTCAGTCGCCGGACATTACCATTGACGCGCTCTACGCATTCACGGACTGTGAGTCTTCCATATCGCCCAATGCCTGTGTGATTATAGATGAGAAGCCGCGGTTTATGACCGTATCCGAAATTCTCAGAATCAATACAGATCAGACCAAAGAGCTGCTTCGCCGGGAGCTGGAGATCAGGCGCGACGAACTCATGGAGAAGATGCTATTTTCTTCGTTGGAGAAAATCTTCATTGAGAATAGAATCTACCGAGATATTGAGGAGTGCGAGACATGGGAGGCAGTCATCCAGACCATCGATGAGGGTTTGGAGCCATTCAAAAAGGAGTTTTATCGGGTAATCACCGAGGAGGATATCGTCCGCCTAACGGAAATCAAGATTAAACGGATCTCAAGATTCGATAGCTTCAAAGCAGACGAGCTTATGCGTCGCTTGCAGGAAGAGCTGGAAGAGGTGGAGTACAACCTGGCCAACATTGTCGAGTACGCGATCACCTATTACCAAAAGCTGAGAGACAAATACGGTAAGGGCAAAGAACGTCAAACCGAGATAGCTACATTTGATAATATCAAAGCAGCAGTAGTAGCTGCTAATAATGCCAAACTCTATGTCAATCGAGCGGACGGCTTTATCGGCTATGGGATGAAAAAGGATGAGTTCGTTTCGGACTGTTCGGATATTGACGACATCATTGTTTTTAGAAAAGATGGAGCCTTTCAGGTCACACGTATACAGGATAAGGTTTTTGTTGGTAAGGATATCCTGCATGTGGCGGTCTGGAAAAAAGGAGATGAGCGCACGGTCTACAATATGATTTATCTCGATGGAAAGACGGGTCGCTCAATGGTGAAACGATTCCAGGTGATGTCGATCACCCGTGACAAGGACTATGACCTTACCAAAGGAGGCAAGGGTAGCAAGACGCTTTACTTCACCGCTAATCCTAACGGAGAAGCGGAGGTTATTACAGTCAACCTGACCGCCGGGGCAAAGGCAAGGAAGAAAGTCTTTGATTTTGACTTTGCAGATGTCGAGATAAAAGGGCGAGGTGCTGGAGGCAATATCCTCACAAGATACCCGGTACGAAAGATCGTGCTGAAGAGTCAGGGAGTTTCTACGCTTGGTGGTCTTGATATCTGGTATGATGGATCAGTGGGTAGGCTAAATACTGACCAAAGAGGCAAGCATATTGGCAACTTCCTCGGTGAGGATAAAATACTAGTGATCCTGAAAGATGGGTCATATGAGTTGACCAGCTTTGAGCTGACTAATCGCTATGAGGCTGCTAACATCATGCTCATTGAGAAGTTTCGCGAAGATGCTATTCTCACTGCCCTCTACTATGAGGGTGGCAGCAAGCTCAACTATATCAAGCGCTTCAAAATAGAAACAACTACTCCAAATAAGGTCTTCAAATTTATCTCTGAAGAGCGCAGTTCCAAGCTTCATTTTATTTCATCTGCCGACACTGTGAAGGTGAATGTGAAATACACGGAGAAAGGGAAGAATGCCTTCCAAGATTTCCAGTTGGACGAATTAATTGATGTCAAGGGCTGGAGAGCTACCGGAAACAAATTTCCGATAGATAAAATAAAGGAAGTGGCACCTCTTGAATCGAATGTCTCGGAATCACAACCGAAAAAAGTGGAAAAGACCGAAGCAACGGAGGCTAACCCATCTATTGATGAATTAAAAGCATCTATCGCTAAAGAGGTAGCGGAGGAGGAAGAGAAGAAATTTGACGTGGGTAGCTCCGTTGATCTGAATGTGAAGAAACCTGATGATGAAAAAGACCAGCTCGGACTATTTGGTGAATGATCAGGCAGGAGATTTACGATTATCCCGTTGAGTTCACGGCATTTCTGCAAAGCCATATTTCAGATCGAAAGAGGGCGTTGATTGAGGAAAAGCTCAAGCAGCGCACCCGATACCTAACTGTAGTTCTTGAGGATATCCATAAGTCACACAACGCCAGCGCTGTATTGAGAACAAGTGAGTGCTTCGGAATACAGGATCTACATATCATTGAAAAGGAGCATGCCTATAACCTCCATCCCCATATATCATCTGGTTCTGCCAGGTGGCTTGATTTACACCACTATAACGAACCGGGGACTAACAATACGGAAGTATGCTTGTCGGCTTTGAAGGCACAAGGATATCGTGTTTTAGTAACCACCCTAAATGATCAAGCCAGGCCATTTGATGAGATAGAGATAGATTGTAAATCTGCAGTGGTCTTCGGTACAGAGTACTCAGGTGTGAGCGATGAAGCTATCGCAATGGCTGATGAAGTAATTCATATTCCTATGGTGGGATTTACGGAGAGTTTAAATCTATCAGTTTCCGCAGGTATAATTTTGCGGCATTATCGACGGTTATTGGATAATTTAAAACTTCCATGGCAGTTGTCAGAAAAAGAAACTGAATCAATCAGACTCAACTGGACCATGAATGCCGTTAGAAAGATAGATTTGCACATCAAACATTTTTTGGAAGAGAAGGCTTAGCCTGCATCTCTATGTTTAAGTATCTGATTACCATAGCACTGATACCGTTACTATTCGTTTTGATGACGAATGCTTGGGTGGTGATGTCGACTTCCAGTAGCGTGCAGACTCAGATCGAAGAGGTCGGAGATAGTAGAAGAATAGCACTGGTTTTGGGCACAAGCCGCTATCAGATTGGTGGAGGCACGAACCTTTATTTTACCGGTAGGATGGAGGCGGTGGCTGAGCTGTATCACAAAGGAAAGGTGAAGCACATCATCGTAAGCGGTGACAATGAAACGGAATATTATAACGAGCCTGCCGAAATGCGCGAGGCATTAGTGGAGCTGAAGGTGGATAATGATGATATTACCCTTGACTATGCGGGGTTTCGGACGTTAGACTCGGTGGTCAGGTGTAAGGAGGTGTTTGATCAGCAGGATTTTATTATTGTTACGCAACAGTTTCACGGATACCGGGCACAATATATCTCAGAGTATTACGGATTGAATACCGAGGTTTTTGCAGCCAATGATAAAGTATATGAGAGTACCGTCAGGATACAGCTTCGCGAGATGCTGGCCCGATCCATAGCGGTACTCGATCTGTACGTATTGGGAACAGAACCGAGATTTTTGGGAGAGAAGGTAATTATTACGCTCTAAGCATCAAATATAGCGCGAGCTTCTGCGAGGACACTTTCTGTGACTTTGGTAATATGCTCAACTCCACGATCGATCTGATCGATATTTTGAGCTGTTTTGCAATTGGTCTCTGTCTCCGGCATCACTTCATTGAGGCTATGGACACCAAGGTATTTAAGAGTAGGCTTTAGCTTATGAATTTCCTGTCCGAGCGCCTCCCATTCTTTGGCTTTATGGTAATGATCAATTTTGCCGATAATATCCGGAACGGTCGTCAAAAATGTCTCTATCATTGTTTTGATAAAGCCTTCATCACCATCTGACATAGCTTTTAGATAGGTAAGATCGATTTGAACAGTTCGGTCCGAATATGCCATGGTTAATTTTTGATTTATCCCTAAATCATGAATATCGCTAGTTTTCCCTGATTTCTTAACGATATACTAATTATTTCTAGGAGTGGGGTGATCAATCCGTCAAGTGCAAAATGTTGAAGATCACCAACATGGCTAACGATTTTATTTATTATTTTCGGGGCAGATTTTATCTACCTAAATGGAAAGTTTATGATACCCGAATTTGACGGATTGAGAGAAGATGAGATAGAGCTTTTGCTGAAGGCGCCTATCTACGTTTCTATACTGATTGCCGGTGCTGATGGTCTTATTGACGATCGTGAGCGCAAGGAATCAATTGAAACCGCGCGGAGTAAGCAAGTGCGTGCTCGTGCGCAGCTGATCGATTATTACAAAGAGGTGGCAACTGATTTCGACCTGAAAATGGAAAAGCTTATTCGCGAGCTTCCTGATGATGCAGAGAAAAGAACCTCAGATATTGTCATCGAACTGAGAAAGCTTAACAGGATACTACCCAAGGTAGATAAGGCCTGGGCAACTACGTTCTACGCGAGCCTTAAAGACATGGCAAAAAGAGTGGCGGAAGCTTCAGGAGGAATTCTTGGCTATCTTTCCGTTAGCTATGACGAG
The DNA here is from genome assembly GCA_965229505.1 of Cyclobacteriaceae bacterium. Lineage (GTDB taxonomy): Bacteria > Bacteroidota > Bacteroidia > Cytophagales > Cyclobacteriaceae > UBA6059. Next base: position 4,179,981 of record OZ245881.1, read on the forward strand.
GCTAAGCTAGTTGAATTGAAGATGATTGACGATCCATCGAAATAGACTTTATTCGATAGAAACTAAAACTCATCGTCAGATGAGTTTTTTTTATGTTCATTTCGTTCTAGATCTGTCCAACACAGACAGCCAAAGATGATGATATGTTCAAGGACTTAAACCTCACCCCAACACTCAGGATGACCTTCCTGCTTTGGTTGACGTTTTCTATTCAGTTTTATCTGAATACTGACCTGGGTTTTCTGGGCGTATATCCTCGGCATTTTTCGGGTCTGTTGGGTGTCGTCACCGGCCCACTAGTGCATGGTGATTGGGTTCACTTAATGTCCAATACCTTCCCCTTTCTCTTTCTAAGTGGGGCGATCTATTTATTCTATCCCAAGATTGCCAATCAGGTTTTCATTCAGTGCTATTTGCTGACAGGTTTGTTAGTCTGGGTATTTGGGAGGCCTTTTTATCATATTGGCATTAGCGGAGTGGTCTACGGCCTGGCCTTCTTCTTGATTTCTCTGGGCCTGTTTAGGAAGGATATCAAGTCGCTGTTGATTTCTACGGTGACGCTGCTGATCTACGGTAGCTTGATCTATGGTCTCCTACCGGAAGATACCTATGTGAGCTGGGAGTCGCATCTGATGGGAGCCATAGTCGGTGTGGGGAGTGCGATGGGCATTGCCCGGTTCAACCCAAGAAGCACTACTTAAGCGCTGCGTCCTGTATCGACGAACCTCCGTCGATAGGGTGATCTGGTAATGCCAGTTCCAAGAGTTCCACAACCAAAGGAAACACATCAATATTTCTAGCTTCTTCCAATGATCCTTTTTTGATATTGGGTCCTTCAGCAAAGAATATAGTCTTCATTTCCGGCACCACCGCTGGATCAAAGCCGTGTGTGGCAAGGCTCGTAGACTCCTTTTTACTTATCACGTACGGTGGCTCTGTTAAAGCAATAATCTCACCTATGCTGGAGTGATTGTTAAAATTGAGCCCTGATGGTATCTCCGATTTCCGGTAGGTGGTGAGATTAGCTACCTGGCTAAGCTCCTGATAGATCCTCTCGGCCTCAAGAGAATCCTGCTGATATACCATCAACGGCATAGACCAGGATACTTCGCTATTCCCAAAGTCTATACTATCCAGCTTCACAACCTCCGGTGCATTGACCATGCCATGATCAGATGTCACCAGCAGGTGTACGGGCAATTCAGATGCAGCTATCCCTGACCTTAATTCACCGATGACGCTATCTATCTCTTTGACAGCCTGCTCTATTTCCCTGGAGTCGGGCCCATATGTATGCCCAATATCGTCTGTCAATGAGAAGTACAGCGTAATGAAATGTGGCCGTTCCTTTTTCGGTAGGCTGAGCCAGCTCAGCACTTGCTTGACGCGTGCATCATTAGGAATACTGCCATCATACTTAAAATGATAAGTTGGGTAGGTTTGCTGGATATCCGACTCTGAGCCCACCCAGAAAAAGGAGCCTGACAGCATTCCTTGTTTTTCTGCTAAGACCCACAGCGGCGTGCCATCATACCAGGTGCCATCTTCGACTGCCTCCCGGTTGCTGATCTTGTAATATTCGCCTTTGGAAGGGTTGAAGTACTCATTGCTCACCAGGCCGTGACTGGAAGGGTACATACCTGTGACCAGCGAATAGTGATTGGGAAAAGTCTTTGTAGGATAGGACGGTGTAAGTCGCTCTACCGAGAACCCATTGGCAGCCATCTCGAGTAGATTAGTCGCGCCATACCGGTCGGCATAATCATGACGAAAGCCATCAAGGGACACCATGATCACATAGGGCTTATCCAGGCTGGAAGGGTCATTGAGCCTTCCTTGGGATATCTGCAATGCTTGAAATTCTTTGAGTGGGTCAGGGCTTGGTTGACAACTAACCAGGAAAGTTAGCAGGCTGAGTAGGATTGGAAAGCGCATAATCAAAGATGCAAAATCCCTACTAGCCCCTTCCATTGCGCTAATTATTTTTAGATGACTTTTTGATTACTGATTGAATAGTGTTGTTGCGCGGTTAAGTTGATTATTTGTCTAATGAATTCCTTCATAATGCTAAATATATTAGAATAACTAATTATTTTAGCTTTATGAAAGGAAGAGGAGCAGCGACCAATCCACAGAATCGGTTTTTACAACTCAGTCAGGTGGTTGAGCACATGGAAGGTGTGGACGAAGAAAATGATCTTACAAGAACAACTCAACTTTTCGAAGAGACTCCACAGAAGATACTCTCGAAAAATAATAGTGTCGATGTTCCTTTTGAGCTCTCAGTCAATCCTTACCAGGGTTGTGAACATGGATGTATTTATTGCTATGCGCGAAATAGCCATGAATACTGGGGTTTTAGTGCAGGGCTTGACTTTGAGTCCAAGATCATAGTGAAGAAAAATGCACCAGCACTTCTCGAGAAGGCCTTCCTGCACAAGAGTTACGTGCCGAAGGTGATTGCCCTATCGGGAAACACAGATTGCTACCAACCGGTGGAGAGAAAGCTCGAAATTACGAGACGGTTATTGGAGCTATTTCTAAAGTATCGGAACCCGGTGAGCATCATTACCAAGAATAGCCTAATTGAGCGAGATGTAGATTTGCTAAAAAAATTAGCTGAATTAAATCTCGTTCATGTGAGTGTATCTATCACCACCTTGGAGGAAGAAACAAGAAGGAGATTAGAGCCGCGTACTGTGTCCGGTAAGAAACGACTTGCAGTGGTGAAGCTGCTGTCTGAGAATGGGATTCCAGTCAATGTAATGGTTGCGCCGATCATACCATGGATCAATCATCACGAAATCCCAAAGATCATAGAACAATCGGCTAGAGCAGGTGCCAGTGAAGCAGCCTATACTGTAGTGAGGCTTAATGGTGCTCTAGCCGGTATATTCTCAGACTGGATTGTAGATCATTACCCAAACAGAGCGAGCAGGGTGCTTAATACCATCAAGGAAATGCACGATGGACAACTCAATGATAGTGATTGGGGAAAGCGAATGTCTGGAACAGGCCAGGTAAGTGCTATGATTCGACAGATGTTTAATCAAGCCAAGGCCAAACATTTTAAGGAAAGATCAATTCCTCCACTAGACTTTAGCCTATTCCGAAGACAGGGACATTATACCTTATTTAGTTAGTCCCGAGAGGCCAATCCGGAAAGCATTAATTGAGCTCCCCTGGGATTGGTCGCCAGTGGAATGTTATGTACATCACAGATACGCATGAGCATCTGCACATCCGGTTCATGGGGGTGCTTGTCCAGAGGGTCTCTAAAGAAAATAACCAAGTCCAGTTTCTTCTCAGCAGCGAGCGCCGCGATCTGTGCATCACCACCCAGCGGGCCGGATAAAAAGCGCTTGACTTTCAGTCCTGCATTCTCAACATGCTTGCCGGTGGTTCCGGTAGCCACAAGCTCTACCTGCCCAAGTATTTCCTTATGGTCGAGGAGAAAAGCGACCATCTCGGCCTTTTTGCCATCATGGGCTATTATTGCAATCTTCATTGTCCTATTTTTAGCTGAAGACAACTTAATACATATTCTGATCTCCCACCAATAGGGGTAGGGAAAATAGTTGGTTGTTTGAGATCAAAAGACATTCTATATGACCGGATTGCGCTGTTACCTCCAATTATCCACGCTGTTGATTTGTTTGCTATTAAGCTCACCATGGGCTATCGCTCAGCAAGAGAGCGTCGCACAATTGGCGCAAAAACTCGAATCATACTATAGCGCAAGATCTGAGGAGAAGGTGCACCTCCATACCTCCGCACAAGTCACTACAGCCGGTCGACAAATACACTTTCAGGCGTACGTCTTAGATGCATTTTCTAACCAACCGACTGAATCGAGTAAAGTGTTACGAGTGGAGTTGTGGGATGAGGACCTTACCAGAAAATACATATCGCAGCGGATCAAGATTAAGACTGGTTTGGCACAAGGCACGATCAACCTGCCCCAACAGCTACCAGCAGGTCAATACGAACTCCGCGCTTTCACCCAATGGATGCTCAACTATGGACAAGTAGAAGCTCTGCCTGTCATCATCGACAAAAGCGGTGAATTCAAAGTAGAGACTAAAGCTAGTGATGAAATAGTCTTCTTTCCTGAGGGAGGCCACTTGGTGGCTGGTGTGGTGAACAAGATAGCGGTGAAGACGAATGGAGCCATCCAGGGAAGTATCCGCAATAATAAGGACAAAGAAGTGGCTACTTTTTCTACCAATGACCAGGGACTTGGCGTCTTCGTGATGGTACCCAATAAAGACGAGCAATACATTGTGGATGTGGGCGATGAATCAAGGAAGTATTCTTTCCCTCTTGTGGACGATAGTGGATTGGCCTTTTTGCTAAAGACATCTGGTAGTGGATACCGGATGACCATACAAGCATCCAAAGCTTTGCAGAAGGAGCTTGATGATGGCAGCATATCAATAGTAGTTGAGGCGCAGGGCATTGCCTATTTTGCAATCTCCGGAGACATCAAGAAGACTGGCTATTTTATTGCCGATCTGGAGTCAAGTTTGATGCCGCATGGACCGGCGAGAATATCGGTTTTTGATAGTCAACACCATCTACTGGCGGAGCGCCCTTTCTACACCACCAAAGAGACCTCATCACCCTCGCACATCAGTTTGAGTAAGAGCAACGCTACTCGTAGAGATAGGATAGAGCTATCATTATTCAATGATGTGGATATGCCATTGATGGCTTCAGTGTCGGTAACCAAAGTTGATCAATTGGTTGATCAGATTCCTTCCATCAATACTTTTGAGTTGCGTAGTTCTTTTTCACCAACTACGCCATTGTCTAATCAGGTAGAGGATATTGATTTATTGATGCTCACAAATACCTGGAGTGCTGCTCCATGGTCTCAAGTCCTCGCTGTTGATCAGTCAGGTTCATCCAATAGTTTTCGAGCCGAGCGACTGCTGTCTTACGATGGTATCGCGAAGGATGTGAATGGTGAGCCACTAGTTTACGAGACTTTGGACATTTGGCTGCTTAATCACGATCAGGTTTACCAGACAAAAACGGACAAAGAGGGGAAGTTTAATTTGGTACTGTTTGACTTCAGCGACGAGGATGATTTTCTTTTCAGCAGCCCTAGCGGGAAGTTGGCCAGCATCGAAATGAACTCATTATCTGAAGATATTAAGGATAGGAGGGTCAACGACATTGTTGCGGTAGCAGAAAAGGACTACTCGTACAAGCGCAAGATCAATCAGGTCTATGACTTCTACAGAAAGGAAGGAGCCGGGAACTCTGGTGCGGATAAATTGAATCTAAAAGCTGTTGCCGACTATTCAGTTGACCTGGATAGGTACATCGAGTTCAATAGTATGACCGAGATGTTCGTGGAGGTGGTCATGGGAGTACTACTCAGAGACAATAGCTTGCTAAGGGTTTACATCGATAAGGATGGTGTGCACGCAGATCATCCGCCGCTGTTCTTTGTCAACGGCATGCCGACCTATGACGAACAATGGGTACTTGACTTAGATCCCTTGGATATCCAGGAGATATCTATCCTCAATACAGAAGAGTCGCTTAGAAAGTACAAATCGCTGGGACAGTATGGTATGGTCGATATCAGGCTAAAGAGTGAGCTGCAACCAGCGGCTCCAGACACTTATGTTAAGCAGCTTGATGGACTTTCCAATTACAGCGCACCTATTTTTCCGAGATATGATGAGGAACAAAGCCATTCCAGGCTTCCCGACTTGAGAGAGATGCTTTACTGGGAGTCTGGTATCCGACTCGACGCAGCAGATCGACATGATATTACATTTTTTACTTCTGATGTGGTGGGTACCTACCGGGTGACAATAGAGGGCATGAACGCGGAAGGTCGTTTTTTCCGCCTCACCGATCTCATCCAGGTAGACGCTATCGTTGAGTAATGCATAGCCTGCAGTCTGTGGTCACGTCACTGCATTTGGTGGGTTGATTACATCCGCCTATCGGCAAATGCAGTAAGTATATCCATGCAAGAAAGATATAAGATCAACCTTCTGGATGTTGGCATTCCGCTGTTTATGTTGACAAGCCTGGTTTTCCTTTCTGGAGGTGTTTTCGAGTTTTTCACAGCCTGTCGAGCCAATGCTACCCTCTTCTTTTTTGGAGCTTTCTACTTATTCCTTTGCTCAGCTATCTATTTAATTCGACGGATCTAATCCTCCTTTATTACCTTTCGGTGATTGATGGAGCGACAAGTTTACAGAATAACCAAGGCCGGATCGATTGGCAACCTTCAACTTCAGTCAGACGCGCTACCTGACCCAGCGCCTGATGAGGTTCAGATTGAAGTAAAAGCGATAGGGCTGAATTTTGCAGATATTTTTGCGATGTTCGGTATCTACTCTGCTACCCCGACAGGACCGTTCATTCCTGGTTTGGAGTATGCGGGAAAGATTCTCAAGAAAGGGAAAAATGTAGTCTTCTTTGAAGAAGGTCAACCTGTGATAGGCGTGACGAGATTCGGTGCATATGCCAGCCATCTCAATATCAATTGCAACTATCTAACACCTCTACCTACCGGCTGGTCTTTTGCCGAAGGTGCTGCGCTACTTGTACAGGGAATCACAGCCTACTACTCATTGATCAACCTTGGCAATCTTCAACAGAACCAGACTGTGCTAATTCATTCGGCTGCTGGCGGTGTAGGACTATTGGCCAATCGCATTGCTAAGGCTTACAAAGCATTTACGATAGGGTCTATAGGGTCTTCACATAAGGAAGCGCTACTCAGACAAGAGGGTTATGATGAAGTGCTTGTCAGAGACGCTGATTTTAGTGATAAACTGGGTGCAATCACCAGCGAGCACCCATTGAATATAGTGTTGGAGTGCATTGGAGGAAATATCCAGCAGGTCAGTTTTGACCAGCTAGCGCCAATGGGCAGAATGATCGTCTATGGAGCCGCGCAGTATGCATCCCCCGGTCAGCGACCCAACTACCTGAAAATGGCCTACAAATACCTTACTCGGCCTAAGATTGATCCTCAGGCAATGATTCAACAAAACAAATCGGTCATGGCCTTCAACCTGATTTGGCTATACGAAAACTTTCAACTCATGCATGACATTGTAGATGATATGATGCAGCTTGATATCGGTAAGCCGTTAGTCGGACATCAATTCAAATTCGATCAAATGCATGAGGCGATTTCTCTTTTCCAATCAGGTCAGACTACAGGTAAGGTGGTAGTAGAAGCAAACTAAAGTTCGATATGATAGCCGCGATAGATATAGGAAACTCAGATATAGTCATTGGTATTTATAGTGGTAATGAATGGCGGCACCAATGGCGGTTGCCTAGTAATGCCAGCATGCAGCAGGCCGATTATGAGATCAAAGTCCGGCAGCTAATGCTCGATGCAGGCATGCTCAATTCTGAATTCAGAGGAGTAGTCCTCAGCAGCGTGGTACCCGCGTTGACCGAGCGGATCAGAGCGACCTGGTCAAGATTGACAGGGGTAGAAATATTTGTGCTTGAGCCAGCAAAGCTGAAGACGCTTGAGTTGAAGATTGCCAATCCGCATGAGATCGGATCGGACCTGGTAGCTAACGCTATGGCTGCTTATTCCCTGTACCAGGCAGATGCTGTTATTGTAGATTTCGGTACGGCGCTGACATTCACGACCGTGAGCGGAGCAGGAGAGATATTGGGTGTGGTCATAGCTCCCGGCATCAGGACGGCCATCAAGGCACTCACACAGAATACTGCCAAGCTGCCTGAGATAGAGCTCGAACTTCCTGATACCGTAGTGGGCAAGAACACTGTTCATGCCATTAGAAGTGGAGTGCTCTATGGCTATGTAGGCATAGTGAAAGAAGTGGTGGCTCGAATTAAGTCAGAAGTCAATCCGGAGCTAAAAGTGGTGGCCACAGGAGGGCTTTCTCATGTGCTCCATCCGCTTAAGCCGACCTTTGATGACGTGATCCCAACCCTCACCCTTGATGGCTTAAGAATAATCCTGGAAAAAGAATCAGAGCTCGGATAGTTCCGAAACCAACTCCTCGAGTCGTTCCAGGGTTTTACTCTTCTTTGAGGGCTCCAATATGGCATGACCTACCTTGTACCATATGCCTTCTTCCATAGAAAAAAACAAGCCTCTTTTCCTAGGTTCCTTCTCCATGGCAAGCTCCGGTAGGTAGTCAGGCATAAAAACTGTCTTAATCATCGACTTGAGTTTCTGCCAGGGTATTGCGATCTCTTCACCATTTCTCGTGACCTTAGCCGATCTCTCAGCGAAGGAGCCCTGGATAGTAAAATCCGAACTCTCCGCTTTTGTGATTTCTTTGATTTGGATTTGCAGTGGAAGTTCTCTGCCGCTCACCTCAAACACAGCCTGCGCCAACTCTTGCGTGAAGTACTCCCACATATCATATTCGGAAGGGAATTGGGCAGGTTGATCTTTGCTGCTTGAGTCATCAATCTCGATAGCCAATGGCTCCACTTTCCCCGGTTTCTTCCTGTAGGTGGTTCGTTCGATCACCCGCTCTAGCTCCTGTATCCACGCCTCAGACAGCTCCACATTCCATTCATAATCGTCCTCTTCAGTGAAGCCTTCCTCGTAGATTTCTTCAGCAGTCAGGGTATCTCGATCCAGGTATTTCATCTTCAGCTCTACCGACAATGAATTGCCAACTTTGTTCAAAACGAACCTTTGACTATAGGCGTACGGAGCGGGCTGATTCTGAGTGCTGCAGGTTATGATAATGGGGGTGTCGATCATGATTGACTTTTGAGTATGCGTTGCTTGTCGATCTTACCAGAATCTGTTTCTGGAAAGGATTTCAAAATTACAAGCCTTTTGGGAAATTCGTATTTGGATAGTGGAGACTCCTTTTTAATTTTTTCTAGGAGGTCTATGTCATCCAGCAAGGAATTGTGTTCAAGGAATAGAGTTACTACAGTGCCGTAGGTCTCACTGGGCATACCTGCAATAAAGTATCGGCTGTTGGGAAATGACTCCTGCATGACCATTTCAACTCCCATCTCTACCTTGTCAGTCATTACTTTGACTCCACCAGTATTAATGACATTATCTAGCCTGCCAAGCCAGACAAACTCCTTTTCATTGATGATGTCCACCATGTCGTTTGTTTCTAGCCATTGATCATTTGTGATCCTGTCGCGAATACACAATTGACCCTTATCTCCAGTTTTGATCCTGACTCCATCAAGCACTTTGAAATTTTTATCAGGCGAGCTACCGTTGAGCTGCTTGAGGGCGATATGTGAGACAGTTTCGGTCATGCCATAGGTAGACCAACAAGTAGTTTTGAGGGATTCTATTTTTTTCAATAACTCATTGGATACTCCGGCACCACCAAGTAATACATGCTGAGCATTGTCCAGATATTGTAGTTGCTCTTTTGTGCCAGACTCGAGCAATTCTGACAACTGCATAGGCACCATCGCGGTAAAGTCAAAGGGCACAGTGAGCTGCTCAAATGGCTGACGGGCCGCAGGCACAATGGTTAAGTTCATGCGAGCCACAAGTGCTCTGACGATCATCATTGCCCCGCCGATGAAAGCTGGCGACATGCACAGCAGTGCCGTCATATTTTCCGATAGGCCCAAAGCGTCAATAGTGCGCTGGGCTGAGAGCTCCATTTTCCAACGCTCTATTCTGATCGTCTTTGGTTGACCTGTACTTCCCGAAGTATTGAACTCAAAAAACTCATCACCGCCTTGCCATTGCCTAATAAAACTTAGGGCATGCCTAAACTCAAGCTGATTTGTCTGCTTCTGCGGCCCTTGGTTCAGAGACCCTAGCTCATGATATTTTAAAATTAATTGACTCAAGGTGACGGGTTGGAGTAAGGGTAGATGATGATTAAGTGGTATATTTATTGTCTTTCGGTTGATACCCCACTTTGGGGGAATTATCCTGCAGTTGTTGCATATCAATTAGGACACGGATAATTTAAGTGCAAAGAAAACTAAACTATTGACAGACTCGGAAATTTTATTGGTTCAGCGCTTGCGCAATCGTGATGAAGCGGCATTCGAAATAGTGTTCAATTCCCACTATAGAGCCCTTTGTGGATATGCGCGTAAGTATCTTGATGAAGTAGAGGCTGCTGAAGAGATCGTTCAGGAGGTCTTCGTTAAGTTTTGGGAGAAGTGTGAGTCTATTGCCCCTGATAGCTCCATCAAGTCCTATCTCTACCGCTCGGTACACAACACATGTCTGAATTACATCAAGCACATGAAGGTGCGCGATAACTACAAGGACTATGTGATGACCTACATGGAGACCTCCAGCCACATTGAGTTTTCCGAAGAGCCAAATTTGGAACAAAAGATATACGACGCGATAGATGAGCTACCACCCCAGTGCAGTCGGATATTCAAGTTGAGTCGGTTTGAAGGGCTGAAATATCAGGAAATCGCTGACCACCTGGGCCTTTCTGTTAAGACGATAGAAGTTCAGATGGGTAAAGCGCTCAAAGTGCTTAGAGCGAAATTAAAGGTACATCTAAAGCCAAGTTGATGGCAATTCAAACCTACTGGCTACTACCAGCGTCTTATAGAAGATGTTGAATAGAATGCGAGCTCGTATGCGTTTTCTTTTTCTGGTTCTGTTGTGGATGAGCTTGGCAGAAGCTTATGCTCAGGACAGGCCCGACCTTGATCAGAAAATAAGTATCTCGGCCAACGACATTCCACTGGACAGTATGCTTGATCTTATCAGCGCCAAAACCTCCTACTTTTTTGCCTACAACGCGAGTCTCATCCCCGAAGACCAGCGGTTTACCCTCTACGAAAAGGATAAGTCTGTAAAATATATACTCAACAACCTCTTCATAGGCACCTCGCTGGAGTATAAGGTGATCGAGCAGCAAATAGTAATTCTAAGACAAAAAGCCCCACAAAGTGAAGATATAGCAGTGATGGATCGCCCTTCACAAATTAGGGTTTTTGGCGTGGTGAGAGATGAAGATACTAAGGAGCCGATAGAAGGAGTGAATGCCTTCCTGTCCAGGACTATGTTGGGTGATGCCACAGACCCAAACGGGTTTTATGCTATTCGCAACGTGCCCCTCGGCACTTACGAGATTATTTTCTCTCACGTGGGATATGGCATCAAGAGTCAATTCGTAAGAATGACAGAAGAGGAGGATTTTGTGTTGAATATAAGCCTCAAGAAGCTGACGCACCAGCTGGACGAAATCGAGATTTTATCCAGATACGACAAGGAGTGGGAGCGGAACTACCGCCTTTTTGAGAAGGAATTTATAGGATCATCACCCAGCTCGTCAAGATGCTACATACTCAATCCCGAGGTGATGGAATTTGAGCATGACCATGAAACTGGTGTGCTCAAGGCTAGCGCAAATGACGTGCTTCAAATTGAAAATCAAGCTTTGGGCTACAGGATCAGTTATGTGCTCGAGCTTTTTGAGTATGAGAATGGAAGAACAAGGTTTGTTGGGAAGCCGAGGTATGAAACCTTGCAGCCTGATGATCCCGGCGAGCTACGCCGTTGGAGGAAGGCGAGACTCAAAAGCTACAGAGGCTCGATGGCCCACTTTTTAAGAAGTCTGTCTGAAAATACGGTTCAGAAAGAAGGCTTCAGGATTTATGGACTTAATTATTTGCCGTTAGGTAATGAACGCCAGGAGAAAACGGTGATCAATTCTCAAAAGATCATAAGTAAGGGGGATTTTTTCTTTGAGCGTAAACTCTCTTTCAGAGAATATTTGCAGGTTGTATACGCCAAGGAAAATGAAAATCCAGCCTATATAGAAGAAGCTGCCATGCTAGCGCAAAAAGAAAAAAGTGACGTGTCTCCAATCATGAATCAACAATTAATGAACGGAGCGCTTTCCAAGCCGCAGACCAGCTATATCAAACTCAATATTAATGAGGTGTCAATAGATGCCAGGGGTTTCATCTATGACCAATTAGCCGTAACGACCTACGGGTATTGGTCATGGGAACGGATCGCAGAAGCGCTTCCTTTTGAATATGAACCTTAGCAATATTTTCTACATTTGCATTGCACCGAAAAACCTGATTATAAGCCGATTAAATATTTAAAAATATTAGTTAAGGGTAAAATCTGGATATCTTGTTTTCGGTGTAAATATCATTAAGAGTAAATATGAACGAATTATTAGCGAAGTATTTTTCTGGTAACGCCACCGCTGACGAGAAGATGGAAGTGGAAGACTGGCGCAACGAGTCAAACGAGAATGCTTCAGAGTTTTTGGAAGCCAGTGATATATGGCACCAACAATTGAAGGGAAAGGAATTTGATGTAGCGTCCGCTTTGTCAACCGTGAAGGGACAGTTACATAGAGAAGAAGCCAAGGTGGTTTCTATGGGTGAGAATACGGTAACGTCCGAATCCACGTCATTCGGATTTATGAAATATGCAGCGGGCATTGCCCTTGTGATAGGTTTAGGACTGATTTATTGGCTGATGTCCTTTCCTGGTATTGCTCCATCTGCTACTTATGCTACGCTGGATGACGAGATACGTGATGTAGAATTGTCAGATGGTACTGTAGTCACGCTGAATGAGAACTCTAAGCTGGTCATATTGGAAGGATTCAATGGAGAGGCTAGATCAGTTGAATTGACTGGTACGGCTTTCTTTGATGTAGCACGGGATGAGAATACGCCCTTTATTATTGATGCTGGTAACTCTGAAGTGAAAGTTCTAGGTACTTCATTTTTGGTGAAATCCGATGAGGCCGCTACGATGACAGAGGTTATCGTGCAGTCAGGTAGTGTTGCGTTGGCTGCTGAGTATGGAAGAGCCAACCCAAGTGTTGTCCTAAGCCCCGGGGAGATAGGTGTGGCAGATAGTCGGAAGGCTGGTGTGTTGAAAAGAAATAATAAGAATGCTAATTATCTGGCATGGAAGGATAAAGTGATCACTTTTGATCGCACCAATTTGTCTGAAGTGGCCCAGGTGCTGAGCGATGTGTACAAAGTGGAGATGACTTTCGACGGCAACATTGGAAACTGTAAAATGACGGCTCAGTTTCAGCAGCAGTCGATTGAGTCTGTTGTTGAGATCATTAGCCAAACCTTTGGTATTGAAGTAAACCAAAAGGGTAAAGAATATAAGTTTACTGGTAACGGGTGTTGATTTAAATTGTTGGTATTCAATGAATTATCCTCTATTTACATAGGGGATTTTTTGTTTTATGCTGTTTAGGAAGAAAAGTCAATATGCGCAAGGCCGTTATCTTAAGTTCTTTGTTCTTATTAATCACTTCCCTCACATCGATGAGGGAAGATGATGACTTTATTTCCAGATTATCTTCTTCTCTGGAGCTGTACAGGGCTAAGTTTTTGAGGGAGAAAGTATATCTGCATGTCGACCGTAGCTATTTCCAACCCGGCGATGACGTGTGGTTTAAAGCCTACACAGTCAATAGCTTAAATAACAAACTCTCCGTATTGAGCAAGACGCTGTTTGTCACGATTGTATCACCTGACGGTGACGTGATTCAGAGTGGTCAGTTTCTGATAAGAAACGGGAGATCCTGGGGGGATTTTGAGTTAAACCCTTCACTCACATCGGGTCAATATGAGTTAATAGCCTACTCTAGTTGGATGAAGAACTTTTCCCCGGAGGATGTCTATCGACAAAAGATCAGCATCAGATCGGATGTGGTACCCAATATTTTTGTTGAGGCATCTTTCTCAAAAGATTACTTTGTCGAGCAGGAAAGTGCGAGTTTGGTAGCCAATGTGGTAGGATTAGATGGAGCGGGCTTAGAAAACCTAAAGATGACCTATTCGGTGAGTGATGGATATGATTTGCTCAAAGAAGAGAAGGTGAAGGTAGAGGATAATGGAGAGTTGGTTTTGAATTTTGAACTGCCTGAGCGTCGAGGTTTTGTAAACTATGTCATGAGGGTTGAGGGAGAATACGATAATCAGCCTTTTCATTATCAATGGCTCATCCCTACAGAGGATCGTGATTTTGACCTCCAGTTTATGCCAGAGGGAGGCCATCTGCTAGAGGGTAAAACACAGGAGGTCGCTTTTAAGTGTATTGACAACTTCGGTAGGAACGTATCCTTTAAAGCACTTGTCAAAGATGATGTGGGTAATCTTGTGGATACCATATCAAGCACTTATCAGGGACTGGGAAGCTTTACGTTAGTCACTGAGCCTAACAGAAAATATTTTGCTCAACTTATCGAACCTACCTCTTCGGAAGAGTTTCCACTTAAGGCACCTATAAGCCAGGGTTTGGCCATTGGTATTGATAATGAGAGTACAGATACGCTGGCTGTGACGCTATTCTCAAATATGAAGCGCCCCTCTAAGCTTCACTTAACGGCTATACACCAAAGCAATCTGGTCTGGTCTACGTCCATTCTGTCCACGGGCGATACCACCCTACATATCCCGAGCAGCATATTCTCGGTAGGTGTAAATAGACTGACAGCCTTTGATGAAAAGGGGATGCCGATGACAGAGCGACTGGTCTTTCTGCATGCTGATCGTAGGCTGGATGTATCTGTGGAGATGGATAAGCCAATATACACTCCCAGAGAACTGATACAGGGAAAGTTGAGCGTGTATGATGAACTGGGTGAGCCAGTGAAAGGCGTGTTTTCATTGGCTGTGACCGATGCGCACTTATCGAATATCAATAGCACTAATACTAAAAGCATTTTATCGACCATGCTATTGACGAGTGAGCTCAAAGGTGAAATACCCACGCCCAACTACTACTTTATGCCTGGCAACCCCTATGCACTGGAAGCATTGGATCTGGTGATGATGACGCACGGTTGGCGCAGATTTCTTTGGGACTATGTTTTGCTCAAAGACCTTGTGCAGGAGCCCTCACCAGTAAATCAGGATATGAAATCGGGAACGGTTTATGACAAAAAGGGCAATATAGTTCCCGGGGCGGAGGTTCAAATCGTGCAACTCGGTGAAATGCAAGCATACTTCACAGAGACGGATGAGCGAGGTAAGTTTTACTTACCCTTTCAGATTTCATCAAAGCAATCGATGGACTTTGTTTTTAATGCCGTCCTACCGGGAAAGTCCAAAGAACTGGAGGTCAGATTGGACACTGAGGACAATGATCCGTTTAAGAGTGCCATCATCAACGAATTGCTACCCACCCAAGGTGATTTGGCGAGTACAGAACGGGCCAAAGACAAGAAATCAGGTAAGCGACAAAAGGAAATGGATGTGTTTGCCGATTTTAACTTTGGTGGCAACTACACCTTGCTCAAAGAAGTGGAAGTTATGGGCAAAATCATGGAACAGGAAGATGTCATAGTTGACAAAGGGGAGAAGTATGAACTGCGAAACCAGATGAGCGTCATGTCGCATTACTTTGTCCAGAGTAGAGATGTTGATGATCTGAACTTCGTATCGAATGTATCCACAACCACCGGTTCCGGTGCTTCAGGAGGGTTCATAGATTTGGTTAAGCAAGTCACTAACATCTATAAGTATAACCCTGAGACAGGTTTTGTTATACTGCGTACCAACGATCTTTTGAGGGACTCAGAAAAGCGGCTAGGGGCTCTCGTGGTACTCAATGGCTCCTCTGTGGGACAGGACTTACGCGTACTCAATCATCTCAATCAGACGGAAATTGAAAAGATTGATGTGATCAAGACTAGTGCTATGGCCGTATACTACGGTAACAGAGCGGCTGCTGGTGCTATACTGGTTACCACAAAACAAGGCATCAAAGCTGGAAATAATGAGAACTACATCGATCAGTCAGTCGAGAGCAAGGTAGCTGTCGATAATAACTACTCAGTTGTCCGAGAGTTTTATGCGCCAAAATACAGCTCCGAAGAGGAACGTCTCTCAGCTATACCGGATGCCCGAAAGACACTCTACTGGAATCCTGAGCTGATCACAGACGATAATGGAGAGGCTGACTTCTCATTCTATGCTGATGATCGCCAGACCGTCCTTCAAGTGGAGGTTCAGGGAATGAGCGGCGAAGGACTGTTTGGTTTCCAAAACTCCAAAATAGCCGTTGACAAGGAGCTTTCAGCTAAGAAGGACTAATCAGGTTGACACTCTATTGAACTTGCCGAAATCAGGTTTTCTTTTTTCTAAAAAGGCATTTCGTCCCTCTTTGGCCTCATCGGTCATATAAGCGAGACGTGTGGCCTCACCAGCAAAAACCTGCTGTCCAACCATGCCATCATCAGTCAGATTGAATGCAAACTTCAGCATTCGTATAGATGTAGGTGATTTGGCGAGTATCTCCTGAGCCCATTCATAGGCCGTATCTTCCAGCTCTTCATGAGGAACAACAGCATTGACCATACCCATATCGTAGGCCTCCTGAGCCGAGTAGTTTCTGCCTAAGAAGAATATTTCCCTTGCCCGCTTTTGCCCGACCATTTTTGCTAGGTACGCCGAACCATATCCACCATCGAAGCTGGTGACATCTGCATCTGTTTGTTTGAAAATAGCGTGCTCTTTGCTTGCCAGGGTCAGATCACATACCACATGCAGGCTGTGCCCTCCACCTACGGCCCATCCCGGCACTACCGCAATCACGGCCTTGGGCATGAATCGAATCAGTCGCTGCACCTCAAGAATGTTGAGACGGGCGACACCCTTTTCATCCACATAGCCTTGCTCACCCCTTGCTTTCTGATCTCCACCGCTGCAAAAGGCATAGCCACCATCCTTTGGTGATGGGCCTTCTCCGGACAACAATACCACACCTATGTCGGGATCTTCACGCGCATCCAAAAAAGCCTCAAACAGCTCTCCTGTTGTCTTTGGGCGAAAAGCATTCCTCACTTCAGGACGATTAAATGCTATCCTGGCTACTCCATTGCACTTTTTGTACGTAATGTCTTCATACTCTTTGGCGGTTTGCCACGCTATTGCTGAACTCATAGGTTTTTGATTTCTGATTTTACTTGGTCGAATACTTGTTGATTGATTTTGGTAGAGGTTTCTACTTCCAGCAGCCTAAGGCCTTTCCGATTGATCATTTCAGCCAGGGCTTGTGCCAAGCCGTTTCGATCTCGTATCAGTCGGTAGTCCATCCCAAAGTCCTTCGCAGTATTGCGAGCGTCTAATTCTTGTCTTGTGATAAAGTACTCATCCATCTCAGGCTGACTTCTTGGGCCCGGGATCATACCAAATATGCCGCCCCCATGATTGTTGAGTAGTATGATCATGAGGTCATCAGGAGTATGATTATGCCATAGGCCATTGCGGTCGTAGAAGAATGCCAGATCGCCAGTGATGAGTATCGTTTTTCGCCTACCGGCAATGGCGGAACCTACCGCCGTGCTTACCGAACCATCTATGCCGCTGGTACCTCTATTGACAAACAGGCGATGACTCCCATTTTTCAGCCCCAGGAAATTGACATACCGGATGGCCATACTATTGGCGACATGAATGTCCGTATTATTTGGCAGTCTTTTCAAGACGTTGCTAATGGCTTCAAATTCGCTGAAGTCTATGTGCTCGAAGCAACCTGATAGATAAACTTCAGTCCTAGACTCCAGGGCTATCCAGTTTTCCAGATAACTCGAGTCAAGCCTTACAGCTGAAAACTGTGATAGAAAGCTTTGAGGATTGCACCTCACTACCTTGGTGAGTGATTGAAAAGTGTCCGGGTTAAAATCACCTTCATTGATATGCCAGTGTTGAAGCCCTTGTATTCCTCGGAGGAATAATTTCAAATTCTTTGAAATAACAGACTTTCCAAAAGTGATAACTAGATCAGGCGACAGGTTGGTGTCAGTCTTACCAGATAAGAATAGGTCATGATGTGTAACGACACCCTCAACACCTGAGTAATTACTCTGAGCATCACAAATGACAGGCAGTCTGCTTGCGAGCAGGGCTAACTCATCAGCGACTTTTTCATCATAGGCCTGTTGTCCGGGTATGATGGCTATCCTGTTGAACTGCTCTAGCTCTTTAAGATCAATTTGGCAAGGTTGCCTGGCAGGTCGCTGCTCTGTCCAGATTTTTAGATCTTCTGTGTAACTTATTTTTCCGGTAGGATAGAGGGGCTCTCGCAAGGGCACATTGATATGCACCGGACCTTGGGTGATGCCAGAGGATAGTAGGGCTGCTTCATTGACTGATCTTAGCAGATGCCATTGCGCCTCTTTAGAGGGATCAGTACTTGGAAGCTGGTAGCTTCTGAGCACATGATTGCCGTAGATGTTCTGCTGGCGAATCGTCTGTCCATCCCATTGGTCAATCCACTCTGGTGGCCGATCTGCTGTGATGATAAGCATGGGAATTTGTTGGTAATAGGCTTCCGCTACAGCAGGAGCGTAATTATAAGCCGCACTACCAGAGGTACACACCAGCACAGTTGGCTTACCAGTCTGCAGGGACATGCCCAAGGCCATAAAGGCAGCAGAACGCTCATCGGGGACGACATACTTATTGAAAGATGGGTACCTCGCAAAAGCGATGGTGAGTGGAGCTGACCTTGATCCGGGAGAGATGATTACATCCTTGATGCCAAGCAAATGCAATAACTGTGGAATATCGTAAATCGCCTGGCTTAACATGGGTTGATGGACGCTAGTCTTTGATCAAATCTAGCATGGTTTGAGATTTATACTCGGTCTCAAGCCACTCTTTTTCCGGTAGGGAAGCTTCAGTCACACCAGCGCCTACAAAAGCCCGCACTGACTTATCGTAGAGCCGCATGCACCGTAAGTTTACGAAAAGTTCGGTCACTCCTTTGATATTCACCGGCCCCAGATAGCCACTGTACAGCTGACGATCATAATGCTCATGGGTCTTGAGAAAGTTCATGGCGGGCTCCAGCGGCATACCACAAACGGCCGACGTGGGGTGAAGAAGTTCGGTCATTACACTGCCCAACTGAGGGAAATTGACGGCTTTCATATCCACTTCAAACGCCGTAAGTAGATGGATCAGGTTAGCCGCTTTCACTGTTTTTGGGCCGTCCTCCTCGAACTCACGCAAACGGATTTTCTTAAAACAGTTGATGATATACCTACTGACCATCGCCTGCTCTTCTATATCTTTCTGTGTCCAGGCTACATCTCTCAAGTCCTGATCAGGGCTCAGTCGCTGTGTCCCTGCTAGCGCCATGGTGCTAAAATGATCCCCTTCCATTTTGACAAGGACTTCCGGTGAAGCGCCCAGCCACGTGCCCAGACCAGGAACAGAGATGAACGAGGCAAAGGCGGCAGGATAACTCTGGCAGATTTTGTCGAATTGAGCCAATGGATCAAGCTCATTGTTGAGTTGTAAGTCCTTATATCGGGAGGGAACGACTTTTTTGAAATGCTCATTTCGAATTGCCCTTATACAATCCTCAACGAAATCCATGAAAACACCTCGACCATCAGCCGGATTAATTTCGCTTGGACTTGGCTCAAACACAAAACCAAAACCCTTGTCGGGATCACCCTGCGCAATAATTTCAGACAAAAATGCATTTGCGCCTACCGAGCGTACGGGATCAAGTGTGATTTTTACATCATGATCCCCGCCTGAGCTCGTAATCATTAGATCCGCCTGCAAGAAGACCTCTTTCTCTCTCTCTTCATTATGGAACGGACTTACCAGAAAACCTGAGGGTGCATCCTCGAGAGGCACTTTACCCTTAGCCAGTTTTCCAGAAGTATCAATGATGGTGTGTGTCTGCTGATCTTTTGGGGATCTCCAACAGGCAAAAGCAGCACCTACGTGACTTGCATAGGATAGAATGCGGTGGAGGTCTACCTCGGTTGTATTTGGGATTTCTGTATTCTTATGTCTGCTTGACATTATTTTCTATCAAGAATCGCCATGGTAATTCTACTTATACAAACGAGTTGTTCATCCTTATTTGTTATCCTGATTTCCCAAATATGTGTCTTTTTTCCAATATGAATTGGCTTTGCTTCACCAATTACTTCGTTTCCCTTCTTGACAGACTTGATGTGGTTAGCGTTGATTTCAAGACCGACACACAATTGAGTCTTTGGGTCTGTATGCATTGCTGCACCTATGCTACCCAGCGTTTCCGCTAGGGCGACAGAGGCACCTCCATGAAGAATGCCATAGGGCTGACATGTGCGATGATCCACCGGCATGGTTGCTTTCAAAGAATCTTTCGATACCTCAATAAATTCTATACCTAAATGCTCAACTAGGGTGTTCTTACTAATGGCGTTGAATGCATCGGTGGAAATGTGCTGATCTGACATAGTGGGGTATATAAATTGGTATAGTTTTGCGGCCGTTCACAAACCAATACAGAAAAAGGTTGAAATACAAAAGACTGTATATCGTACGGCACGGAGAGACTGAGTATAATCGCAAGAGAATGGTGCAGGGAAGTGGCATTGACGCACCTCTCAATGATACCGGCAGGTTACAGGCCAGGGCTTTCTATGAGGCTTACAAGGATTTTCCGTTTGAGAAAGCATTCGTTTCATCGCTTATCAGAACGCATCAATCCATTGAGTTATTTACTTCAAATGGATTGCCCTTTCAGATAGAGCCAGGCCTCAATGAAATCAACTGGGGGAACAAAGAAGGGTCTACATTTTCGCCTGAGGGCCACAACGAGTATGAGCGCATAACCAGGGCCTGGACAGAAGGCTCACTTGATGAGGCCATCACAGATGGAGAATCACCAAATCAGGTGATGAGCCGACAGAAGGTAGCGATGCAAAATATCCTATCCGGAAACGAAAAGAATGTGCTGGTGTGCATGCACGGTCGCGCAATGAGAATATTGATTTGCTGGATGCTAGGTTACCCCTTGTCCAGGATGGACATGTTTGAGCATTCTAACCTTGGCTTGTACCGACTCACTTATACAGGATATAATTTTACCCTGGACTGGGCTAATGAGACCCGCCACCTGGAATGGCTCAGTTTTGAGAGTTGATTATTCGCATACGCAGATTTGATTTATTCTCAAGGCTGTTGCTATAGGGATAGTTTCTGTAATTGCTTACCATTTCGTAGTATGTAGCAGCCTTTTCAAATTCTCCCTGCGTCTCAAAAATCATTCCTAGTTGATAAGCCGTATTAGGCGCGAAGTACCAGCCTGTCTTTGGAGACTCAGCTAGCACTTTTTCATAATAGGGTATTGCGGCCATGGGTTGCCCCATCAGATGCAACCAACGCGCTTTTCTGTAGACATACTCGACCTGGGAGCGTGACCCGGATAGTGAAGCACTGTCTATTTCATTGAGAATCTGACCCGCAAGTTGATAATAACCACCATCAGTGGTCAGTCTTACTTTCATCAGTTCCAGGTCTTGCCCCGCACCAAGCTGAAGGTTGAATAGGGCATTTTCGTCCGCCTCAGATAGGCGCTCATCTATTTCCAAAAGCTTATTGGCATACTTAGCTGCGTTGATAGTGTCCGCTTGCAGCTGATAACAGAGCCAAATCTTATGTACCATTTCGGCGGTCACCTCAGTTGTCAGGTTGTCCTCATAGACTTCAAAGTAGCGTAGTGCCGAGTCATATTCCAGTTTGTTTAGATATGCTTCTCCTAATTGACCATAAACCTGATCGATATGTGAATCTACCTGAAGGTCAATTACGGATTGACTCTGGTGATTTTTGAGAGCATTGGCGTTGAAAAGGAATTGAATTAGAGGACTGTTTGGATATTCTGTTCTCAGTTTCAACCACTCGTCAAAGGTATTTTGATCAAATAGATATTGCTGGAATAGCAATTTGATCATTAATGCTTCCAGCGTTAGAAATGTATCGTGAGCTATGAGTTCTTCAAGTTGTTGCATCCCAAGGACCTGATCACCCTTATAACCCAGTAGACTAAAGATCCATTGATACTGCTCAGGCACAGCACCGAGCATGATGTTGAGCATACCGGAAGTCTTAAGGGACCAGGGGTTTTGACTATCCTGAAGGTCAGACCGATACACCTTTCTAAACTGAATAAAGGACTTAAAATGCTCCCCCTGAAGAAAATAAATCAAACTGTGATGAAAGATCACTTCACTCAGAGCGAAGGAGCAAGAGGGGTTGGTTGAAGAGCATTCATCTAAGCGTTCAACCCATTCATCTCTCTTGTCCGCAGCTGGATCTTCCTTGCTGATTACAACTTGTAAAATGCTAGCCAGACTGTTGATGTATATCCCCGCTGGACGATCGGCAGCAGAGAGCGTGTCAATGTCTACTAATGGCCAGGATTCAAAATCATAATTCAGCGCTTGATGGTAATAGGGGAGCAGCTTTGATGGAAATGGCGGATGCTGGGCAAAGCCACTCAGCGTGAGGCACAAAAAAAGGTATGCGATTAAGCATACCTTCAAATATCTAGTACCACACATAATTGTGGGATTACGACACTTTCTTAGTCGTTCTTCTCTTAGTAGGCTTCTTTTCCTCAACTACTATCGCGTCTTCTACATCAGCAAGAATTCTACCACAGTGCTCACAGACAATAAGCTTCTTCTTTTCACGAATTTCAGCTTGCTTCTGCGGAGGTACGGTATTGAAACAGCCACCACATGCGCCTCTTTTAACAGGCACTACAGCCAGACCATTTTTCGCATTATTTCTGATCTTGTTGTAAGACTTGAGCAATCTCTCCTCGATATTCTTTGCAGACTTGTCACGCTTCTTTAGGAGGCTTGCTTCATCGTCCTTGCTCTCAGCAGTGATGACCTCTAGCTCTTCCTTCTTTGTCTGAAGGTCTTTCTTTCTTTCAGCCAAAGTTTCTATCGTACCACCAATTTCTTCTTTCTTGGTTTCGATTTTGGCGTAATTCTCTTTGATTCTTTTTTCAAGAATCTGAATCTCCAACTGCTGAAGCTCAACCTCTTTGGTGATAGCATCATATTCGCGGTTGTTGCGAACGTTCATTTGCTGCTCCTCGTACTTTTGGATAAGTTTCTCAGCGTCTTTGATTCCAGTCTTATTAGCCTGGATGCCATCTTCAAGCTCTTGAAGCTCATTATTGTGCTTTTCAACCCGTGTCTCGTAACCAGCGATCTCATCTTCAAGATCCATCACTTCATCGGGAAGTGCGCCACGGATTTTCTTAATTTCGTCTAGTTCTATGTCGATATTTTGAAGGGTCGTAAGACCTTCTAACCTCTGCGCAATGGTGCTTTCCATGTGTAGTTAATAGTATTTTATAGGGTTTGTGTCCACCTCTGACAAATGGAGTGCAATATTAGCGATTTTTTCATTCAAATGTGAGTACAGAAGATCTTTTGTAAACTGCTCACTCTCATAGTGTCCCACATCCGCAATGATAATTTTTCCATCCGCATCGAAGAACTCATGATACTTAAAATCTGCCGTGATCAATACGTCGGCTTTACTGCTTATCGCCTTTCTAAGCAGGAAGCTTCCGGATCCTCCGCAGACTGCTATTTTCTTCACCTCATTAGCATGAAATGCGGTATGACGGATGCAGGTGACGTTAAGTTTATCTTTGACCATATCCAGGAATTCCGATGTTTTCATTGGGGTGATTAGCTCTCCGATCCTTCCAGCGCCAACATCTTGGTGGGTATTCTCCAGGGCAGTGACGTAGTAAGCCACCTCTTCATATGGATGAGCTGATTTCAGCGCAGCTACTACACTACCGTGAATGTGTGACGGGAAGATGACTTCAATACGGGATTCAGACACTGTCTCATCCTGATTTGACTGGCCAATGTGTGGGTCGGCCAGTTCATTAGGACGGAAGGAGCCTGTCCCCTCTACTTTAAAGCTACAGTGATCATAATTGCCGACGCTACCTGCTCCTACGACATATAGTGCATCCAGTACCTCTTGTGTATTCACGGTAGGGACAAAAGCGACTAATTTTGATAGCATACCTGCCTTTGGCGCGAGTACTCTTTGGTTCGTCAACCCAAGCAGATCGGCGATCTTTGCATTGACTCCTGTCGAGACATTATCCAGATTGGTATGGATGGCATAGATGGCCACATCAGCTTTGATCGCTTTGATAACGGTACGCTCGACATACCCCTCGCCATTGAGCTTTTTGAGACCTCTGAATACGATGGGGTGGTGGGCAATGATCAGGTTTGCGCCTTTATCCATGGCCTCCTGTACCACTTCTTCCGTGCAGTCCAGAGTTAACAGCGCGCTTGTCAATTGCCAGGAGCGCTTTCCGGTTATCAGCCCGGCATTGTCATAGCTCTCTTGGTATTGTAATGGTGCCCATTGCTCCAGGACGCTAAGTACATCTCCAATTTTCATATCACATCTTTGGATTAGTCGTGGTTAAAATTACTGCTAACGAATCATTATCCTATAAAATCATCATGCCGTATGTGTATTGGTAGAGTATTATGCAGCTTTGCAGAGCAAAATGAGAAGAGTACAAAGCATTATCCTACGCCCTTTAGCGGCCCTTTACGGTTTGGTCACCTCATTTCGCAATCTGGCATTTGACAAAGGATGGCTCAAGTCATTTGAATTTACCCTTCCGATAGTCGTGGTTGGCAATTTGAAAGTTGGTGGTACAGGCAAGACACCCATGGTTGAGTACATCACAAAGTCACTCAAAAAGCGAGGGTATCAGGTTGGCATAATCAGCCGAGGGTACAAGCGGAAGACCAAAGGGTTTTTGTTGGCCGATGAATCTTCTAATGCTAAGACTATTGGCGATGAGCCTTTTCAGTACTATCGCAAATGGGGTGAGGACGTGGCGGTAGCCGTTGGCGAGGATCGTGCCTTGGCAATCCCACATTTACTCTATGACAAGCCAGAGACCAATTTTATAGTACTCGATGATGCGTATCAGCACAGAAGGGTTCGTCCATCAATGTCGATACTACTCACCGAGTATTCAAGTGCTTTTTACGATGACTATATACTTCCGGCCGGGCTTCTTCGTGAGTCCAGACAATATGCCAGTAGGGCACATGCCATCATCGTAACCAAATGCCCGAGCCAAGTAGATACAATTAGGCAGCAGGAAATGATAGCCGCCATTCAGCAATACGCTCCTCATAGCCCCGTTTACTTCACTACCGTAAAATATGCAGCGCTAGCCGGGATTTTTGACAAATCGAAAGCTGAGACGACTGCTAAAAAGTTTATTGTGGTAACTGGAATAGCGAACGCTGAGCCCATGATCAAACATCTTAATAACCTGGGAGGAATATCAACTCATTTGGACTTCCCGGATCACCACGATTACAAGCAAAAGGATGTAAAAAAAATGGTCAATCTGCTCAAATCCAATGAAGATGCGATACTGGTTACGACAGAAAAGGATGCCGTTAAATTGAGGGCATTTGAGACCGAACTCAGTAGTTGCCCGTGCTATTTCTTACCTATCGAAATAAGTTTCTTAGATAGAGAAGAGGAGTTCTTAGATCAACTTCAGAAATCGGCAGTCCTCTCTGATTGAATTGTTATTTTTGCGCGTGCTAAAATCCCCTCATATATTTTTTCTCTGTTTGTGCTTGGCCATGGCGCAGCTAGCGATCGCTCAGGATAGAGGTGGACCACCTCGGGAGGATGATGAAGAGCAGGAGGATCAAGGGGAAAGAAAAAGCAGGCGCGGATCAGGTATACTTGATGATAGTACCACGCTCGTTTATGGCCCAACTACTACTGAGTATACCTATCTCGCCAATATCAAGTACAATCAGCGGAAGTTTCTTACCATAGACACCATCCTGACTGATGTTGAGCGCTTCTCAGTAAGAGATCGATCAGGCAATGTATATCAGGACCTAGGCAACAACGGTACTGCTATGTGGTCTACTTTTTACCAAATGCCCCAAAGCATTGGTCTGCAAAGTGGTTATAACGCCTATGATCCTTTTGTGAAGGATCCCGAGGACTTCCGATACTATGACACCAAGTCCCCATTTATTGACCTCTATGCCGGCCTTGGTGGTATGGGCAGGTCGGTGGTTGATTTTGATTTTGCCCGCAATGTCAGACCTCACTGGAATGTCGGCTTTGGAATACAGCAAATCACCAGCGACAAGCAGATCGGTGTATTGGCCAATGAAGGAGATCGCAATGCACTGAGCAATACCATGGATTTCTTCAGCTACTACCATTCCAAGGACAATAAATACACATTTATTGCCAATGTTATGAGGTTTGATCACAAAGTGATCGAAACCGGAGGTGTGGAGGTAGGAGAGGATACGACCAGAAATGCACTATTCCAATACGAAGACGCTATAATCAAACTCTACAATGCCAAGGATGCAGATCTAAGAATGCAGCTTCACCAGTATCAGGAGTATAAGTACTCGAAGTTTATGGAGTTCTACTGGGAGACATTCTACAAACGTCAAACCACGGAGTATACAGACTTCCCACTCAGCGATACGCCAGACTACTATGAGGATTTCCTAATCTCGACCGACTCTACTCAGGAGAAGTCAGAGTATAGAGAAATAAAGAATGAGATCGGTATCAAAGGCACCATCTCAAAATTCTTTTATAACCTGTATATCAAGCGGCGTGATATATCGATGAACTACCGTTTTTACCGCCCCGGAGGTGGAAATCTGGCTGAGAACTATGGTGGAGCTCGTTTGCGATTTGATCTCAACGAGCGGAATAATCTGGATGGACATTTCGAGTATCTGCAAGGCGGTAATTACAAGTTCAGCGGAGTGCTAAACAATCCATTATTTGAAGTGGATTATCAGAGTGCCCTGTATGTGCCGACCTTATTGCAATCCGACTATTTCGGCAACCACTACGAATGGCACAATTCGTTCCAGTCCACTTTTGCCAATCAGATCAACGGGCGGTTGAAGCTAGACTTCCCTTTTGGAGCCATACAACCGAAAATATCCCTATCGACCATTGACAACTATGTGTACTTCGATACTGATAAAAGACCAACCCAGACCAGCGATGGGCTGCTGCTCTCGTCATATGGTGCAGATCTGCATCTTCATCTAAACAATACCTTTCACTTGGTGGCGGACGTGAGATACACAGTGGTGGGTGGAGAAGCTAAGTCTGTTTATAGGGTACCGGATCTATTTATGAACGGCAAGTTGTATTACGAAGGCAAATGGTTCAACAACTTTATGCCGGTGCAGGTAGGTATTAACTTCTATCAGCGTAATGGTTATTTCGCCAATGATTACGACCCGATTACACAACAGTTCTTTCTTCAGGACGAATACCTGATGGAGAGCTATCTGGCTGCTGATTTATTTTTCAACCTGAGAGTGGACAAGGTGAGAATATTCGTAAAGATGACACATGTCAATCAGGCGGATGGTAATGACGGATATCAAATCACTCCATTTTACCCGGGACAACAACGCGTCTTTGACCTTGGTATCAGATGGCTATTCTTTGACTAAATATGGATCAAAAAACAACATTGGGCCTTAAGCTTCCGACAGACCCGAGATGGGCCAATATCGCTGAGAAGAGTATTGAAGATATATTGGTGGATCACGCTTATTGTGAACAAAAAGCCGCTTCGAGCTGTATTTCACTGATTGTATCCTATTCTGATAAGCAGAGCATAATAGATGTGCTCACGCCAGTAGTAGCAGAGGAGTGGAGTCATTTTGAAAGGGTGATAGAAGAACTCAGAAGTAGAGGTTATGTACTCGGAAAGCAACGCAAGGACGAGTATGTGGTTGCACTGAATGGACAAATGAAAAAGGGGGGGAGCAGGGAGCAGCAACTTGTAGAAAAACTCCTCGTCAACGCTTTAATCGAAGCGCGAAGCTGCGAGCGATTCAAGCTGCTATCGCAAAATATAGCTGACGAGGGTTTACGAAAATTCTACTATGAATTGATGATCTCTGAGGCCGGCCACTATCACAATTTTATTTCGCTTGCTGAGGAGTACATGCCAAAGGAATACGTATCTAACAGATGGTCTGAACTATTAGATACTGAAGCGAAAATTATGGCTGAATTAGAGCCGAGAGCAGATAGAATGCACTAAGGGGAACTCTTTCCATGAATATATGTTTGTATGTTCATGTTTGTAGACAATTTCAGTAAATATGAATTTTAGTGAGATAATAAATAGCCCGACTCCTGTCCTTGTTGACTTTTATGCCGATTGGTGCGGGCCTTGCAAAATGATGGCCCCAATCTTGAAAGAGGTGGCGGATGACATGAATGGGAAGATGAAAGTGCTTAAGGTGGACGTGGATCGGAATAAGAAAGCAGCGGCGAAGTACGGAATTCGCAGCATCCCAACAATGATATTATTCCAAAAGGGAAAGATACTTTGGAGGCATACGGGAGCTATGCAGAAGGCACAATTGATCAATACTACCTCGAGGTTCATCAAGGAAGCTTCCAATGCTTAATCGCTGGTCAACAGTCCTGATCTTAGCGCTTACGCTTGGACTGGCACCATTCTTTCCAGAGCCACATATTGTTGGCAAAATGAGGTGGGTAGCCGGTGGAGGAGTTGGCATGCAACTAATGGACTACTTTGATTTGGTGTTTCATGGATTGCCATGGATACTACTAATTAGACTGGGGATTGTGAAGTCATTAGGACCTGGACGAAAGGTCAAGTCAAACTAAGTGCTGTTAGATGTCTCTATAGTTTTTAGATTAGTTTGAAATATCTCTTTTTTTAAGTAAGTTATTTGGCGTGACACTACACAAACCAAATTAACTTATGAGATATTCAAGTGTTTACCTCGTTCTATCGATTTTTTTATTAGGTGCTTGCTCCCAGGAAAAGTCATCCACGGAGACGGAAACCTCAGAATCAATCGAAGCTAAAGAAGACAATCCGCTAGTGGGCAGTTGGGAACTCGTTTCTTATATGGATGATGATGTGGGTGATTGGGCCAGCCATCCTGAGACAGTGATTTATCAAAAGCATATTACACCTACACACTTCACCTGGTATCGTTTTGATTCAGATCAGGATCAATTGGTGGGTATCGGAGGGGGTACATATGAGTATTCCGATGGTGTATATACAGAGAATATCAAATTCTTTATGCCCCCCGGGTCAAACGAATTAGGCCAGGCCATTCCATTTACGGTAGAGATGAAAGATGGCAAATGGTACCACACTGGATATGCCAAATCTATGGCCATTGATGAAACCAGCGGTGAAGTAGTAATGGCGGATTCATCGAAGATTGAAGAGATATGGCAAAGGGTGAGTGAACAGCCTAATACATACGAACCGGGAGTATCAGGGGCATGGAATCTCATCACCTACCGAGAAGGTGACGCGCCTACCGCTATGGAGTATCCGGATTTTATTAAGTACATGAAGTTGATAACGCCCACACATTTTGTATGGGTCAAGTATAATGGTGAAGGTGATGAAGTCTTTGAAGCAGGTGGAGGCACCTATGAGTTGACGGCAGATAAATATACAGAGTCGATTCAGATGATGTACCCACCGGGATCAGAAACAGTGGGTTCCGATATTGAGTTTACCTACTCATTCGATAGTGGTAGATGGAATCATATGGGGTATGTGAATCGCGTGAATGTTAATAAAGAGGGCACACCTACAGAAGACTTGCTTATTGATGAAGTATGGATGCGGATGCAAAAATAACTGCACCATTTTCAATGAAATTGAAGAGGCTTAGCTATGAGCCTCTTTTTTTTTGAGCGCCAATTGGTCTTTCTTTGTCAAATTTTAAATTGCCTATGAACACACGGACAAGAGCACAAGAATCCCGAGCTGCAATTGAGCGACTCTATATTACGATGAGACACCTTTTCATGAGAGGTAACTACAAGCCTCTCGGTGTATCAGGAGAGTCGCTGATCCAGGCCATGTGCCAATTGAGTCCGGAGATTTACGGGTTGCTTAATGATCCTGAGAAGGTGGAGTTGGACGGGTTGCTCTATGTGATTGATCGGCTGCCAAAGGGTATCGAAGAATGCCAGATTATCAATTTGATTTCGCGAGAGGGATTTGAGAAGTCGGATTTTGAGATTATCAGCCCACCTAAACGTAGACGTAACTGTTATCGCGTTGATGATCAACAGATGTTCATAGAAATGACAAGGGGTAGGAGTGATGTCTATGATATACTCACCCACCTCACCTTTATGTATATCGAAGCTGAGAAAATCAAAAAGAATAGCCTCGATCACAAAGGTCGAAAAACGCACGATTGGAACATGCTCGGGGAGATCATAGAAACTGAGCGCAAAGGAGAACCATTTAACATTGAATCAGCGTTTACCTACCTAAGCAACATCCTGGGCAGGACGTTCGATGAGACCCGAGAGGCTTGTTCTAAGTTTGCCAAGAACCCTGATAACCATAGCATTTTCAGGATAGTCTATGGTCTTGGGAGCCTTGCGATCCGGGAGTCTCGAGAGGAGCTGGATCGGGAGATTAGATTTTCTGCAATGCTCAGAGAACGAATCGGCCACCATATCTATGGCGAACAGTGGGCGGATAATATCAAAGAGGTATTGCTCAACAATGACCTCATCTCAAGGCCACTACACATCATAAGTGCCAATCTTCACAGCTTTGTCAACACGATTTACGGTTTTAATGCCCTAGGTTTGGACAGCTTCGAAGAGATCGAAGAGCTAGCGCATGAGATCAGTATCGAGAAGAACGACAAGCGTTCAAAAAAAATCATTCCATATGCTAAGAAGCACGGCTTAATACATATTGATGATACAACGGGTACTAATATAGGTGTGCAAATCATAGATACAGCTAAGATCAGTTCCAGGACAGTAGCACCAGGTTTGAATATTCCTGCCAACGAAAAGGCACCTGTACTTATTGTTATGGATTATGCATTTGGTGAGCAAGCTTATGAGTGTATGGATGAGCTGCTGAAGGTGTATGAAGTAGGGAACAAGCGGTATAAGCTGGATGTAAACTCTGTGTCCATTATGGGTAAGGCTGGAATACTCATCGGCGGCAAAGGCGATCTAATGATTCCTACCTCGCACGTTTTTGAAGGAACTGCCGATAACTACCCCATCAACAATGATTTTAAGCTAGAGGACTTTGAAGGCTATGGACTTGGCGCGTATCAGGGAGCGATGATTAGCGTGCTTGGCACCTCGCTACAAAATAAAGACGTGCTCATGCACTTCCTTGATAGCTCATGGCGGGCAGTCGGACTTGAAATGGAAGGCGCACACTATCAGAAGGCCATTCAGTCAGCTTCCCGAATCAGGCTGAGTATACGCAGGAATGTAAAAGTGAGATATGCCTACTACGCGTCGGATAACCCTCTGGAAACAGGTAATACACTGGCATCAGGAAGTCTTGGTTCGGAAGGCATAAAGCCAACTTATCTGATCACCAGGAAGGTACTGGAAAAGATTTTTAGCTAGTCGACTTCTTTTCCTTTTTGACCGGTCTGTTGAAGATGTTGAGCAGCTTTTTCAGACTGTCGTTTACCAAAGTGAAGTAGAGTACGGCTGTCATTATCCAAAGTACGAGCAGGTTGAAGTAAAAAGTATCAATCTCAAAACCCGCTACCACCTTATAAGGGGCGTAGAGATGGGCTCGACCGATGTTGGAATGTGGCCTTGTGTAAATGGGGTCTTTCTTTTGAATTAACTCACCTTTGATCTCCTGTATCTTCTCAAATTCATCACGATTTTGTACCAGGTTGGATAGACTCTCATTCTTATAGTCTTCCTGTAAGCTGATCAACTTTTCACGTCCATATTCCTTAACCAGACTTTGATAAAGGCTGTCTTTTTGTTGTAGAGCAAGATCATAGTCGGCACGAAATTCTTGCTTCCGTGCTTCCAAATACCCCTTCAGTCGATTACCAAGAGTGACGGTATAGTTCTCTGGGGTTATATCATTAATGAATGGGAATGACGGTTTCTTGTAATAAGTCTCAAACTTCCTAAGCTCCTTTTGAAGAAGAGAAAGGCTGTAGGCCATATTTTCAGGCTTACCACTGAGCTCTACTTCCTGTTCTACCCGCTCCACCACACTCTCCAGTTTAGGTATCAGGAATGAGTTGTAGAACGAAGACTGACTGACGGCCATTTCAGCATCAAAAAACAGTCGCTCGAATTCGTTCTCCTTAAACTGTGTCACCGCAATGGCTTCATAGGCCCATCGGCTGGCCATGAGATCACCTACAATCGGGACATTGACCTTATTAGTGAGAGATTCATGTAAGTCATCAAACTTGATCATGGCTCCTCCGAGCAGCAATTGGGGTACCAGAATGAATGGTATCAGGATATAAATAGTGATAATCGAGTTGAGCGCTGATGAGATATTAAGGCCAACCATGTTGGCGAAACAGCTCGTTGTAAAGAGGATTGCCCAGAAATAGATCATGGTACCCTGGATCTCGAGGATAAGGCTCCCAACTAGCACAAAGAGCAGGCTTTGAACAGCGCTCAGAGCGAAGAGAAAGGAGATCTTCGAATTCAGATAACTGGTCCTGCTGAGGTTAAGAAAAGACTCTCGTGCCAGGATCCGACGGTCCTTGAATATTTCTTCTGCACTGACTGACATGCCGAGGAATAGCGCAACGACAATGGCCATGAAGAGATAGACCGGAAGATTCTTGTTGTCAGCAAAAATGTATCCCTGATCGGTCACATACTTACTGAAGTAGCCTAGGATGAAGGCAAGAAATGGCCCCTCGAGTATGTTGATTAGGATATACTGGCGGTTGGCCAGCTTTGTTAGTACGTTCCGTTCACTAAATATCTTGAACTGTCCCCATCGGGAGGGGATATGGAAATTGTTTTCCGGTAGGATCTCCTCGTACTTTACCCGTGGGAGATTTGGCTCGATGTGTTCTTTATACCTCTGATACCATTTCTCAGGTGGGACCTTACGCTTGTTGGTGGCTCTGCCATGATCGTCGATCTCCTTGGCTTCTATGATCTGGAGTATCTGGTCTGGTATTACGTTACCACAATTGGGGCATTCTGACTCTGCGGCATTCACCTGCGTGCTCATCGTCTTGAAGTAGACCACCGCATCTATTGGGTTACCACTGTAAATAGGATGTCCTCCTTTATCTAACAGCAGGAGCTTGTCAAATAGCTTGAAAATGGCAGAACTCGGCTGGTGAATAATGACGATCACGAGCTTGCCCTTTCTCGATAGATCCTTCAGCAACAGCATTACCTTCTCCGAGTCCATGGAGGAGAGTCCGGAGGTGGGCTCATCTACGTAGAGTAGGGCTGGCTCCCGCATCAACTCCAGCGCTATATTGAGACGCTTGCGCTGACCGCCACTAATTGATTTGTTGAGCGGATCACCGACCTTCAGGTCTCTGATTTCATAGAGATCAAGGTCCTGCAGCACCTTGTCCACAGTCTTCTTGAGCAGGTGCTCTGAGAAGTCGGAGAAGCTTATCTTGGCATTATAGTACAGATTCTGATATACAGTGAGCTCCTCGAATAGTAAGTCGTCTTGCGGTACATAGCCGACCACACCGTGGGAGATGGCACTCTGGATATTATAGCCATTAACCAATACCTTACCCTGGTCAGGTTCGATCTGGCCGTTGAGTAGGTTGAGTAGTGTGCTCTTGCCTGCACCACTTCCACCCATGATCCCGATCAGTTGACCTGATTCTTCAGAGATCGTGAATTTCTGTATACCGTTGCTGCTATTTTTGAAATGAAACTCAATGTCTTCTCCGGACAAGACGATACTCTTGTTCTTGTCAACCTTGAGGAATTGCTTTGAGATATCTATCTCATAGATCGGCTTGATGTTAGGACCCTTGATAATGGCTCCCGGGTTCAGGTTATAAGACTTGTTCTTATAGATCTTGTTCCCTTCCAGATAGAGATTGAGGGGGCCTTGATACCTGAATACAAAAGAGTCTATGCTGCTAATATGCAAGACAAGTATGTTGCCAAATAGCTTATCAACGTATAGATGCTTAAACTCCGTAACACCTGCTACTTTCTTGCTTTTCTTGCGCATCATCCAGGCCATTTCTTCGGGCCATTCGGTCATGCGGTTATCGATCAGCAGTGCTTTTGATTTTTCTATTTCCTTACCCTCTGGATCGAGTATGAATGATTTGATGTTCTTGACTTCCTCTTGAGGGATATTGAAATTCATCGCCACGAGCAGGATAAACTCTTCTTCTTTCTCAGAGACCTGATTATCCGAGTTGATGAGCTCCATCAGTTGGATGAATGCTGAGATGCGCTCATGTTGCTGAAGCTCTTTATTCAGTTGATTGCAAATCTTAGAGACCTGTAGGATATTGACCGAGGCGATCTCCATCTCCCGCTCAGTAGGGAGCAGCTCATAGCTACGCTTATAGAAATCTAAATAGTCGTAGTAGAGATCGAGATATTCAGAAGTAAGGGAGGGATTGAGGTTCCTGTTGAGATAGGGTTTGACAATGATCTCTCCAGAGTCTATGTCTGAGTCTACCTTTACGCTCTCAATAATAGCGAAGAGGTGCATCAGGGCATTGATGATAGACTCACTCATATCCTAAAGCGGGGGGTTAAAAAGAAACTCCCGGCAATGCCGGGAGCGAGGTATTATCCAGCAACGATCTCGTTGCGTGTTTCTTCAATACTGGCGGACACATCATCGATTTGTCCCTGGGTCATTTCAGACTCACCTACACCATCATAAAACAGGCTGATATACCTGATCTTAGGAAGTACCCGATTGATGTTAGGATCATCTGAAAATTGGTCAAGAAGCAATTCAAGTTTCTTGACAGTTTCTTTTTGCTGGGCGAAAGCTTCAACAAGTTTGGCATCATATCCGGATGAAATGAGGAGTTGTGTCGTGATGTATAGACCCTCGATCACACTACCAGAGATGACCAGTAGGGATAGCTTGTCCTGACCGTTTTCGTTGAGGTAGTTGTAAGTATCGTAGAAGGATTCTGTAACTATCGAAATTAAGCTGTCCTTATTTTCAATATTAGCCTCCATGCGCTGTGCCATCTCAGTATTAAATGCGCCTGAGATATTCAAATCTTCAACTAAGCTTCTGGAAGCTTTTAGAAACTGCATGGTCTCCTGTTGACGATTGTAAGTAGTAGCATAGCTAAGGTCAGCGCCATAGATGCCAAGGTTAAGCGCTTTGTTGTACTCCGAAATGTACTTATCCGCATTATCCACATCGTTAGTGATGCCTAATACAAAACCTGCGTTTGCGTCCTGAATCAAAGTAGTAACCTCAAACGAGGTAGGAACGGGGTATTCAAACTCGCGCTCTACTATCTCTCTTATGCTCTGCTCGGCTGGAGCTTCAGTAGTCGTGTCACTCTTCTTCTCTGAGCCGCAGTTGGTCAAAACAAGCACCATACATGCAGACACCAAAAGGTTGGTAAATTTGTTCATTTTCATTCTTTTAATAGTTCTCCAAATCAGTTTTGAAGATACGGTTAATTATGATATTTTGAAAAACAGCTTCGCAAATATGAAACATTTGACCTATTCATTCAGGTTATAGTTACACAATTTCCCGAGTAGGACCTATCTTTAATTCTATGCCTTACCAGAATATGTCACTTTCGTTGCGCACCGGGCTTACAATAGTTTCCATGCTCATCTTACTCGGCACAGGATGTAGCGATGACGAAACGATCCTTTCAACCAGTAATTCTACAGTGCCTCGTGAGAGTTTCCTGTCAGCATTTTACCAGAGTGAGGAACTGGTTTATTCCTTCGAGTATGACGGAGAGAAGAACCTCTCAAGACAAATTGTTAGGTTTCCCGAAGGCAACTTTGTGAGTCAATTCGAATACAACAATAATGGTAAGGTAGCACGCATGGTGGGAGTTCGTAACGGTTTGATTCTTGAACTGAACATGTACTACAATGCCAATGAAAAGATTGATTCCATTTTCAGTATATCAGACGGTAGCCCATGGGTGATCAACAAGTTTATTTATGATAACTCGGGTCAGCTTAGCAGAATGATAGAGTATGCGCCTGGATTGAGAAGTCTGGTCTATAACGATTATTTCTGGAGTGACGGTGATATTATTCGCCGTGAAACATATTTTCCGCAGGAAGACGAGAGGTTAGAGGACAGATGGGTAATTGAGTACGAATACGATACACTCATCAACCCTTTCAGTTTGGTGTATAAAGATGTGGGATTTCACCTAATCGATCGAGAACCAATCAGTCGCCACAACTGGACAAGTCTTCGAATATTCAACAAGACTACCGGCAACATTTTCAGGGAAATAGACAAAGAGTATCAGTACTTAGGAAATGGATTTCCCTACCGGAAAAGAACCTATGTCTATGATGGGGGAGACAGGTCTGAGGATCAAGACGGATTAGTGGCAGATTTCTTCTATTAGTCAGAGTCTATTTCACTTCGATTTCACGCGCTATCTACATCAGGGTTAAACCTCGAAAGGTTCATCATAACATGCTGATCCATAGTTTTATAGCACTCATCAATTAGTTTTCGACGAATAGCCCATTTCAATCGACAAAGCTCAATTTCCAATAATTGCACATAACCGTATGGATTATTAAGTAGCTGATTGTCATTTTGTTACGGAAAATAGTCATAATCCTCACTTTCGATGAATAATGAAATATATAGTTGAATTATAGGTATATAACTCACTGATATATAGAGACGTATGGAGTAATTATCTATGAATTTCATACATTTGTCCTGTCACCAACCATTACTGACATGAAGAAATTATTTTTACTGTTTGCTTTTCCCTTATTTCTATTGCTCACTTCAGGTGGGAACAAAGCGACTATGGAAGAGCTATCCACCGATCTAATGGATGCGTTGGAAACGCGGAATTTCCACCATGTGAAAGAGGTCCTACATGAAATGATCCCTATAATGAAGAAGGATATTAAAGAGGGCAAAAAGCTGGTAGCTCTGGCTGCCAAAGGGTCTGATGTAGGTATAGAGAATATTTCAGAGTTCGAGGCGAACCTCGCAAAGAAAGAAGAGGTATTGCACTATACCGAAAAGTTGATGAACACATCATCTGCCGCGATTAGAGCACGATCGAATGAACTCGTAGAAAAAATTGACGAATATGTTCAATAGCTGAACTGAATCTGTAGTTAATGAAAAATCCCGTCTCAGACGGGATTTTTTTTTGAATAAACGATTAACTTCCTCATAACCAACCTCACTATTCATGAACAACCGAAGGGATTTTATTCGCAAAGCAGCTCTCGGATCGGCAGCACTTCCGCTCAGCTCGGCTTTATCGAAAGAGTCTTCGTACCTGAGTCTTACCCAACTTAAGGGGCGACTGGAACATGCGAGGGATGAAAACACTTTTTGGGCTACCATCAGAAAGCAGTTTCCCTTAAAAGAAGGTCAAACTTATTTTAATAATGGCACAATGGGCCCTCAGCCCTCTTACGTCCTTGAAAGAGTGATTGAGGACATGCGATACAATGCTGTGCATGGGGCAGAGACAGATTACAAGGGAGAAGGACCGCAGTTGCTATCCGGCTACTTCCAATATGAAGAGCTTCGTACAAAGATTGGAGCACTGATCAATGCTGACTTCAAAGAGATCTCCCTGACCCAGAATGCGACCTTTGGGATGAACTTCATTGCCAATGGCCTTGATCTTAAGGAAGGAGATGAAATCATCAATACTGATCAGGAGCACGGCGGAGGCTATGCTGCATGGAAGCAGTTGGCTAAGCGAAAGGGATTAGTCTATAAGCAAGCTACCATGCCAGTACCTGCTAATGACCCGCAGGAGATTGTGGATGCTGTATTATCACAAATCACTAAACGAACTCGGGTGATTGCGATTCCCCATATGGTATCCGTGTATGGGGTAGTCATGCCTGTAAAGGAGATTTGTGCTGAGGCCAGGAAGCGAGGCATATTCACCATCCTCGATGGTGCGCAAACGGTAGGTCAGATCAAAGTAGATGTAAAGGATATTGATTGTGATGCCTATTACGCCAGTCTACACAAGTGGCTACTCGCTCCGGGCGGCAATGGTATTTTATATGTGAAGCCTGATCAGGTGGACAAAGTCTGGTGTACGCTGGCAAGCTATAATTGGGAGAACTACGAAGATCATGGATTCAGACTGCAGCAGTACGGCACTGGCAATCCATCCCTCTTAGTTGGGTTGGATGCTGCTATAGACTTCTACAATACCATTGGTGGCGAAAAGTGGTTGTTACGGGTAAAGGGGCTGGGCGACTATTTGAGAGCGGGTCTGAAAGAGATTGATTCTGTCACTATTCACAGTTCTGTTCATCCTGATATGTGTGCGGGGATCACTACGTATGCAGTGGAGGGGATTACCGGCCCGGCACTGCAAAAGCGACTCTGGGAGGAGAAACGTCTCCAGCCCAGATCAGTAGGCGAAGAGCTCTTGCGACATAGCGTGCACATCTACAACAACGAATCTGAAATAGACCAGGCGCTCGAGGTTATTCGCGCCATCTAAAGTTTTTCGCCCTTCTTGAAACCGTCCGCTGAGTTTTTGCATCTAAGTCTTGGATTCAAAAACTCAAGACCATGTTCAAGAACTATTTTAATGTTACGATTCGTAACCTAATTAAGCACAAGTTTTATTCGTTTATCAATATCCTGGGGCTCACGGCTGGAGTCAGTTGCTTTCTGATGATCCTGCTCTATGTAGCTGATGAAATCAGCTATGACAAGCATCACCAACAGGCAGATCAGATCTATCGATTAGATTTTTTGGGTACGATCAACGGCAATACTTTCAACACCTGCCTCGCTAGTGTGCCCGCGGCAGAGGCCATGGTCAATGATTATCCGGAGGTGACAGAGGCAGTGCGCCTGCGCCAGAGAAGTGAGTACCTCGTCCAGAAGTTGGGGAGTGAGCAGACCTTCAAAGAAAAGAGGGTGGTATTTGCGGACTCCAATTTCTTCACTTTTTTTGGCTTACCCGTAATGCAGGGAGACCCGTCAAGTATGCTCAAAGGTCCAGACAAAGTGGCGATTAGCAAATCGA
This sequence comes from Cyclobacteriaceae bacterium, assembly GCA_965229505.1. Classification (GTDB taxonomy): domain Bacteria; phylum Bacteroidota; class Bacteroidia; order Cytophagales; family Cyclobacteriaceae; genus UBA6059. Next base: position 4,218,818 of record OZ245881.1, read on the forward strand.
TGGCAGAGAAGTATTATGGCGCGAATGATCCTGTAGGTGAAACCCTTGTATTCGGTAATGACTACAAGTATGAAGTGACAGGGGTATTTGAAGATATTCCTCGCAACACACATTTTCATTTTGACTTTATGCTATCAATGGCTTCACTTGATGAGAGCAGGATGAAGATGTGGATGAGCTTCAACTTCGTGACGTATCTTAAGCTTCAGGAGGGCGCCAGCCCGGATGCACTTGAGGCTAAGTTTCCTGCACTGGTAGAGAAATACATCGGGCCGGAGGTAGAGCAATTCATGGGAATGGATTTGGAGACCTTCTACAGCTCGGGAAATGCAGCTGGTTATAGTTTATTTCCGTTAAAGGATATTCATCTGTATTCTGATAAGCTGGGCGAGCTGGAAGCCAATGGAGATATCAACTATGTCTACCTCTTCTCGGCTATTGCTTTCTTCATCATGTTGATCGCTTGCATCAACTTCATGAACCTTTCTACGGCCCGATCAGCCAACCGTGCCAAGGAAGTAGGTATTCGCAAAGTCCTGGGTGCCTACCGACATCTCTTGGTTAAGCAGTTCCTGGTAGAAGCGTTGGTATTGAGCTTTGTGTCGTTTGTACTGGCTTATGCTGTTTGCTTTGCATTATTACCATCCTTCAATGACCTGGCGGGAAAACAACTCGTCTACACCGACTTACTAAGCCCTGAGTTTATTGGACTGATGGTGACTTTGATGATTGCGGTAGGCCTGCTGGCCGGTAGCTATCCGGCGCTGTATTTGTCAAAGTTCAGGCCTTCTGAGACATTAAAAGGAAAGATTACGCTAGGGATGAAAAGCGGAATGATCAGGAGTGGGCTTGTTGTATTCCAGTTCTCGCTATCCATCATCATGATCGTAGGTACAGCAGTTGTTTTTGACCAGCTTGAGTATATCCAGAATAAGAAGCTTGGCTTTGACAAAGAGCAGGTGCTGATGATTAATGACGCCTGGCTCATGGGGGATAAACTTGAATCATTCAAAAATGAAGTGGTGGCGAGCAGTAGTGTCAAGGGCGGGACGATCACCAGTTTCCTACCGGTAAGCACCGAATCGAACAATACAATATTTTTCGAAGGGATGGATCCTAAGAACGACACGCACATCATTAGCAATTGGCGGATCGATCACGATTACATATCGACGATGGGTATGAATATTATTGACGGTAGGGACTTTTCTCGCAATATGCAGAGCGACTCAAGCGGCATCATTCTCAATCAAGCCGCTGTTAAGGAATTCGGTTTTGATGACCCTATCGGAAAAACAATCAGCACGTTCGGTGGGGGTGAGCAGGAGACCGTAGTTGAGCCGTACAAGGTAATAGGGGTTGTAGAAGACTTTCACTACGAATCGCTCAGAGCGACCATTTATCCGATGGTACTCTACTTAGGCCGATCGCGCGGATACGTCAGTTTTAAGCTTGCCGGCGATGATATGAACGGCACCATTGAGTTTATCCGGGGAAAGTGGGATGAATTTGCTCCGGGCAAACCATTCCAGTATAGTTTCATGGACCAAAGGTTCAATAGTCTATACGATGCAGAACAGCAGATCGGAAAGATATTTGGAGTATTTGCGGCACTAGCCGTTTTGATTGCATGCCTAGGGCTTTTCGGTCTGGCGGCATTCACTGCAGAACAACGCAACAAGGAGATCGGCATTCGCAAAGTACTTGGTGCATCAGTGGTCGGGATCATGGCACTGCTTTCCAAAGAGTTTTTGAAGTTGGTGTTGATAGCGTTTGGGATAGCTGCCCCTTTGGCCTATTTCGGCATGGACAAATGGTTGAGTGATTTCGCTTATCGTACGGATTTGAGCATCAACACTTTCGTCATCTCAGGTGTGCTGGCAGTGGCCGTGGCATGGCTCACCATGAGCTATCAAACGATGAGGGCAGCACGGAGCAATCCTGTGCGGTCATTGAGAAGTGAGTAGGAAATTTACAAAAATGACGGGTTTCATGTGAAGCCAGTCATTTTTGCTAATTGATTGCAAACTTCACATGCACTTTGACTTTTAACTGAATTTTCTCAAAATCGATTTTCGATTCGATGGAATTTTCAGATGTAATTGAAGAAACTCCTCGAATGACTATTCCTGATACGCGACCTGACAAAGACGAACTAATATCAGTGTTGGGGTATGCTTCGTCAGAAATAAATATGGCTGGCCCCAATGTTTGATTCAAAGGTTCGACTAAGTGCCTCGCTTGGTTTTGAGCTTTCTGTATAGCAATCGATTTTAGTTGTAACAGTAGCTCAGTGGTTTTAGAGTATTCTGTTCGATCAAGATAAACATTGGAAATATTGATCTTTTCAAGATTTAAAATAACCATACCCGCCGTTCTCGCGTCTGACACTTCTAAAGTGTAACTTTTGGTCTTTAATATATCGGAAGGTTTCAGGAAATAATTCTTAAAGTTACTAGCAAGGTCATTTAACACGAGGTTTTTCTCAGTGTCTATTTCTAATGATTTCAAGACTGAAAGCATAGTAGATTCCATTTTCTCCACTGATTCCTTTCCTTTAGTATCACTTTCAGAGATAAGAATCTTAAGATAAATCAGATCTGGAGTTACCAAAGTGTCAACATCCGCCGAAGTTTCTAGATAAGGGCGGTCAATAAAATTCTTTTCCTGAGTCCAGCCAAGGTTGGACGAGACTAAGAATAGCAGAAATATGAATAGTCTATTCGTCATCAATTTGAAATTGTTAAAGTGATGAAGATAGGAGTTATTTAATTGTCAATCTTCAAACAATATAAAATCATGGAAGACTAATTAACAATTATTTTTAGAGTAGTAAGACCATTTATCCTTACAAAGTAGAGTCCAGGCGCTAGTCCCTGAGTGGAGAGTTGGCCGTCCAATAGCCGTGTCTGCCGCTCGAGCCTTTTGGTTCCTCGCAAGTCAAAAATCTCAATACGATCAATCGGGTGGTCCATATCGATGTTGATGTAATCATTCTGCCTGACTGGGTTAGGGTACAATCTGACCGGCTGTGGACGTTCATTGGTACCGAGGACAACCTGTCCTTCGAAGTACTGATCGGCTAGCGCAAAAACTTCCTGACCGATCTCCTGACCGATCAGTCTTCCCGGGATATCGTCAGCAGGTGGGTGGATACCACCCCATATTCTCGATAGACTGCACTGATCAGATGCATCTCTGTAGGTAGCCCACTGCAGTGTCACATCCACACTTGGGCCATCTTCAAAAACCAGAAACTCATTTTGCTTTGCAACAAACTCCCCCATACCACCAGGAAAGTAAGGATCTCCTGTCAGCTCAGTGAGTACCTCCGCAGCAGCGCGTGAGTAAGTAGAGTGACCTGAGACATAGCCTGCGAACGGTGGTGTCACGAAAGTGGGTCGTTGATAGGGCCACCAATTTTCTGCCAGCACCCAACCGACCCCAGCCACGTCAGTGGCTTCATCAGTGATGAAAGCCGGGCCCCTCCAAGTATAGAACTTGACTTTACCAACATGCTGACCATTTGCTCCAGCTAATGGGTCATTGGCTTCAACCAATTCTACCAGACCTTCTGTCAATGGGATTCCCTGAGGGTGATAGTTTGGCGCATCAGGGTCGCTGCTTTGTCCTTGATCTGCCATAAAGCGAAGGGCCGATACTGGTCGGATGTAATCATACCAACCTTTCAAAGCCCAGGCAGTGATTGCTACATCGTGCATGGCGGCTCCAAGTGTAAAATAGGCTTTGACCTGATATTCAAATGGGTCGTCAATTTGTATTTCTCCCTTATACTTGGGTTCGAATTGGGGGTGATCCATCACATAATTGAGGAGGGTAAACCAATGTCCGGGAGGGGTCTCCGAGTCCGGGCCATCAGCCCAAAACTCAGCAAGTACCCTAGCGTAATCTCCCCGTGGCACGACCTGCGGGCTGTAGGGAGCATTTGTTTTCGGATTAATCGCATGCCCCTCACCAGAGTCGCCACCCTCGGGTTTATAAAAGCTATGGTACTCTTCGAATGATTGCGGTAGCGACGAGACGTTACCAATGCTCGCCGGTGATATATCCCAGAGCACACCATCAGCGGGATCAAGATGTGCAGACCAATGTGCCACCAGCCCAAACCCCCATTGATACTCAGCTGAATTGGCATCCATTTCCGATAGGAGTGGAGGAGATCCCGGATCGTGATAGACAAGATAGTCATTGAAATTCCTTGAGAAAACCTGTGCGCTGGATGGCCGCAATGTGAAGCCCTGCACATTTCCCCATTCCGGACTAAGAAAATCCGGGATAGTGCCTTGAATCACGTTGTTGCTCTGATCGATAAAAACATCGAAGGCCAGAGGCTGCCACCGATTTGGTTCGAGCAGGGTTGGGTTTCCGGCTTGAGATACTACCAGTGGCGGATTGACGGGAAAGTAGTATTGATTAGCATAATCGTCTTGCTCATTGGCACCATCCTGCAGTCCGTACTTGATGATTTCGGCTCCTATATAGTTCCCAAGAGAGGAAGCGGTTCCGTCGGTATAGTCGATAGATTCTTTTGAGGTATCGTACCCGAAATGCGTCATGAGCGAATCGAAATAGGCAAGTGAACCCTGTGTTCCGGGAGATGATGAAAAACGGAAAGAAGCTACCCTGTATGCTGCATAACTTGCAGCTTCTCGCTGCATTTCCGGTGAGGTGTCCTGACTGAGTTGCTCCAGATCTAGCGGGGACTGAAATCCTTCTATGGATTTGCCGATAAGGTAGGTCTCTGCTTTGTTGTCAAGTAGCGCCCAGCTATCATACATAGCTAATGAAGTATGGAATAGGTTTCTTGCATGGACAGTTGGCCTTGCAAAATCATTTCTAATCGCATGAAGTACAGCTTCATTCCATGCCCTCGCTACCTCGTGAGGTGGCTCTTGCGCATAACCACTCAAATGTGAGGTGATTAAAGCTATCCCTATCCAAAGTATTCTGCCAAGGTGTTTCATACCAGCGCTAAATTTCCACATTACCTGAACCTCTACCAAGCAATAATTAATACAATTCATCACTAGTGTAGGTACTACTCTGGGCTTGGGTGTTAGCCTTATGTGAAATGTAGGTGACGCTGGGCCCTAAGCGGTATCAAAACACCTAGGTTCATTTTTGGTTTGATCCTAAAATAAAAATGATATGAAAACAAAAACGATTGATCGAAAAGAGTTCTTGCAAAAGGCTGGTGCCGCTGCATTATTGACAAGCATGGGTATTTCGCTGATTAGCTGTGGAGATGATGATGACACAAGTACCCCTGATGTAGGAGGAGATACAGGAATTACCTTTGATATATCATCAGGTGTGTTCCAATCCCTTCAAGCCGAGGATGCCTGGTTGCTCCATCCAGTAGAGAACATACTGATAGTCAATGTAGCCGGAAGTTTGAGAGCATTCACCAGCGTTTGCACCCATTCTGCATGTACCCGGGATTGGGCATTTACGGGTGAGCTGGCTCGATGTACTTGTCACGGTTCGGAGTTTGACAATCGAGGACAAGTCGTGACGGGTCCTGCTAATAGAGCTTTGGCTGAGTTCTCCGTCAGCCAGGACGGCAACATCGTAACAATCAAATAAGGTATTTGGCAGAGACCTCATCGGTAGTTACTTTTATTAGATCAACCCAACGAATGAACTATGGATGCGTTTATCGACTTCTTTGAAAATATACCAACTGTCTTTCGAACAGGGCTTCTTTTAGGAGGAGTGGTATTCTTTTGGATCCTGGAAGGAGTAATTCCTTTGTTTTCGTTTCAGTACAAGAAAGTCAAGCACGCAGGCATCAACCTCTTTTTAACGCTGACTACCGCAATAATTGGGTTCGGATTGGCGGGAGCACTGCTTGCAGCTTCTAACTGGGCTTCCGGTAATGAGTTTGGCTTGCTTTATCTCATAGACATGCCGCTGTGGGCGCAAGTGGTAGTAGGGGTGCTTTTACTGGATATGATTGGTGCATACTTCATCCATTGGCTCGAGCATCAGGTGAAGTGGATGTGGAAGTTTCATCTCGTGCACCATAGCGATACCACAGTAGATGTTACCACAGGGCTTAGACATCACCCCGGAGAGACCGTATTTAGGATTTTCTTTACTATTTGTGCAGTTGTGATTGTAGGTGCTCCGATATGGATGGTGATGTTTTATCAGAGCTTGTCTGTATTATTTGCCCACATCACCCACGCCAATATCAATATGCCTAATGGTGTAGACAAAGCTTTGAGTTATATATTCGTCACTCCCAACATGCACAAAGTACATCATCACTATATGCAGCCGCTCAGCGACACCAATTATGGTAATATCTTTTCTATCTGGGATCGGATCTTTGGGACGTTTGCTAGTGTAGAAAACACAGCTGAATTGAAGTATGGTATAGATACCCACATGGCGGCAGAAGAAAATGAGCGGCTGGGCAACCTTCTAAAAATTCCATTTCAGCCATACAGAACTCCTGAAGGCACAAAATTTGGCGAGAAGGACAATCTTAAGGTGAAAGTGACTGGCTGATTTGTTGATAACTGACTGAGATCATACATGATTAATAATTACCTATTACTTTTGCAGTATACTTAGAAGGCTGAATTGACACAGACACAGACCATAGCGCTCTATAGACCATTACTCAACTCCATTGCGATTAAAATGGTAGGTTGTATTCATGATGCAGAGGATATCGTGCAGGACACTTTTCTCAAGTACCTGAGCATTGACAAAAGCAAGATTGAAAACACCAGAGCTTATCTGGTTAGAGCTGTCACCAACAACTGTATCAATCACCTCAATGCCTTCAATCAAAAGAAGAAGGAATATATCGAGACCTTTCAAAATCTCGAACTTTCGGACATGATCAATTTCGACTCCTTTGATCTGGAAAATGAGATTTCTACCGCGCTAGCAGCTATGCACAAGAAGCTTGAGCCAGTTGAAAAAGCCATTTTTCTTATGAGAGAGGTGTTCGACTATGAGTATGACGAGCTTCAGGATATCTTCGAAAAGAAGAAGGATCACTGTCGACAGATCGTTTCCAGAGCTAAGGAGAAAATGTCTTTGGATAAAATGAAATTCAAAGTCGATCTACCAAATCACACCAAGCTACTTGAGAGCTTTTCTAATGCATGTTCTTTCGGTGATCCGGAAGAATTGATCGCAAATCTCAACCGTGAGATTGAGGAAAGAAAAAAACTCGAAAAATAATTATCCTTTTTTGTCACGAATCTAAAGTGGCCCTGTCTTAATAGGTGAGGAGGGGAAAGACCCGACTCTCGAATTGACCCTGAACCTAAATATTAAGACTTGTTATGAATGTAATCATTCCATTCTTCATTGCACAGTGGTACTTGTCACTGTTCTTTCAGACTTTCTTTTTACATAGGTATGCTGCGCATGCGGCGTTTACCATGAGCAAATTTACCGAGAAGGTCTTTTTCGTTTTGACCTGGATATTCCAGGGCTCCAACTATCTGAGCCCATATGGATATGGTGTTATGCACCGTATGCACCATGCTTTTGCGGATACGCCGAGCGACCCACACTCACCTAAGTACGATGAATCGCTATTTAAGATGATGTGGAAGACCAAGACGATCTATTCAGCTATCGCAGCTAAAAAAGTGATTCCAGAGGATCGTTTCGTTGATGGTGTACCCCAATGGGATGCTTTTGACAAATTCGCCAGATCCTGGCCATCAAGGTTATTCTGGGGAGCTTTATACTTTGGCGTTTACTGGACTTTCGTAGATGTATGGTGGTTGTGGTTACTATTGCCATTGCAGTGGATGTTCTCACCGATCCATGGCGCTATCATCAACTGGTTTGCGCACAAGTATGGCTACCGCAATTTCAAAGTAGGAGACACCTCTCGCAACTTCCTTCCATTTGACTTCTTGATGATGGGAGAGAGTTACCACAATAATCACCACAAGTATGGCTCAAGAGCTAACTTCGGTGGTATCAGATGGCACGAGATTGATCCTACCTATCAGGTGATTAAGCTGCTCAATAAGTTTGGTGTAATCAAAATGAAGAACCAAAAAGAATTAACGCAAGCTGCGAAGGCAGATGCACATTCACAGGCGATGGCGGCATAACCCCAACGCCTCCTGGTGGTAAGTGAAACCCTCGTTGCGAAAGCAGCGAGGGTTTTTTTGTTATCAATCGTCTGACCGCTCCAAGCGGTCAGACGATTCGTTACCATGCATCTGGAGCGCTTTTATAAAGCGATACTACTAGCGCAGAACTTAGTTCCGTGATGTTGTTTAAGGCATAAGGCACGGAAATAACTTCCGCGCCAGGTGGGGCGCTTTTGTAAAGCGGCCCGATCTATTGACTTTATACTGGCGCCAGCTTCTCGCTGGTGCTCCTCATTTCAAGCCTCTACTCAAACCTTAGAAACCTCCACAAACACCCCATTCACAGCAGCATTCCCAGAAACGGCATCTACTTCCTGATCGCTGGTAAGATCGTTAACCGAAACACCCGCATGCGCCTGAGCTGTTGCCCAACCAATGCCTTCCTTATTATGACCCCAGCCATGCGGGATGCTGATAACGCCTGGCATTAGTCCTTGACTAATCTCAGCCTCAATTTGCACTTTGCCATGCTCGTTGTGGACGTGGATCAACTCACCGTCGATGATCCCTAGCTTAGCTGCATCATCGGGGTGGATCATAGCTGTACAGCGCTTGGGGCCTTTGACGAGCCTTTCACTATTGTGCATCCATGTATTGTTGGAGCGCAGGTGCCGCCTGCCGATCAGTTGGTACTTGTCTGACGGAGGAGTCTTGAAGTCTAGCTTGTTCAATCCGCCTACGAGCACTTCCGGTACCATATCCACCTTTTTATCGGGTGTGAATATCTGCTTAGGCAGTACTGGCTGCAGTGGCCCAAGGTCTATCCCATGCGGATTTTTTCTAAGGTCTTTGAGTCGGATATCATATGGCCCTCTTTTGAGACCTTGATCGACCACTACTTCAGGTGTGACCAGCTTATCTGCCAGCTTCTTAATGGCACTCATATTTGAGAATCGCTCACCAAGCTCTTTGTAGATCTGCCAATCGTACTTTCTGTCAGTCCCTATCGGGAATAATGCCGGGCTGAACTTCGCATGATTATGGACAGCAAGGTTGTGAAAAACCAAATCATAATGAGAGGTCTCCAGGCCTGCAGCAGGAGGCAAGATGATATTGGCATGACGGGAGGTCTCGTTGAGATAGATATCAATCGAGACCATAAACTCAAGTCCTGCCAAAGCTTTGTCGAGTTTCTCTCCGTTCGGTGTGGATAATACCGGATTGCCAGCATTGCAGATGAAGGCTTTGATCTGACCTTCACCTTCGGTTAGCATTTCTTCTGCCATCACAGCGGCTGGGAGCTCATTGCCAAATTCTGGTAAGCCACGTACCCGACTCTTCCATCGGGCATAGCTGTACATCGTACCCTCAGGTTTGGTATGCACCACATCGATGGCGGGATTGGAGCACATCATACCACCCGGACGATCAAAGTTGCCGGAGACCATATTGATCAGGTAGATGATCCACTGGCAGAGCGCACCGTGCGCTTGTACCGAGACACCCATGCGACCGTAGCAGACGGCAGTTTCGGCGGAGGCAAACTCTTCGGCTATTCTTTCAATTTCGTTGGAAGGTATCCCAGTGATATCCGAGACTTTCTGAGCAGTGAACTTCTCAAAAAGAGAGGGCAACTCGTCATAGCCTTTATAGTAATCGGGAAGCTCGATGGGATGCTTTGATAGCAGGATGTTCAAAATGGCACCCAGTAGATAGACATCTGTGCTGGGTCGAATAAAGAAATGCTCATCGGCACGCTGAGCTGTCTCTGATCTTCGTGGGTCAATGACAATCATTTTTCCGCTGCGCTCCTGAAGTTCTTTGATGCGCTTGGGCATACCAGCAGCACTCATTATGCTACCATTAGAGGCAATAGGGTTAGCGCCAAAAACAAGAAAATAATGGGTGCGATCAATATCGGGAACGGGCAGTTGGATGGAGTTGCCGAGCATCCACTGCGATGCGAAGTGGTGGGGCAACTGATCCACAGAAGTAGCCGAGAATCTATTCTTGGTACGCACGGCTTTGAGCAGCCTTGAACTAAAGAGCATCGAGCCAAGATTGTGCACATTGGGGTTGCCGCTATAGATACCCACAGCATCATCGCCATGCTTTTGCTGTACTGCTTTGATGCCTTGCTCCACTTCATCGTAGGCCTGAGCCCAGCTGATGGTTTCCCAGGTGCTGCCGGTTCTTTTTTGCGGTAGCTTGAGCCGATCCTGATCGTGGTAGATGTCCTGAAGTGCAACCGCTTTGGGACAGATGAAGCCTTTGCTAAACGGGTCTTTTTCGTCTCCTTTAATCGATTTGATATCCGTGCCTTCGTATTTGATCTCTAGCCCGCACATGGCCTCACATAGGTTGCAGGTGCGGTAATGGGTCTGCTCTGCCATAAAATTTCAGTTACGATCTGAAGATAGCAGATTTGAGATATATATCGTAATCGGCTAAACATAGGGTCGGCAAAAATTCAATAATTGGAAGGCGCCCTAGTTGGTGTTGTGACAACAAGTAAATGCTGGCTCGTTGGTCAAAAGACACAACAAGGAGGGAAGTTTTAGAATGTAGCAATTTAGGTTTCCTAGGAGTATATGACTGATTTGATTAATTTCATTGGGTCACTTCATTTACCAAAACCACTTTGACTATGCGCTACCTCTTACTATTTCTATCCCTCTCCATTTTTCACATGTCTACTGCTCAGCGCACAGAGAAACCTGTGTTGCACGGCAAACATTGGATGGCCATTACTGGTAAGCCCCTCGGTGCAACAGCAGGAGCACTGACCTTCGCCAAGGGAGGCAATGCGGTCGATGCTGCCTGTGCCATGCTCGCCGCTACCGCAACCATGTGGGACGTGCTCAGCTGGGGAGGTGAGACCCAGGCTTTGATCTACAATCCCCACACTGGCAAAGTGATAGGCGTAAACGCCCTGGGTGTGGCGCCCACAGGAGCCACACCGGAGTTCTACGCTGAGAAGGGCTTGAAATTTCCCCCGGAGTATGGCCCTCTCAATGCGGTAACGCCAGGCACGCCGGGTGGTCTGATGACCATGCTCGCAGAATATGGCTCGATGAGCCTTAAGGAGGTATTGGCTCCAGCTATGCAGATGGCCGAGGGTTATCCCATAGAGGCGCAGGCCGCTAACGCAATGGAATATCATAAAGACAAGATCAAGGACTGGCCTTATTCTGCTAAGACCTATCTGACTCACCCGGGTGAAGACCGAGAAGCGCCCAGGGCAGGTGAGATATTCGTACAAAAAGACCTTTGGAATACTTTGAATAAGCTCGTGGAGGCAGAGGCCAATGCCTTGAAGAAAGGAAAATCAAGAAAGGAAGCGATCTATGCTGCATATGACCGATTCTACAAAGGTGATATCGCCAAGGAGTTTGCGCGGGGTGCACAGGAGCAGGGTGGTTTGATCACGGAGAAGGACCTGGCCAACTGGGAGGTATACCTGGAAGAGCCTGTAAAGACCAATTACAAGGGCATTGATGTTTATAAGCTGACCACCTGGGTACAAGGCCCGGTGCTCCTGCAGGCACTCAATATCCTTGAAAACTTCGACCTGGAGAAGATGGGCTACAACACGGCGCGCTACATCCACACCCTCTATCAGGCGATGAACATGGCCTTTGCAGATCGGGATTTTTACTACGGTGATCCGTACACGCCCCCGGCAGAGCCAATTGATGGATTACTCTCCAAAGACTATGCAAAGTCACGGGCCAAGGAGATGAATATGTATCGTAATGATGAGGAAATTGGACCCGGAGATCCTTACCAATTTCAGGATGGAGAAAACCCTTATCAGGAATATTTGGACATGTGGAACAAGCAGCTCAAAGGAGATCCGGTTGGTTACCTGGAAGATGGCAGCTTCTCGGAGACAGAGGGCTTCTATGCAGGCACTACGAGTATCCAAACCGCCGACAAGGAAGGCTGGGTGGTATCCATCACCCCAAGTGGTGGTTGGATACCTGCTGTAATCGCTGGCAATACCGGCGTGGGTATGAGCCAGCGCGGACAGAGCTTTGTTCTGGATGCGAGTCAAGGTCCGTATAATGTGATCCAACCTGGTCAGCGACCAAGAGCGACTTTGACTCCTAGCCTGGCGCTCAAAGACGGCAAACCATTCCTATCCTTTGCGGTACAGGGAGGAGATAGTCAGGATCAAAATCTGCTGCAATTCTTCCTCAATATGGTGGAGTTTGACATGAATGTCCAGGAGTCAGCCGAGGCTCCCAACTTCAATAGCTTCCAGATGAAGAGCAGCTTCGGTGATCATAAGATCGAACCGGGCAGATTACTATTGAATGAGAACACGCCACCATGGACGCGTAAGAAGCTCAAAGAAATGGGCTATGATCTGGAGTATCGCTCTCATACTTCTGGTCCGATTAACGCTATCTGGTTTGACTGGGATAGCGGCTCCTTCTGGGGTGGATCCAGCAATTTTGGCGAGGACTATGGGATAGGATGGTGAGGCTAATTGATAATGGAGAATTGTCAATTGATAATTAGTTGAAAGAGGGGAGATGAAAGCTGAGAGTTCCTGTAGGTGACTCTGAGAAGCGATAGACAAATGGGCGTTAGAAAGAAAAACACAGAGACGTTTTATTCTGAACTGAGGAACTTGACACCAGAATTGTGTAGGATGGAAGCATGGGCTGAATTTGACCAAGAGGATACTGGGTGGATTGGAGCCAGGATTTTATCTAGTGTAGCTGAACTGACTATTACTTGGACGAGTCAAGGCCAGTTGGAAATAACAGATAAAGTGTTAAATTTTTTTGAAAGGAGCTACGACGAATTTGAAGATGGTTCAAATGCATATATCTACACGGACTTTCATCCTACGATCATCAATTGTCAAGATTCAGGAATTCGAGATACGATAAAATCGTCAATGGGCCCAGAGACCATTAAGTCATACAACCAACTAATTGAATTGGGTTTGTATGCAGAACACTGAAAACAAATAGTCCAGCCTGTCGCGGATGTGTGACCGTAATTCAATCGTCCTCCACAACCGTCTTCACCCTGCCAACTTCCCCAGTTTCGAGCTGTACCTTAATGCCATGAGGGTGGTTAGGTGACTTGGTGAGACGCCTGCTGACCTCACCTCGGGTCAGCTCTCCTGATCGCTGATGATGCTTCTGGACGATATCGACTGTATCGCCGACTTTGATATTTGATCGCTGGGTTCCGTCTTGAGATGGCATGGATATAGATAATCTACTTTACGTCAAGATAGCACTTGGAAATGCAGAAATCAACAATTGACTCAAATCGTCTGACCGCTCGAAGCGGTCTGACGATAACCACTAACAAAGCCCGAAGTACATCTTCACTCGGGCTTCTCTTTATTCCGTTGCAAGATAAAGTTATCCAGCCAACTCCAGCATCGGTACTTCGACGAAGAGCAGTTGAGCATCTGCTGAAGCAGTGATGTTTACCTGCTCAGTGTCCCAAACACCTAGTCCATCTCTGCGATTCAGAGAGCTCTCGCCGACGGTAGCTTCACCTTCAAGCACGAATACATAGACACCATTGCCAGAAAGATTCATCTTGTACTCGATTGATGTGCCTTGAGATAAATCACTCAACGAGAAGTAGGCATCCTGATTGATCCAGACAGCCTTGTCATCAGTAGGAGAGACGACCGTCTGGATACTGTTTTTCCGCTCTGTCACATCGAACGACTTCTGATCGTACCGCGGTGTGATGTTGTGCTCCTTAGGCAACACCCATATTTGAAGGAAGTTGACTTCTTTGTCTTTGTTGGGGTTGAACTCGCTATGCTGTAAGCCACTACCCGCAGACATGATCTGTACATCGCCCGTCTTGATGATCTCACCGCGACCAGTGCTGTCTTCATGTTTCAGGTCGCCGCGCAAGGGTATGGACACAATCTCCATGTTGTCATGTGGATGCGTACCAAAGCCAGCGCCTCCGGTCACGATATCATCATTGAGTACGCGAAGCGCGCCGAAATTGAGGCGTTCGGGATTGTAGTATCTCCCAAAGCTGAAGGTATGCTTGCTGTCCAGCCATCCGAAGTTGGCTGATCCTCTTGTTTCTGCTCTGTGCAATACAGTTTTCATAGCTTTTCCTTTCTTGTTTGAATCAACTGGTCATTGAGTTAAGCACCTTCTATCCCTCTCATTGAGAGGGTAAGGAGAGGTTTCAGAAAACAAGCTTAACTCGATGACGGATTTACTTATCATTAAACTCACCATCAAAAGCGAAGGCATCTATCTTCTTTCTTTGTTGTGGTGCATACTCCTTTTCTCTAAGGTTTTCCGGTAGGGTAGCGGCATCCCCCAGATAGCCCGCGGCTATCGCCACGACGGGTGTGTATTCATTCGGTATCCCAAAAACTTGACTCGCCTGATCCGGATCAAACCCGGCCATCTGATGGAAATATATACCCTCTTCCGTTGCTTGTAAGCTCATATTGGCGACAGCTGCACCGAGATCATACATTGCATGCCTGTTCTCTTTGCCATTTCGGCTGAAGTCCTTTCTGGTGATCCCCAGTATGAGCAACGGTGCGGATTTGGCCCATGCCTGATTAAAGGGATTGATGGCCGACATAAGTTTATCATAGGCCTCTGATCCTTTATGCGCATAGACGAATCTCCAGGGTTGCTCATTGTAAGAGGAGGCCGCCCACCTCGCTGCTTCGAACAGCTTGTCACGGACTTCTGCAGCAATCGGCGTATCCGCGAATGCCCTAGGGCTCCATCGCCTGGTGATTAATGGATGAATGTCGTGATCGGTTTGTGCCTGAGGTTTTTTGATTTGAGTAGCCATTGTCTAGTTGTTTTAGATGTCTAACTAATTATGTCTGATATGTGTTAGCCAACCCTCTCTCTTTACCTCTTCAAGGAGAGAGAGAAGAAGCATATCTTAAATATTGGTCGTTACTGGGCGACTAACTGCACATTCAACGCCAACTTGACCTCATCGCTTACGACTACTGATCCGGTCTCGGTGATCGCACTCCAGCTCAGGTTGAAGTCTTTGCGGTTGATCGTACCTTCTATTTCAAAGCCAGCCTTGGTTTGCCCATAAGGGTCTACTACAGTGCCCCCATGAGTTACCTCGAGTTCCACTTCTTTGGTCACATCGCGGATCGTCAAGTCACCAACCAGCTGATAGGTGTCCTCACCAGTTTTTTTGAATGTCTTACCAGCAAATATCATTTGAGGATACTCCGCTGCATTGAAAAAATCGTCGGATTTCAAGTGATTGTCTCTATCTGCTACTCCGGTAGTGATACTGTCTATTTCAGCGCTAAACGCTATATCCGAACCCTCTAGTGTTTCACCATTTTGTGTCAGGCTTCCTTTAAACTCATTGAATTTTCCGGTTACGGTAGAGATCACGAGATGCTTCACTTTAAAAGTAATTTCAGAATGTGTGGGGTCTATGGCCCAGGTTTTGATCTTAGTTGCAGTTTCCATGTGTATGTATTTAAGTTCCACTGGTTATTTATACGCATGTACATTATATGTAGTTACATATAAATTATCAATATTCATAAGGCGCTGAAAGACAGTGTGATGAAATGTGTTTACATCGACTTGATCACACGGATCGCCTCTCTGACGTGCTTGTCCGCGTTCAACTGTGAGTTGAATACATGTTGAATTGATCCCGATTTGTCCACGACGTAGGTCACCCTTCCCGGTAGGAGTCCAAGTATGCTTCTTGTTACCCCAAATTGCTTCTCCACTTTTCGAATAGGATCACTGAGCAGAGTGAAGTTGAGCCGATGTTTTTCAGCAAAACGCTTATGCGAGCGTGGACTGTCAGCACTGATACCAAAGACCTTGGCGTTATGGGCTTCAAAATCCTCGAAACTGTCCCTGAAACTGCAGGCCTCTCGCGTACAGCCCGGCGTATCATCCTTAGGGTAGAAGTAGATAACAAGAGGAGACTGACCGATATGGTCATCGATATTGACCCATTCATCGTTTTGATCCTTCAATTTGAACGAGGGTATTTTGTCTCCTTTTGCTAGTTTGTTTGCCATTGTAGATAGATTTACCAGACTGACTGTGTTTTATTTATTGTTTATGAGATACTTCTTGATTTCTATTTTGTGGATTTTGGTACTTTCCAGCTGCCAGCCTTCAAAAGAACCTACCACATTGATCATTGTTCGACATGCTGAGAAAATATCTTCCGGTGACGATCCAGGCTTGACGTCCATTGGGCAGGATCGCGCTGATCGCCTAGCGGAAATGCTAGAACGACATCCGATTGCAGCAGTCTACTCAACACCATATCAACGCACCCGAATGACGGGAGCCCCTACTGCCAAAGATAATGACCTTGAGGTGATGGAGTATGATCCATCAAATGCTGAAGACTTCCTCAAAGAAGTGATTAACAAACATCGGGGTGAGACCATCCTCATTACAGGACACTCCAACACCGTACCCGCAATGGTGAATCTGCTCACCGGTTCTTCATTGGAGAACTTTAGCGACAGTGACTATGGTAACCTGTTTGTGATTACCGGCAGTGAACTTGGAAGCTGTAGTTCTGTGAATCTTTTCTATTAGTAGTCCTCATGAACATTTCACAGGTCTCTGCTGTGTGTTTTTTAAGACCTAAAAATTACCCGGACAGTCATGCCGTAGGCATCTTATACTTAAAGAAGGACAAGTGACTGCCGCATGTATAAGACCCCTGACGGGGTGACTTGCAATAGAGTGAACAAGGTCTCATTTGGTCGCAGACCTGTTATGGTATTACTGACAGCTCGTTTTTGGAGACACAAACCATAGCGAGTGAGGCTGATAGTTCACCAACATTTCACCGGTCTCTGCTGTTTTTTTATTGTGTGTTTTTTGAGACGCAAACCGTACCCGGACAGTCATGCCGTAGGCATCTTATATGTAAAGAAGGACAAGTGACTGCTATACCTAAAAGCCCCCCAACTGGGTGACTTGCAGTAGAGTGAAAGAATTCAATGCATTAAGCCTAGTCGGTTATAGATGTCAGCTCGTGTGTGAAGACTCACACAAGGGCGTGGGAATCTCAGCTATGATGAAGTTCTACTGCCCATACCACTTCTTGATTACGGCCATAGCTGGTTTGTTCTGTGGGGTGTAGCGAGTATTGGCATTACCACCTGAGGTGACCGGGTCGGGATGCCACTTCCACAAGAAACCTCCCGCCATCCAGTCTTCTGTCCAAAACTCCTCGTACAAGGCTTGATAGCAGATGGCTTGCCCTTCAAGGTTCAATGTGAGTTCTTGCTGATCTAACTCCCAATGCCCTGCCGCAGAGTAGTCAGCACTTCGGTATCCGTATTCTGTGAAGATGATGGGGCGTAGATATTTTTCCGATAGGGCCTTCATGTCTGCCTTGACAGGCTTCCATCCAGCTTTGAGCGTACTTATCTTGGGCGTCTGGAGATCACAAACAGGGAAGTAGGCATCCACTCCTATATAGTCCAACTCTCCCCAGAAAGTGACATTTTCATAGTTATCCCAGTTGGCGGCATAGGTCAGTTTTCCGCTATAAATAGTGCGACAATCTTTAATGAGTTGAGACCAGAAGGCGGGTCTCTTTTTGACGGCTTGCCTATACTCCGTCCCGATACACAGCATATCCACATTGAGTGAATCCGCAATCCGTGCATTGGTCAAGATGTAACTTGAGTACGAGGATTCCCAGGCCAGCCATTCTTCCTCAGTCTCGAGATCATAATCACCTGGCCAGCCATCTCCACGCACCCATACGTGCGGCTTGATCATGGTTTTGAAACCAGCCGCTTGTGCTTTTCTGATAAGTGCGACAGTCCCCTCTGACCGCTCACCCCACCATTGCCTGTCATGGTCAAAGGTGACCTCCGGGACATGCCCACGGCTGAAGGCATACGGGACAATTGAAACCCAATCCGCATTGATCTGATGAATCGAGTCCATCCAATGCCCGGGAAAATCTTGCCTGGGACTGACAAAGTTGACTCCATCGATTTTTTCCGAAGCTACCATTTCTGGCACGTCCGAAAATTCATCCCAGAGCATGAAAGGTATCATGAGCGGAAGCAGTACGAACGAACCGATAACTAAAAATCTGGGCATCCTGACAATTAACGACTTTCGGCACTTTTGGATTTAAACAATAGGAGAGATGGTAGTAGGTATAAGTCGATGACTACCGCAAACACGAGGGTCAGCGAGATCAATAGACCGATGGAGAAGGTAGTTTGAAAAGAGCTAAAGACAAATAAAGAGAATCCCGCGACCAGTATGAGGCTGGTAAAAATTATGGCCTTACCGGTAGATTGAAGTGTGTTGGCCACCGCATCAGCGGAGCTACAGCCTTTCTTTACCTCCTGATTGTACTTGCTCAAGAAGTGCACCGTATCATCCACCGCAATCCCAAAGCTTACAGCGAAAATGATCGTGTTGGACAAACTGAGTGGAATATTCATCCATCCAAGTACCCCTGCGATAAAGAGCAGTGGTAACAGATTGCAAGTCAGAGAGATCAAAACCAGATTGATTTTACGATAGACGACTCCTAGTATCAAGGCTATCGTCACGATCGCAATCAATAATCCACTGAGTAGGTTCTTTGAGATGAAATCATGTGACCTATCAATCAGATAGGTAGTGCCTGTGAGGCGAACATCAATGAGGTCTGAATCGATGTTGTCCCCAATAAATTGCTCCAATGCCTGATCTTTCTCCTGAGAGGTTTTGCTGCCATAGTCTGCAACGAACCCGGATATACGAGCATGCTGTTCGTTTTGCACCAGGATACTTTCAGGA
Source organism: Cyclobacteriaceae bacterium (assembly GCA_965229505.1). GTDB lineage: Bacteria > Bacteroidota > Bacteroidia > Cytophagales > Cyclobacteriaceae > UBA6059. The sequence goes on from OZ245881.1 coordinate 4,237,722, forward strand.
ACCAGCTTTTGTCTCATCATTGTCCAGGAGCTTCCCCAATTGCTGTATGCGTCTCGATTCGGAACTTCATATTCACTGCTTAGCGCTTTGTTGTAAAGCATGACAGGTGTCAGCGGACTCATTAGTGATGAAACTCCGTAGGTAGTTGAGATATAATCTAAAAGCTGATTTAGTTCGGCTATGATCGCCGGATCATAAACAGAGCTATTGGCATCTTGCAATTCAATGCTAAGCTCCCAGGGCTTTGAGCCGCCAAACTTCTCCTCAAAGAAGACGAAGCTGGTCTTTATGCTGCTTGGTTCCGGTAGGTCACTGATCAGCTTGGCATCTATCTCCAGTTTGGCAAGGCCAATGATTGCAGCAATGGTGATTAGTCCAAAAATTAATTTGATCCTTAAGTTATTCTTTTGAATGAAAGCCAGTCCGGGAGCCAAATTATTCGAAGAGGTATCCTTACCGTGCCTCGCTGGTTTGATAAAATCGGGCCAGATCGTGATGATTGCCGGTAGGAGGGTGAATGTGACTGCAAATGCTATCAAAACTCCAGAACCTGTCACGATACCCATCTGACTGATGGGCTTGGATGAAGCTGTGAGCAAGGTGAAGAAGCCAATAGCCGTGGTAACGGAAGTCAATAGTGTGGCTTGGCCTACCTCTTTCCATGCGGTTGTGAGCGCCTTGACCGTATCCTGATCATGAGACAACTCATCCTGGTACCTGGTAGAAAAGTGGATGATGTCGGACATGCTGACAATCACCAAGATCATGGGGATTAAAGCGCCCATCACATCGATAGGTATTTTGAACAAGGCCATGCCACTCAACGTGATAGCAAGCACCAGACCGATCACTGCAACGCTCACCAGTATCAGGGGAGCACTTCGGAATATCCACCACATGACGCCCATGATGAGTAGTGCACCTATTCCCAGAAATAGCTGAAAGTCCTTTTGGATACTCTGAACAAATACGACCTGAGCTTTTGCTTTTCCCGCGAGGTAGTATTTCTCAAAGTTTTGATCAGCAAGTATCCGTTCTATTTTCTTAATTAGAATGCCGCCATCCTCCAGATCCAAAGGCTGGTGTCTGATGATCAGCCTTATTGACTTGAGGTCTGAGCTTATGAGTAGTCCCATGAGTCCTGCCTCACTGGCAAGTGAGATGCTATCACGCTGAAGCCTTTCATCACTGTCAGGATGAAGGTAGGGTACGAGTACCATGCTCAGGGGAGTCTTGACTGGGTATTGTATTTCGCTGGGGTTTGAGACCAGCGTAACCTCAGGAAGTGCCGCGAGCTCCTGCGACAGCTGTGTGATTCTGGTAAGAAAATCGCTATTGAATACGCCACTCGCCGGTTCGAAACCGAGCAATAAGTAGTCATTATCGTTCCCAAACTTATTCCGGTAGGACTGGTAGTAGACGAGCTCAGGATCATCTGTGGAGAAGAGGCTCTCAAAGTCGTAATCGAATCGGAGTGCGGAGAGCTGGGTGATCGAAAAGAGCACTATGACAAGCAGCCCAAGGATGATGTATCTCGCCGTTGATTTGCTCATATTCTGCTACTGATCCGTCTTTTTTTGGTGGCAAATGGTACCTTTAACCCAACATAATCAAAAATAGAAGAGGATGAAGCAATATCACGATTTGATGCAACATATATTGGACAATGGTGTGGACAAATCGGATCGTACGGGTACGGGTACGCGAAGTGTGTTTGGCTATCAGATGCGCTTCAATCTGGCTGAGGGCTTCCCGCTTGTTACCACTAAAAAGCTGCATCTGAGATCGATTATCCACGAGCTGCTCTGGTTTCTGATGGGGGACAGCAACATCAAATACCTCAAGGAAAATAAAGTACGTATCTGGGATGAGTGGGCTGATGAGAACGGAAATCTTGGGCCGGTCTATGGTGTACAATGGAGAAGTTGGCCTGATCACAAGGGTCGCAAGCATGATCAAATATCAAGACTCATTGATCAAATCAAAAGAACGCCCGACAGTCGCAGATTGATCGTTAGTGCATGGAATGTGGGCGATGTAGAGGATATGGCACTACCTCCTTGTCATACCATGTTTCAGTTCTATGTCGCTGAGGGCAAGCTGTCTTGTCAGCTTTATCAACGGAGTGCCGATGTGTTTTTGGGAGTACCTTTCAATATCGCGTCGTATGCCTTGTTGACGATGATGGTCGCGCAAGTCTGTGATCTCGAGGAGGGTGATTTTGTTCACACTTTTGGAGATACGCACCTTTATTCAAATCACCTGGAGCAGGCCGAGTTGCAGTTGACACGCGACATTCGTCCGCTACCGCAAATGAGAATTAATCCGGAAGTAAAGGATATTTTTTCATTCAGGTATGAGGATTTTACGTTGGAGAATTATGATCCCCATCCGCATATAAAGGCTGAAGTAGCCGTCTAGATTTTATGGCAGAAAGAAGCAGTGTATTTGATATGATAGGTCCAGTGATGATAGGTCCATCTAGTTCTCACACGGCTGGTGTGGTGCGTATTGGTCGTGTCGGCGTGCGCGTACTGGGTGGCAAGCCGACGAGTGCTCAGGTTACTTTTTACAACAGCTTTGCACGCACGTATGAAGGCCATGGCAGTGATCGTGCGATTATAGCCGGACTGCTTGACTTCAAAACTGACGATACACGCATCAAGACTGCCTTTGATGAAGCCAAGCAAAGGGGTTTAGCATGGACTTTTCGGTCAGTAGGCAATGCCTCGACTATGCACCCTAATACTATAAAGCTGGTTCTCGAAAAAGATGGAAAGCAGGTTTCCCTCGTAGGTGAAAGCCGTGGAGGAGGATTGATTAAAATATCTGAGGTCAATGGATTTGATGCCATCTTTACTGCCAACTCGCATACCATGATTATCACTGCGGAGGATGTGAAGGGTAGTATAGCGTTTATTACGGGCATCTTGAGCAATGACGAATGCAACATTGGTACTATGACCGTTTCCAGGAAGGGAAAGAAGGATTTGGCTTGCTTAATTCTGGAAATGGATTCAGGCCCGGAAAAACTTACAGTCGACTACCTACGTAACCTAAAATGGGTGAAGGACATCATATATATCCCGGATATCGATCTGTAACTCCCAATCAAAAGGTCTACTCAAAAAATGAAACTATTTACCGGAGCATTAGTGCTCCTCCTCGCTTGGTCTGCCCATGCGCAAGAAGGAGGCATTCAGACGTTGACACTTCAGCAATGTGTCGATATCGCATTAGAAAACAATCTCAACATTAAAAGGGGGGAGCTAAATCTCGAAGATCAGGAAATCACCCTCAAGCAAAACAGATTTAACCAACTTCCTAATCTGAATGTGGGCGGCAACTACGGTTACAACTGGGGTCGTTCAATCGACCCGACCACTAACCTTTTTATCTCTCAGCGGATTGGCTTTACCGGCCTATCGGGAAACACCAACTGGGTACTTTTTAATGGCATGCAGGTGCGTAAGAGCATCGAGCAGAGCGAGGTAGACCTTCAGGCAAGAACCTACGATCTTGAAAGAGCTAAGAATGATGCGATTTTGGCTGTAGTGGATGCCTACCTCACGGTCATCTTCAACGAGGAGCAACTCGAAAATGCGCGATTCCAAATGCAGTCAACCAATGAGCAGCTGTCCAGGACCATAAAGCTCGTGGATGCCGGATCCTTACCCATCACTAACAAACTCAATTTAGAGGCGCAATTGGCCACCGACGAGCTTAGCTTGGTGCAAAACGAGAACAACCTTGCTCTGTCTTTGCTTAATTTGAAACAATTGCTCTTGTTGCCTACCGAAACTGAAATTGGCGTTTACAAGCCTGAAATAGACGTTGAACTTGAGCTCAGTCTGGTAGACAAGGCCAATGAAATCTACAATACGGCAGAACGGCTTATGCCTGAAATTAAGAGCGCTGACCTTACGATTCAAAGTGCCGATCTGGGTTATCGAATTGCGCAAGGCAGAAGATACCCGTCACTGTCAGTCAATGGAGGTTTTTCAACCAACTATTCATCAGCGGCCAATCGTGAGCGTAGGGTCTTTGACGGCACTGAGACGGTACTGCGACAGATTGGATTTTTAACAGATGATCCGACTACTACCGTTTCTTCAGTTGTAGAACAACCCAATGTCGTAGAGGTTCGGCCAGATTTTCCGGTAGGAGATCAGTTTAGTGATAACTTCAGTCAATCCCTTTCGCTTAACCTTTCCATTCCGGTCTTTAATAGATGGCAAACTGAAGCTGGGGTACAGCGCTCTAAAATCAATCAGCAGCGGGCACAGATCACCGCGCAAGAGACCAGAAATCAGCTGCGCCAGAATATTGAAACGGCCTATAATGATGCGCTTGCAGCCTCCAAGTCGTACAATGCCTCTACCAAACAAGTCGAAGCTTTGGAAGAGAGTTTTAGGGTAACCCAAAATCAGTACAACCTTGGCGCGGTTAATTTTACGGAGTTTCAAGTTGCTAACAATAATCTGGTCCAAGCCAAGAGTGATTTGATCCGTGCAAAATATCAATACCTGTTTAGATTGAAAATCCTGGATTTCTACCAGGGCAAACCCCTTACTATCAAATAGTTTATGAAGTCAAAGAAGCTGATATATATTCTGGCTTGTCTTGCGGTGGTGCTTGTAGCTGTGGCTGTGATTGGCAAATCAAAGGGATGGTTTGGCAACAAGAAACCAACCGAGGTTGAATTTGCCAAGGTGGAGCTGAGGACAATCACTGAGAAAGTAGGAGCATCGGGAGACATTCAACCTGAGGTGGAGGTATCCATCAGCCCGGAGGTTCCAGGCGAGATAATTGAGTTGACCATCAAGGAAGGAGATACCGTGACGATGGGACAGCTTTTAGTGAAGATTCGACCAGACAACTTTGTGAGCGCACTGGAGCGCGCTAACGCCAACTACAATCAGCAGAAGGCTAATCTGGCCGATTCAAGAGCTCGGCTGGCCCGAACGGAAGCGCAATTCAAGCGGAGTGAACTTGAGTTTAACAGACAGAACCAACTCTATGAGCAGCAAGTGATTAGCACTGCGGACTATGAGTTGGCAGTGGCCAATTTTAAGATTGCGGAGCAGGACCTAGAGTCAGCCAAGCAGAATGCAATAGCCGCAGACTATATCGTCAAAAGTGCCTTGGCTTCCGTAGATGAAGCCAAAGAGAATCTCAGGCGAACAAGCATTAGTGCGCCTATGTCAGGTACTGTTTCACTGTTGAATGTAGAGCTGGGTGAGCGTGTCGTAGGTACTTCTCAAATGGCAGGCACTGAGTTGCTTCGTATTGCAGACCTGAGCTTGATGGAAGTGAGAGTAGACGTCAATGAGAATGATATTATCAGAATTGCGAAATCCGATACTGCGACTATTGAAGTGGATTCCTACAGTTCGATGGACAAGGAGTTTATGGGGATTGTGACCCAAATTGCCAATACTGCCAACACGAAAGTGTCCGATGATGCGGTCACCGAATTTGAGGTACGTATCCGAATTTTAAGAAGCTCCTATGAAGATCTTATCAAGCAAAAAGGTATCTCAAATCCATTTAAACCTGGTATGACAGCCAGTGTAGAGATTATCACAGAAACAAAAGAGAACATCATTACTGTCCCTTTGTCTGCAGTGGCCACACGCTCGGCCAAACAGCTAGAGGATGACGCAAAAAAAGATAGGGATGAAGAAGATGATAGAGATTCGGAACGGGAAGAGGGGCAAATGTCCGTAGAAGAGAGAGAGCTTTTTGAAGTAGTCTTCGTTCATGAAAATGAAGAAGCCCAACTTGTAAAAGTCAAAACCGGAATCAGTGACTATGAGCACATTGAAATTCTGGAAGGCTTATCTGTCGGACAGGAGATCATCTCTGGCCCTTATGTGGTTGTATCCAAGCGGTTAAGAGATGGGGATGGTGTGGTAGCGATGGAAGAAAAATAATTTATGGTGTATATTTATCACGAATATGTTGTAAATTTACACTATGAAAAAGAGGAAAGGATACGAGCAATCAGATGATACGAATGTCTTGAATGAACCCGCGGTGGCCTATGGTCAAGTAGATTACTTTACATTGGCGACCCATGATATATCCAAGTCTTATATCAAATCCTTCCTCAAAAAGTCTCAGCTCAGTCTTCAGGAGTTGATTGAGCTTGTGCCTATCTCCATAGATACCTATAAGCGCAAAACCGCTTTTAACCGGTCAGTGACTGAGAAAGTACTCGAGATGGAGGAGGTTTATAAAAAGGGTATATCGGCCTTTGGTGATGGGTTCTATGATTGGATGGACTCTTCTAATCCGGCGCTCGGTGGTGTCAAGCCCAAATCACTCCTCACCAATAGCTTCGGCATCAGGCGCCTGCTTGATGAGATAGGACGTATCGAGCACGGTGTACTGGCCTGATGATCGTCTACAGGATATGCAGTACACCTTACGCTTATGATCTCAATGGTACAGGGGCAGCCTTGTACGGAGGACGATGGAACCCTCTCGGATTACCCTTACTCTACACGGCGGGTAGTATCTCTTTGTCTTATCTTGAATATCTAGCACACAATATTCACATTCTCGCATCAAAGGACATCTCTCTGGTGAAAATCAGTATCGATAAGAATGCGAAAATCGACGAAATAGATATTACCGCACTACCGGACAACTGGAGAGCAATTAGCTACATACCCGATACCACCCAAAAAATTGGAGTGAGCTTCATCACTCGGCGTGATTCTTATATTTTGAAAGTACCTTCTGCAATCGTACCTAATGAGTACAATTATCTGTTGAATCCACAGCACCCTGACCATAGGTCTACCCAAGTGACGGAATGTATCGATTCCTTCGAGATAGATAAGAGGTTCCTGGACACTTGAGTGTTTGAGCAAGCAAGAAACACAGCGTCTAGGGCTATCTGGAGTATGCGAGTAGAGAACTGTAGACTTTGTCTATGGGCAGTCCTACCACGTTGAAGTAGGAACCTTCAATAGTGGTAATGCCGACTTGACCTATCCATTCTTGGATCCCGTAAGCGCCAGCCTTATCCAGCGGCTTGAATTCCTCCACGTAGTATTGGATTTCTTGAGATGAGAGTTCCCTGAAATGGACCTTCGTCATGCTATGGAAAGAGGAGGTGGATCCATTGATTCCTATGCTCACGCCTGTGACAACCTCATGTATCCGACCAGAGAGCCTTCGAAGCATATCGGTGGCTTCTTCTAAATCTACGGGCTTTTCCAGTAACTCACCATCTAAAATGACTGTCGTATCGGCCGTTAAGATTAAGTGATCAGGTCGATCTCCATGGTAGACCTTATTCTTCTTTTCTGATAAGTACTGAGCAATAGTATTCGCAGGTAGGCGTGGTGGATAGTCTTCGTCTACCGGTTTGGTGTATACCTCAAATGTAAAACCAGCATCTTTCATGAGCTGGTGACGCCTGGGACTATTGGAAGCTAGAATCAGCGGGTGACGTAAATTCATCTTCTTTGATTGATCCGAATAGAAAGCCGCAAATGGCCTTTGGGTAAAAGTAGGTTGACTTTTGCGGTAGCGTATAGCCCGAATGACAGACTTGCTTTACCGTCTCGATGGGTATGTCTTTGGTGATCACGGCAAACTGGGATTCCCCTTTGATCACCTTAGTATGACAGGCGGTGAAGTTGCGCTCAAAGCTAATATGCCTTGAGGAACGCTGCTCCCTACCGGGAATCTTAAGGATTTTCTCAAAGAGGAAATAGTGTATTATGGTAAGGTCTAACTCTTTGATTGCCTCGGGGAAGTTCCATGTCATTGTTTCAATTTTCTCCGGCTTGAGTCTAATCTTATAGCAGTTGTCATTGATAATCAGACCAAATGCCCACTTTTTACCAAGAATGATGTCCGGAATGTCATTCACATTTTCAACCGTCTTGATGATGAAGTCTTCTTCCAGTGCATACAGTAACTGTGACTCTTCTAAGCCCTCGATACCATTGATAAGCCTATGGGTAGGGAGTATGCGCAGATCATCTGATTCCGTATTGGTCAGGTACATCATGTGGTAGTTATACCCCGCCTGTTCGTCATGGTCAGGGGAGCTTTTCCGTTCATTGCGGTAGAGCATTGATCCCTCGTACCTGTGATGACCATCGGCTAGTATTATCTCCTTGTCCCTAATTATTTCTATGATTTTGTTGATGGTAGGTACGTCATGTATCACGCTCAATTTATCCCTCACACCTTGGTAATCCTCTGTTTCATAGATCGGATTCTTCATACTTTCATCGAGCCACTCTTCGATTTGATGACTGGGATCGGTATAAAGGCCGTGAGTCGGACTTACGTTGAGCTGAGAGGCTTCTAGTATCTCTTTCCTATTGTTAACTGAATAAGGCATGGTGTTTTCATGCCTCAGAATGACGTTTTCGTTCCAATCATATGCCTTAATAAAACATACAAATCCCTTGCGGCAATACTCTTCAGTACTTCCTCTCAAAGAGAAATATTGGTAGTAGGCGTATATGCCAGGCACTGGATCCTGGACGATCTTTCCATTCGCCTTCCATTCCTCAATGGTTTTTTTTACGGCCATTGAGGGATTCGACGAAGCAGGAACCGATAGATGGATACTGTTGTAGGGATTGTGATAAAGGGACTCCCTCTGCCTTTGGGATACTACATCAAAAAGGGGAGAGGTAAGAGATTCTATATCAGCTGCCAGCTCTCGATTGTAGCGCCACGCTCGCAATGGCCTGATTTCGGCCATATCAGTTCCTGTTTAGTCGGTTTGACTTCCACTTGCTCTTACGCACCGGTTCACTTTGAGAGCGCGAGGATTTGGTTGACCTGTTTTCCATAATATGGGTAGTCAGCAAGGCAGCTACTTCGACCTCATCCTGATCTAAAGTTGACTTGAGGTACTCGGGCTTGAAGTGGTTGTCTACAAATTTGGTATCAAACTTACCAGAAGTGAATTGCTCATGCTGCAAAGCGAACGTGCAGAATGGGAGTGTGGTCTGTATTCCGGTAATCTGATACTCATCAATAGCCCGAACCATCCGATCAATGGCTTCCTGCCGATCAGCGCCATAAGATATTAACTTGGCAATCATAGGATCATAATGAATCGGAATAGCCATCCCTTGCTCAAATCCGTCATCCACACGAACACCAGCTCCCTGAGGCCTTACATAGGTCTGAAGTGTGCCGATATCGGGGAGGAAATTATTGGTAGGGTCTTCTGCATAAACGCGCACCTCCACTGCATGTCCTTTGCGTGTAATATCTGACTGCTTTAGCGGTAGCTCTTCACCCTGAGCCACATGAATCTGTAGTTTAACTAAATCGACTCCAGTAATCAGTTCCGTGACCGGATGCTCAACCTGGAGCCGTGTATTCATCTCCAGAAAATAGAAATCGAGATTTTCATCAACGATGAATTCTACTGTACCTGCATTATAATAGCCGCATGACCTGGCGACACCTACCGCCGCTTCTCCTATGGCCTGCCGCTTAGCTTCATCCAGGACAGCCGAGGGTGCTTCTTCTATTACCTTCTGATGCCGACGCTGGATACTACATTCTCGTTCAAAGAAGTGAACAATGTTGCCATGATGATCGCCCATCACCTGAACTTCTATGTGCTTAGGTGAAGTGATAAACTTCTCAATAAATACAGAACCATCGCCAAAAGCTGAGGTAGCCTCTGAGACAGCTCTATTCATCTGATCCTCAAAATCTTTTGGGTCGTCTACTACGCGCATTCCCTTGCCACCACCGCCAGCACTGGCTTTGATGAGTATAGGGTAGCCTACCGACTCGGCCACCTTTTTTGCTTCCACTATATCCGTGATGGCCTTTTCCATACCTGGAACCATCGGGATGTCGTACTTGGATACGGCCGCTTTTGCTGCCAGCTTGCTTCCCATTACCTCTATCGCTTTTGGACTTGGACCAATGAAGATGACACCCCCGTCGGTAGCTTGCTTGGCGAAGTTGGCGTTTTCCGATAGGAAACCATAGCCCGGGTGTACGGCATCTACACCTAGCTTCTTGCAAACCTCGAGAATCTTGTCACCACGAAGGTACGACTGGTTAGATGGGGCAGGCCCTATGCAAACCGCTTCATCAGCAAAGCGCACATGGAGTGCATCTCTGTCTGCCTCACTGAACACTGCTACCGTACTGATTCCCATTTCGTGAGCGGATCGCATTACGCGCAGAGCGATTTCACCGCGATTTGCCACTAAAATTTTCTTTATTTTCTTCATCATGATTGAGCTATAGGTGCCTTTACAATGCTAGGCAATTATCAAATAATATTAGGCCTTTGACAATGACGAAAATCACAGTCTTGATTTGAGAATGATGGCTTAAATGCTAACTTTGTTGCGTTTTGTGATCTATGTAAACAAGGGTAATTAAAGATTTTCAATGGATTTATTTGACAAGTTGCTATTAGACAAGGGGCCTCTGGGTCGTCATTCGGGTATGGATGACAACTTCTATATGTTCCCTAAGCTCGAAGGTGAGCTTGCTCCTCGCATGATGTTTAAAGGTAAACAAGTGCTTAACTGGAGTTTGAACAACTATCTGGGACTGGGAAACCATCCTGATATCAGAAAGGTGGATGCTGAGGCAGCTGCTGAGTGGGGCCTTGCCTATCCGATGGGTGCCCGCATGATGACAGGTAACACCAGCTATCACGAACAGTTAGAAAGAGAACTGGCTGATTTTGAAAGCAAAGAAGATGCAATGCTTCTTAACTATGGCTACCAGGGCATCATGTCCATCATTGATGCACTTGTAGATAGAAAAGACGTGATCGTGTATGATGCAGAGTCGCATGCCTGTATCATTGATGGTTTGAGAATGCACATTGGTAAGAGGTTCGTCTATCCTCACAATGATATTGAAAACCTAAAGCGACAGCTCGTGAGGGCTCAAAAGCTTACCAACGAGTCAGGTGGTGGTATTCTTGTGATTACAGAAGGTGTCTTCGGCATGTCCGGTAATATGGGCAAGCTGGCGGAGATAGCCGAACTAAAGAAAGAATTTGATTTCAAACTGCTAGTGGATGATGCTCACGGGTTTGGAACTATGGGATCAACAGGAGCCGGAGCGGGTGAGGAGCAAGGTGTACAAGATGAAATCGATCTGTACTTCTCAACCTTTGCCAAGTCCATGGCAAGTATCGGAGCGTTTGTGGCTGGTCGTCATGATGTGATTGACTATCTACGATACAACACAAGATCACAGATCTTTGCCAAGTCCCTGCCTATGCCGTATGTAATAGGCAACCTGAAGCGACTGGAAATGCTAAGAACTCAACCCGAGCACAAGAAGAAGCTTTGGACTATAGTGAATGCGGTTCAAAATGGCTTTAAGGAGAAAGGCTACAATATTGGTACTACTCAATCACCAGTAACTCCTGTTCTGCTGAATGGTGGGCCACTGGAAGCTGCTAACCTTACCAAAGACCTTAGACTTAACTTCAACTTGTTCTGCTCAGTCATCGTCTACCCCGTAGTACCAAAGGATGTAATTATGCTAAGAATCATTCCGACAGCTGTACATACATTGGAAGATGTTGCCGAGACTATCAAAGCTTTCGAAGCGATAAAAACTAAGCTGGATAATGACGAATACAAATTAGCAGGTCTTGAAGGAGCTACTTTTGCGGCTAAAATGTCCTAAATAACGTTTCTGGCTATCTAATTTTAAACTATTTATTTATATTGCTAGACCATTAATTATCAGTAACCCTAAAAAAAATTAATATGAAAAGATTTGAAGAATTGAAGGATTTGGTGATGTCATTGGAAGGTGACTTTTCTAAATTTTATGACAAACAAAATCAAGCTGCAGGAACAAGAGTAAGAAAGGGAATGCAAGATATGAAGAACCTTGCTCAAGAGATTCGTGTTGAAGTTCAGAACATGAAGAACGAAGGATAATTAAGATATACTAAGTATAGATGAGGGTAACTACTTCCAAGTGGTTACCCTTTTTTATTGAGCTCCGCTACCGCTTTTGTTGCTCGGGCTTTCAACTCTTCTGAAATGGGGTAAAGCGGAAGTCGTAGGTTGCCACGGCAAAGGCCGAGTAACTCCAACACACACTTCAAGCCTGCAGGATTACCCTCCTCGGAAAGTATAGTGCCCATTTCTACCAAAGAGAGGTGCATAGCTCTAGCTTTGTCCCAATGCCCTGTATGTGCATGGTTTACCATGCTGCTGAATTGTTTTGGGAAGGCGTTGGCCATTACTGAGATAACTCCAACTGCTCCTATTGATAACAACGGCAGGGTGATCATATCATCTCCCGAGATCATCAAAAAGTCCTCCGGCTTACCTGCCATTATTTGATTGCACTGATTGATGTCGCCGGAAGCTTCCTTCACCCCAATGATATTTTCGTGGTGTGCCAGAGCGAGGGCAGTACCGGCCTCAAGGTTGACCGCAGTTCGACTTGGGACATTATATAGTATTACGGGCACTGGGGACTCATCGGCTACCTTTTCAAAATGAGCCTTCAATCCTTTCTGGCTCGGCCTGTTGTAGTAGGGTGTTACGCTCAGAATAGCATCTACTTTCGAAAAAAGTGAATCATTGAAATATTCACAGAGTTCGGCTGTGTCATTAGCTCCGGCTCCATAGATCACAGGAAGGTTGCCGGCATTGCTCGAAAGAACTGTGTCTAGCACTTCGGTCTTTTCGGACATGCTCAACGTAGGTGATTCCGCCGTGGTGCCCATTACTACCAGATAGTTCACACCTCCATTGACGGTGTGTTTGACAAGCCGATCCAAGCCAAGATGGTCAATACTTCCATCCTTATTAAATGGTGTTGCTAAAGCTACTCCTGTCCCTCTAAACTTTGTTTCCATCACCTCAATTGCTTCAAATATCTGTACACCTCCATCATTTGATAAGAGAGATCCGCATCGTCAGCGGTTTTAATCATCATCTCAAACAGATGCTTATTGCTTTCATTATAAAGCCCGATTCTACACAGAGCAGCGCTCTTTAACAATATGTTTTCCGTCAAAGGACTCATTATAGTGTCCAGATGAAGTAGATAGTCAAACTTTCGCTCATAGAACTGTGTAACAATCGGATTTGTCCACTTACCGAATAATTTAATCTGATGCTCACCAAAGCAGCTTTCGTTATCCGACTTCTCAAATGCTTTGGGGTTCAACAGACAGATAGTTGAAGTCGATTTATCATCTTGATTAATCTTTTTAAGCAGCTCGCCGATTGCTGAGGATTTCATCTGATTGGGATGACTGTATAATATGCCAATTTCTCCTGCTTGATCATAGCCAACGTTCCCCCTCGAAGACTTATCTTTCTTAGTGAGCAGTCGATTAATCAATGGAATGAGCGTATGATTGATCATTGCTTCTTGATCATAGCTTCGAACTCTTCGATCGATATGATTTTCACACCAAGATTCTGAGCCTTTTCAAGCTTGGCGGGCCCCATATTTTCTCCTGCAAGGAGGAAGTCAAGCTTACCCGATACGCCGGAGATGATTTTTCCACCGTTGGCTTTGACTAGTTTTTTTAGTTCATCCCTACCGTAATCTTCAAAAACACCGGAAACAACAAAGGATTTTCCTTCCAATACATTGCTTGCCTGCTGGCTTGCGTCTTCTTCGAATCTCATTTTGAGACCATGTGCTTTAAGTGCATTAACAATCGCCAGGTTGGTTTCCGAATGGAAATACTCTACTACACTTTCCGCGATGCGCTCTCCAATTTCTGGAGCTTCAATAAGTGCTTCAGTGCCGGCGCTCTCTATGTTCTCAATGGTCTTGAAGTGTTCAGCCAGCTTCTCTGCCACGGTTTTACCGACGTATCTTATTCCCAGACCGAACAAAACACTCGGAAAAGGCATATTCTTCGACTGCTCAATAGACTTTATAATATTCTCAGCCGACTTTTCTTTCAATGAACGCCCTTTCGTTTCACCTGTGGACTCATTCTCCATCTCAAACTTTAGTCCGTTGAGCTGTTCGAATGTCAGCCTGTAAAGTCCCGAAACGTCCCTGATCAACCCATGTGCAAGTAAGCCTTTAATGGTCTCTGGTCCAAGCGACTCGATATTCATAGCATTTCGGCTGATGAAATGCTCAATCCGGCCTTGTACCTGAGGAGGGCAAGTTTTGTCGTTGGGACAGTAGTGCACCGCTTCACCTTCTATTCTGATAAGTTCAGTACTACAAGCAGGGCATGTGTTAATGTACTCCACGGCTTTTGAGTCTGGTTGTCGCTTGGAAAGATCAACCCCGGTTACTTTGGGAATGATCTCGCCACCCTTTTCTACAAATACGAAATCTCCCTCGTGAAGTCCGAGCCTTTCAATTTCATTGGCATTGTGAAGAGAAGCTCTTTTTACGGTAGTGCCAGCCAGTAGGACAGGTTGTAGTTCTGCTACGGGCGTTATTGCACCGGTACGGCCTACCTGATAGGTTACGTCATTGAGCTTGGTAATACTGCTTTCAGCTTTGTATTTGTAGGCAATAGCCCATCTTGGGCTCTTGGCTGTAAAACCGAGCTCGTCTTGTTGGTCAAGACGATTGACCTTGATGACGATACCATCTGTGTCTAGTGGTAGCTCCAGGCGCTTCGCCTCCCAGGCCCTAATATAAGCCAGTACCTGATCGATGGTGGTACATCGCTCATAGGTAGGAGATACATTGAAGCCCCATTGTGCTAACTGCTCCAATGAGGCCTGATGCGTGGGATACCCCAGATCATCGCCCATCAATGAATAAAGGAAGCAGTCGAGCTTTCTGGATGCCACGACACTTGAGTCCTGCATTTTGAGAGTCCCTGATGCTGTATTCCTCGGGTTGGCGAGCTGTTCCTCACCATTCTCAAGTCGCTTTTGATTTACTTCAGCAAAGACAGTCCGTGGCATAAATACCTCACCCCGCACTTCAAATATTGCTGGTAAGCTCCCTTTGTTGATTTTTAAAGGCAGAGATCTGATGGTTTTGACGTTGTTCGTAATGTCATCACCTTTAGTGCCATCACCGCGGGTAACCGCTCGTGTGAGGAGGCCATTTTCATAGGTCAGGCTTATTGCCACACCGTCGAACTTCAACTCGCATAAATACTCGTAGGGCTCACCCTCCAAAAGTTTTGCTACTCTTTTGTCAAACTCGCGTAAGTCTTCTTCGGAATAAGTATTGCTCAACGAAAGCATAGGATAGCGGTGGACCACCGTATCAAATGATTTGGTAATGGTGCCACCTACCCGCTGACTGGGGCTATCCGGTGCTTTATATTCAGGGAACTCTTCTTCAAGTGCGATTAACTGATTGAGCAGTTGATCAAACTCAAAATCGCTAATCTCTGAAGTATTTTGCTGGTAATACAGCTCATTGTGCCTGTCAATCTCTCGTGAAAGGCGTTCGATTTCGTTCTTGGCTTCTTGCTTAGTCATGCGCTTCGAAACAGATACGGAATTTAATTGATCAGTCTTTTTCGTTAATAGTATTCTCTAGCTCCTGCTCAACTTTCTTCAGCTTAGCTTCACAGAATTGGGTCAGCTCGTTGGCTCTTTTGACGAGCTTGGATAGATCATCAATATCCACATCGTTGTTATCGATCTTCTCCATTATCTCTTGCAATTCGGCCAGTGCGCTACTGTAGGATAGTGTCTTTTTAGCCATGGTCTTTTATCTCTTTAGCGAAGCTACTGACAATCCTCGATTTATCCGTAATGGTCGTCAGTTGCTCACCTTTTTTTAGTTTTCCCGACTTATGAAGTGGTTTGTCATTCACTAGCGTAATCGTGTACCCTTTCTCCAGGATGTGCATTGGGTCAGAAAGCTGGATCGTCTTGTTAATCAGCTCAAGACTAGCTCTGTTTCTATTTATTAAGGAGGATAGTTTCACCGGAAGCTGCCCCGACTTACTGCGTAGATCAACTCTCATCGATTTTAACGCAGCGAGAGCAACGGTTCTGAGTTGTAGAGATTGTTGCCTGACTTGCGAATGACGTCTGACCAGTTGCTGCCTACCGGCAAATGAAAGGGACTGTTTCAGCGACCTTAGCTCATTTTCGTTACGCTGAAGGATATTTCGGGCATTTTGCCGGATATGAAAGTTGAATGCTGAGACCTGTTCGTCGTAGTTTCTCATTGCGGTAGTGAGAAACTCCGCGACGGCTGTGGGTGTTTTTAGCGAGGTATGCGCCACCATATCTGCAATGGTTGAATCTCTTTCATGACCAATGCCTGTAATGACAGGGAGAGGGTATTGTGCAATATGACTGCATAGTTCATAGTCATCGAAAGTGTCCAGGTCAATTTGAGCCCCACCACCCCGTATGATCACCACTAGGTCAAAATCATTATCGTGAGCTTCCAATAATGCCTGGGTGACAGACTCGGCTGCTTCGGTACCTTGC
This sequence comes from Cyclobacteriaceae bacterium, assembly GCA_965229505.1. Lineage (GTDB taxonomy): Bacteria > Bacteroidota > Bacteroidia > Cytophagales > Cyclobacteriaceae > UBA6059. Next base: position 4,254,122 of record OZ245881.1, read on the forward strand.
AGGGTAGCCTTGAAGAGGGTCGTTTCAAATCGGTAAGGGCTTTGCTCTAGCTGATCCATAAAATCACCGAGCCCGGCAGCAGTTGGTGAGCTTATAATGCCGATACGCTGGGGAACCAGCGGTAATTCTAGTGTCTGATTGAGATCGAATACTCCATCTTCTTGAAGTCGGGCAATGGTCTCTTGCTTCTTTCGTTCACGTTCGCCCAGTGTATATTTCGGATCAATATCTCGAATGTTGAGATTAAGTCCGTATAGCTCATGATAGCTTACCTGTATATTGGCCAGGATGCTCATGCCTTGCTGTAGGGGGCTGCCGGTGATGGCCTCAAACCATCCATTTAGATTCCGATAGGTGTAGGACCAGATGGTGGCCCTTGATTTAGAGAGAAGGCTACCGTCCTCTTTTTGGACGAGTTCCAGATAGCAGTGGCCTTTTTGCGTAACTCTCAATTCACCAATCTCCGCTACCACCCAGTAGGAGGGCGCAAGGGTCTTACTAAGGGTATCTTTTATTACTTGATTCAGCTCTAACAGCGAAATCGGATCCATTCAATTCTGTTTAGTTACCAAAGGTATAACTAAAGCCGAGACTTAAATATCCTGTGTTGTCCAGTTCGATTGATTCTCCAGGCAGTGCTACCGGAATGTTGTAGGTGTAGCTGGCCATTACACTAAATTTATCGATATAAACACTCACAGGAATCGTAAGATAATAGTTCATTATTCCGAATGCCTCTGTCGTTTCTTCGGTATACAGAAAGTCGTAAATGCGATCATATTGTTCCTGAGTAAGATTGAGGTTGTCCGAATTCTTGATAACGAAGACTGCCAAGGCTTCCTGGCGAGTGAGTATGCCGCGATCGATTAGCTGCCGAATTCGATTATCGTTAAGGTTGGTGAGTGCTATAGTGCGCCTTACGGTCTCATTGTCATTAAACCTGACATTAATAATGCTTTGATTTCCCAGGAGAACAGAAGCTGTGGGCATAATCACTACCCTCGTAATGAAAGAGTTCTTAGGCTTGACCGTGAAATACCCGGATAAACTTGGTACAAGTCTGTGCGCTGATTCCGTGCCGAACCAGTAGGAGTAGTTCACATTTGCGCTCAGGTATTTTTTTGTCCAGGAAACGCCGGTGGAAATGCTATTGGTAATAGATGATTCTACACCATTAAAGAAGCTATGATCATAGGAAACATTGTAGGACCATTCAGTACTCACAATGCCTAAATACCCAAGGGTAGCTACTGTCAGGTGGTATTGCGGGTCAAACTCACTATTCCAATAGGCGCTAAGATCCCCGTATATCCCTGATTTATGGTAATAACTGACACCTAGAGATAGGCCATATTGATTGACACCAAGGTCACGCCCGGCAGTGGTCACCTGGCCGTTGTAGCCAAGACGTACATTGAGTGTTGACTTGATCGGTTCATAAGTCAGTAGATTATCTATAAGGCTAAAAAGCGATGTGGAATCCATCGCTTCAAGCTCTGCTAACAATGCTTCTTCTTCCTCAGTGAATAGTGCCGGTTCAATATCTTGGGCTGACGTGGTGAGAGAAGCGATTGATAACACCAACACTATTGTGGTAATCAATCTCAAGGTGAATAGGTTTAGTTAACTAGTTTCGCTGTTGATTTAGGCGATCATTATTGCGCTGACGTACACGCTCGATCTGTTGACGCTCCTGTATTTTTCTCAATATCATTTTTCTAAAATCATCCTCAGCTCTTCTTAACTGAACCAATTGTCTGGAATCAATGACTTGTAGCAGTCGGTCGGAGTACGTCTTTTCGAGATTCAACTCTTTTTGCTTTACCTCCATGCCCATGGCGATCAGACGTCTGTTTTCCTCCTCCGTTGCAGTGCTAGGATCATGGTTTCGCTTGGCTTCTGTGAAGTCCCGTCTAATGGCCATTCTTTCCTGGCTGAATTCCTTGTACAAGGGCCAGAATCGCTCGGCTTGGTCAGGAGATAAGCCCAATCGCTCTGTGATAAGGCCAATGCGAGCGCTTTCAATACGCTTCAGATTTTCAGCGTTTTGCGCTTGTGCTCCTGCTGCCAGTAGGCTACAGAGCAGTAGTATATATAGCTTTTTCATTGTATTCAGATTCATAACAGTACATCGTAGTTATCCAACAATAATTCCATATCATCATCAGTGAGCCCATCGCCAAGAATGTCGACTTCCGTATCATCAAATAGTCTGTTGGGCTCATCTATCATTTCCAGTAGATCCGCGGTGCTCATATCTGTAGATTCGAGATAGGCGACCAACTCTTCGGTAGATACCTCGGCCAGCAGCTGATCCGGATTGTTATTCTCATCGTTTGGCAATATCGAGAAGATTACTATCGCAATGATCATTGCGGGTACGGCCACCCACCTGATCACAGGCATCTCCCATGGTTGGGTCCTCTTATCAGAATCGACAGCCTTAGACTGTATGATAGAAGGCAGCTCTTCAAAGTATCCATCCGGAGCTTTGAAGGGCTGCTTTCTGTCTAATTCGTTAAGATTTATCTTTTTCATTCTGCTGCTTTGACTATAGAAATACTATTTGGTTTAATCGGTCGTTAAAAATGATTCAATTTTTTTCGTAGCGTGATGATAACTCGCTTTTAATGCACCTACTGATGTCCCCGTGATATCTGCAATTTCGTCAAATTTCATTTCGTCGAAATATTTCATGTTAAATACCAGTCTTTGCTTATCAGGTAGCGTGAGGAGCGCCTTTTGCAGCTTTAGTTGTATCTCATCGCCAGAGAGATCCAGCTGTTGGTCAAGCTTACCTACCAGCTCTGATTGCAAATCATGAATGGGCATGAAAAACCTACGTTTTTTCTTCTTCAGAAAGCCCAGGCATTCATTTGTGGCAATTCTGTAAATCCAGGTGTAGAGACTTGCGTCTTCTCTGAATCGATCAATATGCTTGTAGACCTTCACAAAAACCTCTTGCACCAGGTCATTTGCATCATCATGATCAATGACCATCTTTCGAACGTGGTGATAGATTCGTTCCTGATAAGTTCTGACCAGCTGGTTGAACGCAAAATTGCGTGTTTCCGGTGTACGTAGTTTGCTAAGAAGTTCGAATTCGTCCAATCAAGCAGTCATTTGCCATTAGAGGACAATTACGCCAGAAGGTTTAATTTGAAAAAATAATTTCAGAACTTAATTTCTAGGATGTTGTTACATTAGTTACAACCGTAGATAAAATGTCGATAGAAGAAGATATCATTCAGTCAAAGTGGAAAAGTGAATATTCCAAGGCAGTCGTCAATCTGTTATTTACTTCCAATTGGGTCAATGAGCGGCAGTACAAGCTCTTCAAGCCGTATAAGTTGACGCTACCGCAATACAATGTGCTTAGAATTCTGAGAGGACAGTATCCGAAACCCTCTACTGTCAACCTTATTATAGAGCGGATGCTGGACAGGATGTCCAACGCTTCGCGTATCGTAGATAAATTGGAAAAGAAGGGCTTGGTGATAAGGTCTCAGTGTAAAGATGACCGAAGGGCAGTCGATGTGACCATATCCAAGAAGGGCCTTGACCTATTAGGTCAAATAGATGATGCACTCAAGGCTTGGGAATCAGATATCCAAAACCTAACGGAAGAGGAGTGTATACAACTAAACGGCCTCCTGGATAAGTTCAGGAAGCCGTCTGATGTTAATTAAAGTTCTTTCAGGTATTCAAGGATACCCGCATTCTTACCTTTAGGCCGAATGACGAACAATGGTATATCAGTATCATACTGAATCAGTTTTTCGGCCGCACTACCAATGAAGAGTGCGGTAGTGGCCGTTCGGCCTTTTGCACCCACCATGATTGTATCTACTTTTAGCTTTTTAGCTGTTTTGTAGATCGTCTCGATGATATCGTCATTCTTATCCTGCGTGTAAAAATTCTTCACCTTAGACAAGTCAATGTCGATATCACTAATGAACTGCTCATAGTCCTTCTTGGCATTGTCTTTCATGATCTCTGCAAACTCATCGTAAGTTTTGCCAGTGTAGTGATAGCCGGCAGGCACGCTGAAAACGTTTTGCGTGATAATCTCAGCATCACGATCACATTGCTTAGACAAAGATGCCGCACAATCCAGAGCCATATGAGCATGGATCGAGAAGTCTATGGGCACCAGAATCTTGTTAAGCTGGAAATCTGACTTACCTTCTGGTATAACCAATAGAGAACAAGCTGCTCTCCTGGCCAATCGATTGATGATCACCCCACCGTTGGGTTTGCTTCTTTTTCTACCGACGACCACCAAGTCCACCTCTTCTTTGGAGACTAACTTCATGATTTCTTTGGTCGGTTGGCCTTGAACTACGCGTAGTTCTAACTTGGATTTGTCAGCATCACCGAATTCCTGACATATGGAGGTCCAAAGACCTTCTTTGCGTTCTCGAATTGCGTCTTCGATCAAATTAGGAAATTCCCTAAGCAAGGAATCAGAGATATTGGCTGTCCTGATCACATGTGTGAATAGGATTTTCTTGGTGCTCGCTTTAGAGCTTATATGCTTTACGCTGTGGATCAATTCAAGATCCATAGCGGTGTTGTCTAAACCTACTAATATGTTTTCAAAAGTGTTCATAGAACTCGTTACTTAAAAATCACCGCGAAATTACTCATTATCGAGTTGTGTTCTATCCGATGCGTCAAAATTATATTAGTATAAATGCTAGTTTCAACAAATTTGTTTCAAAAATGAGTGGATAAATTTTTTAAAAACAGATAAAAAATTCTGCAAACGATTTTTAACTCAATAGGGCTATCTGATCTGCAAGGAGTTCAATTTGTTCTTTAGAGTGAGTTGGGAAGTTGGCAATTCTAATTTGCGTCGACTTGTTGCTTCCGTAACCGGTTCCTACGACCATCCCCTTGGCAGACAATGGATCGATAATCGATTGAGAATCACCCAGTACGTCTGCCACTACTACTGTTTTTGACCTGATACTCTTCTCCTTTACAAAGGGTGAGAGCAGGGGATGTTCATCAAGCATTTGATAGAGAACGGCAGCTTTATAATTCGTCTCTCGCACGATCATATCCAGCCCCTTGTCTATCATGTCTCCGGCTACTTTGCCAAGCAAGTAGATATTTAGAACGTTTGGAGTTTCTGGAGTCTGGAACTTAAGCCCTGAGGCATGCAGCTTTGGCAAAGCGCGGTAGCTACCGATAGACAAGCCCTGTCCTGATAACTCATTGGCACGCGCAAGACATCTGTCATTGTATATCCAAACGCCAAGTCCGGCCGGAAGCCCGAAGCATTTCTGTACTGAGAAGTAAACCGAATCAATAGCAGTATAATCAATAGGTGTGGCAGGAATTGAACTTACAACATCCATAGCCAATAGGGCAGCAGGATATGCTGCTCTGAGTTTCCTAACCAGATCTATTGGGAAATGGACACCAGTGCTGGTTTCGTTTTGTGTGATAGCGACCAATTCAGGAGCCTCTGTTGTCAGTGGGTCTTCTATATCAGGAATCTGCCCTTGAGGTGCTTCGGCAATAGTGACTTTCCTCCCGAGCTCCGTAGCGATCTCAGCAAAGCGTTTAGAAAATGCGCCATTGACCAAATGCAGGGAATGCTCCATGACCAGGTTTTGAAGCAAGCGTTCCCAAATTTCTGTGGCCGATGATAAGAAGGCGATATGAAAATTTTCCGGTAGATCAAGAAGTGTTCTTAAGTTGCTCTCAGCTTCCTGATAAATACTCTGAAAGGCATTGCTTCGGTGTGAGATTTCAGGAACCTGCGCCTTCAATGCACTCTTGATATGCTCCTCGACAGTGAAATACAGGGCAGATGGCCCGGGAGTGAAATATATCTTTCTTGCCATTCGGCGAAATTACATTGAGTCTATGAGACTAACATATGTTTTAGTCTATGGTCATATAAATTGATGTCAGGATCCCATCCGGATACAGACTAAACCTCCTGGAATTATTTCGCGTTTGTTGATTTTTGATCCCAATAAAAATTAGCTTTACCGATAGGTATTGGAAGAAATTCCCGCAGGTCTGATATAGATTTTGAACCTAACAGTTAACTAATACCGAGTGAAGTTTTGCTTTAAAACCGGGCCTCATTCCAAACTTGTTTGGAACCTCGTGTCTCAGGACAAAGGATAACAGTGGAGGGTTGAGAGGATGAAACAGCTCAAATCCTGTATTTTAAGAGGTTCAATAATACCTTCTGGCCTGTTGGGAGATATAGAAGCTTCTCGTTAATTCGAGAAGCTTTCTTTTTTAGTACAGTACCCGAAACTTGATCGTACCTTCTATGCTCTTAAGATCCGCCATCACTTCTTTATCGTAATCCTTGTTGATATCCGTAATCACATAACCCACCAGCTCGTTCGTCTTGAGGTATTGTCCAACAATATTGATATCGTGCTGGGCAAGTACATTATTGATTTTAGCCAGGATACCAGGGTTATTGCGATGCAAATGAATGAATCGGTGAGCATCCTTGAGTATCGGAAGTGTGATATTAGGAAAGTTAACGCTGTTGTTTGTAGAACCAGTATTGATGTACTCCATCAGTTTTGCGGGTACGAACTGCGCTATGTTCACCTGAGCCTCTAGGGTGCTACCGCCAATGTGCGGTGTAAGAATGACATTCTTGAGTCCTCTTAATTCTGAGATAAACTCTTCATTGTTGCTGATGGGCTCTTCCGGGAACACGTCCACTGCCGCACCTCCTAGGTGACCCGATTCAAGTGCCGACTTAAGCGCCAGAATGTCTACGACGTGACCTCTGGATAAGTTGATAAATATGGTTCCAGGCTTCATCTTGTCAAACTCAGCTTTACCAAAGATGTCTTTGTTGTCAGGCCTGCCATCCACGTGTAGAGTGATGACATCAGCTATTTCCAATAGTTCATCGAGGGATTCGCACTTGGTGGCATTGCCTAGTGCAAGCTTCTCTTCGATATCAAAGTAATAAACTCTCAATCCCATTGATTCCGCCAGTACGGAGAGTTGAGCTCCAATATTGCCGTAACCTATGATGCCGAGTGCTTTGCCTCTAATCTCAAAGCTATTCTGTGCTGACTTGTTCCACTGCCCCTCGTGCATAGCAGCAAATCGATCAGGCAGGTTGCGCATAAGCATGATGATTTCACCGATGGCTAGTTCCACCACTGACCTGGTGTTGCTGAACGGAGCATTGAACACCGCTACGCCCTTTTTCTGAGCCGCATCCAAGTCGATCTGATTAGTGCCAATGCAAAAAGCCCCAATTCCCAATAGGCGCTTGGCTTTCTTGAGCACTTTGGCAGTCACTTGCGTTTTCGATCGAATGCCGAGAATGGATACGTCTTTGATTTTTTCGCACAGTTCTTCTTCAGTGAGACCTGCACCATATACTTCTACCTGATAACCTTCTTCCTTGAGCATTTCAACCGCTCGGTCGTGGATGTTTTCAAGGAGAAGAACTCTTATTCTGTTTTTTGGGTAGGAGAGTGCTCTTTCTTCCATATCATTCAAATATAAGATTTCGTCAAACGACGGGGCAATATGATCTGCCTTTTCCAGTACTTTATTACGCGCTACATTCTCCGTGAATGCATAGAACTTATCTGCCAGTCCGGCCGCTCTTATTTCATAGTCATTGTAGCCGTCTCCAACGACGAATACTTCTCCTTTGAGATTAAGTGATTTGATCAAGGCAGGTTTGCCCTGACTAACGGACAATAGATTTTCCTTGTCAAAACCAGTGATCTCTCCAGTCTCATCATAAACGAACTGATTCGCAAACACATTTTCTGGTTTGATACCATATCTCGTGACAATGGGTACAATGAAGTCTTTAAATCCATTGGAAACTATATAAACCCGCTCGGTATGTTTAGTAAGGAACGGCTTATTTCTGCTAAATGACTTGGAAACATACTTCTCAAGCCGTTCAATCAATGCCGGTAAATGATCCCTGTGCGCGTTCAATAGGCCAATCCGTTCTTCCAGAGACTCGCGGAATGACAGTTCTCCGCTCATACCTCGATCTGTGATCTCTTTTATTTTATTGAGACGATCATCCCTATCTGATCGCCCCTTTAGTGAGATTTCACCTAATATATCAAGGGCTTCTACTGTGGTGAAGGTGCTGTCAAAGTCGACAACAAAATGCTTATCCATAAGGATTTAAAAATAGGATTTCAGCCAGCAAAGGTAATTTTAATCATTAGCATAGTGGATTGACCGTTTGTATATTTTCTACCAAAAGGAAGTTTTGAAAAATCGTTAATATACACTTCGTTCAGCAGGCCTTTTTTACGAATATCACATCAATTTGATTGTATTTTGATTCGATATTAAAAATGATTTACGGTAGGCCGAATGGAATAATTGTTTTCAATATTTGAGAGTATCCTAATTCAAAAACTACTTCCGTGAGAAACAAATTTTCCAACTTCTTCAAAGAGCTGATTTTACCAAATAAGGGAGAACGCTCAACGGCTGACACCTATTGGATAGGTGCCAGTATCGGTGTGATGTTTTTTGCATTTACCCTGGCCATGCTGGCCGCTTTCAATTCCTCCTACGGCATTGCGCAGATATGGATAGTGCTGATTGCCGTTGCTGCGACACTGGTCTCATTATTTGTATTTCCGATTCTTTCACAGCTAGTGATTCGATCGATACGCCTTTACCCAGTTTATTTTGTAGGTGCCATGGGGGGTGCTATTGGCGTACTGATGGTATTGAAGAATGTACGCTTTGGTATCCCAAATGAATTTTTCTACTACGGTGGCCTTTTGGCCCTGGTAGCGATTGTACTCCTATTTGGAGGTTTGTCTGTCATCCTATCGGGAAAATTGGGGAAGTTCGATGACATACCGAAGTTGGCCATCTCCATCGGTCTTGTATTAGGTATTTCTTATTTGTCTTATGCCAGTTATTGGTTGATTAGTGAGGGTGAGGATCCTTATCCTGTCACGTTTGAACAAAAGCCATTAGACGCTGCATATCAGGTCAGTCTTACCGACCCATCGCTGAGAGGCGCTTATGAGGTCAGGAAGTTTACTTATGGCAGTGGTGGCAACAAAATGAGACCTGAATTTGGGGAGAAGGTTGATTACAAATCCAAGACGGTAAATGGTAAATACATACTGCCAACTTGGAAAGGAGAACAGGCAGAAAAACGATCGTGGTACTGGGGGTTTGGTGTAGAAGAATGGGCACTCAACGGTATTACCTGGATGCCAGAAGGTGATGGTCCTTTCCCTATTGTGCTCATTGTGCATGGTAATCATGGCATGGAGGAGTACTCTGATCCCGGATACGAATATCTTGGGCAGCTGCTGGCGAGCAGGGGCTATATCACGGTTTCTGTAGATGAGAACTTTATCAACGGTTCCTGGGCTGGAGATTTTCGCGGGAAGGAACTTCCAGCCAGAGCATGGTTACTTCTCAAGCATTTAGAGCAATGGAGGGATTGGAATAATGACCCTTCTCATGAATTGAGTGGCAAAGCCAATTTGGATGAAGTCGCTTTAGTTGGGCATTCAAGGGGTGGAGAGGCCGTGCCGATTGCCGCCGCTTTCAACACGCTTCCTTATTTTCCGGATGATTCGAGGGAGAAATTTGATTTCAACTTTGGAATAAAGTCTGTCATTGCGATAGCGCCTACAGACTATAGGTATGATCGCCGGGTGCGAATTGAAAATGTTGATTTCCTAGGCATACAAGGCTCATATGATAGTGATGAGGATAGTTTTTATGGATTGCGACAGCTCCAAAGGACGGACTTTACTGATAGCTCCTTTCATCTGAAGACGGGTGTTTATGTCCATGGCGCTAATCATGGTCAGTTCAACTCTATTTGGGGCAGACATGATTCCGGATTCCCTGGAAAACTATTCCTGAATACAGAACCAATGATCACCGGTGAAGAGCAGCGCAAATATGCCGAAGTGCTGATCAGTTCATTTCTGGAAGTGTCAATCCGAGGTAATCAGGAATATGCCAGCATTTTCAGAGACCTGAGGGTAGCGGACAGCTGGCTGCCAGATAATACGTTGGCTTTATCGCTATACGAGGACAGCCAAACGGAGTATTGGGCGGATTTCGAAGAAGATATTGATATTACAACTGTTGGGAGCGGTGATGTAACTGTCGACGGCTATGATGTGTGGGCTGAGGACTATCTACAGTTCAGAGCTGGCTTGCATCAGGAAAACCACGCTTTGGTATTGGGTTGGAACAGTGACTCCATTCCGGAGAGCGCTTCTTTTTCTATTCAACTGGCTGATCCAGTGAGCCTGTCTATTGACGACATGCTAACACTCTCCGTAACCTCTGGTAATCCATCTATGCTGGACGATGTTGATGAGGATAGTGTATTGAACGATTTTAGAATCGTGTTGAGTGATAGCTTGGGTGGTCAGTCTGCTTTACCTCTTTCTGACTTCAAACTTGTGGCACCAAGACTTCAGATCCGGTATCTAAAGACCAAGGAGCTTACTACCGGCCGTTACCGCAATGAATGGGAGCCAGTGTTGGAGAGTATGTTTATCCCGTTGAAGGCTTTTGATACAGGAGAGGTAGATATCTCTAAAATCATCGGCGTATCGATCGAGGCAAGCACCGAAAAACCTGGTATTGTAATATTGGATAGGATAGGGGGCAGAAAGAACTGAATAAGACTCCCACCTTAGTTTGAAGGATAAAACAAAGAAGCCCATACTCAGCAGTATGGGCTTCTTTGTATGCATTTTGAAGATACTATCTACTCGGAATCAAGATTCTGCTCACGCCTTCATTATCGAGCATTGTGTTGAAAGCTTTGAAATCATCCGCCATGACATTGTCCAGGTTGTTCAAATGAACAGCTAACTCCTTCTTCAAGTCCTCAAAGCGCTCATAAGCACCAGCAGTGGGCCTTGAGTCTTGAGCATTCACGGTAGAGTAGAGGTAGGCAAACTGATCATCCAGCTTTGGCGGGTAGTTGATAGGATCTTGCCCACTTTCATTTTTTGTCTGAATGAGCTCCTCTTCAATCTCAGTCAACTTCTTAGAAAGATCATCCGCCTTCGCCGAAATGTCTTCGCTGTAGCCTGCATCGGTAGCGAGCTTGGCAATCTCCTTCGCCTGTGACCTTACAGAGCGAATCTGATGGATGGCGTCATGAGTTTCATTTAGTTTTTCCATCACGTCTACGACCAGTTGGTGCTGTGCGATGAGGTCTTCATTGGTTTGCTCCCATCTGGGATCTTTCTCTACCGCGAAATAGACAGATTGGGTCTCATCATTTAGCGATAGCTGTGCTCCATAGTTACCTGGAGGCACAGAATGACCGCCGGTATAAGACAAGGACATGAATGATCCAGGCAAAATATCTGGCTTGGCGCCAGTCAGGTTCCACTGGAACCTATTGAGACCTGCAGTAACAGAGGAGAGCTTGTTCTCCTTCTTAGTCTTATCAGGGTGAGTAGAATAGGTGGTAACCACATTGCCTCTCGCATCCATGATGTCCAACTTCAGCGTATCGTCTTTTCCAGGTTTTTCTTCCAGATAGTAGTACAGCAGCGCACCGAATGGTGGTCGCTCAGGTGCTCCGCTTCCTCTGAAGAAACCTCTCATCTGAGTGCGGTAAGCAGTACGTGGCTCAAACACATGCAGCGACTTACCCACCAACTCCTGACTCATTTCATGCAGAGGACTGAGGTCATCAAGTATCCAGAATGATCTGCCTTGTGTAGCAATCACCAGGTCTTTTTCCTTGATAAGCATATCTGTGATGGGTGTCACAGGGAGATTTAGTTGGAAGGGTTGCCAGTTTGTTCCATTGTCCAGCGATATGTACATACCGAACTCCGTGCCAGCGTAGAGTAGACCTTCTCTATTGGGATCCTCTCTTACTACTCTCACAAAGTGATCATTTGGGATACCATTGGTGATCGACTTCCACGTGGTACCCCAATCCTCCGTGAAGAAAATATAAGGTGTGAAGTCATTGTCACGGTATTTATAAACCGTGACGTAAGCGCGACCCTCTTTGTGAGCTGATAGATCGATCGTATTCACAGTACCTTCAAATGGCATTCCGGTAGGCGTGATGTTGTTCCAGGACGCTCCACCATCCTTGGAGATATGGAGTAGTCCGTCATCACTCCCAGCCCAAAGTTCACCCTCATTGTGTGGTGATTCTTCAAAGCTGAAGATCGTCGTATAGAGCTCAACACCCGTATGATCATGCTGGATAGGTCCACCGGGTAGATCCTGATAAGCGTCCTTATTAGTTGTGAGGTCTGGACTGATTACCTCCCAGGTTTGCCCGCCATCTGTGGACTTATGTACAAACTGGGAGCAGTGATAGACAATATCAGGGTTGTGCGGAGACAGCCTGATAGGGGCGTTCCATTGAAAGCGGTACTTGATGTCTCTGGGTGCCACACCATCATGCATCTGGGGATAGGCGACCACATTTCGCTGATGTCCCCTGGTGAGGTCTACACGGTCAATCTGACCGATATAGTTGCCCGAATAGACAATATTAGGATCTCTTGGGTCGACGGCAATATGTCCACTTTCCCCTCCACCTATGGCATACCAGTGCTCCTTAGGCGTGACTCCACCGGGAGTTTTACTGGGGACGGTCAGTGTAGAGTTATCCTGTTGTGCGCCATAGACCCTGTAAGGAAACTGATTGTCAACAGTGACTCTGTAAAACTCAGAAGTGGGCTGATTGAACTGGTTTGACCAAGTCAAACCTCCATTGAAAGAAACATTCGCTCCTCCGTCATTACTTTGAATCATAATGTCAGGATTGTTGGGGTTGATCCAAAGACCGTGATTATCGCCATGTGGTGTCGATAATCTGTTGAAGTTTGAACCACCGTCGATGGACTTATAGAATCCGGTATTATTGACATAGACCGTATTGTCATCGGTAGGATGGGCATGAATGTGCGTATAGTACCATGCTCTTTGTCTGAGCAGGTGCTCCCTATTGATCTTCTTGAAGCTTTTTCCTCCATCATCAGATCGGTAAATACCTCCATCGGTTTCTTCTGCAGTCTCCTGGTAATACCAGATTCGATCAGGGTTAGTCGGGGCTATCGCCAAACCGATCCTACCTCCTAAGCCAGACGGTAAGCCGTTGGTCAGTTTTTTCCAGGTGTCACCACCATCCACACTCTTGTAGAGCCCGCCTTCCGTACTACCGTCAATCATAGTCCATGGCTTTCGCTCGGCTCGCCACATGCCTGCATACAGGATTCTTGGGTTGCTGGGGTCCATGACCAAGTCAATAGCTCCTACAGAGTCACTGTGATAAAGTACTTTTTCCCAATTTTGACCCCCATCCTTGGATCTGAACACCCCGCGCTCCGGATTTTTTCCAAACGGGTTGCCCATAGCGGCGGCAAAAACGACATCTGCATTTTCAGGGTGCGTCAATATGGGACCTATTTGGCCGGCCTCCTCCAAGCCTGACAACATCCATGTCTGGCCGCCATCATTACTTACATAGAGCCCGCGTCCAATTGATATATTTCCTCTGATGCAAGTAGACCCGGTACCAACATAGATTTTGTTGATATCAGCATCAGCTACTTCTATGGAACCGATTGATCCAACTTTAAAAAAGCCGTCTGAAATGTTGTCCCATGTTTCACCGGCATCAGAAGTTTTCCAAACTCCGCCACCTGTTGAGCCCATAAAGAAAGTATAGGGTTTGCTGGCAATGCCTTCTACAGCTGTAACCCTGCCGCCTCTATAGGGCCCAATCGACCGGTACTTAAGTCCTTCGAAGGCAGCTTCGGGATAGGTATATCCCTGAGCAGTTGTGGTAGTCTTCTTTTTGCGTTGGCCGTACATGTCCATTGTTACTACCGTAAAGGCAGCCAACAAGGCAGTCATCAGTGTAATTCTCTTCATTAGGTTTGTCAATTTGTGATATAAATAGGTTTTATCGACCGCAGCAAGCACGTTTAACGGTCCATTCTAAACCATGCCGAAAATATTAAATATTGACCAATATTTGCTTGAAATATTAAGTTGATGGTCATATAGATAGTTGAGCAACATGGAGAGGACATATTTTGGAGAATCTGGAATTCTGATAAGTAGAATAGGACTGGGGCTCGCTGCATTAGGCAGACCAGGCTACATCAATTTGGGGCATGCCAATGACTTAGATAGGGATTATGACATTGACAACATGGAACGGCGGACACATGATATGCTGGATGCCGCATTTGGGCATGGCATCAACTATATCGACGCAGCACAGTCCTATGGTAAGTCGGAGAATTTTCTGTCTTCATGGTTGAAAGGTAAGTCGGATGATGAAGTTGTAGTCGGTTCCAAGTGGGGCTATACCTACACCGCTGACTGGCAGGTTGATGCTGAGCAGCATGAGGTTAAGGAGCACTCGATCATCGTTCTTAACCGGCAATGGCGACTAAGTCATAAAAAATTAGCCCCTTCCTTGAAGCTGTACCAGGTGCATTCAGCCACTTTTGAAAGTGGAATCTTAGATAACTCTCAGGTCTTGGATCGTCTGGCCGAAATCCAGGATAAGGGGATATTGATTGGCCTAAGCCTGAGTGGAGCACAGCAGTCGGAGGTGCTGAAGAAAGCAATGAAAATCAGCGTAGAGGGGAAGCTGTTATTCGATGCTGTGCAGGTGACAAGCAATATACTCGAGCATTCTACTGATCAGGTACTTGAGGAAGCAACCGATCGCGGTATGGGCGTCATTGTTAAGGAAGGACTGGCCAATGGCAGACTAACTTCCCGAAATACGGATTCCATTTACTCGGAGGTGCTCACTTTACTGAAGAAGATGGCCGATGAGCATAATGTGGGTATGGATGCTATTGCTCTTAGCTATCTATTGTCAAAGCCTTACCACCATGTGATTTTGAGTGGAGCAGCGACCGAAGAGCACCTAAACTCTAATCTGATGTCGAGCTTGATTGAGCTAAGCAAAAAGGAGTTAAGCGCATTGGATAATTTGCAATTAGATAGCCGGCGATATTGGAAAGAAAGAAGCCAGATGGACTGGAACTGAAACACGTTGATCCTGTGATATGGACTAATTTGTAATTTTCTATTTCGATTGAATCAATTTTGTGCTTAATTAGGGAAAATATTGAGTTCGCTCAATATGAACCACTAACTGATATTTTTCTAGCAACATGGGAATTCTTGACCTTATTACTCTCCTGATCTTCCTGGCGGCAGTATTCACGCTGATCAACATTACCCTACTCAAATTACCTTCTACCATCGGTTTGATGGCCATTGCCTTGGCTATGTCTTTGGGTATTTTGATGCTAGGATACGCCTTTCCTTCGGTGATGCTGGGGGCTGAACATATCGTTGAAGAATTCGATTTTGAGGAGACATTGCTCCAGATCATGCTGAACTTCCTGCTATTTGCGGGTGCACTTTCGGTCAATTTGGGTGCATTGCTTAAGGAGAGAATACCGATCATCATATTGGCTGTAGGAAGTACACTGATGTCGACGTTCATGGTCGGGTTTATAATGCAATTCGCTTTTGGACTAGTCGGATATCCTGTTGATCTCATCTACTGCCTCCTGTTTGGTGCATTGATTTCACCTACCGATCCGATTGCGGTACTCGCGTTGACGAAAAAATTCGGTCTTTCTCAAAAGCTGGAAATCAAAATTGCCGGAGAGTCTTTGTTCAATGATGGGGTAGGAGTTGTAGTCTTTTTGACCTTACTCGGGATTTCACGTAAGGGCATGGAAAATTTTGACCCTATGGAGGTATTGACACTCTTTGGAGTTGAAGTTGGGGGTGGCCTTCTAATGGGGGCACTTTTCGGATATCTAGGATTTAAGTTATTAGAGCATATTGATAATGATCATGTAGAACTAGAGGTGCTTGTAACCATCTCTCTGGTACTCGTAGGAGGCAGAGTGGCTGAATTGATTCACGTCTCTGCTCCATTGGCGATGGTGGTCATGGGCTTGTTTATCGGTAATCAGGGTCGTGATGAGCATCTTGCTAACGCAACGGGCGAGTACGTTTTCAAATTTTGGCATCTACTAGATGAGGCGCTCAACGCCATTCTGTTCATACTTATTGGTCTGGAGATGTTGGTGATTGCTCAAACTTTTGAGCTAGAGTATCTCTTCGCTGGTCTGATGGCTATTGTAGTAGTGCTGTTTGCCAGATTGATAGGAGTGGGCCTACCGATTACCATAATGAAGAGGTTTCGCGAATTTGAACCTAAGACCATTCAAATTCTAACCTGGGGCGGTCTTCGAGGTGGTATTTCTGTTGCGCTTTCTCTTTCTTTGCCAGACGCCATGCCTGGTAAGGATATAATTGTTACCTCTACTTACTGTGTCGTGATATTCTCGATATTAGTTCAAGGTATGACGATAGAAAAGTTGCTGAAAGACTAGCAGTTTTTAGCTCGATTGAATACCATATAACCAGTTTAAGATGAAGTTAAGTTTAGCAGAAGGGCTATATCTAATAGCGTTGGATGATGAAGAGGGACGATTGCTTTCCGCAGCTGAGCATTCGGTAAATCAGGGTCTCGTAGCGTCTTGTATTTTTGAACTATCCATCAGAAAAAAGGTAGAGATAGGGGCAGATACTACCGTTAAACTGATCGACAAGAAGGGTACTGGCAATAAAATATTAGATGATATCATCAAGTTCGTGGGCCAGAAGGAACGGCCGATTAAGGACATGATTACCTGGATTTGTGAACATTACCCGGATATCAGACAGGACATCACCTTCCTTTTGATGAATAGAGGAATCATAAAAAAGGAGGCTACCAAACTACTTTGGATTCCAGTGTCTGAACGAATGGACAATGCCAACTACGCGTTCGAACAGGAGATTAGAAACAATATGCATGCGATTGCCATCAAGGGCGCTAAGCCGCCGGCCTCATTGGTCGTCCTGATTATTTTGATCCATTATTGCCACTTAATGGACGAGGTGTTCAAAGACAAAGATGATTTGATTGATGCTGTGAAGTATGTTAAGGATTTGAGCAATCAAGGCTTTGTTTCTCCTGAGATTGCTAATGCACTCGACTCACTCAAGGAGTACTTCTCAGCGCTGGGATAGTAGCAACTTATTCTATTTGTGGCCTCTTATCTTTAAGGGCAGCCTCGATCTTTGCATTATTTAGATTCTTCTCATGGTTTATTGAAGACTCGTTCAGCAAGGAGAGTATTTGCGCTTGATTATCAAGTTGAACCTGCAGATACGCTAAAATAGAATCCTGTTTTGCCAGCAATTTGTTCGCCCTGAAGGCCATGAATCCAAACCCTTCGTGGGGGTTGTTTCTATCACGTTCAAGAATCAGGTATTCCACACCATCCACCACTATTCTGTTGAAGTGGCTTTCAATGCCAACTACTGGCATATCCTTAAAAGTCTCCGTGCCGCCCTCTTCTTCATTGTTGGCATGCACTTCCCTGTTTTCACAAGAAGTGAATGTAAATGCTATTAAGAATACTAGCAGTGATGGGTATACGAATGGTCTCATTGTCATTGTGCCTTAGACTTAAAATAACCCTCTTGTACATTGAATACTTTCTGGATAACCTTAAAGGCTTTACCATTGATCATGATGATGATATAATCACCAAGCCCAATATTGATATCACCCATAGGGTTTTTGATCATTCTCCGTTTCCCGTATTTATCAACCTTGCTGATTCCCATTAGGATGCTATTGTATCGCTTCTTGAGGTCGAAAAAAGCGTCTTGATAGGGCTTGTTGATGTAAGGGTTGTCGGGTGTAACTAAGAACTGCTTGATGTCATAGTCATTCTCCGATTGCGTAAAAGACATAATGCTTTCGCTGAAGGCCGCTACGTCCGGCTCGAAAATATAACTCGCAAGTAGCTTGGAGGAAATCTCATGCTTTGAAACTGCATTTGCAGCGCCAGCGCTTATAAATGTGGGTTTGAGGTTCGCATTATCCAGCGTTACTACATAAGAGATATCTTCACCATAGTGTTTTTTGAGGTTGAGGATATATACAAGCTTCTCCGTGTCATCGTCAAGATTAACAAATACAGTAGACGCCTTAGGGATATTACATTTTTTCAGCGTTTCAAAGCTATTGTAGTCGCTGAACAGCGTAAATATCCTGGACGAGTTGTCATACTGCTCTCGAATGATATCTATGGTATCTCGCTCGTCAGTAACGATGGCAACTTCTTTGCCGACACCATGCAGCTGATCCGTCACCAGCTTACTAAACTCATTCCAGCCGATTATTACTGTATGATCTTCCATGCTTGTTCCATTATATCCTAGTTTTTTATTCTCTTCAAATGTGGTCATGAATGTGGTGATCTTACCGATGAGGAGCCCGTAGATACCCAAACTCGTGAATACAAATACATAACCGATGATCCTACCATAGGTGGTGGCCGGGTAGAGGTCTCCGTAACCAACAGTGGTAAGGGTGATCACAGAGTACCAAATAGCATTCTGGTAATCAGTAATCGACGACTGGTCACTTATGGACTCGAAGGTTACTAATCGCTCTATGAGAATGACATAAACAATCAAACCAGCTAGGATTTGAAGGGAGATTAGAAGGAGTTTCCTCTGCTTTATAAATTCAATCATGTCAACCTCAGGTCGGTATCGTTAAATATAAGCAAAAGCGGCATACCGCCAATTTTGTGTTTTGGCAAAATTGCAAAACACATGAATTATCCACGATCAACAAGTGTATCCTAATAGATGAGTGGAACTTGATTGCATATCTGAAATTCTTCTTAGCGAGACATTGGATTCCCTGGAGACCATTTCGAGTTGAGGATTATCAATTATTAAAATTAATCGTAGAAAGTTGAAGTTTCAGCAAAATGTGAGGCCTGATAGGCAGCTCAGTTTCAATCTTAACAAGTCCGCTTTCTCAGCCATTTTGCTGATGATAAAGTAGCACTTCAAATCAGTTCGGCCTTATGTTGTATAGTCGATAAGATTTCGAAATATTGCGCCTTGCGAATAGAAATTCCCCATTATGAATCGACATACTTACGACTTTGGAGTAATTGGTAACTGTGCCTTCAGTGCTCATATTGACAAGCAGACGAATGTGTCTTGGATGTGCTGGCCAAGATTCGACAGTAGCTTTATTTTCGGAGGTATGCTTGACAAGAAAAAGGGTGGAGAATTTTCAGTGACCCCTGTCGGAGAAAAGTTTGATTCGAACCAGTTTTACATTGAGAATACCAACGTTCTTTGTACAGATGTAGAGACTAACGATGGTAAGTATCGCATCACTGATTTTGCGCCAAGGTTTTATCAATACGAGCGATACTATAGGCCACTCATGTTGATCAGAAAAATAGAACCGCTGAGTGGTAACCCAATGGTCAAAGTAATATGCGATCCCGTGGCAGATTATGGTAATAAAAGACCGGAGCGGAGCATGGGTAGCAGCCACATCAGGTATCTCAATCTCGACGCTCATGTGAGACTGACGACTAATATTTCGCTAAACTATGTCATTGAGGACCAGAACTTTGTACTCAATGAGACCAAGTACCTCGTTCTTACATACGGTCCTCCATTGGAAGCGAATCTCGAAGAAACTGCGGAGCTGTTTTTGTCTAAGACCATTGCCTATTGGCGCAACTGGGTGAAGTCAGCGAGCATTGTAGACTTCTATCAGGACTATGCTATTCGCTCCGCTCTTGCTCTGAAGATTCATCAGTATGAAGACACAGGTGCCATCATCGCAGCGATGACTACCAGCCTACCGGAATCGCCGGGTAGTACCCGCAATTGGGACTATCGCTATTGCTGGATGCGTGATACATTTTACACCTTGAATGCTTTCAATAATATTGGTCATTTTGAGGAGTTGGAGAAGTATTTCCACTTTATATTAAATGCTACCTATACTGCTCAGGATCGCTATCAGCCACTGTACAAGATCACAGGTAGTGCTGACATTGTAGAAAATGAGATCGATTTGGAAGGCTATCTCGGCAATCAGCCAGTGCGGGTAGGCAATCAGGCTTACGAACACATCCAGAATGATGTTTACGGGCAGGTTTTGATCTCTCTACTACCACTTTATGCGGATGGAAGAATTATTTTCACTGAGCGCTTCGATTCAGCGGGTCTGGTGATGAAGACGCTAAAGCTCATAGAGAAGACGATGGATCAAAATGATGCCGGGCTGTGGGAATTCCGCAATCTGGCGCAAAAGCATACCTACACTTATTTATTTCATTGGGCCGGTAGCTGTGCCGCCATCAAGATCGCCAAGACGCTCAAAGACAATGAAATGGGTCAACTTGCTGTGAAGCTGAGAGATATTTCTGCGCAGAGGATAGAGGAATCCTATGTGCCATCCAAGAAAGGGTACGCTCAGGCGCTGGGGACTGAACGTATGGATGCCAGTACACTACAGCTCATTATGATGAACTACTTTGGTGACGACAAAAAGAGAGCAGGAGATCACTTAAAGGCGCTTGAAAAAGAGTTGCTCGCATCAAATGGCCTATTTTATCGCTATAAGCATCAGGACGACTTTGGTGAGCCTGAAACGACCTTCCTGATTTGCGCTTTCTGGTATGTGGAGGCCCTGGCTTGCGTTGACCGTATAGATGAAGCCATCAAGATATTTGACAATCTAGTGGGCTACTCAAATCACCTTCGACTTCTTAGTGAAGATGTCTCTGAAAAGGACGGAAGCATGTGGGGTAATTTCCCTCAGGCGTATAGTCACGTTGGACTGCTCAATGCAGCCAACAGGATCGCCAGAAAACTAGATAAACCTACTTTTCTTTAGACCTTACCAAGATCAGCAAGTAGCTTTCTTACTTCGGTCGGTGAGGTTAGACTGTATTTAGCCGCCGAAGCAGAACTGCCAACCTTGATGGTCACGGCATGGTCCGGCATAGCTTCGAATGTATCCTCATCTGTCCAGTCGTCACCTATGGCCATCACAAATGCGCTCTTATACTTGTCTACCCACTGCGTAGCGGCCCGACCCTTATTGATCTCCGAGTTTTTGATCTCGACTACCATATGCCCTTCTAGCACCTGTAGGTTTTTATTGCCTGCCAGATAGTTGAGATGACTGGTAAGCTCTCGGGTACGAATCTCCCCAAGGCCTGTCTCGACTTTTCTGTAGTGCCATACTATGCTGTAGTCTTTCTCTTCGATGAAGGATCCGGGGGTTCTGTTCACATAGCCTTCCAGGACTTTTCTTATTTCGTCTTTCCACTGACCAGTAAGCTTGGTGATGGTCTTCCACTTCCCTTCCAACTCTTTTTTCCATACCCCGTGCTCAGCAATGAACTCAATGGGCAGATGACCCAGCCACTCTTCGAGGGTGCTTTTGTCGCGCCCGCTGACCACCACTATTCTGTTTTGTGGTTGATCTATCAGACCCTGGAGAATATCATATAGCTCCTTATCCGGCTTGGCCATTTGCGGGTTTCCTTTGAATCCTGTCAAGGTGCCATCATAGTCCAAAAATATCAGTCGCTTATCTGCGGCTTTATAATTCTTGAAGATTTCACCGCGCATGCTTTCGTCAATGATCTTGGTCTCAAGGGACTGCTGTTCCTGGCGAATAAACTTAAGCCGTTCCATAAACAATGCTACCCAGTGATGGATGTTGTATCGTTGAAGAGACTTCTGCATTACCTCCATCCGCTGGATTTGCTCTTCCTCATCCATGGTCAATGCCTGATGCAAAGCGTCGACTAATTCATGAATATCATTAGGATTAATCTGGATAGCGTCGCTCAATTCTTTGGAGGCTCCAGCCATCTCGCTCAAGATGAGTACACCCTTTTTGTCAAGTTTGCTGGCTATGAATTCCTTACAGACGAGGTTCATACCATCACGCATTGGGGTTACCAATGCAACGTCCGCCATTCTGTAGAATGCAGAGAGGGCGTTCAATGGAAACGATCTGTAGAAATAATGGATGGGTGTCCAATTTAACCTACCGTAATGTCCATTGATACGGCCAACCAGTAGATCCACTTCTTCCTTGAGTTCCTTGTATTTGCCAACACTATCCCTTGATGGCACGACGACCATGATAATGGATACTTTCTCTTTAAACTCCGGATGTTTTTTGAGGAAGAGCTCGAATGCCCTGAGTCGCTGTGGAATGCCTTTAGAATAATCCAGCCTGTCAATCGAGAGAATCAGCTTGGTCTCTCCAATACTCGTACGATAGCGCACTTCTCTGGCAAGTGTCTCGGGAGCAGAGGCAGCATCATTGTACTTCTGATAGTCTATACCCATGGGGAGTGCATCGACCATTATTTTTCGATTTCCTACATTGATCTTTCCGTTGGAGTTGCCTATTCCCGCCAGGCGACTCACCGATGAGAGAAAGTGACGCATATCGTCATAGGTGTGGAACCCAAGAAAATCTGCTCCAATCATTCCCATCAAAAGCTCGCGCCTCCAAGGCAAGAGGCGAAATGACTCGTAGGAAGGGAAGGGGATGTGCAAAAAGAAACCAATGCCGATTTTCGGGAATATGCTGCGGATCATGGCTGGTAAGAGCAGAAGCTGATAGTCATGTATCCAGATGGTATCATCAGGCTCGGCCACTTTCTCCAGTGCCTTGGCAAACTTACGATTGACCTTCTGGTAAGCCTTCCACATGTCATCATCATAGATGATATACTGATTGAAATAGTGAAAGTTGGGCCAGATAGTTTCATTGCAAAACCCTTCGTAAAAGTCCTCTATTTCCTGACCGGTCAAAAAGACGGGATACATACTGTCTTTTTGAAGTGTATCCTTGATCTCGTCCTTGAATGTGTTCTTCTTATCAGTAGCCAAACCGGGCCAGCCGAGCCAAATATTATCTCCTTCTTTATAGATGGAGCCCAGACCCGTGGCTAGGCCTCCTTCGCTAGGCTTATAGGAGAGCTTACCCTCCTCGATTTTCATTTTGACAGGTAGTCTATTAGATACAATGATGGTCTTTGCCATGATCTGTTAACGGATTTCTAGTTTGTGATTTCGCTGATAGGATAATCAGAGATCACTAAAATAATAAAAGGATGTGGGACTACTTAGTATCTGACGAAGTGATTCTTGATTATCTCTTACCGAAACCCCTGAGTTTGATTTCGGTCAGCTTGGTCTTGGTATCCACCGGAAAATCCCCCTTCATCATCCAGTCATAGATTCCAGCCTCCTTCTGGAGCACTTCTTCCACTGGCTTATTTTTAAATTTACCAAAGTTAAATACCTCCACTCCATCATCATTCATGATCATCCTACCCGCCAGATCTACCATTTTATGAGCTGAGATTTTATGCATGGACTCGACACTATGGTCAATGGCGCCAATGGTTTTACCCAGAGAGTCGGTTACGGTTTGACCTTTGTATTTGTCCATTTGCGATAGTATGACTTCCATGGTAGCCTTTGTATCTGCATAGGCACTGTGCGCATCCTTGAGTGACTTACCGCAGTAGAACTCATAAGCAGCGGAGAGCGTGCGCTTCTCCATCATGAAAAAGATCTTTTGAGCGTCAACCAACTTTCGACCTTGCAGACTAAACTCCAGTCCAGACCTCTCGTACTCTGCCAGCAATACCGGCACATCAAACTTCAGCATGTTGAAACCTCCCAGGTCACATTTGTCCAGGAACTTCAATATCTCTCTGGCTACATCCGCGAAAGTGGGTTGATCCTTGACATCCTTATCATAAATGCCATGAATCATGCTCGACTCTTCCGGAATGGGTATTTCAGGATTGAGACGCATCTCCAACTTCTCTTCACCGCCACCTGGCAGCATCTTGATGATGGCTATTTCGATGATCCTATCGGAAGAAACATTTACTCCTGTGGTTTCCAGGTCAAAGATGGCCAAAGGGGTCTTGAGATGTAGCTGCATTAATTTTTTGTGGTGAGTTGATTGGAGACGGCCTTTAGGTCAAGGCCATCAAAATTTCCAGATGACATAAGTAGGACAACACTTGAGCTCGTATCCATATCGATAAGATGACCCTTTAGGGAGTCTGGATCGGTGAAGAGCTGAATCTCATCGTTCTCAAAAGCCTCTCTCAGCTCAGCTTCACTTATTTCTGGTAAGTTCTTGTGAGCTAAGGCCTGCCTGGATACATAGACGATCGGATGATCTACCGTTTTGAGTGACTTGGCATACTGTGGCAAAAAGGCCTTATTCATACTACTGAAAGTATGAAGCTCGATTACTCCGACGAGCTCTTTATCAGGAAATTGATCCTTCACTGCCTTAGTAGTGGCTTCCACCTTAGAGGGGGCGTGAGCATAATCCTGGTAGACTTTGGTAGAACCGTCATCAGCGAGGAGCTGGAGTCTTATACCCGCTCCCTTAAAACTACTTATCGCATTATAGAAATCTTCATCTGAGACTCCAAGACGGCTAGTGAGGGTAAGTGCGGCCGCAATATTTTGCATATTGTGCTCACCAAATACTTTTACAGGAACCCTGCCATGATCTGTCTTAAGGTAGGTCTGTCCCTTCTCAATCTCATAGGGGTGAACATTGTAGTCCAGCGCTCTAACATCCTCCCGTTCTTTAGTACTGATGATATTGACCAGGTTATCTTCATCGCAGTAAATGAGCGTTCCTCCCTTGGGCGTATTGTCTGCTAAGATGTCGAACTGACGAACATAATCCTCATAGGTAGGGTAGACATTCATATGATCCCAGGCAACTCCGCTTATGAGGGCCACATGATGATCATATTTCAGAAACTTCGGCACCCGATCCAGTGGACTCGTCAGGTATTCATCCCCCTCGATGATAATAATCGGGGCGTCTGACAACTGAACCGAAACCTCAAAACCCTCTACAGGCGCACCCACGAGGTAGTCAAATTCTTTGTTGAGTGATTTCAAAACATGCATGACCATCGCCGTGATGGTCGTCTTGCCATGGCTGCCGGCGATAACTATCCGCTGTTTGTCAGAAGACTGCTTTCGCACATATTCCGGGAAAGAGTACACCGGTATACCTATTTCTTTTGCTTTCAGTAGCTCCGGGTTATCAGCCTTGGCGTGCATACCAAGGATGACTGCTTCAAGATCATCGCTGATGTTTGTCTCGTTCCAGCCCATTGTTTTGGGCAGGAGGTCGTATTTTTCCAGATGAGATTTGGAGGGCTCAAAGATCTCATCATCCGAGCCAGATACATCATATCCTTTCTTCTGAAGCGCAATGGCGAGGTTGTGCATCACGCTACCGCCAATAGAAATGAAATGGACTTTTTTACTTAGGGTCATGTGGTGATCGTCGCTTTCAAAAATAGGATAAATTGCAATGGGTGCAAACTTAATAAGTTTGAAAGAACGACGTTCTCATGTGGATAAGTCGGGTGGAAAACTGTTACAAACTAGCGTAAAGGACAAAACTGACATCCTCTATATTTGCTATGCAAAACGACCGGTTGTGTCCGGCCATTTTGCAGCATAAGTTGAATGTTCTAGTCATTCATTTGTTCAAGCCTTTGAGAACAGCAACCGGAGCTGTAGTGACAAAGGAGTTCTTGAACCTTTTTGTGGGGCCGGCCTGATTAAAGGTCGGCCTTTTTAAAAAAACAAAAATAAGATTTCAGGTGCTGCTAAAGACTTGATCTTGGAATTTTATTTGCTGTTGATATCTGTCTGGATAAGCTGTTATTAAGTAACATCAAATTTAGTATCAATAGGGTGCGGTGTTTGCCTAGGTTTGTTATCGCAAAATCACCTAGCATAATACTGACAAAACATGGAGAAAGGGGAGAAGACTTCATCCTTACGCATAGCCGGAAGAAATAGAAAACTCAACACAGGAGAGCTGTCCACCCAGCTGGGGAAACTCCCACCCCAAGCGGTCGATCTTGAGGAAGCCGTACTCGGTGCTCTGATGTTGGAGAGGGACGCCCTCACCAACGTGATCGATATTCTCAAGGCTGAATCCTTCTACAAAGATTCCAACAAGGCAATTTTCGAAGCAATAGTAGACCTCTTTAATAATTCCGAGCCTGTAGACTTGCTTACGGTCACCAATCAGCTTCGTAAAAATGGAAAACTCGATATCGTAGGTGGAGCTTACTATATCACCGAGCTCACCACGAGGGTCAACTCAGCGGCTAATATTGAGTATCACGCCAGAATCATAGCTGAGCAATCGATCAAACGCGAGTTGATCAAAGTGTCATCAGAAATTCAACACGATGCATATGAAGATACCACAGACGTATTCCAGCTACTAGACAAAACAGAGCAAGCACTATTTGAGATATCAGAGTCTCACATCCGTAAGAACTACGCGGATATGAATTCGCTCATGCGTGAGGCAATAGAAGAGCTTGAAGCACGTAAAAAGCATAAGGACGGATTGACAGGTGTAGCTAGTGGGTTTACCGCACTGGATCGAGTCACTTCAGGATGGCAGCCTTCTGATTTGGTGATTATTGCTGCTCGACCGGGTATGGGTAAATGCTTGGGAAAAGGCACGAAAATACTGATGTACGACGGAAGTCTAAAAAAAGTAGAGGACGTGGTTGTTGGTGATAAACTTATGGGTGACGATTCTACCCCAAGGACGGTTCTTTCTTTAGCGAGGGGTAGGGAACGAATGTATTATGTACATCAGAATAAGGGAATTAGCTACAGGGTTAATGAGTCACATATCATATCACTCAAGCGAAGTAGAAATGAGGGTTGTCATCATCAAGGTGACCTATTAGACATTTGTCTGAAGGAGTATCTGGACAAGTCTGACAAATTCAAATCAAACTACAAAGGATACAAAGTTCCAGTTGAGTTTAAGGAAACTGACTTGCAACTCCATCCTTATTTTTTAGGTGTTTGGTTGGGAGATGGTCATAGCTACAGCTCGAGAATCACTAATGTAGATCCGGAAATCATCGAATACTTGGCGGGATATGCTGATGAACTTGAACTGGAATTGGTTACATACCACCAAGAGGGCAAAACCAAATCCTACGGAATTACGAAAGGCTCCAGAGGTGGCAGGGACTTTTTCTCAGTCCAGAATGAGTTAACAAAACTTTCGTTAATTGATAATAAGCATATACCGCAAGATTATCTCATCAATTCACAAGCTAATCGACTCTTATTATTGGCCGGTTTGATAGACGCTGATGGCTATTATGATCCCGAGTACAACGTTTTCGAAATCGTTCAAAAAAGGGTGGGCCTATCTCTACAAATCAAGTTTCTGTGTGATTCGCTTGGATTTAAAACATCTTTCAAACGTAAGAGAGCGTCTATCAATGGAGTAAACAAAGGAGATGCTTACAGAATTCGAATTTCAGGAAATCTAGAAGTGATACCTACCAAGGTGAAAAGAAAACAAGCCAGGTTGAGAAAGTCTAATGCGGACTGGCGAAGTACTGGTATTCGAGTGGAATATGATAAGGTAGATGACTATTATGGATTCGAAATAGATGGTAACAGGAGATTTCTTTTAGAGGATATGACTGTCACACACAACACTGCTTTTGTCGTATCCGCAATGCGTAATGCAGCCGTTGACTTCAATCACCCGGTGGCGATTTTCTCGCTAGAGATGTCGTCTATACAGCTGGTCAATCGACTCATCTCCGCCGAATCTGAACTTGATAGTGAGAAGATCAAAAAGGGAGACTTAAAAGATTACGAATGGGAGCAATTGGTACATAAGACGCATAAGCTCACAAGTGCCCCAATCTTTATTGATGATACGCCAGGCCTGAGTATCCTTGAGCTTCGTGCCAAGTGTAGAAGGCTTAAAGCCCAGCATGATGTTCGATTGATCATCATCGACTACTTACAGCTGATGAGCGGAGATACTGGCAAAGGAGGAGGCAATCGTGAGCAGGAGATTGCTTCAATCTCCCGAGCACTGAAAGGCATTGCCAAGGAACTGAGCGTACCAGTAATAGCGCTTTCGCAACTAAGTAGAGCAGTGGAGACGCGAGGTGGTGATAAGCGTCCTCAGTTATCTGATTTGAGAGAATCTGGATCGATAGAGCAAGATGCTGACATGGTAATGTTCCTTTACCGACCTGAGTATTATGGTATTACGGAAGATGAAAATGGTATGCCTACCAACGGAACTGGCGAGGTGATAATTGCCAAGCATAGGAATGGTAGCCTGGAAAATGTCCAACTTAAATTTATCGGAAGGTTTACCAAATTTGCCGATTTGGACATTGCCACAGGTGATGATGGATATAGCTTCCCTTCAGGGGGAGGCATTCCTTCTGAGTTTGGAGATAGCTCAAGTACCATCACTTTACCCAGTCGCGCCAATGACCCTTCAGATGATCCCGGCCCGGGCGATCAACCTCCATTTTAAGCGTTCATTATGAAAGCCCTGACGTTATCTCTGGCAGAGGACAAACCTCAATTGTTGATCACTGAAAAGGAAACACCAACTCCTAAAGGAGGCGAAGTTTTGATCAAGGTGGCAGCCGCTGCACTCAATCGACGCGACTATTGGATCAGCGTGGGGATGTATCCCGGGTTGAGGTCTGGTGCCACATTAGGATCTGATGGGAGTGGAGTCGTCGTAGGATTAGGAGCGGGCGTGGATGATCACTGGCTCGATAAAAGCGTTATTATTAATCCTAATATTGGATGGGGTGATAACCCGCTGGTTCAGGATAAGCACTACACCATATTGGGTATGCCTAATGATGGTACCCTAGCGGAATATCTGACTGTGCCTGTCGATAGGTTAGTGCAGGTGCCTGGCCATCTGACTATAGAACAAGCCGCGGCTTATCCATTGGCCGGATTGACGGCCTATCGGGCACTTTTCAAGAAAGCACAAATACAGAAAGGACATAAGCTGCTCGTCACGGGAATTGGTGGAGGTGTTTCACAAATGGTGCTTCAATTTGCGGTAGCCGCAGGTGCTGAAGTATATGTCACCAGCAGCAGTCCAGCGAAAATAGATAAGGCGATGGGCCTTGGTGCTATCCAAGGCTTTAACTATAAGGAAGAGGATTGGAACAAAGCGGCTGCAAAGGCTACTGGTGGTTTCCATGCCGTTGTAGATAGCGTGGGTGGCGACAATGTGGATAGATGCCTCAGGACACTGGCTCCCGGTGGGAGGTATGTTACCTATGGAGCGACGCAGGGCCAGCCCAAAAAACTGGGTGTGGCGCGCCTATTTTGGAATCAGCTTCAAATCCTTGGATCTACGATGGGCAATGATCAGGAATTTGAGGAGATGTGGAAGTTCATTACTGATCATAAACTCGTGCCAGCCATTGATAGTACGCGCCCGTTTGAGCAGGCACTCACGGCGGTAGAAGAAATGGGGAAGGGAAGCCAAATGGGCAAGCTGGTAATTACTCTTTAAGTAGGCCCTTCATTCCAAAATAATTCATTGATCTGTTGATTATTATCAACTAGCCACTCCATAAATTTGTCTTCTAATTAAGCTTCAAGAGCTGTTATGAGACCATTTTTCCCACTAGCCTTTGCTGTACTGATCACCACAGCATGCGCAAAAGACGAAATTACATTTAACACACCCTGTGATATTGGCGTGGAATCCTACAGTTTGGTTGATACTGCTAATGTTTGGAAGCCAGACACATTACCCTACAGTCTGACTATCACTGAGCCTAACTTCATTGAAGCGAAAATCAATGGAGTAGTGCGGACTTTTGATTATCGCGGGACAGAAGCTGAAAGCGATTACAACCGTTGCTTTAATAGAGGAAATGGTCCTGTTTGTTTTCTCGACATGTTCAACTCGGAGACTCAAATTTCTGCTACAATTTATTTTGGTTCACTGGAGACGGATTCTATTCATGCTCCCCTCGTAATTGATGCGTCTTCTAACTTTAGTGGCACTTTTGTTACAAGATATGTGGATGACAACTTCGATACCCTGAGGGTTGAGGGTAATACTACTGATGGATTAAAGCTCACCATTGATCACTATACTGGCAATGTAATTTCAGGCACATTTTCAGGTACGGCGTATAGCACTTTGAACTCAGTAAATGAAGGAGAAGTGGAAATTGAAGAGGGCTCGTTTTTTCTTGACCTGGCAGAGAATAACTACAACAGAGAGGATCGGTATTTAGTATCTCCTGCGGATGAAGAAACTGCCTTTTTAGTGGAGAATTCTTATGTAGAAATTCAGGATGGGATTGCTTATATCTTTAATGGTTTTAGGGAACAGAAGGTCTTCTACTTTCGATCTGTGTTCACTGGTGAAAGGTCACGTAAAACGGTTAATCTAATTTTCGAAATTCCAGATGAATATGATTCTTTCTTTATAGGAGGAGATAAGCTCAAAGACTACAATACTTACATCTTTTACGAAGGTGTCATTTACAGATTTGATCAGTTTGAACCCGTCAATCAGGGAACTATATCTGGCTATCTATGTGAGGGAGTATGGTATGTCGATGCTAATATTGAGGTGGATGTCATCCATGAGAATATCGACCTCTTGTCCTATAAATTTATAAATCAATTGGAGATACCTGAGGTTCCTAATTGATAATTATAAATGGGTCATGATTACGATCAATCACAAATACTCAAACTTAAAGTTCTGGTAAGCATTCTTGAGCTCTTGTAGCGTCTTGAGCTCATTTTGCTTTTCCGCCAGGGAGATACCTTGCTGATAGGTAGCATCAGCTTCCTCAATCATATCTAAGTCAGCATAGAGCTGAGCGGCATGGTAGTAAGTGGCCAAATACTCGGGATGCTTAATTAACAAGATTTCGAAATAGTCCTTGGATTTGGCAGGGTTTTCATCAAGGTATTCTGTGGCCAAGGCATAGATTGTAAAAGGGTCATTTGGCTCATTTTTGAGGAATTCCATTAACTTTTTGACCCGTTCCTGGTTCATATCTAAGGTTTTAATTTACTTCTAGTTTGCCTAACTTCGCAGGCAAATTTAGAGAAACATTAACTGTAGATCGAATGAAAATATTGGTGTGTATCACCCACGTTCCTGACACCACTTCCAGGATAGCATTTACGGACAACAATACCCAGTTTGACAAGACGGGTGTGCAGTATATCATAGGCCCGTATGACGACTATGCCCTGGCCAGAGCGGTAGAGTTGAAGGAGCAGTTAGGTGGAAGTATTACGGTGATCAATGTGGGCGAAGCTGAGTCAGACCCCACCATTAGGAAAGCTTTGGCGATCGGCGCTGATGACGCGATTAGGGTCAACGCTTTTCCTTCAGATTCTTATTTTGTAGCCAGGCAGATCGCTCACTACGCTAAAGAGGGGGAATATGACTTGATCTTGATGGGTCGTGAGTCTATCGACTTCAATGGTGGTGTGGTACACTCTATGGTAGGTGAGATGCTGGGTGTTCCTTCACTTTCTCCGGTGATGGTGCTGGATATAGAGGGCACTACCGCAAAAATGCAACGGGAGATAGAAGGCGGCAAAGAAACTGTAGAAGCAGAACTGCCATTGGTACTTGGTTGCCAGGAGCCAATCGCAGAATGGAAGATACCCAACATGCGTGGTATCATGTCAGCACGCACAAAACCACTCAACGTGGTAGAGCCAGCTGACAATACCGTCAAGACCGCTGTGGAAGTTTTTGAACTTCCTCCGGCAAAAGGCGATGTGAAAATGATAGATGCAGACAATGTAGCTGAGTTGGTGACATTGCTGAAAAATGAAGCCAAGGTGCTTTAACCCTCATTTTCAGACTTAATTATCTTACTAAAATCGAATCAATCAAATGGCAATATTAGTTTTTGTAGAAAGTGCAGATGGCGAGATTAAGAAGTCGTCGCTAGAGGCGGTTTGCTATGCTAAAGCAATGGGTGGTGATACTACCGCAATAGTATTTGGTGAAATAGCCGCTGATCAGCTTGAGGGCCTTGGAAAATATGGAGCTACTAAAGTGCTTCACGTCAATGACGCTAAACTCAATCAGGGAATTATTCAGGCTTACTCTTCGGCCATTGCGCAGGCAATGGAACAAGTAGGTGCAGATACGCTAGTACTTGCAAAATCATCATTGGGGGATCCCGTAGCGGCTATCGTATCCGTAAAGATGGACGCCAGCCTCGCTTCAAACGTGGTAGACCTTCCTGACACTTCAAATGGCTTCCATGTAAAGCGTAGCATCTACACAGGTAAGGCATTCGCCAATGTGGAAATGAAAGGTGATAAGAAAATTATCGCTATCAAGAAAAATGCCGTCGAGGTAAAAGAAGAGGGCGGTTCGGCTACAGTTGAGACTTTCGAGCCGACGCTATCCGATAGTGATTTTTCTGCTAAGATAGTAGCTCAGGATAAGGCGACTGGAGATGTACTTCTACCTGAAGCTGATATAGTCGTAAGTGGGGGTAGAGGACTCAAAGGCCCGGAGAACTGGGGAATGATCGAAGATCTCGCTAAAGCACTTGGTGCGGCCACCGGCTGTAGTAAACCAGTGTCGGACATGGACTGGAGACCTCACCACGAGCACGTGGGTCAGACAGGAGTGAAGGTAAGCCCATCGCTTTACATTGCGGTAGGTATCTCTGGTGCTATCCAGCACCTCGCCGGGGTGAACTCATCTAAGGTGATCGTCGTAGTAAATAAGGATCCTGAAGCTCCATTTTTTAAAGCTGCGGACTATGGTATCGTAGGTGATGCCTTTGACGTGGTGCCTAAGATTACTGCCGCGGTAAACGCCGCGAAATAAGAATAGTGTGGATAAACTGAAACTCGAAATACTGGGACTTTCTTCAAGTCAGTCGCAATCAGGTTCTTTTGCCTTAGTGCTGGGTGAAGTGGAAGGAAATAGGCGACTGCCGATCATCATTGGCATGTTTGAGGCTCAGGCGATTGCGATAGAGATTGAGAAAATCACGCCCAATCGTCCAATGACCCATGATCTGTTTAAGTCCTTTGCGCAGGGTTTCGAATTTACGATCAACGAGATCATTATTTCAGACTTGAGAGAAGGGGTATTTTTCGCTAAGATCGTCTGCGATCAAGGTGGGAAGATCAGGGAAATTGATGCGCGTCCGTCTGATGCGATCGCCATTGGGTTGAGGTTTGGGGTGGATATTTACACCTATGAGCCAATATTGACTGAGGCAGGTATCATCTTGACGGATGAATATGAAGATCAGCTGGAGAACCTCGACAAGCCGGAGAAGAAGGCCAAGAGTGACAAGTCTAAGTCTAAGCGCCTTGGTGATCTCAACATGGATAAGCTCAATGAAATGCTGGAAAAGGCCCTCAGTGATGAGGATTATGAGGCAGCAGCCAAAATCCGTGACGAACTGAATAAACGTAATTAATAAATTGAATATTCCTTGAGCCATTGCATCCGCAATGGCTTTTTTGTTACCATCAAATTCACCTATTTTAGAAAGTCTAATCACCTAAAATGGAATACATCCGCGGGATCCTTGGCCTGGTTTTTTTGATTGGGTTTGCTTACCTCTTTTCTCAGCAAAAGAAACAGATCGATTGGCGACTCGTCGGCATTGGTATCTCTTTGCAGATTACTTTTGGGCTGTTGATTACAAAAGTCGCTTTTGTAAAAAACGCCTTTGCCTGGGCCAGTGAGAAGTTTGTGATCCTACTGAGTTTTTCTGCCGAAGGATCTAAGTTTCTGTTTGGCGATTTTGTGGATACCACACAGTATGGCTTTGTATTCGCGCTCCAGGTGTTACCTACCGTAATTTTCTTCTCTACGGTCACCGCCGGACTCTATTATCTGGGTATCCTCCAGATCATCGTCAAGAGCATCGCTTATGTAATGTCACGGACCATGCGCCTATCGGGAGCGGAGGCACTCTCTGCCGCTGGCAATATCTTCCTTGGCCAGACGGAGGCGCCATTGTTGGTACGACCTTTTGTACCCAAAATGACCAAATCTGAATTGATGTGCCTTATGACCGGAGGCATGGCCACTATCGCGGGTGGAGTGCTCGCCGGCTATGTGGCATTCCTTGGTGGAGACGACCCGGTTGAGCAGTCGAAGTTTGCTGCGTACCTGCTGAGCGCATCGATTATGAATGCCCCGGCGGCTATTGTGCTTTCTAAAATATTGATTCCGGAAACGAACAAAGAAGCAATCAACAAGTCGTTGAATGTGAGCTCGGATTCATTGGGTGTGAATCTTGTCGATGCGCTTTCCAATGGTGCCGCGGATGGTTTGAAGCTAGCGCTAAATATTGGCGGCATGCTGCTGGCATTCATCGCATTGATTGCCGCCCTCAATTATATCTTGATTTCGGTCGGTGATGTCTTTGGCCTTAACACCCTGATCATAGAATCGACCAATGGGCAATTTGCAGGATTCTCTCTTGAATACATTCTTGGACAGATTTTCCGGGTCTTTGCCTTTATCATCGGCGTGGATTGGAATGAGTCGCTGCAAGTGGGTAGCCTGCTCGGACAGAAGATGGTGGTCAATGAATTTGTGGCCTATCTAGGCTTGGCGGAGTTCAAAGCCGCAGGCTCACTCAGCCCAAAGGCAGTGTTGATTGCTACTTACGCCCTTTGTGGTTTTGCCAACTTCAGCTCCATCGCGATCCAGATCGGTGGTATCGGAGGTATGGCTCCTAACCAGCAAGGCAATCTTTCCAGACTAGGTTTCAGAGCCCTACTCGCCGCAACGCTGGCTACCATGATGACCGCCACGATCGCTGGTGCTATTAATGGATAATCCGAACCCTGCCGGTTGATCTAACTTCTTTTTGTTGGTTCTGAGCATTGATTACACCTACTCTGAGGTACAATGAGAACTCTGAGCCACAAACCGATAACTCAGAATCTCTGAAAGGTGACGCTGAAGGGAGTATATACTCCAAAACCTGACAGATCTGCCAGGCCTGTCAGGTTTAGACTGCTAAACTTTTGGGATGATCAAAAATCAATAAACAGCGACTTATCTGGTAGGGTAATCTCCTTCCGATGATTGTCAATAAATGATTGCCTGTCCCCAAACCAGTCCAGCACCTGTTGGCGTTGTAGCTTGGTTTTCTTTTCTGATAAGAGTGCCATATATGAACTATAGGGCCAAACCGTAAGATCATCGCAGAATCCGTGATGGATAGGATTGCGATGGATGTAGGTGATTACGGCTGTGAGGTATGGGTCGGAGGAGATTTCTTTTTTCTTGAAAGGACGATGAAATAGTGAGCCTCTTCGACCGTACATTTCATTGTATGCCTTTGCGTATGCATTGAAGAGGTTGCTGAAGCTTTTGGATATGAAACCTGACAGGTCTTCAAGACCTGTCAGGTTTGCGGTTGCCAATTCCAGCTCACTTTTAGTTCTTATCAGAAAGTGGAAGTGATTTGGCATTAGGCAGTAGCAATAAGTATCCGCTACAGGTTCGATATACTTAGCCCATTGTCGAAGAAAGAAATGATAATTCTCGTCTTGCCTGTAGAGATTTTCATCACCATTAGCATGATTGTAAACGTGATAGTAGGTGGACTGCTCCATGATTGGTAGTGAATTTAGTGAAGCCCGTTTAAAAAAAATCACATTATACTCCTTAACCTGACAGGTCTGGCAGACCTGTCAGGCTTAATGGTTATTAAGTCCACCACCGCACCTTTTTACTCCGACGTTGCACCTTTGAGGCTCGGCGATGCACCTTATTACTCCCACTTCCCACCTTTTAGCTCGGCCTTTGGACCTCTGAGGCTCGTGCTTGCACCTATTTGCTCGGACGTTGAACCTTTTTGCTCCGCGCTTGGGCCTCCGAGGTTCGACGTTGCACCTTTGAAGTGGGAGGGGGTACTTCGGAAGTACCCCTACCTCATAGTCGCTCAAGGAGCTGCGGAGCTAAGGAGCTGCCACGCTAGCGACCATGACCGCCGCAATAGCAGGGGCGATTAATGGGTAGGCGGCAGTCGCTTTGATAACAATATCATACCAAGTACTGGTCCGATTGCCAATAAAAGAAACAAATTACTCACCTCTATTATTTCCATAAGTCCGGTCACAAGCTGGATACTCACGATGGTGATGGCAAAGCCAATGCAGTTGACGATGGTCAACGCTGTTCCTTTCACTTCCGCAGGTGCATTTTGTGCTACCAAAGTTGAGAATAATGGTGAGTCAGCGATCACAGCAATCCCCCAAATCAATAGAAATAATACCAAAATGGTGAAAGAACCTTGTAGCATAACCAGAGGAGAGAATAAACAACAAATGCCTGAGATGGTCAATGCGATTTTTGCTGTGGTCAGGGTGCCCCATTTTTCCGATAGGAGACCTCCAAGGACACAGCCAGCGCTACCAATACCGATAATGACGAAGGACCAAATGGAAATGTCGAAGGTGATGCCATCATGTAGACTTTGATAGTAGCTCAGTAACAAAGGTACGAATGCCCAAAAAGCATACAGCTCCCACATATGCCCGAAATAGCCAAAGGCTGCTTTGCGAAAAGTGAGGTTTGAAAAAACCTGGAAGAATGCGCCCAACTGAAGCTTTTGCGAAGGTGCGTGGTAGGGCCCGTTCGGCACCAGGAAGTAAAGTATCGAACCACCAAATACCGCCAGACCCGTGGTGATATAGCTGACCCACTGCCAGGGCAGACTGCCCAGAGAACCTTTGATCAGGTGGGGGAGTGCAGTACCCAATACCAATGCTCCGACCAGGAAGCCGAGTGCCCGGCCAAGTCGCTGATAATGATCGGAAGCGATCTTCATGCCTACAGGATAGATGCCTGCGAGAAAGAAACCGGTGAAGAACCTGAGACCCAGAATGCTCAAAAAGGATTGATCAAAGGCTACCAGGAGCAGATTGAAAAACCCGGCCAACAGCGCACTGATCATGAAGACCAAGGAAGGAGAGAATCGGTCTGCAAGATTGAAGATGGCATAGAAGAGAGTGCCGGAGATAAAACCGAATTGGACGGCTGAAGTAATGTGACCTAAGCTATTTTCCGGTAGGCCAAACGTACTGATCAGGCTGGGAGAGATAGCGTTTCCTGCAAACCATAGGGAAGTGCAGCAAAACTGCGCTAGCACAATAATGGGCAAGGCCCACCTGCTGGAACTATTATTGGCCATAGCCCTACAAGCTAGCCAACAAGAATCTTATAGACCAGAGAAATTCGATAAGAGGAAGGTGGGTATAAACCCCGGCTGATTTCTCCAATGGATCACATGTTTCCTTTCTTGAGTAAAATGGAGAACTAAAAGCGCTTCTAAGGTTTAGGCTTTCAGCTCACCAAATTGGTATTATTGTAACATGGGGGAATTAGACCTATCAAAAAGGATTAAACTTGAATTTCTGACCACCCACGGAAGCTTCGTACATGATGCCGCCTTTTTGAAGGGTGAAGACAATCACTCCTTCTGTGTATTCTGCATCTGCTGATGCGCCAACGGTAGCGGCTACAGCCGACACTTGAGCAGATAATTCCACATTATTTTCTTTGAAGCGTTTTAGGGCATCTGCGTTCTCAAAGAATATAATTTCTCTGTAGGCTTGTCCACCGGCCTGGAACCCGATACTAATCTGTGTGAGTTTGGCCATGCCGATAGCTGTGCCATTTTCATAAAGTACGCCATTACCAGCTGCACCGCCTACGCCCAGACCTCCTTTGCCGACATTTGGAAAGATAACATAACCAGTAGATTCTTTGAACCACTTGTCCATTTGCCAATCCGCTTTGAGAAACTCCTCTTTGGCTTCTTCACTGTCATTAATGATTTTGTCCTTTTTCTCTTCTGATTGCCCTTGCGCTACCAATATGAAGAGGAATGAAAAAATAAATAATAGGATGGACTGCTTTGAGAATCTGCTCATAGGTTCGTGATCTTATTAGAAGAATGAAGGTGAATTAAAGCGGTAAATTAAATTAATCAAGGCAGATTGGGAATACATAGCTCATTATTGAGATGTTTAATTTTACCTAGGCCATCACAGAGACCATCTCAAGGGCTTGGTATGTGAGTCGATGATCACCTTCTATTCCTACCTATTCGGTGACCCGATTGGGTTACTGTTTCAATCATCGGCTTTCTCTTCGATTCTTTCTTCGGGCATTTCGTGTTGCTCTATGTGCTCAAAGTCTTTGTCGGGTTGAACATCATCGGGAATAGGGCCGAGGAAAATTGCATAGGGAAGAGTGCCCGGTCTTCTTTCCAGTACTACTTTGGCGATTCCAGCTATGGGGATAAAGAGAATCATACCGGACACACCCCAGATGGCACTGCCGACGATGACAGAAAGAAAAATGGTCAATGCGTTGAGCTTCAGTTTATCACCAATGACTACAGGTTTAAAGACATTTTCTTGTAGCATGTTGGCCATAAATACAGCTCCCAATACCAGCATGGGGGTAAGCCAACCATCTGATGTGAGGAACGAATAAAGAACAATCAAAACCATCGCTACAGGAATGCCAATGTAGGGAATAAGGCTGAGCACACCTGCCAGTACCGCCCAGAAGAGAGCATACTTTACTCCCAGTATCAACAAGAAAATATACACCACGACCAGAAGCATAATGGCGGTGATGATCAATCCATTGAGGAAACTGCCAATGATCTCTATGAGCTTAGAATTGAACTTTCGAAGGTTCAAGTATTCTTCCTCATTGCGGGCTTTAAGGTGGTAGAATTTCTGCAAATCCCCAGAATAGAGAAGTACAAAGAACGAATAGAGAAAAACCAACAACAGATCCCCGAGAAAGCCCCCCATATCACGTGCAAAGGAGAGGATGTAAGTCGATATATTGGAAAGCTGATTTTTAACAGTGTCCATTGAAAATACCCGATCAAACTCAAAACCAAACTGGGAGAAAAGTGAAGTCATTTGTACCTCAAGTTGTAATAAACGCGTCTCCATACCGCTGGCTGTTTGAACGATACGCTGCATTTCCACAAAGAAGAAGGTCATCACACCACCCAATACTGCCAGCATCAGCATCAGATAAATGAAGCATATTACACCCCACTTGATTTTTATTTTAGCGTGGATTTTCCTTAAGACATGGACAGAAGAGAAGCCAATCATCAACGCCCAGGCAATAGGTACGATGATGCTACGACCAACGACCATGAGTCCCATGATCAGGCAAAATATGATCAACCCATGGGAGAAACTGATGAGTGAGGTTTGTTTGATGGTCTTCATTCGCTGATTATGCTTTGAGTATCGTTGCGACTAAAGTTAGTATCAAATTTGATTACTTGATCAGGTCCTGATCCTGTTTCGCCTCAGCATATGCCTTTAAACCTTCACAGACCCGCTCAAATCCGGATTGTATCAGATTACCGTAGAGCGCATGAACCATCGGAGTGAGCGGCCCTTTGATGGTGTCTACGGTCTCATACCTACACCCAGTTTCTAATACCGTCAGTGTCTGGGTACGCTCAGCCTTGAGCAGCGGCCACCAATTCATTCCCCAGCTGATCGTTTCACCTTCCTTATACTGTCTGAGGTATTCGGTCTGCACGATAGGTTTTCGGTCAGGATTCATGCGTACATGCATCTTCACCGGGCTGCCGACTTGCCAATTCAGATCTACTTTTTCGGTAAAAGTATTCCAAAGTCCATAGTTGGCAGTATCCATCAAAACATCCCAAACCACCGTTTTCGGAGCTTGTATATCTACGGAAGCACGGTATTGTCGATGGAACATTTTTGGAACTAGTTTGACCCTGACTTTATTGCGGGTAGTTAGTCAATTCTGGTTATCATTGGTTCGCAAAGTACGCTCCCATGAAGACTATTTTTTTCATTTTTCTCAATTTGTTTAAAAAAATGCGCAGGTTTTGGCTCTCCCTATCGGGAATGACGGAAACTGACGTTCATGATCAGAGAGTAGTGAGTCTAAAGGCCTGGGAGGACTACTGCGATGGACTCAAGACAGCCGGTGCTGCGTTGCTGTACCCCGGCGCGCCCAAAGATCCTCAGCAGTTGGCGGAGGGTATACGCTATCTATCGCGGCTGACCAGAGCCGGGCTGGAGGCCTTTGTAGAATATGGCGACCCACGATTCCCGGAGTTTCGAAGGATAGTCCATGAGACCATCAAGATGGGCGCTGACAACCCAGACAACTATTACCTGAATGCCCAAATCAGTGGCGATTACGACTACATTATTTCTGGTAAGCGAAATACCATACATTATTTTGGACTCTTCACTCGGAACGGCAGCTACGGCACGACGGGTGGATTATCGCCTTGCGGTAAGCTGGAAGATGGCGAGTTGTTCATCGATGAGGATGGCAGCTTTGAAGTCGTTCTTAGCAGAAACAAGAAAGCACAGAACTGGCTCAAAATCGAACCTGAGTCAAGCCTTTTGATGGTTAGACAGACCTTTCGGGATCGGGACAATGAAACCCCGGTAGAGCTGAAAATAAGAGCAGTGGGAGTGGAGGGTAATCCTGGTTCCATCTCTTCGCAGCAAATCGATGAGGGGCTCAGCTCCGCCGGACTGCTGGTGGCAGGCGCGCCGATGCTATTTTCCAGTTGGGCAAAGGGATTTCAAAAGCATACAAATGAGCTACCTCTTTTTGATCCAGAGGTGTCCAATTCCGCTGGAGGTGATGCCAGCATCATCTACTATCACAGCCATTGGAAGCTGGCCGAGGATGAGGCGCTGATCATCGAGGTGACACCACCTGCCTGCGATACCTGGAACTTCCAGCTCAACAACTACTGGATGGAATCATTGGATTATCGCTATCATACCATTTGTATCAATGACTTTACAGCCAAGTTTGAGGAGGACGGTTCTGTCAAGGTCATCGTAGCACACGCCGACCCTAAACACCCCAACTGGATACAAACAGCAGGCCACCATGAAGGTACAATGTGCTGGAGATGGCACAGACCTGAGGGAACTTACCCGGATCACGTACCTATCCAAAAAATTAAGTTTAGCCAGATAAGCACCCATCTTGGAAGCAACTAAGACCAAATGGCCCATTAGGCTATACAATATCGTAGCTGGATCGAAGGTGCAGATCGATCCCAACCAACTGATAAAGAACGCCAGGAGCAAGTCGGGCCTGACCAACCTCGGAGAGGACTTCAACGTGGAGCCGCTCGAGGTACTCTGCAAAAGCATTAACGATGAAGCGCGTCTGCATTCTTTTGGTGGATTTATGATGAAACAAAAGCTGATCGGGCAGCTGAAAGGTCGACTTTGGGCTGAGCACTGGTTTAGAAAGCATCCCGAGATACTTGAGCAACCTTTGCTACCCGTGGTGCTCATCACCGGGCTGCAGCGTACCGGGACGACCAAGCTGCAGCGCCTGCTCTCGGAGCTGCCTGATGCCAGAGGTCTTAAGAGCTGGGAAGGGCTGTATCCGGCACCCATAGGAAGTACGTCAGAAACAAGAAAACGTATCAACAAGACAAAGCTCAATGAGCGTGCGGTCAGATGGATAGCACCTAGCTTCTACAGCATCCACCCGATCGAGCATGACAACTATGAGGAGGACGTGCTGTTACTTGATCTTCATTTTATGAGTAGCGCCTCTGAAGCGATCATGCACGTGCCCAGCTATGCTGACTACCTCAACCGCACCGATCAGTCTTCTGCCTATGCTTATGAGCTCAAGTTACTCAAGCTACTACAGTGGCAGAGGTCGGGTAGTTACTGGGTGCTGAAGTCACCGCATCATCTGGAGTATCTCGACATCATTCATCAGCTTATACCGGAGCTGAAGCTGATATGGACACATCGTGATCCAAAAGCCACAATCCCCTCCTATATGAGCATGCTCTATCACGGCAGGCGCATGTTTAGTGACGAAGTATCTCCAACAGCCATTACGGATCACTGGATACCTAAGATTGATCGGATGCTCACCAAAGGCTTGCAGGATATTAAGACCTTACCTGCAGTAGGACACATTTACTTTAGTGATTTGGTTAAACGAGAATCCGCAATCATGGGGGAACTTGCTGATTGGATCGGATCAACCGGCAGACCATCAGCTAATGAAGCCCCACCTTATCATAGCCAGCATACCTACGATCTTCAGGACTGGAACCTGACCTCCGAGAGCATTGATCGACAATTTGACTACTATCTTAAAGCTATGAAATCCCTTAGTCTATGAGTGATAAAAAGTTCAGCAATCCGTTTAGTGCCACGATCAAAGGTATCATTGAGCTTTACAGTAGCAAAGGAGAGAAGGTAGCCCTACCGGAAAATGTTGACCTTTCTGATAAGCACATCATGATCACAGGGTCAAGTGCCGGCCTGGGTCTTGCTACCGCAATAAGAGCAGCCAAAGCTGGCGCCAAACTGTCCATGGCTGTCCGAAGTGGCATCCCTGAAAAAGGAGCGTGGGTAAAAGAACAATCGGGCTCGGAAAGGGTGGATATGTATCATGTTGATCTCGCTGATTTCGATAGCATTAATTACTTGCTGGATCGCCTGGAAAAAGATGAAGTCAAGCTGGATATCTTCATTGCGAATGCTGCGATGGTACCGCTGGAAAGTCGACAAACAAAACAAGGGCTGGAGGAGATGTTTATGGTCAACTACCTCTCGACTTTCTACCTGATCAATCAGCTGCTATCGCGAAAGATTATTGACCCGGTGAGCGCACCTAAGATTATTATCATCTCATCAGAGAGCCACCGTGACCCAGCAGCCTTTGATTGGGAAAGCTTTGGTAAGTATGAACCCTATGGCATCAAAGAGGTGATTGCAAAGTATGGCTACTACAAGCTGCTGCTTACCACTTTTGCCAATGAGTTGGCACGAAGAATTAATAGCACAGAGTCGTTCGTACCTGTGCGGGTGCTCTGCCCCGGTCCGGTCAATAGCAACATCGCGCGAGAAGCGCCCGGGTGGATGCAGCCGTTGCTGAAGGGCGTCTTTTCACTGTTCTTTCGATCGCCGATGAAGGCCGCTGATCCGGTGCTTTACTTTAGTCAGGAAGAGGAGAGGCAACCCATCGATTATCTCTACCTACTTCAGAAAAAACCTATGGCTCCCTTGACCCAGGATGAGAAAAATAGCAATGAGCTTTGGGAGCAGAGCGAGGCTTTGATTAAACAACTTGGCTTCTAACTTTTGGAAGGTTCTTGCGCTCGGGGATACAACTACACCCACTCAGAGTTACTCAATGAGAACTCTGAGCTATAATGAGAACTCAGAGACCTTAGAGGCTTGTTGCATCTAAGGAAGACAAGGTTCTAAACCTTGTCTTCCTTGTGGTGCTTCAAATCAAGCTGCTATTGACGCTGGAGCACTTTTGAAATATATGGTCTTGGATAATAAATCCGCACAAAGGATTGGCTTCTAACTTTTGGAAAGATTTCTCTCTGGAGATTTATCTTTCTAAGATTAGTACCCAAATACCCGCCCACTTATTTCATAAGATTGTTTCGTTCTTTTATCAATCGATCAAGCATTGTTTGGTGCCTCACCTTTCTTGTTTCCATTTGGAAGTAGTGTCCTGCAGTCGAGGATTTTGGCAATACATTCTTTAAGCGGTGATAGTTTTATACACGTTATTCTGCTCATTCTATTAGATCAAATCCGTTTTCATTTGATAAAGCCATTTAGCGAATCCTGTTCAAAATCACTATATTCAACTTCAACACAAGCTATTAGTATTGAAT
The DNA here is from genome assembly GCA_965229505.1 of Cyclobacteriaceae bacterium. GTDB lineage: Bacteria > Bacteroidota > Bacteroidia > Cytophagales > Cyclobacteriaceae > UBA6059. Next base: position 4,297,657 of record OZ245881.1, read on the forward strand.
AAGTTTATTCATAACCTTCAGCGCCGCAATGTGATCAAGGCGGCCATATCTTATGCCGTGATTGGGTGGGCTATTCTTCAGGTTGCTGACATCTTATTCCCCGCTTTTGATATTCCGGATTCTACCATCAGGTATATCTTATATAGCTTAATTGTCTGTTTCCCAATTTGGATTGTTTTCGCTTATGCATACGAATGGACACCTTCCGGCTTCAGGAAAACCAAGGAAGTTGATGAGAAGATGTCTGTACATCAGCAAACTGCCAAACGCCTTAATGTATTTATCATAGGTGGGCTATCCATAGCAGTAGTGTTACTCATCACCGATAGAGTCTTCAATTTCTCTGGGGCAATTCAGGACAGCAGCCCAGTTAAATCAATAGCTGTTCTTCCGTTTGATAACATGAGCACTGATGAGGATGCCTATTTCGCCGAGGGTATCACAGAAGATATTCTGACCCAGGTTTCGAAAATTGGTGACTTACGTGTGTTGTCGAGATTTACGCTAAAGGAATATGATCCTTCAGGTAAATCTGTTGAGGAGATAGGTGAAGAATTGGGAGTTGGCTATTTGCTGACAGGCAGTATTCGACGGGCCGGAGAAGATTTGAGGATTTCATGCCAGTTAGTACAGGTCAATCCTGAGGAACAAACATGGGCTGAGAACTTTGACAGGCGGATGGAGGATGTTTTTAAGATTCAAAGTGAAATCTCAATCGAAGTAGCTAGTTATTTGAAAGCCAACTTGAGTACTGAAGAGCGTATAAATATTGAAAGAAAACCGACCGATGATCTGGAGGCTTATAATATCTATTTGAAAGGTAAGAGTTTATACGAAAATGAAAACCTGCAGGATAATGAGTTGGCTATAAATCAATTCAGAAAGGCCGTAGAATTAGACCCCAACTTTGCTGATGCATGGGCAGGTCTATGTGATGCCTACGGTAAATCAATCACTCAACATGGTATAAGATCATATGCTTTTTTTGACTCAATCAAAGTAATTGCTGAGCATGCGGTCAGTTTGGATAATCGCTCCGCGGAAGCTCTCGGAGCACTCGCTTATCAATACTTGATCAAAGGCGATTTGAAAAAGGCAGAAGAGATTGTTGTAAGGGCGCTCACTATTCAACCCAATGATCCGGGTAATCTTAATTCGCTGGGAATGATTTATCGCACTTCAGGAAGGATGGATGAGGCCATTCCATTATTTGAGAAGGCCAGATCTCTCTACCCAACAAGGATAGAAGTATTTAATTACAATATTGGCACCTGCTATGAGCTACTTGGAATGAATAAAGAGGCTCAATACTATTTTGAAACCGTCACTGAAATAAATAAAGCAGAAGTTATTACGCTGGAGCGTATTGCACAAGTAGCATTGAATACCGGAAACAAGCCACTTTTAAGAGAGATGGTGAACAAATTATTAGCATTTGATCGACTGGATTCTGATAATCGAGCATTGTATTATGCATTTCACGGCCGATTGAATCAAGATTTGATAGATAAATTGATTAGTAAAAATATAAAGGACAGCAGCTACAATTATCTCGACCATTATAAAACGGCCACCATTCATGCTCACGCTCTTCTGCAAGCAGGCCGTAAAGAGCAGGCCTATGGCATATTAGACAGTATTTACACCACGAATATCGAACAATGGGGCGAAGAGGGGTTGAATGAGGCCGATGTATACGCTATGATCGAATTGATGAAAGGTAACGATGAGAAAGCCTTTTTCTGGCTTCAAAATGCAATAGATGAAAACCTCATTTTCATACATCAAGAGATAAAAACGAATAAAATTCTTGCTCCCATCGTCAATACCGAAAGATATCGAAAGATGTCTGAGAAAATGGAGGAAGATATTGCAAGGATGCGTTTGAATGTGACTGCCAGAACTGACAAGAGTCGCAGTTAGCGGTTCATTGTTTTGCTCTTTTCTAATAAAAGTTGTCGATATAACCAGACAACTCCAAAATAGAACTTTCAAGGTCAGTCATGAGGATTGGCGAATTGAGAAAAGACCAATCCTGACAGGTTTATAAAAGAAACACAATGCCTAAGGAAGACAAGGTTCTAAACCTTGTCTTCCTTGTGGCACTTCAAAACAAGCTGCTATTGCCGCTGGAGGGCTTAGGTAATACCATACACTGGGGCTGTGTAGCGGAGCGAGACTTTGATTAGGCAACTTGGCTTCTAACTTTTGGAAAATTCCTGTGCGCACGGATAAAACTTTCCAAAAGAGGTGAGGAAGCAGTCTGGCCACTTTTTCTGTTAGTTCGCAAGTCCCTAGAAAGCGGAGTGTAAAACAGCAAAGCCTCAAAGCATTGGGTTGAGAGCATTTTACAATGCACTGGTTTGAACCAATTTGAACAGGCTCTTTTTCTCGTTTAGTTAGTTTTTGACTAATCTTAAACCTGACCTAAAATGTACAAGATGAAGAACCTACTTTTCGCCATGAGCCTCTTGTTTTCCACGGCTTTATCCGCTCAGAATTCAGGCCTGCCTTATGCAGATATTTCCGAGACACCTGAGGACTACACGATAGGAAACTTCGCCTCCCGCATGGTGGATGGTCTGGGCTTTCGCTTCTATTGGGCTACCGAAGGGCTCACTTCAGAGAATGTAGCGTACAGACCAAGTGAAGAGACTCGCTCTATTGAGGAGACGATCGACCATATCGTTAACCTGACCACAATTCTTAAGAATGCTGTGATGAAATCACCTACCCGATTCCCGATAGATATAACGGGACTTGATTTTGCTCAAAAGCGAGCGGTTATTCTGGACAATATCGAAGATGCCAGTATTATTTTGGCCGGAAGCGAACCTTCAGATTTTAAGGAGTATGAGATGACATTTGTTTACCCTGATGGAAATAGCGTGAGCTACCCTTTTTGGAATCTCATCAATGGGCCTATTGAAGATGCAGTGTGGCACACCGGGCAAGTAGTGAGCATGCGCCGTGCTGCGGGCAATCCGTTTGATGGCAATGTAAGTGTGTTGGAAGGCAACTATAAAAAGGACTAGTACTTTTTGAACATCTCGATGGTGTAGTCCAGTAAGTCAGTGCTACCATGTCTTCCATGACCGGGGATGACGTATTCCATATCTGGAAATAGGAGCCTTACTTGCCCAATAGTCTCAGACCATTGCTCCACATTGGCATCTTCGAGATTGCCTTTGCCTGCCTTCAGCGACTTCATCATGCAACCCCCGAAGAGTACCTCCTCTGATGGGACATAGGATACAATATTATCGATAGTATGAGCCTGACCTGGAAACCGTGAAACGATTTGACCACTGCCCACTTTGACCATAAGGCTGTCAGTGAAAGTATAAAGTGGAGCAACCACGCTATCAGCCAGGGCCAGTCTTTGCGTCTGTAAATTCCCATAGCTGGGAATATTACGACCATGGAAAGCCGATAGTCCGGCAAGGCAATCCGCATGAAAATGATTGACGATCACAGAGGTTACTTGCAGCTCCTGATCTTCAAGCCATGATAGAAGTACTTCTGTTTGGGGAAGGTCTGTAGGAGTATCCACGACAGATACTTCACCGTCCTCGATATACAACATGCCGTTGCAGGATACTTTGCCGAAATCATTGGTCTGAAGCATTGAACGATGGACGTACACCTTATCTGTCACTTTCACCAGGCTCACATCATCAGTAAGGACAATGAGCGAGTCACCCAAATTTTGTCCCAATACCTTACCAGAAATCAATGCAAATAGGATAATAACCAGGGAGCTAAACTTCATAGGATCGATTTTATTCTGTCAAAGGCTTCATTCAATATGCCTGCCGAGGTAGCAAAACTAATTCTAACGTGATCTTTAGCACCATCTCCAAACCAGCGGTCCAATCCCGGTACGATCATCACCTTAGCGTCTTTGAGCACTTTGGCTTGAAACTCCTCAGAGGTCAGTCCCGTACCCGAAGTGTTGGCGAATGCTAGGTAACAACCCTCTGGCGGCTGGCAAGTGATTCCAGGTAGGGCGTTGAGGTGAGTGACGACCAGATCCCTCATAGCGTGTAGATGGTTGACAAATTCCGCTAGCCAATCCTGACTGTCATTTAAGGCGGCAACTGCGGCGACCTGGCCGATGGTATTGGCGCCATGTACCGTAGACTCATGTCGAGACTTATGCAGCAGCTTTTGAAATAGATTTTCATCCGGGGCAACCAGTGAGCCTATTCTTAGTCCCGCAAGACCATATGATTTACTAAATCCATTGATGAGAATGGTTCTGCTCCTGGCTGACTCACTAATCGACGCAATGCTTGTAAATCTGGCAGGTGCAAATACAATGTCACTCCATATTTCATCCGATAGGATGTGGAGATTGTGCTTTTCTGCAAAGTTGACAAAAACTTGTAGCTCAGCAGCTGTAAATACCTTTCCGGTAGGGTTGAGTGGGTTGCATAGGCAAAGGAGCTTACATTTTGGGGTGATCAGAAGCTCAAGTACTTCAACATCCACTGTTCCGGGAGATTGTGGGATGCCGAGGGGAATTGCGGTAGCGCCTGCGGCCTCTATCCCATAGCGGAAAAGGAAGTCCACGGGATTGAATACAATGGCCTCATCTCCCGGAGATAGGAGGGTTTGGCAAGTGAGATAAATACCATATGCCGCTGTATCCACCGCCATGACATGCTCCGGATCAGCCTTTACTTTTCGATGCGTGTGGTAGTAGGTAGCGACAGCTTCTTTGAATGCGGGTAACCCCTCCGCAGGGCCATAGCTGAAGTAGCGCTCTTTGCTGTAGCGCACTATCGCCTCCGATATAGCCGGTGCACACTGTAGGTCTGGATCAGCAGCGGTCAGGGGAATCACGCCATCCGGCACTTCGGCCCAGCGGTGATTGTAGGCACGCTTTTTCAGGATGTCCAGGTCGACATGATTGGGATCAAACATGCTCAATTGATTAGGCAGACAGGCTTGGATACATTGATTTGCTTACCAGAATAGGTGATCCGGCCCGTGTCAATGTCACGATCAAAAAGCACAATATTGTCAGACCTTTCATTAGCTACGAGCAGGTGCCTCTCATTAGGCGTCAGCATAAAGCTTCTTGGCCAGTCACCTTCTGTAGAAGTGATGTCGATGAGGTCAATACTCCCATCATCTGCAATGGTGTAGGCAGCAATGCTGTGATGTCCGCGATTCGAAGCATAAAGGAAGCGACCATCACTTGAGATGTGGATATCCGCGCACTGGCTGTGCTCGGTGAAGTCTTCAGGTAAGGTAGTTTCTCTGTCAAACTCAGTGAATTCACCAGTTGTCAAGTCGACGTTTGCGGCTATTACTGAATTGCTCAGTTCATTGACCACATAGGCTATGTCCTTGGTTGGGTGAAAGACGAAATGTCTGGGTCCGTCCCCGGGAGTGAGTTGAATAGCAGTCTTTGCCTCGCCAATACCATTTGCATCTACAGGATAAGCTTTGATCTCATCTATACCCAGATCAACGGCATACAGGAACTTTTGATCTTTGCTGAACTGAACGAAATGTGCGTGAGGACCTTCTTGTCGGTCGGCATTCGCCCCTGTTCCTGTGTGTTGCCCTGAGGAAGGCTGATCAAGGAGATCACCATCAGCATTGAGTGGGTAGGCTGATACGTTCCCGGTGACGTAGTTAGCTACCGCAATTAATGACTCATTATCATTAAGCGCCACGTGGCAAGGAGCATCGCCCAGACTGGATACTTTTGAAGTTTCCTTCCAGATACCGTCAGCACTTTTTTCGAACGCCGATAGTGTCCCACCAGGCACCAGTTCATTGACTGCATAGAGCTTTGACTTATCCTCGCTCAAAGCCAGGTAGGAGGGGCTGGGTGTTTCAGCTATCAACGTAAGCTGTCCAAATTCTCCACTGGCAGTATCTAGCTGTACTTGATAAATTCCCTGACTTCCATCTTCGGAAGTGTAAGTGCCGATAAAGACGTCAAGAAGGTTGTTGTTCATTTCTTCGGTCGGTTGGGGTTGTTCTATTTCAGTGCTGGTCGGTTTTTGGCTACAGCCAAAGGCCATCAACCAGATTAATAGCAGAAGGGTATATCTCATTGCTTATTCTTTAGCCGTTAAATTACGGTTATTTTGAGACATAGACACTTTGAATATTGAGGAAGGAAAATCAGCACCACCTAGCGGAAATCATGGGCTTTGTGCAAGATTGGAGGGGCTATTATTGATTTCAGAGCTGGATGCAATTACTTAATTGTGCCAGGCTTGAGCTGCCTGATGCGCGATCAAAGGGGACCTGTACTGCTGTTCAGGTTTGTTCGTGGGGCTAACAGTGTTGGTTTCCGCGTTAATTAATTGCCGCATCAAGTTATTCTCGGGCCTGGCATCAGCCTTTACGGATCCACATGAGGTAAACACTATACAAAGTAGCATGGTAGAGATGAACAGTACCGTCGATACTCTGATGCCGCTATCACCTGTGGTGATCATAGAGATGGTACCTACGGTGACCAAAAGCAGTAATGCCAGGAGTCTGAATACTAGATTGGTAGCATCTTTGGCGGTGAAGCCAGAAGCGGCCTTTAGGGTAGGTAGTACACTGATAATATATTTCCTATCCTTCCAGTGTAGTTTGTTTATCTCTAACGTCCATTGTCCTTCGTTAGCTTCGATGATAACAATACCTTCTTTGACCGTAGATAATGTCCCGGTGACGATTACCGAGTTATCAATAAGATGCCAGTCCCTGGCGATTTGTTGGTTGGTGCCGTCAGCATATGAATGACAAAAAGTAAGTGCAAGGATGAATGTGATGATTAGCGTTCTCATATCTGAAATAGTTTACTAATAGGAGACGAGCTTGGAATCTGTTTACCCAACCTTCATATTGAAATAACTAACAAGAATTTTCAAAGACTAGAATCTCAGGCTCAGATTGAGGTTGGGGGCAAAGCCTACTGCAAACCTGTAGGGTGTACGGGGATTGGTGTCAGTCTGGATGATATTGATGATGTTCTCCTGGTCGTAGAGGTTCAGGATACTGAGTCCAATGGTGCCCATGTATCCGTTTTTACTCTTCAGGATTTTATAAGAAGCTGACATATCCATCTGATGCATCACCGGAAACCGGTCTGCATACGGGATGTTTAGTTGGGTTTGTCCCATAGCATATGGATTATCGGGACTCAATGTTGGTACCCTTACCGGCATGCCGGACATCAGTGCCCATGACAATGAGAAGTTCCAGCGATCAAGCGTGAGAATGGACATGATATTGAAAAGATGCGGCTGATCATAGAAGGCTAATTCTTCATCTGGAAAATAGGTCTTGGCCTGACTCAAAGTGTAGCTAACCCAAAACTCTACCAGATTTGATCTACGCTTGAGCATAATATCCAGGCCTTTTGTGTCCAGATTGCCTTGATCCAGCGCGACCCCTTGTGTCCTATAGCCAACCCCATCAGCCTTGGAGATATAGCCTTCAATATCTAGCAGCCACCGACCCCTTTCCAGGCTTGCTCCTACCATAGCTTTACGCCCCTGCATGATCGGAATACGCTCGGCAGCCACTGACCAGAACTCATTCGATATCCTCAAATCATTGAAGTCATCTTCCCATACCTGTCTTATATATTGGTGCGTCTGACTGGCTGATGCTTTCAGAAACAGGTGATCGGTCAATACGTAGCTGATCGATAACCTGGGGTCGAAAACCCAATTGCTCAATGGCACATAATAGTCAGAGTGAATACCAATATTGGTAATCAGCCGATTGGACCAAAATCTCTTGAGTGACACGTAACCTGAGTGCGTAAATGCTGTAATGCGCTGACCCGGGGGGCGATCATTTCGGATACCCTGCTCATCGAATATCACTCTTTGTCTGGTCAGACTATAGCCATAGCTCCATTCATTCTTATTACCGGGAATATGGGTAAGGTCAAGAAACACCCTGTGTTCATCCAGTCCATTGGTTACCCTCCGATCTGATGTACCATTCTCAGTTTGAGCGTGACCGCTATCCACTACATCCAGGCTCGATGTTGACATTCCTAAGTTGAGGTTGACCTTATCAGTAAGTTGGCTGTTCCATTTGGCAGTAAGCCCCCAATTGTCTAATTCGAGGTTTTCAGTTTCCAGGTCCCCACGATCAGACATCCAATCGTAGCTATAGCCATTATCAATATAAATCCCACTCAGCGACACCCTGTTTCGGTCATTGACCTGATAGACCGTCTTACCGTTGATGTCGCCAAAATGCAGCTCGTCGATCACGTTGGTACGAGGGTTTGTTTGACTGTTGATAATCCTTGTGCCTGTGAAGTTCTGGTTGTAAAGTGCTTCCAGCTTTGGAGATAATCCATCAATCGGATAGTTGGTTCTCGACGCTATTGAAAGCCCCCATTTGTCTTTGACTATCGGAATAGAAACACTGCCCCCCGCGTAGACCGTATTGAGAGAGATACTACCAGAAGTACGTTGGGGTACTCCATCAAAAGTAGAGATATCGATGAGCCCTCCAAGTCGACCGCCCCAGCGCGCTGGTAGTGTTCCTCTGTAGATATCAATTTCATCTACCACCAATGTATTGTATGGGGAGATAGTACCAAAGAAGTGGCCCGTATGGTAGATAGGGATATCATCGAAGTAGATCATGGTTTGATCAAAAGTGGTGCCTCGAAAATTCACTCCACCGGGCTTTCCACTAGGTGTGCGTACGCCCGGTAGGGTACCCAGTACCGTCAGTATGTCGCTATCTGTATCTCCTGCCAACGGGCCAAGCGCGTTCATTTTGACCTTCATACCCTGGTCGCTCATATTGGCGCTGATACCCTTGGATATGTAATCCTCTATGACGACTTCCTCAAGGTAGATGGTGTCAGCCTTAAGTTTGATCGTGCTACGACTTTTCAAGAGATCCTGTGCCGACACTTTCGCCGGAAGATAAAATCTTGACTGCAACAACACCGAATCGGTAGGGAAGAGGCCTTTGATTTCAAAATGGTCATTAGTAGGTAATATGATCGTTCCATCCTGATCGTTGATACCTACCGTAATCAGATCGAGCAGGTTGCCATCTGAGCCATCGACGATCTTCACCATTGCGGTAGCCCTAATTGGTAGGAGCGAGTAGCGGCTGGAGCTCGATGACTTGACTTCTACGGGCAGTACTGACTGTAGCAGCCCCAGACATTCTTTAAGCTTGTCACAGTTGGTGGCTGAAACGGGAACTGTCAATCCCTCGAAAAGGCCATAATTGTAAGCGAAACTGACGTTGTACTTAGTCTCCCATTCTGATAAGAGATCGGTGACCTTCCTATAATTATCAGTACTCTGCGCCCTAAGGGGTAGGGTAAGAGCGGTCAGTATAATGATATACCAAAGTCTAGTCAACATATCAATGCTGGTGGCTGGTCAAATCTAAAGGATGTCGACGTTTCCGTCCTCATTGATTTGATACTCCAGTTCCATAGGAACAAATACAGACTGAAGCGCCTCTTCGAGACTCGTAAAGGGTACTGCGCCACTATACTTAAGATCGTAGTATTTTTCCGGTAGGCTGATCTTAGTCTCAAATCTTCGCTGGAGCTCTTTCACGACGCGGATCAGGTCCGTTTGCGCGAACCGCGTATAGCCCTGCTGCCAGTCGGGTAGGGCGTCATCTGTGACGAACGATTCCATTGTTCCTCCATCAAATGCTACGCCTTCGGAAGGCTTCAAAATGATTTCTTGATTGGAGGACTTAACCCTGACATTGCCTTCATAGCAGACTACCGTAAGTTCATGACCGAACTGTCTGACATTAAACTCTGTGCCTAGTACGGTGATGGTGCCTGCACTGGTCTCTACCGAAAACTTACTGCCTTTTTCTACATCAAAGTACGCCTGACCATGCAGGGTCAACTTCCGTTCATTATCCCAGTTGGAAGCGTCATAACTAAGTCGGGTACGTGCATCGAGCACGGCAACAGATTGATCCGGAAGTGTCACCTCCAGTCGTTGTGCGATACCCGTGTCGTAGACTTGATCACCGTTGAAATAGAATTGCCATCCGACATAACCAACAATGAGGAGGGTCACTGCGGCTGCTACCCTCATGGCATAGCCAAAAGGTTGTAGTTGAACCGTCTTCTTTTCCTCCCTGGCCCGGTCTTCTTTGAGTCGCTCTAAGCCACTGTCCAAATCCATAGCTGGTAATCGCCATGAACTAATGTCATCAGTTACTGCCTTCAATGCCTCGAAGCTTTTGTCTTCACCGATCGCCTCGCGCTCTGCTGGTGTCAGGTCGTCAGCGAGCCATCTGGCCAGCAACGTTTCTTTGTCAGGATTATTTTCCATGTCAACTTAATTACGAAGAGCAGTGCTTCACACCCAACCCCTAGATCTTAAAGTTTTCCAATTCTTTGATCAGGTCCTGAAGTTTGGTCAAGGCCTTTGATATTCTTTTCTCCACGGCCGTCTGGCTGATGCCAAGCTGACTGGCGATTTCCTTGTAGGTCAGCTTGTCAATTCGGTTCATCAAAAACGCTTCTCGCTGACCCTCCGGCAGGGAGGCGATCGCCTCTTCTACATGCTGCTGAAACTCGTCTGACCTGAGCTGGTAGTAGGGATCTTTTGAGTCGGTCTGAGGCCCGAGCGTCTTCTCGAAATTCATGCTGACTTTCTTCGATCTTACCTGATCGAGGAAGAGGTTGTTCGCAACGGTGTAAAGGAAACCCCCGACCTTGTCATACAGCACTTCGGCACATCTATTCCACAACTTGATGAATGACTCATGCACCAGGTCTTCTGCCTGGCTAAGATCGCCACATTTGTAATAGAGGATATTGCGAAGCTTCTCAGCCTGCTCCTGATAGACGGCATTGTAAATGGACTCTTTGCACAGAGAGTGATCTGCTTTCATAGCTGTTGATGACGTGGTGGGTAAAGGTAGAAAGTTGCGCGCTATTTCGATTGGGTAATTCTACTCTTCGTGCTGATTTGAGGAGTAGGAGAGCTTGCTTACCAGAATTCTCACCTGAGATAAAAAGTAGCTTTAAAGCCAAATTTCGGCATATAACAAAAAGTTATTGCGGCCAATAATTAGTGTTTAAATAACTTATAATCAAATATTTAAGATAGTGTACTTAAATAGATAGTTCTTTAAGATTGGGTTTAATCATTTCTTACCAGAATAGTCATGGTATGCTTCCGTGGATTGAGTTTCTGTTATAATTTTCAAGTGAGATGGATTGATGATCATTGTGAATAGATCATCATAAGCAAATAAGAATGATAGAGAAGCAACAGACGTTTTGTCGAATATGTGAGTCCCTTTGTGGACTGGAAGTGACTAAGGAAGATGGTAAGATCATCAGCATTATGCCGGATGCAGATCATGTGGCGACCAAGGGATTTAGTTGTGTAAAGGGTCTGAAGCAAAACGAAATGTACCAGTCACCTGATCGACTGAAGGTACCCCTTATCAGAAAAAATGGCGTGTTGGTAGCGTCGACTTGGGAGGAGACATACCAAGACATTGGTACTAAGATCAAGGCCATAAAAGCGAAGCATGGTAGCAATAGTATTGCGATGTATGTGGGTACGGCTGCCGGCTTTGGTGTACTACATCCTGTGTTTGCACAGGGCTTTATGACTGGTGTTGGATCAAACAATATGTACTCGTCCTCTACCCAGGATTGTGCGAGTAAGTTTTCGGCTGCCAGGCATCTGTATGGCTTCCCATTTACCCAGCCCTTTCCTGACCTTGAGCATACCGAATGCCTGATCATCGTAGGGGCCAACCCTGTTGTATCAAAGTGGTCATTTCTGCAAGTGCCTAATCCGTCACAGACCCTCAAGGATATGGAAAGAAAAGGGGTGAAGATATATGTGGTTGATCCCCGCAAGACAGAGACGGCAAAGACTGCCGGCGAACATATTTTCATTCGTCCCAACACTGATGTGTTCTTCTATTTGTCATTTCTCAATGAGCTGATTGCGCAGAAGGCTTATGATCAAAAAGTCATTGATGAGCACGCTGAAGGTTTCGAAGAATTAAAGTCGCTTGCTGCTAATTGGACGGCTGAGCATACAGCTGAGATTACAGGTGTTAGCCCGGAAGTATTAAGATCATTAGTCAGTGCTTACGCTACCGCAAATGGTGCCTCGATCTACTGCTCTACTGGCGTCAATATGGGCACCAACGGTACACTCTGTTTCTGGATACAGGAGGCGATCAACATGATCTCCGGCAACCTCGACAGGAAGGGCGGGACACTCGTTGGACATGGGGTGATGGACTTCATTAAGTTCGGTGTAAAGAACGGAATCCTGATGAGAAAGGACCGGTCCAGAGTCGGAGATTTTGATTCGGTCAACGACGCATTCCCTGGGGGATTGCTCGCTGATGAGATACTAACTCCCGGCGAAAATCAGATAAAAGCCCTGGTTGTTACGGGTGGTAACCCGTTAATCACCATGCCGAACTCCGAAAGGCTCAAGAAGGCCTTTCAATCTTTGGAGCTGTTGATCTGTCTGGATATCCAGCCTGGAGAGACTTGCTCAGTAGCTACACATGTGCTGCCGTGTGCTGATCCGCTACAGCGCCCCGACCTTCCATTTATCTTCCCGTTGATGCTGGGTCTTCAGTCTAAGCCCTACCTGCAGGCGACCGAGGCAGTGCTCCCACCGGAGGGTGAACAGCGTGATGAAGCATCCATCTATATCGATCTGGCCAAGCACTCCGGGATCAACATATTCGGGTCGGCCGTGGCGCAGAAGTTCTTTGAGTTTTTGATGTGGACGCAAAAGCTTACCAAAGGCAAGCGGCAGATGCCACAGGAGTTTATGCTCAACCTTATCCTGAAGCTGACACGACAGCCGGGTTTTAAGAAGCTGCTTAAGAATAAGCACGGCTGGTTGAGAGAAGGGCACAAGGCAGAGAGCTTTCTTGGTCATCGGGTACATACTGATTCTGGTAAGGTCAACCTTGCTCCGGCACCCTTACTGAAGCAGGCAGAAAAGTTGACCGATGACTTTGAGAAGGAGAGGCTATTGAAGGATTCTCTCAAGCTGATCACCAAGCGGGCAGTGACGACCCACAACTCCTGGACACACAACATCGAGCGGTTTGGTCACCGTGATGGAGGAACGAATTATCTGTACATGCATTCGGCGGATGCGGAGCAATACGGACTCATTGATCAGGATATGGTAGATGTGACCAGCAATACAGCTACGGTAAGAATACCGCTGCGACTGCTTGACGACTTGATGCCCGGCACGGTAGCCATGCCTCACGGTTGGGGTCATCAGCACTCCGGCCTCAATGTAGCGAATAAGGCCACAGGGGTCAATGTGAATATCCTGGCGGCTGATGGTACGGATAATCTGGAGCGCGTATCCGGAATGGCGCATCTTACAGGCATACCGGTGAAGGTGGAGAAGTCAAAAGGTAAGCAGCAAGCGACTTGGTCGGGGTTGTGATGTTCCCTAGACCTACGAAGTTTCTAAAACTTCGTAGGTCTCTGAGACCCTCTGGCGCACTTTTGTAAAGTGTGTCGATTTACTGATAAAATGGGAACGCTTTGCAAAAGCGCTCCAGTGTGTATCTTCAGCAAGACCTTCGGTGACAACATCAAAGATGGCGACAAGAGAACTCTGCATGGTCAGGACTTTGATTTGAATTTGTAAGGTGATAGGTTGTCAGCCAGTGAAAATGAAATAACCAACAATACATAAATCGAATAATATGGGAGATCTAACAGGTCAGGTGGCGATTATCACCGGAGGAGCTAAAGGTATCGGAGAAGCTGCATGTAGCATCTTTTGTAAGGCAGGGGCCACAGTAGTGATGTGGGACATCATTGATGGACAAGTCAGTGCCGACGCAATCGCAAAAGCAGGTGGCAAGATCATGTTTCAGAAAGTAGATATCACAGACAAAAGTCAGGTTGAGCAAGCGGTAGCGCAGATCATGGAGAAGTATGGAAGGGTTGATATATTGATTAATAATGCGGGTATCATCCGAGACAAGTCCTTCTTGAAGATGTCCGATGAAGAGTGGAGTTCGGTGCTCAATGTCAATCTGACAGGTGCCTTCAATACCTGCAAGGTGATTGTACCGATCATGCGCGAGGCTAGATATGGCCGCATCATCAACACTTCCTCAATCAATGGATCCATTGGTGCCTTTGGCCAAACCAACTATGCAGCTACTAAAGCGGGGATCGTCGGGTTTACAAAGTCATTGGCCAAAGAGACAGGGCGATATGGCATCACCGTCAATGCGGTAGCTCCAGGCTTTATCAAAACAGACATGACGGATAGCATGCCCAAAGATGTCATTGAAGGGGGGATCGCTATGATTCCCGTGGCGCGAATCGGCTTGCCTGAAGATATTGGGAATGCCTATTTGTACTTAGCCTCCAGGGAAGCCAGTTTTATATCTGCGCATACCTTGCATGTGAATGGAGGGGCACTGCCGACTTAAATCGTGAAGTTGCAAGACCTACGAAGTTTCAAAAAACTTCGTAGGTCTCAGAGCATATTCAGTCTCTGGCGCACTTTTGTAAAGTGTATCGATTTACTGAGTGTTGTGATGCGGCTACCAAGCGGAAGGCTACCGATTGGCCATTTGATAAGGTAGTACTAAACTGACATAAATGGGAACGCTTTGCAAAAGCGCTCCAGTTGTATCCTAATCTAGGTAGGTATTAAGGTATTCTATTTGGGAGAGTATATTTTTTGAAAATGTGAACTTGAATAGATTTCCACCTTCCAAGTCCTGTATAATTATTTTATTCCCCATGAAATCTTGCATATCAAAAAAGTTGGTAAAATCTTCCCTGTGCATACCAACAGAAATATGCTTACTTAAGATAATATTCGATGATTGAAGGCTAAATTCTAAGGGAAGACTCTTTTCTCCAGCCTTATAAATCTTCAAATAATCGACTTCTGATTTGAAGATAAAAACTGTATCCTGTGTATGTCTGTTATGTCGATTTGGTTTGATGCTATGACTAACTTGTCTACTATCAAAAAGACTATCAAACCTGTATGTTGATATGTCATTTGTTAATACGTCATAAACAAATTCATTCCTAGTTATTGAGATGATAGGTTCTTGAAATGAGATTAAGGGTAGCGCACAAAGTAGTATGATCGCTTTTAACTGAACTTTTGAGTTAAATTGGATTCGGTTCTGCATGCATAAAACTAATAATAATCTCTCCCTCCGTCAGCCCAAGTGTCTCACTTGTGACCCGCCTTTGCATTTATTCCTGACTGACAAGCGATCCTCGTCAAGATCTTTGGCGACAACAGCAAAGATGGCGGCAAGACCTACGAAGTTTCCAAAACTTCGTAGGTCTAATGCAGATCGATCCTGCCAAGTACTAGTTGCTGTCTATCCTGACCTTTGGCTTATTAAGATTCACACCCAGCCTGCCGAGTAGACTTTCTGAAGCATTATAAACCACCGGCACCACGACCAGTGTAAGCAGCATTGAGCTTACTAGTCCGCCAATAAGGGCCCAGGCAAGGCCATTCTTCCATTCGCTACCTGCGCCTTGTGCCAGCGCTATAGGAAGAAGTCCAAAGACCATCGTAAGGTTGGTCATCAGGATAGGTCGGAAGCGCATCCTGGTGGCTTGTAGCAGCGCCTCCTGGATGGCGTGACCTTGTTTCCTCAAGGCATTCGCAAAGTCAACGACTAGTATGGCATTCTTTCCTACCAGACCGACGAGCATCACCAGTCCCAGGATAGAAAAGATACTCAAGGATTGTTGCGCCAATGCCAGTGCCAGGAAGGCACCAATGACTGCCAGGGGAATGGAGAACAGGATCACAAAAGGGTAGAAGTAGGAGTCATAGAGTCCAACCAATACCAGATAGACCAGCAGGATGGAGATGGCGAATGCTATACCCATGGTCTTTAGTCCATCTGTCGTGCGCTTGCTTTGTCCGCCAAACAGATACTCAATGCCGTCGGGTTGCTCTTCAAGATATAGGCGACTGGCATAGTCACGACTCACACTACCCGCAGGCTTTCCAATGATTTGTGATTTGAGCGTGATCGATCTTGTGCGGTTGGTTCGTTCCAGGGTCGCTGGGGCCTGGGTTTCCTCCATTCGGGTAAACTCTGAAATGGGTATAGCGGCCCCTCGATTATTGAGCACAGATATGGCACGAAGGTCATTAATATTCTGTTTATCCCAGGAAGCGATCTGTACATTGATCGGTAGGTCGATCTCTTCTGTCAGGAACTTAGAGTCGCTGTTGCCATTGACTGCTGTGCGCACTGTCATGCCGGCCATCGCATGGTTGATCCCAAGGGCGTCTGCTTTAGCACGATCTATCTGGATATCGATCTCGGTGGTGCCTTCGCCGGCTGAGCTTGTTTCCTCGACAGTCGCTGGTGTTTCTTTCAGGATACGGAAGGCCTCTTCATATTTCTCTTGAAGTAGTGCCTCATCATTGCTCAGTAGAGTGACCTGAACAGCATCATCATCTCTTAGGCCTATGATGTTGATCTCTACGGGCTTAAGTTTGATCCCTGGAATACTTCCTTCAAGATTGAACTTGATCATTCTGGAGGCCTGAGCGGTAGAGAAGTCACGATCTTCTTTGGGTGTGAGCTTCACATTGAACTCGGCGAGATAGGAAGCATTGGAGCTAATCCTGCCACTGCTGGTGGTGCCTACTGTGGTAAAGACAGAGGTAACAAAGGGAAGAGATTTCAAGTACGACTCAACCTCAAAGGCAGTGCTATTCGTCTTATGTAGCGGTGTGTTTTGCGGTAGCTCAAGCTCAAATAACAGCTCACCGCGATCTCCAGCCTTGGTAAACTCGATACCGATAAATCCAAAAGCGATGAGCAGCGATGACACAATAAGCAGCAGCAATGCCGTGCCCAGGACAATCCGTTGATGCCCAAACGACCATCGGAGTAGACCTTCAATACGATCAATCCAACCTTCCAGGGATTGATCGATTCGCGTGGATAATCTGCTAAGCCAGTTGTGTCCATCTTGCGTTTCAGCCTTACCAATCCTGGACGCCAGGTAAGGGACTATCGTAAAGGAAACCAGCAAACTCAGGAGGGTAGAAGTAACGATGACCACAGAGAATTGTCGGAGCAAGTCGGCCACCATACCTTCGG
Source organism: Cyclobacteriaceae bacterium (assembly GCA_965229505.1). GTDB lineage: Bacteria > Bacteroidota > Bacteroidia > Cytophagales > Cyclobacteriaceae > UBA6059. The sequence continues at coordinate 4,314,781 of OZ245881.1, forward strand.
AGAAAATGATGGGCAGAAATACGACCACATCAATGAGCGTAATGGAGATGGCGGTATAACCGATTTCCATGCGACCATCATAGGCAGCTTTTACCCTATTCTTGCCCATCTCAAGATGGCGATAGATGTTTTCCAATACCACGATCGAGTCATCGACGAGTATCCCAATGGCGAGGGACAGCCCAAGCAGCGTGAGCAGATTGAGCGTATACCCGAGCAGGTACATGACCGTGAAGGTGGCAATGATGGAAGTAGGGATCGAAACGAAGACTATAAATGAGGACCTGACGCTGTGAAGGAAAATGAGCATCACAAGCGTCACCAACGAAATGGCCATGAACAGGTCATCACGCACAGCATTGGCGGCTGCCAAAGTAAACTCCGAGGTATCCTGCGCTATGTCGATCTGCAATCCTATTTCACTATGGTCGGCTTGCATATCAGCAACAGCCGCCGCTACACTTGCGGCGATATCAACTGCGTTGGCATTACCCTGCTTCTTGATCTCCAGACCGAGAGATGGAGCACCTTCGATCCGGGTAATGATATCCTGAGCGGATCTGCTGAGTGTGACGGTGGCCACTTCATTGAGCTTGACCGACCTGCCCAGCATTGGATTGTCGAAGATGTTGATATCCTCTATTTCCGCTAGTGAGTAAAACCTGCTGGAGAAGCGCACACCCTGACGGTTGCTCAGGCTCTCGATGGTGCCGGAGGGTATGCTGATGTTGGCGCTGTTGATCGCTCCGACCACTTGCAGCAGCGATACGCCCAGCGCATTGAGCCTTTGCGGATCGACATTGACAGTCACTTCTTCGCTTACCGCACCCAGCAGTCGCACTTGTGCCACTCCGCTGATCTTGTTGATCTCCGGAATAATCCGATCGTCGATAAACCGACTAAAACTGACCTCATCCAGATCGCTTCTCAGCCCAAGCCGCATTATCGGTAGGTCATCAAAATCAAAGCGGGTAAGGGTAGGGTTTCCTACCTCGGGGGGAAGATCCCCCAGCACCGCCAGCAGTTTGCGATTGGCCTCCTGTAAGATCAGGTCCGTGTCTGTACCCGCCTGCAACTCCAATCTCACCAGGGAAAAACTCTCTTTGGACGTTGACTGGATCGTTTCCACATTCTGCAAAGAAGAGAAGGCATCTTCGATGACCATGGACACGTCAGTCTCTACTTCCTCCGGCGTTGCACCGGGATAGATACTCACTACCGTAATGACCGGTGGGGTGAACTTCGGCACTAATTCGTAGCTCAAAAACGCGTAACTGATCGCGCCAAATACGAGCAGTACCGAGAACAGTACGGCGAGCAAAGTAGGACGCTCAATCGATATGCGCGATAGGTTCATCGCTACCGGATAAGTTTTATTTCACTGCCGTCAGTTACGCGATATTGTCCTTCGCTGACTATCTGATCTCCTTTTTTGAGGCTGCCCTCTACGATGAACAGATCACCCACCATGTCAGAAATAGCCAGTGGGACAAAGCTGACCTGATCCTGATTAACCCTGTAGATGCCTCTTTGGCTTGCATTGTAGACGACAGCATTGGCGGGTACGAGCAGGTGGGCTGTCGTATCCGAAATAATCACCTCGGCACTACGCACCATATCAGATTTGAGCGGGGTGTTCTCGTACCCTGTTAGCGTGGCTTCCACTTCATACTTGCCCATTCTATTTTTTGAAAGTGACACTTTGCTAATGACCCCACTGATATTTTCAAAGCCTATGTCGGTCAAGCCCACAGTTTGACCCGCTTCGAGCTTGATCACCTCTTGCTCATTGACTGAAAACTGTATGCTGAAACTGGATTGATTGAGTATCTGCGCAATGGGTACACCAGAACCTACCATAGCGCCCTTATTCACAAGCAGCTTGCTGACCAATCCATCAATCGGCGACTTGACCCTGGTATCGGCCAGCCGTTTGAGCAGAATATCGTATTGGGTTTTCACATTGTCGTATTGCAGCTGAGCGCCTTCGAGTTGCTGGTTGGTGATGGCCTTGTTTTGAGCAAGCACCTTGTAGCGCTCAAGATCTTTCGATAGTTTTTCAAGGCTTGCTGTCAGCACCTCTTTTTCCGATAGGAGATAGCTATCGTCAATAATCGCTATGATATCTCCCGCTGATACTGTCTCGCCCTCCGAGACCAATGTCCTCATCACACGACCCTGAGCCTGAGCCATGAGCATTAGGTTTTGCTCTGCAGTGATGATACCTGCCAGAGGTAGTCTTCGTGTGACCTGTTTCTTTTCGACCGTGGTGGTCTTCACGGGTATGGCATCTAGCTTCTGCTCTGCTAGTGCAGTGTTGAAGTCGATCTCCTGCTTGTTGTTTCTAAGCGTCAGACCAATAAGCACGAGGAGTAGCGCGATGATGATATAGTTGGTGATCCCTTTCATGGTAGTAGCACCTCCATTTGATTATTTGCTTTGAGGATTTCCAGCCCTGCTAATATTAGCTCATTTTTAGCGCTTTCATGATCGAGCTCTGCAGACTGTCTGGCTACCTGTGCTTCCATCAGCTCATCCAGTGTAGCCACCTCTTGCTCATATTTGAGCTTGGTCAAGTCATACATCTGTACCCTCAGTTCGAGGTATTCCTCAGTTACTTGCAGTCGCTTCACCAGACTTTGGTAGTCCTCCATGGCCTTGGACTTTGAGAGCTCCTGATAGGAGTAGAGCTGTGACCTGTCGATTTCCAGTTTTTGATTTTCTATGACCAGCTGTTGCTTAGCCACTGTTTTATTACCTCCGGAGTAGATCGGGATATTGATAACCAAGCCGAGCAGATTGATATTTTGCCATTCATTGCCGTCAAAGAAGCCGAAGTTTTCACGCTGGGCCTGCCATTGAAAGTCTGCGTTGAGATCGACCGATGGCAGGTAATCAGCTGATTCTACCCTGTACATCAGCTCATTGAGACTTTTCTTTTGAGAGAGCAGCTGCGCCTCGGTGCTTTCATCATTGATGTCCATGTCAGCTATCTGCGTCAGCCAGGTTGTTTCACCAGCTTCAGCGAGTGTCATTTCTCCGGTAGGAGGTAGCCCAATGAGCATTTGAAGATATCTGAGTAATTGGCTGTATCCATTTTCAAGGTCGATCAGCTTCAATGCGAGCTCTTTTTTTTTGAGATTGACCTCCAGCAATGCGGTCTCAGGGGCAAAACCCTGCTCGACTTGTACGGTCAATGTACTTGCCATTTGCGTTAGCCGCTCCTGATTAGCTAAGAGCAAACTGGCGTTTTTTTTTAAGCCGATGGCTCGGTAGTAGCTGGTGGCGACTGTGTAGATCGTTTCGTCGCGCTGTTTTTTATACTCCAGGGCATTGGTCAGCGTCATTGTCTCCAGTGCGGCTTTGCCGTGCCAGATCTTCTGGTCATAAAGGCGTTTGTTAAGATCAAAACCGACGAACAGGTTTTGCGGTAGCCCGAGACCTACGGGATAGGGACCGTTGGATGCACCGTCGGAGAGGATGCTCCCCTCGGCACCCGGGAAGTAGTAAGTAGGCAGGTCATTCCAATACCATAGATAGTTGACCCTGGAGCTTACTTCTGGCAGGAGTTTTTTTTTTGACGGATCGAGTTCCAACATCCTCGAGCGATGGGTCAAGTCCATCTTTCTAACATCTGCATTGTTTTGTAACGCCAATTCGATGCATGCATTGAGGTCGTATGTGGGTGCTTGCGCTGAGAGTGATACTCCGGTCAGACTTATCAGAATAATGGCGGTGGCTTTGAACTTCTTTCCTGGTAGGGGAAGTAGCCCCGGAATCTGATCCATGACTTGCTGATACTGAGGTCGCTTGGCCAGGTGATGTTTGTCCATCATTGGGATACTAATCCCTACGAATAAAATTACCATTGAGAGAAATCCTACACCTGTCCACCAGTAGGCATTGGGATCGACTGCTAGCGCGAATAGGAATAGCCCCAACCAAAAAGTGATTTCCCCGAGATAGTTGGGGTGTCTGGAGTACGCCCAGATGCCTTTGGTCATCACGGCTGCTTTATCCGTATTTGTTTTCACAAATGTCTTGAGCTGTTCATCAGCTATTAACTCCAGTACCGTTCCTAATACCGCAACAAAGGTTGCCAGGTAATCAAGGAAGTTAATGGGAGCGGTGGACTGTGCTGCATAATACACAGGCATGCATCCGAGGAATACCCACACTGTAGGCATCAGGTGAATGCCTGACAGACTTACCAACGGATAAAAGACACCCGTTTTTTTGGCCAGGTCACCATAGCGCCAGTCTTCATGAATAAGGCCGGGCCAGCCGCGCGCCCAGTTGAGCGTTAGGCGGATAGCCCAAAGCCAGGTCACTATGAGCATTAGCATTTGGCGCATGTCATTGCCCTCTGGGGCCAAATGCAGAAAAAAGTATACAATCGGAACAGGAGCGACACTCCAATAGGGGTCATACAGGCTGGAGTTGCGAAAGATCATGCTCATTATGAAGACGACAATTGTAGCGATCACATCTGCAAAGAGCGTATTCCATAGCGGGTCAGCAATGAGCCCCATGTCCAAACTGTAAATCGCAGCGTACCAAGCCAGCACATAGGTGACTAAGACGATAAAAAAGGAATACAGCCGATTGCTTCGCATAGATTTGTGTTGATTAAGAAATAATGCCTGTCAAACAATGCTAATTTAAACCAAAGTGTATTACTCTTGACTTATGTCGGAATTTAAAATACCACCGATCTCTACCATCATCGGCGGCACTTTCTCCAACAATATCAAGCTGCTCAGTAGGAATAGTGTAGATATAAACTACGCCCTCAAGACCTACAGCACCGCATTGATCACGATGTTGATCAGTCCTTTTCACTGGTATGAGAAGTCATATTTCGATAAAGTGCTGCGTAATTATTCCCCTCAAGAGTCGCCCTTGTTTATTCTTGGGCACTGGAGAAGCGGTACTACGCATTTGCACAACCTCCTTTGTCAGGATCCAAATGCAGGCTATTTGACGACTTACCAGAGCGTATTTCCGAATAATCTTACCAGTAAGTCCATATTCAAAACCTTCATGAGAATGAATATGCCGGACAAGCGACCCGGGGATAATGTCAGGCTTGGGATTAATCTCCCCCAGGAGGATGAATTTGCGCTAGGCAACATGAACCCCCATGCTTATTACAATTTCTTTTACTTCCCGAGGGAGTATGCAAAGCATTATCGAGAGGCTGTGCATTTTGAAATTACCAAGCAGGAGAAGCAGCAGTGGATGCATGACTATCGCAGGCTCATTTACAAAGCGAACTGGGATAGAAAAGGAATTTTTCCGGTAGTGAAAAACCCCGTGAATACTGGTCGGATAGTCACGCTACTTGAGATGTTTCCTAATGCTAACTTCATCCATATTCATCGCAACCCGGTCATTGTTTATCTATCAACTAAGAATTTCTTTACGCGATTGATGCCTACGCTTCAACTTCAGAATTTTGATGAGGAGGACATTAAGTCAATGATTGTGGAAGTCTATGATTGGTTAATGCACGCGATCATTACCGATCGACATCAGATACCAGCTGGGCAATACTTTGAGTTCGCCTTTGACGAGCTGGAAAAGAATCCTAGAAAACTATTAAGTCAGATCTACGAGAAATTTCCGCTAGGGGAATTTGCTAAGGCATGGACGCATTTTGATGAATACCTTCAGCGGCAGCAGAGCTATAAGAAAAACAGGCATTCGATCACCCGGGCAGAGCTCGATATTGTGTTGGATCGATGGGGTTTTGCAATGGAGGAGTTTGGTTATGAGGTGCCAGAGAGTGTTGATATAGTAGGTTAGTGATTTAGGATGGTTTTACGGTAGGACATAAAAAAAGTCTGAACCGAGGGGCTCAGACTTCAATATTACAAAGAGAAAGCTATTCTTAAAGCTTTCTAAAGCTCATGTTAAGTGAAACAGGAATAGCCACTTGTTGTACAGATGCAAAACCGGGCTCTACTGCCGCCAACAATGCTGGAGGCAAAGGGATAGAGTTGACCAGGCCGCTCATCGATGTGCTGGACTCCTGAAGGTTCACTAGGTTCAGGGCTACTATATTGCCATCAATCGTTATGGTCAGGTCAAGGCCTGACCTATCACCATTCAAGCTCCATGATCCTGCTTCTTGAGATTTATCTTCCTGAGTACACACATATAATATGTCATTACCTTCTGCCAGCTCGATAGCCTTTGCTGTGGGGTTAGTACATTCTATGTTAGCGAGAAACGAAGTAGCGATTACAGCTGTAAGATCCGTCCCGGCTGGTAACAACAACTCATCACCAAATGTATTCGTGGCAGATACGTCTGCTGCGAGTGTCGCCGAAGATATTTCCCATTGACCCAACAAAGGCTCCACAGTCGGTTCACTATCATCATCTCCACATGCATAAATAAAAGCCATTGAAGCCATCATGATGCCAGTGAGTAATTGAATGTTTCTTCCTTTCAAAAAATTTTTCATCTGTAAGTTTTTAACGTTAGGCTGTAAAGTGAATAATATTTTCATTGTTATCAAAAAAGAATCAACCTTGGTGTGCATAAAAGACGGCTCAAATAATATTCAGAAGCCTTATCTTTAGTCCTCTTTTGCTCAACTAACCCATAGAATACATTGAAGCGATTTTTTCTCCTTTCCTTATTATTCTTCTCATTATTGAAAATAGCCTCGGCTCAAACGACCAGGATTTTTGGCAAAGTAGTAGATCAGAATAATACACCTCTCTTCGGGATCAATATTGCGGTAGAGGACAAGACGATTGGCACTATCACCGATGCAGAGGGCGTCTACCGACTTGAAACCGACCTGGAGCCCCCGTACACCGTTCGTTATTCCAGTGTTGGGTTTGAGAGTAGGTTTTTTGAGGTAACCAAATACGGCGACTATGAGATGAACATGGAGTTGCCGGAGGCCACCCTGTTTGGTAATGAGGTGGTGGTGTCCGCTTCCAGATATGAGGAGAGTATTCTCTCCACCGCCGCGAGTATCGAGAAAATCGATATCATCGGAATTCAGCAGGCGTCTGCGGCTAACTTCTACGATGAGCTGTATAAAATCAAGGGTGTGGATATGATCGTCCAGAGTCTGACCTTTCGCAACCCCAACAGCAGAGGTTTCAATGACAACACGAACTATCGACTGAATCAGTTTATCGATGGCGTGGATAATGCATCACCAGGACTTAGCTTTTCGGCAGGTAACATTTTTGGGCTATCGCCAATAGATATTGAGAGCGTCGAACTATTGGTAGGGGCATCTTCTGCACTTTATGGGCCAGGTGGTATGAATGGTACTTTGTTGATGACCAGCAAGAGTCCATTTGAATACACGGGGCTTTCCGCTTCAGTACAAGCCAGCCTTATGCACGTAGGGGCCGAAGATATCAATGGGCCAAAGCCTATGCACGATGTGAGCGTACGTTATGCTCAATCGTTCAACGACCGATTTGCCTTCAAAGTGACTGGCAGCCTTCTTCAGGCGGAGGACTGGCATGCCAATGACTTTAGAGATAAGAATGATTTAGCTAACCTGGAGGCAGATCGATGGACCAGTTCAGGCTTCAATGGTGTCAATATTTATGGGGACGAAACGGCAGTCAACCTCGGGCTATTCAAGGATGAGGTAGCTCAGGGCTTTGTAGAGTCTCAGGGGTTGGTTCCCGGCACACCGGAATACGAAGAGCAATATAATTTCATCCGAAACTCGATACCTGAAGATGATGTGACACGTACCGGATGGGAAGAGAGAAATCTTGTCAACTATAATACCCAAAATGCCCGGGTCGGCCTGGGACTCCATTATAAGATCAATGATGATGTGGAAGCGATTGTGCAGTCTAATTATGGATTGGGTACGGCAGTATATAGTGCGCAAAACAGATTTTCCCTTAATGACTTCTCGATAGTCAATTATAAGGCAGAAGTCAAAGGCTCTAACTTCTTTGCGAGAGCATGGGGGGTAAACGAAAAATCAGGAGAGTCCTATGATGCGGGTGGATTAGCTGCCCAAATGAATGAATCATGGAAGCCCAGTGAAGCCTGGTTTGAGGACTATATCGGAGGCTTCTTAAATGGGAAGCTTGGTTTTGGGCTCTCTGATGAGGATGCACACAACCTTGCTCGGACGAACGCCGACAACTTTGATCAGTTTGGCAACACTCCATTTCCTAACCGACCTTCCCTTCCTCAGCCGGGATCTGCTCGTTACAACCAGATCAAGGATAGCCTAATCGCTCTGAATATCGCAGACGGTGGAGCTCAGGTACTGGACAAGAGTGCGATGTATCAGGTTGAAGGCATGTACGACTTCCGCAATCAAATCAAAGGTTTCGGCTTGATGGTAGGTGCCCAGTACCGCGTCAATGTGGTCAATAGCGAAGGAAGTATCTATTTTGATGAGCCTGGTGACCCTATTACCATGTACACTTTTGGTGCTTATGCCCAGCTGTCCGATGAGTGGGTCAATAAGCGTTTGAAGCCCACTTTATCATTCAGGTATGACAAGCACGAGTATTTTGAGGGTCAGGTCACACCACGATTTTCCTTCTCCTATGCAATAGATAATACAAGAGAAAAGTTTGTTCGTGGATCAGCGCAAACCGCATTCAGGTTTCCTTCCGTCACAGATCAGTGGGTTGATCTTTCCGTAGGTCCTATCAATGTAGTCGGTGGTCATCCGGAGGTGCAGGACACTTACAATTTCACGGGCAACCCCGTCTACCCATTGAGTGGGAGTGACCCTATCTTCTCCGAGCCTGACTTGAGTGAGGGGGCGTTCGTCGTACCCGAATTTGCGCCGGAGAAAGTCACGGCCTTCGAACTCGGCTACAAAGGCCTCTACCTGGATCGCAGGCTGATGTTTGATGGATACATTTATTACAATACTTATAATGGGTTTATTGCCGCTCAAAACCTGGTGCAAAATCCGAATGATCCCGAAAATGAGCGCAGGTTCCAAACTACGATCAGCATCGATGATCCTGTCAATGCCTATGGTTGGGCAGTAGGAGTGGATTATAAGTTTCCGAAGAACTACTTTCTGGGCGCCAACCTATCTTACAATGATATAGAGTCCGACGCAGTGAGCAGGCCCGGTTTTCAGGTAAGGTTCAACACACCGGAGTATCGATATAATATCAATTTTGGAAATCGGAAGCTCACTGAGCGACTTGGCTTCAATATCAACTATCGCTGGCAGCAGAGCTTTATCTGGGAGTCATCATTCGGAGTAGGCGAGATCCCGGCCTTTGGCAACCTCGACGCGCAGATTAGCTTCAAGCTGCCTAGCGTAAATAGTATGATCAAAGTAGGCGCCTCGAACGTACTCAACGACTACTACACCACTAGCTTCGGTAGCTCCAGTGTGGGAGGGATGTACTACATCACCTTTTCATTTGATGAGATGATGCGAAATTGAGCTACATCTTGACGGGCCTATAAAACAGTAGTTTTCCCTTCTTGACATTATCAATGTTGAGCTCGCTGACACCCACTTTCCTACCGGAAAAACCGTTGTTCTGATGCGCGATCTTAAATGTGGTTGGAGAGATTACTTCATAAACCACGGCGGTATGGTGCTCCATGGTCTCAGTGTAGGTTGTATTCCCTTCTGTATATTGAATTTTGACCCCTTCAAACTGAATAATATCTCCCTCAATAGCCGTTTCCTTTTTCGGATCATATTTGCGCCCATACTCATACGCGAGATCCCACTTGGCGCCATAGGCATTGAGTGGAATGGCCACAAGATCCCAGCATTCACCTCTCCGCACTTGCTGACCAATATTCTCTTCGACAAAAGTTAGAATTTGCTGATTTAGTTCTGGTAGTTCCTGAGCCTGAATTGTAAGGCTAAGACAGGCAATAGCAACAGTCAGTAGGTATTTGATCATATGGCAAAAACGATGGTCAGGATGATAATGTTATCCTCAGGTCATAATTGTAGCAAGACTTTATGGAAGGCTTCAAAGAAGAGATTACGCTCCTCATCATTGAGGCTGGCAAAGCCAAGTCGGATGTGATTGTGCTTAAGTTGGTGTTGGTCGTATTTGCAGTAGCTCGGAATGACCACTTTATGCTCCAGGAGCATTTCGGATACGGTATCCCAATGATAATCCTCATGTAAGCCGACCCAATAGGCCATACCGCCACTAGGTCGCTGGAATTGCAGCATCCCTTCCGGTAGGGAAGCTAAAACATCTCCGAACAATTGCCATCTCTGCCGGTAAACCTGCAAGGCCTTTTTCGCATGACGCTGCACATCACCCATCTGAAATAGGTGAGCAAAGGCGCGTTCGAGTAGCGTATCTCCTTGTCTATCGACAATTCTGCGATATTGCGATGTAGCGTCAATATACTGCTCCGGTCCAATCATATAGCCAATCCGATAAGCTGGAGCCACTAGTTTTGATATGCCGCCCAGATAAATCACACGACCCTGCAGGTCAGCACTTGCCAAGGGCATTATAGGTGAGCGCTCATAGTGATAGTCATAATCATAGTCATCCTCGATTATAGCGAAATCATAGCGCTCTGCCAGCCGTAGTAGTTGAAGCCGACGCTCGGCGGTCAGGGTGGCAGTAGTAGGATGATGATGATGGGGTGTGACATAGACCAGTTTGATCCTATGCGATCTACATTTCGCTTCAAGCGCTACAGTGTCCAGCCCATCCTTGTCTACGGCACAGCGTACGATCTCTGCCCCGGCATCCAGTAAGGTGAGGTCGGTATTGATATAGTTGGTATCCCCAACGACCACCTGGTCTCCTGCTTCTATCAAGGTCTGGCTTGCCAGGTAAATGCCCATCTGACTACCACGGGTTATGAGTATTTGCCCTGTCGATACATTGATGCCTCGCGTAGATTGCAGGTAGGATTGGAGCTGTGCCCTTAGATCAGCGTCACCTTTTGGATCGGCATAAGACAGATGTTTGTACTGATAGCCTCGCCTGACTACATTTTTGTAGGCCCGGTTGATCAAATCAACAGGTGCCAATCTCACATCCGGAATCCCCTCATCTACTACCAAATGATTTGGAGGGTCACTGTCAGTTCTATCCAGATTGTCTCGGCGCTTGTACCATATCTCAGCTTTCTTATCTCCGGTTTTATGGTGCTCCTTGATTTTTACAGGATTATTGGTCGGAAGCTTATTGATCACGAAGGTGCCTTTTGAGGGCTTAGCAACAGCCCATCCCTGACTGATCAGCTCATTGTAAGCTGCAATGACCGTCTTTCTATGCAGCTCCATGATCCGAGCCATTTCGCGACTACCAGGTAGGCGAGTATCTGTACTGAGCTGACCGTTCTTTATTAGTTCAACGAGCCCATTGGCTAACTGTAAGTAGATAGGAGTTGGGGCATTTTTGTAAAGCGTGAGTGACGAACTATATGGAAAAACCGGACTACTCATTTTGTGATAACTGGATGATTGATATAGACCACTAAACTAATAGCTTTGAATCAAAGAACGATGAAAATGGAATCATACGACAAATCAGATTATAATAAGGTGGTTCGTGGACCTGCAAGGGCAAAATATGATGTAGCGACAGTTCACGAAATCATCGACAGTCATTTTCTCTGTCATGTTGCCTATGTGTATGAAGGTACTGCTATAGCTATACCTACCGGTTACGGTCGGGTTGGGGAAACCATCTACGTACACGGCGCAATGGGCAATCGAATGCTCAAGTCATTGTTAGCTCAGGATAAAGTGAGCCTGACCATCACTCATATGGATGGGCTGGTATTGGCCCGTTCTGTCTTTCACCATTCTTTCAACTACCGCTCGGTAGTACTTTTTGGCAAGCCCAGACTTATTGATGATGAAGCGGAAAAGGATGAAGCCCTACGCATCATCACGGATAATATCATTCCCGGTAGGTGGCAGGAGGCGAGGGTACCCAATGAAGTGGAGCTCAAGCGAACCCGGGTGATAGCGGTTGACATAGAAGACGCCTCAGCAAAAATAAGAGCGGAGGGTGTGAATGATGAGCCTGAGGACTTTGATTTGGATGTATGGGCAGGGGTAATTCCGCTTAAGGTCGTCAAGGGTACACCCTTACCAGAACCTGACCTCAAGCCCGGAGTTGAAGTGTCTCCTTCCGTCTTGAAATATCACATTTAAACATCAAAGGCTGACAAGAATGTCAGCCTTTGATTTACACATATTCAAAATGAGTTCAGATACTCTACTGACTCATCATTAATCTTCTTGCCTCTGCTTCAAGATCCATGTAGGGAGTACCTTCTACCGTTACTCCGACAAATTGAAGAACACCGCCTTGGAATGCGGAAGGAGTAGGGTACTCTTCGCTCACTGCATCGCCACTGTCATACCCAACGCACAGACCATCACCCGATAAGGTAAACTTAGCAGGTTGCGTGCGCATGGGACCTTCTGCAACTACCTCTTCGTCTATGTAGAGTTTCATGTTGCCGAGTGATTCTCCATTTTCTCCCGTGCTTTCCCTGACGAACTCCATACCCAAGGTATGATCACCAGGTGTGATCGATACTGAAGACTTGAAGGCCTGCTCGGGCTTGATACCAAGAAAGTTGTATACATAGTACAGTCTACTATCTTTAATAAACAACGAATGTCCGCCAAAGCGTGATCCGTGAGCAAAGAGGACTCCTGACGTCTCATCGGTAACTTTTACATTAGCCAATATCTTGAAGGAACGCCCTCTTACATTAACGGCAACACCCTCAGGTACAGGAGCTGTATTTGGATAATATATGTATCTGTCTCGTGGGGGTTCTTGAGATGGACGTTCAATGGTCAGGATTTCTGCAGCACTCCTGTCATCCAAAGGCAGGACATTATTCTTCTCTGCCTCGGCGAACCATGCATCGATCAGCTCCTGCAATTTTTCGGGATTCTCCTCAGCCAGGTCAGTGGACTCGGATCTGTCCTCATCCACATGATACAACTCCCAATCATCCTTATCAAAATTACCTTTTCCTGATAAGGGGGCGTGTACTGCGGCCGCTTTCCAACCGTCTTTCCAAATCCCTCTTGAGCCTAACATGGCAAAGTACTGCACATCCTTCTGAGTAGGATCATCTGGCTGGGCATCAAAGGTATAGGCCATGGATGTGCCGGACAATGGTACCTGTGGCACTCCGTTATATACGGTCGGCATTTGCAGATCTAGTACTTCGAGCAGGGTCGGTACGATATCTACAGAGTGGTGATACTGATGACGTATTTCACCATTAGCTTTAATTCCTTTCGGCCATGAAATCACGAGCGGGTCATTGGTACCACCAGCATATTGAGAATATCTTTTGAACATCTTAAATGGCGCAGAGAAGGCAGATGCCCAACCGGTGGGAAAATGATTATAAGTTTCCGGACCACCCAGTACTTCGAGGTATTTCATGTTTTCAGAGAGTTCGTCTGGATACCCATTGAAGAACTTGTTTTCATTGACTGACCCATTGGGACTTCCTTCTCCCGAGGCGCCATTATCAGCAGCATATAGTACTATGGTGTTTTCCAGTTGACCACTCTCTTCCAGATAATCAATGATTCGACCTACTTGAGCGTCAGTATATTCAGAAAATCCTGCGTACACCTCAGCCATCCGAGCAAAAAGCTTCTTTTCATCGTCATTTAAAGAGTCCCAGGGTCTTACATTGTCACCCATACTTGCCATATCTTCACGCATTGGGTTCATAGGTGTATTTTTGGTGCCTTCGGGTAAAATACCTTTTTCGATCATGCGGTTGGTTACCCAGTCACGATAGGCATCATACCCCATATCGAACTTACCTTTGTACTTATCAATATATTCCTTTGGCGCATGGTGCGGTGCGTGATTGGCACCAGGATTAAACCACAAATACCATGGCTTTGACGGGTTAGTGGCTTGCTGGTCTTGTATCATTCCCAAGGCCTTATCTGCCAGGTCTTTTGACAAATGATAACCGTCTTCAGGACCGTATTCTTGCTCTATAAAGTGATTGTCTTCGATTAGGTCTGGGTACCAATTGTTCGTCTCGCCACCGATGAAGCCATAAAATCGATCCCATCCCATCTGTAGAGGCCACTGCTTCTTACTACCTCCTGAAGCAACATCCTGCTCAGGCACATTATGGTTTTTGCCAACCCAGAATGTACTCCATCCATTGTCTTGAAGGATTTTGGAGAAGGGAGCGACTTCACTGGATATTCGACCGTTGGATCCAGGGAATCCGTCTGCAGTTTCCGTTATAGCTGCCATTCCGTTGAGATGATGATTTCGCCCGGTCATTAAAGTCGATCTCGTGGGTGAACATAATGCAGTGGTGTGCCACTGTGTATAAGTAAGACCGTTAGCAGCGATTTTATCTAGTGTTGGCATATTGATAGCACCACCATACGGCGACCATGCACCCAGTCCGGTATCATCGTACAATACAAAAAGTATATTGGGTGCACCTTCTGGTGCAGCCTTAGGCGTGTACGCCGACCAGTCAGACTCAGAATCCCTAATATCCAAGGCGATTTTCCCTTGAAATTCAGGTTGGCTCGAAGCATCTTGATCGCTACTTGGTGTAGTCTGATTACACTGAGAATAAATAGCCATGCAGAATAATCCCACGGCTACTTTTTTGAGTGTTGCTTGTATTAACATATTTAAGAATTAAGGATATGAAGAAGTAGTTTAATTGTATTCTAATAAAAACGTGATTGACTAAAATGCCCTGATGGCTCTGACATTTTTAAGTTGATCTTCTGGGAATGACAATTGGCTACCCCCATTGAAATTTTGAGCAAATACAGTGTTACTTGTTTGCTTACTGGACGTCCAATACTCTGTATCATCAAAAGCATTGCCGCCATTGTCTAGAATTGATTGTTCTATGGCATCCGCCGTTATATAAAGTTCATTGAGCTCATCTTGGCTAGGAAGAAACCAATCATCAAAGCCGTTGAGTTGTAAGTCGGCACATAGTGCGGCGGCTATGCCTACAGTACTACAGGAGCTATTGATATCAACCGTGTTTTGCGCGCCAGTTCCGAGTTGGGTGGCATCAGCACCTTGCACGACAGTAGGTGGGCAGCCCCAAGGGGCCTCAAAACTTTGATCAGTGAGTGCAACTACCAAGCCTTGCTCTCCGCTTGAGTCGATATAAAAGACAATACCCCCTTCATGAAAGTCGCCAATCGCAATCGGATCAGCCTGATCTTCGCTATCATCATCGGTACAGGAGAGGGAGAAAGCTAGCAGTACGAGCAAGCCTAAACTTTTAATTGTTAGTTGGGACATAATAAAGATTATCGCTACAATGCTAAAGACTCATACGCTGAATCGAAATATCATTTGATATGTCCCAGTTCTTTTTTAATCCTGTGCAGTGTCAGTGGTTTGATCCCAATGAAGGAAGCCAGGTGCTTATCATAAGCCAAATTGAGGTATTCAGGGTTCCAGTCGATGAGGTCAAGATACCGCTGTTTGGAAGTCTTGGTGACGAAGCTGTCGATGCGCCTGCTAAATGTGACGATCACTTCTTTCATCAGGTCAATATAGAAACGCATCAAATTTGGGTTTTCGAAACCGAGTTTTTCCAGTGTATTAATATTAAAAATGAGTACATGTATTGGCGTAATTGCTTCGATAGTCAGTAAACATGGCTGCTCTCCAAAAACCCTCGGATCGCCAAATAAGAAGCCTTTCGATCTCATGTGACTGTTAACCTCATCACCATTGTGATCTATAGAATATGCTCTCGCTGATCCTTCAAGAATAATGAATACACGGTGATCCAATCGTCCCGGACTTAAGATGATTTCTTTATTCTCATAGGATTCATAGCGACAGATATCCAGAAATTGCTGTAAACAATCGTTCTTTAGTTGCGGATAAAACTGGGAAACTAGTGCTTTAATTTGGAGTTTAGAAAATTTCACTGCTTGCTGAAATGAATTTCATCAATTGCAGCCGAAGCTAATTAGACGGCTGGTTTGATTGATTTCGGGTTTTTAAATACATAAAGATACACCAACATATTCTCATGAGGCTACAATGAACACTGTCTTATAATTGAGTTGTAGACGCAACTCGTTAATTTAACTCAGGGCATAAAATGCAGTTAGCAATTCTAGATAATTGGAAAAATTTTAAGTTGGTGATTGCTAAAATCAGGCGTCCTCCCACAGATCACGTTGAGTATAGGGTGATCCTTCGAATGTAAAGAAAGATCCATCGATGTAGCGATAGGTCGGAAGTCCGCCTAGGCTTGCCATATCAGCATCCGTTAACTCGATCGTAGCAGCTTCGAAATTTTGCGCTAATCTGCCGGCATTCACCGATTTTGGGATTACTGCAATACCGCGCTTAATAGCAAATCCGATAAGTACCTGTGCCGGGGTGATGCCATGCGCTTCAGCAATGTCGACGACCTCCTTGGTTTCAAAAAGATTCGGATCATCCTCTTTCTTACCGTTACGATCCGGAGATCCAAAAGGAGAGTAAGCCGTCATATGAATACCATTGGCCTGACAGTAATCCACCAGTTTTTGTTGCGGAAGGAAAGGATGAAGCTCGACCTGATTCATTTCAGGTTGAATGCTTGCTACACCCTGGATTTTTTTGAGCTTAGTGATATTGAAGTTGCTAACACCGATGTGCTTAGTAAGCCCAAGCTCTACGCACGATTCCATCGCCTTCCAGGTGTCTGTAATCGGTGCTTCTTCTTTTGTGAGAAAGCCATCTGGAGTTTTGGCAAAGCCAACACCTTGCTTATAAGCTAATGGCCAGTGCATGAGATACAAGTCCAGATAGTCGAGTTGAAGATCCTTGAGCGTCTTCTCAAGGGCTGGTCTGACATCTTCTTTCAAGTGTGACGAGTTCCATAATTTGGAAGTAATCCAAAGCTCCTCGCGTTGCACATCACCGCCCTTGAAGGCATCTTGAAATGCCTGACCGATTTCATCTTCATTGGCGTAGATCGCAGCACAGTCGATATGTCTAAAGCCTATCTTAATTGCAGCACGAATGGCATCATATACTTCGCCGGGTTGTGATTTCCATGTTCCGAGACCGAGAATTGGCATTTGGTCATTGTTCTTAAACGTCAGGTGCTTCATATTACTCATCTGTTTTTATTGAATTCTTTAGTCGTGCTACATCGAGATTTTTTGGGTCTAAGACCAATGCACGATCGATGTAGATTCGTGCTTGTTCAGGTTTATTTTGCTTCATTAGCAAGCTAGCCTTTACAGCGGCTACTTTAGGAACCGATTTTCCTGCCAGCTGGTTCTCCAATTGATTCAAATAAATCTCAGCATGCTCAAATTCGCCTAACTCCGCATGTAGATGAACCTTGTAGCCGATCATAAAGGGCATGATGTGATGACTTGGAGATGCGAGTTGATTGATAGAGTCCAGCGCAGCTTGAGGACCCTCAGCTGCATTGATCCATTCAATATATTCGGCGAAATAGTAATCCTCCTTGTCATACGCATAAGCTATGCTCCCAAGATTATTAAGGGCAAGATCGAAAAGCTCATCGCGCTCTAACGTTCCGGCATCTACTCTACGTTTGATGAGTTCCGTGAATAACTTGATAATCAACTGTTCATCCGCATTGGCATTTGTCATATTATTCTCAAGAGATGAGATGATGCGCTTTTGCTCTTTTGCCTGATCGGAGATTCTACCCAGGAGAGCCTGCCCAAGGACAAAGCTGCTGTCGAACGCGTACATCTTACGAAAGGCTACTTCAGAAGCCGAGTAGTTGCCATGGTTCATGACCTCATTCCAGCCCTGATAATAGTAGTACTTAGCAGAATCACTGTCTGTGGTGAGAGGAAGTACCTGAGCGAGTGTAGCTGTCGTACTTAACAGAATAAGTAGGCAGTTGGCAATTGATTTCATGAAGTGAAGCTAATCATTGATAATGAGCCTGGACCACTTGAGGGTTTGATTTGGAACAATTAAAACATATCCAAGTGCTCTTTTGGAGCAACTTTCCATCAGGAAATCGATAATCCTTAGTTACCCTAACCACTACAAAGTGAAGGTATATTTACTATCGATTGCTTTTACAATTCTTTTATCCAGAGTCCATAGCCTTATCCCAAGGGTGGTCACTGGGAATATGATAGTTGCATCCATCAATCCAATACCTAAATTATGAAAGTTGTTGTGATTTGCATAGTCCGCTGCATCAAGCATCGACCCTGGCTCAAAGGGAATTTTGTACAAAAGCTGCCAATAGGAAAGGATTACTTCACGGTCTTTTCTCGTTCTTACTCCGTACAGCAATTCGGAGAATACAGGTTCGATGGTGACAATTTCTTGTTTTTCAAGAAGGGTTGTAAACCCGGGAGTTATATAAGGATCTTGTTTGAGAAACTCAATCCAAACGGACGTATCAGGTAAGATCACGACGATTATTTAATAGGCGAATTGATTCAGCATCAAAACCTTTTTTGAATTCAACAGGGTCTTTTTTCAAAGTCTCATTGAGTTTTTGAAGCCTTTTTTGATAGAGCCAATCATTAAGCGCTTGGATAAGACTCTCGGTGGTATTCTTAGCTCCGGTAAACTCCTTTACGTCTTTTACAATATTGTCTGGAATGATTGCGGTCACCTTCATCTTATATCGTATTTTGAAATACGATATAAAAATATGAAATATTGATCAGATTCGCTAAAGCCTAAGCGGAAGGGAAATATCGCATATTCAAAACCTGGAACCTGCCAAAAACTAGACTAACGCCTCGTCAGCTTCCATGACTTCCATGAGCCCATTTTCGTTCACCTTATTGAGAGAGACAGGCTTGATCTCATTGATCAGCAGAGGATCATATTTGGCGGTCACACGAATGTAGTTCTCAGTGAAACCATGCATCATACCATTCTCAATATCTTCTTCAAACAGGACTGAAGCGGACTGACCTACTGACTGCTCATAGAAATACCTTTTCTTTTTTTCCGATAGGCCTCTGAGCATTTTTGATCTTCTGGCACGCTCTTTCATAGGTACCACATCTTCTTTTTGTAATGCGGGAGTGTTTGCACGCTCAGAGTAGGTAAAGACATGCAGATAACTCACGTCCAACTCATTGAGGAATTGATAGGTGTCCATGAAGTCTTCTTCGCTCTCGCCAGGAAAGCCAACTATCACATCGACACCTATGCAGCAGTTGGGCATGTACTTTTTGATGGTCTTGACACGATCGACGTAGAGTTCACGCAGATAGCGTCGATTCATCGATTTGAGTATCTTATTGCTGCCCGACTGAAGCGGAATGTGAAAATGCGGAACAAATCGGTTTGACTCAGCCACAAATTGGATGATCTCTTCACTGAGAAGGTTGGGTTCGATGGAGGAAATCCTAAACCGATCCACACCTTCCACCATGTCAAGCTCAGTCACCAGGTCAGCAAACCGTTCTTTTCTGCGGCCATCCTGAATCCCGAAATCTCCAATATTGACACCTGTCAATACCACCTCTTTCACATCTGTCGAGGCTATCTCCTGAGCGGAAGCCAGGATGTTTTCGATGGTATCAGACCTGCTCTTTCCTCGTGCGAGCGGTATGGTGCAAAAAGCACAGCCATAGTTACAACCATCTTGTACCTTAAGGAAGGTTCGGGTACGATCCCCGTAAGAGTAAGCATTGTTGAAAGTTTTGGCGGTAGTCACCTCAGATGCGAATACCTGCGTCTCGGGCTTCTTTTCAAAGCCATCGAGGTAGTCGATCAACTGAAATTTCTCAGCGGCACCCAATACAGCATCCACATGGGGTATTTCTGAGATTTCTTTTGGCTTGAGCTGGGCATAGCAGCCAATGATCGTAACAAAAGAGTCAGGAGATATCTTTTTGGCTTCTTTGATGATCTTACGACATTTCTTGTCCGCATTATCAGTTACCGAGCAGGTGTTGATGACGAATATATCCGGCTCATCAGTAAAGGCCACTTTGCGATAGCCGCGCTCCTCAAACATGCGACCTATGGTAGAGGTCTCTGAGAAGTTGAGCTTACACCCAAGTGTATAAAAAGCGACTTTTTTTGTACTGTTGGTCATCGGTCGGCAAAATTAGTGAAAGTGAGAATTCAGACCTACGAAAACAACCTGTTCGGGTTTTAAAACTTCGTAGGTCTTCGAGTGTAGTGGTGGGACGAGTATAATACTTCCGTGTGCTAGAGTTTCGGTTCACAGCTGGAGTGAAACAAGACTCGTCCCACCACTAATAGAAACACTAATCAATCATCAACTTTCTCTTCCTCATCCGGCTTCCGAAACTTCAGCTGCATGCCATGAAGGAAATTGCGAAGAATTTGATCCTTACAGGGTCGGTATTGGCTCTGTGTGGGGTTGCGAAAGAAAGCACTCAGCTCGTGCTTACTCACCTTGAAATCCACTAGCTTGAATATCTCCTGTAGGTCAGTATCCTTCAGACTTAAGGCAATCTTCAGTTTTCGGAATACGATATTATTATTCAATTTCTTCTCCGGCTTTGGCTCTAAACCCTCTTTTTTACCGCGATTTTTAATGATAAAGCCCTCAAGGAATATGGCCAGGTCCTTATCATAAATAGGTTGTGCATCAGGATCGTCATCACGCTTGAGCCAGGCACTGACCTGCTCTCTCGTGACCTGAACTCCAGCCAACTCAAAAATCTTGATCATTTTCTTGTCATTGAGATTGAAACTGTAGCGCACACGGCGGATGACGTCATTGTTATTCATAGGGCAGATGGTAACTTTTGGATTGCAAATCTACTCGAAATACCGGATTGAGGTCGGTATCAAAGCCACCGTTTGTATCTCATGATGGTCACCATGACCACTGTGGTAAATCCCATCAATCCCCATACATACCAATAGCCATACTCGTAATGCAGCTCCGGCATGAAGTCGAAGTTCATACCATACACGCCTGCCACAAAGGTCAATGGAATAAAGATCGCAGACACCACCGTCAGTGTCTTCATCACCTTGTTCATCTCATTGTTGATATTGGTCTGGTAAAGGTCCATAATGTCCCGTAGCATCTCCCTGGAAGTATCAAAGAAGGATAGGAGAAACTTGATATGATCACTGATATCATGGAAGTACACCTTGGAGTCTTTGTGGAAGAAATGTTCACCTTCGGCCTGCATCTGATTGAAAGCATCCCAGAGAGGTACGGTATAACCGCGCAGGACATTGACTTTTTTCTTGAGCAGCATCACTTCCTCTGGTGCTTCGAAGTTGGTGTCGCTGATGAGCTGCATCTCTATATCTTCCATCTGCTTCCTAAGTATCTCGCTAATGCTCATATAATTATCCACCACGGCATCCAGACAGTGGTATAAGAGATACTCGACGCTATTTTTTCGAATCACACCTTTGCCTTGTTCCAGGCGCAAGCGCAGGCTATCAAATACGTCACCAGGCAGTCCTTCCTGAAAAGTGATGAGCAGGTTCTTACCCAGCACAAGATTGAGGTGTTCCTGCGTGATCTCTCCAGAGGCTTCTTCATAGCGCAGCATCTTCAGCGACAGAAAAATATGATCTTCAAACGCTTCGAATTTTGGTAAGTGATCAATATTGAGAATATCCTCCAGGATCAAAGGGTGTACATGGAACTGATCGCAAATTGCCTCTACTATTTTCTCATCCTGGGACTCCAGATCAATCCAGTTGACCATGTCGCGATTGAGCCATTCGGATGCTTTGGTAATATCTACATCAGTCCTGTAGCTGTAGGACTCAGGGTTGTATTGTATGAGGCTTAACATCTCCATATGAGGAAGAATTGATCGTTGATTATGTCTTTAAACTATTGGGTTTTCCTTAAGTTCAAAATTTTCCATGAGTGATTTCTTCAACTCCTCCGGTTTAGCTGACCCTATCATGATAGATTCCCGAAGTGACCCTTTCCGGTAGGTAAGCAGTACCACGCCAAGACCCTGGATACTGTAGAGCCATCCTTTGGGCGTGATTCTTATGCCCACACCATACCACCAGGGTATTCGTGTCACCGCTACCGCAATGAGCTCGTCGAACTGCGGATTGAGTTTGATGAGCCCTATGCCGTAGCGGATCTTAATATTCCGGTAGGAGATGGACGTCTCCATACGATAGAATAGCAGGCATACGCCAATCAACAAGGCTATTGTAGGATAAAAGACCGGAGCGGTTGGTGGGTTGCTGCCCCACTGTTGGTAGTAAGCGACTGCCAGAAAGAGTAATACGGGAGTCATCAGGCTCAAGAACAGCCAGCCGATTTGTGATTCCTGGTAAGGTTTAGGCCTACTCATAGGTCGCTAGTATCTCCAGCTGGTGAGATCTGACCCTGCCGGTGCGGCCGACTCCATTCGCGCTAGCATCTGCGGTACATACATCCAGTTGTAGCGGAGGCGGGTGAGGTAGTTGGGGTTTTCATGGTCGCCGTTCCAGCAATGCCCAAATCCGTCACCATAGTCGATGAAGCCATCATAGTAAGGGTCGGTGGTGCTCTCGAGAAACTCCTCCATGTACTCGACCGCATTGTTGAGATAGGAGTTGTCCATGTCACCCACGTAGATGTTGATCTTGCCCTCCAGCTTGGGGCCGAGGGTAGCCCAGTCGCGTTCCATGATGTAGCGGAGATCGTAGTTTTCGATCATGTACTGGACCACCTCACGGTCGATCTCGCCCGTCTCTTTGTCCCACGGATGCTTGGGGTAGCCATCTTCACCCTGAGGCCCAAAGGTGGTCAGCCACACATCCCGCTGGCCGCAGGAGCGACCTTTGGTGCCTATCACACGCTCTTTGTGCTGTACTTCGCGCAGGGTGACAGAGACATAGCCATTGGTCGCACGACTTCTCGGTATTTCGGTCTTTTTCCATTGGCTTTTGACGTAGTAGGCATTTTCATCCTCCATCAAATTGAGCAGGGTAAATGCTCGAAAATCAATAGGGTCGGGACATGCGGCAAAGCAGCCGTTATACTCATCGGGATAGAGTACTTGATTAGCTAGCGCAATCCAACCGCCAGTGCTGCCACCATAGAGGAAGCGGGCCCAGCCTTCACCGATCCCACGAAACTGCTCCTCTATGTAAGGAATAAGCTCATAAGTGATGGCATCTCCGTAGGGACCGGTATTCACCGAATTGACAGCATAACTATCGTCAAAATAGGGTGTAGGATGCTGGATTTCTATGATCAGCATGCGGGGAAAGTCAGGCCCTGTCCATTTTTTGTAGAAGTCGTGGGCCTCCTGCTGTACGATCCGATTGTAGCCGGAGATTCCGAACCTGGCGGAATAGTCAGGCTCCAGGTCAGGGTCGGGTGGGGTCTCTCTGAAGCCACCAAAGTCATAGGGAAAATGGCCATGAAAAACGGCCAGTGGATATCGCGCCTCAGGATGCTCATCAAATCCTTCCGGTAGGAGGATATTGGCACCCAGGTAGACATCCCGCCCCCAAAACTCTGAAAGCATCTCGCTCTTCATCTGGATGTGCTTGATGTACTTAGTGTCCTCAGGTGGCGTGATCGGGGGTATTTCTTCAGTCAGCGTGATCCTGATGTCATTACCTTTTGCAGGATCAAATACCACCTTTTTTGGCTTGGAAATGAAGTTGCCGGGCGTGCGGCTCCAGTTGATGCCCTCACCCTTGTCCATAGGTGGCAGCTTCAGTGTGAAGCCATCGGCGCGGTTGTAGGTCTCGTACTTGTAGAGCACCGCTTGAACGGTGTACTCACCTGCGGGTATCTCGCTGATGCTCGTGAGCGGGTACCCCAATACTGTAGGGTCGATAGTGGCAGTCTCTCCAGCCTTCATCTGATCGACATCCACTCCGTAGATCAACTGTGTATTTGGTGCATTGGAGATCTGAAAGCGGGGCTCGCGGCTATCATCATTGGAGATGACCAGTAGCATGCGACCATCGACGGGTTGGTCCGTCAGTTCGCTCGCAAAGTCAATACTGAACTGGGGACCGGTGCTAGGCGGCTCACATCCGAAAAAAATGATGACGAAAAGAAGGGCAATGGTAAGTCTCATGGTGAATTGGTTTTGTCGGGACTGAATATAGCAAAACGGTACTAAGGATGAAATAGGATTGGGGTGGGCGGATGAGAGTGGGTCAACTTTTGGAAAGTTCCTGTGCTTCTTGATAGAAATTCCCAAAAGTTGAAAGGTTTATTCCTACCGCTTATCTCAATCCTCAATGAGATGCTCAATAATCCAATTATATTTAGATAGGGTGTTTTATAACTATTAAACTCGCGAACCGATCTGCACCGACATATGAACAACAAACGAAGAAATCTAGTCAAGGCACTACCGCTGGGAGCACTGTTCCCCTGGCAGGTGGTCAATGGCCTGGCTAACGCCAATAGTTTGAGCTATCCTGTTGACAACAGCACGGAAGGGTCACCACAGACAGGTGTGGATACGCTCTATGATAAAGCCGTGGTGATCGATGGGCTGGTCATACCCCGGGGATGGGATGATGATAGCTTTGCCGCATTGGCGAAAACAGGCTATTCCGGTTTCAATGCTTCGCTCAACTCTGGTAACCTGAAAGTAGCCATGGCATCACTCGAAGAATGGAGTCAAAGAGTAGTTGATAATCCTGATCGGCTGATGCAGGTCAGATCCGTAGAGGACTTTGTACGAGCTAAAAAGGAAGGGAAAGTGGCTGTCGTTTTCGGTTTCCAGAATGGAACCATGATCGAGAAGTCCATTGACAATATTGATAAGCTGTATGATGCAGGCACACGATGGATCCAACTCACATACAACGAGCGCAATCTACT
Source organism: Cyclobacteriaceae bacterium (assembly GCA_965229505.1). GTDB lineage: Bacteria > Bacteroidota > Bacteroidia > Cytophagales > Cyclobacteriaceae > UBA6059. Next base: position 4,339,528 of record OZ245881.1, read on the forward strand.
GGGAGATGGCTGTACAGAGCGCACCAATGCCGGGTTATCGGACTTTGGCGTGGAGGCTGTGGAGCGCATGAATGAGCTGGGGATTGTGATTGACGTTTCTCATAGCGGAAGACAGACTACTAATGATGGTATCGCCTTTAGTAAGACTGGCGTGTCTATCAACCACTCGATGTGTGAAGCGCTTTACAAAGACCACCCTCGTGCCAAGACAGATGCTCAGATCAAAGCCATGGCAGACAAAGGTGGCGTGATCGGCATTATTTGTCTGGGCTATATGATTGGACCAGACCCTGGTGGGGCGACCACTTTGGACACATATGTTGACCATATTGAGCATGCTGTCAAGATCGCTGGTATAGATCATGTGGGTGTAGCATCAGACTATGCCATAGAGGGACTGGAAGCCAATGGCGCGACAAGAGAAAATTGGTATGTACCGAGGCTGACAAGGTTCAAGCCGTCCTACCAGGTGCGCTGGCCACCTTGGATTCCTGAGCTAGATAGTACAGATCGATATCGACATGTTGCCAGGGTCCTGGATGAACGAGGCTACAGCACTGGTGATATCGAAAAAATATTAGGTCAGAATTGGATTAGATATTATAGAGAGGTGTTGAAGGCTTGATACCCTGAGTCGCCTATAGCAGCGAAAAGCATTTCTTCAACGCTCGACTGCCATCTTCATCGAGCTCTTCAATGAGCTCTCCGGGTTCACCATTGAGCATGACGTGCATTTCTATCGTAATTAGAGGTAGCTCCAATAGGGTGGCCAGGTCTTTTCTGCTAAGGGTATACTTGCCTATCGCAAACCATCCCTGGCTGCTCATGCCCGCGCGCTGTGAGAAGTTGAGATTGCCTTCATAGGCCTGCAGCTCATGTCGATCCAGTTTGAGAATACCACCCTTGACGGTCTGTACTTCTCCCTGCATCTTGTTGATAAAATTCCAGGTGATCCAAAGACCATAAGTCGAGTCCGTAAGTGCTTGGGTGTGAAAGCTAACCGCCTGAGTATTGTCCTGGAATACCGTCTCCCATTCCTCACATTGCCCGAAAGCAACTTGTGAAGTCAGTTGTATCAGCAGACATGAACTCAGGAACAATCGGAATTTCATAGGATGAACAGGTGGTTGATCTGGCTAAATGTAAGTAAAACCCTTGAAAAGAATGAGGCACCCTTGAGATTTCAGGAGGCAGCATGCACTTCATATGAGGAGATGAATTATATTCATTCGCCAACTAAATGAACCAGTATGATGTCCAGGTATTTCCGTTTTCCCCTATTGCAATTGACCATGTGCCTCTTGATCATATCGTGTCAGTCAGGCAATAAGGAACGTGATGGAAATACAGCTCCAGTGCCGATTCAGGAAGCTACATCCTTCGACGGGAAACCACTCTACAGAAAAATGGTGAGTGAAGACGACCTGGAATCAGCAGATGAATTGATAGAGGCGTTTCGGAAAAAGCAAAACCTGGAGGAAAGTGATTATTTGGAACTGGGGAAAATCTATACGTCAACCAATCGATATAGAGACGCCATCGGCGTATATGAGGAAGGCATCCAGCGCTTTCCAGACTCATATCGGCTACACCGAAACAAGGGTCACCGCCATCTCAGCTTACGCGAGTTGCGACCTGCCATCACGCACCTGAGTACGGCCGATCAGTTAATCGGGCCCGAGGACAATGGCGACCTGGAGTATGATGCCAGCGGCAAACCTACCGGAACCTACAAATACTGGGTGAAGTACTACTCAGGCGTGTACTACATGCTCTCCGATGACCTGAATAATGCGATCAAGTGCTATCAAAGCTGCATCGACTTAGCGATAGATAATAAGAATACTGTCGGACCAAGTGCATGGCTCTACCACCTCAATTAGATGAAGGGTAATCCTGAGACCGCTCAGGAGATTATTGATCGTATTGATGAGGATCTGGATACTGATCAGGGTCATCCTTATTTCAAGCAGGTGATGCTTTTTAAGGGAGTATTGACACCGGAAGAACTCATGGCAGCCAGGCCGCCCTCTGCCGCTGACTGGAGTGTGCAGGATGCAACGGTTACCTTTGGAGTAGCCAGATATCATGTCTATCAGGGTGATAGTACCAGCTACCTGGGACTATTAGACAAGATACTATCGACCGATAATTGGAATGCCTGGGCCTATGTCATGGCCGAAAAGGACAGGGTCAAGTTGCAGGCAAGCAAATAGTGAAATTGCCGATGTACTGAGCTTAGTTTAACGTGAGTTCGACTAAATAATGCATCGAATATGCTGGTATTCAATTGATTGATATTTCGACGAGCTCAATATGACAGATAATTTATGGTGTATTGTCATGTTGAGGCCCTCGAAACACATTCATTCAATTGCAGAGGTGTGAATCAATTGAATAACAGCATATTATAGTAATAAGCTAAATCGAACTCAGCTTAGTTAAGCACTTCTACCTCATAGACGAAGTATTTGGTGTCGCCTTTCCAGAAAAACTTCACGAATTTCTCGTTGTACTTCAGCTTGACTCTTTTGCCATAGGTGGCAGCTTCCTCGAGCTTCTCCCTTACCTGTTCGTCATCTGCCGCTATCGAGAATGCCCATGTTGCGGGTATGGCACCTTCAGCGGAGTTGGCCAGGCCTCCGACATTGAGCTCACCTTCCCATGTCTTGAATAAGATGCCTTTCTTGCTGACTTTGATGGGCACCCCGGCTCTAAACCCGGAACTGAAATTAGCAAAGTTGAAAAAAAGGAAGACAGCTAAGATCAGCAATACGATTAATGCCAATATACGTTTGATGATTTTCATAAGAGACAGAGCTTTAAGAGTGGATAAAGTTGGTCAAAATTAGGGAGAACCACGGCTGTTTTATCGCTCAGAGAATTTTTGCCATTGCTCGCACGGGAAAACTACCCACTCCGACAAACTTCGGAGGTACTGCCGAAAACAGGAAGCCTGATTCCGGTAGGAGATGAAGCTGAGTCAGATGCTCCACGATCAACACGCCTGCCCCAAGTAGAGCGGTGTGAACAGGCCTGCGGTTCAAAGCCGTATTGTCGATGTTGTGGCTATCAATACCGGCGAGCAACGCACCCTGGTCTACTAGATACTCGGCTGCTGACTCGGTCATGTAGGGGTGATTTTCATAGTAAGTAGGGGTGTTGAAGTGCCGATCCCAACCCGTATGGAAGAGTACTGCTTTGCCGGTGACTTCTCTACCTTGAACGACCTCCAGACCTATCTCCAGTGAATGATGATAGGGCACTTGGATCACTATTCCCGGTAGGTCAACCAGCCGATCCAGTGTGATCTCACCAAAGTCGTCACCTTCAGAGAATCTGTGAAATGGGCAGTCGATGTAGGTGCCGGTGTTGGTCACCATATCGATCCTGTTGATGACAAACTCAGCCTGATCATCATAGCTGTCTCGCGACTGCTGTCGCGAGATGAAATCACAGACGAGCGGCGCTGGTAGGCCCTTGTACGTTTTTAAGCCATCACGGATCGTGTGGCTCAGGTCAATTAGTGTCGGATGAGACAATCTATTTTACAAAAGCAAAGATGTCGCCTACCGGAATCTGATTAGCGGTCTGGGTGGCCTTTGACTCATCAAATCCATAGAAGTTCATGGTCAGCATAGACTGCCCGGAAGGAATGTTGATCACATGCTCAACCTTGTCTCCATTTTCTGAGGCCTCCATCATGCCTTTGTAACCATCGATCTTGACCGACTTGTTGCCGGACATCCCGACCATCATAGGAGTGTTTATAAACTGACTTACCATCGCCATCATGGGAGAGTCATCGACCAGGTTGATTTCGATTTTCTGACCCGAGCTGGCATCTTCATAGAACCTCGAGATGTACACCCCTGCAAACCCGGCGGAGTTGGCGACATACTCATCAGCTTCAGTATTGGCTTCAAGACCGGCCAGGGTAGTCGGTAGCATTTCAAGTATCTTCTTGCTGATCACAACATCCAGTTCCGTTAGCGAGCGTTGCAACTCAAAGCGTGTACCTTCAAAATCTTCTGCATTGTATTTTGATCCAGCACTTGCCAGGTAGGCATCTATGTCACTACTGGTACCATCGTCGGTCTCATTGTCTGAGAGCAAGTCTTCAAATTTCGCTATATCGAAATTCTCTGCTGCTTGCTTAAGTTCATCTTCGCCACCAAAACCTTCGCACTCAAGTATGAATACCGAAGATTGCGCAAAGGGAATGCCCAGGGTATAGGTATTGTTACCATCGAAGCTAAGTGTACCTCTATAACCTTGAATGGTTAATGACTTCATGTTGTCGTTATTGGAGGCATAGCCTGAGTTCATCATATAACTGTAGGAAGCACCCATCGCAGAGTTATTGCCGATAGTTGACGTAATCCGCTGATTACCACCTTCATAATATCGATTGATGACCAACCCAACAAATCCCATCCCTGTACTGACGATCCCATCGTCCTCTTCGTTGGAGCTTAGACCTTCTACTGACTTAGGCATTGATTCGAGGATTTGATAGCCAATCTCCAGTTCTACACCCTTCACGGCTTCTTTGACTTCATAGCGCGCGTTGGAATATTGTTCTCGTGCCAGAGCAGCCTTGGCGTTATCGAGGAGTTCGTTGACGTCTGGCGGTGATAGCTTTTTACCTTTCACATTGCTGGTGTTGGTATTTGCGTTGCTATTGTCATTCCCGGTAGGGGATGTATCGGGTACATCAGTATCACCTATCCCAATTTCATCCTGCAAGGCCTTTTCAGCAGCCTTTTTCAGCTTTTTGCCCAAGCCGCCAAGCTGTGCATGGGAGGGTTGTACTGCGATGAATGACATCAAAAGAAGGAATGCGAAGACCTGATAGAATAATTTCATGTTCGATTTGTATTTCATTGAGTTAATAAAATTAAGAATATTCCAGCGCTGTTGAAATGATTTTGTAGTTAAAGCTTGATCTAGTTCAGTAATGTCGAAGGATTAATGCCAAAACGCTCTTCGTATTGTTTCTTGAAGTTGCTCACGTTGCTCATTCCAATTTCACGTGCTGCATGACTAAGGCTATCCACAGCCTTGCTGCTGATGAGTCGATGTGCGTATTGAAGCCTTATTTCCTTAATGAACTCATACGGCGTGTGATCTGTGATTTTCTTTACCAAACGGTAAAGTTTTCGCTCACTGGCGGATACTTCATAGGCCAGATCCGATACGCTCAGGTTCGTATCCGAAATACGACCGATCACAACCTTTTTTAGCTTTTCGACAATGCCTTTTTCTATGTCCTCTAGCTTCTCCTGATTGTTGATAATCAATGCATCACTTCCCTGATTGTCCCATTGTTGCTGTTTATCAAACAGGTTTTTGATCCTGAGTAGCAGTTCATTTCTCTTGAAAGGCTTGCTAATGAAGTCATTGACTCCTTTGGTAAGCACTTCCAGTTTATCATTTTCATCAGTTCTGGCTGATACGACCAGGGCCGGGATACTTTTTAGCTTTTCATCGTTTTTGAGGTGCTCCAGCAATTCGAATCCATCCAGCCAGGGCATCATAAGGTCAGTGATGATCAGGTCAATCTTCTCTTTATCCAACAGCTTGATCGCTTGCTTGCCATCAGGTGCTTCTATTACTTTGAAGAATGGATCAATAATATCCGAGATGTACTTGCGTACCTCGGGATGATCCTCCACGATCAGGATCGTTTTGTTGCGCTCATCCTCTGAGAACTGCACATTGATAATGGGCGCATCCATTTTTTGATTCTCCAATGAAGCCAGCATATCACTGCGCTCCCTCGAATACTCCAGGTTTTCGGGTACGATACCAGAGACCAGCTCATCGGTTGACCCTAGCGGAAATGACATTCTAAAGTCACTGCCTACACCTTCGAAACTGATCACCTCGATCTGGCCACCATGGAGCTCCACCAACTCCTTGACCAAAGCAAGACCAATTCCTAATCCCTCTTTGGCCTGGTAATCCGCACCTTTGGGTTGATAATACCGATCAAAGACATAGGGAATGCTTTTCTCTGGAATGCCGGCACCATTATCCTTGACGCTGAGCTTGAGTGAGTTACCTCCATTCTTACCTAGTGAAACTGTGATCTGGCCATTGGCCGGTGTATGCCGTATAGCATTGGATAACAGGTTGTAGATGATCTTTTCAAACTGATAGGGATCGATGTGCAATAGCTGATCTTCGGCAAGATCTGACTCAAAAGAGAGTTGGATGTTCTTTTGCTCTGCTGCACTTGAAAACATTTTGGTCAGTAGGGTGAGATAGGGGACGACCTTGACCCAATAGGGTTTGAGTTGCAGCTTACCTTCCTCCAGTTGCGTAAGCTCTCGTATCTCATCGGCCATGAAGAGGATGCGTTTCCCGTTTTTATACCCTACTTCAAGCAATTCCTTAGTTTTCGCAGTGAAATAGCTTTTATCATCGGCGTTGACCCCTTCTAATGCGCCGAGGATCAAAGTAAGGGGACTCCTCAGGTCATGAGATATGTTTTGAAAAAATCTTGACTTGAATTCATCAAGTTCGATCAATCGATCTGATTGCTTCTTGATAATGTCCCGGTCACGTTCGGCTTGCTCTTTTTGCTTCTTTCTGATAAGAAAAGCTCTGTAGGCGATCAATGCCAGTGCAGCTACTAATAGCGCAATGATGACTACCGAGATGATGACCAGATTTTGTCGTTCGATAGTGGCCTGAGTCGCTTCAGCTTGAGCTTTTAGATTTTCATTTTCCAGTTGCTGACGTTCTGTTTCATATTTTTTGTTGAGGTCACTTACGATGAGGTTATTCTCCTCATTGATCATCTGCGCGTAGGCGGTATAAAACTGCGTCTGATAGTCAAATGCAGTCTTATAGTCTCCCATCCCCTCATAAATCTTTGAAAGTTTCCCCAGAGAGTTCTTGATGTCTATTTTGCTGTCGAGTTCTGTCGCAAGTTCAAGGGCTTTCGCACCATAGTAGATGGCGCTATCAAGTTGTCCGGTCTGGGTGAACGTTTCCGCCAGGGTGTAGTAGCCTATAACGGTGTAAGTATCATAATTGAGCTTTTTGAAGTAGGACAATGCTTTGTGCATGTAGTCCAGTGCATCCTCAAAGTCCTCCAACACCGTCTTGATATTGGCTAGGTTGCCATAGGCGAGTGCTACGCCTTTCAGATAATCCCCCTTTTCAAACCAGTCAATAGCTTGAAGAATATTGACCTCAGCGATGTTGAAAAGCTGAATGACCGAATCTTCGCCAGTGCCTTCGGATAAGGTAAAGTAGGTATAGCCGGAAGTAATATAATAGCTGCCCAGACCGTTCAAAGCATTGCCGATAAGGACCGGATCTCCAAGTCGGAGGGCAATTTGATAGCTCGAATCATAGTACTGCTTCGAGGAAACGAAATTGTCCAGATTGTCCGAAAATAGCTGACCAAGCTTGCGATAGATGGTCGACATCATTTTTAGATCCCCTTCATTTTCAAAGAGCTTCAACGCATCATAGTAGTTATTGACAGCTGCTTCGAAGTTGCTCTTGCCGAAATCCAAGGTGGCCTGCAAGTGGTAGTGGTCTGCCAGGTAGGCGCCCGACTCGGCAGAGTCAGCCATTTGCTTGATCCTATCGGAAATCAGCTGAGCAGAATCGTAGTTGACGTTAGAGACTTCAAAGCCGAGTGCGACCAGGGCATTCATCTTTTGGCCAAAAGTGGAGGCGTTGGCAAGCTCAATCCGGAGACTGTCAGCTACATTGTTCTGTGCCTTTGCCGGCGGGGATAAAATACCGGCAGCACCAAATAGGAATAGAATGGAGAGTAAACGCGTCATCTGCTCAATCGATCATCATAGAATTTCGACTGAGGCCATCGATCCTATAGCTGGTAGGAAATTGTATAGTGAATTTAGCGAAGATTGGAGTGCTAACGAAAGTATTTCATTAAGATTGGATAAAACTCGTGTCGGCCGGGCAACATTATATGAGGAGGAGAGCCGTGATATGGCCCTCAGTGCTGTTAGAAGATGCTATATTAGCCAATAACGGACATCCAAAACTATGAACGTTTCCAAAGTCAATCTTGAGGAGAAATTTGCCATGTTTGATGAGTACTGGACACCAAAGCTCGTCGGTGAACTCAATGGCCAATATGTAAAACTCGCAAAGCTAAAGGGAGAGTTTGTCTGGCATAGCCATGAGCACGAAGATGAGATGTTCATGATCGTCAAAGGCAGGCTTATCATGGAGATGAGAGACAGCTCTCCAGAAGTTGGGCCGGGAGAGTTTATCATCGTTCCCCGTGGTGTCGAACACAACCCGCGCACAGTGGACAATCAGGAAGTCTGGTTAATGCTATTTGAACCAAAGCAAACCATGCATACAGGAGAGGTACAGCATGAGAAAACTGTCAATGATCAGCAGTGGATATAAAAAAAGCTGCTTAGAAAAGATAAACTTCTCCAGGCAGCTTCCCTTTACTACTTACTTTGCCTTATTCTGATTCAGTATAGCCAATCTGGCTTCTGAACTCTTCAAATTTATCCTTCATCTCACCGTCTGCAGCGGCTTTTACAGCCTTATACATAGCCGCCCCACCGAGCATCTTTGTCGCCAGGTCACTATTCACGCTCTTGATTGCCTCAAGTCTGCGGTCTTTTAGTTCATTGACATTGTCGATGAATTGTTTTTCAAAGTCATTGTCAGGAGCCGCTCCACCAGCTAGTTCTTTGTATCTCTGTCCTGTCATTCCTTCCTGATTCCTGATAAGGTCGTTTACCGCAGCACTCAGGTCAGCTTTCATTTGATCGATTACTTCAGTCATCAACGCATACTTCCATAATGTCTCGTCATCCACATCCTGAGCTAGCGTCAAATTGGACATTAGAAATACAGCGCATCCTGCTAAAATCAACTTCTTCATTTGATAGTTATGTTTAAATTCTACATTCTAAACTTTTAAAGATAATTCGGAAAGTAAAAACGATCCATCTGAACGCAGTTTAATAGGCTAAGCGGAGATATTTTCAGAAGAGCGGTGATCCTGGTTAGTGATGAGTTGAAGATCTCAGCGAGAGTTACGATTTGATTTTTCGATATTAATCTTCAACTTCCCTATAACTTATGAATAGAACTATCCTCATAATCAACCTAATCCTTATCATGCCCTTTTTCATACAGGCGCAGCAGCCTTTCAGTATCAATGAGTATGCGAATTTTGCTAAATATGCGAGTGCTAATGATTCACTGAAGCAAGCTGATGCGTTACCAAGAGTAGTGTTCATGGGCAACTCTATCACTGAAGGCTGGGTAAATATGCGCCCCGACTTTTTCACCGACAACAGTTTTTTGGGTAGGGGCATTGGAGGTCAGGTGAGTCATCAAATGTTGCTTCGATTTCAGGCAGACGTGATTGATCTCAACCCGGAAGTGGTTGTGATCTTAGCCGGGATAAATGATATAGCTCAGAATTCGGGCCCTGTTACCCTCGATCAAATAATGAATAACATTACAGCTATGTCGACATTGGCCAAGGGCAATGGGATCAAAGTGGCGCTTTGCTCGGTATTACCTGCCATTGCTTTTCCCTGGTTTCCAGACATTTCACCAGCTCTGCTGATCGTAAAGCTCAACGAACAAATCCAACAGTATGCTCAGTCGAATGATTTGATCTACGTAGACTACTATAGCGCGATGGTGGATGATGAAGGAGGCCTAAGAGTACCTGAACACACCTCATCCGATGATCTGGTTCATCCCAATCCCACAGGTTATAAGGTAATGGAGGAAGTATTATTGAAGTCACTAAAGCCACTTTTGGAATAACCTGTGACCCCATTTATAACAATGATTATCAGTTGATGTTATTGACTCATTACTACAAAACAATAGTTTTACTATCTTCAAGCCTATGCAACAATTTAACTCACCGATTGAGGCCTTCTTGTATTGGGAAAACAAGACTCCTCAAAACACACACTTCGTACAGCCAACTGACGGTGGCACTAAGACCTATACTTATCAGGAAAGCGGCAATGAGATTCGCCGAATGGCTGCTGCTCTCAAGGCACTTGGCTATCCTCCTCAATCCAAGATTGGTCTACTCTCGAAGAACTGCGCCCACTGGGTGATGTCTGATCTGGCCATATTGATGGCCGGGCATGTGTCAGTACCTATCTATCCAACGCTTGGCCCGGATACGATTCAGCATGTATTGGAGCATAGTGAGTCAAAAGCTGTCATTCTTGGGAAGCTTGATGATTACGAATCTCAGAAGGCCGGAATACCTGATATCAAAAAGATCAGCATAGGCCTGTATGGTATGAATGATGGTGAATCTTGGGAAGACATGGTTGCAGCGAACGAACCATTACAAGCACCTGAGCCTACTAAGCCCGAAGATCTGATTACTCTCATTTATACTTCGGGTACGACCGGAGCGCCGAAAGGGGCTATGCATACCGTGGGTAACTTCAACACGATGGGGCATATCGTCTTGGATGAGTTCGACATGCCGGAGCATTCAAGTTTCTTTTCTTATCTACCACTGTCACATATTGCTGAGCGCATTGGCGTTTGCATCCATTCGATTTATCGGGGAGGCTCGATCAATTTTCCAGAGTCTCTAGACACTTTTGCGGCAGACCTGGCAGCCACCCAGCCTCATTTATTCTTTGCGGTACCCCGAATCTGGTCGAAGTTTCAGGAGAAGATCTTAGAGAAGATGCCACAGAAGAAGCTCGACAGATTGTTAGGCATTCCCATTATAGGAGGGATTATCAAAAAGAAATTGAAGAAGGCACTAGGACTATCCAGAGCCAAGTACATCTTCTCAGGTGCGGCACCAATTGCAGTGAGTATGCTGGAGTGGTATCAAAAACTCGGAATAGAAATACTTCAGGGTTATGGAATGACTGAGGACTGCATCAACTCGCACTTTTGTATGCCTGGTGCTAACAAAATGGGTACCGTCGGCAAGCCCATGAAAAGCATAACTGCCAAACTCTCTCCGGCAGGAGAAATATGCATTAAGAATGAGACGCTGATGAAAGGCTACTATAAGATGCCCGAAAAGAATGAGGAAGTTTTTGATGAAGAGGGATATTTGAGGACAGGTGATATTGGCGAGTATGATCATGAAGGTTATCTGACGATTACCGGTAGGGTCAAAGATCAATTCAAAACTGACAAAGGCAAATACATCTCGCCGGCACCTATCGAGCTGGAACTCATGAAGAATCCATACATTGAGCAGGTGTGCGTCGTAGGCACGGGTATACCCCAGCCGATTGCTCTTATCATCACACCAATGGAATCTAAATCCAAGTCAAAAGAAGAGGTGGCAAAGAGTATTGTTGCGACCATTAAGGAGATTAATCCGACCCTGGAGAAGCATGAAAAGATAGAGAAGGCGGTGATAATGAGCGAAGACTGGACAGTAGAGAATGGCTTGCTTACACCTACTATGAAGGTGAAGAGAAATCAGGTTGAGAAGATACACTCAGGCTTCTACTCGGATTGGTTCAGCCGCAAGGATGATGTAATATTCGAATAACACTTAGCCGTTCAGCAGGCTAATTAATATGCACTCTGATGACGCTATAAATTGAGCCATCAGAGTGCATTTTTGATTAAAGACCAAAATGAAAAATTTCAAAGTAATTTCATGAAGGTTTTATTTGAGACTAACTAAGAATATCTTCCAATTCAGATTTAATTCATCTGCGATATGTCAAAACCGAGCTTTGAACTTTATGATTTAAAAGTAGAGACGATAGAAGGGGATAAGCCTTTTGTTTGTAGTCATGAGGTGGGAGATTCCTTTGAAGTGAGAGGTGAAAACTTACACTTCAAAACGGAAAAGCCTTTTTCACTTTATGCGCTTTCGGCGCTCTTGCCTCTCCTCACACCAAAGCAGCGACCGCTTAACCAATACGATTGGATGGCGACAGATCATATCATTGCCTGCCCCGACCCCCATTGCGGGGCTCAATTCAAAATCAGCAGGATAGGTAAGCGCACCTACTTCAGAGATGAGACGACCGTGGTTCCTTTACCCGAGGATAATGATTGGAACGATAGCGAATGATTGAGCGCATTGAACTCAAGCCTGGATTTGACATTTCCAGGGTGATCAAAGGAGGCTGGCAGCTGTCCAAAGGACACAGTGTATTTGGAGATGTTGATCCTATTGCTGATATGGAGGCCTTTGTGAAGTCCGGCATTACAACTTTTGATTGTGCAGACATCTACACCGGTGTTGAGGAGCTCATTGGCCGGTACATTCACGAGCAAAGGGTGAGAGGGACGCTTTCACCTAACCTAAAGGTATTGACAAAGTTCGTCCCTGATTATGATAAGCTTGCTAACATCAACAAGGCCTATGTAGAGTCGATCATCGACAGGTCACTGAAGCGTTTGAATCTTGAGCGGCTGGACATGGTGCAGTTCTCATGGTGGACGTACGACATTCCAGGCTGGGTGGAGACAGCCCTGTGGCTTCAGGAGCTACAACAGGCCGGTAAAATAAACCTTGTCTCAAGTACGAACTTCAATACCGAGACGACTGCTCAAATGCTAGAGGCAGGTGTAGACCTTGCTACTGTACAAGTCCAGTACTCATTACTTGACCAGCGGCCGGAGAAGAAATTGATCGATCTTTGTACAAAACACGACACCAAGCTGCTGTGCTACGGTACAGTGGCTGGAGGATTTTTAAGCGAGAAGTGGTTAGGAAAGCCAGAACCTATAGAACCACTCGAAAATCGCTCGCTAGTCAAATACAAGCTGATGATCGATGAGATCGGAGGCTGGGAAGTATTTCAGGGACTATTGAGACTGTTATTTGCGATAGCTCAGCAACATGATACTACGCTGACTAATATCGCTACGAGATACATCCTCGATCGTCCTCAAGTCGGCGGGGTGATCATAGGCGCGCGAAACGCTGATCATATTGAGGCGAACCTGCAGGTTGGCGATATCAAACTGACTAATAAGAATAAATCACAATTGTCTGCAATGCTCGAAGGGTTTACACAGCCGCCTGGTGATGTATTTGATATTGAGCGGGATAAGACCGGCAAACATGGACGCATCATGAAATACAACCTCAACGAACCTGCCAAGTGATGATTTCAACTTCACACTAGCATGAACAGTCCTGCACTTAACCGACACTGGTCTTCGAAGTACGTCTTTATCATGGCGTCCATCGGGAGTACTGTAGGTCTTTCGAATATTTGGAAGTTCACCTATCTGGTAGGAGAAAATGGCGGTGGTGCTTTCGTACTGATTTATTTAGCCTCATTGATCCTGCTGGGTATACCGGTACTTACGGCGGAGTTTATGATTGGTAAGCTCGGTGGTCGTAGTATGGTAGGCTCGCTTGCCGTCCTATCGGAAAAGGAAGGACTGAGCCGTCATTGGCAGATTTTTGGGTGGGTCTCAATGGTAACAGTTTTTATGATCTTGAGCTTCTATTGTGTGATTGCAGGTCTAACCATTGATTATACTGTGAGTACCCTGGCAGGCCAGGTTTCCACTCCAGATGCTGCAAGTGCAGTGTCTTATTACAATGGGATTTTGCAAAGCCCTATGCGGCTGATCATTTTTTCCGGACTCTTTGTACTCGCCACTACCTTCATCGTGGCACGAGGCGTGGGTGATGGACTTGAGCGATCCACACGCTGGATGATGCCGGCACTTTTTGTCATACTGATAGCTCTGCTGCTGTATGCTATGATCACAGGAGAGTTTGCTCAGGCTTTGGCATTCATGTTCGTGCCTGACTTTAGCAAGATCAATGCAACTGTTGCATTGACGGCCTTTGGGCAAGCCTTCTTCTCATTGGGTATCGGTCTGGGGGTGATGCTGACCTATGGTGCCTATATGCCTAAGGAGGCTTCTATAGCCCGATCCTCAGTGACCATAGCTTTGGCCGATGGATTGGTGGCGATAGTCGCAGGACTTGCCATTTTCCCCATTGTCTTTCAATACAATCTGTCACCAACCGAGGGGCCTGGGTTGATCTTTATGACTTTACCGATTGCCTTTGGTCAGATGCCTGGAGGTAGCTATGTAGGGGCACTCTTTTTTGTTCTCCTTGCTTTCGCGGCATTGAGTTCCTCTATTTCCCTATTGGAATCAGTCATATCCCGACTGGAGGAGATGATGCCTGGCAGTAGAAAGCTAATCACATGGGGCTCTGGTACGCTACTGTGGCTCACAGGATGGTTGACGGTGTTCTCCTTCAACATCTGGTCAGATTGGACTCCACTGGGTGGCTTCACCCCCTTAGCAGGAAAAACGATCTTCGGCCTGATTGACTACTTTGCTTCTAACCTCATTATGCCAGTTGGGGGTATCCTAATGGCGGTGATAGGAGGGTGGTTTATCACCAGGCAAACCAGCCAGGCATCACTATCCCTTTCAAATCCAATACTTTATTCAGTCTGGAGGTTTCTGGTAAGATATGTAGCGCCAGTAACTGTATTACTGATCTTTCTGTCTAATCTTTGATCTCAGTTGAGATGTACAATAAAGGTTTCGTAGGAAAAAAGTAACCAAATATTGTTTTAATTCTTGCGAAGAGACACCCCTATAGTCCCCTCCAGGGGACAAATTCCGCCCTTGAGGCCGACCTGGAAGGGCGGTTAGGTGGGTGTTGTTCTGAATAAAGCAAAAGATCATTTGCCGTTAAAATGCGAGATATGACTTATTGCACATCCCCACTTGAAACTATCAAGTCTTTTGCTTCTTCTTTTTAGCAGCAGGGAATAAGATGTTGTTCAGGATCAGGCGATAGCCTGCTGAGTTAGGGTGTAGATTCAGATCTGTCGGCTCCTCATTGACCAGATGCTGATAATCTTCAGGATCATGGCCAGCATAGAATGTCCAGAAACCCTTACCAAACACCCCGTGGATATACTTGGCTTCTTTAATGGACCTGGTTTCTCCCATCACTACCACATCCGACTTGATCAGACTGCTTTTGAAACTTGTTGTCTGACCCATAAAACCCTTCACCTGTCGCGTGTGGTTCTGTGTTAGCATCGTTGGGATAGGATCCCACTTAGCTGAGAACTCAAAGAGACTGAAGAAGTCATTGTTTTCGGTCAACCCACGCTCGTTTGGCTGTGTGTCGATGTTGGAGTACTCATAGATGTATGGATTTTTCTCTATAAGGAAGTTTTCAAAGGCAAAGGTTTTGGTAAAGTCAAGCTTGCTCTGCGCTCGTGGATCCGGCGCATCGCCATCATACATACGATCAGCGATATCGACACCATCAGCCGCTAGCGCAATGTCAAAAGTATCGGTCGCAGAACACATGGCAAAGAGGAAGCCCCCGGACGCAACGTAGCTCTGAATTTTTTTAACAATACCAAGCTTAAGATGTGACACCTTATTAAATCCATGCTTACGTGCCGACTCTTCATATTCCCTTTGTTGCTCCTGATACCACGGGAAGTGCTGATACACGCGATAAAACTTGCCATACTGACCTGTGAAATCCTCATGGTGGAGATGAAGCCAGTCGTATTTCGGTAGCTCATCATACATGAGCTCATCGTCAAACACTACATCGTAGGGTATCTCTGCATAGGTCAGGACCAACGTCACGGCATCATCCCAAGGCTGCTTACTCTTCGGAGAGTACACTGCTATTTTTGGAAACTTCTCCAGCTTCATGACATCCATGTTGCTCGATGGACTACTGATATCACTAACAATCTGGATAGACTGAGCATCGGAGATTATCTCATAGGACACCCCGCGTATGATACATTCATTCTCGAATAGTTGGGTGTAAGGCATCATGAAGCTCCCACCTCGGTAGTTCAATAGCCAATCTACAGTCACGTCCTTCGTCAGTACCCAATAGGCCAGCCCATACGATTTGAGGTGGTTGGTTTGACTTTCGTCCATGGGAATCAAGATGTAAGATGCCCTGACGCTCATTGAGAACGTGAGGACAACCAAAAGAATCAACAGTTTTTTCATATCAGATAATTGCCAAAAAGTTACCCAACCAAAGTCAGAACATCTATCGTTCTTACTTTAAATTGCATGATTGAGGTATCAACGGATACATCGGTACGTATACCAAACGAAGGAACAGGAGCAAACGCACTTTGAATTTCACGGAAAACATAAGGGAAGGGATACGTTCAATACAGTCTAATCGCCTGCGAACCATACTCACAGCATCCATTGTGGCGATAGGCATTACCTCTCTGGTGGGTATTCTTACGGCAATAGATGGTATCCAGTCATCCATCAACGACAGTTTTTCTAACCTTGGCACCCACACCTTTAGGATTAGGAGCTACCGCAATAATAGTGGTAGCCGTGGAGGGAAAGAGGAAAAGAACGTAAGACCACTTGAATGGCAGGATGTAAGCACCTTCAAAGACAGGTATACAGGTGATGGGGTCGTTAGCATCAACTCCTGGGTCACTTTTACAGCAGAAGTGAAGTATGGCTCAGAGGTCACCAATCCAAATACCCGTGTCAAGGCTGGGGATGAGAACTTGCTGAGCGTAGAGGGCTACAATATTGATAGAGGGCGTGATTTCTCTGGTATCGAAATACAGAATGCCGCCAACGTGGTTTTGATAGGCTCGGAGGTGAGCAGCCAGCTTTTTTCTAATAAGGTAAACCCCATTAACAAGTCCATTACTTTCCTGGGCGCTAAGTTTAGAGTGGTGGGTGTCATGGAAGAGCAGGGAGGCCTGGGAGGGGACTCAGGTCCCGATCGAACGATTATCATTCCGATGGAGACAGGCCGCAAGCTAAGTCCGTTTGATCTCAACTATGAGATCAAGGTGATGACTGATGCCCCCATGAACCAGGACTATGTAGTAGGAGAGACTACAGGACTCATGCGTAAGATCAGGCAAGATGCTGCCGGTAGTCCCGACTCATTTGATGTAAGGGTCAACAAAAGTCTTTCAGAAAGACTAGATGAAATGTCGGGCTACCTGCGTATTGGCGGCTTCTCCATTGGTTTTATCACCCTACTTGGAGCGTCCATTGCGCTGATGAATATCATGATGGTGTCGGTGACCGAGCGTACCCGCGAAATAGGCGTGAGAAAGGCACTGGGTGCCACTCCACTCAAGATCAGGAGACAATTTTTGATCGAGTCGATAGTTATATGTCAGTTGGGAGGGTTTGGAGGAATAGTCCTTGGACTGATCATAGGAAATGTGATCACGGCCATTGTAGGAGGCAGTTTCATTGTGCCCTGGTTGTGGATTCTTATATCTATTCTGATAGGTATGGTGGTCGGTGTGATATCAGGTTACATACCGGCGTATCAGGCGAGCAAACTGGACCCTATAGAGTCGCTTAGGTTTGAGTAAAATGAATATCTTTCCTTAATTTGAGGGCTTCAAAGGCACTATGCGGATAAATTGTTGGAAATATGGAATTGTAGGATATCTGCTGATGATAGGCTGGGCTATTCCATCAATGGGACAGGAGCTGCAGGTCACAGGTGTTTATCAGGGCAAATCCATTTTTGTCCAAAACCCTTTATTTGTAGAGAGGTCTGAATCGTGTGTAACCCGCATTACGGTCAACAATGTACCGCTCAGGCTTGATTACAAAAGTTCGGCGTTGGAAGTTAATTTCAGCGATAAAGAGCTCTATGTGCCGGTTACGGTAGTAGTTAAGCACCAGCCGGACTGTACTCCCAAAATCCTCAATGAAGATGCGATTCGTTTTCATAGCGCGTTTAGTTTTACTCAGCTTTTGTTGAATGACACTGCCCTTTATTGGAAAACAAAGGGCGAGCGCATGAACTCCAAATTCACTGTAGAGAAACTATTCTTTGATGGATGGGAATACGATCAGGAGCTACCTTCTGAAGGCAAGTTTGAGGGGGCTGAGTATTCTGTTTTTCCTGACTTAAAGGAAGGGGTCAATAAGTTTAGAATTAAGTATGAAGTGCCTATTGCCGGACGCTACTTGTTTTCTGAAGAACTTGAGCATGTTTACTATCCGGAACCCATCAGGATTTTCCCATTGACAGTAACACGTACTCTTAATATCAATAGAGTGGCAGACTATGAAATCTCCACACCTGAAGGCTATACTATTCTTACCGGTAGGGGGAAAGTCATCGAGCTTGAGCGGTTGCGGAGAGGGGAGTACTTCATCACTGTAGAGAATACCATAGAGAAGTTTACCAAAAACTAATCTAAAGTAGTTCCTCACCGCAATGGCGACAATAGTAGGCATCATTGTCATGGCCCGTTATACCGCAAGCATTGCAGATTCTTTGCTCTTCATCCCTTCTCTTAAAGTTGGCGGCAGTTATTTCTGAGGTGACTATTCCGGTAGGTACTGCTATGATGGCATATCCGGTCAGCATCAAAATAGAGGCAATGAATTGTCCTAGTATAGTCTGAGGAGCAATGTCTCCATACCCCACAGTTGTAATCGTGACGATGGCCCAATAGATGCTGCGCGGAATGCTGGTAAAGCCATTATCACCGCCTTCTACCATGTACATGACCGTACCGAGAATGATGACCAGACTCACGACAGCTACTAAAAAAACGGATATTTTATTTCGACTGGCCTGAAGGGCACTGGCAAGCACTTGTGCCTCACCGAGATATCTCGATAACTTCAGTATCCTGAATATTCTGAGGAGACGAATGGCTCGGATAACTACTAAAAACTGTGTGCCTGTTACGAAAAGTGACAGATAGGTAGGCATCAGAGCAAGAAAGTCGATGATTCCAAGAAAGCTAAAGGCATACTTTTTCGGCTGGTGAGAGGTGAGCAGCCTTGATGCATATTCAAAAGTGAAGAGGATAGTAAAGAACCATTCCAGTATTTCAAGTTCCTTTTCGAATAGTTCATCAAATTCTTTGACGCTTTCCAGCATCACAGCGATGATGCTCAGGACGATTACGGTCAACAGGACGATATCAAAAAACCTGCCTGCCTTGGTATCTGTACCAAAGATGATGATGTACAGCTTGCGCCGTAAACCACCCAAATACTTATACTCAAATTGATGCTGTTGCTTATTCAAACCTGTAATAGTTAGACCAAAATAGGAATTTTTGGGCTAACAGGTTCTAACCAAACAGCGTAACTCCAAAATACTTGTTGAGAACCGTAAGAATAAACAAACAACCTAGTACCACTGGACATAGATAGCTTACAGCAAAGTCGATATATTTCAGAACGAAGCTATTCTTGTTAGGAAATCCAATGAGCATTTCTTCCTTGAGGTTCTCTTTTTTCCAGATATGTGCTGCGAAGAATACTATTAGGAAGCCTCCTAGTGGGAGCAACGTGTCATTGGCTACATCTCCAACGAAGGTCATAAAATCAGTGGGGCCACTTGCACCCATATACGTGACGAATGTACTGAAGAAGGCGGAATCTCCATTGGCCACCATAGAGGGTACCCCAATCAAGAAAATGATCAATGCTACGACCCATACTGCATACTTACGATCAATCTTGAGTTCATCTACCACGTAGGCAACAGGCACTTCCAATAAAGAAACCGTGGATGTGAGTGCAGCAAATGATAATAATAAGAAAAACCCAGACCCGATGATTACACCCATGGATCCACCGAAGGTTTCAAAAATTCCCGGTAGGGTGACGAATATAAGGCCTGGTCCACCTTGAGGTTCAAGACCTTGAGAGAAGACAAACGGAAACATCATCAAGCCGGCAATGAAGGCTATACCAACATCAGCTAAGGTGATAAAAGCTGCAGATTGTACAATATTATCTTGTTTGCTCACATAGCTACCATAGGTGATCAAAGCGCCCATCCCCAGCGAAAGAGAGAAAAAGGCCTGCCCCAAAGCACTACCGACCACACCGAGATTCACTTCGTTGAAATCGGGCACTAAATAGAAAGAAATGCCGTCCATGGCATTGGGCAAAGTGAGGGCATAGGCGACCAGGATAAGTATCATCCCTACTAACGTAGGCATCAGGAATTTTGCTGCTTTCTCAATGCCTCCGGAGATACCCTTGGATACTATCCAGGCCGTTATGATCATGAATATCGCTGCATATAGGCCAACTCTTCCGATATCATTGATGAATGATCCGAAATTATTTCCAATTTCAAAATTTCCTCCGACCATCTCTAGGAAATAGCCAAAGGCCCAACCTGCTACAACATTATAAAAGGATAGGATGAGCACCCCACATAAAATTCCAATCTTACCGACGAAATTCCACTTAGGGAAACCTAGTGCATTGAACGCACCCACAGGATTTTTTTGAGTTTTACGACCTATGGCTATTTCTGTGACCATCACAGGAAAGCATAGGATAAAACAGAATGCGAGGTACATAACCAGGAAGATCGCTCCGCCACCTTCACCGACTTCAAAAGGAAACTTCCAAATATTGCCAAGCCCAACAGCCGAGCCAGCTGCCGCTAAAATGAATCCTATTCTACTATTAAACGCACCTCTACTTGCCATTTGGGTTGGATTAAGTCATGTGAAAGCCTCAAATATATGAGTATAATGACAATTAACTAATTGGCTTTCTGAGAATGTGATGAATGAATTGGATTGGTGGTACTGTTAATCTAAATCAATACTAACAGGAGCCTTGTAGCCAAACATACTTTGCGTTTTGATCGCTTTCGAGACGCGGCTGGGTACCATATCTTCCCAACCTGCTGTGCCATTCTTAATCATATGAATAACATTGTCAGAAATGATATTTAGATGCTCAATCTTAGCGTTTTTGATATCCTCAATGTTCTTATTGACATAAAGATGTTTGAAAAGATAGACCAGATGCTCAGCCGGGCTGAAGTTTTCACAGTTCTGAACTTCTTCCTTGTCATCAAAGGAAGGGTAGACGAGTAGCTTGACGTTAGTTCCAAAGAGTCGCCCAAACGATTCAAGGATCCCTCCATTGAGGTTTTCATAGTACTTCTCATCAAAAATCCTTGCAAGGTTGTTGATACCGAGGATGAGACCTATTTTCTTTTTTCTGGTGAATTGAGCCAGATAACTTGCGAGACGATAATGCTCCTGGTGATTGGAAATAAGTACATTTTGGCCCAAAGAGCAGAGTAGGTCGACACGATCCATAAAGTCCATCTCGTCAATCTCCCCATCACTGCGGAGGTCATTGAGCGTCAACTCAGAAAGTACCAGTAGTCGCTCTGGATCTACTTCGTCATCTTCTCTAAACATGCGAAGACCTGCTATCATCATGTCTACATTGACATAGGTCACCGGACGGAACCGACCTCTTAGCACCAGTACATTTTTTTTGTAAATGGTAGCTGAGGGCTGTAGCACATCACCATTTTGGTTGAACATGGCCGCCTCTGTCAGGCCATTCTTTACGAGCTTGAGGCTCATCAACCTGTTGTCTACGTGATGATAATCCGGACCTTCCAATCTAAACATATCAATCTCCACGCGATCGGAATTGATACCATCGACTAACGATACGATCAATTCTTCCGGGTCTGAGAAGTGATAGCAACCATAGATCAGGTTAACGCCAAGGTCGCCCAGTGCCTGCTGTTGCCAAAGCGAGTCATTGTCCTTCAATCGCACATGGATAACGCAGCTATTCGGTTGTGAATTGGGGTGGAGTTGAAAGCGTAAGCCGAGCCACCCGTGACCTTTGTTGGTCTTTTGAAAGTTGATGGTCTCTACTGTATTTGCAAACGCAAAAAAGTTAGTGCGCTTAGCCCTAAAGCCCAGTCTTTTGGAGAGTAGGTTATACTCTTTGTTGAGCATGAGCAGTAGCTTTTCTTCACAAACGTAGCGCTCAGTGTGCCCGTAGATAGCATCACTAAAGGTCATGTCATAGGCAGACATGGTCTTGGCGATTGTGCCTGATGCACCCCCTGCCTTGAAGAAATGAGCAGCCACTTCCTGACCACCGCCTATTTCGGCCAATGTGCCGTATATTTTTTCGTCAAGATTGAGGCTGAGGGCCTTTTCCTTTGTGGTCAGTGATCTGCGGTCATCTTGCATAAAAAGCTAGCTTTGACCCAAAATTATGGCTTTAACTATTCAATTCTAAGCTAAACACCAATAAAAAAATCCACCCCAGTATGAGGCGGATTTGTCCTGTGTCAGATTGATTAACCATTAAAAATCATAACCATTCTTAGCGATCATGTGATCAGCAATTTCTCTTCTCAAAACCTTTGTATTGACCGGGCTCATCTTAGTAAACCTCTTCAAACCCATCAGCATTACCTTCATCTCATCACCTGAAGTGAAACTTACTATGGCTTCCTTACCAGCAAGGTTGATACGATCAACTGCCTCATATAAGTAAGCTTTAGCAATGTTCATTTGAAGCTTTGTTGCCTCTGCACCTTTTGTGTTGACAAGCTTCTCGACGCGGAGTAAAGTAGACTCTATGGTATACACCTCAATGATCATGTCGGCGATATTCATCAGGATCTCTTGCTCATCATTGAGTTTAGGCCCAAATGACTGGGCAGCCTTACCCGCTACCATCAGTATTGATTTCTTGAGCCTTACCAGCAGTTCCTTTTCTTCCGCAAACAATTCCGATAGGTCAAGTGTGGCGAAGCTAGGTACAGCAGTCAGCTCTTTACCAACCTCCATCGCCGGCCCCATGAAGTTGAGCTCACCTTTCATCGCACGCTTAAGGATCATGCCTACCAGCAACATGCGGTTAATTTCATTGGTACCCTCATAGATACGTGTGATTCTGGCATCTCTGTAAGCCCTGGCCATGGGTGCTTCTTCCGAGAAGCCCATGCCGCCGTACACCTGTACACCCTGATCAACGATGTAGTCAAGTGACTCAGAGCCGAGGATTTTAATAATAGCACACTCTATGGCAAACTGCTCAACACCTTTGAGTTTTGCTTCCGCTTCGGGCATGCCTTCAGCGATCAATGCTGATATCTTATCATCCACATCCTGACCTGCGCGGTAGCTGGCAGACTCAGTAGCGTAAGTCTTGATCGCCATCTCAGCAAGTTTGTGCTTGATAGCTCCAAAAGAGGAGATAGACACACCAAATTGCTTGCGCTCGTTGGCATAGTTCGTGGATTGACTGGCTAGCTCCTTACATCCACCGATTACCCCGGCACCAAGCTTTATTCTACCAATATTGAGGATATTAACAGCGATTTTGAAACCGTTCTGACGATCAGAGAGCATGTTTTCAACGGGTACTTTGCAGTCGTTGAAAAATACCTGTCGGGTAGAAGATCCTTTGATGCCTAACTTGCGCTCCTCATCATTCATGGTAATACCGCCGAATGTCTTCTCTACTATGAAAGCAGAAAGGTTTTTATCATCATCTACTTTGGCAAATACGATGAACAAATCAGCGAATCCAGCATTGGAGATCCACATCTTCTGTCCATTGATAAGGTAGTGCTTGCCATCATCGGTTAGTGTGGCTTTTGTCTTACCAGAATTGGCATCCGAACCAGAGTCAGGCTCGGTCAGGCAGTAGGCTGAGGCCCATTCTCCTGATCCCAACTTAGGGAGATATTTCTGCTTTTGCTCTTCTGTGCCGTAATAGAGGATCGGTAGTGTACCTATGCCAGTGTGCGCACCATAAGCCGTAGAAAACGAACCAGAGGCTCCAAGGACGTCAGCCATCAACATACTCGTGTTGAAGTCCATGCCCAGTCCGCCATAAGCCTCAGGGAGGGCTATGCCCAGAAGTCCGAGTTCTCCAGCCTTCTTTAGAAGCGCTGGCATAAGACCTTCCTCTAGATTATCTATACGATCTCTATTGGGCTCAATTTCTTTGGCTATAAAATCCTTGCAGGCTTGTGCCATCATTTGCTGTTCTTCGGAAAACTCCTCAGGAATAAATACATCCTGTGCTGCCGACTCCCTGATGAGAAACTCACCACCTTTGATTGCTTCTGCCTTATCGGCAGACCGGTCTTTTTTTGCTACTGCTTCCATTTTGAAAGGATATTATTGGTTTATTATCGTTTGACGCTATTAATAGTATGCATGCATACTTTTTCAAAGATATAGAAATTTGTTATGCATGCATAACAAATTAAGATTTTGTGGAAGGATTTTGACAACTCGTACCTTCAGCAATGCAGTTTGTCCGATTTTACATTCAGCTTAACAATAGTTGAAGCATTTTTACGCCATGACTTTTCCAACCGCCCGAGAGATATTTTTACATGAGTGTACACTCAAGGAGCAGATTAGTGAGATATCACTGATTTTTGGCCTGGGAGGATTGATTCAGAGCTTGCTAGTACAAGATGGATTTCTTACAGATAGCAACTACTCTGGAGATCTTTTGGTCTTCGCTTGGTCAGGTAGTAATTGGTTGTTTCTCTGGAAGGGTAATGAATATCTGGTGCGAGTAGTTGACTACTATTATTCTTGGTTGGACGAACCGGGTCGTAGGTTTATTGCGGGTACGCTAGTCATGCTAATCTATACAGTGGTTGCTGGTATTGCCATCTATGGCTTTTTCTTTGGTTTTATCCTTGAGCGAGATTTCCTGGCTGAGCTTAGATCCAACTTTTTTGATTTTATTATTTGGCCGATAGGCATTACTAGTGTTATAATGACTGTATCCCACAGTAGAGCTTTTTTGCAATCATGGAGACAATCGGCTATCAACGCAGAGAAACTTAAGCAAGAGAACATAGCTTCCAAATATGAGTCTTTGAAGAACCAGGTCAATCCGCATTTCCTATTTAATAGCCTAAATGTATTGAGTGGTTTGGTTTATGAGGATCAGGACAAAGCGGTATCCTTTATCAGAAAGATGTCCGACGTTTATCGCTATGTATTAGTACATAAGGAGCAGGAGCTCATTCCCCTGGCGGAAGAATTGAAGTTTATGGATAACTACACCTATCTTCAGAGAATTCGATTTGATGATAATCTAATAGTAAATATTGACAAAGCTGAGAACGTAAAGGGGTGGGTGCCACCACTGGCGATTCAGCTCCTTGTAGAAAATGCTATTAAGCACAATACCGTATCCAAGGCTCATCCCCTGACAGTCAATGTGATCATAAGTAAGGATCAAATAGTGGTTAGCAATATTATCAGAGAGAAGCTATCTAAGGACTCCACCGGTATTGGGCTTGACAATCTTAAAGAGCGCTACCGCTACCTTAGCGATCACCCCGTCAAAATCGAAAATGATGGACATACATTCAAAGTAATCTTACCACTACTAACCATAAAAGAGAAATGAGATACGCCATTCTGGAGGATGAGAAACTAGCCTCAAATCGACTAAAGCAATTGGTGACAGATATGAAGCCTGACTACAAATGTGTAGTCGTACTAGACTCAGTGGAGTCGGCGGTCATTTCTCTTCCAGCTTTAAAGGTTGACCTGGTTTTCATGGATATTCAACTCGCTGATGGGGTATCATTCGATATTTTCGATCAGATCAAGTTTGATGTGCCTATCATCTTTATTACCGCGTACGACGAATATGCCTTGACTGCATTCAAGACTAATAGTGTTGATTATCTCCTAAAGCCGATTGACCCGGTGGACTTAGCCAGAGCATTGGACAAGTTTGAGAAGCATGCCGTACGAGGTGACGATGAGATCGATAAATTGATGAAATCATTACAGCCTAAGGGTAAAGAGCGCTTTGTGGTCAAAATAGGAGATCATCTAAAAACGGTGAGCACGCTGGATATCCAGCTCGTATACAGCCAGCACAAAGGCACTTATCTTTTTGATAAACAGGGACGAAAGTTCTTGGTGGACTATACCTTGGATAAACTTGAAGACATGCTGAATCCCGATCAGTTCTTCAGGATTAGTAGGAAATATCTCGTTCAGGCAGATTGCATCGATGATATCATCTCGTATACCAATTCACGGCTCGAAATCAAAATTTCTGGTTTTGATGAGGAGCAGATCATCGTGAGCCGTGAGCGAGTGCAGGAGTTTAAAAACTGGCTGGATAGATAGGGTTTCGAACCTTTCCAAATACCACCAAGGCGACACACCAATACATAATAAGTACAGTTTATCCGGTTTGCCTCACCCTGATGCTTTGAAGGATTGAATCTTGCCAAAGAAGAAGACATCCAGTACGAAGATGCGACTCATCATGTGGTGAGGGTCCCATTTGGCGACAATGTGGGTGATGCACTTGACAACTACCACCTCTACATCAATACTGAGACTTTTCGATGGGCTGATATCCGCAATGTTGTTTCATATCCGGCGTACTTCAAAGATGGGGGTCATTCTCAAGAGAAGCTGATGACCAATAAGGGTCAGCAGGAGATGGAAGGTATCATATTTCCCGAAAACCACCGCACCTCCATGTGGGAGGCCGTCGGTACTATAGGCGACCATGTTACAGATATTACTTTGTCAGATGTAGTCTTCCGGCATGAAAATCAGTATCCTTTTGAGAAGCCTGCTGGAAGTAAGTTGATGGAGAACCTGGTGGAGTAAGACTCTTTCGGTTAGTAGGATTAGAAGATTACTTTACCACATGTCTAGATTGAAGATCACTTGGTGACTTGCCAAACCTTTTCTTAAAGGCTTGGCTAAAGTAGGCCAGATTGTCGATACCGCATGTTCTGGCTATTTCTCCAACGGTCATTTCATTTTGGCTTTCGAGAAGTAAGCGAGCCTTTTGAAGCCTTATCTCTCGCATGTAGGACGCTGGACTCTGGCCGGTCGCTGATTTCACTCTTCTGTAGAGATTACGTTCGCTCAATGAGAATTGATCGGCAATATCAGCGTTAGATAGGCTCGTATTAGCGAGTTTATCCAATATGTATTGATCCAGCTTCAACTTAAATGAAGACTGCTGCTCAAATGACATCTCAGCCTTATTTGTTGCCAAATATTTTCTCCATTTTTTGCTAGTACTTAGCATGTTCTTGATTCGCACTTCTAGCTCGTCAAGGTCGAAGGGCTTAATGATATAGTCATCCACCCCAAGATTGAGAACTTTAATCTTATCTTCTGTTAGGGTACGGGCGGTTAAGAACATTACTGGGATATTTGCCCACCGTTCGTCTTGTTTGACCTTTCGTGCAAACTCATAGCCGTCGAGTTTGGGCATCATATAGTCCGAGAGAATTAAGTCAGGTAGGAGGCCCCTCTCGAGTTTTTCCAATGCCTCAAGACCATGTGTCGCTTCTTCCACAAAGTAGCCGGTGAAGTGATCTTTCAAATAACTGCGCATATCCCGATGATCCTCAACAATCAGGAGTAGAGGTTTCGAATTATCAAAATGATGATCTGTATCGGTCGGCAGTTCCTCCATATTAACAAATTGTTGAGCATCAGGCAGGGTTATTGTGAAGGTAGAGCCTTTGCCTATTTGACTAACGCAATTGACCTCACCGCGGTGTAGCATGACAAACTCTTTGACGATGGAAAGGCCGATCCCCGTACCTTCGACTTTGCGTGTATTGTCTGATTGATAGTATCGTTCAAAGATTCGTGATAGCTCATGTGCTTCCACGCCTATACCTTCGTCACTTACTGAGATAATAAGGTTAGCATTCTGCTCTTCAATCTTGATCATTACGTTACCTGGCTTATCGCTGTATTTTATGGCATTGGAAACTAGATTGATCATTATTTTTTCTAACTTGTCCGAATCAACAAGGGCTATGATCGATTCTCTTGGGGCTGCAATGTAAAGGGACTGTCCTTTTTCATTTGCATAATTTTGAAAGCTATCACGAATGTCATACAAGAGTTCAACAACGTCGACGGAAGTTTTTACCAGATGCAATTCACCTTTGTCGAGTTTTGCCAGATCAAGCATTTCATTGACTAGCTGCTGAAGGTATTTGCCATTTCTGAGTGAGAGTTTTAGGTTTTTCCTCAGTTCCTCAGGTACATTATTGTTTTTGAGTGACTTTTCGAGAGGAGAGAGTACTAGGGTGAGCGGTGTTCGAAGCTCATGTGATACATTATTAAAAAATCGGGTTTTCAGCTCTTCTATCCGCTTAAGTTGTTCTTTTTCCTCATTAAGTTTTTCAATCTGCATTTCGCTTCGAACAGATTCTGTTTGCAACTTAAAATAGTCACGCATCAGATCAATTGTAAATACTGAGTCTCTCAACATAAAACCCAAATAAACCGCATTCGTGGTAAGAAAGCTGTGTTCAAGGATACCATTCAATGCGAGTATCAAAGCCATTGCAGTGAAAACAGGAAGAAAATTGGCTATTGCGAATATGCTACTCCTGCGCTTCTGTTGACGCCAGTTTTTGAACAGTATGTAAATAATTACGACCTGCGTAAACAAGAAATATATTGTTGCTGCAGGGGGATGATAATGACCCGTACCAATAAATCCAAAAATTAGAATTAACGGGAAATAGGGTACGATCATCAAGTAGTGTATTGTCTTATTTACCGAAGCGCCATTGAGGTAGTAAGATGAAAATGCGGCAAAAGAATAGGCGATACTCATGCCTAATATCATCTCGGTATAATGGAGCGTCAGGGCATCAATAGGAATTATATCGACCGTTACCTGGTTTTGAAAATTCGCTAGAAGTATTCCAGTCAGTATCAGTAGATTGTAAAAAAATGCCGTAAATGATGGTCTAAGGATAAGAAGAACAATATTGATTAAGAGAATAATGAACTCCATACCGATTAACAGTGTGAATGAAGTGAATATTTGCTGTGACTGCTTCTCCAAATCTTCTGCGGTGGCAGTCTCAAGATGCGATAAACTCCTATTGAAGAGAGAGAAGCCGGTGATTGATGTCAATCTAATATAAATAGGATCGGAGCGATCCTGAAGTGGAATTATGTTGCGGTAGAAGCCTTTGCTGTAAGTTCTCTGATCAAAATCTATGAACCTTCCTGACTGGGCTGATGGCGCTGTATCTCCCGGGTAGTAAGCCTCGATACGCTCGAAATAATTGGAAAGAAATAGATATTGATTCCCAGACAGTAGTTTACCATCGATTTTAATCCAGTAGTAATTTATATCTGTAGACAAGCCCTCATATTCTTTGAATGATATTTGTCCGGACTCTTCTAGGGTGTAAAGTTCAGGAAATGTCAAATTGGCACTGTCAGTGAAGATCAAGAACTGCTCCTCGGACAGCCGTGTTCCACACCAGATATTATGACCAGTCAGGCATAGTACCAATATGAGCCAGTATTTCATCATGCTGAAAACTAATGTAGTGTTAATTATTTGCTACATCAAAATAGGGCCATCCCAGTAGGCTTACGCCAAATCGCTGAGTCGTTCCCCAAGGCTGCCTATCATCAAGTCAAAGCTTATTTCTTAAAGTTATTGGCATAAATGAGATAAAGATTGGCAGGAAAGTGATAGTGACTCATCACTAGCTTTAGTCTTGACTTCTTCACTAAGTCACAGTCCATTTTAGAAAATTCAAAAGCTAACAACGAAAGATGAAAAAGCTCTACCCCAATTCTCTCTATTTAGTTCTTCTCTCAATACTGTGTTCAGTACAGTTCTCGCTAGCTCAAAATTTCAATGATAAAGGATTTAGCTTTCAAGGCTATGCCAAGAATGTGGAAGGTGCAGCCCTCAGCGATGAGAATATTGAAGTCCAATTCAGTATTTACCAGCAAGGTCAACCTGTGGAATTCGAAGAAGTCCATCAGACTGCTACGGATGCGTTTGGCGTCTTTCATCTGGTTATTGGGGCGGTCAAACCTATAGATTTCAAAAACCTAAACTTTATTGGTAACTCCGATTATAAACTCAAGGTAGAGACCAGGGTACTTGGTGGCACCTACGCCACCATCAGCAATGCCTTGATGCAAAGTGTCCCGTACGCACAAGCCGCGGATAATGGTGTACCAGTTGGCTCCATGATTATTTTCGCAGGGCCCAAGGCAAATATACCTGCTGGCTGGCTGGCTTGTGATGGTACAGCTTATGGGATGAATGATTATCCCAAGCTCTTCGCTGCGCTGGGTACGGCATGGGGTGACGGGTCAGCCGGAACATCTGGCACCTCAGGTGACTTTAATGTACCCGATATGCGTGGATTATTCCCGAGGGGTGTGGATGATGGCGCAAATAGGGACAATAACGCAGGATCACGAACTGCCCTAAACACTGGTGGAAATACCGGAGGTACGACAGCTAAAGTTGGTTCTTATCAAGCTGATGAAGTACTTCCTCATGGACATGGAGCCGGGTCTTTGGCCACAAATAATGCAGGAATTCATGACCATGGAATTGGAAGAGGTGGCATTTATAAGAGGTATAATCAAATTCCAGGGACGGGCTTTCCTTTCCCTGGCGGCCCAACTTTTGGAATAGTTGGTTTGGATTTTGTACAGGGATCCCCTATTGAAGCGACCCCCAAGCTTTATGAGTTTCCTAGCGCTAGTAACACAGCTCATGGGGAACACAGCCATACTGTCACAGGCAATACAGCCAATTCCTCAGGTGCTGAAACCAGGCCTAAAAACGTAGCGGTTTGGTACATTATCCGGGCAAGATGATTTTCTTATTCAATGCTAATTGTTTTACGAAAATGATCCTGCTATGAAAAGAATATACCTATTGTTCCTTTGCATTGTAAGCCATCAATTGGCGTATGCCCAGGAGCCATCCATCATACATCTTGGTTTTGTCGGCCCGACCAATCCGGGTCAAATACCCGAGCGAGTCTATGGCGGTGCATTGGGTGACTCCATCCAGCTTCCATTTGCCATTCCTGGCGAAGGAACAGGGGCAATCAAAACGGGGTTTGCCTATGATATCACCTATTTTCCCAATGTTTTTGGGGAAAATCTCTTTGCTTCCAAAGGTTACTTCTCAGATTATGTGCAGTTGAGTTGGGATGTGGTCAGCCAGTTGGATAACATTAAGCGTATTAAGATTTTTCGCAAACCGCTGACATTGACCGACGCTGATTCTTCGTTGATAGCTACTTTGAGCGGTGATGCAGCCAGCTATCGGGATGATTTTATTGAGTTTGGGGTCATCTACAAATACACCGTTTTTGCGGAGGGTATAGCTGATGACTTGCGGCTGCCCTTCGTCAACACTGTAGAGGGTAATGGTTTTGCCTTACCCGAGGGTACAGCCAGCGGAAGGGTGACTTATGAGGGAGGTACTGCAGTTGCAGGTGTCAATGTGATCGCTGAGACGGAGGGTGAGCTACAGGGTAGAAGTGTTTACTTAAATGGTCTTGATGCCAGCCTCTCTATCCCACACCAGCAAGGGCATGATGAACTTGAACTTTCTGATGGTTTTACCATTCAACTATGGGTCAGAACCGATGGCTTCACTGGCACTAGAGAGATTTTTAACAAAGGTGCGGATTACAACCTTACCTACGACCAAAGCACATTGAGTTTTACGGTAGGAGATGCTACACTCACCTTACCGTTCACCAATCCGGTGGATAGTTTCTTTCAGATCACTGCGACCTACGATCCCGGCGATAGTCTAAATTTATACGCCACCACTACTGATGAGGCCATCTACTCTGCCAAACTTACAGCAGGAACGACACCAGCTACAAATTTTGATAATATTCGCTTGGGTGGTGATGCTACCGCAAATCATTTCAAAGGATATATCGATGAAGTTCGCTTGTGGGAGAAGCCTCTAAAGCTGTCTGAGTTCCAACAGGATATTTATAGGTTTATACGGAGAAAACGTAACAGTTTGGTGAGCTATTGGCGACTCAATGCAGGTGTGGGGGATGAGTTTTATGATGCCACAGAAGGCCTTTCAGGTTTCAATGAAAACCATGGACTGCTCCTCAATGCCACCTGGTCGACAATCACGCCATTAAGAAGTCAGCTTGGATATAAGGGCGCAACAGATGCTAATGGTAATTATGTAATTCAGGGATTCCCTTATGAAGCGAGTGGATCGACCTATAGGTTTGTTCCTATTTTCGGTGTACATGAATTTGATCCTTCGGAGCAGTTAAGGGTAATTGGGCCCGGTTCATCAGTTCAGAATAGCATTGACTTTACAGATGTATCCTCTTTTCCAGTCAGTGGAGTAGTACGCTACTTCAACACGACATTTCCTGTTGAGGGCGTATCGATCTTAATCGATGGTCAGCCATCAATAGATGCAGAAGGGCAACTCATCACCACTGATGTCAATGGCCAATTTACTGTTGATGTACCAATCGGTGAGCACACCATACGAATGAATAAGACCTCTCACACTTTTGTTGGAGGAGGAAGATTCTCCTTCAATTTCCAAAACCCGGTAAATGGTTTGGAATTCGTGGACAGCACCTTAGTCAGAGTAGCGGGTCGTGTCGTTGGTGGTCCAGTGGAGGCTGCCAAGCCTGTAGGTTTTGGTCGATCAATCAACAATATCGGAAATGCAACCATTGTTTTGGAATCGGAGAGTACTACAGGAAATTTGGTCATACTTGACGGGGCAAATATTGATCTGAAAGCCGGAGAGGCATTCTACGCCAGTACAGCGAGCAGAACAGTTGATGTTCAGGAAGAATACTTTACTTCAACTAACTCTTATAAAATCCGTCAGTTAACGATATCGGCAGATACCGAATCAGGAGATTTTTTGGCGTTATTGCCACCCGAACGTTATAATATCATCAGTGTAAAGGCTGTAGGTAGTCCTGATCCTGCTGGCGCTGGCGCTGTACTTGATTTACGCAATTTCATTGAGCTAGAAGAAGTACTAGAGGATACAGTCCGTAAGCGAGTCAATGGACAAGATGTGCTTGGAGTCTGGAATCCGGCCAACTATGCGAGCTATACTTTGGTTACATCGACTGAAGGAGATACTACCTTCACTGTGGCGATCGATACATTCAGATATAATTCCAAGCGGGATTTTATTTTACGAGTTGATCCGACCATCATTGTCAAGCAAAAAGGTAGAGAAGATAATCTGTTCGGAGATGAGTTGTTCAATTATGTAGATCAAAATCAACCAACGAACAATGCAGATATTCCACTTATAGCCAATGGAGCTTACACTTTCGGTCATCCAGTCTTCAAACAGCGAACAAAATATGATTTTGAAATTGAGCTATTTGAGGAGTATACCAACCAGGCAACTAATAACTCTACTCAAGTACCGGTCATTGATGGTGTAATTAGAATTACAAATGAATTGGCTGTCAATAATGATGAAATAAGCTTGCCAATTAATTCACGCGGAAAGGCTACCTATACCTTTAGCGCTGGTGTTCCGAACAGGAATGTGGATGGGAGCAATGTCAACAACAGCTTCACAAAACCACTAACGCTTACAGCTCTTTCAGGAACCAATGGTTCTATTTCCAGCTCATGGCCTGACAGTGATATTTTCAGGGGAATAGTATTCGGTGGCGAGCCTATCGGAAATAATTTTGTCACTACTGGACCTACGGAAATCATCACAATTCTAAGAGATCCTCCCGGCTCTGGGAGTGCTGCCTCCTTAACGAAAGGAAAATCTATTTCACGATCAACTACAGTTTCTAATAGTGACACGTTTACGGAAGAGGCCAGTTTTACATTACAATTCGGAGCTGAAGTAAAAGTATTTGCCGGAGTAGGAGTAGGTACTATTACCGAAACTGAATTTGATAATAATTTCGAAGTAGGTTTTTCAGCTGAAGAGGTAATTTCTGAAGAGTTTGAATTCTCTACTACCTATACGACTACACAAACCTGGTCTACCAGTGATAGCCCTGATTTTGTTGGGTCTGATGGTGATGTGTTCGTTGGTCATGCTACGAATCTGGTTTATGGTAAATCTCTGTTTTTAGAGCCGATTCCTACGAGCGAGTGTACTAGTCCTTGCAGTCCGACAGACGTAAATGGCTTTAAAATAGGCATAAAAGAAGGTCTCAGAATCAACCCTGAATTTGCTACGGGATTCATCTATACTCAGAGTTTTATCGAAAACTCTTTGATTCCTAATCTAGAATCGATCAGAAACAGCTTCCTTAGCTATAATCCTAATCCTGAGACAGTCAACCCGGTAGACAAACCAGTTTACGTATCTCGGGTGCCCACTGATGATGACAAGTTTGGAAGCAACAATCATGATAAAGCTATTTGGGCTGATCAGGCGATTACCAGCAGTGCCGATTGGGGCAATGGACCCAGTTATGTGATTAGAGTACCTGCGGGATATGGCCCTGTGTCAGACACAGTATTTTATTACAATAATCAAATTAAGGAATGGAAGTTTTGGCTGGAAGAGAATGAAAAACAAAAGGTAAATGCACAGCTTCTGGAAAATATATCCTTTGATGGCGGTGCTTCATTTGAGAGTGCCACTGAAACCTCTATTTCTGAAACTACCGTTCATAATTTCGAATTTATGATTAGTCCTTCTACAGGATTAGAATTTGGACAAGAAGTGTCTGGCTTTGGATTCAATGAAACTATCTCTTTCTCATATGCGCGAAATGAAAGTGAGGGCTCATCCAATACCACGGAGACCACCACGGAATATGCCTACTCCCTCAATGATGGCGATGCTGGTGATTCCTATACAGTGGATATTAAATCACCATCTGATGGATTTGGACCAGTCTTCTCGGTCAAAGCAGGGGTGACGAGCTGCCCTTTCCAGGATCAGGAATTGACTCGGTATTATCAACCGGGTAAACATGTGTTGCATGAGGCTACAGTTAATGTTGAAGAGCCGGTGTTATCTTTTGAAAGCAATTTGATCACCGGTGTACCGGATAATCGTGCAGCAGAGTTTAGAATGATACTTCAAAACAACTCTGAGGCAGGAGAGGATGCCATTTTTGATCTTACTTTGGATAATAGTACTAATCCGGATGGTGCAGTTGTGACGATTGATGGTGCGCCCATTGGCAATGGCAGAAGCCTAATGGTAGAAGCAGGCAAAAGTCTACGTCTTACGATGAAGGTTGAAAAAGGAGCAAGTGAGGTGTTTGTTTATGACAATATCAGAATGCTATTATCATCTCGATGTGAACCAGATACATTTTTTGATGATGCCACATTTTCTGTACACTTTCAACCGAGTTGCACTGAAATTGAGATTGTCAACCCAACCAATAATTGGGTGATCAATAGCAATGCTAATCCAACCAATGTCTTGCCCATTCAAATTACGTCTTATGACCTCAATAATCAGAATTTTAACAACATCAGGTTTCAATACCGTGGTTTGGGAAGTGCCAATTGGATTACTCAGCGTACATTTTATGCTTTCCAAGATGATTATGATGATGCCCTTTCATCCGGTCAGGGAAACAACATAGAATTTATTAATAATCGGACAGAAATCATCTATAACTGGAATATGCAAGTTCCCGATAGGGAATATGAAATACGAGCCGTATCTGTATGTGTACTAGGTCCCGGAAGTGAAATACTGACACCAACGAACGCACTGCTGGGTATCAAGGATACCAAGCGTCCGCAGCTCTTTGGGTCGCCTCAGCCCGCAGATGGGATACTATCGCTCAATGATGAGATCAGCATCCAGTTTGATGAACCTATTGTTGCTGCGGCTTTGACCCCATTCAATTTTTCTGTACAGGGTGTGCTCAATGGCAGAGAGTTAACCAATGGCACCAGCATTGACTTTGATGGAGTCAATGACTATACGCGGGTGCAGAATGCTTCTTCACTTAGCAGCTCATTTACGGTAGAATTCTGGGTGCAGCGAGATGTAGTCAGTGCAGAGGGTACTTTGTTCTCCAAAGGCTCCCTATCATCTGATCTCATGGAGATTGGGTTCAATACCAGTAACCAGATGACCGTTGAGTTCGCGGGTGAGGTGATCACCAGTCAGGCCATACCAGTGAATGATCAGGCATGGCACCACTATGCGGTATCCTATGATGCTACTACCAGAGAGCTAAGTGCCTATCAGGATGGTGAATTCATAATCGATAAGGCCACTGTCACCGCCAGCTACTCAGGCCAGGGTCCTATTTATCTCGGACAACCCGCGGCGGGTAGTGGTGCAGCTTTTGACGGTGCATTGCACGAGTTCAGGATTTGGGATAGCTATCGCCAACAGGGAGAAATCGCATCTAATAGGTTCGTTGCACTCAAAGGGACTGAGGTTAACCTTATTGGCTATTGGCCATTTGAGGAAGGGGATGGTGATTTGTCGATTGACCGTGCGCGATCCAAGCAAGCTGAGATCGAAGGAGGCTGGCGTATCCAGCCACAAGGCTATGCCGCTAACTTTGATGGAAGTAGTGATTATTTGGAGCTTGATGCTGCGTCCACCATTATCATTCAGAACACTAAGGACTTCACAATAGAGACATGGTTTAAAGGAGCGGCCAATCAAGGTGCCGCCACACTCTTCTCTAGTGGCAGAGGGGATGGTACGGACTTGCCCACGCAGAGCGACCCTAATAAGAGTCTGAGTTTTGGGTTCACGGATGCAGGTAACCTATATGTGAGTAGCAATGGTCAGACGCTCAGTGTACAAGGAGCAGCGGAAGATTATCTCAATGATGACTGGCATCACATTGCGGTAGTGCTAAAAAGAAAAGGCAACCTATCGGTCTATGTGGACGGAGAGTTACTGGCCAATACCAGTGCTAATCCGTTTGGTGGAGTTTCTGGAGTCAACATGTGGGTTGGCGCGCGTGGCACCAAGACGGGCGTTACCACCAAGGTAATTGATCAGCATTTTGAGGGAAGCATTGATGAATTTCGTTTTTGGGAGCTTGCCCGGACCATCGACCAGATGGATGCCGATCGTAACAGGCGCATACTCGGGAGTGAAATGGGATTGGTCGCTTATTACCCCTTTGAGTCCTACCGCAATGAACAAGGAGTTCCGGTACTCGATCAAACCTTTGAAGATCAGCTGATCAATATTCAACCCAATGGATCTAATTTAACGGGAGGTACCCCAGCAATCAATGGAGTAGCGCTAGATCAGGAGACAGCCAATATAGGGTTGCCTCGACCTGTTAGCGATGTGGACTTTGACTGGGTTGTCAATGGTGATCAGATCATCATTACACCGAATCCTACACAAGCAGACTTGATTGAAAATGTGATTCTGGATATTACTGTAGCCAACGTGGAGGACGCACGAGGCAACCTACTCGCATCACCTGCGACATGGACGGCTTTTGTAGATCGAAACACAATGAAGTGGGATGAGAAGAGTCTTGAACTCACCAAGAAATTTTTAGAGCCGCTGGCGTTCGAAGTGGATATTATCAATCGCGGTGGATCTAATGAGGGATTTACGATCAGCAACTTGCCGCCCTGGCTGACCGCTAGTCCATCAAGTGGTTCTGTCGCGCCAGCTTCCACACAAAAAGTGACATTTACAGTGGCATCAGACCTGAACATTGGACAGTTTACCAAAGATATCCGACTCATCACTGACTTTGGGTTTGATGAGATACTGTTGCTGAATATAGATGTGTTCACCGATCCCCCAGCGGACTGGGTAGTCGATCCTTCTGACTTTGAACTTTCGATGAACGTGATCGGGCAGGTTAGCGTATCTGGAATCATTTCTAATGATCCGGCTGATATACTAGCGGCTTTCGTCGGTGATGAGATCAGAGGCCTGGCGTATCTGGAGCACATCTCGGCGTTTGATAATTATCAGGCGTTCGTCACCATCTATGGCAATCAGCCCTCCGGTGAAATGCTGGAATTCCGCATCTGGGATGCCAGCGCAGGGACTATTCGTGGTAACGTCACGCCCAATGATATTCAATTTACTTCTAATACGACCACAGGGCTTCCATCAGCTCCAATCCTTTTTGAAACCACAAATGAAGTATTCCAGGAACTCCCTGTCAAAGTGGGTTGGCAATGGCTTTCATTTAACCTAAACTCTACAGACCTCAACAGTAGTAATAGCTTAATGAGGACTATGCAGGCAAGCCAGGGTGATCAGATCAAAGGCTTAGCAGGAATAGATGACTATACGACCTCCAACGGATGGGCAGGAAGCCTCGGAGCGTTGAAGACAGGAGAGATGTATAAGTTGAGATTAGCCAAGAGTGGTGAGATTAGCTATTCAGGAGCGATCATCTTGCCGCAGGACAAAACCATTGACATAATCCAGGGCTGGAACTGGCTCGGATTTGTGCCTACCGTCAATATGGCTATCAATGAGGCGCTTGGCAGCCTGACGGCCACAAGTGGAGACATTATAAAAAGCCAGCTTCAATTCGCGATCTATGAGCAGAATATTGGATGGATCGGAAGCCTTAAGACCCTCAGGCCGGGGGTGGGATATATGTTGAAGGCTGTCGGCCCGGGCAGTTTGACCTATCCCAATGAAGGCCTGATCAACGGCCGGTCATTAGATGAACCCGAGTTAGTGGACTTTGGATCGTGGCGATATGACCCCTCTCAGTTTGCTGACAATATGACGGTCATTGCTTCAATCAGCGGATTGGAAAATGTCGATGCAGGTCAATTCCTAGTAGGAGCCTTTATCAATGGAGAGATCAGATCGGTGGCCGAAGCTATTTATGTTCCTGGTAGTGAATCATATAGGTTCTTTATTACGATAGGAGGAGACACACCCGATGAGCCTATAAGCTTTAAGATCATGGATCGTAGTGGCTCCATTTACACCGCACCAGAAACTTTGAGCTATTCCAATAATGCGCTTTCAGGATCATTATCTAATCCTTTTGAATTGACCTATAGCGATGAGTTATGGCCGGATGACATCACAGCCTTTCCTAACCCATTTGATCAAACCATCCGATTCAGCGGTGTAGCACCTGATGATGATCATATGTCGATCAACATTTACGACATGACAGGTAAACTGGTTAGGAAACTCTTCGATGGCCGGGTTGATAAGGGACAATGGCGGGTCACTTGGGATGGTCAGGGACAAGAGGGAGGCTTTCTGAGAAGTGGTGTCTACCTCGTGCGAGTGGGCCTTGGCGCTGAGATGTACAGTTTGAAGGTGATTAAAGAGTAATAGGATGAAAAAGATCATTATCACTTTGTGCGTGACACTCTCTATGATTCACCTGATCTGGGGACAGGCACCCAACTGGACTGTCAATAGCAGCAATTTTGAGAACTCCATGTCAGTGGTCGCTGTGGCTGAGATAGAGAGCGTCGAGCTGCAGTCTACTGGCAGCATGATAGGAGCATTCGTAGGTACTGAGCTGCGCGGAGTGGCGAGCACATCATTCGTCAATGCTGACAATAGGTTTGTAGCACATGTCTTGGTTTGGAGTAATGTTGGAGGTGGAGAAACCATCACCTTCCAGATATATGATGATCAAGCTGATGCCATTGTCGAATCTGTCAATATTATTTCGTTCCAAAACGATGCATCCATTGGCAACACAGCAGTCCCCTTCATTGTCAGAGACAACAATGCACCTACCGGAATAGCGCTAAGCGCGAGCACAATTGATGAGAACTCTCCTGTTGGTACCGAAATCGGGCAGTTTAGTTCTACTGACATAGACTTAGGAGATGCACATACTTATTCGCTGGTCGCTGGTGAGGGAGATGATGACAATGCTCAGTTTTCTTTAGATGAGGATAAACTGCTGTTGGCAAGTACGCCTGACTTTGAAGTTGACAATAGCTTGAGCATCAGGGTGCGGACTACTGATAGCAAGAACGGCATTTTCGAAAAGGCCTTCACCATTACCATCTCGGATGTCAATGATGCTCCGACCGACCTCAGCTTATCAGCTACTGCAATCAATGAAAACAATGCCGTGGGAGACGCTATTGGCTCGCTGAGCACGGAAGATCAAGACGCTAATGATTCTTTTGATTACGCGTTGGTGGCAGGTGAAGGAGATACTGACAATGATGCGTTTAGTATTTCAGGAAGTCAATTGATTGCCAATGTGCCTTATAATTTTGAAGAGCAGGCAAGCTACAATATTAGAGTAGAGACCATAGATAGTGGAGATGAAACGCTCGAAAAGCAGTTCATCATAACCATCAATGATGTCAATGACCGACCCACAGAGATCGTTCTCAGCGATACCGCTATAGCAGAAAATCAAGGAGCAGGAGCATTGGTAGGTACATTCACGTCTGTAGATGACGATGCTGCCAATGAACACCTGTACACTTTCACGGGAACGGGAAATAATGACAATGACAACTTTTCAATCGTCGGCAATCAACTCTTCACCAAAGCCGTCTTTGATTTCGAAGGCCGTAGAACCTACTTCATCAACATCCAGACGGATGATCAGAATGGCGGGATATTCAGTGAAATTATTGACTTGGCCATTACCAATACGAATGATCCTCCAACGGCCATAAGTATGACCGATCAAGTGGTGGCCGAGAATACCTCTAATGGTACTGTGGTGGGTGACCTGGAGACAGCAGATCAGGATGCTAATGATCGATTTTCCTACAGACTTGTCATTGGGGCCGGTGACGATGACAACAGTTTATTCGACATAGTGGGCAATGAAGTACAGGTAGCAGCACCACTTAATTATGAGCAGCGCACGAACTATTCCATCAGGGTATCCTCCCGAGATACTGGAGGCAGAACCATCGAATCGGTTTTCATTATCGAGGTGGAGGATCAGAATGACAATCCCACTGACATCATTCTCGATAACAACACGACATTAGAAAATCTATCTCCTGGGATCATAGTAGGAAGTTTGACTACTCTGGATGAAGATGAAGGGGATGATCATTTCTACAGTTTAGTAGAGGGAGAGGAAGGAGCGGATAATGCGGCCTTTGCGATATCAGATGGACGACTGATTACGGCCACCACTTTTGACTTTGAGGCAAAGTCCAGCTTCACTGTGCGAGTAGAAACTAATGACCGTAATGATGGCCTCTTTCAAAAAACATTTGCGATTAACATACTTGATACCAACGATGATCCTACACTCCTAAAACTATCGGCCCTATCTATCAGCGAAAACCTGGTAGCAGGTAGTAGGGTAGGCAGCTTCTCAATCGAAGATGAGGATCCGGTACAACCAGCGTTCTCGTTGATACCTGGCACTAATGACAATAATCATTTTAAGATCGATGGAGCTGACCTATTGACCACCACATCTTTCGACCATGAGTCGGATGCGCAATATTTTATCGATGTATTGGGCAATGATGGCTCAGGTGGTTTGGTGGTCAATCGCTTCGAGATCACCATCACAGATGCCAACGATACTCCGACTGCTCTGTCATTGAGCGCTGATTTCGTACCCGAAAACCAACCCCTGGGAACAGTGGTGGGCAGATTTAACACCTCAGACCAGGATATTTTAGATCAGCATAGCTACACGTTGGTCACGGGCGAAGGAGATGCTGACAATACTGCATTTAGAATAGTGGGCAATGAACTACTAACAGATAAAAGTTTCAATTTCGAAGAAAGGCCCATATACCAGATCAGAGTAAAGAGTACCGATCCAGAAGGTGCGAGTGTGGAAGGTGTATTCGACATTAGCATTCTGAATGGAAGTGATACGCCAACTGATATCCTGCTCTCTTCTGCTGAAGTGCTTGAGGAATTAGAGATCGGTACTCTTATTGGAACATTTGAAATTGTAGATGAAGATGTTGGCGATCTATTCAATATCCGCTTGGTAGGAGGTGAGGGGGGCGAAAATAGTGATGACTTCAGCATTGATGAGAACAGGTTGTTGACCAGGATAGTGCTTGATGCAGAAACCAAAACCGACTATTCCATTAGGGTAAATGTGACTGATGCAGATGGAGAATCATTAAGCAAAATTTTCAAGTTAACCGTGTTACCGGTCAACGAAACTCCTGAGATAGCTGATCAACAATTTGTGGTAACAGAGAGGTCGCCAGTAGGCACCACGGTAGGTACACTCATAGGCAGTGACGTGGATGGAGATGAAATAGCATATTCATTGCAGAGTACCGGATCTCCATTCTCGGTAGACGAAACCACAGGGGTGCTGAAAGTTTCGGTAGATGAGTTGGACTATGAAACTACAAGCAGATATGAACTGGATATTGTGGTAACAGACCCTGGGGGTCTATCGAGTCAGGCAATAGCAGTGGTAACGCTGGAGGATGTTGTAGAATCTGATGAAATACTGCCTGCCAACGACTTTATATCGCCTAACAACGACGGCTTCAATGACTTTTTTGAAATACAAAATGTGGAACTCTATAGCAGTTATACACTAAGGATATTTAACAATGCAGGTGTGGAAGTCTATACATCGAGTGCCTACCGGAATACCTGGAATGGAGTTGACAATTCCGGTAGGCAACTTGCCGTGGGGTCATACTATTTCACTTTTGTTAGTTCATCCGACCCGACGAGTTTCCGAGGGTCAATCACCTTAATCAGATAAAAGCTATGAAAAATCTAATGACAATGCTTCTGATTTTTGGATGTCTGACCGGGGTACACGGACAGTCGATTATAAATAAGAATCTCTACATGGCCAATCCGGCACAGATCAATCCTGCCTATATGGGCACACAGGGGCAGCTTTTTGTGGGATTTCAGTCATCTGTAGTGGGTGAAAATGATCTTGGACTTCCGACTTACACGTCTATCAATGTCCATGGATCTTTTGTCGAAAATCTCGGTGTGGGTGCCAACATTCTATTGGAAAATCAAGGTCCTTTTGCACTGACCATGGCGGACCTAGGAACTTCATACAAAGTTTATTTTAGCGAGGATCAGAGTCTCGGTTTTGGTCTGACGATTGGGTTCATTCGCAACACACTTAATGCCACTTCATTTACTACGAATCCATATGTAGATCAGAATGATCCGTTTTTGAATACTGAGTTCTACGATCAGACCAACATAAAACTCGGCGCAGGATTTGTCTATCAGTATAAGAACCTGGAGTTAGGTGTTGGTAGTCCTTACTTGTTTCGGGGTGGTGAGTCAATCAATGAGGCGGCTAACTTCACGGCGGGTTATATGTTGGAGGTCAGTCCTGATAAGCTCAGCTTGCAACCCTATTTTATGTACCAACTCAGGGCTGATGATGCGGATATCTATGATATCAACCTGAGAGTGTCCTTTGTCGATCGTGTCTGGATTATGGGCGGCTATCGATCAAATCAAAGTATGAATCTGGCGCTAGGCTTGACTACTCCTTTCTTTGACTTTGGCTACAACTACAACTCTGCGATGGGTGATCTAAGTGAAATCAGCGCTACGAATCACGAGATTCTGGTGGCTTTCAAGATCAAGTCTATCAAGAAGGAAGAGTAAATCCGCAAAAATCCGCAACTCCTTGGTTAAAAGAAACGAGGAGGGCTAAAAAGTACTGGAAACGCTTAGATTCATTGGTTGTGCAGGTCACTTATCGATCCTGTAAAACAAAGTAGGCTTTTCATTCTCTAGCC
Organism: Cyclobacteriaceae bacterium; assembly: GCA_965229505.1. Taxonomy (GTDB): domain Bacteria; phylum Bacteroidota; class Bacteroidia; order Cytophagales; family Cyclobacteriaceae; genus UBA6059. The sequence continues at coordinate 4,382,751 of OZ245881.1, forward strand.
GCTCTTCAACAAACTTCATACCCAGGCGAGTTGCTACTTTTTGAGAAGCAGTATGTGGCTTGTCAGTGGCAGCAATGAGATAGTCAAAACCAAGGTTGGAGAAAGCATGATCAATAATAGCCTTAGCAGCCTCTGTGGCAAGGCCCTGATTTGTATGGCTTTCTAGCAAGGCATAGATCAGCTGCGGTTGAGGTTCATCGAAGAAATACCATAGACCAGTATAGCCGATCAGTTCCTGGTTTGACCTGAGAAATACTTTCCAAATGCCGTAACCGTAATCATCAAAGAGCTTTTTATTGGCACTAATAACTTCCTTAGCGGTATCCATATCAATTGGACGGCCATCCCACATATATTTACAAATAAAGGGATCGGTATTCAGTTCCTGGAAAATGGATTGATCCTCTGTTCCAGAAGGGACGAGCGAAAGTCTTGTTGTGGTTAGCACATGCTTCATACAGAAAAGTTAATGAATGCAGACCGCATCATTCGGTTGCCAAAATAGCTTGACATTTTTGATTTGACTAAGATCTATATCTGTTCCTACAAAGCCAAGCAGGTCTCCCGAATCGTTATGGACTTGTGCAGGCAATGATGCACAGAAGGGGCAACAGTTGCCAAATATGAACACCCGATCATTTTTGTACTCACCATCATTGATATAGCTGTAATTGGCTATCGAGGATTGTTCGATCTCAATGATTCGCTTTTTTAGCCATTCTACGCCTCGAAGATCTAAAGATTCATCTTTTTGACAGGCTGTAGTCATTAGCCATAAGCCAATAATTGCGACTAGTCGTATTGTCATTTTGGTTACTTTCTAGTGATAGACAGCCAAATTAAAAATATGGTTGGAAGGCCCACTGATATAAATGGAGGGATGTATAGACGATGCTATATCATTTTCCACATTAGCAGTGGCTAATTCCTTCTCAAGAAGATGAAATCACCTCCTTCATCGCCGGCCTGTGTTATTGGACCGTACTGTGGTACCTGACCGTTGGGGCTATTGTTGATGACCGCAATCTTAAATTTCCTGAACAACTGATCAGCCGAGAGCAATGGAGCTTCGTTGCTGATAAGGTTCTTCAGTAGGTATTGGATAAAGACACTTTTATCAGGAACCGTCTTGAGTGTGCCGCTAGTCATTGCCTTCCTGCTGGGTAGCTTATACAGCTCCAGTATCGCACGGCTGTTTTCAAAAGCCGCTCGCTCTTTCAGAATGCCGCCACTAAAGCAAGCGTCAGAGATCAACAAGGTGTGCTTTGATTTGATGCCTCCCACATAATCTCTCAGCGTGCTATTAGATAACCAGTACGACTTGGAATTGATGTAAGCATCTGATGGCAGCCAATAACCCTGGTTGAGCTGAGCATTCCAAATGCCATGGCCCGCATAGAAGATTAATAGGTTATCTGTTGCTGTGACCTGCGTGGCGAGCTGATCCAGTGCATTGATAATGCCCTCCCGGCTCGCGTTTTCCAGGACAGTCACATTCTCTTTATCAAAGGAGTAGTAGGTAGTTAAGACTTTAGACAACTGTTGCGCATCATTGATGGGGTTATCCAAATTCTGGATATTCTCATCCGCATATTGATTGATACCAATAATGAGCGCATAATACTTTCTTTTGGAGAGCTCTTCAACCAACGTTTGCCCAAGTTCATCTTCTTGAACGATGGTTGGCGGAGAGTTTGACAGCTGCTGATTAGATCGCATAGGTGGTAAGGAGGCTGCTGTGGTGATCTCTTCCCGAAACAGTGTGACATTTCCACTGACCAGAGGAGCACAGGTGTTGAGCCTCATATCTCCTTTCCATCGACCCGAAAGTATTTCTTTGCCACCATTCTTGGTAAAGGCTAGCGTATTGTTGGCCATACAGGATAGACCTGTTTTGTAGATGATCTCTACACCTTCAAGTTCGATTTTAGTCTTCTTAATTTCCCCTTCGACCCTGACTTTGATTGAGTCATTTTTGTCAATGTTCTTCGAGAATACGAAACCTGTTACTTTAACTCCGGACTGCTCCAGTTCATACCTCAGGTGTATAGTTTCCCTGGCAAAAGTGGATGTCCCAAGCCAGTTGCCACTGATATCAATGGACTGAGCAGCTACCACCTGCTGAGACAAAATGTATATGACGACCAGCGCTAATCTCATGTGGTGAATTTAAGAAATATTGCGTCATGCTGATTAAGGAAGGCATTACCATAATTATTAGAACTGGCTCACGAGACGATTGGCCAAAATATGTTGTTCAAATCACCCCACTTCAATTTTGATCGACCGTTTGAATTTGGTACATTTCTCAACTAGTGAATTCTAGAATTTTGTTTTCCAATAAAACCCCATTACTCATGGCTCAATTCAATCTCAAAATTAACGGTGAAAACAAGCAGGTGGATGTTGCACCTGATACACCCATGCTCTGGGTACTGAGAGATGATCTCGATATGGTCGGGACCAAGTACGGGTGCGGTGTAGCCATGTGCGGAGCTTGTACCATTCACCTGGACGGCAATGCAATGCGCTCTTGTCAACTTCCGGTTTCAGCTGCTGAAGGCAAGTCCATTACTACCATAGAAGGACTTTCTGCTAATGGGGATCACCCTGTTCAAAAAGCATGGTTGGATATCGATGTGCCTCAGTGTGGTTATTGCCAGTCGGGGCAGATCATGAATGCAGCAGCATTGTTGCAACGGAATTCGAACCCCACAGATGAAGAAATAGAATCAGCCATGAATGGCAACATATGCCGCTGTGGCACTTATACCAGGATCAAAGAGGCCATCAAGGTGGCGGCCGCTAATTCCCAATCATAATTTCAGCAAAATGACATTAATTAAAACACACCACAACCGTCGTTCATTCCTGAAAGTTTCAGCTGCAGCAGGTGGCGGCATGATGATAGGATTTAGCTTTCTGACAAGATGCACCCCTGCCAATGAAAAAATAGGCTTGGCTGTGCCAAGCGAATGGTTTGATCTCAACGGATATATCAAAATTGGCAACACCGGGCTTGTGACCATTTTTAGTCCCAATCCGGAAATCGGCCAGAACGTCATGACTTCCATGCCCATGGTGGTGGCTGAGGAGCTTGATGTCAAATGGGAACACGTAGTGGTCGAACAAGGATCACTGGATGAAGATGCTTTCAAAAACCCACAGTTTGCAGGAGGAAGCCTGTCGCTCAAACTTGGCTGGGATGCCTTGAGAATGGCGGGTGCCGCAGGCAAAAGAATGTTGCTGGAAGCAGCAGCAAAAGAATGGAGCGTAGGGGTAGGTGACCTTGAGGCGGCTGATGGCATGATTAAAGAAAAGAACGGTGACCGGACCGTTGGATATGGGGAAATTGCTTCTAAAGCTGTAGGCATTGAAGTACCCGAAGAGATCGAGCTAAAGGAACCAAAGGATTACAAAATTATAGGCACTTTCAAAAAGAACGTGGAAGGTTCCAAGATCGTTAGTGGCAAGCCTTTGTTTGGATTGGACTTCAAGCGAGATGGCATGAAGCTGGCAATGATCGAGCATCCTCCTGCATTCGGAATGAAAGTGAAAGATTTCAATGTGGATGAAATCAAGGCAATGGATGGTGTTACAGACGCTTTCACCATTGACACCACTTTTGACGAATCAGATTTAGATCCGAGTTGGAGTTGGTCTACTGTGAATGCTTTTAAGAATTTAGTTGCGATAGTTGGGAACTCCACCTGGCAATTAATGAAGGCCAAAAAGGCCCTGAAGGTCAATTATGAATCGATTACTGAGCCGGAAGACTCTGATATGCACGCCAAGCGTCTGGAAGATGACCTTCAAAATGGCGCTGTGATACAGGAGAGAAGAGATGGTGATACAGACGCTGCTTTTGCAAGTGCTGCGAAAGTGATAGAGCGAACCTATACTTCACCCTTTATGGCGCACAACACGCTAGAGCCAATGAATTTCTTTGCGGACGTCAAGGAGAACTCCGTGGAGCTGGTTGGACCTGTTCAAACACCGAAGGCATTGGAAGATGCTGCGTCAAAGATGCTGGGTATTCCGGTAGAGAATATTACGGTAGATATGACCCGAATGGGCGGAGGGTTTGGTAGGAGGCTTTATGGACATTTCGGTCTGGAGGCGGCCGCTATTTCCAAAGCGGCAGGTGTGCCCATTAAACTTATCTATTCCAGAGAGGATGATATGACCCAGGGGACTTACCGACCTCCTTACCGATCTACTTATAAGGCAGGACTTGATACCAATAATAACCTGATTGCCTTTTCGGCTAAGGGCGTTGGGTTACCACAAGGCCCGGTTTTTCCAAACAGATTTCCAGCAGGAGCAGTGGACAATTATACAGCAGTAAAACTGGGTTCCAACACTAATATTTCGACTGGCGCCTGGAGGGCACCTGATTCGCATTTCACGGCAGGTGTGGAGCAGGCATTTATCGATGAAGTCGCTGAAGCCGCTGGCAAAGACCCGATCGAATTCAGATTGGAGATGTTTGATAGGGCCAAAAATAACCCTGTGGGTGAGGAATACGACTATGATGCAGATCGGTATGCAGGTGTCCTGAAGCTCGTCAGAGAAAAATCCGGGTGGGGTAAGGATACGCCAGGTGTACATCGAGGAGTGGCCGCTTACTACTGCCATTCATCTTATGTTGCTCAGGTTTTTGACATTGTCATGGATGATGGACGTCCTATCGTCCAAAAAGTATGGTGTGCCGTCGATTGCGGTATAGTGGTAAACAAAGAAGGCGCAATCAATATCATCCAGGGCGGAGTGATCGACGGGATCGGTCACGCCATGTACAGTGAGCTGAAATTTAAGAACGGAGCACCTGTATCCAACAACTTCAATACTTACCAACTCATTCGTCATAGTCAGGCGCCCAAGGAGATTGAAGTGTTCTTTGTGGAGAATGAAATAGCACCAACCGGACTAGGTGAGCCGGGATTACCACCGGCAGTAGGTGCATTGGCCAATGCCCTCTACAAGGCTACAGGTAAGCGCTATTATCACAATCCGTTTAGTACAGCTGACCAACAGCAGTTTAATTTGGAAGTGGGTTGATGAGGGATGAACTGAAGCGTACTTAGAAATTTAATCCGCGGGTTGATTTAGAATGATTTCGTGCTATGCTTAACTCCGTTGGACGTGAAAGCAGATATTCAGTTAGGCCAAAATATCGACATTCGAATACGTATAAAAGAGACTGTACCAATCGGGCAGTCTCTTTTTTTAGCCGGTAATGCAGACTAACGAAAGGTCAGCAACCTGATGGTGGTTTCGCGATTAATTCTGAAATTAGTTCTCACCTCTGAATTCAAGAGTTTGCCATGGACATCATCCAACTAATAGAAGAAACCTGGAACCTCACCACTGACACACAGCTCAAGGTATTGTACTCACTGCTGGCGATTGTTGTCCTTTGGGTTATTCGCAATCTCCTCATTAAGTTGATCCACAACCAACTGGAAAACCCCAAGGAGAGGTATCATTGGAGAAATGGCGTCAAGAATACCTATTATATCCTGTTGGTGGTCGTCATTGGCTCTATATGGATAGATAAGATTGGATCACTGGCTACTTTTTTTGGTTTGGTTACGGCAGGTTTCGCTATTGCATTGCAAGACCCTATTGTCAACCTCGCGGGTTGGATATTTATTCTTATCAGAAAACCCTTCGAGATGGGAGATCGGGTACAAATTGGAGAGCACAGCGGTGATGTGATTGATATACGTTTCTTTCAATTCACGATCAATGAGACGAACAACTGGGTAGACGCAGACCAGAGCACGGGCAGGATTATCCACATTCCCAACGGACACATATTTAAGTACCCTCAGGCAAACTATACCCAGGGGTTCACCCATATCTGGAATGAAATTGGGGTTCAGGTAACTTTTGAGAGTAATTGGAAAAAGGCTAAGCACCTACTCGAGCGGATCGTCAACGATCACGCCGAAATACTAACGGATGAAGCTCAGCGACGACTTATCGAGGCTTCTAAGAAGTACATGATTTTTTACACCGCACTCACACCGATCGTCTACACATCAGTCAAGGATAGCGGGGTGATGCTCACCATGAGATACCTGGTCAACCCTCGCGGGCGTAGAGCGACAGAGCACAAAATTTGGGAGGATGTGTTAGAGACCTTTAAGGAAAACCAAGACATTGATTTGGCCTACCCCACACAGCGTATCTACTACAACCTTCAGGAAGGCAAAACAGGCACTACCAGTAAGCCAAATTTTCCTTAGAGCACTTGAGATGCTGTTATGGGTGCAGTCCATCGTATCGCCATAAGTGCTGGGACGAGTACTCTATAGACTTTCTGCTAACCTATGAGTTTTCTACTACAGCTCTACTATACTCGTCCTACCACTAGGATTCACCACCTTGGGGCCCTTTTTGCAAAGCGTTCCCATTTTTGCTGCGCACTCCCAATATTTATTACTACATTCCCAAACCTACCCACAATACGGACAGTCGGGAATGTTTGGGTCGTTTGCCTGAAAAGACCTGTAAATGTCACAGGAAGCATCAATACCCTGTTGAAAGTCCTCACAAGTATAGATATAGGCTGCCTGGCATTGAGAATCTATCTGAGTATCGAATAATGGACCATCGTACTCATTATCACATAGGCTTCCCTGGTTATTGACGGGCACATCATCCTTAAATGCACCATTGGGACCTGGCTTGCTCAAATCATTGGCTTCAACAGTATATCGACCCTCGAAACTTGCATCTGAGGCTACCGTGTAACCGAGTGAAGGACACGAAGCTCCTGCGTGGTAGACCACCTCAGTTGCTATGTTACCACATAATTCGGGACTCACAGCGTTAAGGCATGAGTAGCTTGCACCCCCTGTTGCTGAAGGGAATTTCATTTCGCAAGCTCCTTCCTCTTCTCCACAAGAAACCACCAGGAATGATGCGGAGAAAATTATCACGGAAACGGAAAATCTTATCATAAACTTGAGCGTAATTCAGGTATGAAAGGTGTCCTTATTTTACGGTACATCAAATCCCCATTTATGGGGATTTATATCAATCCATTTCGCAAACAATACGCCACCAGTTCGACGGAATTTTTGACTCCTGCCTTCTTGATAGTATTCTTTTTGTGAGTAATGATGGTTTCGGTAGAGACATTGGTCTTATCAGCAATCTCCTTGGCTGTGAAGCCTTGAGTAAGCAGTTTGATCACTTCTAATTCCCGGTAGGTAAAAGGATGAGTGAGATGGTGATCAGCCAATTTAGGCGCATCTTCGAGCATGTTGATGCCCAGGTAGGAGGGTTCACCATTGAGGCCCGTAAAGGAAATTTTGTAATTGTTGGTAGGTGTGATATGCGAAATATCGGTGTGTATACCAAGTACCTTGACCAGAGAACCACCTGGGGTCGTCTGGAGAGTGATCGTCTGAATTAAGAAGAGTCGATAGCCTCCATTTGCTACTTTTTCTCTTACACAATAACTGATCTTGTAGTTGGTGATCTTGTCTTGATCAATTTTGTTCCTGATAAAATCCGCAACGTAATCCTCGCACTTAAGGACAAAGTCTATATCATCAGGGTGAAAAAGTTCAAGCAAATCGTACAGCTTTTTCCCCTTAAGGTCAATACCTAGAATAGTCTGAGCACCCGGACTTACCGTCTCAAACGTCAAAGTAGGAGAGTCTATGATATAATAGTAGTGAGGTCCGGGACAGAAAAAACTGGAGATGACCTGCTCAAACCTCGAACTGTCAAATGGCTGTCGCTCAATGCTAACCGGAGCTAGATAGTTTTGATGGTTATTGTAAAGATCAATAAGTACCTTATCCCGTGGCATATGCTGGTCGATATATAAGCCAAGTATATATCTAATTCTTGTAATTCAGAAGTAGTATAATACGCTTTATAGGCCGAAAAAACGAGACACCCTGAGGGTGTCCAGGTGACTACTTCTTCCACTCAGAGTCACCTGCAAGGGACTCTGAGACTTTAGTTCGTCCCACCACTAGGATTTTCACCCTCTGGAGCGCTTTTGCAAAGCGTTCCTTTTTACTGTGTACTTGCAGTATGGGTGACTGATAAGAAGTGGATTACAATTCCCACTACATGGAATAACTGGATTATGAAGAAGACACAAGTGGGGACGCTTGCGCCAGCAGTGGGGGCAACCTTTTTCTCTTTGTTTGACAAACCAAAAGGGTAGGTAGTCATAGATACTTGTTTCCTGGAGAAGAGGAAGCCATTTAAAACACGTGAATGTTACGAACTGAAAGGACTGCTGAGCAGCATGTTGTTTTTGAGTGGCCACAAGGTTAAAGTACGAAGATTATGATTGTTCTAATTTCTCAGAGTTCTCTAGGGAGAAATGATTAGCGTTTTCATTCCCTTTTTTTATTACTTTTCGGCTCTACTCAGAGTAACCTGTAAGAGACTCTGAGGTCGTGTCGCTTCTCATGGAATCTCAGAGTTCTCTCCGAGTAACTCTGGGTGGGAAAAAATGCGCGTTACGTTGATATTGCAAGCAATTAGAAAAAAAGACTAGAATGAAGAAACTAATAGTCCAATTGTCAATCATTTCTTTATTGATTTCAACATCTTGCTCAAAGAATTTGTCTTCGGTTCAAGATAAAACGGCTGAACAAATTTCTGTTTCATATGAGGTTAAGAAAGATGTTTCATACGGAACAGATGTCGAGCAGAATATGGACATCTATCTTTCCAAAGAAGCTAAATCTTTAGGAAAGAATAATTACACAATTGTTTTCCTACATGGCGGAGCTTACTATTTAAGCGACAAAAGTGCAGAGGAAAAATACATAGAGCCATATCTCCAAAAAGGTCTGAATGTTGTCAATTTAAATTATCGACTACAAAGAGGAGTCGCTCTTGCTACGAGTGACCTTTCCAATGCACTCAATTACTTAAAAAGGAAGAACGGTGAATATGGCTTGAACCTAGACAATATTATTTTAACAGGTTTTTCTGCTGGTGCCCAAATCGCAACCAATGTTGGATTAGCTCAAAACAACATGTCTTTTCCTGATGAATTAATAGATGGATTAACTATTCAAGGTGTAATTAACTTTTCAGGTCCAGTAGATGACTTAGATGTTATTGAAAAAATCTTTATAGATTTTGACTATGAACTTTTTAGTAAAGCAGGTAAAGCACTTTTCACGTCAGATGGCTATGCAACAAAAGAGGTAGTATCTGTTTACGAACCCATTACTTATTTTGACGAGAAAGACCCACCAGTTTTTTTGTGGCACGGTGGAATGGATAATCAAATTCCACCTGAAACATTTACTGATTTCTCCTCGAAATTACGTCAAAGTAAAGATGTTCTGAGTTACATACCTAATGGAAAGCATAGTCCGACTGAAGAGGAATTAGAGGCTGCATACATTAAAGTATTTCAGTTTTTGGACGGTTTGAAAAATAAATAACTTCTGGCAACATCGGCTATAGCAAATGCGGGCTGAGTGCTCAAATATGAAGACATTACAACTAAATAAATTCACAATAGATAGACTAGAAATCGGTTCTTCCTACTCAGGGTCACCTGTAAGAGACTCTGAGGTCGATAGGAATCACCAATGATTTCTCGGAGTTCTCTCCGTGTAACTCTGAGCGGGTAGAATCATATATGGTTAAAACCAAATCGATCTTACAATCTCGAATACAATCCAAATGAGAAGAATGAGCGAGCCCAATTTAAAGCACCAAAAGCACAACCAACCTTGGCATCCCACTTCCAATCGGGTACTATATGTCCTGTTCCCATGACCTACACCAACTCCCTCAAATCCACTGGTACCACACGACTCACACCTTGCTCGACCATAGTGATACCATAGATGATGTCGGTGCTGGCCATCGTGCGCTTGTTGTGGGTCACGATGATAAACTGGGAGTCTGCGCTGAAGGTCTTGATGATGTTGTTGAACTTATCAATGTTGGCATCATCAAGAGGTGCGTCGACCTCATCGAAGATACAGAAGGGCGCAGGCTTGAGTAGATAGATCGCAAAGAGGAGGGAAGTAGCGGTCAGCGTCTTCTCGCCACCGGAGAGTTGGTTGATGGTCAGCGGTCGCTTGCCCTTTGGCTTGGCGATGATATCGATACTACTCTCCAAAGGATCGTCTGGGTTGGAGAGGCTCAGATCACAGTCGTCCTCGTCGGTGAAGAGCGAGCGGAACACCTTGATGAAGTTGGCTTTGATATTCTCAAAAGCCTCCAGGAAGGTTGTCTTGGCGACTTCATCGATCTCACTGATAGTAGAGAGTAGTGATTCTTTAGCAGTTATTAGATCGTCTTTTTCTTTGATGATGAAGTCATAGCGTTCTTTGATCTCCTCAAAGGCTTCCATCGCCATTGGGTTAATCGGTCCCATGTTCTCCAGGCGGTTCTTGAGCTTCTCTACCTTATCTTTGAGCGTATCTTCATCCAGGTCGCTTTGTTCTTCAGCTTTTGCTTCCAGCTCTTCCACCTTGATGTTAAACTCTACTGAGAGTCGCTCCTGTATTGAGTTGAGCTGTAGCTTGGACTCTGTGATCTGTCTCTGTAGCTCCATCAGCAGCGTATCGGCATTCTCTCTTAGGCGCTGGATATCTCGCTCAGACTTCTCAGCTTCATCGATCACCCCACGACCGGCGTAGTATTCCTTCTCCGCTTCATTGACACCCTTCTCGATGCTTTCTTTTTCCGCATACATTGCGATCAGCTCTTCATCACTGGTCTCACCAGTCGCCACCAACTGCTTTACCTCATCGTCCGTTTTCTTCAACTCGGCGGTATTCTTCTCTATACGCTCCTTGCTGGACTCGAAGGTGGTCTGCTTAAAGCTGATCTCCTGAGCAATGCTCCCCGCCTTATTCTCTTGTTGATGAAAGAGGATATTCTCCTGGTTGAACGCACTTGATTTTTCCGATAGGAGTTCATTGTAAGCCGCTAGCTCACCGCTCGCCTGCTTATAGTCCGCCTCGATAGCTTCGAGTTGCGACTGACCGTCCTCTGTGAGTGGCCTGATCTCTTCCAGCTCCTGCTGTAGCCCGACAATGCGCTCCTGTATGTCCTCCTTCTTGGAGGTATTGGTGGAGAGTAAGTCGAAGTATTGTTCCTTTTTGGTCTTAACAGAAATGTATTCCTCGTTGAGAAGGCGCGCCTCTTGCCGCACCGTCTCTAATGCCTCCTGATGTGAGCTCGACTTGAGCTGCTCCAGGTCAGCTTGCTTGTCGGCCAGGTTCTGCTTCACCTCTTCGAGTTTGGCGGAGAGTTTCTTGATTTCGGTAGAGAGCTTCTCCAGGTTTTTGGCACGACCAATACGCTTACCCTCAAACAACCCAACAGAGCCGCCGGAGATGCTGTACTGGCGCCTGATCACTTTACCATTTTGCGTAATGAGGATCGCATCATCTTCTTCCGGTAGGTCGGTGTGGTGATTGGAAGAGATGTAGACATTGTCAAGAATGTACTGCACCAGCTTGCGATACTTGGGCTCAAACTCGACTACCTCGGTTGAAGGGATAGCATCCTGAATGATCCTTGAGGAAGACGGCTTGAAGTTTTGGAAGCTATCGAGAATGAAGAAATGCGCCTTGCCTTTGGCAGCATCCGAGAGTAGGTTGATTGCCTCAAATGCCTGCGCCTCCGTATCCACGATATAGTAGTTCATCACCGGCTCGAGATAGTTCTCGATGGTGACGCGGTACTCCTCCGGACAAGTCAGGATATCCGAGAGGAGGGGAGCATTCTTACCCCATTTGGATTGCTTTTTGAGGAACTTGATGGCCTCAGGAAAACCCTCAAGATTGTCGACGAGCGATTTGGTGAGGTTGTACTCATTCTGTCGGGCATCCAGTTTGCGGTTGGTCATGCTCAGCTCTTCTCTGATGACCTCTATCGTCTTTTGGGTTTGCTCGATCCGGGTCTTAAGGTCTGCCTCCTTATCCCTCAGCGCCTCAAACTCCGCATCCTTCTTTTCCTTGTCAGCTGTGAGCAATGCCAGCTTGGCTTCAAACTCTTCCAGACTTGCTGACTGGGTTGAGCTGTCCTCCGCAGCTTTTTCCAGCTCTTGCTTGAGCGTGCTCAGCTGGATCTGTTTGATCTCCAGTGACTTGTTGGCCTGGTAGTAGGCTTCCTGTTTGGTCTTAAGCTCAGCTGATAGCTGCTCTACTTTGGAGCGATGCTGGATGGTCTGTTCTTTCTGGAGCTCGTAGCTTTCTTTGAGTTGCTCCAGCCTACCGGAAACCTCCGCTAGCAGCTTTTCTGCACTTCGCTTCTCTTGCTCCAGACTGCTGATAGAGAAGGCTGCCCGTTCGTTGCTCTTACGGTCCAGCTCTATCTGCTCGCGTAAAGTAGTCGCATGGTCGTTGAGGTATCTCAGGCGCTCATTCTTGATTTTCTTCTCACTCTCATACTGCCTGATCTTATTGACGTGCTCGTTGAGCGTCTTCTGTCGGGCAGATAATAGTTTTTCCTTGGTGACCAGGTCTTTTTTAGCCTTTTCGATGTTGGCTTCTTTCTCGGCGAGCTGCTTGCTTAGGCTGACTTTGCGATCATTTTCCTGATTGACCTTGGTCTGCAGGTTTTCGAAGACCTCCTTCTGACGTGCCATGGTCATTTGCGCTAGCTGGACACTAAGCTGCTTGTACTCTTCCTTGATCTCGTAGTAGCGCTTGGCCTGTCGGGCTTGCTTCTCTAGCGACTTAAGGTTCTTCTCGATCTCAAAGAGCAAATCTTCCACGCGATCCAGGTCGGCATCCGTGTCTGCTAGTTTCTTGAGGGTCTCTTTTTTCCTGATCTTGAATTTGGAGATACCTGCGGCTTCCTCAAAAAGTCCACGACGGCTGTTGTCTTTGTCATTGAGGATGTCATCGACCATCTTGAGCTCGATGATCGCGTAGCTGTTGCTGGCAATACCTGTATCCAGGAATAGATTGGTGATGTCCTTGAGTCGGCATGCCACGCCATTGAGCAGGTACTCGCTATCCCCGGAGCGATAGTAGCGACGGGTGATCGTCACATTAGAATACTCGGTAGGGAGGAGGTTTTTGGTATTGTCAAAGGCGAGTGATACCTCAGCCATTTGAAGAGATTTACGCGATTTGGTGCCATTGAAGATAATATTCTCCATCTTCTCTGACCTGAGCATGCGGGTCTTTTGCTCGCCCAGTACCCAGCGGATTGCATCGACTACATTGGATTTGCCACAGCCATTGGGCCCCACGATCCCGGTAATGCCTTTGTCAAAATTGATGATAATCCTGTCTCCGAAACTCTTGAATCCCTTGATCTCTAATCTGGTCAGCTGCATTTAGTCGCTCTCTCTGTATAATGTTTGTGGGGGCGACAAATTTAGAATTTAATTCGATATTTTTAGACCATGGATGACTTTCAAACCATACTCTACATTGTTGTAGGTATTATCTATTTCTTGTCGCGGGCATTGAAGAAAAAGAAGCCACCGGTAAAGCCATCCCGATCTGGTCAGGATACGGAGGACGACACTCCACAGACCACAGCCTCTAAGCCGCTGACCTTCGAGGAGTTACTCCGAGAATTTACCGAGGGCAAGCAGCCTGAGGAAGAAGAACAGCGATCTCCAATACCACCACCGACTCCCGAACCAGTCAGAAGAAGTACTTCGCCAATGACTTACAGGCAAGAGGAGGATGATGATGAGATATTAGAGCCAGCCAAGCGCAGGTTTTCGGATGAGGACTCCAAAAGAATTTACGAAGCATCCATCAGGTCTGTTGAAAAGATGAAAGAGGAGGAATTTGAAGATACGCAGTACCACTTCAAGCAATACGAGGATCACCGCGACGAAGAGACCACACTGGGTGCTGAAGTAGCCGATATGCTAAGAGATGCCGATGGAGCGCGCAAGGCCATCATCCTATCGGAAATATTGACACCTAAGTATTAAGCCTTTTTTAAATCAATACTTCAGAGGTTTGAAATCAATTTCTTGTTTTACAGATTGCTTAGCCTTCTTAGAATGAAAGATTTCGTATTTGCTCTAGTAGGTGTTTTATTAATGATTTACGGGCTGATCAGTTTAATCACGCCATTTCTCAATAGAGATAAAATCAGATGGATTGGGGATACGCATGACTATCTGTTTGAGTGGATTATTGGTAAGCGTGAGTTTAATATTTTGAAAAACCTAATTTGGGGTGTAGTCAGCATGGCCTTAGGTATTTTTATTACTCTGTATTACTCCGGTTTCTTACCGTACTAAAGCAAATGGTATTTAATGCAGAATGACTACCTCCAAACACTAAACCTCTCCCCGGGAGCAACAGAAAAGGAGGTAAAGTCCGCCTACCGGAAGCTTTCAAAACGATACCACCCGGATGTAAGTAAGGATCCTGAGGCAAAAGACAAGTTCATTGCTATCAATGAGGCCTATAATTTCCTGACTTCCGTTGGCCCATCTCCACGTGCCGAGCACGTCACCTACGATTATGATCCCTATGCAGCGGCCTACGACCGTCAGCGCAAAGAAGCGAGAAAGCGGGCCTGGCAGAGAGCCAAAGAAGTGGAGCGCATGCAGCAGGCCCTGATGAAAAAAATCCTTAACGGGTTCATGTATTTGGGAGCGGCCATTGTGCTATTCAATTTCACATTGGCGCTTGACTATCTGCTACCGCGAAATGTTGTGGATGAGCAAGTGCTCGAATCAAGGAGTGTAATAGAGCGATCCAGGGGAAAGTCTTACTATCGATACGATGAGCTCCAGTTCGAGAACTACTTTATGAGATTTGATCGGCACACGGTAAAGGATCTGGACTTGACCGGAGAAGCAACTGTAGAATTGACAATGCTATGGCAGAAGCCATTGGAAGTCACGCTCAGCACGGCGACAACCCCTGTTCGCCTACAGCAATTGTACAATGTATACCATGTGTTTGGCTACATTATCCCGTTGATGTTTCTAATTGTTTACCTCTATCAATTCCAAATGCGGACTTTAGATTCCAAGATGACATTGGCCATTTTCATGCTTTTTCTATTCGGCATTCAGTTCGTCGTTTTCCTAAGGTTTTAGACAAGCCCCGGTATTATTATTTCAATGGCATCCCGATCTTGAGAATTGCTGTTATCTTCTGGTTTTGATCTAACAGTGAGCCACCCCACCACACATTACTCTTCCAGACTAGGCGCGATCCTCACCATGATCGGTGTGGCCGTTGGCTTAGGTAATGTATGGCGCTTTCCCTATATGATGGGAAGTTATGGGGGCAGTGCGTTTCTATTGGCCTATTTCATTTTTACCATGCTCTTTGCATTTCCGGCCCTGATAGCGGAGATCACGCTAGGTAAGACCAACCCAAAAGGAACTATTGCTGCCTTTACCTCTATTTTCAAAGCACCATTGGGTCGGCTGCTCGGGTACCTATTTGTAAGTGTAGTCTCTATCGCCGGATCTTATTATGCAGTCGTAGTAGCCAATGTGCTATTCACTGCCCTCTTTTCTATGGCTAAGGGCTTTTCAGTCCAGACCAATCCGGAATTTCAGCAGGCCCTGGGGAACGGTACTATTCAGTATCTGCTAACGGTGCTGGTCATCATGCTGGCGCTATTCATTTCGAGTCAAGGGCTAAAAAAGGGCATAGAGCGCATATCTATGTTCATCATGCCGTTTTTTGTGATCTCCATTCTCTACATGATCGGCTATGCCTGGAGTCTGCCCGATACGATTGCCGCGGTGGCAGAGTTTATGAAACCCGATCTGGAGGCCTTTGGTTCTACCGAAATTTTTGCCGCCCTGGGACAGGCCTTCTTTTCTGTGGGCTTGGGAGGCACTTTCGTGGTGGTCTATTCGGGCTACTTATCAGAAGATAGAGAGATCACCAGGGTGGCTGTCTTTACCTGTCTCGGTGACCTGGGTTCCTCGGTGTTGGTCAGTTTGTTCCTGGTGCCTGTGATTTTGGTTTTTGGCCTTCAGATGAATGCCGGCCCGTCGCTGATATTCAATACCCTACCGGAATTATTTGCGGTGCTTCCAGCCGGCAGGTGGATCGGCTCGCTTTTCTTAATAGCCTTGTTTATGGTCGCATTTCTGTCCCTGATTGCAGCCTTTCAGGTGCCTTTGAGTAGCCTGAATATCAAGGGCTTTTCTGGTAAGCGGCTCATCCTTGTCTTTGGTCTGATACAACTTATATTGGCATTTCCAAGTGCTTACTATCCTCAAATTATTGGGGTACTTGATCTTGTATTTGGATCGGGCATGCAGGTGCTAGGCAGTATGCTGGTAGTAGTAGGTATTTGGTGGGGGACTAAGACTGGCGCATATCGCAGGTTGCTCTTTGATGATCCGGAGAGCAAGCGGGCTCATGAAGCGCAGCTATGGTTTCGCTGGGCCATTCCGGGTACGCTGCTGCTCGTGCTGCTGGGTTATCTGTACGAAAACTTTCTATGACTTTGACTAGCTTTAAGATATGACTAATGACAATAGTACTCCCTCAAAACAAGAGCATGGCATCCATGCCGTCAATCAGGAGTTTAAGAAATACGAAGGGGTTAATAAAGATCAGGAATATCGACTGGTGGAGAACGAGGAAGCCGATCAGTTTGATGATGATTTTGTGATTCAGACCTGCGACATGCAGGAGTTCTTCGAGGGAGGTGAAGAAGGGAAGGCGGCTTTTGCTCAGAAGCTGGGTAGTGCCTTGGAAGAAATAGGATTTGCGGTGTTGTCGGGACATGGCGTAGATACCAGCCTGTATGACCAGGCGGAGGCCAAAGTCGCAGAACTTTTTGAGCAGACGACTCTGGAAGAACGCATGCCTTATGAAGCTAAACGTCATGGCTCAGTGAATCAAGGCTATTTCCCAATAAAAGAAACCACCATTATTCATCCCGACCTGGTAGAAGGTTGGGTGTTTTGTCGGCGGGCTTTTGACTTAGAGGATAATCCCGATTTTGATGAAAAAGCCTATTGGCCAAAGCCGGGATTTGAACCAGTATTCCGCAAGGTGGTTCAAGAACATGAGCGGTTGATTCTACCCATCATGAAGAGCGTGCTGAGTTATTTAGATTGCCCCTCTGATTTGTATGATGAGAAGTTGACAGGCACCAATTTCGGTTTCCGTCTTAACTACTATCCTGCAATGAGTGAGGAAGACTTGCAATCTGGAGCTGGCCGCATGCTTGGCCATGAGGATGTTGATCTGTTTACAATTCTACCTGCACAAAGTGTCGATGGACTACAGGTCTACAATCGAGCCAATGGCAAATGGATAAGACTTAATCCAGAGCCGGGAAGCATCATTCTGAACACTGGAGACTACATGCAGCGGATTACCAATGATCGCTTACCATCTACCACCCATAGGGTCAGTAAGCCTAAAGAGCAAATGCTATTCGGCAAACCTCGTATCACTATTCCGCTAGCAGTGTATGTATGGGAGGAAGAAATGCTCGAGGTGCTGCCCGGACTGGAACCCAGGAAGTATGAGCCGATATCGGCGATCAAATTTCACACAGGAATCACAAGTAAATACTATGGCGATGAGTATGCTGTAGATAAATAGAATCAATCTTAGTTTGACTTTGAAAACAACATAAAATTGTCTTTTCGACGAAAGGAGAAAACTTATTAACGATGGACCTATGGTTTCAACGATATTTCTTACTTGTTTTTCAGAAGATATCTCCGCCTGCCTACCGCAGGCAGGTTTCACTGCGATATGACAATTTTGTGATGTTTTCAAAGCGTTAATCAATCGAACTCTTGCTAAAATTAGTATCATGGCGAAGCTTAAAGACGAAAACGACCAAATCGATCAATCGGTAGTAGAAGATGGTGATGGCATCCTTACCATCCGCGGTGGTGGAGGTAAGCGCAGTTGGAACAATATTCAGTACAAGCAGGGAATGTCTGCAAAGAATGTTGGCTCGACACAACTATCAATGAACATAGCCACCATACCTCCCGGAGGAGTAGCCTATGCGCATATCCATGACGGGTTTGACCTCATGCTCTATATCCTTGAAGGCAATGTCCGGCATGAGTATGGGCATAAACTGACCAAGACGCTTGAAAACAGTCCTGGCGACTTTATCTATATCAAACCGGGGGTACCTCATGAGGTATTCAATATGAGTGATTCAGAGCCGGTAGTTGCCATGGTTGCTCGATCCAGTGCCAACGAGTGGGACAATATCATTCCATACGATAGGGCGACTGGAGAGCTGATCATTGAAAAATAGATCGATCAAATAAACAACGATAAACTACCCATAACTTTATGGAGAAACCATAACCATTTTCAAATGTCAAAAACATTATCAACCTTTCTTATCGCACTGTTTTTACTGAATAGTGCAGTTGCCCAGGATCTCTGGACGCCCGAAGAGATCATCAACACCGAATATGTAGGCGATCCGGTCATTTCTCCTAACGGAAAATTGGTCGTCTGGACCCAGCGAAGAGGTTTGAAGAAAGAAGACAAGTTTGTGAATGACCTGTACCTGGCTCGACTTGACATGAAGAAGGATGGCACGATCAGGACTTTCCAATTGACGACAAGTGATGAGAATGACTACAGTCCGCTCTTTAGTGCTGACAGTGAGCAGCTCTATTTCCTTTCCTCGCGTGAAAAAGGCAAAATACTGTGGAGGCTCAGTTTATTAGGTGGTGAGCCGGAGGAGCTGCATAAGTTTGAGAATGGTATCAGCAATATCTCATGGCTCAAGCCCGGCGAAATAGCTTACACCTCCAATGAAGGTAAGTCGCTCTATGAGATCGAAAATGAAAAGGATGATACCAATATCGTAGAGGATACCGCTCATTGGAAAACACGCAGACTCTACAGCTTTGATGTCGAGGACAAAAAGATTACTCGCATAACGGACAACCAATTTCAAGTGAGGCAATACGCGACTAGCAGGGATGGTCAATACCTGGTTTATCAAGTCATCATGAGCCCTGACTATGGAGTAGATGGCAACCCTAAGCCTCAGTATTATCTGAAAAACCTCAATACCGGTAGTGAAATAAGAATCCTCCAAGGAATGCAGGAACCGGGTAATTTCCAATTTACCAATAGCGGTGCTGGCTTCTACTTTTTCGCCACCAAGTCTTCCAATCCCGAGTGGAATGGTGCCGGCATCAATGAACTGTACTACTTCAATGTCTCCAGCAGTGACTATACCAAAGTCGAGCTTAACTGGGCCAATGGCGCGAGTGACTACTGGCTGGCAGGTGATCATGTGGTTGCCCAACTAGCCAATGGCCCCTTGCGGGAGGTAGCCTTCTATCAGAAGTCTGGAACAAGCTGGGCAAAATCGGATTTAGACTTTGGCGATAGCATGGATGAGCATGTAGCCATCATGGCCGTCAGTGAGCAAGGGACTAAGCTGGTCTACAATCACTCTACGGCATCCAGCCTACCGGAATACTATGTCGCTGATCTGACGATGGGTAAGCGTGGAACAACCATTGGCGGTAGCGAAGAACTAACCTCTCTCAATGATAAGCTGAAGAAAAAACCTATTGCCAAGTCCGAAATCATCTACTGGACAGGTGCCAATGATGAGGAAGTCAATGGCATCCTCTATTACCCAAAAAACTATGAAGATGGAAAACAGTATCCATTGATCCTGTCGATTCACGGTGGCCCTACAGGAGTTGACCGGGACGCATGGTCAGAGCGCTGGTCTACCTATCCTCAGATTTACACTGATAAAGGGGCGTTTGTACTCAAGCCCAACTATCACGGCTCGGGTAGTCACAGCCTCGAGTTTATCGAGTCGATCAAGGGAGGCAACTACTACCACCTGGAGCAAATTGATATTTACAACGGCATTCAGCACCTCAATGGTAAGGGGATGATCGATATGGATAAGCTGGGTACGATGGGCTGGTCCAATGGTGCGATCCTGACCACATGGATGACACTGAAATATCCTGATATGTTTAAAGTAGCCGCTCCGGGAGCAGGAGATATCAACTGGACTTCTGACTATGGCACCTGCCAATTTGGAGTGACATTCGATCAGAGTTATTTTGGAGGAGCGCCCTGGGATGACACCAATGGGAAGCATTATAACGAGTGGTACATCGACAATTCTCCAATTTTTGAGATAGAAAAGATCAAGACACCTACTATCATTTTTCACGGTAGTGAAGACAGGGCAGTGCCGAGAGATCAAGGCTGGGAGTACTACCGTGGCTTGCAGCAAGTAGGGCAGGCACCTGTCAAGTTTCTATGGTTTCCAGGACAGCCTCATGGCTTGCAGAAGATCACGCATCAGCTGCGCAAGATGAAAGAAGAGATCAAATGGATTGACAAGCACCTCTTCCAGAAGGAAGATGAGCGCAATGAAGCACTGAAGGAGGAAAGTCCACTGGCAACCCAAATATTGCTTTCCAAAAGCAGAAGTGATAAGGGTTATTACGGTACTATGACCGGTGGGAGCCTTGTGCCTGATATGGTGGAGCTGGGTGATGACACTATTGCAGTGGGAAGATTTGAAGTAACTGTGGCTCAGTATAATGCCTACAATGAGGCTGACTTTGATGCTATTGATGCCAACAGGCCTATGTTGGGCTTATCTAAGGCTGATATAGAGGGTTACCTGTCTTGGCTATCGCAAAAGACTGGAGCCACCTACCGATTGCCGAATGCAAAGGAGGCGGACAAACTTCATGACCTGAGTAGAAAAGAAGCCAAGCATCAGAATAATCTTAACTTCTGGGCAGGGTATGAACTGACAGCTACGGATGTCGAGGCGTTACAGGCTGAGCTGAGTAAAATAGAAGGCTCCTTGGTCAAATCCGTCGGGAGTCATGCCGCAGTAAAGGTCAAGGATAAGGTTATGCTTTTTGACCTGGGCGGTAATGCGGCGGAGTATTACCTGGAAAATGGACAACTCAATACTTACGACTATAGCGCATATGATTTTGTCGATCCATTTTCTGAGACGAGTTCAGCTGTTCCAGCAAATACAGGATTTAGGGTAGTACGAGAAAAATAGGATATTGAGATAGAAGAGGGGGCTAGTAAAGCTGAATCTCAGCGAAGATCAGCTCAAGCTCCTGACGAGTCTTTTTGATCTTAGCAGCGAGTTGGGTGAGCATGCTCTCTTTTTCTCCTTCTTTGTATTGAAAATCCTCTTCCATTAGAAAGGGGTATCTCCATTTTAGCATTACTTTTTGCTCTCGCCAGCTTCTTACAACCATATGCTTGTAAGATACGCTATTCCACTGATAAAGTTTAGGCGGCTACACTAGCAAGTGTATAAGCCTCACAAGCTTTCTCTTTGGCCCTTAGCAATCTCATCTTCACAGCACTGGCAGATAGATTGAAAAGTGACTGCAAATCCCGGATGGATTTATTCGCTTCGTACTTCATCAGCAGTAGCTGACGATCCTGGGTAGCTAATGAAGATAGCGCTCGATCAGCTTTTTTATGCTTACGTTCTTTAAGTAGTGCATTCTCCAGCTCATCAATCGAATTGTCAAGAATATCGGATAGTTGCTCTATCGAATGAAAGCTGTAGCCTTTCGACTTCCTAACCAGGTCAGTACAATAGTTAAATGTGATCGTGTAGAGCCACGTGGAGAATTTTGACTCACCTTTGAATGACGCTATTTTATCAAAGCTTTTGAGCATGATGTCTTGCGCTGCATCGGATGCGTCATTCTTATCCCGAAAGAAAGACAGGCACTTACAAAAGACCAAGTGATAGTAGCGACAATACAATACGGACATAGCCTCATTATCACCTTGCTTAAGGCGGGAAACAAGTAATTCGTCCGAGAGATTAATACTATCCAAGAGTGCTTTGTTCATCTTCTTTATTTAATTGACGGTACGAAATTGCTAAAGAAGAGCCCCCCATATTAGAGCTAAAAAGCGGATTTTAGAAAAGACGCTTTTACACCTAGGGTCTACGAGAATTGCGTAGATGATTGATAAAATAATAAAGATTATGGAAGACCAGACTTAGTCTAGAAGGCCTTTCTGAATGGCATATTTGACAAGCCCGGCGGTATTCTTTGCGCCAAGTTTATCGAGGATGTTTCGGCGATGAGTATCGACCGTTCTTACGCTTATAAATAGCTTTTCGGCTATTTCCGGATTGGAATACTCTTCAGCAATTAATCGCAGAATTTCGATTTCCCGGTCGGTCAAAAGGGCATCCTCTGCACTTCTACGGATGGGTGCCGGCTTGGTGATGTGCTCCAACAACTTAGAAGATACCTGACTACTGAAGTAGGTATTGCCATTGGCCACAGTGTGAATGGCATTGATCATCTCTTCCTTACCGGCATTTTTGAGAATGTAGCCAGTGGCTCCAGCTTCCAGCATTTTGACAATATAGTTTTTGTCACCGTGCATGGATAGCGCCAGCACATAGATATCCGGATAGCTAAACTTCACTTCCTGGGTCATTTCTATGCCGTTTGTTTCTCCCATATCAATGTCCATGAGTACCACATCAATATGATTTGAGCTAAGCGCAAGCCTGATTTCTGCTCCACTACCTGCAGTGTCTATGACCTTCATGCCCTGTTCTTTGCTAAGCAGTTCAGTTAGACCTTCCCTGAACATCTTGTGATCATCGGCAATAAGAATGTTGATCGCTTTCATACTTAACTCAGCTTAAGGGAACGTCTACAATACAAGTCATACCTTGCATAGGCTGAGAGTCGAAGGTAACCCGACCGGCCAGCGCTTTTGCCCGATTCTCAATATTCATGAGCCCCAGACCTTTACTCGTTGACTTGAGGTCGAAACCCTTGCCGTCATCCTCATACATAAGGCGCAGACCGGCATCCCGCCTGATCAGTTGCACAGTTATTTTATTAGCATGGCCATATTTCAGGGTATTGTTGATCAGTTCCTGGGTGATGCGGTAAAGTCCGAGCTCATTTACTTTGTTGAGCCTTTCCTCTAGACCGGTAGGGATGAATTCTACCCGCAGACCTGCTTCGTCTATCTTGTCACAGAGTGAATCTATGGCTTCCACCAGGCCAAAGTCG
Organism: Cyclobacteriaceae bacterium; assembly: GCA_965229505.1. GTDB lineage: Bacteria > Bacteroidota > Bacteroidia > Cytophagales > Cyclobacteriaceae > UBA6059. Next base: position 4,405,747 of record OZ245881.1, read on the forward strand.
GACAACACTTTTGGCATCAGGTTGTGTGAGATGGTTCGCAAGTCGTCGGCTGCCTCGTCGATCATTTGATACGAGCGCTGAAACTTCTGATCGAGGTGGGTATCCTTATTTTCAATTTCACTCTGGATATTGGCCAGGTTCATTTTGAGTGTCGAAAGCGTTGGGCCTATGCCGTCATGGATCTCCCTGGCAAGTCTTTTGCGCTCCTGCTCTTGTCCTTCGAGTAAAGAGCTCAGAGCAGCAAATTTTGATTCTTTGGTAGCGGTAATATCCTGTATGCTAATGACCATTCCTGTTTTTATTTTGCGCCCTCTAAACATGAGGTAGATGGTGTTATCGATGTTCCCCTCAATATTGAACTCTTTCCATCCGGTGGTCAGGTATTTCTGAATTCTCAGGCTAAGCTCATGGAACGGTCTAATTATTTCCGGTAGGTGGGTGCCGATGATGGCTGTCGATCCCAGGTCTGTATCAAAGTACCCAAGGGCGCGCTTGTTGGCAAAGGTGATGCTTCCCTCAAAATCAATGACCAATATGCCGAAAGGAAGCGCCCGGGTCAGCGTTGTTATGAAATCATCGCCTTGGTCTATTTCATTTTTCACTTGCGTTCGTTTATCCCCACTTTTCAGATTATGTGACCTAAAGGTAGATTGTCGTCATAAGAACGCAATAAGAAACCTAACCAATATCTAAAAACCGTAACCCGACATGAACGGATACCTTGCTGATACCTTTTATTTAGGCTTGACGGGCTTATTAATACTACTCAACGGATTTTTTGTGGCCGCTGAGTTTGCCCTGGTCAAGGTGAATAAGAGCAAAATAAAGTCGATGCAGAAGGATAACAATCCGTTCGCCTCCGTAGCACTCTGGCTTTACAAAAGACAAAACATGGCCTTATCTGCTTGTCAGATGGGCATTACGATGGCATCCCTTGCACTGGGATGGATCGGAGAACCGGCGTTGGCCCACCTAATACGACCTGTCCTTGAGTCCATGGGTATGACTTCAGAGCCAGCCATTCATGGAGTAGGTTTTGCGATCGCCTTCTCATTGATCACTGCGCTCCATATTGTCGTGGGTGAGCAGTTCCCCAAGATTTACGCTATCCGGCAGCCTGTACTCGTCGTGGGATGGTCGGCACTACCGCTAAAAGCATTTTATGTGTTGTTCTATCCTTTTATGTGGCTGCTCGACAGAGTGACTTCTAGCATGCTGCGGATGGTGGGTATCGAAACCTCAGGCGAACATGAGTCGGTGCTGTCAGAAGAAGAAATTCGCGCGTCGCTGAGCATAGCCTACAGTCATGGTGACCTTACCAAAAATGAGCATCAACTCCTGGATGCGGCATTTCGCTTTGATGATCAGGTTGCAAGGCAAATCATGCTTCCAAGATCAGAAGTAGACCTATTTGACTTGAACCGAAGCAACGAGGAAAATCTGGAGGTAGCCCGAAAGACTAAGCATACCCGATTTCCACTTTGCCAGGGTTCCTTGGACGACATCAAAGGAGTAGTGCACGTCAAGGACCTGGTGGGTATTTACCCTCTGGAGTCAGTCGACTTAAAGAAAATTTCACGAGCACCGCTTTTCGTACCAGAAGCGCTACCGGTGAGTGCTTTGCTACAGGAATTCAGAAAATCCAAGCAGCACCTAGCCTTTGTAGAGGATGAGTATGGCACGACCATCGGTGTTGTTACTCTCGAAAATGTGTTTGAGCAATTGGTGGGCAAGGTGCAGGATGAGTTTGATCTGGAGAAGCCTGAGATCATCAAAGAGGCCACAGGCAAATACCTTGTCGATGGTGATCTGGCTATTAGTTATATCAATGAATACCTCAATATCGAACTGGTCTCTGAAGAAGCAGAGACACTTTCAGGCCTGCTGGTAGAAGCCAAGGGCCTCAATCTTAAGGTAGATCAAAAAATAAACCTCACTGACGGAATAGTAGCACAGGTGCTCAATCTGAAAAAGAGGCGAGCACTGAAGGTAAGACTCTTATTACCCAAAGAACAACTAGACGAAGAATAAAATGGATCAATTCAAAAAGATATTGGTGCCTTTTGATGACAATGTTCGCTCCATTAAGGCATTGGAGTATGCTGCCATGTTTGCTTCGGGTATAGGTGCAAAAATCACGGCTTTGCACGTAGCTGACCCTAAGGACTATCGCTCTAAGCAAGAGTTTCAGGCCTCACTCAAAGAACTGATTAGCAATCAGCTACAGCCGCTCCTCAATCGCATACAAAAGCGATACACAGAAGTGGTCAAAATCGACTTACAGGTGCGCGGAATGAACAAATCACTCCACGAGCATATTGTGGACTTTGCGGTAGAGAATGAAATTGACTTTCTGATTTTGAGGAGTCACGGAGAATCAGATGAAGCGGAGTGGGAATCCATTTTGAAAAACACCACCGCTTATCAAGTGGTACTCAATGCCCCTTGTCCTGTTTTTACATTTACCCAAGTGCCTGAGCAGCCGCAAATGAGAAATATACTCATACCCATAGATCTCAGTGAAGGTAGCCTCTACAAGATTCCGCTTGCCGTAGCTATCGCCAAACAGTTTGGCGCCACTGTGCACGTAGTATCAGCATCTGAACATCAAGATGATGCTGAGGATCTCAAGGAGATGATGGATAAGCTGTGTCTCGACCTTGAGAAGCAGGGTGTGAAACTGGTCAAGGGTTGTGTAATTTCCACCACATTGCCAGAGGCGGTTCTGGAGTATTCAAAGCAGCATATGATTGACCTGGTCTTGATTATGAGTCGACCAGGCTTTCGATGGTCGGACCTCTGGGTATCACCTAAAGCCAAGAGGATTATCAACCTGTCCAAAGTACCGGTATTGAGCATAAGGTCAAACCAGCCACTCGAAGTAGGATTGTAATGAATTACATATGGATATGGACCAGGCTGACTATATTTTGTAAATAGTAGTTTATCGACCAAACTAAAAGGAAATATGAAGAATGAATTAAGCGAAATGTACGAGAATATGCTGGTAGGGCTTGTCGAGTTTCTTCCAAAAATGCTTCTCGCGTTTATTATAGCCATCATTGGGTTCATCATAGCCAAGGTGGTTCAGAAACTTGTCAAGAAGCTGATTCTTTATCTTAATGAAGTACTCAATAGTAAGCTTGAGAATTCACTGCTTAACGTAGACCTCCAAGGCTCTGCCAGATTTATCAGCAAGACCTTCTTTTGGATTATTCTGGTCATTACTGCCATGAGCTGCGTGCAGGTGCTGCAGCTTGATTTTCTTTCGATGTGGTTTGGTACGTTAGTGAATTACCTTCCTAATGTAGCAGCTGCTGTCGTTATCCTGTTTGTGGGTGTGATTGTCGGCCGACTTGCCGGAGACCTGATTAGCTCTGCTGCGTCTCGTACCGGCCTTGCTAATGGCAAGTATATAGGTAGACTGGTCAGGTACCTGATCGTTTTTATTGCGGTAGTTATAGATATTAATCAGCTAGGACTTGATGTCACATTTCTCACTACTCTAATCACGATTATGGTTTCGTCCTTATTGTTTGGAGCTGCGTTGGCATTTGGCCTTGGCGCACGTACTTCCATTAGCAATATCCTTGGCGCGTACTATGTCAGGAAATCACTGAGCATTGGTGATAAAGTGGAGATTGCGGATAGCAAGGGAGTTATCGTCAAGATAGATGATCATGCAGTCTCGCTGGAAACTAAGGCCGGTGTAGTTATCATCCCGGCCAAAGACTTCAGCGAAATACGAGTTAACCTGATTAAAAAGCAGAAAGCATGACTACCAACCAAAGATTGATAGAAGGAGCCCTTACGAAGTACCCTGATGAAGCGGTTTCCATAATAGATGGTCTGGAACCGGAGCAGATTTCCTCCTTGCTGGAGGCACTATCCTGGGGTCATTCCTGTACCATATTGATGTCATTGACGCCTTACAAAGCAGGGAGAGTCATAGTCAATGTTCTGAGAGACACTGCTCTTATACTATTAGAGCATTTGCCTGTAAAGAATGCCAGCGTTATCCTCCAGCAGCTTGACAAGACGAGTCGGGAGGCATTTCTAGAGGAACTACCTAAAGAAGTGGCCAGGCATCTCCGTCAGGTGATGATTTATCCACAGGACACCATTGGGGCTTACCTTGAACCGTGTATGGCGCTGACTTCAAAAATGTCGGTGGAGGAGGCGATCGAAACGATCAAGAAGGAGAAACCCTCGACAAGTGCGCATGTTTATGTCCTTGGAAAAAAGAATGCACTTGTGGGTTATATAGAAATGCATCAGCTTTTGTCATCAGATCCAGTTGAACCCATTTCATCTTTGGTACAGGTAAGCAAAGTAAGCCTACTACCCAACTTTCTGGTAAGTGAAGCGCTCGAAAATTGGGACTATCATTTTTCAACGTTACCGGTGACCGATGCTCAGGGTATGTTCCTTGGTACGGTAGCCCGAAAAGATTTAATGCCTGGTGAAGCACGACAGCAGTCTGTTGACAAAGATGCTGTACAAGCAGGGAATGCTCTGGGAGATCTGTATCTCATTGGGCTTACCAGTCTATTTGGCACGTCCTCTCAATCCAACCGAAACCCCAAAAAGTAGAATGATGCAGTCAACAGATATACAAGAACTACTGGCAGGAAAGCTCATTGCCCGGTTTCCCAAAGATGGTGCGGCCATCTTGAACACTGCGAGTAGCAGTGATATAATCGCCAAACTCCAAAACCTTGATCCGCTTGTAATCAAAGAGGTGCTTTTGAGTTTAACACCGGATGTGATTGCCGAAGTGATTAAGGAAATGAGCGACGAGCTTTTTACAGAAATTTTTTCTGAGCTGGATGCATACTCCTCTGCGAGACTAATTTCGAGAGTTAAGCCCAGCCTGGTCGTAGCTAAACTTGACCTCCTGCCAGCACGTAAGTCGAAGGCAATCACCGATTTGCTGGCTTATCCGGCTGATTCTGCGGGTTATATCATGGATACTCAGATTCTCACTTTCTTGCCCAATAGTACGGCTGGTGATGTTCTTGAAAAATTGAGGCAGATAGGTGACAGGCGGGTATTTACGGTATATGTTGCTGATATTGATGGTAAACTGCTTGGGTCATCAAGCCTACAGGCAGTGGCAATTTCTGAGCCCAAAACTAAGCTTAGCACCCTTACCAAACCTTGCCCTAGTGTACACCTGATGTCTCCTCAGGATGAAGTAGTGGAGCTCTTTCAGCAGGGCAAGATCATCAGTCTACCGGTTGTTGATCTTGATGAAAAAATATTGGGCATCATAAGAAACGATACCCTCATCTCCTTGAGCCAGAAAGACGCTACAGAGGATGTGCTGGCTATGTTTGGTGCGGGTAGAGAGGAAAGAGCATTGTCGAAGGCATCTTTTGCCATTGGCAAAAGACTTCCCTGGCTTCAGATTAACCTGGTGACCGCCTTCCTTGCGGCATCCATTGTTGCCATATTCGAGGATACTATAGCCAGGATTACCGTTTTAGCGGTTTTTCTCCCAGTGGTGGCTGGACAGTCTGGTAATACTGGTTCTCAGGCACTGGCAGTAACCATCCGTGGTTTGGCACTTCGTGAGATTCATACTGGTCATTGGTGGAAGGTTGCTAAGAAGGAAGTAATTGTTGGGTTTGTCAATGGTGTAGCTGTAGCACTCACAACGGGGCTAATCGTCTATTTTTGGACCTCATCCTACGGACTTGGCGTGGTGATAGGTACCTCCATGGTCTTCTCAATGGTCATCGCCGGCTTCTCGGGTGCTGTGATTCCGATTTTGCTTAAATCGGTAGGGCAGGATCCGGCTCAGTCATCGTCTATCGTGCTTACCACTGTGACAGACATTGTAGGCTTTTTGAGTTTCCTTGGCTTAGCTACTGTCCTTGGATCGGCATTGGGTATTGTCTAGGAATGAAATCGTTAATAATTTATAGTCTTTCGTATATTCTTTCCAACTTACTAGGAGGCTGGCATAAAAGCCCTGATGTAGCTTTACCTCTAATTATATGCTAAAACGTTCTGTGCCATGACACAGAAGAATATCATGTGACCAATAATTTGAAATTCGTCTCAACTATAAACGGTTTAATAAAAATGACAGAAACGCTTACAAAGTCTCAGGAATTGCTTGAAAGAAGGAAAGATGTTGTGGCCAATGGAGTAGGGGTGTTCAATACCGCTACCGTAAGTGAGGCCAAAGGCGCTATTATCATCGATGCTGACGGCAATGAGTTAATTGATTTTGCTGGGGGCATTGGAGTGGTCAACGCGGGTCATTGCCCAGAGCCCGTGGTTGCCGCGATCAGAGAGCAAGCTGGAAAATACCTTCATACCAGCTTCAATGTAGTGACCTATGAACCATACATTAAGTTGTGTGAAGAATTGATCGAAATACTGCCCCACGGTGAGAAAACAAAGGCGATGCTGGTCAGCACGGGAGCCGAGGCAGTAGAAAATGCTATTAAAATCGCAAGACAAGCAACAAAGCGTCAGGCGGTATTGTGTTTCACTGAAGCGTATCATGGCCGAACCATGATGGCCATGACATTGACCAGTAAAGTTGGCTATAAAACGAACTGCGGCCCATTTGCACCTGAGGTATATCGGCTCCCCTTCCCAAATTTCTACAAATACAGCGATGGAAGGTCAATGGATGAGTTTGTTGACATAGAGCTTAAGAGATTGCGCGCCAGTGAGAAAAACCTTATTGATCCGGATAACCTTGCTGCCATTATCATTGAGCCGGTTCAGGGAGAAGGAGGTTTCAACGTGGTTCCGGCAAGGTACCTGGAAGGCCTTCGGGCGTTTTGTGATGAACACGGTATCATGCTTATCGCAGATGAGATTCAAAGCGGCTTTGCGAGAACAGGTAAGTGGGCGAGCTGGCAGAACTTCAACATTGTCCCTGACCTTAGCACTTACGCTAAGTCAATGGGGTCAGGTCTGCCCATTGCTGCGGTATTGGGAAGAGCTGAGGTGATGGATGCTGCTGCACCGGGCACCATAGGCGGTACATACATCGGTAGCCCAATTAGCTGTGTGGCCGCATCAGCGACTATCAAGTACATGAAAGACATTAACCTGAATCAGCGCGGTGTTGATGTTGGGAATATCATTAACGATAGGCTAAATAATTTAAAAAACATATGCCCGGATATCGGGGATGTGCGCGGACAGGGTGCAATGATCGCTGTTGAGTTCGTGAAGAATAATGATCCCAGACAACCCAACACAGACCTTTGCGGAAGAGTAGTAATGGAGTGTGCCGCAAAGGGTTTAGTCATCCTGAGCGCAGGTACTTACAAAAACATTGTCCGAATACTTTCTCCATTGGTGATAACGGATGAAGAATTAAATAAAGGATTGGACATCCTCGAACAAGCTATCTTAAACAACACTAAAAATAACTAATGAAGCCATTCTCTATTGCTGGTGTACAAATGAAGGTGTCAGCGACCTATTCCAACGTGGAAATGATGAAGCTGAAGCTCGACATTACTATGAACCTCTATCCTTGGATAGACATGGTAGTATTCAGTGAGCTGTGCGCTTATGGGCCGCTCATTCATACAGCAGAGGAGGTTCCTGGTGCATTCGAACAGGAAATGCAGAAGATGGCCAAGAAGTATGGAGTTTGGCTAGTGCCAGGCTCTATTTTCGAAAAGCGTGGCGATCTCATTTATAACACGGCTTCCGTGATCAATCCACAGGGAGAAGTGGTGACTCGCTATAGCAAAATGTTTCCATTCTACCCCTACGAGGTAGGTGTGACACCTGGTCATCAATTCTGTGTATTTGATGTGCCGGATATTGGTCGTTTTGGTGTTTCTATTTGCTATGACATGTGGTTTCCTGAGACTGTCAGGACATTGACCGTAATGGGTGCTGAGGTAATACTTCATCCTACCATGACAGGCACTATTGATCGTGAAATAGAGCTTTCAATTGCCAGAGCTATGGCGGCTGTTAATCAGTGCTACTTTTTTGATGTCAACGGCTTGGATACTGGAGGTAGCGGCCGTTCAATTGTATGCGGTCCCGATGGACGTGTTCTTTACCAGGCAGGGAGTACGGAAGAGATCATCCCGTTGGAATTGAATGTAGAACGTGTGAGGCGTAGCAGAGAGCTGGGCTTGCTCCGACTAGGACAACCGTTGAAGAGCTTTAGAGATCATTTGGGTGATTTTCATATTTACCAGAAAGGAACAAAGCTTCCATATTTAGAATCTTTAGGGCCTTTGAACAAGCCAACTAAACTGCAAAAACTCACAGAACTAAGGCAAAAGGAAGGAGACCTTGCTGTAAAAGAGCAGCCTTTGGGATACAAGGGCTTTAATCAACTGTAAACAAAAAGTGTAAACAAATGGGATCTACCTCATCTAGTAAAGCGACTAAGAAACTCAGAGACTATGTGAATTGGTTTGAAATACCAGCGCTCAATATTCAGAGAGCAGTCTCCTTCTACAATCATATTTATAGGTTGGAGATGGAAGTCTCAGAGTCCAACGGTTATGCTATGGCTTTCTTTCCAGCAGATAAGGGAATCGGCGGAGCTATCGTGATGGGTGAGGGAAGTATTCCTAGTGAAGTAGGGCCACTGGTGTACCTCAATGGTGGTAAGGATTTAAGTAACGTCTTGAACAATGTGGAGGATGCCGGAGGTCGTATAGTACTTCCCAAAACGCTAATTGACGAGGATTCCGGGTATTTTGCTCTTTTCATCGACAGTGAGGGCAATCGTCTCGCACTACACTCACAATCTTAGTATGGCAGGAAAAAAGAAAGCATTAAGCGCGCCCTATTATAGCATCGGACAACTGAGACTTGACCATTGGAATGCTCTGAAGAATGAAAGTATTGATCTCTCTCATTGTAGGAGAGGGTCAGCAAATGAGGCTCAGCATAAGGAGAAAGTTCACGAGTTGCTGAAGGATCTAAAAACCGTAGAGCAGTATTTTGCTATTCCTGGTAAGGCTACCATCGAAAAGCTGATCAAAGCACTAGGGAGGCGGGAGCACGCGGCATTGGCCAATAAAGTGACCCAACTCACCCGACAACTGGTTGCTGATGAGTACATGGGCAATGAGAATGTCTCCATTGAAAACGACGGTGAGCAGCCTGAAATAGAAGATAATGCCGAGCAATTCGCTTCAGCTAAGAAGAACTACTTTGAGGTACTTTTTTTGGAAGACCTGAGTACTTCGGATGAGGCCGCTCTACATATAAAGGTTAGAGACCTTCATGACCCCAGCGATGAATTCAACTACAACATCACGGTCCAGCATTCCTTTCAGGATGCGCTGATCGCGCTTTTTTTCAATCATAATATTCAGGCGGTGGTCATTCGTTATGCACCCTCGTATCGCTCTTCCAATATCTCGCCTTTGATCAAGCCGTACATTCAAAATGTACTTAAGATTGATCTTCACTCGGTATCAGAAGCTGAACTGGGCCCAAAATTGGGTGAATTGATTAAGCAATTCAGGCCTGAGCTAGACACCTACTACGTTACGGATACGGTTCTCACTGACTTAAAGGACAGTACACTGCAGCTCTTTCGCCGCATTTACTACCGCAAAGAAGACTTGCAGGAATTGCACCTGGCGATCATTCGAGGAATTAGAGAGCGACATCACACGCCATTTTTTAGTGCGCTGAAGGAGTACAGTCAGAAGCCTACCGGAATATTTCATGCCATGCCGATCTCCAGAGGCAACTCCGTCTTCAAGTCAAAGTGGATTAAGGACTTTGGAGACTTCTATGGCCGAAACATGTTTTTGGCTGAGACGTCCTCTACGACTGGAGGAATGGATTCACTGCTCCAGCCGACCGGCCCATTGAAAAAGGCGCAGGAGATGGCAGCCAAAGCCTACCGTGCGCAGCGCACCTATTTTGTCACCAATGGCACGTCTACTGCCAATAAGATCGTAGTACAGGCACTGGTCGAACCTGGTGACTTGGTGATGATTGACAGAGATTGTCACAAGTCACATCATTATGGTTTGGTGCTTTCAGGAGCCTATCCGGTGTATTTGGATTCTTACCCTATCGAGCAATACTCCATGTATGGAGCTGTTCCCTTAGAGCAAATCCTGGGAAAACTTTTGCAGCTCAAAGCGGCTGGACGACTCAACAAAGTGAAGATGCTACTCCTTACCAACTGCACCTTCGACGGGTTAGTCTACAATGTGCAGCGTGTCATGGAAAGGGTTCTGGCTATTAAGCCTGATATGGTATTTCTATGGGATGAAGCGTGGTTTGCTTTTGCCAGCTTTACTTATACCTACAAGCAGCGAACGGGTATGTTCAGTGCCGATAAGCTTGCCCGCAAGTACCAGACCCCAGAGTATAAAAAGCAATATCAGGATCACATCAAAGGATTGAAGGATGGCGATGTGCCAACTATGCCGGATCCTGATAAGGTAAGAATTAGGGTGTATTCTACGCACAGTACGCATAAGACACTAAGCAGCTTTCGTCAGGGTTCTATGATCCATATCTGGGATCAGGATTTCCGAAAGAAATCGGAGAGTACATTTCTGGAAGCCTACATGACCCATACTTCTACTTCACCCAACTATCAAATGCTTGCATCTCTGGATGTAGGCAGGAGACAAGCTCAGTTTGAAGGGTACGAAATGGTCGAGAAGAGTATTGAGTTGGCGATGGTGCTACGCGCCAAAGTGATCGGAAACCCGCTCCTTAGCAAGTACTTTGATGTGCTGACCTTGAAAGATTTTATTCCGGATCAGTACCGGGAAAGTGGTCTGGCCGAGTACTACGACATGGCAACTGGCTGGAATCGAATGGAAGAAGCCTGGGAGCAGGATGAGTTCATGCTGGATCCTACCAAGATCACATTGTTTATAGGTCGAACGGGTATAGACGGTGATACTTTCAAGAATAAGTATTTGATGGATCAGTACAACATCCAGATCAACAAGACTTCCAGAAATACCGTGCTTTTCATGACCAACATAGGCACTACCAGGAGCAGTGTGGCTTACCTAAGTAAGGTCTTGTTGAAGATAGCAGGACAGCTGGAAGAAGAGTTCGACGCGCTGAATAAGCGGGAGAGTGAAATAGTCCGATTGAAAATCAAGTCAATGACGGAGGATGTCCCGCCTCTGCCTGACTTTAGTAGGTTCAATGTATCCTTTCTTGCTGTGCCAGGCGTACCAGGTGGTAACTTGAGGGCAGCCTATTTTTTGGCCTACAATGAAGAGAACTGTGAGTACATAGCCATCCAGGACTGTATGGCGGCCATTAAAGGGGGTAAGGAGCTGGTAGCCTCTTCATTTGTAATTCCTTATCCACCAGGTTTTCCGGTATTGGTTCCGGGCCAGGTAGTCAGTGAAGAGATTATTAGATTCATGCTTGCGCTGGATGTTAAAGAGATTCATGGCTATCGAGCTGATCTCGGGCTTAGGGTATTCCGTGAGAGTGTCCTCAATCGTCAAAAAACGGCCACTGCCATGGGAGGCAGAAGTATTGGTCGATCAAAAAAGAATAAGTAAAATAGAAATTTTAAGAACATAAAATCATGAGCGACAAGTCCACCAAAACTCCAGCTACCAAAAAAAGTGTAGCAAAACCAAATGTTACCAGTCTGAAAGGAGTGCCAGATATTCGTAGGTTCTTCTATAAGAATGAAACTCCGATCTACTTCATCAGTGCGACCAACTTCAATTTGCTCGGAGCGGATGAGTGGATCAAAGGGTTCAAGTTTATCTGTCACATTGAGTGCTTCAGCGGACTACACCCGAACGTTTTTTCTCCTAAAGTGGAAGTTCCACATGATGAGTTTCAGAGTATCGAAGACATCAACAACTATCTCCTGCAACATCCTGAGGTACAGGAGTATATCAAGTTGAGAAAGAAGGGTGGTAAGGCTGGCAAAGTGATGTTCCTCATGTTTGATGAGAAGACTGAGAAACTTGCTAAAAAGTTGGGATTGGAGGTAATCATGCCTTCTGCCAAGATGAGAAACTTCATGGACAACAAGGTCAACACCAACCGTATTGCCGAGAAGGCCGGAGTGCCTTGTGTACCTAATGTTTTGACTCCTGTCAAAAGCTATGAGCATCTATGTAAGGTGTCTAAAAGCCTGGGTAACGATCTTGTTATTCAAACACCCTTTGGAGATTCGGGACATACGACCTTTTTCATTTCCAATGAGCAAGAATACAATAAGTACGCTGAGGAAATTGAGCAGGAGAAAGAAGTAAAAGTCATGAAGCGTATCAACTGTCGGGGCTCGGCAATAGAGGCATGCGTGACGCGTCATGGTACCATTGTAGCACCTTTGATGACAGAACTGGTGGGTTTCAAAGAACTGACACCCTACAAAGGCGGTTGGTGCGGAAATGAAATATTCCCGGATGCATTTACACCTCAGTTGAGAAAGAAAGCGTCGAAGTACACGCAGCTATTTGGGGATCAACTTAGAGAAGAAGGATACAAAGGTTATTTCGAACTTGATTTCTTGATTGATCAGGACAATGGCGAGATTTATCTTGGTGAACTTAACCCGAGAGTTACCGGGGCGAGTTCTATTACCAATCACGCCGTATTTGCACTAGCAGATGCACCGCTATATCTCTTCCACATCCTGGAATGGATGGATGTAGACTATGATCTGAATGTTAAATCAATCAATGATCGATGGGCTAAACAAGAAAATCTTGACAGCTGGAGTCAGTTAATTGTAAAGCACACTGAGGACACCATCGAGTATGTGACCGCTGCACCAGACTCGGGTATTTGGCATATGTTTGACAATGGACATATCCAATTTGACAGAATGGATACCCACCGTCGAGCTGTGGAAAGTGAGCAAGAAGCCTTCTTCCTCCGAATCACCAGAAAGGGAGATTACCTTTACGATGGAGCCGATTTGGGTATCATCGTTTCAAGAGGCCGCATGATGACAAAAGATTTCAAGCTTACGCCACGAGCTAAGAACTGGATCGCTGCGATCAGGGCGCAGTATGCTTCTCAGTTGATTGAGGACAAGAGAGAGCAGCCCATTCTCAAGGGAAGTTTGACAAAATAAGAAAGTTGTTTTCAAAGCGCTAATGATGAAATCATTAGCGCTTTGAATTTTTATTGACCTAATAAGGATACCAGTTCGTTTAGAATTGAGACCTATGCAGCGCCATTTTATATCCATCAATGAACCTATCGCTGATTTTAAGTGGCAAAAACTGTTCTTCGAGAGGTGGCCCGCTTATCAGGAATGGCTGAATTCGTCGGGAGAAGTACCCAGTGTAGAAATAGCTCAGGCCGCTCTTAGCAAGTATATGCCTGAAATGGTTGAACTACATGAGCAACTATGCCGATTGGCTCAGGCCGATGATGATGCTATAAGTTTCCTTACCGGATTTCAGCCTCCCGCTTACTCCAGCGCTTGTTCTCAGGTAGTTTCTACTCAGCACAACGTACAGTTGATTCGCAACTATGACTATCACGTGGGTCTTTTTGAAGGTACATTATTGATGACGCGCTGGCATGGAAAGAAGGTCATCGCCAACAGCGATTGTTTGCTTGGTGTATTGGATGGAATGAATGAAGATGGGTTGGCTATTTCACTGACGTTTGGAGGACGAAGTGTAGTCGGGTATGGATTCGGCATTCCGTTCATTTTGCGCTACATCCTCGAGTTCTGTAGTACTGTAGAGCAAGCGGTAGCTGTCCTCCTTAGAGTACCCTCTCATATGTCTTATAATGTAACAGTGGCCGATCGGAGGGGATTGATCAAGACAATACAAGTAGCTCCTGACAAAGCTCCTGTAGTGACCAGTGTGCCACTAGCTACCAATCACCAGGGACCGATTGAGTGGGCAGAAAATGGAAACCTGAATAAGACGGCTGAGCGCGCCTCCTATTTAGAAAATTTGCTACTGCGTGGAATAAGCGGCCCAACTTTGACCAAGGCATTTCTAGGACCTCCACTTTACAACAATCAGTTCTCTGAAGGTTTCGGAACATTGTATACAGCAGTCTACTCACCGATAGAAGGTAGGGTAGAGTTACATTGGCCGGAGGATTCTATGGTGCAGACTTTCAGGTCATTCACTGAAGAAAAAAAACTTATAATATATAATCAAAATGAAGCCTCTGTAGTATGAGGTACTGACTAGTATGGAATTTAAAAGCATCAACCCCTACAATGGCCAGGAAATTGGCCGATACAAGGCTCAGACAGAAGCCGAAACAGCATCAATGCTGGCAAAAGCAAAGGAGACATTTAGTACCTGGAGAGCGGTACCTCTTTCTGAGCGAGCTAAATTGATGGCAAAGGCCGGACAGGTGCTCAGGGACAATGTAGAGGAATACGCGAAGATGATCACGCTTGAGATGGGCAAGCCGATCTCAGAATCAAGAGCTGAAGTAAATAAATGCGCGTGGGTTTGCGACTATTATGCGGATCATGCTGCCGAGTTTTTAGCAGACGATATTATCGAGACCGATGCGCAAAAGAGCTTCGTGAAGCACGAGCCAATGGGGTGTGTCCTGGCCATTATGCCCTGGAACTTTCCGTTTTGGCAGGTTTTTAGATTTGCTGCACCTACATTGACCGCCGGCAATACCGGTATGCTGAAGCACGCACCAAACGTATTTGGCTGTGCTGAACAGATCGAAGGAGTTTTCAAAAAGGCTGGATTCCCTGAGGGTGTTTTTCAAAATCTCATCGTTCATCATGATCAGACAGAAAGCATAATTGCTCATGATGCGATCAAGGCGGTAACGCTTACTGGAAGCGAAAGAGCTGGTTCGTCTGTGGCAGAATTAGCAGGTAAGTATATCAAGAAATCATTGCTCGAATTGGGTGGAAACAATGCATTCATCGTTTGGGAGGATGCAGATATAGACCAGGCTGTACAAACGGCCATCACGGCGAGAATGCTTAACTGTGGCCAGAGCTGTATTGCGGCTAAGAGGTTCATATTGGTCGGAGGAGTCTACGACGAGTTCGTTTCTAAATTTACGGAAGCTGTGCGGGCATTACCATCAGGTGATACTATGGATGACACCACCAAAGTTGGGCCATTAGCGCGAAAAGATCTTGCTGATCAACTGCAAACCCAGGTACAGAAGTCGATAGCGGCTGGCGCTGAATTGCTGTGCGGAGGAAATCAAACGGAATGCTACCATGAACCTACGGTGCTAGGCAATGTGACCCCTGGTATGCCAGCATTTGACGAAGAGACCTTTGGTCCACTGGCGGCAATGATACGAGCAAAAGACATAGAAGAAGCCTTTGAGCTATCTGAAATGTCCAAATACGGATTGGGAGTGACGGTGTGTACGACCAATATTGAGAAAGCACTGGATATGTCTCACCATGTGAGTGATGGCGCTTACTTTATTAATGAGTTAGTCAAGTCAGACCCCCGTCTACCCTTTGGAGGTACCAAGCGATCAGGCTATGGACGAGAATTAGCTAAAGACGGTATGATGGAGTTTTTGAATCACAAGACGATCTATGTGAAGTAAGGGTTTGATTTCATTTAGTCAAACCGCTTGCATGAAACTCAAGCTATGTTGAGACATAGCTTTGCTACCGCAATGGCGGACTAGACATTGATATGCGTCTGACGATGACTTGAGGTAGGTACAGATTCCTGAGAGGGCATACCTTTGGAAAAACGGCTGAACGACAAATCCGTGTTCCTAAACTATGGATTTGATCAAGTGAAAAATCACTAAATTAGGAATGGATATAACCGTAGTATGCGCATAACGGTGAGCATACTAGGTTGTTGCAGGGAATAAAGGATATCGAGAATATGCTAGAGAATAAAGCCATTGAAAAAGTTTATGATTTAATTGAAACTATAAAATCCAATTGGGCTGATTTCAATGACTTTCAGGCAAATGAGGCTAATAACATTCAAGACTTGGTAATTGAAATTGAGGGGAAAGTTCAAAAATATGATCAAGGTATTACTAGCCTACAAACTTCTCAATTACTCAAACTCAAATCAGAATTGTTCTTCATAGGAAGTAATAATTATTTTGAAAGATTAGGTAAAAAGTATAAAATTCTTCCTGAAACTCTTGCTTCATTAAGTGATGAATTTTCCATTGAAAATCAGGAGTGCCTCAACTCCTTGATGGATTTAATAAGGCATATTCTTATTAAAGAAAACCCAGAAGATTTAAATAACAAAAGAGCAATTGAAATTGCGTCAATCTTCATTAACGACCTCCAGAAAATTCCTCCTAACTGGAAGATTAAGCTTTGGTCTACTGGTTTATGGTTATCCAAAAAACAAATCACTGTCGACAAATCATTTAAGGTTAGAAAACCAAAAGATCAAGACTATTGCTATACGAAGAGTGTTCTTAGAACAGCGGTTGCAGACCATGATCGTAAAATGTGTGGAGCAATAATAGAAATAACCATTAGCCAAAAAAACCAACATGATATCGATGAATATCTAAAAAAATTAGTCCGTGCTCTTCGACTTTTCGAACTTGGAAGTGTTGAATTCACAACCCGAAAGTTTGAGGTAAACTCCCTGCTCTCAAGATTTAACTTAGTTGGATTTTCGGAGCGAAATCAGAACACTAAGGCCAATTATTTTAAATATGAGATTACTGATGCAAAGGCAGCTAACCTAAAAGAGTTTTTGAATTTTACTTTGAATTTTCTCCCTAACAGTAACTGGCAAAAAGAGGAGTTTGGAAAAGTAACACCTATTTTTATAGCAATTGACCGTTATAACGAAGCGATTACTGCAAAGAATAGTTTTGAATCTTTAATTACAAACGTAATTACTTGTTTGGAGGCGTTGTTTCTAAAATCTAATGAACGTTCAGAATTAAGTCATAAACTTTCTCAACGAGTTGCAAAAGTTTTACAATGCTTTGAATTTCCATCAATCAAAGTGTATTCTCGCTTAAAAAGAGCATATGATATTAGAAGTACATTCATTCATGGTGCTTATTTGGAACCTGACAAAAAGAAAGATTTTACTGAATTGCACAAGGAGATTTCTGAGTATGCTAGACTTAGCCTTATTGTTTTCATAGGAATGATAGAGAAATATGATAAGGATGATTTCTTAAAGAAGATTGACAATGCAGTTTTAGATAGCGAGGCTAACAAAAAATTGATCAAAGAGATTAAGGAAAACGAAATTGTTAAAATAACTCCCTACAACAAGCACTAAAATGATATGCGAACTGAGCAATTTGATAGGACAGTGCAAACAAGAAACCTCAATGCTTCTATCGAGTGGTGCGGATAATCATTTTAGTTGGTCGTTGGTTAGTACATCTCCTTGACAAATATATGGGACTAACCTAATGGTATCTGGGTCGTTTTCATCCTATGATATGGCCTACTCTTTAAGAATAAGCCAATCCCGATATTACATGCTCCTCAATGAAGTTGGGCGCAGCACTCCTAAAAAAATAGACAGTACTTAGGAATTGAGCAGATAAATAGAATGCGTTAGGAAGGCACAGACCAACCGCCAATAACCCTTGGTGTAAAGGCAAGTGGATGATTCATGTCAAAAAACTATATTCACTTCCAAAATCACCTCCTATGAAAGCTATTTACCGCCTAACCCTGTCGCTATTTATTATTACCTCTTTTGGTTGTTCACCTCAAGAGACGACTCGCGGGCTTAGTTTTTTATTATCCTTTCCGGAAGAGTTGGCCGAAGGTCCACTTACCGGTCGCATGTTTGTCTGTATTGCCAGAGATGATGAGCGCGAACCACGGCTACAAGTTGGTAGATACGGTGTTCAGGTCTTTGGACAGGATTTCGAAAATTTATCGGCGGGTGCCCCTGTCGAAATATCCAATGAAACACTTGGGTATCCTATCGAATGGTTGAAAGATTTACCCAAAGGCACTTATTTTGTTCAGGCTGTAGTAAACAAATACACGAAGTTTGAGCGTGCTGATGGCCATACGTTATGGATGCATAATGATCAATGGGAAGGACAAAACTGGAGACGCTCACCGGGCAATCTGTACAGCGATGTGATGAAGTTGACCATTAATCCCGCTGAAGACCGTATTATTGAACTAGTAGCGAACAATGAAATCCCTCCGATTGAGGTACCCGAGGATACAGAATGGGTGAAAAGAATAAAAATCCAAAGTGATATACTCACAGAGTTTTGGGGACAGCCCATGTATTTGGGCGCGACCATCCTTCTTCCAAAAGGATACGAAGATAATCCTGATGCATTTTATCCCACCATATATCAACAAGGGCATTTCTCCCTGAAGCCACCGATGAGGTTTGAGGAAGATCCAGAAAACGAATTGTACCAAAGCTGGACCTCTAATGACTTTCCAAGGTTTTTAGCCGTCACCATTCAACATCCGACTCCCTATTTTGACGATAGCTATGCGGTCAACAGTGTAAACAACGGACCCTATGGAGATGCAATACACGAAGAGCTGATTCCCAAAATAGAGCAGGAATTCAGGACGATCTCGAAATCATGGGCGCGACTTCTTACAGGCGGATCAACAGGCGGATGGGAGAGTTTTGCCTTGCAAGTGCTCTACCCTGATTTTTATGGTGGTACCTGGTCTTTTGCACCGGATCCCCTGGATTTTAGGAATGTGGAAGGCATCAACATCTATGAAGATGAGAACGCCTTTTACAAGCAGCATGAGTGGTACAAGGTTCCCACCATCAATACAAGAAATCCAGAAACCGCGGAAGCCGTGCTGACCTCCGAACAACGAAACAGAATGGAATTGGTCAATGGAACTAAAGGCCGGTCTGGCCAGCAGTTGGACATCTGGAGCGCGGTATATGGACCTATTGGTGCCGATGGATATTTCAAACCATTGTTCAATAAGAGGACGGGCGAAATGGATTCTACAGTTGCAGCGTACTGGAAGGAAAATTTTGATCTCAGGTACTACTTAGAGAAAAATTGGGCTGAGGTAGGTCCGAAGTTGGTGGGTAAGCTGAACATCATTACCGGGCATATGGACAACTTCTACCTCAATCAGGGTGTATATCATATGGAAGAATTCCTGGAGAGCACCCAAAACCCATATTATGGAGGGACTGTAACCTATGGAGCCAAGCAAAAGGGGCATAGGTGGCGACCGTATTCCCAGGCAGAACTGATTTACAAGATGGCAGAACATATCGAAAAAAATCGACCAGTGGGTTCGGTGGAAATATATTGATGTTCGAAACCCAGGATGCCTTGTAGATTAGGTCTTTTAGGACACACTCATTTTATTCAGACGTTGCGTAGCTGCTTGACTTTGACAAAGACCTTCCTATGAGTACCAACAAGCAAGGCTCTATCCTTTCAGCACAGACTAATTCAGACCTTACGAATCTTAGCTTTCCAACTGTCTAATATCATATTTCTTACCAGGGTTATCTATTAACTATGAACTAAGGGATTTTGAGCAAAGTAAATATGCTTGAAGTGCCTCTCAGTTGATTAACCCAAACGATCATGGAACACTCGAAAAAACCTGTGTCCGAACTGACTATTCGCTTTGCCGGAGACTCAGGTGACGGTATGCAGTTGATTGGTAAAAAATTTTCTGATGTGTTGGCTAGCGCCGGAATGGATCTGGTCACCTTCCCGGACTTCCCATCAGAAATCAGAGCACCGGAAGGTACGCTGTATGGTGTCAGCGCTTTTCAGGTAAGACTAGGTAGCAAAGAGATTTCGACCCACGGGGATGAGGTGGATGTCTTAGTCGCTATGAATGCGTCATCACTGAAAGTGAATCTCGACCAACTCAAGAAAGGAGGCATAATCATTGCTAATGCGAATGGTTTTGACAGTAGAAACCTAAAGTTGGCTGAATATGTCGTGAGCCCCTTGGAGGACACTTCATTGAAGGAGTATCATGTGCTATCGGTTTCCATGAACGACACCATACGCACAGCACAAAAGGAGCTCGGCTATTCCCCAAAAGCGCTGAAAAAATCAAAAAACTTCTTTGCATTGGGTATTCTTTTTTGGCTGGTGGATCATCCTTTGGGACAACTTGAAAGATGGATTGATCAAAAATTCGCTAAGGATCCGGAGACAGTGACAATTAACAAGCGATCATTGGCATTGGGTAACCAGTATGGAGAACAGCAGGATGTCGTGACAAGCCAATTTACCCTCCAGGGTAGATCGTTTGGTAAGGGTTACTACCGCAATATCACTGGCAATCATGCTGTGGCTATAGGGCTGGTGGCAGCAGCCGAGCAGGCGAAAAGGCCGCTATTCCTCGGTTCTTATCCAATCACGCCAGCGACAGAAATACTGCAGTACATTTCGAGTTATAAGCGATTTGGCATCAAGCATATGCAGGCAGAGGACGAAATCGCCGGGATTACAAGTGCTATCGGTGCTGCGTATGGCGGTAGCCTCGCGGTGACCACCACTTCTGGCCCGGGCTTGTCATTGAAGGCTGAGGCGATGGGTTTGGCCGTGATGCTCGAGCTACCGCTCATTATAGTCGATGTGATGCGGGCTGGCCCAAGTACTGGGATGCCTACAAAGCCAGAGCAATCTGATCTATACCAGGCGATGTTCGGTAGGCACGGCGAGGCACCTATGCCGATTGTCGCAGCTAGTACGCCCGCCGATTGTTTTGAGATGACGCTGGAGGCTGCAAGACTGGCTGTGAAGTACATGACGCCAGTACTATTGCTTACGGACGGCTATTTGGCACAGAGCTCCGCACCCTGGAAGATACCCAGGCAAGAGGACCTACCGGAATTAGCCATCGATGCTGACATTCCTGATAAGGATAACTTCCAACCTTATGATAGGAATCCCGAGACCCTGGCTCGCCCATGGGTATCACCGGGAATGAAAGACTTAGAACACAGAATCGGCGGATTGGAGAAAGAAGCGGGCTCTGGCAAGGTAAGCTACGATGCGAAAAACCATCAACGCATGACAGAGCTTAGAGCAGATAAGGTCAATGGCATTGCCAATGATATAGCTGATGCCACGGTAACCGGACCTTCTTCTGGTCCATTGCTGATCGTAGGGTGGGGCAGCACGCATGGTGCCATCAGCACCGCACAGCATCGCCTTGCAGACGAGGGGCTGGAAGTAGCTCATTGTCACCTGCGACATCTCAACCCGCTACCTACCAATCTCAATGAGGTATTCTCCAATTATGATCAAATCCTACTGCCCGAAATGAATATGGGACAGCTGCAAATGCTGCTACAGGCGAGGTATATGAGGGAGATCATTGGCTACCACAAAGTGCAGGGGCAGCCTTTCAAAGCAGTGGAGATTGTTGAGAAGGTTAAAGAAATTCTGGTAAGTAAAGAGGTAGTGCTATGAAAACGACACAAGAGCAAGGACACCTGGGAGCTGAGCATGTATTGACAGCTAAAGATTTCAAACCTAAGAATGATGTGCGATGGTGCTCCGGCTGTGGAGCCTATGGAGTGTTGCACCCCGTGCAAAAGTTCATGCCTGACCTGGGAGTACCCAAAGAGAAAATTGCATTCGTCTCGGGCATTGGCTGCTCAGGAAGGTTTCCCTACTATATGGAGACCTATGGTTTTCATGGAATCCATGGTAGACCGATAGCCATCGCCTCCGGGCTCAAAGTGGCAAGACCAGACCTATCAGTTTGGGTGGTCACCGGTGACGGAGATTGCATGAGCATCGGTGGCAACCATTTTATTCATGGCTGCCGTCGCAATGTTGACCTCAACGTATTGATGTTCAACAACGAGATTTACAGTCTAACGAAAGGGCAGTACTCACCGACTTCAAGAAAGGGACAGGTGACCAAGTCTTCTCCTTTTGGTTCGCTGGAAGATCCATTTGACCCGGTGAAGATGGCGATCACTAGTGGAGCTACTTTTGTCGCCAGAGGTTATGACAAGGATCGGAATCACATCCAAATGCTGATAGAGCGAGCTGCACGCCACCACGGCTTTTCTTTTGTTGAGCTATACACCAATTGTCTCATTTTCAATGATGCTGCCTTTGATGACTACACCAGAAAGGACGTCCGTGATGATCGGACAGTCAACCTTGTTCATGGCCAACCGCTTGTTTTTGGAAAGGAGCATGATCGGGGAATAAGGCTTGATGGCTTTAAGCCGGTAGTTGTCGATTTGAATAACGGCCATAGCATCGATGACTTAGTGGTGCACGATGAAAAGGACAGCACGTTAGCGTATATCCTGGCTGGTATGGCCGATAATCCTGAGCTACCGAGACCTGTGGGCGTATTTCTGTGCCTTGATAAGAATACCTACGAGGATAATGTGATGAACCAGATCAATCACGAGAAAGAGGTGCATGGTGAGGGTACGCTTGAGCAGCTGTTGATGGGTGAGGAGTATTGGGAGCAGTAGGTTACTGTGATGGACTGATGACTTTTCCTAAAATGGAAATTGATACCTGATGAAAAGATTGGCAGCAGGAAGGGTTTTGTCGAAGGTACGCCCATAACCGGGAAGGGTGAAGATATCCAGCGGTTCCTGCTGGTCATAGTCGCCCATAACCCTGAATCGTAAAATGAGGCCAAGGTAAAGATTACGCACAAGCCGGGATTCCGACAGGATATTAAATTCATACCAGGTGGCTTTGATATTTTCTCTGGCGAAAGGTTCATTTTCTACTTCAAATAAACCGGATGGACTCTCAATCTCCGGAGTACCCATATCCGAATAAGTGCCGTTGGCGTATGCCAGTCCGAGACCAATGTTCGTTTTGGGAGTGAGTGCCTTGATCAGTCCGGCAGTCAGGCGCAGATAGTTGCCGGATACTTCGTAGGAGGTGTTTTCATAGGCATCTGGTGGTGTGACGGTACCCCATCCATATTCTCCGCCGATGAAGACATTGTTGCCAAAGGTCAGTCTCGCACCCACCTCATTTTTCTGCTCAAAGTCGACGATGAACCCAATGAACTTGCCATAGTCGACATACAGGCCAAAATCTCTCAGGAAGGGGCGATCCAATTTGCGTAGGCTGTCTTCAAGTGCCTTTTGCTCTTTTCGGTCTTCCTTAGTTTCGATAACCTCATCCAGAGAAAAATCAATAGAATCTATTAGCTGCTGGCGTTGGATCGAGTCTCCACGAAAAACGATCATGACGGAATCTGCGGGGACTTCCACTTTGGTTTGGCTCTGTGCAAGTACACAGCTACCCGTCAACCAAATACTAATGATGAGCCACAATCTTGCCATTGGTGCTGAGACAGTTTTCGTTGCAATCTACGGTAAGCGAGTCAAAGCTATGACCGGCTACCGCAATATTTCGAGCGAGGTATCCGACCC
Source organism: Cyclobacteriaceae bacterium (assembly GCA_965229505.1). Classification (GTDB taxonomy): domain Bacteria; phylum Bacteroidota; class Bacteroidia; order Cytophagales; family Cyclobacteriaceae; genus UBA6059. The sequence goes on from OZ245881.1 coordinate 4,429,011, forward strand.
TGGATTTCTCATCCTGATAAAGTTCGGTTTCATAGGTTATTGAGAGGTCAAAGCGTTTTTGACCAATGACCAGTCGGTAGTTGACATTGTTTAACCCGGGAGCCAAAGGGAGGCTGTATAGTTCGGTAGAGTCCGTATTGACGATAAAGTTGTGAGTATCCAGATCATAGATCGTATCTATTCTGGTAAGTCCTGCTTCCAGATCAACCAGCGCTGTTGTGAACAACTCGTTTTGTGTTGTCAGTCCTGCCAGGCTCGAAGAGTCTCTGGAATAAAAAAACTTAATATCAGTCAATAAAAGCTTCACTGAAGCCAGAGTTGCCTCATACTGAGTGCTGTCAAGAGCGATTAATTCCGTCAGAAGAGCTACCGAATCTTCAAACAATGATCTGGTCGATTCCAACTCTGTCACTTGCAAGTCCAGCGCCTCGATCTGATTAGCAAGGTCCGTCAATCTAGCACTTACCTGAACCAGGCTATCCTGATTGAAGATTTGCATCGGCACGGTGGGCTCACTTACCAGAATATCGCATTCATCGCACTGAGTACAGCTACTCAGGTAGATTATCGATAGGCTCAGGATCAACCACTTTATCATGCTGCAAATATAGATTATTAGACTTCCGGTAGGCTATTACTGAGGATCAACGTCGAAAATGATAGATACGTTTTTGAAGTCTCTCATTTTTGATACCGTGACATTCACATTGTACAGTATCTCTTTGACTTTGGGGAGGCTGATGCCCTGTTTCTCCAGCTTCACGTTGATGATCTGCTGATATTGATTTCGGATACGGGCAATGATCGGTTCTTCCGGGCCCAGGACTCTGTGCTTACCGAGCTCTGTACGTATGGCGCTGGTATAATACTCTGCTGCCGTCTTACAGGTGTGTGGCTCCTTGTGCTTAACGATGACCCGAATGAGCCGATAATGGGGTGGATAATGATACTTTGCGCGCTCGGAGGCCTCTGTCCTGTAAAAACCCTTGTAGTCATATTGAAGTATGTGTTTGAGCACCTCCTGTGTTGGATCATAGGTCTGGATGATTACTTTGCCTCGCTTGTCACGGCGGCCGGCTCTACCGCTGACCTGAGTGATCATTTGAAAAGCTTTCTCATGTGAGCGGAAATCAGGATAGTGGATCATCTTATCTGCATCGATCACACCTACCAGTCCGACACGATCAAAGTCTAGCCCTTTGGTCACCATTTGTGTGCCTACCAGAATGTCTATCTGACCCAATTCGAAGGCTTCCAGGATATTCTGATAGCCATACTTGCTCCGAGTGGTATCAAGATCCATTCGACCGACGACAGCATTGGGGAAGAGCAGGGAGATATTCTCCTCAATTTTCTCGGTACCAAACCCGACGGTCTTGAGCTTTGGAGACTCACATGCTTCACAGATTTGCGGTAGCGGCTCCTTATATCCACAGTAGTGACACCTGAGCTCCTGCCCAAACTGATGATAAGTCAGACTCACGCTACATTGGTGGCATTTTGGAATATGCCCACAAGTCTCACAGCTCAATAGCGGTGCAAAGCCTCTTCGGTTTTGAAAGAGAATCACCTGCTCTTTTAGCGCTAGTGTCTTTTCGATTTCCTCGATCAGCACATTCGTGAATTCGTTGCGCATGAGCCGCTTTTTGCGCTGCTCTTTGATATCTACTAATATGAGCTCGGGCATACTTACTTCGCTGAAGCGCCGATCTAACTCAACCAAGCCATATTTTCCATCGGAAGCATTGGTGTAGGACTCCAAAGACGGTGTGGCTGTGCCCAATAGCACTTTGGTATCACAGAACTGCGTGAGGACAATGGCTAGGTCGCGTGCATGATAGCGCGGGGCTGGATCGTACTGCTTGAAGGTCGACTCGTACTCCTCATCTACGATGATCAACCCCAGGTTGTCAAAGGGCAGGAGGGTGGCCGACCGTACCCCAATCACCAGGTCGATAGTGCCCTTGAGCAAGCCTTGCCAGACTTCAACACGCTCATTATCCGAGTACTTGGAGTGATATACGCCAAGTCGGTCGCCAAATATCTTCCTGAGCCGATTGACAATCTGAGTGGTGAGGGCTATTTCCGGTAGGATATAGAGCACCTGGCGGCTATCAGCGATCTGCTCCTCGATAAGCTTGATGTAAAGCTCAGTCTTGCCACTACCGGTGACGCCATGCAGAAGCACTACATCGTGATTTTCAAACTGTGTCTTGATCTGGCCGAGCTTGAGCCGCTGGAGATCTGACAGTGACGCACTTGCAGAAGTTTCCCCATACTGCTCAAACCTCGATAACTGTCGATTTTGCTCTACCAGGGTCTTGTTCTTAATGAGGGTCTTCACTGAAGAGGCTGATATATCTCCACTGAGAAGGCTGGCTTTTCTGATGCCCTTCTTGTTGTCAGCGGGAGAGTCGAAGATGGGCACTTGCTGAATGTATTTGAGCAATACTTCCAACTGCTTGGGCTTTTTCTCCAGCTTTTCAAACAACGTCTGTAACTCGTCCTCATGCTCAATGTAATGCGGGTTGAGCATAATCCATTTCTCCATGCGAGGCTTGTACTTCTCTTTGACCTTTTCAAACAGCAAAATTGCCCCTTTCGAAGACAAGGACTTGATTAAATGGTAGATGCTCTTGATCCCGAGTAGGGCTGAGATATCTGAGTAGGAGAGTTGATCACTCGCTTCCAGTGACTTGATGAGCTCATATTCCCGATCACTCAATTCTGATAAGTGATCGAGGAATTGATAGTCGGGATTGAGCTGTACAAATGACTCACTGGACAGCTTGAGGCCTGAAGGTATTGCCGCATTGATCACCTCACCCAAGGTGCACATATAGTAGCGTGCTATCCAATGATAGAGCTTAATCTGGAGCGCATTGATGATGGGTGTCTCCTCCATGAGCTCCAGAATGTCCTTAGGCTCATACTTATCGGGACGTTGATCGTGGATTTTACCGATCACTCCGGTCTGTATTTTGTGCTTGCCGAAGGGGACAATCACACGACATCCGAGTGCGACGCTAGCAACGAGATTGGAAGGAATCCGATAGGTGAACAGCTTATGCAGCGGTACGGGCAGCATCACATCTGCGTACTTGGCAGGCATATCAGATGGCGCCTCAAAAAGGGATATTTCCTCCTTTGACAAAGGTATTAGCTGTTTAGTTGCACAAGGGCCTCATTGACCGTGTGTACAGGCAATCTACATGCCTTTTCAAAGCAAACAAAGATCGTCGTATCCGAATTAATTGCCGATCGCCCTTTGAGCAAAGGCAGATCGCTCTTGGTGGCTGTACCCAAGAACACAGCATCGGGAAGGTATCTTTTGCTCATCTCATTCCGAAAGGCGTTGGTTTCTCTTCCCACGATGGCTATTTCTGCTAGGGGCTTGCGCATATTCGCATAGACGAGTGCCCAGTTGGCCATGTCCTGCATTTCGTTGATTATCCAGTCACTGATCTTGGAGACCATGCTGTTAGCCAGTTCGGTGTATCGGGAGTTATCCATCAGCGTCCCCAGCCGATGCAGCACTTTAGCCATTACAGAGTTAGAGGCTGGAATGACATTGTCGAAGATTTCCTTTTTGCGAGCGATCAGTTGTTCATCACTGGCAGATGTGTAGAAAAATAAGCCATCTTCTTTATCGTAAAACGACTTTAGTACCTCCTCTACCAATGCCTGGGCAGTGTGCAGCCATTTTTCGTCGAAGGTCGCTTCATAGAGCGCCATTAGTCCCTCTGATACTAAAGCATAGTCTTCGAGAAAGCCATTGATTTTAGCTCGGCCATCTTTGTAAGTACGATAGAGTGTTGTCCCGTCGATCATCCGATCACAGATGAAGGAGGCATTGGCGATAGCATCTTCCAGAATGGCCCGGTCACCCAGTGCATTGTAGCTGTCAATCAGCCCTTTGAGCATCAGTCCATTCCAGCCAGAGATAATCTTGTCATCCAGCCCTGGTCTTATTCGCTGATCTCTGAGGGCCATGCATTTAGTAGCAAACTCGGATTTGACCTGTTGCCAGTGATCCGCAGATATTTGATGGCGTTTTGTGAATTCAGTATCAGATTCACGGTAGTGGAGGATGTTTCGGGCCTCTTCCCAATTGCCCTCCGGCTTGATGCGGTAGTAGTCTGCGATCAGATTGAAATGGTCTCCGGATAGCTCCTTGATTTCAGCGGCTGTGTAGGTATAAAACTTGCCTTCCACACCTTCACTGTCGGCATCCAGAGCTGAGTAGTAGGCATTTTCTGAGCTTCGAAGTTCGCGATTGGCCCAGGCAATGGTGTCCAGGATTACTCGTCGGTAGAGTGGCTTTTGGGTTACTTTGTAAGCTTCAGCGTATAGAGTGAGGAGTTGGCCATTGTCATAAAGCATCTTCTCAAAATGAGGTGCGAACCACTCGCCATCCACGGAATAGCGTGCAAAACCACCACCGACCTGATCATAAATACCTCCTGCGGCCATTGCATCAAGCGTGAGCACCAGATGCTCCTGCGCGACGCGATCCTCGCTTTCGTGATAATACCTGAGCAGAAACCGCCAAATGCTGGGCATGGGAAACTTGGGCGCTTTGGTCATTCCTCCATGTACCGGATCAAATCTTGATTGCAACCGCTTATACATCTGATCCAGACCCACTTGCGTAAACTGTCGCTCCGCCTCAGTCAGCTTTAGTCGGTCAGTCTCGCTCCTGTTGAGGCTTTCTGTAAAACCTACTGCACTTTTCTCTATTTCCTCACGCTGTTCCTCAAACGCCTTGGCGATATTCTGAAGTAATTGAGCCCATCCCCTGGGCGGAAAAAAGGTGCCGCCATAAAAAGGTTGCTGAGCAGGCGTGAGGAATACGTTGAGCGGCCAGCCGCCCTGTAGCCCCATGGCCTGCACAGCTTCCATGTAAATCTGATCTACATCCGGGCGCTCTTCACGGTCAATTTTGATACAGACAAAATACTTGTTCATGATCGCTGCGATCGACTCGTTCTCAAAAGACTCGCGTTCCATGACGTGACACCAGTGACAGGCGGAGTAGCCGATACTTACAATGATGGGTTTGTCTTCTGTCTTAGCCAGTTCCAGCGCCTCAGGACCCCACGGATGCCAGTCGACAGGATTATGCTGATGCTGAAGTAAGTAGGGGCTGGTTTCTTTAGCTAAGCGATTGGTTGGGTGCATTGTGCTCATATCAGTTGGCTTTCCAGATGTGCTCTTTCCTTGGTCACATCTACCTGGCTAGACAACTGCTCCAACTTCATTAAAGTTTCTTTGATAAAGCGCTGATGTGCTTTTGATGCCACGTGCATTGGGCGATGTTGGAGTGCGCGCGTGATTTCATCCCATTGCCCGATGAACTTGATCGCATTTTCATCGATCATAGTGGATTTGAAGACATCCCAAATGTAATTTTCAGCCTCTGCTGATGGATGTACCTTGTCCTGCTTATAATACTTGTAGTCGCGTAGCTCGTCCATCATTATTTCGAAGGATGGAAAGTAGGTGATTTTATCATTTCTGGTTTTGATTTCCTCGCATGCGAGCCTTAGAATTGATTTACTGAGCATGTTTTGCTCCATGCCGTGCTTGAGATGTCTGACCGGGCTTACTGTTACGATGAACCGGGCGTTCGGATTGTCCTTTCTGATACAGTCAATAGTATTTCGGATGCTGGTCCTAACCTCGCGAAGACCTAGCATTTTTTTTTCAAATTCGATTTGGGGTACCTTATGACAGTTGGCCACAAATTCACCTAACTCCTTGTGTTTGTAGACGATAGCACTACCGTACGTCAGAACGATACAATCAGCATCCATAATGGAAGTCTTAGTTTGCTCATGCGCCTGCTCAATCATATTGGAAAGAACCGGAAGTGACAATGCTGACAAATCGGAGTGGTAATAGTAGTGAAACACCACATCCTCTCTCCGGCCGAGTAGCGCATCGCTGATGGGTTGATCGCTGAGACTATTGATGATGTTTCGCTCGATACTCAACGGGTCATACAAAGTGCCGAAAGGGTTGGCGGTGACCAACCATTTGTAGTGGCTCAGCCTACCGGCAATCATATCGGAAAAGCAGGAACCGATGGAATAAATGGATTGATTGAGCCTGATCATATAGGGATGGACTGATATAAAATTAATGAACTTCGGACTGCCATGGAATTTTTCCTTTAGTCTGGCCAATAGAATGAACTAATATTGAACCACTTTATTGAAATTAATGAACCATTTGCTTGAAGATATTGTAATTTTAGTGTTAAACCGAAAAAGTGTGGTCATGAAATCAATCACAGTGCATAATATTGACGAATACACTGCTAAGCTTATACAGCAGAAGGCGAGCCAATCTGGACTGAGCTTGAATAAGACTATAAAAGCACTTTTGCATCAAGCATTGGGTGTTGAGAAAGGCACGGTTGATAATCAGAAAAGCTTTCAGGAGTTTTTTGGCATATGGTCGGAAGATGATGGCTTAGAATTTCACAGCAATACGGAAGATACTCGAGCCATAGATAAGTCGGATTGGTCGTGAGCGGCATACTATTGGATACTAATGCCTACAGTGGTCTTTTGCGAGGAGATCAGAAGGTTTTTGACGTTCTGCTACATGCTTCTACAGTTTACATGTCTGTTGTCGTCCTTGGGGAGCTCATGAGCGGTTTTAAAGGAGGGTCCAAAGAGCAAAAGAATTTGGAAATACTCATGTCTTTTTTGCAAAAACCACAAGTTTCTATTTTAGATGTCACCTACAAAACAGCGACCATTTTTGGGGCCGTCAAGAATCAGCTAAGCAAAGATGGACAACCAATTCCCATTAATGATGTCTGGATTGCTTGCCATACTTTGGAAAAGGAGGCAATGATTGTCACTTACGATCATCACTTCAAATTTGTCAAAGGGTTGCTTCTCTGGGATCAACCGAATGTCGATTGAACAAATAGAAAGCACCTACTTCAAATGAAAAAAGCCTCAGCAGATGCCGAGGCTTTAGTATTTACAGTGTTTTTGGATATTACTTCAACACATTTGAGAAGCCTTCCATGATTTCAGCCGTTCTCATGTCCACATCGAACGTGATCATCTTGTCAGCCCAGGCCATACTTATTTTTGCAGTCTTATTGTCATTAGGATCAGCCCACCAGAAAAGCCTCTCCATAGACTCAGGAGTGGTTATTGGTGTCACAGAGATGGTGGCTGCTATGTCCTTAGAAAGTGCTTCCATGTCTACTTTTCCGTCAGTCATATAAGCAAAGATCTGATTGCCAGTTTTGTTTAAATGTATAGTCCAGTCGCCACTTTCAGCAGGAGTTACATAGATAGAGTATTTACCAGCTCTTACATTCTCACCACCGATTTTTACAGTGTTGCTGAACTCAACTGTGGTAGCCTGGTTTGCACCGGCTCTCCAGGGAGTACCAAAAGGAACGAGCTCGCCAAAAATCTTACGACCCTTGACACCCGGTGAAGAGTAGTCAAATGTGATGGTAGTGAAACCAACGTTTTGCGTAGAATAGGCAGCAGGGCTAGGAGCCGGGGCTACTACCTGGGCCTGGCTTACAGCGACCATACCGAAACAGAATACTGCGAGTAGGATAGTTTTTTTCATAGTAAGAATCATTTAGAAAGGGTTTAGTTATGATTGAATTTCAAATTTACATTTTTCCGCATATAGGGAAAGTCAAAATCGCGACTTTACGAGCAACTGTAACGCAATAGCCCAATAATAGTTGGCTAAAAGGGGCATACTGATTCATTGATATGTATCTGCCAACCTATGATAACCTCTAGCAAGGCATAATTCTCTCAAATAAATGTAGAAGGACTCGATAAAAATCCTACCCGAGCTATCAATGCTAGTGTATTCGCTATTTTACAATGAGCATATAATGTGGACAGAGGAAATCGGCTATAATTTAATTGTGACCTTTTCCCTTAATTCCGTCTACAAAACGAATAGAACTTATATATCATGTCGGCAATAAAGAGCCTCCTTATCAGCATCCATACACATTTTCGGAGCGCTTCAATAGTATCAGTCATTTTCCTCTTTTCTTTCCTTTTGATCGACGAGCCCACCGTTGGCCAGCCAAAGGTGAGTACCTACGCAGAGGTCAGTGAGCTCGTCCAACGATTCAAATCCGACGCTAGAGGGCCCTATAAAGACATTCGCTGGTTTTGCACAGATGGGTCATTCCGCGTACCGCAAGAGAGATGCCCTGAGCCAAGCCCTCAACGGGCAAGGTATAAAGATGAAGTGGTAGCGCTGGCTGCCTCCAACGGTATCTATCTGGGTCAAATATTAGCGACCACAGCAATTCAGGAATTTTGGGATGCTGGTAACGCCCATTCCAGGCTGAAGCAGTACCAAATCGAGAAATACTTAAGATCTGTCGATAATGGATGGGTATTGAGAAAGGGGCAGTTCTACAGAGGAGCTATCCAGGCTGAAGATGAAGAGAACTGGGGGAATAATTTCTACTCTAAACTATTGGAAGACAGTTCATTGATTGAGAAGAACTATTTCTTGCTCCGGGAGTCCTCCAGAGATATCCCGCATCAGGGTGATGACAATCAGTCTCAGCAAATAAGATCCCTGTCGATGGTGATCTCTGACGAGTATCCGGAGTTCATGAATATCAGAATAAAGATCCACGGTCAACCGGATGCCTCTGATATCAAACTTGTTAAAGATTTTCAGAGCAAGCACATTGATAAGCTCAGTGACGATCTCAAAAAGAATTTTGATGCGTTGATTTCCAATATGGAGGCCTATTATCAGCCCGTCCAGAGGAGCTCTTTTTCCGGCTATGTCAAGAAACTGCCAAAATCCTCTAACGCACTTGTTCTGGTTAATGAGTTCCTTTCAAGCTACTATAATCTTCCTCTCGGTGCTAAGCGAATCAGTCTGACGGCTCGCATGCTGTATGACCTGAGGATGATGACGAGCACTAAGCTTTCCGGTTCGGCGCGCCTTGGATTGTTGGACATATCACTCTTAGCAGAAAAGGCGCTTCTCCAGGATCTTCAGGAGTGGCAACCCAGCACCGTTTTGGAACTGCTGGAGGCCATCAACAACCTTGGATGGGCGGTGGCTGGTACAGGATATATTGAGCTATGGGAGTGGGAAGCTTTGGCACCATCCCTTGTTCCTCCTACCGGAAATTCCATAGACCTGGCCACTCTCAAGCAGTATTTCGAAAAGTCAAGAAGCCTTGTAGAATGGGGTACAGGCATGGTCAAGGCAGTTTACCAGCCTACGGTCAGCCTCTTTGGTAGTTTCGAGCCGCTTTCGAATGGATTCATCGATGATAGGGTGCGTTCTTCGCTCCTTCTTCCGCTAGGAAGACTTGTGGCAGCCAATGGTGATAACTTCGCCAGTCAGGCCGGACTCACCAATAAGGTAATGGGGATAGCTGATCAGGGTAGAATCAGAGGACTTAACCCGGGTTATGCCATGGGTGAGCTTGTAGTAATCGAGGAGCTCGGTGAAGTTGAAGTCGACCCCAACAAGATTTACATATTTGAGCAGCCTCCAGCTGATCTCAAACCAGTGGCAGGGATCGCCACGGTGACAGAGGGCAATGCCGTTTCTCACGTTCAGTTGCTAGCGCGAAACCTAGGTATCCCCAATATGATCCTCTCTAAAGAAAACCTGATAGCGCTCAAAGCTTACGAGGGGCAGAAGGTGTTTTACGCCGTTTCTAATTCGGGTACGGCCATCATGAAAGTGGCCAGCCAGATGTCCGAGGAAGAGCAACAGCTCTTTGCAAAGCAGGTGCGGTCAGAGGAGATGATCACCGTGCCCGTGGATAGAATCCAGCTGACAGGATCGGGAGTGGTCAATCTGCGCAATATCAAATCTGAGGATTCTGGTAAGCTATGTGGACCTAAAGCGGCCAACCTCGGTCAACTCAAGGCACTCTTCCCCGACGAGGTGGTGGAAGGTATGGCGCTACCCTTCAGTATATTCCTTCAGCACATGAAGCAGCCGATTCCTGGTAAGGAGATGTCCTACTGGGACTATTTAAATAGCATTTTCAGAGAGTCGAAGGAACTGGCCAATGGTGGGGCTTCCACCGAGGAAGTGGAGAAATTCACGCTGACGGAGCTGGGAGTGCTGCGCGATGAGATCAAAAAAATGAAGTTGCTGCCTTCTTTTGAGAAAGAACTGGAGGAGAGCTTCCAGACTATACTGGGTAAGCCCATGGGTGAGGTGCCGGTCTTTCTTCGAAGTGATACGAACATGGAGGACTTGAAGAACTTCACCGGAGCGGGCCTGAACCTGACCGTTTTTAACGTGGTGTCTAAGGAAAAAATCTTGCAGGGGATCAAGGATGTCTGGGCCTCTCCCTACACGGAGCGGAGCTACAAATGGCGTCAGAAGTACTTGCTCAATCCTGAGAATGTATATCCTTCTATACTCATCATCCCAAGTGTGGATGTCGATTATTCGGGTGTGCTCATTACGAAGGGGGTTTCTTCCAATAAGCCTAAAGACATGACAGTAGCATTCAGCAGAGGAGCCGGGGGTGCGGTAGATGGGCAGGCGGCAGAGTCTTACCTATTGGTGAATAAAGGGCCATCGGTGCTCTTGTCTCCGGCCAGGGACCCTTTTTTCAACAGACTGCCGGAGACTGGTGGGACAATGAAAAATAATGCCACCTTCGAAAAGCGTGTACTCAGACCAGCGAACATTGTCCAGATTAGGAAACTGTCAGCGGAGGTGCGCAAGATTCTACCTGGTACGCCCGGAGTGGAGAGTGATGGTCCATTTGATATTGAGCTGGGATTCAAGGATAATAAGCTTTGGCTGTTTCAAATTCGCCCATTTGTAGAAAATAAAAGGGCTGTGTCTTCAGCGTATCTTCAATCTATCTCACCCATGGTTGATGAAAGTAAAATGGTCGATCTATCGCAAAGAATCATGAATTAATAGGAGTGTATTCACTTCAAAAAATTTTCAAACTCTGTTGATATGAAAATGAAACTGACGGCTCTTCTGATAATAATATTCCTGACGGGGTTTGGTGTGATATCCACCGATAGCAATTACCCCATCGATGGATATGAGACCACAGGTATAAAGCGACTGCTATACCTGCAGAAAAAGATTGATGGTGAGGTCACTGGTACTCCACCCATCGCTGGCGCGAGGAAATCTATTGCTGATATTCAGCTTAATCTATTGGGAGAGAAGGGAGACAGTCTGGCGGTGCTTCCCAGTGCTGATCCGGCCCTTCAGAAGGCGGTCAATTCGATATTTCCTAATATGGATGAAAGCTACTCCATAGCGGTGCTGGACATTACGCCGGGCAAGCCCATCCGATATGCTAAACGACAGGAAACAAAGGGATTTCAGCCGGGAAGTGTAGGCAAGCTGGCTGTGCTGCTGGCGTTGTTTGATCAGCTGGCGAAAATCGAACCTTATTCGTTTGAAAAGCGCAGGGAAATTTTGAGAAATACAAAGGTCACTGCGGGTACATGGTCCATCATTGATGAGCATACCGTGCCGTTTTATGAGCCTGATACCGAGACCTATTTTACCAGAATAGTAAAAGAGGGAGATGTCTTTTCGCTCTACGAATGGACGGACCATATGCTATCGGTAAGTAATAATGCTGCGGCGAGTATTGTCTGGAGAGAGGTGATGCTAATGAATGTATTTGGGAAGGAATATCCGGTTTCAGATGAAAGGGCAGCCGAGTATTTCAAAACAACCAAAAAAAGCGAATTGTCTGCCCTGGCGATTTCGCTGGTCAATGAGCCACTCCGGGAATTGGGTATAACTACAGATGAATGGAGGTTGGGCACCTTTTTTACCAGAGGAGCCAGCGCTATTGTACCTGGTCAAGGGGGTAGTATTGGTTCTCCCGTTGGGTTGATGAAGTTTCTCATTGCGGTAGAGCGAGGATTAGCGATAGATCGAGGCTCGAGCCTGGAGATCAAGAGAATGATGTATATGACCGATCGCAGGATCAGGTATGCAGCGGCAGAGGTGCTCAAGCCGGCAGCCGTATATTTCAAGTCGGGCAGCCTCTACAGCTGCGTACCGGAAGAAGGTTTCGAGTGCAAAAAGTACCACGGCAATAAGCAGAACTATATGAACTCTGTAGCGATGATAGAGCATCCTGACGGCACCAACTACATGGTCGTGCTGATGTCCAATGTGCTCAAGAAAAACTCTAGTGGAGACCACTATGGCCTGGCGACTCAGGTCGACCGATTGGTAAGAAAGTAAGCATCAACTCCATGGGCTTGGCTTGTCCTCCAATACACCCCGAGTCTAACACCTTATTGCGGCGGCTGCCTCTTTGGCAAACGTGCTTATTTTGGTATTTTGATCGTCCACATAGTTCATCGCTAGCGGCAGGTATTTCACATCTTTCAATACTTTAACGAGGTGCAACACCGCAAGCTTAAGCCGCTGGTCCTTTCCTGCCAGTATCAATTCAAAACACTCGTATTGTGTGGGTATCTTAATGTTGAGTTGATCGATAGCTTCCTTGGATATGTTATCAAGCAACGCGGTTTCGACGAGTGGCATGAGCACTTTCTTTAGCTGACTATCCAATAGGTTATCCAAAAACTCTATGGCATTGACATAGATGTCCTGCTTTTTGCTCTGAATACCATCATAGATCGACAAAATATCAGGCGGGGAGTATTTCAGCCCAAGCAAATAAAATATTCGCTCCAGATTACCATCAAGCCTTCTTTCGAGCAAATCCACAAGACTGTTTCGACCATCGGCTATCTGGTCTTCATTGGACTGTTTTGGCTGACTCTTTGCACGCTGGGCATACAATACCGATAGGGTATTGGTGTAGTTTTTAGCCTCAGTAAGAATAAGATCGACGGTCGCTTTCTTATAAAAGTTAAGGTGTGGAAAGCTGGTCTTGAGTTGATTAAGAGACCTCAGAGCCTGGGCCTGGGTGGCGATATCACCTTTGGCAATCAGCTGGAAAAGCAGGTCCACGGCCGACTGGAAATGTTTGCGCTCAAGCAGTAGTGCTACATTTCTGATCTCATCCAGATTTTCGTGCTCATTGACGATCTTGGCAATGACTGGAATGGCACCAGGCCCAAAATTGTCTAATGCTGCCAGCGCCTCTTGTTGGAGCTCTTTCTGCGACAATAGCTCTATGAGCGGCAGTATGAAATCCGAATCCATGGTCTGAGCAGCAGCCTTGATCGCCGCTACCGCAATGAATCTGTCTTCGTGACGTAAGTACGCTAGTATAGCAGGGTAGAAGTCCTCAAACCCTGAATGACCAACAGCCATTAATAACGACTTTATCTCGTCTGCTTGAGCCTTAGGGTCGACAATGCGCTCAATACCTCTGGCGAGCCTTCCCGAGAGATCGAACTTTAGTTTTAGAGCGAGGTTGTCACGGGTCTCAATAGCCAAACTCATGAGGGCTGCCGATCTTACCTTTGGATCTTCATCCACGAGGTAGTGCCGCATCAGGCCTTCTATGTCAGCCGAAGAGTGCTCTATCAAATACTCAAAAGCTGCGATCCTTACTTCGTCTTCCGGATCCTTGATCATGGCACGCACCTGATCATTGATGTTCAATCCTTTATAGAAGTACAGTCTGCCGAGAGCCTCAGCCCTGATCAAATGGTTGGGGTGGTCGAGTAGCGACTTCAGCGGGTCAATAAAGGTTTGATCATTTGTTTCCTTCAGCTTCTTGAGCACGAAGAGTATTTCACTTTCAATGCCAGAGGTCAACACTTTTTTCAAGCCACCCAGTACCGATTCATTGGACAGGTCGATGGCCTTGCCTTCCTCTTTGTTAATTGGCTTTGCCACCTTGAGCTGGAAGGATCGTAAATACTCAACCCTGACTTTGCGTGCCATATAAAGCCATAGGATGACGAGTAGGATAGTAGCCACGCTGATGAACTCCATCGGCACTTCCAATAAGCTAACGCAAATGATCAGGATCAATCCCCCAACGCCAGTGGCAAGTGAGTCGACAAATACATCTATAAATGTCTTGGTTTGATTTTTTACCTCAAGAGGAATAGGAAGTGCCAGCAACTCAATTCCGGCCTTGTTGACGGACTGCTTGAGGCTACCCTCATTGACGCGCAGCAGTATGGCTACCCATAGCTTGGGAATGATGAGGATCAATATTTCCGGTAGGAGGATACCTAGGGGTAACAAAAACAACGAAAAGCCGACACCATACCGGCCCACCACATTCTTTGTCAGGAAGAGCTGAATGAGCAGTGAGATGATGTTCATGGTCGAAAACCAAAAGCCGAAAAAGGAGGCCAACTCATCAGAGTCGGTATAGGTGGCGCTGGCGAGTGCGCTGAACTGAAAGTCGACGAGCTTGGAAACGACCACACTCACCGCGAGGATACCTGCGATAAGTGATAAATGCCTCGACTGTCGGATGATGCGATAGGGATGCTCTGAGCTGCTCTTTCTCTTGATCTGACGTAGCTGGGTCTGATGCGGGACGACATATCGCTTCCATAATGTGTTGGTGATCGGCAGGCAGATCATTAGTATGACGGCACAGAGAAAGAGCAGGTTTTCAGAACCAAAGATGGGTGCGGCTATGGAGGTGAGGTAGCCACCGAAAATACCACCGGCTATCGCTCCGGCACCAATAAAGCCAAAGAGCCGCTTGGCTTCTCTCACGTTCAAAACGACATTGACCAATATCCAAAACTGGGAAGCAGAGAGCACCGCAAAAAGGGCGACTTCTATGTAGAAGGCATAAAGTATCCAGCTATCGAGTAGTCCGACCAGATGCAGCACGCCGAAGGCGATAAGGCTAAGGATGAAGCCGATATAGGTGCGCTGGATGATGCTGAGTAATGAAGCTCTGGGCAGCAGTCGCGAATATCCATAGGAGAGCAGGGCCGCAAAAACGGCTACCATTATGAAGGCTCTTGGTAGCGCCATTATCCCAAAGCGATCTAGAAATAATGCGTTGGCAATTGGCTTGAGGATAAGTATGACTGTAACGATCAGGAATATATTAGCCTGAAGGAGTAATACTCTTTTCGTTTCACCCTGTCTAATCTCAAATAACCTACCTAATACTTTCCTGAGATGCTCGAGGACAAACTTCATTATCAATGCTTAAAACAGATTCGACCAAATGTAGAACATCTGGTAAAGGCCTTTAACAGACGCGTGCTATAATTTCATTATTTCCTCTACTGACATTACGAGCTTCCTGAGGATATTCTCGCCATCAACATCGTTGATCAGCGCGACCAGGATGTATCTTCTGTCTTCGCCCCAGACTAGCACAGAGTCTGAATGGTAGGTCTTCCATGAGCCGGATTTACGAAATACCCTCGCCTGAGGAGCCAGCGCATCCAGGGAGTTGACAAACTTATGGTGTAGGCCAGGGTCATCCATAATCTCCAGCATCTGCGCCGATCGCTCAAATGAGACCAACTTACCAAAGGCCATGAGATAGTAGAACCGACACACCTGAGAGACTGTAGCGGCATGACTGATGCCTTTGAGCGGTTCACCATGTCGCGGGCCGGATGAGGCATATCGCTTTCCTACCCACAGTCCACCTCCATAATCCTCATCATAAAGCGCATACTTGGGATCTGTCAGCACACTTTCGATTTTGTCCAGACCAACCAGGTCCATTATCCGTGTAGTGGCTTGATTATTTGACTTGCTGATCATGATGTTGATGTCCTCCATCACTTCAGGTGTTTCTTCCAGTTCTCCCGTCTCAAAAGCATCAATGGCTGCCAGTAGCACTCCGATTTTTGGAAGACTAGCAGCATACATCATCTCGTTACCATTGACGCGGGCAAATTTGATATTGTTGACATCTCTCATGTCGACCAGACCAACGGCCATCTGCTTTTGATCAATAAGCTTTTTCCATTTCGCATTGGCTTTGAGCTTCCTGTTCAATGCATTCTGAAAATCGGCGTTGACATAAGACCTCAGGGGCTTGATGGCAGTGTCTGCTACGAAGATGGGGAGGTTGTCGTCACGTTCTTGTGCAATGGCTTCTGGAAGGGTCAGCACAGCCAATGGCCCGCTAAAGGTCACCTGGATCATGCATATTAGCAAAGCGAGTAATCTGTTCATATCGGGATATAAGTCACCGTTGGGACGTGAGAGAGATTATAAGTCACCACTAACCACAGAATATAGTTTAATCCTGGCTGTAGGTCTCGCAAGTATCACAGCTCAGATAAGTTACTGCCTCTAATTACATCCACTTCTTCTTTTTGAAATAGAACAGCATCCCGAGTGTGACCAGCCCCATCACTCCCCAAACGACAAAATAGCCGTTTCGATAGTGAAGCTCGGGTATGTACTCAAAGTTCATTCCGTAGATACCTGCGATGAAAGTAAGCGGAATGAAAATGGTGGCCACAGTCGTTAGCACCTTCATGGTCTCATTCATCTTCTGGCTCAAGGAGGCAAAATAGATGTTGGTGAGCCCCTCGAGGGTTCTCAATGTTGCCTCCACCTCATCAATGGCCGCAGTAGCGGAATAACCCAAATCCCGATAGAATTTGAGGGTGTCTTTGCTGATCAGACGCGTTTGGGTATTCAGGATGCCGGCCAGCGCATCTTTAAATGGAGTAATGGATTTTTTGATCAGCTGGGTTGAGCGCTTATGTGCCTCCAGACTGAGCAGCGTGGACTGAGAAGGATCCTTCAGCACCTCTTTTTCAAGTTCGACAAGCGCCTCGTTGATTTTATCTACTGTTTCGAAGTAGTTGTCCAGTATCGCATCCAGCAGTTGGCTGAGCAGATAGTCGCATTCCCGCTTTCTGATGAAGCCGATATCCTCTTTCATTTTGGTTCTGATGTCATCAAAATGATCCCCTCGCTCTTCCTGAAAAGAGATGATATGATGATGGCCCAGGACAAAGGACAGTTGCTCGACGTTGATCTCACCATCACTACCCTCGAGGACAGACTTGATACTAAAAAACAAATAGTGGTCATGCTCCTCCACCTTTGGTCGCTGCGTGGTATCGAGTATCTGCCGTATGGTCAGCCTGTCCAGATTGGCCTGGGTGCCGATCTTCTCAATGATGGCCGCATCGTGAATACCATGGAAATTGAGCCAGTGGTTCTTTGAGGAGTCAAGGGTTTCCAGGTACCCAAAGTCTTCCAGCTCATGGCTGATATCATATTCAGCTTCATTGAAAGCATGCAATTGATTGTGCACCTCCTCCACACGCTTTTTACCTATGAAGGTGAGTTGAGCTTTGGCTTTGGCCTCCGTTTTCTGGTTGGAGTAGAGCTTTTGGCCAAATTGTCCTAGTGACTTAATACCATCAAAGAGCAATTTGTCCGGGCGTGAGAGATCTTGTGGCTTCATCCTATGAGGGATTTAGAGATAGTTGAATAATGTGCGCCCCGAATCTAGGTAAAACGATGAATGTTCGCCATCAAAGTCTAAGATTGAGGCAGGAAATTACCACCTATCGGAATAAATAGCCTTCTTTGGAGATCGGGAGGGTCATTGACTTGGATATCAGCGATAGTACAGTGATCTTATCAGAATAATTGGAATAACCATTCGCGCCAGTATGATCATCAACGATATAGAAGTACGACCCGGAAAGCAGGAAACCATAGAGGTGAATATTGCGCGACTACCATCGCATTCGCCGATCAACCTGTCCATCACCGTGGCAAGATCGAAGAAACCAGGCCCGGTACTGCTGCTCTCTGGAGGATTGCATGGTGATGAGATCAATGGTGTAGAGATCGTGCGGAGGATCATAGAAGACGATCTTCACATTCCGCTCAAGGGCACGATTATCTGCATACCTGTGATCAATGTGTACGGCTTTATTCATTTTTCCAGGTATGTGCCGGATGGTAAAGATGTGAACCGCTCTTTCCCCGGCAACAGAAACGGCTCGCTAGCCTCCAGGGTGGCCTACTACCTCACCAGAGATGTGATCCCACAGATCGACTATGGCATAGACTTTCACACCGGAGGCGCAGATCGCACCAACTATCCACAGGTGAGGTGTATGATGGATGACGCTCGCAATGCGGAATTGGCAAGGGTATTCAATGCGCCGTTTATGCTACACTCCAAGTTCAGGACCGGTTCGCTACGCCAGACGGCCGCCAAGAAAGATAAGCGCATCATCGTCTATGAAGGAGGAGAGTCCTCCAGGTTTGATGAGTTTGCCATCCAGCAGGGCATGGATGGCGCCATCAGGATCATGAACCATTTGGGCATGCGCAATGAGGAGGTCACGACCACCGAGCATGAAAGCCGTTTGATTAAAAATTCATCATGGATAAGAGCACGTGCTTCTGGTCTTTTTCAAACGCTGATCAAAAGTGGCGAGTTAATAAAAAAGAACCAGGTTGTCGGCCATATCACCGATCCTTTTGGCGAGTTTAAAGTGCCCGTAAAAGCCTCCGCCACCGGCTATGTCATCGGCCTCAATAACAATCCCATTGTCCACCAGGGCGATGCGATTATGCACATTGGTGTGATGGCTCAGAGTTGATGGGGGATGTGGCGGGCATTGTCGCTTTCCCTTATGGCGAACACTCTTGCATACGTCATTGCCGAACGCACGTAGTGGGAGTGAGGTACGAGCGACGCAGCAATCTGAAGGTCGTCAGGGGATACTAAGATCCCTTCGGGCTTGCTGCCCTCGCGATGACGTATTTTTTGTTTGCTTCCTCTCGCTGACCGTCATTGAAAACGCACGTAGTGGGAACTCCGTAGGAGTGAAGAAGCAATCTTATTATCGCTAAGGCACTCACCCGACCTTATGATCGCTTCGTACGTCGGGATGGCGGATAGTTTTTATTACTCCCACTCAGCGTCCCTTGAAAGCGACTCTAAGGAGTACCGTCATGATATCAAACTTTTGGAAGGTTCTTGTACTTATCGCCAGAACTTTCCAAAAGGTTTGTTGCAGTCTGACCCAAACCTACAGGTCTTTAAGACCCGTCAGGTTTTACCAACGCAAGGAAGGCAAGGTTTCAAACCTTGTGTTCTTTCGACCTCTGATTAGCGCAAAGATCCCAGCTTAAAATTAATGGGTACAATCATACGCACTCTTACAGGTTTACCCCGTTGCTTGCCTGGGGTCCATTTGGGTGCCATTTTCATCACCCGAAGGGATTCATTATCACAGCCAAAGCCAATCCCTTTGACCACCTCTATTTCCGAGAGTGACCCGTCTTTACCCACGACGAACTGTACATAAACTTTCCCTTCTATCTGATTATTTCGAGCTGTTCGGGGATATTTTATCTCAGAGGCCAAGAACTTATAGAATTCGGCGAATCCACCAACTGGCTCTGGCTGAGACTCCACCAATCCTTCCCATATTTTGTCTTCTACTATTTCATCCGGAAGATCTTCGATTACCGGTGGTACGTACTCCTCCACTTCAATAGGATCGAGAAGGATTTCTTTCACCTTTTCAACTTCCACTTTGGATTCAATGATGATCGGCTGGACGATCTTAGGTGCCGGTGGTGGCTTGGGCGGCTCGTGGATAGTGGCGATTATCTCATCTTCAGGAAATTGACAAACAGTCAAGAACTTGTCCTTGACAATCGTTCTTTCAGTTCTCCACTCGAATGCCGTGATCGTGCAAGTCAGGCTGATCATGAGACCTATGAAGAAGAATAAGCTGTGCTTTCTCTCAAGGTCATGTTTGGGATTTTTCTTTGCTTCCATAGTTATAGTTTTTGTTGAACATTTTCGATTTTCAATTCATTGAGACTGCCAGTTGCCGGCAAATGGGCAGCATGGGTGTAGTAGAGCACCAGAAGGGTCAAGAGGACTATGCCAATAGCCAGTATGATGAACTTTGAACGGGTCTCTCTTTTACGCCTTTGCTCGTACTGATTCCTGAAGCGCCCAAAGTCTCCCTTACTTCTCAGCTTGGTGTTATCCCTTCGTATCCTAAAATCAGTCTTTCTCATCACCTTGATTTAGTATGTTTTTCATTTTTTCCAATAGCCTGTAGTGTCTCATTTTTATAGCGCTTTCCCCTTCGCCTAGCTGCAGACTCAGTTCTTTGAAGGTGTACCCCTCGAAATGCTTGAGTTCAATCAGTTTTATTTCACCGTCGGATAGTTGAGCGAAGGCAAGTTGAAGTTGGGCCTCAGCATTCGGAACATTGTTTTCCGGAATACCGAGTGACTCGCTGATGCTATGGTAGTCGATAACAAATACAGGCTGCTTGTTCTTGAAATGCTTGTTGACCTCATTGGCAGCAATTCTGTACAGCCAGTTACCAAAGGGCTTTCCTCGAAACTCGTATTTCTTGATATTGCTAAGTGCCTTGTAAAAGGTATTGGCGCATAGATCCTCAGCCAACATTTGGTTGTCTGTTCGCCTGTAGATAAATCTGAGTATTTCCGGATAGTACTTCATGTATAGTGACTCAAAGGCCTGAATGTCCCGCTTTGAATCTTCGATCCAAGCTTTCTCTTTCTGTATGCCGATGGTCGTCTCTTGATCTCTCAATGCGGGAGCTTTACCTATACAATACTATAATTGGTCAATAGTCACATTTTTATTAAAATATTTTAGTGATTATATATAAAATAAAATATTCTGTGGAGAATAGCTAATATTTGACCGGGGTATGTCTCCCAATATCAGCTTAGGATGGAGGAT
Source organism: Cyclobacteriaceae bacterium (assembly GCA_965229505.1). Taxonomy (GTDB): domain Bacteria; phylum Bacteroidota; class Bacteroidia; order Cytophagales; family Cyclobacteriaceae; genus UBA6059. The sequence continues at coordinate 4,449,652 of OZ245881.1, forward strand.
TGAAAGGGCACTTTAGTGGTCATAGCATCTCGCTGAGACTCCAATGAGAGAAAGGAAACAAACACGTAAGTGAAACTAAGCTCGCGTCACTCTGCTCATGATGACGAATAGTTTTTATGTCAGCCTTATTGGATTACTAATAGCACATATTTGAAAGTGCATTTGACTGCTTACGTGGTGACTGCAAAGCTAGCGCCTTGAGGCAGGGTAGGCAGGCATGATAGTCAATTGCTTTTCAATCGTACCCTCCCGATCGCGCACAACGATCTTAGCAGGATAGGCTGTTGGTTCTTCAGTTGAAGTATTGGTCTGCCTAAATCTTACTTTGGCAGTGTAGAGTGTGTCTCTAAGGTCAATAATGTTTTGTTCATGCTCAATGTCAAGGTCAATGTAGTCAGCCATAGAGAGATTTTGAAAGTATAGTTTCTTCTTTACCAGACCCGTATTTTGGTCAAACAAATCCGGCATATTGATCTCGTAGGACTTGCCCGAAATCAGTTTGAGGGTGTCTTGCGTTAACTCTGTGCTTAGTACCGATATAAGGTCATTGTGTGTTCGCTCAAATACCTCCCAGCGCTGTGCAGCCACCGATGTACTAAGCAGCAGCATTACTGCAATTAATGAATAGATTCTCATCACCATTAGTTATCAATATTATGTTGGGTAGCGAACATCGTGATTAATGAGAATGTTTTGAGCAGCAGGTATTTAAAGGTTCACGATTCAATTATTATCCCTTACTTCAATAATCATCACTAACGTAATTGCGAACATAGCTAAGCAATCTTCCAAACGTAATACCCGACTAAGGAATTACCCCCAGTTGGCGTAGGTTTATGGATGCGAGACACCTTGATTGGTCATAGCTTCTCTACCCCACTTAGAGTTACTCAGTGAGAACGCTGAGATACCAACCGGATAACTCAGCGTCCCTTGAAGGTGGCTCTAAGGAGTACGAGCATGACATCTAACTTTTGGAAAGTTCTTGAACTAAAAAGCCTCTTAGAATCAACATCCAAGAGGCTTATAACTTTCAACTATAATCTATCAGTTCTCAGCTAATCATAGTCCGGTTCCCTCTACCCAAGGTGCACCGGCTTCAACTAGTGCTTTGCCAGCAGACTTAAGCTCAGCGTCCAGATCATTGAGCGCTTTGGTCATCCTTGTAATCTCGGTATTGGCGATATCCAACTGCTCACGGCTCGTCTGTGTAGGACCGTAGGTTGATAATGAAACACCTCTGTCTACCGCAAATAGTCGCTGACCAATAGTAGGCTTAGTCTTCTCGCCAGGTTCACGCTTAGAGGCCATACCATTTAGATCAGCTTCTAGTGCCAGTACTTTTTGCTTTAGCGCATGGATGCGATCATCTAGTGCACCGGGAGCTGCTTCTGACTTTGCCAATGCATTTTGCATCGCATTGATACGCTTCATGGCATTGGACATGCTGATATCGATGGCGGTAGCTTTACCCACTGCTTCTTCATAAGCTCTCCAGAAAGAAGCAACTTCCGCAGGAGGAGCACCTTCCAGTGCACCTTCTCTCAACGGCACAACTTCGAAATTGATTGGCTCACCAAGCGCAGTATGCGTTCCATCTACATATTTGGAGATGGTAGCAGTGTAGTTGCCCGGAGCGGCCATCAGTCCTTTATCACCATTACCACCATTGAGTCCGATAGACGTTGGCGAAGGATAGCGCAAGTCCCACGCAGTGCGATGGAAGCCTTTCTTGGTTGATCCTTCGACACGTCTTACTACATTGCCTTTACTGTCTTTGACAGTGATCCAGATCTTGGGTGCGTCCTCACGAGCTTCCGCCTCTACAGCATCCCATCCTGGGAATGCGGCGCTTCCGTTTTTCTCCTGCGCCTGGCGCATTTGCGCCTTGGCCTGAAGGTCCTCCTTGAGGTAGTAGGTGAACACCGCTCCAAAGTCCGGGTTAGGAGCTACATAATGCTGCGCACCCATTGATCCTTTCTGAGAATCGAAGTTGAGGTGGGAGCGAGGCACATACCACAAGGCTTTGCGTGTGGAAAAGAGAGTCGCCTCTTCATTCAAAGTAGCCGGAGTAACTTCTCTGAAGACACTGATGTCATCAAAGATGAAAAAGCCTCTACCGAAACTTGCCGCTACCAGATCGTTCTCGCGACGCTGGATGACGATATCTCTGAAAGAAATAGTAGGCACCCCACCTGTCATTTTCGTCCACTGTTGACCACCGTCGATGGTGAAGTAGATACCAAACTCAGTCGCGGCAAACATTAATCCTGGCTTGACGTGATCCTGGATCAGTCGCCATACGAGTGTCCTATCGGGAATATTAGATCGGATGGAAGTCCAGGTGCGACCCCTGTCGGTACTCTTGACCATGTAAGGTGTATAATCGCCGTACTTGTGGTTATCAAGACATACGTAGACGGTGTTGTCGTCATGCATGTCGGCTTTGATATCGTTCACAAAGGCCGTAGCGGGCACGCCCATGGCACTCGCTTCCACCTTGCGCCAGCTACCACCATTATCTTCAGTGACTTGTAACAAGCCGTCATCGGTACCGGCATAAAGCAGACCTTCCACTTTTGGTGATTCCGATAGGGAAGTGATAGTGTTGTAATTGGACATGGCCAACACATCCCAGGGAGAATCCCAACTCTGGGTACCACCCATGATCGGCAAGGCAAAGCGTTCCTCATTTCTGGTAAGATCACCGGAGATCGCTTCCCAGCTATCACCTCGATTTTCTGATTTCCATACCCGCTGCGAAGCGAAGTATAGTCGCGTAGGCTTGTGCGGACTTACATGGATGGGTGCATCCCAGTTGAAGCGCTCATAGTCCTCATCAGCACCAGGCTGTGGCTGGATGTCTACGACTTCACCTGTGGTCATATCGATACGAGCAAGATTGCCTTCCTGGCGCTCAGCATAGATGATGTCAGGGTTGCCGGGCTCAGTGGCCGGTGCGTGACCATCCCAGTTAAGCACCACTCTCCAGTCAGAGTTTTGGATGCCCTGTACATTGTCTGTACGCGATGGGCCGCCTTGCGTGCTATTGTCCTGCGTACCACTGTATATATTATAGAAAGGCTCTGCATCGTCTACCGCTAATTTGTAGAACTGCGTGACCGGCAGGTTAGGCATATAGCGCCAGTTTTCCGCCAGGTCAAAGCTCTCATAGACACCACCGTCGGTACCGACCATGATGTAGTTAGGATCACTAGCTTTGAACGCCAACGCATGGTTGTCACCATGACGGTGCTGGCGATTGATATTTTTCCAGGTCTTACCTCCGTCCGTGGAGAACTGCATGGAGGCGTCCATTAGATAAAGTCTGTCAAAATGGTGTGGTGAAGCGTACAGCTCCACATAGTAGTGGGGCCCTGTACCACCAGAGATGGCATCAGACTGCTTCTCCCAGTTGCCACCACGGTCAGTGGACTTCCAGATACCACCCTTGCGACGGTTGAGCTCTATCGCTGCATACACTATGTCTGGCTGCTGAAAACTTACAGCCAGCCCGATCTTCCCCAGCTTTCCGGTAGGAAGACCATTGGTCAATTGAGTCCAGTTTTCACCAGCATCAGTACTCTTGTAGATCGCCGACTTGGGGCCACCGTCCATCAATGAAGCGACGGTCCGGTGATGCTGCCATGTAGCCGCATAAACGGTATTAGCATCTCTCGGATCAACTACGATATCGGTAACTCCGGTGAATTCCTCATCTCCTAAGGTCTTCTTCCAGGTAACACCGCCATCGGTTGACTTATAAAAGCCGCGCTCACCGCCGGGGCTCCAAAGTGGCCCTTGTGAAGCTACGTAGATCACATCTGAGTTGTCCGGATGCACAATGATCTCACCAATGTGCTCAGAGTTGGGTAGGCCCATGTTTTTCCAGGTCGTACCGCCATCTTCTGACTTGTAGATACCATCTCCGTACCCGAAATGGCGGCCACCGCCGTGCTCTCCGGTTCCGACCCATACCACATGAGGGTTTTTGGGATCAAGCGCCACACAACCGATAGAGTAGGAGCCTTGCTCGTCGAAAATAGGCGTGAAGGTGGTTCCAGCATTTTCTGTCTTCCAGACGCCACCACTACCTACTGCCACATACCACACGCTCTCATCCTCTGGATGAATAGCCAGGTCGGCAATACGTCCTGACATGAATGCCGGTCCGATATTACGGAGCTCAAGTCCGTCAAAAGTTTCAGCAGTAAATGAGTTGTTTTGTGCGGGAGCTGGAGTGCTGCTCCTCCTGCGCTGTGCGTCCACAGTGCTCACCATGACCATCAGTATGGCCAGCAGTGATAATTGTTTCATAGCAAATTTCATATGTCGTAATTTGATTTTAGGACTGATTGTTTTGTCGATCAATGTCGACAGTATTACCAAATTACGATAGGATAGAGCTCCATCAAAGAAAGCTGTGGTAAGCGGTAGTTTGTGCATGTGGAGACATTAAGAGAGCTAAAGCCTCCGCATCAGAACGCTGAAGGATTGCTTGACTACCCCTCCATTTCTTCCAGCTCTTTTCCCTTCGTCTCATATACAAACTTCGCCACAAAGAATATGGAAATGACCGCACATAGGGTGTAGAGACTGTACGCGCTTGCTAAACCAGTGCCGGCTAATAGTAGTGGAAAAGTCAAGGTAATGGCAAAGTTAGCTACCCATTGCGCTAATCCTGAAACGGCCAGTCCTGAGCCTCTAATCTGGTTGGGGAACATTTCACCTAGCATTACCCACATGACAGGGCCCCATGAAAAGTTGAAGAATACTACATACAGGTTGGCAGCTACAAGTGCCAACACACCCATATTATCACTGAGCTGAAGCGTATTGCTGCTATCCAGTGATCCTGTAGAAAAAGCGACAACCACTAGAGCCAATGTGGCGGACATACCCACAGAGCCGATCATTAAGATTGGCTTTCGCCCCATTTTGTCTACGAGTAGTAGTGAGAGTACAACCGCAGCAATGCTCAGTCCACCGGATACCACATTGATCAACAGGGCATCACTTTCACCAAAGCCGACCGCTTGCCATAGTACGGCACCATAGTAGAAGACTACATTGATGCCTACCAATTGTTGGAAGGTGGCTAGCCCTATACCGACCCAGACGATAGGCCGTATTCTCCCCAATGTTTTGTCGTACAAATCGGACAACCTCGGCTTGTGATGGTCTTTGGCCATGGAGGCATCAATCTCTTTCAGTTTTTCTGCCCCTTGTTGGTCTCCATACAGTTTACACAGCACTTTTAACGCCTTATCGTTCTTTTGCGTGGCAACCAGGAATCGAGGGCTTTCAGGTATGAAAAGCAGGGCAATCAAGAATGTCCCAGCCGGAGCTAGCTCAACCCAAAACATCCAGCGCCAGGTCTCGAAATCTAACCAGAGTATATTCAGTGCAGATCCTGAGATGTTAGCAAGTACGTAATTACTTATGAAGCTAAAGAAGAGGCCTGAAATGATAGCGATTTGTTGCACAGTGGCCAATGCACCCCGATAATTAGCCGGGGCGATCTCTGCAATGTAGGCGGGTGCCATCACAGAGGCTGCACCCACAGCTAATCCACCGATGATTCTGTAGACGATGAACTCTGACGAGGCTACCGCAATGCCTGAACCCCATGCTGAAATGAGAAATAGGATGGATGAGATGAGTAGCATCGTTTTTCGTCCAAACTTATCGGCCAGCGTCCCCGCAAAATAGGCCCCCACAGCACAGCCTAGCAACATGGAGGCTACATTGAATCCGCTACCAATATCGCTGGCGTTGAATGCTTTTTCGATACCCTTGACGGTACCATTGATCACGCCACTATCAAAGCCGAATAGAAATCCGCCCAGTGTAGCTACACAAGCAATCAGTATAATGTAGGTATTGTTGGTCTTTTGCGTTTCCAAGGTTTCCGGAGTTTAGTCTTAACTGCCAATGTAGCAACTTATAGTCACGTTGACTATAAATTAACCTCAATTAGCCCTTTAAGAACTCTTTGTAAGCGGAAGTGAAAATCCTGGAAGTAAAAAAGCCTCTCAACAAATAGAAGAGAGGCTTTGTAGTGGTGGGCCCACCTGGGCTCGAACCAGGGACTTACTGATTATGAGTCAGTTACTCTAACCAACTGAGTTATAGGCCCTTTCAATAGAATTTCAAGTCAAATGAATGAGCTATCGAACTCTTTTGAAATCGGAGTGCAATATTAGATATTTGCCGCTCATTTAGCAAGCCATTGAAACTACAAAACATCAAAACAATCATCTTTGACTTGGGCGGAGTGATCATCGACTTAGATACATCCGCCACGGTCAAGTCTTTTGCTCAATTATCAGGTCAATCTGAGGCTCAAATGCTTGATGTTTTCCAGCGCAATCAGCTTTTTCATGATTATGAAAAAGGCTTGATTTCGTCTGACAATTTTCGGGATGAATTACGAGATCTGCTACTGGAAGATGTAGATGATCAGGCCATAGATCAAGCATGGAATGCTATGCTTGGAGCCATAGAACAGCCCAGGCTGGACTTGATGCTGCGGTTACAAGAATCTTATCAAGTGATGGTGCTCAGCAATACCAATGAGATCCATGAGCAAGCTTTTCATAGCATCCTCAGACAAGTCAGCGGTAAGTCCCATCTAAAAGAGTTTGCACATCGTGTCTACTTTAGTCATGACATTGGAATGCGAAAGCCGGATGCAGAGATTTATGATTTCGTGGTAACAGAAAATGCAATCAAGCCAGAAGAAACTCTTTTTCTAGATGATCGGTTAGATAATCTTGAAGGTGCCAGGGCGCGTGGTTGGCAAACGCATCAAGTAAAATTCCCAAACGAGATTCTATCCTTATTCTGAGCCAATGCTAAAGAAAAACAAGCAGCTAATTATTCAGATTAGCCTATTTCTACTTACCATTTTCACTACTACTATGGCGGGCTTGGAGTGGTTGGGAAGATCAGTTTGGATGGAGGACTTTCAGTGGTCTGAGTTTAGTGATGGTTTTGCTTTTTCCTTTCCGTTCTTACTGATCTTGACAGTGCATGAATTTGGCCATTACTTCACCGCTCAGTATTATAAAGTAAAAGTCACCTTGCCATATTACATACCAATGTGGTTGCCTGGATTGACTTTTTCCATCGGTACGATGGGTGCGTTTATCAAAATCAAAGATCACATACAGAGCCGCAAGGAGTATTTTGATATTGGAATAGCCGGGCCTTTGGCTGGTTTTGTGGTAGCGGTGCTGGTGCTGTACATCGGATTCACTACGCTACCTCCACCGGAGTATATATTCGAGATACACCCGGAATACGAGCAGTGGGGCCTGGACTATCCGGATCATGCTTACGAGGATAATGAAGGTATCAGCTTTCAAATAGGGCCTACCATCATGTTTTGGCTTTTTGAAAACTATGTAGCGGACCCTACACGAGTGCCTAACGCCAATGAAGTCAGCCACTATCCTATGTTGTTTGCAGGCTACCTGGCTTTATTTTTCACAGCACTCAATCTATTGCCGATAGGCCAGCTGGATGGGGGACATATACTGTATGGACTGATGGGAGCGAAATGGCATAGACGAATAGCTTCGACGCTATTCGTTGTGTTCGTAACCTACGCGGGTATAGGCATCATTAATCCGCATGATTTGGATACGCTGACCATTTATCACTTGGGGTACCCTTTGGTTCTTTATTATTCGTTTTACTCGATGACTCCAAATAGACGGGTTCGAGTGGTTTATTTGACAGTGGTTGTAGTTGTTCAGTTATCTATTTCTTTATTCTTTCCGAACATCAAAGGGTATTCAGGTTGGCTGGTCTTTGCCTTTCTAATCGGTCGATTTCTCGGGGTTCACCATCCGCCGGTCATTGATGACAGACCTTTATCGACGGGGAGAAAAGTTCTCGGCTGGTTAGCTTTGGTTGTATTTGTGCTCTGCTTTAGTCCGAGCCCCTTTGGGGCCGAGTAGCACTACCGCAAAATGATCTTTCGCGTTACCTGCTGTTGGCCTAGGCTGAATTTCACCAGGTAAATTCCGGATGATAGACCTGCCAGAGAGATTGTTTCTCGTTGACGAGGCTGGTTAATATGATATAGCTCTTGACCGGTAATATTCATTAATATCATACTACTAAACCCTGATGATTCTATAGTGATTTGATCATGGGTAGGGTTGGGGTAGATATTGATCTGATTAACTAATTCTTCGTCAGTGGCAGTAACTATTGAATCGGCACGGGCAAACTTAGGTCTGATCATTAGGCTGCCCGGTACTCTTGTGTTTTGCTCCCATGCACCACCCACATTGGCGAAGATGCGGTCTCCTGTATCATTGTTCTTATCCAGACCTATCCCAACAAAACTGTCGGTAAACTGCTGGAAGCCAATAAAAAAGGTATCACTGACTAGTACGGGTGTTTCGAATGAATAGCTGACAAACTCATCAATAGTCGACCCGAAATTCGCTGTAAAAGACTGCTTAGCGAGAATACTGCCAACCTCACCAGTCAAGTCCTTCATTACCAGCAGTTCAATCGGTTGCCCATTAGACAAAGGAAAAATTTGGGGGAAATAGATATCTATATCCGAGAGGAAATCTGCTTCCGGAGCAAAATACTGAATTGCCAATTGTCCTCTGGATTGATTGATACCGGCAGCAAACTCAGCAGTACCATCATCATAGGCGAAGTAGTCATCAAGAACAAAGGACGTACGGATGGTGTCATTGACCCGATAGTTGATGCCATCAATGACATCATCACCACTTGTGATGAAGAAAGTGGTGGTCAGATTCAGGGAGTCTTCTTCCAAAGGCCATGCGTTGGTGTTAGGTGCATTGGCAACAAAGACCCTGCGCTCCAGACCGCCAGGCACAGGATTGACTACAGTTTGGCTATTGAGTACGTCGATTACTTCTCCTGTCTCTTGCCTGCTTATGATGGCATTGTACTCAATGGGCTGTATCTGATTATCCAGGTTGTAAAAGCCCACAAATGGAGGGGTGACAAAGCTTTGAGGACTGTTTCTAAATTGGGCCATGGGTATGGCAGAGTATCCATTGAGTGTATAGGAGGGAAGGCTGGTGAGTGCTCTATCAAAGTACACATTATCCAGAATGTTACGGCCTTTATTGAGGTAGACATAGTCAATAAGAAAGGTATCAAATGGACCTGTGAGGCGGTTGAAACTCTGAAATCTAAACCTAAAGCCAGCGTGAAAATATTCCTGGCGGTTGAGTTGAATCAGTACCTGCTCAAAATCATCTTTTTGATTGTCTAATCCTCCTGTGATACTCCATACCGTTGACCATTGGCCTTGCTCATCATAAAACTGGAGTCGCAGTGAATCTTCCGTTTCCGGTATTTCCCCATTTCCTTTCAGCTGCCAAAAGAAGCTCAGCCATACAGTTGCTTTCTGACTTTCTGCAATGCTTCCAAGATCAATTGATTTGGAACTTAGACTATCTGCTGGTCCGACAAACTGTGTGGTGGGGTTGTGGGGAGTCCCCTCGAAGGTGATGCCATCAAAAACGGCAACCCCAATGGAAGGTGGCCTTATACCCAGTGTTTTGCTGATTCGGCTGTCGATCCCACGCCACTTAGAGGAGTCTGGGAAGGCGTCTGATCTGGAGAAGTCATCCCAGAAGGGTAGGGCAATAGTATCTTCTGATGAAAGTACTCTCTGATTTGCGGTAGCTCCCAGCGGCCTCAATGTCAGCTGCGCATGGGCAGAAAGCACCCCTACCACCATCAGAACACAAAAGAAGAAGAATTGCTTTTGTCTTGTCATTGAATAGATTCAATAATATCGAGGGCAGAAACAGTATCCCGCTCTACCACCCATAGATCAATGGACTGACCCAGCTTCACCTTGGTGCCGGCTGTCGGTCTCTGCTTGAAAACGCTCCCGGCAGCAATATCTTTTTCCTCCACCTTAATATTTCCATCTTCATCCTCGACTTCCAATTCGGCTTTGCCATCTTTCTGATAGTAAACATCACCTACCTTCAGTCCACTCCCGATAATAGCGAATTGAGCATCCTCGAGGTTTTGCCCTATCAGGAATGGAGACTCAAAGATTTGATTGCCCAGGCCATCACCAACTTCAAGGTCAATCTTGGCACCTTTTGGCACGTATTCACCCTCAGCGATGGCACTTCCTTTGTAGAACTGTTCCAGTACGGCGTTGGCAGCAATATCCGGCACATAAGTGATGTCTCCGAGTAGCAGATCATAAGTCCGCAGCACCAACTGCGCATTCTTGACAGACCCATCTATCAAACGGGGCATTCGGACTAGCGGAGGACTTTTAGCATTGAGCGTAACATAGACCTTCCTGTTTTCCTTCACTTGAGAATTAGCCAGTGGAAATTGCTTCAGGACAGCCAGAGGTGCATAATTGGCCGAGTACCCTGAATCTTCAGTAATCTCATACCTTAGATTTCTTTTTACTAAATAGTCATCCAACTCCTCAATCGTAGCACCCTCAAGGTCTGGTACGGTGATCGTCTCGCCATGATTGGTAGAGGCCGGCAGATAAACGAAGAAGAAGAAGAGAATGAGGCCTACACCTACTACGCCCATTATAATGAGGTGGAGTATCAGGTCTTTGTATGAACGTCTTCCCAATTTCATAAGTCAAAAGGCACTTTTGGAGTGAAGATAATGATAATTAGACAGTCTTTAGTTTACGTTGAAAGCCATACTCGATGATTCCATCGATGAACTCAAACGGCTTGTAACCGTTGAGTGCTGTTTGGTGAAATATAGCTGTGGCAGGAGTCATTCCCGGTAGGGAGTTGACCTCTATGATAACTGTCTCCACCTTATCAGGAAAAATCCTCACAAAGGCGTCTATCCTGCAGTAGCCTTCAATATTCAGGATACGCGCTACTTTTTCCAGCTCAGCTATGACGATTTTTGAAATTTCGGCTTGTCTTTGGCTGTCTTTAGCGTAGCGCGGCGGGGTGATGTTTTGGCCTTCACCCGCCAGGAATTTTTCCTCCAGCGAGAGCACCTCACCCGAAGCGAGTGCTTCTGATGGATGAAACATCTCAAATTTCAATTCCCCATCATCCTCGACATGTGTCAACAGACCTCCTGTGATCTCAAGGAAATGGTCGGCATCACCTTTGGCAATAAGCGTCTCTATCAGGAAGTGATGCTTGTTAGGAAACTCTTCGTTTTCCTGCAGTTGTAAGACTTGGGCTGCTCCATGAAGGAGTGGCTCGTCTGGACGGAATATCTGCTCACTAAAGGCTATTAATTCCTCGCGATTACTAATTTTTTTTACTGCCGAGCTGCATCCGTCATCCGCTGGCTTGGCAATGAAGGGGTACGGAAAGTCCTGCTCTATCTGTGCGACTACTTTTTCCTGGTTGGCTTCAAAATCTCGCTTAAACACCAGGCAGTGGTCTGCGACGAGCACACCATGATTTCTCAGTCGCTGGTTGGTTTCGAACTTGTTGATCGTGGTGCGACTGCTCTCTGGGCCTGAGCCATTGTAGGGGACTCCCAACTCTTCCAATCGCTCTTGCACCGCACCGTCTTCACCGGGACGACCGTGTAAGGCAATGAAGGCGAAATCAAATTCTTTGGCAAGATCGTTATATGACAAAGCCTTCACCCCAAAATCACGCTCCCCACCGTACTTCAAGGTGACCGCTGAAGCTTCCCTGACTATTTGATCGAGCAGCGGATGCCTGTGATTTTGATCAATCTTCTCTTTGATATCATCCGCATTGTCCTTGAGCATCACGTTGATCGGAAGCTTGTACAACCTGTGATTGTCTTCATCCCCTGTTAAGAAAACCGGAACCGGCATATACTTCGGGCTTGAAGCAAGTTTTTCATAAATATTCCTTCCACTTTCTACCGAAATATGCCGCTCCGAAGAGTATCCTCCAAGTATAACAGCCACTTTCTTTTTATCAGAAGCATGCGCAGACATCTCCGATATACGTTGATCAAGCCTGGCCAATAGGCTGCTTAATTCGGTATTGTGTTTGCCTGTTTTTACACGAGCAGATAAGGATGTCCTGATGATATAAGTCAGGAACTTAGATGGATTAAGACCAATCTCTGCGGCCTGATGAAAGAAGAATGAAGAGGGTAGCATGCCCGACGTTGTATTCGGATCATTTAAGAACACTTGTCCATCATTGGTAATGAATCCATCCAATCGCGCATAGACATCAAATTGCAAGGAATCGAAGAGCCTAACGCATTCAGCGCGTATGAGATCAATCTGTGCATCGGGAAGTTGAATGGGGGTGATTTTCCTGCTCATTCCCGGTAGGTACTTAGAGCGGTAGTCAAACATCTCCTGACGCTTCACAATCTCAGTAGGAGGCAAGGCGATGGCTCCCTGACCTTCTCCTTGAATGACAATACAGGAAAACTCCTTGCCATCAATGAAGCTTTCGAGGAGCACAAACTCCTCAGCATTTACGCTCTTCAGTCGAGCCTGCTTGGCTCCCGAAAGTGCTGCTTCATCCAGATGTTCCCAGAGGTCTTCAGGGTGGAGAATCAGCTGAGCATTGAAGTAGACGGGCATACCGATACCCTGACGTATATCGACCAGATCTGCTATTTGATGCTTTTTTTGGTGGGGTGATAGCTTAGCCCACTCAACGAGGTTGATGGTCTTATTAAAAAATGCTTTATCAATAGCTGCTTCTATCTCCTGAGTCTCCTTTACTATCGTAACACCTATAGAGGAGCCCTGATGAGGAGCCTTAATGACGAGGGGTAAGCCCAGGTCTTTAACCCAGCTCTCAGCTAATGCTGACCTATCCTCAGTTTCCCAATCTATGCGACTGACCAGTGCATGATCGGGTGAATTGAATCCGTATGCTTTGAGAAGATCTTTTTGGACGGCCTTATTGATACCAATAGCTGAGGGTAGTATACCGGCTCCAGTATAAGGTATGTTGTACCATTCAAGTAGCCCCTGGAGATTGCCATCTTCGCCGTAGGGCCCATGTAGTGCCAGAAAGGCGATATCCATCAATCGCGCCAGCTCATGTGGATCTCTGCGCTTACCCACTTTGCTAATCAGCGCCTCCAGATAGTCGTCATCATGCTGACCAAGTGATTCTATATATACCTGAAAACCATTGGGTGAGGAAGGTGTGAAATCAACTGGTGGGTAAAAGTCACGAATAGTCCCCTGGTAGACATATTTCCAGTCGAGTTCTATGAAATTGCCAAGACTATCAACGAAGATGAGAACAGGCTCAAATATGGATTTGTCAAGGTTGTCATAGACTGTCCGCCCGCCGGCAAATGAAATTTCTCTCTCTCTTGACTGTCCGCCAAAAAAAATCCCTACTCTCATAAATCTTGTGGTTCGATCAAATTTAAGGCAATTAATGCCAAATGATGACCCTTTGAGTTGATTTAAAACTGGGGGTGATTATTTGCATTAGGTACATGCCATTGTTCTCGTTGGCAGTCAACAATTCATAGGTTTGGTTGAGGGTGTTTTCAAAGGTCTTGTCAAAAAGTACCTGACCTTTCATGTCTACCAAACGGATGGTTGCTGGCTCAGTCCGATCCAGGTTGAACTTCACCAGAATGAGATCAGTGGCTGGGTTCGGATACACTCGCAGCTCTTCGGTAATGCCAATGGAGGGGCGGCTGGATGGAAAGAGCTCAATGTCACGTAGATAGATAGAAGTGCCCTGATGACTCACTGCTTTGATAGCAATGCGCACTTCTTCAAAGATCAGATAGTTGCTTAAGTCAATAAACTCCCGTCTCCAGTCATCGGCTCCCGGTTCCCATCCGGCGGTGAACTCGGCGGTTGCCAACTGCTCGCCTGATCGATTGAGTAGTTCTTGATCGAAAATACCGTCACAATCCCAGTCAATTGCCACAATCAACCGATCATTTTTTCCATCAAGATGAGGATAGGCAAGATCAAAGCTTAGTGATAATCCATCCAGTTGTTCTGGATAGATAGTCGGGCTTACCAGCCAAAATTCTTCGTTCAATTCAGTCCCGGTATTTAAATCTACATTCGTGAAGTCATTCTTAAATTCCCAGCCTGATTGACCTTCCGGGCTAAAGTTGAACCAATCAGGGTTGGAAAGGTCGAGACGATAGGGGAAGCTTATTTCTGATGGGTCGAAATAGGTATAGGTTGTGAATTGGTTATTTTCCGGTACCTGATCGTCCGTGGTGACCAGACTCACTTCAATATCTAGTTGTGAAATGATGCCTTGTGGTAAGCCGGATAGATCTAAAGCCACTGTAGTACGCTCAAAAGGATCGAGGTTAACTCCTTCATAAAGTACCGTGCTGCCTTCTGCACCGTTGATAAAATAAGTGAGTTCAAAACTGGTGACCGAATTGTTGCCGTTGTTACTAATCGTTACTTCCTGACTTATCTTAGCCTCGCATGTGACAAATGGATAATTGGAGACTTCCTCAATGGATAGATCAAAATCGGCATTGGGGCCTGCACTGATTAACACGTCATCTATGTAGAGCCTATTACCATGTCCATTTTGCCCGATGAATGCTATGCGGATGAAATTGTCATCCAGGAATCTCGAGAGATTCACACTTGCTGTTTTCCATTCATTGCTACCAGTAGGAATAAATGTCTGGTCGCTGGGTTGATTGCTGCTATTGAGTCCACTACCGTAACTCTGAAAAACTGTGTTTTCCGGTAGGTAGGTCAATCCACAATCAGTAGAAACTACCACAAACATGGCCTCTGCCAGGTTTTCAGGGGGATGATTGTAAGCATAGCTGAATTCCAACCTTGGGTTGGAGGAAGGATTAAGCTTAATGACCGGACTCTCAAGCCTGCTGGTGGTGCCCAACGCCTCCGAAGATTCGAAAAAATCGAATTGAACAGCAGTATTATTGGCTGATTCTTTTGGTGCCAGGGATAATGACAAGGCAGAGCCACTCTGAAGAACCCAATCGTTGGGGGATTCAAAGTCGGTGTAGTAGTCCCCGGTGACGGGTACTGTATGGTGGATGGTTTCCAGAAGCAGGTCATTCTCAGGATTGTCATCACTATCGTTATTCACAGACTTGACCCGCACCTCGATGGCATAGCTGCCTACCCCGGGGAGATCCGCATCGCTAAACTGTACCAACTGCAAGCCGCGAAAGGGCAGATTAGCTGAATTGATTTGTAGCTCTTCAACAAGCTGACCCTCAATGATGAGTTGAAGTTCAAAGCCCTGTATCACATTGTTGCCGTAGTTCCGCACTTCTACTATTGGACTGAGTACTTCTGCGCAGCTACTATTGTAGAGCGATACCCATTGTCGGATACCTAAGTCGTTATCAGAGAGCGTAGGGGGAATGAGCCCCAAAGAATTGGCCAAAGTCACTCTTCTTGGGCTGTTCTCCAATATGACATGCATGCGTTCTTTTTGATCGTTTGTAAAAAGATTCATGCAGATGTCATCCGTATAATCCATGAAGTTCTGCCCCATATCCAGACTATTGCAAGTTTCGTCCGGACTGGCGGGACATCCATTGGTGCTTCGCTCTTGCTCGGGAGTATCGGCACAGTAGTCATCGGCTCCACAGCCACCGTCTCCCCAGATATGTCTTAGCCCCAGATAATGACCGATTTCGTGGGTAGCCGTTCTGCCCTGACTGAAGTCATCGGCATTGAATCCTGCACCGAAGTATTCATAGTCAATGACCACACCATCGGTGTAGGGATTACTCACCCGATCGACATCCATACCCTCGAGATTAGAGACGGGAAACTGCGCATACCCAAGAAGTCCTGATCCCAGATCTGTCACCCAAATATTGAGGTAGTCTTCTGCCGGCCAATAGCTGAGATCACTTAGAAGCTGTCCGCTTGACAATGAGTAATTGGCACGGCTGCCTGCGACGCGTACGATCCCAGTGCTGGGAAGTCCCTCCGGGTCGCGCACAGCAAGCTGAAAGTTGATCATAGCGTCCGATGCTGCCGGGAGAAACTCTGGAAATGTTTCACTGGCGTCATCATTTGTTCTACGGTAGTCTGCGTTGAGAATATCAATTTGACCGAGTACCTGGTCGGTGGGGATGTTCGCTCCATTGCCCAAACTCTCCCCATTGTGAATGATGTGAACCACTACCGGGATAGTGTACTCTTCATCTGTTGATCTGAGGCTGGCACGTTCAAGTCGCCTTTCCTGGCTTTTCTGAGCAAGCCATTTCTCAAAGACCTCCGCTCGCTCGGCGCGATAGGTGACGTTTTGCGGTAGCATCATCGTACCACATTTTTCCTGTGCCAGGGTAGACAGGGAGAATATACCGATAAAGCTAACTTGAAGTAGGAGGGCCTTCATTCAACGAATTAGAAGATCAATAGAAAAGTCAACGTCTCAAAGGCCTGTAGCTTATGCTAAACGGCAACATTTATTGCCAAAACAGCGGTAATCTCGGGAACACGACGTTTGATAGCCTCTTCCACGCCAGCCTTCATCGTCATTGTCGACATAGGACATGAGCCGCATGCACCCAGAAGTTCGAGGTGCACTACTTTCTGCTCGTCAATCTCAACGATTTTTACATCACCGCCATCGGCTTCAAGGTAAGGGCGTATAGTCTGAAGGGCTTGCTCAACCTTTTCAACTAATTCGCTGTTTTCTGAGGTTATAGATTCCATGGTTTCAGACCTTTATTTCTACTTTTTCTGTTTTATCAAGTTGCGCATTTCTAATGGCTATTTGTCTTGCGATCGATTTAGCTAAGCCATGAAAAGCGTTGGCGGTTACATCATCTTTGAGCACTGCGGGGTAGCCCGAATCTCCACTTTCGCGGATGGACTGTACGATCGGTATCTCACCAAGAAACTCTACATCATGCTTCTCCGCAAGCTTTTTACCGCCTTCCTGCCCAAATAGATAGTACTTATTATCAGGCAATTCCTCAGGAGTAAAATATGCCATATTCTCCACAATTCCCAGCACGGGCACATTGATCTGAGGCTGCTTAAACATGCCCAATCCTTTCTGTGCATCCGCAATCGCTACCTTTTGAGGTGTCGTGACAATGATGGCACCCGTCACGGGTACAGTCTGCACCAGCGTCAGGTGAATGTCACTTGTCCCTGGCGGCATATCAATGAGTAGATAATCCAACTCGCCCCATGCAGCGTCACCTAAGAATTGCTTCAATGCCGAACTAGCCATTGGTCCTCTCCATACCACAGCATTTTCTGCCGGTGTAAGGAAACCTATCGATAACAGCTTCACGCCGTATTGTTCTATCGGAATAATGACATTTTTCCCATCAACCTGCTTGATGCCCGGCTGCTCATGCTCACAATTAAACATGGTAGGCACAGATGGTCCAAAGATATCAGCATCTATCAATCCTACTTTAGCTCCGGTTTTTGCCAGCGCTACCGCCAAATTAGAAGCCACAGTAGACTTACCTACACCACCTTTTCCTGACGCTATCGCAATAATATTCTTTACACCGGGTAGCATGGGAGAATTATCCCTGATACTCGTTACGTTGGAGGTCATTTCAATGTCAACCTCTATATTTTCATCAACACTGGCAATTGCCTTCAGACAGTCGTTTTTTATAAGCTCTTTCAGTGGACATGCCGGAGTAGTCAACTCCACCTGAAAGCTCACCTTATTTCCCTCTACCTCCAGGTTCTTTATCATCCCCAGGGTGACAAGATCCTTCTTTAGATC
Organism: Cyclobacteriaceae bacterium; assembly: GCA_965229505.1. GTDB lineage: Bacteria > Bacteroidota > Bacteroidia > Cytophagales > Cyclobacteriaceae > UBA6059. The sequence continues at coordinate 4,467,327 of OZ245881.1, forward strand.
CGGGTCATCTACTGTTCCAAGGGCTTTAAGTATGTCTTCTTTATTGAAATTCATAGAAATCTAATGTGCATTTGAGTGCGATCCTTGCAATTTAGTAGTTACTACAAGGATTGAACAAAGAAAGATTCAAATAAGTTGAGTTGGCTTTTTTATAAATTACCCCAGCGGGAAACTACCGCGATTCAGGAACTATGATCAATCCAAAAACCATTGATGAAATAAAGAGCCGCATGGATGTGGTGGAAGTGGTTTCGGACTTTGTCCAGTTGAAGAAATCTGGATCGAATTATAAAGCCTTAAGTCCATTTACTCAGGAAAAAACGCCTTCCTTTTTTGTCTCTCCGGCTAAGCAAATATTCAAATGCTTCTCTACTAGCAAGGGTGGTGATGCCATCAGTTTCATTATGGAGGTTGATGGTTTGAGCTATGTCGAAGCGCTAAAGTACCTGGCCAAGAAGTACAATGTGGAGCTCGAAGAGGAGCAGACCTCCGATGAGGACCAGCAGCGATACAACGAGCGAGAGAGCCTCTTTATCATACTCAACTTTGCCAAGGACTACTATAAAGACCTTCTCTGGGGGAATGAAGAGGGGCAAGCCATCGGACTGAGCTACTTTAAGGAGCGTGGATTTACTGAAGAGACGATCAAGGCATTTGATTTAGGATATAGTCTTGATATCTGGGATGGCCTGATCAAAGCTACAAATGAGAAACAGTACAATGAAGAACTGCTCGAGAAGGCCGGCCTCAAAATAGTTAAAGAAAATCGCAGCTATGACCGATTTCGCGGTAGGGTAATCTTTCCTATCCACAACGTCACCGGTAAGGTAATAGCCTTTGGTGCGCGTATCCTTAAGAAAGCAGAGAACCAGCCCAAATACATCAACTCTCCTGAGACCGAACTCTATCAAAAGAGTAAAATCCTCTACGGCATTTCACAAGCTAAGCAGGAGATAAGAATTGAAGACAACTGCTATCTGGTAGAGGGCTATACCGATGTGGTCAGTATGTATCAAAATGGGGTCAAGAATGTGGTGGCCTCCTCAGGCACTTCACTCACTGAAGACCAGATCAAGTTGATCAGTCGCTACACTTCGAATGTGACGGTGCTGTTCGATGGAGATAAAGCGGGTATCAAAGCCTCATTGAGAGGTATTGATATGCTCCTGGAAGGAGATCTCAATGTCAGGGCTGTATCATTCCCGGATGGGGAAGACCCGGATAGCTATGCTCAGAAAATGAGCACTTCTTCTTTTCAAAATTTCCTGAAGGAAGAGTCCGTTGACTTCATCGTTTTTAAGGCAAATCTACTTGTCAAGGAAACTAAGAACGATCCTGTCAAGAAGGCCGAAACCATTCGGGATATTGTAACCAGTATTTCGAAGATTCCTGATCCTATTAAGCGCACGGTGTATATCAAGGAATGTAGCGACCTGCTTGATATCGACGAGGCGGTGCTTGTGACCGAACAAAACAAGATTCTGGTAAGAGAGCAGCGCAATGCTCATACCAAAGCTCAGCAGGAATCTGTAGATGAGATCATAACGGATACCCCGGACAAAGCCACGGCTGCCAAATTGGCAATTGAGGATGCTATAGCCGTGCAAGAGCGCGAATGCATCAGGATGCTACTCAACTATGCAGATCAACAAGTTAAGGATGAGGATGATAATGATGAGCTGTTCATCAGCTATTTCCTCCATGAGCTGGACGATGTTGCTTTTGAGACGCCTGTCTATCAGGAGATACTACAGCACTTCGTGGTTCACCTAAAGGAAGGCCAACTGGTCAATCAGCAGGTGCTAATGGGAAAGGTAAGCGAAGAGGCTCAAAAACAAATGATAGACATACTGGCGGACAGGTATGAGATAAGTAGTTTATGGCATGATAAGTTTAAGATTATCGTCCCCAAGGAAGTAGATTCGTTGAAGAAATCAGCCTTTACCAGCGTATTACGGCTGAAGTTTCGACTCGTACAGAAAATGATCAAAGCCAATCGAGAGAAGCTGATGGAGAATAAACCTGACAAGAATGAAGAAGATATTCTGCGCATGCACAACGAGTTGAAAAAACTAGAAATATCCATTGCAAGCGAGCTGGGTAATGTTACAGCCAGATAATGGTTGGTGATTGAAACTAATCGACCCCTCAGTTAATTATATACATGTTAGTTTTGCGGCCATAAACGAAAACCAAGAATGAACGACCAAAGCATGCTTGACGGCATAGAAGAAGCGATAGAAGCCATCAGGAATGGTGAGATCATTATCGTAGTAGATGATGAGGATAGAGAGAACGAGGGCGACTTTATCTGTGCTGCTGAGAAAATCACGCCGGAAATTGTGAATTTCATGGCGAAAGAGGGGCGCGGTTTGATTTGTGCTTCATTAGTTGAAGATAGATGTGATGAGCTCGGTCTTGAGTTGATGGTGGGTAAAAATACCGCAGCATACGAGACCCCTTTTACCGTATCCGTTGACCTTATTGGTAATGGCACGACTACCGGAATCTCAGCGACGGACAGATATAAGACGATCCAGGCATTGGTCGATCCTAATACTAAACCCGAGCAGTTGGGTAAACCCGGCCATATTTTCCCCTTGAAAGCCAAAAAGGGTGGCGTGCTGAGAAGGACGGGTCACACTGAAGCGGCGGTTGATTTTGCTCGACTGGCTGGCTTGCAATCAGCTGGAGTCCTCGTCGAAATCCTCAATGAAGATGGCTCAATGGCGAGGCTTCCGGACTTGAGAAAGGTGGCAGACAAATTCAATCTTAAGCTTGTTTCGATAAAAGACTTAATCGAGTATCGACTTGAGAAAGAAAGCCTCATTGAGCGTCAAATTGATGTGCACATGCCTACTGATTTTGGGGACTTTAAACTTTACGCCTACAAGCAGAAAAGCACAGGCGAAAACCACCTGGCACTTGTGAAAGGTACTTGGGAAGAGGGTGAACCAGTGTTGGTCAGAGTGCATTCCTCATGCGTCACAGGTGACATATTCGGCTCATGCCGATGCGACTGTGGAGGCCAACTTCACGCTGCAATGCAGCAGGTAGAACAGGCTGGTAAAGGAGTGGTGCTCTACATGAATCAGGAGGGCAGGGGCATTGGTCTCATCAACAAATTAAAGGCCTACAAATTACAGGAGCAGGGCTATGATACGGTAGAGGCCAATTTGAAGCTGGGTTTTGAAATGGACTCGCGCGATTATGGTGTGGGCGCTCAGATACTACGTGATCTTGGTGTAACAAAATTGAGGTTACTCACTAACAACCCTAAAAAACGCGTTGGTTTGATGGGTTATGGCCTGGAAATTGTGGAGAATGTGGCAATCGAAATTAGTCCCAACAAGCACAATCAGAAATATCTGGAAACGAAGCGGGACAAGATGGGTCACAGTATTTTGAAAAAATAGGATGATAAGACGGCTGACGCTGATAGTAACATTAATAATAACTGGACAATTACTTTTTGCCCAGAGTTTCCCCTCGCAGATGTGGCATGAGGGCTGGATGGTGAATTCCGAGCAAGACACACTCAAAGGTAATATCAAGTATGACATGACTGCAGATGCAGTCCAAATCCAGGTGGATGGGGTGATGAAAACCTACAGCAGCCGCAAAATGCTCTTCTTTGAAATCTTTGATGAATCTGTCGAGAACTATCGCCAATTCTATTCATTGGCCTATGCCATCAACTATGATTACAAGGTGCCCATCCTCTTTGAGGTGTTGTATGAGGGGCCACTGACCTTACTTGTGAGAGAGGCTATCGTGGAAGAGACGGTACCCCAAATGCAAACCTACGCGATGGGCGGCTATAATACGCGCCAGCGACTAGCTTACACTTATTACTTCCTTGATAGGAAGGGAAATATCACCCTTTACAATGGTAAAAAAGGTGAGCTTGCAGCGCTGATGGGCAATAAGATGCCGAGCGTCAAAGAATTTATCAAAGACAATAAACTCAAAACAGACAGAATGCGGGATTTGGTGAGAATCACTGCATTTTACAATTCACTCTGACTATGGGCAAACCGCTGATTCTCGTCGCTAATGACGATGGTATCGATTCACGAGGCATTAGGAAACTGGTAGAGGTAATGCAACACCTCGGTGAAGTGGTGGTGGTTGCGCCTGACAGCCCTCAGTCCGGGATGGGGCATGCCATTACGGTAGGTGACACCCTCAGATTGACAGAGTCGGATATTTTTCCAGGGGTAGAGGCGTACAAATGCAGCGGTACACCGGCAGATTGTATCAAGCTTGGAAAGCATCATGTGCTCAAAAGCCGTAAAATAGATCTGGTTGTTAGCGGTATTAACCATGGAAGCAACACGTCTATCAGTGTGTTGTACTCCGGTACTATGTCAGCAGCTATTGAAGGTGCCATCGAAGGTACGCCTGCCATAGGTTATTCGCTTTGCGACTTTAGTCCAAATGCAGACTTGTCTCATGTGGATGAGTATGTTGAGAAAATCACGTCCGAAGCATTGTCGAAAGGACTACCCAAGGCAACAGCGCTCAATGTAAATATTCCGCATAAGCAGAATGAATCTATCAGAGGGATCAAGATTTGCCGTCAGGCCAATGCCCGATGGGAAGAGGAGTTCGATCAACGCCGAGACCCTAACGGCAGAGACTACTTCTGGATGGTAGGCAACTTTGTCAACCATGACAAGGGTGAAGACAATGACGAGTGGGCTATCGCAAATAACTATGTCTCCATCGTACCCTGCCAATTTGATCTCACAGCCCATCACGCCATTACCCGACTCAATGACGAGTGGGATTTTTAGCTTAAAACAGCTAAATCCTCTAAATCCAAAATACCTTCCAGCGCGAGAGCGGTGAGTGCCTTGTTTCAAAGCAGGTGAATGCCTACTTTGAGTAGATGAAAAGGATATTTAGCTTGGCCCTTACGCTGGGGTTGTTTCTGCAAGTCGCTGCACAATCACCATTGAAAATATTCATATCTGTCGATATGGAGGGCATAGGAGGGATCGGTACTCCGAAAATGGTCAGCAGTGACGGTAAAGATTATGCAACCGGGCGTCAGCTGATGACGGATGAAGTCAATGCTGTAGTGGCTGCCATATTTGAGTTTGGGCCAGCCGAGGTACTGGTCAACGATAGTCATGGTGACATGCAGAACCTTCTGCATACTCAGCTTGATCCTCGCGTCAGGTATTTGCAAAGCAACATCAAACCTCTGGGTATGGTACAAGGCCTGGATGACACTTTTGATGCTGCTATTTTCATTGGCTATCATGCCAGAGCCGGCACTGAAGGTGGGTTTCTCGCCCATACCGGATCAGGTTCGGTCAAAGGATTGTGGATCAACGGCACTGAGGTCGGAGAGGGTGGTCTTAATGCGCATTTTGCCGGTGCGCTTGGTGTCCCGGTCATCCTGGCCAGTGGTGACAATGTGTTTGTTGAAGAGTTTACTAAGGTGGTGCCGACCCGTACTGTCACAACCAAGACTGCTGTGGGATCAAGTGCTGCTAACCTCATTCATCCCGACAAGGTCAAAGAATTGCTGAAGCAAGAGACATTAGCGGCATTGAAAAATCTAAAGTCAGCCAAGCCTCTTGAAGTAGCTGAACCTACTATCTTAAGAATGAAATCTGCGCGTACCACCCGAGCTGATATTGCGATGAGTATTCCCGGTATGAAGCGCATAGATGGTGTGACCATTGAGTATGAGGCAGAATCTATGGATGCTGCCTACCGACTCATTCGGGTACTATATAAGTATATCTCTTGGTGAGGAAGTGGCTAAGTAACCCTACTCTGTCAAGTTGTTTTCCTAAGAAAAGAACTGTCTGATTGGGTTGGTCGAAATCCCAGGTAGTTGACATTTCGAGAACCACAATGTGACAGTTTTGTAAAGTTGATATAGTAGGGTTTAGATGCTCCTGTTATTCCGACTTCAACACATCCGAAGGGTTGACCCTGGTCGCCTTGTAGATCTGTGAGAATACGGTGATACCGAGTGACGAAATGATAATAGCAAGCGCTAGCAGCACAGTCAAGGGGTTCAAAGGCTTGGTGATGGAGAACATGCTGTGCCCTGTTCCATTGATGAAGTAGGTGGCTATGGGTACCCCAATAACAAAGGATACCAGAATAATCGGGGCGTATTGCTTAGCAATGGTCTTCACGATGTGCTGCCACTCGGCACCCAGTGCTTTGCGTATACCAAATTCCTTGAATCTCTTCTGGATACTGAATGATAGCAAGCCATAGAGGCCCAGGCATGATAGAATAATGGAAATGATCGCGATGGTGATCATGAGGGCTATGTTCGTATCTACATTGTGATACGCTCTATTGAAGATTTCATCCTGATAGTATTTTGAGTAGGGATCATCGGGAGCGATCTGATGGAAAGCCTCCTGCATAGCCCCGTCAACCATCACGGTATTGCCCTGCTCTGTTTTGAGTACTAAGTAATCATACTCAGGTGTCTCATTGGCGGTGAAAATCATGGGGCGAATCTCATCGTAACCAAAGAAAGTATGATGGAAATTGTCAGTGAGCCCTACGACTGTTCGATCTACACCGTCAAAGGTTAATGTTTTTCCGATAGGTGAATCCCAGCCCATGCGATCAGAAAAGGCCCGATTGACGATCATGCTTCTGGACTCCTGAAGCGACTTGTTCTCCTCAAAATACCGCCCTTCCAGCAGTGGTATTTGCAAAGTCTCCAGATATCCCGGACTTACATCATAAGCCAGTGTCTTGATCTGATCTTCCAGCTGACTCACTACCGTAAATCGATTGTCAACACCGACGTGCCCCGAAGCTCCAACTGCGGCGATTACCGAATTGTTGGTGAGGGCGGTCTCTCTCAGTAGGTCGTACTGTTTTTGATCATTGACTCTGATGGCAAGGACATTATTGGGTTCGTAACCCCAATCGAGCTCCTTAATAAACATCGCATTGTCAGTAAAAATGAGGCTGCCGATAATGCTGGTAAAGGCAATAAAGAGCTGCAAGGTCAAAAGCACCTTACTAAAGAGGTTGGAATTACCAAACTTCAAACTGCCTTTGATGATGGCATTCGGCTGAAACTTAGATATGTAGAAGGCGGGATAGGCACCAGAGAAAATACCGGTCAATAGAAAAATGGCCAGGAAAAAGCCAAAGGCAATTTGTGGGGAAGAAAATGCAAATGGAATTTCAATACCCGCCATGGCACTAAAGCCAGGTTGGAAAAAGTAGTAGCAAAGTGCTACACCCAGCAGAATAGAGAACAACGAGACCAACAGGTTTTCAACCAGAAAGAGGATAATGATACCTTGTCTAGCACTGCCCATTACTTTTCTAATAGCTATTTCTTTAAGTCGCCTGGTCGCGGTGGATACTGCTACATTCACATAGTTGAAGCAGGCCATAATCAATAGTAGCGTTCCTATGAAGGGCATCCCATAAACACCATCCATACTATTACCATGAGCTACCGATTGATGTATTTCCCAAGCCCGATGACTCAATTCCGGTAGGCGGATGAGCTCGAACCCATCCACTTTCAGGTCACCATTGGCTGCATTCTGTATTTCAGCATAGCTGGCTAGCCGCTCATCAAGTGCTGTGAGACTTGACTCATCCAGCACTACAAAAGTGGCGCTATTGAAGGCTGACCAGTCATTCTCTCTTTGATCTTCAATGTCAAAATAATGCTCCAAAGGAAGCAATATCGAAGGGCCAAAGCTGGCATTGGAGGGTCGCTCTTCGAATACTCCCGCTACCACGAATGTCTGCTTAGCGCCCTGGGCAAACTGAAGCTTCATTTCTTTACCCATGGGATTATATTCACCGAAATACTTAGTGGCCACATCTTCGCTGATCATAATATTTCCTCTGGTTTCCAGCGCCGACCTATTTCCGTACCGGATAGGAAACTCGAAAGCATACATGAAGCTAGGGTCAGCAAAGAGCACGCGTTCCTGAAAAACATTTCTGTCAAAGCGGACATTAGCCTGTGCATACTGCATCCGCACAGCAAACCTGACCTCTGGTTGATCGGCTAACAGGCTTTGTGAAAGTGGGAGTGGGGACGGCCCATGCAGGACCAACTCGTCCTTTTCGATCACCTTACTGACTACCTGGTAGGTGTTGTTTAGATGGGGGTGGAAAGAGTCGAGATGTAGTTGAAAATCCATCCAGACGTAGGTGGTGATGGCACAGCCAATGGCTAACGCAAGGCCGAATATGCTGATAGCAGAGGTTACCGGGTTTTTAAGAAGTGCCCGAGAACTGGTTTTGATGTAATTACCGATCATGATATGAGTTCCTGAAGTTGTAGTTGTTGTGAGTATTTTGAGTCTGAGTAAACTGAGGCAGTCAGTGAGTAGCAGTATTTTGGCCCTTGGCGATCCCTTTTCTTCTAGTCGCTCCTGATAGAGCTCCAACGTGTCACCTTCGATATCATCGAGCCTGCCAAGAGGCGCGCAAAGTTGAAGTAGCCTGAGCAGTATTTTTGGAGGTGCACTCATTTGGATGAGGGGTTCAGTTCGAATACCCCCGCTGGGATATCATTCCAGAGCTGCTGACGATCATCCATGGCCTGCTGCAAATTCTTCTGTCCATGGACAGTGACCTTAAAAAAGCGCTTGGGCTTACCTCCCCGCATCTTGGTGGCTTCACCCAACTCCGAAGTAAGGAATCCCTTGTCTTCCAGTCGGTATAACGCAGTGTGCAAAGCGCCCATGCTGACAGATCTATTGAGCCGCTCTTCGATCTCTTTCTTTATGGCCAAGCCGTACGCCTTGTCATTGAGAACACCGATGGTCAGCATGACGATCTCTTCGAATTCTCCTAGTTGATGCTTTGACATATTTATTTTCTAATTGCAGGTAATATGGATATTCGTATTATACCTGCAATTAGAAAATAAGGTTGCGAATAAATTGAATTTTTATTCTGATGGGTGCAAAAACTAGAGATAGAGCACCGCCTATTCCAGAGAATTACACCTAGCAATTCTTAACGGCCTCCTGACAAAAAATGAGTAGGCGTCTACCTCTGCCGTTGTGGGTGTTGTCACCCACAACTACCGTCCTGCTGACAGGCTTTATAGCTCACAGCCTAACATGAGTTCGAATTTATCTACCAGCTACCTTGACTAAAAGGAACTCTTGAAAAGACTCTCTGAATGGTGGGAATGAAGAAGTCCAGTGGCTCGGTTTCGTAGTTAGGGTCGAAGGAGCATTGATCCCAAAGTTCACAGAACTTGACTGCACTTTCATAATAGGGATGATCCTTGAACTGCTCGCGACTCCTTCGCTCTTCTGCTGTCAATAGAGCATTGTAGTGCATTTGAAAAATCCCATGATGCCGCACCGTCCAGGTGACTTCTTCGGATACGAATGGGCGAAGGATCTCGGCCGCTACCTGACCATGCGTGAATGGCGCCAACACATCGCCTATGTCATGAAGCAATGCACCGATGATCCAATCATCACTGGCACCATCTCTGTGCGCACGGGTGGCGCATTGTAGCACGTGATCAAGCCGGCTGATATGGTAGGCGCCATCGTCTTTGGCCATTTCTTTCAAATGGTCCACCAGTCGCTCCGGCAGCTCATCGTTGGTTTTAGCGTCATTTGCGGCTATGATCTTGTAGTCTTCGACAGTTCCCTGGCACATTGAGGTGAAGCTGACCCGCCTATTTAGCAACTCATTCATACCTGAATTTAGTCAATGTGCCTCAATATAGGACGCCATCTTATGGTCATCTGAATCAGAGGAGCATCGTCCAAACGATGCTCACTACCAGCAGTACAGCAAAGCCAATATTGATTTTGGTAGCCACCTTATCCGAAGACAGCTTGCTGGCAATGAAAGTGCCGCCATATGCCCAAACAAGATTGGTAGAGAAGGCATAAGCCATGCTCCAAAACATCAACGCAAAAAAGCTGGGAAAATAATCCACTCCTGGGCGTGTATATTGGGATACCAAAGTGATCACGGCAAAGTAAGCCTTAGGATTGATCAGGTTGAGCATGATGCCTTGCAGAGGGCCGAGTGGCTTGGCCTTAGCAGAATGGAGCGGCGGAGCAGTTGCTATCTTATAGGCCAGGTAGAGCATGTAGAGCAGGCTCACCCATTGGAAAACCGTATGTACCAGTGGGTATTGATCGAACAACAATCCCAGCCCCAGCGCGACCATCAAGAAAATGATGATCATGCCAACGATTAGTCCCAGAATATAATAGACCGTCTTCCCAAAACCGAATGCCGCCCCGCTTGCGGCTATGCTTAAGGTGGCAGGCCCTGGCGTTGCAAAAAGAGCAAAGGCAAGCAGCAGAAAGGGAATAAAGGGCTCTACCAGCATTTGAAGTCGTTGCTATCGGGTTGGTTTAATCAATTAAGTGCAAAACTTCCTCCAACGTATAAATCCGCTGTGAGTTGGCGCCAGAGAAGTCCATTAGACTCACCAAACTCATCCCTCCATTCGTCTCGATCTTGGGCCATGTTGGTGGCTCGAATATCCAGTTGCCGTTTGCATCTCGCATGTGTGACCTATCGGAATCGAAATCGCTGACGTACTCCTGACCATCGATCATTTTGAACAAAGGTCGGTCTTCCGGTTTCATCGTCGGGACTTTTTGAAAAGTACCCGATAAGTATTTGTCAGCACTGGCAGGGAAGGGTAGCGTGCTGTCAAAGTCATAGATCAAATGAGTATCAGCGTCGGAGGTCAGAAGTATCACATGATAATCCCACCAGACCGGAGCATCACCTTGCGCTGACTTCTGGAAGTGAAGTGGGCTATTCCTGCTAAGGCTCGAAACGAATAGCACACGCCTCACAGCATCACTTAGATCAGGGTGCTGGCATAGCTGCCAAATGTTTTCCTCGCAGAAGTTGGCGGTGTATTTCAGGTTCTTCATCGTGCCCTATGATCGTCAAATTGGATTGTGAAAGCAAAGGTACGGTGATATGAATTGGGTGCTAGCGGAATGCGACTGACTATCAACTATAGCCGGTCAGTACTCCGATCACGATAGCTATTGCACCAATTGTTATCACAAGCAGGAATGGTCGCCAGATAAAGCTTAGCCATTGATCGTACCTAATCCCAGCAATGGCGAGGATGGCTACCAATGCACCATTGGTGGGCGACAGGATGTCGGGTAAGCCCGCACCATATTGGTAGGCCAGCACGCACACTTGCCGCGAGATGCCAATTAAGTCGGATAAAGGTACAAGAATAGGCATGGTCATGAGGGCCTGTCCTGAAGTGCTCGGAACAGGAAAGTGAAGTAGTACATGGCCAAACAGCATAAGCACTGCGGACAGTTGCGCAGGTAGATACTGCAGAGATCCGAATAGGCCTTCGACAAGGGTATCGATGATCATGCCCTTTGCTAGTATCAATGAGATACTATTGGCTAGGCCAATTATCACAGCTGCGTAAGCCATTTCTTTAAGGCCCCTACTGTAAGCTTCACCGGTACCATTAATGCCCAGCTTGCCGATCAAGCCACAAGCAATACCGAGCACAAAAAATAAGCCTGAAAGTTCATTGAAACCCCAGTCGAGACCCAATAACCCATATCCTGATATCAAAAATGTTGCGACCAACATTGTGAGGATGATCATACTGCTGATGGTCATTTTTGGAGGAATTTCCTGAGTATTCACGACTGCTGTTTTATGACGATTAGCATAATAAACGATGTAAGCCGTCCAGGCTATGAATGCCAGTATTAGAAAGATCATCCGATAACCTGCCCCTGAGATGAGTGGCACTTCGGCCAACGCTTGCGCTATCAAGATGCCAAATGGGTTAAATGGACTAAATGAGGCACCAAGTGTAGCAGACCCCAGACTTGATATAACCGTCACAAACGGATCATATCCAAGGCTTCTATTGAATATCAGAAGTATAGGTGTTAAAGCAATGATTTCTTCATGCAAGCCAATAGATGCACCGGCCAGCGCAAATGCCAAAGAAAGCACGATGAGGGCAAGCGACTCTTTGCCTTTGAATAGACTACCTAGTTTGATAAGCCCCTGACTTAGCGCACCTGTCTGTTCGATCACATAGAAGCATGACCCTAGCAATAAGATGAGTACAATAAGGTCAGCACGTCCAATGATACCTTCTGGGAAGGCCAACATTAAGTCAAATAGCGATAGCTGATCACTTGCTATGGTCTCATATGAACCACTCACCACTCTGGTGACGCCTGTATCCGGATCAACGATCCTTTCAAATTGACCTTTGGGCACCAAAAAGGTCATGACCCATGAGAAAACGATCACGCAGATCATGATCACAAAGGCGTTGGGGAAGTTTTTCATAAGTTGAGGAGATAGATAATTAGGCGTACACTATTTAACATAAGCCATACACTCAATCTCAACTCTTGCGCCCAGCGCCAGCCCCGAAGCGCCGAGGGCACTCCTTGCCGGTTTATTATTAGGGAAGAACTTGCTGTACTCAGCATTCATAGCTGGCCATTCGGCAATATCTGCCAGCATGCAGGTGCATTTGATCACCTGATCCATGGAGGAGTTGTTCGCTTCCAATACCGCTTTGATGTTTTCCATGGTTTGGATGGTTTCAGGACCTATGCCACCTTCGACCAGTTCTGTGGTGCCTGGGAGATTTCCCAATTGGCCGGAGAGGTACAGCACATTGCCATATTTCACGACTTGTGAAAAGGGCAGGTTCATTTGCTTGAATGCTTCAGGGGAAATATACGCTGCTTCGATGGACGCCATTTCTGCCGGCTGAGCGTCAGGAGCTTTTGTTTCCGGTGTACAGGACCATGCCATTAGCGCTACCGCAATAATTATTAGGTTTTTCATATAAGTAAGGTTAAGGCTAAGATAATGCGGTTTCCTTAGGGATATAGTGATTAATTTGGCTGGTACCCTAAACTGGATTCAGAATAACGGGTTCTCCGGAGATGAACTTTTGGAAAGTCTGCTTCGCGCGGTTGGGGGTTTCCAAAAGCTGAATGCGGGCTATATCCAAGGGCCATGTCTCACAGACCTTAAGTGCGGATCATTGTTCAGTGTGCCACAGATCAGGGGCAGACTCCAGATAAAGCTAATGTTTAATGCGATTTGGATCGGATCTATTATCAAAGAAATTAAGGATTACGACTTCATTTTCATTGAACCGATAAAATACGGATACAGGTTTTTCTAAGACATATCCATAAATCCCTTTTTCAGGATTATGAAGAGTGCCTATTCTGGGAAATGCTGAAATCACATCATAAAATGCAAAGACTCTTCTCACAAACCTTTGAGTCGTATGTTCTCCGAATTGTTCGGTGAGGTATTCTTTTATTTCTTCGAATCTTCGTCTGGCTCTCTTAGTGGTTTTTATTTTTCGAGCCATTTAGAGTTCTTTTCTTTGAGTTCTTCAAGCTCTAGGAGATTGGATTCATCCAAGCTTTCATTATAAGCTTGAAGAAGCTCTTTTTCTTGAGAAGCTGTAAGTTGAATGGGATTATCCTGAGCTTTCATCTGATCGTTTAGTATGGCGTAAACCATTTTGAGTAGATGCTCATCCTCTGAGTTTTCAATGAGTTTATATAGTTGATCTTTGATATCCAAATGCTTCTTCATCTTTCTAATTTAATGAAAATAGAAAAAGAAAGTTACGTAATTATTAATGCCCGTAAGCTTGTGCCTATGTCTCACACTTACGGTTGGACAGTAGGCAATAATCTGGAATCTTCGTAAGCCTTTGAGTACGGATTATTGTTCTGTGTGCTTCAGACCAAGGGGGTAGTGTTTTACGCAGGTGGTGGAGCAGTGGGTAGCAACCTGCTGTCTTCCAAAGCGGCTGTCCTATGGCCTGCGGTTTTGAGGTATTCCTCACTTCCGGCAAAGGCGATAAACTTTTCTGCGGATGGATACCTCACCAGCAAGATGGCATCCCAGTGTTCTTCCTCAGGGCCGATGAGAAAGCTATCACTAGTGCCCAAGTAGACTACTTCACCGCCCGCTTTGTGCACTAAGGGTAGGGTAGCTGCGGAGTACAATTGGTAGGCCTCCTGACCCGAGATCTCATGACCGGGATCGAGTGTATGGTGATTTGTATAATCCGCGACCTTCCTGTACTTAAGCACATTGAGCATCACGATGGGGCCTTTATCGTGGTAGCGCTGATAGAAACTTTGCTGACTTTCTGGGGTGGGCAGGAGGTGTGTTTTCATAAGAATCAAATAGGTATTCTTACAAGCAATCAGTACAGTCCCTCTTGGGGTTTCTTACCCCATAATATTTGGCCATGAGATCATCATAATCACTATAACTTAATTTAAACGATTGATCAATATTGAATCTCACGGTATAATTCATAAGACTATCGTACTGAGTTTGTTCTAAAAAGAAATCATTTGCAAGCCCCTGATCCCTACCACCAAATTGCCGATAAGTAGATTCAAAAATAAATTCTGCGAACCGGACTTTTTCAATATCCGCACTTGCTGAAGAATACTTATTGTTAAGTAAAGCAGCCGCAGAGTAAATCAAATGTAGCTTATCCTCATCATCTATAGTTATTATGTTATATGCGTCCTCAATTAACATAATATCACTCAAGTTTTTGGATTGCAGATGTATTGACAATTGAAATGGTCCAATTAAAAAACGAAGGCTCAACAATAACATAATCACTCCAAGAAAGATGGCTCTGACGGATTTATGAATATGAGCTTTATTACGATAATGGATTACGGTTAATACTATACTAAGGGCAAAGACAATAATAGCATCAATGTTCGATTCAATTGTCGAAATATCAAATATTATTGATGGATCATAAAAAATCAAGAATAAAAGCATGAACACAAATATTGAAAATAAACGTACCCATAAACTCGATGTAAGCTTCCAGATTACGATAGGATAAACGATAATTAGAATCCAAAAGGCAATGAAAATAAGCCAGAATGGATCATTGAGTGCAACCCATGTAAAAAAATGAGCCAAAACAATCAGTTCACCTAAGGCCCAAAAAAACTTCAATGTTAAATGAAGATCTGAACGTCCATCATAATTTGGATCGCGGGAGTCAATGATAAGGATTTGAAAGGTCCGATATATACCCACGATGATTAAGCCAAGTCCAACTGGCCATTGAAAATAGGGAAATTGAAATAGTGTGGAAGCTAGCGAACCGAAAAGCACACAAGCCAAACTCAATAATAGAATATAGTGACTATAATTGATCATGGCATATTGAAGACTATATCGAAAGGCCGCAAAAGCTGAGTAGATCTTGTTAGCCTGAAAGTAGGCCAACATAAACAGACTCAAGACGAGAAAACTGACTGAAAGAAGTGGAGAAATAAGAAGTGCACTTGTGATTAATACGATCAAAAATGTAAGGATACCTCCATTTCTGAAAACCTTCATGGATTCAGTTACTGGTAGGATCTGATCTAATGTGCGTTCAGCAGTTTTAAGGTTTTCCGCAATTTTCTCATTAACAAAAACCAAACGGCTCTCATCTCGATTCTCATCAACAAGAATTGCTTCTTCCTTAAGGTTATAACTGTTCGCAAATTCAATATGGACCTTAATTTTGTCAGCAAGACTGCCAAACCTAAGGCGAGATGCAATTACCGTCAAGAAAAGGATGGAACAGATTAAGGTTTCAATAGCGATCAAACAGTAGACAGTAGAAACGGAGCTCAAAAAAGATAGATCTAGTCGTGATTTATCAAGATGGACAATTCCAATAGCAAGAGACTTTAGATCTTGGCCAAAATCATTGATTGCTTCAAAACTCACAAGATCCTCGGCCATTATTTGTAAGAACCCACTGAACGCCAGTGCGCCAAAAAGCGCACTTTCAAGGATATAGGCCTCTAATTTTCCGGCTATTGATCTTAGTTTTTCAGATAAACCGACGAGCACTTCATCATTATCGTCAGCGGAGAGAGATTTATTGTAATCAGTTGATTTTTCAACTTTTTCTAACAGCGCTGTTTCCGCAAGTTTGCCATTATCGAGTGCACTATAAATGATTAAATAGATGGTCCAAGGAATAAGGGCCGTGATCGATTGAGCCCAATTATTGGTTTCCGGATTAAGAACATGAGCAACAATTAATCCAATAAGAGCTATTGAAATTAACAGAAAGTAATGGGATTGATTTGCGCCTTTACTTAAAACAACTCGTTCAGTAAGGTTCAATTTCGCAATCAGTTTTTCATTAATTCTAGAATTGCGTCTACCCAGAAAATAAGTGAGTACTAGAGTGATCAGGGGGATGATAAAAAATTGACTAATTAAGAGATAATCCGATGAATCACTACCACTCCACTCCTTGTGATTGCCAAGAGGACCATAAGTATAAAGAGTTGTCCATCTTAGCACTTGATCGATGGCAAGGGGAACGTAATTGGGGCCGGCTTTAACGCGAATACGATTTTCAGAGGCTTCTAATTTTTTTGAAAACTCCAATTTTAGGTCTTTCGCTCTATTAGTTAGAGCCTTGTCCGTCGAATCCTAAGCAGAATCTATAGCATGTGCCACTGTTCTTTGATAGGCCTTTGCAGCAAGGTCTCTTAGTATTAATGCTAGCGCTATTGGTGTTTCTTTTATATCCTCGGAGGACGGCTTTTCCTTCGATGCGCTGGCAATACTGTATTCTATCTGATCATCCCTAATCTCTTCGGGAAGTAGCTTATCTAGTATTCTGACCCATTCTTTGAGCACGTTCGAAGGAATCTTTATTTGACTTCTGATCAACCTTACGGAAGATTCTATGTCTTCAAGAGTTATTTTGTCTTCGTTACTCATTATTGCACATAACCATTAATAGAATAGACTAAACTTTAAAATAGGATTTTATCAGGCCAATGCAATGTTCACATGTTTTTTTCTACGTGTTATAGGCTAAGGACCAATTAACATTAGAAGGTATTTTATCTCCTCAAAGTCACTCGTAAAGGACTATTAGTCCACAACTATTATCCAGCAAGAACTCAGCGTCCCTTATAGGTGACACTGAGTGGGTCGAAATTCCTGATGAGCGAAGCATTAATGACAGGTCGCTGACTATTATATCCTTGTCATAAAGAGTTTTATAGTTAAATTGACTATAAGTACTTTAACTAATCCTATGCCCAAACAAGACAACCCCAATACCTATGATGCGATCGTGGTAGGCTCTGGCATCAGCGGTGGCTGGTCTGCCAAGGAGCTGACCGAAAAAGGTCTCAAAACGCTCGTGCTCGAACGAGGCAGGATGATCAAGCACCTCGACTATCCTAATGCTACCCTCGACGATTGGGATATGCCCAATCGCGGTGCACTCCCTGCTGAAGTGATGGACGAGTATGACAAGCAAAGTCGCACCGGCTGGATCGGTTATACCAACAAGGACAACTTTGTCAACGACAAGGAAAACCCCTACGATGAAGACAAGCGGTTCGACTGGATTCGGGGTTATCAGGTAGGGGGCCGTTCGCTCACCTGGGGCAGGCACACCTACCGCTGGAGTGAGCTCGACTTTGAGGCCAACGCCAAAGAAGGTATAGGGATCGACTGGCCCATCCGCTACAAGGATATAGCGCCATGGTATGACTATGTGGAGCGCTATGTAGGCATTAGCGGCGAGGCGCTGGGACTACCACAGTTGCCCGATAGCCAGTTCTTACCGCCGATGGAGCTCAACTGTGTGGAGCAGCATCTGAGAGATAATTTAGCTGAGCAATTCGGTGGCCGGGCAATGACCAGCGGCCGGGTGACTAACCTTACCGTAGCACATAATGGGCGAGGGCCATGTCAGTATCGCAACCGTTGTGATCGTGGTTGTCCATTTGCAGGCTATTTCAGCAGTGTGTCGTCCACACTCCCGGATGCGGAGAAGACCGGCAACCTGACCATCAGGGAGCATTCTGTTGTGCACTCGGTGATCTATGACGACCAGACGGGCAAGGCCAAAGGTGTTCGCGTGATCGATGCACAGACCAAAGCGACCACAGAGTACTTTGCCAGGGTGATCTTTCTCAATGCTTCGGCCATTGGTTCTACCGCCATATTGATGAACTCCATTTCCGATAGGTACCCCAATGGACTGGGCAATGACAGTGACCAGCTCGGACGCAACCTGATGGATCATCACTACAGAGTAGGAGCGATGGGCTTCATCGATGGCTTTGAAGACAAATACTATAAAGGTCGACGACCCAACGGTATCTACATCCCACGATTTAGAAATCTGGATGATGCGAGTAAGCGCGATGACTATGTACGAGGCTTTGGCTATCAGGGTGGGGCGAGCCGCGACAACTGGGGACAATCCACCTACGCCGATGGCTATGGCGCTGAATACAAGGAGAAGCTCATGCAGCCTGGGCCATGGCACATGGACCTGGTAGGTTTTGGTGAGATGCTCCCTGACCCTAGCAATCGCATGTATCTCAATGAGGACAAAAAGGATCCATTTGGGCTACCGATGGTGACCTTTGACTGTGAGTTTAAGGAGAATGAGCTTACGATGCGCAAGGACATGAAGGACTCGGCTGGAGAGATGTTGGAGAAGGCCGGGTTTAAGAACATATCGACCTTTGATGACCTGGGTGCACCCGGGCTGGGTATACACGAGATGGGTACGGCGCGGATGGGCAATGATCCAAATACGGCTGTCCTCAACAAATGGAATCAGGTGCACGGTGCTGAGAATGTGTTCGTAACTGATGGCGCGTGTATGACCTCATCCGCCTGTCAGAACCCATCGCTCACCTACATGGCATTGACAGCCCGAGCGGCCAACTATGCCGTTGATCAACTCAAAAAAGGAAACTTATAATCATGGAAAGAAGAGATGCAGTCAAAAATATGGCGCTGGCTTTTGGATACACCTTGTCTGCGCCTGCATTAGCGAGTTTGGTTTCCAGCTGTGCCTATGACCCCAAGATCTACTGGATACCTCAGCAGCTGAGTAAGCATCAAGCCGCTACGCTGGAGGCGTTGGCTGAGGCCATCCTACCGGAAACGGATACCCCCGGAGCTAAAGATCTGGGAGTCCCCAGGTTCCTCGACTCGCTCCTCGCCAATGTAATGTCTGATGAAGATACGGCTAAGTTCAAGGCTGACCTGGATGCATTGATGCAACAATGTGAAGCTAGGTTTGGACAGGCCTTCGAGCAATGTACTCAAGAGCAAAAGACCGAGTTCTTAGATGAACTGGAAGCAGCCAATCCTTTCCAGTATCCCAGAATCTGGGGTACCCAAATGCTACCTTCGCCGGAGAAGAACTTTTTTGGTAAGCTCAAAGATTTGGTGACCTGGGGATATTTCTCGACCGAACTGGCAGGGGAGACTTTGTTGGCGTACGACCCTATTCCCGGTAGGTACGATCCGTGTACGACGATCGACAAGGATACCAAAGCCTGGACATTGGGCTAGTAGAGTTTATCTCCCGTATTTGTCCAGAAGTAATGGTAGAAGTCTTTGTCTCTGACCCAGCCTAGTCGTTCGTAGAGCTTATGTGCCGGATTGTCTTTAGCCGTTTCCAGTGCTAGCCCTTTGAGTTTGAAGTCTGCCGCAAACCGCTTGGCCTGATGTAATAGTCGCTCACCGATACCCTTGTTGCGATGCTCCTCAGCTACATAGAGGTCATTGAGGATATAGAATTTTTCCATGGTCACCGATGAGTAAGTAGGGTAGAGCTGCGTAAAGCCAATGCCGAGCGTCTCTTCCATTGCCATAAAAATAACAGACTCTTTCTTCTCGACCCTTCGTTGCAAAAACATCCTTGCACCCATGATATCACTTTCCTGACCATAGAATTGGCGATAGTCATTGAACAGGGGCATGAGCATATCCAGGTGGTCTTCCGTGGCTTGTACTATTCTAATCATATCATCGTGGATAAGGCAAAAAAAATCCCGCGGTTGGCGGGATCTAATTTATGATATTTTCCAACGAAGTGCTACTGCCCTCCGGCGTTGGGCGCTGAAGGTTTCACCACACCTCGGATAGTTAATCTGACCGTTGGGTTTTCCAGAGCATTGGTTGTTAAAGTCACATACTTCGTGAACGCGCCAATACGGTTGGTGTCATACTTTACCTTGATCACATTCGATGCGCCCGGCTCAATCGGCTCACGTGGGAAGGATGGAACTGTGCATCCACAGCTGCCTCTTGCGCTGGAGATGAGTAGCGGAGCGTCTCCTGTATTGGTGAAAGTAAACTCTCTGACTCCATCAGCATTTCGTGCGATCTCACCATAGTCTACAGTGGTCTCTGTGAAGTCTATCTGCTGCGCATAACTCGATGAGGCAGCTAATAATCCAAATAGAAGGGCAATTAGACTTAGTCTTTTCATTTTACTATTCTTTATTTCAACCACAATTTAGATATAGCTGTGGAGAATTTCCACTAAAGCCAACGGTCTTTGCAGGGAGATATTGTTTTGATAGATTGCAGTATGGGTAAGCCCAAAAAGGCCAATGACTTCTTCAAAGCTCCGACTTATCGCGGCGGCAATGCTGCGATGAAAAAGTTCATAGCTGAGAACCTAAAGTACCCCAAAGAAGCCTTGGAGTCGAAGGTAGAAGGAACGGTCGACTTGTCTTATGTGGTAGATGGGCTTGGCAAGGTCATCAGCGCCGAGGTGAAGAAAGGC
This sequence comes from Cyclobacteriaceae bacterium, assembly GCA_965229505.1. Taxonomy (GTDB): domain Bacteria; phylum Bacteroidota; class Bacteroidia; order Cytophagales; family Cyclobacteriaceae; genus UBA6059. The sequence goes on from OZ245881.1 coordinate 4,487,950, forward strand.
ATTGGACATGGCTGTGACGAGGAGGCCCTAAGACTGGTAAAGTCTCTGGTTTTTGAGAAAGCGATTAATCGAGGTTTTAAAACAACTAGCAAACGAAACATTAAAATCCACTTTAAGCTGCCCAAGTCAGTTAAGCGGAATAGTACCACACAGGTCAATTATCATATCGTGAGTTCCAAGCCTAAGCCACCAGCTCCACCGCCTCAGAAGAAGTCGGGCTACAACATCACGGTGACCATTAATAAGAAGTAGCCCATTCTTTAGTTGCTCACTTTGGAAGTAGCCGAGGCTTATCAAGCCTTTTCTTAACAAGTGACTTTAGTTTTTTCAATACTACAATTAGGACATTGGATAAAATCCGTTATCATTGCAATACTACATTTAGGAGTTTGCTATGAAAAAATACCAATTGGGAGAATTTGAAGAGATCGTGCTATTAACCGTGGGAGTGCTTTATGATGAAGCCTATGGTGTGGCGGTTAAGGATAGGATAGAGGAGAAACTTCAACGTAAGGTGAGTGTGGGAGCCCTTCAGTCGGCCCTGCGAAGGATGGAAGACAAAGGCTTTCTTATCTCAAGAGTAGGAGAAGCCAACGAACAACGGGGAGGCAAGCCCAAGCGCTATTTTACCATTACAGCCTATGGGAAAAAAGCACTCGAATACAATAAAGACGTTAGAACAGAGCTTTGGAACGCTATCCCGTCAATCGCCTTTGATATGAAGCTGTCATGATCAAGCGACTGGCGGACGGACTCTTTCGCTGGTACTGCCACCCTGAATATTATGATGACATCCAGGGTGACCTGGAAGAACTATATCAACGCAATCAACAACAACAGTTTTCACAATGGAGGCATCTGATAGCGGTAGTGCTGCTGTTCAGGCCTTCTATCATAAGGTCATTTAGTCAAAACTCAATTATTAAGGAAAACGCAATGTTTAGAAACTATCTCAAAATCAGTGTTAGAACCCTGGTCAAGCATCGGTTCTACACGTTCGTGAATGTCTTTGGACTGGCCATTGGCTTAGCCGCCTTTTTGCTCATTAATGAATATGTGCAGTTTGAGCGCAGCTATGATCAACACTATGAAGAAGCGGATCAACTATACAGACTGACTACAGATCAGGTAACTGAAGGAGTATTGGGCGTCAGGGATGCTATGTCATTTGCGCCTTCTGGTAAGGTACTTACGGATGAACTGCCTGAGATCATCGACTATAGCACGACGTATAATTACCGTCGAATAGCCTTTAAGCAAGGTGACAATGTGATCGAAGAAACCAACATCGTGGGAGCTGATGAGCATTTTCTTGATTTGTTCACCTATGAAGTGCTCTATGAGGATGGCTCTGACTTGCTGGTGGAGCCAAATACACTAGTGCTTACCAGAAGTAAAGCGCTTCAGTACTTCGGGAAAGAAAATGCTGTTGGAGAGACGATTTTCGTTCACAGCGGTCTTGAACGACCATTTAAGGTAGTTGGCGTGATTGAAGATATCCCTCAAAACACACACTACAAATTTGATATTCTGCTATCGATGGCTACCCTCAAAGAGCAGATGGAAGATGATGACTGGAGTGGATATAACTATTACACTTTTATCAAGCTGACCGAAGAAACCGACTACACTATCGTAAACGAGAAATTGTTTCCGCTTTCGAAGAAATATATTGGAGATAATGCCAATCTGGTATTCACTCTTCAGCCGTTAGGCGAAGTGCACCTGTCGGCTGACAGAACTTATGAGCCGGAACTCAACGGAAATGCTAAGGCAATAGGGGTATTGGCCATCATATCAATTTTCATTCTCATTATCGCCTGGGTCAATTATGTCAACTTGTCTACCGCAAAAGCCATCGATCGAGCCAAAGAAGTGGGGCTCAGGAAGGTCATTGGTGCGCACAAGCGACAGCTGCTCATGCAGTTTTTTATTGAGGCCATTATCATCAACCTGCTCGGTGCGTTGTTGGCCTGGTTTATTGCGGAACTGTCTCTGTCCTATTTCCAGGCCTTGGTGGACAAGGCGATATTGAACCACACCTGGGAATCGACCCGCTTTGTCTACTCATTGATATTATTCTTTATGGCCGGTGCATTTATTTCCGGTTTCTATCCGGCAATGGTCCTTTCCGGTTTTAAGCCAGTCGAGGTGCTCAAAGGTAAGTTTCGCAATTCCGGTAGGGGTGTGGTATTGAGAAAAGCGCTGGTTGTCGTGCAATTCGGTGCATCTTTAGTGCTGTTAGCAGCGACTTTTACGGTCTATCAGCAGGTAGATCATATGCGTAATAGGGATATCGGAATGGACATAGATCAGGTGATTGGCTTTGCCAACCCGCGTGTGTCAAGCGACCAGGAGGAAGAGCAAGCTTCTCGTCAGGAAGCCTTTATGGAGCAGCTGAAGTCCAGCAATACCATAGTGGACGTTGCTCGTATGTCCAACCTGCCCGGTGGTGGTTCATCAGACATCAATTCCAATGCCGGCGAAGTTTCAATTATCGGAATGACCGAGCCCATGCAAGGCACCACCTACATACAGGTTGTGGATGATCGCGCCCTCGACCTGTTGGAAGTGAATTTCCTTTATGGTAGAAATTTTATCAAGGATATGGCCACCGATACGGCTGCACTGATTGCCAACGAGGCTTTCATCAGACGATTCAACCTGCCGGTGACCGAAGACCTGATCGGGCAGACTGTCCGATTTGGTGTGGGACCGGACCCCTATGAGGTGAAGATCATAGGTATAGTGGCGGACGTGAGTAGAGGGAGTTCGAAAAACAAAATTGAGCCGACAATCTACTACACCCGGGAAAACCCATCTCGGAGTATTGTGAAAATATCCTCACAAAACACCAGTGAGGCGCTTGCACATATCGAGGCTACCTGGGCAAGTTTCTTTCCGACAGCACCGTTGAAATACACCTTTCTCGACGATCGCTTTGCACGCCTCTATGCGGAGGATAAGCGTTTTGGGGATGTGTTTGCATCGTTTGCGGTATTCGCCATGTTCGTAGCGTTGCTGGGCCTTTTTGGGTTGGCGAGTTTTATAGCCGTGCAGCGACAGAAGGAAGTGGGTGTCCGCAAGGTGCTGGGCGCCTCCATACCTCAGATCCTCTTTATCTTCTTTAAGGATTTCTTCGTGCTTCTCGGTATAGCGACTGTAGTAGGAATACCTACGGTTTATCTGGGTATGGAGCAATGGTTGGATAACTATGCCTTCCGTATTTCCTTCCCTTGGATGGTGGTAATCCTTGCGGCGGCTATCGTGACTATCTTTGCTTTTCTTACCATTGGCGTACAGATTTATCGTGTGGCGATACTTAATCCTGCCAAGACATTGAAATACGAGTAGGGGCACCCCAAACTTTTACCATCTTTCGGTAATGGTTGGCAGAGATATAGTTTAGGCCATTTTGAATACGATCAGTTTCAAGTGTATCGCGATTAGTATGATGGATTAATTAAATCTATTGGTAAAGGCCAAAGAGGAAACTAGATTTACTGGCGACCATCATAGGATATGCGATGAAGAGAAGAAAGGTATTAGCATTATCGTCGATTGCCACATTCGGGCTTCTTCTGCCTCGATCGGGATTTGGTCAGAACGGGAAACTCGGCGTGGCGCTGGTGGGACTTGGCTACTATAGCACAGATCTACTGGCCCCAGCCCTCCAACTTACGCAACACTGTGAGCTGAGAGGTATCGTAACAGGTAGTCCGGGTAAGGTACCGAGATGGCAGAGTCGGTACAATATTCCCGATAGGAATGTCTATAACTATGAGAACATGCATGAGATCGCCAACAATGACGATATCGACGTGATCTACATAGTCTTACCTACCGGAATGCACAGCGAATATGCCATCAAAGCAGCTAATACAGGCAAACATGTCTGGTGCGAAAAGCCCATGGCCAGAACGGTGGAAGAATGTCAGGCTATCATAGATGCTTGTAGGCAGAACCGGGTCAAACTCTGCATCGGCTATCGCATGCAGCATGAACCCAATACGCAGATGATCATATCCTTTGCTAAGAATAAGCCATATGGAGATATTACCAACCTGAAAGCTGAAGCGGGCTATTACGATGGGAGGTCCAATCACTGGAAACAGCAGAAGGCCATGGGCGGAGGAGCCACCTACGACATGGGTGTCTACTGCACCAATGCAGCTCGCTATGCTAGTAATATGGAGCCAATAGCCGTAACAGCAACGGCAAGTACAACACGTCCGCAGATCTACACTGAAGTTGATGAGACAATGGACTTTACACTGGACTTCCCAAACGGTGCTATTGCAAATTGTAAAACCAGTTTTGGTATGGGACTCAATGAGTTGCGTGTAAACTGTGATACTGGATGGTATGAACTAAGGCCATTTCAAGCCTATGGAGGTATCAGAGGAAGAACAAGTGATGGTATACAGTTGAATGCCCGTATCCCGAACCAACAGGCAAGGCAAATGGACGATGATGCCTTAGCCATAATGAATAACAGTCCCTTATTGGTGCCGGGAGAAGAAGGAATGGCGGATATCAGAATTGTGGAAGCGATCTATAGATCAGCTCAAAGCAGCAAGAAGGTGACCATTTGACAATGTATTCATGACCTTTCAGCAATGAATAGTAAGGCACTATTATATCTTGAGTCATAGTGGCTATATTCATTAGAATCAAAAATCCAGCTTATGAAATATCTATTGATACTTCTACTTATTCCGATAGGTAGCGCCTACGCTCAAAGCGAGGAGTATACCAGGCAGAAAGAGCAGAAACTCGCTGTAAAGTCACCTTTTGAAAAGATCATAGACCGTGAGTTGCCTGCGACCATTGTTTATGAGAATGAATATGTCATCGGCTTTGTACCGCTGGGAAATCAGGCGCCAGTACACTACTTAATCGTACCTAAGAAGAGGATTCCTACCGTCAATGAGGTCACTGAAGATGATGTAGTGATGCTAGGGCATATGTTTCTTGCTGCCAGAGAAATTGCTAAAGAATATGGAGTCGACGAAACTGGCTATCGCCTGGCCATCAACAACAATGAGGATAGCGGCCAGTCTGTTTTCCATATCCACATGCATTTGCTTGGAGGCATGAAGACTGGGCCAATGGTCGATCAGACCTGGAGAAATGATCAAAAGGCGAAGGAGAAAAAATAATGAAGCGTTTCATGTTAGAACAGTTACCTGTTTCAAGATGACACATATTTCGATTTAGAATTGAATATAGACTGCTGAAAATCAGTGATTTATGGGTTTGGCATTTTATTTGGCAACTGTCGGTATTACAAGTTAGATAGACATGCTTAGAAACATCTTCATTATCACGGTCCGCAATTTATGGCGCAATAAAGTTTACTCGCTAATCAACATTTTTGGATTGGCAGTTGGCTTGACGGCTGCTATTCTGGTGATGATGTACGTTCAGGATGAACTCAGTTATGATCAGTTTCACGAGAAAAAACAGAATATTTACCGGTTGGGATTTAAGGAACAGCGCGATGATAACCTGCTGAAATATGCTAAAATCCCATTCCCAGCTAAAGAAGTGCTTCTACAAAATATCCCTGATATAAAGGATATCACGAGGATGTACAGCAACACCAAAGTAGGTGGTCCGGTAATGTTTCAAATAGGACAAGAAATCTATGCAGAGGAGAATCTCTACTTTGTTGATCCTAACTATTTTAATTTTTTCGATTTTAACTGGTTTCAGGGAGACTCCAAAACTGCTCTTGAAAACATCAATAATGTTGTGATTACTGAGCAAATCGCGCTGAAGTATTTTGGTAGAAAGGAAGTAATAGGAGAGTCAATCACGGTAAATTTTGGTAGGGCAATTAGTTTGGAGGTCACCGGAGTAATGGAAAACCTACCCGAAAACTCCCATATCGCATTTGACATATTGTTGCCGGTAAAATTTCTTCAACGGGAGTGGATTGCGGCATATGATTACGACTTTGAAAGGGACTGGAAATGGTCAGGAGCTTACACCTACCTTCTGTTAAATTCCAATTCGGATATTCGATCACTGGAATCCAAGCTTCCAGTAGTTGTTAAGGAGTTTTTTGAAGAAATAGATCCAGCATCTTTTATTCTCTCTGCTATTCCAATGACTGACATTCATCTCTACTCGGATTATACAGGTGAGATGAACGTTGGGGGCAGTATTATTCAGATATACGCACTTGCTATTATTGCCGGACTTATCCTCATTATAGCCTCAATTAATTTCATGAATTTGGCAACTGCCAGATCTTTGAAAAGATCAAAGGAAGTGGGCATTCGAAAAGTTATGGGTGCAGCGAGATTTTCACTGATCTTACAATTTATGAGTGAGGCATTGATGATTTCGATTATAAGCTTGATTCACAGTTTATTGTTGGTCAATCTGCTACTACCCGCCTTTAATTACTTCATGGGTAAGGCCTATATTATTTCAGAATTCTTAATGGAACCTTCACTGATGATCGGAGCTCTCTTGACAACAGTTGTGGTCGGTATAATATCGGGTATCTATCCTGCGCTGTTTCTTTCTTCATTTAGCCCTTCTCAGGCATTAAAGAATAATCAGAAGGGTTCAGGTCACTTATCGACGAGAAAATTGCTTGTAATTCTACAATTCACTGTGTCAATCGTCTTTATTTTAGCTGTCATTGTTGTTCATCAACAACTATCGTTCATTAGCGATAAAGACCTGGGTTTTGATAAAGATCAGGTGCTTATTGTCCATGATAAGAGCATTGGTCCAAAGAGATATAAGTTGTGGCACCAGGAGGTAATGAAACATCCGACGATTACAGACACTTACTATGGTCATATTCCCGGTAAGTCTATGTGGAGCAATACCATCACGCCAGAGGGAGCCTTGACGGATGAAGGCGTCCCTACAAAACTACTTTATGCTGGCTATAATATTGTAGACTTTTTCGGATTGAAGTTGATAGAGGGAAGAGGATTTCAAAAAGGTATTGACAATGATACCATTCTGGATAGGTCATCCTTTATTTTAAATGAGAGCATGGTTTCACGACTTGGTTGGAAGAATAAAGCGATTGGCAAGGAAATCGAATGGGTAGGAGGTACCGACAATAAGACTTTGATAAAAGGTAAGGTGGTTGGCGTTATTCAAGACTTCCATCAGGAGTCCCTTCATCAGCCTATTGCTCCTCTACTGATTAAATTGGCTGACTGGGGAGACAAAGCTGTGAAATTCAACTCAAATCAGAATGAAGAAACCAGAGCTTTCGTAGAGGCTAGCTGGAAAGGTCTATTTCCAGACCGAATCTTCAGCTATAGCTATCTTGATGACGATCTTTCCAGACAGTACAATAAGGAAAATAAGCTTTCAAAAATGATTATCTATTTTACCTCTCTGGCAATTTTTATTTCATGTCTTGGTCTTTTTGGGCTTGTTGCCTTCGTGACAGAGCAGAGAAATAAGGAATTCGCTATTAGAAAGACGCTGGGAGCCACCGTTAGTCAGATTACGACGCTGGTGGCAAGGGATTTCCTAAAACTTGTAATTGTTGCTTCCATTATTGCTTGTCCTATCGGCTGGTACGTAATGCGTGAATGGCTAAATGGTTTTGCCTACCAAGTGACACTAAGTACAACCTATTTTTTAGAAGCAGTGCTGGTTAGCGTATTTGTTGCCTTAGCCACTATCATCTATCATGCACTGAAAGCTGCTGAATCAAATCCCGTCGATTCGTTGAGAAACGAATAATCTGACACCCCTGCACAAACAAAAAAGGCTTCCCTTTGGAAGCCTATATTTTTTCGATCTCAGAAATTTACTGCTGAGGCTCTTCCTCGCCACTTAGATCTGGCAACTCAGTTCCTTCCACAGGAGCTGTTTCCTGACCCACACCTTCAAACCCTGGGATGATTGTTTGCTCCTGGGCTTTCTCAAGATTAGGGCTATTAATGATAGGACCATTATTTTGAGGTGACAAAAGGAAATTTGTAGATAGCGTCAAAACAACCATGGTGATCGCCAGACCCCAGGTCAATTTCTCCAATAGATCAGTCGTCTTTTTCACTCCCATCAACTGGCCTGCTCCTGATCCTCCAAACTGGCTGGATAGACCACCACCTTTTGAATTTTGAGCTAAAACCACCAATACCAGTAGTACAGCTACCAATATTATCACACTAATCAATACAGCGTACATTCTTGTTTATTTTAATTCTGCAATTCGCGCTGCAAAGTAACTCTTTTTCTTAGGAATTTTCAAGATTAACTTCTCGTATATCTCAATTGCTTTGTCGCGTTTGCCCTGTCTGGCCAGGATTACAGCCAGGTTTTCTGTAGCGAGATCGTCATTCATTTCCGCACTTGCAGTGGAAAGGTCCGAAATTTCACCTTTCGGTTCCTCATCGGAGGGCAGTATTTTGGGGTTAGTCTTGATGAAGCGTTCTATGATCTCCTTTTGCGCTTCTTTTTTGTCCACAGGATTGGTATTTGATTTGGTTGGCTCAGACTGCTCTTTATTAATGATATTGTTGTCAACTTTTTCAGGAACCATCTCTATGGAAGGGTCTTCTTTGGGTTTAGAAGATTTTTCCTCCTTTGGTTCTTCCTTTTTTTGTTTGGTCGACGTTTTTGCAGTTGTGCTTGTTGATTTCTTAGCGGCTTCTTTTTTTGAGCTCTTAGCGGGTTTTGACTTGGATGCGGCTGGCTTCTCTGGATTCGCCTTCTCTTTTACTTTCGGGGTTTCCTCAGGCTTATCGTCTTTACTTTTAATCTTTGTATTCGCTTTTTCGATTGCGTCATTGATGGCATCAGACTCCTGCATATTTAGAATCTTTTGCTCGACTTCCAAATAGTGATCTCTGCTCTGTCTATACTTCTCCAGGTTTCTAAGTACATCATCCACGAGCTCTCCAGACCTGAGTTTAGGCTCTTCTACTTTCGGAGTAACCGTTTCCTCCTCTTCAATTTCGACAACTATATTTGGGGCAGGGGCTACTGATTCTTCTGCCACCTCTTCTTCTACCTCCTCGGCTTGAGTAGAATCTTCCTCAACAACCGGAGTAGCGACCTGTTGTTCCTTTTCCTTGATGTCTGAGGCTTCTTTTTCTGCCTGTTCTTTGGCCGTTTGAATGGAAGTGTGTGTTACTGTGGTTTTTTCAACACCTTTCGAGTCAATGATGGTCAGCTCTTCATCAATATCCTCTTCTTCTTGTTTCTTAGTGAGGTCCACAAACCTCCCACTACTACTTGTAGTCTCATCATGCGCACTGCGACGCTCAATGATTCTAAACTTTGCTCTTTTTTTGGTTGAACCCGACTCATTTTCACCATCTGCAGTAATGTCCTTTCTCTGCGTTTCTCGATGAATACCTATCTGAATGCTATCGGCTACATCGAAATCAAACTGGCCGCTCACGTACTTTTTGAGAAGCTGTCTATTGGTCGTATAGATGGCAGCTTTGGCTAGCTTGGCCTGGGCATCTTCTTTGCTTAAGGACTTGCTACCGCAAGCAATGACGCTTCTTGCTATCTGAAAATATGGGAATTGCTCGACAACTTCCTCCACTTGAGCCAACTGATCGGCAGAAATGCTTTTGGGATTCCGGAGTACTTGAATAAAACTTTCTTTGTTCACGGACTAATTGACTTGATGGCTTTGACACTAATATATGAAAAATTACCAATTCGCCACTGAACTATTGAAGATGTCGAGGATAATCTGATCAAATATTTCTTCAAGAAATTGCTGCTCATTAGCGGCTAAATCAGTCGTATTTTGGTCAAAATCTACGTAAAAGCTAAAGCTCTTGTTGAAATCATACTCATCATTTTGAGTGTTGATGTACTCCGCTTTTACTGAAATGGTTAGCCTGGTGAGACTTGTGATGTTTTGTTGATCATCTCCTCTACCTCCCTGGGGGGCGACTGGCGTCAGTCTATAGCTATCGATTGTACCATCCAGTTGTAAGTCGCCCTCTTCGTCCACAAGTACGAGACTCGTATTTTGTTGATAGTAGTCCTTTACCTTCTCGGTGAATAATACGCTCATGTTTGACGGTCCGAGCGTAGCGTTGTTGAAGAAGGTCTGAATAGATATGGTTTTGATATCAGGTGAAATGGAAGCTCCGGTAAATCCGTAGACCCCACATCCTTGAAGAAAAGGAAGAATGGCCAGGCAGATGACCACCAGTAGATGATATTTAGAGTTCATCAATCTCATACTGCTTGATTTTTCTATACAAGGTGCGCTCAGAAATACCCAGATCCTTGGCAGCATACTTTCGCTTGTTTCTGTTTTTCATCAATGCCTTGATTATCAACTCCTTCTCCTTTGCTTCTATGGATAACGATTCATCATCCTCAGTTTCGTGCGTAATGTCTTCTATTTTTTCATAATCGAGATCACGCTCATCAGGTTTGTTTTCGTGCGACTCAAGCAAATACTGACTGGGTACCAGTGGGGTTTCATCAGTCTCATCGTCGGAGACGCTATGAAATAGGTCTTCGTGCTCTTTGAGGATGTCGCCTCCAGACTGTTTGCCCTTTAGTAGACTCAGTACAAGTTTTTTGAGCTCCGTCATGTCGCCCTTCATATCGAAGAGTACCTTGTAGAGCAGGTCGCGCTCAGAGAATTGTTCTGCACCTTCCTTGTCTTTGCTGACTAATGCAGGCAATGAGGATTGCTGCGGTAAATACTTTAGCAGTTTATCCAAACCTATCTGCCTGTCCAGTTCCAGGACAGATATCTGCTCGGCCAGATTCTTGAGCTGACGGATATTGCCGGGAAACCTAAAGTTGATCAAAGCCCGCCTTGCCGGCTCGTCCAATACGATAGGTTTCACATTATACTTATCAGAAAAATCACTAGTGAACTTCCTGAACAGCAAATGAATATCTTCTCCACGCTCGCGCAGGGGTGGTACATAGATAGGAACAGTATTAAGTCGGTAGTACAAGTCCTCCCTGAACTTCTTTTTTTCTACTGCCGAAAGGAGGTTGACGTTAGTCGCGGCGATTACCCGCACATTCGACTTCTGTACTTTAGACGACCCGACCTTGATGAATTCACCATTTTCCAGTACCCTCAATAATCTGGCTTGGGTGCTCATCGGCATCTCGCCAATCTCATCAAGAAAGATGGTGCCTCCGTTGGTTACTTCAAAATAACCCTTTCTAGCCTCATGAGCTCCTGTGAATGACCCTTTTTCATGACCAAAGAGCTCTGAATCGATAGTGCCCTCCGGTATGGCTCCACAGTTGATCGCGATAAACTGCCCATGCTTGCGATGGCTGAGTGAATGAATGATTTTAGAAAAACTTTCCTTTCCACTACCACTCTCTCCGGTGATTAGCACACTCATGTCAGTAGGGGCTACCTGAGCAGCTACTTCTATGGCATGATTGAGTTGAGGCGCATTACCTACTATTCCAAACCGCTGTTTGATGCTTTGTATTTCTGATGGAGTCATAGACTATAAGACAGGTTCTCCGATTAATGTGGCTCCAGTACAGCTGTTCACTCTTACGTCGACATACTGACCTTTCTCAAAGTCGTGTCGGGGAAACACTATTACTTTATTAGCTGAATTTCTTCCCTGCAACTCGGCCTCTGATTTCTTTGATACGCCTTCTATTAATACCTTAAAAACCTTGCCCACATCTCTCTGATTTCTGGTAAGTGATATGGCGCGCTGTTTATCAATTATTTCATTGAGACGTGTCTTTTTAGCAGCTAACGGAATGTCGTCTTCATATTTCTTTGCTGCTAGGGTACCATGTCGCTCGGAGTAGTAGAACATGTAGGAGAAATCATACTGCACATAATCCATCAAGGTTAGGGTGTCCTGATGTTCTTGTTCAGTCTCAGTACAGAAGCCGGCGATCATATCCGAGGAAATGCCACAGTCCTCACCAAGTATAGCACGGATCGCATCCACACGGTTTATATACCAGTTCCGATCGTAGGTTCTATTCATTAGCTCCAGGACCCGAGAGTTGCCACTTTGAGCGGGTAAGTGGATGTATTTGCAGATGTTTTCGTGCTTCTTCATCGTATGAAGTACCTCATCCGTGATGTCCTTTGGATGAGAAGTAGAGAACCGGATCCTCAGGTCTGGATGAACGAGCGCTACCATTTCCAGGAGATTGGCAAAATTGACTACTTGAGTTGCTGCAGATTCATTCTTTTCCAGCCGTGCCTTGTTGTTTTCTTCTGCGCTCCATTTGTAGGAGTCTACATTCTGACCCAGAAGTGTTACTTCTCGATAGCCCTTGTCAAACAGGTCTTGCGCCTCCTGGACAATAGAGTGAGGGTCTCTGCTGCGCTCCCGGCCTCTGGTAAATGGTACTACGCAAAATGAGCACATATTGTCACAGCCGCGCATAATAGAGATAAATGCCGTGACGCCATTGGAGTTGAGCCTGACAGGACTGATATCGGCATAAGTCTCTTCACGAGATAAGAAGGTATTGACAGCTTTGTGGCCTTCTTCAACCTCTTTCAGTAAGTTGGGCAGGTCTCTATAGGCATCCGGACCAGCTACGATATCTACGATTTTTTCCTCTTCCAGGAGTTTGGCCTTGAGGCGCTCTGCCATGCAGCCTAGCACACCGATCTTCATTTCCGGCTTTTGCCTCTTGATGGCATTGAAATGAGTTAGTCGCTTTCGTACGGTGAGTTCGGCTTTTTCTCTAATGGAGCAAGTATTGATGAAAATCACGTCCGCATCTTCAAAATTGGAAGTAGTGCCAAACCCATCTTTTTGCATTATCGAGGACACGATCTCACTGTCCGAAAAATTCATCTGGCATCCGTAACTCTCTATGTACAGTTTCTTGGCAGCATCCTGAGCACCGTCAACAGTTGTTTTGAAGGTCTCACAAGCTGCTTCCTCCTCGCTGAGAATGTCTATATCTTTTATTAATTCGGTCATTCTTAATTTTTCCTATTCGGACGGCAAATTTAGCTAATACCGACAAAATGTCAGTCTCTTTATGGAAAGTATAGCCTAAGAGTACTAATGGAACTGGTCCCGCTGCTACAGCCACAAAAAAAATCCCGAACGAGCCGGGATTCTTATTTCAAGTTCAATTTTTTGTGCTTACATAGTAGCACTTGTGGGTGCTGTAGCGGTCAATTCAAATCCAACGTTCACTGTATTGTAGATGAATTTATCTTTTGCCTTGTCTACAGCATTGGCCTCATCGCCATAAGCAAGATTCCAGGCAGTACGATCTATGTTAAAGTTTGCGGTAGCGGTCACTCCACCGTCTGCCAGTGTAACAGCTGCCGGGAAACTTACGCTTTTGGTGACTCCTCTCATGGTGAGATTACCAGTGATCATATGGGTAGGATTGGCTACCATGATTTCGCTTGCTGAAGCAGGTGTGAATTCTGTCTCGAATTGCTCCTTGTCTTCTATCGCCATGTCAGCTGCATATTCAGCAACATCAACAACTTCAAAAGTAGCGGTCGGGTGATTCTCAGCATCGAAGAAATCGTCCGACATTAAGTGACCAGTAAGTTTGCCATTACTTTCATCGTCTGCAGGTATGTCCAATACAGTCAAAGAGGTAATGTCAATCGTGAAACTGGCAGAAGATATGGCGCCACCTTCAACAGCAATACTGCCATCAGAAATGTTGATTGTACCATTATGCTTTCCGGTAGGCTTGTAGCCATTCCATGTTACCTTGCTCAAATTCGTATCAACCGTAAAGGTTTCTGCCGAAGCAGTAGCGTCAGCTACTTCCATTGCTTCACCAGTCTCAGCGGTTTCACCACTCGGTTTTGGTCCACATCCGTAGACGAGCATCGCGATAGCCGCTGGTGCCAGGAGTGATTGTTTTAGATTCATAGTTATAATAGTTTTAAGGTTTAGAGGGTAAACAAACGACAGGAGTTTATGTTTGTTTCGATTATTGAAAAATAAATGTACCTACCGTTAAAATCACCCGTTTCATGGCTTTGATCCTCCCTGTTAATAGTAAGTCTCCTGAGATTCCTGATTCCTGCTGGCTAGCTCCAAATGCTACAATAGTAGGAGAGGTGAGTATGGGGGAAGACTGCACTGTATGGTTCAATGCGGTCATCAGGGGAGATGTCAATTCCATCAAGATTGGGGACCGGACCAATATTCAAGACAATGCGGTGATCCACTGTACTTATGAGCGAGCTGCAACCACGATTGGATCTAATGTATCTATTGGCCATACTGCCATCATACATGGTTGCACTTTGGAAGACAATGTATTAATAGGCATGGGCGCAATAGTCATGGATGATGCAGTCGTGAAAGAAGGAGCGATTATCGCCGCTGGGGCTGTGGTATTGTCAAAGACAGTTGTGGAGGCTGGCGCTATTTACGCAGGAATTCCTGCTAAGAAGGTAAAGATGGCTGAGGGGGATGTGAAAGATATGATAGGCCGTACGGCTAAAAACTACATCAAGTACGCCGGTTGGTTCAAAACAGAAAACAATGATTAAAAAACCAAGTATCGAAGAAGTACCGGCCTTTTATCAGGGCTATGTGAGACCCCTACCGGAAACAGGGATCATAGACTACCTTGGAAAGCAGACCGACTCATTTATGGTTTGGCTCAGTGGACTGACAGCCGACCAGCAGAAATGGGCTTACGCCGATGGGAAATGGACTGTTGCTGAAGTAGTGGGGCACATCATCGATACGGAAAGGGTATTCGCCTTTAGGGTCATGTCCATTGCGAGAGGCGAAACGGGTGCACTGCCGGGATTTGACCAAAATGCCTACGTTGAGCAGGGGAGGTTTAATGAGAGAGATTTTCGTTCATTGGTAGATGAGTTCGAGTTTTTAAGACAATCTAACCTCGTCATGCTAAAATCACTGGATGATCAGGCTATCGCCAATACAGGCAATGCCAATGGAACGACCATGAGCCTGTGTACGATCGTTTACATAATGGCAGGTCACCTTAACCATCATATGAATATCTTTAAAGAAAAATATAAGCTATGAGTTTAGTTATCAGATTAGTATTATCTGCCGTGGGCGTATTGATAGCCGCTTACATAATACCCGGAGTTGATGTTGATGGTTTTTTTGCTGCCATAGTGGTCTCGGTAATTCTGGGCATACTGAATTGGACAGTAAAGCCGCTTTTGATTCTTTTTACATTGCCGCTGACGTTCCTAACGCTGGGTTTATTCTTACTCGTGATCAACGCATTGATCATCTTGCTTGCTGACGCAATCGTGCCGGGGTTTCAAGTCGATGGCTTCTGGTGGGCCTTATTATTTAGCCTCGTGCTAACCGTGCTTAACTCCTTCTTTCAGGATCTTTCAGGAGAAAAGCGAAACTAGTTCGCTTTTCTATTCCTTCATATTTAGCGCTTCGTTAAGCAGCGACTTATCGCCGGTCATCTGCCAATAGACCAATGAGGTTGGGATCATACCACATTTGTTGAACTCATCCATGAATTCACTCATGCTGAACTCATCATTTCGCTGGCGTGCGTATTCTGCTATGATCTTCTCAACTTCCAGCTTACCTATGTTGTAACTGGTACCGTAAGCTGGCTGTCGGAGGTAAAATTGCTCCTCATGTTGAATGGTGCCACCATCAGCAGGCAGTAGTCCCCAGGGCGTCCATTTTGACGCAAACTTTGTAGCGCCATCAAAGTCCAGCTCCAGGCCGTGCTGATAAAGTCCAGCCAGTCCTCTGGCCGCCCGCTGGGCCAGAAGTATCCAAATCAACTCCCGAGATCTCGGCTTGTCATCAAGAAAGCCCGCATGCATCATCATTTCCTCCATCCCGGTAGCCATACCTTCAGCCCGGCTATCGAAGATGTTATACAATAGTGGTGTGGCTCGAATAGGTGAGGGGTGTGGTTCTTCACGCATTCTTGCAAGGTCTATCCAGTGATAGTCATGTGTTCGCATGATGATAGGGTCGCGGTAGCCAATTTCCGCGAAGAAACCCCTGATGCCATCGAATGGCACAAATTTATTCACTCGTGCTCTGAGTGCCGGCTCCATGTAGTCCTTCATGGGTACTATGTCCGCCTTTTCAAAGAACTCCAGGTACTCATCAATGGCTGCATTGAAAAGCCTGTCATATTCCTCCGGATCTGTAATCTTTTCAAGTTTTGGGAGGTCTTTATTTCTCTGCTCTTCCAGTCTGAGAGAGGCGTGTGATCGATGAAGTTCGCGCCTCATCAGTACCTCCTCATCTCTCCAGCTATAGGGAAGCAGATGGACCTTTTGCAAATTCCAGCTGTAGTTGTCCTTACCGACACCAGATGTACCAGTCTTGGAGGCCGACTGGCCTTCAAGCCAAGTGGCTAAGTCGTTTGACGCTTCTATGGCCTCCCTTGCAGCCATTGCCAGTTCTGGATGATCACTCTCAACAGAGGTGGCCAGGCGTTCAAGGCTTTCACTTTGCTCGCGAATACTTCTCGTACCTGTGATCCATAGGTCCTTAGCATTGCCCGTTAAATTCTTTTTGGCTTGCTCGTAAAGTGCCGGAGCTGACTGGAGGCGAGTGGCGATAGAGGCGGCATCTTCAGCACTCAAAGATTGATCGAAATAGGCGTATTCGATATTACCATGAATGTTTGGGCCTTCTCTTTCGGGTACGTCGGTCTTGCCGGGATAGAACCATACGTAGAATGCCGGATCCCGAAACCAGGGCTGCTTCACACGATGCGCAAAATCCAATCCGTTCATTTCAGCCCATACGAGGTACCAGTCTATTTGCTCCTCGATACTCCAGCCCGCTGTGTCAAAAGCATCAAGTTTGGCTTGCCATGTGGCCAGTTCGGCATATTGCAGATCCATTGCCGACTTAGAGTAGTCAGGTACTCCATCCTTCATTTCAGGATTGTGAAACTCTCGCCAATCAAAGAAGAAGCTGACCAGCTCGGTATGTGTAGAAGCTGAGAAATCAACTTGCACCTGGATAGATCGTTCTTCTTGATTGCTTGGCGTACAAGCAAATAATAGTACTAAGAGTGAGAGTAGAGTGGAAGGGTAGCGCATAATATTAACTATAATTTAATAGCTAATTAAGCACCTCCCTATTCTGATGGAAGCTAAATTCTTTGAATGGTATGAGGACTTAAGAATGAGCTAACGAAACCTACGGCTATCGTTTTCCTTTCTTATATCGTTTTTTAGTAGATCTCCTTTGCTTTCCAAACTTGCGTTTGTTGCGCATTTGCGTCTTTTTCCTCTTGACATTAGGGAGCTTCTTATTGTTGCTATAGCGAGCACTCGGCGACTTGTAGCTATTGATCTTCTTGATGTTCTTCTTTTGAGCTGTGCTAGCGTTGCTTGAACCTATTTTTCCAGGCTTTCGGGTATTGAGTGCCTTGCGTCGATAAGAGACGGCCGCCTTGTAGTCTTCCCTAAACCGTTCCTGATAGTTGTAGTTGGAGAAATCAAACCGAAGGGCGATCTCGTTAGTACTTCCCAGGTTCACATTGCCATTGGAGATTTCGTAGGTGTACCCCAGCATTATCTTTTTAGCGAGCTTTACCGAGGCGGTCATGCTGATGATATCATTTTGCCGGTAGGCGCCACCGAGCATGACGGCATCATCATACGTATAGTAGAGGCCGGCATTCCAAAGTGAGTTGGTGGCTGAGCTCACATAGTTGAAAGTCGGTTCCAGGATGTCCCTGCGATCTGCAAAAGGAATGAGGCCTGAAGCCATCACCGAATAGTAGCCATCAAAAAGGATGTTGCTTTCATTGGTAAACCAGTTTTGCACTAGTCGATTTGCGGCCAGGCCCAGCTTGAAATACTGATGCTGGTAATGCATCCCAAATGAAAAATCGAGTCCATTCTCAGTTCGCATTTGACCAAAAATAGGATCATCTGAACCTGAGTCGAAGTTGATCTCGTTGAAGTCAAAATTCACCCCTGTGTAATCTGCCGATAGTCCGAAAGACAGGTTGTTGTAAGAAGAAAAATTGATGTGATAGGCCATAGCGGCCGAAGCATAAGTACGCTGTACAAAGCTGAACTTATCTGTAAAAATGCTTGCTCCCGCGCCTAATCTATGATTGGCCAGAGGCGTGTGAAAACTTACAAAGTTGTTGGCGATAAGATTATCAAAGGTCTGGCGATGCGAAAAGGTCATCGACCCATAAGTGTGACCCGCAACTGCAGGGTTGTAGAAGAACGAATTGGTCAGCTTCTGAGTGAAGATTGGGACGTCCTGCGCAAAGCTCAGACTTGCCCAGGTGATTGCGATAGATAGTGCTAGTAACTTCTTCACTACTTCAATATAGTTATTGATTCCATAAACTTGTTGCCATCAGCCAAAACCAGCACACAAATGTAAGCTCCCTCGTCCAGCCTAGCGATATCATCCGAGACACTGATATTATCATTGCTAAAATCTCTGATTGTCATTACCGGTTTTCCATTTCGTTCTGTTATGGTCACTGTATGTGCTCCTGGATATAATTCCAGATTTTCGATGTAGAGTCTATCATTTTCACCATCACCATTTGGTGTAATCAGATTCCTGATAAGTGGATCAGTACCCGACTCCCGCACGGGTAGCCATGAAGTAGCGGCTATTTCAGAGCTCACATCATTTTCATTGATACCAAAGGCGTAAATGAAGTGATCCAAAGAAGATAATTCATTCGTAAACACGATCAATTCCAAATATTCTCCATTGAGATTTGCGTCGAAACTGGAAAACTGAACAGCATCTCCATCATCCGTCACTATACCATTGAGTATGGCCGCTGTGGTGATATTGGGCTGCTCTTCATTGTAGATGGCATAATGGATGACTAAGCTTTCTTCATTGGAAGAGCTGTATTGCAGGTCGATCTGAAGTGATTCGATATTCAACACGGCGATCGGGTCAATCGTCGGCGGCCCTTTGGGTGTGATCCATGGCAGTGAGGAAACATCTGACAGATTGCCATCCTGATCCTCCTGAACCAGATGGACGTAATAAGCGGTCAGGTAGCTCAGCCCTTCAGCGGGTAGGTTCTCGACCACTAGTTCATCCACTACCGTAATATCGAACACACCATTTCCAAAATTTTCAGAGCCTCCGGTCTTGAGTTGAATTTCTGAAGGTACTGCCGCACTATTGGTCATCACCCAGTACATTTTCCCGGTTTTATTAGACTGATACTGCAGGTCAATGGACAATAGCTCATTGATGCCGACAATCTCAAGGTTGGATAAGTCAGCCGGCGGATCCAGTACGTTTACATCCACTTCAAAGTCTTCTATAATTCGGACGATGTTGCCAAAGCTATCCCGGAGGCTACCATCGGTAGGCGAATAGGAGAGAAGAACCCTGTCCGATTGGACCAGGTTGCCATTGAGATTGAGCGCAAGCGTAACTTCATCAATAGCCTCTACAGAACTCAACGATAGTCGGCTACCAATAAACTCAAGCGAGAATCCATTCAGATCATCATAAACCAGCGCTTCGTCAAATACCAGGGTGATCTGCGAGGGTGTGGCATTGACCACCTCAGCTGACAGCAAAGTCGGCGCTTTACCATCTGCCTCCCACGTTCTCACTTCGATGGCGCTTTGCACCCCGGCTATATCTTCGGCGAACAGGTGGATGTCAAACATCTGATTGTTGGCCAGGATCAATGGCGCAATGGTCTGAGACAGCAACACATCGACATTGCCAATAGGAAAGCTGGAGAAACCTGAATTATTGCCTGTACCCGCTTTGATCTGAGCAGTGGTGAAGCTACCACCTGCTGGAGCTGCAAGCCAGTAGATAGTGCCCGCTTTATCCACCTGGTATCTGATATCGATACTTTCTACTCCGTCGATACCGGTGATCTCCACATTAGAGAGTACCGGTGGTACGGTTACCACATTGTTAGTTACAGGCAGATCACTCACTGCCGCAAGACTATTAAGCGCATCATCTACAATCTCATTTCCGGTAGGGGTATAGCTTAGCGTCAGCTGATCTTCCTCCACAATCGGTCTACTGAGTGTCACTTCGAGTAGTGTAGGACTAATCAATACAAAAGTAGATGTGGTGAGCGCCGCACCCTGGGCATCAGTGATACTGAGGCCGGCGATAGCTGATGCAGTGACATCTTCAGAGATCGTGATGCTGACTTTGGTCGGATTGTCAGTGGTGACTACCGCGCTATTGACCTCCGGTGCTACACCATCGGCCGTCCATGAGACGGACTGGATGGGTGATGGCTCACCTGATGCGTCTTCCGCTATCGCAAATAGATAGTAGGTGATCCCATGTGCAAGTCCAGTAGCCTGAATGCTTGACTCAACAGCAGTGGTGGAAGTAACGGTGATACTGTCAATGCCAAATCCTCCAATGTTTTGACTGGAGAATGCCGCGAGAATAGGAGTGGTACTAGTATCCAGAATCAGCCACTTGAGCTTTCCTGTCTTATTGGAAGTGTGACTGATGGTGATGCCATTGGCTTGATTGATCTGCGTTAGTGCCAGATCGAGTGTTATGTCGGAAGATCCACCTGTATTGAGAGGTATCTTTTCCACGAAGCTTGCCATAGCATTAGTAGCAACGTCGGAGAAGCTGCCGGAGGCGCCATCATAGTTGACATATAGTGTGTCAACATCAGTGAGCTCTGAACTCAAGGTAAGTCCGAAATTAAGCGTAGGGCCAGTTGCGCCACTTGAAAAAGGTACCGTTGCACCGTCATCGTCTGTCAAAGTGATTCCTGCGACTACATCGAAGACGAGTTCCTCGCTAAATACCAGCGAAACGGTCGTAGGCGTATTCGGATCGATGGTAGCACTGGTTATCACAGGAGCTGTTTTATCAGCCGTCCAGCTCAGCTGCTCTACAGATGAGAAGTTGCCATTTTCATCTTCATGAACCAGATACAGCTGATAGCGCGTGGAGTCGCCTAGGGAGCTGCCGGAGATACTCTGCTGAATGAGCACATCTGCTGTGGTGATATTGAAACTACCACTACCATTAGTTGCAGCGCTGGCGCTCTTGATTGCAGCCGCTTCGGGGATTACACCGGTCAGGTTGATAATCCAATAAACGGTACCGGTCTCATCAGCTTCCAGTTCAATATCCACACCATTGGCTTTATCCACCTGCGTGATCGCAACATTGGATAGGAATGCGGCCGTCGGATCTGCTGTAAAGCTGATCGGTATAGATCCACTGGTACCTCCTGAGGTGATCTGCTCGGCAGGATCTTCGAAACCATTGATGCTGTTTACATCAATAAATGCCCTTACGCTGATGGCTTCTATGACTGTGTTGGTTACTTCTACACTGGCTTGTCCCAGACCATTGGTTGTGACTGTCGTAGTGCCGGGGGACCCTGATAGGCTCGCACTGCCTGTAGCGATAAATTGAACTTCAATACCTGCCTGAGTGATATTACGTCCGCTGACATCTCTCACCTGGACACTAACGGTAATGGCTGAACTGCCGTCAGCCACCGTAGAGGGACCACTTCTGGAGATAACTGACCCTGTAGCTGCAACACTAGGATCACCGATGACATAGTCGATCAACTGGGGAGTAACACCGCCAGACGCTGTAGCATCAGGTACATCATCGTAATCAGTATCTATTTGAGCAACAACCGATAGCTGCTCTATTTCACTATTAGCGAGTCGTACTGTGGCCAGACCAGTAGCGTCAGTAACAACGGTCATGCTGCCATTGGCATCCGGTATTACACTGTTGGGATCAATGAAAATGTCTGTGTCGTTATTGGTAGTGCCTTCGGTGGCAGTGAACTCCACTGCTATGCCGGCCGTGGGGATGTTTTTACCTGCTCCATCTTTTACCTGTACGGTGAGCGTTTCATAGCTGACGCCATCTGCGGCGATACCTCCTGAGCCCTGGCGGGCCAGAACCGACTCAGATCCATCTGGTGTTAACGGCCAGCCACCTTCAGTGTAGAGGTCAGTGATTTCTTGTTGGGTGAGGGCACGGCCGTACATGCGGATGTCATCCAACAATCCGTTCCAATAAGCTCCACTACTGCCTGATCCAATGAAAATATTATAACTGGAGAATTCTTTGAAATCAGTAGTTGGAGATTGATTTTCTAAGACACCATCTATGTAGAGTTGTAAATCATCTCCGTCAAATGTCACTATGGCATTATGCCAGGAATTGTCAACAATAGTGGAAGTACCATTAACAACTTCATATTCATTAGTAGGCACTCCATTTCTTATGAGTGTCCTGGTGTTAGTCTGATCAACAGCCACCAAGCCCAAATATCCAGATACATCGAGCATCAGCGCATAGCTGCTAGTAAAGTCGTTATCAGTTCGAAACCATACTGAAGTCGCAAAATCGTCTTTTAATTCAATATTACTTGCGGAGATAAAATCATCCAGCCCATCAAAACTGTAAGCCCGATCAGCATTGCCGAAGCGATCAGCGGTTAGCGTCGCACCTCCATTAGGCGTGCCATTATTGCCATTACCCGAAGCGTCATTGGCATTGCCATTGAAAGGGTAGTAGGCGATCATATCCGGAAGGACGGTAACGGTGACCAGCCATGTCTGCACGGTAAACCCGTCTTCAGCCAATACCCGATAGACCAGTGGATTAGTAAAATTGTTGCTTGTCACCGCACTGGTCTGAGCTGTTGCATTGACCGTTGCGGTAGCGCCAGCTGAGAGCTCGTAGGTCGCTATCAATGCACTGGGATCAGTGTCAAACTGCACCTCGATATCGACCGTATGATTATCAAGATCAATTAATGCATCGCCAGATTGGCCGGGTACACTAAAGCTGATGATATCAGTTTCTTCCGAGAGGAGCGGCCAGCCATTTTCTCGGTAGAGCTCATCTACTTTGACTTCATCTATCACATAGCTGAATACCTTGACATCATCAATGGCACCATCAAAGAAGTCTGTTCCTCCGCTGAACCTACTGTAGCCAAGAACCAGATCAGTCCAACCTGTGAAACCCATTTGCCCTGTGTACTGAAGTTGGTTGTCCACATAGATGGTCGTTGCTTGTGTGGCACTTCCGGTCACCACCATGTGATGCCAGCGGACATTGTCATTGAATGCTTCGCTGTAGGACTCAAAGGCATTTGGACTCTGCTGTCTGAGCTGTACAACATCGATCTTGCTCGCCTTGAGTCGGGTAGTGGAGTGCGCTGTAGTGCCGCCATCTGTGTTGTAGAGGTAGTAGATGCTCTGAAGGTCCGGGCTGTTATTAGCTGTGGTGATGGTATTGGCTTTGAACCAGAAGCTAGCGCTGAACTCTGTAGAGCTTGCACCTGATACATCGATAAAGTCATCTATGCCATCAAAAAGGTAGGCACTGTTGGGGTTGCTAAAGCGGTCTTCTGTCAACGCAATACCTCCATTGAGGGTGCCATCATTTCCTTTTCCCGATTGGTCGAGTGCATCGCCTGAGAAGGGTAGGTCTACCACGATACCATTATCGACTGTGACAGTCACCGTCCAGTTTTCTACGGTCAGTCCATCTTCTGAAGTAATCTCATACGTGACAGGATTGGTATAGTCATTTGCGGTAGCGCCGCTGGTCTGGACTACACCAGCTACTCTGGCGGTAGCTCCGGTAGATAAAGTGAAAGTAGGCGTGAGGGGAGTGGTAGTCAGGTCAGTTCCAAAAACAACGACAATATCGACGGTATTGGCTGCCGTGTCTATATCAGCGGCTTGTACCTGCTCAGCAAGGCTGAATTCATTGATGTTCGTGACATCCCAGCCACGGTCATTGTAGAGTTCACGTATTTCGGTGGCGTCCAGTGCTCTTCCATAGATTTTGAGGTCATCCAATTCACCATTGAAGTTCAGGGTGGCATCAAAGTTGGTTCCAATGATGACATTGTCCGTGCCGCCGGATAAATCAATAGTCCCTGCATCCGCATTTCCTGCCACCAACTCCCCGTTCAGATAGAGGCTCAGATCGTTACCATCAAAGGTGAGAGCGGCCATATACCAAAGATCAGGCGACAAAGTGACCGGATGAAGGGGTGTGCTAAAACTTCCGTTGATTCTGAGAACTCCTATCAACTGCTGATCTACTAACGCTAGTGCTCCGACACCTTCTATGTCTATCATCTGCCGTGTACCACCAGCTCCTCCCTCGGGAAACTTAAACCAGTTGACTACCGTAATGGTCTCAGGCTCAAAGTCAAAGCCACTTACCAGCATGTTGTCATCACTGCCATCGAAGCTGTAGGCCTGATTGGAATTTAAAAACCTGTCTTGAACCTGAGCAGGCCCTCCATTAGCAGTAGCGTCAAAGCTATAGCCCGAAAGATCTGCTGTACTACCAGTGGTAAAATCATATTGTGCTAAAGGACCGTCTAGCAAGGCATTGCGCAATAATGCTATACTGCCATCCACATAGGAGGTAACGGCAATGTCATTGGCGCCATCGCCATCGAGATCACCAATATCGAGTATTACGCCATTATTGGAAGGATAGTCTATCCGTGCACCCAAACTGCCAGAATTGATAGTGCCCGAACTTGACTGATTTTGGAAAACAGAGATACCACCTCCCAAAGTAGCTACAACGATCTCAGGTTTTCCATCGCCGCTTAGGTCACCTAACTCCAGCTGGAATGGGCCACTCGGAAGGGAAAAAGTCACGGGTCCTCCGAAGGATAAACTACTAATGGACGATGTATTATGGTAGAGATAGAGTTCATTGTCGTCCTGACTTGAGGCGATAATATCCAGCTTACCATCACCATCGATATCCGCGAGTTCCAGCCCCCACGGATTCACTCCAGCGGCTTTTGATGTAGGAGTACCGAATGACAATGTGGTTCCCACTGTTTCGTTTAGCATAGTCGTTACGGTGAAATCTCCTCTATTGCCAGTAGCTACATCCGATAGACCATCCCCGTCCAGGTCGCCTACCGCAATGGCTATGTTGTCTGCGCCTGAGGTAAAATCCTGAGCTGCCGAGAATGAACCCGGGTTCAGCACACCGACGGTTGTCGTATTTTGGAGAACTTGAAAAAATGAATTGAGATTGGAGGTAGTCAAGATATCAGGCTGGCCATCCAGATCCAAATCGCCTATGGAGACTTCCTCACCTAAGCGGTTGAGGGAGATATCAACTCTTGCATCAAACGAACCGGCATTGAAACTGCCCGTGTTGGCATTATTACGGTAGAGGCCTATAGATCCGCCACCAGAGGCGTGATTGCTGATAAGGTCGAGTTTGCCGTCTCTGTCGATATCTGCGAAATCTAACCACACAGAATTACTTCCACTTGATCGCGTATTAGCAGATTCAAAAGAAGTGCCATCCAACACTCCGGGACTGGCTATATTCCTAAAGATCGCTACCTGATCATCGGTCTGACTGATAATAGCCATATCCAGTTTACCATCACCGTCAAGGTCTGCAAAGCGCAGGGATCGGGGAGCATTTACTCCGGCTATGTTCACAGGTGCCGCAAAACTGTTGGCATTAAGCGTAAAGCTCGCCTGTAGGCTAAGTGAGAATTTAAGCGGGCTATACGCAATCAAATCATTGGCCAATACACTAATAAAATCATAAGTCGCACCTACCGGAACTGTCACAGTTAGTTCGGTCTCACTGGCGGCTGTGACTTCTGCTTTGGTACCACCGAAGTAGACAATGTTGCTAGCTGGGGTTGGATCGAAGTTAGTACCCGTAATGGTCACTGAAGAACCCACTGTACTGGTTAGTGGAGAAAATGAACTGATGGTAGGTATGAACGGCCATCCACGCTCCGTATAGAGGTCAAATACTTCTTGGGCTGACAGAACACGATTGTAAATTCTCACGTCATCTATCTCGCCGTAAAATGGTTCTTCAGCTGTGCCGTGTGAGCCAATCCTCAATGGTTCTGTATTGGTGGGGTCGAGGGCAGTCGTATTTGAAGCGACGGTGACATTAGCCGCACCATCAAGGTAGATCACGGTATTGCCATCCCGGTCATGGGTGACGGTAACCATACGCCATTGGCCATCCGCCAGACCTTGTGTGCTTGTGGCCTGCGTCACGCCATTAAGCTCGAATAAGATTTGACCGCTATTCGTAGTACGGATCATGTAGCCGTTAGATCCAAAATAGCTGCCTTTGGAAATAATGCGCTGGAACTCATTGAGTGTGGAAGTATTTATCCAGGCATGGAGCGTAAAGTCTTCTGTAGCGAAATCAAGACTATTGTCATCGGCAACAGTGATAAAGTTAGTACCAGCAGCACCGTCGAAACTATAGGATGAGCTCCCATTACCGAATCTGTCGTTGGTCAGCGTAGCAACGCTCACTATACCATCATTCCCGTTCCCTGATTCATCATTGGCATTGCCATTGAAAGGGTAGAAGGCTACCAGATCAGTACACGCCTGTCCCGCATCGGTGATAGTCCAGTTGTTAGGTCCACCTTCTAAGATTGACTTTGCATTAGCTGAGGTACAATATGAGAGACCCGCGGCACCTAAAGTGACACCAGATAGCACGGATAGCTGAGACCAGCCTATGAGTGTAGCATCATAGTTCTCAGTAGAAAGTCCTGAACCATCTAACATATTACCCATGTTGATAACACTTGAGATATCCCAATCGCCCAGACTTTGGTCAAAATCGCCGGCCAGATCAAACATAAATATCATGTTCGTCACATTGCTAACATCCCATTGATCAAGTGACTGGTTGAAAGCGGTTCTGCCAAACATGCCTCGCATATTTTGGGCGTTACCTACTTCCCAATTAGATACGTTTCCGTTAAATGATCCACCGTTCCAAAACATATCTTCATATATCTGAACATTGCTCACATCCCAGTTGCTCAAATCACCATCAAAAAGCCCCGCATTCCTAAACATTCCTGTCATGTCGATGACAGAGGATAGATCGGGAGCGTCGGTCGCGTTGTAGACAAGATTGCTACAATTATCAAAGGCCATGGCCATTGACGTCCACTCAATATCCCCCCACTGATCAATAGATTGGATTTTAGTAACATCCTGACCTTCATCACCATTGTTGAAGTAAACCCTGGGGAAGTCTCCCGAGATCTCTACCTGATAAGTGCTCCCGTTCTCGAGCCCTGTGATGGTGAAGTCTCCCGTCTCACCAGTGCTTGATCCATCACCCACACCACCGTTGGTTAGATTGGTCCAGGTGATGTCGTAATTATATCCTGTGCCTGTAGTAGGGATGGTGATTTGGTTGTCAGTTGTCTCCCAGGTAGTGATGAAAGGCTCGGCCAGCGGCCAACCACCTTCGGTGTAGAGGTCGGTGATTTCCGACTCAGAGAGGGCGCGGTTGTAGATGCGGATGTCGTCTAAATTTCCATGGAAGTAATCAGTTCCATTATCTGCACCAACTGTATAGTCTGTGGAAGCATCATGTAAACTTCCGCTTTGACTGTAAGTGGTAGCACTCTTTACATTATCGAGATAAAATGACATTTCTATTCCATCATAAACAGCAACTGCATGATACCACCGGTTAGAATTATCAACTAGATCTATTCCACCGCCAATTTCAATGGTACCATCAGTACTAGTTGTGAATTCTAAGCTAGTGTTGTTCAGGTGCAACCTTATTTCCTTATCAGAAACCCAGTTTCGTATGAGTGCTTTGTCAGTGGATAGGTTTGAAGGGTTGAACCAGAAACTATAAGAAAACTCACTAACTGAGCCTATAAAATCAGGTATGTCAATAAAATCATCCACCCCATCAAAACTGGCCGCACTTGTGGCGTTTCCAAACCGATCAGCGACATACACTTCATCATTGTCCCATGTACCGTCATTCCCATTCCCCGATTCATCATTGGTATTGCCATTGAAGGGGTAATGGGCGAGGAGGCCGTTTTCGAGACAGTCTTTGCCTGCATCGCTGATGATCCAGTTGTTGGGGCCGTCGATAAGGCTTTGTCGATCAGACTCACTGGTGCAGTAGGTCAAGTCAGTTGCGGTAAGGGTTACTCCAGAGGGTATGGCTGACTCTCCGGCATCAAGTGTCGCCCAGCCTGAGAGCGTTGCGTCATAGTTGGTGGTAGACATGCCCACATCGACGAGCATGTCACTCATGGAGGTGATGTTGCTGATGTCCCAGCCGCCCAGGTCTTCATCAAAATTGGGCGCTTGGTAAAACATGAATTCGGTACTCGTCACGGTACTCATATCCCAATGCCCCACACCATCTACGATGGCTGTATTACCAAAGGTGAAGGTCATATCGGTGGTCGTGAGATTGGAGAGATCCGGTGCGTCGGTAGCATTGACCACCATATTAGTACAGTTGAAGAAGACATTAGAAAAAGATGCCCACTCAATATCACCCCATTGTTCGATAGACATCAGTTTGTCTTGGCTGCTGGTTTTGCCGGAGGCATTGAAAGATAGGTAAGGAAAGGTGCCAGTGATGGCAACCGAATGTGTGCCTGCCGAGGTATACGTGTGGGAGAGGTCGGTGCTAGTATTGCGTTCTACAGTCCCATCACCCCAGTCGATAATGAAGTCATAGGTATTTCCAGCAACAAGAGGTAGCTCAATGGTCTCACCAGCTCCGGTGGTCTCCCAGTTGGTAACAAAAGCAGCCGGTGACTCCTGTAGCCAGTTGTTTTCTACATAGAGGTCGATGATTTCTGATTCCGCTAGGGCCCGATCGTAAATGCGGATGTCGTCTAAGCTACCTTGCATACCTGCTGGTATGCCGGGTGCACCGCCTAAATTCACCGGTAGGTCATTAAGCACTGAAGCTGACAATGTACCTGAAACTACAGTGGTGGCCAATGGAGTGCCATTAACATACAGTGCGACATTATTAGCATCCAGACTCCCGTCGTAGGTTGCACCAAGATGGAACCATTCGCCTGTCGTCACCGGGTTAGTTGCGGATTCAACATTAAAGCCATCAGAGTCCGAGATCAATGCGAACTGGAGTGTGCCATCTCCCTGCACTATCAGTGCATAATATTCCGATGGTGATATGGACGCAATGCCTTTTTCCAGGACGAAAACCTGACTCAGGGTGGAAAGGTTTACCCAGGCAGAGAATGATAAGGGGTCAGTTCTTTCAAAATCAAAGCTTGATTCGTTTGCCAACTCGATATAATCATCCCCATCAAAACTGAACGCTGCATCACTATTCCCAAATCGGTTTGTTGTGAGTGTTGCGCCATTGTTTGTCCCGTCGTTCCCATTCCCTGACTCATCATTGGCATTGCCGTTGAATGGGTAATAAGCGACAGGTGCTTGCGCCACGGAAACTACATTCATTAGGCAAAAGCCTAAAAGAAGAATTGAGGATTTGATAGAAATGAATGACTCGAAAAACAATGAGATCGATGAATTCGAGGTGAATCTATATAATGGCATATATGTTCAATTCTTTAATCTGACAAGTTAGGCATCTCCCCCTTAGAATTCAAACTGATCTAGGGTTAATGATATCGTTGAAAATAGATGTGAGATGATAGTGGAGAGATAAAAGCTGAGAGAGTATGACACTTGGAAAACAGGGCTGGAGGGACTATTTGTCGGACGAGTTTGATGGTAGACTAGCAATAAACCGAGCGTAATGCTATAATAGGTGGAATACTCGTCCGACGAATAATGATCCTCGGATGGCCATGTACTCCTGTAGGTGTTGTATCAACTTGCAGCAGTTGCATGATTCATTCCCCTCAGAGTCACCTGTAAGGGGCTCTGAGATTTTGAATATGATTCTATCGCATTGATTCTCAGAGTTCTCTTTGAGTAACTCTGAGGGGGTGCAGTCTATATTGGAGTTATATCTCGAAGAATCCATCCATAGCGATGGGTTTAAACCCGTCGCTATTGATATGATACTAGTGCCACTACCCCACAATCACTTCTGCCCGCTTCGCATTCCGCTTACTATCCATTGTCCTACCGGCACCATCAAAGTAGCGTGGGTCGTCGATGTAGTCCTGTCGCTCCATAGCGGCGACTTCCAGACTGTAGAAGTCAAACTCCTCGACCACCAGCCCGGTGATCTTATAGATTCCTTTACCACGAAAAGGGTACTTAGCCGCCACCGGAGGAAAATGGACAGTATCAATAAATGCGCCTTGTACATCGAGGAAAGTCCCAAAGTGCATACGACTACCAGAGGTGGTGCTGGTATTCTTAATGGTGATGAGATAGCCAAATATCGTTACCTCTTTGCCTAACAAACTTGGAAAATCTCTTACCAGAACCTTGGAACTGATTGGCTCCTTAAGCAGGGTGAAGGGGCTGTCCAGTGGAAAGCCAAGTAGCTCTATTTCTTCGAAATTCTCTTCAAACTCTGCTTCATACAATGCTGGCAGTCGGTAAGATTTGGCAGGTGCTTCGAAAAGCTTCTTAGTGGTAACAGTTTTTTTATTTCTGCCCAGCAACAGGTAAGCCTGCCAGAGCAATGACTTCTTAGGCTTTCCGGTAGAGCGGAAGGCCCCTATTCTGATAAGTAGCACTAGCTGCTCCAGAGAGATGATGACCCGATTGATAAAGTTTTCGAGAGTAAAAAATACGCCGTTGGTCTCCCTTTCCGATAGGATATGTGTCACCACATTATCTTCCAGCTCCTTGATCATGCCAAAGCCGAGGTGGATCGTCTTTCCATGAATATGACAGCCGTTGTAGCTGGTGTTGATGCAGGGTGCCTCGATGCTGGCACCATGCATGCGAGCCTCGTGCAGGTAGAGCTCCCGACGGTAGAAGCCTCCACCGTTATTGACGGTAGCGACCATGTACTCCAGCGGGTAGTGGGCCTTGAGGTAGAGACTTTGGTAGCTCTCCACGGCATAGGACGCAGAGTGACCTTTGGAGAAGGCATAGCCTGCAAAGCTTTCGATCTGTCGCCAGACGTCTGCGGCCAGTCCATCGGGGTAGTCCTTCTTGGCGCAGTTCTCGAAAAACTTGTCCCTAACACTCTGAAACTCTTCCCGAGAACGATACTTTCCCGACATACCCCGGCGCAGTACATCAGCCTCTGCCAGCGTGAGGTCCGCAAAATAGTGGGCGACTTTGATCACGTCCTCTT
The DNA here is from genome assembly GCA_965229505.1 of Cyclobacteriaceae bacterium. GTDB lineage: Bacteria > Bacteroidota > Bacteroidia > Cytophagales > Cyclobacteriaceae > UBA6059. Next base: position 4,518,915 of record OZ245881.1, read on the forward strand.
GATAAACCATCACACCAAAGGTGTCAGGCATAATATCGAGCAATACCGGATGTGCATCTTTGATCCGCTCGGGCTGACGGAAGCGTAGGATATATTCCCGCATCATCCCTGACTTGGCCACTCCAGGGCGGATGATTGAGCTAGCAGCTACCAACCCCATGTAGTGGTCAGCCTTGAGCTTCTTGAGCAGCATCCGCATAGCAGGCGACTCCACATAAAAGCAACCGATGGCCTTACCTTCCTTCAGCAGTTCTTTGACTTGCTGATCCTCGAAGAACCGCTTTACATCGTGGATATCGATCTCGGGAGCTTCAGGATGGTTTTGTTTGACGATCTCCAGCGTATCCTTGATCTTACTCAACCCTCGCTGACCCAGGATATCAAACTTGTAAAGGCCCACATCCTCCGCAACGATCATGTCAAACTGTACCGTAGGAAAGCCCTTAGGCGGGAGATTAGTAGCAGAATAATGATGGATATGCTGCTCAGAGATAAGGATACCTCCAGCGTGAATGCTGAGGTGACTGGGCAGCCCTTGTATCCAGTTGCCATACTTCAGCACTAGCGCAGACAGCTCATCGACAGGCCTGTGGCCTGCACTGAGCTTGTCGATCTCGTGTGACGGTAGCCCGAATACTTTGCCGAGCTCGCGTACTACAGCTCGGTACTGAAAGGTACTATAGGTGGCCAGTAGTGAAGTATTAGGGAATCTGTCGAAAATGTATTGCGTGATGATATTACGATCACGGGAAGCAAAGTCGATATCAAAATCAGGTGGATTGCGTCGATAGAGGTTGATAAATCGCTCGAAGTACAGGTCCAGGTCGATGGGGTCGACATCAGTGATCCTTAGCAGATAGGCAATGATACTGTTGGCGCCACTGCCACGCCCGACGTAGGGGTAGTCATTTTTTCGGGCGAAGCGCACGATATCCCAGTTGATCAAGAAGTAGGCGAGGAAGCCTTTCTGCTGTATGATGTCCAGCTCTGTTTTGATCCTATCGTAAATCTTCTGGGTAGGATTGGGGTACCGGTAGTGGAGGTTGGCCTCACACAGCTGTCGGACCATCTCAAAATCCTCCTGCTCTGATCCTGTGTAGGTCTTTTGGTTTTTGTGTGGGATATCCTCTCCAAACTCAAACTGTATCTCGCACATCTCCAGGACACGCTCGGTATTGTGGAGCAGGGCAGGAAAGTCCTCATACCAGCGTAGCATCTCTTCCGCAGAGAGCAGCATATCAGTGGTTTCACCTTGTTCTGTAGCAGGCAGCTTACTCAGCAGTGTATTATTGTCAATGGCCCTGAGCAAGCGGTGGGCATTGAAGTCGCGCTTGTTACGGAAGCTGACGGTAGGCATAGCGACCAGCTTATCAGAATGATTTTTCCATTCGGAAAATCGCAACCGGGTCAGGTCCTGTGGCCTTACACCCAAGAATTCATTATGTCGGAGCTTCCGGTTTTTAAAGCTGCGCCAGGGGTAGATGATGAATGCATTATCAAATGTTGGTGCGCATTCGGGTACGGCAAGTCCCTCATGCAAGAGAGGAGAGAGGAAGCTGTTGAGTTCGTAGAAGCCCTGGTTGTTCATCGCGATACCGACGAACTGCTGTTGGGCGCTATTGCGGAAGTCGATACCCAGGATCGGCTTGATATCATATTTTGCCGATAGGCGGACAAAACTCAGGCTGCCTGCCGTAGAGTTGATATCCGTGAGTGCGACCCTGCTAATGCCGCATTTTTGACACTCCTGGAGAAGTGTTTCGGGCTTCATAGTGCCGTACTTGAAGCTATAGGCCGAGTGGGTATTGAGATACATCAGCTGCGGCGGTTGGCGAGGAGTGGGGGTGGCTCCCCGGTGAAAGGATTGAATCGGCTGATGGTCTTGGCTTCTATCCCTGCGGCGCGCATGACCACCCGATCCCCGTATTTATCGCGAATCTTATCCATGGCCTGATAGAGGTTGATCGTCTCCTCTATGTCGTCGAAGAGATTGATCTGGTAGTTGCCACTGACCAGGCCGCTGTAGCGCACGCCGATCAACCGTACGAGCAGACGCTTGTCATAGACCTTGTCAAACATCTCCATCACCTTCTTGATCAGGATGTGGTCGGCGGAGGTGTAGGGTATCGCCGACTGAAGTGTATAAGTATTGAAGTCGGAGTAGCGGATCTTGACGGTGACGCAGGAGGTGAGTTTTTCACCTCTCCTTAGCTGGAAAGCCAGGTTTTCTGCCATGGCCAGCAGGATGGCTTTGAGCTTGGTGATGCTGGTGGTATCCCTGTCGAAGGTACGTTCCGTGGAGATGGACTTACGCTCAGAGTAGGGGATCACGGGCGACCGATCTATACCATTGGCCTTGGACCAGATCATGCGACCGTTTTTGCCGAGTACGGTCTGCAGCAAGTCGACCGGCATCTCCTGGATGGTGTGGATCTTTCTGATGCCAAGCTGTAGCAGGGTCTGGTGGGTTTTGTCACCTACCATAGGGATTTTCCTGACCGATAGGGGGGCAAGAAAAGGCTTCTCCTGACCATAGTCGATCTTGAGTTGGTTGCTGGGCTTAGCCTCATTGGTCGCGATCTTCGATACGGTCTTATTTTCCGATAGGCCAAAAGAGATGGGCAACCCCGTTTCATGGACAATCTTGTCGCGAATCTCCTCAGCCAATTTCAGGCTACTGAAAAAGCGATCGAGCCCTGACAGGTCGGCATAGAACTCATCGATAGAGGTCTTTTCGTAGAGGGGTACGCGCTCCTTGATGATCTCGGTGACTTCATTGGACTTGGAGGTGTAGTTGGCGGTGTTACCACGAATGATGATGGCTTCCGGACAGAGCTCACGGGCGAGCTTCATCGGCATGGCAGAGTGCACGCCAAACTTGCGGGCCTCATAGCTGCAAGAGGCGACCACACCCCGATCAGTGACCCCTCCGATGAGCACAGGCTTACCGATCAACCGGCTGTCAAGCAGCCGCTCGCAGGACACAAAAAAGGTGTCCAGGTCCATGTGCATTATTAGTCGATTCACCAAACTAGTTTTATACTAACAAATTTAGCATAATGAATTTAAATACTATTATTTTTAGCTTTCAAATTTTGAAAGACGAATAAGAATTGGAGAGAATAAGAGAAAAACTGAATATACTGGCCGACGCGGCGAAGTACGATGTGTCGTGCTCCTCAAGTGGGAGTAAGCGCGCCAATCACAACAAGGGACTGGGGGACTCCTCGGGTATGGGTATCTGTCATAGTTATACCGAAGACGGGCGTTGTGTATCACTGCTCAAGATCCTGCTGACCAACCATTGTATCTACGACTGTGCTTACTGCGTCACCCGTCGTAGTAACGATATCCAACGGGCTGCTTTTAAGATCAAAGAGGTGGTCGATCTTACGATCAACTTCTATCGCCGCAACTACATCGAAGGGCTCTTTCTGAGCTCGGGTATTTTTAAAGATCCCGACTATACCATGGAGCGGCTAGTGCGGATTGCTAAGATCCTTCGAACGGAGGAGCGTTTCAATGGCTACATCCATCTCAAGTCGATACCGGGTGCTTCTGACGAGCTCATGCGAGAGGCAGGGCTGTATGCCGATCGCCTGAGTATTAACATAGAGATACCGACTAAGGAGGGGCTCAAAAGGCTGGCTCCAGATAAGGATCACAAAGACTTTATAAAGCCTATGAAAAAGGTGAAGAATGAGATACTCCTTTATCAGTCAGAAAAGAAAATTATCAAGAGCCTACCCAAGTATGCACCCGCCGGTCAGAGTACCCAGATGATCGTGGGTGCTAGCGGTGAATCGGATCAGCAGATCATGTATACCTCACAGTTCTTCTATAAGAAGTTTAACATGAAGCGGGTCTATTACTCTGGTTATGTGCCTGTTAGTGAGGATAATCGCCTACCGGCAATAGGTACCCAAGTGCCGGTGCTGCGTGAAAACCGACTGTACCAGACCGACTGGCTGATGCGGTTTTATGGTTTTGATGTCACCGAGATTCTCAATCAGGAGCATCCCAATCTCGATGTGGATATCGATCCAAAACTCGGGTGGGCGCTGCGCAATTTGAATTACTTCCCGGTCGATGTGAACAAGGTAGAGCGATGGCTACTCGCTCGCGTACCCGGAATAGGGATGAAGTCGGTGGGCAAGATCATCTCAGCGCGACGGTTTAGAAAACTCAACTGGGAGCACCTACAGAAGATCGGGATTGCGCTCAATCGAGCGAAGTATTTTCTAACCTGCGACTCAAGCGATTTTGAGCGTCGCGACCTTACTGGTGAACAGATCAAGGGCATGATCCTTCAAACCTCATCCAGTAAATATGAAGGCTATTACAATCAACAACTCCCACTCTTCAAATGAAAAACACTGACCAATATATTCTGATTTATGATGGGTCTTTTGAAGGTTTTTTGAGCTGTGTGTTTGAGGTGTTCGAACGGAAGATGGATAAGGTGACAGTCACCAAAGTAGGAGCAAAGGTCGGTAATCTATTTTCGGTAGAGCATCAGGTAGTGACGAATGATCAGCACGCAAATCGTGTGTGGAAAGGGCTGAAGAAAAGACTTCATACCAGAGAGCTTCAACGGCTCTATGCAGCTTTTCTTAGTGAACGCTCGGAGGTAGAGGATTTGCTATTATACTATATCAGACGAGCGTTTGAGTCGGATGTAATTGTTACTGGAGATTATGGTGATCCTGCGGTGTTGAAAATTGCTCAATTTGCTAAAAATGTTGGCAGAGAGGCACACCGCATGGAGGCCTTTGTACGTTTTAAGTTGACGAGTGATGGTATCTACTTCGCCAATATTGCTCCGGACTTTGATGTAATTCCACTAATCTCCGAGCATTTTGAAAAGCGCTATGCCGACCAGCGTTGGGTCATCTACGACCTGACGCGCAAGTATGGTATCTACTATGATCTGAATAAGGTCGAGACCATTGAATTGAGCCTTTCAACAAGTTCTGGTGTCGATCAGGCTGAACCCATTTTCGATCCTTCGGAAATGGAGTTTCAGCAGCTGTGGAAGGACTATTTTCAAAGTACCAACATCAAAGAGCGCAAGAATATGCGGCTGCATGTACGGCACGTACCCCGACGCTATTGTAGGTATTTGAGTGAGAAGGGCGGGGAGAGGTGATGAGTTTCCTTTTTTAAGTTTGACAGGTAGGAACATGACGCATATTTGTGGACGTACACTGTTCTTTTATGGTAATTTTGAGCCTGCATGCAAGGACTGGAAGAGCATATATTAAAACACACCTATGCCAAGGAAATCATCGACATTCAACCTGTACAGACGTTGTGGAGTGGGTACGGTCAAATCAAAAGGTATACACTTAACGGAGGTGATTATCGAAGTGTAATCGTCAAGCATATTCAATGGCCTGACCAAAGTAATCACCCCAGAGGCTGGAATACAGCCATATCTCACCAACGAAAGCTAAAATCCTATCAAGTTGAAAGAGTTTGGTACAGCAACTATGCTTCATTGACGGATGAGCATTGCAAGGTGCCGTCGCTCATTCAAGTTACAGAACAAGAAAATCAGCTCTTGCTCATTATGGAAGATCTGAATGAAAGTGGATATCACTTGAGATTAAGCCCTGACTCAGTGCGTTTAAGTCACGCCAAAACTGTGCTCAACTGGTTAGCTCATTTTCATGCTACTTTCATAGGACAATCGCCCGAAGGATTATGGCCTGTTGGCACCTACTGGCATCTTGATACACGACCCGATGAATGGAACAATATGCAAGATATCCGTCTAAAGGAAGCAGCGACTGCAATCAACCAGCGATTAAATCAAGCTGAGTTTCAAACCCTGGTGCATGGAGACGCTAAACTGGCGAATTTCTGTTTTAGCGAATCGGGTAAGGTAGCGGCAGTGGATTTTCAATATGTCGGTAAAGGATGTGGAATGAAAGATGTGGCCTACTTCATTAGTAGCTGTTTTGAAGAAGAGGAATGTGAGCAATATGAAAAGGTTCTATTGGATCTCTACTTCGAGCGGCTGGAAGCAGCTGTGAGCACAGATATAGATTTCAAAAATCTGAGAAAGGAATGGAGTGATCTTTATGCTTTTGCCTGGGCTGATTTTTATCGGTTTCTAGATGGATGGAGTCCCGGACACTGGAAGATGCACGACTATAGCGAGCGACTAACTCAGGAAGTAGTCAGCCAACTAACTACAGATGATGCTTGATCATACGACCCTTCACCAGCTTTGCCAACTGGCCTCAACCGCTGCGATAGAAGCAGGTCAGTACATTCAGAGTCAGTTTGATCAGTCCTATGTCAAAAGAAGCAAGGTAGGTGGGGACTCACTGGCATCTCAAGTGGTGACGGCAGTGGATTTTCGAGCACAGGAAATTATACTTGATCATTTAAGAAGCTCCATCCAGACTTTTGACTTTGGGTTGTTGACGGAAGAGGCTGTTGATGATACATCGAGAGGTGTAAAGGATTACTTCTGGTGTATAGATCCACTGGACGGTACATTACCTTTTACAGAGCAGCGAACCGGTTATGCGGTTTCTATAGCCTTAGTCTCTAAAGCAGGTAATCCGGTGATTGCGTTAGTATATATACCCGATGAAGAGCTGTGCTATAAGGCTATCGAAGGTGGCGAAGTGCTACTCAACGATGATCAATTCAAACGGAAGCAGAGATCACAAGATGACGCATTGCATATGTTTATGGATCGAAGCTTTCAATCCGAGCCTTACTTTGATTTTGTCATGAGTCAGTTGGAGCAGTATGCAAAGGGGTATAGAATGAAGATCAAGGCTCACGCTGATTATGGAGGTGTAAGAAATGCTCTGGGAGTGATCGCCGCTCAACAAGGCTGTTATGTCAAATTCCCGAAAAAGAGTAATGGCTGTGGAAGCATCTGGGACTATGCGGCGACCCGATTAATTGCTGAGGAGACGGGGTGTTATGTCGCTAACGCAAATGGTGATCGGCTTCACCTAAATCTTCCTGAAACTACGTTTATGAATCAGCAAGGTGTTCTTTATGCAACGGATAAGGCATTAGCAGAATATTTGATTGGATTAGGACAGCAAGTAAAAGAAGCTATTTAGCAATTGATGATATTTAGCAGGAAAGCTTATTCTTTGTGCGATTGGACTTTTATAAGAGTCAGATAATTCCTGGTTACTATCGTAATGTCTGAATTTTGATTCTTCCGGATATTGTGTTTTGTTATAAGTTGCGGATTCATAGCTAACTAACCCAGACGAAATGAAAAAGGCTTTACTACTCTTTGCTCTTCCATATATTTTTTGGTCTTGTACAGAAAAGGTGGAAAAGGAAACAGAACCGACCATCTCTGAGGCATCACTTAGATCTCACGTGGAGACATTAGCTTCCGATGACTTTCAAGGCCGAAAGCCATTTACGGAAGGGGAGGTTAAAACAATCAATTATTTACGAGACCAATTCAAAGAGTATGGACTAGCGGCGGGAAATGGCGATTCTTATTTCCAAGACGTCCCCATGGTGGAAATAACAGCTAAGCCGTCACCCACTATGATCATATCCGGAGGGCCTGAAGATGTGGTGCTGAATGTCTCGGAGGATTTTGTGGCTTTCAGCGAAAAATCTGTTGAGGATGTGAGTTTGGAGGCTTCAGAGCTGGTCTTCGCTGGCTATGGTGTTGTTGCTCCAGAGTATGGTTGGAATGATTATGAGGGAATAGATGTAAAGGGTAAAACGGTAGTGGTGCTAGTGAATGACCCTGGCTTTGCATCTGGGGATTCGACTTTTTTCAAAGGCGAAACGATGACCTACTATGGAAGATGGACTTACAAATACGAAGAAGCCGCTCGACAAGGAGCTGCTGGATGCCTGATCATTCATGAAACGGTTCCGGCGGGGTATCCATGGCTGGTGGTGAGGAATTCCTGGTCAGGGGCTATACTGAGTTTGGAGAAATCGGAAGACGTTTATCAACCGGACATACTGGGATGGATTACACGTGATGCCGCTATTAAGATATTTGAGGCATCCGATCAGGACATGAAGAATTATGCTGAGCGATCAAGAAGCGCTGATTTCAAACCTATTAACCTTGGATTGAATGCTACAGTTTCGGTAGAAAACGAAATCAGGAAAGACCTATCTAAGAATGTGATTGCAAAAATCACAGGCACTGAAAAACCAGATGAATACATTATTTATTCAGCTCATTGGGACCATTTGGGTATTGGAAATACCATCGATGGAGACTCTATTTACAATGGAGCGTTTGACAATGCCTCGGGTACAGCCACACTGCTAGGTATTGCAGAAGCCATGTCCAAATCAGTGAAACCGAAAAGATCCGTTATTTTCCTGGCAGTCACTGCTGAAGAACAAGGTCTGTTAGGATCAAAATACTATGCAGAGAATCCATTGTATCCCACTGCCAAAACTGTTGCTAATATAAATATGGATGGCATTACGGCATTTGGGCCAATGAAAGACCTGACCATTGTAGGCTATGGCCAGTCGGAGCTCGAGGATATTGCTGAAGTCTATGCGAAAGAGCAGGGACGATACATCATCCCGGACCCTAATCCGGGCAAAGGTTATTTCTTTCGCTCAGATCATTTCGAATTCGCTAAAGTTGGAATTCCAGCCTTGTACGCATCTGGAGAGTATGAGCACATGACGAAAGGAGTAGGCTATGTGGACAGCTTAACGCGCGTCTATCTATCTGACCAATATCATCGACCTCAGGATGAGTACAATCCTGATACATGGACATTTGACGGGATGGCGCTGGATGGCAGGTTGCTCTACAATGTCGGCTGGCAACTCGCCAACTCTGCTGAATGGCCAAAATGGAAAGAAGGCTCAGAGTTTAAATCCATTCGTGAAAAGTAGGAGAGGGCTAAAGCACACCATCAGAAGAGTTACTTCTTGATTGAATAAATCGGGAGTTTTCGTTCGTCGAATCTTCTACTGAACCGTGCCTTCCTCACCATCAAAATTGAGCGTATCTCCTGAACGCATCTTTTTTCTAATCCGAGATTCCACTTCGCCATTGACGACCACTTTACCTTCTCTAATGGCAGTTTTGCCTTCTCCGCCACTAGCGACCCATTTGAGCGCTTTTAGGAGGGTGTTCAATTCGATGTACTCTTCGTCGGGTTTTAGTTTGAATGTTTCCATGTGGTTGCTGTTACTAAAAGAATGCTTGCGTTTCTTAATGCCTCTAAGTTAAACCTTGCTGGTTAGTCTCTTACGCTCTGAATTACTGCCTGATACAGCAATGGCAATTTATTTCTAATCAATAAGTTAGCTGTAAAGACGTGCAAATGGGGTAGAAGATTGGTCTGTTTTAACTATCCTTGTTTGTTTTAGGCTGATTTCAGGTCAAAATTGGAACAATAAGTAAAGTTGGGCAATAAGTAATTTTTGACTCTCAATTTTAACCTCAAACTGAAGCTAATTTGCGCTTTGATTTATCAGAAATCTTAGCTTTTTCGATGGCCTTCTTGTTTTTGATTCTGATCTTGTCAATCTCGTAGGCCATCTGGTATTTCATCCAAAACTCTGCCTTGATGCCCAGGGCTTCTTCCAGCCTAACCGCCAGCACGGGTGTAATATTGCGCTTGCCATTGATGATCTCTGACATTACATTTTTGGCAATGCCTAATTCTTTGGCCAAATCAATTTGCTTCATTTCCCTTGTTTCCAACTCGTCTTTCAATAGCTGTCCCGGATGCATCACTGATCCAGGGATCAGGTCATTTGCTAATATGCTTTTACTACTCATAGTGCTTTGATATTTCTATGATTTCTATCCCAATTAATTCGTCCTCCACCTCGATGATTATGAGCCGAAACTGTTTGTTCAATCGTATGGAAAACTGACCTTTTCTATTTCCTGACAAACTCTCAAAGTTTAATGACCGAATCTGGTATAAATCTTTCAATCTTTCAATCACCGTCAAAATCCTCACCTTGGCCTGGTACTGCTTAATCACTTCCTTTGAGAATTTCTGCTTTCCTCTGATTTCATTCAAGGGAATGGTGTACAAACGCTCCAGTTCTTTTGTCTTAAAAGCAACCTTCATTGCAAACGCTAAGATAGGTATTTAAGATTACTAAAAAAGTAAACTTTAGAAAGGCTATTACATTGAAAACTTGGCCACTCTTTCTCTAAAAATTCTCCAGATTGAATTTGGATAATTAATTGTGCAGAAGAGCTTTTGGGTCTAAGTGAATTAAATCTTTTTCCGGATTGAGAATTAATAAAGTTTGATCATGCTAGTTCTTCGAAAGAATTGACAGTTAAACTAAACCTTTTTAGGTCTATTGAGGTAGCACAGTGTAAAAACAAATCTATACAACAAATTCCAGAGGGTTTATCGCGTCTTACTTCCCGATACAAAATATTTGAATTAAATATAACTCGCTGTTAATCAGTTTGTTGCTTAGGTGGTAGAGACGAATTAGCAACAAAAATCATTGACTATCAGCTAAATAAGAGTTAAACAAGTGAAAATAGAGAGTCTGCTTATGTTTTAAAAAGTGATTCACCTTTTGAGGTTTAAAACCCTTAGATTAACCTAAAACTTACTTCAAACTAGACTTCCGATGCTCAAGTCCCCAATCAAGCATGGCATCTAAAATAGTGGTGATGTTCTTACCTGAATCTGTTAGCTCATATTCGATCAACACTGGAGTATCGTTGTAGACCTTGCGATTGACTATTCCATTCAACTCTAATTCTTTCAACTCTTTGGAAAGCATTCTTGGAGTAATCTTTTCAATGTTCTTTTGGATGTCTTTGAAACGCTTGAACCCATAAATCAATGAAGCTATAATAGGTAGTTTCCATTTACCACTAATCGCATTCAAAGCATCATGAACAGCTAATACATACTGTCTGGGGCATTGTTTGACCTCTTCTTTTTCTAAGATATGACTCATAAAGCAAAAATTTTGGCTATCTAGTATACAAAAGTATAGTAATATTATTTAGTAATCAAGTATACAAAGTATATCCATGTACGTACATTTGTTATGTAGAACTTTAAAAACAAGTCAAAATGATATTAATAACAGGAGCAACGGGGAACTTAGGGTCGAAAACAATTGATCATTTAATTAATAAAGGTGTTGAACCTTCTGAGATTTCAGCATTTGTTAGAAATGAAGAAAAGGCAAACGATTTGAAAGCCAAAGGGGTCAATTTAGTTATTGGTGACTATAGCGATTACAATTCAATGGTCACAGGCTTCAAAGGGGTGGACAAGCTTTTATTTGTTTCTGGAAATGAAATGGATAAAAGAGACAAGCAGCATGAAGATTTGATCAATGCTGCTAAAGAAGCTGGCGTAGGTCATATTTTCTACACCTCTTTTATGGAAAACCCTGAGGTGGCCGAAACAGCTATTCCGTTTATTTACAACACGCACAAGGGAACTGAAAAGAAGATTCAAGAAAGTGGCTTGGACTATACATTCTTAAAGAATGGTGCCTACATGGAGTCTATCCTGATGTTTGCTGGCGATAAGGTAGCGGAGACTTCAACCATTATGTTTCCTGCGGGTGAAGGCAAGGCTAGTTATGTGTTAATAGATGATTTAGCTGAAGCTACTGCTCAAATTTTAACCACTGATGGTCATGCTGGTAAGTCTTATCCCCTGGCTAACAGTGAGGCGGTATCATATTCGGATGTTTCGAAAGAATTGTCAGGCATTCTGGGAAAGCAAATCAACTACGTATCTCCAGAAGCTGGTGAGTATTCCAATATACTGAAAGGAGCTAACGTCCCTGGAGAATATATCGGTTTTTTCCTTGCCTTTGGAGCTGCGCAAGCTCAAGGTGAGTTGGCGGTTACTGATGCAACGCTTGAGTCTTTCTTAGGACGAAAGCCCGCAACCATTAAGGACTTTTTACCAATGGTTTTTCAAAATTAAGTAACCAAACAAACTTCTTCAGACCATCCCATAATAGGATGGTCTGGTTTTCTTTTCGCTATAAAATAGAATACAATGAATACTAAAACATACAACATCTTACTATGGATAGCTCAGGTTTTGCTTGCTATCATGTTTGGAATGGCGGGTCTGATGAAAACTTCACAACCCATCACTTCTTTAGCTGAAATGCTTCCCTGGGTGGAGCAATCGCCAGAACTATTAGTTAGGATTATCGGGGTGAGTGAACTGCTTGCTGCAGTCGGACTTTTACTTCCTGCTATTTTAAAAATCCAACCTAAATTGACGGCTTTTGCAGGTCTTGGGCTTGCAGTCATTATGCTTTTGGCTTTGATTTTTCATATCAGTCGTGGAGAATATGAAGCGATAGGTATTAATGTTATACTCGGAGCAATAGCCTATTTTGTTTATTGGGGGCGAAATAAAAAAGCACCAATAGTGAAAACTCGTAAATCCTAATATCTATGACGTATTATGAAAAGAAAAGATTTTATCAAATCGGCACTAGCCTTAACAGCCATGGGTTCATTAGGTAGTTTAAAAGTATTTGCAGATAGCCTTCCGAGTCAGAGTAGGCGAATGCCTGTGTTGTTCACGTCTCATGGTAGTCCTATGGACATACCTGTCAGTAGGGATGACCGCCCATTCTGGCAAAGTCTTTATGACTTGGGACGATCTTTAGAAAAAGACTATGAGGTGAAAGCTGCCCTGGTTGTTTCAGCACACTGGTGCACAAAAGGGACATTTGTGAATGTATCCCAAAAGCAGGAACAGATTTATGATTACTATGGATTTCCTGAACATTATTATGATCCAAAGTATCATGCACAAGGATCTCCTGAAGTAGCCAGAGAGGTAACAAGTATCGTTCCTTCAGTAAAGGAAACTGATGATTGGGGGCTGGATCACGGGGCATGGCCTATGCTCATGCATCTTTTCCCACAAGCCAACATCCCTGTTTTTCAGATGAGCATTGATTATCATGCCCAGCCTTCTTATCATTATGAGTTAGGAAAACAGTTGAAATCTCTTAGGAACAAAGGAGTCTTGATTATAGGTAGTGGTTCGTTGGTACATAATCTTCAGATTATTGGTCAAAAAGTACGAAAAGGGGATTTTACTCCATTTGGATGGGAAGCTGAATATGATGCATGGATCAAAAAACAGATAGATCAAAGGGATTTTCAAAACATCATTAATTATGAAACTAGCCATAAGTTGGGAAAAATGGCAGCTCCAACTCCTGATCACTTTGTGCCTGTACTGTACAGTTTGGGAATGACAGATAGCAAGGATAATATCGAGTTTTTCTTTGATGATGAGCCTCAACTACCTGCCTTTAGCGAGTTGAGTTTTATTGTAAAAAGTTGATTTTGTTGATAGGAGTTAAAGGGGGTGGGCATAAAAAAACCGCCTCACAAAGGAAGCGGTTTTTATCGAAAACATCAATCGCTTTACGCAACTGTTACAGAGCCTAAATAAACGCTGTTAGAGACATTTGAGCCATTTTCAGAGATGAAGCCAAGGAATGCCTCAACATCTTCTCCCGTGTACTCAGAAGGCACGGAAATCGTTTCTGTACCTGCTGATCTGTCTGCACCTGCAGTAGTAAATACTGCCTCCTGTCTCGTAGTGTTGATCAGAACAATCAGGGCTTTGTCTGTAGCTGCTGCCGAGCCACTACCTGAATTGTTTGTCCAGGTTACTTCTACATCTCCCGCACTTGGGGATGAACCTGCACCACCTGCTGCTACTGTGAGGTTCCCACGAGTTACCAATGCGTTAGCATAGTCAATCGTGAAGTTTGGATAAGCTCCTGTGATTGCATTGTTCAAGTTATATGACATAGCTGCGTTGAACTGTGTCATCTTGTTTGCATACAATTTGAAGCCTACTCTCAGAAAGTCAGTCATTGGTTGTAAGAACCTTAGAACTGTTGAGAACTTGGAACGCTGGTCTACCTGACCTTCTGTTCTTGGGTTGGATACATTGGCAGGCTTGATCCTCATGTAGTCAATGCCTTTCCACGTACCACCCACGACATTTCCGACCTTGCCGGAGAAGCCGCCTAATACACCTTGTGAAATTTTTCCCATCGCTTTTTAAATTTTAGTGGGTTAAACAAATACTTGGACTTGACACGGACTTTCCATGGACTTGCCCTATGCCATCTAAAATACTACAAGAAATGAGCGAAGATTCATGCTGAGGTGTTGTTGCTTGACTGTGCTTTATTTTGCTTTTGTTATCCTGTTCTTTTGTCAGGTTACTGCTCTATCCTGAGTCTGTACCTTTCATCAACTTGTGAAAGATTGCTTGCCTTGCAGTATTGATCATCTTAATAGAGACCTTGATTTTTTCCTCTTGTATTTCCAATAGCCTGAGTGCTTGAATTGCCTTTTCAAATGCTTGTTGTTTGGTACTGGCTTCTGCTTCACTTTGTCGGATCAGCTTTCGGGTTTCAAGAATGGTGATAAATGGAATAACTGAACCTTTCAGATAGCAATGGAATGATTTTGACCTCCACAATCCAAAACATAGCCAGTACATAAATTCCCTATCCTCATCATTGAGTGTAAGGCAAACAAAACAATTTGGACAAGGGGCATTCAATGGTTTTCCACTGTTCAATCCTTTATTCAGGATAAAGAAGTGGGGTTCTTCGTATCGGGTTTCTGGTCTGTGGGTTTTCAAGCGAAAGGATTTCATATAGCAAGCCATTAGAATTATGCTCGCTCTGCTCCGCACAGACATTTTCAAAAGAGAAAAGAAAAAAGGGAAAAAAAGAAAAGAGAAAGCTCTTGATATGGTGGGGGTGGCAGGGTTGTCAAGGTTTTTGAGGAAAATACTACCCAAAGGGTGGAGATTTTTTTCAAAACCCGTAGGGCTTGACCTTGATAAACCGATTGAGGGTTGGGCTTGTGCGACCCCACCTAACTTTGCTTGTCTCGTTTTTTTTATTGGTCTGGATTTATTGGTACTTATTTCATTATCTGTATATCAATCATCAATTGGTCGGGATCTGTGTGTTGGGTTGTTGAGCGAAACGCAGGTAAACCAAAGGCGTAGCTACTGCAATGCGAGCCGTCTGCGAGTGGAGCAAGGGTGCTGTAGGTAAAGCCTGATAAGGCGACTACAGCTATGTAGGAACTACACAGGGCTGGCGTGATTTTTTGCTTTTGGGTCGGGAAAGGCAAGTGTAGCGATTGAATGAAGCGGAATATTGAAGAGCGGTTTTTTATAGGGTATTGATATTGAAGTGGAGGTGTAACATTTGGTATTTTTAATTTTCAACCAAATGTGGGTTTTCAGTATGAGCATCAATAGCAATCGAATTGTAGTGATGAAATGTGGAGTGTAATGAATGAGCTACTCTTGTGTGGGGTGCTGAAAGTGGCTGAATGCAGGGAAAGAGGAACGAGAGACTAAAATGAAGCGACTGTAGGCACTGGATCAAATGCAAAAATCATGACAGCCCGATCAGCCCGCAGCGACCCGCAGGCGAGCAAAAACACATGCAGCGACAGACCCCCAATTTAATATTGAAGTGAGTATAGCGAACACCTTATTGGGGTTTGGGGGGATGAAGTAGCTGCAAGTGAGGATGGAGAGAAGTGTGTGTAGCAAAACAAGTGAACGGCAGGTGGTGAGCACCTACTGGAGCACAAACCACCTGGTAAGTGAACGCTATATGCAAGGAGATTTGGAGTGCAGCCAACCCGCCTCCTGGCTCTATCGCTAAAACAATTCACAGGATTGTTTTTTAACGCTCAGACCTCCTTGCAGATATGTTTTTGCGGAACAAAACGGAAAGACTGACGAACACCGCTTTACCTGCGTTGGGGATAGGGTGGGAAAAGGCAAGTGTGTGACTGAATGGATTGAAGTGCAACGAAAAGGAATGAGGGAGTACTCTTGCTGTGCGGTGCTGGAAGCTTGAGAGTGAAGCGTAGCGGAATGAACAGGCTGTAGGCACAGGGGATTGGGGTGGATTTGGGAGTAGAGTAAGAATTGGATTATGTTATCATTAACTGCTGCTTTTATTTTTAGAAATAGAATCTTGTTTGTCTAAATATGATGATAAGGGTTCAGAGTTAAATGCGATATCTTTTAGGATTTTGTATTCCTCAAACATATTGGCAGGGGCAATGACGTATTGAAGGTCATCTTCTTGACTTAGCCAATTTTGCTGTGTTGGGTCATTTCTCATTTTCTTATTGTGAACCTTAACAAAAAACAAAATACCTCCTACCATAAACCTGTAAATGCGTATTCGATCCACTTTGTCAGGAAGTGGTGCCCGATATGCAAATACTCCATCATCATTCGGGTGAACCTTTAAGCGAAATAGCAAAGCATCAAACCATGATGGAATTTCAATCTCTTCATAGGCTATTCTTTTTACATCTTCCTGAAAACTAAAGAGATCAATTCTACCATATTCCTTTTGTGTAAGACTGTATTTCCATAAGACTCCCGCTGCAAATCTTAGAATTTTCTCCTTATCCTGATTTGCCATCAATGCCGCTCCATTATAATTACCAACACTTTTTTGACGAATCAAACGAAATGTCTCAGCAGCATATTTCTCATTTTTGCCAAGTTTTCCATCACATTCTTTACAAAGAATATTTTTGTCGAATACACCAGATTGTGTAAGGGAAAAATTCCCAGAATCATTGACCATGGTTGCAAAAGACGTACCCGCTTTAACCTCCTTGCAAAAGACCTGAGGAAGCAAGTGAGCTTTGATTGTTTTAGGATTTCCACATCTTATACAGGCCATGTCAATTAAAATTTGAGCATCTAAGTAGTAATTAATTCTTTTTCATTGTTGCCTTTGATAATGTGATTTCGGTAGTCTTTTAGATCAAATAATCACAGTATTTATAGACTGTTGATATTGGGTTGTGTTCTTGAGCTATGGTGTGCCTCACGAGTAATTTCTATAAAAACCAAAGATTGTCTTTGCCATATTCTGGGATTTCATTCCCTTCAAAATAAGGAAGCATTTCCGCAACCATTTCAGGGTATTTGATTGTAACAGGTAGGTTCTGTTGTCTTACTGATTTCCAGTACATTCTGCTGAACTGATAAACCTGATCAATCAAGTCTTTGACGGTCTTATAGTCATTCACCAAGTCAGGTACGGTACATTCAATTTTTAGCTTGATCGGAAATGAGAAACCATCATGGAAGTTGAACTCTGATTTTGTGTACCTGGTATTGTTGAACAGTAAGAAACGATTGTAGCCCAATTTGATAAATGTTCCACTAATCGGCATAAGTTCTTTCCAGTCCTGATCAAATGCCACAATATCAGAAGATTCGGTCTTGTTGATTGTAACAATGAATACAGGAATGTCTAAATCAAGTTCTTTCAATCCGTTCTCTATAGGCTCAATTTCTTCCCTGCTCATACTCTTGAAGAAGTGAATTACCAACCGTCTGATATTGGAATTGATATTGACATAATCTTTTACTGCCCGAATGATCGAACCTGCCAATTCATCTGTCTGATCTTTTTGGAAACACTCAAACCGATTGAATTTACCAGTATTTGAGAAGCTAAAAGCACTTCCTATGTATTGGACATCTACATCTGTATGCTTGAATGCTCCAACACCTACTATCAATTCACTTTTCAGCTTAGTGCTCAATTTCCAAGGTGTGCCATTGAGCTTTGCCAGAATGGCAATAGCGATATTGGGTAGGCTAAAGTGATACTTGTCGTTTGATAAGACTTTTTCAGGATCAATCACCTGAGAGGAAACCCCTTTCTGCAATAGCAGTTCTTTGAGCTTATAATAAACCTGTCGTCTTGATCGGTCTGATACATGCTTGGAGATTGGAGTAATGTAAATGGCTAAATACTGAATGTCGGTATCAAAGTCCTGATCAATGATAGCCTGATAGATTTCTGGCCATGGGTTCTCTCTATCTTTGAAGACTATTGCATGTTCTTTATTTGGCTGATACGGAAGGTGGACAAACTTTTCAAGACCCTTGAAACCTGATTGAGTGCCATTAAAGTATCGGTGCATTTTGGCACCTACTTCCTGATCGTCTTCATGCAGGATGAAAAAGAAATTGATTTTGACTGCCGTGCTTAAATCAAATGGCCCATTGTCTCTAATCCCATACATTGGGATTTTGCCTGTCTGCTGTTTGCCAAATACGAGTTGATTGCTGCTCTTATAAACTTCTCCAATTCTCTTTTTATCTACAGATATGAACCCCTTAGAATCTATCGGAATAATACTTTTGAACTCATCCGTATTGAGATAATTTCTGTAAAACTTATCAATTCCTGTTTTGAACTTCTTGTAACGATTCGACTTGTCCGGAGCTTCTGTTTCTTGGAGTAGGGCATCCCTTATGTCAAAATTCCAAACAGGGTGAACCTTGTCGTATTCTCTTCGTCCATCATCTGGCAACTCCTCAAATCGGTAAAGCCCTTTATTATGAACCACCCAATTGAATGCCTGGATCGGTACTTCTTCCAACAGCTCTGAAACTGGAGTTTTGAATATTTTAGATTTCCCTTCAAATGTTACCAATAGTTCTAAACTTCTTGAAACAGTTTTAAACTGCACTTTGAGAGATAAGCGATCAAAGATTTTGTAAACTCCTGTTGTGTCCTGTTTGTCACTTGCCAGCCAAATTTCTGTATCACTAACGAAGTTGGGCTTTACCAGAAAACCCTTTGATCTGAAATGATTGTGGATTAAGGAATTGTAATAGCGTTTTAATACTGATGATGAAAAAGTAGAGTTGTCTACTGCTATGGTTCTTTCTTCTCCGTCTTCAGTTATTATGGTTTGATATTCTGGTGATGTGGGTTTGAGTACTGCTAAAAAATCAGGTCTTTCCTCAGTAAATGAAGTGTAATAGTGGTCTTGCTCTCCATACTTTTCAATAACCTCATCAGGTACAAGCGATTTGTACATCCTTGTGAGGTTGTCATGTTCCTGATCAGTGAAGTAAAAGGTTTGTTCTTCCTGAGGGTGATTGAATGTGAGTATGTTGAAGGTATGGCTGGACATTACATAAGATTAAAATACTTGGGATAGTTTTTTTGCTTTCAATATTTTCTCAATTGCTGTATATCTGGGGGCTTGCGGAGCAAGACCCTTTTTATCTTTATCCAAAGGGATTGGTTGGATTTGCTGAGCCTTATTCTTAAAATGCAGAATGTATTTATTGGTGTCTTGCCATTTCTCTATAGAGGCTACTTCCGCATAATGCGTTATGGCAGAAATTGGTGCTACCTGATAAGCTGCTATGTATTTGATCTTGTCCAGCATGGAAGCATTGATACGGATAGCATACCAACAATTATTATTCAGAAATTCCTGTTCAAATCCTTCTTCACGAGCTGCCACAACCACAGTATTTAATTCCTCTGGTTTAAGGTTGGTTTTGGGCGATTCTGACAATTCCCTTATTTCTGCATTAAAAGGGGTGAATTTGTGAATGACCTCTTCTTGATTTTTGAAGGTTTGGAACTCGATAATATCCGTATCCATTGTCAGTTGACTCAAGACATTCTCAAGTTCTGGTGTGCTTTGATCGATTACTACAATTGCCGCAACAGGCTTTTCAAAAATGATGCTTTCCAGAAAGTCATCAATATTTCTATACCCAGCTTTCACCAATCCAGTTTCAATCTGAGACAGACTATCCGTATCAGTTATTAAGTGATCCAATAGAAATGCCTTTATCTTTCTGCCACTGGCCTTATAAGAAATAGCAAATTTGAGTAGCTGTGAACCTATATGCTTATATGGATCGTGACTTGAAAGCTCATTTTCTATGATATAAAGCCGTGGTTCTGCCTCAAATGAAAAGTCTATCAGGTAGCCATCTGGGATGGTGATAATACTGTCTCCAATTCTCTTTTTAATGTCAATGTAAATACTCTTACTACCGAAAATATGACTTGCCTCCTGAACTATCACTTGTTCAAATTCCTGCTCTTTGCCATACTCATAGTAGCTATATGTCTTACCTCCTTGTACTAGTCTTTCCATATTCATATTACCATTACTTCTTCCTGTTAATCCTTCGCTGAGAAAGTTTTTTCCAAATACCCCTCATAACTGCTACTTCTTCTTTTTTAAAACCATGATGATTGACTAATAAAGCTTCATCTACAATATCGAGTACTTCTTTTACTTTTCGTTTGCGAATGAGTGCGTCTATACGATCGAAATCTATTGATAAGTCAGCTAATCGAGGCATTTGTATCTCTTCAATTTCAGTAGGCTCAAAGGTCATTACTCCACCTCCATAACTTCTACCTGTGATTTCTGAGAAAGCAAAGGAGAGTGAATTGAAGAATGAAATTGCTACCAAGTTTCTGTCAACTCCGTCCTTAAAGCGAACTCTATGAATTGTATCTGTGGATGAAGCACCTGTTTCGTTTAAAACGAGTTTCGGATAGTCACCAACCTGTCTTAATGCAAAAGCATCTGGCACCCATAATGAAGGGGTGATGTACCAACGCTTTCTAATTCTTGTTTTATATCCGGTGTTAAAACCTTGCTGCTCACCATATTCTATATACTTCTGACAAACTTTGGGCAATTTTTCAAAATCGTCATTCGGGGGTATGAATAAATGAATTGAATTTTGAGCTTTGGAGTTTTCAGAAAAATCAGTTTCAGAAAAAGTAATTCCTTTCAATTGATTGGATTTACTGGCAACAGGGATAGTATATGGTTTTAGCTTCCATTGTTTAACCTGGTCTTCTTTGAGCATAAAGAACTCGTTTCTACCAGTCACCAGTCCAACATCAACCTCCATTATATCGCTGCATGAAATTACCCTCTTATCCTTTCTTAATTTCTTCAAAAGAGCAATTTCGTTTTCCTCTAGAAAATACTTTGTCCATTTTTCAGTGCTATGATCTATTGCCTTTACATTGGAGCCATTTATTGATTTAAAGTTGATAGACTTTAGATCTTCAAGGTTCTCGCATTCAATTACCCTAATCCCTTTGCCATGGTTTACCTTTTTTTCACATAACAATAGAACTACCTCTTGTTGAATGTTGGCAAAAACCAACTTTTTAAAAGTTACTATAGTCATTCTTTCAAAGAATTTTGAGAGAAATACCCTTGTTTCAGCCGCATACTTGACCTGAAAAAGTTCTGCCGGTATGACCATGGCCATTCTTCCGTTTTCGCTCAGCAGAGAAGCCGATATAACCAAAAAAGGAACCCATATATTAGTTAATTTATTAGGATTGAGTCCCAAATTCTGCATCATCTCAATCGCCAGTTTCCTGTGTTCTTCAGGAAAGTTCTGGTATCTAATGAAAGGCGGATTGCCTAATACTGCATCATATTCTACTTTTCCATTATTGCTTAAGTAATGAAAAAAGTCATTGTTTTCGATGGTGTTCGAGTTTAAACCCAAATTTGCAGCCCTTGATTTTGCTTTAATAGATTCTTCTTCTATGAGCTCTATTCCTTTCAATCTGCCTTTTAAGTCCTCACCGACTACTCCCAATTCTTTAAATCGGAGAATAGCTGCTTCAATGAAATTACCATCTCCGCAACTGGGTTCAAGTACATTTTTAGTGTTTTGTTGAATACACCAATTACATAAGAATTCAGTAATGGGTTGGGGTGTATAGTACCCACCTCTTAATTTTTGTTTACTTAGGTTTTCTAATACTTGTCCCATTATTCTTCAATTGTTAATTCAGTAGTAAACATTTCATCTGTAGCTACCTGGTTAAATTCATCATCACTTATGCCATACAACCTATTTATGCTTTGTATTAACATTTGTTGGAGTGTTTCCATTTTTCTCTCAAGTATGGTTCTTCTTGTACCATAGCTTCCATTTTTATAAGCATCCTTAGTTTCAATGAGTGCTTTCACAGTTTTTATGACTTGATTGTATAGCTTTTTATCAGCATCTGAATTGATGAGCCTGACAGGTAAGTTTTCAATGAATTGCTTACTATGTGAATAATATGCACCCCTGAATTCACTGGCACCAGATTTAACCATATTCTCAAATAAGGGGTGAGATAAAATCCCTAAGAGATAATAAATTGAATAGTCTGATGAATTGATTAACGCATAGTAGGGACCATTACCACCTCCTGTAAATTGCAAATTATCACTATCAAGAACATAGGGTGCTGATGTAGATAAAACTGACCATATAAGTTTTTGAGTATTTTGGAATCTTGTCAGACTTTGTGATCGACCAAATTGATACCATTTAGGAGCATTTCCCTGTAGACTTCTTTTCTCTAGGCTTTCTTTAAATTCATTTAAGTACCCCCAGGCATTAGGGTATTTTTCACTAAAGAATTCTTCACTGTAAACCTCGGCTCTACCATCATGAATTCTGTAAGGGAAGATTATTTGTGCATTTGACTTAATGGTATCAAAAACTCCAAACGACAGGTCATATATTGCTGGAAGGCAAATTTCTTTTTCTATCTCATACTGTTTCCCATTTTTAGTAAAGATGAATGTCGTAGGTGTTTCTTCACTAGGCTCTAGAATATAAACCTTATCTGCACTGGTTTGTAAACCAACACATATTTCAGCTAAACTCTTTAGAGGAACAGTTTGCTCATTGTGCATTTTATCGAATACAGACTTAGTGCCAGGTGATAGAAATATCCATGGCTCAGAACCGTAGCTTTCAGATTCGTACTCAAGAAAATTCGTTTGATCTGATAACACCTCCGGAGTAATCCTTTTTACCCGTTTGAATTGAAAAGTATCTTTCTTTTCCCTTTGAAGTATTAGGATAGCGGTGTAGGTTGATCGATCTGGAAATACCTGAGTTACTCCAAAATGTGTGATTTTGCCTATTTGACAATTCGATACAATAAATTCACGTAGAGCTTTTCCCCCTTTAATAAGGAAAAATTTGTGAGGCACAATGTATCCTAGAAAACCGTTATTATTTAGTAGGGCAACTGCTCGTTGAATAAAAACATAATACTTGTCGATTGTTTCCTTTTTGGCTACACTGAACCCAGAAAGCTCTGACTGATAATACTTAATTTCCTCAGGTGCATATTTTACGAGATTCTGAATACGAACATATGGAGGATTACCAATTATTGCATCAAAGCCATTGGTCTCCTTTAAAAATGGAAATTCAGTATTCCAATCAAAGGGTTTGACATTATATAACAACTGATCGTTTTCGAGAGCATCTGGTTCAAATTCAAAGAATGCAGAATCCACCAAGGAATTTCCACACTTGATATTGCCTTTTAAATTTGGAAGAATTTTTTCAGAATGTTGGTTGATGAAGTTATTGACAGTAGCCTCATTTTCGCCCTCTAACAGCTTCAATAGCAAACTAAACTCAGTTACTTCAGCAGCATATGGATTGATGTCAATACCAAAGAGGTTTTGTTCCAAGATATTTCTTTTCGCTTTTAAGGTAAGCGTAAAAGAAGTGTCATCTATCTGGTTTATTAGATCATTGTTATTAACCTCTTCCTCAATTAGCTGTTGAAGTGATCTTTCTAAAAGCAAGTCAAAAGCAGAAATAAGGAAGGTGCCTGAACCACAACATATATCTGCAATTCTAAGGTTTTGTAGCTCCAGGAAAGATTTTCCATTTGTCAATGGGTTTAAGGTGTCTTTAACTATTTGTTCAACTATCAATTTTGGAGTAGGTACTACTCCGTTTGATGCAGACACTTCTGGCTCTTCCAGTATGGACAACTGTTGCCCTTCCTCTAGAATGATTCTGCTTCCTAAAAAGCGTTCATATATTTGACTTAAAATAGTCGGATCTACCACTGTAAAATCATAGGGACTCAGTGGATAATAGAACTCATTGAAAATTTCAATAAGCACATCAGAATCAATGGTAATATTTAAGGAAAGAGTATCTTCAATAAAGTCAAAAAGGCCTGAATTAAACCTTTTATCAGACTGTTGAAACAATTGCTTGAGTGCCGAATAGTCTTGAATATTTTTAAGCGTTTCAAATTTCTCGATCGTCCTATCCTCGCATATTCTAAGGAAAATTATTCGATTGATCAGACGCTGAATAAGGAAATTAATGTCCTCACCGTCCAAACCTTCATTTTTGTTCAATGCTGACTTAGCAAGCTGTGTTCTCCATTTTTCAATCTGACTTAAAAAATAGTCGTCAAAAGTGTTTCCCTTCCGTTCATAAACTGAGAATAGGTCATCCAATTGTCCAGAATTAGCAGACTCAAATGATACCATCTGACTGATCTGCTCAAATGCATCAACGTACTCTTTGAAATTGAATATTTTTATACGAGCTACTTGCTCGTTTTCTGATGCATCAGGCTTGAAACGACAATCATAAATAACAAGATTTTCAAAGTTTGTTAGTATAGAAATACCAAGATTGGCATTCCAACCATATCTTCTTGTTTGAAAGGCTGCCTTGGAAGATTTTAGGATGTTGACTGAAGGTTTTTTAACTTCTACAAACAGTTTTCGGGTTCCATTAATGCGTAGTGTATAGTCGGGATTCTTTTTACTCGTTTCATCTTCAACTACAATATATTCTTCCTGTATAACATCTCTTAAGAAATGAGTTTTAGCCTTCTCATTATCTACGTCCCATCCTATACATTTTAAAAATGGGTCAATGAAATCATTGCGTAACTGCGTCTCATTATAAGAGGACTTCAGGCAGTTATCCCGATCATTTTCATATTTATTAACTAATTCTTGTATAGTCATTTTTTGTCGAAATCAATTTTACCCTGTTGAAGGCTTCTAGTCTTTAAGTACTTTATTTTTTCTTCAGCTACTTTAAGAATTTCATTTGAGTTTGCTTCTTGCATTAAATCATTGGCAACTTTGTCACTTAATAATATCAGTCCAAGTGTTTCTTCATTTTCGCTGAACAATTCAGCAAGGAGGGGTAGCATTTCTTTGTTTGCAGACCTTTCACCTCTTTCAATCTTACTCAATGTAGAAGGATCAATATCCAAGGTTGCAGCTACCTTCCTAAGAGGTAAGCCAAATTGCTCCCTTAACTTCCTAATGTGTTCCCCAAAGGTCTCCTGAATAGACATTTCTTTATTTTTCTTGATTAAATAATTTGGACATTATTTGTCAAATATAGTTATCCATTTGTGTGATTCCAACTATTCAATCATTGAAAAACAGTAATCAGGATTTTAAGGAAATAGAGGATACCAAGGATTAATTTTCCTTAGCATCCTCAGAATCCTGAGTTTCCTCAATCGAGGTGTTTATGTAGTTGTCCTGAGACTCACGATGAATCAGTCCTGATTTACAGAAGTCAGTGATATAACCTTCTGCCGTTTTGTGAGGAATGCTCAAAGCTGCTGCCACTTCCAAGTACTTCTGACGATTGAAGTGCTTGGGCAGCTTGTTCAAGAATTTCTCTTTCCTGTTTAATCGAGTAGGTTTCTGAATGTCCTCTGGGAGTTCTGCAAATACTTTACTCGAATGCTTTACCAACACTTTGACCATAGCAAGCGAAGCTTGGAAGTCTCTTTCTTCACAAATCATCTTTGATGATGTTTCACCTGTTTGACAGCCATTATTTAATATCTCTCCAGTGGAGCTGTCGAATGCCCCAATGTTTTTATCAAATTGTAGGTGGGGCATTTCCATGATCCGTAAAGCGGAGAATATCATGCAGAAACGATAGGCGATTAATCCTAATCTTCGGATGGTTGCCATGTAGTCGATTCCCTGAATGCTCATGTACTTTTCTTGTATCTGACCAAAGAACTGATTGAACTGGTCTTGCTGGTCAGCGGTGAGAAAGAATTGAACATCCTGTCCAGCTTTCAAAGAACTATAAAGGCTAAAGAACTCATTGCCTAACGCATCAAAGTAGTCGTCTAATCCATTGGCAGTTTGCGAAGCAAATACATTCTTCCACACTGGCCGAACATTCATGTAATAGAATATGAAACGGCTGAATAAGCCGTTTTCTGCATTCGGGATTAATGCCGCTACTTGCTTGGGTGTACCTGAAAGGACAGTAGAAAGACAAGGGCTTTCAATGTCTACATATTCACGGTCTGTCCTGCGATAGTAGGAAATAGTTTCATGGTGAAAGGCTTTTCTAAAGCCGTCACTATAATTACCGTAATCGCTCTTAAAGGCATGTGCAAGTGTGTCACCCTCAGTTTCAAATATCAGTCCTTTACCATCACTATCACCCAATAATTGATAAGCTCCTGTGGAGCTGTTATTGGCAGGGATAAAGAGCATCTTTTCGGGTGGTTTGTTGGGTTTCTCGATTCCTTCAATTTTTCCCTTATTCGCATTGTACTCTGCCAGTTCTAATTCATAGTGCTGCTTGTGGACTTTGGCTTGTTCCCGAAACTCTTTGTGAACAGGATTAACCAATTGCCTACAATGTACCAAACGACCTTTCCCTGCGGATGCCTGTGCGGTAATGAATAGAAACAGATTGGCGTAAACTCTTTTTCCATCATAGATACCTGAGACTTTTGGCAAACATGCACTAATCGCTACAAGTGATCCAAGCAGTAGTATATCTCTTTCCTCATCAGAACTGGTGACTTGTACCACCTTTTGCAGAAACTCAGGAAGTTCAGGAAATAAGGATTTAGGAAAGGTGGGCATTTGCTCAGGTTCGTTTTTAACCTCTGTTATAGGATCAGTTGATCGTTCTCGATTCACTGACCTATTCGTGTATTCCCTGATCTGTGGCTCTATTCTTGGTGAAGCCAAAGGAATGCCAGCTTGCTTGGCATGGTAGAAGAAGGTTTTAAGAGAAACCCCCTGACCATTTGCCTTTAGGCAGTTGTCAAATTGCTTATCACATTCCTGTGAGGAATAATCAGGATAGAACTGACTGATTCGGTGGAAAAGGTTTCTACCTGATTCACCAAACTCATCAGCAAAGGCAAAGCCGATATTTACCCAATCACTGTAGGAGGAGGTAATATCTGTGCTGTTGGATTCTATGTATTGAATGATTCTTTCTACTTCTTCCATTGAAGTAGTTGTCTCAATATGTGTTTGCTCTATAACTTTTGTTTGCTGCTCTGGCTTATCCAGCCATTCCAGCGGATTGAATGTTTTTCGCTCCATAACCTATATGTATTTAGGGTTGATGAATATGTCTTTGTCGTGGGGTAGGAAACATGCTCTGGAAATGTCCTTGCCCGATTGGTCTATTTCGATTTGGTAGGTGTGGGAAACGTAGTTTGCCACTGCCTTGAAGTAGTCCTGGTGTTTTGCCTGAGTCAAGTCAATAGGTATCACCCATTTCAAACCATCACCTGAAGGAGAGATAAACAATAGCTCTGTCTCAAAGTAATGGTCATTGAGCAATGATGTCTTGAGTGTGGCAATGTCCTGAATGTGGTCAAAATCAATTGTGAGTAAACCTGAATGCTTCTGAAGGTTTGCGTCATTCCTCTTAGAGAAAGTGCCTGAAAAGGTCACGTAATCGAAATTGAAAGCCTTGTATTTCCTTGCTTCTTTGACCTCACTCATGCTGCGAAGTGTACTTGTACACGTAGCAAAGTCATTGCCTTTAATGAGGTGGTACACCTCAATTAAGGAGACTTGGCGAGTGGGTTTAATATTGGTGACTGGCTTTTGGAAATAGCTGAATACTGGTGGTGTAGGCTTTTTGATCTCCTGAACAACAACCGTAGGTTGTGAATCTTCCCGATCATAAAAACCTCTCTCTTTACCAATTCGCAAATACAGCTCTTCATTGATCTTATCGAGAAGGGCTTGCCCTTCGAGCTTGAAATGTAATGAAGCAAAGTCGAAGACATTGCCTTCATGGATTGCATCTTCTTCGTCTATGTGGCTTGCCACATTGTCAACTATCTTGACCATCAATGTAGGCTTGTCCCCATTGAATGGGTTTTTGGCAGGTTTACAGTCCCTTCCCGAAAGGGAAAGGACTGTTTGAGCACCGCTTTGATTGTTTTTATTCGGTGTGCTCGAATCTCCTGAGTAGATTTCACCTTGATAGTACTGCCTTAACACATAGGCATAGATATTCAAGCCGTAATGTGTCTTTCTCAAAATGGCTTCTCTACTGATCTCCATAATGCTTTGATTTTGAAGGTGAGTAGTTGGATTCCAGTAAAGCTTCCATGTCAGAAACTTTGTAATAGAACTTGCCATTGATTCGGCTGTAGGGAAGAACCCCACTATCCCGAAGGGATTGAAGGGTTCTTTTGCTAATGTGCAGCGTTTGCATCACTACCTGTCCGTCAATCCATTCGTCACTGAATTGCTCCAATCGTGACTTATGGAAATTGAGGAGGTAGGCTTTGATTGTTTTGATGTCCTGTGTAAGTGTCAGGAGCATATCGAAAACCTCTGTCATAGCTTTACCCTCCCTTTCTTGATTAGGTAATCAGCAGCTCTGCGGTCTATTTCTTCCTGAGTGGAATTGCGGTTGCGTAGCAACCAGCTTTCTAACTCCGCTCTCTTGAAATAGAGCTTTTTCCCGTTTGGCTTGTAGTGTGGAATATTCCCTGCACTTGTCAATTTGTACAAGTGAGACTGTGAAAGCTCCAGATACTGGCAAGCCTCATTGAAGTTCAAAACTTCCTTCGTGTAAATCCCCTGGCTTTCAATCATGCGTTGGAGATTATCAAGACGTTCTAATATTTCGTCCATGATTTATTCTGTTAAGAATTAATGAATGGACTCTTGGCCAAAAGTCATATCCGATTGTCGAATACGATGCTAAAGTAGAGGTGCAAAAAGGCCGTTATTAGGCTTTAAAACGTGGTGCAGTGTAGAGTGCAGAGTGCAGAGTGGGAGACAAAAAGAGAAAGTCCACTTTTAGGGAAAAAGAGGACTAAAGAAAAACAGAAAAAAGATAACAGGAGTATAGTGCAGAGTGGATCAAATCAGGTGGGCTACTACCTTTTCAATCGTTTCACCTGTTAGGTTAGGTCGCTTTAGTGACCTGAACTTTGATCTATCAAAGGGGTTTCCGTCAGCATCAACGAAGCATTGGCAAGTCACTTCCCATTGCTTTTGCTTGAGGTCTTTCACCAGCTTGTGATCTGAGTAGATCAATTTGATGAAATAGAATAGCTCACTGATTTTTCCTGTCCATTGTACTGGGGTTTTTACCTCACTTCCTGAGAATACTTTTTTGAAATTTACCTGAGTCGTGTGCTTGCTGATAAGGTTGTTCAGCTTCAAACTGTCCCAAAGATCAGTGAGTTTTTCGGGGTTGGTATTCAGTTGTTTGTAGGTAAAGGAATGAACAGAACTTGCAGTTTTGGACTGCTGCCGTTTTACTTTGGCTTCTGGTTTGGCTTCTATTTCAATTACCTGAACCTCTTTGATGAAGGTTTCATCTGGTACGGGTTCAAAAAGTAGCTGGGTATAGAAATCCTGTTCAATGAGTTTGTCTTCAATGTAGCTACCGAAGGCTGCTTGAATCTCCAAGTAAAGCTGCATGTATGCGAGCTTCAATAGTTGAATGATGAATGTGTTTGCCTTGTGGGTTTGATCCAAATCGAAACTGGCTTTCTTCGGATCTATGTAGGACAGGGCATAGTCCTTTTCTTTAATGAGCTTACCAATGTCTTTTAATCGGGTTTTAATGCGTTTATTGAGCGTGTCTTCCAGCCAATACTTGATCAATTTCTCGTTATCATCCTCCTGAATCAGATTAACGATTTTGGTGCATTCCTCTTTGGTGTTGTTCAGGATGAGTTTGTTGTAATACTTAGTCTTGTTGTCGGTAGGACGGAGAAAGTCTATTTTATATTTGAACGGATAGTCCGTATTCACCGACCTGACGGTTGAAATCTTAGAGGCAAACTTTTTATCCAAGCTGTTTTGATCTAACCAGGGGCGTAGCTTCTGGTAGAGAATATCATCAAGTATTTTGGTTTGATTGCTCATAAGTCGAGTTGGATTTTATTGGCTGCTTCTTTCTTTTTCTCATCTATGATTTTTGCATAGACCTGAGTTGTTTTAAGCTCTTTGTGTCCTAAGAGTTTGGAAACCGTGTAAATGTCTGTGCCTGCTGAAAGCTGCAATGTAGCGTAGGTGTGTCTGGCACAATGGAAAGTAATCGTCTTAGTGATTCCTGCTTTCATCATCCATTGTTGTAGTTTCAGGTTGTGCCAGGCTGAATACTTCAACCCTACAAATACTCTCTCTTCTGGTTCGGTTCTATCTCCTAAAAGTCCGAAGGCTTGCTCTGAGATAGGGAGGGTTTCTGCTCCCTTGGTTTTCTTCTGCCTGAATCGGATATAATAGCCGTTTTCTTTAGAGTGCTGTACTTCTGACCAAACGAGCTTTTGAATGTCTGACCACCTCAAACCAGTAAGGCATGAAAATATGAATGCCGTTTTCATCTGAGGTATTTCACATTCCGTATTGGCCGCTGCTTGCAGTTCCTCCAAAGTCAGAAATTCTCTTTCAGGTTCACCTTGTTTAAAGGCGTCAACTCCTTCACTTGGGTTGGTGGGTAGGATTCCGTCTTTTACTGCTTGCTTCAATGCTGCTCGCAGCTTATTGAAGTAGGAGTACTTTGAGTTTTGAGATAGCTTCTGATTGCCGTGTGCTATAGCTTTCTTGTCAAGGAAGTATTTGAAATCCTGAATAAACTGCCTGTCAACATCAGAGAAAGTAACCTCATAGGAGCAAAACGCCTTTAGGTGTTTGAGCATGCTTGTCCAATTGCCGTAATTGCCAGGGCTGTCTTGTCTTTGGTTTGCCAGCATTTCAATGTATGCCAGAAAGCTGCCCTTCATTTTCTCACTGTCCCTGAATCCATAAACTCCGTTTTGGATTTCGATTTGTCGCTGTGCTCGGATAGTCTCTGCCAGTTGCAACGTTTTCTTATTGACTTCCTTTTCTTCTCTGGTCTTGGCTTTGGGGTCAAGGTAGAGTTTGAGGTATTCGGTTTTGCGTTTCCCCTTGTGGTAGTAGTCAAGGTATAAACTTGTCTTGCCTCCCTGATTGCGTTTTCTGAGTGTTACTTTCATGCCTGAAACAGTTTTTCGATTTCTTCTCTCTTGATGATGGTACGGCTACCAATTTTAGCTGCACTGATCTTGCCGTCTTTGATCTGACGGTAAAGGGTCATTCGGCTGGCTCCAAGTAGCTTGCAGGTTTCGGCAATACTTAGAAAGTCTTTGTCTTTGACTTGTTCCTGATTGTATTCTTGTTTCTGTACCGCAGTAGGGGCAATCTCCTGCACCTTCTGATCTCTCTTGCGTTTCTTGTAGGCACGCTTGGCACAGTTATGACCACAAAATTTGGTCACAGTAGTCTTGGCGATAAACTCAGTACCGCAATGCTGACAGATTTTGGGAACTCGAATGTTGCTGCTCATGGTGTTTCCTTTTTCGGCTTGTTTCTGTATCAGAGTGTATCCCTTTGTATCAGGATGTATCTCTATGTAACATCATTTCGCCACTATCTTAAAAATCTGTTGCTAACAACAAATATTGATTGGTCAGCAACAAATTAGAAACGAAAGATAGGAAAAAATAGGAAAATTAGCAACAAGAAAGAGAAGTAAAAACCCTTTAAAAGCAAGTAAAAGAAGGTTTTAGCGTACTATCTGAAAAGTAATTACTTTCCGATACAGAATTTAGAAAAGATATTCGCCAATAAATCATCTGTGGTAATTTCCCCAGTAATCTCGCCTAAGTGATGCAGCGACTGGCGAATGTCCATAGCCACAAAGTCATTGGTCACCTGTTTATCAATGCTTTCGATAACAGCCATGAGTGATTGCTTAGTGTTGAGCAAGCTCTCGTAGTGGCGCAGGTTGGTCACGATGGTATTCCCGGTTTTGAAGTTGTCCAGGTGGATGATTTCTACGATACGTTGTTTGAGTTCGGCCAGGTGAGTTTTTTGGGAAGCGCTAATGAAGATCCATCGGTCATCATTTTTGAGCTGATCGATCATTGCCGGATCGGCCGAATCAATTTTATTCCCAACGAGCAAGTAAGGAATACCTATGTTCTCCAACCGGTTGATCTGTTGATGAATCTCTTGAACCGTCTCATTAGCCAGGTCAAACATGAAGAGAATCAGAGAAGCTTCTTTCATTTTGGAGTGCGTGCGCTCCACACCGATTTTCTCGACGGCATCCAGCGTTTCACGAATACCTGCCGTATCGATGAACCGGAAGCTGACCCCTTCAATGATCATCTCATCTTCTATGATGTCTCTGGTAGTACCGGGTATGTCAGAGACAATCGCCTTTTCCTCATTGAGCAGGGCATTGAGTAGGGTGGACTTACCGGCATTGGGCTTACCAGCAATAACTGTGGGTACGCCGTTCTTGATGACATTCCCCAAGTCGAAGGAGCTAATCAATGCGCTGATCACGGTCAGAAGGTCATTGACCAATTTCTTTAATTCATCTCGGCTGGCGAACTCCACATCCTCTTCACTAAAGTCCAACTCCAACTCGATCATGGAGGCGAAGTGGACCAGCCTTTCACGTAGTTCTCTAATCTCCTGAGAAAACCCACCACGCATCTGGTTGAGTGCCGCTTGATGGCTGGCCTCCGAATCCGATGCGATCAGGTCAGCAACAGCTTCTGCCTGAGCCAGGTCAAACTGACCATTGAGGAAGGCGCGTTGAGTGAATTCTCCGGGTTTGGCCAATCGGGAACCCTTCCTTACCAGCAATTGGATGACCTGGCGCAGAATGTAGTTGGAGCCATGACAACTGATCTCGACTACATTTTCCCTGGTGAAGGACTTTGGTGCGATGAATACAGAGACGAGCACCTCATCGATGATGTGATCACCATCTCTGATGGTTCCGAAGTGAATAGTGTGGCTATCTACCGCACTAAGGTCAGCACCCTTAAAAACCTTATTGGTAATAGCCAATGCTTCATTTCCCGATAGGCGGATCACACCTATAGCCCCAACTCCTGATGGAGTAGATAATGCAACTATGGTATCCTTATGGCTCTGGTTCATATCAGTTGGCAAATCTAAGCTATTAGCGACAGTTGAGACCAACGGAGCAATGTGATTAGAATCCAGTCTTTTCA
This sequence comes from Cyclobacteriaceae bacterium, assembly GCA_965229505.1. Taxonomy (GTDB): domain Bacteria; phylum Bacteroidota; class Bacteroidia; order Cytophagales; family Cyclobacteriaceae; genus UBA6059. The sequence goes on from OZ245881.1 coordinate 4,551,879, forward strand.
GCAAAGTAATGGCCAGACCTTGGTTGCTATGGTTGATTTTTCTTCTTTTGCATTTCAATTAAAATAGACATGAGCGTGAGAGTAATATTAACCTTTGTAGTGTTGTTGGTCTTCGGGATGGTCGGATGTCAGTCTGGCAATGATCTCGGTGTGCAGTTGATGTCAGGAGATGGTCAGGACTTGGGCAGGTTCAACAAAGGGGAGAAGATTGTGATCCCGGGTGTGATTTCGAATGCTACGGACAGCACGAGATTGCTTTACGGGATTAATATGTCGCCGCTGAGAATGGTGGTCAACCCTGATGGTAAAGGCAATAAGACCATGAGCGATTTCACCATAGAGATCGAAGACAAAGATGTTTTCCTTAAAGATGGTACGAACCAGCTAGTGCTAATGCGTCTTGATGGAAAGCAGCAAGCTGAACATAGTCTGAGCTTCGAACTGCGATAAGAATACCTAATCTTTATTTTTCTTGAGTACCCGAATGAGCTGGTTGGCTGTCTTGTAGCCAGGCTCTATTTTCCGCAGGTTGAGCTCCTCATCAAGAAATAGGAGTGTGGGGTATCCTTCTATTTTCAGCTCCCTGATCAACTCGATAGGTGTCATGCTCTTGCCTAGTAAATCAACCTGGTATTTGTGTTCACCATTGATCTTGGTCGTATAGTAGTGCTCACTCAGGTAAGCAGCTACCTCTGGATCTAAGAAGGTTGTTTTTTCCATCTTCTTGCACCAGCCACACCAGTCAGCATATAGTTCGATCATTACTGGCCTTCGCTCCTTTACTTGAAGTGCTTTCAAGTCCTCCACATTCTTCCAGTCTATATCAGTGTGCTTATCAGCAAAAGATGCCAGGAGTAGAATGCAAAAACCTAGAATGATAGACTTAATCGGCGAGTGCATCAGCGGTGGGTTCTGTCATTTGTCTTTTGAAGATAATACCATGACTTGGTGAAAACAAAAAGGCAAGCGCGAACAGCGCCCCGGCGACAGTAGACATAGCTCCGGCGATGGACGCGTCTATGGAAGCTGCGAGATAGTATCCAAGTATTGAGATGATCACACCGAGCACTACCGTAATGATAAGCATTACCTTAAAGTCATCTGTGAGCAGGTAAGCAGTAGCTGGCGGAGCAATCAATAAGGCGACCACCAGTATGGCGCCTACAGATTCGAATGCCGCCACTGTCGTGAACGAAACCGCACCCATCAATAAGTAATGCCAGAGTGTAGCGCTGATCCCTATCGCCGCTGCATAGGCTGGATCGAAGGTGGTCAGAAACAACTCTTTATAGCCTAGCAGAATAAAGGCAATTACACCCACGAGCACGAAAGACAAGACGTACAATGTTCTGGGTCCGAGGTTGGTGCCATCATTGAGAATCCACAGATCGAGTGGTACATAGGCAATCTCTCCATAGAGTACACACTCCTGATCCAGATCGACCTGGCCTGCGTACACTGAAATGAGAATTACACCCAGCGCGAACAACCAGGTGAAGGTCACCCCAATAGAAGCGTCTGATTGCAGATTGCCTTTTCGATGAAGAAACTCAATCAGGAAAGTAGTGAATACCCCAATCAGGCCTGCACCCAGCAGCATCGTTACTGAGTCTCGATTGCCGGCTATCAGAAAAGCAATCACAATTCCCGGTAGGACGGCATGGGAAATAGCGTCCCCAACCATGGCCATCTTCCTTAGTATGAGGTAGCAGCCTAGCAGACCACAGGAGATGGCCACCATACTGCCTGCCGCGATGATGTATAGCTCATTCATGATTCGTAAGGGATTTTAGACATGTGAGGATCTACTTCAGGGTACTCAAGCAGTTTTTCAAGTTTGGCTTCAAGCTCAGGTGTGATGATGTGCTCGATAGTCTCCGCATCATCATGCACATGGTCAGGAGCAATACGCAGATACTGAGTGAGATATAACTCCCAGAGTCGATGGAGCTTGATGGTACGTTGGCCCTTATTTTTCCCTTCGATGGTCAGCCGCCAGCCCTCTTTATCAGACTTAAGGTAGCCGTGCCTTTTGAGGCGAGATAGGCCTGAGGCTAGCTGCCCGCTGGCTAATTCACGTCGCTCGGAAAGTGCCTCTGAGGTCCGACTGGAAAAATAGTCTCCATCGGCCTCTCCCAGCTGATAAAACATCTTGAGAATATTCTCATCTCTGATCTTTTTCTGGATACGTCGCTGCTTGACCATTTTGTACAGGATGCCTTTGCGTGGAGCGAAGAAGAAAGAGAACATGGCGATGATGGATATGATCATCACGATCCATGGTCCTGTAGGCATGGCCGGTGCAGTGTAGGATACGAATGCACCGAAGACTCCAGCGAATGCACCAAAGATCGCAGCGAGCAGGAGCATCACTCTGAGCTGGTCCGTCCAGAACCTGGCTGCTGCTGCGGGAGTGATCAGCATGGCCGCCATAAGTACCACACCGACCGCCTGGATGCCGATGACCACCGCCATTACAGTGAGGGTGGTGAGTACGAGTTCCAGTCTTCTTACAGGGAAGCCAATGGACTTGGCAAAGTCTTCATCAAAGGCAATCAAGGTAAGTTCTTTGAAGAAGATGAAAACGACCACTAAGAGGATGATACTGATTGTAGAAAAGACGATCACGTCAGTGCCAACCAGTGCCGCGGCTTTTCCAAAAAGGAAAGAATCAAGACCGCTTTGAGCGGCATTGCCGGTATGCTGAATCTTGGTGAGGAGCATGATGCCTAATCCAAAAAAAGTGGATAGTATAAGACCGATGGCCGTATCCTCTTTGATCCTTGACCGTGCTACGATCTGGTCAATGATAACCAGTGAAAGCCAACCAGTAATGAATGCACCGACCACTAAATAGACTGGATTCTTGTTTCCTGAGAGCATAAAGGCCAGGCACACACCCGGAAGCACCGAATGTGCCACAGCATCACCCACGAGCGCTTTTTTCTTCAAAAATGTAAACGAACCTACGATCGCGGAGCTGATGGCGAGGAGCACCGTACCCGTAACAACATATCTTGTGTTGGGATCTTCAAATGATAGGAATTGTAGCAGCTCACTCATATGGCTTTCTCCCTATTGGGGAACTGTCCTTTCTTTAAGAGATTGCCAACTTCCGATAGGAGGGTAAGCTTACCTCCGTAGGTTTCTTGCAGGAGTTGTTGTGTAAACACTTCCTCCATAGGACCTGATGCGACCAGCCTCGTGTTGAGTAGTATGATCCAATTGAAGTAGGTCTCAACCGACTGCAAGTCATGATGAACAACGATGACGGTCTTGCCCTCATCAGACATCTTGCGCAGCAGGGTAATGATCGCTTTTTCTGTAGCGGCATCTACGCCGGCGAAGGGCTCATCCAGGAAATAGATATCGGCCTGCTGGGCCAATGCCCTGGCAAGGAATACGCGCTGCTGTTGACCACCTGAGAGCTGCGAAATCTGTCTGTTGACATAGGACTCCATACCGACCTGGCGCAGTGCTGTCAACGCTGCTTCGCGATCAGCTTTCTTTGGTCTGCTAAACAAGCCGAGCTTCCCATAGCGTCCCATCAAAACCACATCCATCACGGAAGCCGGGAAATCCCAATCTACCGTGCCCCGTTGGGGAACATAACTCACTTGATCTCTGACATCATCCAGTGGCTTTCCGAATAACTCGGCATAGCCACTTCCGAGTGGAATGAGTCCCATCACCGATTTTATCAAGGTTGACTTACCGGCACCATTTGGGCCAATGATACCCACAAGACTGCCCTGTGGGATAGTCAGGTCAATACCCCAAAGCACAGGTTTCTTATCGTAGCTTACTGTGAGGTCATGCACCTCAAGTACTGGATTATCAACTTGTTGTATCATGTTGGTTCACTTTAGCGCTTTAGTTATTGTATTGACATTCTGAGTGACCATACCGATGTAGGTACCTTCGAAAGTTCCCCAGGGTCCCATGGCATCAGAGTATAGATTGCCTCCAACGACAACATTATGCCCACGCTCCCGACACCCGGTCACCACAGCCTCTATGGCTTTAGGTGATACGGAGGTCTCTATGAAGACGGCTTTGATTTTTCTATCGACGATCAGCTTGACCAGTTCTGAAATGTCTTTTAAGCCAAATTCCGATAGGGTGGAAATACCCTGGAGCCCAATCACCTCTATATCATAGGCATCACCGAAGTAGCCAAAAGCATCATGGGCGGTGACAAGCACACGCTGATTATCAGGAATAGCGCTGATCTCTCGTTTGACCCACGCATGCAGCGTATCGAGAGACTGCAGATAGGTCTCCGCATTTTGCTTGTAATAATTGGCATTGTCTGCATCTTGCTCGACCAGCACATCACGTGTATTCGCCACTACCTGCCTCCAGAGTGATACATCAAACCACACGTGGGGGTCATTTGCATCATCGTAGATTGGGTTGTCTCTAAGGAGCTGTTTAGGCAGTACTTCCGCTACCGCAACAACAGGCTTGATCCTCTGGAGCTTACCGAATACCTCACCCATTTTACCTTCCAGATATAGTCCGTTGTAGAGGATGAGGTCGGCTTCCGTAAGCTTCGATAAGTCACCTTGGGTCGCTTTGTAAAGGTGAGGGTCGACACCTGGTCCCATCAGTGCCTGGACGTTGACAGAGTCCCTTGCTATATTGATGACTGCATCATAGATCATCCCCGTGGTGGCCACAATATTTAGTTTCTCGCCGGCCTGTCGCTCCTGTGTAGGAGAGGAGCATGCACTGACAAGAACGATGACGATTGATATGAGTGGGTAGGTATATTTCATTTTTCAGTAACCAGAATGTTATCGGCTGTTTGTTTAGAAATATAGATCGCCGGTCTATCGTCTATTTCTATTTCTACTGAGCCATCAAACTCTACGACTTCCAGCACTTTGATCTTAGCACCAAGGTAGATGCCAATGCGATCCAGGTGCTTTAGAAATTGTGCGTCTGAGTTATCGACGGCTACCACTTGAGCGATCTGATTGAGAGTACTTTCACCTAGCGGAACTTGTTTGGCAATGGCAAGCTCACCGTGCTCATCCGGGATGGGATCACCATGAGGGTCGACCCTTGGATAGTCGAGATATTCATCAAGTCTTTTGATCAGGAGGTCAGATTTGATATGCTCTAACTCTTCCGCTATGTCATGTACCTCGTCCCATTGAAACTTCAGTTTGTCCACTAAGAAGACTTCCCAAAGTCTGTGCTTTCGAATGATGTTTAACGCTTGCCTTTTTCCGGTAGGGGTAATGTTTACACCTCTGTATTTCTCATACTTCACGACTTCTTTCGTAGCGAGTTTTTTGATCATATCCGTCACGGATGCTGCCCGCATAGACAGGTGGTCGGCAATCATATTGGTAGTCACACCCTGGTGCCCGTCATTGGACAAATGGTAGATCGCTTTGAGATAGTTCTCTTCTGTGAAACTAAGCATATCACAAATTTAGATAATCAAAGAAATATATTTAGGGATAACTAAAAATATTTTAAATGCAAGACTGTTGAGTAAGCAAGCTGGTTTCATACTCAGAAAACTCTGGTTGCCATTAGCGAATCGGTCAGGAGCTTTTGTCTGCATTTCTACAGCCAAATATTATTTGGTTGTCTAATTTAAATATCATTAATACAGATAGTTACTCTATATCACTTCAACTAGTTTATAGCTTGTTCTTATCAGATCAATTGATGAATCCAGATCTGTCAACGAGAATATAATACCTGACCATTCAAGGGATTTTGGCTGTATCGCTATGATATTAGAAGCTTATTTGTTTGTTTTCAAATCTGAATGAAGCTCATCTTTAGTGAGCCTTTTGCAAAGTGCTTGATATGAATCAGGCATTACCATAAATGAGAAAATGGAGTTAAGGGAACTGATCGAAAATGCGTGGGAGGACAGGAGTCTTCTTGATGATAAAGAAACTGTCATTGCTGTTAAGACTATAGTCGATGATCTGGATAGTGGTACGCGCAGAGTGGCTGAAAAAGTAGGCGACCAATGGCAGGTAAATGAATGGGTCAAGAAGGCTGTCATCCTGTATTTTCCAATTATGAAAATGCAGACGATCGAAGTTGGGCCATTCGAATTTCATGATAAGATCAAACTCAAAACTGGCTATGAACAGTTAGGTGTCAGGGTCGTTCCCCACGCAGTGGCTCGCTACGGCAGCTTCATTAGCCGAGGTGCAATACTCATGCCGTCGTATGTTAATATCGGGGCTTGGGTAGGTAGCGGAACCATGGTGGATACCTGGGCTACTGTCGGTAGTTGTGCCCAGATAGGTGAGGGTGTTCATCTCAGTGGTGGTGTTGGTATCGGCGGTGTTCTTGAGCCTGTCCAGGCTGCACCTGTCATTATCGAGGACAATGCTTTCATAGGATCAAGATGCATTGTTGTCGAGGGCATTCGGATAGGATCGGAAGCGGTGCTCGGCGCTAATGTAACGCTGACCGCCAGCTCGAAAATCATAGACGTGACCGGTGATCAACCCAAGGAATACAAGGGTTACGTACCCGAAAGATCTGTAGTGATTCCGGGATCTTACACTAAGAAATTCCCGGCAGGAGACTATCAGGTCCCTTGTGCCTTGATCATAGGTAAGCGCAAAGAAAGTACGGATAAAAAGACATCTTTAAATGATGCATTACGTGATAATAGCGTAGCGGTATAAACTACGCTTGTTATGAAAAGCTCAATTCTATTATTAGTGTCGCTACTGACCTTGCTTGTCAGTGTCAGCTCAGCACAAACACTTACAAAAATCAAGTCGGGTGATGGGCTTGAAATCGCTGCGGACCTATATTAGATGCACCCTGATACTGCAGACTTTATTATCCTCTTCCATCAGGCTGGATGGAGTCGCGGCGAGTACCGCGAGATAGCACCCAAGCTGAATGCACGTGGCTTCAACTGCATTGCGGTAGATCAGCGATCGGGCAATGGAGTGAATGGAGTCGATAACATCACTTTCAAGAATGCAACCGGTGTGATGAAAGAAACCAAATACCTTGATGCTTATCAAGATATCGAAGCGGTTATTCAGCACGTCAGGAAAAACTATGCCAAGGGTAAGGTGATCATCTGGGGAAGTTCTTATTCGAGCTCACTGGTACTACGCTATGCCGGGGAGCACAGTGACGACATAGATGCTGCTCTGGCGTTTTCTCCGGGAGAGTACTTCAAAGCGTTCGGTAAGCCGGCTGATTATATTCAGAGCTTCGCATCGACTATCTCTGTTCCCGTGTTCATCACCTCTGCAAGAAACGAGAAAGCTAACTGGTGGCCAATTTATGAGGCCATTCCAGGTGATGAGAAGAGTTTCTTCTTACCAGAATCCCTGGGGAATCACGGTTCGCGTGCGCTGTGGCAGAAGTTTACTGACCACAGGGTCTATTGGTCGGCTGTTGACGCTTTTCTTACCGATCTCCCATAGTTTCTCGGGCTTTCCCTACCTTTGCGCCTTTAAAACTTTATAAGGTCATAATGATTAGAATTTTGTGGCTGCTACTTGCAGTTTTCTTAGTTGCCGGATGTACCAATGAGAACGCTATCGAAGGTGATAGGTACTTTGCGGAAGGTGAATATAGCCAGGCTGTAAAGGCCTATACTGAATACATTAAGCTTAATCCTACTAGCGTAAAATCACTATACAACCGAGGGCGTGCTTACGAGGAGCTTGGGCAGTATGACAAGGCTTTCAGCGATTGGTCACAGGTCATGGAGCTTGACAAGAAGAATACGAATGCACTGCTCAGCCTCTCTACCCATTACTACCGCAATGAGCGATATGATCAGGCTGCTTATCAAGCGGATCAAGCGATCGAGATCAATCCGCAGCTGGCTGATGCTCATTTCTGGAGGGGTAGATCACTCCACCAGCAAGGTATCTTTCAAGACGCTCTTAATGCGTACAATGCGGCCATCTCACTGGATGATGATAATGGTGAATTCTACCTGTATAGGGGAGCTATTTACGCACATTTCAAGAACACTACCAAAGCGTGCAACGACTTCAGATTAGCTAATAACCTGGAGGTAGATGAGGCCAAAGAAGCCATTAGCAAATATTGCCGCTAGGTTCAAAAGCAGAGGCCTACATCACCTCAATTAATCCCATTTATTGAAGTCTGACTGAGCTTCGAGTTGCTTCTCGAGATCGTCAGGAAGTATCGGAAACAAGTCGAGGTTGGCTTGCTTTTCTATTTCGTCGAGACTGACTGCAAAAGTCTCGAGTTCCTCATTTGACTTGGCATTGGGCATAATGAAGCCAATGGCTTTGATGCCGGGAGGAGAGATGTCCAGAATCGCCTTGTAGTAAGCTGTAGGAATAGCCACTTTGTTCTTTCCGACTGTCGCCACCTTTCCGCGATAGATGGGTCCTACAACAATGTAGAGTTCTTTATGCTCCATGGCCCAATCCCTGACCTGCTCCTCCAGGACTTTCCAGATCCCTCGATTAAAGCCGGGCGTTTGAGGGCTCATGTTACTCATGTAGAATGACTCTTTCATAGACTCAAGTGACCAGGCAAAGTCTGCTGCCGGGGCTAAGTGACCTCTATCATATCCGGTGCTTTTGTAATCTGACAAACTCGCCGAGCCAGTAGTGACTAAAGGGTCTTCCTTAAAGTTGTCTGTTCGGCTTATCCGTTCACCTGACAACTGCGCTGCGGTAAGCTTGTAAGCCACCCACTCCGGCTGTTCCCGCTTTTCATCATAGCTCAAAGTGTAAGCCAGGTGCTCCACAATCTGATCATCCGCCTCGTACGCCGGCCATGCAAAGTCAAAACTAGACGTGTAATAATATGCCTCGGGATCATCATTTTCCGGTAGGGCAGTGTTACGATTGATCGACTCTACTTCTACAGTCTCCTCCTCTTCTTTGGTTGGTGGTACGGAGGAGGTTCCGGTAGGCTCATTTCGCTTGGCAGGGGCACTTTTTTCAGCCACTTGAGGGCTGGTCGTATCTGCCGTCTGACTTTCCCTGATGGTGTAGAGTGAAGCTACCGCAATGATCACCAGGATGACGACCAGCGCAACTAATGCTGTGTAGTTGGTCGACGAACTGGCAGTGGACTTCTTCTTAGCACCTGGGCTTTTTCTGACAGGAGCCTTTTTCTTAGCCGCTGGTTTTCTTGCGGGGGATTTCTTTTGAGCCATTTACTGGTTTACTTGAAAGAGGCCGCCACAATCAACTCTTTGGTGCCATGGCTATGATCGTAAAACCCACGGCCTGATTTCACACCCATATCACCAGCCTGCACCATATTGACCAGAAGGGGGCAAGGCGCATATTTTGGGTTGCCAAAGCCATCGTGGAGCACCCGCATAATCGATAAGCATACATCAAGACCGATGAAATCCGCCAGTTGCAATGGACCCATCGGATGAGCCATGCCTAGCTTCATGACCGTGTCTATTTCGTTGACACCTGCTACACCTTCATATAGTGTGTAGATGGCTTCATTGATCATCGGCATCAATATACGGTTGGCGACAAAGCCGGGATAGTCGTTGACTTCAACAGGTACTTTACCTAGCAGCTCCGACATCTTCATCACCTTGGAAGTCACCTCATCAGAGGTAGCGTATCCGCGAATCACCTCCACCAATTTCATCACCGGAACAGGATTCATAAAATGCATCCCAATGACCTGCTCGGGCCGATTGGTTACCGACGCGATCTTAGTAATCGAGATGGAAGAAGTATTGGAGGCGAGAATGGCATTGGCTGGTGCCGACTCGTCAATCGTCTTGAATATTGACAGCTTCAGATCCACATTTTCTGTAGCCGCTTCTACAACCAAATCTGCTTGAGCAACGCCCTCTTGAACAGAGTTTGAAGTTGAGATGTTGGCGAGCGTGGCAGCCTTATCATCATCGGTGATCAGCTCCTTCTTAACCTGACGATCAAGGTTTTTGCTAATCGTAGCGAGCGCTTTTTCTAAAGCTGACTGTGATACGTCTATGAGGTTGACGGAGTGACCATTTTGTGCAAACACATGGGCTATGCCATTGCCCATAGTTCCTGCTCCGATGACTGCTATTTTCTCCATTTCTATATTCTTTAGTAGGGTTTATTGCTGTCCGCAAAACTATAAAGAATAGGGGGGATCAACGGAGACTTGGGCTATTGAATAATCTTGAAATGAATAGATAAAGTAAGTCCCTGCCGAAATTCATTCCGGTAGGGACTTACTAAAAGGTTAGATGGCTTGATTTGCAGTTTCTATATTGATTTCCGGGAATTCATCAGCATACTCATCTTTGATGCGTTGCTTCAGCTCTTCCAGTTTCTGAATCTGTACATCGAGCTCACCTTGCAGTCTCGTGTGAAGCTCATAGCTTGCTTTCGTAGGCTTGCCGTCAGCACTCTCCACAAAGTTGTTGAGCATCAATAACTTGGAATGAATCTTTACCGGATAATTGGTAAGATCCTGATATGCACCCGCCCTGAATTGAGCGATAGCGTCTTCTATTCTCAAAAGTTGATCCTTGATTGCAGCGGCTGCAACGGCCTTATCGGACCCTTCGGTAACAGTAGCGCTGGCCGCTTCCACTTGCGCTCTGATTTCTCTGATCTCAATCACAGCACCTCTGAGTCTGTTGATGTCTTTATTGACATTGTTAACCATACTAAACTGCTCTTCATAATCAGCCTGTGTAAGGTCTACTCGAGGGTCTTTGACAATATCGAAATTTGCCTTGTAAACCTTATCATTAACGGTCATCCTAACTTCATAGGTGCCGGGAGGTGCTAGTGGTCCTATGTCCTGGCCATGGTGGGTATTGTTTTCCAGATCAATTGGGCCGGGATATCTCATGTCAGCCCATACAAAGCGATTACCTCCCTTGTTAGCTGGAACCAACACCTCTTTCTTGGAATTGCTTCTTCCACTCCGCATTTCGTCGTTGGCACCTTCCAGCTCTTCCTGAGACTTGCTGGAGTAGGAGTTGATCATTTCTCCCGCTTTATCGTAGAAAGCGATCTCGACTTCTCCGTCAGGCTCTTCTTCAAAATAGTAGTGAATCATTACGCCATTGGGAGGGTTCTCACCCAACTCCACCGGGGGATTTTGGACGGGTCTGATAGCAGGTCTACCGGATGTATTTGATCTGACGGTCGCTCTGGGCGTAAAAAGATGAACAGGCTTCTTTTGCATTCCATCGCTGATCTGGTGAAGCACGGTCAGATCGTCAAGAATCCAGATGCCTCGTCCATGTGTAGCCGCCACAAGATCATTTTGATTGACTTGCAAGTCATGAATTGGCGTTTGGGGCAAATTCAGCTGTAGCGACTCCCAGTTTTCACCATCATCGAAAGAAACATACATGCCAAACTCAGTGCCCGCATACAACAGTCCCTTTCGATTAGGGTCTTCCCGGATCATACGTGTATAATGATTATCTGGGATGCCATTCGTGATCTTCTTCCACGTCTTACCATAATCCTTAGTTCGGTAGAGGTAGGGGCTGAAATCATCCTGGCGATACTTGGTGCCTGCAACGTACATCGTACCTGAATCGTGAGCGGATGGTTCCACTACGCATACCCGCAGTAGATTGAAGTCTTCATTATCTGGCGTTACATTCTCCCAGCTGGCACCTCCATCTTGAGATACATGGATATACCCATCATCAGAACCAGTCCAAAGTAAGCCTTGCTTTATGGGTGATTCATCTAGCGCAAATACGGTGGCGTACCATTCTACACCAGTATTGTCTCTTTTGATAGGTCCCCAATCACTGCCCACTTCAGGATTATCGATAGTTGGCGTTTTCTCCAACGTGGTAGAGTCATGACGAGTCAGGTCCGGGCTAATGATCTCCCAGGTTTGTCCTTCATCTGTGCTTTTATGTACATATTGTGAGCCGGCGTAGAGCGTTTTCTTATCATACTGACTAAGGATAATAGGGTAGGTCCATTGCACTCGCAAGGGTAAGTCTGCCGAACCGTACCCGTAATTGTCCTCAGGGGATAGAGAAATCTCCTTTCGTGTATTATTACGAATATCAAACTTCATCATCCAGTGATGCTCACCAGCGAAGAATACCGTCGGATCATCCTTATCAAAAGCTAAATAGCCTGATTCTCCACCACCCACATTGTAGTATTCTTGAGGATAGATCTGGCCAAAGTCGGATTTCGAAGGAATACTTATCGAAGAGTTGTCTTGCTGATTACTATATACTCGGTAAGGATATTTATTGTCCACCCACACTCGGTAGATTTGCGCGGTAGATTGGTTGTAGATCGTTGACCAACTTTTGCCGCCATTAAAAGTCACAGTACCGCCACCATCATTGGCTTGTACCCAGTGATTATTGTCGGTAGGGTCTATCCAGAGGTCGTGATTATCACCGTGAGGAGTGCTCACGCGAGCGTAAGTCGTACCGCCATCCGTAGACTTCCACATGCCTATATTGAGTACATACATTGTATTGGCATCTACCGGATCAGCGAAGATGTGGTGGTAGTACCATGGGCGCTGTGAAAGATCAGCCTTTTGACTCAGTAGCTCCCATGAGCGACCTGCATTGTCAGAGCGATAAACGCCGGTTTGATCGTCTTCTCCTTCGATGATGGCCCAGATACGATTGGTGTTGGCTTGAGACAATGCCAGGCCGATTCTGCCTCGGTATTTTCCGGTAGGGAGACCGTCATTCAGCGTGATGTTGGTCCATGACTCACCGCCATCGGTGGATTTGTAGATACCACTCCCTTCACCACCACTCCGGATGGCCCATGGCTGTCGTCTGATCTCGAATGTCGCGGCATACAGTATATTCGGATTGCGCTTGTTCATCTGAACATTGACAGCACCAGCATCTTCGCTTACATACAGAACTTTGCGCCAGCTCTGACCACCGTCGGTTGACTTGAATACACCTCGCTCTTCGTTTGGTCCGAAAGCATGACCCATGGCAGCCACGAAAAGCACATTGGGGTTGGTAGGATGTACCGCTATCTGACCAATGTGATAGCTGTCTTTCAAGCCGACATTTTCCCATGTGACACCTGCATCCGTCGACTTATATACTCCGTCTCCGGGGGCAGTATTGCCTCTGAGTGTATGCTCACCCATGCCGGCATACACGATATTGGGGTCGCTATCAGCTACCGCAATCGCACCGACAGAGCCACTGTTGAAGAAGCCGTCAGATACATTGTTCCAACTGTAGCCTGCGTCAGTGGTTTTATAAACACCACCTCCTGTGGTGCCCATATAGCCCAGGAACTTATCAGAAGGATGTCCCGCTACTGCGACAGACCGACCACCTCGGAAAGGACCTATGTTTCGCCATTTCAGTGCCTTCATTACCTCAGCGTTAATGTCAGGGTTACCGGATACATTGTCGTAAGTCAAGTCAGGCTTCACCTGAGTTGCTGCCGGAGTGGAGGTGTCCCCGCAAGCAGATAGCATCAATGCTGTTATGGCTACAAAAATGAATGAATACCGATTGAGTAGTTTTATCAAGGTTGGTCGCATACTTTGTTTAATTTTGACGTTGTAGAAGGAAATTAAGAGTAATAATGAAAGCAGGCATTCAGTATTTGACGAGCGGCGCGATGAGAAGCTTTTTCTTAGGGATTTGTATAATCGGGCTCATCTCATTCTCACATAAAAGTCAGGGGCAGGGATATGATCTTAAGTTTGAAGTCGAAGGGCTTCCGGCAGGAGAAATCTATATGGGCTACCACTTTGGTGAGCAGCGCTATCTGAAAGATACTACTCAGATACAGGCTGATGGATCGATACATTTCCAAGGAGATGAATCATTAACTCCAGGTATCTACTTCCTCTACAATGCGATGTACTACCTGGAGTTCATCGCCGGCGAACCGTCTTTTACATTGAAGACGAGCAAGGACGGTGGCTACAGCGCTCTTGAAGTTGAGGGGTCAGAGGAGAACGAAATTTTCAAGCAGTTTCAGTTGGGTATGATAGGCATCCAGCAAAAAAAGCAGACGCTTACCGCGGAACTCTCAGAAGCCCAATCCAGAGAAGACTCGGCCGCAGTGTTCGAATCCATCAGAGGACTGGATAAGGAAGCATCAGAATTCAGAAAAGGCCTGGCTAGCGCCAATGAAGGTAGCTTTGTATCAGAGATCATCTACCTCATGGAGCGCCCTCAGGTACCGGAATTCGATATAGAGGACGAATTGGAGCTCTCACGAACCCGATACAACTACTACAAGGATCACTACTTCGACAACATCAATCTGGGTAACCCCGGACTGCTTCGTACCCCCATTCTTATCAAAGCCGTCAATGAATATCTTGACGAGGTGATTTTTCAACATCCGGATACGATCAATGCAGAGCTTGACTGGATTATTAGTCAGGTAGAACCTGATGCCGAGTCTTACCGCTTTTGGATGGTTACCTTATTCACAAAGTACCAGCAGTCAACCATCATGGGCATGGATGCGGTCATGATACACCTGGCGGAGAACTACTATCTCAATGGCAAGGTGGATTGGGTTGACGAAGAGTCGATAACAAAGCTGGCTGATGAGGTCACTTTCATTAAGCCTAACCTCTTAGGCAATGATGCGCCACCTTTAAAAGTGCTGGACTCACTAGAGCGACCCATAAGCTTGCGAGATGTAAAGGCAGAGTATACGATCCTCTATTTCTATGATCCGGATTGTGGACACTGCAAAAAGAAGACCCCCATATTATTAGATGTATATCACGGCCTAAAGTCAGAAGGAGTAGAGGTGATGGCTGTTTGTACCGTTACTGATACAGACAAGTGGAAAAAGTACATCAATGAGGTAGGCCTTGACTGGATCAATGCCGCTGACCCTTACTACCGCAGTAACTTCAGAAGAGATTACAATGTCAGGAGTACGCCTACCATCTTTGTGGTAGATAGCGAAAAGAAGATCATCGCGAAGAAGCTAGACGTGGATCAGCTGGCAGATTTCATTCGCTCTCATCGCAAGATGAAGGAGAGTTCGAGCGACTGAGTGTTGACGTTTCCAACAGCTTAACCAATCAATAGCCCCGGGTTTAAACCCGGGGCTATTGATTAATTGATAGGTACGAACAGTTTGTGCTGCTGCTTTATGAAAGCACTTCCAAATCCTCCAATTTCATATCGAGCCAGTCCAGCGTGGACTGAAAGAAGATATTGGACTTATCTTCATCTGAAATGCTCATCTCGTCAATAAACTTGCCGATCTCCAGGTCGCCTAGTGGGAATGGATAGTCTGAACCAAGCGTGACTTTCTCAGAGCCAATCATGTCCAGGATGTACTTCAGATAGCCGGGATCATGTGTGATACAGTCTACCCAGAACTTACCCAGATATTCCCGAGGATTGATGTTGTTGTCTATAGCAACAAGGTCGGGGCGACAATTAAAGCCATGCTCGATACGACCCAGTGTTGCGAAGAATGATCCGCCCGCATGTGAGAAGTTGACCCTTAGGTTGGGGTACCGCTCGAACACACCCCCGAAGATCATCGAGCACATGGCTCTGGTGGTCTCAGCAGGCATTCCTACGAGCCACGGCAGCCAGTATTTCTCAATATGCTCTCTGCCCATCATCTCCCAGGGATGAACCATGATGGCCATGCCAAGTGATTCGCAAGCCTCAAAAAAAGGATTGAATTTGGGTAGGTTGAGATTCTCATTGTTGATGTTGCTACCAATTTGGACTCCCTTAAGTCCAAGTTCTTCCTTACACCTGTGGAGCTCTTTCACGGCAAGATCAATGTCCTGCATGGGCAGGGTTGCTAGCGCAATGTAGTGTTTGGTTCGCGTGTGAGCGAGCTCGGCAATATGATCATTGAGGAATCTCGATAGTTCCAGCGTGTCTTTCGCTTTAGCCCAATAGCTAAACATCACCGGAATGGTACAAACCACCTGATATTGCGTGTCAAACTGCGCGTATTCATCGATGCGTAGATCAGGATCCCAGCAGTTGGCTCCAATCTCTCTGAAAAAGCGATCACCCTTCATCATCTTCGCAAACCCCTCTCTGTGGTGCTCGAGATGTATAAACCCTTCGTACCCGAATTTTTTGCTGAATTCCGGTAGGCGCTCCGGGATGATATGGGTGTGCATATCTATCTTCAGCCGCTTATAGTCAGAGGGTGATGCCATAGGTCAATGGGTTTGTTGTTGGATAAAATTAACCCAGATGGAGCAATGCCACTATGGATTTTGACAAAAGGTATCCTGTAGCTCTGTGGCCTGCTCAAAGCCGAGCAGGAGTGCATACTTTAATTGCTCGCAGGCTTTGGTGTCATTTCCAGCCAGATGCAGACAGATGGCGTAGTTGTAATATACGGATGGGGTGTAGGCATCCTCGGTGAGATAAAGGGCATATAGATCTATCGCCTGAGTGTAGGCACCAAGCGCTTGATAACTGTCCGCCAACAGATAGTAGCCCTTGATCAGCTCTGAGTCTAGCGCCAATGCCTTCTTATAGTCGACAAGGGCCTTTTTGTGCTGTTTTATACGGGCATAGGTTCGGCCTCTGTCGAGCCATGTCGTTGCTTTAGCATCATCGATCCTAAGTGCTGTGCTGTAGTCTTTCAATGCTCCGGCATAGTCTTCCGCCTGGAATTTGTCATAGGCTCTTTGCACGAAAAGCGTGGGATTGCTGGTTTTCTCAAACATGGAGGCGTATTGATCCGTGGTGATGTCTTCCAGCTGGGAAAGGTTGAAGAGTAGCGCCTGATGCTCAGGGTCAATCAACAACCCCCGCTGATAGGACGATATAGCGGCCGCAGTATCTCCGGAAAGTAGCTGTGTCATGCCTTTGTTGTTGTAATACTGAGGCTCCTCGCGATTGTAGGCAATAGCCGCATCAAACTGTGTAACAGCCTTATCATAGGATTGCATTCCCTGATAAGCCAGCCCCATGAGGTTGTGCAGATCTGCATCCATCCGCTGGATCGTGCTGGCACCTGTCACATTGCCATCCGTATCTGTTTTGTAATAGACGGTGGTAGTCTCATAGGCCTTTTCGGATTGTAGTACTTCATTGGCGTCTGCCAACGCTTGCTCATAATTGCCCATCTGATAATGGAGCATTCCTTTTTTGAAGCGCGCCTCAATATTCTCAGGATCAAGTTGTATGACGGTCTCATAGTCGACCAATGCTGCAAAAGGATTGTCCTGTGCCTCTCGCACCATTGCACGCAGGTAGTAAGCCTCGGGATACCTGGGGTTGAGTAGGATAGAGCTGGTGATCATACTATCTGCTACCGCAATGTTCTGCTTGCCATAGGCAGTATAGGCCTTCTCATAGTGCCGCATGGCCTGCTTCTGACGTTGAAACGCACTGTGCGATTCTCCTTGCGCAAAGCCATGCCTTCCTGATAAACTCAGAAGCAAAAAGACAGCCGATATGCATAGTTGACGTATCATTTTCTGATAAGAATCTCTAACGCAGAAAAAAAGTAGTGGTATGAAGTATCTTTATTGTTCTTACAAAATTAGAATTAATCCTTTGTTATCTTAAATTAGCTGATCCTAAGTCCGTATAACGATTTGAACATGAAGAAAAGAGTATTGCATTATCTGGCCATTGGAGCGCTGGCATTTACTGTTGCCTGCGGGAGTGATGATAGCGAGCCAGAACCAGACGGACCAATCGTCGGGGCTTGGGAGCTGGATTTGTTGGCGTACAATGACTTCCCAACAGGATTCACCAATAACAATGGCACGGTGATTTTCCCTCAGGAGATCGGCATAGAGGAATGGACTTTTACCTTCAACAATGACGATACTTATGAGAGTAGGATAGAGCAACCCGGGCCCAATAGCATCACCACGGGTACTTATGTGTATGAAGGAGATGATCTGGAGTTGACCCCTGATGACTTTGAAAGCGGCGATATCACCGACTTTACTGTGGAGGAACTGGAAGAAGGTAATAGCCTCACACTGAGTATAGATGTAAATGTAATAGCACTTCCGGATGCTGTGACAGATACCTTAACGCAAGGACTGACGCAAGCGCAGTTTGATTCACTTTCAGTAGCGGTGCAAGCAAGACTTTACTATTTCTTCGAGAAGTAGATCAAAATATTAAATTAGATGGCTAAGGCTGAGTTCGGATGGGCTCAGCTTTTTTTATGGTCTAATAGACCAGCATCCAGGCTAGCGCGCGTTTCTGAACGAGTGACCCTTGTCCCATCTTAATCATCCACTACTCCAGTAGATCAACAGGCAAAAGCCCCTTAATACCAGCATAATCCCTGGCCGAGCTGAATAGATATTGCTCAGGTTCATCTACAATTTCAGACTCCACTGGGTTTAAATGTATGTAGTCAAGTTTCTGGTCAAGAAAATGGTTAGTCTCTATCTGCTTAGGCTGATTACCATCCTCTCTGAAATCTTATCTAATCATCACTAAGATCTTTTTCTTCTTCAACATCAATGCCATTGTCAGATTCAAATCTCTCGCCACAATCGTTACATAGAAATTCATTAGAGTCATAGCTCAAATTGGAAACATCATCGGATAAACACTCAGGGCATTGCGTAATCATCGATACGAATTTGGTTTCAAAACCACACTAATTTAACCACAAGAACTTATTCAGAATCCTAATGTAACACATTTCTGTTAGACATATTCTTGATACCAAGGTTAACATATCGTGCTAGTAGTTATTTCCTTGCTTCCTCAAAAGGCTCAATTGATTTGTAGCCTATAACCGATAATAAAATATGTCTAGAGTCGGGTGTTAACATACTCTGATTTTCTTCAACTCCTAAACGGTAAAATCAAGAAAGAATATCATTAATGGCTATTCAGCTAATTTTTCGGACTAATGCATCCAAGGCTATTTTTAGTGCTCTAGCAAT
The DNA here is from genome assembly GCA_965229505.1 of Cyclobacteriaceae bacterium. GTDB lineage: Bacteria > Bacteroidota > Bacteroidia > Cytophagales > Cyclobacteriaceae > UBA6059. The sequence continues at coordinate 4,570,716 of OZ245881.1, forward strand.
GTATCTATTTGGTTTAATAACTCTCGCGATGAAAGGCCCTATTATGTAATAAATAGCTATGAAAGACCTTCCAATGACATTAGTCTTCAGGTTTTCATCTCGAAATTCTCTTAACACAAGGACTTCTATGCAATGGTAAGATCCGTAAACCGCAGTTGCAATAAAGCACCCCTCTCCTTGAGACGAATCGGTCATTTGTCTAAGTTGGTCGATAACATCATTACAGGATTCCTCGAAACCTTCTATGTCGTCAATTGAGAAATCATCCTCATGCACGGTTTTATTGCGAATAGTTGCAATCCAACGCAATCTCTTAATCAGATCATCGTCTAATTGATCATTTAATGATGATATTTTAGCGTGGAGTCCTCGACTGATCCTTGACTCTTTTTAGGACACTGGATTAGTAGAAAATCAGCCACTAATTAATTATTTTCAAACACCTGTTCAGGAGTTAAATCACCCAAAGAGCTATGAGGCCTGAACTCATTGTACTCCTTGCGCCATGCATCAATTTTATCCTGAGCGTCTTCCAAAGATAAGAACCAATTTACATTTAAGCATTCATCTCTAAAGCTGCCATTGAAGGATTCAATAAATGGGTTATCTGTTGGTTTACCTGGTCTTGAGAAGTCCAAGGTCACCTGATGATCATAAGCCCACTTATCGAGCGCCTTAGATATAAATTCGCTACCATTATCTACTTGGATCCGACCGGGCGTCACTCCATATGTTTCTTTTAGACGCTCCATTATATGTACCACATCTTCTCCCTTGATGGATTGGCCAGCATGTATTGCCAGACATTTTCGACTATAATTATCTACTACAGTTAAAGCCCTGAATCTGCGCCCATCAAACAATTGATCTGCAACAAAATCCATACTCCAAGACTGATGAGTAGTAGAAAGCTCTACACGATCCAGTCTGTGTGACCCACTTCTATTCCGCCGCGGACGCTTACTCCGCAAATTCAACCCTTCGAGCTTATAGAGCCTGTAAACGCGATTTCTACTGTCTTTCCAACCTTCTCTTTTCAATAGGATATAAACCCTATTCAAACCATATCTAACCCTTGTCATAGCAATCTCTCGCATGCGCTGACGGATGGCCTGCTCATCCCTGGCTTGAGATTGGTAGTAGTACATAGAACGATGAAGCATAACCAGTAAACATGCTCTTTTAATAGAAATCCTATAATCATCTATTAGAATGTGGACTAGTTCTTTGCTCTTGGCAGGCTTTAAAGCTTTTTTTTGATTACATCCTGTAACATCTGCTTATCGAGGCTCAAATCTGCTACTAGCTTCTTCAACTGAGCATTCTCCTCTTTCAATTGGCGAAGCTCTCTCAGTTCACTTAACCCTAAACCGCCATACTTCTTCTTCCAGTTGTAGAAGGTAGCTTCGCTGACACCAATCTTACGGCACACTTCATCCACTCGTGTACCCGTTTCAACCTGTTTGATTGCAAATACAATCTGACTCTCTGTAAACTTTGACTTTTTCATCGGTTATTATTCGTTTAACGTTACGATTTAAAAGCCGATTCTCTCTAATTATAAGTGTCCTGTTTTTTGGTAAAAGGTCATTCTCACAATAATAAAATGATGGGGCAATGGACCTTTCTTATGATAGCAAATTTCAAAAATGTAAGAATCTATATTGGCTCCCTTATGTCGGAGAGGGTTACTCGTCACTTGATCGTAAAAACAAAGTCCTAGTCATTGGAGAGAGTCATTATCATGACAATACACCGAGATCAATTAAAGATCACCAGCTAAAAGAATTCACACGTATTGTAGTTGCGGAGCAAGCAATTTCTAGGAACTATGTGGATACAAAGATGTTTTCGAATTTTCATAGAACTTTAATGGGTAACGATGATTTTAACTCTACCCAATTATGGGGCAAGCTATCATTCTACAATTTTGTTCAACGTCCGATGAGTACAAACAAGGAACGCCCGGTTAAGAGTGACTTCCTTTATGGTTGGGATTCATTTATTGACGTAATTAAAATACTTGAACCGGGTATTTGTATTTTTATCGGTGTTGAAGCTTCAAACACTCTTGGGCAAGCATCAAAAAACTCTGAGTTGACCCTGAATAGTTTTTCATGGGGAACCAAAATCAATGGTACGTATTCTAGACGCGCCTCGGTAAGAATATTATCAGGACCCGAAACTGAGTTGCTTTTTATTAGGCATACTAGCCAGTACTTTAGTTGGGAATTATGGAAACAGCATTTGGACATGCATATTCCTGGAACATTGAATTATTTGAAAAGGTAGCTGACCCAGATGGCGCGTTTCCGAACGCGTGACCCTTGTCCCATCTTAATCATCGACTACTCCAGTAGCTCAACAGGCAAAAGCCCCTTAATACCGGCATAATCCCTGGCCGAGCTGAATAGATATTGCTCAGGTTCATCTACAATTTCAGACTCCACTGGGTTTAAATGTATGTAGTCAAGTTTCTGGTCAAGAAAATGGTTAGTCTCTATCTGTTTAGGCTGATTGCCATCCTGCCATACTTTATAATCATTGATTCGCTTCAAATCCTTACCTGCTCTTTTAAAGGCTCTGAGCAACCAGTCTTTTCGACTTTCATTGATAAGCTCGATTTGTGTTATTAATGCCTTAGCAGTGAATTTTTTGAAATCTCTCATGATTGCAGATAGAGATTGGTCTTGACTACTGATAACCAAATGGAGATGTGATGGCATCAAGCACCATGCATGAATCCTTAGCCCCTTATGCTCGTGACAATGGCGCAGTGCATCGATAATAATATGCTTGAATTCTTTTCTTGTAAATAGATCAATCCAAAACACGATAGTTGATGTGGTAAAATAGAGGCCTTCTGGATCTTTGAATTTATATTTTTCTGACATCATTTAAATATACAAAATGAAGTTGTAGTCGGTGGTTGTGACGCGTGGTTGTGGACGCGTTGCAAACGCGCCCAAGCTCAGGGGGAGTTAGCATTAAGTATGCAGCTGTTGCGCGTTTCCGAACGCGTGACCTTTCAGACCTTTACTCCTTAATCAACCGCAACGTACTCACTCTATCTCCCTGAGACAATCGCACGAAGTAGATACCTGATCTGAAGGTGCTGATATCCACGCGCTCTTCGAGCAGCGTGGTGCGCTTCTCCAGGGATTGCGTCATGAGCTTCCTTCCTATAGGGTCGTAGATTTCCATCAGGATCGGCGAGAAGTCATTGTTCTGAATGGACAGGTTCAGTATATCCCGCATAGGGTTGGGGTAGAGGGTGATATCTCCGCTGAGCTCCTCTCTAATGCCTGCTACTGTACGCACAAAGACAGTAAAGGACGCATTGTCGACACATAGGTCGACACCTGATCCCTCTACCAGATAGGTAGTGGTCTGAGTTGGATTTACGATTATCTGAGGCCCGAGCTGGTTGGTAAGGCTGCCATCATCAGCATTCCATTGGAAGATACTGGCACCAGAGGCGTTGATCTGTACTTCATCGCCAGGATTTGTGATCAGACTGTTGCTGTTGATTTGAACGGAGGGGTTCATACCGACTTCCGGTCTTATGTCCAGCGCAATGTTCGTACCCCATGTCAATGCATATTGATTCCATTCGTTATACTGATTGAGCTCCCAGCTCGTCGCTAGGTTAGAGCCTCCATCCGGTGAAGTTTTAATGGCTACCGAATCACCACGATCATAGTTTTCGAAGAGGACGCCCACCTGGAACGCCGCTCCAAAAAGTGGAACGAGACCGCTAAAGACGACCTTTGTGGGTTGGTTGTTCTGGATATCCTGCTGAATCTGTTGGATCAAAACCGACTGCTGATCGATCACGGCGGCAGGGCTCGACTGAGGTCCTCTGGCGTTCCAGACTACCACTGTAACGGCTGCATCATCTCTTGTAGACCCGGCATGGGCGAAGCTGATGTTAACCGCACTCAGGTTTTCATAGCCCAGATCGTTGAGATAAAATTCGGATACGGCCATGAGGCCCTGGCTATTATGACCTGCCAGAGCACCACCAGGGTTAGTTAGTAGCGTATCACGGTAGGTGTCAGGCATGGGTAGACTGACTAGCTGACCTTCATAGTTGCTCAGGGAGTTGCATACGCCTTCCGCAGAAACTGTAATCAATGCTTCTTTAGTTAGTGGCTCGGCTGATCCGATTTTGTTGCTTACCGTGAGTGTCACGGCATAGACGCCTTCCTGATCGTATTGCACAGTAGGGTTGCGCTCGGTTGACTGGCTAGGAGAGCCTCCCTCAAAAGTCCAGGTCCATTCGCTGGGGAAATTGGTACTCAAGTCGGTGAACTTGATTGAGCCACCACTGAGGACAAGCTCTTTGTCCGGTCTGAATTCAGGATTGGGTATTTCCGTTACCACATCCACACAAGCTGAAGAATTGGCCAGTGAAGCTCTTCTAGGGCTTACTTCTAATACCGCACGTATGCGAGCCTTCTGACCCTTGGTGAAGATGTTCATGCAAGCGTCATCAGAGTAGTCCATGTAGTTAGAGATCAAATCTGTTGATCCACAGCTCGCTTTACCCAAAGGGCATCCACGGGTAGGGCCGGACTGCTCAGGCGTATCTGCGACAAAATCATCCGCACCGCAGGGGCCATCTCCCCAGATATGACGCAATCCCAGATAATGCCCTACCTCATGCACGGTGGTCCTTCCTTTGTTGTAGGGCTCTTGCATAATTGGGAAATCGCCCTTTTCGCTGGATCCGAAACTGGTATACTGGACGACTACACCATCGGTGGTGCTCGCTCCACCACTCTCAGGTATACCCTGGAGACTGGATTCACTGGGGAACTGCGCATAACCGAGCAGCGTCTCACTTTCGCCGGTAAAGTCCACGGTCCACATGTTGAGGTACTGATTGGCATCCCAGATGGTCGCAGGCTTCAGCACACCTTCAATATCATTTCTTGTCCAGGCTAACTTGTTGCCATTATACCGGTGGACGCCCGGTTCGGCAAGCTCCTGTCCATCAGGATCAAGTGCCGCCAGGCAGAACTCAATCTCTATATCTGCACCGTCCGGGTTATCATTTTCACCCGGAGAGTCTACTTTTCTTCTGAAGTCTTCATTGAGTACTTCTATCTGGCTGCTGATCTGTTCAAAGCTTAGGTTTTTACCTGATCCCGGCGACTCACCACTATGCACGACATGCACCACTACCGGAATGGTGATGATTTCCGCCGATAGGCGACCCACTCTTGATAGGCGATCATACTCCTCGAGTTTCTCCTGAATCCTAAACTCAAGTTCGTCGATGCTGCTGTAGTTGTTGTATTTGAGCCTATTGAGGCTGTCCTGTACCATGGCGTCACATGTACGCATGTCTGGAACAGGCTGGAAAGTATTTTGTGCTAACCCGGCGAGAACAAACGAAACAAACACTAATGTGAAACCAGCTCTAATCATATCAATCTCCTATGAATACCACCTCGTATACAAATCTATAGCTACCCCCTTGAAAGAATATCTCAGTTGTCATATCCTGCTCATCAACAGACTTAACAATGAATGGCAGCTTAAAATCTGCCAATATGGGTACGGTCATTTCGAGGGTGGCACTTGCGTTGACGAAAGACCAGGAGTCTCTGACTACCTCCTGTGGCTCATCTTCATTGCACTTTTGAGTATTGTTATCGACTATAAAAAGCTTCTCAGGATTGTTGTGGAAGATGAAAAGATCATCAAATGCACAGTCGTCAGGTACCAGGAAACTTCCGATAGGCTTACCATCTTCTAGTATCTGAATGGCCTTCATGCGCCAGGTCTTGCTGGTCTCTCCGGTAAATACCCGTGAATAGGTCGCAGGAGTGACAGTAATATCTTCTTCACATCCCCAAAAAGTGACGGCCGCAAGTAGAAAAACAAATAATGGTATAGTCTTCATCATCTTTGGTTTGGAATGAGTCGTATGGTTACTACCGGACTGTCTTCAAAATCGACCAGTTCGATGTTGAGGGTGATGACATTATCAAATGGATTGATAGATCCATTACCACGAATAGTGGCCAGCTCACTATCGAGCGTTGATTCTTCCTGCTCAGGTATCGTGATGGTATTATCAAAGTTGTCGGTAAAGGTCAGCGTCCGTTCTCTTGGGAAACTACCTAATTCCTCGATATTGATATCCCAGTTGGAGAGTTGATACTCGCGACAGTCAAAGCTACTCACAGTCAAGTTGGAGACAGGAGAGGTGCCGGGCGCTCCTGTACCCGTGTAGCTACCGCTAAGAATGCATTCGTCTAAAATAGTGAAGGTTGAAGTATTGCCGATCTGGCTCTCACCCTGGCCGATGGCTATGTCTGCCGGACTGACATTGTCTATGGTCAATTCGATATCTGAGGATTCCAGGATATTGTTGGCGTTATTGATCAATTCGATCTCGATCATTGCGCTGTTGGTACCTCTGCGGATCACCGCCCTGCCTTTTTCGGATACGAAGATATAATCAACACCCTCGCGGGCATCACCGCTCACGCTGTAGAATACCTCTATGTTGGACTCTGGCGTAGGTCCAGCGTAGTGCACGGGTATTTCGATGATCTCCAACTCGCTCTCAGGAGCGGAGGCCGCCTGCTCAGTGAAGCGTACAAAGAACGGTCCATTGAAGATAATTGGATCTTGCTCACAGGCGGTCACCATCAGGGTCAGTAGTATGACGACTAGCTTTCTCATCAGTATCCAGGATTTTGTTGTCCCGCAAGCGCGGGATTGTTCTGAATTTCTCTCAGGGGAACGGGCCATTTCTCATAGGCATCCTTCCAGTTGGGTGTGTAGGCGCGCATAACCGTCGAGGCGCGATCTGTTCTCACCAATTGGTACCAGCGATGACCTTCATAGGCCAGCTCGTACAGGCTCTCGTTTTCAATAGTCAGTAGCATTTGCTGCTGAGTAGTGATGCCCGATAGGGTCGGGGCGTTTGCGCGGGTTCTGAGGATGTTGACGTCCTCTTCAGCACTCCCTTCACCAACCAGCTTATTTTGCCGGGCCCTGGCCTCTGCCCGGATCAGGTACATTTCTCCAAGTCTGAATACGACGATATTGTTATTGTCCTCATCCGCAGTACCATATTTGGCTACTGACCAGCCATTGTCGTCTCCAACAAGATTTTCAATATCGAAGCGGATGCTCTGCCAGCGGTCACCTGACTGCTCCGTATTCAAAGCGAAGATGGTCTGGTTAGACGGGATGATCTCTCGTCTACCGATAAAGAGGTCATTTAGACCAAAATTGGCGTCAGTGCCAGGGTCATCGGCGATAGAATAGCCAAACTCCAAAATAGCCTCATCCGTGAAATCTTCAAGCACCAGCTCTGAGTAGTCATCTACCAATTCGTATTCTTCTGAATCGATAAGAGCGCTGGCATAGCGCTCAGCCTCTGACCAGTTGCCTACGTATAGATAGTATCGGGCAAGGGCTGCTTCTACAGCTCGTGTACCCACAAATCCCGAGTTGACTGGTTCTTCATTGAAGTTGGCTAGCGCGAATTGATAATCCTCAAGGATGAAGTTGAGCATATCTGCAACGGGTGTTCTGGGAATATTTCTGTTAACCTCGATATCGGTGCTCACAACCAACGGTACATCTCCATAAGTCGTCACTGCGACGAAGTAGGCATAACCTCTCCAGAAGCGGGCTGTTGCGAGCACATTCTCCCGCTGATCCTGCGGTACCCCCACGATTTCCGGTAGGCGCTCCACAATAAAATTAGCCACGTAAACAGTACCATAGACGGCACCCCACAGCGTAGCAGCAGAAGCGTTACTCGAGGTGATCTCTTTGTTACCAAGCTCGCGATACTGATTGAAAGTGCCGTTGTGAATCAGCAGATCGGAGGTCATGTCACCTGCAATTACGCCGGGAGCCCCAAGCGAGCGAGCCCTAGCATATAGGCCGATTTCCACAGAAGCAACGTCACCGGGCTCATTGAGCGCCAGGTTGTCGATTAGCAGATCAACAGGTTCCGGATTTAAAAATTCATCACACGAGCTGATCACTACGATGAACAGAAGTCCCAAAAACGATTTTATAGTTATCCTTTTCATCTTAAAACCTCACATTTAGTCCAACCATAATCGTACGTACCTGCGGCAGAGTGAAGAAATCTATGCCTTGCGCAGTGGTGGAGCCATCCAGGGTGCTTACTTCGGGATCACCGCCAGAATAGCCCGTCAACGTCCAAAGGTTTGTCCCTGACGCGTAGACACGAGCTCCTTGTAGCTTAAATTTCGACAAGTACCTATCGGGAATGTTGTACCCGATGGATAGGTTTTTCAACCTCAAAAAACTGGCATCTTCGATAAATCTTGAGCTGTGCCAATTGTTCCTCGTATTGTCGGCTTCATATCGTGGCACATCTGTGAAATCACCAGGCTGCTGCCATCGATCTAGTGCCTTTATAACCTGATTGTAATTCAGATCTTCGCCTGCATTGAGTAGGGAGGTATTGCTGAAGTTGAGCATGTCATTGCCATAGGAAAACTGGAAGAAGAGGCTCAGGTCAAAGTTTCTCCAACTGACGTTGTTGGTAATGCCTCCAAAAAAGTCTGGCTGAGCATTACCAATGATTTTGGCATCATCGGCGGTGATTTCGCCATTTCCATCAGTATCGAAATAGAGTGCATCACCCGTCGCAGGGTCTACACCCAGGAACTCTAATCCCCAGAAAGTACCTAGTGGTTCTCCCACCTTTACAATATTGGTGCTACCTGCACCGGATGCGGAGTATCCTCTAAAGATAGGCAGTGTGTCGGCCAACGAAATCACCTCATTCACATTACGCGCAATATTGAAGCTTGTGGACCATTTGACCTCACCGTCCAGGTTGATCGAGGTGATCGCCAGTTCAATGCCCTTGTTAGAGATGTTGCCTATGTTGCCCTGCAAGCTTCCAAAGCCTGTAGTGAATGGAATAGGCTCATTGAAGAGCAGGTTATCCGTTAAGTTGTCATAGTAGTCTACACTCGCCTGAAGTCGACCTGCGAAGTAACTCATGTCCAGTCCTACATTGAATTCCCTGGTTCTTTCCCACTTAAGATCAGGGTTCTCAAGGTTTGAAGGACCTGTGCCGGAAGCACCATTGTAAGTAGTGGCCCCAAAGGTGCCGAGGTACTGGAAATCCCCAATCCGCTCATTACCTGTGAACCCATAGCTTGATCGGAGTTTCAAATCATCGAAAACACCCAGCTGCTGAATAAACGGTTCATTGGCTAATCTCCAACCTGCTGAGAAGCTCGGGAAGAATCCAAACTGATTGTTTTCTCCAAACCTTGATGAGCCGTCGTACCTACCGGTAAAAGTCACAAACAGCTTTTCACGATAGTCGTACTTCAGCTCCGTGAAGTAGCTATTGAGGCCATTTTGAATAAAGAACGAACTGCCGGCATCTACGATACCAGCCGACGTGATGTAGGTAAAGTCGTCACTAGGGAAGAGGCGGCCCTGGACGTTGCTACTTCTTGACGTCCTTTGAAGAAATTCCGCACCTACCAGCGCATTAAAATTATGCATGTTGTTAATGCGTCGGGTGTAGGAGAGTACGTTGGTGTTCACGAATGTCGCATAGATACCTGTGCTGTAGACGCCATAACCCTGGCCACCTACTGCTGACAGGAAACCCCCAATAGCCGTCGATGAGGGCTCAAACTGGTCTTCTGCAACGTTGTTGTAGTCGATGCTAAACTTCGTGCGAAACTTAAGGTCATCTGTGAACTGGTAGTCGGCGAAGATGCCACCAAGTATTTTAAGCGCTGTAGACTGGAACCTTGGAAGGACTGCCTGGCCGACGGGATTGAAATTGGGAAACGCTGCGTAATCTGGTGACCCGGGACCAATAATTCTGCCGAACTCATCATAGGGATAAAAGTAGGGTAGACTTTTGACCGCTCCGGAGTAGACACCATCCAGGAAGTTGTCACCTTTGATTCTGTCATTGACGGTACGTGCAATCATCAGGTTGTTGCCAAAGGTAAGCTGCTCTGACGCTTTCTGATCCACATTGATGGTGACTGCAAAGCGCTCAAATTGATTATTGAGCTGGACGCCTTCTTCACGTCGGTAGGAGAGACTGGTATAGTAGCGTGTGGCTTCACTTCCACCTTTGGCAGAGAGTTGATATTGTTCCATGATGCCCTGTCTGAAGATCTCGTCCAGCCAGTCAGTGTTCACCTGATCGGTTACTCCGGCGATAAGACCCGATTCGTCAGGATCACGGCCGGCGTTGACCAACGCCTCTCTCTGAAGCTCCAGCAGTTGCTCCGAGTTGAGTAGCTCTACTTTGTTGGTGATATCAATAATGCCGCGCTGGATGTCCATATCAAAACTTGTCTGATTGGCTGAGCCGCGTTTGGTTGTGATGAGTACCACGCCATTGGCTGCTCTGGATCCGTAGATGGCTTTTGCGCTAGCGTCCTTGAGTACCTGGAAGGATTCGATATCATTGGGGTTGATCGTGCTTAATGCATTGTCATTCTGACCACCAAAGTCTCTCAGTCCTAAAGCGCCATCTTCTACCGGCACTCCGTCTATGATAAAGAGCGGCCTATTGGAGGCTGAAATGGAAGTCGAACCCCGCACCCGAACGGTAATACCGCCACCGGGCGTTCCAGAAGACTGAGTCACTTGTACTCCGGCAGCTTTTCCCTGCAAGGCCTGGTCCATACCCGTAAGGGCAATGCCTTGAATGTCCTCAGCATCAATGGACGCTATCGCCCCGATAATATCCTTCTTTTTCTGGTAAGAGTATCCAGTGACAATGACTTCATTGAGTTCGGTTGCATCTTCTTCCAGTGACACATTCAGGCTACTGAGCCCAGCTGTATTCAACTCTTGGGTGATGTAGCCGATGTAACTAAAGACTAATACACTTTCCTGATCGGGGACCTCAAGGGTATATTGACCGTCCATATCCGTGATGGTGCCCTGCGTTGTTCCTTTTATGAAAATGTTCACACCAGGGATGGATTCACCTTCATTGGCAGTGGTAACCTGGCCTGAGAGGGTGCGAGTTTGGGTCCAACCAACTGTCACCCAACCCACCAGGATTACCATCAATAGAAATCTCCTCATATTGTCGTCATTCGCTGTTTAGCTGAAATGCGTCGTTTTAATCGCGTCAAGCTCTAATTTGTTCACTTTTTTGAAGGAAACCCTAATCTTCGATGCATCCTCACGGACAAACAATCTTTAAACAGCGAATCCCTTACCTTTGCTAATTTAGAATTTAGCTTGATAAGCGTATCACCCTAGATGTTTTTTTATGAAAACTGAAATGACTCCTGTACGGTTAGGCCGTTCGATTTTGAATATAGCTGCCATGGCGGCATTTCTTTTCTTGTTCTCTGCATGTGGAGATGATGAAGGACCCTCCGGTGGAACTGATGAACCAGAACTGACAGGTACCAGCGAGAGCTATTCACTATTTCCGGTAGGATCTGACGGAAAGTCCGGCACATTAGTCTTTGCTGAAATGGTAGGCGGGAGTACGCTGGTTACTATCAAGCTCAATGGCACAACGAGTGGTGATAGTCATCCTGCTCATATTCATAGTGGAACGGCTATATCGGGAGGTCCAATAGTAATTGACCTGGAGCCTGTTGATGGAGCCACAGGCGAGAGCGTGACGGTGGTTACAGAGAATGCGGATGGGACAGCAGTGAACTATAATCAGCTGGTCAATGTATTTGATGGTTACGTGAACGTCCACCTTAGTGGTAATCAGCTTGATGTGCTTATATCACAGACTGATATAGGTGCCAATGTACTTACTGGCGTCACCAAGACCTACCCCATACTTGCACCTAATACCTCTAATTCAATAGGAAGCCTTGAAATGGCTCAGCGACTCAATGGCCAAACGTTAATCTCCATCAATGTAGATGGGGAATTGGCTAACGAAACGCTCGACGCTACCATTGATCAAAACTCGGCGGCCGAGGATGGGGGCGTTGCAATAGTACTCGCTTCGATCACGGATGGTAAAAGTGTTACGAATGTTGCAGCATTAGATAATGGTGATGCTATCCAGTACAATCAGTTGATTAGTTATAATGGGCATTTGAGCGTGACCAATCAAGCGGGTGAGGTAGTTGGTCTGGGAGATATAGGTGGTAATGAATTAACCACTGAATCCATCACCTATGACCTGTTGCCGGTAGTAGGTGGAGATGTTGCGGGGAATGTACTTATAGTTAAAAGGCAGAACGGCTCTGCCATGATCCAGGTCACAGCTGCTGGCTTGACAAGTGCATCTACTTACAAATTGGACTTATTGAGTGAGTCGGCTGCAGAGGAAGGTAGCGTATTGAGTAATCTGAACGATCTGGAGGGCAGTGTAGGCACTGTTCAATCTACCGTACGCGAGACGAACTCAGGCAGTAGGCTGGATTATGATGATATTCTTGATCTTGACGGTCATATCAGCCTATCGGAAAATAATGGTAGTCGAATCGCAAGTGCCGATATCGGAGAAAATGAGCTAACCGGAGAGTTTCAGGAAGCTGTAATTGAGCAGAATGTTGGATCGGGAATCACAGGGTTAGTCACCTTTTACAAAAGGAAAAGTGGTTTTAGTTTGGTGTCGGTACTAGTAGAAGGTACGAGCCCTGGTGCTTCACACCCCATTCATATCCACAATAACTCGGCAGTGGAAAGAGGGACGATAGCAGTTGATCTGACTTACGTAGATGGCACGGTTGGGTTTAGTGAGACTTCAGTGTCGCAGACTAATGCCGGTGTGGCGCTGACTTATGATGAGCTTATCGAATTTGACGGGTACGTAGCTATCCATGAGAGTGATGCCAATATCACCAATATCATTTCACTCAGCGATATTGGACAAAACACGCTAACAGGCACGAGCAAGTCCTATGCAATCACTGAGGTGAATAATTCCGGAATTACAGGTACGATCACCTTCCTGGAAAGAAAGAACCTAACCACTCTTGTGACTATGGAAATGAACGGTACCGTGGCTGGAGTGACCTATCCATTTAATATTCACAGCAACAACATCATCGATGGCGGACCTGTAGTCATTACACTTGCTGAAGTTGTTGGCAGTACGGGGTTTGGTGCGAGCAATATCAGGGAGACCAACGGCTCTATAGCCATCACCTATGATGAGCTGCTTAGCTCTGAGTTTCATGTTAACTTCTATGAAAACACGCCCCAGTTGGTCAACCTGAGAAGTCAGGCTGATATCGGGTCTAACGAACTAACCGGCACCACGGTGGCCTATGATCTGGGTGAGCAGAACGGTAGCGGTATCACCGGAAAGGTCACTTTTATGGAGCGATTAAGTGGCTTCTCAGTGGTGAAAATGGAACTTTTTGGGAGCTCGATTTCAAACATTCATCCGAATCATATTCATCGCAACAGTTTCGAAACGGGTGGGGGCATCATGCTGACCTTTTCCAATATCGTTGGCTCGCCAGGTGTAGCCCTCAATCATGTGGATGAATTTGATGATGGTACGGTCGCCACATATGCCGACCTAATTGCGCTAGATGCTCATGTTATTGCACATGTGGCACCCGGCGATTTGACCTACGTCTCAGCTGGCAACATCGGCATTAATGGTACACCCACGAACGGTCGAAAACTATCATACGCTCCTAAGAGGGTTAAGAAACCTCAGCTTCTTGATTATAATATCGCTAGCTGCGTCCAGGCCGGGCAGTAAAAAGATGCCTAAAAGCTAAATACCAGGATCAGCAAAATGACCAATGTATACATCAAAAGAGAGATGTACTTAGTCCTCCATATACTGCTAAAGTTGAATTCTGCGAACTCTTCCTTATTATAGGTCAGCGCCTTGATGTTCTCGTTAGCCGTGGCGCCTGTCACTGCCGATAGTCCAACGCCCGTTGCGAAGGTTACAATGAAACCAGTGAGGTTCCACCAAAGCCATGAGATATTGGGGAAATAGACCCAGAGCATCAGATTGAAGGCAAACCCAGCTATAAGTCCGACCAGTGCTCCAAGATTGCTAGTACGCATGGTAAACAAGCCCAACAGAAAGACGCCAAGGATGGGGCCATTGGCCAGTGAGCTGATCTTGTTGATTGATACAATGATGCTATCGCTAATGCCGCCCACATAGAAGGCGAAGATCATGCAGGTGGTACCCCAAAATACAGTCAAACCTTTGCTGATCCACAACTCCCTTTTCTCGGTGACGTTAACCTTCAGTCCGTCTTTGATGATGTCTTGCATCGTGGTGGCACTCAGTGAGTTGATGGTGCTATCTAAGGAGGACATTGCAGCTGAGAACAGCCCTACGAAAAATAATCCTACAAAACCCGGTGCAAACTGTGACTCCACAAATACGGGAAGCGCAAGGTCTATAATCTTCCCGCCGCTCTCATTTTCCGGTAGGGATGCATAAAACTCGGGGTTGATCACCGTGTATGCGCCTAGACAAATACCCAAAAAAAGATAGGTAAGTACTAGTGGAAATCTTAACAGTCCGTTGAGGTATAAGGAGTTGAGCGTCGCAGGTGTGTCTTTGGTTGAGAGCTGCCTTTGCACTTGCGTTTGGTCAAAGCCATAGTAGGCGATGTAGAGGAAAATGCCGCCAAAAAACATGGGCCAAAAGGCGAAATCATTACCGTTGACCCCAAAGTTGTCAAAGTCTACCGCCTGTAAGCGCTCGGGAGAGATCTTATCGATCATTGATGAGAATCCACCAAGGAGGTCCACTGAAATAATAATGACGAATACGATGCTTGCATATAAGATGATCATTTGGATTACATCAGAGAGAATCACTGCTTTCATACCCCCAATGGTGTCGTAAATGATGGTGATAACCCCCAGGATAACTACGGACCAGAAGAAGCTCATGCCCGTGCAGAAGGCGATAACATGCGAAACACCATAGATGATTACTCCTGTGGCAAATGCCCTGAGAAGTTGAAAAAGAATACTTAGTGCAATCCTGGTACTTGCTCCGAAGCGATCTCCAAGATATTGATAGATAGAAATGACTCCCTTTTTCTTAAACACCGGGAGCACAAAGATCATGAGAAAGACCATGGCGATGGGTACCGCCAGCTCATACTGAAGCCAAACCATGCCACCACCTACTGCAAACGCTACGAAAGCGGGCGCTCCCAATATGCTATTCGTAGAGCATTGTGATGCCATGATCGACATTGCGGTAGGGAAGGCGCCAAATGAGTTACCACCCAGGTAATAGTCCTTTTGATTTTTTTGTCCTCGGGAGAGGTACACGCTGAGCATGATCATCCCGAATAAGTAGAGTCCTATGATTACCCAATCGATGGTCGCAATTTGCATAGTGGTAAGGTTGTGTTTGGTTTTAAGGTGATTCTAAATTTAACCCAAAAATGTATAAGCATGGAAAACCTAAAAGCTAAGTGGTTCAATCACACGATATTGGGGTTTGAAATCTGTTGGTGTTGGAATGTCCTCAACAGACGAGGTTGATATTGTTAAAATGCAAACTCCTGATAAGCCTTGGTGGATGGTGTTTTCGGGTTAGTTATGATCTTACGTACCCGAATGTTGAGCCAACCGAAATGATTCACATCCGTTTTTCCTTCAAAAGGTAATTAGAATGGTCTGGTTAGTAAGTTTTCTCGTTTTAGCGCTGGTATTTCAGGTAGGGCTTTTCTTTATGATAAGGAAGAAGAAAAAAGAAATGAAAGCAAACGATATTCTCAGTCGCTATAATATCAATTCCAGAGCGGATCTGTTTAAGGTACTAGCAAGTCAGGACCTTGATGAAGAGGATAGAGATAAGCTTCAGCTCCTTTATGATGGAGAAAATGAGCCTCAACCGTAGAAGGCTTGTCACCTCTGTACCAGCGACTTGAATATCCTGGCATTCACAAACATCGAGATTAGGCCGCCAATAATATAAGAAGCGGCAATTGCACCGAAGATACCTGGAATGCCAAATAACCATCCTCCCAGAAATGCCAGGGGAATATAAATCAGGAAATTCTGACCCAGAATGATATAAGAGGCCTGCATTGGCTTATCGATGGTGTTGAGGTTGGCATTGATAATCTGCACTATACCCTGAAACCCAAGGCTAAAAGGAACAATTATTAGGAAAAGGCTCAGGTTGTCAACCACCGCTTCGCTATCAGTAAAAATGTGGGCGATAGGGCGCGTAAATGGTATCAATAGCGCGGACATCACCAGACTCCATACAATGGCGAAGAGGTTGCTACCGCGAATCGAGGTTCTGATTCGATCATATCTCTTTGCTCCCAGGTTTTGTCCGGTAAATGGCCCAATAGAAGCAGAGAGGGCGATTAGCACGCTTGATGCTAAGAACTCGATGCGTGTGCCGACTCCATACGCCGCTACGGCCGCTTCGCTGTATCTGGCCAGTAGACCCGTGACAACACCTGAGGCCAGAGGCGTGACCATTCTGGAGATTCCGGATGGTAAGCCTATGCGTAGTATTGATTTCCAACAGCCATAAAGAACTGACTTAGCCGGAATGTCGAGTGTAATTAGTTTCTCTCTTTTATACAGGATGTAAAGTGCCAGCACCATCGTCATAGCCCTCGAGATTGCGGTAGCAAGGGCTGCTCCTTCGATACCCATAGCGGGGAATGGACCGTACCCGAATATCAAAAGAGGATCGAGGACACCATTGATGATGACAGCAAACAGCATGATAAGGCTGGGCGTCTTGGCATCTCCGGTCGCTCTTATGGCACTGTTGCCAATGAATGGAATCACGACGAAGAGAATCGCCATGTACCAGAGGCGCATGTAGTCCTCTATGTAAGGGAGTATTTGCTCGCTTGCTCCCAGAAGTCGAAAAGTAGGCTCGATAGTCAGGAGACCTAGTACAACAAATACGCTTGCCAGGACGACACCAAGAAATAAGCTGTCGGTGGTTTCGCGGGCTGCTTTCTCGTAGTTGTTGCTGCCAATAGACTTGGAGATCAACGCCGTAGCTCCGATACCAATACCCTGAACAAGGGAGAATATGACCATAATCACTGGAAAAGTAAAGCTCAGTGCTGCCAACTGATCTGCCCCCAACTGCCCCACAAAATAGGTGTCAATGAGGTTGAAAGCTACCATGCTCAGAATGCCAAAGATCATGGGTATGGTCATGCCGGTGATGTGCTTCCTGATGGAGCCTTCGGTAAGGTCTCTTTTTTTCATTCGGAGGGTGCTTTCATTAGATTTATCGCATGAACTTTTGCCTGCTGCTGATTATTGGAATATCGTTGGCTTTTTCCGGTTATGGACAAGAAATACAGCGTATTGAGACTAAACTAATTACTTCCAATGAAGAAGGTCAGAATGATGCGTTTAGTTCAATTGACTTTGATGAAAATGGAATTATTCTCAAGACTAATTTCGCGCAAGTGTTTCCCGAGTATTACACCAAACCTGACTCTCTTTTTGAGTTTTTGATATTAAACCTGTTAGAGCAGAATTTTGATTTGAGTATATATCCTGTCTGCTATGGTGGACAATGGTTTGATGAGTTCCTTCAGTCTACATTTAGTAGCTGTGGAGAAGAAGAAAACTGTAGTGCGAAACTTGAGCTTGACGGTGAGCAAAATGCGACGCTACTCATTTCGAAAGATATCATTGCGGATGAGATATACGATAAATTTAATCCGGTGAGAGAAAAGGCCCCAACACTCTATTATGATCGATACCTGATTTCATTTGATAGTACTGGTCGACCAGGCAAGATCACTTCGGAGGACTGGATTAGTGATTTCAAATCAGGATCAGCTTCACATTGGTTTAGTTATTATGAAAACGGTTTGATACAGGAGTATTTCAATGGCGATCCTGATGCTGCTTTGAGGTATAGATTGAGGTATGAGTATGAGGATAATAATCTGGCGCTGATAGAAAAATCCCTGCGAAATCAGCGAAATAATTCCTGGGAGATTCAGTCATCCATAGTGCTACAGTGGGAGGGGAGTCGATTGAAATCGGCAATTAAATTTGATGATGAAGGTCGGCAGCATTACGTTCAGGAGTTTAACTATATTTTTTTCTGAACATAACTCTCGTTTACGGCGTTTGCCTTGGAATATTTAATCATAATTAGGAAGATAAGATAATGGCAGAGTTAGCAACTTTTGGAGCCGGGTGTTTTTGGTGTACTGAAGCGGTGTTTCAGCGACTCAAAGGTGTGGAGAAGGTAGTCTCTGGGTTCTCCGGAGGTAATATTAAGAATCCAGCTTACCGTGAAGTAGTATCGGGCCGAACAGGTCATGCGGAGGTGACTCAGATTACTTTCGACCCTGCAGTGATCAGTTATCAGGAACTGCTAGAGGTCTTTTGGAAGACGCATGACCCTACCACGCTGAACCGTCAAGGTGCGGATGTTGGAACTCATTATCGCTCTATTGTTCTATATCATAACGACGAACAAGGGAAGCTCGCCAATGAGTATAAAATAAAACTGGATGCCACGGATATCTGGCCCAATCCTATTGTTACTGAAGTTGCTCCATTTGAGGCATTTTACCCTGCTGATGAGCAGCATCAGGACTTTTACAATCAGAACCAGAGTCAACCTTACTGCACCTTTGTGATCAACCCTAAAGTGAATAAGCTCAAGGCAGTTTTTGCTGATAAGCTGAAGATGGGCGTATCCTAGTGGAAATCGGCAAGCTTTCAGACTCCTCAGCCTGTGACCTTTGCTGTTGATATGATGCTTTAAGTCGTATGTCGTGTTGACACTCATCGAGATGTAAAATGATCGTTTTGAAGCGTATCATTCAAAACGATCGCTATGCTACGCAACTACATCAAGATATCTGTTCGCAATATTAAGAAGCACCCCGTTTTTTCCCTGATCAACATTCTGGGTCTCGCCTTGGGTATTTCAATATTCATTTTCATCGATCAGTTTCTACAGTTCGAGTACAGCTATGATCAGTTTCATCAGGATAGTGAGTCAATCTATCGTGTTACCACAAACAGATACCTGAGAGGTGAGCTCATAGGCAGTACTGCAGCGGCAATGCCTCCGTTAAAACCTCTCGTCAAAGAGAATATCGCGGAGGTATCCGAGGTTGTGAGAATCTATCATGACGGACTCTTCGTCCTTGAAAACCCTCATGCGGCCAGTAAGGCCATCTATGAGGAAGAAAAAGCCTACTATGCCGATCCTGAGTTCTTCCAGGTCTTTGGATTTGAAGTGCTCGCCGGTAACCCAAAAACCGCATTGGATGCTATTCAGAAAGTGGCGCTAAGTGAAAGTGCTGCCAACCGGTATTTTGGCAAGACTGACGTGATTGGCCAGATGCTCAAAGCTACCAACCAACGAGAAGTAGTATATCGCGTGAGTGCCGTGTATGCTGATCCACCTGTCAACTCTCATTTCAAGCCTGATATTGTTTTTTCTTTCCTGACCTATCTCGACGTTGTGCATCCGGATTGGGGGGTAAGAACCAATTGGGTATGGAATGATTTTCGAACCTATATGCGTATCGAGAATGCTACTCCATCTATAATAGAAAGGCGAATTAACGATCTGGCTCAGCAAACCTGGGGAGATCAATATGCTGAAAGAGAAGTGAACTACGAGTTCTTTCTGCAACCTATAGAACAAATTCACCACACGTCGAATCTGCTACAGGAGTTTGAGAAGAATATAGATGCCGACATTCTCTCTTGGCTTAGAGTAATATCAATACTGATCCTGATAGTGGCCTGGATTAATTACATCAACCTCTCCACCGCAAGATCACTGGAAAGAGCCAAAGAAGTGGGGGTGAGAAAGACCATAGGTGCGAGCCGTAATAACCTCAGCATTCAATTCTTGATAGAGGCGCTGATAGTCAATGTATTGGCTTTGGTTATTGCTATGCTTATGGTGTTGCTTTGCAACGAGCCAATCACAAGTTGGCTGAAGCTTGACTATACCTTTTCATTTGGTGGGGAACTGATCTTTCCAATGCTGCTCGTGCTGTTCGGTGGGCTGGTCTCCCGCATCTATCCTGCATTGGTCCTGAGCAGTTTTCGTACTACAGCGGTGTTGAAAGGTAAGTTTCGGAATTCCCGATCGGGGCTCATAGTGAGAAAATCCCTTGTCTACCTTCAGTTTATCATCACTCCATTATTGGTTGGTGGTACTTACTTGATTTATCTCCAGACCAACCTACTGATCAATCGCGATATTGGTGTCGATATAGATCAGGTGGCGATGATCAAAGCACCCAAAGTGGAATATGCCAATCTGGACATTCGTTACGATCGTTTTGTGGATCAGGCTCAGCAGTCATCTAACACTGAGAAAGTGTCATCGATGATAATGCTTCCTGGTGACAACATAGGATGGTACTCTTGGTTTCGTCTGCTGGGCGATACGACAAGTGCCAGTTATATGAATATTAATCTGGTCGAGTATGGGTTTGAGGATGTTGTTGATCTCCAATTAATTGCAGGACGCTCCTTTGATCACTCATTTGCCGATAGTGCCAACCTGATCATTAATGAATCGGCCGCAGCTATGTGGGGGTACACACCTGACGAGATCATAGGCGCGACGTTTCGATGGAGCTATTCCCCTACTATTCCATATTTTGACAAAACGGTGGTTGGTGTGATTAGCAACCATGTGCAGGAAGCGTATGAGGCCGAAGAAGTTCCGGTGATTTATTCTTTGAGAAGATATACCCCGGCCAGGTTTGCTCCGGATCATTATTTGGTGCGGCTGACTGCACAACGTGAGGGATCCAACGGAGCAATAGAGACTGAGCTGTCCAGACTAGAGTTACTTTGGTCAGATTATTTTCCCAACGACCCGTTTAATTATACTTTCCTGGATGACTCATTTGAGAGAAAGTTTGCGAATGAGATGCTGTTCAGTAAAGTGGTCAATGCCTTTGCTACGCTATCACTTATTATCGCAGGATTGGGGCTCTTTGGTCTGGCATCCTTCTCTATACTTCAGCGCACCAAGGAGATCGGTATCCGCAAGGTGCTAGGCGCTAGCGCAATGCGGATATCTCGCATGATCTTATCAGAATACTTGCTCCTAATAGGCACAGCCTACCTGATTAGCCTCCCCATACTTTACTATATCGCCAGCAACTGGCTTGAAAACTATGCGCTCCGTGTCGAGTTAGGTCCGATTTTCTTTGTACTGCCCCTGATGGTTTCGTTAATGATAGGCCTTATTAGCGTGTCTTATCAGACAAATAAGGCTACCAGCCAAAATGCTGTAAAATCCCTGCGGTATAAATAATTGAATGATTTGAGCATCAGTGCTCAGCTTAATTAGACTCGTTTCAAATTGATCTTATTCATAACAAATAGTTGGCCTTAAGCTTATATCTATAAACTATATGTAGAAACATAAAAAATTGAAATATGAGCACTCCAACTATAGCAGCCAAGAATCCCGCACCAGTAGAACTAGAAGCAGGTAAGACCTACGCGTGGTGTTCCTGCGGTAATTCAAGCAACCAGCCATTCTGTGATGGATCACACAAGGGCTCTGACTTCACGCCGACCATGTTCAAGGCCGAAGAGTCCAAGACGGCTTATCTATGCCAGTGCAAGCATTCTGACAATGGAGCATTTTGTGACGGTACGCATAAGACTTTGTGAGGTGCGGTATTTATAATCTAGAAGCTGATAATATGACACTTCTTGTTGCTGGTTGAATTATCATTCAAATTTTACTCAACACATGTTATAATTTCTGGAGAGTTTCTTTGAAAGGAGAATCAACTTTGATAATATGATGTTCGATTCTTAAAACAGAGCTATGAATTTCGTGTCAATTGTCACTACAGTCACCCTTGTCTTATCGTCCATCGTACTGAAAGCGAAAAATCCGGAACAATGTGCACTTAACAAATTTATAGGAGACTGGTATGGACAACTTGAATATCACGGCGGAACTGTTTTTTTGGCACATCTTCAAATTCAGAAAGTGAAAGGATGTCAATTAGAGGGAGTCATAAACTGGCCCGATTATTTTAATAGCCAGACGAAGGTTACAGGTAGTATGGTTGGTGACCATATCGAACTTAAAGAAGTAGCACTTAATCGGGGAATATTCATGGATTTAAATAAGTCAACTTTCTCCTTAAAACCGGATGATAATGGAGCTCTCGAAGGTACTGCATTTGTGGACGGTGAGAATGTAGCATCTTTTGATTTTAACTCAGCTAATAGCCTATCGGAGAGTGAATTTGAACAAATAAGTGGTGCATATTCAACATCCGCGGAGATATATGGATACGCTAATGTTGTGGAACGGTCAGATCAATCTTTCGAGAAAATATATTCAGAATATATCGAGACCAATGGCGATGGAAGTCTACCCTTCGGTATCGAAGTAGATGGTCTTGCTTATTTCGAAAACCTAGAAATCCCATTACGATTCCTAATAAGTCCTCTTGGACAGCTGTATATGGAGATGAGATTACAAAATTTAGAAATGATAATGGTCAAGACGGATAGTTTAAGCTGGACCTATGACCCAATGAAAGATCAGGTTTCTCTCAGCGAAGGAAACAGTACTAATGACTACATGAGAGTCTTCTCTGGAGGCTTGCACTCCCTGGATACGGTCGATGTGAATCGCATTTCGGTTTTTGAGGCGAATGTTAATGGTAATTCTGTATACCGCGTGCTCTATTCTGACGAGTTATCCATACCCCAGAAAGCTTTTTATATAGACCAAGAAACTCATCTATTGATCAGAGAAGAGACCTCAGAAAAGATCATACATTATGAAAACTATGATAAAATACTGGGATTTTGGTTGCCAGCCAGTATGACACAATATGAGGTTCATAATAAGGTAGGTAAATTCAGATTTGATGAGTATCGAAAGGTGGATCATATTGATGAGTCTGTTTTTGAGATTCCCGAGAGACTAAAAAACAAGATTGCCAAACCACCTACAGTCAAATCCTCGTGGGCTGATGAAGCTAAGTTGGCTTTTGATTCTCAGAACTATTCTCAATCAATTGAACTGTATACAAATGCAATAGAACAGAACCCTACTGACGAAGGATTATACTACAGACGGGGTGTAGCGCGCTATTTGACCGAGGATAATTATGGGGCCATGGCTGATTTTCAAAGGGCTATCGACCTCAACAGCACAGTAGGAGATTATTATAACCGCAGAGGCCTTGTGAAATATAGGTTTGCTGATTTTCAGTCAGCAAAAACTGATTTTGTACTTGCTCAGAAGATGGATACAACACTCGCTGTGGCCCTGATGAATGCTGCTTTCGCAGATTATCAGCTCTCCGAGTTTGATAGTGCTGTTTTCCACCTTAATAAAGCAATCGAAATTGACCCCAACAATGGTCAGTTCTATCTTAACAGAGGAGCCATACACGTCGAGCAACAGAATAATAATTTGGCTATTCTTGACTATGAAAAGTGTATTGAGCTCGAATATGGAGAATTAGCTGATTTAAATAATCGAATCGGTGTAGCCTATTCGAATCAAGAAGAATACGAGTCTTCAATAGACTACTTCAAGCGTGCTATCTCTGAAGACGAAAATAATGTCACGGCCATTGAGAACCTTGGAGATGCTTATTATTTTTCAGAATATTATGAAGAGGCTTTAGGACAGTATAAGCTAGTCTTGAGTAGTGACTCTTTAAATGACGATCTACTTAACTCGATTGCTCTTTGTTACTATTTTTTGCACGGCTATGAAACAGCTATTGACTATCACGATAGAAGCATAAAGTTGAATACTAAAAACCCAAATTACTTTGACAATCGCGCCTATACCTTTATTGAGATGATGAAATATCAAGAAGCTATTGAGGATTTCACCAAAAGTATAGAATTGTACTCAGAGGACGCTGAGGTGTACTATCAAAGAGGTATGCTTCACGAAATTCAACATGATCAATTTGATGCCTGCAGAGATTATAAAGCCGCATCGGAGCTTGGGCATGAAGAAGCAAGTCAGCTTCTTGCCAATAGATGCAAATAGTGGAATAGTTAAGGTCTTATCTGCCAGGGCTTTATCCGATAACAATAATTCTAATTGACATGATAAAAACCATGCCATACCTAAACCATTAAGAGCATGTACTAACAGTAGCAATGAACAACTATTATCCGTACCTTTGCGGCTAATTTTAATAGAAGCTTATCAATACATTCAGCAAATTAGGACTCTCAGCATCGATTCTTGAGGTCCTTGATCAACTTGGGTTCGAAACACCCACACCAGTTCAAGAAAAATCCATTCCCCTCTTGTTGACCAAAGACCCGACGGATTTCATCGGGTTAGCACAGACAGGTACAGGTAAGACAGCCGCATTCGGGCTACCGCTAATTGACCTGATCGACGAAGGGAACAGAGCTACGCAAGCACTCATCATGGCTCCCACCAGAGAGTTGGGACAACAAACTGCTCAGCAGTTGGTATCATTTTCACAGAATAACAAGGCAGTCAATATCGAGGTGGTCTATGGTGGAGCATCCATAGTAGGACAAATCAAAGCTTTAAAGCGACCTACACAGATAGTGGTGGCCACACCCGGACGATTGCTCGATCTTATCAAGAGGAAGGCAATACAGCTGGATCAGGTGCGCTATGTCGTGCTTGATGAGGCGGACGAGATGCTCAATATGGGCTTTAAGGAGGATATTGACGAAATACTATCCTACACCCAGAATGATCGGGTGACCTGGCTCTTTTCGGCTACTATGCCCAATGAGATCAGGAGGATCGTGAAAAAGTACATGTCAGCGCCATTGGAAGTATCCATCAACAGCGAAGAGAAGAGTAACAAGGATATCAGTCATAAATATGTAATGACAAAATCATCCAATAAACTACCCGGCCTGCGGAGATTTATGGATTTACAGTCAGACATGCGCGGCATTATGTTTTGTAGAACAAAGCGTGAAACGCAAGAGATTGCTGATGAGCTAGGTAGTCTGGGCTATGGGGTAGAGGCACTGCACGGTGACCTGTCTCAAGCTCAACGAGATGCGGTCATGAAGCGTTTTAAGACCCGCTCAATGCAACTACTCATTGCTACTGATGTGGCAGCCAGAGGACTTGATGTGAACGATTTGACGCACGTCATTCATCACACACTTCCTGATCAGCTGGAGAGTTATACTCACCGTAGTGGGCGTACCGGTAGGGCAGGAAAGAAAGGTATTTCGCTCGCCTTCATCAATCCCCGAGAAGGTAGAAAAATCACAGAACTAGAGAAGAAAATCAAAGTCACCTTCGAGAAGATAGAGGTGCCGACCATTGATTCCCTACGTAATACGCGAATTTCCAATTGGGCCAACCTAATTGTAAACACCAAAGTGGACGCTCAGGCTGATGCGATACTAGAGCAACTTTCTGAGAAATTTGCGGACCTTAGCAAAGAGGATATCCTCAAGCGCCTGATCACATCACAGCTTGATCACCTTACCGTACAGAATGGGGAAGAGGCTAATCTCAACGAGACCCATGGTGGTGCTCCAGGGAAAAGAGATCTTGGCAAGTTTCATCGCTACTTCGTCAATATCGGTCTGATGGATGGTATGACCAAGGGTGACCTCATTCACTTCCTGGCCGATATAGCTAACGTGGATCGTAAGTTTTTTGGAGACCTGACCATGCAGAAGAACTGTGCCTACTTTGATGTAGATGGCAGTAAAGATGACGGTTTAGAGCAGAAGTTTGATGGAGTGGAGATCGAAGGCAGAAGCATCCGTGTCAATCGTGATGACGAAGCAGAAATGCGAAGACCTAAAGACTTCCACAAAAAGAAGAGCTTCTCCGGCAAAAGGCGATCAAGTGGTGGCGGAGGGAAGTCTGGTAAGGATTTCCGTCGCGGTGGTGGCGGTAAGAGGAGGAGTAGATAGTAGCATCCGGCGTGACCGTAACATGCAAATCTATGGTTACGTTGTGTAATCCACCCCAACATGCAAAATACCCAGTAGAAGGTATTCCATGACAGCAGTATTTTTTTGAATTTTGTGTATTAGCAATCAACAAATGAAAAAGATACTAAAATCAATAGTTGGAATACTCGCCTTGGCTTTTGGAGTCTATGAGTTTTACGACAATTTCCTGACAACTCCAGACTATGGTGACTCGATTAAGGTAGACGGAACTGAGATATTCTATTCTGGAGTTGATACCTCACTTGTCAGAGAACTGGGTGACTACCTCATCGCTGCGGGGTTTACAGATGGTGAAGACAAGTCGGTTCGACTGCAAAGAGTAGCTAGCGGATACTCGTTTGGAGGTGTATATAATGAGCGTGTATGGAATGATAGCGCTCATCTGGATGCTGGATATGATTTTGCCAAGGAGCTCTCACTTTATGTATTTGATTCCGAACCCGTCACATTTCAGGTATGTAATCAGGAGTTTGCCGTACAGAATGAGGTGACATTTAATATTGCTGATTTCCCCTATGGCTGGGAACAAAACTATGGAAAGACCCGGCTTTTCTTCACGCCGCGCGTCAATTACACCGAAGCTAACAGGCTAGGTGACTATCTCGAAAGTCAAGGGTTTACTGAATTTTCATCTACCGTTCAGCTGGACAAGTCAGACACTGCTTATCATCTCAATCAAGTGACCTTGGAAGATTATTGGCATGATGAAGAGTACTTAATGTCTGTACATGCTTCTGCACAAGAACTCTCAAAGGCTGTCTTCAACGGATACCGTCTTGTCTACTCGCTTTGTGATGCAGAGTTGAGAATCAAAACTTCAGTTTCAAGCGATTAAGTGAATCAATTTACTTGCTGATTTAGACAGTTACCCCGGTAAGTATTCAACGGCGCTACTATTGATGAAGGTTGACACTTTCGCCAAATGAACATCTGGATATTCATTTAGCGGTTGACCTAGTATGAGCAGACTTAAATGAATGTCACTTCTCATGCCTTTGCTTTGGCGGGAAGTAATAGTTTCAATTCGTTCTTGACCACTTTACCCATGGCATTGCGTGGAAGTTCATCCATGATCTTGTAGACTCTTGGTACTTTATATCCGGGTAACCTTTCGCTTAACCATGATTTTAGTTCGTCTTCTGTGAGTGTTTGGCTGTTACATATTAGAGCAGCCGCTACTATTTCTCCCCATTCCTCATCGGGTAGACCAACTACTGCACAATCTCTGACAACAGAATGAGATCGTAAAACTTCCTCAATTTCTAAAGCGGAAAGCTTGTAGCCACCAGACTTAATAATGTCGATCGAACTCCGCCCAATAATCTTGTAGCTTCTGTCATTGTAAACAGCCACATCGCCTGTTTTAAACCAACCACCGTCCGTAAATGCAGCTCGAGTAGCATCTGGTTTGTTCCAGTATTCTTTGAATACATTCGGTCCTTTAACCACTATTTCTCCTTGTTCACCCGGAGTTACTTCATTGTATTGTTCATCCATCAGTTTGACCTGTACACCTTCCAGAGGTCGGCCAATATGACCAGGTCTCCTTTCTCCCCGGTAAGGGTTGCTGATCGCCATGCCCATTTCTGTCATGCCATAACGCTCAAGCAATGTGTGACCACTGATTTCCCTCCACTTGTCAAGTACTGATACAGGTAAGGCGGCAGATCCTGAGACCATCAATCTCATTTTATTGAGTCCTTTGGATATAATGTTTTGTTCATCATGATTAAGCGATTCAAAAGCCGAAATCAGCTTGTAATAGATCGTGGGTACTGCCATGAATAGGTTGGCCGGGCCACTTGCCAACTTGTTGAGGATGTTCATAGCATCAAACTTCGCAAACTCGCAAGTGGCACCCGACCAGAGCGCGCAGGACAGTACGTTGATAATGCCATGGACATGGTGCATAGGCAGTACATTGATGATGTGGTCATCTGCGCTCCATTCCCATGCATTGGTCAATGCTGTGATCTGAGCCTCGATATTGGCGTGCGTAGTGACCACACCCTTGGGTGCACCGGTAGTGCCACTGGTGTAGAGGATCATGGCTCTTCTGTCCAATGAAATGCTTGGTAGCCGATCTGCTTTTGACAAGGTTTCCTGAGTTGAAATCAACTTAATTCCCAACTTTTGAGCGAGCAGACTGTAGTCTTTAATATATCCTGGATCAACCACAAGCTGACTGACCTGTGCATCACGAAGTACGTACTCGTGTGATGTGACAGGAGCTATTGGATGTAACGGAACCGCTATGCCTCCTGCACGCCAAATGGCCCATTGCACTTTGACATAGTCAAATCCCGGATCGACGACAAAGGCTATTCTTTGTTCCTTGAGGTCAGACTTGCCTTGGAGTAAGGTATGCGCGAACAGCTTAGACTGCTCTAGTAGCTCTTGATAATTATAAGACTGTCCATCTGCGATGATGGCGATGCGCTCAGGGTAGGTTTGAGCGTTGGAGACTAGTGAAAGCATTGATGATCTTTACCTCAATATACTGCTTAGATCGAAAAAGAAGGCGTTGAAATACTCATAGCCGATGCGTTACAGAAGCGATGAACCTGAGATTAAAATTTGACTTTCTTGATTTGCTAATATGAGTTAATCTATGGCACTTCTGTATTCGATGGTTGTTTAGTGATCATCATTCTTAGGTTATTAGAAATTGAAGTAATAGTTCTCGATATACTTCACTCAAGCAATCTCCTGACAAGAATTGAGTCAATATTTGGTATATTCGTACCATATTGGTACACATAAGTAAATACTATGTTGGTAATAAGTAGTAGAGAATTTCGGCAGAATCAGAAAATGTATTTTGAAAAGGCAGATCAGGGTGAGCAAATCATTGTGCAGAGAGGAAAAGATAGGGCGTACGCCCTGACACCAGTTGAAGCAGGTGACCAATATTTTACAAGTGCGATGATCAAACGGATCAAAGAAAGTATAGACCAGGTATCAGCAGGGCAAACTAAGAATATCAGTACATCTGGAGAGATTGATGAACTTCTAGGGCTATGAGTTACGTGCTCAAGTTCACGGCCAACGCACTTGAGGATATAGAAAAACACAAAAAAGCAGGAGATCAAGCAACCCTTAAGAAGATTCAACGGTTGCTAAATGAACTCAGAGTACACCCTGCTAAAGGCACAGGTAAGCCTGAAAGGCTGAAGCATGAACTTGAAGGCCTTTATTCAAGGAGAATCAATAGAAAACATCGTTTGGTTTATTCCATTGATGAATCTGTTGTCTTAGTTTACATTCTGAGTGCTTATGATCACTACGGAGATAAATAAGCTCTAAATCAAGCCCTGCCGATAAGTCAGGATCGGATACTTCTCACCTTTGTAGTAATCATCTTTGCCAATTGGAAGCTCAATAAAGGCATCTGAATCCACCAGATTAGCCAGATCACCAGATCCATTGCCTCTGACAGGGTGGGCAATGATTTCTCCGGTAGGAGTAAAGTCAAGTTTTACCTCGATAAAATACGTGAGATTGGGCTTGAAGTGGACATCAGCGCCCAATACAGCGTAAGGCGCATTAAGCTCAGCAATCTGTATTGATTGATTGAGCCAGGTCTTGAAGTAGCGTTGCATGCACATAAAGCTTGAGACAGGATTTCCCGGGAATGCAAATACAGTGGCTTTATCCTGATAAGACCCAAACCAGAATGGCTTACCCGGTCGTTGGCTTACGCGATGAAAATGCTTCTCTACACCTAATTCTTCCAAGGCCTGCGGTAAGAAGTCAAATTTACCTTTGGAGACACCACCACTCAATATGACGAGCTCATAGTCATTGAGGATCTTGCGCAGCTCATGAATAATGGTATCGTATTCATCATCCAGATGCGCCATATCTACTTCAGCTCCGTAGTAAGACAAGGCTGTTTTCAGGCGATAGATGTTGCTCTTTCTAATCTGGTGTGCCAGGGGCTGTTCATCAATTTCCACCAATTCATCTCCAGTGGAGATGATGATGGTCTTGGGCAGCCGGCTCACCTCGACTTTGCTTTTTCCGACAGTGGCACAAACGCCTATTTCAGTAGAGGAGAGCACCTTACCGCACTTGATGACCACATCGCCAGCTTTCCTGTCAAAGCCCTTGAAATGGATGTTTTGCTGCCTGGTAAGAGGTTTGTCATTGACCGTTGCATGATCATCCAGGATTTCGATTTCCTCATAGGGGATTACCGTGTCCAGGCCTTGTGGCATGATCGCGCCAGTCATTACTTCCAGGCATTGGCCAGAAGCAGTCAATGTAATTTGTGCTGCTCCTGCTGCAGCCACGCCTGCGATTTTGTAGGTTCTAAGCCCTTTCTCATATTCAGAAAACTGAATGGCAATGCCGTCCATGGTGACACGATCATAAGGTGGCATATCACGATCTGCCGAGATGTCTTCTCTCAACACCCTGCCGATACCTTCACTCAATGGGATAGTTGTGGTGCCAAAGTCTCTGGCTTTTTTGGTTACAATCTCTAATGCCTCGGCTACACTAATCATAGAACTGGGGTTATCAATTAATCATTCCTTTATGTCAAAGCTATGCGCTTTACAATTGAAATAATTAGAGTTTATTTGTCTTATTGAGTGCATCAAAACAACGAATGCAATGACTTTATTGTTAGCTCAATAATCTAACGGAAATATAGGTTCAATTTTGAATTCATATAGATCACAGTTTCCCGTATTTGACAAGTATCCGGAATTGGCTTATCTGGACAATGCCGCCACTACCCAGCGCCCTCAGGTCGTCATCGATGCTATCACCCAGTTTTATAGTTACGAAAATGCCAATATCCATCGTGGTATCTATGATCTGAGTAATCAGGCTACCGCCAAATATGAGGCGGCAAGGACGGCAGTAGCCAAATTCCTGGGAGCTGATGACCCTCAGAATATCGCCTTTACCAAGGGGACTACAGAATCGGTGAATATTGTAGCTCAGTCCTTTTTGGCGGATCGACTCCATCCTGGAGACAATATTGTCGTGTCGATACTTGAGCATCATGCCAACTTCATTCCCTGGCAGATATTGGCTAAGTCCAAAGGTGCGGAGTTAAGAATTATACCCATCGATGAATATGGAGATTTGGATCTGGGTGTCTACAATAGTCTGGTTGACCGTCGCACGAAGATGGTGGCCGTAAGCCACATCTCCAATACCCTGGGTACGATCAATGATATTGCCGAGTTGATTGCGGTTGCGCATGCCAAGGGAGCTCCCGTGACGATCGATGCTGCACAAAGTGCCAGCCTTTACCCATTGGATGCCGGGGCGTTGGATTGTGATTTCCTCGCATTCTCAGGACATAAGATTTTTGGTCCGTTTGGTATCGGTGTGCTCTATGTGAGCGATCGCTTCCTATCGGAAATCAAGCCGTACAACTATGGTGGTGGGATGATCAGGGAGGTGACAGTCGAGGAGACCACCTTTGCGAAATACCCTTTCAATCTGGAAGCTGGCACTGGCAATGTCGGAGGTGTTATCGGGCTGCACGCTGCGATTGAGTTCTTGAATAATATTGATAGAGTGACTGCTCGTAAGGATTTGGTTGACTTATCGGAATCTACCTTGCAGATGCTGCACTCTATTCCAGAGGTGACTATTGTCAAACAACCACGGCAGCATTCGGGGATATTTTCTCTGACTGTCAAGGGCATTCATCCCCATGATGTGGCGTCCTTCCTCAACAAAGACGGAATCGCCGTGCGGGCTGGAATGCATTGCACACAGCCACTTCTCGAGTCCATTGGGGTACCGGCTACTGTACGTATATCGCTCTCCATCTACAATGAGCGTTCGGAGATCGATAGGTTAAAGTCATCACTAATGGATTTGATAAAATTTTGGTCATGACAAAGGAGGAAGTACAAGCGCTATATCGTCAGCAGATCCTACCGGAAAACAAAGCGCCGTATCATTTCGAGAAAGTGGAATCAGCGCGTGCGGTCAAAGCCTATAATCCAATGTGTGGCGACAAATATGAACTGTACATAGGGGGGAAGGAAGGGATGCTGGACGAACTTCATTTTCATGGCTTTGGATGTGCTATATCAAAAGCATCGACTTCCATACTGCTGAAAAAGGTAGAGGGGATGTCTTATTGGGATGCTGCGGAGTACTGCCACAGCTTCCTCAAGGCACTCGATTCATTAGATAGTAGCGACTTATCCGATGAGGAGTTGAAAGTACTCGTAGAATTGAAAAACTTTGAAGGAAGAGTAGATTGTATCAAATTGAGTTGGGAAGCATTACTGGAGGAATTGAAAAATGACTGAAATAACAATGGAGATCAAACTGGTTGCCTATGGGATCGCCAGGGATATACTCGGAGGTGGCTCGAAAGCCTATCAGATTCAACCCGAAAGCAAAATTGCCGACCTCAAGCAAAAGTTAATTAATGACTTTCCAGAATTTGAGAAGCTGAGAAGTTTGAAATTTGCCATCAATGAGGAATATCAGCCCGACGACTATGTTATCGACGCAGATGATGAAGTGGTAATTATTCCGCCGGTGAGCGGAGGTTAATAGATTTGAACTGATAGATGACCGTTTATAACTGACCTTTGGTGGTCTAGCCTATGATAGATATTCAGATCCTTGATACACCACTTTCACCTGCTCAATGCGAAGAAGCAGTGGCAGATGATGCTGCTGGAGGCACGGTCGTATTTGTAGGTACGGTAAGAAATCAGACTAGAGGTAAGAAGGTAGTATCGCTGGAGTTTGAGTCCTATATCCCAATGGCCAAAAAGGAGATGATGAAAATTGCGGAGCAGGTCGAACAACGATGGTCAGCGCTTCATGTGTGTATCCATCACCGCGTGGGAAAACTGGCAGTAGGAGAGTTGCCTGTGATTATTGCGGTAGCTACACCACACCGCAAGGCGGCTTTCGAGGCTTGTGAATATGCTATCGACACTTTGAAAGAAACCGTGCCCATCTGGAAGAAGGAAGTCTTCGAAGACGGGGAAGTGTGGGTGGCGGCACATCCATAGTCTCATGCTAAGAATGCAAAAAGCCTTCCTGAAATCAGAAAGGCTTTCGCATAGTCTAATTGATAAGCATCAATTACATGCCTGGAGGTAAGATCACCGCATCGATAACATGCACCACACCATTACTCGCGATTATGTCTGCATTCACGACGCTTGCACCATTCACTTTAGCTCCACCCGTGGTGGTGATGGTCACTTCGGCACCATTGACTGTCTCAGCCTTCATTCCATTTTTCAAATCTGTTGACTTGACACTACCGGCTACCACGTGGTAAGTAAGGATAGCTACTAATTTATCTTTGTTCTCAGGCTTGAGCAACATGTCCAATGTTCCGGCAGGTAGAGCTGCAAATGCATCATTAGTAGGTGCAAATACCGTGAAAGGCCCTGTTCCGGATAGTGTTTCTACCAATCCACCAGCTTTTACCGCGGCTACTAGTGTAGATAAGGCGTCAGTACCAACGGCCAGCTCAACTATCGTTTTATCCTGAGGGGCTTTTTCATTTCCGGTAGTTCCAGCTATCGCAGTTGTCAATGAAGCTGCTGCTACGACTAAGCCAAGAATTGTAATTTTTAATCTGTTCATAATTGTCTTTTTAGAGTTTAGGCAGTCAGAACAGAGTGTTTGTATAAATGTTTAACCATCTATTATAAAAAGTTAAACAAAGTTAAATAATCAAGCCGATTAATTTATTGCCAGGTAAGTCTCCAGCTCAAATCTGATTTTACCCTCTTTCATGTACTTGGTCCAGTCGACAGTAACACCAGCAAAGTCCTTGCTCTCCATACAGTCCAGGTGTGACTGTTGGGTATCCCAAATCATGTATGTGCAGATATGAGTTTCATTCTCTGCTAAGAGTGACTTTAGCTCAATCAGCCCTGGCTGATTCTTAAAAATACTGGTCGAAGCTTTTGACATCTTGAGCACATCCTCTTTCACGGTAGGGTCGTCGATGAATGTGCGAGTGATTACGTAGTACATAGGACTTGAGGATTAGTTTTTCGTAAGTTGGTTTTGCATATGGATCACGCCATAGGCCATGACAATGAAGAGCAGAGATACTATACCGAAAATGAGCATTTGATTAGCGAATACGGCAATGGATGCCAGTATGAAAGTAAGTAGCATTACCCACGCTCCCTTTGTTCTCGTCCTGGCGGGTATCAACAGGACACCTCCGATAAGCTGTACTAACCCTAGAATGGTTGTAGCGGTGGCATTCATTCCGATGGCAGCAAATAGCTCTATGTCCTCCGGTTGCTGAGCTAGCTTGAAAGCGCCAGTAGCAATGCTCAGTAGCGTGATCAATATCCAGTTGACTTTCAGTGCAGTTTTCATGAATAGCGAATGATTTATTTTCTCAAAACTAGGCGAGAATACCCAGCCGGACTTATTCAAAATTGCTATTCTCGATTTGACGGTTGTTTCGATACACGGATGGTGATATGCCTACCCGTCGCTTGAAGAGTGAGGAAAAGGAGGGGAGGCTTTCAAAACCTACGCTGTGACATGTTTTAGCTACGGTACTGCCAGAGGCCAATTTCTGTTTAGCTACCGCAATACGCTTGTGAATGAGATATTGATATGGAGAAGTGCCATACGCCTCTTTGAATAATCGGAGGAAGTGGTACTTCGACAAATGCACCTGCTCAGAAATCTTATTGAGGTTGATGGGTTCGGCATAATATCTGTCTATCAGGATTTTGGCATCTTTAATACGTTTGTACAGGTAGAATTTAGGATACATGATCTACATTGTCTGCTCCGCTTAATTACAATCTAAGCAACTCTCACCCTCAATCATAGATTAGGAATAGCACTTCGCCATCCTGCGTCCACTTGGCTCGATAGGCTGGAGACAAGGCTTTTGCTTTCATCCAAACCAGCGATATTAACTTTCTCGATAGGATCGCAAGTCACGGTTAGGGGATTGATGACAACTTTTGACATTATTGGCTATATGTCATTTATGTAACGAACTGATGTTTTCTATTTTTGGAAGGTTGACCTTATACCCGTTCAATGTTTAGATCTTACCTCAAAGTCATACTTCGCAACATTCGAAGAAAACAACTTTCGACGATCATCAATTTGTTTGGGATGGCATTGGCATTTGCGATAGCAATGGCTATCTACGCTTATGCTGCACACGAGATGAGCTTTGATAAGTATCATGCCAAAGCAGATAGGATTTACAGAGTTACCTATAGGTTTCAGAATAGTTCTGGCTATGACATCCACTGGGCCAGAATGAGTCAGGATTGGATCAACGAATTAGCTGAAGAATTTCCTGAGGTAGAACACCTGGTACGTTTTCAGTCTTTTCGACCTAGAAATGTGAATGTAGATGACGATGCTTTTAGGGAGGAAAATGCCTTTGCAGTTGATCAGGAGGTGTTTGAGTTGTTTGACTTCCAGTTCATCGAAGGCTCGGCTGCTGATGCATTGGCTAATCCCTACTCCGTTGTTTTAACCGAGGCAACAGCCAAACGATACTTTGGTGATTCGAACCCTATCGGAAAAATCATTAAAGTAGGAGGGGATGATGGAACTAAGTCAGACTATACAGTAACTGGTGTAATAGAGGAACTACCGCCAAATACGCACCTGCCTATCACCATGTTGACCAGTATCAATAGCGAGCAAGATCGTACTGGCTGGGCCTATGTCTATCTGTTATTGAATAATCCGATGGCCATCGATGGCATTGAAGCTAGATCAAAGGAGTTTGTGGCTTCTAAGACTGACTTAGAAGCAGGAGAGGAGCTGACGCTACATTTCCAACCCCTGACTTCTATACATCTTGATTCACAGCTAAGTCGTGAGATAGTACCGAACGGGGATAGGCAGAATATTCTCATTTTCGGCTTAGCGGCCATCTTTTTGCTCGTGATTGCATCGGTCAATTTTGCTAATCTCAATGCCATCCAATCAATGAGTCGCTCAAAGGAGATAGGTTTGCGAAAGCTGCTGGGAGGGAGTATCAGCAACTTAAGAGGATACTTTTTTCTGGAGGCCCTGATGCTGTGCTTCTTAAGTCTTTTGATTGGGTCTGCATTATTCACAATCGGACTGCCATATCTTGAGCAGTTCCTTGGCCATACCTTGGTGTACGACTCGATGATTATGGTGGGCGGTCTGCTTATTGTTATGGCATTGGTTGCGCTGGTTTCGGGTGCAATTACAGGACAGCTTATAGTCAGAGTAAAGTTGATGAATGCGCTGAAGGGTAATCTTACGTCTTCAGCGCGTAATGGCAGTATTATCAAGAAGGTACTCGTTGGGATCCAGTTTGCGACGGTGCTATTACTGATAGCAACGAGCCTCATCATTCAGCGGCAGTTTGCCTACATGCAGGACAAGAAACTGGGAATTGATCATAATCAGGTCATTGCATTGATGAATAATGATCGACAAGTCATGAAGGACTATCGAATGATCAAAACCCAGCTGAAGCAACTGCCAGGAGTGAAGGATGTCTCCTCTATTATGCAGCTTCCCACCAGCCCGATCAAGGACATGGGGCAGGTGAAAGTGTATGACCGCCCTGACCTTGAGGTGTCTGCTGATATGCAGGTCATGGACATCAACGCCCCGCAGCTTCTCAATATGACGTTCGTCGCGGGTGGTTCCTTACCAGAAAATCTGGTGCGATCTCAGTCTGTACCTGAGTCGGAAATCTGGAAAGATTTCACCACAAAAAAGAGGAGCTATCTCGTCAATGAAACTGGAGCCAAAGCGATGGGCTGGGATAATCCTGCGGATGCTGTTGGTAAACGTATTGATTGGTCCATTGGTGATCTATCGCTCAAGGATGGTCATATCAGTGGTGTGATTGCTGACTATCATCAGGAGAGCCTCAAAGCAGAGATACGTCCTTTGGTGGTGACTTATGAGCCGCTTTGGATGCCCAACATACTTGTGAAAGTAGCAAATGGAGCCAATGAGCAGGTAAGGGATCAGATTGCTAATTTCTGGGATCAGCATTTTCAAGAAAGTCCGTTGGAGATCAGCTACCTCGATCAGAAACTTGAAGCCCTCTACCAATCTGAGAAGAAGCAGCTTCAATTGATTTCAGGATTTACCTTGATAGCAGTGATAGTAGCCTTGCTTGGCTTATCAGGAATGATTGCCTATGGGTTGAAGCTACGGCTCAAAGAAATGGCCATCAGAAGAGTCCTGGGTTCTCGGATCATCGGGATTGCTAACCTGTTAGGGAGAGAGTATTTGGCTATTGCTATTGCAGCGATGATGCTCGCCTTCCCAGCCGTTTGGTGGTTAATGTCCAGATGGTTGGACAACTATGCCTACCGTGTCAATATCGATGGGAAGAGCCTTATACTAGCCAATTTGTTTCTGGTCTTCCTGCTTGTGGGAACTGCCGCTTTCTATGCACTGCGCTTTCAGCGGATCAACCCGGCTAGTATTTTGAAGAGTGAGTAGGGTGGAGATTAAAACTTTGGAGGTTTCATAAACCACCAAGGTTTAATGATCTATTCATATCTTTAGTAAGTGGAGCCATCTACCTACTATCATATCTACAATCACGCTAACGGCGATGAAAACCTCTTTCGCGAGGATGAGAATTACCATTTCTTCTTACGTCAATGGACCAAGTACCTCGAACCGGTAGCCACGACTTATGCGTACTGCTTGATGCCTAATCATTTTCATTTCTTGATTAGAACCAAAACCTCCAAGGTCTTCGAAGACCTTGGAGGTTTGAATAAACAGCCTTCGAAAATCATTATTCAAACCTTTTCTAATTTCTTCAACAGTTATACTAAGGCCTTCAACAAAAAGTACTCACGTCGAGGAAGCCTCTTTATGCCCAATTTCAAAAAGAAACCAATAACCTCAGATGCCTACCTCACGGCGATCATCACCTACATTCATCGTAATCCAGTTCATCATGGCTTCTGTGATCAAGTAGGAGACTGGCCGCATTGTAGTTACCAGACTCTGCTGAGCTGCAAACCAACCAGAATACCCAGAAAGGAAGTAGTAAAGTGGTTTGGGAATGAAAAGGAACTCATTCAGGTTCACCGGCAGAATGTGGCTCTTGCAGATAAGTCGCTACTCATCGACTCTTAGGCGAAGCATTCTGCTTTTGTAAAGTTTTAATCGTGTGCAGCAAACCTGACAGGTCTTGAAGATCTGTCAGGTTTGGTTTCGAAGAAACCCATCACCTCAGATGCCTGCCTCACGGCGATCATTACCTACATTTATCGCAAAACTGTTCATCATGGCTTTTGTACAAAAGTAAGACTGGCTACACTACGATTACCGGCGCAACTCTACTCAATCTAATTTCTCGACCAAACCCAATAAACGATGGATATTAGTGTAATAAACCCGAGTATGAACGGGAGT
The DNA here is from genome assembly GCA_965229505.1 of Cyclobacteriaceae bacterium. Classification (GTDB taxonomy): domain Bacteria; phylum Bacteroidota; class Bacteroidia; order Cytophagales; family Cyclobacteriaceae; genus UBA6059. The sequence continues at coordinate 4,609,005 of OZ245881.1, forward strand.
TGAGTGCTTAGATATTCGGGACGCAAAAGCCAAAACCTGATATTGGTCTTGAACTTTATAATAAATACATCCAAAGATGAAACATAAGCCAAAGCTTCAACACCATTGAAGTTGAGTGTGTTGCGATATTTTTTTAACCTGGAGTTGCCAGCTATCTTTTCGTAGCTGGTATAGTAAGATCCATCTCGTAGAGATTGAAGGTAGGTTTTTACGAATGATTCAGGGGGCGTGTCCTTCAACGGCGAAGGTCCGTTCCAGTCCGGATACATTTCCCATTTTTCATTGGCTTGTTGAATTCTACTTATTTTTAGATTTTTTGATAAACTTTTGAAAATCATATTTCTAGCATCAATATATTCCTTACGAGGACTAGCCTGCCAAAAAAGCCAGTATCTGTAATGAAAATACAGCCATATTATTCCAATCCATATGTGGACCCAAGCGATATTTAGGTCTTTAAACGAAAACCCTAGAATAGCTGCAGTTGACAGGTTAGCGTTAGTTGTTATTAGGAACATAATTAATATGCTCATTATATTACAATTTCTACGAACAGATACTAGGCTATCATCAAAGTCGTTCACCTTGCTTGTGTTATGTTAATTAACCAATCTTCTACTAATACTAAGGTATTAAATAGTCGCTTTGGATATGAGCCACTTTTGAACTAATCACCCCACCACCTTCCTCAGCCACTTCTTAAACCCACTCACCTCCATCGAAGGGATAAGATAATCCACATAGGGAAGTGCTGTTTTCATACCCAGGACTTCAGGGCTGTAGTTGCTGGATTGAGCGAGAGGGTTAATCCAGATGAGCTTGTTGACGCGGGACTTGAGCTTGCGGAGTGATTTGTCCAACTGACCGATATCACCACCATCCCAGCCGTCACTGACGACAAATACAAAGGTTTTGCTGTGAAGGTAGCGATTGCCTTTGCCTGCGAGTAGCTGAGAGAGGCTTGCGCCCATGTTGGTGCCGCCAGACCAGCCCTCCACTTTTTGCGTCAGGGCTTTAAGTGCACCTTGTAAATCACGTGACTTCAGTGGCTTGCTCACATCATAGAGAGAAGTGCTAAAAGCATAGCACTGCAAGTTGAAAAGGCCATTTTGAAGCATGTACATCATGTGCAGGACGAACTTGCTATACAGCTCCATCGACTTACTCACATCACAGAGCAGTACAATCTGGGTCTTGTTGCGTTTCTTTTCTTTGAAGCGTAGCTCAAGCAGCTCACCGCCATAGCGCATATTTCGGTTGAGAGTTGCCCGGAAATGCAATTGCTTTGGTGATTTGCTGGACACATATCTACGCGAAGGCAGCTTTTGTACCATTCGCTCGATCAACTGTATGATCTCCCGCCAGTCCTGCAGCTGTGTCGGATTGATCATCTTGATGTCCGTTGCATTCTTGTATTCTTGATCACTGGCCTGCGCCATCTTCACCTCTTCTTCCTGAGGCTGATTACCATGAAGCCAGTTTTTGATTTCCTGAAAACTCGGAGGCTTTGGTTTGGGCTGCTGCTCTGCAGTGGCTACCTCTTTGACTTTACTATCGACAGACTTGCTGAGTGATTTCCAGTAGTGGAAGTAGAGCTCATCAAACTGAGCAAACTGCTCATAGCTTTTGCAGAGTGTGCATTGCAGCACCAGCTTGAATTGGGTGCTGTCCTTCCAGTCGATATCCACCAGCGCTTGTAGCGCTTCCTGCTGCTCTTGAGGTCCTATCGGAAATTCCTTCTGACGCAGAAAGGCACAAAACTGTATGATGTGATGGGAGAGGGTAGTCCGCCGCTTCACACTACTCGAGTTTGGATTTGACTTTGACCTTCTCCAGCAATTCTGATAAGGAAGTCTGGGTCTCTCGCATGTCGTCCCAGTCCTTGAGCACCACGCCGAGCGTTTGCTCCACGAGTGATTTGTCCAAATGATCGAGGTGCATTTCTGCTAAGGCGGTAGCCCAATCTAGTGTCTCCGATACCCCAGGCGCCTTGTCCAACTCCATGGCGCGCAGCTCATGCATAAAGGCAGATATTTCCCTTGCCAACTGCTGATCAATGCCCGGCACCTTGCGCTCGATGATCTGAACTTCCTTCTCGAAACTGGGGTAGTCGATGTAGAGATAAAGACATCTACGACGCAAGGCTTCTGATAGCTCCCGCGTGCGATTGCCTGTGAGAATCACTTGAGGGATAGACTTGGCCTGGATGGTACCGATTTCAGGGATAGTAATTTGCCATTCCGATAGGAGCTCTAAGAGGAAGCTCTCAAACTCCTCATCAGCCCGGTCTACCTCATCGATGAGTAGGACACTTTGCCTGGACGACTGGATAGCCTTGAGCAGAGGTCGCTCCATTAAGAACTTGCCTGAAAACAGCTCTGCCTCCTTCTGCTCAACGGTATAGCCCTGCGACTCGAGCATTTTGATATGAAGGAGCTGATGGGGGTAGTTCCATTCATAGATAGCCTGATAGGCATCCAGTCCCTCATAGCACTGGAGGCGGATGAGCTCAGTATCCATCATATCCGCCATCACTTTGGCAATAGCCGTCTTACCCACACCCGCCGGACCTTCTATCAACAGCGGCTTTTGCAGCTGCTGGGAGAGCTTGATGGACATAACGATGTTGTCATCCGGGATGTAACCTTGCTTTTCTAAGCCTTGGCGAATCTGGTTTAATTGGTTTTGCATTGATTAAAACGTAGATCTAACTACTCTATAGGAATACTCACAACACCCCTATAGTCCCCGCTTCCGCGGACGGCTCCAGGGGACAGTTCCTCCCTTGAGGGAGGTGCAGGAGGGTGTAATTAAATGAAGAAATTGTACAATGAGATGATAGTCGAGCTTCGTCTCTCCACTATCATCTATAATCTTTCATCTAGCTAAGTGCCTTAAGCGCGCGCTTCGTATACACCTTTGCCATCTGTTTGCGGTAGCCCTCAGAAGCAAAGTGATCGCTCATCACAGAGATATCCTCTGCTGCAGCCGCACCAGCCGCTTCTATGGTAGCAGCATCCAGTGACTTACCTTCAAGCGCAGCTTCCACAGCAGCATCTCTAAAGGGAGTCGCTGAGACGCCTGCATAAGCTACACGAGCCTTGCTAACCGTACTTCCCGACATCTCAAGGCAGACCGCACACCCTACTATCGCAAATCGTGACGCAGGCTGCATGAACTTTACGTACTTCGTTTTGGCGTTTGAGGGTACAGGCACGCTGATACTTGTGATCATTTCACCTTCTTCGACTGCTGTATAAAACAAGCCATGGAAGAAGTCTCCAGCAGCAACGGATCTCGATGATTCACCATTGTGGATGTGGATGGTCGCATCTGCGGCTAGCAATAATGCCGGCCAATCTGCCGCAGGGTCTGCATGGGCGATACTACCTCCAATCGTACCCATATTTCTAACCTGGACATCACCGATCAGATCAGCGGCTTCCGGGAAGAATGGCAGTTTGGATTGTAAGAGATCTGAGTCTACGATCTCACCGTGGGTTACTCCGGCACCAATCTCAATATGATCGCCTTTGTCTTCGATAGACTTGAGTTCTTTGATTTTTGAGATATCTATCAGATAGCCGTACTCGTTGAGGCGTAGCTTGAGCGCCGGAAGGAGACTATGACCGCCGGCCAGCAGTGTGGCTTCATCACCATGCTCCTTGAGCAGCGCGAGCGCATCACTGACCGAATTTGCTTTTTTATATGTAAAACTTGATGGTATCATTTTTCTGAGGTTCTAGTTTGACTGTCCATTTTGCATTGCCTGCCATACGCGCTCACTGATCAAAGGCATCTGTATGTCCTTGACCTTGTGACCACCTTTCCAGAGCGCGTCGATCACGGCATTGACCACCGCTGGTGTGGAGCCTATACATCCGGCCTCTCCAGCACCTTTCACGCCCAGTGGGTTGTGAGGGCAGGGGGTGACCGTGCGATCCACTTCGAAACTTGGGAAGTCGTCCGCTCTTGGCATGGCATAGTCCATAAATGAGGCGTTCATCAGCGTACCCGAATCACTATAAACAGTACCCTCAAATAGCGCCTGTCCAATGCCTTGTGCCAATCCACCATGGATCTGGCCATCCACAATCATAGGGTTGATGATATTTCCTACATCATCTACCGCAATGAACCTTTTCAATTTCACCTGGCCTGTTTCCTTGTCTACTTCGACGATAGCCACATGGCAACCGAATGGGTAGGTGAAGTTGGCCGGGTCATAGAAACTGGAGAAGTCCAGTCCTGGCTCCAGATCAGCGGGATAGTCATGAGGGACATAGGCTGTCAGTGATACATCACCGAAGGAGATGGACTTGTCCGTTCCCTTCACCGTCCACTTGCCTTCTGCGTATTCCAGGTCTTCAACCCTTGACTCCAGCTTATGCGCAGCGATTTTGGCACCTTTCTCAATTACCTTGTCGATACTCTTGACGATGGCTGATCCACCTACCGCCAATGATCGGGAACCGTAGGTACCCATGCCGAAAGCGACAGCTTCTGAATCACCATGAACGATCTCTACGTCCTCCAGCGGAATGCCCAATCGATCCGCAACCACCTGAGCGAAGGTTGTCTCGTGACCCTGTCCGTGGCTATGCGATCCGGAGTATACACTCACTTTTCCGGTAGGCTGTACGCGCACCTGCGCTGACTCGAATAGCCCTGCACGTGCACCCAATGCACCTACCACTGCTGACGGTGCGATACCACAAGCCTCGATGTAGGTGGAGAAGCCAATACCTAGCAGCTTGCCGTTGTTCGATGCGGCTTGTTCTTTTCTGAACTCTTCATAGCCGACCATCTTGAGCGCTTTGTCAACAACACCATTGTAGTCGCCACTATCGTACTGAAGTGCCACTCTGGTCTGGTAGCCGGGCTCTTTGACACCATCAAACTTAGGAATGAAGTTGATCTTGCGGAGCTCGACCGGATCCATATCCATCTCCAGTGCGGCCAAATCAAGTAGCCTTTCCAATTGGTAGGTAGCTTCCGGCCTTCCTGCCCCTCGGTAAGCATCCACAGCATTGGTGTGGGTGAAAACTCCTGTCACATCCACGTTGATCAACGGGGTGGTGTAGAGGCCCTGCATGAGGGTGCCATGAAGATAAGTAGGTACGGCGGGAGCGAAGGTGCTCAAGTATGCGCCTAGATTAGCGAAGGTCGTCGACTGTAGTGCTGTGATCTTGCCATCCTTGTCAAAACCCATCTGGACGGATGTTTTGTGGTCACGGCCGTGAGCATCAGTCATGAAGCTCTCAGAACGCTCAGCTGTCCATTTGATGGGCCTATTGATCTCTCTGGAAGCCCAGATCACCATGGCTTCTTCAGCATAATGGAAGATCTTGCTACCAAAACCACCACCGACATCAGGCGCGACTACCCGTACTTTGTGTTCTGGTAAGCCCAAAACGAAAGCGCACAGAAGTAGTCTTGTTAGGTGAGGGTTTTGGGATGTGGTATATAGCGTGAATTTGTCATGTGATTCTTCATAATGACCTACTGCCGAGCGCGGCTCGATAGCATTGGGTACCACGCGCTGATTGGTCAGGTCGAGCGAGGTGACGTGATGAGATGATTTCAGCGCTGCTGCTACCTGATCTTTTGGATCACCAAGCTCCCAGTCGAAGCAGATGTTGTTGGGCGCATCATCATGAACCAACGGTGCACCATCTTTGACGGCTTTTTTTGGGTCAGTAACAGATTCAAGATCTTCATAATCTACGGCGACCTTTTCGACGGCATCTTTCGCGGAAGCGTAATCTTCGGCAATGATGAAAGCCACACCATCACCCATGTGGAGCACTTTATCCTTTACCAGAATAGGGTGAGGGGGTTCTTTCATGGTATCACCATTCTTGAAGTTGACCTGCCAACCACAAGGCACGCCGTTGATACCGGCAGCTGCGATATCTGCACCTGTGAAGACTTTTATTACCCCCGGCGAAGATTCTGCTTCGCTTATATCTATCGACTTGATTCGCGCATGCGCATAAGGACTCCTCACGAAGATGCCATGCGTCATATTGGGTAGCTTGATGTCGTCTGTATAATTTCCTTTACCAGTAATGAATCGTTTATCCTCGACTCTCTTGACTGATTTTCCTATATAGCTCATATCTCAATTGTCTTAGTTAACCATTCATTTTATTAGCAGCATACTGTACCGCTTTCACAATATTGTGATAACCGGTGCATCTGCAGAAGTTGCCTTCCAGCGACTCTCGTATCTCTTGCTCTGAGGGGTTGCTATTTCGCGATAGCAAGTCAGCAGCGGTCATGATCATACCGGGAGTACAAAACCCACACTGCAGCCCATGTTCTTCTTTGAAACCTTCCTGCAGCGGGTGCAGGCTGCCATTGCTCATGCCTTCAATAGTCTTTACTTCTTCTCCATCCACCTGTGCAGCGAGTACAGTGCATGATTTCACCGCCTTACCGTTGAGTAGGACGGTGCAGGCGCCACAGCCACTAGTGTCACAACCAATATGGGTGCCGGTCAGGCTCAACTCCTCCCGCAGAAAAGCAGAGAGCATGGTTCGGTCTTCAATCTCCCGAGCCACTTCTTTTCCATTTACTGTAGTTGTTATGTTCATTTATTATAATTTTAAATTGATCACAATTAAGATATGAAAATTCTATTTTTCGCTCGATTGAAGTCTCTATTTTATGATTATTTAAACTGAGTCCAAATAGTATTTGGTCATAGACTGATATTTCCATATGAAAAAGGTTTACGTATTTGATGCTTATGGTACGCTATTCAAAGTGAGTACCGAGATACCAGGATTAAAGAAGCGCTCTGTAGCTGCTGTGAACAGGATTCAGGAGCTTTGGCGGGTTCGGCAACTGGAATATAGCTGGCTAATGACCTGCATGGGCAAATGGAAAGACTTCAATGAAGTGACCGAACAAGCCCTTGATTATGCTATGGCATGTAACAATGTGAATGATCCGTGGCTTAAAGAACAATTATTGAGCATTTATGCAGCTCCGTCGACCTTTGACGATGTGATACCTTTTCTTAAAAAGCTGGCTAAAGAGGAACAGCAAACAGCTATACTATCGAATGGTGTAGAGGAGACCTTGTTAGAGGGAACGAAAGTGGCAAAAGTAAATAAACTGATCGGTCAAATTTTATCTGCTGACAAAGTGAGAGTATATAAGCCTTCTCGATCAGTTTACAACCTAGTGAATCAAACTTTCGATTGTAAGAGTGAAGACGTGATTTTCTTTTCAGCTAACGCCTGGGATATCTGTGGCGCAAGTAGCTTTGGTTTCAACACGGTTTGGGTCAATCGTGGGGGTGGCCCTTTCGAAAAGATGGATTGCGAGCCGGGTCAGGTTGTGGGTGACCTATCGGAATATTTGGATTAGTATAGAGTACAGGGTACTAAGTATTATGTATTAAGATCGCTATTGCCGAGTCGACTATTTTTGAAGCTATCGACATTGTACTTTATACCTTGTACTCAGCACTACTTTCCCCCATTCTTCACTTCAATAATTTGACTCATTATCGACAGTGCTATCTCTCTGGCAGACTTGGCATGGATAGGTAGCCCAATTGGCGCATGAATTTGATCAATCATTTCCTGACTAACGCCTTTCTCAAGTAATCTGGCAATTCGTTTGGCGTGTGTTTTCCTGCTTCCAAGCGCACCAATATAGCCGACTCCAGCAGGCAGCAGGATGTCCAGGGCATTGTCATCGATCTTTGGGTCATGGGACAGTATTGCGCAGAAAGTATAGGCATCTAATGGAAACTGATCCAGTACTTCTGACGGATAAGCTTCCAGAATCTGAGAAGGCGGGGAGGTAAAGGATATGTTGTTAGCAAAGTAGCCGCGAGGATCTATCACCACTGTTTCAAATCCAAACATATTTCCTAATGCAACCAGATCCACGGTGATGTGCGCGGCTCCTATGACAAGCAATAGACTCTTTCTTGGATAGATTTGAATGAAATAGGTTTTTCCATCTTGTTCAACAGTTCGATGGGTTCTTTGATTATAGGCTTCCTTAGCTTGGCTTAGTAATTCTTCCGATACTTTATCACCTATAACTTCCTGTTGTTCAGTAATTAATGAATTACTACTTAAACCATCTTCAAGACTTGTGATCAGTATAGAAGATTTATTGTTTTCCACATTTTCTTTCAAGGTGGACCAGACCGGATCATTGATGAAATCTGCCCGCTGTATAAATACCTGGAGGCTTCCACCACATGAGAGCCCCACGGACCAGGCCTCTTCATCAGACACCCCAAACTTCAGGTGCTTGGAGTTTTCTTGTTCCGATAGGGCATTAGCAGCCTTGACCACAGCAGCTTCCACGCACCCTCCGCTCACTGAGCCAGAGAGTTTGCCTTCAGCGTTAATTAGCATAGTACTTCCGGTAGGTCGTGGAGAGGAACCCCAGGTTTGTATCACCCTGGCTACAGTAATGGGTTGATTGGTTTTTGTCCAGTTCTGAAGGTCAGTGAGTAATTCGTGCATAGACATGTAAATTAACAAGATGCTGTCAAATTTCAGAGGAAGGATTATAGTTAGGCAGATTATGGATTAAGTAGGGAAAACGTGCTCGATCTGTGATGGGTAAATGCCCAAGGGATCGAAAGAACTAATTGAAACAAGTCTATTATATTGGCAGCATGAGTGAAGGAAAACCATATTTTCTCATTGGGACGGCTAAAGGCTTAGTGATTTATAAGAAGGTCGGTGAAGAGCTGCCCAACTTATCTGCCATACATTTCGCGGGCTTTTCTATCAACATGCTGTTCGTTGATGAGCGCAATGGTCGATGGTGGGCTGGCATCTCACATAAGCACTGGGGACAGAAACTGCATTATACGGATGACCTTGGAGCGACCTGGCAGAATGCTGTGATACCCAAGTTTGATGGTGAGCTGATGCCTGATGGAAAGCCTGCCCGGCTTAGGGGATTGTGGTGCATGCAACATGGAGGTACAGACCACCCTGACCGATTGTGGCTGGGCACTGATCCCGGAGGACTGTTTCGGTCAGAGGACAATGGTCAATCATGGCAGTTGGTGGAAAGCCTGTGGAATCACGCCAGCCGGCAAGAAGAAGGAAAATGGTTTGGTGCCGGAAGCGATTTTCCGTTCATACACTCGATAGAACGACACCCGACTGATAGTGATCATATCTACATAGCTGTGAGCTGTGCCGGGGTGTTCGAAACACATGATGCTGGGCGTAGTTGGGCTGCCAGGAACAACGGTCTCATCGCAGCTTATCTGCCGAACCCTGATGTGGAGGTGGGTCATGATCCTCACAAGCTGATCATCTGCAAAACTGATCCACAAATACTATGGCAACAGAACCATTGTGGTATATTCTTCTCAAGAGATGGTGGTAATCAATGGATTGATGTCTCTGAGAGGAAGGGTATACCCAACTATGGTTTTAGTATTGTCATTGATCATGAAGACCCGTCCAGAGCCTGGGTGATTCCGGTAGAGAGTGATGAGAGCAGGATAGCACCGGGGCTGAAAATGGAGGTCTATCACACGGAGGATTTTGGAAAGACCTGGAGAAGTGAGAGCGAAGGGCTGCCAACAGAACAAGTCTTTGATATCGTATTGCGTCAGGCCTTTGACCTGGGACCCGGTGGTTTTATGATGGGGACTACCAATGGCAATGTTTTCTATTCTGATAAGGAAAAAATGGACTGGCGGATGATTACCAGTCATTTGACAAAAGTCAATGTGATTATTTCTACCTTAGTCTAAACCCGGAGAGAATGAAAAACTCATCAATTATTCTGAGAAATACTTAAAGAGTTCTATACAGTTAATACCAATATGGAAGCAACAATCACGAAACAATTCACACTAGAACAACCTATCGCAAAAGTATGGAATGCCCTGAGCAACCCGATGGAAATAGCAGGTTGCGTGCCAGGAGCCACGATTACGGAGAAGATTGACGATAGGAACTACAAGGGAGAGGTATCTGTAAAGTTTGGCCCGGTCAAAGCCAAGTACAACGGTGAGATCACCATCGCTGAGATGGACAATGACAATCACCACATGTCCCTGAAGGGCAGGGGACTCGACTCAAAGGGTAAGGGAAGTGCTGATATGACTATGCGAGGTGCGGTAGTAAGTACAGGTGAGTCTACTACAGAGGTCGATTTCAAGATGGAAGTCAAGATTCAGGGTACCCTCGCGCAATTTGGATCCAGATTGATCAATGACGTTTCCGATCAGCTCATGAAGCAGTTTATTGAAAATTTCAAGAAACTGCTTGAAGGAAGCGAAGTGGACAATACACTGAAAGCCGGATCAATGATGGGGTCAGTGATTCAAAGTAAGGTATCAGGTATGTTTAAGAAGAAGGAAGAGTAGGAATGATCATTGCTGTTCTCGGCTCTTGCAAAGCGTACCGATAGAAAGGTACGCTTTGCAAAAGCGCCCCAAAATGCTGGCCAAAGCATACACCAATAGGATGCTTACAAAAAAAAGCGATAGGTCGTCCCCATCGCTTTCAAATTCTGATAAGGATAAGAACTATCCCTCGTGAACGATCACTTTGTCCATTTTGTCACCTTGCTTAATAGCACCAATTACCTCAAGACCTTCCACTACCTTACCAAATACGGTATGATTTCTGTCTAAATGAGAGGTGTTGTCTCTGCTGTGACATACGAAGAACTGAGAGCCTCCGGTATTGCGTCCGGCATGGGCCATTGACAATACACCACGGTCATGGTACTGATTGTCGCCATCCAGCTCACAGTCGATGGTGTAGCCAGGTCCGCCTGCACCAGTGCCGTCAGGACAACCACCCTGAATCACGAAATTGGGGATCACTCTGTGGAAGGTAAGGCCGTCATAGAAGCCCTTCTTGGCTAGATCGGTGAAGTTCTTTACCGCTTTAGGAGCGTCTTTTTCGAAGAATTCAATCTTCATCGTACCCTTTTGGGTTTGTATTTCTGCTGTTTTCATCTGATTATTTTGATTCTACCGCGAATTTAATGAGAAACATAGAAAGTGCCATTACCGACGCTAATATCAACGCCTTACTGAGTGGTTAGATGGCTGACTTACATTAGGCACTATCCAGTTTTATACGAGCGGCAATACCTCTTCCTACGGAGTTTGCTAATTTCACTTTCTGATTATTCAGACATAAAAACCAAGTCATATGAGCTTCAAACTGATAACAAAAAATGTCCTCCTCTTCGTGATGGCATTGACCTCACACCTGGCGTTCAGTCAGGACATGGAGGCACTTTTCAAAGAAATGAAATACCGCAATGTAGGACCTAACCGTGGTGGAAGGGTGACCGCAGTTGCGGGTATCGCAAGCATACCTGGTACGTTCTACGCGGGTGCTACCGGTGGCGGTGTGTGGAAAACCACCGACTATGGTACCACCTGGAACAACGTCTCTGACGGTTTCTTCGCTTCACCTTCTATTGGTGAAATCAGAGTAGTCCAGTCCAATCCTGACATTGTCTATGTCGGCACGGGCTCTGATGGATTGAGATCTAATGTGATTCCTGGTAAGGGCATGTATAAGTCTATGGATGCTGGAGCCACATGGGAGCATATAGGCCTCAAAGATGCCGGGCAGATCGGATCACTTGAAATTCACCCGGACGACCCCAATACAGTATTCGTAGGAGTGATCGGATCGGCATTTGCCAATAATGAGACCAGGGGATTGTTTAAAACTACAGACGGAGGAAAGAACTGGGAGAAAATATTCTACCATTCTGACAGTATCGGTGTAGCAGACTTTGAGTTTGCTCCTGACAATACCAATACCATGTATGCGACATTGTGGAGAGCCGAGCGAAAGCCATGGACGATTATTAGTGGCTCGACCGAAGGTGGGGTTTACAAGTCAACTGACGGAGGTAAGACCTGGAATAAGTCTTCAAATGGCCTGCCTTCAGGGTTGATTGGTAAGATTGACCTGGCAGTTTCGCCAGCTGCTCCTGACAAGGTATTTGCGATAGTAGAAGCACCGGAGAAACAAGGTGGATTCTATGTCTCTGAAGATCGTGGGGACAATTGGAAGCAGGTAAGTGACGATGGCAGTTTGACCAACCGACCTTTTTACTATACAAACCTTGATGCTAACCCACTGAATGCTGATGCGTTATTCTCAAATGCCGGACGTGCAAGGAGATCATTGGATGGCGGTAAGACTTGGTTTGGATTTGATGTTCCTCATGGTGACAATCATGCCATTTGGCAAAACCCCAATGACACTACCATTTGGGTACAAGCCAATGATGGAGGAGTCAACGTAACCACGAACGATGGCGCCACATGGTCTACACAGTTCAATCAACCCACGGCTGAGCTTTACACGGTGGAGGTAGATGACCAATATCCCTACTGGCTCTATGCTGGTCAGCAGGATAACTATACGACCATAGCTGTGCCAAGCCGTCCGCCATACGGTGTGCAGGCGGGTGCCAATGCCTGGATTATCAATACCGGTGGTTGTGAGACCGGACCTGCCGTTCCCAAGCCCGGCAACCACAATATTGTCTATTCTGATTGTAAAGGACGATTTGGCGTATATGATAAGCGTACAGGCCAGGAGAAGCAATACTACGTAGGTGCTGCCAATATGTACGGTCACAACCCAAAAGACCTGAAATATAGATTTCAGCGCGTAGCTCCAATCCACGTCTCTCCGCACAACCCCGACGTAGTGTATCACACTTCGCAGTATGTGCACAAGACGACTGACGATGGAGTAACCTGGGAGCAGATCAGCCCTGATTTGACAGCATTCGAGCCTGACAAGCAGGTAGTACCCGGTACCCCAATCACAAGAGACGTAACCGGCGAGGAGTACTATAGTGTGATTTATGCCATAAGAGAATCTCCAGTGACAGCCGGTGTAATCTGGACTGGAGCTAACGATGGTCCTGTGCATGTGACCAAAGATGGTGGTGCTAACTGGACCGATGTGACCCCAGAGATGCCTACCGGCGGAAGAATTGATTGTGTTGAGCCTTCACCGCACAAGGACGGCAAAGCCTACTTCACTTCACTGAGATACATGTTCGGTGATGATAAGCCATACATCTATAAGACAGAAGACTTTGGTGCTTCATGGGAGCTCATCTCAGATAACAATGGCATTCCTGCTGACTATCCAGTGCGTGTCGTTCGTGAGGATCCGGCCAGAGAAGGACTGCTTTATGCGGGTACTGAGTTTGGAATGTTCGTATCCATGGACGATGGTGAAAGTTGGACACCATTTCAGCAGAACTTGCCCGTTACCCCAATCACAGATATTAAGGTAGTTCGAAATGGCCTGGCCATGTCGACAATGGGCCGTGGATTTTGGGTGATGGATGACGTAACTCCACTACACCAGTTGAATGGCGATGTTGCTAATGCTCCGGCTTACCTCTTTAAGCCAGACAACACTATCAAATATGTTTACAGAGGCAACAACGAGTCGGACAATCCACATTACCCGACACCTGCTGTGACTATCTCATATCATTTGGGCAATGTGCCAAGTGGTGATATCACCCTGGAAATCACGGATGCGAGCGGTAAGGTGATCAATACGTTCAATAGTGCTGATGGTGCTGAGGGTAATGGTGGCCGCAATATGGCAACAGGATTCTTTGGATCTGCCGGGAAAGCCACTTTAACCAAACTAGAGGGCATTAATCGATTTGACTGGGATATGACCCATATGGGTGCATGGTCGTCTAACGCCAAAAGGGCATTTCTAGGTGGGCCTTCTGTAGCTCCGGGTACCTACACTGCTAAGTTGACGGTAGGAGATCAGACGATGAGTCAATCATTTGAAGTCATGATTGACCCAAGAGTGGAGGCTACTGGCACTACCGTGGCTGACTTAAAAGAGCAAGAGGCGCTATCACTCAAAATCGTTGCACTGCAATCTGAAGCCAATAAATTCCTCGCTGAGGTAAAAGAGCAGCAAAAGACAGCCAAGAATAAGAAACAGATCGCTAAACTGGCCAAACTGGATGAGGAGTTGGTTATGCAACCTGGTATCTACATGCAGCCTATGCTGACCAATCAGATAAGCTACCTGGGCAGTATGCTAAAGCAAGCAGATCAGAAGCCTGGCAAAGATGCTTATGAGAGATATGAGGAGTTGAAAGCTAAATTGGCCTCACTCAAAGCGATGATGTAAGACTTTAAGATTTAATTACCCAAATGCAAAAAAGGCTGTTCCAATAGGACAGTCTTTTTTTGTGTGCCTGAGTGCCCATACATTAATCTGTCCCTCATTGACATTCAGCCAATAGGGGACTAATTTGCACAATGCTACTGTTACTAACTCAATGACTCCTATGAAGAACTTGGCCTTTCTGTTTTCGCTCCTCCTGTTAACTAGCTGTGGCGATGACAGTGACAATGGCGGTACGACCGATCCGACCACTGACCCTACCAGTCCCACTGACCCTGTCACATTCGCCGTAGACATTGGCGATAGCGAAATACCCTATATCGTCATCAATACTGGTGGTCAAGCCATCGAGAACGAGCCCAAGATACCAGCCACCATGAAGGTTTATGTGCAATCAGCTGAGATATTGAGTGGCAATATTGGAATTGAATACCGAGGATCTACCTCATTCCGGATTTCTGATAAGAAGTCCTTCGGAATCGAGACCTGGGATATGGATGGTAATGATACAGACATGGAGATTTTCGGTTTTCCTGAAGAAGAAGACTGGATTCTCAACGGTCATGTTGTCAACCTGGGAGGGGACTATGCCTTTGACCGAACGCTGATGTACCACTATTTCGGCTACAACCTCTATCGAGATATGGGAAGGTATGCCAGCCGAACGAGATTTGTAGAGCTCGAGCTCAACGGTCAGTACCTGGGCGTCTATGTATTCATGGAAAAGCTCAAGCGAGACAAGGAGCGAATCAACATAGAAAAACTCAACCCTGAAGATAACGAGGGGGAGGCTATCACTGGTGGCTACATTCTAAAAATTGATAAGACCGCAGGAGGCGACCTCAATATCAATCAGCCGTTAGAATACTTCGAGAACAATTGGGCTGATGATGCCCGATATACTGAGCAGATCAGCTTCAGATCTCAGTATGACATCTTCGGAGAGCCTATGGATATTCCTCCTTATGGTGAGCCGTATCACTCCTCTATGTTTCGGGAGACTTATTTTCTCTATGAAGAACCTGCAGCAGATGAAATCACCACTCAGCAAAAGGACTATATAGCTGACTATGTGCATCAGTTCGAAACGGCTTTGCTCAATGACGATTTTTCGACTGAGGTGAGAACCTACACCGATTACATTGATATCAATAGTTTCGTTGACTACTTCTTACTCAACGAGATCGTGCGCAATGTCGATGGCTATCGCCTGAGTACCTACCTGCAAAAGGATAGGGGTGGGAAGCTAGCAATGGGGCCGGTCTGGGATCTTAACATTGGCTATGACACAGGAGATAGAGTTCCGCTCAATGGCTGGGTGATTAATTACAATGACTATGTGGACTCAGATGCCTGGATGATGCCATTTTGGTGGCCAAGATTGCTGGAAGACCCTTTATTCAGAACTGCCGTCAAAAATCGCTGGAATGAGTTGAGAGGAAGCACTTTAAGCACTTCACGTTTGCAAAGTCTGGTTGATCAAAATGCAAACTACCTGATTGATAACGGAGCAGTCGATCGTAACTATAGCGTTTGGTCACTACCTTCTCCTGTCAACTATACTGAAAGCATAGCTAGTCTCAGGGAGTACCTTGAAAACCGAACCCTGTGGATGGATCAGGAGATACAGAGCTTCTAAAAACTGTAAAAATAAGGATCAAATAGACCATTCTATTCGAAAGATAAAACCCAAGATCATAAGGTCTTGGGTTTTGTTATTTGCGATTACTAATAGAATAGTAATATCAATGAAACTTTACATTTAGAAAAACGTGTATATCTTTGTGTAAAACAAACTTTACAAAATGTAAACTAGAAAGATCAGATGAGCACAAAAAGACAAACACGAAATCAGCGAGTAATCAAGGAAACACGAAACCTCGCCATATGGACAGGTGCCTGGACATTGACGATGGCATTGGCAAACTTCGGACATGTGTTTTTATGGGATAAACATATTGGCTTGACTGTAGCTGCCATAGTCATCAATGTTCTTCTGGGCGTTGGTATGATCCTGGCTAATATTCGACATCTTAAGGCGCTGGATGAAATGCATCGGAAGGTGGCCATGGACGCGATGGGAGTTTCGCTAGGTGTAGCCGTTGTGGGTGGACTGGCGTATTCTAATCTGGATATTACCAATGTCATCTCCTATGATGCCGAGATTTCCCATTTGGTTGTATTAATTGGCCTCACCTATGTCGTGAGCACTGTCGTGGGTAATCTCAGGTATAGATGAAAAACCGTATCAAAGTACTTCGTGCTGAGCGAGACATGACACAAGCGGATTTGGCAGATGCTACACTTGTGTCCAGACAAACGATCAACGCCATCGAAAAAGGTAAGTTCGACCCTAGTTTACCGCTCGCCTTTAAGATCGCCCGACTTTTCGAAAAGACTATCGAAGAGGTGTTTCAGGATGAGGATAATGACGTGGGTTAGGAAGTAGTTTTATTTCTTCATTGCCTGTGGGGTCATTTGCGTAAGGCTTCTCCAGAGCCACTCGAAAGGGCCGTATCGAAAATGACGTAACCATATAGGAGAGACCAAAAGCTGTACTGTCCATATACCGAGCACGATGAAGAGTTGCTCTAGACGATCAGCCTGGCCAAACAGACCTAGCCCAAAACCATAGAAAACAAACGTACATATCAATGTCTGACTCAGGTAATTGGTCAATGCCATTCTGCCGACAGCAGCCAGCCTTTTTCTGAGAGGTTCCAGAAGGTTTGATTTGATAATAAGATTGAATATCGCGACATAAGCGATGGCCACTCCCAAGCTTCCCCAGTAATTCCATTGAGAGCCAATAAACATGGAGTACTCGAGTGACCAGTCATGAGCAAAGTTTTGAATCACTCCATAAATAACCAATGCTAAACCTACTAGCCCAGATACGAGACCGATTTTCCGATAGGAAGCCATAGAGAATCCTCCCTGAAAAAAGCTGGACTTATATAATGCCATGCCTATAAGCATCAATCCGGAAATTCTCCAAAAGAAGAGAATTAGAAAGACAGTCGTGTGCATCACGATCGTAGAATCAATGCGCTGTGACATTTGCTGGCTAAAGGTGCCTGTGTAAGCTGCGATCTCGCTTTGGACCTGCGCTGACGTGGGTTGCCAGCTTGACATCATACCGGCTACATCAGCATCCGACATGTATTGAATCGAACTTCCAGTTAGTAAATAAAGAATACTGCTGATTGAAAAGAGAATGGTACCCACGATCAACAAAGATCTTACCTTCATCTTCCTCATCGGGTAAACCAAAAAGGCGATGACCGCATAGGGTGTCAATATATCACCCGACCAGAGACCATAGGCATGTATTAAGCCGATTACGAGCAGCCAAAAATTCCTTTTGTAATGCACACCTAGTGAGCTTCCCGTTTTTCGTTCTGAGCCTTCAGAAATCATAAGAATGGAAGCTCCAAAAAGCATAGAGAACAAACTCATAAATTTCTGATCGGCAAAGACGTGACTAATTATCCACACCCACTTGTTAATACCCGATAGATCACCATAGGCAGTGGGATTGAGATAGGCCTGGTTGACCATAGAAAAACTCTGAATATTCATAATGAGAATGCCGAGCACTGCAAACCCACGTATGACATCCAGTGATTCTATTCTAGTATCATTTCTCATAAGCGTCTTTTTCTTGGTTTGAATTCGATGATTGTGGATTGCTACATCTGTACATCATATATCACTTCCATAGGATCAGGTATCTTGTCCTTAGGTTCATCCAGCATCTCCCTCAGGTCGATTTCTATTCCTCGGGACATAGTGGAGATAGGCACATCATTGGGAGCGCCTTCAAATGGGTTTTCTCCCACAGAACCGATTCGCTGCATCGTGTTGAAGATCCAGGAGACCAATGCTGAAAAGGGGATACCCAGCCATACAAAATAGTCTTTCGTCCAGGGATACTGCTCGCTTAGCTCCAGACCGATATCAGAAAACTCTGGAATGACACCAAAAGGAAGTAGTAGAATAAACAGGTTGACACAGTCATAGCCCAGCGTGGCAAACTGTCTGGGATAAGGGAAGTTTTTGATGCGCTCTGACTTGCCCTGATGTGTCATCAATTCATTGAGCTTACCTTCGATTTCCAAAAATGAAAACTCCCAAATCAGTCCTCGCTCTTTTAAAGCCCGGATCGACTTTGACTGGAGGCTGAGTAGGGTAGCTGCTTTATTTGTTTTGCTGAGCGTGTACGTTTTCTCTTCCTCTGAGAGTAAAACAGAGAGTTCATCTTCCAGTTTGTTTTCAAATTCGGGTACGAAGAGCCTGTCTTTCCATTCATTGGGCCGCTTCGTATTATGCGTTATTTCCCACTGTCTGGGCTGTCGCATCGCATAGCGAAGTGCAGTCAACCAGGCAATGTGACGATAAATGATCGATCGCTGATGTTCCTTAAGTTCATCATCAGACACTTTGACATCAGCATACTCATTGGTGATCATGTCTTTGACCATAATCGCCAGCATGCGCGAATCGTTGACGATACCTCCCCAGATTTGCCTGGCTTCCCAGATTCGGCCGTAAGCGGCATTACTTTGAAAGCCGATCAGGAAAGCCACCGCAGTGCCCAGCAACGCAATAGGCGTCCATGGAATCTTCATCCACCCAAATCCTAGTACCTGATAGAGGATGGTGACCACAAAGGCGATGATAAGGAAGAAGCGAATCTCGCGACTCGTCCACTTGATCATATCCCAGATCTTGTACTTCTTTCGCGTATACATGGATGTGTTTTGTTAGAGGTTTCGGTATCCCAAATTAGGGATTTTATAGAAGAATATGAGCGTATGAATTTGATATGCTTTTTAAACAACCGCGCTCAACGGAGGTTCTAATTGCTAGTAATCATTCATTAACTATGACAGAAACAGAAGCTAAAGAGATCATCAAAGATATTCCGGTAGGAGCAAAGCTCCAGTTGATCAAATCGAACGGAGATATCGTCGATGCAGTACTGGCCAGTCATGATACTGAGGCCATTGAAAAGAAGGATTATGGTAGAACCCAGGTGCCTTATTTGCCTCCGGCGCTGCTTGTGCAAGGTAAGCGATGGGGTGTCTTTAGAATGGAAATTGAGGATGTGGTCAACATCGCCAGGGTGGATTGATAATGGAGATAGCAGGGGCAAACCATTAAAATGGTTCAGATTTCATGCAATGAATATAGCCCACGGTTTAAACCGTGGGCTATATGTCAGAATGAGTTTGAAAATGGTTTAAACCATTTGTTATAGACTCAATACCTACCCAGAAGGGTGGCCTGCTGTTCAACTGCTGCCCTGAATTCCTTCTTCAGTCTATCTACCAACTCAGCTACGCCGGGGCTATCGCTAATTTTCGTCACGCCCTGTCCCGCAGACCAGATGGTTTTCCAGGCTTTGGCTTCATCACCAGCTGTCAATTCACTACCGAAATCTACTTTTGCGGACTGCTTCCACATTTGCTCAGTAATGCCCATCGCCTCCAGGCTGGGGCGTAAGAAATTGGCATTGACGCCTGATACCGCCGCTGTATAGACCACATCACTTGCGCCTGAATCGATGATCATTTTTCGATACTCTTCAGGGGCTTCACTTTCCTTTGTGTTGATAAATCGTGTACCCATATAGGCCAGATCAGCACCCATTTGCATGGCGGAGGCGATATCACCTCCGGTAGAGATACAGCCTGACAGTAGGATGGTTTTGTCAAAGAACTGCCTCACCTCACCAATGAAAGGCATAGGATTGAGTGTGCCGGCATGGCCACCCGCTCCGGCTGCTACCAGAATCAATCCATCGACACCTGCTCCTGCCGCCTTCTCCGCATGCCGCTTCATGATAACATCATGAAAGACCAATCCACCATAGCCATGCACAGCATCGATCAGCTCCGAAACAGCTCCCAAAGAGGTGATGATCAACGGCACCTGATGCTTCACGACGATTGCAATATCTGCCTGTAGTCTTGGGTTCGTTTTATGAACTATAAGGTTAACACCAAATGGCGCTGCTTTCTTTCCAGTCTCTTTTTCCCATTGCGCTAGCTCATCCTTGATCTGGATGACCCACTGCTCAAATCCTTCAGTAGTGCGGTTGTTCAATGCCGGGAAGGTACCTACGATACCATTTTTACAGCACTCGATGACCAGCTGTGGGCCAGAGATCAGAAACATAGGTGCAGCTACGGCTGGGAGGGATAATTCTGGAATGAAGGGTGCTTTCATAATCGTTAATATAGATTATTCTAAGTTCTGGAAGCACTAGCGCCATCACTATTGTTGTTAGTTGACGAGTCACCAGACATTTCACTGAGACTACTTATCAATAGATTTTATAGTTAAATTGGGAGTTCAACAATCACTTTACCGTGTCAGAAGTACTCAACTGCATTGCCATCGATGATGATCCGCTTTTGCTAAGAAAACTGGAAGTCTATATGGAGGACATTTCCTGGATCAATTTTCTCGCCTCGTATTCCAGCCCGGTAAAGGGTGCTACCGCGATAGTAGAGAGCAAGCCTGATTTGGTCTTACTGGATATCGAGATGCCACATATCGATGGTCATTACCTTATTGACTGGATCAAGCCACGACTAGATTTAATGGAAAAACCTCCGACCGTGATAATTGTATCGTCATTGACCGTACCTAAGGAAGACCAGGCGGAAGGCATAGCTGGCTATATCAACAAAGCTAATGTGACCAGCCCTGCTGAACTAGAAGCCATGTTGAAAGAGATTATTGGGTAAGCTAGAGCTTTGCGGGAAGAGAGACAGTGAAGGTCGTCCCGGAACCCACAGTACTTTCTACCTTAAGGACGCCCTGGTTGAGTTTGGTAAATTCGTTGACGAGCTGTAAGCCCAGCCCAACACCTTTTTCACCTTTGGTACCATAGGTGCTCAAGCTATCACTCAGCTTGAAAAGCTCCTTGAGTTTGTCTTCCGGTATGCCAATACCTGTATCTTTCACCTGTATATCCACCAGGTCAGATACATTGGACACTGATATTTCTATGACGCCATTCTCTTCTGTAAACTTCAGTGCATTGGAGATGAGGTTTCGGAAAATGGTCATGGTGCTGTTCATGTCTGACCAGATGGAAATGCCCTTGTCCACTTTATTGGAGAAAGTGATTCCCTTGGAAGTAGCTGTAGACTGTAGGACCTGAAAGATATCCTCCACCATTTGATGAACTTCGATATTAACCGGGTTGTGGGGAATCTGGCTGAGTTCCTGTGAGGCCCAGTTGAGAAGGTTGTCCAACAAACCGGAAAGCTGAGAAGTAGCTTGCTCGACTTCCGAGATCATGGATTCTAACTCATCATACTTTCCCTTTCGGATGTACATTCCGATGATATCACTCAATCCCTGAAACGAACTGACGGGTCCTCTTAGGTCATGGGAGATAATAGCAAAAAAGCGGTCCTTCAACTTTTTCTGGGCATTGATTTCTTTCAGGTAGATCTTGAGTGTATCATTCTCTCTGAGTGTTTCCACACCCTTTTTAAGCTCGAGAACGTGCTTGATGGTCTTGGTCATGGTGACTTCCAGGTCGTGAAAGTCAATGGGCTTGGTGATAAAATCAAAGGCGCCAAGGTTCATGGCCGTTCTGATATTATCCATATCTCCGTAGGCTGATACGATTACACTCTTGAGGAAGTAGTTCTTTTCATTGAGCTGAGCTAGGAGTGTCAGTCCGTCCATTTCGGGCATATTAATGTCCGTCAATACCAGGTCGATCTGACCGTCTTCCGCCAGTACATCCAATGCTCGTCTTCCGTTTTCGGCGAAGACAAAATCGTATTGACTGTCCTTAATACTCTTACGAAACTTCTGCCGGATAAGTGTTTCTAAGTCCGGCTCATCATCAACCACCAATATCCTGGTCATGATGCGATCTCCTTAAGTTTTTCCTTTAGCACGATGAAATCAATGGGTTTGGTAAGAAACCCGTCTGCACCCAGGTTGTAGGCTGTATTCTTGTTTTCTTCATCCCCATACGCTGTGATCATCATTACTACCGGAGGCGGCTTTTCGTAGGTCTTTTTGATCTTGTCCAGCAGCTCCAATCCGCTCATGCCGGGCATGTTGATGTCTGACAGTATCAGCACGCCATCATGGGCATGGCTATTGAGGTATTGCATCGCCTCTTCCCCTGAAAATGCGAATGCGAACGTCATTTCACCTTTTCGAATCTCTTTCCTAAATCGTTGTTCAAACAACAATTGAACATCTTTTTCGTCATCAACTACAAGTATTTTCATTAGCTCGGTTGGTTTATGGGTAGTAGTATAGTGAACTCAGTGCCTTCACTCGGGATGCTGACAAAGTCAATGGTACCATTATGACCTTTGGTAATTATATCATAGCTCATGCTCAATCCAAGGCCGGTACCTTCACCTGTCGGCTTTGTGGTAAAGAATGGTTGAAATATTTTTTCACGTATTTCCAGTGGGATGCCATTGCCATTGTCCTTGATTCCAATCTCAAGGTTGGGTCCGCGCTTACGCGTCCAAACGCTTACAAGAGGGGAGTACTTCTCGCCATTTCCATTTGATGAGGCTCCATTTTGATCTGATGCAGCCACCAGCTCAGGCGCGACACTGGATTTACGTGCCTTATCAGAAACAGCATGAAAGGCATTGTTGATGAGGTTGAGCACCACGCGCCCGATATCCTGAGCGACAATGTCAATTTTTGGTAATTTCTCATCCAACTCGATTTTGAAATCTGAGTTGAACGACTTGTCTTTCGCTCTTAGGCCGTGATAGGCCAGCCTCAGGTATTCATCGGCAAGTAGATTCACATCAGTGAGCTCCTTTAAACCAGATCCCGCTCGCGAATGCTGTAGCATGCTCTTTACGATATCATCAGCGCGCTTGCCATGATGGCTTATTTTTTCGAGGTTCTTCTTAATATCAGCGGCGATCAACTTAGCCTCTTCAATATCATTATTATCCAATTCCTCATTCATCTCATCGATGAGTTCACCACTCACATCGGAGAAGTTATTCACGAAGTTTAGGGGGTTTTGTATCTCATGCGCGATACCGGCTGTGAGTTCTCCCAGAGACGCCATTTTCTCCGACTGGATCAATTGACTCTGGGTGGTTTTCAACTCCTCAATAGTTTTATTTAATTGAGCCGTACGATGCTCTACGCGCTCTTCCAGTATCCGATTTTCCTTTCTTAAGTAATAGGATCTTACAGAGACGATCGTGTAGATCAAGGATAACAAGATGATGATATACAGCGCATACGCCCACCAGGTCTGCCACCAGGGGGGAAGTATTTTGACTTTTAGGGACTTACCTTCTTCATTCCATACACCATAGGCGTTGGATGCTCGAATGACAAATTCATATTCTCCAGGATCGAGATTGGTGTATGACGCGAAATTCCGATTGTCGTAGGTCCAGTCATCTTCATAGCCCTTCAATATATGAGCGTATTGATTCTTCTCCGGGTTGGCATAATGTAAGGCTGCAAATTCGAAGCTCAGGTTGTTCTGATCATAGGATAGTTCGATGGACTCAGTGTTCAACAGGCTTTTCGTCAGCGGGCTATCATCTCCCATATTCTTGATGGACATATTGGACACCAGTATGTCAGATATAATCAAATCCGGTGGAGTGTCATTGACTATGATGCTACTAAACGTAGTAAGGCCATGATCACCACCAAAGTAGTACTTGCCATCAGTGGCGCGTGTTCCTGCTAAGGAGAGGAAGGTGTCACCCCCGAGCCCATCGCTGGAGTTGTAATTGATAAAAGTCACCTTATTCAGACTATTGTTGGTGACCATTTGCGATAGGCCATTTTGGGTCGCGATCCACATTTCACCATTGTCACCTTCGACAATCACCTCCGTAAGATTGGTGGGTAGGCCATCTGATTCAGCGTAGAGGGTGAATTTTTCCGTTTCCGGGTCGAATTTGTTGATTCCCTCATTGGTCGCCAGCCAAAGCATTCCTTGGCTATCTATGCATATATCGAGGATCACACCACTGCTTACCGTATTCTTCTCCTTACCAGGAAGGTAGTACTTGATCGTATTGGTAGTAAGGTCTATTCTGTTCAGACCACTACCATTAGCGAGTACCCATACATATTGATCCGTGATTTCAATATCAGTAATATTGCTTCCACTCAGGGCGGGCTCGTTCAGGTCTTGGTTGGACAAATTCCGGACTAATTCGATTTGTGCAGGGTCTTCTGGTGCTACTAGCGCAATGCCATAAAAATCGATGGTAGGAGCGGGGGCGTTCCACAGATTGTAGGAGTGACTGCCATCAGATTGATACCACATTGTGTACTTTCCTGGTTGCAGCGTGATCGCATCTATGGACACTCTATTTTTCGCACTTCCTCCTGCATGGTAGGAGGAGATGAAGTCTCCAAACTCCCAAACTCTTTCCTGATTCTCATCCTCCAGCCAGCCATAGTCAGCCATGCTCACGGGATCACCTTCGCCTACCGAAATGACGAAATACGTTCCTGATTCCTCGATCACTATTTCCTGTGAAAGGCTCTTTGCATCCGATACTGTGTCGATGACGCCCAGGCGCTGTTCGCTTTTGACGAGTTCCATCATTTCGTCTACCAGCTGGGTTGGGTAGCCGATGGTGCTTCTACTTGCAATACGCTTAATCTTGTCCGTAGATGGGTCTATCTTGTTCAAACCGTCATTGGTGCCTACCCATAGCATACCTTCTCTATCATGGCGAATTACCCTGACCTGATTGTTTGAAATGGTCGTAGGATCATCAGGTACATTCTTGTATCTGGTGATTTCGTTTAGCTCTTTATCAAGTTTTAGTAGTCCATCTCCCCAGGTTCCCAGCCACAGGCTGCCATCCGGGTTTTCCGCAATACTTCTTACAGATCCTTCAAAAACGTCATCAACAGCCTCGTAGTTGTACTTCTTGATGATGTCAGTTTGAGGGTCAATGACATTCAAGCCACCGCCTCGTGTGCCCACATATACAACACCGGGCTTTTGCGTGGAAGCCAGTATTCCGAAAACACCATTACCATTTAGGCCGGTAGGCTCTTCGTTGACCTCATAATAAGAAAACGGCTGGGTAATAGGGTCATACTTGACAATACCGTTAGTCAGACTGGCAAACCAAAATATCCCGCTATGATCAATCATAAAATTGGACAAAGCAACGTCCCAACCGTAACCTTGCATCCATACGCTACCATCAAGGGATAATTCTTCGTATTCATCAGATAAACCCTTAAATTTTAGTATGCCGCGGAAGTTGTTCGCTATCCAGATATTCCCATCATGATCTTGCCGAATACAGTTGTAAAAATTATTTCCTTGACTGGCACCATCTTCATATTCCCTTATCCTCTTTATTTCTTGACTGGTGATGTTGTACTTATAAACGCCCTTTCTTGTAGTAATCCATAGCACGTCATTTTTATCAGCATACAAGAAAGTTATCCTGTTGTTGTCATCAGATGAGATACTGAATGGGTCGTCACTTTCGAAATTAACACGCTCAAACGTGTCACTTCCAGGTGGCATGTAGAGTAAGCTATAGTTTTCCGAACCCGACCACAAACCACCCGATGTATCTGTGGTGAGACCAAGAGCAAAATCAAATCGCAAGTCCTCGGTTGTAGGAAGATCGTAAGGTGGTTGTTCCCACTTGTCTTCAGCCTGATTGTACATCAAGACCCCCAGATCGAATGTGGTCGCCCATAATACTCCCTGTGAATCCATGATGATTTCAAAAGCTCGTCCTGCTCCTGCGGGTAATTCAAACCTATCCGCAAAAACATAGTTGACGAATTGATTTCTTTGTCGATCATATCTGGATATACCAGTACCGGTGGTCACCCATATGTTATTGTCTTTATCTTCCACCAGCCCTGAAGTCCGGTTGTGCTGCAGACTTGCCGGGTTGTTTGCATCACTCTTGAAAGTTTCGAAGCTGTAACCGTCATATTTCTGTAGGCCGTTGACCGTTGCAATCCAAATCAAGCCAAAGCTGTCCTGAATGACATCTCTAACAGATGTGGAAGCAAGGCCATCAGAGATAGTGAGGTATTCCGCCTCTATTTGCCTTGGTTGTGCTATTGCGTTGAAGGCTACCGCAATGCATGATGAGACCCCCATCAAACCAAAAAGTAAACGTTTAAAGGCTATGGACATGTGGAGAAGGTTGTTTACTCATAAAAATATCCCGTAAAATACGTTAAGATAAAGGTAGTTGCACAATAAATGTCGTTCCCTTGCCTAAATCCGTCTTGAGCTCAAGTGTTCCCTCATGCCCCTTGGTCACTATATCATAGCTCATACTAAGCCCAAGGCCTGTTCCTTCTCCGGTAGGTTTAGTGGTGAAGAAGGGCTGGAAGATTTTGTCTTTGATGTCATCAGGGATGCCCGGTCCATTGTCAGAAACGCTAAACTGAATTTGGCCATTTAATAATTGGGTTGACACGATGACTTCTGGCTTTTCAACATCCTGTACAGCTTGAAATGCATTATTGATCAGATTGAGCAAGACCCTGCCAATGTCCTGTGGCACCACCTTGACTTTGGGTAGATCCGGGAACGAGTCTAGCTTGAAGTCGGATTGAAAAGACTTGTCTTGCGCACGATAACCATGATAGGAGAGGTGCAGGTATTCGTCGCATAGTGCATTGATATCAGTGAGCTCCTTTTCACCTGATCCTGAACGAGAATGCTGCAGCATGCTCTTGACAATCTGTTCTGCGCGCTTGCCGTGTTGAGTTACCTTTTTCTCGTTGGCAACTAAGTCATTGGTCAAGGCTTCAATCTCTTCTTGATCGTTCTCCTTTATGGCTTGTCGAAGCTCTGAAAGGAGTTCTTGGTTGAGATCGGAGAAGTTATTAACGAAATTCAGCGGATTTTGAATCTCATGAGCAATGCCTGCAGTAAGTGCACCGAGAGAGGCCATCTTTTCTGAGTGGATCAATTGGTTCTGTGTTGTTTTTAAGTCATTTAAGGCCAACTGAAGTTCTTCCTTCTGCTTTGTTATTTCGGCAGTCCTTTCCAAGACTTGAACCTCCAAATCAGCCTTTAACTGCGTCATAATCTTATTCTGTCTTTCCTCTTCCAGTGCTTTTTCTCTTTCAAGAGCCAAGGCCTTGTTCTGCTTGTTCGTGATGATGAGCATCACAATCATCCAAACCAGGGAAAATCCGCCAGCAACTTCAAAGTAGCTTTCCCAGGAGGCATAAAATTCCGCAGTAATTCGCTCAACTAAATTGCTTACCAGTGATACTGCCATAAATGGTATCACTGCTGCCATCAGGGATTTAGCTTGAGTCAACTCCTCTCGCTTATAGATAGCATAGAGTATAAATCCCATAAAGAAATAGGGAATCCATAGTGCGACAGGCCTAATGCTTTCAATACCTGCACCTGCCAGAACGATTGCAATGGATGCAATCATGCCTCCCAATAACGGACGATCCCAATCGGGCAACTGCTTAGCATCCCGAAGCATTTTGCGTAGATGCCTAAAAATGAAAAATGTGGTTATAAACTCGCCAATCATTGTTCCAAAATTAATGCCGGAAGCATGATAATAAACTTACTCCCCTTACCCAATTCTGTCGCTACTTTCATTTGTCCCCCATGTCCCTTAGTCACGATATCATAGATTGTCTGAATCACTGATTTACGCTGATTATTTGATTTCGCTGATTTCATTTCACCAATTAAGTTTATCTGTGTCATCATTTAATCCTCTTAATCCGCGTTTCAGACAAAAGGAAGAGAAATAGAAAATGTAGTCCATTCGCTTGTTTTTGTTTGTACTTCAATCTCTCCCCCATGCCCTTTGGTCACGATATCATAACTCATACTTAGCCCAAGGCCTGTTCCTTCTCCGGTAGGTTTGGTAGTGAAGAAAGGCTGGAAGATCTTGTCTTTGATGTCATCGGGGATGCCTGGGCCATTGTCGGAAACACTAATCTGAATTTGGCCATTTGATAATTGAGTTGACACTATGACTTCAGGCTTTTCTACATCTTTTACAGCTTGGAAAGCGTTGTTGATTAGATTGAGTAATACGCGCCCAATGTCTTGTGGAACGACATTAAGTTTCGGTAGGGCAGAGTCGAACTCTGTTTTGAAGTCAGCATTGAAGGACTTGTCTTTCGCACGATAACCGTGGTAGGAGAGACGTAAGTATTCATCACAGAGCGCATTGATATCCGTGAGTTCCTTCTCTCCGGAGCTGGTGCGTGAATGCTGCAGCATGCTTTTTACAATCTGTTCCGCTCTCTTACCATGGTGCGTTACCTTTTCTTCATTGGCCAGCAGATCATTGGTCAAAGCTTCAATCTCCTCCTGATCATTTTCGCGAATTGCTTCCTTGAGTTCGGCCAGGAGCTCTTTGTTGAGATCGGAGAAGTTATTGACAAAGTTCAAAGGATTCTGAATCTCATGTGCTATACCTGCTGTTAGCTCTCCCAAGGATGCCATTTTCTCAGAATGCACCAGCTGGTTTTGTGCTGCTTTCAGGTCGGTCAGCGTATGTTCAATATTTCGCTTTGCGTCCTCCAACTGCACAAAGTCCTCGTACCTCGCGTACGCTACCGCAAATGCAGAAGCCAGGTATTGCATCAGCTCCACGTGCTCCTGGATCAGTGGTTCAGAATTACCCACATAGAGCATTCCTTGTTTAAAAGGAACGAGTTGCAGCACTAGTTTTTCCGGAGGTGGACTACCCGCCTGATATTGTTTTGCATTCTCGATGAGTCCCTGTTTCATGAAGAGCTGCATATTCTGAATAAATTGTTTCTGATCCCATTCCTCACGGTAGACGGTTTGATTTCTCCAGTTATCAATCGAGGGCTGAATCATACCAAGTTCAGTCTCGCTGAATGGAATGTGCAGAGCAGCTAGAGATTTTCCGGTAGGAGTCGAGAGATAGGCATGAACCATCTCTTCCTCTTCTTTGATAATGAAGACGCCACAGCGGAAGAAGGGCACGCCCAATACGGTCAATTCCTTCCAAACCAGAGGTGTGATTCGCTCAAGGTCTTTTGGTGATCGCATAGAAGCAATCTCGGCCCGCACCCGATCAATGGAGGCTTGTTTGACGGCTTCTCTCTCGCGGGCTTCCGCTTGAAGCAAGTCTTCGAATCTTCGATAGGCAAGATCAAAAGTGCCTGCGAAACGTGCGAGCGTATCTATGGCCTCTTTCGGTGGATTAATCACCTTCCCGGACAGACTGTAGCCAATTTCACCATGCGTTGTTCTGGCCATGACAAAGGTCAAGCCGTCAATCTTTCGGATTGCATCTTCGGTAGGCGCATTGGGATCTAGCTGTTCAAAATCTCCGAGGGTGACCATTTTATTGACATAGTTGACTGCCGTATCAGCATCCATGGGAAAGACCAATACGGGTTCATCAGATTTTTCCCAATCTGCTACCAAAGGTATGTCTCCATGTATATGCCTTGGCAGTCGCATGACCATTCCTATACGATCACCATCACCTGTTGTCATGGCCTTGTCATACCTATATGGCAACCAGCGCATGTGCCAGAAATAATTTGCCTCATAACCGAGTGTAACAAATTCTTTTCGCATGGCTACCACAATATCCTGAAGGTCGCTAGATGTGCTCATTGCGGTAGCAGCCGCCCGGATACGTTCCAGGGACAATTCAATTTCGGATTCACGTGCCTGTGCTTCCGCTTTTTTCAGGTCATTGAATCGCCGGTAAGTAAGACTCAGTACTGAACTGAATCGCCGGAAAACTTTCAGCTCTTTTTCGGGTATCTCCTGATTAGCGATTACATAAAATGATCCCTCAGCAAACATGGGGAAATAGAAATACAGGGCTTCATCTGAATTATTTGCAGTGGCTACTTGATTAGTGATATAATCATAATATTCCTGTATTTCTTGGCCCTGGAGTACATAAGTATGTTCCTCCTGCTTGAGCCAATGTTCGTAGGTGCTTTCTAACAGGGGATGTCCTTGCATATTAATGGTACCTTCCACGCTAAAAGTATCGCCCTCCGGGGTACGTGATGCTGTCCACATTTGGGCAAAGGTGTTTTCTCTAGATAGTAAACCCGCTCCGCAACGGACAATCGGCGTGTGTGACAGTGTATCGAGCTGTTCAAAATATACTTCTATCGTCTTACCAAGGTCATCTGTATTATGCATCGCCATTGCCTGAGCCCGTACACGCTCCAGGGCTGCTTCAATCTGAGCTTCTCTAGCCTGGGTTTCTGCTTTTTGTAGATCTAAGAAGCGGGTGTAGGTCTGTTCAAAGACTTTGGCAAATCGACATAGAATATTTGCTTCACCATCTGAGAGTTCATGGTCACCCACGATTTCCAACATCCCATAGCGCATATAAGCAGATGAACTTAAAGCTTTGTTTTTTTCAAGAAAGGTGGCTTTTATATCCTCCGGAACATTGAAAAAGTCGGGATTGGAAAATGTTTGCTCATCATAACTTGTCTTAAGCTCACCTTCAAATGAGAGCACTTCATATGGTTTTTGAGTCTTCCAGGTATTGAGCTGCTGTTGGTAGTAGGGGTGGTCAAAAAAGTCTATATGGAAATGCTCAGGGTGAATATCTTCGCCAAAGCCTGACATCCACATGTCCATACCGTCATTTCCGTTATACAAGTTTAGTCCACAGCCATCGGCATCAAACCCTAGCTCCACCAATTGCTTGAATACCACACTGATCACATTGGACAATTCATCACCTTTTTGCATCGTGATAGAAGCAGTTCGCACTCTTTCAAGTGCTGCCTCTATCTGTGCTTCCCTTGCCTGCGCTTCAGATTTTTGGAGATCGAGGAAGCGGGTGTATGTCTGCTCGAAGACTTTGGCAAAACGTACGAGTATTTCTTCCTCATCCTGTCGCAAAGGCGCATCACCGGCTGCTCGAAATAGGCCATGCTTGGTGAATGCTTCGGTATGGTGGATAGTATCCAGGTTAAGCAATAATTCCTTGATCTCGTAGGAGATATTGCTTTCCTCCATCTTATCGATGATCTGACGCATATAGGCTTGACAGGATTTGCCTTTTAACGTAGCTGACCGCAGTTTATCACCTCGTTCCCAGGCTTTTAGTGATTCTGTGTAGTGTTTGATCTTGAGCTTAGGGATTCGAGCATAGATGACTTCATCATTCAGGTCTCCTGATATCCAGAATTGAGCCCCGCCAGATACGGGATCAAAAATTACCAGATCACAAGCTTTTGCTCCAAACCCCAGCGCGATGGTTTCCTGGAAGACCACTTTGATTACATCAGCAAGTTCTGTACTATCCTGCATCGCATTGGCACTCGACCTGATTCTTTCCAGTGCTGCTTCAATTTCTAATTCTCTGTTCTTAGCGGTAATGTCAGCCGTTTTCTCGTCTACGAGTTTTTGCAATGCTTCATTTTTCTGTCGCCATTCATCCAGATGCCAGGTGTCATTTTCTGACGCCACCGGCTGTGATCCATGCCAATGTACAATTCGCCAACCACCGTCGATAAAATGTAGGATTGAAGATATTCTCAAAGGAATTTCATGATTGCCGTCCTCAAACGCCAATGTCACGGTTAATTCTTCTATGATGAGTGCTGCATCTTCATTAGGACTAATTCTTTGAAGAACAGGTCGCCGATCGACTTTTAGTTCAGCACCTTTGCTTTGGTCTCTCTGCCGATGTACCAACCTGATGTAATCATCCAAACCCGTGATGTGCTCATCGTTGGTAGTACCATAGCCATTGATTTCTGGATCGACAAACTGATCGATTTGCTCGATCGGAAATTCCAGGTCGACGAAACTGTCGATGAAGAGCTGGTAGGTCTTTTCGAGCTCTTGAGTTTTTTTATTGTTCATTAGGCAAACGGCTGTTGAATATACTGTTAGGTCTCAGTGATGACCTTTCAATATAAGCATTCTGCTCTAGTCTGCATGTTTGAATCCCCCACAGTATTTGGGATGAATGCTGCAATAGTTGTGCACGATCATGACACAACGATAAGGGTACAATCTGATAAAGCTATAAGTAATCTATACCCCCACCACCTTTACCATTTCCCGATAGGCTGAGGGTGTGGTTCCTTGTATTTTCTTGAAGGCCTGATTGAAGGTTGAAAGGCTGTTGAAGCCCGAGTCGAAAGCGATGCTGGCAATGGTGAGGTAGGGTGAGTCGGAAAGGAGCTTTTTTGCCGCTGCTATTCTGTAGCCGTTGACGTACTCGTTGAAGCTCATTTTCATCTCTGTATTTAACACTTTGGAAATCAGATGCTTGGACACTTTTATTTCATCTGACAGCTTCGATAGTGAATACTCCTGATCGAGATAGGTAGTCGACGACTCGAAATGACTCTCTAGCTTTTCTTTCACCTCTGCTATCCTCTCATCGCTGAGGTTTTCTAGATTTTTGTATTTGCTATAGGCGGTGGCTGAGGCATGGATTTCACGGTAGTGTCTTACCAGAAAAAAGCTCCAGCCATAGATCACAAGAGAGAACGAGACCGGGCCCCAGCTATAGTCGATCAATCGGAGTATATAATTGGAGAAGTAGACGAGTAGCACAGAACCCACACCGATATTGAGTAGGTAGTGCCAGCGCACTTTAACAGGTGCTTTTGTATCCACACTAGTTCTAACGGCGATAATTGACCACACCAGGTAGGCCAGCGATTGAATCAACAGAGCCGTGTATCCACCTCTATACCAAAAGTCCTCCAGTGTTAGTTGAGTGGATAGGACAATAACAAGAAATCCAGGCATGAGATGTATCAACCAATGGGTAAGCTTTGTAGAATTTGACTCAGATCGTGTATAGGCCAGCAGCAGTGGTCCTATGAACAAATGCACAGCAAATCCAACGTTCATAAACCACAGGGGACTGTCAACATCATGCACGAAGAGCACCGACTTGAGCATCCTTATGCTGAAAGCCATCAGCAACAGACCAAGTACCAATTGGCGGTAAGAGCGCTCCTTGCTTCCCAGGAAAAGAAAACTCCAGAAAAGTCCCTGAGCGATACCCAGACTGCTGACTACCAAGAGTAATGGTGAATTCATGGTGTGGAAATTTAGGGATTATCTATTCGACTAACGTAATTCTGTGATAACAGGGTTGGCCAGATACTGACGAATTAATTAATCTGTACAGTCTCATAATTTATTAATCAGCTAGTGTTTGGTGTTTTGAATATCATTATCGGGTCAAAAATCTTAGAATATGCTTTTCAAAACTTATGTGATCGTCGCGCTGCGACAGCTACTTAAAAAACCTGTTTTCTACTTACTAAATATTGGTGGCCTGGGTGTTGGCATGGCCGCTTTCATTAGTATTTCACTTTATGTCGGCTATCATTTGCGATTTGATAGCTTTCATGAGCGTGTGGAGGACACCTATAGGATTGTACACACGTTCAAGCTCAATGATGCACCTTATACCACCGTGGCTACTTATGCTAAAGTGGGCCCTGCACTGACGGAGGAGTATCCACAGGTTCAGGAGAACTGTCGATTGGTACAGGTTTACGGCGGTGGAGTCCAACTGACCAAAGGTGAGGAGAGGATCATGATAGAAGATGCCTACTACACTGACCCTTCGTTTTTCAACATGTTCTCATTTCCTATGATCGCGGGTACTCAGTCAGCTTTTCAAGCGGTTAATTCAGTAATGATTTCCGATAGGCTCGCGGAGGTACTATTTGCAGATCAATCGCCCCTCGGTGAGACTATCGAAATGGGCAGCACGGACGGCACCAACAGATATCTGGTTGCCGGTGTATTCGAAAATACACAGCCTTCGCATATCAAAGCCGACCTGCTCATCAGCATGACTACATTGGAGCAAGTTTGGAATGCACCGTTGAACAGCAACTGGCGTTGGTTTGATTTTGTGACATACGTACAGCTTCAGCAGGGCACGGATGCAGCTTCATTTGAGGCCGGACTCCCTGCTTTCGTAGATCGACATGGGGGTGAAAAGCTGGGCAGTCAAAGGATAGACCTGGGACTCCAGCCGCTTGCTGATATCCATCTTAGCTCACATTATAACCAAGAGATTTCGACTAATGAAGATTTGAATGCGATGATGTTTCTGGCAGTCATAGGCGTGATGGTCTTGTTTATCGCCTGGATCAATTTTATTAACCTATACACGGCACTGGTCAGTGAACGCACCAAGGAGGTAGGGGTTCGGAAGTCTTTGGGCTCGTCAAAGACACAGCTGATCTCACAGTATCTGACAGAGGCGGGATTGATCAATCTGCTGGCTATGGCGGTCGCTCTGCTGCTGGTGTATTTTGTGGTTCAGCAGGGACCGGCCATTGGTTTGTACTTTGAGCTACCGCAATGGGGTCTTCTGAGCATAGGCATTCCGCTAGGTTTCCTGGTTCTCAGCACATTGATTTCAGGGCTTTACCCCGCCATACTGCTGTCCAATGCTGGTGTAAAAAAAACGGATCAAACCAGCAAATATCGCAATTGGCTGGTCATAGGACAGTTTGCAGTATCGGCGGCATTAATCACCGGTACCTTTGTTGTGATCAATCAGTTCCATTATATGCAGAACGCAGATACGGGGATCAGTACTTCTTCTGTTATTGCGGTACCCCTGACTGATTTTCAAAACGATGCAGCAGGCCATGTGCGCAACCTGAGCCGGGTAAAGGACCAACTGGCCAATCTCAACGGAGTGATCTCAGCGGCCTATAGTTCGGATATTCCTGGTAAGGAAGTAGGATGGAGAGGTGGCTCACACGTCATGGGTGACAGATCGGGTGCTGAATCCAGCCATTTGGTATATAAGATGACCCTGGATTATCAATTACTTAGCCTGCTGAATATTGATATTATTGAGGGTAGAGGGTTTTCAGGGCCACAGGATAGCCTATCGGTAATGATCAACGAACGAGCTGTAGCAGAATACAACTTTACTTCAAACCAAGACGCCATTAATCAGCATATCAGATTCAATGGTATGGATACATTCAGGGTAGTGGGTGTGGTGGAAGACTATTTTCAGGAGGCACTGAGCGAACCTATTAAGCCCACGGCCTATTTTATGGTGCCCAATGAGATCAGGTATCTATTGGTTAAGTTCAACGATCAGAACGAAAACGAGCTGCTTTCTACAATTGAAGCTTTGGTTAACACCCATTTCCCCAAGAATAATTTTGATCCGCTGTTGCTGGATGAAAATATGGACGATCGCCATGCATCCACGGCTCAGTTTCTGTATTTGTTCAATGCATTTTCAGGTCTGGCAATCCTCATTTCGATACTAGGTCTTGTAGGACTGGCCAACTACAATGCGCAAAAACATCAGAAGGAGATGAGCATTAGGAAAGTGCTCGGTGCGAGTACTGCTTCTTTGAATGCAAGGTTTCTGAGTGCTTTTATCAAGTTGACCCTGCTGGGCAACCTGATTGCACTACCTGTGATCTACTATGTTGGCAATGATTGGTTAGATCAGTTTGCCTATCGAGTTGGTTTCAACTGGACATACCCAGTCTACACTGTACTCTTATGCGCACTTATCACTGTGGCCTCCACGCTCTATGCAACATACAGGGCTGCCAATGCCAACCCTGTTAAGATTTTGAGAGCCGAGTGATTGGCCCTAAGCGTTAACTAGTTCCTTTTTCTCAAGGTATTCGTCATATGTGCTGAGCGTGTCAAGGAAGCCATCAGGTCGAAGTTCCAATACGCGATTGGCGATCGTCTGCGTGAAGGTGTGGTCATGCGACGTGAAGAGGACCGTACCCGGAAAATCTCTCAGCGAGTTGTTGAAAGCCGTGATTGATTCCAGATCCAAATGGTTGGTAGGTTCATCCAGGATAAGCAGGTTTGCTCCTTGCAACATGATTCGTGATACCATGCAGCGCACTTTTTCGCCTCCTGAAAGCACGTTGCACTTCTTAAGCGTTTCCTGACCGGAGAAAAGCATCTTGCCCAGGAAGCCTCTGATATAGACCTCATCCTTTTCACCCTCAGAGTATTGTCTCAGCCAGTCAATCAGGTTTTCATCAGACTCAAAGTACTTCTCGTTTTCGTTGGGCAGGTACCCTTTGGTGATGGTCTGACCAAATTTGAAACTTCCAGAAGTTGCTTTCTGCTCCTCCATGAGCACCTGAAAGAACTTGGTCACGGCCAGTCCGTCATCGCTTACTACCGCAATCTTATCACCACGATTGACGAATAGGTCA
Organism: Cyclobacteriaceae bacterium; assembly: GCA_965229505.1. Classification (GTDB taxonomy): domain Bacteria; phylum Bacteroidota; class Bacteroidia; order Cytophagales; family Cyclobacteriaceae; genus UBA6059. The sequence continues at coordinate 4,645,379 of OZ245881.1, forward strand.
AGATCTTTAAAAAGGTATTCACCATTATGTTGGAAGGACAGTTTGCTGGTTTCTAGTATCTGATCCCCAGCTGTTCTATTTTGAGTGAAGATGATGGCCGGATATTTTCTGTTTGATGGCTGGATGTCATCGATATTAATTTTGTCCAGTAGTTTCCTTCTACTGGTAGCCTGTTTAGACTTAGAGGCGTTAGCGCTAAACCTGGCAATGAACTCCTGAAGCTCCTTTTTCTTATCCTCGGCTTTCTTATTGGCCGTGCTACGTTGGCTTAGAGCCAGTTGGCTTGATTCATACCAGAATGTATAGTTTCCGGTAAAGAGCTTGATCTGTCCAAAATCTATATCTGCGACGTGGGTACAGACAGTATCTAAAAAGTGTCTGTCGTGAGAAACCACGATTAACGTATTGTTGAAATCAAGCAGGTAGTTCTCTAACCATGAGATCGTTTGGATGTCCAGATCGTTGGTAGGCTCATCAAGAATGAGCACATCAGGATTACCAAAAAGTGCTTGGGCAAGTAGTACCCGCACCTTTTCCGTACCACTTAGTTCTTTCAATTGTTTATAGTGGTCGGCTTCTTTTATCCCAAGACCACTGAGTAGGGCAGCAGCATCAGATTCAGCATTCCACCCGTCCATATCTGCGAACTTTGCTTCGAGATCGGATGCCTTGATGCCATCGTCCTCTGAAAAGTCCGGCTTAGCATAAATAGCATCCTTCTCCTGCATGAGATCCCACAACTCCTTATGGCCCATGATGACCGTATTCAGCACCTCTACCTCATCATAGGCAAAGTGATTTTGGGTCAGAACAGCCATACGCTTACCCGGCTCCAGCTTTACAGAGCCCGAATTTGGCACGATCTCCCCAGAGAGTATTTTTAGAAAGGTGGACTTACCGGCACCATTGGCACCAATCACACCATAGCAGTTACCAGGCGTAAAGTTGATATTTACCTCATCGAAGAGAACCCGCTTACCGTACTGAAGAGAAACATTTTGCGTTGAAATCATGCAGCTTTCTATTTATGCCGCGAAGGTACGATTTTTTAGGTAGGATTCGAAGTTGAGAGTCGACTGCAGTTGAAACTACTGAAGACCTAAACCTAAGCTTTCTTTTTATCACCATTGGCAGCCTTCTTTACCTCACTTTCAAACGTTGCTTTTTTGATGAATAGGAGGGTGCTGTCCTTGTCTATGCTGCCGGAGTAGCCGCTAAAAAGTTCAATTTTAGTTTCATTCAAAATACAGATAGGGATTATTTTCTGATGATGTTTCTCGTACCACTCATCAAATGACTTTTGATTGTCGAAGTGTTGTTCGGCATAGGCATCCTTTTTTCTTACGTATTGTACAAGGGCGACAAAGTCAATGTGGGCATTAAAAAGTACATTCTTGGCTAGTGGCAGGTTTTCATTTTCAGCTTCTTCTTTACTCGCCAACCTCAGCACATTTGGCTCGCCCAGCTCTTTTTCAAACCATCTACATGCGGCTTCATTGAGCCCGGAGTTAGACGTGACAGCAGCAAGTCGGCCCATTTGTGAGAGGTCAACATCTTCGAAAATGCTATCAGAGAGTACATTAGCCTCTATCGCAGGAAGTCCCATTTTTTGTGCAACCTTTACACTTGTCACCGATGTGTCTACCATCACGATCTCATGACCATGGTCAGCGATGCGTTTAGCTATTTTTCGAGCTAGTTCATTGGCACCCACAAAGATGATTCCGGTAGGTTCCTTGCGTACAACGCCCAGCATATTAGCTACCCACTTGGCTGATGAGCCTTGTATGACGACTGTTCCGACAATCATCAAAAAGACCAATGGTAGTAGCAATTCCGCTTCCTGGGGATCGACTATATCCGGATTCTTGATGAGCGTAAGCGAAAAGAGTGAAGCAACTGCTGCCGCAACAATACCTTTAGGCCCTATCCAAGAGATAAAAACCTTTTCTCTCCAGGTCAGTGTCGACTTGATGGTGGCCAGAAGCACGCCGATCGGGCGTAGTATCAGAATTACTACCAGGAACAATATGCAACTTGCAACTCCCAATGTTTCTATCTGGGCTACCTCAATACGGGAAGACAGAAGAATGAATAGCACGGAGATGAGAATGAGACTAATGTCTTCTTTAAACAGAAGTATTTTCTTAAGTTCCTCCATATTAAGATTGGCCAGAATAATGCCCATGACAGTAGCTGCCATTAGTCCGGCCTCTTTGTGGATGAACTCTGAAAATGAAAAGGTCAAGATGACCAGAGCGAGGGTAAACACATTCCTTAGGTATTCTGGTATGGCGTTGCGCTTAATAGCCTGGTATAGCACAAATGCGCCAATGCCACCTGCTACTATTCCCGATGATATTGTGGTAAAGAACTCTTGTAATACTTCGATAGGGTAGTCTGCCCCGTGATGGCTAGATACGATAAATTCATACATCAATACAGCTATTAATGCTCCAAACGGATCTATCAGGATACCTTCCCACTTGAGAATAGTGTTAACCTTGTTGTTGGGTCGCACATTTCTCAGAATAGGTAGTACTACCGTAGGTCCTGACACTACTATCAAACCACCAAAAAGAAAGGCCATTGGCCAGCTCAAATCTAGGAGATAATGACTTGCTACTCCGCCACCAGCAAAGGTCACGAGTGAACCGAATAGCAGAATATTGCCCACAGTGCTCGCCTGGTTTCGTACTTCCTTAAGGTTTAAAGTAAGTCCACCTTCAAAAAGAATAACACCAACGGCAATAGAAACAAATGAGAAAAGGATGTCTCCTGAGAAAAATGCATCACCATTGATGAATTTCGACCCGTCTGCTGTGAGGAAAGTGGATCCGGGACCTATCATCAGACCTATGATTATGAGTGGTAGAATGGCAGGCTGTTTAATCTTCCAGGCCAGCCACTGAGCGAAAATTCCAAAAATCAGGATACTTGCTAATTCGAGCATGAGCCAAAGATAGTCCGACATCTAAAGATTAAGAGACGTAGACTGTAACATATTTGCCACCTAATAGAACTGCTTAGTGACTTGACACAGCGAACATCCGTGTTGTTCTAGCTTCATCAAGAAGGAGTGGGAATTGGGACTCACAATTGATAATGATAGTGAGATTAGGAAAATAGGGTATTTAGAGTGAACTTTGAGCTATTCAGTAGGAGTAGTCTTTTTTTATACGATCTCGCCCGATTCAATAATTAATTTTTGCGCCTCTCATTTCAAATTTTTTGTAGTCAAGGGCATTTTGTATCTGCTTCAATGCTGTATTTGGATTCATCCACTTCCTTCTTTGAAAGACAACCATGATTGTGAAGCATAAAAATATGCTTTCGCAGGTACCACAAAACTTAGACTTTCAACTCAATAGTTCATTCCGGTAAGGATCTCGGACGAACGAAATGAAAAAAATCTGATACAGTTTCTAAGGAACCAGTGTCAGATATTATCCAGTTCAAACAAGCAATTAATAACCATTTATAATCTATTACAATGAAAGAAGGAACAGTAAAATTCTTTAATAACTCCAAAGGGTTTGGTTTTATTAAGCCATCAGATTCAAGCGAAGACATTTTCGTTCACCAGAGTGGTCTTATCGACGACATTCAGGAAAACGATCGTGTTGAATACGAACTAGAGCGTGGCAAAAAAGGTATGAACGCTGTGAGAGTTAAGTTACTAGACTAATCCTCATCAGGAACCATAAGTATAAAGCCATTGAGTAATCCAATGGCTTTTTTTATACCTTTGCAGTAAATATTATTAAGAATCAATTAATTGAATGGCAAGATCACAGAACACCTTTAATAAAAGAGAAAAAGAAAAAAAGAGACTGCAGAAGCGTAAGGAGAAGCAGGAGAAGAAAGAAGAAAGAAAAGCCAATGCCACTACTGGTGCGTTAGATGAGATGCTGGCTTATGTAGATGAGTTTGGTAACATTACTGATACTCCTCCAGATCCTACCGTTAAAAAGAAAGAGGTGAAGGCCTCAAGTATCGAAATAGGTGTTCCTAAGAAAGAGCGTGAGGATATCACTGCTGAGAGAAGAGGTAAAGTGGCGTTCTTCAACGACAGCAAGGGTTATGGATTCATTAATCAGGATGGCACCCAGGAAAGGTACTTTGTACATATCAATGGCCTCATTGATCAGGTACAAGAAGGTGATAAAGTGAGTTTCCAACTCGAAAAAGGAGCTAAGGGAATGAACGCAATTGAGGTGAAGATTTTAAAGTAACTCTTCACACCTCCGTAAAAAATAAAAGGCCCGAATGGGCCTTTCTTATTTACATTAATTTAAAATTAGTATTTACTCGCTAGCCTTGCCGTCCTTTTCATCATCTTCTTCCTCTACCGTTGGAAGTTCTTTGACACAAGTTACTGTCAGTACATAGTGCTTATCCAATACAAAGTCATAAGAGTAGGCTTCTATAAGCTCCCAGGCCTTAGCAGACTGTTTTAATAACATCACAAGATCTTGAGCTACCAGCGAAGTTTTAATCGAGGCTACTAGTTGACCTTCGCTAAGAGACATCTTAAAGGTATAAGTGCTGTTCTTCTTTGGATCAATGTCTGAGAACTCGTGCTTTGAAAACTGATAAGTAGCGGTTCCATCTTCAGCCGCATCCACCATCAATTTGACTACAGCTGGTTTGTATTTTTTCCACAGTGGATAGAAAGCGTTGGAGGCGATAGTTTCGATTCGCATAATTGATAATTATCCCGTAGGAGTATCTTTTTGGTTTTGTTAAATATGGCTTCTAGCTATCAGAAGCAGGTTTTTGGAGTTACCGCTGCAATGCTTGAGCATGTACTGCGATCATTTTGTGCGTTTTCCTAGGTACAAGACCGAAGTACGCGTTTAGCGCAAGTTACGAACAAGTAAAGGTAATACACAGTCTATGTGCATATAATTCTAAGAAATTGAATATCCTCTACGTTCTGCCAAAAGGCGGTAGGGTTCAATCAGCCAGCGAAAACCGGAACCGCCATCCTCCGAGTTCGGATAATAGAATTTGATTTGGCGTTAATTCAAAGCGTCTTTAACGGCTTCAACGTTCTTCTTGCTATTACCGATAAAAATCTGATCATCAATGATGAAAACTGGACGTTTTAAGAATGTATATTCCTCAAGAACGTATTTTCTGTAGTCCTCCTCGTTTAAGTCCATCTCATTAAGTCCCATTGATCGATACTTCATGGCTTTTCTTGAGAAAAGTGACTCATAGCTGCCTGCAAGGGCCTTCATTTCATCAATCTGCTCTGGCGTAATTTTTTCTGTTTTGATATCTTGTTTAACGAATTCTTCGCTTATACCGAGCTCCTTGATAATTCGTTGGCAGGTACTACAGGTTGATAGGTGATAAACTTTTTTCATTCTGGTTGTCGTCTTGACTCATTTTAGAAATTCTGGTGACTGATAGCTTGGGTTGGGGTAACTATAAAAGCCCTCTCCGGTCTTGATACCGAGCTTTCCCTGGTCAATATATCCCTTTAAAAGCTCGGCGAATTTCTGACTCTTGCTATCTTTCATCTTGTGTGTCACATGCCATGCCGTATCAAGACCAATTTGATCCATAATGCCAAACGGGCCTGCCGGCATGCTGAAATTGCCCATCCAACTGCGGTCGACATCTTCAATAGCAGCAATATCATAAGTGACCAACGCTCCGGCCGCCCCCAAAAATGCCATGAGCATAGTATTGAATATATATCCAGGGTTCTCGCGTTTCATCCTAACGGGAATCTGGTTGAGTCGCTTGCCCATAGCATCTAGCAGCTCTATCATCCAAGGTGCTGTACCAGGATGTGGCATAATGTCAACGACACGAGCGGTGAAGACATCATGAAAATGAAAGGCACAGAACATTTCCGGTCTTCCGCTCGCCTCCGCAAACATTGATGGAAGCAAGTAGGAGGTATTGGTGGTGAATACCGTATGCTCAGGACACAATTCACCGAATTGCTTCCAGACTTTTTCCTTGATGTCCGGTTCCTCGGTCACGGATTCGTTAATGAAGTCTGTATCTCTGGCAGCCTCTTCAGGATTGGAAGTGAAACTTAATCTCGACAGGATCTCATCAAACTTCGCATCAGGAATATGACCGGACTTAATAAGACTCTTCAGAATTTTGATCTGTATATTCTTGCCGGAAGTGAGTGCTTCATCGTTAATGTCATAGACAGTAGTATTAAAACCACTAATAGCGGCCTGCAACGCTACTCTTAATCCCAGAGTACCGCTTCCTAGTACAAGGAAGTTTTTGATATCATTAAGTTTTACTTCAGTCATATTTGAGTTAGTTCAAATTCGAAATTCTGTCTTTGTCTATTGCTTTGACACCATTCTGTCCACAAGCCTTGACTACTTCGATAAGCATGGCAAACCTTGGGTCTTTGGTAAGCCCCTTTTTATATCTAGCGTAAATCTGCTGCACAATCGTGCCTAATTTGAAACTGGCAAAGGCGAAATAATAGACCATATGATGAATGTCACGACTTGATTTTTCAGCATATCTGTCGAGCACTTCTGCGCGATTCAAATTTCCGGGAAGCCATGTCAGGTTAAATGGCTTGAGGGCAGGAGAGTCTGCACCTTCGGCCCAATAAGCCAGTGAAGTAGCCAGATCCATGAGAGGATTGCCTACAGTGCTCATCTCCCAGTCAAGCACCGCTAATATTTTGTCCGGTTGATTCGCATCAAGTACTATGTTGTCATACTTGTAATCATTGTGGATGAAAGCGGGAGGTTCGTCAGCTGGGATGTTGGCGCTCAGATAGTGAGCTATTTCATTCATGGACTCGATATCATCTGTTTGAGCATTTTGATACCTCTTAATCCAACCTTCTACCTGCCGCTGGTTGTATCCCTCGGGCTTTCCGAGCTCCAGCAATCCATTTTCCGATAGGTCTAATGCATGAAGGTCAACCAGATTGGCAATAGTCCTCTCAGAAATCGACTTCATCAGTTCGGGAGTCAGCTCCAGCCCTTTGGGCGGCTTGTTTCTGAGTATCAATCCTTTGACGCGCTCCATCATATAGAACTGCGCACCAATAACTGATTCATCTTCACAATAGACTAATGGCTGAGGTATTTTTGAATAAACCGGCTGTAACGCACTAAGTACGCGATACTCTCGCCCCATGTCATGTGCCGACTTGATGTTTGCACCAAATGGGGGTCTTCTCAGCACATATTCCTTGTTATCTGTTGAAATGAGATAGGTCAGATTAGAGAACCCTCCAGGGAATTGACGCACTTCTATGAAAGATGGAAAACCATCCACTTGCCCTTGCAAATACTTGACAAGCTTTCCTACATCCAATTCTTCGCCATGCCTTACAGCACCGGCACTGTCTATGCTCTGATCATTCATTTTGATTTTCGAAGGTTAAGGCCATGCTCTCCGAGCATTGATCTAGCGACTACAGACTTATGTACTTCGTCCGGGCCATCATAGATTCTTGCACCTCGCTCGTGACGGTAGTACCAGGATAGAATCGTATCGTCCGTCACGCCGAGGGCACCATGTGCCTGGATGGCCCTGTCTATCACTTGCTGTAAGATATTGGCCACAAAGAATTTGATGGTAGAGATTTCATCCTTAGAGGCTTTATTGCCCTGCTGATCAATCTTGTGAGCAGTATGAAGCACCATATATCTGGCGGCATTAATCTCAGCTCTACTCTCTGCAATCCAATTTTGAATGGTCTGCATATGGCCGAGCATCCGACCCGTGCTCAACTCCCTGCTGGCAGCATACTGACACATCATACCCAGTGCTCTTTCACTTATGCCAATCCACCGCATGCAGTGATGGATACGTCCTGGACCGAGGCGCTCCTGTGCCAGCATGAACCCCATACCTTCACCACCTATGATATTTGACTGAGGCACACGACAATCCTTATACCTCACTTCCGCATGACTCATGTAGCCTTCACCGGCTTCACCCATTATGGGTATGTTTCTCACTATTTCAAATCCAGGATTGTCGGTAGGTACCACGATCATACTTGCTCGTGCATACTTATTTTCATCATCCGGCGATGTATTGGCCATTACGACCGCAAATGAAGCGCCATCAGCAGCAGTAGTGAACCACTTGTGGCCATTAATGACATAGTCAGTACCCTCCTTGACAGCAGAGGTGGCCATACGCACCGGATTTGAACCGGCAAACTCTGGTTCTGTCATACTGAAGCAACTCCGTAATTCCCCGTCCATTAGCGGCTGTAGAAATCGGCCTTTGACATCATCAGAAGCGTACTTATGTAGCAACTCCATATTACCTATATCCGGCGCTTGACAGTTAAACACATAGTGACCTACCGGTGAATGCGCAAGTACTTCGCTGAGTTGGCCAAAATCCACAAGTTCCAGCCCCAGCCCTCCATCTTTTTCCGATAGGTGAGGAGCCCACCAACCCATCTTTTTTACCCCTGCTCTTTTATCATTAAGGATAGTCGCTTCTACTTCTTTGAAAGGCATGTGCATGATCTTATCCTCTAAAGGAATAAGCTCTTCCTGCACATATGCTTTAATCTTAGGATATAATGCTTTTAGCTTTTCTGATGCAAATATGTCAACCATGTAAGTGAGATTAATGCTTGGTGAGAATGATCAAATGGTATAACCCCCATCAGCGGTGTAAACACCACCTGTGCAGTATGAAGAGGCCTCTGAGGCAAGGAATAATGCTAGCCCGGCCATTTCATCAGGCTGACCAATTCTCGGTAGAGGGAGCTCTTTCGTCATTTTGTCTACTATAGGCTCGTTGCTCCATAGGGCTTGGCTAAACTTCGTCTTTATCAGACCCGGGCAGATCACATTGGCTCTGACACCCATAGGCCCCCATTCTTTGGCGAGCACCTTGGTAAGAGAGATTAATGCAGATTTGCTGACACTGTAGATACCTAGGAAGGGCTCAGGGCTCAACCCTCCAATGGAGCTAATGTTAATGATCGAACCGCCACCACGCTTTTTCATATGAGGAAAGGCCATTTTAGCAAACTCGAAAGGTCCCTTGACATTGACATTCATAATTTTATCAAAGACATCTTCATTTGTATTAATAACTGGTCCAAAAACAGGGTTGGTTGCCGCATTATTCACAATAATGTCAATCCCTCCATAGAGCTCCACAGTTTTGTTGACCAGTTGTTCTAATTCTTCGAGACTACCGGTATTTGCTGCAACGCCGGTGGCGATACCACCTTGTTTTACAATTGACTTTGCCACCTCATCTACGGCTTCCTGCTTGCGACTTGAGACGACTACACTGGCCCCAGCTTGTGCAAATGCGGTGGCCATGTATTCTCCAATGCCTTTACTTGCACCGGTCACTATGGCTACCTTTCCTGTTAAGTCAAACTTCTTTTTTATGTCCATCGATTATCGCTCATTTTGGGGTTATTGGATGGGGAAGATAATTAAATATGTTATGCATGCATAATAAATAAATGCAAGATTTGGCCAATATGACTAGTTTAGTGACATAAGCATGACGCATGTATAAAATTCAAAAAACTCAATTTGGCCCCTATGAGCAATATCAAATCAAAACTGCCCATGAGGAAGAATCCATAAGTATTATTCCTGCATTTGGGGGTCTTTTGAATGACTGGAAGATCAGGGCTAAATCGGGTCAATTAGCATTGTTAAAGAATTACATGGATCATCAGGAACTTGAGAAAATGATAGATGTCAATTTTCAGGGGCCAAAGCTTATTCCATACCCAAATCGAATTGAGAATGGCCACTACTCCTTTGAGTGTCAGGAATATCAACTGGATCAAAGTAAGATAGGCGAACCCAATAGTATCCATGGTTTTCTATGCAGACTACCAATGCAAGTGAAGGGACAACTCTGTGAGAGCGACCAAGCGTCTCTTTCGTTAAGTCATACTTATAAGGGTGGGGTACGTGGCTATCCATTCACTTTTGATCTTGAGTTGACTTATCGGCTTCATGCCACAGATGGGTTGTCTATCCTTACCAGAATCAAAAATACCGGTGACCGTTTGATGCCATTCGGAGACGGTTGGCATCCATATTTCTTTTGTGGCAATGGGATAGGTGCTCTTGAACTCGAGTTTCATGCCCTTGGCAAGCTCGAAACCAATGACTTGGGTATTCCTACCGGAAAGTCTGAGCGCTACGACCACTTTGATAAATTAGCTACAATAGCTTCAACCCAACTTGATGATTGTTTCGTTTTGAAGGACGATCAAATATTTTTAAAATATCCCGAGGAGAACCTGACGCTTGCATTCTGGCAGGAGATGGGAGAAGGCAAGTACAACTACCTACAGGTTTACACACCAGAGGATCGTCAGTCCATCGCTATCGAACCGATGACCTGCGAGCCCAACGCATTCAATTCCGGCGAAGGGTTAATTAAGGTTCCTTCCGGAGCTAGTATTGAATTGAGGCACGGAATTAGGATTATGCGTAATTAGCGATGATTGCAGTTTCAATTTGAGGCTACTAAATTATAGTTACTATTAAATTGATCTATGAAAGGTATTTTTTCTAGCCTATGAATTGCAATAATCCGTATTTTTCATAATTTGCAGTCATATCAGTCACACAACGGGCTGATATGTGGGTTAATGTTGTTTATAGAATCAAAGCCGTGATCACTGATCACGGCTTTTTCTTTTGATGAACTTTAGACAGTACAATTCGGTTTCTATTAACTACTGATCAAGTAAAGCCATAATGCATGATCAATTGAAGCTAGATCTTAATGCACATCACGTCACGAGAGCCGAGTACTTGTTTGTGATCAACCCACCTCAAAATATTCTAGGTGATATTAATCGGTTTAAGGCGGAATACCTAGATCGGTTTGGAGAAGCAAAGTTTCTCATTTCAAAACCTCATATCACTGTCGGCAATTGTCTACTTGATATTCGAAAAGAAGGAGAACTCATTGATCGTTTGAAACAGCAAATAGGCCAAGTTTCCGCTTTTGAAATAAGCCTAGAGGGTTTTGCTACGTTTGATCCGACTGGGGTGCTCTTTGTAGTGCCCAAGCCCATCTTAATGCTAAATGAAATCCAACAATTTTTAAAAATGGTCTTTCGTGCTGAGTTTAATCTTAAGTCTGATAGTCACAAAGGTCACCAAAACCCTCATCTGACCATCGCTCGGGCTTATGATAAGCAACAATTCCTTGATTCAAAAGCACATTTTCTTGGTAAAGTTTATTCAGCTAAGTTTCCCTTAGAGGAGATTACCGTTTTGAAGAGAACCAGAATTGATCCAAACTGGAAATCTATTGACACGCTGGACCTGGCTTAATAGATGGTTATTTTGAGAACAACTGACCCTTGCGGTAGGCCATCGACAATGCGGCTGGGCCACATCGTTTAAGAGTTAGCCACTAAGCGTAACCTTACTCATCCTCATACTTAATCTCCTTGCCCTCATAGAAGAGTCTGGAAGATTTTTCATTTACAATAGTAACAAAGAGTTTATTAAAGCTGATGGTCATGATTTTAATGAGTTCAGCATCTGGTTCCTTACCAGGCTCAAAGTGCAAGGTATAGGCACAGGAATTGTGTTTTTCTCTGCGCTCATACTGCACGGCATGGAGGCGCTCGAATCGTTCCAGCTTTTTCTCTAGTTCTTGTATTGTTGAGGGCGTGCCTCCAATCATTACTACGGTCATCAATCTTTGTTTTGTGTTATCGTACGTTGATTAGTAAATGCAAAATGAAAATAATAGGACACGAGTTAAAAATCGCGCCAGCTGCGGTTACAAATTTGTGTCATTCGTCCTCTTGGTGGGCAAAGCACGGAAGTAACTTCCGCGCTAGATAGGTGCAAGAGTTACAAAATCGCGCCAGCCGTGGCGCACACCATCATCAATTATCAATTGTTCATTGTCAATTAATTTAGGCCATCACTTTCTTTAATGCTACCCCAAAGGCTTTGACTTCTTCCATCGTGCCTGTACTGATTCGCGCCCAGTCATACATCGGAGGGAAGGGGCGTCCGATAGATACATTCTGAGCCTTCATCTGAGCGATCATTTCATTGATATGCTTTCCTGTGTAGAAGAAGACAAAGTTGGTGTGCGACTTGATATAGTCCAGCTTCAGGTCATCCAATACCCCATAGATGTGTGCTTTGGCTTCCATATTCTTAGCCACGCTGAACTTGTAGAAGTCATCATCTTTAAGCGCTTGCTTCGCCCCGGCAATACCCAGTATGTTGGTGTTGGCCATCACATTACCTCTTAGCCGCTCAGCGATATCAGGTCTTGCCACCAAATAGCCCACCCGTATTCCGGCCATGCCGTAGACTTTTGAAAAGGTTTTACTGACGATTACGTTTTTGCCCTCTCTGACCAACTCTGTCATGGAAGGATAGTCAGGAGTGGTGATAAAGTCGTAGTAGGCTTCATCGCTAAAGACAACTGCTCGTTCTGAGATGGAGTCACAGAAGTCACGCACTTTGCCAGCATCCAACAATGTTCCGGTAGGATTGTTGGGGTTACATAGGAAGATTAGGCGAGTCTTACTTGTAATGCGCTGTGCCATGGCTTCCAGATCGTGCTCCATCTTATCATTGACGGGTACGCGGTGTACATAGGCGCCAAAGCCTTCGGCATAGTTGAGCATCGCCTGGAAGGTGGGATGTGCAGCGATGATCTCTCCACCACCGATAGCATAGGTGAGGCCGGTAGCGTTGAGCCCTTCAGTAGATCCACCAGTCACGACGATGTGCTCTTTCGTGACGCCTTCTTTCTCAGCGATCATCTCGATCAACCCCTGCAATGCTGCGAATGGATAGCGACAGGCCGTATCAAAGCTTTCGGTGATCGCTTTTCGTACGCTATCGGAAGGACCATATGGATTCTCGTTAGAGTTGAGTTTCACCAGGCCATTGGGTGCGATGACCCGCTTAGCAGGAAATTCCACCAGGCTGGCGGCTGCATTTCCGGCGGTACCAAACATAGCAAGCGAGCCCGTAAGGCCAGCTGCTTTCAACCATTGACGTCTGTCTATATTTCTCATAAGGTTAGTTTTTAAGCGATCAATCAATATAGCTATTAATGGTTGTAGATGGGAACCATCTGTCATTTTTTGATACCATCAACCGCTCGATGCTGCCTTTTGATTCTGAGTCTTATTACTTTAACCTGAGTTCGATGTAAGAGTAAAGAGAAAATGCCATCAATCCCATCCCTGGAGGGGCTGGGGGTGGGTTTTTGAGAAATCATTTTCTCTTTATGTCAATTTTGATTCAAAAATGACAATTTGATTATTGACCCACCTCTTGCTCCTCCCGAAAGGAGACTATTCGTGCCATTTTTGAATAAAAATTGACTCTCTTATATCGAACTGACCTTACTTTAGTATGTATAAAATGATGAAGATGAGATTAATTAATAAAGCATTACCTGTGGTAGCTATGATTTGGCTTAGCACATTGGCTGTCCATGCCCAGACCTATTTTCCCGATAGGGGGACATGGGAAACCAAAGCACCCAGCGAGGTGGGCATGAACAATACTGCGGTGCAAGATGCCGTGTCATTCGCCCAGAACAATGAGTACAGCGGCTCTATCGATATGCGTATCGCGACCTACGAGGCATTCAAGCGAGAGCCCTACCATGAGTTGATCGGCCCGACGAAAAAGCGCGGCGGGCCGGCCGGCATGATTATCAAAGACGGCTATGTGGTAGCCCAATGGGGTGATGTGGACAGGGTAGACATGACCTTCAGCGTCACCAAGAGTTATCTGAGCACCACTGCCGGGCTGGCGTACGACGAAGGGCTGATCGGCAGCATGGACGACAAGGTAGGCCACTATGTATGGGACGGTACTTTCGACGGTCGCCACAACAGCAAGATCACCTGGGATCATTTGTTGACACAGTCTTCTGATTGGACTGGAGAGCTCTTTGGAGGCAAAGACTGGGGGGATCGGCCACCAGCTGAGGGTGATATTGACGATTGGAAGATTCGTGAATTTTCAGAGCCAGGTACCGTCTTCGAGTACAACGATGTGCGTGTCAATGTCGCGGCTTACTCGCTGCTCAATGTATGGCGTAAGCCGCTACCGCAAATCTTGAAAGAGCGGGTGATGGATCCAATCGGAGCATCTACAACTTGGCGATGGTATGGCTACTCTAATTCATTCGTGCTTATCGATGGTGTAGAAATGCAGTCGGTCAGTGGTGGTGGCCACAATGGTGGTGGGGTATTCATCAATACCATGGACCATGCTCGCTTTGGCTATCTATTTCTTCGCAAGGGCAACTGGGACGGGCAGCAGCTCATCTCCGAAGACTGGATTAATATGATACAGCAGCCCTCACAGGCCAATGTGAACTATGGCTACATGTGGTGGTTGAACCAAAAGGACGGAAGACGCTATTGGGAAGGGGTACCCGAATCGGTGTACTATGCGGCGGGTTTTGGTGGTAACTTCATCGTCGTTGACAACAGCAATGATCTGGTCATTGTCACGCGCTGGCTGGAACCATCAAAGATAGGCGAGATGGTGAGGATGGTCATTGACGCGGTTAGGTAATTGAGAATGGAAAATTATTAATCAGCCCATTATCAAATCTTCAAATTAACTCATCAGTACATCATCCAATCAAAACATCAACCAATCAACTCATCAGAACATCAACTAATTAATCACATGTGGTTTGACTATTTAGTCTGGGGTTGGATTGCTATTGCGGTGATCACTTTTGTCTTTTTGCTGAAGATCAAACAGCCCTATGGCAGACATGCTACCGACGGCTGGGGTATGATGGTCAACAACAACTGGGGCTGGTTTTGGATGGAGCTGCCAGCCTTACTGATTATGCCCATACTAGCCATCACAGGGCCTACTGAGTTACAGCTACCGCAATTGATCATTGTTGCGCTCTGGTCAGTCCACTATATCAACCGTACCTTGATTTTCCCCTTTCGACTTAAGACCAAAGGAAAGAAAATGCCACTGGCGATAGTGCTGAGCGCAGTATTCTTCAATGGAGTTAATGGATTTGTCAACGGTTATTTTTTGGGCTACTTAAGTGAAACCAGTACCCAACTCTCATGGACACTCTACCTGGGTGTTGGATTATTCTTTCTGGGAATGATCATCAACCACAGGTCGGATAATCATTTGATTGCACTGAGGAAAGATAATACTAGCTATGTCATACCTAGGGCCGGGCTGTTTAAGTGGATTAGTTGCCCCAACTACTCTGGGGAGATCATCGAGTGGACAGGATTTGCGATAGCTGCTGCGTCTGTGCCTGCCCTGTCATTTGCTGTTTGGACAGCCGCCAACCTGATCCCCAGAGCCCTCAACCACCACGAGTGGTACCAGGAGAAGTTTGAGGATTATCCTAAGGAGCGAAAGGCAGTTATTCCTTATCTGATCTAAGCTTATCGCTGTAAATAGCACCCATCACCCAGTTGGCTATTTTGCTGGCTGTACTTTTTGGTAGGAGCTTCGAGAGGACGGTTTCTCCGATCCGGTTCTCTATTCCAGGTATGATCATATAGCGCTTACCAAAGTTGTTTAGGACAGTCTGTGCGATATATTCAGCAGAACGTTCTCTGGGTTTTAGCACATGCTTTTTAGGTGCAGTGGCGATGTACTTAGGCGTCAGGATAGGGCCTGCGCAGGCGGTAATAAAGTCGAGGTTGGTATCCTTGTACTCATGATGCAGGCCTTCGATGAGATTCCAGTCAAAAGCTTTGGTGGCCGCATACGGCACCACTAGCTTGGTGCCTCTCAGGCCTGATAAGCTAGACATCAGCATGAAGCCAGCCGGCTCCTTATCCAGCCACAGATCAACAAAGCTGTGCGCAAGAAGTAACGGAGTTTTTGAATTGAGGGATATTGTCGTTTCCAGTTCTTCATTGGAGTAGTCAAGAAAGGGCTTCACAGGGCCATAAGCCGCTATGTAAAACCATAGCCTGCATCGGTGGTGCTTTACTCGCTTGGTCACATTGGAAATAACTAATGGATCAGTGAGATCTTTGCAGACTACCTCAGTTTCTATTTCATACTTGCTGATGAGACTATCAGAGAGCGCTTGTAGCTTTTCCACCTGATTGTCAATGATGATCAGGTTCTTTCCTTGCTGCGCCAACAACGTACAGAAGGCTTCTCCCAAACCCTCTGCAGCACCAGCGACTAACGCCCATTCCCCGTACTTTTCTATTCTACTCATGAACTACTTCAGCTGTTTTCTTAAACCAGCGCACTTTTACGCGCCTTAAAAAATATGTATTTTTGATATCTAATCGAATCAAAAACTATGAAAAGATACTTAAATCATTTTGCTGTAATCCTGGTAGGGGCATTGGTTATTTCGTGCTCGGGAAATCAGCAAAAAGCAACTGAAGAAGAAAAGACCGAAGAGGTAGTGGAAATAGAAGTCAATATCACCGGGACGGAAGTGACCTATGCCACAGACTCTACTACGATGAAAGGGTATTTGGTCAAAGATGCTAACGCCACCGACAAGAGACCTGGAGTATTAGTCATTCATGAATGGTGGGGCC
This sequence comes from Cyclobacteriaceae bacterium, assembly GCA_965229505.1. GTDB lineage: Bacteria > Bacteroidota > Bacteroidia > Cytophagales > Cyclobacteriaceae > UBA6059. Next base: position 4,661,913 of record OZ245881.1, read on the forward strand.
ACAATGACTATACCCGTGAGCGTGCTGATATGCTGGCAGAGCTCGGTTACACGGCATTGGCGGTAGACATGTATGGAGATGGCAAGAAAGCAGAGCACCCCGATGATGCAGGTAAGTTCATGAGGGAGGCACTAAGCAACTTACCGGAAGCAAAAGCACGTTTTGAGCAGGCATTGGAGACTTTGAAGGCTGACCCCACGGTTGACTCTGAGCGCATCGCAGTGATTGGTTATTGCTTTGGCGGTAGCGTCGCATTATCCATGGCCAATGCCGGCTATGATATTGATGCAGTTGCCGCTTTTCACGCAGGCTTAGGCTTACCAATTATGCCAGGCGAGGAAGAGATCAAGGCTGAGATCTTAGTGGCTAATGGAGCGGACGACCCATTCGTAAAACCAGAACATATCGAAGGCTGGAAAGCAGCCATGGATGCAGCAGGAGCGAATTATAAATTCATAAACTATGAAGGTGCAGTTCATGCATTCACCAGTGAGGGTGCTGATGCGATGGGTGAGGAGTTTGGTCTACCACTCGCTTATCAGAAAGAAGCAGACGAGCAGAGCTGGGAGGAAATGAAGGCGTTGTTTGACCGTGCATTGAAGTAAGCTAATTCAACAACTGATATTATCAAATAGGCCTGTCGGACATTGTTCCGTTAGGCCTATTTTTGTTAGCAACTAAACCAAAGTGAATTGAAGGCAGCAACCGTTTCGGAAATTAAGAAAGCACTCAAAGAAACAGACTCGAATAAGGTGATGGAGTTTTGCCTGCGTTTGGCGAAGTTCAAAAAAGACAACAAGGAGCTGCTGACCTATCTGCTGTTCATGGCGGACGATGAACCTTACTATGTGCAATCAGCAAAGGATGTGGTGGAAGAGCAGTTTCGTGAGATCAATTCCTCACATCTCTATTATGCAAAGAAAGGTATCAGGAAAGCACTGCGCATGACCAACCAGTTTATCAAGTACAGCAGTGAGAAGACTACCGAAATCGAGCTTTTGCTTCACTTCTGCGAGCTAATGAAGGATTTACCGTTCAACTTTCATCGCAGTACGACGATGAAGAATCTCTATGACCGGCAGATTGCAAGAATCGAAAAGGCCGTATCCAGCCTTCACGAGGATTTACAGTATGATTATGAGCAGCTTTTGGCAGACCAAAAAATGTAATTCGCCATTCTTTCGGTGATTATATTTCTTTTAGCTCCGGGATATTGGAGAGAAAAAAATTCATTCTTTCCTCCATTTGATCTAAGGCATTTCCAAGATCCGGCAACTTAGCATCAATATGACGGAGTTTGGAGTTTTTAGGAAAGTCCGACAAATATTTCCTCAAATATTTGGGACCGTTCATTTCCAATTCTAATCTGGTGCGTCGTACTTGATCAGCAGCACTGTCTTCAATAAACCAGATGCGATTGTTGTAATGAGGATAGACATGATAATGTCCTTTTTCCTTGCCGAAACAATCGAATTTTAAAATTTCCCGATTATAGACCTTCAATATGACAGCAGGGCCTTTTCCGATGTTAAGTACTTTCCAATAAACCACCAGAGTGAGGCCTTCCTGAATAGCTATGTTCGTGACATCTTTTCTAACCAACTCTTTGGAAGGTTGGGTTTGAAGCTTCTTAATGGAAGCCACTTTTTTGTCAACAACAGCCTTTTTTGTAGAGCTATTTCTACTCTGTAATTGTTTTAATTTTTTAAGAAAAGGCCTGAGTATCTTGAAAGAATATAGCCAAGTGCTCAATAACATTTCTCCAGACTACCTCAAATTATCTTACTTCTCAATATAAAAAGTCACTTCACTCGTGGACTCATTGCCCAGCCGGTCAACTGCACGTGCTTTGATGGTATGCTCCTTATTCCTCCTAAGTCCACTGATGAGATTACCGTAGGGCTTCTCCGCATCACCATCGATAGCGTAGTAGATATTGGCCAATCCTGCTTTTTGATCGGTAGCGGCTATGAACAATCCTGCGTCTGATGGATAGACGTCCAATCCATCCTTCGTGCCAATTGAACCAACCGTAAACTGAAAGAAGATAGCCGGGGCAGTAGCGTCTACCTGGAAGTGAAACTCATCAACATTTCTGTTATTTACATTGTCATATCCAAAATACTCTAATGTATAAGCCCCTTCTTTTGTGATACTAAACGGATCACTGTACGGGTTTTCTACGGTTTCGCGATTGACGCTATAGGTTACCGACTTCAGCCCCGACTCACCATCCGTCGCGTTGAGCCTGATACGACTTGAAGGGCCTATCAACAACGTGTCATTTCTCACGGTTTGCTTACCCAGGATACTATTCGATAAGGTGGGGCCTGTCAAGTCAACATAGATTTTATTGACCGTGTGCTTGAACTCCTCAAAGCCTCCACCCGTGCTGGCACTTTGATTCTCCATGTTGTCGATGGAGTAGTAGCGCACTGTATGGTCACCCGATACGCTTGGGAGGTAGAAGGGCTGATCATATTTTCCAAACTCACCACCATCGATGGAGTATCTGATTTCTTTTACCCCGACTTTGTTATCTACCGCTGTTAGTTTCAGTTTAGTCCTACCGGAAAAATAGACCTGATCGTCCACTACGAATCTGTCCCCAAGAACATCGGCAGCCATAAGTGGGGCAGTTTTGTCGAAGTAGAAGGTCAAAGTCTTTTGCGCTTCTACATTGTCGACGTTATCATCTGAATAGTACGTAAGCACGTGATTGCCATCGTCCAGATATCTAAAGTTGATGGCACTGCCGGGAGCATATTTCTTAAACTCACCATTATCAAACTTATAGTAGGTATTGCGAACGCCTGAGAGGTTGTCCTCAGTGAGGATGTAGATCTTACTTCCTCCAGAGATAACATTGTCATCGGTGATGCCATTGATGTTCAGATTGGATTCCGGGTTGGTCGTATCCACAATAAAGCTGGAGGACTTTGCCTGCTCCGCATTACCCACATTGTCTTTAGCATAATAGCTTAAGGTATATTCACCTTGTGAGGACATATCCAGAGTATTCTTATAAGGAGAGAATCCTGCGGTATTGATCTTGTAAAAAACCTGCTCAACACCTGAGATCTGATCTTTGGAGGACAATGAAGCGGTCAGTCCCTTGCCAAAATAGACTTTCCCACCTGCTGCATATCGTGGGGCGTTCTCCAGTGCGATTTCCGATAGGGGAGCAATGCCGTCAGCATACAACTCGTACAGTACCTCGATGCGAGGCTCGATGATGCGCTGATTCTCAACGTCAAAGGCATCTTTTGACCTAATGAAGTTGATGCCTTCGGTATCAAGGTAATGGGGATTGGCATAAGCTGGAGTCGATTCGCTTTCAAGCAGATGATCGGCTTTATCCGGTGTGCTACCGATAAATAGGTACACCGGCATATGCTTGTTCCAATAGAGCTTTCCATCTTCTCCTACGTAGGATTTCGGCGTGCGCTCTTGTGCATAGGCACATACTACGGTAGTCAGGGCGAGTGCGCCCATTAGCAATCGTTTAATCATGTCTTTTGAGAGATACGGTGAAGGTTGATCCTTTGTCGGGTTCGCTTTCTACGATGATCTTGCCATCATTCTTTTTGAGTAATTCGGAGCAGAGGTATAGTCCGAGTCCAGTGCCGGGTTCCTGATTGGTACCCATGCTTGGGTTGGCATTCTGCAGGCTAAACAACTCTGCTATTTTGCTGTTGCTCATGCCGATACCACTGTCTTTTACTTTAATATCTAAGGTTCCATTTTCACCTTGTGTGGTGACTTCCACTTTGCCTCCGGGCTTGGTAAATTTTACACCATTCTGGATAAGGTTGCGAAGGACGATCTGTACCATTTGAGGGTCAGCATAGGCACTCTCCTTGACAGGCACTTTGTTGATCACCTCTACATTTTTACTGAGCGCCGTTGGGGAGATCAACTCGATATTCTCCTTTACGATCTGATAGACATCTGTCTTTTGGGGCTTAGCAACAAGCTTATCCATTTGGGATTGAGACCATTTCAGGAGATTCTCGAGCATGTTGGATACACTGGCTAGCTGTAGTTTGAGATGGGAAAAAGCTTCCTTCAACTCGGGTGACTGCTCAAAGTCATCAATAATATACATGAAACCCTGAAGGCTGGTAATGGGGCTCTTAAGGTCATGAGCAACTATCGAGAAGAGCTTGTTTTTCAATTGATTAGACTCTTCGAGCTCAAGTCGCTGCGCTTCGATTGCTGCATTCTTTTCGGCGAGGATTATGTTGTTTTCTCTGGTCCTTCTGAATAATATGAAGAGCACTACCGCTATGACAATGGCAGATATGATAAGGATGCTAGCAATCACTATAGTGAAGAACTGACGATTCTCTAATGATTCGGTTCTTTCCTTAGCGATCTGGGCTTCCTGCGCCTTCAGGCGCGCCTCATTTTCCTGTAGCTTGATAGCAATTTCTGCTCTTGACAGATCCTCGTACAGTGATTGATTGATAGAGTCTTTTTCAAGGATGGTCTGATCTCTCTGCCTCAGCTCCAGTTGATTTTTGAGTAATTCCAGCTCTTTGGACTGTGATTCGGCCAGTGCGAGCTTACGTTCAATACTCTCTTTTTCGAGTTCCTGTTGTATGTCTTCAACTTTGTCCCGCTGGAGCTGCTCATGAAATGACTTATAGAGTTCAAAATACTGCAGTGATTTGTCTACATCACCTTTTTTCTCATAACTCTCTGAAAGCATACCGTAGACACTCTTCATTTGAGACATGTCGTTCATGCCACGAGCAATATCCAATGCCTCCAATAGGTCTGTGATTGATTGATCATAGTCTTTGAGGTTATTGTTGACAACTGAGCGGTTGATCAATGCGGAGATGATGCCATATTTTTCATCATTGGCTCGTCTGGCCGCCAGGGTTTTTGAGAAGCTCTCAAGGGATTTTTCATATTCACCCAGGTCAGCGTAGAGCATGCCCAGATTATTATGAATCATGGCAATACCATTCTCATTGTCGATAGTACTGTTTAGCTCAAGCGACTGCTCGTAGTAGTCGGCGGCTTCCCGGTAGTAGTTGTGATTCCAGTATAGAAAAGCAATTTCATTGAGGTATCTCGAGGCTTCCTTGACCCTGTTGATCTTAAGCTCCTCTTCATACTTATCGCTATAGCTTTGTATCGTACCCGAATCACTTCTTGATAGGGGCTGTATTTGGGCATTTGCCGATAGGATCGACAATAGACACATAACCAATATGCTAAATGCTCTTGTGTACAATGGATGAACTGGTTTAATCAATACAGGGAATATAAGCGTTTAACCACTAGGCACTGATTCCTGCTAATCCAAATTTAGTTAATTAATTGAGCTGACAATTAATTTTGATCAGCTTAGCGAAGAATTGATCTTGGATTAATGTCCAGGAGTTTTGTAAATTCAGTAACTAGACATCAAAGGTAAGCATATGGCCGAGCCAAAAACTAAACGAAATACAGCGAGTGTAGACGATTTCATAGCTACAGTGGCTGATGAACAAAAACGAGCTGACAGTAAAGCACTGGTCAGTATGATGAGTGAAATATCCGGTTGTAAGGCGGAGATGTGGGGCGGCTCGATTATTGGGTTTGGCAGATACAACTACAAGTACAAAAGTGGACGAGAAGGAGAGTGGATGTTATGCGGGTTTTCTCCACGGAAGCAAACCATGACAATTTACGTCATGGGTTCTTCTAAAGAGATAGAAGAAATGATCTCTCGTGTGGGTAAGCACAAGCGTAGCAAGGGTTGCCTCTATTTTAAGAAACTCGATGACTTGGATGTTGAGGTGCTTAAGCAGGTAATTAGCGCTTCAATAGAACGCATAAAAAGTAATAAAGTAATGCTTTAGCGAGACTCTATGAGTGATCTTACCCACATTTTCCCGGAAGAAGGCATGGAAATCACAACCATTTTGGTGGTGTCAGATATGTCAAAATCATTGACCTTTTATGAGGATATCTTGGGCGCTGAGCTCGTGAGAACTTATGGCGGTACCTCTACGGTTATGAAATTTCTCGGGCATTGGCTGCTACTGGTGACTGGCGGAGAGCCCACCGCAGATAAGCCAGATGTACATTTTGATGCCAAACGTGACCCAAACCGGGTGCATCACGCTTATACAATCAGAGTAACTAACTGTAAACGATCCTATGAGGTACTAAAATCACGAGGAGCGGAGTTTATCACACCTCCTTACGATTGGGGTGCCGAGGTGAGATGCTTCTTTAGAGATCCTGATGGCAACCTGTTTGAGATCAGCGAGTTCCGAGGCTAAACTGGTGTTGGCCGTCTGGCAGCTCTGCTCTTGACGTTCCGACGAATGATCATTTCCGCAATAATCAGGTTAGGCACCCAGCAGGCCCAAGCAATGACCTGGTAGGCTGAGACAAAGTCAATCTGAAGAGTACCGGTGCTGCTGGGAAGCATGATCCTCAACGAGACCGCCGCAAAGGAGAGCGCATAGTTTCGGATCATCCACTGTTCGTGCTCGATGTACCTTCCGTTCTTTGCGGTATACAAGGCCATTCCTGCTGTCAGGAGCCAACCAATGGCTAGCCCGCTGAAGCCTAGCTCCGAGATGATGCCGCCTGTAGCAAACTGCGCAATATAGAGGCCGCTTACTCCGCTCAGGCCAACAGCGATGAGATAGATCATACCTAGCTTTCTGTGGAATTGGGGAGTATTGATTCTCCATCTGTTGACGAACTGCGGCCAGCCTATGATTAGCGCAAATCCACCAAATGAAATGTGAGTGTAGAATAGCACCGTCCAAAGTACACTCTTTAGCTCTTCGGTTTTTAATGCCAAAAAACCATACTGCATGTCCACAAGCACATAAAGCATCGGATACAGTCCCACACCAATGGCAAAAAACACAAAGAGGGCCCAAAAAATCTTTTTCATAGCACAGTACTTTCTTGAGTAATACTACTTCATTTCTTTTATTCCATATGACATTATTTAGATGAAGCGGGAAAATTGCTTCCTGAATCTCATGCTTTCGAGTGTGAGGACGACAATCAGTAGAAAACAGAAAAGCCTGATAGTCTTACTACCAGGCTTTTCTGTTTGTACTTAACGTCACTTACTACCGCAGCGACTATTGCCTTGTGACGGTAATTGAATTCGATAGGCCATAGAAGCCTTCGAGATCGGCTGTATTCATTCCCATTTCCAAGCCGGTAATGCCATCTTCGTAAGTCAGGTGCCAAATTAAGCATACACCTACACCTGCTCCGTCAAAGTCTACACCTTCCACAGCAGTGATAGTTGGCGGTAGCCCAAGGATATTGCCCATATCATCCGTGATGACAAAGGTTGAATTTGTTCCTGTATTGTTAGAATCGTCCAGTGTGATGCCGGAGACCATGTCTGCAGTACCATCTACCGTGAATGTGAACGGTCCACCGGTGAGCGTTCCGGCTACTAATCCGTTTCTCTCCACCGTAATGGAGTTAGATAACGCATAACCACCTTCCAAGTCGGCTGTATTCATACCTGCCTCAAGGCCGGTAAGATTGTCTTCGTATCGGATATACCATATCAGGCATGTACCTACACCGGCACCATCAAAATCTACACCTTCCACTGCAGTGATAGTTGGTGGTAGCCCAAGGATATTACCCATGTCATCTGTAATCACGAATCCAGAATTGGTGCCAACAGCCTCAGATACATCAACCGTAATACCCGAGACCATGTCAGGTGTGCCATCTACCGTGAATGCGAAAGGGCCACCTGCTAACGTGCCAGCATTTAGTGCTTGACGGGTAACTTCGATGGAATTGGATAATGCGAAAGTACCATCGAGCATACTTGTATTCATACCAGCCTCAAGACCCGTTAAGCCATCTTCATATCTTATGTTCCAGATGAAGCAAACACCCGCTCCAGCTCCGTCAAAGTCAACACCTTCTACAGCATCTAAAGTAGGAGGTAGACCTAATATATTTCCAGTATCGTCAGTAATGACGAAACTTGAGTTGGTACCTGTAGCAGCAGACTCGTCGATAGTAATACCGCTCACATTGTCGGTAGATCCATCTACGATGAAACTGAACGGACCACCTGCTAATGTAGCAGCAGTTAGCGTCAGCTCTATTCTGTTTACTTCGATAGAGTTAGACAAATCAAACGTACCGTCTAATCCGCTCGTATTAGCCCCAACTTCAAGGCCTGTCAAGCCATCTTCATAACTCAGGTGCCAAATAAAGCATACACCTACCCCCGCACCATCAAAGTCTACGCCTTCTACAGCATCAATGGTAGGGGGTAGACCTAGTATATTGCCTGCTTCATCAGTAATTACAAAAGTGCTGTTGGCACCTACTACGTCCGTATCATCTAGAGCTATACCACTTACCATGTCAGGGGTACCGTCCACTACAAACTCGAAAGGTCCTCCCGAGATCGTACCACCGTTGGGTACTGTGGGCGCTACGTCATCATCATCTCCACAACCCACCATTACTGAGGTAAGTGCGAAAAGCATTAATAAGAGATTAAGTTTTTTCATGTCGTCTTTTAATTGTTTCGTTATGAGCAAATGAACGGATGAGATATTGCCTGACGGTCACAGACATTTAACATTTTTATCCCGGTCAGGTAGACGACAAATGGCTCTAAGAGCTCAGAAATGGATTTTTTGAATAATGATTCAGCGTAAGTCTAACATACAAATCACAATTGTTTTAAGTTGTGATATTTCTGTGATATTTCTGTGATAGAGAGTGAAACTTACCCCTGTTGGGAGTCTGACTGCTCAAAACCATCAGATGTCTTAATGATGTAGTTGCTAGTATCGAGTTAACCTTGTAGGTCAAAGATCAGCCCGCATAAGCCGGAAGTGAAAACTGGAAAGTCGTCCCTTTTTCCGGTTGGCTGATGACCTTGATAGTGGTGCTGTGGATTTCCATGATCTTCTTCACGATGGCCAGACCAAGTCCAGCACCTTGATCCTCCCTGCGACTAGTGCCTGACCTCTTATATCGCTCGAAAATGAAGGACTGATCTTCTATTGGGATACCGGGCCCTGTGTCCTTAATTGAAATCTCGACTGCCTTATTGGTGGTCTGAGCCATAATAGCCACGTGCCCGCCCTCTGGCGTGTACCTGAGCGCATTGTCTATCAGGTTTTGAATGGCTCGCTCGACAAGGCTGATATCAGCAAAAACTAAAGGTGTATCTGGGGCGATCTCTATCTCCAGACTTACTTTCTGCTGATCAGCAATGATTTTGTACTTCCGCTGCACATCGGCCGCCAATTCCCCAATATGGAAGGGCTCGCACTCTGGTTCTATTTGTTGGGCCTCAAGCTTTGAAAACTCGAACAGCTGGGTGACGAGCTTGGTCAGCTTTTCCAAGCTCTTACTTACAATGGCGAGATAGTTTTCCCTTTCCTCCGACGTGAGCTTATCGTCCTTGATCTGCATGGTCTCGATATAGCCCTTCATGATCGCCAGTGGTGTACGTAGGTCGTGACTCACATTGGCGGTGAGTTCTTTCCTAAGCTTCTCGACCGACTTAAGCTCTTCAATGTTATTACTGATCGTTTCGGCCATCTCATTAAACGTCACTGCTAGTGTACTCATGTCCGAGCTCTCTGCATTTGAAATCCGAGCATGATAGTCGCCCTCCTTAAACCGTTTGACTTGTGTGATGATTTCCCTGAGATTTCTGGTAAGTGCGAGAATCGATATCGCACCTAGTAAAATAGAAATGACAATAGTCAACAAAGTAGCACCGCCACCTAGTCGAAAGAAATAGCTCGCGATAAGGCTTCTATTGACACTCTCATAAGCCTGACCAGCAAGAATGATATAGATATAACCTTCATTGCCATCAATGCTGAAATGTGCTGCGGAGAAGATGTTTTGCTTGTCGCGGTTGCGCGGATCATCTCCCAGAATGTACTGATCCCCATTGCTGGAGATGAATTTCTCGATAGGGCCAAGGTCAACCCGCTCCAATGGTTTTTCCTCATCCGAATGATCCAGCACTACGGAATAGAGGATATGACCCTCAGGATTGAGTAGGTAGACTTCAATTGATCTATTCACTGCCATCATGTCGTGCATCAGATCTCCGAAAAGCGGCTTGTTGGGGGTACCGTCTTCAAGGAAAGGCGAGGCTTCCTGAAATTTTTCCTGAATCACATGATTAGCCACATTTCTATTGAGCAGCTGGGATGCCTCTAGGAAGTAGTTATTAGTAAAGTAAATGGTGATCATCACGTAGGAGAGCCCTGCCAGCACCATGATGGCTCCTACCGCAACAATAATCTTGGTCGTGAATCTTCTTGATATCGAGTCGTTGGTCATGGCTTGGATAATCTGGTAGTTAGCTAGCCGATTCTAGCTCTTCATTGAACTGATAACCAACGCCCCAGGTGGTTAGAATGAATTTTGGGTTGGCCATGTCTGGCTCTATCTTTTGCCTGAGTCGATTGATATGCGAATTCACGGTATGCTCATAGCCTTCAAAATCGTACCCCCAAATCAAATTGAGTAATCTCGACCGGTCATAGCTGCGTCCTGGATTGGACGCTAGCAGCACCAATAGTTCAAACTCCTTTGGTGAAAGCGTCACTTTCTCTTCACCGAGCATTACTTTTCGCTTATCAATATCGACAGTGAGGTTGTCAAAGGCCAAAATAGACTGATTGCTGCCTGTTAGGCTCTGCTCAATCATTTTGGTCCTTCGGAAGATGGCCTTTACTCGGGCAATGAACTCCCTAACGCTAAACGGCTTGGTCATGTAGTCATCCGCACCTAGTTCCAAACCTAGCACGCGATCTATTTCTTCAGCCTTGGCGGTCAACATCAAGATGGGCGTGTTGATGTCCTTAGACCGTAGCGCTCTACAGATCTCAATACCATCCATACCAGGAAGCATCAAGTCAAGTATGATTAGATCGTAGTTGTTGTTAAGCGCTTCCTCAAAACCGTTTCTGCCATTTCTATTTGAGTGTATTTCACATTCCAGATCTTGGAGGTGGATGATCAGCAGTTGCACGATATCCGGATCATCCTCGATGATTAAGACTTTCTTCATTTAGTTGGCAATGTTCGTGATTAAGTATCACAGAATGTTCACGAATTAATGAAACATAGGTAATTGGTTTTGCACAAAGAATGATTTGTATGTCCGCCGTAGTACAATGAATGGTGACGAAAACACGTGATCAAAAATTGAATACCCCGTGATGTTTTCGCAACCATAGGCTCTTTCATTTACAAATAAGACGACTAATGAGCTGAAGGCATAATCAAATAACGGTGAGATAGAAAAGACCTACTGCTTCCTTCCTGGCACTCGGTTAGAGCATTAGTCTAGCGGTGGTTCTGATATCACGGATAGTGTTGCTGGAAGAGTAGGGCGGTTTCTTTAGAAGCTGCCCTTATTTTTATTAAGGTATTTGTGCAAATGACTTGCATCCGTAAATCCCCAGTCTGTTGCTATGGCTTCCAGTTTCTTACCAGAATGACTGTGCTCATGTAGCGCGCCACGTATGCGGTAGTTGAGGGCAAACTTTGGAAAGGTAGCGCTCATCAGTTTGTTGAAGAGCTGCGCGAATCCATTCTTGGACATGGCGCATGCTTTGGCGGCTTCTTCTAGTGGAATGAAGCGCCGCTCTCTAAAAACTAACTCCATGGCCGGGGCGATTCTGTGTTGGTTTGAAGGGACAAGAGGAGCTTTCCCGGCCGAGTTACCACTAGTGGTTCGTGAGACTAACTGAATTAGCTCAAACATCAGGAGCTGAAGTCTGACGATATCTTTCGAGGACCTTTCCAATTCCTGTTTCACTCTGGCTGTCAATGATAAGACCTCACTTTTGTCCAGAGCTGTAGATTGAGGTCGTTCATTTACACTTAAGGTAAATGGTAATAACCAATTGTAATTCAGTAATTTATGATGAATAATTGGGGGAAATATTTCAAACACAATTACTTCGCAGGGAGTGCTGGAAATTTGAAAACCATGAGGCTCCCACATATTGCAAAACCATACTTCCCCTGGCCCTAACTCAAGGTCTACATCATCATAGGAGCGTTTCATCTTACCAGATAGCACAATGCCCATTTCCAGCTCGTAGTGCATATCAAACCAACCATTCTGCTGCTCATGAATGTGATGTAAGACCTCAATAGGCTTAGACTCGTCCAAGTGATAGTAGAAATGCTGAACCAGATTTGAGTCGACTTTCACGGTAGCCGAATTTACAAATCAATTGTGTGATTATACAACCGTCTCACTTATGACTGGTTTTACTTTACCTAATCAACAATGACATCTTATGAGCCGCAAGATCCCATATCAGCCCCCTGGCGCACATACCGTATCAAAATTCGAACATCTTCATTTAGAAGTCTTTGAGCAACCTCTTGAGGGTTCAATTGCGATAGCCGGTGAGATTGCCACACTTATCAGGAACAAGCGGGCGCAAGGCAGCACTTGTGTGCTGGGGCTGGCTACAGGCTCTTCTCCCAAGACTGTTTACAAAGAGCTGATCAGACTACACAACGAGGATGGACTGAGTTTCAAAAATGTCATTACGTTCAATCTCGATGAGTATTATCCGATGAAGCCCGATGCTGATCAGAGCTATGTGAGGTTCATGCGCGAGAATCTCTTCGATCATATAGATATTCCTGTAGGACAGACTCATGTGCCGGATGGACTGGTGGCACCTGATGAAGTGGAGGCCTACTGCCAGGCCTATGAGCAGCAAATATCAGATGCTGGTGGCCTTGACCTGCAGATACTAGGTATTGGGCGAACGGGGCATATAGGCTTCAACGAGCCTGGATCACATATCAACTCTCAGACACGCCTGATCACGCTTGATCAACTGACCAGAAGTGATGCAGCAAATGACTTTGGAGGCCAGGAAAATGTGCCGCTGAAGGCCATTACGATGGGGGTGGGAACGATACTTAAAGCTGAAAGGGTCATATTGATGGCCTGGGGTGACGCTAAAGCTGAGGTCATCCAGAAAACTGTAGAGGAACTTCCGACCGCCAGCCGTCCGGCGAGTTTTCTTCAAAAGCATCATAATACAACAATAGTCCTGGATCATCAGGCCGCTGGCAAGCTGATGAGGTATCAGTCACCATGGCTAGTAGGCAGTTGCCAATGGACAGAGGCAATGACCAAAAAGGCAGTCATTTGGCTTTCTGCCAGGGTAAACAAAGCAATACTAAAGCTGACCGATGCTGATTATAATGAGAATGGCCTAAATGAGTTGTTGCTCGCCCATGGCCCGGCTTATAACATCAACATCGCCGTTTTCAATCAAATCCAAAGAACGATTACTGGCTGGCCCGGAGGTAAGCCCAATGTAGATGATAGCAATCGTCCTGAAAGAGCTGAACCTGCCAGGAAGAGGGTGTTGATTTTTAGTCCTCATCCAGATGATGATGTGATCTCGATGGGAGGTACCCTCATACGGCTAAAGGATCAAGACCATGATGTGCACGTGGCTTATCAGACCTCTGGATCACTTGCAGTATTTGGTCAGGACCTGGAAAGACATCTGCAGTTTCACCATGACCTGATTGAGTTAATCAAAACAAAAAGCGCTATTGGAGAGCCTGAGAATTATAAATTAAATTATACCGATTGGTCTAAAAATGTTAGTGACTTTCAAATAAAAGCGTTAATTCGCAAGTCGGAGGCTTTGTCGGCATTGCGATATATTGGGCTGCAAGATGATCATATCCACTTTCTAAATATGCCATTCTATGAAACCGGTAAAGTTGATAAGAACCCTCTTGGAATAGAGGATGTCAACATGGTCAAGCAGTTGATGCAGGAGATTAAACCTCATCAGATCTATGTGGCTGCCGATCTAGCCGACCCACACGGTACCCATCGAATATGCTATGATGCCGTCATGCAAGCCTTCGATCAATGTCAATCAGAGAGCTGGGTGAGTGACTGCTACGTATGGATGTACAAGGGAGCATGGCAAGAATGGGATCTGACGGACATTGATATGGCCGTACCCATCAGTCCTGAAGAGCTCAGCCGTAAGCGTCAGGCCATATTCAAGCACCAATCGCAAAAGGACAAGGCACCTTTTCCGGGTACGGATGATCGGGAGTTTTGGCAAAGGGCCGAAGATCGCAATAGAGCTACGGCTATACAGTACGACCGACTCGGCCTACCGGAATATGAGGCCATCGAAGGCTTTAGCAGGTACTATCCATCTAAAGCTGATGCTCATGAGTAAAGTATTGGCGGTAGATATGGGCGGGACGAAGATTGCCCTGGGCATCATGGAGGGCGAGGTGCTGCTCAGCCAGCATGAAGTCTCGGTACCAAAGGTCACGACCAAAAGAGGATTATTGGAGTTATTCACCAATTCGATTGACCAGGCATTGATCCCTGAGATCACTGCGATTGGCATTGGCATTCCGGGGCTGGTAGATCGGAAAAGCGGGACGATATATGATTTACTGAATGTTCTAGCTTGGGACAAGATACCGCTAGGGGGGTACCTATCGGACAAATATGGACTGCCGGTGCGTATTGATAATGATGCCAACTGTTTTGCGCTAGCGGAATACCATCTGGGTAAGCATAATGCTGACGAAATGGTAGGACTTGCATTGGGTACAGGACTTGGTGCTGGGATCATTTCCAATGGTCAACTTGTACATGGTGCTAGTTGCGGAGCGGGCGAGTTCGGGATGATTCCATATCTGGATCATTTTATAGAATACTACGCTTGCGGCCAGTTTTTTGAGAATGTTTATGGATTAAAAGGAGATGAAGTTTTTGATCTGGCAGGGCACGGGGATGCCAGGGCGCTTTCGATGTATGCTGAGCTTGGCCAACACATTGGCCATGCGATAAGCATTATTCGTTTGGCAGTAGATCCCGAATTGATCGTGCTGGCAGGCTCAGTTGCCAATGGATTTAAGTATTTTCAGGACGCAATGTGGAAGCAGTTGACCATGCATCCATTTCCATCGGCGATGAAGTCAGTGAACATAGAAGTGAGTAAACTGGACAATGCGCCTTTGCTAGGTGCCGGATGTCTTTGTAAGTAGATCAGAACATGAAGAATTTTGAAATAAAGAAGCAGCCACAAAAGTATGACGCCATTGTGATTGGCTCAGGCATCTCGGGCGGATGGGCAGCCAAAGAGCTATGTGAAAAGGGACTAAAGACCCTTGTGCTAGAGCGGGGTAGACCCATTGAGCATCGGACTGATTATATCACGGAGCATAAAGCACCCTGGGATTTCGACCTACGTGGAGACCTAACCAGAGAGGAGAAGCAGGAGTATTCTCAAAATGCACGCATCGGCTATCTGGATAAAACTGCACTACACTTCTTCGCGAAGGACAGTGAGAGCCCTTATTTAGAAGAGAAGCCTTTCGTCTGGGCACGTGGCTATCAGGTGGGCGGTAAGTCGATTACCTGGGGCCGATTCACCTTTCGGATCTCAGAGATGGACTTTGAGGCCAACAAAATGGATGGACATGGGGTCGACTGGCCCATTCGGTACAATGATATTGCGCCGTGGTACTCCTATGTTGAGAAGTTTGCTGGCATCTCCGGTGAGAAGCTTGGCTTGTCTCATCTACCAGATGGTGATTTCCAAAAGCCAATGGACCTCAATGTGGTCGAAAAGCACATCCGCAAGCGCTTCCGGGAAGAATACAACGACCGCTACCTGACCATCGCGAGAGCGGCAGTACTCACAGAGCAAATCGGGGATAGGGCACCTTGCCATTATTGCGGGCCGTGCTGGCGAGGATGCAGTACCGGCTCTTATTTTAGCTCCGTTTCGTCTACATTGCCGGCCGCTGAAGCCACTGGTAATCTCACGATTCGACCCTACAGTGTTGCGCATAGCATTATGTATGACAAGAATTCTGGTAAGGCATCAGGAGTCACGGTGATCGACTCGGAGACCAGGGAGACGATAGAGTTTAACGCTGACCTGGTCTTTGTATGCGCCTCTGCCATGGCGTCCACGCAGATATTGATGAACTCTAAGAGCGCGACATTCTCTGAGGGTATTGGTAACGGTAGTGGTGTGCTAGGTCATTATCTCATGGATCATCACCTTGGACTAGAGATCAGCGCCACCATGCCAGGGTTTGAGGACAAGACCACCATGGGCAATCGCCCTGTCGGATTCTACATCCCTCGCTACCGCAATCTGGACGGACAGACGCCCATGTCAGAGTTCATTCGCGGCTATGGATGGGAGGGATCTGCCTATCGCGAAAGCTGGGGTAAGGCCTACGGACTAGAGGGCTTTGGTGCTGATTTCAAGAAGGAAGTACAGCAAGCCGGGCCATGGCAAGTGGGTATGTGGGGATTTGGTGAGACCTTGCCCTATTATGATAACCACGTCCGCCTTCATGAAAGCGAAACTGACGATCTGGGTATCCCAAAGCTCGTCTTCAATGCAGAAATCAAGGAAAACGAGAAGGCGATGCGAAAAGACTCGTTGGCCACTATGTCGGAGATGTTGGAAAAGGCTGGCTGCAAGGATATCAATGCTGTAGATAATCCGGATGGGGCTGTACCCGGGTTTGGGATTCATGAAATGGGTACGGCGAGAATGGGTCGGGATCCCAAGACCAGCTACCTCAATGGCTACAATCAGTCTCATGAAGTGAGCAACCTCTTCGTGACCGATGGCGCGTGCATGACCTCCTCACCCTGTCAAAACCCAAGTATCACCTATATGGCGTTGACAGCCCGTGCCGTAGATTATGCGATTGATCAGAAAAAGAAGAAAAACATCTAAGCTATGGATAGACGATTTGCTTTGAAGAACCTTACCCTATCGGGAATGGGTCTGGCGCTCTCACCGGCGCTGTTGAGTGCTTTGGAAAGCTGCGTGCCAGCCTATGATCCCGGATATTTACTACAGTCGCTGACTCCCGCTCAGGATCAGCTGCTAGCGCATTTGGTGGAGATCATCATACCTACGACGGACACACCTGGTGCCAGGCAAGCAGGTGTGAATCAATATATTGATCGTGTTTTTGCCTTGGTGAGCGAGCCTGAAGAGAAGACTGAATTTGTCAAGGCGCTGGATGCGCTCTCTGAGATGGATTTCCTTGAAATGAGTCTATCGGATCAAGTAGAGACGTTAAAGGCCTGGGAGAAATCAACAAAACCTGAAGAGTCCGACTTCTTCGGAACATTGAAGAGTATGACTATCTACGGCTATTATACGTCTAAGATTGGAGCGAGCGAAGAGCTCAAATATGTTCACGCTACTGGCTTCTACGATGGAGATAAGCCTTACGATGAAGTCGGCAAAAACTTCTACTAGCATCTCAATCTAATTACTAAATACTAGAAAATGCAACTCGGTTTCGTATCCGCCATCTTACCAGAATTGTCCTTTGACGAACTATTAAAATTTGCAGCCGATGAAGGCTATGACTGTGTGGAAGTCATGTGCTGGCCTGTCGGCAAGGCCACCCGTCGCTATGCAGGTGTCACCCACATCGATGTGACCGACTTTGGCAAGGAAGACGCAAAAAAGGTATTGGCCGCAAGTATGAAATACGGCGTGGAGATCAGCGCCTTAGGCTACTATCCGAACCCTCTGAGTCCTGACAATGATGAAGCCGAAACGGCTGTGGCACATCTAAAGAAGTTGATCGAGGCTTCAGATCTGTTGGGCATCAACAAGGTCAACAGCTTCATCGGGCGCGACTGGACCAAGTCGGTGGACGACAACTGGCCAAGGTTTCTCGAGATATGGAAGCCATTGATCGAGTACGCCGAGTCTCATAATGTCCAGATCGGAATTGAGAACTGCCCCATGAGCTTTACCAAGGACGAATGGCCAGGAGGGAAGAACCTCAAGACCACTCCGACCATCTGGAGAAGGATGTATGAGGACATTCCCTCAGATTGTTTTGGGTTAAACTTTGATCCGTCGCATTTTATCTGGCAGCAGATGGATTACCTCAAGGCAATGAGGGAGTTTGGACACAAGCTCTTTCACATGCATGCCAAGGACGTGCGGCTGGATCAACACAAGCTTGATGAGGTCGGTATCATGGCGCATCCTAATGAATACCATACCCCTAAGTTGCCGGGCATGGGTGATGTGAACTGGGGTCAGTTCTTTTCTGTTTTGACGGATACGGGCTATGATGGACCGGTATGTGTTGAAGTAGAGGATAGGGCGTATGAAGGTTCACTGGATCGGCGCAAAACAGCCTTGCGCCAAAGTGCTGCTTATTTGAGACAGTTTATTCAATAAGTACCTGGGTTCAGGAACTTTGATTTCCCATTATGGTTATAAGTCTAAGTATTAAAGACTAATAACCAATTACCAAATGAAACTGGAAGGAAAGACAGCCCTCATTACAGGAGGAAGCAAAGGTATAGGGTATGGCATAGCGCAAGCCATGCTCGAACAAGGAATGAAAGTGGCCATCACCAGCCGGACTCAGGCAGGAGCAGATACGGCAGTAGATGAGCTCAAGAAGATAGGCAAGGGTGAAATTCTTGGCTTTGCATCTGATGTACGCAGCTTCGAGAGTCAACAAGCCGTCGCTGATGAATTAGTTAATCGATGGGGTGGGATAGATGTCGTCATCGCCAATGCCGGCCTGGGGCATTTCGGATCGGTAGAGGACATCACGCCAGAGCAATGGCAAGAGACTATTGGTATTAACCTGACCGGTGCATTTTATACTCTTAAATCGACGATACCAGCCCTTAAAAAATCTAAGGGCTACTACATCAGCATTTCGAGTTTGGCAGGTACCAATTTCTTTGCTGGCGGCTCAGCTTACAATGCCAGCAAGTTTGGGTTGACGGGTTTCACTCAGGCTGCTATGTTGGACTTACGTCAGTATAGTATCAAAATGACGACCATCATGCCTGGTTCTGTCGCTACTTACTTCAACAATCACACGCCTAACGATGCTGATGCCTGGAAGATACAGATCGAAGACTTAGGCCAGATGGTAATTGATTTGCTGAAAATGCATCCAAGAACCCTACCTAGTAAGATCGAAGTGAGACCCACCACGCCTCCGAGCAGGTAGGTTACTTTGGACTAAGTGGTAGGACGAGTATTGCAGTTGGAAAAGCTGTTGGTCCGGCAACTCCCCAACTTTATAGAAGACTCGTCCTACCACTATAGACACATTCTCAAGCCTCCAAGGTTTTCAAAACCTGGGAAGTTTCTATTGATGAGCCACCTCGATAGCCGTCTTCAATTCCACAACTGCAAGCCCTACAATCACCACCATCTCTCCAATAAAATACACCACACCTAATGTGGTGAGGTGATCAAATAGATTTACCACCAAATAAGCCGTTATGATACAATAGGTAAGGTTAGTGCAGGCAATGATTCGGATATGCGTACTGCTGATGATCTGCACAAAGAGGTAGCAACCAAGGGAGTATGCAGCAAATACCAAAGCCACACCAGCTAATGGGTAAAGCACTTCGCTAGGCATCCCGACGTACTGCTCCAGTTCTACGAGCACTACGCCTAGCAGGATGGTGGATATCATCGCACCAATACCGTCGATGAGCATGAGTATTCTTGGTGTGATGTGTTTTGAATTGGTCATTTGGTTCAAATTAACAGCTATTGCACTGTTTTCATATGAGTCCTAAAAATTCTTAACACAGCGGTTGGGTAAACTGAACCCTTCCGCGTCTTCTCCATGTCAGCACCAATAAGCCGACAACAATCAAATCAGTCACCTAAACTAAACATTAATGAAGCGCACACTATTCTTTCTTTTGCTGCTATCGAGCATGAGCCTGACCTCACGGGCTCATGAGTTTAAGATGGGTCTCTTTGAGATCAATCGTGACGGGGAGGAGCTCTCCCTGTTTGTTAGACTCGATCGAACAAACTTACTTGACGCCATTGCATGTCTCGATTACAACCAAATCGATGGATGCTTTCAGGATTATGTCAGTCAGCACATGGTTTTATTGTTAAATGAGCAAGCTATCGAACCACAGCTGCATCAATACAGAATCACCGAAGAGTATGTGGAATTGGAGTACTTTCTGAGCGATGAAATTGAAAAGGTTCAACTCGTCGAATTCACCAATACATGCTTACTCGCGGCAGTAGATGATCACGTCAATCTTTTAAGACTAAACATTACCGACAAATCCAGGACTTTCCGCCTGGACAAAGACCGAATGTCCACTAAAATCACCTATCCATGAAGTACCTATCATCATTATTAAACCTCTCTTTATTGTTTTTGCTACTCGCTTGTGGAGGAGACGATGGAGATACCACAGTCGAACCCTTTTCTGCTAGTGTGTCCATTGGACTCATGCCATCATCAGTGGAAGAAGGGCAGTTAGCACAGCTGATCTTCACATTATCTGAAACCAACACAAGCGGCTCTGCATTGACGGTAGGCTATAGTGTCGATGGTAGTGCATCCACCGCTGATTTTACAGCCTTGACAGGTACGGCAAGCATTGCGGTAGGTCAGGCTACCACCAGCACGACCATCGCGACCATAGACGATAGCGAGATTGAGCCAACCGAGACGATCATATTGACACTTAACCCTGATCGGTTGGCCGAAGGTCTGACAATGGGATCTGCGAACAGTGTTGAACTCACGATCACGGACAATGATGAGCCGCCTGCGCCTAATGTCATATCGGTGAGCATCAGCATAGATGACACTGAGCTGACCGAGGGAGAGGGATCCACTGCCACGATCAGCTTGTCTGAGCCGAATACCACTGGAGCCAATGTAGTAATAAGCTATGAGCTCGTAGGCAATGCATTGAACGGCGAGGATCTTGAGGAGCTGTCTGGGTCTGTAACCATTGCGGATGGCCAGTCTGAAGTAGTCTTCGAAATCAATAGCCTTGATGATGAGACAGTTGAGGCCAGCGAGATGCTGACAATCAACCTGTTACCCGCCGGCCTACCGGAAAATTATGAATTAGCGGGAAGCAAGAGTGTGCAATTGACCATTCTTGATAATGATACCGGAGCGCTCGATCCGATTGAAGTGAGCCTCGCCACTAGCATGGCAGCTATTGATGAAAGTGGTACTGCTGCGGTCACTATTGACTTGTCCTCAGCTAACAACACCGGCGGTGATGTGGTCATCAGCTATGACTTATCAGGCACTGCCACAGAGGGCATGGATTATGAGATGCTCTCCGGATCACTGACTATAGGCGATGGAGAAGATAGCGGAAGCTTTGAGATTAAGAGTATCGATGATGCTGAGACGGAATCAGATGAAACCATTGTGGTAACGCTAGCGGCCAGTGGCCTACCGGAAAACTTCACCCTGAGCAGCACTGCCAAATCTGTAGAAATCACCATCATGGACGATGATGAGGTCATTGTGGCGTGCAGCAATGACAACTCTATAGATCAGGACTTCTACGCTTGTAATCAATCACCTTCAGAAGCCAATAACTACAGTGAGTCGGTCTCAGGAGGCGTTCGCACCATCACGACTAACGGTGTACCGGAGCATGATTTCCGCAACCAGGTTGCTAATCTTGGGATCACCGACCTGATTTCGGATACGGAAACCTATACCGTCGATGCGACTCCCTCACTGGCGTCTTCCGTCACAGGCATACTCAAGGATGACTTCACGCCCAATTGGAAGTTTGGCGTGGCGGTCAATGGCGTACCGATCGATCCTGCACCCGGTACACCGTTTATTTTCACCAATACCAACACGGGCGAGTTCAACTGGGACTGGGTCTTTGAGCCGACCAATAACATGGAGCAGGTGGGACTGGACTGTAATATTGCCCACCTCCAGCCGGATCAGTCCAGGGGTCTTGGGCGCATTCACTACCATGGCGATATGGCGGACTTTGCGGACGATCTCCTACCGGGAATAGGGTCTGGCACGACCACTCCGACCGAGCCATTGCTCATCGGATGGGCCTCAGATGGGTTTCCAATTGTCTATAAGTTTGGGCCCAATGCCTCAGGCTCACTCACGGAACTTCAGCCAAGCTATCGCATCAAGTCCGGCCAGCGGCCTGGAGATGGTGTATCTGAACCTTGCGGCGAATACAATGGTAAGTACACCAACGACTATGAATATAGCTCAGGACTGGGCGATCTGGACGAGTGCAACGGTATCAGCCAGTCCATCACTGTAGGAGGGGAGAACTTCAGCTACTTCTATGTGATCACAGATGCCTTCCCGGTCATTTCCAGATGTATCTCAGGCACACCGGATCAGAGCTTTAAAGTAGGGCCTGGATAAGCCTGTGTCAGCCAGATCAATGATCGACCGTTTTATTTCACCAAGCATTATTTGGTGAAATGGGACGGTCATTTTTATTTCCTATTCATGATAATGCTATTGCTAATGTGCGTTGACAATGGAGCCGACTGCTCAGATTAGCTAGAATATAAAAACCATCGCTTTACACCGTGCCGCTAATCAACAGCTTTTAATTAGCTTTAACTTCTCGTTTCAACAACAAGTCCGACCGTTATGTCAGCCATGATATCAAGCCTCTTCCAGCGTTTTCCTTTTGTTTTCCTTCTATTGAGCCTGCTGGCATCAGCTTGTGGCGAAGAGGAATCTCCGGCACCTACATTCCTTGGCATTACAGCCAATGTCCGTGAAGCTGACGAAGGTGAGCAGTTCGCGATTACAGTTAGGACGGATACTCCAAATCGAACAGGTACTGATATCTCAGTTCCATTGATCTACGAGGGAATCGGATTGAGTTTGATCGAAGGTAGTGACGTGATTCCGGTCATTAAGCAAGATCAGGAGTTTAACTCTCTGCTCATCACCGTCGCTGATGATACGACGAGCACAGGTGACAGAGAGCTGATCATTAGGATCGACGAATCACAGGTACCTGCAGGCCTTACGTTGGGTAATGCCTCCTGGACTGTCACGATCATTGATAAATGATGCTAGATTTGCACATACATGGATAAAGTCGATGTAGGTGCATTTTTAGAAACAGGCGAAGATATTCCGATCATCGACGTTCGCTCCCCAGGTGAGTTTCAAAAAGGGCATATCCCATCAACTATCTCCATTCCACTATTTACTAATGAAGAAAGGGCTGTGGTCGGCACGCTGTATAAGCAGCAAGGACAGCAAGCAGCCATCAAAGAGGGGCTGCACATCGTAGGACCGAAGATGGTCGATTTTATCAATCAGGCAGAATCTACTGGCGCAAGCCATCTTCGCGTGCACTGCTGGCGCGGTGGAATGCGATCAGAAAGCATGGCATGGCTATTTGAGCGCTATGGACTGCAAACAACCTTACTTAATGGAGGCTATAAGGCCTATCGCAGTGAAGTGCTGCGCTTCTTTGAGCAGCCACTCAATTTGAGGGTACTCACGGGCTATACCGGCTGTCAGAAAACGGAGCTGCTTCAAACCATGGCCAGGCAAGGTGCTCAGGTGATCGACCTGGAGGGTCTCGCCAACCACCAGGGATCAAGTTTTGGCAATGCCAAGACGGATGGGCAACCCACTAGCGAGCAGTTTCAAAACAACCTTCACGCTTTTTGCAGGACACTCAATCCTTCCAAGCCAATTTGGATAGAGGATGAGTCGATTTGCATTGGCAGTGTCAGCCTACCGGAATCATTGTTTGAGCAAATGTCACTAGCGCCCCATGTGCGGATCAGTGCAGCGGCTGATCAGCGACTTCAGTTCCTGGTAAAGGACTATGGAGAAGTCGATCCTGAGAAACTCAAAGCATCCACTATAGCGATCACTAAGCGATTAGGCAAAGAAAGTACCCAGCAAGCACTGATGGCCATAGACCGGGGCGATCTATATAAGGCAGCTTCATTAGTTTTGGGATACTATGACAAGCAATACGAGAAATCAATCTCAAAGAAGTCAAAAAGCATTATCGCTGATTTCACTCTAAAGAGTGATCAGCAGCTGGAAAGCCTGGCAACAGAATTAATCAACCATAAAGCATGTCAATAAAACTTACCGCCTATAGCCACGGTGCGGGCTGTGGATGCAAACTTTCCCCGGCTGTACTCTCAGAAATATTATCAGGTGAGCAGCAGCAAGCTTTTCAAAATTTACTGGTCGGCAACAGCGACCGGGACGATGCGGCTGTTTATGATCTTGATGGGAAGACCGCCATCATCAGTACGACGGATTTTTTCATGCCTATCGTCGATGATCCTGCCGACTTTGGTGGGATCGCAGCGGTCAATGCCATCAGCGATATCTACGCTATGGGCGGTTCCCCAATGATGGCGATCGCGATTCTTGGTTGGCCAATTGATAAGATATCAACAGATGTAGCTCGTGAAGTGCTCGATGGAGCAAAGGTCGTGTGCAGCGAAGCGGGCATACCACTAGCAGGAGGCCACAGTATCGACGCACCCGAGCCGATCTTTGGATTGGCAGTGACAGGCAGTGCACCTGTAGAGGTGATCAAGCGAAATGGTGGTGGTAAGGAAGGAGACTTGCTTTACCTGACCAAGCCGGTAGGAGTCGGGCTGATTACGACCGCTCAGAAGAAAGGAATAGCAAGGCCGGAAGACCTTGAGCTTGCTAAAAAGTCTATGCTAACACTAAACAAGATCGGAGCTGAACTCGCGCAACGACCAGAGGTTCATGCGATGACTGACGTGACAGGCTTTGGGCTGGCAGGACATCTGATAGAGATGGCTGATTCCAGTGGCTTGAGTGCAGAAGTCGATCATTCGAAGATCCCTGTACTTCCTTGTACTGAGCACTACCTCGACTTAGGCACTTCGCCGGGTGGCACCTCCCGCAACTGGCAGAGCTATGGCGAGAAAGTTCTCTGTTCTGCTGATTTTGACTATCGGGTGATTGCTGACCCTCAGACGAGTGGGGGACTCCTTGTGAGTATTCACCCGGAGGCCAGGGAAGCTTTTGAGACCTCTATGACCGAGCGTGGATTATCTTTACAATCCTTTGGGGTGTTGCGGAGTAAGGGGGATGGGTCATTGCTCATCAGGTAGGCAGTTTCATAGTTGCTTGTCCTGCCAAACAATCCGACTCAACCATACAACTTTATTCAATTACCTTCCGCTTGAGCATGTCATATTGATCTCCTGATCGGAGCATGTAGAAGGTATGCTCCTTGGCTGGTAGCTTCTTCAAGTCACTTCCTTCCCGTGACCAAAAGCTGTTGTCATAGATCAGGACGTAGCTCTGACCGATCACTTCAAACTTGTTCTTCTTCACTACGACGGCTGTGCTTTCGTCGATACCAATCCCCAAGAGTTCGGGTTTGGCACGCATAATCTCGAAAAGGTCAAATTGCCTGTTTCGCGCTAGCACGTGCTGATCTATTGCGATGTTTTTAACAAAGCCAAAACCTTCTTCATGGTCGCCCATCATGACCTGATTGTTGTCAGTGTCACCCCGTGCAAGGTAGGAGCCCTGTATGGTTGCGCCTGCAGACGAGCCGCCAATCACGCCTCCACGATCCAATACTTTCCAGAAGAGCTCCTCAGCTTCCGTATCCGCGTACGAATCCACCAGGCGCCACTGCCGTCCACCTCCAAACCAAACGGCATCAGCATTCTTTAATGGCGCGGTGAATTTTGCTGTATTGGCGACATTGGGATCATCGGTATGCAATAAGGTGAGATTGGTTGCGCCTGCTTTCTTAAAAAGCTGGTAGCTGCTGTTGGATTCATCATACTTGCTTCTGCCAGCCGCGGTAGGGATAACGACAATCTTCGCATTCGGGCCACCAGCCAGCTCGATGAACTTATTGACAATCTCAGGCCCCACCTGTCCGCCACCAACGATGACGAGGGAGCCTTTTTCCGGTCCGGTGGTTTGACTGAGAGCAGTGACGTATACGGAAATGAATAACAGCAGTAACCAGAATTTCTTCATAACATATTAGGTTTAGATCAGTATATGGGCACGAGTGATTCCCGAGACAGATGTGGTACCGGCCAGCTGCATGTCTCTAATCAGCTCAGTTTTAAGGATGTCGAGTGCCAGTTCAACGCCAGCCTGACCCATAGCTCCTAATCCCCAGCAGTAAGGCCGCCCGATGCAGACTGCAGTGGCACCAATTGCTAATGCCTTAAATATATCAGTTCCTCTTCGGATACCTCCATCAATGAGTACAGGTATTTGACCTTTGACTTCATCCACGATTTCCGGTAGGCACTCAATCGTAGACAGACCACTGTCGAGCTGTCGTCCGCCGTGATTGGATACGATGATACCATCAGCACCTCTGGTCAAGCAAAGTGCTGCATCCTCTCGGGTGACAATCCCTTTGATGAGGATCTTCATACTGCAGTTGGCCTTCAGCCAATCAATCATATCCCAGGTCATTGACGGGTCAGTAAAGGGCACACCTTCAGCCAGGATGCTCTCAAAATTGCCCATCGGGAGTTCTCCGGCGCTGATCATGTTCATCAAGGTAGTGCCGCTATTCTCACGATTGCCGACCACCGGTGTATCTACGGTCAGTGCCAATACTTTGCAACCAACGGCTTCAGCTCTATCGAGCAAGATTTTCGTGACTTTCCTGTCCGTACTCGGATATAGTTGAAACCAGAGGTTGGCCCCTGACTGCTGCGATATATCAGTAAACGAATCATTGGATACCGATGAAGCTATCATGGTGAAACCTTTGGCCTTGGCGGCCTTAGCACTGGCTATCTCACCACCTTCATGAAAGAACCTCTGAAAGCCCACCGGGCTCATCAATATCGGTTGATCCATCTTTTGTCCAAACAGCTCTATTTCGGTAGATACGGACCGGACGTCCACCAGTCTGCGTGCTCTGATTTTAATCTGCTTGTAAGCTGCCTCATTGGCCATTACGGTAGTGAGGTCGTCCGCGCCACCGTTGAGATAGTTCTGAGCGTCTTGACCAAGTATCTCCAGCGATTTGCGTTTAAGATCGTCGATGTTTTTGATACCATCTTCTTGGAGAAGATGCTCCAGCCATGTACCAGAAGTTGCTGATCCTGAGAAAGGAAGCGCAGTTCCGAGGGTGGAGAGGACGGACCATTTAAGAAACTGTCGGCGGTAGGCTTGCTGTTGGCTCATATCTACTTCTTATACTTTTCAAACCAGGCCAATATCCTTGGCGTGACATCCATCAGAAACTTTGGTTCTCTGGGGCCGTGCGGCGTGCGTGGATAGACAATCATCTCGGTATCAATACCCAGTCGCTGTAGCGCTACATAAAACTCTTGCCCCTGAGTGAAAGGTACCCTGAGGTCATTTTGACCATGAATCACCTGAGTAGGAGTGGTGACATTCTTAATGTGATACATCGCGCTATGTTTCTCGTATGTCTCGTAATCATCCCAGTATTCACCACCCATATGTGCCACCAGATAGTCTGGAATATCGGTCGTGGTAGTCATGCTCAACAGGTTGGGAAGTCCTGCACCCATGCTCGCTGCGTTGAAGCGATCGGTCTTGGTCACCGCAAAACTGGTCATATAGCCTCCATAACTCCAACCCATAAGAAACTGGTTGTCAGGATCAGCCACGCCCATTGCGATAGCGTGATCTACCCCAGTGACCACATCGTCAAAGTCCCCATAGCCCCAGTCCTGGAAGTTGTCATACCTGAAATCTTTGCCATAGCCACTGCTGCCTCGGGGGTTGGGTTGTACGATCACATATCCTTGCTGTGCAAAGTATTGCAACATGTAGATAGAGGGCCTACCGGTAAATCGCTGACTAAAGACACCATTAGGACCTCCATGTACATTAAGAATGACAGGATAGCGTTTGCCCTTTTCATAACCTATGGGGTAGGTGAGCAGTCCTTCCACTGGCTTACCATCCCTGGACTTCCATTGAATGATTTCTGTTTTGGCCAATTCACCGTACTCAATATCATCATTCACATGACTGAGTTGCTTAGGATCGGCACTGCCTTCTGACTTAAAGTATACCTCCTCAGGTTGGGTCAGTGTTTGATACGACATGGCAATGGCACCATTCGCGTTGATACTAAATTGACCAGCCACGCCTGAGACTGTCATAAGGCTATTGTCATCAGCCTGAAAAGACAGCTCTGCCTTTTTAGAAGACTTATTGACACTCATGCTCTTTAATACGGTAGCCGTGCCCTCATCCTCTGAGTAATAAAGTCGATCTCCTATCCAATCGACAAGTGCAGCCTGGCGATCATAGGAGTAGGGTAGATTCGTGATTTTTTCATCTGCAACAGAGACAATCGCAAGGTCGCTGAGCCCCACGGGTTCCGGCTTTCCGTTGGTGGTGCTAAAGGCAATATACTTACCATCAGGAGAGTACTTTGGACGGCTGTTGTTGCCTGGTCGATCCACGAGTGGCGTCACTTTGCCACTGTCCGCTGGTACTACCGCAATGGAGGAATTCATAAAGCCCTCATTAATGGTCGGGCGTTTGCGATAGTCAAAGACGATTTGTTGACCGTCAGGTGAGAAGTCAAAGGAAAGAATATCGATAGGTCCGGAAGTGATTTGTCGTGCACTGTCATTTTCTGATAAGCCGATAGTGTAAAGGTGGCTGTATTTGTAATTCTGATCTACCAGTATTACGTCGGTCAATTCCTTTTTAGCTTTTTCTTCTTCCTCAGTTTCAGGATCCTTTTGCAGGAAGGCGATCTGTTGACCATCCGGTGACCAGGAAAAGCGACTCACGCCACTGGGCACATCCGTCACTTGTCGAGGTTCGCCCCCCATCAGACGCATCACCCAAACCTGAGGCTTGTCTTGTCGGGTGCTTATAAAGGCAATTGACCGGCTGTTAGGAGAAAATGCTGGAGCATAGTTGGACTTCTCACCTCGTGTGTACTGCTCATCAAAACTACCGTCGGTGGCTGCCACCCATATTTGCTGATTATACTCAGATTTATCTTCCGTCATGATGGGTGAGCGCACAACATACGCGACGTATTGACCATCCGAGGAGATATCCGTGCCGGAGATTGATCTGAATTTCATCTGGAGGGCGGGTGTCCAGCCTTGATCCTCCTCCTGAGCTTGCAGGGCAGAGAGAGGAAGTAGGAGTAACAATAGTAGTATTCGGTACATTGACTTAGGGTTGGTTAAGAAGTCAATTTACCTAAATAAGACTAAAGTAAAATTGGAGAATCTGGCAATTACCAAATTGGGTTTTTCCCAATAGGTTATTTAGGAATGGCCGTGTATTGATCCAGATCCGCGAATCCTAGCTAATGCCAATTACTTGATCTCAAAAT
Organism: Cyclobacteriaceae bacterium; assembly: GCA_965229505.1. Lineage (GTDB taxonomy): Bacteria > Bacteroidota > Bacteroidia > Cytophagales > Cyclobacteriaceae > UBA6059. Next base: position 4,691,110 of record OZ245881.1, read on the forward strand.
TGCCCCGATAGCTTATTCTATCTCTATTCACGCTCGAAATACCCATACTTGTAGCACCTCCAGCTGATAAGGTGAGTGTGATGGAGAAACGATCAGCATTACCCTTGACACTATACGAGATCTGTACCCGTTGCTTCTTATCATTGAACTTCACCCTTCGTCTTTCGGTCGTACCGTCAAATTCTATATTACCAGCCCCAAAGTCTGAAGTAAGTACACGTGTATTCCCGTAATAGGGCAGGTTACCCGCACTAGCTTGGGGCGTTAGCACTACGGCGTTGCTACTGTTTTCAAGGCCTACAGTCGCACCTCGCTGTGTGGTTGCTTCATAGAACCTCATGATGATCTCCCCAGCTTCTACAGCTTTTTTAAGCTCCTCATAAGGGTTCACTTTTGGTTCATCGGGTTCATCTTGCGCAAAGATTGGAGTGGACAGGATCAATAGCAACAGGCTAAATAGAATGGTGGAATTTCTTTTCATGACTAAATATTTAAGCGTGTCAATTTAGCCAATCATCAACGATCTTTCAAGCATAGGCCGTGCTTTGATGATTTGTGGTAGCTTTGAGACATGCTCAAATGGCTTTTTAAGGTATTATTCAAGTTCAACGGTTGGCATCTCCATACACCTAGTCCTGTGGATGCCAAAAATTGTATCATGGTAGCGGCTCCTCATACGAGCAACTGGGATTTTGTCTATGCTATATCGGCCTTGGATCAACTTGGATTATCTCCTCGTTTCACGATCAAGAAGGAGTTTAGCAAGTTTCCGATACTTGGGGGCATGATCACAACACTGGGAGCGATTTGGATTGATAGGAGTCCAAAAAAGGAAGGTGAAAAGCGACTTAGTATGACCCAAATCATGGTGTCACTGTTTGACACTTCTAAGGAGGACATGTCCGTACTTGTTACCCCTGAAGGCACCCGCGCCAAGGTGACCAACTGGAAAACCGGATTTTATTATACCGCATTGGAAGCTAAAGTACCTATCTGCCTGGCATTCATGGACTATGCCACCCACACCACCGGTGTTGGTATGTGCTTTATGCCTACCGGAAATATGGAGGCCGACATGAAGATCATCATGGACTATTATAAGGATGTTACGCCTAAGTACCCGAGTGGCTTTAGTACTGACATCAGATATGCTGGTTAAGATATTGTCTTAGGCTGTGATTTAAACAAGCTTATTCGGGCTTCTGCCGCCACTTCTTCTTTTCACCATGCTTCTTTTTAGCCTTTATTCGCTTTGCTATGGCTGATTTACTTGGCTTAGTAGGTTTTCGCTTTTTAGCTATTGCAAATGCCTTGGTGATTAGTCGATCCAGCTTTTTGAAAACGATCTCCTTATTTTGTAATTGAGACCGCTTGCTCTCAGCAGTTATGATCAGTATTCCGTCCTTAGTGATCTTGTTGGCCAACCGAGATAAAATATGCTCTCTTTGATCTTCCTGAAGGAGGTTTGACTGTTTTACGTCCCATCGTAGCACTACTTTGGTTTCTACCTTATTGACATTTTGTCCTCCGGGACCACCACTCCGGGCAGTGGAGAGTTCCACTTCCGGTTTAATGTTTTCAATGTTGATCGAACGAGCCATCTCTTTTAAACTACTAGAACGTAGAAATAATTTCCGGCTGGCATACCTACACCTTTAATAATAAAAAACCCGATCCTTTTGAGACCGGGCTTCCTTTACGATTGGTTATTGGTGTTAATAAGGTCGGGCCGTTTCACCGGTGTAGACTTGTCTTGGTCTTCCGATAGGCTCTTTGTTCTCTCTCATTTCTCTCCACTGGGCGATCCAGCCGGGAAGTCGACCCATAGCAAACATCACAGTGAACATCTCAGTTGGGATACCCAATGCCCTGTAAATGATACCTGAGTAGAAGTCAACGTTAGGGTAGAGCTTTCTGTCCACAAAGTACTGATCGTTCAATGCTTCATGCTCCAGACCTTTGGCTATGTCCAAAACAGGATCGGTTACGCCAAGAGACTCTAGCACATCATCAGCGGCCTTTTTGATAATTCTCGCTCTTGGATCAAAGTTCTTATATACCCTGTGTCCAAAGCCCATTAATCTAAATGGGTCGTCCTTGTCCTTAGCCTTAGCCATCCATTTCTTAGTATCTCCTCCGTCAGCTTTGATATTCTCAAGCATCTCGATCACGGCCTGATTGGCACCACCGTGCAATGGACCCCAGAGTGCGTTGATGCCGGCAGAGATAGAAGAATATAAACTCGCCTGCGACGACCCTACTACACGAACGGTAGAGGTAGAGCAGTTTTGCTCATGATCGGCATGCAAGATCAGCAGCTTGTCCAATGCTTTGGAAACTGCAGGATTCACTTCGTATGGCTGACTAGGTAGCCCAAACATCATATTCAGAAAGTTCGAGGTATAGTCCAGCTTATTGTTAGGATATACAAGAGGGTGTCCAATCTTGTTCTTATAGGCGAAAGCTGCCATTGTTGGCATCTTGGCAATAATTCTGATAATCGACATGTTGACCTCATCCCAGCTCCTATTAGGATCAAGCGAATGAGGATAGAAGGCGGTCATAGCCGTCACCAATGACGATAATACCCCCATTGGATGAGCCACAGACGGGAAACCATCGAGGATTTTATGAAAGTCCTCATGAATGAGCGTGTGGAAAGTGATTTCCTCTTTGTAGGCCTTAAACTCCTCAGCAGTAGGGAGTCGTCCATAGATCAGCAGATAAGCCACCTCTAAGAAGCTGGACTTTTCGGCCAAATCCTCTATCGAATAGCCTCTATGATGAAGGATTCCTTTTTCACCGTCCAGAAAGGTGATAGAGCTTGTGGTAGAACCAGTATTTTTAAAACCTGGGTCGATAGTAATCAGACCAGATTCAGCACGTAATTTGCTGATATCTATGGCTTTCTCATTTTCGGTACCCTCAATGATCGGTAATCTGTAGGTTTTGCCATCTACCGTTAGCTCTGCGAATTCTGACATGCTCAATTAATCGTTTTCTGGTTATTACTCAATTTGCTTTGAAAATAGTGAAAATTTTGGTGAGAAGAAAGATCAATTATTTCCTCCCAGAATGATTGGTAGTCCGTCTTTCCCACTTCCTATGATCACTACTTTACTATTAGGTGAATTTGCCAAATCTTGTGTGGCTTCTATCCCTCTCATTTTTAACAACTCGTCTGTCAAACTACTGTTTATAATCTGATTAGCTTTTGCTTCGCCTTCAGCTGCGATACGCTTTCTTTCCGCTTCACTCTTTTCCTTATCCAGGCGGAATTGATAGGCGAGTGCTTCTTGCTCTTGCTGGAGCTTATTCTCGATAGCAGCTTTGATTTGTTCCGGTAGGTTGATAGATCTTATCAGCAATGCTTTTAACTCCATGTTGTTCTGACCAAGCGTTTTCTCGGTCTCCATGGTGATAGCCGTTTCCACCTCAGATCTTTTCGTGGAATAGATTTCTTCCGCTGTAAAACGCCCCATCACCTGCCTGACAGACGAGCGTACTTCAGGGATTACTAAAGTGCTAACGAAAGCTTCTCCAAAGTTCTCGTGTAAGTGTCCTACTCTGTTATAAATAGGGTGGAATCGGACTGTAATGTCCACGGCGATAGACAAGCCATTCTTGTCCAATACATCCATCTGCTCCTCGCGAGTATTTTCACGTACATCATATACATAAGCGGTATTCCAGGGGGCCTTGATATGAAACCCAGGGGTTTTGATGTCATCTTTATCAAGTCCTCCGCTGAATTTGTAGAAGACCACAGCTCTTTCTCCGGCTTCCACGGTGAAAAATATGCTTGAACTCAGTGAGAAAATGGCAATCAACCCGACAAGGGCGAATACCAATAGGGGCAACATTTTATTATTATTCATTTGGCTAGTATTATTTGTCTCAAGTTATAAAGCTTAACTGGATTTATGTGAATAAGTTTTACTATCATTCGTAATAGTAAAACAATTATTTATAGTCTCAACTAATCAATCAACTACCTTGATCAGGTAATAGTTCTTCTTTCCTTTTTGGGCGAGAAGGTATTTTTTTTGAAGCAGGTCAAAGTTTACAGCAGCATTGGGATCGACAACCTTAGTTTTGTTGATACTTACCCCACCTCCTGAAATCATTCGGCGCGCCTCACCCTTGGAGCCAAAGACCAGTCCATCTGTTGTTTCTGATAAGAAGACAGTTACATTCTCAGAGGACTTCAGTGCGGACTTTGTTATTTCCTTCTGAGGTACCCCTTCAAAAACCGAGAGGAGCGTTTTTTCATTCAATTGGCTCAACTCCTCTGTAGTCGATTTACCAAACAAAATATTGGATGCCGAGACGGCAATTTGATAATCTTTTTCTGAATGAACTGCTACGGTCACTTCTCTGGCCAGTTCTTTTTGAAGCATTCGCTGATGTGGTTCGTCCTCGTGTTGCCTAATGAGAGCTTCCAAAACCTCCTGGTCCCGGGTGGAGAAAATCTTGATAAACTTAGCCGCATCCTGATCTGACACATTAAGCCAGTATTGATAAAACTTGTATGGACTGGTCTTATCAGCATCAAGCCAGATGTTTCCATCTTCAGATTTGCCAAACTTCGCACCATCAGATCGAGTCAATAAGGGTGTTGTTATCGCAAAAGCCTCTCCACCACCTTTGCGACGAATAAGCTCCGTGCCGGTCACGATATTGCCCCATTGATCAGAGCCTCCGACTTGTATTTTAATGCCTTTGTTCTTCCATAGCCAGTAAAAATCATAGCCCTGAACCAATTGATAGGTAAACTCGGTAAAGCTCATACCTGTATCCAGCCTCTTTTTCACTGATTCCTTGGCAAGCATATAGTTGACGGTGATGTGCTTACCAACATCCCTGATAAAGTCGAGAAAACTGAAATCTTTGAACCAATCATAATTATTAACTACTTCAGCGCTATTGGCCCCACAGTCAAAGTCCAGAAACCTTTCAAGTTGTGCCTTGACGCAATCCTGATTATGCCTGAGTACATCTTCTGACAGTAAGTTGCGCTCTTGAGATTTCCCGCTAGGGTCACCCACCATACCAGTAGCACCGCCCACGAGCGCAAAGGGCTTGTGTCCACACCGCTGTAGGTGAACGAGGATCATTATCTGCACCAGATTACCAATATGTAGGGAGTCCGCCGTGGGGTCAAAACCAATATAGGCAGAGGTCATTTCACTGTTGAGTTGATCCTGAGAGCCAGGCATCATATCGTGGATCATGCCACGCCATTTCAATTCTTCTACAAAGTCCTTCATTTCTGCTTTTAAAATTAGCAGCGGCAAATATAGGAACCATATTTTAATGAAGGTTGCTGAGGAAAAATGATTAAAGTCCTAAAAACTAATGATCAATCCTATAAATTAAAGTCGACCAAAACAGTAGTTTTCATCATCAAAACTAAGATTTATGGGTGATTTTAATGTTCGGCTAGTTAACAACCAGCAAGAACTCAACGAATTCACGAAGTGCTTGCTCAACGATATCCACTCGCTGGAGCGCATGCTCGAGGAAGGCTGGTTTGAGAGTGATACTATTCATATCGGTGCAGAGCAGGAGTTGTGTCTGGTAGATGAACACCTAAAACCAGCACCCAAAGCTATGGAGGTGCTGAGTAGGGTAGATGATGATAGTTTTGTCACAGAGCTTGCCAAATTCAATTTAGAGACTAATCTCAACCCTCAACCACTGGGGAAGGATTGCTTCACGAATCTTCATCAGGAGATAGATGCCAGGCTGACTCAGTTGGAAGGAATTTGTAAGTCACTTGGTATTGATTATGCCCTAACGGGAATTTTGCCGACCATTCGAAAGTTTGACCTGGAAATGTCGAATATGACACCTCTTCAGCGCTACGAGGCATTACTTCAGGCGATTAGCAATGCCAAAGGCAAAAATCACGAGCTACGGATATCCGGTCTGGATGAGCTTCATCTCAAGCGGACCAGTGCGATGCTTGAGGCTTGCAATACTAGTTTCCAGGTGCATTTACAGATCAAGCCGGAGGAGTTCGTCAAGATGTATAATATCTCTCAAGTCTTAGCTGCTCCAGCGCTAGCCATTTCTGTGAATTCACCCTTACTTTTTGGTAAACGACTTTGGGCAGAAACACGGATTGCGCTCTTTCAGCAGTCTATTGACACACGTATCACGTCCGAGCACCTGCGAGAAAGAAGCCCAAGAGTTACTTTTGGCAAGGACTGGTTACACGAGAGTATCTCCGAGATATACAAGGATGATATCGTCAGATTCAGGGTGATGCTGCAGACCGATTGCGAGCCAGATAACAATGCGCTCCTTGATCAGGGCATCACACCCAAGCTTCGCGCACTAATGATCCACAACTCCACTGTATACAGATGGAATAGGGCCTGTTATGGGATTAGTCCTAGCGGAAAACCACACCTAAGGATTGAAAACCGAGTTTTTCCTTCCGGGCCTACTGTCGTTGATGAGGTTGCCAACGCAGCTTTTTGGATAGGGATGATGAAGGGAATGGATGCTGAATACAGCGACATCCGAGATTTTATTGAGTTTGATCACGCGAAGGACAATTTCTTCTCAGCCGCTCGTGACGGTCTCAATACCAGCTTCAATTGGATAAATGGTAAGAAGTTAAGCGTCAATCGCCTGATCAACGAAGAACTGCTACCACTTGCCCGTCACGGGCTGGAGCTAAGCAATGTGAGCAAAGCTGAAATTGATAAGTACATGGGCGTAATTGAAGGACGTAATGAAAGCAGAAAGACGGGTACACAATGGCTCTTGAATTCTCACGTCCATCTTCTCAAGAAAGTGGGAAGGGAAGAAATAGCTCGTGCATTGACCTCATCGATCATGCAAAATGAAAAAACGAAAAAGCCTGTGCATGAATGGCCTTTAGCCGAGGGGGCTATTGGTTCTAACTGGCGACCTGATTCGTTGATCGTGGAGGAGTTTATGACCACAGATGTATTTACGGCTAACCCTGATGACTTACCTGAGTTAGTTGCGGACATTATGGCCTGGAGAAAGCTGAAATACATGCCTGTAGAAAATAATAAAGGGACACTTAAGGGTTTGGTTAGTTATCATCAGATACTCAGTTATTTATCAAAAAAGTATGGTAACAAAAACACCAAACTGAATATTGTGGTGAAAGATATAATGGAAGCCAATCCACCCACTATTCACCCTGAAGAATCAGTCGTAGATGCGCTTAAACTAATGAAATCGCACAATGTCAATTGTCTCCCGGTGGTAAAAAATGAACGTCTGATCGGAATCATATCGGAGGGAAATTTCATTAATATTACGGCGAGTTTGCTGAACTCTTTGCATAAAAGAGCGATTCAGAAAGAGGTAGCTCCTGAGGTGAAAGATGAATAGGATATTAGACGATATTTCTGGTGAAGATGAGGGACCGCTGGTAATACTGGTGGCAGGTATTCATGGAAATGAAAAGGTAGGAATAGATGCGGCAAAGGATATCTTCAGAAAGATACGTGACCACAAGGTTCATCTCAACGGTCGACTAATAGGCGTTCTTGGAAACCTGCAGGCGATAGAGACTGATAAGCGTTTTCTCGCCTATGATCTCAATAGGGCATGGAAGGAAGATTATATCAGTTTGGTCTCTGAGAAATCTGATCATTTTGTACATTCTGAGGACAAAGAACTCAAAGAACTTCATCAGACGATTGATGAGTTGTTGTCGGGTGATAGTCACGAAGAGAAAATACTGGTGGATTTACATGCGACTTCCTCAGACAAGGGCAATTTTATTATTGTCCCGGAAGCCGAAGCTGATCATGATATCGTTAAAGCATTGCATCTGCCTGTAGTCATAGATATGGAGAAGTATCTGGAAGGCACATTGCTCAACTACTACCAACACCATGGTGTCATTAGCTTCGCTTTTGAGGGTGGACTGATTGGAAGCAAGGAAGCGGTAGAGTTACATGAATCAGGTATTTGGGAAATATTGGATACTGCAGGTATGATTAGTCATCATGACCATGAGGAGGTAGATCATTACGAGAAGAAACTAAGAGCGATTTCTGATCAGCTCCCCTCTAAGGTTAAAGCTTTCTACAGACACTGGGTGGACAGAGAAGATGAGTTTGTAATGAAGCCGGGTTTCACCAATTTCCAAAAGGTTGATAAAGGGCAATTGTTGGCCAGAGATAAGCAGGGTCCGATATTCGCTCCGGCTGGTGGAATGATCTTTATGCCGTTGTACCAGGATTCTGGTAATGACGGCTTTTTCTTAGTTCAGGAGTTGGCGCGTGAGGAACCAGTGAATCTTTACGAATAAATGCCAAGTACTTTTCAGCAGATATATGATCACCTCAAGGCCAACGAGTACGCTCCTGTGTATTTTTTGCATGGAGAAGAGGCGTATTATATAGACAAAGTATCTGATTTTGTAGAGTCTAATGCCCTCTCGGAAACAGAGAAGGGCTTTAATCAGACGATCGTTTATGGTAAGGATGCTGATGTAGCAACCTTACTCAATCACGCCAGGCGATTCCCAATGATGTCTGAGAAGCAAGTGGTGATTGTCAAGGAGGCGCAGGAAGTAAGCAATCTGATGAAGGAGGATGGGGTGAAGCTCCTTGAGTCTTATCTCCAAAACCCGCTACCCTCTACTATACTGGTTTTCAACTACAAGCATAAGACACTTGACAAGCGTACCAAACTTGCGAAAGCATTGGAGAAGTACGCGGTAGTGATGGAGTCTAAGAAGCTGTATGACAACCAGGTGCCCGACTGGATATTCGGGTACGTCAAAGAAAAAGGGTTCACGATAGTGGACAAAGCGGCCCTGCTGCTCGCTCAGTACATCGGCACCAACCTGGAGCGGATGGCCCATGAGATTGACAAGATCCTGATCAACTTCAAAGAGCCGGTCAGGATCGAAGTTGGACATATCCAGAAGTTTGTCGGAATCAGTAAAGAATACAATGTATTTGAATTGCAGAAAGCCATAGCCACTCAGGACATGCCCATGGCTATTAAAATAGCTAACTACTTTGAAGCGAACCCCAAAAGCAACCCGCTGCTCCCGGTGATTACGACTATTTTCAACCTTTTCTCAAGATTGTTGATCGTCCACAAAGAGCCCAATAAGAGTGACAACAATATCGCATCCGTACTCGGCGTTCATCGCTTTTTTGCCGGTGAATACCTGATTGCCGCCAGAAATTATCCACTATCAAAGGTGATTGAGAATGTAGGTCATATCCGTCAGGCTGACCTGGCGTCCAAGTCAATAGGAACAGGTACTATCACAGACGGTCAAATTCTCAAGGAATTGATATATAAGTTGATGAGCTAATTTTATATCTCTTCCAAACTATATAGCTTTCTCACGTATACTAGAGCGTTAGCACAACCGTTTAATTCCCTAAACCAGGCATGCCAAAAAAACTTTTCTTTTTCCTTATCAATTTTCTGATCGTCTTTGGTTCTTACGCTCAGCTCAACCTCAACCAATCAGAAGAAAACACGCTGCTCACGCAAGGCAAGGAACTCCTGCTCGGAGGTAAGTACAATGCTGCAAGAACTCATTTTGATCAGCTTGTCAAGGAATTTTCCGGTAGGGGTATATCCAAGCAGGCAGCTTATTATCAAGCTTTAGCTGCGCTAAAGGCAGGCCACAGCGATGGGTTGTTCCTGGCCGAATCCTATTTCGATAATTATGAGGTTGACCCGGAAGCATCCGGACTCAACGAGCAGCTAGCCTTGTACTATTTTGATCAGGGGGATTATAGTAAGGCGGCCACTTATTTTGGGAGACCCTCTAGCGTGAATAGCAGTGAAGAAATAACCTTTAAGCGAGGCTATACAGCTTATCAGCAAAATAAGCACAAGGAGGCCCTCTCTTACTTCAACCGAATCAGCGATGGCTTCAGTGACTATGCTTACAGTGCTGCCTACTATGCTGGCTTCATCGAGTACGAACAGGGTGGGTATGTGGCGGCCCGGCAGAGTCTTGAAAAGGCCGCCAAAAGTGAAACCTACGCGTCAAAGACAAAACCATTACTTGCGAGTATCTACTACCAGTCCGGCAATTCTACCAAACTTATGCAGCTGGCGGATGAGCTGAGGAGCTCAGACGAGAACGCGTCATCGGTGTATTTGCTGGCTGGAGAAGTGCAGTATACAGCAAAGAAGTATGCTGAAGCAGTCGCTTATTTTGAAAAAGGGTTAAAGGCAAAATCAGGTAAGTCACTGGAGTTGAAGTACAAATTGGGTTATGCTTATTTCCAATTAGGAAATGCTGACAAAGCCATCGGTTACTTTAAGGAAGTTGCTTTGAGCAAATCCGATATGGGCCATCATGCGGCATATTATCTGGGAGAGCTGTATGTCCAGCAAAACAATCTCAGCTATGCCTCCAGCGCATTTTACAATGCGTCCAGACTTTCTTTTGATTCGGATCTGGCTATAGCCGCACTGTTTTACTACGGAAAGACCTCATTTCAACTTGGCAACTATCAGGAAGCGATAGATGCGTTAATTGAATTTGAAGAAAAGAACCCCACTCACCCCAGTCGCGAAGAGGCGAATGTATTGGTTTCAAAAGCGTTTCTAGCCACGAATGATTATGATGTGGCGATCAATTACATCGAAAAAATTGAGCGCAGGAGCGCAGCTATCAACGCTACTTACCAGAGAGTTACTTTTCGAAAGGGGACCGATCTCTTCAATAAGTCGCAGTTTTTTGAAGCTATTCGTTACTTCGATAAGTCCATTGGGGTACCCCAGGACAAAGAACTGCTTGATGAGGCCTACTTCTGGAAAGGAGAGGCCTACAGTATCGGCAAGAAATATGATGAGGCAATTGTAGCATATCGCGCCCTGATCAGAAATACTACCACTACGCTATTCGATACCAAAGCGCTTTACGCTGCGGGTTATGCCTACTACAACCTCAAGAACTATGCTGATGCCAAAAGGAATTTTGAGCTCTATATTAGGTCTGAAGGTACAGCCTCCATCAATGCCAGCACATTCACAGATGCGCGCCTCCGACTAGCGGACTGCAACTATGTGCAAAAGAACTATGATGAAGCCATCTCGGGCTATAGCCGTGTGGCTAATTCAAATTTTGCACTGCGCGACTATGCGCGTTATCAATTGGCGCTATGCCTATGGATGGATGATCGTCCGAGCGAGGCTTTCACTCAGCTCAACAGGTTTTTTGAGGACTATGGTCAGTCCACCTACGCTGATGATGCCTACTTTCTCACCGCCCAGATCAACTTCGAAACGGGTAAGTATCAGCAAGCGGTGACTGGCTATAGCAGGTTAATCAATTCCTTTCCGCAAAGTAACTTGGTACCGTATGCTTTGGTGCGCAGAGCTGTCAGCTACTCCAACCTGAGTAATCCCGGCCAGACCGAGCAAGACTACAAGCGTGTCTTATCAGAATATCCACGGCATCCGATGGCTGAAAATGCAATCCTGGGGTTGCAGGAAGTAATGAGTGCTTCTGGTCAGTCTGCTGCCTTCTCTTCCTACCTGAATACCTACAAAGAGCAGAACCCGGAAAGCAGCAACCTGGAAGCGGTGGAATTTGAATCTGCCAAATCGCTTTATTTCAGTCAGGATTATGCGGGCGCGATTACAAGGCTACAGGCATTTATCGCCAACTATGAGAATAGCAATTTTATTGATGAAGCGCAGTATTATTTGGCAGATGCTAACTACAGACTCAATCGGGTAGAAGAAGCGCTCGTTGTTTTCAATCGTATTTTGACGGACCGCACCAACACATATTATCTGAGATCACTTTCTCGGGTAGCCCAAATTGATTTTCGACTTGGGTCTTACCAGAAGGCTATCGCGAACTACAGAAAACTATTTGACATTGCCAGGTCCAACCGGGAGCGCAACGATGCACTGACCGGCCTGATGGAGAGCTATTTTCAACTGGCCAGTTATGATTCTGCCTCTTATTATGCCAACGAGTTGATCAATCAAAAGCAAACGGCTTTTGGGACACAGAGTAAGGCCTATCTCCATCTTGGTAAGTCGGCACAAGCTTCTAAGCAGTATGAAGATGCCATCGATCACTACCTCAATGTGCTCAATCTTGCCAAAGATGAGAATGGGGCAGAAGCTCAATACAACATGGCAGAGATCCAATACAATCAGGGTGAGCACCGTCAGTCCATACAGTCATTGTACAACCTCAACACGAGTTTTGCCAGCTATGAACAATGGCTTGGGAAGAGCTTTCTCTTGATCGCCGATAACTTCATCGCCCTGGATGAACTATTTCAGGCAGAGGCTACTTTGAACTCTCTCATAGAGAAATCCCCACTAGAGGACATTAAGCGCCAGGCACGCACGAAGTTGAAGTACCTCGAAGGCTTAGAGAAGCAGGTAATTAGTGATAGCACTAGCGTAAAACAAGATTCTATCAAATGAGCAGGTTAATCATCATAGTTTTAGTTCTGAATATCATTGCGGTAGCTGCTCATGGTCAGGAGGCACCACCCGCTCCTGATGGTGCTATCGAAGAGGCGCAGGTGATCATCGAGAAAGATCGAGAGATAACCCTTCCTTTTGCCAATAGATATTTCGAGAAAGTAAATCTTGAGAATCAAACAATTGAGCCAGGAAGCCTCCAATTTGATTTCGAAGAAAGGGCGTTTGACCCAGGGAGCATTGAGGTTGGTTTCACTCCTCAGGCGTACCAGGCCCAGTCAAGAACACTCACCAATCAAAGCTTTGTGAAGCTGGGCTATGGCAACTATGCCTCTCCGCTATTACAGGTCAATGCCTACACCAGCATGAGTAGTGACTGGTTGTTAGGGGTCGATCTTGATCATCTTTCTTTTGGCTCAGGAGCTGTAGACGATGAGAATAGTGCTGGAGGGCGAAGTGCCCTTAGCTTGACCGGTAGCCGAATGAGCGAAAATTCCACCTTCACAGGTAGACTTGTCTACAATACCAGGAATGGATATTACTATGGCTATCCTGAAGAGACGATCATTAACGACTTGGATTCTATTAAGCAGGTATTCAATGAATTTCGACTCGGACTTGACTGGAGTAGTAGGCTGGCTGAGGATGGTAGGCTGTCGTTAATGGCCGACTTCAATCTCATCAATGATGAATATGGTGTAAGCGAAAACCAGTTGGGTGCTACAATTAACACTGACCTGCCATTGACTGATATGCTCAACCTCGAGTTGAGACTGTCTGGAGTGTTAAGTCAGTATACCAATGGTTTGGGCGAGTATAAGCGGAACCTATATACTGTACAGCCAGGTGTATCTTATCAGAATGAAGCGCTCAAGCTGAAAGTGGGAGCTCAGCTGGCGATCGTCGATGAAGACAGTTCACTAAATGAGAACTTCAATATTTATCCGGATGTCAGGCTGGATTACAAGGTTTCAGAGATTGTCAATTTCTATGTCGGTGTTGGTGGAGGTATTCGGCAGCATTACTTTTCCAGTAGAGCTCAGGAAAATTTCTTCATCGGTGATTCCGCCGAATTGCAACATTCCAGCGAACAATGGCAAGGGTATGTTGGTATTGCCGCCAATAGTCAGAAGCTGTCTTTCGACCTCAATGCCAGATACGGACAGATCGATAACATGGGATATTTCGTCAATCGACTGAGCAACCCCAGCGAGTTTGACATCATTTATGATACCGGCACTACTGGTCTACTGACAATAGGTACTATGATAGGCTATTCTATTAATGATAATGTGCTGGCTGAGTTAGGAGCCAGGTTTTACAATTACAAAACCGACAACCTTGCACTTCCTTTCCATGTGCCTGATCTGGAGGCATATCTCAATATTAAAACTAAGCTAGCTGACCAATGGACGCTGGGACTTCAGGGACAGTTCATGGGAGGTATTGTCGGAGTTGACCGTGTAGAGGGTGTATATCTCGACTTAGACGCCTTTTTTGACCTATCGGTAGAATTAGATTATCAGATTGATGAGCATTGGGGTGCCTTTGTAATGGTGGATAATGTGCTCTCACAGGACTATTCGAGATACTATAGATACCCTAATCGTCAGATAATGGCGAAAATAGGGGTGAGTTATTCCTTTTAGGGTCGGTTGAATTTTAAGTTCACTCTTTAGGAGGAAATCATCTTTTTGTTAAATTACCAGAGAATACAATCCAACTATCAAAGCATATGGCTAAGAAGAATCCAAATGACGATCCGGAAGAGGAGAAGAACTCTCAAAATCAAGACGATAGTTCAGATGAAGATTTTGGTCTTCCTGATTTAGAGTATGAAGAGCTGGAAGATGATACGGAGGACGAGGAACTACTTGAAGAAGAGGTAGATGAGTCGGTATCGGCTTCTACTTCGGTTGAGGACGAGCCAGAAATAGATGACGAACCTGATCTCGAAGATATTACCGATATAGATGATGAAGTAGACGCGGTAGATGTCAAGGCAGCAGCTGAGATAGATGACGATGATGACACTTTTGAGCCGTCTTCACTTGATGATGATTTTGAGGCTGATGATTTCGACGATAGCGATTTCGATGAGAGTGACATGATGAGTGAGGAGGAGCTCTCAAAAACTCCCGTTTATGATGATGACGATGATGACTCCTCTGATTTCGACGCAGAAGATCTGAGTGATTTTGAGCCGTCTGAGGATGCTGAATTGCCAGGCAGCTATCGCACAGTATCTAGTGAAGAAGGATCTGGTAAGTTTACCAAGATCATCGTCATAGGTGTAGTATCCTTCTTTATCATCGCTGCGGTTTTACTTTTCTTTAATAGTCAAACAAGCGACTCTACCACTGGCCAGAAAGTAGTCAAAGTAGAAAAACCAAAGACTGAGGCCAAGAAGGCTCCACCGAAAAAGGAACCTGCTAAAGCTGAGGTCGAGCCTGAAACTACGACGACTCAGCCGGCGGCTAAGGAAGAACCAAAGAAACAGCCTGCCACGACGACTACAACACCAAAGCCTCAGGCAAAGCAGCCTGAAGCGCAACAATATACTGGTGCTCCGGGAGAGTTTACTGTACTATCTGACCGAACAGGTCGTTCTTATGTCATCATTGCGAGTTTCTTTGATGAGGATATGGCAACAGACTACAGTGAAAAACTGGCATCCAATGGCGTGGGTACTTCGATTATTCCACCATTCAAGGATTCTAAGTTTTACAGAGTGGCCATAGCTGATTTTCCTTCTTACAGTGATGCAGCGAGTGCGTTGGGTCAATTCAAAGGAACCTATGGCGATGATGTTTGGGCATTAAGGTATTAGAAACATATGATATTACTTCAGGCAAGCACTGCCATTGATATGGCAGCTGCTGATTCAGTAGAGACGATCTCTGTGCTGGAACTATTAACAAAAGGCGGCTATATGATGCTGCCTTTAGTTTTACTATCCATTATAGCGCTGTACATTTTTATCGAGCGCGTTATGACGATCAACCGTGAGGCGAAAACACCGGTCGGTTTTACTGATAGCATTCGTACCAAGGTGATTGGTGGTGACATCAATGGAGCCAGGATTCTCTGCAAGGAGACAGACACACCGGTAGCTCGAATGATCGAGAAGGGACTGAGCAGAATAGGAAGCCCACTCAAGAACATAGAGGTATCCATTGAAAACGTCGGAAAGATCGAGGTATACAAGCTTGAAAAAAATCTCAGCTTCTTGGCCACCATCTCTGGCGCTGCGCCCATGATCGGCTTTTTGGGTACTGTGACTGGTATGATTCAGGCATTCATTGCGATAGCTCAGGAAGAAGGTGCTGTGAGCCCTAAGCTGCTCTCTAGCGGTATCTATGAGGCCATGATCACGACAGCCGCTGGCCTGGTAGTTGGTATACTGGCCTATTTAGCCTACAACTATCTGGTGACCCGTGTGCAAAAGTTGGTGCACAATATGGAGTACAGTTCGATAGATTTTGTGGATCTACTGCAGGAGCCTACATGAACATTAAGCCAAAACATAAGATAGAAGCCGCTTTTAGCATGTCATCCATGACGGATGTGATCTTTTTGCTATTGATCTTCTTTATGCTGACCTCATCTTTTATCACGCCATCGGGCCTACCGGTAAATCTGCCTTCGAGCAAGAGTTCGAGCATAATTATGCAGAAGGTGAGTGTCACGATTACGAAGGATCTGGAGTATTTTGTCAATGACAAAAAGGTGAGTAAGAATAACCTGGAAATGACGCTCAGAAGTGCTTTTGAGGGTAAAGATGGTCTGGTCGTCCTTCATTGTGACCAGTCTGTGCCTGTAGAACATCTGGTGCACGTAGCGGGTATAGCTACCGCGTTAGAAGCTAAAGTATCTATTGCTACCAAACCAGCAGGATGATAACGGATCAGAACTCCAATCGAGATAAGAAGGCAATGGCCATATCCGTGTTTATTCACGGTATAGTGGCCCTCTTGTTCATCTTTATCCTGGCCTGGAGAGAACCGGACCCACCGATTCCGGAATATGGCATTGAACTCAACCTGGGTGTATTCGATAACGGTTCTGGTGACGATCAGACTGAGCTACCGCCATCACCTACCGAAAAACCGACTCCCGAAGAGTCGCAGGATGAATCGACAACTACAGAGGAAGCTTCCGTGCAGGAACAAGTGCAGACTGTAGAGCCTGAGCCCACCACTTCGAGTAGTGCTGAAGAAGCAACCGAGGAAGTAGAAGCCTTTGACACACCCAGCCCGGATTTGGTAGAGCCCGAAGTTGTGGAAGAGGTAATCCAAAATGAAGTGGTTGAGGAGGTTGTAGAAGAGATCGAGACTATACCCACAGAAGAGGTGAATAGAGTGCCGGAGATCCCTGAACAGATTATTGAAGATGAACCTGTCGAAGCTGCACCTGAGGTGGTAGCACCACCGGCTGATGAAACGACTGTCGAGGGGAAGGCGACTGAGACGAATGATCCGGCTACCAGTAACCAAGGTGATAAAAATGATGAAGTGGGTGATCAGGGCGATCCGGAAGGTGAACTGGACGCCAGAGCTCTCTATGGCACCCCTGGTGCAGCTGATGGTGCCGCATTGGAGTTATCCGGCTGGAACTGGGACTACCTGCCTAAGCCTGATGACAAGTCGAGTGAAACTGGCAGGATTGTCTTTGAGATCACCATCGATGATGCGGGTTACATTATCGGGATCAAAACCCTGGAGAAAACGGTAACACCAGCCGTAGAAAAGGTCTACCGTGACGAAGTGCTACAGCTCACTTTCAGTCCAACAACGGATAATTCTCGTCCCGCGCCAACATCCACGGGCCGTATTACCTTCATTATCAAGACAAAGTAAGAGGTTGACTTATCAGGAGACACTGGACTTTCTCTACCGAAAGCTTCCCATGTATCAGCGATCGGGCAAAGCTGCGATCAAAAAAGACCTCACCAATACCTATGCGCTATTGGAGGGGCTGGGTAATCCGCATCAACATCTCAAATGTGTGCATATCGCGGGAACCAATGGCAAGGGAACGAGTGCGCATACGATTGCCGCCATTCTCCAGTCGGCTGGTTACAAGGCGGGCCTCTATACGTCCCCGCACCTCAAGAACTTTACTGAAAGGATCAGAATTGACGGAACGGAGGCTGATCAGGCCTTTGTGATCTCCTTTGTTGAAGACCATAAAGATTTGATTGAAAAGGTTCAGCCTAGCTTTTTTGAGGTGACTGTGGTGATGGCTTTCCAGTATTTCTATCTACACATGGTGGACCTAGCTGTGATTGAAGTTGGTTTGGGAGGCCGCCTGGATTCGACGAATGTCATCACACCCATGGTCAGTTTGATTACTCAGATTGGCTATGATCATCAAGACCTACTCGGCGAGACCCTACCGGAAATCGCCGGGGAGAAAGCGGGGATCATTAAGCCGGGCGTGCCGGTAGTGATCGGAGACAATCATAAGGAACTACGCGGACTATTTGAAGCTAAAGCCCAAAATAGCCATGCAGCAATCAGCTTCGCCAGCGATGAATATAGGGTTGATCACCAAATAGAGGAAGCCTTAAACATTCGGGGGACAGATCTACACATTACGGTAGTGCCGGAGATCAAAGGGGAATATTACCTGCACAACCTACCGGGAATATTAGCTGCAGTTGATGAACTGATCAAAGCAGGCTTAGTTGTTGACAGGGAAGCCATCAAAAAGGGAATAGCGCAAGCAGCAAGTCTCACGGGCCTGAAGGGTAGATGGCAGGTGCTGCGCCAAAAGCCATTGACCATTTGCGATGTGGGGCACAATGAGGACGGTCTGAAAGCGAATATGGCCCAGCTCTCCAAACTGACCTTCAACCAACTCTATTTTGTGATCGGAGGTGTTGCTGATAAGCAGTGGGATAAGCTCATCGCGTTATTACCGAAAGAGGCCCAATTCCTTGTTTGTCAGCCCAGCATACCCAGAGCAATATCCGCAAAGGATCTCGCGGCATATTTTGAAGCGGCCGGGCTGACGTATCAAATCGTAGCTGATGTGAATGATGCCATTGACCATGCGCATCAATTGGCATCCGATGATGACCTCATTTTCATAGGAGGCAGTACCTTTGTCGTCGCAGAAATAAACGATCTATAAGGTGAGGAAGAAACTTCAGCGTTTCAGTGATAATGCCGCTAGTTACAATGTCATCGAGCGCGGCAAAGACAACTATGATAAGATCAAAGGGCACTGGTCTGATCATTTCAAGAATGATCACCCCTTAGTCGTGGAGCTTGGTTGCGGTAGAGGTGAGTATACGGTCGGGTTGGCCGAAAGAGACGCTACCAGAAACTACATCGGCGTGGATATCAAAGGTTCGCGCATATGGGTAGGGAGCAACTACGCACAACAGAACAACCTTGATAATGTGGCTTTTCTTAGGACCAAGGTGCAACAGATTGATGAGTTCTTTGCGGTAGATGAAATCAGTGAAATCTGGATCACTTTCCCCGACCCAAGACCCAGAGACGGAGATGAGAAGCGGCGCTTGACTTATCCGGGCCTGATGGAAAAATATCATCAACTCCTCAAGAAGGACGGCTGGGTCAAGTTTAAGACTGACAATACCGATCTCTTTGACTATACGCTGGAGATGATCAATACGGATCAAATAAAGGTTAGGAACCTCTCCCATACCCACGACTTGTATAATTCAGAATTCAACGAGGAGCATTTTGGCCTCAAAACGAAGTATGAAGGCATCTTCACCGCCAAGGGGGAGAAAATAAAATATATGAAGTTTCAGTTTTCCGAATAAACTTTCAACTTAGCCGCTTATCTGACGCCCGATGGACCTTAGCCTTGTCATTACTGTATACAATGAAGAAGACAACATTGAACCTTTATTGGCCAGGATCAGCGAGTCTTTGGCTGATTATCCGGGCGCCTATGAGGTGATCCTGGTTGATGATGGGTCTACGGACAGCACAGTCGCCAAAGTGAAGCAATATGGCGATGAGCACACCAAGCTGGTCATCTTTAACAAGAACTACGGGCAAACTACTGCCATGTCCGCGGGCATTGACTATGCCGAAGGCGGCTACATTGCGACCCTCGATGGAGATCTGCAGAATGATCCGAGTGACATACCTGCGATGATCGATAAGCTCGAGAAAGAAGACTGGGATGTAGTGGCTGGGGTCAGGGCCAATAGGAAGGATGGGATGATGCTAAGAAAAATCCCTAGCGGAATAGCTAACGCCATGATCCGTAAGCTGACGGGAGTTCATTTGCATGACTATGGATGTACGCTCAAGCTTTTCAAAAAAGACATTGCTAAGAATCTTGGCCTGTATGGTGAGCTTCACCGTTTCATTCCAGTACTCGCCGAACTGCAAGGGGCACGTCTGGCCGAGATGGATGTCAAGCATCACCCAAGAATCCATGGACAGTCCAAATATGGTCTGGGCCGCACCTTCAAAGTATTGAGTGATCTGCTGCTCATGGTTTTCTTCCAGAAGTACTTGCAGCGGCCGATGCACCTGTTCGGAACGGCAGGGATTCTCACTTTCATCGCTGGTTCACTCATCAACGTTTACCTTCTCGTCCTGAAAATATTAGGGGAAGACATCTGGGGTCGACCATTGCTGATTCTCGGCATTACACTACTGCTCGGTGGCGTCCAGTTGATTACGATAGGATTGATTGCAGAGCTGATCGTGAGGACCTATTTCGAATCACAGAGCAAGAAGACCTATCGCGTAAAGCAAGTGATCGTTGGAAAAGCAAAGGAAAGGGTATAGCCGATTCCTTAAGCCTCTGGCCAAGCTAGCCTTCTCGGCAGCCGCGCTCTATTATGTTGCTAGCAAGATTGATCTCCAGCAAACCCGGGAGATTTTTGTTTCGCTTGAGTTTGGGTGGCTCATTCCCGCTGCGCTATTTTTCATCCTGTCTAAGGTCGTTTCATCCATCCGGCTCAATGCCTTCTTCAGGTCGATCGGGCTTGTGATCAGCGAAAGGTACAACCTGCGCTTGTATGCCATTGGCATGTACTACAACCTGTTTTTGCCCGGTGGGATAGGAGGTGATGGCTATAAGGTGTACCTGCTCAACAAGCAGCATGAGGCCATCAAGCTGAGACCGCTGATCAGCGCTACATTATTGGATCGTATCGCCGGGCTCTATGCGCTAGTGGTGTTGGCGGGACTATTGGCCCTTTTCTTACCAGAATATTTTGACTACCAGCGACCGATATTGTCAGCCTTGATCCTCGTCAGTGCACCGGCGTATTACGTCATGGTGAAGCTGATATTCGATGGTTTCCTCAAAGCTACGATCAAGACCGTCCTGCTGAGCTTTGTGGTTCAGGGGTTTCAGGTGATTTCCGCCTACTTCATCTTATTGGCTTTGCAGGTCAAAGCGCAATACGTCGTTTATCAATTTGTCTTCCTTATCTCGTCGATCGTTGCAGTATTTCCATTTACGATAGGAGGGGTAGGCGCTCGAGAACTGACCTTTGTGCTCAGCCATGACTATTTAGGCATCAACCAAAACGTGGCGGTAGCTTTCAGTCTGCTGTTTTTTCTCATCACAGCGATTACAAGTCTTGCAGGGGCCTTCTTATCAGAAAAGGAGAGCTAGTCAATCAAATTGAAATGACGTGTAACTCGGCTGAACTGGTCAGTCTGAGCCCGTCGAAGGGTACTTCGCAGGTGCTGAACAACAAGTCTTCGACAGGCTCAGACCGACAGCTCTGAACACGTCATTGGTAGTGACGATTACCTTGGGATCGACCAAAACGTGGCGGTAGCTTTCAGTCTACTGTTTTTCCTGATCACAGCCGCGGTTAGCCTATGCGGCGCGTTCTTATCAGAAAAGAAGGGCTAGTCAAACAAATTGAAATGACGTGTAATTCCGCTGAACTGGTCACCCTGAGCCCGTCGAAGGGTACTTCGCAGGAGCTGAACAACAAGTCTTCGACAGGCTCAGACTGACAGATCTGAACACGTCATTGGTAACGCACGTAGTGGGAGAGAGGTCATTCTCGTCTTACGTCATTGCGAGAAGAGAGGAACGAACGACGAAGCAATCTTAATCTCGTCAAGTACAGGTAGACACGCGTGTTTAATTCTTATTTTGATAATATTATCGCCGCGCTCCTCCGTCACTCGCCTGCCTGCCGGCAAGGCAGGCGATGACGTATCTTTTGTTTAATCATCCACCATGAACGTGATTGCGAATTATATCTCTTCCGTAATTGCGAACGAGTGTAACAGGAGGCACGACGAAGCAATCTTAACCTCCTCATGTAGGCATACGCACACCAAAAAAAACAAAAAAAATACCCCTCAGCTACTACCAAGGGGTTTCAGTTGGGTGGATCAACCATCAACATAAGCACCTGTTAGACAAGCAAACCATCAATCTCGGCGATCTTGTCCTCCCGGTACTGCTTCTCCAGGAGACGCTCATCGATGCTCGCTTGCTGCAAATACGCCTCTGTATCCGTCAGCACATTCGTGCCTTTGGACTCAGCGTCCAGCTCACCTTGCACCTTCGTGACCAGCGCCTGCTGATTGTCGATCATCTGCTGAGGAGCACTGGTACTCGTCAGGTGATCCAGCAGGCTCTGCGCCTTAGCCAGGTCATCCGTCAGGGCATCAATCTCAGACTGATCGAGCTCTTGTCGATCGAGCTTGCTGGCGAGCCTTGTCTGGGCCCTGATGATCTCACGATCCAACTCAATCACCTCTGCTGACCACTTCTGCTTCAGATAGGTCAACTGTTCTGTGTTCATTTCACTTAATTGTTTCATAACATATTATTTATAGGGTTAAACATAAAACTTTCATCTACTGGTAATGCTGCGAGAACGAGTCGTCAGCTCTTTGAGGCTTAGATCGGTGAGCGACTGTAGTTTTGTGAAAAGCGCATGTCGGGGGATTTGGAGACCATTTTCTATTCTACAGATGGTAGATTGGTTGACTTGCAGCCTCGGCTTGATACTTATTGTATGTAGACTTATTGTAATCATATGTACACTTTTGAATGGTGCAAAGAGACATTCTCAATTCATTTGGTAAACGGATCCGTGATCTACGTATGGAAAAAGGATGGTCTCAAGAAAAGTTAGCGGAAAGAACCGGCTTTCATAGAACATATATTGGAATGGTTGAAAGAGGTGAAAGAAACATTTCCTTAAAGAACATTGAGATTCTGGCCAAGTCATTCAATTTGCCACTTACCGAATTAATTAACTGGTGATATGATTGAAATACGCGAATTGATCACCAATATTCCAAATGGAAAAAAGATAGGATACTTGGGTGATGTTTTTTTGAAAGGATACAGAGATTACTTTCTGGAGTATATAGGTGAAGAAATAGATATTGATGAGATAATTGTTGGGAACATAACTCTTATTCTTGAGAGGAAAAATGATTTCATTAAGCACCTTAGGCTCTTCTCTGAGGCAGAGCTTCGAAGCATTTGTCAAGATCAAGGCATCCTGGACATTAGTAAGGCAAGCGATTCAAAGATTCGAGATGTCTTAATTCAGTATTACGATATTATTTTGGATGAAGAGGAAAAAATTGAACTTGAATTATCTATTGAAAGCAATTGCCAATTTAAACTTCATGATTTTCAAGATAGAATTAGAAGAAAGATTATCAACCAATTATTTGCGGGTACAAGAAAATTTCTCGTTCACATGCCTACAGGAGCTGGAAAAACCAGAACAGCTTCAGAAATTGTAATAGATTTTATTCGGTTAAGCTCAGCAAACACTCTTCTTAACGATCGAATGAAAATTATATGGGTAGCTCAGCAAGAAGAACTTTGTGTTCAAGCGTACGAAACCATTAATTACCTATTTGACCAAAAATGCACTCAGGATTTGATGTTTGGTCATTATTATGGAGGAAGATCCCTCCCGAAAGGAATCGAGCATAATTCGGCAATGATTTTTTGTAGTATTCAGCAATTAATGTTGAATTATAAGGATAGTATATGGGACAAAATTCGAAATGACAATTATTTGGTCATCGTCGATGAAGCACATAGATCGATCGCCTCGGAATGGGTCAAAGCATTGGATTCTTTTACGGCAAATGACTCTGTAATATTATTGGGTCTAACTGCTACCCCAGGGTCAGGGTCTAAAAAAAATTTAGAAAAAAACTATAGGTTGTCGAAATACTATGGAAACAACAAGATCGCTCTGTTGGACGAAAAGTATGGTGATATTGAAAAACCAATTGAATATTTAACAGAATTGGAATTTTTGGCAAAGATTGACAGACAGTTGATTAAGTCAGAAGCCGTTATTTTAGATGGTGCTCAAACCACCAAAGCAGGCCTGATTAAGTTTGGTGAAAACACTATTAAACTTTTGGCGTCAAACCCTGATAGAAATGCCACAATCATTAATATTATTGAGAAGCACTATAATGCGAGTGAGCAAATATTGGTATTTACATGCGGCACTGACCATAACCTAATCCTATCAGAACTATTAAAAATCAAGGGAATTGAGAACAAAATAATCGAAGCAGGAACAAAGGGAAGAACATCGATTATAGAGGATTTCAAAGCAGGTAAAATAAAAGTGCTATTGAATTTTGGTGTCTTAACGACTGGATTCGATGCTCCAAAAACCAATGTATGCATAATCGCAAGACCAATTGAATCTATTGTAATGTATTCTCAAATGGTGGGAAGAATTTTAAGGGGTCCTAAAAATGGTAAAGGAAATAAGGAAAATACTCTCTACACTATTCAGGACAATCTCAATCATGGTGATTATGATGATCTATTTAAAACATTTGATGACTTCTGGAATTAAATAATATGAGTAACAATCAATCAAAGCGCCCTTTAATGGGCACTGATAACATCCTGGATCTTCAAAATAACGGATATAGGAGCACTGTTTCTGCGGTGGCTGAAATTGTTGATAATAGCATACAAGCTGAAGCATCTAAGGTCGATATCATTCTAATTAACGATACGAATAAGCACAGTGACAATATTGAAGAAATACTGATCATTGATGATGGGATTGGAATGGATTATGAAACATTTGGAAAAGCACTTATGATGAATGCCGGAACCCGATCTCAGGCTAAAGTAGGATTGGGAAAATATGGTCAAGGTTTACCAAATTCTTCAGTAAGTCAAACAACAAGAGTTGAGGTTTATTCATACCAAAACAAAAAAAAATTATTTGACTATATCGATTTGGTTGAAATTCATAAAACTCAGATTCCGTATTTACCTGACATAGAAGAGAAAAGTAACGTTGACATACCATTCATTGTTGAGATGAAATATCCATTATCTAAAAATGGAACTATTGTCAGATGGGTTAAGCCAAATAAAATCAAACCATCCACGACTTGGCTACTTGTGGAAAATCTAAAGAAGGTACTTGGAAGAATTTTTAGGTACTATTTGAATGGATTTTATGATAAGGGAAAAGCTCGAAAGACAGTCATTAATATTCAAGTGTATGATTACAATGGAAAAATATACAGTCTGAATAAGGCATTAAGTTCTAATAAAGTCTTACCATTCGATCCGATGTTCTTAATGGAGAATACTTTGACACAAGGAGAGTTCCCGGAATGGAAACATCCCACGAGTCAGTTGTTCGATACTGCAAAAAAGACTTTTGAGATTGAGGTTTCTGATACCAACAATAATATAGAGCATGTTAAAACCGATGTTATAATTAAGTTCAGCCATGTCAAAAGCAAGGAAAGGTTTCGAAAGGGGTCTGGTCGAGGTATTGCTAATCCGCAGTTCTCTGAAGTTTATAAAAGACGAAACATAATCGGAACAAGGGGCTACCAAAATATTTCGATTACAAGAGAAAATCGAGAGATTGATTATGGCATGTTCGGTTTTGTTGACGCAGTAGATAAGGAGATTCTTAGATGGTGGTCTGTTGAAGTGAATGTTGAGCCTGTTATTGATAGCATAGTTGGAATTGATAATAAAAAACAACAGGCAAGTAACATTTTTTTTATAGATGGGGAATATGATGACGACAGCCATCCTATTTTGAAATGGATTTCCGAGACAATCAAAGCAAATATCAAAACGCTTAGAGAAACAATTGAAAATCAATTTTCGAATATTGAACCGCAACCTACCCCTGGGCCAAAATCAACACCTCTGCCTCCAATTGGTCCTACAGAACCTCCGGGAGAGGACGAACCAGAAGATGTGGATCCAACTGAAGAGGATAAAAAAGAATTGTTTAAATGGATAAAGGAAAGGTTTGAGGATTTAAATGATGAAGAAATTAAAAAAAGGGTGGAATGGGCATTTAGTATTAGTGATAAATACATCTTCGTTTATTCCAACCTAGGAGATACTGCTCTTTATGATTACAAGGTTTATGGCAATAAAGTATTAGTAGAGATTAATAGAAATCATAATTTTTATACGCGGTTCATAAAAGAATTAGAGGAGGATGATTCTGACAAGAGAATTCGAAGTATCAGATTGCTGATTTGCTCAATGGTGAAGTCTGAAATTTCTAATAAAACTGAAAGCAAGGAAATAAATCGCTTCCTTCGAAAATACAAAAACGAAGCATCGATTGCGCTTGATATTTATATCGATGACTTATTCTCCAATTAGATGAAACTTTATAAGAATGGTCATGATCTATTTGATTCACTGTGTACATATCTAAAGGTAAGTGGGAATTACAGTGTCTTTGTTCCATATGTAAAAAGTGACAAACTCCTAAAGTTGTTAAGTGAAAACAGCCAATGCAAACAATTGGTTGTACGATGGCTGCCAATTGATTTAATTATAGGAGTTTCTGATATTGAAGTATTTGATATCTGTCAGGACAGAGGGATTACCTTTTATCGAAATCCTAAACTCCATCTGAAAGCATTCACGGATATGTCCAGCTGTTTCATGGGGTCGGCAAACATTAGCGAAAGAGCAATGTCTGAAGTAGATAATGGTAATATAAATTATGAGTTGGCAACAATCGTTGATCATATCGATCTCGATACGAAATTATACTTCCAGAAAATTTTAATTGAAAGTGTGCTGGTAACTTCTAATTACGTAAGTAGTATTCAAGATCAGATCGAGAACTTTAAGACTCAAAGTCCAGACCATTTAAACAAGGCAGAATTTAACGATTCAGAAAAGCAGGATGACTTTTTATTGAGCGCACTACCAATGACAAGTTCGGTTAAAATCTTGTTAGATGTTTATTTCGGTAACGGCAAATATGACAATGAAGAACTGAACTGTGTAGCTCATGATCTTGCTCTTTATCGTGTACCAAGAGGCCTTGAAAGAGGCCCTTTAATTCAGCATTTAGAAAACGAGTTCAATAGGCACCCTTTTATCAAAGCTCTTAAACAATATATTGAAGAACAGACCAATGCTGCAATTAACTATGGTGGCGTAGTTAGGTGGGTTCAGGATAATACCACAACAGTTCCGACTCCTAGATCTTGGGATCTCAAAGAAAAACAAATTGTGAATGCCCTATATGACTGGATTTGTGAGTTCGATGATACCTTTCACTGGGATCGACCTAATCATTCTCAAATATTACGAAAACTTTGATTTGTGAAGATTTAAAAAATTCAATAATGCAAAAAACCTAGATACAAGTCAAGCAATGAATATGATCCTCCCTTATACTATATACAGTGATTTACAATTGAATACTCTTGAATTTGACAAGGGTGAAACAAGGAAGATTGCTTCACAATTTTATTTTATATAAAACAAGCCGCACATCCTTCACTTTCCGTATCATCGAGGATGTCAATTAAAAATTTGGAGCCTTTAGAACGCTCTTTATGCATTCGGTTGAGATGCTCTGCCTTGATTATCTCCATTCTTCTTGGGTTGATTAAATCCTTTAAGGACTCATGCTGATTCCAGGTGAAGCCTTCCTTCTCGTTCTCATACTCCATAGCTTGTTTGTACAAATCTGGATGCTGTTCGTACAACCAAACCCACTCAATCTTTTGCTGGAAGAAGCAGAAATAACAACCTGATCTACTCCGGGCATATTGGCCTACTTCACCATTTACTTGGTAGTCTATCTTTTCGTAGTAACCAGGAACTCCCACATCACTTTCCCTTAAAATCCTGAAAATATCATCTCGAACCAGTACTTGATCATCATTCAAGAGGGGATAATCATCCTCAAATGAGAGTGGGTAATTTCTTGATTTTAAGAACTGAAAAACGACATGATTAAATGCTACTGTATCCAGTGATAATAAGCCATCAAGTTTTTCTAGTACCGCTTTTCGATTATGGTCTTTATTTCGCTCAATTAGTTGTAGTTCTTCTTTAACAATATCTATTACTTTATCTAACTCAGAACCATTGAAGTACTTATTATACAAATCACTTACTTCTACACGATTATCATTTGCTAAAACTGATTTTATGATTTCCTCACTCCAAATGTTTCTTCTGAAAGGGAAAATGGATTGAATATTAGATTTAGTAGAGATATATCCTTCACGGTCTTCATCCCCGCGAATACCAACATATGAAACCGTAGGAGCGTCTCCGACAAACTTCTCAAAGGGATCTAATTTCATCTTCTTTGTGCACCATCTAGCTACATTGGATGGTAGGTATCCTCTATAAGAGTTATAGTAAAAGTCGAAAGGATTCTTTCCGGATTGAACAGCCTCATCCGCTTCAAGTTTCGTGATCTGCTTACCAAGATATCCTTCTAGTCGATCTATTAGCTGATAAGTCTCATCAAGTTCTTTACCTGTATCACAGAAATAATAAATAAGATCAAGTTGAGGGTATTTGTCTCGAAGATGGATCGCAAGCGCTGCACTATCTTTTCCTCCCGATATTCCTATTACATGTCTTAATTTAGTCATCCAGCTGTTGCCTTAATAAGGTGGTTAATAAATATATGTTCATTTTTTTATTGGTCCCTAACATTTTTGACACTTCCTTTAGTTGCTGGTCAATCTCATCTTTGTCTTTATAAGGGATAAGAATTGTTTCCTCCTGAAGCCCTTTTCCAAAGCTTGTCAGTTGTATTTTAAAGCCATCTTGGTCTGAATTCTTTTGCTTTTTAGCTATATCCACTAGATTATCTAATTCGAACAGCGAATGTTTAATCTTTTCTTTGAGCATATCTTCTTCGGCATCCTTAAGATTATCCAAGCTTTTACCAAGCACGACTTGACAAATTGAATTTAACCATGAGGTGCGATCATCTAAGGGCGACTTTAATCTAATAAGCAAGCTTTTTTGAGCAGGCAATAGCATGTGCTCTTTAAGCATATCGTATCTACTTGAGATCAGCTCTTTGTATTCACTAAAAGAAAGACTTTTTTGAGACAGCACTTCTTCTACTAAATATGTTTCAACTCGATTGATCAATTCATCAAAAGAACTGCGTAGTTCCTTGATGGCTAATCTGAGTTTATTAACATATTCTTCTAAGTTGCTTTCAGACTTTAATATTTCTTTAAGGCTGGTACCTAAATTCTTTGGAAATTCTTCAAAAAACAGTTTCTCAGGATCTTGGGTCTTAATAATGGTTTCTCGAATGCTAATTGCCTCTTTAGTGAGTCTTTTGGTTTGTTGAGTATATGCGTTGAGGTCCCGATGGAATATAAGAAAAGGTCTTATACTTTCAATCAAACTTTTATTACTGACTTTGCTGACGTCTTTTAGCTGTAATAACTCTCTATACTTATTGTATAAATCAAGCTTAACCCCCTTTACATCAAAAGCTTTTATCTCATATTTAGAAGCATTTCGTGTAAAGAGGTAGAGGAGAGCTTCATTGACTTCAGGTAAATACCCTTCTTCTTTTCCGAATAGTGCAAAATCATCTCTTTTGATGAATAAGTAGATTGGTATCCAGAAATCGAGAAAACCAGTTGTTAATTTATATGGCTTGGACTTAAAGTGCTCGTAAAAATCGTCTATAGATTTCCTTTCATTTTTTGCCAAGTCAAGAAATGCTTCACTGTGTTCCCAAAGAGGAATAAAGCTTTTTTCTGTTGGCTGCACTAATGAATATCCACCTCCTTCAATCGAGTGAATTCCTGTATTCTTTAAAAGTGTTAAGTATATGGTTTTCTCCGCAGGAAAGTGATCCTTCGAAAAATCAAGGTCTTCCTTGTGATAATTATTAACTAGGTGTTGAAAAAGTATCTTTTTTGAGTTAGCAATATTACCTGAAATGAAATGACGGTTAATTAGCTCATTTCTAAAGACTGGAGTATTGTAATATATTTTCTCACATACCTCTGACACTTTCTTGTAGAGTACTTTTTTGGAAGCAATCATGATCTTTTGTCCGTAATAGTACCACTCAACATCTTTCGTGAATAATGCATCTAGTACTTGATGATTCAAAAGACTCTTTAGGCTTGCTTGAATACTTTGAAGTTCTTTAATAGCTACTTTATCATCTCCGTATTTCTTTATGACTTGACCAGTCTTTTCAATCTCATAGATGGATTCTTTAATGTCACTGATATTTTGAAAAGAGGCATAGATAAAATCATCTGTTTCGGCAGAAGCAGATAATAGAAGCTGTTTGTCAAGATTTGAATCGAATACCAGGTTGATAACACCATCGATTTGATCCTGCTTCTTAGGCAGTTCTCTAAGAGGTTCTTCTGAAATGTAATATTGGAAGAACCTTGGTGTACCGGATTTGTAAGAAACAGATTTGGCGTTGATAACAGCAAAATCAAAGTATTCTTCAAGTTTATGGACAATATCTAGTCTTGTTTCAATCTCATTAGAGACTTGCAGCAACTCACTTTCAATATTCAGATCGGTACCTTCTGTGATTTTGTATGATTTGCTAAACCTATTGAATCTCAGAATCTTAAGATTAACTAGTTGTTTAATAGCGTTTCTAAGCTCCTTTTCATCATGGAGGTAGGAGAGGTATTCAATAATAAAGTCGTCCTCAACATGTGCGCCTTTATGACCAAATAGATTGATAAAGCCAATTACTTTGATGATGTCTTCAGCCACAATTGCCTTGCCATCAAAGTCAGAATCGATGCGATCTAATGCTAGATGAATCATAGACCATACCGTGTAGTCAGAATTGTATTTTGAATTTAGATAGGAATAAAACTCATGATACAAGTAATCATATATTTCAGGTATACCTAGTTGGGAGCTTTTACTTTGATACTTACTAAGGGTTCCTATCTCTGCTTCAAGGAATGTGAAAAGTGAGCGCTCATTTTGTCCATAACGCTGCAATGCAATGCATAGCAAGTATGACGAGATCACATCCAATGGCCATAGTTTTTCAACTATTTCTTCACCAAACTTATTTTCCAGATTGGTGATATGATATTGGTCTTGGAGAGTAAGTATCTTCTTGGAGATTTTTGAACTTGATTGATTAGATTCTGATTTGATGTTATCAGCAGCTAGTAATAAAAGCTGTTCAATCGGTTCATTGAAGGTCAGATCCTTGAACCGACCTTTAACCTTAACCCATTCGTTTCTTTCAGCTTCACTTAATCCATGACCGTAGGCTTCAAAACTTTGATGGAGCGTTGTGATAAACAAGCCATTATGATGTGGGTCATTGAACAGCTCTGATAACTGCTGCAAGAAGTAAATTTCTTCTTGTGAATCATTTTTAACAGCGTACTCCAGCAGCTTGCCAAATTCATCGATTACCAGAAGCGTAAAAGAATCCTGTGATGATAAGCGAGTAGCTACTTCAATAAGTATATTCTCAGAAATATCAGTTCCTTTAATTAATCCTAGTTTGTTAGCCAAGATCGATTTTAGAGAATCATATTCACCGACAATATTTATGATATCTATTTGCTGAGATTTAAGATTATCCAGTCTGAAGAACTCTGATTTTCCAAGCAAGGACTTCTCAAAAGCCCATAAAAATGATGATTTCCCAGTACCATATGATCCAATAATATTTAGTGAATGAAATCCTTTAATGAACAAATCATTAATCTGGGTGACAATTTTTTTAGCATTAGGTGTAACTGTATAATTTAGATCATATTGCTCATCTCGAATGATATTAACCGAAGGCGAATATTTAGCTTTCATAGTACTCCTTCAGAATTTTTAGTGGATCAATTTGCTTCTTTAGCTGTAATTCTCTTATTCCAGCTTCATTAGAGTAGGTAATATCTTTGAACTCTTCTGCTATTCCTTCTAATAATTCGTTTAATCCTTCCCGACTCAAGGCAAAGACAGATCCGACGCTATTATTTTCGCTATATAAAGATTCAAAACTTATTGAACTACTATCTTTATGACCATCAAGAATGCAGTAAAGTAGAATTGATAAAGGAAGATTTGATCGCTTCGCAGGCTCAATCTCAAGACCACCTTTGTGCTCTATAACCAATCCCAACTCAGTAAGAATACCAGAAAAACTGTCTTCTAAATCCTTGTCATTTTTCTTCGAAACATATGTTCGTGTGAATGCTTGAAAATCAGTTTTTAATGAGTTTGGACTTGTTTTATCTCCGAGTTCTTTTATTAAATCTTTGAAATTCGTCTGTGTAAACAATGGTTTTCGCTTTCTTAATTCATTGAATATGATTCCGTAAATTGAAGCGAACTCTTGTGATATAACCCAATAGTGTAACAGCCAAAGCGTTCCTTCGTCTTCTAAGAAAGGATCCCATCCATCTTCACTAAATATTCTATCGGCTATAGGTTTTAAAGCTTCACTTTCGGTATCAACGAGCCCAAAAGATTTGACCCAATAACGAATGGATGACACCATATTTTTACCGACACCAAGTAGGATAGGGGCTTCATCCTTAAAATCATAACCTGATTTTAGATGATCATAACCCTTCTTAAGCCAAAGGGACCTACAGTGGAATGATTCGTGACCTGAAAATCTCATTTGTCAAACATTTTGAGTTGCTGACTATTTTCTACGAATTCTTCTGCGTGCTTTAAAAACCAATCTTTTAATGTGGTTTCATTAAGTGCAAGAGCTTTCCTAAGTTTCTTTTTAAAGTCAGGATCGACCTCAATTACAATTCTACCCGAATCACCTACAGCCATGTTATGTTACATATGTTATGTAACAAACATACTAATCTTATTGAAGAATCCCCAAGTTGGCGCACGCGTTCATTATCCTACGCACCTCTCCAAGTTGACAGTGCGCAAGTGGCTTGGGTGTAATAGCCGTTTTCACTAGAGCAGAGGAATCTTAAACATTTCAGATGTTGTTTAAAATCTGATAGGTTTGAATAAAAGAAAGTAAAATGGCCCTAGACGTAATACAAGCTGCTGAAACTATCAATGCGCTAGAAAATTTCCTCGACAAACGCAGACTCCCGGAGCACATCAGATCGCAAGTAGATATTAGTTATAAGATTGAAAATCAAAGCGTTATTATTTTTGAAATACGTCCACATTGGCAAAATAAGGATACGAAGATTGAGCGCCCTGTTGCTAAAACGACCTGGGTCAACATACAAAAGCTCTGGAAGGTCTATTGGATGCGTTCCGACCTAAAATGGCATAGCTATGATCCTAAACCTACAGTAAAGAAAATTGAAGTTTTTTTGGATGCTGTGGATCAAGATGCACATGGATGTTTTTGGGGATGATGGAGTAGGAGTTTGTTGCGTCCCAAATCCCCCTAACCCCCTGCCATGCTGGCAGTCAGGCCTTGACAAGGGGGAATACATCGATTCATTTTTTGTTGTAAATCGATGAATACCTTGAATCTCAAATGATTTCATTGGTTTCTTGACGGAACCGTAATCATCTTCCCAATAACCTCCCCCTAACCCCCTCGATGAGGGGGAATACACCTATTGGTGATTGGGGTTATTTGATGATAATATTTCATTGGAGTTGATCCTAAGGGCTCACGACAAGACCTTAATTAGCATCGTTTGTTGGTCTATTGAATGAGTGGAATCCCCCTTATGAAGGGGGCAGGGGGGATTTGGTTAAGCATTATCGCTTGACGTCATTGCGAACGCACGATACCGATGGCAATCGGATGAGTGGTGAAGCAATCTTAAGATCTTCAAGTTGAGGATAGACACGCGTGTTTAATCCACAATTCGATATTAAGATCGCTTCGCACCTGTTGCACATGCTCGCGATGACGGAATGGAGGTTAAGCTCGTATTGTACTTACCCCACATGTGCTCATAATACAAGGCTTGCAGTAGATAAGCCGAAAAAGTCGGCCTAATCCTCCTCAATAGCCTCAAGGATATCCATAATCTCACCATAATCCTTAAAGCCGGGCTGGGTCTCCTCGCTACCTTTCAATGCTATACCCATGAGATGGGTCGAGGATATGAGCTCATTGACGTTTGTCGCATCAAACCCAAAGGCCAGAATGATCTTGTATTGAGAGGAAAGCCTGATCGCCTCACCTTTGGCTTCCTCCATCAGGTCAGGCTGATCACATTCTATGACGAAGCTATCGACCAGATCATGGTTGTCCTTCAGGAAAGCCTCCATAGCAGGGATTTCATTGGAGGACCAAATGGTATAAACCAACTGTCTGCGCTGATCGAGATACTGTAGATCAGTAGCCAGATCAGTATCATCCACCTGCACATAAGATAACGTAGCTTCACCCAAGACACCTTTCACATCATCAGCATTACTCTCGACAAATCTCCCACAAAGGTCCACACCAGCGATCCACTCGGTAATGTCACTCAGCTGCTGCAGCGGAATGGCTTTTTCACCATCCAGGTCAAAGCCCAGTACGTTGACGCCCATACCCGCGCAATAGCGCGCATCACTTAACCCGCTGATGTTACTGACCATTACGAATGTTTTTAATGCCATGCGAAGTGTATTTTAAATCTGGATTTTGTCCTTGTTTGAGGCGCAAATTAAATGATTCTCGGTCTTGAATCATAAGAATCCGGAGTAGCGAAACTCAGAAAGGTTTTCTGTGTCTGGTAGTAATAACCTGAGTTCGATTAATCAAACCTTGAAAACACTCCAAAACTGTCTTTTCGACGATAGGAGAAATCTTATTAATGTATAAAACTGAACCAGGAATATAGCGCTTTCCTCATTTTTAAGAAGATATCTCCGTTACACTGCGATATGACAGTTTTAATGGGGTTTGACTAATGCGCTATGAGCTTCATCGTTCCCAATTAAGAGATTTGAACTAGCTTTGCACTAAGCGTGTTTCGAAACATTCGAAGATTGAAATTATTGTGAAAAACCAGGCTGTGAACCTGGCGAAAAGCAGATTGATGAGTAAAGGAAGAGTACTAGTGGCCATGAGCGGTGGCATAGACAGCAGTCTTGCAGCCGTACTACTTCATGAGCAAGGCTATGAAGTCATTGGCATGACGATGAAGACCTGGGATTACAACAATTCCGGAGGGAGCAAGAAGGAGACAGGCTGTTGCAGCCTCGACTCGATCAATGACGCTCGTAATATCTCAGTTAACCTTGGGTTTCCCCATTACATTCTGGACATCAGAGATGAGTTTGGTGATTATGTGATTGATCATTTTACCAATGAGTATTTGGCCGGAAGGACACCCAACCCGTGCGTCCTGTGCAATACGCATATCAAATGGGATGCGTTGTTGAGGAGAGCGGACAAGCTGGGTTGCGACTACATCGCGACCGGGCATTATGCCAATATCAGGGAAGTCGATGGGCGATATGTGATCAGCCGAGGCAAGGATACCAACAAAGACCAGTCGTATGCACTTTGGGGGGTCTCACAGGAGAGCCTATCTCGTACCATCCTTCCGCTAGGTCAACTGACCAAGCCGGAGATCAGAGAGATGGCCGTTGAGCGGGGTTTCTTTGAGTTGGTCAACAAGTCCGAGTCTTATGAGATCTGTTTCGTACCCGACAATGACTATCGAGGCTTCTTGAGAAGAAGGGTTGAAGGTTTGGAAGAAAGCGTCGCAGGGGGAGAGTTTGTACTGGAAGACGGCACGGTAGTGGGTACCCATGAAGGCTATCCGTTTTACACCGTCGGCCAACGAAAAGGTCTGGGAATTGCTTTAGGTTTTCCGGTATATGTGACTGAAATCCAGAAAGATAAGAATAGAGTCGTATTGGGCACTTTCGATGAATTATCAAGAGATGGGATGTATGTCAAGCAGCTCAACATGATGAAGTACACCGATCTCAACGGAGAGAAAATCGATACAGTCACTAAGGTGCGATACAATGATGGTGGCACACCCGCCGTTATTGAACAGGCCGGAGACACCATGAAAGTCTATTTTGGTAAAGGGGTGCATGCCATTGCGCCGGGTCAGGCAGCCGTATTTTATGAAGATGATGACGTAATAGGAGGTGGCTGGATTCAATCAAGCTTTAAACAACATCAGCAAGCCCATGCGCTCGTTTAGTGTACTAGTTATAGTGTTGATGTTGCTCCAGGGATGTGCGGAGGATCCCTTGCAGCCCTCTCCAATAGAAGCAGGAGCTGGATATTTTCCGGTAGGAACTAATCATACATGGGTGTATGAGGTAGAAGAAGTCAATATCAACCTGGCTGGCTTTGATACCATGAGGTATCAGCTAAGGGAGATTTTGATTGATAGTTTCATCAATCAGTCCGATGAGATCACGTATAGACTGCAAAGGGAGAAGGATTACTATGACGGAGCAGGGTTCAGGTTTGATGAGATATGGACGGTGACTAAAACCAACCAACATGTGGTCGTCAACGAAAGCAATCTTGGCCTGTTGAAGATGGTATTCCCTGTCATCGACGGACAAGAGTGGGATGGCAACAGCTACAATGGTGAGCGGGAGGCATTATTCAGTATGAACTACATCTCTGCAGATACTACGATCAATGATCAGGTTTTTGCTGATGTGCTCCGGGTGACGTTAGCTGATATTCCTCAGAACCTTACAGGAATTGATGAGCGGTATGAATATTATGCACCCAACGTTGGATTGGTTGCTAAAGATTATACTACTTTGAAGTATTGTACAAGGGATTGTACGGCCGACTTTGTGATCGAAGGAGGTAGTGTTTTGAGGCAGTCGCTTGTTTCCTATGATGCGCAATAGTATTCTTCTTTTTTTTGTTTGCTTTTTTTCCATTGAGCTGGCCGCTCAAAGCAACAGGTATGTTGTCTATTTTTCTGATAAGGCTGACAGTCCATACAGTATAGATCGCCCAGAGGAGTTTCTTTCAGAACGTGCAATAGCGCGTCGACAAAAGCAGCAAATAGCCATTGATGAGACTGACCTACCGGTAAATCCGGTTTATATCGACTCTGTCAATTTATTGGGTGTCAAGGTTTGGTATACCTCCAAGTGGATGAATGCCGGCCTGGTACAGGTACCCCACAACTTAGCCGTAACGCTGCAGGAACAAGCCTATATCGACAGTGTCGCGCTCATCGCGGAAGGAGAGAAGCTGACGCTGAGCAAATCTACCTTCGATTGGCCGACTTCATTTACGGTCCCTTCCTCCAACCGCGACTCTGAGCGTCAGAATGATTTACTGGGCGTAGGGCCAATGCATGAAGCTGGATATAAAGGACAGGGAATGCTCATTGCAGTCTTTGATGGTGGCTTTGAAGGCACTAATCTATCCAGTGCTTTTCAGCACATTTTTGAGAACGAGCAATTGGTAGATTACCACGATTATGTCAGTCATGGTGACAATATCTTTGTTTATGATGATCACGGTACCAGCGTTTTTTCCACCACTGGAGCATTCCTTGAAGGCCAGTTTGTGGGTACGGCCTATGAAGCGGACTATGCGCTTTATGTGACAGAAGAGGGCGGTAGCGAGTACCGAATCGAAGAGTACAACTGGCTGATGGCAGCTGAGCGCGCGGACAGCCTGGGGGTGGATGTCATCAACACCTCCGTTGGATATAGCACTGGTTTCACTAGCGGCAGTATGGATTACACCTATGAAGATCTGGACGGCAGCACCGCGGTAATTACGTTGGCCGCTAACTATGCTGTCGACAAAGGAATCATCGTAGTAAGCAGTGCCGGAAATGAGGGCAATGACCCATGGCAGTACGTAACTGCTCCTGCTGATGGGATTAATGTGCTGGCTGTTGGGGCTATTAACCCCAACGAGAATCTATCATCATTTAGTAGCCTTGGCCCCACACCCGACGGACGGATCAAGCCTGATGTAGTAGCGATGGGCTCTCAAGTGACGATCGTCAATAGTGGTGGTAACTTCAGCTCCGGTGGTGGCACAAGCTATTCAGCACCGCAGATCGCAGGCTTTGCGGCCGCCCTTTGGCAGGCAAAACCAGCGTCTACTAATCTGGAGATTATAGCTGATATCAAAGCCTCAGGAGATCGGGCGAGCCTCCCGGACAATGAATTCGGATACGGGTTACCCAATTTCGATAGAGCGCTCAATGGGACGGTGCTGGCCATCAGTGACATCATTGCGGGTAAGATCAATGTTTTTCCTAACCCTTTTAGCGGAGATTTTGTCACGATAGAGATTGACAAGAGCCTGGGGCATGGGCCGGTTACTATTGCACTACTGGATGCACAAGGCCGCAGGATCAAAGAGGAGACGATCATCCCCGAAAAGAATCAGAAGATTGAGTATGCCACTGGCGAACTCCCGCAGGGTGCCTACATACTTAGTTTTGTAGGGCAGAGAATGAACAAGACCGTCAAGCTGTTGAAGATTTAGACCGGACCGATTCTCATCCTTCTTATCTTTTATTGAAATCGTTTACCTTGGCTAGCTCAAATAGATACTAATGCAAGGAACACTCATTGCCCCCTCCATTCTCGCAGCAGATTTCGCCAACCTCCAGTCTCAGGTAGCGCTGATCAATTCCAGCGAGGCGGACTATCTGCATATCGATATTATGGATGGCGTATTCGTCCCCAACATTAGCTTTGGCTTTCCGGTAGCAGAAGCGATAAATGCGCACAGTACCAAGCCACTGGATTTTCACCTGATGATACAGCGTCCTGAGAACTACCTATCGGAATGCAAGAAAGCAGGTGCAGAGATCATATCGGTGCATTTTGAGGGCTGCCATCATCTGCATAGAGTGATTCAGCAAATCAAAGACTTGGGTTGCAAA
The DNA here is from genome assembly GCA_965229505.1 of Cyclobacteriaceae bacterium. GTDB lineage: Bacteria > Bacteroidota > Bacteroidia > Cytophagales > Cyclobacteriaceae > UBA6059. The sequence goes on from OZ245881.1 coordinate 4,729,596, forward strand.
GCTGGTGTGGTGTTGAATCCACATACGCCGGTGAGCGCCATCATCGATGTGATCAGTGATATTGATCTGCTTCTATTAATGTCTGTCAATCCGGGATTTGGTGGACAGAAGTTCATCCACCATACACTCAAGAAAACAGCAGAGGCCAGAGCGATGATCGACAATTTCAACCCCAAAGTCATCCTGGAGATTGACGGAGGTGTCAATATTCAGAATGCCGCAACGTTAGTAGATAATGGAGCCAATATGTTAGTTGCTGGAAGTTCAGTTTTCGGGTCAGCAGATCCGGTCGCAACCATCAGCCAACTCAAGGCCCTCTGATCTTCAATGACCAACTCTCTGCGTCTCTTAATCTTAATATCGACGTTCTTTTTTATCACCCTGGACAGTTATGGCCAGGATTTTCTGATCAAAGGTCAGGTTCAGGATAGTATTGGGCAGGGCATTTCGGACGTGGCTGTCGTTATTCAAGGGAGAGGGGGCACCACTACCGATGAAGCAGGGAGTTTTCGCATCACCGTCAGGAGAAAGAAACTGCTAAAGGCCTCCTTTCAGCATATCAATCATGTAAGCCAGACGGTTGAGATCTTACCAGAAAATCAAGACAGCATTGCCCTGGAGATCGTGCTAAGGTCTAAAATCAGAGTGTTGGAAGGGGTCGAAGTATCGGAAACTCTCGAAAACACCGAGGTGCAGGCAGGTGCCATCAGCCTCAGCAGTAAGAATGTTGATAATGTGCCTTCACCGTTTCAGAACATTTCGAGGGTACTCGCTACGCTACCGGGCGTCACCGCCAACAATGAGCTCAGCAGCACCTACAACGTACGTGGGGGCAATTATGAGGAGAACCTGATCTACGTCAATGACATTCCGATTTATCGGCCATTTCTGATCAGGGCGGGCCAGCAGGAGGGGCTGGGCTTTGTCAATACGGACATGGTCAGCAACATCGACTTTCATGCCGGAGGCTGGCAGCCCAAGTACGGCGATAAGCTCTCCAGTAGCCTCAATGTGACCTACAAGCGCCCCACCAGCAACAGCGGATCGCTGGATATTGGTCTCCTGGGCGGGTCGGCGCATTATGAGGGCATCACCAGCAATGAGCGGATCAGCTACATCGTCGGCGTAAGACACAAAGACTCGCGCTATTTACTCAATTCACTGGAGGTGGAAGGAGAGTACTTTCCTACTTTCACTGATGTACAGGGCTATACGACGATTGACCTTAGCAGAAATGGCGATAAGAGCAGTCAGCTGTCTGTCCTGATGTCCTATGCGCGCAATCGCTATGAGACGCTACCGCAATCGCGAGAAACTGACTTTGGTACGTTGAGCGCCAATTTCAGACTGTTTGTTGCTTTTGAAGGGATCGAACAGATGAAATACGATACCTACCAGACCGGATTTAAATGGTCGAAGCGGTTTTCCAATTTCATTTCCGATATCATCGTGAGTGGTGTCAGAACCCAGGAACGTGAGCGTTTCGAAGTAGAAGGAGGTTATCGCTTATGTGACCTCAATACAAATCCTTCTTCCTCCAATTTCAATGAATGTGCGATTACAAGAGGAATTGGGACCAACTATCAAAGTGGCCGCAATAGCCTGGCGGGCAATATCCTGAACACGGAAAGTAAAAACAAACTATTCATCAATGACCGCAACCTGGTAGAGTTTGGTGTGGGTTGGTCGAGATATGATATTGAAGATGAAATCAGGGAATTCACTTTCATTGACTCCTCCGACTATGTATCCATTGATGACAGGATATTTAATGCCGTGATGATCAATTCCAATCAATGGACGGGTTACCTCCAAAACACGCTGATCAGTCCGAATAATAAGCACACCGTGACTTATGGCCTGCGCCTGAACTACTGGGACTTTAATGATCAATTACTGATCAGTCCAAGAATGCAATATGCGTATATGCCGGACTGGTCGCGACCTTTGAGCTTTCGCCTGGCCATCGGTTCTTATCAGCAACCGCCTTTTTACAGAGAGCTCAGAGATCGGGAGGGTCAGATCAATCCCAACGTACAGGCCCAGTCATCCACCCACTTCATTCTGGGTACAGAGTACAACTTCAGTCTATGGGGACGCCCCTTTGTGTTCTTTAGTGAAGGCTACTACAAGCATCTCTACAACCTCAACCTTTATGATATTGAGAATGTCAGACTGAGGTACTTCGCCAACAATGATGCAGACGGCTATGCGGCGGGAGTTGACTTCCGGGTGCATGGGGAGTTTATTCCGGGTACGGAATCATGGTTTAGCCTGGGCATCCTCAAAACGGAAGAGGATATCCTCACAGATGATCTTGGACCTTTCCGCCGACCATCAGACCAGCGCATCAATCTGGCGATGTATTTCCAGGATCATATGCCCAATGATCCGAGCTTACGAATTGCTTTGACACTGTTTTACGGTAGTGGCTTACCCTTCGGACCACCGGACAATGATGACCTGCGCAATGCCTTCAGTGGGGATGAATACTACAGGGCTGACCTGGCTTTTTTGAAGGTATTTGACTTCAAGGAAAAGTATGGAACAAAAAAATGGGGAATGGACAACCTTAGAATCGGTTTGGAAGTATTAAACCTGTTTGGTGCCCAAAACACCATCTCGTACACATGGGTGCAAGATGTAGTTAACAATCAATTTGCGGTACCCAATTCATTATCGGCAAGGTTTTTGAACCTCCGGATCCAAACGCAATTTTAAACCATTGACAAATCAATGAATCATGAAAAAGATAGCATACCCCATTTTTACATTTTTAGCCTTAGCGATAGCCATAAGTGCATGTAGCCAGAGAACGGTCACCAGAGTAAGCCCCGATCAGCAGATCGACCTGAGCGGCCGATGGAATGATATCGACTCCAAATTGGTAGCCGAAGAGATGATCAATGACGTACTTAGCCGACCATGGAGGGAGGATTTCACGAGAGCTTCGGGCAATAAGCCAGTCATGATCGTGGGTATGATCTCTAATAAGACCAGCGAGCATATAGAGTCAGAGACTTTCATCAAGGACATAGAGCGAGAGATGATCAATTCGGGAATGGTAAGGATCGTACAAAACTCTGTCTTCAGGGAGAAACTTAGAGAAGAGCGTGCTAACCAGGGTGAATTCGCATCACCGGAGACACAGTCAAGATGGGGTAGGGAACTCGGCGCGGACTTTATGCTTTTCGGCGTGATGACTTCCATCACGGATAGCTATGGCAAAGACAAAGTAGTCTCTTACAAAGTAAACCTTGAATTAGCCAACCTTGAGACCAACGAAAAAGTTTGGATTGGTGACAAGGAGATTAAGAAGGCCATCCGCAATTAATAGAGATTACCGAATAGGTCCTATCATTCCGATAGGACCTGAATATCCCCCAACTGAGATGAAGCAACAGGGCCTCTTCCTTGTACTATTGTTAGGTGCATTGCTCACAGCATGCTCCACCTACTATCAGCTCAACTATGAGTTTAACCGCAATTTTGAAACCGGTCAGCTCGTAGAGGCAGATCAGGTACTAGAGGAGAACAAAAAAGCTGAGAAGAGCAAAGCGCGGCTCATCTATTTCATGAACAAGGGAGTGGTTACCTCGCTGCTCGGTAAATATGAGGAGAGCAATACCTACCTGGAAAAAGCTTATCTCTTAGGGGAAGACTATCAAAATAATTACCTCAATGTGGCCTTTAGTATGGTGTCTAACCCTACCGTAATTGAGTATAAAGGGGAGGATCATGAGCATCTAATGGTGCTGTATTATAAGGCCATCAACTTTCTAATGATGGGCGATCGAGAATCCGCATTAGTGGAGTGCAGAAGACTCAATAACAAGCTACTTCAGCTCAGCGATCGTTACACTTCGGGTTTCAAGTATAAAGAGGACGCCTTTATACACACATTGATTGGAATTATCTATGAGGCGGATAAAGACTACAACAACGCCTTTATAGCCTATCGGAATGCTCATCGCATTTATAAGGAGGTCTACACGAGCATGTTTGGACTCGACACCCCTGATCAACTTAAGAAAGATTTGATCAGAACAGCTGCATTGATGGGTTTTGACCGAGAGCAGGAGAAATTCGAAAATGAATTTGGAATGAAATATGAACCAAAAACTGGTAATCAGCCGGAGTTGGTTATGTTTTGGAATAACGGACTGGGACCGGTGAAAAGCGAATGGTCAATCAACTTTACGGTAGTAAAAGGGTCTGGAGGGGCGGTAACTTTCGTCAATGAGGAATATGACTTTAGCTTTCCATTCTTTCTCAGTAATGATAGTGAATCCCAGGGCGGACTAGGTGATCTTGAGTTCTTTAGAGTGACCTTCCCCAAGTATGTGGAGCGTCCGCTTATGTTTGAAAATGCTGTGGTAAAAACACCGAAAGGGAGTTATCCCTTGCAAAAAGCTGAAAGCGTAAATGCTATTGCGTTCAAGGAGTTAGAGCAGCGCATGGTCAAAGAATTCAGCAAATCACTCTTGCGGTTTGCAATCAAAAAGGCTGCTGAAGAGAGCTTGAGGAAGGAAGATGAAGGCTTAGGAGCAGCATTAGGCATTCTCAATGCAGCGACCGAGAAGGCAGATACCCGCAACTGGCAGACTATACCTCATAGCATCTACTATGCGAGGGTACCACTTGAGCCGGGGATGAATAATCTCACTTTTCAAACCATTACCTCAGAAGGTGATGAATACGGGCAGAGTCACCCGCTCAGATTCGATGCTAACTTGGGGAACACCTACTTTCATTCCTTTCATTCACTGGAGATATCACCGCGATACATGAGCCGGAGCTATTAATAACTCTTTGAATGACAGATGACTATGATTTGGGTCATTTGATTGGCATAATCAGCCTATTATATTTTTTGATCCCCTCATCATGGCAGGGTTGAATGTGAAACAAATGATTGATATATTACTCATGTTTTAATTAAGCAGACCTAAGCATGTTCACGGAATACGAAGTAGAAACCATGGCCGAGGATCAGGAAATTCTTGACGCGACCATAGAACTAAAGAAGGACTTTATCAGAAATGAAGCACCATATCTGGAAATCAGTGATCATGACTTCCTGTCCTTAGTATTGATGGCCCCCATCGTTGGTATTGCATTGGCAAATGGTAGTGTGAGCCTGTTTGAAGAACTAGCACTCAACAAGAAGGCGCGTAAACTTTCTAAAGGTGGTTATTTCATGAAGAAGGATCCTGTGGTCTATGCAATGAAATTCTTGATTAGTAAATATGATATCTGGGAGGAAAAATTCTTTGGTGTGCTCAAGCTTGCTATGAGCAAGACATTCGATAAGTCAGCATTGATGCATCAGTTTGATCCCAACATGGAGGTGAGTAGCTCTGTGTACAAAAGAGAAGTCCTTGCCACACCGTACATACTCATTAGATTCATTTCCAGTTTCTTCCTGGAGCAGGATGAGGACATCATCAATAATCGCAGTATTGCAAAAGTGGAATATGACTGCCTTCTAGAGATTGGCAAAAAACTGGAACTAGATCAGGTACCGGTATTTCACATGTTCTGTAAGACTTTTGATGTGAAGTAATCATTATAACTTACTTATTTATAGAGCTTTAGATTGGATAATCTAAAGCTTTTATTTTTTGATAGATAGAATAACATGGGTTGTTGTTCGTTAGTACTCGGGTGATATGAATAAGGTTATTAGATTCAGTAAGGGATTGTTCCTGATCTCAGCTTTTGCCTGGCTGACGATGAGTTGCAGTAGTGATGATGGCGCAGATGAACCTGTAGATCAGGATGTTATAGATCAAGGCATCATCACTGAGTATCTGGCGTCCGACAGTACTATCGAAGCTGAGTTCGATGAGGAGTCGGGGATTCATATCATTATAGAGGAGGAGAATCCGGGAGGCGCATCATTATCAGCTGGTGATATTGTAGAGGCCTATTATGAAATTAAGTCCCTGCAGACAGGTCTGGTCATCGACATCAAAGATTCGATTAGAGGTACGGGCAAAATGCGTTTTGGTGAGGATGCCATTTTTCCGGTAGGTTTTGATCAGGCGCTTACTTTTATGAAGGTGGGTGAAGCGTATCGTTTTCTCGTCCCATCGAGTCTTGGATATGGAGATATAGAAGTCGTGGGGCTGATTGCTCCGAATGATGTGCTGGACATTACGATATCGGTGGAAAACATACTGACCGATGCGGAGCAGTTGGCCATAGAAGAGCAGGAGATTAATCAATATATCATTGATAATGGACTCAATGATGAATTTAATTCAGTAGTACCAGCTTTAGAAAATGATATTGCTGATCTCGAGGCTGATATTGCCCAGCTCAGGCTCAATGGTGGTGATCCGGCAGAGATAGCGGCCCTTGAAGCAGAGCTCGCCTCTACATTGGATGACCTGGAACAAGCACTTCAAAGCATTGATACTGTAAAGTTGACAACAGGTGGGATTTATCTGAAGAAGACCACAAAACTTGATTCCGGTAGGCTCGCGGGCATAGGAGAGGACGTAGAGATCACCTATCTCGGGACATTTTTGAATGGAGAACCATTTGATGGGACTTTTGGCAATGAAACCTTTCCTTTTGAGTTTGCCACAGGACAGGTCATCCCAGGATTGGATATAGGTGTAGGGGAGCTCTTTTTTGGCGAAAGTGCGATTATCATTGTCCCCTCGGAGTTGGCCTATGGAGGTAGCGCCCATGTCATGCCGCCACTCATAAGAGAAGAGTTGGTGAGTAGAAAAGTGATTCCCACTTATGCTGCCACTATTGGGGCATTCGAGCCGTTGGTATTCGAATTGACCCTTCTCCCTTGATTTGATATTGTGGATATAATTAGGCTACTTTGAGGCGCGTAACAGAGGCGAATTTGAGAATATTCCATAAGTTCATACTACTGTCAATAGTATATGGAATGACTTCCACGGCTCTGCTGGCTCAAGACAAGGACGGGGAAGAAGAAATCTACTACAACCCGCTAGCGCAAATCCTCAACAAATTTACATTCAGCCTGAGTACCGGTTATGGCTATAGTAGCTACAGCCAGGAGCTCAATGGGTTCTATTTTTTACAGACACCAGACAACCAATACATCTTCAGCAATGCAGATGGAGAAGTACCCGAACAGGTAACTGGTACCTCCAATTGGTTCAACAATCCTATCCTCGGAGATTCGATCGACCTGAGAGATCCATTCGAAACACCATTTTCTGGTATCAACAATCCGGTAAATAACCCGCTACTACAAGATGCCAATCTGCTTGTGGACTCAGATACGGCGCAGCTGGGGTTTAAGGGAGTAGGGCATTCCATCCCTTTGATGTTTACTGTCCACTACGACTACCAAAGATTCAGAGTAGGACTGGGGTACATGGTCGAGTATCAAATACTGAGAAATCTCAATCCAACGGCACTTACCACGAGAATTAGACCGTACGTTCCAGAATACAAGTCTGTGCTCTACAAGCGCTGGTTGGCCAAATTTGGCTATAACTTTTATGACTGGTGGAATTACAGCTTTGTGGCTGAGATACAAATCGGAGGCATGAACGGCGGTAAGAAGTTCAATAAAGAACTGACCAAACACAGCATGTTTGTCAACCTGGGTCTGACAGTTGAGAAGCATTTGTCTGAATACGTGAGCATTACATTTCGGCCGTCCTATGATGTCAAGAGTTACAATATGTTCATTCCTGATGCACAGCAGACGATTCGCACGAGCAACCCAACGTTCTTTTTCCAGGTAGGGTTGAGCATCAAATGGCCAAGACTGCCACGGTCTCCAATGGCCAGCGATCATATACAGTTGGAGCACATCATTACCGATCCGGAGACAGGGCAAAAGATGGAAGTGAGAGGCCAATCTATCTGGAAATGGCAGAATCCTAAGGTGGGTCAAAACCACCGAAAGCTGTTTCGCTACAAAGGGAAAAACAAGAAAAAAATGTATCCCTATTAAGTGCCCTGGAAGGTTGACTGAGCGTTCCAATCCTGCTCAAATTTCACTATCTTGCAGCAGCAAAAAACCAACTAATTCTTACCATTAAATTGACTTATGGCTGAAGGAGCGAATGAAAATATCATCCCCATAAATATTGAGGATGAAATGCGTGGTGCGTACATCGATTATTCGATGAGCGTCATTATCTCCAGAGCTCTTCCAGACGTCCGTGATGGACTAAAACCGGTGCACCGCAGGGTGCTTTTTGGTATGCTGGAGCTGGGCGTTAATTACAACAAATCATACAAGAAATCAGCGCGTATCGTAGGAGAGGTCTTGGGTAAATATCACCCTCATGGGGACAGCTCGGTATACGACACCATGGTGCGTATGGCACAGGAGTGGTCGCTGAGGTATCCATTGGTTGACGGCCAGGGCAACTTCGGCTCTATCGATGGTGACTCGCCAGCTGCAATGAGGTATACAGAAGCGCGCCTCAAGCGTATCGCTGAGGAGCTGCTGACCGACATCAATAAGAATACGGTCGACTATCAGCCCAACTTCGATGATTCATTGAAGGAGCCGACCGTCCTACCGGCAAAAATTCCAAACCTGCTACTCAATGGTGCCAGCGGCATTGCGGTAGGTATGGCCACCAACATGCCACCGCACAACCTATCGGAAGTAGTAGACGGTATCCATGCCTTCATTGACAACAATGACATTACGGTAGCAGAGCTGATGACCCATGTGACAGCACCTGATTTCCCGACGGGAGCCACCATCTATGGTTACCAGGGTGTCAGAGCGGCCTTCGAGACCGGACGTGGCAGGGTAGTGCTTCGTGCCAAGGCCAATTTCGAGACGACCAGCACGGGCAAGGAGCAAATCATCATCACTGAGATCCCTTATATGGTGAACAAGGCGTCCATGATCGAAAAGACAGCCGCACTCATCAACGAGAAGAAGATCGATGGGATTAGTGATCTGCGTGATGAATCGGATAGAGATGGCCTCAGAATCGTTTATGATCTCAAAAGAGACGCTATCCCTAACGTCGTTCTCAATAACCTTTATAAGTATACACAGCTTCAGAGCTCATTTGGAGTGAATAATGTGGCCTTAGTGAAGGGGCGTCCAATGACGCTCAACCTGAAGGACATGATCAAACACTTCGTGGATCACCGTCATGAGGTGGTCATTCGAAGAACAGAATACGAACTGGCGGAAGCAGAGAAGAGAGCACATATCCTTGAAGGATATCTCATCGCCCTTGACAATCTTGATGAGGTCATTAAACTCATCAGAGAATCACGTGATCCGGAAATAGCCAAGACGGGACTCATGGAGCGTTTCGAGCTATCCGAGATACAGGCCAAGGCCATCCTGGAAATGCGCTTACAGCGACTCACAGGACTTGAAAGAGATAAAATTCTGAAGGAGTACCAGGAGATCAAGGAATTGATTGATCGCTTGAATGAAATCCTCTCCAATGAGGAGATTCGTATGCAGATCATCAAGGACGAGCTCACGGAGATGAAGGATCGCTACGGCGATGACCGCAGAACGGACATTGAGCACGCTGCTGATGACTTCACTGCCGAAGACATGATTCCTGATGAGGAGATGGTCTTGACGATCTCCAATGAAGGCTATATCAAGCGTACGCCGCTGACAGAGTACCGCACACAAGGCAGAGGTGGTGTTGGATCGCGTGGGGTGAGCACCAAAGAGGATGACTTCACACAGCATCTGTTTGTGGCCACCACCCACAACTACCTGCTCATCTTTACTAAAATGGGTAAGGTCTTCTGGAAAAAAGTTTGGGAAATCCCCGAGGGAAGTAAAAATTCAAAGGGTAGAGCGATTCAGAACCTGATCAACATCGAAAGTGAGGATAGTGTAAGGGCTGTGATCAATGTGGTCAATCTTTCTGATGAGGATTATATCAAGAATACCTACCTGATGATGTGCACAGAGATGGGCACCATCAAAAAGACTACCCTCGAGGCTTACTCACGCCCTCGTCAAAACGGTATCAATGCCATTACCATCAATGAAGGGGATCAGTTATTGAATGTGAACCTCACGAACGGTGATAATCATATCATTATAGCTAAGAAGTCCGGTAAGGCCATACATTTCCACGAATCTGACGTGCGCCCGATGGGCAGAACAGCCGCAGGAGTAAGGGGAGTCACCCTCGAAAGTAAAGATGATCGGGTGGTAGGAATGGTTTGTATGTCACGCCCTGATGCTGATTTGTTAGTCGTATCCGAAAATGGTTATGGCAAGCGCAGCAACATCGATGACTATCGCATTACCAAGCGCGGCGGTAAAGGTGTGGTCACCTTGAAGGTCACGGATAAAACCGGTGCACTGGTAGCGATCAAGCAGGTAGTGGATTCCGACGATCTTATGATTGTCAACAAGTCCGGCATTACGATTCGCATTTCGGTAGAGGACTTACGTGTAATGGGACGAGCCACGCAGGGTGTCAAGCTGATCCGACTCAATGATGAAGACAGTATTTCTTCGGTAGCCCAAATAGAACACATTGCGGGTGAGGAGGAAGAAAGCGCCGAGAGCACTGAAGCCACTGATGAGGATGTGACTGATAATGAGCCAAAAAACGATCAAAATGGGGATGACCCATCTGAGAATCAGTAATTATTTTTTAATATTGAACTTTTAATCAAAACCAAAAAAAGTAGACTGGCCTAATAATTGTAAAGACCTGTTCAAAAAACCTAAGAGTCATGAAAAAAGTGTTTCTATTAGTCGTATGTGCTCTAAGTATGCAACTAGCACATGCGCAATACAAAGGATCAGTTGGTAAAGCAGAATCTAATCTTGCTAAAGGGGATCTGGAAGCTGCTAAGGGCGAGATAGATGTAGCCATAACCGATGAGAAGGATGCGGCGAAGAGCCGAACCTGGTTCACAATGGGGAAAATCTATCAGGCCATTGCTACGAGTAATAATGCTTCAGTAACTGCACTGGATGATCAAGCCATTGAAAAATCCGCTGAGGCTTACCAGAAAACTATGGAAATGGAGAAAGAGGGATCTCCGACCTACTACCTGGCACAGCAGAATATCGATGATCTGTGGGGTAGCTTTATCAATGTAGGCGGTGATGCCTATACCAATGAAGATTTTGGTACGGCATACGAGCAGTTCATGACTGCTTTGCGGGTGAAGCCCAATGATTCATTGACTACCTACTATGCAGCAGCGGCAGCTCAGCAACAAGGTGAGTTCCAGAATGCGTTGGATAGATACTATGAATTGATAGCTAACGGCGATGGAAACAATGATATCTACAGTACGGTAGCCTATCTGGAGCGCGCTGAAATGAACAATGATGAGAAGGCACTCGAGATTGTTCAGCAGGCAAGGGAGCTTTATCCTGAAGACGACAAATTCGCAAAAGAGGAAATCAACTTGCTCATCGCAATGGAGAAAGTCGATGAAGCCCGAGAAAAGCTCGAAAGTGAAATAGAGCGTGATCCGGAGAACGTAAGTTTGCGTCTAAATTTGGGTATCATGTATGACAACCTTGGATCTGCCCTGATGACTGAAGGTAAGATCGAAGAGGGTAGAGAAGCTTATCAGAAAGCGCTCGTGGCATATGGCAAGGCAACTGAAGTTGAGCCCGGCAACTTCATAGGTTTGTACAACTATGGTGCGGTCTATGTCAACCTTGGCAAGGTATATCTTGATGAAGCCAGAGACATGGATCTTAAGACTTATCAGAAAGAAGGACCTGCGCTGATTGAAAAAGCTCAGGGAGAGCTAAAGCAGGCGCTTCCATATTTGGAGAGGGCGCATGAAGTCGACCCTCAGGACGCAGACGCTTTAAGAGCGCTGTACCAGGTGTATCAGCAACTTAAAATGAACGATAAAGCTGAAGAAGCGTATAATAAGATTGAGGCGATAGAAGGAGGTCACTAATACGGTGATCCTTTAGCCCACCAGTAATTTTATAAGTTTACTGTTTTCAGAGAGGGACCACCCATCTATGGGTGGTCTTTTTTTTGGTCTGGTTGATGAGGTTCCATTTGAGCACTTGTCGATTATCAAGCGTTTGCCTTGGCAGGAACACGAGGGTTTCTAGCAGCGCCACTACAAACTATTAATAAACCGAGAGATGAGAAAACAAGATCACAATAGAAGGGTGTTTGTTGAACATATTTAACATAATATAAATTATATAACAAAGCTGTTATTTATTACTGCTGTAGCTTTTGACGATTATCTGCCGCTTGATTATATAATGATATTATGTTAAGCCGGCATCAAGGCCGGCGAGTATTGACGTGTAGTGCTTCTAAAGTTTAAGTTTTTAGATTGTGCTTCTAGCCAAGGTGTTATATAATTAGACGTTATATTAAATAGCCGCTGCGCCAGCGCACAATTCCATTGCACACCTTTGCCCTGGCCCAGCGCCTATTAATAGTTTTCCCAACGCTCTTTTCCGCTCTGGCGGAATTGTCAGCCCAAAGCAAAAGTTCTCCAGCCAATGTACATCGTTCAAAATTTCAGTATTCGGGGAATTGTTCTGTTTGTTTTCAAATATGCCACTCACAGCGATTAGGAATTTGGCTGTAGAACACTTGCTGTCCGTCGCTTTGTTTCGCACGAGCCAACACCAGCGATCCGTCATCCTGAGGAATCCAGATTTATATCTGGATGACGTGAGGATCTCATCATAGTTAGCAGCTGCGTAATTCGTTTAGTTTACTCTCGTTAGGTAGATCGTTCAGACCCACTTGAGCCGTGGTGGCTTTTACTTTTTTCATTGATAAAAAAGTAAACAAAAAATCTAGGCAAAATAATCACTTCCAACACACAGCCCATCGCACCCTCGGTATTTTGCCCTGCCATCGCGCCTGCACGAAGGTTGGATCCTACTTAACATAATAACAGTAATCAGATGTACGACTATCATTAATTATATAATTCCTCCATTTATTTTCAAATGTCAGGTACAGATCACCAGGCTCTACATACATCATATTTAACCAGTCTGTTGTATCATTGGGGTGCACTTTCATTTCTTTACTTGTTTCAAGATGTTTAAAATAGTTCTCAGTGACTATTAAGAATAATTCAATAAGATTCCAATTAAAATGTTCGTGTTCGATGCTCTGTTTTCGCTTGGACAAGTAAGCATTCAAAAACCCAATAACTAAATCCTTATTGATATTTTTTTGACCTCTTTCTAAATGCTTCTTCCTACCTATTGTTTTATTAATGTTTTTCCGAATTTCTGGTAGTAGGGAATTACAATACTCCACAAAATCAAGACTTCCCTTTCTGCATAACTTGCTTTCTACTCTGACTTTTTTATCTAAATCTTCTGGGATATAATCAATCTTTGAAAAATCTATTCTCATCATCTCTTCAAATGTTTTTAGAATATTTTTTATCATGTTATAATCCCAATCTGCAAATCGGCTACTTTGCTTTGAAAGCACGAAATCAAAAGGATTAACTGGTATTATTTCTTGGCCATATTGATGAACAGCTTTAATGGCATTTTGAAGAAGTATGGGATTCGTAACAGCCTGTTCAGTTGTTACAAGCTCATATAAAGAAAATAGAGTCGGCACTAGCTTAACATCATCAGGAGGACTATATTTTCCCAGTGCAATCCAATACCAAACATTTGTATCACAAATAATTCTTTTCATTTTTATAATCGATTGACAATCTTTTCAAAAGCATATTTCTCAACAAACTCCTTCATGGTGTGCTGATTCAAATTGATGCCATACTCAGGATTCTTGACTGCTGAATCTGTAAATAGTTGATTTGGTTCATTCCAAACTTTGCTTGGAAACAGATATTTAGTCGGTTTCTGGCCATCTACAAACAAAACCAGACCAATCCACAGATCATCTCTCAATCCTCTTTCAAGGTCAGATTTTGAGACAAAAGTGTAGTTCGTTTTCTCGATATTGATCTGACGGCATAGAATATCGAACTCTCGTTCCCCTACCCGATTAACTACTTTAAAATGTGCTCCTCTATGATTTAGATAACTCTGGATTACATTATGATTTTCAGAGAGTAAGAATCCAGTTTTCATGATGGTCTCTGCTAGTTGGTCTAGCTTAGAAAGAGGACGAAGTTCTGACCAATTTGGATTCATACTTTTTTAGAGCGATACTGTAGATTCTACTACCTCAGTGCTACGGCATTTTCCAGTCAGATAATCCCAAACCACTTTTATTATCCAATATATTGCAAAAACGGCTAATAGAATTGCGCAAAACTTTAAGACGATTTGAACAGCATATCTTATAATTGTTCCAAGTCCAATTGCAATCGCAGCAATCGCATTAGCAAAAATTGTGTATAATCCAATCACAGAATAGTTTGAATAGATCATTTGCAAGTGATTGAGATTAGAAGCCTCAGTTTTTCCAAGAAAATAAGCGATAACTACGCAGTTAATCAAAATCCAGTTTAAGGCATTCATTTTCTTTCTTAAAGGAGACATTACCTTCTTTACAGTCTTAAAAAGGATTCTTTCAAGAAATTTCTCAAATACCAATATTCTTGATTTAACAAATTGGCTTTGACTAACACGCTTTACCACGGTTGATTCTTTAATGGTTTCTAATATTGCAGTCGTTTGATCAATCATGATTTGAGCTTATTCACGAATTAGCGGAAGAATACTTCTTAATCCAGTTTTTATTTTTTGTCCACTTAACTCTCTAAAGCCATCGACAATATTATCAATCCCAGTAGGAGATGCTCTTACTATTTTGTTTTTATGAAAAATCGCTATTTCATATCGAAAATGATTTCCAGCGTTGAGTTTCAACGCCACTCTCCTACTATTTAAAATAAAAGGTGGTGGCCCTGCTAGCTCAATAACAGGCTTATCAAACAGTATTGCGGTGATTTCCACAAGACTTCCAGTTGAGTCCAATTTTTCTATTCTCACCCATTGCCAGTACCAATTCAAAAACCTATTAATGGATCTAATTGGAAGTTCATTTAGTTCAACACCATCATCAATAAACGACCACATTGTTTCAGTTGCAGTATCTATAGCCGTCATAAAAAACTTTTTCACATTGGACTCAACTGCTGTAACATCGTACTGAAGGTTGTATTTATATTCATACAACAGTGCATACACATCAGCTTGATAATCAGCATCCTCAATAACTTTGGGAAATTGTCCTATACCGCTCGCTATTTCCGCAATAAGGTCATGCGCTTTAGAGCAGTAGTGTAATCCCTCGTGAAATAAGAATAGTCTACCGGCTTGTGCTATATCGGCATCTATAACTTTCGTTAATCTTTCATTTAGACTTATGAACATGCTATCGTCAATTTGCCATTGTCGATTTATTGAATCATAGGTAAATCCATCACTAATGGTATTAGTTTGAATATCAACTGTATCATCCTTCAATGAGGTTTCATGAAGTTGAGGTAAAATTTTCCATGCTGAATTTATCCCTCCACCAATTTCACTATTATTCTGCCCTACGTAGGCAAGCCAACTATCATTAATGCCCTCACTTGACTTAACAAATGATTTAATCTCTTTTGCAAGAAGTGAAGCCCATTGCTCTCGCAACTTTTGAGCTTGCGCCTTTTCCTGTTCAGTATATGTTCGTCCAAGTATCGATTCCTTTCTTATCAGAATTGCCTCTCTATATTTTGGATTCTCATCCTTGCTGAATTGATAGGTCTGCAAGTATGGGAAAACAGTTGGATTAATTCGAGTTCCAATTCCGAATGCAATTGCTGGGGTAGAAGAAACAAACAAATGAATCTTATCTCTATCAGGAAGATAATTATTGATTGTTGCCAACACATCTTGAAACCTATTGAGAATATCAATTATTTGATCATGGTCGGTTATACCATCAACATGTGGGTTTAATAAGCCCACATCAAATTCATTAGTCGGGTCAGGCTTTATTTCGTATGTATGCTGTGGTTCAATTCGGTAAGAAGTGCTGACACGAATAAAAATTTCTCCTATTCCCTTTTCAACTTTGGTGAACTTTTCAACTTCTTGTAATTGAAAATCATATCCATCAGGAGCTTCAGTTTTTTCAAACCAAAGTTTGCTACTGTGGTGAAACTGAAAAAACCTGAATTTCGAAAAGTTACCAAACAAGAAACCCAAATGAAGAGCTAGAGGAATTGGAGCTAACCCAAAATAAGCGATGGTTATATCTGGGCTATTTTTAATTAACGGCTCAATTAACTCGTTAAACATTCTATGTTGTTCCAAAGCCAATTGCTCAAAGGGAAGATCATAAAGCTCAGATAATTTCCTTTTACCAATTTCAAAATCGATGAAATTGATGTGCTCGTTATTAGATGATTTGAGTGCATTTAAACATTCAGCCTTAGATATGTGATAGTCTAAGCCAGAATGAGCAACTATTAATATTGACTTACTCATTGATTAATAATTTGAGGTGATGGGACTGTTCTTTCAATCACAGATGAAATGATTTCTTTTGTAATTGGTGTTTTTTGCTGCCACGCTACAATTAAACTTTGTTTTGCCACTCTTTTTGTAATGTCTGAGTAGCTATAAGGACTGCTTTTGGATTCACAAAGCTGGACTATGTCATCATACTCTTTTGTTTTGAGTCCAGACCCTTCAAAAACTCGTTCGAAAAGAACTTTTAATGTCTGTCCATTTGGCCTAATAAAACTTAAGTGCAGAGATGCCCTTCTAGCTACCGCAGGATCAATGGAATTTGGGCGATTCGTAATAAGTATTACTGCAAGCGGTAAATTTTCTCTTTGAATTTTATCAATCTCTTTTATCAAAACGTTCACACCAGACCGATCCTCATGATGTGCTTGCATTTGATCACGATTCGTAGCTAGGTCATCTGCTTCATCAATTAACAATATTCCAAATTCTCCTTTTCTAAGGTGGCTCTTAGCATAATCAAAAGCTGCAGTAATTCTACTCGATAATTCACCAACATGACCACCACCTCTAATATTTGAAGGTGTCTCAAATAGTACAAGAGACTCATCTCCCATAAGCTTCGATAATGGCGTTGCAATAGTATGAGCTAACTCTGTTTTACCACATCCAACATCGCCACTCAACATTACTAAGCAGTCACCGGCAATTAGGTTTTCAATATAGGGAAGTCCCTTAGGGTGAAATTTTTTAAGCCAGTTATTGAGCCCCTTAGAATCAAGAATGTTTTGCAAAGCGAACAATAGATTTTGCTTATGATTATCAATACCAATCAGTGCATCGTACCTTTTTTGAGCAACCTTATCAGGGTGTCTATATTCAATTAATTTTAATTCCGCCATGTTAAAAATCTCCTAATAGTTTTTGATTAACACCATACCCATCTTTTGAATATGATCTATTTGTGCTTGCATTTGCTGCCATAAATTCTCCACCAGAACCCCATCCTCTATTTGCTAGGTAATCAGTCACCTCTTGATCTCCATTATCCCTACTAACTACAATGTGCATCTTAGCTGATTGTGGAACATTATAAAAATCAATTCCTCCGGAATCGTCATCTCTACTTATGTTTCCAAACTTATCAACCTCATAGCGAACAACCCATTTCTGGCCGTTCGAGCCAAACTGTATTTCAAAATGATACAAAGAATCACGTTCCATGATATACTGAATATCATCTCTCCATCCAATAATTTCTGATTCCGAAACTGTCGTAAACCCTCTAAATATGATGCCGTTAAAAACATCAAAAATTTTACCTAATACATACCTAGCTCTTGCTTCGGTGAATGTATCACTTTGTGATTTTGATAAAGTTCCTGTGTACATTAGTCGCAGTGATTTTTAAATGAATTGCCAAAAATTTTAACCAAGCAGTCCAGACTAGACTTATCTTCTCCTTGTTCATCAAATCGGATAGCACGGTTCATTTCATCTCTACTATCTTCAAGCCATCTTGCAAGTTCGTTTAACTTAATATTTGACCAGTTCTTAACAACATTGTTATCAGAGTCAACTGGGTCAATAACATTCCATAAACCAACATTAGAAAAGGCCTCATTATTAAACTTTACGTCTTTTCGATTTCTGACAACATTTGCAAGAAAGCCAAACCACTTAGCCAGTGTTCCAGAATAAGTTTTATCAACTGATGTAGAATCATAAGCAAATGCGCAAAGTAGATCCAATAGGAAACTTGGTATTTTTTCATCACCCTCTTCGTTTCCAAAAACATTGCTCTTATCCTGTTGCTCGTACTTCCACCATTTTATTAAACGCACACACTCATTGAATTTCACCACTCCTTGAACTGAATCGCTCTCATCTTTCCTTTTTAGAGAAAATTCTGTGTGCTTTTTAACTGACGTTTTTCTTTCACTAAGGTCTGTTCTTTTTAGAATCTGAAGTTCCTTTCCTTTTACTTTAAAAAGTGGAACAAGATCGTATTGAAGTTTAGAACCAGGGAACTTTATGGTAGCACTGCTTTTAGTCTCACCTACTTCATTATCAGGGTAGCATTCTTTGGCATACTTCTTAAATTTTCCAACTAAGCATCCCTGTTTATTGCCGTTCTTGTCATTTTCATCAAGGATGAATGCTAAATCCACGTCTTGTCCTTCAACTGCACTACTTCCCATTAAAAATCTTCTTAGACCACTCTCCTTTGGAAATGATCCTGACCTTGTCTTAGATATAACTATTAAATCATCATCAACTGCTTTTTGTGAAATTTTCTCCAATATCTCATCTGATTGGCTAATGATTTTTGCTCTTTTTTCTTGATCAGGTGCTATCCATTTTACAAAGTTTTTGAACCTTTGGTGGATAACACTATGTGTTGAATTGTGACTCATGATTTGAAACTAAAGTGGTTTATATTCGTAAAAATGTTTGTAACGATAGTGAAACACTATGTTACTTCAAAGATACGGTATTTAATTCAAATTTGTTACACTCGATTTAATTTTGTTTCTTTGATGAAACATACTTACAACAATGGCATCACGAATTGATTCAGAAAAACTTTCCTTAATGGTCAAATCCAAAAGAGGAAAAAAGGGTCTGAGAGCTGCCGGAACTGAAATCGGTATTAGTGCACCCACACTCTCAAGAATTGAACAAGGAAATCTACCAGATATTGAAACATATGTTAAAATCTGTGATTGGTTAGGCGTTAAAACTGACTACTTTACTAATGCTAGTTCTAAAGAAAATCCTCAAACTGTCGTGGAAGCATCATTAAGAGCTGATACAACTTTACCGCAAGAAACGGTTGAAGCATTGATAAATATGATTAATTTGGCATATAACCAAGTTAAGAAATCAGATTAATAATAAGTTCAAATACGGATTCAAAAAACAATCAGACGAAAGGGCTATTTTCTATCGAAAGAAATTAGGTTTGACTTTCAAAGATTATCTACCTGCAAGAGAGCTAGCAGAACATCTCTCTATAGGTTTATTGACCCCTTCTATGGTAGATGGATTGCCAGAACATCATTTGAATTTACTTTTAAGAAAGGATAACTCGAAATGGTCTGGGGCGACTTTTAAATGCGGTGAAAAACATTGCATAATCTACAATCAAACTCACGCTGATGTTAGGATAGAAAGCACAATAATGCACGAAATTGCTCATATTCTATGCGAGCATAAACCATCTGTCCCCTTACATCTGAATGGCATGTCCGTTCTTCTTAGAGATCATAATCCAGAACATGAAGCAGAAGCAGAATGGTTGGGTGGATGTTTGCAACTGCCTAGGGAAGGACTTATCTGGGCCTTAAAGCAAGGCATGACAAATAAAGATATTGCCGATAATTATAAAGCGAGCCTACCTATGACAAATTATAGAATTGGAAAATCTGGAGCAAAAATTCAGGTAGAACGAGCTAAGAAATATTATCGAAGATAAACAGGTTTTATTACCGCACACATTTGCCATTCCCACTACCCTTCCCTCCTGCCTAAAATGTCAAAAGAGTGCTCGTTACTGCTTAGAAATGATATGATTGCTTCTGATTGATGAATTGGGCCAAACCCGAAACTATTAATCCCGACCCTGAACCTAAGCTATATTAACATAACGCAGGTCATTATGTAACAATACTAGTGATTTGCCGTAATACGAGCATTTGCGAGTATTTAGCATAAGATCAGATATATAACTGTGTGTTGGCTCTGGCGTGGCTAAGTTGTATATCGGTACAGATCTTATGTTAAGGCAAATCACGGCCAACCGCAACGATCCTATTGATTATATAATTAGACGTTATGCTAAATAGCTATGAACGATTGAGCATCCTATCATAATTTCTTCTGTTTTAGCTCCCACACACAGTCATCTTTTGTCTTCCTCTATCGAACGCTTACAAAGCTGAAAGAGTGCTCGTTCCTACCAAGTAAAGATGTGCTCGTTTTTAATTGATGTTAGAGGCCACAGCCCTCAACTATTAACCCTACCCTTAACCGAAGCTATATTGACGGGGACGCCAAGTCATAACGCAGTACATTATGTGCAAAATTGTCATGCATAATAAGCGTTAAATTAACGGTCCGACGTTTCGGTAGCCGCATATGCCTTGTACAAAACACGTACTATCCCGTGCCTAATACAATTGCCAACACACCTGCAATCCATCATTATATTATCTTGGGAAAGTTTTCAAAATAAGATCTACTTATGAGGCGAAAAATCCCAGAATCAACGCTACCAAAAATCAACCGCTCGCAAATGATTACTCCCGAAGGCATGCAAAAATTAAGGGACGAACATGATCACTTGTGGCGTGTTGAACGTCCGGACATTACCGCTAAGGTTTCATGGGCCGCAAGTTTGGGAGATCGTTCAGAAAATGCCGATTATCATTACAACAAAAAACGTCTTCGGGAAATTGATAGTCGCATTCGCTATCTGAGTAAATGTATTGACAACTTAAAAGTGGTTGACTACCACCCAAATCAAGAAGGGAAAGTGATGTTTGGTGCCTGGGTAGAAATTAAAAATGAAAAGAAAGGTCTTCAAAATCGATTTCGAATTGTAGGTTATGAAGAGCTCATCGGTAATAAAAATTATATCTCTATGGACTCCCCAATGGCTAAAGCGCTGCTGAATAAAACTGTTGGAGATGAAGTGATAGTTAGTACCAAATTGGGTGATTTTGTATGGAAAATTCTTAAAATAGAGTATCAGAACTAGTGTAACCAAAATAGATCTTAGACTATCATTCAGGCACGTATGAACATCATTTCTCAATCCTGCAGTAGAATCCTGGCTCGCACACTTTTTTCAGCCCCTTACTCCCCCACTATACCAAAACTTCAAAAGAGCCGTCGTGGAACAGTGCTCATGCGTACCAAGAAATGAAGTCACTACTTCTAAGAAACTTGAGTTCGATGTAAGAGTAAAGAGAAAATGCCAACAATCCCATCCCTGGAGGGGCTGGGGGTGGGTTTTTGAGAAATCATTTTCTCTTTATGTCAATTTTGATTCAAAAATGACAATTTGATTATTGACCCACCTCTTGCTCCTCCCTAAAGGAGACTATTCGTGCCATTTTTGAATAAAAATTGACTCTCTTATATCGAACTGACGTTAAGTACGAAAATAGGCCTTCCCCTAAACTATTAATCCTGCCCTCATTCTACTGAGGCCTGAGGTTCTCAATAACCTGAGCATCTACCCAGTAGATGTCAACATTATCATTTCTATCATCTACACCTCTGTTGAAGAGGATGTACTTGCCATCCCGCGTGACACTGGCAAAAGCATCCCATTTGTCGGAGTTGACCTTATCGCCCATGTTGATGGCTGGACCCCATGATCCATCTTTCTGACGGAAACTGATATAAAGATCCGAGTCGCCATATCCTCCTTCTCGTTCACTATCCCAAATCAAGTAACTTTCGTCTGGCGCAATAAATGGATGGGCAGTCCATTCTCCTGTGTTCACAATTGGCCCCATGATTTCAGGAGCTTGTCGCTTGCCGTCTTTGAGCCTTGACATGCGAATCACATCACCACTTTTATAGTCGTCAAAAACATAGGTGCCCTTGGCTGATGCTGTAAGGCGCATAATGCCCCAGTCTTCCCGGTCAAACATAGGGCCAAGGCTTTTGCGTTCGGTCCAACCATCTCCCATGCGATCTTTGTAGCCTTCCGCCATGTGCATACGTGATCCATCAGGTGAGAACGATACTTCACCTATTCGTTTGAATTCGGTGTATTTGGTCCAGACATTGTTTTCCATGCGAAAACCAATAACAGTTATAGGCGTGCCTTTTGCCCTCCGTGTGGTAAAATAAAACTCATTCATCCCCGGGGCGAACGTTCCTTCAATCTCCCAACCTTCTTTGGAAATAATGCCCGGAGCGAACGGCTCTGCCTTCATGCCTGGTGGCTTTTGTCCCATGAGGGGTCCCTCTAAAATTGGAAAGGTAAAATCGCCTTCCATGTTTTTTTGAGCAAAGAGGCTGTTGAGCGTCATTGTCAATGTGAGTATCAAGTATTTTGTTGTTTTCATGTTTCTATTTTAATCTTAGATTTTCAATTACCTGGGCATCCACCCAATAAGGTTTTCCTACCCAATTTTCACTGCCATCTTCTTTAATCTCCCACTGCCCTCTCGTAAAAAACAGATATTTCCCATCGTCTGACACACGTGCGCCACTTTCACTTAATGGGGTGTTGATCGTATCTCCCATGTTAATTGCGGGGAGCCAGGAACCATCCTTTGTTCGAAAACTAATGTAGATATCAGATCCACCATATCCGTCCTCTCTTCTCACATCCCATATCAGATAAGATTCATCCGGTGCAATGTGAGGGTGGGCAATCCATGTTCCGGTATTGATCTCCTTGCCCAATTTTTGGCGAGGTTCATATGTGCCGTTTATGAGGCGGGAATAACTGATAGCCCCAACTGTATCAGGTTTTCCTGATTCATCAAATTCTATTTCATCAAAGTAAGAAGTCCCGTTCTCTGAAAACGATATCCCCATAATGTGCTTATCCGAAAAAGGGGCTCCAAGGCTTTTGTAATCCGACCAACCTGTCTCGGTCAGATTTCTGTATTTATTTCCTCGATATATAGTATCTCCTTCTGGAGAGAATTTGGGCCATTTTATTTCGGTTTCAGTCTCATTCTGCCATCTACCATTTTCATATCGAATAACAAAAGAGGTACGATTCTCATATTTCCCATTTTTCCTGGTAAAATAGAATTCCCTCCCATCTGGGGAAAACGAGCCTCCTTCAAAAAGTCTATCCGGTGAGACAATTTCAGGTTCAAAAAGTTGAGGAATTAAGCCTGGTGGCGTTTCGCCAAAGTAGTCCAATGATGGATTGTATAATTCTGAAAGCCATCCTACACTGCGAACTGCCATTCTCGGGAATGCGGTTTGATGATCACCTAACATCTCTTCATGGGTGACCAGAAAATTCTTGTCATTCTTGCTTTTAAGAATGGCGACAAATTCTTTCGCGTACTCCCCTAGCTCTTGCTCCTTGGAACCATTGGTAATGAAGACATTCACCTTTAAGTCTTTATCTGCAATCAACTCTGTCAGCTGTGGAATATCTCCTCGCAATGAGGGACTACCAATTAAGTAATTCTTAAATGTCTCAGGTTGGGATGATAGTATATAAGCTCCAAACAAGCCACTCGCTGAATAGCCGAAATAGGTTCTGTTTTGAGGATCAGTTCGGTAGTTCGCTTCAACATACGGTATGACATTTTTACGAATGAATTCCAGATGATCGCTTGCTTGCCCTAATTGGTATTTGGCCTGAATTTCCGGATTGCTATGTGGGCTTACAGTGTAATCGCGGAATCTGCTTACATGAGCCCCTCTTTCTTCCAGCAGTTCTTCATTGATATCTTTTTGCCAGGATATGCCTACTAGTATGGCATCTTCCATAATGTACTCAGCAGAACCTGATAGCATTTCTACATGCCATATGGCATCCGCATAGTAGATTACCGGATGCTTTTTGTTCCCGCTTTCCGAATATTTTTCAGGCAATTTTATATACAATTCATATTGTCTGTCATTTTGAGTGTCCTTAAGAGGAATCACCTTTATGTTAGGCAATTCCAAATTAGATCTTTGTTCATGCTCCTCAATACCCAGTTCTTGTGCTAGTATGTTATTCAACGATGCGATGATCGTTAGCAGGAAAATGAATAGGTTTTTAGCTTGCAAGTTGTTCAAGGTTTTGAGTAAATAGGTCATGGATTTTTGATTCAGTTTTTCATGTATACAGCAATGTATTGGGGAGAGTTGTTGATCAGCTTCCTTTAACTTGTGAACTGCTCTATGCCTGAATGAACTGCTCGAAACCAACTGGAAAAGCCAGTGATATCAGGTTACTTTGCTTGCTTAAAACATTGATGTCCTCGGAAAAATTAATAAGTAAATACTACAAGAAACCTCCCCCAACCCCCTCCAAAGGGGGAATTGTCCCCTTGAGGGGACTACAGGGGTGTTTTTGGAAATTTTCAAAACATGCCTTTAACTAGTTTAAATGTACTTTTATAAGGATTTGAAATTAGTCAGATGACTGTATTTTAAAACCAAGTTAAAATGAATTTAAGGTCGCTCCCATCCTTACTATTGATAGGTGTTTTGTTGCTGGCAACTTCCTGCATGCAAGCGCCTGAAGTTTTCAAGGAACAGCGTACGGTATTCAAAGTAGGTGATAACCCAACCTGGGCGAACAAGGCCTTGAATGATGGCAATTGGGAAAAAAAGATCGCACTCATTCCGGAAGGCGAGATTTTTTGGTCCAGAACGCGAATTGATATCCTAAAGGCTCCTGAGGAATTACGACCCTACGGTCTTCAAATAGATGGGTACGGCGAATATGAAATCTTTTGGGATGGGGTGTTGATTGGAAAAAACGGAAATCCAGGACAAGAAGCCGAGCTTCCTCCTGAGGGTGAATTGTGGATTACTTACAGCATTCCTACGTACCTGGCAGCCGAAGGTGAACATGTGCTGGCCTTACGATTGAGTAATTACTATTTTCCAGATCATGTAGGGCATTATGAACTCGAGATTGCTGATTATGAGGATTTGCTGGCCAACATGCTCATTGAAACTTCCTACATGCACGTCTTCGCAGGAGCTTTTCTCATCGTATCCATCTACTTTCTTTTTCTATTCCTCAACAATAGAAAAGAATACCCCACACTCATTTTTAGTGTTTGTTGCTTTCTCATTTTTGCGCTTGTCCTAATCGTATTTAGCAAAGATTATGTCTCCATTCATTACAGTGTCCACGTCATTAGACTACAAATCATTAACTCATTTTTGCTGGGCATTTCATTTTTGATTCCATACTACTTCTCCATGCAGTTCCCCTATTCAAGGCATAGATTGTCTTTCATAATTTACGCTGCGGTACTCATTTTCTTTTGGCTTTTAAGTGAGCACGCCTATGATTTCAAAACAGTTGGCATGGTACTGAGTATGTGGTGTTTTTCCTTTGGTATAGTAGCTTATGGAGCATATCAGAGAGTAAAGGGCGCGCGGGTTGTTCTTGGGATATTACTTTTATCTATTATTGTATTTCTTGCCTCCGGATTTGTCGTTAGTTTGTACACAGGGCTGGGACTGATTCTGTTGGGCATGCTGTATTTACTAACACTAAACATCAAAACTCAGCGCCTGGCCTATGAAAATTCATTGGTTCAATCGACACGCCTGCGGTTGGAACTATTAAAGAAGAACATTCAACCCCATTTCCTAATGAATACCCTGACCTCCTTGATGGACTGGGTTGAAGAATCACCGAAGAAGGGAGTTTTGTTCATAGAGGCATTAGCTAAAGAATTTGACCTTTTTAGTCAAATAGAAGATAAAACGTTGATACCTATTGGTCAGGAAATAGCCCTTTGCAGAACGCACCTAAAAATCATGGAATACCGCAAGGAAGTCAGCTATTCACTGGAAGAAGAAGGCATTGATCCAGCGGAAAAAATACCACCTGCTATACTGCATACACTCCTCGAAAACGGGATTACTCACAGTCTCCCACTCGAAGACAACAGCATCAGGTTTATACTGATTTTCGAATCGAGCCGCGAGTACAAGATTTACACTTTTCTGACATTTGCTGCTCGTACAGAGCAAGGAAAGAATACCAAAGAGGAAGGTACTGGGTTGAAGTATATAAAGGCCAGATTGGCAGAAAGCTATGGTTCCAAATGGGAACTTACTTCGGAGCAGGCAGATCATGGTTGGAGAAATACGTTAAAAATCTATTCCTGAGGAAATGAACATACTAATCGTTGAGGACGAAACCAGGATAGCCAGGCGTATTGAGCGGATGACGCATGACATCCTTGGAGATACAATCCAATCATTAAAACTCATCAGCACGCTTCAGGAGGCATTGGCGTTCATAGAAAACAATCCTCTTGATCTCGTTCTGCTCGATCTGAATCTCAACGGAGATGATGGTTTTGGTCTGCTCACCCAGGCTGTTTCCGGATCGTTTCATACCATTGTAATCTCTGCCTACAAGGATCAGGCGATTAAAGCTTTCGAACATGGAGTTCTGGATTTTGTGCCCAAACCCTTCAACAGGGAACGACTGGAGCAGGCGTTTATACGAGCCACAGTAAAAGAGAAGACCGAATCTAATTTGGTTAAATACCTGGCTGTGAAAAAAAGGCATCAAATACAGCTGGTGCCCATTGAGGACGTCATGTATATCAAAGGAGCCGGGGCTTATACTGAACTCTACCTGACTGACGGAACCAAAGAACTGCATGACAAGTCACTGGAGAAGCTGGAACAGCTCTTATCAAATGCCTTCGAGCGCATTCATAAATCCTATCTGCTGAAGATTGATAAGATCAAAGAAATTAAAGTATCATCCGGAAGCAAGTATACAGTTGAGCTGAAAAATGGAGAACGCCTTCCTGTAGGCCGAACGAAGTACAAGGATTTGAAGGCAAAGTGGATATAATATCCAGGTAGGAAACTATCCCTACCATTACCACACTCATACGCCACTCTCCTTCATTGCGGCATGGTAATTCCTCGGACAAGCTGTCACCCATCGTCATAAGTGGCAAATGTGTGCTCTTGGCTTTCACGGGATATCTGTGGTTTTAATTGATGTTAGAGGCTATGAAGGAGCCTAGACTGCTCGTCCGCACCGAAGCTATATTCACCAAGACTCATGAATACACACCGGAAACGCATAGATAATCCAAAACACCGCTCAGATTGTATGCTTGTTGTCTCAGCTCCACACCTCACGTGGCGTGGTATGTTAAAAAAAGATCTATGAACACCACTGCTTTCTTTCGTCTTCCTTTGCTCATGTTAATCATGGCTTATGCCTGGACTTCTCATGGACAGTCGGTCAAGACATTAACCAACCTCTGGCCGGTCAAAAGTCAACCTTTCTATCAAGGATTTGACAATACCGTCGAAGGGACTGAGTTGGACTTCTTCCCTTTCCTTGAAGGTGACAACATTGTACTTTATCTCGGGGAGAACAAGCTGTATGGGCCGATTTCCTTCAAGACGGCACCTGTGCCCACTGATCACTCGTCAGCCTATGCCAGCTTCATCTGGTCATGTGGCTATGCACGCACCGCCGATGGCGAAGTAGAGAAGTCGACCTTTGAGATCGCTGTGCAGGGTGAGAAGCTATTATCCTTTGATACCTATCAGCCTGATAGCCCTGAGAACTGGATCTACACCTCACCTACCGGAATAGAGCTGGCATTTGTTACCACTTTTGTGGATAAGGCACATGGAGATCGATTTGGCTATATGATCCTGAATATGCCTACTGCACAAGTCACCAAAGGTGAGCCAGTGACCATTTCTATGGAGGAGATTCGTTCCAACAAACGAGATTACTATATGGCTATTCAGAATCCTGTTGAAGAAAACCTCAAGATTCTGGCCGAGCCTACCATCCTCAAGACTGAAGCAGGACCAAAGCAGAGCATTAAGATCGATCTTACTCATCTTGGCGCACCTACAGAAGGCCAGTTCTCGGTAGATGGTAAACTACTGCTCACTACGCCGATCAAGCCTGGTAATAATGAGATCTATGTACTGGTCGACCCTGTGACAGCAGCCAAGACAGTGACCTTGGATATTGCGGTAGCGGGAAAACCAAAAACCTCAAGAGCAGTCGACCTGAAACCAGTCAGGCATTTCGAAGTGTACTTCCTGCCCCACTCTCATGTTGACATTGGATTTACACATAAGCAACAAGAGGTCGCCGAGCTGCAATGGAAAAACCTGGATCTGGCGATTGACCTGGCCGCAAAAACTGCGGACTATCCTGAGCGATCTCGCTACAAATGGAATGCTGAGATCAGTTGGGTATTGGATGGCTACCTCAAGCAAGCGAGCGAGGAAAGAAAACAGAAATTTATCGCAGCGGTAGAAGCAGGCACCATTGGTATAGATGCACTTTACGGTAGTGTGCTTACCGGTATACAGACCGAAGAAGAGATGTTCAACAATACCCTTTATGCCAGTCAGTTAGCAAAGGAGTTTGATTTTGATATCCAGTCGGCCATGATCACTGATGTGCCAGGCTACACCTGGGGTATTGTGCCCGGGCTAGCGCAAATGGGGATCAACTACCTGTCAGTAGGACCTAATCATATGCCCCAATTGGCGCATGGCGGATACCAGGTCGGACATACACTAGAGGCCTGGGGCGATGTACCCTTTTATTGGGTCTCCCCTTCTGGTAAAGAGCGAATTCTCTTCTGGATGAGTACACACGGCTACTCATGGTTTCACTCCTGGCTCATGGGCAATATCAGCAATGCCGGAGGTGCACCCGTGCTCAACTTTCTAAATGAGCTGGATGATCAGCAGTACCCCTACGACATAGTCCAATTGCGCTACAATATTGGCAATGACAATGGCCCACCAGATCCGGACATGCCTGACTTTTTCAAGGCGTGGAACGAGAAATACGAATGGCCAAAGTTTAGGATCGCTACGACTATGGAGATGATGAAGGCGTTCGAGGAGCAGTACCAGGACGAAATACCTGAAGCCACAGGTGACTTCACACCTTACTGGGAAGATGGAGTCGCATCATCAGCTGAGGAGACCGCCATTAACAAGAATAGCGCTGATCAGCTTGTCCAGGCGGAGACCCTTTGGGCGATGACCAGCCCGGAAGACTTTCCCAAACCTGCCTTTGATGAAGCGTGGAAGAATATTGTATTGTTTTCAGAGCACACCTGGGGTGCAAATGTTAGCAAGTCCGACCCTGATAGCGAGTTCACCAAGAGCCTGTGGGATGTGAAGCAGGGCTTCACCCTCGATGCACAAAAGTCAGCTAAAGAACTATCCACCCAGGCATTAACATCAATGATGGCTGATGAAACCTCAATTATCGAAGCAGTAGAAGTCGTCAATACGCTCTCATGGGATAGATCGGAGTTGGTTCGCCTACCGGCAAAATGGAGCCTGCCAGGATATCGCGTCACTGATGAAGATGGCAAGACGCAACCTACCCAACTGCTCACCGATGGGCAGCTGGCTTTTGTGGCCAGCGATGTACCCGCATTGGGTGCGAAGAAGTATTACATCAAAAAAGGAAAAGTTAAGGCTGAGGGCTCGGTTGCTATTACAAACACATCTATCAGCAATGACCGAATTGCACTCAGTATCGATGCTACTTCTGGCAATATCAGCAGTTTGCTTGATAAGCAACTCAACCACCAGTTTGTAGACGTGGAAGACAGCACCGGCTTCAATACTTATTGGTACTCAGGCCTTATCAAGGAAAACTTAAGCCGACACCACAGCCCTACCGTAATCATCAAAGAAAATGGTCCTTTGGTGTCTTCACTGCTCATCGAAAGTAAAGGTGAAGGTGCCAATGCGATCAGGCAGGAGATCACGCTGGTAAGTGGCATCAATCAGGTGAGTCTGGTAAACACTGTCGATAAGCTCAAAATCATTGAGAATGAGAACGTACGCTTCTCTTTTCCATTCGCTGTGCCAGACGGAAACGTCAGTGTTGACATTCCCTGGTCAGTCATGAACCCTGCGGAGAACCAACTCAAAGGTGCGAACCTCAATTTCTTTTCTGCACAGCGGTTTATGGATGTCTCCAATGATCAAGTGGGCATCACACTCGCTACGCCTGATGCACCCATCTGGGAAATCGGTGATATGCACGGCCAGCACTGGATGACTGATATGAAGAATCGTCCTTGGCTCAAAACCTATACGCCCTCCCAGCGGCTCTACTCATGGGTGATGAACAATGCCTGGTTTGTAAACTACAAAGCCCATCAGGAAGGTGAGATCAGGTTTAGATACACGCTTCAGCCGCATGCGACGTACAGTGATGCGCAAGCTAAAAAACTAGGGATGGAACAAACCACCCCACTGCTGGTAATTCCTGTGAGTAAGTCCGCTGACGTACCCGAATCGCCCTTTACCCTCATTGGTAGTACCGATGTGATCGTTAGCAGCTTCAAGCCTAGCGGCGATGGTAAAGCCTGGATGATTCGGCTATTCAACAGTAGTGATAATGCCAATCAGGTACAACTCAACTGGGGAGCTATAAAGCCTACCAGTACCGTACTGAGCAGTCCACTGGAAGAATCCGGAGAAGCCACAGACGCTAGTTTTGACATGGTGCCTTGGGAGATATTGACCATCCGAGCGGAGCTACCGTGAAGTGTTGGCTGATCGGCCTATTGTTATTGTTGCCTTGGGTGGGCAGGACTCATCCCGTCTCGCTTACCTGGGCTAACGTAAGAATCAATGGCACTCAGGTGAGTGTTAACTTCAAAGTATTGTTGGAAGACCTGATCTACTTCCACCATCCCGAGCACGATGGCTACTACCAGTACAACACTGATACGCTCAAGACATTAGCAGAATTACATGGCGAAATCATCGAAGACTATTTTCACTTCACAGATGCTGAAGGCGAGCGCATCTCATTGACTCTGAGGGCCATTGATGCGAATGAGCTCACCGGAGAAAAGATAGCTGCAATGGATCTTATGAAGTACAGCATCAGATATCAATTGACCACTACCCTTCCGAATGCTGATTGGGATCAGCTGAGTTTTCACCAGGAGTTTGATCAACATGAGATTGGTATACCGTCAGTGACCTTCCTCACTGCCTTCAATAATGTTGACAAGCTGGTAAATGACGTAGAAGTCTCGCCAGATCAGCCTTTCACGCTGCTTGCCTCTGGTCAAGAACAGCCGATCAATCCCTCCCAACTAACCAGTTCCTATTTCTCTATTAGGCCCATGGGAATTCGGCATGAACTGACCTTGCCTTATGAGCAGTATGTGCTCTTGACAGGCCATTCTGATGATGCCTTTAATGAAGTAGGTACACTCGCCTACTTTGATAGTCACAACCCTGTGACTGCCAATAATCTTGAGCTTATCCCTGAGCTGAGGCACTTTACGTCATTGCAGTCGGCTGATGATGGCCTGCTACAATCCCAGAGCCTCGTTTACCTTGATCTCTACTACCCTATTGAGCAATCTGCCGATATGGTCTCCATCACATGGTCGGATTACAACTGGCAATGGCGCTGGTTTGACTCCACCATCATGACCATGGATAGCATTTATCAGCATACCTTCTCGCGCTATCAGCCAACTTTCTTTTGGGAGCGGAAGAGTACTGTGGTGGGTTTGAAGAAGTGATGAGGAGCAGAAATAAATAGGCATGGATATTCAGCCCAGAGTTATTCCAGCTAAAGCTGGTTTGTTCTGTGTCCCCATTGGGGACTACAGGGGTGTGAGATGCATTGGAAAGACCTCCCCCAAACCCCCTCAATGAGGGGGAAAGAGGTGCTTCAAGCTTTGTTGGCATAGAATCTTAAATTGATGCTAAATAACCAGGTCTTGTTTTGAAATCAGACCCATTGATTGAAGAACACATATTGTAGATCAGCACCAGACCGGTTAATTAGACCTATAAAAACAGGTAGGTGCAGAAGTCTGGAGCGCCTTTGTCCCCATTGGGGACTTACAGGGGGGGGTGAGTTGCATTGGGTACCCCCTTAGATGGAAAGAGGTGCTACGGGCTGCAGTTGTATATGGTATATATGCATACCTGGAAAAGGTCAAGCTAATGGTCCAACGACTTTTGTGGTTGTATTTTGAGAAGCGGATCATCTCAGCAAATTATCATTGAAGAGTTGTCTGACCACTTCTGCCGACCAAAAGTCTCAATCCCGCTTACTCCCACCGATCTTGATGCCTAAGCCGCCATCGATGCGGATGGCTTGTCCAGTGATAAAGGCTGCTTTGCCTTCTGCTAAGAAGTAAATGAGCTCCGCGATCTCCTCAGGCGTACCAATCCGCTGTGTCAGGTGCATGTCGACACATTCCTGATAGACTTCCTCTGGATCTGGCGACTCTGCTATGGATGACCTGAACATGGGTGTATCCACCGTACCAGGGCAGATCGCAACACTCCTTATGTCAGGGCCATAGTCTACCGCGATACTTCTGGTCAATCCAAGTATAGCCGTTTTAGCCGTTGTATAGGGTGCTACATTGTTTTGTGAAATATAGGCCTGAACACTTGAGACTAGGGTAACCAGACCACCACCACACTTTTGCATTTCAGGAATGGCGTACTTAGCGCAGAGGAAGGCGCTTTTAAGATTGACGTTCATGACCAGGTCCCACTCTTCCTCTGAGGTCTCTGTCACCGTAGAGTACCGTTGGATACCTGCACTGTGCACCAAGGCATCTACTCCGCCAAGTTCAGCCACGACGGCTTCAAAAGCGGCTTTTACCTTAGTACCCTTGGAAACGTCACACTGGATAAATAATGCACCTTCACCCAGATCATCGGCTAAGGTGCTACCTATCTCATCCAGATCAAGGATCGCGACTTGCCACCCATTTTGATGAAATAGCCGACTACATGCGCCACCAATTCCTTTGGCTCCTCCAGTGATCACTACTGTTTTCTTATCTGTTCTGGCCATAGCTACTTCGTATGTGAGGGTAAGGCCAATCCTTTGATACCTGCATCAATTTTCGTGATATGCCATCGGCCAAGGTTGGCCGTGAACATTTGCTCCATGTTTTTGCCACCAAAAGCGATGTTGGTGGGATTGGATAGCGTGTGCGCTTCCCAGTCGTCAATAAACACCCTATTGACACGGTCTGGTGTCACTTTGTAGATCTTGTTCGGCGCATAGCAAGAGACATAAAGATTACCTGCCGCATCGAATGCGCATCCATCAGGCACAGATTCCGGTAGGGTACAAAAGATCTCCCGATCACCTGCCGTACCATCGGCATTGATATGTACCCGCTCGATTCCCGGTAGGAAAGAAACGACGATGTAGAGATAGTCACCCTTGGGACTGAGCGCACAGCCATTGGCAAAATTGAACGGGCCCTGATGCCAGATATGGCCCTGACCGTCAGGCGTGTACTTGAGTATGCAGCCATTGACCTCCCTGAACTCTCCGCTTTCTGTCACGTAGAGGTTACCCTCTACATCGAAGACGGCATAATTGGGAATATTGAATTGATGTCCCTCAGCGCCTTCAGAGAACTTCTCAAGCTTCAGAGTCGCCATGTCCAGTTTCCAGAGACATTTTTGCCCCAGATCACAGATCGCCATCCAGTCAGCACCAGGACTAAAAGCAATTCCCAGGATAAACCCACCCGTATTCGCGACTTCCTCGACCTGAGTGCCGTCACTGGAGATGCGATAGATCTGTCCGGCTTCACCTCCTGCCCAGAGTGTGCCATCAGGGTGCTCAGCAATACATTCCGGATGATCCAGTCCGTCAGCAAATACCGTAGTTTTTTCTAATAATGGATGCATATAAATTCGTTTATAGACTTAAATGGATGGCTCGGTGGTCATGACACCTGCCAGTAATTGTGTTTCCTCCGTATCTCCCGCTTTGATTTTCAACCAGTCCCCTTTTTCAATAGCTTTCTCCGGCTCACTCGTCCAGGCGGATGTCCATGGCTCGAGTCCAACCGCATAAGCACCACCCCACCAGGGCGCATCCTGAGTAGCATAGCGCTCCTGCCAGTACCAGAGGTGCGAGAAGATATTGGCATCCCATTGGACACCAAAGCCAATCTGCTCCTTCTCACTCCAAAGTGCGTATTTGGCGTCTCTCGGATAGCCGGAGAGATAAGCAAGGTCGCTGTAAGCTGGAGCCATGCGGGACGGGATGATGCTCGCGTCATCTAGCTGCCCGTTAATATCTTTCACATTAGGCCAGGTGGCATTTTGCCCTGATTGAAAACGGCGATGATCCGGCATGGTTGATTCAGCCTTAAAGTCCTTGGCATTGGTCATCACTCTGGCTCCCTCGTCAAGAAAGGGTAAGCCAAAAGCAATATGGTGCCCCCACATAATATCCAGGTCGGTCTTTGATTCGTTAACCAAACGCTCACTGATCAGAATGCCTTGTGAATCATGCTCAAGGGTAATGGTCTTCTCCAGGAATACTGGTACCCGAAGTGGTCTTACCCAGAGCTTTAGAACCACACGGTCATCAGTGTTTTCAATGATGGCATGCTTCCATGGGATCATTGCGACCTCTCCGTGCTGCCCCAGATGTGCACCGCGGTAATTAAAGCCGGGGCTATTGGGCAAGGCTTCCTGCCATCCGCCGTAGTAGTAGTCCTCAAATTGATTGGCTGTGCCTCTATTTTGGGAAAAATCCTGATTTGGATTACGGATGCCTTTGTCGAGGCGCAACATAAAATCGAGTGCCACCGGCTTGTAGATAAACTCGAAAATATCGCTTCCCCGACCGACGAGTATTCCGACTTTGATAAAGTCATTTTCCATGTAGACGACTGGCATATTTTTGTAGGCCCAATCATCTGAGATGCTACATTTTCCGGTAGGAAATCTTACACTATCCATAGGCCAGTGAATTGATCGCTCCTCTCATAAAACCCAGCGCGTAGGCCATGCCCGCATGCCATGGTGCCCCACATGTCATCTCTGGCGTATGATCCGGGATGAGTACGCCGTTCCACTCGTTTTCTTTGAGTATCCTCAATGTTTTGATCATATCTATATCACCTTCATCTACAAATGCTTCTCTGTAGTGCGGCACTTTGCCAACCACATTTCTGAAATGAATATAACCAATCCGGTCGGTCTTGGCATACTTGGCAAGTAGATCATAGATATCTCCATCGACCATCTCCTGAAGCGTACCCATGCAAAACTCAAATCCATTGGCAGGGCTGGGATTGACCTGCAAAAGCTTCTCATATTCGGTATGTGTATAGAATAACCTGGCCGTTCGGCGCAATTCTGGTAGTGGCGGATCGTCGGGATGTGCTACCAGCTTGACATTGTTTTCTTCTGCTACGGGCAGGATTCGATCCAGGAAATACTGGAGCCTCTGCCACATCTCCTCACGGCCTACCGGCTCAATGGCATTTCCCTTAGCATCAGGGTTGTAGGTCATATTCCAAACCATACCATCAGGGATAGGCTGTTGGGTGTCGATTGCGCTAGCGTCGAACTCTATGGACCTTGCTTGCCCCCTACCGGAAGGCTTGCCAGTCCAGCCCCATACGCCTGCAAGGCTGAAGTAATAGCCCATGACAGGAATGCCGAGCCTACCCATATATTGTATCGTTCGTTTGATCTGCTCAAGCTGCTGGTCTTTTTTAGGACCATCGAGCAGCACGTCATACCAATGTGAAGGATCGAAGTTCTCTATAGCTTCCCACACAAGCCCATGTCCTTCGATCTGTTGCTTGATAGACTTTAGCTCGTCAAAAGTCCAGGGCTTATGTTCATTATGTGTCGTACCCCAACCACCGAGGTAGTTTTGGGTAAGGGACGGGTTATCCCCGCCTTTGATGTAATCGACCAATTGTACGACGATATGACTTGCTCCAGCTTGCTTTGCAAAGCGGAAATTATCATCGGTGAGCAATGATTTATAGAGCCCCAGGCCAAGATTTATCATAGTTCGAGCGTTATTAGTTTAATACAACTCAAGACGCTGAAAGAACTATTGATTGCGTACTTCAAATGTCTGTAATTCCATGCATTGGCAAATGTCGTGAGCTCTGTATTGTGGATAGTTCACCACCGCAGATAAGATTGTGCAGGTTGAGACATAAAACACGCAGTAGTCAAGCATTCGAGAGCTGTATTTATTTGTATGATAAGCAATGTCAATGATCCGACTAACCAAGGCTATTATTATTTTAACATGCCTATTCGTGATAGGCTGTATCGAGGATGAGACGAAGGATTTCACTTCAGAGAACTACTATCCTTTCGTGCCTAAGGATACAGTCCAGACACCAGAAGAGCCAATTGAACCACCAGTTGAGCCTGAACCCACTCCACCAACACCTGAGCCGACACCCCCACCAGTGGTTAACTGTGGAGATAGCGTATTTACGGTGACTAGAAGTGAGTCATTTATTGATCTATTTACTAGATATGGTGGCGGCTGGACGGGTGGTGATGCCACATACTCTATTTTATTGCCAGATGGTAAAACCCTCTGGATGTTTGGAGACACCTTCCTCGGGACTGTGCGGCCTGATCGATCAAGACCGGGAGGGCCACTTTCACGAAACACATTTGTTGTACAAGATGGAGAGGAGCTCACGACCTATGTCAAGAGCGACGGATCAGCATTTATCACTCCGGAAGAAGCCGGCTGGTGGTATTGGCCAACGGATGGCACTGTCGTCAATGATACGCTACAGGTGTTATTATCAGCTTTTCGCTCCACCGGGCAAGGTGGGATTTTTGGTTTTGAGTATGCCCGGATTGATCTGGCTCTATTTACCCTCCCCGACCTTGAGTTGATCTCCATCACACCGAGAATAGAGGAACCAACCATCGCCTTTGGCTCTTGCATGGTGGAAGATGATGACTACATCTATATCTATGGCGCAGAATCCGGTAATTTGCAGAAGTTTGCCAATGTCGCCCGAGCCGCTAATGGTGACCTGAGAAATGAATGGGAGTATTACGACGGCACCAATTGGGTGCCGGATAAAGAATCCAGTGCACACCTCATGAACGATGTTTCGGAGCAGTTTGCAGTTTTTAAAGACAATGGTCACTACTACCTTGTCACCCATAACTTTCTCTTTGGCGATGAGATTTATATCTGGGATTCCCCCACACCCGTCGGTCCATGGGGCAATCAAAGAACCATTTACTGCACACCCGAAACGGGAGGTGATCGATGGACCTATAATTCCTTTGTACATCCACAGTTCACTGAAAACGATGAGATTCTGATTTCTTACAATATCAACAGCTTCAACTTCCCGGATCTTTTTGACAATGCGGATTACTATCGACCTTATTTTATTCGCGTGGGTAACTGGAGATAATTATCGATTATGAAGATACATAGCTACATCACCACCCTAGTACTGTGCGGGCTCATGGCTTGTCAAAGTAAGCCTACGGATCAAACCACGGATCAAATACCTGAAACTGTACCGGCAGATCCGTTTGCTTTCGAGTATACCACCGAAGCAGCCCCCCAATGGACCGAGTTGTTCTATCGCAAATCAGGTTGGTTTGGTGCTGATGGAATATTTTCCATTCCCCTCTCGGGTGTGGACCTACCGGGAAATGAGGGTAATAATAAGACGCTGTTGATCTTCAGCGATACCTACATAGGTGAAGTTGGCGAGGATGGTGCACCCCTACCGGGAAATACGATGGTCAATAACACAGTGGCTTATATTGATGGGTTGACACCAGATTCGGAGAATATCAATTTTCATTACAAGCAAGGGGATAATGGTCAGCCAACAACCTTCTTTGTACCCCAAAATGCCAATGCCAAGGAAGGCCAGTACTACTGGATGGGTGATGGATTCATCAACCCGGAGATGGACAATAAGCTGCATCTATTTGCTTATCACGTATCGATGACCGGGCCGGGTGTATTCGACTTTGCGGTAGAGAATGTGAGCTTGCTCGCGATCCCGGATGCTACTACACCTCCTTTTGATGACTATGAGCAATTAACCACCCCACTACATATCAAATCGGACAAGGTTGGTGAAGGTGACCTTGGGGCGGGTGTCTTAGTGAATGCCGAATGGGCCGGTGCTCCCAACCCTGATGGCTTTGTTTATGTTTATGGCTGTATTGGTGCTGGTAAACAGCTAGTTGCCGCGAGGGTCAAACCATCGGAATTTGAGTCCTTTGATCAATGGCAGTACTGGACTGGAGAAGATTGGAGTGCAGATATTGCTCAGATCGCAGGAATCACGGATAACCTGTCCAATGAGCTAAGCGTGACGCCTCTCAATGATGGTCGCTACCTGTTGACTTTCCAGGTGATGGGCATTTCTGATAAGGTAGGTGTAAAGGTGGGCTTAAGCCCGGTAGGACCCTTTGGACCAACGCATGAAGTGTGGACGACTCCTGAGATCAACGAGCCGCCGGGAATACTGCCTTATAACGCGAAAGCACACCCTAACCTCTCCCAACCCGGTGAACTACTCATCAGCTATAATACAATTACGGCTAATTTCTGGAATGACATCCAAAGGGATGCCCATATCTACCGACCTAGATTTATTGTACTCAAGTCACCCTACTTAAGATAGATGAAGAACATATTTGATCTCAGTGGCAAAACAGCCGTCATCACTGGCGGAGGTAGTGGTATTGGTAAGTCCATCGCTCAGGTATTTGCACAGCAAGGTGCACGAGTGGTTATCCTGGACGTAAACGTGACTGCCGCTGAAACTACCGTGAATGAAATCGAAAAAGCTGGAGGTGTTGCCTCTTTCTTTCAATGTGATATTGTTGATCAGAAGGCCGTACTGGAAGTTTTTGACATGATCAATGAAATGGCCGGCTCTGTTGACATATTGGTCAACAATGCCGGTGTGGCAGCTATTGGTACGATCGAGGAGACCACAGAGGCAGATATGGACCGACTCTATAGCATCAATGTGAAAGGTGCCTACAATTGCAGCCTGGCGGCTGTCAGGAAAATGAAAATGCAGCGCCAAGGTTGCATACTGAACATGGCTTCAGTGGCATCTGTAGTAGGCTTAGATGCAAGATTTGCCTACTCTATGACTAAAGGTGCCATCCTGACGATGACCTATTCGCTGGCCAAAGACTACATCGAGCATGGCATTCGCTGCAATAGTATCTCTCCCGGGCGGGTGCATACGCCATTTGTTGATGGGTATCTGGCCAACAACTACCCTGGTAAGGAAGCAGAAATGTTTGACAAGCTTTCTAAGACACAACCTATCGGAAGAATGGGAAAACCATCAGAAATCGCTCATCTGGCACTTTATCTTTGCTCTGATGAAGCCGGATTTGTGACCGGAAGCAACTACTATATTGACGGAGGGTTTGTGACGCTTAATACTTGATTACAATTGAAATTGAATAATTGACAATTATATGAGGCTA
Organism: Cyclobacteriaceae bacterium; assembly: GCA_965229505.1. Taxonomy (GTDB): domain Bacteria; phylum Bacteroidota; class Bacteroidia; order Cytophagales; family Cyclobacteriaceae; genus UBA6059. The sequence continues at coordinate 4,768,960 of OZ245881.1, forward strand.
ATAAGATTTGGTAATGCTGGTGAAGAGAAGCCAGGTATAGAATTGAATAATGGGGTCAGGAAAGACCTGAGTGGATTGGTTAAGGATATTGATCGAGAATTTCTCGCTCAGGATGGATTAGAAAAACTTCGAGCCATCGTTGACAAGGGGCTTGATCAGCTGCCGACGGTCAGCAACGATATTCGTCTTGGTCCACCTATCAAAGATCCTAGTAAGATCATCTGTGTAGGGCTCAACTATGCCGATCATGCTAAGGAAGCTGGTATGGACATACCAAAAGAGCCTATATTATTCTTTAAGTCTACCACTTCGCTCTGTGGTCCAAATGATCCGATGACCATTCCCAAGAACAGCCAAAAGACAGATTGGGAGGTAGAGCTGAATATTGTCATCGGAAAGAAAGCGCAGTATATCGAGGAGGCTGATGCCTATGATCACATTGCGGGCTACACCCTATTCAATGACTATAGCGAACGCGAGTTTCAGATCGAAAGAGGTGGTCAATGGGTCAAAGGCAAGAGCTGCGACACCTTTTCTCCGGTAGGTCCATGGTTAGTTACAAGAGATGAAATAGCTGATCCAAATAACCTTAACCTCTGGCTAAAGGTGAATGGAAAAACCAAGCAAAACGGTAGTACGAGTCAGTTTATCTTCAAAGTGGATAAGGTGGTGAGTTATATCTCTCAATTTATGACACTTCTGCCCGGTGACATGATCTCAACAGGTACTCCTCCAGGTGTAGGTATGGGCTTCAAGCCACCCAAGTACCTCAAACCTGGTGACGTAGTAGAGTTGGGTATTGAGGGATTGGGTACCTCCAGTCAGGTAGCACAAGCCTACAAAGGGTAACTACCTTACGATCAATTTCCTGGAGGTTGATTTACCATTAGAGGTTAATCTAATAATATAGATTCCTGATTGTAAACCATTCCTAATCAGCTGATAATGATTATTAAATTTAGCATGAAGGAGGGTTCTGCCTGACAAGTCCATCACTTCTAACTGGCTTGATGTAGCATTCGTATTTTTGATAATTGTAGTAGTGCTCATGGGGTTCGGATAGATGTGCCAGGTATCATCCAGATGGTCTATAGTCGTCACTACCTCTACCACCTCACAGTTTCCATCATCGCTGTTTGCCTGGAGGTCGAAACTTGCTGAAGTCGGATCCATACAGCCTGCTACTTCGATGAAACAGCCGTAGTTGACAGTTGCGCTCGGATCGTAGTTTACAGCATCAGCATTGGTGCAGCCCGCGATCTGGTAATCTTCCTGATTTTCAGTGATTCTGATCAAATTGTCTGCGTTAACATTGGACATTGACTGTCGCTTGCCGCCAGGCCAAATCACCACTACTGAATCAAGCTGCTCGACTAAACCGAGACCAAAATGAAGCAATGACGAATGCTGAGAAGCGTGGGATGAGCCTCCATTGAGCTCTTTAATCCACAATTCCTCCTGGTGATATAGCAAGACTTTAGCTCCAAATGCATCTCTAGTGGCCTGGGTTCCCGAAAGCATCACTTTCAGCCAATGATCACTACTCGTAAGCTTATTGTCATAAATCAGCAATCGACCAGAATCATTGTTTTCTGCGGCTATGGCGACTATCACCTCCTGATCACCATCATTATCCAAGTCTCCTACTGCAAGCCCCCTGCCTCGCTGCGTATTATCAAATCCCACGAAAGAGGAAATATCACTAAAGCTTCCATCACGGTTGTTGAGAAACAGCTTATTAGGATCTTCCTGGTCATTGGCAATAAACCTGGCAGCTGGAATATCACCATTACTAACCAGCAAGTCTTCAAAACCATCATGATTGAGATCAACAAATGCAGTACCCCAACCAGTTGTGAATGCCTCAGTAACAAAAGTGTTGTCTACACCTGCTTCAGATGCTAAATCGGCATAGACATTGGTTGCGCTTCCGGTGTGCAAGAGGTTGCTTCCTAGGTTCGTGACATAATAATCCATGTACCCATCCCTATTGTAATCCCCCTCGGCAACTCCCATTCCATAGATAGCCTTTCCCAGATTCATGGCATCAGAAGAGTTGACAAAAATTGAATCGGGAAAGCCATTGGTCAGACCCACATTAGGTGATACCCATTCCCCAAAGTCATTGGCAACAAACAGATCAGGCTGGTGATCACCATTCAGGTCAGTGGCTACAGCAGCCAAACCACAGCCTATATCACCCGTCTGTGTCGCAGTAGTAGCATCTGTGAATGTCAGGTCGCCGTTGTTTAGGTACAACCGATTGGGATAGCAAGAATGATTAAAACCAACAACTTCACCGTCTTCATCAACCACAGCCTCCTGGCGTTGTACGTAATTGACAATGTATAAATCCAGCCAACCATCAAGGTTAAAATCGGCAAAGACTGCTCCTGTAGCCCATTCCAGCACATTGAGACCAGCTGATTGTGAAACCTCTTTGAATGTACCATCACCATTGTTTAAAAAGAGAAGGTGATGCCTGAGTTGGTCTGTACCTACGAAGATATCCCGATAGCCGTCATTGTTGATATCACCGGTCACCACCGACATGGTATTGTAGAAAATGGTCGTGTCGAGCGATGCGAAAGGTGCTATGTCTACAAAAGTACCATTGCCATTGTTTTTGTAGAGCTTGTCTTTGAAACGACCGCCAGTGAGATACATATCCTGAAAGCCGTCATTGTTGAAGTCGAAGATGGCCACCCCACCACCTATCAAGCCGCGGTGATAATGATCAACTCCCCATTGTTGGGCCCCTTCCTCAAGCTGGATTTGAGCATTTGCGGTAGCAAAAAATCCCGCAATCAAAAAACAACTAATTTCAAATGCTCTCAGCATATACTCACAAAATAAAAAAGAGAGTAGCGGATAACTACTCTCTTTAATGACTCACTCCATTGGAAGTGTCTCAATGACCTCATAATGTCATTTCAAATAATGATTTATTTCGCCACCGCGGTGTAGGTGTATTCGAACACACCAAATAAATTAGTTTCATCAGCAACCCACTGAGACTTGGTAAACTCCTTAATCGCATAGGTCACTGTGTCTGTAGCGGCTCCCGTGAAGGCGTCAGCTCTAAACCACTGAAGTGTATCCTGAGCCTCATTCATGGCCCATCCGTCGAAAGTTGCAAAACCGTCAAAGTCACAAGATCCTCCACCAGAACCAGTCAATGCGCCATAGTCAACACTCATTGATCCATCTGCCTCGAAACTGTAGACATTGTCCTCTTCACAGGGCAGGATACTCTCAGCATCATCAAAAATCAGTGATGAGTATCTCCAATTGAAAGAAACAAGCAATTGCTCATTAGAGGCGTTGGTAGTGATCACCAAATCCACCTCGTCTGTCAGATCGTTAGCATCAGTCACCAAGAAATTGAACCTGATTGGATTCTCAAGTCCTTCAGTACCAATAGTATAGCTGAAGTTGTAAGGTAGGCCACTAGTCACTTCCAACACACCACCCGTTCCATAACTTGCATCAGGGGCAGTACCTATGAATTTTGATATTTCCATTTTAGCAAAAGCTCCATCCAGTTCACCACTTATCGTCGCGCTTACTACATCTCCAATGTCTCCACTAGCTGAGGCATTGTCAATAGATACCAGTGGGGCAACTGGTGCTGGTTCGTCATCATCGCCACAACTGGTGAATACCAATGAAGCTGCTGTCATCATGCCGATGACCCAAATTAGATTTCTTCTCATAGTTTTAGATATTAATGTTTACAGACGATCTTCTCGTTTTAATAAATGCAATACAATTAGAGTTAAGTATGGGATTATTCCCATTCGCACTTTTTATCAGGGCAATATTGAAATATTTTCAATCCCTCATTTCTTATCGCTACCGCAATCAGCAGCTGATCGTTCCTATATCGAAGTTTGGTCATGGACGTGATGTCTCCACTAGCGTAAAATGGAGGTTGAGTGCCTGACGTAAGTTCACCATTTTCGAATACCGCTAAAACAGGATTAGACCGCCCATAGCTGCGGCCATCATTTTCAGCCAGTGAAAAACCGCCAGCGAGAAGAACTTCCGAATGACTGTCTTGATCAAAATCATGGACAAGGCTCTCTCCGATCGGAAATAACTGAGCTTCTCTTGGCAAGCTGTGCGCTTTAAATCGACCATTATCATTCTCCAGGTAGTAGGAAGAGGCCGTATTCGCAGATAGGCTAGCCATGGGATTATTTGCCTGTACTAGCTCCTGAATGTCTGTCTGAGCGTAGCTGAGGTGATTTGGAAACAGCCTTGCAATAAACGGGTATCTGCGAAACAAGACATCTCTGGAAGGTTGGAGTGTCTCCTTGCCATTGACAAAATATGTCATTAGTGGTTCCGGTTTATTATCTCCGTTGATGTCAACCAGATGTAGTGTGGCTGGTGAATCAGTGGATAGTTGATATCCGGTATTTTGTCCTATGTTTCCAAGAATTAGATCCAGATCACCGTCCTGATCCAGATCAGCTGCTTCTACATATCTCCACCAACCATTCGATGACTCCCATTCGGGTACGGGCTGATCATGAACAAACTGCTCGCCATCCCTGATCAGGAATATTAATGGCATCCACTCCCCCGCAATAATAATATCCGGCCGGCCATCTCCGCTGTAATCAGCTAGCGACAAATCTTTGACTATACCAACAAATTCAGTTTCCAGAAGGTGAGTGCCTGAAACATCTTCAAAGCGATCTCCATTGTTGGTCAGCAGTTTTAACGCGCTGTGATAGGGCGAGCTACTGGTCTCGGACCACAGCACGTCAATGTCTCCATCTTGATCATAATCTCCTACCGTAATAGCAGAAATAGTCCCCCCCGCTGCTGGTAATATGGCTGTTCTATCTGTCAGGCTTCTCTGTCGAGTGCCGAAATGCAGTGACAATCCAGGCTCAGCAGTTTCTACAATTCCACTGCTCTGCAGCAATAAATCATCAATTTGATCACCGTTGAAATCTGCCACAACAGCCTCCTTCAATATATCTGTCACTTGTAGCTCCATTGCTTCCGATGAGAATCCTCCATCTGTCTCCTGGTAGTATATGGTGTGACTTACCGATGTTGTGACGAACAGGTCTTGCAATCCATTGCCGTCAAAATCCCCGGTTGCGAGTTGGAATCCATCTGCTGTCCTTCTATAGGGGAAAAGTGGCTGCAGCTTAAAGTCTGGGTAATCAATGCTATGGTGGCTCTGGTTGAAACCAAGTTCTTGCGTCCGCTCGATAAAAAGTTCTGAAGACTGGTTTGTGGTATCCAGCGTTCCAACGAAATCAGCCGCTGCGTAATCTAATGTCAAGCGTTCATTAGCGGGTAAGTATTGCTTGCGGCTGATTTTACCATCAGGCCATGTCACTTCCAGACTCAGCACGAGGGTATCTTTGCCCAGACCAAAATGAAGAATTGAAGAAACGGTCGACATGAAGCCTCGTGCTGTTGACTGCTCCAAATACTGGTCACCTGAGGAGGTGGTCAGGGTTATTTTGGCACCTACTGCTTCGGGGTTTAGTTCTGTCCCGATCAACTGTATCTGTAGATAGTTAGTGGGGGTACTTTCGTTTCTAAGCATGAAAGCCGGGTCATTGATATTATTGACCACTAAGTCAAGATCTCCATCATTGTCCAGATCGCTGTATAAAGCAGCATTAGAGAAGCTTTTGCTGTGCCCGAACCATTCTGAAGCTGTATCCTCAAACTTCAACTTGCCATCACTTCTGAAGCTGTAATTGACAGCACCCAGGTCGGTCTGTGCTGCCACCCTTTCTAGTGCCTGTTCATTGGCTTGCTCAACTGATTTAAACATTGACAGGTTATTATTGTAATCGATGAAATCCTTGTTGGTGATGTCCCTCAGGTAGCCATTGGTGATATACAGGTCCTTCCAGCCATCATTGTCAAGATCAGCCAGCAGAGGTGCCCAGCTCCAGTCAGTACGGTGTATGCCGGCAAACCGACCTATCTCAGCAAAATGCATACTGCCTTGGTTCAACTGTAGGGTATTTCTGACAAACTGATCTTCATAACCCATGGACTTGATCTGGTTGAATTTATCATAGTTCATCGAACCAGCCATCATCTTTTCATCCACGGGATCTGATGATAGCATATCCATCACCACTATGTCCATCAAGCCGTCATTGTTGACATCAGCGACCTCATTACCCATGCCATTGTAGGATTGCTCCTGAATAGCTTTGGCTATCACGTTTGAGAATGTACCATCTCCCTGATTAAGGTAAAGGAGGTCATTGCTGATAAAGTCGTTAGATACATAAATATCAGACCAGCCATCATTGTTTATATCGCTAATGGCAACACCAAGTCCATAACCTTCGATGGTGATACCGGCTTCTGAGGAGACATCCGTGAAGGTTTCATCTCCATTGTTCCGGTAGAGTTTATCGGTGCTTGGACTCTCGCCCCGGACTTTCTTCGGAAGTGGAGTATTCAGGACAGTCCGGTCATTAGCGTGATTGAGTAGATAAAGGTCAAGGTCTCCATCATTGTCATAGTCAAAGAATGCTGAATGCGTGGTATAGCTACTATCTGCCACTCCCCAACGGCCGGCTACTTCTTGAAACTTCCCATTACCATCATTGATATATAGCAAGTTCATTCTTTGTTCTGGTCTGGGGGAGCCCGCTACACTAAAATAGATGTCTATCCAACCATCAGCATTGATATCGACAAGGCTGACTCCCGTGCACCAGCGATTGGTGTTGATTCCGGCAGCTTCCGTAATATCCTTGAACTTAAAATCTCCCAGATTGAGGTATACCCTACTTGGCACCCTGTTACCGGAGAAAACAAGGTCTTCGAGTCCGTCATTATTGAGGTCTCCGACACCCACACCCCCGCCATTAAATGCATAGATATAGTTGAGGATATTGATGCTGTCCGTGACCAGCAGTTCATTGCTGAAGTCCACTCCGGTGTAGTCAGCTTTAAGATCGCTAAACAGGGGTGCGGTTGTATTTGACTGCTGGCAGCCATTCAATCCCAAAGCAAGACTGTAGAGCACAATTGCTATGCTGCTCCTCTGTCGAATTATATAGCGAGGAAGTACTAAGTCTATGCGAGTAAAAGTGGCCACATCATTTAGGAGGAGTAATTCCAGTACCCCAGCTTGTGTTAGGCTTTGGGCCAAGGTTAATATTCAATTTACCACCTTTTTTGTACAACTCATGGCTAAACCATGGTGCTTCCAAAGCGTTTCCATTCAAATTGGCGGATTGGATGTACATATTCTCATCTGAGTTATTTGTGGTAATAATCTCAAACCGATCACCTTCATAATAGTCACTATCCAGATGTATCACCACCCTATCAAATACGGGACTGGTAATTTCATAATGTGGCGTGGCAGATCCATTGCCTTTGAGGCTAAAGAGCCCCATAGACATCAGTGCACTTACGCCTCCCATCTGTCCCTGATCCTCATCATGGCCGCCATATCCTGCGTCAGGCGTCACCTCTCCATAGGCCTGGGCGTTGACCTTTCGCACCCAGTACTGAGTCAACCATGGCTTGCCGAGATAGTTAAAGACATGCGCATTGGAGCAGCCTGGCTGATTGGCATAGCTCACATAGCCACTGCCGTACCCGAAAACAAAATCGTCAGCTTCCGCCTGCTCAAAGGAAAAATTGAGCATCTCACTGGCCTTGTCATTGCTTCCAATCAATTGAGCCAGACCAGGAATGTCATGTGATACAGACCATGTGGCCTGCCAGGCATTGGCTTCTACCCAGCCGTCACCACTCAACTCCTCAGTGTGTAACCAGGTGCCATCTTGTTTTTTGGGAAACAATAATTTCAAGTCCTGATTAAAAATGTTTTTCCAGCTTTCTGAGCGACGGTTGAATTCACGGTAGTCTCGATTTCGACCCATCTTCAGTGCCATTTGCGATAGCGACCAGTCCTGGAAAGCCCACTCTATCGTCTTTCCTGCATTGCCGGGTGCCCAACCCTTGTCAATATAAAACTGAAGTTCTTCAGGCGTATCTCCCATCATGCCTCCGGGTAGATGATTCTTCTTCATGAGCTGGAAAGCCCGGCTTGGCTCGACCTTGGTCAACATTCCTTTCATGTAAGCACTCACGAGCATGTTGGTCGCCGGATTACCCGTCATGATGTAGGAGTAGCCACCTGCATTTGCACCCCTGGGAAGTAGTCCCCCATTTTCTGCATACTGTACCATTGAGGCACTGAAGTCATCGAGCACCGAGGGCCAGGCTAGTCCCCAGAGCACATTGAGATTCCATTGAGTAAGCCACAGTGCATCTGAGTTGTACATATTGAATTTGACGGACCCATCCTTGTTCCGCGGTAGCTGTCTAACGCGGAGCTGCGCATCTGTGAACTTCCAATCTCGCTCACCCTGAGTATAATCCGGGTAGTCCCCGGACACATCGTTGAGTTTGTGACGACCTAGCAGTACATGCCATAGATCGGTATAAAATTTCATCTTCTGATCATGGCTACCCCCTGACACCTCTATTTTTGACAGCCAATCGTTCCACATTGACTGAGCATCGTTTTTGACTTTCTCAAAATCCCAATGGTCGAGCTCCGCCTCCATATTGGCGCGTGCATTCTCAACACTGGTATAGGAGATCGAAATCTTCATGTGTAGCACCTCTCCTGCCTGCACCTGATACTTGGCTTCTACCCCTGCCGTAGGCGCATCGTAGTAGCTCTGTACGATATCACCATAGACTCCAGAGTCTTGTCGGGTCATCATTTTTGATCCAATGAGTTTTTCAATATTCTGGGCTCTTTGGTCTCCATTCCAGTTATCCAGCTGATCAAAGGGCTTATCGAACTTCGCAGTAAAGAAGATTTTAACTTTTTTAGGGCCTCCCCAAAGGCGACCTGCCGACATGATAGACCCCTCTATTTCCTTATCAGAAACCTTCGTGACATCCGCTTCAGTCATGGTCGTATTTCCCAGATACCCACCAAGGTTGATAAGGATATTGGCCTGATCTGCCTTTGTAAAGCGGAACTTGTAGATGCTGACCCTGTCTGTGGAAGTATACTCTGACCATATGCCATAATCACGCAGGTATAGTCGCTGATAGCCGGGCTGGGCAATCTCATCATCATGACTGAACTGTGACTTCCAGCCCTGCTCACCCATAGTGGGATCGACTGTACCTATTGTGGGCATCACTTGTATCCCCGAGAGCATCCATCCGTGTACTTGTCCAAATCCGAGAATCTCGGTCGTATTATAATTGTAGCCACCACCCCACTGGTTTTTGTTTCGGGTGTGCGGTGCGGCAGCTATCATACCAAAGGGTGTGCTCCCCGGTGTAAAATAGAAATATCGTCCTCTGGTGGTCTCTATGAAGGGGTTGACCCACGAAACAAGGTCAGGATAGCTAGCTGAAGATGGGTAGACTTCTATTTCCGATAGGCCCAGGTCTTTGCCATCACCGTCGGTCACCTGAAAGCGCACCCAGCTGACTTCCCTATCGGGAAAATCGATGACTTTAGCAGTACCATCATTGGGAATAGCATTGACCTTGACACGAGACCCGTCACTAAACAAGAGTGTTCCCCCTGCGGTGTGTTCAGAGCTGGTAGCACGATCATACAAAATGATCTTGTTGATGCTGACAGGCTCAGGCCAATCTAGTTGCAGCCAGGGGTAATCGATATATCCCCAGAAAATGGTTGAGCCCTTACAAGCCCATTCTCCGTATCCATCCACTCCGATGATGCCATCAGTGAGATTAGTTTCGCTCAAGGCTGATGATAGAGCAGAAGAGGCGGTGACCTTAGCTTGATTAGCAATATTGGAGGGTCCTGCATATGCCCTGATTGATAGCACAAGCAGAACGATGTAAATCGTTGATTTCATTAGATACGAACTACTAAACTTGATATGTATCGGACTAGGCATGTTTCCAACTCTTTTCGATTTCCTCCAGAGTCTTGCCCTTGGTTTCTGGCACCACTTTCAAAACGAAAACAAATAAGATGATCGTATTAACCATGAATAGCCAGAAGGTAAATGCTCCTCCGATCGATTCTAATAAAATCGGGAAGAACTGTGTGACCATGTAGACGGCAATCCAGAGTACCAGTACCGCCAACGACATTGCCACACCACGCGTCTTTGTTGGGAATATCTCTGAGATCATCACCCATGGAATAGGGCCAAGTGAAGCTGCAAAGCTGGCTATATAAGTCAGTATAAAAATCAAGACCCAAGGGCCGGAAGTATACTCGAAATAGAAGATGGCACCCAGGCACAATAGGCTGAGACCCATGCCAGTCACTCCAAAAAGTAGCAAAATCCTGCGTCCAGCCTTGTCAATCAACCATATAGCCACAAATGTGAAAATGACATTACAAGCGCCGATGATGACCGTCTGTAGTAGTGCGGATTCAGTGCCAAACCCTACACTTTTGAAAATCTCCGGAGCGTAATACATGATCGCATTGATGCCGGTAATCTGTGAAAAGATCGCAAGGAAAACCCCAACGATGACCGCCATTCTCAGGCCTGGCTCGAAGAGCTCTTTGAGTGTTCCTTTCTCTTCGTGTAAGGTCTCGTTGATCTCCTCCTGTATTTCATTTCCTCTGGTTTCTCCGTTTACCTTTTTGAGTATTCTCAGCGACTCCTCTTCGTTGTGATTTTTGGATAGCCACCGTGGACTTTCGGGTACGAAGAATAGCGTAATCATAAAAAGTAGTGCTGGAATGGCTTCCGAGCCGAGCATATAGCGCCAGCCAGTATTGACATTCCAGGCTGCATCGCCCATGCCTGCTATCTGTAGGTTGACAAAGTAGATTAGCTGAATTCCCAGTACGATGGCCAGCTGATAAGTAGTAACTAATGTGCCTCGTATCTTCGCCGGTGCGATCTCTGAAATGTAGAGCGGTGAAAGCATCGAAGCTGCCCCTACACCCAGCCCACCAATGAATCGAGCGATTACAAATTGGGTCAGGCTATTAGGAATGGCTGATCCAATGGCTGAGATGGCAAAAAGCAAAGCAGTAATGATAAGGATCTTCTTTCGTCCAAATGCATCACTTAGCTTACCAGCAAACATGGCCCCAAATACGCAACCTATAATGGCGCTTGAGGCAGCCCAGCCGGTCATTGCCGCTGACAGCTCAAACTTTTCTCTCAAGAAGCCAATAGCTCCTGCGATGACCGCCGTATCATAGCCAAAGAGCAGGCCACCTATGGCCGCTACAATCGATATGAGATAGACGTAACCATAGTTAATTTCATCTTTCATATTAGCTTCTTTAGAATCTTGATTTTTCATTTTGGCCTTGGCATCATCCAGAGATTTTCCCCGATGGCTTTTAGCTGCTCAGATCTTACATAGGCCTTGAGTGTCGCACATTCCTGTCCCTCACCCTCACCATATGGTCGTATTGTATACTGACCTACAGCAGCGGGAATCACAAAGGTCTCAGCGTAGTGTACTACATAGGGCTCGAAGGCTCCTGATGGGCTCTCGATGATCGCTTCCCGTCCTTCGACTAAATTGAGGACGTTTAACGTGCCATCAGTATCGTGAGGAACTGTCCCTGTAAACCAATGACGTCTGGTTTCAATAAACTCCGTGGGATGAAGTCCGGTCTGCTCCTCTTTCCAGCCATCTCCATGAGCAATTTCTTTTACCGCATTGACAAGGTTCTCTGAAGTCCACTGGGTAGTGCGCTCCCATTTGATCACCTCTTTGCCATGCTCAATGTTGATAGGTCGAGGCTTGCCATCAAGCCCCATGCGCCCCCAGTCCCAAAGCTTAAAAGTGAAAATATAGGGTGTGGCACTTATCTCGAGTACCATGCTATTCTTACCAGAACAATGGATTGTTCCGGCCGGGATGAGCACATGATCATGTTTTTTGACCGACCAGGTTTGCACAAACTTATCCGCATCAAAATTTTTGGCCTTAACCTGAGCTTCTCTCAATTCGGTAATCATTTGATCACGATCTACATCTTCCTTTAGCCCCAAGTACACGATGGCGTCTTCTTCAGCATCAAGCATGTAATAACTTTCATCCTGGGTGTAAGTCATCCCAAACTGCTCTCTTATATACTCCACCGATGGATGGACTTGAAGACTGAGATTGCCGCCATCCATAGTGTCGAGGAAGTCAAAACGAATTGGAAACTCAGGGCCAAGCGTCTCATAGATATCTTTTCCAAGCACCTGCTCAGGCTGTTGGAATATCAAATCAACTGATGGAATCTCAACTCTTATCTCCCCAAAATTTAGGAAAAGGCTATTTTCCTCAGGCACGCAATCAAAGCACCATGCATAATTGTCAGCTTCCCGATCAAGGTCGCACACTTCTTTCATCCATTGACCACCCCAGGGACCAGGGTCAAAAAATGGAACCAGGCGAAGCGGTCGTGATGATACCTGCTTCAGCCCTTCACGTAATGCTGAGCCAGTGACCATCTTAGGGCTGGTCGGATCATTGGTATCCAACAAATAGTCTATCCTATCCAGAAGGTCAATTTTGATTTTGTCACAGATCCTCCAGTCGATGAAATAGCCGTGCTTGTACTGAAGGTTAAAAGGCTGATCTCGATTCGAGACTCCCAGGTTATCCACCTGATCGGCTTTCATCCGCTTTTGGATTTCCCATCTCGCCATGTCAGCATAAATCAATGTATCCCAGCGTTCAGCAACCATGGAGGCTCCTGTACCTACTATGATTAAGTTTTGATCTTTATTCTCCGCTAGCAGCGCTCTGGTACTTGCCAGCTTTTCTTCGTCAAAGTAGTCAGCAATTGAGAGAGAGGTGAGCTTGCCAAAGATGGCGTCATCAGTAAGTTCGGGTTGGATCAGCTTCTTGATTGAACGCTCATCTTGATAGAGTTTAGAAACATCTATAAGATCAAAATCTGCTAAATGCCCAAAAACATCCAACAAATGTTCCTTCAAGACTCCCTGATAGCACTCAATGACCACCACGCAGTGCTGGTCATCACAACTCTTCTTGATTTGCGGTAGAATATGCTCCCATCCGGCATAACAGTGAGCATCAAATCCCTTAATGTCATGTGTGGGATATTTATCGTAATTGGATTTTCTTTTTTGGTTCACGCGTCTCTGTTTTGAACTAAGTAATCCATCCCCAATAGGGCGGCTGTCTCGCCATGCTCTGCCAATACAACTTCTACATTTCCCCTGCTTGGCAGCCAGGTGTGCTGGTCGAGCATCATCTGAAAGGTAGGCAACATGTCTTCACTGCTTCTCATGAGCCCTCCACTGACTATAACTTTCTCAGGATCAAAAGAATGTACCATATTGACCATAGCAAGCCCCCAAGCCCTCACACTTTCATTTCTGATAAGAGTTGCCAGGGGATCACCTTGAGAGGCTAGAGCAAATACACTTCGATAGCTCAATTCGGCTTCCTTTAGGAGGGCACTGGCATCATGATTATTATGTCGCTTCAATATTTGCGGTAGCGCCCAAGTAGAGGCAACCGCTTCAACGCATCCTATGTTACCACAATTACAAACATCACCATGGAGATCCAATGTGACATGCCCACCAAGATTGCCGGCAAGATAGTGTTTGCCACGAAGTACATGACCATTCATAAGCACGGCTGTGCCTATACCCGTGCCGAAGGTCATCTGCACAAGATTCTCCATGCCTTGTCCCTTACCATATTGCCACTCGCCTACCAATGCTGCTCGGGCGTCATTTTCAAGTGTCGCAGATGTGCCCCACTCATTTTGGGCCCATTGCTGTAAATCGAGTGCGTGTGCGTCTGTGTACTTAACGTAATCAGAAAGTATTTTACCCTTGTGGTAGTCGATGATACAAGGGAAAGCAAAGCCAATACCCTTCAATTCGGCTCGGTTCACATTTACCTCTGACATCATTTGACGAACTCGGTCGGAAATTACCTTCAGCAGTGGTTCCAAGAGGCTGCTATCACTTACTTCAATTTTATCATTTGCCAGCAGCTGCCCGCGGCTAGCCAATGCCAACTTTATAGAAGTTCCTCCAATATCCAGTACTATTGAAATCGCCATTTAAAGCTGCTGAGATTAATAACCCGGATTTTGAGGTAGCAGGTTTTGGTTCAGATCAATCTCTATTTGTGGTAGCGGGAAAAGAATGTCCGTAGGTCGAGGAGTCACTCCATCTTTAGCCAATGGCACGAGTTCCTGAAGCTTTCCCATCCGTACAAGGTCAAACCAGCGGTGGCCCTCCGCCACAAACTCTCTTCGTCTCTCCAGTAAAACCGCATCTCTAAACTCCTGCTGGCTCAGATTGGCAAGGTCAGGTAGTACCGGTTGCTCTGTGGTGCCATCGAATCGCGCTCTTTGTCTGATCGCATTGATTGCAGCATACGCGTCTGCATTTGGGCCGCCATTGAGCTCGTTGAGCGCCTCAGCATAGATCAGCAATATGTCGGCATATCTCAAATAGGGAAAATCTGCTTCGGTATTACCAGGTGTAGGCTCCCGCTCTTCATCCCAGTATTTACGAATATGAGGATCATCAAGCTCGTCTCCACCCACGGTGTTTATGAAAGTCACGGCCCTCCTCCTGTCGTTTGGGTCGAAAGCATTGTAAAGGTCTTCTGTAGCCACCTGCCATCCTTGTACGTTCGCACCAGGGGCGACAGTTCGCAGCTCTCTCGGCAGCAGTCGCACATTGAACTGACCTACTTCCCAAAATGAGATGGCACCACCAGCATCCCCAAAACCAACTCCGAATAATGTCTCTGCACCGTTTTCATTGGCTATTTTGAACATATCTGCAAAATCGGGCCATAACCGATAAGTGCCGGAGTTGATAACCAATGCCGCATTGTCAGCAGCCAATTGCCAATCTCCCCTGGTGAGGTAGACTTTAGCTAAGAGGCCTCTGGCCGCACCGCTGGTAGCCCTGCCTAGTCCATCGCCGACAGAATAGCTCACCGGTAGGTTGTTAGCAGCCATTTGCAGATCGTCAATGATTTGCGCATAGATTTCATCTACAGAATTTTTAACTGGCCGCAACTCAGTGTCTCCCTCAAGCAGTAGAGGTACCTGACCGAACATCCGCACGAGATCAAAATAAACCATCGCCCTCAGAAACCGCGCCTCTCCTAGCAGGCTGTTCTTTACCGGATCGTTCAAATCCATCGTAGCTATGCCCTCCAGTGCAAAATTGGCATTGTGAATCACTCGGTATGCCTGGCTCCAGACATCAAAGAAGTTACCATTTGCTGCATCAAAGCGGAATTGTTCGAGCTCATCATTTTGAGGAGCACCGGCCAGCCGGTTGTTCATCTCATCAGATGCCAGCCCCTGAATTACCCAATACGTACTATGGTAAAGACCACCAAAGGTCGGGCCAACACTCGTCGAATTCATATGCGCATAGATAGAATTGATCGCACCAATAGCGTCACTCTCGGTTTGGAAAAAGTTGTCCTTGAATATCTGATCTTTTGGGTTTTCTTCGAGGATATTCTCACAAGCTCCGCTTATCAGAAAAACTGTAAGCAGAAGAAGATAATATGGTTTTGTTCCTTTCATCCTTCAGTTCAATTTCAAATTCCTATCTGAATTCCAGCAATAAAAGTTTTGGCAATTGGGTAACCGCCATAGTCGATACCTTGCAATAAAGCATTTTGACCAAATGCGTTAACCTCAGGGTCATAGCCTGTATAGTCAGTAATCGTGAGCAGATTGTTAACACTGACGTATGCTCTCAGATTACTGAGCTTGAGTCGATCCAACACTGTTCGCGGTAGTGTATATCCAAGATTGATGTTTTTTATCCTAATAAAAGAGCCATCCTCTACTTGTGCTGTTGAGAAGGTATTGGCATCCGTAGGTGCTAGTTTTCTAAATTTATTGGATGGATTAGTTTCTGTCCATCTCTCCAGGTAAGCATCTCTGTACACATTGGTCTCGCTATTAAGTGTCTCTAACTCAAATCGGTAGGCATTGACAATGTCATTGCCATGTACGGCCTGTATAAATACCGACAGGTCAAAACCCTTATACCTAAAGCTGTTGATGAAGTTCCAGGTGAATTTAGGCTGAGCCCGACCAATGATCACCCGATCGTCCTGGTTGATCAACCCATCAGGTTGACCAGTCAGGTTTCCATTCTCATCTCTACCATTGACGTCCCTGTACTTTCGCTCACCAGCTACTGCACTTTGACCCAAAAGGCGCGGGCTGCTTTCTGCCTCTGCATCGGACTGGAAAATACCATCGGCAATCAATCCATGAAATGTACCCAGAGGTTCACCTTTTCGGATAATACTCCAGCCTGTTGGAACCGCAAGTACGCCAGGGGCCGGTATATCATTGTCATCGGCCAGCTCCATGATTTCATTGCGATTGGTAGATATGTTGAAGTCAGCATCCCAGCCAAAGTCATCCTTATCGACTACTACGCCGTTGATGGCCAATTCAAAACCTTCATTCTTTAGCTTGCCAATATTATTAAAATAGCTATTGAATCCTGATGTTCTAGGTATTGGCGTATTAAGTAGCAAATCACTGGTATTTTGCTGATAGTAATCGGTCGTAACCAGGATTCGTCCTTTCAGAAATGCCATGTCGAGACCGACATTAAACTGACCGGTACGTTCCCAGCGTAGCTCAGGGTTGGGCAGTCGTAGCGGCTCCACGCCGATATAGGGGAAAGTATTTGTGAAGGTGCCTTCTCCTCTCGGCCCTACGGTTGCAAGCGAATTGAATGATGAAATATCCGAGTTGCCGATAACTCCATAACTGGTTCTGATTTTCAAAGACTCAAATACTCCCAAATTCTGAATAAAGTCTTCATCGGCGATGTTGTAGGCCAAAGCTACCGATGGAAAGAAGCCGTATTTACTGTCTTCACCAAACTTAGATGACCCATCCACTCTGGCGTTTGCCGTAAGTAGATACTTGCTCTTTATGTTGTAATTCACTCTCGCCAGGTAGCTCACTATACCCCATTCAGATTCTCCACTCGAAGGTGGCTGAGGGTTGAGGCCAGCAGCCAGATTGTGATAGCCGAGCCTGTTGTCAGAGAAGTCAAGTGTGAATGCAAAAAGACGCTCTGAGCTGAAGCCTTGACGGGTATATCCGGCTAAGGCATCCAGCTTGTGATCTTCACTAAACTCTTTTTTGTAGTTGAAGGTAAACTCTGTCAACCATGATTGACCGTCGACTGTCGAGATGACAGCTTCACCGTGGTTGGGTTCGGTTCTTTTTAGATAGTTAGGCACAAACCTATTTTCCTTAACAGAAAAGGCATCAATACCAAGGTTGGTTTTAAAAGTCAGGCCATCGATTATCTCCATCTCTCCAAACACACTTGCTATGATTCTGGTATTCTTTGAGATGTTGTCTGTATCCTGGGCGTCAGCTACCGGGTTGGGTAAGTTTCTACCTCTGTCATCCTCATAAGTCCAACCGCCTGGCTCATCTTCATCAAGCACGGGCAATGTGGGTGTAAACAGCACTGCAGAACTTACACTGCCGGGTAGTAGCAATCCCGAACTGGGACTCTGAGCTCCGGTAAGTACACCACGAGAGTTGATCTGGCTCAGGTTGACCCGCGATCCAAGTTTAAACCGCTCTCCTACCGTCTTGTCCAGGTTGGTTCGGAAGGTTGCTCTTTCGAAATCAGAGTTGACAATAATGCCATCCTGCTTAAAATAGCCTCCGGATACAGAGTAAGAGGTCGATTTGTCACCTCCTGTAATAGTCAACTGATGGCTCATCATAGGCGCTTCTCTAAAGATCGCTTGTTGCCAATCAGTGCCTTCTCCGATATTTTTTGGCACCAGATACCTCACATCAGCTGGCAAACCAACTTCATCATTATAGTCATTCATGTACATGGCGAACTCCTCTCCATTCAACAAGTCCAGCGTCTGGGTGACTTCCTGTACGCCATAGTAGGAATCCAGAGAAATTGAGGTTTTACCCTCAGTGCCCCGTTTTGTTGTTATGAGTATCACGCCATTGGCTCCCCGTGAACCATATAATGCTGTGGCAGACGCATCTTTTAGTATTTCGATTGACTCAATGTCGCTTGGGTTGATAGATGCCAAAGGGTTCAGCGAAGAGCCCGCAGCTCCACCCGAATTGAGATCGCCTGTACTGCTGGTGATCAGCATACCGTCCACCACATACAGTGGTTCGTTTCCAGCATTGACAGAGCTGCTACCGCGAATACGGATAGATGTCTCACCGCCAGGTCGACCCGACACTTGAGTGACCTGCACGCCAGCCGCCCTACCTTGTAACGCCTGATCAAGCGACGTAACAGCTACTTTTTCCATGTCCTTACCTTTGACTGAGGATATGGATCCGGTCAAATCGCGCTTTTTTACAGTGCCGTATGCAACTACGACCACTTCGTCCAATGCTTCTACGTTGGTTTCCATTTGCACATCGATGGATGTCCTATTGGCAACAGGTATCTCTTGGGTCACAAAGCCGATAGAAGAAAAAACCAAAGTCCCATTGTCATCTACGGAGATTACATATTTTCCGTCTAAGTCAGTGACCGTGCCGGTCGTTGTGCCTTTGACCAAAATGTTCACCCCAGGTATACCCTCGCCATCATCGGAAGTTACCGTACCCGAAATACTGAGTCGCTGGGCTGAGATGGTATAACCTTGTCCCAACAATCCAAATAACAGCAAATAGAAAAAAAGTTGTCTCATACTCGTCGTGTCATATCTCTATTTCAAATTGTTTTAAGCCACCTTTTGCTTAGTGTTTGAGAGTGTGCCTCTCCTTGGTTCTTCCTCAGCATGGTCAGAGATGTTTTCCCAGATTTGCTTTGCTACATCTACATCCATAATTTGATATTCCATACCATCCCAAAATCTCTCTAATTGCGTTTGGTTTTCGTCTGCTATCAAAAAATCTAAGATCAAATTATAAGCCTCTGAAGTGACTTCCTCACGACGCAGGTTAATGTACTCTTCTAATTCCATTGTGGTAATTTTGCCAAACAATTGTATCAAGTACAATCACTGCGATCATTTGGATTACCGCACTAGATGAAGTTATAATGAGAGCCCTAAAGCGATGGCATCTTTTTTCTTCTTAAGAGGCTCAGGCATGCTCTAGTAATGATCGACTAAATAGCTACGCCAGCCTCCTGGATAAAATAGGTTTTGATAAACTTGGTAGCCTTAACCAATTGGCTCTTCACTGTATTCTTGGAAATGCCCATCTTAAGGGCAATTTCATCGTGGCTAACTCCTTTCGTGCGACTGAGATCAAATATGCTCTTACGCTTTGGCGGTAGCAGGTTTATTGCGGTAGAAAGTATCGACATATATTCATCATGCACTACCGTGTCCTCCGTGACATTTGCACCTTGCCTATACTTTGGCGCCAGACGTTCTTTTGCTTGCTGCTCATAATTGAGCCGCTTGAGGACATTGAGCGTATGATTGTGCGTTACTCGAAACAAAAAGGATGAAAAGCTATACTGCGTATCGATCTTCTCTCGATTGGACCAAACTCTGATAAAGACATCCTGGGTCACTTCTTCAGCAAGTTCCTCGGCCTTGGTCAATTTTAAGGCATAGAAGTAAACTCGCTGCTTATAGCAATTGTAAACAACTTCAAATGCCTCGCGGCTACCCTCGATGAATGCATCAAGGTCTTCTTTGGATATCTGTGTTGAGGTTTTCATTATCTGGTTATCTCTATGCTGTAGCTAAATTTTTCTGCCTGATAGTACCCAAGGTTGTATTCAATAGGGCGATTGCCCGGATCGTATACTGTCCGTTTTCTGAACAAGACTGGAGCACCAACCTCGATTTGAAGTTTCTCCGCAATGAATTCATCTGCGAGAATTGCTTTGATTTCCTCTCGTGAGACTGTTGCCACCGTGGAGTAGTCTTTTTCAAGAATTTCGTATAGATGACGTGTGAAGTCTTCCTCCCCCGTAAGTCCTACTCTGGGATGAAAAAAGGAGACAAAAAATACCGTCGGGCCATCTTCTGTCCCTCTGAGACGCTCCAGCTTCAGGACTTTACTATCACCAGGTAGCTCAAGCGCTGATTGAATCTCCTCATCGACATCATGCCACCCCGTACTAATCTCAAAGTTGATGAGGGTAAGGCCATGTTCTTGCATCTCGTCACTGAAGCTATACCAGTTGGAGAGCTTAGTGGTCATATTATTGGTGGCTACTCGTGTTCCGATCCCCTTTTTCCTTACCAGTAAATTCTCATTGGATAATTTGTTGGTAGCCTGACGAACAGTGTTTCTGGATATCCCGAGCCATTTGGCCAGTTCTATCTCTTTCGGCAATAGTTTACCGTCTTTATAGTCAGGTTGCGAAATAAGCTCCCTCAACAACTCCTCTACCTGTATATGTAAAGGAATGGGACTTTCATGGTCAATTTTCAACTCCATATCTTACTATGTTCATACATAGGTACATATGTGAATTTAAAAATGCAAACGTTTTCAATGCGAATTACGCAATTGGTAAGTTTCTGATTTGACTGGTCTAAAACTGATGAGGCGTATTGCCATAAACAGCATCCGCCGTAGATAAAGTCCAATTGTCGCTTCTGAAGGGCAATAAAGGCAAACCACTACTATTATAAATATCAAGAGTACCAGGATTATCTGCCCACGCATAGCGCACAGCCACAGGCTTGTCAACTGCTTCAGACTCAACAATGATCCTACTGTCAATAAGTTGTGCTTTAGCCCAATAGAACCGCTGGTCTTCACCTGCGAGCTGGAAACCTCTGATGTAACCATACTTATTGCTATTCATCAAGCCTTCACCAACATTAACAAAAGAGAGCGTTGCTTTTCCCTTTTCGAACGAGACCGAATTGATCCTTGGAGAATCACTCAGGAACTGATAGCCATAAACCCTCGTCAGTGCTTGCCAGCCCAGGCGTTTGCCTACTTCTTCTTTATTCTTAGGGTGGATATCAGCCCCTTCGCCAATATCTATTGCGGTAGCTATCGCAACCCCTGGAAGGTCTGTGGCTGCCAACTGCGCTTCTCTCAGCTCCGCCCAGGTACTGGCTGAAGGCTGACCAGGCTCAACGCCGTAGTTGGCCAATTGAACTATCAAAAATGGCAGCTCCCGGGACCATTGGGCTCTCCAGTCTTCTATCAATGCGGGCATCAAGACGCTATATTCATGAGCACGAGCAGCATTCGCCTCGCCCTGATACCATATTACTCCGCTCATGCTCATTGCACTTAATGGAGCGATATTGCCATTGTACAGGAGCCCAGGGTAGCTAAAAATACTTCCGTTGGCGATTTCCGGTTTGGGGAATTCATCCGTATTAATGGCTTTTCCCGGTTTGTACTTCCACTCTCCATTCAAGATGGAATTACCCCAAAAAGCAGAGGTATGCATACCTCCGAGACCGCCGATATCAAAAATCCGGACGGTAATCTGATTCCCGGTAGGTTTCAATAGATCAGCCGGCACCTCATAGTTACGCCAGTTTCTGTTTCCAAAGGTCTCTCCCACCTTGACACCATTGACCCAGGTAATGTCATAGTCATCGATCTGATTGAGCTTCAGCAGGAAAGTATCCTCTGCAAAACCCTCAGGTAGATCAAACTCTTTGCGATACCATACCGCCCCGTCATGGTCGAGCCCTTCGTATTCCCAGAAGTTTGGATTGGTGAGTGTAGCCCAGTCCGAGTCATCAAGGTCAGGATCGTACCACATGTCATCAAGCCCCGGCCCCACGAGATAATGCTCCTTATCCCATGTTTTCCTGTAGTCAGCCAGGGCGGCATCTAACTCCGAGATGCTCTTACCTACTGTCTCACGCTTCTCGACAATTGGGCGGAACTGTGGAAATTCCTTTAATGCTTCATTGCTCATCCATGTCTCGATAGAAGTAGCCCCTAGGCTTGCGTTGATCAGACCTATTGGCACATCGAGGCTATCATAAAGCAGCTTTCCGAAAAAATATGCAACGGAGGAAAAATCAGGAACAGTTTCCCTGCTGGCCATTTTCCATTGTCCCCCATTTATATCATCCGCTGGCAATAGATCTGCATTGGTCTCAACAGTCAGCATTCGGATCATTTCATTATCCACCTGAGGAATCTTGCTAATGTCTTTGCCAAGCATTCTGAGCGTGTACTGCATATTGGATTGTCCTGAGCAAAGCCAGACTTCTCCAAACATGATATTTTTCAGTGTAATAGTATTTTGCCCTCTAAGCTGGAGGTCATAAGGACCGCCAGCCGAAAACTCACCCAACTCTATTAACCAACTACCTTCCTTATTTACTCTCCCTTTGAACTCACGATCATTGATAGCAAGCGTCAATCGCTCTCCAGGTGTCCCCCAACCCCATACCTTCACCACCTCATTTCTTTGCAGTACCATATTGTCTCCGAATACTTTGGCCAGTTGTATTTCGGCCATTGCGGTAGCGGAAAAACAGAGCCAGGTCATTAGTCCAATCAGTACTTTCGAAGTGTTCATTTGTCGGCTTTTCTTTCGGTGATCATCCATGGAGCTTCTTACTTTGTACTAGTACAATCGTTGCAAGATCTTGTATTACCTATAAATGCCTGTCCCTTATGATAGTCCGATTGTTCATTTTCTTTTTTATCCTTATCTGCATTGATGGATGTGATTCCGTGCCGGACCAAAGCAAAAATCCGGCAGTGGAGCAAAAGCAGTGGACTGACCTGTTCATTCGAAATCAGGGTTGGTTTGGCGGTGATGGCATTTTTGCCATACCTCTTGATGGGAGGGAGTTCATCCCCGCCACCAAAAAGACACGCACACTATTCACCTTTGGTGATACGATGATCGGTTACCACAATGGTGAGACTTTGGAAGCCGAGAATTTCCATATGGTTAATAACTCGGTTGGGATTCTTGACGGCCGGTCACCAGACCCTGAGAATATAAGTTTTTACTGGGATCAGTCGAACCCTGATCAACCGCAGGCTTTATTTGTGCCGAATACGCCTAATTCTAAACCGGGAGATTACTACTGGCTTGGGGATGGGTTTGTGAATACCAAAGCTGATAGTACACTTTATATTTTCGCCTACTTAGTGCATGAAAAAGATACTGCCGGAACTGGCGGTTTTGCATTTGAACAAATTGGGGTAACACTACTTTCTATTCCGGTAGGAAGCGAGCCTCCTTACAAGGATCATCTACAAATAGAGACTCCTTTCTTTGATCTTAAAACAGGAACTACCTTTGGCAGTGCCATCTATGTAAATACGGATGATGCAGGTGCCCCCGACCCTGATGGTTATATCTATGTGTATGCTGTTTCTCAGCCAGATAAGGTAAAGGGTCTGGTGGTCGCGAGGGTCTTGCCGTCAGAGTTTACCGACTTTGACAAATGGCGATTTTGGGATGGTGGAGGCTGGAACATGGACATGACCAACGCCACTTTCATTGCCGAAGACGTATCAAATGAGATGAGTGTATCTCCCCTACCTGACGGACGTTTCGTGCTCACCTATCAATACCTGGGGATGAGCCCGGCCATTGTGGTCGAAGTAGGTGAATCACTCGTGGGGCCTTTCACTAGTAAGAAAACCATCTATGAAACAAAGGAGAATGACCAGCACAGTTCTTATTTCACTTACAACGTGAAAGCTTTCCCACATCTCTCATCTCCCGATTCGCTACTCGTCGGCTACAACGTTAACTCTTTCGATTTTTGGACAGATATTTTAGTAGATCCCAACCTCTATCGGCCAAGGTTTTTGCAACTCTCATTTAAGAACCTCGAATGATGAAATCTGACTGTTATTCTTTGGTGTATTGGTACATCCAGTCCCAAAGGCTCATATTAAAAGGGTCATAATCTGGACTTTCGCTTCCCATACCCGTTCCATCATAGGTCCGCGCCCATGAATCATGCGTAACTCCAGGGTAAATGGTGAGTTTAGCAGCTACCTCAGGAGATGCAGCATTGATAGCCTCGATCATATCGATGGATGACTGGACTGCAACCACACTATCAGCATCGCCGTGAAATGCCCAAACAGGTACCTCCATGTATTGTGCTGCTGAAGAAGTGTCACCCCATCCTGCGATTGGGGCAATGGCAGCAACATACGCCTCACTACCCATTTGAGCGACATAATTGAATGTTCCGTTACCACCGAAACTTAGACCGGTCATATAAATCCTGGTTTCATCGATATGTAATTTTTCGACTAAGAATTCAATGAATTCATGTAGCTCATCAGCCTTCCAAAATAAACTGGCTTGAGGAGCCACCACTATCATAGAATGTGGGTCAGCCCATCTATCCTCTTTTATCAATCGAGGAGCGCCATTCCATAGAATAATATTCATCCCTTGTGGGTTGATGGCACTGTTTCCTCTTTCTCCAATTCCATGAAGATGAATGAGTAGTGGATGTTTTTGGGTATCCATAGAGTCATAACCCGCAGGTGCGTAAAACCAAAACCCGTAAGGAGCATCAGTCTGATCGAGGTAGAATGGCTTTAGTACGCCTGATGTGAATATGAATGGAACCTTTGTGCTAGGTAGTTCAACGAATGGTTCATCATCTTCATCCAGTCCGTTATCAACAAAGCCATCTGGTTGCTCGCATTGCAAAACAGTTGAGTCAGGTCTCCCTAAACCATCCTTATCTTCATCGAAGTACCATTGAACCTCTAGACAGTCCTCTTCTCCATTTTCAGAGCATGACCAGACTAACAAACAAAAACAAAATGCGGCGACCACATACTTCATTCACTTACTCAAGTTTAACTGTGGCAATATATGAGAAGATATTTCAATGTATTGTTGATGCAGCCAAATGAATCAAGTTTGGCTCCAAATAGCAACTACTACACGTAAGTCTGGCTATACCATGAGATTTGAAAATCTCTTAATAGGCTTCTATAGGGGTTCCAATTCAATTGACTAAGCAAGAACCTATATTTACCGATGCAGCAACGCGAATCAGTACCCTCAACGGGCTTCAAAGGAATCAAAGAAAACTGGCGCAATGATATAATTGCTTCTTTGAGTGTTGCCCTTGTGGCATTACCGCTAGCTCTGGGTATTGCGGTAGCCTCAGGTGTTGCTCCCATGGCCGGTATCATATCTGCCATTATTGGCGGGGTGGTCACGACATTTTTCAGAGGGTCAAACCTTGCCATCAATGGTCCCGCCGCTGGGTTGATTGCGGTTATACTTGGTGGCCTTTCCGCTCTGGACGGAAATATAAATCACGTGCTGGCAGCAATAGTTTGTGCCGGTGGACTTCAGGTCATTATGGGATTTTTGAAGCTGGGAAGATATGCTAAGATGTTCCCATCCTCCGTACTCCATGGCGTTTTGGCAGCTATAGGGATTATAATTTTTTCTAAGCAGATTCATTATGCACTGGGTACCACCTCTGATGCCGAGCGCATCATCGACGTTTTGTTAGATGCCATCTATTTACTTCCTGACGCGAATCCATTCATAGCTGTTATTGCGATAGCCGGCGTGTTGATCCTGGTGTTTCACAAGAAGATTCCACTTAAACTTTTTAGGCTCCTCCCAGGACCAATGTGGGTACTTGTAATATCACTCCCCTTTGTGTTCTGGTTTGATTTCTTTACTGAACATGAAATCAGCCTGTTTGGAAAAGAATACCCGGTAGGCCCTCAATTTTTAATTGATATTCCGGCGAATATAATGGAGAGCCTTTTGCATCCGGATTTCTCTATGATTGGTACCGGCGCTTTTTGGGTTACGGTTTTGTCTATAACAATAGTGGGTTCGATGCTGACTCTGGTAAGCTCTCGTGCAGTCGATAAACTAGATCCATATAAGCGAGTGACTGATCTTAACAAAGACTTGATTGGTGTAGGTCTTAGCACAATGGTATCCGGAGCTCTTGGCGGCTTGCCAATAACCACAGTTATAGTTCGCAGCACTGTAAATGTTCAAAGCAATGCAAAAACGAAGTGGTCGAATTTATATCATGGTTTCTTCCTGATTTTCTTTGTTTTGATCCTTTCACCAGTTCTCCAAAGTGTGCCTCTGGCTGCACTGGCAGCTATTTTGGTGCATACTGGCATTAAGCTCGCCTCTCCCAAGGTGTTCTATGCTGCTTATGATCAGGGGGTTGAGCAACTTCTTTTTATGGTTAGCACCTTGGTTATTACTCTGTTCACTGATCTGTTAACAGGGATAATTGGCGGTATTCTAATCACTTTGACATTACACATGCTACTAGCCAAAGTGGGCTTCTCAGCATTCTTCAAAATGATCTTTAAATCAGGCTCCAGGGTTTATGCTCGGGAGGATGGCTCATATGATGTCAAGTTAAGAGGCATAGCCAATTTTCTATCCGTGCTGTCCATCAATAATCTTCTTGATACACTACCGAAAGGAAAAATAGTCCGAATCAACTTGTCCAAGACACGCTTGGTCGACCTATCGGTAATTGAGAATCTCATTGAGTACAAGCGAATTCAGGACTCATTGGGTGGTAGTGTCACTCTTTCCGGTCTTGATCGGCACTGGTCAAGCAGCAGCCACAACAGGGCCTTAAAAATAATCGTTGGGCCTAGAAAAAAGCCAATTACCGGTAGGCAGATACATCTTCAAAAATTGAGCATCTCCAAGGGCTGGTCTTTTGAAAAGGAAGTGGATTGGGATACCTCCTATCTGCGCAATTTCAGCTTCTTTGAATATCGCCCTATTGAAGGCAAGAGGAATGTCATTCGCGGAATAGACGTCAAGCACAATGTTAAATGGGAAATAGCCGACATCACCTTTGACGAAGGTGCGATGCTTTCGTTAGAAGTTTTTCACGCCACGATCCAGGTAGTAAGACTAAATAATGCCATCCCCAGATTCAGTATTGAGAAAGAGGGGCTATTTGATAAGATTTTTGATCGGGTCAAGGCATTCTCCGGTTATACAGATCACAACTTCAAATTGTACCCAAAGGTCTCGAAGAAATTTCTCTTACTCGGTGAAGACGATTTGGCCATTGGACAGTTCTTCAACAAGCCTCTGATTAAGTTTCTCGAGAAAAATGATATTCAACATATTGAGAGCAATGGTGAAGCTTTAATGATCTTCAAGTACTTGCATATTGCACCTACTGAGGAAATTCAAAACATGCTTGATTTCTCTGTTGAGCTTTTGGATCGGATGAATCTTGACGAATCGATCCCAACGTTACGACAGGTGATTTGATGCCTTACATCACATCCTATCGCTCAAAACAATGTATTGACGATTACCTCTGCGGCTACCTGACTACCCTTCAGTGACGGATGAAAGCCGTCACTTCCGTAGTAGCTAAAGTCCTGTGTAATGTCAAAATGTCTCTTCCATACCTGACCGACAGGAGCCAGTAGCGCATTGTTCATGGTGGCAGCATCTTCATGATTTTTGATCACACCATCAAATGTATGATAATATTGACGTGAAGGCCACACCATATAGTACACGAGTTCAGTGTTGTGACTTTCACACAGCTCTTTGAATTTTGAGCCGTATTCGATGAGCACTTGTCTACCAAAAGCTTGTGAAGAGGGCCCCTGCTGTATGATTACATAATCGTACTGACCTGAAGCTATTTCTTTTTGGACATTGCCATCATTCCAGTGATCAATGATCGCATAATTGCCATACGCAATGGTGTGCGCATTAATGACTAGATCATTCGCCTCTTTCGCCCTCTCCACTACCAATTGTGGTAAGGAGTTAGAATAAGTCAGGCTATTACCGACAAACAGGATACTGAAATCACCGGACTCATGGCTTGCAGGTGGTTCGACCTCATTCTTACCATCAATAACCTCAACCTGATCATCAGAGCCACAGCTGAGTAATACTAAAAGTACCAGAAAGAGAAGAGTAGATAAGCTTTTCATCAATGCAGCCTTTGGTGCTGTTAGTTATGTTATGGACGTAACGCAATGCTAACAGGCAAGTGTCGTGCATCCCCTATTCTGAAACTCGACAAACGACATCACAGAGATCATTTGACAATGAGAAAACAACCCTTTCCGGCCGGACTATAAATAATAGGGACACCCACAATGGTTCAATTCATCAAAAAACTCGATTTCAACAGAGCCAAAGAAAACTTGAAAGTCGATTTCTCACTTAGCGCCACGGGGTTGTTTTTATATTTAATGACACTTGTTAGGTTAAGATTATCAAGTAGGCACATTAGTATGAGCATATGAGCTAGTCGTTGATAACCACTCTCGACTCAGAGTAGAGATCATAAATTGCAATTATCTCTTCTGTGGCGTCTATGTTCCTTTGATAGTCATAGATATCCTCTCGGGTCTCAACATAAGCCGGCCGAAAGTCATTGTCCCAGCTATTCCAGATCACGATCAGGTAATGATAGCCGACTTTACCCGACCTTCCTTTTTCCAGCCATGATTCGAAAAGCTCCTCGTCCAGGGAGCCTCCATGCCCTGATGACTCAAACATCTTCTACCCGATTAGCAACTACCAGATTTTGATGCGTTCATCCTCTGATTTATAGTTGGCATCACCTGGCTGCAACTCGAATGCATCGTAGAAGGGTGTGAAGTTCATCAATGGTCCATTGACCCGCCACATCGCAGGTGAGTGTGAGTTGGTATTGATATAGTTGCGCATAAACTCCTCGCGCACCTTTACTCTCCAGATTCTGGCTACAGACATAAAGAATCGCTGATCAGGTGTATAGCCACCAATCTTCTCATTGCTCTGGCCCTGCTCAGTCAGCTTGAATGCATCATAGGCGATGGACACACCACCATTGTCTGCCGTGTTCTCTCCTACCGTCAATGCGCCAATCACATGCACATCGTCAAGCACAGTGAAGGTGCTATAGCGATCAATGATCTGCTGTGTTTTGGCCTTAAATTTCTCTAAGTCTTCGTCTGTCCACCAGTTTTTGACATTACCATCTTTGTCAAACTGAGCACCCTGATCATCAAAAGCGTGCGTCAGTTCATGGCCAATGACCATACCAATCCCACCATAATTCACCGCATCATCAGCCGCAAGATCGAAATAAGGAAACTGTAGTATTCCTGCCGGAAATACAATCTCGTTCATGGATGGGTTGTAGTAAGCCGTCACCGTAGGAGGCGTTGTTCTCCATTCATCTTTGTTCGGCGCTTGGTTGAGCTTACTGGTCTCGTACTGGTAGTTATTTTGCCTTAAGGCGACTACATTCTCAAAGTACTTCTCCCGATCGATTTCAACATCATACTCACGCCACACATCAGGATAGCCGATCTTCTTTGTGATGGCGTAGAGCTTCTCTTTTGCCTGCTCTTTTGTGGCATCACTCATCCAATCCAGGTTATTGATTCTATTCTCAAATGCCTTTTGAAGATTATTCACCAATTCGGCTACCCTATTTTTAGCAGCTTCGGTGAAGTAGCGATCTACATAGAGCTTTCCCAGAGCATAGCCCAACTGTCTATTGACCTGCTGCACCATGATCTGAGCGCGTGACTGCTGATTGGACTGGCCAAGCAGCACTTTGTTGTACTCAAACTCAGCCGTCTCGAAGGGCTCACTCAGCACATCAGAGTAAGTATTCAGGACGCTTGCTTTCAAATAAGTTTTCCAGTCATCTAACGAAACCTCGCTCAGCATGCCATTCAACTCAGCATAATATGCCGGCTGACGAATGTCAACGGAATCAGCCTGAAGTCCAAGGTTGCTTAGTAAAGTCGACCAGGCAATATTTGATTGATCATCGGTGAGATCCGCTACCGCCAATTTGTTGTAGTTGGCTCGTACATTTCTACGCTCTACTCTGGTCTTATGAGACTCGGCCATCCGCTTTTCCATCTCATAGACGGTATTGGCTTTTGCTGCAGCATCTGATTCCTCAGTCAGCTCAAACAAGGTGGTGAGATATGTTTTATAGGCCTGCTGGATGCCTACGGTGGATGCATCCTCCTTGAAGTAATAGTCTCTATCTGGTAAGCCCAGGCCTGATTGGCTAAAATGGATCATGTTGACCTCACTATTCTCATTATCCGGCGACACGCCCATGCCAATGACAGATGTATGACCTGATTTCATCTCATCCGCAATGAAGGCCATCATAGATTGCACATCGCTGAGACCTTCTATTCGATCAAGCAACGGCCGAACGGGTTCATAACCTCTCGCGTTGATGCTTTCGGTATCTATTCCGGAAGCATAGTAGTCTCCAACTTTCTGCTCCAGGCTCCCCATTTGATTATCACCTCCAGCCACTTCTTCGAGGATTTCTTCCAGCAGCTTCCGCTGTGGAATATTCAAAAAACTGTAAGAGCCCACCCCTACCTGGTCATCGGCTATGGTGGCGGTATCATACCAGGTTTT
The DNA here is from genome assembly GCA_965229505.1 of Cyclobacteriaceae bacterium. Taxonomy (GTDB): domain Bacteria; phylum Bacteroidota; class Bacteroidia; order Cytophagales; family Cyclobacteriaceae; genus UBA6059. The sequence continues at coordinate 4,799,271 of OZ245881.1, forward strand.
GTTGACCCGCATGAAGAAGTTGTCTCCAGGCTTGATCGATTCTGTGATCCCGGTAAAGGCAATTTTCGGGTCTTCGGCTACTGTTGATGTTTCGTTGGTACAGCTTATTAGCGCTAGCGCAATGAATGATAGGAAAAGGAGGTTTTTCATAATGTCTATATCTAAGTGCTAAAGATATAGAATTAGTCAGGTGACGATAAGAAGATTATGCTGGGTGGTAGTAGGTATGGGCTGAACAACGCAATGCCAGCTAGTCACATGGTTTTACCTAAGTGACCATCACTACTCAGGCCCGCCCTTATCTCTGTACTGGCCGGGTGTCATACCCACGAGCTTGCTAAAATTCTGATGAAATGACACTTTATTCCTAAAACCTACCTGAGTACCAATAGCTTCAATCTTGAAATGAGCGAGAGATTGATCTTTCAGCAGCCGCTTTGCTTCTTCGACGCGTAACGTATTGACCAGCTGAGTAAACGATTGATCCCCATAGACATTCAACGCTTGCGAAATTCGATATTTTGGTATTCGCAGATGTTCCGCACATTTCGTCAGGCTAAGTTCCTGATCACGGTAAAGCCCGCTTTCCGATAGCTTGAGCTCCACTTTCTTAGTAAGCTCTTTACCCTCTTCTTCCGTTAGGCTACTACTTGCATAGCTGGGTCTCAGGCTTACCCTTAAGAATTGGAATTCTTTCAAATAGGTAATCGCATAGGTCAACACAATAAACGCAGCACAGGTGAGGTAATCCATACGTAGCGTGTATGTAGACGTCATCATCATCGCTTGGTAAATAATGATGCTAAGTATGAATGCTCCATACGGCCACAGGAATAGTTTATCCCCTTTATCCATTTCAGGAATCCTGATCATCTTCCAGCCATATACAACATACACAAGTACTTTAGATAATGCCAAACCAGGACCTGTATAGGTATACATCCAAACGGGAGGGGGAAAAATGCTTACCGCAACCCAATAAATAGTAAAGACAGCCGGAGCTATCAAATGCTTCCATAATTGCTTCAAATCAGATTTCTGAAGCATGTAGTAGTAAAGCGCGATCGGCATCAACCAGCTCGAGATTATGGCCACCCAAAGAAGCAATACATGCAAGTTGACAGCACGACTCCAGAAGTTGAGATAGTGCAGGATGGTGATCGAAAAGAAAAGTAGGTACAACCCAAGAAAGACTTTTCTATAGTTGGAATGATTGAAGAGGAAAATGAACGACAGCATCAATCCATGTATAGCAGCCACCAAAAAGAGTACGAGTTCCCAGGTCATAGTAGACAGACAACCAACCCTTGAATTTCCACTAGTGACTGAAGCTAAATCTTGGATGATCGAGTAAATATTAAAGAATCTTAACCCCTACCAGTAATGGCATATAAGTGAACAGGTACAAACTGGTTGTCTTAGCGGTCACAATCAAAATCAATATAAAATGAAGAGAAAATTACTTTATTCGATCTTGCTAATGGTGCACCTGTGGTCATGCGGTGACGATGAACCTACGAGAACACTCACAGAACTCACACTCGCTACTGGACAAAATGACAATACCCTATCAGTCAATGATGTTGTTGTTGTGATTGCGGAGGGTTTGGATCAAAATGGCCAGCCTATGGACATCACAGACCTGGCGTACTCCACTTCCGATGAGACTATTGCCACAGTAGGTAATGATGGCACTGTGACCGGCATATCATTTGGAAAGGCCGTAATCACGGCAAGAGCCGGAGATGTATCAGAGCAAATTGACATTAAGGTGTTTGACGAAACCCTGCCGATCATGGAGATTTTTGTGAGTGATGCCGGCGGCTTTGCCAATCCCCCATGGAAAATACTGCGCTTTGACAAATTCGGAGAAAACCCCAGTGTTTTTACAGAAGAAAATATTTCCTGGCCTCAGGATATTATTTTCATTGACGATAAGGTCATAATCTCCAATCTCAACTCTGGCCAAATAACTGAATACAATGTAACAACAGGTCAATATCTTGGAGTTTTCGCGGAGAACATTGGCGGGCCAACTAGAATGAAAATTGGACCCGATGGGCTCTTATATGTGCTACAATGGAGTGGGAACGGCCGAGTGCTTAGATATAACACTGACGGTACATTTGTGGACCAATTTACCTCAGCAGGCGTTGCTCAAAGCATTGGACTTGACTGGGATGCAGGCGGAAATCTCTACGTATCCTCCTTTAACATGGGCTCGAACGGTTTCATCAGAAAGTTTGATACAAATGGCAATGATTTAGGAAATCATATAGCCAGTAACCTACAGGGGCCAACGGACATTTGGTTTGATAGCAATAATCACCTGATCGTTAATGATTACGGTGCTAACAGAGTAAAACGGTTCAACGGGTCAAACTATGTAGGTGATGTTGTCACTGGTATAAGTCAACCTGAGGGCATTGGGATACTTCCAAATGCCTATCACCTCATCGGTAGTAGTGGTTCCGGATCGGTTAAACTCTACGATCAAGACTATAACCCAAAAGGAGATTGGATTACACCACGCGGAAGTGGCCTGATCGCCCCCAATGCTGTGAGCATAAGGATAATAGAGTAGCCTAATATTCGTCATAATGTATGAGCCGGGTGATACACTCGGCTCATCTGTATTCAATAATCAGAAATGATTTGTTGACCTGATTGATTGAACGTTAGACCCTGTGATAACACTCGTTGACCAGATGTCAATAAGTGGGTGTCTGATCATCGATTGGTCTTCAGCTATCACTAAAATATACAAGTGTGATATTTCACAATCGGCCTTTTCAAAAGACTGATTAGTTTTGCGCTGCTCTAACCATCAACCAATGAGACTAGGACAGCTTGCCAGAAAACTCGATGTACCCATTCAGGAGATGATCTCCTACCTTCAGGAGGAAGCCCCTACCCTTAGCGGCCTACACCCTAACATCAGTCTGTCACCCAAGGAGGAAAAATTACTCGCCAAGGAGTTTGATCCCAATTATGGAGTCGTTCCTGAAAAAGTCGCAGCAGTGGTTTCTGAGCCTGAAGTGGATGATAAACCTCAGACAAAAGAAACAGAGGTTGAAGAGCAAATAGAAGAAGTTGTCCAGGACGAAGCGCAGATAGAGGAAGAAGAATCCAGCCCGAATGAAACGGCCGAAGCTGAACCAGATGTCGAAATAGAGCAGTCAACTACTCCTGTGGTGGAAGAACCAGCCGCTCAGGAAAAACAAGAAAAAACTATTGAGACAGACAAGTTGATGGAGCTGTTGGAGTCCGAAGAAGGATCACCGGAACTCGATCAAATCACGCTGATCAAAGCCCCAAAACGGGAATTAGGTGGACTAAAGGTGGTAGGAAAAATAGAGCTGCCCGAACCGAGAGTGAAGACCACGGAGAAATCAGACAGTAAAGAAGACAAGCCTGGTTCGAAAAGAACTGATCGTAAGCAGCAACGCGAACAGAGCGAAGAAGAACGTCGGCAGAGAATACTGAGGGCTAAGAAGAAAAGAGAAGAAGCAGAAGCACGTAAAGAAGCAAAAAGAAAAGAGAAGGAACTAAGGGAGGAAAAGGAGCGTAAAGCCGCTCACTATCGTAAAAAGGTAAAACTTAAGAAGGCCGATCCCAACAAAGTCAGACGCGTCCTTCCTCCTCAAAAAGTGCTGGTAGATATTGTGGATGAACAGCCAGAATCTCGCTCAATACTTGCAAGATTCTGGAAATGGCTCAACACCTAGTCCTCTTTCTGTAATTGAATAGAGGCAGAATTAATACAATACCTCAGCCCACTTGGCGGAGGTCCATCCGGGAAGACATGCCCGAGGTGAGCATCGCACACGTTGCACATCACTTCTACCCGCACCATACCAAACGAACTGTCTTTTTCATATTGGATAGCATTGAGCTCAATGGGTTGCGTGAAACTGGGCCAGCCTGACTTGGAGTCAAACTTAATCGTCGAATCAAATAGTGGCGTGTCACAGCATAAACAAGTATAAACTCCCGGATCATGGGCATAGCATAGATCACCGGTACCCGCGGCTTCAGTTCCCTTTTTCCGAGTTATGCGATATTGCTCAGGCGTTAGCTGACGCTTCCATTCTTCTTCTGTCTTTTCTACTCTTCGGTCAGGCTTCAGGCTGCCATGATTGGCGTATTTGATGACATCATTCCAATTGATCATATTCGTTGTTTTATCATTTCTAATTCCTGATGAGAACATCACCAGCGCTCATTTTAGTTCTTTCAAGACTAACCTGATAGGCCGGTCTATGTTTTACTTTATGTCTTCTGAGCATATCTGATGCTTTCAGTAACAGATTGGAATACTCGTGGTGAACAAATAGATCAAACCACTAACTGTCGCAAAACTCACGAAATAGAGCTCCTCTTGATCTCGGAACCTGTATTTTCTGCTCATGGATTGAAGGTAGTGCCTTCGGCAATGAAGCACAAGCGGATGCTTACTCTCAAAGTGAAGGGTACATCGCCATCCTTGTAAACTTTTAAAGTTTTGCTAAATTCAATAAAGACTTTATTATGAAAAGCATAGCTTCTATTCTTGCGTTTTTTGTTTGTTTCTCAGCTTATGCTCAGGAGGATAACCGATCTCTGGCAGAGTCTATTGATATTTTCATTTTTCAAAAAGACACCTCTACCAGCAACACATACAATTTTGATATCTGGTATCTCATAGACGAAAAAAACAATAAGTTCTACCGATTGACTAACTGTCTGACATCTGCCGAACATTCGATAACCGAAAAGAGGAGAGATCAAAAAGGGCTCTATGTGGCTACAGAAAACAAGTCCACTTACACTTTTTTGAATGGACAACTGACCATGACCTATTTAAAAGATGGCGTTCAGACTTATACACGTCCGACTGAAGAACTGACAAAAGAGGATTTTTTGAAAAGTTGCGGTGATCAGTATAGCTCCGATGAGGTTGAAGATAAGATGTCATCCAATGGTTATGCCTTTAACAGGGCTGAATTCATGAAGCTATATAATGCTCAAAAGTTTGATGAGGCACTTGCCAAATATGAGTATCTCAAATTTGGTAAACAAGGTGGCGAAGATGTTGAATTGATTGCCAGCATTGCCAATATTTATTTCTCGAAACAGAATTTTGAGGACGCCTTATCCACCCTCACTTTAGGACTGTTATCTATGAAGGATAACGCGGTACTACTAAAATTCAGGAGCTCAGCATACTACTATAACGGTGACCTGGAGAATGCATTTCTTGATGCCCGGAAATGTGTAGAGTTAAGTCCTGAAAACGCCGAAAATCTGCACCAATTAGCATTTATGCTCGTTGCAAAAAAAGATTTTGAAAAAGCAATCCAAACCAGCAATCAGGCAAAAACCATGACCCAGGATCGCGCCTTGCTGGCCCGACTCTATCAGGTAGACTACACTGCGTTTGAAGGTTTAGAGTTACATTCATCAGCTCATCAGGCCATTATGATGGCTAATCAGCAAAACCCAAATGATTGGGGGATTTATTCACAGTGTGCTTACTCTCTATGGAAAAATGCTAAAGATTATCAGGGAGCCAAATTAGCCTATGACAGGCTGATGGAGGCGTACAAGGATAACGCACAAATCTTCTATCAAGCTGCTGAAGTCTATGCAGCTGCAGGTTTGAACGCTGAGGGTTGTCAACTCCTGCAAAAAGCATTTGGTATGCAAGCGCCTAGTGGTGAACAAGCTATGCTGAGAAGACAGATCTGTAGATGATTTTCTGTGGATAGTTTATCTACCTTCATCAAACCACTATTCTCAAGGGGCTATGCGGTAGTCACGAATAATTAAAATGAAGTCGAAATAATTACATGCGATTTTTTTTATCCCGTGCCCATGTCCTACCGATCCAGAACATAAACAGGCCTGTCAAAAATGCGGCAGTCGATACAATTAAGCCTGAGAATGAAGTTCTGAATGAGTAATTACCCGAATCGCTTGGATATGCCCATTCATATTCTGGCAGTCTGTGCCGATTTTCAGGAGGAATAAACCTAACCTTTTTTAGTGCACCAATTTCTGCGCATTCAAAGTCAGGTTGCATACTGGTTCCCCCGGAAATGCAAGCACGCGAGATTCTTGCCAAACTATCTAATGAGTAGGCGTATTCAACGTCCATCACGACCGAATGATATTTCCAATGCGCAACCGAATCTCGATTGTCTCTGATTTCCACAACTTTCCCATCGCGTACTGCCGAGTATTTCCATAACCTATAATCTAGCCCTATATCCGGAATGAGCAGGACGAGGAAGAATCCACCAACAAGTATGAAAATGAAACCGAAGACGCGCATTGAGTAAATATAGAAAAAGCAAGCGCTTCCGGATAAACATGAAATCTTTAAACGTCATCCACTGCTATAGTCTAGGACGCGCCGCAGCTCTTTCTTCGTGAATTTTCATTTCCTGATCGTGAATTGAAGGCCGCACATTTGGAAATGAAGCACAAGCGGATGCTTGTGCTGGAGGGGGTAGTTTTAGTTGACAACTTATAGTTGATAGATGGCAGTTGATAATCGATCAATTATCAATTAATGATAAAACTAGGCAGTGACTTCCGCACTTGGTAATGTAATCTGATTTGGATGCTCCTTTCCATCCTCGATAAGCTGCTTGCAGTAGGCATCCAAGGTTATTAAATTGCCAGCAACCCATCCACCCAACATCTTCTTGGTTTTATATTTAAACAGGAGTCGTTGAATCAAATTAGGTCTGATGAAAAAAGTGTATTGTGCCCGGGTGAGCTGTCGACCAATGCGTTGTAGCCTGATTACGACATCCCACTTTGCTCGATGATCTGACTCCACCCAGGTCACCACGTCATTCGATATATCAAACTTGTGAGAAACAAAGGAGGGGTCGTCTGGTGTACCTGACATGACACATGTGTGCGTACTACCCGTTTTTGTAATTTTCCCATTGAGGCCATCGCTACCTGTCAACCCAGCAATCCATTTATCACGATATGACAAATCTGATATGACGTCAAACACCATGTCAAGTGTAGCACTAACTGTACCCTCCACCTCAAGACCTCTAACACTTCCTCCTACTGAGAAATCTTCAACTCGCGGCTCTGGAACATGTGCTGCAAGCGGCGCTAATGGGAGGTAACAATATTTAACAAGGTCATTGTCATAATTATCCTCGCCTTCATTCGGATCTGCCCAAGCCGCTTGTTTCATTTCGACCCAGGCTGAACATGCGTTGAGCAGCTGATGTGTAAACAACACATACTCTTCCATCTTAACTTCGTTTTTCATCAGACGATGCGCCAATATGAGATCACTACCAAAGAGCTTTGTAAAATTCTTAACACGTTTCTTGGAGATTTCACCGAAGTGCAGAACAAACTTGAGGGCTAGTCCATTGGCAGAACTGCATGCACCACATTGACAAATGCGCTGGGTCTCGTACTTTTTAAGTTGTGCGTGAAACTTGACGTACATGCGCTGTACTTGGGCCAGGATTTCAGCCGCGGTTGGTTTAGGGCCTTGACGATAAAAAAGAATAGCATCTCCTTCGATTTCCGAGATTTCCAGATCCATTTCATTCGCGTCGATCAGCAATTCCAGGAGTTCTTCTACAATGTGCTGGCTGTGCGCAATTTCGGTGCTCTTGACGAATTTGGTAAATCCACTGATATCCGGGATGAAAATCAGAGTGGGCTGGGCTTGAAAATCTTCTTCTTTGGCCATATCATTCAATTTCGTGCACTAACAATAGCATTGTTCTATAAGGTACAGTTTTTTATTAAGAGCATGAGAATCTGAAAAATGGTGGTAGAGGCCATTATTTTAAGCAGAGGCGATTTTCAAAGGCAAGCATTTCACTTCTTCAGTTAGGAATATTCAGGACGGACAAATAGGTCAATCCCTGCCTATTCGCTGGCGCTGAAGCTTTAGCGAAAGTGGCCGGAAAGGCAGTCAATCAACTGTCGCAAAACTCACAAAACAGAGCTGCTCTTGATCTCGGAACTTATATTTTCTGCTTATGAATTGAAGCTAGTGTCTTTGGGAATGAAGTAGATACGGACGCTTGCGCTAGAGGAGGGTGAATGCTGAAGTAGGCTATATTTCGTTAATATCTTTTTCAATTAGCCTAAATTTATCTTTGATATCTTCACCTGTATAAAAGTCGAGCAAGTCTTTTTTGGTTAATGTGCCATCATTTAAGAATTTCTTCAAATACTCTTGATTAAACTCCATAAGGAGTATAGACTTTTCAAGCTGTTTTAAAATAGACCTATTATTCTCAATGTTCTTCCCTACAAGCTCTTTGATTATTAGTACTTCATTTATGTCCTTAATAATCCTGTTAACAAGAGCTGTCAATAAGTCTTTGTCGAGCTCGACCTCTTTTGAATTCAAAGCTATGTCTCTTGCCAGCATATAAGCAATCGCAAGGTTAGAATAGTCTCCTTTTTGAGAATTAATAATAGCAACCAAACCGATTCCTGGTATGAACCCTACATTTTCAAAGTTTTTTAGGATTGAATTATCTACTAAAGAAATGTCAAAGACGATGAGGCTTACCTTAGAATCACGGTTGGCTTGGGCTTCTATTAATTGACTCCAAACAGTATCAGTTTTTCTGGTGAAGATTTCTTTGCTATCAATATCCCCTAGACGAACACTTTTATCAAACTTACATTCTACAGCAATCTTTAAATCTGGATTTCCATCCAATTCGCAAATAATGTCACCCGTTTTATTATTGGGTAGAGTTCCTACGGTGTTTCCAGAAAGAATGGCTCTGTCTTTAAGTTTCTTTTCCGAGAAGTATTGATTGAGAAATTCCGCTATTTCATCCTCAGCAAGAACTCCTTTGATGGTAGACTTATAGAAAAGCTCTTTCTTCATTTCGAAAATCATTTTCAAACTTTCAAGTTCAGTTCCGAGTTCGTTGCTGGTTTTAGACAGGAAAGCTGAAATTCGATCTTCCATTAATGCCAACACCCCAATGTAAATTGCTCTTAGCAATTTTTCATTCCTTTCGTTTGCAGGAAGATTGTCAAAGTAATTGAAAACAATTTGATTTTTGATTTCAAATTCTTTGATTTCAATGCGCTTGAGTTGTTGGTCTATTTTTAGCATTGCTAAACTCTAGAATATCTATAAACTCCTTTAATGTTTTGAGCTAAATATCCCCCATGGGAATCAGCTTGCATTAAACCTTGATAAATATGTTCTGGTAAATCAAAGTATTGATAGACTGAACTATTTAAAAACTCAATCTCTAGAGTTGAATTTTCTCTATCATAACCTATTGATGCAATGTTTGATGAGACAACTGGCTTTCTTTCCATTTTATGATCTATTTAATGATACGTTTAATTTTGGGATTCTGGGCTCGCCAAGTCTCAACAACTTCTTCATAATTCGGGTTTCCTTCCATTTTATTTCCCCAACCTCCTGGTCGTACTGAATCTTTTGATTCATGCTCATCAAAAACAATTGGGTCTTGGCTGTCTGGTCGTCTATCCTTTGGTGGAGCCTTGATGATTGTTCGCATAGGTAGTTTAACTGATTCTCCTAAAATTATGGCTTCTCCAGTTTTCAAAATAGGTAACATATTTGTAAGCCCATCAAGATTGTCAGAAACCGCACTAGTAATGTGACCCCTATCCGTAGAATTAGAAAGTCTTAAAGCGAAGAAAGTACCACATTGAGAAAGAATCGTTGAATTAATTTCAGAAGGTCTTTGGCTTACAATCATGGTCCCAATACCATACTTCCTTCCTTCTTTAACTATTTTCTGAACAATTGAAAGAGCACTTCCTTCTGAATTTAAATAATTATGAGCCTCTTCCATTAGCAATAATAACGGCCTTTCTTTTCCACCTTGAGAAAGGTTTCTTGCCCAGAATAGACTGTCGTAGATAATCCTAAGTAAAACTCCAATAATTGTATTCAGAATTGTAACTGGAACACCTGATAAGTCTAAAATCGTAATTGGTTTATCGCTTCCAATCCACCCTTCTATCAAGGTGTCCAAGTCCTGAGTAGTGTGTCCATCTTCTTTTGGAGTCCAATCGGACGGTTTGAAAATGAAATCAAATCTTGGTACTCTCAACTTTGACCCAAGAGAATGAAGCTGCTGCCCATTCGTTAATGGTGATTCATTTTGATACTGAACTCTATCACCGTTGGCTCCATTTGAATTGATTTTTTTAAATATTGGAGGTAGCCCCTTGGCTGGATCTCCCTTTATTTCCTTTTCATTTTCATCTAATTCATACGCCAATGGTTTCCCTTCTTTGTCTTGATATAATTTACCAAGTGTCTGTATGTATAGTTCATACCAAAGGTGATTCAAACTAAAAGGTACGGGTGAATCAACATTTAAAGTGTCAGTATTTAATCCTTCTTTAGGATACTTTTGTAAGCTCTTTCGTTTTTCAGATAGGATTCTTTCAAGGATTGTATTGTAATCTTTCTCATTAGTTATTTTCCCGAAACTAATTTCTACTAATTCATCAAAGTTTAAAGCCCAAAAAGGAAGTAGCAATTCTTGTTCAACGCTTCCTTCAGTTTTATCTGCATTAACTTTATAAATATTAGCCTTATCTCTTAATGCTTGTCCGTATTCACCGTGAATATCGAAAACCAAAATTCTTGAAGAGGGATAGTTGACATTATCAGATAAAGCATTTAACAAACTTGCTACGGTTGTAGATTTTCCAGAACCAGTGGTTCCAACTACAGCTGAATGTCTCGTTACTAGTTTATTTACATCAATCAATGCTGGTATCGATTCTGCCCCAGCTATGTGTCCAACTTTTACAAAGTATGGTTTTTCAGGTTGACCATATATTCTTTTCAAATCTTCTTCTGATACTAAATGAACTTCATCACTAATAGTTGGATATTGAGAAATCCCACGTTGAAATTCTCCAGCTCTTTGACCTTCACCAACCAATTGAATAGTTATCCATCTATTTCCAAATGGCTGACTTTCAACTTGATTTTCAGGAACAGCTCCTGCACCGACTTGTGTAATAATCCCAAATAAGTAGTTGTAACCAATAGGTATTTTTACAAAGCTTCCAATTTGTCCAATTCGGTAACCCTCACCATTCACATAAGTCAATCCGGACAATGAATCATTGACCATTGCTACCCTTATGGTTGTACCAGTTACATCTTGCACTGTACCCAAGTATGTCGAATTATAATTCATCCATATTAGTTTGATTATGACCTATTAACGCTTGTAAGAAATCACCAAATTTCGAGAAATCACCTATTTTCAAAAGGTGTTGTTCATCTGAATCTTCAGTACCCAGTATAATTTCAATACAATTGGCAAGGTTGTCTTCATTTTCCATTTCTGACGGAATTTTCCATTTCCCTCTTACTGTCCCAATCATAGCTTCATCAAATGACCATAAAGCAAGGTTGTTTCTGTTTTGTGCCAATTGTATTGCCTGAGGATAACGCTCAATAAGTGTTCCCGAGTCCATATAGGTTAATGTGCCATATAGTAAAGCAATAACCATGGAATTAGGATTTGCTTTAAGCGCACTTAAAATTGTATCATTCAAATGTTCATCATTAAATGAATAGCCTGATATAACCATTAACGAATTCGGCAACCTTAAAAATCTATTTAGCTGATCTATAAGAGCCAAGTATGGCATTTTTCTACTTTGTTCATATTTTAAATGAGAAGGATATATCAAGTATGAGTCACCATTAGCTCTTGTCAAACTCGACCTATAAACCTCTTTGTTTTCTTTTTGAAACCAATTTATGGAACCATGAATTTTCCACAACCTGGTCCAATGTTTTGGAATTAAATTATCCTCAACAGCACGTAAATCGAAAAATGATTGTCTTGAGCCCACAAATCCATCAAAATATGGAATTGACAGATCCTCAAAAGCTTCTTCAAGAAGCAAATCATAGTTGGTGGTGAATATCTCAACTGGTTTTTCTCTATCTATTGATATCCATTGTGCGAGTTTGTGGTAAGGTGTGCCTTTGTCGGGGAGGTTTACCTCAAGCTTCTCAACAATTTTGTCACAAATATTTTTTTCAAGTTCTACCAAGTTTTCTCTTGTGAATCCTCTGACAGAATTACCTATGGACACCTCCTTCAATCCGCGAAGAAAGCTCAATATATCTTCAATGTTACTAACGTCTTTTTCAGACAGAACTACTTCATCAATTAGCTTGTCGAAATAATTTTTTTGCGCTGTTTTAGACTTTAATTCATCTGTAACATATTGAGTCAATTTTGCCACGTCAGGTATTAAAGGCCATTCATCTTTTGGCATATTTACTGCTAGTGGGCAACCTGCTGAAATAAAAAAACCTAATGGCTTTTTGTGCTGTGACAGTGTTTGTCTTAAAAACTTTATATGTTTTACCGGATCGTGTGTTGTCATAATACTATTTTGAAGCCTGATGTTAGAAGTCTATTTTCAATTGAACGGTCGTTTGTTAAAGCGTATTTACAACATAATAGAGGCGACATCAGTTACGTTGGTCAAATCCCAAAATGTTGCTTATCATAAATATAATTAGCTAAAAATATCAATCTTGTCTGTATGGGAAGTCCACTCCTGAACAATCAATTTAACCAACTCTCCCAGCTCAAACAATACCTAGAAATGAGTAGTTTTTGAATTTTGTCGTCGAAATTCGTTCGATGATGAACAGTTTTTGTCGGTAGCAAGGCAAAGCTCAGAAAAGGACGGAAATAACCTCAAGAAACAGAACCCGACATTAGCACAGAACGTCACTCACCCATCCCCTCCTACCGTTCTCAAAAACCGCCCCGCTCATTTGCCCGACAAACGCTAAATTGTCACGCAAACACCAAGACCATGCGACAACTTCCCCTCCTATTGCTTATCCTGCTTCCCACGCTGCTCTGCGGACAGTCCAAGAAAATACTCGACCACTCTGCCTACGACGAGTGGCGCACGATCGAAAACCAGGCCATCAGCGCCGATGGTGAGCATATTCACTACACCCTCGCCTCTCACGGCTATGCCGACCCTGTGCTGGTGCTGAAGACGCACGGCGGGGAGGCACTCCTCAGCTATGAGCGGGGCAAGGATGGGAAGTTCTCCTCCGATGGCAAGTACCTGACCTTTACGATAGTCCCCGGCGATGCGACCCTGCGTGACCTCAAGCGCATCAAGACCGACAAGGACGAGCTCCCTCAAGATACGCTGGCGATCTACGATATCGAGGAGCAGCGGCTGACCAAGCTGCCTTATTTGCAGTCAGTCCGCCTACCGGAAAAATGGAGCGGCTGGCTGGCTTATCAGCACATCCTCCAGCCCGACACCACCAACAAGAAGGCGAAGAAATCCAACAAGGAAAATGGCTATCCCCTGACGATCTACAGATTAAGTGATGGAGCGACTTGGGACCTCCCCTTTGTACATAGCTATCAATTCAGCGAAAAAGGATCGATGCTCTCTGCCATCTCCGCAGGTAACGATTCTACGGTAGTAGAAGGGGTCTATGTCTTCGATACAGCAGCACCCGACTGGAGCAATATTCATTCTGCTAAGAAGGGTAAATACGACAACCTGACCTGGGATGAGGCGGGCGATCAGCTGGCCTTCACTGCTGACGTGGATACCACGAAAGCATTGGTCAGAAACCCGGGACTCTACCACTGGACCAGTGGAAATGCCGAGGCAGGCCTGATCCTGGACGGCACCAAAGACTTTGTACAGTCCGGCATGCAGGTCAATGCACTGCAGCAGCCCATGTTTTCTCAAAACGGGCAAAAGCTGTACTTCGAGATCATGCCCAACCCCATCCAGCAGGACACTTCGCTGCTCGAAGATGAGATCGTCAATGTAGAAGTATGGAGCTACAAAGACCCGCGCCTGTACACACAGCAGGAGATTGACAAGAAGAATGATGTCAAAAAAGGCTACTCGGCCATGCTGGATATCAATTCCGGTAGGTTCACACAACTCGGCTCAGCAGAGCTGCCTGAGATCAGCCACGGCAATGAGGGCAATGCCGCCATCTCACTGGCCGCCAACAACCAACCCTACCTACAGTCGCGCACCTGGGAGGGCTTCCCCGACTACAATGACCTCTACCTCATCCATCAAGGCACGGGCGAGACGAAGTTGATCGCGACCAAAGTTCGCGGTAGCGCCGAGCTCTCCCCTATGGCCAGGTACGCCTACTGGTATGACCGCATCGATTCGGCGTGGTTTACCTACAACGTCAGCACGGACAAGCTCCAGCGCGTGACCTTCAATGATCAGGTGACCTACTATGACGAGGAGAACGACTCGCCGGACTTCCCCAGCCCCTACGGCCTGATGAGCTGGACGGAGGACGATGGCAAGATGCTGATCTATGATCGGTTTGATGTGTGGGAAGTAGACCCTGACAATGCTGTAGCGCCGGTCAACCTTACCAGAAATGGCCGATCGACCATGACGCAATACCGCTACGTGAAGCTGGATGATGAGGAGCGATTTATCACCAAAGGGCAAAAGCTGCTCCTGACCGCCTTCCGCGAGAGTGACAAAGGCGAAGCGGTGGTCAGCATGACTTACGGCCGATCCGGCATCACCACTTTGGCATCCGCCAATCTGCATTACAGCGGGTTCAGGAAAGCGAAGGACAGCAAAGAGATCATTTTCCAACAGGAGAATTTTGAGGTCTTTCCCGACATCCATGCGACCACCATGGACTGGAAGTCACCCACACGCATCTCTACCGCGAATCCTCAGCAGGCGGACTACAACTGGGGTACGGCAGAGATCCATAAGTTCACCAGTCTGGACGGTAAGTCACTGGAAGGTCTGCTGATCAAACCGGAAAACTTCGATCCTTCGAAGAAGTACCCGATGCTGGTCAACTTCTACGAGACCAGCTCCGATGGCCTCAATCGCCACAGAGAGCCTTCTCCCGGCCGCTCTACCATGAACTACAGCTTCTATGCCAGCCGTGGCTATGTCATCTTCAATCCTGATGTGGTCTACCGCGAAGGTTATCCCGGCGAGAGCGCCTACAACTGTGTGATGCCCGGTGTGCTTTCCCTGATCGAAGAAGGCTTTGTTGACAAAGACCGTATCGGTGTGCAGGGTCACAGCTGGGGTGGTTATCAGATTGCCTATTTAGTCACTCAAACTGATCTCTTCCGCTGTGCGGAGGCCGGTGCTCCCGTACCCAACATGATCAGTGCCTACGGCGGTATTCGCTGGTGGACGGGCCTTAGCAGAATGTTCCAATACGAGCATACCCAGTCGCGCATTGGCGGTACGCTCTGGCAGTATCCGTTGCGGTTTATCGAGAACTCGCCGATCTTCTACATCGACAAGATCAACACACCCCTCCTGCTCATGCACAATGATGCTGACGGTCACGTGCCGTGGTATCAGGGCATTGAGCTGTTTGTTGCGTTGCGTCGCTTAGGCAAGCCCTCCTGGATGCTCAACTACCAGGGAGAGCCACACTGGCCCCTCAAGCTGCAAAACAAGATTGACTTCAATATCCGATTGCAGCAGTACTTTGACTACTACCTCAAAGACGCACCTATGCCAGCGTGGATGGACGAAGGCGTGCCTGCCGTACAGATGGGCATTGACCAAAACCTGGAGTTGATCGATGGCAATGACTAGCGTTTAACATGTACAGCTCCGCCCATGTTGGTGTCCTCACAACATGCACTGAAATCTAGTGCCCTCTCGCCCTTGTCGGTGTTTTCACCGACAAGCCAAAACGAGCGTAGGTATTTTAGCGTGGGGAGTAATAGCTGTGGGTGAAAACCCCCACAACGGCGTAGCTCTTAATTTTATTCAGCCTTAATTGACAAATATGAATCCGAAGCAGCTAAATTGACCTTACAACATTTAACAGCCCAGACGGGCTTACAATCATGGGTAAAGGACAAGATGCCAAGAAAGCAGTAAAGAAGGAACCGACTAAGACTGCCAAAGAGAAGAAAGCTGAAAAGCAGGCCAAGAAGGGGAAATACTAGTCGAGGCTGAAGGTTGTGGGTAACAACCTCCTTACTGCATAAGGATGAGATTGATGGCAATGACTAGCGGCTCACCAACACGTTCCCTCGCTGGGGCTGTGCAATAAGTCATTTAAGCTCACACTGGGCAAAATAATCTTCTGCATGCTACAGGGCAACACCCACCTAACCGCCCTCAAGGGCGGAATTTATCCCCTAGAGGGGATTATAGGGGTGTATTTAAGATGTCAAGCAAAAGAAAATTCTGTGATTTTTAAAGTGGCTGGACTTATTGCACAGCTCCCACTGAAACTACTGCCCTTGTCGGTGTTGTCACAGACGAGTTAAACAGCGTACGGGTATTAGAGTACGACATGGGTACGCTTTCTGATGGTTGTGGGTGAAGACACCCACAACGGCAAAGGGTACCATAAAATATGGAATGCCTACTGATCAAATTTTGCAGTTAGTCACCCCTTCTCTAACGAGATTTTCCTATTTTGATCAAAGCACCAATCATGATCAGATATGAAGAAGTCTATTGTCAGCATTTCTATTGTCTTGCTATTGATACTGCTCCTTAGCAGCAATGGCAATGGCCAATCCGGGAGGATGATCGATGAGATCAAATCTCATACAGATGGAATACGGGTTTGGTGGGCAGGACACAACAGTTGGATCATTAAATCTGACGATCTGGTGATAACTACCGACTTGCTCCTTGAGGATCAGGACAGATTGGCACCTCCTCCGATTACTGCTGAGGAGATGGCAGAGGTCATCAATGTGTCCTTCGTGGGGCATGCGCATGGTGATCATTTCAATGCCTACACTTCAAGAATCCTTGTTAAAAACTCCAATTGCTTGTTTGTCATGCCCAAGAGCTGTCTGGACAGTGCTGAAATGATGGGCATTCCGGAATCAAGAATTGTGGTAGCAGAACCACGCAGCTCATTTGAGGTCAAGGGAATAGCAGTAGAGGCACTCAGGGCAATTCATGGTAATGCCAACTTCGCCATCTACTATGACGCTAACCTTGAAGATGTAGGGTACAAGTTCACCGTCGGAGGAAAGAGCTTCTTACAACCGGGAGACTCGCACCTCCTCGAAGATCATCTGTTCGTAGAAGATGTCGACGTACTGTTCTTCTCTCCTACTGAGCACAACATGTACATTGACCCGTCAGTGATTTTGATTAATCGACTGAACCCCGATTATATTTTTCCGCAACATCACAGCACCATATCGCCGGAAGACGGCCGTCGGTTTTGGGCAAAAGGTTATCATGAGGAGGTAAAGCTCAGACTGACCCCTGCACTTCAGGAAAAGTATCACATTCTGAATATTGGCGATAGTCGCGTGATAAAATAACAAGCTCCGAATCGTTATCTCCCGCTCGCCCATGTTGGTGTCCTCACCAACATGCCATAATACCTGGAATGGTCATTAAGTAGTTGTGGATAAACACACCCGCAATGGCTCAGATCATCAGAAACAGTCATGATGAAACATCGAAAATTGCTTTGATCAAATAGTAAATTTTGGACATGTAGAATGTCATTAAAGCAACCGTAAAACACGGTTAACGGCAAAATCAAGTTAATCTTTGTTAAATCTGTGGCCATCCATCCAAATCAGACAACCACAGACTACTCCTACCCGTCCAAGGACTAAACCTCTCTGATCATGGTCAAAATCTACCTCAAACTCGCTTTCCGCAACCTTACCAAAAGCAAATTCACATCCTTCATCAATATCGGAGGGCTGGCTATTGGCTTCCTATGTGCGTTGATGATTCTCCTCTTTGTACAAAAGGAGAGCTCTTTCGATCAGTTTTATCCGAAAGCAGATCGGCTCTACCGTGTGCTCACGATCGATGAGGCGCTTGGGGTCACCAGCAATCTTGTTGGTATTACCCTTCCCCCGCTTGCACCGACTATGGCCAGTGAGCTACCGGAGGTACTCAATTCCGTAAGGTTGTCCTACAGCGGGCGCAATCTGATCGACTACAATCGGGTACCTATCTACTCCGAGCGGCTCGTGTATGTTGAAAATGCACTTTTTGACATGTTTGATTTCGAGCTGGCTTCAGGCAATAACGAAACAGCACTCAAGTCCCCCAACACAGTCGTACTGACAGAGGCCTTCTCAGAAAAGGTCTTCGGCAAGGAAGATCCAATGGGTAAATCCATCAGACTGGACAATGATCAGGAGTTGGAAGTGGTAGGTATTATGAAGGATGTGGAAGGTCAGACGCACATGGAGTTTGATGTGCTCGTGGCGATGGTACCCGAGCAGGCTGACACCAGCTTCAATCAATTTCTCAACAGCTGGTCCACTATCGCCATGACAGAATACGTGGAGTTAGCTCCCGGTGCGGATGAGATGAGCACTGAGGCCAGCATGGAAACCATCATTAGAAATCACGATGTTGGAGACAACTTCAGTGTCACCCTACAGCCTATCACCGACAGCCATTTGGCCAGCTCCGGTATACTATATGACATTTTTAATTTCAATAAAGGTGATACCGGTTATGTTTCTACACTCTCCATTGTCGGGTTCTTTGTTGTCTTGATCGCCGCATTCAATTTTATGAACCTATCCACGGCCAGGTCGGCGAATAGAGCTAAGGAAGTGGGTATGAGGAAAGTGCTTGGCGCAATGCGGGGACAGCTGCGTGTGCAGTTTCTGCTGGAATCACTCATAGTCAGCTTTATCGCCTTGCTATTGGCACTAGGCCTGCTTTTCGTTGTGGGCAACTATGTTACACTAGACTTATCTATGAACCCGGCCATGTACTTACTGGGTCAATCAAACCTTGTCGTAGTTATTGTAGTGGGCGCACTAGTAATTGGCATCCTCGCGGGCATCTATCCCGCTTTTTTGTTGTCCAATTTTGGTATCCTAAAGGTGCTCAAGGGCAATTTCAAAACCGGAAAGACGGGGGTTATGCTGAGGAAGGTACTGGTTGTGGTGCAGTTCACAGCATCTGTCGCCATGATCATCGGGACTTTGGTCGTCTACATGCAACTCGACTTCATGAAAAATGTCGACAAAGGCTTTGCCGAAGAGCAGGTGGTCACGCTTAACCTCCAGGACGAATCGCTTCGTGAGAATGCCGAAGAACTCGAGAATGCACTCTCTTCGATTCCGTCGATTGGGGCTACCGCAATGTCTAACTCCATGCCCGGTCGCGGCTATGGTCGGCAGGGTATCGTTCCCGAGGGTTATGAAGGTGAGGACGCCTGGATCATCAGTGTGATGAGCATGGATGAGCGCTATGTGGACTTGATGGAGATGGATCTTAGTGCCGGACGCAACTTCCGCCCCGACTCTGAAGCAGATGCAAATACTACCGTAATCATCAACGAAGCAGCCGCGGCAGCCATAGGCTGGGATGACCCTATCAACAAGAAAATCAACCAAGGCAACACCAGTCGAACAGTCATCGGTGTAGTCAGTGACTTCCATTTTGCCAATATGCGCCATAAGATCGAGCCGTTGATGATCTACTTCAACCAGGGTCAGGGCAGTGTCCTCTCACTCAAAATCAATCAGGCAGACATCAGCAGTACGCTGAGTCAGATCGAGCGAGCATGGACAGCCGTCAACCCTAATCATCCTTTTGAATATCAGTTTTTTGATGAGGAGTTTGGGCAGCAGTATGCCAGTGATGAGCGCTTTGCTGAGTTGGTGGTCACTTTTGCCTGGCTTGCTGTTTTCATCGCCTGCCTTGGCCTGTTCGGATTATCCACATTCACTGCAGAGCAGCGCATCAAGGAAATAGGCATACGCAAAGTGATGGGCGCTGAAGTGCGTCAGGTGGTGTTCATGCTTTCCAAGGAGTTTACCCGACCTGTGATTCTGGCGTGCATGATTGCCGTCCCGATAGCTTATTACTTCCTTGATCGGTGGCTACAGGAGTTCGCCTATCGCATAGAGATGCCATGGCTGGCTGTTGGTCTTGGGTGTCTTTTGGCTCTAGTGTTATCACAACTCACTGTTAGCTTTCATGCGTTCAAGGCGGCAAGAGCCAATCCGGTTGATGTACTGAAATACGAATAAGCTAGTTAACGTCAGTTCGATATAAGAGAGTCAATTTTTATTCAAAAATGGCACGAATAGTCTCCTTTAGGGAGGAGCAAGAGGTGGGTCAATAATCAAATTGTCATTTTTGAATCAAAATTGACATAAAGAGAAAATGATTTCTCAAAAACCCACCCCCAGCCCCTCCATGGATGGGATTGATGGTATTTTCTCTTTACTCTTACATCGAACTCAGGTTAGTTACTATAGGCAGGAACTGCAATGGTTTCCAGTAATCAATGACGAGAACCAAGGGTTCAAGTTTTCACATCATGGGTTGATTACCTATTTTGCAACTAGCCTAACCCTTATCCCCTGAGAATGATCACATCCCAACTCCTTCGCTTGGCAAAAGCAGTACTTATGTTGAGCCTTCTATTCGCGGTAGCTCTCCCTAAATCCATAGCACAACATCACGGAGGGGACCAACTCCCTCATAACTTTATGGATTCCATTGCCCTCTTCCCCAAGGCATTGGGAGAAGTAGAGTGGAAGGTTTCTTCGAAGAATGAGCAGGCCCGGGCTTATTTTAATCAAGGCATTCAACTGAAGTATGCATTCGCGGTAGATGAAGCAGCGCGCTCTTTTCGACAGGCGCGAATGATTGATCCGGACTGTGCCATGTGCTATTGGGGTGAATCATGGGCAATGGGCGCTTACCTCAATGGCGGGATGTCAAAACCCAAAGGGCCGCTGGCTTATGAGGCGATACAAAAGGCGCTTGAGCTGGCTGACAAAAACGCTTCCTCGATGGAGCAGTCGATTATCGAGGCGAGTGCAGTAAGGTTTGTTGAGGACTATGACCCTGAGGGCCGTAGAGAACAAGACTCACTCTATGCATTGGCCATGAAGCCTGTGTATGATCGATACAAAAAAGACAAGAATGTTGCCACGGTGTATGCCGAGGCATTGTTCTTACTTGAGCCTCGCAGCGGCACACGCGATATGAATGATCCCAATGTGCAGCGCCTCCATAAGGTACTCGAAGGGGTATTGGATGTAGATATTAAGCATCCGGGGGCTTGTCACCTGTACATCCATGCTACTGAGTCGACCAATCGACCCGACCTTGGAGAAGCCTGCGCTGAATTCCTGGGCAGTGCTATCCCGGGAGCAAGCCACATTAATCATATGCCTTCCCATACTTACAACGAAGTGGGACGCTGGGGCGAATCTGTCAGAGCTAATTTACAGGCCTGGCACTCTGATTTGAAGGCCGAGATCGGTGAGGGTGTGGCCATCTACCCTTCGCACAACCTACATATGCTATTGTATGCAGCGGCTTTCGATGGTCAGGGCGCTATCGCAATACAAGCAGGAAAGGACTACCACAAATCCACTGACAACAGCATGTACCATGTGTTGACGCTGCTAAGGTTTGGTCGATTTGATGAAATACTGGAGATCACTGACCGCCCGGAACAAACGATACCCGGTGCACTTTGGGATTTCTCACAAGGCTATGCCCGATTGAGAAATGGTGAAGCAGACTTTGCTAAGGCCTACCTGGAGAGAGTGAGTACAAACGCTGATACGGCCACTTCAAAGTTTCGCAGACATCCGGCCGAGCAACTACTTGGCATCACCGGCTATATCCTCGAAGGAGAAATCTACAGGGCGGAGGGTAACATGGAAGCTGCCCTTGTCAGTTTTACCAAGGCCGTAGAACTTGAAGATAGTATGGAGTATGACGAACCAGAGCCTCTACCCTTCGACTCAAGACATTGGCTGGGTGCAGCGCTACTGGAAGACGGGCAGCACGCCAAAGCAGAGCAAGTTTATCGCACCGAACTAGAAGACCATCCCAACAATGGCTGGTCGCACTTTGGTTTGATTCAGGCGCTGGAAGGACAAGGTAAGTCTTCGGAAGAAGTTAAAGCTCAGTTTAAAGAAAGCTGGGGAAGGTCGGACTACTGGATTAGGGCTTCCAGGTATTGAGTTGGGATTGTGGATTTAAGTGGTTGTGGGTGGAAACACCCACAACGGCGTAGGTGTGCGAAGAGATTCTGAAATAAATTCAGAATGACAGGTATCCCACGACTTTTGAGGCCTAATTCCGCCAGGTAAGCCCTATTCCATTATCACTCATTCAGACCTCAAAAATGGATCAGACCATTTCGCGTTGGTATAGACATCCGAGCCACTCAAGGTCTTCATAAATGCTACTAGTGCATCTACCTCTTCCTGATCGAGATTGAGTCGCTGGGGCATTCCTCTTGGTCTCAGTCGTGGATCAAGATTGTCATTCAAAGCAGCTTGAGGCAAATTATTGTAGTGGTCAATTACTTGCTCCATAGTCGTGAAGTTTCCGGTATGCATCATCGGCCCATTAAGTTCGCCTGTTACTTTGAATAAGTCTCTGAGTGTAGGTGAGCGCGTGACATCC
The DNA here is from genome assembly GCA_965229505.1 of Cyclobacteriaceae bacterium. Taxonomy (GTDB): domain Bacteria; phylum Bacteroidota; class Bacteroidia; order Cytophagales; family Cyclobacteriaceae; genus UBA6059. The sequence continues at coordinate 4,821,720 of OZ245881.1, forward strand.
AGGTCCTGTGCATTGGGGTCTCCAATTACACCGATGACACCATTGTTATCAGAGTCATCATCTATCGCAAACTCAGGTGCCTGATGACAAGCATTGCAGCCAGCACCTCCGATGGGTGCTGCACCCATCGGACCACCTGGACCATTGCCAGGCCCGGCCAAAAACAGTTGCTTACCCAGATTCTCAAGGTCATTGAAATTATCAAAAGGATCATCCATATCTCCTGTATCCTCAAGTCCCGAATCAAACCTGCTATCAAATGACTGGATGCTTCTAATGAATTGGGCCATGGCCAACTGCATGCGATCCTCGGTGATCTCCGGGTCTCCGAAGGCAAGCTCAAACAGCGGAGGATAGTATTCAGTATTCTGAAGCTTTATGACCAAATCCTCAATACCTGGATCACCATCCTGGCCACTAAAGCCCATTTCGACATGATCTTGTATCGGTTGTGTGGTTTGGAACTCAAGGCTTCTGGCTCGCTCATCCCAAAAAAACCGTTCCTCATCTCCAAAGCGTGCGTTGACCAGCCTCATGGAGTGACGGCCTGTCGTACCCGCTACCCCCTGACTGGCTTGCTCTACATCACCAAAGGCATGCTCCTGCTGATGACAGCTGGCGCATGAGACCGACTCATCTACAGACAGGCTATTGTCATAAAACAAGACCCTACCCAAGGTTGCACCTTCATTGGTGATACGATTGGTTCCTGTGTTGTCATCATTGATGTAATTGGGCAGCTCCTGATCTTCATAGTTCTCCGATTGATCGATAAGGATGTTGTCGCCAAAATAATGCTCAAGGACATTTTCACCTTCGCCTGACAAGGTAATATCCAAGTCTTCTGACTCGGATGAGGTCTCTGAAACATCTAAGACGTTTTCACAGGCATTGAGAAAGGAAACAGCCATGAGAATAATCACAGCATTGAATGGGCCAAATAATTGCTTTTGCATCTCGTCTATAAGATTTAGTATTATATCCAGAAGACGTGATGCGGTCGAGTTTACCCAACCCACTTCATAAAATTAAGTTGGAAGCCAGGCCAGCTTAGTTCTGATCGGAAACCATGGAGTAGCTTATCGGTCGATTGACTACAAACTTCTGCCAGCCAGAATCCGGGTCCATACCAGGAACATCCAGGCCAGCATTGACATACCACTGCATGCTCGAGTGTCTACCGAAAAACGTGGCTGGGATATCCTCTGGAATAGGCACCTCACAGTTCCAGGACTTGTTTTCCCCGGCGGAGAGTTGCACGTTTTTCTCCAGCTCAATCGTGGTATTGTATAGCAGCTTTGTGTTAGCTGACTTCTCTTCTGCCTTTACCTCTACGTAGACTTTCTTTATCGCCAGCGTATCTTCCTTTGCGGTAGCAGAAATAGATAGCGCCAAGGGTTCGCTTCCATCAATCTCTGGATTTTCTATGGTCACGACCACTTCTGCTCCACCTCCAGTAACAAAATTCTTCACACTATTGAGCAACCCCATATCTATACAGTTTTTAAAGTGTAATTCATTTTCTTGAGTACGAAGAACTCTACCCAACCACTGTCAGGGTCATTGCCCGGCATATCAAGACCGGCAAATACCTCCCATTTGAAAGCGACATCCTTTCCATGATAGGTCGACAGAGCATCATCCGGAACTTCAAATTCGGCCAGCCATTTTTTAGTGTCTCCTTTACTGATTTGCTCCTCTTCAGCTAGTACCAATTCGTTTTCGAAATGCGTCTCATGGTGTGTTTCATAGCTGCTCGTAGAGGTACTATTGCCATCGCCATCCGTGGTGCGATGATGTACTAACTTGACATAGGTTTCCCTACCGCGAATTCTAAAATAGACTTTCTTCACTTTGCAATCATCTTTGGCGGTAGCCACCACAAAGGCACGCAAAGGCCGGGCTCCATCCGTCTCAGCAGACTCAAAGACGACATTGACTTCTGCCGCTCCGCCTGTTACGAAATTCTTGATTTTAGAAAATATCCCCATAACTCTTTTGTTGTGATAAAAGTCCTCAAAAAATGATGAACTCTCCATCCGTGGAGGCGGGTATTTTGTGAATTCGATCAAAAAGTTGCGCTGGTGTAGCGGCGGTTTGACCTTTCGAATAAGAATTGCCAGACCTTTCTTCAAACGTGCGTCTTTTGGGTTAACTTATATCCTAAGTCTCACTTACAACAACAGACACCCATGAAGCAATCCATTGATTCCCTCATCTTGGCACAAAACCCAAGGCTCTACAGCTTCTTCCCACTCTTGTATATGGCTTGGGCAGATGCCATCCTACTACCTTCCGAGATTTCCGCGATAGAGGAGCACATCAACCAGCAGGATTGGCTCTCAGCGACGGAAATTGAGTTTCTTACCTCATTTTTAGATCCAAAAAACCCACCCAGTCCGCAGGAGCTCAAGCGCTGGAAGAAAAAAATCAATGAGCTCAACTTTGAGCATGACGATAGTCTGGTAGACATAGGCACCAAACTATCCGGTTTCAAGGGAGCGGTTGCTGATGACAATATCACTCAGTCGCTGAAGACCATAGAAGAAATGCTGGGTGTTGTGACGGACGAGTCGACCTATCATCTCAAATCTCAGGAGCATCATACCCTAACGGAACAGCATACCTCCAGCACTTCCTTCGACATCTGTACCATGGGCGCGCTTCTGGATGGGGACAATCTCGCCATCATGGATCGGGTGAGAACACTCCTATCCGACCCTGTCTTCAAGTATATTGACACGGACAGCCTATCGGAATATCGGGAGCAAGTGCTGACCTGGTGCAAGTTATTAGCCGATCAGGGCTTTGGTGCCATGGCCTTTCCAAAGGAGTATGGTGGCCAGGGTGACATGAAGCAATATTTCGCCATCATGGAGGCGCTATCCTACCATGATCTGAGTGTTGTCATTAAGTTCGGCGTTCAATTCGGACTTTGGGGCATGAGTGTGTACTTTCTGGGTACAGAAAAGCATCACCGCAAGTACATCAAAGACATAGGAACGCTGAAGCTCCCCGGCTGCTTTGCCATGACCGAGACAGGCCATGGCTCCAACGTCAAAGGAGTAGAAACCACCGCCACCTACGATCATGCCAGCAGATCATTCACCATTCACACTCCTCATAAGGATGCCTGCAAGGAATATATCGGCAATGCTGCACTGCATGGGCAGATGGCCACCGTATTTGCCAAGCTGATCATCGATGACACAGATTATGGCGTCAATGCTTTCATCGTGCCGTTGCGCTCTCCCGAGGGCGTGACCCTATCGGGAATCACCATCGAAGACTGTAGGAGAAAAATGGGTCTCAATGGCGTAGATAACGGTAAAATCTGGTTTGATCAGGTGAAGATTCCCTACGACCATATGCTCGACCGCTATGCGAGTGTAGATGAGCAAGGTGAATTCAGCAGCCCTATCACGAGCGACAACCGCAGATTCTTCACCATGCTGGGAACGTTGGTCGGTGGTCGTATCGGCATCCCAAGATCGGGTCTCAGTGCCGCCAAATCCGGGCTGACTATTGCCATTCGATATGGAGACGGAAGAAGACAATTTGGGCCGGAAAATGGCAAAGAAGTCCCGATACTGAACTATCGAACCCATCAGCGAAGGCTGATGCCGCTGCTCGCCAACGCTTATGCCCTGCACTTTGGACTACAGTATGTCACTGAGCGATTTCTGGTAAGAAAGGAAGAAGACATGCAGGAGATAGAGGCGATGGCTGCCGGTCTCAAGGCATGGGCAACCTGGAATACGACGCATACATTGCAGGAATGTCGGGAGGCCTGTGGCGGTAAGGGCTACCTATCGGAAAATCGCATCGATCGTCTGAAGAATGATACTGACATATACACCACATTTGAGGGGGATAACACTGTGCTCATGCAGCTGGTAGCCAAGGCGAGATTATCCGAGTTCAAGAAGGAGTTTAGTGACATCAACTTTTTTGGGATGCTCAAGTATGTCGCTGATAAGGCTAAAGTTGGGCTTACAGAAATGAATCCGGTAACGGTTAGAAATACAGATGCTGATCATTTGCTGGATGCGGCCTTTCATATGAGCGCCTTCACCTATCGGGAAAAGGACATTCTCACCTCTGCCGCCACACGATTCAAGAAGCACCTGGATGCCGGGATGGACTCCTTTGATGCTTTTAACAAAACACAATTTCATATGGTAGAGGCAGGCATGGCTTATGTCGAGCGCTTAGTTCTGGAGCGGTTTATTGAGCAGGTCAACATCACCCAGGACAAGAGCTGTCAAGTAGCACTGCAAAAGCTCTGTCAGCTATTTGCCCTGAGTCAGATCGAGAAAAACAAGGGGTGGTATTTGGAGCAAGGCTATATGGACGGCAGCAAAACCAAAGCTATTCGCAAGATGATCAATCAGCTTTGCTGGGAAGTAAGACAAGATGCCGTGGCGCTGGTGGACGCATTCAAAATTCCCGACAGTTGCCTTTCTGCCCCTATCGCCACAGCGACACCATCTTAGGCCTGTCCATATCTCGGCTTGGTCAGGCTGAGTAATTTTCTTAGATTGAAACAAACAAAACGACATTATGAAACTAGGAGCCTTTTCTGTTAGCCTGGCCGTCAAAGATCTTGAAGCCTCTAAGACGTTCTATGAAAATCTGGGATTCTCTGTTTTCGCAGGTGAAATGGAGCGAAACTATTTGATCATGAAAAATGGCAACTGCCTTATTGGCTTGTTTCAGGGTATGTTTGAAAACAACATCCTGACGTTTAACCCTGGCTGGGATGAGAGCGCCAATCAACTTAGCTCCTTCGATGATGTGCGGGAAATCCAAAAACACTTAAAGTCTAAAGGCATCAAGCTTGAGAATGAAGCTGATGAAAATAGCTCAGGGCCTGCGAATATGGTGGTCATTGACCCTGATGGTAATGCGATCCTGATTGATCAGCATGTCTAATCAACTTGACCTAGACTAATACGAATGGAAAGAATAGTCATAGTAGCCTACCGCCCGAAACCGGGTAAGGAAGATGCCGTTATCGACTTAGCAAGATCACATTGGTCAGTGCTCAATAGTCAGGGTCTGGTCTCAGATCGAAAGCCCATCATCAGCAAGGCTGAGGATGGATCTGTAGTGGAGGTTTTCGGATGGAAATCGGAAGACGCTATCAATCAGGCTCATACGAACGAGGTAGTCCAGCAACTTTGGGCAGAATTTGCCGAGGTATGTGACTACATTCCGGTAGGTGATGTGAAAGAAGCGAGCCAGCTCTTCACGGAATTGACACCTATCTGATATAAAATTAGTGTAGACCAGCACATGTCTACCTGTTTTGCGTGGCAATAGCACTATGGGTCAGTATATCCTAGCATCTTACAGATCGACCTCATCCAATATTGATATTGCAACGATCAGATCTACTGGAATAAATATTTAAGAATACATCAACAGAAATTGCGTGTAGAAAATCTCTAGTTTTAACCGGTTCAATTTTTATCTTACCCATATTATTTAAACCATTTCCCAGGTGCCTGTTCCATTTTTTACCATTGAATTATTAAGAAAATTATTATCTCTAAAATCATAAAATAAACCAATCCGAGCAATGAAGAAATCAAATCTCCTTGTTTACCCGCTTTTGCTATTCATAGTAATGTTAGGATATGACCAAGCGATGGCAAAACAGCCTGCAACAGCGGCTCAAGACCGTACTGTACTACCCATTAAAGCTCCGCCCAGACCAAAGTATAGCGAGTTGGATGTGCGTAATGCTACCCCTCCACCGCGATTTGAAGTAAAGGCTCCTGAGGGTGCGCCGAATGTTATCGTGATCTTGATTGACGATATGGGGTTTGGTACAAGTGAAGCTTTCGGTGGACCAATAGAAATGCCAACCATCGGTAAACTTGCAGATAATGGTTTGCGCTATAATCGCTTTCATACTACTTCACTATGTGCTCCAACCCGAATGGCTCTTCTTACCGGTTATAATCATCACTCAAATAATATGGGTGTGATAACAGAGGCAGCCACAACCTTCCCAGGGTATACCGGAGTGAGACCACAGACGATCACGCCTTTACCAGAGGTCTTGCGGCAAAACGGGTACAACACAGCTCAGTTTGGCAAGAGCCACGAAGTACCACCATGGGAAATATCAAATAACGGGCCGCAGGATAGATGGCCCGCACACTCAGGCTTTGAGAAGTTCTATGGTTTCCTCGGTGGAGAAACTAATCAATGGTCCCCTTTGATTTATGACGGAGTTACTTTGATCGAGACACCAAAAGATCCAGATTATCATTTTACGACCGATATGACCAATCAGGCCATTTCGTGGATGCGAACACAGCAAAGTTTACAACCTGACAAACCCTTCTTTATTTATTATGCCCCTGGTGCTACACACGCGCCACATCATGTACCACAAGAATGGATAGATAAGTACAAAGGAAAGTTTGATCATGGATGGGATAAGGTGCGTGAAGAAACGATTGCCAGACAGAAAAGATTGGGTGTAATACCAGAGGATACCGAGTTAGCACCAAAGCCAGATGCCATAAAGGACTGGGCAGACCTATCAGACAAAGAGCAAAAGCTGTTTGCTCGTCAAATGGAGGTTTATGCAGGTTTTGCAGCACATACGGATAATGAAGTGGGGCGCCTAGTCGCCGCTGTTGAAGATCTGGGTGAAACTGATAATACCATCATTATCTATATAGCGGGAGACAATGGCTCAAGTGCCGAAGGTCAAATGAATGGAATGTATCAGGAGATGACTTACTTCAATGCATACCCTGAAACGGTCGATGAAATGTTGAAGCACTACGATGAATGGGGTTCACCAAGTACGTATCCACATTTTTCAGCCGGTTGGGCCGTGGCTATGGATGCTCCTTTTACATGGACTAAGCAAGTCGGCTCTGATTTTGGAGGTACCAGAAACGGTATGGTAATTCAATGGCCTAACGGAATCAAGACAAAAGGAGAAGTCCGCGATCAATTCGGTCATGTCATCGATATTGCGCCAACGATCTATGAAATATCAAACATCCCATCACCCAAAATGGTCAATGGAATTGAACAAGACCCGATTGAGGGCACAAGTTTGGTTTATTCATTCAACGATAAAGACGCCTCTGAGGAGCATAATGTGCAGTACTTTGAAATGTTTGGAAACCGTGCATTGTATAAAGATGGTTGGTTGGCCAGAACAATTCACAGGGCTCCATGGCAAGCAACTCCTCCACAATCTTTGCAAGAGAACAAATGGAATCTCTTTAATTCGAACCAGGATTTCAGTCTATCAAATGACTTAGCCTCCGAATACCCTGAGAAGCTTGAAGAGATGCAAGCGCTCTTTATGGCAGAAGCTGAAAAATATAACGTATTACCCATAGATGATCGCTTATTGGTGCGTACCAATGCCGCAGCAGTTGGACGTCCTACGCTTCTTGGAGATCGCACGTCTGTTACTTATGTTGAAGGTATGCACGGAATGGGTGTTGATATTTTCATCGATCTCCGCAACACAGCATACACTATGACTGCTGAGGTGGAAGTTGATGAAACTGGGAATGGTGTTATCGTATGTCAGGGAGGAAGATTTGGAGGGCTATCACTCTATTTGAAGGATGGTAAACCAGCGTTCAGTTACAATTTTCTGGGATTAGAAACGACCGACATTATCGCTAATACTGCCTTGAAACCTGGCAAACACACTATTGTTTATGACTTTGACTATGATGGCGAGGGCATTGGAAAAGGTGGTCTAGGAAAAATCTCTGTAAATGGCAATAAGGTAGCTGAAGGTCGATTAGAGCGGACCCAACCCGGCATTTTCTCTGTAGATGACCTGGCTGATGTAGGCATGGACGAAGGAACACCGGTCGCTAATTATAGTGGGTCTGATAAATTCACTGGTAAGATTGAGAAAGTTGTTATTGAAGTAAAGGAATAGGAATATTGACGTCATTGCATAAGCTGAAATCTTAAGGAATACTGCGCACAGACAAGATTTCATTTTGAAAATCACTCTTGGAGTTAGGAGCTTTAGGAGTGATTTTTTTTGTTAAGGCATTAAGACTTTTTTGAAAGATGAGTGGCTTGATACCCTTTGTTGGCTGATATGTACTTCAGCAAATTCAGTCCAGCAAATTTCAATATTCAATGAGTATTTTCGAGATAGTTTTACTGAATAGTAAATCAGTTTTACAGACTGCATTATTTGATTTTCAAGCCACTATCATCAGCAAACTTCCCCGTGATCAGCCATCCTCCAAAGCTTTCGGATACGGCAAAGAGCAGCGTATTCTGTCCTTTTTTGAGATTGAGGTAGATAGCATCGAATAAGCCGATGGTGCCCAGATAACGGTAATCTCTGGATCGATAACCGTTGTTGCCTGCATAGATCGGCTGGCCATTGAGTATGGCCACCACCCTATCACTGTAGCCAAACCTAAATAGCCTCACATGATCTTCATTCGACTCAATGGTGATTTTCGCGAACACCGTATTGCCTGGGGTTTCATTCCTAAGCGTGACTAGTCTGGAGATGTTGGCTGCTGTGCCTTCTTCTATGTTCAAAGTGCCTCTCCAGGATATCCCGTCGATCAACTCATCGAGCGATTCGAGATCAGCTAATCTACGCTCATCAAACTTCTCCGATATCTCCCAGCTCGGGATGACCCCATCGATGGGCTCCCTTACCTGTGGCTCGAAACCGACCAGTTCGACATTCCCGGGATCAATTTTGATGTTGGCCAAATGCATGCCCGAGTTGTTTCCGCCGGTGAAGACCACTTTACCTTCCCTGGGCTTATGGGTGAGATCCCATGAGAAGTTAGGCTTATCAGAATGATCAAGATAGACCTGCGCCTTGTTCTCCATTACTGTGATTTTGACATGTGTCCATCGATCATATTCGTAATCATAGGGAAATGAGTATCTGGGTCCGAAATAAAGCTGCCAGGGAGAAACCCCGTTAGTTAGTGGGGCTACCTGATTGGCATCCGGCTTTCCCGGTAGGTGTGGCCTGATATAAAAATGCTCAGCATTGCCTGAAACGCTATGCCTAAAATACACACCGGGAAAAGACTGCTCTTTTTTGAGGTAGATATCATACTCAATCGTCCCGTTTAGAAACGTCACATCTCTAGGCACCATCGTTCCTGCCATCAAGTAAATAGCGTCATAGCCCTTGTATGGCTCCAACAGGTAAGCTTCGGCATCAATGTCCCAGAGTGCCGTATCAAGTTTGATGATGTCTTGCGCCATTCCCAGCGTAGGCGATATCATCAGCAAGAAGAATATCCTTTTTAGTGTTTTCATAGTACATACTTACAGCGTCCTGGTTAAGTGACCATAGAACTGACTTATCCATTGTTGTTCAAGTTCGTTCATGATTGTTCACCGACTAATGGATTGCTACCTTTGAAATGATTCATACTATGAAGAAGGTGATTGTCAACAAGGATCAGCAAAGACTACAACGTGCCCTGGAGCACCAGCTTAACTGGGGTCCCGCATCGGACTGGCACAACTCAATGTTTGGTGAATTGAGTACGCTGATCCTACAGAAATGCAAGGTAGACCTGAGCCCTACTACCCTGAAGAGGTTTTTTGGAACAGTCAGGCATAATGGCGAGTCGAGCACGACTACACTAGACACGCTATCGCAATTTGTTGGGCATGAGAACTGGAGATCTTTCAAGCTGAGTTCAAAGAAGACCACATGGCCTTCAGGCTTACATCTTCCGAGTAAAGGACTTTACCTTTCTCTAGGCTTTGTAGCAGCCTTTGTTGTAATTGTATTAATCGGCACAAAGCGACCTCAAGAATCAGCCAGCATGGCATCAGTGACCTTCTCAAGTCGACCTGTTACCAACTCATTCCCCAACTCTGTTGTCTTCGACTTTGATTTAAAGGGAATAGAAGCAGAGGAAATGTATATCCAACAGTACTGGGATCCTGACAAGACTATCAGTATCAGCAAGGATCAGAACCAGGCTACCGGCATCTACTATTTCCCCGGCTACTACAGGGCAAGGCTCATGATTGGCAAAGATACCGCCAGTCAGCATGACCTCTTTCTGAAAAGTAATGGTTGGTTAGGTACCATCGACTATTCACCTGTACCCAAGTATTTCACTCCTACTTCTACTGGCCAAAAAGTATTGGCACTTCCTCAGTCATTGACGAAAGAAATTGAAACCTCAAATGATGCCTTGACTACTACCTATCACTACGTCAATGACCTTGGAGATATCGATGGAGACAACTTCCAACTGGATGCAACTATTAAGACCAATTACAATACAAAATGGGCGGTTTGCCAAAGAGCACAAGTCTATGTGCTTGGAAGCCAAGGGGCTCATATTGTACCGTTTTCGAAAATAGGCTGCAGCTCTGATAACTGGCTCATGCTGAATGACAACTATCTGGATGGTAAGCAAAGTGATCTTTCGGCATTCGGTTGTGACATCTCTCAATTCACTGACTTATCCATCAGCATTACTAATAAAAGTGTTGCAATTTCAATCGGGGGAGTTGAAATCTATCAAAGTGCTTATACCGAGTCTATAGGGAAAGTAGTCGGTTTGCGTTTCAAATTTCTGGGGTATGGTGAAGTCGAAGAATTCTCCCTACTCAACCACACTGGTGACGAGGTAATCTTGTAACTCACTAGAAAAGTTCGCCGGCTTGGTTACTATTTAGCCCAATTTTGATTTTCAATGATCGCAGACTTTACTTTTCCTTTTTCTTTGATTTAGCCTTATACGGAACACCTCGTAGCAAGTGCTGCACCGCTTCTAATCTGGCATTGGACTTGCGATCCGCCTTGATCACAATCCACGGGTTTTTCTCTGTATTGGTCACACGGAACATCTCCTCCTTGTATTGTGTATAGACATCCCATAGCTCCTGGGCTCTTTCATCTACCGGAGACATTTTCCATCGCTTCAATGGGTCGCTTTTAATATCATTGAAGCGGCGTTTTTGCTCCTCCTTTGTAATAGAGAAATATAGCTTAATGAGGATCATGCCACCCCCGGTAATCATCTCCTCAAAATTATTGATGTCCTGCATGAAACGCTGATACTCTTCCTCTGTGCAGAATCCATTGACGGGCTCTACTACTGCGCGGTTGTACCAGCTTCTATCGAAGAATACGATATCCCCGGGACTGGGTAGCCGATTGACATACCGCTGAAAATACCACTGTCCGCGCTCCTGTGATGTAGGCTTTGGAAGTGCCAAGACTCTATAATGACGCGGATTTAAATGGTGCGTGATACGTCGTATAGCCCCACCCTTGCCAGCAGAGTCTCGTCCTTCGAAAAGAATACAAACACGCTTTTTGTTTTCAATGACCCAATTCTGCAGTTTGATCAGTTCAACCTGATAATTTTCTAAGCGCTTCTCATAGTTGACATAGCGAAGTACTTTCTCAGGTTGCACCTTTCCGTTTCCTTCCAACATTGCCTTAATGGCCTTATTGGAATTGAGGTACTTGATCTCTTTCTCGTCAAACTCTCTCTTCACCATCACTCTGCTAGTCAATATGATAAATAGACCTGTGGAATCTCATGATTACGTTAGGGTCAGGTAAGACACGAGTCTCCGCCTCTAGCTTACCAGAATATTCAAACCTTGATAGCAAATGTCGCATACTCTCAAGACGAGCCTCCTTCTTTTTATTTGTCTTCACGATGATCCACGGGCTAAACGATGTATGCGTTCGTGAAAACATCTGCTCCTTGTAATAAGTGTATTGATCCCAGAGCTCCTGTCCTTTTTGATCCACGGGGCTCAGCTTCCACTGCTTTAGTGGGTTCTTGCTGCGCTCTTGAAACCGACGTGCTTGTTCATCCTTATCTATCGAGAACCAAAACTTGATGACATGTACCCCATCCTCAAAGAGCATGTGCTCAAACTCAGGTACCTGCCGCATAAAACGTTGATATTGCTCTTCATCGCAAAAGCCCATCACGGGCTCAACAACCGCTCTGTTGTACCAGCTTCTATCGAAAAAGACGATTTCCCCGGCATTAGGCAAGACACTGATATATCTCCTGAAATACCATTGTAGTTTCTCCAGATCGGTTGGTTTTGGTAAGGCAACCACTCTCATCGCCCGAGGGTTTAGATGTTCAGCAAAGCGCTTAATCGATCCTCCCTTACCCGCCGCGTCCCTACCTTCAAAGATCACAGCTACCCTTAGCTTCTGTTCAATTATCCAGGATTGTAGCTTGACCAACTCCACCTGCAGCTGACGCAGCTGCCTTTCGTACTCTATGTTGTACTCAATCCCGGATATAGACCGATTCATTTCCGAAAGTCGGCTCCTTAACTCGCTGGCGTTAGTGATTTTTTGAAAATCTTCATTTGTCAAATACTCACCAGACTTCATTTCATCCGTGATCGCCCTATCCGTTACCAAAAACTGGCTCATTCGCTCTTATCAAAATTAAAAATCAAAAAATATCCAACCCGATGCATTTTCCACACCCCACGTTGGTTGACAACTTAATGCCAAATGGTATAATTTCCAACATAGCATTCGACTTTCACCCAATGAATGGTTAAGGTCATATTTTACAGATAAAGAACCTGACTTTTACTAGAAATTGAAGTGTGACCATTCATCAGATTGCGGTGCTTCTACCAGCCCAATTACTATAGCTTTATCCTCGTGAAATTACTATTGTCTGCCATTCTACTACTCGCTACTCAACTGACTTGGGCGCAAGGAGACGGCTATAAAATCTCAAGAGCAAAGGGAGAAATAATCATTGATGGCGTCATTGATGAGGAAGATTGGGCAAACGCCGATGTAGCGGGTGACTTCATGCAGTATTTTCCTGCTGATTCTATCAGAGCTGAAGTACAAACAGAAATGCGAATGACCTATGATGACAATTTCGTTTATTTCGTTGCTAAGATGTACAACAAGTCATCAGACAGAGACTATGTAACTCCTTCACTTCGTCGAGACTATCGCGGAGAGGCTAATGACGGTTTCACGATTGTTATTGACCCCTTCCTTGATAATACTAATGCTTTTCAGTTTGGCGTCAACCCTTTTGGTGTACAACGTGAGGGCCTGATTGCCAATGGTGGGAACCGAGGTGATGACCTATCACTCGCCTGGGACAACAAGTGGTACGCGGAAGCAAAAAGGTATGATGGCTACTGGATCGCAGAAGGTGCCATTCCTTTTAAAACACTACGATACAAAGAAGGCCTTGATCGCTGGAATATAAACTTCTATCGGATCGATAGCGAAACAGGCGAGCGCTCAACCTGGACTCCAATACCTCGAAACTTCAGATTGATATCACTCGCTTTCGTTCGACAGTTGGAATGGGATCAACCTTTAAAGAAACCTGGAGCTAACGTATCCTTAATCCCCTATGTCGCTGGTGTCTCAAGTCGCGATTTTGAAGATGAAACACAGGAGAGCACAGAATATAATGTTCAAGCTGGTGGAGACGCTAAAATAGCCGTAACCTCGGGCCTTAACCTGGACGTTACCATCAACCCGGATTTCTCCCAGGTGGAGGTTGATGAGCAAGTGACGAATCTCGATCGCTTCGAAATTTTCTTCCCCGAGCGCAGGCAGTTCTTTCTGGAAAATGCCGACCTGTTTTCGGATTTCGGTCACCCTATCGCACGCCCTTTTTTCTCTCGACGAATCGGAGTAGCCAGGGACTCCTCTACAGGACAGAATATCCAAAATAAAATACCTTTTGGCATCAGATTGAGCGGTAAACTGGACAACAACTGGCGCGTGGGACTACTGAACATGCAGGCGGCCAAGGATGAAAGCATTGATCTTCCCAGTACCAACTACACAGTTGCTGTCGTGCAACGCAAAGTGTTTGCACGATCAAATATCGGGATGATCTTTGTCAATAGGCAAAGTACCCAGGACTCACTTGGCGAATTCACCTTCAAGCCGGAGCAATATAACCGTGTATTAGGTATTGACTACAATCTAGCTTCGGCTGATGGTAAGTGGTCTGGGAAGGCTTTTTACCACCGCTCATTTGACGAAGACAATACAGATGATCAGTTCTCTCATTCTGCCTATATCGACTATCAAAGCCTGGGACTCAGATTCAATTGGGCGCATGTCATTGTTGGGGAGAACTTCGAGGCAGAGACCGGCTTTGTTCCAAGAACAGGTGTTTATCGGATCAACCCAGAGGTCGGGTACTTCTTTTATCCTCAATCAAGTTGGATCAACAACATTGGCCCGGTAAACGATATTGAAATCTTTTGGAACAATGAGCGAATGACAGACCTGAGATACTCATTCAACCTCAATACTAACCTGCAAAATACCGGGCGTATCAACCTGACATTCAATCGGCTGTATACTTATCTACTGGATAGCTTTGACCCTACGAACACGGAGGGTGTAGAGTTACCAGCCAATACTGATTATGATTACTACAATTTCGAATTCAACTACTCCTCTGATTTCAGAAGGAAATTTGGCTATCGCTTAAGAGGATCTGTGGGAACCTATTTTAACGGTGACCGCAGAAATATTAGTGGAGAGGTGACCTATCGCACACAGCCTTATGGCTCCATCAGTGTCAATTTCAACTACAATCGCATTACCCTACCGGAACCGTACAATAGCGCTGACCTTTTTCTTATCGGGCCAAGGTTTGACCTGACCATGACTAAGAGCCTGTTCTTCACCACCTTCGTCCAATACAACAGCCAGATAGAAAATGTCAATATCAACGCACGCCTTCAATGGAGATTTAAGCCGGTATCCGACTTGTTCATTGTCTATACAGATAACTATGGCACCATGAACGATGAGCCCAACGCGCCACAATTCACGCCAAAAAACAGAGCCTTGGTATTCAAACTAACCTATTGGCTAAATCTCTAGCAAAGTCGCTGTGATGATCTCTTTCTCTTCTTATCTTTAGGTAGACTGAAATCAAAGACTGATCACCATCCGCCTGTTAATCTTCCTTTTAATCATTGGGGTACCTCAGCTAAGTACAGCCCAACAATCCGCCGACTCACTCTCCCGTGAACTCAAAGACCTCTATGGCTTTGAGAAGCTTCAAGGCCTTACCAACATTATTGCGGTAGCGCTAGAAGAAGATCCAAAATCAGCCATAAAATATGCACGTCAGGCGGAAGCAATGCTGGACGACTTATATGACAATCATCCCAAGTTGTCGACAAAAGACGCGCAACTCCAGGCCGTGGCAATGAATCAGGTAGGACTTGCCTACTTTGAGAACGAACGCTATGGTGATGCGCTGCAATACTTCAATGAAGCCTACTCAGCAGCTCAGAAGCAAGGTCAGTTGGATGAAATGACCGTAGCTGCCATCTACTCACAGGAAGCAGAGGAACTCAAGGATGCGGAACCTACCGGAATAGGTGGTGCACTCAAAGATAAACTCAACAAAATTCGGTTGGGCGGTATGTTCCAAACTGGGGCAGAGCAGGTTTCAATTAATACGGCCATCAAGCTGGGGGATCGCCATGCCGCAAATGGTAACTACCGGAAGGGAATAGAGCAATACGACAAGGCTATTGCTAAGCTGCGCAACCACGGTGACTATGAAAAAATAAGGCAACTTGAGCTCGTCATGGCTGATTGGCAGATGAATTCGGGAAATTTTGAAGAGGCGATCGACCTGATCCAAAGGAATGAATTGAGTGAAAGTGACACCAGTCACGTAAGTGAGCGCATGGTTGCGTTGATCAGGGAGATGGAGCTGATAGATGATCAAAAATCAACTATTGAAGCGACTCCTTCTTCCACGCTACAACCGCGAAATCAACGTAAAGCCCCTGTCAATACAGAAGGAATTACGTCAGGTCAAGAGATCGTAGAAATAGCCAGACAACTGGAGCGCAACAGTGACTATGCACAATCCATTGCTTACTACAAGGTCTATGTCGAACTCCAGGAGCAGCTGGCTGCCGAAGAGAAGCAACGGGAGCTCGACATCCAGGAAAAGAATTTTCAAATAGAACAGCGTGCTCAGGAAGTTGCACTTCTCAATCAACAACGCAAGATCCAGTCGCTGGAGTTGGAAAACCAACAAATAGAACTCAATCGCCAGTCACTTATCTCCCGGTATTTACTTTGGGGCCTGGCAGCCTTTATAATCATTGCGCTAGTGATACTCTGGCTGTATCGCACCAAAAGACGTGATCATAAAAAACTCATGCTGGCATACAGCGATCTGGATGAGGCTAATATTCGACTGGCTGAGGCAGAACAGCGGATCAAGACCTTGCTGACACAGCAAGTGTCAGGGGCAGTTGCCGAAGAGCTTATTGGTGGTAAGGCGGATAAGACCGTTTCCAAAAAGTTTGTTGCGATCATGTTTGTCGATATCAGAGGCTTCACTCCTTTCGCCGAGTCCAGAGATCCCGAGGAGATCATACAATATCAAAATGACATTTTCTCCTTTATGATTGAGATCGTTAGCAAGCATGGAGGCGTGATCAATCAGTTTATGGGGGACGGCTTCATGGCCACCTTTGGTGCCCCGATTAGTCATAAAAATGACGTACAGGAAGCCTTTTTGGCTGGCCGGGTAATACTGGAAGTGCTCTCAAAGAAGAATGAACGAGGCGAAATCCCGACTACCCGTATCGGTATCGGACTACATGCAGGCTGGGTAGTCGCCGGTAACGTAGGCACGAGTGAGCGCATGCAGTACTCTATCACCGGCAATACGGTCATCACTGCTGCGCGACTTGAGCAGCTCAACAAGCATTATGACTCTAGCTTCATTATTTCGGATGCTGTACTGGACAAGTTGGATGCAGACCACCTTCCTACCGGAAAAAAGGAAACCGTGGCATTGAAGGGAAGATCAGAAGAAATGGGAATATTGATAGTCTCACAACAAGTTTCAAAGCCAATCTCAAGCGAATGAACCCCGATCAAAATAAGAAAAACGCCATCGCATTCTATCAAATGGCTTACGATGGAGATCCTGCCAAGGCAATCGAGTTATATGTGGGGCATCAATATATCCAGCACAATCCAGATGTGGCCGACGGTACCCAGGGCTTCATCGATTATTTCGAAAGGATGAAAAGAGAGTACCCCGACAAGTCCATTGCGTTTGTGCGATGTATCGCTGAAGGAGATTTAGTGGCGTTGCATACACATCAAACCTGGCCAGGAAACGATCAGTACGTGACAATGGACTTCTTTCGGTTCGACGAAAACGGCAAAATCCGTGAGCATTGGGATGCTATTCAACAAATCCCCGATAAGTCCGCTAACCCTAACACCATGTACTAGTCACGTCCATGAATGACATGAAAACGTTCTTAAATAATATTCATAAGGTACCGGAAAGTATTCTGGATGAATATATCGACTGTTGGAAGGAGTATGAAGTCAGCAAGAAGACAGTGATGACTGCTCCTGGCGATGTAGAGCGGTACTGGTACTTTGTCTTCGAAGGCATCCAAAAAGCTTATTTTCAGCATGATAGCAAGCAGCACATCATGGCGTTTACCTATCCTCCTTCCTTTACGGGGATACCCGAATCGTTCTTTAGACAAGCGCCATCAAGGTTCTTCCTGGAGACCATATCTGACAGCCGCTTTCTACGAATATCTTTCGAGGATCATCAGAGAATGCTCCAAAAGCACCACGCACTCGAGACCCTCCTACGAAAAGCCACCGAGTGGTTGCTGGAAGGAATATTAGAGCGATACTACCAGCTTATGGCACATGATATCGAAACGCGCTTCAAAGCTTTCACAGAAAGAAGTCCTCACCTACTGACACTCATATCGCAGAAAGACCTGGCCTCCTACCTACGCATAGATCCCACCAACTTCAGCAAGCTGATGAACAGCATTCGCATTTGAAACCTTGGTTTAGACCAAGAATCATTTCAATGAGATCGGTGAGCTTTGCTACAAACTCATAAGCACATGAAACAAGAACAATGGACTCAGGAGATAGATGACACGACTGCCGCTTTCAAAAAGTACTTTGGTGGATTGTCCAATGAAGAACTCAACTGGAAACCCAGTCCTGATGCCTGGAGCATCGCTCAGAATATTGACCATCTGATTACCATCAATCAGACCTACTTCAAAGTAATTGCGGACATTAGGAACGGTACTTACCAAGTGCCATTTATAAGTAAGTTTGGCTTTGTTGTCTCTCTTTTCGGCAATATGATCTACAATGCCTCCAAGCCTGATCGTAAGAAGAAGATTTCAACTTTCTCCATCTGGCAACCTGGAGATGGTCTCAACAGTGAAGGAATCCTTGACAAATTTGAGGCTCATCATGAGGAGTTGAAGGAGCTAATCAAATCTTCCGTGGATCTGATCACTCAGGGAGTAGTCATCTCCTCTCCTGCCAACAAGAACATAGTTTACAAACTGGAGAAAGCCTTTGATATTATCATCATCCACGAGCAACGGCATTTGGAGCAGGCGAAGGAGGTGCTTGGTTTGCTGAACGCTAATAAAGCATCCGCAACAATTTAGTCAACTTCAAGTAGTGAGGCCATAAAAAAGCCCTGACATCTCTGCCAGGGCTTTCATTATTCCGATAGGTGATTCAGATTAGTTAGCCAGTTGGTTCTCTGGTGCCTTGATCATCTTCAACCCTTTTTCTTCAATCATCTGATTGAGCTTGGTAAGCTTCTCGTCATACAGCTTCTGAAGTGCTCCCAGCTCGACTTGAAGTTCTTCGGTCACTTCCTTACTGAACTCCACCGCCTGATCCGTTGGCGGGAAATCACCACGCTGCTGATCCACCATTAAGAAGGCCAGACGGTTATTGATACGAATACCAAAGTTCAACGGATCCTGATAGGCTTCATTCTTAGTCATGTGGATGTTGTTCTCAATCACACCCATATCCTGCTCTATCTCATCAGCCAGGTCTCTGATCGGCTGATATTCCGCATCATCGCCCAGCTTTTCGTCAAGGTAGCCCAAATCGGCACGTGTGTCACGAATGTTATTCATCGCATCATGTGCCTCACTCACCTTGTCTCTGACAGAGATCAGGAAGTCAAATTGCTTTTGATAATCCTCCTGCGTATTTGGCAGTCTCGGGTCTTTGACAATTTCAAAATCATGCTCCATGGTCTCACCATTAGCTGTTAAGCGCACCTTGTAGGTACCCGGTACAGCCTTTGGACCAAGGTTGGGTGAGGAGTACAAAATCATGCCCGGAAACTCCCTAAAGCCCGGATATCTCATATCCCAAACCATTCGGTTGCCACCATCTTTAACCTTCAGCATACTTTTGCGATCCTTGGACTTGTTTGAGTAGGATTTGATCAGATCGCCATCCTCTTCTAAGATTTCGATCTTCACCTCGTCCTCACTGGCATTATCCACGAAGTAATGAATCATTACGCCATTAGGGTGATTCTCACCTTCCAATTTATAGTTTGGTCTGCCCCATCCGCCCGACTGATGCATGCGGTAAGACATATCCGGTTTGAAGAGATACGCCTTGCTATTGTTGACCTCATCGCTCATCTGATGTAGCGGCGTAAGATCATCAATCATCCAGAAGCTTCGCCCATGGGTTGCAGCGATCAGATCATTATCACGAACATGAAGGTCTCGGATAGAAACGATGGGAAGGTTGAGTTGGAAAGGCTGCCAGCTGGCGCCATCATCAAAACTCGTGTACATACCCCACTCTGTACCGGCGTACAGCAAGCCTTCTCTAGCAGGGTCAGCACGAATAGCTCTGGTATAGTGGTTTGCATCGATTCCAGCGGTAATCTTTGTCCATGTCTGACCATAGTCAGTTGTCTTGTACAGATATGGCGTATAGTCACCAAACTTATAGCTCGTAGCAGCTACGTACGCTCCGCCCTTCACATGAGGGTTGACATCTATACAGTTCATCATATTGAACTTCGGAGATCCCGGAGGTGTGACATTCGTCCAGTTCTTTCCACCATCACGCGTCACATGAATTAATCCATCGTCAGAGCCTACCCAGATGACGCCCTCTTCTTCTTTTGACTCAGCTAGCGCAAATATGGTAGCATAGAATTCGACACCTGTATTATCCTGAGTGACGGGTCCTCCTGAAGATTTTAGTGTCTCTGGTTCACCTCGCGTAAGATCTGGAGAGATGACCTCCCATGATTGCCCCTCATTTGTGGTAACATGTAAATAGTTGCTACCTGCATAAAGCTTATCGCTATCGTGGGGCGAGAACATCACCGGATAGTTCCAGTTGAAGCGGTACTTCATCACTTCTACACCAGAGCCCGCCGGGTTATCAGGCCATACGTTAGTAGAGCGTTCCTGACCAGTGCTATGGTCGATCCGCATCATGTAGCCCTTGTAGGTACCACCGTAGACGATATCATTGTTGTCGGGATCAGGTGCTAAATGAGCACTTTCACCACCAGTGCTGGGTTCCCAATCCCGCTCAGTAATCGTCCCACCCGCGGTGCGATGTGCAATGCGAAGGGTGCTATTGTCTTGCTGCGCCCCATAGATTCGGTAAGGGAATGTATTATCAGTCGTGACTCGGTAGTACTGGGCGGTCGGCTGATTATAATAAGTAGACCAGTTGAGTCCTCCGTCATTGGAAATCTGAGCTCCGCCATCATCAGCGATGATCATTCGCTTGCTATTGTTGGGGTCTATCCAAAGATCATGGTGGTCTCCATGAGGTGCATTGCGAAGGGTGAAATTATAGCCACCGTCCTTAGATACACCATAGCTCACGTTCATCACATAGAGCATATCCTCGTTAAGTGGGTCTGCTGTCATGCGGCTATAGTACCACGCACGAGATCGTAGTGCACGATTAGCACTGGTCTTTTTCCATGTTTTGCCAGCATCATCAGAACGAAACACACCACCATCTTCTGCCTCAATAATCGCCCATACACGCTCAGAGTTGGCCGGAGATACCGCCAAACCTACGATACCCCATGGACCACCGGGTAGACCATCATTGAATGAAAGCTCATCCCAGTTGTCGCCACCATCAGTACTCTTAAATATCTTACTATCAGGGCCACCGCTATCCATGCGATAGCCATTTCGGCTCATTTGCCAAGTCGAGGCATAAATGATACGTGGATTATTTGGATCCAGGATCAGGTCACCCGCTCCAGCTTTATCGCTGACGTAAAGGACCTTCTCCCAGTTTTCACCACCATCCACAGATCGGAACACACCTCGCGTCTCATTAGGCTTCCATAGGTTACCAATCGCTGCTACGTAAACGATATCAGGATTAGTGGGGTGAATTCTCACTCTGGCGATGTGCTCAGAGCCTTCGAGACCAATCTTTTTCCACGTCTTTCCGGCATCAGTTGACCGCCACATGCCCCAGCCACTGGATACGTTACCACGAAGTGTCTGCTCTCCTTCGCCCACATAGATGACATTAGGATCAGACTCAGACACAGCGACCGCTCCGATAGAGCCGCCAAAATATCCATCTGAGATGCAGTCCCAGGTGTTTCCAGCATCTTGCGTGCGCCAAACACCGCCTCCGGCTGTTCCCATGTAGTAGAGATTATCATTTCCGGGTACGCCGGTGACTGTACCTGCCCGACCTCCGCGGAAAGCTCCGACGAGTCGCCACTCCATGCCCTCATAGTACTTCTGATCATACTGTGTGGTCGCAGGCGCGGTTGATTTATTTCGCCTCTGGGCGAGTGCGCTATCGCAAATCATCAGGAACACGAGTGCACTCCCAAGGATTAATTTCAACTTATTCATATTATTAGGTTTATCGTTTTCAAACATGTTTATACACATTGGATAAAACACCCACCTAACCGCCCTCAAGGGCGGAATTTGTCCCCTTGAGGGGACTATAGGGGTGTTGTTATTCTAAGCCGTTGGTGAAAACACCAACGGCGGCAACAGATTCATCATTCACTCTATTGATCACTGATCGGTTGATAGCCACCTTTCTCCAAAGCACTATTCACCTTAGCCAGATCACTTTCTATAATGCTATTGAGCTGTGATAGATGCTGATCCAGTTCTCCTTTCAATAAAGCGAATACTTCGCGAGAACCTTTCGTGGGTAAACCGTCACCACTCTCCACACTTTTGACCAGGTAAGCCAGGCGGTTGTTGAGTTTGATTGGGAAGTTCAGTGGATCCTGTCCACTTTGATTCTTCACCTGATAGAGCTCCTCTTCTACTGCACTGATCTTACCAGTAAAGTTATCAACAGCCTTGATAGGTTTGCTGGCATCCGCCAATTGCTCATCCAGCTGTGACTTGAGCGCACGGATGCGAATCACACCTTTGTTGGCTGCATCTATAGCATCCCTGATCTCCATGGCGAACTCAAACTGCTCCTGAATATCCGATTCGGGTACATCATATCGCGGATCAGTGCGTAGCTCAAAAGTCTTGGTCTGCACATCACCATCGACTGTCATCCGAATCTGATAGCTACCGGGAGGGGCAATTGGGCCCAACTGTGGACGTCCAGACCAGATGATCATTCCTTCAAAATCAGCTGCCCCTGGGTAACGCATATTCCACGACCAGGTATTGAGGCCTTGGGCGGTGGTAGGATCCTTAGGAAGTGCACCCAACCAACGTGCCGACGGGTCATCATCCTCTTCTAATTCCGGTAGGGTACCTACCTTCTCGAGGATCACAGCACCTTTAGAATCAAGGACTTCAATCTTCACTTCTTTGGCCTGCTCGGCCAGATAATACTGAATGCCTGGCTCCTGAACTCTACGCACAGCATAGTATGGCTGGAATAGATGAAACTTTTTGCTCGCAACCTCAGCAGAGTACTCACGCAATGGTGCTATATCATCCAGTATGTAGATAGAGCGGCCATGCGTACCCGCCACAACGTCCTTCTCCGTCACAATCAAATCTGCAATCTGAGTGTCAGGCATATTGAGCCTGAGCGAATGCCAGTTGGCACCATTGTCGAAGCTCACATAGACCGTATGCTCTCCGGCAGCAAACAGCAAGCCGGGCTTCACGATATCTTCGCGAACAGCATGAATGTAATCATCAGCTCTGATGCCCTTGACGATCTTCGTCCAGGTCTTGCCATAGTCACTCGTCTTCCAGATATATGGGGCTCTGTCATCCAATTGATAGCGCTTCACCGCAATGTAGACAGTACCTGGATTGTGGCTTGATTCGTCGATAATACTCACTCGTGAGTGCTTAGGTAAATCCGGAGGAGTAATGTTTTCCCAGGTCTGACCATGATCTCTCGTGATATGCATCAATCCATCATCAGAACCTGCCCAGATCGTGTTTTCATCATGCATGGATGGAGCTAGCGCAAATACAGTCGCATAGATCTCCGGGCCATTCATATCCTTGGTGATAATACCTCCTGTAGGCCCCAGGGTCTCAGGATCTGCATAAGTTAAGTCCGGGCTGATTTTTTCCCAGCTCTGTCCATCATCCTCACTGACCCACACATGCTGAGAGCAAGTGTAGAGCTTATTAGAATTCAATGGAGAAAATACAATTGGAAAAGTCCACTGCCATCTTTCCGGTAGGGCACTAGAGGGCTCTCCAGAGAAGAACCTCGGGTACACCTGAATGTCTCTCAAGAATCCGGTCGAGCGATCAAACTTAGTCAACAATGCACCCTGACTTCCCGCATAAAACCAATCGAGGTTTTCCGGGTGCTGAGCGATATAGCCACTTTCACCGCCACCAACGGCATAGTAGTACTCTGAGGATGGTCCCCTCGCCTGCTTAAAGTCCCACCCCTCGCTAGGGATGCACATGGTACTGTTGTCTTGCTGCGCCCCACATACGTGGTACGGGAAATCCTTGGTTACCATAATATGGTAGAGCTGGCTCGTCGCAAAATCCTGATCTGTCCAACTTTCACCACCATTGATGGAGATGTTGCCACCACCGTCATTGGCATTGGCCATACGCATCGGATTGTTGGGGTCTATCCAAAGATCATGGTTGTCTCCATGTGGTACTTCGATTCGCGTGTCAAAGGTCTCTCCGCCATCGGTAGACTTATAAAAGCCCGTATTTAAGGCATAGACGGTATTCTCATCCTGAGGATCAGCGTAGATATGGCTGTAATAGAAAGCACGCTGACGAAGCTTGCGTTCATCATTGGTCTTGGTCCAGGTTGCGCCTGCATCATCTGATCGGAATACTCCCCCTTCATCAGACTCCACTAATGCCCACAGCCTGCCAGATTTAGCACCAGAAGCTGCAATACCAATTTTTCCGATAGGCTTGGCCGGCATGCCGGGATTGTTGGTCAACTCTGTCCAGGTGTCTCCACCATCCGTAGACTTCCAAAGACCACAGTCTCCACCGCCTCCCCACATCTTCCATGGAGTACGATATACTTCCCAGATACTAGCGTAAAGGGTATTGGGATCTGTAGGATCAATCACTAGGTCGACAGCACCTGCTTTGTCGCTACGATAGAGCACTTTGTCCCAGGTCTCTCCTCCGTCCTTACTTCGAAATACTCCACGCTCCTCATTATTTCCATAAGGATGACCCAATGCAGCTACATATACCACATCCGGATCGGTCGGATGAACTCTAATCTTGGCGATAGCATGTGTTTCCGGTAGGCCCATGTGCTGCCAGGTCTCGCCGGCATCTACGGACTTGTAGACACCATCTCCCTGCATGATATTGCCGCGAAGTGCTACCTCACCCATACCTATGTAGACGATATCTGGATTAGTCGCAGCGACTGCCACAGCACCCACGGAAGAGCTATTGATCTGCCCGTCTGTGACAGGTTTCCAGTTTTGACCACTATCTGTGGTCTTCCAAAGGCCACCTCCTACGGCTCCAAAATAATACTCGTTCTTTCGTCCCGGGCTTCCAGCTACTGCCAATGATCGACCCCCTCTTTTGGGACCAATATTGCGCCACTCAAACCCTTTGATTACGTCCTTGTTGAACTCTGCCACCTGTGCCTCCAAAGGCAATACATTTGCCAAGAGTCCCATCCAGAATAGCAGCCTACCGACTAGTTTTTGCATGATAATGATTGGTTTTTTGATGATTGATGAAATTAAGCATTAATCATGGGCACGTGAAACCGCTGGTGGAAATTACCAGTAGGGTGATGTGGTCATGATAAAATTCACCTAACGGTTTTGATGGTTGTCATTAATGCTTCACCCAAAAACATCGACTTTTAAAACATCAATCGTTTGACGCATGAAACCCACAATGAAATATTACACTGCCACTACCCCCATCTCGGATGCTGCGCATTATTTCAGCAATCGTGATACTATATCGATCCGATCAAAGCAAGGAAAACACAAGTCATCGCATTTCACTTACCCTACCTTTCAGAAGCAGGACAAACCTCCCTTCGGAAAACACTAATCTGAGCTCCTTGCTACTAAATCAAGTACTTTGAACATAATTTGCCTTGCCTGAGCAGGTATTGGCAATTATTCATCAAAAGTCTAAGTTTGCCTATATGGCTGATAAAAAGGCAGAAATACTGGCTGCCGCCCGAGAGCTTTTTAACAGACAGGGATATCCCAAAACAAGCGTTGATGACATTTCGCAAGCTGTGGGTATGCGCAAGTCATCGCTCTATTATTACTTCAAAAACAAGGAACAGATATTCCTTGATGCCTTTAAAGAAGAGTGGCGCAGTAATCTTAATCGGTTTGTCACAGAAGCATCAAAGCAACAAGATCCAACACAGCGCATACTTAGCTATATCAGAGCTTCCCTTAAGCACTATGATGACACGGTGATTAAGCACAACATTCCTGTCAAGGTGCTTGTGGAAACACGCAACCTCTTCCGCATTAGCATGAATGAGGTCAATCAAGACAGGATCAAATTCTACAAAAGCTGTATCAATGAAGGTATTGAAAAAGGGTTGTACAAACCTTGCGATAGTGATCGCGTCGCTCATACCTTAATGACAGTTAAGTTCTCTATTCAGTTTGACTACTTCAACCAATTCCTTCACAGCACTCCAGACAAGAGTGATTTCCAGCATATCAAGGAAGAAATCCTATTTGCGGTTGGGCTAATGCTCGACGGACTCAAAATCTGATCTTTTTTATTTTATTAATTTTCGAACACCTGAACTTTTTGTTCGAATTATCGTTTATTCGAACAACTTACCTTTTTGTTCAAAAATTCTACGACTATGAAAAAGCTCTTTACACTAATTCCAATGATGGTTGTACTCTTCACAGTGCAAGCATTTGGACAAGGAACTACTCCAGCCAAAGATTTCACAGTGTCTATTAGCGAGCCGAGCATTGTGCTTGCTCCGGGTGAAACCAAAACTGTTGATGTGAACATCAACAGATCAGTCAAATTCAGAAAGACTAAAATTGATCTTTATATTGATAATAAACTACCGAATGGTGTGGCTGCCTCATTCGAAAGAGCAGCAGACTGGACACAATCGGATAAACTAATACTGAAGGCTAGCTCAGACGCTACGAACTATAACGGAACTCTCGTGCTCAAAGCAAGCTCTGCAAGACTCACCAAAGGCACAATGTTTAACCTCACAGTAGGTGCCGGAGGTATGGTCTCTGACGGCAAGTGATCAAAGATTTTACATTTCATGCTTATTAAAAAACCTTCCAAGAGGAAGGTTTTTTTGTTGCGGTCATTTCAACGGCATAAACCGTTAAAACGGTTGAACAATGTGATTACTCCATAGCCCCGGATTTAAACCCGGGCCTATGGAGTAATACTGCTAATATTAGTCTTCTAGTATAGACTTCAAGTCAGCAGGAGAGTACTTGACAGACTTTAGCGTCTTGCGATCAGATTCGCGGTAGACCAGATACACCCCGTCTCTTTCTTCGTAGTAGCAAGGTGTATCACGCTCGTTGGTATAGTGATCCACGGTAGCCTGAGCTTCCTCGACTGTTGCACAGGACTTGCTCATATTAGAACGCTGCACTTCGTCAAAAAGAGTCTTGAACTTCTCCCCCAATCCAAACTCGAGCACAGCTCCAGATAGTACATACTGTATATCGCATAGGGCATCAGCCACTTCCACCAAATCATTATCGGCTATCGCCTCTTCCAATTCTTTTAGTTCCTCAGCTATGAGAGATACCCTTAACGCGCATCTTTCTTTAGAAGGAATTTGAGGTTTATCAAGCACGGGATGCTTGAACGTCTTGTGAAACTGTGCTACCTGATTAAGCGAGTCTATCTTGTCCATTGTGATCATCTAGTTCAGCGAACAAACTAAATGAAAAATTACTGAACCTTGAATCAAATTTTGACTCTATTCATACATGAAGGAAGTGAGGGTCTACATTCAACTCGCCTGCAGAAGCGGTCGCGTAGGAAGATTAAATATCGATAACAAAACCGCCCTTTAGAATCTTCAAATTTCGAGAGTGATGCTACATTGGTTATTCTATCTAGCTTTGAACATTACACATTCAATTGAGTCCACTAGAAATATTATATCAGGATGATGCCATTGTAGCGATCAACAAGCCCAATGGGCTGCTCGTTCATCGCACTAAGTTGGCGGCTGATGAAGAAAAGCATTTTGCAGTGCAACTGCTACGCGACCAGATCGGTCAGCACGTATACCCGGTTCACCGGCTTGATCGACCGACTTCAGGAGTACTCCTGATGGCATTATCGTCAGAGGTCGCCCGTTCACTTAAGGAGCAGTTTGACAACCACACAACCAGAAAGACCTACCTCACGGTATGCAGAGGCTACTGCCCTCCTACCGGAATCATCAAAGAACCTCTGCACAACGATCGAGGTGTACTGCAAGAATCTGAGACACATTTTGAGCGACTAGATATAATCGAGCTGCCCATCAAGGTAGCCTCCAGATATGAAACTTCCCGATACAGTCTTGTCAAAGTGATACCAAAGACGGGGCGATACCACCAGATCAGAAAGCACTTCGCCAAAATGCGCCACTACCTGATTGGGGATACCAAGCACGGTGACCTACATCACAATCGGATGTTTCAAGAAAAGCTAGGTTGTTATGGATTGTTGTTACATGCACAGTCACTATCTTTCGAACATCCTGTTGACAAAGTATCATTGACGGTTAAAGCTGTATTACCTACACATTTTAGAGCTATAATTGACCAATTCGATTGGAGTAATCTCGGTGATGCTTAGTAGTTAAATAGAAATGATCTCCATTAAAATTACGGAAACTTACCATCGAGAGTTTATAAACTCGTTTTTGTAATCATGTCAAAAAATGAATCATCCAGCAACAAATTAATTATCATAGGCTTGGCAGTTGTGGTAAGTTGTTTTACTATCACAAAAGTCCATGCTCAAGACATTAAGTCTGGAGCTTATTCCTCCTTACATGCTTTTGTCATTCAAGAGCCCATGGATGGCATCACTGTAACAATTAGTGCAATGCCTGACTCATACGAGTGGAGGATTGAACCTTATCGTCTGAATCTTACTTTTCCGAAATCGATAGGAAAAAGAGAAAGGAAAAATTTAAAATACACTCTATGGGGCTTTTACGATGGCTCTAACCTTTATATCAATAGCACCTATATCACCACCTTTTATGAAATCGAATATTTTAAGGTTATCTACCTAGGTCAAAACCTGATTTTAGTAAGAGGTACTGAAAATTTAGGACAAAAAAGCAACAAGTTCATTGGAGGGATTCTGAGCTTGATACCTGAGGATGAGTATTTTGTGTTGAGTCACGCGGATGGGTTGTTGGGGAAGCTAAACGAAGTTTTTATGAATGATATTCTTTCTCCGTTTCCTGAACTTCACACTTCATATACTAATGAAGCCAAGCATAACAAAGATTTAATGATAGCCTACATAGCTAAACTTGACGAACTCGTTTCAGAACGGTTTTAGATCCTAATTAAGACCTCCTAGATATGATCCAATCCTACAAACAAAACCCGGAAGTACTTGATCACTATGACACCATCATCATTGGGTCTGGCATGGGAAGTCTCACGACAGGAGCAATCCTTGCCAAAGAAGGTCAGAAGGTACTGATCGTTGAGCGTCACTATACTGCCGGGGGGTTCACGCATGTGTTTAAGCGGAAAGGGTACGAATGGGATGTAGGTATCCACTACATCGGTGAGTTCAGTCGTCCCAACAGCGTAGTGAAGCGGCTGTTTGACTATATCACAAACGGAGAATTGAAGTGGGCCGATATGGGCGAAGTTTACGATAAAATCATCATTGGAGATAAGGCCTATGACCTGGTCAAGGGGGTTGAAAACTTTAAGAATAAGCTAGCCGAGTACTTTCCGAGAGAAGAAAAGGCAATTGAAGAGTACGTAAAACTTGTCTTCGAATCCACTAAAACAGCGCAGAAGTTCTACATGGACAAGGCGCTCCCTCCACTGGTAAGTAAGGTGATGGGCAAGTCAATGCGACAGCCCTACTACCACTTTTCTGATAAGACCACCTACGAGGTGCTCAAGTCACTGACGGACAATGAAGAGCTGATCAAAGTACTGAGTGGGCAATATGGCGACTATGGCCTAACCCCGAAGAAGAGCAGCTTCGCTATGCATGCCTCGGTAGCCCGACACTACTTCAGCGGTGGCAATTTTCCGATAGGTGGCTCCTCTCAGATAGTCAAAACAGTAGATCCCATCATAGAAAGAGCTGGTGGTACGATATTGATCAGTGCTGAGGTCGATGAAATCGTCATTGAAAAAAACAAAGCTAAAGGTGTGAAGATGGCGGATGGTCGCGTCATTACTGCTGATAACATCATTAGCGGTGCGGGTATCATGGCCACTTACAACAAGATGCTGCCCAGGGAAGTGGTGGAGAAGCATGCGCTCACAGATCAACTACAAAAAGTGAAGCGATCCGTATCGCACGCCTGTCTTTACATTGGACTCAATGGCTCTCCCGAGGAGCTTGGCTTGCCAAAAACAAACTACTGGATCTATCCTGGAGACCTTGACCATGATGGTTGCGTAGATCGATACCTCAATGACCTGGATGCGCCATTTCCGGTAGTTTATATCTCCTTTCCCTCTGCCAAAGATCCTGATTTTCCAAATCGCTACCCCGGAAAGAGCACCATCGATATCATCACCCTGGTGCCTTATGATACTTTCGAACCCTGGGCAGGTAGCAGGTGGATGAAGCGCGGTGAAGACTACAATGCCTTGAAGGAGAAAATTACGCAGCGACTGTTGGCCGAGCTATTCAGGCAGCTACCGCAATTGGAAGGGAAAGTAGATCACTACGAACTCTCCTCTCCCCTTACGACGCAGCATTTTGTCAATTATGACAAAGGGGAGATTTATGGTTTGGACCATACACCAGACCGATTCCGGCAGAGGTTTCTCCAGCCTCGTACTCCGATAAAGAATCTCTACTTAACAGGTCAGGACATTGTCACAGCAGGCGTAGCGGCCGCATTATTCTCCGGCGTGTTGACCACATCAGCGATGACAGGCAAGAACATAATAAAGAAGGTGATGGCATGAAAATGATAGAAGTAAATTTTGAATTGCGTACGTAATAATGTACGTTTATATTCATGAAGACTTTAACCACTACAGAGGCTAGGAAAAACATCTATAAACTTGTTGAAGAGACACATGAGACGCACGAACCCATTCAAATCACAGGCAAAAAGAATAATGCGGTTCTAGTCAGCGAGGAAGACTGGCGCAATATTCAAGAAACCTTGTACTTAACGTCAATTCCCGGAATGCGAGAATCCATCCTTGAGGGAATGAAGACTCCTATTGCTGAAACCTCCAAGAGCCTTGACTGGTGAAAAATTATACACTTGTCTTTACGAAACAAGCTCAAAAGGACGCCAAAAAAATATCTTCTTCAGGGCTCAAGGCTAAGGTTAAAGATCTATTGATTATTCTGGAAGAGAATCCGTTCAAGGACTACCCGCCATTTGAGAAACTGCAAGGTGACTTGTTGGGAGCCTACTCTCGTAGAATAAATATTCAACACAGACTAGTCTATCAAGTCCTGGAGGATGATAAAATAGTGAAGGTATTAAGGATGTGGACGCATTATGAATAACAGAGTTTGTCAAAACTCTCAAACGACCAGGTTAAACTAACCTAGCCCCCCTGTGCTCCCATCAAACCATTGATTAGAATAATGGCAATCACAACCGGAATGAGCACTTTCAGGAAGAGTTTCCAGGCATTAGACACCTTGATACCAGCCGCTCCTTCGTTGGTATCAGCCTTGAACTGCTCAAAGCCCCACTTGTAGGCCACAAAGAGAGAAATTAGTAATCCGCCCAATGGGAGCATAATCGAACCCGACAGGTAGTCGGTAAAATTGAAAAAGTCCTTACCCATAAAGGTGTATTCCGACCATGGGCCAAAGCTCAAAATGCTAGGTATACTCAGCACAAATGTCAAAGTCACCGCATAGATCACGCCTGTCCTTCTACCGACTTTGAAGCTATCCATAAAACTAGACGCTACTGCTTCCACCAGCCCAAGTATGGAGGTCAACCCCGCTACGAAAACCAGGATAAAGAAGAAAGCTCCTACTGCATCACCGTAGGGTACTTTGCTGAAAAGAGAAGCCATGGTAACGAATAAGAGGCCCGGACCAGAGTCCGGCTCCATCCCGAAAGCGAAGAGCGCTGGAAATATCACCAAACCCGATACGATTGCGATAGCGGTATCAAACGCCACTACCAATGCCACACTCCCGGGCACGTCACTCTTTTTGGGATCAAGGTAGCTACCAAATACAAATCCGCCTGCCAGACCCACTCCTATAGAGAAGAACACCTGCCCTAATGCGGCAAGGATCACATCTCCATTGATCTTGGAGAAGTCCGGTGACAAGTACCATTTTAACCCTTCAAAACTACCCTCAAACATGTTGGAGCCAATGGCGAGAATCACAAAGAAGCCCAACAGCATCGGCATGAATATCTTAGAAATGCGCTCTACCCCACCTTGCAGTCCCTGGGTCAGTACTATACCAATCAACACGGCCACTCCAAATGAATAAGCCACGACTACTCCTGGCTGTGCCACAAGGCCATCAAAATTAGTCGAGATCTGTTCTGGAGTCATCGAACTGAATTTTCCCGTTAGGTACTCTACGACATAGACGCCTACCCAACCCATGATCATTAGATAATAGGCCATGATCAGGATCGCTGCGATGACTTCCACCCATCCGATGGACACCCACCACTTGGAGTCACCAGCCAGTTTCTTCATACCTGCAATAGGCGTCAGCTGAGCTTTCCTGCCGAGACTGATCTCCGCTGTAAGCAAGGGAATACCGATGAGCACAGTGAAAATAAGGTAGACCAGGATGAAGGCACCACCTCCGCTCTGTCCGGTGATGTAGGGGAAACGCCAAATATTACCCATCCCAATGGCAAACCCGGCAGTCGCCATAATAAACCCAAACCTACTACCCCAATTTTCTCGTGTCATGTGCTTACGTTTTCTTCAACCCTAAATATAGGACATCCAAAAATGTACACAAGCAATGATATACCAACGGATGAATAGATGCCGTCTCGGGGTATTATTCTGCCCGCAACAGTTTTGACGGGCTGATGCTGCTGGCTGCCATCAGCTTGAAAGCTATCGACACTACAGTCACCAACACAGACAGCCCGACGGCACCAAGCGCAAAATATGCTGAGAACCCAATACGGTAAGCAAACTGCTCCAGCCAGTTCTCCGCAAATTGATAGCCTACCGGAATGGCTATCATAGCCGCCACCAGCATCAGCAGCATGAATTCCCGACTGAAGATATAGCTGATATTGATCGCACTGGCGCCAAGGACTTTACGCACGCCGATTTCTTTAGTGCGCTGTACGATGAGGAACGAGATCAAACCAAACAAACCTAAGCTACTGATTACTATAGCTACTATCGTAAATAGATTGAGCGCTTTTGCGGTGTTGATTTCATTCTGGTAAGCCGCTCTGATCACATCGTCAAAGAGCTGAGCTTCAAAAAAATCATCTGGAAAGGTGCCAGACCATACTGCCTCGATTCTGTCTATTGCTGCAGTAATATCCGTAGAGCTGTATTGGTTGCCCAGATTGAGATTGACAATGCCTTCATAGTAGTGATCATTCCATGCGCTGATCACTAGTGGTTTGATTTCTCCATGCAGTGACTGCATATGGAAGTCCTGTACTACACCGGCTATTCGCATTCGCTCACCAAAAACGCTGAACGACTGTCCAATAACATCCACAGGATCGTCAAAACCTTGAATACTCATCATCTTCTCATTGATCAGTATCTGGTTGCTCGTATCCGAATCAAGCAGACGGCCGGCCAGCAACTCCAAATCAAACACTTCAGGAAAGCTCGGATCGGCCAGACTTACCTCAGCAAGATTGGTGTGGGTCTCCTCCTCCAGCCCTATTCCAAAAAGAGTGGTAAACATTTGTCCGGAGTGCGGAGCACCCAGCGCAAAAGTGACATTCTCAACAACCGGATCACTAAGCAAATCCTGTCTCAGGCTCTGTAACTTCAGAAGCTCATTTCCTGGTAAGGGAAAGGTGACCTTAGCCTCACGATCAAACCCCATTGGGCGATTCATAAAATGATCTAGCTGAAAAGTGACCACAAGGGTGATGATCACAAGCACCTGGGTAGTCACATATTGTAGGACAATAAGTGATCTCCGTAGGTTGAGCTTGCCACGTTGCTGATTTCCCATGGATACTTTCAACGTCGCTGCAATCTGGTAGCCAGACAATATCAACGCAGGATAATAGCCTGAAAGCAAGGTCACAATCAAAAGAAGCAGGACAAACAGTCCAATGACCGGTAATGAAGTAAGTACACTAAAGCCGGCGGGAAAGCTTAGCACTTCGTTGAAGTTGAGGTAGCAAAGCTCGACCAGTACCAAGGCAAAAAACAGCGAGATGAGTGTGATCAGGAATGATTCAGACATGAACTGCGCGACCAGATCCCGTCGACTACTTCCCATAACTTTACGGATACCTACTTCCTTGGATCTGGCGACCGATTGGGCGGTTGACAGGTTGATGTAGTTGATCACCGCCAATAGTATGAGTACAAGCGCGACAGCCAGCATCGCATATATGCTCTCCTTTGATTCTATCTTATAGGTGAAGTTGGAAAAGTCGCTGTTGAAATGCACATCTGATAGAGGCTGAATCAGCATATCCTTAGAAGTTGCTACGTCTGCCGAGAGGTATTTATTTTTCAGTTGCTCCAACCCTCGCTCAAAGGCCTGAACATCGAAAGACTCAGGAGCAAGGAAGTAGCAATTGACATCACTGCTGGCTGTTGTCCAGCCGTTGAGCATAGCTCCGTCACGTCTCAGGGTCTGAAATGAAGCGATGATGTCAAAAGGGTAATCCGTGGGATTTTGATAATCACTGATGACACCTTCTACCAGGTAGGTTTCTCCGTTGATCAACAGTTCTTTGCCTATTGCCTCGTGCGCAATTGCCTCTGTCAAGCCGTAGATTCGGTTGGCTTGTCGGATCGAAATCACCACTTTAGACGGCTCCTGCAACATCCGACTCTGATCACCTGCTACTACCTCAAAACTGAATATATCGAAGATGGGGTTTTCTGCATAAGCCACTTGCGATTTGATTGGTGCATCTGAGCTAGCGCTGTTACGCAACGTATATTCTCCAAATTGTACCATGGATACGGCCTCAGCTTGCGGTAGCTCTTGCCTTACTGCCTCAGCCATCGGATAGTTGGCCGAGGAGACCTTCTGCACCCCATCTGCCCTCTTGATATGCTGAACCGTTCGATAGATCCTATCGTAATGGGCATGTTGACGGTCCGTAGACAATGCGAAATACACCTTCATGAGCAGCACCATTGCACAGGCTAGCGCAATAGAGAAGCCGAGTACCGATATCGCAGTGTTCAGACGATATCGGTACAAGGTTCTTATCAGAATGGAGAGCTTCAGCTTTAGCATGTTATTCGTCCTTGAGTGAGACAGCAGGATTGACGACTGCAGCCGACCATGCCCTGAACACAATGGCGCCCATGCCGATGATCAATGTGCCGATTAATGTAGCGATGAATACCCCTGGGGAAAGGTCAATTTTGTAAGGGAAACTATCGAGCCAGTTGCCGGTGAGATAGATGGCCAGAGGTACTGCTATCGCAAATGCAATCACAATCAGTTTGATGAACTGACTTGAAAAAAGCCAGATCACTTGGCCTATTGAGGCTCCCAGCACTTTTCGGACACCTATTTCCTTGACCTTTTGATTTGCGATAAAAGCGATCAGTCCATAAAGACCAAGACAACCAATAATGATGGCTATCACCGCGAGTACTTTAAGCAAATCAGCTGTTTGCTGTTCTTCTTCATATCCTTTGGCCAGGTAGTCTTGATAAACCTCATAGTCAAATGTATTGGAGGGAAACACTGTCCTCCAGTTTTCCTCTAATGCCGCTATTACCTCTTGATCGTACACTAGCTCTGGGCTTTTGAGGCGAATACCTGCCGAGTAGATGAACATATTAATATTGACCAGTACGACAGGCTCAACTGACTCATGAAGGGATTTTGTATGAAAGTCAGCAATCAAGCCTCTTATGTTTCTTACGTCTCCAAAAGCGAAAATCTTATCTCCTATCGCATCTAATGGATCGTCATGGCCAATCAGGCGAGCGGTGGCCTCATTTATTAATATATCATTGCTAGATGAACCATAAGACAAATCATCACCTCCTATCAAGTTCAATCCATAGGTGGCCAAATAATCCTCATCGATGATACGAATCTGGGCCTGATAATTCCTTTCCTTCGCAGTAGAAGGGTATCCAAACCTTGAATCAATATTGAGGCTTCCGGTAGGCGCAGCACTTCCTAATGCTACCGTCTCCACAAAGGCATGTTCACTCCAGAGCTGATCAATCAAGGCAAGTTGAGCACTATCCGCATCCTGAAAGCTGACCTTGATTATGGACTCCCTCTGAAAGCCCAGTGGCTTGCTCTTAAAGAACTCCATCTGCTGGATGGTGACAATCGTACCAATAACCATAATCTGTGTGACTGCAAACTGAAACACGACCAAGCCATTGCGGAAACCAGCTTTGCCACCTGTACCTGCGTTGGCATTTCTCTTCATCGCATTGATGGGCTTAAACCGGGTCATGATGACAGCAGGATAGAATCCCCCCAGAAGAGTCAAAAAGATCAGCAGCACTCCCAGAAATGGAAGTAGTGTAGGTGAGTTCAATACACTGATACCCTCAGGAAACTCGACAATATGACCGAAGTTGATGATCATTAGCTCTGCAATCACCAACGACAAGAGTACTGATATCAGGACGATCACTAAGGTCTCTGCCAGAAACTGCGCCATCAACGATGAGCGGGAACCGCCCATCACTTTCCTCACTCCGACTTCCTTAGCTCTATTGACGGACTGGGCAGTGGCGAGGTTGATGAAGTTGACACATGCAATGATCAAAATAAGCAGAGCAATGGTTGATCGTGCCCACAAAGACTGCTTTGAAACAGGCTTGCCCTCAAATGCATCGTATCGTTCATCAAAATGCAGGTCTGTGAACGGCTGGAGCTCTAGCTCAATCTTTTTTTCACCGTTCTCAGTGAGGTACTTATCCGTAAACCCAACCAGCTGATCTTCCCAGAGTGATAGATTGAAATCCTCAGCGACGAGTACAAAGGTCTGTGACTCAGACATTACGTTGCTAAAGTCATCGGGTGTATAGAAAGGGTTGAGCTCCTTCTGTAGATCCGTTGAAACCATTACTGTCCAAGGGATCACCGTGTTCCTGGGTGTATCTTCAGTAATGCCCATTACCTGCAGCGTCTGTCCTCCAAGGCTAAACTCCTCGCCCATAATCTGATCCAGCGGGATATCTCCGAAAAGCTTCTTAGCCGAAGAGATTGTCATGATAGCATCCTTTGGTGACTTGAGGGCTTCATCGGGATTTCCTCGAATCCATTCTACTTCGAACATCTGCAACATCTGAGGCTCGGTAAAGAGGATATGCTCCTGCTCATACGCACTCGCCTCATTTCCCGGTAGGTAGATGTCCAATCCGCCGAAGTGTACCACCTGAGCTACTTGCTCCAAGTCCGGATACTCCTCTCGGAGAGTCCTTGACATAGGGAATGGTGTACCTGGATCGTGCTCAGTCAGGTTCTCATGAAACGTAACCATATTGATCCGATAAATACGCTCTAGATTGGGTTGAAAATCATCGTACGACAGGTCATAGCTGACCTGCAGGAACATGACGATGGCACAGGCAATACCCAATGATAGTCCTATGACATTCAGGGTACTGTATACCTTGTATTTGAGGATACTTCTAACTGCCGTTTTTAGGAAATTTTTTATCATGATCGTATGATTATTCGTCTTTGAGTGAGTCAACCGGATTAGCGACAGCCGCCCGGATAGATTGGTAGCTCATCGTCACTAGCGCAATGATGATGGTGAAAAGTATTGCGATAGCGAACTCTACTACCGTAATATCAATGCTGTAGGCAAAGTCAGATAGCCATCCATCCATCAACCAATAACCAAGCGGGGCTGCTGCTGCAAAAGCTATCAGGAGGAGTATCATCAGTTCTCTGGTGAAAATGCCTAGCACACTCCAAACACTAGCTCCCAATACCTTTCTCACTCCTATTTCTTTTGACTTCTGTGTAGAGATGAAAGAGATCAGTCCGTAGAGGCCTAGACAGCCAATGAAGATGGCAATACCAGAAAAAAGCGTCAATAGCTTTGCAGTGGCTTGCTCATCCTGATACTCTCTAGCCAGATCATCGTCATAAAACTCAAAGTCATAGATATAATCGGGGAATCCATCCTGCCATGCACTTTCTATGGCCGCCAGCGATTCGTCGAGATTATTGATCCCACCATCGATTGTTTTTAGGCGAACGGACATGTTGTAATTGAAATCAGACAACATGAAAAACACTACGTAATCCATTCCCTGATGCAGAGAATAGACATTGAAGTCTTCTACCACACCGATGATTCTTTTATCTCCGTTGTAGCCGGTTTTGATGGTCTGACCTACGGCTTCTTCCGGAGTATTCATACCCATCCATTCGGTCAGATGTCGATTGACTATAGCCACATTGCCACTATCCGAGCTTCTAAGATTACGCCCGGCAAGGAGTTCCAAGCCAAATAGATCCAGGTAATTTTCATCTATCGGCTTAAAATTGGCATTGTACTCTGCATCCGTATCCATCGGTGCGTACTCGATGTTGGAATGCGCATTATTGCCGCTGCTGGGGGTACCAAGGTTAAAAGAGACGCTTTCGACGTTAGGGTTTCTCTCCAGGGTAGTTCTAATGCGCTCAATGGCCTCTTTATCACGCGGCTCAGGCACGAAAGTATTGATGATCGCATCTTTATTGAATCCCAGGTCCGCATTTCGCACGAACTCCATCTGGCTATTGACGACAATAGTGCCGATAATGAGCACCTGAGATATAGAGAACTGAATGATCACTAACAGTCTGCGAAGAGATATACCTCCGCTGTGCCTCTGGGCACTGATCTTGTTTTTGATCGCCAGTACCGGATTCATTCGTGATAACAGCACCGAGGGATAAAAACCGGCCAACAAGGTCACAACCAGGGAAATCAATAAAAGGAAGCCAATAGTCTCGGGGTGACTCATGATATCGATACTCAATTTGAGATCGAGAACTTCTTCGAGATTGATGAGCAAGACTTCAGCGAAAACCAACCCTATCATGATAGCAATAACTGTGATGATGAACGTCTCGCTCAAAAACTGAATAACCAGCCGTGTTCTCCCACTTCCGAGCACTTTCCTAACTCCGATTTCCTTGGATCTTTTTACCGCCTGGGCAGTGGCCAGATTGATAAAATTGATACAGCCAGCTATCAGGAGAATGACCGCAACCGCGATCAAGGCCCATTTTTCGTCCGGAGGAAGCGAACTTCCTGAGTACTTCTGATATTCCGGATTGGTATGCATTTCACTCAGCGGCAACAGGGACATATTGAAAGTCTCGACTTCATCTTCGCCAAAATACTTGCCAACGAAATCAGGAAAGCGGGCTTCATAGTTTTGGGGATTGTCTGACTCCCCAAGTAGAACATAGCAATTGGTCGCACTACTGGTACTGTTGAACCGATCTCCATCGTCATAGTAGGGGTTGGTAGCCTTCTGCGAGGGATACGAAATGAGCACAGTAAAAGGGAAATCTGTAGTCTCAGGGCGATCTGCAATAACTCCAACGATCTCCAGGTCTACGGCACTTGAGAAATTGATGCTTCGACCTATCGCATCACCAACAGCATTTTCCGATAGGCCAAAATACTTCTGTGCAAGTGATGAAGAGATCACCGCTGTATTAATATTCTCAAGGGATATCCGAGGTGTTCCCGCGATAACATTGAAGTCCAATACGTCAAATATTGAAGGCTCCACAAATACAATTCCTTCCTCCTCATATTTGCTCATACTCCCGTTAGGCTCTTCGATGTTGATCTGGCCACCATATTCAAAGTGAGTCTGCGCTACCGCAATCATCTCGGGAAAATCATTTCTAAGCGAGGTGCCCACAGGATGAGGCACACCGTCATTGTATTCGATTCCGGTAGGTTTACTCTCTTGCGTCACCACCCGATAGATCCGCTCGTATGCCGGCTGATCCTTGTCAAAACTCGTATGATGCGAGATGTATCGATAGATCACCAATACACAGCCCAGCCCCATGGCCAAGCCGAAAATGTTGAGTAAGGTGTAGGCTCGATTTCTCTTGAGATTGCGATAAGAAGTAAGTAGATAGTTGCGTAGCATTTGGTCGGTTTTCGAAACAAGTATACTATTCTTGTGCCATTATCATAAATACCTCATTTACAGAGACTTTCATTAACAAGTAGTCAATCGCCTGATGCAATGCGTATAGATAACGCACAGGTTACTGTTTGTTTTTGATACAGTATCCCGCGTATCTTTAGTTTGTGGATAAGATCAATGCGAGTGTATTAGTGGTCGATGATGATAGTGACGTACTCGCTACTGCAAAAGTATTTCTCAAGCAGCGATTTGATCGGGTTCAGACTGAAGCAGACCCTGCGCAGATCAGTTTGAGATTAAAGGAGTTTGACTATGATGCCGTCCTGCTCGACATGAATTTTAAGAAGGGTGAGCAGGATGGTGCCGCGGGTCTCTCTGCCCTATCGGAAATCATCAAGCAGGCACCAGGTACTACGGTCATAATGATGACTGCCTACGGTGAGGTCAATCTGGCTGTAGAAGCTATGAAAAATGGAGCTGCTGACTTCATTACCAAGCCCTGGCGCAATGAGAAGCTCTTCACTACGATCACCAATGCATTGAAACTCAAAAAATCAGGCGAACAGCTTGAGGGACTGAAAGCCCTTCAGCGAGGGAATCCGGCATTTTCAGAATTGATCGGATCATCTCCTCGTGCGCTACAAGCCATTGACCTTATCAGGAAAGTAGGGCCTACTGACGCCAGCATATTAATTAAGGGTGAGAATGGCACGGGTAAAGAGCTGGCTTCCAGAGCTATCCATGAATCTTCAGAACGGAAAGATGAAATTTTCGTGTCAGTAGATCTTGGGGCGCTGACAGGGTCGCTGTTCGAAAGCGAGCTATTTGGTCATGTCAAAGGCGCATTTACAGATGCCAAAGCTGATAAAGTCGGTCGCTTTGAGCTAGCCAATGGTGGTACGCTGTTTCTGGATGAGGTCGGTAATCTACCCCTACCATTGCAGGCCAAATTACTCACGGTTCTCCAAAATCGCACCATTCAGCGGGTCGGTTCTTCCAAGTCTGTGCCAGTGGATATACGTCTGATCTGCGCCACTAATGCTCCCCTATTGGAAATGGTCAACAATGGACAGTTTCGACAGGACTTGCTCTATCGTATTAACACCATCGAGTTGGAAATGCCGGCACTAAGGGATCGGGAAGGCGATATTCCGCTGCTTGCCAACCACTTTCTATCCCTATACAGCAATAAGTACAAGCGGGGAGGCAAAGTCCTTGACAGACATATCATCAAGCATCTGGAGGCGTATCATTGGCCAGGTAATGTGCGGGAACTACAGCAGACCATCGAGCGCGCCATTATCCTCAGCGATGACCAGCCTATTCAGCTCAGTGATATTGGATTGCCAGGCACACGGCTAGAGGAAGATAATCAAAACCTCGACCTGAAGTCAAACGAGAAAAGGCTGATTTTGAAGGCTTTGGAAAAGAATGGTGGTAATGTAACACATGCCGCCAAGTCGCTGGGCATTGATCGGTTGGCTCTTTACCGAAGAATGGAGAAATATGGTATTTAATCGATTCGCCATTTTCCTGCTAATTCGGGTGCTAGTTCTATTAGCGGTATTGATTGGTTTGGCCTCCATCTTTGGGCGTGAAGAGTTGTTCTTCACCCAGGTACTATTGGCGATTGTAGTGCTGGGGCTGGTTTACGAACTCCTGTGGTTTGTCAACAGAACTAATCGCCATCTCAACCGATTTTTGATGGCTGTCTTCGATAAAGACATGACGGCCAAATTCAATGAGAAGGACATGTCTGAGAGTTTCAACCAACTCAATCAGAGCTTTATCAAGGTGGTACAAGAGATCAAAACTGCCAAGCTGGAAAGAGAGGCGCAGTATCAATACTTAAAAAAGATCATAGATCATATAGACCTGGGAATCATCTCCTTAAATGATCGCGATGAAATTGAGCTCATTAATACAAAAGCCGCCGACCTGCTACGCATACCCGAGGTGAAGTCCTGGCAGCTTTTGAAAAACCAGAACACTGCTTTCTTTGAAGCAATTCAGCATTTTGATCAGGTAAGCAATCGCCTGCTGGAGATCAACATCAATGGAGAGTTTAAGCAACTGTCGGTAACCATCAGTAAGCTGAAGCTATTAGGCATCACCTACCGGATCATCACTTTTAAAGACATCAAAACAGAGATTGCTCAGAAGGAGATCGAGGCATGGCACAAGCTGATCAGGATACTCACCCACGAGATCATGAACTCCGTCACTCCTATTGCTTCCATGACTGAAACAGTACAAATGCTACTCAACGAAAATGGACAAGTGAAGGGAGTTACTAATTTGACTGATGAGCAGCTAGAGGATATTGCCTTCTCCGTAGACACTATTAATAACAGAGCGGAAGGGTTACTGCATTTTGTCTCCGACTACCGTAAACTGACCAAGATACCTTCACCAGTCACTAAGGAATTGGATATCGAGCTACTATTTAAGCAGGTGTTTCAACTGGAAGATCGTGCGATCAAAAAAGCCAATATCCTAACTAGCACATCTATTCGACAGCAAACTATAAAAGCCGACCCTGCCCTTATTTCTCAGGTGCTGATCAATCTGGTCAAGAACGCTATTGAGGCGTTTGAACAGGTTGATTCCGCTAGGGAAAAATCGATTGGACTAAGCGCGGAAACTACCAATGGGTTTGATATCATCTGTGTAGCTGACAATGGTTCTGGAATCAGTGAAGACAAGATGGAGAAAATATTCATCCCCTTCTTCTCCACCAAAGACGATGGCTCTGGTATTGGCCTGAGCCTATCCAGGCAGATTCTCAATCTACATGGAGGCTACCTCGAGGTGAAGAGCGAGATGGGTGTTGGGACTGAGTTTAGGTTGTATTTATCCAAATAAGTCCGAACTCAAGTACCGATCCCCCCTGTCACAGTTGATGAAGACGATGGTGCCATGATCAATCTCACTGGCCACCTGTAAAGCTGCGGTCAAAGCTCCTCCGGTACTCATTCCTGCTAAGATGCCCTCCTCTTTGGCTAATCTGCGTGTCATATTGGTTGCATGCTCCTCACTCACATCGATGACCCTATCTACCCGATCCGGTTCGAAGATTTTCGGTAGAAACTCGGGCGACCAGCGTCTTATTCCCGGGATTTTTGACCCATCTGTGGGTTGGGTTCCTACTATCTGGATAGACGGGTTCTGCTCTTTGAGATAGCGACTGACTCCCATAATAGTACCCGTAGTGCCCATAGCCGAGACGAAATGCGTCACTTCGCCTTGCGTATCTTTCCAGATCTCAGGGCCAGTCGTTTTATAATGCCCCTTGTAATTATCAGCGTTCCCAAACTGATTGAGCATATGATAACCATCCTCCTTAGCCATTTTCTCAGCAAGCTCTCTCGAATACTCGATGGTCTGAGCGGCTGGAGTTAGGATGACTTTGGCTCCATAGGCTTCCATGGCCAGGACACGCTCTCGGGTGGAGTTATCAGGCATTATTAATGTCATTTCTACTCCCATCACTTTGGCAATCATCGCTAGCGCAATACCTGTATTACCACTGGTAGCTTCTACAAGTTGATCCCCCTTCTTAATAT
The DNA here is from genome assembly GCA_965229505.1 of Cyclobacteriaceae bacterium. Lineage (GTDB taxonomy): Bacteria > Bacteroidota > Bacteroidia > Cytophagales > Cyclobacteriaceae > UBA6059. The sequence goes on from OZ245881.1 coordinate 4,865,044, forward strand.
CGCCTCTTTCCAGCGCGCTACTGATCATATTGAAAGCAGCACGGTCTTTCACACTTCCGCCAGGATTCTGGCCTTCCATTTTCGCCAGGAGTCGTACCTTCTTGTTCACAGGTATTACCTGTAACTCAACAAGTGGTGTGTTGCCAATGAGATCAAAGAGCTTCATTCTTAAGACTGCTTTAGTAGGTAAAGATCCGTTTGCTCCGTATCGTTGTTGTACATTTTCACCTGGTAGTACACCTTGCTATTGGGTGGAAGGCTTCTTGTTATCCATACATTGCCTCCGACCGTAGTACCCCGACCAATGACCGTGTCTCCACCAAGGATAGTCGCCCCTGCATAAATGACCACTTCATCTTCAATCGTCGGGTGCCTTTTGGTCTCTGCATCTCGCTTATCAACGCTCAAGGCTCCTAGCGTCACGCCCTGATAGACTTTTACCCTGTCCCCGATCACAGTAGTCTCCCCGATAACCACACCTGTACCATGATCAATGCAGAAATGTCTTCCGATAGTCGCTCCAGGGTGAATATCAATACCGGTCTTGCTATGCGCATGCTCTGTAATGATCCTCGGAATTATCTTCACGCCTAACAGATGCAATGCATTGGCAATCCTATATGCTGCAATAGCATAAAAGCCAGGGTACGTCCTTACAATTTCGCTGATACTCTTGGCAGCAGGATCCCCTTCATACGTAGCTCTGATATCCTGCCAGATCGCCTCATGGATTTGCGATAGCTGCTCGAAGAAGAAACGCGCGGTATCTACCAAATCCGGCTTTATACCTATCGGATTTCTGGTAAGAAGTTCGTCTAACGTCAATTCCAATTTCTGTAAGTGGATGGACAATTCCTTCTTGGACATAAAACTTCTCATGCCTACTTCAGGAAAGAGCGTCTCCAACAAGTCATCAAAAAACTGCGAAATGAGCTTAGGTGATGGGCACGTGGGGCAATCCTCGTGCTGCTGATACAGCTTGTCCAAAAATGTCTGATCCATAGCCCGTTTAACTTGAAAAAAATCTAAAAGTTCCGATATTGTGATGAATAGTCATCCCAAAACCTCAACTATGAATTATTCAGCCATGAAGAACTATAAGACCAATCCCTCAAAGGTTAGATGTGCATTACTCGTTTTTGTAGCGATGCTAGCATCCGTTTCAAATAGCTACTCACAGGATACTGAATGGACTCCCATTTTTGATGGAAGTTCGCTTGACGATTGGGAGCATGTTGGAGATGGGGACATGCAGCTGATCGACGGGGGGCTGATCAAAACCATCGGAGGAATGGGGCTGCTGTATTATACTCCGCAGAAGTTTGAGGATGTGCAAATCAAAGTGGTCTTCAACAATATTCGGGAAAGTAACGCGGGAGTATTTATAAGAATCCCTGAAGCACCTACCGAGCCTTGGATGCCCGTAAACAAGGGCTATGAGGTACAAATCGATAACAAAGAAGACGACTATCACGCCACCGGTGTACTCTACTCCCTGACCAAGGCAAAGGGTCGTTTCAGCAAAGGGGATCAGTGGAATACGATGATCATCACCTTAGATGGAGATCGGACGATGGTAGAGGTCAATGGTAACCTGGTGACTGACTATACGGAAGGCGATCCCGTACCCGAAAAGGTGGAAGACTATGAGCCCGACCGTGGGCTGAGGCCAAATGCCGGATATATTGGTCTACAAAATCATGGCGGTGATGATGTGGTGCTGTTTAAAGAAGTGAGTGTTAGGTCTATAAAGTAGGGTGGTAAAACTGCTTCAATTCCATATATCCGAGGGTTGTCTTGGGTGTTTTTCAAGTGGTTGTTAATTCTGTCGCTCCAATACCCACCTCTAACTCCTCCAAGGAGTAGAATCGCCTTGATAGTATGCTAATCACAGCTTCACCTTCCAGTCACCTCTATAATTTCGTTTTACAAAAGCATTTGCCGGTTCAAAATTGGTGATGCGCATATTGTCACCATCCCAGAGTAGCTGCTTTCTTCCCGGGAAACTATCCCGAGACTCTTCGCTCACCTTGCCTTCACGGAAGTTGAAACTACGAACAGCCAGGTTGCCCATCAGCACTGTCTCGGTCAATGGACCGGCCACATCGAATGGTGAGCTGGTATAGGTTCCAAAACCTGACTTACAGGCCTTGACCCACTGCTGTTGATGTCCATTGGCACCATTTTCGACAAACGGCTTTGTTGATTCCGGTAGGCTGGCCAAGTCCATCTTGGAAGTAGGTAGTAAGGTGGCATTCCGTCCAAAGAGTCCCGCCATGAGCTTACCAGAAGTACCTTCGAAGATCATGCCTCCATCCCACTCGCCCATGGGTTCCTCGGGCTTCAGCTCGTCTGGCCTTCTCGGCAGGATACCACCGTCATACCATACCATTTCCACGGGAGGCATGTTGTCACGGGCTGGGAATTTCAAATGAATCTTGGCTGATGGTGGGAAGCTATCCGTAAATACAGCCTGCTCGAAGAAACCGCTCCATACAGCTCCTGCACTACACTCTACCGCCTCAGGATATCCCAGATCAAGTGCCATATAAGGCACGTCGATGAAGTGACAGCCCATATCTCCCAGTGCCCCGGTACCAAAGTCACCCCAGCCGCGCCAGTTGGCCGGAATGTAGATAGGGTTGAATGGGCGTTCCGGTGCTGTCCCAAGCCAAAGATCCCAATCCACCTCTTTCGGTACTTCAAATTCTCCGGTAGGTCGGGCTATACCCTGTGGCCATACAGGCCTGTTGGTCCATACATGCACGGTATGCACATCTCCGATCAAGCCGTCTTTGATCCAGGTCTCGATGAGACGCGTATCATTACCACTACTTCCCTGATTTCCCATTTGCGTGACCACCTGATACTTCCTGGCCGCCATAGTCAACAAGCGAGCCTCGGCTATATCATGTGTCAGCGGCTTCTCAACGTAGATATGCTTGCCCATCTCCATGCATTTCATGGATTGCACAGCATGCATATGGTCTGGCGTGCTTATGAGCACAGCGTCGATGTTCTTATCCTCCGTCTCGAGCATCTCCCTGAAATCCCGATAGTACGGTGCATTGGGAAACATCGTAACCATCTCGACCGCCTGTCGATCGTCCACATCACACAGCGCCACTATGTTGTCGGTACCCTCGTTAAAGGAGTTCCTTATATTCACCTTGCCTTTGCCTCCGGCTCCAATAGCGGCGATGTTGAGCTTATCACTTGGTGCTGTGTAACCCTTTCCTAGTACATGCCTTGGTACGATGTAAAAGGCTGCAGCTCCGGCCGCTCCTTTTTTGACGAAATCTCTTCTTTTCATAATGCAATTACTTGACTTTCTGACTGATCACTCCTGTTTCTTTATGCTTCAGAATCACTTTTTTACTACCGTCTGGCATGCGCTCTTCCTTCACCAGCCAATGGTTTTCATCATACTCACTTTTTACGCCGAGTTTTTTCACATCGCTATCGCCTCGCCAGGTTTCCAGCTTTATCGGCTCCCATTGCTTTGACTTGGCAGATAAATAGCATGCATCTATAATGGCATTGACAACATAGCCATCATAGAAGTCTTCCATCGGTTTCTCGTTATTATCGATCGCATTGAACATGTCGTGAAACATATTGTCATAGCCCAGAGCCCCCACTTCATCTCCTACCGGAAAAATCCAACCTCGTTCGGTTTCCGACTTTTCTGCCACATAGCCATCTTCACCCACAGCTGTAAACATCTCAAATCCCGTACGTAGAAAATGATCCATCCGTATCGTCCCTTCTACACCACTAACTTCATCTCTGAGATCCATTCCTCCTCTAAAGGTCCAGCTCACCTCAAACTGACCTATGGCGCCATTCTCATACTTGACCAGACCTATCCCATGGTCTTCAGCATTGATGGGTTTCACCTGGGTGTCTGCCCAGCACATCACTTCGACCGGTCTGATGTTCTTACCGATGAAGTTGCGGGCAATCTCGATACAATGGCAGCCAAGATCTACGATTGCGCCACCACCGGAGAGTTCATCGTTCCAGAACCAATCGCTGTGAGGACCAGGGTGTGTTTCTCTTGAACGCACCCAGAGGATATCACCGAGTGCGCCATTCTTTACTGACTGTATCGCTCTCAAAGTTTTGTGTGTATATACAAGGTCTTCTAAGTAACCGTGAAATACTCCGGCCTCCTCGACTGCCTGAAGCATCTGATATGCCTCTGCAGCCGTACGTCCCAATGGTTTTGTGCACAGTACCGCCTTTCCTGCTTTGGCGGTAGCGAGTACAGCTTCTAAATGTAAATGATTGGGCAAGCCGATTATTACCGTATCAATGTGATCGCTTGAGACGATTTCGGTCAGATCAGTATAGTATTCCGATAGGTTGTACTTATCAGCAAATGCCTTACCCCGCTCTTCCGATCTTGAGTAGACACTTACTATTTTATCGGGCGATCGAGCGCTAAGTAAAGTAGCAACATAAAAATCAGAAATGAATCCCGTTCCGAGGATTGCAATACGCTTACCAGTCATGGGTTAGTTTTTCGTTGTATCTTCCTGACAGTTTAATCAATTGTTCATTCTCAATCAAGTAGATGGTGCCGTCTCATCATCAAATTCAATGAAAATCATACGTTGCAAAGATTATCACGATCTTAGTCGAAGGGCTGTTCAGGTCATATTAACTCGAATCGAGGAAGAGCCTGATTTGCTCATGTGTGCCGCTACAGGCAATACTCCTAAGAGCACCTATAAGATGCTAGGTGCTACCGCAAAAACAAGAAACGTGGAGTGCTCGCAGGTAAAGGTTATACAATTAGATGAATGGGTTTCGCTATCTGCTGATCATGAGGCCAGCTGTCAGTATCAACTTGAAAAGGAGCTGATTAAACCACTTGATATCAATGAATTATGCTTGATCAATGGAGACAATGCTGAAATGGATAATGAGGTACTCAAAGTCAATGACTACCTCAGAACCAAAGGTCCTATTGACCTCTGTATACTAGGCATGGGTACGAATGGTCACCTCGGGTTCAACGAACCTTCAGATCGATTAACTGAGGAATGTCATATCACATCCCTCTCTCGTGAATCAAGAGAGCATGTCATGATTGAAGGAGTGTCACCGACACCCAGTCAAGGCATTACGCTGGGTATGAGACAGATTCTTGACAGCCGTCAAATTCTGCTGTTGGTATCGGGAGATTCTAAAAGAGAAATATTCGCGGAGCTCTTGGCCGCAGACGAAGACCCCTCTCTCCCAGCTAGTTTTCTTAAAAATCACCCAAATGTGATTTGTTTGGTAGATCAGGAAGCTTATCCTAAATCCTGATTAGTCGAGCCGTCTTGCATGGCTGGCCAAAAATTCCTCGCAGTTGACCACTCCGATTTCTGAGAAGTAGAAATCTGATTTGTTTTCAGTGACAATGCAGTCACAGCCCTCTCTTAAAGCCGCATGGTATTGCATACCGTCTTCAAAGTCGTTTACAGCCTTATTGCTCAAGGCCTGTTTGACACACTGCTCATCGACAATAGCAATTGATAAATGATCTGAGAGCGTTCTAATCTTACTCTTAGCAATGACGCTCCCACTTTTCTTAGCAGAAAAGTAAGCAGCAATGGATAAGCTCAATGGAGTAATGAAAAAACGAAACCCCCTCTGCCCACTCAGGCTAAGCAATCTGGAGGAATAAGTGAATACAGGATATTCCTTATTGAGTACTGATACAACTACATTGGCGTCTAACAGAACCTTCACTTGGAGCTGCGCTTGCCTCGACTCTCCAAATACTGCTCCTTGAGTGGCTTCCTACCACGGGTTTTGTACTCAACCTCTCCCTCTGCCACCTGACTCACCCAGTCAGAAATGGGCAGCTCCTCAATAGAAGCATATTGCCTGGACGTAGCTTGACGGAGTAGATGCTCGGTCAACCTCGAAAGACTTATGCCATTACTCTCAGCAAATGACTTAGCCCTAGAGATAACCTCTTGATCAAAACTTAAAGTGACTTTAGCATCCATAAGATTTTATTTATACCACTAAAATAAGATTACTATACGTAAAATAAAAGAGCCCTACTCAAATGCTGGCAGGGCTCCATTATTACTTCATGTATTTGATACCTAGTCCACAGTAATTCTATCCTTTTTACTCAATCCTCTATTGATAGTCTTCAAGGTAGTCGAGACCAACGCTTGTCGTTCTTTGGTAATCGTTGATGACATCTCGGTGTAGTACTCCATCTGTAGCTGCTGGTCTTTAGTCATGTTTCCAGTCCACGATGACACTTCACGGTACAAGTTGGTTATTCTGCTAAGCAACTCATCCGTACGATCGTCGGTCTTTTTGACCTGAGCAACCGCAGCAGCATCGAGGGATTTTCCACTTTTCTTAAGTGCTTCCACTTGCCATTGAATTGGACTCACCACTTCAACATCCTTCAACACTTTGACATATAGATCTTTGATTTTTAGCAAGTTAGCCGTCCATGCTGCGCGCTCACTTGAAGATATCTTGAGTCTGGGGTCAGCCATTACCTCAAGGGACTGATCGTAGTTGGTACTATTGACAGTAAGTCGGGCAGTGTACTTTCCGGGAGCTACTTTAGGCCCTTTCAAAGCTCCATCCCACCAGTTGGCCTGCTTACCTGTGTCTGCGGGGTTCTTTGGTTCTTTTGGAAAGTCCTCATACTTATAATCCCAAATGACCCGGTTGAGACCGGCAAGTGTATCTGCTTTGAGCTTTCTGATAAGACTACCATCTTGCGCAAGAATGCTTAGACTGACGTTCGATTTTGAGGTAGCATCTTTCAAATAGTAATCGATGATCGAACCTTTAGGGGGATTCTCTCCTCTGAAGATCATATCACCAACATGAGCTCCGTCTCTTGAGTAGTTGATCATCTCAGAGGCAGGTATCTCAAAAATGGCAGCCTCTCTGGCAGCTACGTCGGATGACATCCCCTGCAGTGCGCTCAGGTTATCCAGTATCCAAACACCTCGACCATGCGTGCCCAGGACAAGGTCATTGTCTCTTGGGTGGATAACCAAATCATTGAATGGCTGGGTTGGCATATTGTTCTTCAACTCGACCCAGTTGGTACCACCATTGAACGACACGAATAACCCAAACTCAGTGCCTAGGTATAGTAGGTTCTTATTCTTAGGATCTTCTCTAACCACTCTGACCACACGATCTGCTGGTAGATCACCAGCAATGGAGGTCCATGTCTTGCCAGCATCGGTGGTTTTGTAAACGTAGTTGGCATAGTCATCATTGCGGTAGTTATTGATAGCATAGTATGCTGTATTTGCATCATACTGTGATACCTCAATTGTATTGATCCATGTAGATTCCGGTAGGCCAGGTAGCTTATCAGAAACCTCAGTCCAGGTCTTACCATCATCCGTAGACACCTGCACATTACCGTCATCAGTACCGACATAAAGCAGTCCCTGCTTTAACGGAGACTCAGCTATAGCCGTCAATGTAGGCCAGTAAGGAATACCGTCATCAAGCGAATTGGTCAGGCTATCAGGATACTGCCCCATGATCGAGAGCTCTCTTCTATTTACCTTTTTGGTCAGGTCACCGAGAGCTGTCCATGATTGTCCCAGGTCGGTGCTTTTATACAAGATGTTTGTTCCTGCATAAATCGTATTGTTATCGTGCTTAGACAGATAGAAAGGTCCGTCCCAGTTGGCAGGCTCCATAGCATTGCCGAGCTCTGGCTCAGGCACATTAGGCCCCCAAGCATCCCAGTTTCTTCTTGCGTTGATGTGACCCTTAGGATCACCAGGGCGAATAGACTGAGCTTGTCGGGTATCCATATCCATCTTGAATAAACCGAGGTACTGACTCTCTCCAAAGAGGATACTCTGGTCCTCATTGTGTACCAGATTGAGGAAGCCGTCTCCACCACCGCTTCTTTTCCAGTCTTGGTTTAGAATACCTTCTGCTCGGTAGGTCTGGTTAGGGCCGTACCAGCTACCATTGTCCTGCAAGCCACCATACACATGATAAGGGTGCTTCATATCTACACTCACGCGATAGAACTGGCTTATAGGCAATGCGGTCTGGAACAAGAAGGTCTTGCCTCTATCATAGCTGATCCCAAGGCCACCGTCATCCGCTTTCATCACATGGCGTGAATCATTGGGGTTGACCCAGAAGAAGCGGTCATCACCGTGAAGGGACTGCCTTGGTGAAGTGAATGTCTTACCACCATCATCTGACCAGCTGTAGCGATTCATCATATAGATGCGCTGATCATCACTAGGGTCTACAAGGATCTGACTTGCATACATTGGTCTGGGATTCCAGTCACTCATGAAAGTCCAGGTCTTGCCTTTATCTTCTGAACGATAGATACCTGCTCTACGCTCTCCATAGGCGGTCGATGCATTGTATTGGAAACCTTGCTCCACACAGATGTAGACGATATCAGGATTGGATCTGTAGATCGAAATACCAATACGACCTTTATCACCTTCCGGTAGGCCATCGGTAATCTCTGACCAGGTCTCACCACCATCGGTGGACTTATGTAGTCCACTACCAGGCCCACCTCCATCAAAGCCGAAAGGCTTACGCATCCGCTGATAAGTGGAGGCATACATGATGTTGGGTTGATCAGGGTCAATCGCGACATCAATCACACCCGTGATGTCATCAACATAAATTTTGCGTTCCCAGGTCTCGCCCCCATCAGTGGACTTGTACAAACCACGCTCGTTATTAGGCCCCCATAAGTGACCAATAGCAGCAACAAAGACCACATCACTGTTCTCTGGGTGAATCACAATTCTGCCGATATGGCGAGAATCTTTCAAACCCATGTTAGTCCAGGTTTTGCCGCCATCGGTTGATTTGTAAACACCATCTCCCCAGGAGGAGCTTTGGCGGTTGGCGCGTTCGCCAGTACCTACCCAAAGTGTCTCAGGATTTTGCTGATCAATGACAATGTCACCCACTGAATGGGTTGCCTCATTTTCAAAGACAGGTTTGAATACAATACCATTGTTGGTAGTCTTCCAAACACCACCTGTTGCGGTAGCGATATAGAAAGTGTAGGGATCACTCTCGACCACATCGATATCGACAATACGGCCGCTCATGTTCGCGGGACCTATATTTCGAAGCTTGAGTCCAGAAAGGTGTTCTGTTGATAACTCTTGGGCTTGCGTGACCCAGCTCGTAGCTAGCATCACCAAGGCGAGAAAGTAAGATTTTTGATTCATCGGATTTAGTCTACATTGATTATGAGCGTTAATTTTAGCTGTATTAGGCTAAATTCCAATGCAAGATTTTCCAACGGTAGATTAGCCAATGTAATGGTAGAGAATAACAAAGAAATGAATCGATTAAGAGCTGCTATAAATGGCTGTTTGATCTTCCTAGTGCTGTGGACGCTTGCAGTCGGGTCTTACGCTCAGGAAGGTGAAGCTAACAAGATGGAATCAGCGGCAAGAAAAATCATCGCTGAAGTGCGGTATGCTGGCTTCACCACGATTGACAGTTTGGGATACCCCAATACCCGTACGATGGATGCACTACCACCATCGGATCATTTTGAAGTCTGGCTGGCAACCAATCCGGCCAGTCGTAAAGTCAGACAGATAAAAAATAATTCGGCGGTAGCGCTGTATTATTCCCAAAGTGAAAAAGGCAACTATGTGACCCTGATAGGCAGGGCTAGTCTCATTGATGATCCTGAATCCAAGGCAAAGCATTGGAGAGATGAATGGGAAGAATTCTATCCAACAAAGCAGGACATGCTCCTCATTAAGGTAGAACCCATTCTGCTGGAAGTGGTTAGCTATGAGCATGGCATTATCAGCGAATCAAAAGACTGGAAAGCTCCTGAAACCATTATCAAAACCAACTAATCAAGTGACCACACCAGTACCCGAAATAAGCAGTCAAGGGCTCCTTGGCGATCTAAAAAAATACACAAGTGATCCAATCGGATACCTAAGTCGAAACTTTCAAACGCATGGGGATATCTATCGCTTCAGAGTCCTGCACCGTACACTCGTTACCACCAATAATCCGGACCATGTCAAATACATACTTCAGGACAATAACCGAAACTATCGCAAGAGTCTCGCCTATCGGAAATTGAACGTGGTGTTGGGAAATGGACTACTGACTAGTGAGGGTGAGTTTTGGTTACGTCAGCGGAGGATGAGCGCACCCGCCTTTCATAAGGAAGAGATCGCCGCTTATCAGAAAATAATGCTTGAGGAAACTCAGCAAATGATGGATAGTTGGGACTTGAAGCAGCCGGTCAATCTCACAACTTCAATGACCCAACTGACACTCAAAATCATTGCTCGGACCCTCCTCGGTTTATCACTTGAGGATAAGGTTGGTCAGCAGGTAGAGGAGATACTTCCGCCTGGTTTGAAGTTTATGATCAAGCGCATTACAAGTCCGATCAACAGCCCACTATGGCTGCCCACCCGTAACAACCGTCAGTTTAGTAGCTCAATGAAGCTTCTTCACCAGATCATCGAGGAGTTGATCACTATGAAGGAAAAGCAGCCTGGAGACGACTTGTTGAGTGTACTTTTGAGGGCAAGAGACGATGAAGGCAAAGGCATGACACACCAGCAGCTTCATGATGAGGTGCTGACCTTTTTCCTGGCCGGCCATGAGACCACAGCGGTCGCGGCTAGCTGGACCATTTGGTTGCTGAAGACCAATCCAAAGGTTGAACAAAAGCTGAGAAGCACTCTCGGAACAACAAACGAATCTACCTTCTTGCAAGCGATCATTCAGGAGTCGATGAGGCTCCTCTCCCCTGTCTGGATTGTGGGTCGAGAAGCATTGGAAGATGACCATTTGGGTGACTTCAAAATCAACAAAGGTGATAGTGTGATTTTCAGTTCTTACCTAATTCATAGAAGACACGATCTTTGGCAAGACGCTGAAGTCTTCAGACCCGAACGGTGGCTCGAAGGAAAGCCAGTTCATAAATATGCCTACTTTCCTTTCGGAGGCGGACCAAGATTATGCATCGGCAATCACTTCGCTATGCAAGAAGTGGAGATTATCATCAAAGAGCTCTTCTCCCGATACAAGTTTGAGCTGGAGGATGATAGCTTTCCGGGAGCGGATTATACGCTGACTTTGAGGCCGAAGCGGGCGTTGATAGGCATTATGCTGTAATAAATAATTATAATGCTCGGTTTTTTTCTTTTTATTTATAACTAATTATTCGTGTACTATGATGACGAATGTATCCTCAATACTTTAGTGAGAAAGAAGTAACAATTACCAACTCAATATGTCTAAGACAATGAATTTTCGACTTTGTTTTCTTCTTGGATTAATCGTGATGAGCCCGACTTTGGTTATAAGTCAGAACATCTCTTTTGAACCAACCTTTCATCCAGACTTCCTTTATGAGGAACGAGCAGTACCTACTGAAATAATTGGTTCTGCTGGTAATAAGCATTACTTACTGTACTCAAAAGGTAAGCATGGGTTTGGTCAAAGTACCATCGTTGAATTTAGCCCAGACTTTACTCCTACTGGTAAGTCGCTTGACATGTTTGATCCAAATGATGACGTAAAACAGCATACACTAGGGAGTATTTTGGTAGATGGTGAAATTGGCTTAATTATGGTCAGAAGCACAAAAGAATCTCGATCATTCTCCCTGCATGTGGTAGACCTTGAGAATCTTAGAGTGACTAAGATAAAAGATATCGCAGACGTTAAAATAGAGAATAAAAACAGCAAAAGAATTCTATCAACTGTAATGGTTTCTCAGGACACATCGGCCATAGGTATCATTTATACGAAACCGAAAAATAAAATAGAAGAGTTCTTTGTAAGCGTTTTTGATAGAAAGTTCAATCCGCTGGCTGACTGGAGTTTTACCTTGCCTCCGTATAATGAAGGATTATTTGTTCAGCAAGCTCATCTAATAGATAGCTCTAAAATGGTTCTACTCATGGCTAACAAAGAAGAACCAAGTTATGAGAATAGCATAAGGTTAACACCAAATCACAACTATAGGATTCTGACCCTTGAAAATGGAAAGGTCGTCAATGATGTAAATTTGCCTAATGATGACAAATGGCTCGACAATCCTAAGCTACATATTACCGATAGTAGCTACACAGTTGTTGGAATATATTCTGAAAGAAAAAGATATCACGCTGCAGGTACCTTTATCCATACGATCAGCTTAGATAATCAGGTTTTACTCCATTCTTTTATCCCATTAAGTGAAAACTCGATAAAACAGAATGTCAGAAGTAAATCAGGTCAGTTTGGATTCAAGAAGCTAAGCAAATTTAATGAAATACCGTATTACGTTTTAAATATGGTTTATGTTAATGCCAATGATACTTATACGCTGATAGCCGAACAAATACATACAGTTTCCCAGTATGTTACCTCATATTTTTATGAAAACTTGCTGTTGATCAATTTAGGTTTTGATGGAGTGGTTAACTGGGAGAAAACTATTAACAAAACTAATGGCCATGGATCCACATGGATTTATTCAAGCTACTACTCCACATTAATTAATGATGACCTTGTATTGGTTTATAATGGTAATAGTCAAAATATGGCAAGACCCTCAGATATAAGGTTCAATGCCTTTAGTAGTACTTTCGGACAATCAATTATGCTTGCAAGTATCAATCCTGAAGGATCGGTAACTCAAAGTGTGCTCGTCAAAGAACAGGATTTAGATGGTTTTACAATACGACCATCCTTATCAGCAAGAAATTCCCTCAATCATCTTATTTTCTTCTCACAAGTGAGGAACAATGTAAAACGACAGAGGTTCTTAAGCGTTGATGTCGAAGGATCCAACCATTAGCATTTATTAATCGATCTCTAATCTTTCTTAGCCACATTCTTCACCGTATTGTACAGGTAGAAGAGTATCAGGAACAATAGCCCAAGGCCGAGGAGACTACCACCAAGCGGTTCATCTGATACAGCGATATTGAGTCCCAGTGTGGCTAACAAAGCAATCAGAATTCCCATCAACGCCTCGCCTGTAATCAGGCCTGAAGCAATTAGGAGACCGGCGTTAGATGCTTTGTCAATACTTGCTTGATTCTTGACCTGCTTGTATCCGCGCTCCAGCATCCATGCGATCACACCGCCTACAAAGATCGAGGAGTCCAGCTCAAAGGGCAGGTAAAGCCCTACCGCTACCGCCAATACTGGCATGCGGAAATTGGAATTGATACTCTTTAAGTATTGGTCGGCCATGATGATTAACACGCCTATGCCTGCCCCTATCGAAATAATTGTCCATGGCAGCTTGCCGCCGAATATTCCCGTAGCGACACTCATCATCAATGTTGCCTGAGGAGCCGTCAAGGGATTGGGGTGCTCAGCAGTCGGGCTACCTATGCCTTTTGATTCGAGCAGTAGGTTGAGCACGGGAGCTATAAGCAACGCACCGGCCACAACGCCAATCATCTGCATAACCTGTTGGTTACGTGGAGTGGCTCCAAGGACATGGCCCGCTTTAAGATCCTGCATGTTATCACCTGCTATTGCAGCAGCGCAGCATACTACAGCCCCTACCAGTATGGCTCCAGCCGCGCCTCTTCCAGGGTCGCTCGAACCCATCAACAAAAGAAGTAACAATGCAGTCGATAGAATTGTGGCAATCGTCACCCCGGAAATTGGGTTGTTGGAACTACCAACCAAGCCTGCCATGTAGCCCGCCACAGCGGAGAATAGGAAGCCAGCCAGTACCATCACCACGGCCATGAATAATGTAATTGGTACATTCTGAATAATAGACAAATAGATAAAAAAGATAGGTACAACCAATATACCAATACCCATCAGCACCCATGACATTGGGGTATCCAGCTCAGTTCTCAAGGTATCTTCTACTTTTTGCGCTCCTTCTTTGAAAGCTTTTACACCACTGGAGAATGCAGTACTCAATGCAGACCTTAGACTTAGTAGCGCCCATAGTCCACCAACGATCATAGCTCCTACACCTAAGTATCGAATCTGTGCACTCCATATGGCACCACCTATCGCTTCTGCACTTCCTACATCCGGTGCACCTTTGACCAGTATGTATATTGGGATACCTAAATACCAGCTAATACAACCCCCAAGGAATACAAGGAAAGCGATGTTAAGGCCAACGATATAGCCGACAGCAACAAGTGCCGGAGATAGATTGAGGCTAAAATAGAGGTAGTACTTTTCCTGTAACAAAACGGCCTTTTCAAAAAGCCCATCCCACAAACGCAAGGCTTCATTACCGAACTTGAAGATGGCACCAATCAAGCTACCAAAGACCAAATACTTGACAGCATCTCCACCTTTTTCTCCAGTCTTCAACACCTCGGCAGTAGCGACACCTTCCGGGAACATCAGCTTCTCCTTTACAATCAACGCACTTCGCAAGGGTATCGTGAAGAGGACTCCAAGGACACCACCACAAATTGAAATAAGTGTGGTCTCCATATAGTTGAACTCTTCCCAATATCCCATAATGACCAGGGCCGGAATGGTGAAGATCACTCCGGCAGCCAAAGACTCCCCAGCCGAAGCGGCGGTCTGAACCATGTTGTTCTCAAGGATATTTGAATTCTTGAAGGCCTTTAATATCGCCATCGAAATCACCGCAGCTGGGATCGATGCTGAAACCGTCAAACCGGAAAACAAACCGAAGTAGGCATTGGCTGCACCGAGTACTACGGAAAGCAACGCACCTATTATAATTGATCGAAAGGTAAGTTCGGTAAGCTTGGTTTCAGGGCTGATGTACGGTTGGCTCATAGGAGTTCAGGTTTGATTGCGTCGGTTAAAATAACCATTAATTTGATTTTACCAGTGAACATAATCACAACCATTGGTCAGAACTTCAAGTATCAATTGAAATATCAAACAAAACAAGTAGTGCAATTCGATCATTATTACCAAAAATTAAATTAACCTACTTTAATATTCTGAATATAAGTGACTTATAAATATCATCAACACTAGGTTTAGACAACTCTAAAAGGAGTATAATTCAATTATTCACTCCCCTATTTGCAGAGATAAGGCCCAGGGCAGACACTTATCACAATTAGTATTTCAAAATTTTATATCCTGCATAAATTGAAGATATTGATCTTGATTAATCGAAATACTATGAAAGCACTACCCTACCTTCTCATTTTTCTTACCACCTTTTCCCTTGCCCAATCTGATCAAAATGACTCCTACCATGATGGGTTGGAATGGAGATCTGTAGGTCCATCTCGCGGGGGACGTGCAACGGCCATTACAGGAATTCCTCATAAGCCTTTTACCTTTTTTATGGGTACCACGGGAGGTGGCGTTTGGAAGACCGAGGATGCCGGGTTGACTTGGGGCAACATCAGCGACGGCCAGATTCCGGTAGGATCGATCGGAGCAATCGAAGTAGCTCCCGGAGATGATCAGGTGATCTATGTAGGAACAGGATCGGCTTGCGTGCGAGGGAACATCAGCACAGGTATCGGTATGTATAAGTCGGTGGACGGTGGAGCCAGTTGGCAAAAAGCTGGTCTCGGTAATGCCGGACAAATCAGTGAAGTCATCGTGCATCCCGACAACCCCGACGTGGTTTGGGTAGCAGCGCTTGGTAATGTATTTGGACCCAACTCAGAGCGAGGTGTTTTCAAGTCTACAGATGGTGGGGCTACCTGGAAGAAGACGCTCTTTGTGAACGATAGTACAGGAGCTGCAGACCTCATTATCCATCCGGAAAATCCCAGAATCCTTTTCGCCTCAATGTGGCAGGTGGAGCGTAAGCCCTGGACACTCATAGATGGCGGCTACAACGGTGGTGTTTGGAAGTCTGTCGATGGAGGCGAAAGCTGGAAGAAAATAGAAGGTGGATTGCCAACCGGTTTGTTGGGTAAGATTGCATTGGGCATCTCCCCTGCCAACCCCAATCGAATGTGGGCATTGATCCAGGCAGCTGTAGAAGAAGACGGTGGTCTCTACCGATCCGAGAATGGAGGTAAGCAGTGGAAGCGCGTGAGCGGTGATCACAGAATACGTCAGCGCGGCTGGTACTATACGCACATCACGCCCCACCCGACTGATGAGAACACACTCTACTCAAATAATACAAGACTTTACAAATCCATTGACGGTGGCAATACAGTAGGTGAAACCATCTCCACCCCTCATGGTGATAATCATGACATCTGGATCAATCCCATGAACCCTGACATCATGATCAACTGCAACGATGGTGGCGCCAATGTCAGTCTCAATGGTGGCAAGTCGTGGAGCGAGCAGCATGGTCAGCCTACATCAGAGTTCTATCGTGTGACGGTAGACAATCAGTTTCCTTATCGCCTCTATGCAGGCCAACAAGACAATACTACGATCAGTGTTCCTTCTCAGAATCTCGGATCCGTTTCGGATACGGAGCACTGGATGGGAATTGGAGGTGGTGAGTCAGCCGACGTAGCGGTAGATCCTCGCAATCCAAATATCGTCTATGCCAACACCTACAGCGGCGAACTCACCTACACCAATCTTGAGACCGGAGAGGAACGTCAAATCACCGCTTACCCCCACTACACAGAGGGTACAGAGATGCGAGATCTCAAATATCGGTTTCAGTGGAACTATCCCATATTAGTATCCAAATACAATCCCGATCACATCTATCAGGGCTCGCAATATGTCATGCGGACTTCCAACAAAGGCCAGGATTGGGAGATCATTAGCCCCGACCTTACCAGAAATATTGAGAAGTATCAAGACATCCCCGGCGGCCCTATACAGCATGATGCTACCGGTGTGGAAGTCTACTCCAGCATATTCGCGCTAGAGGAGTCTCCCATAGAAGAAGGTGTGATCTGGTCTGGCTCTGATGACGGCATGGTGTATGTTACCACGAATGGTGGTCAGGAATGGATGGATGTCACACCTAAAGGCATCCCCTATGAGGCCACCATCAATAAAATTGAGGTATCTACTCACCAAAAAGGTCGAGCGATCATCGCAGCGTACCACTATCGCTACAACGATTTCAAGCCTTACATCCTGTTGACCAATGACTATGGCAAGACGTGGAAGTCGCTGACGAATGGGCAAAACGGCATCCCGAATAATCACTTCGTCAGGGCCGTAGCTGAAGACAATAAACAAAAAGGCTTGTTGTACGCAGGCACAGAGTTCGGCGCTTATGTGAGCTACGATGAAGGTGGTGCCTGGGAACCACTGCAGATGAACCTACCGGTAACGCCCATCACTGACATGGAGTGGCACAACAATGATTTGGTGATCAGCACGCAGGGTCGCGCATTCTGGATACTGGATGACCTGACACCACTTCAGGAAAGAGCCCAGGCGGAGAAGGCATCAGCCTACCTCTACACGCCTGCTCCTGCTTATCGCACCTCTGTAGGAGGATGGTCAGGCCTACCGGCCAAAATGAAAGTATATATGGCCAATGAGCCAGCTGCTAAAAATGATCTAAAGCTCTTTGTTATAGACGCAAAACAAGATACCGTCAAAACATGGAAGGGAGATGATCTCAAGGACTTAGAGAAGGGCATTAACACCTTGACATGGAACCTGCAATATGAGGCTCCCGAGATGGCGGAGAACTTTGTGGCAATGGTCTTCAGCGCTAAATCTGCCAGGGGACCTAAGGCCGTACCGGGAAAATACACCGTAGGCTTGATTAGTAATGGTGAGGTCCAAACTAAGCCATTGGAGGTGAAGATAGATCCAAGATGGGAAGGGATCACTATCGCAGATTTCCAAAAGCAGTTTGACATGGCAGTAGAAGTTCGAGCGCTGATCGACGAATCACAGGATAATATTAGAGCCATTCGCGCAGTACGCGTCCAACTCAATGATATTAGCGATAGAGCGGTCAAAGCGGGCTATAGTAGTTCGATCAAGGAACAGAGTCAAGCCATCATAGAGAAGCTGGATGCGCTGGAAGATGATCTATTCCAAAACAAGATCGAGACCTCTCAGGATGAAATCAACTACCCGAGGAAATGGACCAACAACATCGCCAGGTTGTATCAGGTGCTGGTGGGTGACGACAACAAACCAACTGGCGGTATGGTTGAGCGATGGGAAGATTTAAAAGCTCAATATGAGGTATTCATTGCACCGTACGATGGTATCATGAGCAATGATGTCAAAGCCTTCAATGACTTATTGGCGCAAGAGAATGTATCCAGAATTATCGTTAACGGTCGGGACTAATTGGCAGGTCTTGGGACATACCCGGACCGCTTGCCACTAGCATCATAGATCACCTCTATACCGGTGAGCCTACCTATACTCTGGGTAGGCTCAAGCTGGTGTCCCATGTATCGAAGGTTTTCAATTACCGTTTCAGAAATCCCTTCTTCATAGTAAACGATTCCTTTAGGATCAAAAGAGATCATAGGTTCTGACAATGCATCCGAGATGGGTTTTCCAAAGTCAGTCATATTTAAGGCGGCCTGAGCTACGATCTCAGGCATTTGTCCACCGCCGGGAGAACCAAATCCTGCTATGGGCTGACCATTCTTAAAAAGTAGCATCGGACTATCCATCACTACTCGCTCACGTCCGGGATTTGCGTCCCGTGGCGTATTGTCTTGTTCGAATGCGGCAAACTTGGCACCATTATTCATCCAAAAACCGGTACCTGCCGGCATGAGCTTGCTGCCAAATACATCCCCCAATGAGAGCGTCGCACTCACCATATTGCCGGCAGCATCCGCCACTACGAAATGCGTCGTATTACTCGCATCGGAGATATACTCAAAATCAAACGGAGGGTGAAAAGCAGTAGCGCTATCCGGTCGGATGTTGTCGGCCATCCATTTCCAATAATCCTGTGAAAGAATCATCTCAGTATTGGGTAAAATAGTGTCCACTGTCCCTCCATATCTCAAAAAAGTCCAGTAAGCATGCTTTGACACTTCAATAAGCAGGTGCAGATAAGCACTTGTGTTGATGCCAATGGAAGGTAGATTATAAAGTCCCATTTCACCGATTCTCTGTAGGGCGGAGAAGCCCGCCGTTGGTGTTCCGCTTGTAACCACCTCATAGCCATTGTAAGGGATGCTTAGCGGCTCATACCAATTAGACTCCATAGCGCTGAGGTCATCTTGCGAAAGGAATCCTCCCGATTGTCGAACAGACCCGGCCACCGCGTCGGCAATATCACCATCTCCCCATACAGCCGCACCCCTCTCCGAGATCACTTTCAAGCTACGCCCCAGATCAGGCTGTACCAGCCGGTCACCGGATTTCAATGCAGCGTCACTACTACCGAAAACAGACCGAGCGTAATCAGAAAAATCACCATAATTAGAGCTGATATCATTCGCTAACTCCTCTTCTATTACAAAGCCCTTCACTGCGAGCTGAACAGCCGGATCGAGTAAATCTGGCCAGGCTTGTGAGCCGTATGTTTCATGAAGTGCAACTAATCCTGCCAATAGCGTTGGCGTGGTGGTGGCCATAGCCCCGTTGCGATTTTGCTCAGCTTGCGGATCAGAGGGCTTCAATGCCGACTTCTCAAGCTGCATTGGGTACTTCCCACTAAAGCTCAAAAACCTGGCCTTGCCTGTCGCGGCATCAAAAATCAGCATACTGCCATAGCCCCCTAGCCCGGAGTGCTGCGGCTCTACCACTCCCAGTGTAGTCGCTACCGCAATGGCTGCATCAAAAGCGTTACCTCCCTTCTCAAGGATTTCCAACCCGGCCTGAGTGGCAAGGGGCTGACTACTTGCTACCGCAAACTGGCTTAAATCACTTGATGCGGTTTCTACTTCGGAATTTTGGGTATTTGATTCCTCAGTTGGGCCAGAGCACGCCCAGCTAATAAAAAATAGAAGTAGTAATGGAAGGTGTAATCTCATGGCCAAATTTTGGCGCAAAACTAAAAGAAAAGGTTGTCATCCAACCAGAGATTAAGAAAATCACCGGAAGAATGACAACCTTAAATTACTTGACCAGAAAATCTAGTTTCTGAAAGTGATATCTCCAGAGGTGCTTTTTAGATATACATCTTCACCCCCAGGGTTTCTTATGACCATTCGGTCCTCACCTCTTTCCCTACCGATGCTAATGTCACCCGAGCTTGAGCGTGCCTCGAAACTTAGCCCTTCCAGGTCCTGATTGACATATATAGAAATATCACCGCTGGTAGCTACAAAGGAAGAACCACCTTTGACGATAAGGTCACGGCCTTCAATATCACCTGAGCTGGCGCTCACATCGAAAACCCCTTCTACATCCAACATTTCAATTTCGCCGGAGGATGTTCTTCCCCTCAAATCCCCGGCAATACCCTGAAATCTTGTATCCCCTGATGAGGCATCAAACCTTACATTTCCACCTACATTGTAAACACGCTGATCTCCTGAGCTGGTCTCGACTTCCAGGTCACCCTCAAGTCCATCGATCTTGATATCGCCTGAAGATGCTTTTACAATCATATCTCCATTAATCTTTCTGAGCTCGATATCCCCAGAACTAGCTTCAATCCTATGATTAGAAGCATTGAGTCCACTGATAGATATATCGCCGCTGCTATTATCAACCCTCACTTTTACATTGGCAGGGACTTTAAAGTCCAGTCTGGCCTCAAAGTCATTCCATCCCCAGTTCCAGTTGTTACTCTTGGGAGAAACAACCCATACCCTCACATGGCTACCGGATTGTTCGTATTTGATTTCATACTCGAGTTGCTTGGCAGCCCTAATCAGCCCATCGAATTCAAGGCTACTTCCTGAAGTGCTCACCATATTGATATCACAGAAGCGTCCTTCTACTTCCAGTGATTCTATATTGTCCAGTGAAAAATTAGCTTCCGCTACCGTCTTTTGGGCTTGAGCAGCAATACCTATGAAAAGGCAGAGCATGATTGTAGTGATTCTAAGCATAATTTGAGTTTTTGATTTATAGAGTAGACTGCAATACGCAAGATGAGGTTGCATATAAAGGGAGAAAAAACAAAAAAGGGTCAAGACTTTACGTCTTAACCCTTTTCATACTGCCACCACCGTGATGGTGAGAGCATGCCAAGATACAGTTTAAAGTCCTTTAAAGTTTTCGCATAGCGAACTATGTTTCCGCTTCAAGAGCCACCTTCAGCTTTGCTTTCCAGCACCGTGGTGTTTGGTAAACTTCCCCCGTCCGAGACCGAACCATCAGTTCAACTTTGTATCTCTCTCTTGGTATTTCTAAAGTAGCGGTAAACCGCAGAATTTCAAATCCTTTAGAGGTAAAGAATCCCACAAGATATCCACAACCTTAAACCACAGTTATCCACGAAGTTGTCCACAATGACTACTTGGTGTTTTTGATCAAATTGACAATTAAGCTGGACAGCAAATCAGGTTTGTCCTCCTGAATGAAATGCCCTCCGCCGCTCACTGTAGGATGAAACATGCCTTTGCAGCCTGGAATCAGCTTTTGCATCACTTTCTCTCCTCCTTTTGTTATGGGGTCAGAGTCTCCGAAAGCTGTCAAAAATGGCTTCTCAAAAGTCTGGAGTTGCTTCCAGCATTCACGATTGATCTCAGACTCGGGATCATCGAAATCTATGGGTACAATTGATGGGAATACCCTGGCGCCCACTTTATAGGACTCGTCTGGAAAAGGGGCATTGTAAGCTGCTATCGTCTCAGGAGCCAGCTCTGAAACCGCCCCCATTTGTATCACCCTACCAATATCAAATTGCTCAGAGCTCTTTGAAAATTCACGCCACTTCAAGAATGCATCAGTTGGTGCAGGCTGACCTATCGGTAAAAAGGTGTTCGAGGCGATTACTCTGGCAAAAAGCTGCGGCTCAAGCGCAACCAACCTCAACCCCAGCAATCCACCCCAATCCTGACAAAATAGGTTAATGTCTTTTAAGTCCAGGGCGGTTACAAAATCCTTTACCCAATTGTAGTGATTCTGGTAAGTGTAGATATCAGGATCAGTCGGCTTGTCAGATCTCCCGAACCCAATCAAATCAGGTGCGATCACCCGATAACCGGCTTTGGCTATCTTGTTGATCATTTTGCGGTAGAGGAAGGACCAACTGGGCTCACCATGGAGGAGTAAAACGATCTGCTCCCCGTACCCATGATCTACGTAGTGCATTCTAAGATCTCCTACGGTGATGTAGTTGGTCTTAAAATCGTAATCGGGCAGGTTTTCGAAGCATTCCTCAGGAGTTCGGAGTATTTCCACGGTTTTAGTTTTTGTGAGACATCAAGCAACTAAATTGACGCTTAATTTCCAAACTGCGAGCCATGCTAATAACAAGATTGGGATGAGTATCCGCGAGGTGCCACAATCTTCCGAATCAGGCAACTCAGTCTACTACAGTTGGATGTTGTGCAATATATCGGTATTGAGATGAAGATTGACCGTCTCTCCCACAGCTAGCTTCCTATCGGAATAGAAAAACAGACTTAGTCCATCACGGATCGCTGTGATCAGAAAATGCATACCCAAATAACTCACCTGATCGACCTTAAACTTCGCACCTTCCTTGTGCTCTGAGACGTGTTCCGGCCGACAACCGGCCTGCTCATAGCCGACCTCAATTGACCATATCCCGGCCAACTCCTTATTGGAGATTATATTGTATTGGCCAAATAGTTCAGCCGTATACCTATTCTGCGGTTGGAGATAATGAGCTGCTGGGCTAGCAATAGACACGGCTCGACCTTCCTTCATTACAATGATTCGATCAGACACGGACAGGGCGTCCAACGGGTCATGTGTTACGATCAAAGCCCCTGTATTGCTCTGCTCTAGTATTGACTTCAATTCGCATTTTAGGGTAGTCTTGATCGTATGATCGAGTTGATTGAACGGTTCGTCCATCAGGATGAGATCAGGATTGTCTGCCAGCGATCGGGCAATAGCCACACGCTGCTTTTGACCTCCTGACAAGTCCATGGTGATCTTATCTTCAAGCCCGCCGAGGTTGCACAGCGCAATTAGCTCCTGTGTTCTTTCATCCTGAAACTCCTGATTGTATCGTCTGAGGGGATGCTTGATCGTCTGATAAACTGTATGCCTGGGAGATAGCTGAAAGTCCTGCTTCACGATCTCTACATCCTCAAACCCCTTTACCAGAAAGTTGGCAGGGTCTTGCATAATCTGTCCGTTGATAAGGATCCGCCCCTCAGTTGGGGACAGGTTTCCTGCGATTAGGTTGAGTAGTGTACTCTTACCGCTCCCGCTGGAGCCAACGATGGTCACTATCTCTTTACTTAAAAGCTCAAAAGAAACATTGGATACTGCCTCTTTTTGTTCTCCGGGATACTTGAATGATAAACTCGACGACCCGAGCAGTGCTTCTGACAATAGTCTGTTGATTAATTACCCTACCCCGTTATACTTGATCATCTCCGCGAGCAACTTTAGCCCTTCCTTTAGATAAGGATCATTCTTGATTTTCTCGATTGTCTCTTCACTCTCTACCGGAAATATCTCTGAGTAGTCAATACTAGTTTCTAACTCATCTTTCTTGTCCTTATTGGCTTCTCGCTCTGCTTTTCTGGATTCGTAGTTGAGTGACACGGTTGTCTTTTTCCGATTCTTTTTAGACTTCTCTATTTTCTCCAACAGATCAATCATGTCAGGATCTGTCTTGAGGTCTTCAGCATAAAGAATTTTTAGGTGCTCGATCAAATCTTCCGAAATCCGGTTTTGCGCAGTGAATCTTGAGCTGGCAATCTGATCCCATGGCAGGGAATTCGCCTCAGAGCTTTCACCAAACTCATAGGCGTCATACGGGCTAGGGAATTCAATATCCGCACTTACACCAATATTCTGGGTACTGCTGCCCGAAACTCGATAGTACTTCGCTAATGTCAATTTGAGCTGGCCTACCGGTTCATCAGCATTCTTTAAGAACTGATCGAGTCCCACTAAGTTCTGAACTGATCCCTTACCAAAAGTCGTCTCTCCGAGAATGACACCCCTTTTGTAGTCCTGAATAGCTCCTGAGAAGATTTCGCTTGCCGAAGCGCTAAACCTATTGGTCATCACGGCCAAGGGTCCATCGTACAGTGCTGTGGTGTTACGAGCTCTTTCGATATCAACCAGTCCATTGGACTTGCGCACCTGTACTACCGGTCCTCCGGGAATGAATAAGCCCGTAAGATCGACTGCTTCCTGCAGAGCACCGCCCCCATTGTTTCTAAGGTCGATCAAGAGACCGTCCATTCCCTGAGCTTCAAGGTTGCCAATAAGCTTTTTGACGTCTCTGCTGACGCTCTTATAGTCTTTCAATCCTTTTTGTGCATCTTCAAAATTGATGTAGAAACTGGGAATAGTGATCACACCCAGGTTGAAAGTGGTGATACCATCTGATATCGGAATGATCTCGGCCTTAGCATCATCATCCGCCAGCTTGATCTTGTCCCGCTCAAGTCTGAGCGTGTCAGGCAAATCATCAGGAGCTGCGTCTTTTCTTTGTAGCAATAATTGCACAATGGTACCCTTTGGACCTTTTATTTTGGCGACTACATCGTCCAATCTCCAGCCGACAATATCTTCAAACTCACCATCATCACCTTGGGCCACCCCAACAATCAAGTCGTCCTTGAAGATATCCTTGCTCTTTGAGGCAGGGCCTCCAGGCACTACTTCATAAACTTTGGTGTAATCGATCTCCTGAACTAAGCGAGCACCTATGCCTTCAAGTGAGTGGCTCATGTTCTGCTGAAAACGATCAGAGGAAACTGGTGAGAAGTAGCTCGTATGAGGATCAAATGCTTCGGTAAAGGCATTCATGTAGATTTCATACACGTCCTCAGACTTCTGTTGGGATAAGCCCTTTTCAAAATTGCGGTAGCGCTTGACCAATATCTCCTGGCTATCCTCCCACTCCTTACCAGAAAGCTTCCAGTTGAGGGTGGTACTCTTGATTTTCTTTCTCCAGAAGTCTTCTACTTCTTCTTCTGTCACGCGCCATTCCATGGCCTCACGATCAAAGTCCAATTCTTCCTCCATGGAATAATCTGGTTCAGTTTCGAGCAGAGACAGTGCATAAGCCACCCGATCATCGGCACGCTCCTTATAGATGCGGAAAATTTGAAATGCCACATCCAGGTTTCCCTGACGAATATCATCATCTAACCTGTAGCGATACTTCTCAAAATAATCAATATCTGCTTTGAGGAAGTACTCTTTGTTGGGGTCAATCGAATTGATGTATTTATCATAAATGACAGATGAAAGCGAGTCGTTGATAGGTACTTTGCGGTAGTGATGCTGGTTGAGTAATGTGTTGATCAACAGCGTAGATCTAAAATGTTGCGGTTCTGGACTTAGTATCCCAGTAGTGTCCGGTACCCAATCTCCTTCAGCATCATTGCTGGTAAAAGTGCTGGCTATTACATTTTCAACAGATGACTCTGGTGTAGCGCTAAGTGGCGGTTGTACATCCGTAAATCCCCAAACAAACAGAAAACCAACAACTAGAACAGATATAAACTTCATGTATTAAATGGATATGCGTGATAGATATGTATTTACATAACGGCAAAACCGAATAATTGATCAAGATAAACTGAATTAATTGATCAGAGGCGTAATCAGGGCATAAAAAAGAGGGAAACCGAATCAATCGGCTCCCCTCATTAGTCATTGAATATACAATATTTTCAATCAGCCTTTCCTCACGCTACCGCTACTACTGCTATTAGTAATCAACTTTTCAGGCTCTCCCTTGTATCTGATAGAGCCGCTACTGCTCGCACTCGCTCTTAACTCTTTTGATACCGAGATGCGCACATTACCGGAGCTACTTGCTTTAGCTTGACAGATCTCACTCGAAAGATCATATGAACTGTAACTTCCCGAGCTGCTTGCGCTTACTTCTTGTTCTTTGCTGGTTCCGGATATAGACAGTCTGCCCGAGCTGGACACCTCGGAATCCAGTGTTCCTACATCTACCGTCAGGTCAGCACTGCCACTGCTACTGGCTGTACATACCAGCCGGTCTGCTTTTATTACGCCCTCATTGGTGACACTGGCAGAAGAGCTCACACTGATGCCTTCAAGCGATCGATAAGTCAGCCAGACTTTTACATTGGAATTCTTCCACCACTTACCGCCATTGGCCATTCCCACTACCAATTTGTCTCCTGATATTTCGGTCTGGACATCCGTGACCTCTACTCCGTTAGTCTCTATACGCGCCGAGTTTTCGCTACCGCTAATCAGCACCAGCTCAATTGACTCACCAACCGAGACACGACTAAAATCATCCAAACGACGGGTTTCGCTTGATTGAGCGTAGACTGTGGAACTTACGAACAACGCGAGAATTAGAAATATGCTTTGTGGTTTCATCTGCTTTTTATTTTACTAGTATTAGACTTGTCAATTCAATCTTGGTTGCATGAAAACTAAAAATAGTTCAAATAAAGATTATCCAGTCATTGTGATTACGGGTGCTGCGTCAGGAATCGGTCAGCATATGGCCAAGGTTTACAGCGCCAAAAAATATAAAGTGGTGGCGACCGATCGCAATATTGATCAGCTGAAAATCATCTTCTCAGAAAACGAGCACCGAATCCTGATAGAGCATGACATAAGCCTAACGGAAAGCTGGAAGTCGGTGCTTGAAAGGACGCTTAAGGAATTCGGGAAGGTCGACTATCTACTAAACATTGCAGCGATCATTGAGCCTGGATTTATTTTCAACACCGAGCTAAGTAGCATTGACCGGCACATGGACATCAACGCCAAGGGCACTTTCTACGGCATGAAGATTATTGGGGATCAAATGGTCAACCAGGGGTCGGGGCACATTATCAACATTGCTTCGTTGGCAGGTGTAGCACCGATCTATGGTATTAGCCTGTACTCAGCCAGCAAGTACGCCGTAAGGGGGTACTCCCTGGCGGCTGCCCAGGAACTCAGAGAAAAAAACATCTATTGCACGGTCATTTGTCCAGATCTGGTAGATACACCGATGCTGGATCAGCAGCTAGAGTATGATAAGGAAACGGCACTCACCTTCAGCGGAAGTAAAGCCTTAACTGTCGTGGATATCGAGAAGGCCATTGACCGGGCCATGCGCACTCGTGAGCTTGAGATTTGCGTACCCGAATCAAGGGGTTACACGGCTAAAATCGCTAATTTTCTTCCTCAGATATCATTTTGGTTGAAGTCACAACTTATCAGCAAAGGCAGAGCCAATAGAGATCGAATTAAATCAGATAGAGCAGCAAAATAACCATGATCAGAAATACCCTCACTCTATTATTCATCCTCATCGTCAGTAACAGCTTCGCTCAAACGGCCTATCTCAAGGGCGGTACCCAACTTGCTACGTTCGCAGGCTCGCAGCGTGGAGATAATGGACTTCTACTCTCCTACTTAGCAGGAATAGGCCTGGAAACTCCAATTGGCGCTATTGAAGAGACCGAGTTGACTGCCGAGTTGCATTTCTCATTGCTGGGATTCAAAAGTGAATTTGATGCGGGAAGTGAAATCAGGCTCAACTACATCAATCTTCCGATTCTGGTAAGAAGAAAATTTGGCACTACCGGTCTATATGCTGGTGCCGGAGTTGGGTACGGACTGCTGATAAGAGCTGCAGCCGTGGGCGGTGGACTCAAAGCGTTGATAAATGATGAATATAAAACTTCAGATATCTACATCCCTATTTCAATGGGTTATTATCTGAGCGAGGGTTGGAGCATTGATTTGAGGTATCACCTTGGAATCACTGAAATCTCAGTAGATGAAGATAACGATAGCTTCAATCGGTCCATTCAATTGGCCGTACACTATTTTCTTTGAGCTCAGCGAACGCCCAGCTCGGGGTGTTTGCCGGTTATTCCTCGGTAGTAGTCAAGTATGAGCTCCATATCCGCTTCCAGATTTCCGGTAGGATAAAAGGGCTCCTTCAGCTCGACGAACTTATGCTTAAAGTCAAATCCCACCATCACTATCGGAACCTTGGATACCAGCGCCATATAATAAAATCCGGTTCTCCACTTAGGTACATAAGACCTGGTGCCCTCTGGCGTCAATACTACGGCCAGTTCATCATGGCGCTGAAACAACTCGGCTACAAAATCAACAAGCTTGGTATTCTTACTGCGGTCAACGGGAACACCCCCCATCTTTTTGAGAACCCAGCCCACCACAGGGGTCTTGAAGAGCTCAGCTTTGCCCAGAAATATACCTTTCAGCCGTAGGATTGTCTTGGCTGCCCATCCTACCGGAAAATCCCAATAGCTAGTATGCGGAGCTACTATGAGTATGTACTTAGGCACAGATGGACGGTCGCCGATGATTTTCCATCCGGTCATCTTGTACATCAGTATGAAGAACTGCCTAATCATGCTTCTCCAGCTGAAACTCTTTTCTGAGTTTCGACTTCTTCGAAAAATACTTGATTGTATGCTCGTATCCAATTTCAAAGATCTCTGGCGCCTTTTTAAAATCAAAAACATTGTACCCACGGAGTGCTTTGGGCTCCAGGAATATGTCACACTTGTTCTTTCGCGCATAGACGTTGTAGTTGATTGTCATCATCATCGTCCGCTCAAAAACAGCCTTCATATTGGCGGGTTTATTCTTAGCATCAAGGGGATTGGTATGTACTCCAATGATCCGGTCACAATGCCCGATGAGTGGCTCTACAGGCAGATTATTTAAAATCCCTCCATCGATATAGAGCTTATTGCCTATTTCAACAGGTTTGAAGATTACCGGTAGGCAGGCGGAAGCCAAAATAGGCTTTACCAGCGCCCCGCTATAGAAAAATTTGGATTTGCCTTTTTTGACATTGGTAGCGACTACCGTCAACGGAAGTTTTAGCTCCTCAAAAGTCTTGGCTGTCAGGTACTGGTCAAAAAGTAGTTCTGTCTTTTCTATGGAAAGTAAACCTCTCCAATTGATAGCAGGCTGCACCATCTTGAAAAGGTTGGTCTTGACGATGAGCTTAAAAATATCGTCCGGGCTATAGCCATCTGCATAGAACGCACCCGCCACAGCTCCGAAACTAGTACCTGAAATAATATTGATCTGAATGCTTAGCTCCTCAAGGGCTTTGATCACGCCCAGGTGGGCGACCCCTCTGGCCCCACCTCCAGACAACACCAGGCCTATTTTCACTACTTCTCTTGATATACGCCCATCTCGCCGAACTTTTCGATGCGCTTGCTAATTCGGTTTTCGGGTTTGAGTTTGTTGAGTGCCTTGATTTCCTTAATCAACACCTTTTTTAGTTCTGCCGCGGCGGCCTTCATGTCATTGTGCGCACCTCCCAGCGGCTCTTTGATCACACCGTCGATAAGGCCATGAGCCAACATATCCTTGGCGGTCAGTTTTAGCGCCTCAGCTGCCTGCTCTTTGTATTCCCAACTTCTCCACAGTATTGAAGAACAGCTCTCAGGGGAAATCACAGAATACCAGGTATTCTCCATCATCAAGACCCTATCGCCGATGGCTATTCCTAACGCTCCTCCTGAAGCGCCCTCTCCTATGATGACACAAATCACCGGTACTTTGAGCATGAACATCTCTTTGAGGTTGCGGGCGATAGCCTCACCCTGACCTCTTTGCTCTGCTTCGATTCCAGGAAATGCACCTGGAGTATCAATTAGGGTCACTATGGGCTTATTGAATTTCTCAGCCATTTTCATCAGACGCAATGCCTTGCGGTAGCCTTCAGGGTTGGCCATACCAAAGTTTCGCATCTGACGCTGTTTGGTATTACGCCCTTTTTGCTGACCGATCATCATCACAGTCATGCCATCAATATCTCCGAAACCACCTACCATGGCCTTGTCATCTTTTACAGATCGATCACCATGTAGCTCTATAAAGTCATCCGCTATCTCGTAGATATAGTCCAGGGTATATGGGCGCTCAGGATGTCGCGACAGCTGCACTCTCTGCCATCTGGTGAGATTCTCAAAAGTCTCGACTTTGAGTTTAGTGATTTTTTCTTCCAGCAATGCGATGGCTTTATTGACGTCCACATCACTATCTGAAGCCAAATGCTTCATATCTTCCAGTTTACTTTCCAGCTCTGCTATGGGTTTCTCGAATTCTAGTAACATAGGATAGATTTGTTTCCGACAAATTTAGATAAATAATGAAGAAGGCTCCACAAAGAAAATCACCCAAGTTGAGTAATTAATTTTGACTGGCTATTGCATACAAATATTCAAGGTTATACTTTTGCATCACGTTTGAGCAAAGGCTCAGATTTATTGAAATGGTGTGGTAGTTCAGTTGGTTAGAATGCCTGCCTGTCACGCAGGAGGTCGCGGGTTCGAGTCCCGTCCATACCGCCTCATAATCAAGCCCTTACATTAAGTTGTAAGGGCTTTTTTGTGGGTTAAATCCAATGTGTATGCTTGATCTCTTCGCTCTTAATCACCCTAAATGGAAACTTTAGGAATATTCAAATCCTATTACTTTGTATAGGGCTTTGGCGTAAATCATGGTAACAAACAAATCCTCAAGATATCTTTACCCATCAAAAGAGAACCATAGATGCAGCCAATCTTGACTCAAATCAAAAATCTTAGCCCTTCATTTGAGTACTCTATTCTATGATCCAGGTTAAAAAGAGAGTTTTTTACCTAATTTAAGGATGTTTTCGAATCAAAAAAGTATGATCGAAAATAATCTGTAAATATTGTATAAACACGGGTTAGGTCCGTATGGATCAATGGCCTTTTTTTTAGGCGGCTGATAATTGAGACTACTTGTTGGGATAACCACTGACTAGGGTTTCACTTGAGCCTTATCCTCTTCGTGGAGTACATATTCATGACAATTTGTCCAAGACACAAAAGGTCCAACCTTTCTTTTCAAAAGATAAAACTTCTGTACTGGGAATTCGAACTTAACTTCTAAGCCACTTAAGTGTTGCATCGCCTCCTGATATTGCTCTGAATTGTCCGCTACCGCAATAGTCATGTGGAACTTGTCTATGATCATGACGCTACTTTTCTTTAATTTCAGTTTTGCATAAAAGAGTTCTTTTAATCTTTGAGCCTGGTTTTGCAATACACCGT
The DNA here is from genome assembly GCA_965229505.1 of Cyclobacteriaceae bacterium. GTDB lineage: Bacteria > Bacteroidota > Bacteroidia > Cytophagales > Cyclobacteriaceae > UBA6059. Next base: position 4,896,051 of record OZ245881.1, read on the forward strand.
TAGGAGCAACATTCAGGTAAATAACATGGTTGAATCGGAACCCTTCAATCCCTATCACCTGCACATTGAAGGCACTGGTCTCTAATGCTTGTCCCAACTGAGAAATCAATTTCTGCTCTCTTTCTTTGTAAATCTTGGTATCGAAAATTGTAATATGAGGTTTCGAACGAACATATTTTGTTTTACCAAAACGTTGTTCAAAATTCAATTTTAGCACCTCAACATGAGAGTAGCAGGGTTCTTGAGGAACTATCCTCAAGTGATACTCAAATAACTCTTCAGAGTGATTGAATAGAGACAAGCTAGAATTTCGGATAGCCATATCGAGACTTTTGCTTTTAAGTTGACTAACGATTAGGTTAAGTTAATATCTTCAATTTAATCTAATCATGTCTTGATCCCATTGGAAAGAACATGCTCGCAATCTTGATATCCTGTGTAGCGATTCCCGTTAGGTCCGCTACCGTAATGTCCTTTTTGCCGCGTGACCTTCCTTCCACGATCCATGTACCCAATTCCGATAGGTCAGCCTCCCTGAGGCTTCCACCCGCTACCGCAAAATGTGCTTCTCCGTGATCAATACACTGTGACTTACTATCGCAAACTACGCTATTGGCCATTGCCAGGATACTTGCGTCAAGTTCCTGCTTTCCGGGTACGTCTGAGCCCATGGCAGTAATATGTGTCCCAGGCTTGATATCCTCGGCTGTCAGCAATGGCTCATTGGAGGCGGTTGTGGTAACAATCAAATTGCTTTGCCGGGCTACTTCTGCGGGGCTCGTGCATTTGGTAATGTTAAAGCCCTCTACCGCCATCTCAGCAGCATAGGACAGCACCTTATCATCACCTCGTCCATACACATAGACATTTCTGCAATCTGTCACCCAACTCAACAGCCGCAACTGAAACCTCGCTTGTACTCCCGTACCAATGATGCCAATGCCGTTTACAGAAGCTGGGGCCATATACTTAGCCACTACCGCTCCTGCCAATGCCGTACGTAGATCCGTCAGATAGCCTTCATCCTGAATCAATGCCTCTGGCTGTCCAGTGCTCGCATTGAAAACCAGCATTAGGCCATTATTATTTGGTATCCCAATCGATTGATTTTGATAAAATCCGGTGGCCACCTTGATGACATAGTAAGGATCGCCTTTTATATGTCCATACTTGATATGCATGTCCCCGGGAGGATCGAGAAAGCCCAGATGCCCAACTGGTGGTACAGTTGCTGAGCCATCCGAGTAAGCCACAAACGCATCTTCTATACATTGTAGCAATGCTGCTCTTGGCGAGCTTTCTATGATTGCTTTGATCTCCTCCAGTCCTATGACCTTCATATGATTTCTTTGAGCTTACTGGTAGTAATATTTGCACCGCAGATGATGATGACCACCTTCTGATTTCTGTATTGCTGTGCATTGTCCATGAAAGCTGATAGGGCCACCGCAGCGGCCCCCTCCACGATCTTGTGATGCTTGTCCACCATGTATTTGATCCGCGCTGCAATCTGCTCCTCTTCCACCAGCTCGTAAGTGTCAATCAGTTCCTTACAAATACCGAACGTAATGGAATCCTCTTCCAAGCCACCTGCAGAACCATCCGAGAGTGTTGGCTGATACTCATCAAGCATGACTACCTTGTTTGCTTTGACACTGAGGTGCATCTCGGGTGAATTTGCCGGTAGGCAGCCGATCAGCTTAGTAGCAGGGCTGACCTCTTTGATCCATGCAGCCACACCTGACATCATACCCCCACCACCAATACAGCCGAATACGGCCTCTACATCGCTGAGCTCCTGAGTGATCTCCACGCCGATCGTACCTTGCCCGGCGATGACATCCCAATCATTATAGGGTGAAACCCACACCTGACCGGTAGTTGCCGCTACTTCTTTTGCGTGCAACTCAGTAGTCAAGGGGTCATCCCCATGAAATTCCAGTTGCGTGTCATAATACTTTAATGCCTCCACCTTGGAAGGTTCAGCATTGGTGGGGAGATAGATCGTACCCTTTGCTCCGGCTATCGTCAATGCTCTGGCAAAACCTTGTGCATGATTGCCGGTAGAAGCCGTCACCAGGCCCTTTGACTTCTCCTCAGGACTCAATTTGAGGACTTTATTTAATGCCCCTCGTGCTTTAAACGATCCGGTATACTGTTCACTCTCTAATTTGAGGTATACCCCACCACCATTGAGCGCACTCAGGTAGGTAGAATAAAACAGGGGCGTTTGCAGTACCTGTCCTTTTATGCGCTCAGCTGCTTGTGCTATTTCTTCGTACAATCTCATGCTTAGCTCAAGTTGAATTTTGCCTTCATCGCTTCACTCATTTTCGTTAGCCCTTCAATCAAGAATGTCGTTCGCTCTCCTACTCCGATTCTAATATAGCCGTCCATTCCATAGCAGTCTCCGGGGACTATAAAGACACTCTCTTGCTTCCTGAGCCATGTAGATAGTTCCGTGGAGTTGATGTCCATATTGTACTTCATAAAGGCCATGCCACCGGCTTTGGGGGGTATAAACTCAAACAAGTCCCCATGTGATCGAATCCAATCCTGAAGGATATCTATATTCCTATTGAGCATCTCCCTATTCCGCTTCAAGATCATAGGGCGCTTTTCTTCAGACAAAGCAATCTGCGCCACATATTGGCTGACGATACCCGTGGAGATCGATGTATAGTCATGGTAAGACCATGTGTTGTAGATTTCAGTCTTGGGGCCAGCCAGCCAACCGATCCTGATTCCTGGTAAGGCGTAGGCCTTAGAAAGACCTCCTGAGACCATTACTTTGTCATATAACTGCTGGAAGCTCACTGTCTCCTGATAGTTCAATTCAGCACCACGGTATACTTCATCCGAGTAGATCCAGGCATCTACCGACCGGGCCAGCTCTACGATCTCACTCATCTCCTGCCCCGTAAGCACGTATCCCGTAGGATTGTTAGGGTTACACACTGCTATCATTTTTGTCTTAGCAGTCAACAATGATTTAAGTTCCTGTAAATCAGGCGCCCACCTATGCTCACTACGCATATGAAATGCCTTAGGTATGCATCCCATCTCCTCGACAGCACCCCATATCTGTAAATAATTGGGATTCATAATAATGACCTCATCTCCCTTTTCAAGTAATGTATGCATAGCGAGATAGTTGGCCTCAGAAGAGCCATTCGTCACCATGATATTATCTTCATCAAATCCGGGATAGAGTTGTTTCGCAATTTGTTGGCGCAGTGGTATTGCTCCGTTAGTTTGACCATAGCCCAAGGTGAGCTGATGCATTTCAGCCAGCTGCTCCGGACTTAACAGCTCCCCTAACGTGAATGGATGAAACCCACTTTCCGTTAGGTTATAGTCGACAGTGTTCTCATAAAGTGACTGGATGCGTTCCAATTCAAAATCTCCGATAGGCATAATCGTAGTTTACTCAGTTAGTTGATTGAACCTATCAGGGCATACCGCTAGATGACGGTAAAAAGCATGATCTATCCCAGTTCTCTTCCCTGATGTCAGAAAGACCATTGGCCAGGCGGCCCAGCTTTATCTACTCGAATCTAAACATAGTTGTGTACTCTTAAAAGGACTATATTAATTATCAAAAAGACCATAAGTGCAATCACTCGTATATTTTGAATTAGTTGTTATTAGCTATTTTTCCGTTTAGAAATATGCAATGATCAAAGACTCAAAATACATATATCCCTTTGCAGGAGCATTTCTCTGTTTGATATTTGCAGGAGGATTTGTCTTCCAGTTAGCCACTGACACGATCTGTCTTACCAAGCTATTGTTCACGTACGTTGGCAACTGCGCCTTTTGGTTGTTTAGCTATTATTTTTTTCTCAAAGACAAACGAACAAATCAAGATATTAGTAGCCAGTGGGTCATGACACATTTACTTATTGCATTCTCGTTGGTGTTATTCAATCAGATCGTAGTATATGGTTTCGTTGAGGGATCGTTTCAAGTAATCTTCAATTGCAGTTCAGAATATCGGCTATGGGGTGAACTGCAGATCAATAATTTATTTCTGCATGTCACACTGTATTTTCTATTGATCAGTATTGATTCATACTTCAAGACAAAGTCACAGAACGCTAATCAGCCTAGTAACCGGAACAAGGTACTTAACATACGCAAAAATGGGAAAATCTATAGAATTGATTCGGATGATATAGTCTACCTGGAGGCTTCTCAGAACGCAGTAATTCTTCATACCAGGCATCAGGATTTTTGGATGTTTCAATCACTTAAATCCTTATTGGAGGAAATCGAAAACCCTACCTTCAAACGCATTCATAGAAGCTATGCGGTAAACCAGGTATTTATTGATTCTTTCACTCCTAAGCCCAGCGGTGATGGTACGCTTCGACTACAGAATGACGTGACTCTGAAGGTATCGCGTAATTACAAACAAGCACTTCAACTTGGTGGTTTGACTCCCTGGATCACTTAGATCCACAGCCTACACTCTTTTTTCCACATGTCGCTAATTCGTAGTTCAATAAGGTCTTAACTTCTCCAGAAACCTCATCTGCTTTGCAAAAAAAATGCATTGCACAAATGAGCTTCTTCCAGATAAAATTCTCCAGGTTCTTCCGTATGGCAGCCGCTTGTTCTTGTATAGGGGCTATAACTACTACCTATTTAATGCTGGTTTCAGCACCTCAGGCCAGCACTGAGTTAGAGCAAGCTATGCTCTCCAACAATACCATCTATTTGTCCAGGTTGTGGGTACTATTCTTTCATCCACAATTTAATTTTATTGCTGTAGTGGCTTGTGGTGTCCTACTCGCAAGAAACGCTCCTTGGCAAGTGCTATTGGCGGTTTTGTTTCTGGCAACATGGTCTTATACCGAGCTATGTCAGCAGGCATTCCTGATCGATGCTTTGAACCAGTATTGGCGCCCAGGGTTTATTAATGCTAATACAGTATCTGAAAAATCATCCTATGGCACAATACTACGTGCAGCCTCCGGATTTTCCGACAGCCAATATTTCGTTGTGATTTACAGCTTTGGAATGGGATCAGTTTTTTTGGGTTGGGCTTTCATTAAATCTAATCGATTAGGTCAAATTATTGGCTTAGCATCAATCCTGATAGGCATTCTTAGCTTAATGTCATTTGGCTCGTACTATCTACAGATGAGTTTCTTCGCGCCAATTGTTAAGATTTGGTATAAATATATTTACCTCTTTTTGCAGCCCCTAATACGACTTGCAATAGGATGGTGGCTTCTGATTTGCAGTAGTAAACATCTCAAAGCAATAGATACCCAATTCTCATTATAACCTCCAAATAAGCTTACGATTACTTTTCACTCCTAAAGATCCTGCCACCCCTGCATGGTCTGGATAATTACCGCCACCAACTTCACCAGATCATCCATATCCACCCATTCGTCCGGTAGGTAGAAATTACCACCAAGTGAGCCTATACCATAGGCAGGTACGCCGAGCAATCGAATTGGATATCGGATATCACCTGCATAGTGATTTGGATAGGCTGTTGGCGCCTGTCCTTTTATGTCAGTGATCGCGTTGCGCAGCACCTTGCTCACAGGTGCTTCCCAATCTGCTGCTCCTGGATTCGTCATATAGCCCACCGATTTAAGCTTTCCTTCATATTTGTTTCCAATAATCTGATGGAACTTGATAAAGCTTTCGACTTCTTGTTGAGACCTAAGCATCAGATCTCTCCATGTATTATCATCACTATATTTTAGCCGAAAGGTAACTGATACTTCTTCTGCCGGTGAACCAATTCTATCTCCGCCTTCAATTATTCCTATGTTTAGGAGTATGTCTTCTTTAAAAACTCGATCTTTTAATAATTGGATTAACTCAAGACATCTATGAATAGCGTTACCCCCTTTGGACCACTCTGCAGAGTCGACACTCCCGATCTCCAATGCTTCTCCTCTCCAACCAGTGATCGTTAATTGTAAGTCCGCTATTCCCTGCACAGAATTCTTGATATCATCCAGTCCTCTGCCAGTTTCCGCAGGGTGCACATATAGCACTCCTCCAATCCCATGATCAGTCTTGCTGATTCGTTCAAACACAGGGAGGCTTCCTCGTCCACCACCGCCTTTGCCGTGGAGGCTCATCACTACAGGGAGAGGCCCTCCTGACTTAGCAAGCGCCGCAGCAGCTACGAGCATGGCAGCAACACCTCCTTTGTCATCAGAGGTGCCCAGCCCATAAAGTTTGTTACCCACTAGCTTGGGCTCAAAAGGATCTGTTGACCAGCCCTCTTCAATGCTGTGCGTATCGATATGGGAAAACATGGCATATTGCTTTCCTTTGCTCTTTTTAGGCCAGCCTACCACATTGACAAACGGCCCATCTCCCGGAGGGTTGGGGGTCATATACTCTGCATGATCCTGGTAGAGACTTGGCCGATCCGCACTTTCGTCGATACTGTAGGGTAGCTCGGACAGGTAACCCTTCACGACGGCTTGTGCATCAGCCGCTGATTCACCACTGATACTCTGTACCCTAATTAAGTCCTGAATTAGTTTCAGAAGCTCATCTGCATGCTTCTCAGCGAGTTTCATTGCCTTGTTTGAAGGCTGAGTATGTCCCAGCATGGGGTAAGCGCTCATCAAAGCGGCCGCAGCGGCGCTGTTTTTTACGAACTTTCGTCTAGTACTCTTTCTACTGGATTTCATTTGAGACTATCTGTTTTGGTACTAATCACTCGTTAGCACAAATTATAGACTACCAACCAATGAGCAATGGTCAGGCATAAGTATGATAGCGGAATCGGTGGGCACACCCGCCTTAGGAGGATGTGCCATGAGTTGATTGTGTGAATTATTGTAAGTACACAGGGACAGTGAACATGACCTTATCCCAGATAAAGTCAATCTTGGCACTTCCTCCGGCATTGTTAATAAGGATCGTAAACTGCTCGGTTGGGTTGGTTTGCATCGTGACGGGTGCTGACACAGTAACTACATCAAGCTCAGGATCCGGCTCTGCTACCCCAAAGAACACATCTACCTCACTATTGAGTGTGACTTGAAACGCGTCTTTGCCAGGTACTGCATACATGCGATATGTTCCGGCAGCCACTTTCTCATCACCAAACTGCACGTCAGCGTTGAAGGTGATTTCTGTAGCAGCATTTGCCCCTAGCCTCCAATATTGGCCATAAGGCTGAAGTGCACCTTCAGACGTTTCTCCAAAAATGACTCGATCACGCTTAAATGGCCTGCTATACTCAATCGATATATCTAATCCATTTCTTGAATATTGAACAGTATCAGGAGGACTGGCTGGAGTCGCGAAAAATAGTCCATAAACCACCCAGACGATGAATATTAAGAGAATGGCACCAAGGCCAAGAAGTACTTTTTTGAGCATAGCTTTTAGTTGGTTAGTGGTATAGTAAAAGGGTAATTTAACTTGAAATATGAATATTAGTACCTATCGCATGCATTAATCACCTGGAATTAACCAGCTCATAAGATTGATTCGCTATTTCGAGTTCCTCATTCGTAGGTACGACCATTACACGAACAGGACTATTAGCTGACTGCACCTCTCTTATGCCTTTGGCCGGTAGGTCATTCTTCCTTGGATCAAGTTCAACACCCAGTATTTGCAATTCTTGACTAACCTGCGCTCTGATAAAACTGCTATTTTCCCCTACTCCGGCTGTAAATACAATCGCGTCAAGTCTACCCAGTACTGCCGCATATGCCCCGATGTACTTTTTGATGCGATACACGTATATCGCTACCGCCAATTTGGCAGCAGTATCGCCCTTTTCATATTTGGAAAGCACTGAGCGAAGATCATTGGTTCCTGTCAATCCCTTCAACCCACTTTGCTTATTGAGCAATTGGTCTATCTCATCAAACGACATCTGCAAATGATCTCCTAAGAACAACAATAGCGATGGGTCAATATCGCCACATCTTGTTCCCATCATTAGTCCGCCCAGTGGTGTAAGTCCCATGGAGGTATCTACGCATTTACCCTCTCTGATGGCCGCCATACTGCATCCATTACCCAGGTGGATCGTAATGGCATTAAACTCATTTTGCGGTAGCTCCAGGAAACCAGCGGCTGCACGCATGACGTACTGATGGGAGGTGCCATGAAAGCCATAGGCCCTCAATGCGTGTTCTTCATAGAAAGAACCGGGGATCGCATAGCGATAGGCATAGTCTGGCATAGTCTGATGAAAAGCAGTATCAAATACAGCCACTTGAATGGCATGATCAAAGTATTCCTGAGCTACCTCAATGCCTTTAATCCCAGCAGGATTGTGCAGTGGTGCCAGGTAAGATATTGACTTTAATTGACCTAATATATCGTCCTCAATAACAGTAGGTTGTGTAAACTTATCACCACCATGAACAACCCTGTGTCCGACTGCTTTGATCTCATCTGCCGAAGTGACCACACCCTTCTCGGTATCAAGGAGGAGACTGACTATTTCTGCCAGGCCCTCACTATGATTGGAGATATTTTTTTCATACTTCCATCTATCATTCTGCTCATCGTATTTCGGTCGCCGGTAGCTCACAATGCTCGCTTCCTCTCCTATCTTTTCCAAGAGTCCCGCTCCTAGCACCGTTTGCTCTGGCATAGCAAAGAGCTGAAATTTAATCGATGAACTGCCTGTATTGAGTACTAGTATTTTCATGAATGGTAAGATTAGGTACCTGCGGCCTGGATGGCTGTGATGATGACCGTATTGACTATGTCAGCGACTGTGCAACCACGACTCAGGTCATTAACAGGCTTATTGAGGCCCTGCAATACCGGACCAATCGCCATGGCGCCTGTTTCTCGCTGAACAGCTTTGTACGTATTGTTTCCAGTGTTGAGGTCAGGGAAGATGAGCACAGATGCTTTTCCGGCTACTTCTGATCCAGGCATTTTCTTTTGGCCAACTTCCAGATCGACGGCAGCATCATACTGAATCGGACCTTCAATTTTTATACTGCTATCCCGCTTTTTTACGATTTCGGTAGCTGTACGAACCTTCACCACCTCTGCCCCTTTGCCAGATGTCCCTGAAGAATAAGACAGCATCGCTACCGTGGGCTCAATACCGAAAGACTTCACGGTCTCCACAGTGCTCAAGGCTATTTCAGCCAGCTCTTCAGCACTCGGGTTGGTAATGATCGCACAGTCTGCATAGGCCAATACCCGATCATCCAGACACATAAAAAAGAGTGATGAGACCACAGGACATCCCGGTTTGGTTTTAATAAACTGCAATGCTGGTCGGATAGTATGCTGAGTAGTATGCACGGCTCCAGACACCATACCATCCGCATGACCTTTATACACCATCATGGTTCCAAAATAGGACACGTCGAGCATGGTATCATGTGCATGCTCCATCGTCATTCCTTTTTCCTTTCTTAGCTCATACAAGGTCTTCACATAATCGTCAAAATTGACATCATGCTCTGGCTCGATGATGGTAATATTATCTTCTGAGAGACTCAATCCAAGTCTCAGTATTTGTTTCTCTATCTCTTCTCTACGTCCGAGTAATGTCAGCCTAACTACATCTTCGACTAGCAAAAGCTCTGCCGCCCTCAGTATCCTCTCATCTTCACCTTCCGGCAATACAATATGCTTCTTATTAGTCTTGGCTCGCTGCGTCAAAAGGTATTGAAACATCCTTGGTGTAGTGCCTCTGGCAACCACTCTGGATGTGATCTCTTCAAGCGCTCGTATATCTATGTGCTCTTTAAACAGCCTGAGACACTCGTCAATTTTAGCTGTACTGTCTGTATTGACATAGGATTGGATATGTCCAAGCTTAGAGGCTGTTTCAAAAGTATTGTCCTTGACGGAGAGGATGGGGATAATATCTGGTATGCCCTCCAGCAAATTAGCGATAGATGTATCAGGTGCTAATCCGGTTGTAAGGATCATAGCGGATACCTGCGGTGCATTTTGGGATTGATGAGCTGCTAATGTACCCAGAATGATATCGCCCCTGTCCCCGGGGGTGATCACCACGGACCGTTCTGTTACCTTGTCCAGGTAGTTGTGGAGCTGCATGGCGGCTACAGAGTATCTATATACCTGAGCGTCGAGTTTGTCGCCACCATAAAGAATATCTGCATCCAAATGAGCTACGATTTCTTTCACCGTAGGGCTCTTCAATAAATCATTCGTAGGGATGACCGATAGGAATAGTCCCGTGGGCAACTCTTTTTTCATGGCCTTGAGCAGTGGTTGTATTTTATCCGGGTCTGCTCTGTTAACGACCGCACCCATGACATCATAGTCTTCATCATGGAAGCTTTCGATAGCCAGCTGCATCGTACCAATGACGTCCTCGACCGTCCTGCCATTGTCCCCTCTACCGACAATCAAAACAGGGCTACCGATATTCTTGGCGACTTGTACGTTGATCCCAAATTCAAAAGCACTGCTTTCGGTTAAAAAATCAGTACCCTCGCAAAGAATGAAATCGCTCTTGGCCTCTAAAGCTTTGTATTGCTTAATGATCTTGTCCAGCAGTTTTTCCGTCTTGCCTGCCGAGATCAGTTTTTTGGCTTCTTTTTGATGGTATACGTAAGCTTCATCGTAGGTTTGATCCAATTTGAAATGCCCAAGGATCAACTCGATGTTCTTGTCCCTCATGCCAATATCGGCCGAAATAATGGGTCTGAAAAAAGACACACGCTTAGTTCTGCGAAGAACATAATCTATGATTCCAAGATCTATTAGCGACTTGCCACAGTAAGATTCAGCGGTAGTGATATAGAGGGAGTTGGCCATTTGAGTGGATAATTTTAAGGCCGCAAATTAATGGACAATCAAAGAATAAAGAAGCTATCGCTCGACCCAATTATCTACAACACAGAATGAAACAACATTCTGTAGAACGGTTTGTCAATATGCCGTAAAACAGTCTGAACATGTGTATCTCCTCTTGAATGTTTTTAAAATCACCCTAAAGTATGAGCTCGAAGAACGGCAAGTTCAATTGATTTGCTCATCCTAAAAGATGATCAAATGATAAACACAAAATCAATTGCCGTGGCACTGACATTCCTTTTTATGGGCTGTCAATCCCCTCATAGTCAAGAAAAGTTATCAGAATCGAATATTATAAAAAACACAACCATGAGTAAACCCACACCAAAAGTCACAGGTATCGGAGGCATCTTTTTTCGATCAAAAAACCCAAGTACGACTAGTGAGTGGTACGGCAAGAATCTAGGGCTGGCCATTGACAACTTTGGCTCTGCCTTTGAATTCAGAAATGCCAATAGTCCCGATGAAATCAATTACCTCAGATGGGCGCCTTTTGAGGAAAACACAGATTACTTCGATCCCTCTGACAAGCCCTACATGATCAACTACCGCGTACAGAATTTAGAAGGACTTGTGGAACAACTAAACGCTAACGGAGTGACCATCCTTGATGAGATCACCACATATGATTACGGAAAGTTTGTCCACATTATGGATCCGGAGGGTAACAAAGTAGAGCTGTGGGAACCGGTTGATAGTTTCTTTACTGAAATGGGCGGAGTGACAACAAAATAAAAGCCCATATCTGATGATACGGGCTTCTAATCATGTGATTGGATAAGCTTAAGACTTGTTCAATCCCAGCATTTCAGGCATCTGAAAGTTGGCGAATACGCCTTTCATGATTCCTTCGAGATGTTCGTTATAGGCTGTAATGGGTTCTCCCATGCCAATATGATCGACTACCGTTCTAAAAGGTCGTTTACCTTTATCCATGTTGACCAGGGCCGCAATAGCTTCGACCACCTTTTCTGGCTTCTGATCAGGGCTATTAGCCAATGTTTCACCAAAGGCCTCTCCCATTTGCTGTGGAGCATTCATAAACTCTCCATAGCTCTCATTTCGGCTTTGGTCACTTGCTTGAATCAGGTTACCGAAGAAGTTGGTCTCGAACCCGCCGGGCTCAACAATGGCATTCTCAACACCAAATCCGGCCAGTTCAATACGGTAGTTTTCAGCTAAAGCTTCTAATGCCCATTTAGAGGCATTGTATGGCCCATAAAAAGGAAGCACCATTCTCCCAAGAAGACTTGAAATGTAAATGATCAATCCCGATTGCTGAGCTCGTAAATGTGGTAAGGCAGCTCTGTTCATTCGCTGAACTCCATATACATTAACATCCATCACTTTCTTAAAATCTTCGATTGTGAAATGCTCCTGCATACCAATGACACCAACCCCGGCATTGTTAATGACAATATCCAAGCCACCCATTGCATCAATAGCTTTGCTTACACCTGTATTCACACTGTCATCATTTGTGACATCAATCTCTACGATACTAGCGCCTGCATCAGATAGCTCAGCGGCCGCTTCTTTGTTTTTACCAGCCACACCGCGCATTGCCGCTGCGACCGTGTGTCCGTCATTGATAAGTGCAAGCACGGTCAATTTGCCAAAGCCGCTGCTCGCTCCGGTTATTAAGATTTTACTAGACATATTCTTGTATGTTTTTTGTTGAAGACGATCGAACAACCAGAATATTTTGAAAGAAGTTCTTTTAGCTTCTCGAATCGTACTATGATTCCTTATTTCCTGATAATAATTAACTCCACACACCTATTGAGGGCCCTTGTACTTACGTACTTTTATTATTTAACTTGATTGATTTTGAACAGCCTCGATCGAATATCTCCTGGAGTATCACTTGACAGGCCCTCCCAGATTTGAATGGATAACTTAGATTGCATCCATATGATCAGAAAATACAAGCCCTCTGACCTCAGCGTAACCATGCAGGTATGGGTGGCAGCCACCGAAATTGCTCACGACTTTTTACCAAAAAACTTTGCTAAGAAAGTAGAGGCAGACATGCGGAATATCTATATGCCACATCCTGACGCCTTGACGTGGGTTTATGAGGTCGATAATGAAGTAGTCGGCTTTATTTCTATGATCGGCAATGAGATTGGAGGCTTATTTGTCCATCCCAAAAATCACAGTCAGGGTATCGGAAGTACGCTAGTGAACCACGTGAGGTCACAACATGATCAGCTGGAAGTAGAGGTATTTGAGAAGAACCTTATCGGCCGGGCCTTCTATGACAAATATGGCTTTCACCTGATGAAGCATTTTCTTCATGAAGAAAGTGGAGAAATGGTGATGCGCCTGACGATTGCTGATTCCGCTTCAAATTGATTTTTAAAATCATTTTTCAATGTTGTGGTCTGATTTAGTACCCTCATAGTTACACATCGAAAACTCTGAGAAATCAATCGGTATTGCAATACGATATCAGAGTCCCCTACAGGTGACACTGATAGGTGGAAATAATTCCTGGCTGCCTACCCTCTGATCACTTCCACTCCAATGCACCTATTGAGCGCTCTTCACCCCTCAGTGCTATTGTCATTGGGTATGATTGACTTTGGGCTACCGCAATGGTAAGTCTCGCATAGTACACCTTGACCGACCCTGCTGAGGTATCGGGATCTTAGACTTCATTACGGGTTGGCTTAGCAGCTAAAAAATCACCCTGATTGGCTATCTTAAAGCCGTTATTACTAATCTGTCAAATGCTCCAGCGAAAAGTAGCCAACGTCCTTAACCCCACCTTGAAGAAAGTTCCCGTGGACAAGGCGCAAATGGATAAGTTCCTTGCCTGCTTAGATATCTACCTCAAGACGCTGGAAAACCCTGAGTCAGAGGAGCATTTTAAAGCTCCCCTCCGTGACCTTCTCAATGATGTCTATTACAAGGATCGCTATGCCATGAATACCAAGGGGCGGGCTGATCTTGTGATCTTCAATGGTAAAATAGATACCACTACCGCCGGTGTGCTTTTCGAAACCAAAGCTCCTGGAAGTGCCGATATGGTGACGGAGAAAACGCTGGATAAGAAGAGCATGCATGAGCTGATGCTCTACTACATGCGCGAGCGAGTGGATCATAACAACAACGAGCTCAAACACCTCATCATCAGCGATTTTCACCACTGGTTTGTGTTTGACGCGGCTGATTTCTATAGCCTGATCTATCAAAACACCGCTTTTCGCAAGCAATACAACGACTGGAACAAAGGCCAGACAGATAGCGAAAAGACCAACAGCTTTTATAAAGACATTGCGAGCCCATTCATCAAGCAGATTCAAAGCGAGCTGGCCTACGCCTACTTTGATATCAGGCAATTCGCCAAAGCAAGCGAAGACAAGCAGGTCAATTTATATAAACTGCTCTCACCGGAACATCTGCTCAAGCAGTCTTTTGCTAATGACAGCAATACGCTCAACCGTGCATTTTACAACGAGCTCTTGCATATCATCGGGCTCGAAGAGGAAGGCAAAGGCAAGAAGATAATTAACCGAAAGGCAGAGGGCCAGCGAAATCCCGGATCGATGCTCGAAAATGCCATCCATGCCATCGAACGGGATGTGACGCTGACCAAAGTAGATAACCTCTATTCATACGGCATCACCAACGAAGAACAGCGATATAGCATTGCGCTGGAGCTATGCATCACCTGGATCAATAGAATCCTGTTTCTCAAACTCCTCGAAGCACAGCTTTTCAGCTATCACGATAAAGACGAGTCTTTCAAATTCCTGAACAGCGGACGCATTCCCGACTGGGATCAGCTCAATAAGCTTTTCTTTGATGTGCTGGCGGTAAAGCCGGAGAAACGTCACTCGAGTGTCGCGGATTACGACAAGGTGCCCTATCTCAACAGCTCCCTGTTTGAACGAACAGAGCTGGAGGATCAGACCATCCTGATCTCTCAGCTGGACAACACCACCCTTCCTTATCGACCGGGAACCGTACTAGACAAGAACAAGGAGGATCCTGACACACTCGCCTACCTTTTCCGTTTTTTGGATGCGTATGACTTCTCCTCCGAGGGAAAAAAGAAAGTCATCAAGGAGAAGAAAAGCCTGATCAATGCGTCCGTCCTTGGGCTAATCTTTGAAAAAATCAATGGCTATAAGGACGGCTCGTTCTTTACGCCTGGCTTCATCACGATGTACATGTGCCGCGAGACAATACGCCGTGTTGTGGTACAGAAGTTCAATGAAGCGAATGGCTGGAGCTGTGAGACCTTTACTGATCTGAAAAACAAAGACTTCTCGCTCAAAGAAGCCAATGACCTGATCAACTCTATTCGGATCATCGACCCTGCTGTAGGTTCGGGGCACTTTCTCGTGTCGGCGCTCAATGAACTCATCGTGATCAAGCACGACCTGGGCGTGCTCATCGATGCTGCTGGCGTGCGCCTTAAATACAACATCAGCGTGCAAAATGATGAACTCCACGTGGAGTACGACGATGGGGAACTCTTCGAATACAAAGTAGGGAATAAGGAAAGCCAACGCGTGCAGGAGACCCTCTTCCATGAAAAGCAGACCCTGATCGAAAACTGCCTCTTCGGTGTGGACATCAACCCCAACTCTGTGAAGATCTGCCGACTCAGGTTGTGGATAGAGTTGCTGAAGCATGCATATTATGGCACTAGCTCCCCTCCTTCTCAAGGAGGGGTGGTCGCAGACCGGGGTGGTTCAGACCAAATCATGAACCGTCCTGAATTGAAATCCTTTAGAAAGCATCTGCGGTCAAACCTTACACCTGCGGAAGCTGCACTTTGGAAAATGCTTCAAAAAAGCCAGCTGCAAGGCAGGAAGTTTAGACGCCAGCATTCTGTAGGGCCTTATATTCTGGACTTTTACTGTCCATCCGAGAAGCTCGCCGTTGAGCTGGATGGCGATGGACATATGCACCTCAGCCAGATGGAATACGACATGGAGCGGGATGCTTTTATCCATCAGTTTGGCATCAAAGTCATCAGAATCGAGAATCATTGGGTTTTTGATCAACCGGAGGCCGTCTTGGAGGAAATAAGCAATGAATTTGGATGGAGTGATAAGGCAACCACCCCGCCTTCGGCACCCCAGCTTGATAAGTCGTCCAAAACCACCCCGCCTTCGGCACCCCTCCTTGATAAGGAGGGGAATGTGAGGCAACTCGAAACGCTCCCCAACATCGACATCAACATCAAAACAGGCAACTCCCTGATTAGTCGCTTTGCGCTGGATGAGGACCTCAGTGAAGTCTTCAAAAAGCAGCAGTTCTCCATAGCCACCTACCGCAATGCGGTGACTGCCTACAAAGACACCAACGACAAAGAAGCTAAGGCGGAGCTACAGGCCTTTATCCGTAAGATCAAGGAGCAGTTTCGCAGCTCTGTGCTCAACCGAGACCCACTAGTAAAGAAAATCTCCGAGACCCGGGGCAAGATCATGCTGCTGGAAGGCAATCTTGACCTCTTCGGTGCGCAAATGAGTGAAAAGGCTAAAGCAGCAGAGCTCAAGAAGCTTAAAAAGAAACTACAGCAACAAGAAAAAGAAAGAGAAGACCAGCTCAACGATACCATTTACCAAAATGCTTTTGAGTGGCGCTTTGAGTTTCCTGAGGTGCTCGACGATCAGGGGAACTTTGTGGGATTCGATGTGTGTATTGGGAATCCGCCCTATATAAGACAGGAGGAACTAGGTGAGATAAAGAAATATCTTAAGGAAAACTTCGAAGTATTTGCTGGTACTGCCGATTTACTCGTTTACTTCTTCGAGCTAGGGATACAGGTTCTAAAACAAGAAGGTGCCTTCTGCATGATTACTTCTAACAAATTCACCAAAGCAAATTATGGCAAGAACCTAAGAAAATATCTCAGAGAAAGGGAAATGAACGAAATCATTGATTTCGGAGAACTTCCGGTGTTTGACGCTGCGGCAACCTTTCCTGCTATATATAGAATTACAAAATCAGAGCATAAGCAGAGTACATTGTTCACTCAAGTTAATTCACTCGAATTTGATGAACTCCAGTCCGTCGTTCAAACATCATCAATTGAATTATCAAACGACTCGTTTGGAGCTGATTTTTGGAGTCTAAGTAATCCCGAGAATAATGCGATCCTTTCTAAGATGAAATCAAAAGGTGAACCCCTGGGAGAATTCGTTGACAATAAGTTTTATAGAGGAATTCTTACTGGTTTTAACGAAGCATTCATCATTGACGAACCAAGGAAGAACGAGCTAATCGCCAAAGACCCAAAATCGGCCGAAATCATATTCCCCTTTGCAGTAGGAGATGATGTAAGGTTCTATCACATCAGAGATAAAAAGAGGTTTATCATTCTATCCAAAATTGGAATTGAGATACAGAAATATCCGGCCATTTTTAAGCATCTGAGTAAATATCAGAAAAAATTAGAAGCGCGATGGGACAAGGGCAATCACTGGTGGGAATTGAGGGCATGCGCCTATTATGAAGCGTTTGAAAAACCAAAAATAGTATATCCGGACATTGCTAAAGAGAGTCGCTTCTCATATTCAGAAGACACCCATTATTTTGTTAATACTTGTTATTTCATCCCATCAAATGACTTGACTTTATTGGGAATTCTAAATGCAAAAACCACTTGGTTTTACTACTCTCAGATTTCAAGCGTTTTGGGTAATGCCAAGCAAGGAGGAAGGCTTAGATGGTTTACGCAGGATGTTTCAAAAATTCCTATCGCCACCCCATCCGACACCCAGCGCAAGGCAATAGAACCCCTCGTTACGACCATCCTGGCGGCCAAGAAGACAGGTTCTCAGGCAGATACGAGTAAGGAAGAAGCGCAGATAGATCGGCTGGTGTATGAGCTATATGGCTTGACGGAGGAAGAGATTGAAATAATTGAAAATTCAGTAAAATGAGAGCGCTACAAGACTATCCATATATTGATGCCAGAGTTGAAGGCTCATTCGCCAGATTCACCATTAAGAATCGTTTACCTAAAATCATTCAGAGTATCATCCAATCTCATGATTGGGATACTGACATTATTTCGAATCTTGTTCAATTTTCCTCATCTATTATGGAGCAGCGGATTGAGCGAATAGAATCTCTTTCTTGGGGTTCTGCTTATTGGGAGCCATTCTGGAAACGCTACGACTCCATGTCGATACTGGAAGCTCCTTTCTTTTTCACGGAAATTTATTTTTACGAAAAGATTCTGGATATCATTCGGTTCGATACCCTGAGGATAGACCCTTTCGCTGTTAAGAAGAACCTAGAGGTTGCAGAACATTTGAATGCTTTCAAAGATATCTGGTCTAACTTGGAGACGCTGACTTTAGAAGAGTCTGTACACTTCAGCCTTACTGGAAATAGTGCTGATCTCAGTCAAATAAACAAGTCAGATGGGTCAGTCAGCATTCTGCACGACGATAGTGATCTGCTCATCTCATCACTCAACGAGGTGGACAATGTCCATCTGTTGCTGGACAACTGTGGTTTGGAGCTGTTCTCGGATTTAGTACTTACGATGATGATACTCGAAACCTATCCCGAGCTTTCAGTAAAAATGTATCCAAAGGCTAGACCTATTTTTGTGTCGGATACAACTCCAACGGATATTGATTTTCTAGTAAGTCAAGTTGGGGGAGCGTTTCAAAATAGATTTAACTCCTTAAAGGAATCAGGTAGAATTGACATCACTGTGGATACCGTTTGGAATTGTCCGATTCATTTTACTGATCTTACTGATAATCCTTGTCTCCGATTTGAAAAAAATAATTTGCTCATTAGTAAAGGAGATGCCAACTATCGAAGGTTTTATGAGGATCGCAAAATTCCATTGGACTTTAATGGAGCTGCTACTTTGACTAATAATCAATTTGTCATCAGAACGCTGAAATCCGAGATCCTGGCCCAGTTCGATCCTCATCGTGCCAAAGAAATTAGTAATAAAGAGCCTCAATGGCTTTCAAATGGAAAATTTGGAATCATCCAAAAACTCAAATAATATGGATTTACTATTTCAACCTAAGAAGAAAATGTCTAAAGAAGAATGGATCAATTTCATTTTTTCCCTAATGTATCTACTGGTGGTAATTGGCATTCTAGTCCTGATAGGGTTGGGCATATGGGGGTCAATATTTGGTGAACCAACTAGCAATGCATCAGAGTCAACTTTTGAGGTTATTCTTGCCGGTATCACCATCACATTGGCTTCCTCTATCATCCTGCCAAAGGTACTCCTGAGAAATGAAGTAGAAGCCTCACTTCAGACAATGAAAAGAGAACTCATTGAAGAATTTAGAAGAGAGGAGTTACCAAAGTTTCTAACTGATACACTCGTGTTGGACGGTCACATCTCACGGATGATTGGTACTTTGCTTCTTTCCTCGAAAGACGAAGAACATAAGTCCGAGTATATGTACAATATCATCTGGTCACTCAGTTGGTCAATAAGAGCTTATAAAAAATACATAAAGGCTTCACAAGGCCAAACCGTAACAGGCGAGGATGTCACACTGGAAAACTATCATGACTTGGTTCTGATTATAGATGAAAATTCAAAAATGTGCTATCACTTATTGCTTGAGGAGGTTGAAAAGCACTCGAGCGTCGTGGGCTTTAGGGATTTATTGCTCGCTTTAGAGAACATAGAAACTATCGAAAGAAATAAGGCATTGTTCTACAGAATTATCAAAGAAGCAGTGGACATAGAATATGAGGTGAAGTTTGAATGGATCAAAAAAGGACGAAGACCCAAATTATCTCACGACTCTGAGAAGCAGATCAAAGCTTGGGTGACTACCGTTTCGCCAGTGATAGCTCTGCTTATCGGAACCATATACAGCTATTTGCAAAAAGATAGTTTATCGACTGTTGATGTAAAAGCTGAATTAACTTCTCAGGTAGTTAGAAGATCTAATTTTGGAAGCAATGGGGAATTCAAAAAAGTATTTGAGCACTCACTGGAGAGTATTTCAGCCATAGTTAATGGGCAAAAATGGTATGTCAAAGATTTAAAAGATAGAGACAGGATTCTCGTTCACCCAACTAATTAATCATGAGCTTTAGAGTTGATCATCGAAAGCCTTAGCTCTACATATTTAAAATCATATTTAGGTTAATTCAACGTTACTCTGAGAAGTTGGTATCCTAGGAGATTCTGGATAAATAGTCTTTTAAAATTTCAGAGCTATTTTATCGGAATGACGACTTCACATTAATTCGAACGGCGACATGCTATCTCCTAATCACTACTACTTCCACTCTGCGATTGAGCGCTCTTAGCTCTTCAGTGCTATTGTCATTGAGTGGTAGCGACTCACCCCTACCGGAATAAATGACCCTAGCGGGATCGAGACCGGCTTCCACAAGGATATCCCGGAGTGATTTGGCACGCTGCTCTGAGAGTCGCTGATTAAAACCTTCTGAGCCAACATTGTCGGTATGACCGATGATTTCAGCTATGCCATTGGGGTATTTCCTGAATGCCGCTCTGATTTCCGATAGGATCTGCTCGGTATCCAACTGAGGATCTGCACTTGCAAACTCAAATCCATAAACTAAGGTGATTGAAAGTGGAGCTTCCTGAGCATCGATAGGTTCAATTACTGGCTCGATTGGAGCCGCTTCCTCGACTATCGTCTCGACGACACCCACAGTGTCAATTGGTATGCTGTCTTGTAGGTTCTTGGCAATGTTTTCATAGCGCGAGGTGTTCGGCCTGCGCATGGGCGTCTTCTTTTTGGGCTTGCTTCTCTTTCGTTTCTTTTTCTTACGCTTCTTCGACTTGTTTTGACTTTCAATGAGCTTGCCCAATTCGAAACCTACTTCAAATGCGCCGCGATGTGCTTCGCCATCATTGATGGGGATGTCATAGCTGGTGCCGATGGAGAAGTTGTCCCTCTGCCACTGGATGCCCAGCATGACACCCTCATCGAGCAGGTACTTGGTATGAAACCGAAGAAACTGTCCCCTGAAATCACGATTCACACTGCCTAGGTCATAGTTGGTTACAGCTCCGATGTTGAGGAACTGGGTCCCACTCGATCTGGCATACAATGCTTCACCGTATACACTGATGGTTCGATTGCTGTAGAGCCTGTAGCCGGCCTCTCCTACCATCGTCACTGGCAGAGGCACCATTCCCGGTAGGAGGCTCTCGACGGGCGTATTCAAGTCAAAGAAAGACAGGCCAATGCGCGCAATACCTTGGTCATCATCATCGAGTTGCTGCCATACCAGCCCAGCTCCTAGTGAGACGTAGTTGCCATTGAAAGCGGTGAAATCTTCACCTGAGTCCAGCCCCTGATCAAAGCCCTGCCCCGGCACAAACTGGCTGCCAGTCGTAAGATTTTCGGTGTTCACCTTCCTAGATCGATAGTCTCCGGTTAAGCCGATATTGAAGGTCTGATTATTGGGCAAATCAAAATTGAAGGCATAAGTCACGCCGAGCTCATCGGTCTCGAATACACCATCCAGGCCGGCATTGTCCTGCGCAAATGAGAACCCTATCGAAGACCATCGGCGACCGCCATTGCTCTTGATCAAAGGGTACTTAGCAGAAAGAAATAAGGAATTCAGCTGCACATCTGTGACACTCTGCTGAGATCGGTAGATCGACGAAACGATCGCATAATCGGATAAAGAGATAGACGCAGGGTTCACCCGCATGAGGGCATAATTATACTGCGAATACTGATAGCGCTGGGCGATCATGGAATGCCCAGCCAGCATGAATAAAGATATGGTCAACAGCTTCTTTATCATGATCATCTCAGTAAATGCGATACCCCGGATTTCTCTCCGTTGAGCAGCATCTCCTTGCCATTATTATAGCGGCCGGTGACTTGCCAGAAGTAGGGTCCTGAAGGTTGCTCCTGACCTTTCCATGTACCGTCCCAACCCTGCACGCTTACATTTTCGGGGCTTTCCGTCTCATAAACCAGATTGCCGAGTCGGTTGAATATCCTCAATGAGAAGCTCGCTACATCCTCCAATCCATAGACGAGCAATCGCTCGTTTTGACCGTCTCCATTCGGTGTAAACAGGCTTGGAATGTGCGCGGTAGTCTCCACATAAACGCGCACAGTTGTCATATCTATACAGCCGATAGAATCCATCATTTGCACTGTATAGTCGGTGGTACTGAACGGTGAGGCATTGGGAGTAGCGCTTGCTGGATTATCAAGGCCGTCTGGCGGCTCCCATAAATAGCTCACACCACCGCTCGCCCCTAGTCGCACGCTTTCTCCACGGACGATGCGATAGACCGAGTCTGGAGTTACTACTTCCGGTCTG
This sequence comes from Cyclobacteriaceae bacterium, assembly GCA_965229505.1. Classification (GTDB taxonomy): domain Bacteria; phylum Bacteroidota; class Bacteroidia; order Cytophagales; family Cyclobacteriaceae; genus UBA6059. The sequence continues at coordinate 4,918,152 of OZ245881.1, forward strand.
CTGATATTGATCAAGAAACTGTCCTGAGCTACACATCCTATACGTGAGTTGGTACTAACGTAAATTGTATCTTCTGCGTCTACCTGATAAGTCAAAGGATTCCCGGTCCCCAATAGTCCGCGGCTAGCAGATCGCCATGTAGCATCAACCCATCGATCATCGACCTCCAGGTTAATGAATTCATCTTCACAAGCCCAGATGTCCGGTAAGTCCAGGAACTCTTCTATGTTGACAAAAGAGGCCACATTATTCTGGTAAGAAAGCTCTGCATATCCACTGGGTGGGAACTCAGTATCAAAACTGTAAACATTTAAATCGGGCGCTGGGAAGCTAATAGGAAAATCGGTTGTGCCAGTATCATTGAAGACGATGAACAATGGATCAAATGCATCTATTCCGGGTACGTGTGTGCTAAAACCTTCACTATCGACCCCATAAACAATCCGTGGCAGTCGGTAAGTCTTAAGCAGGATGGGCTGAGGGCTGGACTCCCGTGGGTCGGAAGTGTAGAACGAAACTGGCATTCCCACATTGACGGTATCATAGCCTGGATTGAATATCCTAAAGTTGACCAATACACTGTCGTCGTTGTGGCAGAAAATACTCTCAATAGCAGGAATACCATCAATCGTAGGATCGACCACAGGTAGTAGGAACGTCCTGGTCTCATCAACACAGTCTCCTGCAGACGCTTGCAGGGTAATGCTATAGTCGCCAGGCTCTGTGAATTTATAAGTGAGATCTACAACATCGGATGTGAATTCGGGTAGGTTGGGACTGCTGTTGTAACTACTATGGGTGATTGTCCACTGATAATCGGTGGCATTTTCAGAGATATTGGTGAAGGTGACAGAGTCAAAAAGAAGTGCCTTAGGTTGCTTACTAGCAATAATGCGTTTATCGGGATAGAATCTGGCATCCACGCCGCAAGTGACGCCCACAATCTCTGTAGAAGAGGTAAAGCAGGTCGGATCATCAGATCGATAGGCTCTCAGGTATACTCGGTACTTACCCACTTCGGGAAATGAATAAGTAAGATCAGGCGTAGTAGCAACAGGAACGCTATCACTTGGTTGATCACCAGTCAGCCAGCCAACCGAATAATTAGCAGTGGTAGGTCCCAACCTTTCGACATACCACTCGTAATTGGCGGAGCTATCCGCACTGCTCGTGAAGTTTAGAGGAACATTTGGAATAGGATACAGATTGTCAAAGCTGAAGTCAGTCGATAGATTATTGTTGCAAGGCGCACTACAAACATTCAAGGTATCATCACTTTGTAAGAATAGTGCAATGCGATACTGCTCCAAATGAAACTGCATTCGTTCTGCTTGTCCCTGGCTGAAGTCATTGCTGCATTCTCCATTGCCATAGTCCATGAAGTTGGTACCCATGTCGGTGGTGTCTGTGAAGAATGTATTGTTACTGAAATTAGAGAGTGTATCGGTGTTGCATGAATTGTCACCGCAAGAGAACTCGGTGCTGCTATCAGGCGGTGTATCGCAGACCATATCACCATCTACCAAGCAGTCGTCATTCTTACATCCACCCTGCCAAGTGTGCAGCAAACCAAGGTAGTGACCCATTTCATGCGCTAGCAACTCTGGCGAAAGCCCCGCCACCACTACCCCATCTGAAAAGTCACCCGTTCTAATTGTGTCGCCTGGTAGCGTGGCAAATCCACCCAACCCAGCTCTTGTCCACCAGGTTCGTCCTGTGTACGTGGCGATCAATTCCGAGTAAATAAAATCCACGACCCATATATTCACATAGTCCGTTGGATCCCACTGTATCATGGTCTTCAGCTTGGCCGTCTCAAGATCAAAATCGAAGTTGTTGTACTTCGATACTATTCTGGTGATGCCATTGGTCGCACCTCCATCAGGTGCTCTTTGCGCCAGACAAAACTCTATCTCCGTATCCACGCCGTAGATACTCATACTGAAGTCCTGTCCCAATGGGTTATCACCAGAATGGGAAAAGGCATTGTTCAGTGACGCCAGTGCCTCTTCAATATCCTCATCTGTAATTTGTGGGGCACCTTCGATCAGGTGAAATACTACCGGAACAGTGTACTTGGCTTCTGCTATACGTGAAGTCGCTGAGTTGGTGAATTGGCTTGCTTTCCAAGCATTAAAGGCCGCTGCTTGTACTTGCCGCTGAGCGGGTGTAAGGTTTTCACCGATAGCACAACTGGTGTTGATATGCTGAGCAGCAAGTTCATGAGAAATGGAAACCAGCATAGCGACCAGAAGGATATTCCTGCAACGGGACATGTTTAGAATTAGCTGCTTGATTTCCTTTAACAATTTCAAGCATGCATAATAGGGAATTAAAGATGCTTATCATCTAGCACACCGCTAAAAATAGTATTGAATTAGAAATATTGATTTACTAACTGTTATCACCCTCAGAGTTACTCATCGAGAACTCTGAGGTAACGAGGTGCCAATCAATCGGTACTGCAATACGATATCAGCGTCCCCTACAGGTGGCACTGATAGGTAGAAGCGCCTCCTCGCCTTGATCCATTTGCAGTAGCGACCCACCTCCTATCGTTATAAGTCGCACGGCTTGTTTAGCGTCCGACCTCACAAGGCTATTGCTCCGAAAGCAACACCAGATCAAGTGTCCCGGCATGGTGCGGCTGTATGAAATCAAGGTGATCCTCCAGTGAGATGAGTTTTTTGTCAATACGGTTGAGGTATCGGTACAGGATCATTTCAAGGTTGAGTACCTGGGAATCGAAGGAATGCACGCCCGACGCACTGTAGGTTCTTGATTTGGTACGCTCTATTTTTCGCCAGTCTGTACAGTTTTCTGCGAATACATTATTGAAGTCTCGCATTGAATGCTTGCGTTCAAAAGCGGCTATTTCTTTCGTGATCTTTTGAGCTTCTTTGGACCTGAGGTTCGATGATGGGTGATTGATTTGCGCTAGCAATACTGAGTCGTACCGATGGATGGTACCCAATACATATCCCGTGTAGGACTTGAAGTCACTATTCTGGCAGTATTCGGAGAGCCCTTCATAAGACTTGAGCTGCCCGGAGATCTTCAGCCATTCATTGGTCAGCCGATTGTAGTTCGCTTCCACCATACTCATGGTTTGTGCTAATCCTTTCCAGGGTGATACGCCCAGTACTACCACTACCGCAATGACTATTTTTAGCTTTTTCATAATCGTTTCTTTGAATCAAAGCTAGAGGGTAGCTTGAAACGAAGTGTTCAGAAGAATTTGCCATTTTTAGCTAAGTAGTACGCCCAGTCAAGACCCGTATAAACACTGATGAGCGGAGTACGGATGATCCACAGGTAACGGCTAAGCGGAAGAAAGAATTATAGTTGGTGCCCAGGGCCAGCCGCGAAATACTTTTCACCAATAGCTGCATGCTGGCCGCTGGGACTTAATGTTCTGGAATCAGCGCGTCAATCTACCCTTTGACCTTGCGTCACAAAAGAGAATGCTTGCGCGCCTGTGTGAGATACCATGATGCCTTCGAAAAACGGAGCGTTGACACCCCGCGCTATCGCCCAATCAAAATAGAAATTGGCCCCTGTGCCACCTTCCAAATCCATCTGGCCTATCACTATCTCCACGGTCTCCATTGGAGCTATAAAAATGGAGTTATCAATATAGGATTTCACCAATGTGCCGTGTGTGTTGAAATATTCTATCTTATTGACAAAAACGGTATCCGCCCTATTGGTATTCCTTATGCTGATGGTAGCTGTCATCGGCCTAAAGTCATTTTCCGAATAGATGTAGATCTCTGAGTAAACGGATAAATAGGTGCTTCCTACGACGCTGGCATTGCCGGAGATTTCATCGACTATTCTTCCGGTCCAATTCAACGGTTGCGCGATCATGCGTCCGTTACTCTGGTTGCACCCGTAGCTCACCAACGTAATCATCAACCCAAGGAAAACGATATGCGTGCTTATCTTTCTCCCAAATAAGCAAGCCTCCATACTTGACGCTCGATTTCTCACTTTCTGTAGTTTGCGAACTTCACCCGGTCGGGTTGATAGGTGGATATCATGACCTGTAGAATCAACCCAACAAATATTAGCAGCCCAATCTCAAGCCGCGAGGTGAGGTTACTGTTGGACACTATGTTATCAGAATCCCGAATAAGTCCTTGAGCCTCGGTGATTTGAATGTCGGCTAAAGTCACCAATTCTAAGTCAATTTCAGCCAGAGTTTCGCTGATCCGCTCACGAACTATCTCCTGCTCGGCTTCATTGGCATACATCGTGTAGATTTCCATCGACTTGAGTGCTTGTAGATTTTCTTTCATGGACGCGAAATACATGGCTTCCGTATTGGTGAGCTTTGTAAGCTCATATCTTTCCAGTACCTCAGCAACAGCATCATCCAATGCGTGATAGTCCGAGGAGTTGAGCTCGGTTGTCTCATCGACAAGCTTCTTTTTCTCCTGCAGTAGCGAGGATAGCTGAAAAAGATAATGCTCGGCCATTAGCCTGTCCTCATAGACCGACGTGTAAAAGCCTTTCAGCTCAGAGAAGTGATTCTTGTACATGACATTAATTGCGAATAGGATAAGGAATATTGAAATCAATGCCACTGCGGCCTTGATTTTTACAGTCATCGAGTTTGTACGTTCCATGGCGTCATATTTTTTAGTGTTTAAATCAAATTCCTTCCTTAGAGCTGCCAGGCAAAGCAGTTGACCACAACTGATTTGAGCATCGGTAAGGTATTAGTTCGGCATGGCGCTTAGTATAATCTCACTAGAGATCAAAGACATGCCCAACTCAAAATCTGGGATAAAGCTCTATGCCCAATAAGTGTCCTAAGGACATGACTGACAACAACATTAGAATAGTACTGATAACAGCGTAGACTATAGTATTTCCCTGATACCTCAACCAAAATGGAACAACCGCGGCATAAGCCAGCACCCATAAGTTTTGAGACATCTCTGCCATAGCATCGCCACTTTCAATCTCGTACCGATGTAGACGGTAGTAAACTGCTGTGTTCAGCAGAATGCGAGCAAAAAATGCTGTAGATATAAATAACACATGCCACATTGCTTCTAATTCCATATCCCACCTCCATTTCTTTAATTCCTGTTTGGTACCCCAAAGGCTTTGAACTTGGTGGTTACACCCCACCTTTCTTTATCCTTTGTTATTATAAATTTAGTGAAATGAATAACCATCCGGGATAGGTATGATTTGGCATAATTATATCGGTAGTAATCCCCTGGCCACTATCCGTATAAATACGGACTATCATTCGGAGATTGAATGAAGTCTTAAATGTCGTTTGCCAAGACAAATACAAAAAAATGACCCTGATCTCTCAGGGCCATCTTCCAACAATTCGCCACTATAACCTAACCACCGCGTAGTTATCTGTGACTTCATCTAACCTACTCGTCTTGTTGCGCCAACTCCACTACGAATGGTTTGAAATGATGCGGCTGTATCACATGGAGATGTTTCTCAATGTCAACGATCTTTTTATCGATATGATTGAGATAGCGTTGTAGCATTGTTTCGAGGTTGAGCACCTGCCCATCATATGAATGTATACCTATATCCTTTGCAAGTTCATCCTTATCCTTCTCCAGGGCCCGTCGCTCCAGGCAGCTTTCTGATAACATTTCGTTGGTTTTCCTAACAGAGTATTTAGTCTCAAACCCCTCTATTTCTTTCACCGTCTTCTTATACTCCTTATGATCGATATTCAACGTGGGGTCTTCCATTAGCGATAGCAAGACAGAGTCGTAGTGATGAAGGGTACTGAGCACATAGGAAGTACGCTGCTTTGTCGAAGGGTTTTTACAGTACTCCGATAGCCCTTCATACGATTTGAGTTGATAGGATATCTTCAACCATTCTTCAGTGAGCAGTGTGTAGTTCTTCTCTACCTCATCCATCGACTGACTATTGGCACCTACCGGAATAAGCATTCCGAACAATAACATGTGAGCAAAAGCAAGTTTGATATTTTTCATGATCATTTGTTTGCAACAAAGCTAGAGTAGTGATCAGATGTCCGTTCACAGGAAAAATCGGTAAGATTTAGCGATAAAAACACGTATACCCCTATCCGTAAAAACACTGATATTGCTTTTGTTTGAACTTCTGGTTCGTACCTGAGCGCCTTTATTATATAGTTTTGTCACCGTTATCAATCAGTCAAATGGGCATTTTGCTTTAGTCATTACCCCAGCTCGAGATTTGAGAAACCATGGCTCTTAGAAATCTGAATATTAGGAATAAGCTAGCGCTGCTAATGACCGCCTTATGTATATCCGCGGTATTGCTATTAGCTTATCTTTTTATTCGACAGACAGAATCTGCACTCAAAGAGCGGGTTTTACTGCAGTTGTCTTCAGTCAGACAGCTCAAGGCCACCAAGATCAAAACGGAGTTAAAAGAAAGAATTGTCGCCTTTCAGTCTATCTACCTCACTGATAGTTTGCCAACCATAAATCATCATCCCCTGTTTCAAAAGATTGGGAGATCAGCTACGATTCCGAAGACCATAGAGCAATGGGAGTTTGGTGATTTCCAAATCTCTTCTGACTTACAAGTGATTGACGTCACTCCACTTCCAATGAACGAGCCTATCACTGTGGCCATTGTCAGACGACTTCCAAACGACGAATACCTCTATGCCATCGCCGAGCTGCTCAGTCCACAGAGCATATTGCTAGAGCGAACAGGTCTGGGTGAGACGGGAGAGTCATATCTCGTTGGCAGTGACTTCAAACTCAAATCCAAATCCCGGTTTAACCATGGTCGGCTCAGGTCGGTAGATGCCAAATCAGAAGCTATCGAAAAAGCACTAAATGGTGAATCCGGAGAATCAATCGTCAGAGACTATCGCGGTACTATGGTGTTTAGCTCCTATGGCCCTATCAGCGAGGGTGACGTTCGTTGGGCAATACTAAGCGAAATTGATTACGACGAAGCGATGTATTCCATCAATGATATCAAAGAAAAACTGCTCTACATTGTATTGGCCATTCTCGCCATCATTGCGCTAGCTTCATTTGGGCTAGCGAGCATGATCGTACGGCCTATCAAAGTAATGGAAAAGAAACTAACCACTATGTCTGATGGAATACTCGATGGTGTACCCACCCATGTGGATCAGCAAGACGAAATTGGTCGTATGTTCGAAGCGTTGAATAAACTGGTGAAAGCCCTGGACGATACAGTGATTTATGCTGGCCACATAGGTAGTGGCAACTTCAATGCTGAGTACACGCCATTGAGCGACCAGGACAAACTTGGCGCGGCATTGATCAGTATGCGCAACCAGCTGCGCGACTTCAAGCGCGCTGAAGAGCGTATGAGAATAGAAAATCAAAAGTCTGTGATCAATGGTGAAGAAAAAGAACGCACAAGGCTTTCCAAGGAGCTCCATGATGGTCTGGGGCCATTGTTGACCACCCTGCGGCTCAACATTCAATCAGATATCCAAAACAGCGGCACACGAAAAGCGCTGTTGAGCAGGCTGGACGACACCATCGATGAGGTCAGGAGAATATCCAACAACCTGATGCCAAGCGTATTGGCTGATTTCGGTGTAGGTGAAGCAATCAATAATCTTGTATCGGACATCAATAGCAATCACGACATCAAAATTCGCTTTAAACAAGATGTATCTCCAACAATAGCTATGGATGACGCGCTGCACATCACCATGTACCGTATCGCTCAAGAATCCATCAACAATGTACTCAAGCATTCGAAGGCGACAGAGGTCAAAATTTCAGTGACGGCTTTTGAGGATCACTTAAGTTATTTCATTGCCGACAATGGGCAAGGGTTTAACTTAGACAAAGTGAAATATGGAAATGGAATAAGGAACATGCGGGAACGTACCACTTTGGTCAACGGTACTATGGATATTAAGAGTGGAAGCAAGGGCACTACTATCGAAATAGAAATACCAATTGTATGAGCAGGATTAAAATTATAGTGGCAGATGATCATCAACTCTTCAGAGATGGCATCATTTCTTTGCTTTCCAGAAATGACAATTTTGAGATCGTCGGGCAGGCAGATAGTGCAACTTCATTAAAGAAGCTGCTTGAATCTACTTTTGCTCATGTGGTATTGATTGACATTTCTATGCCGGACATGAGCGGTCTGGATCTGATCGAGGAGTATAGAGAAAAATCGTCCGATATCAAGTTCATAGTACTGACGATGCACGCCGAAGGTCAGTATGTGGTCAAGGCGGTGCGCAATGGAGCCTATGGCTATCTTATCAAGAATGCCAATGAGGGTGAACTGATTGATGCGATTGAGGATGTGGCATTAGGCAAGAAGCATTTCAGCGAAGAGATATCGAGCCTGATGATAAACAACATGGCCATACAGGGAGAATCACATAAAAAACTGTCAGAGCGGGAAATGGAGGTGCTACAGCTGGTGTCGGAGGGAAAGACAACAAAAGAGATTGCCGATCAACTCTTCGTAAGCACGCGAACGGTCGAAACCCACAGGGTCAATATGATGAAAAAGCTCCGGGTACAAAACACAGCCGAGCTAATCAAAAAGTCTGCAAAGCTATCTCTCATATAGCTCCGTATTTTTACTGATGAAAATGTACCGATAAACAAGGATCGTATAAAGTAGGACACGATTCTAACTTGCTGTCATTAACCAAGCAAGTGAATATGAACATTCTTGATGTCATTGCGATCCTCGTATTTTTATCAGGCCTTTTTATTTATATCAACACCTTTTATCTCAAGCTTCCCTCGACGGTAGGGTTGACTATCCTGGCTATGGTTTTGTCGCTGATTGTGTTCATTGCCGGGCATTTGTTTCCAAGCCTCCATTTGGCCAGGCATGTGGCTAGTTTTGACCCGTCAGACATACTCCTAAGGTTTGTGATACCCACGATGCTGTTTGCTCAGGCACTCAATGTAGACCTGAAATATGTCAAAGGCCAAATTGGGTTATTAGCATTTATATCATTCGCAGGCGTATTCATTTCGATGATCATCATTGGTACTTTAGTCTATGTTGCAGCACTTTACATCAATATGCCCATTGGCATTATAGAGTGCGGTGTGTTTAGCGCGCTCATATCGACTACCGATCCCATCTCCGTGACAAGCACATTGAAGCACTACGCCATCCCCCGAAAACTCAATAGACAAATGGAGGTCGAAGCACTCTTCAATGGTGGTATGGCAGTGACTATGGCATTTCTTCTGATCAGCTGTGCAAGTTTCATGAACGAACCAACCTTCTCCACTTCTGGAGCGATGGTAATGATAATACAACAAATCATTGGAGGATTGGTGGTAGGCGCTATCGTCGGCTGGGTTGGCTACAAAGTGCTCGATTTTGTAGACAATGATGATGTGGAAGTCGAGGTAATCGTCACCCTGGCGCTGGTACTTGCCGGCTCCTATATTGCTCATCTCATCGGTGTGTCACCTGTGCTTGTCGCGATACTGTCAGGGCTTGCCTTGGGTAATTTTGGAACCTCGGCGCATGAGGAGCATGCTGTGGGTACCTACGTCTACAAGTTTTGGCAGCTGATCAAGGAGACTTTTGCCGCAATTCTCTTTGTGCTTGTTGGGTTCGAGATGCTCATGATCCCCCTCCGGCCGGATACACTCGCGCTGGGCTTCATCGCTACCAACATAGTGATGCTTGCTCGATGGGTAGCCATCTACCTACCGGTAAAAATGGTTGATGCCGATGATATCATTGATCCGGCTACAGTACCAGCATTGGCCTGGGGTGCACTGCGCGGTGGACTGCCTATCGCGCTGGCCCTGTCATTGAACCCACAGGTCTTCAATAAAGAAATCATAGTGGCCATGACCTACGTGGTAGTGGTATGTACGGTACTTTTTCAGGGCTTGACCTTAGAAGGAGTCTTAAAAGAGTATCATGTAAAATTCATTAGCACTGCCGTCAAAGGTAAGCCGGTACCATGACCCATTTGATTGCTTAACCGAAAATGGCCTGATCAAGTTTTAATTGAGGCAGATTAGCCTTTTTTTAAGTGACTTGCTCCCTTGCCTGAAATATTCTAATAAACATCATGTGAGACATATTGCGAGCCCTTTCTTTTGCCAGATGTTGCTTTGGGCCTTCGAATAGTTCATCCAACGTCTCAAACCACAATTGAATCCATTGCCCGAAATGAGCTTGCTGTATTGTGCCATCAAAATGCTTGTCGACATCCAGATGCGCCTTGACTGGGTTTCCCTTATACCTTGGCTCAAACAATAGATTGGTTTGCCAGAAGTCTACCAGCTTTACCAGGTGCTCCTCCCAATCCTTGATTACTTCGTTAAAGATCGGGCCGAGAGACTCATGCGCTCTGACTTTGCTGTAAAAGCTCCTGACTAGTAGGTCAATATCTTCTCTGGTAGAGATGTCTGATTTGCTCATAGCACAATTTTAGTTTTTAACAACTACACCTATTATGATTGAGATCATCTTCACCCTATTTCCTTATAAGTAGTCCTAATGTCTAACAGTCAGGTTATTATATCTATCGCCATCTATTCAATCATTTGCGGTAGTGAGTGCCGAGCCATCTCTCCTGGGATCGGCTACACCTACCCATCGTCCATTCTGATAAGCGATAGCGTGGACACCCCCAAAATACGCGTTGCGTTGTGCCTTGTCCAAGTCTTTTCTGAAAGTACCCCACTGATGGCCTTTAGTCAATATCCAACCATTGAGATCAGTTGAATCTGTCATGTGTTCGGCATAAGCTTTCCCATTACTCACATGATAGCGTGGTTGCTCGACGGATTGAATGATATTTTGATTGGCAGCCCAATTCGAAATGACCTGTGCAACTGCGGAAATTATTCGGGCACTACCCGGACTACCCAAAACGACTACATTTGTGCCATTCTTTTGAACGATGGTAGGTGACATTGAACTATAAGCCATCTTGGAAGGGCCTATGCTCCAAGGATGATCAGGGTAGCCAAAAATAAAGTCATCCATATAGGTGTTGTATAAGAAGCCAAGGCCTGGCGCAGCAGCCAACGCACCAAAATATGCATTGATACTTGCAGTATAAGACACTGCCATACCTTTTGCATCTACAATCGAAAAATGAGTCGTTTCTCCACCATCTGATGTTTCCTTGGTATAATCACCACTGATTGCGTTAGCCAATAGTGCATTAGCGTATGCGTCACTGAGCTTGGCAGCAAGGAGAGAATCACTATCGTCGATATCTAATACCGGTCGTTGCGATCTATCCTCATGGGCCAATCGCAAGGCTTCAAGTATTGCCAATCGGTCTTCCTCGTCATCGTCCCCTTTCAATTGCCGGATCAGGTTGAGCGCCAGCAACATCGTCCAGCCACCAGTCGGAGGAGCAGTAGTATAGATGCTGTAGTCCTGGAAAGTCGTGCCAATCGCAGGTCGCTCCTCAGGGTCAGGAAAACTTGCCAGATCTTGTAAACTTATCCACCCTCCATTATCATGCATGTCCTGTGCGATTTCTTTTGCTATTTCACCTTTATAAAATGTTTCTGACCCACCTTTAGCGACTCTTTTGAGTGTTTGCGCTAGCAAAGGCTGCCTTAAGGTATCTCCTACCTGAGGAATACTGCCATCAGGCATCAACCATGGATCTACATGATGCGTGCTTGCCATTATTTGAGCGGCATATCTGTGATACACCTTGGAACGAAATTCTCCTATCGGAAATCCCTGTGCTGCATACCTGATAGCCGGTTGTAACAATGCCTCCCAGGAGACCTGACCGCTTCCATACTTCTCCCATGTATAGTAGGTCGCTTTTAGCGAAGATGGTATCGTCGAGCGACGATGATAGGTCAACGTATCAATATCCATTTCCTTAGGAGTACTCGCAGGTGATAGCGTAGTGCCGTTGATCATGATTGGAGGACTTCCAGGTAGCCCGAGCAGTATCTGGCAACCTCCACCAAGACCCGACATAGCAGGTTCCGTGACGCCTAGTGCAAATGAAACCGCGACCATCGCATCTACGGCATTTCCACCCATATTAAGAATCTCTATCCCGGCAGCTGTGGCTTCAGGACTGGCACTGGTCACTACTCCATAGGTCGACGACAACTCTTCCTGAGGATCGGAGCACGATGAAATCATGGTCATAGCAGTGGCCAGGAGTAACAATGAAAGGTCGGACCTTCTATACCTACCGTAATCGATAAGGGTCATGATTTTAGCCATTCTACCATCTTTTCTAATCCGAGTTTTACCTGAGGTGCTAACGCAACGACGGTATTTTCGTCCGCACTCAATGGTGCATGATCGGCAGCATAATCAAGTGCTGCCCGGCCATCAAAATCTACATAGGACAATCGAGCCGTGAGTTCATCTTCCGGCCTGCCGAATGCGCTACCCGGCAATAGAGCCACTCCTGTTGTTTCAAGAAGCTGGTGGCATAATTGATCGCTTGTGGCAATTCCTTTGGCTAATAGAGTTACGCGATATTTACCAAAATCAGGAAAAACATAAAATCCACCTGTGGGCTTGGCCGTAAAAACATCATTATCAGTCAAAAACTGATGTGTAAACAAGCCTATCACTTTTAGCACCTGCCTTGAATTACTAAGGTATCGAACAATCTGGTCTCCACCCTGATACGCACTAACGGCAGCATGCTGTATCGGTGCACTTACTGATGTGAAAGTCTCACTCGCAATGATAGTCATCGCCCGTCTTAGGTATGATAACTCTGGTGGCATGATGAAAGTACCAATGCGCCAACCACCGGCTCCACACCATTTACTCAGTCCGGTACTGATGATAGTACCCTCTGGATAATAACTCGCCAGGGAACGATGTTGGCCCTCAAAATGTGTCTCTCCGTAAATCTCATCGCTCAACACAATCAAATTATGCTTTCGGCATACTTCAGCCAAACTTGTCAGATGTTGCTCATCAAAAGTAGCTCCCGTGGGGTTATTGGGGTAATTAATAAGCAGTAGCCTTGGGCTACTTGTATCCGATCTGCAAAACTGATCCAGCAAAACAGGGTTAAGTAGCCAACCCTCCTCTGCCGTAGTATTGATCCAAGAAGTGTGGGCACCAGCTATCTGAGCCTGAGGCGCATACGATACCCAACTGGGTGAAGGAAGAATCAAGTGGGGATCCAGTGCCACTTGCAGTGTAAATATGAGTTCTTTGGATCCAGGGCCAATTAATACATCATCTGCAGTCCTATTAATCCCCAATTTCCCGGAATAGCTGTTGGCTATCTGTAGCCTAAGTTCTTCTAATCCTACCACAGGAAGGTAGTCCTTTTGATCAGCATTGTCGCGCAGTGCATCGACCACCACATCAGGCACTGGAAACGGTGACTGTCCAAACCCGAGCTTGTAGACCTCCCGTCCTTGTTTTTTCAGTTGGGTTGATAATTCGTTGATCGCCAGTGTAGCAGATGGCTTAAGGTCTGTAAGCCTGGCATTTAGCTTGTGCTTTGAAGAATAGGTATCCATGGATGTACTCAAATTCTGACAGTATAGAATAGAAGTAATTTAGTCAGGAAATGCTACGGTGAATAATATTCAATAACCAATAGTTCACATTGGGTATTCAGCTAATAGGCCAAATGGTTTTTGTGATTTCAAGCTAAATCATACCCTGTAGTCCATTGTTTAGGCGTGTACTTGTAATTGTCGATAAATGAACCATTTCGCAAGCTTCACTCGAGGTTAATCATTGAACCATGAATATTACCCACCGACTACAACCACCAGCACATTACCCTTTTTTGCTCCTGTTTCCACATAATGGTGTGCGGCAACTATCTCCTCCAACGGGTATTCTCTGTCAACAGGAATCTTCAAGACGCCCTGTTCGATCAGCTCTTTTAAGTAGCGATTATCTGCATCATTCTCTCCGGCCAGACTTACAGGTGCTTTCTTATCGCTGGTAGCATTTACCCATACCGACCATAGTATGCTGGTAAATGTTGGGTTACCCAGTACCAATCTACCCTTTGGTTTCAGTCGGCGCAGAGCACCATTGAGCTTAGTAATACCTGCTATATCGATGATCACATCATATTGCTCGTCCAGTTGTGTGAAATCCGATTCACGATGGTCGAGCACTGAGTCTGCGCCCAGTTCGAGTAGCATTTGATGCTTCTCCTTGGTATCAATGCAGCAGACAGTCGCTCCCATGTGCCTGGCTATTTGCAGGCTCATGGTGCCTATACTCCCGCCTGCCCCATTGATGAGCACCCGATCGCCAGAGCTTACCCGTCCTTGTCGTAGAAAGTGTACGGCATTAGTTCCCCCTGTCGAGATGGCTGCAGACTCTCGCAAGCTAAGGTTGGATGGACGCTCACAGATGGGATGCGATTCCGGTAGGCAAGCGTACTCGCTGTATCCGCCCATCTTCATGCCGCCTGTCGTAAAAACTTCCATACCGGGCTTGTACTCACTGACGTCTTCTCCCACTGCCTCGATGATACCGGAAAGCTCCTGGCCCAGAGACTTCACTCTAGGCTTAATGATGCCCATGAACAGCCTGACAGGCAACCAGATCCAGGTGGCTATGTCAAAGCGTCTCAACTCACAATCGCCTGCGGTGACCGTGGAGGCAACAACTTTAATCAATACCTCATTGGGCTTTGGTTTAGGTTTTGGTAACTGACCCAATACCATGACCTCCGGGGGGCCGTATGCTGTCCAAATGGCTGCTTTCATAAGTACTATTCTGACCTGAGTCCTTCGGTGGGGTTAGACTTCAGCACATTATTGATATGCGTAGACAAGACCAGTACGAGTACAAATACCATGATCATCGACGCGACGACCATACTGGATACTGTCAATGGCATGGGATAGGCATAGAGCATATCCAAAGCTGACTGTGCCAGCCAGTAGCTGAATGGTAGCCCGATGATGAGTGATAGTGCACACAAAATCAGGTACTGCCAACCGACACTTTTGGCAATATGCACAAGTTCAGCTCCCATCACCTTGCGGATGCTAAACTCACGCCTACGACTCGTTACATTAAGTGTAATGAGCCCATAGAGCCCAAGGGTGGCCAGCAATATAGCGATCAGGGCAAGTGCTGTATAAAAGCGCTCAGCGCTGTAGAGCAAAGAGAAATAATTACCCCACACATCCTCCTGATAGCCCCCCTGGAAAGGCGTCTGAGGAAATAGTTGTGACCAATTTTCCTGCAGTTGTGCATAGACCGACTCCTTGTCTCGCTCAGCCACACGCACGGCCACATAGTCCATCCGCTCATTATCCGCTACCGCAATGAGTAAGGGCCTGACCACTTCGAAGAAACTGTAGCTATGAAAATCATCCACCACACCGACAATGGCATAGCGTTCATCGTCCATATCGAAAATCTTGCCTATCGGCTGAGAAAGGCTGAGTGCGTCTACCAGCGTCTGATTGACCACAACAGCACGCTTGTCATTCTCGACATGCTCCATAAAATACCGTCCCTGGCTCAGTGGGATTCCCATCGTCTGGAGATATTGAGCACTTACATCCAGTCGGTCCACTTCATACTCCCTATCAGGAAAATGCATCACCACCCTCGATTGAGATTCGCCAACATGATTCTGAGCAAGCGCTATCTGCTCCACTCCTGCTACCTGCATCATCGCATCTCTGAGCTGCTCGGCTCCTGCTGCACCGGGTGTTTTGGCGTAGATCATGTTGGCCTTGTCATACCCCCAGTCACGAGCATGTTGGAAGCTATTGTTTTGAACGAAGATGATGGCACAAGTAATACTACCACAGGTAATGATCAACTGTAGTCCTAAAAACAGCTTTGTCATTAGGCTCTTCTGACCAAACCTAAGCTTACCATCAAATATGTCAACACTTTGAAAACGGCTGATATAGATGGCAGGATAGAGTCCGGATAGAACGCCGGTAACGAGTACAATCGATCCACCAAATACCCACAGATAAGGATCCAGCAAATTTAATGTGAGGGGGTCACCTGCTAGATCGATAAACCAGGGAAGGAAGACCAGAATGGTCAGCAGCATGCCTACACCAAAGGCGAACATTGTCAGTACTATGTTCTCCGATAAGAACTGCAAGATGAGTTGCGATCTGCTCGCACCTACTACTTTTCTGAGTCCTATCTCCTTTAGGCGCTTCACGGCACTGTTCATGGCGATATTGATATAGTTGATACAGGCCAGTAGGATCATGAAGCCTGCCATGATAGGCAGACCCAGCCTGGCTTCTGCATTGTTGTCAAATGAGATGTCATCCTTGATCCTGCCAGTGGCAAAATGAAGCTCTGCTAGTGAGACAAAATCAAAAGCCTGAATGGGCCAATCTGGATTGGCGGAAGCCTGTACAGAAACATACTTCTCCATCTGTTCCTTCACCAGGTTCAACTGGCTCGGGTCGTCTAGTTGAATAAAAGTAGCAGCAACTGTCTCTGACCAATCAGTAGCTCTGAAATCAGGAGCTGCAATACTGATATTCTCAAAATTGACTAAAAAGTCAAAATCAATGGTTCTTGTCGTTAAAAAGGCCTCTGCTACTCCGGAGACCATAAAAACACCTTTTGCTCCGTTGGGGTAGATGATCTCCATGTCATTTCCCATAGGGTCAGCGTCACCAAAATACTTCTCCGCCATTTGGTCGCTCAAAATGATGTTATTAGGATCAGACAAGGTCGTTTTTGACCCCTTAGCCAACGGGAAAGTGAACATGTCCAAAAACTGCGGATCCACCAGGCGTATTTTCTCATGGTATACCTCAGTTCCTACTTTGACCACTGCTGCCTGATCCAATACGCGGGTCATGGACGTAATTCCGGCCAAATCTTGCACAATCGAAGGCCCCAATGGTGCTGGTGCTGTCCCGTATTGCTCAAGAGCACCGTCCCTATCAACAAAATGAGTAGAAAGAAACACCCGGTCTTTGTGCTCATGAAATTGATCGATTCTATAGTCATACTCAAAGGAGGCATAGACCACCATACAAGCACCTATGGCCACTGCCAATCCAAATACATTGATAAATGAGGCCATTGGGTTGCGCATCATAGTACGAACTGAGGTACGATAATAATTGCGCACCATAGCCGCAAACAGGATGGTTCTAATCGACGGCTTACGTTGGTGATTCCAATACTCTTCTTTGGCTATTTCATCGACCTGACCGAATGACGCAACTGCGGTATTGAAAGCAGATTCTTCTGTTTGTCCATCGCCTATCAAATCTTCGATATGATCGCGAAGGTGTACTTCCATCTCTTGCATACTGCCTTCATCAAAGGCCTGATGCTTTTGAAAAGACTTCAACCAGGTCTTTATTGCTTTTTCAAGTTTGAATGATCCCATGACGCTCTACTTACTGGTTGGTGAGATGGTCCATAGTTGCTCCAGGACATCAGTTACCTGAGCCCACTGCTGTTGTTCTTCGATCAGCGCCTCCTTACCCAATGGAGTAATCGCATAATACTTCCTTGGGCGGGTCTCGCCCTCGACAGTCCAGTTGGACTGGATAAGTCCCTCTTTCTCCAGCCGATGTAGCACAGGATAAAGCATCCCATCCGTGTACTGCATTTGACCTCCTGAGATTTCCTTGATCTTCTTGATGATCAGATAGCCGTAGCTATTACCCTGCTTTAAGATTGACAGGATGATCGGCTTGGTTGAAGCAGCCGTGAGCGTTTTAGATATCATTACTTTGAGTTTGATAATACGTAGAATTGCAAAGTATAACGAGATCAAAGTATTTGGGTTACCCTATTGAATAAAATAGTTCAATCTTAATCTGAAGAACACAATGTGTTTGGGCTATCTAAACGAATTATAATTCCATACCAGCGTCACGTCGACCGTAGTGGAGACGTCCCACATCCAATAGCAGAAAAGTTGAGGTAACAGAAAATGCACCTCTGCATCCTTCTAAGAGACTTCTCCACTTCGCCCAACCCTTGGTTTCGCTCCGGTCGAAGTGACGCTATGGGATAGACTGTGGCATTCCATCTAACGCTGATGGATTTTTAGCTCGCAAACCAATCAGTCAAAGTCCCTTTCAGGTGACTTTGAGTTGTTAAGGGAAGTTAGATTCAATACCAACGTCACGTCGACCGTAGTGGAGACGTCCCATATCCAATAGCAGAAAAGTTGAGGTAACAGAAAATTCACCTCTGCATCCTGGCAGGAGACTTCTCCATTACGCATGATCAGAGATCAAGCTTCAGTCGAAGTGACGCTATGAACCGGTCTTAGTTGTCCTTGTCGAAAGTTGAAATAAATGAACCAATAGATACCGAAGTAAGAAGCACCGAGCTGAAGCTGGTAAGATATCGGCACCTGATTTGGAGCTAATTCTTACTCAGACCCTATCCCCTTGACCGGGTTTAGGTCTCCTATCCTTCTAATCTGGACGACAAATACGATCGCAAGAATTGCCACTAGTAGCAGAGACGATATAATGACAGCAGGCCAGACGCTCGGAATTCTGTAATGGAACAACATTTCTAGTTGCGCATCGCTTACTACATAGCTCACCCACGATCCTCCAATTAACGCAATAAGAATAATCATGATGTACTGCCTGGATAGTAATTTGGTCATATTGATCCATTCTGCGCCGAGCACTTTGCGGATACTCAGTTCGCGAATGCGATTGGAAATATTCAATGCAATAAGTCCGTACAACCCAAGACATACCATCAGCACCGTAATAAAAGAAACGGCCTTGTTGAAGAACGCAAAGTTTTCAATAGATTGGAAATAGTCTCCCCAAACATCCATCTGATAATTACCCTCAAATGGTTTTTCAGGTATCAATGTGGCCCACTGTGCCTTAAGTTCGTCCAACACTCCTCTGGAAGCACCGGATTCCGTCCTTATTGCCATAAATCGAAAATCATCAGGCTGGGCTACTGTAAAAATGGTAGGCTTGATATCACTATAGAAGTTGTAGAAATGGAAATCCTCGATCACGCCAACAATCGTGTAATTGACTGAATCCAGTCTGAATTGGCTGCCGATGGTCGTGGACATTTCCATTGTGCCAGCCATCTTGCGATTAATTATCACACTCTGTTGATCACTGTACTGTCTCGGATTGAAATGCCTTCCTTCGATTAACTCAAAATCCAGAGTGCCAAGATAATCAGGTCCCACATTGAGTCGATTGACTTCAAAATCACGATCGGCGGTGTGCACTACAGCCTTGGTCTGGCTCACACCTACGTGGTTTTCTGCGCCGGATACTTCTAGCACATCACTATGGTCGGCTATGGATCCACGCAGCATTTCATAATCCGCCTGATTAGATACTGTGGCGTAAACCATATTTCCAGGGTTGTATCCCCAGTCAATTTCATTCTGGTAAGCGTTGTTCTGAACGAATGTGATGGCGTTGGTGATCGTCACACAGGCCAATATCAGCTGCACACCGAGTAGTATCTTGGTCAATGGGTTTCTTGTTTTAAACTTAACCACACCTTTGAAAATGGTAATCGTTTTAAACCTTGAAATGAACAATGCGGGATACAGTCCTGAAACTACAGAGGTAGTCACCATGATCAATAGCGACAGTATCCAGAGGTATGGATCAGTAAAGTCGACACTGTAGTTCATTTGCGCGATATGACTGAATCCCGGTATAAAAATCAACCATGCCAGCAACCAACCTAATATTGTAGCAAAGCCCGTGGTGATTAAATTTTCAAACAGGAATTGTACGATCACGCCTCTTCTCACTGCACCCATCATTTTGCGCACCCCTATCTCTTTGAGCCTCTTGGTTGCCAGGACTATCGCTAGATTGACATAGTTTAAACATGCCAATAGCAACATGAGGCCACCTACTAGTGGCAGGGTGATCCTACCCGGCTGCCTGCCATCGTATGAAATACCCTCTCTGATAAAAGCCGAGTCGTGATGCAAAGTAGCGATCGGAGCGAAACCATATGATCTAATGGGCCAATCGTTCTCAACCTCGTTTTGCAGTACCACATAGCTCGCCATTTGATCGCTCACCTCTGCAATTGACTGAGGTTGATCGACCTGGATCAATGTCGCATCTATGAATCCAGCCCAATCATTTTCAGCATATGTTGGATCGAATAGCGTGATGTTTTTGATATTAATCAGAAAATCAAAATCTATGATGTGTTCATCAGGAAACGGCTCTGCTACCCCTGCCACTACAAAAGTCTTTTGTACATCATCATCGACAATCAACATGAGATCCTTGCCCACTGCTTCTGTTTCTCCAAAATATTTGATCGCAGAATGATGACTCAGTATGATGCTATTGATATCGTTGAGGCTTTTGGCACTCCCTACTGAGAGTGGAAATGTCAACATCTTTAGAAAAGATGGATCAACCAGTCTGATGCGTTCGTGAAAAACATTATCACCATGCTTCATCACTCCGTTTTGATCAGAGATCCGGCTGAAGTCAATGACCTGGGGAATCTGATTGGTCATTGCCTCACCAATGGGAGCGGGCGTGAATCCATATTGGAGTAGCTCACCTTCCCTATCCACGTAAGAAGTAGTTAAGAAAACAACATCTTTATTTTCATGGTGGGTATCGATGCTGTAATCGAATAACATGAAGGCATAGACCACCATACAAATTCCGATGGCCACCGATAAACCTGTGACGTTGATAAACGTACTCAAAGCAGCTCTGCGCATGCTTCGTACACCTGTTTTAAAGTAATTTTTAAACATGATTATTTCTGAGTTTTGACTTTCTAAATCCTTCCAGGCATAGGGCTGACAACACTTGATCACATCCCACCAGTACATCATTTTCGCTTTAATCGGGCCATGTTCTTCGAGTCGCTCATAGAAAAACTCCTCAAGATCGCCATGGAGTTCTTCGTATAGTTCTCGTCGACAATACCATCGGAAGAGCCAATGCGCTAGCCTGGGTAGTTGGTTTGATTCGGACATCTAGCTATTCTTCCATTGAAAGGCCATACCTGGAATCTGCTTTCTCAACTTCATCCTTAACTCCATCATCTCATCAACCGCTTGCTTACCGAACGGTGAGATGGTGAACAAGCGCTTGCGCTTACCGCCCCGCTTTGACTCGGGATCACTGAGCCTGGAGGACAGCATCCCCTTTTCTTCAAGTCTGTACAGTGACTTGTGCACTGCGCTTACATTAACTGATCGACCAGACTGCTCGCTGATCTCCTTGGTGATAGCCACGGCATAGGCATCATCATAGAGCACCCCTACCGTCAATAGTACCAACTCCTCAAATTCACCAATATGCGATCTACTCATTACAGTTAAATTTACTTTTGTCTGTAATATACGACCGTGCTTTTGATAAAGTTTACTTTTGTCTGTAAAATATGCAGGTAGGTATAGAGCAATAGGCTAAATGTCATTCTGGTACATCCTACCAATGCACCCGTAAAAAATGAGACACTTAGCCTATCATCACGTGACCACCCCCGTAGTTCTTACTGCTATACTATCTCTGACTGTCGAGCCTTAGTTAAAGCATTCCCTACCTAGAATGAATTCTACAGCACATACCTAATTCACTTGCCTATCAGACTCAAAAAGATTGAGTTCATTGATAGCCTCGTATATTTCATACCCCAGCCTCAGTCCTTCGCACAATCCATCTCCATATGCACGCCAATGGGAACTCTCGAAAATGCATTTTCCTCTGACGTTTCCGAATGCGTCGTGAAGGTTACCTACTTACCCAACCCTTGGCGTAAAACGATCGTGAAGACCTTAGCACCCCTGCTTTCCGATCTCTAATTATTTGATGCAACTACTTGAATGGGCTCTAATAAAATGCTCAATCATTTGATAACGGACACTTGAGTTTTGTTAAACTATGGCTTAGTTATATGAGAGCACTCTAAAGAAATTATGTTGCGAATTAGACAAGCTGTAGTATATTCAAATTGCCACCAATAAATCCAACTGCTTGACTCGTTTTTCCTTAGCATCCCTTTGTTTCCTAACTATTCTCCTTAGCACCTGCCTAACGTCAATCGCTCAAAAGGACGATGTGATTGAACAAATAAAGTCGCAGATCAATGCGTCTTCGGATACGACGAAGGCCGAGCTTATGCTCGACTTATCCTTCGAGTTTATTCGAATTTCTGCTGACTCTGTTATTTACTATGCCAAACGGGCCATGGCAGAAAGCGAAATGCAGGGCTACCAGCCGGGGTTAGCCCAAGCCTGGTATTACCTTGGAAGTGGGTATATATTAGCTGGCAACTACGCCGATGCATTGGACAGTTTCAATAGGTGCTTATCAGTTTCAAAACAAATTGAGAATCTCAAACTACAAGCCAATGCCCATAATGGCTTAGGAAGAGCTTACTTCTATTTAGGAGACTTTCCTTCTTCGATAGATAACTACTTGAGGTGTATTACTCTAAGAGAGACGATTAAAGATTCTAACGGTCTTGCCGTAGCTAGTGGGAATTTAGGTTTGGCATATCAGAAATTTGATGACCATGACAAAGCAGAATTCTACTTGAATCAAGCTCTGGAGATACACCGCAGTGCTAAAGACACACTGAATATTATCACAGATCTCATCAACCTTGGTGTTCTGTACGAAAACTCGTCTCGTTTTGAAACAGCTGTTGAAGCTTACGAGGAAGGAATCATGCTTGCCGAATTGTTCAATGATCAGGTGGGTGTGGCCATTATGACAGGAAATCTTGGTACCGTATATTCAAAACAAGGCAACCATGACAAAGCATTCGAATTGATTAACCGCTCAATAGCCTTAAAAGAGAAATCCGGGCGTCCGGTATCGATGGCCTATGCCAGATATCATAACCAAGCGGCTAATTATAGAGCTGGTTACTATGATCAGTCTATTGCCGAGGGTGAAATTGTCTTAAGTATTGTAGAAGAACACCCTTCTACGGAATTAGAAATGAATGCCTATGAGTTTCTTGACTTAGCCTATGCGAAGAAAAATGATATGTCTAGTGCATACAGCTATAAAAACAAGTTTGAAAACTTAAAAGACTCAGTTTTCAATATTCAAAAATCTGAGCAGGTTGCCAGACTTCAAACGCTATATGAAAAAGAGAAACAGGATCGAGTAATCCTACAAAAGGAAAGTGAAATTGAGCTCCTTGAAACAGAAACTGTATATCAAACTCAGTTAACCATTGCAATCGTTCTGGGTTTGCTGTTTCTATTTGGGCTCATTATGCTGTACAGATCGAATCGCTTTGCCATGAAGTCAAAAAGACTCCAGGAGAAGTTTTCTCAGCAACTTCTATCCTATCAGGAGCAAGAAAGAAAACGTATATCAAGAGACCTGCACGATTCGGTTGGACAAAGCCTCATCTTAATCAAAAATAGAGTCAATCTCACCGATGATGCTGATACTTCGGATCTGGTAGCGAACACACTGGATGAAGTGAGAGACATCTCTAAGAAGCTGCACCCAATGCTTCTTGAGAAGCTAGGTCTGACCACATCCATCAAAAGGTTGATCGAAGATGTTGATGCTAATACAGATATATTCATTGAAAGCGAAATAGACGAATTAAGTGGCCTTTTCAATAAAGACGAAGAGCTGCATGTCTATCGCATTATGCAGGAGGCCATTAATAACATGGTCAAACATGCTGATACAAAATCAGCCTCAATTAATGCCACTATAAAAGAAGATAAAATAACGTTTACTGTCGAAGATCATGGTAAGGGCTTTGATCTAATCGAACAACCGAGCCAATTCCAAAGTATGGGTATGCTAACCCTTAAAGAGAGAACTAAAATATTGAAAGGGAAACTATCGATTGATTCTACGAAAGGTAAGGGAACAAAGATCATTCTGATTATTAATAAAAAGAACCTGAAAGCTGCATGAGCAACCAGCATCAAATAAAGGTGGTAATTGCTGATGATCATGCCTTTCTATTAAAAGGCCTTAGTGAACATCTGCAATCCAGAGACCATAAGGTAGTTGGTGAAGCAACAAATGGTCAGGATGCCTTAGATCTTATTATTCAACTCAATCCAGATGTGGCGATTTTAGATATTGAGATGCCCTCTTTATCAGGGTTCTCAATAGCTGACTACTGCAAAAGGCATGAGCTAACCACTAAGATTATTATTCTATCGTTTCATAAAGCTCCGGAATTTGTGAGTCAAGCACAGCATTTGGGGATTTCTGGTTATTTATTAAAAGAGGATGCTTCAGATGAAATACTGGTATGTATAGAATCGGTGCTCAAAGGCCTACCCTATTTTAGCAAAAACATCGAGGTGAAGACTGAAGGAGCCGAGGTAAGTGGACAACTCACCCAACTCACACCTTCAGAGCTAAAAATTCTAAGGCTCATCGCTCAGGCAAAAAGCACCTCAAACGTTGCAGAATTGCTCTTCATCTCCGAGCGCACAGTAGAAAAACATAGGAGCAATATCGTTAACAAGCTAGGATTATCCGGGCAACCTAATAGCCTCACCAACTGGGCAATCGAACATAAATCATTGATTATGAGCATTTAAACAGTGCTGGGCACTGTTTTTTTTAAATACAAAATACGAGGCGCTACGTATTTTATGGGTTAAAGGAAGATTGTACTTTCAATACGGTATAAAAGACCCTTTTATGAAATCACTTTACATTCTAAGTTTTGCGATTAAGTCATTTATAGTCTCACTTCTGATTAGTCCTTCAGACGCTTACGGACAGAATGGCCCAACTCTCATGGATCAAGAATACTATTTCTATAGAGTACAAGCAGTCACAGCACCAACAGGACGATTTGGGCTAAATAGCGATTGTGATGTAGTTACCTTAAAGAAGTCAGTCAAGGCGCTTTTGATGATTCGCTCAACTTTAATAATGTCTTTAATACACAAGTCAATCTATTTCAACTGCTCGAAATGAAAAATCTTTCAGCCTCCATATTCAGTATTTTCTTCTTTTGTCTTGTTCCTTCTGCCTCTAACTCCTTAACTGGCGCTGGAACAGGCGCAGCAGAGGAGAGTTCAAACCTAGAGAGTTTGTTTTATGATGATTCAGGCTCTACGAATAAAGCTTATTTCCAGCTGAATTCAGAGGCTGAAATTCTTAGTTTTGAATTTGCAGAGGATGTAGCAGTAGGCCCAGCTTTCATCGATGCAACTAATCATACCGTAGTGGTACAGGTTTTTGACGGAGAAGATTTAACCAATCTAACCCCTAGTATAGCACTTTCAGACAATGCTTCCGTAAGTCCCGCAACAGGCGTGATGTGGGATTTTAGCAATCAAGTAACTTATACTGTAACTACAGAGGATGGTTCAACTCAAGAATGGTTCATTACCGTTGAGGTGAACCTGCTCGGTAATTACGTTTATTACCCTTTTACTGGAAATGATGAAGATGCATCAGGCAATAACCTGAATGGCTCATCACCTCCTGGTGGATTAAGTACACCTACATTAGTAACAGATAGAAATGGTACCTCGAATAGCGCATACAGTTTTGATGGCAATAATGATGTAATAGAATTGTCCTCAGGTATACTCAATGGATCGCTTCAGGGCACACTAGCTGCCTGGGTCAATTTTTCGAATATTTCAGGCGGTAATTCCTCCTTTAGAACCATAATCGGAAAAGGCAGTGATACCAACAGCCAATTTGGCTTGTTTGCTTACAATTCAAAATTTGTATTTGAGGCGTACAGAGATGGGGCTGGTCAATTCCTTGAGGTTACTTATGATTTTGTGAATGCAGGACTTGATTTTCTTACTGGTGCGAAATTCATTTAACACACCTATTATGAATTTATTTCGATCTTTAATTGCTTTCTTTTCATCGGCTACTCTCCTATTTATTCTTACTCCGAACACACTCATAGCTCAAACTGAATGGCACTATCCATTTGATAATGATGCAACTGAAACCTCGGGAAATCAAAATGGAACATTGGTCGATGCGCCAGCAAGCATAGCTAACAGGCTAACTCAAAGTGATAAAGCCTATTCATTTGATGGGTCCAATGATGGAATCACCATACCCTTTGAGGTGATGAACAACACCGAATCAGGCACCATCGCCCTATGGATCAAATATGATGACTTTGGTGGTCAAAATGCCCGAAACAGAACCCTGATAGCTAAAGCAGGCAGTGCCAACAGTCAATTTGGACTCTACTGTAGAAGCAGTCGATTTATTTTTGAAGC
This sequence comes from Cyclobacteriaceae bacterium, assembly GCA_965229505.1. Taxonomy (GTDB): domain Bacteria; phylum Bacteroidota; class Bacteroidia; order Cytophagales; family Cyclobacteriaceae; genus UBA6059. The sequence goes on from OZ245881.1 coordinate 4,944,289, forward strand.
GTACAACAATGGCTCTGGGAATTTTTTAGAGATTGATTACAATTTCGGTTCTAACCCTGATTTTAGCGATGATAACTGGCATCATTTGGCGGTTACTTATTCAGCTACAGAAGCTAAGCTTTATGTTGACGGAGCGCTAAGAGCATCAGATAATACGACAAATGGCACCTATACCTCTAGCAGTACTAACCCGATTTCTGTTGGAGCACCCACGAATGGACAGGATCGATACTTTGAAGGGGAGATGGACGAACTGAGACTCTATAAAAGAGTACTCACTCATGAGGAAATCATAGCCATTGGCGATGCGACTAATTTCAAATCCTTCACTGTTGCTGTAGCTGGCGAATTGTTTGAAGCGGTTATCGATTCAACTAATCACACAGTAGATGTTGCGTGGCAACATGTTCTGGCATCAGGTGACATTTCATTCACTCTATATACTGGAGCGACCGGAAGTCCATCGTCACCACTTAGTAGCAATATTATACCTTTTACCATTACCATCACTGATCACGATGGAGATGCACAGGCTTGGACGATCAACAGCGCGTACTATGAGAGTGACATTGTCTCTTTCTCAATTGAAGATGAATTAATTCCTTCGGCTATTGATGCTGGAAATCATACGGTAACTATCTATATGCCTTACGGCACAGACTTAACTAGTCTTTCACCTATCATTGGTGTTTCCTCTGGAGCAACCATAGAGCCAGCAACTGGAGCTGGGCAGAATTTCTCCTCAGTAGTCACTTTTACAGTGACTGCCTTAGATGGTGAAGTGCAGGACTGGACTTGCACTGTCATAGAGGCTTGCTTTGAAACTGAAACCACAGTAAGTCCACCAGCCACATGGCACAGGGATCAGGATGAAGACGGATTTGGAGATCCGTCAAATTCTGTAGTTCAATGCGATCAGCCCGAAGGATATGTACTTGACAATACCGACTGCAATGACGAAAACCCAGAATTAAACCCGGAAACAATCTGGTATGCAGATACTGATGGCGATGGGTTTGGTGACCTAAGCAATACAACCGAATCCTGTGAGCAGCCCACAGGATTTGTTGCGAACTCCCTAGACTGTGAAGACTCAAATCCTGGTATCACCAGCAATTGGTACGTAGATGGCGATGCTGATGGATACGGAAGCCGTGCGCCTGCCGGAGTGTCGGATTTACTTGGACAATTTACTGGAGCAGGGCCAGATGATTTGGCACTTTGGGAAATCGCCTTTCTCGGCGATCATATTTATGTTGGTGGATTTATTACCGGAGTAAATGGAATAGCCGCTGGCCGCATGGCCAAGTACAATACAGTTACCGAATCCTGGTCAGGCATGGGCATCCAGTTTAATTCAATCGTTAATTCTATCGTACCTGTTGGTGATGATTTGTACATCGGTGGCTGGTTTACCAATGCAGCCGGAATAGCAAGTGCGGACAGACTTGTCAAATACAATACAATCACTAATACCTGGAGCAGTGTAGGTGGTGGTCTTGACAACCAAGGCATTCGATCTATGGTGGTGGTGGGTTCTGAGCTCTATATAGGTGGACAATTTTATGATGCGAAGGGTATTACAGGAGCGGATCATATTGTCAAATACGATTTGGTCACGGAGCAGTGGTCAGCACTGGATGGTGGAATTGATGGAATAAAAATTAATGAGATCATTTCCTTCAATGACGAATATCTATTTGTTTCAGGTCGTTTTGACCAGGCCGGAGAGATTCCAAATACCCAAAATATTGCCAGTTATCACATTCCTACTGAAACCTGGAGTGCATTGGGTGAAGGTATCAGTAATCCAGTGGAGGATGTGGAATATCATACCTCGGGTTTATACGCCACATCGCTGAGAGGTGGTAAAGCGGAAATAATTCTTTTTGACTTTGAGAATCAGACCTGGACCACAATCTACACTGGCCCCATAGCCAGGAACCGACCATCAGTAATTCATTCCATTGGGGACGATATTTATTTTACCATAGACGGTCTAGGTGTTATGCATTATAACCCATCCGGTACTGATATCACTTTATTACCCGGAACGAACGGTGCATACATGCATGAGATGCAAGCTGATAGTGAGGGTAATCTATTTTTTTCACGAAGCAACGATTTCTGGCGCTACCCGACGAGAGCGAAGAGTTGTGAACAGGTAGTTTTGACTGGAATTGCGACCGTAAATAATAGTTTGGATTGTGATGACACCAGCGATCTTATTTCTCCAGAGACGGTGTGGTATCAGGATAGTGATGGCGATGAGTATGGCGATCCATCAAATACTTTAACTCAATGTGATCAGCCTCAAGGATATGTGCTTGACAATACTGACTGTGATGATAATAATCCAAACGTGTTTCCCGGGCAAACCTGGTATGCTGATACGGATGAAGATGGGTTTGGTGATGCTGGGTCAACCCGAGTTCAATGTGAGCAACCGACAAATTATGTGATTAATGATCAGGATTGTAATGACAATGACGAGTTCATCAATCCTGATGCTGAAGACATTGAAAACGGAATAGATGATAATTGTAATGGGTATGTCGATGATGATAATAGCTTTCTCACTTTTAGTATGCCCGAGCAGATATTTTCGAGTATTGACTATGAAAACCACACAGTGACAGTCCTCTTCCCAGGAAACTACAGTGGTTTGAATCAGACAATGACCTACACTATTTCTCCTGGAGCATCGATTTCTCCAGAGGAAGGATATAGTGATGTCCAGATTGGAGAAATAGTTGGGTTTGATATTACTTCTCCCGATCAAAGGGTGCAGCAATGGAATGTTGAATTAAAAGAGGGTCTGAATAATGAATCAGACATCACTTCATTTGAAGTCTACAATCAAATAGGGACTTCAATCATTGATCCTGAAAACCACACCATATCATTCGAAATATTGCATCAGCCGAGTTTGACTTTTACTCCAATTATTGAGCTGTCCTATATGGCTACAGTTAATCCATTGAGCGGTGAAGCTGTTGATTTTTCTAGCCCTATTACATACAGCGTGACCGCTGAGGATGGCGTGACTTTTCAGGATTGGGAGGTTACCGCCAATACTGTTCCGATCCTTTCACTCTATTATCCATTTAACGGAAATGCCGATGAAGAATTGGGTAGCAATCAAAATGGTAGTTTCCCAAATGAATCTCCTGCACTGACTTCAGGACATCTTGGGGATGAAAATAGTGCATATCTTTTTGATCGAAATAATGATGTGATCGAACTGTCAAGTGATATCCTTAATGGTTCTCTTCAAGGCACCTTGGCAGCATGGGTCAAGTTTTCTAACATTTCAGGAGGAGGAACACCGAACAATACCATTATTGGGAAAGGCAGTGATACGGATAGTCAATTCGGACTTTTTGCTGGGAATAATGACTTTCTTTTTGAAAACTATAATAATGGAAATGGTGCTTTTTTATCGATAAGATACGATTTCCAGTCGGCTGGAGAAGATTTCAGTGATGGCAACTGGCACCACATAGCTGCTACATTCTCTGAGACCAATGCAGTCTTGTATGTTGATGGAATACCGAGAGCAGTGGACGAAACAACAAATGGAGTTTACACAAATACGAGTACCAATCAAATAACGATTGGGAATTGGGGAAGCGATCGTAATGATCCTTTCAGAGGTGCTATAGATGAGGTACGAATATATAATTATGCACTTTCAGCATATGAGATTGGAGCAATAGCTTGTCTGACAGAGGATGTAGACAATGATGGTGATGGAACTAGCTCATGTGCCGATTGTGATGATACTGATCCTGATGTTCAAAACACGACATGGTATGCAGATACAGACGGAGATGGGTTTGGTAACCCAACTGTGTCGCTTATTCAATGCGATCAGCCTCAAGGCTTTGTTGCTAACGATTCTGATTGTAATGACGACTACATTGAAGTGAAGCCAAGGTCTGGGTATCTTGATGCTGATGGAGATGGATATGGGGCAATAGATTCAGAACTGATTGATTACTGTGGTGATGGTGAAGGTTATTCTGAAAACGATTATGATCAGGATGATAGCGATAAGGATATATGGTTGGATGACGGAAGTGTATGTACTATAGATTCTTTTTCTGAGGAAATGGGACCGATATATGCCCCTCTTAACTGTGATGACAATAATGCATGTACAATTGATTCATGCGATCCAATTGAAGGTTGTATTAATACTCCTGTTGATTGTGATGATGGTGATCCCTCTACAATTGATCTTTGTAATTCGATTTCTGGGTGTTACTATATTCCGGTATCTATTGCAACTAGTGTTTCTACCTTTTCTATTAATGACGTTGAAGGAGTCATTGACACTGAAAATCATGAGATCACTATACAAGCCGATGCAGGTACTTTTGATCTGGCAGCTATAACAGCTGACTTTACGATTAGATCAGGCGCTACCGCCAAAATCGCAGGTGAGATTAAAGAAAGTGGAGATCAACTTAACCCTTATACCACTCCATTCATTATGACGGTGATAGCTGAAGATGGAATCACCTCTCAGGATTGGACTGTGACGATCAATATTCCTCCATCCGTTAATTCTATTAGTCCAAATGCAGCGGTGGTGGGAACAAGACTTTTAATTGACGGATCTAACTTTGACCCGACAAGTAATACAGTGACCATTGATGGCCTCAACGCTAATGTTCATTCATCGAGTCGTACTTCTTTGAGTGTCGATGTACCGGAAGCGGCTTTTGGTAAAGACCTTGATGTATCAGTGACAAGTCGTGGACAAACTACCACCCTTGTTGGTGCATTTGATGTGATTTCAATCAATACTGATATTTTGTCTTTTGCAATAAATGAAATGTTTGCTCAGGTGGATGCCTTAAATCACACCATTGAATTGAATTTACCAGCTGGAACAAATCTCTCTACACTCTCTCCTACTTTAAGCCTCTCCGAAGGTGCCACAGTTATCCCAGAATCAGTAGTTGCTCAGAACTTCACCAATCCAGTGATCTATACAGTCACCGCTGAGGATGGATCCACCACCCAGGATTGGACTGTCACTGTGACGGAACAATTAGCCAGTCCGACGGATATCACCCTTAATGCTGCTGTTCTTCCTGAAAATCAAGAACCGGGATTTGTGATAGGTCAGTTAACCACCACTGATCCAAGTTTTGACGATACCCACATCTATGACATTGTGAGTGTAGATGGCCAAACATCCAGTACCCTTTTCATTATCGAATCGAATATACTCAAGAGCAATACGCTTTTTGATTTCGAATCCGGAGAGAGTTATGCTCTGTTGATCAAAACGACGGATCAAAACGGTGGTGATTTCGAAAAGACTTTGGTCATCAACATAGAAAACGATGCAGATGAGGATGGTTTTACCATTAGTACGGGTGATTGCGATGATGAAGACCCAAATGAATACCCAAACCAAATTTGGTACGCGGACTCAGATGGAGATGGCTTTGGTGATGCAAACATTTTGTTAATGCAATGCGTGCAACCTGTCAACTATGTGTTAAATGCGGACGATTGTGATGATACAGACGCTAAGGTTTCTCCGGAAATGGCCTGGTATGCGGATGCCGATGGTGACGGCTTTGGCGATGCAAACTGCATACTTATACAATGCGAACAGCCAGCAAACTATGTATTGAACAGCACCGATTGCGACGACTCAGATGCTGATAAATATCCAAACCAAATCTGGTATGCCGATGTAGATGGTGATGGCTTTGGTGATCCTAACACCGCACTCAGTCAATGCTTACAGCCATCCAATTACGTATTGAATAATACGGATTGCGACGATACAAATGCAAATAAGAATTTAATACATATTTGGTTTGCTGATTCAGATGGTGATGGTTACGGCAATCCGGCACTATCTCTCACACAATGCACGCCACCTGCCAACTATGTGCTGAATGCAGAAGACTGTGATGATACAAACTTGGATATATCTCCCGAAAAAATTTGGTATGCCGATACAGACGGTGATGGTTTTGGTGATGCGAGCAAAATACGCTCACAATGTGAGCAGCCAGATAGATATGTGCTCGACGATACAGATTGTGACGATAGAGATGCGGATAAAAACCCCAACCAAACCTGGTATGCCGATACGGATGGGGACGGATTCGGTGATGAAAATATTGTCCTCATCCAATGTGAGCAACCTGCTGATTATGTGCTGAATGCAGATGATTGTGATGACACAGACGCTGACGTTTCTCCGGAAATGACATGGTATGCGGATACTGATGGTGATGGATATGGCGATCCGGATAACTCATTGACTCAATGCGAACAACCTGCCAATTTTATTTCGGACAATACGGATTGTGACGATTCAGATGCAAATATAAACCCGAGTCTCATTTGGTATGCCGATGTGGACGGAGATGGCTTTGGTGATGCAATCACAATCCTGACCCAATGTGTGCAACCCGTGAACTTTGTGCTGGACAATACTGACTGTGATGATACCAAAGCGAATTTGTCTCCTGAAACGATATGGTATGCCGATGCGGACGGAGATGGCTTTGGTGACTCAAACACGATGCTAACGCAATGCGTGCAACCTACCAACTATGTGTTGAATGCGGACGACTGTGATGATGCAGTTTCAGAACTTTCTCCAGAAACAATTTGGTATGCAGACATTGATGATGACGGTTTTGGCGATGCAAATACTATGGTAACGCAGTGCGCTCAACCGGAGAACTATGTGTTGAATGCTGATGACTGTGATGACACAGACCCGACCGCTTCTCCTATAACGAAATGGTATTCAGATGCAGATGGTGACGGTTTTGGTGATGAAAGCAATACCCTCACCCAATGTGAGCAACCTGCCAATTTTGTACTGGACAGAACCGATTGTGATGATACGGATGCGAATGCAAATCCTAATCAAACATGGTTTGCTGATGTAGATGGAGATGGCTTTGGTGACGAGAATTCCATGTTGACTCAATGTACTCCCCCAGCCAATTATGTTTTGAATGCCGCTGATTGTGATGATACTGATGCCAATATTTCTCCTGAAACGATCTGGTATGAGGATGCAGATGGGGATGGTTTTGGTGACGAAAACACCTTCCTTACACAGTGTGAACAACCCGAAGGATATACGCTGGATTTTATGCTAATTCCTCTGGGGAATGTCACTACAATTGAAGATGAAATAAAGGTTTACTGTTCGAATAATGTGCTGTTTATCAATTTGCCTATATCGAATCAGTTCAGATGGTCATTTAGTGTGTACAATCTTTCTGGTAAAATGTTATTAGAAACTTCCAGTGCAAACTCAACAAGTGTAAACCTCGATGGGATGACTCCAGGTGTTTATCTTGTGAAACAAGCAGGAAGCACATTGTCTTACAAAATTTTTATTCAGTAAGATCTATTAGATAAGCCTCCCATTAGCTATGGTCAATAACGAATGACAGGCGGGAGTTATACCATTGATTTAGACAATTCTGATCTACTACCAGGGATTTATTGATACAAGATGGAGACTCCTACTGAGCGGTGAAGACAATGGTTTTTTGAGTCGATAAATAGATGCTGTAATTTTACTCTTAAACCTCAATGGCAAACAACATATTCGGCGAACCTCTAATTCCCTGCAGTACTGAACCCATGACTGGCTTCTTTAGAACGGGTTGCTGCGAAACCGATGAAAATGATCATGGGACGCATACAGTATGTGCCGTGATGACTGAGGAGTTTCTCCTGTTCACCGAGTCTGTCGGCAATGATCTATCCAACCCTCGACCTGAATATGATTTTCCCGGATTAAAGCCGGGTGACCGTTGGTGTCTTTGTGCCTCTCGATGGGTGCAGGCCTACCAAGCCGGTGTTGCTCCTAAGATCATCCCTGAAGCCACTCATGAAAAAACCTTGGAATATATCGAACTCTCGCAGTTGATCCAATTCGCGGAAGTCAAAGCCTAATAACTCTAAGTTGAAACTGGATGATCTACTTCAGCCATCTTTCCGGAGCAGATGATTGTGAAAGTGCTACCCACATCTGGTTCACTTACTACTTTGATTTGACCTTTATTCAGTCGCATCATTTCATCACACAATATCAAACCCAGCCCTGTTCCTTTTTCACCGTTGAGGCCGGTACGTCGAAACTGATTTTCATACCTGAATAATCGGTATTGCTGTAAATCGGTCATTCCAATACCTGTGTCCTGGACTTTGATCATGATCTGTCCTTCAGGCATTCGCGATGCTGATATAGATATCTTGCCAAGCTCCGGGGTGAATTTAATCGCATTGCTGATAAGGTTACGCACCACCAGATACAGCTGCTCCTTATCCGCGTAGGCCAGCAGTTTCTCACTAATGTCTGTTTGAATGTGTACCCCGCTCCTGGCCTGGACACTCTTAAGTAGGCTCACCGTTCTATCAACCATTTCGGATACGGAGAAATAGATGGGCTGTGTCGAAGCTCCCAGCATTTGAGTCTTTGCCCAGTGCAGAAGATTGACAAGCGTGAGGTTTAGCGACTCAAGAGTAAGGCTCATGGTGTCTGCATGCTCCAGAAATTCCCCTTTAGAAATTTCTTTGTTCGCAATCATCCGAAACATGCTTTGCAACGAGCTGATGGGCCCTTTGAGATCATGACTAATGATAGAGAACAGTTTATCCTTTGTCGTATTCAGTTCTGTTAAGGCCGTGTTCTTTCTTTCAACATCCTCCTTGACTTTTTCCAGTGTTACCACATACCTCATTTTCTGTAGGTAATTGCGGTAAACGAAAATGGCCAGGAGCACTAGCAGCACAAGTACTACTATCGCAAAAAGAAATAGGAATTGCTGTCTGGCTATGTCTTGCTGCTGTCTTAGGTTCTCATTTTGTAGTTCTGCCGTCTTGACCCGCTCCTGAGCCAGGTGGAGTCGGTTGATCTCGCTCAGCTGTTCCTTATTATAAACGCTATCTGCATACTGCTTGTAAAGCTTATGGGCCTCATAAGCTTGTTGGTAAGCCTGATTGCTCTCATAAATGTTTGCAAGGATTCTATACACTCTTTGAAGCTCCCAGTGCGCATTGAGCTCCTTGGCTAACGCTAAACTCTCAAGCGCATAGTTCTCACTCTCTTCTGTATCTCCCTGTAGTTGGAGCACATTAGCATATCCCGCTAGCGCAAAACACCTATCCCATTTATTGTCGTCAGCGATAAGTGACAAAGCCAGCTCAAAATATTCCTCAGATTCCGCGTAGGCCTTTCTGGTAGCCATGATCTCACCAAGAAACATATGACATCTCGCTACACCGGTGTAGTTGCCAATGGCTGTTGAAAGCTCTAACCCTTTTTGAAAATAGTATTCAGCGCTATCGAGCAAACCCATATCACGGAATGAAATGCCGGTGTTGTAGTAATTATTACCCAACCTCAGCGTATCGCCTGCTGCGATATTGAGTTGCATCGCCATCTGATAGTAGCCGATACCTTTTTCGTGATCTTTCTGCGCAGCATAGATCAAGCCTACGTTGTTATAAGAGTTAGCGAGTTCTACATAATCTTCAATCTCTTCATTGATCTCCTTGCTCTGCAAAAAACTGAACAGTGCCTCATCAAAACTACCTTTCACATATTGGGCGATACCTTTATTTCGCCAAAGATTAGCCTTTAGTTTAGCGTAGCTGGAATTCTCAATAATTGAAAGCCCAAGTTGGGTATAAAGAATGGAGCTATCCGGGTTGTTGTATTTGGTCAGATCAGCAAGGTGCCAATACAGGTTTGCCTTTGAGGAGTCTGATTTAGCCATATTCAAGGCGTGCTTAAGGCTATCTTGAATACTACTGGAATGGACGACCTGACCTCCCAACAAAACAATAAAACAAAGAGAGGCAATTGCAATGGTATGGATTCTTCTTCTCAATTGAGGACGTATTATAGCTGGTCCGTCGAAGATATTAAAAGCACGACAACATATCAGAACTTAACGGCCAAAGAAATGGTCTCAATCTCGATGAGGCTTTAAAATAATTCCGTTGAACGAGTAAGTATTACCAGCCCCAGGTGCCTTCGCCTCCTTTGAAAGGCCCGACTATGTTAGATGTAATCCAACCGCCGTAGAAGTCACCTTCCTGTGCCTGTACTTTCTCATCATTAACAAAGCAAGCTTCCATCAGGTGTGCATACACAGAAATATGATCTTTGATTTGGGCATATTTTCTATTTGGGTTGGGATAACCCCATGCACATTTCCTTACTATCTTATCACTAGAAACAAGATTGTAATATTCTGCCATTCCTTTCCATTCACAAAAGCTCGAGCCGCTTGCTTTGATGACAGCCCCCTCTACAAAATCACCTATCGGAATATAATAAGTTGGGGGATGACTTGTCTCCAATATCCGGTAACTACTATTTGAATCAAGGATTACCTGTCCATTGAGAACGATCCTCAAGTGACCTTTGAAATGCTCAATAGCCGGGGGTCTCGGATAGTCCCAGACTGATTCCTGGCCTGGCCCTGGTTTGATTCGCTGCTTCGACATAAATGAATAACCAAATACTTCTGTTGAAGTTCGACGCTGTTGGGACCAAGAGACTATCGCTCCATAGTTCAGTTGTGGGAAACTTGATCGGGTCAGCTATGGTACCCAGTAAAAAAGAATCCCAGCCATATACTAAAGGACATGGCTGGGAATTATCATCAAATGATCACGCCTCAGCAAGCTGAGATTGATGCCCTTTCGTCACCTTCTGTTGAATCTCAAAGGGAACTGGCATAAAAGACTCAAATTCACTTGTAAAGCTACTTCTACCTTTCGTGAGTGACCGTAAAGCGGTCGTGTAGTTGTCCAGCTCCGCCTGAGGCACCAATACATTGATGACCTGGTAGCCACCCTTGGCGTCCATACCTGTGATGATACCTCGGCGCGTTTGTAGATCGGTCATTACCTCTCCCATGATATCTTCATGCACGAACACCTGGAGTTTATTCACTGGCTCCATGAGCGTAGGATTGGCCTTATGAAATGCTTCTCTAAACGCATGTGCTGCGGCCAATTTGAAGGCAATATCGTTGGAATCAACAGCGTGCATCTTACCATCATCGACAAGTACAACCATATCGCGTACATAAGAACCGGTTAGTGGTCCAGACTCCATTTCTTCCATGATACCCTTTAAAATGGCTGACATAAATCTATGGTCAATTGCACCACCTACTATGCAGTTGTAGAAAACCAGCTTTCCGCCCCATTCCAGGTCGATCACTTCCTTACCACGAATGTTAAACCCCACTGGGTCTTCCATACCCTCAACGTACGGCATCATTTTGAGTGAAAGCTCTGCAAACTGACCGGCTCCTCCGGACTGCTTTTTATGCCTATACTGGCTTTCGGCGGGTCGGTTGATCGTTTCCCGATAGGAAATCCGAGGCGTGCTAAAAATGACCTCCATGTGGTAGATGTTGGCGAGTGTCCACTTGATTACCGATAGGTGCAGCTCACCCTGACAGCCAACCAGGAGCTCCTTCGTCTCATTCGAAAACCTGATGCTGATGGTAGGGTCCTCTTCGGCAAGCTTATGCAACATTTCGCCAAGCTTCTCCTCGTGACCGTGAGCATCGGAAATGATGGCCATATACAATCTTGGCTCGGGAAACTCCATGGGCGCTATGGTCGGCTGAGATTTAACTTGGGCCAGGGTTTGATTGGTGTGCGTATCCTTCAATTTCAGCGTAGCTCCAATATCACCGCTGACGAGCTTTGGCACACTCAATCGCTCATGACCATCCAGGATGAACAGGTTGCTCAGTCGCTCTGATTGACCTGTGGCCAGATTGATAAGCTCATCACCGGACTTCAACTCACCTGAGACGACTTTGAAGTAGGTCATTTGACCCAGATTGGGCTCCAGAGCGGTTTTGAATACAAATAGCTCCGTTGGCGCTGAAGTATCATGTGCGATCTCAGCTCCCTCATTGGAGTGCTCGGGTATGGCATCTACGGCGGATGGTGCCACATTGTCGATAAATCCCATCAGTCTGCCACTACCCATGTCTTCCTTAGCAGAAATCGCGAATACCGGAAAGACATCATGGTTCATCATTCCTATTTTAAGGCCTTTCTTCAGTTCATTCTCATTGAGTGTGCCTTTTTCAAAGAAAAGCTCCATTAAGCCCTCATCATTCTCAGCAGCTTTTTCTACGAGCTCATTGTGCAATCGCTCAGCTTTTTCCTTGTAAGCCTCCGGTATATCAAGCTTTTCCGGCTTGCCACCCTGTGGACCAAACTTGTAATATCGCATCTTGAGTAGGTCAATGATGCCATTAAAACCCGGTCCTTCATTAACGGGGAATTGTATCAGGGTGACATTATTGCCATAATGCGCTTTTAAAGAATTAAATGAGTTTTCAAAATCACTTTTGGCATGATCCAATTGATTGATCGCAAAAAGTGTAGGCTTCTTGTGTTGATCGACCTGCTCCCAAATCAGCTCCGTACCTACCTCTACCCCGTGTTGTGCATTGATCAGATACACACAGGTATCAGTGACGCGCACAGCGCTTATGACTTCTCCAACAAAATCATCCATACCGGGAGCATCCAGGATATTGATTTTATAATTGCGCCACTCAGTATGCAAGAGTGTAGTATAGACGGACCCTTCGCGATCATGCTCTACGGCATGATAGTCTGAGACAGTATTGTGATCCTCTACAGTACCACGTCTATTGATCAAGCCTGCCTCGAAAAGCATGGTCTCAGCCAAAGTCGTCTTACCGGATTTGCTACTCCCGAGGAGTACGATGTTCTTGATGTGTTTGTCGTCAAATACTTGCATGAGCTGAAGGTTTTAGATTCGCGTGCAGCCAGGCTGCATCCATAAAAATTTCACTCAAAGCAAGCCTCGAACCGGGCATTATACAATTACGAACGTCATGAAACGGTATGACAAAAGGTAGGATTAGTGGGCCCTATCCTACCGGAAAAACTTACCTGTCAGAGCAGCAGGCACAATGCTTTGAAATAGGTGCCATCACTGATAGTTGCCCCACGTTGGGTCATATCGAAAAGCTCGAGTTCCCTGTCTTTGGAGTAGGTTTTTTCAGAAGTATAAACCGATAGCTGATCGGCAGCTTTCTCTTGCACGGCAGCTAACGACTGTGCCGTGAAATCAATCGATGAATGCTCGCCAGCGTCCAATCCTACCAACACCATCCGGTCACTCAGGCATTGGAAGGTTTTAATTGACTTAGGCGTCACTACATCGAGGAACTTGACCTTCCTCATGACTCCTTCAAAGACTACATCGCTGAAAAGTTCGATGATCTGGTCAGCCTTTTCAACTTCTTCAGCCTTCATCTTCACCCAGTCATCGGCAGTTATACCATTGACCACCAGATAGTCCACGAACTCCTTTTCGAGCTCTTCCAGTTCAGGTATGGTAAGTAATCTATATTTCATAATCTTGAACGCTCAATTATTTCTCCCCTCTATAGGTCTGTTTTATTTCCATATAATGGAAATAGCTAGTCTATTTCCTTATTTTGGAAAAAATGAATATTTTTCCTTATTTTGGAAATACATTCATTCCTTGAATCAATGAAGAACCAATACATACTTATGGGTGATGTCGTCGACAGTGAGTCCCAAGCAAGCAAAACAAAGTTAGTTGAAGCGCTTAACAAGCAGGTAACTCATGTTAACCAAAAGTACAAGGAAACCATCCTATCACCTCTTACTATTACGCTTGGTGATGAATTTCAGGGGGTATTGGCTGATCCCCTCTCCCTTTGCAATGCGCTATTCGAACTGGAGGAATCAGCCCTCACGAACCCAGTTAGCTACACCCTAAGATACTCCGCCTACCTGGGGCCAATCGATACTGCCCTCAATAATGAAGCTGCTCATGGCATGTACGGCAAAGGTCTAACCGTAGCGAGAAAGCGCCTTGAAGCTATGAAAACACAGAAAGTTCGATTCTCTGTCGACTTTATTCAACCAGACGTAACACAACATCTGCAATTGCTCTTTGGTCTCTATCAGTCCACAAAGGATAAATGGTCTCCTTCGCACTACGAACTGATTAATCACTACCTCCACTATCCTGACTACAATAGCCTCTATGAAGCGGGCTTCTACAAGACCAAGGCTGGCGCATGGAAGATTGTGCAATCTCTGGGCTTACACGACTATCTCAATATCAAGAAACTTATATTGCAAACACTGAAATGGCTGGACTAATCTTTTTTGGCATCATAATCCTCGGAGAGGCCATGCTTTGGGGAATATTTGCTGCATTAAGTTCAATACTCAGAAGTCACTCTCCCTCTTTTATTTCAATATTGAAAGGCTTCATCGAACGATTGATCCTGTTCTTTGGCTTGATTATGGGGTAACCCAATATGATCATCTTCTTTGGGGCTATCAAATTAGGAACTCGATTGCATGAGGACAACCAAAACAAGATCAGCAATGATTATTTCCTAATCGGAAACATGATATCCGTTGGCGCAGTATTAGGGTACCAATACGTCTACTTTCAATTTATGAATGTGCTGTAGTCCCATTAGTCCTGAGGCATCACATCAACCAACCCCTCAAAGTCGTACAAGTTCTTGTCATACAAATGCGAAGGGTGCACTTTGCTCAAAGCAGTCATGATGATCTCCTTACGATCGGGATAGGTAGTCTCCCACTGCTTCATCATCTGCTTGATGACTTGTCGCTGCATGTTAGGTTGGGAGCCACATAGGTTGCATGGGATAATCGGAAATGCCCTGAGTGATGCATACTCTTTGATCTGCTCTTCCTTGCAGTATACTAATGGTCTGATCACCTTATGCTTATTGTCATCTGTGCGGTAGATGGGTGGCATAGCCTCCAATTTTGCACTAAAGAAAAGATTGAGAAAGAAGGTCTCCAGCACATCCTCCCGATGGTGTCCGAGAGCGATTTTGGTTGCTCCCAACTCATCTGCCACAGTATAGAGGGTGCCACGCCGCAACCTTGAACAAAGACTGCAAAGGGTCTTACCTTCAGGTACTTTTTCCTTGACAATACTATAAGTATCGCGCTCTATGATTCGATAATTGACCTCCAGGTCGTCCAGGTATTCCGGTAGGACATGCTCAGGAAAATCAGGCTGCTTCTGATCGAGATTCACAGCAATGATTTCAAAGTCATTGGCTCTGGCCTTCTGCATATTCAACAGCAGATCGAGCATCGTATAACTGTCCTTGCCACCAGATAGGCAAACCATCACTTTATCGCCCGGTACGATAAGGTTAAACTCCTCCTGCACTTTCCAGACGGACTTCCTTAGTCCTCGGATTAGCTTCTTATGCTCAGCCTCTAACTGGGATACTTTCATCACGCAAAATTAGTCTGGATATAGATTTGATTTGCCAATCTCGTCTATCTAATCTGTCTTAATAGCTCTTCGACAGCCTTCTCTATCTGCTGGTCTTTGTTGTTGACCACCTCATCGAAGGGGTTCTTCACTTCAATATCCGGCATGAGCTGTTTGTTTTCCAGGACATCTCCCGCGATATCTTTCACAGCCATATTCGGGATACCAAAGACCAGTCCGTTTTGTGTACGCTCCCACCACACAAAGCTGCAGGTACCTGGTACGGGCATCCCTACAAGTTTACCTATCTCCAGATCCTTATAACCCGCAGGTGTACAATGCGCATCGGAATAGTTACCTTCTCCTACCAGCATCACCGATGGCTTGGTCCATCGTCGCTGAGACTCCTGACCGATGATACGCCCGTCGTTGCTTTCAAACTCCATGTACTTAGTACCACTGAGCCAGGTCGTCAGGTCATCCACAAGATCGCCCCCTCCATTAAAGCGAGTGTCAACAATCAAGGCCTTCTTATCAACTTCTTCGCCCATAGCATCTTCCAAAAACTCCCTGAAGCTACGATCACTCATATTGCGCACATGCATATAGCCTACCTGATCGTCAGAGAGCTCATGAACCATTTGACGATTGCGCTTGATCCAGCGCTGATAGTAAAGTTCATTCTCAGCACCAAAGCTGATAGGCTTCACCCATTCTTTCCACCGATCACTGGATATCGGACTGTAAAGTGAGAGCAAAACAGGCTTATCAGCCTTCCGATTGAGCAGCGCGTTGTAGTTCGCGTTAGCGTCAATGGATACCCCATCGATGGCTTCAATCACCACTCCCACGCTGATCTTTTTGTCCTTTTGGATGAGTGGACTCCCTTCCATGATCTCTTTGATCCGAATACCATTACCTCTATAGCTTGGATCAAAAAATGCTCCTAATGCGGCAGTCGCATCCGCATCCCCCGATCTTTCTCTCCACCTGGCCCCAGTATGTGAGGCATTCAGCTCACCCAGCAGCTCACTGAGGAGGTCGCTAAAGTCAAAATCATTGTTGAGACCGGGAACGAACTGGCGATAATTGGCCACCATCATATCCCAATCCACTCCATGAAGGTCAGGGTCAAGGAATTTCTTCCTGACTTGCCGGGCAGCATGATCATAAATGTACAGGCGCTCGGCTGCCACGTCGAGTGCCATTTCCCCTCCAATACGTACTGGTTTTCCTTCATCAGATGACAAGTCAATTTTATCAATACCATCGTCGGTAGCGACATAGAGCTGCTCTCCATCTTTGCTCAAGATGAGCATGCCCCCACCTTCTGAGTAGCTCCCTATTGATTTGGTTTCTTTGGTCCTCAAGTCGGTTTTCCACAGTTCGGTCTTATCCTCTGCAGTTCCCAAATAGTAAAGGCTCTTGCTGTCCTTTGTCAGTTTTGCATCTGACAGGTAGGTTGAGAAAAGTGTAAGCCTTGCTTTTCGCTTGCTCAATCCCTCAAACTCAATCTTCACAGGTACGAGCTCTTCCTTCTTCTCTTCTTTGTCCTCTTCCGCTCCTTTTTTCGACTTCTTATCCTTTTCTTCCTTTTCGTTTTCTTCTTCCTCTTCTTCCTTGTCTGCCAGCAATGTGGCTTCACCCTTACCTAACCGGTACTCATCGTATGCCTCCTGAGTTAGGAAATAGGCATATACATCCATTTCGAAACTACCTGTTTTGGCTACACTGTGTCCTCCATCCCTATCGGAAAACCAGTATAGCATCTTGCCATCTCTGGACCATTGAGGGTACTCGTCGTAAAACCCACTGGTGGTGAGATTCCTGATACCTCCTGTACCGTCCGACTTGATAATGCCGGTCTCGCTCACCCAATGTCCCTGAGGATTGAAAGTAATCGCAAACCACTTACCATCTGGGCTCCAACTGAAGTGTTGATCTCCATCTGCATAGGAGAAGTTGCTCGTACCATCATGGATTTGAGTAACGGCTTTAGTCTCTAGGTTAATCTTCTTCAGTTTTATCCGCTCCTCAAGGAAGGCTACTTCTTTGCCGTCTGGTGAGAAGGCTGGTTGAAACGTTTCGTACTCATTTGCAAGTAGCACTTCTTCTTTGAGCTCGAGCGCATTTGTGAAGTACTTCTCATCTTTTCCTGCAACCTTGATGAGGTACAAGTTCCAGCTATTGTTTCTTTCACCTGCAAAAACGAGCGACTTACCATCAGGACTAAAACTAAGGCTCCTTTCCTGCTCCGGTGTATTAGTTAATCTCCGGGTCAACCCACCTTCGACCGTCGTAACGAACACTTCACCTCGATGGATAAAGGCCAGTTCCTTTCCGTTAGGTGATACATCCAATTCCGAGACATCACCGTCAATACTCAGAAGCCCCGTAGGCAAAATACTTTGATCCCCTGAAGCATCTATGGCCACTTTCTCAGGTGCTGCGCCTTCGCGTTGGGTGTAGACTGCTCCATTGTAGTTGTAACAGAGCAAACCATTGTTCGACACTGATAAGTAGCGCACAGGATGATGCTCAAACGAGCTGATTTGAACATTCACGGTAGGATCGTCAATATCTCCTCGATGAACATTAAAGGTGCCTGATTTTTCCGATAGGAAATAATATGTCGAACCACGTCCAAACACTCCATTGCGATCCTCTCCCTCGAACGTAGATAGCTTCTCAAAACTTCCATCAGCGCGCTTGATCCAGACATCCCTGGTGATGGAGGAGGTGTGATGCTTGCGAAACTCATCTTCGTAACCTTTGATCTCCTCAAACAGCATATTGCCGGAGGTATCGACCTTGGCTTGCCATGCCGGAATTGCCAGGACTTGCTCAGGCATTGTACCAAGTGTCGAGACCTTATATAGCTCACCTAATTGATGGAAGAGCATCGACTCAGCATTGTCTCTTCGAATCGAATTGAAGTAGACCTGCTCGTTATCGACTGAAAAATCGGTGGGCCAGTCGTCTGCAGAGTGATAAGTCAGTCTATTGGGGGCACCCCCACCTACCGGAATTGTGAACACGTCAAAGTTGCCATGTCGGTTAGACGAAAAAGCAATGGTCTCACCATCCCCGGACCATACGGGCTGGGCCTCATAAGCCGGATTAGAGGTCAATCGCACCGCACGACCACCTTGACTTGGCACGGTCCAGATATCACCCAGATAACCGAAAGCTATTGTCATCCCATCCGGGGATATAGACGTATGTCGCATCCAGATACTATCCGTGTCTTGTGCATATCCGCTGAATGAAAAATATAAATAGACAAGTGATGAAATGAAAAAGCATCGAGATGAGGGCATGGGTATGTTGTTAAACATTAAAAAAGTAGCGCAAATTAGGCAAAATAGGTATTATATCTAATTCGGGTTAAGCAACCTTGATCAGGATTGCTACTAAAATCATTTCGGTTGGAATAACTTCACGGTTTAACCAATGTTCTGATAAGAAAACTATGAGCAACCAAATCAATCTGGGTCTTCAAATCGTACCCATTGCCAACGCGGACAAAGGATACCCGATTATCGATGAATGCATCGGCAAGATTCAGTCTTCCGGGATTAAGTACATTGTTACTCCGTTCGAAACAGTACTGGAAGGTGATTATGATGAGGTTATGGCCTTGGTGAGAACAACTTATGACTTAGCGTTAACCAAATCAGAAGAGCTTGTCATTAATATTCGCATTCATGCAAAGAATGGTCAGGATGTCTATGGATCGGAAAAGACGGATAAATTCAATTCATGAGTTTCGTCATGAGTTGGCCATCCAGACCGTCAGAAACAAGAATTCTCATTAATTTCGAGTAACCCAAAAGGAAAACAACATGCCCATATATCATAAACTAGGACAGATTCCTCCAAAGCGCCACACGCAGTTTGAAAAGTCAGGCGGAGGACTCTATTACGAGCAACTTTTCGGTACAATCGGATTTGATGGGATGTCATCGCTTCTCTACCATCATCATCGGCCTACTATGGTTTCAGAGATCAGGGAACCAAAAGACTTAACTCCCCGAGTGGCTGTTGAGAAGAATATCACTTCAAGATTGCTGCAAGGGTTCCAGGTCACTCCAGCTGATGATTTCCTTGAAAGTCGGGAACCACTAATGGTCAACAGTGACATCATTATTGGATTGGCCGCACCCCAACAATCTCTTACCAGCTATTTCTACAAAAATGCTGATGCTGATGAGATGATTTTTGTTCACGAAGGATCGGGAACGCTGCGCACCTTTCTTGGTAACATAGATTTCGAATATGGCGACTATTTAATCATTCCTCGAGGCATGATTTATCAGATTAGCTTCGATGGCCCAAACAACAGATTACTATACACCGAGTCATTTGTTCCCATTTATACACCTAAGCGCTACCGCAATTGGTTTGGACAGATGCTTGAGCACTCCCCCTTTTGTGAGCGAGATTATAAGCTACCGCAAAACCTGGAGACGCATGATGAGAAAGGTGAATTCCATCTGAAGATAAAGAAGCAAGGGTTGCTACACGAGTTGGTCTATACCACACATCCCTTTGATGTGGTCGGTTGGGATGGGTACAACTTCCCCTATGGCTTCTCAATTCACAACTTTGAGCCGATAACAGGCCGTGTGCATCAGCCACCTCCGGTACATCAGACCTTTGAGACTTCTGCGTATGTGGTGTGCTCATTCTGCCCGAGGTTGTATGACTACCATCCTAAGTCGATCCCCGCACCTTACAATCACTCCAATATTGACAGTGACGAAATGCTCTACTATGTCGATGGTGACTTTATGAGTCGTAATAATATCGAACGCGGGCATATTTCATTGCACCCGGCGGGTATTCCTCATGGCCCTCATCCGGGAGCATATGAGCGTAGTATTGGTCAAACCAAAACCGAAGAACTAGCGGTAATGATTGATACGTTCAAACCGCTCATGCTCACGGAGAATGCCTTAAGGATAGACGATGGGAAATACTACAAGAGTTGGTTAAAGCACTAACTTCTCATCTTTGCCGCTGGTTGACTCTGAAACATAAGTCAATGTATAAGCAATCATGATGACTATGGGTGCCATAATCATCAACACAACCCATATCCAGCGATATCGGACGGATGAATTCCGGTAGATATCGATAATGAACATTAGCATGGCCACAAAATGTATCAAGGTAAGCGCCAGTAGTATCATTAAGGTCTCTAACTCATAGAATTGGATTATGATGACGGCCAAGGTCGAGGATAGCACGACCAACGCGATTATCACATAACATAGATTTTTGGACAGCATGGAATACAACTTTAAGGCATCTCAAATATAACGGTAAGAACAAACATCTTACAACTCAGATAATTCGAACGAACATCAGCTACTACTCGAATTATCATCAATATAAGTTGTAGATTTCCGCCAAATCGTCGAAACATGCCAGATACCTCACTCCTGATTCTTGTTGGAATAGCAATCGCTGGCATATGGTTTATCTTCTTCCTTATTCCGGTGAACCTATGGATTACAGCCATATTCTCTGGAGTAAAAGTAAGCCTACTCGATCTCACGTTCATGAGGTTCAGAAAAGTCCCGCCTCAGTTGATTGTCAGGTCCTTAATTCTAGCAGTAAAAGCTGGTATCAAAGAGATCGATACACAACAGCTCGAAACGCATTATCTAGCCGGAGGCAACCTTGTTAATGTAATAAAGGCTCTAATCGCGGCTGATAAGGCCAACTTGAGTATCAGTTTCAAGCAAGCCACGGCTATAGACCTGGCAGGAAGAAATGTACTGGAGGCCGTGCAGATCTCGATTACTCCTTATATGATCATCGTACCTGCGATCACAGGGGTCTCAGTTGACGGCATTCAGCTTATTGCTGAAGCTCGGGTAACCGTAAGAACGAACCTGGAGCAGCTAGTCGGTGGAGCCGGTGAAGAAACCATTAAGGCGCGTGTTGGCCAAGGAATTATTGCCAGTATTGGAGAAGCTAGCCATTACCTCGCCGTTCTTGAGAAGCCGGAAGAGATATCAAAACGGGTATTGGCTGCCGGACTGGATGCCGGTACCGCATTCACCATTCTATCCATAGATATTGCTGATATCAATATTGGTAAGAACATCGGCGCAAAACTGCAAATTGATCAAGCGGCCGCTGACCTTGAGATTGCCCATGCAAAGGCGGAAGAACGCCGTGCCATGGCTGTGGCACTAGAGCAAGAGATGCTCGCGATATCACAGCAGAACAGAGCTAAAGTCATCCAGGCAGAAGCTGAAATTCCAGCCGCATTGTCGATGGCCTACCGCAAGGGCCAGTTGATGAGTCAACCTAAGTAAACAACTCGGGATACATTTCATTATTCTTTCTTAAATAGAAAGGCTTGATATTGATCGGGCTAATGATGACAATAACTCATGCTACTGGTGAAGTTAGAACAGCCTGGCTCTATCGAAGAATTGGAATGGTATCATATTCTGGCATATGCCATAAATATCCACTTCTAGTATAGTGCAAATTGACATTAGAAGTATAATTCATATTCTATCTTAACCACTCTACTTCAGCGATACCCAGGCTAGGTACAGCCGCTATAACGACACGCGCAACTCAACTTGTTAACTTCTCAACTCACTATTCCTTCTATTAATGCCCGTGACCCTGCATAGAAGGGTACTCTTTCGTGATGCCAACTGGGTACAATCTCAAGAATGCGCCTCGTGCCGTCGGTGGCCAATCCATTGGCTTGCTCAGAAATCATGGCCAGCGCGTTACACTCATACAATAGTCTCAGTTTTCCATTGCTATAGGCACTCGTCGGAGGGTATAGGTAGACGCCCCCTTTCAAGATATTTCTATGGAAATCACACACCAGCGATCCCACATACCTGGTGCTCATGTTTTCGGCTTTGCACCGGGCAATAAAATCCCTGATGGGTTCAGGAAACGAATCTTGATTTTTTTCATTGATAGAATAATACTCACCGCTTTCTGGCTGAATGATATTCGGATGAGAAAGGAAATACTCCCCTAGCGACGGTTCATAGGTAAAGCCATTAACGCCATTTCCGGTAGTGTAGACCAGCATGGTAGAAGATCCATAGAGTATGTAACCGGCGGCTACCTGATTGATGCCCGGCTGCAGGAAATCTTCCATAGAAAAATCCTCCCCCAGTTGGGTGACCCGCCTGTAGATAGAGAAGATGGTGCCGACCGAGATATTTACGTCAATATTGGAGGAGCCATCCAAGGGGTCAATTGCCACAATGTACTTGGCATTTTTATTACCTGTGTCGATTATCCCTTCTCTCTCTTCAGAGAGTATGGCGGCCACTTGCTGGCCATTGACAAGCGCCCTGGTAAACCTCACATCGGCAATCACGTCCAGCATGCGCTGCTTTTCACCCTGTACATTTTCATCATCCGTGAGTCCCTCAATCCCGCTAAGTCCGGCACGGTTGATTTCCCTGCTGATGATCTTTGATGCCAGTATGATATCCCTTAGCAATTGTGTCAATTCACCGGTAGCATCAGAAAACTTCTGCTGTTGTTGCACAATAAACCTGTCCACGGTGGTGCCGACGGGGTGCGTAAACGAATTGATGCTGGCATTTGATTTGGGAGGATACATGGCCTTATTTCGTTTTGTTACCAGTGTCTAATTCTGCTGTTGCTTTCTTTTCCCGAATGACCGCCTGACCGGCCGCTAGTCTCGCCTGGGGGATGCGAAACGGGGAACAGGATACATAGTCGATGGCCAGGGTATTGAAGAAGGTGACGGATGATGGGTCTCCCCCATGCTCTCCGCAAACGCCAATTTTCAGGTTTGCGTCATGCGCCTTTCCTTTTTCAATGGCCATTCTTACCAATTGGCCTACTCCGGCCTGGTCTAGCTTCTGAAAAGGGTCGCTTTCGAGAATTTTGAGTTCCTTGTATTTTCTGATAAACGTACCCGAATCGTCCCGGCTGTAACCCAGCGTCATCTGCGTAAGGTCATTGGTACCAAAGGAAAAATAGTCGGCATGAGCAGCGATCTCTTCAGCTACCAGGCAAGCCCTAGGCACCTCGATCATCGTGCCGATCTTGACATGCCCGAGTAAGCCATCAGGATCCAGCTCTTCAATTATTCGTTTGGCTAGCCCGCGAAGGTTAGAGAGCTCCACGGGATTGCCCACCAACGGTATCATGATTTCGGGAACGGGTGTGAAATGATCCTCTGCCTGAACCTCCAGCGCCGCACTGATGATAGCCCTTACCTGCATGGCGTAAACTTCCGGATAGATCAGTCCCAATCGGCAGCCGCGCAAACCCATCATGGGGTTGACCTCCGACAAGTCTTCCATAACTTTTACAATGTCTTCATAAGACACGTCGAGTTGATCGGCCATTTCCTGAATCTCAGCTTTTCCGGTAGGCAAAAACTCGTGCAAAGGTGGATCGAGAAGGCGTACATTGACCGGGTAAGTCCCCATCGCTCTGAAAATACCTTTGAAATCCTCTTTCTGATAAGGATAGAGTTTATCCAATGCGATTTGCCTCCCTTTGGTGTTTTTGGCCATGATCATCTCTCTGATATCCCTGATCCGCTGACCTTCAAAAAACATGTGCTCCGTTCGACATAGGCCAATTCCTTTGGCACCAAATTCTATGGCTCTTTGTGCATCCATCGGTGTGTCGGCATTGGCGAGCACCGATAGTCTGGCCAGGTCATCCGCCCAGCTCATCACCTTCGCAAAGTCATCATTGAGTGTGGAGCTGATCGTCTCCATTTTGCCGAGGTAGACTTTGCCGGTACCCCCATCTATCGAGATATAGTCACCCTCCTTTAGCTGATGTTCGGCTATTTGCATCGTACCCTTTTCCTCATCAACCTCCAGGTCGAAGCAGCCGGACACACAACATTTGCCCATGCCCCTGGCCACCACGGCCGCATGGCTGGTCATTCCGCCGCGTGCGGTCAAAATACCATTGGCCGAGATCATGCCCTGGATGTCTTCGGGGGAGGTCTCTGTTCTTACCAGAATGACGTCCTGTCCATTTTCATTAGCTTCCTGGGCCGAACCAGCACTGAAATATATTTGTCCCGTAGCTGCACCGGGGCTGGCAGGTAAGCCGACAGCCAGCTCCTTTATTGATTTAAGCTTATCCTGATCAAACTTAGGATGAAGCAGCTGATCTATTTGATTAACATCTAACTGGTCAATAGCCTGGGGCTTATCTAAGATCCCGGCTTCCACTAAGTCTACCGCAATTTTGATCGCTGCACTCGCGGATCGCTTGCCATTGCGTGTCTGTAGCAGGAAGAACTTACCCCGCTCGATGGTAAACTCTATGTCTTGCATATCCGCATAATGCGCTTCCAGCGTTTGAGCAGCAGTCAATAGTTCGCTATGAACCACCGGATCAACCGCTTTCAATTCGCCAATAGTGCGAGGCGTTCGGATGCCAGCCACGACATCTTCTCCCTGGGCGTTCATCAAAAACTCGCCATAGAGTTTATTTTCTCCTGAAGAAGGATCTCGCGTGAAAACCACGCCCGTACCAGAGGACTCACCCATATTGCCGAAAACCATCATCTGTACATTGACCGCCGTACCCACATTATCAGGAATACCGTTGAGTTGCCGGTAGATCTTGGCCCGCTCGTTGTTCCATGACCTAAAGACAGCTTCTATGGCCGCATAGAGTTGCTTTTTTGGAGACTGCTCAAACGGACTGCCCGTTTGCTCCAATACCACTTTCTTGTAATCGGCGATTAGTTGTCGTAAATGATCCTCCGAAAGATCCTGATCGCTATTCAAATCGTGAGCCTCTTTGCAATCCTCCAGGATAGACTCGAAGTGATACATGGGAACTTCCAGCACCACATTGCTATACATCTGGATAAATCTGCGGTAGCAATCGAGGGCAAAGCGCATAGACCCGGTGCTTTCTCCGATGGTCTTCAGGTTCTTATCATTCAAACCAAGGTTGAGAATGGTATCCATCATCCCCGGCATGGAAAAAACCGATCCGGACCGCACTGAAACCAACAGACATGGAGCGCCATCAAAGCTTTTACCAACCCGCTTTTCCAACGCTGTAACAGCCGATTCCACTTCTTCAATGATCGAGCTGTCAATGGTATTTTGATCCTCAAAATACCTATTGCAGGCTGCAGTGGTGATAGTAAAGCCAGAGGGTACAGGCAAGCCCAGCTGGGTCATTTCCGCCAGGTTGGCACCCTTACCTCCGAGGAGGCTCTTCATGTTCTTATTACCCTCTGAAAAAGAATATACAAATTGGCCCATGTTGATTATTTTGATGGTTTCTTGATCAATTTCATTATTTGTTCTGCAGTTTCTTCCACCGCATTGTTAGATACGTCGATGATTGGACAGCCTATTCGCTTCATGATGTTTTCAGCAAACTCCAGTTCGTCAATGATACGGCCCAGGTCAGAGTAGCTGCTGTCAGGCCCTACTCCCATGGTTGTATTGCGTTCACTTCTGATATGATTGAGGCGATTCGGATGGATCGTCAAGCCTATCACCTTTCTGGAGGAGATTTCGAAGAGGTGCTTCGGCACACTCTCCTCTGCTACCAAGGGTATGTTTACTACCAGATAGCTGTGATACGAGAGATAAATACTCAGCGGCGTTTTCGAAGTGCGAGACACGCCTATCAAGACCACATCTGCCTTTTGCAGGGCACTGAGGCTCTTCCCATCATCGTTGTTGATGGCGAACTCAATCGCATGTATCCTCCTGAAGTATTCATCGTTCAGCTGCCATGAGTAATTCAGTTGATAAACTGGTGTGGTTTTGAGCACCTTGCCCATGGACTTGACCAATGGGGAGAGTAAGTCGATACACTCAACTTGCTGCTCCAGACACTTCAAAACGAAGGTGTCTCGGACCTCTATGAGCACTGTGGAAAAAACCAGTAAAGCCGGAGAGTTTTGCTTAGCCAGCATGACTACCTCCAGCGCTTTCTTTGAGGTCTTGACATTGGCAAACTTGACAATGTCATAAGGATGATCGGCAAAATGCGAAGCGGCTAGTCTCGTAATGGACTCAGGCTCTAAAAAGCTCAATGAATCAGAGGCTAGGTATATGGTGTAATGAGGCATTCGCTTCTCCGGCATCTTTTACTCGACCAAGGTGAATTACAGTCTTAAGATAATTAGAGTATTCGACAATCAATCTTTTGACAGAATTACAATCTCAATAGTTTGATTTCGATTGTTTGCTCAAATAATTGATATGCACACCTGTGCTTTACCAGACAAGCTGGACAGGTTCCATGCAATGCGGATTACAAAGATCATGTAGACTAAAGGGTGCTGACCTCAACAAACAAGTACTCCCAACAATCCACCGTTTTCCGTGGGAAAGCTTGCACGAAAATGAGTGATATTATGGATATTGAGAATTGATCGTTCAATTCTATAACTGTATTATCATTAAGTATGAATCATAAAAAGGTAGCAGTCATAACCGGAGGAAGTGGCGTTCTATGTAGTGTCATGGCCTTGCATATGGCCAAAAATGGATATAAAGTGGCCATTCTGGGCCGAAGGCAATCAGTAATTGATGCTTTAGTAGATCAAATAGTGGGTGAAGGTGGTGTAGCCTTAGGAGTCGCTACCGATGTGCTCAGGCAGGATCTCTTGGAAGAAGCGCATAAGCAGGTGAATGAGAAACTCGGTCCATGCGATGTGCTCATCAATGGCGCAGGCGGTAATCATATGGATGCAACGACAAAAGAGCCGCTACTCATTCCGGAAGAACTAGAGAAAGGTTTTTTTGGTCTCCAGTTGGATGGAGTTAGAAGTGTTTACGATCTCAATTTTCTGGGTACTTTCCTACCCTCTCAAGTCTTTGGCAAAGACATGGTAACTACCGGAGGAGGCAATATCATCAACATTTCTTCAATGAGCGCCTACAGTCCATTAACCAAGGTGATGGCCTACAGCGCAGCTAAGGCGGCAGTCTCCAATCTTACAGAATGGATGGCGGTACATTTCGCGGAGGCGGGCATACGCGTGAATGCGATGGCCCCTGGTTTCTTTCTAACCAATCAGAACAGATCGCTGCTCACTACCGATGATGGATCATTGACTGAACGAGGAAATACGATCATCGGGAAAACCCCAATGAAGCGTTTCGGCAAACCTGAAGAGTTGCTTAGCACCCTTGATTGGATGCTAGATGAAAGGTCGTCATTTATCACAGGCACGGTAATTCCGATCGACGGGGGGTTCAATGCATTTAGCGGAGTTTGATATGAATCAGCTGGAACAAACAATGAGGTGGTACGGTCCAAATGACCCTGTGACCTTGGCAGATATCAAAATGGCCGGTGCTTCGGGTATTGTCACCGCATTGCACCACATCCCAAATGGGGAAATCTGGAGCCAGGCAGCAATACTTGAGCGAAAGCAGCTAATTGAAAATAGTGGGTTAACCTGGAGCGTGGTAGAAAGTGTCCATGTACACGAAGACATCAAAAAAAGGACTGGAAACTATAGCACCTACATTGAAAACTACAAAACGACCATTGCCAATCTGGGTGCCTGTGGGATTGATACATTGTGTTACAATTTCATGCCTGTCCTGGACTGGACCAGAACTGATCTTGATCATCGGATGCCGGACGGATCTACCGGACTGTATTTTGATGCCACCGCGTTTGCGGCTTTTGAACTTCACATATTAAAGCGACCGGGAGCTGAACAGGCCTACACAGCGGAGCAGAAAGATGCGGCAAGGGAATATGCTGAAAGGTTAAGCCCAGACGCTGCGGAGGCTCTTACCAGAAATATTATTGCAGGTCTTCCGGGTACGGAAGAAGGCTACACGCTCCAACAATTTCAAGAAGTGCTCGACACTTACCGTGATATCGACGCGGATAAGCTCAAGAAGAACTTATATGCTTTCTTATCAGAGGTGATTCCTACGGCTGAGGAGGCGGGTGTCCGTATGTGCATTCATCCTGATGATCCCCCCTTCCCTATACTAGGTTTGCCCAGAGTAGTCAGCACGGAACAGGATATCCATGAGTTGTACGAAGCTGTCAATAGCCCGGCCAATGGCCTCACTTACTGTACCGGCTCATTCGGGGTACGATCTGATAATGACCTTGTCGGAATGGTCGAGCGCTTGGGTCACCGGATTCATTTTATTCATTTACGATCAACCAAAAGGAATGAAAAGGGTGGATTCTATGAAGCGGATCACCTTACGGGAGATGTGGACATGTATGGTGTGGTAAAGGCATTGGTGGAAGAACAAAACAAGCGAAAAAAGCTGGGTAGAACGGACCTCAGAATGCCGTTTCGGCCCGATCATGGCCACAAGATGCTTGATGACCTGAGTAAACAATCAAACCCCGGCTATACCGCTATTGGCAGGCTAAGAGGTTTAGCCGAACTCAGAGGTTTGGAATTGGGAATAAGAAGATCAATGGAGGAATGAAACAATTTTTAGGCGATGATTTCTTACTCAACAGCAAAGTCGCTGAAGAGCTCTATCACGATTTTGCTAAGCAGATGCCCATTATCGATTATCACAATCATCTTTCGCCAGAGGATATAGCGAATGACAGGCATTTCACCAATATCACAGAAGCATGGCTGGCAGGAGACCATTACAAATGGAGGGCCATGCGGGCATTTGGTGTTGATGAGTCGTATATCACAGGCGATCAGCCTTCCAAACAAAAGTTTCTTAAGTGGTCGGAAGTGGTGCCCTACACGATAAGAAACCCACTCTACCACTGGACGCACCTGGAGCTGAGACGATATTTTAATATCAACGATATCCTAAGTCCAAATACAGCCGATAGTATCTACAACCAAACCAAAGAAGCATTTTCTGATAAGGACAAAGGATGTCAGGGACTGCTGGAAATGATGAATGTTGAGCTGCTCTGTACGACTGATGATCCAACAGACGACTTGAGGTATCATCAGCAGATTGCAGCATCGAACCTTCGGGTTAAAGTTCTCCCGACCTTTAGGCCAGATAAGGCGCTGACATTTGAATCAGCTAAGGCATTCAAAGAATACCTGCACAAACTGGAAGCCATTGCAGGGCAGCAGGTTTCAAATCTTGTGGATTACCTCTCTGCCTTAGAATCGCGCATCGACTTCTTTCATGATCATGGTTGTCGATTGTCGGATGTGAGCTTTGGAGCACTTCCGCAACTGCTTGATAACCAGAAGGTAGACAAGCACTTTGAGGTACTCCTTGCGGGAGGTGAGCTCAAACCGATAGAAATGGAATCGTTACAGGCCTATCTGCTACTTGAGCTCTGTAAAATGTATCACGCCAGGGGTTGGACTCAGCAATTTCATCTTGGGGTGCTTAGAAACAACAATGAACGCGCATATCGGAAACTAGGGCCAGATACCGGCTTTGATTCCATGGGAGATTTCAGTCATGCGGTCACCTTATCCAGATTCCTAAGTCGGCTCGATAACACCGACCAACTCGCCAGAACTATCCTTTACAACCTCAACCCGCGAGATAATGACCTGTTTGCCACCATGGCCGGAAACTATCAGGACGGAAAGATTCGAGGGAAAATCCAATTTGGAACGGGCTGGTGGTTTTTGGACCAAAAAATGGGGATGGAAGCCCAGATCAATTCCTTATCCAACATGGGCCTCCTGAGTTGTTTTGTGGGAATGCTCACAGATTCCAGAAGCTTCCTTTCATTTCCAAGGCACGAGTACTTCAGAAGAGTTCTTTGCAATCTGATTGGACAGGATGTGCACAACGGTGAGCTGCCTCATGATGTCCCCTTTCTTGGCACTATCGTAAAAGACATTTGTTACCACAATGCGAAGAACTATTTTCGATTTGAGTAACTGGTTGGTACTTCAACTTTCAATCAATTCCCTGGTCTAGATTGATCTTGTTCCCGCTCCAACCTCTACCGAAATTGGCGTCATCTCAAAGTCAAACCTCTCTTGATATGCCTTGCTGAGCTCCGCGATAAACTGGTCTTTCCCTTGCCGATGTACCAAATTGATAGTGCATCCACCAAAGCCGCCCCCCATCATCCTGGCACCAAGGACGGCATCTTGAGTTTTAGCAAAGTCAACCATGAAATCAATTTCAGCGCAAGTGATTTCATACTTATGCTGCATCCCCGCGTGTGCTTCATACAGAATCAAACCGGCTGCTATAAAATCCTTCTTTTCAAAGGCCTGGGCAAAAGCAATCACCCTTTGATTTTCTTCGATGATGTACTCGCAACGCTTGAGCGTGACCGGATCGAAAACTAATGGAGGAGCTGTCAGCATTGCCAGTCGTGCGTCTCGAAGCGACTTCACCTCAGGGTAGTGCTGCCGGAGGATTACCACACCAGCTTCACATTGTTGCCGGCGGATATTGTATTCGGAACTGGCCAGGTTATGCTCCACATTGGAGTTGCACAGAACCAGCGTGTAGTCATCCAGAGATAACGAAACTTCGCGGTAGTCCAGAGAAGCACAGTCCAATAGGATCGCTGCATTCTCAGCACCCATCAGGCTCGCGTACTGATCCATGATACCGCACCTCACTCCGGCAAAATCATGCTCCGCCTTTTGAGAATACCTGGCCAGCATCGATTTGGCTATGCCTAAGCCAAACAACTCACTCAACCCATGGCCGACAGCATTTTCCAGGGCCGCAGAGGATGATAGCCCGGCTCCTATCGGAATATCTCCGCCGAAAACGATGTTCACCTCTTCTATTGGATGTCCGGCTGTTTTCAGCTGATGAATCACCCCTATCACATAGTTCTTCCAACCTCCATTAGGCAAAGGGCTTAAATCTCTTTTCAACGAAAAAGCATGCGACGCTTTCATGTCAAGCGACACAACCTTAGACTCACTGTGAGACTTACTTATGGTCAGGTAAATACCCTTGTCAATTGCGGCAGGCATGACGAACCCATTGTTATAATCAGTATGCTCACCAATGAGATTAATGCGACCGGGAGAAAAAATGGTTTGTTGGTCACACTCGACACCAAACAACGTTTTATGCTTGTTGATGATCCTATCCAGAAGGACTTGATTATACATTTGACCCATCAATTCCCAGGTGTGCATTCATCTTATCGCGCATACCCGTGCGACCATATGATCGACTGGCTACCGCGTAAAACAACAAACCCATCAGCAGCCAACAGCCAACAATAGACCATTCTATGGTATTGAGTGCTGATGCATTTCCCGGTAGGTACAAATAAACCAGACCTAAGCTTGATAGGAAAGCCATTGCTCCTACCCATTTCCCCTGAAAGACCTTAAAGGGTCGGGGCATTTCGGGTGCTTTCTTTCTGAGCTGATAAAAAGAGAGCGCCACCAGACTCCAGGAGATGACGATCCCCAGACCACCGGCATTCACGAGCCAGCCCATCGCTTCCTTACCAAACAATGTAGCGAGCACGGAAGTCACCGTCACAAATAGAATCGCAGTGATGGGAGACTTGAATTTAGGGTGTAGTACCGCAAATGCCTTGGGCAACATTCCTGAGTAGCCCATGGCATAAATGGCGCGCGTAGCACCAACGAAAAAACTATTCCAACTGGTCACAATACCGGCCAGGCCAGCGAGTATCAACAAGTCCTTCGCCCATGTCCCACCATAGATTTTCTCCATGGCTAGTGCTGGTGCCAAAGAACTGCCTTCGAGCTCGGTAACCGAAAGTGTATTTCCAACGCTGTAGATAATAGCCGTGTACCAGAAAATGGCCAGGAGAACAGATAGGATCAAAATCTTACCAATTTGCTTAAACGGCAAATTGATTTCTTCAGCAGCCTGCGGGATCACGTCAAATCCGACAAACATAAAAGGCGTCATCACGATAACAACCAATAGACCAGTTGACATACTGGTGGTATCCCAAACCTCCAAACCTGAGACCTGCTCGCCTGGGCTAAACACACTCCCGAAGATCAGCATCAGACCAGCCACCAGGATAAACAGTGTAAAGATGGTCTGAATAAATGCTGCTGATTTGACTCCCAAAAAGTTGATCACTCCGATCAGGACAGACCCAACGATACCAATAACCACCCAGTCAAGGTAAATGGGATTGCCGAGTACGTGCCAAATTGGGGTACCTTCAGAAAGAGGAACAAGATTGCCCAGCACTACCGGAAGGGCCACTGCCTCGAATGCGCAAACAGAGACATAGCCAAGAATAATAAACCATGTGCAGAAAAAGGAAGCATCCAACCCCAGCCCGCGAAAGCTAAAAACATGCTCACCGCCTACCTTGGGCATAGCCGAAGTAAGCTCTGAATAAGTGAGACCTACTAAGGCGACTACCAACCCGCCAATGAAGAAAGCCACAATGGCGCCAGGGACTCCCGCTTTGAGTATCCATTCACTGGTCAACACTACCCAGCCCCAGCCGATCATTGCACCAAAGGATAGGGTGAATATGTCCCATTTGCCAAGTACCCGATTAAACTTTGAACTCATGTCATTTTGATCTTTTCGCTGTTTTCAAACTCTATCACCCCTAGCCTTGTTAAACTCGTGGACGTACAAAGATCCAGAGATTTCTTTGAGACCTATTGTACAACCACAATTCTCGCAATGAAATAATGGATGCACTCCGAGTAAGATCGGGGCATCATTTCCGAAAACTGAATCCAAAGTAGCCAATTCATGAAAGCAACCGCCTATAAAGTACTGAACATTCTCGCCTTGATCGCTGTAATAGTGGTCAATACGCTAGCGAACACATTGCCCATCAATGGTCTGCGCACGGGTGAAGTATCCGCTCAGTATGAAAACCTGATTACTCCTGCGGGCTTTGCATTTAGCATATGGTCGGTGATTTATCTTGGTCTTATCGCCTTTGTGATCTTTCAAGCCTTGGCAGCCAACTCCGGCAACTCAGGTTCCAAAAGCCTGTCAGTCAATCTGGGGCCTCCTTTCCTGATTAGTTGTGCTTCCAATATCGGATGGATTTTCTCCTGGCATTACCAGAATATAGACTTAAGTCTGGTATTCATGGGTCTGCTGCTCGTATCGTTGATAGATATTAACATTCGGGTCTTCACTTTAAGGACCGGGCAAACTTCCAAGGGGTTTACCTGGTTTGTATGGGCGCCACTGGGGCTATATCTCGGTTGGATATGTGTGGCCACTATCGTGAATGTTGCTGTCTATTTCACTTCGATTGACTGGAACCAAATGGGCATCAGTGCAACGGTTTGGGCTGTGACGATGATATGCGTTGGAGGGCTGGTTGGTCTCTGGCTACTACTAAAAATGAGGTTAATACCGGCGGCCATCAGCATTGGATGGGGTCTCTTTGGGATCTTCATGAAACAGCGTCAGTTGGAAGGTCCACATGCTGTAATGACCGCCTGTTTGATCATGATAGGTCTCTTGGCCATCGGTATAGGCTGGTCACTCTTCAAGCGAAAACAGTCAGAAATGATGAACTAGACTGGCTGGCCCTCCTGTTGGAGACCATCTTGTGAGTCACTGAATTCATCATGTACACGCATCAAAGTATAGCCTGTGACCAAATAGGTTTCTGTCGTCATAACCATTATGAAAACATCATTTGAAATAGAAATCACAAAAGTCACGGAGGTATTGGATGTTCCTCATTCCTGGCTGGACGCACAGTATGTGGAGCTACTGGAAAAATGTGATGTAGATGACATAAAGGATATTTCACAAGAGGAAATCAGAGATTATGTACTCCTTGCACTGCAAGACCTTGAGCCGGATGAGGCGGCAGAGCTCCTACTCCAAACTAAGTTGGCTGAAAAGCTCACCAAAGGTAAAATTGAAAACCTGGCTCAGGAGATGAAAAATGAGCGGGTTTGGGAAGAGTACATGGATATCTCATTGCACGAAAAACTCTACCATTGCGCCTCGCTGCTCTACGCAGCACTCCCAAGAAAAGTCTCTGAAGCTGACGCCCGATTTTGCACTCTGACCATAACACCTCAATCACCTTTCAGCGCCAAAGCCCTGGCTGACCTTGATGAGTCCATGCTTACCAGAATGCTTGCCGACGGAATGTCTGACCACAGTATCCTGGTTAGATTTTTCAAGGATAAGCTGGTTAGCGGCCCTTTTGCTGAAGCCGAACACATCGTATGGCAATATGAGGTGACCAAATCAGAAACCCCTCCATTCACGATAAATCTCTATACCTCAGCTTATTGGCTGGGAGATTTGAGAAAAGGGCAGGTGTACAACTCAGATGCTTTCTCCGATAAATCGGCTTCATAAGATTTAGGACTGGAAGCAAAAAAAGGAGCTGTGTAATAAAGCCATTTGAGCTAGAACATCGCAAAATAATCTTCTACTTTCTGAAAGGCAACACCCGCCTAACCGCCCTCAAGGGCGGAATTTATCCCCTTGAGGGGATTATAGGGGTGTCTTTAAGATGTCAAATTAAATTCTGCGATTTCTTAAAGTTGGACTTATTGCACAGCCCTTTCTACTATAGCTGGTCGGTGATTACTTCAACTGTGCTTTCACTTCATCCACTCTTTGACCGGCAGGAGCATAACCCAAGGCCAAAGATTGGTTGTAGAGATCGACAGCATCTAACAAAGCCTGCTTCTTCTTGCGTGGAGCAAACTGTATGCGTTTGGCTAAAGCTTCCATGCCCTCACCTCGGGCATAGTAGGACTCTGCCTCGGTCAACTGTACTTTGGCAGTCAGCTCTGAGATACGCACTTCAGAATACTTCAGGTCTTTCCTTGCATCCTCCAAATCGAGATTGGCCGCCAATAGATCTGTCTCTGTCATCACAAGCATGTCCTGGAGTTTCGAATTCTGAATCTGATATTGCGCGATGCTCTCTTGTAGCGATACAATCTCCTGATCTTTCAGTCCAAGCTGAGCCTTCAATCTGCTCAACTGAGCTCCGTAGGCACTTTTAGATTTTTCAAGTTCAGCGATTGTCCATTCTGCCTTTTGAACATACTGGTTCAGTTGTTTCATCCTCCCGATGTAATCCTCCTCTGCCAGTCCTTCCTCCAGATTAAGTTTGATCCAGTTTCTATTGGCATCAATGGAGTCCATATATTGGCCGATTTGGTCAATCAAGTTGACAGTATAAGCGTTGGTTGATAGCGCTGACTGAAGTGAATCTATTTTGGAGGTAAGCTGCTCATTGGCAGCCATCAGGTCCTGCTTTGATACCTTTTGATCACAACCTGCGAGCACCGTGAGCACCGCAAGTAATACTAATACATTTTTCATGTGGTTATTTATTTGTACTTCGGACGCTGGTGCTTCAAAAAGTCACCGTAAACGATCAAGATTATTTTTCCTCGGGTACCCGTACTTACCTAACCTGAGTTCGACTAATAATGCATCGAATAAGCTGGTATTCAATTGATTCACACCTCTGCGATTGAATGAATGTGTTTCGAGGGCCTCAACATGACAATACACCATAAATTATCTGTCATATTGAGCTTGTCGAAATATCAATCAATTGAATACCAGCTTATTAAAGTAATGAGTTAAATCAAACTCAGGTTACCTACTTACCAGAACCTGTTTGCTACCCTGTATTGGTGTGAACATCAAAGGTGGTCGTGAGTAGCCGAAAAAGGTATGTACTATGTCGGCAGTACAATCACCATTAAGTCTGTAGACCTGACTCCCCGTCAAGTGGAACTAGCACCCCATGCCATAGTCTGAGTTGCTGTAGGACTGTCCTTTCTCCTGGCACGATTTTCAACCCTTGATAGGTAGTATACTATCATCAAACTCGGAAATCATGAAGAATGAAATGAAAATAGCCATCGCAACGGACTTTACCGATGCAGCTGACAATGCCGTCAATTATGTACATGCTGTACTTAACAAGGATATTCTTGACGCTCAGCCACACTACCTTTTTGTCCATGCCTTTAAGCCATTGACCCCCTACTCCAACACACCCAGCATGCCTGTCATTAGAAACGACGAATTGGAGCGCGTGCTCAAACAAAAGCTGGATAAACTCCAAGCCAATATCGCTTCGAAATTGACCGATAGTCAGTTCGTCAGTCAGGTTTTTGTCCGGGGTTCGGTCAATGAGGTCCTGAGCGATGTGGTCAAAGATGCCAAGGTACAGTTAATCGTGATGGGTAGCAGAGGCAAAGGAGCTTTTACCCGAATGACAGTGGGTAGCAATACGCTGGAAGTAGCCAATACCGTAGACTGTCCGCTGCTCGCTATTCCTGATAAGGAAATACCCCACCGACTCAGTAAAATCACCTTAGCCACTTCCCTGGGCAGCCAGTCACTATCAAAACGATCCATCGATCTACTTGAGCGACTGGTGGATGGCGGTAATGTTGCGCTGGAGGTGATTCATGTCTTCGATGGGGAGGTACCGGATGATGTCGAGGCTAGTATGAAATCTTCGCAAATACATCATCAACTCTCCAACTTGTCGCACACGCATCGACACCTCGAAGGTGAGGACATTGCGGCTACCCTATCGGAATATATTGCTGAACGTCAACCTGATCTTGTCGCCATGGCTCCTTCTGAAAAAAGCTTGTTTGACAAGATATTTCATCAAAGCAAGACGGAGAAGATGATTTATCATGAAGGAATGCCGACGCTCATTTTAACTTAGATTAATTACCACTCAAGCCGCTGGACTCAAACTTTTCCAGCGGCTGCAAGCTTGATAAAAAAGTAACGGTCCGACGATTCGGCAAAAAATCTAGGCAAGATATTCACTCCCAACACACAACCCACCGCACCCTCGGTATTTTGCCTTGCCGGCCCGCTTGGATGTAGATTAGATTCTAGTTGACATAATATTAAGATGAGTTTTAAAATATATTTCTCAGATTCTTATACCACAATAAAACTGATCAATAAAGCTTTGAGGAATTTTCCCACGAAGAGTTATCGCCTCTTCGAATTTTCTTTCCATCCATAAAGCACCAGAATCGCTAAGTCTTATATCTGACTTTTGCTGTAGAGCTGATTTAGGTGAGATATTGCCTATTCCCCGTGAGTAGTTTCTTAAGGTTGGTTCGAAACTTTCATAACCTAAATCCGATGTTAAATCGTTCATTCGAGGGCAATCCTTAAGCGACCCATTAATAAATTGTACATCTTTAACCCTGACCAGAATCGGCCAATCCTCTATCCAATCTATGTGGGCTATGTCATCCGGGCCTGCAATATCTCTGACTCGATCATGTGCAATAGTTATTCCCCTTGCAAAGATTGAGTAATCATTTTCATTATGGTAAGACATTTGTGCCATGAAAACTATATCTCCATCCCTATATCTGGTTGGTCTTCTATCATTAGTTGTTTTGGAAAATGACAAAGCGTAATGTGATACTCCATATCTAATTTTATCTTCCACCAAAGCAGTCATACTTTCCCTATCATTTCCTCGACCGAAAAATTTGATAAAGTATCTTCGATTTTGGATCACTTGTTCACTTCTAGATGCTCCATGATCTTCTAAATCATTTCTGGGTATGCTGTTGCCAATTCTTGAGTTTTGGATAGCTTCAAGCCAAGAATCTAGCCTGCTTTTATTGAGCGTGGTACTATCTATTTTCCATAAATCTTGGAAGTAAGATTGAGCATTGTTTACGACTCCTTGATCATCAGTAATTATACCAAACTCTTTATTATTGAAGAACCCACCAGCAGTAAAATTTGCAGAAGTAATAATTACTGATCTTGTGTCAAAAAGATATAGTTTGCTATGCAAGCCTTTGATACCCTTGATTTCAACACCTTCATTTAACAACCTTTCAACAGCCTTTAAACTTGAAACACCTGATCTATAGTCATTGAGATTATATCGAGTTATTAATTGAATTTTGTTTCCTTTGAACTCTTTAATCAGATGGTTGACCATATTCTCCTTAATAAATGGAGATACAATCTTGACTGTCTGAGTATCAGTTAACTCATGACAAAAACTTTTCAGCCATCCTTCTTGAATTGTTTTGATCATTAGGCTGCTTTATTAATTATTTCGATTGCCCAATCATGACCTGTACTTTTTAAACAATACTTTACAGCCGCAGAATACTCTGCATTTCTACTACACATTCTCCAAAGTTCATGCATTAGCTCGCTGATTTTCACCTGTCTTTCATGGTCTGGATTAAAGTCTTCTTCAGCCAAGTACCTCTCGATTTTGAGAACTTTATTTATTGCTTCCCGATAAAAACTTTTTCTATTTGAAGCTAAGGTTGAAAAATTGAGATTCAATCTTCGAATTGAATATTCAGCTCTTTGGTAAGAAATAGTGGTTCTATCAGCTGAAATAGGATGAACCATTCCCTCATTATCAAATGCCAAATGGTCTGGATCCTTAAAATTGATGGGGTCTAAAAATAAGTATTGCTCTTTCCTCAGGTTATCACCATATTTTAGGGCTTTATCTTTAACAACATGGAAGTAAGATTTTTTCCTAGTGTTCGGTGCTGGTCCTGAATACCTATAATTCATCCAATCAAAAGCAAGCCACCAATAACCCCCTTTGTCGTCATTATTTTCATCAAGGGCTTCTTTTTTTGGTCTGAAATGATCCACATGACAATGTGCTGCAGGGTTCTTTGATTCAGTATACCAACATTTTTCATTATTCAAAAGTGATAGGTATTCCTTAAGCTCACTCCACAGCATTTCATTTTTATCGATTATATCATTTCTCTTTTTAGGATCCTTTTCGGCCAACAAACTTCTAGTTATCAAATCGGCCTTTTTAATCCACTTCAAAGGAGGGGGGTTATTTTCTAAATCAATGAAAATCATGATTCTTCTTTAAACAAGTCTTCAAGTATTTCTAAGGCAATTTTATTCTGACGTTTTCTAGCTTCTGGTGAAGTATCTTTTATTGTAAAATCCTTACGTTTGTTCAATGCAATTAGAAATTTCTGATAAAAAGGATCTCGATCAGTTGTATTGATCCCAAGTTCACTCAGTTTATGAAATAACTTATTTAAATCCTCTTTCTCCTTGGCTGTTATCTTCTTTGAGTTTTGCTTAGAAATAAGTCTATTTCTTTCAATAAGATCGTCCAAAGTATCCTCATCCAGAGTGCTTGGTAATGTAAAAAACTCACCGGTCAGTATACCAGCAACACCTAATCCCTTTGGGTCAAAATCAGGCTGAACAGTTTCAACCTTTTGATACTCCTCCCCTTTTTTGTCTACCCTGGTCACAGATTGAAAAACTCGAATCTCCTCCTTTGTCAATCCCCCTATGACCAATGGATCATGGGTTGTCATTAGGATTTGGGAGTGATCACTTTCATCTACAACATCTTCTAATAAATTCATGTATTTCCATTTCCAAAGAGGATTTAAATGTGTATCTGGCTCATCTAAAAGAAACAAAGATTCATTCTCTTTTGTGAATCGAATTAATCCTAGAACTGTTAGTAATTGCTGTTCACCTTCAGATAGCTCTTTAAAGGTTATATCACCTTTAACATTTCGTTTCTTAACCTTGATTTTAACCTCATGTATCAAGTCGGAAACGTAGGTACTTTCCAGTATTTTGAAGAAAAGTGAATGGTTTGAATATTTGTCTGCCAACCTCTGTAATTTGTCTTCATTAGAGA
Source organism: Cyclobacteriaceae bacterium (assembly GCA_965229505.1). Classification (GTDB taxonomy): domain Bacteria; phylum Bacteroidota; class Bacteroidia; order Cytophagales; family Cyclobacteriaceae; genus UBA6059. Next base: position 4,984,190 of record OZ245881.1, read on the forward strand.
CAAAGAGATACATCTGTTGCTGACTTGTTCGCTTCACAAAATCAACCCTCACTGATTCAGTAGACGTAATTGGTGCCATTGATATGTCCCAAAGCTCTTCCAGAAAATTCCTAACTACCCCTTTAGCTCCCCAAAAATCCTGTGGATTTTTATTTCTTAGCCAGTTTGGCTCTTTAAAAACAAAAAGCACTGATTCCAGCCCCACTATGTTAAGATAATCTTCTAAGAACCTTTTGATCTTGGCATCACTAAATGAGAAAAATGCCATTAGAACAAAATGACTATGAATCAATCTTGCATAAAAAAGTCTTCTGATTGGATGGTCAATCCCCTTTAGTAATTCATCTCTAAAATGAACCTGATGTCTATCGAAGTATTCGAGTAATCTATTGCTGATTCCAGAATAGTAAGAAAAAATATGTTTGGGCAGATAATCATCTTTATTTGAGTTAATACTCCGTTTTGAAATTGGTTGATTGCTGTACGTGATAGTTTTTTCTCCCTTACTGGATAATTCGGTTCCAAGATAAAACTGATAACTGCCCTTGGTATTTGGACCACCTACTACTTTTAATAAATTACCTGAGCATTGATATTCAATTTCGTAGTTAAAACTTGTGGTTTGCCTTAGATCTAAGTCGCGAAAGATAATTACAAGAGCTTCAAGAAAATTTGATTTACCTGCTGCATTTTGTCCTAATAGGACAGAATTCATTTTGCTCTTATCAAGATCGATGCTGAATTCATGTAGATTCTTAAATTCATCAATATAAACCTTATCTATTCTCATGCCAGTTCTAAATAGCCTTTTTCATTTTCCACTTCTTTGATAGTATTCTCAATCTCTATTTGTTGCTTCAATTCTGCATAAAATGCATCGATATCATCAGGATGTTTCGACATTCTCCATAAATCTTCTGCATGTAATTTTCCATGCTCTTTTAATAATTCTACTAGCTCCATAAGTGTAGTTTTACTATCATACATTGCAACTCTCGATTGAGTCTTTGCTGACTGTTGATCGTTACCTTTATCATTCACCAGAATTAAGTTGCTCTCAATTCCTAAAAGTTCAACTAGAAATGACTGTATTGAATGATTCATCTTCTCTTTTTTTAGAAGAATTTCTTTATCCAACTTATCGCAAATGACCAATAGACTTTTGATTTTATCTGCGATGGCAATTTGTTCTTCGACTGGTGGAAGTGGTAGAACAAACTTTCGGGTCACAGTTTTATTTATAGAAGCAAGATTGGTGGTCTGTTTCGCATTCTGCTCAAAATAATTTCTTCCTGTGGGAGAATTAATAACGGCTAGCAAAAAATTCACATCCGTTAATTGTCTGTTGTAGGGCCGTAAACGAAAAATATGATTTTGATAAATACATCCTTCTATTTCATTGTTCCATAATGCTCCTCTACCCACTTTATCACGATCGCCACCTTCAATTATTAACAAATCGTTTATCTCCAATTGATATTTTTGAAAGTCATTTTCGGATACCAGTATCTCTTTAAGATCGTTAATATCAATAAATCCCCTTTGGACATTTGCAACTCTCAAGTATGGAGTAGTAACCATTTTGCTAGATGCCTTTTTTCCTTTAGTAACTCCGCCCACAACAGAAGCTAAATCATCTAATCTTACATAAATCCAATTATTAGGAATTTCGAATGGCTTCTCATTTGACTTTATAGCTGGAAATTTTTTTTCCTTTTTGATAAAGCTGTTTTCAATTAGTCTTTCTTTATGCTCCGTAATTTCTTCAAGAATTACATTAGCAGGTTTATAATTCTTATCTTCCTCTCTCCAATCAACAGTTAGCTTTCCTTGAATACCATCTTCTAGTATAACAAGACGAAGTTTTGAAAGATTTTCCTCCTCTTTTTTTATCTCTTGGAAAAGGGAATTGAATTTTTCTTCTAAAAGTGCTACTCTATCTAGAATTTCTTTTTGTACCTTCTTATCAGGTAAAAAAATGTCCAAATTGAAAATTTGGCTGGGTTGGATTCTCTTTGATCCAACTCCTTTTGCTAAAGATTCCAGCTTCAGATAAAAATTACCTTTTTTAAAGAAATAGAATATCCACTCAGGGTAACAGGAATCATCAACATCAAACGATGGTATATCAGCACTAGATTCAAAACCGTCCAATTCAGGTGGAACTATACCAAAGGCACCTTTGTGTAAATTTTGTCGACCATAGATGAATTGACCTGCACTTCGGACATAGTATTTTGTTGCCCCCACTTTATCACTAGTAACGGATCGTTTTGCAACTCCTTGTACATTTAGTTTTACCGTAATTCTTTTATGGACGTCAGGAGATTCTGAAGCAATTTTTGATTCAGTTAAGAGGGAACCTAATTTTACTTTTTTCCACTCTTTCACATCAACGCATTTTTAATTTCGTCTACCAGTTTTTGACTTTTGGTCATAGATTCTGTCAATTGTTTTAGCAATTCAACACTAGACTGAATTTCTATGTATTCGCTAACAAATGGGTTTTTAAAATCCAGATTATAACCGCTTTCTTTGACTTCATCCATTCCAACTTTCCACGCAAATTCACTCTCTTTTCTCTCGCTCCACCAGTTTCTGATAGAATTGAAATGGTTAATGCTAATAGGTCTTGATTTACTAAAGTTCTTATATCCTTCTGGGTAGGGCATTTCATAGAACCATATCTCTTTGGTAGGCTTTCCTTTTTCGAAGAATAGCAGATTGGTTTTAATCGAAGTATAAGGATTGAACACCCCTTTTGGCATTCGAATGACTGTGTGTAGGTTGCACTTGGCAAGTAGCTCTTTTCTGATTTTTGTAGTAACTCCATTTCCGCTTAATGAGCCATCCGGTAACACAACTCCGGCACGACCATTTTTCTTTAATACCTTAATGATCAAAGCAAGGAATAGATCAGCAGTTTCTTTGGTGCGAAAGTTTTCCGGGAAATTTTTCTCCGTTCCGTCTTCTTCAATTCCCCCAAATGGCGGGTTAGACAGGACTATATTTACTTGTTCTTTGCTTTTCCAAGAATCATAAGGTCTAGTCAGCATATTACCTCTTTGAATCTCGGGACAATCAAAATCGTGTAGCATTAGGTTTGTTGTGCACAACAAATGTGGAAGTGGTTTCTTCTCTACTCCTCGGATGTTCTTTTGATCAGCCTGTGTGCTTTTAGAATCGCTCCCCTTTTGGATATAATCGATCGCGCAGGCTAGAAATCCCCCAGTTCCACATGCAGGGTCTAAAACCGTTTCATTATGTTTAGGGGCTACCATTTCAACAACAAATTGTGTAACGGCACGCGGAGTATAAAACTCTCCAGAAGAACCTGCAGATTGCAACTCTTTTAGAATGGTTTCATAAATATCGTTGAATACATGAGAGTCCTTCTTGTTGCCGAAGTTAATCTTGTCAATTTCATCTAGCACTTGTCTAAACAAAGTGCCATTCTTCATGTAATTATAGGTGTCTTCAAATACTGATTTGACTATTCTGGCATTATCCGATTTAGAATTATCAAGGCTCTTTAATTCTGGAAAGAGCTTAGTATTAATAAACTCAATTAAGTCCTCATTATTCAAATCTTCATTGGTAGCCCAGTTATCCCATTTCAAGTGATCTGGAATCGGGGATTTATAATTTTTAACTGAACTAACCCATTCTTTCTCTTTAGAAGCATAGATTTTCATAAATAGCATCCATACCATTTGAGAAATTCGCTGAGCATCCCCATCTACACCTGCATCTTTTCGCATTATGTCCCTAATGGACTTAACTATGCTTGCTACGTTACTCATTTACTAATTCTCTGTAGTAAGTTTTAATTCTTTGCATACTTGGTTTAATAATTCACAAGGATTTATATCAATTGCCAGTGCAATCAAATACAGTTCATCCACCCTTAATTTGGTATTTTCATTATTTGCCAATTCACTCAGTCTTGTTGTACTAATCCCTGTCTTCCTAGAAACTTCAGATCTATTAATTGACTTTCTATTGAAAAATTCACCTAACTCTGTCATCTACAATCAATTATTTATTCCGAAAATATGAACTTTTATTCCGAATATCTAAAAATTGACTATCATTTTTGATCACTATACGCTTAACTGCACACTTTCACCTTTCGCTAATCCTCAATCCAACCCAGAATAAGCTGAAAGAGTGCTCATTATTATTAAATATTGATGTGATCGTTTTTAGTTGGTGTTAGAGACCATGACTAGCCTTCCTCAGATTCCAGTAGCCCTAAACTATTAGTGTCATCCCTGAAGCCCTAACTGGGCACCCAAGCTATATTTACAGGCACTTCAAGTTATAACTCTGACCATTTTGCTGAAAGAGCAGCCGACAGTCCTGCGCTCTGCATATCTACTCCCCTTCCTGACGGCCATCTCCGATGAGCAGGGCTAAGGGCTCCAGTTCTTTGTAATAACTACAGACGACTCTGATTACTGCCATTAGCGGTAGGAAAAGGATCATGCCGGGTATGCCCCACAGCAGACCTCCGGCGATCAATGAAATAATGGAGAATAGCGCATTGATATGAAGGCTTCCTCCGACTATTTTGGGGTTGAGAAAGTTGCCTTCCAGAAACTGGATCAACCAAAAAATACCAATCACACCCACCGGGTACCATATGCTATCGTAGGTGATCAGGGCGTAAATCGTAGGGAGCAATCCACCGACCAGCGTGCCTACGTAAGGCACAATCGCCAGTAAGCCCGCCAGGAATCCGAAGAAAATAGCATATTCAATACCCAACAATAGCAATCCAATGCTATTGAGAATACTCAATATACCGACCAGTATAACCATGCCCACCAGGTACTGCTGTCCTACCATCTGTACTTCCTTGAGCATCTTCCCAAACTTGTCCCGCTGATCGGGCGCAGCAAATCTGGTGATGGCGTCAGTCAGGGATTCTCGGTAGAGTAAGATCAAAAAAGTGTAGATGATAGAAAGCGAGAGATAAGTAACGAAGCTACTGGTCAGCCTGATGGTATCAGAAACCATCACTAACCCAGAGTCGGCCAAAAATGAGGTCAATCCTTCTGCAAGGGTGTCGTAATCTATGTCAGGAACGATACCAACATTCTCGTTGAGATAGCGAATGGAAGTATCTCCCACTTCCTTCAGCTTGTCCAGAAATTGGCGGTAGCCCCGGGCCATGCTCACTATCTGAGCAGAAAAGATGAAAATCACACCCGAAACGACCAGGGTGACCCCCGCCATGACGGTAATGATCGACCATGGCTTTTTGATCTGTTTATTAGTTAACCATTTGACCAATGGATACAATATGAATGAAAATAATAGCCCAAAAATGAGCGGAATGAGCAATGCTTTGGCAAAGTGTAGAATAGCTACCATCGCGAGCAATGAAGCTAGCGCGTAGAATATAGTTTTGAATGGAAGTTTCATGGTCTGGTTGTGATAGGTTGTTTAGTTTGTTTTGTCCCTCTTAAGATAAGCTGAATTCGATGTAAGAGTAAAGAGAAAATGCCATCAATCCCATCCATGGAGGGGCTGGGCGGTCCGCCGATGCGGTGGGTTTTTGAGAAATCATTTTCTCTGTATGTCAATTTTGATTCAAAAATGACAATTTGATTATTGACCCACCTCTTGCTCCTCCCTAAAGGAGACTATTCGTGCCATTTTTGAATAAAAATTGACTCTCTTATATCGAACTGACGTTAAGATAACCTGAGTTCGATTTAACCTACCACTTTAATACGCTGATATTCAATTGATTCACAGCTCTGCAGGTGAAGGAATATGTTTCGAGGGCCTCAACATGACAATACACCATAAAAGGACTGTCATATTGAGCTTGTCGAAATATTAATCAATTGAATACCAGCGTATTCGATGCATTATTGGTCGAACTCAGGTTAAGATAGAAAAAATGGCCTGAAACGTTTTAATGATCCAGGCCATGTAATAGAAATATAGTTTAGCGTGGTATTGAAACTAGATAGTTTACTCAATAATCAAATTATTGTCTACAGTCAGCGCACCACCTTCGAAAGCGTTCTTCTCAGCATGGTAGTACTCCGACCAGCTGTCCACAGTACCTGTCAGGATAGCAATACCGCTATTTACTTTAATGTCAACATCATCCAGATTTACCTGTGGAGACCACCAGATCTGATCTTCAATGTCCTCGGCTATCTCCATATCAGACTTGACTGGCGTATAGCCATAGGTGTAGGTCTGACCGTAGGGATAGTAGTGGTCATAGCTGTAATCATAGACATAAGGTATTGACTCAAAATCAACTACTAAATTGTTCTTTACAGCTTTCACGCCTTTCACATTGGAAGCTATGTCACCGGCCTCATATTTTTCAAAATAGTTATCCACGGCTCCCGTGAGATATACTGTTCCGTTGATCACTTCGGCTTCCACATCAAAGATTTCCAGATAGGGATTCCATGCTATGGAGATATCGATATTACTCTCAATCTCGGCATCCGACGGTCTGGATGCATCACGCACCTTCATAAGGTTGGTCACACTCCAAACGCCGACAATATTCTTAGCATCAAGTTCGGCGGCTTTTTTGGCTTTCAGATTATCAACCTCTCCCCTTAGGGTCACTTTGCCATCGGTCACAGACACCTCAGGGTGAAACGATAATACTCTTGGATCGAGCATCAGCGCTGACTCAACGGCAGACTTTATCTCAGCATCAGGTTTCTCAACATATTTATCTTTTCTCAAGTCTTCATCTCTGGTCCAACGCTCCACTTTTAAGTCGGAAGCATCCACACTCTTAGTACCCGTAATCCATCCGGCTATCTCAGCCTGGCTATGCTCTGCGGCACTACCCACTATTCCGTCGAGCTTGACGTGACCGTCGACAACTTCTACATCAATCAGACCATGGTCAACTCTCACATCCCATTTCAGAGCCTGCGCAATATCCTGCTCCATTTCATGATCAGAGCGGTATTGGGTGTAGTTGAAGGTAATGTCGTTTTCGAGTGATCTGACACCACTCACACCTTTAGCCACGGTCGCAGACAACTGTTTCTCTTGCCACGACTCTACTTCACCACTAAGTGTCACACTTCCGTCGTTGACAGACACGGTCACCTCATAGCTATCAGTCGCCGGATCCATGACCAGTGCTTTTTCTATGTTCTTTTTAAGTACTTCATCCTCAATGTCAGAAGATGATATCTCTATGTGGTCTATGACGCCACGTACGCCTTTGACCATTTTAGCGATTTCTACGGCTCTTTCTTTAGCAAGAATATTATCCGTAGTTCCCGACATGGTCACAATACCAAAGTCAGTTTCTACATTCATGTCATTAGCGTATACTCCATCCTGGAGTATCAACTCCAGCTCAATAGCATCAGTAATTTCCATATCACCAGGGCCTTGATCCGTATCCTGATTATGAATAGCCATTTGGCTAAATAAGTTATGCCCGAGAGCATTAGCTGCCATGGACATTAATATCAATGCCATGGAAACCGTATTTAAGAATAGTTTTTTTCTAAACTTCGTTTTCATGGTTAATTCAATTTTTAATTCAACATATAATCATTGTGCGCTCATCTCTTAGCAGCACACAAAGTACTCCCAGGAACAATTGTTTTATTTGTTCCCATTCGGAGCGGCAAACATGCCTTCCTTGATCAAATCGTAAGATGAAGAGATCACCTCTCCCTGATCATTGTATAAGGCTATCGGCGTAGTGAGCAAATCACTATTCTGTCTAAGTGCCGTCAACAATCCCTCCTCTGTCAGATTTGCCTCTTTGTAGTTTTGCAGATAGGTTTTGGACTTTTTATCTACTAACTCCTCCAAAGGCATATCCAGCATATGGGAAATCAGCTTCAACTGCGTCTTGGTAAAAGTGAAAGTTTGTACATCAATTTCCTTGACGACATGATCCTTCACACTCTTCGCGTAACCCAGGATCGCACGATCCTGGGGGTCGTTAGAGTTATAGAATAGTATTAATTCGTTGTTTGCCGTTTTCATTTTATTCAGTTTATATCATCACTGCCATTATCATTCAATGGATAGTGAACATTCTTTTTGTTGCTTTAATGGAAGCCAAAATCAAACCAGCTACCTGAAGCCGTCTCAGGCTAGGAATAAAAAGAATTGTGTGGCGCAGATTCCTCAGTTCTGGTAAGATGAGGTAAATTTTTTCCCAATTGGTTGCTGGTAATTCACTACCACCAACTTGAATTAGACTTTTGAAGTAGTCACTTAATAAATAATAGCTTTGTGGCAAATCTGCTCTTAGAAGTCATTCCCGAAGGCCCACCTGCCGGATAAGGCGCGGAATCTATGAGTCAACCTTCTGCTACCTGCATCATAGACTCCCTTCGGGAGTGACAGAATGCTATTAAGTCAAGGAGTTTTTCCTCTGACCTCTCCCTAACCCTCTCAATGAGAGGGAAAGTTGGCCGCTTGACTTAATAGCATTGGGGAGTGACAGCAGCGGTTGGTAATGCTGTCAGAATCGAAACTTGGGACATTCACTACGACCAACTTGAATAATACTTTTGAGGTACAAGCTGAATTAGTCCTGCTTCCCCTCCTCCTGAATAGAAATTCGTGCTTTCGGCAAGTACTCAGGATATTCGCTTTGCAAGTAATCAATGAGCTTTTCTCTGACATGCACCCTCAGATCCCATGCGGTGGGCGAATCTTTAGCACTCATTAGTGCACGCAGCTCCATGGTTCTCTCCTTCAGATCGGTGACTTGTAGTACATTGACTTTACCATCCCAGAGCGACGTATTTTTCAGTATTCGCGATAGCTGCTCACGTATAGCCCCTACCGGAACCTGATAATCCACATGCAAAAACACTGTTCCGAGGATGTCTGCATTAGTCCGGGTCCAGTTCTGAAATGGCTTCTCGATGAACTGAGCAGAGGGAACGATAAGCCGTCGTTGATCCCATATCTTCACTACGACGTAGGTGAGGGTGATTTCTTCTATCCAGCCCCATTCGTTTTCTACGATCACCACATCATCCAGCCTAATGGGCTGGGTAACCGCAATTTGAAAGCCGGCCAGGAGGTTGGCAATCAGCTTTTGTGCAGCCAGACCGACGATAATACCGGTCAGTCCCGCTGACGCCAGGATGCTCGCCCCGATGTTTTTGATACTGTCAAAGGTCATCAGACAAAGTGAAACTGCCGTGATCACGATTACCACAATTACAATACGCTCAAACACCTTGATTTGGGTGAATACCTTCCGAGCTGTGAGATTGTCCTCAGCGCTTACATCATATTGCTTAGCAAGGAAGAATCGGCCGATGGCCACCAGCTGTATGACAAACCAAGCCAACAGGATAATCAATGCTATCTGAAAACTCTGTGACCAGCCCGCGCTCAATTCACCGAATTGAAGTACCGCCATTGCCCTACCAACGAGCAGCGCGATAACCATCGAAGCTGGCTTTCGTGCTTTTTCGACAGTTTCATTTTCTTCAAAACCGCGCTTTTTCATGGTAATACGTGCGATTCTGAATAGTCCGAGTCCTACGAAGAAGACCAGGATAGAGGGCACTAATACCATTAACCAATTTCTCAATGGTGCAGGCAGGGATAGGATAAGTTCTTCGATCATATAACTATTTGTGTCGATCAATATAGGCACTTATGACATGCCGAGAGTTCGTTTTGTTCTGAGCGATTTTCAGGTGAGTGAATATTGAAATTGACCTTTCGCTAGGAAGCAGGCATTGGTTGGACGAGTACGGGCTTGGCCGTTTGCCGGATCACCTTTTCTGTCAGGCTTCCTATGATTGCATTTTCCAGATCGGATCGCTCATGGGTCTTCATCAAAATCAGATCAGGATCTATCTCCGAAACCGACTTCAGCACACCTTCCAGCTCGTCATCAGCTTCAATCAGATGTGGGCTGTACTTTTCAATCCCGGCATGGCGTACCAGTTGATCCATTTTAATCGCTGCGTCCTTCTCCTCCATCAACTCAGTCGTCATTGCATTCATTACATGAAGTTCAGCACCTTTAGACTGAAAGTACTTAGCAAAGTCAAAGAGCCTGGAGGGCACAGCTTGGCTAAGGTCAGTCGCTAGCAAGATATTATCGAAAGCCAAAGCCTGATCTGAACTCACTACCAATACGGGAATGTCAGCATCTCGCAACATTTGCTCTGAATTATTGCCGGTGAAAAATTCAGCAATATTTCGTGAAGATGAAGTGCCTGAGATGATCAGATCAATCTCAGTCTGCTGCATGAACTGCTCAAATGCATCGGAAAGGTCTGATTGCAGTACAATCACCTCCCCTTGCGCACCCAGGCCAATATGCTCATCAAGTACCTTTTTTAGCTCGATGAGCTTTTGTGCAGCCACTTGCTCCATCTGCTTTTGGCGTTGGGGATCGGTGATATCCAAAACCGCATATTTCGGGTGTTGATCTTTCACCTCGTCATCAGGCAAGACGAAATGCAACATATTGACCTTTGCTCCTACCATCTCAGACCATTGTCGCGCCATAATCAATCCGAACATGGCCTCTTCTGAAAAGTCAAATGGGACGAGGATGTTTTTAGTTTGATTGTTCATAATTCTTGAAGTTTATTCGACACTTAAAACGTAAGAAGAACAAAGCCTAGCAAGATGATTGCGAGGATAGCCAACTTGATTTTTGTAGCTCTATTGAGTGACATAATGATTAAAATTTATATCACTCTACCTAGAAAAAACCGATCCACAATCTTAAAAACACCCCTAAACTGCTCAATAGATGTTTTTACATCAACCGCCTATTGATTGATGTGGCAATAATTCCCCACAAAATGGTTTCATCTCTCTAACTATGAGTATTGATAAGGTTGGTGGCCCCTAGTCGACGAGTCTCTTTTCTATGTAGAAGGAGTTAAAAAGGCGCAATGCACCCATATATTTTAAACTAAAGGAAACAAGATCCCCGACCTTATATCGATCATTGGTCTCGCCCAGATCCACCACCAACATGTCAGAGCTGGCACCACTGAACTTAATCTCCGGATCATCCGGTATCAAAAACTCGTCAGACACATCCAGCAACCCTACGTCTAGTATGGCGCGATAGGAGCTCTTTCCATAGTCGTTCTGATCCACCTCGGTCGTTACTCCAGACGGATTGGCCTCCAATACCCCAATGGGGACTTTAGGCTTTTGAGTGATTTCAATCACTTCAGCAAAGAGCTTGAATACATCCTCTTTCATCCCCGGCATGGGCCCCTCTGTCATCAGGTCCTTACCAAAAAACAGGGTCTCTCCTACCCGGAAATGATTAATACCTTCAGGTATTTGCTTTCTGAGGATCATTGGGATGACGACAGAAGTGCCACCCGTTATCCAGGGTATCTTCCTCTGAAACTTCGCCTCAATCAGCTGCTTGTAAAGACAAAGCTGAATCATCTTATCTTCGGATGGCATGACACCATTCAGACAATTGAGATTGGCCCCTATGCCGGTCACTTTGATATTGGGCAGCCTGAAAACAGACTCATAAAAATCGACCAGTTCCTCACCCATTACCCCCTCTCGCAAATCACCGAGTTCGATCATGATGATGATTTTATGCATTTTGTTTTGCCTGGCGGCCTCATCTGAGATCCATCGGATGGTTCGCAGCTCCGTGTTAAAGCTCGCATCAGCGTATTTGACCAGCTTAGTAATACTTCGCTTGGCGGGCGGTTTGATATACACCGTTTCAATCTCAGGATTGATCTTTTTGATCTTCTTAAGATTGCTAATGCGCGAGTCGCACATCTCTTTAGCACCCAGTGAAATCACCTCTTCCAGGTAAAGCTCTGTACCGCATAGCAGTTTTGTGACAATGGCCCAATCAATACCATGAGCCTTGAAAAGACTATCCAACTGTTCATAGTTGTTCTTTAGTCGACTCTTATATAATTCTATATATGCCATATCAAATTACTTTTCTTGGTATGCTAAATGGAAGCCTGGTGAGTAGCTCGTAATTAAGCTGATCACTCAACTCTGCAAAAGAGGCAACACTCACTTCGAGTTCACCATCATATCCGATCATGGTGACCGTATCGCCTTTACTCACCTGAGGAATCTCAGTAATGTCCACCGCCATGTTATTCATGTTGACCATGCCGATCACTGATAGTCGATACCCGTGTATCAGCACTCTGCCCTGATTACTCAGCGATCGGCTAAAGCCATGTGAGTAGCCTATAGGTACTACCGCAATTTTCATATCTCGCTGGGCCAGGTAGGTGGTACCATAGCCAATGAACTCACCCATTTTTACCGTTTTGGTAGTCATCACCTTGCTTTTCCAGCTCAAGGCTCTCTTAAGGGGATCATCATTATTCTTATTGTCAATGATATATCCGATAAACGTTTCTTTGGTCGGCCAAAACCCATATTGGAGTATACCTATCCTTACAAGGTCAAAATGCATTTCCGGTAGGCGCAGGGTAGCAGCAGAGCAGCAGGTGTGCTTGATCTGTGGCTTAAGTCCATGACTTTCAATATAGTCGGCCATTTGATTAAATGCCCTGGCTTGCGCCTGCACCCGCGATAGGTTTGAAACACTTTCCGCACCTGCAAAATGAGTGCAAAGTCCTTCAAACGTGATGAACGAAAGATTCCCTTTGATCAGGCTGATCAGCAAATCGAGATCTTCCTGCTGAAATCCCGTACGATTCATTCCTGTCTCCAGCTCGATATGCACTTTGGCCCTTTTGCCCAGGGTCTCAGCTGCCTCCGCAGCTTTAAGCAATCGGTCATACTCAAATACGAAGAAGGAAATACCGTTGCTCACCGCCCACTCAAGGTTATCATCATCAATATACCCCATGATCATCACCTCCGTGGCGTCTTTTTGCTTAGCGTCAAGAACGCGCTTGGCCTCATCTGCGCTGTGCACAGAAAAATGACTGATACCCAATGACTCTGCCAATGGAACAAACTCGGCAATGCCATGACCGTAGGCGTTTCCCTTGACCACAGAAGACATCCTCACTCCTTTGGCGAGCAAACTATGGATAAAGCGATAGTTGTTTTTCAGAGCCCCCTTATCCAACTCGATGTAGGAAGGACTATTCATGAAGTAGTTGTCTTAAGCATATTGATCTTATCATTCTATTCGCCATCAGCTTACCCAAGCACTGGCCGTTTCCATCGCATTTCAAGGTATTTGTTCTCAAAACCCAGCTTCTCGTACAGATGTTTTGCCGGATTGTCTGGCTCGACATGCAAGGCGATATCACCCTCCGTCTCGTCAAAAGCACTCTTCATGAGCATTTTGCCCACGCCCTGTCCTCTACAGCTCTTGTCTACCGCAATGTATACGAGTATGTTTTCGGGTATATAGTCGCCCATCCCTGTCTTGTTGATGACGGTGGCACCCACGATACTATCTCCTTTCCAAACAGTGAGAATGAGTCCGCCGGGATGACTACCGGCATTAACAGCATATTCCACCGCCTTAGCGATCGCATGTCGTGAATCTCCATATTCGTCGAGATGCTCGAACAGGAAGTCCACGACGTTTTGCTTATCGTAAAGCCCCACGGTCATCGCGGGGAAGTATTTCTTAATCGTTAGTTCCATTTTTTTTCTTTTTTCCTAATAATACAAAGGCCACAAAGGCCACTAGAATACCATAAAGGTTTGGATCGAACCCGTACAACTCTATTTCCGATAGGCTTAAGAGCAGCGTAGTTGCTCCTCCCAATATCATCGCCACAAGTGCGCCTGTGACTGATGCCCGCTTCCAATAAAAAGCACCCACGATGGGCACGAAGAGCCCGGAGACCATAAAAGCATAAGAGAAGAGCATGGCATCCAACACACTCTGCAGGTAAAGGGCTATAACCAGCGCAATCACACCAAGCGCCAGCGTGGAGAGCTGCGAATACCGCAATGAACGCTGGTCCATCTCATCCCCGGCGGACTTGAACCCAAGGATGTCGGTCAGTAGCGAACCTGAGCTGGCCATCAAGCAGCTATCTGCTGTGGACATCACAGCGGAAAAATATGCTGCGAGCACCAGGCCCATCAGGCCAGCGGGCAGCACTGTGCGTAATAGTATGGGCAAACCGAGCTCCGCATCAATAGTGGCCCCAGCGGCAATACCGACCTCTTCAAAAACACCTTGCTCCAGGGCTACTTTCGCCAATAGACCCAGCGTCACTCCCAAAAATGCCATCACCGGCCACTCAAACAGTCCGGCTACAAACCAGGCTTTCTGGGCTTCTCGCTTGCCCCTGCTCGCAAAAATGCGCTGGTATAGTGTCATACCGACAAACCAGATCGGCACAATGGTCACTGCCCAGTTGATGAGCTGCTTCCACGACACCTGGGTAAGATCGAAATAGGTTGGCGGTAGCGTGGTATGGATAGCTTCCCATCCGCCCACGGCATAGTAGGCATAAGGCAAACCCGCAAAGAGCAAACCTGCCATGAGCACCAGCCACTGTACCGTATCTGTGTAAATGACCGCTTTGAGTCCACCGAGGATGGTATAGCCGACGGCCGTCACACCCATAATAATCACCGCATACTCGAAAGAAAGGTCAATGAACGTACCTGACGCTAGCTTGGCTCCTGCCACAATCTGTGCACTGGTAAACCCGAGGTACCCCAATGTAGTGATCACTCCTGCAATGAGTGCTACTTTCTTATCATAAAAGAATTCGTATATCTGCGGGAGCGTGCTGTAGGTCTTCAACTGTGGGAGTTCGTAGACCTTGGGTATCAGGAAGACGATAGCCAGCCATGCACCAATTAATCCGGTAAAAAGTAGCCACGATCCTGCTATCCCCATAGCAAAACCTAATCCACCCAGGCCTATCGAGAACCCTCCACCTACGTCGGTAGCCACGACTGACAAGCCGATATGCCAGTGACCGACGCTCCTGCCCGCAACATAGTAGTCATCTACCGTTTTGTTCTTGTGATAAAAATAAAACCCTACACCAAAAACGATGATGGCGTATACAACGAATATTATAATGTCCAGTAAAGAGATAAGAGCTGCTCAGTGTTTGTTGATATGCATTTATAACCGCAAAGATAGCCAATATGTTCTATAGAACATATTATCGATGAACATAGAATTGAAATCGCCTATTCAACTTAAATAGGCCTGATAAGCATTTAAAGGCTTGTATAGTTGAACTCATTAGGTATTACTCAATGATCGTCTCTGGGGTCAAAAGTGGTGAGGCATCCAGCTGATTGATCTGCATGGCAGAGATGACAATTTCCAGCGATCGCTTGATCATATCCTGCTCTTCAACTGATAATGCGTCGAGTTTTTTCGCCAATCTGTCGTGCAGAACGTTTGGCGCTTCTTCCAGGAGCTTGATCCCGGTGGCGGTCAAGGTGATGTAGGTGATGCGTCTGTCGCCGGCCTTTGGCAGCCTGGCAACATAGCCCCGCGTCTCCAATCGGTTGATGATGCCCGTCACGGTGCTGGAGTTGAGACTAAGCAGATTCATCAATTCCTTGTGGGTGGACTGATAGTCCTCGCGGTTTTGCAGATGTCCCAGACACAGCAGTTGGGTAATGCTTAATCCAAAGTCTTTTTGTATACCCTTAGACTCCAGGTTGAGTGATCTAACAATTTTTCTGATACTGACGATGATTTCTAACGAATCCATGGTTAAAAATAGAAGTTTTGGGCCAAACCTCAAGTTTGAGGTGGTGTGGAGTGCATATGCGATCATGATCTATCAAATCCCCCGGTCTGCGACCACCTGTTTTCTTTGGAGGAACTTTTGGAAAGGACCAGCCGCGCGGACCAGGCTTTCCAAAAGTTAGGTGGATCGAACAATAGATCCGTCATCGCGAGGGACGAAGCGATCTTAGAGTCCCTAGTGATTTCAACACTATTTTAAGATTGCTTCTTCTCTCCTGCGTCGCTCATCGCAATGACGTTAAGCGATAAAGTCACCGCCCACATACGACATACACCACTGTTCTTTAGGTGATGTTAGAACATCCACAAGTATTCGCTACTCCACATATAGCTCAACGACAAAGCCTTCATTGCCACGAACGTTGAAGACGGTATCATTTTCGAAGATGAGGTACTGCCCCTTGATGCCTACCAGGCGATCTTGAAACGCTGGTGTCTTAGTCAGGTTGAGACTCTTGATCTTTACCGGATACTGCTTGACTGGGAAGTCCAGGATCCAGCGTTCTGATTTTTCTGCTAAGAAGTACGGTAGCGCTTCCTCGGGAATATACTCCACCAGGCGCTCTCTAAACTCAAACAAATCCTCACCATCCGTCTCATTTTTAAGCATCTTGCGCCAGTTGGTTTTGTCTGCGACGAATTCTTTGAGTGCCACTTCCGCGATACCGGCTAAATAGCGGTTGGGTGCTTCGATGATTTCTAGCGCTTCGGTAGCGCCTTGATCAATCCACCTTGTTGGGACCTGCGTTTTACGCGTCACCCCCACCTTCACGTTGCTGGATAGGGCCAGGTAGACGATATGTGGTTGGAGCTGGACTTGCTTTTCGTAGGCCAGGTCGCGATCTTCCTGGTCAAGGTGGGCTTTGGAAAGCTCAGGCCGAATCACCCAGTCAGCGGTTTGAGGTATCTCATAGAAGCAGTCATAGCAATGCCCCATCCGAAAAATCTTGCGCTTTCTACCGCAGTTGAGGCATTCATACCCGGTGAACTTGATGCCTAATGAATGCCCGATCAGCTCATTCATTGGCAGCTCTTCCGCTTCTAATCGTAAAAAATATTGGATGGGCGAGCCAAACTCCGTTCGCATTTTCCTTAGTACGCCTTTATGCATGATTCAATCTCATAATTTCTTAGGCGCCAAATAAAGTCAATATTGTCTATCGCGTAATGTTTAGCACTGATTTATATCAGTGCATTCAATCCATGGGCTAACTTTAAACAGATTTTGGCCATTAATATAAAGCCATCAAGTTCACTCAAAGATTACAATGAGCGTTTTTAACATCATCTCCATCCTGATCATCCTTTCGGCGGGTTTTGCTTTCATCAACACCAAATTTCTAAAGCTTCCTTTTACTATCGGGCTGATGATCATTGCGATAGCCTTCACTGTCGGAATTACTATCGTCGGTAGTTTCAACACCTATGTATTGGATGAGGCCAAGTCGCTGATTGCCTCAGTAGATTTTGAAACTGCCCTGCTGGACGTCATGCTGAGTTTCCTCCTTTTTGCCGGAGCATTGCATACCAAGCTAGATGCGCTCAAAAGACAAAAGGGGCCTATCGCGCTGTTTGCAACAATAGGTGTGGTCGTATCGACTTTTCTGATAGGCGCCATGATGTACTATCTATTTATTGCTTTCAGCTATCCTATCGATTTTATTTATTGCCTGCTCTTTGGGGCATTGATCTCTCCTACCGACCCTATTGCCGTCTTGGGCATCCTGAAAGATGCCAATGCGCCGAAGAAGCTCGAAACCAAAATCGTGGGTGAGTCCCTTTTCAATGATGGCGTGGGTGTGGTTGTCTTCATCGTGATTTTCAAGATTGCTCAGCAAGGCTTGGATTCCATGAGTTTCGGTGATGTGGGACTGTTGTTTGTCGAGGAAGTCGCAGGGGGTATCATCCTCGGGTTGCTTGGGGGCTGGGGTACCTTCATGTTGATGAAAGTGATTGACAACTACGAAACGGAAGTCATGATTACGCTCGCACTCGTGATGGGTGTTTCTGCAGTAGCACATTATCTACATGTATCCGGACCACTTGCGGTAGTAGTAGCCGGCATTTTCCTTGGCAACAAGGCTCCAAAAATCGCATGGTCAGAAAACACGAATAATTATGTTGACAAATTCTGGGAGCTGATTGATGTCTTGCTCAATGCTATTCTGTTTGTTCTGATTGGATTAGAACTGCTAGTCATCTCAATGAATGGGCAATACCTCCTGTTTGGAGTCATTGCTATACCGCTGGCCCTTTTAGCGAGGTTCATAGCACTATCGGGTCCGGTTGCCATTTTTCAGGAGAAGTTGGATTTTATTCCCAAAACCAACCTCATTATGACCTGGGGAGGAATCAGAGGCGGTATTTCTATTGCGCTGGCCCTATCGCTGGAGCCTCAGATGGAGCGCGAGCTATTCCTCACCGTCACCTATGTGATCGTCGTATTTTCCATTATCGCACAGGGTCTGACGATTGGTCCACTCGTAAAAAGGGTAATAAAAAACGCTAAATCCAGTTGATCGTAAGTCATGGGACATAGACTTCAAAACGATCTTCTCACGCTAGATATCGACCTACCGGAAGAAAACTATCAACAATCGAGATTTGATTGGACGGGTAAAATCACTCAGGCCACTTACAAAGGAATCTCCCTCTTAGGTTCGGAGTTAGGTAAAGAAAGCACCGCCGATCATGGTAGAGGTTTGTACAATGAGTTTGGATTTAAGCAACCGCTTGGCTTTGATGAGATAGCTGAGGGTGAATGGTTTCACAAAATTGGTGTGGGACTCCTGCAAAAAGATACGCCTCAATATGAGTTTTTGAAGCCACTGGCTATTCGTCCTGCGCGCTTTGAAGTGATCGCGGAAGCAACACAACTGACCATTACCTGTCGCGCTGACAGCTGCAATGGATATGCCTATGTGCTCAAGAAGACGATCGCGTTGGTAGAGAATGGATGGGTGATTGGCTACCTCCTGCACAACACCGGAGAGAAGACCATCATCACCAATGAGTACACGCACAACTTCCTATCGATCCGTGGCACAGCTACTGATTCATCGCTTCAGCTCTCCTTCCCTTTCGACATTAAGCCGGATACTTTTGATGAGACCATCAATCCGGAGAACCTCGTCGATATTAGATCACGAGACATTCGCTTCCTGGGACAGCCTTCCGTGCCATTCTTTTTTAGTTATATGGGCGGTCCCGATCCTGTTCCTGCCCAGTGGACGCTTGAGAACAAGAAGTTGGGTGTCGGCCTTTCGGAGAAAGGTGATTTCAGCACCAACAATATCTGCCTATGGGGTGCCGGGCATGTCATTAGCCCTGAGCTGTTTATTAATATACGACTACCACCCCGACAGTCTACCCATTGGACAAGGGAGTATGGTGTATTTGAGCTGTAGAGGCCCGAGCTGAAGCACATCTCTACTCATGCTATTGTGTCCACTCCATTCCGGTAGGTCTACTCCCCACACCCCAATAGCGTGAATAACGGCCATCTCCACTATATTCACTGGTAAGTAACCAACCTAACCTCCTCCTATGCCTCCAAAGCACAAACCCGGCATCCCCCGCAGGACCTTCATTGAACTCAGCGCCAAGTCCACCGCACTAGTGGGCCTGTCCGCGCCGCTGCTCACCAGTGGCTGTACGCCCACCCCAAGTACCACCACCGTGCATGGCGCCTGCTATCACGACTGTCCCGATCGCTGTAGCTGGAAGATGGAGGTCACCGACCAGCAGGTCACGGCCTTCCAGGCCACCCAAAACAACGCCTATACCGCCGGGAAGCTCTGCAACAAGATGGTCAACTTCCCCGCGGAGGTCACCTACCACCCCGATCGGCTCCTCTATCCACTCAAGCGTACGGGCGCCAAAGGATCGGGTGAGTTTGCAAGAATCAGCTGGGAGCAGGCCATCGGTGAGGTAGCCGGGCGACTGCAGACCATCATCGCGGAGCAAGGCGGTGAGGCCATCCTCCCCTATAGTTTTGGTGGTAACCAGGGGATGGTACAAGGGGGTGCTATCCCCGATCGTTTTTTTGCGCATATCGGAGCGAGTCAGCTCGAGCGCACCATCTGCGGCACCCCTGCCGTCGTAGGTGTACTCGCCACCAATGGCCAGACCACCGGCGTATTGCCCGAAGATATCGTGCATAGCCGGTTCATCGTACTTTGGGGTACCAATCCCCTCCGCTCCAACCAGCACCTCTGGCCTTTCATACAGCAGGCGCGGGAACGGGGCGCGAAGATCGTGGTGATCGATCCCTTCCAGTCGGAGACCTCCGCGCAGGCCGACTGGCATATACAGCCCCTACCGGGAACGGATACCGCCCTGGCGCTGGGGATCATCCATATTATCCTATCGGAAAACCTCCAGGATCAGGCCTACATCGATCAATATACTGTGGGGATCAACGAGCTCACCGAGCACGTGCAAGCCTATGACCCAGCCACAGTGGCGCAAATCACCGGACTTGACCAGGCGACCCTCGTTGACTTTGCCCGCGCCTATGCGCAGGGTGAGCCCTCTCTCATCCGCGTGCTCATCGGTATGGAGCACCAGGCCAATGGCGCCAGTGCATTCAGGACAGTGGCGATGCTACCTGCATTGACGGGTGCCTGGCGGGAGTTTGGAGGCGGCTTGATGCACATGAGCTATGAGCTGTTTGGAGAGGCGCTTAACTGGGAGGCGATCAACCTACCGGAATCGCTGGCCAGCCCTACCACTCGCTCCATCAATATGATCCAACTCGGACAGGCGCTCATCGACCCGGCGCTCAATCCTGCCATTTCTGCATTGGTGGTCTTCAACTCCAATCCTGCGGTCACCACTCCGAATCAGAATCTGGTGCATCAGGGTCTCCAACGGGAAGATCTGTTGACAGTCGTCTCGGAGCATTTCATGACGGACACGGCACGTTATGCGGACTACATCTTCCCTGCGACCTCCGTACTCGAGAACTGGGACATCCTCGACTCCTGGGGCACTCCCTACCTCAACATCAACGAGCCAGCCATCGCACCACTTGGAGAGTCCAAACCAAACTCGGAGCTGTTCCGGTTGCTGGCCAAGGCCATGGGGTTAGACGCGCCCTATCTCTATATCAATGACCTGGAGATAGTCAAGCAAACGCTGGAGAGCGATCATCCGTATCTCGAGGGCATCACTTTCGAGTCGCTCCGCAAGCACGGCGGTCAGCGCCTCAATCTCCCCGACCGCTGGATGCCTCATGCACAAGGCAACTTCAAGACCAGCTCCGGCAAATGCCACTTTTATGATCCTACCATCGATCCGCCCTTGCCGGACTATGTACCTATTGCCTACAGTGACCAGGACAAGGCCGATTATCCGTTGCATCTGCTGACTTTGAAGACGCCCAAGCATTTCCTCAACAGCAGCCACGCCAACCTCAAAAGCAGTCAGGCCAAGGAAGGTGTGCCATATTTGGACATTCATGAGCAGGATGCTACTTCGCGCGATATTGCCGATGGTGATGAGATCAAGGTCTACAACTCCCGCGGGCGCGTACTGTTGACCGCCAGGGTCAGCACCAAAGTCCGCCCCAGCGTGGTGTGTATGCCGCAGGGGTTTTGGCCTTCTCTGATGAAGGGTGGCTCCTCCGCCAATGCACTGACGAATGATCGCCTTACCGACATGGGCCGTGGCAGTGCCCTCCAGGAGAATAAGGTGGAGGTGGTGAGAGTGTAATCGACTTACGTCATCGCAAGATATGAAGCGATCTTAATTATCCAACAACGTCATTGTCGAGCAGAGCGACACGAGCTTAGTTTCTCTTACCTGTTTGCTTCCTTTCTTATTGGGGTCTGGTCTCAGTAAGACGCTTCGACCAGCCAAAGAGGGGGAAGGAAGACGGGGTTTTGAACCTCGTCTTCCTTTTGTGAGTAAGTGGCATGACCAGTGGATGCCCTTGTCGGTGTTGTCACCGACAAGCCCTGAATCGTACTTAGTGTTGCGGGTGAAAACACTTGCAACGGGGATAGTCCTGAGCAAAACTTCCTCTCTAAATGCAATAGTCGCCCGCATCAAGGGTGTACATTCGCAGTATCAAAACGGAGAAACAACAAAGCAAACTAGAGGAGTGGTTTAATATGCTCTCCCATGGCATCACGGCCCTCACGGCGATAGCAGGATTAGTCGTGCTGATCGTGATGGGTGCGAAGAGCGATCAGGATTGGAGTTTGTTCAGTGCCCTTTTCTACGGCCTGAGTTTAGTGTTGCTCTATACTTTCTCGGCCATTTATCATGGACTAAGACATAAGAAAGCCAAGTACGTCTTCAACATCCTGGATCACTGCGGTATCTATCTACTTATCGCAGGCACCTATACTCCGGTCTTATTGATGACTATTGGCGGTACCACAGGGTGGATCTATTTCGGGATACAGTGGGGTATGGCGCTTGTCGGCATTGTACTCAAGGTATTCTATACAGGTCGTTTCAACTTGCTTTCGACATTGATGTATGCCTTCATGGGTTGGATCATTGTATTCGACATTGACCTTGTCAACGCATTACTTCCACAGCCCGCCTTTTGGCTATTGGCGGCAGGTGGCCTCTCCTACACCGTCGGTATTGTTTTCTATATCATTGACTATCGCATGAAGCTGGCACATTTCATCTGGCATGTGTTTGTGATGGCAGGCAGCATCTTGCACTACATCATGATGGTGATGTATATCTTTTGATACCCCAAAAATGGTCGGTTATGGGTGATTAACATGGGACTTGACAGCCTGATGTGTCCATGTTGAATAGGCCACTCAAAGGGCTATAGACTTTCCTCATACTCGTGAATTCGCTCAAGCATACCAGAAGCCTGGTTTTTAACTAATAGATAGAAATCGTTCTTATCTCTAAACAAATAGCGATAGACGAAAATGATATTTCGGAATTCCTGCAACTGCAAGAAATCAGAATCGATATGGCTTGGACTCTTGAACTGAATCTTGCTGACATAGAATGGCTTAACGAAATCTCTTACATGCTCTGAGATCGCATTATCATACGTATTTGAACCTCTATAGTATTGCTCATACAACTGAATAATGTCATTTCTCAAATCAAAATCGTCTATGAGATCAATTTTACCTGAAGCTTTTAGAGATTCGTACGTGATCCGTTGCTCCACAAATGGTGGATTGTACTGAATCATCATAACATTGCTGGTAAGCGCCGAATCACTCGGTATAGTCATTCCAACGCTTGCCTCTGAAAGTGTCACTAGTGCCGCTGACATCACATGATTATATGCCACTAACGTATCCAGAGAAGCTATATCAGTCTCAATATCTTTCATGATGCTCTGGAGATATTGCTTTTCCTGAGCAATACTTTCATTATCAGCTCGGGCGCCCTCCAGGTAAAAAGCAATGCTGATACCCAGGATAACTACTACCAGGCTAATTAAGTGATCTAGCCAATTGACTTTTTTCATAGACTAAAAGTAAAATGAAAAAACATCACAAAGAAGATTGTCAGAGTGTAAGACCAATGATTATGTATCCTGAACCATAGTCAGATCACAAGTCACTAGGCTTGAAATTAAAGTATCCGTTGTAGTGTGAATCCCATCTATTGTCAGGCTTTGCTATTTATAAAATTGGAGTTAATAAGCGTCCTATGAGTTGGATTTTGAAATATGAAATATCGTTCGAGCAAAAATCGAATGGCTAATTCAATTACCGTGAAAATCTTAGACTGCTGTTTTCATCCCCCTACTCACCAGCCCGTTGAGTTCTGCACATCTGGAGCGGGCCACCGGGATTGACTGACCTGTATTGACCAGTAAATGTGGTCGGGTGTCCCCCAGTCGAAGCTCGGAGATAAACTTAAAGTTGACCATGTAGCTGCGGTGAACGCGGATAAAGCTCTCCGGCAGATCCTGCTCCAGCTGTTTGAGGCTTGCACGTAGCACAAACTTTCGACCGGCATCCGTATGGATGTTCACACAATAGTCATCCGCAGCAATGAACATGATTTTCTCGATAGGAATGAGGTGCTTTGAGTCCCCTATCTTGGCTGTGAGCACGGATATTTCGGTAGTAGAAGAGTCGACCTTGTCGAGCTCTAGCAGATGCTTGAGGTCATTATGATCCTGCACCAGCAGCTCGTAGGCCTGGGTTCTGCGCTCGTAGTAGATATAAAAATACGTCAGTAGATAAGCCAACAAATAGATCGGCCCTTTCTGATAGCCAAAGAATGTATATAATTCCGATAGGTCGGCCAGCGTCAGCGCACTATCAAACCTGAAAATCTGCAACAAGCTAATGGACAAAAAGTTGAAGCTGAGCATCACCAGCACCACGATACTGTGAATACCGATGGTCTTCCAGTTGATATCGGTAGGCGCTTTTTGCGATAGCCAATACCAAAAAGGTGCCGACAGCACGAGCCAGATCACCCAACGGAAGCTATGGCTCATGAGCAAGTCCCAATAACTCGTGGGAGCACTACCGCTCAAGTCAAAAGTGGTGATGTAGTAATACTGCTGACCAGACTCAAAAAGTACCAGTAGCAATAAGCCCCCAAGGAGCAACATCAGTTTGCGATCATGTATCATAATGCCGTCACTTTTAAGATGATGAATAGTATCAACACATCTACTTTACTCCTCCACCCAATAGGCCTCCATAAACCCGCGAGTGGCATCATGCAGCGAAACCTCGCCGGCGATATATGGATCGAGATACTCCTTAAGCAAATCAAAACTGCGAGCAAACACACCTCTTCTGACCATGTACAATTCATACTCCGGATAGCTATCCAGCAAATGCCGCTGAGCCACCTTACCAGAAAGATAAAAAAGAAAGCTGTGAGAAAGCTGCCGTGGCAGTCTGTATCTCCCTATTGCTGCGACATCTAATATCGTTCCTCCCACGAACCCACTATCATCATCGATCATATGGTGGCTCGTCTCGTGCAGCAGCAACTCAAACCAATTGCCGGTCGGTGTGGCATTGCGCCTGGAGTCCATCACGATGTGGGCCACTGGAGTAACCGTAGTGTAGGGTCTCGACAACTTAGAGTGATAGCTGATATCGACTCTGATCTTCTCCTCCCGCCATTCGGCATGACAGAGCTGCTCCAGATCAACTACCGCCGTATCTTCCAGAGAACGGATCAGGTCAATATTATCTTCGTACACCGCCACGTTCGCCGCGTGGTGCTCCGGCCAATAGTGCTTATCGTATAGCGGCTTTAGCACTATGAGCTGATCCATGAGAGGCCGAAACTTCTCTGGCACTTCTTGTGGAATGCTGTTTTGTTGTGTCACGATCCACCTTTTGAAGTAGTAGGTCAGTTCGCCTATCCTCAAGTCATACTGCAGTATCTCATCCTGATAGAAAGTCACGGCATTTTGCAGGGTCAGTCGATCCTTATCAGAAAGCTGATCGTACACCTCGCCCATCACTTTGTCCAGTGGATCTTCCTGGGCGTAGGAGCTCATATTGTAAGCCCAGTGCTGCATGTTGAGCCAATAGTTTTCAAAAAACATGAAGCGATTGCTCTCTCCGAGATAGCCCGGATCCGTGGCTGATGGATGTCTGTATTCCTGAGCTTGTAGATGAGCTACCGCAAAAAACGTAAGGGTGGCAAGTAGATATCTCATAGATTTATTAACAGTCTGACTAAGCAAACCCCATATTCAAGTTAAGAAAAAATCTATGCTGATAGCATCAACACAACAGTCTTAAGGAATCACAAATTTTAAGATGCAGTGAATTTATGAAATCTTGCAGTGAAGCCGAGCTGGCATCAGTTGCTATTAATCTCAAGCATGCTGGATTTTTGCTGAAGTGAGTAGCTGAGAGTACAGCTGCTTGGTTCTGAGAAAGGAGCGAATTATTAATACAGTTGTAAATTAATTTTGTCATGTTACCTATTAGTCACATATAAATGATACATTTGCTTCCAAAGAATAGAAACCCATTAAATGCAGCGTAAAGCAATTCAGGTACTACAAAAGGCATCAGCCAGAGAGGATGGCATTTGGAAAGCGCTATCCGATCCCACTCGGAGGGAAATCTTAGATACGATTCGTATCCGACCCAAGACAACCGGGGCATTGGTCGAAAAATTTGACTACCTGTCTCGCTTCGCAGTTATGAAGCATTTGAATGTGCTGGAAGAAGCCAAACTGATAAGCATCAGAAGAGAAGGCAAGTACAGACTAAATCATATCAATGCCATTCCCATTCAGGAGATCTATGAAAGGTGGGTGAAGAAATACGAAGTGCAGTGGGCTTCAGGCCTCTTGCAATTGAAGGAACTAACAGAATACAAATCCAATATTGATCATATCACTGAACAACTCATTATGGAGCAGTCTCAAGTAACCAGAATACAGATGGAAATATCGATCAATGCCAGTATTGAACATACCTGGCGGTCAATGATCAACGATATTGGACTTTGGTGGAGAAAGGATTTCTACACTAGTCCCAAGACTAAGGAATTCATTTTGGAGGCCCGTCCCGGCGGTAAAATGTATGAGGACTATGGGAATAACGAAGGCCTGGTATGGGCGGAGGTGATCATACTGGATTCTCCTAATATCCTTGAGCTGAAGAGTCATCTTTCGCCAGCCTATGGCGGTCCTGTATTTTCCTTTCTCAGGCTGGCTCTTGAATCTTCTGATGAGGGTACGACCTTAAGACTTAGCGATGTGGGTGTCGGGAAAATGTCTGATGAAGCTGTAAAGCAGACGGAGGCCGGATGGAGAATGCTTTTTGAAAATGGCTTTAAATCCTATGTGGAGTCAAAAAACTAACGCCATGAACAAATTGCTTACCGCATCTTTATTTCTCATAGCTTTCGGAGCTTCCGCGCAAGAGAATAGAACCCACGCCATTCTACAGGATCAGGTCAAGGCCTTCAACAATCAAAATATAGAAAAGCTGGTGGCCAATATCACCGATGACTTCAAGTGGTATTATATCGGTGCTGACACCCTCCTGCTGGAGGTTTCGGGGAAACAGCAGTTCCAAAAAAGCATGCGATCGTATTTCGAATCCATTGCTGAGGTGAATTCAGAAATCACTGAATACACCGTTGATAAGGACAGAATTAGCTTTAGAGAGGTTGTGCAATATGTCACTGCCTCTGGTGAAACCGGTAAGGCCTCCGCTATGGGGATTTATGAGATAAAGGATGGTTTGATTTACAGAGCTTGGTACTTTCTCTAAGCTATTGAAACTACATGGGAAACCGTTCGAGCATGGTTCCAAGGTATCAGTAGAAGCTCACCTCCGGATCTTCTCTTTTCAGCTTGACCAAGTGAGAGGTGTCACCGAGCACATCATCCACTATACCATACTCCTTTGCTTCCAGCGCATTGAGAAAGCGGTCTCGTCTAAAAAATTCATCTACCTCTTTCCAGTCCTTTCCAATATTCTTTCCCATGATATGAAACAGCTGTGTGTGCAATCGCTCCTGCTCTCTTGTCGCGATCTGCACATCTTCCGTGTAGCCTTTGGCGCCTCCGCCTGCGGGGTGCTGATGGATGGTCGCTTGCGGTAGCGCATACCGTTTGCCTTTAGCGCCAGAG
The DNA here is from genome assembly GCA_965229505.1 of Cyclobacteriaceae bacterium. Taxonomy (GTDB): domain Bacteria; phylum Bacteroidota; class Bacteroidia; order Cytophagales; family Cyclobacteriaceae; genus UBA6059. Next base: position 5,011,450 of record OZ245881.1, read on the forward strand.
GAAAGCAGAGCTGTTCCCATGCTCCCACAAAACCCAACAGCAACGGTAGACACAGTTGCGGAGACCATCTGCATGGCGTCATAGATGGCCATACCGGCATAGACGGCACCTCCTGGCGACTGGATGTACATATCGATCTGCCGTTTGGCGTCAAGGCTATTAAGGTAAAGCAGCTGAGCTACTACCACATTAGCCACCTGATCGTCAATGGTCGAACCAAGAAAGATGATGCGCTCCTTAAGAAGGAGACTGAAAATGTCATAGGATCGCTCTCCCCTGCTGGTCTGATCGATGACCATCGGGATTAGTTGAGAATGGACGTTCATGTCGTTATAGATTAAAAATGGACTTGACTTTATCCCGAAATGATCGGTGCTCATCAGAGGAAAATAGTTCGTGCTCGACACTTCTAATCTCATTGATCAGCTTTTGCCGGCCGTAGCGCCTAATCAAATCATGTGATGTTTTTTGATCGCGGACATTGCTCCTGAGCACAGGATCCAGCACCAGCCGGGCATCCATCAGCAGATGCGACGCTGGGGCATCCTGATTAAGCAGCCATTGATCTATGCGCTCAATTTCAATCAATGAAGTCCTCATAGCTCAATGCTCTTTGTTTTACCTCATCTCTTACCTTCTCCAGGCATTTGTATTTCTTGACAGTGACAGATCGCTCACTACCGTAACCAAAGCGCACGGACATTTCCTTCATACTCAACCCTTCATAGTAGAAGGACTGCAACAAGTCCATGCATTTACTTCCCGTGCGTTCCAGGAACTTTATTAGCTTCTGAGTGAGTGGTGCTGGATTCTCTTCAGTCATTACAAGTTCTATCCCTTCGATCGAACTCATCCCGTTTTCACTTGAACATTTCCTCAGCCAAAGCTTCTTGACGATACCCATTATGTAGGCTGCCTCCACTTTTTCTGGTAAGAACCCTGTCATGACGTGCTTTTCATAATAGAGAACCAATGCCTCTTGAAATAGCTCTCTTGCATCTTCCAAATCACCACCCCGCTTTTTTACAAAGCCGCAAACTTTAGGAAAGACCTCTTTGTACCAGTCGGTAATTTGTTGCTCTCTTGAAAGCGTCTTGGTTTGTTCTATGGTTTCCATGACTCTCATATTTACGGATATGTCCTGAATCAAAGCTAAGTATCACCCATATTAGTCATATTTTTTTCAAGGCCGAACACATCCGCCTCTTATCCGGTCGGATATGCCTAACGCACAATGGCTACCACTAATGTATTATCTACTTAAACCATCTAGTAATCTTTACTTTTGAGCACCTAATCCAACAAGAGCATGCGCATCATCCTAAGTCTAATCGTACTCACTATTTTTCTACAGAGTTGTGATCAACAAACTTCTAATCAAGAGCCAAAACAGGAAATAAAGACCCGGAAGGCAAGAAGCTATGCCAAGCATGATTTTCAGATGGACTCTATCTACAGCAGACTGGGGATCATCGATACGCCCAATGACCTGCAATGGAAGGCCGCCATCAGTCCACACGACAACTACAGCTTCGCGGGTGAGCTATACTACAAATCTCTTCGTGGCATCAATGCACCAAATATCATCTTGATTGGGGTAGCACATAGAGCGCGCAACTACGATCTACAGGATAAGATCATCTTCGGCACCTTCGATCAATGGGAGTCGCCCTATGGAGGCATTCCGGTCTCCGACCTGAATCAGGAGATCATGAGCCGCCTACCGGAAAATAACTACATCGTTCACGATAGTATGCAGGTGATCGAGCACTCGCTGGAAGCCATCATCCCCTGGTTGCATAGAAAAAACAGAAATGCTGAAATAGTCCCGATACTTGTGCCCTACATCAGCTACGACGGCATTGATTCTATTAGCACTAATCTGGCCAAAGCAGTACAGGGCATTCTTACAGAAAGGAATTGGGTTTATGGGAAGGATGTAGCCATTGTCATCTCCAACGACGCTGTGCACTACGGTGACCAGGAGTGGAGCAATCCCGATACGATGGCACCCTTTGGGACAGACTCTGCCGGAACAGAGCAGGCCCGCCAGATGGATCTGGAGATCATCGATCAGACCTTGACCGAGGAGCTCTCTAGCGAGAAAGTCAGACTGTTCACCGAGTATACGGTCCAACAAGAAGACTATAAAGAATACAAATGGGTATGGTGCGGTCGATATTCAGTGCCCTTCGGTCTTTCATTCGCCAATAAGCTCAACATGCTCACCGACCAAGAACCACTTAAAGGCACCTTCCTGGGCTACCAGACCAGCATCGATCATGAGCATGTGAAGATCGATGATATCGGGATGACCACCTCCGCCTTGACGACCAATCGGCACTGGGTGGCCTATGTGAGTTTGGTGTATGAGTGATCCATCCATTGCGACGGGTTTAAACCCGTCGCAATGGATCTACATCCCCAACCACTTCTTAAACTCTGCTGTCTTCTCCGCACGGACGAGCGCCCTTGTCGGTATTTTCACCGACGAGTCTCGAATCGCACATCGTTGTGGGTGAAAACACCCACAACGGCAGAGTGGTAAGCGCAAGGTCTCGCATCAGTTCTTCATCGATCTGCAAAACGTCACCAACAGACAAAACCAGTTTGTGGATCGCATACAATGAAGTCACCGACGAGATCAACCGCGTTGATCAAATCGGTTTCTTCCCTGTTGTGATGTACAGGGTGCAGTTTTAGGATCAATATTTAGTGGTGGGACGATAGTTTTATGCTAATTCATTAGCAATAAGATCAGCAACATATCTTCGCGCTATACTCGTCCCACCACTCTGCAACCAAAACTTTCAGACACGGCTGTCTATACATGCTTGTGGTGCTAAAACTCCTGCCAATAAATATTAGCCTGACCCGGGAAGGATACAAAATCAATAATATCATTAACATCGAGAATCGATTCGACTGTCACACTATTATCAACAGCCACTTCACTGGTGAAGAAAAGGTAGTCACCATCAGGGGTGACGAAAGGGCAAAAATCTAATCTTTGGGTATTGATTGGGGTACCATAATTAACACCTGCAGCAAACTGGTCTCCATTTATGTTGCTCCTATAGAGATCGCCTCCACCCTGACCATCTGCTCGACCAAAGCTCGAGAAAAGCATGAAGCTACCTGCAGGATCAATGAAAGCATTGAACTCATCATTACCTGTGTTTAATGCTCCGGCAACCACCTGCCGAGGTTGGTACTCGCCGTTTTCAAACTTAGACATCCAGATATCCTCTCCGGCTACATCACTGTAAGCGGCCGTATAGTAGAGTGTGCCCTCATTGTCTATCGAGGGGTAATACTCATTGGCATCTGTATTGATATTATCATTCAGCCTTGTTGGGGTTCCCCAGCTACCCCCATTGACATCTACTGACCAGATGTCAAAATTCTGATTTGTTGTGCCATTGTTCGAGGCGAAGTAGAGCTTTTCTCCATCTGGTGAGAAAAACGGCTCAATATCGTAGGGTCCGTTTGAAAAGGGTAGGATCTGAGGTAGCGACCATTCACCATTGGAAATTGTCCGATAGACCAACACTGAGCTGGCTCCTACCGAAATCACATGCGAATAGACCATAATAGACTTATCAGGGGATATAGCCATGTCTCGCTGATAGAAGTTGTTAGACACTATGCCAGGGGCAAAAATCTCCAGTCCATCGGGAGCAGGTAGCAGGGCAAAGTCAACATTTTGAGCGTTCGCGAACGTAACGGCCGTGCTAAGCAGTAAAGTGATCAAATATTTCATTGTTGTTCGAATTTAAAATAGACCTTCAGTGCGCCTGACGGGTCATAAGACTTCTTAGATTGATTAAAGGTATTGGCTGCCAATTCAGCTATCGCGGACTGATCGACCGAAGCAGCTGCCATTGATGATAAATCGGCTATCTGATATCGAAATTCACTGTTATCGGAGCTTTCAACTATGTATGCCTCGGTGTTTGACCCATCAGACATTTGCAATCCACCTGAAGCCGATTCATAGGTCCAGTTCAGGGTCTTTTCTGCCTGAGTGATACGAGATTGAGCCGTGCCATCGGATAAGAACTCAATCGTGAAGCTGTTGAGCCTACTGGAGGTCAGCTCCGTGCTATTTGGTCCATTCTCAAATACAATGGCGCTTAATTTCCAGTTGCCGACGGGAAACCCCTTTGGTTCTTCCTCACTCCCACAGCTTATCAGCACAGCAGCTATTAGGATGTAGAGATATTGAATTGTTCTTTTCATATTAAACGATTTTTAAACAACACTATCACCAGTAGTATTGAAAACCTCAGACCGTCAACACACAACCCTATCGCATTCATCAACTCGCCATCATGACCTATGATGATCTCATTGACGACATTCCGGTATTCGTTGATTTAGAACAGACTTTCGATGACTCGGTTCCTACTGTCACACTTAGTCAACTAGATTGGAATGATGAATAAACATCTTCGATATCTCCCCTTTTGGCTTAGCATATTCCTCCTTGAGTTATACAATGAGTATTCCTGGATTCGGGGATCTCTGAGCGAGTACCCATTTATGAGTATTCTGGCGTTTGCGATAGCGACGGAGCTTTCATTGATGACCGTCAGGGTTCCTGTTGCTATCTTATCAGGAAGAATACTGTTCAACAAGGGGCTACATTGGGCCCAGAAGACGTTGATCTTTGCCTTGGTGCTGGGCTCTGGCATCATCCTGTACAGAGTAGTATCTATATTCTACATCCTGGAGATTCTCTATCAAGAACTACCTGAACATCAGAATTTCTTCTCCATCAATAGCCTCAACGTGGCGCTCATCAACCTTTGCTTTTGGTCGGGCCTTTTTCTTGCCTATCGGCAATATCTGATCACGAGAGAGTTTGAAAAGAAAGAAAAAAGACTCAAAGAGGAAAAACTTGCCACGGAGCTTAAACTTCTCAAAGCCCAGCTCAACCCTCATTTCCTCTTTAATACCTTAAATAATATCTATGGGCTGGCCAGGTCCGGAGATAAAAAAACGCCCGATGTAATCCTGGAACTTTCAGACCTACTGCGCTTCATGCTGTACGAAACCAACAGCGCAACTATCACGCTGCGGAAAGAACTTGATATACTTGAAAAATTCATTTCCCTCGAAAAACTAAGGTATGGTAGCGCCCTCAATGTCGAATACGAAAAAGAGATTGCTAACTATGGATTTACCATTTCGCCTTTACTGATTATCAATCTTGTAGAAAATTCTTTCAAGCATGGAATAAGTGAAACACTATCCTGTCCTTTTATAAGGATATCAGTCATCCAAAAGGGTGAATGCTGCAAGGTGGAAATAGAGAATTCAAAGACAGAAACAAACCATCCCTCAAGCAAAGCAATGGGGCTTAAAAATGTCAAAAGACAACTTTCGTTACTCTATGACCAGTCTGTGTTGGAAATCGATGAGCAGCGCCACACCTTCAAAGTCACCATGACACTACCCTACTCAATATGAAGAAGAGCAACTGCATCATTATCGAAGACGAACCAATCGCGTCAGGTATCCTACTTGACTATATAGCACAAGTTCCGTTCCTTAATGTAGTAGGCAATTATAGGAGCGCAGTTGAGGCCATGCAGGTATTGAATGCCACAGAGGTTGACCTGCTTTTTCTGGATATCCACCTTCCTGTCATCAGAGGTCTGGATTTTCTAAAATCAATTTCTAAGCCCCGTCATACCATTATCACCTCAGCATATCATCAATATGCAGTAGCTGGTTTTGAACTAAATATTACTGACTACTTGCTTAAACCGTATTCATTCGACCGGTTTTTAAAAGCAATTGCAAGAATAGACATTGCTACCAATACTAAAAATATAGAGACAACCGAACCAAGTCGCGGGCACATATTCGTTACGTCCAACAAAAGACAGGTCAAAGTACCTTTTTCCGACATTAGATATGTCGAGGCTCGTAAAGAGTATGTTGTCATTCATACTGACCTTTCCAGTATTAAATCAAAGATGCGTTTATCTGTACTTGAGCAAATGTTGCCGAAAACGCTCTTTCAAAGGACACATCGATCGTTCATCGTCTCAATAAATCATCTCACCTCGTTTGATCAGTCTTTTGTTGAGATTCCGGATAAGTATATCCCTATCGGCAAAAGTTATCGAGAAGACTTTACCAAAGCGGTCGGCAGTTTTTCATACTGCAACTGACAATCAAGATCTTTCTACCATGTTCATTTCTGAGGCCATTCGCGCATTAGAGGGGTATTTCTAAAATTATTTTTAATAAATCTAAATAAACTTTGTAGCAAAAGGAGGTCTTTTTAATTTCGTGGCGAGCTACACGAATTGCATCCATTGTCTTCTTCCTCTATACAAAGCAAACTTCTTATTGCAAGCCTGATACTGCTGCTATTCGGTACATGTAGCGAGCTTCTGCTTCTTGGGCATTTCGAGGACAATTGGCAACTGGTACCAGTCATAATACTGGGAATAGCCATTCCCGTGCTGGCAGGTATTCAGTGGCTTGGATTAAGACAACTCACCCTACCCTTCAGAGGTCTCATGGTTGCGGCTATCCTCAGCGGTGTGCTCGGCATTTGGTTTCATTTAGAGGCGAATTATGAATTTGAAATTGAGATGTATCCTACCCTAAAGGGTTGGGATCTCTTATCAGAAATAATGACTGGCGCCATTCCAGCTCTGGCCCCCGGAAGCATGGTGGCCGTCGGTCTCATAGGGATATTATACACTTATCAAAAATCACAGACACATGAATAAATCGATCCAACTACTATGTTTGGCAGTTGCCCTATTTGCGGTAGCATGCCAGTCCAACTCTAACCAAACAGCAGCTGAAGAGCCAGCGACCACTCCGGCAGCAACGGAAGAGGTACCGGTTGCAGAGCAACCAGGCTTCATCAACCCCAACCTCGCAACTTCGGAAGAATTGGAGGCGATTGAAGGTTTGGGAGGAGCGCTCGCAGCGATGATTGTGGAGCAACGACCTTTCTTGTCTATGACAGATCTCGACAGCAAGCTGTCAGCATCTTTGGACGATAGCCAGCGTGAAGCTCTTTATCAGTCTTTTTTCGTTCCATTCAATCTCAACACCACCCCGGAAGACGACTTCAAGTTGATCCCAGGCGTAGGTGATCGCATGGCTCATGAGTTTGAAGAGTATCGTCCTTACCAAAATATTCAGCAGTTCCGTAGAGAAATCGGCAAATATGTGGATGAGGCTGAGGTGGCACGTTTCGAGCAATATGTGTTCGTGCCGGTCGAGTTAAATACCGCCTCAGAAGACGACATACTGGCACTACCCGGCGTGGGCAGCAAGATGGCGCATGAGTTTGAAGAGTACCGTCCTTATCAGAACATGGAACAATTCCGAAGGGAAATCGGCAAGTACGTCGATGACAAGGAGTTAGCCAGACTTGAGCGATTGGTCTACCTTAAAAACTGATTTAAGGCAGAATAATTTTATTTATAATTAATCTAAATAAGGTTGATTATTAGCTTCATCAATCCTATCATTGCTCCACTATTTAGAATTAGTCTACATAAAAGAACGATGAATATGATAACCATGAATAATCAATTTTTTAAGCTGACAGTATTCCTGTTGGGCTCATGCTTATTCCTAGCCTCGTGTGGCGATGACGAAGATGATACCCCAGGCATCTCCACACCGACTTCCTATAGCTTTGAGAGGAATGGTGCCAGCACTGTCGATTTCAGTGGTCAAACCACTCGTATACTGATGGCCGAAGAACTCATCAGCAGCATGATGGAATTTGATGATGCTACAGAGTCATTGCTCCTCGAAATGTATAGGAACGAGGGTGCCGGTGGAGAGAATGTGTCCCCCTTCAGTGCTAGTGATCTTAATGCCTCTACAAAGTCTATCAAAAGCAAAACTGCTGCCTCCCGAGACTTCTTCTCAACGAACACCGTCGCTTCAGCGCAGATCAAAGCAGACTTTGAGACATGGATCTCAGCTCAAATCAATGAAGTATTCCCAGCCATTGAAACCGTGGCAGAACCAGGCGTAGCAGGACAGATCGCTGATGGAAGCTCCGTTCGTTTTGTCTCAGCAGAAGGTCTGGAGTATAATCAATTGGTGAATAAATCGGTTATTGGAGCTTTGATGCTCGATCAGGCACTTAACAACTACCTGAGCACAAGTGTACTGGATGAGGCGGATAATGTTGCAGCTAATGATGGGGATATAGTAGCTGAAGGTCAAAACTATACGACCATGGAGCACAAATGGGATGAGGCCTATGGCTATGTCTACGGTACTTCTGTAGACCCAGCCAACCCCAATACGACGATTGGTGCAGATGACAGCTTTCTCAATAAATACATAGGACGCGTAGAGGGTGACCCTGACTTTGCCGGCATAGCAGATGACATTTGGAATGCTTTCGCCATCGGACGAGCTGCAATTGTAGCCAAGAACTATCCGGTGAGAGATGCACAGGTTGACATCATCCGCGAGAAGCTTTCAGATGTGATCGCCATTCGAGCTATCTACTATCTGCAACAAGCCAAATTGGCTTTGCCGGATGACCGCAGCAATACTGCGCTATATGGCACTTCATTTCATGATCTCAGTGAGGGATATGGATTTATCTATAGCCTTCAGTTTACAAGAGAGCCTGGTACAAACTCACCCTATTTCAGCAAGTCTGAAGTAGACGCGATGTTGGCCGATTTGCTAGATGATGGCCCCAATGGGCTCTGGGATGTGGAGCCGGCCACATTGGATGAACTCACTAACACTATTCACGCAAAGTTTGATTTCTCGTTAGAGGCAGCAGCCGAATAAACCAATAAGATGTTATACCGATACTTATCATCACTTGCATTAATTAGCGTATTTACCGGACTCCTCCTTGCCAGCTGTGGTGAGGATGGAGAGGGAGGTACTGATCCGGGGGATGGCGGGACAGACACCTTTGATAGAGGTGTGATGCTGGCTCATTGGGCGGATAATATTATCATCCCTGGTTATCTGGATTATCAGTCAAGCCTATCGGAATTAGGCAGCAGTGCAGAAGCATTTGTGGGCGACCCATCTACCGCAAATCTTACTGCTTTAAAAACAAGCTGGCAGCAATCCTATCTGGCCTGGCAAAGGGTCAGTATGTTTGAGATCGGTAAGGCAGAGGTGTTAGTCCTGCGCAGCTTTACCAACATCTACCCAACCGATACGAGTGGTATACTTAGCAATATCACCAGTGGAGGCTACAATCTTGCCTTGGCTTCAAAATACGATGAACAAGGCTTCCCCGCCATTGAGTATGTGCTCTTTGGCCATGACGAAAGCGCAACTTTGGAAGACTTTGCTACCAATGCTGCCCATGGGCAGTACTTGCTAGACCTCACTTCTAGACTGCAATCCTTGACCAACGAGGTGGTTGCCGACTGGCAAGGTGGATATCGTGATGCTTTTGTTGCGGATGATGGTTCGTCAGGAACGAGTTCTGTCAATAAGATGGTCAATGACTATCTCTTCTATTATGAGAAAGCTTTAAGAGCAGGTAAGGTCGGTATTCCTGCAGGTATATTTTCTGGGAATCCTCTTCCACATACGGTTGAAACGCGGTATTCAGAAGACATGGCCAGACCCTTGTTTCTTGAAGCCCTTAATGCCACCAGGGATTTCTTTAATGGCAATTCGTTCCAGGGTAACGGCCCGAGCTTAAGAGCTTACCTCGACCATCTCAACACCATCAAAGATGGTGAAGACCTTGGCCTGCTGATCGATGATCAGTTTGAGAGTGCTCTGCTTGCTGCATCCGGACTAAATGATAGTTTCTTCAACCAGATAGAGTCTGATAATTCGGCCATGCTGGCACTTTATGATGAGCTTCAAAAGAATGTCATTCTGCTGAAAGTAGATATGCTTCAGGCATTAAACATCAACGTAGATTTCGTAGACGCAGACGGTGATTAGCAACTTGCGCAGCACCATATCGTCCTACCTCAATACATCGGCAGAGGCTGCTCCATTGGCAGCCTTTCGCCTTTTTTTCGGACTCCTAATGCTCATTTCCATCATTCGCTTTTGGGCCTATGGATGGATTGACAAGCTCTATATACAGCCTAAGTTTCATTTCTCCTATTACGGATTCGAGTGGGTTCAGCCTCTGGGCCAATACACTTACCTCCTATTTATCGTCTGCGGCCTGAGTGCTATAGCCATTGCGATCGGCTACCAGTATCGCTTCGCCATTATCACCTTCTTCCTCAGCTTCACCTACATCGAGCTGATGGACAAAACCACCTATCTCAATCACTATTACTTCATCAGTATCCTCAGCTTTCTCATGATCTGGCTGCCCGCCGGCAGGTATTTCTCGGTAGACGCCTACCGGAATGCGGAGGTTAGAAGTCAACGTATTCCCAGATGGACCATTGACAGTGTCAAACTGCTGCTCTGCATCGTCTATTTCTACGCAGGCCTTGCCAAACTAAACAGCGACTGGCTAATAGAAGCCATGCCTTTAAAGATATGGCTACCAGGAAGGTATGATCTGCCTTTATTAGGCAGCCTCATGGAGCAAGAATGGGCCATTTATGCGCTTAGCTGGGCCGGAGTATTATATGATTTGGCTATCCCCTTTCTACTCCTAAACCGCGGCACACGACTCCTTGGATTTGCTCTGGTTGTGGTATTTCATTTACTGACCAGCGCATTATTCCCTATCGGAATGTTTCCCTACATCATGATCGTGAGTGCACTCATTTTCTTTTCTCCAGCACTTCACCATCAGATACTCAACATCGTCGCTCGACTAGGGCGGTTCTCAAAAAAAATATTTGACAATAATCAGGTTTGGGTACCAATGAAATCAGCTCAAACCAAGCTCAAACTTGGAGTCGTCGGGCTTTTCTTTGTACTGCAAATCGTGCTGCCATTTAGATACATGCTTTACCCCGGAGAGCTCTTCTGGACCGAAGAGGGCTTTAGGTTTTCATGGCGGGTGATGTTGATGGAAAAAGCAGGCTACACCAATTTCAAAATCGTGGATCAAGTAAACAAAAGCAGTTTTTATGTCGACAATAGCGACTTCCTGTCCACTTTTCAGGAGAAGCAGATGGCGTTTCAGCCAGACTTTATTCTGGAGTATGCCCATTTTTTGAAAGATCATTTCACAGCTCAAGGCCATCAGCAAGTGGCTGTCTATGCTGAAAGCTATGTAGCGCTCAACGGTCGCAGGAGTAAGCCATTCATTGATCCAAATGTCGACCTGGCTGCCCAACCGATTTCACTCCAACCCAAACCCTGGATTCTCCCCTTCCATGATCAGATTACTGGCCTCTAGCTTAACCCTACTTTGTCCACTTAGGCAAACTGTCTCGTTGAGCCAGCCTGCCTGCCGGCAAGGCAGGCTCAATCTGACAAACTCTATTAGGATATTCAAACTTGACAGAGTAGGGTTAATCATTCTGCTGCTAAGCAGTACAGCAGTATATGGCCAATATACCTTCTCAGGAGTGGTGACTGATGCGTCCACTTCAACACCCATCAAAGAGGCAGAGATCTTCCTAAAAGAGACGGGTGAAGTTGTCAAGGTGAATCGGCAAGGTGAGTTTCTACTCAATGACCTATCGGAAGGGCAGCATGAACTCATCATTTTCAATTTTGAATATCAGACGCTCACTACGAATATCACCGTTCCTACCAGCGGTCAGGTAGTCCTGTCTATGGAGCCTCTGATGACCCAGCTGTCAGAGGTCGTTATTCGCCAGCAGCGTGATGAGCTGTTCAATCTTAAGCGGCTGCAACCTGTAGAAGGAACTGCCATCTATGCGGGCAAGAAGAATGAGGTGGTCCTGATCGATCAGCTCGTGGGTAGTATGGCCACCAACAATGCCCGTCAAATCTATTCTCAGGTCGTCGGACTCAATATATACGAAAATGCTGATGCAGGCCTTCAACTAAACATCGGCGGGCGTGGACTTGACCCTAACAGAACTGCCAATTTCAACACCCGCCAAAACGGCTATGACATAAGTGCCGATGTACTCGGCTATCCGGAGAGCTACTACACCCCTCCTGCTGAAGCATTGAGTGAAATTCAGGTCGTAAGGGGAGCTGCGTCGCTGCAGTATGGTACTCAGTTTGGTGGGCTAGTCAATTTCAAAATGCGTCAACCAGCAGTTGATAAAGCTATTGAGTTAACATCAAGACAGTCTGTCGGCTCTTTTGGACTCTTCTCAAGTTTCAACAGCCTCAGCGGTACAAAAGATAAATTCAGCTACTATACCTATTATCAATACAAGAGCGGTGACGGCTTTCGTCCCAATTCAGGCTTTCATTCTCACAACTTCTTTGGGCACTTTAAGTACGAGTTCACGGACAGGACCAGCATCACAGCGGAGACAACTTACATGAAGTATCTCGCACAGCAACCAGGCGGAATGACAGATCCTCAGTTTGCAGAAGATCCTACTTTTAGCAACCGCGAGCGCAATTGGTTTGATGTAGACTGGAAGCTGTTCAATCTCAAATTCGAGCACAAGTTTACTCCGATGACTGAGCTGAGCATCAACCTATTCGGCATCAATGCCGAGCGACATGCCCTCGGATTTCGTGGTAACCCCATCAACCTCAACAGCAATCCTATCACCGAGGAAGACGAGCAACTGCCCGATGGTAGCTACCTCTATCCCAGGGACTTGATCTCAGGTGAGTTTCGCAACTGGGGTATTGAGCCAAGACTCTTGCACAGATATAAAATCGGAGATCAGGATGCGGTATTGCTCTTAGGAGCGAAATACTATCAGGCTAACAACACTAGCTTACAAGGACCCGGCTCCAACGACGCGGATGCGGACTTTAGCTTTCGATTTGAAGAATTTCCCGACTATCCAAGTCAGTCCGACTTCATATTCCCCAATCGCAATTTTGCACTCTTTGGAGAGCATATCTTCTTTATCAATGATAGGTTGACCATCACTCCTGGTGCCCGCTTTGAGTATATCAAGACGGAAAGTGAAGGCACCTATCAGCAGGTCAACTTTGATAATGCAGGCAACCCCATCTTCAATGAAACGCTTGAGGATAATCGCACCCTGGAGCGAGAGTTTCTTCTACTGGGCATTGGCGGTAGCTATCACCTCGGCGGTGATACCGAACTCTATGCTAACATTTCCGAGAACTATCGGTCAGTCACCTATAGCGACATCAGAGTCGTCAATCCTACCTTTATCATCGATGAAAACATCACTGATGAAAGCGGCTTCACAACGGATATAGGTATTCGCGGCAAATGGAAAGGTATGTTCTCCTACGACATCAGTGCGTTTGGGCTGGTTTATGATAATCGGATTGGCATCATCCTCGATGATCGCGCCAATCGTGTACGCAAAAACATAGGCAAGGCGTTCATCAGAGGTGTGGAAAGCTTCATCGATTGGAACATCCTGAAGACTTTCAAAGTGGACAATGAGCAACTGCGGCTCAACTGGTTTGTGAATGGTGCTTATACCACTTCAGAATACATCGAATCAGAAGAGAATAATGTCAAAGGCAAAAAGGTGGAGTTCATTCCTGCGGTTAATCTTAAAACCGGTGTTCAGTTTGGCTATCGCAACTTCATGACCAGCCTACAGTACACTCGGATCAGCGAGCAATTCACGGATGTCGAAAACTCATCGATCCCCGACCCTGGTGACAATCGCAATGGCATCATCGGCGAAATACCCGCTTACGAGATCGTGGACTTTTCGCTTTCTTACTCCTACCGAAAATTTCAGCTGGAGACTGGCATCAACAACCTCCTGGATGCCAGCTATTTTACTCGACGAGCCACAGGCTATCCGGGACCTGGTATCATTCCCAGTGAGCCCAGGAATTATTATCTGACCCTACAGTTAAAAATTTAGCGGGGACTGAGTCGCTACACTCACGTCACCTCGATTAGAGCGTAGTGTAATCGGGAAGTCTCTTCTCAAGGTCCACCCCAAGGTCTTTGACACACAGACCCTACCTTAGTGGGGTTGTGAATAAGTGGTCTGGGTGCCACAGACCAAGGGGGAGAGTGCCAATGGCCACCTCCCCCGTCAATTCAAATGGAACTCAGGGCAATCAAGAAGCCCCACTCTCTACAACGACCTGCTACCCACCCCTACAGTCATGCCGTAGGCATCTTGTGCGCTGAGAAAGTCAAAAGACGTCAATAGGTTAACCGACATCAAATATAAGAGTCCTTCGAAGTGACCTTTAGGGTGAATTATCTTTAAGCTATATCATTGTTGCCACCGATATGCCTCCCTTACATATTTTGGGTAAAACATTCACAATGGCAATTGCCCCCCTGCCAAGAGAACGTACATCGTGTGGTGGATTTCATAATCCCCACATTTGCATTTAACGGTAGAGCTGCATTTATTTGCTACATGATTCTTTAAGCCTACCTCCGCGACACAGACGTATATACGCAGTGTCATTTTTTTTAGTAGACAGTCGATCTCAGACTGACTCATTTCTCACATTACATATATTAAGCATGCGAAACATAGTCTACTATGTCGCTACTTCATTGGATGGCTATATCTGTGGCCCCAACGAAGACATCAGCGGCTTTGTGCAAGAAGGATCAGGAGTTGAAGAATACCTGACAGACCTCAAAGAGTTTGATACCGTCATCATGGGTCGCAGAACCTATGAGTTTGGATATCAGTTTGGTCTTGTCCCAGGCCAGCCGGCCTATACTCATATGGATCATTATATTTTCTCCGAATCATTGAAATTGGAGAACCCAAGTGATAAAGTAAATGTCATCGGCAGAGATCTTGATTTCATCAAAGCATTGAAGGATGAAGCTGGGTCTGACATTTATCTCTGCGGTGGTGCCATATTCGCAGGATGGCTTTTAGAGCATCAGTTAATAGATAAACTCAAAGTCAAAATCAATCCATTTATTGCTGGTCATGGTACCCCAATGTTCGATTTCAGTAACTATCCTGTACCTTATCAGCTTGACATGGCGAGCAGCCACGCTTACGATCATGGGCTTCAGATTATGACCTATCGGGTAAATTATGCACGTTAGAAAAAGGCATGGTTCTATTATATTGAGGGAAAGAAACGTGTCAATTGTTAGATGTAAAACCAATAACAATCATGGAAAAACGAACTAAGGACAATCCCTGGGTACTTCAAACACCACCCTTAAGCTCTACATATGAGATGTATATCGATGAAAAAGAGGGTAGAGAAATCATCGTCTGTACGGTAGGTAAAACCGTACTCCACTATGACGCACGATGTATCAATGATCTCCATGAGATGCTTAAGGCACACGGCGATTGGATGTTGCTCGGCAGTGCCGATGAACAAAAAGAAGCTAAGCCTGACACGGTCGAGGCTTGGGGACGTTCTCCTGAGAATCCTGTCGGCGGATGGTATGGATTGAAGAAAGGCTTTCGCGGTAGGTTTGGGATGTATATCCCACCATTAATGGAGGCGCTGGGACTAGCTGAGGTAGAGCACGAAAAGCGCAATAACAGAATGCGGGCTGTTTAGATTTTGAATAAGGCGAAATTTGTAGTTGGTCTTATGCACGGTAGATTTGACAATACATGAGAGGAATCACTGTATTGTTAATTATTGCGCTAATCCTTGGCTGCTCCAAGTCTAAGGACGGTGAAACAGCAACAACTCCTGTAAACACAGGATCCATCACAGACGACTGGGTTCGAACTCAAAATCCCGAAACCTATCAAGAAGGTTATATGGATACTGACGGAGATTGGGTCATCCCATTTGATCGCTATCAGACCGTCTTCTCAGACACCTTCCGCACCATAGCCTTCGTTTTTGACCCTGAGCTGACCAATGGCAAGATCGTGGCGATCAACCGAAATGAAGAAATACTCTTTGAGGTTTACAATTTTGACAATGGGCCAGATCCTGTGAGTGATGGATTATTCAGGATACTGGAAAACGGTAAAATCGGCTATGCCAATATGAAGGGTGAGATAGTCATCTCTCAGCAGTACACATGTGCAAAGCCTTTCAGAGACGGCCGTGCTCGTGTGTCCAACCGATGCACCACTACCCAGGAAGGTGAGCATACCACAGTGGTAAGTGGTGTATGGTATTACATAGACAAGGAGGCAACACCTATTAGAAATCCTGCGCTCAACTAGTCTTCTTTTGGTTTTCCCGTACAATCGGCCAATGTGGTGTATGATTGCGGTAGCTTTGTAGCCTAAATGCTATGCTTATGAACCTGGCCGTACTCATCGATGGTGACAATATCCCCTCTGCCCATGTGAAAGAAATGATGGAAGAGATTGCCAAGTACGGCAATCCCACCATCAAGCGAATCTATGGCGACTGGACAAGGCCCAACCTTACCAAGTGGAAAAATCTCCTACTGGAAAATGCTATCACGCCTATCCAGCAGTATGGCTATACTACAGGTAAGAATGCCACTGACTCAGCAATGATCATCGATGCGATGGACATACTGTACACGGAGAAAGTCGGTGGATTTTGTCTTGTCTCAAGCGATAGCGACTTCACCCGACTGGCTACCAGACTGAGGGAAGCGGGTATGCAGGTCATTGGTATTGGCGAGAAGAAGACACCTAATCCATTCATCGTGGCATGTGACAAGTTTATCTACATAGAGATACTTAGGAGCAAGGAGGATAAGCCTGATAGCGCAGATAGTAAAAGCGAGTCAAAAGATGAAACAGACAAGATTACACGCAAAGAGATCAACCTTATCTCAAGTACCGTCGCAGCTACTTCCGATGATGATGGCTGGGCTTTCATGGGCGATGTAGGGCAACTGCTGCAAAAGAAGCAACCTAACTTTGACAGTAGGAATTACGGCTTTGATAAGCTCACTCCACTGATCAAATCCACAGGGCAGTTTGAACTGGAACAACGCGAAAACCCAAAGAGCCGACACAAACTCATCTTTGTGAAAAATAAGGAGTCTCAAAACAAGAGGGCAAAACGCTAACTTCCTGTCAAGCGATATAATCTTTCTGAGCACATAATGAACTGACGGATGGCTTCAGGCTGTCTTATTGAGACATCCCGCCCCGGGCTGATCGGTAGTTCCTCTCGCCCAAACTGGTGTAAAATGAGAGAATATTGCTATTTTACAAGGATCAGTTCAGCCCGCTATCTTCAAATCTTTTGCTACCACCAACCTAATTGAGACATTGATGAAGTCTGTAATCACCTCTGTGCTATTCTCTATAGCAACTATAGCAAATGCCCAGTATCAAGCCAAAGTCGATAGCCTGGAACAAATTGTTGAACAGCTCCAGGGTCATGAAAAAGTGATTGTCCTCAGAGACTTGTGCTATTACAGTTCGCGATTTGATTTTGAAAAGTCGGTGATGTACGGAGAACAGGCTGTTGCGGTAGCAAAAGAAATCAACGACAAAAATGATATCGGAGGGGCCTACAATGATCTGGCTACAGCGCACAAGGTGGCTAACAGGCTTGAAACTGCGCTCAGCTATTACGATCAATCACTATCAGCGTTTAAAGAGACCAACAACCTAAAACAGCAGTCCTACATCCTCAATAATATTGGGTCCGCTCACAAAAGTAAAGGGGATAAAGACCTGGCACTAAACTACTACATACAGTCACTATTGCTCCGGGACTCATTGGGCAATGTGCAGACCGGCACGGTCCTCAATAACATCGGCCTGCTTCATAAAGAGAATGGAGATGTACGATTGGCACTGGACTATTTTCAGAAGGCGCTACAGCAGGATATTGAAGAGGATGACGTGGATGGAATGGCGCATACTTATAATAACATCGGGATTGCTTATGAGGAATTCGACATGATTGACTCGGCCTTATACTACGCCAACAAGGCCTATGAGATCGATCTTGAGGCAGGCAATGACTACTCAGTGGCCATTGACCTCAACAACATGGGTGAGGCTTACTACAGCCAGGGAGATCTCGACAAAGCCGTTTCTTACTTTGAGGAGTCGTTGACCATGAAGTATCGACTAAACAATACCATCGGCATAGCTCATACCAGTGGCCGACTCGCCGCTATTTACCAGGAAAAGAGTCAATACATGAAAGCGCTCACCTATGTGGACGATGCGCTAAACCTCGCCAAAGCGAATGGCAATAAGGACAAGGAAATGTCCCTGCACTTGCTCAAAGCTGATATCCGTGATGCCAAAGGAGAATACCAAAATGCGCTCATGCAGCACCGTGAGTATGCCAGGGTGAAAGATGAAATCTTCGACCGGGACAAGGCATTGATTGCTGCCGATCTCGCCACAAAGTATCAATCCCAGAAAAAACAAGCGGAAAATGACTTACTCATGGCTAAAACCGAACAACAGGAGGCTGTGCTCGCTCGAAGGGAGATCGTAAATGTGGTCGCTGTAATCGGAACCATCTTGTTGGCCATCACTGCTGGGGTGCTTTTTTGGGCCTACCGGCAAAAAATTAGGAGCAATCAAATGCTGAGCGAGCAGAAAGAAGAGTTGAGCAGACTTAACTCAACAAAGGACAGGTTTTTTGGCATTATCGCGCATGACCTAAGAGGTCCATTGACCGCACTACAAGGTATTTCAGGCTTACTGACATACACCATCAAAAAGGGAGATCTTGAAAGGTTGAATAAAATTGGGGCGCAGGTAGAAATCTCCGCCGCTCAGGTCAATAGCCTCCTTGACAATCTCCTCCAATGGGCACTTCACCAAAGTGGCAACATCTCCTACAGACCCGAGCGGTTATCACTAAAAGCAGTCATCGATGAGAACTTGAAATACTTTTCAGATATGGCAGCCGCTAAGGATATCACCCTGTCCAATAAGGTGACCGATAACACGCATATTGTAGCGGACAAAGAATCCATCTCAACAGTCATCCGCAATCTTGTCAACAATGGCATCAAGTTTACTCCTAAGGGTGGAGAAGTCAATCTGTCGGCCATGGTTGAAGATGGTCAGGTCAAAATCAATATTCAGGATACGGGTTTGGGCATTTCCGCAGATCTACTAGAAAAGATATTCACGTTAGGTCAAAACAGCTCAACTCAGGGCACGCATCAGGAAAAAGGCACGGGACTTGGACTGGTGCTTGTCAATGATTTTGTCAAAATGAATCATGGAAGTCTGAAAGTTTCCAGCACGCCGAATGTAGGCAGCACATTTTCTGTGATTATTCCTGCAGCCTGATATCTTAGCGGGAAGTATGGCTAAGCTGCGCACATTCATCATAGAGGACGACATCATTCACGCCAGTAGCCTGGAAATGCTGCTCGACGAACTTGGTTACCTGATGGTAGGAAGCACTGATAACAGTGATGATGCTCCCGGCCTGATAGCTGCTTTAAATCCGGATCTGCTCTTTGTAGATATCATGATCAATGGCAAGCTCGATGGCATAGAACTTGTAGAGAAGCTTCAGCTACGTCGTAGCATTCCTGTCATCTTCATCACCTCACTACGTACGGAAGATGCCATTAAGCGTGCGATGAAGGTGAAGCCATATGCTTACATCCTGAAACCGTTCGAAAAAGCCACACTACAGGCCTCAATTGAACTGGCGGTAGCGCGCTTCGTTGATCCTCATGGATCTGAGCTGAGTAGTCATTCCTCATGGGAGAATGATCGCGCTGGTGTTGAGCATCTCTTCATCAAATCCGGCGGCTTACTGGAAAAGCTTGATTTGACGGACATCCACTTTATAGAGGTCAGAGATAAAGTCTGTCTTTTGGCGCTAGCTGAAGAAAAACGAGAGATACGCATGCCTCTGGGTGCATTAGAACAAAAACTTCCAGATAACAGGTTTCAAAGAGTACATCGATCTTTTGCTGTTAATCTCAACAAAATTACGCGTATCGATTGGGTAAACGGCGTTATCTCTATAGGACAATATCAAATACCCATTGGTCGCTCCTACCGAGACGCACTGAAGGCTAGACTAGACCCGCTGGGACTCTAGCTGCATAAGTCATTCACGGCTCAAATCATGTTGTCTACACCTCGGGTTAAGGGTGACTTCTAAATACTTCTATTTTTACACTTTGTGTTATGGGTTGGTACAGTTAATGTGCGATTCATGCAAAGAAACTGGCCAGTTTGGAATGCCCGGTTCTCCCGCTAGGGGGCCGGGTTCTCTACCCAGCCAGATCAGTCAACCTAAGGCCCAGCTAGCTATGAAAGACTCATTATTAGATATCCTGATATTCAATTTATTACGTCTTAGTCGTTCTCCTTCTCCTATACTGTGCAGGGGAAGTTTCAGAACACGGCTCAAGACTAATAAGTTAAGTCGCACCTAATAACTCGTGTGCAACATGCAAGGTGTCGAGTCAAAATACCATCGATTCCGTGTGAGTTTTCCTTGTCCGTGGAGTTCGTATGTTCATTGATCACCAAATCAAAATAACGCCAATATGAAGAGAATACTAATTACAGGTTGCAGTACAGGATTCGGATTTGATGCCGCAAAATACCTGGCTGATAAAGGAAATTACATTTACGCTTCGATGAGAAATGTGAAAGGGAAAAACGCAGAAGCAGCCGCTTCCCTGAGCAACCACGCTAGCGCAAATGATGGAAAGATAGAAGTGTTGGACATTGACGTTACTTCCGATGAGAGCGTAAACAAGGCTGTAGCTCAAATTGAGGCGGTAGACGTATTGATCAACAATGCAGGTAGAGGTTATGGAGGTCCTGTAGAGGCCTTTACTTCAAAGGAAATTCTTGACCAACTTGATCTGAATATTGTCGGCACGCAACGAATGGCCAAAGCCGTGATTCCGGGTATGAGGAAAAAAGGCTCTGGCCTCATCATACAAGTGAGCTCTACAGCCGGTAGAGGTGCATTTCCAGGGTTTGGTGTGTACCATGCCTCTAAATGGGGGCTTGAGGGAATGAGTGAGGCGATGAGATATGAGCTCGCACCATTTGGGATAGATGTCGCCATTGTGGAGCCTGGCCCATTCGAGACTAACTTCTTCGGGAGTATGATCAGCTCTGACGATGATGAAATCAACAAAGCTTACCAGCACGTGGCTGAATTTTCACAAGGATTTGGTCAAAATGTAATGAGCATGTTCGCTGATAAAGATGCTCCAACTGATCCTATCATTGTGTCTCAAATTTTTGAACGGTTGATTAATGCACCTGCCGGAAAGCGACCACTTCGGACTATCGCCGGATTAGATTTTGGGTTTCAGGCGCTCAATGATGCCGTCGAACCCATAAGGCTGGGAGCATTAGAGGCTATGGGCATCTCCAACCTTGATGGTGCTAAAGGACAATAAGAACTCTTTCATAGGTTTATATAGTTGATAAAAAGCCAGAGCAGTCTCTGGCTTTTTCTTTGGCTATTGTTCTGATCACTTTTTGATGCCCGGAAGACCCTCAGGCTTATAGTCATTCCACCAAAAGTCTCCCCTTTCTATTTTACCAGGATAGTACTCATCGAGTTTATCACCGGTATACAGTCGCCCATTCTTCATGACGAACTCCACAGTGTTCGTATTCCGGATATCATCCAGCGGATTCTCATTGAGTATTACCAGATCGGCCAGTTTACCTGCCTTGATCGAACCTACATCCTGCTTCAAGCCAATGGCATCAGCGCCGATAATGGTCGCCACACGCAGCGCTTCGTGCGGGGTGAGCCCTCCGGATTGCACTGACCATAGCTCCCAATGGTAGCCCAAGCCCTGCAACTGACCGTGACTGCCTATACCCGCGATACCACCTGCATCATATAAGTCCTTGACAAACGCTGCATGCTTATCAAAAGCATGCTCCTCGTCCATAAACCAGCCGGCACCTCCCCTACCTCTTCGGCGAGTCTTGCCATCCAACTCTTCATGTGGAGTGAAGTGAGAAAGCTTTTCATCTCCATGTACATTCTCGGTAGCGTAGTAATAGTTCTCACCCCATGGACCGCCATAAGTAACCAAAAGTGTTGGCGTGTAAGCAGTCTTCATCTGAGTGAGCAGGGTGACCATATCATCATAGAGCGGATAGATGGGGAAATTGTGCTCATGACCGGGATAGCCATCAATCACTTGCGTGAGATCGAGCTTAAGATCAAGAGCACCTTCAGTAGTTGGCATCAGCTTGTACTCCCTAGCTGCTTCGATGATCCATTGACGCTCCTGTCTATTTCCTGTGATATACATTTTTATAGTCTTGGTATCATAGTACTCACTGTACCTCCGCATTACCTCTTTGGCATGATCCAGATCACGGACTTTGGTATTCCAAAACCCAACTCCAGGTCCTGTAGAGTAAATCCTGGGGCCCATCATATTACCCGCCTTTACCTGATCTTCATAGCTCAGTACATCTGTAGTACCTGTCTGTGGATCCCTAATCGTGGTTACCCCATAGGCCAAATTCGCCAGGAATGCCCATGACTCATCTTTGTGAATCTCCCAGGCCGGTCGGATATGTGCATGTGTATCCACAAACCCTGGAATAATGGTCTTTCCGTCTACGTCAATGATGTCCAGTTTTTCCGGTAGGTCGAAGCTAGCCGCATCTCCCACCGCGACGATCCGGTTGTCCTTGATAAGAATACTACCCTCTTCGATCACTTCATCACCCTCCATAGTGATGATCCTGGCGTTCGTCAACATGACGACTCCCCTGGGTATGTCGCGATCTGCTTCCACCTTCACACGGATCTCGTTGGGCGCGTATTCGGCCGTCTCCTCCTCTTTCTCTTCCGTATCCGTTTCACCTTCCTCATCAGCTTTTTCTTTTCCTTTGGCTTCCTTGGTGACGGCTTCTACGCTATCGCGAAAGGCTTTTGCTTCCGGGATATTATAGTCGAAAAAGGCATTTCCAATCGACCAGGTAATATTGTCTGAGGCATGTGACCACTCTGGGAACTCACCACCCAGTACGGTCAATCGCTCCGCTGGAAATTCTGCTTTGTCAGGATCGAGTACAGACACTTTGGGCGACTCTCCCCCAACCATCGGTACTGTTACCACAAATACCTCATTATCTAGCAGCACCATAGCTTTATCTCCTGTTGGAGCCTTGGTAATGTAGGTGGCTGTGGTAGCTTTCTTGGCTCCAGAAGGTGTCTTACCAGTCACTTTGATGTATGCCTTGCGGTCAGTACCGTCGTAGCGAAGTGAGATCAATCCTTCATCGTTATCATAAAGGAAGATGCGATCCGATTCGGATGTGAAATGAGGATTGGAAAGCCCAGCCGCAGTGGTAATGAAATTATCCGCACCACCATTTGCATTTACCCAGATCAATTGCATCGGAGATCCAAACAAACCAAAAGGCGTGTAACTGTTCTGAAAATCCTGGGCGGCTCCCTTAATGGCCACTATCCGGTTATTAGCAGACCATGCTATTTGTCGATAGACCGCTGCGCTCTGGGTGATCCTGATCGGTGTGCTATTGCGCTTACCAAATCCTGTCTTGTAGATATGTCCACCCTGCTCTTGATCCCATGTCACAAAGGCCAGGTTAGTACCATCAGGAGACCAGGTTGGATTGGACTCACTCAGACTGAAATCGGTGACACGCTTCGGTGTGCCATTGGGGTAATCCATTATGTATATCTTATCCAAGGCAGCAAAGGCCAGCTTTGATCGGTCTGGAGACAGCACAGGCTCACGTATCTGCTTCACTGTAAATGTCGGCGTATCTTCAATCGGATATTCGAATCTCACCTCAGGCCCTACAGCAAGCTCAGCCTCAATATGGAATGGTATTTCTGTTGCCTCTCCACCATTGATGGGCAGTTTCCAAATCTTACCTCCATAGCTGGTGATGATAAACTGGCTGTCGGGTGTAAAAGACATTCCCGGTAGGACGTCCCGCGTCGCAATAGACTCCTGATCATCGCGCTGAACCGGGTAGGCCAACCACGACTCTTCCCCGCTAGCCAAATCCCGCTTCACCAAGCCCGTCTGCGAGTCGAACCTAGTTCCGTAAACCAGGTACTTCCCATCAGGGGAGAGTGTCGGACGGAAGGCTGAGCCATATCTGGACGTCTTGGTCTCGTGCTTTCCGGTCTCACGATCATATACGGCAATCTGGTATTGCGGAAATGCCGCGTTGTACTGCCAGTTGCGGTCACGGTGGCTGAACCAAATTTTGGTGTTATCCTTACCAAAGGCGGGCTCCACAGTCTTGAGGTTCTCAGGCTCTTTGATCAGTTGGGCGCCTTTGCCTCCATCCTTATGGATCAGGTGCATCTTAGGCACTCCTCCCAACCCAGCACCTTTGGCTACCACGATGTAGTCACCGTCGGGTGTCCACTCTGGCGACTGGTAGAGATCTCCCTTACCAGAAGTCAATGCAGAGCTGGTAGTATCGCTGAGATCAAGAATATGAACATTCTCGCCACCTTTCTCATCAGTGGTATAGACAATGGACTTACCATCAGGTGAGAATCTGGGCTGGCTGTCAAATGGCAACCCGCTGGTGAGTTGATACGCTTCACCTCCCGTAATGGGTAGTGTATACAGGTCACCAAGTACATCGAAGACCAGCGTCTGTCCATTGGGACTCACGTCAATGTGCATCCATGAAGCTTCATCCAAATCCAGTGGAATTGTTCGATCTGACGCTAATGGTAAGTCTTTCTTTCCATCTTTCTTAGTGTCCTGGGCATGGCTAGTGGATGCTACCACCATCAGAAGCGCAATTAAAAAATGTTTCATTTAACCTTATTTAAGCTCAAGCTCGATTTAGAACATTTGCATAACAAACGCAAATAGTTATAATAACCGATGAAGATAATTGGCCAATCGTTCTGCCAGCAATGCCAATAAAAAAGCCGATAATCTTTGGGTCGACCATCGGCTCAGTTCCATTCGATAGTATTACTTTTTGAATAGGCCGGCCACAAAAAGAACAACCAACGCACCGACCAAAGCCGTCAATAGCGTGCTCAGGAACCCGCTACCAATTGAAATTCCCAATACACCGAACAGCCATCCACCGACAAATGCGCCAACGATACCGAGTAGTATATTCCAGAGGAGTCCAAAGCCCCCGCCTTTCATAATATTACCAGCCAACCATCCAGCCACCGCACCAATAGCCAACCAAATTAAAAAATCCATAATGTTTAAGTTTTAGGTTATAAGTTGAAATGAATGTAGGAAAATCCTCTGAGCCAACAAAGTCTTGTTTCTAAAGCCCGGAATGCATAATTTTATATGTAAGACTGCATAATATATTATGAGAACAACGCTTGATATTCCAAAACAACTTTTTGATGAGGCCATGGCTATAACAGGCGCTAAAACCAAAAGCCAACTGGTAAAAGATGCTTTAACTCTCCAGATAAAGAGAGTTAAACGACAAAGACTGCTTTCGTTTAAGGGCAAGGTGGACTTAGATATGGATCTCGATCTACTTAGAGATCGGAAGTAATGCCCAATTACAAGGTTCTTGTAGATAGCTCTGTCTGGATCAGTTATTTCAGAACAGGCCATCCAGATCAACTCGATATGTTAATTCGGGAAGATTTGGTTTACACCAATGAAGTTATCCTGACTGAAATGATCCCATTCATGAAAGCGTTGAATCAAGATACACTGATAGAAACAATGGAATCCCTGGAATCGATTCCTTTACAAATTGATTGGCCCATTATCAGGGAATATCAACGTATTAATCTCCTCAACGGAATAAACAATGTCGGTATACCTGACCTTTTGATTCTCCAACAAGTAATTGATGAAAGACTGTTTCTTTTCTCGTTTGACAAACACTTTACGCTAATGCAAGAACACTTCAAGTTTGAACTTATGACTTGATCTCTGCTACTCCAGCAGCTCCTCATGCAGTGTATAACCACCAAAAATACCCTGTCCTCCCTCAACATTACCAACAACGGAAATCGGCTCTATAAATGGATTGTCCTTCCCCTCACTGGCGTCATAGACAGTTTCGAGATAGCGATAGTAGTCGTAAGAAAGTGACTTTACATGCCCTATCAGCGGCAGGTCGCTATCAAAGATCAGAAAATCCAGCTCCAGCTTTAAAGACTGCCCGTCGAAAATTCTGTCGGTGATCAAAAACTTCTGTATAAAGTCCGTAGATCTCGTGCCTAATATATCTCCTGATCCGGCATTTTCTACACTCGGGTTGCCAGTTCTGATGGGTAGCATGCTTACTGCTCCTTCATGAATTGTGTAGAGTATGAATTCGTAGTAGTTAGTTTCGCTTGCTGGATCATCGATGACGAAGGACAAGCGACCCGTAGGCATTCCAAACTCACTGAGAAAGAGCGTGTCGATCTTTTCGAAACTATGCACTTCCACTAACGATGGCACACTGGCTTTACCATTGACTGGAGCGTATTGAGGTACATTGATCTGGATCTGATACTCCGATTCCGGTAGGATAGCCTCATCAGATGAATAATAGCCACCGCCCTCATGCTGTAAGTCAAAGACCTGGTCTCCCGAAGTAACTTCAATAAATGCATCCTCAATACTAGGGAAGTCTCGTCCATCCAGTGTCGGTAGGCTCAAGGTCAATCTTACCCTCGGCTCTATGCCCGGGGCAATGGCTCCTGTCACCACCACTTCTGAGTCATATTCATTCAATCCAAGGTCACTTTTGAGTTCGCTCTCACATCCGCAAATCAGGGTAGTGATACCAATTAGAATAGCTAAATATCTCATAATCAGTTGAATTTGAAGTTGTAGGTGATAGAAGGGACGATCCAATACGAGCTGATTTGTATTAGCTCAGTATCACCACTCCCTGTGGCGGATTCCGGATCATTTGTATAGATGATGAACGGGTTTTGGTTGACATAGGCGTTGTAGATAGATAGATTCCAGGTGCGTACCCCGCGTTTCTTCTGCTTCACAAAGTTGATACCTACATCCAACCGGTGATAATTGGGCATGCGCACTGTATTGCGTCCTTCAAATACATCAACGCTGGTAGCGGTCGGCGTACCAGGATCAAACTCAGGAGACAAAGCTGGGATATCAGGTAATGCCGCCGCTCTGCCATAGGGAAATGAAACAGCATTGCCGGTAGCAAAAACCCAGGATGCCGAAAGGTTGATCTTGTCGCTAATCTCATGCATTGCGACCAGTGAGATATCGTGCCGACGGTCGTATTTATACGGGTACATTTTGCCAGCATTGAGGTTCTCAAATTGACGGTTGGTCCATGATAGCGTATATCCTAGCCACCCGGTCGTGCGCCCTGTCTTCTTTTGAAGAAAGAACTCGAAACCGTAGGCCCCTCCTTCGCCCTCAGTTTCGATTTTGGATTGCCACGTCTCCTGCGCGTCCGTAAATGTCGCCCCTTCCTTGTATGCAATGAGGTTATCCATGGTTTTGTAGTAGGTCTCAAATGTGAATAGATAATCTCGCGAAGGACGATAGCTCAACCCAGCGGCTACCTGGCGCGATCTCATGGGCGGTGCATCAGGTGTGGCGGGTACCCATAGATCTAGTGGTATGCCCAGGGTGCTGTTGGTAAGCAGATGAATAAACTGCACCATTTCGGCATAGGATGCGCTTAAACTCACCCTGTCATTGAGTTGATAATTCATCGCAATTCGTGGTTGAATCGAGTGATAAGTCTTGCCCTCCACATTGAGCAAAGCGGCATGAACGCCAATGTTGGTTTTCAGCCTATTGGTAAAGCTGATCTCATCTTCGACGAACACAGAAGCCTCAATAGAACTCGTCTCCTGATCATCAAACTCCAGATTCACATCGCCTTCAAAATCTGTCGTCTCGATTTGAATCCCGCTCACTCCTGGCCTGAACTGATGCTGAACTCCATTAAGTCCAAACTTGATGTTGTGCGTCGCACTTGGGAAGTAATCAAACTGCAGTTTTACACCGTAATCCTCAATCTCCGAGTTGAAAGAGTTGATATAGATATTGCTGGAACTATTAGGTGGTCTGCCATAGCTCTCTCGTGAATCCAGGTCTACGTTGATGTCGAACTTGGTGTAGGTGGCAGTGGTATTTGCGAAAAGCTTATCACTAAAGAGATGATTCCATCGCGCTGCAACAATGCGGTTGGACCACCCCAGCTCTACGTTCATATCGCTCTGAAATGGGTACTCATCATCAGGATTGCGCTCTTTCTCGGTCACATCGATACGGTCTCCACTACCGTAATAGCTAAGGAATACCTGGTCCTTATCAGAAAATCGATGGTTGACTTTAGCACTTAAGTCACCAAAGATGATGTCTTGCCGCAACTCTCTGTTCTCAGCAGGCTCAAAATCACCGACAGCCTTAAATATCAAATCCATAAAGGTGCGTCGACCACTTACCAGAAATGAGGTATTCTCTCCTCCGAGAGGGCCCTCTACCGTAAATTTTGAAAGCAGATACCCCAACCCTATTTCTCCTGTTACTTTTTGGGTATTGCCCTCTTTCATCCTCACATCCAGCACAGACGAAAGACGACCGCTATATCTGGCAGGAAAGCCTCCCTTGATCACATCGATGTGCTTGACAGCACTAGTGTTGAAAGTAGAAAAGAGATCAAACGCATGGGTAGGATTGTAGATCGTCGCACCATCGAGCAAGATTAGGTTTTGATCAGGCCCTCCACCCCTCACGTAAAAACCACTGGCATTGTCTGCTCCAAATTTGATTCCAGGGGTGAGTGTGATGGTTTTGAGTAAGTCAGGCTCACCCATGAGGCTGGGCAGCCGCTGAATATCCTTAGGCGAAAAAGAATTGATGCTCATCTGTGTATCCTGAATGCGGCCAGCTTCTATCAGCACCTCATCGAGTTGTTGCTCATTTTGCGATAGCGCTATACTCAACAAGTCCTCGCTACCCGGCCGATACCAGACCAGCGTATCGCGATAGCCGACGTAAGAAAAGACCAGAGGGATATCCAGGTGGGTATTTCTCGAGTAACTGTAGTAGCCATAGACATTTGTAGTTGCGCCCTGACGATGGAGGGTGTCATAAACTGTGACTCCTATGAGTGCCTCACCTGTGGCCACATCAGTGACATATCCGTTGATTGTTGTCTTGGTAGATTGCTCTTGTTTCCGGGGGTAGATCAGTACTTTATCCCCTGACAGCATGAAATCAACTGACTGCCCCTTGAAAGATTCTGATAAGATCTGCTGCAAAGTCAAGGATGTGGCTGACAAGCTTACCTTTCTATCCAGAATAAGGTCGCCATATGAAAAGTTGACTTCAGCCTGAGCCTCCAATTCCTTGAGCAGCTGATCTACTCGCCATTCAGATTTACTCAGCTGAACCGACATATCGAGTTGAGAGGTTTGCGCTAGCAGGGTGGTGTGACACCACCACACCAACAGCAATAGTTTGAGTTTTTGACGCATCATCATTGTTGAGTTTTGACCTTGAGATTATTTGGGATTGACTTGATACGTGGTGTTGTTAAGCCGTATATCAAGCCCTAGAATAAGTTCGAGTTCGTTAAGTACCTCCTCCAATCGAGCATGATCATATTGAGAGGTAAACTTCACGTTGGCCACCTCTGGAGCTACTATAAAATCAGCACCGTAATGCTTGCCAACATCACTGCAAACCTGTTGCAGCGGAGCGTCATCAAATCTCAGCTGACCAGTCTTCCATGAGAGCCTGTTAAGGTTGTGCTGCATCAGGGATGGTTTACCGCCCTCAGCATGCACTGCTGACTCGCCCGCCCCTACCGGAATGGTCTCACTGCTGCTCCCGAAGGCTACCTGACCTTCTGTGACAGTTAGCTCTACAGTCGCTTCTCCAACCAGTAAATTGAAAGCAGTACCAACCACCCTCGTGACACTCTCTCCACCCTCAATAACAAAGGGAAGTTCTTCATTCTTAGCCACTTCAAAGTAGGCCTCACCTTCGAGCATGACCGATCGGTCATCACCATTGAAGCCCTCAGATATCCAGAGCTCACTTCCTTCGTTCAGTGTGATGATTGATCCATCAGCTAAAGCAACTTCCTGAATATCGGAAACAGCTTCATAAGCCGTGTATCCGGCATACGGGCTGAGGTAGAATTGATAGATTAAGATTCCCGCCACTAGCAGTAGTGAAATGGTTGCTGCAATTCTTGGCAGCCAGTTGGTCGATGTTTGTTTTTGGGCTCGAATAGTCTCGCTGATCACCTCCCAGTCCCGTGCTTTTTGATAACTGGAATGATAATCCACCTGCCCTGCTTCTTGCCAAAGTTTGACCATGGCCAGGTAGGCTTCTTCGTTGTTGTGGTTTTGAGATCGCCAATTATTCAGTTCTGCCTTTTGATCAGCTGAAAGTGAATCCGTTTGTTCTGCAACTATGAGCTTGAGTATTTCTTCGTTCATCGACCTACTATTGGTTTCTAACTAGTAGATGGGTGAGACTCCAAAAACACGTAAGTCGAATTAGAAAAAAGTTAAATTATTCTTGAGTAAAATAATCAAGTGCCTGAATGAGTGCGACTTAAGTTCCCTATTGGCTAGCCAAAAATCCCAAACAAACTCAACAGGTTTTTGCGAAGGGTTTTCAGGGCAATGCTGATTTGGGTCTCTACAGTACGCTTGGATATACCCAGCTGATCCGCAATCTGCTGGTTCTTCAAGTCATCGAACCGGCTCATGACGAAGATCTGGTGACATTTTTTTGGCAAGGTGTCAATTGCCTTCCATATCTCAGCCTCCCGTTCAGCCTGCTCGATGTAATCCGTGTCGTCGACCTGATCCGTTTCTTTAGTATCCAGAAAATGCTTTCTGCGCCTCAACTCTTCCAGACAACCGTGATACGTTGACTTGAGTAGATAGGCTTTGAGTGACTGGATTTCCAGTGAGCCTCTGCGCTCGAAAAGCCTGATGAATACTCGCTGAATTACTTCACTACGTTCATCAGGAGAAGATAGGTACTTGGAAGCATAGGAAATCAACAACTCATAGTAGACATCAAAGAGCCGCTCAAATGATTGTTCGTCTCCTGATTTGAGTCCCTTTATGAGCAGTTGGTCACTTGCGGTCATGGGATCAAATTAGTGAATTTGTCTTCTATATTTAAAATCGAACATGTTGATAATGATGAATGCCAGTACTACTCTTCAACGTTAAGCTCTTTTTCTCTAACCATGTGAAATGACTAAGATTACGTAAAGTACGTTACGTAAATTGCACTTCGCCGACAATGGGGACAAATCAAAAAACACTTATGATCAAACAGTGGTTATTCAAAGCCTGGATCGGTCTACTGACTATCTCGGGGTTATATTTAACTGAAGGTAATACCGCACAAGCCCAAGGCATCTCCTTTTCCTATCTCATCCCAAAAAACGGTTATGTCTCAGCACCTGTGAGTCCCTTCTCTATTCGAGGCGTGGGTTTTCAGGTAGCTCCTTTTACGAGGGTCGAATCAGGATTCTCACTCTACAGTATGTCAGGCTTGGCAATGGACGGTCTGCCCTTCCCTTCTGAACAACCATTGACCGGACCCCATTTCACCCTCCTTGTACCTGCAGAACTAGTTTTTTCAGTTGGGATTGGTCGCCTGGGCATCTCGGTTATGGGTGGTGGGTTCGGACATTGGCATATCAACCCACGGATCAACTATGGTGAAATGGATAGAGCCATTCGAGAATGGGAAGGCTGGCAAGTGGCCAACGCGGATCTGGATATGGAGGTTAAACTAGGTTGGGGATGGCTAGCTGGTGGGGGTTTGGAGTATCAGGTCAATGATCAATTCTCACTCACGAGCGAGGTGCACTATTTACAGGGATTTGCAGACTCACCAATGACCGGAACCTACACCGGAGGGCCAGACCAAGATGGTAATGTCATTACGCAACCCGCCGATTTTCGTGACGCACGGATCGTCCTTGAGGGAATTGAGGTATCGCTAGGCGTTAGACTAAATCCTAATTAGTAAGGGCCATAAGTGCCAGGGTCACTTTTCGCAAAAACGCTCGAATCTCCAGGATTAAGCACTATCTAAGACACAAAAGTGGTCGAGCCACTCGGGTAGTCGAGTAAACAGATATTTTATTTTACTTACAAAAGTGAAACTTTATTATTTCCTTTGAGTATAAAACTTACAATTGTGAAACTAATATGCAAAATCTGAAACTCGGCAACTTCGAAGAATTGGTACTGCTACTCGTGGGAGTGCTTTATCATCAAGCCTATTCGGTCTCCATTGTGGAAGAATACAAAAAGCAGACTGGCAAGAGTATCAACATCAGTGCTATTCATACAGTACTCTATCGCCTGGAAGAAAAGGGTTTCCTTTCTTCAAAGCTAGGAGAATCACAAGCCTCACGTGGTGGCAAACGTAAGCGACTCTTCTATCTCACGGCGTATGGGGCCAAGGCACTGGAAGAACTACAAAGTCTACGCGATCAGCTCCGTTTCCAGATACCAAAACTTGCCCTTCAAAATCTCGCATGAGCAAACTCTCCTTCATAGATCCGCCGAGCAGAGCCCTCCGATTCTTCAGATGGTATTGCAGGCCCGATCGGCTGGAAGAGCTGGAAGGTGATCTATGGGAGATGCACGACAAAAGACAACAACAACAAATCTCAAAACTCAGCCTTCAACTCCGCTTTTGGTGGGATGTGATTCGCTGTTTCAAAATGTATTCGGTCAAAAAAACTCAACTAGGAATGAATCTATCACTCTATCGATCCTACTTAATTGTAGCGCTCCGCAACTCAAGGAAAAATGCAGGTCCTATCATTATCAATATTGGAGGTATGGGACTTGCGCTAGCATTCTGCATCACGGTATACATGCTTCATGCCTTCAACCTGGAATTCGATACCAATCACGACAATGTAGACGATGTATATCGTCTACACAGTATCCGTAACTACAACGATGAGGAAAAGCGCTTCGAACTAGCTCCTCTTCCATTCGTCTCAAAGCTGGCCACTGAAGTAGCCTACGTGGATGAGGTGACTTTCTATGAGGCTCATCGAGGAACAGTCCAGGTTGGAAATGACTATTTCAGCGAGTACATCGCTTCAGCCGGTGAAAATTTCTTTGATTTTTTCCCGATGAAGCTGCAACATGGCAGTCCTCTGGGTATGCAAAATCCGTCCGGGATCTACCTAACGGAAGAAATTGCGGAAAAATACTTTGGAAGTGCTTCTCCTATCGGAGAACAGATCACCATGTTCATTGGCGAGAAAAAAGGTGTTGAACTCCAAGTAGAGGGTGTTTTTGAAAACATTCCATTGAATAACAGCTTCGACTTCAATGTACTGGTCAATCACCACGCCGTGATGAAGGCGATCAACATCACACCTTCTTCCTGGCATGAAGAGAGCAATGTAGCCATCTACTTCCGATCACAAAACCCCTCATCTGTCTTGACTACCATCAGGAGCTTTATTCCGGAGCAGAATACTAATCAGGAAAACTGGAAGGTCGTAGATTTTGATGTTTGGAATTTTATGGATCCCAGGTACACAGAAGACAATGTAACCTCAGGACCGGCTAACGAGCGAGTATCCAAATCCGCAGTTATTGTATTTACTGCATTAGCCATTCTTATTTTGGCGGTAGCCTGTTTCAACCTTGCTAATACTTCCATGGCGCTCATGTCCAAGAGGGTCAGAGAAATTGGAATTCGAAAGACGCTGGGTACAACGAACAAGCAACTGTTCATTCAGTTCATGTTTGAAACATTAGTTGTTTCTACTCTGTCATTTACCTTAGGGATACTATTAACAGACGTGGTTGGAGAGCAAATTTGGGGTCTGTTTGGCGCCTCATTCTTCTTAAAAGATGTCAGTATTGCGCGCTTAATACCATTCATCATAGGGTTCTTACTTTTTTGCACCTTTCTGGCAGGAGTCTTACCTGCCTTGTATGCACGACGATTCTCTCCTACCACAATAATGAAAAGTGGGGGCTCACTCAAAGGTGTTAGTGGCTTGCAAAAGGCATTGACGGTAGGTCAATATGCAGTGTCCATCAGTCTGCTCGTCTCCGCATGGATATTCTCTAAAAACAGTGACTATTTCAAGACGATGGACCTGCATTACAATTACACTAATATAGTGATGCTGCCCTTAGACTCAAGTAAAGATTTTGAAGTGGTGAGGAATAAGCTATCACAGGTATCGTCCGTAGATGAAATAATTGGCACAAGTGGTCATATTGGACTGTCAAGAACACGCGCTCAATTCAATACAGATAGCATAGACATAGAAGTAGCCAGTTTAAATATCAGTTCGGAATATCTTGAAATGATGGAAATCGAGGTTAACTCAGGAAGAAACTTTGCGCCCAATTCCACCACAGATTTGACCACTTCAGTCATCATTAATGAGGAGTTTGCTCAGCGGTTTCTAAGCGAAGTAGATCCCTTTTCTTACAAGTTGAGCATAGACGGTCAACTCAAAAACGTAATCGGGATTACGGAGGATATTATTGATAATGTGTACTTCGACTATAAACCTACACCTGTTGTTTATCTTCCAGCCGCCAGCGACCAGTTAGATCTCATTATAGCAAAAACAAATGATGGTAATACTGATGCTCTTGAGGAAGATATGAAGGCCATCTGGGCGGATATGTTCGACACACCTTATCGTGGCAAACCACAATCCAGAGTATCATCCTTCTTCGCCTCCAGAGATGCGCGCAACCTCAAGGTCATATTCTCAAGCATTGCCATACTGGGAAGTATGCTGAGCCTTATTGGAATATTCTCGCTGGCTTCATTGAACGTATCTAAGCGCACTAAAGAAATCAGTATCAGGCGTATACTAGGTGCCACTATCCATCAGGTATTGCTGGTGGTCAATAAGTCACTTCTTATGCTTCTTGGAGTCGCACTTGTAATCGGTGTAGCCATAGGCATCTTCCTAAGTGAGGCCGTGCTCCAAATGATCTACAGCTTCTACAAGTCAGGCTCGATAATTGAATCTCTGGGAATAGGCTTACTGGTCGTAATAGCCGCTACTCTCTTTATTAGTATGGCGGCTCTCAAACCTGTCACTGCCAATCCAAGCGAGGGACTGAGATCTGAATAGCACGATCAAAACGCTATAGACGAGTTAGTGCTTTGTTCAACAAGAGTAAAACCGAATATACAAAGGCCAAAAGATTAAGATTCCGTATTATTCGTTTCCTGGACAAATCACTAATAGACAGGTAATGTGTAAATTCTACCCTTGCGTTTTGTGAAGACTTGAGTAAATAGGCCAAATGTAAATAGGAGCGATCTACAAATAATCTAAAGAGGTATTCGGTGGGTATCCATTCATTGTGAGTCCCTGATTTGATTTTCTCTCCCAGATAAGCATCAATCTGTTGGCTTCCCTGACCAATTGCATGCAATAACCTTCCGTGTCCGTCAACTATCGTTAAACCTCTTGTTGATTTTGTGATAACGACTCTGTCCGCCGTTCTTGGATTAGCCAAATTCAATTTGCTATTAAGCTTCATCACACTTTCGGTGATTTTAGGGTTCTCCTTAAGGTATCTGTCCAGAGAAGCTACAGTCTGATTTTTTGATGGTAATTCACCATTAAAATCCCAGTCTAAAATTATGCTTGACGTATCCAAATCATCTACTTTGATCCAGAGATATTGAGCGGAAGTTAGTGGTTTAATTGAGTTTTTTTGCCACAGACCCATAGAGAAGCTATTCACCTGATTCCAAAAATGACGAATTTCTTTGTCCGAACTGAGCTTATCAAAATGCTGATTCACTGCATTTCTCACATCACTATATGTCTTATGAGGATATGTTTTCCAAAGCTCTCGGGCGATGATATTGAGACCTATTTCTATTCTAATCGGCTCATAGAGATGAGGTGAAAAAAGTCGAGTCTCTTGCATAATTATTCCGTGGAATTAATGAATCTACAATAGCCTGGGGTGCTGTTAAATAAAGTGAACTCCGAAATACTTACGGATTAGCTATTTCCCGTCATTATCTATATAGATATCTGCATTTTAAAAATTCTATTTTTAATGACGAAGTATAATTTCATTATAATTGTCTTTGCCTAAAATCACATTCTACACAAACAAAGACAGTCTATGTCCTCTCATTCTACAGACACCTCTTTTTTCGGCCATCCGCGTGGTTTAGCCACATTGTTCTTCACCGAGATGTGGGAGCGTTTCAGCTATTATGGCATGCGAGCGTTGCTCCTACTTTTTATGGTCGAGGAAGCCAGCAAAGGAGGGCTCGGGTTTGACGTACGAGAAGGCTCTGCGATTTATGGTTTGTACACCATGTTCGTTTATCTGCTTGCTTTGCCTGGAGGCTGGCTGGCTGATAAGTACTTTGGTTTGCGGAAGTCGATCTACTACGGTGGCATCATCATAGCAGCAGGCCACTTTTCCATGGCCATTCCGATGATGGAGACTTTCTTCTTTGGTCTTTTCTTGATTGTGGTAGGTACGGGCATGCTAAAGCCCAACGTATCCAGTGTCGTAGGGGGTCTTTATTCTAAGGATGAACCCGCTCGTAGAGATGCTGGCTACTCTATCTATTATATGGGTATCAACATAGGCGCTTTTATCGCCCCATTGGTTACTGGTTGGCTGGGTGAAGGCTTCAGTTGGCATTATGGGTTTGGTGCAGCAGGAGTGGGTATGGTGATTGGTGTGATACAGTACAAGTTGACTGAAGGCTATCTCGGGGATATAGGTTTGGTACCTGAGTCTACAGGGTCACCTGAGGAAGATGCCAGGCGCAAGTCGGGCATCACCAGAGGGCTACTCATCTTGGGTAGTTTAGTAGCTGTTCTACTGGTGCTTCTGTTTTCCGGAACAATCACAATCGACCCTGTCTCGTTCGCAGGCTACTCTAGCTATATCATTCTCGGGGCAGTTCTACTCTACTTTATTTACATATTTACAGCTGAGAAGCTTTATGCCGATGAAAAGAAGAAAATTGGTGCCATTGCGGTCTTGTTTTTGTTCTCCGCAGTTTTCTGGTCAGGTTTCGAGCAGGCCGGTTCATCACTCAACCTTTTTGCCTATGATTACACCGATAGGTTTATAGGCTCCTGGGAAATGCCCGCCAGCTGGCTGCAGTCAGTTAACCCAATCTTCATAATAATTCTGTCCCCGGTTTTTGGCTGGTTATGGATCAAACTAGCAAAAAGGCAACTTGAGCCAAGAACCCCAGTGAAGTTTTCACTTGGGATTATCCTATTGGGACTTGGGTTTGCGATAATGGCCGTAGCTTCAGAGTATGTGGCGCAAGGTGATCTGGTACTTCCCACCTGGCTTATTTTTACGTACTTTTTTCATACAGCTGGAGAGCTCAGTTTCTCCCCTATCGGAATGAGTGCTGTCACCAAGCTCGCTCCTAAAAAACTGGTTGGTCAGATGATGGGCGTTTGGTTTATGTCTATCGCACTTGGTAACCTAATTGCTGGGCTGGTTGCAGGAGAAATGGGAGCCTCAGAGCTCTCCAAAAATGCTTTGCCGGAGCTCTTCTGGTCAATCACACAATTCACGGTAGGCGTGGGTGTAGTCATGTTAGCTGTCAGTCCAATCATGCGCCGATTAATGGGGAATGTGAGATAGATCATATATGATCATTTAGGGATTCTTTAAAACTGAGAATATATCAATCGTTAGCATTAATAATTTCGCAATTTTTCGTCATTCTATCGGCTTGATACTAATTTGCAATCGATTTCAAAAGCGTTGAGAGTCACTTTTCCTAAAGGTGATGATTCTCAGGACTTTGTTGATGACTGTCATATTTAGGTCGGAGGTATGCGCATAGCTTTACTCTCGAAAACAATGAAACAGACATCAAAAGAATCACTCATATGCAAGACTTAGTATTAGACCCGGAAGAAATGACAAAGACAACAAATTTACTCCCCATTGGCAGCAAAGTGCACTACAATCTAACCTCTGCCGAACTTGTAGAAGAAACCATCAAAAAGGGACAAGGCGTATTGAATGATACTGGTGCCTTGCTCATCGATACCGGCAAATTTACCGGTAGGTCACCGCAGGATCGCTTCATCGTCAGAGATGAAATCACCGAAGAAGCAGTATGGTGGGGACCTGTCAATAAGCCATTCGAACCGGCTAAGTTCGACGCTCTGGAAACCAAGATGAAGGATTATATGAAGGACAAGGAGCTCTATGTACGAGACGCCTTCGTATGTGCAGATCAGGACTACAAGATGAGCCTCAGGGTGTACAATACCCTACCATGGCAGAATATGTTCTGCTACAACATGTTCCTGCGCCCCACTGCTGCCGAACTCAAGAAATTCGAGGCGGAATTCACCATTTTGTGCGCACCCGGATTTGAAGCTGATCCTGAAGCAGACGGTACGCGTCAGTCCAACTTTGCCATCCTCAACATGAGCAAGAAAATGATCCTCATCGGAGGAACGGCATATACAGGAGAAATGAAAAAGGGCATCTTCTCAGCGCTGAACTTTATCCTCCCACATCAGAAGAATGTACTGAGTATGCACTGCTCTGCCAACATTGGTGATAAAGGTGACTCGGCTGTATTTTTTGGGTTGTCAGGTACGGGTAAAACGACATTATCAGCTGACCCGCAGAGAAAATTGATCGGCGATGACGAGCATGGCTGGGCAGAAGACCATATTTTCAACTTTGAAGGAGGTTGTTACGCCAAAGTAATCGACCTCTCCAGGGAGAAAGAGCCAGATATCTGGGATGCCATCAAGTTTGAGGCTATCGTGGAGAATACAAGGTTCTATCCGGGTACGAGAACTATCGACTTTACCAATAGCTCTGTCACCGAAAACACAAGAGTGTCCTACCCCATCTACCACATCAACAATGCGGTAGAGCCATCAGTAGGTGCCATTCCTAACAACCTTTTCTTCTTGACTTGTGATGCTTTCGGGGTACTACCTCCGATCTCAAAATTGGACAAAGGCCAGGCCATGTACCACTTCATCTCAGGCTACACAGCTAAAGTGGCCGGTACAGAGGCTGGTATCACCGAGCCTGTCATGGCGTTCTCAGCTTGTTTTGGTGCTCCATTTATGCCACTTCACCCTACCGCTTACGCGGAGATGTTAGGTAAGAAAATGGATGAAGGTTCGGTAAACGTATGGTTGGTCAACACCGGCTGGTCAGGTGGCCCGTACGGAGTTGGCAAGCGATTGAAGCTTCAGTATACCAGAGCGATGATTTCTGCAGCTCTTGAAGGCGAATTGAACAACGTGGGCTACCGTACGCACACGATCTTCGGAGTGAATTTCCCATCAAGTTGCCCGGGCGTTCCTGCTAAGGTGTTGAGCGCTAAAGCGACCTGGAAAGACGATGATGCTTACTATGAAAAAGCCAACATGCTTGCCAGAGCATTCAATGACAACTTCAAGAAGTTTGAAGACTATGCCAATGACGAAATCATGGCAGGTGCTCCAAAACCGAACGATTGATATAGATGGAATGATTAGAATTGGAAAAGTCCTGTCTTCGGCAGGACTTTTTTAGTTTACAGGCTTGAAACGATCCAAAATAGAATCTCCACGCCTGTACCTTCGTAACCTCGCGGTGACAGATGCGAAGTTCGTGATGAGGCTGCTTAACTCACCTACATGGCTTGAGCACATTGGTGATAAGTACGTCAAAACCCCTGATGACGCCATCAGCTATATCAAGTTCAACCCTTCAAGAAGCTACAATCGGTCGAAATATGGACTAAAGGCCGTTTTACTGAAAGAGACCAATGAACCCGTCGGCCTTTGCGGTTTAATCCAACGAGACTATCTCGCTCACCCCGACCTTGGCTTTGCCTTCTTACCAGAATATGCCGGTAAGGGTTACGGATACGAATCCAGCTATGCAGTATTGAGTCAACCTGAGATTCGATGGCCCGTTTACGCAATGACAGGTCCGGATAACTGTGCCTCTCAAGGCTTGTTGAAAAAACTAGGTTTTGTAGAGGAAGGCACCTTCCTGATGCCACCACATCAGTTCGAGTGTCTAATGTATAAACTTGAAAAATCACCAAATAAGTAGCTTTATGCCCCACTTCCTAATTGATTGCTCCAACAGCGTTATTGAAGAAAAATCAAAAACTGAGATCATGACTGCCGTTCACCAAGCGGCGGTAGACTCTGGCCTATTCGACCCCAAAGACATTAAGGTACGGGTCAGACCTTTTGAAGAGTACATGGTCGGAGGAACGACTGAACCTTTCATTCATATCTTCTCCCACATCATGCAAGGGCGTACTACCGAGCAAAAGGCTATGCTGTCAAAAGCGGTCGTGGCTGCTATTTCGGACATGTTTCCTCAAATCAAGTTCGTCGCTATGAACGTGAATGAGTTTGAGAAAGCCACTTATTGCAATAAAGGAATGCTTTAGAAGTAATGTCGTAATATTCAATCTGCAATTGAACGGTTGGGGAAATACCCATGTTAACAAACTCGCAACGAGTGATTTATATTGAGTATCACAAAAGCAGCAATTTTCGGGTTTTCCTTATCTTCCAACACCGGTAGGTTTGCAACATGAGTTCCGAGCTAAATTTTAACTATCAAAGAATAGCACAGGCGATCCTCTATATCAGAGATCACTTCAGGCAGCAGCCTGATCTTGAGACTATTGCAGCACAAGTGCACCTGAGCCCTTTTCATTTCCAGCGATTGTTTAAGGAGTGGGCCGGTGTATCTCCTAAAAAATTCATGCAGTACCTGAGTGTCGAGTATGCCAAGCGGCAGCTTAGCAAGGACAATCACCCTACCCTATTTGATGCAGCGCATCGCACAGGGCTATCAGGCACAGGTCGACTTCATGATCTCTTTGTGACCATTGAGGCCATGACCCCAGGTGAATTTAAGAATCAGGGTGCTTCGCTGAACATTAACTATAGTGTTGCCGACACGCCGTTTGGTCAGGTGCTCATGGCCTCCACGGACAAAGGGATGTGTCATATGGCTTTCATCGAAGATGTAATGCAAGGGTTACAAGCACTTCAACTCCGTTTTCCCAAGGCTTTCCTATCGGAAAAAAGTGATCACATTCACGAGCAAGCACTCCGTATATTTGATCTTAAGGGTCAAACTCCTTCAAATCTCAAACTTCACCTTCAGGGCACAGACTTTCAGCTCAAAGTATGGGAAGCTTTATTGAAACTGCCATTTGCGGAGCTAGCAACCTACAAGACCATTGCTGCTGAGATTGGCCAACCCAGCGCATCCAGGGCTGTGGGTACTGCGATCGGTGCTAACCCAGTCGCCTACCTCATTCCTTGTCACAGAGTGATTCAAGCAAGTGGTGTCATCGGAGGCTATATGTGGGGACCTACTCGGAAAGCGGCCATCATCGGATGGGAAGCTGCCCAGAACTCTGCTACGGAAGACTGATAGTTTAAACAATAGACAAACAATTAGTTTCAATAACTAAAGTGAGTGTTTAAATCAGAATGGACTTATTCAATAATCCCAGTACCAATCTCTTACCCTCCGATGGTGAGGTCTATTATTATGGTAATGTGTTCAACTCTCAAGAATCTGACGACTTATATCAAAAGCTCATGACCGAAATTGAATGGCAAAATGATGTTGCCATCATGTTTGGCAAACGAATCGTCACCAAGCGCAAAGTAGCCTGGTACGGGGATATTCCCTTTGACTACACTTACTCCAAAGTCACCAGAAAGGCACTTCCGTGGACTAAAGAGCTACTTACACTAAAGAACAGGTGCTCTGAAGTTACCGGTAGTGAATATAACTCCTGCTTGCTCAACCTCTACCACTCGGGTGATGAAGGTATGGCCTGGCACAGCGACGATGAAAAGGAGTTGGCGCACCATGCTTCTATAGCTTCATTGAGCTTCGGCGCTACACGAAGGTTTGGCTTCAAACACAAGAAGGAAGATATAAAGGTTTACGTAACACTTGAGACAGGTAGTCTTCTGGAAATGAAGGGATCAACTCAGGAAAACTGGCTTCATCGCCTGCCACCTACAAAGAAGGTCAAGACACCAAGGGTGAACCTGACATTTCGTAAGATGAACTTGCCTAGACCGTAGCTTTGTCCTCCGCAACAATCTTATCAATAATAGCCTGCATCTGCTCATATTCAGCATAGCCGTTATTGATCTGATAGAGCTGATCATCAGACTTAAATAGCACTGTAGGATAACCCCTCACTCTCCATTGCCGATTGAGTTGAAACTCCTGATGCGTAGCGTACTTGGTCTCTTCACTCTGAAAACTCTTCAAGAAGGCATCAAAGCCAATTCCAAACTGATCGCAAATTGACCTGTAGAATTCCGGTTCACTGGGGTCTTCATTATCAACATAGAATTTTCGGGACACAGCTTCATAAAAGTCTAGCTCTTTGTCAGGCAACCATGCTCTTGAAGTTACCACAGCGCGACATGGCGGCTCAGTATCGTAGTTAAATTCCTCCTTATCGAATAAAGAGTAGCCAAAAGGCTGCCCACTCCGCTTAGTCACTTCTTCCCAGTGATGCTTCAGAAACTTCTTCATTTGATCATTCCATGGCTCACCGCCACCGGGACGTAATCCACCCACCACAATCTTAAACTTGTATTGAGAGTTGCGCTCCTTTAGCTCCTTGAGGTGATTGGATATCCCCCAACACCAACTACACATCGGATCACCCACATAGATAATTTCCTTACCAGGAATGAGTTCACTTTTCTTATCTAGTTCAGGAAACGCAGCAGGTGTACATTCTCCTGTCTCAGGATCGCAATAGGGTTTTTCGTTTTGCATATCTCAACAATAACCAGAAGAATCACATACAAGTTCAATGATTACATATCAGACAATAATATCCCGGGTTGTGCCTTCTAAGGTATATACTATATTCGCGTTTTCAGACAATCCAGACTAGTGCTCTTCGATTCTATTGAGTTCGCCGTTTTTCTACCTATAGCCTTTTTGCTGTATTGGTTAAGTGTGCGAATAAGTGTCAAGTCACAGAATTTAATAGTCGTCCTTTCCAGCTACGTTTTCTATGGGTGGTGGAACCCAAAATTCCTTTTCTTAATTCTTTTCAGTTCGATTACTGACTACTTGTTGGGCATACTATTGAGCAAAACTGATCAGCAGAATAGACGCAGATTGCTGCTCTATTTAAGTATTGCAATTAACATAGGTATCCTGGGGTTCTTCAAATATTATAATTTCTTCTTAAACAGTTTTATTGAATCTTTTACCTTTTTTGGAGCGACGCTAGAGGCTGAATACTTAGACATAGTCCTACCTGTAGGTATAAGCTTCTACACCTTCCAAACCCTCAGCTATACTGTCGACATCTACAGGCGAAAAATGCAGGCTACTACGGATATTCTGGCATTTCTGTCATTCGTATCATTCTTTCCTCAACTTGTAGCAGGGCCCATTGAAAAAGCGAAGGATTTGTTACCACAGTTTCTGGTAAGTAGACGGTTCGACTATGTAGAAGCTGTTGATGGCTGTAGACAAGCTCTATGGGGACTTTTCAAAAAAGCAGTCATCGCTGATAATTGTGCCCATTTAGTAAATATGGTTTTTACAGAACCTTCATCACATTCGGGTAGCACACTCCTATTTGGTATGGTGTTTTTTAGTTTTCAAATCTATTGTGACTTCTCAGGATACTCTGACATTGCCATCGGCATCTCCCGTTTGTTCGGAATAAGATTGACTCAAAATTTCAATTTTCCATACTTCTCAAGGAGCTTAACTGAATTTTGGAGAAGGTGGCATCTTTCCATTTCAAGATGGTTTACTGATTACATATACCGTCCATTGGGAGGCAGTCGCACGTCCAAACCAAAAATCTTGCGGAATGTGTTCGCTGTTTTTTTACTCTCCGGTCTATGGCATGGGGCTAACTGGACATTTATTGTTTGGTCACTCCTATGTGTTATCCTTATAATCCCGTCGATGTTTACTGGTTCTAATAGGCGCTATTTGGATACAGTTGCCCAAGGAAAACATCTCCCAAGTCTGAAGGAGTGCTGGTTGATGATTTCAACGTTTTCCATAAACATATTCCTGGGTATATTTTTCAGAGCTCCTTCCATTGCAGTCGCTTTCGACTATATAGCATCTCTTCTCACGCCGGATATCTTTTCCATTCCCAACTTTGGAGGGCATTTAGGTGCTGTTAGAACCTTAACTCTAATAAGTTTTATGATGACGGTTGAGTGGTTTGGAAGGGAAGGTAAGCATGCGCTTGACAATCTCACAACTTCGATTTCAAGGCCTGTTAGGTGGATATTCTACTCCTTTATCATATTTCTCATTGGAATGTACATGTCTACTGATTCTATAGATTTCTATTATTTTCAATTCTGATATGGGAGCCTTCTTTAGAAAAATCATACTGTTTGCACCCCTATCATTTCTCTTCTACTCTTTGATGATCCTGGTGGTGGGAGAATTGGGCAATAGCATGTGGAAGAAAAACCTTGTCAATAGCGGTCTCAGCTATAACTATACCATCAATAGACTTGAGGAAGCTGAAAATATCGAGGACATAGACATTTTGTTTCTTGGCTCCTCTCATACTTTAAGAGGTCTG
Organism: Cyclobacteriaceae bacterium; assembly: GCA_965229505.1. Taxonomy (GTDB): domain Bacteria; phylum Bacteroidota; class Bacteroidia; order Cytophagales; family Cyclobacteriaceae; genus UBA6059. The sequence continues at coordinate 5,055,887 of OZ245881.1, forward strand.
GATGTGCGGATTTTTCAAACCCATGGATTGAAAACATTCAACCTAGGAACCATCTCTCAACCACCCACAGAAACTATTAAACTCCTTCATCGATATATTGACAGAATGGATCCCGACAAAATAATCATAGATACTTGTCCGGATATTTTCATGTCTGATGGACTAGGGTCGGAAATTGATATCATGATTAACTCCCCAATATCGCTGTACACTATTCTACGAGCCCTAGATATTAACCAATTGAAGCTGTACAATACCCTCATTTGGAGAGGCTGGCAACAAGCATTTAGTCTCGAAAGTAGACTACCACAGCCAAACACTTCAAGGTATGTGCCTGGGGGATACCTGGAGCGAGTATTAAGATTCAACAATGATTCAAAAGATTTGTCAAGCAGAAGGTGGAACCCCAAAGAAGCCCAACTTCGAGCATTGAAGGAGATAATTGAGCTGTGCAAGGTTAAGAAAATAGAATTGTTGCTCGTCTACATTCCAGTAGCTCCATCATACTACAATACCCAGCTCGATTTGCCATATTTCGATAGTCTAATGTCGAGTCAAGGCACTTATCACAACTACAATAATTACCTTGACCTTAATGACTCCATTCAATTTGAGGACAATACACACCTCAATCAGCTCGGTGTTGAAATTTTCAATCAAGCATTGATAAGGGACTTAATGCAACCGCTCAATTAAGGCCTACAAACAGAATAACTTGCGTTAGAATTTTTAAATGAAGTATTATGGTCATTTAAGCCTGATTATCAATTTGAAGTTGCTGCGATCATTGTCGGAGATACCGTGAATATGAAGTCATGGATCGAGGCTTTTGAGGTCAATACTCTCGTTACGTATAATACCTTAATAATGGCGTTAATGAGACAATTGTTCTATGATGACAAAGAATCAAAGAAAACCTCATCAGATATTCAATATATTAAAGGTGGCTACCTCGAAAACAAGATTCGCTACTACAGTGGGGACACTATGCCAGAATTGACTGAATCCATATCTTTAGATCAAATAGAAGCTATGGATCGTATACTCGATCAGCTAGAAAAGAATAATATTGAGTATTCGTTTATTCAAATTCCTGTCACGCACGTGCTTTATGAGTCAGTGACAAACAGCGCCACCTTTGATAGTCTCATTTCTACCTTTGGCACCTATCACAACTTCAATAAAACCGTACCTCTTGTAGACACGATACATTTTGAAGATGCCAGCCACCTCAATCAACTCGGCGTAAACGAGTTCAACCCATTACTAATCAAATACCTTAAAGATTCTATACTGTAACTACCAATGCCCAACAAAAACATCAAAAACATCAACACTGAAGTCCTATCGGACAACTGGTATACGCTCAATAAGGTGACTTATGACTACAAGCGGACGGATGGATCGTGGGAGACCCAATCGAGAGAGGCCTATGACCGGGGCAATGGCGCAACTATCCTGTTGTACAACCGAGAGCAAAATAAGATAATCCTTACCAGGCAGTTCAGGCTTCCCACCTACATCAATGGCAATGAGGAGGGCATGCTAATAGAAGCATGCGCCGGCTTGTTGGATAAAGACAATGCTGAAGACTGTATCAGAAAGGAAACCGAGGAGGAAACGGGTTATAAGGTGACCAAAATGCAAAAGATATTTGAGTCCTACATGTCTCCCGGTTCGGTGACCGAGATTCTTTACTTCTTTGTGGCAGAGTACAGCCCTAAGATGAAGGTCAGCGATGGTGGTGGCCTTCAGGATGAGCAGGAGCATATACAGGTGCTGGAGCTGGACTTTGACCAGGCCTACCAGATGATCTCAACTGGTGAGATCAAAGACGGAAAGACCATCATGCTACTACAGTACGCTAAAATTAATCGGCTCCTACGATAGATGAATCTGTGATCAGCATGCTGTCAGTTTACTCGCAATAGATAATTTCGCATATTGTCGAACACCAGATCGCGGTTATGAGAAGAAGCTACAAAGGCATAAGTATCAACACCTCCAAAAATACTCATGAAACGGTTTTTGGATTGGTGCGAGAGGACAAGTCTGCCATCTTAGCGGATATTCCCTCAGGAGGAGGAGCATTTGTCCAGCGCCTGCTCGATCATGGCTATACCAATGTCAAAGCCATCGATATTGAGAATATCCTGGAGATCGACCACAGCGATTTTCATCAGGCCGACATGACCAAAACCTTCCCTTTCGAGGACGGTTCACTCGACGTGATGGTCTGCATTGACGGGATCGAGCACATCAGCCAGCAGTTTGACTTTGCCGGAGAGGTCAATCGTGTCCTTACTGATGGTGGTGAGTTCATCATCTCCACCCCCAACATCAGTTCACTTAGATCGCGCTGGAAGTGGCTTATGACAGGACACCATCACAAATGCAGCTCACCGCTAGACGAAAACAATCCTTCGCCACTCCATCACATTGGCATGATATCGTACCCGGAAATCCGCTACCTACTACACACCTGCGGCTTCCGCATCGACTGTGTCACCACCAATCGTATCAAGGTGATCAGCTGGCTATTCGTCCTCTTGCTGCCATTCGTCTACCTTAGTACCCTATGGACCTACCGGAAAACGGGGCGTAGAGACGGTACTGCTCAAATCAACCGGGAGGTATTTAAGATTATGTTTTCCAAGGCGATACTTTTCGGAGAGACCATGATCGTGAGAGCTGTGAAGGTTTCAAAACCTTGAGACCATAGACAAAAGAGAAATGAAAGTTCTCAACATTCATGAGCGGATTATCGATCAACCTATCAGCCAGGTGTCCACACTATTCTTATCCCTTGCTAAAAAAGATGACAAGATCTGGCCTATTGAGCAATGGCCGCCTATGAGATTTAGAGACGGCCTCAAAGAAGGGGCCGTAGGAGGACACGGCCCTATTCGATACAAAGTCATTCAGTATGATCCATTAAGCTCGGTCACATTTCAATTTCAAAAACCACACGGTTTCAACGGAATTCACACCCTGGCTTTCGAAGAAATGTCTGACACAAGTACGCTGCTCAGGCACACTATCGACATGCACACAAGCGGCTTTGGTACCGTACTCTGGATTGTGGGAATCAGGTGGCTGCATGATGCGCTCATAGAAGATGCCTTCGATAAAGTGGAGAATCAACTAACGCAATCTCACAAGAAAACAAGATGGAATGCCTGGGTGCGATTTTTAAGAGCTATTTTGAAATAGCATCTAGTAAACCATGGATAATATGCCTCTTTTATAAACCTGACAGGTCTTCGAGACCTGTCAGGTTTGGGTGTAACTCCGTCACCACTTTTGGAAAGGTTTATCCACGCGCGCAAGAACTTTCCAAAAGTTAGGGGCCAAGTTGTTTAATCAAAGTCTCCCCCCTCATATGTGATCCTTTAGGTTAGCTGGGTCGGCCTACCTCACCTGATACCTCAGAATAGTTTTCTTCCGAGACTCATCTACTTTGGTCGGCTCGGAGATATAGATTTCCTTGTGATAACCTGTGATTTGCAAGCCTTCCTCCTTAATCAGGTTCATAATTTTCTCGATAGACGGGCCCTCCTGATCCCAGGAACCTATATGCAACACCTGCACGCATTTTCCTTCATTGATCAATTCAAATTTGAGTCCTTCAAGTGATGACAGTCCCTTGTCCACAACTGCTTTACGCATTGCCTGATCAAAATGCTCCCGCTCTACCACATCAGGCATCCGCATTTGGATTTTCCACAACCATTGCTCCATAGGCGTTTCTACAAACTTGTGCTGTACCTCAGGCCCACCCGTAATGAACCAATAGCACTCCATCTTTGGAACTACGAAATCATTGTCCTGTCCCTTGCATAAAAATTTGATGCCATAGGCTACTGCATATATTGCCTGAATGGCCTCATTGAAGGCTGGTGCTTCGGGAGAGCCTTCACCTGCTATGGTCAGGTAGTTGTAAGTATCCAGATCGCGGATCTCCGGAGTACTGCCTATTTTGTAATAATTCGGATCGGCTTTCTGAAGATTGATTTTAGTTGTCATTGTTTCCATAATCATTAGTGTTTTAAGGTTTACAGAAACAAAGAAATCAGCATGAGTGACAGCCCTATGTCACTGAATAATTAACTGTAAAAATATTTTTTGTGATGCTCGAATAGTTCCTTAGAAAAAGTGGCAACCATGCCCTGAAGTTCGCTGGGCGACTCTACAGTCACAAAGTCACCGTAGGAAAGCAGCCACCTTGCCAAAAATTGATAGGACGGGGTGGCAAACTTCATCTCCACATAATCCCCAAAACTGCGCTCCTCTAGAAAACCATGCAGGTATTTTTGATCGCCAACGAACCGAGCAATGTCCTTTAGAAAATGAACGGTCGCTTCCTTGGCATCAGAACCGTCCATCATGCCGGTTGCAAATTCTCTATAATCGGGGTGCTCAGCAGGATCAAATGTTTCATTCACGATTTCCACTTTATTCATCCTGTCTGTTCGGAAGTCGCGCATATCCTGCCTCAGTCTACAGTAGCCAACCAGATGCCATCGGCTAGAGTAATAAACCAGCCCTAATGGCAACACCTCGCGCACAGTGGCTTCATCTTTATAGTTGGAGTGATATGCAATCTTGAGTACGCGCTGGGTGGCCAGTGCCGTTTGCACCATATTCAAATTGGAATCCGGGAAACCTTCTTTCGCAATCGAAGGTGAAGAGCGCACAGTTACCTTCTGATCAAGCTGCTCCAGGAAGTCCTTGTCAGCATATCGAAGCACCGCTTTCACTTTAATTAAGGCCTGATCAAAGGCATTTGCTGTAGCCTGATCTGCATTCTGCGAGATGAACTTCCCAGCCATTAATATAGCGGCAGCCTCTTCCTTATTGAAGACTACTGGCGGTAGATGATATCCTTCTACGATGAAGTAACCCTCCCCTGCATCACCACCTATCGGAATGCCCGCCTCTATCAAGCTGCGCACATCCCGAAACAAAGTCCGTCGACTGAGCTCAAAGCGCTCTTCCAGCTCATCAAGGGTAACCCTGGGTTTGCTCTGTAAGTGGACGACTAGCGCATTAAGACGATCTATTCGGTTCATAAAATCAGTTGGTCAGATCTTGTTCAACGGAGCAGCCTCTAGTCAGGTTAATCCCATTTCCTTAAACCAAGCAACTTCTCTCCCAGCTCTGACAGTACCGCTGTGTCATATTCCAACCGTTCCTTATTTCTAGGGTCACCAGGAAAAGCGTAACCCTCAGGAGCAATTCTGTTCTTCCAAGAGTTGATCCGCCACTCCCTGAGTTCTTCATTCTCTTCCTCGGCAGGCATCATAGATATGTATTGTGCGATACGCACTTTGTCTTTTGAGAGATTAGGACGGATGCCATGTGGTTGAGTACTATTAAAAATCAACAGGTCGCCAGCCTCCAAGGTCACTTTCACTATATGCTCTTCCAGGCCAGTCGTATCTGGTTGAAATCGATCACGGTCTTCGGGCTGGGTCAGTTTCCAAGTATCATAAGTTCTGTATAGCTCTGGAATGCATTGAAAACCACCCATCTGTTCATCCAGTTGGTCGGCAAGTGCCAGTACACCCTGCACATTCTGGGGTCGCGTTTCCGGATCATAGTCCCAATGAATAAAGCCCTTGTACTCAAACCCGGGCTTGATCGGGAAATTGAGGTTGGCTCTATCAATGGTCACCCACAGTTTTTCAGTACCCCAGATGTCCACAAAGGCGTCATAGACTTTCTGCATTTGCCTGTTATTCCAAAGATTTTGGTTGTTATAAACCTCGACCATACCGGTTCCAGCCAGTTCTTTCATTTTCATTTCTCGGCGAGGTTCCGCGTACCAGGTCGCTGGATCATTTGGATCCTTTTCTTCAAACTCCCATAGGAACTGCGCAGTGGCCTGAGCCTGCTCTCTTGGAACAGCATTCTTGACTATAACATATCCGTTGTGCCTCCAAAACTGCCAGTCTTCTTCTGTCAACACACGCAGCGGTACACCATTCGATCGATCATTGAGTCGCTTGGAACTGCTTGTAGCGGTTGACGGGTTGCCGGGAATTTCTTTATGATTCTGATTAGGGTTATATGCTTCCATTGCATTTTCTAAAAAAGGTCTCAACTAAATCTAACCAAATAAACCAAAACAATCCCTTTAATAAATGTCCATGGTGTTTTGCTAAATTGATGATTGTGTCATGGAAATATATAGTCATCGTACCGGTATATATTTCGAATAAATAGTTGAATATCGCATTTTAATGCGAGCCACATTTATATGTTACTTAAATTCAACTAGGTAGTTTGTCTTTTAAAATCTAACGATTAAAAAATGATACATCCCGACGCAGAACTACGATTCATTAGTCAAGCTATTGGTTATGGCGTATTCGCCACAGTTGACATCCCGGAAGGCACAATCACCTACGTCAAGGACAGTTTGGAAATGGTCATCTCTCCTACCGATTACCTCATGCATGCAGAACCTATGAAGGAGGTCATCGACAAATACTCTTATATCGATGAGAACGGCAATAGGATTGTAAGTTGGGATTTTGCAAAGTACGTTAACCACTGCTGTGACTGCAATTCAATAAGCACTGGATATGGATTTGAAATAGCAGTGCGAGACATTAAGCAAGGTGAACAAATTACGGATGAATATGGCATATTCAATCTTGATCGTGAGATGACTGTCATTTGTGGACAGCAAAACTGCCGAAATGTTATCAAGCCTGACGACTTTGATAACTACTACAAGGACTGGGATAATAAAATCAGAAAGTCCATCAGCAAACTCTTTAGCGTAGAGCAGCCATTGATACCTTTCATAGAAGAAACGACCCGTCAAGAGCTAGATGAGTTTTTTAACAATCCCGAGCTTTACAAGTCAGTGTATTCCCTAAAGCTTAAGAATCACAATTAGCACGCCACTATATCCAGCATGGAAAATTCAAACTATTTCTGAACATTTTGTGCCGTGGGTGATGTTTATCCATTGTGCCAAAGTATCCAAAACAATTAGTCCTGACTGTATTACTAATAATGCCCGCGCTGGCAGAGCAGACTTTCGCACAGCAGGGCAAGCTTCATATCAAAATAACTGACATTCAGGAGTATTCCGGTAGGATGCAAATAGGCATCTACAACAACCCTGATGACTTTCCCATCGACGGACAAGAGTATCAAATCATCTATCTACCTGTGCAAGGAAATGAGGTATCGCATACTGTAAAAGCCTTACCTCAGGGTGAATATGCTGTGGCTTTCTATCACGATATCAACATGGATAGCGTATGCAATCTCAATTTTCTTGGTATCCCAAAAGAAGGATATGGATTCTCCCGAAACTACAGGCCAAAGTTCAGAGCACCTGAGTTCGAAGAGACCGTCATTACGGTAGGTGACTCTACCTATGTGGAAATGACACCAATCTACTGAGCAGTTGTACACCCCACCGGATCAGTGCCTATGCGGCCTATACCGGGTAGCTCTATCGCCAAATCAAGGAGATCCAACTCGAAGCTAAGGCCGAAAAGATTGAGTTCCAGGCCTTCCTCCCACCCTACACTCAGACCGAGCAGTCCCCAAACTGAAGCTTGCAGACCAGTGCCGCTGGGAGATGGGCCTACCATCTCAGAGAATGGGCGCCAATCCTTGCCAATAGCTGTGGACGGCAGATCAAGCCCTAATTCCGGCACCTCCTTGCCTATCCATGCAATGAAAGTATTGCTGTTCGGACCAGGCCAGGCCGTATACTCTTGTTGATAAGGGTAATTCGCAATGGCGTTATCAATCTTAGGAATAAGTTCAACTGCCTGAGGTCCGCGGATGTCAAGCAGAAGATCCGGCGGATGACCATACCAGTCATGATCGGGCACGTCATTGCCTTGTCTCAACGCAGTACCATTGCGTCTGAGTCGCCAGCCGAATATCTCACTGGTAGTATATTTAGAAGCACCTTCAGACTTGGTGGCAATCCAGGAATGAACGGCCACTACCTGCTTAGTTCCCCGGGTACGTGCTGCATAAATTTGGATCACAGCCTCGGACTCTTCATCAGGATGAGGAGCAAATCCATAACTCTTACCCGACCATTGAGGGTACTTGGGCAGACTGACAGGATGAATCGCAGGTCGGTTGTCACGCCATAGTTTGCCAACAAAAGCACTAAAAATGCCTAAGACAATTAGTAGGCCTAAGCCTTTTAAGATGATTGAAAGCCAGCTTCTTTTGGGATGATGTACTCTATCCATTAGAGCATTATAACGAGCTTCTCCGCATAAGGTGACATTGATCCATAGAATATAATTGATAACCTTGAGCATTAATATCACTAATGAAAGGTAGGTGTTACCTGATTCATGAACCCTTCTTTGCGGGCGTTCGTACGGCTTCAAATCTTCATTTATCACAAAAGTTGCGTCGCTCATCACTTCGGCCAATTCCAGGCTGCCATTTCAGTTGGTACCCTCAAAATGAAGAGGTAATCCAGGACAACATCAGCTCTGGTGGAGCTCATCCAAAGGCATATTAAAGCTAGGGTTTTCTGATTGGCATGAATTGGTTGTCGCTTCAAACAATAATTGAAATGAGCCAACAGCTAATAAACTACAGCCCGGTATGCATGATTTACCTACGAATAAATTTCTTCATACCTTACCAGAAACTAACTCCAAAACGATGATAACACTAAAAGCACTTTACCCGCAACCTACCGACGTTGCGAAATTCGATGCAGACTATGCTGAGCATATCAAGCTATTTCATGCCAAGACTGGTATTCCTGCTAATGAAAGACCCTACACCATCACCAAGTTCATGCCTTCACCGGACGGTAGTCCAGCCCCATTCTATCAGATGTTCTCTATGCCTTTTGAATCAATAGAAGCTTTTCAGGCTACTATGGCAGACGCTGGCTTTCAGGAAGTGGCCGCCGATGCGGTCAGGATATCTTCTGGCGGAGCACCTGTGATGCTGGCAGGAGACGAGAGTTAGAATTTTATAGCTTTTAACCTCTTTTAACAGCAGTTTTCAACCGACCAGGAAGGGTCACGTACTATGGAGTATGCAGCATAGACTCACGTTACTCTTCCTGTTCGTTACACTGTTTTCGTGCACAGCACAAAACAAGCACGAAAAGCTAATAAGGCAATTGGCAGAAAATCTACAGCGAAACTATGTATTTGAAGAAGCCGCCAATACAATGCACAATGAGCTTATCGAAAATTGGCAGAACGGTCGATATGATAGCCTAGACCCTGGTAAAAGCCTTGCCGAGTTGCTGGAAAGTGATCTCCGCAGAATTGTCAACGACAAACACCTGGCCGTCAGATATGGTGCGCCAAATACGTCCGGAACAGGACAGTTCAATGGACGTGAAATCAAAAAATTGCCCAATGGCATGGGCGAAGCGCAAATACGGGAAGGGAACATCGGATATTGGGAACTTACCGGGTTTGAAAATAGCAACTCTCAATATCGCGGGCTGGTTGCAACAAATATGGCCAGGCTTGCCAATACTCAAGCAATCATACTGGATCTCAGAAATAATGGAGGCGGATCACCTGCCGGTGTGCAGCTGGTCTCCACGTACTTTTTTCCGGTAGGAGAAAGTATACACCTCAACACGCTGTATTTTAGAAATACCGATAGCAGCAATGACTTCTACACCTTGGGGAAGGTCGAAGGTGATCCAATGCCCGATACTCCTTTATATATCCTTACCAGTGACTATACGTTCTCAGCGGGCGAGGAATTTTGCTATAATCTAAAGCATCTGGGTAGAGCCACCGTCGTAGGAAAAACGACCGGCGGAGGTGCTCATCCTGTCGAAACTCATTATTTGCCAGATGGCATGAGGGTCGTTATCCCAAGCGGCCGGGCCATCAACCCCATCACAGCCACCAACTGGGAAGGTGTAGGTGTCGTCCCACACTACGAAGTGAGTGAAAAAGATGCTTTACAAAAAGCACTTGACCTGATATCAGAAAAGTAGAACTCTTTGGGTTTTCAGACGCAGATATTCTCAACATAAAGTAGGATCGGTTATTTAAACCGCCTTTTTCTGCACTGTTTCGTTCAAATTAGCTTCGACGAGAGAAGTTATCTCTTCCTGCACTGCCAGACCCTTATTTTGATTGTACCATTGCTGCATCGTGATATGAAACTCTGAGTAAGGCACGTGATCAGGGTCATTCCTCCATAGGTCGTAGATCGCTTGCGCGTCAGTTGGTCTGGGTCCCCAGGTGAAAAGTACATTGTGCTCAGCATCAAGCGCGATCAGCTTGGGTATCGATCTGCCTCCCCTGGTCAGGAAGCTATCAATCAACTCAGTATCTTCATCTCGAAGCACAACCCTTAGGTTAATCAAATCATTTTCATCGGCCATCTTGGCCAGAACAGGGAGACTGTTGGCGGCATCTCCACACCAGCTCTCGCTGACTACCAACCAGGTTTGCGGTACTCCAATGCTCCTGATCGTCTGGATCGTCGATTCCTCAAGATTCACTGTTTTTGTAATTCGTTTTGACCGCTGCGCATTGAGTTTTGTAAAGTTGATCATATCCTCCTTTTGCTCTCCGGTAGTGCCACCATGAGCCGCGAGATCGGTAACGAGTTCTACATATTGCGGATACGTAATCGAGCGATTGTACCCCCTTGACAGGATTGCTTTTAATTCCATTTTAGTGCTTTTGAATACAACAATTGGCGCCCGGAAAGGTGCCCGGAAAAAAGATTTTTTCGGAAATGTCCAATACTGTTCTGCTGACTCGTCAGTAGATAAACAAATACTAAAATCATGAAAAGAATCATTCCCATTATCGCGCTATTTTTTTATGCTAGCCTGAGCCCCGCATTCGCGCAAATCTCGAGTGCAGACAGAGATCAACTTACCAGCCATCTCAGGGCCTCCCAGGATCAACTGCTCAATGCGGTTAAAGGCCTATCAGAGGAACAATGGCTTTACAAACCTGATGCTGAGAGCTGGTCAATTGCCGAAACTGTCGAGCACCTCGCCAAGTCTGAGCAAAACATCTTTGGTATGGCGCAGATGTCCCTACAGCAGGAACCCGCGCCAGGAATCAAGGAGAAGCTTAACTTCACTGATGAAATGCTTCTTGGACTAATCACCAGCCGAGAGCAAAAGGTCAAAACACGACCTGAATTCGAGCCTACACAGCAGTTTTCTGATTACAAGGGGTCGCTTAAAGCCTTCAAAGAAAAGCGAAAGGAAAACATTCAGTACGCCAGGAGCACCAATGACAACCTGAGAGATTACTACGCCGAGTTTCCTTTTGGCTGGATTGACACCTATCAGGTTATCCTCTTTATGAGTGGCCATACGGAAAGGCACATCGGTCAGATCGAAGAAGTGAAAGCCTCAAGTGGTTATCCCATTTAATGGCTAGTGGAAAGTCGCTGGTGATATAAGCCGGCGACTTCTCATCTCCGGCTAGAACGCCAACCCATATCTAAATCCAAGAATAAGATCTGTACCAACCTCTCTATCCTCGTATGCATTGAAGATATTTTCCAACCCCACAGTGAAGTCTAAAAATCCCCTGCGCCCAATTCTTCTTTGAATACCATAAACAATATTCCAGGTGACATGAGAGTCATCTGTGTGAAATCGCCTGCCGTAATTTGCGGTGGTGCCGATATAGTTGGCCGAGAAGTTGTTGGCGCTCTTACCTTTCAATATTCGGCGATTCATATTGTAGTAATAGCGACCTCCGGCATAGACCTGTAGTTCGCGATAGCTTGCCCTATCGGCGCTATATGCTGATCCTACAATCCATGACCATGTAGGCGAGAACTTCTGCTCGTAAGCCAAATCTATGACTCGATTTACGGTCGTTTTCTCATCCCCCCAGTTGGTCAATGCATAAAACAATGGGCCGAGCAGATCGATCGTAAACATATGCAGCTTCTCTTCGTCAGCACGAATGATATTGTTGTAGCTTTCTACTAATCGGGAAAATTCAGCCGTGTCCATTTCCTCCTGATGCTCGGCTATTGACACATTCTCCTGAGCAAGTCCCAAAGTAACCATTGCGATCACGAGGGTTAGGGTTGCGAGTAGTCTATTCATTATTTCAAAATTGTAATCTTACCAAAACTTGTAGTGGCCCTGATGCCGGGTTGTCCCTTTCTCTTGAGGATATATAAGTCTCCGCTATCCGAAATCGCAGCTTCCAACATCATAGACGGATCAACTATAACCTCTCCAAAATCAGATTTGAAGTAGAGATCGTAGTATCTCCAATCTTCTCCTAACTCAAGGCTCACATCTGCTTTCACAGCTTCCACATTGAGTTGGAGCAAAGTCGATATACCGATGATGCTCAGATCACCAAGGTTGGATTTGATCTCTGCCGACCCGGATAAGCCCGAGATGATCGTCTTCGTTTTACTAAATATTAGCTCCTGCTCACCGCTTAGGTTTGAAATATGGCAGTCTCCAAAATAACTGTTGTACGTACCCTTACCACTTACGTTCTCCAAGGTCAGGTTGCCAAATCGGTTGTCGAGGACATAGGTACCCTGCAGGTCTTTCATAGTAATGTTGCCGTATTCATTGGTGATCTGCAAAACAGCGGCCTTCGGTACCCATATCTTGTAGCTCGCCAGGAGAATCGATTCTAATTTGTAGTCCTTATAAGGATAGCTGTAGTAGTTGGTGATTCCTATCTCTTCTTTTCGCTTTTCCAATATGTATCGCTGAAACTCAAGCTCCTTCTCGGCTATGGCTTTTGTTCTGGCCTTGGAGGTGAGTTTTATCTCCACTTTCACGGTAGGTACATCCCAACCAACAACTTCGATATTGCTCTTATTTCCTTTAAGCATGACATAGTCGCCTCTGTCATACTCAAAGCTTCTCTCGATGGTCTTTGTGACCACTTGCAGACTCACCTGAGCGCTACCGCAATGGGCATACGTAAGAGCCGTCATCAAAACCAGACCTATGTATCTTAATCTTTTCATCCGATGATCATTTGAATCAATTGTTTGCCCACTTCATCCTTCTCTTTTTCTACCCGGATCAGATAGCCCGTAAGCTCCTGTTGATTTTGATTTTCTGCCATCACGTCCATTAATTCAATTTTGGATTCGTCCAACTCGACATAAAGCTCAAATAGACCTTGAAACTTTGGAGTATTGCAGGTGAGGGCGACCTGCTGGCAATGGGTTTTAATAAAGCCCATGACTTCATCCTCCTCACTCATCTGTCGCATCACGGTCGTCATCATTTCCGGTAGGCCATCCGTCACCTCAGTATAAGTATCGACAGTAACCTGCTCGTCTGCTTTATCAAAAAGCAGATACACGGTCATCAGTAACGCCAAGCCAGCTGCAATCCCACTAAGCCAGGCATTGGGCATCCTCCTGATAACCCGCTTAGGCTGAGTGCTCTCCATCACACCGTCAAAGAGGTCCGGTGCGCTTAAAGTCCTGGACCTGTATTCATCGATGGCGCTGAGCAAAGGCTGCTGAGCATCCAGTTCATTTGCAATATTTTGCCATACTTCGTCAGGCGCCTTATGGCTTGGCAGTTGGCGTATAGCTCTGTCTATATTTTGATCACGCTTGCTCATCCGTACATCACCTCCTTTAGTTGTTTTTGCAATGCTTTCTTGGCATGGAAGAGTTGCGACTTGGATGTGCCTTCGCTAATGCCCAGCATCTCTGCGGTCTCCCGGTGCGTATAGCCCTCCACTTCGATCATTAGAAAAATACTTCGATAACCATCAGAAAGTGCTCTTATCGCATGATCCAGGTACTCGCCTGTCAGGTTAGAATCCCAATGGATGGGTTCAATTTTCTGAGACCTCTCATCTATCTCATCAAAATGAAGTTGATGCCTTCTTCTTGCCAGAGCCGTCCTTACCACGATGGTCTTTATCCATGCCCCCAGAGAAGAAACTCCCTTGTAGCTTGACAGGCCTCTGAACACCTGAATGAAGGCTTCTTGAAGCGCATCGGCTGCATCATCTTCATTGTTAAGCATTCTGTAGAGTATCGTGTACATGGCATCCTTATACTTGTCGTACAGCTTTTTCTGACTCTGCCTGTCCTGTTGGAGGCAGTCATAGACTAATTCGAGTTCAGAAGGGTCTTGCTTGTAGCTCAAGTATTCTTAATTGTTTAGATCAAGGTGAGAACTGAGGTGAGAATGGTTGTATCAGGATTAAAAAAAAATGAAAATTAAAGGTATTAGCTGTTCGAATTGCTTTCTTTAATGTGGGTAAAAAACATCATCAAGTACCTTAAGCATTTAAGATAAACATCAATGAAGAAATTTTTCCTTTTTCTTTCTTTAGTCATTTCACAACTGGTTTGCTTCGCTCAAAAAAGTGAAATCAAAGACTTCTTCGAGAATTACGTGAGTGAGATTAATAACCTTGCAGTAACCAAAGATGTCAACAAGGTGACGGCATATTTAAGCCCGGACTTTCAGGTTAATAGAACTTTTATTGGCCCAAATGGCAGAGTTGAACGAACAGTTCTAAGTGTGAATGCCTATGTCAAAGGCTTACTGGCCTATGTCGGAGAAAGAGATATCCAACCCAATATCAAAATAGAGGAAATCAGCAAGGTGATCGAAGGGCCGACAGTAGCCACTATATCCGCAGTACTATCTATGAATATGAAGGTAGATGGAGAGCTGGCGGAACAGGGTGGATTTGTGGTCAACTATGGCATAGCCAAAAATGATCAAGGCGAGTGGAAAATGGTACATTCGGATGTAGTGAGAACACTCATTCAACGCAATATCGGGAACTGCCCGACGAGATTCTATGAAAGAGAAACAGCGCTAGTTGCCGAACTCTACTATCCTGCTGGCTTTGAGTACAAGTCAGAGCTTGAGGCTTTTAATTTTAAGACCATCGATAAACAGAGGTTTATCAGCAATGACTTCAAACAATACAACTGGGATAGTGACGGCAGCTTGTACCAAATGGAGAACGAGAAAAAGACGAAGCTTGGTGTAGCTACTAATGAGAAAGAGGCTGCAAAGTTGATCTTAGGAGATACTTATAGGTTACACTGCCTGGGCTTTGGAAGGTTTTAATCAGAATAGGTGAAAAATCCTGATCAGGGAATATGTCCTACTATGCCATCAAGAAGCAACAATGAAAATGTCCCTATTGGGGGTAACAGCAAAACAGACTTAACTCAAAACTTTTTACCGGTAATTTAAAATTGGATGACGATGAATAGAATGCTAAAACTTGCCTTGCTAGCTGTTGTGCTGGCACCATTAACATCGATATATGCTCAAGAACAAAATGTTGAAAAGGTCTTTAGGGCATTTGTTGAAGAAGTGAACAATCTGGACGATACCAAAGATGTGAACTTAGTTTTGACTTTCCTGGATAACAATTTTACCTCCGAACGAACCATTGCAGGCCCTATGGGTACGATGTTTACAGAGACAGAGAGTCTTGAACAATTTCAAGAAGGTCTGGAAGAACTAACCGTGGATCGGGATATTTCATCAGAGCTCAAAATAGAAAGTTTAGAAGTAGAAATGAATGGAGAAAACGCGGCACGGGTGAAAACCTCTGTTAAGGTTACCATTGACGTTGACGGAAAACTAGGCGAGCGGGCTGCTATAGATGCGACTTTTCTAATGGCCCAAAAATCAGGTGAATGGAAGATGATGAGAGCACAAATCAGTCGTAGTGTAGCACAACGAAATGTTGGTGAGTGCTTTTTCAAACTCAACAGGAGAGACAGTGATTACGTATCCGAGGTTTTCTACCCAACAGGGTTCGAGTATATCGTGAATAATGATATAGTACAGGTGCTCAATGAAGGAAATGAGCGTTTCATCTCAATCAACTATCAGGAATATCCATGGAATGAGGATGGTACTGTAGTTTCCCTCATTGATGATCAAAATGTAGAGTTGGGTACTGCAGATAAGCAAGAAGATGCCATCATACTCGTACTTTCAAAAAAGTATGAAAACACATGTCTCAGGCTGGTCAAAAGATGAAAAAGGAACGCACATTTTTCAAATGCATTCCAAAACTCTGATTATTTCAACTGAATTCCATGTTTCAACTATAGAAGAGGTGTGCGAGTCTATTAATGCTCAATTCCGGTATAACTCAATAACCTGATTGTTTTAATAAACCTGTCAGTTCGTTCACTGCGACTCTTCGCACATTAACTGCATCAGTTCTTTTCGTGGGTCTTGTATTTCTACATTAGCATAAAAACATACAAGATGAAAAGAACGGTCACATTTATATCGATGTTGTTAATCTGTGGAGTAGTCACTGCTCAGGATATGTATCAAAACAGGCCCTCGGCAGAGCATCCTTTTGGCAAACCTCACCCTGACGCTCCAAAGGAGATCATGGATTATGCTCCACTGATAGGCATCTCAGACTGTCAGTCCGTGTCGCGTGTCAATCAAACAGAGTGGGCAGATACCGTTAGCCTGGAGTGGCACTGGAAGTATATCACTGATGGCTGGGGGGTACAGGATGAGACCTTTAAAGCTGACGGAGCTCACTCCGGTAGCATCCGACAATACAACGCTGATAGTGCACAATGGTATGTCACCTACTACGCTTCAGCAACGCCTACCCCTCGACTAAGTACGTGGACAGGCGCCCCTCGAGACGGTGGTGATATAGTGCTCTACAATCCACAAAAAGCTCCCAATGGTTTTGACGGCTTCTTCAAGATTGTATTCTCGGACATCACTGACGAAGGGTTCAACTGGGAAGGTGCCTGGGTAGATCCTGCTGAGACCATTAACTATCCGACCTGGAGGATCTTTTGTAAGAAGCGGGTGGAATAGAGAGGTGCCGATATTCGTCGGTCGAGTATAGTCCTATTCAAGCGATAGGCTCATGCTCCACAGCATATTCTTTTAAAACTCGTCCGACGAATTTCACACATTCCAGCGCGTTTCAGAAAAGCGTTCCGGTTTAGATTAATTGGTTTTGGGCTCTGCCAGCATTTCTTAATCTCTTTACTCTCCCGGCTTATACGTCCTCTTTGCTCGTGCCAGCACATCTTCGCGATAGTAAGCTACATCCTTAAACTGCATATCTGCATAGCGCTGCGCCTGGTCATCAAAGTGAGGTGAAGCAGGGTCTCCGCTCTGACCACCAGCCAGCATGGTCTTGGCTTTTACTTTGACCCCAAACTCTACTACAGCTACAAAGCTGTTGCCTCGGTAGCCATAGATGCGACGGGTATCCTCACCATACTTTGCACCATATGCAGCCAGGGCTCCCCAGCGGCTGGTCGTCAATCCTACCGGAATACTGGGCTGGTCATCGTCATACTTGAGGTCGATATCACCGGACAGTCGCTGGAACCTATTGTACTCTCCCCAGGGCACTTCCCAGGTACCCCAATCAGCTACAAGTTTGTCATAAGCCGCTCTAAAATGCTCCAGCCTTCGCTTGTTCGGTAGTCGTGTGCCATAATAATTGAATCGGTCGTTTCCACTTAAGTCTTCAGGATTGTCTCCATTAGCCATTAACTCCATTCCATAGAAATGTGCTAATGTCAAGCCAACGGACTCCTTCCCTGAGCTCATATCCCATGCTCTTAACACATCTATAGCTCCTGCCAGCTCCGGATCCTTAGGGCCAACTAGTTCGTAGGCCGTAATTAATCCCGGAATCACTTTTTCGAATGCCGGCAAGTAAGGATCATGAGCTAATTCGATCAACCCGTCAAGCGTTAAGTCTTTCATCTCACCAAGCACTTGTACAGCATGTACGCCACGGAAGTTTTCCTGGTCAGGCGCCATGTAATAGGGATAGTCCTCTTGTTTCGGGCTGTATTCAGCAGCGGCAGTAAATGGCGTGGAATTACAGTTTTGTATCCATCCGTTCTCAGGATTTACGATAGTGATAATCTCATCCAGCTCATGCATGCCCTGCCAATCAGTAGCTGGGTCCGAACCGTCCACCGGCTTTGAGTAATCAAATTGTGGATCACGCCTGGGAATAAAGTCGCCATGGTAGTAGGCAACTGTGCCATCTTTATCGGCATAGACCGTATTGTTGGATGAGTTGCGGCGGATTTTCATCATCTCCCAAAACTCCTCATGATTGTTGGTCTTGGTGCGGGTAAAGGACTGTATCAGTGCATCCACGGGCTCCCAGTTTAGTTTTGTGGCTACTAAGCGATCACCCACTTTACCAGTAATCGGCCCATGATGTGTCCTGTACATCGGGAAGGTGCGTTCTTTCAGCTGATCACCTTCCTTGTATTTAAGCGTCACCTCAGAAGTCCACACGTCCCTCCATTCCTCTCCATATTTGTACTGCAGCTTTCCATCTCTTTCCTCTACTGTTTCAAGGAAATCATCCATAAAGTCCACTCGCGTAGAGGTGTGCATCCAGCCGTTCTTCTCACTGAAGCCCTGATAGATAAAGAACTGGCCCCATGTCGTCGCACCATAGGCGTTGAGTCCTTCCTCACTCACTACCTGTGACTCCCCCCGGAAGTAAAACGAAGTATGTGGGTTGATGAGCAGCATCGCATCACCCGAAGCTGTATGTTGACCAGCTATCGCAAATCCGTTAGACCCCTTGGGTTCTTCGAGCACATCTTTTTGCGGTAGCAAATCAGCCATGGTCATGGACTGGTTCTCACCGTAAAACTCTTTGATTCTATTGGTGCGAACACTCTCAATATCACCGCCAATCGACCCCTCAAAAAAGAACATGGGAAACCAGGGCTCGAATCGCGTCAGCACTTTGGGCTTAACCTCCGGATGCGTGTGGAGGTAATAGTTGATACCATCGGCGTAAGCCTGACACAGCTTTTTGAGCCAATCAGGAGCATTTTCATAATGCGCCTTTGCTTCATCGATAGTCATGTATAGGCGAGCCCTAAGGTCGCTGTATAAAGCCTCCTCACCTTCCACTTCTGCCAGACGACCAATCGCCCAATAGTAGTTGCGCTCTACCCGAGGAAAGTCATCCTCGCACTGCGCGTACAACATCCCAAAAACGGCATCTGCATCAGACTTTCCATAGATATGGGGCACTCCGAAATCATCACGGATAATCTCTACACGAGCGGCTTGGGCTTCCCAGCCTTGTACTTCAGTGTTGACTTGCTGCTGCTCGGGGGCGCTGCAAGCACTAACAATCAATAAGAGATAGAGGAGTTTTTTCATAATATAGGTGGGTAAGGTGAATTAATTCGATATGAAGATAATCGTCATTCCGGTTTTTGCGCAGGCAAAATACCGGAATCTGTTAAGCGGTTTCCAAATGAAGTAATCATTTCACAAGAATAAAGATTCCTGACCTCCGCTCGCGCGTTATCAGGAATGACGTAGGTTATATAATGGTCTGACCAGTATTCTACTAGTTATCGCGGTAGGTGCTTGACATGAGACTTTTCGTGCTACTGGTCTGATCACTAACCACAACTCGACCCTATCTCAGAATATCAAACATCCGTGAGTACTTGATCGTGAAATTTCTATTCTGAATAATGCCCGAGCCATCTCGTTGCTCGTTGTACACGACGAAGAGGCCTGTGTTAGCTTGTTGCAAAATGCCGAAACGCAAATTGACGGACCATAGATCAGCCACATTATTGTACTGGATTAAAGTCTGAGTGAATATACGTGGAGTGAAATTGTATGAAAGGCGACCTCTGAAGACATTCGTCACAAAATCCCCATCCTCCAAGTGCACATCGTTGCGGATGTAGGTGTATTCAGAATTGAATTTGTCTCCAATGCGCGCACCCAAAGTAGCACTATGAGATTGGCGCTTGCCGTCAAAAAAACCACCCATAACAGAACGCGTGGATAAGTAAACAGGCTTGGCCGCATTCGTAATCAATACGATCTGAGCCTCTGTATTGTCATAAGTACCGGCCGGCACGAAGATGCCATCCGATATTTCAAAATCCTCCACCACACCCTCCGTAGTGAAGTTGACACCCGTATGTATCTCAAAGCTATTCGTCCACTCCCAGTGGTTATCAACATGCAAGAAACTCGTCAGCTGAAAACCGTCAAAATCATAGTAGCTTCTATAAGTCACGTGGGGGCGTAGTTCCAATAAGTTAAAATTATTCTTGGGGCGTAGCTGCTTCAGTATCCTGAATTCAGGCTTCCTGAAAGCCCCTCTTTGTAAAAACCCCACTTCCGGATTAAACCCCTCTCTAACCTCGGTATATCCACCACCCAGCGATAGGCCGTTCCAGTCGTACTGTGCTTGCAGCTTAAAACTGATGTCGTCATCCTCTATGCCGGGTGTCACGCTCTTTGCAAAATAGCCATTGATCTGCGCCTTGTTTCCCAGGCCGATCTTAGCATCTGTTGCATACACCCGATTGTAGTCAGTGCCATCCTCCAGGGCGTCTCTGCTGATGTAGGCCATACCGATGGTCGACCGATTGGCGATTTGCTGGTTGATCCGTACTACATTGAAGGCATTGGACTGTACACTGTCCTCCTTCACTTCATCGGTGAACATGCTCAACACGCCGATGTTGGTCTTGTTGGCCCTACCGGAAAGCCTTGCCCCTCCGATGATCGGCTGCAATGTACCCTCATCACTAATACCGATCCTTCTGCTGAAGAAAAGGTCAACTTCTCCAGGACTACCTACCGTAAAGAACCCAGCATTTTCAAGAAAGAAAGGCCTTTTCTCAGGGAAGAAAAGATTGAATCGGTCGAGGTTAACCTGTTGCTCATCCACCTCTACCTGTGCAAAATCGGTATTGTAGGTCAGATCTAAAGTGAGACTGGGTGTAATGCTGTACTTCACATCACCACCAGCATCAAACCGATTTTCCGTGTCTCTTTCCCCATCCACGTAGTTGTTGTTGGTCTGTCCAAGTACATAGGGGATAACTTTTAGGTTACCCGGTTTCTTTAGTTCAAGCCCTTCAATATCCCCAGCCAGTGACAGTCGCTTAATATCAAACTGAATTGGAAGTGGAGACCAATAGGCCAGCTCATTTCGCTTACGGATGTTTCTTTGGAAGTTGGCACCCCAGGTGACATCATCACCTGCTTTGAAGCGAATAGTCTTGAAAGGAATCGCAAACTCAGCACTCCAGCCAATATCATCGACTAGCGTTCGCACCTCCCAGCTGGCATCCCAGTTGAGATTGAAACCACCGATCACACCACCCTGCTGACGGTTAGCGTTGTTGTTGCCCTGGCCTTCATTGTCTACCTGCGCATCGTACTCTATTCCGATAGGATTGGTACCAAAAATAAAGCCGTTTTGATTGTCATGATAGGTATCCAAAATAAACAGAAAGGCGTCCGTATCATCCAATGATGCATCTCTGCGAGAGTCAGAGACGATGAGCTTATCAGGCTCAGGGTCATAGCATATCACAGAAACATAGAGAGTATAATCCGTGTAAGCCATGCGTACCTCAGTCCGCTCAGACACCAGTTCTCCCACCTGCGGTCGTACCTGTATCAAGTCGGTAATGGGCTCTATACCCTGCCAGACAGGGTTGCCACGGACATCACCAGTTATCTCAATCTCATGATCAATCTTGGTAGCTGAGGTGGACGGTCGCTTCGTTAGGGTCTGACCTTGAATCTGACTATAGAGCGGTGCTGTCGCTCCCATCAGGAGTAAGAGCACCAGGTGAAAATACTTTATCATCGTTTAGCAGGAAGAATATAGGAAGCTTGGGAACTCAATGACAAACCAAATTACGGTCAGAGGTGGATGTGGTAGATGAAAGGCAGAACGTAGAAGTTGAGAGAGGCGAATGGGGTGTGGAAAGTCACATTCGAAGACTTCTAAATAGTCTCTACCCGCGCTGAGGGTTAAGTCAAACAATTCATCGGCTACCGACTTCCAAGAGGGAATAAGATAAATTTTATAAGAAATCATCTAGCACATAAAATTACATTTTGGTTTTTATTCTAAAATTTAAGAATTTGTCATCGCGCATAATTGAACCTTCAATAAACCCACAAACAATTTGATTTTTTGGAATGTAAGTAAGGTTGGCAAGGAACTGAATTGGTTCAGGAACAAGTCAACGATTTTTGGGTTGAGAAATAACTATTTCTTTAGAATTGGTGACGGCATGGGCTACAAATATGTAGAAGCAATCCTCCCAGAAAGTCTCTCAGAAGATCATAGAACTAGACTAGGGGAAGAACTTGAAGTCAATAAGTCCATCGGCAAATATTCCGAAAGTTGGATAGATGGCAGAATTGTGTCTATAAGGTTTAATGAGACATTCTTACCAACCAGCAAGGCTAAACTTATTAATGCCGTTGATTCTCTTTGTGATGTATTTAGCAAGCTGGGAATTGAAGAAACCAACCATTCTTTCACTAATAATTTGAAAGATAATCTTAGTTACTACGATGTTACGGGTAGTGGATTCTTGCTTGACGAAAAAAGTGCTCGTGAAATTGCGAATGAATATTACGAACAGAATCGGCTTGAAGAGAATGAACAAAAAAATTATGCAGTTGGATTTGCAGGCTCGATGGTTTTTTCTCTAGCTGGTGTCTTTGTGTGGGTTTTGATCGCAGTTTTCTTGAATAGGTTACTTTCTGTGATGTCCATGGTAATAGGTTTCCTTGGCATCAAGGGTTACGACTATTTCAAAGGTATAAGGGGTGGGTTTACAAATTGGATAATTATTCTTTCAAATATCCTTTCAGTTCTACTGGCGAACTTTCTAATCGTGGCTACTATGCTATATCGAGCAGGAGTTATTAGTTCGCAGGGCATCTGGTATGAGTTTTTGAATAATCCAGAGGCACAAGAAATTTTCAATACCAACACGGCGATTTCTTTCGTATTGTCATTCTTCGTGTGGATATACTTGTTCTTTATACTTAAACATGAAAAGCCCATGATTCGCAAGGCATGGAAGGTTGGGGAAAAAGTTGTGTAAAGCATAGCTTTAACAAAACGTATGATTATATCCCCCTAACACTTGGAGGAGATAAAAGTAAGAGAACCAATACCTAAAGCTGCGAATATGGCAGAGGTTTCAAAAAGACCCGCGTGATGTCAATGATGGTATCAGCATACTCCTCTAATTGCACTATGCGCTTCCACTCTGGCTGATCCCCAAATTTCGACCAAGCTTCCGAATGTGCCTCTTTGTCTTTGAAGCCAAGCAAGTACGTCAGGCATGGCATTTGAGTCCCGGCGATGTTGGATCCGAAGAAGACAGTGGGTAGCCCGACATCCGCGAAGATGTCAAACTCGTTTTCGTTGAACATCTTGACCTTTCTGCGGAGAGCGTCTTCATTGTAGCTCTCATAGATCCTTAGCTCAAAAAACTCACTATCGGCCGGCTTAACCAGCTTTGGGAATCCGGTATTCGCCAAAATGAGGTTGGTCGTTATCCTACTATAAATTGGATTGTCAGGATCGGATTTCAAATAAGGTGTTCCATCCATTTGATACTGTTCATCAGAAGCCAGGGCATTAAATGTTGTTTCAATAGCTTGAAGATTATCATGAGGGATGAGTAAATAAATCTTTGCTGGCAGTGCCTCAGAGGTTTCTTCAAAAGCACCCACATTATTCACACCTTGGCGATTAAGTGCTGGAATCAGCGCCTTCTTGAAATAGTCATGCAGCAGTCCAGATTGTCCAAAAAACTCAAGTTCATAGGTCCGAAGTTCATAGACCTGGCTTTGAGCATTCAAGTTGAGACCGGCATATAGAAAGAAGTGTATGAAGAGGAAAGAAGTGTATGAAGAGGAGACTATATTTCATGATTGAGTTTTTAATAAAAAGGCAGAAGTTAATGCTTTTTTGGAATGTCAGAGATAAGGTCGATCTGGTCAGGTTTGTCAACAACGAGTTATGGGTTGCACATGGAAAAAACCTAGAAAAGTACTAATCGAGAACTTGAAGAGATGGGACGTTCTCATTGACCGAACATCTCTTTTATATTTTGCAAACAAAATGTACATTGATATCCATCAACATAATCCCAATGGCATCATGAAAACAGTAAAGAAAATCACGGGTTTGCTAATGGGTGTATTACTCATTTTTGGTGCGTCGGCCCATTTCTTTAACCCCGAAACCTCCACCGGTCTTATTCCTGAATTCCTGCCGGCAGATCTGGTTCATTGGATCGCTGGAGGGGTAGAGCTCCTTCTCGGTATTGGGGTATTCATCCCCGGCTACCGCAAAAAGGCATTGTTGGGTATCACACTGCTCATGCTTGCATTCTTGCCCATTCACGTGATTGATCTGCTCAAAGACAATCCAGTCATTGGAACAAAAACAGCAGCTATGGTCAGGCTGATTGTTCAGCTTGCATTCATCTATTTGCCATGGTTTGCAAGTAGGGACTAAATGGAATTAGCTACTAGGCCTGTCCTGAAGCACTACGTCACTTTTCAATAAATCATATCCATGATTGCGACCACAGAGTTCAAAGCAAGAATTAATAACCTTCAGAAAAAGATTGAGAATGAGAAACTGGATTGTCTCATAGTCTCTGAAGAAGAGGATATCTACTATCTGACAGGCTTAACTTACAAGAGCCTCGAAAGGCTCTTTCTCCTGGTGATCAAAAAGAATGCAGTCACCTTCATTCTTCCTAAAATGGAGCTGGCGCATCTTGAAAAGGTCGATAATGTTGATGAAATCAAATGCTATTGGGAATATCCGGCTCAGTCCCCGGAAAGGTGGCAGGATGTTCTCATAGAAGTTATCGGCAAAGACTTAAGTGTTGGGATCGGGAGTAAGTCCCCTTTCGAGATTGCCGATTTTCTACGTGCTCAGGACAAGTCCATTCGGCAATCACCGATAGTCGAAGAGCTGAGATGGATCAAGAGCCCTCAGGAAATCAAGCTGATTGAACTCGCATGTCATTATTGCGATAGCGCTATCAAGACGCTCAATGATAATGCCTACTATGGCATGTCGGAGTTGGAAGTATTCTCGATAGGTAAGCAAATCCAGCAGCTGCTGATCAAGGAAACAGAGTTTGACTATCTGGCGTCCAATGTACTGGTAGCAGCCTGGCCTGGCAGAATCTCAGACCAGCCACACGGCAATCCAAAAGTCCATGATGTATTGATTGAGGGCTCGCACATCAGCTTGGCTTTCCTAAGGGTCAACGGGTATGCCGCTGAGCTAGAGCGCACCTTTTTCACTCAAAAACCAGGCAAAGATCATCGGGACATGTTTGCACTAATGATGGAAGCCAGAAAACGCTGCTATGATGTTCTCAAACCGGGCATAACCTGCGAAGAAGTTGACTTTGCCGCTAAGCATTTTCTTGAAAGCAAAGGGCTTGGCGAAAACCTAATGCACAGAACAGGTCATGGAATCGGCCTGGGTAATCATGAGGGTCCTTTCCTAGCGGAAGGTGATCGTACGGTTCTCAAGGAAAACATGGTGGTGAGCATAGAACCTGGCATTTATATCAAAGGGATCGGCGGCTTCAGGCACTCGGATACGGTGCAGGTGACGAAAGATGGTTTTAAAATCCTCACACATTGTCCAGATGACATTGAGAGTCTTACGTTTACCAAATCAAGACCCCTGCAATGGGCCAAGGGCAAATTGATTAAGAAGATGTTTAAGCTGAAGTGACAATTTCTAGCTAAAAGAGAAGGCCTACAGCTTCATTCGCGTCTCTCTAAACACCTGATCCATCAGCTCCATGGCCATATCAATATCCGCCTGCTGAATCACCATTGGTGGCTTAATCTTGATCACGTTGTGCAAAGGGCCGTCAGTACTCAAGAGGACGCCCTTATCCCGCATTCGGTTGGCCAGATAGTCAGCTTGCCTTGCAGCTGGAGAAAGTGATTCTAGTTCTTCTATGAGTTCGAACCCCTGGAACAGCCCCACTCCACGGACATCTCCTATGATTGGGTAGCGGCTTTTCAGTTCGAGAAGCCCCTTTCTGAGATGAGCTCCCATCTCAAGCGCATGCCGCTGTAGTCCCTGGTTTTCTACTACTTTGAGAACTGACCTACCAATCGCACAGCTCACCGGGTTGCCTCCGAATGTATTGAAAAACTCCATGCCGTTATTGAAAGCATCGGCTATCTCCGTCGTGGTAACCACCGCCGCTACAGGATGACCATTGCCCAGCGGTTTTCCAATGGTAACGATATCCGGCACCACCCCACTTAGCTCAAATCCCCAATAGTGCTTGCCGACCCTGCCAATGCCGACCTGCACTTCATCAGCAATACAAACTCCACCAGCCTTGTGCACATGCTCGTAGACCGTCTCAAGGTAGTTTTGCGGTAGCGGCACCTGCCCTCCACAGCTCATGATACTCTCACAAATCAGCGTAGCTGGCTTTCTTCCTTTTTGCTCCAACATACTAATTAAGTCAACAACCTGAGCAGCATACTGAGCACCAGCATTGGCACCCCGATGAGCTCCACGATAGGTATCCGGCATATCCAGAAGCTGCACATGGTCAGGCTTACCACTACCCCCCGCGCTATCAAACTTATACGAGCTCACATTGATACACTCCTGCGTATTGCCGTGATAGCCATGCGCTACCGCAATGATGTCCTGAGCACCGGTATAGACCTTAGCCATCCGCAGCGCCAGTTCGTTGGCTTCACTGCCGCTGTTCACAAAATGGCAGATACTCAATGTTGGCGGTAGTGTTGCAGTGAGTTCCTCTGCAAAGGCCACAAGTTCGTCGTGCAGATAGCGCGTATTGGTGTTGAGCAATCCCATCTGTCGCCTGCCCGCCTCGACCACAGCCGGATGCTCATGCCCTACGTGTGCTACATTGTTGACCATGTCGAGATAGCGACGACCTGTCTTGTCCATAAGGTATTGCCCTATACCTCGCACCATATGGAGCGGCTTGCGGTAAGAGATACTCAGGCTCCTACCCAGCACTTTTTTTCTGCTGGTCAACAGACGCTGTTCATTGCGCTGTTTAGGTATGTTCGAAGCGATATCTAATTTCAAAAAACGCATAGGATCAGGACAAACCTCTTTCCAAAAATCCAACTCTGAATGTAAGACCACACCTGGATAGTTATCCTCATGCCCAAATAGCTGGAGCATAATCTGGAAATGAAGGTGAGGTGGCCACCCACCGTTCTCAGAAGCATCGCCAAAGTGAGCAAACTCCTGACCTGCTTTGATGTGATCTCCAGTTTTGAGATTTTCCAGATCACGGCGGCCGAGATGCCCATAGAGCGTGTAAAACGTGAATTGCTCCAGATCATGTCTTAAGATCACAGTAGGGCCATAATCCCGATCTATATCATGGTCGATACAGCTGT
This sequence comes from Cyclobacteriaceae bacterium, assembly GCA_965229505.1. Taxonomy (GTDB): domain Bacteria; phylum Bacteroidota; class Bacteroidia; order Cytophagales; family Cyclobacteriaceae; genus UBA6059. The sequence continues at coordinate 5,083,122 of OZ245881.1, forward strand.
GTACAACACCGTCAAACGGAGCATGAATACCCGTCTTTTCAGGGCCAAAAATATCAAGCCCTATATGAACTGTTCTCCACTGCGGACCATCATCTCCGGTTTCGGTAAATCCATCCGATGTATAGATAGCCCTGATCTCTCCATACTGGCCAATCCCCCATGAACTGTTACCGGATTGTAATTCATTATCAACGATCTTTTGAAAGGCCGCCAGGTTCTGGTAATTGGTATAATGCCCGAGCATGGGACTGTCTACTGACAAATCAAGAAATATAGTATTCTGATCAGATAAACCTAATACAACGGGGTGTACGTTGAATTTTTTATCTTCTGTAAAGTTATTGAACGCCTTCAGGTTCTCGATAGGCATACTACAGGCAAACCTGAACCTGGCTACCATGAGTTTTTCATCAATTGTCTGAAACCATTCCAGAAGTTTCCAGGCTCCTGCTGCACTGATCTGATGATATTCGTTGTGAGGATCATTCTGATAGTTGATGGTGGAATGGGTCACACTTATCATCAGCCTTGTGGCAATTAGCAATGGAAGAAGTACCACCTCCTGCTGCTCAAGTGGAAACTGCTTGTGATACGCTGAGATCACTTTCAGAGCTGGGACAATCGGCTCAACCTTGTCCATCATGACATAAGCCAGTGCATTGGCCAGTTCATTGATGGTATACGAATGAACCGCGTCACCATAGTCTATGATTGATTTGACAGTTACCCTTTCACCAGATGTATCGACGATGATGTTGTTATCATTAGCATCGTTATGAATGACAGATTTTCTCAGTCCATTTCTTGCTACAGACGATTGTACGTACCTGGTAAACATGCCCTCAATCAGCTCCCTTTTTCCGGTAGGAAATATATGTAGATGCTCTCCTACCCAATCAGCAGATGCATTGTCCCAACTCATGCTGCGATGTGCAGCAGGATGATCAAAAGAAGCAAGCGCGCTGCTCATACGGCCGAGAAAGTTCCCCAGACTGGTCAGCATGGTATCCGATTGCGGTAGCTGTGATGACCACAAGGTACCCTCCACCCAGGAGAGCAAACTCAGTAGATATTGCTCGCCGTGATACTCGACCTGCGTGACCGTTTCACCGCGACAACTACGAACAGCTTCAGGTACATAGAGGCCTACAGCCTTCAAATTTGCCGCTAGCTGATGCTGAAATAGTAGTGTTTCTCTCGCCGAAAGATCCTTCTTGAGTTTAACCACAAATTGCTGACCATTGTCCGCGAGCAAGTGAAAATTGAGGTCAACATCCCCATACAGCTGCGTCAGTTCACCGCCTAAGCCAAAGTGATCTTCGAGTAGCGCCTTCAGTCTTTTATCTGTCGTCATAGCCATTGCTCACCATCAATAATCAGAATCGAAATCTAGTGAATCCAGACTGTTCTACCTATGCGAACTCATCACAACCTGGGATACGGGATTATCCTTAGCCACATATACCCTCTTCAGGGTATTGATAGCAGCAAGGATTAAATGAAAATTTGATAAATGAAGAAGAACTGGATTGTTCTGATTTGATCGTCATCATCCGTTTTCGATGAATTTGAATCATAGCTAGTTCAGAAAATAAGGTAACAACAAAAGGAAAAGACCATGAAAGAATTAAAAAGAGTAATGTTTATCGCCATGCTTGTCTTCGTTGGCTGGAGCTGCGGGGATGACGATGGGGACACTACACCAACACCCGATCCGGACCCGCCATCGGCTCCTACCGGAGTATCAACCGCAGATGTCACCACTGAGGGCTTCACTGTCAACTGGAGCGCCGTAGCAGGTGCTGCCAGCTACGAAGTACAAGTCGCCTCTGATAATGGATTTGGCACTATAGTCGCTAACGAGTCAGGGCTAACCACAACCAGTGCAGCGGTGACCGGGTTGTCAAGTGCGACTGAGTATTTTGTCCGAGTCAATGCGACCAATAGCGACGGCACTTCTGATTATTCATCAACTGTATCTGTCACTACAGAGGCCGAACCCGATCCTGGTCCAGACCCGGGACCCGATCCAGGGCCTGACCCTGGTCCGACAAATGGCGCGTCCATCGGTGGCGTTGCATTTGAGCCAACAACCAATGAAGGAAGTTCGGCAAACGGCATAACACAATTGGTGTTCTCAGATGGTACTAGTACTATAACGGTCACTACCAATGCTACGGCGGCTGGAACTTATACCATCGCCAGCACAGGAGATCACACTGCTACTTACCAGAATGGTGATTCGGTATTTGTTGCGACATCAGGTACACTTGAGGTGACATCTGTCTCTCCTACTATGGAGGGTACCTATGATTTTGAGGCTGATTTCAGCTTTGTCAACGGACGCACCATGGGTACTGTGAGTATTACAGGAGGTGTTTTCGCTGGCATTACAGTTTCTGCCGCCGAGCCGATAGAGGCACCAGTAGCCGGAGATGCTACAGATATTACCGATACTGGTTTTACAGCCAACTGGGGAGCAGTTAGTGGAGCACTGAGCTATTTCTTAGATGTAGCTTCTGATGATGCGTTTACTACTTTGGTAGTGGACAATCAGGCTGTTTTGGGTACTTCATTTGCGGTAGATAATCTCACTGCCGACGGCAACTACTACTTCAGAGTGCGCGCAACCAATGTGTTGACTACATCAGCCAACTCAAATGTGGCCACAGCTACGACCTCCGGTGGAACCGATCCCGGTCCTGATCCCGGACCAGACCCTGGACCTGGTGGAGGAGCGTATCCTTCCATGTCTGTTGATACAGATAGTGATGGAACAGTCGAAACAACCACGTATACGTACGATGATAATTGTCGATTACTCACTATTTCAGGTACAGGTGATACAGATTACACCACAACGTTTACTTACGGTAGTGACGGAAATGTATCTCAAATGACCACAGTAGAGGCTCAGACAGGAGAAAGTAGCATCAAATACAATAACTACAACAGCCAGGGATTCCCTGAGGAAGTCGAAATCACTGACAGTGAATCAGGTATTGGTGTTATCTATTCTTACACTTTTGCAAGTGATGGTAAAGTGAATACAGCTGAAATTAGTGCTCTTGGTTTTGTATCGATCACCTATACCTACACCTATACTGGCAACAATGTCACAAGGATTGATGCAGCTATATTAGGTGGCGGTTCGGCAACCTACGAATACGAGTACACAACCGAGGGTAATAATCACTTCAGAGCCTTTGAGGACAAAGGGTATATTCCTTTTGCAGGACATATTCCATTCGCCTTCTCTGAGGATTTGATTGTGAAATCAACCGAGACGTCTAGCGGTGAAACGATAATTACGGAGTATGACTATACATTCAATTCTGAAGGATGGATGACCACTATGGTAGAGACCATTACTGATTCTGACGGATCTGTTGAAACCAGCACTACCGAGACCACCTACGGTGGATGTAACTAATCGAGATAACGGTAATTGATTCATAGGACAAAAAGCTGCTTCGATTCGGAGCAGCTTTTTTTATGGTCTCATGAACTGAAATTGGATAAAATTGTTAGATGTATGTACTTACATCTAATTCTATGAGCAGCATCAAACGCACTTTCCCCCTAGGTTTCCCTTGGCAGACCAGCGACCCCTTCCTATTTTGTGTTTATCACAAAGATGACTTCCCTACCGGAAATGATGATGCCGGACCCAATGCTTCACTAGAAGGCAGAAGCCTTGGCAATGACTTCACCATCAAAGATGGTTTTCGAATGTACCATGGCCACACGGTACCCGGTTTCCCTGCCCACCCTCATCGTGGGTTTGAGACCGTGACTGTTGTACCAAAAGGGCTCGTGGATCACAGTGACTCGATCGGTGCTGCGGGTAGGTTTGGCAATGGTGATACCCAGTGGATGACGGCAGGTCGAGGTGTACAACACGCTGAGATGTTTCCGCTGCTCAACAAAGAAGAACCGAATCCACTAGTCCTGTTCCAGATATGGCTCAACCTTCCTAAAGCCGGAAAGTTCGTGGATCCACATTTCGCCATGCTTTGGCGAGAAGACATACCCATCTACGAAACCAAGGATGAAAATGGCAATGGTATCAGCGTACGCATAGTCGCTGGCAGCATTGATCAATATCAGCCACCCGCTCCTCCCCCAGACTCCTGGGCCAATGATCCTGAGCATGAAGTGGCTATTTGGGTGATCAGGCTAGCGCCAAATGCTAAATGGACTATGCCGACAGCAAGCGCCGAAGCGAATAGGACTATCTACTTTTATCAGGGACAAGATGTAACCATCGACGGGCAACCAGTCAAACCCGATCATGGCACAGAACTCCATGCTGACCAAGGCACTGTGCTTCAAAATGGTGAAGAAGAAGCGCATTTGCTCATGCTGCAGGGCAGACCAATCAATGAACCAGTAGCACAGTATGGCCCATTTGTGATGAACACTCAGCAAGAAATTCAGCAAGCGATGCGGGATTACCAGCTTACTCAATTTGGCGGCTGGCCATGGCCAACACATGATCATGTGCATGACCACAGCAAAGGCCGGTTTGCCAAGCATGCTGATGGCCGCTTAGAAGTGAAGGATTAAAATATCCTGCACTCAATTTCCGAGCATCAAAATTTTGATAGATTTCAAAGATCTTTGAACCTAATAGCGAGATCTTTGAAGTCTCTATCAACTGCCTAGCTCATGAAAAATCTTTGTGTCAGCTTTTTACTACTCCTCAGCTACTTGGGAGTTCATGCTCAAAAGCCAGTCTATCAGGGACAGGGGCCTACACAAACTGTGGAGACCACCAACAGGGCTATCGTACCCCAATGGAAAGGCGTCTTTTCCCTGGATGATGAGTCAATCTTCTTCTCAAACGACTTCCAGGGGGCAAGACTGAGCGGCATCACTCAGACGGGTGAAGACACATTCACGCTGGTTATCTATGCTGAAAACGAGCCCATCAACCCCAGTCCATGGTATGCCTTCAAAGTCTGGAGTACCACTTCCAGAGATATCAAGCTCTACTACACTTACCAGAATGCCAAAAGCAGGTATTTCCCTAAGTTGAGTCGTGATGGTCAGTCGTGGACATCTCTTGACTCTGCCGACTATTTGGAGTTTGAGAAGGGTACAGCAGATTTTGGGCCTGGTTCCCTACCGGAAAACATCGAGATCAGGCTAAGCATCTCACCCGATACCCTATGGGTGGCCGCTCAGGAGCTACAAACATCCAGGCACGTCTACAGTTGGATGGAAAATCTATCCACTCAAAAAGATATATCCACCCAATCAATCGGTCGGTCAAAAGAAGGAAGGGACATGCGGCTGATGTCCATAGGAGCAGCCGCCTCCAAAGATCGTGTGATGATTATCTCAAGACAACATCCTCCCGAAGTGACCGGCTTCTTAGCAATGAAAAGCTTCATTGAAACTATAGCGGGAGATTCTAAGCTTGCCAGAAAGTTTCGCAAATCATTTGCGGTAGACGCTGTGCCCTTGATGAACCCCGATGGCGCTGACAATGGTCACTGGCGGCACAACAGTGGTGGAATCGATCTTAACCGTGACTGGTCGAACTTCAATCAACCGGAGACGAGCAATGTCAGAGACTATGCGACCGCCAAAGTGCAAAATGATGGCACCAATTTTCGTTTTTTCATCGACTTCCATTCCACCTGGGACGACATCTATTACACGATAGATTCGACGCTACTCAACGAAGATCAGATGATACTATATGACTGGGTGGCGCAGATGGATGAGCGGATTCCGGACTACACACCCAACGTGAGGCCATCTGACAAGATCGAACCCACGACCGTCTCTCGAAACTACTTTTTCAAGGCTTTCAGTACCCCGGGGCTGGTCTTTGAGTTTGGTGACAATACCGATAGAGAGTTTCTCAGGCAAAAGGGTGAAGCTGCGGCTATTGCGCTAATGGAGCTGCTTCTGGACAAATAGGGCAAGTTGGTGAGGTGGTTAAGGGTGCCCATCGGTGGTTTTGTTCTATCGACAATTAACCCTATTCGCCATGAACTCTCCCAGCCGTTTCAAAACTACTGCTCTTTTAAGCAAGTCATGTATGTTTGCGCTAGCGCTCACTATCATTTCCTGTAGCGACGATAGCAATGAAACCCCATCGGGTGTAGCCATCTCAAATCAGGCCTCCACGCAATTTTCAAACCTGGCAAGTGTCGCTGAGGAAGTCCAGCGGCTCTGGCCCACCTACGATTATCTCACAACTTTTCCCATCCTCCTCCTGCTGGACGAACCTGATGCTACAACGCCACAAGGCTATATCATCAATGCCCCGGATCAACTCCCGGAAGGAAGTGAACTAGTCAATGAATCACAAACGGATGGCTATATCGCCTACCGCAACAATACGATGGCTGACCTGGCCATCGCTGAATTAGGAGAGTTTGGGAGGTTTCTGTTCGAATTTCCTTATGAGGGCACGGTCTACTTCGTGATTTATGATAGTCCACGGGAAGACTATTTTTATGACGAATACAAAGATCAAACCGGAGCTTGGGAAAGTATGGTACTTGCTCATGAGCTTTTCCATAAGTTCCAGTTTGATCAATGGCAAATCGGTGGAGAATGGATTCAAAACACCGCAGAATACCCTTTTGAAACTGAGCTGTTGGCCTGGCACCTTTACTATTATGACCTCATGGCTGATGCCCATTTGGCGGCAAATCCTACAGAGGCAGAGAGCTATGCTCGACGATATGTTGCAGCCATGATTAAAATGCAATCGCTGGATCCTTCTAAGGAGCAGCTTGTAACCAATATGGGTACCTACCAGGAGCTATTTGAAGGGGCTGCACGCTATATTGAAACCTATTCAGTCTTACCAGAAGCTTATCCAGGTGTGCATCAAGACCCTACACACGGCTGGCGCGGTATCCTTGACAATGCCTCCGAAGAGGGCGCGATTAGGACAGCCATTGCATTTCGGCTTTGGTATCACTCAGGGGCAGCAGCCACTCACCTCCTCCAGCTACTGGATGTAGATGTTCAATCAGCCTATCAAAGGTTTGAAACTCCCTTCTCACTTGCTCGCGATTACTTGAGTCTGGATGAGGCATCCCTATCGGAAATACAAGCGGAGATCACCAACTCCTCTGAATGGCCAGGCTATGAGGCGAGAGCAGCTGAGTTAATGATATTGATGGAAAATTGAGGTTTCCATATTGATCTCTTAATTACTACGATAGCGGGATGAAAATACCGGTCAAAATAAGGTCATTGAAACCGCCCGAATCAATTCCGGTTCGCTTACTCTTGCTGGCCGACCCCTCTGAAAAGCAAGTCGCCAAGTACATCAAGCACTCGAAAATCTTCATTGCCGAACAGGATGAAGTCATCATTGGAGTTTGTGCATTATCGGAAACCTCCAGCCGGGTTTATGAAATTCACAACATTGCGGTGGCCGAACTGCATCAGGGCAAAGGTATTGGAACACAGTTGCTCAATCAAGCTATCGCATTTACCAATGATCGAAAAGCTGCTACCCTCATCATTTGCACGGCCGATACCAGTCTGGGATCGCTCCATCTTTACAAGAAAATGGGCTTTGAAATAGATGCTGTTGAAAAGGATTATTTCATTCAACATTACCCTGAACCCATATACGAAAACGGCACGCAATGTCGGGATAGATTAAAACTGAAGATGGTTTTCTAACTCAGGGATTAAGCACCATTACTTTGATCCGGAGGATGGATAATGACACATTGATCAGTAGTGCATAACCGCGATTCTATCCTTTTGCTTGATCCATCCATCACTTTTTCTGCTTGTATCCATACAGTTAGGCCCAAAAGCTGAATTAATCTGGCTAATTTCATCGTGAATCAATACACTCAATCTCATGAAACTAAAACAACTACTGACAGTTGTGCTCGTCCTCTTCGGCTGGAGCATTCAAGCGCAGGAAACCCGAACGCCAAATGACGTCCTGGACAAGAGAGCCAGAGCATACGCTTTCACCAATGCCACGATCATGGTGGATTATCAAACTAAAATTGATAACGCGACGCTCCTTATTCGTAATGGCAAAGTCGTGCAAACCGGCACAAATGTTAGCATTCCTGCTGGCTACACAACAGTAGACCTGGCGGGCAAGTATATCTACCCGTCGTTGATCGACCTGCACACCAGCTATGGCTTACCAGAAGTGGAGCGCACGCCTGGAAGAGGGTTTGGAGCCGCAGAGCAGATGCAAACAAAGACTGAGGGTGCCTTTAGCGTCAATGAGGCAATTAAATCTCATTATCGAGCAGGAACGGAGTTCAGCGTAGATAGTAAGTCAGCTGATGAAATGCGCAAAGCCGGGTTTGGTGCAGCGCTTACCTTCAGAGAAAATGGGATTGCCAGAGGCAGTTCAGCTTTTGTGACGCTTGGTAATAATGCCAATGAAGACGTCATTTCTGAACATGCGGCCGCACACTATTCTCTCAGTAAAGGTACCTCACAGCAAAACTATCCGAGCTCTATGATGGGCTATGTCTCACTCCTTCGTCAGACTTATCTGGATGCTGAGTGGTACGGTCAGTTCAATCCCAAGCCTTTCAAAGATCAGTCGCTTGAGGCGTGGATTGATACCCAGCCGCTACCGCAAATGTTTGACGCAGGCAACTGGCTCAACGTACTCCGCGCAGACAAGATCGGTGACGAGTTTGAAGTGCAGTACATCATCAAAAGTGGCGGAGACTCCTATCAAAGAATTGATGAGGTGAAAGCCACAGGTGCTACCCTGATCGTCCCTGTTGATTTTCCAGATGCCTTTGATGTGGATGATCCCATAGATGCGATGAGGGTTTCATTGGAAGATATGAAGCATTGGGAATTGGCCCCTACCAACCTGGGAAGACTGGAAGCGGCCGGCATCCCTTTTACCATCACATCTGCGGGACTATCCAGCAAAGGAGATTTTATTAGCAATGTGCGCAAGGCGATCAGGCATGGTTTATCAGAAGCTCAGGCGCTAAAGGCGTTGACGGCTACTCCTGCACAGCTCGCCAGGGTCAGCGATCAAGTTGGAAGCCTAAAGAATGGCATATTGGCCAACTTCATCATTACCTCCGGAGGATTGTTCGATGAAAAAACTATCATTCACGAAAACTGGGTTCAGGGCAACCCTAACCGCTACAGTCCACTGGAGACCAGCGACTATAGCGGAACTTACAATTTGGCGGTAGACGGTAAGACCTACAAGATGGAAGTATCCGGTGAGCCCGGTAGTCAAAAGGCGAAAATCGTAATTGACGATACTACATCAATTGATGTGAAAGGATCCTTCTCGGCTAGTCTTACCTCTCTTAGTTTTCCTGAGTCGAAAGCATCAAAAGACAATATTAGACTTTCCGGATGGACAACAGAAAATGGCTGGAAAGGTACCGGTCAGCTGGCCAATGGCAGCTGGATAGACTGGACCGCCAGCAGAACAGGTGATATTGACAGCTCGGATATGGGCGCTAAGAATGACGACAAAGAAATGGCTCTGGGTGACGTGATCTTCCCATTCATGGCTTATGGTAATAAGGAAATACCCAGGCAGGAGACCATTCTGATAAGGAATGCTACGGTCTGGACCAATGAGGCTGAAGGAGTCGTAGAGGGCACAGACGTACTCCTCAAGGATGGCAAGATTAATCAGGTCGGTAAGGGCTTAAGCGCCTCAGGTGCCACAGTCGTAGATGGCACAGGCAAGCACTTGACCAGTGGCATCATCGATGAACATACCCACGTAGGTGGTGGAGGTAATGATAGAGCGATCAACTCATCCATGGTAAGGATACAGGATCAGATCAACTCAGATGACATCAATATCTACAGGTCACTGGCAGGTGGTGTGACAGCCGCCCAAATACTACATGGATCGGCCAACCCAGTTGGTGGTCAGTCTGCTTTGGTCAAGTGGAGATGGGGTATGGCACCAGAGCGGTTGAAGATTGCCGGGGCAGATGAGTACATCAAGTTTGCGCTAGGTGAAAACGTAAAGCGATCATCAAACGATAACTCTATCCGCTATCCACAAACCCGAATGGGTGTGGCACAAGTCTTTATGGATGGCTTCACCAATGCAATAGAGTACGAAAAGGAATGGAAAGCCTACAATAGTCTATCGACCAAATCAAAAGCGACTGCCAAAAAGCCACGCCGGGACCTGGTGGATGAAGCGATGCTCGAAATTATCAATGAAGAGCGATTTATCAGCTGTCACTCATACGTGCAGTCGGAAATCAATATGCTGATGAAAGTGGCGGATCAGTTTGATTTCAATGTCAACACCTTTACACATATCCTCGAAGGATACAAAGTGGCAGACAAGATGAGAGAGCATGGAGCCGGTGCTTCTACCTTCTCCGACTGGTGGAATTACAAATGGGAAGTGCGCTATGCTATACCCTACAATGCTGCGATTATGCATAACGAAGGGGTTGTCACCGCCATCAACTCGGATGATGCCAACAGCGGTAGAAGGCTGAATCAGGAGGCTGCCAAATCAGTGAAATATGGCGGAATGTCAGAAGAGGATGCCTGGAAGATGATAACACTTAATCCCGCTAAGCTGCTACACCTCGATGATCGAATGGGTAGCATCAAAGTTGGAAAAGATGCAGATGTAGTACTATGGACGGATCATCCACTTTCGGTGTATGCAAATGTGGAAAAGACCATAGTAGATGGCACAGTGTTCTTTGATGCAGAGAAAGATGCTCAAAAGAGAGATGAGATGAGAGCCGAGCGTGCAAGACTCATCCAGAAGATGAAGGGTGTCAAAAAAAGCGGCGGACGCACCCAGAAAGGCGGCTCGCGTGAGCTACTCGAGTACTATTGCGAAGAAGAGCATGCAGATTATTCATTTGATGTTTCACATAACTAAAAGCACTATCATGAAAAGATTTATAAACAGTATCGTCTTATGTGCTTTTGTAGTGATGCCTGCTTTAGCACAAGTGCCTATTCCGGTAGGAGATCAGGAGGGCCCTATCCTCCTGACTGGTGGCGTGGCTCACCTCGGAAATGGAGAGGTTATCGAGAACTCTGCCATCGGATTTGAAAATGGTAAGTTGACCCTTGTAGGAACAGCCGGACAAGTTGACGCTTCGGGATATGAAGAAATCAAGATAGCTGGCAAGCATGTTTATCCTGGATTTATTCTGCCCAACTCTCAGGTTGGTCTTGTAGAGGTCAGCTCTATTCGCGCGATGCGTGATGCTTCGGAGCGTGGCTCGATCAACCCCAATGTAAGATCAGTCGTTTCCTACAACACGGATTCTGAGTATATCGCCACCTTCAGGTTCAACGGTGTGTTACTGGCTGAGTCCACTCCTATCAGCGGCCGTATTTCGGGTACGTCATCAGTGATGGAGATGGAAGGATGGAACTGGGAAGATGCGGCACACACCATGGACATGGGGCTGCATGTCAACTGGCCAGCCAAAATGAATACCCGTTTCGATTTCGCGACATTCACACGTCAGTCTGTACCCAACAACGACTATGACGAGCAGGTGGCAGAACTTGGGGGACACTTCAGTGATGCGGTCGCCTATGGCAATGCTCCCGAGAAGGTCACCAACCTCAAGCTTGAGGCGATGCAAGGGATCTTCGATGGCTCAAAGACATTGTTTCTGCATTGCGAGGGAGCGAAGGAAATCGTAGAGTCAGTCAAGTTTGCACAATCCGTGGATGTCAAGAAAATTGTCATCATTGCAGGTACGGAGACTTTGATGGTAGCTGACTTCCTGAAGGACAATGACATTGGGGTGATCATCCCTCCCACGCACAGACTGCCTGATCGTGTGGATGAAGATGTCTACGGCCCATACAAGCTCCCCAACCAGCTCCATGAGGCTGGTCTGACAGTAGCGCTGTATCATGATGGTATGTTGGCGCATGGAAGGAACCTCCCCTTCTTTGCAGGCACGGCTGCCTCGTATGGGTTAGATAAGGAAGAAGCACTCAAGATGATTACTTCCAATCCGGCTAAGCTGCTCGGAGTTGATGATCGTGTTGGTACTTTGGAGGTTGGGAAAGATGCTACACTCTTCGTATCCGAAGGAGATGCGCTTGACTTCAGAACCAACATTCTATCTCATGCTTTCATATCTGGCAAGCAAGTCACGCTGGACAGTAAGCAGCAGGAGTTGTTCGAGCGATATTCGAATAAGTATGGGCATGGTGATAAGTAGTTGGTAAATAATAGAATCAAGAGTCAAAGGGTCAGCAGAAGTTGACCCTTTTTTATTGGTCTCTGGTCGTCAGACCGCCCTCACCATGGCGTGTGGCACACAGGCCATCCAAGCAAGGATACTGAGGGTCTGTGAGTCACAGACCTTGGATTGGGGAAGTTGACCCTTTTTTATTGGCGTCCGTTTCTTAAACCGCTAGTACAATCTCATTAGCGACGGGTTTAAACCCGTCGCAATCTATCACTATGGCATGCACACAGGCCACCCAAGCGGATGATGAAGGTCAGCGCGTCACTGACCCTGGGGCTGGAACAACTGTGTGAAACTCATTCAACCAGCGCCTCTTTATAGCTATTACCTATCGGTAAAAACTTGTCCTCGAGGATTTCGACATTCTCCTGATTGTAAGACTTGATATGGTCTTTATTGATGATAAAGCTCTTGTGGATCCGCCTGAATGTGTTTCCCAATTCCGATAGGGCTTCTTTCATACTCGCATAACGAATGATCTTTTGGCCACTGGCCAGATGATAAGTCACATAATTGCCAAGGCCTTCGATGAACACAATGTCCTCAGGAGCCACACGGTAGAACCGCTTCTCAGATTTTATTTCGATGAGTCCGGACGTTGCTGCCTCGTTCTTATCCCTTTCTTCAAAATATAGCCAGAGCAGCTTAATCGCACCCAGGAAAAGTACGGTGGTATTGACCAGTATCGCAGAGCGCAGTATGGCATTGGGGTCAAGAAGTACCCCAAGGTCCAGCACAGTCTGTTGTTCGTAGAAGAAGTGGGTAAACAGCCGCTGAATCAATGCTGCACTCAACAGCATCACTAGATAAGCGACTAGCATTCCAATGAACTTCTTCTGCAAAAGATAGCGTGGCATGAGCCAATAGAGTGTCAGGTACACTGCCCCTATCCTGACAGGCAGCAACACAAACTCCAGATAATAGCTATCCAGATAATTACCATCCTTGACCCATACAAAGCCAAAGGCCAGGAAATAGCACAGCCAAAAAACCGAGTGGCTGAGTATACGTGATCCAAATAGGTAGTACTGCTGCATTATCAAATCATGTGGCTGCCCGAGCTCGCATAAGAACTGGGCACATTGGCATAATAACCCCCAAACCTATACGGAAATGAGATAATGTTGATCTAAAAAATCATGGTCAAGAGCATTTTTACTTTATTCCTTTTTCTATTCATCCACTATACAGCGCTACCGCAAAACCTGAGCCGAAGGGCCTTCCTGGGGGCGTCCGTCAGTTCGCCTTCAGCAGATCGTCCTGGAGCGGTGATTCGGTCAGTAGAACCCAACAGTCCCTTACAGTCAGCTGGACTTCTGCCCGGAGATCGTATCCTAAAAGTAAATGGTACGCTAGCTGCTTCAGATGAGATCTGGACGGATATCACCTATGGGTTGAGAGCTGAACAACCGTCCCAATTCCTTGTCAAGCGCGGTGAAGAAGTGCTAACGCCCACTGTCAAACTTAAGCCCTGGCCAAAAGAGGAACATGCGGGAATCGATACCTACTATGAGGAAGTGATCAATGATTTTGGCATCACCCAACGAATCATCATCACTAAGCCTCAGCAGCGCGGGAAGCGACCCACATTGGTATTGATCGGTGGACTGAGCTGCTCGTCTATCGAGCTTCACCCGACCCGCACCAACAACTGGCAGAGAACCATCAATGACTTGGTAGAGAAGACCGATATGGTCATGATGCGCGTCGAAAAGCCAGGCGTAGGTGATAGTGATGGCAACTGTGCTCAATCCGACTTCCTAACCGACCTCTCAGGCTATCATGCCGCCATCAGAAAGCTCAAGTCCAAGGACTATGTCGACACCACCAATATCATCATCTATGGCTCCAGCATGGGTAGTGCACTTGCCCCCTACCTTGCTAATGAGCACGGACTGGCAGGTGTCATTTCTGACGGCACCTTCTTCAAAACATGGTTTGAGCATATGCTGGAGATAGAGCGCCGTATCCGGCAAATGAGTGGAGATAGCGAGTCAGAAATTGCAGAGAAACTCAACAAATACTACATCCCGCTTTACTACAAAATGATGATCGAGAAAAAGACCTATGAACAAGCGATTAACGAATATCCTGCGCTTGCTGACTACAACTACCATAGCCCTGAGCATATGTATGGTCGGCCAGTGACCTATTATCAGCAGCTACAGGACTTTGATCTGGCCGGTGGTTGGGAGAACCTGGAGGTACCCCTTCGCATCATGCGCGGCACCAATGACTGGATCATGTCAACTTACGACAATCAAATGATCATGGACTTGCTCGATCGTAGGGAACATGAAGATCATGTCTTGTTTGAGTATGAAGGTATGGATCATTGGAATACCATCCATGAGCGTCCGGATGACTCCTTTCTTGGAAATCCTGGGAAATGGGAGGATGAGATTAGTGGACGGCTGGTACGTTGGGCGAGAGAGTTGGCGGGATTGGAGTAGGTTTTATGAGCCTGATGAGTGATAGGTTTAAACGCGTTGCTCATCAGGGAAACCTATTTTTTGAAATTGAACCCAATCAAATGTGGTTGATCCGACAAATATAAAATACTGCCATGATTTTGCTTTTTTAGTCAAAATAAGCTGCCAATGACCAATACTAACAAAATTCCAAATCCACTCAAGAGTAGCGCCTGGTAGGTTCTATTCTTTCTTAAAAACCATGTTAAGCCAACAAAAAATAAGAAGACGAAGGAAATCAAAAGACCACCAATTTCGTAAAAAAAGGGTAATGGGGCTATTGTGATTACAATTGTAATCATGCAAGCTGTTAACCAGTTAGAACGCCTTTGTTCTGAGACTCTGGTACCCAATAAAGATAAAATGCTTGAAATAAAGTAAGGTGATAAAATTAGAATCGCGAATGGTATGTATAATACTGTCAAGTCACCTTGCTCAGTTGTTACGAATGAAATGTATGAAACTAGTGACAGTATTAGCAGGACACAGATGCCAGCCATAGGCCTAACTAGACTTTCTGGCCAAACGAATTTATCCATTCTTATGAGTTTTAATTCCTCTGTAAGTTAAATAGAGTCCCAGTATCACTGATATTGTGACGATTCCCCATATCACCCAATCTTCCTTCATATGTGGTCTGAACATCAATTGTCCATGGTTTCCCGCCATGTAAAACGACAATGCGAGCACACCTATTAGCAAGAGTCCAATTCCTCCAACTATTTTCATAGTTCACCCGACTTTGAGACCTCAACCCCAACAATCTTATTCGTCACCAAAGGCTTAGCCCAAAAGCTGACACTCAGAATGTAGCCTAAAGGAATGAGCAGAAAGCACATGGCTGATTGCAATCCCATAAGGTCACCCAGACCTCCAATAATCAGTGGCACCACCGCACCACCAACAATCCCGGTGATCAGGATACCTGAAAATGCTCCGTGATGAGTCGCCACGGAATTGAGTGCCAGTGATATGGATATCGACCACATGACGGATATGGTGAAGCCCAAGGCCGGAAAAGCAATCAGGGCTACTTCCTTACCTCCGAAGAGCGCCGCTATCAGTCCTACGGCAGTCGCAATTGAGAATAGTCTAAGTACGATCTTACTATCCAGGAATTTCAACATCACCAGACCCAGAAATGCTCCGGCCGTCATCAGGCCCCAGAAATAGCTCACGGCACTTGCTCCATCAGTCTGTGGATCCACATTGTGGTAAGTATTGAGAAACTGCGACATCCAGTTGGCTATGCCGGACTCCATACCTACATAGGCGAATATGCACAGGAAGTACGCCCACACCATCCGTTGCTTGAGCAATTCCCGGTAGGTACCCCATGTACCGGCACGCTCATCCTCCTTGAGCTGTACCTCGGGAAACCGTACCATGAAGATAATAGCGACCATCACCAATGATACAATCGCAAATATCCAATAGAGGCTCACCCAGGGGAGTGACTGGGGTACAAGCGACTCCATCAATCCAATGAAGGCATCAGGAGCATCCGTAAAAAGGTTGGTCACCAAATAGGTGTACACCATGGGACTCAGAAAGCTGGCCAACCCGAAGAAGAGCTGTCCCAACACCGAGTTGAAGGCAAACTGCTCCTCCCCACCTACTTCGCGCAGCAATGGGTTGATCACGACCTGGAGCATAGCCATGCCCAGACCGATAAGGAAGAGCGAAATCATCGCTACGCCAAAGGAAGGTATGATGGCGAACAAGAAAGCCCCTACTGAAGCACATACAAAAGCCAGCAGCATCACCTTTTTTTCACGGTAGCGCTCCACCAACATACCCGCGGGAATGGACATCACGCCATAGGCGACAAAAAAGGTGAAGGGTAGAAATCCGGCAAGCCCTAGGCTCAGGTCAAAGTCCTCGATGATGGCCGGGATGATCGGGCCCAGTATATTGGTCAGGAAGCTGATCACAAAAAAGACCAGGATCACCAATCCAACCAGAAAATAGTTGGTACGCGTCATTTTGGAACTACCATTCGGTGTGGAAGATGCCCTCTCTATCGGTGCGCTCATAAGTATGAGAGCCAAAATGGTCGCGCTGTGCCTGTATCAGATTGAGTGGCAGTCGACCAGAGCTGAACGCGTCAAAGTAGCTCAAACTTGCTGCCAAGCCCATCATAGGCGTTCCGGTGGTTACGGCATAGGCCAATACCTTGCGTGCGGCGGCAATCGTAGACCTTACTTTAGCAGCAATATCATCATCCAGTAGCAGGCTCATTAAGCCGGGGTTTGTATCATAGGCTTTGCGCATGTCCTCCAATAAGCCTGCCCTGATAATACAGCCTCCACGCCAGATCTTGGCAATCGTCTCCATATCAAGACCGTAATCGTACTCCTCAGATGCTGCCGCGAGTTGGGTCATCCCCTGAGCATAGGTCACGATAAAAGAGAAGTAAAGCGCTGACTCTATTTCCTCGACTGAAGGAGCGTACTTCCTGATTCGTAACGCTTCGTACTTCTTATCTGCTTCCTCCCGCATTGACTTCATAGCCGACAGCTCACGCATGCTCACCGCCGCGTCTATCGTCGGTATAGGTATACCCAGGTCCATCGCATTCTGAGAGGTCCATTTTCCTGTACCTTTTTGCTTAGCTTTATCAAGAATCATATCGACCAGATGCTCATCTGTCAAATCATCCTTCTTGCTAAATATATCCGCAGTGATCTCAATGAGAAAAGACTGCAAACGCCCCTGGTTCCACTGACCAAAGGTGTCGTGCAGCGCTTCGTTGCTCAGCTCCAGTCCTGACTTCATGATCGCATAAGATTCGGAGATGAGTTGCATCAGTCCATACTCGATCCCATTATGCACCATTTTCACATAGTTGCCGGCAGACCGCTTGCCCAGATAATCCACGCACGGTGTGCCATCCACTTTGGCAGAGACCGCTTCGAAGATCGGCTTGACAAGATTGAAAGCTGCCTCTTCCCCACCCGGCATGATGCTCGGGCCAAATCGTGCACCCTTGGCACCACCGGAGACGCCTGACCCGATGAAGTAAATACCGTCTTTCTTAAGGTCTTCTTCCCTTCTATCCGTATCCGTAAAAAAACTATTTCCGCCATCGATGATCAGGTCACCCTTGTCGAGATGCGGTCGCAAATCGCGAATCACCGCATCCACTGGCCCACCTGCCGGCACTAACAGCATAATCTTGCGCGGTGTACTCAACTGCTTAATGAAGTCAAGCTTATCGGTAGTGCCGCTTACTTTCTTTCCTAACCCTTCTTGCTTCAGCGCCTCCACTTTGTCAGCGTCTGTATCCAGCCCGTAAGCTGAGAAGTCATGATCCGCTACATTGAGAATAAAATTGCGGCCCATCACACCTAAGCCTACCAAACCAAAATCATAATTTCCTGCCATCAACGAATAATTTGAGCACCGTGAAGTGCATACATAAGAAATAGTTTAGATCTACTTTGACACCTTATTAGAACTAATCAATAGAGTCAAGTTGAGTCTAATGAAACCTTCAATCGATACATTTCGACAGGCTCAATGTGACATAATATTGAAAAGTGTCAAAGTAGAATTAGATCGAATATTGGTATATTCAGCGACCGAAACAAACAATATTACCCCAATTACCTTCTACTATTACGCATCCTCAAAAACGGATGCTGAAAAAACAACACTGAATGACTGACAATCAGATTCTTATCATTTTTGGGGCCTCCGGTGACCTCACTGCACGCAAGCTCATTCCCGGTTTGTTCAATCTATGTAAGCGGGGCTACCTACCGGAAAAATTTGCCATCCTCGGCGTAAGTCGCACCGAATATAGTGATGAAGCCTACCAGAAAAAGGTAGTCTATGACAATAAGCACGTGAGCGAAAATGCATCACAAGATGAGCTGGATACTTTTGCTATACTGGTGCATTATCAACCCATCGATACCAAGGAGGCCGGTGATTATCAGGTACTAAAAGAGAGAATTGCATCGCTCAATCAGGCTGAGGATAGCAACTGCATATTTTACCTGTCCACTCCACCGAGCCTCTACTCTATCATTGGTGCTAACCTGGCAAAAGCAGGCCTGAATAGTCAGGATAATGGGTGGAAGCGTCTGATCATCGAGAAGCCATTCGGGTACGACCTCCAGTCGGCACTTGACCTGAATAAGAAGCTACTCAGCTGCTTCACAGAAGACCAAATCTACCGTATTGATCACTACCTTGGCAAAGAGACGGTACAAAACGTAATGGTGGCGCGATTTGCTAATAGCATATTTGAGCCGCTTTGGAATCGCAACTACATCCAGCGCGTGGAGATCACCTCCGCAGAAACCGTAGGTGTAGAGAAGCGTGGGGGTTACTATGACGGCTCAGGAGCACTAAGAGATATGGTGCAGAATCATTTACTTCAGCTACTGGCTATGGTATCGATGGAGCCACCTGTCAAGGTCGATGCGCACAGTATCCGAAATGAAAAGCTAAAGTTGTTCCAATCCCTAAGGCCTCTGAGCCCCGAAGACATCCGTCACAATGTGATCCGTGGACAATATGGTGCCGCTACCTACAAGAAAGAGCAAATGGCTGGCTATCGGGAGGAAGGTGGCGTTGATCCTGATTCAAGGACGGAAACTTTCGCTGCATTGAAGTTCTACATCGACAATTGGCGCTGGGCAGATGTGCCTTTCTATATCCGCACAGGCAAGCGAATGCCCACGAGAGTCTCTGAGGTAGTCATCCATTTCAAAGACAATCATATTAATCTCTTTAACCAGGAAAGGATAGCCAATTCCCATAATGTGCTCGTCTTTCGCATCCAACCCAACGAAGGGGTGCTGCTAAAGTTTGGCCTCAAAGTACCCGGCTCAGGTTTCAATGTACAGACCGTCAATATGGACTTCTTGTATAATGACCTCACTGATAAATATGTGCCGGAGGCCTACGAACGGCTGTTGCTTGATTGTATGCGCGGAGATGCCACTCTCTACGCCCGTGGTGATAGTGTCGAAGCAGCCTGGAAGTTTATCGACCCCATCCTTGAGGCCTGGAAGGCCGACAGCTCTATCCCTCTCTACGGTTATCCATCGGGTACCTGGGGTCCTGAGGAATCCGATGCATTGGTAGATAAAGGCAACTGGCGAAACCCTTGCAAGAACTTAACCGACGATGGCGTCTTTTGTGAACTATGAGTCCTGAAATCAAAACATTCCCAACACCTGCTGAAGTAGCATGGGCATTTGCACAGATGCTATACGACAAGTCACAGACCGCCGAAAGATTGAATATTGCACTCTCCGGAGGCTCGACACCTAAGCTGCTGTTTGATATACTGGCGACCGACTTTAAGACTGCCATAGATTGGAAGAAGATACATTTCTACTGGGGTGATGAGCGTTGTGTCCCGCCTAATCATGAGGAGAGCAACTATTTGATGACGCGTAAGCATCTCTTCGAGCATATAGAGCTACCGCAATCCAATGTCCATCGCATTCTGGGAGAAGATAACGCGCGTGAGGAAGCTGAGAACTATGGCAACATTTTGATAGATCAGCTTCCCACGGTAGATGCACTACCGCAATTTGACTTGATCATGCTTGGTTTGGGAGAAGACGGTCATACCGCCTCTATCTTTCCCCATCAGATGGAATTACTGACTTCAGAGGAGATTTGCGCAGTAGCGAATCATCCAACCAGCGGTCAAAAGCGAGTGACACTCACAGGTCCTGTGATCAACAATGCCAAAGCAGTTGCCTTTCTTGTAACCGGAGCAGGAAAGCAGGACAAAGTCAAAGCCATCCTCCAGAAGGCCGATGGTCACGAGCAATACCCTGCGGCTCATATCAATCCAAGCCACGGAAAGTTGGCTTGGTGGTTGGACGAAGCTGCAAGTTAATCTGGTGGGTACATTAGGTTTGGATACAAAAAAAAGGATATTTCGTGCGATAACTCTGGCAGTACAAGTACTGCTTGTTGTGGTCATTCTGTCAGGCGTCATTTTATCTACCTTTCAGTTTGCGAACAACAGAAGTCTTTGGACTGATGAGATAAGCCTTGCCTTAAACATCATTAACGCCAGTTGGTCAGACTTGCTTTTGCCACTGGGCTATCATCAAGTAGCTCCGATTGGTTTTCTGTATTTGGAAAAAATAGCTCTGTTAATCTTTGGTGGGGACGCAGCAGGGCAAAACGATCTGGCGCTTCGCATAATCCCATTTTTGAGTTTTCTGGGATGCATTCCACTAATTTATAATTTGGCCAAAAAGATATCATGCTCAAAAATTATAGCCAGTCTTAGTACAGCCATTTATGCCATAAACCCCACAGCTATATATTATGCCTCAGAGGTCAAGCAGTATGCAACTGACACGCTTGTAGTCTTGATTATTCTTAACCTATTCCTCTATTTTAATCCTAAGTCGTACCGTTCCGTAATGCTCATAGCCATAGCGGGTGCCACGGCTTTATGGATGTCCAATGTGATCATTATCATTCTATTCACACTTAGTATAGTAATCATTTCTGAAAATATCGTCGACAGAAACAAGGGTTTTAGATGGTTAGTACCGTTGACCGCTTGGGCTTCATCGTTTTTAATCTACTATTACTTCTTTATTCATGACCATCCCTCCTCGGATTTCATGCGAGACTATTGGCAGGATAAGTTTCTCCCTATTAACCCTTTCAGTGCAGGTTTTTGGTCTTTTATAAAACAGAATGTATTCATCGAATTTGTCAATTTGATGAAGATCGAATCTTCATGGTTAATCATAGGAATGTCTTCTGCGCTTGGATTAATCTACTTAGCCGCACAAAAGCATTATAGAATCCTGAGCATTCTAATATTCCCAATACTGATTCATTTAGTCTTGTCATCCCTTGAGATGTATCCATTTGCGAGAAGGCTCCTCCTTTTTCAGTTGCCTCTACTCATTGTGCTAACTTGTTACGCATTTTACTCACTCCTTCTGGCGTTCAACAATAGGCTCGTTAAGCTTGCCATGTTGGTCTTTGTAATACCTTTATCATCCACCTTGTGGTTAGACTTGGAGTCCATTCCGTACGAAGTTTCCTATATGAAACCACTGCTTCACAATTTGAATAATGAAATATCTGATAGGGAATTTGTTAGGTCTTATTGCAAATCCAGGGCACATTCTCGTTATTATCAGCCCTACTTCGACAGACTACAGAATACCTCAATTGCGTATATTGACTTGCAGAACCAATCAGTAGATGAGGAAGTCAATGAGGTCGCTAGTTCAGGACAAAGTGGATGGTTGATTTTCAAGCATTGGGAGAAACATCTTAAAAATCCAGAATCTGAAGAAATGTTAATTGCAAAGCTACGTGCATTGAACTATGTCATTACTCTTAAGCATGAAGCCCATAATACTCGATTATACAAAATCAACAGGAAAAAAATTATTCAAAATGATGTGGAAACATAGCACTCTCAATAATCTCGCTGTATACTCCCTAATGGCTTTTTGGCTTTTCAGTTGTGCTCCTCAAAACGATAATTCCCAAAGCGATCAAAGTAGCCAGGAAACCTCCTTAGTTGAAGCCGTACAATGGAGCCAGGTAGACACCATTGACGTAGCAGCATTGAATGCAGACCTGGTTCAAGGAAAACCTACCATGGATCTCGGGGTGTATTTCCCTTCCAACTTTGATCCCGACTTCCAAAAAGTCTCACTAGAGAAACTCATGATCAGCATTCGCGCTGCGAAGGAAATCTACGCGCCTACAGGTGTACAGCTCAATGTGCTATGGATTAAGACAGGTGAAATTGACCCTAAGTACCTGTCCATCCAAGCTAATGAAGTCCCGGGGATCCCCCTCACAGAATACACCAATATGTATGAGCATAGTCGTCGACATCCTGCTCAGCTTACTAGTGGAGCGCGGGAAGCTTTTGAATCCATCATAGAGGCAAAAGAAGATAGTGATAGAACCTTATATGTTGTGGTGTTGCAAGATGTATTTTACCCGTTCCTGACGGTAGCCGAAGGTCGTAACTGGACGATGAATACTGTGCGTACTGGTGGCCTATCCTTCCCTACTTACAGCTATGTTGATCGGATCCCCAGGGAATACCGCGGGATCATTACCATCACCAATCTCACAAGGCCGGATCGTCTAAGGGGTACCATTGCACATGAGATAGGTCACAAGGTGATGAATGTCAGCCATGAGTACAAAGACATCAGCCCACAGCATGAGGTCTATGCAGATGGAGGTTTGATGCTCTATGGTGATGGTGAGGATATTCCCTCCGGTGAAGAAGGTCGCTGGCATTTGGAGCGGCTTCATTTGTCGCCTTTCCTATACACGCTTCAGCCTGATGGCAGCAAGAAGTGGAACCCCGACTATCAGGAAGGTGGTCACTACTATGATCCCATCTACGGCGATAAGGTGATACACTTCAAGGGTGTTGCGCCGATTGATGAGGATTGGTAGCATGCAACCAACACTTGATGATGTAGAAATAAGGCATCAGTATAAATCTGGTGACATTGGCGCTATAATCAATCTTCATGGCGAGTTGTATGATTTTGGCCAATCGTTTGAAGCTTACGTAGCTACGACACTCGGTGAATTCTATCAGTCGATCAATCTGGATAATGAACGGATCTGGTTAGCTATCCATAATGAACGGATCATTGGTTCAGTAGCACTTAAGAACACGGATAGCTGGGCTCAGCTCAGGTATTTCCTTATTCACCCTGATTATCGGGGAATAGGGCTTGGAAAGCATCTTCTCGGACTGTTTACTGCTTTCATGGAGTCGCGTGGCTACAGAAAATCCTTCCTTCTGACTGAAGAAAATCTAACAACTGCTGCTGCACTCTACGGAAAAATGAGCTATCGATATGTCTCATCATCCGAGACTGGATTTGGTTTGGTCGAGCAGCGGTATGAACTTTATCTATAACTTTAGATGAAGGGACACTCACCAATGCCATCGGAACTTCAAGCTCACCTGATGAAAAATAGGCAGGCCTGGATAATAGTATCTCGGAGCTGTTCCGCCAAATGAACCGGCATTCACAGCGAGCATAGAGGCATAGCGTTCATCCAATACGTTGTTGATCCTGTAGCTAAGATCCAGGCCCAGTTTGTCGCTGACTTCCGGTTTCCATCCAACGACTGCATTGACTAGCTGATAACTATCAGAGTAGACTGAATTATCATCTGTGATCGGCATCTCCCCTACACTTAGAAATTCCAATCGGGTATAGAAGCGCTTCAGGAATTCCATGTCAAAGTCGGCACTCCATTGTGAAGCCGGCACTCCAGTCAAGTCATTGCCGGAGTAGATATTCTCCCCATCCACAAACTCTTTGAATTTGAAGTCGTTGATGGTGCCATGCACACTAAGTTGAGCACTACTACTCATCCCAGACCATAGCAAGGCATGCATACCGACTTCCAGGCCATTGTGGGTGGTGCTACCTGCGTTTACACCTACGTATTGATCTTCCGCGACTCTTTGGGCTACCAGCAAATTGCGGATTCGCATAGAGTAAATAGAAATGTCATAGCCCAACCTGTCCTTCAGGAAACTACCCCTACCACCCACTTCATAACTCCACCCAGTTTCGGGTTGGATCTGAGGATTGATACTACCTTCTGGAGTCAGAGTTTCTTCCAGTGATGGTGGTGAGAATCCATAGCTCACACTACCGTAAATGTTCATGCTGGACGAAGGTATATAAGCCAGGGCCACCCTCGGTGAGACATTCCAGTCAAAACTATAGTCACCAGATTGATCTGCTCCATTGATGCTTATGAGGTCTGCCAATTCATACCTGGTTCTATTGATGTTTATCCCTGCAGTTAGGCTCCATTGATCAGCAATCTGCTGTTGCCATTCAGCAAAGCCATTGAAGAAACTTCGCTGTTCAGAAAATTGAGAGAGTAGTTCTCCTTGCACGCTTCCCTGGCCGGGAAAGTCCTGATAGAGATTCTGGTAAGTCTGCCAGTCGTATTGATCTTGATACCCTTCAAAACCAATGTTAATGATGGTCAGGCTTGACATTTCATACTGATACCTCGACCTCAGCCCCAGGCCAAGCACCTGCTCATCCAGTATATTGAAAGGCCTTGGCTCATAGGCATCTCTCCACTGAGTATATAGGGTAGTTTTAAGCGTACTCCGAGAGGTTAATTCATGATCTGCTGTTAAACCCGCAATGAGCTTGTTATAGTCCTCATAGCCTTGCGCCGCACCCCAGGTGAAAGCGGCCTTTCTCGGGTCGTTTAGATAATCATCTTCGTTGAGTGAACTCGGGATTTCAGCAAACTGATTGACATAATATGCCATCAAAGTATAGCTCGCTTTAGGTAGGTGCCAGGAGGCATTGAGCTGGACTCCATTGCGCTCAAACTCATTGTTGTCGCGATAGCCATCGCTAGTCTGACGCGAGTAGGCCACTCTGAACTGATGATTGTCAGATCTCATCTGGAAACCAACGTTACCTCGCTTTAGTCCATAAGAGCCCCCACCCATTGAACCATACACCTCGCGTGTTCCTACTGCGAGGCGATCGGGCTGCAGCTGGATAGCCCCTCCCAGGCCTGCGCCATAGATACTACTGTTGGGGCCTTTGAAGATCGTCACCTCTCCTATCGCGGACATATCTATATCCTCTATAGTGGTCTCTCCTACGCCATCTGTGAGTGGGATGTCTCCGAAGTAAGCCCGTACCTTATTAGTCGAAAAAGGCGACCTAGCACCGATCCCCCTTACCGTGATTCTATTGGTATTCAATGTTCCGGAATGCATATAAATCCCAGTCTGACTGTTGAGGGCGTTGGTGATGATCGTCCGATCTTCATGCTCAAGGGTCTTGGCACTGAGGTGACTTAAAGCTCCGGAGTATTGCTGAAGGTCTACCTCATTCGAAAGGCGCTGTATCACTACAGCAGAAAGCAAAATAGGATTGGGTCGAAGATCAACTTCATTCATCGAAGATGATTCGAGTTTGAATGATCGATTCAAGTAACCTAATGCATAAACAGTAATTGAACTTGACGGTACTTCAAACCTACCACCCTCCTCGGTCAATACAATTAGTGAGTCTACAGTAACAACTTGAGCATGAGCGATTGACAACCCCGACTCAATATCTACGACTCGTCCGGTATAAGTCTGCCCGACTGTATACAAACTCGGCATAATTAGGTAACAGAGTAGATAGAATTTATAGGATGGTCTCAAACGTTTATTCAATTATTAATTATGGACATTTTGATACGAAATTATGCATATTCTCATTTAGCAATAGGCAACAAATGATCAATCCTGCGTCAGCTAGTTCCATCAAGTATTATATGCTGGGGGATAGTTATCCCTTCTCCTATTTGGTCAGCGCTTAAAAGCATAGAAGCAAAATCGCCAGTCTTTATCATTAAATAAAGGCTGAAATAAATGTGGAACTAAATCACAACTGCCTTTCGCTCTCAAGATGCCCATTATTATAAGAGTGAGGGCTGATTTATCTTTAGTCAAAAATACACCTATGACTCGTTCGCTCTTTTCAATTACGATGATTTTGGCAATCTCTTGTCAAGCACCTCTGCCTTATGAAGTGATTGAAAATAAAGTCACATTTCAAGATGGGCTCCAAACCGTATCGATTACAGCTATTGCTGACAATGTCGTCAAAGTACAATATGACGATGACTCCATCTATTCCGATAGGCTCTATGGACCAGTCCATGAGGCAAGCCAACCTTTTACGATCGCCAATAATGCTAATCTGGTAAGCCTGAGCACCTCCAGTGTAGAGGTTCGCGTAACAATAGATCCATTCAATATTTCATTTCATGATAAGGCCTCCGGTTTGAAATTATCCGAGGAGCAAGGCTTTTTTCAGAGATCGGATACCACGGGTTTTCGCTTTACCCTAACGGGAAATGAAGCAATCTACGGTACGGGCTCACGTGCTATCCCCATGAACAGACGCGGTGAGCGGTTTATGAATTACAATCAACCGCAGTACGGCTATGCCTATGGTGGCGATGAAATCAACTACAACATCCCTCATCTCTACTCCTCGGAGGAATACATGCTTTTGATTGATAATCCAGCGAAAGCCTGGTTTGATATTGGGCACACCGACCAGGACGTACTCGAGTTTGCAAGCCTGGGTGGCAACCAGGCCTACTACTTCATCAATGGAAGCTCTTACGAAGAGTTGATCGATGAGTACACTGACCTGACAGGTAAGCAGCCGCTACCGCCAATTTGGGCGCTGGGCAATCTACATTCGCGGTTTGGCTATCACAGTCAGGAAGAGACTGAAGCCTCGATCCAAAAAGCACTGGATCTTGGCTACCCAATCGATGCAGTGATTCTGGATATCTACTGGTTCGGACCCGAGCTGGAAGATGGTCAGATGGGACGACTTGATTGGGATACCGATAACTGGCCTGACCCGAAATCAATGATCACCACTTTTTCTGCTCAGGATATCAATACGATTACTGTTTCAGAGCCCTTCTTCACACTTAAGTCAGGAGAATTCGAAAACCTAGCTTCTGAAGGGCTTCTAGCCACGACCAACGACGGAGAAGCGGCGACCATTCCTGAATTCTACTTTGGAGAAGGAGGCTTACTTGACATTTTCAAGGAGGAGGCCCAGTCGTGGATCTGGGATCGGTACCGATACATGAAGTCCTATGGCGTTGAAGGCTGGTGGGTAGATCTGGGTGAACCCGAGAAGCATCCCAGCTATATGAACCACATCAATGGAACCGCCGATGAGATCCATGGAGTCTACGGGCATGAGTGGGCAAAAATGCTCTTTGACGGTTATCAAAAAGACTACCCCAATGAGCGATTGCTGCATCTTGGACGATCAGGATTTGCGGGTACGCAGCGGTATGGGCTCGTGCCATGGTCAGGTGATATCAGCAGATCATGGTCGGGTCTGAAGGCCCAACTTCCCATTATGCTGGGTATGGGTATCTCCGGTCTTGGCTACATGCATAGCGATGCGGGAGGCTTCTCGATGGTCGATAATGCCGATGCTGAGCTATACACGCGCTGGCTACAGTTTGCGGCATTCACTCCGATCTTCAGACCACATGCTGATCAGATCGTACCTGCAGAGCCTGCCGAATGGCCCCAAGAAGTCCAGCAAAATGTGAAGCCCTCTGTAGAACTTCGCTACAAGCTACTCCCCTATAACTACACTCTGGCCTGGAAAAATATGACTACCGGCATGCCGATGGCCAGGCCAATGTTTATGCAATACCCCAATCTGCCAGATACACTGGAGTGGCAATACATGTGGGGCGAGGACTTCCTGGTTGCTCCGGTACTTGAGCCGGGTGCTGAAAGTTTAGACCTTTACCTACCGGAAGGAGATTGGTATCAGTATTGGACTGATGATAAGACGAGTGGTGGTGGCTGGCACACTGAGCGACTCACTATAGGTCACACACCAGTGTTCGTTAAAGCAGGGAGCATCATTCCTTCAAAGGCTGACATCAATCGCACTACCCAGTACTCCAATGGCCAGTTAACCTTAAGCTACTATGCAGCTACGGAAACCAGTGAAACAACGGTCTATTTCGATGATGGAAAAACTCCAGGTGCTTATGCAGCCGGTAGCTACGAACTCATCAATATTAGCGCACGACCAACTGATGATGGACTTACCTTCTCAATAGAAATAGAAGGTGATGGCTATGAAGGTTCGCCGGATTCTCGAACGGTTACCTTAGAAATCATCGGGCATGATGCAGCGCTGAGTAGTGAGGTGCCGGAAGTGAACATAAGAAGACGGGGAAAGCGACAATTCATCGAATTTGAGCTGTCTGAACCTAAAGAAATCAAACTTATCAACGCTCGATAGAGCTCTATCAAAACCAAATCCCATGCAGCATTTCGATCACATGATCATTGGCACTGGCCAGACAACAGGCACCCTACTTGGCAAACTAGCCGCTACAGGTGACTCCATCATCATCATAGAAGGCAACAAAGTGGGCGGCAGCTGTGTCAACTATGGCTGTACACCTACTAAGACTATGGTGGCCTCCGCAAAAGCGATTCACCAGGCGCGCAGAGGAGACTTTTATGGCTTTGAAGCAGAGCCAAAGGTGAACTTTCAGCGTGTCATGGACCGCATGAATGAAATCAGAAATGGTTCCTCTAATGGCTTGAGAGAATGGATTAAGTCGGAGAAAAATGTGACCTTCATCGACGGTTGGGCTCATTTTTCTGGTAAGAAAACCGTCAGGGTCAATAGCGAGGAAATCACTGCAGAAAAAATCTATATCAACGTGGGCACCAGTCCGGCGACACCACCAATCAAAGGCATTACGGATGTGCCGTGGCTTGACAGTGCCGGACTGCTCGACCTCAAGGAACTACCTGAACACCTGATCGTAGTGGGCGGGGGCTATATCGGAGTAGAGTTTGCTCAGGTATTTCGACGACTCGGGGCTAAAGTGACCATCATCCAGCGTGGGTCACAGTTGATGCCTCAAGAGGATTCCGAAATCGCTG
Organism: Cyclobacteriaceae bacterium; assembly: GCA_965229505.1. GTDB lineage: Bacteria > Bacteroidota > Bacteroidia > Cytophagales > Cyclobacteriaceae > UBA6059. The sequence continues at coordinate 5,112,305 of OZ245881.1, forward strand.
AAGCCATCGCAGATATCCTACGAAATGAGAACATAGAGATATTGCTCAACACAGACGCCAAGTCCGTTGCTTATGATGGAGAGTTTAAGCTAGAGATCTTGCAAGATGGAGAGTCCTCCTCTATCAAGGGAGATCAACTGTTGATAGCCACCGGTAGAACTCCCAATAGCAAACGACTACAACTGGAAAATACTGGCATTGAAGCCAATGAGCGAGGCTTCATTACCGTCAACGACTACTGCAAGACCAATGTTGAAGGGGTATTTGCAGTAGGTGACGTCAATGGTCATGGCGCTTTTACCCACACTGCCGTGAATGATGCAGAAATCGTTCTGGATCACCTCTATGGAGGAAATCGAAGGCTTTCTCGTCGGATACCAGTCTATGCTTTGTTTACTGATCCGCCTCTCGGGCGCGTTGGGATGACAGAAAAAGAAGCGCTGGCTAAAGGTCACAAGGTTATGAAGGCCAGCAAGGAGATGAAAACCATTAGTCGAGCTAAAGAGATGGGTGAAACGCAAGGCCTGGCCAAGCTCATCGTGGATGCAGATAGTGATCTGATATTGGGAGCCACGATACTTGGCCCAGGAGGGGATGAGATCGTCAATATGTTTGCTGCCATCATGCATAGTGGTATCCCTTGCCGCAACTATCGAGAAGTAGTCCTTGTCCACCCTACCGTATCCGAATTGATGCCTTTTGTGCTGGATGGGCTCCAGCTGGTGGAATGAAAAAACCCGATCTTCGCTGAGCTTTAAACCTCAACTCCTGTCTCATCCTACAACAAAAAAGCACTCGAGATTTCTCACGAGTGCTTTATAAAGAGCCTCTTGCCGGGATCGAACCAGCGACCTACTGATTACAAGTCAGTTGCTCTACCAGCTGAGCTAAAGAGGCCTCATTTTGGGATGGCAAAACTATACGAGTTTTGGTCTTTTGCAAAGCCCGAGTTGGAAAAATATCAACTATTTCTAATTACTCGCAACTCAGCCTTTAGCGCGTCTAGTTCTGTCTGCGCCTCATTGATTCTTCCTTCGACCTGATCCTTCAGTTTATCCGCTTTAGCCGAGGACGCAAAGAATTCCATATTCGTCTTCCAGGTATTGAGATCGGATTCAAGTTGCGTGATCCTTCTTCTGACGCCTTGCTCCTTTCTGTTGAGTCGTCGGTCGCTGTTGGGGCCACCTTTTAACTTATTGACAGACAAGTTGGCTTTGAAGGCGTTTAGTTCCTCCTCACTCATATCCACGCCCTTCATCACCGCTTCCAGGGCCTGATCATATCGTTTTTGAATCTTCTTGATCGCATTTCGAGGTACGAACCCAATCTGTCCAAACTCGTCCTGAAGTTTAAATACCTCTTCCTCGTCAAGATTGTCAGACTTTGCAAGCGCTTCGAGCTTATCGCAAATTGCTTGCTTCAGTTTTAGGTTCTCTTCAAACTCCTTGTCCGCCCCTTTATTTTGCTCTCGCCTCTTATTGAAAAACGCATCACCAGCTGCCTTGAACTTCTTATAGACTTCATTGCGCTTCTTCTCAGGGACAGGGCCTATTTCCTTCCACTGACTTTGCAGCTTTTTGAACTCCTCAGCAGTGGCATGCCAGTCCGTCGAATCTACCAATGACTCAGCCTTAGCAACTAGTGCTTCTTTCTTCACGAGATTGTCATCCCGCATAGATTCCAGTTTCTTAAAGAACTTATTCTTGTTGGCAAAAAATCCTTTGAAAGCACCCCAGAACTTCTTGTTCACTTCTTTGGCATGCTCTCGGGGCAAGCCGCCAATACTCTCCCACTTTTTCTGTAGTTCGAGTAGTTCTTTGGTTTTATCGTTCCACTCGTTGATCCTATCGGAATCAAATGACAGCAGCGCAGTAGCTTCATCACCTAGCGCCAATTTCTTGGTCATATTCTCCTTTAGCTCCGTCTTCAGTTGATCAACAAAGCCCTTTCTCTTCACATATATCTTATCAGAAGCAGCTTTAAACCTCAACCAAAGCTCCTCCTGATCATCCTTAGGGACAGGTCCAATGTGCTTAAACTCCTCATGGAGTTCGTTAAGCGCCTTCACTGCTTCTTTGATATTAGTCTCTTCGTCGAGCTTCTCGGCTTTATCACACAGCTCCAACTTGGCGTCAAGGTTTTTCTTACGATCCAGTTCCTTTAGCTCAAAGTAGATACTCCTGTTGTCATAGAAGCGATCAATGAGCGCGTTGTAATTCGCCCAAAGTGTTTTATTCTGAGCACCAGGGACTGGTCCAATGGATTTCCACTCAGATTGCAATGCCTTAAGTGTATTGATAGAGGTATTGCTTTCTTCTCCATCGACTATATGTCGTAGCTTTTCCAGCAATTCATTCTTTCGCTCAAGGTTTGAATCCTTTTGCTTCTCAAGCTCATGGTAGTACTTTGCCTTACGCTCCTTTATTATTTTCAGGTATCCTTCGAACTTCTCAGCATCAATATCATGCTTGTATTCAAAGTCAGACGATTCACCTCCGTCAGCCGTGAATTTCTCCAATGCCTCCGTTCTCTCTTTACCAAAGACCGCATCAAAAGCACTCTTGACATCCCTTGAAATACCTTCTGCGCGACGCGGATCGCTTAGCTCAGCCAGCTCAGCAACAATCTTGAGCAATTCTTCCTTGCTCAGCTTGTCAAAGTCTATACCATCGAATTGATCGCCACTCTTAGGTTCAGCTTCAGCCTTGACCTCTTCTTTATTTTCCTCGTTGCTCTTGGCCTCATCCGCCGTTCCTGCATTTGCTACCGCAATCGGAGTTTCATTTGAAGCAACTTCATCTGCTGTCTTTACCTCTTTAGGGGCAGACTCAATTTCAGTTTTGTCTGCTTTAGTCGTTTCCTTAGGAGACTCGGCTGAGTCTTCGGCAGTAGAAGCCTCTGGTGATTTCACTTCTTTTTCAATATCAGCAGTCGCCGTATCAGTACTTTCTGTAGTCGAATCATCTTGCTGTGGAGCATCATCTGCTACCACAGTTACTTCTTCAGCTATGGCTGAATCATTTGATTCCCGTAGGCTATCGACTTGTGAGACCGGAGTTTCTTCTGAAGCTGTAGTGCTTTTCTCAACAGCAGTGGGTTCTTCCGCACTTACAGGAGTCACCTCTTCCTCTGGTGATGAATCAGCCTCCACAGAGGTAGTCGTATTTTCGGTCTCCCCCGGTTCACTTGATTCCGGTAGGCCCTCCTCAGGCTCTTCGTCGGACTCATTGTTTTTTTGATTTGTTAATTCAGCCTTTTGCTGAACGGTCTCTGATGCAGTCTCTTTTTTTGACTCATCAGCATCATTGCGCTCGTTTTCCATCTTCTTGCTTTCGCATTTATGCTATTCAAAGCTAATAAATATCCTAGTTTAATCGTGGGTCTGTCGGATAGTTGGCGAACATCTTGAACTTTCCGCCCATTTCTTTCAGCACGTCCCTCCATAGTACGTCAGGATCAGTATCAAACACTTGAGCGGCAGTGGCTCCCTTATAGATAATCCACGATTTGGCTTCCAACTCCTGCATCAACTGTCCCTCAGACCAACCAGAGTAGCCAATGAAGAATCTGAAATCTGCTGGATCAATGATCTTATTTTGTATTGTTGACAACAACCTGTCAAAGTCTCCTCCCCAAAAAATACCATTTTGAATGAGTTTTCCGCTTTCCATCAGCGTAGGATTTCGATGCAGGAAATGCAAAGTCTGCTGCTCAACTGGTCCTCCGATCATAAGTAACTCGCTGAAGTCTCCGGCATCCTCTATAACCTCATCAAAATTGAGCAGTGATGGCTTATTGAGCACAAATCCAAACGTGCCATTCTCATCATGCGCACAGATATAGATGACAGAACGCTCAAAATTCGGATCTGGAAGATAGGGCTCTGATATCAGCAGATCTCCTCTTTCCGGAGGTCCGGAATTTCGTATATCGAAGTAGTCTATTTCTTTCATTAATGCAATGCTGGTTTTAATGGTAATTGACTGATAACGGTTCCTTCAAACTCATTAATTTCTGCAAGTCTCTTATAAACATCCTGCTCATCAAAATACCTCAATGCCATATGAACAAATATCTCTCCGTGGCGCGCCTCTGACACCCACAGCTCCTTGTAAAACTTCTTAAGGTCGGTTTCGCTCTGGGCTTCAGCCACGAGCCTGAATCGCTCAGCACCCCTCGTCTCTACCACAGACGCAAGTAGCAATCGATCCATAAACCGCTCTACACGACCCGAGCGACAGTTGTCAACCAGTGCCTTTACATAAAGATCCTGACCTATAGAATGAGGTAATTGAATATTTCGTTGCTCCATCAGTTCATAAACCTGACGAAAATGCTCGAGCTCCTCAACAGCCGTATCGATCAACTCAGGGATGATTTCCACTCGATCTGGGTACTTCGCCACAAAGCTCATCGCCATGGATGAAGCTTTGCGTTCACAGTTGGCATGATCTTTCAAAAATTCATCAAAATCGCCCATCACAGTGTCCACCCATTCTTGACTACTGGCTACCGCCAAATCCAACCTGAATTGCATAAATTCGTCTTTTCTATTTTGAACCAATACGTTTCCATTCTTTTCCTCCATTTTGAGTTCTGAACAGAAAGGAATTGATTACAACAACTTCATTGATGAGCAATATCGCCGATTTGAGAAAAGAATACCAGCAAGCTGCGCTTGATCTGGACAGTGTTAAAGAAAATCCTATAGATCAATTCGATAGCTGGTTTGAGCAGGCATTGAGTGGAGACATACTTGAGCCCAATGCGATGGTCGTGAGCACTTCTGACGCCAGTGGGCAGTCCACCCAGCGTACCGTCCTACTGAAGGCTTTTGATCATAAGGGGTTTGTGTTTTATACGAACTACAAAAGTCGCAAAGCGAAGCAAATCGCTGCTAATGCTCGGGTCTGCCTGCTGTTCCCTTGGTATGCTTTAGAGCGTCAGGTAATCATTCAGGGTACTGCAGAAAAAGTAAGTCAAAAAGAGTCCCTAAAGTACTTCATGAGTCGTCCCAGCGGTAGTCGGCTCGGCGCGTGGGTTTCATATCAAAGTCAGGTCATTACTTCGAGGAGCGTCCTGGAGATGAAGCTGGCGGAAATGAAGCGTAAGTTCAAGGATGGAGAGATTCCGCTCCCAGATTTCTGGGGTGGGTTTAGGGTAGTGCCTCACACCATCGAGTTCTGGCAAGGTAGGCCCAGCCGCTTGCACGATAGAATCGAATTCGTCAAAAAAGGCGATAATTGGTCAGCCCATAGACTCTCTCCTTGAAAGAAAATCTATATCTCCAGCGATACGCCTACCCTACCAGCTATTTTGATTTAGGATCGCTGGCTGGTTCGGATATGCTGGTAGTGATTCCTTGCTTTGATGAACCTAATTTGATCGAAACACTCGATTCCTTGAATCGATCTGCTGTTCCCCAGGATTGCTATGTTGGTGTGATGGTAGTCATCAATCATGGGACAAAATCAAGCGACGAAATCAAGGCAAGAAACAGAGCCACATTGGCTCAATTCCAATCCTGGGCAGACGATAACACTCACAATTCGATATCTTATCAGTGCCGTCTGGTGGAGTTGCCTCAGAAGCATGCCGGAGTAGGGCTTGGCCGCAAGGTAGGTATGGACGATGCTGTCAGAATATTTGACCTATCGGGAAAAGATGGTTCGATAGTTTGTCTTGACGCGGATTGTACCGTGGATAGCAACTATTTCGAGGCACTTTGGGATGCATTCAATGATACTAAAGTCAAAAGTGCCTCGCTATATTATGAACATTCAATTGACTTAAGCAGAGGCGATAATAATCCGGAGGGGATTGTGCTCTACGAAATCTACCTCAGGTACTACATCGACGCATTGAGGTACGCAGGCTATCCTATGGCGGTACAAACCATTGGCTCATCCATGGCCGTACGCTGCTCGGCTTACCAGCAATGTGGCGGAATGAACCGACGAAAGGCAGGTGAAGATTTCTACTTCATACACAAGCTGTTGCCGCTCGGGGGATATACTGAAATCAACAGTACTACTGTTCGCCCATCGGGACGGGTCTCTGATAGAGTACCTTTTGGCACAGGAGCCGCCATAGGAAAGTGGACAGAAGATGCCTCTTCACTTGACCTCATCTATAACCCTGATATTTTCGAAGAGTTAAAAACCTTTGTCGATGCTATAGATCACTTCTATGGACTTTCAGAAAACGAGATTACCATCTTAATTGGATTTTTACCCATATCGATTCGCCGATTCCTCGAGATTGAGAATGGAGTGATAAACGTACTTGAGATCAAAGCTAAAACCAGCAATGCCTCATCATTCAAAAAGCAATTTTGGAATTACTTCGATGGACTCAAAGTACTGAAGTATGTACATTATGCAAGCGAGCACATTTCACCCAGAGTGCCAATCTCCAAAGGTTTGGCGTGGATTTTCGCCGAACATTTTCAAATAGACAAGCCTGCGACTTTGATTGAATCGCTCAAAGCACTTCGCGAATTCGACCGGACTAGTACAATTCGAATAGATCTTTGATACCCATTCGTTTCTCAATTGTAAAACCTTCGGCATAACTAAACCCAACGGGCTGTCCCATCTCCACCCCCCTGGATTCGATGAGATTCATAAAGGCCGGGGTTGAAATAAAGGTATCAGGTTCCTTATTATCCGGATCGAAAAACTGTGACTTGTACGCGCGCACTGCAGCCATTTTTTTCTCCCAATGGTCTGAAACATCAACGACAAAATCCGGATCGATGAAGTTGCTCTGAATCATATGATAGACATTCTTAGGTCGCCATGCTTCTTGTTGAACACCATCCACTTCCGTTTCCACCCGCTTGAGGCCTGAGATAAAGCAGGCTTGAGAGATTAGAGCCGATCCTTTTCCGTGATCGGGATGCCTATCAGATACTGCGTTGGCAATGACGAGTTCAGGTTGATAAGCTCTGATCTTCCTGACAATCGCTAGTTGATGCTCCCGATCGTTCGTAAAAAACGCATCTTCAAACTCCAGATTATCGCGAAGAGTTACACCCATTATCTCAGCAGCGGCAGCAGCCTCTTTCAGCCTGATCTCAGGAGTACCTCTGGTGCCCATCTCACCTCTCGTAAGATCAACGATACCGACCTTTCTTCCCTTTGCAACATTGGCAATAATCGTCCCGCCAGCTGACAGCTCAGCGTCATCGGGATGTGCTGCGATAACAAGAATATCAAGTTTCATTTTGAATTGGTCATATGACAAAGAAAGGCGGTCGTTCTTAAATTACAGAACAGACCGCCACGTACGTAGCTTCTTATCTAACAGACAGTTAAGCAACTTCCATCTCCTTAGCTGCAAGGAAGCGCTCAGCATCAAGAGCACCCATACATCCTGTTCCAGCAGCAGTTACGGCCTGACGATAGACATGGTCTTGGGCATCCCCTGTTGCAAAAACACCTTCAATATTGGTCTTGCTCGTACCTGGAATTGTTTTTATGTAGCCACTCTCATCCATATCCAGGTAGTCTTTGAATATTTCTGTATTTGGTTGATGGCCAATGGCTACAAAGAATCCTTGTGCCTTCAACTCTTTCTTTTCTCCTGTCTGGTTGTTTACCACCCTCACGCCTTCTACCTCTTCGGCACCTAACACTTCATCTACTTCAGTATTCCAAAGGATCTCGATATTGGCTCTGCTCATCACGCGCTTCTGCATGATTTTGGAAGCTCTCATCTCATCCCTTCTTACCAGCATGTAGACTTTGTTTACAAGATTGGAGAGATAGCTGGCCTCCTCGGCAGCCGTATCACCCGCTCCTACGATTACTACATCCTGACCTTTAAAGAAGAAGCCATCGCACACAGCGCATGCAGATACACCTTTACCGTTGAGTCGCTCTTCTGACTCCAATCCCAGCCATTTTGCGCTAGCGCCAGTTGATATAATAACTGCCTCTACCTCCAGTTCATCCTTGTCATCAACTGTGGCCTTCAATGGATATGATGAAAAGTCAACAGAAGTGACTAACCCATACCTGATGTCCGCTCCAAATCGTTCTGCCTGCTTCTGAAAGTCAATCATCATTTGAGGACCCATTACACCATCCGGGTAGCCTGGATAGTTTTCTACATCATTGGTAATCGTAAGCTGACCTCCGGGCTGTCCGCCTTGATACAATACGGGCTTCAAACCTGCTCTGGATGCATAGATGGCGGCAGTATATCCTGCCGGGCCAGAACCAATGATTAATACTTGTACTTTTTCCATATTTTTTTCTGCTAAGACCTGTCGATGTAGGTCACAAAATTAACTAATCACTTACTAAGGGTTAAACTGAATTAAACTAAAAAAGGTCTCATTTCCAGAGACCTTTTGTCGTGAACATGTCAAATTAGTTAGCCCAGATAAGGCTTCAAAGATTTGCTCCTGGAAGCATGGCGCAACCGTCTTATGGCCTTCTCTTTGATTTGCCTTACTCTTTCTCTTGTTAAAGCGAATTTCTCCCCAATTTCCTCCAATGTCAGAGGTTGCTCTCCATTCAAACCAAAGTAGAGCGCTACCACGTCAGCTTCTCTTTGGGTGAGGGTGGACAAGGCTCTCTGCACTTCTCTCCTCAGAGAGTCCGTCATCAAAGTATTGTCAGGGGTAACCTCCGTCTCGTTCTCGAGGACATCCAGGAGGCTGTTCTCTTCGCCATTGGCAAAAGGGGCATCCATCGAGATGTGCCTACCGGAAATCTTCATGGTATCCAGTACCTCAGTAGTTGTGATCTCCAGGAACTCCGCCATCTCATCCGGAGAAGGCTCTCTCTCATACTTCTGCTCTAGCTCACTGAATGTCTTTGAAATCTTATTCAGTGATCCTACTCTGTTGAGAGGCAGGCGAACAATCCGCGATTGCTCTGCCAGGGCTTGCAGGATCGACTGGCGGATCCACCAAACCGCGTAGGATATAAACTTAAAACCTCGGGTCTCATCGAAGCGTTGTGCCGCTTTAATGAGCCCGAGGTTTCCTTCATTTATTAAGTCTCCTAATGTGAGACCTTGATTTTGGTATTGCTTTGCTACCGAAACTACGAACCTGAGATTGGCCTTAGTAAGTTTCTCGAGTGCAAGCTGATCCCCTTGTTTAATCCTTTGGGCTAAATCGACCTCTTCATCAGCCGTAAGCAAATCAACTCTTCCGATCTCCTGTAGGTACTTGTCAAGCGATTGACTTTCTCTGTTGGTGATCTGCTTACTGATCTTAAGTTGTCTCATTCAGCTAGGATTAGGTTTCTCGTCAGCACTCCTATTAATATTCTGCGAATCAATTAATTCACAGAATATTAATATTGTAGAAAATTAAACAACCCAGCTATTTTTTCCCTAACTGTCCTCTGATTTTTTCTCAGGCTTAGGTAAAAGAGCTTTTCTGGATAGTCTGAACTTGCCAGTCTTCTTATCTACTTCGATAAGCTTCACTTTGACTGTCTCACCAACTTCCAGGATACCGTCCATCTTTTCTACACGTTCCCATTTGATCTCAGAGATGTGCAATAGACCGTCCTTGCTAGGCATGAACTCAATGAATGCACCGAATGGCATAATCGACTTGACCTTGCCTTCATAGACCTCTCCTACTTCTGGTACTGCCACGATGGCTTTGATTCTACCAAGGGCATCATCCATAGCCTCCTGATTAACGGCAAAGACACTCACCTGACCGCCTTTTTCCGTCTCTTCAATCACTACGGTAGCGCCTGTAGACTTCTGGATTTCCTGAACAACTTTACCACCAGGACCGATTAGTGGCCCGATCATGTCTCTCTCGATGATCAACTTGTGTGATCGAGGTGCATTTGGCTTCAGCTCAGCTCTAGGCTCAGCCAATGTCTCAGTGATCTTATCAAGAATGTGCATTCTACCCTTTCGGGCCTGCTCAAGTGCCTCTGCAAGCAAGTCGTAAGACAAGCCATCAATCTTGATGTCCATCTGACAAGCTGTGATACCGTCCTTGGTACCAGTCACCTTGAAGTCCATATCACCTAAGTGATCTTCGTCTCCAAGAATATCTGAAAGGATAGCATATTTCTTAGTCTCACTGTCAGAGATCATACCCATAGCAATTCCCGAAACAGGCTTCTTCAATGGAACTCCTGCGTCCATCAATGCCAGTGAACCAGCACAAACAGTTGCCATAGAAGAAGAACCATTTGATTCCAGGATGTCAGAGACAATTCTGATTGTATATGGATTGTCCTCGTCTGATGGTAGCATGTTTTTCAATGCTCTCATCGCGAGGTTACCATGTCCAACCTCACGTCGACCTGGACCCCTGTTAGGTCTTACTTCTCCTGTTGAGAATGCAGGGAAATTGTAGTGCAGGATAAACTTGTTGTATCCAGAATGAATAGCACCGTCAATCATCTGCTCATCGAGCTTGGTACCCAATGTAACAGACGTCAATGATTGGGTCTCCCCACGTGTAAATACTGCTGAACCGTGAGCGGTGGGCAAGTAGTCTACCTCAGACCAGATGGGTCTGATTTCGTCGGTCTGCCGACCGTCTAACCTGACCTTATGATCAAGCACACTGTTTCTAATGGCTTCTTTCTCTACATCGTGATAGTAGGTCTTGACCAATTTCTCGTCCAACTCACGATCTTCTGGTTGAGCCTCTTTCCATTCTGTGATGATGGCTTTAAACTTCTCAGATCTTAGCGATTTGTTGGCTATGCCTTCACTTGCCACCTTGTATACTTTGTCATACACAGCAGCTTTTATTTCTTCCTTAAGCTCAAGATCATGCGTCTCATGAGAATATTCACGCTTCTCACCAGCACCAAACATTTCCGCTAGGTCCAGCTGCGCCTGACACATCACTTTGATTGCCTCGTGAGCTACTTTGATTGCCTCGAGCATTTCTGCTTCCGAAGCTTCCTTGGCCTCACCCTCAACCATTGAGATGTTGTCCAGAGTTGCACCGACGATCAACTCGAGAGTAGCCTCTGCAAGCTGCGTTGGAGTAGGGTTAATAACATATTCGTCACCAATTTTGGCAACTCTAACTTCAGAGATAGGTCCTCCGAAAGGAATATCCGATACGGTGATAGCAGCAGATGCGGCAAATGCAGCCAGTGCATCTGGCAACACATCAGGATCTGCACTGATCATAGAGATAGCAACTTGCATGTCAGCATGGTAGTCGCCCGGCATCAGTGGCCTGATCACTCTGTCGACGAGTCTGCTTATCAGAATCTCATAATCTGAAAGTCTACCCTCTCTTTTTAGGAAACCACCAGGTATTTTTCCATTGGCAGCAAATTTTTCTTGATAATCAACAGACATTGGTAGAAAATCGACTCCTTCTTTTGCCTCTTTGCTAGACACTACAGTCGCCAGGAGCATTGCATTGCCCATTCTAACCATCACGGAACCATCAGCCTGCTTCGCAAGCTTTCCCGTTTCCATCGTTATCTCCCGCCCATCGGGCAGGTTAAATTTCTTTGTTTGAAAATTTGTTAGCATTTAAATTTGTTCTTCCTTTCTAAACTCCATTGAGCATAAAAAGAAAAGGGATTCCCTTTGAATCCCTATTTCTGTTATTACTTTCTTAATTTCAGTTCCGCGATAATCGCTCGATATCTTTCGATATCAATCTTGTGGAGATAATTGAGGAGTCTCCTTCTCTTACCTACTAGTTTCAAAAGACCTTTTCTTGATGAGTGATCTTTCTTGTTTGTCTTGAGATGCTCTGTGAGATGATTGATACGGAAAGTAAAGAGCGCGATTTGTGACTCAGGAGAGCCTGTATCGGTCTTTGACTTTAACCGACCATGATTCTCGAACAAATCAGTTTTGACTTCTTGCGTTAAATACATGCTTAGCTAAAGAATTAGTTTTAAAATTTGAAAACGCAAAGGTAGGCAGTATTCTGATGTAACCAAAGCGTTAGTCGAACTTAGAAATCAACCAATCACAGGTAAAAAGTGCAAAAGAACTTAGCGCTAAACTGATGCTTAACGCTTCAGCGCTACTTTTACTTTATCCAAAATCACCAGATAGAAGTCAGTATCAAACAGTCGGGCATCCTTTCGTGCTTGTCTAAGGAAGAAAAGCCCTACCGGGAACAATACCATGTTAGAAATCCAGGCTGCCGTCAGTGGAGGCACCAGGTCCTCGCGCGCCCATTTGATGCTTAATATATTAAGCACATAGTACAGGATGTAAAAGAATATGGAGATAATCACTGGCACTCCAAGTCCACCCTTTTTGATGATCGCACCCAAGGGAGCACCGATTAAGAACATAGTAAAGCATGCGGCTGCCTGCGCATATTTTCGATACATCTCTATAGCGTTCTTATCAGACTCGCGCTCCATCGTGATCAGGCGAGCCGTGCTGCTACTGACTGTTGATCTTACATTGCGTGCAGATCTTAGGGCATTGTCGAGGATAATACTCTTCTTTCGTTCGTCTGTCGTCACCTTGCTAAAGGGTACCTGGGTCGCCGCTACTACAGCTTGCCATGTGGTATCGGTTGGTATATACTTTAGGGCTCTCTTTCTCTTCCTCTCTTCTTTCGTATCAGCTTGCTCAGTATCATCCTGCCAAAAAGTAAACATGCCCGCCTTTTCGACATTTTTGGTGACAGGTTTGATCTGAGGTCTTGTCCTGTTTCTCAATGAGTCCGGTCTGACTGGAACTCTGATATTCTGCATTGAGTCCACCTTATTCTTTCTTTCAGCATCAATTGCTTCTTGAAATGGCTGATACTCTGCCGGTAGGTCGAGCTTATCAGAAAGATGGAAAGTATAAAACGCAGGCGCGGTTTTATAAATATTGAACATCACCTTATCCATACCCTTAGACAGTGAATCGATATCCAAACCGAGTGATTCAATACTCTTCATTCTGTAATCCCCAGCGAAAAGATCCTCTTTCGTTCGCTTCAGATCAAATGACGAAAGGCTGAAAACGATCTTCATCTCAGTGTATCCATTCCTAGTAAACTGATTGATCTGATCAGGGCCGTAGGCATTGGACTTTTGGCCTGTGTTTGGAAACTCCTCGTACAGATTTCCATTGAACAGTTCGAATACCAAATACTTCTCATTCATGTAGGTATACATCCTACTGGAGTCCGCATAGATGACCCGATTATTGCCCTGGCCCGCGGTGTGATCATAAATGATAACATCCTTCAATGTGACATCATCCAGTTTCTTGGTGGCTTTGATGCTATAATTTGGGATACCATCATAGAACACACCTTCCTTGAGATCAAGGGAAGGTTTTTTCTGCTTGATATCATAAAGGAGACTCAGTGCTTTGAGGTTGGCTGCTGGTACTATGTAGTTATTGGAGTAGTAAGCACCAATAGAAAGAAGTACCGAAAAAATGAAAATTGGCTGAATAGCCCGAACCAATGAAATACCGGCACTTTTGATCGCTGAAAGCTCGAAGTGCTCACCAAGGTTACCAAAGGTCATGAGCGACGAAAGCAGGACCGCCAATGGTAATGCATCAGGAGTAATACGAACACTAAAGTAGAAAAGGAATTCGGCCAAGACAGGCACGGGCAGGCCTTTACCTATTATATCATCGAAGTACTTCAGCATCAACTGAAGCAGAAGGATAAAAACGGTAATAAAAAAAGTGAGAAAAAAGGGTCCAAAAAAGGACGACAGGATGAGCTTATCCAGTTTCTTCATTACACAACCTTGGTCACTGTGTCATTAACGATCAAATGATCAAAACAGCGAGCAAAGATTGAAAATTTTTACTAGCCCCCGACGATTTCCTTCAAATTATGTATCAGGTTGTCCCAAATATCCTGAGCCTCTTCCAAGTCCTCAACATCAGAGTAGTCTGTAATTTTTAAAAACACCGCTTGGGTTAGATCATTAACCTCAAGCTTGAACTCGAGATGATTCGGATCATCCTCATCATCCATAAACTCAAACTTCACAAGATAATTGGTGCGCTGAGCCACCATACGCGCCTTATTCTCATCTCCATCCCACAGAAAGGTGAAGGTTTTGTCGGCATTATTGATATTCACATCATCAGCAAACCACTGGGACAATCCGCTGGCCGTGCTTAGATAGGGATAAAGCATTTTTTTGGAGGCGCTGAATTCATATTCGCCATTGAATACTTGCTTGCTCATGGGCCAATATTTAAATACGATTTAATCTAATAATTAATTTAAAAACTCCATGCCAATTGTCAACTAAAACGCTTGTATAAAGCGCAACTTTATGCCTATTTTTGCACTCCCATTTGGCGAGGTAGCTCAGATGGTTAGAGCGCAGGATTCATAACCCTGAGGTCGGGGGTTCAATTCCCCCTCTCGCTACATAGTCTAAACCCTTATATCTTCAATATAAGGGTTTTTCTTTTATAACCTTGGCGATCCGCATATTCTGCCATTTTTTATTCTATTGACCTTCAGATTGGCAGGAAATGGTGAGCTTTTCCAACTCGTTTTCTGACATATGTCAGTCTACTCTCATAACGCCCAAGGCATCTTTGTGACAAATAATAACCATGTCGCAGAAGTCACTCATTCAAAAATACAATACACCTGGTCCGAGATATACGAGCTATCCAACTGTGCCTTTTTGGGATACCAAGACATTTACGCCCCAACTCTGGATAGAAAGTGTGCAAAAATCCATCAAAGCAAGCGATGAAGGTATAAGCATCTATATCCATCTACCCTATTGCGAAAATCTCTGCACTTTCTGTGGCTGCAATAAGCGGATTACCAAGAACCACTCTGTAGAGGCTCCTTATATAGACGCCTTGATCAAAGAGTGGCACCAATATTTGGAGCACTTTGAGGAAAAGCCACGTATCCAGGAAATCCATCTGGGCGGAGGGACTCCTACTTTTTTCAGCAAAGAACATCTATCTAAGCTTATACAGGCTATTCGTGATAGCGCGGAAATACTGCCTACCGCAACACTAGGGTTCGAAGGCCACCCCAATAGTACCACTTATGAACAACTGAAGACGCTTTATTCGTTAGGCTTTAGTCGGGTTAGCTATGGCATTCAATGTTTCGACGAGCGCGTACAGGTCGCTATCAATCGCAAACAAAGCTATGAGCAGGTCAAACAGATCACTGAAGACTCTCGATCAATCGGATACACTTCGATCAATTACGATATCATCTATGGGCTACCTCATCAGACGCTTTGTTCTATAAAAAGCACGGTGAATAAGGTGTTGCAACTTCGCCCTGACAGGATCGCTTTTTACAGCTATGCGCACGTGCCCTGGATCAAAGGTAATGGCCAACGGAAATTCTCAGAAGCTGATCTGCCCACTCCTGATCAAAAGCTCGGTCTGTATCGACTAGGCAAGGAAATGCTGCTTGAAGCCGGCTATGTTGAGATAGGCATGGATCACTTTGCCTTACCAGAAGATACACTGTATAACTCATCCATATCTGGTCGATTGCATCGTAATTTCATGGGATATACGGAGAACCACTCTACATTGATGATAGGACTGGGAGTATCTGCTATCTCTGACAGTTGGCTGGGTTTTGCCCAGAATGTAAAGACTGTCGAGGAATACCTGAGGCTTATCAATAATGATCAGTCGGCAGTATTTCGAGGACACCTGCTCACACGCGAGGATCTCACAATAAGGAAGCATATACTCGACCTAATGTGCAATTTCAGAACTTCTTTTCCAGACCTGTCGGGAGCAGAAAAGGAAATTCTTGATCGGCTGGCAGAACCGCTGAGGGATAATCTTATCGCACTGACCCAGAATGAGATTATCATTACTGAAGAGGGCAAGGCATTCCTCAGAAATATCTGCATGGCTTTTGACCTCAGACTCTGGGATGACCAACCACAAACACAGCTATTCTCTATGACAGTATAGCCCGGAAAGCTCGCTTTCATTAATTTGGTGAAATGAAAGTTCATTCCGTCATACTAGCGTCGCTAGTAGTCCTATTCCAGGCCTGTCAACCTCACACTACTCCGCTACAAAAACTAGAGCAGCAACTCGTCGAGACCGTGGAAGGCTGCAGCGGTGAGTATGCTGTAGCATACTATGACCTTACCAGTGGAGAGTCGATGCAACTCAATGCCGACAAAAAGTACCATGCGGCTAGCACCATGAAAGTACCTGTAATGATCGAACTTTATCGCCAGGCAAGCCTCGGTAATCTATCAATGAGCGACTCAATTCTGGTAAGGAATGAGTTTATAAGTATTGTCGATAGCAGCTTATACACTTTGAGTATCGAAGATGACTCGGATAGTATCGTTTATCAGAATATCGGCAAAAAGATGAGCCTCGCAGATTTGACCTATCAGATGATCACCGTAAGTTCAAACTTTGCTACGAACATCCTGATCCAACTCGTGGGTGGTGCACAGATAACTGCAACCATGCGAACACTTGGCGCAAGAGATATTGAAGTCCTAAGGGGAGTCGAGGATATCAAAGCGTATGAGCAGGGCTTCTCCAACAGCACCACAGCCAATGACTTGCTGTCGATCTTCACAGCCCTTGCCAAAGGTGAGGCCGGAACAGCCGAGCACACCGAGGAAATGATCGGCATTCTTAAAGATCAAGCCTTCAATGAGATCATTCCTGCTAAGCTTCCTACCAACGTACAAGTTGCTCATAAGACAGGTGTAATCACGGGCGTCCATCACGATGCAGGTATCGTCTATCTACCGGATGGTAGATCTTATGTACTTATTCTCCTATCGGAAAAATTGGAGGACTTTGATCGGTGTACCGAGATGATGGCCTCTCTTTCCAGAGTGGTGTACGATCACATGATCTAGAAGGCGAACTAACGATAGGCATAATAAGCCATCACGATCTTAAGCGATTCGAGCATGGCCTCATTGATAGGAAGTCGCTGATTTGCCAGCTCAAAATCAATGGCTTGTAGCTGCCGGTAATAGTTGCTCATGACTGGCACTTCCCCACCCTCCTTCACGTGAGTGTAGCCTTTTTGGTAAGCCTCAGGAGACTCCAGCTTGATTCTCGCACAGGTAACTAGCTCATTCTGACCATATTTGTCAACCCTGGCACTGTATCCAAAAAGTCGACATATCAACCCTCTATTGGTATACTGCGTGCAGCGTCCCCTTTCTTCCTGATTAGCGTGGCTCTTAAAATTAACACAGATAGGATCTGTCGTTTCCTCACTGAGCAAGTCAAACATTTGCTCGGCATTCCCCTCTTCGTAGTGCTGAATAGCTAATGGTAAAAACTCCAATACGGAAGCCTCAATATCCGGCTTAGTACAGCAGTGTCCACATCCAAAAAAGCAATCCATACCAGAAACACCCTGAAACTTAGCAATAGCATCATCCAGGGCTTTGAAAACGTCGGAAACCGCCTGTGATTTTTCTGGTAAGGAGACATACATATAGCTACAAAGCTAAACCGAAACCTGCTATCAATCAGGCAGTAACTCGTAGACAATATTGTGGATCGTTGGACGAATGTTCATCGTGTAGATGAGTCGATTGTCCCTGGTAGGATAGACGCGATTAGATAAGAAGATAAACATCAGGTTCTCAACAGGATCATCCCATACCAGTGTGCCGGTGTATCCGCTATGACCAAAGGTCTGTGGACTGGCGTCCTTGGCCACACTGCTGCCTAGCTCATCATACTCAAGGTCAGGTTTGTCAAAGCCAAGTCCGCGTTTGTTACCCTGCTCACAGTATTGACAAGCAGTGAACTTCTGTATAGTCTGATAGCTCAAATACCGCTCCCCACCATAGCTGCCAAAGTCCATGTACATCTGCCACATCTTTGCCAGGTCGTTGGCGTTGCTAAATAGACCGGCATTGCCTGATACCCCGCGCATCATGGCCGCACCCTCATCATGAACCACTCCATGTAACAGCATATCGCGGAAATAGTCATCATCCTCTGTAGGCACTATGCGCTCTAATGGATACTTTTCAAGAGGATTGTAGGTCAACGTACCCGCACCAAGTGGTGTATAGTATGTCTGATCTAAAAAGTCAGCATAAGGAACTCCCGACTGTCTGCTGATCAAGTCCGGAAATAAATAGAAAGCCAAGCCAGAATAGGCGTATCCACCCTCTTCATTCATTGGCGCCTTTTTGATCATCTTATAGATCTTATCCTGGTAATCCTTGTGCATGTACAAGTTGGGAGACAATTGATAGGGATAATCTTCTGAGTACGTATCCGATAGCGTCTTGCGTCGGTATTTTCCGTTGCGCCTGGTCGTAGTAGTATGGTAGGCGATCCAGGGCTTCATCCTTGCATTGTGAGCAAGGATGTTCCGAAAGTCAACATTCTTCTTGTTCGAAAAGGACATTTTCGGAAAATATTCCTTCATTCTGGCCTCAAGATCAAATTTATCGTAATCGTGGAGTTTCATCAATCCGGCAGTCGCACCTGTCACTTTAGTGATAGATGCCAGATCATAAATATCATCCATCATGACCGGCCTATCCTGATCATAGGTATGATAACCATACGCCTTTTGGAAGAAGACCTTTTTATCCTTAACCAACTGCACCTGTGCCCCTGGATAAGCCTGTGCCCGGATACCTTCATTCACGACAGAATCGACCCTGCGTGAAAGCTCCCCACTATCCACACCTAACTCTTCCGGCACAGTGTACTTAAACCTAACCTCCCCTTGGGTAGACAGACCAAACCCTGATTTCCATTCTTCATCGACAGTGATCGGCAGTTGTCCCTGGCTCGAAATTCCACCGAAGATCAACTGGGCGGCATAATCCTGATAGAGTTTTCCATCCTGATAAGTAGTACTGAAGGCTGTCCACTCTCCTATCGGGAATTTTGGAATCAGATACGGGCTTCTAAAGCTCACCACAATCAGTTTCTTTTCCTGGCCCAGGTCGCTCAGCCAGTCATACACCTGATCACCATAGGTCTCCGTGCTCCACGGAAACCACTGCCCTCTGTGCATCCCGACTATGATAAGATTATACTCAGCTAAAGAAGACTTGATATCCCGCAAGGTTGGGTTGCTAGGATCTTTGTCTATCTGGAAGTGATTCATGGGCATATAGTCATCCAGACGATCTTGAAATGCTGTTTCACTGTCAACACCAATGCTCAGAGTGGCCACCTGGAGCGTATCCAGCCGTTTCAACGGAATTATGTCATTTTGATTTTTGAGCGTTGTGATGCTTTGCTCGATCAACTGTCGCTGACGCCAACCTGCTGCCGGAC
The DNA here is from genome assembly GCA_965229505.1 of Cyclobacteriaceae bacterium. Lineage (GTDB taxonomy): Bacteria > Bacteroidota > Bacteroidia > Cytophagales > Cyclobacteriaceae > UBA6059. The sequence continues at coordinate 5,131,508 of OZ245881.1, forward strand.
TTGAAGACCAATTTTCGGCAGTAAGCACATTCGATTTTTCCGATAGGCCAAACCAATACTTGGCAAGCAGTACTTTACGAACCTTAGCATCAATTAGTGCCTTTGAAATCTGTCCCTTTCTCACGGCCTCCTTAATGCCCAGCACCATGTCCCCTATATTTTCTGGAAATAAGAGCACATCGTTTCCCGCCAGTAGCGCCTTGACTCCCATAGAGCGTTGGTCATGATATTTCGTCACACCCACCATATTGAGTGCATCGGTGAACACCAAACCATTAAAGCCCATTTCCTCCACCAATAGATCATTAACCACTCTACCGGAAAGGGTCGTAGGTAAATGAGGTGTAGGGTCGAGCTTGCTCATCTCCATATGAGCGACCATCACTCCTCCGATACCCGCATCGATCAAGGTTTTGAAGGGAGGAAGTTCGACCTTCTTAAGACGCTCTTTGTCAAATTCTAACAGCGGCAGGTCCTGGTGACTATCCACATCTGTATCCCCATGACCAGGGAAATGTTTTGCGGTAGCCATCACTCCTTGTGACTGCATGCCTAACATCACCTGTTTTCCGAGCTCTCCAACGCGCACTGGATCATCACCATATGACCGCCAATTGATGATCGGGTTTTTAGCATTGTTGTTGACATCCACGACAGGCGCTAAGTTGATGTGTACGCCCAGCGAACGTAGATTTCTCCCCATCTCCTGTCCAAGTTCGTAGAGCAACTGGCTGTCCTTGATCGCACCAAGGGTCATGTTGTACGGATAGCTCACCTGTTCGCTGAGTCGCATAGCTGCACCCCACTCTGCATCCAAAGCGATCATCAGAGGTACTTTACTAGTGCTTTGGTATTCGTTGGTTAACTTGATCTGACGGTGAGGCGTACCCGCAAAAAAGATAACGCCACCTACATGATAGTCTTTAATCCATTCCAGTACCTGCTCCCGGTTGACGTTGGTATCCGCACTGTAGGCGTCCACCATGATCAGTTGCCCTATCTTCTGATCGAGTGAAAGTTCATTGAGTATAGAGTCGGCCCAAAAGCCTCCCTGGTTAAGGAAATCAGGATTTTGCTTTGCCGGCTGAGCAATACTCAACTGTAGTAAACTCAAACAAAGAATCACGCATGTCCCAAAAAATCTCATTTATATACACCAAGGCCGGGCTTGTCAGAGATAGAAAGGTAGCCATCCTTTAGTATAAAACCACCCTGAACAACATCTTTAGCCAGATCGAAGCTGCCATCAAGGTCGATGTATTTGGTGTTGGCGCTTGACAGAGCTGCGTGCAGTGCTGCAGTAATACTGATGACGCTTTCATCATTACAGCCCCACATCAGACTGATGCCAGCCGACTCTGCTATAGCGGCTATTTGCTTTGCTTCAAGAATGCCTCCGCATTTCATTAGCTTGATATTGAAGATACCTGCAGGCGTAGGTGACTGTGCAAGTGCTAATGCATCCCGCGCATCTACCAGCGATTCATCAGCAGCGATGAGCTTCTTGAATGCTTCCGGTAAGTCACCCAGTTGCTGAATCTGATCTGCCTTGATAGGCTGCTCTACGAGCTCGATATTCAGGTCGGAAGTCGACTGAAAAAAGTCCAATGTCTCTGACTTAGTCCATCCCTGGTTAGCATCTATTCTAATCAATGGCGCATCACCAAAAGTCTTTCGAAGTGCTCTAAGTCGCTCTATGTCCTCTTTCAGCTCTTTGCCGAGCTTTATTTTTAATATCTTAAATCCAGCATCAAGATATTCTTTGGCCTCCTCCAGCGTGGCAGCAATATCCATGATGCCTATCGTGACTGACGTAGGAAGTGATTTGATTTTCTGACCATAGAAAGCGGCAATCGGAATGCCGAGTAACTGCGTAAAAGCGTCATGTATGGCTACATCCAATGCCACCTTCGCCCCTGCATCATCCGCAAAGTCATGATAGACATGATCGAGAAGATGAGAAAACTGTCGTATGTCCGCCCCCTTGAAGGCATCCAGACCGTCCTCCATCAATCGCTTATAAGTATCGTCAACATCCCTATCGACTACATATTTAGACGGGTTAGCCGCGCCTCTACCAACCATCCCGTTCTCCAGGTGAAGCTCTACGATGACATTCTCAACACTATCAACCGTCTTATAAGAAATACTATATGGGCGTGTTAAGGCTAAATTTTCTTTAGTGACATTTATATCGGCTATTCTCATTTCTTCATCATTTTTTCCAAGTGTGGTATTAGTTCATCCACACCATCTTGTACTGGTAGCAGTACCGGTATACCAAACTCCTCCTCATATTGCTTTTTATATTCACGCGCCTGCTCTATGGTTATTTTGGTAGTATTGATTGTAATCGCTAGCACAGGCACATCATAGGCCTCTATCAAGTCTATGTCTTTTTTTAGAGGAGGTATCTCGACCCCCAGATGATCGAAACCATCGTAGTACTTTCGACCGGGGGCATGTTGTAAAATGACTCCATCCATCTTACCAGAAATCAAAAACTCCGAACCACAGGGCCCACTAATATTTCTAAGAGCGGCTTGTCCTTCTACAACAATCATATCAGGGTTTTCATCCTCAAAACACTTCACAATCATGTACTCGAGCTCTCCTGAAACGAAATCATTTACGGTAGAATCCAGGATAAAACCGTACTTCCAGCCTTGCATCCAACCTGTTTGGCCTGTATAGATCATTTCAGATGTGTACTTATGGTTCCGCAGTGCTTCTACAATAAACTTGGCTGTAGTACGCTTGCCAAGGCCACAATCTGTGCCCATCACCACAATTTTGGGACAGGTCACTTTGAATATATCGCCTTTCCAGAAATTCAAATCCTTCTTCGCCCTGGGCTTGCGGATATCATGTATATCAGCAAGGTTTTCCTTTGCCACCTCCATCAGCTCTGAATCTTCTGCCAGGAACTGATGGAGCCCACTTACCAAGGAGATACCCTGACCGAGCGCCAAAAGCACATCGGGCCGCATCCGCTCTGGCAGACGCCCTCCCTTTGGAGCTATACCCACGACCAGGTAATCCACCATGCCCCCATCATCCATGAAGGACTTAACGTCCGGGTACATAGGTATGCCTCGATGAATGCCATCAAGCAATTCGCCCGCATCATTGCCATGAAACACATGATCTATGACTGCTTTGATTTCGAATCTTTCTGACCCACGAATCAGCCCATGACTCGTTTTAGCAGACTTGGTGTCATAAACACCGTTGGACAATAATATAGCGGTTCCTTTCATTTAACTTAGGTCGGTTTTACAAAGCACCAATTTGGCGAATTTTGGTTATACTTCGCTTCAAATTAGGTTGAATAAAAACATTGGACTTTAAGCGGTATCCTATCGGAAAATCAGAGCTCATTATATACATCAGTTTGGTGTTGCTGCTCTCATCATGCGCCACCTTCAAGTCCAGACAGCTTAGCAGCAAACTTGACAAAGCAGACAAGCTCAGCGATCATTTTGTAGGGTTGGTGATATTTGATCCTTCCTCTAATGAATATCTCTATGAAAAGGAGGCGGACAAATACTTCACTCCTGCTTCTAACACGAAACTATTCACTTTTTTCGCGGGTCTTAAACTGCTCGGTGACTCAATAGATGGCCTTAGATACACCATTCTTGGTGACTCTTTGATTTTTGCAGGTACGGGAGACCCAACCCTGCTCAACCCAAAATTTCCTGACCAACAACCAGTCTTCGACTTCCTGGCTTCTACAAACAAACAGCTTTATTGGGCTACCGGATATTACGACGAACCTTACTTCGGACCGGGATGGTCATGGGACGATTATGCCTACGGCTTTCAGCCCGAACGAAGCGAATTGCCTATTTATGGTAATATGGTTCGGATTCATAAGCCCATTGGAAGTGACAGCCTGAGTGTGATCCCCGAGCGCTTTAGCGGGTTAATAGATTTGGACAAGGGCTATCGCAGCAAATTAAAGCGTGATCTGCATTACAATTATTTCATTGCCAATCCGGAGCTATGGATTGATGAAGAGGATACACTCAATCGACCATTTCAATATACACCAGAGTTGGTTGCTCAGTTACTTTCGGATACGCTAAAAAAGAGGGTCTCAATCATCGAAAACTTCGAATCAGACTTTGATCAAACGGTAAAAAGCTTGCCTACCTCTGAGGTATATGAAATAATGCTGAAGGCTAGTGACAATTTTCTCGCTGAGCAACTGCTTCTAAATAGTAGCGCTAAACTCAGCAACCGACTTAATGCCGAAAACACAATGGTCTTCATGGAGCGGCTGCATTTTAAGCACATGGAGCAAAAACCCATCTGGCGTGATGGATCGGGACTCTCGAGATACAACCTTTTTACTCCAAGAAATATGGTGCAGCTACTGGATATGATTTACGATCATTTACCCAAAGATGAGCTCTACACTCTCCTACCGGAAGGAGGATCTTCTGGTACCATCAAAGACTGGTACGGCGGCAACCCTCCGTATGTGTATGCCAAAACAGGCACGCTCAGCAATAATCATTGCCTATCGGGCTATATCGAGACGGTCAGTGGTAAGACCCTGATTTTCAGTTTTATGAACAACAATTATCCCGGCTCTTCAGACTCCATCAAACCCCAGATGCAGCAGATTCTCGAATGGATCAGGGATAATTACTAGCAGGCTGCATTTCGCGCTTTATAGCATACCGATTCACTGCATAGAATTGATTCGGACATCTGAAATTCCTATTATTGATTTACATCAAAGGATCAAAACATGAAAAATCCAATCAATTGGTTTGAGATTCCTGTCAACGATATGGATCGAGCAAAAAAATTCTATGAAACGATATTAGACATTGAGATCTCTGTCCAGGAGTTCGGCAAGGCGTTGATGGGCTGGTTTCCCTTCGAAGCAAATGGACCGGGAGCCACTGGCACGTTGATGAAAGGAGAAAGCTATGTACCCTCTCATCACGGCACCATGGTATACTTCTCCGTACCCGAAATCGATGACGTACTCGCCAAGGTAAAAGCTGCAGGAGGTAAAGTCCTTAACGAGAAATTCAGTCTCGGAGAACATGGGTTCTCAGGACACTTCGAGGACTCTGAAGGCAACAGAGTTGCGTTGCATCAAGCCGCTGGTTAGCCGATCATACACGCCTGAGTTCGACGAACCATGGATCGAAATTGATTCATTTGAGCACCAGTATGTTAAAGGATTTTATTGGGTCGAACTCAGATTACTCATCGTAGCTCTCCGTAATTCCTCCCGTCAACCTCATCAGCTCGGTCTCCGATTCGATGAGATTGTAGATGGCCTGTACATACTGCAGCGAAGTGGTCAAATAGGTGATCTGAATGTCCCTAAACTCGAAGGAGGTGATTGTGCCATTGCGGTAGCGATCGGTAGCCAACTGAAGGTTCAATTCGGAAGTCTCAACGTTCTCACGGGAAATCTCTAAGAGGTTATTGCGGAGGTTGTACTGATCAAAAGTGCTAATGAGATTATTCTTGAGGCTTTGCTTCAGTTCAGAAATCTGTAACTGCCCAATTTGCTCATTAATTCTCGAGTTCTCAAGCTGTCTCCTGATACGACCTCCATTGAAGAGCGTGTAGCTCAATGTTAATCCAGCGCTGTAATTGAGGGTTGAAGAATTGATGCCCGATTCGCCATTGGTACCATTTGCGAACTCTGCACTGCTCAAATCCTGAATTTGTGAATTTTGGGATCCACTAAGGTTAAGATTAATGCTTGGATACAATCCTGACTTGGCAATTTGAACATCCTTACGCAAAATCTCTTGGGTGATGAACTGGTTTTTCAAATTACTGTTAGAGGATGTCATTTGAGCATATAGCTCATCCAGAACAAAATCCTTGGCCTGCACTTCCAGAGAGTCGGACAACTCATAGTACTCTTCTACATCGATCCCCATCAACAGGTTGAGGTTCCTTAGGGAATTACGGTAGTTAAGCACCTGTGAGATATAGTTGGATGAGTCCGTGAGGTAGGCATTCTTGTCCTGAAGTATATCGAAGGTCACAGCTGTACCCAGCTCCCCTCGCATACGTCCATAGTCGTATCGATCTCTAGACAGGCCAAGTGTACGCTGAAAGACCTCCAAACGCTGCTCTTCTAACAGGGCGGTATAGTAAGCCAGTATGATCGCCTGGATTGAATTTTCAACAACCACCTGGGCATTGCCCAAGCTTTGTTGCTCGAGATAATCCAGCCTGTCTCTGGTCATGCGTATGTTGAAGCCATTAAACAAGGTCCAATTTACAGCTGCTGATGGGTTAAACGCTCGTCCCTTGATATTTCCAGAAGTAAGGAAGCTTGCGGGATTGTCGATCTCTGTAAGGCTCAATGTTTCTGACATACCTAGCGTAATCGAAGGGAACATGCCTGCTTCACCCGCATTGTTGTTGTTGCGGGCGATCTCGACACGCTGACTCTCTATTTGAATAGAAAAGTTGTTTTCCAAACCTTGAAGTACCGCATCTGAAAGCGTCAATTCCTGACCCAGAGTCTTGAGCGTACTCAACTGAAGCGCTGCTACCAGTACAATAAAAAATCTTTTGACCATCTTCATTAAAACTGTAATTCTCTTCTATGCTCAATCATTGCGGGTTCCACTTCTTCGTGGGTCGGCTTGGTTCTATCTCCATAAAAAATCACTCTGGCGAGCCTGTAGAAGAATACGCGGATATCATTGAATACCAGAATAAACACCGGGAAGAACGATAGAATGAAAAATGTACCCAGCAATACACCCCATGCCAGCGAAATCGCCATAGGTATTATGAATTGAGCTTGGAAACTTGTCTCCAATATTAATGGATAAAGTCCCGCAACTGTCGTCATAGATGTCAGGACAATTGCCCGATATCTGGCGACACCTGCTTCAAAAGCAGCTTCCTTTATGGCCAGGCCACTCTTGATATTCCTGTTAAAACGATCCAACATTACCACCGCATCGTTGATAATCACTCCTGACAAGGCTAGTATACCATAACCACTGATGGAATAGTAAAACGTGGCACCCTCTACCCAGTGTCCGAACATCGCGCAGATCACGCCTATCGGAATTAGTGAGAATATGAGCATAGTCTGATAAAGCGATCTGAAGTTCAACGTAATAGTGAGTACCAACAGAATAAGAATGATTGGGCCCACTTGCATGAGCGATCCAAACTCCCTGGCTCCTCTGCTCGATTGCCCTTCATAGGTAAAATCCAGACCAGGATATTTAGCCAAAAGTGGCGGCATCACATCTGTGGAAATCTTCTCTAATACATCAGGCAGACTCTGCGTTTTAGATGCCAAGTCTGCTGTCACTCGTATTTCCCTTTTGCCGTTGAAGTGATTGATCGATATCACACCACGGCCAATTTCATAGTCTGCCAACTCAGTTAGCGGGTACTCGGCACCATCAGCCATTTTTATCTTCATCGATTCCAATTGGGTAATGCTCAAGCGATCCTCCTCGGGGTACCTTACCCATACCTTCACCTCATCAGTACCTATTTGCAATCGCTGAACTTCCTCACCGAAGAACCCCTGCCTTATCTGCTTGGTGATATCTTGTTGTGTCAGACCAAGCAGGTATGCCAATGGCTTCAGCTTCAACTCGATCTCTCGCTGACCTATCGAAGCATTGTCCGTCACATCTTTAATCGCGCTAATCTCTGAAAGCTTGTCCTTAAGCTCCACTTTAGCTGCATCCAATTCATCAATGTCTGCACTCTTAAGTGAAATCGATACCGGCTTTCCAAAGTAATTGACGCTTCCGATGGTGAACTGCTCCGCTTCGGGCACGGGTCCTATTTTCTTCCGAATCAGCTCGGATATTTCGAAAGCAGAAATGTTCTTTTCATCCAAGTTCTCAAAGTTGATCCCTAGGTTGCCAAGATGACTACCTACCTCTCTACTAGATGATGCGCCGACACTTAAATCAATGGTACTAATTACCGAATCTTGAAAGCCATAGCGCTGCTGAATCTCACGGTGAGCGGACCATACTGAGTCCTGAAAAGTTCTTAGGTATGTCTCTGTTACATTTTCTCTTGTTCCTGGCTTTAGTTTAAGATCAACCTTAATGTCATCAGCGGGTGGAACAGGGAAAAAGCTAGAGTTGATAAAGCCTCCTCTAAACATGCCAATGACGACAAAGAAAAAAACCAAAGGGAAGCTGAATGACACCCATTTCCAGTCAATCAAGAACCTCAGCATTTTTGCATAGAGCTTGTTACGCAACCACTCAATGATACCTTCCATAAAATTTCTAAAGCGGGCATAGACTCCAGTAGTATTTGTCCTGCGAGAAAGGATTTTTTCACTAGCGAGGTGAGCGGGTAGGATAAAGAACGCCTCCACCATCGAAAAAGCCAAACATGCAATCACTACTATGGCCATCTCACCTGTGAATCCATTATTGTCAAGAAATAGTAATGGAAGGAAAGCAATCATCGTAGTGGTTACTGATGTGAATACTGACGGCACCATCTCAAGCGTACCTTCTATGGCTGCTGTCTTGGCGTCTGAGCCTTTTTCGAAATGTGTGTAGATGTTCTCAGCAATCACGATACCATCGTCCACGAGTATACCCACTACGAGAAGCATACCAAACAAGGAAAGCATATTGATGGTGATACCTGCCATATCTCCTACAATGAACATTGCGAGGAAAGAGAGCGGAATTCCAAACGCCACCCAAAATGATAACCTTAAAGAGAGGAATAGTCCAAGAGTCAACAACACTAAGAACAAACCAATTCCGAAGTTACTAGCCAGCAGCTCCAGACGTTGGCTGAGTATATCATTGAAATTGAAATAGGTAAAAAGCTCAACATTGGAGTTTTTAGAATTAAACTCATCGACATATCCTTCGATATAGCTGCTGATCGTTGTAATATCTTCCTCAGGAAGTTTGGAAACTATAATACTTACCGCGCGCTCATTATTAGAGTAGACCTTGTTCGGAATATCAGCAAACTTCATCTGTACATCTGCGATATCCTTTAGTAGTATTTTGGTGCCGTCAGGGTTAGCCCTCACGATGATCTCTTCTATTATAGCAGGATCAAACTCTTTTGAATTAGCACGAATTTTAATCTCTTCATCGCTGGTCTTAATTGAGCCACCGGAGATGTCTCGGTTATTGAACCTTACGGCATTTGCTACTGCATCAAAAGTAACTCCATAGCGCCTGAGGTCCTCTTCGAGTACTTCGATTGATATTTCCAGTTCAGGAAATCCGGACAAACGAACCTGGGATATTTTACCAGAATTCAACAGATCATTTTCAATAAGCTCGGCAGCTTTTTTCAGGTCCATCAAAGACACGTCACCTTTTACGCCCATGAACATCGCCACGCTCGTACTTTTCTCTTTGAAGACCACCGGTTTTTCAGCACTTACCGGGAAAGAGTTGATCCTATCTACGGCATTTTTCACTTCGGTAGTCACTTCATCAAGCTCGTAATCACCTAGCGTCTGTACCGTGATATTGGCAGAGTTTTCGGAAGAAACTGAAGTAACCTCCTCAATACCCACAATGCCCTTAATCGCCTCTTCTATCTTGATTGTGACTCCTTCTTCTACCTCCTCAGGAGACGCACCCGGATAAACCACGCTGATGGTGATGTTTCGAGGGTCTCGCTCCGGAAAGAAGGATTTCTTTAGTCCAAACAAGTAACTCAGCAAGCCGATGACCATGACAGTCCCGATGATTGCGTTAGCCCAGATCGGATACTTTACGAAAAACGTTACTATTGATCTCATCGAGCTTATTTTACAATTTGGACTTTCATATTATTCGATGCATTCGATGGCGCATCTACGACCATCTTATCACCTTCGTTCAAGCCATTAATTATGGCTTTATTGCTCGTCACTTTTACAATGTTGACCTCACGAGTCTTCAGCACACTGTCAGCGACTATAAACACTTCATTTTTATTGCGAATGACACTTCGATCAATCTCCATACCCCTGTCTATGACCTTACCAGGAATGATCGCCTTTAAGTATAAACCGTCGTACACATCGGTCGCATCATCACTGATACCTATGTATACGCTGATAGACTGAGTATTAGGGTCAATAAAACCTGCCTTCCGTACTACTTTACCCTTCCACGATTTATTGGCATCCTCCAGCACTATTTTCACATCCGAACCAATGGTTACATAATTGATATCCTTTTGCTGTACTGGCACTTTAAGTTCAAGTTTATCAGTACGGATAATTGTTGCAATGTTAGCTCCGGGGTTGACAACCGAGCCAATTTCAAGGTTTACGGAAACTATGCTACCCGTATAGGGAGCTATGATGGTATACTTCTTTAGGTTTTCTTCCAGGCTCTTGATCGAGTAGTATTCTGATAGGATACCCTTAGAGGCTAAAAAGGTCTTGGCCTTCGACGGAATCTCGCTTGGAATCAGTGGCAAGTCCTTGTTAAGGTCAATCTTATTATAATACTCGAGCCACAGATCATAAGTATCCGGGAAATCAATATTAATATCCGGAATGACAGAAGCAAAGAGGTTAAGAAAATTGGCTTTCCGGGATTGGAGGGTGAGCATCTGCTCATTATTATTAATTCTCGCAAGCACTTCACCCTTTCTGAAATTTTCTCCGGCTTTCAGGTTGATGCTGCCTTGATCAAGGCGACCACCCACCTCCGCTACAATATTGATCTGCTGAGAGGATCCAACGCGTCCAAAAACTTCAATCTCAACAGGTGTTTCCTTGTACACCACCTCCTGAACCTTGACATAATTGACGACCGGAGGTTTAGGTCGCTGTGGTGGGAGCTCCTTCTTGCTTGCAAGAAAATTGCTAAACAAAAATGCTCCGACCAATAAAATGGGTACGAGGATAAAAGCAATCGCTTTCCGGCTCATAGGTTCAGTGAGTTTAGGTACGTTGTAGTGAGATTAGGTTCCTTTTGATTCCCTTTAATTGCAAAACTTGCGCTTTTGTTTCACTTTTCGGCATATTTATGACGAAAGGGGGAGATAAATCAGTGAGTTGTAGGAAAATCGCGAGGAGTCGTTACGAAGCTGAATGACAATCGTCAGCCGTCAAACTCGGAGTTACAGCCAAGTGAGGTTGTAAATCATAGAAGAATTGACAAAGCGAAACCAGGGTGGAATGAAGTGTTGTCTGCAAAGCGATAAGAGGCACTTCGAATAAATGGAATTGAGGAACCACTTATACGGGGACTCTTACACTATTACTTACTAATTATACATCCGGGTCACCACTTTAATGATGACCCTCAGTCCGGTCTCCTACAATTCTGCATAACCACGAAAGTCTCGACTTCAGGAAAGAAAGACTAACCTATCACATCAGTGTAAATCCTATGTAGGTTTTTACCCATGATCTTGTCAATCTGATCCTGAGTATACCCTCGCTTAACCAATCCATCATAGACTACATTCATTCGACTAGGCCCGTTCAATTTTTCCAGGTACAGTGGCCAGTGATCCGGCTTGAACTGGGCTCCCTCCTCTTTGAGCAGGATCAGTATTTCCTCCTCCGTATCCGGAATAACCCTATGATCGCGATCACTGCCTATACAAACAGCGTCAATACCCGCGACTTTCACTGCATGGTCAATATGGTCAAAGTACACCTCTGTGTTATTGGTTTTCTCGTGGGTCATGAATATTCTGATCTGAGTCAGCCCAACTACACCACCTTTATCTGCCAGCAGCTTTAAGTTTTCATCAGTTGTGTTTCGGTCATGATCAAACAGGGTCTTGCAACATGTATGGGAGATGATCACCGGCTTTTCAGAATGCTCTATGGTCTCCTTCATGGTCAACATACCCGCATGAGACAGGTCAATCAACATGCCCATCTCGTTCATTTTAGCTATCATCTCCAGACCATAGGTAGACAAACCAGCATCAGTGCGTTCATAACAACCATCTCCCACATAGTTGCGGTAGTTGTACGTCAGTTGGACACTCCTCAGGCCGAGATTGTAAAAGAAATCCAGTCGGTCGAGTTCCTTTTCGATAGGTGCAGAGTTCTGGATTAAATAAAAGATAGCCAGCTTGCCTTCCTTCTTGGCTCGTTCGAAATCACTCATACTCTTGCATTTAACAAAGAGTGAGGGATTGTCATCGAAATAGCGATCGTAGTTGGCCAGATCTTCGAGCAAGGTATGGAAGCCCTCCTCTCCATAGATCTTCGGGTCGGTCAAGGTAATGGTCACACTATTGGTTCCACTAGCTAAGATCTTTTTGACCAGATCCGGTGTATAGATCGTTCTGATCTCACCCATGGCATCCATGATAAGGCTTGGCTTGTCCACCCGCAGTGCAAAGGGCATTGCCGATAGGCTATTGCCTACTAGCAGCGCTCCTGTCAGGAGGGACGACTGTTTAATGAAACTTCTTCTGGAATCTTTGATTGGGTTAATGCTCTTCATGATTGGTATTTTGACTGAAACTACACAAAATCCTCAAAAAGAAGAAGCAAAAATCTATAGCTGGTCTTACCACGTGCGATCACTGAGAATTATATAAATTCATACTGTGAAGGGGTTAATATCAGAGATAAGAAGCTGTCGCGTATGTGCTGACCATTTGGAGCACGGCTGCAATCCCGTCATGGCAGCTCATCAAATGAGCAAATTGGTCATTATTGGGCAAGCACCGGGAAGTGTAGTGCACAGAACAGGCATTCCATGGGATGACAAAAGTGGTGAGCGCCTCCGCGATTGGTTGCAAGTAGATACTGATACATTCTACGACCCTCAAAAGATCGCTTTGATTCCAATGGGATTTTGCTATCCTGGCAAAGGCCAATCGGGGGATCTACCACCGAGACCTGAGTGTGCACCTCTTTGGCATGGAAAGCTGTTGGAGCAAATGAGATCAACTCAGCTCACGCTACTGATCGGAGATTATGCACAGCAATACTATTTGGGTACTACCAAAAAGAAAACACTGACTGAGACAGTCAAAAACTTCGAAGCTTACCTTCCCGATTATTTCGTGTTGCCCCACCCTTCTCCTCGCAATAATATCTGGCTCAGGAAAAACCAGTGGTTCGAAAACGAAGTGCTCCCCGAGCTTAGAAAGAGGGCTAATCTAGGTTAACGTCAGTTCGATATAAGAGAGTCAATTTTTATTCAAAAATGGCACGAATAGTCTCCTTTAGGGAGGAGAAAGGGTGGGTCAATAATCAAATTGTCATTTTTGAATCAAAATTGACTTTAAGAGAAAATGATTTCTCGAAAACCCACCCCCAGCCCCTCCAAGGATGGGATTGATGGAATTTTCTCTTTACTCTTACATCGAACTCAGGTTAGTTTAAGATGTCTGTCAATTTAGGGTGATCGGGGCAACAATTGTTACCTTACGTACTCAATCGATGTAAACCATGAAGATTCCTTTTTCCCTCGTTTTTATTCTACTCGCCACTACCGCTCAGTCTCAGGAATATCTGAGTCTCGATGGTTTTTTGGGCCAGTGGGAGGGCACAGGAGAGCTATTCACACAAGAAGCCAGATATAAAATGAAATGGGAAGAGGTACTGGAAGGACAATATATCAAACTCACTTTCAGCAATGAGATGATTGCAAGCGGTCAGGGCATTAAAGCTGAGGCCTACTATCAACCTAGCGGAGAACATGATGTCATCGGTAAGTGGTTTGACAACCGTGGGTACTTTGTAGAGATAGAGGGTACTCTGGATCAGACATCACTTACCAGCCACTGGGTCAATGAGCACGAACAAGGCAAGACCATCTACACACTGGTCAGCTCAGATAGTATCTCTGTTGAAGACTTTGTTTGGAAGAACGAAGAGTACGTGCCTTTTGGAAAAGCACAGTATTCCAAACTCGATGAATAGGTGCCCTAGAACCTAATCTTTACCTTATCATCAAAGAACTGAGCGATTTCGTCTCCACCTTTCAGTTTCCTGATTTCCTCTTCCAAAGTTTCGGTTCGTTGGTACCGGATCAGCATAGCCACGTCTAGTGCGTAAACAAGCTTTTCTGCCGCCTTGCCTTCGTCCATTCCTCCTTTTTTCGCCTGCTTTTTATAAAAAGAATCAAGCTTTAGTATAGCGTAATACAAAAACGGTTTTTCTACAATGGTACGATCCTGGGGTACCGTTGCGCTACCTTCTACTTTATAGGTATACTTTTGTCTGAGTGCTTCTATTCTGAGCGCTACATCTCTGCCTAGTGGATGATCTTTGAGGTAGTCTTCGTCGATATCTGGATCTTCCAATCGGTGATCCATATAGTCGAAGTAGTAAACGCCTTCTTCATTTTGAGATTGGGCGGCAAATGGCATGGCTGCACAGATGATAAGCGCCCATAGGGTGGTTCTTACTTTCATAGCTGGCTGATAAGTTTTAAAAACAAGGCAACCGAGAAAACCCGGCCGCCTGATCCATAGCTATATCAAGAGTAAGAAATAAAAAGGGCAATCCAAACTACAAGTGGTGATTTACGGGTTTCTCCGATAGATCAATAGGGCTTTCTTCCTATCGGCGAAGAGGCGTAGTAAGTAATACTCTTACTCCAACCGTTCCGACTAGTGCGGGAGGTCCTCTTTGAGCAATTGCGGGTACTTCTCCTGAAAAGCACGCAACCTCGGTATAGATACAGCCCTAACATAAGATTGATTGGGGTTCTTCTTCTCATAGTCCTGATGGTAATCTTCAGCAACCCAAAACTTCTCCAACTCGCTGATCTCAGTCGCTATTGGCTTGCTGTACTCACCTGACTCTCCGACTTTTTTCTTCCATTCCTCCGCGATGGCCTTCTCCTCATCATTTTGGTAAAAAATAATCGATCTGTACTGGGTGCCATAGTCGGGGTGTTGACCATTCACGGTAGTGGGATCGTGAGAGCCATAAAACACCTCTACCAAAGTCTCAAAACTCACTACCTCAGGATCATAGTAGACTTCCACGGCCTCAGCATGACCTGTGGCACCACTTGCTACCTGGCGGTAAGTGGGGTTGCTCTCAGGGCCTCCGGCATAGCCGGATACTGCTTCCGCTACTCCATTGACGCTTTCGTAGATGGCCTCCACACACCAGAAGCATCCACTGGCGAAGTAGGCCTTGCTGAGGCCGTCGAGAGAGACCTGTTGCTTCGCTACCACAATGACTTCAGCTTTTTCAGATTCCTGCTTTGACGTGGTGCCAGCCGAGCAGCTTACTGAGCCAAATAACAAAAACAATGAAGCTATTTGGAGCATGAAAAACCGGGGTTGTAGAGTAAACGAATTGTGCATCATTAAATAAATTGATTTACCCTAATGACGCACAATCGATGGTTATTGTTTGATTTACCTCTGAGATGTCAAGTAGCCGACTACTTGATCAGGAGCACACGCCGATTGACTGGGTAGAGCCATTCTATGCCTCTGGTCGTGACGATGGCATCATCTTCCAGGGGTACACGCAGCTTTTTACCATCCCATTCGGGAATACTGGTGTATGCAAACAACTCTATCGACAACAGGTTGGTCGGCTTGAGCTCGTAGGTCAGGCGCATCGGATTGAAGAATGCAATAGAAGGACCCACACCGTGCCCCCAGTTGCCCACAGAGTGGCATCCAATGATGACGTCTGTTTTGTCAAGGTAGCGACCAGGCTGATTAAACATCCCCATGCGAGCAAAACCTTTTTCCTCCAACTCATTGTAGATATCTTCTGATGCCTGCTGCGCGCTCTTTCCAGGTTTGATCTGGCTGATCAATATCTCCCTGGCCTCTATGGCCTTATCAAAGGCTTTTTTGATGCTTTCTGGTACGTCAGTCTCTCCATCCTTGAGCACATACGCCATGCGCTTCATGTCCGTGTAGAAATTCATCAGGCCAACACCCCAGTCGATCATCAACACATCTCCGCGCTGGATGATGCGATCACTCGAGGTAGCCTCAATGCCATCCGGGCCTGTGATGTAGACTGATGGCATACCAAATGATGTGCCCAGATTATTCTTAAACTGCTGCTCCGTCATCCACCAGGCTACATCTTCGAGGGTAGTTTTTCCCGGTGTAATCACTTCGTTGGATAGGGCACGCTCAGCAAGCGTGTACGACAACTCCCCCGCCTCGGCAAAAGCTGCGATCTCTGAAGCGACTCTCCTACTTCTGAAATCAGAGACCATCTTCTCGGCAGATACGAAACGGTCAGCATATTTTTTTCCTAGTACTTCGGTCAGTTCAAGGAACTCTGTATGAGAAAGCCCATCAGCACCTCCGAAGTTCTTCGACATATTGAGTCCGATCCTTTTGGGGTCTCGCTCGGCGACATAGTCGGCCAGTATTGCTGCACTGCCGACATAGTCATAGGCACCTCCCTCTTCCATCAGGTAGCCGCTAATACCCAGTGCCGCTCTCTCTATTCTGTCTTCTCCCTTATCAGTAAAAATATAATAGCCATTGGCTGAAGTGTAGCCACCACCCATGTCCGGCCAAAGCGGATCATAGTTGCCCTCACGGTTGGTCACTATCCACATGTCGATCTCATTCTCTCGCATGACTTCCGGTAGGACGAGCTTGAACTTGTCATTTCTAATCTGATTCATTTTGCGCCAGCGGCGGTGAGCTTCTTGTCCAAGTGTTACCATATGGACGAGCATCAATGCAATGATGAGCAATGACGGTTTGGTTAGGAATGATTTCTTCACGGTAGTATCGGTTTTGGTTTTGGGAATAAAGATATCCAAGCCTTTGCTAAATGCACATTTGCATTATACGACTGGTAGGTACCAAAAAAAAGCCCGGGAGTGTACTCCAGGGCTTTCGAATAATATTTGATGATAATCAATGCTGGTGTCCACCAGGCCCATGTACATGACCATGCTCCAGCTCTTCGGCAGTCGCCTCTCTTACCTCTACTACTTTGCCTTCGAAATCCAGGGTCTTGCCAGCCATCTCGTGGTTGAAGTCCATTTTTACGGTAGTGTCAGCGATATCAATGATGATACCGTGGAGTGGATTACCCTCCTGATCCTGCATTGGCACCTTATTGCCCAACTGAAGAATATCTTCATTGACAGCACCGTCTACCTTAAATATATCTTTTGACAAGTCAACAATCGCCTGGGGGTCGATCTCACCATAGCCCTCCTCAGGAGACACTTTGATGCTGTATTCTTCACCCACAGCCTTGCCTAATAATTGATTTTCAAATCCGGGAATCATCGCACCCACACCAACCAAAAATGTCAATGGGTTAGCTTCATCAGTCTTTTCGACAGGTTCTCCGTCCACGGCCAAAGCATAGGTCACGGAAGCCACTGTGTTCTTTTCAATCTTCATTAAATCGTGTTTTTATTAATAAAGGCCGCAAGTTAATAAGAATCAGGGCCATCGACCAGGCAGGACGCAAAGACTTAACCTCATTCCCGCCAGGTCTGGTAGCAAGTCACCATTTGTTGCATATTAGGTGGCGTTAGAAAGCTTCCGGCACTTTTGTTATATTGTGTTTATCAAAACAGACGCTATGAAATCACCAAGAAGAAAATTCATAAAGCAAACTGCTTATACTACCGCGGGATTAGGGCTTTCAGCGAGTATCCTCAATGCCTGCACCTCTGGTTCTAAGCCTACCGACGAATCACAAAACGAAGCTCCGGTTGCTACCGCCGTATCAGTCGACCCGCTCTTTTTCAAAATATCACTGGCTCAGTGGTCATTGCACAATGGTTTTTTCGGTGATGCGCTCGATAAGGGCTGGCCCGTTTTTAACGAGGCGCTGGTGAAAGACCCTCAGTCTATACTCCGAGGAGACCTGGATCCATTGAATTTTCCAGCTATCGCAAAAAATGAATTTGGCATAGACGCTGTAGAGTACGTCAACATTTTTTTCTACGATAAGGGTAAGGATCAACAATACCTCAATAAGCTCAAGCAGCGCTGTGAAGATAATGGTGTGTCTAGTCTATTGATCATGTGCGACCGTCTGGGTGATCTTGGGGAGACCAATGATGAATTGAGACGAACCGCTGTAGAAAACCATTACCCATGGGTCGAAGCAGCTAAGTTTCTCGGATGTCATTCTATCCGCGTCAATGCAGCCGGAAGTGGTACGGCTGCTGAGGTTCAGCAGGCAGCTATTGATGGATTGGGCAGACTAAGCGAATATGGAGCTGAAGCCGGCATCAACATCATCGTAGAAAATCACGGAGGTTATTCCTCCGATGGCATGTGGCTCTCTGAAGTGATGCGGCAGGTCAACATGGACAACTGTGGAACTCTCCCTGACTTTGGCAACTTCTGCATCGAATCAGGAGATGATGGATGTATCAACGAATATGACCGATACAAAGGAGTGGCCGAGCTGATGCCCTATGCTAAAGGCGTAAGTGCCAAGTCCCACGACTTTGATGTTTCCGGGAATGAGACCCATACCGACTATACCAAGATGCTCACTATCGTGAAAGAGGCTGGCTATACTGGCCATATTGGTATAGAGTATGAAGGGTCAGTTATGAGTGAGTCTGATGGTATCAAAGCTACCAAGACATTGCTGGAGAAGACAGGGGCTGCACTCACATCGGGTGTGTAAAATGAACCAATGGTGTACTAAAATTGTATGGAGTTCATGATTGCCTATAAAGATAGCTACCTGCCGATTGATCCCGATTTTATGGATGTGATCCTAGCGGTACAAAAGAACTCAAAATCTGGAAAGGTTCATTTCTTTAATCCCCTGGATAAAGTGGACGAGGCTGCCGGACATATTGTCGAACTAGTCAAGTCAGATAAAGGTCAGTTTATACATCTAAGTGAGGGGGATAAAGTTCGTTTGGATAAGATAATCACGCTCTTTGGTCGACCCGGCCCAGCATATGAGAAGTACGACAGTTACGCCAATGCTTGTTTAGCTTGTGAGGACTTGGGGCAGTTCTACTAGTTCTGAAGGTCGTCGAAGGTGTCAAAAGCCATCGACCAAAACTCATCAAGCGCAATTATCCGAGGCTTGAAGAACTGGATCAACCTTGGCCAATCCTCTTTATCCAATACATTGACATTGTCCAACGATCGGTAGATTAGACAGATCGGTCGACCAAGGCTATCAAAAGCCGAGCTATCCCACGCCCAATCTTCGCCAATGGTGCTCTGAAAGAAGGCCTTCATTTGCTCAAACTGCTCCATGAATAGCAATTGCATATCCTTATCAGGGTGAGATAGCTCTATTTTTGCCTTTCGATTATCAGCGTCTGTGATAAATCGAAGATGCTTCACTCCTGTCTTGTAGTTTACCCAATTGACCTTCATACCCGTGGCGGACATGATCGGGCGCATATACTGACCATAGGTAGTCCAAAACTCTTGTTTGACCTGAGAAGCTTCTTTGCGAGAATACATCAACTATATCAAATCACTCATCTTATGAAAAGACATCTCTTCTGGCCTTTGCAGCCAGTTTCGCTTGTCCCATTCATGCTGTCCATCAATCATGTGAAGGATGTAGGCCCATCTCGAATCGGATGACTTGTTTTCATGACTCATGTGGACAAATGCTCCGTGCATTATGATCAGGTCTCCTTTTTCAGCCTCCAAAGTAATCATTTCGGATACGTCCCATGACGGTGGAGTACCCTCAAAAACTACGGACTCATCATCCAATGACCTAACGAAACGATAGTCCGCCAGACCCTGCTTATGACTACCTGGTATTCCCATCAGACAGCCATTGTTTGCGGTAGCGTCCTCCAGCGCCATCCAGAATCCCGTGCAACTCTGAGGGTGGGTATATAAAAAAGTACCGTCCTGATGAGGCATCACCTTACCCCCTATTCTAGGCTGCTTAAAGATCACCTGACTCTGAACAATGACTGGCTCGACCAAGTCAACCTGGCGGGCCATTGCATGAAGTTCCTCTGTATAGGAAATGGAACTAAAAACAGGATCAAGATCGTGAAGCGCATGACCAATTTTGTTGACTGATTTGATGCGGTCGTCCTTTAAAGAAGCTCCCTCTTCAAAAAAACACCGGATCTTATCCCCGCTTTCCAGAAAATAAGTATCACTCGTCTTAGTCTGATCAACCGTGGAAAAAACGGAAAATTCCTCAATTGGCTGAGTTTGTAGAATAGACATGGCTTGCTGTCGACATTTATCAACTTGCGCTTCGCTGAGAAAGTCACGAATCAATAGATATCCCTGGCTTTGAAAAGCTTCAATCTCTTGCTCGGTCAACATGTTGAAAAAGTATTGAAAATAATCCAAAACCCTTGCATGCCGACAGCACTAGCCTATGTCAATTAATACGTTTAATTCGGATCAGTGAACTTGGAGTTCCTGAAGTTTATTCAGGGCAGTTTGTAGCTCTCGTTTCGTCTTAAGCATTTTTTGATGTGCATTGAACTTATGATCTTCAAACTCAGCGGATATGGCCTCTTTCTCTAAGAGCAGTTGATCGACCACTCTACCGCTCACCTTAAATCGAAAACCAAAATATATCAATCCAATGACCAAAATACCGATTACACTCCATACCAATGAATGATAGGTCGCATGCGAGATAGCAATACCCATAAAAGGTATGCTCCCATTTCTTGACTGGCTTTCAGTTAACTGTCTGCTAAGCCCATTCACACGAGCCGTCAAGGAGTCCTCCGTGATCTGAGCTTTCATCACCTTCTGCTCGAGCTCACTAATCGTTACATCCCGAGTACCTATTTCAGTTTGTACTTTGCCCCAAAGATCATCAAGCTTCGTTTTTGAAATCACCTTATACTTATCATAGGTTTCTGATTTTTCCATCAATTGGATGAAATCATTATCTAAAGATGGCGTCTGCGACCAAGCTCGAATAGCGAATAGAGCGATCAACAATTGGAGGACAATGGTGAGGTAGATAATGCGCTGGAGTTTCAAAGTTCGATTCATAATGAGCTGGTTAAAATATAACTAAATCAATATTAATTATTACTTAATCAATAGTAGTGAAAATCAATGACAATACAAACCGTTTGATGTCATATAATTATAAAATTCATTGTCACTAACTTGCTCAACAAAAAATACTCATGAGAAAAGCTCTATTAATGATTATGCTCTTAGGAGCAACTACTGTTTTTGGACAGATACAAATGCCCGCCCCCAGCCCTACATTTACGGTAGCGGGCACAGTTGGTCTCGCTGATGTGAGTGTGACCTACAGCAGACCTAGCGCCAATGGTCGTACCATCTTTGGTGATCTCGTGCCTTATGATGAAATCTGGAGAACAGGCGCTAATGCCAGCACTAAAATCAAATTCAGTGATGAGGTAATGCTGGAGGGTAATAAAGTGCCCGCCGGTGAGTATGCGCTGTATGCCATTCCTGGTAAGGAGACGTGGACTTTCATCCTCAGCAAGAACCTGACCTGGTGGGGAACGGTAGGCTATGATCAGTCTGAAGACCTACTCAGGTTTGACGTACCCGCAAAGGAAGTGAGCAGTCACTATGAGACATTTACCATCAGTTTCTCTGACTTCACCATGAACTCTGCCTACCTCAATCTTAAATGGGAAAAGTCAAAGGCTAAATTCAAAATAGAGAATGAAGTGGATAGTAAGATCATGGCGCAGATCAAGGCGCAGGTGATCGACGCTTCGCCTGATGACAAAGGCGTTTATTACCAGGCAGCCAGCTACTACTTCAATACAGACAGAGATCTCAATCAGGCCCTTGAATTTATCAACAAAGGTATTGTGGCAGGTGACGAAAAATACTGGCAGGTACACCTCAAAGCGAAGATCCTTGCTAAACTAGGCAAGAACAAAGACGCTGAAGCTGCCGCCAAGCAGTCCATCGAACTAGCCAAGACAGCCGGCAACATGGACTATGTGCGATTGAATGAGAAGCTGATTGCGGAAATGTAATTCGCTGCGCGAGTTTATAGTTGAGAGATGAGAGTTGTAAAAAGAAATTATCCATTTCACTGACATCTCACATCTTTCAACTATCGGTTATCAGCTAATATCATATCTGCTGCTTTCTCTGCAATCATATAAACTGGTGCATTGGTATTGCCGGTCATGATCTTAGGCATGATGGAGGCGTCCGCAACCCTTAGCCCTTCTAAGCCTCGGACGCGCAGCTGAGGATCAACTACCGCCATTTCATCCGTACCCATCTTACATGTACCTACAGGATGATAGATGGTCTCAAGGGATTTTCTAATATGCTCGGCCAGTGCATCATCACTGCTGATATCTTGAGGCATCTGCCTATTCTTGATATGCTTTTTCAGCCCTTCTTGCTCGGTAATCTCTAAGGCCAGTTTCGCGCCTGCGACCAGCTGCTTCAAATCGGATTCTTCTGATAAGAACCGAGGGTCGATGACGGGGGCCGAAGACGGATTTTTATCCTTCAACCTTACCTCTCCCCGACTCTTGGGCTGTAGCAGACTTGGCAGTATGCTGAACCCATCATCGTGCGGAAATTTGTTGAGGTCGTACATATCATAATCGTACTCCTTTCCTATCTGCATAGGCGCAAAATGCAGTTGGAAGTTGGCAGGGCCTTGAGGCTCATCGATATTGAGGAATGCCACAGATTCCAAAGGCCCTATCGTAAATGGGCCTTTCCTGGATATGGCATAGCTCACCAATCCTTTGAGTTGATTGATCAGCTTAATGTGATGGTTAAGGCCATTCTGCTCGTTGGTCAGGCAGCTCACTGGGAAGAACAGATGATCCTGCAGGTTTTTGCCCACACCGGGTAGTTCGTGCTTCAATGCTATGCCGTGGCTGGTGAGCTCATCTTTATCCCCAATCCCCGACAGCATTAGGAGCTGTGGAGACTGGAAGCTGCCGGCAGATAGTATCACTTCCTTGTTTGCCCGCACTTCCTGATCGCCCCTTATCATCCGTACACCGGCTACTCTATCATTTTTGATGATCAACTCCTTGACCTGCGCATTGGTCCATGCCTCAAGATTAGGGCGCGACATCACCGGCTTCAAAAATGCATCCGCAGCGCTATGCCTTGCGGCATCCTTGATGGTAAATTGAAATCGACCGATACCCTTTTGCTCTGCCCCATTGTAGTCATCATTTCGCGGTAGCCCCGCTTGCTCACCAGCATCAATAAAAGCCTGACCTAATGGCGTCTTAAACTGCTGTGAAAAGGTAACGTTAAGCTCGCCATCAGTACCATGATAGCCCGGATTGAGTTGATCAACCTGCTCGTTGTGCTCCGACTTCTTGAAGTAAGGCAAGACCTCCTCGTAGCTCCACCCTTCATTGCCCAGAGCGGCCCAGCCATCATAGTCGTTCTTGTTGCCACGGACATAAGCCATCGCATTGTTACTACTACAACCGCCCAGCATCTTGCCTCTGGGTAGGTAGAGCTTTCGATTGTTGACATGCTCCTGTGGTTCCGTCCAGAAACCCCAATCGTGCTTCTTCCTAAATAACTTGGCATAAGCACCTGGAATATGAACTAACGGATCATTATCCTTACCACCAGCTTCGAGCAGCAGTACCTTGTTCGCCGGATCCAGGGATAACCGATTGGCCAATACGCATCCTGCCGAGCCAGCACCTACAATGATGTAATCATATTCCTTCATGTCCGGATTGGTTGTTCAATGGAGGTAATTTATTCATTGACACCTTGTCCTGCAAGCACCTTGAGCAGCTCAAAGATCATCGGCTGTCTCCCCCAGCCACTCTACCCAATTTCCTATTTCATTTGTATCTTCCGCCACTGATGTCACAGCCAAATCCCAAGGTAGGTCTGCTCACCGCTTCGTCGCTGGTTATCGCTGCGATGATCGGTACGGGAGTGTTCACGAGTCTAGGGTTTCAAGTGATGGACATCAAGACTGGCTTCTCCATAATCGCACTCTGGTTTATCGGAGGGATCATTGCGTTTTGTGGTGCGGTGACCTACGCGGAACTGGGCGCTGCATTCCCACGGTCTGGCGGTGAGTACAACCTTCTTTCGCGGCTCTACCATCCTTCGCTTGGTTTCGTGGCAGGCTGGGTCTCAGCGACAGTCGGTTTCGCTGCACCAGCCGCATTGGCAGCCATGGCATTGGCTTCCTATGTCAGTACTTTTTATCCCGGCCTACCGGAAAATCATACGGCAGCCGCATGCGTTCTCGCGCTGAGCATCCTACACGGAACGACGATCAAAGGTGGTAGCCTTTTTCAAAACTTCTTCACCGTGCTGAAAATAGCTTTAATCGTCATTTTTGTTGCTGCGGGCTTCTTGATTGATCAGCCACAGCAGATCAGTCTCCTACCGCAATCAAGCAGTTGGTCGGAGATTATCAGCGCACCATTTGCAGTCTCACTGGTATTCGTCTCCTATGCTTACACCGGCTGGAATTCATCTATTTACATCATCGATGAGATCGACAATCCTGTTCAGAATCTCCCCAAATCATTATTCCTAGGGACTCTGATCGTTATGATCCTCTACTTACTTCTGAACTTCATTTTCCTGTATTCTGTGCCGATACCTACCCTTTCTGGCCAGATCGAGATTGGCTTCCTATCGGGAACAGCCATCTTCGGGGATATCGGCGGTAAGATCATGGCAGCAGTGATTTCACTGCTCCTCTTGTCAACGGTCAGTGCCTATGTCTTCCTTGGCCCACGCATTACCCAGATCATGGGTGAGGACTTCCGAGCACTGCGATGGCTTTCGATCAGGAACGAACGTGGCATTCCTCAAAATGCCTTCATATTCTCGACAGTACTCAGCTTATTGTTCATCTATACCTCTTCCTTCGATCAGGTGTTGGTTTACACCTCCTTTCTACTCATTCTTATCACCACCCTGACGGTAGGAGGTATTTTCATCAGACGAATAAAGTTCGCGGAGATCAGGACCAACTACCGTACCTGGGGTTACCCACTCACACCCTTGATTTTCCTGATCATCAGTGTCTGGACGCTGGTCTTTGTCTTCATTGATAAGCCATTCGAGAGCATGATCGGTGTAGCTATCTTGGCGGTTGGCTCTGTGATCTACTTCCTATCAGAAAGGGGAAATTAAATGCAACAACACTTGAATAGTCAAAAAACTCCTAAAAGCTATCTTAGATGAGACTCGTTTTAAACTTATTAGTCTTAATCACTATTTGTCTCGATGTTAAGGGTCAAGCTACAAGTAACGACTCTATCTATGAATCAGTCATTTCAAAGTCATTACAGAAACGACATAATTCCTTAAAGCATTCTCAGGTTTTATTGATTTCCGATCTCACAGTGAGCCTAGCAGAAAATTCTTGGGTTTTAGAAGATTTTGATTACTTGTATTTCTCGGAGGAAATAGATCAACTGTTATTGGACAAATTTAAAGAGTTACTTGGGCACGCAATAGTAGATTCAACAACCAACCATGTGAGTCTAGGCGACTTAAATACAAAATTCAGAACCCAGATAATCTCTCAAGGCGAGTTGGATGATTTTTTTATTGAATCTCCTGAAGACGGATGGAAGTCATTTTATAAAAAGTACAGAAATTCATTAGGCTTAATCCGCGTTTCCTCTATTTATTACAATAAGGACATAGCTATTGTTTATGTCACTCATCATTTCGGAGAGCTAGGAGCGACTGGGGATATTTACTTTCTTCAAAGAAAAATCGATACTTGGGTAATCATTTCAGAAACAAATGTCTTCAAATCTTAATCATGCCTACTTAACTCAAACCTGGGGCTGTGCAATAAGTCCAACCAATTTAAAAATCACAGAATTTTCTTTTGCTTGACATCTCAAATACACCCCTATAATCCCCTCAAGGGGATAAATTCCGCCCTTGAGGGCGGTTAGGTGGGTGTTGCCCTGTAGTATGCAGAAGATTATTTTGCCCAGTGTGAGCGTAAATGACTTATTGCACAGCCCCGCCATACAATCACATAAGTCAATCTAGCTAAACCTCCCCATGAGATGATGGCTAACACTTACCAGCTTAACACTTTAGTAAAGTCGTAGCTTTTCCAGTAATCAAAAAAATATCGTTATTTGGTGACAAACTACGACCTATGAAAACCAAAGCCATCCTACCCGCTCTAGTGTCGATTTGTCTTGTGCTTAGCAGCTGTCAGACCGAGGAGACACAACAATACGCTGCACTGCAAGATCCCTTGGTCAATCTATTCGATCAGTCTCTTGCACCGTTTTACTACGGGGTGGCTTCTGGTGATCCGCTGCAGGATGCGATTATTATCTGGACGAAGGTTACGCCTAATGATTCTGTTCCTCAGATACAAGGCAAATGGGAAGTGTCTACAAGACAAGACTTTAGTGAAGTAGTTAGCAGTGGCAGCTATTCGACAGGACCCGAGCGCAACTACACCGTCAAAGTAGATGTCACAGGCCTTGAAGCGGGAGCCACTTACTACTACCGATTCGAGTACGATGGCCGCTACTCCATTTCCGGTAGGACGAAAACTGCCCCTTCCCAAACTGACGAGCTCACGCTAGGGATCATCAGCTGCAGCAACTATGAGGCGGGCTTCTTCAATGCCTACGGTGTTTTAGCCGAAAATGAGGCAATCGATGTAGTGTTGCATTTGGGTGACTACATCTATGAATATGGCGTGGGTACTTACGGCGATAGTTCGACGGGACGGTTTCACGAGCCGCCGCACGAGATCATTAGCCTGACAGACTACCGAACACGGTATGCGCAGTACCGACTGGATGAGAACCTTCGTGCTGCTCATCAGCAGCATCCGTTCATTACGATCTGGGATGATCATGAGATTGCCAACAACAGCTACAAAGATGGTGCGCAGAATCATCAGGAGGATGAAGGTGACTATGGTCAACGCAGCGCTTATGCCCGTCAGGTCTACTATGAGTGGCTGCCGGTGAGGGAGTCCAAGACACTATACAGGTCCTTTTCTTATGGCGACATGGCGCAATTGATCATGCTCGACGAGCGGCTGGCAGGCAGATCACAACCCGTGGATAGTCTCTCCTCACCTATACTTCAGGACTCCAGTCGCAGTATGCTCGGTACTGAGCAGATGTCGTGGTTTCAAAATGAGTTGACGAATAGTACAGCCCAATGGAATGTGATCGGTAATCAGGTCATCTTTAGCTACCTCAACTGGGGATTCCCAACTTTTAATATCAACCTCGATTCATGGGATGGTTATCCTGTCGAACAAGGACAGATCATTGAGTTTATTGGCTCGAATGAGTTGAATAATGTGATTTTCGTTACCGGTGACACTCATTCGTCATGGGCGCTAGAAGTAACCAATGATCCCTTTGGTAGCTATGCCTCGGAAGGTGCGGTAGCCATAGAGCTCGGCACACCCAGCATCAACTCCGCTAACTCCAATGAACGCGCACCTACTGAAAACGTG
This sequence comes from Cyclobacteriaceae bacterium, assembly GCA_965229505.1. Taxonomy (GTDB): domain Bacteria; phylum Bacteroidota; class Bacteroidia; order Cytophagales; family Cyclobacteriaceae; genus UBA6059. Next base: position 5,158,824 of record OZ245881.1, read on the forward strand.
CTGATCCATGAATCGAAAATCGTCAAGGACAGCCTGAACCCTCAGCTCAAGTACACTAACATGCGAGATCACGGCTTTATGGTACTAACCCTTTCGGAAAATGAAGGCCAAGCAACTTGGTACTATGTAGAAACTGTCCTGGCACCAAATCCTAATTATACTGTAGGCAAGGAGATTCGATTTGTAAGAGGTAAGCAAAAGTTGATTATGAATTAGCTTGCTGATAATTACATGAATTGTCTTAGAGTAGTGTTGTAGGGTACAGGATCATGAAGTATTGGGTGCTATATAATTTTGTGGTTGGCTTTGCAGTCTACTGGTTGTCCAACCTGGTGCTGTGGTTTCCATGGAGCCTCAACCCTACTCTGGGAATGATTTTGATGCTGACCGTTGGGACTGCTCTTTGGGCGATTGCTACCTACCAATGCCTCGTGACCTACCCTAGCTCGTCACTATTAAAGGCTGCTGCCTTCAACAGTACTGTACTACTGAGTATAGCAGTGGTCATGGATTACATCTTCTTCGTTTTGATAAGAGATGCCAAGGCGGAACTCTATCACCCTACTACTTTTTATGGTTATGGTTTTGTAGTCACTTTACCCTTCTTAATGATCTTGTTGCTCAAGGGTAAGTTGGTAGTGAGCCAAACTCAGCTAAGCCCTAAAAACTGGTATCAAGTTGTAGGAGTCGGGCTAATCAGCTTCATTTCACTTGCGCTGATCATCCTGCTGGGTATTGAAGTTTGATGAAATGTCTATCTTCAGACTAAAATCCAGGTGCTCATTTTTTAAACTCAAGCTACATGGCATACAGTGAGTTTTTAGCAGATCGCGTCAGGCAAAGGCTATCCTCCGCCAACATCACCGATGAAAAGAAGATGATGGGCGGGCTCATCTTCATGGTCAATGACAAGATGTGCATCGGTGTAGATAGGGATAAAGCCAAGAATACTGACCGACTGATGGTCAGGGTGGGCAAAGCTTCCCATGACCAGTTGATCTTCAATAAGGGAAGCCGTGAGATGGACTTTACCGGTACGGTTATGAGAGGCTTTCTTTTCATCGACCCTGATGGGTTTGATGCAGACGATGACCTGGACTTTTGGGTAAAGAAAGCTTTGGAGTTTAATGCAGCTGCTAATTGATCAAATGATGAAACGCCTATTGTGCCTATTATTAATGGTTAGCTCCTTTTCAGCGCTAACACTGGCACAGCAAATTTCATTACGAGAGTCGAACTTGTCGAACATCAACAGCGATACGGTCAGACTTTCCTCCATTCAGTTTGAAGATAAGCTGATGATCGAATTCTGGGCTCCAGGACTACCCGTGAGTGATATTAAGGTAAACAGCATCTCAGAAACATATGAGGAATGGATTCAAAAAACTGGCTTTAAGGTGATTCTAATTACCCCTCATCGTCCATCAAGAGAAATAATCCGGCAAGCTAAACAGTACAACTGGCCATTTGAAATCTACTTCGATCCTTCGTTTGAGTTTTATCAGGCAATCAGCCAGCTACCGACTAAGCCCGTTGTTCCCAAATCTTATATTCTAAATACCAACTACGAGATACTTGATGTTAGCTCCAAAGGAGAAATGGTCAAAAGAGAATCGTCTGTAGACCACTACGACCAAGACTTTCTTGGAACTCCTGCAGAAATGAGCCACTCTATGAATGAGTACCTGACAGATTTGAGCTACTACTATGGTCTTGCGGATCGGCTAAGAGACAAAGATCAATAGTTCATCTCAGGCACCTCAAACCCAAGTTTCTTCCATAGCTTGATCGACTCCTCCCATAGCTTAGCTCCTGCTTCCGGCTCGTAGCATTTGGGATCCATCTTCTTCTCATTGAACATGTGCTGATACTCCTCAGATCGACCCTCATAGTCAGGTGAAGCAGCCGTGTACACTACCGGCAAGGCCGCAACTTTCGGGGCTTTGAAGAAGACCCAGAATATCCCTTTAAGAATCTTGTGCAAAAATGGCGGAGCTTCCTTAGCTATCTCTGTATTGACCGGCCCTGGGCAAATCACATTCACGCCCATTTTGTGACCGGTCTTATTGATCCTTCGCGATAGCTCAACCATCATGGTATTGGTCACCAGTTTGTAGTAGCTGTAATAGCCTATACCTTGAGAGACGCCATAGTCCACATAGTTACCAAACTCGGAGTAGTCCACAGCACTGGAGCCTTGATGCGAATCTGATGAGATAAAAATCATCCGGGGAGCCTCCTCTGCTCCCATATTCATCACCTGTTTGGCTGTCATCAGGTTCGCCAGCACGAAGTTGGAAAGGTAGTTGACCAAAAACATTTCCTCCAGTCCTATAGAAGTCTTCCTGGCTTTGGGCAAAGCAACAGCCGCATTCATCACCAGCACATCCACTAGCTTGTTTTCAGCTTTCAGCTCCTCGGTGAAAATGTACAAGCTCTCTACATTGCCAAGGTCCAGATGGCGCATCTCGATCTTATCAGAACCTGACTCATTTTTGGCCTTCTCCAGGATTTCCGGTAGGTCGCGTCGACAGGCCATGATGACCTCTCCGCCCCTCCTGGCCAACTCTATAGTAATCGCATAGCCCAGACCCGAATTCGCTCCGGTCACCACCACGCGTTTTCCATCCAGTCGATCTTTTTCCGATAGGCGATCTACAAGATCCTGCTTGCGAAACAGGTCATAAATACCATGAAGGGCAGCTACTACAGGGTTGTCAAATCTTCCGTGCGCCATTGATTTCGCTAGTTTCGGTTAGGTTGATAATGCGCTAAATCTAGTTACAATAGGTCAATCTGCATTCGTCCCTAGGTATTAATACAGAGACGGTCGGGGAGGCGGTCGTACTTAATAATAGGGTAATACTCGGGCGCGTCGGAATTGTACTACTGCAAGTCAACCCAGAACAAATGAATATGATTAAACCTATTGCTATTTTCAGCTTTCTGCTTTTGTTCCTCTCGTGTAATCCTACCGAAAAAAGGGTCATAGACAGGGAAATCATGGCTTCTCTTGGTAGTAAACACCGAGAGGGGTTTAAGGAATGGACCAGGGGTTTTGAGAAGCTGGCGGATCAAGATTCCTCCAATGTGGACGCTCAGGTAGGTATCGCAGAGGGAAATGTCATCCTGTACATATTTGGCTTCATGCCACGAGAAGAAACGCTCCCACAAGCCCGGGTCGCCTTTTCCAAAGCCTGGGAGCTCGATTCGATGAATTCCGAAGTGCTCCGAATCAAAGGTATGCTTGCCTTCCTTGACTGGGATTGGGAGACATCAGGGGCTGCCTTGACCAAGTCCATAGCCGCAGATTCCAACAATCTACAGGCCCGCCATTGGTATGCACTTTGGCTTACAGCCATGGATCGATTTGATGAGGCGATGGCTCAGTCAGATATCATCATGTCTATGGATACTGACGACAACCACCTTGTCGGACGGGCGTCTTTTCTCTATTTCCAGTATCGGTTTGAAGAGATGATCCCCCTCATGGAGAAAGCTATCGCCGCGGATCCAAATATGCCATGGGCATATGATTGGTTGGGAATGGCCTATAATGGGTTGGGTCAACATGATAAAGCCATTGAGACTTATTTCAAAGCATTTGAGCTATCTGATGGTACGGTCGAAGTAGGCGGTGGACTGGGGCATGCGCTGGGTGATGCCGGTGAAATGGCACTTGCCAAAGAGATGGCCGACTACTATATAGAAGCATCCAAGTCAGCTTATCTACCGCCCGTACAACGCGCATTCGTACATATCGGCATGGATGATTTTGAGAAGGCTCTAGAGCTACTGGAACAGGCGCACAGCGAAAAATCATGGTTCCTCGCTTTCATACAGGTGGAGCACTGGTACGATCCGCTGAGAGATGACCCCAGGTTCACCGCGATCATGGAAAGAATGAACTACCCGGACTAGGTCAGGAGATCACAATTTCATTTCTTTGAGCGGCCCTATCGAATCACTCAGATATGGATGTTCAAGTATGAAAAGAATCTTCCTCACTACCAGCGTTATCCTTCTCTTCATTTTGCTCTCGTGGCTACTTTGGCCATTGGCGGGAGAGCAATATCATATAGAATGGGATGCGTCCGCTATCGCAAAAAAGCAGCAGACCTTGTCTCAGCTGTCCACAGATACGACGGCTGATCGACCCAATATTATGATCATCCTTGTAGACGATCTCGGTAAAATGGATTTTCCGTTATATGGCGGAAACGATATCGTCAAGACACCCAATATTGAGCGAATGGCGGCTCAGGGTGTGATTTTCAATCAGGCTTATGTGTCTTCACCTGTTTGCAGTCCATCAAGAGCAGCGTTGCTCACGGGACGCTACCAGCAGCGATTTGGTTATCAGAATCAACTGCATGATCGCTACTTAACTAATCGTTTCGAGTATTTTGGTTTCAAATGGTTTGTCAATAGTCATCCCTGGGTACCCAAGTGGATGGACGATGTGCCCAATGAAGAAGATATCATGAAGCAAGGGCTACCGCCCTTTGAGATTACCCTACCGGAAGTCTTGCAGCAGGTTGGATACAAGACCGGGTTAGTAGGTAAGTGGCATCTTGGGTGGTCGGAGGACAACAAGCCGTGCAATTTTGGACTAGACTATCAGTATGGTTTCTATGCTTCTCACTCCCTCTATGCGGCCGAGAACACGCCAGGCATCATTGATCAGAAGGTAGAAGGCGACTTCACCGATCCACACATCTGGAGCGGTCAGCGTGAGGGTCAGCATGCCATCTACCGCAACTGTCATGAAATACCTGAAGAGCGATATCTCACAGATGCCATCACCGAAGAGTCTATTAAGTTCATGAGCGAGCAGGATGAGCCGTTCTTTCTATTAGCAAGCTACAACGCTCCTCATTCGCCTTTCCAGGCCACCCAAGAATATTACGACAAGTATGCCAATGTGGAAGATCCGCTAAAGCGTACCTACTATGCCATGATCGAGCACATGGATGCAGGAGTTGGTGAGCTCCTCGACTATTTGGAAGCAAGCGGCAAAGCCGAAAATACCCTGGTCTTTTTCATCAGCGATAATGGTGGTGCGACCTATACTAAGACTACCGACAATGGAGTGCTCAAAGGTGGCAAAATCACCGACCTGGAAGGTGGAGTAGCGGTTCCTTTATTGATGCAGTGGAAAGGGAAAATAGAACCGGGTGTCTCTGAAGACCCTGTCATAGCGATGGACATCTTCAACACCGCGATAGCCTCGGCCGGCATCCCCACTGATCAATTGCCGATCACCGATGGGCTAGATCTACTTCCGTCGCTTACAGATAGCACAGACTTACCAGAAAGACCCTTCTACTGGGAGCGTGGGGCGAGTAAAGCCATACGCACTAGCGAATGGAAGATGATGTGGCATACGGAAATACAAGACACCCTACTCTACCAAATCAGCGTCGACCCATTGGAGACGAAGGACGTCTATCAGGAATTTAAGAACGACCAGGTCGTGTCGAATCTACTTACCCAATACGAGCAATGGTCTGCCCAGAATCAAGCTCCACTATGGCCTTCGATGATCTACTATCTGGAAGAGGTCGATGGAAGATGGTTCTACTTTGATAATTGATCACTCATTTAGAGTCACTTTTAAGTCACTACAAATAAACCAAATGATATCACCTTTAATCAGTCAATAGTCACATTATACAACTTCGGTATGAAGGACAATTGAGGGTTACTCTTGATATAGTATATCTTCATGTCATCACCTATTTCCAACTGTCTTTTATAGGCTGAACGATAGTGATAACTGTAACTCTTTCCCTCCACCTTGTAGCGAAACCTATAATCTTTAACAGTCCTACTATTGTGCTTAAAACTGGTATTTTCAATAGCATCAATTACCGCTTCGGCTCTTTCTCCATATTGAAGAATATGAAAACCAGAATTCATCGTTCTTACCTTTCTTCTCACTACAAAAAAACCTACGATAAAAAAAGCTAATCCAATTAAACCCTCTAAATCAGGGTGAGTGAAAATAGGAATCATCACTCCTCCAACGCAGAAAAACTCACCTATAAACAACGGAGCTGTATTAAGGTAAATTTTGAGCTTACGAGATTTCTTAATTCGCCTCATAACTCTAATCTAACAGCTTTAATCTATAAACTGATTAACCTTCATCCAGCTGCCGCCATTGATGCAGTCGATCCCCTCCTTTTTCAGGATACTGGCAGCCTGACCACTCCGCCCTCCGGAAGCACAGCAAAGAATGATCGGTTTCTTGTAGTGCGCGATCTCGCTGGTTCTTCGACCGATTTCCGGTAGGGGAATATTCCTCGATCCTTTGACATGACCTGACCGAAACTCCCCTGGAGAGCGCACGTCGATCACCATAGCTCCCTTGCTCTTATACTCTTCTATCTGATTGGCCTTGTTGCCAAATAAACTATCAAAGATTCCCATAGGCTTAAACTTATATCTTACCAAAGCGCTCGAATGCGGCGGCTTCTAAAGTAGCTCTGTGATCCGGGTGCGCAATATCAATGAGCATTCGTGTACGCTCCTTCAAAGAACGACCATAGAGGTTCGCTACACCGTATTCTGTCACCACATATTGGATGTTTGCTCTTGTGGTGACCACACCCGCTCCTTGTTTGAGGTAAGGCGCGATTTTGCTCACTCCTTTAGGCGTGGTGGAAGAGATGGCAATGATCGGTTTACCTCCCTTGGAGTAAGATGCGCCCCTGATAAAGTCAATCTGTCCCCCAACACCCGAGAAATGCTTCATGCCAATAGAGTCAGAACAAACCTGTCCGGTAAGATCGATCTCAATAGCACTGTTGATGGCCGTCACTTTTGGGTTCTTACGGATGTTAGCTACATCATTGACATACGCCACGTCCATCATCTGGATACCTGGGTTATTATGGATGTAATCATAAAGTTTCTTCGTTCCCATAACGAAGGAAGACACAGTCTTTTCGCGGTTGAGTTTCTTCTTTTCATTAGTGATCACTCCACTTTCGATTAGGGGAATCAGGCCATCACTAAACATCTCCGTGTGTACACCCAATTTCCTATGCCCGGTCAGTGCGGCGAGTACCGCATTTGGGATACCTCCAATACCCATCTGGAGGGTGGCACCATCCTCAACAAGGCCGGCTACATTTTCGCCTATTTGTCGCTCAATATCTGAGATCACAGGAATATGAGCTTCCGGTATCGGTGCGTCATGTTCGACGAGCACATCAAAATGCTTGATGTGCATACACCCATCACCTTGCGTCCGTGGCATCTGTGGATTGACCTGCGCGATTACCGTAGCAGCCTCTTCGATAGCCGCTATTGTGGCATCAACACTTACCCCCAGCGAACAGTAGCCATGATCATCCGGTGGAGAAACCTGTACCAGCGCCACGTCGATCGGAATGATACCTTCCCGCATCAGCTTGGGCACTTCACTCAAAAAAACAGGTATATAATCCGCTCTGTGCTCCTGAGTCGCCTTGCGCACATTGGCTCCAACGAAAAACGACTTCAACCTAAAAATCCCTTCGTACTGAGGCTCCACATAGGGCGCGGTGGCTTCCGTATGCAAGTGGTAGATTTCGACATCCCGCAGTTCTCCACTCCTGGCCACCATCGCATCAATCAATATCTGCGGTGCAGCAGCCACACTGTGTATGAAAACTTTGTCTCCTGATTTTATTTGTTTTACTGCCTCTGCTGCTGTCATATATACGTTTTTCATGGTTCTATATTACTGCGTTTCCGCTACCGCAAATCTATGCTACGAGCACCCCAGGCTAACCTGATTGATATGGTTTTCCGGACTGACTTTGATCAGTAAAATCTATCTTTGCCAACTTGAAAATTGAGTTAGTATGAAGTACGATATAGTAGTAGTGGGAGGTGGAATAGTAGGTCTGGCAACAGCGTATAAGCTATTGCTTAAAAAACCAGACCTCAAGCTGCTACTGCTGGAAAAAGAAGCTAAGCTGGCGGCTCATCAAACCGGGCACAACAGTGGCGTGATACATTCGGGTATCTACTACAAGCCCGGTAGCCTGAAGGCGAAAAACTGTATCGAAGGGTATCATGAAATGATTCGATTCTGTGACGAAGAAGGGATCAAATACGACCTCTGTGGGAAAATCATTGTGGCCACTGACACATCGGAGCTACCTGCTCTTAATACCATCTACGATCGCGGTATTGAGAACGGGCTCAAAGGGCTCAAAAGAATAAGTGTAGATGAGATCAAAGAGCGCGAGCCCTACGTAAATGGTAAGGAAGGCATATTCGTGCCACAAACCGGAATCATCGATTACAAGGAAGTAGCCCAACGTCTGGGTGAAAAAATAATCAACCTTGGTGGTGAGATTCTTTTCAATCAAGAGGTAATCGACATTACCAATGCCAAGTCCTACTCTGAAGTAACTACGCGCAATAACAACTTTACCGCCAAACAGGTGGTCACCTGTGGAGGACTTTATTCCGATAGGTTGGCCCGCCACACCCAGCCGGATCTTAATGTCAAGATCGTCCCTTTCCGGGGTGAGTACTTCAAGCTTAAGGAAAACAGAAAATACCTGGTCAGGGACCTCATCTACCCCGTACCGGATCCCAACTTTCCGTTCCTTGGCGTTCACTTCACCAGGATGATCAATGGAGCCGTGGAGGCAGGACCGAACGCCGTGTTGGCATTCAGACGGGAAGGTTACTCCAAGTCCCAGATTGGTTTTTCCGAATTAGCTGAGACCTTGGCATGGCCGGGGTTTCAAAAAGTAGCCGCCAAATACTGGAAGACAGGTTTTGGTGAAATGTATCGCTCATTTTCCAAAGCTGCATTTACAAAGGCGCTCCAGAAACTGATACCTGACATTAGGGAAGAAGATTTGGAACCAGGTGGAGCTGGAGTGCGCGCTCAGGCATGTGATCGTGAAGGCGGCTTGCTGGATGACTTTATGATCGTCGAAAGCCCTCATGCCGTGCACGTTTGCAATGCCCCATCGCCCGCAGCTACTTCCTCACTCAGCATTGGAGAGACTGTGGCCAACATCGCGATTCGACCTTTCAAATAAATTGAAAAATTAGATCAGGGTATTCTATCCTTTCGGTGTTTGTAAGACAGTGTTATTTTAAGCTAAGTATAATGGGCTGGCTCTTTGGGTCAGCCTCATTATTTTTCACTTACCAGAAACTCGTAAGCACGCTCTTCCATCCATGCTGGTCCACTTATTCGCGTGAAGCCGACATGCCCTCCTAGTTTAGGCGTTTCCAGAGAGAGGTAGCGATGGTTTTGCACAATGTCATAAGGATAGCACTTCTCACCAAGCAAGGGATCATTAATAGCGTTGACGATGATAGATCTCACTCTGATATTATGGTAGAACTGATCTGACGATGAGCTCACGTAGAAGTCACGGGCATCTTTGAAGCCGTGTAGTGGTGCGGTATAGCGTTCATCAAATTCGTTAAAGCTCGTGATGTCGTCCAGGCCATCCACATTGATGAGTTCAGGATACATTTCTGCTTTCAGTGCAATTTTCTTCTTGAGCTTATTGAGGAATCTGTCTTTGTAAAAGCGATTGTCTTTTTTTGCCAGCTGTACTGCACTATCCCAGAGATTACAAGGTACGGAGAAGACCGCCGCGCCAGTTATCCTTTGATCTACCTCAGCGCCCTGCTCACCAAGAAACTTGAGGGTGGTACTTCCACCCATTGAGAACCCTACAAGTTTCACCTCCTTGTAGCCCTCCTGCAATCCTCGCTTTATGACTGCCTCCAGGTCATCGGTCACACCATGGTGATACATTCGCGGTAGTCGGTTCATCTCCTCACTACAGCTGCGATAGTTCCACGCCAACACATCCCAGCCCCTATCGTGAAAAAATTTAGCCGTCCCTTTGACATAATGCCGATCTGAGCTCCCTTCCAGTCCATGAGATACGACCAACAATTTGTTGCTACCACCGCGCAACCAGTCAATATCAAGAAAATCACCATCTGCCAATTCCAGTCGCTCTCTCTCATAGTTCACTCCGTCGATTTTCCTAAAAAGGCTCGGCACAACGGTCTCCATATGACCATTGATCAGATAGAATGGGCGCTTGCGGTAGGAAGAACCTGAAAGAATTGGCATGTGTAGATTGACTTACAGTCCGATTTATTAGATTTAGATTTTTCAAAAGTAGCACGTCGTGATGTATAACACGACATGAGTTCTACCGAAACATAAAAATCAGACGTTCATGAAAAATATCGTTGTAGGAATTGATATTGGAGGCACTATCACCAAAATAGGATTGGTTACAAAAGATGGTCAGTGTCTAAGACAAAATTCTTTCAGAACCGGCGATTTTCCCGTCTTTGAAGAGTTTCTAAAGAACATCAAAGTGCATGTGGACAAACTTTTGGATGAATACTTCGAGCCAATTGAAATTCTGGGATTTGGTATCGGCGCACCCAATGCCAGCTACCATCGTGGCACCCTTGAGTATCCGGCCAATCTGGCATGGAAGGGTATCACTCCTTTTGTAGCGGAGTTTAAGAAGCTCTACGACGTACCTATCAAGATTACCAATGATGCTAATGTTGCGGCATTAGGAGAAATGATTTACGGCAATGCCAAAGACATGAAGGACTTCATCGTCATCACCCTCGGTACAGGGCTCGGTAGCGGTATCGTCGCAAATGGAGAATTGATCATGGGCTATGATGGCTTTGCCGGAGAGTTGGGGCATTTTGCAGTGGTGGACGAGGGCCGGTTGACGGGATTGGGCGTGAAGGGTGGTCTGGAAGCATATGTATCTGCGACTGGGCTGAAGCGCACCATCATGCACATGCTCGGTTACTACCGTGAAGACAGCCGCTTCAGGAGTATCGCCTTTGACGATCTCCACGGAGAGGAAATCTCCAAAGCTGCGGAAGAGGGTGACTTCATTGCTATGAAAGCCTTTGATTATACTGGTGAAATTCTCGGTAGAGCATTGGCCAATTTCGTGACTTTCTCTCAACCTGAGGCGATCTTTCTATTGGGTGGTCTCGCCAGCTCGGGTAAGCTGATCTTTGAGCCTACCATCAAGTACATGGAGGAAAATCTCATAGAGGTCTACAGGGGCAAAGTCAAGCTCCTGCCTTCGGGTATGGAAGAGAAGAATGCGGCCATCCTGGGTGCTGCTGCGTTGGGTTGGAAGGACTTGCTGTAGGCCCGGGCGCCTGGCAGGTGCTGCCTGGATGCACATTTTGATATACTCCTTTTGGAGGAGTTCTGGCTGAAAGACCGGTTACCACAAGGTTAATTTCTGCTGTATAACTTCTTCGATTGATAACTTTCTTCCTGTCCTTGGATCCTACCAGTCCGTCTACATTTGCGGGAGTAGAATGCTCTTCATATTGGACAGGTTAAGAGGCTGAAGTTGATTCAGCCTTTTCCTTTTTCTCCCCATTTTTTCTTCTTCAAACCTTACCTTTACAGCTATGGGATCACGCAATATGCACATCGCCGTATCCGGGAATATCGGTGCTGGTAAAACTACTTTGACGGAGCTATTGGCCAGGCAGTTTGGCTGGCATGCGGAATATGAAGATGTCGATGACAATCCCTACCTGAGAGATTTTTATGGTGATATGCCCAAGTGGTCATTTCACCTGCAGGTGTATTTCCTCAACAGTCGATTTGAGCAAATTCAGAAGGTAAGACAAGGCGAAAAGACGGTCATACAGGATCGGACTATCTATGAGGACGCCTATATCTTCGCTAAAAGCCTCTACAACTCGGGGCATTTCAACGAGCGGGACTACCAAAACTACCTGCGGCTATTTCATTCTATGATCCAGTATGTAGAACCTCCTGATTTGCTAATCTACCTCAAGTCAAAAATCGGCAAGCTAGTCTCGAACATAGAACAGCGAGGAAGAGATTACGAAGAAGCCATTCGGATCGATTATTTGAAGAATCTAAACAGCCACTATGAAGATTGGATCAAAAATTATGATCACGGGAGATTGTTGATAATTGATGTAGACAATATTGACTTTGTCAACAATCAGGAGGACAGAGCCAACATCATCAACACTATAAACGTGGAGATCAACGGTCTATTTAGCTAGGATACGTGCCAGGTGCTGGCTTACGTACTTAGTGCTTTGCTCATCTCCTTTCAGCAAGATTTTGTCAAGTCGCTCTAGCCTTCCGCCTACCATGAGGTTGGCATAGATGGGAAGGCGTATCAGTGACAGACCAAGTCGGTGAGCGTAGATGTCGAGCAAAAAATCACTAAACGCACTGTACTTCCATCCAGGACTGCCATTGGCAAAGAAGTCCCCGGGTTCTGAAGCTGTTCCAAAATGCTGTTCTGCCTTCTTGCTTGTCCATACAGCGGATCGAACGCCAGCCTTGACACACTCCTCTTCAAACTGTCTCGAATATCTTCTGTAGTTGTTGAGGTCTAATGATTTAATCTCCAGATAGACCGGACTCCTAAGTGTAGCCAGTCGATATCTATGAAAGCTCAGAGCATCATCAATCACCAAATAATGGTCACCAACCCAAAAGTCAGCTTTAGCAAGCGGAATATCAGCAGGGTCATCCCGACCTCCTAATGCTTCATAGACTTCAGCCACGTCCTCTGATGCATGAATATCTCTCAAAGTAGAATTGTTCCTCGGAAGCTCAGGTTCTGACTGAATGAGATAATTCTCAGCACTGAGCTGTGCAGATATCTTCTGACGCCAAATACTCATAGAAAACTACTGCTAAATATTACTACTGATTAGTTGTCTGCCGCACCGTCTGCCACCCAACAGGCTATGGTGTCGATCAAGTCCTGATCCAAAGCTCCCGCCGGGGGCATAGACCCATTGCCTGTCCTCAAGGCGATACTAGAGGAATTGGCCAGCACATTAGATTTTACTCTGAAGTCAGGCGCCTGCGCGCCTCCGTGACAGGTAGGTATCGCACAGTTGGTATCGATGATGGGTTGCACATGGCCGGATAGGGTGATTCCTGATAAGACCTCTACGGTGGTCGATGTAGTGCAGCCCTGCTCATCTCGTGCGGCTACATCATAACTGCCCCTCTCAAGGCTTCCGAAAGTCACGTTGCTGGAGAATGCACCTCCATTGATGCTGAATTCATAAGTGCCTCCACCATCAGCGGAGACTTCAATTTCTCCCTCTGAAGTTGTGCAGCCTGATGGCTCAGTCTGTGTGGCGGTAACGGTAAATGAATTGCTTTCATCAGCAATCGTTACTGAGAGCGTACTTGTACAGTCATTAGCATCCTTGGTGGTAACCTGGTAAGTGCCAGCCTCAAGGTCAGAGAATGTTGCAGATGACTGGAATGAACCTCCGTCTACTGAAAAGGTGTATGGTGACATTCCTCCAGAAGCTGACACTTCCACACTGCCCAGGCTCGAACAATCTGCACTGGTAGTTGCACTCATCGAAAGTGCCAATGTACTGCAGTCGGCCTGTGGCACAGGTGTCGGATCCATGCTGTCATCACTACCGCAAGAGGAAATGTAAATGGCCAAAGCGGCTATCAAAAAATACCTTAAGAACCTGTAAATCATATTATCGCAATATTGGGACTTAAGGAAGTTAACCAAATTAATTGGCGTGTAGCTCCTCACCTTCTAAAATTTCCCAGGTGTGGTCTGAAAGCAATTGTACTTTCCCGAGGAAGACGCTAAAAGATTTATTTCGTCCCCATTCGTCTGGACTGATCATCGAAAGAAAGTCAGATCCATCCTCGCGCTGGTACAAATAGTAGATGTGATTAATAACCGGTTCGAAGTTGATCTTGGCCAGATAGATGCGCTCTGAGAGCTTAACCCTGTGCTTAAGATCGCGAGCCTGCTCGACCAAGGTCTGCATCTGATCGTACAGCTGCTTAAACTGTCGATGTGTCTGATCGTGCATAGCCGATACAGCCTTACCACGAATCTTGCCCGCGTCCGTTGGCTTTACGATAGCACTCCCGACTGTATGTGCAAATTCAATCAATCCCGGATCCGGAGTGGTCTTTTCACTCATTAGATCCAGGTCAATTTTCTCCACATCTATCTTCTTCCCGGTATTTCGTTCCACAGCTATTCAGGGTTTTCTATTCTTTCCTTGAGGTTCTTCTTCGCACCAGGGAAAGTGGTTTTGCTTGAAATGTCAATGCCTATCAAGATCATTATGATCAAAAAAATCAAAGACAGTAGTAGAAATATCTTTTTGGATTTCTTCATTTGCCGATAGGCTACAATTCATTACAAAAGTAGAAAGAAAAGGTTTTTGAAATCATAAAAAACCCCGGCCTTATCGGCCAGGGTCATATTTCTTACTACCGTAAACTGGAGCCATTAAAAGGCAAATCCAAAACCAATATTGAATAGCAAACCTCCGGTCAGTGCTCCGGGAAGATCCTCAGTAATGATTTCTTGGCTGCCATTAGGAAAAGTGGTATCAATCTGTACTGAATCATCTCCTCCGCCACTTATTGCATAGCCGATTTCCGGTCTGAAGTAGAAGGTGCCACCGAACTTACCACCTACCTTCAGATTCACAGCCGTGAAATCGTAGCTGGTAGTACCCTCACCACCGCTTCCATTTCCTTGGTTCGAATCCAGATCAGAAAAGGTCAGGTCAGAGTCAAAACTATTGTAAGACAGACCTACATATACATTGCGCCCATTTCTTAACAGGTAATAATGAGCTCCTATTTCCCAGTAGGTGAAATCGGTATCAACGTCCTGTATGTTTAGTGAGAATGTAGAAAAATCCCCGGAGAAGGCGATTTTTTCATTGGCCAAAGGGGTAACATATTCAAAGTTCAGGCTTGCCAGGTTAGACAGACCCGCTTTTACTCCAATTCTGATTGGCTTGCTTTGGGCGCTTGCAGCATAACCAATAATGACAAAGGCAGTTAGTAGCAGTAGTGATTTCATAATTCTCATTTGCTCTATTTTTAGTGAAAATTAGTTCTGATTCAAATAGTCAGGTCGTCAAAATTGAAATACAGAACTTATTTATAAGCAAATTATCAAACTCTAATGAATATAGAGAAGAAGAACGGGTAAAGAATGAGCGCATCAATTGAAATAGGGCATCCTGAGAAACTACAGCGCAAAATCATTCATGTTGATATGGATGCCTTCTACGCATCTGTGGAGCAGCGTGACAATCCTGCCCTACGCGGAAAACCCCTCGCTGTGGGTGGCAGCAGTGATCGGGGTGTGGTAGCCGCTGCTAGCTATGAAGCCAGAAAGTATGGAGTGCGGTCGGCAATGGCTTCATCTGAAGCAGCCAGAAGGTGCAAAGATCTGATCTTTGTAAGGCCCAGGTTTGACGCATACAAGAAAGCTTCTGATAAGATACGATCCATATTCGAAGACTACACCGACCTTGTTGAGCCTCTATCCCTTGATGAAGCTTATCTTGATGTCACACACAATAAGGTGGGCATACCAAGCGCCACACTCATTGCAAAAGAAATAAAAGAGCGTATCAAGTCGGAGGTCAATCTAACTGCCTCGGCCGGCATATCCATCAATAAGTTTCTCGCCAAGACAGCCAGTGACCTGGATAAGCCCGATGGACTCAGCATCATCTTACCAGAAGAAGCTGAAGCATTCGTAGAGAAACTACCTATTCACCGATTTCATGGTATAGGCAAAGTCACCGCGGAGAAACTAAAGAAAATGGGCGTTTTCACAGGTAAAGATTTGAAGATGCTCTCTATCGTGAGGCTCAAAAGCACCTTTGGAAAATCGGGGCAATACTACTTCGATATCGCCCGGGCCAAAGACAATCGGCAGGTTAACCCAAACCGAGAGCGCAAGTCAATTGGCGCGGAAAATACTTTTAGTAAAGACCTGTTCAGGGAAGCGGATATTCGTGAAGCGCTGGATAAGATATTCAATGAAGTTTACCGCAGAATCCAAAAGTCAAAAGTCAAGGCGCGAACGCTTACGATCAAGTACAAGTATCACGATTTTGAAGTTCATACTAAGAGTCAATCCAGTACAGATATGATGGAGTCCAAAGAGGACTTTTGGGATTGTTACGACACGCTATTTCCTCAGGTCAGCTGGGAAGATAAACCCATCAGACTATTGGGCATTACAGTATCTAACTTCGCTGAGATCGAGCCACCTCCACATCCAACTTCATCACAACTTACCCTCCAGTATTAAGCCAGTGCAAGGCTCATAATGTCATCCTTGTTTTTGATAAACATGGTTTGATTATTGATCAATAGTATTGGTGATCTGAGCAGCTCGGGATAATCAACAATCAATGCCAATGCTGACTCATTATTAAGACGATCCAATCTCAATCGTAGGCTGTGAAATAATGGCCCGTCAACATCCAGCATCTCAATTATTTCCACCTTCAATCTACGCGCCAGGTCACCCAGCATCCTCTTTGAAAAATGAGTCTGGGTGATGTCATACTGCTTGACTTTTTCTGATAAGATATTGGCATAGGCAATGGCCTCCTTATGCGCATCGTCCTTACTATTGAAAATGATGATGATCTCCTTTGGCCCTAGCTCCATGGTTCGATTTTGAAGAGTTGAAAAAACTTATGCCTAAAGCTAGATCAGGGTGAAAATGCAAACCTTGATAGCCGTCACCACAAACAGAAACCTTTAGGTGACATTGATCATACCGCACATTGCATTCTCAATGCTAATTTTTTTAGCACGAAAAATAAGTCATTCTAAATATTGACATAACATATTTAAAATCAGATATTTAATTCACTTTAGACGAATTATTAATTCAATCTATGAGCAAATTCAATTTGCCCTTAGCGACCATTTCATTCATATTTGAGCCTGAAAAAATGAATAACCTCCAATATGAATATTAAGGCAAAACTTCTTGAGAAATCTGAAACACAACAAATCTCAGCTTCATTCAAAAAGCGCGAATTTGTAGTAGAATATAGTGAGAATCCTCAGTACCCTGAATTCGTCAAATTCGAATTGATTCAGGATAAATGCGATCTGATCGATGCTGTACAGCCAGGTCAAGAGATGGAGATTTACTTTAACCTCAAGGGGCGCAAGTGGACTGATCCGAAAGGTGAAGTGAAGTACTTCAACTCTCTTCAGGCATGGAAAATTGAGCGGACAAATGATGTTGCCAGTCAAGCCCCTTCAGCGCCTGATAAATCAGGACTTGAAAACCAAAAAGAACCTGAATGGCTACAAGCCAATGATGATGACGATCTGCCCTTCTAAGCAGGGGGTCGGAAGCTTCATCTGTTAGATTTTTTGAAAGGCTTACCCCCTCTACCCTTTGCGGGCTTTCGTGACGGAGGGTTCCACTCGGGACCCTCTCCCAGATGCGATGGTAGTTTTACCTTTCGCACTTCTTTTTCGATGAGTGTTTCGATGTTTTTGAAGTTGTACTGGTCTTCATTATTGATGAAGGTGAAGGCTACCCCATCGGCCTGAGCCCGAGCGGTTCTGCCTATTCTGTGCACATAGTCCTCGGCATCCTGAGGTACGTCATAGTTGATCACCAAATCGATATCTTCCACATCGATTCCGCGACTCAATATATCTGTTGCAACCAGCACATTGACCTTTCTGTTTTTGAACCCTCTCAACATTTCCTCCCTCTGATTCTGATCAAGATCTGAGTGGATTCCTTCAGCCGGTATTTTGTGTTTGTTGAGCTCTCTTACGACTTTGTCGACGGTGATCTTTCGGCTGCAGAAGATGATCACACTGCTCATGCTTTTCGCACTCAACAAATGACTAATCAACCCTAGCTTTTGCTGATCATAAGTCAAAAATGCAGCCTGCACAATTTTCTCAGATGGCTTAGATATCGCGATGTTGACCTCTGCCGGATCATTGAGGATATCCTGCGCAAGCTTTCTTATTTTGGGAGGCATAGTCGCCGAGAAGAGCAGGGACTGCCTGGTCTTAGGCATGTCCTTGATGATACGCATCAGGTCGTCATGGAATCCCATATCCAGCATCCGATCAGCCTCATCGAGTATCAGGTGTTTCACGGTAGTGAGGTTGACATAGCCCATCTGCATGTGTGCAATCAACCTGCCCGGGGTAGCAATGATTATTTCAGCACTGGTAGTCAATGCGCTCTTTTGATTATCCCACGAGCTGCCATCGCCTCCACCGTAGATCGGTGCGGAAGCCACATCACAGAAATAAGCCAATCCCTGAACCTGCTGATCAATTTGAAGCGCCAACTCTCGTGTGGGCGCCAGAATAACCGTGTCTACCGTACCCCTATTTTTCTTCACTGCCAGGTCATGCAACACTGGTAGTATGAAGGCTGCCGTCTTGCCAGTACCTGTCTGGGCACAACCGATTAGATCACCCCCATTCATGATAATGGGTATGGCTTTTTCCTGAATTGGTGTAGGCTTTGTAAAGCCCATAGCGTCCAATCCTTCGAGTACTTCCCCGGCTAATCCTAAGCTCTTAAATTCCAATTTATCTATTTGATTGAGGTGTGTAAATTTTGCTGATTATCCGTGAATAAGACCACTTATACATTATCTCTAAAATCAGCGAACAGATTGCAGTGATTGAATCTTTTATATTCCACAATATTAAGAAAATAATAAGCAAACTAGGTAAAGTATCATGCGATTAGCAGCAGTACTGGCCATTGTTTTCACCGTCACCTTTAGCGCGGTAGGTCAGGAAAAGTCAAAGACTCCTTCAGTCAATATAGTACAGGCCGTCGATGAGATCGTCCTGGACGGTAATCTACTGGAGGAAACATGGCTCCAAGCTGACCCTGCTGATGATTTCTTTCAGTTCTTCCCTTTTGATACCTCAATGGCGACCACTAAGACAGTGGTGAAACTCACCTACGACGATAAGAATCTCTACGTGGGCGTACAATGGTTTGATGAAAAAGATGGTGACTATGTGATCACCTCTCTGCGACGAGATTATCGATCACCCGGTGCTGATGGACTGGCCTTTCTTTTCGATACCTATCAGGACAAGACCAACGCTTTTTCTTTTGGGGTTAATCCTTTCGGCGTACAACGCGAAGGGCTGGTCTCCAATGGGGGTACTGTAGGTTCAGACTTCTCTTTGTCATGGGACAATAAATGGTTTAGTGAAGTGGTAATAAATGAGAAAGGATGGACCGCAGAGCTTGCTATTCCTTTTAAGACACTTAGATACAAGAGCGATCGTGATAAATGGAACTTTATGGTCTATCGGATTGACAGCAAGGAAAATGAACGTGCCTCATGGAGCTACATTCCTCGCAACTGGCGCCCCTACACGCTGGCCTATGCCGGAGAAATGGTATGGGACAAACCGCCTAAAAAGCAAGGGCCTAACATCGCATTGATACCCTTTATGGCTGGAGGAATCAACAAAAACTATGAGGAGGATACGCCCACTGACCGTAACTTTTCGGTAGGAGGTGATGCGAAGATCGCGTTGACCCCAGCATTGAACCTTGATCTTACTATCAATCCCGATTTCTCCCAGGTAGAGGTGGATCAGCAGGTCACCAACCTTGATCGTTTCGAAATTTTCTTTCCCGAGCGACGACAGTTCTTTCTGGAGAATGCTGACTTGTTCGCCTCCTTTGGCTCAGAGGACGCCCGTCCCTTCTTTAGTAGGCGCATAGGTGTGGCTATCGATACAGCTACTGGTACCAACGTTCAAAACAAGATCGTAGGGGGAGCCAGAGTCAGTGGTAATATCAATAGTAAACTTCGCATCGGCCTTATGGATATCCAGGCAGCCGAAGATAAGGAAATCAACTTGCCGGCATTGAATTATGTAGTGGCCGTGGCACAGCAGCGCATCAGCGCCAGGTCCAATATCTCAGGTATCTTCGTTAACAAACAGTCCTTCAATTCCAGCTTCACCGATAAGCTTTTCGAAGAACCCACTGGCTTTAATCGTACGGCCGGTATTGATCTTAATCTTGCAACGGACAACAACCGGCTTACCAGCAAAATATTCTATCACCGCACATTTCAGGATAGAGAACTGGATGAACAATACTCACAAGGTGCCTCAGTGATTTATAACAATCCACAGTGGAATATCGAGTGGAATCATTTGCTGGTAGGTGAAAACTACAATGCTGAAGTGGGGTTTGTACGCAGGACAGGTATCAACTCGGTAAGTCCCACTATCTCACGTACCTTCTACCCTCAATCGAAGATCATCAACAACCACGGTCCGGGGATTCTCTTTGAGCAGTTCTGGGGAGGTGATGTCGGCAAGTCCGATCAATTAATCAGGGGTTTTTATGATTTTCGTTTTCAAAACCTGGCCAACAGTCGCGTAGCGGTCAACAGACGATTCACCTACTTATTCAGCGACTTTGATCCTACGCGCTCCGATGGAGAACCGCTACCCGCCGGAAGCTCGTATGAGTATGTCAATTTCTTTGCACGCTACAGCTCTGATCCACGTAAGCTTTTCAACTATAATGTCAGTACAAGTCTTGGTCAATACTTCAACGGCAACCGCTATCAGCTCAACACTGAGCTCACCTATCGCTTTCAGCCCTATGGCAATGTCTCTTTGACCTTCAACTACAATCGTGTGGAGTTGCCAGCGCCATATGCGACTTCAAATATATTCCTGATCGGACCCAGGTTTGACTTGACCCTTACCAGAAGTCTCTTCATAACGAACTTCATACAGTTCAACAGCCAAAACGAAAACATCAATATCAACGCCCGATTACAGTGGAGATTTAAACCAGTCTCTGACTTCTTTATCGTCTACACTGACAATTATTTCTACAGCTTTGAGGATGATCTGGTGAGGGACTTTGCTCCTCGCACCCGAGCTTTGGTCTTTAAGCTCACCTATTGGTTGAATCTGTGATTTAACCTAAGACCTACGAAGTTTTGGAAACTTCGTAGGTCTCCTTCTATTTCTTAGTTGTTTTTAGCGAATCGATCTCAGCTTGCTGCCTAATCAAGTGCAACGTCAACTCTTCTATCTTTTTGAGTAGTAGTAAGTTCATTTCACCTAAGCTCATACCCGTTTCTTCAAGTTCTACAGCACTAGGAATCTCTGGGAGGTGACTATTCTTCTCGATGAAATTTTTTAACTCATCTAATGGCGATAAATTATAGTCTTTGTGAAATACATAGTCAGGAACGCCCACCACTTGTACCACAATCTCTTCTGCCTCTACCATGCCATCGATAGACATCAAATAATCGTCCCCGACCGCATTGGTGCCCACACCTATCTTACCAGAGGTATAGCTGATCAGACCCGCAGAACTAGTCCAAGGACTTGAAGTTGTAACATTAAACTTGGTTCCGTCCCATGAGAGGCCAGAACCTGTAAGCACAGCTCCATCAACGACAAAATCGTTGGATACCCAATCAATACCATGTCCATCCATAGATCCACCATCAACGAACATGTTACCGTTACTGCTATTCCAATTCAAACCATTTCCATCAATTTCATCTCCTTTTATATAGAGGGTGCTTCCATCCCACGCAAGGCCTTGTCCTTCTAACTGAGCTCCATCAACATTAATCTGGTTTTCACTTCTAACCAGTCCGTTACCTAATATCTCATCATGATCAATTCCTACTGCATACAATACATCCTTAATTTCGAAAAAATCTAAAGCTACGTCCGGTGTTTTATCACCTCTTGGCTGATAAACGATGAATCTGACTCTGATTTCATCTTCAATTATCGAATTGTTGATCAAAAAAGATGTCAGGTCTATTTCAAGAGGGTACCATGTATCTGAAGAGCCTTTACGTCCAGTTCGTGCAAATACCTCCACCCAATCATTATTATTTGATTTAATTTCAATTCTGAAATCACCATCATTGTAACTACTACTACTAGAGTTCATATTATACATTAATGTCATTTTTGCTTGCAATACATTGTCAAAAATAAATTTGGGTGATGAAATATTACCGGTAAAGAGAAATCCATCGTACTCCGTACTACCTCTGTAAACACCTGGCAACATCAATGCAGTGGCGCTCTGATATCCATCTACCATAACCCCATAATTAGCAACTTTATAAGTTCTTCTTTGCCATAACTTGCCACCTTCTTGAGGCCAATCGTCGATCGATGCTGCATCCTCGAAACTCATGAAATAAGGAAAATCACTAACAGTGGTCTGTGAATAAGCCGAATCAGTGCAAATCCAATTAGCAACGATTCCCATTGCTAACAATATCCGTTGACAGTTTTTCATATTATTTTCATTAAGTCAGTTCCCTTAACGCCCTTGATTGTTGCTTTTGGTTTCAATTGCCTCTAATCTTCTATTCAATTGTTCCATTTTTTTATTTTGCTTAATTATCATGTCGTCCTTAGCATCACTCGAAGCTTTAATTTCGATCAAATGTAAAGTCAGTTCCTCTATCTTCTTGAGTAATAGCAGGTTCATTTCACCTAAGCTCATACCCGTTTCTTCAAGTTCTACAGCACTAGGAATCTCCGGGAGGTGACTATTCTTCTCAATGAAATTTTTTACCTCATCTAATGGCGATAAATTATAGTCTTCATGAAATACATAGTCAGGAACACCCACCACTTGTACCACGATCTCTTCTGCCTCTACCATGCCATCGATAGACATCAAATAATCGTCCCCGACCGCATTGGTGCCCACGCCTATCTTACCAGAGGTATAGCTGATTAGACCCGCAGAACTAGTCCAAGGACTTGAAGTTGTAACATTAAACTTGGTTCCGTCCCATGAGAGACCAGAGCCTGTAAGCACTGCTCCATCAACGACAAAATCGTTGGATACCCAATCAATACCATGTCCATCCATAGATCCACCATCAACGAACATGTTACCGTTACTGCTATTCCACTTCAAACCATTTCCATCAATTTCATCTCCTTTTATATAGAGGGTGCTTCCATCCCACGCTAAGCCCTGACCTTCAAATTGTGATCCATCTACTTTGAATTTTTCATTGGAAGAATCCCATTCGAAACCAGCACCTACCAGTTCGTTACCTCGGACATATAGTCGATTGGAATCCCAGCCTATACCATTACCATTGATAAGATTTCCATTAAAGTGGAGCTTATTACCTGTCCAAGAGAGGCCTGTACCTCCGATAACCGAGCCTCGTTCGGTGTAAGCTGCATCCCAGTTGGTCGAGTTACTGACCACATTAAGCTGATTAGCTGACCATTCGAGACCTGATCCCGCAATAGCGGAACCTCGCTCGGCGTAAGCAGAATCCCATTGCATGGAATTACCTCCTGACGACTTTATATCACCGTCTACATCCAACCCATAGCTTAGATTGGGATTCGTCGTATTTATACCAACTGTTGGTCCGTCGTGATATATAGCATCGTCTGATTGCTGCCAGGTCCAGGGGTTCTCAGGATCATTTTGAGTAACACTCACCTCCACCTGATCATAATTATCGGTAAATATGATATGAAGGTAGAGGTCATCCGGGATTGTACCTGTATATGTATGCAGAACGGAATTATTAACTATGAAATCAACCTTTCCATTCTCAATAGCGAACTTAAACTCTGCCAATTGCGGGCCGCTGCTCGTATAGTACACAGTACCTGACTGTGAAGGGTCATAGATACCTAAATCTTGAAAAGAAGATTCATAGAAGAACTTAAAGTCCATAGTACCGCTACTACTTGTGCTGTTTACGTCATCGGTAAGTCCAATCCAGATATCATCATAGTCAGCTACCTGAACGTCAATCGTATATGTACCTCCATGACTGGAAGAAATGGGATCTGCAGTCATGCCGTAAGAGGTGCCTCCTTCAATTGAAGTCAGTACTTTCCCTGTTCCATCTACAGACACCTCATAAGTATTCATCCAATATATATCTTCATCCGTTGTGTTTTGGGCAACTTGATCGCATGAACACGGTGCTTGCGTATTATCTACTGGGTTAATCGAAGCATTTACTTGAGCTCCTTCCCTTCCAAGCTTTACATGTCCAACAAACTCATCAGGGAGGATGGTCATATCGGTATGGACATACTCTACAACTTCATTCACAATAACCCATACCTCGTCCTGATTAATCTGAAAACGAATATTCGGATAGTCCACGGCATCACCATTGCTATAAACGGTGGTTCCGTTGGCATATATATAGAGTTTGGCAAATGCTCCCCCTGGTTCATAAGCTACCTTTAAGATCATGTCATTATGAGATGATGCTGCAGCCATTGGGTTACTTAAGCCAAAGTAACTGTTGTAATATCCAGAGTTGCCAATGGCAGTAAAGTTAACGTCGAAAGTGCCACCATCCGTCTTCTGTATTTTAGCTGCCGTCATAGCATGCTGTGAAGAATATGAGTATGTGGAGGTTAGAACATCTCCGGATACATTAATATTAGAAACGTTCATCCATTGAGCTGATACAGAATGGGCAAAAGCTCCAAAAAGAATTAAGAACGACAGTTTTTTGATTGTTCGATTGTCCAATAAAAAGCTAAATAGTCTCATATCATTATCATTTAATCATCACACCAAAACGGACGATCCACGGACTTTCGTAGGGGCCGTTTTGTGTGTCTGTGAGGTTGTACAATAATTGAAAATTGCCTTTGAGTCGGCTATGTATCGTGTAGGTCTTGCCGAGACCCATTAAAAAATTATTGACGACACTGGTGCCTGAGCGATTTTCCTCGTGGGATTTGACCCAGAAACGCTCGCCTTCTAAATGGGCATAAAAGCCCTTGAAAAAGGTGAAATCTGTAAACACGCGAGCGGCCAGGCCATACTCCTGATCCAGATCCACGCCGCTATTAAAATCCCAGTTGGTGCGATAGGTAAGGCCTGCTCCTAATATGAGCTTTTTCGTAGCATTCCACCCCAGCCACGGTGAGAAGTCGATATTGGTAACCTCTCCTATCTGTAGCTGGAGATTGCCGCCATATACGAAGCGCTCAGCAAAGGGTGTCTGCTTGCGCTCGAGGCTGTCATAGGTGCCTAATACGGCTCCCTTCTGTCGGGCACTATCAACCTTCGCATAGGCGCTGGCCAGGTCATCGATGTGTTGGCTAAAGGCCGTACGAGCGGATAGCTGTCGGGCACGCGAGGTGATCATCTGTCGGGCTTGCTCGTTGGTGGCCAAATCAGCGCCTTGGGGGATTTCCATAGGGAAGAACTGCTGTTTGAGATCCGCAGGAGATACTGCGGTCATTTCAGTACCCTGGAGCTGTTGTGTCAACTGTGCTTCTGCCTCGGCCTGTACCCGCTGTTCGGTGCTGGCCTTCAACTCCTGATATTCGGCGGCAGCTATAGCCTTAAGACTGTCTTTATCCTTTAGCAAAGGTTGGTAAGTGAGTGCCTCACTGGTCAGTCCATCGGTATGCTCATCCGCCTTGTTGATGGCCTGGATCTTCAGTTCTTCTTTCTGCTCATCATAGGCGGTACTGATGAGAGTATCTATCTCCTCCTTATTTTTCAGGGTCTCAGTATAGGCTTTCGTTTCTTGTATTTGGGGGGCCAACTCCTCGTACTCCTCTGTTAAACCTGCAGCTTCTACGCCCCTATGATGATGGCGCTCAAAGCCCATCTTCACTTCGTCCCAGTCAATGTTCTTCTTGATCTCCTTGACCTCCTTATACTGTCGATCATAGGCCTCATACTGGGCTTGATACTCCTCTGCCTGGCGCTCATAGATTTGATACTTCTCGATCTCTCTGAGCCGCGACTTAGCAAAACGCTTCCCGACCAGATACTCCTCTCCCAGCCTATCTAAAGTTTGTAGGCTATCTTTTTTAAATTGCCTAAAACGGTTTTTTAACTCCTTAGCCTCCTCCCAATACTCGCTTTCTATGTTAATGTTGGATTGTATCTGTGCGCTAAGGCTCAGCCCTGTGCACAAAACCAGCCACAAGACCAGCATCCAATGACGAAATGAGCAAAACCCCCTTGGCTTCACACCAATACCTGGATATCGAGCTCCGCTCGTTTGCAATCGTTCATATGGTGTGCGAGTGATCATTCAGGTCTAG
The DNA here is from genome assembly GCA_965229505.1 of Cyclobacteriaceae bacterium. GTDB lineage: Bacteria > Bacteroidota > Bacteroidia > Cytophagales > Cyclobacteriaceae > UBA6059. The sequence continues at coordinate 5,184,787 of OZ245881.1, forward strand.
TGCTCATTCACATAGCTATACTCATAGCGCTGTAGATAATTGCCCTTATGGTCCTTGATCCACTCCAGGCGGCCAAATACATCGTACTCGTATTCGATCTTCTGGCCATTCCTATCTGTTTCAGTAAGTACGCCTACCAATGGTTTGTAGGTGTAGGTGGTCGTTACACCGTTAGTGCTTTGGGAGGTAATTAAACTGTGGGTTTCAGGGTCATAAGTAATACTGGTGTTCGTTAAGCCATTGTCTGAAACACTAGTAGGATTTCCATAAGCATCATAGGCACTAATAGTGCTTTGGGCAATACCATAGTGATTGTCAATAGAGAAATAATTGAAGGCATCAATGGCTATTGGCGTAAAAACTTCGCTACCGCTTCCAACATCTAATGGTTCATTGGTTTGCAAGGCGTAAGTTTTGTAAGGATAGACTTGGTCAACGTTCGCATTGAACAAACCATATGTACTAAGGCTCGCAGAAATCACTTTATCATCCTTATACTGTACAACTTCTAACGGTACTGCATTGATGTTCTTACTAATCAATCTTGCAATTGCTCTCGATTCTGGATCACCATCAACAAGGTTAGCTGACAACTCAAAGTCGAATGGGTATCGATAAGTCATCTTGTACACAGATCCATCACTGCCTGTAGTAGTCTCACTGATCAACTGATTATGCTCCTGCTCGTACTCGTATGATGTCAAACTAGCCATCCTGTCCCATGGCTCATCCATATCTGCCAACCATTCCTCACGTGTTATCATATAGAGTGGCTGTGAAATTAGATTGTACGTGGAGATATCATAGATATTGGTATATCTGGTATTAATGCACATAGCCGTAATTTGAATTTTCTCGGTTGTAGAAAAATTATATCCATATGAAGTTCGAGCTATACGATTTCCTGAGCTATTGAATACTTCAATACTCTTAAGTCTACCTCGTTTCCAGCCCCTATATGAAAGTGCTGAAAATGGAGCCGCTGTAGGATCTGCTTCCGAAAAAGACATGATTGGAATTCCACCTCCTGAAACGTCATAGGCTGTTTGCGCTTCGGGTAACAGGTCAGGGTGGTCGTCATGACCAGTATAGCTATATAAGGCTTTTGAACCATCACTTCGGATTTCTTCAATTTCTTCATATCCCATTTCGCCACCGAATAGATCATTGCCTGGAGACATAGGCTCTTCTGAAATACTAATAAACTCAGAAGCGCAAGAAGTATTAATACTTACACTCACTAGCAAGGGGCCTAAGGCAACTGGTAATGGAATTGAGATTTCTTCCCCTGCAATTTTCGTGTATTTTGTGACGTAACTCGGTTTAGCAAAGTAACCACCCCTATAATTGTATGTGGTGACAAGGTCAGGACTCGAACCACTCACAAATCTTGTCTCTGATAGTCTTAGGCCGGGACCTTGGTCAAAAGGAAGTTCATCACCAATTGAAAGCGAAGCACTACCTATTATTGAAGCTCCTCTAATCACTTTCCCGAAGTTCCTTTCGTAGCTATAGTTCACAATACCAGCAGACTGTAGCGTAATGCTCTTGAGCATACCATTGTGATAAACTACATTGGAAATAGCGTCAAAGGCATTTTTGTCTGTAGTTCCGTATAGGGATTCATCCATACTTGCAATCGGGACATTGTAGTCACCGGCATCATATGTGCTATTAACATTGGGATAGCCCCAGTGGTCCTTGAAACCAGAGTCTCTTCTGGGCAAATTATCTCTATTGAAGTAGTCAAAGCTGCGATATTGAATGCGCTGACCTCCGCTCACCTTATCTATACGATCCAGATAGAGGCGCTTGCATTCTGCCGTGGCACAATAGGCAACAGGTGCGATCTCCTTGGGACTCTGCAACGATAGGCCATAGTTTGTAAAAAACTCATATTGAAAGATAGACTGATCATCAGAATTTACTATTTCAATTTTATCGAGCGCATAGGCATTGGGCAAGTCCTCTCTTTGCGTAGGACTATACTCAAATAACATCCTTCCAATAGGCCCTATGATCTTCTTTATTACACTTTCTTTGATTGTTGACTCATGTTTTAGATCAACCCAAAAATCAGTATTACCTGTGCATTCACTTGATAGTAACTTGTTATAGATCTTAGAATTAAGCTCATGTGAATAGCCAGGATCATTCTGATCATAAATCAGCTCAAATTCTAATACGCCATCTGGTCCAATGATACTGGTCAAATGCCAGGAAGAAATATATTCATACTCCTTACCTAAATTGTCCTCCCGGTAATATTTATCATGACTTAACTCACGTGATAAATTAGGCAACCCGTCACGGTCAATCAGTTCGCCGAATATGTACTGCATCCCATTGGCAGCTGTAATAATCCAGGTTCCCTCTTCACTACAAAAGTTCGAGACAATATCTACTGCATCATAAGGTATGGTATGAAAGCCTTCGTTCGTAACTACGAAACTGCCTGAATGACCTGGGAATTGGTAATAGAAAAGATCTGGTTCTCCATCAAGGCGATCGTATGCGATATCCTTAAAGTCTATAGGATCTGTACTATTTAAAGTCGAACTCGAGTTGTGGCAAAAACCACCAGTTGAATAAGGCGTAGGAGATTTATCATCTGGTATGCCTCGAACCACGCGTTGAATCGAGCCCCCCGCTATCAAATCCCATCCCATACCAAAATTAGAAGCTAGCTGATCGACCTTGATTCCTTTGGTATTGTATATTAAGCTGACTGGCATGCTCATTTTACGACCGGGAAGCTCATAGAGCGGAACGGAGACTGTAGTATTTTGACCAAATGTCCCCCGAGCACCTCCAAAAATCATTACGGCTAAAAGAAGTGCGAAGAAAAAATTAGTCTGATATTTTAAAAATCGATTCATGATCCTAAAGCGTTTTGACTCTCAATATTTGACCGGATTCTATATCCAGCGCGTACAATACATTACCTCCTGAAAATGCAGAAGACAGCAATCCTCCTATGATGCCCTGATAGTAAGTACCTCTCGTGACGGCATTGAAGTTGGCCTCCTTTGGGCCAATGAAGAAGAACCCACTTTCCTCTTTCTCAAGTGGATAAAAGCCATCTAAGAAGCGGATATACAACTCGTTGTTATAAGCAAACCCAAAGCAGTCTTCATGCTCGGCCTTTACTTTTCTATTTTTCTCATCTAACACCCTGGCTTTCAATGCACTTGGTTTTGGCACCACCCTGTATTGATTCTCCATCAGGGGTGTATTTTTTTTGAAATCCGAGAAACTCGGAAATACGCCATCCTCATATCTAGAACTGGTATAAATCGGCATATTCTCAAGGCTAATTAGATAGGAGGCATAGTCACGTTCTTCACCTGTTTCGTGTTGCCATTCAGAGTGCGCAAAGTCTAGAACAGCTTGCTCACTCGCGCTAATCAAGCTACTGCCCTTACCGTTCTTTAATGATGTAGTCTTGCACTCATCCTGTCCAAAGGAAGTGTGAATTTTATACCAATGGCCTTCCTCATTTTGGCGATAAAAATCAAAGGCGACTTCTGACCGGGTAAAGGATCGACCTGCGCGCATGTACTCACTGATATAGAGCGTATTGACCTTGATCACTACCGGAATATCTCCTTCGGTTCTCTTCACGGATTTATTGAAAATATTCTCCAATGACTCGTCTAGTGGTCTATCCAGCATAGCGAAGATTTTGGCGTTGTTTAATCCATACTGCACCAAACCGATATGGCTTTGATCTTTGCGATTGTCAAAGACTTTCTCAACAAAGAAACCCTGAAAGTTTCCTTCCATCTCATAGCCATCCAGGCTAACCGTGTAGGTCTGCTGTGCGCATAGGTCAAGAAAGCCTAAGCACAAAACAACTAGCCACATCAATCTGACATTTATTACCATCGAGCAGCGCAAATGATCCTTATACGAGCGGAAAAAGAAATATCTGACTTTACCTGGATCATTCTGGTGATTTACTTTATGTGGTTGATATGTTGACATTTAGTACTTGATTGCTGACTTTCTTGCTTCAGTTACTTAATTTTTTTTTAAAACATTTAATTGACATTATGAATCTTAAAGCGTGGAACCAAGTACCCATATTTGTCCAGTAATCCATGATTACTGTATTTTTTGAAATGTGTATTTATAGGTTTTTTCTTGACTAAATAATATCAAAGTATCTGAGAACGATGGCTTACTAACAATATCACCAGGTTGAGCCAGTTGGCTGAAAATATTATGCTCATTAAGCTTAGAAGTATAAGGTTGGAAATAGTACTCTTTACTATCAACACATAGCTTTGTCCCCGAAACAGAGCCCATAGTTGGACACGAAATCTTTCCATTAATCTCAGTAGAGTAAAATCTATCAAACCTTTCTTGACTCCTATTTTTCACTTTTTTGGATCGGTAGAATCCTAAAAGAATAATAATTATTATGAATAGGGTGACGGTCAATTTGACTTTTCTAGTGATCATGATGATGAAGTTAATTGCCTTTGTAAAAGTCTTTTAGAATAAAAGTATTACTAGTGCCGCCAGCTCCATTTACGGGTACTGGCCCTAATGGTAGAGCTCCGCCCATAATGAACTGACGTCCAACTAGTCCATAGCCAGATGGAGTCGGCGTATAAGATACCTCAATTGATACTTTACCTCCCGCCGCTACACCTCCGGATCCCCAGAATGTCACATCTCCGTCGTACAGACTAGTCCTAAGCAAACTTCTAGTAATATCTTTAGTATCTCCGAGATAGTTAACACCTCCAATATTACCTGTTACATCAACTGAAAACCCTCCTCCAATTGCTTCTGTAAGGGTTACGAGAGGATACCATGATGCCTCTGGACCTCTTGTAACCCAGTTAAAATCAACGTTTGTCGAGCTACCTACTCCTACAATTCCATTAAACCCAAAACCTACATTAACAAAATCAGGAAAATAATACCTAGATAATGGGCTCTCCCAAAACGTTGAGGCGATATTTCCCAACTTAGTACTACTACCTTTATAAACAAACTCGTGCCTAACTCCGGTAAGGCTTCCAAACTCTGAAACATCTGTGTATGTAAAGTTTTTCGAATACCCCCATTCTCCTCCGGACTCATAAACACCATTCATACTAAATCCATTCCTCCACCAAGCTCCAAACTTTGAAAACCCACCATCCGGATCGATCAAGTTGATTGGGTTATTACCCATACCGGCATAGGGCGATGCAAACTGCTGGTACGGGTCTGTGCCTGTCCATCTTCCGAGGTTTACATCATAGTCTCTAAGGAAAAATGAAGTCAAGCCTGACTCCTGCTCTTCTTTGGTCTGATAGTAATATCTATTGACCTCAGACAGGTACTGTGTATATGCCCTAAACCTGCCACCGAACGGATAGTAGTCCTGTACCTGATCGATGGGGCTCATGTTAAGCGAGATGGTGAGGTCATCGAAAAAGACGTCTACTGGCGAGTGGTTGGAGACGAAGACATAGAGGTAGCCATTTTCATCAAACGTCCGATCAAGCATCAGCTCCTCATGGCTACCGAGTGCGTCATCGGTGATTTGTATATAGCCATAGCCTACATTTTCATCATCAACAAACTGAAAGTCTTCATCGAGGAATATATAGGTCAGGTAGGCCTTAGGTACGTCATTTTCACCATTAGGAAGGAACATAAGCTCATTGGCGACTGCCGTAAAAGGATTGGCCGCATTGACCACTTCACTAAAGCTGTTGTTGATCCAGAAGCTATTGTTGAGCGTGGAAGCTAGCGCACCAGCGGCCAGGTTGGCATCATTGTCGGTAGCGTACCGCGCATAAGCTTTCATATTAACCTGGTCACCTTTCTGCACGCGATAAGTCATCGCAGGACCCATAATATGTCCTGTACCATTGAGTCGCGCAGAGTGGGTCGCTCCGCCATCCGGAGTATGGTTATTGATCAGCAGAGATGAACGAATACCAGGATCAACCAGACCAACATTTTCAAAATAGATGGCTTCCTCCGCTGGATCCTCCATTGACGCTCGGAAAGTAAACTGTCTCACCTCATCCGCACTCAGGATAGCCCGGGTATTACCCAGGTGGTCTGTGATGAAGTACTGGTAGTCGGTAGCATGCCATTGATGTGGCGCATTAGAATCTCCAGGCTCTGGCTCAAACAGATTGTCAATCACTCTGCCCTCTGCATGCTGGATTTGCGATAGCCGTGTACCCAATATGCTCTCCTCATACAAGAGCTCGCCATGGTAGTACTGCGTGTATTGCAGCTCACCTGCGACGAATAACGAACTGCTAAGCCGGTTGCCCGCAGCATCGTAGCTATAGCTGAGGTAGGTATCATTGCCCATGTCTACTCTTTCCGGTAGGCTCAGGTAGTTGTACGTGATCTGCTCTATGCCCTTGTTTCGCTCGATCATGAGGTTGCCCGCCTGATCATAGCTCAGCTCCTCATCGACATCCACATGGTCGTCATAGCCCTCGGCACTTCCAGAGACATCCTCTACCTTGCGCAGCTGATCCCCTTCATAGGTGTAGCGGAGTTTATCTATTTCGTCACTGCCATTGCCAAACCTTCCCAGTCGGGTAAGCTCCTTGATATTGCCATTGTTGTCATAGTCGTCCACCCGTACAGAGAAGTTTTCATCGCCTGTATAGTCGGCCAGGCTCATGCGGCCCAGGTCATCGTACTGGTAGCCGTAGTGGCTCACCGTGGGAGTGGTCTCCGTACCATACCTGGAAAACCACTTCATACCGGCGATCTGCCCGTCAAAATGATTTTGCGTAAAGCCACTCTCATAGTGCAGGCTCATCCCAAACACATCTGACAACTCGGCACTGCCGGCATTGGCATCCTCCACGTCGTTGATAGCGGTCAGCGCACCGCGTATATCGTAGGTATAGTCGAGCTCTTGTAATGAGGCCGTCGGGGTATAGTCGGGATGCAGATCCTTCCTGATCACGGCTCCCAGCTCATTGTAGTTGTACTGTGCAAGCTTCACTTCTGCTCTATCGTCAATCCTGTGATAGAGGGCAGTGAGCCGATCTCGATGATCATACTCATAGCGATTACTAATCGTCACTTCCTCTGGCTCAAGTGCAGTAGTCTGGCCTTCGTTGTACACGGTAACCGTCTCGGTCGTCGTACCAAGGAAGTCGTACCAGGTATAGGTCCGATCCTTATTGCCCAGGTGATTGTCCGAGACCGTCTGTATCACCTGATAGTCTTCATCGTAGTACACGACGCTCTTGAGCCAGGTACCTGCCGCGTCGAGTACCCTGAGCTTGCCGCCTGTGACCAGACCACCGAGTCTATTGACGTCTCGCTGGTCGGTACTGATCACTTGCTTACCAGAATGACTTGTATAAGGGGAAAATTCGTAACCTGATGTGCCGAAATTGTAGTTGTCATAGAAGGTGATGGACAACAGATCGGCCTCCGTGATATAGTTGGGATAAGCATCGTTGAGCGAGTAGGCATCTGTCGCATCAATAAAAGTCTCATAGTGTACGGTATGAGCTCGGGCTTCTTGCCTAATGACTTCCAGTGTTTTGTCGGTGGTCAACAGACCGGACAGTACCTCACGCCCTTCTTGATCGTATTTGAAAAACAGCCATTGCGCTTGCTCTTCCGCTCTCATCTGGGGCTCCTGCATCATGACTTGTCTGCCCCATCGGTCATACACATAGTAAGACCAGTCCGCTCCAGGATCTTTTGAAGCGATCATCTGCTGTCGCTCATCATACTCATAGATGTAGAGCTGATCGTGGATATTGGTAGTGGTGTAGACTATGCCATTCCCATCATCGTCATGGGTGGACTTCTTGATGCTGAACGGTCCGTCCTCATGCACCACTCTGAAACCATCTTTTAGCGTAATCCTTGCCGAGGGTGTGTATAGATAAGAAATACCTTCGTAATGATAGAGGTTCTTATCATGGTTGATAATAGCTCCATTCTCACCTGGTACAAAATCATCTGACTCTAGCTTGATTTGGGCTTCTGGGGTAAGGATCACTCGGAGATTGCCAAAGTCATCATAGATGTAGTTCGTCTCGATCCACTCACCTTCATCGTCCTTCACTCGTTTCATCAGCAGCTCACCTTCGAGATTAGTATACTCCTCCAGTGTACTGCCCATTTCGTCGGTGGACACGATCACCACGAGGGAGTGGTCAGCAAAGTCATTCTGGTCTTCATAGCTGATAGTCTTGCCGCTGATGGTATAGTGATGTATCGGGCCATCCAGTGCTTGTCTGTTGGATCGGGTGAATGAAGATGAGGTCTTGCGATCAGGGTCGTCCCAGTCATCTCCTGGTAGGTACACTTCACCAGGCACGGCGGTCTCCAGCACCCTGTTGAGCGGAGAGTCTTCGTACTTCATGCGACTATAGGCAAATCTAGATGCGGGCAATCCCGTTACCTCCCGGTCGTAGAATGCATACTGCTCAGCCAGGGCATTGTCTCTGTACAAACCGGAAGCTTCGTCAGGGATGTCCGTGGAGTAACCTAAGTACTCTTTGGGTGTCCTGCCGAGCTCATCGTACTGTATGGGTTGCACCAGATCATAGCCAGCCGGAGATGACCCTTTGGACACAGACTGAATGGTTCTGCCAAGCCCATCGAAATAGTCCGTATCGACCATGAGGTCTCCAGATGCAGTCGCCATATCAAAGCTGCCTTGTGCCATGGCCTCATTTCTTGCCGTATAAGTACGGGTATAGTTGATCGATGTAAGCCCAGGTCCGCTAGCTGGAGCATTGGTAGACTCTGTTGATAAGGTCACTGCCACTGGATCATTATCCCAGTTTCTGAGGCGAATACCGGAAGTAGTATGCTCTTTACCGTTGGGCAGTGTGACCTGCAATTGATAGATACCTGCTTCGGTAAAGTCATGAGGGCCAGCGTCAGTGAAAAGCACCGCCCCGTCTTTGATCCACTGCACCTGGACCTCCGGATGACTAGCCAGGTAGGTCGGGTCATCATAAGGCGCTTTAGCAGATAATCGAATATCATCTCCCACCTCCTGGAGATAAGAATCGTCCTGCTCCAGAAATGGGTAGGGATAGATATCCCCTTCGACCGTTGTACGATTGGTACTCACACAGCCATTGTCGGATACTGCCGCTACTTCATAGGTGACAGGGCCGTTGATGCTCACTTCCAACGATCCATCATTGATGACGGGTTCTGCAGCCGACACTCCATTTACCACCTCATACCAATGATATTCTACGGTATGGTCAGCCGATGCTTCAAGTACTACCGTACCCGGCCCGAATCGGTACTCGTTCTCGGTGATGGGGTCGGTGGGTTGAAGTAGGTTTTGATAATTAATGGTAATGGCTTCATCAGCCCAGCATCCTTCAAAATAATTTCTGAGGTAGGCCTTGTGGTAACCGAAACTACCAGGTGGAGGAATAGTATTATTATCTATAATAGTTGTGGAGGCATTGTTATCAAGGGACATCCCAGTTTCTATCTCTTGCCAGTACCATCTACTCTCTACAGCATTGTCAGCGCTTGATTTGGTTATGTTTACCCCTCCACAGATAGGTTCAACAATCCAGTCAGGTGTTCCTGAGTCTAGACCCTCAGCAGTACCAATAGTAACCTTGATGGGGTCTGAAAGTTCTTGAACCGGTGGACAACCATATTGGCTAGCTCCAAGTGAACGGGTTCTAAAAAAGCTAGTGATATCTATCGAGTTATGCAAAGTGTAGGACTCCCAATAGTCATCTTCATCTACCATTTGGTATGCTTGCGCTTCACTAAACCCATCTTGAATTAGGGCTTCAATATCTTCATAGTATCGTTCTAACTCATTTTCAGGCTGACGCTCATATAAAACGGTTCCATTTTCACCGGTTAGCGCGAATGCAGGTGTACCACTTTCACAAAAGGGGCCATTTTCTAAGGTCAGCTGCCCCGCCTTACCGGCAGGGTTGATTTCTACCGAAAAGGTTTTTGACGGCCCACTACACTCTTCAACCCCAGGGTTGATGACCAACCATGGAGTGATACTATAGTTAATTTTGACAATTTCGGCACTGTTGTTTTGAATGGTATGGCGGAGCTCATGTTCCCCAGCTATGATGGTAGGATCTGAAAATGGCACTAAGGCAGAAAGGTGACTATCAGAAGGATCAATCTCAGCAGTAGCTACATAGGTGAGGTCCGTTGAACTTGGTTCAAAAAACTGAGTAAACTCTGTATGAGAGCATATATCCGTGAGGTCAGGAAGGTCATTGACTATCTCCTTTACACCCGGGATGACTACTATTTCTTCGAGATCAAAATATGAGCCACCTACATAATTACCAAAGACATCATAGGTGCATTCCTCCTCTAGAATGAGTCGAAAGTAATGCGACTCTCCTAAGCTCTCTGTAATTGAGGTCTGATTGCTCGCAATATCCACCCAAGGCATCCCTTCAATGTCATTGTATATGATTTGGGCATCAAATATTGTTGAGGTGATCTTCTGCCATTTAAAGTTTCCAAAGAGGCTCGGGTGAGCGGAGAGTGTAACAGGGCTCGTACCAACTCCATCTATACAAAGAACAGGCTCGTCGACAGTCATAGGACCACCTAGGCTAAAGGACGGAGGTACAGTAATGGTAAACTCTTCTGTTGGTCCTGTGCACTGGCCATTGGTGGTATTGTAGGCGGTGACCTCATAACGGTAAGTGACATCAACATCATTGGCAGTTTTGCCATTAATTACGTCTGGGTCACTCAATAGAAACTCGTTATTTATCTCACCAACAGTACCAGTGCCATCCACTACGGAAGAACCATCTATAAACCTTTGCCATTGGAAACTCAAGTTGCTACCGAGATCACTTGTCAGTATGGCTTCAACAGACTGGCCATTACAAATAATACCGTCTGTGTCCACAAGGGCTATATTGGTTTGTGATGGTGTGTTATCAAAATAGACAGTCTCAACGCGCGACCCTGCAATAGGGCAATCACCAATCGCTGTTGACTTGAATTCAGTGGTTTCATCAATCACAACATTCACGAGTTGCCCAGCACTTCTTGTGCCCAAGCTTACCCACATACCACCTGGCGCTCTCCGTTCGATTTCAACTTGATTGGCAAAGTTCCCTTCGGCTCGAACCTGGATGTTCACTGACTCTCCAACACAATACCTTTGACTGGTTGTGTTGCTGTTGAAGGTCAAATCCCCGTGTGAACTCTGGGGTTTAATTGTGAAAGAAAATGTCTGGGACGCTCCAATGCAATTGGCCGCATTGGGATCATTCACAGGCGTGATGGTGTACAACACCGAGACATCAGTGGATCCGTAATTATAGAGGTTGTTGTTAATTATCCCACCTGAACCGCTGTTACTATTGAGGTTAGAGTTTCCACCTGACACTGACCTAGACCATGAAAATTCTGTGCCGCTGACAGTACTTGATGATAGTATTGTGATTTGATCGCCATAGCATAGTACAGCTCCATCGGTGATTTGGTTTTGGTCCGTATCTTCAACACTCACCGTGAGAATCGGAATGGGCTTCAGGGTGACGGTTACTACGTCTGACTCTAAGTCTTCTGTAAGTATGCAGCTAGCGGCCTTGGACTTAACTTTGAATTCATAAGTCAAGTCACTAGAAGTTTGTGCATAGCCAGAAATATCAAAATCTGCAGTTTGGGCATCACCATTAGGCCAATTTGTTATCAAGAAGATAGTTGATCCTGGCTCCTTGTAAAGGAGATCTACATCTGCTCCTTTTCGCCCAGCTAAGTCTAGTGTAACAGTTTGTGATTGAGCACTCTGACAAAGCGTAGGGGTAAGCACTGAAAGTGTACCTGCTTTATTTTCCGGTTGGACATTAACTGTCACTTTGGCTACAGCACTGGTGCAACCATTCTTTTCAGCGGTGAACTCGTAGGTTATTGATTCAACTTCATCACTATCGTTGACTAGTTCGTCATCAATAGTATAGGAATCCACTTCCGTTGAAGGCAAGACTGTGGAATAGCCCGAAATGTGACCTGAACTGTTGGTGACAGTCCATGAAAGGTTAGCATTGATATCAGTCTCCACTGTATAAGCCACATCCACTCCTGAGCAACGGCTCAAAGTAATGGTATTATCAGGACTATTCGGAGCTTCAAAAATTGGATCAGCCTGGTAGCTCATTGTGGCTTCAGCGGAGTATTCCTGATTTTGACAATCTGAACCTACCTTGACTTTAAACTTAGTGGTTTCACCGAAGTAGCTTGCCTCAATCCCATTTAGCACTCCGGCATAATCCCGCCAAGTGCCTGGGGCATCAGAATCTTTCTGATAAATGATTTGGTAACCAGTCGAAGCGCCCTGAACATCCAAATCAAACAGACTTTCTGCACAATAGTAGTCCTGATACGGGTCTAATGATACAGCACCTACCTGTAGAGGAGCATCAACATACACATCAAAAGTCTGATTTCCTGAGGTATTATAGCAATGGGCGTTTTTGGGTGTAAAGGTGAATCTTACATGAGCGTCTCCTTCCGAGCTATTGGTAAGAGTTTCAGTGAAGCTCGAACCACTAAATGTACCGACATCACCATCAGTCACCTCATCGAAACTTCCGCTGATTACTTCCGCTACCCATGCGTATTCTGTTGCCGCTGTTACATTAAGCAAATCGTTAGAAAAAGACTCTCCAGAACAAATATTCTTACTGGGCCAACTGAAGTCGAAAGAAGGTAATGTTGGGCCTACCTCCAATTTGATTTTCTGGGAGTAAACCGTAGGATTCGGGTGGCAATTCTGTTGAACTTGTATCCACATTTCACCTTCAGGTGCCGCCAATACTCCAGAAACAAACGGTGCAAGAGCGTGCCTTAACCTAAAATCAACAGGTTCTGTAATATACCCATTACTCCCAGCACCGGTAACATTACCGCACCAGAAGTCATTTCCTGTTTCAAAACCATCTTCGCTGAAGCTACATCTCCATTCGGTTTCAATACAAGCTGAATTATTGTAAGTAATCTCAATTTTAGTATTAATCTCTTCACAGTCAGAACTTGGGTAACCTGACACTATGGATATGCTTGGCTGTGACCAAGCAAAAAGTGACGAGATGAAGACTAGACAACTCACGCCTAAAAATCGTACTAACGTGTGAAATTCAGTAATTCGAATCTTATGATTCATATTGATCAGGTGATGTAACTAAAAAATAACAACTAATTAAATCGAATTAGTTAATAACAAGAGCAACCACCCAAGAAACCGTTTTAGGAAAAATACCTATTTAACAGTTTTCTATAGGTTAATTACTTACACTCACCCTATTAGCTATGTCTAATTAATGGGAAATAATTTTAAATACCAACTCTCATCATAGCAGGTATTAGCTAAGTCATTGACAATGAGACAGAAAAATCCACACTTAACGGTTTATTAATAAGGCCGTGACTTTCAATTGCGTAAGCAAAGTCGACCTGATAAGAATTATATTTTGTGTGGAGTTTCTAGCTCTGTATTGTGGAAAACGTAAGCACAAGTATTATTCCAAATTGCACTGATCTAAGAAGGTTTGGTAGTTGTAGCTTTGCCTTGCCTAGACCAAGCCTTTGTGAGACAGAATTAGTACTGTCCTAAGGCGCGGAGGCACTACTGATCATCACTAAAAGATACCAGCAAACCCAGGGTTGCTGGCAGTGATCAGGATAGCGACTATGATGCCTGCTATGATGGTGAACTGTTGGCGATATTTTGAGATCAATCGTTTCATTGATCTCAATGTTGACCATTACTGTGCCAAAGTATACAAGCAACTTATTATCAGATACTTAATAAAATAATCAATGAACTGAACGTTCAATGGCGAACATATTTCTGATAAGAGGTGTACGGAATTAGTCCCATAGATTGATAATAAGTTCAATCTCTATAAATTTCTTTTCGGTGACCAATCCTGCGGATATTGACGATTCTGACTTTATCGTCAATTATGTAAATTATTCTATAATCCCCCCCAACCCTTATCCTCCAAAGGTTCTCCTTACTCCCCTTGAGTTTTTGACTACCGGGTGGACGGGGTTCTTCTGATAAGTGATCAATGACATTCGCCACTAAAACAGCGATTTTAGACGGCAGCTTGACTAACTCTTTAGCAGCCTTTTTCTTGAGGCTTATACTATATACTAAACTTAAGCTTCCTTCTTCAGTTCCTTTTTGACTGGGTCCCAGCTCACCTCTTCATCATGTTTTCGACTTTCTGCAATTACCATATCCAAAAAATCTTCTAATTCGTTTTGATGAGCCTCCAGATGATCCAAGTCAATTTGAACAAAACGTTTATTGCGTTTCTTGTCATTTAAGAATGTTACGCCTTTCATCCCTTGGTAGTTTATATTATTAAAAATAGTGGATTTTAAGTCAACACCCATCATAGAGGGTTTGTAATGAGGCTTAACTTCCTTCCAGCATTAATCCTCCAACACCTCAATCTCGAAATACAAAGTAGCATTGGCGGGAATGGGGCCTCTGGCTCTAGGACCATAGGCAATATCCGGAGGAATTCTAAGGATAGCCTTGCTGCCTTTCTTTAGCAATGCGACACCCTCATCCCAGCCTTTGATCACCTGGCCCTTGCCCAAGACAAACGAGAAGGGTTGGTTACGATCATATGAGCTATCGAACTTGGTACCATCCTCGAGGTAGCCTGTGTAATGAACCTGTACTGGCTTGTCAGCCTCTGGTAGCTCCCCGGCACCTTCCTTGACTACTTTGTATCCAAGTCCGGACTGTGTGTAGGTATGTCCGTATTTTCGGCGTTCCACCATCCAGCTTGCGGTAGCCTCTTTTAAGAATAGAATGTCCTTTGCGCTAATCTTAAGTTTCTTATTCTCCGTTAGTGATAACAGGTAGGCAAGATCAAAATCCTCGTTACCCGGAATATCTCGCACCTTCTTACCTACCGCCAATTTATAGCCCAACTGCTCGCTGGAAAACTGGGCACAATAGCTCTCGAACTCATCAGACGTATAACAATAGTCCGAAAAGCGATTTTCAGGAACCTCACATTTTGTGCATTGAGCGCGCAACCCTATTGACGAAAGGACGCACGCACTTAGAAGAAGAATGTATTTCATGAACTCAATTTTGAGGCAAAAATAACCCCAATGCTGAGTTCATGATTGCTCTTAGCCCCTTTTCTTTCTGAAGGTGATGGGAATAAAATCATCATTGGGTATACCGATATGAGCTAAGTCCCATTGGTCATCATATCCCTTGATCAGGCTCTTGATGCATTCCACACGGTCTTCGGTTGGGTAAGGACAGTTGTCCCAGTAGAATATCTCTACTCTATAGTTGTAGTTCTTTTTGACCCCATTGATTCTTACTTCTACTTCAATATCCTGCTCTTCACCTGGGATTTTCGGGATTTCAATTCCAATCATGCTCATAATCGATAGTTTAAATTTCTAGTTCATGAAGTCTTGTATAACAAATTTTGTACCTCAACAACAATTATATGATAATCAATGAGTTAGATATATCTCCTCGCTAATAGTTGACCGTTTGTAGGACAGTCTATGTTCAGAATGGTTCACTCAAAGGTGATATAACCCTATCGGGTAAAAAGCCCAACCCTGCTCCTTTTAATACGTAGACCACAGTTGAATCAACCAAATCAGCAAATGAAGATTAGAATTTTTAACTCAGCGGTATTAGCCTTAGTTGTCCTATTCGCGGTAGCATGCTCTCCCAATAAAAGCACAACTGAGGAAACGGATACTACAGAAGAGGAAGTCGAAGAAGTCGAGGATAAATCTAAACGACCTTCTCCACCGGCTACCGCTACGGCCAATGTCAATGGCACCAATGTAACGATCGATTACAGCTCTCCTGCTGTCAAAGGACGAACAGTCTGGGGTGACCTGGTGGCTTATGACAAAGTTTGGAGAACAGGCGCTAATGAGGCTAACGTGTTCACCATCGATAAGGACATTACCATTAACGGGGAGCCTGTGGCTGCCGGACAATATTCTTTGTTTACCATCCCTACTGAGGGAGAGTGGACGGTCATACTCAACAATGTAGTGGACCAATGGGGTGCCTATGACTATGATGATAGCCAGGATGTCTTAAGATTCATGGTAACACCGGAAGCAACTGAAAACGCTGTAGAGAGACTCATGTTTGATGTGTCTGATGACGGAACTGTCACCTTCGCCTGGGCTGACCTGAGCTTCTCCTTTGAAGTGGTGCCAGCTGCTGAATAGCTATCAGGTACTACTGAGATATGGGAGCCTCTGCAGACGTAGGGGCTTTTTTCATGGCTTCATGCATGTCCACCACCCGAAATAGAATGTCTGTCGACTGAAGTATCTTATTCCTGAGCCTCGGATTAAACTCGGGGTTAGCTGTGAGAAATGCCTCCACAGTGGCTTTCGCCTCTTTGCTCTGATGACCCCAAAAGCTCTCATCCAGCCATCGTTTTGGAAAGAATATATCTCCTGTCAACTGAATCTCTTCCAGGATCTCCAGCGATTTTTTTAAATACTTCACAGACTCGTCAGCTCGCATTGGATGGTGGAGATAATGAAGTGCGGTTCCTACCCAAGGTTCCATCGAGCGATTTTCCGGTAGGGTAAGGCTTTCAAAAAACTCATCTCTGCTCTCCGTATAAGGAGCTAAGGCCTGGGTCACAAAATCGAACCTTGCCTTCTCGTCAGCATTGCTGATGCGGTCAGATTGGGTGGACAATATATCATTGGCCTCTTCAGGGAGCCTCAGCGCCAGTTCGAAGGCCAATGTCGAATAATCCCGCTCCGACAATTTGATCCCCTCAGGTGGGTTCTCTTCTTTCCAGATAGTAAGCAACTCTGAAACCTGCTCTTCAGAAGACCCTATATCAACCAAGGTTTTGAATAATGTAGACTTCAAACGAGGATCCTCTGTTTGCAAAATCAGCTGATTGAGTAGTATTTCATACCGCTCGATATATGCCTCCCGTTGAGCGGGAATCATCCATTCCCAATAGAGCTCTTTTAGGTAGGTCAGCAGGAGTTCAACATTGAGGTTGCTCTGCTCCTGATAAAGGTACCTCTCAAGAAGCACAGGGTACGATGGCGGGAACTCTCTCTTGTAGAGCAAGAACTCATGCATCTGTATGTAGTAAGCCGCGCGTGATAATGGGCTCTCAACCACATTGATGTTGAGCATAATGGCTCCATAAGGGAAGTCCGCCATATTTGCATTGCTCGCAAAATCCAATGTCCCGTAGAGCTGTCCTGCGCTACCTGCTTCTACAGAGACTGGAATCTTTGTATCCTTCGCATGCGGAATCTCTACGATAGGTTGATCATTAAACTGTATCGGTCGTGTAAGTGCTCCATCATCTGCATTTACCCTTACCTCAAACCGCTGAGGCCATGTTCTACCCAGCCCCATGGGGTCTATCTGCTCAAATCGTAGATAATGAGATTCCAATCCTTCATAGAACATCGACCTGATCGTGGGCATTCCAGCGGTTTCCACCCATATATTACTCCACTTGGCAAGGTCTACAGCCGTTTTTTCGTCCAGGATTCTGATAAGATCGTCCCAGTCAGCAGCTCTGAATGCATATGATTTCAGGTATTCACGTAACCCAATCCTAAAGTTATTCTCACCCATCACCTGCTCAAGCTTGTGCATGACGATAGGCGCCTTTTGATAGATGATAGCGCCATAGAGGCTTCCGGCTTGCTTTAAGTTCTCCAGTGGCTGCTTGATGGGATGTGTCCCCTGGGTGCGGTCCACGCTATAGGCACGTGGATAATGTGCGAGCAGAAAGCGCTGATCATGGTCGATCTCCGGGAAAAGTGGGTTCACAATCTTTGCAGCCATAAAATTCGCAAAGACTTCCTTCATCCAGACATCATCAAACCACCGCATGGTCACCAGATCACCAAACCACATGTGTGCTGTCTCATGTGCAATGAGACTGGCTCGCCCGAGCAGCTGATTGGGCGTGGCTGATTCTTCGAGAAATAAGCTTGATGCTTTGTATTGAATTGCCCCAACATGCTCCATACCGCCGTACTGGAAGCTTGGCAATAGCACAAAATCAAACTTCTTGAAAGGATACTCAATGGCCGTATACTCTTCGAGCCATGACAATGCGTGGCTGTGTATTTCAAATATCTCGCGCGCGTTTCTTGCTACTTTGGCTGTATCTGTCTCCCGGTGATACATGGTCATAGGATACTTACCAGAATCATCTGTGATCGTCTCAAACTCTCCGGCAGCAAAGGAAAACAGGTAAGTGCTGATGAGGTCAGACCGCTCAAAAACGAATATTTTTCGATCCGCGTTTTCCTTTTCAGAAGCTAAGGGGCCATTTGCAACAGCCTTCCACGCAGCGGGTACATCCAGGGTCAGCTCATAAGTCCCCTTTAGATCAGGCTGATCAAAACATGGGAAAACTGTGGAGGCGCGATCCGGTACAAACAAAGTATAGATGTATCCAGGATTTCTATTGAGACCCACCTCCCCTGCTGTGAACTTGATATCCACGACATTATATCCATCACGTAAATCCTCCGCCTGGATAATGATGTGCTCTTGCCGATGCTCAAAATCAATCCCAACATCATCTATCAGAACCTGTTCAACGGCTCCTTCGGCAACATTGAAGTCGAGAATTAGAGGTTGGTCAAGCGAAGTGTCGAATTCAAAGCCAAGACCGAGATTTCCTGCTATGGGTATTTGCTTGTCTTCCGGGATCACTAATGCCAACTGATAATTGACTTTGGAGACTTGCTTTTTACGTAGCTCCGCAAGTGGCTTGGAAATACCCGGCTCTACAAGCACCGGATCAATAGTTGGGCTGCAAGCGATGAGACCTAGCAAGGCAACTGCCAAGGAGTAGGCTGCCTTCCGCATTATTTCACCCTGATCGTTTCATTGACTATCCTCACAAGGACTTGAGAGTATTCGCTGAGGATCGCGTCACAGTCGCGGATCATATAGCGCCGTTTGAGCCAGATAGGATCTACAAATCCAATATATACATCCTCTTCCTCGGACCACACGGCTATTCTAAAGGGCATATCGATGGCCGCTGTTGGTTCGCAGGCCACAATACCATTCATGATGTATGGATCACTAAACTCGAAGGTGCTCACCCGGATGTTTAGCTCACTGGTGTCCTGGTCATATTCAACAGTTTTGAAAGCATCATTGACAAAGCCTTTGTACTCCAATATACTTTTTAGCTTTTCGGATGTTTCTTCGTAAGACATGGGACTATTGTATATGGTAGTCTCCTGGGAAAAAGCTGTGAGTGTCGCTAGCGTAAGTGTGAAAGCGAGGATATATCTAATTATAGTCATTAAAGCGCTGAGTGAGAGGTCGAACTTATAAAAACCTGTTCTAATTCAAAAAGATAGCGTCCAAACTATCCCAATATTGTTGATAATCGGATAAGTCGTGATGTCGGCCGCCTTCGATGGTGGACATTTGAGCCTTTCCCTCCAGACTCTCGTGCAGTTTATCGGCCATGCCTATCGGAATAATCTGATCGTTCGTACCATGCAAAATCCGTATTTCTGTTTTGGCTTCCCTCAACCATTGATAGCTCGGGAAGCCGTACTGGATCAACCATCGGCGAGGAATTAAAAACAGGTATCTTGATAATAGATCATCTAATGAGTAATAAGGAGTCTCAAGAACGATAGCCTTAGCCGGTTTCTGCGAGCCTAGATAGGATGCTAGTCCCGTTCCCATAGATCTACCGAAAATGACAATCTCATCACTCTTATAATTGCGAAGCGCATAATCGTAGCTCAGTAGCGCGAGTTCCTCAAAGGAATTTTGGGAGAGCTGGGCTTTAGACTTACCGTATTCAGGATACTCCACTAACAATAAATCATAATCATACCTGAGTAGACCCTTAGAGAGTCTTATCCATCTCCTAAGACTGTCTCTGTTGCCATGAAAGTAGATAATGATTCCTTTGCTATCAGCAACTTTGATATGTACTGCGTGGTGTTCTTGGTTCGGCCCTAGCCAGACTTCCTCAAACTCCTCACTTATCTCATAAGCATAGTCTTGCGGGAGTTTGCTCCGTTGAAACAGGAAATACTCCTGAGTGAAAAATACAATTACACAGATGAGTGCATAAATGCCGACCACTATTAACAACACCGTCTTCATTAGGCCGCAAAGCTAGTGAACACAGCATCACAACCACCGAAGCGGACCTATTATTCACTATCAATTTCTCTTGATTACTCTGCCAGATCCAGTGATATTTTGATCTATACTGGCAGGATCACCATAGTAAAAGACTGATCCGCTTCCTGCGATTCTTACTTTCAAAGACTCAGAAACCGTAACCTCAGCATCACCAGAACCTGCGATAGTCAGATCCACTTCCCTCACAGGCATGTCTTTACAAAGTATATTACCACTTCCAGCCACCGTTCCGAAAAGCTTATCTGCTGTTCCCGTCATCATAATAGTACCTGAGCCACTGATGTTCGCTTCTATCTGCTCCGAGATAGACTTCCAGATTAGATTACCCGACCCGGCAATTCCCACCTGACTTGTGCCAGTCTCAAATGTATCCATGATAGTGATATTACCTGCTCCCGAAAGATAGACGTTGTTGAGATCAACCAATTGCATCGTGACGGTCACCGGATCATACTTCCGAAAGCAATCTCTGGTCGTAATCTGCCATTGACCATTGGATACATTGGTATTAATGTTTCTCAATACATCCTCCGGTCCGTTGATGGTCACCTGTTGAGTTTCTCCTCTCGTAACGATCACATTCCCCGATAGGGCAAAATCAAAGCTTGAAACCTCTGCCAGATCGAACTCCAACGTAACATTCGCCCCATTTGACTTGCGGCAATCACTGAAAGGCCCATCATCGCAGCTCGAGAAGGACATAGCCATGATCAAGATAGTGAAGTAGAAAAAATGTTGTTGCGTTTTCATAATTATGTCTTTTTTGGAATGACCCGTGTATCTTTAAAACGTTTCCAAAAGCATAAGAAAATGATCGATCAGGAGGATAAAAAAATTATTAACGGGCATCCGCATGTCAGATATGTCAGAGAAACCTACCCTCCTGCTGAATCATTGGAACGAGCCAGGCAGTATCACCAGTGGCTCGATCAGCGACGAACGGTTCGAGAGATCAGTGACAAGCCTGTGTCCAAAGAGGTCATCGAAGAACTCATCCTGGCGGCATCTACTGCACCCAGCGGTGCTCATAAGCAGCCATGGACTTTTTGCTGCGTCCAGGATCAGGATATCAAAACTAAAATCAGAGAAGCGGCGGAAAAGGAAGAATACGAGAGTTATCACAATAGGATGAGTGATCGGTGGCTGGATGATCTCAAGCCGATTGGGACGAACTGGGATAAGCCATTTCTGGAAAAATCGCCGTGGCTGGTCATAGTATTTAAGCGTGTGTTTGAGAAAGACGAAGCTGGAGCCAAGCAGAATAACTACTACGTGAATGAGTCTGTCGGGATTGCCTGTGGCATGATGATATCTGCGATACACCATGCCGGTCTTGTGACAATCACGCACACTCCTAGTCCAATGAATTTCTTAACTAAGATTCTGGAAAGGCCGGAAAACGAGCGACCTTACCTCCTTTTGCCGATAGGCTATCCCGAAGATGAAGTGTACGTACCCAGCCTGGCTCGAAAGGGGCTAAACCAAATTGCTCAATTCTATTAATTCTTAAACTTCAGACGGGCTTTCACCACAAGTAACCTATTGGTCATCGTAACTCCTATTCTAAAATTATGATAAAGGCCTGGCAATAGGTTATTCTACTAAAAGCCCTAATGATCTGTAAGTAATCCCCCTATGCCACATGTACGATATTCTTAATATAGTACTATTCACAGCTCTTTCATTTTGAAAGTTCTTCAAATAAAAGTATCCTTGTTACAGCCTTGATAAAAGGTTCGACCAGCTATGTATTATTTTTTCCATATTGATAAAGTGGGCGAAAACTGTTCCCACAGACCTAGTTCATCCTCTTGTCTAGGCCCTACCTCTACTTCTTCATTTCTTAAATTCATTGCGCATGTTACCGAATCTTAGGTCATACAAGAATATCTATGACAACAATATCATCTTGATGCACAAGGGTGAACTGACTTTTGATTTAGTCACCTCTCTGATAGAAACTCTCGAGGGGAGAGTTAATACCATAGAGCCAGACCGAAAAATCCAGCGGGTGTTTTACAGTGTCGTCACCGAGTGTATCCAAAACCTATATTACCACATGGATGAAGTACGCGATGAGGACGTAATCAACACTTATGATTCAAGATCAGGGTTGATTTTAGTGATGGCCCGAAAGCGATTCTTCAGAGTACTAACCGGCAATTTTATTCCTAACTACAGGATACCCGCCCTTCAGAGCAGTCTGGATAAAATCAATGCCATGGATTATGACGAGCTACGCGATTATTATAAGGAGATACTTAGCGACGGTAAGTATTCTGAAAAAGGAACGGCTGGGCTTGGGTTTGTAGAGATTGCCAAAAAAACCAAAAGTCAGCTTCAATGTAGTTTTCAGCAAATAACAGATGAATATTCATATTTCACTTTTCAAGTCAGAATATCAAGAGTTTTAAAAACCACCCAAACTAAATCAAGAGTAATGGCCTAAAGATGGAAATAGAATCAACCACAGCTATGGAGAGTTACATATTGGAATCAACAAGAGTAAGCCCGCAAATCAGGTTTTTACCTGAAGAGGGTTTGCTCGAGCTTAGAGGCAGATCGAGCCCCGAGCATCCTCTCCAGTTATACCAGCCTCTGATAGATAAACTGGATCAATATGTCTGCAATGGCAGCCAAGCCCTAATCATCAACTTCGAACTGGATTATTTCAACACAAGCAGTTCAAAGTGCATTTACGAACTGCTTAAAAAGGCGGGCAAAATGTTTGAAATGGGGAAAGCTTTGACCGTCAACTGGTACTACGAAGAAGATGATGAAGATATGATGGAGCAGGGCGAAGACTTCTCCGACCTCTTGGATATAGTATTCAATTTTAAGGAAGTCGAATACTAACCCAACCAACAAAAATCAAATTATACATTAAATGATCAGCTATGAAAAAGGATTTATTAATGAGAGCATACGTCGTGACCGTTGTGCTGATTTTCGCCATCGTGGTGTTAGGTCAGCTCATTGGCCAGGACGCTTTTAACACTCAGCAAAATGACATTAGATCAGTCTCTTTGGCTAGAAAAGAAGCCACCCTGTCACAAGAGATTTCTAAGTCTGCTCTATCTATGGAGTTCGCCAACACCGAGGCGAAGTTCAACTCTTTGAGAGAACGAATACTTGAGGCCAGCAAGGAATTGGAACAGATTCACACTGCGCTTCAAGTCCGTGATGGAAGTCTAGACCTTGATGTTACCCCGAATCCCGTAGAGGTCGAGGAGCTCTTCAGCGGCATAAGAACCTACTACCAAGCGATCATTACTGCCTCGGACAACCTGGCTAATCTCCAATGGACGGATGATGAGAGAACAAAGCTCGTAACGATCAGAACTTCCATCAACTCGATTCTCAATACCGAGACACAGTTTATGAATTACATCGATAGAATTGTGTCGGAATACGAAGCACAATTCCAATCGCACGAGACTGGACTTGGTACCTATGAGTTTGTGCTCTTTGGTGCTCTTGTTGGACTCCTTCTTCTGCAGGCGTTCATGATCTTCAAACCAGCGGTCAACCTGGCCAACAAGAACTTCCTGTCAGCCAACGCAGCATTCCAAAGACTAAAGAAGTCCGAGCGTGAGATTAGGAAGTCAACTGAAAGACAGCTGGAAATTAATGAGAACCTTATTTTGACTCAGCGCGCAGTAAAAAGGAAAAACAGACAGCTTCAAGAGTCAGAAAAAGAGCTCCTAAAACGAACCGAAGAACAAATCAAAGCGAATGAAAGGCTTATAGCCGCCCAGGCTCAGTTGGAGGAATCTCTTGAGAAACAAAAATCAATTAACAACGAGCTGATCAAGGCACGAGAGTCCGCACAAGTCAATGAAGAACGCCTTGATGCTGCGATAAGAGGTGCCAAGGATGGTATCTGGGATTGGAACCTGGTTACAAATGAGGTGTATTTCTCACCCCAGTATAAGCAAATGCTCGGGTTCGAAGATCATGAGATGGCCAGTGACTTCTCTGAATGGGAGTCTAAGATTCACCCCGAAGATCTCCCTATTGCTCAACAAAAGGTAGAGGAATATCTGAGTGGAGCAAGCGACACATATGAGTACGAATTTAGAATGCAGCACAAAGAAGGTCATTATTTGTGGATCGTGACCAGAGGTGCTACGGTGAAAGATAGCTCGGGTAAGCCCGTCCGCTTTGCAGGATCTCATACCAACATCACCCAACGTAAGTTGAACGAAGAAAAAATCAATAATTTCAACGTGCAACTTCAAGAGTCCGAGGATAGGATGAGAAGTATTGCCGAAGAGCAGTTGGAGGTAAGTGAAAGAATGATCGTGGCAGAACGCAAACTCCAACGCACTCTGGAACAGGAAAAGAAGAGTAAGGAGGAGCTTGCGAAAACACTCGAATACCTTAAAGGAACGCAATCTCAGCTCGTACAATCAGAAAAAATGGCCTCACTTGGTCAGTTGACTGCCGGTATAGCCCATGAGATCAACAACCCTATCAACTTTGTCTACAATGGTATTGACACACTGAAAATGTCCTTTGATGAGCTGTTAGTGATACTTGAGAAGTATAATGAGCTTGACAAAACGGACAATATCGAAGAGGTGATGGCAGAGATCAAAGAGTTGAAAGACGAATACGTCTTTGACGAACTCTTAGTAGATATTCAAGAGTTGGTGTCTGACATTAAGAAGGGTGCCGTGCGAACGATAGAAATTGTGAAAGGCTTGAGGGTATTCTCCCGTCTTGATGAGGAGGAAATGAAAACGGCGAATGTTAATGAGTCCATTGATGCTACTTTAATCCTGCTCAAAAACAAGACTAAGAATAGACTTGAGGTCAAGAAGTATTATGATGAGACCATCGATGAAATCAACTGCTTCCCTGGTCAGCTAAATCAGGTATTCATGAACATTCTCAATAATGCCATCCAGGCCATACCCGAGGAGCGCAAAGATGGAAAACTTGAAATCTATACTGAAAACCAGGAAGAGCATGTGATGATACGCATCAAAGACAATGGAAAGGGAATGTCTGAGCAGGTGAAGAAGAGAATCTTCGAACCATTCTTCACTACCAAGGAAGTGGGAATTGGTACAGGCTTAGGAATGTCTATCTCCTACGGTATCGTCGAAAAGCATGGTGGTAACATCTATGTTAACAGCGAAGAAGGAAAAGGAACAGAATTCTCGATACAGATTCCTAAAAACCTCGAGGAGAAAGAGGAGAAGTCCACTGAGAAAGAAGAAATCAAAGAATAGATCTACGTAGAAAATGGAAAATACAGAATTTGACTTAGTGGCTACTGTTAGCCGTCCTACGAAGGTTAAGACCAATACCATTCTCTACGTCGACGATGAAGAGAGTAACCTGCGCATCTTCAGAATGGCCTTCAAGAGACATTACAATGTACTCACGGCCATCAATGGATTTGATGCTATAGAAATACTGCGCGCCAATGACGTGCAACTGATCATCACGGATCAGAAGATGCCCGAGATGACCGGAACTGAGCTACTGGAGAAGCTGCTACCGGAGTTTCCGGATGTCATTAGGATTATCCTCACAGGCTTTGCAGACATCGAGGCCATAGTGAAAGCTGTCAATCGGTGCGGTATCTACAAGTACATCACCAAGCCCTGGGATAAGGGCGAGATGAAACTGACCATTGACAAGGCCTTGGAATCATACGAGTTGAAGAAAGAGAAGACCTCTCTTGTCACCAAGCTCGAGGAGATGAATGCCAACCTGGAAGACAAAGTTGAGGAGCGTACCCGAGAGCTCGAGGAGGCTAACCGACGCATGACCGACAGTATTCACTACGCACATACTATTCAGAACACCCTCCTACCGAAAATTGAGGTGATGAAGGAGTCTTTTGAGGACTGCTTCGTCCTATATCGTCCTCTCGATATAGTGAGTGGTGATTTCTACTGGTATCGTAGGGTTAAAGATAAGAAGGACGACCTGACGTTCGTTGCATCTGTTGACTGCACGGGGCATGGTGTCCCTGGAGCACTTATGAGTATGTTGGGTGAATCTATGCTCAAACATATAGTCCTGGATAAGAAATATTACGAGCCAGAGGCTATCGTGAATGAGCTCAACGCAGAAATCGAAGAGCTGCTCAACCAGCACGATGAGGAAAATCACCATGGGATGGATATTTCTTTGGTCGTGATCGACCACAATAAGAAGAAAATGAGCTTCAGTGGTGCCAGACAAGATTTGGTTCTGGTCCGAAACGGAGAGCTCGAAACCATCAAAGGCGAAAGATTTTCCATCGGTGGTTTTGCAGAGGAGACGAAAGAAGCAAAACAGCATACTATCGAACTAGACAGCAAATTGACCTATTACCTGTTTTCGGATGGGTTTAAGGATCAGTTTGGAGGTGAAGATTATAAAAAATTTGGTCCTGCAAGACTTAAACAACTTCTTTTGGAAATCAGTAGCAAACCCATGCACGAGCAGCAGGAAATACTAGAACAAACGCTCGACCAATGGGTTGGTGAAGAAGTAAGAATTGATGATGTCCTACTGATGGGCTTTACTCTTAACCCTTAATCCTTCAGAACATGAATGTGAAAGCTATAGATTTTAAAAAGTGGTGTGTCGACAACATTAGTCCTCTTGCATGGAGTCGCTTAGTGTTGAATGTCCTACCGGAATTAAGACAGCTGGGGCACAATCTCAGTGATATAGAAAACCCATCAGAGCAACTCACCCTGGGTGAGAAGGAATTGAAAGCCCTTGAAAAAGCGATGAATGCGCTCTACGAAATGGAACTACCTGCCGAAGTAGTGAGTGCCTAAAATGAACCACTAGGAGGCGTGCTTGACCAGTCGGGTCTTTGCACGTCACCCTAGTATCTTACCACCTTTACTTCACGGTTTGTACAACATACAAATCTCATCGCTTCCCTCATTACCGATGGCTTCAGCATAGACTTGTTAAGCAAAATCCTCACACACTCCTGTATTCCTTCTATGATCGATGGATGAGGATGAATCAGTTCGGCCAGCTCCTCAATACCTTTATTCATTGAGATCAATAATGCCACCGCCTGTATCGCACTGGAAGCATGCTCACCAACTACACGCATTCCGAGGATCTTCATTTCATCATCATCTGTGACAATGATCTTTATAAATCCTTGCGTATTGCGCATTGCGATAGCTCTCGAAATACAACCATAGTCCAGACTGACCATCTTGTAATCCATATCAAGCTCCTGGCATTTGATCTCGTTAAGCCCTACTCCGGCTACCTCCGGAGCAAGAAACATGATGGTCGAGATGTTTTCATAGACCAGATCTCTCGATGGCTCGCCAAATATCCTTTCCACCGCATAGCGTCCTTCAAGCTCTCCTACATTCACCAGTGCTATATCAGCAGTGATATCCCCTACTGCATATATATTGGAGACTGAGGTCTGAGTTTTATCATCTTTGATACCGCGCTGATCAATTTCGAGTCCCAGACTATCGTCAAATAGATTTTCATAGTTGGGTACTCTACCTACGGATACCAGTGCTTTTTCTACCCTGAATTCTTCCTTCGAACCATCGTTGTATTCAAGAGTGTAGACCACAATCCCTCCTTCCGTACGCATATCGATAAGCCTGGAATTTCTATGGATCAATACCCCTTTTTCTTCGAGATTCTTTTCGATGATGCTCACAACATCCTCATCTTCGAAAGGCAGTATGCGATCACCTTTATCTATTAGATGGACTTTCGTCTGCCCGAAGTTTGAAAAGATGGTCGCAAACTCACAACCAATGACACCAGCACCCAAAATGACCATACTTTTAGGAAAGGCTTCCAGTTTGTCAATGCCGTCGCTGGTCAAAATGATGTCCTCGTCAATAGGAATATTGGGCAATTTTCTTGGTCGGCTACCGGTAGCGAGAATGATGTAGTCGGCAGACACCTGCTCCCTCTCTTGCCCAGCAGAAATCTCTATATCGTTCTTTGACAGCAGTTTGGCGACACCCTTTTTGAAATGAAATTCTCCTTTCCCTCCGTTCAGGTTGAGATTATTCATATGATGCTCCAGCATGCTCATCCGCTCTTGTGCCGCCATACGCACTACGGTCTTGAGCTTAGGGAAGCTGTAGAGCGGATCATCAAGGTTAAAGGATCGACTGCTCTTTCGAAACTGAAAGGCCTCACGCGACATCTCCCACCATGTTTTGCTGGTAAGCGCTCCGTGGTGAATGCCCGCTCCCCCTAAAAGATTCTTTTCTACAAGCAACACTTTCTTATTAAAGTCTATGGCTCGCATAGCCGCCGCATAGCCGGAGGGACCGCCTCCGATTATACACACATCATATTTTTCCATTTGCCTAGGTTAAGTTTAAAAAACCTTTCCTTAGCCGGTTGTTAGCTTTTATTCGGTAGGTGCACTGCGGCCATCATACATCTGGCACTACCCCCACCTATATTTTCAATAGTGGATATATCTACCCACAATGGTTTTGCATATTTCTCTATCTGATCAATCTGCTCTTTCCGCATAGCGTCATACGCACTCTTAGACATAACCAGGTGCAGCTGATCTTTGGCATTTCTTACCTCCAGCATGTTCCCGGCGAAGTTTGCCAGTTGATCAAAATCAATATCGATAATTTCCAAACCATCTGCCGCGAAAGTGTCTACCAATTTTTTCTTTTGCACCTCATCCTTAACAGAATCCATGCAGATCACGACATAGCCGGTACCTAGCGCCATCATGACATTGGTGTGATAAATAGGTACGCCGTTCAGGTCAGACGCTTCGAACAACACTGCTTCATAGCCCAGTGATGTGCAAACCTCATCAAAGAGCGCTTCATCCGTTCTCGTAGATATGCAAGCATACCCCTTGCCATGGATATAATCAAATATGATACTTCCTGTACCCTCCAGGAATTGGTTTTTTGACTCAAACTCGCTCAGATCACGAACTGTATTGATTTCAAAATTTGATCCAAGAAGATCCAATACTTTAGTGTCCTTTTCCAGTCGTCGATTGGGTGACTCCATGGGATAGATGATCACCTGGCCGTTTTCATGAAAGCTTATCCAGTTGTTTGGAAACACCGAATCTGTCCGGTCTGGATGATATTCCTCCTCATGTACTACCACATTAATAGCATGATCACGAAGTTTAGCAACAAAGCCATCAAATTCCTTTTTGGCAAGCTTCGAAACCTCCAGTTCAGAATGTTCACTGTCAATGCTCTGAAAGGCATTGGATTCTGCGGTCTGCTCATTATAGCCAAAATTGGCTGGTCTGACCATCAGAATGGTCGATGCGCTTTGGGTAATGTTCGTTACTGTCATCTAGTCCTTAAAGTAGAAAAATATTTATAAAACACAAGTCACTTGTGCCGCTTCATGAGCACCTTGATTACATCTTGCAGTTTGAAGCCCTTGGCCTGTAAGAGCACCATGTAGTGAAAGAGCAAGTCAGCCGCCTCGTTGAGGAAAAGCTCTTTGTCATCGTCTTTCGCTTCGATGACCATTTCTACAGCCTCCTCGCCTACTTTCTGAGCTACTTTGTTGATGCCCTTTGCCATCAACGCCGCAGTGTACGACTTCTCATTTGGGTTTTTGATCCTATCGGCAATGATGGACTCAAGATGATCAAGGAAGTTGGTAGTCGTCGAATTATCCTCATTGAAGCAAGTGTCAGCTCCTGTATGACAAACCTGCCCATGAGGTATGGCTTTGATGAGCAGCGTATCGTTATCACAATCTACTGCCAGACTCACAAGGTCCAGGAAATTACCTGATTCCTCACCTTTTACCCACAGCCTGCCCTTGGAGCGGCTATAAAAAGTCACTTGACCAGTTTCTTTTGTTTTGGCGACTGCCGCCTCATTCATATAGCCAAGCATCAACACTTTACCCGATAGGTGATCCTGCACGATCGCTGGTACTAGCCCCTCACCTTTCTTAAAATCTATGTCCTTCATATTCTAGTCAAAATATCATTTTCTGATAAGTACTTCTTAAGTTCTAATATCGGTATTTCCTTAAAATGAAAAATACTCGCAGCTAGTGCTGCATCTGCCTTTCCTTCCGTAAAAACCGTTTTAAAATGCTCCTTCTTGCCACCACCGCCAGAAGCAATGACAGGTATGTTGACGCTACACGATACTTCAGCAGTCAACTCGTTGGCAAACCCTTGCTTAGTACCATCATGATCCATGGAGGTGAGCAGCAGCTCTCCGGCTCCTCGATCTTCAACCTCTTTCACCCAGGCCATCGTCTTCAACTCTGTCGGAACACTCCCGCCATGAGTGTGTACGAGGTGTTGCCCATCCACGAATCTGGTATCAACCGCCACAACGATACACTGAGAACCAAACTCTCTGGCCAATCGATCTATTAGCGATGGATCCTTTACCGCAGACGAGTTGATGGAGACCTTATCAGCGCCCGCGCTGAGCAGTGCGGATACATCTTCGATGCTGGAGATGCCACCTCCTACCGTAAATGGTATATTGACTACCGCCGAAACACGATTCACCAGATCGATCAGGGTCTTCCTTTTCTCTAATGTGGCGGTGATGTCGAGAAAGACAAGCTCGTCAGCCATCTCACTAGCGTAAATAGCACCTAGCTCTACCGGATCACCGGCATCACGAAGCTCAACGAAGTTTACCCCCTTCACGGTACGTCCGTTTTTCACGTCCAGGCACGGAATGATTCTCTTAGTCAGCATATTCAGTCAATCAATGCTAGTTCTTCCAATGTGACTTTTCCTTCGTAATAAGCCTTGCCGACTATAGCACCATATAGCCCGTTGGACTTGAGCAATTCCAGATCTGCAAGGTTGGAGACTCCTCCACTCGCGACTAGCTTCAGGTCAGGAAAATTGGAGAGGATTTGATCATAAAGCTCGAAAGATGGTCCGCTCAGCATTCCATCTCTGCTGATATCAGTACAGATCACTTCTCTGACACCAAGAGCATGGTACTTCCTGATAAAGTCCATTATATCCAATTCGGTCTGTTCCATCCATCCGGAAATTGAAACCCTGCCATCCCTTACATCAGCACCCAGTATTATGCGATCACCGCCATACTTCTCAATCCATCGGATAAACTCAGGCTCATTTTTGACGGCAATACTCCCACCCGTCACCTGCTTGACGCCAAGATCAAACAATCGATCCACTTCTGACAATGTCTGTACTCCTCCCCCAAAATCTACTTCGAGACTGGTAGCCTCGCAAACCTCTTGTACAACATCCCAATTGACTACATGCTTTTGTTTGGCACCATCGAGATCAACCAAGTGCAGTCGCTTGATCCCAGCCGCTTCAAATCGCCTGGCCATTTGAGCTGGGTCGGAGCTATACTCGGTCTTCAGATTGTAGTCACCACCAGTCAGACGCACACATTTGCCATCTATAATATCAATTGCAGGTATGATCTTCATATTTCCAGTTTCAGGAAGTTCTCTAGTATTCTTGATCCTGTTTCACCGCTTTTCTCAGGATGGGCTTGTACAGCAAAAAAATTATCCCTCTGTAAGGCCACACTAAACCTCGATGAATAATTCGCGGTAGCAATAGTGTCCTCTCCTAGCTGCGCATAATAACTATGAACAAAGTACAGATACGGTCGCTCCGGCAGATCAGATAGTAGTGGCCCCTTGAGATCCTCAACAATATTCCAGCCCATGTGAGGCACTTTCATGGATTTTCCAAATCGGACAATCTCAAGGTCAAAAATGCCCAGGCACGTAGTATCATTTTCTTGAGAGTGCTTGCACATCAACTGTAAGCCCAGGCAAATGCCAAGAAATGGCTGTTTCAAAGAGACAATAAGCTGATCCAAAGACTTTGACTTCAGATAGTTCATGGCCGTACTTGCCTCCCCTACTCCCGGAAAGATCACGCGATCAGCTCTCTTGATCGTATCCGGATCGTCAGATACCTCAGCATGTACACCAAGCCTCAACAATGCGTTGGTCACTGACTTCACATTTCCTGCATTGTACTTGATAATGCAAACTTTCATGTCGTTTCTTAGAAATTAGAGCAATAAAAAAAGGCTGCAGAAGCTATCTACAACCTTTTGATGATGTACAAAGTGATTTAGCTTACTACTGCAGTTTCAGCCTCATTTACCTTTTCTTTCAAAAAAGACTTTATTTCAGGAATAGATCCGAACAATTGCTCGTAAGATTCAATCACGAAATACCTATCCTGAAATACGTCTTTTCTGAAGTCTGTTGACATGATGGTTGGCACGTCAAATTCATAATGCGGTGGTTCATCGCTTAGGCTATACTTAGTCTCCCCTGCGGAAGATAGTATCCCAGCGCCGTAGATTCTTAGATTTCCATTCTCCCGAATTAATCCAAACTCTACAGTAAACCAATATATTCTCGATAGCAACTCAATAGCGTAATCATTACCACAGTAATGCAAGCCGATTTTGCTCAACTCCTCCAGGAAATTCACAAATGCCTGATTGGTCAGCAATGGTACGTGAGCGAAGACATCATGAAACATATCTGGCTCTTCCAAATACTCAAGCTCACTCATTTTCCTCAGCCAGGTAGTTGCCGGGAAGCGTTTGTTGGACATCAACTCAAAGAAGGTGTAATCAGGCACAATGCCAGGTACTACCGCCAGTGTCCAGCCAGTGATTTCTTTAAGCACTTTATTCGTTTCTTCAAACGATGGAATTTTGTCTCTAACGAAGTTGATTTTCTCCAACCCTTCTAAATAATCCTTGGTGGCGGCCGATGGTAAGTTGAGAATCTGACCATCATACAAAATCTTCCAAACCTTAAAATCTTCCTCGGTGTAGTTCTCGTAAATCTGTCTCATAGTATCGTGTCAAACCTATCCTTATCAGCTGTGGGATTGTTCAGAGCATAGTCATTGCTGATAAACCCCTTTAAAGTGAACCTAAAACTACCCATTGTACACAGGTATCCTATTTCAGCTTAAAATTACATAATTAATAGCCAGTCGCCAAAGGCACTCTCCTGTCGCAAACGCCACCCAAATCATATCTTCAATCGCTCGTGATTATCAGTTATTTTAGTTAATATTCAGTCTCAATTCAACCAGCTAACCGTTCTCAAAATCAATGATTCAAAATGATCAAAATATCTTTCAGGAAAAGGTAATCTTGATCTATAAAGGTGAGGTCACACACAACCTCATCACCAATCTGCTGGAATCCTTCGAGCAGCGTCTAGAGGAAATAGAAGAACATCGTGCCGTCAGAAAAAAGTGCTTCAATATTGCCACTGAGTGTATTGAAAATCTTAGATATCACGCTACTTATCCATCTAATGGTGAATCCGCCAATCTATCAGTCAACAACATGAAATCGAGTATAGTCATGGTCACTGTAGATCCTGAGCACTATACCTTTCTCACTTGCAATTACATTAAGCAGCCGGAGCAGAAGGTTATTTCTGATAAGATTGATAAGATAAATGAGATGGACGCTGATATGCTCAGACAGTACTATAAGGAGACTATGGCCAATGATTCCCTATCGGAAAAAGGAACTGCAGGATTGGGTTTCATCGATATAGCGAGAAAGTCCAGCAATAAGTTGAATTATGATTTTCAGAGTGTAAACGACGAGCTGTCGTATTATACATTTTTCGTAAAACTTAACAGAGGTAACTAGATGGAGTCTGATTTATCAGCGATGGAGAAGTTGAGGCTTGAAGCCACCAGAGTGACCCCCTATATTTACTTTGACCCTAATTCCGGAGTTTTGGAAGTGAGGGGCAAATCCAGCCCAGAGAACACAATTGTTTTCTACCAAAAGCTATTCGAAAAACTCGAAGAATACATCGTCTTTGGGATGTCTGACCTGACAGTCAATATCTTCTTTGAGTATTTCAATACCAGCAGCTCCAAATGCCTATTTGATCTATTCCGTAAACTGTCGTTGATCGATCAGACCGGCCGCAAGGTGGTCATCAACTGGTACTACGAGTCCTGGGATGAGGATATGTATGAGTCGGGAGAAGACTACAAAGACTTGCTTGAAGTTGAGTTCAATCTCATCGAAACGGATGACGATTATTAATCAGGTCGCATAAGCCACCTTTCAAGCATACTCTACCAGCTTTTTCTCAAGTCAAATGCCTGCTTCAACCTACCGGCCAAGATAGCAGACTGGCTAAAATCCAAAGTCTGAGCTCCATCAGAAAAAGCCTCATTGGGCCTGAGGTGCGTCTCGTAAATGATACCGTCAGCACCAGCCATCACTGCGGCCAGGGCCATAGGCTGCACATAGTCGCGGATACCTATACCGTGTGACGGGTCGACAATTACCGGTAGGTGAGACTTCTCCTTGAGAATAGGTATTGCGTTGAGATCGAGCGTATTGCGTGAGGCCGTCTCATACGTGCGAATGCCTCGCTCGCAAAGCAGTATGTTCTCATTGCCGCCTGAGAAGACGTACTCTGCCGAGTACATCAGTTCGTCTATCGTACCCGAAATACCACGCTTGATCATCACAGTCTTATCAACCTTGCCAAGCTCGTCGAGGAGATTGAAGTTTTGCGTATTCCTTGCCCCAACCTGATAAATATCGACATAGTCATACATCTCAGCGATTTGGGATACCTGCATGACCTCTGTGACAATCTTGATACCCGCCTCATGAGCCAGGTCGTACCAAAGCTTCAGCCCATCAATACCCATCCCACGGAAAGAGTAGGGTGAACTACGAGGCTTGAATACTCCGCCGCGCATGTACTTTATTCCATTCGCCGCTAGGTGGTCAATGGTCTGCTTGATGTTTTCTTCACCTTCGATGGAGCATGGGCCTGCCATAATTGCCAACTCACTGCCATCGATTTTGACCCCATCTCCAAGGTCAATAGAAGTCGCTCCTACCTTCCATTTGCGGCTGACCAGCTTGTAATCATCTGACACAATGTGGATGTCCCTGATTCCCGGTAGGTGACCGATCTCACGTACATCGAAGGGGTCTTTGCCAATACCAATGAGATAAAGACCCTTCTGTGTCCTGACCGATCGTGTTTTATAATTGAGATTGGCGATGCGATCTTCTACGTCGGCTAATTGCTCGTCGGAGATGGTAGTGTCAAACTGTATAATCATGATGGTTCGGTTACTTTGATAGATTGAATAAATGATGGAATGGCGCTCAGATAATCTTCTGAATCGCGGAGCAGGTTGATAAAGGCACTACCCACAATCGCACCGTTGGCATATTGACAAGCAGTTGAAAATGAGCTGTGGTCGGAAATGCCAAATCCGATGAGTCTTGGCGTAGATAGATTGAGCCCATTGATACGGTCGAAATAGGCTTTCTGAGCATCAGAGATTCCAGTTTTTGCACCCGTTATCCCTGCCGAAGAGACCATGTAAATAAAGCCCTTGCTTTGTTGATCGATCAGGCGAATGCGCTCCTCGGACGTTTGCGGAGTAATCAGCGATATATTGAGTAATCCAGCGGCTTCAAAATGTCCTTTGTAGAAGATCTGATACTCATCCATCGGTAGATCCGGAAGGATCAAGCCATCCACACCACACGCCTCAGCAGCACGACAAAAGCGCTCAATTCCATACTGCATGATCGGATTGAGGTAGCCCATCAAAATCACCGGAATCGATACTTGCGCACGCATATCGCTGAGCTGCTCAAGCAGCAAGGCTATGGTCATCCCATTTTCAAGAGCCGATTGATTGCTGGCTTGTATAGTTGGGCCATCGGCAACCGGATCAGAGAAAGGCATTCCTATCTCGATCAAGTCAGCACCAGCTGCTTCCAGTGCTCTCATTATCGGCACTGTATCATTCAAGTGAGGATACCCGGCTGTGAAATACACATTGAGCAGCCCTCCTTTCTTCTCCTCAAACAGCGATTCTATTCTATTCATTTGTCTGATATCTTAAGTCTTCGAAATGTGCTCAGTAGTCACCCCATTTGATGTAGGTGTCTAGGTCCTTGTCCCCCCTACCGGAAAGGTTGATTACTACTACATCGGTGCTTTTCAGGGACATCTGCTTCAATGCGGCGAAGGCATGCGCAGACTCGATAGCCGGGATGATACCTTCCAATCGGCTGAGTTCCACACCCGCCTTCATTGACTCCTCATCGGTCACATTGTAGAAAGTACCCCTACCGGAATCAAATAAATGGGCGTGCAATGGCCCAATGCCAGGATAATCGAGACCGGCTGAAATGGAATATGGCTCGACCACCTGACCGTCGCTGGTCTGCATGAGCAAGGTTCGGCTTCCGTGCAGGATCCCATCTTTGCCCAAAGCCGTGGTAGCGGCTGACTCTCCTGAGTTCACACCCTTGCCGGCAGCCTCCACGGCCACCAACCGCACTTCTTCCTGATCCAAATAATGATAAAAGGCGCCAGCAGCGTTGCTTCCGCCTCCTACACAGGCCATCACGTAATCAGGGTTTTCTCGCCCTTCTTTGACTTGCAGTTGCGCCTTGATCTCGGCGCTGATCACCGACTGGAATCGCGCGACCATGTCAGGATAGGGATGTGGCCCGACCACACTACCAATAATGTAGTGAGTTCCTTCCGGGTCGCTAATCCATGCTCTCATCGCCTCATTGGTGGCATCCTTTAGGGTGCGGCTACCGCTTTTGGCAGCTCTCACTTCTGTGCCGAGTATCCTCATGCGCTCCACATTGGGCTTCTGTCGAGCCATATCGATCTCTCCCATGTATACCACACATGGCATACCCATCAGCGCACATACCGTTGCGGTAGCTACACCATGCTGTCCAGCTCCTGTCTCAGCTATGATCTTCTTCTTTCCAAGCTTTTGTGCTAACAAGATCTGCCCTACGGTATTGTTGACTTTATGCGCACCTGTGTGGCATAAGTCCTCGCGCTTCAAGTAGATCTTAGCGCCGTACGCTT
Source organism: Cyclobacteriaceae bacterium (assembly GCA_965229505.1). GTDB lineage: Bacteria > Bacteroidota > Bacteroidia > Cytophagales > Cyclobacteriaceae > UBA6059. Next base: position 5,221,850 of record OZ245881.1, read on the forward strand.
CGCTGAGCCTATTAGCAAAATATAGCGGTGTGGGCCTTCCCACATAATCTTTGAGTAACTGATCAAACTGCTCTTTGAAATCAGGTGCTTCTATAATTTCAAGATAATTTGCGCGCAGTTCCTCCACATTAGGGTACAGCATCTCGGGGATAAAAGCCCCTCCAAACTTTCCATAGTACCCTTTTTGGTTCACATTATACTTCATGAATCTCCTTTCTCAATTCTCTCACAAAACGCTCCACCGACTCTACATTTTTTATGCCTGGAACCACTTCGAAACGGCTATTTAAGTCAACACCCGCCATCTTAGGATGATCAATCTGGGCTATTGATTTCACATCCGCCGGTGCGATACCACCACTTAGCAGAAATGGCAGATCAGCATTATAAGCGTCAAGCATCGACCAATCAAATTTCTCTCCGCTTCCTCCTTTTACATTGGACTTGGTGTCCAACAAAAGATAATCCACCATACCTTCATAACTTGAAGCATTGGCAAGATCCTGCCGCGATGACACAGGTATCGCCTTGATCACCTTGACGCCCAAACGCCTGACCTGATTGCAAAACTCTGGTGTTTCGCTTCCATGCAATTGAATCATATTCAATCCATACCTGAAAGCCTTCTCCCTGATACCCGCAAAGGACTCATCGACAAATACACCCACGCGTGATAACCCATTGAAGCTTACTCCTTCCAGGTTTTGTTCCACACATCGAGGGGATTTGTCGTAGAATATCAAGCCCATCCAATCAATATCGAGCGCTCGCAGTGCTGCAATATTCTCTGGGTCACGCATACCACAAACTTTGACAATCATCTTAAACGGGCGTTGTTTCGGATAAGAAATTCAGCTTGTCGATAAAATCCTTACAAGCCTTTTGGGGACTGCTTGCTTTCATAAAATGCTCACCCATTAGGAAACCCTGGTAGCCATATTTTTTGAGTTCCATGACAGCAACCGGATCAGACAGGCCACTCTCGGATATTTTCACAAACTCATTAGGGATCATTTCGGCCAGCTCAATGGAAGTCTGGATATTGGTTTCGAATGTCTTCAGGTTCCTGTTATTGACTCCTATGAGATCCAGTGAATCACAGACGGATGCTTGTAGCTCAGCTTGATCGTGAACTTCCATGAGTACTTCAAGTCCCAGGCCATGAGCGAAAGCAGACAATTGCTGGATTTCATCAGGGCTAAGGATAGCTGCGATCAGTAAGATGCAATCCGCACCGATAGATTTCGCTTCAATAATTTGATACTCCTCCAGTATAAAATCCTTGCGTAGGATCGGACAAAAGTTGAATCTTCTTGCGGTCTCCAAATCCTCAGACTTACCTCCAAAAAACTCCTTGTCTGTCAAAATCGATAGCCCACTAGCTCCTGCTTGCATATAGCCGATAGTCGTTTTCTCAACTTTAGCATGAGCATTAATCTCACCTTTTGACGGAGACCGACGCTTAAACTCTGCTATCACGCCCGATTTGTCTGGCCTGGTCACGTACTTCTTCATTGAGACACACTGCCCCTCATAGTAGATACTTTGCTCTAGTAGCTTTGTTGGATACAGCTGCTTTTTCAAGCTGACTTCCTTACGCTTATGTTCAACTATTTTGTCTAGTATGTTCATATTCTTCGCTTTCTTAGCCTATCAGTTTTTTGAATTTGTCCAGTGCCCTACCGGAATCAAGGGACTCCTTAGCTGCCGCTATTCCATCCGCGACAGTCGATAATTGCTTACCGCAGTAGATGGCCATCCCGGCATTGGCAATCACAGCATTGGTTTGTGCGGTGGTACCTTTACCTTCGAGGATGTCCATAAAAATCTTAGCAGAGGACTCAATACTACTGCCACCGCTGAGCTCATCTTCTCGCACCTGATCCAACCCTAAATCAGCGGGGTAAAGTATTTGCTCTTCCTTGTCAGTGATCATCTTAAAACCACCCGTCAGGGATATTTCATCATAGCCATCCAAGCTGTGCAGGATCACAAAATGTTTATCCGTCTTTTGATAGAGGTAACCGTACAGTCTTGCCAACTCCAGGCTAAAAACTCCCACTAATTGATTCTTTGGGAATGATGGGTTCACCATTGGCCCGAGCATGTTGAAGAAGGTTTTGACACCAAGTTCCTGTCGAATAGGTGCCACGTTCTTCATCGCCGGGTGAAATAACGGCGCATGCAGAAAGCAGATGTTCGCCTCATCGAGAGATCGCTTCAACTTATCCGCCTCATTGGTGAAACTATAGCCAAAATGTGCCAGCAGATTGGATGATCCACATACTGATGACACACCGTTATTGCCATGCTTGGCAACAGCCTGACCCGCTCCGGCAACAACGAAAGACGCCAATGTCGAGATGTTGAAAGTATCTTTGCCATCACCCCCCGTACCACAGAGGTCTATGGCATTGTACCCATCTATTTCCAGTGGTATGCAGAGTTCGAGCATAGCGTCTCGAAAACCTTCCAGTTCTTCCACGGTGATACTCCGCATCAGGTAAACTGTGAGAAAAGCCGCTACCTGGCTTTGATTATATTGTCCCTGTGCCAGGTTCACCAATATCTCACGCGCCTCCTCTTTTGTAAGCGACTGATATTCAAATAGTTTATTGAGTATTGCTTTCATTACTTAAGCTTCTGCTGGTTTTTTGATCATTATTTCCAAAGACATTCTACCTACACCACTGTTCGTGTCTTCACCAACAGATGACCCCAAGATCTTGGTAGATGTTTTCGGCAACCATGATTTCGAAAAATCTGGATTATGGGTTTGTGGAGACGCAAGTCTGAGCGCGACAGACACAAATAATGGTGGATGTGTCGGTCTGTTGGTCACGGACATTGGAGCTGAGTTGAGGATTCCTTTCATCGCTTAAGCATTCAACCAATTATTAATCATTTCTTCTCCGTGCTCTGTCAATATCGACTCAGGATGAAACTGCACACCTCTGACATCATATTGCTCGTGTGATATGGCCATAACCTGGCCAGTCTCGTCGGTTGCGGTCACCTTTATTCCGGTAGGTAGAGATGAGCTATCGACAGACCAACTGTGATAGCGGCACACGGTTATATTTTCCGGTAGGCCGTGAAAAATAATATCGGAGGTGTCGAGCTTTACGTTAGTCGCTACGCCGTGCAGTACTTCGGTCATATTGAAAATGCTACCACCAAAGGCCTCAGCTATCGCCTGATGTCCCAGGCAGACGCCCAGAATTGACTTGCTCGATCCGTAGTGTCGAAGTAGCTCAGGCATGATGCCCCCATCTCTAGGTACGCCGGGACCTGGTGACAGGAGTATTTTGTCATAGGCCTCCACTTTTTCGAGGCTTATTTTGTCATTGCGGTAGACAGAGGTTGACTCAATATGTCCCAGCCGTCTGATGATGTGCACCAGGTTGTAGGTGAAGCTGTCGTAGTTGTCGAGTACTAGTATCTTCATGCTATAGCTCCTCCGCTTTGGCCAGTGCCAACTGCAGTGCACCCAGCTTGTTGAAAACCTCCTGTACCTCGCTCTGAGGATCAGACTTGGCAACCACTCCTGCCCCTGCCTGGAAGTGCAGCGTGTTATTCTGACTTAGGAATGATCGAATCATGATGGCATGATTGAAATCACCGTTGAAGTCCATGAAACCAATGGCACCACCATAGTAGCCACGCTTTCTGTTTTCGTATTTATCGATCAAGCGCATGGCCATGTGCTTGGGTGCTCCGGACAAGGTGCCTGCCGGAAAGGTACTCGCCACCATATCCAATGGATCGGCTTCATCGGTCAACTTGCCGTGGACCTTCGAAACCAGATGGATAACGTGAGAGTAATATTGTACCTCTTTGAAGGTCTCTACAGTCACCTCAGTACTGCTCTTGCTGAGATCGTTTCGCGCCAAATCGACGAGCATCACGTGCTCCGAGTTTTCCTTGGGGTCATCATAAAGTTGGCGTGCCAGCTCCGCATCTTCAGCGTCATTGCCTGTCCGCTTGAATGTGCCGGCTATCGGATAGATGGTGGCCTGTCGGTCCTTGACCACAATCTGCGCCTCGGGAGATGATCCGAAAATCTTGAAGCTACCGTAATCAAAATAGAAGAGGTAAGGAGAGGGATTGATCGATCTCAACGCCCGATATACCTGAAACTCATCTCCTTTGAAATCGACACCAAACCGCCGAGAAAGCACGATCTGAAAAACATCCCCAACATGACAATGGTGGATGCCCTTTTTGACAATATCTAAGTATTCCTCATCCGTATAGTTAGACCGAACATCACCGGAGACATTAAACCGAAAATCAGGCACATTCTTATTGTTGATGAGTTCAGAGATTTCCTCAAGCCGGGACGGTTCACCCGTTTGTGGGTCATGCTCAAAAATGTAGAGTTCATTTTTGAAATGATCCAACGCCAATACATAGCGATACACACCGTATGCCATTACAGGGGCTTTGAAATCCGACTGCTTGCTGGCCTCAAATGTGATGTCTTCGAAATGCTCAACTGTGTCATAAGACATGTAGCCGAAGATCCCATTGTTGATGAACTTGTATTCATTGTCAGCACTCTCGAAGGTATTGGCGAATGCCCTGAGGTGAGGAGTCAATGATTCTCCCCGGCGTAGGTTCCTGGTCTCCTCCCTATCGGGAAAATGAATCTGCAGCGTCTGATCAATCAGTTTGATACCAGCGATAGGGTCACAACAGATATAGCTGAAGGTGTTTTCGTTACCATGATAGTCAGAGCTCTCTAGCAATAGACTGTTGGCAAAGCGATCCCGCAAGCGGAGATAGATGCTCACCGGAGTGACAGTATCTGCCAGCTGTCGCCTGACTGAAGTAATGAGTTTGTATTTTGAGTTATTCATAGAATTCTGGACATAAAAAAAGACCCACGTGAACAGCGCGGGTCTTTATCATTTGGTATTCTTAAGAATATACTACGGCTGTTCACAATATGTTTTCACATTGTGCCACCACCAAGTATATGTCTGATTTCTTTTCACGGCTGCTAAGGTTGACAAGATCGAACTAATATCCAAGGGTGGCAGACTAAAAAATCTACTCATTGCGAAAATCACAATAACCTACACCTTTGACTGAGCAGATTTGTCAATTCAATAATCAGCACCTACCGTTAATCACAATTGAATAATCTCGCATATTTAATAAATCGCATAAAAGGGTTGGTTTTCGACGAATCCGTATATTTAATAGATTAATAACACAATCTCTTGGATTAAAGCATTAGTTTATTGTACATTTAGGAGAAGTAAAAACCGCCCTTATGTTCTCTTCCCCATTCCTCCAAAGGTCGATATTATTGACCATGCTGTTTGCTTTTAGCTCTCTTACTGTGTTTTCTCAGACAATTTATGTTGATGACGATGCACCGAATGATCCCGGAACCGGAACAATGATAGATCCATTTCTTAGGATTCAAGATGCTATCGCTAGTGCCTCGGGGGGAGAGACAATCATAGTTGAGCCAGGTACTTATACCGAAAACATACTCATATCGAAAGACATAATACTTCAGGGAGCTAATGTTGGTGTTGCTGGTAATGATGGGGGCCGGGGCACAGAAAGTATAATTGATCCAGGCGCTCTGAGCAATGCAGTAAGCATTGGTGGGTTCACAGTAACGATCGATGGCTTTCAGATAGGAACGAATAGCACGATGAGTAATGCAGATATCGGAGTAGCCGCTTTCACATCTGATGGACTGAATGTAACCAATAATATCATCTATGCGGATAGTACAGGCGTACAAGTCGGATCGATTAGTTCGGGAAGTGCTACAGTCAGTCATAACGTCATTGATATGCTCGGTATAGCGAACAGTGACAATTACGGTAGTATAGGAATATCAGTTGCATCGGTATCCGGTACAGCAGATGTTGATATCACTGACAATGATATTAGTGATGCTGCTATCGGTATTGCCGGGTATGAACTCACGGCCACTCCTACCGTCACCCTGGACGGAGGTACCATAACAACTAGCACAACTGGAGTACTGATTACCAATTTTGTTTCGGTGGGCACAACGGCTGCATCAACAGTAGACATTACCAATATCACCATGTCAGGTTTCGTGACCGACGGTACAGTAGGTGGAACAGAGACAGGCGTGTATGCTTTTACAACCTCAGTAGCGAATGCTGATGATGATCTCATCGTATCAATGACCAATCTGGATATCTCAGGTACAGGTAATGATGCCTCCAATTATGCAGGAATTGTCATAGGAGATTTCTATGAGGGGGTTCCTGATACTGATGACGGGATTGGTATCACCGCGACTATTACTAATTGCAATATTCATGATAATGAAAATAGAGGTATCCTTACCAGAGGTCCAAATGCCAACACGACAATAACACAGTCTTCGATTATTGACAATGGCTTTGACCCTACCGGAACAGGCGGAAATGATGGCTATAGCGTCATCGCCAGAGATTCTTCCACAACTGTAGTCACGAATTGTTTCATTCAAAACAGAAGTACTCAGGACAGTAATGAAACAGATGGTCTTAACCAATCAACAAGTGGTAGTCTAACGGTTACCGATAGCCATCTCAATGCTAATGGCAATGGTACCATAGCAGCAACTAGTGGCATAGACCTATCCTCTAACTATTTCGGCAGTACAGATGAGTCAACTATTGCCGGTCTTGTTGGAACAGGCAATGACTTCACTCCCTGGATAGCCAATAGCACGGACACGGACATGGGGACAGCTGGTTTTCAACCAGACCTGGATTCGCTCTATGTAGGTACATCAGGAGCTCAAACGGGCTCAACAGGAAGAGTTGACGAGGCTATTAGTCTGGTGGATGTAAATGGGTCAATTATCATTAACGCAGGTACTTATACGGAAACAGTCTCTGCCAACAAAGCGGTAAACTTATTGGGTGCAAATGTTGACATTCCAGCATCCTCACCAAGAATTGCGGAAACGATCATCAATCCAGGTAGTCTACTTACTGCGATCACCGTTGCTTCCAACTCTGTGACCATCGACGGTATTCAGCTCGGCAATAGCAATGTATCGTCGAACGCGAATATTGGTATTGCCGCATTTGGGTTTACCAATGGAAATATTTCGAACAATATTATCTACGCTGATAGTACGGGCTTGCAAGTAGGGGTCGGGTCAACTGGCTCCATCAATGTAGATAATAACCATATCGAAATGCTTGGAGTCGTGAACTCTAATACGTACGCCAGCATTGGCATTTCTGCTGTCAATTTGTCCAATACCATTGACTTGAATATTGAGGATAATGATCTCTTGAATGCGTCATTTGGTATTATTGGCTTTGGGCTTACTTCAGATAATGTGTTCTCAATAACCGGAGGAGACTTTACTGGCTGTACACAAGGTATCGTTATTACCAATACAGACGGGGGCGGAAATTTTAGTCGAAGTATTGCTGAGATAGAAGGCGTGACAATGTCTGCTTTCGTTAACCCAGGAGGTGGATTGACAGTACCAGACGCTCAGGCAGGTATCTATGTAGGTACTTTCAGTGATGGCAGTACCACTACCGTGAATGATAGTGTGGAGGTGAGCATCACCAACGTTGACATAAGCGGTACTGGTGATACTGGCACTGACTATGCGGCTATCAATGTAGTCGACTTTGGGGGTGTCTCCCCTTTTATTACAGATGATGGTATAGGCGTAAATGTCACCGTAACTAGTTCTGATCTGCACGATAACCTTAATCGTGGATTCACGCTTAGAGGTGTCAATGCCACCGCGACATTAACGCGGAATACACTGACGGACAATACGAATGCAGGAGTGGTAGTCTCCAGGCTCGGTTATATTGAACTCAATAACAACTTCATCACTAACCCCGGTACTGGCACACCTCGTGCTTTGGTAGCTCAGACAGACGGCACCATGACCGCCCGTGATAATAATATTGAAGCTGGGAATGGCTCACTTGCAGATGGTCAGGATGCCGATGACAAGATTGACCTCTCGCGCAATTATCTCGGAACCACGGTAGAAGGGACGATATCCGGGCTTGTCGACAATGCAAATTCAGACTTTACACCATGGATTGCCTCTGGTACCGATACCAATCCAAGTTTTGCAGGCTTCCAGCCTGATCTATCCACTCTTCATGTGGGCTCATCAGGCGATCAAACCAATGGTGATAGAATTCAGGAAGGGCATGATTTAGTGGATACGCTAGGTACAGTTATCATCAACACCGCGGACTATGACGAAACGCTAACAGTGACTAAGGACATTTCGATAGATCCTGCAGCCAGTGCCACGATTGATAATATCACAACTAATGGCGGCAACCTTTCCATTCTCGCCGATTTCGAAATAGAAAATACGCTAACGCTAACAAGCGGTGTAGTCGATACGGACCTTGATGATGGTGACAAAAGTGATGATCCAGTACTCACATTAAATGGCGCTGTTGCTGGTTCTTTTTCTGATGATAATCATGTTGAAGGAAAATTAGCCTATCAACTCATCAGTGGCACTTTTGATTTTCCGGTAGGTGATGATGGGGAGTACCGTCCCGTGGTAGTTGCTCCAACAAACTTCCCTTCGAGTTTCGAAGTGGCACATGTAGCTGCCGCGCCTTCGAATATCGCAAGCCTTCAATCCCTGATAGGAACAGGCTCTCCAGTAATACAGAGTGTCCTTGAAGATCGATATTGGACTATCAATACATCTGATTCACCAGGATCAACTGATGTCACGCTGCAAGTAAGCGCTTCGGATATGGAAATAGAGCCGGGAGTACTATCAATGGTAAGAGATAATGCCGGCACTTGGGAGGAACAAGGGTCAATAATGGAATCAGGAACCACGATTGTCGATGTTGAAGCAACGGCTACCGGTTTTGGGGACTTTTCATTAATCTCCGCCTTTGGCATGGCACCAGGCAATGTGAGCAGCGGGCTTCAGATGTGGCTCAAAGCAGATGCCGGTACGTCTACTACCACTGACAATACTGATATCACCTTGTGGTCAGATATGAGCGGTGTAGGAACGGATGCAGGAGGTACGACCAACTTTCCGCTCTTCAGGAACGATCCTGACTTTAATTTCAACTTCAATCCTGTCATTGTTACCAATGGTGTCGATGACACACTAGCTACTATCATCGACCCCATCGCTGATTCGGATGACTTTACGCTATTCATGGTAAGCGATAACGAGGACATGGTCACCCGCGGTGCATCAACCGCCGGAGATGGCTGGTCAATTCGATCTTTCTCGTCCGTCACCACAACCAGCGGCGGAGTAGTTCAAGAGGATGTTACAGGCTTGCCGGCAACCTCCACCCCTACTATTCATACTCTATCTTTTGATCAAGGCGCTAGTCTCTCGGGCTACCGCAATGGTACAGCTGGAACACCTGACAATTCCGTTGGCAGTGATCTTCAAAACAGTACGGATTCACTCAACATAGGAATTGATGATACCAATTTTGAGTCTGGCAGCATAGCAGAGCTGATCATGTACAATGCTGTTTTTGGTGGTACTGAACGAGAGCGCATCGAATCTTATCTCGCCATCAAATATGGCATCACACTGTCTGACGACTATTTAGCGTCTGATGGTGGTACAGTGTGGAATACTACCACAAATGCAGGCTACAACAACGACATAGCAGGCATTGGCAGGGATGACTTCTCAGGTCTGGATCAGCGCAAGTCGAGAACCATCAATGCCGATTCACTAGTCACCATGGCCTTGGATGATCTGGACGCTCCTATGGCCTTTGCGGACAATGACGCATGGCTAGTCTGGGGAAATGATGATGGGCTTACCACCTTTACCGCATCTATTGACAATGCGCACACAGGCACTTCTAGCCGGATGGAGCGCATTTGGAGAGTGCAAGAGACAGGCACAGTTGGTACTGCAGAGCTCGCACTAAATGAGACAGCAAGTGCAGAAACGGTCTCCTTGATAGTTCACCCATCTGATGATGCCTTCCCTAATGACGGCAGCAGGCAAGTCTATGAAATGGTATACAGCAGTATCACCAATGACTATCGCGTAACTGTTGACCTTACCAATGGTGATTATTTCACTTTTGCCGAAGGGCCGGTTGGTGGTATTCCAGCTGTGCTGATTAGTGAAGTAATTACTGATCCTCAGCAACAATGGCAAGAGTCTGGTTTTGCAGATCCCAGTCCAGGCGGAGCTGGTCCATATGATTCGGATGATGACTGGGTAGAGCTATATGTTACAGAGAACAACCTAAACCTAACAAATTGGAGCATTGAAATTATTGATGGAACCAATGTTGAAGGCAGCCTCTTCGCAGGTGGGGCCTTTGAAATATCTAATTACAATTCATTGACAGGAGGCCTATTTCAGGCTACTGACAGTGGAGATTATTTGGTTTTAGGAGAGATGTCCATTGGTGCGATGAATCAAAGCGCACATGTTGTCCTTAGAGATGGAAATGGAGATGTAGTAGATCAGGTTAGGTTTTATGCCTCAGGTGATGCTGGTACAGGCTTTAATGGAGGAGCAACAAATACTTCAGATGAGTCAATTACCCGACTGATTATCGACTCAGATACAAATAACGACTCAGAAGACTTTGTAAAGACCAGGGCTTCTTTGAGTGCCCTCAATTCTCCCAGCGGAATTGTTGTTATTAATGAAGTAGTAACTGATCCACAACGAGACTGGAGCGATGATGGTTTCAATGGAGTACCAGGGGTAGATACACCAGGTACTGATGATGAATGGGTTGAGCTCTACATAGTGCAAGACGGAATCAATCTTACAAACTGGACTATCGATTTAATCGATGGGAATCCTAATACTAGTCGACTTTTAACCTCTGGAAGCGCATTCACTGTTTCCAATTATATAAGCAACGATAATGGCACTTTTACTAATACCAAATCAGGGGACTATTTGGTTCTGGGAGATCCAATTGGGGGCGGGGGTCAGATGACTAATGACATTTACATAGTCTTGAGCAATGCTGAAGGGACTATTATTGATGCAATAGAATTCGGAACGATAGATAGAGCTGGGGATGGTTTAGGAGACGAAGGCCCCCAAGGAAATGCATCTGGTCTTGATGATGAATCAATAGCGCGATTTGCAAATGCTATTGATACAGATAATGATATTGCAGATCTAATTCAGAATAGAGCGACACTCGGCACCACAAATTCACCAACAGGAATTGTTCTTATCAATGAAGTGGTCACCGACCCGCAGCAAGACTGGAGCGCAAATCAGTTTGACGGGACGATTGGTGGAGTTACGGTCAGCCAAGATACAGACGAATGGATAGAATTATACATAGGAACAAACGGACTAAATCTGACCGGTTGGACAATAAGTTTGGAAGATGGAAGTGGGGACATCATTGATCAAGGTCTACAATCAGGTGGTGCATTTGTGACTTCTAACTATGTGGCAGAAGGTAGCGGTACTTTTAGTTTGACCGAAGTTGGTGACTATTTAATTCTTGGAAATGTATCTGGTTCAGGAACAGCCCAAATGAATAACGATGTGCTCATCACCTTAAAAAATAGATCGGGTGTCATAATAGATCAGGTAAAACTAGGCGGGGTAGGAAGCGAGGCGCCATCAGGAAATGCAAGCGCTATCTCTAATGAGGCTATTTCCAGATTGCCAAACGGTGTGGATACCAATATTGATGTCGACAATTTCATAGCTACGACTGCAACACTCGGTAGAGCCAATAGTACCGCGCCAGTTGCTCAGATTGGTAATGCGCTTGATTTTGATGGCACTGAGGATTACGTCGTGATTCCGGATGCGGCAGTTTTTGATGTTTCGACGACATTTAGTGTCGAAGCTTGGGTCTATTTAGATGCATATAACCCAACCGGTAGCATAGTATTTGACAAATGGCAAAGCGGATCTGAAGAAAAGGTACTGTACATCACGAGTACAGGGACAGTTGCCGTCCGTTTTTTTTATAATATCAGCGAGGCTCTGGATGTTGTTACAACTACCACAGTTGCAACCTCCACCTGGACACATATTGCGGCAACCTTTGACTCTGGAACAGGAACCATTTATATCAATGGCGTGGAAGAAGCTAGTGGAACCCTTGCTGGTGATCCTGCTGATGCAGGTGGTCCTGTATATATTGGAGGCAGTGCATCCAGACCTAGCCCCCTGTATCATGATGGTCTTATTGACGAATTAAGAGTATGGTCTGACGTTCGTACTCAGGAAGAATTACTCGAGAACATCAATTCAACCATAGATCCTACTTCCACTGGTTTAATAGCCTATTACCGTTTTGATCAGTCAACCGGGACTAGCTTACCCGATCTTGCAGGAGCAAACGATGGAACACTTGTCAATATGGACAATGACGACTGGATCACCGCGGACTGGCCAGTCTATGCTGAGAATAGCACTATTGTCCATAGCGCCTCTGGCAATCAAGGGACTGCTGTTTCAAGTCAATTATCCATTGTCAATTCTACCTTCTTAAGTGATAATGACGACATTCTACTCGTCGGACATGAAAGCAGTGATTTTGACACAGTCGCTACAGAGCTCCCTACAAATACACTTGTAACAAACCGATACGCCCGCAGCTGGCACCTGACCAAAAATGATGCGGCTGGTTCAGATGGCGGTCTGGTCACCATAAGTTTCGAAATTGGAACTGAACCTGACAGTCTGATCAACTTCTACCTACTAGAGCGAACCGGAATCTCAGGTGATTTTGAGGTCGCCCCTATCGTTGGGTATCAACCAGGATCAACCTCAGTAGACTTTACGGTCGAGGTAGACTCGCTGACGGATGAACAGTACTACACGCTAGGCTGGTCTGGTGCAGGGGCTGGTAACGTACTAGACTTTGCTGGAAGTAGTAATTATGTGACCATTGCGGATGACAACTCTCTCGATCTCGTGGGAACCGCTAGCTGGGAGTTTTGGATGAAAGTTGATGATATTACTGATTTTCATGTCATTCTGGATAAAAGAACAACTTCCGGGGTTGATGATGCATTTACAATAGGCTTCAACTTGGGAGGAGGTGCCATAGGGAGTAATTTTGGAATAGAAGTGGGCGGAGGTTTTGGAGCCTCAATCGATCGGGATTTATTTGTGGATGATACGTGGCATCATGTTGTCATTGTTTTTGACAAAAATGCAACTGACAATTTTCTATTCTATCTTGACGGACTTCCCAGGACACTGGAGACTTCATTTGATCTGGATGCCGACCTCACTAACTCTTCTCAAGAACTAATCATAGGAAGAGGTAATAATGCTACGGGAACTACCATCAACGGCTCTATTGATGAAGTCAGGATTTGGTCTGACGTTAGGACACAATCGGAAATCTTAAATTCCATGTATACCAATCTGGTCGGGGACGAATCTAATTTGGTTGCCTACTACCGATTCAATGAAGGCATTGGTAATGACCCTTATAACCTACCCGATATTAGCGGTAACAACAACAATGGTCAGCTAGTCAATTTTGACAACCTAGACAATACAACTGCTACTTCCAACTACGTATTAGCTGACAGAGGCTTTTTTGAAGACAATGTCGTCATCATTAATACTGACACTGACATTTTGACGAATAGCTCCGATGAACTAGCGTTGACCAGTACCACTTCAGACTATCTACAGGATGAGGGTGACTTTATCAGATGGGGACATGATGGCGGTGATTTCTCCGAGGTGGCTACTGACCTACCGGCTAACTCAAATCTTGTTGCCCGCATATCCAAGACATGGAACATTTCTAAAGGGGATGTAAGCACCAACGATGGTCGGGTCACTTTTGCTTTCAACCTGGATACTCCTCCCGATCCTGACTACACTTATTACCTGCTACAGCGATCTGGCGCTACCGGTGATTTCAGCATCACTGAAGTATTGGGCGTTTATCCTGATACTGACAGTATCAAATTCACGGTAGATGCTTCACAGATAGTAAGCAACAGCTACTATACAATGGGAAGGTCTGCGGCCGGGCCTGGTCATGCACTGGATTTTGATGGGGCGAATGATCATATTTCGGTCAGTGATAACGCCGATTTGGATATCACTGATGAGCTTACGCTTGAGTCTTGGGTCAGTTTAAATACCCTTCCACCAGATGCCGATGAAGGAATTGTCGCCAAATATCTCGGTGCTGGTGACCAGAGATCCTATTCGCTTGAAGTGAATACGTCTGGCAATGTAGTTTTCAACATCAGTGATGATGGCACGGACGTGACAAGCCTGACAAGCGCAACTGTACTTGCCACAGACCAAATGACTCAGGTGTCGGCAGTTTACAATCCAGGTACCTCTATGTCCATCTATATCAATGGTGTTTTGGATGCCACCAGTTCCACCTCCATTCCTGCTAGTATTTTCACAAGCACAGCTGACCTTTGGATAGGCGCATCTACCGAAATCAATGCTGACAGCCTACTCAATGGTGTCATCGACGAAGTACGCATTTGGGATGATGTTCGTACGGCTGACGAAATCAATGACAACATCTACAGATCACTGGATGTCGCTAACGAATCGAATCTTGTCGCCTATTACAAATTCGATGATGGTATTGCCTCTGGCATCAACACCAATGCCGACAGCTTGGCAGACTATTCGGGTAACGATCACGTGGGTGTACTTACTAATCTTTCACTAGCAGGAAGTGCTACCAATTGGCTGCTCTCAGAAGTGCCGCTAGCTGACGAATCAGTCGTAGACGCACTGGACGGCCCGGGCAATGCACTGAGTTTTGATGGGGACAATGATCATGTGATCATCGATGATGCTGATGAACTGGACATCACCGGAGCGATTACGCTGGAAGCTTGGGTCAACCTGACTACTACACCTTCTTCCGACAATGAAGGTATTGTCTCTAAATACCTGGCCGCAGGAAATGAACAATCCTATAGTCTGGAAATTAACACTTCAGGTAATGCTCAATTGGCCATATCTGCCAATGGAAGCAATCGTGCCGAGGTAGTGGGCAGTTTGATCGTGCCTACCGGCGAATGGACACACATTGTCGGTGCATTCGAGCCTTCCGGTAGGATGGCCATCTACGTCAATGGTATCCTGGACAATGAAATCACTAGCGGCATACCCACGACTATTTATAGTGGCTCAGCGGACGTGTGGATAGGCGCTTCCGAGGTGATCAATGCTGACAATGCTATCGAAGCATCCGTAGATGAAGTCCGAATTTGGGATGTAGCCAGAACGACCGTGGAAATCCAGGACAACATGTTCAAGGAACTGGTCGGCGATGAATCTGGGTTGGTTGCCTACTACGTTTTTGATGAGCTCGATGCAACTACGACCACTACCCTCCCCGACCTGGCAGGAACCAATGATGGTACTTTGACAAATATGGCCGACCCTGTGAACAACTGGGTATCGGCTGCTAGTCGCGAGCCGTTTAAGAACTTACAAATCGCTTCATGGAATGCCATCTCCACTTGGAAGTCCAGCGCAGTTCCTGACGCCATCACAGCTGTTTCTGATGTCAACCAGGACGTTACTTTAGCTAGTCCTGTAGATGTTGATTTTCTCAATATCAACTCAGGCGTAACGCTGACGCTTGATGCTGACATAACAGTAAATGGAAATCTGATCAATAATGGCGCCATCACTGGAGATGGTACACTAGTCTTGGTCGGCACTACCCCCCGAATCTATGGAGGGACGGTCGGCAATCTACAGTTGAGCTCGGCTGACGTTACTCTCAAGTCCAATACCACGATTGCGGGAGAACTAGATCTCAGTAGCAATAGCACGCTCAACATTGACGATTATGATCTTACGATCAATACGATTACTGGATTTAGCGAAACTGCTTACATCGAGACCAAAGACTTCAATGAAAGTGCCGGATTTGTCATCAAGTCACTGGCGCTGGCAGACGGTGATTTTACCTTTCCGATAGGGTCTAGTGGGTCCTACACTCCCCTAACTGTAAAAAATCTCGGCACTACCGGAAATATTCAAGCCCGTGTATTTGATGACACCTACGCGCAGGGTACCAGTGGTGTGATCATTGATACTGAGAAAGAAGTCAATAAATCCTGGGAGATCAATGGCGATGCAGGGGTCAATGTAACCATTACGCTACAATGGAATAGTGAAAACGAGGATCCCAATTATGCTTCCGCTCGGTCCACCGCTTATCTCAGTAAGAACAATTATGACTGGTGGCGCAAAGTGACACCCGATGTGGGTGTGATCGGATCAGATCCCTATCAGATTACTGCCTCCGGGATTCAGACTTTCTCAGTATTCGGTACGGGTACGGAGGACTCTTCCCTACCGGTAACCTGGATGGCTTTCGAAGCTTTTGAGAACGAAGACCAAGAAGTGGAGCTTCATTGGTCTACCGCCTCGGAGCTCAACAATGATCGATTTGAGATAGAAAAGTCATTTGACGGTCATACATTCGATGTGATTGGTCAAATCGTTGGAAATGGTACGAGCAATACTCTGAGTGATTACCAGTTCACGGATACTGACCCTTTCAATGGCATCAATTACTATCGATTGAGACAAGTGGACTATGACGGGACAGATGACTACTCTGAACTAGTATCGGTGTTTGTGGACGTTCAGCGGGAGTACAATATCACATTATCACCTAACCCTACATTTGATGTTACCACTTTGAGCATTGAGTGGGAAAACGATGATGACTATGCGGTCGGCATCTTCGATATGATGGGCAGAAACCTTGGGGTAGTTCACTCGAAGTTCTCAAAGCTCAATCTGGACTTATCGACACTTCCCAAGGGAATGTACATTATAAAGATTCACACTGGTGATAGAGTGGTTGCTAGGAAATTGATTAAACACTAGCCTTCCATAGCGACGGGTTTAAACCCGTCGCAAATGATCTGACCATAAATCATTTATACCCTTGAGCCTGGAGCCCAAACAACTCCGCATAGCGTCCACCAGCTTGGAGCAGCTCTTCATGCGTACCTAGTTCCTTCCTCGTACCATTTTCCAGGACCAGAATGCGATCCGCCATCCTCACCGTAGAAAATCTGTGTGAAATAAGAACAGAGGTCTTGCCCTTGGTTAGTTCTGTAAATCGCTGAAAAACCTCATGCTCCGCGCGCGCATCCAGTGCAGCTGTTGGTTCGTCGAGTATGAGCAGCTGTGCATCGCGCATGTAAGCCCTGCCAAGTGCTATCTTTTGCCACTGCCCACCGGATAGATCCACACCATTGTGAAACCGTCTCCCCAGCATCTGGTCAAACTGATCCGGAAGCCCTTCGATCACTGGCTTTGCCATACTTTTATCAGCGGCTTCATGGATTCTTGATCCATTCTCCTGCAAGTCAATATTCCCTACCGCAATGTTTTGACCGGCAGTAAGCTGATATTTAACAAAATCCTGGAAGATCACACTCGTCATATTGCGCAGCGAGAGCGGATCGTATTCCTTGAGATCAATCCCATCCAGTCTGATCACCCCGGCACTTGGATCATATAGCCTTACCAGCAATTTCACCAGGGTGGTCTTGCCAGCGCCATTTTCCCCAACAAGCGCCAGCTTTTCCCCCGCCCTAATTTCAAAACTTAAATTCTGGATGACAGGCTGTTCACTATTCTGGTAAGAGAAGCTTACGTTATCAAATGAAAAGCCTGAGCTAATTACCTTTGGTGCCGATACGGGTTTGTCTGCGGTAGCTACCTGAGGTGCAATCTGAAAAAAATCAAAGTAGTCCTGAAGGTACATGGCCCCCTCAGCTACGGACGAGAATTTATTGAGGATTCCTTCGAAGAGCGTTTTAAGTCTGTTGAAACTCCCTGCCAGGAACGTAAGGCTTCCTACCGTAATGGCCCCAGTCACCGCGCTGTAGACGATGAATACATAGGCGCTGTAATAGCCAACACTTCCTATAGCGGCCAATAGCAATCCCCAATACGCTCGCTTAACTGCTATTTGCTTCGTTTCCTGATAATAGGCCGAACTGACATCCCTGAAGCGATCGACGAGGAAGCTACTCAGTCCAAAAATTTTCATTTCCTTGGCCGTCTCATCACTTGCACCCGTGAACCTTAAGTAATCCAGTTCTCTCCGTTGTGGGGTCCAGCTTCTGGTAAGTGAGTAGCTGATCGCATTGAAATGTGTCTCGCCAAGGAAAGCCGGTATGATAGCAATAATGACCAGGACTATCAGCCATGCGTTGAACGCAATGAGTCCGACCAAAAGAAAAAGAACAGTGATAAAGTCTTGAAGCTGACCAAAGACCTGAGACATGAGCACCGTTCGTCCAATAGTCTGTCTCCTTGCTCTTTCCAGCTTGTCATAAAACTGCGAGTCCTCGAATTGCGCCAGGTCCAGATTGGCCGCATGACTCATCAATCGGATAGAAGTGCTATTGGACAATAAATCCCCCAACAAGCTGTCGGTTAATCCTATGGCTCTATTCAATAAATCCGATAATAGTATAATCCCAAACTCACTTCCTACGTACAACCAAAGGAGCGAATAATCTGCTTCTGTTGCATTAGATTGAATAATAACCTCATCAATGATTAACTTACCTATGTACAGTGTAATGAGCGGAACTACAGACTTTACAAGCCTTAATGATGCGTTAAGAAGCGTATATTTTGAGCTGGCCTCCCATACCATCGAAAAGAAGGGTCCCAGGTTCTTCAGTGCATCCCATCTATCACCCCAATTGACCGATTCTTTACTATTCGAAGATTTTATTGACACTAATTAGGAATATAATACTATTTTAATATTTAATTTTACTTTTCAAAGAAACATATCATTAAGAAGTCTCTTTCGTTATGTATATATTGCGAATAAATCCATTAACAAGTCGAGCATGCTAACAGTTCAAGATCAAGTGAGTATTCTGGTGCACCTCTCAAGAGCAGACAATGTTGTTGCAGAGTCTGAGGTAGAGTTAATTCACTATCTGGGAGAACGTCTTAAGCTGCCTCACGATGAGATAGATGACCTAATTAGCAATCCTCGACCAGTGCCCAATCTGAAGAATGTGCCCGAAGATGAGAGGTTCGATTATCTGTACAACATCATCCAGCTAATGAAGATAGATGGTAAGGTGACGCAGAGTGAAATCCAGTTTTGCGAGAGGGTCGCAGTAAGATTGGGATATTTACCAGGAGTTGTGGCGGATATGTCCGCATACATTTACAGCGATCCTAAGATTACCACCAAGAGGTCATTTTTGAAGAAGATCGCTGATAACCATAAGACAAAATAGCGTCTCGAATGAGACGACACTATTATAAAAGTAAAAAGCCCCTTGCGGGGCTTTTTTTAGTTCTGCTCAGAAATTGCTTTCTCTAGCGTATCAATTAGTTTCTTAGATACTTTTCTAGGACTTCCTTTCTTCACGTCTTTCAAAGCATCTAGTGCTTTGCCACCGATTTCATATAAACCAACCGGGTTGCTATCGTAGTTGTAACTACCGATTACCCAAGCCAGTTCTTCCTGGAGCGTTGGCTCAACACCAAGGGTCTCCAATTTCTCTTTTGCCTCTAGGCAAGCTTTCTCAATTAAAATTGCACTCATGATAAAAATGTCTTTGCTGTAATTATAAATTTCGCAGCAAAATTATTTCATTACCATCAAGATAAACAAGAGTTATATAAAATAATTGTTAAATTTTCAAAGGTGCAAACGATTTCTCACCTAGATTAACTCAAGTTTTTTCATTCGACTGTGCATTACCCGGAACCAAAGTGGTGGAAACAATGCAAGTACCATCATACCCGGGTAGCCGGTAGGCATGCTTGGAGCCTCTTCATAGTTCTTTAATACCTGATATTTTCTACTCGCCAAATAATGATGATCCGAGTGCCGGGACAGTTCGAAAAGCATCAGCCTGCCAACGGGATGGTTGGAGTTCCAGGAGTGGTGTGGCATGACGCGCTCATATCTTCCCTCACTCACCAGGTTGCGAGTAAGACCGTAGTGCTCGATATAATTAACTGTCTCAAGGAGCAAGATACCCATCAATGCTGCTAGAAGGTAATAGCCCATCACAACCCAGCCATAGAAGAAGCCGATTGTAAGTACAAAGCCAAGCTGGGCTATTTGAAAGATCAGCATCTCATTCTTCAGACTAAACCTGGGCTGTCCTATTTTCTCCATCCGATCGAACTCCAATCTCCAGGCGGATACATAGCTATAAACAATCGACTTAAGCCAAAACCCAAAGACAGTCTGCCCATACCGGGCTGAAGCAGGATCATCAGGCGTGCTTACATTTTTGTGATGGCCCCTGTTATGCTCGATATAAAAATGCATATAGAAGGAGCTCAAAAGTAGCAGCTTCGCAAGTAGTCGCTCAAATGGCTTTTTGCGGTGACCAAGCTCATGTCCTACATTGATACCTAGTGTACCACAAATCATTCCCATGGAGGTAATTCTTCCGATCTTTTCGGTAGTGGTCAATCCGATCTCTTGTATGGTAGTGAAGAAATCGAAGGCTAAGAAAAAAGTAATCGGTACGATAACATAGATCATCCAGTCATATATCGGATCTTCTTTGATCATCTCCTCTTCTATTTCCGATAGGTTCCGCTCAGATGGTTTTAGAAAAATCTCAAATAAAGGAATGAATAGGAATGCTTCGATCATCGGAGCAAATGTGACCCACCCATAGCTATGGAAAGACAAATAGGCCAGCACGGGTAGCGAGTAAGCCAGAAAGTATTTGAGCGGTCTGATCCTCAACATTACCAGCGGAAATTAGTGTAATCAAGGATATAATTCAAGCTTTCCGAATGGAATGAGGTAGGCAAGAGAAGCTCCAAAAACAAAACTATTGGAAATATCCGGCACTCCAGAGTCCCTGCTCACCGGATCCATGATATTGCTTAGGCTGTAGGTAAAGAATCCTTCCAGGTGAATCTGACCAAAAGAAAAGTCATGGCTTACTCCCCCACCCATCCTCAGGCCGTATCCGAAATTGTTATCACGATCGGGATCGTAGGTATACCAGTCAAAAGGCTCTGTCTCAACCGGTTCCGGGTCAAGCTTATAGTTAACTAGATATTCAAAAAATGGCCCCAGCGCCACAAAATATTTAGTTCGTCCATTTCCTAAATAGGCGGTCATCAATAGCGGCAATTCCAAATAATCGAGTCGTGCCGTATAGTTAGGATAAAGCTCAAAAAAGTTTTGCGTCCAACCCTTCACTGAATAATCTAACCCGGTAATCAAGCCAACATTTTTCTTGTTGTAGTACTTGTAAACCAAACCAGTATGATAGGTGACTGTATAAGTATTGCGAATGTTGAGCTGATAAAAATTATGGCTGATATCTGCATTGGTGAGTTGCACTCCTCCTCTCACACCTACATAAGACTTATGCTGCGCTGCTAACACCGAACCCAACCCAACCAATACCAACAGCAGCAAAACTCTCTTCATACTATTTCTTAGCCTTCTTTTTTTTGGAAGGTCGCTCTTCAACTGTGGTGCTTGTAGACTTCTTTTTCCGACTTACACCGTAAGTCCCCTTTGAAATTTTTCCTTTTCTGGTTTTGATATCCCCTTTTCCCATAATCTTTAAATTTTAGAATCAGACAATAACGCTCACTTGTATATCCACCTCGTGTGACTCACCTTATTAAGTATGTGCCACATAATGGATAACCGAAGTAGGCAACACGCAAATATAAGAAAACGTGCTCTAGCCGTTTCAGCGAAATCGTTATAATAGATTGTAGAATTAAAATCCATTAAATAATTTCAATTATGAAAACACCGCAGTATATCAATGGGTTGCTTTTGTAAACTATGATAATATGGCCAGAGCAAGTTTAGAATTAATAGAGGCGCTTAGAAAAACCGCCGACAAACTCAGTAAGGGGCAAAAATACATGTGGGGTCATATGGGCGCTTGCAATTGTGGCAACCTGGCTCAGGAATTGACGGCCTTCAGTAGAGCGGAAATACATGAGTATGCGATGCGAGGTAGAGGGGATTGGACAGAGCAAGCAGAAGCCTACTGTGAGGGCACAAGCATGCCTATTGAAATTATCATTTCTGAACTCCTAACGAAAGGTCTAACCACCGAAGATTTAATCAATCTTGAGAAACTCAAAGACAAGGAGGTATTGGGCCGATTGTCTAGGGACGTGCGAGATACAATCTCACACAACAATGTAGAAGACGTGACATTGTATATGCGTGCATGGGCAGACTTACTAGAAGAGCAATTGCTAGCTAAAGTCAACATAGACAGCTTAACTGCTTCGGAAGAGCTTGAGGTAGCTTGATCTATTAACTGAACGTTAATCTCTTCTTCACTCATTTTTAATAATTTTAGTTTCAGTTTGTACTGATAACTAAAAAGCCATGGAAGATCAGGATAACCTGGAAGAAGAATACGATCCAGCACAACGGCCGTTACCCGATGATGATCTGGATATCGAGGAGGAGGGTAATGCAGATTACAGCTACTACCGACGAATAGACGAACTTTAGGCCATCAATAATAATGTCTCAGGAAATTCATGAATACTATAAGAAGGAGCTTCAAGAGTTTAAGATCTTGGTGAGGATAGCTCCGGAAAGCATGCAAGGGCTGGAATTGATAGTTTCTGTAGATGGCAAAATGGAAAAGACCAAGCGGCAATTCGACAAAGACATTTTTGACGATCTGGCTGAAGATGAATTCGAGAAATGTAGCCCATTAGAGTTTAATCTTTACCTCAAAGGTCTGGCCAAATAGGGGCTTATAGATTATTCGCCAAGATTAAAGCGCACTTGCAACTTCGCTATTATTAGTTCACTACTATTTGCTCCGATGAATTAATATTTCATAAATTTGCAGAGGCAAGCAGATGCGACCAGCTCCTGCTGAATCCCCCAGGTCTGGAAGGAAGCAAGGGTAGGTGGTTGAGCGGTGCGATTTCTGTTTGCCTTTTCTTTTTTTTACCCTCCCAGTTTCATTTTATCCTTAGCTTTGTACTTTCACTGTTTCAAGGTTCAACACTCTAAATTCGTCCTATATGAAGTTTTTTATCGATACTGCCAATCTAAATGATATTCAGGAAGCCTATGATTTGGGTGTACTGGATGGTGTGACCACCAATCCATCACTGATGGCTAAGGAAGGCATCACCGGTGAGAGCAACATTACCGCTCACTATAAGGCCATCTGTGATATCGTGGACGACAATGTAAGTGCTGAGGTAATTTCTACCGACTTTGACGGTATCATGAAGGAAGGCCGGGCATTGGCCAAACTCGACGACAAGATCGTCGTGAAAGTACCAATGATCAAGGAAGGTGTAAAGGCCATCAAAGCTTTTACTGAGGAAGGAATCAGAACCAACTGCACACTTATCTTCAGTGCAGGTCAGGCTATACTAGCGGCCAAAGCTGGCGCGAGCTATGTCTCCCCGTTCATCGGTCGATTGGATGACGT
Organism: Cyclobacteriaceae bacterium; assembly: GCA_965229505.1. Classification (GTDB taxonomy): domain Bacteria; phylum Bacteroidota; class Bacteroidia; order Cytophagales; family Cyclobacteriaceae; genus UBA6059. The sequence continues at coordinate 5,245,280 of OZ245881.1, forward strand.
ATCTACGGATGGACTATCGCTCATCGAACAGATGGTACAGATCTATGACAACTACGGCTTTGAGACTGAAATACTCGCAGCTTCGGTAAGACACACCATGCACCTGATCAATTGCGCAGAAATTGGAGCCGATGTGGTGACCTGCCCGTTGAATGTAATCATGGGTCTGCTTAACCACCCACTCACTGACCAGGGCCTTGCAAAGTTCTTAGCTGATCACAAAAAGCTCAACGGATAAAACTTCCTTTGGGAATGTTGGTTTCATGAGCATGTACATTATCAAAGTCAAGGGACAGGCAAAAATCCCTAACTACATCCAGTTAAGGGATGATAATTTCGTGCTCATTGCTTACTTCAGGGCGGATCGTCCGCTCAAGAAGCTTGAGAAGTACGGCTTGGAGGGCAAAGAAGATGCGTTGCAAGAGATTATCAATGAACTACCTTTCGGTAAATTGCAGGAGCTAAACATTTAACCATGTCCTTTTCCTCCGACCCAGTCGTCAGAATCTCGAAGACCAACATCTTCCAGGAGAGCCAAACGGTGCTCAGTGATATCGATTTTGTCATCGATAAAGGTGAATTCGTCTATCTGGTAGGGAGAACAGGCAGTGGCAAGTCATCGCTACTTAAGACACTCTATGCAGACCTCCCACTGCGCCTGGGTGATGTGGAAGTAGCTGGTTTCAATATCAAGGACCTCAAGCGTAGTGAGGTGCCAAAATTGCGACGTAAAATCGGCATCATCTTTCAGGATTTTCAGCTCTTCTACGATAGGACGGTAGCCGAAAACCTGCAGTTCGTCATGAAAGCCACCGGATGGAAAGATTCTGGTAAGATGAAAAAGCGAATGGCCGAAGTACTCATGCGGGTAGGTCTGGGAGCTGTGTCCAACAAGATGCCTCATCAACTATCGGGTGGAGAACAGCAGCGCGTGGTTGTAGCAAGAGCATTGATCAATGAACCAGCCATGTTGATCGCTGATGAGCCTACCGGAAATCTAGACCCTGAGGTCGCTGATGGTATTTTCAAATTATTCCTGGAAATCAACCGAAGTGGCACTGCGATACTCATGGCCACTCACAATCACGCATTCCTACAAAACTATCCGGCAAGAGTACTGAAATGTGAGAAAGGCCAGGTATATGATTCTGCTAAGGAACCGTTCGAACTCAAGCCTTTCTATCAATAGCTACTGGTATAATCGAATATCGCCGTAGCTGGAGTCAAGTCTGATTAGATTTCCACCACCATTGAGCGTGCCTTTGTAGCGAGCCGAGCTCATCTCCTTGATCATCGTATTCATCTCGATCGGCAGTCCGGTGTACTTGAAGTCGGAAAAGCTCGTCTCCACCTCGATATTAGCTTTGGTGTCTGCTTCCAGATATATCGTGTAGCCACTAAACTTGCCACGCAACTCTACAGACTCAAAGTCACGACTGAGTTTGCGAATCTCGACACCATTGCCATAGGACGTGACCAAATCGATACTCTTGTGAAGATGTCCTATGGTGAAGTCAGTAAAGTTAGAACTACCGTCAACTGATACCACATCCTGGAGTTTGACCGAACCATACTTGCTCTCCACATCCAGATTACCCGCGACACCAATCTCTACGTCAGAAAACTGCTGATTCAATTCACCACTTCCCATCTTCTCGGCTTCAAGGCCACCGTACTTCACCACTACATCCCCATCTCCTAGTTCGCCGACTTCTCCCTTGCTAAAAGAAAGTTTGAGGGAAATCTCTCCCGTCAGATTCTTCGCTTTGAGGCTACCGTAAGCCACTTCGATCTCAGCTGTATTGGTGAGGTCATCCAGATACATATCCCCGAATGAAATTTTAGCTGTCAAAGGGTTGTTCTTGGGCATTTTGATCGTGTAGTCTATGCTGAAGCTCTCACCATTTTTATTATTGATCTTGCCCGGTAGGTCAGTCTCGTAGGAAATCTCTGATGAGCTTTCATCCACGTCGATTTCAATTCTGTCCAGTAGATCCTGACTCCTTGACTCATTTCTCAGGTCAACCTTTATTAAGACTTCCACTTCCAACTCATCACCGTCATGCGTATCAATGTGCAGCTTACCAAACTTATTATCAAAGTTGAGGTGCACATCACTGCTGATCGTGTAACTCTTAGCTATTCTCTTGGTCTTATCTCCCTGGGCATATCCTGGCCCAGCGAAGAACAGCAGCATTAGAAATGCTACTAATGAAATACTATATCGTTGCGTTTGCATTTTCTTCTCTGTTTTTAATTTGTTCCAACACTATGATTTGTTGGTTCAGGATATCTATTCTCAATTGTAAATTTTGGATCATCGCATCTAGGACAATCTCCTGCCCACCGGTCTTCTTTGCTTCTTTCTTAAGCTCAGCATACATCTGATCCAGTGCCGATATATCCTCTAAAAAAGAACTCTCCAGCTCTGGGTTCGATACCGCATAAACTCTAATCTCCTCTTTCTTCTGATTGATCAATTCATTGTAGTAGGTTTCGGCATTCGCAAATTCCGGATTAGATAATGCAGAGTCAGCCTCAGATGACTGCCAATTGTAGTAACCTAAAACAGAAGAAAGCGCCAACAACAAGATGGCAGCAACTTTCCAATAAATATTATAATCCACTTTTCTATCTGGTTCTGCATCCTGGACAGTTCCTTGATCAAGATCCGCCTGAATGGCCTGCCAAAGCTTATCCTCAGCAGGAGACGATTCAAGTTCTCCCCTGTGGTTCTTAATAAACTCCTCTAATTTCTGATCGTTATTCATCGTTCAATTCTTTTAAGATCAATCTCAATCTATCCTTTGCGCGCTTGTACTGCGTTTTGGAGGTCGACTCTGTGATATCAAGTATCTCGGCAATCTCCCCGTGATCATATCCCTCCAGCAGATAGAGGCTCAAGACGGTTCGGTAGCCATCTGACAATTGATTCATAGCGGCCTTAACATTGGCTACACTCAGGTCTCGTTCGATATCATAGCCTTCATCATCGTCATCAGGCAGGTACTCCAGCGACTCATCCATCGAAGTGAAATGGAGTTTACGGGCTTTCACTTTCGTCAGCGAGTCATTGATCACGATGCGCTTAAGCCACGAGCCAAAAGTCGAATCCCCCCGAAACGAGTCCAACCCCCGAAAGGCCTTGACAAAAGACTCCTGAACCACATCCTCTGCCTCCTCCCAATGATTGGTAATCCTCAACGACACGTTGAACATGGCCTTATTATAAAGCTTGTACAACTGATACTGTGCGTCGCGACTGCCCAGCCTGCTGGCGTTGATGAGTTCGTAATGTATATCTCGAGATGCTGCTACCAATGAACCAAATATCTGTCCTAAAGATTGGTAATAAACGGAAGGGTTGCACGGCTTATTCACTAAATTCAATCATACCTGAAATATACCATCTTAGGTCGACTCAGTACCGCTATACTGGAGCGGTCTGTGTTGCGTATCTCCATCCAAAAAGGCAATAAAAAACCCGGACACTTGCCCGGGTTCGATTTTTAGAATTTATCGAAAAGCTTAGCCTTCATTCGCATTCTTCAAGTTGGTCTGTGCCAATTCAAAGTCTGGCGCTACTTCCAGCGCTTTGTTAAACATTTCTTTCGCCTCATCTGGCTTACTTTGCTGCACAGCGATTATGCCCTTTAGATTGTATAGCGCAGCGGTAAGAGGAATCTCTTGCTGACTCTCATCTGACCTTTGGAAAGCTATAGTTTGCTCAGCAGCCTCTTTTCTTCTTAGCAGAATGTCAGCCGAGGTGTTACTTTCATTATAGCGCTCAAGATCATACTGTAGAAAAGCAATCTTGTACAATGTGAATGTGTTATTGTTTTTGAGAAACAATGACTCGTACTCGGTGAGTGCCCGATCTTTGATTTTGAGACTCTCGAAGCTTATCGCCGCGATTTCATAAGCCAAAATATTCTCCGGGTTCCTTTTTTGAGCTTCTTTGGCAGCTATTGCCGCAGAGGCATACTGACCATATTCAAAATAGAAAACAGCCAATGAATCCAATAGATCATTGTTTGATGGGTTCATTGCCATCATGTTGTACAAAGCAGTACGAGCGACAACAGGGTCATTAAACCGGCTGGCAGTTTCAAAAATAAACCTCTGCCTCTTCAATGCCTCAGCATCCTGCCCCACAACTTCATTCATTGCTCCCAGCAACACAAACAACACTATAAGTAATCTCATCTTCATATTTTGATTTTGTCCAACTTCAAAGTTATATCTCTCAGGACGCAATTTCCAAACCTTTCTTCCGACCGATCTCTATCATCAGATCATAGGCAGGTTGAAACTCATTAGGGATAGTTCCCTCCAGAATCGCTTCGCGTATTTCTTCTTTTATATCTCCTACTACCCTGCCCGGTTTCAGGTTAAACACCTCCATTATCTTTTCCCCTGTCACAGGTGGCTGAAAATTTCGCAAATGATCCTTCTCTTCAAGCTGAGCCATCTTCAAGCGCACCTTCTCGAAATTGCGAATGTACTTTTGAACACGCTCGTGGTTCTTGGAAGTAATATCAGCTTTGCACAGGGTCATCAAATCATCAACATCATCACCAGCTTCGAAAAGCAATCTCCGCACCGCAGCGTCCGTGATATTGTCCCTTACCAGGGGAATAGGTCTCAGATGGAGACGAACTAGTTTTTGTACATACCTCATCTTCTCGTTTTGCGGTAGCCTCAAGCGCTTGAAAATCTTGGGAACCATACGAGCTCCCTTATCCTCATGGCCATGAAAAGTCCACCCTGCCTTAGCGTTAAATCGCTTAGTGGCAGGTTTAGCAATGTCGTGAAGAATGGCAGCCCACCTCAGCCACAGGTCATCCGTCTCTTTGGAAATATTGTCCAGCACCTGTAGCGTGTGGTAGAAATTATCCTTGTGCGTCTGTCCATCTCTCACATCGACCCCCTGAAGCTCCTCCATTTCAGGAAAAATCTCCTTTAGCAGACCAGCGTGATAGAGAAGTTTGAAGCCGTAGGATGGTTGATCCGACAGCACTATTTTATTGAGCTCATCTGTGATTCGCTCCGCAGACACAATCCTAATCCGTTCTGTATTGCGAACTATGCCATCGTAAGTATCAGGAGCAATATCAAACTTTAATTGCGACGCGAAACGTATCGCGCGCATCATTCTTAAAGGGTCATCAGAGAAAGTAGTATCCGGATTTAGCGGAGTGAGAAGCATTTTACGCTTTAAGTCCTTAATCCCATCAAACGGGTCAACCAACTCACCAAACCGCTTCGCATTCATACAAATGGCCATGGCGTTGATGGTGAAATCACGCCGCTGTTGATCTTCGGCTAGTGTACCTGCTGACACATTGGGCTTTCTGGAGTCATTGCGGTAGCTCTCCTTACGAGCACCTACAAACTCCAACTCATAGTCCTCGAACTTGATGGCGGCCGTACCAAAGTTCTTATAAACAGTGACGTGCACCTTATCTCCCAGCGTCTTAGCAACCAAATTAGCCAAAGCCACACCGTCTCCCACTGCCACAAAGTCAACATCCTTACTGGGGCGCTTGAGCAGCAAGTCTCTTACATAGCCGCCCACCACATAGGTTTCAAGGTCAAGTTGATCAGCGCATTGGCTCACGATGTTGAAAACAGAGATAGCTCCTAGTTGCTCTTGGAAATTCATCAATTCTTGTTCTGTATCGAACGCAAAACTAGAACATCTAAGATGCCCTGCCAACGTCCCTTTAAATAGTCGGAGGCAACCTAAATCGAAATCAGCTTTGCTTCAGTATAATTTTTGCCGACGACAAAGCAATTGTTGGATAATCTGGTAACTTTGCCACCCGTAAATAAAGATCCTATTCCTTTTTCATGTCTACTGCTAAATACATCTTTGTTACGGGTGGCGTTACCTCTTCTTTAGGAAAAGGAATCATCGCAGCTTCACTAGGAAAACTTCTTCAGGCTCGAGGCTTTCGGGTTACCATTCAGAAGTTTGACCCCTACATCAATATAGATCCGGGAACCCTAAATCCCTACGAGCATGGCGAATGCTATGTCACTGATGATGGAGCAGAGACCGACCTTGATCTCGGCCATTATGAGAGATTCCTCAATGTGGCCACTTCCCAGGCAAATAATGTCACCACCGGAAGGATATACTACAACGTAATCAAGAAGGAACGTGATGGGGAATTTCTCGGCAAGACAGTCCAGGTTATCCCTCACATTACTGATGAGATAAAGAATAGTTTTTATCGACTTGGCAATACAGGGGATTATGATTTCGTCATCACAGAGATTGGTGGCTGTGTCGGTGACATTGAGTCGCTTCCATTTATAGAGGCAGTTAGACAAGCACGATTTGAGCTGGGATCTAACAATTTCGTATCGATACATCTCACACTCATCCCCTACCTGAGAAAAGCGGGTGAATTGAAGACCAAGCCCACTCAACATTCTGTTAAGCAATTGCTTGAGTCGGGTATTCAGCCGGACATACTAGTTTGTAGGACAGAATATCCTATACCTCCGGATATTAGAAAGAAATTGGCATTATTCTGCAACGTACCTATCAATGCGGTCATTGAAGCTATTGATGCCGAAACGATTTACGATGTGCCCTTGCTCATGCGTAAGGAAAAGCTTGACGAACGTATACTGTCCAAGCTGAAGATCTCTCATAAGAAAGAACCAAGCATCGAGCAATGGAAGGAATTTCTCGGTAGAGTCAAAAACCCTACTGATGAGGTGCATGTCGCCCTGGTAGGAAAATATGTTGAGCTCAAAGACGCTTATAAGTCGATTGCAGAAGCTTTCATCCACGCAGGAGCGTCCAATGAGTGCAAAGTCAATGTTCACTGGATCTCATCCGAGATCGTCATGGCCGACAATACTGAGCGACTATTCAGTGAGATGGACGGAATGCTCGTCGCGCCGGGCTTTGGAGAGCGTGGTATCGAAGGTAAGGTTGAAGCAGTCAAATATGCACGCGAAAACCTTATCCCCTTCTTCGGTATTTGCCTGGGCATGCAATGCGCCACAGTAGAGTTTGCCAGAAATGTACTTGGGCTAAAAACCGCAAATTCTGTGGAATTCGATCCAGATACTAAAGATCCTGTTATCGATATGATGGAGGATCAAAAGAAAATTACCACAAAAGGTGGTACGATGAGACTAGGTGCTTACGACTGCCATTTGTTAAAGGGTAGCAAAGCATTCAATGTTTACGGCCATACCAATATCGAGGAGCGTCATAGACACAGATTTGAGTTTAACAATAAATACCTGGAGGATTTCAAAAAGGCAGGCATGATTGCCTCAGGAGTGAATCCAGATACTGGCCTTGTTGAGGTGATGGAGATCAAAGATCATCCGTGGTTCATTGGCACCCAGTATCACCCTGAGCTCAAAAGCACTGTGATGAATCCTCACCCACTGTTTGTTAAGTTCATTAAGGCTGCCCTGACCCACAAAAAATTAAAAGACTAATCCATGGATAGAAATCAGATCACAGGTCTGATCATGATGTTGGTATTGCTGACTGTATATTTTCAGTTTTTCGCACCTGAGCCACCACAACCAGACCCTAACAGTGTTATTCCCGATAGTATCGTTTCGGATACTAATACTGAATCGCTAATCACCGATGTAGAACCAGAACCACTTCCTGATTCTGTTCAAAATTTAGCCCTCAGAGGACAGTTTGGTGACTTTGCGTCAGCGGCGAGTGGTACTTCCAGAGAGATCACTATCGAGAATGATCAATTCATCCTGACATTCGACACCAAAGGCGCAACTGTAAAAAAGGTGCAACTTAAGGAGCATCTTACTTCAGAGGGAGATCCCGTTGTTCTTTTTGACGAGGGGTCGAGTGACATTAGCCTACTATTCAACAGTAATAATAATGTCATCTCCACGAGCGACTTATATTTCAATACCCGAGCCTCCAACCGCAAGCTATCAGGAGAGGAAACAGCCGAGATAGTTTTCTCAGCGAAGACTGCCAACGGCGGCACGCTTGATTTTATTTATACTGCTTTTGGCAGTGGTTATCAGCTCGGCTTTGAGGTGCAGTCGAAGAATATCGACGCGTTGATCGACAATACGGATCTCAACTTTATATGGAGTAGTCAGGTCAGGAAGCTCGAGATGGACATCACCGACGCGAGAAATAGGACTACCATCAAGTATTTCTCCGTAGTAGATGATGATGTGGACTACCTAACGGAAACCTCCACAGAACTGGAAGAGCTCAACCTCGAAGAACAGCTGAAGTGGGTATCGATCAAGCAAAAATTCTTTACCAGTGCCATCATAGCGGAGCAGCAGTTCTCAAGTGGATTCATTCAGACGGATATTCCTGGCAGTGATGAGATTGTGAAGAATGCCGATATGCGCCTCGTCGTACCTGTGGGGGATATCAAAACCGGCAAGGCCAACTTCACTTACTACTTTGGCCCGAATGACTATAATATTCTCGATGAAGTCACTGAGGGATTCTGGAAGAATTTAACCTTAGGCTGGGGTCCATTTGGGCTGGTTAACAAATACCTGGTCATCCCAATTTTCAACTTCCTTGATACCTATCTCAATAATTATGGCTTGATCATATTCTTGCTGGTTATTGTGATCAGATTAATTCTTGCTCCATTGACTTTCACCTCACACATGTCAATGGCGAAGATGAAAGTACTGAAACCAGAGCTCGATGAAATCAAAGAGCGCCACGATGGAGATATGCAAAAAGCTCAGGCAGAGCAGATGCAGCTTTATCAAAAAGTAGGTATTAATCCATTGAGTGGGTGTTTTCCATTGTTACTTCAGATGCCCATTCTGTTAGCAATGTTCTACTTCTTCCCGAATGCCATTGAGCTTAGACAGCAGTCCTTTTTATGGGCAACAGATTTGTCTACCTACGACTCTATTCTCACCCTGCCTTTCACCATTCCATTTTATGGTGATCATGTGAGTTTGTTTACGCTTTTGATGACGGCTTCTACCATACTTTATACCTGGTCTAACAGTCAGATTCAGACAGTGCAGGGACCTATGAAATCTGTGCAGTATGTGATGCCGATTATGTTCTTATTCTTCCTGAACAACTATGCTTCAGGTCTTACCTACTACTACTTCCTGACCAACCTGGTCTCCTTCGGACAGATCGCGATCTTCAGAAGGTTAGTAGATGAGGAGAAGATTCTGAAAAAGCTCGAAGAAAACAAAAAGAAGAATCATGGCAAGAAGACCTCTGGGTTTCAAGCCAGACTGCAAGAGGCAATGAAGGCTAGCCAGGAGCAGCAGCGTAAGAAAAAATCTAAGAAGTAGTCCAACACTTCCTTTGGGTAGTCTACGATACCACATCACTCTTTTAGAGATAGTTATCAATACTTAACTTTCTCTAAAGAGCTGATTACAGGGTTTTCCACAAGTTTCCCACCCTTTGAGTTTTGGGCTATCATTTATGTCTTAAACTTCTATATTTGTGATTGTGTGAAGACGCCTTCTGGCATATCTGCACCAATCCGAACCATTAAATAAGACATCTCGATGGGTAAAATCATTTCTATTGCCAACCAAAAGGGCGGTGTAGGTAAGACTACCACAGCTATCAATTTGGCGGCTAGCCTGGCTGCTTTGGAGTTTAAGACATTGATCGTAGACTCTGATCCTCAGGCCAACGCCACCTCAGGTATTGGGCATAATCCCAAAGAGATAGAGTATAGTATCTACGAATGTATGGTCGATGGTGTATCGCCTAAAGACTGTATTGTTGAGACGGACATTAGTTATTTGGATTTGATGCCATCGCACATCGACTTAGTAGGTGCGGAAGTTGAAATGGTGAATATCGATGAGCGTGAACTCAAGATGAAGGACGTCCTGCTTTCTATTAAGGACGATTACGACTTCATCATCATAGATTGCTCTCCTTCACTTGGTTTGATCACCGTCAACGCATTGACAGCATCAGATTCTGTGATTATTCCTGTGCAGTGCGAGTACTTTGCACTTGAGGGCTTGGGCAAGTTGCTCAACACCATCAAAATCATTCAGTCCAGACTCAACCCGGATCTCGAGATTGAAGGTATACTTATGACCATGTATGACGTTCGCCTGAGACTGTCCAATCAGGTAGTAGATGAGGTACAGGCGCATTTCAACATGCTCGCTTTCGATACCATTATTCCTCGCAATATCAAGTTGAGCGAGTCTCCTAGTTTTGGCCTACCGGCAATTGCTCATGATGCAGAGAGTAAGGGAGCGATCAGCTACCTCAACCTCGCACGTGAGATTCTTGTCACTAACGGAATGTTGGTTGAGCAGGTATGAGCGACGATAAGAAGCCTAAGCGAAAAAATGCCCTTGGCAGAGGTCTAGGTGCACTTTTGGACAACAGTGAGGGGACGGCAGGGAAGCGAAGAAATGTAAGTGGCGCTGGTGCTTCAGGGACAGGTAATATTGGAGAGATTGACATCACCGAAATTGAGGTCAATCCATTTCAGCCACGAACTGACTTTAAGCAAGAAGCACTCGAAGAGTTAGCTGAATCTATAAAAGTTCAGGGCATTATCCAGCCCATCACCGTTCGTAAGCTTTCTGCTAAGAAATATCAACTGATCTCAGGAGAGCGCAGATTTCAGGCATCCAAACTTGCCGGTCTCACTCAGATTCCTGCTTATATCAGAGAGGCCGATGATCAGCAGATGCTGGAGATGGCACTAATTGAGAACATCCAGCGTGAAAACCTCAATAGTATTGAGATTGCCCTCTCCTACCAGCGTCTGATGAGTGAGTGCCAGCTTAAGCAGGAAGAGCTTGGAGATCGCGTAGGTAAGAATAGAACGACAGTTAATAACTATCTAAGACTACTCAAGCTACCACCCGACATTCAAATTGCATTGCGTGATGGCAAGTTGAGTATGGGGCATGCACGGGCTATCATCAGTATTGAGAACGTTGATCTTCAGCTTAATGTATTCAAGCGAATCCTGACTGAAGATCTTTCCGTTAGGAAGGTTGAAGCGCTGGTACGTTCGTTGACTTCAAAAGAAGATAAGCCCGAACCCAAAAAAGCGACAAAGGAGTTTTCTCCTGAACTTAAAAAACTTCAAGAAAGCTTATCTTCGCATTTTGGAACTAAGGTTCAAATCAATCAAAAAGCAAAAGATAACGGTGACATCACCATTCCCTATTTTTCCACAGATGATCTCAATAGAATATTGGAGATCCTTGAATTATAGGCCTTTTCACGTTTTCTGGTTTCTCATTGTTTTTAGTGCTTCCTATGGGCTATCAGCCCAGGGTGTGGATACTGTAAATGTAGAGGGAGATCTCAGAAATGTTGAGACAATCGCAATGGTCTCAAAACTTGACCCTCAAAAAGCGGCAATGTACTCAGCCGTACTCCCCGGTCTGGGTCAAGCTTACAACAAAGACTATTGGAAGATCCCGGTGATTTATGGAGGTGGGATCATCATACTCCACTTCATCAATCAAAATCATGACCTCTACAACACCTTTAACAACGCACTCCTTGCTGAGGTGGATGGAGTACCTGAAACGACAAATCCGTTTGATAGATATAATGAATCCTCGCTTCAAAACAGAAGAGACAGATATAAGCGAGATCGCGATTTTATGATCATCGTTGGTGTGATCTATTATCTACTCAATGTGGTTGAAGCGCACGTCTCAGCTCATCTCAAGGAGTTTGATGTCAATGAAGACCTTTCCCTTAAACTTAAGCCCAGCTTTCAGCCATTGCCTGGGCAGTATCCTGCCGCAGGAGTTGGTGTGGCACTCACTTTCTAATATGATGAACATAGCATTGATTGGGTATGGTAAGATGGGCCAGACCATCGAAAAGATTGCCAAAGACAGAGGGCATGTCATCACTGCCATTGTGGATGAGCGGACTGAGACAAGCATTACCCAACTCAACCCGAAAGAAACTGATGTCGCCATCGAGTTTACACAACCTGGCTCTGCGTATGACAACCTCCAGGCATGTATCGACATAGGAATTCCAGTCATCTCTGGTACCACTGGATGGCTTGAGCGATACGATGAACTCAAGTCTTATGCAAACAAAAAGAATGGTACCCTGCTCTATTCCTCTAACTTCAGCCTTGGGGTCAACCTCTTCTTTAAAGTAAATGAGTATGTCGCAAAGCTCATGAGCCAACATTCCGGATACGGGGTACAGATGGAAGAAATCCACCACACGCAAAAGAAAGATGCACCCAGCGGAACGGCCATCACGCTTGCTGAAGGTATTATTAAGAATAACGATAGGTTTTCAGGCTGGGTAAATCAGATTTCTGATAAGGATAAAGACCTATCCATCATCTCCAAAAGGATAGATGAAGTGCCCGGCACGCATGCCATCACCTATAAGTCTGAAGAAGACGAGATCACCCTGACACACACAGCTCACAGCCGACAAGGTTTTGCGCTTGGGGCGGTGCTAGTGGCCGAGTGGATCTATGACAAAAGTGGTGTTTTCACGATGGACGACTTCCTCGGGTTTAACTAAAATAGTTTCTAAATTTGCCGCCTGCTGAATCAGGAAGAGTAAGATGTTTACAAAGAAGAAAGAAGAAAAACCGAAGAAAGGTCCTGTCAAAGAGTGGCTCGATGCGATTGTGTTTGCTGTGGTGGCTGCCACCCTGATCCGATGGGTATTCATGGAGGCATTCACTATTCCGACTCCTTCGATGGAGAAGTCGCTGCTCGTTGGCGATTTCCTATTTGTCAGCAAGATCAGCTATGGCCCCAGGACGCCAAAGACGCCTCTGCAGATACCATTGACCCATGCTAAGATTTGGGGTACCAACATCCCATCTTATCTGGATTGGATTCAGCTACCGCAATTTAGATTACCCGGACTTGGAGAAGTTGAGCGTAACGATGTGGTTGTCTTCAACTACCCGCCGGAGTTTGAGCACCCCATCGACCTCAAGACCCACTATATCAAGCGGTGCATTGGGGTACCCGGGGATATCCTGGAAGTCCGTGACACACAAGTCTATATCAATGGTGAACCTGGTCTGAATCCGGAAGAAATGCAGTTTCGATACTATGTGATTACAGATCAGACAATCAATGATCGCATCTTCGAAAATCATGAGATTTGGGAATACAACGCTATCAACGGTGGCTATATCCTGCACACCACTCCTGAAGCGGCTGCTGAGCTGGAAAAGCTCGATTTCGTTAGCGAAGTAAGGTTGGCTAAAATGCCTGAAACGCAGGTCAACCCAAGGATATTCCCAGACTCCAGGTACTATGCCTGGAATAGTGACTTCTATGGACCTATTGAGATCCCAGGTGAGGGCAAGACGATCCAACTGGATGAGGAAACCGTAGCTATGTATGGCTCCACGATTACAGACTATGAGAACCTTGATGATGCCAAGGTTTCAGAAGGAAAGTTACTCATCGACGGTGCAGAAGTCACAGAGTATACCTTTAAGCAGAACTACTACTTCATGATGGGTGATAATCGTCACAATTCAGAGGACTCCAGATTTTGGGGGTTTGTTCCTGAAGATCATGTTGTAGGAGAAGCTGCATTTATATGGCTCTCACTAGATGCGAATAAGGGGTTGTTCAGCAAACTTCGCTGGAGAAGGTTCTTCAATATCATCGACTAGTTCTTCACCAATTTATTGACTGAAGACCTTTTGAGTCAAGGTAGGCGTTGGTACTACTGAAGTGCTTGTTGCCGAAAAACCCTCTGTGCGCCGCGAATGGTGATGGGTGAGCTGACTCAAGCACATAGTGCTTTTGTCTATCTATGATCACCCCTTTCTTTTGAGCATAGGATCCCCACAGCATGAAGACTACATTGTCTTTTTCATCTGATACGGCCTTGATCACTGCGTCAGTGAAAGACTCCCAGCCTTGGTTTTGATGAGAACCAGGAGTACTAGCCCTTACTGTAAGGGTAGCATTGAGCAATAATACGCCCTGATCAGCCCATCTTACCAAACTACCGTTGGGAGGTATGGCGAGATTGAGATCAGCTTTGATTTCCTTGAATATGTTCACAAGGCTCGGAGGCATAGGAATGCCTTCATTGACAGAGAAACACAATCCATGTGCTTGTCTCGCTCCATGATAAGGGTCCTGTCCAATAATCACCACCTTGACTTGATCAAAAGGACAATGATTGAAAGCATTAAAAATCTGCTTCCCAGGTGGATATACTTTGTGTGACTGATACTCTGACTTAACGAATTCTACCAGCTGTTTGAAATACTCCTTTTCAAACTCATCTTTCAATCGCTCTCCCCAGCTCGGCTCAATTTTCACATTCATTATTCGATAAGTCAGGTTTTTTTCGTTTATTTCCTTCTAAAATATAAGGATTTGACAATCTTTACTTCGATAACCTCGTAATAAAACAAGTGACCACAGAAATCACACAAGGAATAAAAGTCAGTGTAGAAACTGAGTATCAGCCCGAGTATTCTAGCCCGGGTCAGAAGCATTTTGTGTTCACTTATCGCATTACCATAGAAAATAACAGTCAATATACCTTTCAGCTTCTAAAGCGGCACTGGTATATACATGACGCTACATTTGAGATAAGAGAGGTAGAAGGTGACGGTGTGGTAGGCCAACAGCCTGTGCTGGAGCCCGGTCAGTCTCACCGATATGTATCAGGGTGTAATCTCCGATCCGGAACAGGTAAGATGTATGGCACCTACACCATGGAGCGCTCTCTCGATGGCAAGACCATCGATGTGGCAATTCCAGCCTTCAGCATGGTCGTCCCCTTCAGGCTAAACTGATCAGTTGCTGATCCGTCAAAAGCTTTTTCAAGCCCAGGAGTATTTTCACTATCTGATGTCTCAGGTAGACGAGCATTCACTTCATGCGCCATTCATTTATGATCTCTACACGCAAGCGATCAAAGCCCCACATGGAAATGACCTTCATCTGCGTCAACTGAGGAAAGATCTGGAGCATAATCATACAGAAATAGAACTAGTCGATCTGGGCGCAGGGTCGGTATTGGCCGGCTCTGACAAGCGCAAAATATCAACGATCGCCCGGCACTCTACCTCATCAATCAAGACCGCCCGCCTTATTGCGCGCATAGCTGCCTTTGCGCAACCGCAGACCATCATCGAGTTGGGCACTTCACTCGGACTACTTTCACTTCAACTTCACCATACCTGCCCACTCAGCCTGATACATACGATAGAGGGTGATCCTACGCTATCCGCGTTTTCAAAATCCCATTTTGATAAATATGGTGAGGGTATGATAGACTTACGCACAGGCAACATCGATGATCTCCTACCTCAGTTGGTCGAAGAAATTGAACAAGTGGACCTGGTGGTAATGGATGCCAATCATACGATGGAAGCCACCTTAACTTATTTCTATCTACTTCTCAAGAGGTGCCACAAGGACTCAGTGATTATCCTTGATGATATTCATTGGTCAAAAGAAATGAAAGCTGCATGGGATGAAATCAGGAATCACCCCGAGGTGACTTGTTCAGTAGACCTGTTCCAGATTGGGATAATCTACTTCAAGGAAGAAATTGAAAAGCAGCATTGGACGCTTACTTATTAGTGCAGTTGATGAAGAGTTCGCTCCCCTGCCGGGGCGGAATGGAGTTATAGCATTCTTCGAATACGTTGAGAATAAATCGCTCTTCGAAAAGGGGCAAATAATCCTCTTTGGAACCTCCGTAAGGTGGGCGGTCGATGTTCAAAGCGATGTTGAATAGTACGCCAGCCAGCTTTCCTCGATCAGTCAACAAGCTCCGCATTTTGTCGATGTACTGAGGTCTGAGCACAGGCTCCAGCGCACAGAAAAATGTCTGCTCTAAAATGAGGTCATATTCCCCAACATGGTCGAAAAAGTCACCGTGAATTAGCTGACTTTTCTTAAGCCCAGGACATCTCGCGAGCAATCTCTCTAAAGGAACCCTGGATAAATCAATGACGGTCACGTTGGTGAAGCCCTCACTGTAGAGGTACTCTGCTTCATAGCCATTCCCCGCTCCTGGTATCAATATCCACAAAGATTTGTTCCTCAGTTGGTCGATATACTCTTTTATGGGAGTTGATGGGTATCCTATATCCCAGCCCATCTTACCAGAATGGTACTTCTCTGTCCAATATGCCTCATCCAATTTCATATCCTCACCAAATATATGCGAAGAAAGAACGTTGCTATGGTTTTAAAATACATTCATCTATTTTTGCACCGATTTTTAAAAGGGATAAAGGATTATGGAGGAGCAGCAAAAACCAGATCAACCAAGCCAGGAGAAAGAAAAAAAGAGCAAATCACCAATTGTACCCATTCTTATTGGGGTATTGCTGATCGTCATCGGCCTGGTAGTATACAACTACCTGGAGAACAAAAAACTCGAAGAGGAGAAGGCTGCTCAAGAAGAGCTGCTCGATCGTACTTATGCACAACTCGACTCAATTACTAATGAGTTGAATGACAAGATCATCACCATCTCTCAACTCGGCGGAGAGATTGATACGCTACTCAAAATCAGAGAGAAGCTGGAAACAGAGCGTCAGGAGTTTCGTACCCGAGCTTTCAGACAGATCAATGATCTGCAGGAGCGCGTGGATGGCTACAAAGAACTCCTGGTACTACAGGATGTGGAAATCAAGCGACTAAAGGAAATCAACGAGGAATTGGTCGTTGAGAATACGACGCTGAAAGAGGAGAAGAACGAGCTCAACGAGTCACTGAGGGACCTCAATGAGTCTAAGACCGAACTGGAGGAAAAAGTGGCTATAGCTGGTAGACTCGCTGTGGAGGGTCTTCAGGTATTTGCGGTAGCAGAAAATGGCAAAGAACGAGAAGCTGAATTCAGAAATCGTCATATTGACAAGCTCAAGATTGACTTCTATATCGAAGAGAATCAAGTGGCGCCTATTGAGGGCAAGGACATTCTGGTAAGGATAATAGCTCCTGATAAAAACGTGCTGTTTGATGTAACCCGAGGGTCAGGAAGTTTCATGTTTGAAGGGCGAGAAATGTTCTTTACAGCTAAGCAGGAGATCCTGTATGACCGTCGACGGCATAAGATGACCTACTATTATGAAAAGGGCAGTGACTATCAAAGTGGGCAGCACCTCGTAGAGGTCTATACGGATAACTACCTGATGGGCAAGGGCAGCTTTACAGTCAAATAGGCGATTTATTGCGGTGAGGCTTTTGAATCTTAAGTAGATCAGCTAATTTCGCACCTCATTTAACAAAAATTTATTATGAACAAGAATTACGAGGCGGTATTCATTATGACTCCCGTTCTATCTGAAGCCCAGATGGAGGATGCTGTCGACAAGTTCAGAAAGGTGCTCACCGACAATGGTGCAGAGCTTGTATCTGATGAAAATTGGGGCCTAAGAAAATTGGCTTACCCAATTTCTCACAAATCAACAGGCTTTTATCATCTTTTCGAATTTAAGGCGGCTCCAGAACTAGTCAACACACTAGAAACAGAGTATAGACGTGATGAGCGAATCATGAGGTTTCTGACCGTATCACTTGATAAGCATGCTATTGCTTACAATGAAAGAAGAAGAAACGGTGCATTTAACAAGAAAGATAAAAAAGAGGAGGCTGCAGCATGACGTTACAGAACGAACCCATCAACAGAGAACAGCAGAAAAAGAAATACTGCCGGTTCAAGAAAAATGGCATCAAGTACATTGACTACAAAGAC
The DNA here is from genome assembly GCA_965229505.1 of Cyclobacteriaceae bacterium. GTDB lineage: Bacteria > Bacteroidota > Bacteroidia > Cytophagales > Cyclobacteriaceae > UBA6059. The sequence goes on from OZ245881.1 coordinate 5,262,981, forward strand.
GCCAATTTCCTTTTGAAATTTGTGAATGACCAGGGAAAGATTCTTCCTAGAAGACTGACTGGTACTAGCCTCAAGTTTCAAAAGAAGGTAACTCAGGCCGTGAAAAGATCACGTCACCTTGCCCTACTTCCTTACGTATCTGATTCTTTAAAATAAACTACTGAGACCATGGAGATTATTTTAAGAGAAGATGTGAAAGGACTGGGTTATAAGAATGACACTGTCAATGTAAAGCCCGGATACGGCAGAAACTATCTTATTCCTCAAGGGTTTGCCATCCTGGCAAATACGAGCAATAAGAAAATGATTGCAGAGAATATCCGTCAGGCTGCTCACAAAGCAGAGAAAATCAAAAAAGATGCCGAAAGCATCGCGGAAAAGCTCGATGGCTTGACTGTAGATATTGCTACTAAAGCTGGTGAGAGCGGAAAAATCTTTGGTGCTATCACAGCATTGCAGGTTTCCGACGCACTCAAGGCCAAGGGTATAGAAGTAGATAGGAAGAAGATTTCTATTGCTAGCGCAATCAAAGCGATTGGCGAGCATAAAGCGACAATCTTGCTTCACAAAGAGGTACAACCTGAAATTACGCTTAATGTAATTTCAGAATAGGAACACTCTTCAAACCATAAAAAAGGCCTCAAATGGATTCATTTGAGGCCTTTTTTTGTGTCTTTTGGGAATTATCTAGTCCCACTTCAGTTCTGTATCATCCGACTTAGACTCGGTCGTAGCACTCTCCTGCTCTTCGTACTCTCTTTCGAATTTGCTAAAGTCAACATCAGGCAACAGTTCGGTCTTCACATGCGAAACAGTGCTATTTAACGCAGCGACAAATTTGTCGAAATCCTCTTTATATAAGAATATTTTATGCTTCTCGTAGAAGTAGCCATCGTCCTTATACCTCCTCTTGCTTTCAGTGATCGTCAGGTAGTAGTCATTTGACTTAGTAGCCTTAATATCAAAAAAATAGGTTCTCTTTCCTGCTCTTACCCTCTCAGAGTAAATTTCCTCTCTGTCATTCCCCTTGTCTTCGTCCACTTTTTGTTGGTTTAGGTTTTAAGTTGCCCCTAAATAATTTTTTCTTTTCAAAAAAAACAAATCCTGTCATACTTAAAATAGGCTCCATTGTTTATTCATTGAAAATAAATTAACTATACGATCAGTTTGTTAAGAATAATGAAAGTGGCGCTACCAGCTAAATAGCAGTCACCAACAACAACTCCATGAAGCTCGATTTAAACAAAGTAAAGGCGTTTGGTAATATCGAATTGCTGGCCAAACAGATGGTAGAAGGCTTTATCACTGGGCTGCATAAGTCCCCCTACCATGGCTTCTCTGTGGAATTTGCAGAGCATCGCCTATACAATGCCGGAGAGAGCACCAGGCACATCGACTGGAAAGTCTTTGCCCGTACTGACAGACTCTATACCAAGCGGTACGAGGAGGAGACCAACCTGCGTTGCTATTTAATTCTTGACCGGTCTTCATCGATGTACTACCCCGCTGAGTCCAGGGCAAAGATCAAATTTGCAACCATGGCCGCAGGAGCCCTGGCTTACTTGCTTCACAAGCAACGTGATGCTGTGGGCTTATACACATTCAGCGATGGGATAGATGCTCAGACTGAGGTGAAATCCACCTCGACGCATGTTCATAAGCTCTTCTTAGAACTGCAGGACGTGCTCAACTCAGATATCAAAGAGCAAAAGACCAATGTAGCGGGTACCCTGAACGAAATAGCTCAAAAAATCCATCGTAGATCCTTGGTCATCATCTTCAGTGACATGTTTCAGGACAAAGAGGACATGACAGATATACTGGCCGCATTGCAGCATCTGAAACATAAGAAGCACGAGATCCTTATGTTTCACATCACTGACAAAAAGACTGAGCTGGATTTTGAATTTGAGGACCGCCCGTATGAATTCTATGATCTGGAGGAAGGCACAAAGCTGAAAGTAACGCCTTCAGAGATCAAATCGAACTACCGTAACACGATGAGAGACTATTATCAGGAATTAAGGCTCAAATGTGGACAGCTCAAAATCGATTTTATAGAGGCTGATGTCAATGATGATTTTGACACCATCTTCTCCTCCTATCTTATCAAAAGATCTCGAATGTCATAATCCCTGACATCAAACGCTGACTGATTAGGTTACCTCAATATGTCGCATCAATAACCTCTTGGCAACCGGAAGTAGTGTCTCTGGAAGTGGGAATGACAACTTACTCAACACAAGATAGCTGGCAGGATTAGGCAGGAAAGCAAACTTCTTTGCCAAACCCAACTTAATCGCTTCGTAGGTATTGGTAATTGATTTTACCTCCCTATCAACATAGGTGGTGTTTATTGACCTGTAGTTCTCATGCGCATTTTCGAAGACGGACACCTGGTATCTGAAGATAGTCACCTCAGGCACCCTGTCAATCTGTAAAAATATATAGCCTTCATTGGCATATAGGGGTGTGAGGCCAACAGGACTGATCTCCAGATGGCGCTCTACCATCTCAAACAACTCTTTGCCATGTGAAAGCGCTCCTTTCAATTGCGGTAGCGCATATGACAGGATGTCCTCGATCTCCCTCATGACATCATCATCCTCTACGATCTTCTTATAGTTGACTTTCAGTTTTCTAAAATCCGCTTTAGTAATTGACTTTGGAAAGAGCTCATAGATCAGCTCTTTGCTCTCTTTAACTTTTAATAGGTTCTGATAATGAAAAACCAAGTCGGCCATGAAAGGGTAAAGCTTTTGCTCATCAAACCTCTGTCTGATGTCCTTGAGGTAGGCCAGCAATATGTACTTCTTGTACTCAAAATCGATCAATCCGTCGGTCAGCCAATCCTTTTGTAATTCTGTCATAGTCTCACTACTAAATATTGGTTTCAGTTAAGATAATCACCAATTATAAAGTTGTCAAGTGTCTTGGGCTGACACAATTAAAAAAGATAGTGACAAAATTGCAGTCAAGCTGTCAGTAAAAATGGCACAAAGTCTGACAATCATACAATGGCACGAGAAATGCAATAGGCGGTTCAGTTAAGATTTTTAACAAGAAACATAAAATTATACGAAAGATGTCAAACGTAAATTTCAAACCATTAGCTGACAGAGTTCTTGTAGAACCTGCTGCTGCAGAAGAGAAGACTGCTTCTGGAATCATCATCCCTGACACTGCAAAAGAAAAACCACAAAGGGGTGCGATCGTAGCTATTGGCACTGGTAAAAAGGATGAGCCTATCAACGTAAAAGTTGGCGACCAGGTGCTTTATGGTAAGTATGCCGGTACTGAGATCACCATCGACGGTACTGACTACCTTATTATGAAAGAGTCCGACATTTTCGGCATTGTTTAATTCATCATTGTTTAATCCCAAAAACTAAAAAACTAGAATTATGGCAAAAGATATATTCTTTGATACCGACGCTAGAGATAGAATCAAGAAAGGCGTAGATAAATTAGCCGATGCAGTAAAGGTGACATTAGGACCTAAAGGTCGTAACGTTATTCTTGATAAGAAATTCGGCGCTCCTACCGTCACCAAAGACGGTGTATCTGTGGCGAAAGAAATCGAGCTTGAAGACGCAGTAGAAAACATGGGAGCTCAGCTTCTCAAAGAAGTGGCTTCTAAGACTGCTGATGACGCTGGTGATGGTACTACTACAGCTACCGTACTTGCTCAGTCAATCTTCGCACACGGCATCAAAAACGTAGCTGCTGGTGCCAATCCAATGGACCTAAGAAGAGGTATAGACAAAGCTGTCGCTGCTGTAGTAGCTGAGCTAAAAAAGCAGTCTAAAGAAATCTCTACCGGTGACGAAATCTCTCAAGTAGCTACCGTATCTGCTAACAACAATGCAGAAGTAGGTAAGATGATCGCTACCGCAATGGAGAAAGTTGGTAAAGACGGTGTGATTACGGTAGAAGAAGCAAAAGGAACAGAAACTGAAGTGAAGACTGTAGAAGGTATGCAGTTTGACCGTGGTTACCTTTCTCCATACTTCGTGACCAACACTGAGAAGATGGAAGCTGAGCTTGAAAACCCTTACATCCTGATCTACGACAAGAAGATCAGCAGCATGAAGGAGCTCCTTCCTGTGCTAGAGGCTACTGCTCAGACTGGCAAGCCATTGTTGATCATCGCTGAGGACGTAGAAGGTGAAGCGCTTGCGACATTGGTGGTCAACAAAATCAGAGGCTCACTCAAAATCGCCGCTGTAAAAGCGCCAGGTTTCGGTGACCGCAGAAAGGCTATGCTAGAGGATATCGCTACCCTGACAGGTGGTACGGTTATCTCTGAAGAAAGAGGATACAAGCTTGAAGGAGCTACTCTTGACTCTCTAGGTACTGCTGAGAAGATCAATATCGATAAAGACAACACGACTATCGTAAATGGTGCCGGAACAAGCACTGAAATCGAAGCGAGAGTCAACCAAATCAAGCAGCAAATCGAGAACACAACTTCTGACTATGACAAAGAGAAGTTGCAGGAAAGACTCGCTAAGCTGTCTGGTGGTGTAGCCATCCTCTACATCGGTGCTGCTACTGAAGTAGAGATGAAGGAGAAGAAAGACCTGGTAGATGATGCACTTCACGCAACCAGAGCTGCTGTACAGGAAGGTATCGTAGCTGGTGGTGGTGTAGCCCTTATCAGAGCACTATCTGCTGTAGAAAACATGAAGCTTGACAATGCTGACCAAAACACGGGTGTAGCTATCGTAAGAGCGGCTATCGAGTCTCCATTGAGAACGATCGTTGAGAATGCTGGTGGTGAGCCTTCAGTAGTCGTCAACAACGTCAAAGGTGGTAAAGATGACTATGGCTACAACGCTGGTACTGAAGAGTACGTCAACATGTTCAAAGCCGGTATCATCGACCCTACTAAGGTGACGAGATTAGCCCTTGAGAACGCAGCTTCTATCGCTGGTCTACTATTGACTACCGAGGCTGTAGTGGCCGATCAGCCAGAGCCAGAAGCACCTGCTATGCCAGGTGGTGGCGGCATGCCCGGCGGTATGGGCGGCATGATGTAATAATAACATCTTTCATAGATTCAAAAAGGCTTCCGGTTTCGGAAGCCTTTTTTTGTGCCAAACCTCCAAGGTTTTGGAAAACCTTGGAGGTTTGGATCCAGCTGCATTCCAACTTTTGGAAAGTTCTTTCGGTATGCACAGTAACTTTCCAAAAGTTAAATATCCAAGACACCTCTTGGAAAGTTTTATCAGGAAGTACAAGAACTTTCCAAAAGTTAGTTTTACAATCCCCTCAGCGTCACCTTCAAGGGACGCTGAGTAGGGTAAACCTCACATAAATAGGAACGCTTTACAAAAGCGCCCCAGCAGCAGTAACTCTGAGTGGGTGTGGCGCACCACAAGGAAGACAAGGTTTTAAACCTTGTCTTCCTTAGACATAACAAACCTGAAAGGTCTTGAAGACCTGTCAGGTTTAGATTTCGGCTACACCCTCCACTTTTTTCTAAGCAACTCCTCGACTATTTTTGGAGAATGGAGCGAGTGATCGATGTGACCGTAGGTATGTTAGCGATGAATGCGTTTCGCTACTTCTTAGTAGCCGGTGTAGCCTTTGTCCTCTTTTATATCATCCTCAAAGGTCGAATTGATGCTTCGAAGATTCAGCCCGCCTTTCCTGGTAAGGGAGACTATCGAAGGGAGATCACCTATTCGGTCATCACCATCTTTATTTTCGTGCTGGTTGGCTTGACGATCTACGCCACTCCGATGTTCGACATTATCCTGAGGTATGACACTATCGCGGAACATGGCTGGGGCTATTGGGTGCTAAGTGTGCTGATGATGATCTTCATGCATGACACCTACTTCTATTGGACGCACAGGGCTATGCATCATCCGAAACTATTCAGGTACTTCCATAAGGTGCACCACGACTCGATCAACCCATCACCCTGGGCATCCTATGCCTTTCACCCACTGGAGGGCGTAGTAGAAGCAGCCATTATTTTCCCGATCGTCCTCCTGATTCCTCATCACACCTCAGCGGTCCTGGTGTTCCTATTCTTTATGATGACCTACAATGTCTACGGCCATCTCGGATGGGAGCTTTATCCTAAGGGTTTCCACAAAACATGGGTGGGTAAGTGGGTCAACACCTCCGTCAATCACAACCAGCACCACAAGCATTTTCATGGCAACTACGGGCTTTATTTTCTCTTCTGGGATCGGTGGCTGGGCACCATCAGGCCTGACTATGATGAAGCTTTTGACAAGGCGACCAGGGCAGCCTCCTACTCCGCTTAGCTTCTACCTATCTCACCTTGTTTACTACTACCGCAATGTCTAGAGTTTCTTGATCTCAGCTCCCTCGGTGATACCCGAAAGTATTTCAATATTGATACCATCAGACAGTCCGGTAGTCACCTGCTGCTTCACAAACTGCTGATTGCCTTGAGCGACTTCCACAAACATCTGATCATTTTCGAAGATCAGGTTACTCTCTCTGATCGCCAGCACATCCTCCCGGCTCTCCAGTACAATGTCGGCCGTTGCACTGTAACCAGCCCTCAGGAAGGTATTCTCCTTTAATGCAATATTGGCCTTGATGTCAAACTTGATCGCTCCATCCTCAAGCATTCCCTTTGGGGAGATAAACTCCAGCTGTGCGTCGAAAACCTCGCCCTCTATGGCTCCTACGGTCATGATGAGGTCCATTCCTACCGCAATTTTACCTACTTCGGACTCATTGACTTTACCCTCAAAGATCATCTGGCTCATATCGGCGATGGAGGCGATGGTCGTGCCCTCATTGAAGGTATTGGACTCAATAATGAACGTGCCTTCCTTGACCGGAATGTCGAGTATCATCCCACTCACTGTAGACCTTACCAGATTAGAGACGTTCCCGGTCTTTTTGGATGCTCCTTCACGGATGAGGTCAAGGTTATTTCTCGCCGCTTCCAGCTCCTGCTCTCTCAACTTGAAGTCAAGCAGGAATCGATTATAGTCAAAGTCAGAAATCACCTTCTCATCAAAAAGCTCCTTTTGTCGATCCTTCTCCCTTTTTGCATTTTCAAAATTGATCATTGCCGTCTCTACCTGAGCCTGTGCATTGTTGAGCGCCACTACATTGGGGATGATCTTTATCCTGGCAATGAGGTCGCCCACATTCACTTCAGCCCCCTCTTCCAGATACAGCTGATCAACTACTCCTGATACCTGCGACTTGAGTGCTACTTCCTTTCTGGGTACAATAGAGCCGGTTGCTATGGTCTTCTTGACGATATCAGTCTTGAATGGCTTATCCGTTTCATAAACGATCGGTGGCTCTTCCGATTTTTGATAAAGGAAATATCCCGTCCCAACAAACATGCCCAGGATGATAAGGATGGTCAGAAAAATAAGAAATCGTTTCATGAGTGTTTGATCTTTTGTTGTTGATATTATTCGTCTCTGAGTGCTATCACAGGATCTACATTGGCGGCTTTGATACCAGGGATAAGGCCCGCTATCACTCCGGAAATCAGTAATACTACTATTGCGGATACGGCAATATTGAAGTCAATCTCCGGTCGGCTGAAGAAGTCTGACTCTATACCTAACTCCACGAGGGCATAGGATATCCCCTCAATTGTAAAAACGCCAAATACTAAGCCGAGGTAGCCCGAAAAGCCGGAGATGACCAGTGACTCCTGGACGATCATACTGATGATGGACCAGGGCTTGGCTCCCAGTGATTTGCGTATGCCTATTTCTTTGACGCGCTCCTTCACGATTATCAGCATAATATTGCCAACACCCACCATACCAGCCACTATTGTACCCACTGCCACCAGCCAACTAAAGGCTGCAATGCCTGAGAAGAGCCCCTGCATTTCCTTAAACTCCTCTTCCACATTGAAGCTACCCAGAGCCGCCCTATCATCGGGAGAGATTTTATGCCGTTTCTTGATATCTGCTTTTACTATTTCCTCCAGCTCTATTCCTGAGGTGCCTTCATTAGGCACCAGTCCAAACCAACCGATAAAGTTTCCCCAATTAAAAGCCTGCTGGAGCGTGGTATTGGGGATATAGACTGCCTGAAGATCTTCCATCGCATCCTCGCCGGTGAGTTTAGTTCCCACAATGCCTACTACCTTAAAAGGTGTACCTCCGATAGTTATATATTCTCCGATAGGATCTTCATGTGGCTCGAAAAGGTCAGCCTTCACACGCTCACCGATGATAATCACCTTTCGTTTCTCTGCAATATCAATCTCATTGATGAAGCGCCCCTGATTGATCTGCATGGGCTTTATCTCCTGATATTGCGGGTAATCTCCCATGATGGTGTAGGCCACCTCATTGTTGCCACGCTTGAGTCGATATTCAGTACCTGAAAACCGTCCTCCTATCTGTGTCCGTGGGGAAGCATATTTCACTTCTTTGATTCGCTTGATGATCTCAAAATCGTCATTGGTGAGCTCGATACTCCGACCAGGTTGAAATCCGGCATAAGCGATGGAGGTCTCCTCAGTCCATACGAACACAGCATTCTTTGCAATATCAAAATTCTGCATCACGCCGTTTCTCAGACCGTTACCTGCCCCAAGCAGTACCACCAGCATGAAGATACCCCAGAACACACCAAAGCTGGTCAGCGCCGTGCGCAGCTTGTGCTTCTTGATGGTCATCCATATCTCTTCCCACTTGTCTATATCGATCATATCAATCGCTTTTAAGTGCCTCCACAGGTTTGACCCGGGCTGCCTTCATCGCTGGAAACAAACCAGCCACTGCACCAGCCACTACCAAAATCACTACCGAAGCTATCGCCACCTGAAAGTCAACTTCAGGCCTTTGAAAAAACTCGATATCAGCGCCCATGGCTTCCATCAGATGATTGACTCCTTCTAGTAGTACAACTCCCAGGAAGAGACCAAAATAGCCAGCGACGGCCGTAATGAAGACCGATTCTTGCATGATAAGACTTACGATAGACCATGGTGTTGCACCTACAGCCTTCCTCACTCCTATTTCACGGGTACGCTCCTTCACCACGATGATCATGATGTTGGATACGCCCACGATCCCAGCCATTAGGGTACCAATCCCTACTAACCATATGAACAGCTCTATCCCAGCAAAAAGCTCTGTAACCTTCTTATGTTCCTCTTCCTGATTGTGAACAAAAAAAGCTCTGGTGTCATCGGGATGTATGGTATGTCGCTGTTTCATAAGCTTTGTCACGCGACCTTCCAGATCCACACCACTCGTCCCCTCTTCTGTGGTTACCACAAAAATATTGACCGCTCTGTCGGGATTGAACGACTGCTGAAAAGTGCTGAATGGGATATACACACGCTGCGCCTGATCCATACCTGCGTTGCTATTGAAGCTAAAGACGCCAACGACCCTAAAGCTGAGTCCACGAACAGTGACATACTCACCAACGGGATCCACGCCTACCGGAAATAGCGACTCAGCAACTCGACTACCAATAATGCACACCTTTCGCTTTTCCTTGTCGTCAAGCTTGTTGAGCGACCTTCCGCTGGTCGTCTTTTGGGATACCTTGATGTTGAAATAATCCGAACTAGCCCCGTAGATGGTGTAGCGGGAGGCATTATTGCCATACTTGATTATATAATCACCCCTAAGCCAATTCTCGGGAGAAAGAAATTCGACACCTTCTACCTGCTTGTCAACAGCATCTAAGTCGTCTTCATGAAGGGTGTAGTTTCGTCCAGCGGGCATTCCCTGATAAGACATTGAGGTTCGGGTAGGTATGACCCAGATACTATTCGTGGCATCTAATAGCATACTACTTCTCACGCCGTTTTGCAGCCCTTCACCAGCTCCCAGCAGCAAGATCAACATCAGTATGCCCCAAAAGACGCCAAATGCGGTGGCAAATGTTCTCACCTTGTTGTGCCGGATGGCATCAAAGATTTCCTGCCATTTGTCCAGATCAAACATGCACTAAAGAGTAGTTTTCGTCTAAGATGGCACCATCCTTTATATAAATGACACGATCGGTCTGAGCCGCGATCTCATTTTCGTGTGTCACGATGATAATGGTCTTACCAGAATCATTGACCTCCTGAAATATTTTCATCACCTCCTCTGAGGTCTTACTGTCGAGTGCTCCCGTAGGCTCATCAGCCAATATGATTTTCGGATCAGTAATCAACGCCCGCGCGATCGCTACCCTTTGCCTCTGCCCTCCTGACATTTCGCTGGGCAAGTGGTCTGCCCAGTCTACCAGGCCTACTCGTTCGAGATATTCCTCAGCTATTTTATTACGCTTCTTACGGCCTACCTTCTGATAATAAAGTGGCAAAGCAACATTCTCGACAGCATTTTTGAAGCTCAGCAAGTTGAATGATTGGAACACAAAGCCGATAAGTTGATTGCGGTAGTTGGCTGCCTTAGTCTCACTCAGGTTTTTAATCACATGCTCACCAAGCCGGTATTCGCCATTATCATAGCTGTCCAGTATCCCGAGTATGTTGAGGAGAGTGGACTTGCCAGAACCAGAAGACCCCATGATCGAGACGAGTTCCCCACTCTCAATATTCATGTTGATACCTTTCAGTACATGCAGCGATTGCTTACCAATGCTATAGGATTTGTGGATATCGGTGATCTGGATCATCGGCTTTTGCCTTGTTTAATGATTTATTGGCAATGTATGTTGCCTTATACACAGCTCAAGACCTAACCTGTCAAAAAATGTCATTGACTTGTCAGCAATCCTAGAGCAGACTAAATCTCCCAAATAGAAAAATCTGTACCTTTTCCATAACGAGTGAGGTCACTTAGTTGATACGTCTCGAGGGTATGAACATCCTTTAGGTGAAAATCATTGGAAGTGATATCGGTGATAGTGAAGTCAAAAACCTCACCATAATTCTTTAGTCTATATCGCTTGCCCGATCTAAGACTACTGTATGCTATTCCCTCTGATCCTGACACTCCTTGTTGCTTTATCTCCTAAAACAGCAAAAATAGGTATAGGATATAGAAAAGGACTGCAGGTACACCACAGAATAATATTCATCTGCCGTAAAATGCTATCTACGGATAAAACCTGGTGGTCATGAGATCCGCTCAAGAAGCAATTGAGTTGTCACGGGTTGCATCACATATAATGTCTGTCAACTATGATTAGAAGGTAAAAAATGTTAAAATTGACAACCTAACTAGAAAACTATCATGATTTTGAAAAACTACAACCACCTCACTTCATTGGCGCTCCTGGTTGCAATGACTTTCGCCATGTTTTCATGCGGCGGAGGCGGCAAAAAGGATGAATCTGCTTCAGGCGAATTCACCGAAGCGCAGCAGCAAGTAGCCGAAGATATCGACAAAGTAATTCACGATTTACCACCGCCATCAGAGATACCTTTTATGCTCCAGGCTACCGGCAGTGAATTCAATCCTGAGCTGATCAGTTCTTTGGATGGTATGGAGTCGTATAAGACGTCTATTGACAAATCTGCAATGAACCTTGGTGTCTACGCAACTGATGTTGGATATCTGGCTTCATACGAGCAGGTACAGGATGCACTACTCTATATGGAGGCTTGCCAGGGTTTAGCCGAGACTGTCGGAATCGCCAGCTCATTTGACCTTGATCTGCTGTCGAGATTTGAAGAGAACCTTGGTAACCGTGACTCATTGGCCAACTTACTGAATGATGCTTTGGTAGTAGCCGAGAGCAGACTTGAGAATGATGACCGTCTGAACAGTGCAGCATTGGTATTGGCAGGAGCATTTGTTGAAGGGCTGTACCTCTCCACTATGGTTGTGGAAACTTATCCTGATGATCTACTTCCTGAAGAGAGTAAGAACCTGATCTTAGAGCCCCTAATCAAAATCGTGCTTGATCAAAAGAAACCATTGACTGATTTAATCTCACTGATGGGCGACTTGCCAGAGGATGACATGATCAATTATATGATTGGTGAGCTCAACGTGCTCAAGCTGATCTACAATGATGAGTTGGATGAGATTGGTGATAAGATCAAAACTAATACCGGCGACTATGTTCTGACGAAGAATGAACTTGCCACGATCACCTATGAAGTGAAAAGAATTAGAAGTGCGATTACGGAGTAATCCACGCTATCGCTATCAAAAAAAAGCATTGGGATACTATTCCAATGCTTTTTTTATCTTTAGCCTACCACCAACCAATTAACTGACTAAGATGAGTGAAAAGTTATTGAAAGTCATTCTTCAACTTTTGGCTATTGTGGCCAAAGAAGATGATGTAACCAGTGATGAAATTCTCTCAATCAAAAAGTTCCTGGACGGGCACGTCAACAGAGCTGATGCCAATAAATATCTCGAATACTTTAATACGAAAATTGAGGAGTTAGCTGCTAATCGCGGAACGTCGACAGACGAAAAAGAGCAGATTATCAGCCTGACCAAAAAGGTTAACCAGGAGCTGACCAAGCAGCAAAAACTGGTAGTAATGATCGACCTCATGGAGCTGATCGTTGCTGATGGTATGATCAGTGAAAGGGAAAGTGAGTTGTTATATTTTATTGGCGAATGCTTCAACTTCAGCAAGAATGTCGTCAATCATATCCGGTCATTTGTAGTAAATACAAAGCGTGAAAAGTTCGCCGCTGATAGTGTCCTTATTGTTGATAATGGTGAAAGTGACATAAAGGCAAGGCATTTTCATGTCAAAGAAATGTCTGGCTTTCTGGCCTTTTTTCGCATACCGATGCTCGAAGCTTACTTCGTAAAATACGTGGGTAATTCATCGTTGATGTTAAATGGTCTCCCGCTCAAAAGAAATAAAGTTTGGGTTTTCCCGCATGGTAGCACCATTAAAGGAACCACCAACACTCCGGTGTACTTCAGTGATGTGGTCAGCAGCTTCAGAAAGGATTCTCACGAGTCTAACATTTCATTTGTTGCAGAAAACGTCAGTTACAAATTCCCGAATGGAAATGTCGGCCTGGTAGATGTCAATATTGCTGAGGAGTCAGGTAAGCTTATTGGTATCATGGGGGGTAGTGGCGCGGGTAAGTCAACGCTTTTCAATGTCTTAAATGGCAATGACCAACCTGCAGCCGGATCAGTAAGAATTAACGGTAGTGATATCCATAAGGACAAGTCGTCGATAGAGGGACTCATCGGCTATGTACCTCAGGATGATTTACTGATCGAGGATCTGACTGTATATCAAAACCTCTACTATGCCGCAAAACTTTGCTTTGATAGTGCAAGTGACAATGACCTTAATGACCTGGTAAACAAGACGCTGAATGCGCTTGGGCTGATGGAGCGTAAAGACCTCAAAGTCGGTAACCCACTACAAAAAACCATATCTGGTGGCCAGAGAAAACGACTCAATATTGGGCTTGAACTATTGAGAGAACCAGCGGTCATGTTCGTAGACGAGCCAACCAGTGGACTTTCGTCCAGAGACTCGGAAAATATCATGGACCTGCTCAAGGAGCTTTCTTTAAAGGGAAAAATGGTATTTGTGGTTATTCACCAACCTTCCTCTGTCATCTTCAAGATGTTTGACAAGCTGCTGATTCTCGACGTTGGCGGATATCAGATCTACTACGGAAACCCTATCGATGCGGTGACCTACTTCAAGTCCATAGTAGACATGATTGATAAAGATCTGGGATCATGCATAGAATGCGGTAATGTCAATACCGAGCAAATATTCAATATCATCGAAACGAAAGTGGTCGATGAGTATGGTCAGTTTACAGATGCACGCAAAATATCAGCTGAGGAATGGTACGCCTATTTCCAGGAGCACATCAGCATCGAGCCTATCCAGGAAGTAGAGGAAACACCGGAGAAGACACTCAAGATTCCTAATAAACTCAAGCAGATTGGCGTCTTTGTGACTCGCGATGTGCTATCAAAGCTTAGCAACAGGCAGTACCTTATTATCAATTTGCTCCAGGCACCTATGCTTGCTTTTCTCTTGGCTTTCATAGTGCGATACTCGCAGGCAGGTGAAGAATACACCTTTAGGGAGAACCTTAATATTCCTGCCTTCTTCTTCATGAGTGTGATCGTCTCGCTATTTATGGGATTGACGATAAGTGCCGAGGAGATAATCAGAGACCGAAGAATCCTAAAAAGAGAAGCCTTCTTAAACCTCAGTAGATTGAGCTATCTACTCTCAAAAACAGGTATACTCTTTTTTATGTCGGCCTTGCAGACTTTTATGTTTGTCCTGATCGGCAATTACATCCTCGAAATACGTGATATGGGTGTCGAGTACTTTGTAGTGTTGCTCTCGATTTCATGTTTTGCCAATATCTTGGGATTGAATATTTCTTCTGCTTTCAATTCGGCAGTTACCATTTATATTCTCATCCCTATCCTCATCATTCCACAGCTGATTCTCAGTGGCGTGGTTGTTGGCTTTGATAAGCTCCACCCCTCACTCACCAGTGAGGACAAAGTCCCGTTAATCGGAGAAATGATGGCCTCTAGGTGGGCCTATGAGGCCTTGGCTGTGAATCAGTTTAAACATAATCCGTATGAAGAAGAGTTTTATGAGCTTGATCGCGCAATAGCCGAAGGTGAATTCAAGACCATCTACCTCATACCTTTTCTGGAGGCGGATCTGGACTATTGTCACCATCATCTCAACGCTAAAGATCCTGAGATAAGAGAAGAAATGACTGATAAATTGGATCTGGTCAGAAGTGAATTGAATAAGGAGCTTTCATTCATGGCAAAGACAAGTTTCCTCAAGTAGACAATATCACAATTGACAAGTTTGATAGTCACCTTTTTGAGGAGACCATCGAGTTTCTCAAAGTGTTAAAGAAATTTCATAATAACAGGAGAAACAAGGCGACAAGCGACAAGGATAAGATGATTGCGCAAATTAGTCGTTCGCCAGAGGAGAAAGCCGCTTTATTGGAAAAACGTGATGCTTATCAGAATGAGACGATCATTAGGATATTGAAAAATACCAATACGGATACTCGAATAATTGAAGAAGACGGACACCTTATCAGAAAGGTTTATCCCATCTACGCACGAGACGAGTTTCCAAGTTCACCAATCGATTTCAGGGTAAACTTCTACTATCCTGAAAAGCATTTTTTAGGTAATTACTATGATACGCTGGCTTTCAATGTTACGATCATTTGGATCATGACGATTATCTTGTTTGTCACGCTTTATTTTGATCTTCTGAGAAAAGTCGTTTCCGGGAAAGACTAAGTTATGTTTTTCGCGCTTTCCAAGCTGCTCACCTTCCTAATCATGCCGCTGAGCTGGATTATCCTGCTTACAGCCGCATCGTTCATTATTAAGCAGAAAAGGGCTAAATCAATCCTTCGTAAGCTCACATTTGGAATGCTCCTGTTCTTTACAAACCCCTTGATCGTGAGCGGTCTACTGGGATGGTGGGAAGTTGAGCCGTTACCCTATCGGGAAATTGTGGAGACCTATGAGATAGGTGTAGTATTGACAGGCATGGCTGACCTTGAGCGACTGCCTGGCGACAGGCTTCACTTCAACCAATCAGTAGATCGCATCAACCATACCATCGAACTATACAAAAAAGGATATATCCGAAAAATCCTTATCAGCGGAGGATCAGGGTCTATACTCAAACCGGAGCTCAAAGAAGCTCCCAAACTGAAAGAGTATGCCGTGAACTCAGGCGTTCCAGCTGAAGACATACTTATTGAACCCAATTCTCGCAACACTTATGAAAACGCGAGTCTTTCAAAGAGTTTTCTTCAGGAATATGGTTTTGCTGATGGTACTATATTACTCATAACCTCGGCTTTTCATATGAGAAGGGCCTCTGCATGTTTTGAAAAACAAGGCCTGAGCTTTGTACCCTTTTCCACTGGATATAAAACCAGGCCTTTGGACTGGACACCAGATCAGGTCTTCATTCCGTCATTGGACGCTATATCGATATGGCACCTACTCATTAGAGAGTGGATAGGCATGCTAGCCTACAAATTTGCTGGATACATTTAGGGTCGGCCCCCAAAGCTCTCTATTGATCATAACTGAAAATGGGTTTATCGAATATTTTGACCAGTTCGACGAGTCCTTAGATGAAACCTCGACATTAATCCTCTCTCTCATTAGCTTCTACCTATCTTTGCTTGGTTAATACATTAGTCCCATAAAGAAAGAGGTTAGAAATATGAGATCATTGGTTATTGCCGTAGATTTTGACGGCACCATTGTAGATCACGAATACCCAAGAATAGGTGCAGAGAAACTCTTCGCATTTCAAACATTAAGAGCATTACAAGACAAAGGCCACAGGCTGATACTCTGGACTATTAGAGATGGAAAAGCTTTGGAAGATGCCGTGGAATACTGCCGCAACAATGGCATTGAGTTTTATGCGGTAAATGAAAACTTTCCTAACGAAGGGTTCGAGCCCGGTCAAAGCCGAAAAGTAAATGCAGACATCTTCATAGACGATCGCAATGTTGGTGGTTTTTTGGGCTGGGGAGAAATCTGGAATGCGATAGAAGGTGAAGAACTAGATTACGACACCTACAAAAAGAAGGGCTTGTTAAGCAGACTTTTCGGATAGTCGTCTTTCTTTTCCAAAGGCCCAAACCAGAAAGTCAGGAAAAATGTCGCTCCATGTATTGAAATTATGCTGCCCTCCTTCTATTTCCTTGTAGGTAATAGAAGCGTCATCATAGCCCACACCTTTTAGCTCCTTGATCACATCCAAGGTATCATCAATGGAGTCAATCACACCATTGTTATTCCTATCACATTGCTCGTCTTCAGTACCAGTCTGTAGATAAAACTTCAACTCATCGCGCTTATCACTGGTCTTGATGATATCATGCATGATCCGGTAAGCATCGGGATCAGTACTATCCATACCCTTGTCCCTCCACCAAAACGAGCCACTAAACACACCCACTTTTGAAAACCAGCGTGGATAATGCCATGCTATATCCATAGCACTGAGCCCGCCCAATGAGAACCCTGCTATCGCTGAATCTTCCGGGTTCTTCAGGCATCTGAAGTGCTTGTAGATATAGGGTACGAGCTCCTTTATGATAAACTGAGCATACTTTTCTGCTTTGCTCCCCCTGTTCATATAATCAGGTTTGCCGGCAGTACCATATTCATGGAGTCGATCTCCGGCATGTACAGCTATTACTATTATCTCCGAGATTGTCTGTTCACTGTAAGCTTTCCTTAGTGTATCCAAAAGCCTTAGTTGCTCCATGTCCTGCCCATCATTAATAATGAGGGCGGGGTAGAAATAAGGTCTGAATTGTTGATAAGAAGGAGGTAAGAATATATCTACAACAACTTTACGCTCAAGATACTTCGATCTGACTCTTAGTTGGTGTTGTATAATACTCCCTGAATGCTCAGTGACCCTTCTACTCTTGACAAAAGGTTTGAAGGAATTGATATTGAATAGGCCTAAACTCACTGCCGCAAAACTACAAAATCATACTTGAAAATTATTTTTAAAACCTTTTATGGCAATGGACTCATTTCAATCGATTTCTGGCTGTTTACTTTAGCCTCATGACCAAACAATGTTTTATATTACCATAAATAGGTCGTAAATTCGCGGGAAAATTGAGGTTACTCTTAATATAAACAAAATTTCATTTTGAAAGAAGAATATCTAAAATGGTACTCTCACAATCTCAGTAAAGAGATTGAAATGCTGGTTTTCGGTCATGCCGGATACCCGGTCATCATTTTTCCTAGCACCAAGGGTCGCTATCATGAGAGCAAAGATTTCAAGCTGATAGAGTCAGCTCAGTGGTTTATTGATCAGGGCCTTGTGAAAATCTATTGTCCGGACAGTATTGATGCTTACAGTTGGTACAACAAGGACATTCACCCTGCTGACCGAGTGAAGAATCACATGTGGTATGATAAGTTCGTCAAAGAGGAGATCGTAGATGCCATCAGGCACAATCACGGTTACAGCAAAGTAGCAGTTGCAGGCGCAAGTTTTGGAGGGTTCCATGCTGCAAATTTTGCATTTAGACACCCTGATGTGGTTAGTCACCTTTTTTGTATGAGTGGGGCGTACGACACCAGCTCTTTTCTGGATGGCTATCATGACGAAAACGTCTATTTCACCAACCCGATGGAATACCTACCGGGCAATAACCATCGCGACCTTTGGAACATGAACATCGTTCTGGGCGTTGGTGAATGGGATATTTGCCTGGAAGCGAATCAAAAGCTGGCTGATATTCTAAACAATAAAGGGATCAAATATTGGTTTGATCTGCGAAGGTGGGCAAAACACGACTGGCCACTTTGGAGAGATATGTTCCCTCATTATCTATCACTCATTCACAAATAAAAACCCATAACACCTACTGAAATGAAAAAAATTGGAATCCTTTTCGGCAAAGAAGACACCTTTCCTTGGGCTTTTGTCGATAGAGTAAACGAAAAGAAAATCAAGGGTATTGAAGCTGAGGCTGTATCCATCGACATGGTACAGCAGGCTGCTCCTACTGACTATTCAGTCATCATCGACAGAATTTCTCAGGATGTACCCTTCTACAGAGCCTATTTGAAAAACGCTGCTCTCAGCGGTACAGCGGTCATCAACAATCCATTCTGGTGGAGTGCTGATGAGAAGTTCTTCAACAATGCCCTAGCTGAAAAAATTGGGGTACCTGTACCTAAGACAGTGCTCTTGCCGTCGAATCACAGACCCGACGATACAGACGAGAACTCATTTCGTAACCTTAAATTCCCGACAAGTTGGGAGCAGATATTCGACTATATCGGGTTTCCTGCTTACATGAAGCCTTTCTCAGGTGGCGGATGGAAGAATGTCTATCGCGTAGATGACGCTCAGGATTTGTTTACCAAGCATGCTGAAACAGGTCAGCTGGTAATGATGCTTCAGGAAGAAATCGTATTTACTGAATACTTCCGTTGCTACTGCCTGGGTGGTGAAAATGTACACATCATGCAGTACGAGCCCAGAAATCCTCATCACTTGAGGTACGTGACTGATGGTGCTCCTATTGCCAAAAAACTCCTCGCCGAAATTGAAAAGCTAACTATCAAGTTGAATAAGGCTTTGGGCTATGACTTCAATACAGTAGAGTTTGCGGTTCGTGATGGTATTCCTTATGCTATCGACTTCTGCAATCCGGCTCCAGATGCAGACATCAAGTCTGTGGGACAAGCCAATTTTGATTGGATTGTAGAGAATGCCGCCAACATGGCGATTGAGAAGGCTAAGTCGTATAAAGAAGGTCAACTGAATCTGACATGGGGAACTTTCATTAGTAACGTTTTTGGCGCTCCTAAAACTGCCCCTGCGAAGAAGGCTACCGCAAAAAAGGTGGAAAGTAAAGCAGCTCCTGTCAAAAAAGCGGCTACAAAGAAACCTGCGGTTAAAAAAGTTGCGGCTACTAAATCCACAGCAAAAGCTGCCACCAAGACAGCCTCCAAGAGGACTACAAAAAAATAGTCCACATGTAGGTTGATGGGATAGAGAAGTGAATCAGGCTGACTATATTAGTCTGATTCATTTCTTAAAAAATCTTTCAATATGCAGTTTACGCTAGGTATCGAAGAAGAGTATCAGGTGATTAGTCCTGATACCCGCGAGTTGACTTCTCACGAGCAAAAAATAGTGGAAGTGGCCAATCGTCACATGGAGGATCAGGTGAAAGCCGAGATGCACCAGGCGGTGGTCGAAGTAGGTACGAAGATTTGCAAGGATATCAACGAAGCACGTGATGAGGTCAAATACCTTCGTAAAACAATAAGCGCCATTGCTCATGATCTTGACCTGAGGATAGGTGCAGCGGGTACACACCCATTTAGTGCCTGGCAAAAACAGTTGCTGACCCCCCACCCTCGCTATAATGAGATTATCAACGAACTTCAGGATACTGCCAGATCCAACCTGATTTTTGGACTGCATGTCCATGTGGGTATCGAGGATCGGGGTATGGCGTTGCACATTGCTAATTCCATACGGTACTTCTTACCTCATCTTTACGCCATATCTACCAACTCTCCCTTTTGGGAAGGAAGAAATACAGGGTTCAAATCATTCCGAACTAAAATCTTTGATAAATTTCCCAGGACTGGTATACCTGATTTCTTTGATAGCGTTGCTGAATATGATGACTACATCAATTTGCTCATCAAGACACGCTGTATAGATAATGCTAAGAAAATTTGGTGGGATATCAGGGTCCACCCTTTCTATCCGACACTTGAAATTCGAATTTGTGATATCCCGCTTAATGCTGATGATACCATTGCGATAGCTGCTCTGATTCAAGCGTTAGTTGCTAAGCTATATAAGTTGCGAGAGTCCAATCTCAACTTCATGATCTATCGGAGGCATCTTATTAATGAAAATAAATGGAGAGCCAGTCGCTATGGAATCGATGGCAAGCTGATTGACTTTGGAAAAGAGCAAGAGGTAAATACTCGGGTTTTGATTTCAGAGATTATTGATTTTGTGGATGATGTATTAGACGATCTCGGGTCAAGAGAGGCCATCAGCCATATTCATAAGATCCTTGAGTCAGGTACTGGTGCAGACAGACAGCTAAAAGTCTTTGAAGAAACGGGGAGCCTGGAGAAGGTGGTTGACTTTATCATGGAAGAAACTGTGAGCGGACTGGAATGAATGTAGAAGGTGACAAATTGAAGCTGGCCATCTTAGATATGAACAATGGCCATCCCAATCAGGGAATGCGCTGTATTCGTGAGCTGGCTTCCAGGTATCTCGACCATGTGACTATCAGTGAGTATGATGTCAGAGTGACCAATGAGGTCCCTGATACAGACCATGATATCTATATATCCAGTGGCGGCCCTGGGAATCCCTTAGAAGGTAATGGCATCTGGGAAAACAGATTTTATGATCTGGTTGATAATCTTTGGGCTCATAATTTGTCTAGCGAACTACCGAAAAAACACTTTTTCTTCATTTGCCATAGTTTTCAACTTGCTTGCAACCATTTTGACTTAGGTGAGATTGCCGAGCGTAAATCCACATCCTTCGGAGTATATCCAGTACATAAGACTAAAGCAGGAAAAAGCGACCGTATTCTTAATCGACTAAACGATCCTTATTACGCCGTTGACAGTCGTGATTGGCAGTTGATTCAGCCAAATCTCAATGTTTTTAAAGAACATGGCGCACAGATATTGAGTCTCGAGAAAATTCGTACTCACGTTGAGTATGAGCGTGCTATCATGGCAGTACGGTTCTCTGATGAGATGGTAGGAACGCAGTTTCACCCTGAAGCTGATGCTGAGGGAATGAAAGCTCACTTCTCAAAGGAAGAAAATCGCGAAAAGGTGATTAGAAACTTTGGCAAGAGAAAGTACAACAACATGATGGCACACCTGGATGATCCTGACAAGATAGCTTTGACACATAGTGCGATTCTACCTACCTTCATTGAGACCTCAATTAAAAAAATAAATCAAGCCAAACTACAAACAGTAGTATGATCAACAACTACAGGCGAGACTTTCTCGCTCAATTCTCAGATGAGAAGTACCAGCGGTTTCTTAACAGTATTGCTGAGGAATACAATCACCGTCCACCCTTTCGCATCGCTGAAAGCCCCATCTTCATTCCGAAGATTTTAAAGGAAAGGTTGATCACAGCCTGTAATGATATAAGTGAGGTTATTTCGCAACCCAACTTTAAGGAGATCACAGCGGATGCTATTAAGCACCCACATTTACAAGTGCCCGGTGAAGACTATCATACCCGGTTTTTACAAATGGATTTTGGTGTTTGCAAAGATGAAAATGGTCATCCCACTCCTCAGTTAATCGAAATTCAGGGATTCCCATCCCTATACTTCTTTCAGGATCTCTTAAGTAAAGCCTACAAAGATCATTTTGACATACCTGAAGGACTGGATGTGCATCTCGACGGCCTAAACTCAGAGTCTTACATTCAGCTACTCAAAGATGTGATCGTTGGTGATAATGATCCTAAGCATGTCGTACTGCTTGAGGTCGAACCCGAAAAACAAGCTACTTACATTGATTTTCTGGGAGCTGAATATCACTTGGGTATTAAGGTGCTTTGCATTAGCAATCTCAAAAAGGACGGTAAAAAACTCTACTACCTATCGGAAAACGGGGAAAGAGTAGATATACACAAAATCTACAATAGGGTGATTTTTGATGAGCTCAATCAGAGAGATGACATCAAAAGAGAATTCTACTTTAAGGATGAGGTAGATGTGGAGTGGGTTGGTCACCCCAACTGGTTTTTCAGAATAAGTAAGTACACGCTACCACTATTGAAGAGCCCTTATGTTCCCGAGAGCATTTATTTAGATAAGATTGATCAGTACCCGGCTAACCTTGAGGACTATGTACTTAAACCGCTCTATTCATTTGCAGGAGCTGGTGTCAAGTTGAATATCACTAAAGAAGAGCTGGATCAAATTGTGGATAGAGAGAATTTTATTCTTCAGAAAAAGGTGAAGTACGAACCAATTGTCCAAACTCCCGGAGAAGCCGTAAAATGTGAAATTCGCATGCTAATGCTTTGGAATAAAGGAGAGTCTCGAGCACGGATTGTAAATAACTTGGTAAGACTAAGCAAAGGGGAGATGATTGGCGTAAGGTATAACAAAGACAAAGATTGGGTAGGTGCCAGTGTAGGCTTCTTTGAGAATTAGCCTATCTCCTACTATCGTGGTTTCGAAAGGCCCCATGGCTTTTCCTGATAAACCACCTGTTCTGAAAATTGTAGGTAACTCTGAACAGTGCAGAAATGCCTGTTGTAGACATGGCTATTTTCCCGAAATCCCCAACAAAATGGTTGGATCTGCCATAAACCCCTCTTAACTCAACACCAACGTCCAGGTGTCCATCAAATGTATAGTTGAGGCTGCCAAAACCCAAGGCCATGATTGGGTAGCTTGCGGCTTCAAAGGAGTCCGTCGTATCACCTATGAATCTCTGATGATCACTATGCATTCTACTTATTACCCCTCCAATACCACCACGAGCATAAATATGGCGAGTAAGTTCCAGCTCATAAACTGCTGCCAGCTGTGCCATTATCAAATTAACCCTGACCCGCTCTGACACTGGCTGATCAGAGATTATTATTTCCTCCGTCTGCACACTCTGATTCCAATAATCCAGTCCGCCTCTTAGATACCAATTGTCTATTAGACGATAGGATAGGGTGCCCCCAAAAGTAGTGTTGGACGTGAATTTTCCTTCGCTAAAGTCCTCAAAGTAGACATCATTGTAGGCATAAAGCCTGGGGCCATAGGTGCCTACGTGGGCACCTATCGATGACCATTTCATATTCTGAGAAACACCGTATTTCGTGGCGTATTGCGCTATTGTCAGCTTGGGGATAGTTGAGAGCAGGACAAGGACAATGAGATATCGCATGATGTTAACCTCTGAGTGAATTATGCATCTGTCAGTTAAAAGGAAGATAGAAAATCATGCTTCAGATACAATGGAATCATTGGCAAAATCAATTATCACTTTTGAGAGTTCATCGCTTGGTGAATCCCACCCCGCTTTAGCTTTAAAGCCATCAATAGTGGCATTGATACTCTCCAAGCTTAAAGAAGAGGTTTCTGCAATCATGATCTTATCATGATGCGTACTGAGTCGTTCTTCATTGCCGTGCCATAGTTCTTCAAACAGCTTTTCACCCGGTCTGAGACCAGAGTACTCAATACTAATATCCATATTTAATCGCATTCCACTTAATGCAATCATTTTCTTAGCCAGATCAACTATACGGACAGGTTCACCCATATCAAATATGTAAGTCTCTCCACCAGCGCCCATTACTCCTGCCTCCAAAACGAGCTGACAAGCCTCAGGGATCGTCATGAAATATCTGGTGATATCCGGATGGGTAACCTTGACAGGGCCACCATTTTCTATTTGCCTTCTAAACGTGGGAATGACCGAACCGTTGGATCCCAGTACATTGCCAAAACGCGTAATGATATAGTTAGTGGAATACCTTTTCGAATCATGAAGTGCCTTGACATACATTTCGGCTATTCGCTTAGTCGCACCCATCACATTAGTCGGACGTACGGCCTTGTCGGTACTGACCATCACAAATTTCTCGACACTAAATTCGCCGGAAATCTCAGCGATCAACCTGGAGCCGATTACATTCGTATCGAAAGCAGCCTTAGGATGCCTTTCCATCAACGGCACATGCTTCAGGGCAGCTGCGTGAAACACGATATTTGGTCGATGTTTTTCAAAAACAGCCCTGAGGTTGTCCACATTAGTGACACTTACAATCTCTTCCAATAATAGCTCCGATGAGATCCCCTCATCCGTAAGGGTCTGATGAAGGTTGAAAATTGGTGTCTCAGCATGGTCTAGGATAATTATCTTCTTAGCATTGTTCAATGCCAGTTGCTTGACGATCTCACCGCCGATAGAACCAGCTGCACCGCTCACCAGCACTACCTTGGAATCAAAAAAACCAGCAAGGTGTGATTTGGTCAACTTTAGAGGTTCTCTTTGAAGCAAGTCTTCAATCTTAACCTGTCGAATTTGATTGCTGCTAACTTCACCTTTGATCCATTCATCCAAAGGTGGTGCCTGCTTAACCATCACCTTATGCTCCAAACACAGGTCAATAACCCTGGATTTTCTATCCGGATGAAGATTTTCAATAGCAAAAATCACCGTGGTGATACGTTGAGTTTGAATGAACTCAGCATCCAAGGCCTTGCTGCTATAGACATCTATACCCTGAATACGCTTCTTTACTTTATTCGGATTATCTTCCAGAAAAGCTATAATCTTGGTCGTGCTTGATCCATCGTTGAGCAAGACATTTTTCGTTAGCATTCCAATTTCACCTGCTCCGTAGATTACAGTATTGTTCCCCAGGACTCTGGGCTTAAGGAGTCGGTAATAGGTGAGTTTGGTACCCAACCTGAACAGAATCAATAAGAATGTGGTGAAGAAGTTGTGAAGAAACAGCAAAGCGTAAGGAAACCTGATTTCGAAAATGAGCTTGGTCTGATCGATAAAAATGTTTAGTCCAATCAGCCCCACAAGTCCGATAAAAGTGCCCAAAACCACATTGATTGCATCTTCCAGCGAAGTATGCCGAATGACACCTCGGTAGGATTTACTTATTAATGAACCCAGTCCATAGGTGAAAAATGCTCCAAAACAATATTGAACAATCTTGGTCACCACAAGCTGATCAGCTCGCAGGTTGTAGACTATCCAAAAAGCCATAGGGGCTGTAACAAGAACGATCAACAGATCCAGGATCAGTATGAGCCATTGCGAAATGAACTTGTCCGAGTGCCTTAGAAAAAATTGTCTTATCATAGCTCAGTGCTGTTCTTTCGGGTTGAAGGCATTGCAGCTTTCACATAGTATCGAACAGCAAAGTAGAATATAGATGTGATTATAAACAAAGTAAGAAACCAAAGATTCGAGTCTATTAGCGATAATTCCATGACAAAATAAAGCAAAATGTTGATGATGGATTGAATAGACACATAAATACCTACAACCTTTAAATGTCCCCAACCGAACTCGTTGGCAAGCATTTGAAAAACGTGTGATCGATGAGCTTCAAAAACGTTTTCTCTCTTTGTCAATCGCAAAATAATGGTCCACCCACCGTCAATTAGATATAGCATAATCAAGCTCAAGTAGGCAATAGAGCCCATTTTAATACAAAGTAGGAAAATGCAGTATATCAAAAGGAATCCTGAGGCAATGCTTCCAATATCACCCGAGAAGAATACCGCTTTTCCCCTAGGCCGAACATTAAAAACTGCCATAGCTATCAAAGGAAGGCTGGTAAAAACATAGACATTAATGTATTCCTGGTCGAAAAGCATCAATGAGAATAGCCCTAGCAAAGTATAGCATATGTTAAGCCCATTGATACCATCCATGAAATTGTAGATGTTCAGGGATCCCAACATAACCACTACAGCAATAGGAAGGATTATCCAACTCCCACCAAATGCGATAATGAAATAGTCATTGAGAAAAAACAAGAGGAGCACGGAAACAAGCTGAATTATCATTCTGATAAGCGCTGGAATCGAAATCAAATCATCAACAAAACTAGCAAGCCCGAGTAAGCCAATGGCCAGACCAAATTCTATAGTGAAATGATCCAATACCAACACAGAAACCATGATACCAATCCAGAACACAATCCCTCCTCCTCTAATAGTAGTATGATGATGAGAGCTTCTGTGATTAGGATGATCGACAATATTAAAATAGCGGGCGATATAGATATAAACTCCTGATAACGCCAGCCAAAACCCAAGCCATAGTATCGATTCAAACCAAGTCATTGATGTGCGATGCTTTTCAATCCGTCATTAAACCTAAAAGGCATCTTTTCCAGGTGTAAAGCCTTTTTTATCTTATCATTTGAGATGAGCAACTCCTCAGTCAGTTTGGAGTGGATTTCATTGTTGTAGGGTAGGCCTATTAGACTTCCTAGATTAGCGATAGCCTTCAATACTACTCTGGGTACTGGTATGTTCACAGCACGCCTATCCTTCAACTGAGCCATCAGATCAATCAGCTGCTTCAGAGATACCTCCTCGTCATCAGCAAGGTGATAGATTCCGCTAGGCGGGCAAACTGCCAAAAGGTTTTGAACTATCTGATTTAAGTTTTCGATATAGAGATACGAGCGCTTTTCATTAATGGCACCAAGTGGTAATGGCATCCCTTGCTCAACCGCCCTAAGTAATTTTGCCAGGTTGCCTTTGAGACCCTTGCCATACACAAGGGCAGGTCGCAGTATATAGGTATTTCTACCAGTGGGAGTATTCTCCATTATATAATCCTCTGCCTTGCGTTTTGAAATCCCATAATAGCTCGTCGGCCAACCCTCGTTTTTTTCCGACAATTTCCCCTCAGTTTCCCTTTTCACTGCCAGGATCGTACTCATAAAAATGAAAGATTTGGAATTGGAGGAGTTCCAGGCATCAAATATAGTTTTGGTCAGGTGGTAATTTACCCTTTGATGTTCTGAGGGGTCAGATAAATGACGGGTGTCGTGAGCTTTACCCGCCAGGTGGACAACCGCAGAATACTTTGAAAAATCAACTTTATCCAAATTTCCCCACAAAAGGCTTTTCCCTGCCCTGACAGTATTACCTATTGACTGAGTCCTATCTAGTGTGTCAACCAAATATCCGCTCTCCCTCAGTGCTCTCACCATCGGTTGGCCAATGAAACCCGTGGATCCGCTAACTAGTATATTCTTGGTCATGACGCTAGATTAGCTCCCTCCACTTAAATAAATATTTGCTATATATTTTCAAGTAGTTGGTTGACAATCCATTTTCTCGACAGGCTCTTAGAATCTCTTTGTTGAGAATAATATTACTGTTCAAGTTTCTTGTACTAACACCACCAAGCGACATAGTAGTAGTCACTATGGGAAGATAGGATGACTTCACCCGATGCTTCCAAAGTAATCTAATAATCAGCTCATAGTCCGCAGCAATACTATAATCTGTCTTGTACAAGCCAAACTGATCAAAGAGCTTCTTTCTGAGAAACAACCCGGGGTGCGGAGGCATAAACCCCCAACCGAGTCGTTCCGGATACCATTCTTTTGCCGAATAATGCCTCCATATTTTGTCGTTCTTCTTAAAAACCACATCGCCGTATACTGCATCCAAGTCAGGGTTGTCACAAAAACAGGATATCACATGCTCTATAACCTGATCGTCATGAAACACATCATCGGCATTAAGTATACCCACTACCTCCCCATCACTCCTATGGATACCTTTGTTCATAGCATCGTAGATACCATTATCACTTTCGCTCGACCAAAGTACATTGTCCAGATCGGAACTTTGGAGATAAGTTGCAGTACCATCACCCGATCCTCCATCTACTACAATTTGTTGCTTGTCACCGTAAGTTTGAGATTGAAAGCTCTCAAGAGTGTTAGGGAGGGTTTGACGTGCATTGTAAGCAACCGTAATGATCGAACACTTCACTGAATCACCCTTTCTTTTATCACTTTAGCGGGATTTCCCTGATGAACTTTGTATGCCTCTAACCTACTAGTAGCAATTGACCCTACCGAAAGCACGGCATGGCTTTCACAATAAACCCCAGGACAGACTACCGACTGAGCACCTATCCATACGCCATCCTCAAGATTGATGGGAGATACCAAAAGATCAAAGCTTGAAGACTTGAAGTTATGATTTCCCGTAAGTAGCATTGCTCCCTGCGAAACGCAACAATGACTTCCGATGGTGACCATGCCCAAATTGTCTATCCAGACACCTTCGCCTAACCAAACATGGCTGCCAATCTGTAGAAACCAAGGGTACTTAATATTCACTTTTGGCTTAATAACCACACCTTGTCCGACTTCAGCGCCGAATAGTCTTAGCAGAAAAACTTTTAATCCCGAAAATGGAAGGAACGGAGAGTTAAAAACAATAGCATTTACCATGTACCATAAACCACGTTTGACAGGGCCTCCAGGCTGGTATTCTACATTGCTAAATGAAGATAAGTCCGTTGTTCTGCTCATTCAATCAAGCAAATTATTGCTTCTTAGACAAAGAGTCTATATTCACCGTTAAATATCTCTGTTGATTGAAAATTGCATTTTTTTTTCGGAAGCGCCACTCCGGTTACAATAGTATTGAAGAAGTCTTCAATACATTGATCCCCAATATAGAATCTACATATCATTCCAGCAGAGTTACCGTACCTTTTGTTTCTTCTGCCTGGGGAGTCATATTCAACTGGCTCTATGCTTCCTGGAGGAAAGTAGATCTCATGCATATTACCGGTGATATCCACTACCTCGCCTTATTCAGAAATTCTCCTGTGGTCATCACAGTACACGACTTACAGTCTATTTTTAGATCAACGGGTATCGGAATGAGATTAAAGAAATGGCTTTGGGTAACCGGTCCACTAACGCGAGCTAAGCGAATAGTGGCTATTTCCGAGAACACTCGCCAGGAAATCTCTAGAATGCTGCCTGAGGTGAGTCATAAAGTATCAGTGATACCCAATCCAATTTCACCCCTATTCAAGTTTTCTCCAAAGAAGGTGAATAGTGAAATACCTATTATTTTCCATGTAGGTACGGCAGCTCATAAAAACCTCTCGAAGGTTGTTCGCGCCATTTCAGGTATGGAAGTTAAGTTGAATATTCTAGGGGTGCTCTCATCAGAACAGGAAAAGCTTCTGAAACGTAGATCTATCAGATACCAAAGCTTTTCAGGCTTACCATATGAAGAAGTATATCAATTATATTTAAGTGCCGATATCGTGAGCTTCCCGTCAGATTATGAAGGTTTTGGTATGCCAATCATTGAAGCTCAAGCCTCTGGGCGGCCTGTACTTACTTCCACCAATCCATCAATTAGACAAATAGCCAGTGAAGGAGGGGCATTATTTGTGGATACAAACGAAAGAGAACTAAAGAATGGATTTCAAGAGCTCCTTAGCAACAGTGATCTCAGGGATTCCTTAATTGAAGCGGGTCAAACCAACGTGAAGAGATATGAGGCAGGGAAAGTGGCTGAGCAATACATTAGCCTGTATCAAGAAGTTGTCAATAAGCCATGAAGAAAAAGAAAGTCCTCATATTCTACGATTACTTCACACCAGCATTCAAGGCAGGAGGACCCATTCAATCACTTTCTAACCTGATCAATTTTTTAAGCGATCACTACGATTTCTTCATATACACTTCGAACAAAGATCTTGACGACACTCTTCTCGAAGTAAAGCACGACCGTTGGCAGTCACACCCACCTACCGGAATGGTCTACTACAGTTCGAAGAGAAGGCCGTCATTTTCCAGTGTAGTAGATATGATTAAACCCATTCGACCGGATATCATATATATCAATGGCCTCTACTCTTTGGCCAACGTGATCTGGCCACTTTATTTTGTGAAGACCCGTGTAGGATTTGATGGTACGGTTGTTATAGCACCAAGAGGTATGCTTTCTCTATCGGCTCTCGCTATTAAGAAATGGAAGAAAAAGACATATTTGACGATACTGAAATTTCTGATAAGAAAGTCCAAACTCAACTGGCACGCTACTTCAATAGAGGAAAAGGAGTCCATAATGGACTTTCTAGCGGACCCAGGTAAAATAGTTATTGCTCAAAACATCCCAAACATCAAACCTAAGGTTCTTAAAGAGCCTGCTGAAAAAATGTCTCCCTTACCTCTTAGGTTGGTCACGATAGCCGTAATCAGTCCGATGAAGAATATTTATGAGGTACTCGAGGCTCTGGGGCAACTCGACTTTCAAGTAACGTATGACATCTATGGCCCTATCAAAGATCAAGGTTACTGGAGAGAATGTCAGCGTCTCATTTCAAGGCTAAATGGTCACATTGAGGTAAACTACAAACGGGAACTCGAACCGGATAAGGTAGAGGAAACCCTTTACAAATATCAGGTATACGTACAACCTAGTCAAAGTGAGAATTTTGGACATTCCATATTCGAGGCATTGCAAGCGGGATTACCCGTCATTACAAGCTATCGGACACCCTGGGTATTACTTGAAGAATCGGAAAGTGGGAGGAACGTAGAGCCCAATAAGGAGGGTATTGCGGCAGGGCTCATAGAGCTAAAGAAGGAAATAGAACAGCACAAGCTGTTTCGCTCTAAAGAATATGTCAAAAAGTATCTGGAGTCAAAAGACTACCTAAAAATGTACAGGGAACTATTTTTTTAATGAAGAGAGCAGCTGAGAAAGGTTGTCAATACCTATTTGATAGCTCCAGTTTTTGATTTTCTCTTTGGAGACGCTCCCCATCTCCAACAACTTCTTTTTGTCGGCAACCATCAATGTAAGCTTGGTCAGAAGATCTCCTTTCACCGATGGGGAGAAAATATAGCCGTTTTCACCATTTCTAATGAGGTCGTGAGCACACCCCACCCTATCACTTACCAGAATTGATTTTCCTGCGGCCATAGCTTCATTTACAGCTAGTCCCCACGTCTCCCCTGGCCCTGTAGAGGGAAGACAAAAAATGTCACAAGTATTGTAGACAGCTGGCATTTGGGACTGATTGAAGAATCCCTGAATCCTGACCTTGTCAGAACGCTGGCTCATCTTCAGAAGCTTGGGACGGAGTGCTCCATCACCTACAAATACGATGTATGTATCACTATCTAAGAGGTTTTCAAGTTTTAAGAAGGCCTCTAACAACGAATCAGGAGATTTTTTTTGGATGTACTTACCAGCAAATAGAATTACAATAGCTGACCTTGGAATATTCCATTGGTCTCTAAAATCCGCTGGCTCATTCTCAAACCGATCGTTATCTACAGCATGAGGTACACTGACCAACTGAGAATCGTTCAGTCCATGATGCTTAAAATAATCCTTATTAGCGGAACCGCAGTACAGCGCATAATCAATGTGCCTGTACACCCACTTTAAGTAAATGTTCCTCAAAACATTCTTCCAAAGACTAATACTATCAATATCAGTAGAGTCGCCTCTAAAAAGAATAGGAACTTTACCACTGAAGTATTTAATACATCGCCAATGGCTTTCGTAGTTCCACCCATAAACCAAAATGCAGTCAGGTAAAAAAGACTCGACAGCCTGAATCAAACCTGGGTTGATAACACCGCGACGATGTGACGTTCCTGGATTGGAAGATGTATTCTCAATAAACTCAAAATCGTATCCCTCATCAAGTGGTATGTCCCACTGGATTGGCTTGCCAAACTCTCGATCAAAATGTTCTTGAAGTTGGGGGTTGTACGTATAGAATACTTTGAGATTTAACTCCTTAAACTCAGCAAGCTTAATAAAGAAAGGTACGTTGTATTGAATAGGGTGAGTTGATACTATGGCTAATCGCTTAGTCATTTTAGTGTGACCTGCTTTTTCTAGTCACAAGAACTTGCCTGATCACTTTCTCTACTTTTTTAGCAGTTTCCTCGACACGATATTTAGCTATTGGCGATAGGTCAGTCTTCCAGTCACTCTCCTGTAAGCGCTCCATCAGTACCTTGATGAATTCTTCCTTTAGTTCATCACCTTCGTCAATTTTCACAATGTATTTTGCAGCTCTGCAATCCTTCAAAATATCAAGCCCATCACTTTTCGAATGGAGTGCTCCGACTATCGGTCGGGAAGCAAGCAGTGATTGAAAAACCTTACTCGGTGTATAATGTGCTTCAGTACTCCCAAATAGTAATATGGAATCAGAGTTTGCTAGTTCCTTTAGCACTTCCGTATATGGTATTCTCTCTCTGGACTCTTCAAGGATATGATCAATACCGAGAGTATTAGCCATCCCGGCTATTGACTCGCCCTGATATTGGCCAGTTCCCACAAAACGAATCTTAATACCATCATCCCAGCGCTGTGCCTTTTGCAGAGTTGCTATAGCTTGTAAAAATGCCCTGACTACCGCCCTGGCACGTGGCATAAATGCACCCGCATAGAGCCAAACTTTTTCTTGTCTGCTTTCATTAGATAATTGGTTGTAATCATATTCGTCATATCCATATGGGAACACAAGCTCGCGTGTTTTGTGGCCACCTCCCTTACACAGCCAAACCTCCTCTTGGTCATTGGAAAACACAAAATTTCTCATCAGCACGGGCGTGATATAACTCTTGCTTACGCCCGAGATAACAGCTGCTTTTTTAACCACAATCGGCTCCAGGAATTTTGCCAAATAGTTCGTCAACGAAAACCTCCAACCCTTGCGAGTATCATTATTACGAACCCACGGGTCAATGTAGTCTATAGCATAGGGTATGCTTGTCTTCAACTGAATTAGTCTTCCTAGTAGCCCAACATAATAACTTGGGACTGATATCCAGATGAAATCGATTTGCTTTCTCCGAATTAGCTTTAAGCATTCTCGGTAGAGGAACCAGGCGCTCCTTATTCCAATATCCCCGACTAACCTAACAGGTCCAATACCGAATGCCTTTGTGGTAGAAACATTACAGCGAGGATCAACAAGATCGCTCAATTCCCAGCTTAGTGGTTCTTCATAATACTCAGAGTTGACGCAAACGACATCAACATTATGTCCAATCCTTATCAAACCATTTGCTATCAACCGCACTCGTTGAGTTCCGACCAAATTGGAAGGTACCCAGTGCGGGTACAGGATCAGAATATTCATGAAGGTTGCAGTGGAATTGAAAACTCCTGCCTGATTCTAGCGGTCAACCTTTTCCCCCGCATAATTAGTTTGAATAACCCTTTAAATGTCTTAGGGTCATAAAGATTATGTGATTGAGAAACTCCGGAAGGGTGTTTTACATAGATTAAGGCTCGAAAGGGGATGGGAATCACATCTGACCCTGATAGCTTTTCCACTCTGACTTTCAGGTAAGAATGGCTGGTAAAAAAGTTAAAGTTATTGATATTTCTGGAAGAGAAGTCAACGGCAGGAAGATAGCGAGATGCAACGATATTGGTTGATCCATTGATATCATTGAGGGAATCTTCTTCGTAAAGGAATTTACTCCCCAAGGTCATAACATATCCATTTGGGATATAATAGTTTGTCTTATGATTACCCTTTTGAAGAAAGGAAACTAATCTGTTGGAAACCAAATCATCAGCGTCCACCTTCATGATATGAGTACAACCGTCTTCAATAGCTTGATTGGCTCCATATAACGACTTCTTACCTATATCATAGTTTCTTTCAATGTGATCAATATTTTTCAGTTGAGGAGCGCCATAACCTGTTAAGTCTGTTACCGGAAGCCTGTCATATGGATAATCAATAACTCTTAGATTGGGAGCTTCATCGAGTTGTAGCTCAGGACTGTTTTTTGTGACCACATAACAAAAGAAAGATGAATCTTCCTGGTTAAGAATTGATTGAACAGTCATGTTCAAAAGTCTTATATGACGTGTCCAGTCACTGGAGTATTCCTTAGAGATAATGGGTACTATAAAGCCCAACTTAATCCTCACGAAGCAAGAGATGTAATCTCACTTAGCCAAGTTGCACCGTGATATTCCCAACCAAAACCTTTGGCCTTTTGAAATCTTTTTACTCGTTCCTTCTCAATGGTGGAGTAGCTATCGATAATGTGCTTGAGTTTACTAATAGTATCTTCCTTATCGTTAATGTTGATGTTCAAACCCAGATCCTTATGGTCCTCCATAAACTGGAGTTGGCCAGGGGTGTCAGAGTAGAGCACAAAGACGCCTGCCTGCATATAAGCTAAAAGTTTATTCGTGATGCAGAGCTGCCGATTGAAATCTGCCTGATCGTCTTCAATGGCCAGGCCAACTTGATAGGACGACAAGGTCGAATGTAGAAGTTGCTGATTCATCGAATCGTGATGATAAATATAATCCCTACTACCAATCTCAGCCTTAAAACCTGATCTTAGGTTACCAATGAGGTGAAGTTCAATTGAATCACTAAAATGATCAAGCGAATCAAACAACTTCTCCAGCCCTCTGCCATAGTCAACATGTTGAGAGAACCAAACGAATTTTATCTTGTCCTTAACAGGAACTGGCGTCTCAAATTCAGAATTTGGAAACACATTCAAGAGCGTCAAGCTTTTCAGCTTCTGATCAATCAACTTTTCACATTCATGCGCTATCAATGGGCTGGAAAACGTAGTTAGGCTTGCTTTAGTCATAGCGCCTCTGAGTAAATATTCTCTTCTCTTAATATCAGTTATGGACTTTGAATGACTCTGTTCTCCGGGGTGATAATCCTCAACATCAATTACAAGTGGACATTTTAGTCGTTCTGAGAGTATGGTGGCCATATGAAATGCAGTCAACGTATGGCAGACGATTAATTCCTGCTTGGAGCTAAATCTTCGTAAGTGCCACCAGAGTAGAACGGCAAACTTATCCTCTGCAAAGCTATTTAAGAGTCCCTGCGCTCGAACCACCCGAACAAGGATACTGGCTATTTGCTGTATGATCGTGCAGAAAACCCATGCCATCCATCTGGACTTTCTACAGTCCAGATACTGAATAAGAATATTGTTGGTTCGATGAAGGTAATGTGCCTCAATATCATCTCCTTCATCCCTAAGTCTTTGACAAATCAAGGCAATCTTAAAATTAGCACTAGCCAAAAGCTCAACTTCTTTCCGCAACCTTGGATTACTCGACAAGTCGAGTGAAGTAATGAAGAGTATCGAGGGACTATTTTTAGCCATTTATCATGAATAGGTAGTTGGCCCAGTCACCTATTTACAGCAATTACTAGCAAGTTATTTTCAGACTTATTCTTCAATTAAATCACTATAAAAGCTATAGACATCATCACTTAAGCTATCCAGGCTGAAGTTACTGTCGACAAAGGACTTGGCTTTGTGCGACCTCTGTTTTAGGTCATCAGGTGATAAGCAAAAGAGCTCATTGACTGCCTTTCTAATACTGTCAGGTTTTGGGTCTATCCTAATCGCTACCTTTTCCTCAAACGCCTCTGGGAAATTGCAGCCCTCGGTCAATACGGGATAACAACCGTAAGACATAGCCTCTAATACGGCGGTGGGAAAGCCCTCACTGAAGCTTGGAAGAATGAAAAAATCCGCTTCGTTTAGAAGTTTCTCCTTCTCAGCACCGTAGGCTGGGCCGGGAATATCAACTGTCAATGTATTGATGTTGGAGGATCTGGACCTCAATATATCATTAAGTTCATTAAGTTCTCCCTCATCAGGCCCTACTATTTTCAGCTGAGCGTTCTGTATATAAGCCTTTGAATCAAGCCATCCTTTTAAGAGTGGTACAACTCCTTTTTTCTGGTGAAGGCGAGACATAAAGATGAATTTGTAGGTTGCCTTAGATTTGAGAGGTCGATCGACACTGGCTGAGATTGGTTTAATGCCATTGCTCAATAAATGTACTTTATCCGGGAAGTACTTTTTGAGGTTGTAGTACTCAGTAAGTCCTACTGCTATATAGGCAGAGGCACCTCCTATTTTCCGCTTCTCTACCAAATTGTAATAGGGTAATTTCTTCCACCACTTATGCTTCATACTCCATGGCTCCAACATACCATGTGGTATCACTACCCAGCTAAATCCTAGCTTCTTTGCAGCAGCACCCCAGAAA
Source organism: Cyclobacteriaceae bacterium (assembly GCA_965229505.1). GTDB lineage: Bacteria > Bacteroidota > Bacteroidia > Cytophagales > Cyclobacteriaceae > UBA6059. The sequence goes on from OZ245881.1 coordinate 5,299,033, forward strand.
GTAGGTTCCTTCCATAGACCATGACTGATGACTATCGTATCCTTAGTAGAGTAGGCGGATAGAGCCTTTTCGAATTCGTTCGTATCTTCAATAATTCTCCAGGGTACCTCCTTAATAGGATCTGGAATTACCTCATCATTTGGAAACCAGATTTCAGGATCACACCCCTTCTCTTCCAAATAAGGAAAGAGAGTTGTTACGGTATTCCAAATACCATAATTAATATTCTCTACTGAGTCTACAAGATTAAGAATGCGCAAGTCTTGGGCGTTTGATTTTTACTCGTTTGTAATGATAATTAAAAATCAGATACAACGGTAAGACGGTAAAGCAGAATAACATCACAACTTGAGGTGTGTAACCTCTACTGATGATCATATAGATATAGCTAAAGAATACAGCATAGGTGACGATCGCCAGTTTGTTTTCGCGGTGTTTCAGGAACCATTGCCAGACAGACCTAAAAATAATGCCCCAAATAAAGTAGCCCACAATTACTCCAGTGTAGCCGAACATCAGATAATACTCGCCGAAATTTAGGACTGCTGCACCCAAGCCATTCCCAACAAAAATACCATCATACAATCCTTCAATAACTCCGATGTAGTTGCCGGAGGGCTTCCCTGGCCAAATTGCCCTGGGTATAGGCATGACCAGGGTCTGAACTATTGGGTCCCATCCAATGTAGAGCTCCTTTTCCTGTACCTCTCTGACCATAAAACCAGTGGTCATAAATACAGCCGATTCACCAAATCCAGACAGAAGTAATTCGTAATTATCAAATTCTTGATCGTCAGAGTAGCCAAGGCCAGAGCCATAAGAGCGCGTTTGACCTATAAAGCCCATAATCATGATTCCGACAATGCCTAGTGTCATAAACAACAGAAGGTTTACTCGCTTATATCTATAGATATAGTAAATCGACAACAAAGTCATACCTAAAGCAATATGCCGCCAGCGGAATCCTTGTTTTGTATAGACTGCCACAGCAAAAAAGACTAATCCCAAAAGCCATAGTGTTCTTCTTTTTTTGTCCAAGGTGGCAATAAAAAGCAAACCAGATGCTCCAATCAACAGATTAATACCATTGAGGAGATAACCTCCTAAGGTGCCTTGCGAACCAGAAAAAAGTGAACCCTCCGAAGAATTAACCACCTCAAACTGACTGGCTAATCCACCTGTCCCGACAAGTGCCACAATACATAGTGATGCGATGATTGTTAGCCTTTTCCAATACTCTAACTCAAACGACTTCCAGTTCAAGTGTTGATCCTTTTGTAGACTAATCGTTGAGGGTCTCTTTTTAGGCTTCCTAAAATTGAAACCCAATATCACTGAACAAAGTGCTACGAGTGAGATAATCCAACCATCTTCGAAATAAGCCCTGTGGTTGATCAGTTTGTAATCAGTCAGACCAAGAGATAAAGTAATAAATGGTCCAACAACCACATAGTATAGGAAAATCAAGCAAACCATGGTCAAAGGAGACCAGAACCGGATTTTATCTGAATGTTGCCAATTTGAGAGCGGTATGTAAATAAGAACCCCCGTGATAATGAGTAATAGAAGGAGCTCTTTAGAGGATAGTAGCATAAACAACTAAGATACCAACACTTTCATTTTGTTAGCCCAATCCATACAGCTAAAAGTGGATATTGATCGTAGTTGACAGTCTATTAAAACTGATCTGTGAGCATCACTAAGGTTATAGAGCCGGTCGATGACTTTCGCCATGTCAGCCGCATTATATGGATCAAAAATATACTCTTCCGCGATCTCGAGATCGGTAACGCACCCGCAATATTCGGATACGGCAACAGGTGTACCAGCAGCCATCGCCTCATTCACTACAAGACCCCAAGGTTCGAAGGTGCTCGGCAATACCATCCCCCAGGCTTTTTGATAAAGCACTGGCAACTCATTATACTTCTTCCAGCCACTCAATTCAATAGATCTATCCGTTCCTATTAAGGTTTGCAGTTCTTCCCGCTGAGGCCCGTCTCCTACCAAAATCAACTTCCATTTCCCGTAGGAAGCACTTAGCCTGAATGCTTCGATAAGTCTACGCAGGTTCTTCTCTTCACTGTAACGTGCAACACAAAGCAAGTACTTATTCTTTTCCCGAACTCTCTTCATGTCATGCCGAAAATGCACATTGTCAATGACCGAATAGCCGACAGCAATCTTTGAAACTGGCTGTCCTAGACGTTCTGAAAAGTAATCATATGCTCGCCTGCCTGAGACAAAAAACCTATTCACGGAAAACCTCAATAGCCATTTCTTTAACACATCTTTAACCGCGTTGCTCCTGTACCAGGATTCAGCAAAAAAAATGGTCTGCAAACCAAAAATCCTATTCAACAATAGAAATATGAAATAGGAAGGTTGAGCATATCCAGGCTGGGCAACCACTTTGATATCATACTGCTTGATGATAGTCCTGTATTGATTGATCCGACCAATTAGATCGGCCTCCTCAACCGTTTTTTTAGAAAGTAAATGATGCCTTATGCCAGATACTGGAAGTTGACTCCATTGATAAAGGCTATCTCCACTGCCGAATTCAGCCACATGAATATCACCTATCTCATATACATTCTTCAAAGCGGCTATTCTCGCCCAGTGGTATTCACCCAGCCTGTCCCAAATGATCAGTATATTCCTATTCTCACCCAACAAGTTTGGTTGGTTTGAGCATTTAGCTTCATGGTTTACCACCAAGTTCCTTTAGTAGGCTGCCGAGTCTTGACTGATAGGCAACCCATGAATACTGCATTGCAGATGTCCTTGCTTTTCTCCTCATTTCCATCAGGGATGGTTCGTCCAGCTCAACTAGCTGCTGAATCGCCAACACGATCGATTCAACATCTCTGACCGGGACAATAAAACCATTCTGGCCATGATCGATGAGCTCTGGCCCTACAGAATGCTCCGTCGTAATCACTGGCACCCCTGCGGCCATAGCCTCTATTATCACCAATCCAAATCCTTCAAATAGGGTGGGAAGAACCAGCGCATCATAGTTGGAATAACGATCAAAAAGCTGCTGCTGGGATACTGCCGGCAATAGGTTGACACGTGAGGCATATTTTTTAAAGCCCTTTCCACTACCGTGAATAAATCCGATGATATCCAATTCCACCTCATCCTTTGAGAACTGACTCAAGGCCTCTAGTAAATAGTAAATTCCTTTTCGCTGAGTCACCCTACCTGTGTAGAGCAGTTTGAGCGGTCTGTTGTCAATGCGCTCAAAGCGAGACTCATTATAGTGTATCTGCTCACTATCAAAACCCAATGGCAGCAACTTCACCTTTTCTTTGGACAGACCACTATCAATCAAGGTTCGACGACTAAACTCAGAAGCTGCAACCACTTGATCTGCAACCCCCGGCTCCACCAGTAGCCGCTGATAATAACTACCAGGAAACTTCAGATGATCAAAGCTATCCGCCCAATCTGGCAGTAACTCACACTCTTCTCCAAGGATGCGTTCTGCCGTGGGTAAATGCCCGGTTGCCATTTCGCAGATGGTCAGTTTTCCATGTTTTTTGGCACTTTCCAGGCTGAGTAGTGAACTACCCTGAAAACCCCAATACATCTCGGCTGCATACTTGCCCATCCGTTTGGATAAATAAGTGTCAAAAGCTACATCCCGATCATACACGGCCTGTTGGGTCCTTTCCCCTGATCCGTAGAGACGTGCGTAGATAAGCTCTTTGAGTTCGAAACGCCAGTTTGCCTCCACCTTATCTCCACCCAAACCTTTAATAAATCGACGTGACCAGAAATGTTCATTGCTATCAGTCAACCAACCCTGGAGACTCCTGTTGCCAATATATGAACTGGTCACGAACTTCTCCAATGAGCCCAGATCGTTCAATGCTTTTGCAACATGATAGCTATGCTGCTTACCAGAATGAGCCAGTAAGACACTCAACCTTGATGCTCGTTTAATGCGGTGATCACCTGATTTACCTGATGGTCCCAAGATGCATAATCAAGGTAGCCGCTCCAATCGGCCACAGGTGCTTCTAGCAATTCGTTTAAACCTTGATGGGCAGCTTCAAAATCATCAGGTGTTACCAGTTTCCCTATTCCAAATTGTTCAGCCTTTTGAGCCATCGCACTATTTCCCTTTGAGATGATCACTTTTTTCTGATAAGGAGCAATGGTGTTGAAAATAGCGCTTTGTGACTGAAAAGTGCGACTGTAATTGAGCCATATGACATCCGATACTGTGATGCAAGCTGACATCTCTGCAAAGGTTAGAAAACGGTCAATCATAATCACTTGTTCAGCTACATCAAGCTCAGTAGCATAGGCTATTAGTTCATCCGATGATTCGCCACTATGGGCAGGCTGACCCGCAATCAACAGCTTCAATGACCCCATTGCTGGTAAGAGCGAAATAGCCAATCGATAGTTCTTTTCACTTCGTATCGCCCCGAGTATCAACATTAAATCAGCATTGCCTTTTTTTTCTGTCAAGGAGGCGAGCAACGCATTGTCTGGTTCTGGAAGATCGTAAATACCATGAGGTACATTGAGGTATTTCGTAGTTCCCTGTCGGTAATAGCTTTTTTCCGGTAGGACATCATGATATAAACCAAACTGCATCAACGTCAGCATATGGCGCATGCACCAGGCAGAAATCATTTTAGAAGGGGGATAGGCATCACGATCCGGATCATGAAGGAATACAGCATAATGATGTTGAGGAGCAAACCTACGAAACAACCCTACCCATAAAAATGAGGTGAGCTGCTCAAAATCATTGAAAAGGATCAACGAACCAGGCAAACTGCGAGCATAAAAAAAAAAGCGGATAGGGTTCGCCAATTGACGCCAAAGAAAATGAAGTTTGGTGAAGTTACGAGGTTGATCTGACATGAGTGTTTTGGATACCCTATCCAGCACCCTATCCAGCTTTACTGAAGCATTCCTGGGTAGCATCAATGTGCATGTCCCTACCCTCTGATCCCTTTGATATGCTTTGTGGAGTTCAATAGCGTAGCTATAACATCCACCAAAAGAACTTGACTCGTAAATAATGACATTTACTTTTTGATCATTCATCCAACACAACTCCTGGCATCAAGCTTAAACTCCTTTCTGCATACGCTCTCAATAAGATAAATACCTGAAGTAGAGAATCGTCATTTCGGAATTTTTAAGCCTATATTCTATTAAGGCTTAAAAATATTCGCAATCTAAAATATCTGACTTCAACGCTCGATTTGCGCCAAGGTCAATGTCCTTTCAAATCTTCTAAGAGTTTTGATGGCCAGTCCGAACCTCCCCGTAACCCCCTCATCCAATTTGGGATTGCTCCTATTTTGGGACTTATTATCCTTTACCGTGGTTTTCACCAACAACTTCAACTTCAATGATTTATCCTTCAAATTGATCCATCACTGATCATCAATTTACGCCTCATGAATCGGTAGATGTGTCCCCTTGAGGGGACTATAGGGGTGTTATTGAAACTCTTATCACAATACACCCTTCAACCATTTCCTTCCCTCCTTCACTTCCTTACTCGCAAACAGCCAACCCTTGATATACCCCTTGAGATAAAACCATCGGGATATCTCAATCAAATAAAGGCTATTAACAAAGTCCTTAAAATTAAGGTCAAGCTCCTTTTTCAACCCCTGATAATTCCTCCACGAATTGCGATAGCTTCGCAAACCAAAACTCAGCGGTATGAACAATAAGACACGCAATAACACCCATTGAGGCCAAACAAAAGGAAGCAGAAGTAGATTGAAGAAAAACAAATACCGGGTTGATGTTTCTATAACATGTGACAAAAAATTCCTGAAGTTAATACCACTCTCTCCATCTCCCAGCCCATACCGGAAAGCCTCCCTGGCAAACTGTGGATAGGTCTTATGACGCCCCCATTGGACGTAGGGGAGATCAACTAACTGATACCGAAACCCTTTATATTTGAGCCTCCGCCAGAAGATAGTATCATCAGCAGCAAGGGTCAGCCACTCTTCATAGCCACCCAATTGCTCCCATATTGTTTTCCGATAGGCAATGGAACGACTTGACGCAGTAAAATGCTGATCCATTTTAACCGGATAGCCATTTTGCAGTATCATATCTGCCACGGCAGCATTACTTTCTTGTTCATAAGTACTTGCGACAAAAGCGCCAGCTACCACATCTATTTTTTGGTTGTCAAAATGTTCTGCTAACGACTTGATCCAGTCTTGATGGTAAGTGCACCCAAAATCTGTCGAGAGGATCCAATCATATTCCGCTTTGGTGATGGCCAGATTCCGCCCCTCAGCCACATTACAGTTTTCACTTACCAGAATATGAATAGATAGTGCAGATCTATCTCTCCACTCAATTAGCGCTTCCAATGTACCATCACCAGAACCTGCATCTGTAATAATCACTTCATCAGGTAGCTCGGTCTGGTGTTCTATCCCTTCAATCCACTCCCCCAATCTGGCCGCCTCATTAAAAACTGTCGAAACCAATGAAAACTTTATCCCCTTAAAAGCCATTCACTCCTTTTCCGTCATTGCGATACCCGCTAAAGCGGGAGAAGCAATCTTAATATGCCATTGCGCTCTACATCTTTCATCAACTCAACCCTCCAACTGTCTGAACCATCCGATCCCGATCTCGATAACTATCGGGACTATCGGGATCTGTATCCAATCATCCAATCACAATAAATTGAACTGCTTCAAAACCTCTTTGAGCTTATCATCGCTTTTGCCTAATTCCTTAAGTGCTTCGAGAAGTTGGTTTAGTCGGGTAACGTCTTTGGAGAGTTTTTGAGTGTCTTCGAGCACAGGTCGCATGGCCTGCTTGCGGTCCCAAATTGCAAAACTGATCGTAGTAACGAACATTGTAACAAAGGCGGCTAATATGCCAAGAATAAGGTTGAACTGCTGGTCAAGGCGGCTGTTAATATCTTCAAAACGTTTGTCCACGGCCTCAAAACGCTTGTCAACAGCCATAAAGCGAGTATCCATTTGCTGTTGCATAGCTTCGAAGCGGACATCCATTTGCTTCTGCATCTCCTCTATCTTGGTCTCCAGTCGAATCAGCCGCTCTCTGTCCTCTTGGGTAAACGTATTTTGTGCCTGAGCTACGAACCCAACCAACATCAGTAGTACCAAAAAAATACCTCGCGCCTTCATTGGTATAAATATACGGAGAAATTCAATTGTTGATAAGCCAGGTAACTAAGATTCAGCAACAAGAATAAAAACATAGAACGTATAACATCACCTAAGAAACTGAACCATCCGAGTGTCCTAACCGTCTGAATATCCGAACCATCCGACTGTCTGAAAGTCCGAATATCCGAAAGTCCGAACATCCGAGTATCCGAATGTCCTATCATCCTATCATCCTAGTGTCCGAACCGTCCGAGTGTCCAAAAGTCCGAGTGTCCGAAAGTCCGAGTGTCCGAACCATCCGATTATCTGCCATCTATAATCTGATCTGTCAAGATCATCGCCCGCTCAATACATTTATCCATATTATAATACTCCCACTCTGCAAATCTCCCCAACAAGAAGAACCCCTCCTGCTGCAACAGCTGTCGGGCACGATCCACCCTCGCCCGCGTATCATGCGTCTGGATGACATAGCTATTCGGCTCATAGTTGGACGCCAGCACTTTGAGGTTACCGGGTAACTTAGCCACCTCAGCGATCATTTCGGCCTCACTGACTTGCCCCGAAAACTCCACTGTGCAGGTCAACCGTCCATTAGGAGCATTATTTTGCGTTGAGAAGTTACCGGTATAAATGATCCGATGTGCTTTAGTAGCCGGATCAGGCAGGTACAACCATGATAGATCGGAAGCATCCGTTTCGCAAAGCACATTACTGGTGCCATTAGAGCGTAAGCCTTCAACCGCCTTACATGCATCTATCACATCATCCTCAACACCATGAAGTATTGAAGACAAACGCCTGATATCTCCCGTATATACTACCTGTCTTGTTTCAAGTCCATCATTAATCAACCAGCCCTCGGCCGTCTTTTGGATCTTCCGAACTTCATAGTTTGTCCTGATATCCAGCCCCTCTCCTAACCGATCGATGATAAACTGCGATCCATCTTTTTTAGGATAGTAAAACGAGCTGTGGACCATTTCACTCTCCTCCTTCTTCAGAATGTTTTGAACGATCGCATCCTTCAGATCCGGCATGGGCAACTTGCCCTCCAGCCAATCCAGTGACACCTCACTCAGATCTGTCTGCCATATCTTTTCGTTGTACGGTCCGAAATAAAGATCATAAAGAGTAGCACCAAATCGATCAATCAGAAAGGACTTAAAGTCTTGCTGATTGGACAGTTCAGATTTTCCGATTTTCGGATTTTCAGACAGATCCTGCATCGGAATGTCTGAATCATCTGAATATCCGAGTGTCTTTCCATCCGACTGTCCGATCGTCCGAGTGTCTGAATGTCCTATTTCAACCCATTCCTTAATAATTTCCTCAACCAAATTCTCTTCCAGTTGAAATAGATGATTTTCAATCGGATACCCCACCAACTTCCCATTCAACAACACCTTCGCATTTCGTTTTGCATGCACAAACTCCTCTTCCCGATCAAAATGCTTCCAGAACCATTCCAGTACCTCATGATTCTTCGAGTTGAACACATGCCCCCCAACCTTATGGTATAGCCTGCCATCAATATCCGCACAACTCACTAAACCGCCCCGCTGAGCTGATTTTTCCAATAGTACCGCATCAATCCCTTTGTCTTTCAGTAATCGAGCTTGTGAGATCGCCGAAATACCTGAACCTATTATTATTAGTTTATCCTTCAATCCCTAATAATGACCTCACTTTTAAAACAAACGAACAGCACAAATGCCTGACTTTCAAAGTATCTGCCCAAAGTCAAAATTTCAATGTTTTTGAGCTCCAGTGTCGATCATGATCTAATGTTATTTTTTCATATCCGGCCAGCTGTACTTTGTATAGTCTAGCGGCAGCTGGATAGGCCAACCTTTTTAATGGACTCATGGTCAGATATTTTGATAAATCTATTCTCTTTAAGGAATGTGTGAAATTCCGATCTATAAATTTAAGAACCCTCGAAACATCGTAAGTAGATCCATCATCAAATAATATCACACCTCCTGGGTTCAGTAAACGCTGACAAAAATAAAAATCAACAAAAACATCTTCAAAAAGATGAGAACCATCAATATAGATAAGGTCAAATCTTCTATTGTCGCTAACAAAGTTCGCTAAAACTTGAGATGAAAAATCCTCGTGAAATTCTATATATTTATTTAAGCCACATTGTTCTAGAGCATTTAAACCAGCCCTATCCCAACCTTCGGTTTGATATGGATCGACAGCAACATGACTACCTCCCGAACCTGATTCTTCGTGCAATGAAGTAAACAACGCAGCAGATATTCCATGACATAAACCTATTTCCAGCGTTTGAAGGGGCTCTATTTTATTAAATAATCTTGCAATAATTTTAAGATTATTGTCTGTTGATGCGCTATTTGCTCCCAGAAGATGTTGTTCACCACTATTTCCTACAACGTATTCCTTATTACAGTACTCAACAAACTTCTCAGGGAACATATACAATTGACTTTATCAACAATCTAATGTCTAAAACTGAATTCATTTATCCTTTTATTTTTATTCACCCCATGCATCCTTTCCCAATTAGTACCGGTTAAAGCCCTTTCAATCTTATTCCTAAATCTTTTCCATTGAAGACCAATTGAATAATTCAATGGTATCACATGCCGTGAGTCTATTCTATACCAAGTTTTATGCATCTCGCATTTCAACAAAAAATCAAGTTTACCTGATAATGAGTTTGAACCTATAACTCTTCTAAGAATTTCAAGTTTATTCCTATCTCTTTTCACATCACTACTCCGTTGTTCGGTGGTCTGATCCCCGTGGATCCGATAGAGCATCAGACATTCATTAGTGTGGATAGGATTAGTTACATAATCACTAATTCGCCACAAATAATCCCAATCTTCATATGCAATTATATCCTCCCTCCAAGCTCCTACTTTATCCAGAAAATCTCGCTTAAACATCATAGCGGGGATCACAGTGAAGAATCCATAAGCTATACAATCCCTCAAAGTCATTTTTTTGGGAATAGGATAATACTGAAGAATAACATCTTTTTGTATCCATTGGTCATTTTCGAATGATGCGTGTACGTATGGAGAATAGACCATTACCTCTCCCGAATCCTCCAATGCTTTTATCTGAGTCTCAATGGTATTAGGCGACATTATATCATCAGAATCGAAAAACTTAATGTAACTGCCACTGGCATATTTCAAGCCTGTATTACGGCCAGCTCCCGGGCCCCTACCTTCATTGAGAATTATGTTGACCTGCTTCTTGTACTTGTTACAAATGAAGTCATTTGTGCCATCTGTCGAATGATCATCAATGACAATTACTTCATCTGGAACTCTGGATTGAGACAGGATACTGTCTAAAGTAATATCTAATAATTCTTTTCTATTGCAAGTTGGAATAATTACCGAAACAACTATTTCTGCTTCACCTGTTCTTCCATGCATACCCCCATCCATCTTTCTCTTCGCATCTTTCATAATTGGAATGTCGCTTTACCAATAAGTCAAATATCAGTTTCACTTGGGGAGTATTTCTTTCATCGATTGGCATTCTTTTAACATGATCCGTTGTTTTTAGACTATCACTTCCTCCATACGTCCAACCCATATCATCAAAAATTATTAGACCTCCAGGCTTCAATAATTTATCAACTAGAAAAAAAGAGAATCCATCGACGAACCAATTATGAGCGCCATCAATGTAACACATGTCAAAAATAGGTTCTTGATTTTCTTCAATAAACTTCATTAGTCGCCAATTATAACTTGTTGGCTCATAATAAACTTTTATCCATTCACGTAATCCAAGATTATTTGCTAAGGCATCAATATTCGGGTTTCTAAATTCCGCAGATTGCAGATCTATAGTCGTTAATTTTCCCTTTCCAATATTCTTCAATGCACCTGCTATATAACAGGAGGAAACACCATGGTTGAAACCCAACTCCAATATGCTTTCGAATTCGTTTTCCGTAATAATTTGTGTCATTAGTGAGGCCTCATCAAACGACATATTTGGAATGTCAATTAGCCTCTTACCCATTTCAATCAAATCCATATTTTCCTATTTACACCTTTTCTTTAACATTAATCCAAATACTCCCTCCAGTGTTTTTACGGCTTAAAGGCATATTCTGAGCCAACCAATCACCATGACACTTATGCAGGAAATCAATAAATAAAACAATCTCAAACGATTGATTATAACTGAGAAATGATCTCAAAAAGTAATTTTCATTCCAGCTTCTACCTTGATCGATCACCCATTCTTTAGGGTATTCAAACGGATAAAAAATATCATGAAAATGAATTTTAACTCCTACTTTCAATCTCGGCAAAATATTGAATAGTATGAAATTAACATCACTTCCTGTCTTAACCACATGGGTAGAATCAATAAACAAAATGTCATTCTCTTCCAGCGAATCAAATAACTTCAAGTCTATATCTTGAACATCTTCATCTATCAGTTTTATTGATTTTTTATCAACCAAAGATAGAAGGCGTTCGGGATATGGTTCAATAAAAGTTAAATCTATGTTCCCATCAAAATACATCTCATTGACATCCAACATTAGAGCCGAACTATAACCTGATCCAATTTCGATTATCCTTTTAGGTTTAAAGTGTCTCAACATACTATACATGAATATTCCATCAGAGAAGGAATACATCTCATTGCTGAAAAAATATCTAAATCCATCCTCTTTTGTAGATTGAAAAGGCAGATCAGAATAGTACTTGTAAAGAGATTTCATCAGTTTCACTTGAGATATCTCGTTCAAATCAATTCCGTCAACGCTCCTATTCAGATCAGTCCAAATGAGATGTTCCCTTTTTGTTATTTCAGCTTTGGAAACTATTGGACTATAATAATGTCCTGGTGGAACGTAAAACGTCTCTTTATAACCCAGTAGTTTTTGTAGAGACTGGTGTATGCTATTCTTTAATTTTTCGATCACTTGTTGAGATTATATTTTTTTTTCTTTATCAAGAACTTAAACAACATTTTTGCTTTTCCTAAATCTATCTTAGTTCTCAATGTGAGTAAGTGGCAAGCTTTAATGAAAAAAAGAATCCAGGAATAGCAGTATCCCTGAAACAATCCAATGCAGTAAAATTGATTAGGTAGCACTTTCTTATAATATCGTTCAATTTCATTGAGTGATTCTTGGTCTGAAGCCGCTCCATAATGGAGAACGATGGCCTTGGGGTAGTATAAAATGCGATATCCAAGCCCCTTAACTATCCAACACCACTGCAAATCTTCAGCATACATAAAAAATGTATCGGGCAATTTCTTCGCAGGCATCTCAAACAGCAAGTCTCGACTAAACATAAAAAATGTTCCCCAAACCCAATCGCAATCGATCTCAATAGACGGATCATGCGCAGAACCTAAATAGTATTTATCCTTTTCATGCTTGCTCATTCCCTTGTTTAAACGGAACAGCTCCTGCAATTCTCTTTTAACAGACGGGAAACGCTCAGCCGGATATTGGTATTTCTCATTTCTACCTACTAGCGCGCTGCTCAACACTCCTATTGTAGGATCATTCGAGATTTTGTTGTACGCCAAGTCAATAGCCTCATTAATAAGTACAGTATCATTGTTTAGAAGGAGAATGTAATCGCCCGAAGAGACTGAAATACCCAAGTTATTCCCTCTGGCAAAACCCAAATTACTTTCACTTTTTAAAAGTTTTACATTTGGAAAGGCACTCATAGTTTGTTTAATGTTGCCTGTCAACGACGCATTATCAACTACAATTATCTCATATTGCGTCGATATAGTTCGTCGCAATATTGATTCTACGCAACTCTTTGTCAGATCTTCTTGGTTGTAGTTGATGATAATAATAGATACTTCAATCGCCATCTAGGGAGAACTCTTTATCGGTTTTGAAAATAAAATTTCCAATCACCAAATAATAACCACACGAATCGTCTTTTAAACTGACTTGGTAGCCAAGTGAACATTTTTAGAATTGACAGACGAATGTCTTTCAATTCTAAAAATATTTGGTCAATCGATTTTTTTGCCTCTTGTCTTTGGAATTGTACAATGAGATAGGCTAGCGACTTAAGTGTATCAGCAATCAACTTCTCATTTTCAGTTATTGGCAACAATGACTCGTGCTTTATTCTTATTCGCAGCTCATTTAGCCTCATTCTAAAGTCGTTGGTTTTCATGCTGGATTCATGAACTCTAATTAGTGTGTATCCTAACTGAGGTCCTCCATACCACATTTTAGACCCTGAATGAATCATTCTTATCCAATAATCCCAATCTTCCAAAGAATTAAGATTGGGATCGAAAAAACCACAGTTTGTTACGGCTCTGGTCCTTACCAATGCTGCACTTACTACCATACAATTATCCCTGACAAGCAATGGAATAGGGTTTTCCACCAACCCAATTTCAAATTTGGATGTGAAATTCCATCTATTCTCCTTTGTAAAAAAAATGGCATCTGAGATGACTATATCCACATCAGAATTACTGTTAAGGAAATCTAATTGTCTAGCAATTTTATCAATAGAAATCTTATCGTCCGCATCCAAAAATTGGATGAAGTCACCTTTGGCTTGTCTAATACCATAATTTCGAGCTTCGCTCAAGCCTCTATTGGGTTGGTAATAGTATGCAAATCTACTATCACTGTTCACGTAATGTTTGGCTACTTTTTTTGTATTGTCAGTTGATCCATCATCAACTATTATACATTCAAAATCAACATATGACTGATTTTGAACACTCAATAGGCTTTCAACCAAGAAATGTCCATAGTTGAAACATGGGATGACAATGGACACTTTACTCTGCATCAATTATTCTGTATGAGTAAATTATCAATCGTTTGTCTGTTTAGAGATGATTTTGAGGTGCTATAGCTTCAGGAGTGGCAAGGCATCATCTGAATAGTGTATAACTCTAAAATACTTTAAAACCGACATCATTCGTTTTATTTTATCTTTTTTTAAAAAAAACTGCCATTTGGATAGCTGATCTGCCTTGTTGATCGGTAGTTTGCCTTTTGAAGTAATGCTTTCTTGATCAAACATCTGCCATGTCACATCACTAGGGCTCGGTATCATCCAATTGTGGAAAATTCTTCCAATTTCTCTCTCAGGGTTAAGAAATAAATCCTCATAATGAATCAAAATACAATCTGCTGATAACTGTTTTGTATTAAGTACAGTGTGATTTGATATGCACCAAAGTGCGGTAAGACGTTCTTCAATTGTATTAAGGCCATCCAAATATTCTTGCAGGTCATTACAATCATCCAAAAGCGGCTTTCCAATTGCGGAAAGACTAAATGAGTCTGCAGCCGCGTGCTTCCAATCCCCATGCCGCAATTGTGACAAAACAACTGCAAATGGATGTCTAACCATATATATTGGTTGATACCGGAAGCTATAATTTTTCAACATCCAAGGCAAAAGGTTATTACCACGGCAAATTTTAAATATAAGTTGTTGCTTGTTAAAAGAGAGCGGGGGATGTTCCTCAGTTTGCATGAAGCCGGGTTCAATTATTCTACCTTCGAGCAATAAGTCAAAATGGTTCTTAGCCTCGATCCAACTCTCCGAAGGCTTGATATACTGTCTCCATGAAAATCCTATCTCTCTTAATTTTGGGTTACTGGTCAAATCAAGTGGCTCCCATATTACATAGCTGTTCCTTAGAGAAGTACTGATAATCGATGTTAGCCAAGTTGATCCCCCTCGAGGATCGCAGAAAATTAATCTACTGTCTTCAGCTTTGAACCTATTAATTGATTCTGCAAAAGAAATCTCAGCTCTTTTTCTAATATCTTGAACTGTCCGTTGAGTAAAGTATGTTAAGTAATCAAACATCTACCCAGAAAGATTCAATAAACCTCAAGTTTTTATAAGGAAATACTTTTTAAGTATCTGAATTATCCGCCTAAGGGCATTTTTATTGTTCATAGATATCCAGCTTCCATCCCATAGGTGCACGCCATAAGATCTCGCTGTTAAGTGCTTTTTGAAGTTCCGATCTCCAGCCAGACTTGCCGTGTACGGATATGGGTAGAAATATTCCTCTTCATAAATTTGGACACTTTGATCATCATCCGACCATGTCGACAATATTCTTTGCATATTTCTCGGTATCGACGTTTCATCTAGCAAATTCTTGTCATATACTAACTGATTATAGAATTCTAAGCATTTTCCTATGTAGTTGTGATTCGGAACAGACCCTATGATTCCTGCTGCAACACCATCTTCATCTTCGATCCCCAAAAAACATTCGTCATTCAAAAAAGGATTAAGACTTTTTAAGATATACATATCCGTATCTAAATAGATCCCCCCCTCATTGTAAATAGCATAGAGCCGAACATAGTCAGAAACGAAAGCGTAATTCTTATCCTCATATGCCGCTTTAACGAAAGCATTATCCATTGGACTATTGGATTCATTCCACAGTTTTAGTTGATAGTCCTGCAACAGCTGTGCCCAAGTATTAAGACATTGTTTATGGAGCTTACCAAAGCTATTACCTCCAAACCAACAATAATGTATTGTTTTAGGAATCAATGGGCTTGACTTAATAGTATCGTATTCAACAAGTGATCCGCATCTAAATCTATTACATAGAATCTCGGAATCGCCATCTTGTTCAATGGTTGTTGGAGTACTTCATCTGAAATCGTAAACCCCCAATCATATCCTGCTTGTTGAGCTATTGCACCAACTTCAGAGCTATAGTCTGAAGGGGAGCCATATGGGTAAGCTATAGTATCAACTTTTTTCCCAATTAATTTCTCTATGCTGCTCTTTGATTCTTTCAATTGATAGAGTATTTCTCGTGTTTGCATCCTTCTCAAAGACACATGGTCCAGGGTATGAGAACCCAGCGTAATCAACGGATGAGTACTTATATATTCCAACTTCTTGGTATCCATTAACCGATATGGAGATAAATCAACGGAAGAGGGTATGACATTAATTAGATACTCGCTAAAGAGTCTAAGCTCAGCACCGTCGAACGTTTTGACTTTATCGGCAATGTTTTCATATGCGCTAACCGGATTTATAGACAATTCGATACTGAGCTTAACAGCTATTTCCTTTTTTACCTGAACCTTGTTTGCTAGGGCTGGATGAAAAAACAATACCTCAAGTAGGTCCCACCAATAATAGGTACAATGCTCAATAGGACGAGGGCATATAAAAAACGTAGCAGGGGTATTATATTTCTCAAGAATGGGGAGCGCTGTGGTCAAATTGTCTAAATAACCATCATCAAATGTTATGGCATATGAATTCATTCTCGATGCGTGCGGTTCCCTACTTATACTGTTCAAATCCAGTGGTTCAAAATACTTACTTAGAAGAGCAAGTTGTGCATCAAAGTTCTTAGGCTGAACAGATAATTGGTTATGATAATTAGTAGTCTCGCCTATTCGATGATAGGCCAGGATAAACGAGTCACTCTTTACCCAGCCAAGCCTCTTGCGGATTTTTATATAAAAAGGTACTAACCAGTTCATTTGACGGCTTTCACCCCTATGATCACGGGGTAGCGCATATCATAACTATCCAGGTCCTTACGACTCAGCTCATGACTGGCATAACCATATAAAAATGCAGCCGCAGATTTGATATTACCATAAGTGATCACCTCCAATTCAGATAATTCTCCCGCACCTTCGAATAGTCTACGGATTGACATTTCGGTAAACGACCAATACTGTCCCCAACTTTCATAATCTTCAACACTTATTGGAGTGATGCCAGGAACTGTTGCAAGAATGGTCCCACCCGGTTTCACCAAGCGAATAGAGTTTGCTATGGCACTTTGAGCATCATAGATAAATTGATACGTTTGTGGAATGATAAAGCAATCTGCAATCCCCTCTTCAACACTATGAGGCAAAGCTAGGTCAGCAATGATTTCATGACCAGATTCAGTACTATAGTGTAGTACTTTAGAAGTATTTACTTGATTTCCATAATTCAATGAATAGTCCTTACCACCAACCTCAATAATATCTCCTGTGATACAATTTTGATGGATGGATAGAAATTTTTCGATATAATATCGATCGACAGGCTGTCCTCGATCAAAACCGAACTCATCTGAAACAGGACGAGTGGAAAGACGGCTCGTCTTCAATAAATCTAGCAGACTACTCAAAATGATAATCGAATAAGCTTATCTCTTCTGCATATTTTCTACATACAAAGTCGTGAGTTTTTTTGCAATAGGCAGGTCTATAATCGACTACTCCCCTATCGAGCAGATGTGGTATTTCACCTTTCAAACCTAGCTTACTGCTGATGTGTATCATATCACTATCCAGCTTCTCAAATCGCCCTACAAAATCTAATTTGATTCTTCCCTTTCTGTTCTTTAACCAAGTCAATTGAGGTTGGAGTGCCCAGTGGTCACCAAAAACATCCAAATATTCTTTAAATGTTAATCCTGCTGGAACACCATTGAGCATTCTTTGACGTTCATCCTCCATGGTATTTCTATACCAGCTATGCACTCTAGCCCAAGGATTTCTTACAATTGAAAACTTAAAATACTTTCGGAATTGCTTCCTAGAGAGGTCAGGATGATAATTGACCTCCTTTCCAAGTAATATATTTATACTTACACGACATTCATCTATTAAAGACAAAGGTTGAATTTCGCACAGTGGCCGGTGATCCTGAACACCTAGCTCTAATTTATTAAATCCACCAAGTAATTTTTCAATACTAGTTCCTCCAGTTTTAGGAATATGAGTGAATATGCATCCATACTTATGCGAAATCATTAATTTACAGAGATAAAATACGCTTAATCTTACGAAAAGGCATCAATAATATACTACCTATCTGATAATCTCTCGTCTGCATTACTTGATTTCTACCTAGTTCTAGTATTTTTTGATCTCTTTCTTCCATTACCAGTTGGTAGTAGAGTTCAGTATCCAAGCCTCTTCTGTCACAGGCGTCAAATCTGGCCATCCATGCCCAATACCCTGCTTTTCGTCTATTACTATAATTGGAAATTGAATTAGGATGATTTCTATAATAATAGAGCGGTTCAGGAATATGACAAACGGTTCCTACTTCCTCAAGACGCAGAACCAAGTCTCTGTCTACTGCTCTTTTAAAATCAAGGTTAATTCCCAATGTTCTAAAGTAAGCACTATTACTAAAAACAGTGAAATGGTTAGGCGTTTTACCAATTATTAAAGTGTCTTCAGTGTGTACTCCTTGTCTTATCAGAGTACATGCAGATAGTCTATCATCACAAGAATAATGATCAGTGTAGACAAGACTTATTGTTTTATCTGACATATAGGGTTTGCTTGTTTGCTGAAGCGCTTCAGGAGCCAAGGCATCATCCGGATCCAAGAACCCGCATAATTCGCCATTTGCTTCAGAAATGCATTTATGCTTAGCATACGCTACCCCTTTATTCTCAGCTGATTCTATCAAGCGAATTCGTTCATCATTATATTCTTTAATGATAGCTACCGAATTGTCGAGGCTGCCGTCATCGTATATGATCAATTCCCAATTTGCGTAGGTCTGGTCAATAACAGACTGTATGCTCTGTCCTATAAACTCGGCGTTATTAAAGTTGGCCATTAATACTGAAAAAAGCATAAATTAGCTAAAGTCTAATAACCAAAACAATTTCAAGAGACTAAATCCATATACGCACTAACATGTTCATTCATGATGTGATTTAGATTCCACTCACGCAAAGCTAAATCTCGGTTGTAATCACCATGACATTTTTCAGATAACCGAAAGCCATCTTCAATGGCATGAGCCAAACTCTTATAGTCTAGCGGATTAAAAACGGGATTTCCGGTAGACTTTGCTATTTGTCCCACTACTCCTCTATCTGGAGCTACAACCACATTCCCAAAGGTAAATGCCAATGCTAAATTACCAGAATTTAAATTTTCAAATCTCGGTATTATTACAAGATCTACTGCACTGAAAAGAACGAGCATTTCACTTTCATCTATATATCCGTTCTGTAAAATAAGGTCTGGTACTTGAACCCTTCGACGTAGACCTGACAAAACTCTCTCAAATAATGTGTTTTTAAAATCCATCCTGCTGCCCGCTACAATAAGACGACCATCAGACTTTTTAGCAAACCTGTAGCCATTCAAGAGCAAGTCAAATTCTTGCTGTCTTCGTATTTTACCAAAGCATAGGCATATATTCAAAGAAGTATCAAGATTTAATTTTTTTCTGGCTTTGTCCTTATCGATAGGAACAAGTTGGGTATTGTAGATTGGATGAGGAATGATTACTTGATAAGCCTCGACATGATATTTTGATTCAAAGTACACCTGAGAATAAAGTCCCATATGAATGATCAAATCAGCTGCTTCATAGACAGCACGATAAAGTCTTTCCGAGCAAGTCATACTCCAATCATGTGGTTTAAAGTTATGAATGGTGACTACAAACTTTGTTTTGATCTTTTTACTTTTTAGTAATACTTCAAGTCTGTTTAATTCACCTTCATTAGGTTCAGTCCAATTGAACAGTGCCTCAGGCCAATGTATGTGGCATATCTCCGGATGAAAATTCTCTTCCCAAAAAAAATCAATGCCCCATAAAACCGAACTAATTGATTCATGCTTGCATAACTCTCCATAGGATTGAGAAATGAGCGGATTGATCTCATGGCGCGGTACTGCAATAACCAGTGAATCTATTTTTTTAATTGACTTCAACTATTACTTCATAAGAACTACTTTCTTATGAATATAAGAATAATAAACGTATAGCTTAAACCAAGTCTACTCCAAGTCACTACACGTTCTTTACACTCCATGTCTAAATTGCTTGCGAGCTCGAGATCATGGGATGACGCTACCCTAACCAATTTCTTAATCTCGTTTGTGTCAAAAATCAAAACATCAGAATCATACGCGGACAAACCCTCTGTATCTACTTTATCACAAAAGAAATCTGTTGAGATAATAAGTGTTCCTCCTGGCTTGATAACTCTACTCATTTCCTTGAAAAACTGACTCCACTCAACACCGTGTTCTATAACACTTAAGCAAGTTATCGCATCAAAGAAGCCATTTTTGAATCTGGATTTAGTAATGTCACATGGTTCATAGCGAATGCTACCCAGATTAAAGGGTTTCGAGAAGACTAAATTGCCAACAAATATATTCCTAAAGCCAAATAAGAATAGGTTTTGAGCCATTCTTGAATAAAGTTCACCGCCTGCATCAAGGATCACCGCAGACTTACTGTGCCTATCCAGTATTTCTTGGATGGCAATTAGCATATCCCAGTTTTTTGGAGTGTCTTCATGTGTAATGAAGCCATTTCGCCGTAATTCAGAAGTTGCAAATTCCACTTCTGATTGCGACTGTAACACAGTCTTCATTTTGGAGATATCAAGTTTCCGAGCCGGAATTACTAGATTATACTTTTTTCTTAAAAATCGTTTATAGCCCCAATTAGTTGAAATCAGAAGGTTTCCGATATATTTTCTAATTCTATTCAACTCCATTCTTCAATTGACCTATTTGCCGTTTTCATCTTTCTAAATATCATATTCCTTATAATCTGCCCCGTTCTCATCCAATAAAAACTCTTGAATAAAGTTACTGGAAACCTAATTCCAACAAGGCTCCAAAACACAATCGTTGGATATGGACGAGTGAAAATCCTGGAGTAACAATTCAACATACTAAAATAGGTCACTATCCGATTATAGCTTAATTGATTCTCTGAGCTAATCCACGAAACCATACTCAAGGCAATACCTTTCTGAGTCTCAGCTAACTTACTTTTGGTAGTGTGAATTGAGTTTGAATTGTGAATTACCCTATGAGCTACAGGGCTTTCGATGATTCCAGGAACTAGCCTACTCGTTCCAGAAATTCGGTAGAATAAATGTGTGTCTTCTCCAACAAGATTTGAAATAAATATACCTGCTTTTTTAAACACCCTCTTTCTAACAGTTAAGCCAGATATATGAAATTGACCATTATTTTGCCATATCAGTGATTCAAATAGATCATCTGGATCTATGTATTTATTCAATGTCAAGAGTTCAGGTTCTTTCGCCTTTACGAACAAGTCTTGATAATCTGGTGATAGACAAACTGATTTCACTGCATTGTATACGCCATCAATATCGGAATTCTCTAATAGTATCATTTCTTGATCGAATCTGTTAGGCAGAAAATAATCATCAGCATCTAAAAAAGACACGAATTCAAAAGACGCAGATAACAATCCAAGATTCCGACTATCAGATACTCCTCTGTTCTGATTGTATTTATGAGTCAACAGCTTCACTTTCGAAAATTGTTGACTTAAACTGAAACATCTCTTGTAAGAATCATCAGTAGATCCATCTTCAACGAGAATAATTTCACCTACGCATTCTAAGTTAAGCGCAGACAAGGTGGCTTTTTCAACAAATTCTCCAGCATTATAAACTGGTATTATAACTGAAACTTTAAAATTTTCAATCACTGATCAAATCTTCGTCGCATGAATCCACAAAAACAATTTCTAATTGTACCTAATACATAGCTTGGATGGCTCAGGTAAAACCAAAGTACGCTGAATTGTGCAAACCCAAAATCGTAACATACATACCACATATAGCTATACCATTTATAATAAGACTGACGTATTAGGTCAACTTGACTCTTCGTAATGTCAGGTCTGTTCACGCTAACTCCATCGAGATTGAAAATTGAAATCACTTGGTCATTAAGCTTGAACTTGGCACCAATTTTAATTTGACAATAAAGATAGAATTCTACATCCGCAGCAATTGAATATGTTGTCTGATATAGACGTGGTGGGTCTTTAAATAGTCTTGAATGGAAAAAGCTACTTGAGTGTCGTAGCGTATCGCTAAAAAAAAATGTCTTGCCAACATGTAATGGGGCTAACCATGTATAGTGTCCGCCATCTTTCTTGAAATACTTTATATGACCGTATACTATGTCATTATATCCATTAAGGGATTCCCAAACTTTACTTATTACATTATCAGAATAGAAATAATCACCCCCATTTAAGAACAATAGGTATTCACCATTAGATAGTTCCACACCTTTATTCATGGCATCATATATTCCATTGTCACTTTCGCTAACTAACAAATCAATGTGTGATTCGTATTTTTCTAGTATTGACAGGGTTGAATCAGTAGATCCTCCATCAATCACGATCCATTCAAACTTATTATAGGACTGATTTATAATACTTTCAGCAGTATACTTTATCCGTTGTTGCTCATTTAAACAAACTGTTATTATACTTAAAACCACCGTTCAATTAGACAATCAATATCAAAATAATTATGGCTATACACTGATAAGAGAGCTTGTAGTCTTTAAAACAATTGTGTTACGATAGTACATTACACGGCTGAAATCTCCCTTTTCAATAAGATTATCTACAACACTGACCAATTCGGGGAAATCACCTGAATAGTCATCGAAAATAACCAGTGCTCCTTCAACCAACAAGGGAAAAAACAGCTCTATATCCTTTTCAACTCCCTTCTTTGAATGATCTCCATCTATAAATAGGAACCTAAAACTATTATCACTAATATGCAGCAAAGCGTCATGGTTTGGCATATCAAGCACATTAACATAATCTCGTACTTGACACGAATTCAGATTGTCCAAGAATAGTGTTTTAATATCGCTTAAATCATCTTCCCCTACCTTATAGAAATGCTCCTTTCCTCTATTTCCCTTGAAATGGTCTACCGCATACAGACTCCCATTTCTAGAATCTTTAACAGCATTAGCCAAAAAAACAGTTGATCTTCCTAGCCATGAACCAATTTCCAGGACGTCACCTTTTTCGTCTTGGAGATAACATAATGTATACAAAAATCTAGCGGAATCTATTGAAATCATTCCTTGTATCTGAGCACCTATTATGGTTATAGTCTCCAAATTCGGTATTCTGTCGTTTTGAATTCTAACATCGTGGCGGTTGACACTTCTTTCATCATCTACTATTATTTCCTTAGATAAATTATATCCTAAAAATCTGAAAACATTTAGTACAATGCCTTTTATAAATTTCATAAATATCAATTAATCGCTTAAACTATTGATTCGTATAGATTCACGTATTTTTTCACCTGCGTATCAGGGCTGAATCTTTTACTTGCCAACTGAGAAATTTCATGCGTATTATAACCTGCTTGATTTTCAAAAAATTCGATAATACTTAAACACAAGTCTTCTGAAGATATTTTATCAGTCAAAATCCCAGACTTTCCATTCTCAATCATCTCAGATACTCCTCCAATATTAAAACCAACGGCCGGTGTACCACAGCATAATGACTCCAACAGCGTATTTGGCAGGTTATCTTCTAACGAGGGAAGGACAAATAAATCAGCAGCATTGTAAATCACACTCATCAATAACTCGTCCCTAATAACACCCAAATTCACACAATTGATACCCTCGGAAATGCTAATTTCATCTCGTCCCACTACACACAGTTGTAGGTTTGGTAGGCTAAGTCTTTCAAGTGCCTTAAGTAATATTTTAAATCCCTTTCTATTTATTTTAATGTGATCAGCAACAAAGAGAATCACTTTACTTTCTACATTCAAACCCAACAATTCTCTACAAAAGACGGCATCTCGGACCTTAAACACATTTATATCGACCGAATTATAAATTTTTGTGACAGGAAAATCGGATAGCACTTCACTATTTTTGACCAAATCCTTCATCCAATCACTTAGTACAACTATTCTCAAATTTCTGAACCTTTTTAGAACTTCAATTTTCAATGAAAGATTCTTCCTAGTCCAATAATCTTCCTGCTGACTAATGCTACGTATTAAAGGTATACCCGAACTATCAACTCCAAAGTATTCTTCAGGATAGTGGTTACCTCCACTAAAGGGATTAATATCATGAAGTGTCCAAACCACGGGCTTGCTGATATTAGCAAAAAAATTTTGATAGTCTAGAAAACCCGCGACCCAATGAAGGTTTACAACATCAGCATTTTTTATCAAATCGGACTCGACCAATCTATAGTCAGTCTGAGGAAAATGAAAAGAATCAAGCCCTTGATCTCGGCTATTAATGAAGGTCAACCTTGGATCTTGATAAGTTCGAGGTTTGTAAAGATGAAGCTCGTTCAACAAAAGTCTTACTTTACGACTAATCTTCTGCCGAGTATCAAGAGGTTTTGGCACATGAATGTGTCCTTCACTACCAACGATGGTCATATCTGTCTTTTCTAATAGTAGAAGTTTAGAATGACACCCATGCTCTAAAAGGTTTTTATGTAACCTAATGCATGCATTTGCTGCTCCTCCCCTATCATAAGTGTTTACTAATCCTATATTCATGCCTAAAACCCTAGAATATCTACACCTGTGAACCTCTCCCTAATCGAAACAAATTCGCTATAAGTCATATCCTCCAATTTTTCCACCAAACTGATAGTCCCCTTGAGAGCCAAGAAATAGTCAGATGGTAATCCCATTGAAATTCCTTGTTTCTTGATGTTATAACTTACTCCCCTCTTCGTGTAATAGGTCACTTTGGGAGTAATAATACGCCTTGGATATTGCACTAAATTTGCTCTTTTCTTTTCTTGGATATGCACAATGCTCTGAATCTTAGAGAACAAGTCCATTATCATTTTAAGGTCTGGATTTCCTCCTAACGAACACATATGTCGAACTTGATTGTTCTGATTATGCAGTTTAAGGGAAAACTGAGTTCTTAGCTCCTCATCAGATGATTCTATTGTTCTAATAATATTTTTAAGGAGTAGGAGCACATATCTCAACGAAACCTCATCAGTCGCTTCATGCAATCTGAATAGAAGTTTATAAAAAAATATATTCCAGGACAATTGTACCCTCGTATCAAATATCCACGGTGACTCAAACGAACAAGCAGTACCATCTAAAAAGTTTAGATTTTCAGCAGAATGAAATAGAGGTAGATACCGAAGATTGCTCTCAGTAACAATCATCGGCCTATGAAAAAAACAATAATCTGTGTTTGGAATACCTTTAATGCAATCTAGAATACGTCTTTCATTGGACTCAAAGTTCTTTTCACTTTTCAAAACAACCAATAAATCAATGTCTGAAATTCCTGGAAAAGAAATGCTCCCAAACTGGTATAAACTCAATACACTTTCAATCTTCCTCAAGCTATTTTTGACATCTTGAAGACATTGTTCATACTGCGAAATAGACAGTCCCCTTAGATCGTTAACGAGCTTCACTCAATAATGTCTTTACAAAGTTGTTAAAATACTTAAAGTCATCATGAGATAAATTAACCAGTGCTAAAGCCTCATTGACATGATACTTCGGAGAGATCGACCTTGAAATAAACTCTAATTGATTTCTTGTAAATTTAATTCCCTTCAACATTCTAAATAAATGATAGTATGTTTGAATGAATCTTAGCGTATGCCAATTATTCCGAAGCACTGTTGTCCATTCGATAACCCTTAAAGACCTCTCGTCCAATATGACATCCGCTGAATTTAAGGCATTTCTTTTACTCAAATCAATCCCCTTGACCTGATACAATAAGGGTATTATAAGGGCAATACTGGATATTAATTCCTTTAGGTAAAATGCACGTAAGCCTTTTTTAAACAACTCTTCAGAATACTTTTCAACTGTTCTCAGCTGTATTTTCAATATCTCTTTTTGTCCTATCGAACTTGCACTATGATCCACATGGATAAGCAAGTTAATATCCCTACCGATACTTACAGAGCCTTCGAAAACCACAAGTGGCATTATGGATTCGTTGTAGAATTCCAATTCCGATTCGAAAAACAACCAATGCCCATGATGTTGCAATGGATCTACAAATTGAAAATACCTAGATAAAGTATCGAGTTTCTTAACAACAAACAAATAGATCTCATAAGACTGAAAAGTCTCCTTTCTTATGATAACAAAGTCATCAATATCCGACTCCAGAGTAAAGCTATTATCAGCATAACTTCCTAGAATTATCAAATCAAAGTAGGGACAATTATTATAAATCTTTGAGACACCATCCAAGACATAGTTTGATTCTTGAGGTCGCCTTATTGATATCTTTGATGTTTTCTTAGTTGTTGAAGCTCTTTCTTGTAAAGATAATTCTGAGTATAAAACCTTCAGTTCTTTGCTATTAATTTGTTTTCCACCATTAAATGAGTCGAGTGCCTTATTTAGTAGACTAAGCCGATTCATTGATAATCTTCCAATTCAATTTAGGTGAAACAATTCCAGGCCACTCCTCTTTAAATTTTGACCCATGTGAATTTTCACCAATTATTTCAACTCTTATGGCTGGTGAATCTTTGAATTTTAAGATTGTGTGGCTTCCAGGACAATCTACTCCTAAGAACACATTGTAGATTCTATCAGCCAATAGGTTCTTATCCACCTCACACACAAGTTCATAAGCACCTCGTTCCACCAAGTGCTTAGTTACATAATGCGAGCTCGTGCAAAAAGCAGCCTCCCCAGATGTACTTTCAAATAGTACATTGAATCTTAGATTTTTCACAAGTCTATGAAGGACAAAGTTGATTCTGACAGCCATTGATTGCGATTGCAAATTCCTTACAGTAACCTCGCGATTGCTATTTTCAATCTGCCACCATCGAACCTGAACCTTTTGTTTTACTTCTTCTTTAATAGCGTAATCGATTCTACCAGAATTTGTAAATTCAATTCCAGCTATTAAATATTGACTTATAATATCTAATACCGGGCCAGATTTAGCAACCGAGCCTTTACTCAATAATAGAAGTCGATCACATAGAGATTTGATACTGGACATATTATGACTTACAAAGACGACAGTCCTGCCTTGGCCTTTACTTACCTCTTGCATCTTTCCAATGGCTTTGCTTTGAAATTCTGCATCACCTACAGCCAATACCTCATCCACAATCAATATCTCCGGCTCTAAAAAAGCAGCAATCGCAAAACCCAACCGAACACGCATCCCACTTGAATAGCGCTTAATAGGTGTGTCAATGTATTTGGCGATACCCGCAAAGTCAACGATCTCATCGAACCTAGCTTTGATCTCCCATTTTCTCATTCCTAAGATAGCACCATTGAGAAAAATATTCTCTCTCCCTGTCAATTCTGGGTGCATACCTGTGCCTACCTCCAATAAGCTGGCTACACGTCCCTTGATTTTCACAGCACCTGTAGTCGGGGCTGTGATCTCAGAGAGGATCTTAAGCAGCGTGCTTTTGCCCGCTCCATTTTTACCAATAATCCCAAGCACTTCCCCCTGCTTGACCTCAAAGTTGATGTCCTTCAACGCCCATACTTCCTGCTCATCGATCGTATCCAGCTGATTGCTGGAGCCTACCATTACCGTCGGGTCTTGCCGCCCCGTCCATTTGGAGAAGTTCTTTTTAAGGTCGTCTTTGAGCGTACCGGTTCCCCATACACCCAGGCGGTAGAGTTTTGAGAGGTTTTCTACTTTGATGACAGTATCACTCACGGTGGATAGATTATAGTTAACAGTGGACAGATGAGAGTTAAAAGATTCAATTCAAGCTGATCATGATCCGTAAGAAATTTTCATGATGGCAGTAGTTTTTCTGCTCTAATCTCTAAGCTTTCATCTCTCAACTTCATAGTGTGTCTACAAATCGATTCTCCACCCTATTAAAGAGTAAAACAGATAGGGTTAGTAATACCACAGTAAAAATACCAGAGAACATCAATTGCTCCGAAGAGAAGCTACCTGCTCCGGTAAGCCCATAACGAAAACTCTCGATCAAAGGTGCCATAGGGTTATACACCGCATATTGACGAAAATCTTCAGGAATGGCTGAAAGCGGATAAATCACTGGTGTGGCGTACATAAGAAGTTGAACACCGAACCCCACTAGATAAGATAAATCCCGGTACTTTGTCGTCAAGGAGCTGACGATGATACCAAAACCTAATCCAAGTCCGCCTAACAGCAGAATGATCACTGGAAGCAGCAGCAGATCCATATTGAGCTGTAATGCGCTACCCGTGGATATAAAATAAACATAAATGAAGGTGAGCAAGACCAGCCGAATACCTAGCGCCACCATAGCCGACATCATCGCTGATAAGGGGATAATTAACCTGGGGAAATAGACTTTGCTGAAAATATTGACATTACTGATAAAGGCACTGGAGCTGGAACTCAGGCAAGTCGAGAAAAACTGCCATAAGGTAATTCCAGAGAAATAAAACAGTACCGGAGGTACGCCATCAGTCGGTATATTGGCGATGCGATTGAAAACCACTACATATATTGCTGTGGTCAGGATAGGCTGGATCACATGCCACGCCGGCCCCAGGATGGATTGCTTATAAGCCGCCACAAAGTCCCGCTTGACAAACAAAAAGAGCAGATCCCGATAATCCCATAGCTCCTTGAAAGGGATATGAAACAGCGTCTTCTTGGGTAAGATGACCTTATCCCATTGCTCTTCCTTATCCATTGTTATTTCCGCCATTGTCTGGGCATTGTTATCTATTGAAATCTCATCATAAAAACATTATACATTTGCTCTTAACCGAGCCATCTAACTGTCTGAGTGTCCGATCCCAATAGCTACCGGGATCTAATCGTCCAAATGTCTGAACCATTCGACCGTGCTCTTATCAAACAGAAACAAGATGCCTCACTTCGACTTCTACACCACTAGCAATGGTTTCCTCTGCTATGCCATATACCTTCTTTGACATGATCTCATCAAGGTAGTAGTGCCCGCAATTATTGCAGATATTAGCAGGAACCTCTTTTATTACAACAACCGCTCCATGTCTTTCCAAAGTCACTGTTGTATGACCGGGATTCAGTTCACCAGATTTACAAATTACACATTTCATTCTTTCCTAGTTTTGTAATTATTCTCCCACAGCACATCTGACGGGATGTAAGCCGTTATAATAATAACTTCATTTTCTGCTTCATTGAAAGCATAAACTACATGTAAAGGTACATTGGCCAAGCTAAGCAGCGTTAGTTTACTCGAATACGGCTTATCACCAGGATAAGATGCAATCACTTCTCCCTCAATTACTGCCTGCTTGACATCTTCTAGCTTTATCGATCTCTTGAAAATCTATTGAAGCGCATGTTGTGAAAAAGTAAATTTCAATTTGACTTATGGCTAACAGTTAAACAAAATGCTCAATGTCCGAACCATCTGAGCACTTTAGCAATAAAATGCGCTATAATAGAAGTTTGCCACACGTTCCGCTCATAAGTTTCTTCACAGCCCCCTCTGTATCTCCCCAAGGGGAGAAGAACTCCTCCTATCCGAATTTCCGAGTGTCTGACCGTCAGAACATCCGAATATCCTGCTGAGCCTGCCTTGTCGGCAAACAGGCCTGTCGAAGTACGAACCATCCTAAAGTCCAAATTATCCATTTTCAATTGTCAATTAAGCTTTCAGCTTCTTCCACCACTTACTCAGCCGCATCCTACCTTTACTATCATCTGCATAATAGCCGTATCCATAACCATATCCATACCCATAACTATAGCTGTTCTGATGCGTCTTTGCATCGTTGAGCACAATAGCTGGGCTTGGAAGTTTCCGTTCTTCCTTCACATTCTGAATCAACTCCAGTGCCTGTAGCTGTGAGTGACGGTAGCGTACGATAAACAAGCTCACATCCACATAAGGCTCCATAGCAAAGGCATCCGCTACTGCCCCTATTGGGGGCGCATCAAAGATCACCACATCATATTTTGCCTTTAGTGTTTCAGCAGCTAGTCGCATGCGTTCTGTCAAGAGCAACTCTGCCGGATTTGGCGGAATAGGGCCCGATGGAATAAAATGTAGGTTCTCACTACCCTCCGCAGATTGAATAATCTCATCCAACTCAATACCTCCCGCCAAGTAGGTTGATAACCCCTCCATCGTATCTTCCTTTCCAAGGTAGCGGGCCAGCTTCGGTTTCCTCAAATCAATGTTGACAAGGCAGACCTTTTTACCGGCAATCGCCATGCTCATCCCCATATTCACCACCACGAAAGTCTTCCCATCACCCGATACGGAGGATGTCACTAACAATGTCTGCTTGTCGTTTACACCACCCGTATTAGATTTTGTATTGGTAAAAAAGTTGAGGTTAGAACGTAGAAGCCTGAACATCTCCGCCATCCCTGTACGCGATTCCCGTGTTACCACAATCTGTTTTTGACTTCTACTATGCCCGATACTGGCGATAACCGGGACGTTGGTCTTTTTTGCTACTTCATCAGGATTGTCGACAGTAGTGTCCGCCATGACCATAATGAGCATAATGAATATAGGAAGGACTGCACCTACCAGGCCACTTAAGGCATAGACATCCCTTGAGGCTGAACTAATTCTCGCAACCAAGCGTGGGTTCATCAACACCTTGACCTCAGAAACGGTAGTAGCCTGTGATAGTTCAGTCTGTTCTCGCTGCTTGAGAAGCTCCAGGTAGAGCTCTTCTTTGATCGACAACAAACGATCTATTCCCTTAAAGTCAATCCTCAAGTCAGGTACCTTCCTCAACTCTGCATAAATCGAATCACTTTTATTTTTTGTTGTAGCCCTGATTACTTTAAGCTTTTCGAGGCTTCCATTTAGCTCTTTCGTCAAATAGGTTTGAAGACTTTTAATTTTTTCGTCTAACGATCTATAGGCAGGGTAAGCCGGAGCTGCGCTCATAAATAGCTGATTCCGCTCAGCTTTCAGCTCATTGAGCTCGGTGAAAACAGTACTATAGTCCTTCCCATTGATTGCGGGTACGGCAGTATACAGAATAAAATCAAATCCTGCATCGGCTGCCACAGTATCATCCAGTTGCTCTACCAGTGATTGAATACCCTGTTCATAGACTTGCAATTGTGCCATTTCGGCATCCAGTTCCTGCAATACCTCTACCTGAAAAGTAAGCCTCGTATCTACACTTCCTGAGAGAAGGTCATTGTTGATAACAAACTGCTTCATCTCCTGTTCGGAGGTCCGAAGTTCGTTTGCTAAATCATCGAGTCTATTATTCAGAAAATCGGTAGTGCGCTTAGCGATAAGGCTCTTATCACGAATGATAGATTCTTCGTAATACCCAATCACCACGTTGAGAAAATCTACCGCCTTATTGGGTACCGTTATACTCAATGACAGATCCAATACATTTCCCGCCCCAGTTGCCCTGGTTACACGGTAATTCTGAGCATAGTTATTAATGAGTTGATTGCTCTCATGGATGATGAATTTCACCTCATTCAATCCCCCACGATCATTATTGTTCAACACCATTACTAGCTCACCGAATGGTCCTTCCAGTGTACTTCCAAACCGACCTTCGTGGACAGTATTATTCCATGTAAGTTGGTAGCTGGTTCGATCATCGAAATTGATGAGAAAAGGGGTATCGAATGCTTGCGGTAGAAGCCTTGATTGGGACACCAGCACCGAACTACCCTGATTATAGGGATATACATCCAGGTCTTTCACCCTACCGACAGAGTAGTAGGAGATATCCAGACCTAATTCATCGATGACCTGACTGATCAGATTGCGCGACTGCAATATCTGGATTTCATCCACCAACTGGTTTTGAACCTGCGCAATCGGATTGGATCGAAAAAACTGATTGGATAGTTGCTCCTCCTCAGATGCTTTGGTCAGTACCCGAGACTGGATCAGATAGACCGGGTAGGTATATCTCAAATAGAAGAAGCCGGCGATCAGTCCAAGCAAACCAAAAACCAGAATGATATACCAGTTTCTGAGTGCTTTTTTGAAAAGCTTCTTTACATCCAGCTGAATGAGCGGTTTGCTCTCCTCTTCAAATGTATATGACTCTCGATTAATCAAGATTTATCTCGTCAAAGCGATGATTAAGGCCGCCGCTGATATTACACCTGTAACTAGATTGATACTGGTAAACAAGGCTGTCTGAGTGGTCCAGGTTTTAGCTCTGATAGGCTGAAGATAAATAACATCATTAGGCATGACATAATAGAACGGTGAATTCACCACACTCCTATCATTCAGGTCTAGTATACCAAAAGTCCGTACTCCATCGGTTTCCCTGATGACCATTACATTCTCAGTATTAGAGTAAGTGGTGATGCCATCAGCACGTTGTATCGCCTCCAGTATGCTAATACGATTCCTACCTATATCTACCACGCCAGGACTTTCGACTTCACCAGTGACCGTTACACGCCGGTTGAGGTATTGCACATCTACTGAGTAGTTCACTAAGTAATCATTCAGCAGCTCATACATTTTCAATTTGGCTTGCTCGATGGTGATCCCTTTAAGATTAACTGTACCGATCACGGGGAATTCTATATTGCCATTTTCATCTACTTGATATCCAATAAAGGGACTATTAATGCTTCCTTGTTGTTGGCCATTATTACCACCACCCATCATCATCTGGTTATTTTGTCCACCCTGTCCGCTACCTGAGTTGACATTGAAAGGCTCAGCTGTTTCAGGATCAAAGGCAGAAACCCTGATCAACAAGCGGTCATCTGTTTGAATAATTGGCACAGGTAAGTTCAGGATATGTGCTATGCTGTCTGTGATGTAAGGCTGTCCTTCATCAAGAATCATCAGCTGCTTGTGGCTTACACACGAACTAATGGCAACAGCCATCACACCAACGCAGAAGATGTTTCTTAAAAGGCTTAAAAGTCTAATGCTCATAGAATCGGCAAAGCTAATTTTTTTATTCCTCATCTGTGGTAAACTCAAGCACGGCGTTAGTGAACGCTTCAAAATCCACCAATCGTTTTTCGATTATATTGATCAATATTTGAATTTCCAGTTTTTGGTATTCGTGAACCGCCAGATTTCTAAATCCCTGCATCTTCTTAAGCCGGTCGGCTAACTCAACTGAGATGAGTTGCTGAGAGCTCAGCGTATGAATAGCATCAGCCCTGGATGTAGGACTCCCCCATTTTTGAGTTCTAATCAGGTAATTGGCAATACTAATCACTTGTTCACAGGCACGTTGAATGTTCAGCGTTGCAGCGTCTTGTGCTGAAAGATTCTCTGAAAATGGCAAGTCATCTCTATCGAATTCCTCTCGTATTCTGTGTAAGCAGCGTTCTATGCTCGCCACTTTTTGAATAACTACTGCTCTGGTCACTCCTTTATCCATACACCTTTCTTCGTTGGTGAATGCTACTCATAATGGCGCGTTGTGAAGCATGAAAATCCTGATATTCACCAAGCAATTGCGCTTCAACTTCTCTCGCAGCATTTTCATTCTGTGACCATAAGAGCACACCTGATTTGAGAATTTCAAATTGCAAGAGGGTGGATACGTTCCGAAAGTCAACTAAATCGACTTTAATATCCAGTTCCGCACTTATTCCCAATTGCAATTCCCAAATATCTAAGCTCTTAAATCCGGCATGATGACCAGAAAGTAGAGCGATATCCCAATCACTATCATCTGTGAAATTGCTCTGATCTGCCCGACTTCCAAAGAGGTAAATGGAATGAACGTCATCACCCTTTTCCAGTAGGTAGTCAATGATGCGGTCTTGGAAATTATTCTTATTATCCACGATTAATATCCTGCTCCCAAAGTAAGAATAATCCTTGTTGGTCAAGCTCAACGGCACTTCGTTGAAACTCATTCGGTTCATAGAGCACATACCTTACCTTGCGTTTGACCAGTAGCTCTGCCTTCTCTACGAGTAGCGCCAGGTAGTCACGTTTTATATCCAACCCTACCAGAATAAGGTCGATAAACCCACTGTTGATGCCTTTACAAAGGTCGCCAGTTAAGTAGACCTCTTCCACACTACCAAGGTGCTCTGCAATATGTTCCACTAGGGTATCCATACCCAGATAGTTACGCACAAGATCATGGATCGTGTTATAAAACGGATGTTGCTTATTCGCCTGATAGATCTTGCGATTACCTTCATGATCCGAACTAAGCAGATTAGCCTCCTCAAACTTATTGAGCTCCAGCCTAATCGCATTAGTGCTTTCCCCAAACTCAGTAGCCAACGAACGTAGGTAGCTCCTACTACTAGGGTTCAGAAAGAACTTGACTAGTAGTTTAACTCGAGTTTTTGAAGTTATAAGTGTATCTAGCAATATAAGGATGTTCAGATGTTCGGACGTTCAGATAATTCTGACTTGCTCTGTCTACGAACTCTATTTATTTTCATTAACTTTATTACGGAATGTCTAAATCTGAGCTGATAAGCTTCGGTAGGATGCTATGAACTGATCTGCCACACCATCATTCAACATACCAACACCTTTCGCAATGATGAGCTGTGTCCGAATCTCGCAAATTAAGGATTTTCGGACTGACAGATATTCAGATGATTCCGACGGTGTGTGCAAACTAAACTTGCTCATCTATCTTTTTCTTGAAGGAAAACAATTGAGCTGACAGAACCCTAAATTTATCTATCAATTCAATGTTTTGAGCTTCTGTGATTTCACCAAACCTATGAGCAAGGATCAACTGAGTTCTAATCTCCCCGCAACTTCCTGCGGCAATCGTGAGGAACCTTGAGAATTCCTTAGGGTATTGTCTTTCACAGCCCTAAGCAATGTTACTTGGAATGGAAACTGCAGAGCTAAGTATTTGATCTTTCAAAGCGAAATTTTTGATATCCTTCACTAGCGTGTGAACTTCTGCGGCTAATTCCATTGAATCTTTCCAAATCGTTAGCTTCTCAAAATTATGCTTCATGAATTATCTTAAAATCTGAATATCCGATAGTCCGAAAGTCTGAATCATCCGAAAATCCGAGTGTCCGAACGTCCGAACCATCCTTCCACAGCTCCGCCTCGTAAGTCACAACAATACATCGTAACTAACTGATTGTCAATAAATCACAAAATGAACAGTTAACAACTATCCACTTTAATCTGTCATCTTTAAACTAAGTACCGCACCGGCACTTCAGCCTTGATTACTTGCCCTAGTGACTCGATCAACAAGATCAGATGATCTCCTTGGCGCGCCAGACATTCTCCTTTTTCTCCTCTGAAGCTGCCCCACTTAATCTCCACTTCGCTACCCGGCAAAAACTCGATTTTATCTTCTTCGATATATTCAGTTTCTCCAAGAAACTCCCGTATCGCGTCAATCTCCACATCTCTAACCACAGCAGGCGCACCACACCAATACAAATACCGCACGACACCATAAGTCATTAACGCTTCGTGCTGCTCAGCCTCACCTACTCTAATGAATACATAAGACTTAAAAAGCGTGTCCTGAACCTTCTTGCGCCGATCACTCCACTGTCGTACCACCTTTTTGAGGGGCAAGTAAACCTCAAAGCCCTTGCGCTGAAGGGATGCAGCCACTTTCTTTTCGTGACGTGGTTTGGTGTGAATTACTAGCCAACGCATAACGAGTAGCAATACTACTCAAAAAGCAGAATATTGCAATGCATCAAAGTTCTTGATTTTAGAATATCGAAGGATTCAAAACGCCATAGCTGAGGGAACCCTGAAAATAATAAGTGTATAACCAGTCATGTCATTTTCAGAGTGGGCAAGATAAATAACAGTACGCTCATAACCCGAAATAATTAGCACATTTCTAAGTTTCCACCAAGGTCGTAAGCTCTGCCTATTAGAGGTATATCAATAAATTGCATTTTTCGAATACAATAGCAGTTCGCAGTTTGATGACACCCCCCGAGCGTTATCCTGTAGGCATCCTATACTTTTAGCAATAGAATTCATGAAGA
This sequence comes from Cyclobacteriaceae bacterium, assembly GCA_965229505.1. GTDB lineage: Bacteria > Bacteroidota > Bacteroidia > Cytophagales > Cyclobacteriaceae > UBA6059. The sequence goes on from OZ245881.1 coordinate 5,334,913, forward strand.
TAAATAAGCCACGCTTCGCATTAGGTTCCTGTCTGTGGGTAGCAAGCTTGTGCATGACAGTTCTTTTGTCATATTACTACCCTATACTGATCGCCCTATACTCTCCTTACCTGCATGTAGCAGCACGCCTCAGCTAAAACAATTGTCAAATATCAATTCTCTATTGTCAATTTCAGAACCCCCACTTTCAACTATCAACTCTAATCTCTCCACTCTATAAATCCGCAGACTTCTTAGGCGCTGGCAGGCTCGCATGATATTCCTCACTGATTCTCTTAGTATACCCATCGAGTAGCTCAAGTACACGCTCTCGCTTACCCGCCTTGACAATCAGGCCTATATGCCATTTCTTCTTCATACGCCACACCAGCTCGGTATCGGTAAATGAACTATCATCAGGATGCTCGTATCGGCTAAGAGATACTACGATACCGGCATAGTCCTTTCTGATTTCCGGTAGGGAATAGGATATATCCAGCGCCGTACTGATCTCTAACTTTGCCCACTCCTTCCAGAGGTTAACACCTGAAGATGCCTCTACCATTTCGGCCAGGTTCGCACCCCCAACCCTCGAAGAGGTTTCGAGAAAATAGTACTTGCCGTCTTCTTTGGCCTTGATGAACTCGGTATGTGAAGCGCTGTATTGCATGCCGAAGGACTTCATCACTTTCTCATTGAGTTTTCTGAGCTGTTTGTCATCCGGAGAATCGAACGCCACCGTATTTGAGCGGAAGATGCCGCCTCCATGAGCCACTTCAAAGGGTGTATCCAGGTACTGACTCACTCTTGAGAAGACCACCTTGCCTCCTACGGTGAGGGCATCCACATGATACACATCTCCCGGGGTAAACTTCTCCAAAAGATATTTATGCCGCTCATCTCCCAGTTCATTGATCAGAGCCCACAACTCATCCTTAGAATGAATCTTCTTAATACCCGTAGCAGACGCTTCAGACCGAGGCTTAATCAACCATGGCGAAGGCACCCAATCGGTATAGGTATTGATGTCCACATCATTGAACAAGGGTACAAACTCCGGTACCGGTATTTTGGCATCTTTGGCCTTCCTCCGCATAGACAGCTTATCACGGAAGTACCTTGCGGTAGTATCGCCCATACCTGGAATCCTGAAATATTCCCTCAAATGAGCTACTCGCTCCACATCAAAATCATCCAGTGCGATAAAGCGATCAAACTTGATGGATCGCATTTTAAATGCCAAGCCGTTGACCACATGCTGATCGTTCCACATCCCGTTTTTATCGATCTCCACGTACATTATCTCATTGAGATGGTCATGTGGCCAGGGATCATTCTCCAGTTTTTTGTTGGTCAATAGGTAGACGTTGTGTCCTTCCTCCTTTACCGTCTTGATAAAGTCAATGCCCTTGTAGTAGGTACTGATGCAGAGGATATTTAGTGGTTGATTGCTCATAGTATTAAATGTTCAATTCTTTCATTGTTGAATCAGGTGGCCTAATTCATTTCAGCTATGATCCAACTTCCATTTGGAGTCAGAAACAAAACTGTTTGACCGAAGGGAGTTTTTTGTTTCCCAATTGGAAGGTAGGAAATAGCGTATAGAAATGAATTCAGCCTTGAATTTTTGTTTCTTTTGTTTCAAGACAAAAGAAAGTAGAGGTATTTCTAATAAACATTCCATTTTCCTTTCATAATAGGGCGAGACCAACGCCTAAGCTCTTACGATCCAATATATGCTTTGATGTAGTTAATCAAAAGCCTCACCCCAAATCCTGTTGACGTTTTCATTTTCGCGAATGAGGAATCTCCGAACGCCACACCCGCTATGTCTAAATGAGCCCAGCGAGGATTATCCACCAGAAATGATTCTAAAAACTTAGCTGCCGTAATCGCTCCAGCAATTGGCTTACCACTAAAATTGCGCACGTCAGCGATATCAGAGTGAATATCATCCTTATAGTCATCCCACAGTGGCAATTGCCATACGCGCTCATTTACGCCTATCCCAGCAGCGGTCAGCTCACTCGCCAAGTCTTCATGTTGTGTAAACATGGCTCCAGCGGCATAACCCAGCGTCATAACGCTGCTACCAGTGAGTGTTGCCAGGTCAATGATCGTATCCGGATTGTAATTTTTTTGCATGTAAGCCAGACCATCAGCCAGAATCAATCGGCCTTCTGCATCGGTATCGATGATCTCAATAGTCTTACCACTGTACGAGCCGATGACATCTCCGGGTTTGACACTCAGCGCATCCACGCTATTTTCCGCACTGGGCACAAGGCCAATCAGGTGAATATTGAGCCTGAGCCTGGCCGCCAATTCCATAGCACCTAGTACAGCCGCAGCTCCGCCCATGTCACTTTTCATGTAGTGCAGGTTGGTCGAGGACTTGATCGATAGTCCACCAGTATCGAAAGTGATGCCCTTACCTACCAGTCCTAACTTCGGGGTGGCATCAGTCACAGTTTCAGGCTTGTACTCCATCTTGATCATCAAAGGCGGGTGCTGACTGCCTTGTCCCACCGCTAATAATGCCTGCAGACCCTCTTCCTTTAATTGATATTTATGAAGTACCTCCGTGCGATAGCCATAGGTCTTACCAGAATCTATCGCCCATTGCGCCAAATACTCAGGTGTCTTGACATTCCCTGGAGCATCGACCAACTGCATGATTCGCATTTGAGTCTCCGCAGTAGTGACGGCCTCTTGGCATGACTCGAACAGGTCATCCTGATCACTATTGATGACTATCGTAAAACCCTGGGAATAGAAACCCTCCTGGCTTGGTCCATCCGACTTCATTTGGCCTACTTGGTAAGTTGCCAGCTTAAGTCCATGTACCAGTTGAGTGATCTCAAATGTCGAAAGGTCGCCGGCATCAAGAAGCAGACTGTTCTTAAGTTTTTTCTGGTAAGTATGTCCCAGCCATCTTCCCAGGAAGCTCAGTTTGGGTTGATCCTTTTCTTCTCCGATTCCGAGTAAGATGTAGAGCGTATTTCCGGTAGGTGCATACACCAACTCTACGGTCTGGAAACTTCCATCAAAGTCGCTCTTGAGCTCAATCCCTACTTTCGCAGTTATAGCAGACCAGTCCACAGGATCCTTTCGACACGGGATTACTGCGACTTCAACGGCTACATTTTCATTCGTTATCTTCAGCTTCATCTGCTTTCCTATCTTGGAAGTAGAGCCATTTGAGCGCTTTGGGAAACTCCTTCTGCCAAAAGAACTCACTGTGGGTACCTTCCTGATTAATATTCAATTTAAACTTTAAGTGACTGTAATCATATCCACGCTTCAGCAGAGCGCCTTTCATCCGCAGCACATTGGGCAGATGAAATCGACTCTCTCTGCCACCAGCATAAAGGTAGAGCCATGTATCCTCCTCCGGATGAAAGCACTGGGCATGATGGAAAATCTTTGGGGATACCCACAGCGAAGGTGAAAAGATCATCATCCTGCCAAAAATGGCCGGCTCCCGAAAACCGGCATACATACTGATCAATCCCCCAAGGGAGCTGCCACCTATACCGGTATTCGCCCTATCGGGAAGCACCCTGAAGGTCTTGTCGACATAAGGTTTTAGCGTAAACTTGAGAAAGTCGAGGTAGGCTTTCCCATTTCCCTTCCCAAATCTGGGATGATGATATGGTGAGTATTCGCTGATCCGCTCTTCGCCTCCATGATCTATCGTTACCACAATAACATCAGTCAGACCATCAGCAGCCAGTTCCTTCAGCGATTGATCGATAGCCCAATTGCCATAGGGCGCATTATCATCAAAGAGGTTTTGTCCATCCTGAAGGTAGAGTACGGGATAAGACTTGTCGGAATGTTCATAGTCATAGGGCAGCAAAGCCGCAATTCGTCGCTTTCGCTGCAACTGCGGTATCTCATACTCTTCTTCTATGATTCTTATAATTGGGGCAAAATCGACTTCCAAAAATCCCTCCTTTTCAACCGCGAAATTAACGAATGTCTGGACTAATTTTAGGGTATGATCGAAAAGATAAAGAGATGCTAATAAGGATTCGTCAGTATCTATTTGCCCTGCTCTTTCTGGCATTTTTATCCGCTTGTTCTGCGGATGAAGATCCGGTAGTACCTAACACTCCGCCGATAGTTGAGGAGGAAGAGCTATCCGGTGATCCGCTAGCGACTCAACTTGATGCCAAGCTAGCCAGTGCGGTCATGGGATATGCCTATGTGATCCTGCGAAACGGTGAGGTCGCAATTGAAGGAACAGGCGGTTTAGCAAGAAATGCTACTGATGGTGAACTTGCTATGTCCGTTGAATATCCTATGCACATAGCAAGTGTCAGTAAGTGGGTGACCACCCTGACCACTTTAAGTATATTGGAAGAAAACAACATTTCTTCTACGTCGAGTGTAGCACCCTATTTCCCGGAGGACTGGACGCTCGGTCCCGGTATCGAGACCCTAACATTTATGGACCTCTTAGCGCAAAGAGGTGGGTTAAACCAGTACGGTTCGAACGGTTTCAATGCCAACCGGTTTGATAGTCTGAAGCAAATCGTCGAGGGTGGAGCTGAAGGGTTGAGATTAAAGTTGTACAACAATAATCATCATTCATTATTTCGGGTCATCCTTCCGGTACTGAACGATCAACTTCAAAATCAAACCACGGAGTATACTTCCGCAACCACTGCATTGGCTTATGAAAAAGTGGTAAAAGAGATACTCTTCGATCCTTTGCAAATAGAGGCTGACCTCAGCGCTAGTAGTGTGGGCAATGTCATCAAGGCATATGCTGATAAAAATGACACTGGAGGGGGTTCTGGAAGTAATGTCGACTTTACCGAAGTAGGTGGTGCCTATGGGTGGCATATGAGCACGGCTGACTTAGCAGAAATCTGGAGGGCGGCCTGGTACACTGACATCTTTATCGATGAGACTACAAGAGGTGAAATGACAGAAAATACGGCCGGCCTGTTTGAGACGCGTGATGGTCAGTATGGCCGTTATTTTATAAAAGATGGTGCGTGGTGGTACTCCAATCAGCCTCAACGTCAACTTCAAGTTATCGCTGCACATTTCCCGGACAACACGGATGTCATCATTTTTATCAACTCCGCTTTAGACAGCAACGATTGGCTTGGATCAACAGTAATCCAAGCCTATGAAGACAGCCAACTGCCAGGCTAGACCCTACTTAGGGGCATCTACCAGTGGGAATCCTAAGCTACTCCACTCGCTAAACCCTCCTCCGTAATCCAGGACTGATTGAAAGCCTAGTTGTTCCATCAATGCCTTGGTCTTGGCACTTCTACCACCACCATGACAATAAACATAGTACTTTTCATCTTTGTCCAGCGCTTCGATTTGGGCTTCAAACTCATCCGATCTAAAATCAATGATTTGAGCTCCTGGAAGTATACCATTGGCCACTTCCTCTGGAGTACGTAGGTCGATTAAGATACCATCAAGACCATTGTCCAACCTTGACTTGAGTTCTTCCGCATCGATCAGGCCATTTTCGGGACCTTGTGTATTTCCTGTACTGCAGGCAATCATTAAGATAGTGAGAACCAGCAGAATATAGTGTCGTCTCATATTTTAACCGATTTATTTAATGTGGTAGTTTTTCTCTTAGTGCACCGTATACCCATGTGCCTAATATTGCCATCAATATAGCAACAAAAATCACGCTATATCCACTACCAACCAAAGCAAATAACGGTGCAGGACACGCACCAGTCAATGCCCACCCCAGGCCGAAGATCGTACCTCCAATATAAACGCCAGGATGGAAGGCTTTATCCGCGAGACCAATCGTACCTCCTTTGAGGGTCTTAATATTGTATCTCTTGATGAGCTGTAGTGAAATCAGTCCCACCAATATCGCAAGACCAATCACACCGTACATATGAATCGATTGGAATCGAAACATCTCCTGGATTCTAAACCAACTGATCACTTCAGCCTTAGTCAAGAGGATTCCGAAGGAGATTCCTATGATCATGAATTTGATGTTTTTCATATTAGTAGATGATTGGATATATAACATGGGTGATAAACAGGCCACCAACAAAAAATCCGATAACGGCTACCAATGATGGCCACTGGAGATTAGACAAACCGGTTATCGCATGCCCCGAAGTACAGCCCCCGGCATAGCGCGTACCAAAACCTACCATAAAGCCACCTACCGCAATCATCAGGACACCCTGCCAATTAGTTAGGTTACCCCAGCTGAAGAGCTCCGCAGGAGCCAATCCGGAAAAATTGGTAATCCCTATGGACTGAAGATCAGCCACGGTCTGTTCGCTGATAGCTATTACGTCATAGTTCGTGAGCCATTCACTTCCGATATAGCCTCCGATCACGATTCCGAAGATGAAAAACAGATTCCAACTCTCCGCTTTCCAATTGTATTGGAAGAAAGGAATATTGGCAGGTATGCAAGCCGCGCAAATATGGCGCAGATTTGATGACACTCCGAAGGACTTGTTGTCAATGATTAAAAAGAGCGGCACCATCAAGCCGATAAGCGGTCCTACCACATACCATGGCCATGGCCCCAATATTTGTTCCCACATTTTTTTATTCGTTTAGGTATTAAAAAAAGACAACCCCCATTGTCTTCTAATAAATTCCAGAAGTGAGCACACAGGCTCACTTCTGGACAATCTTTATCACGTTTAACACAACAGTGTTGGCTGCACGACAGACGATCAAGTCATTGCCGCCATTTTCGCATCGCGAATTTGGGTTGGGCAGGGTCCGGTCACCAAACTGGCGTTCGGATCTTTTTTGATACTGTTCCATCCTCCCCAAACGTTCACGATATTATTAATGCCATTGCGCTTAAGTATGGATGAAGCGATCATTGAGCGATAGCCACCCAGGCAGTGAACCAAATATTGTTGCTCTGGATCAACCTTATCTAGATTCTGCTCTAAGTCCTTGAGCGGCACATTCAGTGCACCTTCAATGTGCTCAGTATCAAACTCAGGATTTCTGCGCACATCTATCACGGTCAGTCCCTTTGCTTGATAGCTTGATATTTCTTCTCCTTTGACACTATTAATCGTCTCCAGGGACTCTCCTGCCCCTGACCAGGCTTCAACACCTCCTTCGAGATAGCCGGCCACATTTTCAAATCCAACACGAGCCAGGCGCAATACCGACTCCTCCTGCTTTCCTTCGGCTGTGACCAGCACAAGCTTTTGATTGATATCGAATAACGTCCCCACCCATACAGCGAAAGTGCCGTCAAGTCCGATGCTGTAGGCTCCCTTTACAAAGCCTTTCTCAAATTGATCGGGTATCCGCGTATCAAGGATAATAGCACCATCGGCCACTTCAGCCTTGAACTCGTCTACCGACAATGCCTTGAGATTGCGATCCATCACCTGATCGATGTTCTCATAGCCGGACTTGTTGATTCTCACGTTTTCCGGAAAATAGGCCGGAGGTGCAGCTAACCCATCGGTGACTACATCGATGAACTGATCTCTGGTCATGGGCTGCAGCGCGTAGTTGAACTGGCGCTGCTCACCGACAGTGGACTGCTTCTCATCACTCAGATTTTTACCACATTGAGAGCCTGCACCGTGTGCCGGATAGACGATGACATCATCGGCCAGTGTCATGATTTTATTGTGAAGCGAATCATAAAGATGGCCTGCCAGATCCCGTTCCGTTAGGTCACTTTTTACCGCTAGGTCGGGACGCCCTACATCACCGATAAACAAGGTATCTCCTGTAAAAATCGCGTGATGATTGTCCTGCTCATCTATTAATAGATAAGTAGTGGACTCCATCGTATGTCCCGGCGTGTGAAGCACCTTGATCTTGATATCTCCAACATACAATATCTCCCCATCCTCAGTGATATGCGCATCATAAAGTGGGTTGGCATTAGGACCAAAGATGATCGTGGCTCCTGTTTTCTTTGCCAAATCGAGATGCCCGGAAACAAAATCTGCATGAAAATGGGTCTCCAGTACATATTTGATTTTGGTTCCCCTTTGCTCCGCTAGCGCTAAATAAGGTTCGGTTTCTCTGATAGGGTCAATAATGGCTGCTTCGCCATTTGACTCTATATAATAGGCCGCTTCTGCAAGACAACCTGTGTATAATTGTTCGACGTACATATCGGTTTGATTTATATTTTTAAAAACGTATTAACTCCATAATTCTTTATAAAAGATGAAAAGGGCCATGATAGCCACAAACCATCCAAATCCTCTCTTCAACTTCTCCCCGTGCACATATTTGCTAACGAAAGAACCGCCAAAAATGCCAAAAACGGCAAACAACGAGAAGATGAGAACGAAAGACCAATCGATAGTCTGAATTCCTATATCTCCTAAAAAGCCGATTAAAGATTTTACGGCAATAATGATGAGCGAGGTACCTACTGCCAGCTTCATCGGCAGCCTCGCAAGCAATACCAACGCCGGGATAATCAGAAAGCCACCCCCGGCTCCCACTAAGCCAGTCACTATACCCACCAAGGCACCTTCGATAAGGATCAGTGGGTAGTTGAACTTCACTTCACTTTCATCTACCTCCGGTCGCGTTCCGCTTCTGATCATTGAAAAAGCAGATACGAACATGATTACACCAAAAAATAGCATGAGCATCATGCCTTTCTCTAAGACTAATCCACCGATTGACATTTCAGCAGGAATGGCCGGAACGATAAATTTGCGCGTAGAGTATACGGCGATGAAGGATGGTATTGCGAAAACCACAGCGGTCTTGTAGTCCAATTGCTGCTTCAGCATGTAGCTAAATGAACCGATCAGACTGGTTAATCCTACAATGAACAAAGAATAGGCAGTTGCGAGGACAGGATCTATGTTCAGAAAGTATACCATTACGGGTACGGTCAATATAGACCCTCCTCCACCAATGAGTCCCATGGTAAAACCTATCACTACCGCCGCTACAAATCCTATCAACTCCATCTTAGCTCTTATATGAACACTTCTTCATGTATCACTGCAAATTTTTTAAGGCAGGATCAGGTTGCAGTTCTGCATGCAGTGGATCACCTCGGTCACTTCCTTCATCTTGAGTGAGTAGTAGATATTTTTACCCTCTCGCTCCGATCTCAGTATACCTTTCAACTTCATATTGGACAGGTGATGAGAAGTCAGCGACTGCTCGGAATCGAGCTTTTGACAAATGTCATTGACCGACATGCGCTCATTGTCAGTCAACAAATCAATAATCCCAATGCGCAAAGGATGTGCGATGGTTTTCAATATAAAAGCTACTTTTTCGAGCTTCTCTACATCGATCAATGTCTTCGTTGCAATCATAATGCAAACATATGAACATATATTCATATATACAAGTATTAAAAATTGAAATGAACAACCTTGTTCCTGTAATCTGCCAGGTACTTTCATTCAAAAAGCACTATTTTCCCAATTCTAAAACTAATCTTCAGATGCAGGATTCTCTGGGCGTACTCGCTATTCTCTCTCTCAATGTGGTCATTTGTGAATGGCTTTGTCGTCATACCTTCTTTAGACATTTCGGCACTACCCTGCTCGTGATCCTATTCACGGCGGTAGTTGCCAACATTGGCATCATTCCTTCAGCATCTAACGCACCGGGCATTTACAGTGGTATTTTCACCTACGTTGCACCGATTTCGATATTCTTTTTGCTTCTAGGCGTCAACTTGAGCCATCTGAAAAAGGCAGGCCTACCTATGCTCATTATGTTTTTTGCAGGCGCGGCGAGCACAGCTATCGGGGCTATCATCGCTGTGCAGGTGGTAGGAGGTGAAGCACTCGGGAGTAGTTATAAGGCCCTGGCGGGAATGATGACCGGGACGTATATTGGCGGTAGCGTCAACTTCAATGCAATAGCTCTGCACTATGATGTAGCGAAAGATGGCAGCCTCTACGCCGGCACAGTGGCGGTCGACAACATCCTCACTGCATTGTGGATGATCTGCTCGCTCCTGTTTCCCAAGCTGCTCCAAAAATGGTTGCCCAGAAAGCAGCTCAATGCCAATGAAGAACTCTCCGACCAGCAGATCGCTGATATTCACAATGAGCACGAAAGTGTTGACCCTATGCAACTTGCCCTTTTGGTCTTTATGGGTGCTGGTGTACTTTGGCTCTCTAATCTGATTGCAGGTATGCTAGCGGAAAATGGGATCAACTTCCCTTCTATTCTCATCCTGACAACCTTTGCTCTGATCATGGCGCAAGTGCCTGCCATTCAAAGAATCAATGGCGCTAAACTTCTGGGATTGTATGCAGTGTATCTGTTCCTAGCAGTGATCGGTGCTTTCTGTGAGCTAGCCGCATTAGGAAAGATCGGCTCTCTCGCGATAGTAGTCATGGCTTTCACCACAACTATTGTGGTCATTCACGGTCTGATTATCTACTTTATTGGCGGTGTGCTCAAGCAGGACTGGGATCTAGTAGCTGTCGCTAGCCAGGCCAACGTAGGTGGCCCTTCTTCTGCCATGGCCCTGGCCAAGAGTCTCAATAGATCAGACCTGATTCTACCGTCTATTCTTGTAGGTACACTAGGTGCTGGAGTAGGCACTTATGTGGGCTTCTTCGTTGCAGAGATCGTTCTATAGACCGCTTGCGACCTGTGCCCATTTCTGCTATTTTTGATTTGAACTAACCACTTTTTCTCATGATCAATCGCGTAATACTTCCACTCTTATTTATTACGGTAGCTGCCTGTACACCTCAAACCAAAGAAGCTCCTCCCGTACAGGTTGAAGAGACTTCAGGTGCGCAAGCGCTGTTGGACAACTACACCACAGTGAAGTTGACTGCTGATTTATCTCACCTGTCGGATAACCAAAAGGAAATGATCAAGGTGCTCATTGATGCCGCGAAAATCATGGATGATCTGTTCTGGTATGAGGCTTATGGCGATCGCGACCAGCTACTTTCATCGATCACGGATAAAGACGCCCGCAAGTATGCCATGATTAACTATGGTCCATGGGATCGGCTCGATAACAATACACCATTTATTGACGGGGTGGGTGAAAAGCCTGCTGGAGCCAATTTCTACCCGGCAGATATGACCAAGGAGGAGTTCGAGGCAGCTGACATTGCTGATAAGACGAGCCTCTACACCTTCATTAGAAGAGACGAAAGTGGACAGTTGATCTCTGTACCCTACCGCGAAATGTTTGATGAGCAGGTGGCCAGAGTGGGTTCGCTATTGCGTCAAGCTGCTGAGCTAGCGGAAGATCCCGGCTTGAAGACCTACCTCAGTTTACGCGCTGATGCCATTGAGACTGACGACTACCAGCCAAGTGACATGGCCTGGATGGACATGAAGACCAACCCCATCGATGTGGTGATCGGGCCGATCGAGAATTATGAGGATCAGCTCTACAACTACAAAGCAGCCCATGAAGCTTATGTATTGATCAAAGACATGGCCTGGAGTGAGCGGCTCTCTAAGTATGCGGCTTACCTACCGGAATTGCAGGTCGGTCTACCCGTACCGGATGCTTACAAGCAGGAGAAGCCCGGGTCAGATGCTGATCTCAACGCCTATGATGTGGTATACTACGCCGGTGACTGTAACTCTGGCAGCAAGACCATCGCTATCAACCTACCCAACGATGAGGAGGTCCAGTTGGCCAAGGGCTCGCGCCGCTTGCAGCTCAAGAATGCGATGCAGGCCAAGTTTGACAAGATCATGATCCCAATCGCTGATATGCTGATTGCCGAGGAGCAACGTGCCAATATCACTTTTGATGCCTTCTTCGCCAATACCATGTTTCATGAGGTGGCACATGGCTTGGGCATTAAAAATACCATCAATGATAACGGTGCGGTCAGAAGCACTATCAAAGAACACTACAGCGCCTTGGAAGAAGGCAAAGCTGATGTCCTCGGTCTTTACATGATCACACAGCTCATGGACAAGGGCGAACTAGACGGAGACATCAAAGACTACTACACTACTTTCATGGCCGGCATCTTCCGCTCAGTCCGCTTCGGTGCAAGCAGTGCCCACGGCAAAGCCAATATGATCCGATTTAACTTCTTTAAAGAATACGGAGCATTTTCTAAAGACGAAGCTACCGGTCGCTATCGAGTGGATTATGATAAAATGAAGCTGGCCATGGATGCCCTGTCAGTAAAGATTCTCACCCTGCAGGGAGATGGTGACTATGATGGTGTGGCAGCCTTGGTGGCCGAAAAAGGCTCCATTGACGCAGCACTTCGGGCTGACCTTGACCGACTAGCCTCTGCTGGGATTCCCGTGGATATCGTATTTGAGCAGGGTGTGGATGTGTTGGGGTTGTAGTATTTTGGATCTGGGAAAGATCAAGACTTTTTAACTTCTTTGAAGAACGTGAAGATAAAAAAGAAGATCATTAGTCCTGCGAACCACAATGGATCAATTATTATATCCGTGGCATATGCGATGATTAAAAATACCATCCCAGAAAAACCGATAAGTTGAACAAGACGCATATGATTGAATAAAAAAAAGCGCTGAACCCAGCGCTTTTTTTACCCTTTAACCTAATAGTTGTTAATCACCAAGAGGGGAATCGTATCCTTTCATGAATTCGTCCCACTTCATTGATTTGTAATTCTCTTCGCCAAAGTACCTAAGCACCGCATCAAAGAAGGGCGCCTTCTGATAACCAGGTAGCGGAGAGAGTATCCTAAATTCTTCATCCATGAACACACCCATTGGGTAGCTCAGATTATTATTGGTCAGCGCAACTGCCAGTTCATGCACACCTTTTCGACCACCGGGGATGAACTTAAAAGTGTGTCCATTAAAAACTACTTCCTCGCTTTGCTCCGCATCAAACTTCACATTGTGAAAGTTTTCATTCATATAAGCAGCGATATCCGGATGATTAAAGGTCTGTGCATCCATTTTTTTGCACCATCCACACCAGTCGGTGTAGATATCTATGAATATCTTCTTTGGATTAGCCTTATTGGCTTCAATGGCCTCCTCAAAGGTGAGCCAGTTCACTTTTGACTCGGCCTTCTTAGTACCTGTGAAGGAGCTAAGGCCAACTGCTAGCATCAGAACTGCTGCCAGTGTGAGTTTAATATTTATCATTGATTTCATAGGAATGATCGCTTTGATAAATAAAATTAATAATTATTTATCTCATCTGCGAAGTGAATATTCAACGGCGCAATCGCTCATTTAGTTCGTCATCAGTCGTACATATCCACAATTCCCCTTTTAAATTATATTAGCGATAGATAAATACCGGAAAATGAAGAGAGCAGAAGCAAGAAATATTCTTGAAGATATGACAAAAGGCGAAAGTCTTCTTAGGCATGCGCGAAGTGTGGAGTTGGTGATGGAGGCCTATGCCAAGCACTATGGGGAAGATCTTGAAGAATGGGCCATCACGGGCATGCTGCATGATGCTGACTATGAGGCCTGGCCGGAAGAGCACCCTAATAAGATAGTGGGGCTACTCAAAGAAAAGGGAGAAGACAAAATCGCTCATGCTATTTCTGCACACTACACTAAATGGAATGTGCCCTACGACACCTTGCTTTCAAAGGCGCTGCTTGCCTGTGACGAAATCACTGGGTTTATCATCGCCTGCTGCCAGGTGCGTCCTGACGGTATTACTTCATTGACTCCTAAGTCAGTTAAGAAAAAGCTGAAGTCCAAAGGCTTTGCTGCAACCGTGGAGCGGAGTGAGGTGCAGGCTGGACTGGAGCTGCTCGAAGTTGACCAGGACGCGCACATTCAATTTATCATTGACGTATTAAAAGCTAATAAGGAGGAATTGAATATTGGATAGTAGCCTTCGAGACGTTCTATTCGTATAGCTTTGTTATCTAGAGAGTATATGTCCCCTTCCCCTATCCCATTTTCAATTAAGTTCAGGACTCTTCAAGCCTTAATGTGGTTGCTAATGCCCATATTGTTGGTGATTTTTTCATCATGCGAGCCTGAATACTATGGTCAAATACTTGGTGTAAATGGAATCATCAATAGCCAGCGGTCCGGGAATTGGCTGACGCATGAGCATATATTGGTTGACTTTTCGGGAGCAGCATCCGCTAATGGGAAAAACTGGGATATAGCCGATGTGAAGGACAAAATGCTCCCCCACTTACTCAAGACTGAGTCACTTAACATTCAGACCTTCGTGGATGCTACACCCAATTTTCTCGGTAGAGATGTCGCACTTCTCCAGGAGATGACCACCAGCTCCCGCCTAAATATAATTACCAACACGGGGCTCTACGCTGCGGTGGACTACAAATACCTACCGGAATATGCCTTCGAAGAAACCGCTCAGCAGTTGGCTGATAGGTGGATCGCTGAACTGAGAGGAGGTATCGAGGGCACCAGCATCAGGCCTGGGTTTATTAAGATCAGCGTCAATGCCAATCAACCATTAAAAGCACTTGATCGCAAAATTGTCATCGCAGCAGGACTTGCACATAAGGAAACGGGACTTACAATCGCTTCGCATACCGGACCGGCGCATGCAGCCTTCGAGCAGTTATCCATTCTCGATAGCGTGGGAGTAGCTCCAGAGGCTTTCATTTGGGTACATGCGCAGCAAGAGGATAACTTAGAAAACTACAAGAAAGCAGCTGAACTGGGCTGCTGGATCAGCCTTGATGGCTGGGGCTGGGAGCGCGATGAACATTATCGAAAACTACTCTATCTCAGAAGAAATGGCCTCCTAGCCAACCTCCTGATCTCACATGATGCGGGATGGTATGACCCTGCAAAACCGGAGGCCAAAGTCGCAACCTATGACTACATACCAAAGCAGCTCGTCGCAAGGATGAAGGCTGACGGTTTTGATATCAAAGAAGTGCACCAGCTACTTCATGATAATCCCATCAAGGCTTTCACTATCCTCAGAAGGTTAAAGGCGGACTGAGCCACGAACAATCCTTGTGAATTCCACCGGGCAGTATCGTCTTGGCATGTTATTTGGTTCATGCCAGATGAACTCAAATAATAGGAATCATGAAAACAACAACTTTACTATCCGCACTTGTTCTTTTATTCATCGCCGCTAGCTGCAACATTGAAGGAGTCGAAGGCCCTCCTGGCATTCCGGGTCGAGATGGTCTGGATGGACTCGATGGCGAAGAAGCCTATGTCTTTGAATACACTGCCGATTTCAGGGCACCCGATTATTCAGCGCTCTTTGAGCTTCCCGGTGACTTCACTATGCTCGAATCGGACGTGGCGCTGGTCTATCTGCTATGGGAAGTGCTTGAGGATGGTACGGAGATTTGGCGACCATTACCCATGTCGCTATTTACTGCAGACGGATTACTCCAATATAGCTTCGATCATTCGATCTTCGACGTTTCCGTCTTCCTTGATGCTGAGTTCCCACTCGGGTTTCTGGGGCCTGACTTAACGGATGCGTGGATCGTGCGTGTCGTCATCGTACCTGGTCTATTTGGTACCAACGGACGCTATATTTCGCCGGTCAACTACGAGGATTACTCAGCCGTACAGGAGTATTACAGGCTCTCTCCTACCGGAATGGCTGAATCTGGCTACAAGAAATTAGAAGAGTAAGTTTGACTCTTTTATTTTGATAATATCACCTGACTTCAAGAGTCGGGTGTTTTTTTGGCAGTCAATTGCATAGCTCTGATGAAAATCATCCACCAGAATAGACTCAGCTGATTTTAGTCACGGTTGTACACTCCTGTTTTCAATAACTTCTGTGAGTTCAACCAAACCGAGAAGTCATGAAATCATATTCTGAATTTATCGTTAGCTGGCAGGAAAATGTAGAACTCTGGTCTATGTTTTTCCTAGTGCTGGCATTTCTTGTTTTTGTATTCTATTCCACTGGATTCATTGTATCAAAGGATCGGAGTAAGCTTTATGACTATGTGAGTACTCACGAAATTCCGGCATTCATGAATCTGATCGTGATGGTTTCTCTGAGTATTACATTCTTTGCTAACAGTCTGCTCATTGGAGAGTTTAAGACTGCAAATAATTTCGAATTGATTATCCAGTCTATCGGCTCTTTGGTTATTGGTGGTATGTTTTATTATGTAATGAGAGTTCTTCTCAAGATATATTACCCCTTCTACTTGGCGAAGCACTTAAAGCGGATAAGGTTCAAACCGATGAAGTCGTCAAGTGGCAACCAAATGAAGCTGCTCAATGAAGATGAGGAGGATCTTCATTTAACCCAGGAACAAATTGAACATGAGGAAATATTCGCCTTTGACTATGACGTATGGATAGATGAAGAAACTGGGGAGAAAGTGGTTGAGAAATATGACATTCACCATACCAATCAGGTATGTGATAAATGTAGATTCAGGACACTAAGAGAGCTCAAGGAGGAGGTTGAAAAGATGCCAACCCAGACTGAAGGAGGCGAATTGACCAAATATTACAAGTGCGATTATTGTGGTCATCATGAAGAGAAAAAGAAACATTTATCTCCACTTAATGAAAGTTAGACCTTCTAGCTTTCTAATCTGAAGTTGGAATTTTATTCCAACTTCAGATTATCGTTAGGTTAGCTAAAGAATTATCCGATTCTACCCTCAATAATCTCTAAGTGCACTATCAAAACATGCTCATAGGAAAACTCTGATCTTTTTATCAAAATTCATCGTCGCTTTTAAGCAGTTTACTGACCAAAGATGCATCATCAAAATAACTCTCTAGATTTTCTGAAGAATTGAGCACCCATTCTCCATTGACATCATAAGCCTTTACTTCAACTTCATTATCCGTGCTCTCTATGGTCACAGACAATGCTGGCGTTACCAACTGATCCGCCTCGTCGTAGAATTTCCTGCTAGAGACAAAGCTCAATCCACTGAGAAAACTGGCCACCGCTGCTGAATCAGCGGCCTGACCATTTTTGGTCCAGCCACTATCTTCTCTGGTCAGGACAAAGGCCGAGTCGGGGTAGTTAAAAGTTACTTGTTGGATGCTGTCTTTATTGGATCGCATGAGTACACTATTGCGGTAGGAAGCAGGATCAGCACTGACGGAGAAAGCCATGAAGTTCTTAGCAGAATAGACTTCATTCTCCTCAGTTAGCCTCACATAGGTAGAATAGGAGTTTTGACCCTCCATGTTGAACCGGCCGATGATCAAGTCAAGCGTCTTTTCTCCGCCTTCATAGACCTCTACTACCGTACCCGCCGAGTCCACCTGATAGTCCTTCCATTTATCCTGCTTCTTTGCCACCAGCCTTGATGGCTTGATCGAAAGTAAGACCCCCAGACTCGACTTCACGGAACCCTCAGTCGCTGCGACTTTTTTTCCGCTAGGTAACGTCAGTTCCCAGCCCTCCGCAACCTTGGTCACATCACTCGTCTTATCTGATGCTTTAACCATTAGTCGTGTCACCTTAGCGGTATCTATCTCAACCAACACTTCGCGATAGGAAGTACTCCGACTGCTGGAATTTGTCCACTCTACGATAAGGTAGACCACTATTAGCCCACCGAGTAAAAGCAATAATTTTAAGTTTGATAGATTCTTCAACATCTCGTCCGTTCTTTAGTTCATCAATCAATAAACTCCCTCCATCCACTTTTGCTTGCGTCGCAGGTTCATCTGCTTTCTTATGAATGCATAGACCAGCAGTAGAATGATCGGTATGAACACATTGCCGTACTTCAGCAATGCTTTGGTCTCTTCCTCGGTCTGATCAAGAGGTCTGGCGGTAATACCTTTGGTTCTCAGATCGATCAACCCGGTATCGTCTGACAACCAATCAATAGCATTGGATGCAAAGTTGACATTGTCAGCATTTTGCTGCTGTTGTCCGTTTTCACCGTTGCTGATAAACTCTCCATTTGCTACCACCACGAGCTTAGAGCTGGCATTAGGCATGATGTTGCCTTCTACGGCTACCGCCAATATTTGCTCTTGCAGCGGGAAGTCAGCAGCACTCCACTTCTTATTAATATCAATATAAGACGGGGCATTTACCAGGCCTGACTGCTCAGAGGAGAATATCAATGGCGTCACGTTCAAAGCGGAATCTGCACGCGTCACCTGAATATTATTAACGAACGGAAGTAAAATATCTTCCAACCCCTGTGCAATCGGGTGATCCCCAAAATTATTAGCCCTTGGGAAATATGGGAAGGTCACTTGCGAATTGATCGTAAAATAGCCCTGCTGCTGACGAACAGACACTGATGCACAGTTCACATCTATCACGAAGCTGTTGCCCATGTTGATGCCCTTATCCCTGAGCCAGGCATTGATCCCTATATCGGGTGCTCTGGTCAGCGCAGCTGTACTTAAGTCGCCCTGTACATTGCTCTTAGCCACGAAAATATTACCTCCTAAGGCCATGAAGTCATCCAACTTGGCCAGGTCAGCCGATGGTATGGTATCCGTTGGATTAATAATTGCCACGGCCTTGTAGAAAGTAGGGATCGGATCGGCACCTATCGTAAATGGCTCAACATCATAGAGCACAGATAGTTGCTGCTGAAGCTGAAGTAGCGCATTTGGCGGTAGCTCTCCATGCCCCTGCAGCAGCGCGATCTTAGGCTTATCCGCGATGGATATCTTCTTGATGGATGTAGTTAAGGAATACTCCATTCCCGCACCGGGCTGTACGAGCGGAATGACCTCCTGTTGATCTCCCATACTGAGTACGGCACCCATGTAGGCCTTCAGCTGCTGCACCTGATCCTTCTCAGTCACATTGATGATCACCGGACTGATGCCACTCTGCTGGGCTTCCCGCTCTATCTCCTCATTTTCGTTGGGGTTGATAAACTCATAGACAACATTGCCTCCTGATCGATTTTCATATTCGATCAACTGATCTTCAAAGTCCTGTCTGTTGCTCAACAGCTGCGGCGGTAAGTCTTCTGAGAAGTACGCCTTTACGGTCACCACATCATCGAGATCCTCGAGGATGTCCTTTGTGGCCTTGCTCAAGGTATATCGACCATCAGCGGTAAAATCTAACCTGAAGTACAATCTATTGGAGATCAGATTGGCTATGATCACAATACCCAGTACGATCGCTAATCTTATGAATACACTATTTCTTTTCATCTTCCGAGTTGTTTTTAGCCCTGCCAGTTGCGTCTGGAAAGCATCGATTGAGAAAATAATAGACCGACAAGTGTGATGGACAAGAAGTAAACTATGTCCCTGGAGTCAATCACTCCTCTGCTGAGTGATTCGAAGTGTGCACGCATGCTCAAGTAGTTCATAGCAGCTCCCAGACCTCCCCTGAAGCTAGATCCCATTACATCAAACAGAATCTGAAAGAAAATACCAATGAACAGCGCCATTAGGAACGCCACGATCTGGTTGTTGGTGACGCTACTGGCGAACAAACCTATACTGATGTATCCTGCAGAAAGCAGTATCAAACCCAGGTAGCCACCAATAATGCCCCCGTGATCTACTGACCCCAATTGACTAACAGTGATGTAGTAGGGCAAAGTGCAGAAAAGCGCAATCACCACCAATAGTAAACAGGCTAAGAACTTCCCTCCTACAATCTGCCAATCAGTGATTGCCTTAGTAGACAGCAGCTCAATCGTCCCCGATCGCGTTTCTTCTGCCAACATCCTCATGGTAATCGCAGGGATAAAGAAGAACAGCGTCCAGAAACCAATCCCAAAGA
This sequence comes from Cyclobacteriaceae bacterium, assembly GCA_965229505.1. Classification (GTDB taxonomy): domain Bacteria; phylum Bacteroidota; class Bacteroidia; order Cytophagales; family Cyclobacteriaceae; genus UBA6059. The sequence goes on from OZ245881.1 coordinate 5,354,495, forward strand.
AAACCTGCAGACTGGCCTGGTTGATCAAAAATATATTGTTGCCGAAGAGCCAGGTGAAGAAACCGCTCATACCAAGGAAGAGTATGATCATGACATAGGCGATCAGCGAGTCGAAAAATGACGCTAGCTCTCGTTTAGCGATAATCCATATTTTGTCCATAATCGATTTGCTAGTTTGTTAATTCTCTAAATACATCTTCCAGACGGGTCTCAATGCCCGTCATCTCTAACAGGTACCATTTGTTGCTAACACAAAGGTCAAAAACAGCCTTGCGGCTAGACTGCTCAGGTTTGGACTGTACCGTAAAGTAATCTGACTTACCTTCCACGGTATCCACTTTTTCCACGGTGGCTAAACCTAGCAGTGCTTTCTTAATGCTGTCTCCATCTGATCCCTCTATCTGTACGGTCAATAGTTCCTGACCTTGTGCCTGCTGTCGCAATGTAGCAGACGTGCCATCCGCTGCTATCCTACCTCTGTTGATGATCAATATCCTATCACATGTAGCCTCTACTTCTGATAAGATATGCGAGCTCAAGATTACAGTCTTCTCTTTACCCAGCTTCTTGATCAGCTTACGAATCTCGATAATCTGATTCGGATCAAGTCCTGTAGTGGGTTCATCCAGGATCAACACCTCAGGGTTGTGGATCATCGCTTGAGCCAAACCCACCCTTTGTCTGTAGCCCTTAGACAGTTCACCTATTTTTTTGTGCTTCTCCACGTCGAGACCACATGTTTCGATCATTTCGGCGATCCGCTCGGGTATCTTGTTGCCAGGGACACCTTGTATCTCAGCTGAGAATCGGAGATAATCGATGATCGGCATATCAAGATAGAGCGGATTGTTTTCCGGTAGGTAACCGATACGCTTCTTGATCTCATCAGGATGGGTGTGGATGGACATCCCTTCAAGCATAACATCACCACTCGATGGTGCCATATAGCACGTAATCATCTTCATGGTCGTACTTTTCCCAGCTCCATTGGGCCCCAGGAAGCCAACGACTTCTCCTGTCTCGACCTTGAAGGAGATATTATTGACCGCTTTCTGCTCACCGTACTTTTTGGTGAGTCCATCAACTACAATTGACATATATTCTGTGCGTTAAGTAATTGAATAACTAACCCCTAAAGTGAGGCTATAAAAACTGCGCAATACTAAGCAGTGGCATAAAATATTTCAAGCCTGCTGGAAAGGGAGATGTTAAAAAATGTTAAATGGTAGGCTGAAAGGAAGTCTGGGCGAGTATGACGTCTTTTCCGGTCCTGGTATTGGAGATCACATGTTGATAACTGCTATTGCCCAGATCAGCACGATAAAAAATCAACTCGTCACCACGCAGTGCCTCTGTTTTGAAGATCATGTCAATCGATTGGAGGCTTCCTGATTTCATAGATCCGGTTGCCCCTTCCATGCACCACTGAAAGTAGTTGGCATTATTGACATGTCCATTACGATCGATATCGCGCTCCAGCACCTGATATTGCAGTAGTTTCTCAAGGTGCTCAGTCTTAGCGATTTTCTCCGTTAGGAGGAGTAGGTTGTCTCGATCTACCGAGAATCTGGCTTCTTTGATAAACTCAGGGATGCGGATCATGCGGCGTGTCTGAATGTCTAGCACGATCCAATTGGTTTTTGCGGTAGCGATGAGTTGGTCTCGATCGTTATAGATTTTGAAGTCACGATAAGTGAGAAATCGGTCTAATCCAGATGCCCAGGTGTCCACATATACCAGATCATTATGCTTTGGCCAATGCAAGACATCAAGTTTCAGTCGCTGCATGACCCAGGAGACGCCCTTTTCGAGCAGGTGGTTAACGGAAAAGCCCAAGGTATGGGAATTTCGCCAGGCGGCCTCTTCCAGGTAGTTGATTAGCGACAAGAGTCTTAATTCACCACCAGGGTCAGTCTCGTATGCGCGTACCTGAAACTCCTCCATGGCGGTGAATTAATACTAAACACTCATCGAAATCAAATTAATAGTTGATTTCCAAGGTCTATTTTGCCGTTATACCTTAATAGGCTCCTTCTTCATCAGCTCTATAATATGCTCCCATACGTTTTGGAAGGGTAGCACCTCGATCTCCGCAAAAACACCTTCCAACTCTTCCAGTTCTTTGAGCTTGTCGTAGTATTTTTTGCCTTTCTTCTCGGCCTTCTTCACATCATATCCCGTAGATGGCAGGCATTTGATGATCTTGATAAATTGCTTCTCGCGGGGGTACTGCCCCGGATCTGAGTAGTGAAGCTTCATGTACTCTAGCAGTCCTTCAACCCGATCAACTACCCTATCTACATTTCCTTCCTTGAGATGGTGCAGCAATTCTAGTATAAGAACTGAGGTATTATAACCGCGCTGATCTTTTCGATCCTTGCTCATCGTCACAAAGAATTCCTCAAAGTTCAGCGCCTTGCTTACCTTCTCGCCCGGAATCACGAAGTTGAGGTAAGCTCCGAATAGTTTCCAGCGATCTTGTGCCTTGGTAGATAGGTTGTCCAAATGTGAGTTGCGCACTACCCGTTGCATTAGATCACTTGCCAGCTTGTACGATTTACTATGCAGCGCTAACAGCATGTAGTTCTCCATGTGGCTAAACCAGTTGTTGGTAGAGCGATTGAAGTGAAGCATGCCATGACTAGCTGTCTTCAAGCCTTCGTCATATTGCTTGAGCCTAAGCAAGGCATAGGTCTTCATAAAGTAGTTATACCGCGCGTCAAACCTAATTGCGTTGATCTCACCATTCTCAAGGCGTTGTGCCATGTCGTCGGCCATGGTGACGATGGTCTGAAAGTCTCCCGTCAACTCGCAGTAGAACATTTTGAGTCTGTAATACCTATCGTAAACAATGAAGCTATCACTCTTTTTAGAAAGCCCTTCGAGTGTTTTAACAGCCTTTGCTGCCTCGTCAATGGTATTTCGCTTGCTATGCAGCGACTTGCGTAGGTTCATGCTCATCTTAGAAAAGAGGTTCTCACACTTCTCTTCAAGCTCCAGGGTTTTCACTACCTCCTCTATCGCCTCAACCGTCGTGTAGTAATCCGTTGGTTTGCATCTTTCGCTGTAAATCAACCGTAGCAGACGTAATGCCTCATAGCTGATATTGGTAAACTCGCATTCCTTGGAAATGGCGTAAGCCTTGTTGAGTTGCTTCTCTGCCATATCGTATTCGGCACTGCGCAGTAGCGTCTTAGCACGGCTGAGGTGGTTTTCACTTTCATGCTCGTATTGCCAGGCTATGTTGTCTTCGGACTCTTTGAAGTCTACCAGAGGCAATAAGTTCATGATCTTAGCCTTGAGCCTTGACTTCAGCATTCTGAACCTGTGGTCAGTAGGGTCTGAATCATAGAGCCCCTTAGCGGCATCCTCATCGGTCAAAAACAAGCCGTCTCTTGCTCCTAAATAGAGCTGCTCTTCCAAACTTGGATACTCTGTCGCCACATCCAAATCAAGCCCGAAACCGTTCTTATCGGCTCGATTTGTTATGATCTTGATAATTTTTCGTATTTCCTGCATCTCTTTTTGTTATTAGCTGACTGGAAAGATAGCTAAAAAAGAAAATGACGGACTGATTCTTGGAATAATTATAGTTGCCCACTGACATTTAGCATTAGCTTTTGATCAATCCACCCAATAATCGACTATAAGGCCAGCCTCAGGTATCATTTGGGCGGACTTATCCAAGGGGTTCCTGTCGGATCCGGGTTCATCAAGGAAGTCTAGAAAATGCTAAAGATCTGTCGTTAGGATTGCGGTAATGGTCTTGATACCATCGATGTAGTTCCCGATTCTGATGTTCTCGTTAGGGCTGTGCTGATTGTTATCAGGATTTACGGTAGGTATAATTACAGCCGGTACATCGAGTGTTACCACAAACGGTGAAATAGGTATAGAACCACCTCCCGTTCTTATCTGGATAGGATCAGCACCGAAAGCCTTTCGCATACCACTTCTCAGCCAGCTACCCACTTCCGTATCATAGTCTGTACGGAAGGCGTCATAAGAAATCTCATAGTTGAAGCGCGCTATTTTACCATACTGCATCCGCTCTTCGTCGGTTGGTTCACCATCAATCAAGTAGTAGCCTTGCTCCTGGACATGATTCTTCACCAAATCCACCATTCTCTGTGCATCTGATTCTTTTACGAGTCGGATGTCTATTTCAGCGGTAGCGGACGCTGGCACAATCGTACGTGCCTCTGCCCCCACCCACGCTGATCGCATGCCGCGAATATTGAGCGACGGGTACTGAATGGATTCCTGATAATTGGTAGCTACAGCATCAATTTCACTTATTCCTATTTTCCTCTTGATATCATCTTCATCATCAGGCACTTGCTTCAGTATGGCTTTCACTTCAGGAGAGAGCGTGATGCCATCATACCAAGTAGGTATGGTGACACGGCCAACATCATCCTTCATACTAGACAGCAGTTGAGCCAACCTCAATGCAGGATTAGGTGCATAATTACCATAATGGCCGCTATGTTGAGGTACTCTTGGCCCGAATACCTCCAAAGAGACGGTCGCAATACCTCTTGCACCATAGGTCAGTGTCGGTTCGTTAGAGATGTGTCTGGGCCCATCAAAGATGATCAACATATCAGCGGATAAAGTCTCACTATAATCGACTACTGCCTTTGGCAGCCTTGGCGATCCCAGTTCCTCCTCAAAATCCATAATCACCTTCATATTGAAGTTGGGCTTGAGCTTCCGGTCATTGATGATATCCATCGCCTTTAGAAACATCATATCAGGCCCTCTCGCATCAGACGCTGAACGCACAAATATTCTCCAATCTCGATCGAGTTCCCCATCCAGCTTTGACCAGTCTTGTATCTCCCATTTACCATCTGCATTTTGTGCTTTTAGTGTTGGTGTCCACGGACTTTCTTGAAACCATGCACTGCTATCCACTGGCTGTCCATCCACTTGAAGATAGATAAGTACTGTCTTTGCTTTTGGATTAATTATCCTGCTCGCTAGTAGCAGTGGCACTGTTGAAGTCTCCAGCCGCTGAGTCTCAAAGCCGCGCTTGCTAAAAGCATTCTCACACCAGCTCACATTTTTCTCGATATCCTCAGGGTAAGTCGCATCGTTAGGCATACTGAAAAAATCATATAGCTCATCAAAAGACCCCTTCGCATACTGCAAGGCAAGGTCGTCCAGCTCGGATGATTTAATTTTTTGACCGTTTGCAGCTATCGCAAAAAATAATACTGCCGTCAGCGTGATTGATATTACCTTGTAATTCATGATACAGTGAGATTTATTGAGCACTTATGAAGATTGGAATATTGTCCGATACACATGGTTATTTAGACCCCAAAATATACAAATACTTTGAGAATGTGGACGAGCTATGGCATGCCGGCGACATTGGCACTACAGAACTCATGGACGAACTAGAGGAGTTCAAACCAACAAGGTTTGTTTACGGTAATATCGACGGCCACAAGATACGGGCACGAGCCCCGGAGTATGAGTTATTCGAAGTAGGTGGCCTTAAAGTGCTCATGCTACATATCGGTGGCAAACCTCCCGGATATACCCAACAAGCCAGAGCGCTAATCGAAGAGCTTCGACCGGATGTTTTTGTTTGTGGACATAGCCATATTTTGAGGGTAAGTCACGACCCTAAGCGACCCTGGCTCTTATACATCAATCCCGGAGCAGCTGGTAAAGTGGGGTTTCACAAAGTAAAGACGATCATAAGGTTCGAAATATTGGAAGGAAAAATATCTAATATGCAAGCCATAGAGCTTGGTGCCAGGGCACAAAAAAAGTCCTGACTGGTGTCAGGACTTTCAAATCTTTAGATACCCAGGAAAAAACTATTCTCCTTTGTCTTCTTTCTTCGCTTTTGCCTCTTTTTTGGGTGCCGCTTTCTTAGGAGCTGCTTCTTTTTTAGCCTTAGGTTCAGCTTTTTCCTCCTTCGCCTCTTCCTTCTTTGGAGCTGCCTTTTTCTTAGGTGCTTTCTCCACTACCTCTTCTACTACAGCCTCAGCAGCAGGAGCCGCCTCCTCTACTTTCGCCTTTGGTGCTTCCTTCTTAGACTTCTCGGCTTTAGCGTTAGCTGCAAACTCAGCCTTCACTGCTTCAACATCAACGTTTTTTATAACTGGCTTAGCAGTCAAACCTTTGATTGTGCTCTGTCTTTGCTTGGCAACAAGCTTATTTTTTCTTCCTTTTCTTTCGAGTCTGGTAACTGCCATCTTGCTATGCTTTTATCAAATGAGCGGCAAAAATATAAAAAATACTTTTTAGTACAGCATGGTCGTGCTAAAATCCACCTGTATTTGAAGTAACTCCTCAATACCCCGATTATCTCAGCTCGGTTTACATCAGTGCCTATTGCTGTTGAGGCTCTCTTTGAACTAATTGTTCATATTCGGGATATTTCTGTATATAACTCTCTACAAATGGGCACTCTGGAATCACTGTCCATTTTTTTGCCTTGGCTAAGTCGAGCACGTGTTTCGCCATCTGACCAGCCAGGCCGTAGTTGCGAGAGTCTTCCGGTACGTAAGTCTCTGTAATCTTAATCACATCTTGTTCGGGTTTTTCATATTTGATGTGTGCGGATCCATTTTGCAGACGTACGAAGAACAATTGGTGTTCCTGATCATGTTTAATAGCTATATTATTCAAGTTCATAATTTTTTGAGATTAACTTTTTTAAATACATCCTTTGATCAACAAAGAGCATTCCAGCCTAGATTACCAAATCAGTTTGATTGCACTTTATCTCCTCTTTTATGTTTTTAGCCGTTCAAGCCAGGTTGGATGCTTTTTTGAACTATGGAGATTCTTTTAGCGATAGGTGCTGGCTGTAGAATTAGTTGCTCAACCATCATGGCTGTGGGAATAATCTTCAACGGTCCGGGGCGCCCAATGAAGTTGTAGACAAGTTTACTTCCGGCATACCCTGGACACCAGACTTTGATCTGTGATTGTATAAGATATGAATTACTAGCAGCATTATTCAACCAAGACAAATGAATTGATTTGTATAAAAGTTAAGCCTCAAGCTGATGTTAATAAGTTATCTATCCCTGTTCAGTTCAATCCCATACAGGTGCAGACACCACAAAGACTAATGTGGGTAAAACATTCCACTGCAGAACGTGTATTGTAAAGCCATGACTATTGCAATTGGGCTAGCGCCAAAACGATACCGGGAAAAATGCCAAAGAAGAATTGCATTCCATATTTTTGCCGCTCATTCACATGAGTACTATGAAACCGAGCTTACCGAAAGGCACCAGGGACTTTGGACCAGAGAAAATGCAGAAGCGCAACTTTATCTTCTCTCAGATTCGAGAGGTATTCCAGTTGTATGGATTCCTGCCGCTGGAAACTCCCGCCATGGAAAACCTGAGTGTACTGACCGGCAAATATGGTGACGAGGGTGATCAGCTTCTTTTCAAGGTATTGAATAGCGGCGAATACTTAAAGAAAACGCAGGTCTCCGACTATGAAGAAGGTGAGAAGCAAATGCTCCCGCTCATCTCAGAGAAAGGCCTCAAGTACGATCTCACCGTGCCATTCGCTCGGTACGTAGTGATGAATAGAAACGATATCACTTTTCCGTTTAAGCGCTATCAGATGCAGCCTGTATGGCGAGCGGATCGACCACAGCGGGGACGCTATCGGGAATTCTATCAATGCGATGCAGATGTCATCGGCACTGACTCCTTGGTTTGTGAAACTGATATTGTTTCGATGATCAATGATGTATTCCAGCGATTGGGCTTGTTGGACTTCACGATCAAGTATAATAATCGGAAAATATTATCGGGAATAGCGGAAGCACTCGGGCATCCCTCTGCAGAAGGCCCGCTCTGTGTTGCTATAGATAAGTTGGACAAAATAGGCCTGGACAAAGTGTTGGAAGAACTTAGCAGTGCTGGTTTTGAGGAAGCAGCCGTCGATCAACTTAGGCCCATACTCGACAGTAGTGGCTCATCTTCCTATCTTGAAAATCTATTACCGAATTCTGAGATTGGGAAACAAGGCCTGGAGGAAGTTGAGCAATTGCAATCTATGATCTCGACCATAGGAGATGATCTCCACGCTGAATTTGACCCTACACTGGCCAGGGGTCTTTCTTACTATACGGGCTCCATCTTCGAAGTGAAAATCAATAATGTAAAGATGGGAAGTGTATGTGGCGGTGGTCGATATGACAATCTCACAGGCATCTTTGGTCTTGAAGGCGTATCTGGTGTAGGCATCTCCTTCGGAGTAGACCGACTCTATGATGTCATGGAAGAGTTGGAGCTATTTCCGGCTGATCAAACCACGAGCACCCAGGTTTTGATCTCTACATTTGATGAAACCTCGAGAAAAACTGGATTGAAACTGCTGAGCCAGTTGAGAAAACAAGGTTTCAATTCAGAACTCTATCCGGATTTTAGTAAGATTAAAAAGCACTTCCAATATGCTGACAAAAAGAACGTTCCTTATGTTGTCATTATCGGTAGCGAGGAACTGGAAAAAGGGCTTTTCTCTCTTAAGGAAATGAGTACCGGAGAACAAGAGCAATTGGATCAGGATCACTTATTGAAGAGATTAAAGAAATAGTACCATAATTTAGGGCAAGCGGTAGACGTTAGTTGTTTATCAATGAAGCATGCAGGCCAATATTCAGTCACACAAGCCCCTCTTTTCTTTCATATTTATATGCCTTATGACCGGTGCTGCGGGTCTACAAGCTCAGGGCATTAAGAGTGCGCTGGGTAGGTTCTCGATAGACTTTGATCAAGGCTGTGTTCCCTTCTCAATTCAGATCAATGAGGACATTCCGTTTGATGAGACCTTCTATGATTATGGAGATTCGCTGGTGAGTGATACAGAGCACACCTACGATGAACCTGGCCAATACACAATCTATCAGGTGATCCAGGAGGACGATCTGCCGGATGGGAAGATCGACAGTTTACAGATCATTTTGAGCCCTCAGTCCCTACCGGAATTCAGCATATTCACTTGTGCAAACAATCGTGTGGCTGTAGAAATTACCGACGATCAGTATGATTTTTATCGTGTCCAAATCGCCGATCAGGATACTCTGGAGCTTCTACCTGGCGAGCAATCTGAATTTATAGAGTTTCCGACCAATGCACCCAATGAAATAACCGTGCAAGGCTTTTTCGAAAGTGGCTCTCCAAGCTGTTTGAGTATTACCAAGACCTTCCAGCCGCTTGCTCCCATTTTTCCAGCTACAATATCAGAGCTTCGTGTCTTGAATGATACCCTGATGACGATTGCCTTTAACATATTTGACAATGCAGCCTACACCCTGCAAAAAAGCACCAATGGCTCACCTTTTGAAGATGTCACCCGACTTAATCCGACCGACGACTTCATCGATATTGCTGTGGAAGATATCTCCGCATCTCCATGCTTTAGAATTGTCACCAATGACAGCTGTGATGGTTCTGTGATCGAAAGCGAAACCCATTGCACCCTACAATTGGAAGTGACTAACTCCAATACCGGAAATGAACTGGTCTGGCAAGCCAATTCTCAGAGCTCAGAGCCTGTTCTGGTTTTCAAGGATGACGTGCTACTCAATCAAGGCTTTTTCGAGCAAGTTTTCGATCCCTCACTTATCTGCGAAGAAGAAAACTGCTACCGCTTAGAGCAGGGCCCGTCTATCTCAAGGACGATCTGCCTGGTGCCTGGGCCTATCGACAATCTACCAGCCCCACAAGACCTACAGTCCACCATTGACGGCCAAGACATTCTGCTGTCCTGGGTGCTTGAGCAGCCCGTCCCCATTGCCTCCTATTCCCTATCGGAAAATGGTCACACCTCCACATTCTCAACGGATCTCACCACTACCTCAGTAGCTTTCAAGGATACCTCCCAGCCACTGAGTTTTGACCTAAGCTATCAGGATGATTGTGGTAACCAGTCCTTAACTTCCCGATCGACTACACCCGTGTTTCTTAATCTTAGCCACAATAGTGGGAGCTCAAGCCTACTAGTATGGAATCGATATGAGGGGTGGATTGAAGGCATCAAGCACTATTTTCTACAAAGGTGGGATGGCGCTCAATGGGTAGAAGAAGAATTTATTTTCAGTGGTCGAGAGATTGAAGTTACTCCTGATCGACAGGAGATCTATCGAATAGATGCGCTCTCTCTGGAATCCAAACCTCGACACAGCTACTCCAACAGTGTAGTTATTGAAAGTACACCCAACCTCTACTTCCCAAATGCGTTTACGCCGGATGGTGATGGACTCAATGACATATTCATTCCGGTAGGTAGTAATGTCTCCACCTATGAAATCATTATATTCAATAGATGGGGTGAGATCATCTTTCAATCTGACCAGTTAGATAAAGGTTGGGACGGTGTATACCAGGGTCGCAAAGCGCCACCAGGATCTTACACCTACAAAGTGCAATTTGGGAACGAAGAATCGCAAAAATCTAGTCAATCGGGTACTTTTGTGCTCCTAAGAAATTAAAAGCAAGGCTATGTTTGATATGATGAAGATGATGGGCAAGGTGAAAGAGGTCCAGGAGAAGATTAAGGCAGCTCAGGAAACCCTCGGAGACATCACTGAGACTGGCGAGTCAGGCGCAGGGATGGTCACAGCTGAAGTCAATGGTAAGAAAGAAGTCATCAGTATCAATATTGATCCCAGCATCGTCAATGCGGATGACAAGCAGCTGATGCAAGATCTGGTTGTCGCCGCGGTTAATATGGCACTGAGCAACGTGGATGAGAAGGCCAAAGAACATCTCAAGAAAAGTACGGAAGGTGTGATGCCCAATATACCGGGTATGGACTTTGGCAATATGATGGGATGACAAAAAAAATAGCCGTCTGCATCCTCAACTATAATGGCGCAGCGCTTCTCAAGCAATTTCTACCTTCAGTAATCGAGTTTAGCCGTGAGGCAGAAGTCTATGTGATTGACAATCAGTCCACTGACAATAGCCTGACAGTCTTGTCCGAAGACTTTCCAGATGTCAAGGTAATTGTCAATGAGGACAACTACGGATTTACCGGCGGCTACAATCATGGTCTCACTACCGTTAATGAGGAACTGCTGGTACTACTAAACTCAGATGTGGAAGTAACGTCGGGGTGGCTCGGTCCACTGGCCGAGGCATTTGATGATCCTTCCGTAGCCGCCTGTCAACCAAAGATATTGGCCCAAAGGGCTAAGGATTATTTTGAATATGCAGGAGCATCCGGCGGCTTTATTGACTGGCTAGGCTACCCATTCTGCAGAGGACGTATTTTCGAAACGATCGAGCTCGATGAAGGTCAGTACAACGAACCGACCCAAATATTTTGGGCCAGTGGTGCCTGTATGATGGTAAGGTCGGAGGTGTTCAGGAAAGTAGGAGGATTTGACATTAGTTTCTTCGCACACATGGAAGAAATAGATCTATGCTGGCGAATGCAAAACAGTGGATATAGAATAATGTGTATCCCTCAAAGCACTGTATATCATGTTGGTGGAGAAACGCTTGCCAAGGAGAATCCAAAAAAGACCTATTTGAATTTTAGAAACAGTGCGACGATGCTTTACAAGAACACCTATGACAGCAGCCTGTACTGGAAATTTTCGTTGAAAATGTCGCTTGACCTGATGGCCGCATTCAAGTTTTGGAAGAACAACAGTTTTGATCACTTTATTGCCGTAATCAAGGCATACAGCCATTTCTTTCGGGATCTAAGTAGCAAAAGAATCAAGAAATATGAGTTTGGGGTGGCCCAGAAAAGAAATCTATTAACGATCTATCCTAAGTTGATCGTTTTTCAATATTACCTACTCAAGCGAAAGAAATATGCCAAACTCAAAGGTCTAGTAATACCAGAGTGAGTTATTTCTCCTACGCAAATGCTTCCTAAACTCCATTATAAAGGCAAGGCCTAAATAGATAATAATAGGAGAACCAAAAGTCAGAAATGAGGCGTAAATAAAAAACAATCTGATACTCGACGTTGGGATTTTCATCTTCTCGCCAAGCCTCGTACACACACCAAAAAATTGCTTCTCGAAGTATTTTTGAATCACCTCCATAATGCGCAAAACTAACCAATAAAGCTGGATTTTGTTTATTCTTTAATCCATGTTCACGAATTTTTATCGTAATATTGCACTTTAAATAGGTATTATTTTCTATAGAATCATTTATAACCTAATAACTTAAGAATCAATCAGATGAGGAGTTTAAATTTCATAGTCGCGATTGTAGCCGGTTCATTGCTGATGAGCTCATGTACGCTACAAAAGATGATTAATCTTGCAAAGCAGCAGCAGCTTGAAGTCGCACCAAGTCCACTTGAAGTACACGGTGATAGGGTAGCATTCGAAATGTCGGCCGTACTTCCTGCTAAGATGCTTCCTAAAGGAAAAGTCTATACAATCAATACCTTCTATCAGTATGGCGATCAAGAAGTAAGTGTTGGATCTGTCGAATTCAATGCGGATCAGTTTCCTCAAAGTAGTTCAGCAACTAGCAAGCTTTCACAGGACTTTACTTTCGATTATATGGAAGGCATGAGCCCCGGAAATCTTGTTGTACAAGGAGTAGCCTCTAACCCTAAAAATGGAAAGTCTAAAAGCTCGGAAAAAATGCCTGTTTCAGGTGGCGAAGGTCTTATCCTTACTTCTAAGTTGGTAAAAGACGTTTTTCCTGTAGCCTACGCTGATCACGGATACAACGATCAGGAAGAGTTGATCCCAACAAGAGTCGATTTCTTCTTCGAACAAGGCAGATCCTACTTAAGAAATTCTGAGAAAACCTCTGAGCGTGGAGACAAGTTTGCAGCATTCATTGCTGAGAAAAACGTAACGCGTACTGTAACTATTACAGGTGCTCACTCACCTGAAGGTTCTGACAGAGCTAACGCCGATTTAGCAGAGGACAGAGCTTCTGTAATCGAAAAATTCTATCGTCAATTGATGAGAAAGTATGACTATAAAGGTGTCGCTGACTCAATCAACTTCGTACTAAAGCCGGTAGTAAAAGACTGGAATAGCTTAAAAGAAGCTTTGAAAACATTTGATGGCCTTACTAACGATCAGAAGTCTCAGGTAACAAGAATTGTAAACGGTACAGGAAGCTTCGAAGAGAAGGAAGAGTCATTGCAGAACCTTGATTTTTACAAGATTCTATTAAATGATGTTTATCCTCCATTGCGTGTAGCCAAAACAGAAATACTAACTGTCAAGGAGAAGAAGAGCAACGCGGAGATCGCTGTGCTTTCAAAGCAAATTGTTGACGGCCAGGTAAGCGCTGATACATTGTCATTCATAGAGCTGATGTTCTCAGCTTCACTGACACCTTCATTGAAAGAAAAAGAAGCCATCTTCAAAGCGGCTACCAAAAAAGGTGGCATGTGGCAAGCACACAACAACTTAGGCGCAGTTTACCTTGCTATGGCTAAGCAGGCTTCCGGTGCTGAACAAAACAGATACATCGAGGATGCGCTAACACAAATCGAAATTGCTGCCAACAAAATGAAGGCTCCAGAAGTATGGGCTAACATGGCGTCAGCTCAGGCAATGCAGGGTGATTATGCTCAGGCTTACAGCTCACTGCTTGAAGGTGAGAAAGCTGGCGGTTCTGGCGAAGTAAAAAGCATTATCAACGGAGCAAAAGGTGCTATCGAAATCAAAAATGGTCAGTATGACAATGCTGTCGCGTCACTTTCTTCAGCCGATCAGGACGATATTGATGTATCATTCGATAGAGCCTTGGCTTACTTATTAAAGAAAGAATTCGACTCTGCTGACAATGGATTTGACGATGTGATTGATGCACAGAGCGACTATGCTATTGCTCATTATGGAAAAGCCATCGTTGCAGCAAGAAAGAATAATGAAAGCGGAGTGTTATCTAATCTTAAGAATGCAATAAGTGTAGACCCTTCATTGAAGGAAATGGCACTTAATGACCTTGAATTCTCAAGATTTGCCGGTGCTTTGAGCAGTGCTCTGAAATGATCTGGCACGTATGAAAATATAAAGCCCCAACGATGGTTGGGGCTTTTTTTATGCCTCATTGGCTGGTTGGAAATTGGAGGCCAATGCCTTATTTTAGCGCTCGCAAAATCTATCAAGCAACGCCACTACTATGAGAGAAATTCAATTTAGAGAAGCACTGAGGGAAGCCATGAGTGAAGAGATGCGGAGGGATGAGAACATCATGCTCATGGGAGAAGAGGTGGCCGAGTACAATGGCGCATACAAAGTAAGTCAGGGTATGCTTGACGAATTTGGTGCTAAGCGTGTGATCGATACTCCCATTACAGAGCTTGGCTTTACTGGCATTGGCATTGGCGCTGCGATGAATGGCCTTCGCCCAATCATCGAGTTTATGACCTTCAACTTTTCGCTGGTAGCGATTGATCAGATCATCAATGGTGCTGCAAAAATGATGTCCATGTCCGGTGGTCAGGTAGGCGTGCCGATCGTATTTAGAGGCCCTACCGGAAATGCCGGTCAATTGAGTTCTCAGCACTCTCAAAACTTTGAAAACTGGTATGCCAACACTCCTGGCTTGAAAGTAGTAGTGCCTAGCAATCCTGCTGATGCCAAAGGGCTTCTTAAGGCATCCATTCGTGATAACGACCCTGTGATCTTCATGGAGTCGGAGCTGATGTATGGAGACAAAGGAGAAGTACCTGAAGGAGAATATATCACACCCATCGGCCAGGCCAAAATAGTCAGAGAAGGCTCAAGTGTAACACTGGTGTCATTTGGGAAAATGATGAAAGTGGCTACCGCTGCTGCAGATGAATTGGCCAAAGAAGGTCATAACGTTGAACTGATTGACTTGATGTCTGTAAGGCCCATTGATTATAAGACGATCATAGAATCAGTAAAGAAGACGAATAGACTGGTAATCGTAGAGGAGGCATGGCCACTCTCATCCATTGCAACAGATATCAGCCACATCGTACAAAGAAATGCATTTGACCATCTGGATGCGCCCGTATTACGCATCAACAACATGGATTTACCTCTTCCCTATGCACCTACATTGATCGAGTTCGTGCTTCCTAATGTGGAGCGAACCGTAAAGGCGATGAAAGAGGTTTTGTACATATAGTATCAAATAGAATTTAAAAAAGAAGGGCCTCATGTCAGCTGACATGAGGCCCTTCTCGTTTGACATGACGCTACTATCTGCCAGGTAGGTTCATTCCTGAGAGCATACGTTTAGAGCCTCCCATCTTATTCATCATCTTCATCATCTTGCGCATTTCGTTAAACTGCTTAAGCAGTTGGTTGACCTGCTGTATGGAAGTACCGCTACCCTTTGCGATGCGCGCTCTACGCGAGCCGTTGATGACATCAGGATTGGTTCTTTCTTCTACCGTCATAGACTTGATAATCGCCTCGATAGGCTTAAAGCTATCATCATCAATATCTATGTCCTTGATGGCTTTGCCTACACCAGGGATCATGCCCATGAGATCTTTGATATTACCCATCTTTTTGATCTGCTCTAGCTGAGATAAGAAGTCATCAAATCCAAACTGATTTTTGCGCATCTTCTTCTGAAGACGCTGAGCTTCGTCCTGATCAAAAGATTGTTGTGCTTTCTCAACCAACGAGACCACATCGCCCATACCGAGGATTCGATTGGCCATCCTGTCTGGGTGGAACACATCAATCGCCTCCATCTTCTCACCAGTACTGATGAACTTAATCGGCTTACTGACTACTGTCCTAATGGAAAGGGCAGCTCCACCTCGTGTATCGCCATCAAGCTTGGTTAGGACGACACCATCAAAGTCTAATCGCTCATTGAAAGTCTTGGCAGTATTAACCGCGTCCTGACCTGTCATGGAATCCACCACAAACAAAGTCTCTGCCGGATCGATAGCCTTCTTTAGCCCTTCGATCTCCTGCATCATTTCTTCATCTACCGCCAGACGACCAGCCGTATCTATGATTACCGAACTCTTTCCGGTTGCTCTGGCATGCTTGAGCGCATTGTTCGCGATCTCGATAGCATTCTTATTCTCTGGCTCAGCATAGACCTCCACTCCTATCTGCTCTCCTAATACTTTAAGCTGGTCGATCGCCGCAGGTCTGTAAATATCACAGGCGACCAGCAATACCGTCCGTCCTTTCTTTTTGAGGTAGCTGGCTAGCTTACCAGAAAAGGTGGTCTTACCCGATCCTTGAAGTCCCGAGATCAAAATAGTGTTAGGGCTACCAGTAAGATCAATCTCTGCCTGAGTGCCCCCCATGAGCATTCCCAATTCCTCAGAGGTAATCTTGGTCAGCAACTGACCCGGAGATACGGAGATCAATACGTCTCGTCCGAGAGCCTTTTCCTTGATCGAGTCTGTGACTTCCTTAGCTACCTTAAAGTTAACATCTGCGTCAATCAGAGCTCTTCTAATCTCCTTGACGGTAGTTGCTACGTTGATTTCTGTAATCCTTCCCTGGCCCTTGAGGTTCTTAAAGGCCTGATCCAGCTTATAACTTAAATTATCAAACATTCTTCTTTCTTAATTGGATGGCAAAATTAACAAATCCTCCATTAGATATTAGCCTTTCCGCTAATTCGGATGCCGTGAATATAGTAGACGTCTTGTAACCTTTTGTATAATTTTTCAGTATGTACTTATAATTAGTACCTTGCAATACAAACAACTCAAAATATTCAACATGAAAAAGATCACAACTACCCTATTGATGCTTGCCCTCCTGGTAGGTGCTAGCGTCCAAGCACAGTCAAAAGTTAAAGAAAAGGATCTCGATGGCGTATGGATGCTTAAAATCGAGATTGACGAAGACAACTGGAAACGAGAAATAGAAGATGAAGATAATGCGATCGCGAGAGCGGTGATCAGAGGTGTATCAGGCCTGGTTGATGGCATCTTAGACGAAATCGATATTCGATTCGAATTTCTCAAGAACAATGAAGTACGGGTTTTCACTGAAGTGTTTGGTGAGGAAGAGGTGGAATATACTGACTGGCAAATAAATTCACGCGGCGAATTGGAAATAGGAGATACAGACCATTGGGATGATGCTGATGATACGATCTGGCTCATGGAAGACGGTATCCTGGTTGCCTACGACAAAGACTCACGCCACAGAAAGGATGATGACGCACGGGTTTATCTCGTACGAATCGACTAGAAGTTCGTACCCCACATCATAAAAAGGCCATTGAGAGCGTTCTCAATGGCCTTTTTTGATTCAGTCTAAGCTGATATCAGTCTGTTCTTATCGAATCTACGGGATTGAGCGTTGCTGCTTTATAGACATTCCAACCTATCGTGAGCAGGGCGGTGACTATCGTAATGATAATCGATAAGCTGACCAGGCTCATATTGATTGCTACTGCCTGCCCAATTTCAGACAGCCATAGCTCGTTCATCCATATCCCTACGGCTCCACCAATAATGAGGGATACCAGCATTATCAAGATGAAATTTCTAGACAAAAGCAGCATAAGCCCAAGATAAGATGATCCTAATACCTTTCGGATACCAATCTCCTTGACTCGATTGTTAATGACCTGCACAACTGCACCATACTGACCTAAATTGGCAATTACGATAGCCAAAAGAGAAACCAGACTGAAGATGTGTGCTATATCATAAAACTCATCATATGCATCTGAGAGCGTAAGATCAAACCACTGTATATCAACGGGGATATTCGGATTCACATTAGCCAAAACGCCGGCTATTTGTTCCTCAGCATTGGTGCGATTTCCATTGCCTAGATTGATCACGGCATATTCCCAGTCATCAGGACTGTAGGAAATTATCAGTCCTTTGATATCAGTCATGGCAAAATTATGTCGGAAGTCCTGGCATACGCCAATAATCCTCATTTCAGCTGCCTCCTCAGTGCCAGAATGAAGTTTGACTTTTATACGCTGACCAATCGCTTCCTCAGGTCTGCTGTATCCCAATTCCTCAAGAGTAACCCCATTAATTATCAGACCGTTTTCCCGACTGGATACACTTAAGTCATTAAACCCCTGGCCAGCTATGATTTTTACACCCAGGGTACCCAAAAAGCGCTCATCAGCTGAAATCAGCTCTAAATTGAGATCGGTGGACATCTCTGGCTGAATCGCCCGAACTTTCCGAATGCCGGTCAAAGAAGGCAAAGCAGAGGACAGTGCCAACGATTCAACCCCGGATCTTTGAAGAAGCTCTGTCTGTAGCCGTTCTCGGTCATAGCCTTCAAGGTTAACAAATGCGAGCTCACGATGATTGAAACCATATTCGGTTTTGACAAACCGATCCGCTTGTTTATTCAACACCAGGGTAGTCATTACAAAGATGACGGAAAAGGTAAACTGAATGAGTAACAGGCTATTTCTGATAAGATAAAATGGTCGGCGACCACCCTCTTTCATACCTCGCAATGCCGCTTGCGAATTGAACCTAGACATATAGTATGCCGGGTATGCACCTGCCACAAAACCAATGGCCATAGCAAAAAGGGCAAATGCGAAATATACGCTTACGTTACGACTGAAATCCATCGTGATCTGTCCGTCGATATCACGTAGTATTTTCAGGTCATTGAAGGCAGGCAGTAAGAAGCTTAGTATGGCAAGAGCCACAATCAAGGAAATGAAAGCAAGTAGCTGAGTTTCAATCAAAAACTGCATGATGATTTGTCGCTTGGCACTACCCAACACTTTCCGAATACCAACTTCCTTGGCCCTCTTAAGAGATCTGGCCAACGAAAGTGCGACAAAATTGAAACTGGCAGAGAGTATGACGATCAGACCAAGTACCTGAAAGAATACAGCTACAAACCACGGTACAGTGGTTGAAAGTTCATCATTGACTAAGTCACCCAGGTTGATTTCGCTCACCTTTTGAAGCCTGAAGCGATTGAGGAGTCTTGCCTCAGTAGGAAGTTGCTCATTCAGTGAGCCAAGGTAGGTTTCTACATCGGTTAGAGATGTCTGCTCGGCAAATTTGAAGTAATGAACGTATCGGTTATCCGCGGATAACCACGGCTCGTTCGATGAGGGTGAAAGGTATGAAGACATAGAGACGAGCAATTCAAAATCAATATGGGTTCTTGGCAGTTCTTCGACAATGCCCGTTACCAGACACGGCCCAACACCGGAAACTTCCAGCGTCTGGCCGACAACATCTCTTCCTTCTTCAAAAAACTTTTCAGCCCATTCTATGGTAAGGACTACCTGTCGGGGCTGAGACAGCCAGGTGTCTTGCCCACCATAATTGAAAAAACCCAGGAATTCTGGAGTTACCGACAATCCACTAAACCCAATGGCTTTTTCTCCCATCTTCACCGTACCTGACACCTTCTTCACAGAAGTCTCCGCACTAATAGGATATCCCTGACCTTTTACCAGTTCCTTAAGCTGATATGGCGCGTAGGCATGCAGTCGACTTCTCTGCTTTTCCAGATTTTGCACATCTGTCATTATCCGATAGATCTTATCTACCTCCGGAATATGACTATCGACACTCCCATGATCAATCAAAAATAGAATGATCAACAGACCTATCGCCATGCTGGTACTTAGGCCAATAATATTGATAATGGAATAGCTCTTATCTCGTAGAATATTCCTGAGTGCTACCTTGAAATGATTTTTAAGCATATTGAGTGGTGTTGACTAATCTAAGATCGGTTTGGTTCGATTGAAGAGGTTGATACTTCACCTTTTCCAATCATAGTGCCAATCTTTAAGTCACTGGTATGATGTAAGTTACAATCCCTGCCACATATATACAATTGTCCAAATCGTTCGCCTGCGGTCGGTTTTGTTCTATTATACAAGTACATACACATTGATTTAAAGAAATACCACAATGATGAGTTATAAAAAACAAGAACTGCATCATCCACAAAAGATGATTATATTAGATATAAGAACCCTGGGTTATGATCAGATGCGCCATTCTATTTCTCCTTGCACTACCGACAATGAGTGCGTTCGCTCAGTCTTCGTCCTTCTCAACGGTCATTAGCAACCCTTCCCTTTATTATCTCAATGGAACGGGAGGTGTCGCGTTCAACCTGGACCAGAATAGCCGACATGGCAATTTCTTTTACAATGACTACAAGGTTGATAATCTTCAAGTCATATCTGTTCATCAACCTCAAGTCCAGCAAGACCTTGTTTATTATATCGACGAGGAAGGCAATACCCTGTACCGATCGTATGCTACCACCGCGCCTATTAACATGGGCCTGACGCATACAACTGGCAGAGACAGCTTCAATCCCTATGGGGCCAGAGATATTGGTGAAGGGCTTTTTACCGGAGTGCTCAATACGCTCTTTAGCAACAAGCGGGTCAAATTCTTCAACCGCTGAGCAATACAAGACAATTTTAGGATTCCTGAGAACTGATTCTTGGCTGATTGTGCTAATTTCCGAACTCCACAAAAGTTGATACTATGAAAGCTGTATTGTGCAAGTCCTATGGACCACCAGAAAACCTTGTTGTAGAAGATGTGCCCTCCCTTAGTCCAGAAAAAGATCAGGTTGTAATACAGGTCAAAGCCTGTGGCGTCAATTTTCCTGATACCCTTATCATTGAAGGTAAGTATCAATTTCAGCCTGACATGCCATTTTCTCCCGGGGGTGAAGTAGCGGGTATCATCAAATCCGTTGGAGAAGGTGTCACACATCTCAAGCATGGTATGCCAGTCATGGCGGGCACTGGCTGGGGAGGCTTTGCTGAAGAGGTCATTGGCCCTGCCAACAATATCGTACCGATTCCAAAAGATTGGGATATGGTACACGCGGCATCCTCAATGATGACGTACGGAACTTCTTATCATGCTTTGGTTGATAGGGCGAGAATCAAAGAAGGTGAAACGCTCGTTGTGCTCGGAGCTGCCGGAGGCGTAGGCACTGCAGCGATTCAGATTGGTAAATTGCTAGGCGCAAAAGTAATAGCCGCCGCTTCCTCAGCCGAGAAGCTGGAGTACTGCAAGTCAATAGGTGCAGATGAAGTCATCAACTACACCACGGAAAACCTCAAAGACAAGATCAAAGAGCTGACCGATGGAAATGGGGCTGATGTTATCTATGACCCTGTAGGAGACAAGTATGCCGAACCGGCACTTAGGGGCATAGCATGGAAAGGAAGATACCTAGTGGTTGGATTTGCAGCTGGTGAGATACCAAAAATCCCATTGAATCTTACCTTACTCAAAGGGTGTGCAATCATGGGGGTATTTTGGGGTGGCTTTTTCAGGAAAGAGCCCCAGGCTAACATGAAAAACTTCATGCAAATTGGCCAATGGCTGCAAACAGGAAAACTAAAGCCGCAGATTCACGCAACCTACCCCCTAGAGCAAGTTGCAGATGCCCTGAATGACATGATGTCCAGAAAAGTCATGGGCAAGGTGGTATTGGTTCCATAGCATAAGTAC
Organism: Cyclobacteriaceae bacterium; assembly: GCA_965229505.1. Taxonomy (GTDB): domain Bacteria; phylum Bacteroidota; class Bacteroidia; order Cytophagales; family Cyclobacteriaceae; genus UBA6059. The sequence continues at coordinate 5,375,894 of OZ245881.1, forward strand.
TGTCTTTTCCGGTCGGGATCGAGTTGACCTTTATCAGTTTGTGGATTGACCATGCTCATTCACGGTAGCAGAAAGGCCTTCTATCTTTCCGTAAACCTTTAGATATGTCAATTAACCATATTCTAACCCCAGTAGACTTTTCTCAATGTGCCATTGATGCCCTTCATGTAGCAGGTCAGCTAGCGCAATTGGCACATGCCAAAATCACAATACTCCATGTCTACAGCGTGCCTATACCTGCCTCAGACATTGCATTTGCCACAGATTCCACCCATTACAAATCGTTGGAACAAGACGCCATCGATAAACTGGAGGCGCTGAGGGGACAGGTACCTGCACTGGACAAAGTCGAAGTGGCTTATGAACTTGACTGCAGCTACCCGGTACATGCCATCTCAGCCATGGCAGCTGAGCTGAAAGTTGACCTTATCGTAATGGGGACTATGGGAGCGAGCGGAATCAGCGAGTTCCTGATAGGCAGTAACGCGGCTGATACAGTCGTCCAAGCGCCTTGTCCAGTGCTCTGCACAGGTCAGGGGATCACGGAACTTCATCCAAGGAAAATTGCATTAGCTACCGATTTCAAACGTATGAAAAGTCCATCATTGGATTTGGTTAAGGAATTTGCTCGGTTGTTCAACGCTGAAATCGAATTCCTTCACATTCAGGCTACTGCCAAAACTATAGATGTCAAGAAATCTGCGGAAGCACTCAACCTTCATCATCTATTCGAAGATGTCAAGCACAGTTATCACTTCCTGAATGATCAAGACATAACGAGGGGAATTGAAAAGTTCATTGTAGACAAGGAGGTCGATCTGCTCGTGACAATCCATCGAGACCACACATTATTCGAGCGAATATTCGGCACCAGCATAACCAAAAAAATGGCTATGCATTTACCCATTCCACTCCTTGCCATCAAAGAAGACTAAAGCTTGACATTGGCATTTTTGCTTAGCACAGGTAAGCTTACGTGATTGATGATGCTTTCGGTCAAGCTACCTGCAAAGAATCTATCAAGCCCTTTTCGTCCATGTGTGAGCATGGACAATAGACTTACTTCATGCTCGGCACAGTAATACTTGATTGCATCTTCAAAGTCACCAAAGTTATAGATATCCTGGGCTTCTATTAATGATGGATCCATGTTGGCGTATAATCTCATACGAGCCTCTACTGTCGGTGTATCCATAAAGTTGAGCGGCACGTTGATAAATACAAGCCTAATCTTAACCCCAAGAAGTCTCGCTAATGAGAGGGTTGATCTGAAGTGATCTGCCATTTCATCATCAAAGTCAGAGACAAAAGCGATCGACTTAAGCACCTCACTATGATCGCCTGGCTTTACGATAAGCACCGGCACTTTAGATTGTCGAACGAGACGCTGCGCATTGGTGCCGAGGAAAAATTCCTTAAACCCTTTAGCACCATGTGAGCCCATGACCACCATATCTATCGCATGATTTTCTATGTGATCAAGTATGACCTGATCACTCTCGTCGTACTTAATGAACTTCTTCGCCGGTACTCCTTCACCTTCCGCCTTTTGAACCAAGTCGTCAAGTCGGCTATTGGCTTTCTTAATTCTCTCATGTACATCAGCATACATCTTCTGCTGCTCATCGCTCAACTGCAGCCAGTTAAGAGGTGTTGACATAAGGTGCAGGAAATGAAGCTGATAACCGCCCTTTCGGGCAACTGCAATCGCCATCTGTGTAGCTTTGTCCGCACAATGTGAAAAATCCGTAGGTACTAGTAGCGTTTTCATAATGCCTCCTTTTCTTATCAGAGAACTTAGCTATACTAATGACTAAATACATTGACGGATGTCAGATTCAAAAATGATCATCAACATAAGCCGAAAGCCCTTGGACTAGTGAAAATAATATGATGACATATTTTGACAATTGGCCAATCACTGGTGACAATTGTCATAGGAAGATATAAAGGTGAGTTGTTACCTTAGTGTTGTATATTAAAACTCAAAATAAATTAACTCAACATGAAAAAGTCATTTTCAATTTCCAGTCTAATCTTGGTCATTTGTTCACTTTTCATCATCTCATGCAGCTCGAGTAATGTGGCAAGTAATAAAACCGGCAAGGACGTGGATAATGATGAAGTGAAAACCGCCAACCTGCAAAACCTCACGCTTGCAGACTACTTGAGGCGAATCCCGGGTCTGCAAGTACAAGGGTCTGGCCAGAACGTAAGTGTCACGGTAAGGGGTAGTACGTCGGTGAGTGCCGACAATAGTCCTCTGTATGTAATCGATAGAAATATGGTGGGTAATGATTATGCACAGGTAGCAGCAATGATTGACCCCAATGATATTGCATCTGTGAACGTTTTGAAAGACGCGGCATCTACTTCATCTTATGGTCTGAGAGGAGCCAACGGTGTAGTAGTGATTAAGACTAAGAAGAATTAGAACAGACATAATTCAATGAATTTGCAAGAGCCAATGATTATTAAGTTTAGTCATTGGCTCTTTGTTATTATGGGCTGTACGAGTGTAAGAGGCCAATGTGTACCACAAATCCAAGTTGAATTGTTTAACTTAAGAGATGCATAACTCAGGAAATCATGAAAACTAGAAATATACTTACCGCGCTTGGCATGTCGTTGTGTACGATCTTAGTCTCATGTAACTCTTCCGCCTACTATGGCAATTTGTCTTCGAATGAGTTTAACAAGGATGAAGTCAAGACCAAGAATATTCAAAATTTACCATTGGTGGACTATCTACGACGTGTACCTGGCTTGACTGTTTCAGGTCATGGTGGAAATGTAGATATCAGCATCCGAGGGCTTGCCACTATCAATGGTGAGAATAGCCCCCTGTTCGTTATAGACAATGATCCTATCGGAAACAATTACAACCAAGCAGCATCCATGGTAGATACTAACGACATAAGATCAGTACTTGTGTTGAAAGATGCTGTGAGCACCATTAGCTATGGCACAAGAGGATCTAATGGTGTAATTATGATAAAAACCAAAAAGCAAGAGTCCAAGAGTTAATTGACCAGGTACAGTTTTCTATTTCTTCTCTTTGTTACCTTTATCAATATCGATGGTTTCTGCCAAAGACCACTGCCCGGTTATACTATTAACAATGCAGGTTCAGATACCGTCTTTGGGGAGTTTACCCGGCCAACATTTCCATCAGCTGACAATCCTACCTTCCAGCAACTTTTTCTCTCAGGACAAAAGTATGAATATGCGAGAATCGAGGACCATCAATTGCTGCTCCAGCGATTGTGTGGCGAATCAGTACGGCTCTACAGGAGTCTTGATTTGAGTAATCCGACATTCTATCTAACGGGTGATGAAGGCCTATCTGCACTCTCCGATAAAAGGCTGAATGTAGAGCTTGCCAAGCATTTTGCTGCCTGCACAGGACTTTCCAATGCTATGGCCTACACCAAAGTCAAATACAAGGCACGTCCGTTGGTGGAGTTGATCAATCAATATGCTGTATGTATGGATGTCCCCAACCCTAAATGGACGCGCACCGACAGTGTAGAATTCAACTTGTCTTTTGACTTTTTTGGAGGTGCCAGCACGGTACAAGATCAGCCTTTCAAGGATCATTCCGGAGAATTCAGCAATATCAACTTTCAAGGTTGGGGCCTTACATTCACAGCCTTTTCCGATAGGAGAATCAGACTAGCCACTGGGGTCAAAGTGTATGATATGTCCACAACCAACCCATCAGCTAATGTCACTCCTTTTAGTGACCCTGGGTTCAGTTCACAAGTACAGTATAACTGGAGTAGTTATGAAATTCCGCTAATGGTTGCTTACAATTTCCACTTGAGTAACTGGCGGGGTTATGCCGGGATGGGTGCTGCTATTACCATCACGGATAACCTGAGAGTTAGTGAGCTGTTTAGTGCTCCCTACCTGTCAAGTCCGGGAGCAGTACGCGCTCAATTGATTACCAACGAACACTTTGGTATTGGAGGCGTAGTGGGAATAGAGCGGAAGCTTGGGCCTAGCTGGATCATAGGGCTGCAATATGAGTTGCAGAGAAGTCAGATGGATTTTAATCTTGTGAGAATAAACAGAAACCCCGAGCAGCAGCTTCCGATCATAACGACCTATCGAGTAGCTACACCGACGCTTTTTGCCTCGTCTACAGACCTTACTAAATTCCGATTTACTACAAGTCGATTAAGCATTTCACTAAAATTCAGAGCCTTCCACCGCTACCATACATTCAATTGAACTACACAACACGCATTGAACAAAATTCATATATCTTTAGACAAATCAAGCCACAAGAAAAAGGGCTCCTGGCCCTAAAAATGATTAGGTGTTGTATCCAAAAGTGATAATTCGATCTTCAATGTTCCGGTTTTTACTATTATTCAACTTCATTCTTACCCTGGCGATAGGTTCAATCTCTGCACAGGATGCAGTGAAAAAAGTAACAATCGGTAATCCCAATTCACCGGACTTTGGCGCAGAAATACCCATCAAAGGCAAAGTGGTGAGCCTGGTGGATAAAGAGCCAGTGATCGGAGCAGTTATTGAAGTTCCCTACTTGAAAACCGGGACGATTACAGACGTCAATGGTCGCTATACGCTTCGTCTGCCACAAGGTGACCACAGGTTGGTTTTCAGATACCTGGGACTGGAAGACGTATACGTTGACCTTCAGCTATACTCTCCCGGCTTTCTACACATGGGCATGACTGAGTCTTCCATCAATCTGGATGAAATTGTCATTGAAGCCGGCTCGGAAGATAATTTCAAGGAAGTGGTCTCCGGAGTAGAGCGACTGACGCTGAAAGATATAAAGGAGCTCCCCTCCTTTCTCGGCGAAGTTGATGTGGTCAAAAGCTTATTGATGCTTCCCGGCGTAAGTACCGTTGGTGAAGGTGCTTCAGGCTTCAATGTGCGCGGTGGCCGGGTAGATCAAAATCTTGTTCTGCTCAACGGAGGTCAGCTATTTAATTCCTCACACGTGCTTGGTTTTTTCTCTGCATTCAATCCGGATGTAACAGACGATTTCACGCTCTACAAGGGCAATGTACCTTCCAAGTTTGGTGGTAGGCTCTCCAGCGTACTGGATGTCAACACACGCACCGGTGATATGGATGAGTTGCAGATCCAAGGTGGCCTGGGTATCGCATCCAGTCGGTTGGCTATTGAAGGCCCAATCAACAAGGGTAAAACGTCATTTCTGGTAGGTGGACGAATGGCCTACAGCGATTGGTTTCTCAACTTTATCAAGAATACTGATGTGCGCAACAGTGAGGCAAATTTTTATGATGGCAATGTTGTAATCAGCCATGCGTTCAAAGATGCCAATACCCTGACGGCATCCTACTATCGCAGCTACGACAAGCTCAATTTTGCAGATGATTTTGGTTTTGACTGGTCAACTGACCTTGCCTCGATCAAATGGTCTAATGTTATCAACCAGCAGTTCTCATTCACTACTTCCGCGCACTATGGTGGCTATAGGAGCACACTCTTCGATCCGGAAGGATTCGATGCAGCTGAGGTATCTAATGGTATAGACTATTGGCAGTTTGATCAAAACTTCGACTACATCCTCAGCGGTATGCATACCCTTTTGGTAGGGTTTGATATAGTGGATTATCAGGGCATACCTGAAGTCCGATCTCCACTCGGTGGAGAGTCAAATGTGCTACCAAAAGAGGTAGCTAAAGACAGGGGGCGAGAATATGGCGTTTATATTGGTGATGAAGTGACTTTCAACAGGAACCTATCCGTCAACCTCGGGCTCAGGTATTCTTACTTTCAGCACTATGGGCCCAAGGAGTTATTCGGGTACGAAGAAGGAACCCCGAGAAACATAAGCACTATCATAGACACGACCTACTATGACAAGGGTGAGGCGATTAAGAGCTTCTCCGGACTTGAGCCAAGACTGGCATTGAGGTATCAACTCAGTGAGATGAGCTCTATCAAAATGTCTTACAATCGCATGAGACAGTACATTCACTTAATATCTAACTCTGCGGCGGCATCTCCCATCGATGTGTGGCAAGTCAGCAATTTCTATCTCGACCCGCAGGTAGCTGATAGCTACTCTATTGGATACTTCCGCAACTTCCAGAATAACACTGTAGAGTCCTCTATTGAATTCTACTACAAAGACATCAAGAGCCTCGTCGAATACAAAGACTTTGCGGAGCTACTGCTCAATCCACATCTGGAGACAGAGCTACTCTCAGGAATTGGTAAGGCTTACGGGGCTGAACTCTACTTAAAAAAGACTTCTGGATTTTGGACGGGCTGGTTGTCTTATGAGTACTCTCGTAGTTTCATCCAGGTGGCTGGCCCCACGCCGGAAGAGACCATCAATGATGGGGAATGGTTTCCGGCCAACTATGACAAGCCACACACGATCAACTTTGTCGCAAAGCGCAAACTATGGAACGGAGGATCTTTCGGCACCAACTTCACTTACAATACGGGCAGACCGTTCACAGCTTTGGAATCCAATTATGAGAGTGATGGCACAACCGTCCCTCAGTTCAGTGACCGAAATGCCTACAGGATTCCTGACTATTGGAGGCTGGATATCTCATTCACTATCGGAAATGTCATCAATAAGCTCGACGACAACCTCAACTTCTCGATTTACAATGTCTTCGGCAGACGCAATGCTTATTCTGTCTTCTACCGCCGCGAGTCACCCTCTTTGATTCCCAAGCCCTTCAAGCTATCAGTTCTGGGATCGGCCTTCCCATCTATTACCTACAATTTCAAGATCTGATCTGACAGCTCAGCTGTTTGCTTGTTCTTATTTCAAGCCGATAGCTCATGATTATGATCAATCGGCTAGATTTAATCCTATGAAACGCTCCGGTCAAGCTGATTTACCTTTGCACAATGGCAGGGTACCCCAATGGCTGGCTACCAGAATGGCCAAAATCGGAGGTGCAATCATCGAAGCGATTGTCATAGAATATGGAAAGGAAGAGGTACTGAGACGTATCAGCGATCCGCTATGGTTTCAGTCGCTGGGTAGTGTAATGGGTATGGATTGGCATTCATCGGGGATCACCACATCCGTAATGGGAGCTTTGAAAAAATCCGTCAATCCGATGGCTAATGAGCTTGGCATATACATCTGTGGCGGGCGTGGGAAGCATTCCAGAAAAACGCCGGAGGAGTTACTACAGGTCGGTGAGCGGACTGGAATAGATGGAGCCCTGATGTCCGAGTATTCCCGACTAAGTGCCAAAGTCGACAACACCGCCATCCAGGATGGATTCCAAATCTATCTGCACAATTTCATTGTTACTGATAAGGGTGACTGGAGTGTCATCCAGCAGGGAATGAACGGCGCTACCGGCTATGCAAGAAGATATCACTGGCATTCGGAGCATCTGCAGTCTTTCGTAGAGGAGCCACACACCATGATCTGTGGAGTCAACCAGGGAGAAATCCTCAACCTGGTGGCTAAAGATGCCAAAGAAAGTCAGTCCGGCATACTTAAACTGGCTCAAGAGTCGCCGGACCGGATGATCAGAGAGATCAGGCAAATCAAACTACCTGAGCATCATGAGGTCACGCTAAAAGATGTTGATATCAAGCGACTCGGTAGCGTATTAGCGGTAGCGCATGAGACAGAGGTCTCCGGATTTGAAGATCTCCTGCTCACCAATGGGCTGGGTCCGCGAACGCTTCAGTCCTTGACACTAGTCAGTGAAGTGATCTATGGTACACCGAGCAGGTTCAGCGATCCTGCCAGGTTTTCATTTGCGCATGGTGGTAAAGACGGTCATCCGTTTCCTGTACCGCTTAAGGTCTACGATCAGAGTATTTCTGTGCTCCACAAAGCCGTCGATAAAGCCAAAATGGATCAGTCGGACAAGCTAAAAGCGATTCAGAAGCTATCAGAAACGGCCAAAAAAATTGAAAGAGACTTTGTTCCTGACCCCAAAGCATTTGATCAAGTGATCGCGAGGGAAAAAAAGCATAGCAAGTTGTGGGGTGGTCGTACAGTGTTCGACGATAGAAAGAAGCCCGGATCAAGTCAACTTAACCTCTTCGGCTAGGTCAAAAAATTGACCTATCATTGGTCAGAAATATGTATTATTATCAGGGTAACCCAACCCACTTATGTTCAAAAGCTATGGTTCGTTATAGTCTACTTACAATTATTATAGTCATGAGTATCATCTCGACCTCCTTCGCACAGCAGGGTGAGGTACTCAGTGAGATGATAAGTAATCAACTCACTCAAATTCAAAGTAAAAAAATCAATGAAAAGGTCTACCTCCACCTTGATCGGCGAAGCTTCCAGTCAGGAGAGGAGCTTTGGCTAAAGGGCTATGTTTTTAGCAACTTTGATCATAAGCTCTCCTTTCTTAGTAAAGTGCTTACCGTAGGCCTACTTGATGAATCTGAAAAATCTGTGGTTGAGACTTCCTTTGCTATCAAGGGCGGCAGAGCTGAGGGAGGTATCAACCTACCGGAAGAGCTAGCGACTGGAAACTACGTCCTCTATGCCTATACAGGGTGGATGAAAAAAGACGAAGAAAGCTCCGTCTTCTACACACAAGTTCAAATAGAAAATAGAAACACAAACGCCCTCAAAGCTGAAATCACGCTAAATGAAAAGGTCTATCAAGCCGGTTCAAAAATTTCGGCCCAGTTCAAAATAACAGACAATGATGGCGAGCCCGTAAAGAAGGAAACTTTCACAGTAGCTATAGCAGACCTTAGTACTACCTACTTCAAAGAAGATATTAAAACGGATAAAGATGGGGCCTTTGAGATATCATCAACCCTGCCAGGTGAAGTCAATTCTGTACTAAAACTAAATGTGTCGAGTGAAGCGCTGGGTATCATCGAACAAATGGTCATCCCTATGACAGCCTATGAAAAGGTAGATGTCAGCATTATGCCAGAAGGCGGCAACCTTATTTCGGGTGTATCGAATACTGTTGCTTTTAAAGCAGTCAACTTCTTTGGCGACCCGGTGGACTTTGTAGGTAAGGTTATCGATGGACAAGGAAATGAAATTCAGGCAGTACAGTCATTTTATGGGGGCATGGGTAAGTTTGATTTCACGCCTATAAGTGGTAGCTCTTACAGGCTTGTAACTGAGGCTCCTGTGTCAACCGATACCGAGCTGCCGAGTGCTGCGGATGCGCTGAGTCTGCACCTCGCTTCAGCTGGGCGCGATACGCTCGAGTTTACTGTATTGGGATCCAATCCAAACAATCTACCACTCTACCTATCGGGAGTGCTCAACAATGTGCTATACACGTCGATTCTCCTATCGCCTGAAGCACCAAGCACCAAAGTATCTATCTCCGACTTTCCTCAGGGCATTGCTCAGTTTACGCTCTTTGCTGACTCCAAGCCAATCGCAGAGCGGTTAGTTTTTGTTAATCGCCACAAGTCGCTGCAGATCAGTACTTCTATGACGGAAAGTGAATACGACCCAAAGTCTGAAATGACCTTCGAGCTGCAAGTAACGGATACTGACGGAAAGCCTATCAAGGGTAACTTCTCATTGGCGGTAGCAGACGACTACTTTGCCAGAATCGGAGGACAGTATCATCCATCGATGATCGCTCATATGCTCCTTACCAGTGAATTGAAAGGCAAAATACCGACACCCAACTACTACTTTAGCAACGTCTCCAGCTATACGACCACAGCGCTTGATTTGCTCATGCTGACAAGCGGCTGGCGGAGATACAGCTGGGAATACCTCTTCTCCAATGAGATCAACGACACGCCTGCCAACACCCAGCTCGATCAGACCATAGCTACGGTTGTAGACAAAAAGGGCAACCCTGTACCCAATGCGGAGGTTCAGATTGTCAACACGACCAACTTCAGTGCAGATATAGCCACATCTGACGCTCAGGGGCAGTTCGTTCTTTCTGCTCAGTTGGTACCCCAATTGGAAAATATCTACTTCAAGCCGCCGGTAGAGACCATGAAAGTGGTTATCTCACAAACCTCTGGCTACCTGACAGCCAACCTTGCGCAAATCGACCCCTGGGAATCCTACTATGAGGGTAACCTGTCCGGAGGTGAATCGGATGAATACTTTGGCAATGATTATGAGATACTCGATGCAGTAGTCATCAACAGTTCCAAACTAGCTGACCCTCCAGCGGCTATGATTGATAGCTATGAACTGACTAACCAAATGAGCGTCAAGTCTCACTACTATGTAGAGAGTCGCCCGGTTGATCAATTGAATCTGGAAATTCCGATCACTTCCAGTACCGCAAATGGCGGTTTTGTCGATATCGTCAAGCAGGTCACCAACATCTATAAATATAATGCACAAACAGGTCAGCTCTTGCTGCGACCTCCGAGTCAACTACAGTTTCCGGATCGTTTCGGAGCAGTAGCCGTACTCAATGGCTCACTGATTGGCAAGGACTTTAGAGCGTTGAACTATCTAACAGGTCCTCAAATTGAGAAGATAGAGGTCATCAAAACGAGTGCTATGGCTATCTACTATGGGTCTGTTGCTGCCAATGGTGCTGTGCTGGTTACCACCAAAAAAGGTGAATTGGCAGAGGCTGTACTAGCTCCTCAGCCATCAGAGCGTGTCACCCTCAAAATCAACAAAGAGTTCTACACACCCAGGTATGATGCAAATGGTTTGTTAGAAGACAAGCAGATCACAGACTATCGTAAAACACTTCATTGGATGCCCAGCTTCAATACGGATGAGTTTGGTAAAGCAACTATCAACTACTACAATGATCAGGCACCCAAGACGGCTACTATCATCATTCAGGGTACTGATGGACTGGGTAATATGGGTTACTACCTGGATCAGTATTCGATCTCAGGCGGGAAATAGTGTCCAACTATTTCATCTTTTTAGTCCCTGAGTAGAGATCGTATCTTTGGAATTTACACTCCAGAGAGCCGTTGAATAATGTGATCTTGCGAGATGCCCTGAGCCCTATTCGCTTCATCGCTGAGACATTGCTAGAGATCAACCACGCTTCATATCCGCTAAATTTTTGCTTGAGCGTATCTCCCACCAGGCTATAAAAAGCCTCAATATCAGTTTTTAACATTCGCTCACCATATGGTGGGTTGCTAATAATCACACCCGAGAAGGCTTGTGGCTCTTGCTGGTCAAATAGCTTGCGCTCCACCTTTATCTTATTGGAAAGCCTCAGAAGCTTTGCTGAAGCCTGAGCAGCATTTACTGATCGAATATCTTTATCACCTCCATAGATATTCACCTTGGGATCATAATTGATCTGAGCGCTCGCTTTGCGCCTGATATCATTCCATAGCACGGGATCGTGTTGTTCCCAACCCATGAAGCCAAACTTCCTCCGAAAAAGGCCTGCGGGCATATTGGCAGCTATCATAGCGGCTTCAATTAAGAATGTACCAGTACCACACATCAGGTCATGCAGCGGCTTCTCTGGAGTCCAACCCGCCAGATGCAGCATGCCGGATGCAAGTACTTCATTGAGCGGTGCGAGATGTCCAGCTCCCCTGTAGCCTCGTCGATTGAGTAGCTCGCCAGATGTATCAAAGGACACTGTGCACTCGTCTTTGAAAACGCGCAGATTCAAGGTAATATCAGCATCTACGGTATCAACTGAGGGTCTCCTCCCTTTCTTATCACGGATCTGGTCAACCACAGCATCCTTCATTTTCAGGGCGACATACTTCGAGTGATTGAAAAAGTCAGAATTGACCGTGCCATCAATCGAAAAAGTCTGATCTACATCAATCCACTTTGTCCAGTCATAGGCCTTTACCTGGTCGTAGAGCTCATTTTCGTTCTTCGCTTTGAACTGGAATATGGGCGTCAGAATCTTAATGGCGAGACGACAATACAAATTGGTGCGGTACATAACCGCAAGGTCACCTTCAAAACTCACTGCACGTTTGAGAACAGCTACATTCTGCGCTCCAAGCCCCCTAAGCTCTTCTGCGAGTACTTCTTCCAGACCATATAACGTCTTTGCCACAAATTCCATAGTGGCAAGTTAATGCGCTCATAGAGGCTGAACAAATGAATTGATATTGGCAGAATAACTCTGTAATTTGAACTAATAAAATCTACGGACTATGCGACATTTTTTCATCCTACTAGTTTTCGTCAGTACCAACTTATTCGGGCAGGAGCTCCCCTCCAGGGATATTCAAATCTCTACCGCCATCATGGCTGCTCCTGAGTCCGAGCAATCTATCGCTACCGTCATGGGCTATACTTCGCTCGAAGGAGCACTGGAAGTCATCAAAGAGGGAAGCGGAGATATGATTTGTCTTACAGATGATCCTACGAAGAGCGGGTTTGGTGTGTCGTGCTACCACAAAGACCTTGAACCGTTCATGGCCAGAGGTCGTGTCTTGAAAGCCGAGGGTCTCAATGGTAAAGAGATATTTGACAAGCGAGAAGAAGAAGTAAAAGCAGGTACGCTAAGTATGCCGGATGATCCTGCGACACTCTATGTACTCACTGCCCCGGATGATCAATATGATCGAAGTACAGGCCAGGTTGATAACACATATCTCAGATATGTGATCTACATCCCCTACGCTACCGCTGCATCTACCGGACTACCCTTGAGTCCTGAAAACCCGGGTATGCCATGGATTATGGATCCGGGTACTCATAGAGCGCACATTATGATTAACACTCCACCGAAGTAAGTGCAGCTTTCCTACCTAATGGGATGTATTTAGAGAGGCTTATGCAGTCATAGAAGGTGAACAAGTGTAAATATTAGCTCGCCCCTATTGCTGCTAAGGGATCGTCCTTAGTAATTGCTAGCGAAGTAACCAGGTAAAGTACCACACCGCTCTCTTCGGCAGTATATTCGCTCAGCGTTGTGCCAAAGAAGTCTCGAATTTCACCCATTTTTTGACCTTTCGTGACAGCCTGATTAAGCGAGACACTCGGATACCAGCATCCCTCATCTTCCGCTTTGAGTACGGCCATTTTCTGTAAGTGAGCCACATCAGGATGCTGCTTCGGCTCTCCCGCGATCGATCCCAGATGCTTAAGCACATTGTAGATACCCACTTTGTATTCGTCCACCTCCTCAGGCGACCAACGGCCACATTGGCCCAGCTCCGCCAGGAAACCGGGAGTACCAGACTGGGCTGCTCCTGATATACTGCCGCCCTCAGAGACAGAACCCACGACATAAGGAAATCCCACGAACGACGAAGCGACCCGGGACTGCTCTGCCAATTCCGGCCCCCCATTTTTGGAGTAGATCACAAATGGCACCAATGACTCGTGAATATCACCACCATGTAGGTCGATGTAGAAGTCGGCAGCTGCCTGAATTTGATTCACCGTGTAGGCGATCCTGTCGCTGACGGTTCCAGTAGCCTTACCAGGAAAAACCCTGTTGAGGTTCTTACCATCATATGGCCCGAAATACTGCATTCGAGCAAGGAATGCTGAGGTGTTCACCGGATGAATCACCACCACATTACCTTGAAGGTGCTGAGGTTCAATTTCCTTCGCGAGTTGGATGGCGGTCTCTATGCAAGGGTACTCTCCACCATGCACACCTCCGGTTATCAGAATATTAGGGCCGGGTTGACTGCCTTTGATGACGGTTACCGGCATACTTACCGGAGTACGTTCCACAGCGATAAAGCCTGAGTACTTAGCATCATCATTGTTGATTAATCCTAGTTGGTCGATTACTGAGAGCATATTCATTTTGGGTTTAGGCTAAAATAAGCCAACGGGCCGGTAGACTGAACAATACTTTATAGATGGCAAATATTCGGGACAGGCTTCCGACGTAAAAGTAAATATTCAAACATAAAAATGGCCGTCTGATCATCAGACGGCCTTTTAATATTTTCCGGTAGGTACTATAGTGCAGCCAAGGCACTCTCGTAATCGGGCTCGGTTCCAATCTCACCGACCAGTTCGGTATAGGCAACATTACCCTCAGCATTGATCACCACTACAGCACGCGCATTGAGGCCGGCAAAGCCACCATCAACTAACAGTGTACCATAAGCTTTCGCGAATGCGTTGTTGCCTCTGAAAGTAGAAAGGGTAATGGCATTGTCTATGCCTTCTGCTCCACAAAACCTCTTGTGAGCAAATGGCAGATCCGCCGAGACGCACAATACAACGGTATTATCCAAGTCTGTTACCTTCTTGTTGAAGGTCCTGGTGGAAGTAGCGCATATCCCCGTATCAATACTTGGAAAGATATTTAGGATCACCTTTTTGCCTGAAAAGTCAGACAAGCTCACCTGAGACAGATCGTTTTTCGTAAGGGTAAAATCGGGTGCTTTGCTACCAGTTGCCGGTAGGTCGCTGTGTGTATTGACGGGGTTGCCGCCGAGAGTAACTTTAGCCATAGTTTCTATTTTTATGCTAAACTAAAATAGACTGGTCAAAGTTCGTAGGAATTTCTATTTCTACTCGTACCTGAGCGAATCCACCGGATTGTCCCGCAGTGAGCTTCGCAGTTGCCAAAGGATCGTAGTAGTCGCCAGTATCACTACTATCGCCAAGGGATAAGTAAAAAGCCAGTGCCCTACATCGATGCGAAATGAATAATTGTCCAGCCATTGGCCTGAAAAATACCAGGCTAAAGGCATGGCAATGGCATAAGCCAGCAAAATGATCACATAGTATCCTCTGGACAGCAGTAATATGAGATCTGCTCCGGTTGCACCCAGCACTTTTCGGATGCCTATCTCTTTGGTCTTTTGCTTAATAGTGTACGAGAAGAGACCAAATAAACCAAGGCTCGCGATGATGATCGCCAATACCGAGAAGAGGGTGAAAATCTTCCCAAATCGCTCGTCTTCGAAGTATTGCTCGTTGAAAGACTCATCAAGAAAGAAGTAGTCAAGATTATCGGATGGAAATGACTTTCCCCATGATGCCTCGACAAGCTGCACCGCTTCCTTGAGGTTGTCGTATCGCTTGTTGGGGTCATCACCCAAAGCGAACTTTACAAAATAATACTCAGTCCATGAGCTTAGCATATAGATGATCGGAAGATAGTCGGAGTGCAAGGACCCATGGTGGTGGTTGGCCACCACACCCACAACCCTCAGTGGTGCGAAAAACCCGGCAAGTTCCTGGCCAACGGCCTCCTCTGGATCATCAAACCCGAGGCTCTCTGACATCCTTTGATTGATCACTACTTCACCGGTTCTGAAAGGGTTGTCCGTTTTGTCATAGTACCTACCGGCAATAAGATCAATCCCAAAGAAATCATGGAGTTCTACTCCCATCGAGAAAAAATTGGTCATGACCGATTTATCCTCCGTCTGAGACTTCAAACGAATGGTATTTGATCTCCAGTCGATCGCCTTTCCAGGCAGCTCACCCCCGTTAGTGAATTTTGATATGACGGGATACTGAGAAAGGTCATTCTTGAAAGAATTGTAGTTAGCTCTCTTGGATTCACCTAATCCCTGGATAGCGGAGGGAGGTGACTTGATGACCATGATATCTTCTATGTCCAACCCTAAGTCAGCTGACTTCATATACGTCAGTTGATAATAAACCGTCAGTGTGGCTCCAATCAGCAAAAAACTCACTACAAACTGAACAGTGATGAGAATTTTCCGTAAGCTGATTCCGCTGGTGGCCGTCCTATTTTTTCCCCTCAATGCCTCGAAGCTCTTCTGGCTTCTGATAAGTAGAGACGGATAGAATCCAACCAGGCAGGCTGAAGCCAGCAAACCAATAAAGATCAAGCTTACCAAACCTAAATTGTCAAGTGTATTAATCCTCAACGCCGTGATCTGCTCTAAAAAGGGTGACGAGTACTGAACAACCGTAAGCGCTATGATGAATGCCAGCACTACAACCAGCACCGCCTCGATGACGAATAACCTGGCTATCTGATTGTTACCTGCTCCTAGCACCTTCCTTACACCGACTTCCCGCGTTCGCTCCAGCGTTTTCACCATAGACAAGTTGAGATAGTTGATCCAGGCAATGAGCACGATAATGATCGCTATGACTGCCAAGCCATAGACAAGTCTGTAGTCCATTGATGCCTTAAAATCCTCCTGAGTCACAGTAGTAAACAGGTGGATATCAGGTATGGGCTCCACAATTATCTCTGCTCTATAACCGGTGCTTGCCTCCACTTCGGCTGTTTTATTATTCATCAACGCTTGCGCATCAATTTTCAACTGATCAGCCCGAGCACCATCATCCAGGAGGAAATAGCTGATGTCTGTGTTGATGCCCCATGAGTCGTCATCTATCGCAAAATACTCCGGGCGACTTTCATAGGAAACTAACACGTCGAAGGTCATATGCGATTTTTCCGGTAGGTCATCGATGATCCCTACGATTTCATATGCCTTAGCTCCGGTGTTTCCTGCTAAGGTGACCTCCTTCCCGACAGGGTCAGTATCCTGAAAATACTTTCGAGCCGTAGATTCGGTCAAAACCATCTTCATAGGTTCATTGAATTTCGCGGCACTGCCGTACCTAAACTGCCAATCAAATAGCTCAAAAATGGCCTTATCAACCAGATAGACATTAGATTCATCATAGCTGGTAACACTAGTCTCATCCTTGTAGATAATACTATTGTTGTTGTAGCTGATGCTATAAAACCGAGCACTTTGTTGCACATAGGCTTGCTCTTCACTCAAGGTAGGCGCCAATAAACCGGGCAATAATGTCCCTACTCCCCGATCCTCCCCGTTTTGGGTATACTTGCCAACAAGCCTGAACAAGCGATCTCCATTGGTTAGGCCTTGATCAAAAGTCGTATGGTGAACTACAAAATGTATAATCACCAGAAATGAGGCAATACCAATAGCTAAGCCTGTCAGGTTAATTAGGAAAAAGGACTTGTCCTTTCTCAAGAGTCGTACTACAGTCTTAAGATCATTTTTCATAGTTATCGCTTTGGATATGTTGAGCCAAAGCATATGCCAACAAATTAATTAATTGATTTTAAGATAGTTAACAAAATGCTGTCTTATGTGCCGTGTCATAATGAAACAACTGGTCGTCTCATGATGAAACAGACGTTACACAGGCATGACATTAAATTGGCTCAATCACCGTAACAGATGTAAATAAATTTATTCAGCTTTGTATTCAAATCAAGTTTATTGAAAACCAGCTATTCTTTATCTCTGCTTTGGACAGGAATAATCATCCTGTCTACCACTCTGGCCTACACCCAAGGCTTTGATATAGAACAGCCTATCAACAATCAAAATGGTACCATTGAGCTGAACCTAAGGCGAGCCAAAGCCATAATGGCCACTGATGTCGACTCTGCTCAAGTTTTCCTTCTCGCAGCGAAGGTATTAGCCGATAGTGTCGGAAATACAGCCCTTCAAGCCGAGATAGGACGTCAATTAGGGAATAGCTATTGGTCTGTTGGTAGCTATAACCTGGCACTGGAGTACTATTTGAAGGTACTCCCTCAGTACGACGAATTAAACAACTTTCTTGGTGTAGCGATGATTTATAACAACCTCGGGGAGGTTTATAAAAAACTTCATGATTATGAAACAGCCCTATCCTATCACCAGCGATCACTAGCCACTAAGATTGAACATCTCGATGAGGCTCCCCTGATGTCTTACTATAATATAGGAGAGTTGTATCAAATTCAGGGGGATTTTGACACTGCCCGGTATTTCTATCAAAAGTTACTCTCAGAAGCCAACTTTGATAAGGATCAGCGCGCGGTGGCCTATGCCTTTGCAGGACTGGGTACTCTGAATATCAAGTTGAGACGTATGCCTGTAGCGGTTGACTTTTTCGAAAAGGCCTTAAACATTCGCAAAGAAATAAATGATTTGAGAGGTGTCGCAACATCTTACATGAATCTGGCTCAGGTCTATCTCCTGATTGCACGACATTCAATGGCCGCCTATACATATGCTGATTCTGCGCAGACTATTATTGAACAGATTCATGCTACGGATTTGGAAATCGACAACTACCTGATAAAAGGTAAAGTAGATTCGGTAAGAGGCGATTATCTAAGCGCTATCAAAAATTTTCAAAGACATCATTTTTTGAAAGACAGCCTATATAGCCTGCAAAAGACTTACCAAATCAACGAGCTTTTAACTAGCTATGAGACTGAGAAGACAATAAGGGAAAATCAGGCATTGATATTTCAGCGTGACCTCAATGCCGCTGAACTGAAATCCAACCGGGTCACAATAACGCTTATTTCTGTAGGTCTTATTATTGCGATTCTCCTGGGGATTCGTCTAAAAATGGCCAATAATACAGTGAAACTTCAGAAAAGAGAGCTTACCAAAAAGGCAGAAGACCTTGAGCAGGCACTCAAGCATTTGGCCGCAAGAAATGAAGAAAATAAATCGTTTTCCTATACGGTTTCCCATGACCTTAAGGCTCCAATAAGGGTGATTAGTTACTACTGCAAAATCTTAAAGGATGAATGGAAAGAACTTGACGATCAAGAAATAGAAAAACAGCTGGATGGGATAACCACTAATCTCAAAAAGATGCAATCCATCATTCGTGACATGCTCGACCTATCACGCGTATCACAGTCTGATCTAACCCTCCAGCCCGTGAGGTTAGATGAGGTAGCTCATGAAATTATTCGGGATTTTAAAATCGCAGATCCCGATCGTGAAATTGAGATTGAAGTTGAATCCAACCTGAGCGTCAATGGTGACCCTGCCATGCTAACTATATTATTAAAGAACCTACTGGAAAATGCATGGAAGTACACTCAAGGTAGAGATAAGCCCAAAATTGCCCTGACAAGATTTGATAACGATACCTTTGTGGTCGCCGACAATGGCGTTGGCTTTGATATGGACTACTATGAGAAACTTTTTATTCCGTTTAAGCGACTTCACGGTGATTCCGAATTTGAGGGTACTGGCATAGGGCTCTCTATCGCAAAGCGAATCATAGACAAACATGGAGGGCGCATATGGGCTGACAGCAAAATTGAAGAAGGTAGTCAATTCTACTTTAGTCTCTCTTAGCCGCTAATTACAATACCCATCGAAAATCTCGTGTATATTTCAAAAGGATTGCTTACTTTCAAAAAACTAATGAAAATTCTACTAACCATACTCTTGTTCTCACTGGCAACTTTCAGTGTTTCTGCTCAAGAAAATTCGGATGACAAAGTACTCGGTGAGATCATTGAGACGAACCCCGAATACCCAGGAGGCATGGAGCAATTCTTTGCTTACGTGCGCGACAATGAAAGCACAGATGAAAAGGGCAAGGTATTCGTGTCTTTTTTTGTAGAACCTACTGGTGAAATCTCAGAGCCCAGTATTGTTATGGGCATCAATGAGGAGGTGGATAATATGGTGTTAGACCTGATTAAGGCAATGCCCAAATGGAAGCCCGCCATGTACCAAGGCAAAGCCGTCAGAAAAAAGATGGTTCTGCCCATTGATATCTAGGTTATTCCAGAATTTTCTGTCCCAAGTTTCTTTGTAAACAATAATTGAGTGTTTCATTTTGGGACAACTCTTTTTGATTTTTTTGATCAATAGGCGATCTTGAAATCATGTCCAAACTCAAGGGAACAATACTGGTAGTTGATGATGATCAGGATGTGCTCTATACAGCCAAGCTCATCCTTAAGCGAAAATTTGATCAGGTACTGCTAGAAACTAATCCCGAACAGCTACCGAAAACCTTGAAGAAAACTCCGGTAGACGTTGTGCTACTGGACATGAATTTTGCTCAGGGTAGAACTTCTGGAAATGAGGGAATCTATTGGCTGAGAGAGACATTGAAGCAACATCCGGATCAGCATATCATCATGAATACAGCTTATGGCGATATCAAAGTGGCCGTGGATGCTATGAAAGAGGGTGCTATTGACTTCATCGTCAAGCCGTGGGAAGAAGAAAAGCTACTTTCCACAGTCACCAATGTTTTTCAACTGGCACGGTCCAAAAATGAGGTGAGCCGCCTTCAAAAAAGAGAGCATGCCCTAGCCCATGATCTTAACGCCGGATTAGAAGACTTCATTTACGGTAGTGCGTCCATGAAACCAGTGATGGATACTATTGAAAAAGTAGCCGATACAGAGGCTAATGTGCTGATTCTCGGAGAAAACGGTACGGGTAAAGAGCTGGTCGCCCGGGCAATACACAATCGCTCTAGCCAATGTAGTTCAGCATTAATCAAAGTGGATCTCGGTTCCCTATCGGAAAAACTGTTTGAGTCTGAGCTTTTCGGGCATGTGAAAGGTGCTTTCACAGATGCAAGATCTGATCGGTCGGGCAGATTTGAGATCGCTGGTAAAGGAAGTCTGTTTCTTGATGAGGTCGGAAATCTCCCCACAGCGCTTCAGACCAAGCTATTGAGTGTACTGCAAAACCGGGAGTTCTATAAGCTGGGTAGCAATACACCTCTTCCCTTCAATGCGCGTCTGATCTGTGCTACCAATGCCAATATTCAACAGATGGTGAGCACCGGCGGATTTCGACAAGACTTACTCTATAGGATCAATACTGTGGAAATTCATATTCCTCCCCTTCGTGAGCGGGTCGAAGATATTATTCCGATCGCTGAGCACTATCTCGATAAATATGTCAGTAAATATCGAAAACAAGGCATGAAGCTGGAGCTTTCAGCTGTTAAGAAACTACAAAATCATAGCTGGCCGGGCAATGTCAGAGAATTACAACACGCCATCGAGCGTGTAGTCATATTAGCCAATGATTTATCAATAACCGCCGGTGATTTTCCGATAGGAAATAGTCCTACTGCTCCAACATCCAACACTGTGAACAAAAATGAGGTCGAAAAGGAGCTGATCTTGAAAGCAATAAAGAAGCATCAGGGGAATCTGACAAAAGCCTCTGAGGATATGGGAATTGGCCGTTCGACGCTCTATCGCAAAATGAAAAAATACGGTCTTGAATAGCCTTAGGAGACAGTTGCTACTCCGGGTGGCATTGATTCTGATATTGGGTTACGCGTCAGTCTATGTAGTCACCCAGACCTATTTTTGGCTTGTCGGTATTTGGCTGGCGCTGTTCACCGTCATAGCTATTATCTATCTGATCCGATACCTGGAGCGACAGGAGCGTGACCTCAACAACTTCCTAACGGCAATCAGTCAGGGTGATTTCACCTACGCCTCTAACATTCCTGGTAAGGATAATAAGCTGAGAGCTGTCTATGAGCAAATTATGCATGTGTTTAAAAGACTGAGCTCAGAAAAGGAGTCGCACCATCAGCTACTGCAGACGATCGTCGAGCATGTATCTATAGGCATAGTGGTGTTTGACGAGCGCGAGGAGGTAATTGTTACAAATAAGGCTACAGCGCTTTTATTTGGCCAACAGCGCTACAAATACTTGTCTCGCCTTTTTGATAGATTCAACGATCTGCATGAAAGAATAATAACGATGGAGCCGGGTGGGGCTTTACTGTACAAGTATGTAAGGGAAGGTCGTGTAATAAACCTCTCGGTAAAGAACTCAGTCTTTCAACTTAATGGCAAGGGTTATACGGTCGTATCATTCCAGGATATCAAGAATGAATTGGAGGAAAATGAGCTTGACTCCTGGCAGAAACTCATACGCGTGTTGACCCACGAGATCATGAATTCGGCCATTCCGATATCTACACTTACCTCCGTAATCAGAAAAACTCTCCTAGATAGCGATGGGCATCAAATCCGGGCTGAAGTGTTTACCGATGCGCACATTGAAGATTTGGTCGGAGGGCTATCTACCATTGAGAATAGAAGCAAGGGACTGGTAAAGTTTACCGAGGCGTATCGCTCGCTAACGCAAATCGGTCCGCCGGATTTAGTAACTGTCGACCTGAGCGTGCTGATCCGTCGGATTACCACTCTTCTGGAACCTGACCTGCTCAATAATAAGATAGACTTGCACCTTGCACTAGATGATGAAATCACAATTACAGCAGACCCTCAACTCATAGAGCAAGTAGTAATCAACTTGCTCAAAAACGGTATCGAAGCATTGCACAAAACGAAACAGCCTAAGCTCATCATCAGCAGCCAGAATGTCAACGGACGTGTGCAGTTGGCAATTACAGATAATGGGCCAGGAATGGAAGAAGAAACAATAGAGCAAATCTTCATTCCCTTCTTCACCACCAAGAAACATGGCAGTGGCATTGGGCTAAGCCTTTGTCGTCAGATTCTCAGGGCACATGGTGGGCGCATTGAGGTAGAGTCTACACTTCGTGAAGGCAGTACCTTTCGCATGATTTTTTGACAAAGTATTTACCATTCTATTATTTTTAATTGATCTAAATTAATATTGTGAGCCACACAAACTCATAATATGAAAATTAACGAAAGAGGACTCCACCGCGATATTGCCTACTTCTACGTTGGCCTTATCATTTCTTTTTCCATATCCGGGATCGCACTCAATCATCGTAGAAGTTGGAACCCGCAGAAGTACACGTACGAAAAGAAACAGATTGATTACATCATTCCTCAAAGCGAATCTGAAATCAATGACGAATGGCTGGCAGAGTTCTCTAGTGCAATAGATGTTGATCAGAGTATTAGGAAGACAACTCTCGAAAACGAAGAATTCAAAGTTTTTTACGAATACGATGTAGTAACTATAGACGCTAAGACCGGTAAAGGTGAGCACGAGATAATAAAACGAATACCTGTATTGGGTCAGATGAGTTTCTTGCACATCACTACGGAACCTATGTGGATTTGGTACTCCGATATTTTCGGTTTGGCCATGATCACTATCGCCATTACCGGGATGTTCATATCCAAAGGGAAATTCAGCTTTACACAGCGAGGATGGAAGCTGTCATTGCTAGGCATAATCTTTCCATTCCTGATACTCTACTTGTTCACCTAGGGGTTTTGCTTATCGCCCCACTTAATACATAGGAAATATGCCTACAGGCTTTGATTAAAGCTGTTTTTGTCACTTAAGATATTGATGAACAACTAACAAAACAGCTTGACTTTCGTTATCTTTACCTAAGCTATTAGGAAAGATTTATGAAAACAATTAAGAACATTGCAGCTGTTGTCGGCCTTGGGCTAATCGCAATGAGCGTCGCAGGAAATATCCTCAATTTTAGTAATAACCATGCCTTTTTAATGTTTGGAGTAGTCCTACTCCTGGCGCTGGTTCTTCCCCTTCATATTATTACCACATCCAATTATGATAAGATTAGAGACGAGGTAATAAAAAATGCAGAGAAGCAACAGGGTTATCAGAATAGGACAGCCTAGATTTAATTAGCTACAGATTTTGATTAAGTGCCTCTTCAATTGACTTTCATCGGTTGAAAAGCGCTGTTCGACGATTAAATTATGAATTTGGACTATAATCCATGCTATCTCCAGATTTATGAATTACTTTTAAAGTGTTCATACTTATCCATAGCTGGTTGATAATGAACGAAACGAAGCAGGGTCTTGTACCCTGCTTTTTCTATTTAATGGCATTCCGTAATCCAGACTAGATCAACTTGCACAACTACGGAAATGATCATTAACTCCCGGTGAATGATCATTTTTCTCAGACCTTACTGGTTCTTTCTGTCCTCAGGCCTAACCTGAAGCATAGTCGCGTGGACTGAAATAATATCAAGAAACAAGAAATGTTTACTTTGCGGAAATTGAACCCAAGCTACAATAGTCAATGCCATTTTTGATCATCGCTCTCGGTATAGCAGTACTGCTACTCCTTATCATAAGATTTAAAGTACCCGCGTTTATTGCTCTTGTCATCGTCGCTATTGGTGTTGGACTTGCACAAGGGATGCCCGCCTCAGAGGTGCTCAAGTCGATGCAGAATGGTACCGGAGGCACCTTGGGCTATTTGGCGCTTGTACTTGGATTTGGCGCCATGCTAGGTGGCATATTGGCTGATACCGGAGCTGCCCAGCAGATTACACAAAAACTGGTTTCGGCCTTTGGTGAGTCTAGTATTCAGTGGGCCATGGTACTGACCGGCTTCATAGTAGGTATCCCAATGTTTTACTCAGTGGGGTTCGTGATGCTCATCCCACTGGTTTTTGCTATCGCAAAAACTTCAAAACTACCGCTGCTTTACCTGGCCATCCCAATGGTGGCAGCATTATCCGTGACACATGGCTTCCTGCCTCCCCACCCCGCACCTACTACGCTGGCGGTAATTTATGGAGCTGACATGAGCATCACTTTTCTCTACGGCCTCATTTTGGCTGTTCCTACTATCATTATCGCTGGGCCACTTTTTGGGCAGACACTCAAAGGCATGGTCACCGAAATACCCGAGAACTTGTTCACACTTAAGGAGATTGATGAACACACTCCATCTTTCGCCAGCAGCCTGGGCACAGCATTGATACCGGTGATCTTGATGGGCCTATCCGCTTTGCTTAAGCTCAACCTACCGGAAGATCACTTCATCCTGCCAGTAGTGTCTTTCGTTGGGGAGCCAGTGATGGCGCTTCTGATCGCACTGCTCATCTCTATTTACACCCTCGGAATAAGAATGGGCAAAAAGATGTCAGCTATCGCAGACATCTGCCTTCAGTCGGTGAAAGGCATTGCAATGATCCTGTTGATTATTGGTGCGGGAGGCGGGTTTAAGCAGATTCTTATAGACAGTGGTACGAGTGATGCCATTATTCAGTCCCTCCAGGGCACAGACATCTCACCCATTGTACTGGCCTGGTCAATTGCCGCAGCGCTAAGAATTGCCCTGGGTTCAGCCACAGTAGCTGCCTTGACTGCTGCGGGTATTGCTTCACCCCTCATCGCTACCACCAGCGTGAGCCCTGAAATATTAGTACTGGCAACCGGGGCAGGTAGCCTCACATTCTCACAGGTCAATGATACAGGCTTCTGGATGTTCAAGGAATATTTCAATCTCACCATATGGCAGACCTTCAAGACCTGGACGGTTATGGAAACGCTCGTCTCTTTTATTGGTTTGGCAGGCTGTCTGATCCTGGAGCGGTTGGTTTAGCCACCCTGCTTCATCGATAATTTGGCTTAGCTCATGGCTTCTGAAGTCGGCTTAACCTAAATCGGATTGCCTGGTCTTAGCGCAAACTCTATTTTTTCCTATCTTAACCGCATAACCTAAATCCATTTCTATGAATAATATCGTGTATATCGTGGCTCTTGTAGCTGCAGTTTGGGTACTCTACGAAGTATGGACCCAGCAAAAAGGAATGTCAACCGGATCAAAAATCATCTGGTCGATTTGTGCTTTGTTGTTCAGCATCATTACGGCCATCGTATACTTCTTCATGAAGAAACGATAGCTGCACAGTCAAATACCTAGAAAGTCATTTTACCAATGTAGTAAAATGGCTTTCGTATTAAATACGTTTCAATAATGATCAAGCAGCTCTCCACTGAGCGTTCTGTAACCTTTCATCGCCTCAGCAGTAAGACAAGAGTGAACTGGCAATACGCCGATAAGATCCCCAACGCTGTATTGTGATAACTGAGCTGCGGGCATCTTGATGATCCCGTGCTCCTGACTTAGTGAGGACACATGCCCCGCTCTCTTGGCGACATGCCACCCATTGGCACTAAGCCCTACCGGAAAACCAAACACCTCTGTTCCATCTACGTTGATACGATCTTTAGAAAAGTGAACACCTCCTCCATAGACCACTAGCTCCCCTCGCTCCGGATAAACCCCTACTATGGGACAAGCCATGCAAACAGCAATATCACCCAATTCACATGAACCGATTTGCCATTGGGCAAGGTCGTAGAAGATGAAATTGCCCGGTCTCATCTCATCAAAGTCGGAGAAGTTTTCCACGGTGCTGAAAGCCGGCGTATCACCAACGCTAATGATAATTTCGGGATGCTGCTCCTTAAACCGGTTGAGTCTCTTGAACAAATCAAATGAAGCTTGGTGGGCAGATATGATTTCCTGCTCGCCCCTTGATTTGTAAGTATGTCCATTATGAATGAGAAAGCCTTTCCAATTGATGGACGGAGCTGATTCTACCTGACTTACCAACTCATTCAACCCTTGAGTATCTTCAATATCCATCCCGGTGCGGTGATAGCCTGCATCCACTTCGATGAACAGCCCAATACCCTGGAGGCCCCAGCTGTCAATTCTTTGAATTGTGTCCTTGCTGTCCGCAATCAGATTAAGTTTTATTCTATCGTGTAGATCAGCAATGGCCTTATTCTCAAGCACATTGGTGGGAAAAGCAATCGTAATATCATCCCAACCGTCTTCGGCAAAATACTTCGCCATACCCACAGAACTCACCGTAACCTTATGGATATCTCTTTCACGATAGTGCCTGGCAATCATTCTGCTTTGATGGGTCTTAAAATGAGGGCGAAATGTCAACCCGCTAGATCTGCTTTTGGAAACCATCCGATCAAGATTCGCAATTAGAATATCCTCATCGACCAGCAACGTTGGTACTAGAATGTCATTCATGTTCATTGAATTCAGAGACAATTATTCTGTAATTTAAGACTTCAATTCTTCAGTTATGAAACGATACTTTGTCTACCTCGCTTTTGGGATTGCGATAGCGGCATGTGAGCCGGCTACTCAGGAAAACTCAGAAGATCAAAAACCCGCAGAGCCATCCGAATTTAGGATGGAGCGTTTCTACGCTTCATTTGAGAATTGTGAAAGCACTGATGAGAACTGTACCTACTTCGAAGTGTCGTATCCCGTTTTTGAAGGCGCAAGCCTCGAGGCTGTTAATCAGTTTATTAGCGACATTAAGTCCCCAGTCTTTGACCCAGACCTTAGAACGCTACCCCTGGACAGCATTGCCTTGGATTTCATTACCAATTATGCCGAATTCAAACGTGATTTCCCTGAGAGCAGCCAGAGTTGGTTCACAAAACATCAAATCACCGTAGAGAATGAGGTTGATTCGGCAATTTTAATTGCTGCAGCCATCAATGAATATGGCGGTGGTGCTCATGGCAACTACGCCATTAACTACTATCAGGTGAATAAAGCTACAGGCAAACCTATTGTGCTCGCGGACCTGTACTCGCAGGAGGAAGTGGATCGCATGGGCACCATTATGTCAGTAAGTATCGACCCCTCCATTTCTCTGCTTACAGAGACCATCACCCCCAACGAAAACTTCATACTCAGCAATGACAGTATCACCTTCATATATAACCCGTATGAAATCGCTCCCTACTCGGAAGGTGTCATTAGACTGAGTCTTCCGCGTGACCAAAGTCCGATCATGTAGGTCACTCAGGGTCGTGTTTATCGTTAAAACTTGAATAAACAAGAGAATACTCTTTCTCATGCGCAAGTTTCTTCTTTGATTGACCTCTAATCAATAAATGCAGGCATTGTTGGAAGACCAAGCACTGGTAGATGATCTAAAAGTCGGTTCGGAGGAGGCCTTCCGCACCCTTGTAGAGTTATATCAGCGACTTGTCTACAATACTTCCCTGGGACTACTTAGATCGGAAAGTGAAGCTGAAGACGTCTCTCAAGAAGTATTTATTGAGGTTTTCCAGTCAATTGAAAAGTTCAAAGGAGAATCTAAATTGTCAACCTGGATTTACAGAATTGCGGTAACAAAATCGCTGGAGTTGATGCGGTACAAGAAAAGGAAAAAAAGATTCGCCCCGATACTCGGTTTGTTTAACTCCGACGGAGAGCAGATGGTGGAGCCACCAGACTTTGTTCATCCAGGCATCAAGCTGGAGCAAAAGGAGAATGCTGCCATGCTTTTCGGTGCTATTGACCGCCTACCGGAAAGCCAACAGACAGCATTTACTCTTCATAAGATACAAGGGCTCAGTTATCAGGAAATCTCCAGCATCATGAATACGTCTTTATCATCGGTAGAATCTCTGATGCACAGAGCCAAATCAAATTTGAAAAAACACTTAACCACCTACTATTATGAATCACAATAAGAACAATACGGATGATCGAGAAGAAAAAGATGCAGAATCATTCGTGAATGAGGTGATGAGTAGTCTTGATCACATAGAAATGGTTAATCCATCGCCCTTCTTCTACACCAGAGTGAAGAGTCGCTTGGATAGAAGCATAGAAACCATTTCAGAAGTGGGTTGGCTGACAGCATTTTTTCAAAGTCGATGGGCCATGGGGTCAATTGCGCTGCTTATGCTCATCAATTTGAGCGTAGTATTATACAGCTACGACCTGGAGGATATTCCGGTAGGTCAAACCGCCAAAATGGAGGTGCTCATCGATGAGTATCAGCTTGAATACACATCGATGTACAGCTATATAGAAGAATGATAAAATCAGAATCATGAGTAAAAAAACTATAACTATCGGGCTTATCGTAATGGTCGTCATCAATTTGGTGCTGATTGCGATGATCGTACTTCACTCTACCGGACACGACAGGTCAAGGAGACCCTCCTCACATATGCTGGTGAGGCAGCTAGACCTAAACGAGGCACAGGAAGTGCAATTTGAAGGTTTGAGAAAAGATCATTTTGCAGTGGTAGAACCTAAAATGGATAGGATCAGAGACTTGAAGAAATCTCTGATG
Organism: Cyclobacteriaceae bacterium; assembly: GCA_965229505.1. Classification (GTDB taxonomy): domain Bacteria; phylum Bacteroidota; class Bacteroidia; order Cytophagales; family Cyclobacteriaceae; genus UBA6059. The sequence continues at coordinate 5,404,344 of OZ245881.1, forward strand.
AACGCGAAGGACAGCAACGAGGCTCAGCGACTTGCGAAAGATATTGGTCAGCTGGAAGGTGAGATTGACTTCTTGACCTTTGAACACTTCAGGAGAATAAGGGAGATGTGTACTCCTGAGCAGAAGCAGAAAATGGATGAGATTAAGCAGCGCATTTCCGAAAGGATGTCAGAAGGAAAGCATCGCAATCATAGCTCAAGAAATGACCGATAATGCCTAATTAGTCCTCAACCAGAACGCCCACAGGGCAGTGATCTGATCCATAATGCTCGTTGAAGATCAACGCATCTTTGACTTTACTCATCAGGCCTTCACTGATCAGGAAATAGTCTATCCGCCAACCCACATTTCGCTCACGGGCTTTGAATCTGTAATTCCACCAGCTGTACTTCACCTCATCAGGGTAGAAATGTCTGAAGCTATCAACAAACCCATTGTCAAGCCAATGGCTCAAGCCGTCGATCTCACGCTGGGTGTAACCTGCTGACTTGTTATAGTTTGCTTTCGGGCGCGCAATATCAAGCTCTGTGTGCGCGACGTTTAGATCACCATTGACAATGACCGGCTTTCGCGCTTCAAGTCCCTTGCAGTAATCGAAAAATGCTCTGTCCCAGGATTCACGGTAGTCTATTCGCTTGAGTCCTTCCCCAGAGTTGGGCACGTACACCACTACGACGAAGTATTCCGCATACTCAGCTGTGATGACTCTTCCCTCCTGATCATGCTCAGGGTGTCCTATGTCATAGGTCACATTGATTGGTTCGACCTTGGAGATAATTGCTGTTCCGGAATATCCTTTGCGTGCTTTTGACTCATTACCATAAATATGATACCCTTCGAGCGGAGTAAGCGCTTCCTTGGTAGCATCTACAGTGGCCTTCGTTTCCTGAAGGCATAGCACATCAGGATCCATCGTGCTCACATCATCAAAAAAATCCTTCTTCGTAATAGCACGAATACCATTGACATTCCAGGAAACCAGCTTAGAAATACCCATAGGGTAAATATAGAAAGACCTGCCTGAAAACAGGCAGGTCCACTAGCTAAACGAGATAACTACCAACTAAATGGTAAACTTCAATACATTTCAGGCTCAGCCAGATTCTTCTGATTTCTAATCCAGTGCTTTAATGCCTGCGCCTCAGCGTCACTCAGTATCCTTAATGACTTCCTATATTCCTTCCTGAACAAGGATCGGTCAAAACTGACTTTACCTAGAATTACCTTACAATAGTTGAACATATTTGGCATAACTTTTTTACTGTTTTAATAGTATTACTATCATAAACGATAGCTTCACAATATTGTTTTGAAAATGTTGACGGAATCTTCAATAAAACCTTGGCATCAATGTTGTAAAGTGGAAAAGAAGATTTTACTATAAATTTGAATTAAAATACATCTTATGAATAAGCTGATACTTTCTCTATCGATCATCTTCTTGGGAACTGCTCTCTATGCGCAGGATACGACAGAAGAGCAAGAATTGAGTCTTGAGCAGGAGTTTGACCAGTTAGTTACTGAGTGGGAAACCTTGTCTGCTGACTTGAGTACGTACTCCGGCCTTAAGTCTTATTGTACCATAGATGCCTATCGGGCTAATGTGATCAACACTTTGGGCATCATACATCATTATGATTCGCTGGTACTAAAGATCATCACCGACCCTACCGAAATGGCGCTACTTGATGACAAAGAACAAAAAGCCACTCTTAAGGAAATAGAGAAGTTTGAGAATGAGTACAGTACAACGGCGTTCATGATCAAACTCAAAGATGAATGCAGTTTTCGCAGAGAGATCGAGCATGATAAGAAATACTCGAAGAATGACATTGGGGCTAACTCCTATGATGGCCAAATCCTTTTACTGGAAACTGACCTGAAAAAATACATCAAGCATATTGACTCAAGAGTTGAGCACATAGACAAGCACGTTCATAAGCTTCACATCGATGATGTAAGGGCTTATGACAAATCTGAACAATAGGTCAGTATCCAAAAAAGTAAAAAGGCCACTATCGACAACTAGATAGTGGCCTTTTTTGTGTCTATATACTGCTACTAACCTCAGTTCGATTAATCAAACTTTTAAAACCACTCCAAATTTGTCTTTTCGACGATAGGAGAAAACTTATTATTCTCTAAAACTGAATTGAGAGGGTAATTTTTTCATCCTTTTTAAGAAGATATCTCCGTTACACTGCGATATGACAAATTTAGAGTGGTTTTAAAGTCGAACTCAGGTTACTACTCATTCCTCAGTGAGGAAGTAGGATTGGATCTCGCCGTGCGCAATGCGTGAAAAATAACTGTCGACAAGGAAATAAACATCCCAACCAATCCGGTCACCAGGAATATCTCCCAACCGATTGCTATATGATAGGCAAAGTTAGCAAGCCATTGATTCATGCCATACCAGGCCAATGGGAACGCTAGAACATTGGCAATGAGCACCAGCTTCAAGAAATCCCACGATAGTAATCGTATTAAGAGCATCTCAGAGGCCCCCAGCACCTTCCGGATACCAATTTCCTTCGTGCGCTTTTCCACGACGAAAGTAGTGAGCCCAAACAAACCAAGACAGCCGATCGCAATAGACAATAAAGTAAATAGCATCAAGATGTTCGCGGTTCGTTCTTCATTTTCATAAAGGCTGTTGAGTTCATCGTCCAGAAAAGACATTTCCAATGGGCTGTTTGGATTGAGTTGGCGCCATTCTTCTGTAATCCTCGCCATCAACGCCTTACTATTGGACATGTTGGCCTTA